>CAWDRG010000001.1:0-192695 GCA_963804645.1 uncultured Bacillota bacterium
ATGCATCTAAGACTGCCTTTGTGCAAGTGCGGTTGTGCCGAGTGCTAAAGGTCCCGAGAGAGCACAAGCGGGCTTTCGGGGAGTTATCGGGGAGGACCCCACCGACGGAGGAGGGCAGACGTCTAAACGGAACTCTCCATCTACATCGAACCGGCGAGGCGGGGGCAGAGGTGAAACATGCGAAGAGGACTTTCCGGACTGATCGTTCTCGGACTGGTTGCTGGCTCAAGCGTAATCGCCTTGGCAGCGAATCTGGACATCAGTCTCGTGTCCAACAATTCCCCAGTACACCATGGAGAGCAAGTAATCATCGTCATCCAGACCGAGCCGGGGGCAACGTGCACGGCGCACGTCTTTACAACGTATGTGAGTTACAACCTCGGTCCACGTAAGACAGGACCAGATGGGCGGCTGACTTGGACACTTAGAAGCGCTGGAGGAGGGACGAACGTATCGGGGCAGGTTACCACAACGTGCAACGTGGCAGATCGACAGGGGACTTTGACCACGCCGTGGGAAGCACAAGCGTGAGTCAAGAGGCGTGTTCCATATACTTCCGTCAACGTTCGCCGGAGTGTGAGACTCCCCTTACGGGTGCGGGTGTTGCGCCGCTTCCCTGCGCTCTCGTTGTTCCCCGGACACATTGTTTGAGATTGTGCGCGGCTCGTCGGAGACGTCAATCAGTCTTACCGTTTTTCTCAGCGAGCGCGTGAGGTACAACCGCCTAACGGACTGATAACGGGCGTGTCGAAACGACCCGTAAAATCCCGGTGATCGTCGCGAAACTATTTCTCATATTTATTGCTAGGCAAAGCTTCCGCGGTGATCGTCACGACACGACGTTGAGGTGCCCGTCGAACGATGTCTTCGCCACGCGGCGACTCGCGCTACACGCGGAACTCGCCGCGGCCGACGATCACGGCCGCACCGCCGACTTCGACGGCGCTGAGCCGTTCTGGGCTGCCGAGCACCCGCGCATGCAGTCGGGATCGCCGTCCGATCTCGACGCCCTGGGTGATCTCGAGTTCCTCGCCGAACGCGGCGCGTGCGTGTCGGCACAGGTGCACGGCAAGTGGACCGGCGGCGGACCCCGTCGCCGGATCCTCCGCGACCCCGTGCCCGGGGACGAAGCATCGCGTCTTCCACCGCTGGCCCTGTCCCGCGAAGCAGTTGACGCCGTGGTCGGGCGCGAGCCGCGCCACCGCTGAGAGATCTGGCGACAGGCGCGCGACCGCATCCTCGGACTCCAAGCCGACGTAGACGTGCTTGATGCCGTTGTCGTACAGCTCGATCGGCAGCGCCGACCGGCTGACGCCGAGTGCGGCGAGCAACGGGGCCGGATCGGGCCACGGCGAGACGGTGGGAAGCGGCTGACTCATCCAGCCGAACGCCGTCCCTGGATGGTCCAGACGCAGGCGCACGGGCACCAGGCCGCGCCCGGTCTCAAGGCGGATCGTATCCCCGTCCAGCGCTGAGGCGCCGAGGTGGGCGGCGAGGACGCACGCGGCACCAAGGACCGGGTGGCCCGCGAACGGCACCTCGCGGGCCGGCGTGAAGATCCGAATACGGGCGTGGCCCCCGCCGCTCGGGGGATAGGCGAACACCGTCTCCGAATAGTTGATCTCCCGGACGAGCGGCGCGAGCCGGGCCTCGGGAATCGCGCGTGCGTCGACGAACACGGCGAGGGGATTCCCCGCCAGCGGCGTGTCTGTGAACACATCGCAGATCTCATACGCGTACCGGTCGGTCACGGCAGCCTCCCCGTCTTCGTCGCATGGACTGACGTCGCTGGCGCTGACGATTTCGACGACGTCATCCGGAGCCCTTGGCAGGCGTGATCGAAACACAGTCAGCCGCGATGCACGATGACGTTTCGGGATCATACGCGCCTGTCTGCACGGTCACACGCCGCGTCCACGGCCGGGCGCTATGCGGGAGGCGCCGGGCGGCGATCCGGCCACACGAGCGCCATGCCGAGCCCCACGGCGATGCCGATCGCGACCTCAATGAACCGGTGCGCCGCCCCGATCCACGCCGGCTCCTGGCGGGCCACCAGCATGACAATCGCCAGCGTCACGCTGGCAAAGCGGTACGCCGTGCGCTCCAAGTGGAGCGCCGCGCACGCCAGCCCCAGCACAAACACGCCGGCGCCGAACACGAGCACGGTCGATCCGACGGACGACACCAGGAGCGCGCCCGCGAGCGCGCCGAGCGTGGTGCCCACCAGCTGCTGCCCGGCGTTGGCCACCGTGGCGGCGAGCGTCGACTGCATCACGATCAGCGTGGTGATGGCGGCCCAATAGACCTCCGGCAGCTGCAGGGTGCGCGCGATGCTCAGCGACAGGACCGCGGCGACGGCCGTCTTCGTCGTGTGCTCGAGCGACGGGACGTTGTCTCCCCGCAGGCCCCACTGCGTCAATCGCCCCATGCCCTCGCCTCCGCCGGGTGTGCCGTGGTGCCGGCGCGCGCGCCGAAGCGGCCGGCGGGTCCGCCGCAGCCTACCCCGCCGCGTCTGCGGCGGCGAGCGTCGGCGTGTTGGAGAGGAGCTCGATTGTGTACGGGTCGCGCGGTCGGTCGAGCACGTCCGCCGCCGCGCCCTGCTCGACGAACCGGCCGTCGCGAATAATGACCACGCGGTCCGCGATCGTCCGCACCAGCGCGAGGTGGTGAGTGATGAACAGGATCGTCAAGCCCATGTCGCGCCGCAGCCGGCCGAGCAGCTCGAGAATCGACGCCTGAATCGAGACGTCGAGCGACGAGGTGATCTCGTCGCAGATGAGGAGACGCGGCTCGGCCGCCAGCGCCCTCGCGATCGCGACCCGCTGCCGCTCCCCGCCGCTCAGCTGGCTGGGATAACGCGACTCATAGGCGGGGTCCACGGCCACGCGTCCGAGCAGCTCCCGCACACGCGCACGTCGATCCGACGCGGCGAGTCCGAAGATCTCGAGCGGCAGCGCGATCGCCCGCCCCACGCTGTGCCGGGGATTCAGCGACGCGTAGGGGCTCTGGAAGATGTACTGAATGCTCCGGCGCAGCTCCGCAGACCGCTGCTTCGCGGCGAGCAGGACCTCCTGACCGTCGAACAGGATCGCGCCGTCGGCGCGGCCGACGTGCAGCCCGCTGATGCAGCGGGCGAGCGTCGTCTTCCCGCTGCCCGACTCGCCGACGAGCGCCAGGCACTCGCCCTCCGACACGGCGAGATCGACGCCGCGCAGCACCGGCCCGCGCCCGTACGACGCCGAGAACGTGCGCACTTCGACGACGGGGGACCGGCTCGCGGGCGCGCCCCCGAGGCCCCACAGCGCCGAGTCCAGCGCCGAGGTCTGTGCGGCGAGCGCCTGCACGAACGCACCCCGGAGGCAGCGCGCCCGGTGATCGGGCTCCACCGGCTCGAACGCAGGAAGCCGCTCGGTGCAGGGCGGCTCGACAAATTCGCACCGCGCGGCGAAGGGACACGCGTCCTGACGGTCCCGCGGGCTGAGCGGCGCGCCGACGATTCCCACGAGGTTCCGGCGCTCGCGCACGCTCGGGGTCGCAAGCAGCAGCCGGCGCGTGTACGGATGCGCCGGCCGCCCGACGATCACGTCGGCCGCCGCCTCCTCGACCAGCATCCCGGCGTACATCACGCCGAGCCGGTTCGCGAACCCCGCGATCACGGCGAGATCGTGCGTGACGTAAACGGCGGCCGCTTGCTCGGCCGCGATCAGCTCGCGGATCGTCTCCAGCACGTGGCCCTGCGTCGTCACGTCGAGCCCCGTCGTCGGCTCGTCGAGCACGAGCACGCGGGGCCGGCAGAGCACCGCCATCGCGATCGCCACGCGCTGGAGTTGGCCGCCGGAGAGCTGGTGCGGGTACCGGCCCCGAAACTCCCGCGACGTCGGCAGATGCACCTTGGCGAGCACGTCATGGATGCGGGTGTCGCGGGCCACGTTTCCGCCGGCGTGCGCCGACAGCGTCTCCCGCAGCTGCACCCCGATGCGAAGCGCCGGATTGAGCGAGGCGGTCGGATCCTGGGGCACGTAGGAGATCAGCCGCCCCCGCGCCCGCCGGCGGGCGGACTCGTCGGCGCCGATCATCTCGACGCCGTCCACCATCACCGAGCCGCTGAGGTGCGTCCCCGGGCGCGGGTACCCGAGGAGCGCCAGCGCCACGGTCGTTTTCCCGGACCCCGACTCCCCGACCAGCCCGAACACGTCGCCGGGCCGCAGCGCTAGATCGATCCCCTCGACGATCGCGTACGGGCGCACGCCCCGCACGACGACGCGGAGGCCGGCCGCGCGCAGCACGTCGCCGGTCACGACTCGACCTTCCGGTCGACGCCGGCGACGGCGCGGCCGAGCCCGTCGGTGACGAGGTTGCTGCCGACGGTCACGAGCGCGATCACCAGCACGGGCAGGAGGACCGCCCACGGGGCGACGTTCAGGCCGGGCTGGTTCTCCTGGATCATCAACCCCCAGTCGGCCGCGGGCGGCTGGACGCCGAACCCGAGGTAGTCGAGGCTCGCGATCAGGCCGATCGAGTACGTCAGCCGCAGCCCAAACTCGACGGTCAGCGGAGCGACGACGTTCGGGAGGACCTCCCCGAGCAGGATGCGGAATCGGGGGACGCCGATGCCCTCGGCGTACTTGATGAAATCGAGGTCGCGGACCTGCAGCGTCGCCGCGCGGATCACGCGCGCCGTCGGCGGCATGTAGGAAATGCCGACCACGAGCACGATCACCCAGAGGGCGGGACCGATGATGGTGATGCACATGAGGACGAGGACGATCGACGGAAACGCGAGCAGGAGATCCATGCCCCGCATCAGCACCTCGTCCGCGGCGCGCAGCGTGTAGCCCGCCACGAGGCCGACGACCGTCCCCGTGGAGACGCCGATCATCGTCGAGACGAGGGCGAGGACGAGCACGGCGCGGCCGCCGTCGAGGAAGCGGCTCAGGACGTCGCGCCCGAGGTAGTCGGTCCCGAGCGGCGCCGTGTGCGACGGCGGCGAGAAGGGGACGCCCACAAAGCCCGTCGCGCTGCGCGGGGCGACGGCCGGCCCGATGAACGCCACCGCGACGACGAGCCCCACGATCCCGAGGCCAACCCGGGTGCGGCCGAACCGAAGGGCCTGCAGCAGCTGCTGCCCCCACGTGTCCGTCCGGCGCGGCGCGGCCGCCGGCGCCGCCTGGGACGCGACGGCGCTCACGACCGTTCCCCCGCTCCCGAGGCGCGCAGGCGCGGGGTCACGAGGATGACCAGCAGGTCCGCGACGAGGTTCACGGTCACGTAGAACGCGGCGAGGATGACGGTCAGCGTCTGGATCAGCGGGATGTCGCGGTCGTTCACGGCCTCGACCAGCGTACGGCCGAACCCCGGATAGTCGAACACCGTCTCGACGACGACGACGCCGCCGGCGAGAAAGAGGAGCGTCAGCGCGGTCGCCTGGATCGTCGGCGCGATCGCATTCGGCAGCGCGTGGTAGAGGACGACGCGGCGCTCCGGCAGTCCCTTGAGGCGGGCCATCAGCACGTAATCGCTCTGCAGCACTTCCAGCATGCTCGCCCGGATCATCCGGATCGGGTAAGGCACGACCCCGAGCACCAGTGTCAGGATCGGCAGCACCGCCACCGTCAGCTGCTGCCAGATCGACCGGGACGGATCGATGATCGATGCCGGCGGCAGCACGTGCAAGACGCTCGTCGCGAGCACGTAGATGAGCGCGATCCCGATCACAAACGCCGGCACCGCCGCGAGCACGAGCGTGAGCACCGAGATGATCGGATCGATCCGGCCGTCACTGCGCAGCGCGCTGAGCGTCCCGACGGCGAGCGCGAGCGGGGTCGCCACGAGGGTCGTCCCCGCGGCGAGAATCGCGGTGTTCTCGATACCGGCCGAGACGATCTGGGAGACGGGCTGCTGTGACACGAGCGATGTCCCCCACCGGCCGGTCACGAGCCCGGCCAGCCAGTGCCAGTACTGGACCGGTGGGGGCTCGTCGAGGTGCATCTGCGCGCGCAGCGCGGCCACCGACGCCGGCGTTGCGTAGCGGCCGAGCAGGTTCTGGGCGGCGTCGCCGGGGAGGAGCTGCGTCGCGATGAACACCAGCGCCGAGGCCAGCCACAGGATGAGGACCCCGGCGCCGACGCGGCGGAGGATCACGCGTGTCACCCGGACCCTCCGCCCATCATCGTGGGGTTAGCGGAGCCCGCCGGTGCGGCGCGCCGCGAAGACGCACCGCACCGGCGGGTGGACGACCTGTGCACGTGCCGACATCGGATCACTCCTACCGGAACGACACCTCACGGTAGCGGTACTGCCCGAGGCTCCAGCCCGTCGACGCGTCGGGGACCACCCCGTCCAGATTGGCGCTGTAGGCGTCGACCGTCGCCCGGAACGACGTGATGATGTCCCCGCCGCTCTCGTGCAGGATCTTTTCGACCGCCGTGAGCTTCTCGTTCCGCCGCGCGACATCGGTTTCGGTCAGCGCGTCCCTGTACAGCGCGATCGACTTCGGATCGCTCCAGTGGGTTTCGTTGAAGATCCCGCCCGGGACGTTCCGCAGGGCGAACATGATCCCAAACGGCTTGTCGCCGTAGTAGCCCTGGCTGAACTGCCACAGCGTGAACTTCGAGCTGTAGACCGCGGGCTGGACGACCTCCACGTTCACGGTGATGCCGGCGGCTTTCGCGTTCTCCGCGAACACCTGGGCACCGGCCACCAGCCCGGCGTCCACGTCCACGGTCACGAAGTTGATCGTCATGCCGGACTGCCCCGCGGCCTTCAGCAGGGACTTCGCCTGATCGAGATCCTGCACGCGCTGCGCCACGTCGGCCGGGTACGCCGGGTCGTGCGGGCAGGGCATGTCGTTCCCGACCGACCCGTAGCCGCTGTACACCTGCTGGACCGTCTGCGTCCGGTTGGCGATCAGCCGGAATGCCTGGCGGACGCGCACGTCGGTGAACGGCGGCAGATCAACCCGCATCGTAATCGGCTGCAGGTAGCCGGCCTTGGCGGTCAGCACACGGAGGTTCGGCCGGGCTTGAACCACCGGGATCTGCGCCTGCGGCAGCCCGTCGATCGCGTCGACCTGCCCCGCGAGCAGCGCGTTCACCTGCGACGTGGGGTCCGGGAAGTCGATGATCACCAACTGATCGAGCTTCGGCTGGCCGCTGATCCAGTAGCGCGGGTTGCGCACGAACACGCTCCGCTGGCCCGGCACGAAACTCTGGAACATGAAGGGGCCGGAGCCGACCGGCTTCGTCGGATCGAACCCGACCGGGACGATCGCGGCCTGCGGAATATAGAAGCGCTCGGCAACGATCGCGTCCGGATAATTCAGGGCCAGACTCACGGTCCGCGCGTCCACCTTCGTAAGCCCGTTCGCGTTGATCGACCCGAGGCTCTTGGCCGCCCGGCCGGGATTCTTCGGGTCGAGAATCCGCTGAATGGAGAAGATCAGATCGTCGGCGGTGACCGGCTTGCCGTCGTGCCACGTCGCGCCGCTGCGCAGCCGGATCGTGGCGACGGTCGCCGTCTTGTTGAGCTCGATCGACTCCGCGAGCCCGTACTGAAGCGTGAAGTCCTTGTGGTCGAAGTAAGTCAGCGTGTCGTAGAGGTTGAACATCCGCTGCAGATCGATGTTCGACTGGCTGAAGTGGCAGTCCAATGTATCCTTCGGGCTGCCGAGACTCCCCACCCTCAGCGTGCGCGCAGAGGCCCCCGCAAACGCATCCTTCCCCAGCGCCAGCCCACCGACCGCGGCAAGACCCGTAGAGACGAACCGACGTCTCGTCAGCCTAGTGAAGTCAGACAAGGATCCTCTCCCCTCCCCTCGGGACGGATCTGATTGAATAAACCATGACGAATGACGCGTTAGACGAGTGTTAAGGAGGGGTGGTTCCGTTCCCCGCCCAGGAACTCCTGCCGGGCGGACGCGCGGAGCCCGCCTCGTGCCGCACGGGGCCCCGGGAATCTACAAACGTGGACGGCCCAATTCGGGGGCCCGTTACACATTTGTGACGAAATCGTGACGAATGCCCAACACGCGTGCGCCACCATCAAGGGAGCCGCACCAGGGGAGGGCTTACGTGACCGTTGGAGAAACGACCAGGCTACATCCGTCGAGGTTGCCGATGCTGGACGCGCACGCGAGGGACACGCACACGAAGGAGAAAGGAAGCGCACCCCCGACCAAGCGGGAGCGGCCGGCGGGCGGCCGGATTCTCGTCGTCGACGACGAACCGCATATCGTTGAACTGGTCAAGTACAATCTGGCCCAGGAAGGGTACGAGGTCGTCGTCTCGTACGATGGGCGCGACGCCCTCGAAAAGGCCCGTGCCATCGGACCGGATTTGGTGGTGCTGGATCTGATGCTGCCGTACGTGGACGGGCGTGAGGTGTGCCGCGCGCTCCGGCGCGAATCGTCGGTGCCGATCCTCATGCTGACGGCCAAGGACACCGAGCAGGACCGCGTGCTCGGCCTGGAACTCGGGGCCGACGACTATGTGACGAAGCCGTTCAGTCCGCGAGAGCTGGTCGCGCGCGTGCGCGCGATTCTCCGCCGGTCGGCCCACGACACCTTCCCGTCCGAGGAGATCCCGGTCACGGCGGGTGGGCTGCTCCTCGACCCCAAGACGCACGAGGTGCGTCTAAGCGAGCGGCTGATCGAGCTGACGACCAAGGAGTTCGACGTTCTCCGCCTGCTGATGAGCCACCCGAACCAGGTGTTCACGCGGGACTTCCTGCTCGAGCACATCTGGGGCTACGAGTACTTCGGCAGCACCCGCACCGTGGACATGCACATCAGTCGCCTGCGCGAGAAGATCGAGGACGATCCGATCGCGCCGACCTTCATCATGACCGTCAGGGGCGTGGGCTACAAGTTCAAGAAAGAGGCCGAATGAGGCGGAGCCTTCGCTGGAAGCTGACCGGTAGCTATCTGCTGCTCGTCGTCTTTTCGCTCGCCGTCACGGCCGCGTACCTGATCCCGGCGATCACGCGGTTTTACCTGACGTCGTATCAGCGGGACGTCCTCAACCAGGCGGAGATGGTCGCCCGGATGCTCGAACGTCCGGGCCTGCGGCATACGCCCCTCTCGACGCTCGATAAGATCGCGGCCACCTTCGCGTGGCGCAACCAGGTGTACATCGGGGTGCGCGACGCGAGCGGGCACACGCTCCCGACGAGCGCGTCGGATGGCCCCAGCCCCGGCCCGGTCGGGCCCGAGGTCGCGTCCGCCGCGCAGGGAGAGCCGGCCTCGAGCGTGCGGTACGGCGGGCCGGGCGGCGAAGCGCGCGTCTTCGCCGCGGCTCCCATCCTCGACAGCGGGAAGGTCCGGGGCGTCGTGCAGGTCAGCCTCCCGAGAATTTGGGTGGACCGAGCGCTTCTGCCGGCCTGGTGGGCGCTCCTCACCGCGCTGGTGCTCGGCACGATCGCGGCCTTGGCGCTCGGCACGTGGCGCGCGCGCGCACTGTCGTGGCCCGTGCTCGAGCTCGCGCACGCGGCCCAGGCCATCGCGGCGGGGGACCTCACCAAGCGGGTGAGCGTGCGGGGCGAGGACGAGATCGCGCAGCTGGCCGCGTCCTTCAACACGATGGCGGCGGAGCTCCGACAAAAACTCGCGGCGGTCAACGAGGAGCACGCCCGCGTCGAGGCGATCATCTCCAGCATGAACGACGCGGTGGTCGCGGTCGACGCCCAAGGCGTGATCCTGCTCGTCAACCGTGCCGCCGGCGACCTGCTCGGGCTCGGCGCCGCCACGCGCGGCAAGCCGCTGCGCCCGCTGCTGGGGGCGCACCCGCTCTGCCGGTTTATCGACGCCACCGCGGCGCAGGGTGCGGTGGTCGAAGAAGAAGTCAGCCTCGGCCCGCCGGACGAGCGCCTGCTCGAGGTGCACGCGACCCCGCTGCGTCCGCCCGGGGCGAGTGCCGGCGGCGTCGTGGCGGTCGTCCGCGACGTCACGGAGCTGCGGCACAGCGAGCGGCTCCGCCGGGAGCTCACCGCGAACGTGTCGCACGAGCTCAAGACGCCGCTGACGTCGATCAAGGGGTTCGCGGAGACGCTGCTCGCGGGGGCGATGGCCGATGCGACCTCGTGCCGCCGGTTCCTCACGATCATCGACGACGAGGCGTCCCGCCTGATGAAGCTCGTGGACGACTTGATGAGCCTGTCCCGACTGGAATCCCGCGCCGTGGCGATCGAGCCGGCGCCGGTCCGGCTCGATCAGCTCGCCGACGAAGCGATGGGCCGGATGCGGCCGCAGGCCGAGCGCCGCCGGATCACGCTGCGCGCGAGCGCGCTCGAACCCGAGCTCGTGATGGCCGACGCGCGACCAGATTCTCCACGTGCTGACCAACCTGCTCGACAACGCCATCAAGTTCACGCCGGAGGGCGGCACGGTCGAGGTCGCGGTGCGCCGGAGCGCCGGCGGCGCCGAGGTGCAGGTCTCCGACTCCGGGCGCGGCATCCCCGACGAGGCGCTGCCCCGGATCTTCGAGCGGTTCTATCGGGTCGAGCGGTCCCGCAGCCGCGAGGCGGGCGGCACCGGCCTCGGACTCGCGATCGCGAAGCACATCATCGATGCGCACGGCGGGCAGATCAGCGTCGGCAGCCGCGTGGGACACGGCAGTGTCTTCACCGTGCGTTTGCCGGGCGTGGCCCCGGCCCCGGCGGAGACGTAGCCGGCAGGACCCGCCGGCCGGCCGCGGTCGCGGCGATCCCCGCGAGCACGAGGCCGGTCCCGATCCAGAACCAGGCGCCCAGGGCGTCGCCGAACAGGGCGGCCGACGCGCCCACACCCACGAGCGGCTGCAGATACTGCAGCGCCGCGGCCACCCGCACGGGGAGACGCGAGAGCGCGCCGAACCAGATCCAGAGCCCCAGCACCGTCACCAGCAGCGCCAGGTAGAAGACCACGGCCACGCCGAGCACGCTGGGATGGACCGGGGTGCGGCGAAGCTCCCACCACGCGATCGGCACCAGCCCCGCCGCCCCCGCGAGCGATGTCAGCGCGGCGACCGTCACGACCGAGTACCGGGTGACCAGCGGGACGCTCAGCACATAGTAGAGGGCGACCGCCACCGCCGAGAGCACCATGAGCGCGTCTCCCCGCCCGCGGTCCGTGCCCGCGAGCGACGCGAGCGAGGCGAGCCGGCGCGGGTCCCCGGTCGCGACGAGCGCGACGCCGGCAAACGCGACGGCGAGGCCGAGCACCTGACGGCCGCTCAGCGGCTGGCGAAGCCGCACGGCCCCGATCGCGACGACGAGCACGGGGATCAGCGCCGAGATCACGGTCGCCACCGACGCGGACGTGTCCGCGACCCCGAGGGTCTGCGCCACCTGCCCCACGACGATCCCCAGCACGCCGAGACCGGCGGCCTGGGCCAGCACCCGCGGCGGCGGCAGCGGGCGGCCGCGCAGCATGGCGAGAAAGAACGGGGCCGCGACAAGGTACCGCAGCGCGGTCAGCGTCAGCGGGGGAAACGACCGAAGGCCGAGTTTCGTCAGCGGCACGCTGCCGCCCCAGATCACGGCCAGCACCACCAGCACGCCCACCGCTCCGGGCAGGGTGCGCGCGGGTGGAGCGACGCTAGAGTTCGCCGAGGTAACTCTTGCGGACGAGGTCGTTCTCCCGGAGCAGCTCGGCGCGGTCTGAGAGCACGACCCGGCCGGTCTCGAGCACGTACCCGCGCCGCGCGACCGCGAGGGCCATCAGCGCGTTCTGCTCCACGAGCAGGATGGTCACGCCCTGGGCGTTGATTTCTTGAATCGTCCGGAAGATCAGCTCCACGAGCACCGGCGCCAGCCCCATCGACGGCTCGTCGAGCAGCATGATCTTGGGCCGGGCCATCAGGCCCGCGCCCGATCGCCAGCATCTGCTGCTCGCCGCCGGAGAGCGTGCCCGCGACCTGGGTGAGCCGCTCGCGCAGACGCGGGAACAGCTCGCAGACGCGCTCCAGATCCTCCGCGATCGCCTGCGTATCGGAGCGCGTGAACGCCCCCATCCGGAGGTTGTCGAGCACGCTCATCCGCGGGAAGATCCGCCGGCCCTCGGGCACGAGACAGATTCCGCGCCGCGTGATGTCGTGGGGCGCCAGCCCGCTGATCAGCGCCCCGTCGAGCCGGACGGTGCCCGGCCGCGGACGGAGAAACCCCGAGATCGTCTTGAGCGTGGTGCTCTTGCCGGCCCCGTTCGCGCCAATCAGCGTCACGATCTCGCCGTCGTCGACGGTGATCGACACCCCGTGCAGCGCGTGGATGTGCCCGTAGTACGCGTGGACGCCGTCGACGACGAGCGAGGCCATCAGAGCGCCGCCTTCCCGAGGTACGCCTCGATCACCCGCGGGTCCCGCTTGATCTCGTCGGGGGTGCCCTCGGCGATCTTCTCGCCGTGGTCGAGCACCGTGACGCGGTCGGCGACGCCCATCACGACGCGCATCTGGTGTTCGATCAAGAGGACGCCCAGCCCGAGCCGCTCACGGAGCGCCCGGATGAACTCCATGAGGCGCCGGGCCTCCTCGGGGTTCATCCCGGCGGCCGGCTCGTCCAGCAGGATGAGGCGCGGGCGGAGCGCCAGCGCACGCGCGATCTCGAGCCGGCGCTGATCCCCATACGGCAGGTTCTTTGCGAACTCGTCGTCACGCCGCGTCAGCCCCACGTACGCCAGCAGCTCGTGCGCCGCGTCGTGCGCCGCGCGCTCCTCCACGGCGACTCCGCGGCTCCCGGCGACGATGCGCAGCGGGCCCGCAGTGAGGCGCGTGTGCATCCCGATCAGGACGTTCTCCAGGGCGGTCATATTGGCGAAGATCCGAATGTTCTGGAACGTGCGGGCGATCCCCAGGCTCGCGATCTCGTGCGGTTTGTGGCCGGTGATGTCTCTCCCGGCGAACGCGATCGTCCCCGCAGTCGGATGGTAGAGTCCCGCGACCACGTTGAAGAACGTCGTCTTGCCGGCACCGTTCGGCCCGATCAGGCTCACGATGCCGCGCTCCGGCACCGTGAAGTCGACGCTGTTGACCGCGACGAGTCCCCCAAACGCCTTGGTCACGCCCCGCGCCTCCAGCAGGACGCCCCCCGGCGCCGTCCCCGCGCCCGGGGCGGTCACGATCTCGAGAATCCGCGCGTCCGCGCTCACGCGTCGGCCCCCGGCGGCGCGACGATCGGCTCATCGCCGACCTCGACGCTTTCCAGCGTCTCGTGCTGGGGCTCCGCGATCAGCAGGCGGATTCGCCGCGCGGGGAACAGCCCCTCGGGCCGCAGCAGCATCAACAGGATCAATCCGAGGCCGTACAGCAGAAACTTGAGGCTGACGAAATCCAGCTGCGTCAGGAGCGGCACGTGCCAGGCCACGCCGATGCTGTGCGACCACTGCGTCAGGTCGGCCAGGAACAGCGTTTGGAACAGGTACAGAATGGCGGCGCCCGCGATCACGCCGAACACGTTGCCCATCCCGCCGAGCACGACCATCGCGAGCACCGTGAACGAGACCGTGAAGTTGAACTGGTCGGGGCTGACGATCCCGAGCTTGGCGACGTACAGCGCCCCGGCGAACCCGGAGAAGAACGCCCCGAACGAAAACGCCATCAGCTTAGTCGTCGTCAGGTTGATGCCACTCGACGCCGCGGCGATCTCGTCCTCCCGGATCGCGAGCCACGCCCGCCCGAGCCGCGAGTCCCGGAGCCGCAGGATCGCGACGACGGACAGCGCGATCACGACGAGCAGGGTGTAGTAATATGGCGTCGGGTTGTACCCGAACTGGTAGCCGAACAGCGTCGGCTGGTAAATGCCGGGGACGCCGTTCGTCCCGCCGGTGTACTTCGGCAGATTCAGGAACACGGTCGGCACGATCTCCCCGAAGCCGAGGGTGACGATCGCGAGATAGTCGCCGCGCAGCCGCAGCGTCGGGAACCCGAGCAGCGCCCCGAAGACGCCGGCGATGATCGCGGCCGAGGATCATCATCGGCCAGAACGGCATGTGCAGCCCGTAGAACGGCGACGCAGACAGGGCATACGTGTACGACCCGATCGCGAAGAACGCCGCGTACCCGAGGTCGAGCAGGCCGGCGAACCCCACGACGATGTTGAGGCCCAGGGCCAACAGCACGAACACCGCGGCGTCGGCCGCGTTGCTGATGTGGCCGGCGTTGCGGTCCCACAGCGGAAGGGTGACGAGCCCGACGCCGAGCAGGAGGAGCAGGACGAACCGGGCGGCCCGCCGCGCCACGAACCGCTACGCTCGCTCCGAGAGCTGCTGACCGAGGATGCCGGTGGGCCGGAACACGAGCACGAGGATCAGCACCGAGAAGATCGTGACCTCCGCCCACTGAAAGCCGACGTACTGCGCCGTCATCACCTCGACGAACCCGATGACGAAGCCGCCGAGCGCCGCGCCGGTGGTGTTGCCGATCCCGCCCAGCACGGCCGCGGTAAACGCGATCAGCCCCGCGCGGAACCCGTTGATGAACCACACGTTCCCGTAGTACAGGCCGGTGATCACCCCGGCCGCGCCGGCCAGCAGCGAGCCGATAAAGAACGTCAGCGCGATCGTCTTGTTGATGTCGATGCCCATGATCTCCGCGGCCATCCAGTCCTGCGCGGTCGCGCGCATCGCCTTCCCCAGCTTCGTCCCCTGGACGAAGAAGTGGAGGGCGAGCATCATGATGAGCGAGGAGAAAATCACGACGAGCTGCATCTGGCCGACGCTGATCTGGCCCAGGGCGAAGAACGGGTTCGGCACGAGCTCGGGGAACGGCACGGGCGACGGCCCGTACCAGATCTGGAGCAGGTTCTCGATGCTGAACGAGACGCCGATCGCGGTCAGGAGCGGCGCCAGCCTCGGCTTCCCGCGCAGGGGCCGGTACGCGAACCGCTCGATCACCACGCCGGTCGTGCCCATGATCAGCATCGTCAGGAGGAACGTGACGATCAGCGCGAACACGATCCCCGCCGCCGCGCTGTGCCCCGTCACGCCGAGCCCGGTCAGAAGCGCGAGCGCGACAAACGACCCCGCCGTGTATACGTCCCCGTGGGCGAAGTTGATGAGCTCGACGATGCCGTAGACCATCGTATACCCGAGGGCGATGACGGCATAGATCGCCCCGAGCGACAGCCCGTTGATCAGCTGCTGAACGAGCAGGACCCAGTTCACGGATAGGGAGGGAAGGGGCGGCGCCCGCCGCCCCCTCCCCGCTCCTCGCGCGTCAATTCAGCGATCAGGCGCCAAAGTTGACCTGGTCGACCCAGGTCCACTTCCCGCTCTCGACCTTGTACACGCTGATGATGCGGTTGGTGGTATCGCCGTTCGCGTCGAAGCCGAACGTCCCGAGGATGCTCGAGTAGGCCTTCTGACCGGCGACCCACGCCCGGACCTTCTCGCGGTCGGGGCCGACGGCCTTGACCGCCGCGATGATGAGGTTGGCGCACACGTAGGCGTTCGCGCTGTACGCGCCCGGATCGTCGTTGTACTTCGCCTTGTAGGAGCTCAGGAAAGCCCCCGCGGCCGGCACCTTCGTGGCGTCGATCGCCGCCACGGTGCCGTAGGAGTTCGCCGCCGCGTCGCCGCCGACCTTAAGGAACTCGTCTTCCACGATGCCGTCGCCGCCCATGTACTTGATCGCCGTCATGCCGACGTCCGGCATCTGCTTGCGGATCAAGCCGCCGCCGGTCGTGGTCACGCCGCCGAAGAAGAGCGCATCCGGATTCTCGGACTTGATCTTGGTGAGGATCGCGTGGAAGTCTTGGGTGCCCTTCGGGATCCCGTCGTGGCTCACGACGGTGCCGCCGATCTTCTTGAACTCCATCTCGACCTGGTCCGCGATGCCCTTGCCGTAAGTCTCCTGGTCGTCCAGGATCGCGAGCTTCTTCACCCCGAGCTTCCGGAACATGTAGTCCGCGGCGACGGGGCCCTGCAGGTCGTCCGTCGCGCACACGCGGAAGTAGTTGATCTTGGTCGGGTTCGCCTTCCGCAGCTGGAGCGCAGCCGGCGGCTTGGTGAGCGTGGGGTTCGTCTGCGACGGGCTGATCTGGACGATGCCCGCGGCGTTCGTGATCGGAATGCTCGCCTGCGCGACGTTGCTGTTGAAGTTGCCGACGATCCCGACGACCGACGTGTCGGCGATCAGCTCCTGCACGTTCTTGGCGCCCTGCGCCGGGTCGTGGACGCCGTTGACGGCGTCGTCCTTGAGCGACTCGGAGAAGTTGTAGCTCCCGCCGGCCTTGTTGGCCTCGTCGATCGCCATCAGCACGCCGTTGTTCGTCGGCACGCCGTTCGGGGCTTCGCCGCCCGACATCGGCAGGTCCACGCCGATCTTGACGTCGGTCATCGCCGCGGCGCTCGCCGAGCGCAGTCCGAACCCGCCGAGCACGCTGAGCGACAGCCCGAGCACCGTCGCCTTCGCAATCAACTCACGACGGGAAATCTTCCCCGCCTGGAACGCTTGCAGCAGGTCTCTGGCCTCCCGATCCCCCATACTTCCCACCCCCTACGATTCTCGAGCCCCCTGTGGGGCTGCGTCAGGCGTTCGGATCACTCATCACCGCGTGCCGCGGTCCCTCGCGCCTGCGACTTCCCGGTCGTCGGTCACGAGACACTGCCAGATGTTCACACGCCTGTAACGGATTCTTACGTTCGCCCTGCCCGGTAAAGTTCCCTCTGCGACCCCCAAGATAAGACGGTACTTTTACCGCGCACCCATATCACGGAGACTGCGCCGTGCAACGGCTCCCGAAGATGCTCGGCGCGTCTGGCGGGACAGTGGAACGGCTACACACGGCATCCGGGCGAAGAGGTACGCGTACTGCGGAGGGTTCGCGATAGCGATCAGGCGTTCGCGATCCCGCCAGCGTCGGGGATCCGGTCGTGTCGGCGGCCGTGACCTGGATGTCGTGCCGGCCGCCGCGCGATGAGGCCGTCAGGGATAGATGCCGCGCGTCAGGAGGGCGTCGGCCACCCGGCCCACCGCGCGGACGAGCGCGCCCGTCCGCATCTCGATCTTCTTCTCCTGGGACACGGCGAGGACGTCGCGGAAGCTGCGCACCAGGATCCGCTCCAGCCGCTCGTTGATCTCTTCTTCCGACCAGAAGAACGACTGCAGGTCCTGCACCCACTCGAAGTAGGACACGATGACGCCGCCCGCGTTCGCCAGAATGTCGGGGACGACAAAGACTTTGCGCTCGCTGAGGATCTCGTCGGCCTCGGGGGTGATCGGCCCGTTCGCCCCCTCGACGACGATGCGCGCTTTGATCCGGGGCGCGTTCTCGGCCGTGATCTGCCCTTCCATCGCGGCGGGCACCAAGATGTCGCAGGGCAGTTCCAGCAGGTCGGCGTTGGTGACCGCGTCGCTCCCGCGATACCCGGCGACGGTGCCCGCGTGCTGCTTGTGGCGGAGCAGGTCCTCGGGATCGAGCCCGTCGGCCTGGTACACGCCGCCTCCGCTGTCGCTGGCCGCGATGATCCGGCACCCTTGGGCGTGCAGCGTCTGCGCCGCGATGGAGCCGACATTGCCGAACCCCTGCACGACGACGCGCGCGCCGGCGAGCGGCAGCCCGAGATGACGGGCGGTCTCGCGGGCGACGATCATGACCCCGCGCCCCGTGGCCTCGATGCGACCCGCCGAGCCGCCGATGGAGATCGGTTTGCCCGTGACCACGGCCGGCACCGAGTACCCGTGGTGCATGCTGTACGTGTCCATGATCCAGGCCATGATCTGCGGGTTCGTGCCGAGATCCGGCGCGGGGATGTCGCTCTCCGGTCCGATCAGCATCGCGATCTCCGTCGCGTAGCGGCGGGTCAGGTGCTCCAGCTCCGTGGGCGACAGCGTCTTCGGGTCGCAAATGACGCCGCCCTTGGCGCCGCCGTACGGCAGTCCCACCACCGCACACTTCCAGGTCATCAGCATGGCCAGCGCCCGGATCTCGTCGAGCGTGACGTCGGGGTGGTACCGAATGCCGCCCTTGGTCGGCCCGAGGACTGTGCTGTGGTGGATCCGGAATCCGGTAAACACCTGCACCGACCCGTCCTCGCGCTGGACCGGAAAGTTCACCGTGAGCTCGCGCTTTGGGTGGATGAGGAACTCGCGGATGCCGCGCTTGAGGGACAGCAGGTCGGCCGCCCGCGCGAACTGCTTCAGCGCAACCTGCCACGGATCCGCCTGCGGCGCCGTCTTCACCGCCTTAAGTGCCATCCGCTTCGCCTCCCGATGACGCGATCTCCGGACCCCCACGACAGCCCCGCAGCGGCCCGGGCCGCGGCGGGGTCACACGCGCAAGTATCTCCGGACCGCGAGCAGGCTGCCCGCGACCCCGATCACTATACCCCAGACGAAGAGTTTCCAGGACAGATCCAGCGCGACCTCCTGCGGGGTGGGGAGCAGGAGAAACGGCAGCGAGGCATGGGCGCGTCCGGCGAGGACGGCGTACGAGCCGGCGACCAGCAGGAGCGCCGCGAGCGCGCCGCACGCGCCCGTGACGGCGCCCTCGACCACGAACGGCCACCGCACAAACCACGCCGTCGCCCCCACGAGACGCATGACCTCGATCTCCGCCCGCCGGGCATACACCGTCAGCCGGATGGTGCTGGCGATCACCACGAGGGCGATGAGCGCGAGCACGCCGCCCGCGGCCGCGCCGAATCCGCGCACCGCCTGGGTCAGCGCGACCAGCCGCCGTACCGTCTCCGCGCTGTAGCTGACGCTGTCGGTCCACGGCAGGCGGGCCGCCGCGGCGGCGATCGCCGGCAGCCGCCCCGGGCGGTCCGCCGTCACGACGAACGAGGCGGGCAGCGGGTTGCGCGCTCCGAGGTCCCGAAATTCCCCGCCACCGCCGACGGACCGCCGGAGCTGTTCCAGCGCCTGCTGTTTCGAGACGTACGTGACCCGGGTCACGCCCCCGAACGCGCCGAGCCGTTTGCGCGCCGCGGTGATCGCCGCGGGCCTCAGGCCGTCCTTGAGATAGACGACGACCTGCACCTGCGCCTCAAGCTGATGGGCGATGTAGCCGAGCGCGCCGGTCACCACGAGCGCGCTGCCGAGCGCGATCAGCGTAACGACCGTGATCGTCACCGCCGCGAGGCTCATGAGGCCGTTCCGACGAAACGCCTGCAGCCCTTCGGATACCAGGTAGCGCGCGTCGCCCGGCGCCGCGCGGTGCCCCGTCATGGGCCGTCGTACGACCCGCACGGCTCGTCGCGCACGATGACGCCCGCTTGGATCGCCACCACGCGGCGGCGCAGCCCGTCGACGATCACCTTGTCGTGGGTGGCGACGACGACGGTCGTCCCGGCCTGGTTGATCCGGGAGAGCAGCTGCATGATCTCCCACGAGGACTCGGGATCGAGATTGCCCGTCGGCTCGTCCGCCAGCAGCAGCGACGGGCGGTGCACGAGCGCCCGGGCGATGCTGATCCGCTGCTGCTCGCCCCCGGAGAGCTGGCCCGGCAGCGCGTCGGCGCGCGCAGCGAGCCCGACGACCTCGAGCGTCTCGTCGACGCGCGGCGCAATCTCCGATCCGGGCGTCCCGGTCACCTCCAGCGCGAACGCGACATTCTCCCACGCGGTCTTGCGCGGCAGCAGCTTGAAATCCTGAAACACCACGCCGAGGCGGCGCCGCAGGAACGGGATCTGCCGCGCCGGGAGGGTGGTCACGTCCGTCCCGTACACCAGGACGCGTCCCGCCGTGGGGAGTTCCTCGCGGTAGATCATCTTCAGCAGCGTCGACTTCCCCGTGCCGGTCCGGCCCACGATGAACACAAACTCCCCGGGCTCGATCCGTAGCGACACCCGGTCGAGCGCGGTCATGCCCTTCGGGTACGTCTTCGTCACCTGATCCAACTCGACCGCGGCCTCCGCGATCGGGGCCGCATCCGCCTCGCCTTCACGGGGCTGACGATCGGACGGCTCCTCCTCGGACACGGTGCCCGCCCCGTCGAGCGCCGGCAGCGCCGCCGCCGGGAGGGGCGGCACGGGCTCAGGGACGAGGGCCGCCTCGGTGTCCGGCACGGCCCCGTTCCCGTCCGGCGTGAGCACGGGCGCGACGGGCATCGCCTCGCCTGCTTCGCCCCCCGGCGCTGCGAGGAGCGGGTCCGACACGAGCCACCCCGCGGCGCCCGGGTCGGCCGACGGCGCGCCCACGGCGGGTGCCCCGCCGGGCGGCGCCGCATCCGCGGCCCCGGAGGGGACGCCTGCGGTTACGCTCGGGGGACGGTCAGATTCCATGTGCGAACCTCCGACGCGAGCCCGGAGTCGGTCATGTCCAGGCGGAGCGGCGTGACCGAGATCCTCCCCTCCGCCACGGCCCGGACGTCCGTGCCCTCGGCCTCCTTCGCGGCGTCCGGTGTTCCGGTCACCCAATAGTAATCGCGGCCCCGCGGATCGGCGCGCTTCTCGAGCCGGTTCACGTAGCGCCGCTGCCCCTGCCGGGTAATCTCGACGCCGCGCAGCGATGCCGCAGGAAGGTTCGGCACGTTCACGTTGAGGAAGGAATCGGTCGGCAGACGGTGCTGCGCCACCTGCCGCACCAGCGTCTCCGCGAACTCCACCGCGGGCTCCCAGTGAATGTCGTGAAACGCGGCGACCGACAGCGCGATCGCCGGGATGCCAAACAACACCGCCTCGACCGCCCCGGACACCGTCCCCGAGTAGATCAGGTCCATGCCGAGGTTGGCGCCGACGTTGATGCCGGAGACCACGATGTCCGGCGCGGCGCCGATCAGATCGAGGACCGCGAGCACCACGCAGTCGGCCGGCGTGCCGTTGGTCGACCACCCCGGCACGTCCGTGTCCCCCACCCGCACCCGGGTGGCGCGCAGCGGCTTGTGCAGCGTGATCGCGTGGCTCGCCGCGCTTCGCTCGTGTTCCGGTGCGACGACAAACGTCTCGGCCACCCGGCTCAAGCCGCGCGCGAGCGCGATGAGACCGGGCGAGGTCACCCCGTCGTCGTTGGTCAGCAGAACGCGCATGCCCGCTCCTCGTCTTCGCGCCGACGCGTCATGCCACCGCCTCGAGGGCGGCTCGAAACGCGTCGTACGCCGCCGCGTCGTACAGGGCGAAGATGACCTCGTCGAGCCCACTGCCGGCGCGGAGGTGGGCGACCGTCTCCTCGAGCATCGCGGCGGCCGCGCGATCGAGCGGAAACCCCCCGACCCCGGTGCCGAGCGCGGGAAACGCCACCGACCGCAGCCCGAGCGACTCGGCCGACGCGCAGCGCGCTGCGCGTCGCCGCCCGGATGTTGCGCTCGCTCGTCACGAGATCCTGGCCCATGGTCACGGCGTGAATCACGTGACGGGCGGGCAGCCGCCCGGCTCCCGTCGCGACGGCCCCGCCGATCTGCACCGGGCCGAGGGCCATCGCGTCCCGTTCGATCTCGGCTCCGCCGCGGCGCTTGATCGCCCCCGCGACGCCGCCGCCCATCCACAGCCGGTCGTTGGCCGCGTTGACGACCGCATCAACGGCCAAGCCCGTAAGATCACCCTGACACAGCCGGATGCGGGTGGACCCCACCCGGCGCTCGGCGGGCGGATCGCCCGCCATCATGCGCGTCGGCAGGAGCCCCCGGACGCGGGGGCGGCCTCGACGATCGTCAATCCTGGTCGCGCCACCAGTCCGGGGACACGTCCTTCTTCTTGTACGTCTTGACGACGGGCCGGGTGCCCGCTTTCTCACGGGCGACGCGCTTCCGCAGTTCCTCGTACTCGTGCAGATTGGTCAGCATCTTCAGCGCATCCCAGATCGCTTCCTCGACCTGCCCCCCGTCCTTGAGCAAGAGATCGATGAGGGGCTCGATCACGCGCTTGTCCCGCAGCTTGCTGAGCAGCCGCACCGCGAGCCGCCGGACGTCGGGATCGTCATCCGCGAGATAGCGGAGCAGCGGCTCGAACGACGCCTCCCCGAGCAGCCCGTACAGCGCCTTCAGCGCGAACCGCCGGACTTTCCCGCTCGGATTCTCCATCGCGCCGTAGAGCGCCGCGAGCACCGACTCCCGGTCCCCCTGCGCGAGCGCGTGGACGACCTCCGCCGGCAGCAGGGCGTCGCGGTCGCCGGTCGGCATCGCCAGCACGCCGCGCTCCTCGAGCCGACCGATCGTCCCCACCGCGGTCTCCTGCAGCCGAGGATCGGTGAGAAACGTGTGCAGCATCGGGCCCACGACGCGCACGTCGCCGACGCGTCCCAAGATCGTGAGCGCGGTCAGCCGCACGTAGTAGTTCTCATCATCGAGGACCGCCAGCAAGGGGTCGATGATCCGCGGGCCCATGTCGGTCAGGAGCCGCCATACCTGCGGCCCGATGCGGCGCCGCAGGTACCGATCCTTAAACGCCTCCATGAGCGCCGGGACGGCGTCCGGGCCGATGCGCGACAGCGCCTCGGTGGCGGCGGACACGAGCGAGCGTTCGCGCCGCGCCAGCACCTTGATCAGCGCCTCGACGGCGCCGCTGTCCCTGAGCTCGCCGAGCCCCTTGACCGCCTGCACGCACACCTGTTCCGACCGGTCGGCGAGCGCCGCCCGCATCGCTTCCATCGCCGCGTGCCCGCCGATCCGCCGCAGCGCCATGACCGCGCTCTTGCGCACATACTCGTCCTGATCGCGCAACGCTTCCGCCAGCGCCGGGACGGCCCGCTCATCCGCGAGCTTGCCGAGCGCGTGCGCGGCGTCGCTGCGCAGCGTCACGTCGGTGCTGCGCAGCTCCTGTACCAGTCGCTGAAGCTCATGATCTGCTCCCGGCTCGGGCCGCGGAGCTGGCGTCATGCTCATGGGACAACTCCTCCCACGTTCGACGAGACGTTCGCCGCTTGGCAGAACCTCTCCTTGATTAATGGTACACCGGCGTCTATACTAACTCCAGAGCCGTACTTGGGAGGATCCACCCGGCAGTGAAGGGCTCGCGTGACGACAACGCCGGATCGGTGCATTTCGCGCACGAGAGCGAGGCCGAATTCGCGAAGATCCTCGATTTTTACGGGATTCGCTGGGAATACGAGCCCCAGAGCTTCCCGCTCCGCTGGGACGATCAGGGCCGCGCAATTGAAAGCTTCAGCCCGGACTTCTATCTCCGCGATTTGGATCTGTACATCGAGCTGACGACTCTCAAACAGAGCCTCGTCACGAAGAAGAACCGCAAGGTCCGGCGCCTGCGCGAGCTGTATCCGCACATCCACGTCAAGATCTTCTACGGCCGGGATTTCCGCCAGCTGCTGCTCAAGTACGGGCTCGAACCCACCGCGGTCGCCCCGTGAACGACGCCGCCCGGGACGTCGCGGCGGTCGTCCTGACCACGGAACAGATTGCGGCGAAGGTGAGCGAGCTCGCCGCGGCCATCTCGCGCGACTACGTCGGCCGGGTGCCGCTGCTCGTCTCGGCGCTGAAGGGCGCGGTGTACTTTCTGACCGATCTCACGCGGGCGATCGACATCCCGGTGGAGATCGACTTCATCGCGATCACGCGCTACGGCAGCGCACGTCCGCAGAGCGGCGTCGTGCGCCTCATCAAGGACCTCGACGTCGAGATCACGGGGCGCGACGTGCTGCTCGTCGAGGACATCATCGACACCGGACTGACGGCCGGCTACCTGCTGCGGCTGCTCGGCGCGCGCGCCCCCGCAAGCCTGCGCATCTGCACCCTGCTCGACCGGCCGCACCGGCGCATCCTCGACACTCTTGAAATCGCGTACCGGGGCGTGGAAATTCCCGACCGCTTTGTCGTCGGCTACGGGCTGGACTACCGCGAGCAGTACCGGCATCTGCCGTTCATCGGGATCCTCAAGGACGAGATTCTGCGGGGCCCTGTCGCCTCGACCTCGGACCGCTCCACGTAACACGACGGGACGCCGTGCGTCCCATGACGCACCCCGTGCGCGTGCCCTGCGCCGCCGCGACGTCTCTTACGCTCGGGACGCGCCGAGCGGGGCGGTCCGACCCCGAGCGGCGCCGCTAGACGTGCGAGACGATCCAGATGGAGCCCGCGATCGCGACCACGTCCTCGAGCACGGCCACCACGAAGTCCGGCGTGCCGAGTGCCCGCACCAACCGCGTGCGGGCCTGATAGCCTCCGAAGCAGCCCGCCACCCCGCCGACCGCCCCGAGGATCGCCCCGCCCGCGGGGCCGTGCGCGCCGGCCGCGGCGACGCAGGCGCCGGTCAGCGCCCCCATCACGAGGCGGGCGCTCAGGCCCGCCGCCCCCGTGCGGTTCGGCGTGCCCGGCAGCTTATCGGCCGCGAGCTCGCCGAGCGCGAGCAGCGAGACGATCGCGACGGCGGGCGTCGTCCCGATCCAGGACAGGAGGCGCGGCAGCCGGAGCCATCCGAGGTGCGCGGCCCACGCGGCCGCCGCCGGCGGCGTCAGCGAACGCAGACCGACCAGCACGCCGGCGAGCAACGCCAACATCGGCACCGGCATCGAGCGGCCCTCCCCCGCATTCCGATCACGCCCGGCCCGCCGCGGCGGGCGCTAGCGCTGGCCCTGGATGCTCCGAATCGCGTCGGCTTCACCACCGCACCAGGCCGATCCCTTCGCATCCAGCTCGGCGAGCGTGGCCGCGTAGAACATCACGCAGGCGCGGTCGTGCGACGATTGGAACCCAAACGTGAATCCCAGCTGCCGGCGCAGGATCTTGCGGTACCGGTCCGCGCTGAGGGTCCCGTCGTCGCTGTGCAGGCGCGCCACCGACACCACGGAGTCGCGCCGCGCGTCGGTCGTGGCGAAGACGTAGCTGCTGCCGCGCGCGAAGAGGTCCTGGTTGGTCACACCCACGAGCCGGACGGACGCGCCGGCCGGCAGCCGCTGGAGCACCATCAGCAGCACGTCGACGTTGAATTGCCGCCGGGTCCGGTCGAACGCGGCCAGCGGCAGCGGCAGGGGACGGTCGAGCGTGATCGCGATGTGCGGGAAGTCCTGCCGGAGCACCAGCAGGATCTGCTCGAGATCGCCCGGCGGCACGAGGCCGAACGGAATGACGCGAATCTGCGTCACGGCGTAGGGGATCGGCCCCGGCCGCGGGGCCTGCCGCGCGATCAGGAGGGACACGACAATCCCCACGATCCCGATCGCGCCGAGTACGATCAGGATGGTCGGGAGCGTGCGGCCTGGTGCCTGCGGGGTGCCTGGGTGCATCGGTGGCGTCGCCGTCGAGTCTCCCCCCGCGTCGCGCGCGAGATCACGCGCCGTGCCGTCAGTCCTCCACGTCGGCCAGCCGGGCCTGACGTAGGGTCCGCTCCCCGAACCGGGTGTTGATCGCGTCCACGACGCGGTCGACCCGCGCCCGCCGGTCGCCGTCGCCGAACAACAGCGTCTGCCGCGACCCCGCCGGGGCCAGCCGGGACGCGCTCACGCCCAACAGCCGGATCGGACGCGGCAGCGGCAAGAGCCGCTCCCACGCCCGCCTCACGGCGTGGTGCAGGTCCGCCCCGGTGTCGGTTGGCCACGCCAGCATAACACCGCGCGTGATCGTGCGGAAGTCGTCGTACCGGACCTTCAGCGTCACCGCGCCGGCGAGCACCCCCTCGCGGCGAACGCGGTGGGCCACATCCTCGGCGAGATCGAGCAGGACGCGTCCCAACGCATCCAGATCGGCGGTGTCCCGCCCGAAGGTGCGCTCCCGGCCGATCGACTTCGCGTCCTGACCCCCGCCGACCGCGCGGTCGTCGAGCCCGCGGCTGAGCCGCGCGAGCTGCTCCGCGACCGACCCGACCGAGGCGCGCAGCGTCGAGACCGGCGTGCGCCGCAGCGCGCCCACGGTCGCTATCCCGAGGGAGACGAGCCGCTGGCGCGTCTCATCCCCCACCCCCCACAGTGCGGTCACCGGCAGCGGGTCGAGCACCGCCACGGCCTCGCCCTGATGGATCCGCCGCAGCCCGTCGGGCTTCGCCAGCTCGCTGGCCAGCTTTGCCAGGAACTTGTTGGGGGCCACGCCGAGAGACGCCGGCAGTCCGAGCACGTCGCGGATGCGGGTCTTGATCGCCGACGCGATCGCGCGGCCGGGATGTCATCCAAGACGGTCCCGGCGGGCACCGGACACCCGGTCAGATCGAGAAACGCCTCGTCGATCGACAGCGGCTCAATCAGCGGCGTAAACGTGTCGAGCAGTTCGAAGAGCTGCGTGGAGACGGCGTGATACTTCTCCATGGCCACGGGAAGAAATACCGCGTGCGGGCAGCGGGCCTTCGCTTCGCGCGACGGCATCGCGGACCGGATCCCGAATCTCCGCGCCTCGTACGACGCCGCGGCCACGACCCCGCGGGCATCCGGGGGCGCGCCCACCACCACCGGCTGCCCGCGGAGCGCGGGGTTATCGCGCACCTCGATCGACGCGTAAAACGCGTCCATGTCGACGTGGGCCACGACCCGCGTGTCGATCTCCGGCCGTTTCTCGTTGTGGCGCACGGTGGCTCCGCACTGTCGAACTGTTGTTCGTGTCGATTCTACCGCCCGGGGAGCGATCGGGTCAAGCGGGCGAGCGGGGCCGCGCGGGGTCGGTCGAATCGCCGCCGGCGGCGGTCCGCGCCGAAGCGGGGCTAGCGGCAGATCGGATCGAGCGCGCGCCTCGTCATGGCCAGCCCGGAGTTGCGAAAGCCCCACGCGAACACTCCGACCACCTGGTTGTGGACGTTGATCACCGGCGAGCCGCTCGCGCCGGGTTCGGGATCCGTCCCGAGCCGCATCGCGACGAGCCGTGTGCCGTCGCGCGCCTTGTCGAAGCCGCTGACGCGGCCGTCGTTCTGCTGCTCGTGCGGGAACAGCGTCCCGAAGTCTCCGTACGACACCACCCGCACGCTGTCGCCCACGCGTGGATCGGGGCCGGCCGCCAGCGACGGAAACGTGGGCAGCGGTCCCCGGTGGGCCACGGCGTACAGCACGCCCGAACGCTTCAGCACGTTGAACTGGAAATGCGGCGGAATCAGATGGATCTCCGCGAGATCGCGCTGCGGTTCCACCGCCATGTCGGCATTGCCCAGCACCGCCGGGGGAAGCTGACTCGCGCACAGCACCGTCGCACCGTAGAACTCCCCGTTCCAGACCGCCAGCAGCTCGTAGGTCTTCGGGTACTCGCGCGCCGGAAACACCACGTGGCTGTTGGTCAGCGCGATCCCGTTGGTCCCGATGAAGAACCCGGTGCCCTCACGAAAGTCCACCCAGCGGCGCGGGCCCTGGGCCAGCGCGCCCGGCCTCGCGAGCACCATCACCTCGAAGATGCCCCGCAGCGGCCGCGTCTCGGCGCCGACCGGCAGGATGAGGGCCGCGGCGATCAGGGCCACGAGCCCGCCGGCCAGCGCCCGCGCCCGCCACGCGCCGGCCGGCCGGCGTGACCCGCCCGGCGCCGTGCCGCGATCCGGCACGGACTCGCGGTGCGGGCCGGGGGTGCATGCGTGCGGTGGGATCGACATCGTCCTCGCGCTCCAACCGCGGCCACAGTCGTGTACTGCCTGCACCGCGGTCCCCTCTAGCATAGACCGCCCCGCCACGGCGCGCCATCGGACTTTGGGACGATCCGGCGTCGCGCATCGGAACTAGGTCGGAACGCCGCACGTGTGACGGCTGTCCGTCACAAGTATACCCGCAACGGTCGTCGCACAGCGCACGCGGCCGTCTCGACGCGGGGCTGCTAGAGGACGCGCATGCGGGGGTCGAACGCGTCACGCAGGCCGTCGCCGAGCAGATTGAACGCCATAATCGCGAAAAAGATCGCGAGGCCCGGAAACAGCGCGATGAACCACGACGACAGGAGATAATTGACCGCGTCGCCAAGCATCGTGCCCCATTCCGGCGTCGGCGGGCGCACGCCGAGACCGAGGAACCCGAGGCCGGCCGCCGTGAGAATCGCGAGCCCGATCTGCAGCGAGGACTGGACGATGATCGGGGCCGCGGTGTTGGGCAGGACGTGGCGCAGCATGATTCGCCAGTCGCGCATGCCGATCGACCGCGCGGACTCCACGTAGGTGAGCTCGCGGGTCGACAGCGTAACGCCCCGGATCAGGCGCACGTACACCGGGATCGACGAGATCCCCACGCTCAGGATGACGTTGGTCAGCCCGACCCCGAGCAGGCTGATCAGCGTGAGCGCGAGCAGGAACCCCGGAAACGCCAGCATCACGTCCATCACCCGCTGCACCACGAGATCGAAGAACCCGCTGTAGTAGCCCGACATGAGCCCGAGCGGCACGCCGACCGCGGCGGCGAGCGCGACCGCGATGACGCCGATGAGGAGCGAGATCCGCCCGCCGTACACCACGCGCGTCAGCAGGTCGCGCCCCAACTGGTCGGTGCCAAACGGGTGGGCGAGGGTCGGCGGGTGCAGCGCGTTGTCGAGGTCCGCGGCGTTCGGATTGTACGGCAGAATCGCCGGCGCGAGCAGGGACGACGCCACCATGCCGAGCAGAATCACGAGGCCGGCCACCGCGATCTTGTTGCGCCCCAAACGGCGCAGGACCGCGAGGGGATGATGGAACTCCCGCTCCCGGGCGAGGTCAGCTGTACTTAATGCGGGGGTCGATGTAGCCATAGAGGATGTCCACGAGGAGATTGATGACGAGAAACGTGAGCGCGAACAACAGGACCACGCCCTGGATCACCGGGTAGTCGCGCGCCTGAATCGAGTTGACGAGCAGGGTCCCGATGCCGGGCCACGAGAAGGTGCGCTCGGTCAGAATCGCCCCGCCGAGCAGCGTCGCGGACTGCAGGCCGATGATCGTGACGACCGGAATCAGCGAGTTGCGCAGCACGTGGCGGTAGACCACCCACCCTTCTGCGAGGCCTTTGGCGCGGGCCGTGCGGACGTAGTCCTGCCGCAGCGTCTCGAGCATGCTGCTGCGGGTCTGCCGCTCGATGATCGCGAGGCTGAACGCGGCGAGCGCGATCGACGGCAGAATGAGGCTGAGGGGGCTCGCGTCGCCGCCGGCCGGGAGGACGTGGAGGCCGACTGCGAACACCATCATCAGCATCAGCCCAAGCCAGAACACGGGGATGCTGATCCCGGCGAGCGCGAGCACGGTCACGACGTAGTCGGTGGACGTGTACTGGCGCGTGCTCACGATCAGCCCGGAGGCCACGCCGAAGAGCACCGACAGGACCGTGGCGGTCGCCGCCAGCAGCGCCGTGGCCGGGAGCCGGACGCCGATCTCGTACATCACCGGTGCCTGGGTCACGGTCGACTTCCCGAGATCGCCGCGCGCAAGGCCTGCGAGGAAGAGCGCGTACTGGACCGGGACCGGTTTGGTCAGGCCGAGCTGCACGCGAATGCGGTTCACCTCGTCCTGCGTCGCCAGCAGCCCGGCGAGCAGCCGGGCGGGGTCGCCCGGCAGCATGCGCACCATGAAGAACACAATCAGGGTCACCCCGAACAGCGTCGGGATCGCCGCCAGCAGCCGGCGCACGGCAAATCCGACAAACCCTCCAGTCACGGCGCCTCCTGCCCCTTCAACGCTGCTGCCCGAGGCTTATGCGTTCAATATGCTACGGGGCCTCCGGCTCCTGCTGTGCCGGCGCGAGTCCGCGCACGGCCAGCGCACAGACGCCGAGGAGCGCCGCCGCCATCGCGAACACCGGCCGGATCCCGAACAGGGCCGAGCACAGCCCGCCGATGAGCGGCCCGAGCAGCCCCCCGAGCATGATCGCGCTGCTGGTGATGCCCATGATCCCGCCGAGGCGCTCAGGCGGAGCCAGCCGGGCCACGAGCGCGTAGAGCGGCGGCAGAAGGCCGCCGATGAAGAAGCCCAGCAGGACTCGAAACACCAAGAGCGTGTACGTCGAGTGGACCGCCGCCTGCAGGGCGTACGCGACGCAGGCGCCGACGAGGACCAGGACGATCACGCGGCTCTGGCTGGCGCTGTCGGCCAGCCGGCCCCAGATCGGCGCCCCGATCATCGACGCGATCCCGGTCGCGGAGAAGAGAAACCCAGAGATCGTCGCGACGTGCGCGGCCGGCACCCCGAGGGTCTCGACGTACAGGGGAAACATCGGCTCCACCGCCAGCACGGCGACCTGGCTCGCGCACAGCAGCAGCGCGATCGTGCGCAGCGACGGCGAGCGGAAAAAGTAGGCCAGGTTCTCGCGCACGCCGCTCTTGGCGGTGTGCGCGGCCTCGCGCGCCGGCTCGCGGACCCCCCACAGCACCACCGCGGCCGCGACCCAGCACATCAGCCCGTTGATCACGAAGACGCGCCGGTACCCGGTGAGATCGGCGAGCGCGCCGCCCACGAGCGGCCCGACCACCGCGCCGGCGGTGAGCGAGGTCTGCAGCACGCCGAGCACCGCGCCGAGCCGGTCGCGCGGGACCGACGACGAGATCAGCGCGTTGGTCGCCGACACGAAGCCGCTGACGGCACCCTGCGCCCCGCGCAGGCCGAGCAGCTGCCACACGTTCGTGACGGACGCCGTCAGCAGGTTGGTGACGCCGATGCCCCCGAGCGCCCGCAGGATCATGACCTTCCGGCCGTACCGGTCGCCGAGCGCGCCCCACAGCGGCGCGGCGAGCGTCATCGCGAGAAACGGCGCCGCAAACAGGACCCCGCTCCACCGCTCCACCGAGGCGAGCCCGCCCACGCCGAGCGTGCCGATGTACAGCGGCATGAACGGCACCACCAGCGACAGCCCGAGCTGCGCGATGAACTGCGCCGCCCACAGCGTATAGAGATTCCGCCGCCAGGACTCCACTACCGCGGCCTCCGCGCGGCGCCGCACGGCAGGGGTTGCCGCACCGCCGCGAGAATCTCACGGAAGCATCCCCACATTCGGTTTCCGGAGGCCCCTCTGATGTCCACGCTGCTCCCCGACGCGTTCGCACGGCTGCGCGCGATCCCGACCCCCGCGGTCTCGAACGGCATCGAGGTCTTCGACGTGCGTCCGCGCACCGCCGGGTTCATGTCGGCCGAGGTCCGCTGCATCCTTCCCGAGCTCGGCCCGATGCTCGGGTACGCGGTCACCGCGACGTGCCGGGCGGCCGAGCGGCCGCCGAAGGACGCCAACGAGCGGCGGATCGCGATGTGGCGCGCGATCGAGGCGATCCCCGCGCCCCGCGTGATCGTGATCAAGGACCTCGACACCCCGCCGGGGATCGGCGCGTATTGGGGCGAGGTCCAGAGCAACATCCACCGCGCGCTCGGGTGCGTCGGCACAGTGACCAACGGCAGCGTGCGGGATCTCGACGAAGTGCGCGCGCTCGGGTTTCACTTCTTCGCCGGAAGCGTCGGCGTCTCCCACGCCTACGTCCACCTCGTCGGGTTCGGCGAGCCGGTGGAGATCGGCGGTCTCACCGTGCGGCCGGGCGACCTGATCCAAGGCGACCAGCACGGCGTGCTGTCGATCCCGCTCGAGATCGCCGCGCAGGTCGCGGACGGCGTCGCGAAGGTCGAGCGGGTCGAGCGCCAGATCATCGAGTACTGCCAGTCCCCGGGGTTCACGCGGGAAGGGCTCGAAGCCGTCTTCCGGAAGACACGGGGGTAGCGCGCCGGTGCTCGCGAAAACCGCGTTCTTCGAGATGCTGGGTCAGCGGGGCGTCCGGCACGTGTTCGGCAACCCGGGGACGACCGAGCTCAACTTCATGGAGATGTTCGCGGACTATCCGGACATCGGCTACGTCCTCGGCCTCCAGGACGCGATCCCCGTCGGCATGGCGTACGGCTACGCGATGGCCACGGGCGAGCCCGCCGTCGTGAACCTGCACATCACGCCGGGGCTCGCGAACGGTCTCGGGAACATCTTCAACGCGTACCGCGCCAAGGTTCCCCTGGTCGTGACGGCGGGCCAGCTCGACCGCCGGACGATTCTGCAGGACCCGAGTCTGTGGAGCGACCTCGCGGTCGTCGCCGCTCCATTTACGAAGTGGTCGTACGAGGCGAAAACGGGCGCCGACGTGCCGCTCGCCCTCGCGCGCGCGTTCAAGCTCGCGGCCGCTCCGCCCCAGGGGCCGGTGTTTCTGTCGCTGCCGATGGACTGTCTCGACGAAGAGGTCGACGGGCCAGCGCCCTGGACGGAGATCGCCGGCGGCTCGCGGCCCGGCCCCGAGGTGCTCGATCGGGTCGCCCGCGACCTGGCGGGGGCCCGCGAACCGGTCCTGATCGTGGGGGCGGGCGCGGCGACGGCCGAGGCGCGTACCGCGCTCGTCCGCATCGCAGAGGCGACCGGCGCGCGGGTGTACGGTGAGCGGCTGCCCGTGCGGTCGGCGTTCCCCACCGACCATCCTCAATATTTTGGCATGATCGGCCTGTCCCTGACGCAGCTGCGCCGCGAGCTCGGGAACGCGGACCTGGTGGTGATCGCCGGGGCGCGCAAGTTCGCGGCCCTGCTGTACACGCCGCCCGTGGCCCTCGCGGACGGCACGACCGTCATCCATGTCGACACCGATCCGTGGGAGATCGGCAAGAACATCCCCACGACGCTCGGGATCCTCGGCGACGCCGGCGCGATCTTTACCGAGATCGGCGCGCGCCTCGCCGAGCGCATGGACGCCCCACAGCGGGCCGCCGCGGCGGCGCGGACGGCGGCGGTGCGCCAGGAACGGACCCGTCGCGCGCAGGAGTGGAAGCAGGCGGCGAGCGTGCCCAAGCCCGGCGAGCGCATGACGATGGCCGCAGCGTACCGTGTGCTCGGGGAGATGGTCGACGACACGGTAACGATCGTCGATGAAGCGATCACCGCCGTGCGCATGATCGACCGGTACGTCCCGTTCCGCAGCGAGCGCTCGTACCTGGGGGTCGCGGCCGGGTCACTTGGGCTGGGCCTGCCGGCGGCGCTCGGCGCCCAGATGGCGTGGCCCGACCGGCGCATCATCTGCACCGTCGGGGACGGGTCGATCATGTACACCATCCAGGCGCTGTGGACCGCGGCGCACTACCACATTCCGGCGACGATCATGGTCGTCGACAACCGGGCGTACCAGATCCTCAAGGAAGGCATGGCGCAGTACAAAGGGGCGCCGGTGGCGCCGGAGCGCCTCATCGGCATGGACCTCAACGCCCCGGCGGTGGATCTGCCGGCCGTCGCGCGCGGCTTCGGCGTACAGGCACGGCTCGTCAGCGATCCCGGCGAGCTGCGCGAGGCCCTCGCCGAACGGAGCCCCGAGCCGCGGCTGCTCGACGTGCTCGTCGAGTAGCCGGCTACGGCACGGTCAGACCCGCGCGCGGCACGAGCCACGGCAGCGGGTTGACGGGCAGCCCGTTCACGTAGAGACCCCAGTGCAGCCCAGGGCCCGTGACCAACCCCGTCGCGCCGATGCGACCCACCACGGCCCCCTGCGCGATCCGGTCCCCTTCCCGCACCGCGAACGCCGACAGGTGGAGGTACTCCGTCAGGACCCCCTGCCCGTGGTCGATGACCACCGTGTTGCCGCCGAGCGGCAGCGCTCTCGCCAGCGCCACGATCCCGGCGCTGGCCGCCGCGACCGGGGCGCCCGCCGGCGCGTCAAAATCCACGCCGGCGTGCCACCACTCGCGCCGGCCGTTGTAGAAGCTCTGCTCGCCGTAAGGAGAGTCGATCGGCGCGGCGGACGGCCGCGCGAAGGCGCCGGTCCACCACGCCGTCGGCGTGCGCCGGCCGAGGACGGGGCCCAGCAGTCTCGCCTCGGTCGTGAGGTTCGCGGACGTGACGAGACCGATCGTCTGCGGCGGCAGTGTCAGGCGGCGCACCCCGAAGTGTCCCGAACCGAGGCGGATCGTCCGGACCACGCGCGTGTCCGCCGATCCCGGCCGCACGATCGCGACGCGCACGGTATGCGCGCCGACTCCCGTGTCCGGATCGGTACCGGCCAACGCCCGCCACACCCCCTCCGCGACGCTGTACGCGGGCACGGCCGACCCGTCGACGGTCACCGCGACGCGGGCGTCCGGCGGCGCGGCCACGCGTATCGCCAGCGTATCGCCCTGCACCGGCGCGTCCGGGGACACCTGCAGCGCATCGGCGCCCGTCTGCGACACTGCGGCCCCGGCCGGCGCGCCGGATGCCGCGACCGCCACGAGAACCGCGCAGGCGAGGGCGCGCGTGCAGCGGCGCATCGCGCGCCGGTGAGCCTGCCGCATCGGGTCACCTCCCAACGATGGCCGAGCGCGACCCGGGCCGCCGCGAGGCGCCGGGTGCGCAAGAGACGCGTTCGGGCCTGGTCGCGCAAGGGCCTCCACGATCGCCGGCCCCGGTGCGCCCGCGCGGCGGTGGATAGCGGGAATGCCGCCCGCGGCTGGCGCGTATACCTAAATGGATGCGGCCGCCCGCGATGTCGCCGAGGTAGCGGACGCGTCAGGACGGCAGTGACCGGATGGAGGGAGAATCGCCGCGGCGTCGAATGCCGCGGTGAAAGGTCGAGGATCGGGGCGCGCCATCCCCGCCGGAGCCGGACGCGGATTGCCGAGTCGCCGCGTGTGAGCCTGGCCGCGTGCCGTCCTCGGAAAGAGCACACCCGTACTGGATGAGTGCCACGGCGCGGTCGCTTTGTGCCCGCGGCGAATGGCGTGGGTGTGCGTCTGGACTGCCTGCGCCGCGCGCATCGGGGGCACAACGTCCCCGGTGAAGACCGCGGGCGGGTCGGGAGGTGTCCCATGGTCGTAGCGATGGCACGCGAGACGTCCGCGGACGCGATGTACGCGGAGATGAAGGCGCGGCTCGAGCGCGTCGTGCCGGACGTCGAGCTGCGCCAGAAGGCGGTCCTCGCGTGCGAGATCAACCGCCTCAAGCGCGAGCGGAACGCGGTGATCCTCGGACACAACTACATGGAGCCGGCCCTGTTCCATTCGATCCCCGACTACACCGGCGATTCGCTGGAGCTGAGCCGCACGGCGGCCGAGACCGATGCGGCCCTCATCGTGTTCTGCGGCGTGCAGTTCATGGCGGAGACGGCGAAGATCCTCAACCCGACGAAGACGGTCCTGCTGCCGGCCGCGCGGGCCGGCTGCTCGCTCGCGGCCAGCATCACCGCCGCCGACGTGCGGGCGTTGAAGCAGCGGTTTCCGGGCGTCCCGGTCGTCACGTACGTCAACACCTACGCCGACGTCAAGGCCGAATCCGACATCTGCTGCACCTCCAGCAACGCCGCGGCGGTCGTGGAGTCCTTGGGCGTCGACACGGTCATCTTTCTTCCGGACGAGTACCTCGCCAAGAACGTCGCCCGGGAGACCGGCAAGCACGTCATCTTTCCGAGCATCCTCAGCCAGCCGGCGGCGCCCGCCGGCGTCGACTACCAGCTGATCGGCTGGCACGGCCGGTGCGAGGTGCACGAGCAGTTCCAGGTGGGCGACATTCACGCGATCCGCCAGCAGTTCCCGGACGTCCTCGTCCTCGCCCATCCCGAGTGCAGCCCGGAGGTGGTGGCGGCCGCCGATTTCTCCGGCAGCACGACCGCGATGATCAAGCACGTGGAACGGAGCTCCGCGCCCCGCTACCTGCTGCTGACCGAGTGCGCGATGGGAGACAACGTCGCGGCGGCCAACCCCGGGAAGGAAATGCTGCGGCTGTGCAGCGTCCGGTGCCCGCACATGAACCAGATCACGATGGAGGACACGCTCCGCTCCCTCCAGCGCACCCAGTACGTGATCGACGTCCCCGAGCCGATCCGGGTGCGGGCGGCGCGCGCCGTCGAGCGCATGCTGGCGGTCGGCTGACCGGACGCCGGAGCGATCAGCCCGCCGACGGGAGCGCGATGCCTGACGCACGCGTCAACGGAGTGCGGCTCCACTACGCGGTGACCGGCGAAGGATTCCCGCTGGTGTTCGTCCACGAATTCGCCGGCGACGGCCGCAGCTGGGACCCCCAGGTCCGGTGCTTCGCCCGGCGCTACCGGGTCGTCACGTACCACGCGCGCGGCTACCCTCCCTCCGACGTGCCCGAGGATCCGGCCGCGTACTCCCAGGACATCGCGGTGGCCGATCTGCACGGCCTGCTGCGGCATCTTGGGATCGCGCAGGCGCACCTGTGCGGCCTGTCGATGGGCGCATCCACCGTGCTGCACCTCGCCCTCCGGCATCCGGAGATGGCGCGGGCGCTCGTGGTCGCCGGGTGCGGATCGGGGTCGGACGACCCGGAGGGATTCGCGCGCGACTCCGAGGCGCGGGCGCGGACGATCGAGCGCGACGGCATGGAGGCGTTCGCCGCCGAGTACGCGCTGGGGCCGACGCGCCTCCCGTTTCGGCGGAAAGACCCGCAGGGCTGGGGCGAATTTCGCGACGCCTTCGTGCGGCACTCCGGGCCGGGCAGCGCCCGCACCCTTCGCGGCGTCCAGGCGCGCCGGCCCCCGCTGTACGCGGCCGAGCAGCCGCTCCGCCGCCTCGCCGTGCCGACGCTGATCGTCAACGGCGACGAGGACGAGCCGTGCCTGGCGCCGGGCCTGTTCCTGAAGCGGCAGATTCCGGGTGCCCGGCTGCTGGTGCTTCCGGACACCGGACATACCCTCAACCTCGAGGAGCCGGCGGCGTTTAACCGCGCGGTGCTCGACTTTCTGACGCTCGTCGACGCCGGTCGATGGCCCGTCCCGGATCCGGCTCGGCAGCCTTCATAGCGAACGGGCGGGCGTCCCGAACCGGCCGGCCCGGGACAAACGAGCGGGGTGTCGGTCGCTGGTCAGTCCGTGAGTGCCCCGCCGTTCTCGCGCGGCTCGCTCCGGTCGTGCTCTTTCTCCGTCTTCTTGTCCGCCTTCTTCTCTTTGATTTTCTTCGACATGATGATCCGGTCGCTCGTGGTCGCCTCGATCACGTAGCCGTCGGCCGCGTAGTGGTTCAGCGTGCTGGCCACTTCCTGGCCGCGCGACACCTCGATCTCGACGAAGTGCAACCGGTTCGTCATCGCGCCCCCTGCTCGAGCGCCCCGCGGACGCCGCCGTGAAGTAGAATGTTGGCTGGTGGCCCCAGGGGAATTCGAATCCCCGTTTCGGCCTTGAGAGGGCCGCGTCCTAGGCCTCTAGACGATGGGGCCAGCGCGTGCGGAACCGATACAGAGTATACCAACTGGGATCGTACCAGGCAAACCGACCGTGTCCGGCGTCCGTCCGGCGCGGCACACACCACGCGTGGAGGCGTCGCCGATGCCAGCATCCCTGCAGTCGACGGTCACCCTGAACAATGGGGTCCCGATGCCGATCCTGGGCCTGGGCGTCTGGCGGCTGGCGCCCGGCGCCGAGACGATTCGGGTGGCGTCCGACGCGCTCGCGCTCGGGTACCGGCTGCTCGACACCGCAGCCGGCTATGACAACGAGCACGACGTCGGCGTCGCGCTGCGCGGCAGCGGGATCCCCCGCGGCGAGGTGTTCGTGACGACCAAGCTTCTCACCGACGATCATGGGTACGACTCGGCGCTGCGCGGATTCGACGCCTCGCTCGGCCGGCTCGGCTTGGAGTACGTCGATCTCTACCTGATCCACTGGCCGCGCTCCGCCAAGCGCGGGGACAGCTGGCGCGCGATGGAACAGATCCTGGCCAGCGGGCGCGCGCGCGCCATCGGCGTGAGCAACTACGCGGAGCGGCATCTCACCGAGCTGCTCGAGCACGCCGGCGTGGTGCCCGCGGTGAACCAGGTGGAGTTCTCCGTCTTCCTCTACCAGCGCCGGCTGCTCGAGTTCTGCCGCGCGCGCGGCATCCAGCTCGAAGCCTACGCGCCGCTCACCAAGGGGCGCCGGCTCGAGGACCCGCGCATCGGCACGATCGCCCAGCGCCACCGGCGCACGATTCCCCAGGTCATGATCCGGTGGCTGATCGAACACGGCGTGGTCGCGATCCCCAAGACGTCGCGGCGCGAGCGGCTGGTCGAGAACGCGCAGACGGTGGAGTTCGAGCTGACGCCGGACGAGATGACGGCCCTCGACGCGCTCAACGAAGACTACCGCACCACCACCGATCCCGAGACGATCCCGTAGGCGCCCGGCCGGCCCGACCCGCCGCGTCCCGGAGAGGGAGCGCGAGACCGGAGGCGAATGCACACGCGAGATGAGTGAGACGTCCGGGTCACGCACGCGCACGCTCCGCGAGCGCCTCGCCGGCGACGGCGCGGTCCTGTGCGCGGAGGGCTACCTGTTCGAGCTCGAACGACGGGGCTACCTGCAGGCCGGCGCGTACGTGCCCGAAGTGGTGCTGGACCACCCCGACGTGGTGGCGCAGCTGCACCGGGAGTTCGTGCGCGCCGGCAGCGACGTCGTCGAGGCGTTCACGTACTACGGCCACCGCGAAAAACTGCGCCTCATCGGCAAGGAAGATCGGCTCGAAGCCCTGCAGCGGAACGCCCTGGCGATCGCCCGCAGCGTGGCGGCGGAGCGGCACGGCGAACGTCCGCTGGTCGCCGGGAACATCTCGAACACGACGATCTACGCGCCCGGCGACGCGGCCGTGGCACGCGAGGTCCGCGCGATGTTCGACGAGCAGATCGCCTGGGCGGCCGAGGCCGGCGTCGACATGGTGATCGCCGAGACGTTCTCCTATCACGGCGAGGCGCTGCTGGCGCTCGAGGCGATCACCCGGGCCGGGCTGCCCGCGGTGGTCACGCTCGCGGTGCACCTGGAGGGCCTCCGCGACGCGGTGGACATTCGCGAGAGCGCCCGCCAGCTGGAACAGGCCGGCGCCGCGGTGGTCGGGCTCAACTGCGCCCGGGGCCCCGCGACGATGCTGCCGCTGCTGCGCGCGGTCCGCAAGGCGGTGTCGTGCCCCGTCGCCGGCCTCCCGGTCCCCTACCGGACGACGCGGCGGCACGCGACGTTTCAGTCGCTCGAGGACCGGGCCCGCGCGGACCTGCCGGGGGGACGTCCGTTTCCGACGGCGCTGGATCCCTTTACCTGCAACCGCTACGAGATGGCGACGTTTGCGCGCGCGGCGTACGACCTCGGTGTGCGCTACCTCGGCGTCTGCTGCGGCGGCGCGCCGCACCATGTGCGCGCGATGGCGGAGGCGCTGGGCCGCACGCCGGAGGCCAGCCGGTACTCCCCCGACATGTCGAAGCACTACGCGTTTGGGACCGACGCGCGGCTCCGGCAGCACAACCGCGCGTACACCAGCAAGCTGTGACGCTCCGCGCACGCCGCCGCACGCAAGGAGACCCGCCGTGGCGCTCCCGACCCACACGCGCTACCTGATCATCGGCGCCGGCGTCCACGGCCTCAGCACCGGCTACCACCTGGCACGGGAGCTTCGCGCGCGGGGCAAAGGGAGCGGCGCCGACATCCTGATCGTGGACAAGACCGACGTCGCCGCCGGCGCCTCCGGGATCGCCTGCGGCGTCATCCGCAACAACTACTTCCAGCCCGCGATGCGGGCGCTCATGGCCCACAGCGTGTCCGTCTGGGAGAGCGACCCGGAGGCGCTGAGCTATCACCCCGTCGGCTACATGCAGATCAGCCCGGAGGTGATGCACGAAGGCGTCGCATCGATCCACGCGCAGCAGCGCGCGATCGGCTACCCGTCGGTGTTCATCGAAGGCGCCGCCGACTGCCTGGCCTACATGCGCGGCATCCTCCACGACTGGCAGGCGAAGGGCATCACCTCCGTGCTGCACGAGCAGAAAGGCGGGTACGCGAACAACAAGGCGGCGATGGCCGGCCTCGCGCGAAAAGCGCGGGCCGAAGGGGTCCGCATCGAGCCGGGCGTGCGGGTCCGGGAACTGCGGCTCTCCGGCGGAGCGGTGACCGCAGCGGAGACCGACCGCGGCAGCGTGTCCGCGGACCACGTGGTGGTCGGAGTCGGCCCGTGGATCCGCTCGCTGTGGGCTATGCTCGACCTCCCGATGGCGATCACCGTCCTGCATGAGGGCGTGCGCGCACCACGACGTCAAGATGTGGCGCTACATGTGCCTGCAGGAGGGCACCCTCGGGGTGGACCCGACGCTGCAGCAGACCAACGACGGCCGGATGCCGCCCGTGATTCACGTCGACACCGACGCGCCGCTGCACGGCGATCCCGACGGCGCGCTGATCACCGACCAACTCTGGGGCATCTACTACAAGCCGGACTTCCTGTTCAACGGGGTCCAGGGCGGCGCCGCGCCGTATCTCGTGGACCACGACGAGGTCCGCATCGACCCCTACGGCCCGGCCTCCCCCGAGTTCGTCGTCGGCGAGGAGTTCGTCCGCATGTACTGCTCCGGGCTGGCGTTCTGCCAGAAGCGGTTCGAGGGGCAGTCCCACCTGTACCGGCGCGAGCCGTCCGGGGGCCTCGGCGCCTTCACGCCGGACAACTTCCCGGTGTTCGACGTCTTCCGCCAGAATTGCTACGTGATCGCGGATTCCAACCACGGGTACAAGATGATCGGGGTCGGCGCGCTAGTCGCCAAGGAGCTCTTGGGCGAGCCGAGCGCGATCCTCCGGCCGTTTCGGTTCTCGCGCTACGCCGAGGGGGCGCTCCACCCGGTCTCCGCCAGCCCGTTTCCCTGGAGCTGACGCGCGGCGGCCGCGAGGTTCAGCGATCCGTCAGAAATCCGTGCCACATCGTGGACGAGTCTTCGAACTCCCCGATCATCCGACCGGCACTGGTCACCCCGCACCCGAGCGTCCCGATGGAGGCCGGCATCGAGAACGTGGTCACGACCCCGAGCCGCGTGCGGGAGAACGCGTGCCATTCGCTGCCGGTATCCAAGTACGCGCCGACGATGTCCCCGCGGTTGTTGATGGCCGCGGCGTCGGTATGCGGCTGGCGGTCCACGTCGATCGTCGTCAGCCGGCCGGAGCGCGTCCGCACGTAGCCGTGGTCGACGTAGTTGGTGTCCACGAAGCTGCCCACGATGTCGCCGCCGTCGTTCATGCCCGCGGCGGTGGTGATCAACGCGCGGGGCACGTCCAGCGTCGTCACCGCCCCGTCCGGGGTCCGCGCGAACCCGTGGGTCTTGCCCGCCGCGTCCACGAAGTAGCCGACGATCTCGCCGGCCTTGTTGATGCCGAACGCGCGCGTGTCTGTGGCGCCCGCCACATCGATCGTCACGAAGGTCCCGTCGGGATTGCGCAGATAGCCGTGGGTGTGCTTGGCAGCGTCGACGAAGTGGCCGACGATCACCCCGGCCGGGTTAACGCCGTGCGCGTACGTCGCGGCCGCCTCGGGCGCGTCAAACGTGGTCACCGTCCCGCCGACGCCCATCCGGGAAAATCCGTGCCAGCGGTTGTCCGGCGCCTGATAGTACCCTACGATCTCGCCGGCGTCGTTGATCCCGAACGCGTAGGTCCCGACCGCACCCGGCACGTCGATCAGGGAGGCGCCCGCGTACTGCGCGAGGCCCGCATGTGCGGCGCCCAGCACGAGCCCGGCGCTCACCACCAAGAGCCACAAGACGGTCGGGCGCATCCGGCACTCCGATCCGGAGCCGCGCCCGGCGCACAGCGTCGACGGCGCGCAGCCCCTCTCTCAGGATACGGGGTGCGTGGTGCCGATCCTGCCCGACCGACGGGCTCAACAGAGCCAGGATGCCGCGCACTGTCGTGCCGCCGATGCCCGGCACTGTAAGGGCTAACACGACACCGCGCGTCCGCGCGCTCACGCCGTAGGTTCTATCTAAAGATAGATGATCGCCCCGCGCCGTATCGCTACACTGTCCCGCGACGGGACGGGCGCTCCACACTGCATGACGAGCACACTTCGACGAGGTGACCAATGGCGAGCCCAGAGATTCGGGATCCGGTCGCGGACCCCTTGCTGACGCCGAAGAACGCGGCGCTGATCATCATCGACTACCAGCCAGTTCAGGTGAGTTCGATCCGCTCGATGGATCAGCACCTGCTTGTCGACAACATCGTCCGCGTGGCAAAGACCGCAACGCTGTACGGCCTGCCGATCGTGGTCTCGACCGTCAACGTCAGCAGCGGTCGGAACAAACCGACGATCGCGGAGCTGCAGAACGTGCTGGGCCCCGCCCAGCCGCTGGACCGCACCACCATCAATGCCTGGGAGGATCGGGAATTCGTCGCGGCGGTCAAGGCTGCGGGCCGCAAGAAGCTCGTCATGACGGCGCTGTGGACGGAAGCGTGTCTCACGTTCCCGTCTCTTGATGCGATGCGCGAAGGGTATGAGGTCTACCCGGTCGTCGATGCCGTCGGCGGGACGTCGGTCGAAGCACACCGGGCGGCGCTGGAACGCATCGTCCAGGCCGGCGCCAAGCCGACGAGCTGGGTGCAGCTCATCTGCGAACTGCAGCGCGATTGGAACCGAACCGAGACGGCGAAGTCGTTCGCGGAGATTCTGTTCGACCCTCGCGCCCCGTTCATGGCGGGACGCGGTGCGGAACACACGCAGTAGCACTGCCCTCGCCGGGGTGCGGCGCGGAGCCAACACGGCTGCGGATCATGAACGCCTCGGTCTACGAGACAGAGTACGCGCGGGCCGAGGCGCATCAGGCACCGGCGGTTCCCCAAGGATGATGGAGCTCGAAGCCCACACTCTTGGAGGTGTCGAGTTCCCCGTTAGAGGGTACGGTGTTTCGATCCTGCAGGACCCACGGGCTCATGCCACGATGGGGAACCCGGCGGGGGAGGGCCGCGAAGGACATCGATGCGCGCGTGACCGCCGATTCGGACGCGCACGAGCATGCGTGCGCGGGCACGCGGAGGCACAGCGGGCCACCGTTGGAAGGGAGATACCGTCTCGGGAGATCACGCCTCGCACCATCGTGCAGCGCGGTGCTTGGCTGGGGGAGGAGGATTCGAACCCCCGCTAACGGGTCCAGAGCCCGTCGTCCTACCGCTAGACGATCCCCCAGCGCGAACGCAAGAACATCATCATTATACTGACCCCCGGAGAAACGTGTCAAACCAACCGGGCGCGCCCGGCGCGCCCCGACTGGGGGACCGGCGCGAAGACTTCTTTCACGCGCGGGTGTCTGGACGGTCGGGCCGAACGAGCGCGGAAGTCTCCGCGCCGTCGGCGTCGGGCGGGGGAAACGCATCGTGCCGTTCCAAGAGGCCGATGGCGCGGTCAAGCCGAGCCAGCGTGCGGTCGCGGCCGAGCACCTCGATCAACTCAAACAATCCGGGCCCGACGGTCTTCCCCGTGAGCGCCACCCGCAACGGGTGGATCACCGCGCCGCTCTTGATGCCCAACGCCTCCGCCGCGCCCCGCACCGCCGCCTCGATCGCGCCGAGGTCGAACGTTGGCGCGTCGGCAAGCGTCCGGCGCACCGTCCGAAGCGTCTCCCCGGCACCGGGAGCTTCGAGATACCGCTGCACCGCGGCCGGATCGTACCCGATCTCATCCCGGAAAAAGAAATCCCCATACGCGAGCACGTCCCCCGGCACACGAAAGCGCTCGCCCATGATCGCGACCACCCGCCCCACATACGCCCGCTGCTCCCCGGTCACCGGCGCGTGCAGCACGTGCACGCGGCAGAGGTAGTCGACGACCAGGGACACGACCCGGTCGGGGTTCTGCCGGTACGTCTGCTGCATGTACACCCCGTTCATCCACATCAGCTTCTGCGTATCGAATACCGCCCCGCTCTTTCCCATCTGCTCGATGCGAAAGCGCTCGATCAGCTCGGGCACCGTGAACAGCTCGCGGCCGTCCTCAGGGTACCAGCCCATGAGAGCGAAAAAGTTGACGAGGGCCTCCGGCAGTATCCCCTGGGCGGCGTACTCACGCACCGCGGTATCGCCGTGCCGCTTGCTGAGCTTCTTCCGATCCGCGCCCAGCAGCACCGGGAGATGCGCCACGCGCGGCTGCGTCCAGCCGAACGCCTCGTACATGAGAAACTGGCGCGGCGTGTTGGACAGATGCTCCGAGCCGCGCATCACGTGCGTCATCTCCATCGCGTGGTCGTCGACCACGTTGGCGAAGTTGTACAGCGGCGTACCGTCGGACCGCTCGATGACGAAATCGTCCAGGTCGGCCGCCTGGAACTCGACGCGACCGAGCACCATGTCGTCGACGACGATCGGCGGGTGCGCCTGGGGCACCCGGAACCGCAGGCTCGACCGGCGCCCCTCGGCCTCAAACCGCGCGCGGGTCTCGGGGTCGAGATCGCGGCAGCGGCCGGAGTAGCGGTACGGCCGGCGCTCGGCCACCGCGCGCGCGCGCTCCGCCTCGAGTTCCTCGGGCGTGCAGTAGCACGTATACGCCGCCCCCGACGCGAGCAGGGCCGCCGCGCCCCGACGGTAGCCCTCGCTCCGCTCGGTCTGCCGGTACGGCCCGTAGGGACCGCCCACGTCCGGCCCCTCGTCCCAATCCAGCCCGAGCCAGCGGAGGTCCGCGAGAATGGCGGCTTCGTACTCTTCGGTCGAGCGCGTCCGGTCGGTGTCCTCGACGCGCAGCACGAACTGGCCCCGCTCGTGACGGGTGAACAGCCAGTTGAAGAACGCCATCCATGCCCCGCCGACGTGCAAATACCCCGTCGGGCTCGGCGCGTAGCGCATCCGCACGGTCACGCGGCCAGCGTAACACAGCGCGGCGCGGGCGCGCAAACGGCGGCGCGCGAACTAGAGAAGCGACAACCCGGCCGTGAACGTCGGGAAGGCGAGTTCGGGCAGCAGTTCCCGCGTCATGCGCGTGGTGTCGGACACGTAGGATGCCATGCCGATCCGGATGAAGTCCCGCGTCAGCGGCGAGGCGGTGCCGAACACCGACGCATACGCCTCGCAGCACGACCCCGCCCAGTAGAACGACCACGCGGGCGCGCGCCACGGCTTCGGGTATCCCCAGTGCGCCGCGAGCGTGTCGAGGAACGCCTGCAGCGTCATCGGTTCGCGGTCGCCGAGGTTGTAGATCCCAGCGACGCGTTCGCCTTCGATCGCGGCCTGGACGCACCGCAGAAAATCCGGGAGGGCGATCAGGTGGATCCAGGTGGGTCGCCGCCAGACCGCGAGCAGCCGGCGCCGCATCAACCACCGCGCCGCCTCGATCATCAGCACGCCTCGACCGTAGATCATGCCGGCGCGCAGGATCACCATTGCCGTCGGCCGCCCGGAGGCTGCGGAGGTCATGAGCTGCTCCGCAGCCAGGCGCGTCCGCGCGTGGACGGAGGTGGGATCTCCGCTCGGCCGCCCGGTTGCGGGCGCGGACGGCGACGTTTCACCCTCCACGTGGGGAAAGCTGATCAGGATCATCTTGCGTACGCCCGCGGCCAGGGCGGCCGCGGTCAGGTGTCGGACGTATGCGACGTTCGTCGCGGGAAGAAACCGCTCGGGCCGGGGAGCGAACAGCCGACCCGCGAAGTGCACGATGCAGTCCACACCGGCGCACGCGGCTGGGAGCGTGGCGGGGTCGGCGAGGTCGGCCCAGACTATCTCCGCCCGACGCGATGCCGCAACCTCGGGCGGCGGCGTCCGGTGCACGAGGAGCCGCAGGTCGTGCGGGCCGTCCGAGAGGAAGTGTGCCAGGGCCGACCCGAGGTTGCCCGCCGCGCCGGTGATCAGCACCCGCATCAGTGCACGAGCCCGCGCAGGCGGGAGCTGTCAGCCGAACAGTGTGCTGACCGACTCGTTGAGGTGCACGTTGCGCATCGCGCGCGCAAACAGCGGCCCGGACGACAGCACCGTGACCTGATCGCGGCACTTCTCCGGGGGAATCGGGATGCTGTTCGTCAGCAGGATCTCGCGGACGTCGTCCCGGCACAAAGCGTCGACCGTCCCCTCCACGAGCACGCCGTGGGTCGCGCACACGAACGCCTCCGGGCGCGCCCCCTGCTCCCGGATGGCATCGAGCGCCGAACACATCCGGTCCGGTGTGTCCACGATGCGATCGATCAGCACCGGTACCCGGCCGGCGACCTCGCCGACGACCTGCGTCAGCATGCCGCCGCCGTACGGCTGTGCCCGCTTGAATACGACCGCGAGCGGCAGATGCAGACGCTCCGCGAGCTGGTACGCCGGCTTGACCGCGCCGTCGTCGGGCGCCACGATCACGGCGTCGCTGAGATCCTTGCCCGAAAGGTACTCCGCGAACAGCGAGAGGGCCCGCAGATGGTCCACCGGGATCTGGAAGAATCCCTCGATCTGGTCGGCGTCGAGGTCCAGCGCCAGCACCCGGTGCACGCCCGCGGCCTGCAGCAGGTCGGCCACGAGCCGCCCGGTGATCGGCGCGCGCGGCGAGTGCTTCTTGTCCTGACGCGCATATCCGTAGTACGGCATCACGGCGGTGATGCGTCCCGCGGACGCCCGGGTGAGCGCGTCCACCATCACCAGGAGCTCCATCAGGTTTTCGTTGACCGGAGGGCACGTCGGCTGGATGATGAACGCGTCGACCCCGCGCACGCTCTCCTCGAAGCGGGCGTAGATCTCGCCGTCCTCGAAGCGCCGGATCGTCACCCGTCCCAAAGGAAACCCCAGCTCCGCGGCCACTTCCTCGCCGAGCGCCCGGTTCGCGGTGCCGCAGAAGACCTTCATCTCCATCTCGGCCACGAACTGGTCGAGGTGCCGGCTGTCTCCGTGGCGCGGACTCAGCCTAGCGGGCCTGGACCAGGAAGCGGATGGCAGTCCGCTCTTCTCCGTCAATCTCCACCTTCGTGAATGCTGGAATGGCAATCAGGTCGATGCCGTTCGGCGCGACGAATCCACGACAGATCGCGATCGCCTTCACGGCCTGGTTCACCGCGCCGGCACCGATCGCCTGGAGCTCCGCGCTCCCATGGTCCCTGAGGACGGCAGCGAGCGCACCCGCGACGGCCTTGGGCTTCGAGTCGGAGGAAACTTTCAGGACCTCCGCCATGCGAATGTGGCTCCTTCGTCCGCTGCCCGGGCGACCGCTCGGGCGCCTATTCCATGGGTTCCAGAGGAACTCCTGCCCCTGGAGACCCTTACCGAGACGGACGCAGCCGCGCGATCGTCCGCAAGCGCTCGCCGTAGACGATCGCCATGAAATGAGGGATCGCGAGCTGCCGCCCAAACCGCCTGGGCTCCCGCGTGAGCCGGTAGCACCATTCGAGGCCCAACGTCTGCCACAGGCGGGGCGCGCGCCGGGCGCGGCCGGTCCAGACGTCCATCGCCCCGCCGATCCCCATCGCCACCGGGACGCCCAGGGCCGCCAGGTTCCGGGCGAGCCACCGCTCCTGCCGGGGCGCGCCGAGCCCAACGAGGAGGAGCGTGGGGGCCGCGTCGCGCACGGCGCGGACCACCTCGGCGTCGGAACCCCGGGCGAAATAGCCGTGGGAGACCCCGGCGATCACCAGGCCGGCATGGCGCTCGCGCAGGCGCTCCGCGGCGCCCGCCGCGACGCCCGGCCGTCCCCCGAGCAGGTACAGGCGCCAGCCGCGGCGGACCGCCTCCGCGCACAGCCGCTCCGCGAGGTCGATGCCGGGGACGCGGCCGGGCAGCGGCCGCCCGAGCGTCCGCGACCCCCAGACGACGCCCACCCCGTCCGCGACCACGAGCGACGCGTTCTGTAGAATCTCCCGCACCTCGGGCGTCCCTCGCGCCAGCATCACCATCTCGACGTTCGCGGTGACGATCAGGTGGGGATCGCGTCCCACGGCGAACGCCGCGATCCGCTCGACGGCCCCGTCGAGCCCGACCGGGTCGAACTCCACGCCGAGGATGTCGATCCGGCTCACGGCAGCAGCTCCACCGCGAGCGACGCGGCGAGCGCCGCGCGCGCGCGGAGCGGCGACACCGCCGCGAGGAGGCGCGCCCGCGCCGCGCCTCCGGCCGCCGCCGTCTCGATCGCGGCCAGCAGCGCCGGGGCCTGCACGGACTCGATCTCCCCGGGCGCCGGTTCGCCGAGTTCACTCGCGAGCGCGCGGACCTTCGGATCGTACGCCAGCGGCACGATCGGCACGCCCTGCGCGGCCGCGAACACCAGCGCGTGGAGCCGCATGCCCACCATCACATCGACGGAGCCGATCAGCGCAAGGATCTCCCGGGGCCCAAACCCGGGCCGCACGACGACGGCGCCGCCCCCGATCTCCGCGGCGACCGCCTCCGCGACGGCGAGATCCCCAGGCGGGTGCATCGGAAAGAGCGCCCACCGCACGCCGAGGCGGGCCGACGCGTCGCGCGCGGCCGCGGCCGCGGCCCGCACCGCGGTGCCCGATCCCCAGGGGCGCAGCGCCAGGCCGCACCATCGCCCCTCGCCCCACCGCGCCCGCTCCGCCGTGGCCGCCGGAGTCCACTCCGGCGTGAGGAGCCACGACGGGTCGGCGGCGACGACGATCCGCGGACGCCGGACGCCGAGGTCGGCGAGGACCGCCCGCGACTTGTGGTCCCGCACCGTGATGAGGTCCACCCGGTCGAGGACGCGCGCGATGCCGGCCCGCACGATGCGCCGCTTCGGCGTCTCGATGCCCTGCGCGTGGACGGCCGTCCGGCGGGCGAAGCGCCGCCCGGCGCTCAAGACGGCGAGATAATACCAGGGACTGCGCCAGCTCGTGGCATCTTGAAACAGGCTCCCGCCGCCGCACAGCAGCAGGTCCGCGCCGCGCAGCGCGGCGGCGACCGCGCCGGGCGCGGCGCGAGGTACGCTCTCGACGCCGTGGACGCGGCGCGTGTCCTCGGGCGACGCGGACAAGACGGTGATCCCGGCGTCGGGCCGCAGACGGCGCAGTTCCTGCACCGTCGCCGCCAGCACCGCTTCGTCTCCGAGGTTGTGAAACCCGTAGTAGCCGGACAGGACGATCCGGCTCATGCCATCGGGGACGCCCCGGGGGAGCCCCGCACCGGGCGCGACGCGCGTCCGGGGGGCCGCCACCACCAACGGCTCCACCACAGCAACCCGACCAGCACCGCACCCACCATCGACCCGATCACGAGGGCGTACACCGTGCGCGCGACCGAGTAAAACAGCGGCGTGTGAATGTGCGAGAACGAGTTGACGAGGCCGGCCTGGCCGATCGCCCCGATCATCGCGGCGGGCAGCACCCACTTGCGCAGGCCGAGGGCCGACAGCGCGAAGGCGAGCACCATGAACGGATCGCCGACGAGGAACTCCTTCGTCCGGGGCCGCGCCACGAAGACGCGCTCCAGCACGACGCGGCTCTTCAACTCGAGCCCGCCGAGCAGCGGCAGCCCGGAGTTGCCGGTCCGGCCGAGCGCGAACGCGGCGGCGGTCCCGATCACGATGATCGCGATCCCGTACTCGAGGAGGAGCGGCTGCCGTGCCCACTCGCGCAGCCGCCGCCAGAGCTCGCCCGGCGGGGCCGAGGCGGCGGCGAGCAGCAGCCCGATCACGACCACCGGAATGACCAGCGCGAGCTTCACGCCGAGAAACTCGCGCACCTCCATCATGAACTCCCAGTCGCTGAGCAGCGCCGCCATGACGAACGCCCCAAGGGCGGTCACGGCCGACACGGCCCACAGCCCGACGATTCCGCGCAGCGCGGCCTGGAGCCCGGTCGTCGCCTCGACGTCCGGCGCGGGCACGGCGGCATCGCGCCGCCGCGCGCCGGGGATCAGGTACATCATCGCGAGCGTCGGGAACGCGAGGGCGGCGAGGAGCGCGAGCGCCTGGCGCCACAGCGTCACGTGGTGCACCGCGAGCACGCCCAGCGTGGCGAGGAGTCCGAGCGCGACCCCGAGGTGGAGCGAGCGGACGGACACGGGATGCGACAGCGCGTCGGACACATCCCCGACGGCGATCGCGGCGGCCGCGAGCGTCCCGAGAGCCGCGAGCCCGAACAGCGGGGCCGGCGTGCTCAGCACCGGCATCGGCACCGCCTTGTCCAGCTTGTAGCCGGCGCGCGTCAGCTCGTCGCTGATCGACGCCACGTAGTCCAGATTGGTCTGCATCTCGCCGACGCCCGCCGTGGTGGTGAGAAACGGCCGGACGTACAGGATGCGGTCGTTGCGTTCGCGCGCCGCGAGGACAAATTTGTCGCGGGCGTCGTCGGGCGTCGATCCCGCGAGCTCCTCCGGCGCCATGCTGAACACGCGGATGACGTCGGGCGTCACCGCGGTGGTGAGCGCGTCCTCCCCCTTCTGCTTGCGCTTCGCCGTGAACACCTCGATGCGGCCGAACGTGAACCCGGAGGCCTTCATCTGCGCCGCCACGTCCGGGATCAAGGTGTCGTAGCCGAGCACCTGATCCCGGTCGAAGATCAGCGTGAAGGGGGCGCCGGCCTCGCGCAGCTGCGCGAAGAACGCATCCAGCCCGCCCGGCGCGACGTCGTGGAAGTTGATGACCCGCAGCTCCGCGGTCAGGTGGTCCGCGCGCAGCTGGGCGACGCGGTCGGGCATGACCCCAAGCGACGCGTCTTCGAGCTCGCGTCCGCGGGCCGCGATCTCGAGGACGGGTCCGCTGCCGGTGCGCATCGTCGACGCGGCCGCGCCGAGCTGCTCGGCGAACCCGCGCTGGACCAGGCTCAACACCGGTGCCGGACCGAGCACGTACGTACTATCGGTGTGAATGCGCCCGTCTCGGGCCATGTCCGCGAGCGCCCCCCGAGCGCCCCGGTGCGCTCCGCGTTCACGACGTCGGCGCCCGTCATGAACGCAACTTCGCCGTTCTCGGACAGCTTGGTGAGCGAATCGGCGTAGAGCGTGACGCTGCGGACGCCGCGCTCGTAGAGCGCGCGGTACAGGGTGTCGCGGTCGACGCCGTCCCGGCGGGCGAGCGTCGTCCAGTCGTCGCCGTCCGCGGTGATCTCCACTGTGTGGTACGCGCGCTCAAGGGTGAACCGCTGCACCAGGATCACGCAGGACGCCACGACACCGAGCGCCGCACACGCCGCCAGCACCGGGTACTTTCGGAAGAGCGTCCGCACCATCGAGATCATCTCGCCACCCGCCCGCCCCTACTGCGAGCCCGCCGCCGCATCCAGAATCACCTCTCCATTGGTCACCCGTACGGCCCGCAGCTGGAGCCCGAACGGCAGCGCGCCGATGTCCAGCACGGGGTTGACCGCCGCGCTCACCCGCGCCGCCACCGGGTCGGGGAGCGGGACCCCGGCGACCGCGATGCGGTCAAACACAAGATCCACCGCCGTCCCGCCGCGGAGCGCCAAGCGTCCGTCGCCCGCCACCGGGAGCGACGCCCCGAACAGGGACACGGTCGCCGCGAGCCGCACCCGCCCGTCCGCGAGCACCACCCCGACGTTCCGGATCGAGGGGACTGTCGCAAGCGCCTGCGCGAGCGCATCCTGCCGGACGGTGACCTCGGCGGCCGCCGACCCGAGCGAGCGAATCACTACGCGGCGCTGGACGTACAGCGCGGCCGGGTCGAACCGCAGCCCCCGGAACGTCGCGTCGAACGTCTCCGTACGCACCGTTCCCACGCGCAGCCCGAGGGCGTGCACGCGCAGGACGTCCACCCGTCCCCACCACAGCGCCGGCGGCGGCCACGTGACGACGCTGACCTCCACCGGACCCCCGGCCACGTCTCCCGCGATCGCGGTGTTGAGCGCGGACGCCGCGGCCCACGGCCCGGTCACGCTCGCGAGCACCGCGACGAGCAGCAGGCCGACCGCGCCCCACCAGACGGCGACGATCGGGCTGCGCCGAGCGCGCGCCCGCGAGGACGCCTCGGAGGCGCCGGCGGACACGGCTACGGTGACGCCGCGGGCCCGACCCCGCGGCCTTCTGCGCCGGCATCCGCGCCTCCGGCGGCCGGGACGGCCGCCTGATCGAGGCGGAGGTAGGCATCGATGAACGAATCGAGCCCGCCGTCGAGGACGGCCTGCACGTTCCCGGTCTCGACGCCGGTGCGGTGATCCTTGACGAGGGTGTACGGCTGCAGGACGTACGACCGGATCTGGTTCCCCCACGCCGCGTCGCGGTGCTCGCCCCGCAGCGCCGACATCTTCTGACGCTGCTCGTCTTCGCGGCGCTCCCAGAGGCGGGCCTGCAGCAGCTTCATCGCGGTGAGCTTGTTGGCGTGCTGCGACCGCTCGTTTTGACACTGTACGACGATCCCGGTAGGCAGGTGCGTGATGCGCACCGCGGTCTCGACCTTGTTGACGTTCTGCCCGCCGGCGCCGCCGGCTCGGTAGGTATCCACCCGGAGATCGTCGTCCCGAATCTGCACTTCGGCGGTCTCGATCTCCGGGACGACATCGACGAGCGCGAACGACGTGTGCCGCCGGTGCGCCGCGTCGAACGGCGAGATCCGCACCAACCGGTGCACCCCGCGCTCGCCGCGGAGATAGCCGTACGCGTTCGGCCCGTAGAGGATGACGGTCGCGCTCTTCACGCCCGCTTCCTCGCCCGGCGAGACGTCGACGAGCTCGGCGCGGTACCCGTGCGTCTCGGCCCAGCGCAGATACATCCGGAGGAGCATTTCGGACCAGTCTTGGGACTCAGTGCCGCCCGCGCCCGCGTGCACGGACAGAATCGCGTTGCGGGCGTCGTGCTCGCCGGACAAGAGCGTCGCCAACTCAAACCGGTCGAGCCGCTGGCCGAGGGCGACGATCTCCCGTTCCACATCCGCGAGGGTCGCGGAGTCCTCTCCCACGGCGAGGTCGACGAGCTCGCGGAGATCGGCCACCTCGCGCTCGAGGTGTGTCAGCTCGTCGATCCGATCGCGCAGGCCCGCGAGTTCCTGCGAGACCCGCCGGGCCTGCTCCTGCACATCCCAGAACCCCGGTTGCTGCACCTGACGTTCGAGCTCTGCGATCCGGGCACGCTGCCGGGGAACGTCAAAGATGCCTCCCGATGCCTCGGAGACGCTCCTCGTACCCATCCAGCGCGCGCCGCAACTCCTCGATCGTCACCCACGAACCCCCGACCCGCCGCATTCGCGATCACGCGGCGCCGTCTTCGCCATTATACCGAAAAGGGACTGGCAGCGAAATACGCGTGGCGCGGCAACTCGCGCCGCACGCGACCGCCATGGCGCGTTGCCAATGACTCCTGCGGCAGCGCGCACCGCGCCGCCTGGGATCTAGCGAGTCGCCACGAAGAACAGCCTCGGAAACGGCAGCAGCACCACGCCGTCGGCCTGCGCGGGATAGGCGTGCACCAGGGCCGCCTGGTATTGTGCGAGGAACTCGGTCTGTTCCGCGTCATTCAGCGGCCCAAGAAACGGCCGCAGCCCCGTCCCCTTGAACCACTCCACCAGCGCCGCATGGTTCACCAGCTGGTGATAGTACGTCGTCCGCCAGATGTCGACCCGTCCGCACCGGCCCCGCAACAGCGCGTAGTACCACTCCGCGGTGTGCCGCTCCCCATGGGCCAGCTCCGCCCCCGCGAGCTTGCCGCTCCAGGCGGCCGTGTGCGCCAGCGCCCGCATCTCCCGATGCGCCGGTTCCTCGAGATTGTCCGGCACCTGGACCGCCAGGCTCCCGCCGAGGGCAAGCTTGCCGAGCAGCGTCGGCAGCAACGCCGCATGATCCGGGACCCACTGCAGCACGGCGTTGGCCAGGATCACACCGAACGGCCCCGGATCGTCCCACCGCGTGATATCGACCAGGGCGAACCGCACCTGCGGCAGCCGCGTGCGCGCCGCCTCGATCATCTCCGGCGAACTGTCGAGCCCGGACACCACGGCGCCGGGATAGCGCGCGGCGAGCACCTCCGTCGAATTCCCGGGCCCGCACCCGATATCGACGGCCCGGCGCACCTCCGCGTCCGGCACGGCGGCAAGCAGGTCGCGCACCGGCCGCGTGCGCTCGGCTTCAAAGGCGACGTATTGCGCGGCGGACCAGGTCATCGGCGGTTCAAGATTATAGCACTCACCACGGTGGAAGCAAAAAGCCCAGCAGGACCACGCCGACGCCGTGGGCCAGGGCGAGCGCCGGCACTTGCGCCCACCGCGCGCGGATCAACCCGAACACCGCACCCGCGCACAGGCTCCACACCATCGCCTCCGCGCCCAGCGGCACCGCGGCGGCGACGCCGAGGAGGGTCGACCAGCAGACGGCGGTCCTCCAGCCGCGCCAGGCGGACGCCGCGTCGAACACGAGCCCCCGGAGCCACCATTCAAACGTCAGCCCCACCACGAGCACCGCGGCGGCGCTCCCCACCCACCAGCCGCCGGGAGGCGGGGTGAGCACCACCGGCGCCCGGTGCGAGGCGAATCCCTGCAGCGCGAGCCAGTACAATGCGCCGACAGCCGCGAGCGCCGCGGCGCCGGCCGGCACACACCCCCGGAGCTGCAGCCCGAGGCGCCGAAGCGGCAGGCCGCGGCTAAGCGCCGCGGTCGCGCCGAGCGCGGCGAGCACGGGAATCAGCGCGGCCGCCCCGCCCCCGGGGCCGAGCGCGTGCACCGCCCACCGGACGGCGCCGAGCACGGCCAGCGGCACCAGCGATACCGCGATCAGGCGGCTAAACGGCGCGCCCGCCGGACCGCGGAACTCGTCGGCGGCCCTCGGGACGAGCAGGAGCACCGCCGCGAGGAGCGCGGCCCAGCCCACCACGTCGCCGACGCGCGCGTAGATCGTGAGAGCGGTCTCGGCCGCGACGGGTGCCTCCGCGACGCCGGACAGCCCCGTACCCAGATGCGAGAGCACGCGGCCGCGCGGATCGATGATCTCGCTCACCCCCCGGTTCGCCGCGCGCAGCACGTAGCGCCCTTCCTCGATGGCGCGCAGCGGCGCGATCGCCGCGTGCTGCTCGGCGGCCCGCGGCCCGGCAAACCACTGGTCGTTCGTCTGCACCGCGAGCAGGACGGCCCCGTCGCGGACGCTGCGACGGGCCAGGTCCGGGAAGATGCTCTCAAAGCAGATCGCGATCCCGATCGGGCCCTCGGGGGTGGGCAGCACGCCGGGGCCGGTCCCGGCCCGCTCGCCGAACTCCGCGAACGGCACGAGCCGCGTCTTGTCGTAGCGTCCCGCGAGGAATCCGTCCGGAGCGAAGGCGAACGCGGAGTTGGTCACGCCGCCTTCGAGACTGCTCGCCACGAGCGCGATCCGGCCGTCACGGGCCCACCCGCCGAACTGCATCAGCGCCTGCGGATTGCCGGCGATGTCCACCGGCGATGCGGTCTCGGGCCACACGACGAGTCGCGCGCCGATCCGCACCGCCTGGCGCGTGAGCAGCTCGAGCTCAGCCAGTCGGGCCGGCCCGTCCAGCGCTGCCCGTCCCGGCGTCGTCTCGTACGCCGTCTGCACGACGGCTGCCAGGAACGGCGGCGACGCGCCGCGCATCGCCGCGGGCGACTGCAGCGTCTCGGTGCCCCACCCCCAGGCGAGCGCCAGGACGGCGGCGCTCGCGAGCACGACGGTGGGGCTCACGCGCAGCACAAGCAGCCGCGCGAGCACGACGTTGGCGAGCACCACGAGGAACGTGAGGCCGAAGACGCCGCCGATCGATGCCACCTGCGCCACGGCGAGCGCGGCGTGCTGCGATTCCCCAAGCAGCGCCCACGGAAACCCGAGCGGGCCCTGGCTGCGGAGGAACTCGGCCGCGGTCCAGAGCACGGGGATCCACAGCACGTCGGCGGGACGGCCGCGGTCGGCCCACGCCGCGACGCCGAACACCGAGGCCGGGACGAGCGCGAGCAGGCAGGCGGCCAACGCCCACGCGCCCACGCCGAACGCGGTCAGCCACCACAGGACGGCGCCGAACGCGACAACACCCCACAGGTAGCCGAGCCGGAACGCCGCGCGGGGCGCCGCGTCCAGCACGGCGAGCACGAGGGGCACGAGCGCCACCCACGCCAGCCATCCGAGGTCGTACGGGGGGAACGCCGCCGCGAAAGCGGCGGCCGAGACGGCGGCGGCGAGCGCGCGCCGCCAGGTCACTTGGTGGAGCGCCTACATCCGAGCCGGCCGATCACTCGCCGCGGCCGTGGCACTTCTTGTATTTCTTGCCGCTCCCGCAGGGACACGGATCGTTGCGCCCGACCTTCGCGACGTGCACCTGGGTCGCGGTCCCGCCTCCGCGGCTGGCCGGCCGCGGACGCTCCGCGTCGCCGGCGCCGCGCTCGCCCGTCACCCGGTACGCCGGCCGTTCCAGCTTCCGCAGGGGGGCCGCCGCGGGCGCCTCGTCCGTCCGGGCCGCGGCGGGGAGCGGCTGCACCTGCACGAGGTACAGGAACCGGACGGTCTCTTCCTGAACCTCCTGCTTCATCTGCTCGAACAGCGCGTAGCCTTCCTTCTGATACTCGATGAGCGGGTTCGCCTGCCCGTAGGCGCGCAGCCCGATGCCCTCCCGCAGCGCGTCCATCGCGTACAGGTGGTCGATCCACTTCCGGTCCAGGGTCTGCAGCAGGATGATGCGCTCAAGCTCGCGCATCGTCTCGGGGCCGACTGTCTGCTCCTTCGCTTCGTACGCGGCCAGCGCCGCGGCGACCAGCCGCTCGGAGATCTCCCCGGCGCTCGCGCCGCGCAGCGACTCCGCCGTCACGTCGTCCGCCAGCGGGATGATGACGCGGAGCTCTTGGACCAGCCCGTCGAGATCCCACTCCTCCTGCCGCATCTCCGTCGAGCAGACGCTCTGGACGAGATCGTCCACGAGCTGCGCGATGAAATCCATGATGTTGTCGCGCAGGCTCGCGTCCTCGAGCATCTTGCGCCGCTCGCCGTAGATCACCTGGCGCTGGACGTTCATCACGTCGTCGTACTCGAGCACGTGCTTGCGGACGTCGAAGTGGTACGACTCGACCTTCTTCTGCGCGTTCTCGATCTGCCGCGTCACCAGCGTGGCCTCGATCGGGACGTCGTCCTCGATCCCGAGCCGCTCCATGATCCCGGCGATCCGCTCGCCGGCGAACAGGCGCATCAGCTCGTCGTCCAGCGCGACGAAAAACCGCGAGGAGCCGGGGTCGCCCTGGCGCCCGGCGCGGCCGCGCAGCTGGTTGTCGATCCGCCGCGCCTCGTGCCGCTCGGTGCCGACGATGTGCAGACCGCCGAGCGCCCGCACTTTCTCGCCGTCGGCCGGATCCGGCGGATTGCCGCCGAGGATGATGTCCACGCCGCGCCCGGCCATGTTGGTCGCGATCGTGACGGCCCCCGACCGGCCCGCCTGGGCGATGATCTCCGCCTCCTGCTCGTGGAACTTCGCATTGAGGACCTTGTGCGGGATGCCGCGCCGGCGCAGCATGCCCGCCACAGCCTCGCTCTTCTCGATCGACCGCGTGCCGACGAGCACCGGGCGGCCCTTCTGATACCACTCCGCGATCTCGTCGGCGACCGCCTTCAACTTCGCCTTCTCGTGCTTGTAGACCAGGTCGCCCGTGTCCTTGCGAATCATCGGCCGGTCCGTCGGGATCGTCACGACCGGCAGGTTGTAGATCTGGGTGAGCTCGGCCTCTTCGGTCTTTGCCGTACCGGTCATACCCGCCAGCTTGTCGTACATCCGGAAGTAATTCTGGAAGGTGATCGTCGCGAGGGTCTGGCTCTCCTTCTCGATCTTCACGCCTTCCTTCGCCTCGATCGCCTGGTGCAGCCCGTCGCTGTACCGGCGCCCGAGCATCAGGCGGCCGGTGAACTCGTCGACGATGATCACCTGGCCGTCCTTCACGACGTACTCGACGTCGCGGTGGTACAGCGTGTGGGACCGGAGGGCCTGCTGGGCATGGTGCATCAGCTCGATGTGCTCGGGATCGGTCAGGTTGTCGATCCCCAGCATCCGCTCCAGCTGGTTCGTGCCTTCCTCGGTGAGCACCGCCGTCTTGAGCTTCTCGTCCACGTGGTAGTCCCGCTCCTCGACGAGGCGCGGGATCAGCTTCGCGAACTGGTAGTAGGCCTCGATCGACTGCTCGACCTGGCCCGAGATGATGAGCGGCGTCCGCGCTTCGTCGATCAGGATGAAGTCGACCTCGTCGACGATCGCGTACCGCAGCTCGCGCTGGACCAGATCCTCCCGGCGGACCACCATGTTGTCGCGCAGATAGTCAAACCCGAACTCGTTGTTGGTGCCGTACGTGATGTCGGCGAGATAGGCCTCCCGGCGGGACGCGGGGCGGAAGTGCGTCACCCGCTCGTCGCCGTGGTGGCTTGAGTCCGTGTACGTGGGATCGTAGATCCCGCCGAACTCGTGGGTGATCACCCCCACGCTGATCCCGAGCAGGTGGTAGATCGGCCCCATCCAGCCCGCGCCGACGCGCGAGAGGTAGTCGTTCGGGGTGACGAGATGGCCCCCGCGCCCTTCCAGCGCGTTGAGCGCGAGCGGCAGCGTCGCGACGAGCGTCTTGCCTTCGCCGGTCTTCATCTCGGCGATCTTGCCGCTGAACAGCACGGCGCCGCCGATCAGCTGGACGTCGTGATGCCGCTGGCCGAGCGTCCGCTTGCCGGCCTCGCGCACGAGCGCGAACGTCTCCGCCATCAGGTCGTCGAGGGACTCGCCGTCCCGGGCGCGCCCGCGCAGCTCGTCCATCTTCGCCCGCAGCGCCTCCGCGGACAGACCCTCCAGCTCCGGCTCGAGCGCGTTCACCTCGCGCACGAGGCTGTCGCGGAGCCGCTTGACAATGCGCTCGCTGTTATCGCCGAGCAGATTTTGGAACAGCTTCATCGATCATCGCTCCCGCACTCTGGGCGATCGCCCGACGTCCCTACCTCTATAGCTTACGACTTCTTAGTATAACGCAGATGGGCGCGGGGATACTCCAGAAAACCGCGTGTCGGACACGACGACCCGGGCCCGGGACGCGGCCGCCCACGCCGGGCAATTCGGAGACGGTGACGCGACCGTGCCTAGCGGGAGCCGAGCCACCCCACGGTCCTGTTGACGGCGTTCAGGGCCGCGCACACCACCGCTTCGCGGGGTTCCTCGTGGACCACGGCCGAGCCGCTCAGCAACTCCTCGCCGGGTCCCAGCCACGACACCACGACCACGGCGATCTGGTGTGACGCGACCTGCACGATGGACGCCGACTGCAGAAGGAACAGCGCCTCGGCCCGGAGGTACGTCTCGACCGCCTTCAGCGTCGCCTGGCCGACCAGCTCCAAGAAGTGCGACGCGGCACCCGGACCCGACGCGGCGCCTTCATAGATGAGCCCTTTGTGCTCCAACTGCACCCGGACGTCGGCGGACGTCCGCAGCCGCGACACGGCGAGCCCGACGAACTTCAGGCGGGACCGCACGCCAGGAACCGCCGGATCCGGAGGGCCGCTGCGCTGCGCCGCCACCCGCACCTGGCCCGGCTCCAGGCTGAGGCCGAGTTCAGAGGCGAGCGCCGCGACCACGTCACCGACGATCACCCGGGGCGTCCGCTCGGCCGACGCGAGCACATGCAGCTGTGCGATCTTGCCGTCATCGCTCAGGTCGACCCGCACCGCGGACACGCCCCGGAGCCGTCCGACGATCTCTTCCGCCTCACGCGCCAACGACTGATGCCGAGCCTGTTCCATTGCCCCCTCCTATCCACCCGGCGTCCCTGCGGGGCACCGGTGGTGCTGGCACATCCACAACGCTCCGCACCCGGGCCCAGAACACGGGCGGGGACGGAATGGCCCTAATGATTCATCCTCCTGGGGCGCCGCTCCTGTCTCGTGCCGCCGATATCTTACAGATGCCAGCGTTCGCGCAGGCGCGCCAGTCCACCGTTCTGTCCGAGCTGCTGCAGCGCATCGGCCACGAACCCCGCGAGGTCCGGCGCGCTCTCCGGCGCGATCACGACGAGGGGCACGGTCGCGCCCCCGGCCCCGGCGACGGCCAACCCGCCATGATCGGCGGCATAGTCTCGAGCCACCGGCTCGTCCACCACCGCGGCCTGCACCCGCCCGGCCTCGAGCGCCGCCAGCGCCTGCTCAGGCAGGTACAGCAGCTCCACCGTCGACGCCCCCGCCTGGCCGGCCATTCCGGCGCCCGGACTTCCGGCCACCGCGGCCACACGGAGTCCCCGAAGCCCCGCGACCGAACTCACCGCACCGCGCCCGTGCGACACGATCGCCTGCCCTACCATCAAGTAGGGCGCGGAGGCGCGGCCGGGCACTGTGCCGGACGGCAGCGCGCCAAGCGCCAGGTCCGCGCCGGCCGGGACCCCGGCGTGGAGCACCGCGAGCGGCGTATCGACGACCGCGAGATGCACGCCGAGCGCCTGGGCGAGCAGCGTAGCCAGATCGACGTCAAATCCTTTCGGCCCGGCGTCATCCCGAAACGCGATCGGAGGATACGACAGATCTGCGGCCACATGCAGCGTGCCGGCCCGCTGGATCCGGGCGATCGTCGGTCCGGAGGCGCCGACGTGAGGGGCCGGAGGCAGCGACGCGATGTGGGCTCCACATGACGCCAGGGCGAGCACGGCCGCGAGCCACGCCAGCGTCCGCCCCGCGGGGGGCCCCCACAACGCGCCCCAGCCGTGCCTCCGCCCCCGAACGGACTCGCCCGCCACGCGCATCGACCGCTCTCCCGGGTTGGAACCTGCCTCCGCCCGATTGGACCCCAACGATTATAGTCTCCCCGTCCCGGGCTGACCAGCAGTTTTGGGCCCGGGAGACCCCGCGGGGCCCGGAGGTCTATTAGACGGCCGAGACGTGTATAGTATCGCGGATGAGCGTCGCGATGCAGTCCAACAAGAAAGTCCTCTACGCGTGCCGCTACCACGTGGTGTGGTGTCCGAAATATCGGCGCCCCGTCCTCGTGGACGACGTGCGGGAGCGCCTGGTCGAGATTCTCCACCAGGAAGCGCGGGACCGACACGCCGAGGTGCTCGCGCTCGACGTGATGCCCGATCACGTGTCGTTGGTCGTCGACGCCGACCCCCAGTTCGGGATTCACCGGCTCGTGAAGCGCCTGAAGGCGCGGTCGTCGCACGATCTGCGCCGCGAGTTCCCCCACCTGCGGTCCCGCCTCCCGGCGCTGTGGACGCACAGCTATCTCGTGGTCACGATCGGGGGCGCGCGGCCCGCCGCCGTCCGGCGCTACGTCGCGGCGCAGCGCCACACATAGGCGCGACGACGCGGGCGGCGGTCACGGAGGGACGGCCTTCGACGCCGCCGAACACCACCGGCGATGTGGATCAACGTGACGGGACGCGCGTGGACTCGAGCCTGCGGCGTGCTCTGCGGGCTCGCGATCTTGGGCGTCGCCGGCGTGCTCACGCCTGCGGGCCAGGGGCAGGACACGGTGCCCTCCTACCCCCTCTACTATGCCTTCCAGATTCCCGCGACCAGGCCGTCGATCCAGATCACGAGCAACGGGTCGAGCACCTCGTACTCGGGCACGTTCACCGGCACGCTGGGCGGGCTCCCCGTGAAGAGCGGCACGTTTCAATACGGCGGCACGACCGGCAGCCAGGTCGGCGGCGGCTTCTTCACGCTGGTCACCGACGCGGGCGCGGTCCAGAATACCCAGCTGCTGATGTCGGTCGACGGCGCGAGGACGTCCGTGCTGTTCTTTGCCACCTATCTCGGCACGCATCTCGACTTCAGGCTCAGCGTCGTGGGCATGGCGCTGGGCGGGACGGGGGAGACCGATACCGGGCTGGCGGACACGGGGTTCGCGTCGCAGGACGCGTACGTCGCCGCGGTGCAGACGGCCGTCGCGTCGCTGCCGGAAGCCACGCGGCAGCAGCTGATCGCAGCCGCCAATACGAACGCGCTCCTGGTCACGCAATTTCAGCAGCGCTCCCGGTAGGACATCACGGTCCCGCCTCGATCCGTGGCGGGCGAGGCAGGACGGTCCGGCATTCCTTCCTCTTGCCGCGGCCTCTGCGCGAGCGGCGAGCCCTCCAGACGCGACGGTCGAGGTCCAGGGACTGCGGGTCACGACCGATGGCGGTCTGATCGTTGTCCGGGCTGGACGGGCGGTTGGGCTCCAGCCGTCCTCGCACAGGACATGAACGATCCGCGGGGGGCGACGGCGAACATGCCGCCCGCGCGGCGGCCGCACCGGGATACCCAGCGATCGTCAACCCGCTGCCGAGGTGAATGGTGACGGGCGCCGCAGGACTGGTGCGACAACGGAGTGTCCAGGTGGTGATCGTCGTCTGGCTCGCCAGCGTCCTTTTTGTCGCGCTGCGCGGACGGACGGTGCCCTTTGACTGGCCGAGCATGGTGGATATGGCCGCGGGCGCGCAGCTCATCAGCGCGAACGTACAGCTCCTGTGGGTGCTCTTCCTCATCGGGGTCGCCGTGTGGGTCACCCGACGGCGGGCGGTGATCGACCTGGCGTCGCGCGCACCGGCACCGGCCGCAAATCGCGCCGAACTGCTGTGGATGGCGGGGTATGCCGCGGCGGCCCAGGTGGTGGGGTTTGGACTCGGCCGCGTGGTCGGGGTCTATCCCATCAGCCTCCACTTGCCAGGGACGGTCTTCGGGATCAGTACATACGTCTCACCGGTCGACGTGTATGCGTGGGTGGTCTACAACTTCGTGGTCTATGCATGCATCCCGTACGCGATGTTCCGAGCACGAGGCTACTCGAACGAAGCGCTCAACCTCACGTCGGCGGATCGCCGACAAGACCTGCTGCTGATCACGATCATCTTGGTCCTGGAGTCGGCCTTTGAACTGACCTTTATGCCGAAGATCTTCGGCCTCAACCACCGCCAGCTGCTCGTCGGCATGCCGGCGACGTTCATCATCTACTTCGTCGGGACGTCGCTCCCCATCATGATCTTCATCTATGCCATCCTGCTTCCGAGGTACCTGAAGCTGACGGGGTCGATCGTCACCACGGTGATCCTCGGAGGCGCGACGTACGCGGTCCTGCATCTGTTCGAGGCCTGGACGCTGTGGAGCTCGCCGAAGAATGTCGTCCTGTCGCTGATCTTCCTCATGTTCCAGTATTTCGGGCCGGGCATGGTCAAGTCCGTGCTCACCCTCCGCACTGGGAATGCCTGGGTGCACGTCTGGTCGTATCACTCCCTCGCGCCGCACGTGTGGTTGGATACCCCACTGATCGTCAAGATCTTTCACATCAAGTAACACGAGCCGGGGCACGCACGTAGGATGTCGTGCCGCGGTCGCGGCGGCGGGACGGGCGAGTCCGAGGCGCTCATCCGGACGCGTCTGACGTCACGCGCCGCAGAAACGTCCGTTCTTCCGCCACGATGAATCGCTGCGCTTCGGCAGTGCGGAAGTTCGCGAGACCGGCGGCGTCGGTCCGGAGACGGGCCCGATAGGCCTCATAGGCCGCGAGGCTCTCAAACGAAATCAACCCGTACGCGATGTTGTTCGTGCCCTCGTGGGGGACCCAATAGCCGATCAGATCGCCGCCGCACTGCGGAATGATCGTCAGCCAGGCGCGCGCGTAGGCTTCGAACGCGTCCCGCTGGTACGGGTCGAGTTGGTACCGAATGAACACCGTGATCTCCATCCGAGCCTCCTGTCGCCGGTGAGCGTCTTCGCGCTCCCGGGAGTATCGTACGGGACCCCGCAGCGGCGCCGCGGTCAGCCCACCTCGGGCGTCGTCACCGGCGGATGATACTGCGGCGCCTCCGCACGGTCCACCATGCTGTAGTCGCGAATCACCCGCACCATCCGGTGGCGGTCCGCCGCTGACGCGGCGGCGAGCCATGCGCGGGCCGCCTCCGCATCCCGCCACCAGCGCAGCCACAGGCGCGTGCCGGCATCGGCGAGCCCGTCGAACACGTCCCAGTCCACGAGCCCGGAAGGCGTGCCGCCGCGGTGCTCGTCGAGGGACGCCGCGCGCGGTTCCATCCCCGAGGCCGGTGCGCGGACAAGGGTCCGTTGGGTGACCGTCACGACCTTGGCGCTCCCCACGGCCGTCGCATCGAACCGCTGCCCGGGTGGGACGTGCCCCTGCGGCGCGGCCGTGTCGGCGGCGACCTCTCCGACGCGCAGATGATAGTCGTGAAACACCTCCGCGCGCCCCCGTTCCTGCATGCCGTGGTGCGCCGCACGCGTGCGCCACCGGATGAGGGCTTTTTCATCCCGCCACGTCGAGACCGAGACCACCCATCCGTCCCGCCGTCCGCTCCGGAAGCGCTCGTTGGCGAGAAAGCCGTCGACCTGCTCCAGTTCCGGCGTCAGCCATCGCGCGGAGCGCAGATAGTCGTCCCAGCGCTCGGGCTTCGGTTTGACTTCGAAGATCACCATGAACACGTTGGGGCCCTCCCCGAGCGACGCGCGCACCGGTGAGCGCCGACCCGCGACACGGATCACGCGGATCTGTCGGCCGCGTGCGACGCGCGCACGCCGAACACGCGGCCGATCGCCCGCCGCCCGCGATCCGTCAGCCGCACCGCGCGGTCCTCACGGCGGCGCACAATCCAGTCGTGGGCAAGGAAGCACTCCTGCAGGGCCATGCCGAGACTCCCCGCGAGGTGGGGCCGCCGCTCCGTCCAATCCATGCACGCCCGGGCGAGCGGACGCCGCCGCCCGCGCAGCGCGGTCACGTCGATGCCGAGACCGTCGAAGAACCGCTCGCCGCGCGGCGTGACGCGAAACTCCGTGGCCTCGGCGCGCACGACGCCGCGGGCGACCAGCGCGTCCGTGACCGCGACGCCGAGCCGCCCCGCGAGGTGGTCGTAGCAGACGCGCGCCTCCCTCAGCCGCTCCATCGCGAGGCTCTGGCTGAGGGCGGCGATCCGCGGCGGGGCGGCGATCACCAGCAGCGCTTCGATCGCCCGCGCGACCTCGCGGGTGGCGAGCCGGTACAGCCGGTGGCGGCCCGACACGCGCACCGTCAGGAGCCCCCCATCGACGAGCCTCCGCAGATGGGCGCTCGCGGCCTGGGGAGACGCGCCGCCCCGGCGGGCGAGTTCCGCGGCCGGCAGCGCGCGGCCGTCGAGGAGGGCGACGAGCACCGCCGCGCGGGCGGGATGGCCGATGAGCGCGGCCGCGTCGGCGACGTTCGGATCGGACGGATGGCGGGGCGAGCGATGACTCACCATGGCCCTATTCTACGCCACCAACAGTTCACGGGACCGTGTACGATGCGTGCGCGCCGGCACGCCGCCCGGCGTCCGGCGCTACCGCAGCAGAAATCCGTCGGCCAGCGGATCGTCCTCGTCCAGCACGAACGTGTGATAGCCGGTCACAAACGCGCGTCCGGTGACCTCGGGTACGACCGCGGGATAGGCGCCGACGGCGGCCGCCTCGACCAGGCGCCCCGTGAACCGCGTCCCGACCAGGCTCTCGTTCACGAACGGCTGTCCGAGCGGGAGCACGCCGGCCGCGTGGTGCACGGCCATCAGCGCGGACGTGCAGGTCCCGCACGGCGACCGGTCGACTTCGCGCTCGGCGAAGACGGTCAGGCTCGTCTGATCCGCGCCGGGACGATGCGGGGGCCAGTAGGTGACGACGCCGTAGAGTCCCCGGATCTCCGGCTCGAAGGGGTGCACGACGTCGATCGCGGACTCGGTCGCGGCTTGAATCGCGGCGCTCGCGTCGACGAGGGCCCGCAGCGGCCCGGGGCGATTGCCGAGACCCGCGGCGGGGGCATCCACCAGCGCGTAAAACGCGCCGCCCCACCCCACCGTCACGCCGATCGTGCCGTAGCCCGGCACGACGACCGCGCGGGCGGCGTAGACGAAGCTCGGCACGTTCTGCATCGTCACGTCGAGCACGCGTCCGCGGGCGACGCGCGCGCGGGCGCGCACCAGCCCGGCCGGGGTATCGAGCGCGACGCGCGTCTCCGGCTCCGTCGCGGCAATCTGCCCGGTCTCGATCAACACGGTGACCAGCCCGATCACGCCGTGGCCGCACATCGTGCTGTATCCCTCGTTGTGCATGAACAGCACCCCGTACTGCGCGTCCGGGGTCACGGGCGGGGTCACGACGCAGCCGTACATGTCCTGGTGACCGCGGGGCTCCCACATCAAAAACCGGCGGAGACCGTCGAGATGCTCGCGCATGTAGCGCCGGCGCGCCAGGATCGTGTCCCCCGGAAGGCGCGGCATGCCCCCCGTCACGATGCGGAGCGGTTCCCCGGCGGCGTGGCAGTCGATCGTCTGCATCACCCGGGTCTGGCTCATGCCGGGGCATTCGCCCTCCGGCCGCGCGTCTCCCGCGGGCAGGGACGTGCGGTGCCGACCGCCAACACACAGCGTCATGACGCGCAAGTTCCTGACGCCCGACGAAGTCGCCCAACAGTTGCGGGTCCAGCCGGACGTGATCCGGCGGCTGCTGCGGCGCAGGGAACTGCCCGCGATCCGCGTCGGTCGCGCCTGGCGCGTGGAGGAGACCGAGTTCCAGCGCTGGATCACCCGCCGCCTCGTCCGCCCGACCGCCGGCGCGAACCGCGGCGATCCGTGCCTCTGCGGATGCGAACAGCCGACGATGACGCGGGAGGCGCGGTTCCTCCCCGGCCATGACGGCAAGCTGATCCACCGACTCATGACCAAGGACGGGCTCACCTTCGATGCGGCGCGCGCAAAGGTTCGGCGCCTGCAGCGGCCGCGGCAGCAGGTCGGCCTGTTCTAACGATTGCACTTTCGCCGCGCGCAGAGTATCCTCGAAGCAGCGGCGGCCGCGTAAGCGGCCGTCGCTCGCCACCCAGAAGCCAAGGAGGACACCGCGTCGACTCGCGCGGTTAACGTCAATGGAGAGACGATCGGTTGCTGATCTACGGCGCGCGTTCGGGAAGCGGGTGCAGGAAGCCCGCCACGCGGCGCGGCTCAGTCAATCGCAGCTGGCTCGGCAGCTGGGCCTGCGCAGCGGCGTCGCCGTGGGCGACTGGGAACGCGGCAAGGCGCTGCCCAAGTTCGAGACGTTTCTCCGGATGTGCGACGCGCTCAACCAACCGCCGGCGTTCTTCGTCGAAGGGTATCGCGAGCGCCCGCACAAGGATCCGATGCAGGCGCTCCATCTCGCGCTCGAAGCCGGCGAGGCGAAGCACGCGCAGCGGCACCTCGAGGTCCTGCACCGCCTCGAACATCTGCCGGTCGAGGTGGGGCGCAGCATCGCGCCCGAGGAACTCCGGTCCGCGCTCGAGCGGATGCGGTTCGAGGACGCGGTGCCCGTGGCCGAGGCCCGCCTGCGCGCGGCGCTGGGGCACCGACGCGGCGGCGGGGAGGACGTCGAGCGGACGGTGGCGCGCGAGGCGATCCGGCAGGGCTGGGATGCCGCGCGCGAAGCCCTGCGCGACTGGCTTCAGCAGCGCGGACGGGTGGTGTGACCCGGCGGGTCACCACCCTGTTCGTGTACGGCACGCTCCAAGACGACGCGCGGGTCCGCCGCATCGTCGGACGCCGGCTCGCGTGGCGGCCGGCGGAGCTTCGCGGTTACTACCGCACCCTCGACCCCACGATCGGCTATCCGGTGGTCCGCCGGCGCGCAGGCGCCCGCGTGCGGGGCCGGCTGCTCCTTGAGGTGACCGCCCGGACGCTCGCGGCCCTCGACGCCTACGAAGGCGACGCGTACCGCCGGGTGCGGGCGCGGGTCCGCCTGTCCGACGGGACGGCGGTGGAAACGCGCGTGTATGTGCCGGTCCGGTCCCCGCGGAGGGCCGGCGCGCGGATTATGCGCCGCCGCCCCGGCCGTAGCGCTCGAGCGCCCCGCCGATCCGGGTGAGCGCTTCCTCGATCGCCTCGACCGAGTTCGCATAGCTCAACCGCAAGAACCCCCGTCCCTCCGCGCCGAACGCGGTCCCCGAGAGCACGGCGACGCCCGCCTCGCGCAGCAGGTAGTCCTGCAACCGGTCGGAGTCCGGATCGACCGCCCGCACGTTGGGGAACGCGTAGAAGGCGCCGTGGGGCTGCAGGCACGTGACGCCGGGCAGGCGGTTCAGGCCGGCGACGATCACGTCCCGGCGCCGCCGGAACTCCGCGACCATCCGGTCGACGCAGTCCTGCGGCCCGCGCAGCGCGGCGATGCCCGCCATCTGCGTGAACGCGGCCGTGCACGAGTTGGAGTTGACCATCAGCTGCGCGACGCCCGCGGCCAGCTCCGGATCCATCACCCCGTACCCGAGCCGCCAGCCGGTCATCGCGTACGTCTTGCTGAAGCCGTCGAGTATCACCGTCTGCGCCGCCATCCCCGGCACCGACGCGATGCTCGCGAACGTCCGGTCGTACAGGATCCGTCCGTAGATCTCGTCGGAGAGCACGGTGATCGGCCGCCCGCGCACCATCTCCGCGATCGCCTCGACGTCCTGGCGCGAGAGCACGCCGGCCGTCGGATTGTGCGGGGAGTTCAGGATCACGAGCCGCGTCCGCGGCGACAGCAGCCGCCGCAGCTCCTCCGGATCGGCGCGGAACCCCCGCCCCTCGCGCAGCGCCCACGGCACGAGCCGCGCCCCGGCGAACCGCGCCACGGATTCGTAGATCGGGAACCCGGGATCCGGATAGATGACCTCGTCTCCGTGATCGACCAGGGCCAGGATCACGTAGAACATGATCGGCTTGCCCCCGGGCGTGATCACGACCTGGTCCGCTCCCACCTCGATGCCGCGGGTGCGCCCGACGTACTCGGCGACCGCCTCGCGGGCCTCGAGGATCCCCGCCGTGGGCGTATAGTGCGTGTAGCCGTCCCGCAGCGCCCGGACCGCCGCCTCCTTGATGTGCGCCGGGGTGTCGAAGTCCGGTTCACCAATCTCGAGGTGCACGATCGACCGGCCCTGGGCCTCGAGCGCCTTCGCGCGCGCCAGCACCTCGAACGCCGTCTCGGTCCCGAGCAGCGACATCCGGCTGGCGAACTTGAGCCGTTCCGCGGGCACCCCGGCGCTCACGTCCCGACCTCCCACGATCCGAGGTACCGCTCCTGTTCCGGGGTCAGCGTGTCGATCCGCACGCCCGACGCCTCGAGTTTGACCTGGGCCACCTGCTGGTCGATCACCGCCGGCACGGAGTAGACCGCGGGCGGAAGCGACCGGCCCTCGCGCGCCAGATACTCCATCGTGAGCGCCTGATTGGCGAAGCTCATATCCATCACCGCGGCCGGGTGCCCCTCGGCGGCGGCGAGGTTCACGAGGCGCCCCTCGGCGAGCACGTAGATCCGCCGGCCGTCCCGCAGACGAAACTCCTCGACGTTCGGCCGCACGGTCCGCCGGTCCTCGGCCAGGTCCGCGAGCGCCGATAGGTCCAGCTCGACGTCGAAGTGCCCCGAGTTGGCGACGAGCGCCCGGTCCTTCATCGCCTCGAAGTGCTCGCGCCGGACCACCGACGTATTCCCGGTGACGGTGATCACGATATCCGAGACCCGCGCGGCCTCCATCATCGGCATCACCTGGTAGCCGTCCATGAGCGCCTCGAGCGCCCGCGTCGGGTCGACCTCGGTCACGATGACGTGTGCCCCCATCCCGTCCGCGCGCATCGCGAGCCCTCGGCCGCAGTTCCCGTAGCCGCAGACCGTGACCGTCCGCCCGGCCAGCAGGATGTTCGTGGCGCGGATCACCCCGTCCAGCGTGGACTGCCCGGTCCCGTACCGGTTGTCGAAGAGATGCTTCGTCAGGGCGTCGTTCACGGCCACGATCGGATACTTGAGCACCCCGGCCTTGGCCATGCTGCGCAGCCGGATCACCCCCGTCGTCGTCTCCTCGCTCCCGGCCACGACGCCGCTCAGCAAGTCGGTGCGGTCGTGATGAATCGTGGAGACCAGGTCTGCGCCGTCGTCCATCGTCAGGTGGGGCTTCGTGTCGAGCGCCTGATGGATGTGGCGGTAATAGGTGTCGCGATCCTCACCCCGGCGCGCGAACACCGGCAGCCGCCACTCGGCGACGAGCGCCGCCGCGACGTCGTCCTGCGTGGACAGCGGGTTGCTGGCGCACAGCGCAACCTGGGCGCCGCCGTCCCGCAGGGCGCGCATCAGGTTCGCGGTCTCCGCGGTCACGTGCAGGCACGCCGCGATGCGAATCCCCGCGAGGGGTTTGTCCCGTGTAAAGCGCTCTCGGATCGCCCGCAGCACCGGCATCTCGCCGTCCGCCCACGTGATCCGGTCGCACCCCGCAAGTGCCAAATCCATGTTCTGCACGTCGCTGGCCACCCATCCACCTCCGTGAAGCCGCTGGCGCCCCGTCCTGCCGCGCCGTCCTGATCGGTGCCTTCGTATCATGTCATTCTTGGCGGCATCCGACCAGTCCCCCCGGCGGGGCCCGCCCGGCGGGCCGCCCGGCCCGATGAAATAACGGACGGCCCGAAACGCGTTGTAGATGTATGCGGCGCAGAAGCGCCGCGACCACGATGGGAGAGACAGTCGATGACAGAGCTCATGCAGTTGCTCCACCCCAACGAAGACCGAGACACGTCACGCGTGCCCGAGACGGCCCCGATCGATGAAGCGGCCGCGCTGGACGCGTACTCGCAGACGGTCACCAGGGCGGTCGACCAGCTCGGGCCGGCGGTGGTCAGCCTGGGGGTCGCGCGCCACGCGCCCGAGCGGCTCCGGCGGCGCGGCCTGCCGGAACTTCGGGGCAGCGGGAGCGGGGTCGTGATCGCGCCCGACGGGTACATCCTGACCAACAGCCACGTCGTGCACGAGGCGCACCGCGTCGAGGCGCGCCTGCCCGACGGCCGCACGCTGCGGGGCGACGTCGTGGGGGACGATCCGGCGAGCGACCTGGCCCTCGTGCGGGTGGCGGACGGCCACCTTGCGACCGCCACGCTCGGCGACTCGTCCCGGCTCCGGGTCGGCCAACTGGTCGTGGCCGTGGGCAATCCGCTCGGCTTTCAGGCGACCGTGACCGCGGGCGTGATCAGCGCGCTCGGCCGCACGCTGCGTGCGGAGAGCGGGCGTCTGATCGACAACGTGATTCAGACCGACGCCGCCCTAAACCCCGGGAACTCCGGCGGCCCGCTCGCGGACGCGCGGGGGCTCGTGATCGGTATCAACACTGCGATCATCGCCGGATCCCAGGGGCTGTGCTTCGCCGTCCCGGTAAACACCGCGATCTGGGTCGCCTCGCAGCTGATCCAGCGCGGGCGGGTGGAGCGGGGCTATCTCGGCGTCTCGGCCGAGACGTTCAAGCTCGACCGGCGCATCGCGGTCGCGTCCCGGATCGAGGCCCCCACGGCGGTCCGACTGACCGAGGTGCAGCCCGGCAGCGCCGCGGCGGCGGCGGGACTCCGCGTCGGGGACCTCGTGGTGCGCGCCAACGACCGGCCGATCGCGACGATGGACGACCTCCTGCTCGCCCTCGGCGGGCACCCGGCGGGCGCCGTCCTCACGGTGGAAGTGCTTCGCGGCGACGGCCGCCACGCGATCGAGACCCATCCGACCGCGATGCCGACGGCCTCCTAACGGCGGCCGCCGGCGAGGCGGACCGCCTCCGGCATCGCGCGCAGGCGCAGCATCGACACCACCCCGAAGAGGGGGCCGGCGGCCAGCACCGCGAACGCGCCCGACCATCCGATCTGACGCTCCACGAACGGCAGCAGTTGAATGCTCGCGGCGGTCAGCAGAAACCCGAGTGACGTCTGGAGCGCCAGCGCGCTGCCGACCCGATCGGGCTCGGCGAGCTCACTGACGGCCGCGGAGAATTGAGCCGAGTCGGCGATCACGGTGATGCCCCACACGATCGCCACCGCCAGCATCAGCGCCGGCGCGTGGCCGAAGAGCGCCCCGGTGGCGATGGCGCTTGCGCCGCTGAGCGCCATCGCGCCGGCGGTCGTCAGCGTCCGCCCCGCGCGGTCGGCCGCCCAGCCGGCCGCGAGACACCCCAGCGCACCCGCCCCGATCACCGCGGCGGCCCACAGGTGGGCCGCCCGCGTCACCCCATCCGGATCGGCGCCGCCGGATGAGGCGCGGAGGCTCGCGAGCAGGAACACCGGCACCCAGGTCCACATCGCGTACAGCTCCCACATGTGCCCGAAGTATCCGAAGTTCGCCAGCCGGATCGCGCGCGGATGGAGCGAACGCAGCGCCCACCCGAGATCGAGACGTGCGGCGGGGGCTTCGAACGGGCCCGCCCGGACGCAGGCGGCGACCAGCACCGCAGACGCCAGCGCCCCGACGCTGGTCGCCATGATCACGGCCTGCCACGGGAGCCTCGCCGCGGGCAGGGCGCCCGCGATCAGGTGGGGCAGCGCGGCACCGAGCGTGAGCGCGCCGACCAGCGTCCCGATCGCGAACCCCCGCCCCTCACGGAACCATCCGGCCATGAGCTTCATACCGGTCGGATAGACGCCGGCCAGGACGAACCCGAGCCCGACCCGCACCGCGACGGCGGCCCGCAGGTCGCCGTGGGTGCCGAGCAGCAGCGCGTTGATCCCCGCGGCCAGGACGGCGGCGACGATGAACACTCGCCGCGTCGAGAAGACGTCCGCGGCGCCGCTGACGGCGAGGACGAGCGCGCCGACCACGAAGCCGAGCTGCACCCCGACCGTCAAGAGCCCGATTTCAGGCGCCGACAGCCTCCAGACGAGCGCGAGCGCCGGCGCGACGGCGGCGGCGCTGAACCAGGTGCTCATCGCGCCGATCTGCGCAACAGCAATCAGCGCGAGCGCGGCCCAGCGGCCGGGCGGAGATGTCATTCGCGAACGATTCGCCGGCGCCGGGGCGGCATCCCGCGTGCTCGACGGATGGGGACGCTCAGCGGCTCCGGGCGACCGCCCAGGACGCACCCCGAGTCGCCGGGCCGTGCGGGTGCAGCGTGCCACCGCGCCCCGCCGAGGCGAGCCCGGGCGCGCCGGCGGCCCCGTGTGAACCAATCGTGACAAACGCGCATGTAGAATATACCTGCAGGACGGACGAGAGAGCCTGTCGCGTCGTCCGGAGACGCTGTGGAGGTGTGTCCATGACGCGTCGCAATTTCGTTCTCGCGGTGTCGGTCGTGATGGCCGGCGCGATGCTCGCCGCGACGGCTCCGGTCGGCGCCGCGCCCGCCGCTCCGATCACAGGCACGATCGTGTCGGCGACACCGGACACGATCGTGCTGAACACCGCTCAGGGGAACAAGACGATCAAGACGACCGCGAAGACGACGGTCATCGAGCAGAGCCCCGCCAAGCTGTCCGACATCAAGAAGGGCGAGTGGCTCGGCGTGGACGCCAAGAAGAGCGCGACCGGCACGCTGACCGCGGTGTCGATCCACATCTTCCCGGCGCAATCGACGGGCAAGTTCCGGACCGGGCAGTGGACAATGACGAGCGGCGACACGATGACCAACGCCCAGGTGACGCAGACCGTCAGCCAGGTCTCCGGGCACACCATCTCCCTCGCGTACGAGGGCGGCATGGCGAAGATTCTCGTCCCGTCGAGCGCCAAGATCTACCGCCTCGTCCGCAGCTCGGTCACCGCGCTGAAGCCGCAGATGCACGCGATGGTGCGTGGCCAGCCCAACGCGGACGGCACCGTCACGGCGGCGGCGATCACCGTCGAGACCATGACCGCGATGCACTAAGCGACGCTCCCGCGCATGTGGGGCCGGGTGCCACGCGGTGCCCGGCCCCCGTCGTTTAACGTCGCAGGAGGCCCCGAAGACCGGCCAGAAACCACCGCTGGTTCTTCCCCCGGCGCGGTGCCGACGCGTCGGCATCGCGCATCACCACGGAGGCACGCATGCCGCAGACGCGCAAGCCCACGCTGACGCCCGACGAAGCCCGCGCGCTCCACCGGGAGGCGCTCGTGATCGACAGCCAGCAGCCGCCGATCGCGAGCGGCGCGGTGTTCACGCCGAGGATGAAGCAGGCGATCGAGGAGGCGATCCGGCAGGGCGCAACCGCCCGCGACGAGTTGGGGCCCCGGATGGCGTCGTTGACGGCGACCGAGCTGATGACGTCGGCCGACGCGCAGCAACAGTACCTCGATCTCTGGAACCGGTCCGGCGTCACGATCGCGTGCGGCACGTTCTCGGGGACACATAAGTACACGGGCGCCTTCGAGCGCGCGAACGAACTGATCGGCCGCGCGTACGGGATCGTGGAGGCGCTCGGCGGTGGCGTCGAGATCGTGCGCTCCGCCGACGATATCGAGCGGGTCCACCGGGAGCGCAAGCACGGGATTCTCCTCGACTTCCAGAACACAACGCCGATCGGCGACGATCTCGACCGCATCCAGCATTTCTACAACCTGGGTGTCCGGATGGTCCAGCTGACCTACAACCTCCGCAACATCGTGGGCGACGGCTGCACCGAGGCCAACCCGAGCGGCCTCTCGTACTTCGGCCGTGAGGTCGTCCGCCGACTGAACGAGACGAAGATCCTCGTGGACGTGAGCCACCCGAGCGAACCGGTCGGCTGGGACGCGCTCAAGTTCTCCACGGCGCCGGTGATCGTGTCCCACTCCTCGAGCAAGGCGGTCTGCTATCACGACCGCGGCAAGACGGACGAGCTGGCGAAGGCGGTCGCCGAGCGCGGCGGGTACTTCGGTGTCGTCGTGATCGCCGGGTTCATCTCCGACAAGCACGAGGTGACCCTCGACGCCTTCGTCGACCACGTGGAGCACCTCGTCGACGTGTGCGGCATCGACCACGTCGGGATCGGGACGGACAAGATGGGGCCCGGGCCCGGCACCGAATCGATGGTCCAGTATCCGGAGTCGATGCCCCGGCACAGCTCGGGGTCGTTTGACTGGGCCGGGTTCCGGCTGAAGGAGCACCGGCTGCTCGGCGACTACGTCCTGCGGGGGTACGAGAACTTCGGCGACTGGCCGAACCTCACCGTCGCACTGGCGAAGCGCGGATTCAATGAAGCGGAGCTGCGCAAGCTCCTCGGCCTGAACTACCTCCGGGTGCTCCGAGACGTCTGCGGCTAGTCCGGCGCCGCGCGGAGGGCCGCCGGCGCCCTACTCCGCGGCGCGGGGTGACGCGACCGGCTCCGGAAGGTCGCGCGGCGGGAGGCCGGCGGCCAGCGCGGTCTCGTAGATCTCCCGCCACGTCGACTCGGCAAGATCGATGCCGGCCCCGGATCGCTCTCGCCGCGTGATCGCCTCCGGCTGTCCCGGGGTCAGCACCCGGTCGAAGCCGGGTGCCGGCGGCACGTCACGCATCCGGTTGAGGATGTCACGAGCGGTGGACTTCGCCTCGTTGGCGGGACGGAACGCCCCGACGACGACCGCGCAGAAGAGCGCCCCGGATCGGCGTTGGTCGGACGTCTCGTCCCGCTCGAGGGTCGGCGCCGGCGGACGGTCTGCCCCCGTCAGAGCCTGGCCCAGCAGATCGATCATGACCGACAGCGCGTAGCCTTTGTGCTCGCCGAACGGCAGCAGCGCGCCGCCGTGGTACAACGCTTCGGGATCCGTCGTAGGGCGCCCCTCAGGATCCACCAGCCGTCCGGGCGCCACCGCGCGCTTCGCGGCCCGGGCGGCGGCGATCTTGCCCGCCGCCACCACCGTGGTGGCGAAGTCGAGCACGACGGGATCCGCCTCGGCCGACGGAAAGCCGATCGCCATCGGATTAGTCCCGAGCGCCCGCCGGCTGCCGCGGTAGGGGACCGCGATGGGGTTGAGGCCGCCGAGCCACACCATCCCCACGCACCCGTCGGCCGCCGCCCGTTCCACAAATTCTCCGAGGCGGCCGAGGTGCGCGCACCGGACCGCGGCGACCATGCCCACGCCGTGCTCGCCGGCGAGTCGAACGGCCTCGTCCATCCCCGCGCGTCCCGTGAGCTGCCCAAACGCCCAGTCTCCGCTGACGAGCGCGGTGGCCCCCCGCACCGACACGACCCGTGGCCGCGCGGTGGCATCGACCCCGCCCTGCCGTACCGCCCGGACGTACTGCGGGAGCCGGAGCATGCCGTGCGAATCGTGCCCCATCAGATTGGCCGTGACCAGATCGCCGGCGACGATGCGGGCCGTCTCCGCGGGCGCGCCGATCGCGGAGAAAATTCGCGCCCCGACCTGCCGCAGGACATCGGCCTGGAACCGCACGTATGCCATGCCACGGCCTCCTTCTAGCGAAACGCGGAGCCGCCAACCCGAGCCGGCCTCGGGCGGCGCGGGACCGTCAGCACGAGCACCGCGCAGAGGACGGCGTACACGAGCGGCACTTCAATGCCGCCCCGCGTCCAGAAAAACCCGCGCGGCAGATTCGAGGTGACGCCGGCGACCACCATCTCGATCATGATCAGGAGCGCGGCGATCCGGGTGGCGACGCCGAAGAACAGGCACACGCCCCCGAGGAACTCGACCAGGGTGACCACCCACGCCCAGAAGAGCGCCGGGACCCACCCGTGCTGTGCGAGCGAACTCGAAAGCGCGTGGAGCGAGGGATCGTGCACCGCGGCGATCATCCTGGCGGACCCGTGCACGAGGAAGATCGCGCCGACAAGGACGCGCGCGATCCACAACCCCCACTCGTCCCGCAGGAACCGTGCCTGCATCTCCGCCCCCCGTGCGCGCCGCCGCCCGGGGAAGGTTGGACGGCGGCCCGCGCGGTTCCTGGAGCGGCGCGCCAGCGCGCCGGCCCAAGACGCGCGTTCCCGGCCGCCGCGGGCGGCCGGGAACCGGAACAGTGCGGGCGCCTCAGGAACGGTTTAGTCGATGAAATCCTTCAGCCGCTTGCTCCGACTCGGATGCCGCAGCTTCCGGAGCGCCTTCGCTTCGATCTGCCGAATCCGCTCGCGGGTGACGCCGAACTCCCGGCCCACTTCCTCGAGCGTCCGGGGCCGGCCGTCGTCGAGCCCGAACCGGAGCCGGAGCACCTTGCGCTCCCGCGGCGTGAGGGTCTCGAGGACCCCTTCCAGCTGCTCCTTGAGCATCGTGAACGACGCCGCCTCCGCCGGGGCCAGCGCGTCCTGGTCTTCAATGAAATCTCCGAGATGGCTGTCCTCTTCCTCGCCGATCGGCGTTTCGAGCGAGATCGGCTCCTGGGCGATCTTGATGATCTCGCGGACGCGCTCGGTCGGCATCTTCATGACGTGGCCGATCTCTTCCGGCATCGGCTCGCGGCCGAGTTCCTGCAGCAGCTGCCGGGACACCCGGATCAGCTTGTTGATCGTCTCCACCATATGGACCGGGATCCGGATCGTCCGCGCCTGATCGGCGAGCGCGCGGGTGATCGCCTGGCGGATCCACCACGTCGCATACGTGCTGAACTTGTACCCCTTGCGCCAGTCGAACTTCTCGACCGCGCGGATCAGCCCGAGGTTGCCCTCCTGAATCAGATCGAGAAACAGCATGCCCCGGCCGACGTACTTCTTCGCGATGCTCACGACGAGGCGCAGGTTCGCTTCGATCAGCCGCCGCTTGGCCTCCTCGTCGCCCCGCTCCATCCGCTTGGCGAGCTTGATCTCGTCGGCGGAGTTGAGGAGCGGCACCTTGCCGATCTCCTTGAGGTACATCCGGACGGGGTCGTCGATGCTGACGCCCTCGAGCGGCTCCAGCTCGACGGGCTCGGCCTCTTCCTCGTCCTCCTTCTTCTCGGCCTCTTTGGGGTCGTCCACGACCTTGATCTCGAGATCCACGAGCAGGCCGTAGATCTTGTCGTACTCGTCGACGTTGTGCTCGACCTCCGGGACGGCCTGGATCTCGTCATAGGTGACATAACCCCGCTGGCGGCCCTGCTCCACGAGCTGCCGCAGGTCCGGTGCCAGCGTGGCGATCGCCTTCTCGGCCTCGAGCTTGCGCTTCGACGCCGAAACGTCCGCCTCTGTAGTTGCGTGTGCTCTCCGAGTCCTAGACACTTACCTTCAACTCCCTGAGTCGTTCCTTTTCGTTCTGTGCTTCCGTCAGTTCAACGGCGATGCGGTCCCGACTGGCATCGTCACGCGCCCGCACCGCCACGCCGTGGGCGTCCATCAGGTGAACGATTCGCTCTTCCACATCGCTCAGCCTCAACCGCTGCACGCATCCTCCCGCCACTTTGTACGGGTCCGCCTTGACCGGTGGTTCGGCAATCAAAAATCGGCTCAGGAGCGAGACTGCCGTCTCGTCCCGCAGCCGTTCGCGCATCCTGCCCACATCGTCCCCCGCCGCCTCGGACGCGAGCAGCACCTCCGCCAACTCGCGGTGCCCAGGCTCGCGAAACATCTCCGGCACCACCAACCGCCGCACCGACGCCCGCACGCCCGCGTCGGCCACGAGCAGGTGCAGCAGCAGCCGCTCGGCCGCCGCCCGTCCCGTCGCCTCCGGGACCGGCGCCGCCGCGGGGACCCGGGCCGGCCGTCGTGCCTCCTGACGGTGCCCCAGCCGACGAAACTCGTCCCGTATCGCGTCTTCTCGCACGCCCAACCGTTCCGCCAAGAGGCGCACGTACTCCCCCTGCCGGACCGGATTGGCTGCTGTAGTGATTAACCGACTCATTTCGTCAACAATTCCAACCTTTCCTTCCACCGTCCGGGGGTCGTGGCGCTGCAGCGCGGCCGCCATCCGGTACTCGAAGATCGGGAGCGCCTGCGCCAGCAGCTCCGCAAACGCCGGCTGCCCGCGCGCGCGCAGGAACGAATCCGGATCGGTGCCGCTCGGGAGCACCGCCACCCGCACCGGCAGCTCGGCCTGGTCGAAGAGCTCCAGGCCGCGCACCGACGCGTCCGCGCCGGCCGCGTCCGCGTCGTACACGAGCACGGCGCGGGACGCGAAGCGCTTGAGCACCAAGACTTGGTCGAGGGTGAGCGCCGTGCCGAGCGACGCCACGGCCCCGCCGAACCCGAACTGATGGCAGGTCACCGCGTCCATATACCCTTCGACCACGACGGCCTCGCCGGATTCCCGGATCGACGACCGCGCGACGTCGAGCGCGTACACGGTCTTCCCCTTCGAAAACAGCGGGGTCTCCCGGGAGTTCAGGTACTTCGGCACCGCGTCGGCGTCCAGCGCCCGGCCGCCGAACGCGATCGGACGCCCCTGCAGATCGCGAATCGGAAACACGACCCGGTTCCGCAGCGCGTCGTAGTGACCGGCACTGCCCTGCCGCTCAACGGCCAGCCCCGCCTGCTCGAGCACCGCCGCGTCGAAGCCGCGGCCGCGCAGCGCCCGCAGCAACTGATCCCACCCGGCGGGCGCATACCCGAGGCCAAACGTCTCGACCACCGCCGGCGTGACCCCGCGCGAGTCGAGATACTCCCGAGCGCGACGTCCGCCCTCGGCCGCGAGTTCGGCCCGAAAGAAGCTCGCGGCCTCCGCCACCGCGCGCAGCAGCCGCTCCCGCTCCCCCGCGTGGCGCTCGGCCTCGGGACTCGCCTCGAGCTGCACCCCCGCCCGCTCCGCCAGTTCCTTGCGGGCCTCGCCGAACGACAGCCCGTCGGCCCGCTGGACGAAGTCGAACACGTCCCCGCCGGCGTGGCACCCGAAACAGTAGAAAAATCCGCGTTCCGGATCGACCGTGAAGGACGGGGTCTTCTCTGAATGGAAGGGACACAACCCCTTGTAGCTGCGGCCGGCCCGGCGCAGCGTGACGTGTGACGAAATCACCTCCAGAATATTGATCCGGCGGCGAATCTCGTCCGTCACGTCTCGTGCTTGCCCTGCCATCACCCGGTCCGCACCCGCGAAAAAAGAGCCTCATCGTGAACTCGACAAGGCCCGACCCTATGCACCCATCTAATATTCTCCCCGCCATCGGCACGATCCTCTCGCCGGCGCCACCCGCGCCGGCTGGAGCGACCCGGACCTCATCTCGAGCGGCGCCTCTCGGAGGCCGATCCGTACGCCGAACCGAAAGGGATCGGGGACTCCGGGGGGAAGCGTCCATCCCGAGCGCAACATCGCCATAGGGATGGACGAGCAACCGAGGGCCGTGGCACGCGCGACGGTCCGCGGACACGCGTGTTCTGGAGGACAGCCGGGGATGGAGCAGCCGGGCCGGGTGGTTGACGAACGACGCGCGGGACGATGGATGTCCGCGCTCATCATGTTTATCCTGGTCGCGGGCGTGCTGTCGTTCGTCTGGTCGAGCAAGGACTACTGGCTGCTCCCGCTGGCCTCGACGCAGGGGCTCACGCTGGACAACCTGTTCTACGCGATCCTCATCTTGACCGCGATCCCGTTCGTGCTCGTCCACCTGTTTATCGGGCTCTCCCTGTGGCGGTTCCCGGCGCGCGGCACGGAGCGCGCCGCGCACTGGCACGAGCACCTGGGCGCGGAGCTGACCTGGACGATTGTCCCGACCATCGCGTTCATCGTGCTCGGCATCTACGGTGAGATCGTCTGGGCGCACATCTACAGCGCGCCACCGGCGAACGCCCTGCAGGTGCAGGTGGTCGGGCGCCAGTTTGAATGGGAGTTTCGCTACCCTGGACCGGATGGCAAGTTCGGGCGCACCGCGCCGAAGTTCGTCACCTCGGGCGACCCGTTCGGCATGGACCCGAGCGACCCCGAGAACCAGCAGAACATCGTCACCGTGAACGAGATGCACGTGGTCCTCAACCGGCCGGTGTCGGTGCGGATCACCGCGATCGACGTGATCCACAGCTTCTCGCTGCCGAACTTCCGCATGAAGCAGGACGCCGTGCCGGGCCGCGACGTGAGCATCTGGTTTACGCCGAACAAAGCCGGCACGTACCAGATCGTGTGCGCGCAGCTGTGCGGCGTCGGGCATTACACGATGCGGGGCAATATCACGGTAGAGTCGCAGAGCGCGTTCGACCAGTGGCTCGGATCGCAAGGACATTGAGCGCCGGTCGACGCTCGGATCGCTGAGGCAAAGGAGACGCCATGGACGCCGTCGCCGTACACGAAGCCGGGGCCGCCCACGAGACCCATGCCAAGGAAACGTTCTTCCGGCACTACATCTTCAGCACCGATCACAAGATGATCGGCAAGCAGTACTTCCTCACCACGATGTTCATGGCGCTCGTGGGCGGCGGGATGGCGATGCTGATGCGCGACCACCTCGCCTGGCCGAACAACGGGGTGCTGACCCCGGAGCAATACCTGCAGGCCGTGACGATGCACGGGACGATCATGATCTTCTTCTTCCTGACGGTCATGCTGACCGGCGGCTTCGGCAACCTCCTGATCCCGCTGATGATCGGCGCGCGGGACATGGCGTTCCCCGTCCTGAACATGATCTCGTACTGGACCTTCGTCCCGGGCGTCATCACGATCCTCGCCTCGTTCTTCGTGCCGGGCGGTCCCGCCGGCAACGGCTGGACGGCGTACGCGCCGCTCTCCGCGATCCCGGCGGCGGAAGGCGGGGCCGGGTTGGGACAAACGCTGTGGCTGGTCGCGCTCCTGTTCGTCGTGATCTCGTCCCTCTTCGGGTCCCTCAACTTCCTCACGACGATCCTGAACATGCGCACCCGCGGCCTGTCGATGGGCCGGCTGCCCCTCACGATCTGGGGCATCTTCATCACGGCGGTGCTGGCGCTGCTCTCGTTTCCGGTGCTCATGGCGGGGCTCGGGCTGCTGCTGCTCGACCGGGTGGCCGGCACGAGCTTCTTCGAGCCCACGAACCTGCTGGTCGGCGGGCAGATCTCGACGCACGCGGGCGGGGACGCGCTCCTGTGGCAGCATCTGTTCTGGTTCTTCGGACACCCGGAAGTGTACATCCTGATCCTGACGCCGATGGGCATCGTCTCGGAGATCATCTCCACGTTCTCCCGCAAGCCGATCTTCGGGTACAAAGCGATGATCCTGTCGCTCTCGGCGATCGGGTTCTTGAGCTTCCTCGTGTGGGGCCACCACATGTTCGTCAGCGGGATGCACCCGCTGCTCGGCGCCGCGTTCATGGGCTCGACGATCATCATCGCGGTCCCGTCGGCGATCAAGACCTTCAACTGGTGCGCGACGCTGTGGGGGGGCCGGATCCACTTCACGACCGCGATGCTGTTCGCGATCGGGTTTGTGTCGGTGTTTGTCACCGGCGGCCTGAGCGGCATCTTCCTCGCGATCGCGCCGGTCGACATCTATCTGCACGACACGTACTTCGTCATCGCGCATTTCCACTTCGTGATGGCCAGCGCCTCGCTGTTCGCGATCCTCGCCGGCACGTACTTCTGGTTCCCGAAGTTCTTCGGGCGGTTGATGAACGAAACGCTCGGGAAGATCCACTTCGCCCTCACGTTCCTGGGCATCTACGGCACGTTCTACCCGATGCACTTCATCGGGCTGCACTCGAACGACCGCCGGCTCTACGACAACGCGGCATACCCGTTCCTCGCGCACACGGGCCCGATCGACGTGTTCATCAGCCTCAGCGCCTTCTTGCTCGGCGCGGCGCAGCTCATCTTCCTCTTCAACTTCTTCTACAGTCTGAAGTACGGGCCGGTCGCCGACACGAACCCGTGGCGCGCGAACTCGCTGGACTGGCAGACGCCCACCCCGCCGCCGCACGGCAACTGGGGAGACGAACTCCCGACGGTGTACCGCTGGCCGTATGACTACAGCGTGCCGGGGGCCAAGGACGATTACATCCCGCAGACGGTCCAAGCGGCGCCGGTTGCCGCGGGCGCTGGCGGCGAGGCGTAGAGCGCGACGCGCGCCGGCGTCCGCCTCCGGATACGGCCCACGAAGGAACGATGACGGGAATGCCGACGCAACTGGTTGAACGAGCCCGCCCAGGCGCCCTCCGCGGCGTGGGCGGACGCGGCTTCGGGCCGTCCGACGGCGGCGCGCTGCCGTCGCGGGAGCCCGCCCCGGTCAGCAACGGGCTCCTCGGCGTGGCGGCGCTCCTGACCGCGGTCATCATCCTGTTCCTCGCGCTCACAAGCGCGTACCTGTACCGGCGCCAGGAGGCCGGATGGTCGACGCTCGCGGTGCCGGCCGTGCTCTGGTTCAACACGCTCGTGCTGCTCGCCAGCAGCGGGACCTTGGAGTGGGCACGCCGGCGGATCCGGCTCGGGGACACGGCGGGGCTGCGCCGCGGCGTCGAGGCGACCGGCGGCCTCGGGCTCGTCTTCGTGATCGGCCAGATCGTCGCGTGGCGGCAGCTCGCCGCGCAGGGGATCTTCCTGACCACCAACCCCCACAGTTCCTTTTTCTATGTCCTGACCGCGACGCACGGACTGCACCTGCTCGGCGGGCTCGCCGCGCTCGCGATCGTCACCGTGCGGGCCTGGCAGGGCCGGTATACCGCGGCGCACCACGGCGGCATCGTCAACTGCGCGGTGTACTGGCACTTCCTGGATCTGCTGTGGGTCTACCTGTTCGTCCTGCTGTTCTGGGCCTGACGCGCGACCGGCGGGACCCGCCGAGGCAAGGGAGGCGATAATGGGGGCGGTCAATACTTCCGAGCAGAACGCGACGATGGGCTCGCGCTGGGCCGGCGGGCGGTCCCCCTTCGACGTCGGCTGGGGCAAGCTCATGATGTGGCTGTTCCTGATGTCGGACGCCCTGACGTTCTCGGGCATGCTGATCGGCCTGTGGACGCTGCGGCTCGGCAGCCCGTCGTGGCCCGACCGCTCGCAGATCATGAACATTCGGCTCGTCGGCATCATGACGGTCATCCTGATCTGCAGCAGCACGACGATGGCGCTGTCCGTGTACGAGGCGCGGCGCGGGCAGCGCCGCCGGGCCGTGTGGTTTCTCGCCGCGACGATCATCGCCGGGTTCACCTTTGCCGGCCTGCAGGCGACCGAGTGGACGCACTTCATCCAGGACGGCGCGAGGCTCAACGGAAACCCGTGGGGCGTCCCGCCGTTCAGCTTCACCTTCTTCATCATCACCGGGTACCACGGCCTTCACGTCATCGCCGGCTGCTTCTACCTGTGGGTGATGGCGGTCCGGATCGCCAAGGGCCAATCCGGCGTCGGAGGCCTCGAGGTCGCGGGCCTGTATTGGGGCTTCGTCGACCTGGTCTGGGTCTTCATCTGGCCGTCGATCTACCTCTTATAGCCGATGGCGGCGGATCCGCACGCGAGGAGGGAACCTCCGATGCACCAGCACGACCCGCAGGTGATGGAAAATGAGGCGATGGCGCCGCCGCAGACGTTCCTCATCGCGGCCCTCGTCCTCTTCCTGCTCACCGGAGTGGAAGTCAGCGTGGTGCTCGTGTTCACGCTGCCCACCGCCGTGCGCGTCACCATTCTGCTGATCACGGCGTGTCTCAAGGCGTCCCTGATCGGCGCGTACTACATGAACCTCAAATTCGAGCGGCTGGCGATGATGTATCTGGTCATCATCCCGCTCGTTGCACTCGCCCTCGTCCTGTTTTGGGGCGTCGTCCCGGACGCGGCCCGTCTCTTCGGGCTGCACTGACCCGACGGCGGACCCACCGCGCACGGCAAAGGCGGCGCCCCACGGCGCCGCCTTTGCCACGTCCGCGCGGAATCAGGCGCTCGCCTGATCGAGCCGCTCGATCGCCTCCCGGTCCAGCACCAACCGCGTCGCCGCCACCAGTTCGTTCAGCTGCTCGGTGTTGGTGGCGCTCGCGATCGGGGATGTCACGCTCGGGCGCGCGATCAGCCAGGCGAGCGCGACCGCCCCGGGCGTGCTCGCGCAGCGCTTCGCGACCTCGTCGAGCGCGGCCAGGATCCGGAACCCGCGGTCGTTGAAGTAGCGCTTTTGGACGCCCTGCCCGCGGGGACTCTTGCCGAGATCCGCCTCCGACCGGTACTTGCCGGTGAGAAATCCGCTGCCGAGCGACGAGTACCCGATCACGCCGATGTGCTCCTTGAGACACAGCGGTTCGAGGGCGCTTTCATACCCCGCGCGCTCGAACAGATTGTATAGCGGCTGGAGGCTCTGGTACCGGGGAAACCCGTGCTGCGCGCTGAACGCAAGCGCCTGCGCGAGCCGCTCCGCCGTGAAGTTCGACGCGCCGATCGCCCGCACTTTCCCCTGCTTGATCAGGTCGGCGTAGGCGCCGAGTGTCTCCTCCATCGGCGTGTCCGGATCGTCCACGTGCGACTGGTAGAGGTCGATGTGATCGGTCTGAAGGCGCCGCAGCGAATCCTCAACCTCCCGCACGATGTATGCTCTCGACAGGCCCTTCGTGCCGGACCCCATCTCCGCCCCCACCTTAGTGGCGATGAGGACCTGGCTGCGGTTCCGGCGGCTCGCCACCCAGCGCCCCACGATCGTCTCCGATTCGCCGCCCGAGTGACCGGGCACCCACTTCGAGTACACGTCGGCGGTGTCGATGAAGTTGCCGCCGGCGGCGAGAAACGCGTCCAGCACCTTGAAGGACGCGGCCTCATCCGCCGTCCACCCAAATACATTGCCGCCGAGCGTCACGACCGAGACCGTCAATCCAGACTTTCCAAGCTCACGCGTGTTCATGCCCGCCTCCCCGCGTTCGAATCTGCGCCGCGGACGTCAGGCCCGGTGCCGAGGGCATCGGCCCAGACGTCCCCACACCAAAACCCATTCGATCCGTGCGCGCCCGACTCCCGGGTGCGGCACGGCAGGCGCCGGCGTGTCCGACGGCCTCATGCGGGGGGATGCTGCACGGTGCTCAGGCGAGATTGATCAACACACGGCGGCGCGCCGGCAACCGGCGCGGACGAGCGGCGGGGACCGGAACTACTCGGTGACGACCGCCGCCGTGTACCCGAGGGTGCGGACGCGAGTCGCCAGCGCCTGCGCCTCGGCGTTTGAGCTGAACCCCCCATAGTAGACCGCGGCCCGCGTCGCCGAGAGCGGCATCACGCGCGGCGTTTCCGTCAGCCCGCTGGCGACGAGCGCGCCCACGCGGCGCACCGCCACCGCGCGGGGCAGCGATCCCGAGACGACGACGAATCGGGGCGATGGACGGACCGGGATGGCGCGCGACAGCGCGACCGCGGACGGTACGCGCGCCGGCGCGGACACGCGCGCAGCCTCGCGGCTCGGATGGGGCGCCGGCACGGCCGGCTGCACGCGGGCACGAATCGCCGCCGGCACATTCGCCGGGGACTTCAGGGACACCGGCGGCTCCGCTTGGGGGCGCGCTCCCGGCACGGCACGTCCGATCAACCAAGGAGTCGAGACGATCGCCGCGGTCAGCCCGACGGCCAGCACGACCAACGACGCGGCCAGCACCGCGGGTAGCCCGAGAAACTGTCGTCCGGTGATCACCGGCGCGCGCGGTCGTACGTCGCGGCGCACCTGCAGGTCGGACAGCGCGGAGGGTCCGAGCACGGCCGCCTTCGTCACGTCGGGCGCGGGCGCCGTGGGCGCCGAGACCGGCGCGGCGTGCACAGGCTCCGGCTCGCCGGACAGCCGCGCCATAATCGCGCCGTACGCGGACTGCGCCATCGCCTGGGACATCACGAACCGCGGCTGACCGCTGTGCAGGAAATAGAGCAGATCGTCGTGGGCCCGCACTTCCCATCCGGAGGACCGTCGCGCCGGCCCAGGGATCGCCGAGCTCCGCGCCGTCGACTCCCGGCGCGTCCACCCCCGCAGCGCCCGGGGCACGCCGCCGAACGGGGACCGAAACTCGTATCGACGCCGACGCGTGCTGAGTTCGCCGCCGAACTCCGCGACGTCGACCACGCACGATCGGTCTGGCCACCATCGGTTAACGCGCATGCACTTCCACCCCGATGCCGACGTAGCCGCCCTTGCCGAACGCGCTCCTCTGCGTGCGGCGAAGCCGGCCTCTTATCTCCCCCCGTTATCGGTATTATCTCCAGGTGCCTGGCAGATCACGCATGAATTGCGTGCGCGTGGTACCAAAGTACCAGCCCCTAATGATTTTGCTCGGTTCCCGCGGAAGAAATTGGGCGGCAGCGCGGTCCCGGCCCCCGACACGCGTTTGACGTGCGCGCGTTATCGCGCCGACGGCGCGGATCCTGGATCTGTCCCCGCATCGGGAGCATGCGCGGCGGAGAGAATCAACCACAGCAAATGCCCGATCTGCCGCGTGCTTGGCCCCGGCGCGCTGCGGCTGAGATTGACGAGGATCAGATCGTCCGAGGGCACCACAAGGGCATACTGGCCCAAGTCGCCCCACGCCCAAAAACCCCCGGCAGGCAGACCGATCGCGGGAACACCGCGGTCCGCGGGGCCGGTCCACCAGAGATACCCGTAGCCGAAGCCGCGTTCATCGACCGAATAGGCGGTCGCGCTGGCGTCGATCCAGCCGGCCGGAACGATGCTGCGGCCCCGCCACACGCCGTGGCGCAGGTAGAGGAGCGCAAATCTCGCCAAGTCCCGGGCGCTCATCCGGAAGGGATAGGCGGGGTAATCGGACGCCGCTCCGGTCACGTAGCGTCCGTCGAGCGGGGTATAGTCCTGCATGCCGATCGGCGCGGCGATCCGCACGGCGAAGGCGTTGAAGATCGTTGCGCCCGCGGCGCGCTCATAGATGGTGCCGAGCACGTTGAAGTCCCAGTTGTTGTAATACCAGAAGGTCCCGGGGGGGTGGCTCCCGCGCGGCGGCCGGCTGGCCGCCATGTCAGCCGTCTCGTAGAGGGCCGCGTGATACACACCCGAACGGGCTTCGAGCAGGTCCGCGATCGTCGCCTGCTTCTCCGCCGCGGTCAGCGACGGGGGCGTGTCGTCGATCCCGAGCCGCGCGAGCGTATCGGTCAGGGTGATCTCATGACCCCGGACCGCGATCCCGATCAGGGCGTTGAGCAGGCTTTTGCGAATTGAATGCAGGTCGAGTTTGTCCGAGACGGAGCCCCACGACGCCACCACCAGGCCGTGCTGCACGACCATGACCGCCGTCGATCCGACGCGCGCGGACCACGCCTGCGCCTCCGCCACCGTCTCGGCGGACCACCCCGCTTCCTCGGGTGTCACGCGGCCCCACTGCGCGGCGGGATAGAGGTTCGACCCACGCGCGGCGTCGCCCGCCGCCTGCCCGCCGTCGGCGCACATCCACACGACGAGGCCGACGCACAGGAACGTCCAGACCCGCCGTCCCGTCACGAGCCGCCTCCACGTACCCGCCGCCGCACGGTGCCCCACCCCCCACCCGTGCGGGCCGCCCCGCGCCGGGCGGGGGCGCCTACGAAGCGGTCAACCCGCGTTGAGGTCGGCCTGCCACTTCTGCGTGAGGGAACTGATCGCGGCGCTCGCCGGCATCTGTTTCCCCCAGACCTGATCCATCGTCTTTGCCGCCAGCCCGGTCGACGTGTAGACCGTAAAGTCTGTCGCCGACACGAGGGGTATATCCGTAACCTGTGCGTCAGCCAGCCCCTCGATAAACCCCGCCTTGTACGCGTTCGGCCACCCGCCGTTGCGAAACGCGCTACTCGCCCGGATCGACTTGCGCGGAGAATCGACGCGCCCGGTGGTGACCCACGGCACACTGTTGTCCGACAGCCACTTGATGGCCTGCGCGGTGGCCTTATACCGCCCGGTGTCCTTCTGGACGTACATCTCGACGCCGTCGGCCGAATAAAACGTCGCCCGCTCGTTGCCGATCTTCGGCATGGGAAACGAAAGGAAGTCCAGCTTCGCGCTCGCGTATCCGCTGATCGTCCACGGACCGGTGAAAAACATCGCCGCTTCGCCGGCCCCGAACGCCCGGTATCGATCGGCGTCGGCGACCGCCCGGGTGGACACCATGTACTTGTCAAACATGTCGAGCACCCACTGCGCCGCCTGTGCGCCTGCCTCTGGATTCACGCCAGCCTTCTTCAAGTCCGGGCTGGCACGGCGAAAGCCCATCTGATACGCGACCACGCTCCAGATGACCAGCGGCAGGGCGCCGGAACCGGTCATCATCCATCCCGACCGGGAGACGGTGCTCCCCTGACGGACGGTCATCTTCTGCGCCCATTCCAGAAGTTCGGCGCCGGTTTGTGGCGGCTTGCTGACATCGAGCCCGGCGGCGCGCGCGTACGCCACGTTGAGCAGCACCGCCATACTCGAGACGTCCATCGGCAGCATCTGCAGACTTCCGTAATACGTGCACACGTCCAGGTACCGCTGGTCGAAATCGGACAGATCCAGCCCCGCCTGTTTGAGCGGCTCCTCGATCGGCACCGTCACGCCCTGCTTGGCCCACTGCGCGGTCAGTCCGTTCTCCGCGGTGCCGAAGTCGGGCGCATTCCCGGTGGCCGCTGCCGCCAACAGCTTCGTGCCGTACGTGTCGAGCGGCACGAACTCTTGTCGAATCTGCACGCCCTGACTCTTGTGCGCGTCGTTGAAGCTCGCGATCAGTTTGCCCCAGTCCGCGTTGTCAGATGCCGAATACCAGCTCCAATGCACGAGCTCGGTCGGACTCGACTGCGCGTACCCGCGGGTTGGCGTCAGGAGATTACGCGACACCCACGCGCCGCCCGCGGCCGCGCCTGCCAGCGTCAACACCTTGCGGCGAGAGTATCGTGCCGACACTCGGACCACCTCCTCCGAAACGTTCGGTGTGGGATCCTCCGGCGCCGTCCCCGACGCCGTGCACCCCGACGGTGCTCTCCCAAAACCAGCGAGCGCCCGCCCGGCGACGCTGCGTCGGCCGCGCGCTCGTCGCGCCGGTCAGCCCGACCGCGCCCGCCTCGCCGGTGCGGGATGTTTCGCGGCGGCCCCTCCTCTGCCGCCCACTCCCGGAGACGTCATTGCTAACCACTCCACGCGCGCGGCACGAACAGCCGCTCGCGCGTGCGGATCGCGAACCGGTCGGTCATACCGGCGAGGAAGTCGCACACGGTGCGGTGGACCGACTCGCGCCCTTCATCGAGGAGCCGGCGGGAGTCCGCCGTGACCTCTTCGGGATGCGCGACAAAATGCTCGAACAGATCCGCGATGAGGCGCTGCGCCTTCCCGACCTCCGCTTTCGCCGCGGACCCCTGGTACACCACCACGAACAGAAACTCCTTAAGTTCGTTCATCGCGACCCGCACCGGCTCGCTCATGCCGAGGCGCGGCGTCCCGGTCGACTGCTGGACGATATCGACCACTGTCGCGTTGATCCACTGGCCGCGCGTCTCCCCGAGGATGCGGCGGACCCCGATGGGTACGTCGCGCTCGTCGATCAATCCGGCGCGAATCGCGTCGTCCGTATCGTGGTGCACGTACGCGACGCGGTCGGCCACGCGCGCGAGCTGCCCCTCGACCGTGTCCGGGATCGCCTCGGGCAGCGCCTCCTCGATCGCCGGCAGCACCTCAAGATCGCGCCGCCCCTTGGAGTGGCCGCCGATGCCGTCGCGGACCTCCCACGTCAGATTGAGGCCGTCCTCGTAGGTTCCGGCCTGCGTGCGCCGATGCTCGAGCAGTTCCACGATCCGGAGGCTCTGCACGTCGTGGCGGAACCCGCCGTAACCGGCCATCAGCCGGTCCAGCTCCTCCTCCCCCGCGTGCCCGAACGGCGGATGGCCAAGGTCGTGCGCCAGCACGATCGCCTCCGTGAGGTCTTCGTTGATCCGAATCGCGCGTGCGATCGTGCGCGCGATCTGTGCGACCTCCAGCGTGTGCGTCAGCCGGGTGCGGTAGTGGTCGCCTTCCGGAGCGAGAAAGACCTGGGTCTTGTGCATCAACCGGCGAAACGCCTTGGAGTGCAGCACCCGATCGCGGTCGCGCTGAAAGGCGGTCCGGAGCAGATCCGGCGCTTCGGGGCGCACGCGCCCGCGCGACCGCGCGCTCCGCGCGCCCCACGGCGACAGCGTCTGGTCCTCCAGCGCCTCGGTCACTTCGCGCGGCGTCATCGGCCCTCGTCCCCCCGTGCCGCGGCCCGCGGCCGTAACGGTCTTGCTACTTGTCGCGGGCGGCGCGCGTCTTCTTCTCCTTGAGGACCGCCTGGGCGGCCGCCAACCGGGCCGTCGGCACGCGGTACGGCGAGCAGCTGACGTAGCTGAGCCCCGCCCGGTGACAAAACTCCACGCTCGCGGGATCCCCACCGTGCTCCCCGCAGATGCCGAGCTCCAGATCCGAGCGCGTCCCGCGCCCGAGCCGGACCGCGAGATCGATCATCGCCCCGACACCCTTCACATCAAGCACCTGGAACGGGTTCTCGGGCAGGATCTTCTGGGTGACGTACTGGAGGAGGAACTTGCCCTCCGCGTCGTCCCGGCTGAAGCCGAAGATGAGCTGCGTCAGGTCGTTGCTGCCGAACGAGAAGAACTCCGCGACCTGCGCGATCTCGTCGGCCACGATGCACGCGCGCGGGATCTCGATCATCGTGCCAAACTTGTACTTAACCCGCACGCCCTGCTCGGCCATCACCTTGTCCGCCAGCGGGCGCACCCGGTCCTCGACGAGCTTCAACTCGTTCACGTGGCCCACCAGCGGCACCATGATCTCGGGGTGCGTGCGGACCCCCTCCTTGGCCAGCGCGCACGCCGCCTCGAGGATCGCCCGCACCTGCATGTCGATGATCCCTGGGAACAGGATCCCGAGCCGGATCCCACGGAGGCCGAGCATCGGGTTCTGCTCGCGCATCTTGCCGACCTCGCGCAGGAGACGCTCCTTCTCCGCCAGCTTCGCCGGGTCGTTCCCGCGGACCCGCAGCTCGGTCACCTCGACCAGCAGGTCGTCGTACTGCGGGAGAAACTCATGCAGCGGCGGATCGATCAGGCGAATCACGACGGTCTTTCCGCGCATCGCCCGCAGGATGCCGACAAAATCCTTCCGCTGGATCGGCAGCAGCTCGTCCAGCGCCTGCTGCCGCTCGGCATCGGTCTCCGCGAGGATCATCCGGTGGACGATCGGAAGCCGGTCCTCCTCGAAGAACATGTGCTCCGTCCGGCACAGCCCGACCCCTTCCGCCCCGAACGCGAGGGCCCGCTCCGCGTCCCGAGGGTAGTCCGCGTTCGCCCACACCCCGAGCCGCCGCGTCTTGTCCGCCCACCCGAGCAGGGTCTGCAGGTCGCGGTCCTTGCTCACGTCCGGGTCGATCGTCCGGATCGCGCGCCCGAACACCTCGCCCGTGGTGCCGTCGATCGAGATCGCATCACCCTGGTGCACCACCTGGCCATTGACGCTGAACTGGCCGGCCTGCGGGTCCACGCGAATCGCCTCTGCGCCGGCGACGCACGGCTTCCCCAGCCCCCGCGCGACCACCGCGGCGTGACTGGTGGCGCCGCCGCGCGCGGTCAGAATCCCGCGGGCGACGAGCATCCCGTGCACGTCGTCGGGGTTCGTCTCGGGCCGGACGAGGATGACCGCCTTCCCATGCTGCCCGATCTCCACCGCCGCGTCCGGATCGAACACCGCGACGCCGGTCGCGGCCCCCGGCGAGGCGTTGAGCCCTTTCGTCAGCAGCTTGCCCTCGCGCTCGGCGGCGGATTTGTCCTCGGGATCAAAGCGCGGCAGCAGCAGCTGGTAGATCTGGTCCGGCTCGACGCGGAGCAGCGCCTCGTCCTTGGAGATCAGCTTCTCCCGCACCATGTCGACCGCGATTTTGACCGCGGCCTGGGCCGTCCGCTTCCCGCTGCGGGTCTGCAGCATCCACAGCTTTCCGCGTTCAACGGTGAACTCGAGGTCCTGCACGTCCTTGTAGTGCCGCTCAAGCATCTCGGCGACCTTTTGAAACTGCGCATAGACGCTCGGCATCTCGGTCCGCATCTGCGAGATCGGGTGCGGCGTCCGGGTCCCGGCGACCACGTCCTCGCCCTGGGCGTTCGGCAGGTACTCGCCATACAGCACCCGCTCGCCGGTCGCGGGATTGCGGGTGAACGCGACGCCGGTCGCGCTGTTGTCGCCCATGTTCCCGAACACCATCGCCTGCACGTTCACGGCGGTGCCCAGGTCGTGCGGGATCTTGTTGTAATTGCGGTAGTCGACCGCGCGCTTCCCCATCCAGGAATCGAACACCGCGCGGATCGCCATCTCGAGCTGGGCCCAGGGGTCCGTCGGGAACTCGACCGACCGCTCGCGGCGGATCAGCTCGACGAACGCCCGCGCGATCTCGCGCAGGTCCTGGGCGCTGAGGTCCGTGTCCACGTGCGCGCCGACGCGCCGCTTGTGCGCCTCGATGATCGCCTCGAACTTCTCACCGGGGATGTCGAGCACGATCTTCCCGAACATCTGGACGAACCGCCGGTGCGCGTCCTGCGCAAAGCGCTCGTCGCCGGTGAGGGCGGCGAGGCCCCGCAGTGTCTCCTCGTTGAGGCCGAGGTTCAGCACGGTGTCCATCATGCCCGGCATCGAGAACTGCGCCCCGGAGCGGACGGAGACCAGCAGGGGGTTCGCCGGATCGCCGAACCGCTTCCCCATCTTCTTCTCCACCACCCCGAGCGCCCGGCGGACGTCGTCCATCAGCCCCGGCGGGAACTTACGGCCCTGCGCGTTGTAGAGGTTGCAGACTTCGGTCGTGATCGTGAACCCGGGCGGCACGGGAAGCCCGACCCGGCTCATCTCGGCGAGACCCGCGCCCTTGCCGCCGAGCAGCTCGCGCATGGACGCGTTGCCTGCCGTGAATACCCAAATCGCTTTGTGCGCCAGGCCCTTCGGCCGTGCCGCGGCTTTACCGCCGCCCCGCACCGCCGGTGCGCGACGCCGGGTGGTCTTCACCCGAGTACCAACTGCCATGATGGAGTCACCTCTCCCGTGGAAAATCTCAGTCTCCTAGTGGTGCGAGTCCTTGTTCCAGCGATACCGCCTCGCCGGCCCCGCGTCGTGCAGGCACGCGCACAGGACACGACCTTGTGTCACACACTATAGACTCGTACCACTAGTAGTCTAACAGACGGGGTTAGGCAGATGTGGCGGGTTTGGCGTCCCCGACGACCACACGGGTCAGGTCCGCGTAGGGACGGACGAGGTCGACCACCTCGGCAAGCAGCGCGAGCCGGTTCCGGCGCACCGCCTCATCGGGGTCCATGACCAGCACGTCGGTGAAGAACCGATCGACGGCGGGGGCCGCGCCGGAAAGCCTCGCGAGCGTCGCCTCATACCGCCCAGACAGCGCGTCCGCGTCCTCACCGGAGGCGGCCGACGCGCCACCCCGCTGCCAGATGGCGCCGAGCGCGTGCCCGATCGAGTGGACCGCCTCGCGCAGTCCCTGCTCCGCAGGTACGCGGATCAACTCCGCCTGCGGCTCCCCCACAAATCCCTTCGGCACGATGCGGGATGCGCGGTCGAACGCGGCGTACAGGCCGGCAAACTCCGGCCGCCTCCGAAACGCCGCGAGCGCCCGCGCCCGCGCGGCGGCCGCCACGGCGTCCTGCGGGTCGATCGGAGCCGGCGCGAACGGGCCGCTCGCGCTCGCCTCGAGCGCCGCGTCTACCACGTCGTAACTGATCCCCTCTTCGATCAGCACGGTCCGCAGCCGCTGCCGAAGAAAGACCAGCGTCTCCGTCTCGACGTGGGCCTGCCGCGCCGCGTCGGTGACCCCGTACGCCGCGAGCGCGGCCCGGCACATGACGGCCAGGCTGAGGCGGATGTTTTGCGCGAGCACGATCGCGATGATGCCGTTGGCCGCGCGCCTGAGCCCGTAGGGATCCTGGGACCCGGTCGGCACGAGACCGACCGACAGCGCCCCGACGAGCGTGTCGAGCTTGTCCAAGAGCGCGAGCGACGCGCCGGCGGCCGTGCGGGGCAGGTCCGCCCCCCGCGGCAGGTATTGGTCCCGAATCGCGTCCCCGACCCCCTCGGGCTCCCCGTCGAGCCGGGCGTAGATGCCGCCCATGATCCCCTGCAGCTCGGGCAGTTCCCGCACCATTTGGGTGACCAGGTCCGCTTTGCTGAGGTGCGCGGCTCGGGTGAGGATCGCGACGGCCGCGCTGTCGAGTCCGAGACGCGGTCCGAGCGCGCGTGCCAGCTCCGCGAGCCGGTTGGTCTTCTCCGCCATCGTGCCCAGCTTCTCGAGAAATACCAGACCGGCGAGGCTCGCCACGCGATCCGCGAGCGTCCGCTTGCGGTCGTCCTCGAAGAAAAAGCGCGCGTCGGCCAGGCGCGCCCGCAGCACCCACTCGTTGCCCTCGCGCACGATCTCGAGCCCGCGCGCGTCACCGTTGCGCACGGCGAGAAACGCGGGCATCAGCGTGTGGTGCGCGTCCTCGATCGCGAAGTATTTTTGGTGATGCTGCATCACCGTGATCAGCACTTCGCGCGGGAGCTCGAGGAAGTCGTCCGCAAACCGACCGGCAAACACCATGGGCAGCTCGACGAGCTGCACAGTCTCGTGCAGCAGCTCCTCGTCCAGCACCGGGTGCCCCCCGACGGCCGCGGCCTCGTCGCGGGCGGCCTTCACGATGCGCTCCCGCCGCTCGGAAGGGTCCAGCAGGACCGACCCGCCGCGCAGCGCATCGTCGTAGGCGGCGGCGTCCGGGACGCTGATCGGCCTCGGGTGCAGGCTGCGATGGCCGCGCGTCTTGCGTCCCGCGCGCACCCCGGCGAATTCGCACGCCACGACCTGCCGGCCGAACAGCGCCACGAGCCACCGGACCGGCCGCGCGAACCGGACGGTCCCCGTCCCCCAGCGCATCGGCTTCGAGAACGACAGCCCGCCCGCGAGCTTCGGCAGCAGCTCGGCGAGCACGGCGACCGTCGGCGCGCCGGGCTCCCGGCGAACGGCGTAGACGTACTCGCCCTGGGGGGTTGCGCGGCGCTCGAGCGCGCCGGCACCCACCCCCTGCGCGCGCGCAAATCCCTCGGCGGCCGGGGACGGGCGTCCGTCGGGCGTGAACGCGACCTTGACGGCGGGACCGCGGACCTCGCGGACCAGATCCGCCTGACGCGCCGCCACCCCTTCGGCGATGAGCACGAGCCGCCGAGGAGTCGAGTACGCCGTGACGTTCCCCGTCGCGATCCGCGCCGACCTGAGCTCGGCCTCGGCCGCATCCCGCAGTTGACGGGCGCCGTCCCACGCGGCCTGCGGCGGCAGCTCTTCCGTGCCGATCTCAAACACGAGCCGCCGCGCGGCGCGCGCCTCAGGCGACATGGTGGGGAGTGCCGAGGAGCGGCCAGCCGAGCTCCTCCCGGCGGGCGAGGTAGCGCTCGGCGCAGCCGCGGGCGAGCGTCCGGCACCGCGCCATCAGGCTGGCCCGCTCAGCGACGCCGACGGCGCCGCGTGCGTCGAGCAGATTGAACGTGTGCGAGCAGCGCAGCACGTGCTCGTATGCCGGAACGACCAGGCCCTGTCCAAGCAGCCGGGCAGCCTCGCGCTCGCTCGCGTCGAACTCCTGGCGCAGGGTGGCGACGTCGGCGGCTTCGAACGCGTACGTGGAGTGCTGGAACTCGTCGTCGCGCCGAATCTCTCCGTACGTGACGCCCGGCGCCCACTCGAGATCGAAGATGCTGGCCTTCCGCTGCTCAAACTGCGCGATGCGCTCCAACCCGTAGGTCAGCTCGACCGGCACGACCGGGAGCTCGAGGCCGCCGGCCTGCTGGAAATACGTAAACTGGCTGATTTCCTGCCCATCGAGAAACACTTGCCACCCCACCCCGGCCGCTCCCAGGGTCTGATCGGCCCAGTCGTCCTCGAGAAACCGGAGATCGTGGTCGCGCAGCGCAAGCCCGAGCGCGGCGAGGCTGCCAAGGTACAGGTCTTGGGGGTCGTCGGGAGACGGCTTGAGCACGACCTGGTACTGGTGATGGAGAAACAGACGATTCGGATTCTGCCCGTACCGGCCGTCGGCCGGCCGGCGGCTCGGCTGCACGTACGCGGCCTTCCACGGCTCCGGGCCGAGCACGCGCAAGAATGTCGCCGGGTGCATCGTGCCGGCGCCGACCTCGACGTCGTACGGCTGCGCGATGACACATCCCTGAGCGGCCCAATACCGCTCCAGGGCCAGAATGAGGTCCTGAAAAGTCATGAGGGCCTCCTGCGGCTGTCCGGGTCCCCGCGCGGAGGCACCGCGGAACGGGGGTGGGTCGAGATGCCCTAGCCGATCCCGATCGGCTCTTCCTCTCGCTCGCGCCGCAGCGGCAGCGAACTCAGCATCGTGGCGATCGCAAACGCCGCGAGGCCGGCCACGGCCCAGGTCAGGGGCAGTTCGATGACCCGATCGTCGGTGTGAATGCGCACGGCGCCCGACGGTCCCGGACGCACGATTTTCTGCGCTTCCTCCATCGCGGCGCCGAAGTGCCCGAGAGCCCGCTGGACTCGCTCGATGTCGATCTCCAAAGAAACCACCTCCAGCGACTGGCCGCCGTTTGGAGCGGGATCGGTCACTCCCAAACGGTCCGCGTCTACAAGATTACCCCGACGGCACGGCTCCGGCAACAGGCAACGTCGGCCTGGCGCCAACGGCACCGTGATCGGCCTCGACGGCCGCAGACCGGTGCAGCGCCGCGATCGCCCATGGCGTCAAGGGTGACGGGCGCTGGAGATTGACCGTCTCTGCGCACCCCGCCGTGCGGACCCGTCGCGACACCCGCTCGGTTGTCATCTCGCGCTGCTGTCGGTAGTGTCAAGTGTTTTGTGTAAATTCCCGTGAGAGAGAGCGCCTCGCCTGCCGGACATTCAGAGCCTGAACGATCGCATAGATAATCCGATCACAGCTGGCCACGTTCGTGAAGCACGTCATGGGGCGCGTGCGCCGGCGGACTTCGCGAAACACCCGTTCAATCGCGTTCGTCGTGCGCACCCGGCGCCAGTCCGCCTCGTTGACGGCATAGAAGCTGAGCAGAGCGTCCTCCTCGCGCGTCAGACAGGCGACCGCCGCGGGGGCGGTGGCCTGCCAGGCCTGGACCCACTGGCGCAGGAGGCGGCGCGCGGCGTGGGCGGTCGGCGCCTGATAGATTCGGCGCGCCATGCGCAGACACGCGTCCCGGTCCTTGACCCGCAGCCGATTGGCCACGTTGCGGAGGACATGGACCCAGCACGCTTGGCGCGGGACGTCCGAATAGACCAAATCGAGGGCGGCATGGAGGCCCCGCTGGCCGTCCGTCGTAATCAGCTGCAACTGCTTCCCGACTAACCCGCGGCAGGCCAGCGTCGTGAGAAAGGCTTCCCAGGTGGTTTGGGTCTCGTAGCGGGCCAGCCGGAAGTCGATCAGGTCCCGCTGCCCGGTCGGCCGAATGCCGTAGGCCACGAGAATCAAGCGGCGCTTGCTCCCCGCGAGCCCTTTCACCCGGAGGCTGACGGCGTCGAGGAACAGATACTGATAGTGATCGTCCAGCGTCCGGTGGTGGAAGGCCGCCGCGGCTTGATCCAAGGCCCGGGTGATCGTCGAGACGGTCGTGGGGCTCACGACATCGTCGAGGAGCTTGGCGAGGACGGGCCCGACCTGGCGGGTGGAGAGGCCGCCGAGGAAGACCGCGCGGACGAGCGCGTTGACGTCACTGGTGCGGCGCTGATAGCGGCCGAGCACCGAGGGCTGGAACCCACTCTGGCGGGCCCGGGGAATATGGAGATCGGGGATGGTGCCCCACGTCGTCACCAAGCGGCGGCGGTAGACGCCATTCCGATACCCCTGCCGGTCCGGATTCCGAGTGTACCGGCCGGCATTCAGATGGTTGATCAACTCGTCATGCATCCGGTTCTCCAGCAAGAGCTTGACCGTGCGGAGCGTCTCTCGGGAGACATCCCCCCACAGGGTCGCTTCATCCTTGACCTCCTTCCAGAGATCGGCTACGGTGAGATCGGTCAGTGGTCGCACACTGGCCATGGGCGTATCCCTCCTTATGGTTGGTCAGGTCGGGGTACGCCCTCTCTTTTCGGGCTCCTGCTTTTACACACAATACCGTACACTACCATGCTGTCCGAACGGTCGCCGAGAGATGGTATATGGTATATGATAGAAGAGGCGCCACGACAGAGGGGCGCCCCGCACCCATGTCCTCACACCAGAGGTCGCGACATGGCCAGCGCTACGGCACCTGCGTTCGATCTCAGACCATTTCTCGCAAAGACCGGACCCGGACGAACCGTGGTCACGTTCCGAAAGGGAGATACGCTGTTCTCGCAAGGAGAACCGGCCGCCACCGTGTTCTACCTGCTCAGCGGCAAGGTCAAGCTGATGGTGGTCTCCCAGCAGGGAAAGGAAGCCGTGATCGCGATGCTGGGGCCCGACGACTTCCTCGGCGAGGGCACCCTCGCGGGCCAGCCCCTTCGTATGGCGACGGCCACCGCGATGAGCGATGGCTCCGTGTTGAAAATCGAGAAGAAGACGATCGTCCGCCTGTTACATGAGCAGCCCAAATTCTCAGAACTGTTTATGGCGTATCTGCTGGCCCGCAATGTTCGGATTGAGGAGGACTTGGTCGACCAGCTCTTCAATTCGAGTGAAAAGCGCTTGGCGCGGATTCTCCTGCTGCTCTCGCGCGTCGCCACCGTTGACAGCACGACGATGCCCGTACCCAAGATCAGTCAAGAAACGCTGGCGGAGATGATCGGCACCACTCGAGAACGCGTGAATTTCTTCATGAACAAGTTCAGAAAACTCGGGTTCATCAAGTATAACGGTGGGCTGAGCGTCCACAGTTCGCTCGTCAATGTCGTGCTCTACGACAAGTTCCCCAAACCTCGTTTACGCGAGTAGGGCGCGGCACTACGACGGACCGTCATCGGCGCGGTGCCGCTGGCGGCCTGTATCATTTCGCACAGTCCTCGTGCCCGGGCTGTGCTACGCTTTTGTGAAGGATCGTTCGTACAAGTCTCGCGACGAGGAGGACAACCCAATGAGATTCTTGCGGAAGACGACGGTCGTGATGCTCGGTGCCCTGATGATCTCGGCAGCCTGCATGGGGGCGGCGTCGGCCCAGCAGTATGCAAACGTCACGAACCTGACTCCGTTTACGGCACAGGCGGACTTCATGTCGCTGGCCGGTTATCTGCGGTACGTCTCGTACGAGCAGACCAATCTCTGGATCACTCACACCGAAGCCCTACGGATCGTCCAACAGGAAGGCAAGTAACCGCAGGATGGCACAGACTAGGCTTCGCGGCATGACGCGGAGCCTAGTCTGCGGACCCACTCCCCCCCTACGCCACCCGGTCGAGCCTTCGCGCGATTGCGCCGTCAGACCATCCGGTGGCGCACGGGTAGCTTCCCAAGCGCTCCGCTCGCGATTCAGCCGTGTTCCGCGCCGCCTCCGGGGACAACCCGCCGGAACGACCCATCCCCGCCGCGCCTCATGCGCAGCCGGAAACGTCCGTGTGGGCCCGGAATGACGAGACCGGGGCGGCGTGCCGGACGCCGCCCCGATGCTTACGGTCACCGACCAATGCGCACAAGAGGTCTCGAAGTTAGCTTCGCGGTGCGAACTGATCGCTGCCGGAGTACTAGATCACTCCGCCGTACCGCCTCCCGCCGATCTGTCGTGCCAACCAGAGCACGACCACGGCGCCGACAAACGCCACGATGATGGACCCGAGATTCACGCCCGTGACGCCGGCGTGTCCAAAGTAGCCGAAGAACCAGCCGCCCACAATCGCGCCGACAATACCAATCAGCATATCGCCAAGCAACCCCGCGGGACCCGCACCCGGAATCATCATTTTCGCCAGCCAGCCCGCGACCACTCCAACCACAATCCATGACAGGATAGTCATCGCCCGATCTCCTCTCTGCGCTCGGTGCGCGCGTGCCACCGATGCGTTGACACGTCGATCGTGGAATCGCTCGCGTCGTCCCGCGCGTCCACCAGTGCACACGCCGAGTCCGCGCGCGCATCACTCACACGTCCCGTTGCGTCCGCGTTCAATTCGGTGCTGACTGAGCGTATCAGGACGCGGGCGTCGGGACTGTGCCATTCGTCACACCGTCACCGACGTACGGATGCCGTGGTGCCGTGCGCGTGCGGGTCACCGAGGGCGTGCGGCCGATGCCGATGATCGCGCATCACGTGAGCGCGGAGATATGCCGAGCATCGCGGCACGTGCGACAACACTCCACGATGGGGACGAGCGAGATGTACCAAATTGCACTGTATCGTCGCGGTGTCCATGACATAATGCAAGTGTGCGGAAGCGATGTTCTGCGGAACAACGGGATGCAGCAACCCTCGCCAGCGTGAAGCGAGAAATGGCGGAACCTCGTATGTCCCTCTCTGCCCGAATGGAGCCGGCCGCCGAGCGGGCGGCCACCCTCGGTAGTCTGGGGCGTCTCGGCACACCACTTCTCGACCCTGCGTCCGCTCGAGTGGGCCGCCCCCGTCTTCGTGCCGACCGTGCGCGGCGGAAGAGTACTCGAGTCGCGAGGCATCGGTAAGCGTCACTCCGCGGGTCGATCAAACCTGCGCCGCGGCCGAAGCGCCGACTGAACCCGACGGGCGACCGCTACAGAGGCTCACGCAAACGACCGATCACCAACGGGGCCTTCAGCTTCGCGTCCAGATGGTACTCGAGATGCGTCTGGACAAGGCGCGACACGTCACGCCGCGACGTCAACGGGAGGCGCAGACGCGCGGCCTGCCCGGTCGCGGTCCGCAGGAGGAACCCGCAGGTCGCGAGCACACCGGGCGTGACGCGAGACGCGGCCGCATCACCGGCCGCGCACTCTGGGCACAGGGCACCGCCGAGCGCCGGATTGAAGCCCCACGCGCGGACCGGTCCAGCAGCATCTTGGGGCAGCGCGCGCCCGCACGCAACGCACGCCTCCACCTCGGGCCGGTAGCCAAGATCCGAGGCCAGCCGCAGCGCGAACCACAGCGTCTGGACTTCCACCTCATCCTCTCCAGAGTGTTCCAGCGCGCCAAGGACGTCGAGGATCAGCGCGAAGACGTCGTCCTGCCGGTCGCGTTCAGGCAGAAACCGGTCCACGAGCTCGGCGACGTAGGACGCGTACGCCGACCGGAGGAGCTCGCTGCGCAGCCCGGAGAACGACCGGATCACTTCGACCTGGGCGATCACATCGAGCGAGCGCCCCCGCGCGAGCAGAAACCGCGCGTAGGTAAACGGCTCGACCCGGCCGCCGAGCCGGCTCGCGGTCCGGCGCGTTCCGCGGGCGACCGCCCGGAGTTTTCCGTACTCGCGGGTGAACAGCGTGATCGTCCGGTCCGCCTCGCCGATCGCGTAGCGGCGCAACACGATTCCCTCGGCCTTATAGACCGGCACGCCGAGCCTTCCGGGCGCGCTCGCGACGCGCGCGCGTCATGAACGGGCGCGGGAGGAGCTCCCGCAGGGCCACGGACTCCGGAGCCGCGCCCGACGCGGCCAAGATCACCGTCTCCACCCCGAACTCGTCCATCACCTGCCGGCACGCCCCGCACGGGGTGATGCCGGATGGTCCGGCGACCGCCAGCGCCCGGAGCCGGCGGCGGCCGGCGGCCACCGCCGCGTGGACCGCGACGCGCTCGGCGCACACGGTCAAGCCGTACGACGCGTTCTCCACGTTGCACCCGGCATAGATCGTCCCGTCCGTGGCCAGCACCGCCGCCCCGACGGCAAACCGGGAGTACGGAGCGTACGCGCGCCGCCGGGCGGCGCGCGCCGCGCGCACGAGGCGCGCCCGGGCGAGCTCTGTGACACCGGTCGAGACGCCGTTCATGCTCCTCACCATCCCCCTCTCCCGCGACCCTCGTCGACGCGCCCGCACTAGGACGAACCGGCGCCGCGTGCCTCGACCAAGCGGTGGACATCCGCCACCTGCGCTTGGATCTGCTGAAGCGTCTCGTGAAGATGGCGCATCCGCTCCTCCGCGGTCGTGCTCGGCACCACGCTGATCACGCCACCCGTTTCCAGCACCGCTTCCGCCACCTGCCCCACCGTGGCCAGCCCCTGCTTGCGAACCGCCTCCATCAGCTGCCCCTCGCTGATCGCTTCTTTGGCGAGGTTCCGTCGGAGCACCTTGCCGTCCTTGATCAGCAGGGTCGGCCCGCCCTCTACCAACCGGTCAAGCCGGGGACGGACGTACAGCAAGCGTACCACGACGTAGTTCACGAGCAGGAGGGCGCTGACGCCGATGAGGCCGCCGACCAGCGAGTTATCGTTCCCGATCGTCGCGTTTTGGACGGTATTCGCCAGCATCATGAGCACGACAAGATCGAACGAGTTGAGCTGGGCGAGCTCCCGCCGGCCCGCCAGACGCAGGACCAAGACCAGGAAGAGGTACACCAGGATCGGCCGAATAATCTTCTCGGCCACCGAAAGTTCCGGAACGAACATGTTATGCCACACGTGACGCCCCCTCCCTAATGAGGACTGACTCGGGAGCGCGAGCGTGCGGCTCCCCCGACGTGCTTTCCCCGAACGCGTTCCCCCCGCACGATAAACGCCCGGCTTCCGGCGTCCGTACCCGCCGCGGGAACCTCTCACGACGGGCGCGAACGCCTTCGAGAGACGCCCGAGACCCCGCGGGCAGTCTGGAGGCATCCACGATGAGCATAGACGCCGGTCCACGAACCGGCCACCCGTATTTCATGCACGATGCGATCCTCGGACAGCCCGAGGCGTTCGCGCGCGTCATCGACCGCGTCGAGGCCTCCGCGGATGCGATCACGGAGCGGCTGGCCGGGGCCGCGCGGGTGTTCCTCGTCGGAATCGGAACGTCCTATCACGCCGCGCAGATCGGCGAGTATCTCATGCGGGCCTATGCGGGAGGCGTTCCGGTTCAAGCGATCCATGCGTTCGAGTTCGCGCTGTACGGGCCGCCGATCGGCCCACGGGACGCGGTCGTCGGCGTGAGCCACCGGGGCACCAAACGCTACACCGGCGCCGCGCTCGCGCGCGCCCGCGAGGCGGGATGCGCCACCGCGCTGATCACCGGCGAGGCCGGCACCGCGGCCGTCCCCGAGGTGGACCAGCTCCTGCGCACCGTACCGCAGGAGCGGTCGTCCGCGCACACGATCAGCTACACGGGCTCCGTGGCGGCGCTTGCGGCGCTCGCGGACCGGGTCGGCGGACGCCGCCAGGGCCGCCGACCGCTCGGGCCCGCATACCTTCGAACTGACATCCCCACCGCCTTGCGCGCGGCGCTCGCCACGGAGCCCGGCGTCGAGGCACTCGCGCGGACGCTCGCCGGGCGCCGACGCGTCTGGTTGGTCGGCGGAGGGCCGGGCGCGGTCGTCGCCAGCGAGATCGCGCTCAAGATCAAGGAGACCTCGTACCTGCAGGCCGAGGGGCTGAGCGTCGAAGCGATGTTGCACGGACCGTTCCAGTGTGTCGATCCCGAGGACCTCTTCGTCTTGATCGCCCAAGAGGGCCCGTCCGCGGGGCGCGTCGCCGAACTCGCGGCCCAGGTGCGGACGATCGGCGCGGGGCTGCTCGTCGTCGGCGACGACACCGCGCGGCGGATCGACGATGCCGCGTGCCTCGTCCCTCACGTGCCCGAACCGTTCGCCGGGCTCACGTGTGCGGTGCCACTGCAGCTGTTTGCGTATCATCTGGCGCTCGTGCGCGGCACGAACCCCGACGGCTTTCGGCTCGACGACCCGCGCTTCGCGCGCGCGTACAAACAGGCCACCCTGTAGCGCCCGCGTGCCGCACCCCCGCGCCGACCCGCCGCGTGGACAGCCCGTGCGCCGGACGCACGGACAGGGCGCCGGCCCAACGCGTACGCGCGGTTCCCGCGCGGCCCGGGCACCCGTCGGCGCGCCGTCGGATCGAGCGGACGACCGGCACACGCGCGAGCTGCGCATTCTGAACGCGATCGCCGAAGCCCTCAACAGCGCTCCCGACGTCCAGCGCGCGCTCGAGCGCACACTCGCGATGGTGGCGGAGCTTCTCGGACTGCGCACGGGGTGGGTCTGGCTCCGAGACCCCGACTCCGGACGCTTCTACAACGCGGCGGCGCAGGATCTGCCGCCGTACCTGCAGGCGCCCGTGCGGATGACGGGACGCTCGTGCTGGTGCCTCGACGAGTTCCAGGCGGGCGAACTCGCCCCGCAAAACATCGATGTGATGGAGTGCAGCCGTCTGCGGCCAGCGGTGAAGCGCCAGGCCATCGAACTGACCCAAGGCCTCGCGTACCACGCGAGCATTCCGCTGTATTTCCGCGACACCCCGCTCGGCGTCATGAACGTGACGGGACCGTCGTGGCGGCAGCTGACCGCGGACGAGCTGCGGCTGCTCTCGACGATCGCCTACCAGGTGGGCATCGCGATCGAGCGCGCGCGCCTCGCCGAGGAAACGGCCCGCCTGGCGCGGGCCGAGGAGCGCGCGCGCCTCGCCCGGGAAATTCACGACACGCTTGCGCAGGCGCTCACCGCGATTGCGCTCCACCTGGAAGCGGCTGTCGGCCAGCTCGAACGCGATCCGGCGCGCAGCCGCCAGCGGATCCTGCGGGCGCTGGACGTCACCCGCGCCAGCCTGGAGGAGGCCCGGGGCTCCGTGCTGAATCTGCGCGCCTCCCCGCTTGCCGGACGGCCGCTGCCGGAAGCACTCGCCGCGCTGGCCCGGACGGTGACCGCGGAAAGCGGGATCCGCGTGCGGGTCGACGCGTCCGGCGTCCCGCGGCTCCCCGCGCGAACCGAGTCCGAGCTGTTCCGCATCGCGCAGGAGGCCCTCACCAATGTGCGCCGGCACGCGGAGGCGACCGAGGCGACGATCACGCTCGGGGCGAGCGCGTGCCGCGTCCGCCTGATCGTCCGCGACAACGGCCGCGGCTTCGCACCCGGCCGCATCGGGGAAGGCCATCTTGGGCTCGTGGGGATGCGCGAGCGGGCCCAGCTCCTGCGAGGCACGCTGCGGGTACGCAGCACCCCGGGCCGCGGGACAGTCATCACCGCGTCGTGCCCGCACGCCGACGCGTCCCGATGATCCGCATTCTCGTCGTCGACGATCATCCCGTGGTCCGCGAAGGCCTCGTCGCGATCCTCGAGGACGAGCGGGACTTTCAGGTCATGGCGGCCGTGGGGTCCGCCGAAGCGGCGGTCGAAGCGGCCGGGCGCGGCCGGCCCGACATCATCCTCCTCGACCTCGAACTCCCGCACGTCGACGGCGTCGACGCGATCCCCCGCCTCGCCGCGGTCTCCCCAGGCGCGCGCGTCGTCGTGCTCACCGCGTACGACACGGAAGAGCGCGTCCTCGGCGCGCTCCGCGCCGGGGCCTGCGGCTACCTCTTGAAGGGCGCCACCGCTGAGGAGATCGGACGGGCGATTCGGGCGGTCCACGCCGGGGGGTCATACCTGAGCGCGCGGATCGCCGCGACGGTGCTGACGCAGGTGCGCGATCCGGCGCGCACCACGGTGCTCACCCGGCGAGAACGGATGGTGCTGCGCCTCGTCGCCGACGGGTTGTCGAGCAAAGCGATCGCCCGGCGGCTCGAGATCACGGAGCGGACGGTGAAGTTCCACGTCGGCTCGATCCTAAACAAGCTCGGCGCTGGCACCCGCGCGCAGGCCGTCGCGGAGGCCGCGCGGCGCGGACTGCTCTAGCACCGACTCGGGCCCCCGCTACCTCCCGCGATCCCGCGTCAGCGCCTCCGGGAACCTGTGGTACAACATACGTTCGTGTAGGCCGATCCGTCTGGGCCTCACCCATACGGGGCACACCACAAGCGGGCGTGGTTGCGTTCGGCACTGACGCACCCGCCGGAGTCTGGCGATCAAGATGCAGCCACACACTGCGGTCCGGCGTCGCGTCGGGCCGACGCTGGACCTGACCCGCCGATCATGACGCGGTCCCCCCGGTGATCGCCCCATGATCCACGCGTTTCTCCTCGCCGCCATAGAGTTCGCGCGGAACTTTGCGGAAGTCGCACTCGTCGGATTTTTTCTGGCCGGCGTGCTCAACGCCGTGGTCAACAAGCCGGCGCTCGCCCGTCACCTCGGCGGCAGTGTCGTGCGTGCCAACGCCGTCGCCTCGACCTGGGGGTTTCTGACGCCGCTCTGCTGCTGCTCGGGTGTGCCCACCGCGGTTACCCTCTACCGGTCCGGCAGCCGTCGGGGACCGGCCTGCGCGTTCCTGATCGCGGTCCCCTGGTTCAATTGGTACGGTCTTACGGCGCTGGTCATCTTCCTGGGCTGGCGCGCGGGGCTCGCGGTGTCGCTGTCAGCCGTGGGCGTCGCGTTCATCACGGGCGCGGTCATCGATACGCTCGATGCGCGCTGGCCGGCGCCCGTTCGCACGCTCGCGCCCCACGGACACCACCCGCTGCACGGCGCGGCCCTGGCACATCGCTGCGGCGGTGAGCCGGACCCCGCCCTCGATCCGGGCGGCCCGCTGCTCGACCTCTCGAACCCGTGGGAGAAAGCGGTCGCAGGTGTCCGATTCGCACTGCAATTGGCCGCAGAGATCGCGCCCTGGATCGCGGCCGGCATCCTGCTCGGCGCGGCCGCGGAAACGTTCATTCCGTCCGGCTTTCTCTCCGGGCCGCTCGGGAAGACCAGCGTCGCGGGGCTGCTCGTCGCGGTCGCGGTGGCCGGCGTGTCGTACACGGAAAGCCTGGCCTCCCTGCCTTGGGTGCGCGCCCTGCTCAATAAGGGCGCCGGCATCGGCAGCGGAATGGTGCTGCTCGTGGGAGGCGTGGCCACCAATCTGTCAACGCTCGGGCCGATCGCCCGCGTGATGGGCGCGCGCACGGCCATCGTCTACGCGACGAGCGTCGTCCTTCTTGCCACCGCGCTCGGGTACTGGCTGAACCAATTCCTGTAAGATCCGCCGTCCCGTAACCCGCACGCCACCCCGCACACCCCAGGACCTACAGGCATCATCGGCCCGACAGGGGCCTCGCGCCGCCCACACCCGGGGCTCGCGCACCAATGCGCACGGGTTTAACGCGCCGTTGCTTGACAATCCCCTCCGGAGCATGCTAGCGTAACGAACTAGTAGTTGTAAGTAATTTACAATTAGAGATCGCTGTCGTCTAAGGCGCTGTGTGCAATCATCCTGGCGATGAGTGGACGGGGGGGCGCTTGGTGAGGGCATGCGTTCGATGGATCGTGCTCGGGCTACTTCTGATTGCGTGGAACGTCCCGGCGATTGCGCAGCCATTTAGGGACTCGTCCGCCGTGCCGGCATGGGCCTACGCCGCCGTGGAGGAGCTCGCGGCGGCGGGCTTGGTGCAGGGCTATCCCGATGGGACGTTTCGCGGCGACCGCGCGATGACCAGGGACGAAATGGCCGTGATCGTGGCCCGCGTCCTCGCAAAAGTCGAGACCATCGAAAGTCAATTGCCCGCCCCGCAGCGCCCGCAGGCGGGGCCCCGTGCGGGGACGCCGCCCCCTCCCCCGGGGCCGCAGGTGACGCAGGCGGATATCGACCTGCTCCTCCGGCTAGTCAACGAACTGCAGGATGAACTCGCGGACCTTGCCATACGCGTGCCCGCGGCCGAACAGGAACTACGGGCCATCGCACCGAGCATCGACCACGTACGGGTAACGGGCACGATGCGATTCCGTGAAAGCGTGGCCCGGAGCACCCAGGGCGCGGTGGGCGCGGGCAGCCCCACGGGCATAAACGGCAATCCCTTGACCACCGACCAGAGCTCCGAGACCGCCCCACTCGTGAACGGCACGCAGTACGAGTTCAAGCTCAACTTCGACGGCGCCGTGGTGGCCCAAACCGGGCCGATCACCGTCGCCACCGGATTACCATTTATCGCCAACAATCTGCACTTCATCGCGGCAGTCATGACGCAAGGGGACAACTTGCAGGTCTTCAACAGCGGCAACAGCGGCACCGCGACCAACCCGCCCGCGTTCGGCAGCCAACCCGCCAACGCCGCGTTCGGGAACGGCGCGTTCGGCAGCCTCGACAGCGCGTTCCTCGACTGGACGCGCCAGTGGGGCACCTCGGTCGCGCCGAAGACGCTCGAGACGTGGCTCGGACGGTTCGGCGCCAACCCGCAGCCCAACTGCATGGCCGACTGCTACCCGGTCCAGTTCGGCCCCTTCGGGCTGTTGATGAACGACACCGGGGCCACCTGGAGCGACTCCACCGCCGACAGCGGCGTAAACGTCATGGACGGCCTGCGGGTCGCCCTGCATCTGCCCGACGCGCTGGACCTGCAAGCCCAGGCCCTGATCACGCGCGTGCAAGGAGCCACCGGGAGTACCACCGACGAGCCCGGCGTGCCCCTCCCGAGCGACGCGTATATCTTTGGGGAAGACGCCTACGGCTTCGACGTCAACATCCAGGCCAACTACTGGACCCGGATCGGCGTCTACTACGTGGGGAACACGATCACGGCCGCGAACAGCACTCCCGGGCCCGGGGGCTTCGGCAACGCCGGGCAGTGGCACGTGTACGGACCGGGCGGCGGCTCGATGAACCCCGGCAACCTGAACACGCTCACCTCCGGGAGCTACCACTGCGCCTCGGTGGCGGGCACGGGGATCACGTGCCCGGCGGCCGGGAACGGCTGGGGCGCGTACCTCGACTCGGATATCCTCCGCTACGTCCACCTGGACGGGGAGTATGCGGAGTGGAACGACGCGGTGTTCGGCACGAGCGACAGCGGCTATCAGCTCAACGTGATCTGGGACCTCGGAGACATGACGAAAATCAATCCTCCAGACAACTACAACTGGAGCCTGCAGACAGGCTACCTGAACTACGGGCAGAACTTCTACCCGCCGTACGGCTCGGCCGAGGCCGACGCGCCGATGAACGACACGATTTACCCGGGGAACGCCCAAGGGATCACGGCGACCATGAGTATCCAACCCACGCAGAAGCTGACGTTGTACGCGACCTACTTCGGCGGCGAGAACCAGTCCAACGGCCAGCCGATCGCCGAGGGGGAGATCGGCTTCCAGTACGCCTTCTCCACCCAAGCGCAGTTTTGGGTCCTCGCGCGGTCGCTCAACATCAATGGGGTCAACCAGCTGCAGTTGTACCGCGCGCAGATCGACTACTACTTCTGAACGACCGGGCGGCCAGCCCCGCACCGCGCCGTACGCGGCGCGAGAGAGGGAGCGTGATCGACGATGAGAGGACGAACACAGACGACCGCGATCATCGTGGCGGCGTTCGTAGCCGTGTGGCTGGCGTCCGCGGGGGTCCGCGGCGGCGCGGCCGCGGCCGCGCCGCCCGCCGCCAAGCCGGTCATCGTCGCGGGGGAAAACTTCTACGGCGACGTGACGTCCCAGATCGCCGGAAACCACGTGACGGTCATCAGCATCATCAGCGACCCGAACGCCGACCCGCACGAGTACGAGAGTAGCGCGAACGACGCGGGGGAAATCGCGCGCGCCAGCCTGGTGATCATGAACGGCCTGGGGTATGATGACTTCGTGCCGCGGATGATGAACGCCTCGCCGAATCCGACCCGGAAGGTCATCAACGTCCAGTTGCTGATGGGGCACAAGACCGGCGACAACGTGCACCTCTGGTACGATCCGGCGACGATGCCCAAGGTGGCGCAGACGATCACCGACGATCTGGTCCAGATCGATCCGGCCAACGCGCAGTACTACCACGACTGGCTCGGTCAGTTCCTGACGTCGCTCGGCCCGCTGCATCAGAAGATCGCGGAGATGCACGCCAAGTACGGGGGGGTGCCGGTCGCGTTCACGGAGCCCGTCTTTGGCTACATGGCCGAGGCAATCGGGTTCAACGTGCTCACGCCGGAACCATTTGTCAAAGCGATCGAAGACGGCACCGAGCCGCCGGCCTCGGCGATCGCGCAGAACGATGATCAGTACCGGACCCACCAGATCAAGATCCTGCTCTACAACGTGCAGACCGTCACCCCGATCACGACGAACGTGCAGAAGCGCGCCAAGGAGCTCGGCATCCCGGTGGTCGGGGTCTCGGAAACCGAGCCGATCGGCCAGAGCTTCCAGCAGTGGCAGCTCACCCAGCTGAACGAGATCGACGCGGCGCTCAGCGGAGTGAAGTGAGCGTGGGGCAGACCGCCGCGGTCGGGTTGGAGCACGCGACCGTCCATGCCGGAGGGCGGCCGATCTGGACCGACCTGTCCTTCACGATGAACGCCGGCGAGTTCGTCGCGGTGATGGGGCCGAACGGCGCGGGCAAGACGACGCTGCTGCGGGTCCTCCTTGGGCTGCAGCGCCTCGAGTCCGGCACCGCGCTGGTCTCGGGCCAGCCCCCGCGCCCGGGCAACCCCGCGATCGGCTACGTCCCGCAGCACCGGGGGTTCGATCCGGACCTGGCCGTGCGCGCCCGGGACCTCGTTGCGTGGGGGCTCGACGGCCACCGCTGGGGTGTCGCACTGCGGCGCGGCGCGACAACGCGGCGGGTCGATGAGATGCTGGACCTCGTCGGAGCCCGCACGTATGCCGATGCGCCCGTCGGCCAGTTGTCGGGAGGAGAGCAGCAGCGGGTCCGGGTCGCCCAGGCGCTGATCGGCGACCCCGATCTGCTGCTGTGCGACGAGCCGCTCCACAGCCTCGATCTCCACTATCAGCAGCGGATCGTCGAGCTGATCGCCGACTGGAACCGCCGGCGGGGCGCCACCGTACTGTTCGTCACGCACGACATCAACCCGGTCCTCACCGAGGTCAACCGCGTGCTGCTCCTCGCGGGCGCCCGATGGACGGCGGGCACGCCGGCCGAAGTGCTGACCTCGGAGACGCTGACGCGGCTGTACGGCACGCCGGTCGACGTGCTGCAGCACCGCGGGCGGGTCGTGATTCTGGGGGCCGACTTGGGCAGCCACGCGGCCCTGCCCGACTACGCGCCGGTGCCCGAATGAACACGGACCTGTGGCAGTACCCGTTTGTGCACCAGGCCCTCATGGCGGGCGTGATCACCGCGATCATGACGGGCGTGGTCGGTCCGTTCGTGGTGATGCGCAACATGGGGTTCGCGGTCCACGGGCTCGCGGAAGTCGGGTTCACCGGGGCGGCCGGCGCGGTGCTGGCCGACGCCTCGCCGGAGGTCGGCGTCCTCGTCGCCGCCCTGGTGACGGCGCTCGCGATCGGCGTCCTCGGCGTGCGCCTGCGTGAGCGCGACATCGCGATCGGAGCGGTCCTCGCATTCGGGCTCGGGCTCGGCGTCCTGTTCCTGACCCTCTATACCCGGTACGCGACCGAGGCGTTCAGCATCCTGTTCGGGACGATCCTGGCCGTGAGCCTCGGCGACGTGGTCCGGTCCGCGGTCGTGGCGGTCGTGGCGCTCGCGGCCCTCGCCGTGATCTATCGCCCGCTCAGGTTCGCGAGCGTCGATCCTGAGGTCGCGGCGGCCCGCGGCGTACCGATCGGCCTCCTGTCGGCCGTGTTTTTGGTGATCCTGGCGCTCGCGGTCACGGAGGCTGTCGAGGTGGTGGGCGTCCTCCTGATCGTGACGCTCCTGATCACCCCGGCCGGGGCGGCGCAGCGCCTCACCGCCAACCCCGCGGTGGCGACGCTGCTGAGCGTCGTGATCTGCCTGGTGGTCACGCTCGGCGGCATCACGGCGGCGATTTACACGTCGTGGCCGGTCAGCTTTTTCGTCGCCACCTTCAGCTTTGCGATCTACCTGGGCGCGCGCCTCGTCGGGCCTCGGCTTCGAGCGCCCAGGGCACTCCCGGCGTCCGCCCCCACCCTGTCGGCGCGCGTGCCAGACCACGACACTGGCGCCCATCGACACTGACGGACCCCGTGCCCACGCGCGCCCGCCACGCGGACCCACGGGACGCCAAGCACCTGGCGACGCTGCACCGGAGTACACTGCGCGTCACGCCGCAGCGCATCGCCATCCTGCGCGCGCTCGCGGCCGGCCCGCACGTTGCGACCTGCCACGAAATCTGGGAGCGCGCGCGCGCCGGCACGGCGGGGCTTGGACAGGTAACGGTGTACCGCATTCTGGAGCGCTTTGAGGCCGCCGGGATCGTCGAGCGCCTCGACGTGAACGGAACCTCCCGGTTCGGCCTTGCCACCCGCCACCACGACCACACGATCTGCGAGCAGTGCGGTGCGGTGAACGCCACGGATGCGTGTCTTCTCGAGGCGCTCGCCGGCGTCTCCCGCGGCCCGCAGGGGTTCCTCGTCAAGCGCCATCGGGTCGACCTCATCGGCCTGTGCGGCGTGTGCCAGCGCGCCGAACGCACCCCGTAGCGCCGCGAGGATCCGCAGACGGGCAGCGTGAAGTCCACGGGGGCCCGCGCAACGATTTCACGCTCGTCCGAACGGCAGGCTCGGGTGAACCTGGACCGGTGTCGATCGAGACCGCGGTCCCGGCGCGCTGTGCGGGCGGCGCACCGAACGGGAGGTGGGCATGGAGCCGACTGAGCGGGGCGGGCCGGACGCGGCGCAACAGGAACGTGTGGTGCCGCCGGCCGTGACACACGATTTCCTCAATCCCGCCCGTGAGTGGCGGCGGATCTTCGCGGAAGCCTGGGGCACGTTTCTGCTGGTGCTGGTCGCCGCCGGCGCCCACGTCGTTGCGGCCGTGAGCGGCGGCCGGGTGACCCTCGGCATGATCGTGGTGGCACCCGGACTCATGGTAATGGCGATCATCTACTTCATGGGTGCCGTGAGCGGAGCGCATTTGAATCCGGCTGTCACGCTGGCGTTTGCGGTGCGGCGCAACTTCCCTTGGAAGAGAGTCCCGGGCTACATCGTCGGACAAGTGATCGGAGGCATCGGTGCCGCGCTGTTCCTGCGGAGCATGTTCGGGACGGCCGGCGCGCTCGGTGCGACGGTGCCGGGCGCGGGGTTCACCAGCGGGACGGCCCTGGCGGTGGAGGTGGTGCTGACGGCGGGGCTGGTCAACACGGTCCTGGGCACGGCCTCCGGCGCGCGGAACATCGGCACAAACGGCGCCATCGCCGTGGGCGGGTATATTGCGCTGGCAGGACTGTGGGCGGAGCCGGTGAGCGGCGCCTCCATGAACCCCGTGCGTTCGCTCGCGCCGGATCTCGCGCGCGGCGACCTCCAGACGACCTGGATCTACGTCGTCGGGCCAGGACTGGGCGCCTTGATCGGCGTGGCCTTCGAGTGGATCCTCAAAGGCAGGCCCACCGCAGCGGGGCGCATCGCCGCGGAGGGAACGCTTGATGTTGACGATCAGGCCGCGCCGGATGCGTGAGCCCCGCGACGGGGCCGCGGTCCGGCCAGCCGAGCGGTCGTCGAACCCGCCGAGACGCTCAGAACCACGGGCACCACAGCGAACGCGGCCCGTACCGCCCTGTCCGTCCGGCCAGGACGGCGGCCTGGCCGGACGTCACGTCGGCGCCCCCGTCCTCCGCACGGCGCGCGGATCCGCGCAAGACGCGATACTCGATGCGCGGGGAAAGTTCCTGAGGAGGCGCACCAATGCTCTTGCGTGAGTCGGTCGTCCTGATCACCGGCGCGTCGCGTGGGCTCGGCCTGGAGGTCGCGCGCGCCTACGCACGGCGCGGGGCCCGCTTGATTATCACGGCGCGCGACCGCGCCGCGCTGACCGGCGCCGCACGCACGCTCGGTGCGGAGACGGACGCCGGCTCCATCGTCGCACTCCCGGGCAACGTCGCCGATCCCGATCACAGCGCTGCGCTCGTCCGCGCGGGAGTCGAGCGGTTCGGCCGCATCGACGTCCTCGTCAACAACGCGTCGACCTTGGGGCCGAGCCCGCTTCCGCCTCTCGACGCGCTGTCGACGGATGCGCTGCTGGACATTCTCCGCACCAACGTCGCGGCGCCGCAGGCGCTGATCCGGGCGGTCCTACCGGGCATGAAGGCGAGGCGGTCCGGCGTCATCATTAACGTGACCTCGGACGCCGGCGTCGAGGCGTATCCGACCTGGGGCGGGTACGGCATCAGCAAGGCGGCGCTCGAGCAACTCTCGCGGGTGCTGGCCGCGGAACTTGAGGGGAGCGGCATCCGCGTCTATGTCGTCGATCCCGGTGACATGCGCACGCGCATGCACGAGGAGGCGGAGCCCGGCGTCGACTTGTCCCACCTCCCTCCGCCGTCCGTGTCGGCGCCCGCGTTCGTCACCCTGGTCGAGAACGAGACCGCGGCGTTCGGACGGTTTCACGCGCAGCGGATGACCGCCGTAGCCGGGAGCCCGCGACCGTGACCGCGACCGCCTCAGCAGTGGCGAGATGCCCGGCGTGTGGGGAGACGCGGCGACGGGTGCCGGCCGGCCCGCTCGAGTTCACGCTGCCGCCCGAACTGGAGGCGCGCGTCCCGCCGGAGGCCCGCGGCCTGCGACGGGACGAGGTCCGGCTCTTGGTGACCGACCGGGCCACGGACCGGATCGCGCACGCGACGTTTGCGGCGCTGCCGGAGTTCCTCGCGCCCGACGATCTGCTCGTCGTGAACGACTCCGCAACGCTGCCCGCCGCGCTGTTGGCGCGGCGGACCGCCGGTCAGGCGGTGCCGCTGCACCTCTCCACCCACCTGCCCAGCGGCCTGTGGGTCGTCGAGCCGCGTGGGATCCGGGTCGAGCCGGACGAGCGTCTGTGGCTGCCCGCGGGCGGATCCGCCCGGCTCGTGACCGGTTACCGCGGCTCGACACGTCTGTGGATCGCGAGCCTCGACCTGCCCGAGGCGCCGCTTGCGTACCTGGCGCACCACGGCCGGCCGATCGCCTACCCCTATGCGCGCGGCGAGTGGCCGCTCGAGACGTACCAGACGGTGTACGCGCGGGTCCCGGGGTCGGCCGAGATGCCCTCGGCGGGACGGGCGTTCACGGCCGAGGTGCTCGCACGCGCGGCCGCACGCGGGATCGGCTTCGCGCGGCTGACGCTGCATGCCGGGGTGGCCAGCCCGGAGCGCGACGAGCCCCCGATCGAAGAGTGGTACGGGGTGCCGGCGGACACGGCGCACGCCGTCTCGGCCGCACGCCGCCGGGGCGGCCGGATCGTCGCGGTCGGCACGACCGTCGTCCGCGCGCTCGAGAGCGCGTGGAATCCGGCGGGCCGGGTGGTCGCCTCCGAGGGCTGGACCGATCTCATCGTCACGCCCGAGCGTCCCGTCCGGACGGCGGACATGCTGCTGACGGGGTTCCACGAGCCGCGCGCGTCACATCTGGCGCTGTTGGAGGCGTTCGCGGGGCGCCCGCATCTCGCCCTGGCCTATCGGGCAGCGCTCGACGCCGGCTATCTCTGGCACGAGTTCGGGGACCTGCACCTCATCCGCTGACCGGCGGCGCCCAACGGCTCCGCGCGCGTCGGTTACGAGGTCGCCGCCTGGGTCTTGGGCTCGAGGCGCGAGACGCGGACCTTCACGATGCGCTGGCCGACCGTGCGCTCGACGCGCAGTTCGACGCCGTTGACCGTGATGGTCTCGCCCTGCTGCGGCACGCGCCCGAGGTGCTGATAGATCAGTCCGGCCAGCGTGTCGACGTCGACCGCGTCGTCGGGCAATGAGAGGTCGAGCGCTTCGTTGACCTCGTGAATGTGGGTCCGGCCGTTGACGACCGCCGTGCGATCGTCGACGATCTGGATCGGCTTCTCCTCGAGGTCGTGCTCGTCCTGGATCTCGCCGACGATCTCCTCGAGGATGTCTTCCATCGTGACCAGCCCCGCGGTGCCGCCGTACTCGTCCAGCACGATCGCCATCGAGACCTTCTTCTGCTGCATCTCCCGGAAGAGCTCGTCGACCTTCTTCGTCTCCGGGACGAAAAACGCCGGGCGCAGGACCTTGAGCACGGGCGTATCGCGCCGCCCTTCGCGCAGGGCCGGAAGGACATCGCGCACGTACACGACCCCGACGATGTGGTCGACGCTCCCTTCATAGAGGGGCAGCCGCGTATGTCCGTACTCGATCATGAGTCCGAGCGCCTCGTCGATCGTCGCCGACGACGGCAGCCCGATGATGTCGATGCGCGGCCGCATCACCTCGCGCACGAGCGTGTCCCCCATCTCGAAGATGGAGTGAATCATCTCGCGCTCTTCCTCTTCGATCACGCCTTCTTCCTCACCGACCTGGACGAGAAAGCGCAGCTGCTCTTCCGTCACGAGCGGCGGCCGCGTCGTGATCGGCGCGCCGAACGGCCGGATCAACGTGGTCGCGATTAGGGACAGCACACGGATCAGCGGCCCGAGCACCCGCCCGATCGCGCGGATCGGCTCCGCGACCCGCAGCGCCATGCGATCGGCGCGGCGGGCGGCGAGCGTCTTCGGTGCGATCTCCGAGAAAATCAGCACGACCAGCGTCACGCCGACAAACGCCACCCACTCGCCGTGTCCTCGGCCGATCAGCCGAATCGCGATCGACGTCGCGAGCACCGACGCGCCGATATCGGCGATCGTGTTGCCGACGAGCAGCGTCGTCAACAGTTCCCCGGGGTCTTGAAGCAGTTGGTGCGCCACGCGCGCGCGGCGGTCGCCGTCGTCGCTCAGCCGCCGCAGCGTCAGCCGGTTGGAGGAGAAGAGCGCGGTTTCCGACGCGCTGAAGAACCCGCCGAGCACGATCAGCGCCGCCAGGACCACAATCCACGGGGCAAGGTCCGACGTGATCAATCGGGGTCGCCATCCCTTGTCGCGGCGGAACGAGGATCGCGGGCGGTCTCGGTCGTTGCGGTCGTCACGATAGTACTATACCACGCATCGCGTCGGGCTAGCCGCGCGCGCTCAGCGGGCCCGCGCCGCAGCGGCCAGCAGCGCGGCCAGGCAGGCGGCCGCCAGCACGAGCGGCACGGTGCGCGACGCGACGAAAAAATCGAAGTGCGGGGCGAACACGAATACGGCCACGCACACCGCGAGGACGACGGACACGAGGACCGCGGCGGCCGCGACGTCCTTGACGACCGCCGCGACCGGCCCCGCGTCCGGATGCACGTAGTCGGTGACGTTCTCCAGCGCCGTGTTCAGCAGTTCCGCGACGAGGACCAGCCCGATCGTCAGCGCGAGCACCGCGAGTTCCACGCCGCCGAGCCCCGTGAGGCCGCCGGCGATCAGCACCCCCGCGGCGAGCACGAGATGAACCCGCACGTTCCGCTGGGTGCCGACGGCGTAGACCAGCCCCCGGACCGCGGATCCGAGCGAGGCGGCGAACGAACGGGGACGGCGCGGCCGGGACGGCGTCGCGGGCAGGACGGTGTGCGAGTGGGGCGCCGTGCGCCCGCTACCGAACGTTCCGGGCCTCCGCACCGAGGATCTTCTCGAGCAGCGTTTTCTGCTTCGACCACATCGCCGCCGCGCCCGCGTCGGTCTCATCCTCGTACCCGAGCAGGTGCAGCAGACCGTGCACCGCAAGGACCGCGACCTCGCGCCGCAGCGGATGCTTGAACTGACGCGCCTGTTCACGCGCGCGTTCGACCGAGATCACGATGTCGCCGAGCGCCGCGTCCGCGAACGCGCCGTCGTCCGGCTCCATCGGAAACGCCAGCACGTCGGTCGGCTGGTCGATGCCGCGGTACTCGCGGTTCAGCACTTGGATGTAGGCGTTATCCACGAGGGCGACGCTGACGTCGGGGGCATTCCGGCGTCCTTCGAGGCGCAGCACCTCGACGACGATCTCCCGGATGAAACTCGACTCGATGGAGACCTTGTTTTGCAGGTTCGTGATCCAGACATCCATGCGCGCTTCGCCTCGTCCCGGTGTCCGAGCGATCGCGTGCGTCCGACAACTTCGGACGTGCTCCAGGTCTGGGCGGCGACACGCCCCGCACCGACAATGGGGTTCGTCCTCCCGGCGGCGGACCCCTCTTCCGTCTTCGGACGCGGGATCGCGAGGCGCGGATGTCATCGGGACCCACGCGAGCGCACGACGCACCGACCCGGCGCGGTGCCGAACGCACGACGGTCGGCTCAGGCCGGCGCGGCGACCCGCGTGATGCAGCGGAATCCGATGTGGCTCATGCCGGTGTCGATCATCTGCGGCTGGCGTGCCGCCGGGCGGTAGCGCAGGCAGTAGTTCGGCGCGCACAGATGCGAACCGCCCTTCACGACTTTTCGCGGAATGCGCACCTTCGGCTGCCCGGGATCATAACTCTTCTCGGGCGAGAGGATGCGGGGATTCACGGCTGGACCGCAGCAGGCCGCGGTGACCTCGTCGGCATGGCGCTGGACGTACCAGTCGCTGGTCCACTCCCAGACGTTGCCCGCCATGTCGTACAAGCCGTACCCGTTCGGCGGGAACGATCCGACCGGGCACGCGCCCTCAAACCCGTCGAGCAGCAGGTTCTCCCACGGAAACTCGCCCTGCCACGTGTTGGCCGGCATCGTGCCGCCCGGGAAGTGCTCGTCACCCCAGGTGAACTCGCACCCGTCCAGGCCGCCGCGCGCGGCGAACTCCCACTCCGCTTCGCTCGGCAGCTCCATGCCGGCCCACTGCGCGTACGCCGCCGCATCCTCGTAGGCGAGGTGCACGACCGGGTGCCGCTCCATCCCGGCAAGCGAGCTGCTCGGCCCCCGCGGATGGCGCCACGAGGTGCCGGGGATCCAGGCCCACCAGTTGGCGTAGTTCCCGAGGTTGACCGGGCCGAGCGTCCGCTGAAACACCAACGCCCCCGGCACCAGATTCTCGGGCGGCGCGCCCGGGTAATCCTCGGGGTTCAGCGGCCGCTCGGCGACCGTGAGGTAGCCGGTCGCCTCGACGAACCGCGTGAACATCTCATTGGTCACGGCGTAGCGGTCCATCCAGAAGCCGGCGACCGTCACCTCGTGCACCGGCCGCTCCTCGGGATAAAACCGCTCCGAGCCCATGCGGAACGTGCCGCCCGGAATCCACAGCATGTCCGCGGCCGGCTCGCCGGCGCGGATCTCGGACTCCGTCATCTCGTCCACCCTCCCCTCGCGCTACGGCGCGCGCCCTTCCATCAAATTGCGCAGCCGACCGAGCACGCGATCGCGCACGGCGCGCCGCCGCGGCACGACGAGGATGGTATCGTCCCCGGCGACCGTGCCGACGACATCGTCCCACTGCATCTCGTCGATCGCGGCCGCCACCGCGTTCGCCCGGCCGGTGAGCGTGTGGATCACGACGAGCTCCTCCCCCGTGTCCGCCGAGAGCACGTACTCCGTGGTGGCGTGCTGGAGGCGCCGCAGCACGTCGACCGGCGACGGCTTCTCGGGCGCCACGTAGTGCGACCGCCCGTCCGTCCACGGCACCTTAACCAGGCCCATACGCTTGATGTCGCGCGACACGGTCGCCTGCGTGACGGCGAGCCCCTGCTCCCGCAGCCGCTCGACCAGATCTTCTTGGGTCTCGACGGGATGGTGCGCGAGGATCTCCCGAATCCGGCGCTCGCGATCCGCGCGGGTCGACTCGCGTCCCGGAAGCGCGGCGGGCAGGCGCCGCGCGTCGTCGCTCACCGAGTCACCGTGGGGCCCCGGGCGCATGCCTCGGCGCCGCGGACGCATTCGCGTCCCGCTCGACCGGGACGGCGGGGAGGGCGGCGAGCCAGGACAGGTGCTCCGCGATCGCCGCGCGCGCGGTCGCCAGCTGCTCGCGAACGCGCTCGGGGGCGGTCCCGCCGGCCGACCGCTTGCCCGCGACGGCGCCGGCCGGGGTCGTCGCCTCGAGCGCCGCCGCGTCCAGCAGCGGGGAGAACCGCTGCACCTCGTCGGGCGTGAGCTCCCACAGTTCGCGGCCGTGCTCCTGCGCGTACAGCACGATGCGGCCGACGAGCTCGTGCGCCTCGCGAAACGGCATGCCGCGCCGGGCGAGCGCGTCGGCCAGTTCGGTCGCGCCCATCAAGCCCCCGCGCAGGTGCGACGCGATGCGCTCCGTGTTGAGCCGCAGGCCGTCGAGCACGAGCCCCATCGCCTGCAGGCTCGCGTGGGCGGTGTCGACGGCGTCGAACACCGCCTCCTTGTCCTCCTGCATGTCGCTGTTGTAGGCGAGCGGCAGCCCGCGCAGCATCCCCAACAGGGTGACGAGATCGCCGACCACCCGGGAGGCCTTGCCGCGAATCAACTCGGCCGCGTCCGGGTTCTTCTTCTGCGGCATGATGGAGCTGCCGCTGCTGATCGTGTCCGACAGTTCGACGAACCCAAACTCCGCGGTGGCCCAGAGCACGATCTCGCCCCCAAGCCGCGACAGGTGGACCATGAGGAGCGCGGCGGCGGCGGTCGTCTCGACGGCGAAGTCGCGGTCGGCCGTGGCGTCCAGGCTGTTCTCGGCCACGCGCGCGAACCCCAGGAGCGACGCCACGAGCGCGCTGTCGATCGGGTACGAGGTGCCCGCGAGGGCGGCGGCGCCGAGGGGCAGCACGTCGGCGCGGGCAAACGCGTCGCGAAACCGGCCGACGTCCCGCGCCAGCATCCACAGATACGCGAGCAGGTGGTGCGCGAGCAGCACGGGCTGCGCGCGCTGCAGGTGCGTGTAGCCCGGGATGATCACCGACGGGTGCGTTTCGGCGAGCGCGAGCAGCACCTGCTCGAGGGCCACGGTCCGTCCCACGATCTTGACGATCTCGCCCTTCAAATAGTAGCGCAGGTCGGTCGCGACCTGATCGTTGCGGGACCGGGCGGTGTGCAGCCGGCCGGCGGGCTCCCCGATGCGGGCGCGCAGGGCGGCCTCGACGAACGTGTGGATGTCCTCCGCGCCGGCGATCCGGAGCACCCCGGCGTCGATCTCCGCGAGAATCTCCCGGAGCCCGCGGACCATCTCCACGGCCTCGGCGGCCGGCACGATCCCGCACCGTCCGAGCATCGTGGCGTGCGCGATGCTGCCCAGGATGTCCGCGCGGTACAGCCGGCGGTCGAACGGCAGCGACGTGGTGAACGCCGCGATCGTCGGATCGAGATCGCCGCGAAACCGCCCGCCCCACAGCCGCGCCGCGGCCGGCTCGTCCGGGCGCCCGCGCTTCGCCTCCGTCACGGTCGCGCCCTAGCCGCGCGGGGCGCGCGGGCCGACCGGCGCCTGCACCGGCAGGGGCGACGCGTCGCGCGTCAGTTCCGGGTTCACGGCGGCAAACACCTTCGTCGGCAGGCCGAACAGCCGGATGAACGCCTCGGAATCCTTGTGGTCGTAGCCCTCGCCGCGCCCAAACGTCGCGAGCCCGGTGTCATACAGCGACCGGTCGCTCCGGCGGCCGACGACGGTGCACACCCCTTGAACAGCCGCACGCGCACGGCGCCCGTCACCGTCTCCTGCGTGACGGACACGAACGCGTCGATCGCACGGCGCAGCGGCGAGTACCAGACCCCGTTGTACACGAGCTCGGCGTACCGGACGGCCAGCAGCGCCTTGTAGTGCTGCGTGTCGCGGTCGAGCGTCAGCGTCTGCAGGTGGTGATGCGCATCCATCAGGACGGTGCCGCCCGGGGTTTCGTACACGCCGCGGCTCTTCATCCCGACGAGGCGGTTCTCGACGATATCGACGCGGCCGACCCCGTGCGCGCCGGCGCGGCGGTTCAGCGTTTCCACGAGGGCCACGGGATCGAGGGCGCGCCCGTCGAGCGAGACCGGGACGCCGCGCTCGAAGCCGAGCTCGAGATACTCGGGCGTGTCGGGCGCCGCCGCGGGGTCCACCGTCAACCGAAACATGTCCGCGGGGGGCTCGGCCCACGGGTCCTCGAGGATCCCGCTCTCGAAGCTGAGGTGCCAGAGGTTCTGGTCCATGGAATACGGCTTCTCCCGGGTCACCGGCACGGGCACGCCGTGCGCGCGCGCGTAGTCGATCTCCTCCTCGCGCGACCCGAGCGACCACTCGCGCCACGGCGCGATCACCGCGAGCTGCGGGGCGAGGGCCTGGTAGGCGAGCTCGAACCGCACCTGGTCGTTGCCCTTCCCGGTGCAGCCGTGGGCCAGCGCGTCGCAGCCCTCGGCGAGGGCGACCTCCACCTGCACCCGCGCGATCAGCGGGCGCGCGAGCGCGGTGCCGAGCAGGTAGCGTCCTTCGTAGATCGCGTCCGCCCGCAGCGCGGGATAGAGATACTCCGTGACGAACAGACGGCGGACGTCGACGACGTGCACCGCGTCGGCGCCGCTTGCGCGGGCCTTGGCCCGCACCTCGTCAAAATCGTCTCCCTGGCCGACGTCAGCCACGACGGCGACCACGCGCGAGCCGGGGTACCGCTCCTTGAGCCACGGGATGATCACGGAGGTGTCGAGCCCTCCGCTGTAGGCCAGGGCAATGTTGCGGGGCTGCTGGGGCATCGCGCTCACCTCACCGTCCCGCCGTCTTCGCGGCGGCCTTCGCGGGCGCCTCCGCCAGCACGGTCCCGAGGATCGCGACGGCCTCGTCGACATCGGCGCGGCTGGCGATCAGCGGCGGCACCAGCCGGATCGCGGTCGGGCGGACGTTGTTCACGAGCAGCCCGTGAGCCAGGCACGACGCCGTCACCGCGTCCGACGGCACCGACAGTTCCACGGCCAACATCAGCCCGCGCCCGCGGACCTCGGTGATCGCCGGCGTGGTCTTGGCGAGCGCGCGCAGCCGGTCGGCGAGGTACGCCCCGGTGGCCGCCGCGTTCTCGACGAGGTGTTCGTCTTGGATCACCTTCACCACGGCCGTCGCGGCCGCGCACGCGAGCGGGTTGCCGCCGAACGTGGTGCCGTGGGTCCCGGGCTGGAACACGGCGGCGATGTGCTTGCGGGCGACGATGGCACCGATCGGGAACCCGCCCCCGAGGCCCTTCGCGAGGGTGACCACGTCGGGGGTGATGCCGGCGTGCTGATACGCGAACCACTTCCCGGTCCGTCCGAACCCGCATTGAATCTCATCGAGCACGAGCAGCAGCTTCCGCTCGTCACACAGGCGGCGGAGGCCGCGCAGATACTCGTCGCTCGCCGGGTGAATCCCGCCCTCACCCTGCACGGTTTCGATCATGATCGCCGCCGTCCGGGGCGTCAGCGCGCGCTCCACGGCCCCGAAATCGTTGAACGGCACCTCGATGAAGCCGGGCACCAGCGGCTCGAACCCCTCGTGGTACTTGGGATTCGTGGTCGCGGAGAGCGCCCCCATCGTGCGGCCGTGGAAGCTGTGGCTGGCGACGATGATCTCGTAGACGTCCTCATGACGGAGCGCGCGCCCCGCCTTGCGCGCGAGCTTGATCGCCGCCTCGCACGCCTCGGCGCCGCTGTTCATGAACATCGCGCGGCCGTCCGGGATGCCGGTGACCTCGACCAGGAGGCGTCCGAGCTCCGCCTGCTCTGGGATCTGGAACAGGTTCGAGACGTGGATGATCCGCGCAGCCTGCTCCTGGATCGCCCGGACGTGCGCGGGGTGGCAGTGCCCGAGGACATCGACGGCGATCCCGGCGAGGAAATCCAGGTAGGACTTTCCCTCCAAGTCCCAGAGACGCATCCCGCGGCCTTCCCGGAACGCCACCGGGGCCCGCCGGTAGTTCTCCATCAAGTACTGCTCGCTCAATGCCACGACCTCACGTGTGGTCACGCTCACGTTCCACCCCCACCCCAGAATCTCGCCGTGCCTCGCCACGGACACGCATCACGGCACCAGCATCGTGCCGACCCCGCGCTCGGTGAATAACTCGACGAGCAGCCCGCGCGCCACCGTGCCGTCGATGATGTGGGCGCTCGGCACCCCGCCGGCGATCGCCGAGAGACACGCCTCCACCTTCGGGATCATGCCGCGGCTGATCGACCCATCCCGGATCATCGCCCGCGCCTCGTCCGCGCGCAGCTCGGAGATCAGCGCGCGGTCCCCGTGATAGTCGCGGTATACCCCCGCCACGTCGGTCAGCAGAATGAACTTGCTGGCCCCGAGCGCGACCGCGAGCGCGCCGGCCGCGGTGTCGGCGTTCAGATTGTAGCCCGTCCCGTCCTCACCGATCCCGAGCGACGCGACGACCGGAATGTACCCGTCGGCGCTGAGGCGCTGCAGCAGCTCGGGGTGCACGGCCTCGACTTCCCCGACCTGGCCGAGATCCACGTCGCCCCGGTACTTGCGGGCGACGAGCGTCCGGCCGTCCACGCCGCTGATCCCGACGGCCTGCCCCCCGCCTGGAGAATCGAGCCGACGAGGGCCTTGTTGGCCCGGCCGCCGAGGACCATCTCGACGACCTCCATCGTCTCGGGATCGGTGACCCGCAGGCCCTTGACGAAGGTCGAGGCCTTCCCCATCCGCTCGAGCACGCGCGTGATCTCCGGCCCGCCCCCGTGCACGAGCACCGGGTGCACGCCGGCGCCCTTCAACAGCACGAGGTCCTGCGCGAGCGTGCCGCCCTGGTTCATCTCGAGCACGCTGCCGCCGAACTTGACGACCGCGGTCTTCCCCTTCCACGCGTTGACGTACCCCAGCCCCCGCGCAATCACATCGCCCTGGGCCTCGACCGCCGCGAGGTTAGGAGATATATCCGGCATTTTCCTTCACGTAGTTCTCCGTCAGATCGCAGGTCCACACCGTCGCCGTCCCCTTGCCGAGCCCGAGGTCGACGACGATCTGCACATCATCCCGGGCAAGATAGCGCACCACCTCGTCGAGGGTGGAGCGGTCGCCGACCGCTCCGCCCCGCTCCGCGACCAGCACCGGCCCGATGCGCACCATCGCGCGGTCCGGCTGCATCTCCGCGCCGGAGTACCCGACCGCGGCCAAGATCCGTCCCCAGTTCGGGGAGCGCCCGTAGATCGCGGTCTTGACGAGCGCGGACTGCGCGACCGCCATCGCCGCGCGGGCCGCATCCTCGTCGCTCTGCGCGCCTCGGACGAGAATCTCGATCAGCTTCGTGGCACCCTCGCCGTCACGCACGATCATCTTCGCCAGCGCCACCGAGACCGCGGTGAGCCCGGCCTGAAACGCGTCGAGCGCCTCCCCGGGCCCGGTGATCTCCGGGGCCCCCGCCTCACCGTTCGCGAAGAGCAGCATCGTATCGTTGGTGCTCCGGTCGCCGTCGACGGTGATGCGATGATACGACAGGTCCGCCGCCCGCCGCAGCGCCGCCTGCAGCACCGGGGCCGCGACCGTGGCGTCAGTCGTCAGCACGGCGAGCGTCGTGGCCATCTGGGGATGGATCATCGCGGCCCCTTTCGTCATGCCGCCGATCGTCACGACCTGGCCGCCGACCTCGATCTGCACCGCCGCGGTCTTCGGCACCGTGTCGGTCGTCATGATCGCCTCGGCCGCCGCGGCGCCGTCCGGCCCGAGGGCCTTGACCGCCTCCGGGATGCCCCGGCGCAGCGCGTCCATCGGCAGCGGGTGCCCGATCACACCGGTGCTGCACACATAGACGAGTTCCTCGGAGATCTCCAGCCCCTGCGCCGCGAGCAGCGCCATCTCGCGCGCGTCGCGCAGCCCCTGCTCACCGGTGCACGCGTTGGCGTTGCCGGCGTTCAGCACGACGGCCTGCCCCCGCCCCGACCGGATGCGCTCCATGTCCACGAGCACGGGAGCGGCCTTGACCTTGTTGGTGGTAAACACCCCCGCCGCCGCCGCCGGCACGCGTGAGAATACAAGCGCGATGTCCTTCTTCTGCGGCTTCACGCCGCCGTGGACACCGGCGGCCAGAAACCCCTGCGCCGAGGTCACGCCGCCGACGATCAGCTTCGTCACCGGATCCGCCATCAGGTCCCCCCTCGGTCCGCTACGGATACAACCCGGGCGTCCGCAGCCCGAGCGTCTCCTCCCACCCGCACATCACGTTCAAGTTCTGGACCGCCTGCCCGGCCGCGCCCTTCCCGAGATTGTCGAGCGCGGCGATCGCGATCGCGGTACCGGTGCGCGCGTTCACACGCACCGCGACGTCGCAGTAGTTGCTGCCCATCGTGGCCTTCGTATGCGGCAGGGCACCCGCGGGCAGGACCCGCACGAACGGCGCCCCCGCGTACGCCTCGGCGTACAGCGAGGCCGCCGCGGCCGGGTCGAGCGAGCGTGCGAGCCGCGCGTATCCCGTCACCAGGATCCCGCGGGTCATCGGCACCAGGTGCGGCACGAACGTCACGCGCACGTCGCCGCCCGCCAGCGCCGACAGTTCCTGCTCGATCTCGGCGGTGTGGTTGTGGCTCGGCACGCTGTACGCGTGCACGTCCTCGTTGGTCTCGGAGTACCCGAACCCCCCGCTCGCCCCGCCGCGACCGGCCCCGGACACCCCTGACTTCGCATCGATGATGATGCCCTCCCGCGCGACGGCGCCCGCCCGGAGGAGCGGCGCCAGGGCGAGCAGCGCCGCCGCCGGATAGCAGCCGGGGTCGGCGACGAGGCGGGCGCCGCGGATTTCGCCGCGGTGCCACTCGGTCAGTCCATACGCCGCCTCGGCCAGATAGCGCGGCGCGCCGTGCTCGAACTTGTACCACACCGGGTACAGCGAGGCATCCCGCAGGCGAAAGTCGGCTCCGACGTCGATGACGCGCGCCCCCCGCTCAAGCAGCTCCGGCACGAACGCCGCGGACTTGCCGCTCGGAAGGGAGACGATCACGACCTCGGAGTCCTTCCCGATCACTCCCGCGTCGGCCGCCTCCGTCTCGAGATCGACGAACCCGCGGAGGTTCGGGTAGAGATCGGCGAGGGCCTGCCCGCGCTGGGTGTCCGCGGTCACGTGGACCAGCCGCACCTCGGGATGGGTGGCGAGCAGCCGCACCGCCTCCGCGCCGCCGTACCCCGATGCTCCGATCACGCTGACCCGAACCGCCATGCCCGCCTCCCTCGCCGTGCGAATAATTATACCCAGTGTTGAATAAAGTTGCAAATCCTCAGACACCCGGGCACGGGGCCGCGCGGCGCCCCCGGCACGACGCGTGCTATGATCGACGCAGCATGGGGCGCACGAACGCAGTCCTCGACCGGACGCCCGCGGCCCGGGCGGCATGAACATCGTCATCGTCGGCGCGGGCGGCCAGCTCGCGAGCGATCTCGTTCCGGCGCTGGCCGGGCACCGTGTCGTCCCGCTGCCCCATGCCGACCTGGACGTCTGCGACGCGCCGGCGGTCCGCGCACGGCTCACCCGCGAGCGTCCGGACATCGTAATCAACACCGCCGCGTTCCACCGCGTCGACGAGTGCGAGCGGTCTCCCGACGTCCCGTTCCGCGTCAACGCGATCGCCGCGCGCGATCTGGCCCGGGTGTGCGCGGATCTCGATAGCACGCTCGTGTCCTTCAGCACGGACTACGTCTTCGACGGCCGGCAGCGCCGGCCGTATACCGAGGACGACGCGCCGAACCCCTTGAACGTCTACGGCGTCACGAAGCTCGCCGGCGAAAGCTTCATCCGGGCGCTGTGTCCCAAACACTTCGTGGTGCGCACGACCGGGCTGTACGGCGTCACCGGGGCGAGCAAGGACGGCGGCAACTTTGTGGAGACGATGATCCGCCTCGCACGGGCCGGCACGCCGATCCGGGTCGTCACCGATCAGATCCTGACGCCGACCTACACGCGGGATGTGGCGCAAACCGTGGCCGAACTGGTGCGGACCGACTCCTACGGGCTGTACCACGTGACGAACGGCGGCGCGTGCTCGTGGTACGAATTCGCGGACGCCGTCTTCACGGCCCTCCGGCTGACTCCCGACCTGACCCCGACCACCGCCGCGGCCTACGGCCGCGCCGCCCGGCGTCCCGCCTACTCCGTCCTCGCCCATCACCGGCTGCGCGCGATCGGCCTGGAGGATCTCCGCCCCTGGACGGACGCGCTGACCGCCTATCTGCGCGAAAAGGGTCATCTGACCTGACGGCGCGGCGGGACGACGCGGCTCGCGCCGCGCCGGATGGACGCGACACACGACGCGAAGCGGTGGGGGTTCCCACCGCTTCGCGTCGTGTCTCCTGCGTAATCCCGGGTCGAGCGGGTTTTGGGTCCGATCAGGCGTGCGCGGCCCCGGACGGTCCGGCCACCCGGCCGGCCACGGTCGCGAGCATGATCCACGCCCATCCGCGGAAGATCAGGTTGATCCCGACCGCCAGCCCGATGAAGTACAGTCCCGAGAACGGCCACTGGTACCACAGCAGAACACCCAGCAGCGCGGTGACGATGCCCGCGAGGATCGGCCACACCATGTGCGGCGGCTTCAGCCGAATCGTGCCGAAAATCTCAAAGAGCCCCGCCACGAGGAAGAACGCTCCGAGAAAGAGCGTGAGCGAGGCGGCGCCGACCAGGGGATTGGCGAGGAACAGGACGCCGACCACAAGGTACAGCAGGGCGGCAAGGAGATGGAGGAAAAACCCGCCCCAGCGGTGTGTTTGGAAGCCGTGCACGATCTCAACCACGCCGGCGATGACCAGCAGCCATCCGAAGACCAGGACGGACACCACCGTGGTGAAGACGTCGTAACTGATCGCGAGGACCCCAAGAATCAACAGGACGATCCCCAGCACCAAAAACCACCCGCGATGCTCCCGCACGGCCTCAGCATTGACCATCCCTAGATTGGAGATCATCCCTCACCCCCCGGTCTAATCCGCTGGCCCGGAGCACATCACGCCCCGGATCCAGCGCGTCCCACCGCCCGTCGCGCCCGCATCCGGCCGTCGCCGACCACAGCCTGCGGGACACAAGTCTATCTTACACCTTTCTGCCGCTTAGTGAACGTTCCAGTGCGAGGCCGGCATCGCCTTGTCCAGCCCGCGCACCAGGTTCGACGCCCACTGACTTGCGAGCTGAAGGGCATCGGCCATCTGCCCCATCGCGTCCGCCGGCGTGACGGTGACCACCAGGTACGTGGGGCCCCCCGTGAGGTCTCCAACGGTGATCACCGCGCTCGAGCCCATGGCGGTCGCGTTGACGAAGACGGTCTTGCTGCTGTTGAACCGTTGGATGCTGAGGATGTTGACGATCCGCTTCCGCACAAACACGATCCGCTGCGCCGCGGTAAATCCGCCGGCCCCGTGTGTGATCCGGGCCCAGACCACATCGCCGAGGATGAGATCACTGGGATCCGCAACCGCCGGCTGCCAGAGCCCCGCGACCAACGGAACCGCCACCAACGCCACCACGAGCACCATGCCAAACCATTTGCGAAGGCCTTGCATCAGTATTCCCTCCCTCGCTTGCGGCGGTGGTGCGACGCACAAATCCGCTGCGTGCACCTGCCATTCGGCAATGCCGCTCTGACGCTCCCATGCTACTCCATCGAGGCGGTGCTGCGCGCCTAACCAAAGTATAAAGTGGGGTATGACGAGGATGCCGGCCTCGAACAGGGCTGACCGGCGCGATACCCGGCCGGCCCCGGGTCGGGATCACCCGCGGGCCGCTCGCACCCGATCTGCTGTTCGACTCCACCCGGTGGCGCGCCCGGCCGGATCGGGAATTAACGGCGAAACGGCGGGGAACCCGCCGCTTCGCCCTGCGGTTCCGGTCGACCGCCCCTACTCGTACCGCAGCGCGACGATGGGATCGAGCGCCGCCGCCCGCTCCGCGGGGTAGAACCCGAACACCACGCCCACCACGAGCGATGACACAAACCCCAAGACGATCGAGAACCCGGACACGAGCACCGGCCAGTGTGCGAGGGCGGATGTCGTCTCGGCGGTGGCGAGCCCCATCGCGATGCCGATCAGCCCGCCGAGACACGCGAGGGTCAGCGCCTCGACTAGAAACTGCAGCAGGATGTCGCGACCCCGGGCGCCGACGGCCATGCGCAGGCCGATCTCGCGGGTGCGCTCGGTGACGGACACCAGCATGATGTTCATGATGCCGATCCCGCCGACGACCAGCGAGACGACGGCGATGCCGGCGAGCAGCAGCGCCTGCGTCGCCGACGTGGCGAGCCGGACCTGCTGGACGTCCGCGATGTTCCGGACGGAAAAGTCATCCGGCTGCGCCGCGGCCAGATGATGCCGGAGCCGCAGCAGGCGCTCCGTCGCGTCCGCGACCCCCGCGACGCCCTCCGAGGTGGCCGCCGAGACGAAAATGGTGTTGACCCAGCTCTGCCCCGTCAACCGGTCCTGCAGCGTCGTGATCGGCACCATCACGACGTCGTCCTGGTCCTGGCCGAACCCGGACTGCCCTTTCGCGGCGAGGACGCCCACGACGCGGAAGGGCACGTTCTTGATGATGACGGTCGAGCCGACGGCGCCGCCCCCGGGAAACAGGTTGGTGTTCACGGTGTCGCCGAGCACGGCGACCTTCGCCCGCTGGTCGACCTCGGACTGGGTGAAGAACCGTCCCTGCGCGACCGGCCAACTCCGCACGATCGTGTACGAGGGGGTCGTGCCCCCGATCCGGGTGTACCAGTTCAGCCCGGCGGAGACGACCTGGGCGCTCGTCGACGAGTACGGGGCCGCCCCGGCCACGTCCGGGACGATCTGCGCGATCGCCGTCACGTCGGGCAGCGTCAGCGTCGTGCGGCTGCCGGTGCCGAGGCTGACCCCGCCGCTCGAGATCGCGCCGGGGATGACGACGATCAGGTTCGCCCCGAGGCTCTCGATCTGCGCCAGCACCGCGGCCTGCGCCCCGGCGCCGATGGCCATGGACGTGATCACCGCGCCGACGCCGATGATGATGCCGAGCATTGTCAGAATCGATCGGGTGACGTTGCGGCGGAGCGCCTGCCAGGCGATCCGCATCAGGCCCATCAGATTCATGCGCGCACCTCCGGCGCACTGACTTCGGCCAGCGCTGCGGTCCGCACCGCCGCCGGGATGACCTCCGCGGACGGGCGGTCGTCGATGATCAGGCCATCCTTGAACGTGACCACCCGCTTGGTCCACGCGGCCACGGTGATGTCGTGGGTCACCACGACGACCGTGATGCCGTGGTCGCGGTTGAGCCCGCGGAACAGCGCCATGATGTCGGCGCTGCTCGCGCTGTCGAGGTTGCCGGTCGGCTCGTCCGCCATGAGCAGCGGGGCGTTGTTCGCGAGGGCGCGGCCGATCGCAACGCGCTGCTGCTGGCCCCCCGACAGTTCGCTCGGCAGGTGATCGAGCCGGTTCCCGAGCCCCACCTGCTGGAGCACCTCCACCGCGCGGCGCTTCCGCTCCTGCGCGGGCACACCGGCGTACACCATCGGCAACTCCACGTTCTCCTCCGCGCTCGTGCGCGCCAGCAGGTTGAAGCTCTGGAACACAAATCCGATCCGCTTGTTGCGGACAATCGCGAGCTCGTCGCGGCCGAGCCGGGAGACCTCCTGCCCGGCCAGCGCATACGTGCCCGACGTCGGGTGATCGAGGCACCCGAGCAGGTGCATGAACGTGGACTTGCCGGACCCCGACGGTCCCATGATCGCGACGAACTCACCCGTCCGAATGGTCAGGCTCACGCCGCGCAGCGCGTGGACGGCCATGTCGCCGGTCCCGTAGACCTTCGTCATGTCGTGGACCTCGATCAGGACCTCGGCCGCGGCCCCGCCGTTTCCCGGCGCGCGTGCGCCGGCCTCCGCCGTGGCGCCGATCGGCGTGCGCGCGTTCATCGCCCGGCACCTCCGCCGCCCGCTCCACCGGCACCACCGCCGCCCGCCCCGCCGGCACTTCCGCCGCCGGTTGACCCGCGCGGCGCGGCGCCGACCCGCTGCGCGATGATCACGTCAGTACCTTCCGACAGCTGACCGCTGAGGATCTGGATGTTTTGATTGTCGGACGCCCCGATCACGATCCGCACGGCGGCCGGCCGCCCGGCGCGGAGGACCCAGACCGTCACGGTCGACCCGGGAGCGCCGGCCACCGGCGCGCTCGGGCCTCCCTGGGTCGTGCCGCTCTGCACGAGACCGCCGGCGGCCGAGGCGCCGCCCGCCGCGCCGCGCGAGAAGGTCGGGCGATACAAGACCGCCGCGATCGGGACGGTCAACACGTGCTTGGCGCTCCCGGTGTCAATCGTGACCTGCGCAGTCATCCCGGGGAACAATCGGGCCGACGTATCGTGCACGGCCACGACCGCATCGTACGTGACCACGTTCTGCACGATGGTCGGGTTGATGCGGACCTGCTGCACGGTCCCCTGGAACGTCACGTTCGGATACGCGGTCACGGTGATCTGCGCCGCGTCGCCCATTTTCACGCTGCCGATATCGGCCTCGTCGACCGACGTATCCACCTGCATGTCCGCCAGGTTCGTCGCGATGGTGAACAGGGTCGGCGTCGAGAGCGACGCGGCGACGGTCTGCCCGACCGTGACGTTCCGGGCCATCACGATCCCGTCCACCGGACTCTTGATGATCGTCTGGCTGAGGTTGTACTGCGCCTGATGCAGCTGCGCGGCGGTCGCCGCGACCTGGTGGACGGACGCGCTCGCCTGAGACGACGACGTCCCCACCTGCTCGCGCGCGGCCTGCAGTTGGGACGCGGCCGCCTGCACCTGCGCCTGCGCGACCTGCACTGCCGACTGGGTGGCGCGGACGTTCGACGTGTCGGTCGACACCGCCGTCTGGTCGGCGTCCATCTGATTCTGGGGAATGTAGCCCTGCTTCAGCAGCTCGGCGTCGCGCTGCACGGTCGTGTTCGCGAGCTTGAGCGTCGCCTGCGACCCGGCCGCATTCGCCTGCGCGCTGCGGAGCGACGCCTGGGCCTGGGCGAGGGTGGCCGTCGCCGTCTGCACGGCCGCCTGGGACTGCGAGATGCCGTTCTGAGTCGCCGCGGCGGTGGACTGCGCCGCTTCCATGTTCGCGCTGTCCTGCGCGACCGACGCCTGGAACTGCGTCGGATCCAGGGTCGCCAAGACCTCGCCCGGGGTAACCTTGGAGTTGTAGTCGACGTTCAGCGTCGCGATCGTACCCGACACCTGCGTCCCGATCTGAATCTCGTTCACCGGGTTGACCGTGCCGGTCTCGCTGACCGTCGACGTCACGTCCGCGTACGCGACCTTGGCCGTGACGTAATTCACCCGGGTGCGGCGGCCGGTCAGCTGCCGGTAGCCGTAGACCGCGCCGCCGACCACGACGACCGCGATCAGCACCATCACGATGATGCGACGCATGCGTGCTCCTCCGCCTGTCATGACGTGCCTCCCACCGTGCTGCTCAGGATTGGCAGCCCTTGCGAGTTCTGCAGGGCCGCGAGCGCGCTTTCGTACGTGTACAGTGCGGTCACCGCGGCCACGTCGGCCTGGGCCGCGGTCGTCTGGGCGGTCGTCACCTGGAGAAACGTCGTCACCCCGGCGCGGTACTGTCCCTCCGCCACCTGCAGCGCCTGGTCGGCCGCCTGCGCGGCCGCCTGGGTCGCCGTCACGTTCGCCGCGTCCTGCACGGCGGTCAGATACGCCTGGTACGCGTTCTGGCGGATGGCCAGCTGCGTCGAGCTGAGCTGCGCCTGGGCCTGCTGCAGGCTCGCCTGGGCCTGCTGAATCTCCGCCTTACCCTTGCCGGCGTCGTACAGGGGAAGGCTCACGGTCCCAGCCAGCCCGTACGACGCGGAGTTGTTGGAAAACTGGTTCGAGCTGTACGGCGTGTAGCCGGCGTTCAGCGAGACGCTGATCTGCGGGCCCGCAGTGACCTGCGCCTGCTGGACCCCGGCCTGGGCACTGGCCACCTGCGCCTGCGCCACCGCGATCTCCGGCCGGTTGGCCAGCGCCTGCTGAATCACCGTGGTCGAGGTCACCGACACCTGCGTCGGGGGCGCCGGCGGCTGCTGCACCGCCACGTCCGCGGTCACATCGGCGCCGAGCACACCCTGCAGCGTCGACTTGTTCGTGGCGATCTGCGACTCCGCGCTCAAGAGATTGACCTGCGCCTGCGCGACCTGCGACTGCGCCTGAATGACGGCCGATTGCGCGGCGACCCCCGCGGCGACCTGCGCCTGGACCAGCGCCAGCTCGTCCTGCGCCTGCTTCAGCGCCGCCTGCTGCACGGTCGTCTGCTGCTCGGCGCTCAGGACGCTGAAGAAGGCCGTCGCGGTCTGAAGCTCGATGCTCTGCTCGGTCTGCCGGAGCGCCGCCTGGGCGTTTGCGAGCGTCGCCTGGGCCGAGGCGACCGCCGCCTGGGTCTTGCCGCCGTCGTAGAGCGGCAGGCTGCCGACGATCCCCACCGAGCCGCTGCTCTGCGCGGCCGGCAGGACCGTGCTCACCCCGTTGACGTTTTGCGTGGTCGTGGTCCCCTCCCCGCCGGTCCCCTGGACCGAGATCGTCGGCGCCAGTCCGGTGCGTGCGACCGCCACGCCCTGGGTGGCCGCGGTCACCGCCGCCTGGGCGGCGACGACCTGCGGGTTGTCGGCGAGCGCGGTCTTGATCGCCTGGTCGAGCGTCAGCACCGGTCCGCCGGGCGCCGGGGACGCAGGGGCCGGGGCGGGCGCGGGATAGGGTGCGGCTTGGGCAGAGACACCGCCCGAGCCGGGCGCGGCGGCGAAGGCCGCGGCGCCCGGCCCCGCCAGCTCAACTATCACGGCCAGGGCCGATACGATCGCGACGAACGCGGCGCGTTTCATGTGCCCTCCTGAAGGCGCATTGGCAGTCGAACGGTGAACGTGCTGCCGGCACCGGGCGTGCTCTCCACGGTCACCCGGCCGTGATGGGCTTCGACCAACGACTTGACGATCGCGAGCCCGAGGCCCGTGCCCCCGCTGGCCCGGGCGCGCGACGGATCGGCCCGATAGAAGTGCTCGAAGATGTGCGGCAGGTCGGCCGCGCCGATGCCCCGGCCGGTGTCGGCGACCTGGAACCGCAGCCCCCCGTCCTCCGCCCGCAGCGTGATCTGCACCGTGCCGCCCGCCGGCGTATACCGGAGCGCGTTTTCCACGAGATTCTGCACGATCTGACGCAGGCGGTCCGGATCCGCTTCCACGGGCGGCAGATCGGAGGGAATGGCCGTCCGCACGGAGATGCCGCGGTCCTGGAACGACGGGGTGAACGCTTCCACGGTCTCGGTGACGATCGCGGCGGCGTCGGTCGTCGTCGGATGCAGCTCCAGCTGGCCCGCCTGCGCGAGCGACAGATCGCGCAGATCCGTGATCAGCCGGCGCAGCAGGAGCGTCTGGCTGTGCAGCGCGGCGATCCGGTCCGGGGTCGCATCCACCACGTGATCGAGCATGCCTTCGAGCGTCCCCTGGATCACGGAAAGCGGCGTCCGCAGCTCGTGCGTGATCCCCGCGAACAACTGCCGGCGCTGCTGTTCATCCAGCTCGAGCTGGGTGGCCATGCGGTTGAACGCCCGCCCCAGATCCGCGATCTCGTCGGGACCGGCGACCGGCACGGGGACCGGCGACCGGCCCTGGGCGATCGCCCGGGCGCCCCGGGTGAGCTCGGTCACCGGACGCACGATCCGCCGAGCGAGCCAGAGCGCGACGAGTGCCCCAAGGCCCGCGGCCAGGGCCGTGCCGCCCCAGATCGCGAGCGTGATGCGCCACTGGAACGTGCGCTCCCGGGCCCCGAACCGGCCGCGCGGCCGTCCCGGCGCGGTCAAGACCGCCGGCGGGGTCGGCGCGCTGATCCCGGGTGCGCCCTGGGGCTCCGCCGGGCGCTCGACGTACTGGCGAAACGTCGAGCGCGCGGTGTAGGTGGCGAAGGTGGCGGCCAGCACGGTCGCGAGCACCGCGATCCCGATGAACGCCGTGATCAGCTGGACGCGCAGGCTACGCACGGCGATCCTCGCCGCCGGCGAACTTGTAGCCGACGCCGTACACGGTCACGATGTACCGGGGCATCCGCGGGTCCGGCTCGACCTTGCTGCGCAGATTCTTGATGTGCGCGTCCACCGTCCGCTCGTACCCTTCAAACGCGTGCCCCTGGACGCGATCGATCAGCTGCATCCGGGTGAACACTTGATTTGGGTGGCTCGCGAGCGTCTCGAGCAGCCGGAACTCCGTCGGCGTGAGGTCGACGAGCCGGTCGGCCAGCGTGACCTCATGCCCCCGCAGATCGATGGTGAGGTCGCCCGCGTGAATGACGGTCGCGCCCTCGCGGGACCCCCGGCGCAGCACGGCGCGCACCCGGGCGACGACCTCCCGGGGGCTGAACGGCTTGGTGATGTAGTCGTCGGCGCCGAGCTCGAGCCCGAGCAACTTGTCGGTCTCCTCGTCGCGCGCGGTCAGCATGATGATCGGCGTCGTTCCCTCGGCGCGGATCCGCTTGCACACCTCGCGTCCGTCGAGCCGCGGCAGCATCACGTCCAGCAGCACCAGGTCGGGGGGTTGATGCCGCAGCGCCTCCAGCGCCGCCTCCCCATCGGGGGCATGCTTCACCGTGAAGCCGTCTCGCTCCAGGTACGAGCGCAGCAGGTCCACGATCTGAGGCTCATCGTCGACAACAAGAATCGTGGGCATGGTCGCGACCCCCCCAGGCGAGAGCTGCCGAACGCGTACGGTATTCGTTTGACTCAGCATCGTCGAACTCCCCTCTCGCATCGCCCTACCGGAGCGCCGCGGCCGCGCTCAAAGCCGTCTTCCCCGACCGGTCCCGCACCTCGATCTCTCCGTCGGACGCCGCGCGCCCGTGCCGAACTCGGTCGCCCTCAGTGTAGGAATCGCGTGAGAAGAACTAATGAACGGGGGGTGAATTGGTCGTGAAACGGCTAGCGGGCGTCCCGACGGCGCGGCCGGGGCACGAGCTCGCCCCCGCAGTTCGGGCACACCTGGGACAGCTCCGCGGCGCACGTCAGGCAGAAGGTGCACTCGAAGCTGCAGATCAAGGCGTCGCCGTCGCCCGGCAGCGCGCGCCCGCACCGCTCGCAGACGGAACGCATCTCCAGGGCCATCGCTACAGCGGGGACACTTCCATCGCGGCCTGCGGCGCGGGAATGTGTCCCTCGTCGATCGCGACGAGGACGTCCAGGAACGCCGCGGCGGTGTCGAGGGAGGTGAAACACGGCAGGTGCCGCTCGAACGCGGCCCGCCGCATCGAGAAACCGGTGCGTCCGGGCGTCCGCCCCCGCGTCGGCGTGTTGATGACCAGGGCCACGGCGTGCTCCCGGATCAGGCGCAGTGCCGTCTGCGTGGCGCCGTTCTTTGAGACGTGGGTCGCGCGCACCCCGTGGTTCCCCAGGAACCGCGCCGTTTCGTCGGTCGCGTACACGGTGAACCCCAGGGCGGCGAACCGCCGGATCAGCGCGAGGGCCTCCGGCTTGTCCCGGTCCGCCACGCTCACGAGCAGGGCCCGCACTTTGGGCATCACGACCCCGGCGCCGACGAGCGCCCGGTACAGGGCTCCGGGCAGCGTCACGTCCTGCCCCATCACCTCGCCGGTCGAGGTCATCTCGGGACCGAGCAGGACGTCGAGCTGCGCGAGCTTCTCGCTGCTGAACACCGGCGCCTTCACCGACACGCGCGCCGGCGGAGGCAGGACGGTCACGCCCGGATAGCCGAGGTCGGCCAGCGACGCGCCGAGCATCACGCGGATCGCGAGCGGCACGAGCGGCGCGCCGGCGGCCTTGCTGACGAACGGGATCGTCCGGCTGCTCCGCAGATTTGCCTCGAGGACGTACACCACGCCGTCTTTGACGACGAACTGGATGTTGAGGAACCCCCGGACCTGCAGCGCCCGGGCGATCGCGACCGTGTGCGCGACCACCTGGTCGTGCGCCTCCGGCGCCAGGCCCGGCGCGGGGAACACGGCCACGCTGTCGCCCGAGTGCACGCCTGCGCGCTCGATGTGCCGCATGATCCCGGGCAAGTACACGGCGTCGCCGTCGCTGATCGCATCCACCTCGATCTCCGTCCCTTCGAGGTACACATCGATCAGGACCGGGTGATCCCCATCGGAGGCGAACGCGTCCTTGAGATAGCGCACGAGTTCCGTCTGCGTCGCGACGATCTCCATCCCGCGTCCGCCGAGCACGTACGAGGGGCGGACCAGCAGCGGGTATCCAAGGCGGTCCGCGACGGCAATCCCGTCGGCCAGGGTGCGCACCGCGTCGCCATTGGGATGCGCGATGCCGAGCCGGTTCAGCAGCGCCCCGAACTTGCCGCGGTCCTCGGAGACGTCCAGGCTCTCGACGGACGTGCCGAGCACCCGGACGCCGGCCTCGTCCAGCGGCCCGGCGAGATTCAGCCCGGTCTGCCCGCCGACCTGGACGATGACCCCGTCCGCGCCCTCCGCTTCGACCACGTGCAGCACGTCCTCCAGCGTCAGCGGGTCCACGTACAGCCGGCTCGCGACGTCGAAGTCCGTGCTGACGGTCTCGGGATTGTTGTTGATGAGCACGGCGTCCAGGCCGTCCGCGCGCAGGGCCTTCACGGCGTGCACGCTGGAATAGTCGAACTCGATCCCCTGCCCGATTCGGATCGGCCCGGAGCCGAGCACGACGACGCGCCGCCGTGGGCTCGACGGCACCTCGCTCTCCTCCGCGTACGTCGAGTAGAAATACGGCGTCTCTGCCGGAAACTCGCCGGCGCACGTGTCCACGACCTTGAACACCGGCCGGATCCCCGCGTCCCGGCGCGCTGCGCGCACCGCGGCCACGTCGGTGTCCCACAGCCGCGCGATCGTGGAGTCCGCGAACCCCCGCCGCTTCGCCGTCCGCAGCGTCTCGGGATCCCGCCGGCTGCGCAGCAGGGCTTCGATCCCGACGATGTTGGCGATCTTCTGCACGAAGAACAGATCGATGCGGGACAGATCCGCGACCTCCTGCGGCAGCATGCCGCGCCGGAGGCCCTCGGCGAGCGCGAGCAGCCGCTCGTCGCACGGCTCCACAATCCTGCGGCGCAGCTCGTCCCGCGACCACTGCCCCGCCGGCGCATACTGGAGGCCGTCGAGCTTGGCGTCGAGGGACCGCACGGCCTTCTGCAGCGCTTCCTCGACCGAGCGGCCGATCGCCATCGCCTCCCCGGTCGCCTGCATTTGGGTGCCGAGCCGCCGGTCGGCCTGCGGAAACTTGTCGAACGGCCACCGGGGGATCTTGACGACGCAGTAGTCGAGGGCCGGCTCGAATGCCGCGGAGGTCTTCCCCGTCACCGCGTTGCGGATCTCATCGAGCCGCTTGCCGAGCGCGATCTTCGCCGCCACCCGCGCGATCGGATACCCGGTGGCCTTGCTCGCGAGCGCGCTGCTGCGGCTGACGCGGGGATTCACCTCGATCACATAGTAGCGCTCGCTCGTGGGATCCAGCGCGAACTGGATGTTGCACCCGCCCTCGATCCCGAGCCCGCGGATGATCCGGAGGCTGGCGGAGCGCAGCATCTGGTACTCACGGTCGGTGAGCGTCTGGCTCGGCGCGATCACGATGCTGTCGCCGGTATGCACGCCCATCGGGTCGAGGTTTTCCATGTTGCAGACGGTGATGCACGTGTCCGCACGGTCGCGCATCACCTCGTACTCGATCTCCTTCCACCCCGCGACCGACCGCTCGACCAGGACCTGCCCGATCCGGCTCACCGACAGCCCGAGCGACGCGATCTCGTCGAGCGCACGCTGGTCCCGGGCGATCCCCCCACCCGTCCCGCCGAGCGTGTACGCCGGCCGCACGACGACCGGGTACCCGACCCGCGCGGCGAACGCGCGGGCTTCATCGAGGGACGTCGCGACCGCGCTGTCCGGCACCGGCTCCCCGAACCGCAGCATCGCGTCCTTGAACTGCTGGCGATCCTCGGCCATACGGATCGCCTCGAGCGGCGTGCCGAGCAGGCGCACGTCGTACTTCTCCAGCACCCCGGCTTCGGCGAGGCCCACCGCGAGGTTGAGGCCGGTCTGGCCGCCGAGCGTCGCCAGCAGGCCCTGCGGCCGCTCCTTGGCGATGACGCGCTCGACGAACTCCACGGTCAGGGGCTCGATGTACACGCGGTCCGCGGTCTCGACGTCGGTCATGATCGTAGCGGGGTTGCTGTTGATCAGCACGACCTCGACGCCCTCTTCCGAGAGGGACCGGCACGCCTGACTCCCGGAATAGTCGAACTCCGCGGCCTGCCCGATCACGATCGGACCGGACCCGACCACTAGGACCTTGCGGAGGTCGCGCGGCGGCACAGCGGCTATCCGCGGGTCCCCGACGGCTCCGCCGCGTGGGCCGGACGGACGACCGGCGTGCCGCCGATCGTGTTCAGCCACTCATCGAACAGATAGGTGGAGTCCTGGGGCCCGGGGCGTCCCTCGGGATGGTACTGGATCGACATGATCGGCAGGCGCCAGTGGCGCAGCCCCTCCACGGTGCCGTCGTTCAGGTTGCGGTGGGTCACCCGCATCTCCGCACGATCCAGCGACGTTTCATCGACGGCGTACCCGTGGTTCTGGGTCGTCACGCACACGCGCCCGGTGTCCAGATCCTGCACGGGCTGGTTGCTGCCCCGGTGGCCGTACGGCAGCTTGAACGTCTCCGCGCCGGCCGCGCGTCCGATGATCTGATGCCCGAGACAGATCCCGAAGATGGGGAAGCGCTCCCACAGCGCACGCACCTGCGCCACCTCGCGCGACAGCCGCTGCGGATCGCCCGGGCCCGGACTCAGCACCAGGCCGGCGGGCTCGAGCGCGGCGACCTCCGCGGCCGTGGTGTGGTGCGGAAGCACCCACACATCACATCCCCGCTGCCGGAGGTTGTCGACGATCCCGCGCTTGACCCCGTAGTCGAGCACCGCGATGCGCGGTCCCGGCCCCGGGTGGTGCAGCACCGAGTCCGTGGAGACCTCCGCGACGAGGTCCATCGTCCCGATCTCCGGGAGCGCCGCGGCGCACGCGACGAGCGTCGCCTCCGAGACTTCCTCGGTGGACACCACGCCGCGCTTGAGGCCGTGCGTGCGCAGGTGCCGGACGAGCCGGCGGGTGTCGACGTCGGAGATCCCCACGACCCCGCCCTGCGTCAGCGCGGAGGACAGGGTGCGCTCCGACTGCCAGTGGTGCGGCACCTCCGCGGCCTCGCCCACGACGAACGCCCGGACCTGCGGACGGCGCGACTCCCAGGCCTCCCCGCTCACCCCATAGTTGCCGATCAGCGGATAGGCCATCGTTACGACCTGCCCCCGGTAGGACGGGTCGGAGAGCACCTCTTCATATCCGGTCATCGCGGTCGTGAACACGACCTCGCCGCCCGCCGAGCCCCGGGCACCGATTCCCCGGCCCGAGAACACCGTCCCATCCTCAAGGACCAACCGCGCCTGCATCGCATCCCTCCCGACTCGGTTGTGCATAATTATACAATACGAATTTATAAAGATGCAACCGGGGACATGCCGCGGCGCCGGACCGGGCGCGACCGGACAAACGAAAGGGAGCCCGGGGGGCTCCCACACGTGCAGCCGTACCAACTCGGCGCACCATTGATCCCTCCCGGAGATCGTTAATGGTCCGCGCAACTGACTAGCGCACCAAGAGATATTGTATCTCGTCGCGACCCGTTTGCCTAGTCTCGCCTCTTGCTCAAACGGCGAACGCCGTCACGCGGGCACGACGAACCCCGCGAGGAATCACGAGGCCGGCGCCTGCAGCACGACCGCCCGCCATTCTCCCTCGGCGACCGTCCGCCGGTGACGCAGGCCCGCCGCGTCCGCGGCACGCAGCACGTCGGCCACACGGTCCACGACGAGTCCCGACCCGATGCACACGCCGCCGGGCTCGAGATGCGCGCGCAGATCCGGCAGCATCGGAATGATCACGTCGGCCACGATGTTCGCGACGATCACATCCGCGCGGGACGCCGTCCGGCGGAGGCCGTCGCCGCGGGCGACCCGCACGCGGGACGCGACGCCGTTCCGGCGCACGTTTTCGCGAGCGACGGCCACCGCGACCGGATCCTCGTCCACCGCGAGGACGCGGCCGGCGCCGAGGCGCGCCGCGGCGATGGCCAGGATCCCCGACCCGGTCCCCACGTCGAACACCACCCCCGCGGCGGGGACGGCCGTCAGCAGCGCGCGAAGGCAAAGGCGCGTCGACGGGTGCAGGCCCGTCCCGAACGCCATCCCGGGGTCGATCTCAATCACGAGGCTGCGCGCCGGCGCGGGCGTCCGCACCCAGCTCGGCCGCACGAACAGGCGCCCGACGCGCACCGGGCGCACGTGACGCCGCCACGCGGTCGCCCACCGCCGGGCCGCCACGGCGCGGTGCGAGACCCGGACGCGTCCCGGCTCCAACCCGAACGCGCGGAGGCCGCGCACGCGGGCGCGGAGGCCGCGCAGCGTCACCGCGAGCACCCGGGACGGCGGAAGATAGCAACGGAAGCGGCAACGGTCCGTCGCGGGGCGCTCCTCGATGAAGCCGCCGGAGCGCAGCTCCTGTAAAATCGCGCTGACGGCCTCGGCGACCCTCGCGGAGGCGTCGACGGTGATCTCGACCCACGTCCTCCCCGTCGCGCGGGCCCCGGCCGCTGCGCCGGCGCCGCGCGTCTTCGGGGTCACGCGAGGTGCGTGCGCATTTTGTCGAGGAGCGTCTTCTTCGCGGGCTTGATGTCCTCGCCGCGCAGCTTCGCGAACTGCGCGAGCGCCTTCACCTGGTCTTTGGTAAGGTCTCTCGGCACGGTCACCGCGAGGTGCACGGCGAGATCACCCCGACCGCCCCGGAGGCCCGGCATCCCCTTGCCCCGCAGGGTCACCACGGTCCCGGGCTGCGTGCCGGGCTGGACCGTGAGCGTGGTCCGCCCGTCGAGGGTCGGCGCCTCGATCTCCGCGCCGAGCGCCGCCTGCACCATCGAGATCGAGACGCCGCAGTGCAGGTCGTGCCCTTCCCGCGTGAACACCGCATGCTCCGCGATGCGCAGATCGACGTAGAGGTCGCCCCGGACCCCGCCCCGCATCCCCGCCTCGCCCTCACTCTGGATCCGCAGGCGTGTGCCATCCTCGACGCCCGGGGGGACTTTGACGTTGATCTCACGCTGCGCACGGACGCGGCCGCTGCCCCGGCAGTCGCGGCACGGCTTGCGGATGATCTTCCCCGCCCCGTGACACTGAGGACACGTGGCGATCTGCGCGAACTGGCCGATCGGGGTGCGGCGGCTGTACCGGACCTGGCCGGCGCCGTGGCAGGTGGGGCAGGATTCGGGGGCGCTCCCTTTCTCCGCGCCGGTCCCGAAGCACACGGAGCAGGTCTCCTCGCGCACGATCGAAATTGTCCGCTCGGTGCCGTGCGCGGCGTCCTCGAGCGTCACCTCCACCACGACCCGGAGATCGCTCCCGCGCTCGGGCCCGGGCTCCCCGCCCCGCTGCCCCTGGTGACCGAAAAACATGTCGAAGATGTCGTCGAAGGCCGTACCGCCGCCGAACGGCCGGCCGGCCAAGCCGTCCGCCTCACCGCGGTCATAGCGGGCGCGCCGCTCGGGATCGCCGAGCACCTGATACGCGGCGTTGATCTCCTTGAAGCGTTCGGCGAAGCGTTCGGCCGCCTGCGGGTCCTGGTTCACGTCCGGATGGTGCTCGCGGGCGAGCTGGCGGAACGCCCGCTTGATCTCGTCCTGGCTTGCCGTCCGGGGCACGCCCAGCGTGTCGTAAAAGTCTCGACCGGCCATCGGGATTGACCCTAGCGCTGCTCGAGCGTGTTGCCGAGGCTGTCGGCCAGAAACCGCACCAAGCTGATCACCCGTCCGTACCGCATGCGGGTCGGCCCGACGATGCCGAGCACGCCGGCGGGACGGTCGGCCACGTAATACGTTGCGGCCACCACACTGCAGTCGCGCATCTCCTCGCGCCGATTTTCCGCGCCGATCGTCACGCGCACGCCGGACGGTCCCTGGTCCTCCCCGAGCAGGTCTTCCACAAGATCCTCCCGCTCGAGCGCCGAGAGCACCGGCTGCGCGCGCCTGGCGTCCTGAAACTCCGGCTGCTTCAGGATGTTGGCCTGCCCTTCAGCGTAAATCCGGCCCGACGGACGGTGGAACCGCTCCCGCAGCAGTGTGCCGACCTGGTCCAGCACCCTCTGGTAGTGCGCCGCCTCGCCGATCACCGTCGCGAGGACCCGATCGCTCAGATCGCTGAGCGACCGGCCGGCGATCCGGCGGCTGATCTCCTGGGACAGACGGTCGCACTCCTCGGCCGACACCGGCTCCGCGAACTCCACCGTCTTGCCCTCGAACACCTCGGCATCGGTCACGATCACGGCCATCGCGCGCTGCGGGGTCAACGGAATCAGGTGAAAGTGCCGCACCACCTGTTCCCGCAGCGTCGGCGCCGCCACGACGGACGCGCACTCCGTCGCCACGGCCAGCGCGCGCGCCGCCTGCTCGACGGCCTGGTCAAACTCCGTCGCGGCGAGCGACCGGCGGATCCGGAGGCGGTCGGCGGGCGGAACCTGCTCTTCCGCCATCATCGAATCCACGTACACCCGGTAGCCTTGGTCGGTCGGGACCCGTCCGGCGGAATGATGCGGCTGATGCAGGTAGCCCAATTCCTCGAGCGCGGCCATCTCGTTCCGCACGGTCGCGGAACTCACCTCGAGCCCATGACGCTGCCGCGCCGCTTCGCTACCGACCGGCTCAGCGGTCACGATATAGTCGTCGATCACGACCCTGAGGATCTCACGCCGTCGGCCCTCAAGCTGACCCATCGCGAGCTCCTTTGATTAGCACTCCATTCCCTCGAGTGCTAAGTCGTTAGGCAACAGCCTATCACCTGTTCGATAACCTGGCAAGGGCTCGAGTCTTGCTACCTCACACCTCAACGGAAATTGGATCGTCACGTCAAAAACCCTGTTATCCCGACGCGGCGCACCACGCCTTCGCGGGCCTCGGCGCGCGAGTTTGCACGGCGGGTCTCACGGCGGGGCCGGGCGCGCCGCGCCGCCAGGGACGGGCACCCGCACCACGACTGTATACGCGCCCATCTTTAATATCCGCACCGGCCCGCCCAGCGTACGCGCCGCGGCCGCGACGGTCATACCCCGCTCGAGCGCCACCGCCGGATCCCCCGTGAACACCACAAACTGAGGTGGCATCGTGTACCAGCGGGCGCTCGACAGCTGGAGCCAGCGCGTCAGCCGCCCCTGCTCTTCGACGACCGGGCGCACGGCGACGCGTCCGGCGGTCTCGACCGTCATGATCGACGCGTCCCAATAGGCGCCGTACCCGTACGACAGCCGGTGCTCCTGGAGCCAGCGCGCAACCGGCAGCTCCGGTTGGGGAGCCGGCGGCACGAGAAAGTGCAGCAGGAACGCCGGGATCGAGACCACCGCCGCCAGAGCGAGGGCGGCGTAGCCGACGCGCGCGCGGCGATCGGTCGGTCCCGCGGCGAGGGCGGCGCCGGCCCGCCGGCCCGCGAGGATCGCGCCGCAGAAGAATGCGGGCACCACGTACCGCGACTGGCTCCCCTGCGTGCTGAGCACCATCTCGGCGGCGCTCACGACGACGGCCGCGGCGAGCACGGCGTCGAGCCAGCCGCCTCGACGACGACGCCGGATCCAGGTCGTAAGCTCGACGCCGACGCACCACAGCACGACCGCACACAGCACGCTCCGCCCCAGCACCAGGACCGTCTGCGGGGCGGCCGGCAGCCCGACGACGTCGCCCCCGCCGAGTGCAAACCACCACCGCACGAGCTGGAGGAGATTGGGACCGGTCTGGCCGGGTGCGGTCAGCACCACGTCGCTGTGGACATCGACGAAGCCGCCCGTGGACGCCGCAAGGGACAGCAGCGCGCCCGCCAGGACCAGCGATGCCGCGAGCCAGACCACCACCGCGCCCGCCTGGCGCCGCGCGGGCCCCACGGCATCAAGGGCGACCACGAGGGCGCAGGGCACCCACACCATCCAGCCGGCGATCGGGTCTCCCGCGATGGCGCAGCCGAACAGAACCGCGGCCGCGCCGAACCGCACCGGGTGCGGACCGACTGGCGGCGCGGCCGCCGTTTCGTCCCCGGGATCCACGAGCAGCAGCGCGGCCAGCACCAGCAGCATCGTGCCCAGGTGGATCGCGGGGCGCAGCGCGATCGCCGCGAGGGCAAAGTTCCCGCCCCACAAGGCCGGCGGCAGCCCGATCACGAGAAACGTGAGGGTCGCCGAGGACGCCGCCGCCCATGCGCGGTACGGGCGCGCGGCGAGCGCGCACGATGCCGCCACGAGCAGCGCGTAGACCAGCGAGGGGAGCTGAAAGAGGAGCGCCAGCACGGGTCCGGCCCTCGCCACCGCGGGCACGTACCAGAGCGCCTCGCTCGGCCAAAAGTTGTCCGAGGTCAGCACCCAGCCCCGCAGGTTCCAGTTGCCGCGCAGCAGGTCCTGCGCTTCGAGCACGATGCGGGCGTCGTCGGACGTTCGGATGAACCGATGGGCCACCTGGAGGTACGCCGCGTCCAGCGCGGCAACGCCCGCGAGCAGAAGGACCGCCGCACCCGCCGCGCCCCACGGCCGAGGAGGGAGCGCGGCATCGTGTCGGGCGGAGGCACGGCGCCTCCGGCGTGCGCTCAGGCGTCAGTCTCCGGCAGCGGACGCGGCAGTCACGCGTGCGGCACCGGGCATGTGGTCGGCTGGTTGTTGAGCCCTTCGGCGTCGCGCACAAACACGGTGGACACCTTTCCGTCGAGTTGGGCGACCCGGACGACGAAGAGACTGTCAAATTCGCTCCCCGGCCACGCCGGCACGCTGGCGGGATCCCCGCCGCCCAGCGCGATCAGATGCCGCACCAGCATGGTGAGCAGAGTATGCTCCCACGCGACAAAGATGAGCGCATGGGCGTTCGCGGGCGTGAGCAACGCCTGCTGCAGGGCATCAATCTGCTCGGCACCAAACTGCGTGTTCACGGGCATGCCCAGTTGGATGGCGGTCGGCTCGATCGTCGCGAGGGCCCGAATATAGTTGTACGCGACCCCGTTGTCGACCATTTGATGCCCCGGGTCGGGAGCGAAGATCTCGTCGGGTCGGCCAAATTTGGCGAGCAGGGCGCGGGGCAGCGCCAACGAACGATTCAGTCCCTGACAGTCGAGTTGGCCGAGGCCTTGTGCCGGCTTCTCTCCGTGTCTCATGAAGACAATCGTTTCCTGCGCGCCGCCGGGCGCCGCGGCATACCCCGGTGACGCGAGCAGCACAGAGCCCAGCACCACCGACAGGATCTCCCGACTCCCGCCGATCAGCCGCGCGACGCGAACGGCGAGCCCCGCTCGAACGACTCGCGGGAGATCCCCCTCACGGCCCCGCGCCCACGTCTTCCGATCACGCCTGTGCATTCGCGTCCCCTCCCCGGCCGGATGCGTGTGCGCGGATCCAGGCGCGCACTGGCCGCGCACAGCGTCCCGGCCTACGCGCGCCCCCCGCGGCCGAACGCGCGGAGCAGCTCGATCTCCCGGACCCCGAGCGCGGCGCAAACGGCCAGATACACCGCGCCGCCGAGCAACAGGGCCGTCCCAAGCTGCACCACGGCGCCGCCCAGGTGCGCGGCGCTGACGAACCTCCCCAGCACACGCAGCGTGATCAGCATCGTCACGGCGAGCGCGGCGGACGCGATCGCGGTGCGGACCGCCGTCAGGGCAATGTCCCGACCGCCGAGCCGGCCGAGGCGCCCGCGCAGCAGCCACAAGAGGACGCCCACGTTCACGATCGAGACGACCGAGGTGCAGAGCGAGATGCCCAGGTACCCGAACCACCGGAGCAGCAGCCAGTTCCCGGCCGCGTTCAGGGCGATCATGAAGACCCCTACCCGCACCGGCGTGCGCATGTCGTGGAGGGCGTAGTACGTGCGCGTCACGATATAGTAGGCGGCGTACGGCACGGTGCCGACGGCGAACGCCGCCAGCGCTCCGGCGACGGCCTGCGTCGCCGCCGGCTCGAACATCCCCCGCTGGAACAGCACCCGGACCATGAGGTGGCTCGCCGCGAACGTCGCCGCCATCACCGGCATCATCGTGAACAGCACGCCCCGGAGCCCGAGCGACGTCGTGTCCCGCAGCTCGTCCCTCCCGCTGCCCGCGGCGTGCCGCGACATCGTGGGGAACAGCGCGGTGGCGAGCGACAGCGCGAAGATCGCGACCGGCGCCTGGATCAGCTGAAACGCGTAGTCGAGCACGGCCACGTAATCGACACCCGGCGGGCCGACCAGGAACGAGGCGAAAAAGCGGTTGACGTTCGAGTTGATCTCGATCACGGCGAGGCCGAGCATCGCCGGCAGCGCCAGCCGCCCCATGTCCCGGATCACGGGATGCGCCAAGTCGATGCGCGGCGTCCAGCGCAGGCCGGCCGCGCGCGCGGACGGCAGCTGGACCAGGAACTGCGCCACCCATCCCGCGAGAAAGCTCAGGGCGATGCCGAGGATCCCGATCCGGGGCGCGAGCAGGAACACGCCCCCGATGATGACGACGTTGAAGACGCTCGGCGCGACCGCCGCCATCGTGAACTGCCGGTGCGCGTTGAGGTAGCCGGTCGCGAACGCCGACAGCGCGAGGAACACCATCGACACGAACATCACACGGGTCAGGACGATCGCCTGCGCGATGACGCCGGGATTGTGGATCAGGTATCCCGGCGCGGCGATCGGCACCAGCACCGGCGCCGCGACCACGCCGATGACCACCATCGCCAGGCCGATCAGAATGACCAGGTTGAGCGTGCTCGTGACGACCCGCTCGGTCTCTTCCGGGTCTCCCCGCAGCAGCACGCGGGTCAGCGTGGGGATGAAGACGATGCTGAGGGTGCCGCCGAGGAAGAGACGCTGGACGAAGAACGGAAGGGAGTACGCGATCACGAACGCGGCTCTGACCGACGTCGCGCCGAACATCGCGGCGATCACGACGTCCCGGACCAGACCGAGGACTCGGCTCGCGATCGTCGCGACGGCGATCACGCTGGCCGCTCGAGCCAACCCACGGGCCGAGGTCGCGGGACGAGCCGTGGCCCCGGGTTTGACGCTCTCCATAGTCGCCGACATTATAGCACAGGCCTCACGCGGACCATCGCGATGGGAAGCACACGGTAGTGTACGGTGTTGTGTGTAAAAGCAGGGACCCCAAGAGAGAGGGCGTACCCCCGACCTGACCAACCGAAAGGAGGGATACGCCCGATGGCCAGTGTAGCCGCACTGACCGATCTCACCGTAGCCGATTTGTGGAGGGAGGTCAAGGATGAAGCGACCTTGTGGGGCGACGTGTCTCGGGAGACGCTCCGCACGGTCAAGCTCTTGTTGGAGAACCGGATGCACGATGAGTTGATCAACCATCTGAATGCTGGCCGGTATACTCGGAATCCGGACCGGCAGGGGTATCGGAATGGCGTCTACCGCCGCCGCTTGGTGACGACGTGGGGCACCATTCCCGATCTCCATATCCCCCGGGCCCGCCAGAGCGGGTTCCAGCCCTCGGTGCTCGGCCGCTACCAGCGCCGCACCAGCGACGTCAACGCGCTCGTCCGCGCCGTCTTCCTCGGCGGCCTCTCGACCCGCCAGGTCGGGCCCGTCCTCGCCAAGCTGCTCGACGACGTGGTGAGTCCCACGACCGTCTCGACGATCACCCGGGCCTTAGATCAGGCCGCGGCGGCCTTCCACCACCGGACGCTGGGCGATGACTATCAATATCTGTTCCTCGACGCCGTCAGTCTCCGGGTGAAAGGGCTCGCGGGGAGCAAGCGCCGCTTGATTCTCGTGGCCTACGGCATTCGGCCGACCGGGCAGCGGGACCTGATCGATTTCCGGCTGGCCCGCTACGAGACCCAAGCCACCTGGGAAGCCTTTCTCACGACGCTGGCCTGCCGCGGGTTGGTGGGGAAACAGTTGCAGCTGATTACGACGGACGGCCAGCGGGGCCTCCATGCCGCCCTCGATTTGGTCTATTCGGACGTCCCGCGCCAAGCGTGCTGGGTCCATGTCCTCCGCAACGTGGCGAATCGGCTGCGGGTCAAGGACCGGGAGGCGTGTCTGCGGATGGCGCGCCGGATCTATCAGGCGCCGACCGTCCACGCCGCGAGCCGCCTCCTGCGGCAGTGGGTCCAGGCCTGGCAGGCCACGGCCCCGGCGGCGGTCGCCTGTCTGACGCGCGAGGAAGACGCCCTGCTCAGCTTCTATGCCGTCGCCGAGGCGGACTGGCGACGGGTGCGCACGACGAACGCGATCGAACGGGTGTTTCGCGAAGTCCGCCGGCGCACGCGCCCCATGACGTGCTTCACGAACGTGGCCAGCTGTGATCGGATTATCTATGCGATCGTGTATGCTCTGAACGTCCGGCAGGCGAGGCGCTCTCTCTCAAGGGAATCTACACATAACTCTAGTATGAGAGTCAACGGTCGGGTGAAAAGGATCTGGACCGTCCCCCCGGTACCGGTGAGTGGGGCCCGTGATGCCCACTACCCTCCCGGAGGAGGCGATCCAGATGCAGATGACGATCGGAGTGCGCCGGCGTATCGCGAAACAGACCCAACGCCGAGCTGAACTGACACCGGAGACGTTGATTGTGGCCTTGGATCTGGGCAAACACCAGCACGCCGTATGGGTGACTGATTCGACACGCATTCCCCTGGATACCTGGGTGATGCCGACCAGTCCCGAAGGGTTTGCCACTCTCTTCGATCGAACCGCGCGCCTGCAAGAGCGATTCGGGCGCCCCCAGTTGCTGTTCGCCATGGAACCGACCAGTCACTTTTGGAAGCTGGCCGCACAGCAGATCACAGACCGCGGCGCGCGCTATCGCCTGGTGCAACCGTTGTCCGTGCGGCGAGCGCGAGAAGAACAGCGGTACACCTGGGCGAAAGGCGACCGGATCGACGCAGAACTGATCGCCACCCTGATTGCAAACGGGACATGGCTGGAGAAGCAGCTGGAAACGGGACCGTGGGGCACTTGGGAACAACTGGCGCGCACGCGGCTTCACTTGGTGCAGCAGCGGGCCGATATCTTGCGAGAACTGCTGGCACTGGTCGAGCTGTGGTTTCCAAATTATCCCTACTTGCCCCACGGAGTGACGCAACCGGGCTCGGTCGCGGTGTTGCGCAGTTGCCCCACGCCGGCGGAGATTCAACGCCTGAGCGCCGAGGCGTTTCTGACCCGCGTGCGTGCCCACTATACCGGAGCGCGGTTCCTCCCACGCCGTATCTTGCGGGTCTATCACGCGGCCAAGCACACCTGGGGCCTGCGAACTGATCGGTTGACCGCCGGCTTGCGCATTCGCATGGCGGTCCGCCGCTACGCATTACTGACCGAGCAGATTGCGACAACGGAACGTCACCTCGCCCGATTCTATCGCGCCAGCGGCGCGCGGGCCCTGTTGGAGACCATTCCAGGCTTGGGCGCTGCGGTGGCCAGTACGCTCGTTGCGCTGATGGGCCCGGTCAATCGCTACGATCGTAGTCGTTGCGTCGTGCGGCTCGCCGGGGCGGAACCGACCGAAAATGCGTCTGGCACATTTCAAGGGCACACTCCGGCGAGTCATCGCGGGCGCGGGGCGCTGCGATTGGTGGCCTACCAGGCAGTCCTCGGCCTCATTCGCTGTAATCCCGAGTTTCGAGCCAGGTACGATTGGCTAACCACACGACCGAAGCGGCCGCTCCATCAGATCGCGGCCCGCGTCGCGCTGGCCAATAAACTATTGCGTACCATTTATACGATACTTGTCACACACTGTCCGTACGATGCTTCCGTGGCGCGCGGGGAGGGGCGGAACTCGCAGTGATCAGTACCGTCCTGCTAGGGCAGCCCGGCACCGCATCTCTTGGGCACAACCCGATGTCAAGCATGGGCACGCCCTCCCGCGTACCCCGGATGGCGGCTGGTGGGAACACCCCGTATCGCCACTAGAGTGGGATGGGAGGACGAGACTCAAGTGGGACGCGTACAGAAACTGTTTCTCAATACTAGGTTATAGCTCACTAAGCAGGCGGCGAGAAAAAACGGCCCCCTGCGCACGGGGAGACATGTGTCACCGAGGGGACTTGACAAGACTCTCATAGGCTGCTTGACACTACCGAAGCACACCGGCTTAATGCCGTTTTTCCGAGTTCCAGCGCGCGACGTGAAGAGCAACTGATGGTCGAGCAATTTCCCGGACCGGTATCCTGCATCCATGAAGCGGACGACGATGCCTTGTACCATTTGTGCCACCTCGCTGAATCCCAACGGGGTCGCGGTGGGGACTCCGTACCAGGTCAGTAGTGGCAACTGGAACTTTGATATCAAACCGGGGCCCAAGCTTGGAAACGGCGAAAGCAGTTACGACACTGTCCTGATCGTCACCTATAAGGATGGGAAGAAGCAATGCCTCATCATGCGCCCCCTTGGGACGGTGGTCTACAACCCGGCCGGAACGGCCGTGATCCTGACAATTGTGTTCGACGAAGGGGGATCCGTGAAGACGCATCGGGAGGTCTCGTTGACCAATTGGCTTCCGCGGCCCACGGTCACGACGCCCTCTCCGACGCCCAATCAACCGGGCGGTGACTAGGTACCCGCGGCGTCCGAGCGGCCCCGCCGTTCGGGATGAGCCGTGTGGGGCGTATCGCTCGCACGGCCGCATGTGCTACAATGAGCGGCGCGCCCGGAACGCTCGCCACCGGCAGGTGCCGGCCCGGTCGAGCGCGCGGGCAGTGGCGTCGGAGGTGTCGGGGTGGCCAAGCGGACAAAGTCGGGCTTGAAGCGTAAGCGGCAGACCGTCAAGCGTACCGCCCGCAATCAGGCGGTGCGGACGGAGTTGAAGACCCTGATCAAGAAAGCGCGCGAGGCCGGGGCGTCCGGCCCGGATGAACTCCGCGCGGCCGTGCGGGCGCTCGACTCCGCCGCGCACAAGGGCATCGTGCACCGGAACACCGCGGCGCGCAAGAAGTCGCGCCTGATGAAGCGGTTCGCCCACGCGGGCGCACCGGCCTAACGTCCGGCACGCCGGCTGCGCCTTACGGAGCCGCCGGTCCGGATTTTCCGGATCCGCACAACCGCACGATCAATGTCTCGAGCACGAGCCGCGGTGCCATCGCGCCGGTCTTGATCGTCGCGTCCGCCTCGAGCAGGACCGCCAGCATCTCGGCTGGCGGCACCCGGTCGAACGCCCGGAGTTGATCCCGGTAGCGCCTGAACAGCCACGCGCGGTTGCCCAAGACCTCGCGGACCTGCTCGCTCGGACGCTCGGCCCGCTCGCCGCGGTCGAGCAGCACCTGGGCGCGGAGCAGCATCCGGATCTGGTCCTCGAGAAGATACAGCACGCGCAGCGGCGGCTCGCCCGCCTCGATCAGCGTCTGCAGCAGTTCGAGCGCACGCCCCGCCTGATGGCGCCCGACGGCGTCCGTCAGGTCGAACACCCCGGCTTCCGCCACGTGGCTCGCGATCGCGCGCACGTCGTCCGCCGTAATCTCCCGTCGGTCCCCGACGTACGCGGCCAGCTTCGCGATCTCCAGCCCGAGCTCTCGCAGCCCGCCGCCTACCAGCAGCACGAGCGTGCGCGCCGCCTCGGGCTGGACGGTCTTGCCCTCCTGCTCGGCGCGCACGCGGATCCACGCCGGGAGATCCTGGACGTCGAGCGGGCCGCACGCGATCACCCGCCCGGTCCGTTGGGCCACGCCGTACAGGCGGCGGCGCTGGTCCAGCTTCTCCGCGGCGAGGATCAGCGTCGACGGCGGCGCGGCGGGCTCGAGGTACGCGGCGAGCGCGTCCTGATCGGCCGGACGCAGCGCCTCCGAACGGCGGACCAGCACGACCCGGCGCGCGCCGAAGAACGGCAGCGTCTCGCAGCGCGCGATGATGTCCGCGGCCGGCGTGTCGCCCGCATCGAGCGTGTCCAGGTTGAGGGCGCGCTCGGCGGCGGGCACCAGCTCGTCGAGCAGCGTCGCCAGCGCCTGCTCGGCCAGCACGTCCTCTCCGCCGAGCAGCAGATAGACGTGCGGCGGCCCCCCGGCACGGGGGCGTCCCGCGGCGGCGCCCGCGCTCGGCGCGCGCCCGCGGGGCGGCGCCGCCGGACGCTCCGCGCGGGACCGGGTCACGCGCGCCGCCCCCGCAGCGCATCATGACCGCGCCGCGGCACCGGCCCGCCCGAGCAGACGCGGTCCGCCGCGGCGGGGCCGCCTCGCGCGCCGTCCTGCTGGCGGCCGCGCTGCTCGCGGTCCTCGGGCGGTTCGCTCTGCCGGCCGCATCCGCGCCCGACAGCTTGCTGCCCACGGGCACGTTCGAGATCGCGCGCGACACCTCGTCGGCCGTGTTCTTCGTGCCGGACAACCGCGGCGGATTCTCCGGGCGCACCACACAGCTGAGCGGACAGATCGTCGTCGCGCAGACTGCCGCCGAGGACTACACGGCCCAGGTCAGCGCGACGATCGACGCGGGGACGCTCACGACCCAGAACGGCATTCGAGACGCCGCGATGCGCGCAGTGTACCTGCGGACCGCGCAGTTTCCAGCGATCACCTTCGTCGGCACCGCCAGCGCTCGCCCCGGGCTGGGGGTCGCGCCATTTCCCGCCGAGATCCGGGGACGGCTCACGCTGCGGGATGTCACGCGGGACGAACAGTTCACCGCCACGATCACGGCGCTGTCGCGCACCTACGTGGCCGACGCGACGGCCACGCTCCGCATGGCGGACTACGGCATCCCGTATCCGCGCGCGTTCATTTTCGTCGCGCGCGATCCGGTCACGGTCACCCTGCACCTCGTCGCGCGCCAGCCCTGAGCGCGTGACCGGCGGCGCGCCGGCGCCCCTCACGACCCGTCGCGGCTGCGCGTGGCGTTCTCCTGGACGACGCGCGCCACAAACGCCTCGAGCGGCATCGCGCCCTCGTCGCCCTTGGCGCGGCTGCGCACCGCGACGGCGCCCGCCTCCTGCTCCCGGTCCCCCACAACCAGCATGTACGGCACCTTGAACAGCTGCGCCGCACGAATCTTGTGCCCGGTGCGCTCGCTCGTCGCGTCGACCTCGACCCGCAGCTGGTGGGCGGCGAGCGCCGCCTGGACGGTCGCGGCGTACCCGAGATGCCGGTCCGCGATTGGGATCACGCGCACCTGCTCCGGCGCCAGCCAGAGCGGAAACGCCCCGGCGTACTCCTCGATCAAGAACGCCGTGATGCGCTCGAGCGTGCTGATCACACCCCGGTGAATCATCACCGGCTGGTGGGGCTGGCTGTCTTCCCCGATGTACTCCAGCCCGAAGCGCTCGGGCAGGTAGAAGTCGATCTGCACGGTGGAGATCGTCTCGTCCTTCCCGAGGACGTTCGGGACCTGGACGTCGAGCTTCGGCCCGTAAAACGACGCCTCGCCCTTCGCCTCCTGGTACGGCACGTCGAGCTGCCGCATGGCCTGGCGCAGCTGATCCTCGGCGAGATTCCACATCGCGTCGTTCTGCACGTACTTCGTCCGATCGTTGGGATCGCGCAGCGACAAGCCGGTACCAGAACTGCCGAAGTCCGAGGTCTTGGTACGCCCGCTGGATCAGGCGGACCACCCCGATGAACTCGTCCGTCAGCTGGTCCGGCCGGCAGAAGATGTGCGCGTCGTTGAGCGTCATCGCCCGCACGCGCGACAGGCCGGACAGCGTCCCCGACCGCTCGTACCGATACATCGTCCCGAGCTCGGCGATCCGGATCGGCAGCTCGCGGTAGCTGTGCCGCCCGTGCTTGAAGATCATGATGTGGTGCGGGCAGTTCATGGGACGCAGCACCAGCTCCTCGTTGTCGACCTTCATCGGCGGATACATATTGTCGCGGTAGTGGTCCCAGTGTCCGCTGATCTTGTACAGTTCGATGCTCGCCAGGTCGGGCGTGTGCGACGTGCTGGTAGCCGAGGCTCAGTTCCAGGTCGGTGATGTAGCGGTCGAGCACGCGGCGCACCGTCGCCCCGCGCGGCAGCCACAGCGGGAGCCCCTGTCCGACCTCCGGCACCGAGACGAACAGCTCGAGCTCGCGCCCGAGCTTGCGGTGGTCGCGCCGCTTCGCCTCCTCGAGCCGCTCGAGGTAGCCGTCGAGCTCCGACTGCGTCGGGAACGAGATCCCGTAGATCCGCTGCAGCATCTCGCGGTGCTCGTCGCCGCGCCAGTACGCGCCGGACGTACTGAGGAGCTTCACGGCCTTGATCCGCCCGGTGGACGGCAGATGCGGTCCCCGGCACATATCCTGGAACCCGTTCTGGCGGTAGACGCTCACCGGGTCGTCGGGGATCCCCTCCAGCAACTCCAACTTGTAACGGTCGCCCGCGGCGGTGAAGAGGCGCGCGGCCTCGGCCCGGGGCAGCTGGACGCGCTCGATCGGCTCGTCCCGCTTGGCCAGGTCCCGCATGCGGGCCTCGATCCGGTCGAGGTCTTCGGGCGTGAACGGCCGCCCGATGTCGAAGTCGTAGTAGAACCCGTCCTCGATCGGCGGCCCGATCGCGAGCTTGGCCTCCGGGAACAGCTCCCGCACCGCCTGCGCCAGCAGGTGGGCCGTGCTGTGCCAATAGATGGTCTTCCCGGCGAGGTCCGCGAACGTCAGCCATTCGACAGCCGCATCGCCCTCGAGCCGCGCCGAGAGATCCCGCTCGACGCCGTCAACCTTGGCCGCGAGGGCGTCGACCGCTGCGCGGTCACGCGCCACGTCCGCCAGCGTCGTGCCGCGCTCGTACGCCTTGATCGTGCCGTCAGGAAACCGTACTGTCGCCTGCGCCATCGTCGTCCCCCCTGGCATGCAAAAATCGCCCCGTCCGTTGGGACGGAGGCGATCCGCGGTTCCACCCACGCTTCCCCGCGCGACGCCGCCGCCGGAGAAACGCACCGCCGGCCCGCCGCTCTACGAGGCACTCGTCACGCTGTCACGGGCGCACCCGGCCGGGCTTCCGCCCGCCGCTCGGGAGGGGTGTTCCGCCGCCGGCCGGGCGGGGCTTGCAGCCGAGGCCCCGCCTCTCTTCCGGCCGTCTACCGGCGTACTCGTCTCCGTCATCGCCGTCTCGCCGCCGCAGCGGTCGACACGCGACGATTATACCATGCCGGGCCGCGGCCCCGGGACGCCCCTTGACCCCGGGGTCCGAAGGGACCGCGACTGAGACCCGCGGGGAGCGCGCGGCCGCTCGGGGCGCCGCGTTCGTCGGCCCGCCGTAGGCCGGCCGGCGTTCGGGCGTCCGAAGAACGGGGTGCACGGCAGAGGACTGCCGCCCGGACTGCCGAATAGTGGTCGGCTTAATCGGTACATTCACGTTACAACAGGGGAGGGAAACGCATGGGCAACCCGTTTTCACATGCACGGGGTGCAATCAGCGCGCTCATCATCGCGTCGATGCTGGTCCTGGGTCTCGTCGTCGTCCCCGGCTCCGTCACCGGCTGGGCCGCGACGCCGACGACCTTCATCTGGGGCAAGTCGGGTGACGCGGACACGCTCGACAACAACGTCAGCTCGAACGGCGAGACCTCCGAGGTAACCACGCAGATCTTCAACCTGCTCGTCCGGGCGAAGCCCGGCCAGACCGACGTGGAGCCGGATCTCGCCACGAGCTGGTCGGTCTCTCCCGATGGCCTGACCTGGACGTTCCAACTGCGGCAGGGCGTGACGTTCCAGGACGGCACGCCGTGGAACGCCGCCGCGGCGAAGTTCAACTTCGACCGCTGGGCCGACCCCAAGAATCCGTACCACGCGGTCAAGGGGTTTGACTACGAGTACTGGTCCGACTTCATGGCCGATTCGTACAAGGAGGCCCGAGTCGCCGCCCCGTACACGCTGCAGCTCGTGCTGAGCAAGCCGAACTCGCCGCTTCTCTACAACCTCTCGATCATCGCGTTCGAGTTCAACAGCCCGGCCTCCCTGAAACAGTACGGCGCCCAGGGCGTCGGTCAGCATCCGGTGGGGACCGGCCCGTACAAGCTCGTCGAGTGGGTGCGGGCCGACCACGTGACGCTGCAGGCGAACCCGTCGTTCTTCCGCAAAGGACTCCCGAAGACGCAGCGGGTCATCATGCGCGTGATCACGGACAATGCGGCGCGGTTCCTCGCGCTCAAGTCGGGCGACATCCAGGCGATGGAAGCGCCGAACCCCGACGACGTGAAGGTCGCGATGTCCGACCCGAATCTGAAGCTCGGCTACCGGCCCGCGTTCAACACCGGGTGGCTCCGCTTCAACATGAACAACGACATCTTCAAGGACAAACGCATCCGCGAAGCGGTCGCGTACGCGATCAACCGCAAGGCGATCGTCGACGCGCTGTACGGGGGCTACGGGACGGTCGCGGATCAGCACATGCCCCCGCTGATGTGGGGCCGCGCGAACGTGACCGGCTACGCGTACGATCCGGCAAAGGCGAAGCAGCTGCTCGCCGAGGCCCAGTACCCGAACGGGTTCTCGTTCGACTTCTGGTACATCCCGGTCAGCCGGCCGTACTTCCCGAACGGGAAGGACATCGGCACCGCGGTCGCCAGCGACCTGGCCCAGGTCGGGATCCGGGCCCACCTGCAGACCGAGGATTGGTCCACCTACCTGCAGGACCGCAAGACCAACAAGTTCGCGATGTTCATGATCGGGTGGATCGGCGACAACGGCGATCCCGACGACTGGCTGGGGTACTTCTTCCCGAAGTACGATGCGCAGAACGCGTACTTGTCGTACAACAACCCCGCGGTCTTTGACCTGATCAACAAGGCCAAGGTCACCTCCGACCAGGCGCAGCGGGCGAGCATGTACGCCCAGGCCGAGACCATGATCATCAACGACTACCGCGACATCCCGCTGGCCCACGCGAAGGTCCCGCTCCTGATGAGCAAGAAAGTCCAGGGCCTCGTCGGCCAGCCCGACGCGAACGAGTACATGGAACTGGTGTCCGTGCAGCCGTAGCGACACTGGCGGGCGGTACTCGGCGGGGACGCGGCGACATGCCGCGTCCCCGCTCCGTTTTGCGGAGCGGCGGCCGTCCGCGGCTCCTGCGCTGGTCCAGCAGGGTCCGGCCGGCTGAGGGAATCCTCACGAGCGTGCGCCCGTTCACGTCCTCCCGAGCGACCAGCCCGCGAGCATTCGCATCTTCCCACGCCGGGAGCCTGGGGCATGACGTGCGCCAGGCCTCCATCACCTCGTCGTAACCGCGGTCGCCCGCTGCCACCCGCTCAAGCAGGTCGAAGATCAGCGCTTCGACCACCGGATCGATCACCACGTATCCTCCCCGTGCGCGTGCTCACGGCGATCGCCCGCACAGGCTCGGGCCGAGCGTTCGGACCGGCGCGAGGCTTCGCCCTGCGCCGGCGGCCTTCCCGTCGCCCGGATCCGGAGACGCGAAGGCCCCGCGCGCAAGGGAGTCCCGAACGAAGCGCGAATACCCCTCCAACCTCCGGCGGGCTGCCGGACTTCTCGGGGGTACCTCATGCGCAGACACATGGGTATCGGCGCTACCGTCGCGACCCTGGCGATCACGACCATGCTGGTCGGCGGCCTCATCGCCGTCCCGGGCTCCGTCACCGGGTGGGCGGCGGCACCGGCCACGTTCATCTGGGGGAAATCCGGAGAGGCGGATACCCTTGACAGCCCGATCAGCACGAGCGGTGAGACCTACGCGGTCACGACCCAAATCTTCAACGCGCTCGTGCGCATGAAGCCCGGGGGCACCGACATCGAGCCCGACTTGGCCACGAGCTGGTCGGTGTCGTCAGACGGCCTCACGTGGACGTTCAAACTGCGCCAGGGTGTGACCTTCCAGGACGGCACCCCGTGGAACGCCGCGGCGGCGAAGTTCAACGTCGACCGGTGGGCCGACGCCAAGAACCCGCTCCACACCGTCCCCCAGGGCTTCGTGTATGAGTACTGGAACGACTTCATGGCGCCCTCGTTCCAGGAGGCGCGGGTCGTCGACCCGTACACGCTGCAGTTCGTCCTGACGAAGCCGAACGCCCCCCTGATCTACAATCTCTCGATCATCGCGTTCTCCTTCACCAGCCCCGCGGCGCTGCAACAGTACGGTGCGGTGGGAAGCGGCCAGCACCCGGTGGGCACCGGCCCCTTCAAGTTCGTCGAGTGGGCGCACAACGACCACATCACGCTGGAAGCGAATCCGTCGTTTTTCCGCACGGGCCTGCCAAAGCTCCAGCGCGTGATCATGCGCGTGATGCCTGACAATGCGGCGCGGTTCCTCGCGCTCAAGGCGGGCGAGATCCAGGCGATGGAGCTGCCGAACCCCGACGACGTCAAGGCCGCGGCGGCCGACCCGAACCTCGCGGTCATCTACCGACCGCCGTTCAACACCGGCTGGCTCCGGTTCAACATGAACGACACCCAGTGGCAGGACAAGCGCGTGCGCGAGGCCGTGGCGCTCGCGATCAACCGGAAGGCGATCGTGGATGCGCTCTACGGCGGCTACGGCGTCGTCGCGGACCAGCACATGCCCCCGGGCATGTGGGGCCGCGCGAACGTGTCGGGCTATCCCTACAACCCGGCCATGGCCAAGCAGCTGCTCGCCGAGGCCGGGTATCCGAACGGGTTCTCGTTTGACTTCTGGTACCTGCCGATCGCCCGCGCGTATTTCCCGAACGGCAAAGACATCGGGACCGCGATCGCGAACGACCTCGGCCGGGTCGGCATTAAGGCCCAGCTGATGACCGAGGACTGGACGACCTACGGCCACGACCGGAATACCAACAAGTTCCAGCTGTTCATGATCGGCTGGAGCGGCGACGACGGCGACCCCGACGATTGGCTCGGCTTCTTTTTCCCGCGGTACGATGCGACCAACGCCTACCTCTCCTACAACAACCCGGCCGTGTTCGACCTCGTCAACAAGGCGAAGGTCGTCTCCGGGCAGGCCGCGCGGGCGCAGCTGTATGCGCAGGCCGAAACGATGATCCTCAACGATTATCGGGACGTGCCGATCGCGCACTCGCGGGTGCCGCTGCTGCTCCGGAAGAACGTCGACGGGCTGGTCGGCCAGCCGAACGGCAGCGAGTATATGGAAACGGTGTCGTTACACTGACCGGTTCCGACAGACGACGCGCGGTCGGAGGGCGAGCGCCTTGGGTCCGATGGAGGGCTACCGGTGAGACACAGACAGAGGAACCTCCCACGGCGGTAGCGCGGCCCCGGGGCCGGGGGGCGGCGCCGTCCGCCCCCGTGCCGACGCGAGCCCTCTTCCGATGAGCCGGTACATCCTCCGGCGCGCCGCGGCCCTCCTCCCCATCCTGCTGGGGGTGTCGGTCATCTCGTTTCTCATGATCCATCTGCTGCCGGCGGACCCCGCGGTCGCCTACCTCGGCGAGCACGCGACGCCGGAGGCGATCATCCGGGTCCGGCACGAGTTCGGACTCGACCGGCCGCTGCCGGTGCAGTACGCCGTCTACATCGCAGACGTCGTCCGCGGCAACTTCGGCGACTCGCTCGACAGCCACCGGCCGGTGCTGGTCGAGTTCGCGCCGCGGTTCCCGGCGACGGTCGAGCTCACGTTCGGCGCGATCACGATCGCGCTCCTCGTGGGGATCCCCGTCGGTCTCATGTCCGCGGCGCGCCCCAACTCGATCCTGGACCGACTCGGCATGGCGATGGCGCTGACGGGCGTCTCGATGCCGGTGTTCTGGCTCGGCCTGATGCTCGTGTACGTGTTCAGCGTGTACTTCCACGCGCTGCCGACCTCGGGGCAGATCGGCGTCGATGCCTCCCTCGTGCCGCTCACGCACATCGACCTTCTGGACGCCATCCTGACCGGCAACGGCGCCGCCGCGTGGGACGTGGTGCGGCATCTCATCCTGCCGAGCATCACGCTCTCGACGCCGTCCATGGCGATCATCGCGCGGATGACGCGGGCGTCGATGCTCGACGCCCTTCACCAAGACTACATCCGCACGGCCCGCGCGAAGGGACTCGCGGCGTGGGTCGTGGTGATCGGACACGGCCTGCGGAACGCGCTGCTGCCCGTGGTGACCGTCATCGGGCTGTCGGTCGGGGGGCTGCTGAGCGGGGCCATCCTCACCGAGACGATCTTCTCGTGGCCCGGCGTCGGCCGGTACATGTACGACTCGATTCTCTTCCGCGACTACCCGGTCATTCTCGCCGGCATTCTCTTGTTCTCGCTGTTCTTCATGCTCGTCAACCTGGCCGTGGATGTGCTGTATGCTTTCCTCGACCCCCGAATCCGCTACGCGTAGCGCCGGGCCCGCGGCCGCGGGCCGGACCGAGGGCCGGTCCACGCTGCGCCTCGCCGTGCGCCGATTTTGGCGCAACGCGAACGCGCGCGCGGGGTTCATCCTCATCGTGCTGTTCGCGCTGATCGCCGTCTTCGCGCCGCTCATCGCCCCCTACGGGTACGACAGCGAAAACCTGGTCAACCGGCTCAAGCCGCCGAGTGCGGCCCATTGGTTCGGGACGGACGGGCTCGGCCGGGACGTGTACAGCCGGGTCCTCGACGGGGCTCGCATCTCGATGACCGTCGGGTTCGTCGCGGTGTCGGGGGCGCTCGCGACCGGTGCGCTGCTCGGCGTGACGGCCGGCTACGTCGGCGGGCGGACCGACGGGGTGATCATGCGCTTCATGGACGTCATGCTCGCGTTCCCGTCCATTATCCTGGCGATCGGCATCGTCGCGATGCGGGGCCCCGGCCTCAACAACACGATCCTGGCGGTCAGCGTGGTGCACATCCCGGCGTTCGCCCGGATCGCGCGCTCGTCCACCCTCGCGATCAAGGCGCACGAGTATGTCACCGCGGCGCAGGCCGTCGGCGCGCGGTCGCTGCGCGTGCTGCTCCGCACGATCCTGCCGAACGCCGCGTCCCCGCTCGTCGTCCAGGCCACGCTCGGCATCGGCACCGCGATTCTCGACGCTGCGGGGCTCGGCTTCCTCGGCCTGGGCGCGCAGCCGCCGTCTCCGGAATGGGGCGCGATGCTGGCCGACAGCTACAGCTACCTGCTGACGGCGTTCTGGGCGGCCCTCGCACCGGGCGTGGCGATTGCGCTGGTGGTACTGAGCTTCAACCTCGCGGGTGACGGCCTGCACGACGCCCTCGACCCCCGCCTGTCCGGCGGTTCCTGACGCGGGTCCCGAATCCGCCGGGCGTGCGGCGCGGGCCTACCCTCCGACGCCGGAGCGATCGGACCCCGCGGGAGCCGCGAGGCGCGCGGCGGCGCAGTCGTTGAGCACCCGCTCGGCGGCGGTCTCACCCGACCGGATGCAGTCGGGAATCCCGACGCCGCGGTAGGCGCTGCCGGCCAGCGCAAACGCCCGGTGCCGCGCGGCGCGGACCTCGATCTGCTCGACGCGGGCGAGATGCCCGACGAGATACTGCGGCATCGCCTTCGGATGGCGGTGCACGCGCACCAGGTGGGGCCGTCCGCTGATGCCGAGGAGCCGGCCGAGCGCGCCCTCCGCGGCGCCGATGAGCGCGCCGTCCTCCTCCTCGATGTCGTCGGGCCGCAGCGCCCCGCCGAGAAACGCCCGCAGCAGCACGCGCCCTTCCGGGGCGCGCCCCTCGAACTTGATGCTCGAAAAGGTACAGGCGAGGAGCGGCAGCCGCTCGATTGCCGGCACCACGAACCCAAACCCGTCGAGCGGATGGCGGATCTGCTCGCGCCGATACGCGAACGTCACCCCGACGGACGAGGCGTAGGGCACGGCGCCGAGGAGGCCGGCCAGCCCGGCGTCCAGCCGCGACAGGAGTGCCGCGGCCCGGTGCGCCGGCGCAGCCACGATGATGCCGTCGGCGGACAGCGGCGGCCCCCCGTCGACCTCCACGCGATACCCCGCGCCGGCCTTCGCCGTCACCGAGCGCACCCGCGTGCCGAGGCGCATCGCCCCAAACGGGAGCCGCAGCGCGAGCGTGTCGATGAGGGTGCCCATCCCGCCGCGCGGCGCGGCGAACAGCGTCCACCGCGGGCCGCTCTCCTGCCGCGCGCGGGCCGCCCGCTCCTGGCGCCGCTGCGCGCGCAGCAGGGCCAAGATGAGGCTGCGGTCGCGGCGCTCCATCTCGAGAAACCGCGGCATCGTCGCCGCGAGGCTCAGGGTGTCGGGGTCGGCCGTGTAGATGCCCGCGATCATCGGCTGCGCCACGCGCTCGAGCACCTCCCGGCCGAAGCGGCGCGTGACGAACGATCCGAGGCTCTCGTCATCGCGCGCCGGACCGCGCGGCAGCACCAGATCGAGGGCAAGGCGGGCCTTCCCGGACCAGCTGAACAGGCGTGACCGCACGACCGATCCGAACCGCGTGGGCGCCATCAGCGCAAACCCGTCCGGCAGCGCCACGAGGCGCCCGCGGCGCACGACGTACGTCCGCCTCCGGTCCCGCCGCGTGGCGATCACGCCGCCCGCGAGCGCGAGGCGCTCGCACAGGGCGAGCGCCCACGGCTTTTCGGTCAGAAACGAATCCGGGCCCGACTCGATGAGGTAGTCGTCCGCCCGCTCGGTCGCGATGGTCCCGCCGGGCCGATCGGCGGCCTCGCACACGGCCACCTCGACCGACACGCCGAGCGTGGGCGCGATCTCGAGGACGCGGTGCGCCGCCGCGAGCCCGGCGATCCCCCCGCCGATGATGGCGATGCGCGTCGGCCGCGGGGCCTCCGGGCCGAGGCTCACGGGACGCCTCCGACGGCGCGCCTCGCGGGCCGCGTCATCCGCGCCCGGTGAGGCGCTCGACTTGGTCGGCCAACATGCCGATGAACGCGGGATGATCCAGCACCGTCCCGGCCCGGTGAAATCCGAGCGCCAGCTCCGCGGCCGTCTCACGGGCCTCGGTATCGAGATCGTACAGCACCTCGATGTGGTCCGAGACGAATCCGATCGGCACGGTCACGATCTCGCGCACGCCGTCCGCGGCCAGCCCGCGGATAACGTCGCGCACGTCGGGATCGAGCCACGGGTCGCGCGGGTCCCCGCTGCGGCTCTGGTAGGCCACGGACCAGCGGGGGTGGGCGAGGCGCTCCGCGACGAGGCGCGCAGACGCGGTCACCTGGGCCACGTACGGCGACGCGTCCGCCATGCGCACCGGGATGCTGTGCGCCGTGAACACCACCGGGACGGCCTCGCGGCGGGATGCCGGGATCTCTGCGAGCGTGGTCGCCAGCCGATCCGCCTGCGCCTCGATGAACCCCGGGCGGTCAAACCACGGCGCGATGTACTCGACCTTGGGGGCCCCGGCACCGATCTGTGCGCGCGCCTCCTCCACGTTTTCCTGATACTGCTCCCAGCTCGAGTAGCTCTGCTGCGGGGCCATGATCACGCCGACCGCGCGGCGCACGCCGCGCGCGCTGAGCTCCGCCAGCGCGTCCGCCAGGTACGGGGTCCAGTTCCGCATCCCGACGTGGGCCGAGAGCGCGCGGCCGCGCGCGCGGAGCTCCGCCTCCAGGGCCGCCGCCTGGCGCCGCGTCAGCTCCGTCAGCGGCGAGTGACCGCCGAACAGCTCGTAGTGATGCGCGACCTCGTCGATGCGGGCCTGCGGCACCCGCCGGCCGCGCAGGACGTTGGCCAGATAGGGACGGATGTCCGCGGGGCGGTCCGGGCCGCCGTACGCGATCAGCAGGACGGCGCCGTACGGCTCGGTCACGCGCCCACCCTCACCCACGCGCCGCGCTCATCTCGTGCACGGCCTCGACCATGGCCACCACGTGCCGCCACGGCGTCTCCGGTAGGATGCCGTGCCCGAGGTTGAAAATGTGCCCGGGCCGGCCCGCCGCGGCGTCGAGCACCCCGCGCACGCCGCGCCGGATCTCCTCGGGCGACGACAGCAGCAGCACCGGGTCGAGGTTGCCCTGGACGGCGACGCCGCCGCCGAGCCGATCCCATGCCTGTCCGAGGTCGACGCGCCAGTCGAGCCCGATCACGTCGCCGCCCGCGTCACGCATCGCCTCGAGCAGGCCCGCGGTGCCGACCCCGAAGTGGATCACGGGCACGCCGCCCGTGATCGACGTGATGACGCGGCGCGTGTACGGCAGGACGTAGCGGCGGTAGTCGGCGGGGGACAGACAGCCGATCCAGCTGTCGAAGAGCTGGACGGCGTCGGCGCCGGCGGCGATCTGGCCGTTGAGATAGCGCGCGGTCAGCGCCGCCAGGCGGCTCATCAAGCCGTCCCACACCTCCGGCTCGGCGCGCATGAGCCGCTTCGTCTCGAGGAAGGCCCGCGAGGGCTGTCCTTCCACGAGGTAGGACGCAACCGTGAAGGGCGCCCCGGCAAACCCGATCAGCGGCACGCGGCCGTCGAGCCCCTGCCGCGCCAGCCGAACCGTCTCGAAGACGAACGGGACCCCCTCCGCCGGATCGACGTCGGGCAGCCGCCGCACCTGCTCCAGCGTCCGCACCGGCCGCGCGATCAGGGGCCCCTCGCCCTTCACGTACGACAGCCCCACCCCGAGCGGCTCGAGCAGGAGCAGGATATCGGCGAAGATGATCGCCGCGTCCACGCCAAGCACGTCGACGGTGCGCACGGTCACCCCGGCCGCCGCCTCCGGCGTCTTGCACAGGTCGAGCAGGCTCATGCGCGACCGCACCGCCTGGTACTCGGGCAGGTAGCGGCCGATCTGCCGCATCGCCCAGACGGGCGTGTACGCGGTCGGCTCGCGCCGGCACGCCCGGAGGAACGGCTGGGACGGGGCCGGACCGCTCATCAACGGGTGTCCATCGTCTTGATCATCGGGCGCAGACGCGTGTACAGCTCGGCGGTCGCCCGCGCGTCCCCGAGGCAGTAGCGGGCGACGTCGAGGATCCGGCCCTCGCGGACGAGCGCGCCGACATCCGCACCCTGCACGTCCCGCTTCGACGACGCGATGCCGAACTGCCGGCACCAGAACTCGAATTTGTACTGGGGACGCGCGCCGTAAAATGAGAGGATGTCCATCAAGTCGCAGTGCTCGCGGAGCCCGTAGCGGTACGGAACCAAGTTGCGGCTCGGCTCGACGCCGACGATCGCCGAGCGGACCATCAGGTACGGCCCGTCGAACCCGCGTCCGTGAAAGGTAACGATCGTCCCCGCGTCGCGCACGAGCTTCCAAAACTCGCGCAGCAGCACGGGTTCGGGACCGCGGAGGATCTGCGATCGCTCCTCGAACCCCGTCCACTCCGCCTCGGGCCCGTCGGCGAGGACCGTGCCGCGGCCCTCGTCCACGTACCAGATCCCGATCGCGACGACGCGGCCGGTCGCCGGATTCAGGCCGAGCCGGTTCGGGACATCGTCGCGCTTCGACTCGTCCCGCTCGCGGTCCCGCAGGTAGCTCTGCATCTCGGGGGCGAGTTCGTCCCACTCACACCCGGCCGTCTCGATGTCGAGGGCGATCGTGGCGTTGGGCATCGCTACCGCTGGACCGTCGGAGAGGCGCCGGGCGCAGGAGCGCTCCCGGCGGGCGCGAACGTCGGAGCTGGACCGCAGACACGAGGCACGGTAGCACGATAGCAAGCCACGGCGCGGCGGTCAACCGCGCGCGGTGCTCCAAGGAGCGTGACGGCGTGCGGATTTCGGTCCACGTGATTCCGCGGGCACGGCGTCCCCGGGTCGAGCCGCTGGCCGACGGGTCGCTCCGCATCGCGGTAACGGCCCCGCCTCACGACGGTCAGGCCAACGCCGCGGTGATCGAGGCGCTCGCCGCGCACTTCGGGGTGCCTCGCTCGCGCGTGCGGATCGTCAGCGGCCAGCGCGGCCGCCGGAAACTCGTCGACCTCCCGGGGTGACGCGCCGGGCCGGGCCCCGCCGCCGTCGGCCTCACGCCATCGTCGACCCACCGTTCACGTCCACGCACTGCCCGGTCACGAATCGGCCGTCCTCGGAGGCCAGATACACGGCCGCACGCGCGACGTCGTCGGGATCGCCGAACCGCCGCAGCGGCAGCTCGGCGGCACGGGCCGCCCGGCGCTCCGGGGATGTGAGATGCCGGTTCATATCGGTGATGATGCCCCCGGGACAGATCGCGTTCACGGTGATCCCGTATCGCCCGACCTCGCGGGCGAGCGACTTGGTGTACATGAGGACGAATCCCTTCGTACCGGAGTACACCGCAAAGTTCTCCGCGCCGACGTGACCGAGCTGTGACGAGAGGTTGATGATGCGCCCCCCCGTCCGGGCGATCATCGACGGCAGCAGCGCGCGGGTCAGCGTGAGGATGCCGTAGATGTTGACGTCGATCATCTCGGTCCACGTCGCGGGATCCTGGCTCGCGAACGCCGCCACGTCCATGACTGCGGCGTTGTTCACCAGCAGATCGACGCGGCCGAACGTCCCGAGCGCGGCCTCGGCGAGTGCCGCGGTGTCCGAGGGGCGCGCGACGTCGGCCCGCACGACCAGCGCCCGCCGACCGGCGCGCTCGATCTCGGCCGCGACCTCCGCCGCGTCATGCTCGGCGCTCCGATAGTTCACGACCACGTCGGCGCCCTCACGCGCAAACCGGAGCGCGGTCGCCCGCCCAAACCCGCGGCTCGCACCGGTGATCACCGCGACCTTATCCGTGAGCCTCCCCATCGCGTCCTCCAGAGCCTCGTGTGCGCTGCCAGCGTGAACCCGCGGCGGCCGTACCCGTCCGGGCCATCAGGTTGTGCGCCCGTCGCGGCCGTTCCCCTGCGGCCGGGCCGGATCGCGAGACAGGCGGTGGACACGCAGGCGGTCGAACTGGAACGATCGTTGACGAGGTCGGCCGTGTGAGGAGCCCGCCGGATGAGCTACTTCACCTTGCTGCGATCCCGCAGCAGCTGGATCTCCTTCGTCAGGCTCACGATGGTCTGCCGCAGCCGGCGGTTCTCCTCTTCGAGGCTGCCCCGCTTCGAGACATCGGCCGCGCGATAGGCGTGGCTGGTTCCCTGGAGCCCCTTCTGGATCTTCTCCTCGACGACCGCCACGGTCTGCAGCCGCTCGCGGATCAAGTCCCGCTGCTCTCGTTCGTGCGCGACCTGCGCCATGACCGTGGCGCCCAGGAGGCCGATGCCCCCGACGACCGGGATCCAGGCGTTCGCGCTGATGACGGCCGTCAGCGTCTTCCACCACACCTGTTTGTACAGGTTCGAGAACAGCGCCGCCTCGGCGAGACCCAATCCGGGAATGAAGGCAACGGAGAGGTGGAGGAACAGCCCAAACAGCAGGATGCCCCAGAACATCTGTAGCGGCCCGAACAATCGACTCATCGATCACCAGGCGCCGCCCGAACCACCGGCCCGCGACGTGCGCAGTTCACTATTATACCCAAATGGGACTCCACCGATACACCGCCCGCACGGAGACCCAGCGATGAGGAATAGGACCTGGCAAGCCGGAGGGCTGGGACCGCATCGCGGAAGGGTCAAACGAGCGTGATAGGGAGGGAGCTCGAAGCGATGACTTCGAGAAGCGGAACATAGCAGCGAGCACAGCGAGTACGAGAGCCGGAGCAGCCGCCAGCGAACCGCTCTTAGGATGTATCGAAGCGGATTTGGATGGCCGGTCTCGGCTCGTCGGGAAGGACGTGGTGGCGGAGCGCCTCGAGGAGCCGGCGGGCGATGTTCTTGAGACTGCCAAAGAGGGCCACCGGCGTTTTGCCGTGCCGCTGGGCCAAGCGCCGGAGCAAACTCCCGCGCTCCAGCAGTTGCAGCATCATATGCGCGATCTGGAGGAGATAGTAGTAGGCCTTGATCAATTCCGGATCGGTGCTGTAGGCGTGCTCCAGGTTGAGCTCGCTGTTTTTTTGCACATTGAACCCGGCCTCAATCGTCCAGCGGCGTCGCCCTCCTTTCGTCGCAATCTCCACCACCGTGTCCCGGCTCACCGGGAGGTTCGTCATCCACACGAAGGTCGTCGTCGTCGCCTTCACCGTCTCCTCGCACCGCAGGGCGTTGAACCCATACGCGCTGCGCCCGGTCCCATCGTCCGACGACATCCCTGTCGCCCAGCGGTACACTTGCTGCGTCCCGTCGGGGAGGGTCAGCCGCAGGACATTCTCCGGGCACAACGCCATCACGGCCTGAAACTCGGCCCAGGCCGTCGGCGCGTTCCCCGCCTTGAAGGTAAACACATAGCTCCACCCCTGGGCTTCGACCAATCGGACCGCCGGCGCGCACGCATACAGCGCATCGCTCGTCACACAGAAGGCCATCTGGGGATACGCTTGCCGCAGGGCCGGCACCAGGCGGCGGAATGCCGCCAGCTCGCAGTCCTGCTTCCACGCCGCGGGATCCCGGCCCACCGGCGACGGACGATCGGCGTTCTCAATAAAGGCCGTCCCGAGGGACAGCCCGAGGCCGCCGGGCCCGAGGAGTTTCGCCTCTTCGACCATGTGCAGATACGCGTCGTAGGCGGGATGCTGCCGCACCAAACACTGGGGACAGTGCCGCCGCCGAAAGTGCAGATGCCCCGTCCCGTCGATCGCGACGACGACGCGGCCGAGCAGGCGCGCGCCATCCAACACCTTCATCCGAATCAGGCGGCGCACCATCTGGGTCCGCAGCGCCGCCAGCGGCGCACTCCCCAGATGGTGCAAGAAGTGGTCCAACGTGTCGTGCACCGGCAAGGTCGCGTGCTGCGTCCCGGCGAGCCGGTTCACATTGCGGAGCACCTGCGTCGCCGGATCGCGCAAGTCAAAGTCCAACTGGCGCCGACTGCCCAGTTTACAGCAGAAGAGCAAGAGCCCCCACCAGGCGAGAAACTCGGGGTCGTACTCGATGAACGGCTGATGGCGCGTGTCCGGCAGCGCGGCCAGCCACTGGTTCAACGCCGGCCAGAAGTGCTGGATCGTGTGGTGGAATGTCTGCCCGAGGGCGCTTAGGCCCGGCCGGCCCGCCGCTTCCGCGCCGTCACGTGCCCGCGGATCTGGGCCAGCGTGAGTTGCGTGATCTCCTGCGTCAATTGGCGCAGCCGGCGGTGCTCCGCGACCCACCCCCGGACCTCCTCGACGAGGTCGACCGGCACGTACACCATCCGCGTCTTGCCCGCTACTTTGTACGACAGGTAATGGCCCACGTGCAGCGCGCCCTGCGTACAGTGGCAGCCCGGCCGCCCGCAGCGGCGCGCGATCTTCACTAAACTGGCCGCCAGCACCGGCCCCTGCGCCGCCAACTGCTGCACGCGGGCGTCCAATTGCCGCCGGATGAGGGTCGGGTGGGTGGGAATCCGCATCGGCCTTCCCTTCGACACCCGTCTCGGGTCATCCGCTGGGCGCCAGGCTTTGGTGACTGAAATGCCTTAGTACTATTCAGTTATCTCCCCCCAAAATCCTGCTGCGAAGAAAAAATTATGGGGGGCCGACCCGCGTTCGGTCAAAAACCCACAGGACCCCTGCGACAAACGGCTCGCCGAAAGGACTGTGGTGCGAGAAATTGCCTATTCTTTAGGGCTGACGGAGACCGCCGTCCCGCCGCGACGCCGGTGTGTTTATCCGGTGAGACAACTCGCTGGTTCCCCCGTCTTTAAGAGACAGTAGAGGTGCGTGACCGCCCATCGTGCGAAACGTCATCGTCTCCCTGGCGCTGAGTGCTGCGCTTGCCGTGTCGCTGACCGCGACGCGCGGGCAGGCGGCGGCTCCGCTGTCCGTGCGCCTGTCCAGCCCGCAGGGCGCCGGGCCGGGACGCGTGCGGGTCGACGCGACGATCGCCGGGCTCGACCCGGACCTCCACCCCACCATTCAGCAATCCATCGTGCTGGGCCTCCGCACGCGGCAGGGCAAGCCGTTTCCCGTCATCGGGCCGCGGATGCCCTACGTGGTGGATCTCCCCGCCGGCGCGGTCCGTGTCGGCGGGGTCGTCGTCGACGAGTTTGCCCCGCTCCCGCCGCTCGAGGACAACACGTCCATCTCGTTTGCGGTGACCGTCCGGCAGGGCGGCGAGGTCGCCACCGCCACCGTGACGGATCTCCTCCTGCTGCCCACCGTCATCGTCCCCGGGTATCTCAACGACTTTTGGGGCGGCAAGGTCGATGTCGGCGCGGTCACCGCGCTGGAAGCGCGCGGCTTCCGCACCACCGGCCCCTCGCCCACCCTGTTCTGGTTCGGCTACCCCTCGCGGACCCTCTCGCTCAACGCCGCCGCGCAAGAGTTGGCGGCGTACGTGCGCACGACCGTGCTGCCGGCGACCTACGCCACGCGAATCAACCTGGTCACGTTCAGCCTTGGAGGTCTCGTGGCGCGGTGGAACATGGCGTCTCAGCCCGGATGGGACCGTCTCGTCAACCGGTTCGTAATGATCGCCGTACCGAACGAGGGGTCGGTCCTCTCCTACGTGGACGGATGGTACCCGCTCGGCGGGCTGGCCCGCACGCCCGCGGCGCGCACCCTGCTGCCGACGTTCCCGTTCTGGCGTTCGAATCCGAGCGCGGAGTGGACCACCCCGCCCGGGTCCGCCAACACGGTGCTGAACGAGCTGAACACGCACCCGCTCCCCGCGTCGGTCCGTGCCTACGTCTTCTACGGGGACTTCCCGCAGCGCGGAGCGGCGCCGGGCACCCTGGTCGGCGTTACCGGCGCGCTGCCGCAGGCGGACGTCTCGTACGGGCCAGGGGACGGGATCGTGCTCGCGGCGAGCGCACTCGGGCTCCCGATCAACGGCAGCCCGGGGGTCCCCGGGCTCGCGGAGCGCCTCGCGCTCAAGGTCGACCTCGGGCCGACCCATCACCAGTCGCTGTTCGCGGCATCGGGACCCCGGGTGGCCGACGCGCTGCTCGACCGGCGGATCGGCGACACGACCGACACGGTGGGGGCTCACGAGGTGCAGTCGCGGATCCCGACCGCGATCGACTCGCCTCAGGACGGCCCTGACGGCGGGTTCCTCGAGCCGGCGTTCCAAGAGGGAAACCCCTAACTCCACGGCGGCATGCGTGCCGCTCGGCGGTCCGCGGCGGACACGCATCCACAACCGGGTCACGAGCGGGACGGCACGCGTGCCGGCGTGACGAACGCGCCGGCGGCTAGGCGAGCCCGAACAGCCTCCGTGGGATCCGGAATTTCGCGGAGCACGACGGCCGAAGGGCGGGGCGAATGGCCACGATGATTTCCGCGACGGAGTGATCTTTCGTCAGCAGCCCCTGCAGCCCCCGGCGCGTGACCTCGGCGGCGTCGAGCTCGCCCGCGTCGGCCGTCAAGATGTAGATGCGCGTGGCGGGGAGTTCACGCACGATGGAGCAGGCCGCCGAAAACCCGTCCAGGCCGGGCATGCGCAGGTCCATCAGGATGATGTCCGGACGAAGGTCCCGTGCGAGCGTGATCGCCTCCCGGCCGTCGCCGGCCTCGCCGACCACCTCGAACCCCTCTTGGAGCTCGAGCAGCCGTCGGAGCCGGCCCCGGCTTTCCGCGTTGTCGTCGACCAGCACGATTCGTGTCATCTGATCCCATCCGCGCACCGCTCGATGCTGTTCGCGGTCCGGGGGCGCCGCCTGGAGAAACGTCGCGGCCGAGGCCCCGCACTCACTGTACGCCCGCCGGTACGGTCCCGCCATCGGACCTTCGTCGACGCTGGGAAAAAAGGACTACGCGGGCGCACGCCTAGGCACGCGGGCGCGCGGAGCGTCCGCCACGGTAGGAACCGTCGCGGTCCGCGACAAAAGAGGCGGTATCTGCACAATTCGACGGAGGTGCTCGAGCGTGTCCAACCCGATTGAACGGTGCGTGTCATGGTTGCGGGGGGCCCGCCGCATCGCGGCGCTCGGCCTGCTGGCCGGGGCCGTTGCCCTGCCCGCGGGAACGCCCGCACACGCGGCCGGCCACACAGTTGAGATGAACATGACGGTCCAAGCCAGCGCGAACGCCGGCTACAACTACAACGGCTACGGCAAAGGCGCGATGACGGTCACGGTGCCGGCCGGCTGGCAGGTCATCGTCCACTTCACCAACAACGGCGACCTCGCCCACAGCCTCATCGTGCTGCCGTTCACCGCAGCACCGCCGGCGGTCCCCACCGCCACCCCGGTGTTTCCCGGCGCCGTAACCCACGACGTCCAGACCGGGCTGCCGGTGAAGGCCACGGCCACGGTGACGTTTACGGCGGGGAACGCCGGGATCTACGAGTTCGTCTGCGGCGTGCCGGCGCACGCGGTCCTGGGCATGTGGGACAAGCTCGTCGTCTCGACATCGGCCGCGGCCCCGAGCGTGACCCCCGCCGCGGCCTCGGCCGCCGTCGCGTTCAAAGTGCACTAGGCGGGCGGGGCGCGGGCCGCGGGCGCTCGAGGGAGCCGCCCCGGGCCGGCGTGATGGGCTAGCGCACCAACAGCCCGACGCCGATGGCCGCGAGCAGCAGCGCAAGCAGACGGACGAGCCCGCTCCCGCTGATTGATCGCGACAGATGCGCGCCCACCTGGGCCGCGATGATGGCCCCGAACGCCGTCGGAGCGGCGACCGGCCAGAGCACGGCCCCCTCACGGGCAAATTCGAACACGCCCGCCAGCGAATAGACGCCGAGTGAAAAAATCGAGGTCGCCGTCGCGACGTGCGGGGGCACGCCGTACAGATAGACCAGCATCGGCACGATCAGCCACCCGGCGCCGATCCCGAAGAACCCGCTGATCACGCCGAGCCCCAGGCCGAGGGCCATCAGGGTGACATTCAACGGCCGCTGAGGGACGGCGCGGGGCTCCGCGGCGACGGGCGCGGCCGGCGGCGGGCGCCGGGGCACGGGGCGCACGGCGAGATACGTCGCCAACGCCACGAGCAGCGCGCCGAACAGCGCGTGGAAGATCCCGGGTGACACGACGCGCGTTAGGGTCGCGCCGACGAACGTCCCCGGCGCGGCCGGCAGCGACAGCTGCAGCCCCGTACGGAAGTCGATTCGTCGCTGCCGGGCGTACCCGATCGTCCCCGAGACGGCGTTGAGGAACACGATCGTCAAGGAAGTCCCCGCGGCCACGGTGGGACGCAGGTGCAGCAGCAGAAGCAGGAGCGGCGCGATGATAAAGCCGCCCCCTGCGCCCACGATCACCCCGTAGCCTCCGGCCACCGCCCCCAGCAGCACGAAGAGCACCCAGACCGCCGGCCCGAGCGTCATTGGGGCCGCGCCCCGCTGCGGGCCGCGTCCGAGACGGCCGCACACGGCACCGCCCCGAGGGCCAACTCTGGACCGAGGCCGGCGGCCGGGCGATCCGGCGCCGCGTGCAGAGTGCGCGACCCGGGCGCGGACCCCGAGGATCCGTCCAGACGCGCCGCCGGCGGGGTCAGCGCGTGCCGAACCCGCCGGTCGTTGGAATCGTCGAGCGCCAAATTGATCAATCGGCCATGTCTGCCGGTACCCCTGGTAGACGGCCGCGCCGGCCGCCACATGGAAGGCCCGGCGCGGCCGTCAGCACGGCTCGCGTCACCTCGACACAGTTCCCGGTGACACTGCCACGTCACGAAGTTCGCCGCGTCCTGCGGTGCGCTCCTGCCGCCCACGCGCGGTGTACGTCGAGCCCGTCAGGCGCGGACTCGGCGCTGGATCGGGTGGGTCGGGTGCACGCTGTCCACACGTCACGAGGATGCCGCGCTAGACCCTCAACATCGCTCCGGCACCAACGATCGCGGCTCCCCGCCGCGCCGAGCCTGCTCCGTTACATCGCGCGGTCGACCGTGGCGTCCGCAGACAGCTCCGCGGCGCCCGGGTGGCGCCGCTGCCGATACGCATGCACGAGATACGCAAGAATCAGCAGGTTGACGGGGGTTGTGACCCACTCGAGTCCGCGATGATAGTGCACCAGTCTCCAGATATTGACCGGAAGGAATACGGCGGTTTCCACAATGACAAGCAGTTCACCCCAGGCGGCTTGCAGCCATACACCGACGGTTTCGGCCGCAAACAGAAGGGTCCAGAACACCAGCCCGATGCCAATGATCAGCGCCACGTCGGGGGAGACCGCGGGGACCCGCAGAGCAAGCCAGTGCACGAATTGCTGATGCGGACCTCTGACCAGGTGACGCGACAACAACATCTCGACCGGATTCAAGCCCGGTCGCGTGCGAACAAAGAACGCCAGGACCGCGCCGGCGGCCAACAAGACCGTGCTCACGGCCTTCTCCAAGGCGATCAGGAACACTTGCCACGGCCGGCCAGCAACCGTCAGGGCGCGGGCGGGCGATACGTCGGTGTGGCGATCCGCGTGCTCGCGGGCGTTCGGACTCATCGTAAGATCCTCGATTCCACCGTCTGTTGGCGAATCCCTGGGGCACGGAATCCGGGGACCGCACCGTTACCCATCCCGGCCGCCGCGAAACGCGTCGGTGTGTCGGACCGCCGATACGGCGGCGTGCGCGACCATGCGAACACGCCGCCAAGAGGACCCTGAGCGCCTCACCGAGAACCCTGGCCGCGGTTCCGTGGTCCCACCTCGGAGCACCGGTCGGAGGGAGTGGCTTCATGGAACGGCGCATCTTTGGATCCATGCGGCGCGAGGTCCCGGTGATCGGTCAGGGGACCTGGAACATCGACGATGGAGACCGCGCTGCTGCGATCGCGGCCTTGCGCCGCGGCCTCGATCTCGGCATGACGCACATCGACACCGCGGAGATGTACGGATCCGGCGCCGCCGAACAACTGGCCGCGGAAGCCGTCGGCATGCGCCGCGACGCGGTCTTCCTCGTCTCCAAGGTCCTCCCCCAGCACGCCTCTCGGCGTGGCACCGTGTCCGCCTGCGAAAAGTCGCTGGCGCGCCTCCGCACCGACCGGCTGGACGTCTATCTCCTGCACTGGCGCGGCAGTATCCCGCTGGAGGAAACGGTCGCCGCGTTCGAGCAACTCCGGCACGACGGCAAGATCCTCGCCTGGGGCGTCAGCAACTTCGATGTGCCAGATCTGGAGGAGCTGCGAGCGATCCCTGGTGGGGACCGCTGCGTCTGCAATCAGGTGCTCTACCACTTGAACGAGCGCGCGATCGAGCATGCCGTGCTTCCGTGGTGCGACCAGCACCGCGTGGCCGTCGTCGCCTACAGCCCGTTTGGGCAGAAGCCCCTACCCGGCCCGCGGACAGCGGGAGGACGCGTGCTTCACGAGATCGCCGCCGCGCACGGCGCGATGACGCATCAGGTCGCGCTTCGCTTCTTGATCCGACACCCTTCGGTGTTTGCCATCCCGAAAGCGTCGCGCCCGGAGCATACCGAGGACAATGCGGGGGCCGGCGATCTGCGGCTCACCACGGACGACCTCGCCCGCATCGACGCCGCCTTCCCTCGAGGTCCTCGTCCTCGCTCGCTGCCCATGCTGTAAGCGACGGTCACTTCAAGGTGCTTCCGTAGCGGCTGCGCGTCGACCACGGTCGTCGCCCAATGGCGACGACCCCAGCTGATCGGAGACCTGCATCACGCCGCGATCATCGCGTTGGGGCATGCGCTCCGGCTCAGGCGAAGAACCGCGTGAGATGCTGGACAATGATCCACGCCGACGCCACGGACGACACCGCCGCGTACCCAGCCCACGCCCACCCGGGCCGCAGCCGCGTCCCGAGCACCGCGATCGCCGGGAATCCCGCCAGCAGCAGCCGCGGCCCCGAGGGGGTCCCGACCACGCACAGGGTCGCGACCACCACCACGCCGCTGAACGCCGCGAGGCCGCGTTCGCCGTCCCGCCAGAGCAGCCAGCAGCCGACGCCCGAGATCGCCGCCGCGCCCCACTGCCGGGCGAGCCACGCCCACGGCGTCACCCTTGCGCCACCCGCACTCGACAGATGGAGGAACCACCACGCCTGCTGCCACGGCCAGCCGAAATGCACCCCCCACTGGAGCCGTTCCGCGAGGAAATACGCGAACGGCGTCCTCGTATCGGCCCAGTGCCACGCGGCGATCTCGACGGCCGCGGCCGCGAGCGGAATCAGGAACCACACCCGCTTCTGCCACGACGCATTGGACACGAGCGCAAATGCCACCACCGCGGGGCCCGCCATGTAGCGCGTCGCCACCGCCGCCGCCATCAGCACCCCGGCGGCCAACGCGCCCGCTCCGTCCGACCATCGCGCCCGATAGGCGCTCAGCCCGAGCGCGGCGCACAGGACAAACAGGCTCTCGCTGTAGCCGACGGTGCTGAACGCGACCCACGTGGGAAACAGCGAGAAAAACAGCGCGGCGTTCCGCCCGAGGAGGGGTACGAGCGCCGCCCCGGCCGCCAGCCCCGCGAGATTGCTCACGACCACGGGCGAGAACCACCCGGCCCCCACGAGCCGCAGCACCGCGGGGAACAGCGGCGCGTAGGCGTAGGCGCTCCCGTACGAGAGCCCCGGCATCACCAGATGGTAGCCGTATCGCGCGAGCGCCAGGAAGATCGTGGCATCCCACCGCAGCGAGAGCCGGGCCACAAACACCGGCACCGCCGAGATCGGCAGCCCGACCGCCGGGAACGCGATCGCGCACGCCACCACTTTGGCCGCGAGGGACACGAGGACCACGGTCCCCATGTCGGCCCAGACGCGGTCGAGCGGCGTGCCGGCTGCAGGCGACCAGAGCGACCGCGCACCCATCCGATTCCTCCCTCCCCCGGAGACCCGCGAGTCGAGGGGACCGCCTCACCCCGACCGGGTTCGCCAGGATGGCAGCCACGCCGACAGCGCGTAAAAGACCACGGCGACCAACAGCAGATACCGGAATCCCAACAGCAGCGAGAACGACTCGGCGAAGCCGCCCACCACCGAGCCGGCGATGTTGGAGCCGAATGCCTGGTCGGGATGCGCCGACTCCTGGAACGATCGCGCGAAGATGATTCCCGCGAACAACATCGGTCCGAGCACCAAGGCGCAGGGCACCACGTAGCGCCACAGCACGCCGCCGCCCAAGAACACGTCGACCGGGACCAGGATGTTGATCGCCAGCAGCACGAACAGCCCGACGTAGTACCACGCGAGCCTCGCGGTGGAAGTTTTCAGGACGTAGAGGTTGGCCAGCAGCAGCAACACCAAGACGGTGAAAAAGACCGCCGAATTGACCACCCACGTGCTGCCGAACAGCAGCGCCAGCTGGACGACCGCCCGCGCTTCCAGCAGCATGAACGCCGCGCCCAGAAAGAACATGCGGCCGTGGATGTGCACGCGCCCCCGACCCGAAAAGTAGTAGACCATCGCCAGCCCCAACAGCCCCATGACGAGCAGCGAGTGGACGGTGAGCGTGGGGATCAGTCGGCTCCGGAGGTACAGGAAGGGCCAGTCGTCGGTGGCCGTGGGCGCGGCGCCCGCCTGCTGCACGAGCGTCGCGGGAGCGAGCTGGATCCAGAGGACGCGCTTGGAGGCCGGCAGGGTGTCGGGCTGCAGGGTAAATCCGTTCAGGCCCAAATTCAGCGCCGGCACGCCGCTCACCCAGAATCCCGGGTGTTGACGGAACGCCTCGGCGATGCGCTGGTTGTCACCGGCGACCACCAGCGTAAATCCTGTCCAGGCGTCGTCCGGGCGGATGACCCGCCGGTAGGGTAGGCTGAGCACGACGGGCGGGCGGCCGAACGCCTTGGTGGCCATCGCGGCGACACGATCGACGATCCAGCCCTGCCGGAAGTAGTTGTACGTCACGAAAATCCCGCCCGGTTTCAGCACCCGCTGGACGTCCTGAAAGGCCTCGTCGGTGAACAGGTAGCTTTCCAGGCGGAGGTTGGCGTAGCTGCTGTGCAGGATCAGGGAATCCACCAGGCCGTACACGACGAGGTCGTACTTGCGGTTGGTGGTGCGAAGAAAGTGCCGTCCGTCGTCGAGGTGGCGGAACACGCGCGGGTCCTGGTACGGTCGATCCGGATGGTAGCGCACACCGATGTCCTGAATCACCGGATCGATTTCGACCGCGTCGATGCGTCGTGGATTAAACCGCAGGGCATGGGCGACGTCGTTGCCGCTCCCTGCCCCGATAATCAGGATGTCTTGAAACGGCTTCCCGCCGCTCCCCTGCTGCAGCAAGTGAATCAGGGAATAGGTCGTCGACCCGGGTTCCTCAAAGGGGTGAATGGTTTGGTGGTTGATCGTGTCCACGGTGATCGTGCGGGCGGCCTGGTTATACACGACCGCATAGTACGGTGACCAGCGCGTCTCGCTCCCCGCGCCCGGGTTCAGGAGGCTCACCACCGGGAGGGCCACGAGCACCAGCAACACCGCCAAGGCGGCCATCCGGAGCCAGGAGAGCTGGTGGTGCTGGATCAACAGCCACGCGATGCCGGCCACGACGAAGAGAAACCAGACGACGGGCGGCGCTTGCGCCACGGAGAGCGCCGAAAACCCCGCGATGCCGATGAGACTGCCCCCGATATTCCAGGTATAGGCTCGGACGCGATTGGGATATGCGTTGAACGACCGGCCCAGTACTTGCCCCAAGCCGACGAACAAGAGGGCCACGAGCGCGAAAAACAGGCCGGCAATCAACTCGATCGGCACGACGAACTGCGCCACATCCGGGTTGCGGTATTCGGTTCCGTAGAAGACCTCTTGCGGCAGCGGCTGGTGCCCGACGTCGACAGACAGTCCCTGCCAAAAGCGGTAGATCACCAGGATGGCAACCGCGGCCGCAAACGTCCCGACCGCCAAGAACGGAAACCGCGCGAGCCAGTCGCGGCGCTGGCTCGTCAAACATCCGCACGACATTCCCAAGAAGCACGCGATAAAGACGACGTTGGTAAAGAACTGGAGGAAGATCACATTCGCGGCAAACCAGCGGATGCACGCCAGCTCCAGGAACAGCACGAGGAATCCAACGAGCGCAAGGGTGAGTCCGTGCAGACGGGTATTGGATGGAGAGATCGTGTCCTGCCGCGCGCTCAGGTCGGCCGGTCCAGACTCAGGACCGGTCCGACCCCCGGGGGCCATGCCGTCGTTCGCGCGATGATCCGGCTGCATGCCTGTTGACGTACCTCCAGTGCGTGCGCGAAGGACCGCACGTCAGAACCGTCCAATGCCCGGTCGGGTTTGCCCATGGGAACCACGCCTGCGTGGCGCCGTCCTCCGGTCCATCATCCTTCTGCCCCGTTGGCCGTCCAGAGCGCACGGTACCATGCGTTATTCTACAGCATATATCCCGGTCCGCCTGCTCCGGCGCGGGCGGGGCGGGCCACGCCGCGACCGAGGTCGACAGGGGTGCGGGGCCCCGCTCGTTCGGCTGGATTGACCCGACCACTGTGACCCACGGCATCGACACGCAGGCTCTGCGAGGACGTGAGGGCCCCGAAAACCGAAGAGTTGGCGAGTACGAGGACTTGAACAGCGGACCCGGCAGGTGGAATGTAGGCAAACGTCATGGTGGGCGCGCGAGGACTTGAGCCTCGAACCTCTAGCAGGATGATGAAAAAGCAGGTATTTGGATGTTCATATAGAATGATACTCTGTCGCGTTGCACCCTCATTCGTACTCCTCCCTCGGAGGTACCACGATGCGCGGAGACGATCGGCAGCAGGAAGGCATGTTTAGCTACCTCTCCCCGGAAGCGCGCGTCCCGCAGGACCATCCGTTGCGCGTGATCCGGAGCATGGTGGACGCGGTGCTGCATGAGTTGTCGCCCACGTTCGCCAAACTCTATTCGCAGATTGGCCGCCCCTCGATCCCGCCGGAGAAACTGCTGCGGGCCTTGCTGCTGCAGGTGCTCTTCACGGTGCGCAGTGAGCGGCAGTTGATGGAGCAACTGGATTACAACTTGCTGTTCCGCTGGTTCGTCGGGTTGAACATGGACGAGCCGGTCTGGGACCCGACGACGTTCACGAAGAACCGGCAGCGCCTGCTGGATGGCGATATCGCGCAAGCCTTCTTCACGCGCGTGCTGGCCCAAGCGCGGGAGCGGGACCTCTTGTCGATGGAACACTTCACCGTCGACGGGACGCTGATTGAAGCCTGGGCGGGCCTGAAGAGCTTTCGTCCCAAGGACGAGGACCCGACCGACCAGCCGCCGCCGGATGATCCGGGGAACCCAACCGTCAACTTTCATGGCCAACACCGCAGCAATGCCACGCATCAATCGACGACGGATCCCGAGGCGCGCTTGCAGCGCAAAGGCCACGGCCGGGAAGCGAAGCTGTACTATATGGGCCATGTGCTGATGGAGAACCGCAATGGCTTGGTGGTGCGGGCCCAAGCGACCGCGGCGACGGGCACGGCGGAACGGGACACGGCGGAAGAGCTGCTCGAGCAGGTGGCCGGCGAGCGCCGCGTGACGGTCGGCGCGGACAAAGGCTTCGACACGCCGGAATTCGTCCAAGCGCTGCGCGACTTGGACGTCACACCGCACATTGCCCAAAACACCAGCAAGCGGCGCAGTGCCGTCGATCTGCGGACCACCCGGCACCCCGGCTATGAGATCAGCCAACGCATCCGCAAGCGGGTGGAAGAAATCTTTGGTTGGCTGAAGACCATCGGGCTGATGCGCAAGCTGCACCATCGCAGCACCGACCGGGTGGACTGGATGTTCGTGTTTGCGTGTGCGATCTACAACCTGGTGCGGATCCGCAATCTCCAACAGGCCCTCGCATGAGGATGCCACCCTCGGTGCGATGGCGAGGTCGCACGGAGCGCGCGGAACTCGCGCAAGCAGCTCCGCGGAGCTTCAGGTGGCATGATCACTCTCGAACCAGGCACGATGATTCGTCATAAACACGTTTTTTCCGCGGCCTGCTAGTCGGTCCAATTCTCCTTCGAAAGACGGCGATCTCTCGGAGCGCACCCTTTACTAGTGGTTTGCAATAGTAAAGGTTATGTGGTAATCTTTACTATAATATAGTGATGGTAAGGGATACTATGCGAGGACATCTGATACGGAAAACTTGGCCCTATGATCCATCTCTTCATGCAGCCGCAAAGTACCGACGCGGCTGCCATTACGAAACCTTCGTACCAGAGCTCCTGACGGAACTAGTTCTCTCTCTACCAGGAGACGTAGCGAACCTCGTGTCTGAAGCAGAGACGGCAATCGCCAGACTGAACAGCAAATATGATCCAGCTCTGGTCCCGCTTGCCCGGCTGTTGCTGCGAACCGAGTCGATTGCGTCGTCCAAGATCGAGGGTATGCAGGTAGATGCGCGAACGCTCGCGCGGGCGGAAGTCGCACACAACACAGGAGGGCGAGTCGGACCAACCGCCGCGGAGGTACTTGCAAACATTGACGCGATGCAGACTGCCATCGAGCATGCATCAAGTACTCACAAGATCGTACCGGAGGATTTGGCAAGGATCCATCGCGTGCTTCTCCAGAGGTCTCATAATCACGCCATTGCGGGGCATTTCCGCGACAAGCAGAGTTGGATCGGGGGCAATGACTACAACCCTTGCGGAGCCGACTTCGTACCACCTCCCCCCGAAGAGGTCGCTGAACTAATCGATGACTTGTGCAAATTCTGCAACCAGGAGGATTTGTCGCCTTTGGTGCAAGCGGCGATCGCACACTCCCAGTTTGAAACGATTCACCCATTCGAAGATGGCAACGGCAGGGCAGGACGCGCGCTCGTGCAGGTGATTCTCCGCAGGCGAGGACTTGCTCCCTCTTTCGTACCACCAATCAGTACGGCCCTCGCACGACATAAGGAGCGTTACATCAGAGGACTCACATTGTTCCGCGAGGATCGGATCGCCGACTGGCTCGGCATGTTTGCCAGTGCCGCATCGGAAGCGGCCACACTCGCTGTCCAATACACACGTCTGGTAGCGGAGCTACAGGACCGATGGAGAATGCAACTCCGCGAGTCGACTTCCCCCCGCGCCGATGCTACCGCCTGGGCGATCATCGATGTTTTGCCGGCCCATCCGGTCATCTCCGTTCCAATTGCAGTAGCATCAACCGAACGCACAAAGCCGGCCGTCAACGACGCGATACAGAGGCTTGTCGACGCTGGCGTTCTCAAGCCGGTCTCCGCGTCCAGGCGCAATCGCTCTTGGGAGCCCCTTGGCCTGCTTAATCTCATCATCGACCTTGATGCCGGGACCCGACCGAACTCCGACACCCTGTCAGCTGCCTCTCGTTCCAACTGAAATTGGTGAACCCGGCACCTATGGTGTCGCGGGTACCCCTGTGAATAAGCGCCAAGGGCCTTCGCTGAACGCCTTGTCCTGCAGGCACATGGTGGGCGCGCGAGGACTTGAACCTCGGACCTCTTCCGTGTCAAGGAAGCGCTCTACCCCTGAGCTACGCGCCCAAACTTCGCACTCGGATTCTACGGTACGGCCCCCACCCAGTCAAGAACACGCGGCGGGCCGCTCCCACGGAGACTGCCCCAGGCATCGCCGCAGCGCGCGGCGAACGAAGAGGAATGACGGTCCATCGGACCCGTGACCGACGCGGTGTGCGTCCGCTCTCGACGGCGCTTCGCGTCCTCGCACTCCTCCTCGCCGCCGTCGTCGTGATCCTCAACGGCGCGTCCGCGCAACCGTCGCCGCCCGCGGGCCCGGCGCCCGCCGTCCGCACGGGACTCGACGTGTTCCTCCAGAACCCGCCCGAGGTCGTCCGCGGCAAGCGCGTCGGCCTGATCACCAACCCGAGCGGCGTCGACGCGCACCTGCGCAGCTCGGTCGATCTCCTCGCGGCCGATCGCGACATCCGTCTCGTCGCGCTGTTCGGGCCGGAGCACGGCGTCCGCGGCGACCAGGGCGGCGGCAGCGCCGTGGCCAACAGCGTGGATCCGAAGACCGGGCTGCCGGTGTACAGTCTCTACGGCCCGACCCGCAAGCCGACACCCGCGATGCTGCGCGGGCTGGATGCGCTGGTCTTCGACATCCAGGACGTGGGGGCGCGCTTCTACACGTACACATCCACGCTCGCGCTGGCGATGCAGGCCGCCGCGGCGCAGGGAATTCCCATCGTGGTGCTGGACCGTCCCGATCCGCTGTCCGGCGATCTCGTGGCGGGCCCGGTGCTCGACGCACGGTGGGCCTCCTTCATCGGCATGTACCCGGTACCGGTGGTGTACGGCATGACCATCGGCGAATACGCGCGGTTCATCAACGGCGAATTCGGCATCGGCGCCAACCTGACCGTGGTCGGGCTGGAGGGCTGGCGCCGTGCGATGTGGTTCGATCAGACGGGGCTGCCGTGGGTGATGACCTCTCCGGGGATCCCGCACTTCCGCACCGTCGTCGTGTACCCGGTGACCGGCCCGATCGGAGACACCAACCTCTCCGTCGGCACGCTGACGACGGAGCCGTTCGAGCTGGTCGGGGGCACGTTCATCCAGCCGTGGCGGCTGCTGGCCGCCCTCGAGGCGCGCCGTCCCGGCGGCACCGCGTTTCGGGAGACCTACTGGCGCGGCGAGCCGTGGACCGCGACCGGCGGGCCCGAGTACAGCGGACTCGAGCTCCGCATCACCGACCGCAGCGCGTACCGGCCGCTGGAGCTCATGCTGCAGATCCTCGCCACCGTGCACCAGCTGTATCCGGGCAAGTTCCGGTGGGGCACCGGCGCCACGGCCCCGTACACGTTCGACCTGGACATGGGCACGGACCAGGTGCGGATCGGCCTGGCGTCGGGCGAGACACCCGAGCAGATTGAACAGGCATGGGAACCCGGCCTTGCGCGCTATCTCAAGGCCCGGGAGAAGTACCTGCTGTACCGGTAGCCGCCGGCGGGCCGCCGCCTAGTGCGCCTCGACGGCCTCCTTCTGCTTGCGCGCCTCCGCGGTCACCTTGTCGGCGATCTGCGACGGCACCTCGGCGTAGTGCGAGAACTCGAGCTCGAACGTGCCCCGCCCGCCGGTGAGCGACCGCAGGTCGGAGGCGTAGCGCAGCATCTCGGCCATGGGGACCTGCGCGCGGACGGTCGTGGTCCCGTCGCCCCCGGGTTCCATGCCCTGGATGTGCCCGCGCTTCGAGTTGAGATCGCCGATGATGTCGCCCATCTGCTCGTCCGGTACGTGCACCGCGACCGTCCCGATCGGCTCGAGCAGCACGGGCTTCGCTTCCTGCATCGCCTTCTTGAACGCCATCGACCCGGCGATCTTGAAGGCCATCTCCGAGCTGTCGACGTCGTGGTAGGACCCGTCGACGAGGGTGACCTTGACGTCGACCACTGGGTAGCCGGCGACGATCCCCTCGTGCATTGCGTCGTTGACTCCCTTCTCGACCGCCGGGATGTACTGGCGCGGGATCGCCCCGCCGAACACCTTGTCCACGAACTCGTACCCGCCGCCGCGGCCGGCCGGGTCCAGCTCGATCCAGCAGTCGCCGTACTGGCCGCGGCCGCCGCTCTGCTTCTTGTGTTTCCCCTGCACGCGCGCGTGCGCCCGCACGGTCTCCCGATACGCCACCCGCGGGAGCGACAGCGTCACCTCGACGCCGAACTTCCGCTTCAGGCGGTCGGCGACGATTTCCAGGTGCGACTCGCCCATGCCGGCGAGGATCGTCTGGTGCATCTCGTTCGCGCGCTGCGTCGCCAGGGTGTGGTCTTCCTCCACGAGGCGCGCGAGCGCGCTGCCAAGCTTGTCTTCATCGGCCTTGCTCTTCGGCTGCACCGCCATCGCGATCGCCGGCTTCGGGAACTCGATCGGCTCGAGGGTCACGGACTTGTCTTTGTCGGTCAGCGTGTCGCCCGTGGCCGCGTCGGCGAGCTTCGCGACGGCGCCGATGTCGCCGGCGGGGAACTCCGCGGCGGGCTCCTGGTGCTTGCCGCGCAGCTGCAGCAGCTGGCCGATCCGCTCCACCTTGCCCTTGCCGGCGTTCCACACTTGCGCGTCGGACTTGAGCACGCCCGAAAACACCCGGAAGTACGAGAGCTTCCCGACGTACGGATCGGCCATCGTCTTCCAGACCTGCGCCGCGAGCGGCCCGGCAGGATCGGGAGCCACGGGAACGGCCGTCCCCTTCCCGTTGTGGGCCCTGATCGGGTCGCGCTCGGTCGGCGCCGGCAAGAGCCGCACCAGCGCGTCGAGGAGCGGCGTCACGCCCCGTCCGCGCGTCGCGGCGACGCACAGCACCGGCACCAGGGTCCCCGCGCGCACCGCGGCGTGGAGCCCCTGCGTCAGCGCGTCGTCGGCCAGCTGTCCCTGCTCGAGGTAGACCTCGGTCAGCCGCTCGTCCGTCTCGGCGACCGCCTCGACGAGCCGCTCCCGCATTGCCGTGGCCGCCTCGAGGGCGTCGGCCGGAATCTTGTCGCGGGGGATCGCACCGGCGTCGCCGGAGGCTTGCATCGTCACGAGGTCCACGACGCCGCTGAACCCGCCTTCGCTGCCGATCGGCGACTGAAGCGGCACGAGCTGCCGGCCAAACTTCTGCTGCAGGCTGTCGACGGCCCGCGCGAACGATGCGTTCTCGCGGTCCATCCGCGTGACGACGACGAGGCGGCTGGCGGATGCGCGCGCGGCCAGCGCCCAGATCTTCTCCGTCTGCACCTCGACGCCGGCGACGGCGTCCACGGTCAGCGCGATGCTCTCCACCGCGCGCAGCGCGCCGCTGACCTCTCCGATGAAGTCCGGGTACCCCGGCGTGTCGATCAGGTTGATCTTGTGGTCCTGCCACTCGAGCGGCGCCAGCGCCGCGCTGATCGTGATCCGGCGCCGGATCTCCTCGGCATCGAAGTCGGTCGTCGTCGTCCCCTCCTCGACGCGCCCGAGGCGCTCGATCGCTTTCGCCGCGAACAGCATCGCTTCGACGAGCGACGTCTTGCCGGTCCCACCGTGCCCGCACACCGCGACGTTCCGAATGCGATCACTCGAGTGGCGCTTCACGGCAACTCCTCCTGTCCGGCCGGCTAGTACCCCAAAGTGGTATCCACCACGTTGCTGAGCGGTTGCCCCGTCAGATACTTACGAAGATTGCTAGTAAACTGCGCCATCACCCGCTCCATGTACTGGGGAAAGCTGCCCGAGGTGTGCGGGCTCACGATCAGATTCGGGGTCGCCCACAGCGGACTCAGCTTCGACAGGGGTTCCTCGGCGAAGACGTCGAGGCCCGCGCCGCTGAGCCGCCCTTCTTTGACCGCCCGGTTGAGCGACCCTTCGTCGAGGAGCGCCCCGCGGCCGATGTTGATGACAAAGGCCCCCTTGGGCAGGAGCGCGATCTTCTGGCCGTCGAGCAGGTTCTCGGTATCCTTGGTCAGCGGCAGCGTCACGACCAGGACGTCCGACTCGCGCAGCACGTCGTCGAGGCCGTCCATCGCCACCACACGCTCGACGCCGGGGATCGGGCGCGCCCGGCGGCGCACGCCCACCACCCGCATGCCGAACGCACGCGCCCGCACCGCCACGGCGGTCCCGATGTGGCCGAGGCCGAGGATCCCCATCGTCTTGCCGGAGATGATCTCCCCGCGAACCGCCGGCTTCCCCCACTCCTTGCGCGCCTGGTGCTCGAAGATCTCGCGCATCCGGCGCGTATGGGCGAGCAGCAGCGCGAACACGTGCTCCGAGATCGGCTCGGCGTGTACGTGGCTGTTGGTGACGATCACGTGCGTGTCGGAGACCTCGCGCACGAGCTTGTCCACTCCCGCGCCCGTCACGTGCACCCATCGGAGGTCGGGGGCACGCGCAACCTCATGCCGCCGCGGGCGCAGCCCCAGCAGGATCTCCGCGTTGGGCACCTGCTGCAGCCAGTTGTCGTTGTCGGTGACGCGAACCACGCGCACGCGGGGGTCGACCTCCCGGATCGCGTCCAGGTACTGGTCCTCCAATCTCTGGTACGCGGCGACGATGCACGGCCGTCCCTCAGGCGGCATTCCTCGACACCTCCCGCAGACGCTTGAGGACGAACTGGCGATCCAGCGAGGCCATGAGCCAGCCCGCCTGCGGACCCGAGTCCTTTCCCAAGAACGCCTGGTAGATCGCGCCGAACGCCTCGCGCGGGCTGAGCCCCAACTCGGCTTTCAGCTCGTGCAGGTACGCGTGCAGGGTGTCCCCGCTCCACGCGTCGGTGCTCAGCGCGTCCGCAATCCTCGTCAAATACGCCCGCTGCGCCGCGGTCAGCGACGCCGCGGTCTCCGGCACCGTCTCCCGGACCTGGAACTTGTAGTGCTCCGGCGCGTAGGTCGCCAGCCACCGCCGCGCGTCGGCGACCCGAAGGTCGAGCTCGACCCGGTCGGCGTCGGTCAGCGGCGCACCTTTCTCACGCGCGACCGCGCGCACGAGGTCGATGGACGGCATCTGCGTGAGATACGCGATCTTCGCGAACCGCGGCCGATAGCAGTGCGGCGGCAGGGCGTCGACCCGCGCGAAGTAGAACGTCCGCGCGAGATCCGGATTCTCAGCATCGTGGTAAAAGGCCGCCGCGGCCCGATCGTACTCGTCGTAGAGATTCGGGATCGTCTCGCCGGCCGGGTCGAACTCCACCTGGCGCCGGGGCAGCGGCCGCACGATGAGGAACCGCGCGAGCTCCGCCCGCAACACTTCCAGAATCTCCGACGCGGTGGCGCCGACCGCCTTCGACGTACTCATCTTCTTGCCGCCGTACAGCACGAACTCGTACGCGAACGAGAACGGCGCGGGCCGCCCGAACACCTGCTCGCTGATCGCGCGCGCCACGTCGTGGGTCCCGCCGCGCGTCATGTGGTCCTTGCCGGCACCCTCGACGGTGACGCCGAGCACCGACCACTTCGCCGGCCACTCGACGCGGTAGAGGAGCTTCGCGGCGCCGCCGAACGGGCTCCGTTTGCCGCGGTACCCGCACCCCTCGGCCCACGCCACCTTGTCGGCTTCACAGACGTACTCGACCTCGCGGCCGTCCCACGCCACGATGCTGGTCGTCCCGATGCGCCCGCACCGCTCGCAGACGACCTGCACCGGCCACCACCGGTCGTCGATCCGCTTGCTGTGAGCGACGTCGCGGTAGATCTCGCGAATGCGTTCCACCTGATCGAGCGCCCGCCGGATCCCGTCGTCGAACTTGCCCGCGCGGTACATCTCGGTGGTGCGGTAGATGTCGGGATGGGCGCCGAGCCGCTGGAACGCGCCGGCGAACTCGGCGGCATAGTAGTGCCCGTAGCTCGGGGCGAGGCCGTCCGGGGACGGGATCGTCGAAAAGGGCATCCCCATGTAGCGGGCGTACTCGGGCAGGGACGGCGGGAGGTCGTCCATCGGGTCGTAGTCGTCGAATCCGTACACAAACGACGTCTCGACGCCCGCGTCCCGCAGCGCCCGCGCCACGCAGTCGTGCATCAGGACGCCGCGAAGCGATCCGACCGGCACGTGCCCCGATGGCGTCTTCGCATCGTTCACGACGTGCGGGCCCGGTGAGTGCCGCAGCAGCTCTTCGGCCAGCTGGTCTACCCACATGGCGCGTTACCTTCTCGCCTGCGTCGCGGGCTTCCTCCGGAGCAGCCGTTCGCGTGCCTCGCCGACCATATAGAACGAGCCGGTGACCACCAGCACGTCGTCCGGGCCCATCAGACGCCGCGCCTCGTCCAGCGCCTGCGCCCGATCTTCGATCGCCACGACGTTCGGCGTGTGGCGCCGGACCTCCGCGGCCAGCTGCTCGGCCGTGAGCGCGTGGGGGTTGTCGGGTCGGGTCGTGACCACCTGGTGCGCCAGGGGGGCGATCAGCGCGGTCACCGCGTGGTAGTCCTTCGTCGCGAGCATCCCGAACAGCAGCACCAGGCGCCGTCCCCCGAGCAGTTCGCGGAGGGTGTCGCGAAGCGCCAGCATCGACGCGGGGTTGTGGCCGGCGTCGACGATCGTATACGGGCGGGTGTCCACCACCTCCAGGCGCGCGGGCCAGCGGACGGCCCCAAGCGCCGCGCGGACGGTGTCGCGGGACACCCGAATCCCCAGCCCGCCCAGGGCTTCGACCGCCGCGATCGCGGTCGCCGCGTTCTGCGCCTGGTGACGCCCGACGAGCGGGACCCGCACGTCGTAGCGGCCGCCTTCGCCGTCGATCACCGCGTGGACGCCGCTGAGCGAGGCCTGCTCAAGCCGCACCGGCACGTCGCGGCCGACGCGCACCAACCGCGCGCCGGCCGCCTGGGCCGCGGCGGTGATGACCCGATCGGCCTCGGGCGGCTGCGGGGCGGACACGACCCGCCCGCCGGGCCGGATAATCCCGGCCTTTTCCCCTGCGATCGCCTCGAGCGTGGTTCCGAGCAGCTCCGTGTGATCGTAGCTGATCGGCGTGATCACCGAGACGACGGGGTCGAGGGTATTCGTCGCGTCCAGCCGGCCGCCGATCCCGACCTCGACGACCGCGATGTCCACCTGCCGGCGGACGAAGTACAGAAACGCCATCGCCACGGTGACCTCGACGTACGTCGCGAGCCCCCACGGTCCGGCGCTTGCGGCGTCCACCGCCGGCCGCACGGCGTCGACGAGCGAGACGAGGTCGTCTTCGGGGATCATCTGGCCGTCGACCTGGATGCGCTCGCGGTAATCGACGAGGTGAGGCTTCACCGCGAGCCCGACGCGGAGCCCCGCCGCGCGCAGGATCTCGGAGACCATGATCGCGGTCGAGCCCTTGCCCTTCGTCCCGGCGATGAGGACCGCGCGCAGTTGCGCCTGCGGATCGCCGATCCGCGCCAGCAGATCGCGCATCCGCGCCAGCTTGACGTCCGTATACGGACGGCGCGGCCGCTCCGGGTGGATCAGATCCTCGAGCCACCGCTGCGCCTCGGCGTACGTCACGCGGGGCCCTCGAGCTGCCACCTCGCCGCGGCCAGCGTGTTTTCCATCAGCATCGCACGGGTCATCGGCCCGGTCCCGCCGGGCATCGGCGTGATAGCGCCCGCGACCTCGCGCACCGCCTCGAAGTCCACGTCCCCGACGAGCGCGCCGTCCGCGCGGCTGACACCCACATCGATCACCACGGCGCCGGGCTTCACCATCTCCCGGCGAATGATGCGGGCCTGCCCGACCGCGGCGACGAGGATGTCGGCGCGCCGGGTCTCCGCGCCCAGATCTCGGGTGCGCGAATGGCACACCGTGACGGTGGCATGCCGCTGCAGCAGCAGTAGCGCCGTGGGCTTCCCGACCAGCATGCTGCGGCCGACGACCACCGCCTTGCTTCCCGAAATCTCGACACCCGCCTCGTCGATCAGCGCGAGCACCCCGAGCGGCGTGCACGGGACCAGGCGGGGCCGGCCCAGCGTCAGGCGGCCGACGTTGGACGGGGTGAGCCCGTCCACGTCCTTCTCCGGACGCAGCCGCTCGAACACGGCGTCGGGATCGATCTGGGACGGCATCGGCAGCTGCGGCAGGATCCCGTGGACGTCGGTCCGCGCGTTCAGCGCGTCGATCAGCGCGAGCAGTTCGTCCTGCGTCGTCTCGGCGGCCAGGTGAAAGGTTTCGGAGCGCATCCCGAGGCGGCCGGCGTCGCGGGCCTTCCCTTTCACGTAGGAGTGCGACGCGGGATCATCGCCGACCAGAATCGCCGCGAGGCACGGCGCGACCCCATGCCGCGCCACGAAGGCCTGAATCTTGGCCACGAGCGCAGCACTCCGCCGCTGCTTGAGGGCGTTGCCGTCGAGGATCTTCGCCGACACGTCGTCGCTCCGGCCGCCGGTCATCGAACGCACGGCGGGCCGGACATCGCCGGCCCGCCGCGGCTCGCCGCCGTCTGGGCGGTCAGTTGACCTCGGCCTTGAGGTCCTTGCCCGCCGTGAATGCCGGGACCTTCTTCGAGGGAATCCGGATCTTGTCGCCGGTCTTCGGGTTGCGCCCGTCGCGGGCGGCCCGCGCCTTCACCTGAAACGTCCCAAACCCGACCACCGTAACTTTCTCCCCCTGCCGCAGCGCACGCGCGATGCTGGCGAACACCGCATCGACCGTCACCATCGCCTGCTTCTTCGTTTGCCCGGTGTCCGTTGCGACCTGATCGACCAGCTCTTCCTTATTCATTCATGACGCCCCCTCCGCGCTCGATCGGACCCGGAGGCAGACCTCCGGACGGGATGCGCGCCGGGTATTTCGCCGTCCTCCGCGCTCCTCCTTCGCCGGTCCCTCGGAGAAATTCCGAGCCTGCGCGGCGAGGACGGGCGCCCGACGGATCGTCGGCGGCGGTGTCACGTTACCCAGAACTTGGCCGCACGTGGAAGCCGAAGTTGGCCGCTGCTGCCCAGGGAAACACACGATTCCTTGGACAGACGACCCGTCCCAACCCACGGTCAGGAAGCATGCCGTGACCGAACGTACAAAATGGAAGCACAAGATAGCAGAACTGCAACACAAAGTTCAGGATCGTGAAAAACTCCGGCGACGTGCGCTGCTGGTCGGGGGTGAGCGGTTCGAGAAAATCAATCGCCGGCGCGGCTTTGGGCGCGGGCTGGCCAAGGAATGCCGACAGCGTCTGGGTCTTGTAGCCCGCTTGGACCTTCTTCACGTTGTCGAGATCGCCGGGATGGAATAGTTGCGTACGGTGGGCAGCCAAGAGAAACTCCGTCTCGCTGCGAATCACTTTCGTGATGCCCGGTGGGACGGCGCCCGTCCAGCCGGGACCGCCGACGAGGAAGCTGCCGCCGTTGTTCCCGGTCGTGCGGCTGCCGAGATACGCGAAGTTGAACGTGTAGAGGTCAATCAACTGGACTGAGAAATACCGCCCGCTCTCGATCCCCGGCATCGTGAGCACCATCGGCTCAGCCCGGAGGTCCATACCCAGCATGGAGTAGGGTGTGTCCGAGTTGGGCGTCTGGATCACCTTGTCGTCTCGCGTGTACACGCGCGGGATGTTGCGGATCTGGTTGAACGGCGCCTTGCACTCAGGATTGTTGCGATCCACGAAGTATGCGTGCATGATCCGGTAGTTGTCCACGATCGGGTAGCCATAAACGTAAGCCTCTGTGGCGATGACGCGGGCTTCGCCAGGTGTGATGCCCGCGGGCGGCATTTCTTCCTTCACATTCCAAGGCCGGTGTTCAACGCACGTATCTTATGCTTTTAGCGACACGGCGGAGTAGCATCCCGCAC
>CAWDRG010000002.1:0-222094 GCA_963804645.1 uncultured Bacillota bacterium
CAAAAGACTAGTGGCCTAGTGTAGTGCCTCACAAATAACTTGACAGTTCTTCGAGGTGGTGTCATGGTAGGGTTGCATGTGGACACCTCCGGACGCAGTGCAGCTCACGGACGAACAGCGTCGCACACTGGAAGCGTGGGTGGCGGCGCGGACGACGCCGCAACGCCTGGCCTTTCGGGCGCGGATCATCTTGCTGGCCAGCACCGGGGCCTCCAATCGCCACATTGCGCAGCAGGTGCAAACCAGCCGGCCGACGGTGATCTTGTGGCGTCAGCGCTTTGGGGCCGGCGGCGTGGCGGCCCTGACCGAAGACGCCCCCGGCCGCGGCCGCAAGCCGACGTTGTCCCGCAAGAAGGTCCAGCACATCGTGGACGCCACGTTGCATACCACGCCGCCCGCAGCGACGCATTGGAGCACCCGGACCATGGCGCAGGCCCAGGGCGTGAGCGCGGCCACGGTCCAGCGGATCTGGGACGCGCATGGGCTGCAGCCCCACCGCACCCGCACGTTCAAGTTGTCCACCGATCCGCGGTTTGTCGAGAAACTGACCGACGTCGTCGGCCTGTATCTGAACCCGCCGGAGAAGGCGCTGGTGCTGTGTGTGGATGAGAAGACCCAGATCCAGGCCCTGGACCGCACCCAACCCGGGCTGCCGCTCAAGAAAGGCCGGTGTGGCACGATGACGCATGATTATCGGCGCAACGGCACGACGACGTTGTTCGCCGCGCTCAATGTGCTGGAAGGCACCGTGATTGGCGAATGCATGGCCCGGCATCGGCACCAGGAGTTCCTGCGGTTCCTGCGGACCGTGGACCGGGCCACGCCGCGGGGCCTCGCCCTGCACCTGATCCTGGATAACTATGCCACGCACAAGCACGATCAGGTTCAAGCGTGGCTGGCGACGCATCGGCGCTTTCATCTCCACTACACCCCAACCAGTTCGTCGTGGCTGAATCTCGCCGATCGCTGGTTTCGCGAACTCAGCCAAAAGCGCATTCGTCGCGCGAGCTTTGCCAGCGTGCCCGATCTGAAACGGGCCATCCACGAATATCTGGCGCAGAACAATATCCACCCCAAGCCCTTCGTCTGGACGGCCAGCGTCGAGAAGATCTTGGCCAAGGTCAATCGTTGTAAAGCTATTTTGAATACACACCACTAGTTAGACCGCTATTGTCCCCTTCACGGCCGTAGTGCGAGGCGTGATGTCGAGGCACCCGGTGTAGAATGTCACGATTTCGTGCAGTAATACCCGACATTCCGCAAGTCGCGAAGCGAAGTCTCCCGATTTTCTCGGGGACTCTTGGGGAGGCCTATTGGTAGACCTCGGGCGGAATGTCCAAGAGCTCGAGCAGCGTACGTTGGAGTTGTGACAGCTCGATCGGAAACGCCGTGACCTCCCCGTTGAGCTCGACCTCGTACCACCGCACGTCTTGAAAGGCCTCCAGAATCCTGGGCCACGTTGGGGTCGGCGTGGGACGATGCTCCGGCAAGAGGGCCAGCGTCTTGAGGTTCCGCTGCCGCATGCTGGTGCGCACCTCCCGCTCGATGAGGCTCGCGACGACGAGGGCGATAAAGTAGGCGTGGAGCAGGCCCGCCGCCCGGCGTGGTTTCTTCAGGTACACCGGCGCGATCTCCAGGTCGGTTTTCAACAGCGAGAAGCGTTTCTCGACATAGGGTTGGAATTTGTACATGGCCAGGACCTCGCGCTTCGGAGTCTTGGCGAGGTTCGTCACGAGCGGGAAGACCCCATCGGTGCGCCGCTCGCGGGCCAGGGCCTGCCCATCGCGGCGCACGTCCAGCGTGTAGGTCGTGTGTCGTTCGACCTCCACCGGCGTCTCGGCGGTGGGCCGGCCGCGCCGTAGATAGTGGCGACGCTGCTCGACGTGGCGCTTCACGGTCACCTGGAGAAATGGCCGGGTGCCGGTCTCGCGGAGAATCTTGGTGACCGCACGCTGGATTCCCCCGTGGGTCCGATCCCGTCGCCGCTGCCGCGGTAGTTTGTCTTGGAACTCCCGCAGCGTGGCCTGGGCCTGGGCGAGGCGTCGCTCCCGCGCCTGCGCGTCCTCGACCGCTTTCTGCGAGCTCCGGATCCAGATCATCCGATATCCGTCGGCCGTGGTCGTGTACGTACCCGCACAGCTCGCGAAGATGTCTGGCGGACCATCCTTGTGCCGGTGGTTGGCGATGCGGAGAATGGGGTGCCACCGAATGCCATGGTCCCGCAGCCGATCGCGGAAGTGATGGTCTTCTTTCCAGGTCCGCGGCATCACGGTGACAAACTGCCCGCCATAGGCCGCGATATGCCGCAGATTGTCCTGGGTGCAGAGCTTGGCATCGGCCACGTAGATGAACTCCGCGCGGCCCACGAGCGTCCGCAAGGCGTCCACGGTGCTCCGGTGCACCGTATCGTCGCTGCGGTTGCCGCTATGGACGTCGTGCCACACGGGGATTGCGCCATCGGCAGTGGCGGTGAGGCCGAAGACGAGCTGCTTGAGGTCCGGGCGGTGATCTTTGTTGTGCCCATGGGTGATGTGGGGCTCGCCGTGGGCAGTCGCGTAGGCGCCCTGGAACGTGACCGTGGTCGTGTCGTGGTGGAACCGCTCCGTCGCAAGTTCAAACTGCTTGATGATGCGCAAGGCCAAGCGGAACCAGATGCTGCGCCCCCGTTCGGAGGTGAGCGCATCCAGGGCCCGCGCCACCCGATCGTCGTTGATCGCCGCGTACTGCGAGGGGGTCAGCGCCAGCACCGCGGGCTCCACCGGCGCGAGCCACGTGGCGATCCGATACAGCGGGCCGGGGGAGACGAGCAGGTTGTGCACCAGCACGGCGAGCGTGCGCGCGTGATCGACGACCCCCTGGCGCGCGTTGCCCACGCAGCCGCGAATGATGGACTCCAGGGTGAGGCGTTCGAGGAAGTGCGCGATGATCGGATGCGGCCCGAGGTGATGGATCCGGTGCACCGCGCCCGGAGGAGCGCTGTGGGGACGACGGCCAGCGCGGGGCCGGAGCGTCATCCGCCTGGGGACCGCACGGCATCTTGACGGCGCATCGGTCTGTCTGTAGAATAACAGACAGATCTCCGAAGTCAAGCATTTGTTCGAGTGTGCGGACATGGCGGACGCGACAGACGCGATACGGACGTATGAGGCGCTCAAGGCCGCGGTGGGACGCCTCGGGTGGGTCCGGCCTGGCACGCTCGTGCGCCGATTCACCCGATGCGGCAAGCCCGGCTGCCACTGCATGGCGGATCCACCGACGCTCCACGGGCCTTACTACGATTGGACCTATAAGATTCGCGGCCGGTCGATCGCGAGGCGCCTCACGGCCGCGCAAGCTCAGCGCTGCGGGCAGTGGCTGCAAAACCATCGCAGGTTGCGGCGGATCGTGCACAAGATGGAAACGCTGTCGCGGAAGGAGACGGATCGGTTGCTACGCGCGATCGCCAAGGAACCTCACGAGAAGTAGGTGCGGTCTAACCCCCTAGCAAAAATCTGCAAACCCGCCCCTCAGACTTGCGGAATGTCGGGTAATACCCCCGCAAAATATGGGATTTTGAGCCCTCTACCACGATATCGGCCGTGGTTTGGTCAACTTCCTCTTGCTAGAGTGCTTGTCGGCGGGTGTTCACAACTCTCGCAAAGGAGCATTTCGAATGAGAAAGCTTGTCTTAAAAATGTCGATGACGCTCGACGGATTCGTTGGCGGGCCCAACGGCGAGATCGACTGGCTGATTCGCACTTTGGATGAGGACGCAATGGCCTGGATCGCCGACACTCTCTGGCAGGCTGGACTACACGCGATGGGCAGCCATACGTACTACGACATGGTTGGATACTGGCCGACTTCGACGGAATTGCTCGCGGCGCCAATGAACGAAATTCCAAAAGTCGTGTTTACGCGGAAACCATCCATGGACCTGGGTGTGGGGCGCACGACGACTGCGCTTCGGGACGCGACGAAGGCTCGTGAAGCAGAAGGCGGAGCAACAGCGGCGAAATCCTCTCCGAGTGCGGTCAGTTGGGCCGCCGCTGAGGTCGCAACCGGCGATCTGGCGGCAGAGGTCGAACGGTTGAAGAAGCAGCCCGGCAAAGACATCCTGGCCCATGGCGGAGCATGCTTTGCGCGAAGCTTGGTGAAGCTCGGGTTAATCGACGAATACCGCCTCCTGATTCACCCGGTTGCCATTGGCTCTGGCCTTCCGCTATTTTCGGACTTGCCAAAGCCTATGGACTTGAAGCTTGTCAGCACGTCGGTTTTTAGATCGGGTGTTGCGGCGTTTGTCTATCGCCCAGCGTAGGTGGCGGACGCACCTCGCGAACGGACTGCGGCGGGCGCACAAGCAACTTAGTAGCACGACACCGGCCGTGCAGCCCGGAGCGGAGAGCGCCGCCCAAAGAAGGGCGGACAAGAGGCCGGAGTGATCTCGTCCTGGGTCACGTGACGCCAATCGGATTCACCCGCCAGGTCTCTTCTGGTATGATAAATGTGAATACCGTATGGGAGGCCGTGAACGATGAGCACGCAGAAGGTGGCGATTACATTGGACCGGGTCATCCTGCACGAAATTGACCGCTTGGTGGCTGAGGGCCGCTACCCGAGTCGAAGCCGCGCCATTCAGGAAGCGCTCCGGCGACATCTGGACCGAACTCGACGGCAGCGCTTGGCCGACGAGGCCGCGAAGCTGGATCGAGCAGAGGAACGCGGACTTGCCGAGGAGAGCCTGGTGGGTGAGGCGTGGCCCGCGTCCTGAGAGGGAGCATCTATTGGGCGGATCTGAACCCGGTCCGTGGCAGCGAACAAGCGGGCGTCCGCCCCGTGCTGGTGCTGAGTCACGACGTCTTCAACGACCGATCTGGTACTGTGATCGCCGTTGCGCTGACGAGCCGTCCTCAAAAAGCGGGGTTCCCGCTCACGCTGCGCCTGGAGGGTACCGGGTTGCCCGCACCGTCTTGGGTGAAGATCAGTCAGATCCGAACGCTTTCGACCGAGCGGCTGGGCCGCCGAGTAGCGACGGTGTCCGCAGAAGAGCTTGACCAAGTCATTGAAGGATTGGTCGAGCTCATCGGGTAGTGGGTGCAGGCACGGCTGTAGGAAGTCATAATTTCGTGCAGTAAGACCCCCCGCAAAATAAGGACTTTTGACCCCTCAATCACGATATCGTGGAGTGGTGTGGTCGCGGGTTGTAGGCAATGAGGTTCAGCTATAGGCGAACCTCGTTCGGCCGAGCCCATAATAACCAGTTAGGCTGCATAATCCCCGTTATGTGATGTAGCCATGCGTGCGGGCCCTGCACAGCAAGGTCTTCCAGCGAACACGCGAAATCGAGGTCGCCTGCCGGCCGCCGACCCCTGTCGCGCTTGGACCCCGGAGTCGGACGTGTGAGCAGTCCGTGACGCGATGTCCTCGCGACACCACGGCCTGGACGGATCATGCCGGAAGGGCCCCACCCCGGGGCTGAAGAAGCGCAGGGGGCACGAGCCCGGAGGCGTTCGATGAGCTCTACAAGAGCGGAAGGCCCTGACGGCAGGTTCAGAGTAGCGTGGCCGTTGGTTCCGGCTCTCCCCGGACGTCGGATTGCCACGATCGCGATCGTGGCGGGCACGTACCTGGTCGCGGCCAAATTCTGTTTTCGGCTCGCCTCCGTCAATCCAAGCGTCACTCCTGTCTGGCTGCCCACCGGAATTGCGATCGCAACGATCCTCTTGATTGGGTACCGTGGATGGCCTGGCATCTTCCTCGGTGCGTTTCTCGCGAATGTCACGACTGCCGGGACCATGTGGACGTCACTCGGGATCGCCACGGGAAATACGCTCGAGGCGCTGGTCGCGGCATATCTGGTCAATCGGTACGCGGACGGTGTGGACGCATTCGATCATCCCAACACGCTATTTCGGTTTGCATTGCTGGCCGCGGTCGGGAGTACCATGGTGAGCGCGACGATCGGTGTCACCACACTGGCCCTCGCCCGGTTCGCGCCGTGGACCGACTACGGTGCTGTCTGGTTCACGTGGTGGTTGGGCGACGCGACGGGGGCGCTGATCGTCACGCCTCTCGTATTGCTGTGGAGTCGTCGGCCGCCGACGCGGTGGTACCCCCGGGAGGTACTGCAGCGCATCGCATTCCTGGCCGTGCTGGCGGTGGTCGCCGGCATCGTTCTCAGCGGCCTTGTCCCCTATCCGTTCCTGCTCGCGCCGCTCCTGGTTTGGGCTGCGTTTCGATTCGCTCCGTGGGAAGCGATGGCCGCGCTCTTCCTGCTCGGCGGCATCGCGATTTGGGAGACCACGATGGGCCACGGCCCGTTTGCGCGCGCGACGTCGAACGCGTCGTTGCTGGAGTTACAGGCCTTTCTCGCCGCGATGGTGTTGGTCACCCTTCCGCTGGCGAGCGCTGTTGCAGAGCGCCAGGCCGCGGATCGAGATCGGCGCCGACACGAAGGCGCGCAGCGACTGCTCGCAGAGGCTGGGATGGCGCTCGGCACGTCGCTCGACCCCGACGAGACGCTCAAGGCCGTGGCACGCCTCATGGTCCCGGCGCTGGCTGATTGGTGCACCGTGGACGTTCTCACGAGCGAAGGTCGGCTCCAAACCTTAGCGCGGGTTGATCACGATCCGGCCAACGCTGAGGTCAGCGGCGATTTGTCCATCCGAGATGCGGCGGGAACCGTGAGTGTTGTACCGGGCGTCCATGAGACGATCCGGGACGGCCGTTCTCAAATCTACCCTGATCTGCGAGCGCATCCATCGGCGACTGTGGGAGACGCGCCGCCGCGCCAGATCGTCCGCGATTTGTACCCGCGCTCCGCGATGATCGTCCCGCTCACGGCGCGAGATCGCATCCTCGGAGCCCTGACGCTCGTGTCAACAAGTTCCGCGCGTCGTCGATATGACCAGGCGGACCTCGTGCTTGCTGAAGAGATCGCGCGGCGCGCGGCCATCGCGGTCGACAACGCGCGGCTCCATCAGATAGTGGAAGAACAACGTCTCGCCGCGGAGCAAGCCCAGCAGCGTGCGGAGCAGGCCGCCGTGCGCGCAGAGCGGCTGCAGGCGGTCACCGCTGCGCTCTCGCAGGCGCTGACACCGACGCAAGTAGCGGACGTGATTCTGACCGAAGGCAACCGGGTGTTGCATGCGGCCGCCGCGGTCGTATACGAGTTGCGGGAAGAAGATGCCAGCTTAGAGATGCTGAAGAGCGTCGGATACCCGGAACCGCTCGTGAGCGTCTGGAGCCGCATCCTCGGCAGCGCTGAATCCCCGGCGGCGGAGGCCGCGAGGACCGGACAACCCGTGTACTACGAGTCGATCGCGGCCGTCCTGCGACGATATCCGGCGCTGCATGGCAAAATGAACCCCTACCAGGGGCGGCGAACGTTCCATCCCCTGCTCGTCGGTGGACGACCGACTGGGGCGCTCGGGTTCATCTTCGAAGAGGCCACGGAGTTTGAGACGGACGAGCGGATTTTTATCGCGGCGCTGGCGTACCAGTGTGCGCAGGCGCTCGAACGATCAGGATTCTATGCGCGGGAACACCGCGTTGTCGAGGCGCTGCAACACGCATTCTTGCCCGTCGGGCTTCCGCAAATTCCCGGCATCGAGATCGATACCGCATACCTGCCGGGCGCCCGCGACTCGAAGCTCGGCGGCGACTGGTACGATGTGTTTCACCTGTCGGACGGACGCGTCGCGCTGTCGATCGGCGATGTCGTGGGCCGCGGGCTGGACGCCGCCGCCATGATGGGACAGATCCGGCAAACCATCCGCGCGGTCGCGCTCAGCGGGCACGAACCGTCGGCCGTACTCGAACACGCCAGTCGAGTGCTGAATCTGACCCACGAGGCCGACGGGATGGCGACGGCGATCTTCGGCGTCCTGGATCCGGTCACGCGAACGTTCGAGTATTCGGTGGCCGGCCATCCGGCTCCCGTCGTGGCTCCGCCCGACGGCCCCGCGCGGGCTCTGCCTGCGGGCGGGGTCCCGCTTGGGTTTGTCAGTACCGACGAGCTGACATCGCAGCGCGTGGTGCTCTCTCCTGGAACGCTCCTCACGTTGTATACCGACGGGCTGACCGAGTTCGCGCACGACGCCCCGGCTGGTGAGCACGCGCTGTTCCTCGCGGCCGAAGAGCTGCAACGTTCCGGGGACGCCGGTCCGGCGCACGCCCTGCTGCGCCGCGTGCTGGGGGATACGGTCGGAGCGGATGATACCGCGATCATTACGGTGCACGTGGCTGACCACGCGCTCGATCGGTTGGATCTCCTGCTTCCCGCACGACCGTCGACGCTGCGGCTCGTCCGGCAGGCGGTTCGGCAGTTGACCACAGCGCTGTCCCTCGACAGCAGGAGCGCCGCGTCTCTCAACGTTGCGGTTGGCGAGGCGGTGAACAACGTGATCGAGCACGCGTACGGCGCGACCCCCGGTACCGTGTCGCTCCATGCCGAGCGAGACGGCGACATGCTACACATCGAAATCAAAGATCACGGACGCTGGCGTCCCGAGCGTCAAGACGAGACGGGCGGCCGCGGCCTCATCCTCATGCGAGAACTCGTCGACGCGGTGGAGGTGCGCTCTACGCCTGCGGGGACGGTGACGCGGCTCAGTATCGCGCTGCCATCGGAAGCCAGCGCGGTAGAGACCGACGCGCCCGGCCGCGTGGAGACTGGCGCGGCGTCACCTGTGCGCGGCGGCCCTCAGGCTACGAGATCGGCGATCCACTCCGAGGCCGCTGCCGAGCCGATCCCCCCGGCGGCGCAACTGGAGCTTCAGCGTGTGTCCGGCGTGCCCGTTGTGTCGGTGGTCGGTGATCTGGACCTGACGAACATCGACCGCTTCGCCAGTCTTCTCGAGCGGGCGGCCAGTGGGAACGAGAAGACCGTCGTGCTCTCGCTTGCGGAGGCCACGTATCTTGACAGCCATGCTCTTCGCGTGATTTTGCAGATCGGACGGCGCATTCTGACGAGCCGCCGCCGATTGGTGCTCGTGATCCCTCCCGCGTGCTCCGTGCGGCGCATCCTTGACGCCGTCGGTCTCCACGGCGTGTTTCCAGTACAGCACTCCGTGGAAGCCGCAATCGCTGCCACGACCGACTGAACGCTCGAGGCGGTCGCGTTGCCAGCATACGGCCGCGCTATTTCAAAGGTTGACTCGGGAACATGGTTCGATCACCATAGGCCAATTCGGCGTCGTCTGTCGGAGGCAAGATGCTCCCCCTCCCCTACGCATCGTGTTGTACGTGCGTGGCCAAGAAGAGGGCGGTGGTCCCTTGCCTTCACCCTACTGAACGATATCCCGATACCCTACACGCCCCTTGGCGACCACATCGAGTTACCCGCCCGCGCGGCGAGGCTCTTAGGTGAAATCTCCAGTTCTGCGGTTGCGCCGCGGCTACCACGACGTCGCTCAGCGCTTGTCGTACTCGTCGTGGCGGCGCCACCAGACACCGGTCTCATTGCGCCCCTTGGGTGCGCGGTCGAGCCACTGGTACATGCCCCAGAGGCCGTCCAGTCCGCGTGCATAGGTGGAATAGGTGTGGTAGACGACGCCGTCCTCGAGCACGAACGCGCTCATGCCCGGCCTCTGGCGCGTGTACGTGGCCACGTCGGTTCCGGTCATGGCCGCGATCTCGGCGACAGGCCCGTCGCCGCGTTTCGTCAGTGAGTCGCCGATCCCGCGTACCGTCCACGCCGCCTCGCGCCGGTAGTTGTATTCGACGGCCCCCGCGCGCTGTTGCGCCTCGGTGAGCGAGACGTTGATGTCGAAGTTGAATTCACTGCCGAGCGAGGACGCCCAGGAAAACGTCCACCCCATCCGCCGCTTGTACGCTTGCAGCTTCGCGAGCGGCGCCAGCGACACCGCCGAAAATGTGACGTCGTGGTTCGCCAGGTGGACGACGAAGCCGTTGAACCCGTCCGCGATTGACGAGCAGGACGGACACCCCGCCGTGTAGTCGGGCCCGAACATGAAGTGGTAGACGAGGAGCTGCGAGCGCCCGCGGAAGAGGTCTGCCAGCGAGGCGCTCCCCTCGTCGGTCTCGAATCGATACTCCTTGTCGACTCGCACCCAGGGTAGCTCCTGCCGCCGCCGCGCCAGCTCGTCGCTGCGCCGCGTGAGCTCCTTCTCCGCTTCGAGCAGCTCGAGCCGCGCTGCGAGCCACTCTTCACGCGTCCCGGTCATGTGCTTTGTCATCGCTCGTCCCTCTTTCGTGCTGTTACTTAGGCGACCTTAGTCGCCCACGAACCCACCAACTTTGGTCGGTGCGGCTTTGGTTCCACTTGTCGATCTCGATATCGTTCTCCGCATCCCCTATTCTTTCTCGTTCGGCTGGCCTTTACCGGTAGTAATCAAGCTCCGCAAACTACCGTTCGTGTAATAGCCCCATGCGCTTGAGCAGGCGCCGTAACATTCATAGTCAGGAACTAAGCCCACGTGAGTGAAGCGGACCTCGGTCTTGTCACCCTTCTTGGCGATTTCAAAAGTAATTCTTGTGCCCTTCCACTCACTCTTGTCTTCAACAAAGTTGAGGTAGCCGTCCAAAACAAGCCAAACGACTTTCTTCCCAGGGATTAGTTCTGTTATCTTCTGTTTGGAATAATGGACGTCTTTGTAACGATACGTAAACTCATCCCCGAGTTTGTCGGTGCTGCCTTCAAGTTCTCCTGACCACCATCCGCGAACATTATTGATGGCGGCGAAGGCTTCTTCGGGCGTTTGGTCTACCGTAAAGGTCGTGGTGAAATTTTGACCACTCATCGTTTCTCTCCGCCTTTCGGGGTGCCCGTGCGACGCTCCGCCCCTTCACGAACTTTGGCGAGGATGTAGCCCCAGCCTTTGCCGACCCCCTCTTGATGCGACGGTGTGATCTGTCCGATCGCCCGATGGACCAACGCGAGGCGCGTGCGGCCGCTGTCGGCCGTCAGCCGGTACTGCACGTGTGAGACGGCGGGATACGACATGAAGAGCGGCCCTGAGATTTCTAGGAGCGTCGGGGGCTTGATGACCTGCACATGCCCCCAGAGATGGCCGGCATTGTTCCCGAGATCCCGGTACCAGCGGCCGCCCGGCCATGGCTCCAGCTTCATGGGGAGCGGCGCAGCCGGCCCCGCCTCGTTGAGTGGACCGAGCTGTTCCAAGAGTGTCTCAAAGACCACGTCGATCGGCGCGGCGATCGTTTCCTCTCTTATCACTTCGAGGGTGTGGATCGCTTGTGCTGACGTGTCCGTCGTCATCGTCCGGCCTCCTCGTTTTTCGTGGGTTCACGGAGCGATCGCTCCAGTGCCTTGCGCTCAGCCCGATCCTTGATTCGCTCAAGTTGATGGTCCCAGAAGTGTTCGTACGTGCTCACCCAGTCGTGTACAGGTTTGATCTCCCTCGCGTTGAGGCGATACAGGCGGCGGCGGCCCTGCTGGCTCGCCGACACAATCCCGACGGCGCGGAGCACGCCGAGGTGCTTCGACACGGCTGGTTGTGGGAGCCGGAGTCGCCGAACGACCTCCCCGACCGCATGGGCTCTGCCGTCCGCCAGGATATCGATGATCGCCCGCCGGCGCGGCTCCGCGATCGCGTTGAATGCGTCTGTTGTGGTTGCTGCTCGTGGCATCAGGTCAGGCGCCCCGTGTGGACCCCGCGGCACGTACCGTTGTGGTGTCGTGCATAACGAGTGCCTCCCTGGCGGCGCGTTTGCCGCGACCCCGCTCGCGTCATGGTCCCTATTATATTCCCATATGAGAATATGTCAAGACCAAACGAGGGGAAAGTTCTGGGGTCGGTTCGGCGGGGCTCTCTGGGCTGGTCGTCACGCTCTGGGAGAGTTCGTCGGTCGTTAATCGGCGCCGGCGGAGACGAGTCCCACGCCTGTGCGCCCGGCACCACGCTGTAACGGTGCCGGTGCTTGAGGCGGCCCAGGGTCCAGCCCGTCAGATCGGGAGGCGCCGAGAGATGCGCGCGCTTACGGAGCGGTGGCCCGCCGCGTGCGAGTCCTCAAGAAATGCTGCCAGCCGATCGTACCACTCCACGAGTGCGGCGATCGGAAAGTGGGCGTTGGCCGGGCTGGGGTTCGGAATGACATAGAGGCGCACGGACCCCATGCCGATCGGTTGTGCCCCCAGCGTCCAGTCGCGTCGATCGCTGTCGAGCGCGTACCGGGCGAACGCTCGGTACGCCGTGATGCCGTGGAAGCAGACGACGCGCGGCGCGACCCGCGCGAGGCGCTGCCTCAAGCGCGGGGCCCACGTGTCAAAATCCTTCGGACGAAGCGCCGCCGCGTTGCGGCTCGGCGTTTTGACCACGTCGGTGAAGCCGATCCCAAATCGCAGGAGTCCGCGGTCATCACCGGGGCCGAGCGCGGAGCGTCCAAGCGCCGCGCGGATGGGCGCGGACAACCGCGACCGAGAAAACGCCGGCCAAAACCGGTTGGTCGTCCGTGCGAAGTAGCGTCCGCGCTCCACGGAGTAGATGCTGGGATTGATTCCGACGAACACAAGCCGCAGACGCGGGCGCAGGTAGTCTGGCAGTGTTCGAAACGGATACCCGTGCGTCATGGGGAGTAGTTGGCGGCACGGGAGGTGGTCCCCTGGTCGCGATCAAGCGGGGGTCCCCTCTCGTGGCCTCGAGACGTCTAGGCGTGCACGAGATGCAGGTCCGCCGCGTCGCTGGGAGGCTGAACGCGGGGTCGAATCGAAGGAATAGTGCGCGGGGCAACCGCGCGCAGAGCGCAACTGCAGATGCCCCAGCCTGGGGGGAGTCCCGTGGCGGTTCCGACGCTACTCACGACGCAGGCGCAAGACGAGACGTTCGGCGGTGTCACGTACCACATCCAAGGCGAGTTGGTACCGGTCTTGCACGTGGAGCTGAGCGCCCTCCCCGTCTACTTCGAGCACCACATCCTGCTCTGGAAGGATCCGGCGGTCGAGATCAGCATCAAGCCGCTGAAGGGCGCGATGAAACGCGTGCTCTCGGGGATGCCCGTCTTCATTACACAGGCGAAGGGACCGGGACGGATCGCGTTCAGCCGTGACGGCGCCGGCCACGTGTTCGCGCTGCACATGAAACAGGGCGAAGCGGTGAACGTCCGCGAACATCAGTTTCTCGCCGCCACGGACAGCATCGATTACACGTACTCGCGGGTCAAGGGCGCGGCCAACATGCTGTTCGGCGGGACCGGGTTCTTCATCGACACCTTCACGTGTGCGCGCCCCGAGGGGATTCTCTGGCTGCACGGGTACGGGAATGTGTTTACCATGACCCTTGGGCAGGGCGAGCAGATCGACATCGAACCCGGCGGCTGGATCTATCGGGACCCGACCGTCCAAATGGAAACGATCTTCCAAAAACTGTCCACCGGGCTGTTCGCCAGCGCCGGGAACCTATTTTGGAACCGCTTTACGGGTCCCGGTCGGGTGGCGATCCAGTCGATGTATCTCAACATGCCAACCGAGTGAATCCGGGGTCGCATGCGTGAGGAGTTCCGTGACGAGACAGTTACGTTGGCGCAAGCGGAAGTGCCGCATCATTCGTCGAAGCGCATCTCCTTTACGCGGATGTGGCCCGTGTGAGCGCGGTACGTCGTACTGCGTAGGTCTCGGCGCTGCCGGTGCGCGGGGCGAATCGAGGGTCTGCGGCGCGGCCGGCGCCGATGACGGCAGTGATCGAAGTCGCTGGCCTCAGCTACGTGCGAGCCGAACGTCTTGACAGCTAACCAACGGATCAACTTATAGTAGAGGCGAACGACCTTACCGCTCTTCGGCGTCAACGTGATCGGACGCGACGAGTGGGGGAAACGGTGCGAGGTGATGTCGTTGCGGTGGCGGAATCTGGCGGCATTCGGATCCAGTCTGATCGCAGGGATGGCACTGTGCTCGCCGTGGCTCGGCGGGCCGGGCACGGCGTTCGCCGACGATGTCGTTCAGCGATTCGCGATCGTGCCCGCATCTTCGACGGCGTCGTACCAAGTGGACGAGACCTTTATCGTGAAGTACCTCGATCACGTGGTGGTCGGTACGACTCACGCGATTCAAGGCGAGATCGCGATCGACCGAGCCCACCCCGACCAGAGCGTGGTCGGCCCGATCCGCGTGGATCTCAGAACGCTCAAAACGGATTCATCCAACCGTGACAACGCGATCCAAACCCGTTACCTCGAGTCAGCCAAGTACCCTACCGCGGTGTTCACGTCGACGCGGATTTACGGGATTCCCGACACGTACGCCGACGGTCGGGACATCCAGGTCGAGGTGCTGGGCACCCTCATGATGCACGGCGTGGCGAAGCCGGAGGGGTTTACGGGGAGCGTCCGCCTCGCGGGGAACACGCTGACCGGGACCCTCACCACCATGGTGCAGTGGACGGACTTTAGTATGGAATCGCCGAGCATCCTGGGCCAACGCGTCATCCCCGATCAGGTGACGCTGACGGTGCAGTTCGTCGCCGCGCGGGAGTCGGCGACCCCGCACTGACCGCGTTCTAGTTCTTCCGGCGTATTGGGAGGGATGCAGTCCGCAGGAGCGCCCCGCAGCCCATTGACACGAACGTACGTTCGTATATATGATCCCAGCATGCCCCCCCAAAGAGAGTACGTGGAAATCGAGGTCAAGTCCGTCATGAACCGAGTCTCCGGCATGCCTTTTCGCTGGTCGATCAATCCCTATCGTGGCTGCTCGCATGGGTGCGTGTTCTGCTACGCCCGACGCACCCACTGGTTTCTCGACGAGGACGGCCTCGACCGCTGGTCGACGAAGATTTTCGCCAAGGTCAACGCACCGGAGGTGCTGCGCCGGGAGCTTATGCGCCCCTCATGGCGCCGCGAGGAGGTGGCAGTCGGAACGGCGACCGACCCCTACCAGGCCATTGAGGGCCGCTACCGCCTCACCCGGCGGATCCTGGAGGCCCTCCGCGACGCACGGACGCCGGTCGGCATCATCACCCGGTCGCCGCTCATCCAGCGCGACATCGACGTGCTGCAGCGTCTTTCGGCCTCGGCGGGGGTGACGGTCTGCGTCAGCATCGCCACGACCGATGCGGCGCTCGCCCGGAAGATTGAGCCCGGGGTCGCGCCGCCCCTCCAGCGTCTTCGTACCCTTCGCCGTCTCACTGAGGCGGGGATCCGCTGCGGTGTCATGCTCGCGCCGATTCTGCCCGGGATGACCGATGGCGCGGAGAGCCTCCGCGCGGTCGTGCACGCGGCTCGCGACCACGGCGCCGAGTTCTTGGGGCATACCGCGCTTCACCTCGGACCCGTGACGCGCGAGTCATTCTTCCGGTTCCTCGGGCAAGAGCGCCGCGAGCTCGTGCCTCGGTATACGCAGATGTACACCGGTCAGTACGCCCCAGGCGGGTACCGGGCGGCGCTCGCCCGGACGGTCGAGGTTGAGAAGGCCGGCGTTGGCATCGACGCCTCGCGCTATCTCCCCGCCAGGCGGGAGCCCGCCCAGCTACAGCTCGCGCTGGCCGATGGGGCAGGTCCGCTCGCGGGCGCGCCCGCGCGCGGCGCGCGACTTGCTAACGAGACCCCACACAGGGAGTTGGGCCCCCGCAGAGAAGAGTACGCGACGACGAGCTGTACGGGCGTGCGGCCGGGCTGAGTGCGGCCGGGTACGCGCGGACCGTAGCTGGACGGAGGGTTGGGCGATGGATGAACGCACGCAGACGTTGATCCAGCAGGACCAGCGGTATGTGATCCACCCGTTGCACCATCCGAAGGACAACGAGAAGCCGCTCCTGCTCGTCGAAGGACACGGCGCGATGCTGAAGGACTCGGAGGGCCGAGAATACATCGACGGCCTCGGCGGTCTGTGGAACGTCAACGTCGGGCACGGCCGCAAGGAACTGGGTGACGTCGCGGCCGCGCAGATGACCAAGCTCGCGTTCGCCTCGGCGTACGCGGGGGCGTCCAACATTCCTGCGATCCAGCTGGCGGAACGTCTGGTCAAGCTCGCGTACCGGAATACCTCAGCGGTGTACTTCACCACGGCCGGGGCGGAATCCAACGAATCGGCGTTCAAGCTCGCCCGGTTCTTCTGGAAGGTGCTCGGGAAGCCGGACAAGGTCAAGATCATCTCCCGGGTGCACGGGTACCACGGCGTGACGATGGCGGCCATGAGCGCCACGGGCTTGGCCGCCTACCATAAGATGTTCGGGCCGCTGGTGCCGAACTTCATTCAGGCGCCGGCGCCCTACCCTTACCGGTGGGAGGGCGGCGGTGAGACCGGGGCGGAGGCGGCCAACGCGCTCGAGCAGGTGATTCTCCGCGAGGGGTCCGACACGGTGGCCGCGGTGATCGGCGAACCGATCATGGGAGCCGGCGGCGTGATCGTGCCTCCGCCGTCGTACTGGCCGCGCGTGCGGGAGATCTGCACCAAACACAACGTGCTGCTGATCGCCGACGAGGTGATCACCGGCTTCGGGCGGACCGGGCGCTGGTTTGCGATGGGACACTGGGGCGTGGAACCGGACCTCGTGTCGTTCGCAAAGGGCGTCACGAGCGCCTACCTGCCGCTCGGCGGGGTCCTGGTGTCGGAGCGCGTGCACGCGGCGCTGCAGGAGACGCCGGCCGATCGGAAGTTCATGCACGCGGCGACCTACTCCGGTCATCCCGTGTGCTGCGCGGTGGGCCTCGCGAATATCGACATCATCGAGCGAGAAGGTCTGGTCGAGCGCGCGGGTGAGATGGGGCGGCGCCTCCTGTCACGGCTCGAGTCGCTCCGCGACCTCCCGGTCGTTGGTGACGTCCGTGGGTTCGGGCTGATGTGCGGGGTCGAGCTCGTCGAGGACCGGGTGAGCAAGAAGCCGGCGGTCGGACTGGGCGGACGGGTCGTGCGCGAGTCCATCTCCCGCGGGCTGCTGCCGCGGCTGCGCGGGGGATCGACCGACCCCGCGTTCGGCGACACGATCACCCTGGCGCCGCCGCTCATGACGCCCGTCGAGACAATCGACAGGATCGCCGCGATCCTCCGCGAGGCGATCATCGCGTCGACGCGTTGAGCCGGCCGCGGCTACCGGGGCGCTGGGGCCGCCCCGTCGGGTACGACCTCGACAGCCGGGAAGATCGGGCCGATGTCCGCGGATAGTCTCGCCGCAGTTCGGACGCTGCTGTTTACCCCCGGCAACCGTCCGGACCGGTTTGCGAAGGCGGAAACCACCGGCGCCGACGGCCAGATCATCGATCTTGAGGACGCTGTGTCGCTCGGCGAGAAGGACCGCGCCAGGGAGACGGCGCTGGCCTACTTCAAGAGCGCGCCGCGGGGGACGCGGTTTCTGCGATGTCTCCGTATTAACGCGCTTCAGACCTCCGCAGGGTTCAAAGACGTGGCCGCGCTCGCCGACAGCGGCGTGCGGCCCGATGTGCTGGTGCTGCCGAAGGCCGAATCCCCCGTGTACTTCAGCCTGCTCGCGAGCGTGCTCGGGCCCGACCCGGTGCCCGCGATCGCGCTGATCGAGACCGCGCGCGGCCTTCGGGCGGCGGAGGCGATCGCGCGGCATCCCGGGGTAGGTGCCGTGGTCTTTGGGGCGGCGGACCTCGCGGCGGATCTTGGGGCCGAGCTCGCCTGGGAACCGATGCTGCCGCACCGCGCCCACGTCGCGCGGGCGGCCGCCGGCGGGCAGATCCCCGCGTGGGACGTCCCCTACTTCCGGCTCGGCGACCCGGACAACAGCGGGCTGATCGACGAGACGCGGCGGGCGCGCGCCTTGGGCTACACCGGCAAGCTCGCGATTCACCCCAAGCACGTCGCGCCGATCATTGAGGTCTTCACGCCGACGCTGGCCGAGGCCGAGCAGGCCCGGCGGATCGTTGACGCGTATGAGCGGGCGCACGGCAACGCCTGTGAAGTCGATGGGAAGATGATCGATACGCCGATCTATCGGTCCGCGAGAAGCCTCCTGGCCCGCGCCCGCTGACGTCGACCGCCCTGCCGCGTCAGATCCGCGTGACCCCCCGGGGGTCGAGGACATCCCGGATCCCGTCGCCGACCAGGTTGAAGCCCAGAACGACGGACATGATCGCGACCCCCGGAAACGTCGAGACCCACCACACGCCGGTGACCAGCTGGTTCCGTCCCTCGTTGATCATCGCGCCCCACTCCGGTGTCGGGGGCTGCGCGCCCAGCCCCACGAAGCTCAGGCTTGCGGCCAGCAGCACGCTGAATCCCATGCCGACCGTTGCCCGCACGATGATCGGGGACATGATGTTCGGGAGGACGTAGCGCGCAAGGATGCGGGTGTCGGACGATCCTTGAGCCCGGGCGGCTTCCACGTACGTCTCCTCGCGATTGACCAAGGTTGAGGCGCGCGCGAGCCGCGCGTACCCCGCGATCGACGTGATCGCGACGGCGAAAATGGCCTTCCAGAGTCCCGGGCCGAGCGCCGCCCCGAGGGCCAGCGCCAGCACCAGGCTCGGAAACGCGAGCAGGACGTCGCACACCCGCATGATGGCGTCGTCGACGAGGCCGCCGTAGTACCCCGCCGCGACCCCGAACGGTACGCCGGCGCCCGCGGCCACCCCGACCGCCACGAGCGCGATCGCGAGATCGTACCGCGCGCCGTAGAGGATTCGGCTGAGTACGTCTCGACCGTAGAAGTCGGTGCCGAGCGGGTGCATCCCGCTCGGCGCCTGCAGCCGCCCGCCGATGTCCACGGCGAGCGGATCGTGCGGCGCCAGGATGGGCGCCGCGACGGCGACGAGCGCCCAGAGCACCAGGATCCCGAGCCCCACCAGCGAGAGGCTGTTGCGGCTGAGCCGACGGCCGAGCGCGCCCCACTCGCGGGCGGCTCGAGGCGCCCAGAGGACCGCCGCGTCACGCATCGTCCGACCTACCCATAGTGGATCCGCGGATCGAGCGCCGCGTAGGAAAAGTCCACGAGCACGTTGACGCCGACGAACAGCCCCGCGATCAGCACCGTGCACCCGATCACCGCGGAGTAGTCGAGCCACTCGATGGCCTGGACGAGATACGATCCGAGCCCCGGCCACGCGAAGACGGTCTCGACCAGGATGTTACCGCTGAACAGCAGGCCGAACTGCACGCCGAGCACGGTCACGGTGGGAATCAGGGCGTTTCTGAGCGCGTGCCGGTAGAGCACGCCGCGGGCCGCCACGCCCTTGCTCCGCGCCGTGCGCACGAAGTCCTGGCTCAACACCTCGACGATGCTCGTCCGCACCAGCCGGACGGTGAGGCCGAGCGACGGGAGCGCCAAGGTAAACGCGGGCGGCAGCAGGTGCGAGACTGCGCGCCAGAACGCCCCGGGATCGCGCGCGAGCAGCGTGTCAATCGTGTACAGCCCCGTGACCGCTGGCGGGGGGATGTCCATCATGCCGAGCCGGCCGGTCGGCGACGGCAGCCAGCCGAGCAGATAGTAGCCGATGTAAATCACAATCAGGCCGAACCAGAAGCTCGGCATCGACAGGAACAATAACGAGCCGATCCGGCTGACGTGGTCGGTGGCCGAGTTGGCGCGGGCGCCGGAGAGCACGCCGATGGGCAGGCCGATGACGACGGCGATCACGAAGCTCACCAGGCTGAGCTCGACCGTCGCGGGCAGGTAGTGTGCGAGGTCCTTCGCCACCGCCTGTCCGGAGTGGATCGAAAACCCCATGTTGCCGCGGACCAGGTTGCCGAGGTACGTCACGTACTGGACCGGCAGCGGCCGGTCGAGCCCCCACTGCCGGTGCAGCGCCGCGAGGACCTGAGGGTCCTGCGCACTTTCCCCGAGGTACATCCGCGCGGGATCCCCCGGGACCGTGTGGAGCAGCACGAACGTCACGAGCGTGATCCCGATGAGAATCGGCGGGACCGCCAGCAGCCGCCGCCACACAAAGCCGCTCACGGCGTCTGTCCCTCAGGCGTCAACGGGGCGCCGGCGGCGCCGTGCCGCGCCGCGGCCGGGTCCTACGCCCGCTTCTCAACGGGATAGAAGTACCAGTTCCCGGACGGGAACAGCGTCCACCCCTTGACCCACGAGCGGTGCGCGTACATCAGCAGGCTGTCGTAGATCGGGACCGTCGCCGCGTCCGCGTTCAGCGTCTGCTGCATGCGCATCAGGAGTTGCTTGCGCGCGGCCGGGTCCGTCGTCCCCAAGAGCTGGTCGATCATCCGGTCCACCTGCGGGTTGTCGTAGAAGTTTCGGTTGCCCTTGGCGCCGGCGTTCTTCGAGTTGAAGTAGGAGTTCACGTAGTTGTCCACGATCGGCAGTTCCAGGCCGCTCAGGACGAACAGCGGCATCTTACCGTCGGTGTAGTTGTTCACGAACGTGCCCCACGGGATCTCCTGGATCGTCGCGTCGACGCCGATCTTCTTGAGCTGCGCCTGCACGAGCACCGCGGTCTGCTCACGCTCCGTGTTGCCGGCATTGTACGCGATCGGCACGCTGAACCCGTTCGGGTACCCGGCTTCGGACAGCAGCGCCTTGGCCTTGTCCGGGTTATAGGAGTACGGCCACAGGCTCGGCATGACGCCCTCCAGCGAGGTCGGGAGCATGCCGTGGGTGACCGTCGCGAGCCCAAAGGCCGCCGCGCGGTTGATGGAGTACGGGTCGATCGCGTAGATCATGGCGCGCCGCACGCGCACGTCGTCGAACGGCTTGAGTTTGTTCTGGATGTAGACTTGATGGATGCCGATCCCACCGTCGCGGCCCAACGAGATGTCCGGATTGCCCATCAGCTGGGTCGTCATGTCCGGCGGCAGATGGTACACGATGTCGAGCTCCCCGCGCTTGAGCAGCAGGAGTTGGGTGGCGAAGTCGGGCAGCACCCGGAACTCGACGCGCTTGAGCTTCGGCGGACCGGCCCAGTACTGGTCGTTCCCGAGCAGTTCGAACTGCTGCCCGGCGGTCCACTGCCCCCACTTGAACGCGCCGGTGCCGTCGGTGTTGCGCGTCATCCAGTCGTTGGCCTTGCCCGGCTGGATGCCGCCGTGCGCCTCGACTGTCTTCGGGTTGACGATCGCGCCGGTGTCCGTCGCCGCCATCAACTCGAGGAAGAACGGGCACGTCGCGCGCAGGGTGACGCGGATCGTGCGCGGGTCCACCACGGTCGTGCTGTTCTGGTCCATGTACTTGGAGACGAGGCTCGCCGGCGCCAGGTTGACGGTCAGCATGCGGTTGATCGAGTACTTGACCGCGTCCGCGGTCAGCGGGTCGCCCGAGTGGAACCGCACTCCCTGCCGCAGTGTGAACGTGAACGTCTTGCCGTCCTTGGACACCTGGACGCTCTCGGCGAGATGGGGCTCCACCTCGGTGGTGCCGAGCGTCTGGCCGCCCACCTGCTTCGTCTTGTAGCGCACGAGCGGCTCGTAGATGTTGTCGAGCATCCACCGCGATCCCCAGTCGGAGATCGCGTGCGGGTCGAGGTTGACCGGCTCCCAGTACACGCCGTAAAACAGCGTGTCGGGATTGGGGACCACGGTCGCGGCCCGCGCCTCTGAGGCCGCGCCGAGATAGCGGGCCGCCAGGGCGGCACCCGCGGCCGCGGTGGTGCCTCGGACCAGTGCCCGTCGCGTGAGCCTCCGGTTCATCGGCAAGTCCCCCTTCGTGTGGCCGTCATGATGAGCGATCTGTTCGCCCTGCGGCCCGACACCCCTGCGCGCCGGCGCCGCCGTCGGAGCCTACGCCCCGCCGAGGTGGCCGATGCGCTTCTCCCGGGTCGGGCCCTCGGTCGCGCCGGTGTACTCGTGCCACGCCATCCGTTGGGCCATCGGGAGCTTCACGTAGTCTTCCGGGCAGAGGAGCGTGCGCGTGAGCGGGCCGTCGCCGCGTCCACCGGGTCCGAGACCGCTGAAGCGCGCGTACCATCCTTTGAGTCCCGGTGTGTACTCCCTGCCGCATGTGCCACAGGTTGCCATTCCCGCACCTCCGTTCGGCGGGCGTCGCGTTTCCACGTCCGCGGCCTTATGATACACCAGCACGGTACCCGGCGTGTATCCGGCCGCGCGCAGGAGAATCGGGCTCGAAGTTCGAACAAGCACGCCCGAACCCCGGCGTCACAGCGCCGAATCGCCGCAGCGTCTGTCGCAGAGTCGGAGGATCCTACATGGTCGCGCGCCGCCCGCTCCGGTCACCGGTGCCGTCCAGGCATCCCCTGCTCCTCGAGTGGTGGACGGATCTCGAAGGGGACAACCGGTCCGTCAACACCCGCCTCGCCTACGTCCGCGACGTGCAGCACTTCGCCGAGTACGTCGAGAACCGCCTCGAGCAGGTCACGTCGGAGGATCTGATCCGGTTCGGCCGGCGGATGACCGAGGCGGGACTGTCCGTGGGGACCCGGGCGCGCCGGATCACGGCGCTCCGTCGCTTCTACGAATGGTTCCGTCGGCGGCAGCACGAGCCGTTCTCGGTCGCGCAGGATCTTAAGCCGCCGCGCCGGCTGCGGCGCGTGCACCGGTGGTGGACCGAAGAGCAGGTCGCGCAGTTCAGGGCGGCGTTTGAGGGAGACGACCCGCGGGTGCTGCGCGACCGCGCCATGGCGGAGCTCGGCCTGATGGGACTGCGGGTCAGCGAGGTGACACGCCTCGACATCGAGCGGGTGGTCCGCCTGAGCCGTCCCGACGACGCCTCGATCGTCGTGTCGCGCAAGGGCGGCAAGGAGCAGGTGCTGCCGTTGACCGCCGACGCCCGTGCGGCCCTGCTGCAGTGGCTCGCGGTGCGGCCCCCCGCGGCGACGACCGCGCTCTTCTTTCGGATCCCGTTTCAACCGCGCCGTGCGCGGCTGCACTACGCCAGCGTCGAGAAGATTTTCAAGCGGTACGCCGCGCGGGCCCGCGTCCCGATTCCGGACGGGATCGCGTTTCACCACCTGCGCCATACGGCCGGCCAGCAGATGGCGAACATCGGGCTCGGGATCGAGGAGGCGCAGCGTCTCCTCGGGCACGAAAGCCCGGTGACGACCCAGGTGTACTACGAGGTGACGGACGCCCGGCTGCGCCGGGCCGCGCAGCGGCTGCGCTACGCGGGGTCGAGCGGGACCGCCCCCCGGGCCCGCCGCGCGGCCTCCCCATCCGGCCTCGCGCGCCGATCGGACTGACGGCCCCGTCCTCGAGCGTCGCGCGCCGGCTCACCGGCGTTGCGAGCCCCGCGGAGCGTCCGCGCCGCGCCTCGAGCCTTGCTTGTCCACCTGAACACGCGTACAATGGAATTGCTTCCCCTTCCTAACGCCCGCGGCCGTTTCCACCGCCACTCGGCCGGTTCCCCGGAGGAGAAGGTACGAGATCGGGTGTGATCCGGTCGATGCGGTTTCCAAAGGGGGACGCTGATGGCACTGGACACTGAGCGGAACCGTGTGTTGGCGTGCTTGCGGGATGACTCGTCGGGGGCGGACAGCTCCAACTTGAGTCAGCGTCTCAGCCTCACGAAGGAAGATGTGGAGCGTCACCTGCTGTACTGCACCGACCGCGATCTCGCCAAGTGGAAGCGCGAGCGCAACGGGCTTGGGCTTGCGGTGATCACCGATCGCGGGCGCGACTATCTCACGAGGCAGGGCCTTTAGGATGCGCGCGAGCCAGTCGGATCATCGGGCGTTGCCGCGGGCGTCGTGGGACGCGTGCGGCGACAAGACCACGGAGGTTGCCTAGAGTCCCCGTCGGTCGGCGTGGTCCGCGCAGCGACACAGACGCATTCAGGTTTCGGTTACCTTACCCCGCGCCGGTCAATCATCGTCGCGCATTACGAACGGCCTCGGCACCGCGTGCCGGAGGCCGAAGGTCGGCTGCCGCTTCAGCGGCGCCGCACTGGTCAACACCTAAGGGAGTGTGCAGATGAGCGTAGTCGCGAAGCCACAGGGACGGTGGACGTATTGGATCGATGTGTCTGAGTCGGAGACGGCCGGTACCCAGCATGCCTGGCAAGTCACCAAGGTCTACCAGCCTCAGCCTGAGACGGCCGTCCCGGTCGCCCGCGGCACGGCCGATAGCGTGGACCGGGCGGAGCGCGACGCCCAGGACGCGCGGGACGCGGCGATGCGAGCATCTCGCGAGACAGAGGTTGGAGAAAAACGGCCGGAGGCGTGACGGCGTGCGCACCGGCCGACAACGCCTGCCGCCGTGGGCCGGCGGCACCGACGCATACGTCGATCGCAGGGCCCCGGTCATGATCGCGGGAGTCGCGACACGTTAGCCCAGCCGCGGCCGTCTCCCGCTCGCACGCGCGTCAAAGGACGCGCGGAGTCGACGGGAGCGCGTGCGCCGTTCACCGGAGAGCTGTCGAGCATTGAGGGTCTCGACGCGCTCGGTAAGGTGCTGGCCGGTGCCCTCACCCCAGCGCGGAATTCGCGCTCTGCGATGCGGCGCTTCTTCGCCCGGCTCGATGCCAATGCCAAAGACCTGAGTCGGGCGTACCGCACGCTGGCCGGAGACGTCCGTGTTACCCAGAGTGCGCCGCCCGCGGCCGAGTGGCTGCTCGACAATTTTCACGTCGTCGAAGCCGAGCTGCGCGAGATTCGGGTTAGCCTTCCGCCGTCGTACTACCTTCAACTGACTGCCTCCCGGGAACTCCCCGAAACCGCCCGTGTGTACGCGATGGCGGTGGAGCTCATCCGCCATAGTGACGGCCGGCTTGATCTGCAGCGGCTGACCAGGTTCGTCTCGTCATTCCAGACGGTTTCGCCGCTCACGATCGGCGAGCTCTGGGCGTGGCCGACGATGCTCAAAGTCGCGCTGATCGAAAATCTCTGGAGGCTCACGGACGAAATTCTCGCCGACCGTGCCGGGCGCATCGACGCCGACCGCTATCTCGCGCATTTTGAAGCCATGCCGGCCGGGGCCACGCCGCCGGCGCTGCCGGACGTGCTTCCCATGGCATACGTCGTGCGCCTGCTGGAACGAGTCCGCGAGTTTGGCCCTCGGGTCTCGCAACTCCGTGCCCGCCTTGACGAGAAACTCGCCGAGCAGGGTCTGACGCCCGAGGACGCGATTCTCGCCGACACTGACGAGCAGGCCGCGTGCCAGGTCTCGGTTGGGAACGTGATCACGAGTCTTCAGTTCTGCGCTTCCCTGGACTGGAGCCGGTTTTTCGAGCGCGTCAGTCTGGTCGAGCAGATCCTTCAGCGCGATCCGGCCGGTGTCTACGCGAACATGGATTTCGCGAGCCGGGATCGGTACCGCAGGGCCGTCGAAGAGCTAGCCGAGCCAACCGGCGAAGCCCAGATGCGCGTGGCGCTTCGGGCCATCGAGCGTGCGCGGCAGGCCGCCGACCACAACCCCAGAGGCGATCGGGCAGCGCACGTCGGCGAGTATCTCATCGGAGAGGGTCGCGCAAGTCTGGAAGCGGACGTCGCCTTCCGGCCCGGCGTGCGCCAGCGCATACGCCGGGCCGTGGTCGCACACCCGACGGCCTGTTATCTCGGGACCATTGCCGTGTTGACTGCGCTCGGCCTGTACTTCGCCGTCACGCGTGCCCCTGGATGGCCTGCGGCGGTGTGGGTTGCCGCGATCGCGCTCATTCCTGCCAGCGAGCTCGCGATTACGCTCGTTCAGTGGCTCGCCGCCGCCTTTGTGCCACCGCAACGCCTGCCCCGACTGGACCTCCGGGCCGGGGTCCCCGAGGACGGGCGCACCATGGTGATCGTGCCGACGTTGCTGACGAGCGTCCGGCAAGTGCATGCCCTCCTCGAGCACCTGGAGGTCCAAGCGATCGGAAACTACGATGCCCGCATCCATTTTGCGATCCTCAGTGACTTCGTCGACGCATCCGCGGCGGAGATGCCAGACGATCGAGAGATCGTCGATGCCGCCCGCGCCGGGATTGAGGATCTCAACGCACGGTACGCGCCGGGGAAGAACGATCGGTTCTACCTGTTTCATCGCGCCCGACGGTGGAACGCACGAGAGAATTGTTGGATGGGCTGGGAGCGCAAGCGCGGCAAGATTGAAGAGTTCAACCGCCTGCTCCGAGGCGCCACGGATACGAACTATCACGTGCAGGTCGGCGACCGGTCCGTGCTGCCGACAATCCGGTACTGCATCAGCCTGGACACCGACACGCGACTGCCGCGGGACGTTGCCAAACAACTCATCGGGATCGCCCTCCACCCGCTCCACCGTGCTCGGGTCGACCCGCAGACGCGACAGGTCACCGCGGGGTACGGGATCCTGCAACCTCGGGTCAGCGCGACCATGTGGAGCGCCGCAGGCTCCCTGTTCTCGCGAGTGTACTCGGGCCATACCGGCGTCGACCCGTACGCGACGGCCGTCTCGGATACGTACCAGGACCTGTTCTCGGAAGGCGTCTATGTGGGCAAGGGGCTCTACGATGTTGCGGCGTTCACATCAGTCCTCGCGGGTCGGGCCCCCGAGAACGCCTTGCTGTCGCACGATCTCTTCGAAGGGCTGTACGCCCGCGTCGGACTCGTGTCCGACGTGGAAGTGGTCGACGACTATCCGTCGAGCGTTCTGACGCACATGCGCCGGTTGCACCGATGGGTGCGTGGGGATTGGCAGCTGCTCCCGTGGCTGCTGCCCTGGGTTCCTGGGCGCCAGGGGATCGAGCGGAACGGCCTGTCGCTCATCAGCCGATGGAAGATTCTCGACAATCTCCGCAGGAGCCTTGTGCCGGCATCGCTGGTGCTCTTCCTGGCGGCCGCGTGGACCGTGCTGCCGGGGAGCCCGTGGGCGTGGACGTTGGCGGCGCTTGCGGTCATGGGATCCCCGCTCTACCCCGTCGTGGTGCGCCTACTCCGGGGACCCGAAATGCGACAGCCGTGGGAGATGTTCTTGCGGGACGTGGGGCGGGACTTCAGCGCTGCGACCGCCCAGGTCCTCGTGACGATCATCCTCCTTGTGTACCATGCGTACAAGAGTGTGCACGCGATCGCGGTCACCCTGGTGCGGCTCGGGACCAGCCGCGGGCGGTTCCTGGAGTGGGAAACTGCGGCGAGAGCTGCGCGCCTCGTCGGCCGGTACGGCATCGTGCAGTTTCTCTTTGAAATGGCGGTCAGTCCGCTCGTCGCCTTCGTCCTGTTGTGGACCATTCTCGCCGTCCGCCCCGACGCTCTGTTGGCGAGTGCCCTGTTTCTGCTCCTCTGGTTTGCCGCCCCGATCATCGCGTATGAGCTGAGCCGCCCTCCTATCGTGCGGCGACTCGAGCTCAGCGCCTCCGACAGGGCGTTTCTCCGGCGCGCGGCCCGCAAAACCTGGCGGTACTTCGAGACCTTCATGGGACCGGATGACAACGGGCTGCCGCCGGACAACTACCAGGAGGCGCCGGTGGAGGGGGTGGCCCACCGTACCTCACCGACGAACATCGGCCTCGCTCTGCTCTCCACGCTCGCGGCGCACGACTTCGGATTCATCTCGACGCCGGAGATGGTCGACCGGCTGGAGCGCGCGCTGTCGACGACCGAGGCGCTCGAGCGCTTCGAGGGGCACCTGCTGAATTGGTACGATACGAGGACCCTCGCACCGCTGTCGCCGCGGTACGTCTCGACCGTGGACAGCGGGAACCTCGCGGGCGCGCTGATCGCCCTCGCCCATGGGCTGCGTTACGTGGCGCAGCGCCCCGGGGACCCGGCGGCACAGCGCGCCGGCTGTGCTGTCGTCGCGGACCTCCTGCGTGAAAGTCTCGCCGTCTTCGCGGTGAACCACCCCACGTTGGACGGTCGCACCGAGCCATTGGTGCGCATGGTCGACGAGATTCGGGGTGAGCTGAACGGAACAACGGAGCCGGGTCACACCCTCGATGCCCTCGCGGCGCGCTCGGCGTTGCTCGGCGAGGCGATCGAGCACATCGAGGAAGCACCCGGCTCGGCGGACCGGGACGACGTCGTGTTCTGGTCGCGGCGGCTCGTCGAGGCGATGGAGCCTCGCGCTGTGGAGCGCGAACCTCAGGAGATCGTCCGGAGCCTCGCGGAACTGGCCGACAGGGCCGCGGCGATGGTGGACGCCATGAACTTTAAGTTCCTGTTCAACTCGGACCGCAAGCTCTTCGCCATTGGGTACCGGCTTCCCGACGCCGAGGGGCCCGGTCGGTACGACCCGTCGTTCTACGACCTGCTCGGTTCGGAAGCACGTCTTGCCAGCTTCATCGCGATCGCGAAGGGCGACGTGTCGCAGGATCACTGGTTTCATCTGGGGCGCGCGCTCGTCGGTGTCGGCGGGCGCCCCACCCTCGTCTCGTGGAGCGCGTCGATCTTCGAGTATCTCATGCCGCTCCTGTTCACGCGGACGTATCCTGACACGCTGCTCGATCAAACGTATGGGAACGTCGTGCGGGTGCAGATGGACTATGCGAAGGCTCGGGGGGTCCCCTGGGGCATCTCGGAATCGGCGTTCAACTTCCTTGACCGCTCGGGTCACTACCAGTACAAGGCCTTCGGTGTGCCCGGGTTGGGCTTGAAGCGCGGGCTGGCGGACGAGTTGGTGATCGCGCCTTATGCGACCATGCTGGCCGGCCTGGTCGAGCCGGAGCGGGCTGTGCACAACATGCGGCGGCTCTCGAAGCTCGGTCTGGAGGGGCGCTACGGCTACTATGAAGCGATCGATTATACAACGCCCGAACCCGTCGAGGCGAGCGATCCGGTGAGCCGGAAGCGCGATCGTGCGAAGGGGACCGTGGTCACCGCGTTCTTCGCCCACCATCAGGCGATGTCTCTCGTCGCCATGGACAACGTCGTGTGCCATTCCCGCATGCAAGAGCGGTTCCACGCGGATCCCAAGGTGCAGGCCACGGAGCTGCTGCTCCAGGAGCGGCTCACGAGCCACTACGCTATCGCCGAGGCCCGGCCCGCCGAGGCCACACCCACCGCGCCGGCGGCGGGTGGGAGCGCCGTGCGCCGGTTCCGGACGCCCCATACCCTCTTTCCTGAAGCGCACTTCCTCTCGAACGGGAACTATACTGTCACCATCACGAACGCCGGGGGCGGCGCGTCGATGTGTCGCGGCCTGTCCGTCACACGGCTTCGGGAAGACCGGACGCGTGACCTCGGAAGCCAGTTCATCTATCTGCGCGACGTTCGGAGCGGATCGGTGTGGTCCGCGGCCTTCCACCCGGTGGACAAGGAACCCGATCAGTATCTCGTCACGTTTCTCCCCGACAAAGCGGTCTTCCGTCGCCGGGATGACGAGATCAACACGCAACTCGAGATCACGGTCGCATTTGAGGACGACGTCGAGGTGCGTCGGCTCTCGGTGACGAACACCAGCGATCGGGCGCGGGAAATCGAGGTGACGAGCTACGTTGAGCTCGCGCTGGCGACGCCGGCGGAGGACCTGGCGCATCCCGCCGTCGGAAAGCTGTTTCTCGAGACCGCCTATCTCCCCGAGAGCTCGGCGCTCCTCTGTGGCAAGCGGTCGTCGATCGGCGGCGAAGCCGGCCCCTTTGCGGTTCACGTGCTGGCGATCGAGGGGTTCATGCAAGGCCCGGTCGAGTGGGAGACGGATCGGACCGCGTTCCTTGGGCGGGGCCACGCGCCCGATCACCCCGTGGCCCTCGATGGTCGCCCCTTGTCGGGTGCCAGCGGGGCTGTGCTCGACCCCATCGCTAGCCTGCGACAGCGGGTTCGGTTGGCACCGGGAGGGCAGGTCCGTCTCGCGTTCTCCACCGGGATGGCGCCGAACCGCGCGGCGGCCGCCGCGCTCGCGGCACGCTACCATGACCCGGCGGCCGTGGCACGGGCCTTCGCGCTTGCGTTCACGCACGCGCGGATCGAACTGCGCCACCTCGCGCTCACCCCCGAGGACGCGCAGCAGTTTCTCGAGCTGGCCTCGCGGGTCTTCTATACCGACGACTCGTTGCGCGCCGCGCCCGAGATCCTGGCGCGCAATACGCTCGGGCAACCCGAGTTGTGGCGGTACGGGATCTCCGGGGATCTCCCCATTCTGCTCGTGCAGGTGTTGAACGAAGATGCGGTCCCACTGGTGCAGCGGGTCCTCAAGGCGCAAGAGTTCTGGCGGCTCAAGGGGTTGAGTGCCGACGTGGTGATCCTGAATGAGCACCCGCTCGGCTACCGCGACGAAGTGCACAAGCAGTTTGAGGCGCTGCGTGAGCAGCGGGTCGTGGGCGGCGTGGCAAGGCCGTCCCGGTGGCGTGTTCCTGCTGCGGGGAGACGGTCTGGGTGAAGCGTCCCGCGTGCTTCTCGCGGCATCCGCGCGGGCGATACTGAGCGGCGACCTGGGTGACCTGGCGGACCAACTCGACATCTCAGCACCGGAGCCAACGTGGCCCGCCGCTCTTGTCCCTCGCCGACGCGTGGAGCTGCGAGCCGGGGCGGCCGGGACCCCGGTCCCGGAACCGCGGGTGCTCACGCTCGCCAACGGGTTGGGCGGCTTTGCCGAAGGCGGTCGCGAGTATGTGGTCGCGCTCGACGGCGATCAGGAGACGCCGATGCCCTGGGCCAACGTGCTCGCGAACCCGGGGTTCGGCACCATCGTCACGACGTCCGGGGCGTCGTTCAGCTGGGCCGAGAACAGCCGCGAATACCGGCTGACCCCGTTTGCGAACGATCCGGTCACCGATCCGACCGCAGAGGCCATCTTCCTGCGAGACGACGACACCGGTGAGGTCTGGACCGGCGCGCCCGGACCCATGCGCCGCACCGGTCAGAGCGGTCGCTGGAGCGTGTCGCACGCTGCGGGGATGACTCGGTTTTCACACGCAGGGCGCGTCGTGGCCCAGGACCTCAGGGTGTTTGTGCATCCTGACGATCCGGTGAAGTTCTCGCTCCTCACGCTCTCGAACCAGACCGATCGCCGCGTGCGCCTTAGCGTCTTCGCGTACAACGAATGGGCGCTGGGGCCTCCGCGGGCCGGCGAGCACCTCTACGTGGTGACCGAGGTAGATATCGAGCAGCACGCGGTCTTGGCGCGCAACGCCTACAACCGGGCGTTTCCGGGCCACGTTGGCTTCGTGATGACGAGCGACGCGCTGGCCTCCGTGTGCGGCGACCGCCTCGAGTTCCTCGGCCGCAACGGGTCGTTGGCTCATCCGGCGGCGCTCGGGCGCAGCGAGTTGTCGGGGCGGTGTGGTGCGGGCTTGGACCCCTGCGCCGTGCTCCATACGCGGATTGAGTTAGCGCCGGGGGAGACCCAGCGCACGCTGGTGCTATTGGGACAGGGCACCGACCGGGCGCACGCGGACGCGCTGATGGAGCGGTACGGCACAGTGGCTGCCGCTGAAGCCATCTCCGAAGCCGTCCGGACGCAGTGGGATGAGTTGCTCGGCGCCGTCCAAGTGCGGACGCCCGACGACTCGTTCGATATGATCATGAACCGCTGGCTGTTGTACCAGAATTTGAGCTGCCGGCTGTGGGCACGCTCGGGCTATTACCAGCCGGGCGGCGCGTACGGGTTCCGCGATCAGCTGCAGGATGTCATGGCGCTCGCGATGGTGCGTCCCGATCTGTACCGAGACCATCTGCTCCGGGCGGCCCAGAGACAGTTTCTCGAAGGGGATGTGCAGCACTGGTGGCACCCGCAGTCCGGGGTGGGCGTGCGGACCCGTTGCTCGGATGATCTACTCTGGCTCCCCTATGCGGTCGCCCACTACGTGGAGACGACCGGAGACCGGGCCGTGCTCGACACCGTGGTGCCGTTTCTAGAGGCGCCGTTGCTCGAGCCGGAGCAAGAGTCGGCGTATGGAAGCCCCCGAGTGTCCGCCGAGACCGGGACGCTGTACGAGCACTGCGTACGGGCCATCGATCGCGCGATCACAGTCGGCGCGCACGGGCTGCCGCTGATCGGTACCGGAGACTGGAACGACGGTATGAACCGTGTGGGGTACCACGGCAAGGGGGAGAGCACGTGGCTCGGATGGTTCCTGCATACGGTGCTGGACCGCTTTGCGCTCCTGTGCGAGGCGCGTGCCGATGCGCCTCGGGTCGCCGGGTACCAGAACGTCGGTGCCCAACTCGCGCAGGCCCTCGAGCTCGCGTGGGATGGCAACTGGTACCGGCGGGCGTACTTCGACGACGGGACGCCGCTCGGGATCCGAGCAGAACGACGAGTGTAAGATCGACGCGATCGCGCAGTCGTGGGCGGTCCTGTCCGGCGTGGCCCCGGCGCGGCGCGCGGAGCGGGCGATGGACGCGGTGCGCACCCTCCTGATCGACCGCCCCGGCGGGGTGATCCTGCTCTTGACCCCGCCGTTCGACAGATCGGCGCAAGACCCCCGGGTACATCAAGCAGTATCTCCCCGGTATTCGCGAGAACGGCGGTCAGTATACGCACGCCGCGATCTGGACGGCCATGGCGATCGCGAAGCTCGGCAACGGAGACGAAGCCGTGGAGTTGTTTCACATGCTCAACCCGATCAACCACGCGCGATCGCGGCAGGATGTCGAGCGGTACAAGGTGGAGCCGTACGTGGTCGCGGCAGATGTCTACGCTCACCGCCGTCACGTAGGCCGAGGCGGCTGGACGTGGTACACTGGGTCGGCTGGCTGGTTGTATCGCCTCGGGCTTGAGAGCATCCTTGGGCTAACGCGCCACGGTGCGTCGTTCGCGCTCGATCCCTGTATCCCCGCTTCGTGGCCCGCCTATTCGATCACGTGGCGCGTCGGGCGTACCCGATACGAAATCACCGTGACCAACCCGGAACAGTGCTGCCGCGGCATCGCGAACGCGACCCTGGATGGCCACGCCGTTGCCCCCTCGGCCATCCCGCTGACGGACGACGGGGCGGTCCATGACGTCAACCTCGTGATGGGCGTTCCGCAGGAGACCCCAACGACGACAGCGCCCCTCGCTCGATAGCACAGCGAGACCGACGGCGCAGCATGCTCCGACGCGGCCCCCCACTCTTCCGATCCGTCGGTTGGATGGTCTCGATCCCGTGAGAACGGTGTACAGCATCAACGGTCGGTGTGCGCCGGCACGCCTTCGGAGGCACGGTGGGACCTCGCGCCGAAGCCGTACTCTGAGCCGAATGACCACGGGGGGTGACTAGCATGGCGCCGACACCAGTGTCCGACACGACAGCGCTCAAGGCGCGGGCCCTCAAGGCGCTCGACGGGCTCGAGGCCGAGGCCCGCGCGCTCGCGCTTCGGATTCACGACACGCCCGAGATCGGGTTTGAAGAGGAGCGCGCGGTCGCGTGGGTCAGCGAGCTGCTCGAGCAGCACGGCCTGCGGGTCGACCGCGGCGTCGCGGGGATCCCGACCGCCATCGTCGCCCGCGTCCCGGGCGGCCACGGGGGGCCGACCGTCGGGTTGATCGCCGAGTACGATGCGCTCGCCGGCTTGGGCCACGCCTGCGGCCACAATTTGATGGCGGCCGGGATGGCGGCCGCCGCGGCGGCGCTCGGGACGGTCGCGCCGGAGCTGCGCGGGTCGATCGTGTACTATGGCACGCCGGCCGAAGAGGGCGGCGGCGGCAAGGTGCTCATGCTCGAAGGGCGGCGCCTTCCAAGGCTGCGACGCGGCGCTGCAGTATCACGCGGGGGACCACACGTCGGTCGCGACGGGGTGCCTGGCGGTCCAGATCTTGACGTTCCAGTTCCGGGGCGGCCGGCCCACTCGGCGGCCGGCCCGTGGAACGGCCTGAACGCGCTCGACGCGGTGATCCAGCTGTTCAACTCGGTCAACGCGCTGCGCCAGCAGCTGCGGCCGGAGACGCGCGTCCACGGGATCATCACGGACGGCGGGCAGGCCGTCAATATCATCCCGGAGCGCGCCGCCGCGTCCTTAGGCGTGCGCTCCCCCGACACCGCGTACCACCGCGACGTGGTCGCCCGCGTCGAGGCGTGCGCGCGCGGCGCGGCGGAGGCGACCGGCACGACCCTCGAGGTCACCAAGGGCCTCCTGATGGAGTCGCTCAAGTACAACGCCACGCTTGCCGGCGTCGTCAAGCGCAACTCCCAGGCGATCGGGTTTGAGATGGCGGAGCGGTTCGTCGGGGCGTCGACCGATCTCGGAAATCTGAGCCAGGCGCTCCCGACCGTGAGCTACACCCTGCCGACCTGCCCGCCAGGCGTCGGGATGCACACGCGGGCCGCCCTCGAGGCCGGCAAGGCGGAGATCGGTCTCGCGGGCATGATGAACGATGCGCGGGTCATGGTCCTGAGCGCGATCGACCTCCTCACGTCCCCCGACCTCATCGAACGGGCGTGGGCGGACTTTCGGAGCGGCGGGAACCTTTCACGGGAGCCCGGCGCTTAGTGCGGAGATCGAACTGACGCAGGAGGTTCACGATGCCCGTGGCCCTTGAGCCGTTCGTCCCGTCGTCCGGGGATCCGTGGGATTCCCAGAAGGCCGCGCATCTGCTGCGAAGGGCGGGCTTCGGCCCGCTGCCGCGCGAAATCGCCGCGGCCGCCGCCGTCGGGCCCGACCGCGCGGTCGACGCCCTGTTCGTGTTTCCGCCGGCGCTCCCCATTCCCCCCGTCGCCCTGGGGGACGCCCAGGCGGCGGAGATGCGGCTCGACGCCGAGCTGGAGCTCCTGCGGTCGACCCGCCAGCGCGCGCAGGACCATCCCGAGCTCCGCGAGTTTTACGAGCAGGTGAATCAGGCGCACGGCCGTGCGATCGTCGAGACCACCTCGTGGTGGCTGGATCGGATGGCCTCGGGGCCCGCGCCGCTCCAGGAGAAGCTCGTCCTCTTCTGGCACGGGCACTTCACGAGCTCGTTCGGGGACGTGCAGGACGCGATCGCGATGTACAATCAGAACCAGCTGTTCCGGCACTACGCCGCGGGGAACTTCGCGCGGCTCTTCGACGCCGTCGCCCGGGATCCCGCGATGCTGCGCTATTTGAACAACGACCAGAACCAGCGCGGCCGCCCGAACGAGAATTGGGCGCGCGAGGCGATGGAACTGTTCACGATGGGGATCGGCCACTACACCGAGGACGACGTGCGTGAGGCCGCGCGCGCGTGGACCGGGTGGACCGTGGTGGACTACCGGTCGTTCCAGGACCGGCGGACGTTCGCGTTGAAACCGGCCGAGCACGACGGAGGCCAGAAGACGTTTCTCGGCCAGACCGGGCCGTGGGACGGCACCGACGTGATGCGGATCATCCTCGCGACTCCCGCGGCGCCCCAGTGGGTGGCGGCGAGGCTGGCGAAGTTCTTTGTGGCGCCGCAGCCGCCCGCGGAGTTGGTCGACGGGCTCGCCGGCTTGCTGCGCCAAAACAACTACGAGCTCGCGCCCGTGCTGCGGGCGCTGTTCCGCTCGCGCGCGTTCTACCGGCCCGACGTGATGCACGCGCAGGTCAAGAGCCCGACGGAGTACGTCGTGGGAGCGGTGCGGCATCTCGGCATCCAGGACGCGGATTGGATCCGGCTTGGAGAGGCGATGACGCTGATGGGCCAGCGCCTGTTCTTCCCGCCGACCGTGGCCGGCTGGGACGGCGGCGCGGCGTGGATGAACTCCGGGACCGTGTTCACGCGCAGCGACGTCGCGGCGGCGCTGCTGGTCGGGCGCCTCGGCGTGCCGAATCTCGCGCCGCTCGGGTCGCCCGAGGCGATCAGCGCCCAGCTGCTCGCGCGTCCGCTGGCCCCGGCGCGCCAGGCGGTGCTGGCGCAGACGTCGGTCCCGTCGATGACCGGCGTGATCCACCTGGTGATGACGCTTCCTGAGTATCACGTAGCGTGAGGAGGACACCAGCATGCGGCACATGATGACCCGGCGGGAGTTTCTGGCCAAGGGGCTGACGATCGTCTCCGCCGGCGTCACCGCCCCGATGTTCCTGACGAGGACCGCGCTCGCGCTCAACAACCCGTGGGACCAGTCGCTCACCGCGCAGGCCGCGGGCCAGCCGGACTGGCCGATTCTCGTCGTCGTCCAGATGGGCGGGGGCAACGATGGGCTCAACACGATCGTCCCGTTCGTGCACGACGAGTACTACCGGGCGCGCCCGCATCTCGCGGTCCCGCAGAATCAGCTGCTGCGGCTGAACGACGAGGTCGGCCTGAACCCCGAGCTCAAGCCGCTCAAGGAGCTGTTCGACGACGGCCAGCTGGGCATTATCCAGGGCGTGGGCTATCCCAATCCGAACCGCAGCCACTTCCGGTCCATGGAGATCTGGCATACGGCCGACCCGACCGGGACCGGGCCGAAGACCGGCTGGCTGGGACGGATGTTCGACAGCGAGTGCCCCGACTGCGGCGAGACTGCGGGCATCACGCTGTCTCCGGAGATGCCGCTCGCGATGCAGGGCACCGGCGGCCGGGTCGTCGCGATGGACAACCCCGCTCGGTTCGGGTTTCACCCGGTCCCCGGCGCGGGCGCGCAGGAGGTCGAGGCGCTGCACGCGCTGCTCCGCCCCGTCGCCGGCGAGGAGCCGATGGTGGACTTCCTCACGCATACGGAGATGAACGCGCTCGTCGCCGCCTCCGACGTCGGCAAGATCGCCAGCAAGATCGCGACCGACGCCGGCGCGGGGTATCCGAAAGACCCGTTCAGCCAGAAGCTGCGGATCGTCGCCGAGCTGATCGCGGCCGGCTCCCCGACGCGCGTCTACTACGTCGGCCTCGGCGGGTTCGATACCCACGCCGCTCAGGCCGGCCGCCAGGATCGGCTGCTCGCGACCCTCGGCGCCGGGCTCGGCGCGTTCGCGGGCGACCTCAAAGACAAGGGCCTCCAAGAGCGGGTGCTCACGATGACGTTCTCGGAGTTCGGACGCCGGGTCGCCGAGAACGACGCGGCCGGCACCGACCACGGCACTGCGGCGCCGATGTTCCTGATGGGCGGTCCCGTCACCCCGGGCGTGCACGGCGCCCACCCGAGCCTGACGGACCTCGACATGGGCGATCTCAAGTTCGGCACCGACTTCCGGAGCGTGTACGCGACGGTTCTCGAACAGTGGCTCGGCGTCAAGAGCGATACAATCCTGAACGGGCGGTTCCAGACCCTGGATATTGTGAAGCCGCACGTGGGGGCGGTGGCCGTCTCCGGCCTGATGCCCGGCGGGGCGCGCGTGCGCCGCGCCTAGTCTGCCCTCGGGGATTGACGCGCGGCGCTAGCCGCCCGCGGCGGCGTTGGCGCGGCTCAGCAGCGTGTTGTGCACCGAGGCGACGATTTCCTCGAGCGCGTAGCTCAGGTACACCGCCTTGGACCCCGCCAGGTCGTGCCGAGGGGACTCAAGGACATACGGCGGCGCGTGCTTCGGCAGCGGCGGCAGCGGCTGGAACGCCTCAACCAGCAGGGTGTCAGTCAGCTTCGTGAGCATGTCGAGCCGCCTCTCGACGGCCGCCGGCGCTTCATCGGGAATGCCGCTTGCGGAATGCGTGCCGTTCGGCAGCGCGACGGGAAGCACGTTCCGAAGCTCGATCAGGGCGCTGCGGATCCCGTCGAGTGTCCGGCGCAGGTCGTCCGCGTGGGAGACCCGGATGCCGGGGGCCTGCGGATAGTCGGGTCTGGCCTGGAGGAGCGGTTCCTGCTGCGACAGCCGGCGGAGTGCCTCCGCGTACGTGCCCAGTCCCTCCACGCGCCGCCACAACGACAGCCACGGCTGCTGGTCACCTGCGTCGGTCATGCCCGGTCCTCCCTGACGTCCTGATGCGATCCGCACGTCCCCGGCGTCCGTTCTCGCTATCATACGGTGCGGGCGTCGCGTCCGCCTGCCGCCGCCGCGGGGCGCGCACCCTGGGACTGTGCTATCATCGACCCGTGCCGTCTCGAGTGAGCCGCTACCGACGCGCCCGGAGGCCTGCATGAGCGGGCCCGGTTGGAAGCGCACCGTGCCGCTGCCGGCGGCCGTGCGCCTCGTCTGGCACGAGTCGGAACCGTTCCCGCGGGATGTGCCGATTGAGGCGCTCTACACCGACCTGCGGTTCCCGGCGGCGCTTGACGGCCTCCCCTATCTCATCGCCAACATGGTCATGACCCAAAACGGCGAGGCGGCTGTCGACGGCAAGGCGTATCCGGTCGGGACGCCCGTGGACGGAGTGGCGCTGACGCGCCTGCGCGTCGCGACCGATGCGACGCTGACCGGCATCGGGACGGTGCTCGCCGAGGACGTGACCGCGGTCCTGTCCGAGGCGGAGGCCGCCCGGCGCGTGGCCGCGGGGCGCCCGCCGCACGTGCTGGTGGCCGTCCTGAGCACCGCGCTCGAGTTTCCGCCGGAGACGCTCTCCCGCCGTCTGTTCACCGACCCTCGGTTCGATCGGGTCGTGGTCACGACGGAGCGCGCGGCCGCCGGTGCCGCGGCCCACGTGGAGGCCCTCGGCATCGACGTGATCCGCGTCGCCGCATCGTCGGACGGCCGTCCGGACCCCGCCGCAGCCCTGCGCGCGCTCGGGCGGCGGGGCGTGCGCAGTGTGGTGACCGAGGGGGGTCCGGGACTCCTCACGAGCCTCTTCCGGGCGCGGCTCGTGCGCGAGTACTTCCTGACGACGAGCCCGTTTGTGCTCGGCGGCACCGCCGCGCCGCGGCCGGTCAGCGGCGCGCTGGACCCGTTCATCCTGGTGAGCCGGATCAGCCGGATCGAACACGCGTTTCGCGACCCCGCCACCGGCGCGCCGCTCGTGGAGGCGCTCGATCGCTTTCGCGTCGTGTATCCGGAGGCCTCCCCACCGGCCGGGGCGAATGCGTAGCGAGGACCCGCCGCACGGCGCGGCTCCGATCACATCGGTTTGAGAGGGGTGAGCGTCCGTGGCTGACACCGCCGCGTACCTCGAGCGCACGCTCTGCGATCTCGTCAGCATCCGCAGCGTAACCGGCGAAGAGGCCGCGCTGTCGCAGTACATCTCCGACTCGCTGTCGCGCGCGGGCGTGGCGGTCGAGCGCGATGCGGAGGGGAACGTGACGGCGGAGCTCGGCGCGGGCGATCGGCTGCTCGTCGTCAACGGGCACATGGACACGGTCCCCCCGGTGGACGGCTGGACTACCGATCCCTTCTCGCCCCGCATCGACGGCGGCCGCGTGATCGGTCTCGGCGCCTCGGACATGAAGGCCGGGCTCGCCTGCATGATGTGGCTCGCGCAGCACGCGCGCCCGCGGGTGCGGACGTGGTTCGCGTTTACCAACAACGAGGAGGGCGGCTCGATCACGCCCCGCAACGGGGTGCGGCGGTTGATCGGCCGGGCGAAGCCGGACTACGCGATCACGACCGAGCCGTCGTACGACCCGGGCAGCCGGACGCTGCACGTCGGCATCGGCTGTCAGGGTCGCGCGGTCGGCTACCTCACGGTGCTCGGCCGCAGCGGCCACTCCTCCGACTGGCGCCGGGCCGACAACGCGATCTACCGCGGCGTCGACGTCATTCGGCGGATCGCGTCGGCCGCCGAGCGCCTCAAAGGGGTCGAGGTGGCGCCCGGCGTGCACAGCGTCCCGTCGCTGTCGGTCGTGGCGGCCCACGCCGGGTTGGCGGAAAACGTCATTCCCGACCGGCTGAAGCTGACCGTCGACCGCCGCCTCGCCGTCGGCGAGGACTACGGCACGTTCGAAGCGGAACTCCGGGCCGCGGCGGAGGGAGTGCCGCACGAGCTGGAGCTCGCCAAGCTGTGCCTGCCGACTCTGGCCGACCGCAACGGCCATACGCTGCGGGTCGTGCGCGAGACGGTCGCCAAGATCCAGGGCGCCGCGTCGCTGCAGTTCTCGCAGGGACGCCAGGACCTGTCGATCTTTGCGGAGCGGACCCACGACTTCTGCAATCTTGGTCCGGGCTCGATCGGCCAGGCCCACAACGCGGGCGAGTGCGCGACCGTGGCGGGCATGGTCGCCGCGACGGCGGCGCTGAAGGCCGTGATCGAGGCGATGTGAGGCGGCGGGACACCCTATCGCAGGAGACGCCATTCCTGAGGTCCCGACGGGTTCCGCGCCGCCCCCGGCCCTGTGCGGAGGCATTGCCATCGACTACAAGGCCTTCGCGCGCTCGCTTCCGCCAGACCGACGCTCGCAAGCAGAGCGATGCTTAACCCCCAGAACAGCTGCCGACGACGAGGGACGCAATCGGCGATGAAGGTCGCGGCCAGCGCCACCGCCGCCCCGGCGGCCCCTTGGGCGGTGCGCGCCTGTCCGACCGCCGCCAGTGAGACGTGGCGTCGTGCCAAGCAGCCGCTTGGTCTCCGCGATCTCTCGCTCCCGGCCGATGAAGCTTGTGAGTTGAACAGGTAGGTTGTCAAGACGCTGGCGAGGCGGCGAAGACACGGGGCGTTGTTGACGCAGAGGCCTTGCCGGGCGCTTAGCAGCCGGTTTCTTCGCAACCCGCTTCCGTGACCGACGAGCCATTCGTCAGCCCCGCGCGACCTGACATCGCGCTGTTGCGGTCGGGGTTCGGCAGGTCGGGAGTGTTGACCTCTGGGCGCCCTAGAGGGGGGCGGCACCCTACCCCAGAAACGCGGCGATCAAAAGATCCGCTGGGCTACGCGACGGCCTCGACTCGCACCTGATGGCCGGACCGGCGGGCCAACCGAGCCCAGTGTTCCATCTGTCGCAGGTTGGCGGTGACCACGACCCCGCGTACCTGTGCGGCGCTCAACACGATCAGCACATCATTGGCATGCTCGGCAGGCTTGATCTGTCCATAAAGACGTTGGTATTGTTCAACGAGCCGACCCGCAAGGATCCAGTCCTGATACGTCGGCGTCAAGACCGCTCCCAACCGCTCGAACCCTCTCAGGAGCAGCGCCAGCGCGTCGGCGTCTTCGCGATTGCGAGTCCCGGCCCAGAGTTCGTGCGCAACCACCGCACTTAGGTATCCTTGCCCCACGGTCAGAGGGCGCAGAATGGTGTCAGTTTCGAGACGCCCCCGAATTGCGAGAATGAATGTTGAGGTGTCGAAGACCCGAGGCCTCATCCCTTGGGAGCCCGACGGTATGCGTCGACGAACGTACCACGTTCCCGGAGACGACGGAGCCCCTCGATCACATCCTCCCGGGCTAGCGCGAGATCCACAGCGCGGCGGACCGCCTCACTTTCACTCACCCCCAGCCGGGCGGCCAACTCCTGGACTCGGCCAGCCGAGACGATTAGGTTTTTCCGTTGAAGCGCCATGGGCGTCCCTTACCGTGAGATGTGTAATAAACTAGGGATATTATACACATTCGAGCGCACCAAGGGAATCTCCGCTCACCGGGTTGTCCTAGGTCAGGCTTCAAGTACATGCCCCAGGAACGCACGGCCGCTCACAAGCGCCCGCGCCAGGATCGCTCGCAACTCGTGGAGTTTCGTCTCACCATCCGGCGCAATGGTGAGCGCAGCGGAACTGAGCGCTCTCACCGCGGTCAGCGACAAGGGCCCCGTCCTCCCGCAGACTTCGGAGGGTTTGAGCGATCAGCGCGTTACCCGCCCCCCGAGCGCCCCGGGCCGCGCCGCGAGCATCTCCGCGATCCCCCATTTGGCTCTATTTCTTGGATTTGTAAAGTCCCGGAACAGGATCCCGGCGGCCGCGACCAGCAACTCCAGGGCTGTTGAGATGGGCGCGCCACACGGGGGACGTCACGCGAGCGCTCGACGTCCCCTCTGCGTCGCGGCGTGTCTAGAGGGTACGCAGGTCCGGACGGTCGACAAGTTCCACCCTGACGCCGTCGGGATCAGGAACGATGCCGACGTTGCCGAGTCCGGTGCCCGCGCGCTTGGGGCTGCCGGCCTCCGGGGTCGCCCCCAGGGCCGCCAGGCTCTTCAGCGCGCTCTCCACGCTGTCGACCCGCAGCGCGAAGTGGCCAAAGAACGGGCCGGGCGCCGGCTCCGGTCGGTGCAGGAGCTCGAGGACGTCGTAGTCGTAGTTGAGGTACTCCATGTCGAGCTGCCGCTGCTCGACGCGCTGCGTCTTGAGCGACTTCATCCCCAGCTTCCCGTGGTAGAACTCCATGGCCGCCTTCAGGTTGTTCGCGTTCAGCGAGTAGTGGTCGAACGACTTGATCAGCGAGTTCGGGACCGCCGCCGTTCGGTAATCCGGGCTGCGCTGTAGCAGTTCCACGCGCGCGCCGTTCGGGTCCAACACAAAGGCGATCCGGCCCACGCCGGACCCGGCAACCTTCGGCTTCACCACTCCCTCGACGCCGGAGTCCACCAGCCTCTGGTAGTCGCCGTCGAGATCGTGGGTCATGAACCCGATGTGCGTGATCCCGTACACCTCGTTGCCGGCCGGCTCGCGCCGGTGCAGGAGCTCGATCATGCCCCCGGTGATCTGCAGGTAGACCACGTCGGTCTGGGTCGACGGGATGATATTCCGGGACACGACTTTCGCGCCGAGGACCCCCTCGTAGAAGGCGAGCGATTTGTCCAAGTTCCGAATCACGATGCCGACATGATTCAGTTCGTAGATCATTGCGGCTCCTCTCTGCTCGTTTCTGCCGGTGCCGTGTGTAACGGCCTCGCGGGCGGTCGGCCGGTCACGTCGACCGCAGGCCGCCGCCGCGCGGCGCACCGGGCGCTGGGGCGGCGGGACGGACGTCCCGAACAGGATCGCGCATCGAGGCCGGGATACCCTCACTCTTCCCGCCCGCGCGGGTGCCTCCCTGCCGGTCTCAGCGTGCGCCGGGCCACGGCGTTACCGTGATGTTGGTGACGTGGAGGTAGCTCGGACGATCCAAGAGCCAGAGGAAGATGTCTGCGATGTCCGAGGGACGCAGCATCCGCGCCCGCTCTTCCTTGGAGGGGGGCTCGAGCTTGCGGTCCCACGTGCTCGTATCGACCGGGCCCGGGCTGACCGAGGTGATGCGGATGTTCGTGTCGCGGTACTCGTCGATGAGCGCTTCGGTGAGCGCCCTCGCCCCGAACTTGGACGCGGCGTAGAGGCTGGTCCCCGGATTCGCCTTGAACGAGGCGGTGGACAGCACGTTGAGCACGTAGCCGCCGCCGCCCGCCACGAGGTGCGGCAGCACCGACCGGCACATCAGGTACGTGCCGGTCAGGTTCGTGGCGATGAGCCGCTCCCACTCCGGGGTGGTGGTGTCCACGAGGCGCCGGCGCGCGTTCATGCTGACACCGGCGCAGTTGACCAGGACGTCGATGCGGCCGAACCGGTCCATTACCTCGGCGACCGCCGCGTCCACGTCGCGCTCCTGTCCCACGTCGGCACCGATGCCCACGATCCGGTCGCGCGCGGGTGCGTCGAGCGTCCGGATCGCGGAGTCGAGCCGCGCGCGGTCCCGGGCCACCGCGGCCACGCCCATCCCTCGGGCGGCGAGCGCGCCGACGGTCGCGAACCCAATGCCCAGGCTGCCCCCCGTGACAACCGCGACCTGCTCCGACACGCGCGTGGCGGGTGTGTGTTTCGGTGCCGTCATCCCTTGAGCGCCCCCTCGCTGAGGCCCCGCACCAGCAGCCGCTGTGAGAACGTAAAGACGATGATGGCCGGGATGCTCATCAGCAGCGACGCGGCCATGAGATCGCCCCACCGGATCCCGTTCTCATCGATGAAAAAGGCGAGCGCGACCGACAGCGGTCGCTTATCCAACCCCTGCGTGAACACCAGCGCGAACAGAAACTCGTTCCAGGCAAGGATGAACGCGTACATCGCCGCCGCGATCAGCGCGGGCTTTGCCACCGGCAGCACGATCTGCCACAGCAGCCGCGGGATGGAGCACCCGTCGACGACCGCGGCCTCCTCGATCTCGACGGGGATCTTGTCAAAGAATCCCTTGATCAGCCAGATGGAGACGGGGAAGACCACCATCAGATACACGAGGATGAGGCCCGGCAGCGTATTCATCAGGTAGAGGTGCCGGAGCGTGATGAAGAACGGCACGATCACGACCACGCGGGGGAACAGCTGTGTGAAGAGGACCGACCACAGCAGCGTGGTGCGGCCCGGAAACTGGAACCGGGAGAACCCGTAGCCGCCGAGCACCCCGACCAGCAGCGCGATCGCGGTGGTGGAACTCGCGATGATCAGCGTATTGAGGAACCCGCGGATGACCGCATGGTTGTGGGAGATCGCGACGAAGTGCTCGAACGTCAGCGGCGACGGGATCCACTGCGGCGGAAACGAGTACTGGTCGACCTCCGGTTTGAGTGCGGTGCTCAGGCCCCAGAGCAGCGGGCCGACGCTGAACCAGACGAAGAGCAGCCCGAGCGCGTACACGAGCACGTGCTGCCCGGCGCGAGACTTCCGCGTCCGCGTCTCCGGGACGGTCGCCGTCCGCGGCGCGCCCCCCTGCGTCTCGAGCAGCGTCATCGCGGGGCCTGCTGGGCCTGACTGGCCCGGTTGGCGGCGCTGTAGATCACGAGCAGCGTCACCGCGGCGAGAAACATCAGCACGCTGAGCGCGGAGGCGGCGCCGAAGTTGTAGTCGGTGAATCCTGCCCGGTAGATCGCGAGGCTCCAGGTCTGGGTGGCGTTCGCGGGACCCCCGCCGGTCATGACGGTCAGCGTGTCGAAGGAGTTGACGGCTTGGACCGTTTCCAGGATCAGGGCGATGGCCAGCACGCCCCGCACCGCCGGGACGGTGATGAAGCGGAACAGTTGCCACCAGTTGGCCCCGTCGACCGCGCCGGCCTCGTACTGCTCCACCGGCACGCCCTGGAGGCCGGCGAGAATCAGCAGCATGATGAAGGGGAAGCCCGCCCAGGAGTACGCCACCATCACGGCCGGCAGCGCGGTGTGGGGATCGCCGAGCCAGTTGTGGGCGAGCCTCGTGAGGCCCCAGCCCTTGAGGGTCTGGTCGAGGACGCCGACGTCGCTCTGGAGGATCCACCGCCAGAGATTGGCGGAGACCACCGACGGCATCGTCCAGGGCAGCACGACCAACACGCGCATCCAGGCCGTCCCGCGGACCTTGGCGTTGAACACCAGGGCGGCGACGAAGCCGAGCGCGAAGCGCAGGAGGACGGTGCCCGCCACCCACTCGATCGTGCGCTGCACCAGCTGGCCGGCACCGATGGCGGGGTCGGTCAGGATGCTGGCGAAGTTGGCGAGCCCCACGAACGTCGTCTGGAATGTCGGGAGCCGCACCGTGGACAGGCTGAACCACACGGTCTGGAGCGTCGGATAGACCATCATGAGCGCGATCAGCACCGTGGCCGGCAGCACCAGCACATAGCCGGGCCTCCATCTCCGCAGCGCCGCGCGCCGCCGACGCTCCCGAACCAGCGCGGTGCGCCGTCGAACGTCGCCCGCAGCGCCGTCGTGGCCGGCGCCCGCCGCCTCGCCGTCGGGAGGGGGGGCGATCACATCCTCCCCGACATGTAGCGGGCGAACTGCGGGATGGCCACCTCCGGCTCCTCGATCTCGGGGTGCCACGCTTTCTCCCACTCGAAGTCCACGTAGCCGTTGTAGTTCGCTCCCTTCAGCACCTCGAGGAAGGAGGGAATGGGAGCCGTGCCCGTGCCGGTCAGAACGAGATCGAAGCCCTGCGCGGAGGACTTGGCCGAGTCTTTCAGGTGCACGAGCTTGATGCGGTCGCCCAGTTGGGCCCACGTGTCCGCCGCCTTCTCGCCGTGCCGATAGGTGTGCAGCGTGTCCCAGAGCACCCCCAGGTTCTTGCTCGCGCCGCGCGCGAAGAGATCGAGGATGCTGGTCGACGTGGAGAACGCGTCGTGGGTCTCGAGCAGGGCCGTCACGCCGCGCGCGCTGGCTTCGTCCGCCACCTGGCTGAGTCCCGTCGCGATGGCGCGCAGGGTGGCGGCCCGATCCTGGCCTTCCGGGATCGGGCCGCCGAAGACACGGAGGTACCGCGCTCCCAGCCCTACGGCGATCGCCGTGTTGGCCCGCGACGCCTCGAGTTGCTTCCGGCGCACGCCTTCGTCGAGGGAGTTCATGCGGACACCGGTGTCGATGGAGACGACGTCGATGCCGTTCTCTTCGAACCGCCGCCGCGTCGCGCCGATCGTGGCGGGCGCGAGTTCATCGAGCGTCGGCAGATCGACCTCGCCGCGGAGGAAGCGAATCTCCACGCCGGAGTAGTGGTTGTCCTTGGCCATCGCGATGACCTGGTCCACGCTGTACTTGGGACAGCCGAGCGTGCTGAATCCGAGTTTGAACAACGCCGTGAGTCCCCTTCCCCTCGTGCGCTTATTTCTTTGCTAGGATCGCGTCGATCTGCTGCGCCATCGCGTCCGCTGCCGCCTGCGGGGTCGACTGCCCGACCAAGATCTTCTGCGCGTTCGTGATGATCACGGTCTGGATGCCGGCCCAGTCGCCGACGGTCGGCAGGGACCTCGCGTCGCGCAGCGCCTGACCGAAGATGGCCCACTCCGGGTTATTCCACGGCGCGATCTTGTAGGCCGAGATGCGCGCCGGGGTGCGGTTCATGATCTTGGCCAGGTTCTCCGGCTTGGCGAACCACGTCAGGAAGACCCGGGCGCCCGCGGCGTTCTGGGCGCCGACCGGCACGCCCATCGTCCAGCCGCCGGACCGGTTGACTTTGCTCGGCGAGAGTACCACGCCCCACTTGAGGTCCTTGTGCGACGTGAACTCGTCGAAGTCGTTTGACGATCCCGTGATCAGCCCGACTTTGTTCGCCTCAAACAGCGGAATCAGATCGCGGGTCGTCGTGAAGTTCGGCGTGCCGTCCGGGGCGACGTGATACTTGGTGTAGAGCTCCGCCCAGTAGGTCAGGCCGGCGACCGCCTTCGGGGAGTTGATCGTGGCTTTGGTGCCGTCCTTGGTGAGGAAATCGCCGCCAAACGCCCAGATCGTCGCAGACAGGAGGTCCATCGCGTTGGACGGATCGCTCAGGTCGGCGGCGACGCCGACGCCGAACTGTCCCGGGATCGTCAGCTTCTGCGCGACCCGCAGCATGTCGGTGTAATTCCAGTTGTCCGTGGGATACGGGACGCCCGCCTTGTCGAACACGGTCTTGTTGTAGTAGAAGACGTTGGCCGACGCCCGGTTGGGGATCGCGTACTGATGGCCGTTGAACTGACTCGACGCCCACACCGACGGCGAGTAGTCTTTCACGTCCAGGGTCTTGGCGACGTCGTCGAGGGGCTGCAGGAGCCCCTTGGCGGCGGCGGTGGAGACCCAGGTCGTATCGAGGTCGATCACGTCCGGTGGGGTGCCGCCAAGCGCGGAGGCGGTGAACTTATCGAGGTACCCGTTGATCGGCAGCGGCTCGATCTTGAGCGTGATGTCGGGGTTGTCTTTGGTCCACATCCCCATCGCGATGGGGATCTGAGGCTCCCACCAACTCCCCACCCAGACGGTCACGGTACCGCTCGCGGTGGCCGCGAACGTCGAGACGTTGACCGTGAGCATTCCGGCGAGGGCGAGTAGGACGGCGACCCGCACAACCGCTTTCACCCGCATGCGCAGTCTCCTTTCGAGTGGACGCCACATGGCCAGCCGCGCAGGCGGTATTCCCTTCGCGTCGCGGCGTCAGGTAATGGTGCGCCCATTTTCGAGTCCCTGCGGAGAATTTCCTGGTACCGGGGCCCACCGCACGAGTGTGTAACCAAGGGGTCACGCGAGGGGCCCCTCTGGGGCGGCGGTTCCGCCGGTCCGGCGCCCACCCCGCTCCACCTGCGTGTGCCGTCGGAGGATCGGTGACCGAGCGGGCGCGATTGTAGACCGTCGCCAGTGGCACCGCAGCCAAAATCCTGAGACAGTAGGAGGGACTTCCGGGGGGGTGCGATCATGAGCAGCCGCGTAACGGGGGCGCGCGTCCGCCGCGGCACCGGCGATCGGTCCTCATTCTTCGCCCGGGTGTACGAGCTCGTGCGCCAGATCCCGCGCGGCCGGGTGACGAGCTACGGAGCGATCGCCCGCGCGCTCGGTGTTCCGCGGGGCGCGCGCACGGTCGGCTGGGCGCTCAGCGCCTGCCCGGGTGACGTGCCCTGGCACCGCGTCGTCAACGCGCAGGGGAGAATCAGCTGGCGGCCCACCGGCGGATACGTCCGTCAGCGGACGCTGCTCCGGCGCGAGGGCGTCCGGTTCAGCCGGGCAGGGCGAATTGACTTTGAGCAGTTCGGGTGGAAGGCTCTGTAAGTCAGTCTCACCGTCACGGCAGCGGAATCGGCGCGACGGCGACCGGAGATGACAGACGTCGCCGCACCGAGGTCACTTGTGGGCGTGTGCCTGCTACGCAGCGCACGAGCTCCGCGCACGAAGCGCCGCACGGCCGCCCCCCCGATGGCCGGAACGTCTGGGCGTCATGACGGGGTGATGGATCGCCGGGATCTCAGGGACGCGGGGTTCCCGCGCACAGCCACGCACTGTTGTGCACTGGAACGTTATTGGCGTCGAACCCTCCGGCGAACACCGTGCCATCGGGATCTTGCGTAAATGGCGACACACTCAGAGTCCTGGTGGACACTAGCATGGGAGACGGGTGAATCGGGAGTGATCGCCGCCACGTGAAGTCCGGCACGCTTTGCGCATCGCCGGTGCCGACGGCGCGGGGAGGCGCCGCCGAACTCCCCCCACGTCCGAGACCGGTGCCCGCATGGAACCGACGGCTCCGGTCGTCAGTCCAAGCGCCAACACGAGACAGAGAAGCCGTCGGGCGTGCATTGTCCCCCCTTCCCTCCCCCCACCGGACGAGGGCACCGAGACGCGTCTTTGGGTGTCCTCACCATCTCTTTGCCACCAACGCCGACACCTTACCGCTGGTGGCCATCCGCGGTTCCCGGTCTGCCCCGGTGCGAACCTGTTCGACGAAGATGCGTCAATGGGACGGCCGCCGGACTCCGGCGGCGGTGCACTAGCATCGCAGTCGTCGGGCCAGATCGACAAAATCCGCCGCGACGACGTCCCACGCGCCTTGGGGCGCGTCATCCGCGCGTCCCCCGGGTCCGAACTCGAGCGGCCGGGCGACGAACCCGGTCCGCAGCCCGCACGCCCGTGCCGCGGCAAGATCTCGCTCGTGGGCGGCGACCATCATCGCCTCGGGCGGCGTAAGCCCGAGGAGCGCGACGTTTTTCAGGTAGGCGTCAGGCATTGGCTTATAGGCCTGCGCGGTCTCGGCCCCGAGAATCACATCCCACGGAATGCCGGCCCGCTTGGCCATGTTCACCATCAGCGCCACGTTCCCGTTCGAGTTGGGCGCGACAATGTACTTGGTCCGCAGCCGCCGCAGCCCCTCGATGGTGTCGGGCCACGGGTCAAGACGGTGCCAGGCACGGTTCAGATCGTCGAGGTCCGCCGCGGACACGTCCGCCATCCCGAAGTCGCGGCAGACGGCCTCAAGGCTCTCGCGGTGCAGCGCGTCCAGGTTGGTCCAGGGGCGCCGACCGCTGCGCACGGTCTCCATCTGCGGTTGGTACCGGGCGCGCCACGCGTCCGCGAACGTCGCCCAATCCACGCCGCTCACGTGATGCGCGCGCCCGAACGCCTCGCCCTCGCGGGCGACCGATGTGCGCCAGTCGACGCAGGTGCCAAACACGTCAAACAGGAGTGCCCTGACCTCCGCCATCCCGACACCATCCTCCCAATATCCATCCGGCGGTGTCCCGGACGATCTCGTCCACCGCGGCGGCCGTGGATCCGGTCCCGCGAACCGGACGCGCCGGCTATGGGTTCGAGCGGACGCGTCCCTCTCCCTCGCTCGGAGACGTCGAAGGAGACGGGCAGACGTGAGGACCCGCGTGCGTTATCCTGAACAAGAGCGGACCGACCATGCCCGTGGTGGGTGGTCACGTGGAGAGCGCCAGCCAACGCGTCGATCAGTGGCGGCGGGAGGGAGTGTGTACATGCGACACCGTCAACTCGGCGCGGCCGGCCCGCGCGTCTCGATCCTCGGGTTGGGGTGCATGGCCATGTCGGGGGTGTACGGACCCGCCGACCGGGCGGAAAGCATCGCCACCATCCACGCCGCCCTCGACGCCGGCATCACGCTGCTCGACACCGGCGATTTCTACGGCATGGGGCACAACGAGCTCCTGATCGGAGAAGCCCTGCGAGGGAGCCCGCGGAACGGCGTGTTGATCAGCTGCAAGTTCGGCGCGCTGCGCGACCCCGCCGGCCGGTGGGTCGGCTACGACGCACGGCCCGCAGCGGTGAAGACCTTCTTGGCCTATTCCCTCCGGCGGCTTGGGCGGGATCACATCGATATCTATCGCCCGGCCCGCCTCGATCCGACCGTGCCGGTTGAGGACACGATCGGCGCGATCGCCGAGATGGTGAAGGCGGGATACGTGCGGTTTATCGGCCTGTCCGAAGTCGGGCCCGACACCCTCCGACGGGCGGCGGCCGTCCATCCGATCTGCGACCTGCAGATAGAGTATTCGCTGCTCTCCCGCGGGATCGAAGACGGCATCCTAGCGGCGTGCCGCGCGCTGGGGATCGGGCTGACCGCCTACGGCGTGTACTCACGCGGCCTGCTCGGGGGCTCGTGGCGGAAGGAGGGCGGCGGCCCCGGCGATATGCGGACGCAGATGCCTCGGTTCGAACGCGAGAACATCGACAGGAACTTGGCGCTCGTCGAGGCGCTTCGGACGATCGCCGCGGCGAAGGGCGTCACCGTCTCGCAACTCGCCATGGCGTGGGTGGCGGCGCGCGGCGACGACATCGTGCCGCTCGTCGGCGCCCGGCGCCGCGAGCAGCTGCAAGACGCGCTGGGCGCGCTCGACGTGGCGCTGACCGGGGGCGACGTGGCGAACATAGAGCGCGCCGTCCCCAAGGATGCCGCGGCCGGCGGTCGATACGCGCCGGCCCAGATGGCCCATCTCGACAGCGAGGCGGCGCATCGGGGATAGCCGCGCCCGGCCTCACACCCGGGTCGTTTCTCCCATCACGAGGGCGTAGTCCAGGTTTTCCGCGGCGACGCCGATCTGCTTGAGCATCGCCATCACCTGGGCGCGGTGGTGGACTTCATGGAACAGCAGATGCCCGACGAGGACGTCGGCGGTGACCCGCACCCGGACCGGCGGGGTGACGACCTTCGGGAAGAAATCGAAGTGACGCCCGGGATCGCCGAGTTCGGCAAACGCGCGGCGCGTATCCGGATTGACTCGCGTCCACGCCTCGACCAACTGCTCGAACGGCGGCTGCGCGTCGAGCCTGAACGGATTGTTCGTGTACTGGCCGTTCGCGGCGTCGGGTTCCCTTCCGAGCAGCCGCTGTGTGTGCCCCCACTGGACGCTGGCGACGTGCACGAGCGTCGTGCTGATCGACCCGAGGCCGATCGGAAATGACCGCCGATATACTTCCGCGGGCTGCGTCCGCACCCACCCGAAAAGCTTCTCCCTCGCCACACAGAGATACTCGAAATACCGGACACGATCGCTGTCGGTTGTCGTCATCGCACGCACCCCCTGTGCCCGGCTCGGCGTTGCTCGCGCTCCGCTGCCGCTACCACAGAAACAGGATGACCGACGCGGCGAGCAGCCCTCCCATGGCAACGTTGAAGGCACGGAAGGCGCGCTCGGACCGCAGGACGCGCTGCAGGGCCGCCCCGAAGGCGAGCCACGGGAGACAGCTCGGGAGGCACGCCACGAAAAACACGAGCCCCAGGCCGGTGGACTGCTCCAGCGCGCCGCCCGCCCCCGCGTCAAGAAAGGTGGCCGCGGCGCTGGCGCAGACAAGCCACGACTTTGGGTTCACCCATTGGAAGGCCGCCGCGCCGAGGAAGCCGACCGGCTTGGCCCCCGCTGCGGCCCCGCCGCTGCGTGCGGTCGCGATCTTCCACGCGAGCCAGCAGAGCATCACGGCGCCGCACCACTTCACCCCTTGGAGGACCAGGGGGTTGGAGAGGAGCAGTCTGCCGAGGCCGAGCGTGACGAGGAACATCATGCATGCCATGCCGACGGCGACCCCGAGGAGGCTGGGGAGGCCGCGTAGCACGCCGACGTTGGCCCCGGTGGCGGTCAGCAGCACGTTGCTGGGACCGGGGGTGCCCGCGGCGGCGACCGAGAACGCGAAGAACGTGAGCGCCTGCTCCCGCGTCACTTCAACTCGCCGCCGTGTCCCGGTATACTAGCCGCATGGCGTCCATGGTAGCGGGATCGATCGGCGCGGGTCTTGTACGTTCGTGCGGCGGTGGAGACTGGGTGCGCACGTCCAAGCCCGGAGAAGGCGTCGAGCTGCTGCGCGCCTGGTTTGGCGGGCGCGCGTTCGCCAAGCACCGCCACGACACATACGCCGTCGCCGTAACCGACGTCGGGGTGATGACATTCGACTACCGCGGGCGGGTCGAACGCAGCACGCCGGGCCAGGTCATCGTGCTCCACCCGGATGAGACGCACGACGGCCGCGCGGGCAGCGAGGTCGGGTTCGGCTATCGCATCGTCTACGTGGAGCCGGCGCGGATCGCCGCCGCCGTCGGCACGATCACGGAACACACGGCGGTCCTGCCGTTCGTGCGCGAGCCGGTGTCCGGCAACCCCACGCTCGTGCGGGCGGTCACGGCCGCGTTTCGGCCTGCCCTGGAACCACTGGCGCTCGACGCACTGATCCTGCGCCTCGCGGAAGGCTTGATCGAAGGGGATCCTCACTGCCGCGCGGCTCGCGCGCCCCGCCGCGTCGACCACGCGGCGATTGGGCGGGCTCGGGCGTTCCTCGACGGCCGGCGCGCCGTGGTGCGGTCCGTGGAACTCGAGGCGGTGACCGGTCTGAGCCGGTACGAGCTTGCCCGTCAGTTCCGGAGCTTCTACGGGACCAGCCCGTACCGGTACTCGGTCATCCGGCGCATTGACTTCGCGCGCAGCCGGCTCGACGCCGGGCTGACGTTGGCCGAGGTCGCGCTGGCGGCCGGGTTTGCCGACCAGGCACACTTCACGCGGATGTTCAGGTCGGTCTACGGCGTCACGCCGGGACGCTATGTCAGGCTGCGTGATGCGGACGCGGCCGGGCAGCGCGGGCGCGCGTAGCCGGCCCACTGACGAGATTCGCCTTTCCACACGATCTCCACAGTGGATCCACGGCCCGTCCATTCGCGTGCCTCAGACTGGGTCGCGTGCGGGCGGGGACGCGCTCCCGCGAAGGAGCGAGCGAACGCAGTCGTGGAGGAGGAGCCGCGTGAACATCCACCGTGTCGACCTGCACGTCTCGGACGTCGATGGCGCGCGCGAATTCTTTGAGCGGTGGTTCGGCCTGCGCTGCGTCTATCAGCGCGCGAAGGAAATCGCGCTGCTCGAGGACGGCGCCGGCTTCTTGCTCGGCGTGAGCAACCTGCGCGGCTCGCCCCGCCGCCGTATCCGCCGGATTTCCACGTTGGATTTAGACTGAACCGTATGGCGGACGTGCGCGCGCTGTACGAGGCCGTGAACGCCGGCGGAATCGGCATGAAGTTCGAGCTCGCGGAGGCCGGTCCGGTTCTGGTGTTTCAGTGCCTTGGGCCCGATGGGATTCCGGTCGAAGTGCAGGCGCTCCTCGGCACGTGACGGCCCTGCCCCCGGAGGGACCTTGCTCAGCGACCGGTCAGGCTTCGGCGGGGGGCTTGAACCGTTCGAACGGGTTGCGGCAGCTCCGGCACAGATACATCGCCCGGCACAGCGTCGGGCCGAACAGGCTCTCCGCGGCCACGTCGTGGGACCCGCAGTACGGGCAGACCGGCGGCTCCGCGAAGCGGCAGCGGGGCACCGACAGGCCGTGGGCCGTGAGCTGCGCGCGGCCCCGCGGCGTCATGCGCTCGAGCGTCCACGGCTCGTCGAACGTGTACTCCACGACGGCGTCGGACACGCCCGGCAGCGCCAGCAGCGCGCGACGCACCCGGGTCCGGATCACGTCGAGCGCGGGACAGGCGATCCACGTCGGCACGAGGCGCACGTTCACCCGCGCGCCGTCCACGCGGACGTCGCGCACCAGCCCCATGTCGGTGATCGTGATCGGGAGCTCGGGATCCTCGACGGTGGCAAGCGCATCCCAGACCGCCGCATCCATCGTGTTCGTGACGTTCGTCACCACCGTGCCTCCGGATCCGACCGCCAGACCTCGGTCATCTCGCTGTGCAGCTGTTGGAACGCGGCCGTGCGGACGCCGCGCCGGCCGCCCTCACGCGCGGCGGCGGACGCCGGAACGCGGAGCCCGCAGCCTTCGAGCGTGGGCTGCACCGTCTCCAGCCAGGATGCCCGCTGCGCGTCCGGCGCGGTGACCAGGACGCCCGCGCGCAGGAGGATCTCGTCGGCCTCGGTCGCCTCGAACAGCCCGAGCGCGTCGGGCCACGCGCTGTCGAGCGCGGCCTGCACACGGCCGGGGCCGTCGGCGGCGCCGCGGGCGAGGCGCGTCAGCCAGGTCTCCGCGAAAAGTGTGTGGTACCGTTCCTCCCGCACGAGGAGGTGGGCGAGGTCGGCGACCGGCTGCTGGCCGCTCGCGGCGAGGCGCTCGAGCCGTGCCGTCTCGAATGGTTCATAGAGGGTGAGGCGGACGATCGTCTCTTCCCATCCGCCGTTCGGCAGTTCGACGAAGGCCGCGTGCCGGTATTCCCCGGGCGCGCGGCCGAACGCGAGCCGGTCGACGTCGAGTCCCTCGTCCTGGGCGATCTGCTCGTAGAACGCGCGGGCGTGGCCGATCTCCTCCTGGGCGATGCTGCTCATCGCGACGTCGCTTTCGATGTCGGGCCCCACCCCGGTCCATTCCGAGTGCCGGTGGCCGATGATCAACTCGTCGTCCGCGATGCGCAGCAGCCAGTCGCGGAACGCCGCCCGCACCGCGGGATCGCCGATCGCGGTCAGCGCGCCGGGCACGTTAGGCCTCGTCCTCTCGGTAGTCGGTGCCGTAGGATCCCTGCAGGATCTTGCGCTGGCGTCGGTACGAGCCCCCGAACCGGTAGCTTTTGTCCGTGGCGGGCACGAACATCTCGGAGGCGGACTGCGTGGTCGCGTGGATCTGGTCGGCGCGCACGACCCACAGGCTGACGCACGGATCGCGGCGCGTGTAGTTTTCCTTGGCGAGCACGAGCGCCATCTCGGCGTCCGGAGCGTGCACGTCGCCCGCGTAGACGTGCGCATCGCGCCGCCGTCCCTGGACAAACACCGCCCAGACGTCGTCGGCGGCGCCGAGCGGTCCCTCCCAGGATTCGTTCGACCGTCCGGGGGTCACACCCGGTCCCCTATCCGTCCGCGGCGCCGCCATGTCACGCCGCGGCGGCCCACCGGCCGACGGCCTCGCGCACCCACGCGTGCTGCGCATGGAAGCGCTGCCGCAATGCGAGCCGCTCCATGCTCTTCGGGCCGCCGTTCCGGCCGACCCGCTTCAATTCGTCCCAGTCGGGCTCGGTGTAGATGTAGCGCTGCTCGTCCTCGACCCAGCGCAGTCCCGGGTCCGGCACCTCCAGCCCGTACTCGAGGATGACCGGGATGAACCGCCGCAGGAACTGCTGGCGCAGCTCCTCGTTCGACTTCACCTTGATGCGCCACGCGAGCATCTTCTCGGTGTGCGGCGAGATCCGGTCGGGCATGCCGAAGAAGTGGATGATCGGGGTCCACCAGCGCCGGAGCGCGTCCTGCAGCATCGCCCGCTGAGTCGGTGTGCCCTCCGCGAGCGACCGCCACACGTCGAGGCCGAGCTGGATGTGGAAGTCCTCTTCGTAGCAGATGCGCTTCAGCACCCGCGAGTACGGCGCGTACGAGCACGACCGCAACGCGCCCTGGGTCTGCATCGCGGCCCCGTCGACGAACACCTGGATGATCGCGACGTCGGCCCAGGTCTCCGCCGGGTAGTGGAAGACATTGTGGAAGCGCGCCCTCCCGGCGACCAGCTCGTCGATCATCTCGCTGCGCGAGCGGCCGAGGGTCTCCGCCACCCGATACAGGAGCATCCCGTGGCCCACCTCGTCCTGGACCTTGGCGGTCAGCGCCATCTTGCGGGCCAGGCTCGGCGCCCGGGGAATCCATTCACGTTCGGGGAGCGCGCCCATGATCTCGGAGTTCGCGTGCATGTTGATGAGGCGCAGCGCCTCGAACCGATACTCTTCGGGCATCCACTCTCCCGCTTCGAGCTGCTCTCCGGCCTGAATGCGCTCGGTAAAGCGCGCGAGCTGCTCCGGGTCTTCGGGGGTGCCCTGTGGATCGATCGGCATGCTCGCGCTCCAGGACGTATGACGTTTTTCGGTCAGACTGCACGAAGTTGTCATATCTAGTATAGGGACCGTTGGGGAGCGATGTCAAACGCCCGGGGCACACGATCAAGAGGGTTCAAAACGGCGTTGCGTATTAGAGCAATCATGGCGTGCTTGTCTGCAGCCGGGCCATATGCCGTGCTCATTCCCATGCAGCCGAGCCCGATGGCCGAAATCTCCAGGGTGCTATTCCCAAGTCTGCGCATTTGCATTGTTTCTCTCCTTCGAGGTTCCGCTCGTCGCCTCACCGCGGTCACAAGCATAGTTCGCTGAGCTTTTGGGCGTTTGCCTAATTCGCCAAGGTTCTTGCCAGATTCTCCGAGACTCTGCGCAGTAAGTTTTAGGGGTCCGACGCTGAGTGGCCGACCGATTCGAGCGTCGTTCGCGCCAACCAACGCGCACGCGGCCGCAGGACCGGATTCTTGGACTCTGGCCTGGCGCTGCGCACGCGCGGGTCACCACGCTGGCACCTTGCGACCGAGTAGATGGTGAGGCTACCAACGAGGACGCTCGTTGGCTGCGCAACCAGACCACGACGATCAGCGCGTGATTGCGGGCGGCGATGTGGCACCCGCTCCGCCTCACTCCCTAGCGTCGAAGCGCCCTCCTCAACGCGCACGATCGAATCAGGTGCTGGCGTCTGATCGTAGAGGGTGAGTTCGTTGAACTGCGCCCGGATGCGGGCACAGGGGGTGTCGTGGGATGCATTGGAACGTGCCGTTCGGACTCCCAGCGAATCGCTGGAAACTGGCGCGCCTCGTTGGGAGCCCAGGGAGAAGCCAGCTCGTGGGGGGGCCGGTACGCAGCCCCCCTACGAACAGCACGGCGTGCGGTCGCGGGTGTGGTTAGTCCCCGTACTTCTCCCGCAGGCGCTTGGATAGGCGGAGCATGAGCTGGTTGCGCTCGAACTGGCCGACCCACTCGGCCGTCACCGCAGACAGCAGCTCCGCGCCGGGCGGCACGATGCCGGTCGGGCACGCCGGACCCAACCGGTCGGCGGCCATCTGTCGGTACCCGGCGAGGGTCCGGTCGCCGTAACGGCCGCACTCTTGATCGTCCTCGCTGAGGAACACGACCCCTGGGACCCGGTGGCCGGCGTTCATCGCGAGCGCCTTCTGCGCCTCGGGCTGGGCGTCACGGTCGACGAAGCGGACCACGATCCGCTTGTTCTGCTCCGCGATCCGGCCCATGATCGGGCACTGGTTCACGCAGTCCCCGCACCACGCGCCGGCGACGCAGAGCACGTGCATCTCCCGGACAAACCCGCCGAGAAGCTCCCGCTGCTCCGGCGTGAGCGCGACGCGATCGTAGACCGCCTTCCAGCGTGCCTGCTGCTCGGCTGTGGCGTGGCGCTGCAAGAACTCCGCGTAATCAAAGGCCCCGCTGAATGTCTGTGCCCAGTCCATGCGTGTCCTCCCAGGATGTATCGCATGTCGCACCACGGTCGGGAACGTCTAGCGTAACGCGCCCGGTGAGACCCGGCATTCCCGGTCGCGGCCGCCGCCGGGCCGCCCTGCCCGGCGCCGCGGTTCGAGGACTTGCCCGGAACCGACCCGAAGACGCCAGTATGAAAATTGCCTCGATTACCTGTGTCCCATTGGCCGCACGCGCGCCCCGCCCGGTCGAATTTTCGATCGGCACGTTTCCGACGTTCTATGCGGTGCTCGTCCGCGTCACAACCGACACCGGTCTCGTGGGCGTGGGTGAGTGCATCGCACGGCGCACGCCGGAAGTCGCGGCGATGATCGTGGACCGGCTGCTGGCTCCGCTGGTCATCGGGCGAGATCCGTGGGACGTCGAGGGGCTGTGGGACGAGATGCTCGCGCTGCTGCGGCGGTGGGGGCACTCCCGCGGGTTTGTCGTGGAGGCGATGAGCGGCATCGACATCGCGCTGTGGGACCTGCTGGCACGCTCGGTGGATCAGCCCTTGTATAAGTTCCTCGGCGGCGCGGGCCGCGAGCGCGTCAATTGCTACGTGTCCAAGGTGTACTTCGACGACATTCCCGCGATGGCCGACGAGGCGCGGGCGCAGGTGGCGCGCGGGTTTCGCGCGATCAAGGTGCAGCTCGGCTGGCCGGCGTCCCGCGGTGGAGACCGCGCCGACGTGCGGACGGTGCGGGCGATCCGTGACGCGGTGGGCCCGGACATCGAGTTGATGTTTGACGCGAACGGCGCCTACGACATCGGCACGGCGGTGCGGGTCGGCCGGCAGATCGAGGAGTGCGACGTCGCGTTTCTTGAGGAGCCCCTCCCCCCCGACGACCTCGACGGGTACGCGCACCTGCGGCGGTCGGTGCGCGTGCCGCTCGCCGCCGGCGAGACCGAATTCGGGATCTTCGGGTTCCGGGATCTGATTGCGCGCGGCTGCCTCGACGTGCTCCAGCCGGAGGTCGCGCGGATCGGCGGGATCACGGCGGCGCGGCGGCTGTGGGCGCTCGCGCACGCCCACAATCTTCAGTACGCCCCGCACACGGGATTCAGCGGCGGCGTCGCCCACCTGGCGTCGCTGCACCTTGCCGCGGCGGCGCCCAACTTCTCCACGTACGAATACATGGGGACGCAGTACATCCAGAACCCGCTGCGGGACATCTTTACGACGCCGTTTCCGGTGCCCGAGGACGGTCAGCTGCGCGTGCCCACCGGCCCCGGGCTCGGGCTGGACGTGGATCCCGAGGTGATCCGACGCTACGAGGTGCGCTGAGCCGCGCCGTCTGGGGGAACGATCCCGCGCACCGACGGGCGCGGGCGCCTCAGCGGACCGCCGCGGGCTCCTGGTCAAGCGCCGCGCAGAGCGCGTCGACGGAGTCCCCGTCGTCCGGGATACACGGCGATGCGCAGCGGCAGCGTGAGGGACGGGTGGCGCAGCGTAATCTCTCCGAGGCGGCGCGCGAGCGTCTCGGCGCCCGACGGCCCGGCGCCGAGCTCGGCGAGGACCCACATCCGGTGTTCGTCGGGCTGCAGCACGCAGTCTGATCCGCGCAGGTTCTCGCGCACCTCGCGGGCGAGCGTGTTGATCTCCTGGTAGAAGTCGGCGGCGTCCATCACTTCCCGCACGGTCGCTGGGGACCGAAAGGGGTCGTCCCCGCGGGCCTACGACTTCGCCGACCGCTCGCGCACGCACGCCTCGCACTCGCACAGCCCCCGGAGCAGCGGGAAGGGATAGATGCCGGTGCTGTGCCCGTCCGACCACGTGAACCGCAGCGCGTACGCCCCAACCCGCGCAACCTCTTTCGGGCGTACGTCCGGCGCCACGTTGGAAGGGTCGAGCAGCCGCTCCCCCGTCCACTCGTGGACGCACATCGCGCACGGGCAGCGCTGTCGCAGGAGCCGGTAGGCGTACCGGCTGACATGGTTGTCGGTCCAGGTGACGACCAACTCGTGCGCCGCGTCGTCCTGGTCGACCGACAGGGGTGTGGGCATGCGTCCGCGTGGCATCGCGTCTCATACTGTAGGCGGTGGCCGCGATCGTGTCAAAGCAGGCGGCCGGGGCGTGCGGGTGCGCCTCGCTCGGGAAGCACCCCTCCGGTCGGTCGTGCGTGATCGTGGGACCGCAGGCGCAGGGGGCTGCTGCCTGCGCGTGAGCGCCCAGGAGGCCGGACGCCCACAAGGACCGGCGAGCGTGCGGACCGAACATTAAGGGTAAGCCGCTCGCATCACCACGCACCATAATGCCCTGTGCCTGGAGGCCGTCATGAACGCACCGACCCATCTCGAACCCACCACCGTCGTCACCGTCACGGTGAACGGGCAATCTGAAGAGCTGCGCGTCTCCTCCCGGCGCACGCTGCTGGGGTGCCTGCGTGAAGACCTGCACCTCACCGGGACCAAGGAGGGCTGCGGAGTCGGAACCTGCGGCGCGTGCACCGTCCTGGTGGACGGCAAGGCGGTGCTGTCGTGCCTGATGCTCGCGGTCCAGGCGGACGGGCGCACGATCGAAACGATCGAGGGCCTCGCGCCGGACGGCGTCCTCGATCCGCTGCAGCGCGCGTTCATCGCGCAGGACGCGTTCCAGTGCGGGTTCTGCACGCCGGGCCAGATCATGGCGATGCGGGGGCTGCTGCGCCGCAACGCGCATCCCACGCTCGACGAGGTGCGGCACGCGACCGAGGGCAACGTCTGTCGGTGCGGCGCGTATCTCCGGATCCAGGCCGCCGCGCTTGAGGTGGCCAAGTCGGCCGAGACCGCGCGCAAGCGCTGACGCCGGGCGCGCGCCGGCGCACCCGCGTGCACACGTACCGCATGCTGCTGAGCGACATCTAAGGAGGCTCCGATGCCCCGGATTATCAAACAGAAGATCGAGTTCGAAGGCCGCATCGAAGAGCGCGAGGTCGTCATCGAAGGCGACGACCTGCCGGTCTGGTCGGCCGCCGAAGTCTTCAAGGTGATCGGCACCCCGGTGCCGCGCGTCGACGGCGCGGACCGCGTGAGCGGGGCGGCGCGGTACACCGCCGACCTCTATCCCGCGGGCCTGCTGCACGGCGCGATGCTGCGCAGCCCGCATGCCCACGCGCGCATCACGCGCTTCGATGCCGCCCGGGCGGAGGCCGCGTCGGGGGTGCGCCTCGTGCTGTCCGCGGCCAACGGGCCGAAACTGCCGTGGTACAACGGGAAAAGCTCGCTGTTCGATCCGGAGCTGCGGTACGTCGGCGATGAGGTCGCGCTCGTGATCGCCGAAACCCCGGACCAGGCCCGCGACGCGCTGGACCTGATCGAGGTGGAGTACGAGGCGCTGCCCCATGTGATCGACGCCGAGGCAGCGCTGCGGCCGGGCGCGGTGCGGGTCCATGCCGACGGCCCGGAGCTGGGCGGCACGCCGGACGCGTACGAGCGCGGCGATGTCGCGCGGGGGTTTGCCGAGGCGGACGTCACGGTCGAGCTCGCGGTCGATACCCCGGACGTGCTGCACCACAGCATGGAGACGCACGGGTCGGTCGCGCATTGGGACGGCGACCAGCTGACGATCTGGGACTCGACGCAGCACATCTTCGGCGTGCGCCGGCAGGTCTCAGGCGCCCTCAAGATCCCGCTCGACCGGGTGCGGGTCGTCAGCCCGTTCATGGGCGGCGGGTTCGGCAGCAAGAACGGCGCCGGGAAGTACACGATCATGGCCGCGCTCGCCTCGAAGCGGCTGCGGCGACCGGTGAAGATCATGTTCACGCGCGCGGAGGAGAGCCAGGCGCGCCGGCAAGCGGCCCCGCAGCGTGCAGCGGATCCGGATCGGCGCGAAGCGGGACGGCACCCTGACCGCGATCGAGCACTGGGGCGCCTCCAACGTTGGGGCGTACCGCGCGATGGGCTCGTCGATCAGCGGCCCGACGAAGGAACTGTATCTGTGTCCGAACATGCGGACCGAGATCCACAACGTGTTCACCCACACGGGGCCCGCGGCGGCGTTCCGGGCGCCGGGGTACGTCGAGGGTACGGTCGCGCTCGACGGCGCGATGGAGATGCTCGCCGACGCGCTGAAGATGGACCCCCTCGCCCTGCGCCTCAAGAACTACGTGGAGACCGATCAGGTGCAGGGGCGCAGCTACTCGAGCAAGTTTCTGCGCGAGGCGTACGAGCTCGCGGCCAAGGCCGCGGGCTGGGACCAGCGCGCCCCCACCCCGCCCGGGCCCGTCACCGGGCACGGCAAGCGGCGCGGGCTTGGGATGGCGAGTCAGATGTGGGGCGGCGCCGGCTCGCCCCCCGCGTACGCCGAGCTGCGGTTGAACCCCGACGGCAGCGCCGAGATCCGGATCGGCACGCAGGAGATCGGCACCGGGGCGAAGACCGCCCTCACGCAGATCGCCGCGGAGGTCCTCGGGCTCCCCATCGAGCGGGTAGTGCTCTACCTCGGCGACACGGCGTTTCCCTACAGCCCCCTCTCCGCGGGCAGCCAGACGATCACGTCGTGCGGTCCCGCGGTCCGGATGGCCGCCGAGGACGCCCGCCGGCACCTCCTGGACGCCGCGGCGTCGGTGCTCGAGGCCGCGCCGAACGACATGCGGCTCGAGGACGGACGCCTGTTTGTCGCGGGGACGCCCGAGCGCGGCCTGACGGTCGCCGAGCTCACGGGACGGATGAATAACTTCACGATCATGGGCCGGGGGTTTCGGGGTCCGAACCCCGATGGGGTCACGATCCGCACGTTCGGGGTCCAGATCGCGGATGTCGAGGTGGATCTCGACACCGGCGAGGTGACCGTGCGCAAGATCGTCGCGTGCCACGACGTCGGCCGGGTCATCAACCCGATGCAGTACGCCAGCCAGATCGAAGGCGGCGTGATTCAGGGGCTCGGGATGGCGCTGTGGGAGGATCATCTGACCGATCCGGACACCGGAACTGTGCTGGATCTCGGGTTCGACAGCTACGCGGTGCCGCGCACCTCCTGGATTCCCGAGATCGTGTCGCTGGCGGTCAACAAGCCGGACCCGATCGCCAACAACCTGGGCGCGAAAGGCGTCGGCGAGCCGCCGATCATTCCGACCCCCGCGGCGGTCGCGAACGCGGTGGCGAACGCGATCGGCGTGCGCGTGAACTCGATGCCGATTACCCCGGCCAAGGTGCTGAAGGCGCTCGGCCGGATCTAGCGCGCGCGGGACGGGCCGCAGCCGGCGCCGGGCGCGACGTGGTGTGTCGTGCCCGCGCGGGTAGGCCGCCGCCGGGCCGCTCGACCACACGAAACCGTCAACGAAGGGGGAGGCGAGTGTGCCGGTCGTAGTGGGAGAGTACGTGGATCGACTCGTGACCGTGAACATGAAGCCGAAGCGGCGGATCACGGGCAGCGGCACGACGGTGAACCCGCGAGACAACACGCACCGCCTGTACGAGGCCGCGCGCGCGAAGCAGCGGGAGCCGCTCACCTACCTGGCGGCGAAGCTGCTGCTCGATCGGCTCGGTCCCGGGGACGCGCTCTTCATCACGTGCGGAGCCGGCGGCCCGCCGGTGCGCAAAGTGGGAGAAGTGGACGGCTATCTCGGCGCCGCCGCGATCTCGCGAGCGCTGATGCGCGGGCGGCACGCCAAGGTGGTGGTCGCGACGGACGACTGGGCCTTCGCCCCGCTCGCGGCCGCGTTCCGGGGCGCCGGCGCGATCCTGAGGCGGCCGGGCGACGACTATCGCGCCGTCACGGGGACGTTCGAGGCGATGCCGCTCGAGCACGATGCGTCCCGGACGCGCGCCGCCGAGCTGATCGACCGCTACCATCCCAAGGTGGTGCTGGCGATCGAGCGCCTGGGCCCAAATCGCAAAGGCGTCACGCACGGCGCCACCGGCATCAGCCGCGACCCCGAGCAGAGCAAGACGCAGTATTTGTTCGAGCACGCCGCGGCGCGGAACATCGCGACCATCGGGATCGGCGACGGCGGCAACGAGATCGGCTTCGGGCTCATCCTCGACGACGTGCGCCGCGTGCTGGCGCACGGCGACCAGTGCCAGTGCCCTTGTCAGGGCGGGACGGCGTGCCAGGTGGCGACCGACGTGCTCGTGGTCGGCGCGATCTCGAACTGGGCCGGCTACGGGGTGGCCGCGAACATCGCCTATCAGCTCGAGAAGCCGGAGCTGTTCATCAACGCCGACACGCTTGAGCGCATGCTCACCAACTGCGTGGAGGCCGGCGCGGTCGACGGCCTCTCGAACCTGCCGGAGCTCGCCGACGACGGCGTGCCGCTGCTGGCCCACCGGGCCTGCGTCGACATCCTGACGACGCTGATCACCATCGCGGGGTCGACGGTCGACGACCCCGCGCACTAGCGGGGCGGGGCGCGGCGCGGCGGCTTGCCGCACTCGGGCGGTCGGTTCTACCGTGCACGGCGCGCCAGCCAGTCGTCTTCCCCGCCGATGTCCGGCCGCGCCGCCCTGACCTGGAAGAACTCCCGGAGGGGCTTGTACACGTCATAGAGGCGCCGCAGCTCGCCGATGGGCTCCGCGTGTGCGTCGACGCGGAGGTCGACCCACGCGTAGGGATCATCGGCGTAGACGAGCAGCCCGGACGATCGCTGCCCGTTCGGCTGCCCGCCGGCATCCCGCCCGGCCTCGATCGCCCGGAGCAGGCGCTCGTCAAGGTCCTCCCCGTCCGCGTGCTGAAACGCGGCCAGCATCTGCGGTACCACCCCGTCGTTGGTCAGGGCGTTGCCCATGGCGACGACGCCCGGCGGAGAACCCCTGCGCGAGCAGGCGGATGGCGAGCTGCCCGAGGCGCGGGTCGGTATGCGCCTGCGTGGCGACGGCGCCGACGTGGGGCCGGACGTGCGGGCACCGCGCCCCGACGGCGATCGCATGGGTCGCGATGCCGACCCCGAGGCGTCCGGTGCGCGCGCAGCGGGCAATCACGCTGAACGTGGTAAAGAGCGGTCCCAGCTCGGAGGCGCGCTCGGGCGCTCCGCCATCGTTCGGCATGTCGTGTCCCCCCAACGGGCGTGCTAGACAGCCTGCGCGTACGATTCACCGCGGATGTCCGCGCCCGCCTCGAGCACGCCGTTTGCCAGCATGCGAACGACGCACATCGACGACTTGCGCGGGAGCTTCGGCCACAGCCGGACCTTATGCCCGCGGCGCTCCAATGCCGCGATAACCTCCGGCGACAGCGTTTCCTCGACGGTCACCCACCCCGGGTTTGCGCGGTGGGGATAGAACGAGATCGGCATGCTGTAGGTCGTGACGCGCGGCGCCTCGACGGCCGCCTGCGCGTCGAGGCCGTACACGAGCAGATTCAGGAGCGTCTGAAAGATCGCCTGCACCTGCACGTCACCGCCCGGCGTCCCGAGTCCCATGACGGGGCGCCCGTCGCGCATCACGAGCGCGGGATTCGGGGTCAGGCGCGGCCGCTTGTGCGGTGCCACGGCGCTCGGGTGGCCCGGCTCCAGGCGCGACTGACGGCCGCGGTGGGACACCGAGATCCCGAGCGCCGGAACGAAGTCGCCGGACCCGCTCGGCGTCGACGAGAAGATCGTCCCGCGGCGGTCCATGACCGTGAGGTACGTCGTGTCGCCGGCGACTTCGTTGGCGCGCGGCACTTCAGGATCGGCGGCGTAGTCGCGTTCCCATCCCATGCGGCCGTCCGGGCGCCCGGGAGGCGGGAGATGCGGCCACGCGCGGTCCAGCGTCAGCATGGCGCGGCGGGAGGCGACGTACGGCTGCGCGAGGAGGGCGTCCATCGGCACGTCGGTAAACACGGGATCCCCGTAGAACGCCTCGCGGTCGGCAAACGCGAGCTTCAGGGTCTCGAGCACCAGATGCAGGTGGTCGGGTCCGTTGTGGGGCAAGGCGGCGAGGTCGAACCCCTCGATCAGCCGCAGCGCCTGCGCGATGACGGGGCCCTGTGACCACGGACCGCAGACGTGCACGGCGTAGCCGAAGACGTTCGCGATGACCGGGGGCTCGAGGCGGACGTGGTACTCGGCGAGATCCTCGTACGTCATCAACCCCCCGGTCTCGGCGCAATATCGTGCGATGTCGTGCGCCGGGGCGCCCGTGTAGAAGTAGTCGCGCGCCGCCCGAATGCTGGCCTCGCGTCCGCGGGACCGGTGGCGCGCCGCTTCGGCGACGAGCGTGTCCAGCAGGGCCGCGAGCGCGGGCTGCCGCACGAGGTCGCCCGGCTGCGGGACGCGGCGGTTCGGCGTCAGGACGGCCGCCGTGGTCGGCTGGTCGTCGAAAAAGTCGGGGCCGAACCCGGCGTGGTAGTCGGTGAACGCCTCGTAGGCAGGGAACCCGTCCGCCGCGGCCCGCCGGGCGGGCGCGACCACGTCCGCGAGTTCCATGGTGCCCGCGCGCGCGAGCGCCGTCAGCCAGGCGTCGAGCGCCGCCGGCACGACCGACCCCGCGGTCCCGCGCGGCGGCAGCTTGCCGCCATGGTGCTGTTGGAAGTACTCGACGGTGGCGCGGGCCGGCCACCAGCCCAGGCCGTCGATGTTGTCCACGACGCGGCGCACGGGGTCGTACAGGATGATCGGCGCCTCGCCCCCGAGGTTGGCCATGTGCGGTTTGACCACGTTGAGGACCAGCCCGGCGGCCACGCCCGCGTCGACCGCGTTGCCGCCGGCGCGCAAGATCTCGTATCCGGCCTGCGAGGCCAGGTAGTGGCCGGCCGCGATCGCGCCCTCGGCGCCGCGCACCACGGGTCGGTAGGTGTGATTGCCGTCGGGCGGCCGCGCGACCATGTTGTGGATCGCGTAGGCGGCATGCTCGTCGTTCGTCGTCGACCGGTTCATCGCCCGTCCTCCTGTTCGTGTGTCCCCATCGCCGCGGTGGCCGGTTGGGTTAGACGTTGCCGCGCAGCCTCGGATCGAACGCATCGCGCAGGCCGTCTCCCAACAGGTTGGAGCCGAGCACCAGCAGCGCGATCGCGAGCCCCGGACCCAGGCTCACCCACGGGGCCGTGGTCAGGACGACCATCCCGTCGTTCACCATCAGTCCCCACGACGGCGTGGGCGGGGGCGGCCCCAGGCCGAGGAAGCTCAGGCCCGCTTCGACGAGGATCGCATCGCCGACCGTGAGGCTGGCCAGGACGAGGAGCGGCGCCAGCACGTTGGGGAGAATGTGGACGGCGATGACCCGTCGGTTCGTGTTCCCGACGACGCGCGCCGCGAGCACGTATTCTTTCTCGCGCTCCTCGAGGACCTGCCCGCGCGTCAGGCGCGCGAACACCGGCGTGACGGCCAGGCCGACGGCGAGCACGACGCCGATCTGGGACGGGCCGAGCGTCGCGATGACGAAGATCGCCGACAGATACAGTGGAAACGCCAGCATCGTGTCGACTACGCGGCCGATCACCCCGTCGACCCAGCCGCGGTAATACCCCGCGGCCAATCCCAACAGCGCTCCCTGGACGGCGCCGACGAGCACCGCGCCGAGCCCCGTGACCAGCGACAGCCGCGCGCCCCACACCGTGCGGCTCAGCAGGTCACGGCCCAGCCGGTCGGTGCCGAGCCAGTGTGCGATCGTCGGCGGCTGATTCTGATCGAGCAGGTGCTGCTGCAGGGGGTCGTACGGGGCCAGCGCCGGCGCGAGCAGCGCCACCAGGACGATCCCGAGCGTCACCGCGAGCCCGAACACCGCCCCGCGCGAGCGCAGCAGGGTGCGCGCGGCCAGGCGAAGCGGCGAGGACGCCGCGCGGCGCGAGCCGGCGTCGCTACGCATAGGCGATGCGGGGATCGACCAGACTGTACGCGATGTCGACGAGCGCGTTCACGACGATGACGATCACGAGGAACACGACGAGCGTGCCTTGGATCTGCGGCAGGTCGCGCGCCAGCACGGCATCGACCAGGAGCTTCCCGATGCCGGGCCGGCTGAACACCACCTCGACGATCGCGGTTCCGGCGAGCAGGTGCCCGATTGTCACCCCGAGGATCGTGATCACGGGCAGCAGACTGTTGCGGAGGGCATGCCGGTACAGGACCGCTCGCCGCGTGGCGCCCTTCGCGCGGGCCGTCCGGACGAAGTCGAGCCCGAGGACGTTGAGCAGCGACGATCGTGAGATGCGCGAGAGGAGCGCACCGGTCCGCAGGCCCAGGACGAGCGCCGGCAGGACCAGACCGCGCAGCGTCTCGAGCGGGCCCCCCGCCCCGCCCCCGATCATCGGAAACCACCCGAGCTCGAAGGAAAACACCAGCAGCAGAGCGAGCCCCAGCACAAAGCTCGGCACACAGATCGCGAGCAGCGCTCCCCCCATCGTCAGGAAGTCGAGGGCGCGTCCGCGGTGGAGCGCAGCGGCCATGCCGAGCGGGATCCCGAGCCCCACGGAGACGATCGTGGCAGCCGCCGCGAGCTGCGCCGTGGCCGGGAACTGTCCGGCGATGATGTGCGCGACGGGCTGCTCGGAGCGAAACGACGTGCCGAGCCGTCCGGTCGCGAGGTTGCCCATAAAGCCGAGATACTGGGCCACGAGCGGGTGGTTGAGTCCGAGCCGGATCCGCATCGCGGCGGCCGTCTCGGGCGTAAACTGGTCTTGGAGCAGCGCGGCGACCGGATCGCCCGGCATGAGGTGCACCATGAAAAAGATCACGGTCGCACCGGCCAACACCGTCGCGAGCGACGCCGCCAGCCGGTAGGTGCAGTAGCGCAGCACGGGCGGCCGCTCCTCAGCTTACCGCGACACGGACCACTGCCAGGCGTTGAAGATGAGCAACTGCAGCTGCACCCCCGACAGGCGCGGGGCGTAGGCCAGCATCAGCGTCGGGTTCAGCACCGGGATGTTCGGCGCATCCTGCTCGAGCTGGCGTTGCGCGACCTGCGCGTACCGGATGCGCTCGGCGGGGTCCGTCGCGTACCGCATGCTGTCGAGCGGCGCGTCGGCCCGGTCGTAGCGGCTGAAGTTGTTCGAGCCGATGCTCTTGGAGTAGAAGGGGTCGACAAGAAACTGCTCGGGCTCCGTGCGCAGCAAGGCGAACACCAGCGCGTCGAAGTTGCCCGCGCGCGCGCGCTGGAGAAACACCGGCGTGTCGACGACGTCGACATTGAAGGTCACGCCGAGCGCCTTCCAGTTTTCCTGCGCGACCGCCGCAAGGTCCGTCTGGTCCTGGAGGCCGAGCGCCATCAGCGAGAACGTCTTTCCCGGGAACCCCGCGTCAGCCCCGGCGCTCTTGAGCAGCTGCTTCGCCTGATCCGGATTGTAATTGTAGGTGACGCCGGGCAGCGACCCCGTCACGGTCGGCGGCACCATCGTGTCGCTGAACGTGCCGAGGCCCTTGAACAGCGAATCCAAGATCCCCAGACGGTTCAATCCGTACCACAGGGCCTGGCGGACGCGCACGTCGTTAAACGGCGCACGCGTGGTGTTGAAGGAGAAGAAGTAGGTCCGGGGCATCGGGGCGCGCAGCACGCGGACGCCCTGCGCCGTGATCGCCTGCCGCTGCACCTCGGGAATCTGCAGGTAGCGCGCGTCGATCTCGCCGCGCCTAAGCGCCAGCAGCGCCGTCTGATCGTCTTTGACGACGCGCACGTCGATCTCGGCAATCGCGGGCGCCCCGCCGTAGTAGTCGGGGTTCGCCGTCAGCACCACCTGGGCGCCCTGCTGCCACGACGTGAACACGTACGGGCCGGAGCCGACCGGGGTCGTCTTGAGCGAGTCGGGATTCGTATCGAGAATCTTCTTGGGCACGATCAGCCCGGGTCGATAGGCCACGATCGCGGTCAGGAACGACAGCGACGGACGGTCGAGGGTAAACCGGACGGTGTACGGGTCCGGCGCGTCGATCCGCTTGACCTCCGCCAGGTCGGCGAAGAAGATCGACCCGCTCGTGCGGCTGGCGGCGCGCTGAAAGTGCGCCACCACGTCCGCGGCGGTGACCTCGCCGAGGCCGCGCTGCCACTTGACGCCGTGCCGGAGGTGGAAGGTATACACGAGCCCGTCGCTCGAAACGTCCCACTGCTGGGCGAGGTCCGGTTCGATCGTCATCGTCCCGGGCTGCACGCGCACGAGCCCGCTGAAAACGAGCGAGGCGACGGAGTAGTCGGCCGGCGCCGAGATCGCGATGGGGTCGACGTTGATGATGTCGCGGTCGTTGGAGACCACAACCCGAGTCGGCTGCGCCGGCCGGGCCGTCCCGAGGCCGGCCCCCAGCGTCGCGACGACCGCCAGGCCCGCAAGCCAGGCCCACGCGGCCCGGCGGCCGCGCCGCCCGCCGGTGTGCGGCCGAGGGTGCTCGGCGCCGCTGCTCATCGTGAATGCCCCACTTCCCACAAAGTTTCGTGCCGGGAAGTGTCGGTGAGATACCGTGCCCCGCGGTCCGTGACGAGGATCAGATCCTCGACGTGGAAGCTGTCGCGCGGCGCATCGTTGTACCCGGTTTCGATCATCATCGTCATGCCCTCGAGCACGGGATCTTCGACCCAGGAGTAGAGCTGGGGCGTTTCGTGGGCGCCGGTGCCGATGCCGTGGCCGAGAATCGACCACTTGTACTCCAGCCCCAGGTCGCGGTACGCGCCCTGCCCCACCCGGCTGACCTCGGAAGCGGTGACGCCCGGGCGGATCGCGGCCACGATGCGCCGGTTGACCTCCGAGAGCTTCGCGTGCACATCCTTCTGATGCGGGGTCGCGGGCCCGAGCACCACCTCGCGGGCGAGGTCCGAGTAGTATCCGTCGAGCATCCCGCCGAAGTCCACCTTGAGAATGCGGCTGGGCGGCACCGGCGCGTCCGTCGCTACCCCGTGAAAGCGCCCGGAGCGCTCCGCGGAGCCGAGGAAGCAGAACGCCACATAATCCGCGCCGCGCGTCAGCGTCTCGTAGCACATCTGCGCCGCGATCTTGCGCTCCGTGTCCCCGGGCCGCGCCGCCGCGAACGCCGCGTCGATCGCGTCGGCCGTGAGATTGGCGAACCGTGAGAGCAACTCGACCTCCGCCGGCGTCCGGACGGCCCGCAGGCGCTCGACGAACGGCAGGGCGTCTTCAAATTCGATCTCGGGAAACATGGCCGCGAGCGCGCGGAGATGGTTCCCGGGAAAATGGCGCGCTTCAATACCGACCCGGCCGCGCGTGACGCGCTTCGCGCGCAGCGCGTCCGCGACGGCGCGCACGCAGTCCGGCCCCTCGCCCTGATAGTCGCGCACGTCCGTGATGAACGTGTCGTCCGACGCTAGCGCGGCTTTACGGCGGTCCAGCACGATCAGGGCCGGGTCCCCGTCCTTCGGCCACACGACGAAATGGAACCGTTCGACCAGAAACCGCATGTCGGGATTATAGAATCCCGAGAAGTACGGGACCGAGTCTGGCGACAGCAGAATCAGCGCGTCATACGGTCCGTGCGCGATGAGATCGTAGACCCGCGCGATGTTGGTGTACTTGCCGCGCCGCGCCTTGCTGACGTCGAGCATCAAGCATCCCTCCCGACCGTGGTGCGTTCCGCGTGCCGGTGCGCGCGGCATCGGGTCCCCCGCTCCTGTCCGCACGTGTTCCCGACGGCATGCCGCGCGGCGGAGACGCGTCCGCGAGGATGGCGACAATGGCTGGCGGCGAAACGCTGCTGAGTTATGGTAAACGGGACGCCGCGTCGAACTGAGGGGCGTGCCGGGCGATGTCCGCGCACGTATCACACGTGTATTGGCGGACCGCGCGTCGGTTTCCTTTCGCCGCGATCCGCGGGGGCCGCCGCCTCGGCGGCGGCCCATCACAGGGGCTCGGGACCGCGCCGCGGAAGCACCCGTCGATCTGCGTAACGCCGCGCGCGGCCACCATACGCGGCGCGAACGCGCCGGGCTCGTGAGCGGACGGCCGGTCCGCGGGACGGCGCCTGCGGATTTACTTGATATTCCCGACGATCGCGTTGTTTGTATCGGTCACACTCTTTTCGATGTCCGACGCGGTCTGAAGAAGTTTCGACCGCAGATCCATCAGCATCTGCAGCTGCATGGAAGCCATCTCAGATATTTCGTTGTCGCTGTCCAGGTCATTTTGGAGCGTCGAGATCGCGCTCTGGACCTGAATCACAGCCAGCGGCGCAGACTCGCCGGTGAGTTGAACCGAGACCGGCGAGTTGCCCGCGGCCACCGGCACCGTGGCGCCGTCTTGGTCCTCGTAAAAGCCGGACGTGACCGACAGCCCCGACGCGGTCTCGCCATTACTGCGCACGAGGATCGCGACGCGCCCGGTTAGTTTTCGCGATGGTGCGCCCGTTCGCTTTGCCCCTGCGGCCGTCCTCCGGTCCGGTGGTGCCGTCCGTCTCGCGGTCATCGGCGTCCTCCTGGATCGTGCGTGACGCGGGCCGCGCGGCGCGTCCCCGCGGCCGGCCCGCACCTCGTACCAGCGTAGGGTCTTCGTTCAGGTCGAGCTGTTCCCCCCTCGTCGGGGCGATGCGGCGAGGCACCTGGCGCGTCGAGTGTCCGGCCACGGCTTGACAGGCCCGACACACCGGCGTATTTTCTGCATGGCTGGGCAAGCAGCCGCCGGACCCGCGGGAAGGGCTAAGCCCACTTGCGCACACCGAAGACCGCTTCAGCCTCTGTGCAGCCGGAGTTGCGGGTCGTCGGCGTCGATACGCATGGAGGTGCGTATGCCGTCTCTGCCCGACCGTCCCAATCTTTCCCACCTCAAGAGGCAGGCGAGAAACCTGCTGCGCGGGTACCGGCGAGGAGATCCGTCCGCGGCGGCCCGCCTGCGGCAGTGGCTTCCCGCCGCGCGGGGCAAGGATGACGCCGCGCTCCGCGCCCTCGATCTCCGGCTCCACGACGCGCAGTCGTGCGTCGCTCGCGAATACGGCTTCGCGTCTTGGACGGATCTCAAAGCGTTCGTCGATGCCCGCGCCGCGGCGCGGGCGCCGCGTGAGGAACTCCTGCGGGCGTGGCTCCCGCTGGTGTACGGGGACGGGTTTCTCCGTCCGAACCCCGTCGCCGCGGCGCGCCTGCTGGAACGCCGCCCCGATCTGATCGACACGGATCCCCTCCTCGCTTGTGCGACCGGCGATGTGCCTCGGGTGCGCGCCGCGATCGACCGCGACGCGTCCTGGGTCAACCGGCCGGGTGGCCCGCTCAACATGCCGCCCCTCGTTGCGGTGACGCACTCGGGGTTGGCGCGGCTCGCGGGATGGTCGGCCCGTCTCCTGCGCTGCACCGAGCTGCTGCTCGGCGCGGGCGCGGATCCGAATCAGTCGTGGGTCGACCCCGCGTTTCCGGCGCACCCCCTCAGCGCTCTGTACGGGGCCGCCGGTAAACTGCATCACGACGCGATGACGCGGGCGCTGCTCGATGCCGGCGCCACGCCCAACGACGGCGAATCGCTCTACCACGCGGTGGAAAGCGCCGATCCCACCTGCGCCCGGCTGCTGCTCGACGCGGGCGCGGAGATCGAGGGCACCAACGCGCTGTTTCGCGCGCTGGACTTCGAGCCGCTCGCGCCGCTCGCGCTGCTGCTGTCCCGAGGCGCCGACCCCAACACGCGCCTGAACGGACACGCGCCGCTCCACCACGCGATTTGGCGCGGGCGGTCCGCGGACCACGTCGCCGCGCTGCTCGCCGCGGGGGCCGATCCGACCGCGTCGAACGCGGACGGCCTGACCCCGTACCGCCTCGCGCTGCGCTACGGCCACCTCGCGGTCGCGGCGCTGCTGCGGCCGCGCGGGCTCGAGGAATCGGTCGCGCCCGAGGAGGCGTTTGTCGCCGCCTGCGCGTGCGCGGACCGCGCGGCGGCGGCGGGGCTGCTCCGCCGCGACCCCGCCCTGCTCCGCCGCCTTTCCCCGGACCAACTGCGCGTGCTGCCCGACTGTGCCGCACACGGACGAGGGGACGCGGTCCGGGTCATGGTCGAACTCGGGTGGCCGGTGGACGTCCGCGGCGGTGATTGGGACGCGAGCGCCCTGAACCTCGCGGTGTTTCGGGGCGACGCCGACCTGACGGCGTGGCTGCTCGGGCACGGCGCCGACTGGCGCGCGGAACACGGGTACCACGACAACGTGATGGGCACGCTGAGCTTCGCGTCGACCACCGAGCCCGTCGAGGGCGGGGATTGGCTCGGGTGCGCCCGCGCCCTCGTGGCCGCGGGCATGCCCCGTCCACCCGCGGTCTATCGCTTTTCGGAGGAGGTCGCCGACTGTTTCGCGGACGCGGCACATGCGTCCGGACGGGGCTGACCGGACCGTCGGGTGCGCGGATCCGACTCAGGCCACATGCGGGCAAGTGGACGTCATGCGCCGGCGACGGCGAACACTCCGACACCGATTGCTCCCCGGTCTTCCTAGCTTGCCAGCATCACACGCACATGTTCCGTCTCGGCACGTGCATGCTCCTCACCGGCGACCAGGACCGAGCACGATACCTTCGCTCGACCATCGTGCATTGCGGTTACCTTCGCTCGAAAGGTGAGGATGCCGTCGATCGGCACAGGTTTGACGAGATCGAGCTGCAACGAGGTTGTGCTGTAGGTGAAGTCGAGCGGCTCACGAAGCTCTCGTCCGTCAATCTTGTGTGCAGCGGCGGTCGCGGCCCACACGCCGTGACAGACCGCAATCGTGGCGATCAACCCGCCCTGCAATCGCCCGGGATGTCCGACATGGTACGGTTTCGGGCGCCACATGCAGACGATTTCGTCACCTTGCCAATAGCTCTTGATGTGCAGCCCGTGTTCATTCAGTCGTCCGCATCCGTAACACTGCCAGTCGACCAGGTCTTGAAACGCAGGCTCCATCGTTGGGGCCCCTTTCAACGTTCGACCTCAATCGCAGCGGCGAATCCTCGGCGTTGCGAGTTGGAGAGCGCTTCGCCACGCATACATCACAAGCCTCGTGGTGTATCGCCTCCATGGGGGGGTTCGGACGATCGGCACACGATCTCAATCTAGGGTGTCTCTCCGGTCGCCTTGAGCGTCCGCTCCGCGGCGGCCAGCCGCGCGGCCGACGCGGCGTACCGGTCTCCGCGTCCCTCGTGGTGCTCGATCGTCAAGAGCTCCACGGGGTACAAGCGGATGGCCTCGCGCAGCTGCTCGGCCGCACCCCGTCGGTCGCCCGTGAGCAGCAGCACTTCGCCGAGCCACTGCCGGTAGCGCGGCGTGTAGGGATCGAGGCGCACCGCTTCGCGGAGCCACGCCGCCGCCTCCGGGTACACCTTTTCCCGCTGTTCCAGGCGGCCGAGTTCCGCGCGCGGATACGGATCCCACCGATTCAGGCGCATCGCAAGCAGGTAGAGTTCGGCCGCGCGGGCGCGCATTGACGGCCACGGGCCCATCGGATTGTCGAGCCGGCGGTCATACAGATCGGCGAGCAGATCGCCGAAGTACGAGGGCGTCACGCTGTCGAGCGGATCCGCGGCGAGCGCGGCTTGAAACGTGCGCACCGCCTGCACGAACTGGCCGTCGGTGACTTCCTGCGACGCCTGGGCGTGCAGGGCGGCGGCCGCCGCGGGCGCCGGCAGGGTCGGCGGCAGCCAGACGGCCGCGGCGATGCAGCGGCAGCGCCCACCAGCGCTCCCACCACCGCGTCCACCGGCGATCCCGGAGGGACACCTGCGCGGCGGCCGCCGCGCTGAACAGCAGCAGCACCGACGACGTTCGTGATGATGAACAGGTTCTCGTCCACCACGCTGACGGCGCCGATGCCGGCGGCGCCGGCCGCCCACCCGGCGACCCAGACCCGGTCCACGCTCCCGCCGCGCCAGTAGCGCCGGCCGCCGAGCCACAGCCCCCACAGCACCGCCGCGGCGAGCGAGGCCGACCCCGACCTCGCCCGTCGTCGCCAGGATCTGCAGGTAATCGTTGTGCGCCGACCCGGGGACGGCGATCATCGCGTACGTCTCGAGCACGTCCGGCGCGCGGTACGCCGAGTACACGTCGTTGAACGTGTCGATCCCGGTGCCCCAGGTGCGGTGCGCCCGCCACACCGCGAGCCCGGTGTGCCAGATGTACAGCCGGCTCGTGGCGGTGTCCTCCTGCTCCTGCTCCGGATTGATGCTCTGCGCCCGCGCCTCGACGCTCGGCAGCCGCACCGCCGCGACGGCCGCCACGACGATGAGCAGCAGCAGCACCGGCCAGGCCCGGCGGCGGATCGGCCAGGACAGCGCTGCGGCGACGACGGTGAAGACCGCGAGCCCGACGTAGCCCCCGCGGGAGTAGGTCACGATGAGGGCCAGCACGTCGACGATCAGCGCCGACGCTGGCACCCACCGCCAGCCCAGCGGGAGCGACATCGACGAGGACGGCGGCCGCGGCGATGCCGAGCACCAGAAACCCCGCGAGGACGTTCGGGCTGCCGAGGGTGCCGTAGGCCCGGGTGTGGATCGTCGCCGCGAACGCGCGGCTCAGCCAGTATGCGGGCGTCGGCGTGCCGCTGGCGTACTGGCCGAGCGCGACGAGGGCCTCCCCGAGGGCGATCGCCGCGAGACCGCCGACGAACACGTGGATCTTCGTCGTGCTCGTGAGCGCGATCACGGTCGCGAGGACGAGCACCGACAGCGCGATGATCAGGCCCGCGCCTTCGCGGGAGTCGTAGAGGTACGTCGTGTGCGCGAGCGACAGCAGGGCCATCCCGGCGGCGGCCGCCACGCCCCACAGCGGCGCCGCCGGCAGCAGGCGCCCGCCGAGCAGCTGCCGCAGCGCGGCCGCGGCGCCGAGGGTGACCGCCGCCCGGTCGAACAGGGCGAGCCCGGGGGCGTGCTCCACGAAGCCGGCCGACGGCAGCAGGGTGAGGCCGTGCGCGACCGCCCAGCCCACGAGCGCGAGCACGCCGAGCAGGATCAGCCAGTCAAGCAGCTCCTCCGGGAGCGTGCGCAGCGAGATCCGCACGGGTGCGACGGGAGCGCGTCCGTCAGGCGTCGAGCCACGCCGAGTGGAACCGCATCATCCCGTCGGGCTGGTCCACGAACCCCTCGAGCTTCGGGGAGACCAGCTTGTACTCTTTCGGGAAGTACAGCGGGATGTACGGCGCGTCGGCCGCGAGGATCGTGGTGACCTGGCTGTACAGGGCGCGGCGCTTGGCGATGTCGTACTCGGCGCGCGCGTCGTCGAGGAGCGACTGCACCTTGGGGTTGGCGTACCCGGAGTAGTTCAGCGCGCCGATCCCCGACTGCGTGACGAACGGGTAGACGTCGAAGTCCGGGTCCGGCCGGCCGCTCCAGTCGACCCAGGAGGCCTGGATCTGCAGATTGACGAGCCGCTGGACGAGTGCCGCGCCCTCGACCACCTCGATCTTGAACTGGATCCCGGCGTCGGCGGCCATCGACTGGATCGCCTGGAGACTCGATAGATGCGCCTGCCCGGGCGGCGTGGTGACCGTAAAGGCAAAGCCGTTGGCCGAGCCGCCCTCCGCGAGCTTGGCCTTCGCGGTGGCGAGGTTGCGGGGCGGGAGCGTCCACGCCCGGTCGTAGGCCGGCGTGCCGTTCGGGAAGAAGCCGTACGCCGGGATAGGCCGCGCCCTGCAGCACCTGGCCGGCGAGGACCCGCTGGTCGATCGTCGCGACGAACGCCTGCCGGAGCGCGGCGTTGTTGAACGGCGCCGCGGTGACGTTGAGCGCCAGCGTCGCCCAGGCGATCGGGCTGCGCTCGATCAGGCGGAACGTCGCCCCCGGCCGCGCCGCCTCCTGGGCGAGGGTCTTGACCTGCGGCAGCGGGACGAGGCTGACGATGTCGATGTCGCCGGACTTCATGTTCGTGACCCGCGCGTTGTCGTCCGTGAACACCTTGAACAGCACGCCGTCGAGGTACGGTTTGCCCTGCTGCCAGTACGTGGGGTTGCGCCGGAGGAGGATGCTGTCCCCGGTGACCCGCTGGGCGTACAGGAACGGGCCGGTGCCGACCGGGTTGAGGCCGTAGTCGAGCCCGGCCTGCTCGGCGGCCGCGGGCGAGACCATCATGCCGGCCCGGTCGGTCAGCGCGTACAGCAGCGGGCTGTACGGCTGGCTCATGACGAGCTGAATCGTGTAGGCGTCCACGACGACCACTTTCGTCACGGGCCGCAGTTCGCTCTTGCGGAACGAGGGAAACTTCGGGTCGAACAGCATCCGGGTGAAGTTGTAGGAGGCGGCGTCCGCGTTGAACGGCGTGCCGTCGTGAAACCGCACGCCCTGGCGCAGCTTGAACGTGGCGGTCTTGCCGTCGGCGCTGATCGTCCACGAGGTCGCGAGCATCGGCACGATCCGGAGGTTCTCGTCGGTGTCGACGAGCTTGTCGTACAGGCTCTGGTACACTTGGCGGTCGACGAACGCCGCGGACCGGTGCGGGTCCATCGACGGCGGATCCCCGTCCACGCCCGACCCGGAGCGTGCCGCCGCGGCGGATGGACTGGGCGGACGCGGGACCGCCGAGCGCGTCCCCGAGTGCCCAAGCCCCGGCGGCCCCGAGTCCGGCGGACAGCAGCCGCCGCCGCGTCGTCCGCCCTCCGATCGCATCGCCCGCGTTGTGCATAGCGTCCCTCCCTGTGAAGTTGATGTGCGGCGTGCGGCGTGCGTGCCGGCCGCCGCGCGCTACCGGCCGAGCCAGCCGCCGTCGACGGCCAGCAGGTGCCCCTGGATGTAGTCCGACGCCGAGGAGGCGAGAAACACCGCGGCCCCGCCGAGATCTTCGGGACGGCCCCAGCGTCCCGCCGGGATGCGGGCCAAGATCGCCGGGCCCCGCACCGGGTCGTCGCTGCAGCTCGCGCGTGAGCTCCGTCGCGACGTATCCCGGCACGATGGCGTTCACGTTGATGCCGTGGGGCGCCCACTCATTGGCGAGCAGCTTGGTCAGCTGTCCCACCGCGCCTTTGCTGGCCGTATAGGCCGCGATCAGGATCCCGCCCTGCACGCTCATCAACGACGCGATGTTGACGATCTTGCCGCGGCCCTGCCGCATCATGACGCGGCCCGGCGTCCTGGCAGAGGCGAAAGACCGCGTGCAGGTTCACCTGCAGGACCCCGTGCCATTCCTCGGGCGTCACCTCGAGCGCCGAATGTCGGATGCCGATCTCCCCGGCGTTGTTGACCAGGATGTCGACGCGTCCAAACGCCCCGACGGCGTCGGGGATCACCCGGTCGACCTGGGCCGGATCGCTCAGGTCCGCGTGGATCGGCACGCACCGGCGCCCGAGGCGCTCCACGTCCCGGACCAGGTCGGTCGGAGGCGTGCGGCCGACCGCCGCGATGTCCGCGCCGGCCGCGGCCAGTGCCAGGGCCAGCCCCCGCCCGATCCCGCGCCGCGCCCCGGTGACGACCGCGACCTTGCCGGTGAGATCGAATGGAGTCCCGTCAGCCGCCATGCCGCCTCCCCGCCGCCGCGTTCCGGCCCGCGGGAACACTCTTCGCACGCGCGCCGCGTTCCTCCCCCTTGCGGGCGGACCGGCCGCGGGACAAGGAGCGGCTTGGGCCCCCGGCGAACTCGCATGTCTGGCGCCGGGACCGGGAAGGCGCCGTGGAGTCGGACCATGAGACGCAGCCTCGCCGCCGTAGCATTGGTGTTCCTCCTCAGCGCCGGGCCCGCCAGCGCGGGCGCGCCCGCGCCGCTGGAGTTCTGGACGATCTCGCTGCAGCCGCTGTTCACGGCGTATATGCAGCAGACCCTCGCCGCGTACAGCCGCCTCCACCCCGACGTGACGATCCGGTGGATCGACGTCCAGCCCCAGGCGGTCGACCAGAAGCTGCTCGCGTCGATCGCGGGCGGCGTGCCCCCCGACGTCGTGAACCTCAACACCGAGAGCACGCTGCGCATGGCGGAAGCCGGCGCCCTCGTGGACATGGACGCGGCGGTGCCGGCCGACGCGCGCGCGCGCTATTTCCCCAACATCTGGGCGTCGCTCCGCTACCAGGGCCGGAGTTACGGCGTGCCGTGGTACGTGGTGCCAGACGTCCTCGCGTACAACCGCGGCCTGTTCCAGCGCGCGGGCCTCGATCCGGCGCATCCGCCGGCGACGACGGCGGCGTTCGCGGCCGACGCGGTGACGATCAAGCAGCGCACGGGCGTGTACGGGTTCATGCCGAACGTGGACGGGACCCGGATGCTGGCGATGTTCCAGGAGGAAGGCCTGCCGATCCTCAGCCCGGACCGCAAGCACGCGCTGTTCGCGGGGCCGGCGTACGTGGCGGTGCTGGCCACGTACGTCGATCTCTACAAGCGCGCCATGTTTCCGGACGACACCCTCCTGCACGGCTATCTCGGGGCCACGGAGCGGTACGCCGGGGCCCAGCTCGGGATGCTGACGACGGGCCCGCAGTTTCTGCTGCGCGTCAAGACCGACAGCCCGGACGTGTATCGCGACACGCTAGTCGCGCCGGCTCCCCTGGGGAAGGGCCACGTCCTGGACCTGCCGACGATGGCGCTCACGGTCCCCGTGGCCAGCCGCCACCGCGATCAGGCGGTCGCGTTCGCGCTGTACATGACGGACGACGAGAACCAACTCGCGTTCGACCACCAGGTGGTGATCTTCCCCTCGACGCGCCGGGCCGCGGCCGATCCGTTCTTTGCCCGCGGCGGAGCGTCGCCGGAGGACCAGGCACGGGTGATCGCCGCCCGCGAGCTCGGCATCGCGCGGGACCTGACCGTGGTCGTCCCCCACAGCGACGAGCTCTTTCGCGCGTTCCAGGACGCCGTGGAGAACGCGTTCTACGGCCGGATGACGCCCGCCCAGGCGCTCGCCGAGGCGGCCCGGGAGTGGGATGCGCGGCTGTAGCCGCCTCGATGGACGCCCGCCGGACGTACACCGCGTACCTGTTCCTCGCGCCCGCGCTCCTCTTGCTCGGCGTGTTCACGTTCTACCCCGTGGTGTTCGGCACGGCGCTCAGCCTCTTCGAGTACAACGTGATCTCCCCGCCCCGCTACGTCGGCATGGCGAACTTTTCGCAGCTGTGGTCCGACCGGTATTTCTGGATCGCGCTCGAGAACAGCGTCAAGTACCTGGCGGTCGTGCCGGTGCTCCAGTTCTGCTCGATCGTGCTCGCGCTGTGGGTGCGCCGGCCCGTGCGAGGGATCGCGTGGTTCCGCGCGGCGTACTACCTGCCGGTGGTGACCTCGATCGTCGTCGTGGGCCTGCTGTGGCGGTGGCTCCTCGACGAGTCGGGCCTGGTAAACTACGTGCTGCTCCGCCTGGGCCTGATCGGCGCGCCGATCCACTGGCTGACGAACCCGTCGATCGCGCTGTACGCGGTGATGTTTGTCACCCTGTGGAAGGGGCTCGGCTATTACATGGTGATCTACCTCGCGGGCCTCGGGGCGATCCCGGTGGAGTACGAGGAGGCGGCGTCCCTCGACGGCGCCGGGCCGCTGACGCGCCTCTGGCATGTCACGATTCCGCTGCTGCGTCCGAGCGTGCTGCTCGCGAGCACCCTCTCGGCGATCGCGGCGCTGCGGGTGTTCGAGGAAGTCTACGTGATGACCGGGGGCGGCCCGGTGTACTCGACGTACACGCTGTTCTACTATATGTTTGATCAGGCGTTCGGCGCGCTGCACCTCGGCTACGCCGCGGCGATCGGGGTCGCGCTCGCCGTCATCACGATCCTGCTGTCGATCGTGAACTTCCGGCTGCTTCGGCAGGGAGGGCTGTCGTATTATTGACCCGGCACGCGAGGCGGTCCGACCGGCGGAGCGGAGGCGCGCGCTCGGGACCGCCGGGCACTATCTCGGACTGTCGGCGCTCGCCGTGGTCACCGTGTTTCCGTTCGTCTGGCTGCTCGCGACGTCGCTCCGGGCGAGCGGGACGATCTTCGCGTTTCCGCCGGTCCTCATCCCCCACCCGCCGACGCTCGCCAACTTCGTCGGCGTGTGGAACACGATGCCGCTCGGCCGCTTCTTCGCGAACACCGTGTACATCACCGCGGTCGGCATCGGGCTCACGCTCGCCGTGAGCGCCCTCGCCGGGTATCCCCTGGCGCGCATGCGGTTTCCCGGCCGGGACGCGATCTTCTACGCGATCATCGCCAGCCTGATGCTGCCCCAGCACGTCGGGCTGATCCTGAACTTCGTGACCCTGATGCGCCTGCGCCTCATCGACACCTACGCCGCGGTCTACCTCCCGAGCGCGGCCAGCATCTTCGGGATCTTCCTGCTGCGCCAGGCGTATCTCGTGATCCCGCAGGAGCTGGAGGACGCGGCGCGGATCGACGGCGCGAGCGAGGGGCGCCTCTTTCTCCAAGTCATGCTGCCGCTCGTGGCGCCGGCGCTGGCGACGCTCGCGATCGTCGAGTTCACCGGGTACTGGAACGCGTTTCTCTGGCCGCTGATCGTCCTCAAGTCGCCCGACCGCTATCCGCTGGGCGTGGGCCTGCTCTACCTCTCGGGGCAGTTCGCGACGAACACGCGGTACATCGCCGCGGGCGCCGTGCTGATGACCGTGCCGGTGATCGCGGTGTTCCTCGCCCTGCAGCGGTACTTCCTCCGCGGCATCATGCTCGGGGCGGTCAAATGAAGATCGCGTTCCTCCCGGCCGACGGGCGTCCGATCACCCGGGACGCGTTTCTGGCCCTCGCCGGGATCGGCGGGATCGAGGTGCTCACCCCGCCCCGCGAGTGGCTCGGCCACCTCAAGACGCCCGCGAACGTCGACCGCCTGTGGCAGTGGGTCGACGGTCCGGCCCGGGAGGCGGACGCGCTGATCGCGTCGGCCGAGCTGCTGCTCTACGGCGGGCTCGTACCGTCGCGGATCGGGCACGAGCCCCTCGACCGGCTGCTCTCCTTTACCGGCCGGTTCGAGGAGATCCGGCGGCGGGCGCCGCACCGGCGCGTTCTGCTCGCCGCGAGCAACATGCGGCTGCCGTCGATCTCGGACGCCACCGAGGAGCCCACGTATTGGGCGAGCCACGGGGCCGAGATCTTTACCTACAGTTTTCACTCCGACCGGTACGCACAGACCCAGAACCTCGCGTCGCGCGGCGAGGCCGATGCGGCGAAGGCGAAGATTCCGCCGACGGTGCTCGGGGACGTGCGGTCGCGCCGCGCCCGCAACCTCACCGTGCTGCTGAGCCTCGTGGATCTCGCCGCGGCCGGGGTGCTCGACGCGCTGCTGATCGGCCAGGACGACGCCGCGGAGTACGGGTGGACGCGCCGCGACCTCCAGGCCGTGCACACGGCGATTCGCGAGCGGGGCGCGGGCCGCCGGGCGTGGGTGACGTACGGGACCGACGAGCTCACGGCGCGGCTGCTCGGGCGCGTGGTGGTCGCGGCCCGCGGCGGCTCACCCAGAGTCCGCGTCTTGTACTCGTATCCGGACAACCGCGGGGGCATTCCGCGCTACGAAGGCCAGGGGCTGGATCAGACGGTGACCTCCCACATCGAGACCGCCGGCTGCCGGCGCACCGAGGAGGAGGCCGACCTGACCCTGTTCGTTCACAACTTCCCGGGGGCGCAGGACGAGGCGCCGCGCCAGCGCATTCAGGACGCGCGCGAGCTGGACGGATTCTTCCAGCGCATCACCGAGGCGGCGATGCGCGGACCGTGCGGGCTCGCGGACGTCCGGTACGCGAACGGCGCCGACCGCACCCTCATCACGCGCCTTCTCGCCGCGGCGTGGGTGGATGAGCCGCGGGCGTACGGCGGCTGGAACACGGCCAGCAACACGCTCGGCATGGTCCTGACGCAGACGCTGCTGCCCCTGAATCCGCAGAGCCGGGCGTTTACGATCCTGCGCCTCCTCGAGGACTGGGCGTACCAGACGGAGATCCGCCAACGACTCGCGGCGGAAGTGCTGCCGAAGTTCCCTGCGGCGGCGCCCGATGACCTCGGGGAGGCCTACGGTGCGTGTCAGACCGCGACGCTGGACTGGCTGGCGCGCGTCTTTGTCCCGCCGGTGGAGCGGAGCTTCCATCGAAAGATCACGATCGAGCGGGTCGAGTTCCCGTGGCGGCGCCTGTTCAACGTCGATCTCGGGGTGCGGGTCGAGTGAGGCGCGGGCCGGGCGGCCGGCCGCGGTGATGGCCGGGCCCGACGTCCGCGTCACCCCGCTCACCTCGGAGCCGCTCCGCGACTTAGTCGATATCTGGAACGCCGCGGCCGGCGAGGCGTTTCCGCTCCGCGAAGCGGTGTTCCGGCAGAACACGGTGGACGATCCCAACTTCGACCCCGCCGGCTGTGCGATCGCGCGGGCCGGCCCCGACGGCCGGGTCGTCGGGTTCTGCGTCGCCAAAGTCGCGCGCGTGCCGATCGGCGCGGACGGCCTGACGCCCGAAGACGGCTGGATCAGCATCCTCGCCGTGCATCCCGCGTCCCAGCGTCGGGGCGCCGCCGCCGCACTGCTCGAGGCGGGCGAGACGTTCCTGCGCGGCCGCCGATGCCGCCACATCCTGCTCGGCGGCGATCCTGGGCACTTCTTCCCCGGGGTGCCCGCCGGCACCGCCGCGGTACACTTCTTTGAGCGGGCCGGCTACCGGCTTCGCGGCGAGGCGTACGACCTGCGCCGTTCCCTCGGAGGCTACCAGACGCCCGACGCCGTGTCCGCCGCCCTCGTCGCGCACCCGGATCTCGAGATCCGGCCGCTGACCCCGCAGGACCGCGGCGGCCTGCTCGCGTTTCTCGACGAGACCTTTCCCGGCCGCTGGCGCTACACGGTCGCGCGGTGTCTCGAGCGGGGCGGCTCGATCGGCGACGTCATGGGTGTGGTGCGGGGCGAGGACGTGCTCGGGTTCGCGCAGCTGTTCCATCCCGGATCGGCCTGGATCGGGCCCAGCATCGCGTGGGCCGCGGCGCGGTCGGGCGCGACCGGCGGCCTCGGTCCGATGGGGCTTTCCCCCGAGCTCCGGGGACGCCGCCTCGGGCTGGCGCTGCTCGACCGGGCCGTGCTGCACCTCGCCGGTCTCGGACTGGACGAGATGGTGGTGGATTGGACGATCCTGCTCGACTTTTACGGCGCGCTCGGATTCGAGCCGTGCCGCGAGTACCGGCACGGCGAGCGCCGCGCGTAGGACCGTCCTCGGGTCAGCCGAGGTCGACGAGGACGTCGTTCCCTTCGACCCGCGTCGGGTAGGTGGCGACGGGCCGGCGCGCGGGCCCCTTCACCACTTGTCCTGTCGTCACGTCGAACTCGCTCCCGTGCCACGGGCAGGTGACCACCGTACCCTGGACGTGTCCCTCGCCAAGCGGCCCGCCCACATGCGTGCAGGCGTTGTCGATCGCGTGGAAGACGCCGTTCAGGTTGAAGATGGCGAGCGTCTTCCCGCCCGTGGAGGCGACCTTGCCCGTGCCCGGTGCAATCTCGCTGACCTGCGCGACTTTTACCGCCGGCATCTCCTCACCCCTCGATGGTCGCGCGCGTGTGGCGTTCGCCACCGCGCGTCGGTCTCTTGTGCCTCGATCCGGCCGTCTCCCCTGTTGTGCGCGTGCGATCCGGAACGCTACGCCCGTCCCGCGAGACGTCCCCGCAGCTCTTCCTCGAGGCCGTGGGTGAACGCGGCGGTGCCGAGCGGGCCGCCGAGATCGCGCGTCCGCCGGGCCGGCTCACGCAGCACCGCGTCCACCGCGTCCTCGATCGCCCACGCCGCCACGGCGCACCGGTCGGCCCCGCGCGTGCGCGCGAGCCAGCGCAGCAGCAGCGCCGCGGACAGCACGAGCGACGTCGGATTCGCGAGGCCGCGGCCGGCGATATCCGGCGCGGATCCGTGCTGGGCTTGGGCCATGCAGTGGGCATCCCCGGCGTTGATTGAGGCCGCGAGGCCGAGCCCACCCGCCAGCTCGGACGCTTCGTCGGAGAGGATGTCGCCGAACATGTTCGTCGTCACCACGACGTCGAACCGCGCGGCGTCCCGGACGAGCCAGGCCGCCATCGAGTCGACGAGCTGCTCGTCGTACGCGACGTCGGGGTGGGAGGCCGCGACGGCGTGCACCTCGCGCAGGAACAGGCCTTCGGACACCCGCAGGACGTTGACCTTGTGCACCGCGGTGACCTTCCGCCGGCGCGTCCGCGCCAGTTCGAAGGCGATCCGCGCGATCCGCCGGGAGCCCTCGGCGGTGACCTTCCGCACCGACAGCGCGAGGTCCGGGGTGGGCATGAACTCACCGGATCCGAGGTGCATGTTGCGATCGGCGTAAAACCCTTCCGTGTTCTCGCGAACGATCACGAGATCGATCGGCGTGCGGCCCCACGACGCCACGCCCTCGCGGGAGCGCGCCGGTCGAATGTTGGCGAACAGATCCAGGGCCCGGCGCAGCTCGGCCGAGAGGTTGATGCCGCCCTCGGCGCGGGGCGGATACTCGGCGGTGGAGGCCGGGCCCACCACAATCCCGTCCGCGGCGCGCGCCGCGTCCAGGACCTCGTCCGGCAGCGTCGTCCCGTCGCGCCGCAGGCGGGCGAGCCCCACCTCGTGCGTCTCGAACCGGAGGCCGAGGGCCAGGGCGTCGTTGACGAGCGTGAGGATCGCCACGGTGGCCGCGGTAATCTCGGGACCGATGCCGTCTCCAGGCAGGACGACCAGGCGCACGGAGCCGCCTCCACGGGTCACGCGTCGCGCGCACCCCGCCGGCGCCTCGACGTCCGGGAAGGATCAGGCGCGCCACCGGATCGAAGTGGCCCGCAAGCGGCGCCTGCGGTGCGGGGAGCGCGTCGAGATGCGTGACGCCTGCATCAATTCGTTCTCGCAGGGGTTGGCGACCTTCTTCGACTACCTGATCCTGGCGCGACCTCCCCGCTCTTGGCGTGGGTGCGTCAGGCCGGGCCGGCGGTGTACACGCAGGCGTTTCCGTTCGGCCGTGGATTCGACTACTCCCTGCGGACGATGGTACGCCTGCCGTTCGAGTCGGCAGGCTCCGGCCCGTGTGCCGGTCTCACTCGGGACCGATCAGCGCGCGCCAGACCGGGGCGTAGACTGGACGGCCGCGGGCATCGAGCGGAGTTCGCAGATCTGTGGCGACGCTGCCGTGGACCGCGGAGGCAATGGCCGGCATCACGGGCTCCTCGGGACCGCCGCGAGGCGGCAGCGTGACCATGAATTGGTGGGTGTCTCGAGGGACGGACGTGTCGGCGACGGCCGGGGTGCCGGGAATCCCGAGCGCCCCGTAGGCGGCCAGGAAGACGCGCGATCCCGCCTCGTCGCGGTGGACCAGCGCGTACCACCGATCGGACGGGGTGGCGCTTGCCGCGCGCAGCCACGAGGCAAACCCGTGCGAGGCCGGCATGTAGTCCGTCGGACCCGACCAGAGCGCGACCCGGGCCACGGCGAAGCGCTTGGCGAGAAACGCCGCCATTCCGGCGCCCTGCGAATGGCCGCCGACGGCCACGAGGCTCCACTGTACCCGGCCCGCGGCGAGAAACGTGCCCCACCCTTCGGACGGGTGTGCGGCGGCGAGATAGGCGAGCAGCCGCGCGAGCCGGTTCTCGAGTCCGTTCGCGGGAGAGACGGTGACGCCATCGGCCGTGCCGCCCCAAATTCTGATCGAGCGGACCTGGGCGGCGCAGTCGAGGTCCGTGTTGCCCGCGCAGATCTGTTCGACGGCGCTCGCTTTCCGGTCGGCTGCATCGTCCGGGTACTCGAGCCCGATCGCTTTGTACCCCGCACGCGCGGCCTCGGCCACGACGAACTGGTACACCGCCGGCCAGCCCCACGTCCCGGGCAAGAACACAAACAGCTTCCCGTTCTGGGGCACCGCGCGATCGTACATGACGTAGTGGTCTTTCAGAAAATGATCGATCCGCGCGTCCGTGTCGGACGGCCTGACGAGATACACGACGCGTGAGGCATCGGCCGGCAACGGACTGGATGCGCGCTCCGCGGGCGTCGAGGGAGTGTCCTGTTCCGTCGCGAGACGGGCCAGCAGATCCCACGCACTCTGCGGTACTTGGGCGTGCGACGGTGTCGATAGAAGGCCGGCCGCGAGCAGCGCGCACGCGATCGCCATGAGGCCGCGCGCACGCGTCGAGCTCGGCCGTCCCGCGTTCGCGCCCCGCGTGTGACAAGGCATTCGATCCACCTCCCAATAATACAGGGTCAGCGGATGGAAACCGCAATCAGTTCCGGGAGGCGTGGTCGATGACGAGCGGTGCGACCGGCATGGTGGCGTGTCCCGAGCCCCTCGCCGCCGAGATCGGCGCCGGGATCCTGGCCCGCGGAGGCAACGCGGTGGACGCGGGGGTCGCGACCGCCTTCGCGCAGACAGTCGCCAACCCGATGATGGCGAGTCTCGGCGGCTGCGGGCACCTGCTCGTCTACCGCGCCGACACCGCCGCGGTCGAGCTGATCCAAGCCTCGCCGATGTCGGGGTCGCGGGCGGTGCCCGGCGTCTACGAGCCGGTCGCCAGCGGGGCGATTCCAGGCGTCGTCGGGTCCGGCCGGCGCGTGGCGGGCGACCGCAACCTTCGAACGCACGCCGCGTCGGTCATCCCCACCCTGGTCCGCGGCCTCGAGGAGGTTCACCGGCGCTGCGGGACGATGCCGTGGGCGGCGCTGCTTGAGCCGTCGATCGCGCTCGCCCGCGACGGCCTCGTGGTGACCCCGTATCTGTACGAGACCTGGGATCCGTTCCTGCCGCACCCAATGGGCGTGCAGCCGTCAGACAAGATCGAGGCCGAGCCCGGCGCGCGGGCGATCTTCATGCCCGAGGGACGGCTCCTCCGGGTCGGCGAGCGGCTCGTCCAGCGCGACCTTGCCCGCACCCTCGAGCGCGTGGCGCGCGACGGTGCGCGCGTGTTCTACGACGGCGAGATCGGCGAACAGATCGGCCGCGACTTCGAGGCGCACGGCGGGCTGTTCACCACGGACGACCTGCGGGACGCGGCGGCGACGCTGGGGACGCCCACGTCCGCCCGGTACCGGGACTGCACGTTCGTGACCGACGCCCCGCCCGGGCTCGGCGTCATCCTGCTGCTGATCATGCAGGTGCTCGAAGGCATCGACGTCCGCTCCCTCGGCTGGAACTCTCCGGCCTACCTCGACGTGGTCGCACGCACGATGCAGTGGGCGCTCGCCGAGGCCGCCGGGGTGCTGACCGCGGGATCTCCGAACGGGGCGGCGGCCCTGCTCGACCCGGCGCGCGTCGCATCCGTGCGGGACCGCGTGAAGCGCGGGGAATTCTCGGCCGCCAGCGGCGCCGCGCCGGCGCGCGAAGGGACGACCCACCTCGCGATCGTGGACCGTGCGCGGAACGCCGTCTCGTGGGTGCACAGCAGCGGGAGCGGGTCGGGCATCGTCACGCCGGGCCTCGGGTTTGTGCACAACGACCACATGATCATGTTCGATCCGCACCCGGGCCGGCTCGCGTCGCTCGCGCCCCGGACGGTGCCGGTGCACGGAGGCGGTCCCGTCATCATTCTGCGGAGCGGCCGTCCGTGGATGGCGATCGGGTCGCCGGCCGGGGCGCTGAAGACCACCGCGCTGACGCAGGTGCTGCTCGCCGTGCTCGAGTTCGGACTGCCGCTCCAGGCCGCGATCTCATCGCCCCGCATCCACACGCAGCACGAGTCCCGGACCGTGATGGTGGAGTCCAACTTCCCGTCGGGCCTGGCGCGCGCGCTCGGCCGCCTGGGGCATCGGGTGGTGGTCAGCGATTATCGGGCCCGCGTGTCGGCCGTTATGCTGTCTCAGGACGGCGATCTCGTGGGAGGCGCCGACCCGCGCGGCGGCGGCGGACTGGAGTGGATCTGAGATCGACGCGAGTTCCCGCCGGGACCCGGTCCCGGCGGGAACTGTCCGCACAACATCGTGGCAGGTGCGTCGACACGCTTCCGTGCGCGGGGTGGTACGGCACGTACCGGCGGCACCCCACGACGCCGTGTAGCATGACACGCGTGGCGTCCGACGCTGACCGGCCTTCGCAGAGCCCCCCGTTGTGTGCGGATCTCTGAGCGGCTACCCTCACTCACGATCGTACCCGCAATCACGGCGCCTGGTGTTCAGTCGGCCTGCGATTGCGTTACCGATTGGTCCCAGTATCCCCGGCGATCATAATGGCGATACAGCCCCGTCTCATACTCACGAGTGGGCGGCGAGCCGTCCGCGTACTCCGGCGACCGCCTAATGGCCTCTCGGGTGAGATTGACGAAGACTTTCGACTCGTCCCAACTCACACGCTCGATCCATTGCGGCGCAACCAGGACCTTTTTCCCCGGCCACCAGTTCTGTGTATCGATGATGAGATACCGAATCGCCCACGTCGCGTCATCGATGACAAAGTCCGCGATGTGGCCGATCTCGCCATCGGTCGCCTGGATGTGGTAGCCGCTCACGGCGTGAGTGCTCCGCAGATGGGGGTCCCACGCTTTCTCGGCTCGGGTCGGCGCTCTCCATAGTGCAGGGTCCGGCATGATCGTGGGGTACGAGCCCCACATGTCCGGGCCGCTCCAATACGCCGGCCATCCATAATACCCATAATAGTCCTGCTCGAATTGGCGCGAGACCGGTTTGTCACTGTCCAAGGATGGGCTGCCCTCGATCTGCTTCTTCGTGAGCGTGACGGCGATGTGCCGCTCGTCTTTGCTCACGCTGCCCAGTGCATGTGGAGAGATCAGCACCTGCCGGCTCGCCAGCCAGGTGCCCGTGTCGGCGATCAGATACCGAACCGCCCAGTACCGGTCATCGAAGTAGAAGTCTTTGACCTTCCCGATTTCCCCGTCGAGGCTGTCCAATCGGTATCCCTGCAGTGTCTTCGCTTGGTTGAGCGTCCCAGCACTCCGCGCTCCTACCATACGAGCCATGGTGGACCTCCTGATTCTTACGAGCAAGTTCTATACGGATAAATAACACACCAGCGCGTGACCCATCTGTTCAAAACCGTACACACGCGGTCGGCGGCAGACCCTGTCGGCCGGGCGGCGCACAGCGCGGGAACACTCGTGGGCGACGCGCAAGTTGGCTTGCAAAGAGAAATTTGGGTCCGTCGTTCAGGGGCGCGCTGACGACGATCGAGGTTCCCGCAGACGAGGTGTCGTGCTCATGGACGTTGTTTACACACAGCGATGGGGCTGCAGGTATCCATAGTGCTGGCCACATCGTTGGATCGTGTTCCTGAGCCTGATGGGATGATCCCCGGCGCCATGGCGGTCTGGCGATCCCACGATGACGACGAATTGGATCACGGGCGGCAGGGAATGACCGGCATTCGTCCCAAACTGGCGCGCAGGCGGCCTGTTCCCGGCCTTCTACCCGTGTCGAGTGTCGTCGATCGGACGGACCGCTACCCCGGCGCGGGATGCTGGCGCAGATCCCACCCTGCGAGCACGGCGATGACCGCGGTGGGGAGCAGCGCAGCCCCGAAGCCGGCGGCGTACTGCGCGGTGCCCCCGACCAGCGCGCCCGCGAGATACGACGCCCACACGGCGAACAAGATGGGCGCGCCCTGCCCCGTCCGCGCCGGCGTTCCGCCGCGCGCGCCGTCGATCTTCTCCGCGAACAGGCCAGCCGCGTCGACCGCGAGGCTGATTAGATTGCCCGTGACGTACGTGGTGGACAGCCGGTACTCCCCGACCTGCCGCACCGCCGACCCTTGCATTCCCATCGCCGCGCCGAGGAGGGCGATGATCGGCAGGGCCGCCGCCTGCGGCAAGGCGGTGGGCGGGTGCGGGCGCGCGATCACCCAGACGGCGGCCGCGGCGAGCAGGAACACCGTCTCCGTGCCGAGCACCTCGGCGAGCCGACGGCGGCGGCGCATCACCACGGCGCTGAGGATCGCCCCGGCGAAGAACGTGACGAGGACCAGCAGGGCCCGGCCGGCCGCGCCCCACTCGGCGTGGCCGGTAAACACGCCCAACAGCACCGTGTTTCCGGTCATGTTCGCCACAAAGAGCCCGAACGTCAGGTAGCCGACGGCGTCGAGACATCCGGCGCAGCCGCCGAGCAGAAACGCCATACGGCGGCGCGGGTACAGCGATGTGGTGGCCATGGGGACCTCCATGTGCGCTCGACCGCGGCCGGCCGTGCGGCCGCGTACTCTTCGCGGGCGGGCGCGAGCCGGTCCTGCCCCGCTCGGCGCGCGGCGGACCCTGGACGGCGTCCACGGAAGGGCCGCCGAAGTCCGGGGTGGAACCTCGAGAGCGATGACGGACGTCCACGCGCCGGAGCCGCCGCTCTTTCCCGTCGGGCCGTACTCCGTGGAGGAGGCGCCCGACGGTCAGCTGCGCGGAGCCTGGATCGACGAACTCGAGGTCGCGCCGGCGCGGCTCAGGGCGGCGGTCGGCGGGGCCTCGGGCCGCGCGCTCGACACCGCGTACCGGAACTGGACGATCCGCCAGATCGTGCACCACGTCGCGGACAGCCACCTCAACAGCTACGTGCGGTTCAAGCTCGCGCTGACGGAAGACCGTCCGACGATCAAACCTTACGACGAGAGCCGGTGGTCGGATCTCCCCGACGCGCAGCGCGCGGACGTCGAGCTCTCGCTGCGGCTGCTGGACGCGCTGCACGGCCGGTGGATCTACCTGCTGCGATCGCTCGCGCCGGAGGCGTTCGCCCGGTCGTTTTACCACCCCGGGACCGGCGAGGTCATGCCCCTGTGGCGCGCGGTGGGCTACTACGCGTGGCATGCCCGCCATCACACGGCGCAGGTCGAGTGGGTGCGGGCGCACAAGCTTCGGGCCCGGGACCGCGGATGATCGGCGAGGCATCGTGATGAGCCGTGACGCGGTGGCCGCCCTCGCGGCGCAGCTGTTCATGGTGGACTTTACGGGCCACGTGCCCGCGCCGGACGTCGTCCGATTGATCGAGGACGACGGGATCGGCGGCGTCATCCTCTTCGTGAAGAACATCGCATCGCCGCGGCAGGTCGCCGTCCTCACGAACAGCCTCCAGGAGATCGCCGCGGCCGCAGGGCGCCCTCCCCTCCTGATCAGCGCGGACCAGGAAGGCGGGACCGTGGTCCGGCTGCGGGAGGGCGCAACGCACTTCCCGAGTGCGATGGCGTTCGGAGCGGCGCGCAGCGAGGCGCTCGCCGCGTCGGCCGCCGGGGTCGCCGCCCGGGAACTGGCGGCCGTCGGCATCCGGATGAATCTCGCGCCCGACGTGGACGTGAACAACAACCCCGCGAACCCGGTCATCGGCATTCGCTCGTTCGGCGAGGACCCGGCGCTCGTGGGCCGGCTCGGCGCCGCGGTGATCGGCGCCACGCAGGCCGCCGGCGTGCTCGCGACCGCGAAACACTTCCCCGGGCACGGTGATACCTCGGTCGACTCACACCTCGACCTGCCGGTCGTGCCGCATGCGCGTGCGCGGTTGGAGGCGGTCGAGCTGCCGCCGTTTCGCGAGGCCGTCCGCGCGGGGGTGGGCGCCGTGATGACCGCGCACGCGGTCTATCCCGCGTTCGACCCGGAGCGGCCCGCGACGCTGTCCCCGGTGCTCCTCGGCCTGCTGCGCGTCCAGTGGGGATTCTCGGGGCTGATCGTCACGGACTCCATGGCGATGCGGGCGATCACGGATCGGTTTTCCGCGGGCGAGGCCGCGGTCCTGGCCATTCTCGCGGGCGCGGACGTGATCCTCGCGTGCGGCGAGCTCGCGGCCCAGCGCGACGCGCTGGACGCGGTGCGCTACGCGGTGTCGACCGGGCGCATCCCCCGCGCGCGGATCGAAGTGTCGGCCGCCCGGATTCGCGCCGCCCGGGAGCGGCTCGGGCTTTTCCGACGGGCCACGGTCGCGGTGGACCGCGTCGCCGACGATGTCGGCGTTCCGGCCCACCTGGAGGTCGCGGAGCGCGTCGCCGAGGCCGCGGTCACGCTGACGCGTCCGGCGCGCGGGGTAATTCCGCTCCCGCCGGGTCCCGTCGCGGTCGTGGGAGTGACCGACGACGCGCGCGACGCCGCCGAGCGGCTGGCGGCGGTGCTGCGCGATGTCGGCCGGGACGCCGCGGCCGCAGCTCCGGCGCGCCTCGACGGGCTGCAGGCCGGCTCGGTGGTGGTCGTGCTCGGCGGCCGGGGCGGGCGCGAGGCCGCAGACCCGCCCGCGGCCGACCTGATGCGCATCACCGTGCCGGTTGCCGCGGTGTCGGTGGGCGCACCGTACGCCCTCGCGCGGCTCCCGCACGCGGTGGCGTGTCTCGCCGTGTACGGGGACGATCCCCCGTCCCTGCGGGCCGCGGCGCGGGTGCTGATCGGAGCGCTAGAGGCCCGCGGCCGCCTGCCGGTGACGCTCGGTGAGTCTGGCGAGACGGTCGCGGAGACGCTCGGCGAGCCGTGACACCCCGGGCGGCGTGAACCCGCCCCCGTGCAGCGCGCCCGCGATCGACAGCGCCTCTTCGACCGAGGCCGCGGCTCCTGAGACATCGCCCCGTCCCGCGCGGATCTTCGCGACCTCCTCGAGCAGGTGGGCCCGCAGCCGGTCGCGCCGCGTCCATGCCGCGGCCTCGGCCTCCCAGCGCGCGCGGGCGGCTGCGGGATCGCCGGCGACCCGGTACGCTCGTGCGAGGCGCCGCAGGACCCGCCACCGATCCCCGGGATCGAGCGCCTCGCGGGCGGCCCGCTCGAAGCACTCGACCGCGAGCGCGCAGCGTCCCTCCCGGCTCAGCAGGACGCCGGTCCCCTCCCAGTCCAGCGGCACGCCGGCGGCGTGCGGGGTGCGGAGGACGCGGGCCACTTCACCGTGCAGCAGGACGAGCGCGAGCAGATCGGCGCGGTTGTGGGCGATTACCGGGTCGAGCGCCGCCCGGTCCGTGCTGCGGAGGTACTCCACGTAGATCATCGGGATCTCCCACCCCGGGACGTCGCCGTGCCGGGGTGCGCCCAGCACCTCCGCCTCGAGGATGCTCAGCCGGTGGGTCCCGAACACGCGGTGCCACAGCCGCCGCGCGGGATGGATCAAGTCCGTGTGCACCTCGAGCGTCGCGGGGCGCCGCCGCGCGAGTACGAAGCGCGCCTCGAGGATCGGCCAGTCGAATCGCTGGCCGTTGAAGGTCACGAGGCGCCGCGCCCGCTCGAGGCGCTGCGCCAGCACGGTCAGCAGCTGCGGCTCACCGCTCAACCGCCTGAGCAGCAGCTGCTCCGTGACGAGCCGCTCCCCCTCGAGATACGCGAGCCCCACCAGAAACGCGTACGTCCCGGTGCCCCCGGCCAGGCCCGTCGTCTCGGTATCGAGCCAGACGGTGGCCGAGAGATCCGGGGCGTCCGCGCCGCCGAGCGAGCGGAGCGCGTCGCCGAGCACGCACCGGCCGTGGCGGTGGTTCAGCGCATAGGTGGCGCGCACGACTTCCAGGCCGTCGCCCGACGCGGCCGGACGCTCGCGGAGGGCGGGCGCCGGTGCGCGGCCCACGCCCCCGGCGCCGAGGCGCCGCAGGCGGTCCCTCAGCGCGCCGGACACGGCCCCCGGCGACGGATCAGGCGGGCACACAGACGTCTCGCAGCAGGCGCAGCGTCTGCCGCTTCGCCTCCGGGCCGAGCTCCAGCACCGGGCCGACGCACGACGGACATCCCTGCTCGCACGCGCAGCCGTCGACGAGCCGCACCGCGGCGTCCAGCAGGTCGCGGCGCAGCGCGAACAGCCGCTCCGCGTGGCCGACGCCGCCCGGGATGTGCTCGAAGAGCGTGACCGTCGGGGCGCCGGTGTGCGGCGAGCGCACCTCGACGGTGGAGCCGAGGTCCCGGGGGTCGCTCATCAGGTACAGCGGCGCGATGTTCTGAAGGGCGTGGGCCACCCCGAGCAGCGCGCCCTGCAGGGCGTCCGTGTCAAGCTCGGGCATCCGATCGCGCGGAAACACCCACCACGCCGCCGTGGTATGCAGCGTCGTTTCGGGCAGGTGGATCGACCCGAACCCCACATTCTCGTGGGTCGCGAGCCGGAGCTTCTTATAGATCGTGGGTCGGAACGTGACGACGGCCTCCCCGTGCGCCGCGCCGGCGCTCCCGACAAACTCCTCCAGGACCCGGACGTTGACCGCGATCTGCGCGTCAGTATAGTAATCGACGTCGACCTTCCGCACGTACGCCTTGCGCTCGTCCCAGTCGAGCCGGTCGACGTGATACTGCTGACCGAGGTGCATGTAGATCGCGTGCTCGTGCACGAAGGCCGGCGCCGACGGGAGGTCGATCTCGCCGATCACGCGCGGGCGCGGCTCCGTGGTGTCGACGATCACGACGTTCTCCTGGCTCGCGCTGCGCAGGCTGATCTCCTCGGCGGGGTATGCTTCGGCGACGTAGTGCCAGGCGTCGCCGTCGTGGTGCAGCACGCGCTCTTCCTCGAGATACGCGAGGATCTCCGGGAGCGTGTTCGGACCGAACTCCTCGCCGTCGCGCACCGGCAGTTCGAACGCAGCGCACTTCACGTGGCTCGCCAGCACGAGCAGGTTGTCGGGGTTGATGCGGGCCTCCTCGACGGGCTGCTCGAACAGGTACGCCGGATGGGTCGCGATGAACTGATCCAGCGCCCCGCTGGTCGCGACCAGCACGGCGAACGACGTCCCGGCCCGCCGGCCCGCCCGGCCCATCTGCTGCCAGGTGCTCGCGATCGTGCCCGGGTAGCCAACGAGCACCGACGCGGAGAGCTGCCCGATGTCGATGCCGAGTTCCAGCGCGTTCGTCGCCGCGACCGCGCGCACGGTCCCGCTGCGCAGCCCCGCCTCGATGCGCCGCCGCTCGGTCGGGAGATAGCCCGCCCGATACCCAACGATCGCGTCGGGGTCGAGATGGTGACGCCGCCCGAGGTCGCGCAGGTATGTGGTCAAGAGCTCCGCGCGCAGGCGTGTCCGCGCGAAGTAGATCGTCTGAATGCGCCCCTTCAGCAGTTCCTCGGTGAGCCTGACCGACTCCCGGACGGCGTCGCGCCGGATGCCGAGTTCCTGATTGACGACCGGCGGGTTGTACACCGCGATCGTTCGCTCGCCGGTCGGCGCGCCGCTCTCGTCGATCACGGTCACGGGCCGGCCGATAAGGCGCGCGGCGTGCTCTCCGGGATTGCCGATCGTGGCCGAACAGCAAATGAACTGCGGGGTGCTGCCGTAGAACCGGCAGATGCGGAGCAGGCGGCGCAGCACATTCGCCAAATGAGAGCCGAATACGCCCCGGTAGTGGTGCAGTTCGTCCAGCACGATGTACTGGAGATTCTCAAACAGCCGCAGCCACTTCGTGTGGTGCGGCAGGATTGCCGTGTGCAACATGTCGGGATTCGTGACGACGACGTGGCCGGCCGCGCGGATCGTGCGCCGCGCATCGCCGGGCGTGTCCCCGTCGTAGGTGAAGGCGCCGATGCCAGCGCCGAGCCCCGTGATCAGCTGCTGCAACTCGTCGACCTGGTCCGCGCCGAGCGCTTTCGTCGGGAACAGGTACAGCGCGCGTGGTCCCCCGCCGCGCAGAATCGTGTCGAGCACCGGCAGATTGTAGCAGAGGGTCTTCCCGGAGGCGGTCGGGGTGACGACGACGAAATCGCGGCCCGCCCGTGCCTCCTGGTAGGCGCGTGCCTGATGGGTGTAGAGCCGCGTGATGCCGCCGCCGGCGAGCGCGTGGCGCAGCCGGTGATCTATCTCGTCAGGGAACTCCGCAAACTGGGCGGGCTTGGCGGGAAACGTGCGCCATGCGGTGAACTGCTGCGCGAACCGGGAACGGGTTCGATACGCGTCGAGTATCTGCTCCAGCGTCATACGTGCCCCCCCGCGGTGTCGGGCCCGAGCCAGCATTCGAACCATGTGTTCGGGTCGAACGCGCGTTCGACGGCGTATTTGCAGGTTCCTCCTACGGGGGCCGCCGATTGGAGCTGCGAGGGAGGCGCGTGGGCGGAGGCTTCGTGCCTCTGTCCCGTGGCGAGCGAGCATGATGAACCGCGACTGACCAACAATTTATGTGTATAGCCGCCGCTGGTGCGCGGCGCTTAGAAGTGGATGAGGAGACCGGCGCTGAAGGTCTGGTTGGTCTCGTTGCTGCTCCATGCCGCGTCGTAGCCGGCGTAGAGATCATAACGATCGGAGGCGTGGAGCGTGATGCGGGCCCCCGCCCCGACCGCGTTGGGCGCCGCGGTAATGCCCGTCGTGAGGAACGGCCCCGCCGACGCGGCACCCAGCAGCAGCGTCTGAATCTGCGGAACCGGCTCCGTCGCCAGCGTCGTGTACTCCGCGTGCAGCGTATACGTGATCTGGGTCCCCGCGGCAGTCGTCTGCGCGTAATCGAGGCGGACGCCCGCGAGGCCCTGCAGCCAATCCGCCGTCACGGCATTGACCCCGAGATCGATCGAGCCGGCCCCCGACTCGTTGAACGCGGGCTCCGTCAGATGCACGTACTGGATGCCCAGCGTCGGACGGACGGTCAGCGCCCCCGCCTGCAGCCGGTAGTCGGCCTCGAGCCCGGCCATGATCTCGTTCCCCGTTCCCGATGCCGTTGCGGTCCTGGACAGATCCCCGAAATTGATCGGCCGGGTCGTCTGGAAGTTGTTCACCCCGTAGCCCACGAGCCCGCGCGCCTCGAACGCGCCCGCAGTGTAGCCGCCGTACACCGCCCCGGCGACCGTGGTGATCCCCGCCGTCCCATTACCGTTCGCGAGGGTGAGCGAGGACTGCCACGTCCCCGCGGCATATCCCCACGTCAGCCGCGGGCCGGCCGCGTGATCGTATCCGAGCAGCAGTCCCGTGCTCTGGTTCGTGAACCCCGGCGCGTTCGCCGTCCCCTGCAGCGTCTGGCTGCTGGTCAGCGGCGTCAGCCATCCCGTCGGATCCCCCGGTTCGGCGCCGGCCCATGTGACCGGTCCCGCCTGGCCGCTGAGTCCCGGCGCGAACGCGGTCAGCGCCGGCGTGGCCGCACTGGTGCCGCTCTGCACGTCGCTGAGGTGCTGGAAGACCAGATCCATCGCCGACCACGTGTCCTCGGCGGTGACGGTGGGGAGATTCGTGTACACCACCCCGGTGAGCGCGTCGAGCGCCGCGCGCACCTGGTTCCCCGTTGACAGGCTGGTCAGCGCGGTGAGCACCGTCGCCAGGTCCCCGCTTGCGGTCGGGGACGCCAAATCGAGCACCCGCGCCACCGCGATCTGGTTCGGCGTCTCCGCGAAGTCGCTGAAGTTGAACACGCTCCCGATCGTCAGCGTCAGCGCGTCCGCAGTGTAGCCGAGCGTGTACTGCACGAACAGGTTGCCGGTGGCGTCCACCGTCCCGAACGTGCCGCTCAGCCCCCCGGCCGCGTTCAACAACGTGTACTGCCCCGGCGTGTACACGCCCGGATCGAAGGCGAGCGTCAGCGTTCCCGCGACCGTCGCCGCCCCGCCGATGCTCAGCTTGGATGCCGCGGTGGGCGACACTTCCGTGGCGAACGTGCCGCCTGCCCCCTGCGTGTAGATCCCGCTGATCGTGAGCGTTCCAATGCCGCTGCTCCCCGGCATCACCGTCCCCGCGACGTTCGTGACCGCTCCGCCGATGGTGCCCGCGCCCCGCAGCGTCCCGCCGGCATTGACCGTCACGGGCCCGAGGATGCTGCCCGTCGTGTCAGCACCGACGACGAGCGTGCCGCCGGTGATGGTCGTCCCGCCGGTATAGGTACTCGCCCCGCTGAGCGTGACCGTGCCACCGCCAATGATCAGCGCGCCAGGGCCGCTCAGCACCCCGGCGTACGTGCCGGCCCCGGCTTGGTTGAACTCGATGGTACCGTTATCCGCAATGTTGCCTTGGAGGCTCGCTGTCGTGCCCACGAGCGTCGTGCCCGCCCCGACGGTGGTCCCACCGGTGTACGTGTTTACCCCGCTCAACGTGAGCGTCCCGCCTCCGTTTGCCGTGAGCGCGCCGGGGCCGCTCAGGACTCCGCTGTACGTGCCCGCGCCCACCTGATTGAACTCGACCGTCCCACTATCCGCGATATTCCCCTGCAGGCTCGTCGTCGTCCCGATGAGCGTCGTGCCGGCCCCGACCGTGGTCCCGCCGCTGTACGTGTTCGTCCCGCTCAGCGTGACCGTGCCCCCGCCCATGAGCGTCAGCACGCCCGACCCGCTCAGCACCCCGGCGTACGTCCCCGCGCCCGCCTGATCGAACTCGACCGTCCCGGCGTTCACAATATTGCCCTGCACGCTCGTCGTCGTGCCGATCAGCGTCGCGCCCGCCCCGACCGTCGTCCCGCCTCCGTACGTGTTCGCCCCGCTCAGCGTGAGCGTGCCCCCACCCGTCACCGTGAGCGCGCCGGGTCCACCGATCATTCCCGACAGCGTCCCGGCAAAGCCGTTCGTGTTGACCGCCCCGCCGCCCGCACCGAGCGTTACCCCGCGCGCCGATACCACGTTCCCCGCCAACGCCAGCGTCCCGTTATTCAGCGTCAGCCCCGTCCCCGCGGCACCCAGGTTGCCGTCGTTACTTACGCTCAGCGTGCTGCCGCCCGTCACCGTCGTCCCGCCCGAGTACGTGTTCACGCCGCCCAACACCAAGGTGCCTCCGCCTGTTACCGTGAGTGCACCCACGCCACCCACCACGCCCGATAGCGTCCCGGCAAACCCGTTCGTGTTGACCGTCCCGCCGCCCGCGTTCAGCGTCACTCCGCGCGCCGACGTGAAGCCCGCCCCCGCGAGTCCGAGCGTCCCGTTATCCAGCGTCAGGCCCCCCGCGGCATTGCCCAGGTTCGCGTCCGTGCTCACGCTCACCGTCCCGCCGCCCGTCACCGTCGTCCCACCCGTGTACGTGTTCACCCCACTCAAGGCCAGCGTGCCCCCACCCACGGTGATCCCGCCCGCCCCGCTCACCACGCCCGACAGGGTCAGGGTCCCCGTGTTCGCCCCGTTCCCCACCGTCAGCCCCGCCGCATCATTGACGGCCCCCGACAGCGCGCTCGCCTGCCCCGTCGCCACCACCAGCGTCCCGCCCGTGCCCGCCGTCGTGAGGCTCCCCGCCCACATGATCCCCGTCGACATGAACAGCGTCCCGGTCGTCGCCCCGCCGCCCACCTGCGTGCCGCCCAGCGTCAGCGCGCCCACCGCCGAGCCGAGTTGGCCCGCATTGCTCACGCTCAGCGTGCCGGCGATGACGTTCGTGCTCGTCTGCTGGTTGTTGTTCGCCGTGAGGACCAGCGTCCCGTCGTTCGGATTCTGCGTGTTGAGGTCCAGCGTCGTCGCCGTGATCTGCGTCCCCCAAAGCAGTTGACTATTCGGGGGCGCCTCGCAGTCCAGCACCGGGCTGCCGGAGCAGGCGCCCGCTATCAGTGTCAACTCCACGGCATTCGCCTGATAGGTCAACTCCGGGGTGAGCGCCCCGATGTTCGCTCCTCGCTGCGTGAGCGACCCGAACGTCCCCGACACACCCCCCGCCGCCGTCAACAGCGTGTACGCCGTCCCCGCCGTGTACGCCCCCGCGTCGAACGTCAGCGCCAGTGCCCCGCCGAGCGACGCCGCGCCGGTGACCGCCAATTCACTCGCCGTCGCCGGGTTCGCCTCGATCCCCAGCGTGCCGCCGCCTCCCTGCGTGTAGTTCCCCGTCACCGCGAGGGTCCCCAGCGTCCCCGGCGTCCCGCCTGCCGTCACCGTGCCGGCGTTCGTGACGCTGCCCCCCACCGCCCCATAGCCCGTGAGCGTTCCACCGGCCTGCACCGTCACGCTCCCGCCGTACACCGCCCCCGGCGTCGCGCTCGTGCCGACCGTCAGCGTCCCATTCGTCACCGTGAACGTCCCCGTCGCGCCGCTGCCGTTCCCCGTCAGCGCCACCGTCCCCGGTCCCGTCAGCGCCAGCACGCCGGTGCCGTTGAGTGTGCCTGACAATGTCAGCGTTGTCCCTGCGTTCGGGGTAAACGTCCCACCCCCCGCGGCCACGGTGACCGTCCGCGCCGACGCAAACGTACCGGTCGTCGCCAGCGCCCCGTTGTTGAACGTCATCCCGCCGGCCCCGGCTCCGAGGTTCGCGTCGGCCCCCACGCTCACCATGGCCCCGCCCTCGATCGTCGTGCCGCCCGCGTACGTGTTCACTCCGCTCAGCGTCGTCGTCCCTGCGCCCGCCGCAGTCAGGCCGCCGTTCCCCGAGATCACCCCCGAGAACGTCACGGCGTTGCCGCCGTTATTGAGCGTCCCCCCACCGTTCAGCGCGATCGTTCGCGCCGAGGCCCCGAAGCCCGCGCTGTTGATCGCCAGCGTCCCGGTATTCAGCGTCACGCCGCCCGCGGCGTTCCCGAGGTTACTGTCGCTGCCCACGCTCAGCGTCCCGCCCGTCACCGTCGTCCCGCCGGTGTACGTATTGATCCCGCTCAGCGTCGTCGGCCCCGCGCCCGACGCCGTGAGCCCGCCGTTCCCCGAGATCACCCCCGAGAATGTCACCGCGTTGCCGCCGTTGTTGAGCGTCCCCCCACCGTTCAGCGCGATCGTCCGCGCCGACGTGAGCGGGGCCGTCGTCAGGAGCGTCCCCCCGGTCAGCGTCAGTCCACCCGCGGCGTTGCCGAGATTGCTGTCCGCGCTCACGCTCAGCGTTCCCGCCGTCAGCGTCGTCCCGCCCGTGTACGTATTCACCCCCGACAGCGTCGTCGTCCCCGCGCCCGCCAGCGTCAGCCCGCCGCTTCCCGAGATCACTCCCGAGAACGCCGCGGCGTTGCCGCCGTTGTTGAGCGTGCTCCCTCCGCTCACCGTGATTGCCTGCGCCGCGGTCCCAAACCCCGCTCCGCTGATCAGCAGTGTCGCCGCGTTCAGCGCCAGCGTCGCCGAGCCGGCCCCCAGGTTGCTCGGAGTGCCGATACTCAGGGTGCCTCCGCTCACCTGCAGCGTCCCCGTCAGCGTGTTCGTCCCCGTCAGCGTCGTCGTGGCCCCGCCCAGCACCGTCAGCGTTCCACTCCCCGAGATCACCCCCGACCACACCGTGTTGAACGATCCCACGCTGAGCGTCCCCGTCCCCGGCACCGCGATCGCCCGGGCCGAGCTCCCGAACGTCCCCGCCGTGACCAGCAGCGTCCCGCCGTTGAACGTCACCCCGCCCGCCGCGTTCCCGAGATTGCTGTCCGCGCTGACATCCAGCGTCCCCGCGTTCAGCGTCGTGCCGCCCTGGTACGTGTTCGTCCCCGTCAGCGCGACCGTCCCGCCGCCGACGGTCACCCCGCCCGCCCCGCTGATCGTCCCCGACAGCGTCAGCGCCCCGACATCACCCGCATCCCCAACGGTCAGCCCCGCCGCGTTCGCGATGTTCCCCGACAGCGTGCTCGTCTGCCCGGTGCTCACCAAGAGCGTCCCGCCCGCCCCCGCCGTCGCGACGCTCCCCGCCCACACGAGGCCCGTCGTCATCGACAGCGTCCCGTTCGTCGCCCCGCCGCCTGCCTGCGTCCCGCCCAGCGTCAGCGCCCCCAGCGCCGCCCCCAGATTCCCCGCCGCGCTCACGCTGAGGGTGCCCGCGATCACGTTGGTGCTCGTCTGCTGGTTCGCCGCGTTCGACAGCACCATCGTCCCGCTGTTCGGACTCTGCGTGTTCAGGTCCAACGTCGTCGCCGTGATCTGCGTCGCCCACGGCAGCGTCCCACCGGTCGGCACTTCACAATCCAGCGGGTCCGGCCCCGTGCACGCGCCCGGCTCCAGCGTCACGTTCACCGCGTTCGCCAGGTAGGTCAATTCCGGCGTCAGGAGGCCGAGGCTCACACCGCCCAGCGTCAGGGTCCCGAACGTGCCCGAGACACCCCCGGCCGCCGTCAGGATCGTGTACTGCGTCAGCGCCGTGTACGCGCCCGCATCGAACGTCAGCGCCAGCGTTCCCGCGAGCGACGCCGAGCCGCTGATCACCAACTCGCTGGAGGTTGCCGGGTTCGCTTCAATGGAGAGCGTGTCACCGGCGCCCTGCGTGTAGTTCCCCGACACCGTCAGCGTCCCGATCGTCCCGCCCGGCGCTACCGTGCCGCCGTTCGTCACGTTCCCGCTCACCGTGCCGTGCCCGGCCAGCGTCCCGCCTGCCTGCACCGCCACGCTGCCGCCGTAGGTCACGCCGGGGATCGCGGCACTCCCCACTTCCAGCGTGCCGCTCGTCACCGTAAACGTCCCCGTGGCGCCGCTCGCGGTGCCGGTCAAGAGCAGCATCCCGGCGCCGTTGAGGGCCAGCGCCCCGCTGCCCGTCAGCGTCCCCGACAGCGTCAGCGTCGTCCCGCCGCTCGGCGTGAACGTCCCGCCCCCCGCCCCCGTCGTCACCGTCCGCGCCGACGTGAACGTCCCCGTCGTCGCCAGCGTGCCACCACTCAAGGTGACGCCATTCGCTGCGGCGCCCAGGTCGGCATCGGCTCCCACGCTCAGCGTCCCCGCCGTCAGCGTGTTCCCGCCCGTGTAAGTGTTGCTCGCGTCGGACAGGACGACGGTCCCCGCCCCGTTCAGCGTCAGCCCGCCGGCGCCGCCCAGCGCGCCCGACAGCGTCAGCGTCGTCGCGACGTTGGGGCTGAACTGCCCACCGCCCAGCGTGATGCTCCGCGCCGAACTGAACGTCGCGGTGCTCACGAGCGCGCCCCCGTTGAGGGTCACCACGTTGGCGGCGTTGCCGAGATTGTTGTCCGCGCTCACGCTCAGCGTGCCGGTCGTCACGGTGGCGCCGCCAGTGAAGATATTGCCAGTGGAAAGGACCACCGTCCCGGCCCCGTTGAGGATCAGAGAGCCCATGCCATTCACCGTATTATTGAGGGTCAGCGTCGTCCCCGCGTTCGGGCTGAATTGCCCGCCGCCCAAGGTGACATGACGGGTCGAGGTGAACGTCGCGGTCGTCACGAGCGTCCCGGTGTTCAGCGTCAGGTTGCCAATGGTGTTGCCGAGGTTGTTGTCGGCGCCGATGCTCAGCGTCGCGTTCGTGAGCGTCGTCCCGCCCGAGTAGGAATTCGACCCACTGAGCGTGACGGCACCGCCGCCGGTCACCGTCACCGTGCCCGGCCCGCTCAGCACCCCGCCGTACGTGCCGCTTCCTGCCTGATTGAAGGCGACGGCGGCGTTGTCTGCAATGGCGCCTTGCAGGCTCGTCGTCGTGCCCTGCAGCGTTCCTCCGTTCACGGTTGTCCCGCCAGAGTAAGTGTTGGCTCCGCTCAGCGTCGTTGTGCCCGCGCCCTGGAACGTCACACCGCCGCCCGTAATGACTCCTGACAGTGTGGCGTTGAATCCACCGTTGTTGATGGTGTTCAGGGACCCGCTCAACGTGATCGCCTGCGGCAACGTTCCGAACCCGGCCGCGTTGATCAACAGCGTCCCCTGGTTCAGCGTCAAACCGCCGGGTGGGCCGCCGAGATTGCTGAAACTGCTCACGCTCAGCGTGCCGTTTGAGGAAACCGTGGTCCCGCCCGTGTAGGAGTTTGTCCCGGAAAACGTAACCGTGCCAAAGCCTGTGACGGTCACGTTCCCAGGCCCGCTCAGCACCCCGCTGTATGTGCCGTTGGCCATACTGAAGATGACCGCCGCGTCGTCTGTGATGGCGCCCTGCAGGCTCGTCGTCGTTCCTTCGAGCGTCCCCGCGCTCACCGTGGTTCCGCCCGTGTACGTGTTCGTCCCGGTGAGCGTCGTGGTGCCCATCCCGAGCAGCGTGAGGCTCCCGGACCCCACGATCGCCTCCCCAAACGCCGCGTTGAAGCCGTTGTTGTTAATCGTGCCGGCGCCCGCCAGCGTTGTCGCGGAATTCGACAACGAGAACGACGGCCCGGTGATCGACAGTGTCCCGCCGTTGAACGTCAATCCCCCGAACCCGAGATTGCTGAAACTGCCCACGCTCAGCGTCGCGTTCGTGATCGACGTCGCGCCGGCGTAGCTGTTCCCCCCGGTAAACGTGAGCGTGCCGCCGCCCGTCACCGTCACGCTCCCAGTCCCGGAGAGCGACCCGGCGTACGTCCCGCTCCCCGCCTGGTTGAACGTCACCGCTGCGTTGTCCGTGATGTTGCCCCGCAGGCTTGTCGTCGTTCCCTGCAGCGTCCCCGCGCTGACCGTCGTGCCGTTCGAGTACGTGTTCGCCCCGCTCAGCGTCGTGGTCCCCGCTCCCTGGAACGTCACGTTTGCGATCCCCGAGATGATTCCCGCCAGGGTGGGGGTGAATCCACCGTTGTCGACGGTGTCTTGGCCTCCGCTCAGCGTGATGGATTGCGCCAGGGTTCCGAACCCCGCCGAGTTGATCAGCAGCGTCCCGGTGTTCAGCGTCAACGTATCGGACGCCGCTCCGAGGTTGCTCGGCGCCCCCACGCTGAGCGTGAGGTGCGACGTGACCGTCGTGCCGCCCGTGTACGTGCTCGTCCCCGAGAACGTGACCGTGTTCGTGCCAAGACCGGTCACCGTCACGTTCCCGGTCCCGCTCATCGCCCCGGCGTACGTGCCGCTGCCCGCCTGATTGAAAATGACGGCCGCGTTGTTCGTGATGGCACCCTGCAGGCTCGCCGTCGTCCCCTGCAGCGTCCCCGCGCTCACGGTGGTCCCGCCCGAGTAGGTGTTGGCCCCACTCAGCGTCGTGGTGCCCGTCCCAACGAGCGTCAACGCGCCGCTCCCCGAGATCACCCCCGAGAGCGTCGGCCCGCCGGCACTGCTCCCGTTGTTGATCGTCCCGCCGCTCGCCCCCAGCGTGACCGCCCGCGAAGAGCTAAATGATTGTGAGACCAGTAGCGTGCCGCCGTTGAGGGTCACCGAGTTCGCGGCGTTGCCGAGATTCGAGTCGCTCATGACGCTGAGCGTCCCACTCGTGACCGTCACGCCGCCCGTGAACGACCCGAAATTGCTGAGCACTAGCGTCCCCGCACCGCTCATCGTCAGCCCGCCGGCGCCGCTCATCGTTCCACTCAACGTCAGCGTCGTCGCCGCGGCCGGGCTGATCGCCCCGCCGCCGAGCGCCACCGTCCGGATCGAGTTGATCGTCGCCGTCGTCACGAGCGCCCCGCCATTGAGCGTCACCGTGTTGACCGCGTTGCCCAGGTCGGCGTCCGCCGCCACGCTCAGGGTGCCCGCGCTGATCGTGACGTTGCCGGTGAAGCTGTTGCTGGCGTTCGTGAGGGCGAGCGTTCCCGCGCCGTTCAGTCTCACCCCCCCGGCGCCGCTCAGTACCCCCGACAGCGTCAGCGTCGTCCCGCCGTCCGGGCTGATCCCCCCACCGCTAAGGCTGATCCCTCGCGCCGAGGTAAAGGTCCCGGAACTCTCGAGCGTGCCGCCGTTGAGGGTCACGGTGTTCGCCGCGGCGCCGAGGGCGTTGTCGGCGCTGACGTCCAGGGTCCCGGCGGTGACGGTCACCCCGCCTGTAAACGTGTTGGCGCCGGACAGCGCGAGCGTGGCCCCGCTGTCGTTAAAGGTCAACCCAACGGACCCGCTCAGCACGCCCGACAGCGTCAGCGTGGTCCCGCCGCTTGGACTCAGGGTCCCACCGCCCAGCGTCACGTTCCGCGCGGAACTGAACGTTGCGGTCGTCACGAGCGCACCGCTGTTGAGCGCGACCGCGCCGGCCCCCCCGAGGTTATTGTCGGCGCCCACCTCCAGCGTGCCGGCCGTGAGCGTCGTGCCGCCCGCATACGTGTTCATCCCGCTGAGCACCAGCGTGCCGGCGCCGTTGAGGATCACCGCGCCGCCGCTCAGCACGCCCGACAGCGTCAGCGTCGTCCCGCTATTTGGACTCAGGGTGCCGCCGCCGAGGGTGACCGCGCGGGCCGACGCAAACGTCGCGGTGGTCGCGAGCGTCCCGCCGTTCAGCACCAGGGCGCCCGCGGCGTTGCCCAGGTTGTTGTCGGCGCTGACGCTGAGCGTCCCGGCCGAGACCGCGGCACCGCCGGTGTAGGTGTTCGTCCCGCTCAAGGTGAGCGTGCCGCCGCCGACGCTCACCCCGCCCCCGCCGCTGATGATCCCCGACAGCGTCAGCGCTCCGGTGTCGCCCGCATCCCCGACCGTCAGCCCCGCCGCGTCGGCGACGTTCCCCGACAGCGTGCTCGTCTGGCCGTTGCTCACGAGCAGCGTGCCACCCGTCCCCGCCGTCGTGATGCTCCCCGCCCAGGAGATCCCGCCCGTCATCGAGAGCGTCGCGCCGGTCGCCCCGCCGCCCGCCTGCGTCCCCCCTAGTGTGAGCGCCCCCGTCCCGGACCCCAGATCCCCGGCCGCGCTCACGCTGAGCGTCCCGGCGATCACGTTCATCGTCGTCTGCTGGTTCGCCGCGTTCGTCAGCATCATCGTCCCGCTATTGGGGCTCTGGGTGTTCACGTCCAACGTCGTCGCGGTGATCTGGGTCGACCACGGCAGCGTCGCGCCCGACGGGATCTCGCAGTCCAGAGGGTCCGTTCCCGTGCACAGCTGCCCGTAGAGGGTCACGTCGACCTCGTTGGCCATGTAGTTCAGCGCCGGTGTCAGCGACCCGATGCTTGCTCCGCCCTCCGTGAGCGCCGCGAACGCCCCGGCCACACCCCCCGCGGCCGTGAGGATCGGGTACACCGTCCCCTGGAGGTACGTCCCCGCATCGAACGTCAGCGCGAGCGTGCCCCCGAGCGACGCCGAGCCGGTCACCACCAGCTCGCTCGACGTCGTCGGGTTCGCTTCAATGGAGAGTGTGTCGCCCGCGCCCTGCGTGTAGTTCCCATTCACCGTCAGCGTCCCAATCGTCCCGCCCGGTGCGACGGTGCCGCCGTTCGTGACGTTCCCGCTCACCGTGCCGTGGCCCGCGAGCGTCCCGGCCGCCTGCACCGCGACGTTCCCGCCGTAGGTGACTCCGGGGATCGCGGCGCTGCCGACTTCCAACGTCCCGCTTGCTACCGTAAACGTCCCCGTGGCACCGTTCGCGGTTCCGGTCAGCAGGACCATCCCGGCTCCGTTCAGCGCCAGCGCCCCGGTGCCGCTCAGCGTCCCCGAGAGCGTCAGCGTCGTCCCGCCGCTGGGCGTGAACGCGCCGCCGGCTGCGCCCGCCGTCACCGTCCGGGCTGACGTGAACGTCCCCGTCGTCGCCAGCGTCCCTCCGTTGAACGTCACGGCGTTCGCCGCGGCGCCCAGGTTGTTATCCGCGCCGACGCTCAGCGTGCCGGCCGTCAGCGTATCCCCGCCGGTGAACGTGTTCGCCCCGGACGGCGCGAGCGTCCCGGCGCCGTTCAGGGTCAGCCCGCCGCTCCCCGCCACGGCGGTCGAGAGCGTGAACGTCGTTCCCACGCCCGGGGCGAAGATGCCGCCGCCGAACAGTGTAACCGTGCGCGCGGACGTGAACGTCGCCGTCGTCGCGAGCGTCGCGCCTTCCAACGTCACGCCCCAACTGGCGTTGCCCAGATTGTTGTCGGCGCCGACGCTCAGCGTGCCCGCTTCGATCACCGTTCCACCCGTGTATGTGTTGGTCCCGGAGAGGGCGAGCGTCCCGGCGCCATTGAGGGTCAGCATGGCGCTTCCGCTTACGACGCCCGAGAGCGTGAGCGTCGTCCCGGCGTTCGGGGCGATGACCGCGCCACCCTCGGTGACGTTCCGCGACGAGCTAAACGTCGCGGTGGTCTGCAGGATGCTGAACGGGGTGCTCAACGTCACCGCGTTCGCGGCCGCGCCGAAGTTTGCGTCGGCGCTCACGCTCAATGTGCCGGCCGTCACCGTGACCCCGCCGGTGAACGTGTTGGTCCCAGACAAGGCGAGCGTTCCCTGCCCGTTCAGCGTCAGCCCCGCGCCGCCGCTCAGCACGCCCGACAGCGTGAGCTTGGTCCCGCTGTTCGGACTCAGGGTCCCGCCGCCGAGCGTCGCGCTCCGGGCCGAGCTGAACGTCGCGGTCGTCTGGAGCGTACCGCCGTTGAGCGTCACCGCGTTCGCCGCCGCCCCGAGGTTCGCGTCGGCGCTCACGCTGAGCGTGCCGGCCGTGAGCGTGTCGCCCCCGGTGAACGTATTGGTCCCCGATAGGACGAGCGTGGCCCCGCTGTCGTTGAAGGTCAGCCCGGCGGACCCGCTCAGCACGCCCGACAGCGTGAGCGTGGTCCCGCTGTTCGGACTCAGGGTCCCGCCGCCGAACGTCACGTTCCGGGCCGAGCTGAACGTCGCGGTCGTCACGAGCGTGCCGCCGTTGAGCGTCACCGCGTTCGCCGCCGCCCCGAGGTTCGCGTCGGCGCTCACCTGCAGCGTACCGGCCGTGAGCGTGTCGCCACCGGTGAACGTGTTGGTCCCCGACAGCGCGAGTGTGGCCCCGCTGTCGTTGAAGGTCAGCCCAGCGGACCCGCTCAACACACCTGAGAGCGTCAGCGTCGTGCCGCTGTTCGGACTCAGGGTCCCGCCGCCGAGCGTGATGTTCCGCGCCGAGCTGAACGTCGCGGTTGTCTGGAGCGTGCCGCCGTTGAGGGTGACCGCGTTCGCCGCCGCCCCGAGGTTCGCGTCGGCGCTCACCTGCAGCATACCGGCCGTGAGCGTGTCGCCACCGGTGAACGTGTTGGTCCCCGACAGCGCGAGTGTGGCCCCGCTGTCGTTGAAGGTCAGCCCAGCGGACCCGCTCAACACACCTGAGAGCGTCAGCGTCGTGCCGCTGTTCGGACTCAGGGTCCCGCCGCCGAGCGTAACGTTCCGCGCCGAGCTGAACGTCGCGGTTGTCTGGAGCGTGCCGCCGTTCAATGTCACGGTGTTCGCGGCATTGCCGAGGTCGGCGTCGGCCCCCACGCTCAGGTTGCCGGCCGTGATTGTGAGGTTGCCGGTGAAGCTGTTGCTGGCGTCGGAGAGCAGCAGCGTGCCCGCCCCGTTCAGTGTCAGCCCGCTGCCGCCGCTGAGCAACCCCGAGAGCATCAGCGTGGCTCCGCTGTCCGGCTGGAACGCGCCGCCGCCGAGCGTGACGCTCCGCGCCGATGCGAACGTTGCGTTCGCCTCCAGTGCCCCGCCGTTGAGGGTGATGGTGTTGGCCCCGCCGCCGAGATCGGCATCGGCCCCCACGCTCAGGTTGCCGGCCGTGATCGTGACGTTGCCGGTGAAGCTGTTGCTGGCGTCGGAGAGGAGCAGCGTGCCCGCCCCGTTCAGTGTCAGCCCGCTGCCGCCGCTGAGCAACCCCGAGAGCGTCAGCGTCGTCCCGCTGTTCGGACTCAGGGTCCCGCCGCCGAGCGTCACGTTCCGCGCCGAGGTGAAGGTCGCGGTGGCTTGAAGCGTGCCGCCGTTGAGCGTGATGCCGTTCGCACCGGCGCCGAGGTTATTGTCCGCCCCGACGCTCAACGTGCCGGCGGTGATCGTGTTGCCGCCGGTGTAGGTGTTCGAATGCGAGAGCACGAGCGTCCCGGCGCCGTTCAACAGCAGCCCGCTGGAGCTGCCCACCGTGCCCGACAGCGTGAGCGTCGTGCCCGCGTTCGGACTGATCGTGCCGCCCGCGAACGAATCCGAGCCCGAGCTGGTGAACGTTCCGGTGCTCTGGAACGTGCCTCCGGCAAGGTCCAGTCCGAATACCACGTTTGTCGCCCAGGTTTGCCGCGGCGCTGGCCTGCAGCGTGCCGCCGAAGATCCGTGTCCCGCCGTTGTAGGTGTTGGTTCCGGACAGCACCAGCGTCCCGGGGCCGTTGAGCGTGAGCGAAAACCCGCTGATCACTCCGGACAGCGTCAGCGTCGTCCCCGCGCTCGGCACGAATGGTGCCGGCCGTGAAGGCACGCGCCGACGAGAATGTCGCCGTGGTCTTCAGCGTGCCGTTAATCGTCACCGCGCCGGCGGCGTTGCCGAGGTTAGCGTCCGAGCTCACGGACAGGGTCGTCGCGGCGCCGCTGATGTTTGTGCCTCCGGTGTAGGTGTTGCTAGTCCCGGACAGTGTCAGGGTGCTGTTGCCGGTCACGGTCAGCCCGCCGGACCCGCTGAGGACCCCGGACAGGGTGAACCCGTTGTTCCCGGTGTTGATCGTGCCGCCGCCGAGCGTGACGTTCCGCGCCTCCGTGAAGCTCCCTCCCGTGTACCACAACGTGCCGCCGTTCAGCGTGATGGTGTTCGCGGCGTTGCCGAGCTTGTTGTCGGCGCTGAACTGCAGGGTGCCGCTCGTGATCGTGACGCCGCCGGTGAACGTATTCGTCCCGGAGAGGACCAGCGTCCCCGCGCCGTTCAGCGTCAACCCGCCGGCGCCGCTCATCACGCCCGACAGCGTCAGCGTGTCGCCGCTGTCCGGCTGGAACGCCCCGCCCCCCAGCGTCATATTCCGCGCCGAGCTGAACGTCGCTGTCGCCTCGAGCGCCCCACCGTTCAGCGTTACGATATTGGCCGCAGCGCCGAGGTTGTTGTCCGCGCTCACGCTCAGGTTGCCGGCCGCGATGGTGTTGCCGCCCGTGTAGGTGTTCGTCCCGGAGAGCAGGAGCGTCCCCGCGCCGTTCAGCGTCAACCCCCCGCTGCCGCTCAGCACGCCCGACAGCGTCAACGTCGTCGCGCTGTCCGGGCTGAACGCCCCACCGCCGAGCGTCACCGCGCGCGTGGAGGTAAACGTCCCGGCAACTCTCCAGCGCTCCCCCGTTGAGCATCACCGCGTTGGCCGCGGCGCCGAGGTTGTTGTCCGCGCTGATGTCCAGGGTGCCGGTGGTGACAGTCACCGCACCCGTGAACGTGTTCGCGCCGGACAACGCGAGCGTCCCCGCCGCGTTGAACGTCAGCCCCACACTGCCGCTCAGGACGCCGGAGAGCGTCAACGTCGTTGCCGCGCTCGGGGTGATCGCGCCCCCTCCGAGCGTCACGTTCCGCGCCGAGGTGAACGTCCCGCTGGTGTCCAGAGCGCCACCACTTAGCGTCACCGCCCCCGACGTATTGCCCAGGTTCGCGTCGGCGCTCACCTGCAGCGTGCCGGCCATGATCGTCGTGCCACCGGTGTACGTGTTCGTCCCGGTGAGCACCACCCGGCCAGCGTTGCTCATGATCAGCGCGCCGCTCCCGCTCACGACCCCAGAGAGCGTTAGAAGACCCAGCGCGGTGGGGCCGAAGGTGCCGCCGCCCAGCGTGACCGCCCGCGCCGAGGTGAAGTTTCCGGTGGGAACCAGCGTGCCTCCGTTGAGGATCAGCGTGTTCGCGGCGTTGCCCAGGTCGTTGTCGGCGCCGAACTTCAGCGAGCCGACCGTGACCGTGACGCTGCCGGTGAACGTATTCGTCCCGGAGAGCACCAGCGTCCCCGCGCCGTTCAGCGTCAACCCGCCGGCACCGTTCAGCACGCCCGACAGCGTCAGTGTCGTCGCGCTGTTCGGACTGAACGCGCCGCCGCCGAGCGTCATGTTCCGGGCCGACGCGAACGTCGCCGTCGTCATGAGCGTGCCGCCGTTCAGCGTGACTGTTTCGACCGTGTTGCCCAGGTTCGCGTCCGCGCTGATCTGCAGGTTCCCGGCCGTGATCGTCGTCCCGCCCGTGTACGTGTTCGTCCCGGAGAGGACCAGCGTCCCGGCGTTCAGCGTGAGCGCCCCGGCCCCGCTGATGATCCCCGACAGCGTCAACGTCCCGCTCCCGTTGCTCCCGACGTCCAGCGCCGCGGCGTTGTTGATATTGCCGGTGAACGTCCCCGACTGCCCGGCGCTCGCGCTCAGGTCCCCGCCCGTGCCCCCGGTCGTGAGGCTCCCGTTCCACGTGAACCCGGTGGTCTCGAGCAGGTTCCCGAACGCGTTGCCCCCACCCGCCTGCGAGCCGCCGATCGTCAGGGTGAGGCCGGCTCCCGAGCCGCCGAGGTTGGCGGCGCTGCTGACGTCGACCTGGCCGGCGTCGATCGTCGTGTGGGTCTGGGTGTTAGTCCCGCCGAGCGTCAGGGTCCCGTTGTTGGGGCTGGTCGTGTTGATGACGAGATTCGTGTCGGTGATCGCGGTGTTGTACGTGAAGTTGCCGGTCGGCACTTCACAGTCCGTCGTGCCCATGCCGTTGGAGATGCAGCTCTGCGCCTCCGCGGGTACGACGAGCCCCGCGCCCGCGAGCGACACCACCAGCGTGACGACGACTGCGGAGGACCACAGCGGTCTCCAAGTTTCCCCGAGCGCTCGCCGTTCGCTACGCCACGTCGACATGCAGAGGTTCACGCGAGTCCATGAGACGGCGCGCGCCGCGTGCGACAGCCATCGAGGCACGCGCGCGCAACCCGGGCATGTGGCGTATCGGGATCACTGGTCCTTGTGACCGGCCGATCGGTGTCGTCTGCCATTGCGCTGCTGTCGCGGGGAGCCGGCGCAGACATGAAAACAGCCGGCACGTCCCGTCACGTCTCCGGCGTCGGCAACCCCGCTACCCCCCGTGGAGGTCCGGCAGCTTTGCGTCCCTGGGTTACCCCAGGTTTGCCATTTGTCGACCGTACGTCCTCACTGGGACCGTCCCGTGTCTGACCCCGGCGCCCGCGTTCCCCGGGCGCACCCGACAAATCGTACAAAACACCCTACCATATAACGCGCACCTCCGTATATGGGCCGGGGATAGGAAAAACGGCCCACGCACCCTCTGCGTGGGCCGTGCGGATGGCCCAAAAGGACCAAGGGACTGATGCCGGGTGGGGGACACGGCGTTTCGGAGACCCGCGGCCGCGTCGACGCGGTGCTACGCCCTCGCGCGCCGCACCGCGGTGGCGATCCGTTCCGGCGTGAGCGGCATGTCGAGGTGCTTCACCCCGAGATGCGCGACGGCGTCCACCGCGGCGTTGACCACCGCCGGCGTCGAGCCGATCGTCGCCGCCTCCCCCACGCCCTTGGCGCCGAGCGGATTTCGCGGGGTCGGCGTCACCGAGACGCCGCGCGTCACGCGCGGCATGAAATCGGCCTTGGGGATCCCGTACTCGGCCAGGGTCCCGGTGACAAGCTGCCCGGCGTCGTCGTAGATGACGGCCTCGAGCAGCGCCTGGCTGGCGCCCTGCACGATGCCGCCGTGGACTTGACCGTCGACAAGGAGCGGATTGATCACCCGGCCGCAGTCGTCGACGGCGACGTACCGGGTAATCCGGGGCACGTACGTCTCCGGATCGATCTCCACGACGCACACATGGGTCCCGAAGGGAAACGTCGTGCCCTGCGACTTGAACCGCGCCGTCGCCTCGAGTCCCGGATCCTGGTCCGCCGGCACGTGCTCGCCGTTGTACGCGGCGGTCGCCACTTGCGCCACGGTCACGACCCGCGCCGGGGTGCCGCGGACCGCCACCGTGGCGTCGGCCAGCACGAGATCCGCCTTCGCCGCTTCGAGCATGAGCGAGGCGACGCCGAGAATCTGCTCGCGCACGTCGTACGCGGCGAGGTGGACCGCGGAGCCGCCGAGCGCCATGCTGCGGCTGCCGCTCGTCCCGCCGCCCTGCTGGACCAGGAGCGTATCGCCGTGCACCACCGTAATGTCTTCGATCGGGATGCTCAGCGCGTCCGAGACAATCTGCGCGAACCCGGTCGCGTCCCCCTGGCCGTGCGGCGACGTGCCCGTCACGACCGTGGCGCTGCCGTCCTTGTTGACGCGCACGGTCCCGAGCTCCCACGGACCGAACGCGCAGATCTCGACGTAACTCGCGATGCCGATCCCGACGAGGCGCCCCTGCGCGCGCGCGGTCTGCTGCTCCGCGCGGAGCCGCGGGTACTCCGCGAGGCGCAGCGCCTCCTCGAGCGGCTTCGCGTACTCTCCACTGTCGTAGTGCGCGCCGCTCGCTGCTTTGTACGGAAACTTCTCCGGCGCGATGAAGTTGCGCCGCCGGACCTCGGCGGGATCGACGCCGGTCGCGTCCGCCACGAGCGCCATCGCGCGCTCGAGGTAGTAGCTGGCCTCCGGCCGGCCGGCGCCCCGGTACGCGCCGGTAGGGCAGGTGGTGGTCAGCACGCCGAGGAGCTCGCAGCTGAGCGCCGGCACCTCATACGGTCCCTGGATCATGAGGGGGGTGAGGGTCGGGACGATCGGCGTGAGCCACATGTACGCGGCGCCGAGGTCGGCCAGCACCCTGGCGCGCAGGCCCCGCACGCGGCCGTCCCGGTCGGCGGCCACCTCCAGCGCGGCGACCTGCCCGCGTCCGTGCGTCATCGAGAGGAGATTTTCCGAGCGCGTCTCGATCCACTTCACCGGCCGACCCAGCCGTCGCGCGAGCTCGGCGACCACGACGTCCTCGGGATACGTGTTCAGCTTGGCGCCGAACCCGCCGCCCACGTCCGGCGTGATCACCCGGATCCGGCGCGCCTCAATCCCGAGCAGCTCGCTGAGCGCATCGCGGACCGAGTGCGCCTCCTGCGTGGATGTCCAGACGGTGAGCATCCCCTGTCCCTGGCTGCCGTCGTACATCGCCACCGTCCCGCGGGGCTCCAGCGGGACCGCCGCGACGCGCTGGTTCACCATCCGCTGCGTCACGACGACCGGGGCATCCCGAAATGCGGCCTCGACGTCCCCCCGTTCCAGCAGCGTCCGGAACGCGACGTTCGTCCCGAGAGTCGGATGGGCAAAGGGGGCACCCGCCGCGGCGCGCTCGAGGTCCACTACCGCAGGCTCCGGGGCATATTCAATGTCGACGAGGTCGGCGGCATCGCGGGCCGCGGCGGGGGTCTCCGCGACCACGACCGCAACCGGCTGGCCGGCGTAGCACGCCACCGCCTCGGCGAGCAGCGGGTGCGGCGCCGCGCGCATTCCCTCGACCGGGATCACGGGGAGCGGCTTCGGGACGTTCCGGAGGTCGGCGGCCGCCAGCGCGGCGACGACCCCGGGATGCCGTCGGGCCGCGTCGAGGCCGACCTTGCGGATCCTGGCGTGCGCGTGCGGGCTTCTGACGAACGCGGCGTGCAGCATGCCGGCGAGCGCCAGGTCGTCGACGTACGACCCTTCGCCGCGGATCAACTTGGGGTCCTCGATCCGCTTGATGCGCGCGCCGACGTGCTGGGAAAGCGCCATGGTGTCACCATCCTGGGAATAAGACTGGGTGGGCTGGGAGCCTCCCGCCGCGGTGTTTCGACCGCGCGGCGGCGGGCCCCTCCCGTTCGGGGGGAACGCACCCGGCCGGCGCGAACATCCCCTCGCCGCGTCGGCCCGATCCATCGGCGTCGGTGTCCGCATCGACGACTCGTTTCGCGCTGGGTGAGAATGTATGAGCGACGCTCCGATGTCGGTGGCGGATGTCATGACCCCAACGACCGTGGCGGTGCCGGCGGAGGCGACCGTGACGACCGCGGTCGACCTGATGCTGCGGGAAGACCTGCCGGTGCTCCCGGTCGTGTCCGACGGGCGGGTCGTCGGGTTGGTCACGCCGACGCAACTCCTGCGGTGGCCGAACCAGCGCCGCGTAAACGACATCATGACGACGCCGCTCCTGTGCGCGACCCCCGAGCTGTCGCTGGTGCAGGCCCACGGCGTCGCCACGCACCAGCGCCTCGAGGTCCTGCCGGTGACCCTGGACGGGCGCCTCGTCGGTCAGATCACGCTGCTCGCGATCCTGCAGGCCCAGGGCCAGCAGACAGATCCGCTGACGGGGCTGCCGTGGGCAACGGCGCTTCGGACGTGGGCCGCGTCCGCGCTGCGCCGGGGCCACGAGATGGCGATGGTGTTTGTCGATGTCGACAACTTCGGCGTGGTCAACAAAGCGCTCGGCCACGTGGAGGGCGACAAGATTCTTCGCGCGCTCGCGTCGCTGGTCGGGGCGTCGCTGGATCCGGGGAGCGATCTCTTGTGCCGCTACGGGGGGGACGAGTTCGCGATCGCCACCACGCGGGCGCACGACGCGGCCCGGGCGCTGGCCGCGCGCATCCAGCAGGACAGCGTCGTGCCCGCGGTGATCCGCGGCGCGACGCGGTACGTCACCGTGAGCGTCGGGTTTGCGGGGGGCCGCCGCGTGCATCCGCGCGGCGATGCGCACGTGGCCGCGACCGTGGACGATCTGCTGTCGATCGCGAGCCACGCCTCCACCGCGGCGAAGGAATCGTCCGAGCGCGCGCGGCGGACCGCGTGGGCGGATGCCGGTCGGTGGGGACCGCCCGGGGGACCGTCGGACGAGGCACGGCTGCGCCTCGTCGAGGTGATCGTGTCCAAGGATCCGCAGTGGGCGACCGCTTCGGTGCAGCTGCGCCTGGGTCCGCTCGAGGGGACCGGGACCGCCGGGGCACCCGGCGCCCACGCGCAGCCGGCGCTGCTGGTGGCGCAGGCGACCGTCGCGGCCATCCTGCAGACGGTTGGCGATCGGTTCGTCTTCGCGGTCGACGAGCTCACGGAGGTGCCGACCCGCAGCGGGGTGCTCGCGGTGGTGGTCGTGAACAACGGGTCGGATTCCACGCCGGGGTTCGTCGGCGCGGCGCGCGCCGCGGACCCATCCGATGCGGTCGCCAAGGCGGTGCTCGACGCCCTCAACCGCCCACTCGCCAAGCCGCTTGCGGAAATTCTCCGGAGGGCGGCGCACTCGTGATCGCGCGCTCGGCCCGGGGGGCGGAGCTGGCCGGCGCGCGCGTCGGTCGCCACCGGGTCGGGGTCTGACGTGGGTGCGGCGGGGGCGACGCCCGAGGAACGTCCCCGCCGGTCGGCCGACCCGGGGCCGCCCCGTCCCCCGCAGGGCTCACTCGGCGAAGTCGCCGCGGTGTTCCTGCGTCTCGGACTGACCGCCTTCGGTGGCCCCGCGGCGCACATTGCGATGATGCGCCGCGAGCTCGTTGAGCGGCGGCGGTGGCTCACCGACGACGCGTTCCTCGATCTCCTCGCCGTCGCAAACCTGCTCCCCGGGCCGAGCTCCACCGAGATGGCGATCTTTCTCGGCTACGTGCGCGCGGGCCCGCTCGCGCTCGTGCTCGCGGGAGCCCTATTCATCCTTCCCGCGATGGTGATGGTCCTCGGGTTCGCGTGGGCGTACGTGCGCTACGGCACGCTCCCCGCGGCGCAGTGGGTGCTGTACGGGATCAAACCCGTGATCATCGCCGTGATCGTCCAGGCGCTGTGGGGGCTCTCCCGCAGCGCGTTTCGGCAGCGGTGGCTCGCCGCGGTCGCGGCGGCGGTGGCCGGCCTGTACCTCATCGGCGCGAATGTCATCGTGCTGCTCGTGGGCGCAGGCATAGTCGTCGCGGCGGTGCGGACGGGGCGCCGCGGGGTCTCCGGCGCCGCGGCCGCCCTCCCGCCCCTGGCCGGCGCCGCGGCGATCTCCTCGGTGCCGTTTTCGCTGCCGACCCTCTTTTTCACGTTTCTGAAGATTGGGGCCGTGACGTTCGGCAGCGGATACGTGCTGCTCGCATTCCTGAGAAGCGACCTCGTCTTGCGCCTGCGCTGGCTCACCGACCGGCAGCTGATCGACGCGGTCGCCGTCGGACAGTTCACGCCCGGTCCAGTGTTTACGACGGCGACGTTCATCGGCTACCTCACGGGCGGTCTCGGCGGCGCGCTGGTCGCGACGCTCGCGATCTTCCTGCCGGCGTTTGTGCTCGTCCCGCTCGCCTATCCGCTGATCCCGCGCTTCCGACGATCCCCGGCCGCGGGGGCGTTTCTCGACGGGGTGACGGCGGGCGCGCTCGGGCTGATGGCAGGCGTTACCTGGCAGCTCGCGCGTGCCGGGATCGTGGACACCGCGACCGCGGTGCTCGCCGTCGTGGCGTTCGGAGTATTGCTTCGGTTCCGCATCAACTCTGCCTGGGTGGTGCTGGGAGGGGCCGTCGTCGGCGCCGCGGTCCGGGCCCTGGCCCGATAGTGGACCCCACCGAGCGGTCGCTCCGCTCGGCGCTCGCCCCACCCACCGGTCTCTCTGCCTGCCTCGGGACCCGCGCCCGCGCCCATGACCACCCCGCGTGCCTCGGGATCACGACCGCCGCGGTGGTCGCTCGCCGTGCGATGCGCCGCGCCGACACCGCGCTGCGGCCGTCGCCCCCAAGGACGTCCGGACGCATCGCCGCGTGCGGCTGGCTGAGCGTGTGGAGTGCGTATCGGGGCGTGATGCCGCGAGGGCCGCGTCCGATCCTCACCCTGGCACGACGCCGCGCAGCAACGGGCGGGCTCAGGCCGTTCGGGGCATGACACCGCGAAGCGGTGGGAGGTGCATCCCCCCACCGCTTCAACGCAACAGTGTGACTCGCACGACGACGCGCTGGCGTCGCGGAGTGCGCTTACATCTTGGGCATGATCACCGTGTCGATTCCCTGGACGATTCCGTTGGCCACCTTCAGGTCGGCCCAGTTGATCGCCGCGCCGTTGACCGTGTAGACCTGCCCGCCGGATGACGTCGTGCCCCGGTTACCGGACAGCATCGTCCCAGACATCATGGCGTTGCTCGTCGCGAAGGTGAGCGTGCCGCCCTCGGCCGACGTCGCCGTCTTGATCTTGAGAAGGTCCGAAACCGTGTAGGCATGGCCGGTGATCACGAGACCCTTCAAAAACGACACGAGCTTCGCCTTATCGGTGATCAGCGTGTTGAGCTGCGCAGACGGCAGCTTGCCGAACGCGCGGTCATCGGGTGCGAACACGGTCAGCGGGCCTTGTGCCTTCATGGTGGCAGCAATCCCCGCGTAGTTGATCGCCTTGAGCAGGGTGGAGAAGTGCTCCTTCGGATCAGCCGCGGCCGGGGCCGGGCTCGTGAAGACATCCATAGGCGTCTGCCAAGCGCCGCTCGAATTCTGAGCCTGCGCCGGGTTCACTTGGATACCACCCGCCACCAGCAGGGCCCCCGTCGCCAAGAGCAGTGCACCAATCGTGAGTTTCCGCAATAACGTCATGCCCATCTCCCTTCTCTACTCGGAATGAATTGATGATCTCCGACGGGCGAGCATCGCTCGATCGAAGACCCCCTGCTCGAACCTGAACACACGGCGGACCAGGCCGGAAACGCCACTCGGTCATGCACCTCGCTCGAAGGATCCTCCCCGCAGAACGCCTAGGCATCCGTGTATCTACAACCGGAGAATCAGGCACACGGTCTCGCTATCCTCAAGAGAATGGTATTGAATGCGCCGTGCCCCCACCATAGGGTCCTGACAGTATCTATTATACGTTAGATTTGGCGAGATTTGGTGGTTTTCCCTCCAAGGTCGGGTGTTGCGGGGACGCGTCATGACGGCTCCTGTTTTTGCATCCGGAGACACCCGCGCGTAGGGCGGCCCAACCGGAGACGTGCGCGGATCGCGAGGGAACGGACGCGGGGCACAGGCCCGATCTTGGGAGTCAGGGGAAGATCTCGACGTCCACAGAGACGTCAAACGCGCGGACGGATCCCCCCGGCCGCGCGTTTGACGATTACAAAACCCAGGTAGTGCGTGGAACAACTACACGGGGGCCGAAAGTGCCCGGAAGACCTCCGGCCCCCGTGTGATCAGCAGCCGACAGGAAGACAGGTTTCGGTGGACTGTCCTTGGTTCGTCCCGCTGACGAACATCGTCACCGTGTAGGTTTCACCATTCTCCAACCCCACGTTGTTCGACGGCCACGACACGGTCAGGTCCGGCGCCGTGGTACCGGACACCGTTCCGACGTTGTAGGTGGCGCCGGGAGTGCCCGAGACCCAGTTCCAGTACTTGCCGGCCTGCTCGTTGAACCCAATCGTGGCGTTGCTCTGGCACTGCGTGACATCGAGCGTCTGCAGGTAGCAGCCATAGGCCAGCGAGCGCCACTCCTGCGCCATCCCGTTGGCCTCGTCGATCGCGGCCTTGTTACGGGCGCCCAGGTAGGACGGCAGGGCCAGTGCCACGAGCAGCGCGAGCACCGCTGCGACCACGACGAGCTCGATCAGCGTGAAGCCTAACTCGTTCCCGCTCCCCTTCTGCAACCGCTTCAACATACAATCTCCCCCCTCTACTGTCCTACCATATGCGGGTGGATGCCCCAGCCGCCCGCGGACCCTCCCACCCGGTCGATGTCTGAGACCTAGTGCCATTGGGCATAACACTAAGTCCTTTAGTACCATGTCCTTTAGTACCATACGAGGGCTGGGACCTTTGAGCAATAGGACTTTTGGACCAACTCGCCCGATTCGAGTTTAGGAATTTTTGTTATGGGAACGTTATAAAACACGCTCTCTGTCGCGACACGTGGGAGCAGACGTTCGAGCGTGGATCCGGCGCGACCCTACTGCATCGAGCGCGTGGCCCCGCCGTCAATCACGATCGTGGTCCCCGTCACGTAGCTGGCCTGGTCGGAGGCCAGAAACACCGCGACGTTCGCAAACTCCTGAGGGTCTCCGTAGCGCCCGGCGGGGATCAGCGCGACGGCCTCCTGCTCCGCCTGCTCGACGCTCGTGCCAGCCGCGTTGGCCGCCGCCTCGTCGATCGCGCGCACCCGTGCGGTGCGGATCCGGCCGGGCGCGAGGTTATTGACGAGAATCTTGTACGGCGCCAGTTCGAACGACAGCGTCTTCGTCAGCGCCACCACGCCGGAACGAAACACGTTGCTCAGGACGAGGTTGGCGATCGGCACCTTCACCCCCGAGGTGATCACCGTGATGATGCGTCCGCCCCCCTGCGCCTTCATCGGTCCGACCGCCCCTCGAATCAGCCGCACCGCGCTCATAAGATTCTGCTGGAACGCCTGCTCCCACTGCGCGTCGGTCAGCGTGAGGCCTGATCCAGGGGGCGGTCCGCCGGCGTTGCAGACGAGGATGTCCAAGCGGCCGAACTCCGCGGTCGCGGCGCCGAGCAGCCGGTCGACGCCTTCCGGGTGCGACACGTCCGCGACGAGACCCACCGCCTTCCGTCCCGTTTTGGCGGTGATCTCCGCGGCCGCGCGGCGGATCATCTCGTCGCGCCGACTGCCCAGCACGACACTTGCCCCGGCGTCCGCCAGCCCCTCGGCAATGGCCCGTCCGATCCCGGCGCTCGCGCCCGAGACCACCGCGACACGCCCTGTCAAATCAATCTTCATCGCATCCTCCCCTGAGTGCAGTCACGCTGGATCGGCCCCGCCGGAGGTCGGGTCACCGTCTGGACGCGGCCCGCCGTGCCCCGGGTGGTCCGCTGGAACGAGCCCCCGGTGGGCACGGTAGCGTTGTGACAAATCTACTCTTGTGGTTCTCCCATGTCTACGTGTAAGGGCCACGCATCACGCGCGGCGCCCCGGGAGGAGTTCGCCATCCGCGCTTCGAACGAGTGCGGGACGGTGACTGTGCTGAGCGATGCACCGAACCCAGACGAGCCGCGGCCGCAACAACCGTAGATGATACCGACCAGCGCACGCCGCTTCCTCTGCGCCGTGGCCGTGATGGGCGTGTGCGCGCTCGTGTGCGCGGGCATCGGCGGCGCCCAGGATATCAAGCCGCTCACGGTCAGCGTCACCGGCGGTCCGGCCCCGGTCGAAACCCTTCGGCTGGCACTGGAGACCGCCGTCCGCGCGGCCCTCCCCGAAGCCCGGGAAGCCCAGATCGATGTGGTCGCCGTCGCGCCGGCGCTGGCGCCGCTGAACGCCGGCGCGAGCGCCAGCGTGCGCGCGACGGTAGTGATCTCGTCGATCTCGGGACCGACGCTGCGCCGCACGCTCCCGGTCGTGTTCACGAACGCGATCCAGCCCTGGTCCGACGCGCAGGTGATGCTCGTGAGCAACAGTCCCGAGACGCTGCCGTTCGGCAAAGTCTTGTACAACGGCACGCTGGTCTCCGGGCAGATCGCCCGCCTCCTCTACCACCACCAGAACGGCTCGAAGACCGACACCATGACGTTTGAGGTGACGCTGAGCAATCCGACGTCGGGACCGCTGACGCTCTGGGTGACCGGCGCCGACGCCGGCCCCGCGTCGAACGAGGTCGTCGTCGGGCACGCGGCGGCCCTCAGGTTTCTCGATCAGGAGACCTTGCACGCCGGCTTCGGGATGACGATCCCACCCAACACCACGATGCCGCTGTTCGTCCAGAACGTGGCCCCGCTCGGGCTCGTGAGCGGCGTCGCGCAGGTGGCGCTGGTGACGGGCGATCGCCTCAACCTGCAGGTCGTCGCACGGCTGGGCGGGGAAGCGGATCCCCCGACGGCGAGCTACGCTCCGGACTTCGATGCGACCCACCAGCGCGGCGCGTTCGGACAGCCGGCGATCGTGCGGGCGCTCCAGTACGCGGCCGGCGGGCCGCCGCTGGTCATGACGCTGGCTGCCGACGCGGACCTGCTGCGGGGCGCGTCGAACGTGGCGCTGCAGGGCAATTACGGGGTCGTCTACACGTTCAACGTGGAGGTGTCGAACCCGACCGACGCGCCCGTCGTGGCCTCGCTCGTGATGCACGCCGACGGGGGCCAAGCCCGGGGCGCATTCGTCGTCGACGGGCAGCTCGTGGACGGCCCCCTGGTCGAGGCGAATGCGCCGCAGCTCGTCACCACCGTGCGTTTGCCCCCCGGACTGACGCGGACGCTCCAGATCATCACGATGCCGGAGAGCGGGTCCAACTACCCGGTGCGCCTGCTGCTCGGCCCCGCCCCGTAGCCGCCGCCCGGACTCACGCGCGGCGTCGGGCCACACGCTATCGAGGTTCGAGCGGGACAAACGTCTCCGAGGCGCCGATGCCCGTCCACCGGACGGGCCGGCCGTCGATCACGCCGGAGATATCATCCGTGGTTCTCAGCTGGAGAAACGCCCGATCAAGCGGTGCCCCCGGCGCGCGCGCGGCCCCGAGGGGGGCGCTTGCGAGCCCGTCCCAGACGCGGACGTCCACCCGGACGTGGTCGCCGCCGTTCGTCGCCTCGAGCGTGATCGCCCCGGGGATTTTGACCGGGTGCCCGTCGAGCGTCGGGCCGGTATGCCAGCCCGTGTACGCCGTGCGCCGGATCTCGAACACGCCGACGAAGCCGTCCCGCCCCGAGCCAGTCGGAGCCCAGAGAAACAGCGCCGCCGGGCGGGCCGCCGCCTCGGACGTCCCCGGCCCGTACAGCGCGCCGTACAGCAGCGCGCCGTGCTGCCCGGACGCTTCGCCCCACTCCCACGTCACGTCGCGCCACGTGCCCCAGTTGTGGTCGTGGTAGGCGGGCGCGTCCCGCAGCTGGATCGACGCATCGCCCGTCTGAATCGACCCCGACATCGTGCCTCCGACGACGGGCACGACGTAGCCTGAGATCAGCGCGCGGCCGGCGGCCTCCACGGGAGGAAGGTACCGTCCCGGGGCCGGGGTGACCGTGAGGTCCAGTTGGAGGCGCGGATCGCGGACCGTAACGCGGTAGGTCCCGGACACGACCCAGACGCGCGCCGGCCCGATGCGCTGCGAGGCGGAGGTCGTCGAGATTCCGCCGGGATCGAGCGACGCGGGAAGCGCGAGGTCCTCGACCGGCCGGCCCGGCCGGCGCAGCCGGAAGAGGACCGCGCCCTTCCCCTCGCCACCCGCCACCACCGTCAGGTAGCCATACGTCCGCGAGGAGGGATCCACGAAATTGAAATAGTCCCACTCCGCCCAACTGGGACGGGCGGAGGCGGCCGGTGCGTGGAATCGGTCGATCTCGTTGTAGAGGGCGTCCGACGTCGGGTCCCTCCACGCCAGGTCCGACGGCGTGTCGGCCGCGCCTGTGACCGCCCCCGGGACGCCGACCGCGCGATCGAGGGACGGGATGCCGGCCGATGCGATGGCCAGCCGCACTCCGCCCCGAGTCCGGACGTAGATCTGTCGATCACGCAGCTCGGGCGCCGCCGCGGCGATCAACGGCCCGACGCGCGGCCCCTCCAGCACGTCCCCGACCACGAACGCGGCGGAGGGAATCGTGAGGTAGAGGCCTGTGACCCCGTTGACCGCGAGCACCCCGGGGTCGACCCCCTCCGGCAGCAGGACCAGATCGCCTCCGGCCGCGAGGTTCGGATCGCGGGCCTGGCTGAGGAGGGCCTCGCCGACCGACAGCAGCGCGATCATGACGGCCACACCCATCCCGTAGCCGACCAGCAGCAGCACGGCCCGCGCCGGCCGGTCGGCGAGGCTGCGCCACGCGAGCATCCACACCGCGCGCGTCATACGATAGCGCCGTCCTTCATGCGAATCCGCCGGTCCGCGTCCGCCGCCAACTCGGGGTTGTGGGTGACGACCACGACGGCGATGTCGTCCTGCGTGAGGCTCCGCAGCAGGTGCCCGATCTCGCGCCCCGTCGCCTCGTCCAATTCTCCGGTCGGCTCGTCGGCCAGCACCAGCGCGGGGCGGTTCGCGAGCGCCCGTGCGATCGCGACCCGCTGCATCTCTCCCCCGCTGAGCTGCCCGGGTCGGTGGTCGAGCCGCGCGGCGAGCCCCACGCGGTCGAGCAGCGCGCGCGCGCGCGCGCGCCGCTCAGGCGTCGGGACACCCGCTTCCATCATCGGGAGTCCCACGTTTTCCTCGGCGGTCAGCATCTGCAGCAGGAAGAACCGCTGAAACACGAATCCGACTTGGCGCAGGCGCAACCGCGCGAGTCCCGCATCGGTCAGCGCCACGGTGTCGTGCCCGAGCAGCGTCACCCTGCCCGCGCTCGGGGTGTCGACGCCGCCGAGCAGGTGGAGGAGCGTGGACTTTCCGCAGCCGCTCGGCCCGACGATGGACAGGTACGCGCCGCGCTCGATGTCGAGGCTGACGCCCCGCAGCGCGTGCACGGTGCCCCCCGGCATCCGGTAGTCCTTGGCGATGTCGCGAGCGGAGGCGACGACGCGATCGCCGGCCGGTCGGCCCGCGGCACCCGTCACGAGAGCACCTCGGCGTGCAGGGTCGCCGAGATCCCGAGGCGAGCCGCGAGCGCGGCGGGGTAGACGCCCCCGAGCGCGCCCGTGGCGAGGAGCAGGACCGCGGTCCGTCCGACCGCCCCGGACGTGAGCGTGAAGAAGTGGAGGTTCTCGGGCACCCCCGGCGCCGCGCGCAGGATCGCGTCGAGATAGCCGCTGATCACGAGCCCGAGGGCGATCGCGCCGGGCAGGCTGGCCGCAGCGAGCAGCAGCCCCTCGAGCAGCACGAGCGCGCCGATCCGCCGCCGCGTCATCCCGAGCGCCCGCAGCATCGCGATTTCGCCGACGCGCTCTCCGAGCGACAGGGTCACGATCGCGGTGATCAGCAGAAATGACACCAAGAGACTGAGCGAACTCAGAATCAGGGCGAACTGGTTGAAGTACGTGAGCCGCGCGCCGGCGCGGCCGAGAAAGCGCTGGATGCTCAGCGCATCCACGCGCGGGTCCTGCGCGTCGATCCACGCGACGAGCGCGTCGATGCGCGCGGGATCGGCCACCCGGATGAGGATCAGGGACACGGGGCCGGGGGCGCGCCCCTCGACCCGTCGGAGATCGGCCGTCGGCAGCGCGATCGACCGCTGCGTCGCGAGATCGAAGTAGAAGTCGCCGATGCCGACGACGCGCACCCGGGTCGGCGCGGCGAATCCGGTCAGCGCCGACCGCGCGGCCGCGGACACGACGAGGGTGTCCCCGACGCGCGCGCCGTCGAGGCGCGCCATGACGGGATTGACGACGGCCGGGACCGGGCCGTCCTCGGGCGCGGCGTTCCCGCGCGGCAGGTCGCGCCCCGCCAGCAGCGCGTAGGCGCCGGTGCCGCCGTGCGGCACGCCGAGCGCGAACGACGCGAACGTGTCGTCGCCGCGGCGCACGTACACGTTGGTGGCGACGACCGGGACCACGTCGGTCACGCCGGGCCGGGCGGCGATCGCCGCCGCGAGCCGGTCCCCGTCGGGAATCTCGGCGTCCCCGGAAAACGGGAGCGTGCCGCGCGGGACGACGCGCACCGCGAACCCGAGGCGGCTCAGGACCTGCCCGAGGCTGGTCACCAGCCCGCCCGAGAGCATCGTCATGTCGAGGAGCAGCGCGCCGGTTACGCAGAGGCCGAGCACGACGAGGGCGGTGCGCACGGGGGCGCGCCGCAACCCCCGCACCGCGAGAAACCAGAGGGCGGCCATCGGCATCCCTAGCGTCCGAGCTGCTCCAGCGGGCGGCGCCGCAAGAGACGCCACGCCGTGGCGGCGCCGGCGGCGACGCCGAGCGCGACCGAGAGGCCGACCGCCGCGAGCAGCACCGGAACCGTGATCTCGGAGAACACGAGCGGTGTGTCGAACAGGGCACGGTAGTAGGCGTTGATCAGGGCCGAGAGTCCGTACCCGAGGGCCACCCCCACGAGACTGCCCGCGAGCGCGATCGCGGCGGCGATCAGCACCACGACTGCCGCGACGGTCCGGTGCGAGATGCCCATCAGCCGCATCACGCCGACCTGCCGCCGCATCTCCTCGCCCCGCAGGGTCATGATCGCGAGCAGAAACACGCTGCTCGCGAGAATGGTCACGACGCTGATTGCCCGATGGAAGCGCGCGATCACCTCGAAGGTGGTCGATCCGCGGGCGGCGAGATCCGCCGACGTGTACGCGCGGAACCCGAGCGCAAGCGCGTTCAGGCGGGCGACCACGTCCGCGGGACGGTTCGGCGGCCGGACGCGCGCGACCACGCTGTCGACGGCGTCTCCCCCGCCCTCGAGTGTTTGGAGATCCGGGAGGCGGAGCCGCACGTCCACGCGCGTGCGCGAGATCTCGGTCGGATAGACCGCGGGCTGGTAGACGGCGGCGACTCGAAACGTCCGCCACGGTCCGGCGGCGGTGGCCGACAATTCGATGCGGTCGCCCGGGACGACCCCGAGAATCTTGGCGGACCTGTCGGTCAGCGCGACGGGCGGATCGGCGCCGCCGGACGTCGGGGACACGGGACCGGCGGCATGGCCTCGGAGCGTGCCGAACCCGAGCAGCAGCGCGACGAACACGAGACACACCCCGGCCGGCCGAGCCCACGGCCGCGGGGCGGTGCGAGATCTCATAGCGATATGATAGCAGGCCGCGACGCGACTACCGCGCGCCGCCAGCGCCGCAGGGAGCGACCGGGGCCGTCGTGGAACACCCTCCCATGACACCCATCCCGATCGAGGTGCCACCGATCTTCGACGGTCACAACGACACGGTGCTGAGCCTGGAGCGCACCGGGCGGTCGTTCTTCGAGCGATCCACGGAGGGGCACATCGATTTGCCCCGGGCCCGCGCCGGAGGGCTCGGCGGCGGATTTTTCGCCGTCTATCTGCGCGACCCCGTCGTCGTCGAGCAGGCCAAGTCTGGCGAGGTGTCGGCGGAGTGGCGGCGCGGCGTCTACGGCGACGAGCGGACGTGGCCCGAGCCGATGTCCCTCGAGTACGCGCAGTCGCACGCGCTCACGCTGCTCGGGCGGCTGCTGCGGGTCGCGGCGGCGTCGGAGAGACAGGTGCACGTTGTCCGTACCGCGTCTGAACTGCAGCACGACCTCGACCGCGGCGTCTTTGCCATGCTGCTGCACTTCGAGGGCGCCGAGCCGCTCGACCCCGGCGGAGAGGCGCTCGAGGTGTTCTACGCGGCCGGCGTCCGATCGGTCGGGCTGACCCACAGCCGCCGCAACCGCTACTGCCAGGGCGTGCCGAGCAAGTTCCCGAGCTCCCCCGACCTCGGGCCCGGCCTCACCGACGCGGGGAAGGCGCTCGTGCACCAGCTCAACGCGCGGCGGGTGATGATCGATCTGTCGCACCTGAACGAGCGCGGGTTCTGGGATGTGGCGCAGCTCAGCGACGCCCCGCTGGTCGCGACGCACTCCAACGCGCACGCGCTGTGCCCGCACCCCCGGAACCTGACCGACCGGCAGCTCGACGCGATCCGGGATTCAGGCGGCGTCGTGGGCGCCGTGTACGCCTGCGGCTTCCTGCGCGCCGACGGCCGGCGGGATACGAGCACGCCGCTCGAGACCCTCATGGACCACATTGACTACCTGGTGCGGCGGATGGGACTCGATCACGTGGCGCTCGGCTCGGACTTCGACGGCACGACGGTGCCCGACGAGCTGCGCGACGCCGCCGGGCTGCCTCGGGTCGCGGCCGCGCTCCAGGCGCGCGGCTATCGGGGGGCAGATCTCCAGAAGCTGCTGGCGGGCAACTGGGTCCGCGTCCTACGCGAGACCTGGGGCGCCTGAGCCGACCGCCGGCCACAGGCGCGAATGGGGCCGCGCACTGACCGCGACCCGGGTGCGGCCGGTGCGCGAGGCTGGAGGAATCCGGAGTGGAATCCCCACGACGCGGTGCGCACGCGTGCGCTGAAGATCAAATGAAAGGCCAACGCGGAGAGCCCACCGTACACGCAGCACGGTCTGTGAGGACGTGGCTCCGTATCGACGTCGCCCTTGCCGCGCTGGCGTTTCTCGTGCACGCGGGATTCGCGAACCGGTACGATTTCTTCCGCGACGAGCTGTATTTCATTATCTGCGGACGCCATCCTGCGTTCGGGTACGTCGACCAGCCGCCGCTCGTCCCGTTGATCTCCGCCCTGACGCAGGCCGCCGGCGAGAACCTTGTTCTCCTCCGGCTCGTCCCCGCGCTTGCGGCGGGAGCGACCGTCTTCGTTGCGTGCGCGATTGCTCGGCTGGCAGGTGGCGGCCGCTTCGCCCAGGTCGCGGCCGGGATCCCAACCGGACTCGCGCCGATGTTCCTCGGACTGTACGCGACGTTCAATACGACCGTCTTTGAGCCACTCGCGTGGACGCTCGTGGTCTACCTGGCCGCTCGTGCGATCGTCAAGGGCGACCACGCTGCGGTGCTCTGGCTCGGACTCGTCGCTGGCGTCGCGCTTGAAGTCAAGTATTCGATCCTGTTCTACCTTGGCGCCCTGGTCGTCGCGCTCTTGCTTCTCCCAGAGCGTCGCCTGCTGCGATTGCCGCAGGCGGGGATCGCGGCTGCGATGGCGCTCGCCCTTGCGGCGCCGAGCCTGGTCTGGCAGGCCATGCACGGCTGGCCGTTCGCCGAACTCCTCGCCGCCGCCCCCGGCAAGAATGTGGCAGTCGCCCCCGTGCCGTTCGTCCTCAATCAAATTGCCGTCATGAATCCGCTCTTCGCACCGGTGTGGATTGCGGGGGTGGTGTCGGGGTTTGTCGATCGCCGGCTCACGGCGTTTCGGGTCTTTGGCCTTGCGTTTCTGGTCGTCTTCGCCGAGATCATCGCGCTGCACGGGAAAGACTACTACCTTGCGGCGGCGTATCCACCGATGTTTGCGCTCGGGAGCGTGGTGGTCGAGGGCGTCGTTCGCCAACGCGCGCTGCGCGCAGCCTACGTTGGACTAGCCGCCGCGGTGAGCGTCCTCGCGGCGCCGTTTTCGATGCCGATTCTCGATCCTCCGGCGACCGTGCGGTATATGACGCGGCTCCATATCACTCTGCAGGGACGGGAGAATAACCTTGCCGCGAGGACGATGACGGTACAGGGCCGAGCCGATCGCAACACGGCAGCGGCCCTTCCGCAAATTTTCTCCGACCAGCTCGGGTGGCGCACATATGAACAGCAGATCGCGGGCGTGTATCATGCCCTCGGTTCCGAGCAACGCGACCGCGTCCCGATCATCACCTCGAACTACGGCGAGGCTGCTGCGCTTGATTTTTACGGAGGGAGGGATGAGCTCCCTCCAGCCCTCAGCGGACACAACGAGTATTTCCTCTGGGGGACGCATGGATATGACGGGAGCGTCGTTCTGTTTGTCAACGGCAACATCACTCTCTACCGGTCGGCATGCCGCGAGGCGACGGTCGTCGGGACCTTCGGATCGACGTACGCGATGCCGTACGAGCGGAACGCGCCGATCATACTATGCCTGGGCTTGCGCAGACCGCTCCCACAGGTGTGGCCAAAGTTCAAGCACTACGACTGACGTTGTCGGTACCCTCCAGGGGGGCGACCGCGCTGACTCGAGGGGAAGCACGCACGGCCCAGGACTTTTTCCTCTTATGGGTCTAACTCCGTTAAACGCTATCGCGCTTTGTTCATGGACGCCTGAGGAATCTCAAGTAGAAAGCTGCAAACACCAAGACAATGCCAATATTCACTGTCAGCCGTTCCCAGAATCGGTCTCTGAAGAACACGAAATCTACACCGACGATGACGGCAGCCATCGCCACCACGTAAAGCACGACAGCTACCTGTCTGCCCATTTCAGTTCGGATACCCGATTCCACAAACTCATGGCGTGAATCGCGCCGGCGCCGTCGTTAGAAGATCCCCGGTAACAGGTGCCAATGCACTTTGGCACAATATTCCGTATAGCCGGGCAGATTTTGGGCAAGGAATTCTTCTTCGTCGAAGAGCCGCCAGACGAAACCGAGGATCGTGAGCACGGAGGCGATCAGCCCCCAATAGGAACCGAGCGCCAACGACGTTCCAATGAAGTACACTGCCGCGCTCGCATACATCGGATTCCGCACGATGGCGTACGGACCAGTGGAGATCACTTTTTGACCATGAACGATCTCGACGGTTGCGGAGCCAAAAGAGTTTTCGCCTCTACCGGCTTTCGAGTGGGTACAGGTCCAGCCCTCCGCAGTGAAAGTAGATGGCCGTCTTGAAATTGTCGACGTTCCGGAAGCCGCGTGCGGTCTTCTTGACCCACTGGATCGTGGCGTTGACGGCCTCGAGCCCGGCATTCGTGATGCGGTGGCGATGGTAGGTCAGCACGTTCGGTAGGTGCCTGCGGATCAGCCACGCGACCTGCGCCATAGGCTTGAGCCGGCTGTGCGTGGCGCGCCAGAACCAGCGCGCGAAGAACGTCTCCGCGGACCGGCGGTAACTGTACTCCCAGAAATGTCGGAAGCGCTCCTTGAGTGCCCAGGCGCGTCCCACTTTCAGGTCATCGCCGAGCAAGAGCCGGAAGGTGCGCCGCTGTTCGGGCTTGAGCTCGCTCGGCCGGCGTAGCCAAAGGTATTTCGTCCCCGTCAACCGACGATCGGAGGAGCGGGACAACTCCCGGTGTTCGGTCCGCCGCACCTTGTCCACGGCCGTGTGGAGATGCTTCACGACATGGAACTTATCAAACACAATCTTGTCCACCCCGTCGGGCACGTGACTGGTGACCGAGTGTATGTAGGGCTCCCACATGTCCATCGCGACGGCGGCGATGCTCTCGCGCTGGGCCGGCGTGCAGGTGGGCCAGAAGGCGTCGAGGCTTTCCGCTTTGCGATCCTCGTTGACGAACAGCACCCGGTGGCGTTGCAGGTCCGCCACCACGGTCAAGTACCGGTGGCCTTTGGTGATTGCCTTCTCGTCCACGCCGACGTACGGGATCGGTTCCGCTGTCCGGCGCGCCAGCCCGCGCTTCACCGCCCGGCTCTTAATCCCCCACGCTTCATCCCAGGTGATCCGGAGTAGGGCCGCCGCGCCGGTGACCGAGCATTCCCGCAGAAAGTCGATCGCCAACCGCTCAAACAACTGCGTGAACTGGCTGCCCGGCTCGGCCCACGGGATGGTGATCTGCTTGATCCCGTGCTGAGCGCACTGCACCCGCGGGACATCGGCTTCAATCCACGTGCGCAGCTGGAGCGTGTCCAGATGCCGCCACCGCCGCGGACGGCGATCATAGCCCGGCGACGGCGTCTGACATTCCGGACACGGAAACGGGCCCGGGCCCGCCTCGACTTTCACCGTCACTTGCTCGCCGGGGATATCCACCTCCACCCCGACCACCTTCCACGGTGGCGTGAGCCCCAGGATCGTAGCGTATAACTCGACATCGCGCACCAGACCAGCCTCCTCACGAAGCGTTCCCGCCCCGCGGGTCAGATTGCGCCTGCCGACCATAGTGGCAGGGGTGCACCCGCCCCCGACGGCGGTCAAGAAGCGCGCAGCGCGCCGAAGGCCATGTTCTTGACGGCCGGCGGGGGTAGGTGTCTGGCTTTGAGCTGGTCGGCAGGCGTTGGTTTCTACTGGTCTACGCTATTTCACCCACACAACTTCCCGAAGAGCCGAGTTTTCTTTGAACACCCGGAATACCATCCACATTCCGACTATTACTAAAAGGTCGCCCGCTATGGAAAGCCAAATTGGCACATTCGACCAGCCAAAACGGCGATCAAGCGCGGGAACGATGAACGTGGCGATGGCCGGGATTCCCGCGCACAACACGATGATCTTTTGGATGGTCCGTTTCTCCGCCGCCGGCCCGTACCTAGTCCTGTTTTCAAGAAGGGTCGGGTTTTGTGTTGTGGAGAGCGTGAGAAGAACGCTTGATACGGCACCCACCCCGAGAAAGATCCACGCCTGCCAATAATCGAAAGTCCCCGCCGCAAGGAACAGCGCGAATCCCATAAGAACAAAAGTCACGACAAGCCCGCCCCACGTTTTTGCCTTGGGACTCTTCATGATCCAATAATCCTACACCACCTGCCATGTTGATACTATCCGAGATCTCCGTTTAGCCGACGCGATCCTCGAGCACGTCCCGGAGCACCGGGAGCCATCGCGCGCGCAGTTCCGGCGTGCTCAGGGCGAGGTGCCCCAGCGGGTGGTCGTACTCGTGGAGCTCGCTGTCGACCCCCGCGTCGCGCAGCGCCGCGTGCGCCTCGCGCGCGCCGACGACCGGCACCAACAGATCGGACCGGCAGTGAAAGAACCGGACGCGCGCGCGGACGAGCCGGGCGGCCGCCTCGAGCGACCCGTGCCCGCGCGTCACGTCGTGCAGCGCGATTGCGCGGATGTTATAGAGGTACGCGTTCGGGTCGATCCCGCTGGCGGCGAACTCCTCGCCGCCCTGGCGCAGGGCCGCGGCACTCGCGAACCGGCCGTCGAGCACAGCGTAGGGGCTGCGCGCCGGGTCGGCCACCGCCCGGTTGAACGCGGCCGTGTACGCGTCCTGGCTCGTCGCGTACAGCCGAAGGATCATGCCCGCGATCGTCATGCCGGCGGTGGGAAACACCCCATCCTCCGCGTACCGGCCGCCCCGCCAGTTGGGGTCTGAGCGGATCGCCAGCGCCCGCGCCTCGGTGGTGGCCACCAGCAGATCGGGCGACCGGAAGTTGCCGCGGTCGATGACGATCCGGTCCGCGACGTCGGGGAGCGTCACGGCCCACTCCGCGGCCTGGAATCCACCCATCGAGACGCCGTACACCATCGCGAGGTGCCGGACCCCGAGGTGCCGGAGCAGGGCGTGGTCAGCGTGCACCATGTCGCGCAGCGTCGTGACGGGAAAGTCGAGCCCGTGCCGCGCTCCGGTGCGCGGGTCGATCTCATTGGGCCCGTCGGAGCCGTAGCTGCCGCACAGGCGGTTCGGGGCCACGACGAAGTACCGGTCAGTGTCGAAGACCTTGCCCGGGCCGATCAGCGGGTCGAACGAGCCGGGTTCGGGATCGTCGGCGCGGTGCCGCCCCGCCGCGTGGGCGCTGCCGGTCGACCCGTGCAGCACGAGAATGGCGTTGCGGCCGTCCGGCGCCAGGCGGCCGTACGTCTCGAACGCGACGCGCAGGGACGGCAGGCGCGCCCCATTCTCGAACATCACCCCGTCCGTCGCCACCCGTGCGACTTGTGTCGTGACGATCCCGACGTTTGCGGCGTGCGGCACCTCGGATGTCCGCGGCCTCCACGAGGCCATAGGTCACCTCCCGATCGAGTCTACAGCTGCATCTTGGGATCGAACGCGTCCCGGATCCCGTCCCCAACGAGATTGAACGCCAGCACCGCCAGCAGCACGAAGACGCCGGGAAACAGCGAGATCCACCACCCCGAGAGCAGATAGTCACGTCCGTCGGCGATGATGGTGCCCCACGATGGTGTCGGCGGCTGCACGCCCAGCCCCAAGTACGACAGGCTGGCTTCTGCGAGGATCGCCAATCCGACCCGCAGGGTGACGGAGATCACGACGACGGCCACGACGTTCGGCAGCAGGTGCCGGACCATGATGCGGAGGTTTGAGGCGCCGAGCGCCCGCGTCGCCACGACGAACTCGCGCTGCCGCAACCGCAGGAACTCCGCGCGCACGAGCCGCGCCGACGGCGGCCACGAGGTCGCCGCCAGCACCCCCACCAGCGCGGGGATGCTGGGCCCGAAGACGGCCAGCACCATGACCGCGATGAAGAACACCGGAAACGCGAGCACGACGTCGGTCGCGCGCATGATCGCGACGTCCACCCACCCGCCGAAGAACCCCGAGAGCCCCCCGAGGAGCAGGCCGAATGCGACCGCGGCGGACGCGGACACCACGCCGATCAGGAGCGATGTGCGCGACGCCCAGATGACCCGGCTCAGCACGTCGCGCCCGAGGTGGTCCGTCCCGAGGAGATGCGCCGCGCTCGGCGCCGCGAGGCGGTTCAGGAAGTCGGCGTGATCCGGGGCCGCGGGCGCGACGAGCGGCGCCAGCACGGCCACCACGCCGAGGATAAGCAGGACGCCCGCCCCGACGACGCCCCGCGGATTTCGCGCCAGGCGGTCGAGGGGATGCGCGCGCCGCCGCGCGCGGGCCCGGGACGGACGCGCGGGATGGCGGGCGGCGGGTGCGGTGTCCGCGGTCATCGTTGGGCGGGCTCAGTCAAACCGGATGCGCGGATCGAGCAGGGCGTACGACACATCGGTCGCCAGGTTGGTCAACAGGACGAGGATGGCGCCCACGACCGTGGTCGTCATGACCACGGGGTAGTCCCGCCCGAGCGCCCCGGCGACGGCCAGCCGCCCCAGGCCGGGGATCGCGAAGATCGTCTCCACGACGAGCGCGCCGCTCAGGAGATTGGGGATCAGCAGCCCGACGACGGTCACGACGGGAATCATCGAGTTCCGGAAGACGTGCCGCCCGAGAATCCGTCCGGCCGTCAGCCCTTTCGCGCGCGCGACCAGCACGTGCTCCTCGTGCAGCGTCTCGAGCAGGGCCGAGCGCGCGTACCGGACCAGGAGCGGCAGGATTGAGAGGCAGAGCACGACCGTTGGCATCACGAGATACGGCCAGATCAGGCCCGGCGCGTACCCGGCCGCGCCGGCCGGGCGGAGCCCGCTGGCGGGGAGCCACGCGAGACGGTCGGTGAGCAGGAAGATGAGGACGAGCGCGACCCAGAAGCTCGGCAGCGCGATCCCGAACAGCGAGAGCGTCGTGACGGCGTGGTCCAGCGGCGTGTAGGGGCGCAGGGCCGAGACGAGCGCGATCGGGACGGACAGCGCGACGGCCAGGACCAGCGCGAGGCCGGCGAGGAGCCCGGTCGGGCCGAGCGCCTCGGCGGTCATCGCGAGGGTCGGACGGCGCTCCTGAAACGACCGCAGGCGCCCGGTCACGAGGTTGAGCATCATGACGCCGTACTGGACCGGGAGCGGTCGGTTGAGTCCGAGTTGCGCGCGCAGCGCGCCGACGTCCGCGTTCGCCTGCTGTTCCGGGGCGATCAGGAGTGCCGCCGGATCGCCCGGCGCCGCCACCAGCACGGCGAACGTGAGCACCGTGACCCCGATGAGAATCGGGATCGCGTGCAGCAGGCGGCGACCGATGTACGACCCCATCGCGGGGGTCCGCCCTGCCCTACGTCACCTTCCACTGGGAGACCGAGTCGTACAGCTGCGCGAGCTCGTGGACCGGGGGCATCGTGACGCGCCGGCGCACCGCCCACAGCTCGTCCGGCCGGAACAGGACCGCCCAGGCGACGTCGTTCTGCAGCACCTCCTGGAGGCGGAAGTAGATCGTCTTGAGCGCGCCCGCGTCGACGGCGCCGGCGGCCTGGCCGAGCAGCGCATCGACCTCCGGGTTCTGGTACTGCAGGCAGCGCGCCCACGACGACGTGCTGAGAAAGGCGCCCTCCAGTGACGCCTGCAGCGGCTCGATCGGCGGCAGTACGTAGAGCGACAGCCCGACCATCTCGATGTTCGCGGCGTTGGCGGGCTGCCAGTAGCGTCCGAAGAAATCGCCCCGCTCCAGCGGCTGCAGCGTGAGCGCGACCCCCACCTGCTGGAGGTACTGCTGCACGACGAGCGCGACGTCCTGGTATCGCTTCTCCGACAGGAAGTCGTAGCGCACCCGGAACGGGACGCCGTCTTTCTGCAAGACGCCGCCCGGGCCGGGCACGCACCCCGCCTCGCGCAAAAGTGTCTGGGCCTGGGTCGGGTTATACGGGTAGCCTGGCAGCGACGTGTCGTACAGCGGGGAGCTCGGCGGGATGATGCTGTTGACGACGCGTCCGTAGCCCTTGGCGAGGGCGCGCACCATCGTGTCCCGGTCGACCGCCATCGCGAGCGCCTGACGCACCCGCACGTCCCTGAACAGCGGATGCTGGTGATTGAACGAAAACCAGTAGCAGTACTCCGCGGTCATCTGGAGCGCGCGCACGCGGGGATCCTGCTGAAACGACGGGAAGTCGTCGGGCAGAATTGACGCGGCGTCGACGTTGCCCGCCCGCAGCTCCGCCTCGAGCGTGGACGGCTCCGGGATCCAGCGCACGACGGCGCGCTGGACCGTCGGGGCCCCGCGCCAGTAGCCGTCGAACGCCTCGAACGTCATGCTGTCGTTCTGCTTCCAGTCGGCGAGGCGATACGGCCCGGCCCCGATCGGCGCCCGCGCGTACGGCTGCTCCGTGATCCGGCTCATGTCGACGCCGGTCCACCCGTGCCGCGGCATGATGAAGTGATCGGATCCGAGGATGCTCTCCACAAAGAACGCGTAGTGTCGGTCGAGGGTGAACCGCACGGTTTTCGCATCGACGACCACGATGCCGCTGACGTCCTTGGTCTTCCCCTGCTTGTACGCCTGCGCGCCCTGGATCTGCAGCAGGTCCTCGTCGAGCAGCGGGTACTGCGGGTGCAGAAAGAACTCGTAGCTGAATTTCACGTCGTCCGCCGTCACCGGCTGGCCGTCTTGGAACCTGGCGCTTCGGAGCGACACGGTGTACGTCAGGCCGTCGCCGGACCGGACCCACCGCTCGGCGAGCCTGGGGACGGGTTTTCCGGTGTTCCAATCCGGCCTGACGAGGACGTCGTGCACCAGCAGCAGCACGTAGAACGCGGTCACCTCGGTGGACCCGACGAGGCGTGTCGGCAAACCGAAGAGCGTCAGCACGACGGGACCGCCCGGCGTGGGCGCTGCGGCGGCGCCGAACGCCGCGGTGCCGAACCGACGCGCCCATCCCTCCGCGAGCGACAGGGCGGCCGCGGTCGCCCCGGCCGCAAGGCCCGACCGCAGCAGGCGGCGCCGCGTCAGCGTGGGTCCGTGGGCGTTCGAGCCGATCGGGTCGACGGTCACCGCCGGGGTCTGTGTCTTCATCGCCTCCGCCTCCATCTGGTCTGTATCGTGTGCCTGGTTCGGCCCGCGGCGTCGAGACGTGCGGGCACCGCTCACGATCGTCGTGGGACCCCGCCCGCGTACGCTCGGTCGCGGGGGCGGGACGCTCCTCTTTGTGGTTGGAACGGCGGGTGAAACGGGACGCGGAGGATGGGCCCCTCCGCTAGGGACAGATGCACTCTCGGGGACGCTGGGTGGATGAGCCTGCGGTGATCATCGTAGTCGCGATTCTAGCAGACGGCGGCCGTGCGTACAACGGTGAGACGGACCGGCGCCGGGGCGCGTCGAACCGGAGCGCTGAGATGACGACGCGACGGTGGAGTGGGCGTCACCTGCGGGCGTGCGGCGCGGCCGGCGGCGCAGGGCTTAGGGCGGTGTGTCCGTGCGCTCCGCCGCGGCCCGGATCGGGCCGGCGAGGCGGTCGAACGTCGCGGTGAGATCCTCGGGCAGCACCTTGGTCTCGCCGAGGACCGGCATGAAGTTGGTGTCGCCGACCCATCGGGGCACGACGTGCAGATGGAGATGGTCGTCGATGCCGGCGCCGGCCGCGCGGCCGAGGTTCATCCCGGCGTTGTAGCCCTCGGGCCGGTACACTTCGGTGGCCGCCTGCATCGCGGCCGTCATGAGGTGGAACACCTCGAGGCGCTCCTCGTCCGTCAGCTGATCGGGACGCGCCACGTGGCGGTGCGGCACGATCATCAAGTGGCCCGAGTTGTAGGGGAAGGCGTTCAGGATGACGTAGGCGCGGCGGCCCTGATACAGGATCCCGTGCTCGCGGTCGCGCCCCTCGCGCGGCAGCGTGCAGAAGATGCATCCCTCGGTCCGCGCCGCCTTAATGTACTGCAACCTCCAGGGCGCCCACAGGTGCTTCACCCGGCCTGGCTGCGCCGGAGCTGCACGAGCGCCTCCTGCGCGGCCGCCTGCTCGGCCTCCTTCTTGCTGCGGCCCCGTCCCTCGCCCAGCACCCGCCCGCTCACCTCTACGACCGCGACGAACATCCGGCTGTGATCCGGACCTTCCTGGCCGGTGATGCGGTACCGCGGCAGCCGCCGCTCGCGCTGCTGGACGAGTTCTTGTAATTGGCTCTTGTGGTCGCCCTCGCCGGGCTCCTCGAGCCGGGACAGGTCCTCCGCGAACCAGCGCATCACGCAGTGATGCGCCACCCCATAGCCGGAATCGACGTACACCGCCCCGACCACCGCTTCCAGCACGTCGGCGAGCAGCGACGCGCGCGCCCGCCCGCCGCCTTTCTCTTCGCCGCGGCCGAGGACGAGGTACCGCCCGAGGTCGAGCTGGCGCGCGACGTGCGCGAGCGGGCCTTCGCTGACGACCGAGGCGCGCAGCCGGGCGAGGTCGCCTTCGAGGCGGGTCGGAAACACCCGGTACAGGTGGTCGCTGACCGCGAGGTTGAGGACGGCGTCGCCGAGGAACTCGAGGCGCTCATAGTTGTCGCCGTGTCGGCTCCGGGCCTCGGTACCGACCGAGCCGTGGACGAGGGCCGTGTGCAGGAGCGTGCGGTCGCGGAAGCGGATCTCGAGCCGGGTCTCCAACTCGACGAGTTGGGCCTCGCGCTCCGCCGACACCTCGGGCACGATCAGGACGGCCTCCGCGCAACCAGGATGGCGTTGTGGCCGCCGAACCCGAACGCGTTCGACATGGCGACGTCGATCTTCGCGGCCCGCGGGACGTTGGGGACGTAGTCCAGGTCGCAGGCGGGGTCCGGGACCTCGTAGTTGATCGTTGGCGGGATCGTCCCCCGCTCGATCGCGAGCGCGCACGTGATCAGCTCGACGCCGCCCGCGGCCCCGAGCAGGTGCGCCGTCATCGACTTGGTCGAGCTCACCGGGATCCGCGGCGCCCATGACCCGAAGGCGCGCTTGATCGCCAGCGTCTCGAACTTGTCGTTGTACGGGGTGCTCGTCCCGTGCGCGTTGATGTAGCCGACCTCGGCCGGCTCGATGCCGGCGTCCCGCAGCGCCATGTCGATGGCGACCACGGCGCCGTCACCCTCCGGATCCGGCATCGTGATGTGAAACGCGTCGGCGCTCATCCCGTAGCCCGCGAGCTCCGCGTAAATTCGGGCGCCGCGGCGCTCGGCGTGCTCCCAAGCCTCGAGCACCACGACGCCGGCGCCCTCGCCCATCACGAACCCGTCGCGCCCGAGGTCGAACGGCCGCGAGGCGCGCGCCGGCGCGTCGTTGCGCAGGCTGAGCGCCTTCATGTTGCAGAATCCGGCGAGGCTGAGCGGCGTGATCGCCGCCTCCGACCCGCCGCAGATCATCGCGTCGGCGTCGCCGTGCTGGATGATCCGGGCCGCCTCGCCGACCGCGTGCCCGCCGGTCGCGCACGCGGACACCACGGAAAAATTCGGTCCGCGGGCGCCGACTTGGATGCTGACGATGCCCGACGCCATGTCGACGATCATCATCGGGGCGAAGAACGGGCTCACGCGGCTGGGCCCCCGCGTGCGGAGGATGTCGTACTGCTCTTCCCACGTGTGGGCGCCGCCGATCCCGGACCCGATCACGACCCCGACCCGGTTCCGGTTCTGCGGGGTAATCGCGAGCTGCGTGTCCTCGAGCGCGAGGCGCGCCGCGGCGACCGCGAGATGCACGAACCGGTCGTTCCGCCGCACTTCCTTCTTGTCCAGGTACGCCGTCGCGTCGAAGTCCGTGCACTCGGCGCCGATCTTGCAGTCGTAGTCGGTCACGTCAAACGACGAGATCCGGGCCACGCCGCTTCGGCCCTCCATCAGCGCGTTCCAAAACGGATCCTTGCCGATGCCGATGGGGCTGACCACACCCACACCGGTGATCGCTACGCGTCGCCGCATCGCTGCTCCATCACTGAGGCGTCTCGCGGCGCGCCGCGCCGCGGGGACCTACGTGGCGGGAGCCTCGGCGTGGCTTTCGATGTAGCTAACCGCTTCGCCGACGGTCGCGATCTTCTCCGCGTCCTCGTCGGGGATCTCCAGATCGAACTCTTCCTCGAGCGCCATCACGAGTTCGACGACGTCGAGCGAGTCCGCCCCAAGGTCCTCGACGAACTTCGACTGCGGCGTCACCGCGCTGGCCTCGACGCCCAACTGCTCCACCACGATCGCCTTCACTCGATCGAACACCGGTGCCATCCGCGACCACCTCCGTAGTCTTCCGTCCCGCGGGGCGCGCCGCGCCCCGCGGGGGGGTCCCCCCGCGCCGGCGCCGCTACCGCATCACGGTTCCGCCGTCGACGTTCAACACCTGCCCCGTAATGTACGACGCCTCGTCCGATGCCAGAAACGCCACCGCGGCGGCGATCTCCTCCGGCCGCCCGGTCCGGCCCATCGCGCAGTTCCTGAGCACGCGGGTGCGCTGCTCCTCGGTCATCCCCGCGGTCAGCCCGGTTTCGATGTACCCGGGCGCGACGGCGTTGACGGTGATGCCGCGCCCCGCGACCTCCCACGCCACCGCCTTGGTGAACCCGATCACCCCGGCCTTTGCCGCGATGTAGTTCGCCTGCCCGGGGTTTCCTACCTCTGCGACGATCGACGTGATGTTGATGATCCGGCCGCGGCGCTGCCGCACCATCTCGCGCAGCACGGCGCGCGTGCAGTAAAAGGTGCCGTGCAGGTTGATCGCGACGATCTCGTGCCAGTCCTCGTCCTTCATCCGGAGCGCGAGCCCGTCCTTGGTCAGGCCGGCGTTGTTAACCAGCACGTCCAGCCGGCCCCGCCACTCCAGCGCCTCGGCGCACATCGCCCGGCAGGACTCGGAGGATTCGATCTCGGCCTGCACCATGTGGCCCTCGGATCCGGCCGCTTCGATCTGCCGCAGCGTCTCCTCCACCCCGGGCACGTTGCGGTGGTAGTGGGCGACCACCGCGGCGCCGTCCCGGGCGAGCCGGACGGCGATCGCGCGGCCGATGCCGCTCGAGGCGCCGGTCACCAGCGCCACACGGGCGTCGGCGCTCATCCGACGGCCTCCGCCGCGAGCGCGGCCGCGGTGGCATCGCGCGACTCGAGGTCCTCGACGTGGTACACGTCCGCGTCGACCGTCCGGCGGATCATGCCGCCGAGCGTCCGGCCCGGTCCCATCTCGACGAACCGGCGCACCCCGGCGGCGTACATCGCCCGCACGGACTGCTCCCACAGCACCGGCGAGGCCACCTGCGCGAGGAGGGACGCCCGGATGTCTTCCGGCGATTGGACCGGGAGGGCGGACGCGTTCGCAAACACGGGGATGCGTGCCCGGCGGACCGGCAGCGCGGCCAGGGCCGGCGCGAGCCGATCGGCCGCCGGGCGCATCAGGCGTGTATGAAACGGCGCGCTCACGTCGAGCGACAGCGCCCGGCGCGCGCCCAGCCCGCGCGCCGTCTCGAGCGCCGCGCGCACCGCGGGCACCTCGCCGCCGATTACGACCTGTCCCGGACTGTTGAAGTTCGACGGCTCCACGACGCCCAGGTGCGCGTGCGGCGCGCACGCCTCGGCGACCTGCTCAAACGTCAGCCCCATCACGACCGCCATCATAGTCTCGCGCCCCGCGCACGCCTCCTGCATGTACATCCCCCGCAGCCGAACCAGCCGCACGGCGTCCTCGAGGTCGATCGCCCCCGCGCACACACACGCGGAGTACTCTCCAAGGCTCAACCCGGCGGCGCACGCCGGTTCAAACGGAATCGCAGCCAGACACGCGAGGCTCGTGACGAGGATCGCCGGTTGGGTATTCGCGGTCGCGCGAAGGGCTTCCTTCGGTCCGTCGCTGCAGAGGGCCAGCAGGTCGATGCCGAGCGCCGCGCTCGCCCGGGTGAAGACGTCCCGCGAGGCGGCGCAGTGGTCCGCGAGTTCCCGTCCCATGCCGACGTACTGGGCCCCTTGACCGGGAAAGACCGCGGCGGTGCGCACCGACTCAGTCAGCGGAACTGCCTTCGGAAGACGTCGCCGGCACCGCCAGGCGTCCGACCTCCTCGCGGATCGCCGCGACCATCCCCGCGCGGACCGTGTCCACGGCCAGCGCCACGGCGGCGCGCATCGCCTTCGCCCTCGAGCTGCCGTGTCCGATGATGCACACCCCGTTGACGCCGAGGAGCGGCGCCCCGCCGTATTCGGTATAGTCCATCCGCCGCCGGACCGCGTGCAGTCCCGGCAGGGCCAGGGCCGCGCCCAGCTTGACGCGCACCGTGCGCCGCAGCTCTTCCCGCAGCAGTGCGAAGATGCCGAGCGCCAGTCCCTCCCCGAACTTCAGCACGACGTTGCCGACGAACCCGTCGCAGACCACCACGTCCGCGCTGTGATCGAAGAACTCGCGGCCCTCGACGTTGCCGATAAACCGCAGGCCCGACGCCCGCAGGAGTTCCGCGGCGCGAATCACGAGCTCGTTCCCTTTCGTCTCCTCGGCGCCGTTGCTGAGCACGCCGACCCGAGGAGACGCTACGCCGAGCACGCGCGCCGCGTACACGCTCCCCATTACCGCGAACTGCAGCAGGTGTTTCGGCCGGCAGTCGACGTTCGCGCCGACATCCACGAGGATGGCCCGGCCGCGGGTGGTCGGGAGCACCGCCGCGATCGCGGGCCGATCGATCCCTTCGATCCGTCCGAGGCCCAGGAGCGCGGCCGCCATCGCGGCGCCAGTGTTCCCGGCGCTGACCATCGCGTCGGCCTCGCCCCGCCGGACGAGTTCCACCGCGACCGGGATCGACGCCCGCCGCTTGCGGCGCAGCGCCATCGCCGGGGCTTCGGCCATGTCGATGACGTCGGGGGCTTCTTCGATCCGGACGTCCCGCTCGGCTTCGAGCGCGCGGACCTCCGCCTCGAGGATGCGCGTCGGTCCGACCAGGATCACCTCGACGTCAAGGTCCCGGGCCGCCTGCACCGCGCCCTGGACCACCTCCCGCGGGGCGTGATCGCCGCCCATCGCGTCGACCGCCACGCGCGGCCTGCTCCGCTCGGTGTCCATCCCGCAGCGGGTCCCGCTCGTCAGGCGCCGGACCGTTCCTCGGTCCGCACGTCGATCACCTGGCGGCCCGCATACGAGCCGCACGTCGGGCACACGCGGTGGGGCCGCATCGGCGCGTGACACTTCGGGCAGTTCACGAGCGTCACGGGGTGCACCTTGAAGTTCGCCCGCCGCTTCGCCGTCCGTGCCTTGCTGAACCGCCGCTTGGTGAGTCCCATCGGTCACGCTCCTTTTATCGGTCCGCGCCGCGCCGCCGCGCGCCGGACTTGCCCGCGCGGTCGCCGCTCCGTCCGCTCCATCCTTCGAGCGCCTGCAGCCGGGGATCGATCCCCACGGTGTCGCAGCCGCACGTCCCCGCGTTCCGGTCCGCGCCGCATCGCGGGCACAGACCCCGACAGTCCGATGAACAGCGCGGGGCGATCGGTAAGGCGAGGACGAGGTGCTGCCGCACGACCTCGGTCAGATCGATCATGTCGCCCGGCTCGATCGGCATCAGAAAGGCCTCGGGGCCGAGCGGCTCGCCCGACGGCGTGTGCTCGCCGGGGCCGCCGCGGGAGAACTCCTCATCGATGGTGACCTCGAGCGGCTGCTCAAACGGCCGCAGGCACGCCCCGCACACCAGCGCCACCCGCGTCGCGACGCGCCCGTCGACCCGGATCATCGGACCGGCGCGGCTCAGCACCAGTTCACCGCTCACCGGCTCGCTGGCCGCCGCGTCCTCGGCGAGCGTTCCCAGCCGCTCGGAGAACGCCACCGCCCGCGCCGTTTCTCGGCCCGCGAGCAGATCCCCGACATACGCGCGCACGTCCCACCTCACGCCGCGTGCCCGGGCAGACACCCCGGGCACACCGGTTCATTATACGGAGGCCATTTTCTCGTTGTCAAGGCGCGTCGACGTGCTGCCGCCGCCTGTGCGCTCGCCGAGAATCGCTTTGCCCCGCCGGACCGTCGTCACGACCCGCGAGACCTCGGCGTCGAGCCGCTCGAACACGCCAAGCGCGTAGACGTCCGCCGACCGGCGCATTTCGTCCGCTTCCCGATTCGCGACCGCGCGGATGTCCCGCGCCTCGCGCTCAGCCTCGCGGACGACGTCCGCGTCGGCGTTGGCGCGCGTGCGCTCCTGGGCGTCCGCCGTGAGGCGCCGCGCCTCCTCCTGCGCGCGCCGCAGCACCGCGTCGGCCTCCGCCTGCGCCTGGGCGAGCCGGCCCACCTCCTTGGCCAGCAGCGCGCGCGCTTCGTGCAGGACCTGGCGGGCTTCATCGCGCCGGCCCGAGCCGCCAAGGCCGAACCACGACCCGCGCGAGTCGAGTAGCGCCTCGAGCCGATCGAGGCAGTGGTCGACGGACGGGGTCGCCGGTCGATCAGTACGTAGGGGCATCCACGCTCACCTCGCCTGTGGGTGTGTCATGCGGTGCAAACGCCTGGCCACGCCGTCGGGCACGAGGCCCGCGACGGAACCGCCAAATCCCGACACCTCGCGAATCAGGGTAGAGCTGAGGTACGCGAACTCCGGGCTCGTCATCATGAACACCGTCTCGATCTCCGGACGCAGCCGCTTGTTCATCGCCGCCATCTTGAGCTCGAACTCGAAATCCATCATCGCCCGGAGGCCCTTGACGATGACGCGGGCGCCGATCTGGTACGCAAACTCCACGGTCAGCCCGTCGAACCGCCGCACCTCTACGCGCGCGCGCCGGCCGACCGCCGCCCGCAGCATCGCGATGCGGTCCTCGACGGGAAACAGCGCCTGCTTCTCCACGTTCGTCGCGACCCCGATCACGACCTGACGGAACATCTCGCGGGCCCGGAAGATGATGTCGAGATGGCCGTTGTGCACGGGGTCGAAGCTCCCGGGGTACAGCACCGCCCCCGTTCGGATCATCACGACCCCTCGGCGGTCTCGTAGTACCAGACGGCGGTCTCTCCATAGCGGGCCGTCCGGGTGCGGCGGAGCCCCTCGATCTCGCCCGGGTCGTCGCGCCAATGGCCCTCCGCGACCGCGACGCCGCCCGGGGCCAGCGCCCCCGACGCAGCGATCGCGCGCAGGGTCCGGCCGCCGAGTTCTTGGCCGTACGGCGGATCGAGCACGATCACATCGAACCGCGCGCCCGCGGCCGCGAGCGACGCCACCTCCGTCACCGCGTTGGCCCGGCGTACCTGGCCGCGCCCCTCGAGCCGCGCGGCGCGGAGGTTGTCCCGGATCGCCGCCGCGCTGCGCGCGTCGCGCTCCACGAACACCGCGGTGTCGGCGCCGCGGCTCAGCGCCTCGATGCCGAGCCCACCCGCCCCGGCGAACAGGTCTAGGACGCGCGCCCGCTCGAGGCGAGGCGCCAGGGCGTTGAACACGGCTTCCTTCACCATATCGGAGGTGGGACGGGTCGCGGCGCGCGACGCGGTCTTGAGGCGCGTGCCCTTCGCGAGACCGGCGGTGACGCGCATCGGCTACCCCACCCTCGCGTTTTCGGGCTGCGCCGCCCCGAATCGGATGCCCAGCGCCCACGCGACGCCCCGGTGCTCCGGGTCCCGCAGCTCCGGGTCCGCGGCGAGCAACTCCGCCCCGTCGTGGCGGGCCCGCTCCAGCCAGACCCGGTCCCGGACGAGGTTGGCCACCCGCAGGTCGGACATCCCGTGCTGGCGGCGATCGCCGAGCAGCTCGCCGATGCCGCGGAGCTCCAGGTCGCGCTCGGCGATCCGGAAGCCGTCGGTGGTCTCCAGCATCGCGTCCAGCCGGGCCTGCCCGTCCTCGGTCTTCGGATCGCTGACGAGGATGCACGACGACTGCGCCGTGCCCCGTCCGACGCGGCCGCGGAGCTGGTGCAGCTGCGAGAGCCCGAAGCGGTCCGCGTCTTCGATCACCATCAGCGTTGCGTTCGGGACATCGATCCCGACCTCGATGACGGTGGTCGCGACGAGCACCTGCGTGCGCCCCTCCCGGAGCGCCTCCATCGCGCGCTCGCGCTCGTCCACCCTCATCCGCCCGTGCAGCACGTCGACGCGCACCCCGCGGAGGATCGTGGCGCCGAGGCGCGCCGCGAGCTCGGTCGCCGCCTCGGCCTGGAGGTTGTCCGACTCCTCGATCAGCGGGCAGACCACGTACGCCTGCCGGCCCTGGGTCACCTGGTCGCGCACGTACTCGTAGATCCGGGGCCGCTGCGCGGTGGGACGCGCGTGCGTACGGACCGGCGAGCGCCCCGGGGGCAGCTCGTCCAGCACGGACACGTCGAGGTCACCGTACAGCGTGAGGGCGAGCGTGCGCGGGATCGGGGTCGCGGTCATCACGAGCACGTCCGGCCGCTCCCCTTTGTAGCGCAGCGCGGCACGCTGGGTCACGCCGAACCGGTGCTGCTCGTCGACGACCACGAGCCCCAGGCGTTGAAACGCCACGGCGTCCTCGATGAGCGCGTGGGTGCCGATGACGATGTCGGCCGCGCCGTCGCGCACCTGCTCGAGCGCCTCCTGCCGCGCCGCCCGGCTGAGCCCGCCGATCAGCAGCACGACGGTGACCCCGAGGGGTTCCAGCAGCCGGCGGAGCGTGAGGTAGTGCTGCCCCGCCAGGATCTCGGTGGGCGCCATCAGCGCCCCCTGCGCCCCGCCGCCGACGCAGCGCAGCAGCGCCGAGGCGGCGACCACGGTCTTGCCGGACCCGACGTCGCCCTGCAGCAGGCGGTTCATGGGATGCCGGCGGTCGAGATCGTGCAGAATCTCCGTCGTGACCCGGTACTGGGCACCCGTCAGCGTGTACGGGAGGCTGCGCCGGAACCGTTCGACGAGTTCGCGGGCGTCGCCGTAGACCACGCCCCGCGGCTCCGCCTCCCGCGCCGCCTTCTGCCGCAGGAGCAGGATCTGGAACAGCAGGAGCTCCTCGTACACCAACCGGCGGCGCGCGGCCTGGTAGGCGTCGTCGCTCTCCGGAAAATGCGCCTGCCGGATCGACGCCGCGAGCTCGGGAAGCGCGTGGCGCGCCCGGAGTGCCGGCGGCAGCCACTCCGGCAGCGCGTCAGCGTGGTCGTCGAGGGCGCGCGACACGATCGTCCGGAGCGCCCGCTGCGTGAGGCCTTCGGTGCTGGCGTAGACGGGCACGATCCGCCCGACGTGCAGCGTCTCCTCGCCGGGTTCGATCACCTCGAACTCTGGCGCGGCGATCTGCACCTCGCCGCCCTGCCGCTGTACCCGGCCGTGCAGCACGACGCGCGCGCCCGCCGGGAGCTGGCGCACGATGTACGGCTGGTTGTACCACACGGCGTGGAGGATGCCCGATCCGTCCTGCAGGACCGCTTTAATGATGACGAGGCGGCGTCCCCGCGGACGGAACTGCCGGACCTGGACGACGGTCGCCTCGACCGTTTCCACCTGGCCGTGCTGGAGATCGTAGATGCGCCGGAGGTGGCTGCGGTCTTCCACGCGGCGCGGCAGGCGGAAGAGCAGGTCGGTGACGGTCAGGATACCGAGGCGCTTGAGGAGCTCGGCGCGCGCCGGCCCGACGCCGCGAGCGTACTGCACGGGAGACCCGGGGCCGATCGCCGGCGCGGAGGATGCCGGTTCGCGGGGACGCACCGGCGCGGGAGACGCGGGGGCCGCCTGGCGGGGTGCTGCCAGGGCCCTGCCCCTGCGTGCGTTCGCCATGCCGCCCGCCTCCTGCGTCGAAGTGCGCCGTCTCTCCGGGGCGTGCCTGGCCGGATGCGCCTTATCGAAAGACAGTTCTACACCGCCACCGTTGCCCCTGCTCGCGGTCCTGTGGTACACTCATCTTCGGCATACTTAAACGGAGGACACCCTGATGGCCCGTCGTTGCGCCGTGTGCGGCAAAGAGCCCGTCACCGGCAATCGCGTCAGTCACTCGCACCACAAGACGAAGCGGCGCTTCCTGCCCAACCTGCAGCGCGTCCGGGTGCTCCTGGACGGGTCGCCCAAGCGGACGCTCGTCTGCACCGCGTGTCTCAAAGCGGGCAAGGTCAAGCGCGTCGCCTGAGCGCTACATCACCCGCGGCGTTCCGGTCCTGAGCTCGGCGATCAGCGCCTCGACCTCGGGCCGGGCCAGCACGTAGCGGTCCCCGCAGAACCGGCACGTGATTTCGGCCTGCCCTTCCTGCGCGAGCAGCGCCTCGAGCTCGTCCGGCCCGAGCCCCAGCAGCATCCCCTCCACCCGCTGGCGGGTGCACCGGCAGTGGAACTCCACCGGGCTGACTTCCCCGAACGACGGGGTCAGCTCGCCGAGCGCGGCGCTGAGAATCTCCTCGGGCGTCCGGCCGTCGGCGATCAGCTGCGTGATCGGCGGCATCCGCCGGGCGCGCGCCTCGAGGTCGGCCACGACGTCCTCGGAGGCCCCCGGAAGCACCTGCACACAGAGCCCGCCCGCGGCGAGCACCCGGAGATCCGGAGCCACGAGCACCCCCAGCGAGACGACCGACGGGAGCTGCTCGGATTTGACGAAGTAGCTCGCCAGATCCTCCGCGATCTCCCCGGACACGAGCGGCGCGGACCCGTGGTAGGGACTCTTGAGCCCGACGTCCCGGGTCACGTGCAGGGTGCCCTGCCGTCCGACGAGCCCGCCGACGTCGAGCTTGCGGGCGGGCGTCTCCGGCAGATCGGCCTGCGGGTTCACGGCGTAGCCGCGCACGCGCCCCCGCGCGTCGGCCTGCGCGACGATGGCCCCGATCGGGCCGTCGCCGAGCACGCGCAGCAGCACGGAGTGTCCGTCTTTGAGCCCGGCCCCGAGCAGCGCGGCCGCGGTCAGGCTGCGCCCGAGCGCCGCGGTGGCCGTGGCCGATGCCGCGTGGCGGATCCGTGCGTCCTCGACGGTCTGCGTCGTCACGGTCGCGAGCGCCCGGACCTGCTCGCCAGCGGCCGTCCCTCGAATCATATAGTCACCCATCGCGTGCCTCCTACGTGTCCACCGCGCCGGCGCCGTGCATCGGGTTCGCGGGCCCGTGCCCGCGGCCGAGCGGCAGCGCCGCCTCGATGGCTTTCGTAATAAACGCCTTTGCCGCGCGCACAGCGTCGGGCACCTCGCTCCCCCGGGCGAGATAGGCCGTGATCGCCGCCGAGAACACACAGCCGGTTCCGTGCGTGTTCGCCGTCCAGACGCGCGCGGCGTGCAGCCACGTGATCGTGCCGCCGTCGTAGAGCACATCCAGCGGCGCGCCCTCGAGGTGCCCGCCCTTCACCACGACCGCGCGCGGTCCCATCGCGGCGATCGCGCGCGCCGCGTCCTCCATCTCCGCCGCCGTCCGAATCGTCCGGCCGGTGAGGGCTGCGGCCTCGTGGAGGTTCGGCGTGACGACGCGCGCGAGCGGCAGCAGATCCCGCCGCAGCGTCTCGATCGCGTCCTGCCGGAGGAGCGGCACGCCCGCCTTCGAGATCATGACCGGGTCGACGACCAGGGGGTCGATTCGATTCCGGACGATCGCGGCCACGACCGCGTCGATGATCGGCACGCTGCTCAGCATGCCCGTCTTCGCCGCGTCGACGCCGATGTCGGACACGACCGCGTCGATCTGCGCCGCGACGACGTCTGGCGCGATCTCAGCGATCGCGGTCACCTGCGCCGTGTTCTGCGCCGTGACCGCCGTCACCGCGGTCATGCCGAATACTCCCAAGGCAGAGAACGTCTTGAGATCGGCCTGTATGCCCGCGCCGCCCCCGGAGTCGGACCCCGCGATCGACAGCGCGCGTGGAATCGGCATCGATGTCCCCTCTTCGACGGTCAGCCGGCCGCCGCCCGTTTATCTCGATCGCGCGAGGTGATCCCACCCGGCAGCCGCGAGCGGTCGGCGCCGCCCGCCGGCCCCGAGAATCCACCGCCCCGCGTCCAGGGGTACGATGTCGCCGATCCGGGTGACGGGGATGCCCGCGGTCCGCGCGACACTGGAGGCGAGCCGGGCAAACGCGGGGCGGGCCGTGAACAACAGCTCGTAGTCCTCGCCCCCGCCGAGCGCCCACGCGAGCGGGTCGCGCCCCGCCGCGTGCGCGGCCGCCGCGAGGCCGTCGGGGAGCGGCAGGCGCGTTTCGTCGAGCAGCACGCCGACCCCCGAGGCGTCGGCCAGGTGCAGCGCGTCGGCGGCGGTGCCATCGCTCGTGTCGAGCGCCGCCGTCACGGCGCGGAGCTTCGCGAGCGCCCGGCCCGCCGCGAGCCGCGGACTGGGCCGCCGGTACGCGGCCCTCAGCGCGGCCGCGCCGCGCGTGCGCAGCGCCGGGCGGGACGCCAGAAACAGCCCGGCCGCGGCCTTGCCGGCCGTCCCGGTCATCCAGAGGCCGTCGCCCGGCCTCGCGCCGTCCCGTTCGAGGACCCGTCCCGCCTCCCCGAGGAGCGTCACGTCCACCACGACGCCGCCGGGGCTGCGGGAAACGTTGCCGCCCACCACCGACACCCGGTGCGCGCGGGCGGCCGCCGCGAGCCCGCGGTAGATCCCGTCGACGACGCGCACCGGCGTCTCGGGACGCACGAGGAGCGAGACGAGCGCGTAGCGCGGCGTGCCGCCCATCGCCGCGACGTCGCTGAGGTTCACCGCGAGGGCGCGCCATCCAACGTCCGCGGGACGCGCGAGGTCGAAGCGGAAGTGCACGCCCTCCACCTGGACGTCGCACGTCGCCACGGCGCGGCCGTGAAACTCCAGCACCGCGGCGTCGTCGCCGATTCCGAGCACCACGCCGGGGCCCGTCGTCGGCACGAGCGTCGTCAGGCGCGCGATCAGCCCGAACTCTCCGAGCTCCGCGACTGTCCGCGTCCGGCCGCCGCGCCCCGCGCGGCTACCGCGCGAGCGCGGCATCAACCTCGTCCCGCAGCCGTCGCGTCGCCGCGACCATGTCGTCGGCGAGCGTCACCGCGGTGATCACGGCCACCCCCGCCGCCCCGGCGCGGATGGTCGCCGCGGCGGTGTCGCGCGTGATGCCCCCGATCGCGACGATCGGCAGCGCCGACGCGCGGCGCACGGCACCGATCCGCTCGAGCCCGACTGGCGCCCCCGCGTCCGCCTTCGTCGCCGTGGCGTAGATGGCCCCGACGCCGAGATAGTCGGCCCCGTCGCGCTCCGCCGCGGCGGCCTCCTCCGGGGTCGCGGCGGAGACGCCGAGCAGCGGTCCCGGCCCCAGGATCGCGCGCGCGGCCGCCGCCGGCAGATCGTCCTGCCCGACGTGCACGCCGTCCGCGCCACAGGCGAGCGCAAGATCCACGCGGTCGTTGAGCATCAGCGCCACGCCCGCGGCCCGGCAGGTCGCGGCGAGCGCGCGCGCGGTCTCCGCGATCACCCGCGCCGTCTCGTGCTTCATCCGGAGCTGGACCGCCGTGGCACCGCCGCGGACGGCGGCCTCCGCGATCTCGAGATGCGAGCGGCCGCGGGACCGTGCCGCGTCGGTAATCACGACCACGCGCCAGTCGCCGCGCCCGCGCGTGACCGTCATGAGTGCCGCGCCGGGTCCGTCGGCGGTGTCGCGGCGCCCTCGATCCGGCCGGCCATCGGGCTCGTCGGCTCGGCCAGCATGCGGCGCGGCATCCGGCCGGCCAGAAACGCGTCGCGGCCGGCGTACGCCGCATGGCAGACCGCGCGGGCCATCCGCACCGGATCCTGCGCGCGCGCGATCGCCGAGTTCAGCAGCACCGCGTCGCAGCCCAGTTCGAAGACGATCGCCACATCCGACGCGGTCCCCACGCCCGCGTCCACCACGACCGGGACGCGCACGCGGCTGCGGATCAACTGGATGTTGTGCGGGTTGCGGATGCCGAGCCCGGACCCGATCGGCGCGGCCAGCGGCATGATCGCGGCACACCCGGCGTCTTCGAGCTTCTGCGCGGTGACCGGGTCGTCGTTCGTGTACGGCAGCACGACGAAGCCCGCGCGCACGAGGGTCCTCGCGGCGTCGAGCAGCTGCACCACATCCGGCAGCAGCGTCTCATCGTCGGCGATCAGTTCCAGCTTGATCAGGGACGTGCCGAGCGCCTCCCGGGCGAGCTCGGCCGTCAGCACGGCGTCCTTGACCGTGTAGCAGCCCGCGGTGTTCGGCAAGATGCGGTAGCCGCGGTCCGCGAGGACCCGGTACAGGTTTTCCTGGCCGGGCCCGGGGCTGACCCGCCGCAGCGCGACCGTGACCATCTCGGTGCCGGACGCGGCGAGTGCGTCGAGCATCACCTGCACGCTCGGATACCGTGCGGTCCCGACGAGCAGACGGGATCGCAACGTGATCCCCCCAAGATCCCACCGGTCCGCTTCCAGCTCCATCCGCCTCTCCTCCATAGGTCAGCCCCCCTGCATCGGGCGCACAATCTCGACGCGGTCACCCGACGCGAGCCGAACGGCCGGCCACTCGACTTTCGGGACCACGTGCTCGTTGACGGCAACCGCCACCGCCGTCTCCCGATCCACCTGCAGCGCGTCGAGCACCTCGACCAGCGTGGCACGGGCCGGCAGCGGCCGCACCTCGCCGTTGACGGCGATCCAGGCGTCGTGCGGAGGCGTCGACCCGCTCATGGAATGCGTCCCGGCTCCCCCGCTCATGCCGGGGCGCCCCGGTGTCCCGCGGCGGGCTCGACCGACGGACCCGGGCCGCCGGCGTGCGCGCGCGCCGCGCTCGGCCGGAACGCCGTGAGGAGGGGGCTTTCGCGCCCCTCGACGAGCAGATCCGCCACGAGCAGGGCCGTCGCGGGCGCCAGCAGCACCCCGTGCCGGAAATGGCCCGTGGCCACGTACAGGCCGGGCACCTCGGTCTCTCCGATCAGCGGGAGATGGTCGCGGGTCGCCGGGCGGAACCCGACGTTCATCTCGACGAGTTCCAAGTCGTACGTCGCCGGCACGGCCAGGCGCGCGCGCCACAAGAGATCCATTGCCGCGCCCGCGGTCGCGGCGGCATCGAAGCCCTGCTCTTCCATCGTCGCCCCCACCACGAGCTCGCCGCCGCGCCGCGGCACGAGATACGCCTCGGGGGCGCGCACGACGTGCCGCAGCAGCACCGGGCCGCGCAGACGCACGACCTGCCCTTTGACCGGGCGGACCGCGATCGGCGAGGCGGGCCACGCGATGTCGCTGGCGCTCCACGCGCCCGCGGCCAGCACGGCACGCTCGCACCGGACGGCGAACTCGGCACCGTCCGCGATCCGGCCCGCCGTGCCGTCCGCGTCGGGGACGGCGGGTCCCTCGAAGTGTCCGCGCACCCCGACGAGCCGGCCCGCCTGGGCCTCAACGCCGCCGACGCGCGCGTGCGTGACCACGCGGCCGCCGAGTGCCCGGACGCCGCCCGCCAGCGCGCGCAGCATGGCCCGTGGGTTCACCTGGTGATCTCCGGGCGCGAAAAGCGCCGCTGTTACCCGCGGGCTGAGCAGCGGCTCGCGCTCCCTCGCCTGGTCCCCATCCAACCAGCGACACGAGAGGCCGAGCCGCGACTGGAACCCCCGCACGCGCTGGAGTTCCTCCTCGTCGTCCCGCCCGAGCGCCACGGTCAGCGTCCCGTCCGCGAGCAGCTCGCAGCCGAGGCCGCTCGCGGCCTCGACGTTCCGCACGAACTCCGGATACCGGCGCTGGCTCTCGAGACCGAGGTCCGCAAGCTCGGGGGTCTCGTACTCGGCCTCCCCGGTCACCGCGAGCATGCCAGCCGCGACGCCCGCGGCCCCCGCGCCGACACGCGACCGTTCGAGGACCAGGACGTCGACCCCGCGGCGCGCGAGCGCGAAGGCGCAGCTGAGCCCGATGATGCCCGCGCCCACCACGACCACGGCCGCCGAGGGCGGGAGCGGCTCGCGCGGCGCCGGTCCGGCCTCAGCCACGAGGATCCTCCCCGGCGCGGACGGCGGGCTGCGGCGCGGGGCCGCGTGCCGGGCCCGCGGGAAATGGGCGATGGGGCCGCGGCCAGCCCGCCAGCGCTCGCCGGAATTCGCGCGCCGCCTCGGCGGGATCGGGAGCGCCCAAGATCGCTCCGACCACCGCGATGCCCGCGCACCCGGTCGCGGCCAGTGCACCGGCGCGGTCCGGCGTGATGCCGCCGACGGCCAGGACGGGCACCGCAACCCGCTCGACGACGCGCCGCAGCGCGGCGGTGCCGCGTGGGGGCACACCCGGATGCGAGGCCGTCGCGAAGACGTGTCCGAAGGTGACGTAGTCCGCGCCGTCCCGCGCGGCCGCCGACGCGTCGCCAAGCGCGTGCACGGAGCAGCCGATGATCCGCCGCGGGCCCACGAGCGCGCGCACCACCGCGGGGGCCAGGCTCGCCGCCGCGAGGTGCACGCCGTCCGCGCCGACCGCGAGCGCCACATCGACGCGGTCGTTGATGAGGAGGCCGGCGCCGCGCTCTCGGCAGCGCGGCGCGATCTCGCGCGCCAGCGCGTAGAGGTCGGCGGCGGAAACCGTGCGGGCGCGGATCTGCACCCAGTCCACGCCGCCCTCGAGCGCGCGGGCCGCCGCGCCGACGAGATCGTGCGGGAACCGTGCCCAGTCGAGGATCAGGTGGAGCTGCGCGCGTGCCGCGGGCTCGCTCCGCGGCGTCCCGACCCCCTCTCCCCGAAGCGCCGGGTCCGCGCCTGCGCGGCCGGGGTCCACCGTCATAGCGGCCAGCCCACCATCCGCCACGCCATCTCCCAGAAGAGATACTCGTAGCGCTGGCTCGCGAGGAAGATGTCCGCGAGCGCCGCTTCCCGCGACGGCGGGACGTCCGCGCCGATCCGGTCGAGCTGTGCCGCCATCCACTGCGCCATCGCCGCGTACTCGTCGGACGTGTACATCCGGATCCAGTTGGCGTAGAGCGGCGCCTCTTCCGGCAGCCCCGACCGGCGCAGGTGCACCGCGATCTCGTAGTAGCCGTGCGCGCACGGCAGCACGGCGGCCAGGATCGCGGCGAGATCGCCGGTCTCCGCGACCAGGCGCAGATGGTTGGTGTAGGCCGCGGTGGCCTGCGCCGGCACGGTGTCCTCCAGGGCCTCCGGCGAGATGCCGGCCGCCCAGCACACCTCGCGGTGCAGGTCCATCTCGACGTTCAGGGTCGCGTTGAGCACGTCGGCGAGGCGCGAGGCGGTCGCGAGCTCGTCCGCGCGCGCCACCGCGAGCGCGAGCACCCGGCAGTACTCGATGAGGAAGAGGTAGTCCTGGCGCAGGTAGAACTGGTAGCGGTCGCCTGGCAGGGTGCCGTCGCCGAGGCCCCGCACGAACGGGTGCCCCAGGATCCGCTCCCGGGTCGGCGCGGCGGCGTCCTGCAGCCGCTCAAACAACGTCACGCGCGGTCCCCCCCGTCCGTCCCGCACCACGCCGCGATCGTCCGCGCGTAGACGCGCGCACACCGCACGAGGTCGTCGACCGCGACGTACTCGTCCACCGCGTGCGCCTGCCCGAGCGGCCCCGGACCGTACACGGCGGTGGGAATGCCGCGGGCGGCGATCCAGCCGGCGTCCGACACGCCTGCCGACATCCGGCGCCGGGGCGCGGCGCCCCAGACCGCGGCGTGCGCCGCGGAGAGCACCGCGACGCCGGGATGGTCGGCCGCGGTCTCGAACGCGGGAAACACCTCCCCGCGATCCTCGATCATCGAGCGGCCGCCCCACCGGAACGCCGGCGGGTTCGCGCGGAGCCACGGGTCGGCGTCGGCGGCCGCGCGGACGGTGCGCTCGATCTCCGCCGTTACCGCCTCCTGCGTCTCGCCCGGGTAGAAATGCACCGTCACCCACAGCGCGCACCGGTCGGCGACGAAAGCGGGGTGCCGTCCGCCCTCGATCGCGGCGGGATTGATCGTGGTCGTGCCCGGCTCGAATCCCGGATGCGACTTCGTGACCGCCCAATGACGCTCGAGGCGTTCCAGCACCTGCAGCACCGGTACCATCTTCTCGATCGCGCTCGCCCCGAACACACCGCCGCCCGCGTGGATCATGCGCCGGCGCTGCGCGTCGTGAAACGTGACGGGGCTCTGGATCGTGATCCACCCCGTGACCACGCCGCCCTGCCCGAGCGACACCTCCCCGGCGGTCGGCTCGGGCACGAGCGCGAACTCCGCCGCGGGCGAGTGGTCGAGCGCCGTCGGCGTGCCCGCCTCGCCCATCTCCTCACCGGTCACCGTCTGCACGATCACGTCCCCGCGCGGACGGCCGAGGGTCCGCACGACGGCCTCCAGGGCCGAGAGCATACACGCGAGCCCGCCCTTCATGTCGGCGGCGCCGCGGCCCGACAGGCGGCCGTCCCGGACGACCGGGGCGAACGGCGGGGTCGTCCACCGCTCCGCGCCGCCCGTCGTGGCGACGTCGACGTGGCCGTTGAGCAGCAGCGTGCGCCCGCCCCCCCGTCCCCGCAGCACCGCGACCACCTGCGGATCGCCCGGGTACAGCGCGACCGTCCGCACCTCCGCGCCGAGCGCCTCGAGCCGGGCGGCGACGAACGCTTGGACCGCCTCGGTGTTGCGTCCGGGCGGGCACGGGGTCTCGAAGCGGACGAGCGCCTCGGCGAGCTGCACGACCTCCCGTGCGCGGCCGTCGAGGTGGGCGTCGAGCGCCTGCGCGGCGACGTCGGTCCCGATCACGGCAGCAGGTTCACGTAGAGGTCGTCGACCGGGACCGGCGCGGGGATGACCTTGTGCGCGGCCATCCAGTGGTCGAACGCGGTCCACCGCGCGGCGCTCTCGGTCTGGGTGCGCGCGTACGTCGGGAGCGTCGCCAGGAACGAGGCGCGGTTGAACGCGTCGTTGAGCGACGGGTTCAGGCGCACGTACTGCTGAAACGCGTCCTGCGGGTGCGCCTCGGTGAACGCGATCCCGCGCGCCACCGCTCCGACGAATCGCCGCAGGACGGCCGGCCGGGTCGCGATCTGACGGTCGCCCGCGATCAGGACGAGTTCATAGAACGTCGGGACCCCGTACCGCTCGGGCTCGAACATCCCGACCGCCTGTCCCTGCTGTTCGATCTGGATCCGCTCGACGTTGCGGTAGGCGCCGACCACGGCGTCGATCTTGTGCGAGAGCAGCGCCGGCACGAGGTCGAAGCCCACGTTGATCATCGTCAGGTTCGACTCCGAGGCGCCGTCGCTGCGGACGATCTGATCCAGCAGGGCGTCCTCGTACCCGTTCACGGCAAACCCGACGCGCCGACCGACCAGATCCTTCGGCGTCCGGATCCCCGAGCTCTTGAGAAACATGATCGTCGTGAGCGGCTGCCCGATGAGCACGCCGATGCTCTTCACCGGCAGGGTCTGGGCACGCGCCATGATCACGCTCGGCTCATAGTTGACGCCGACGTCCGCGCGGCCGACAGCGACGAGCTTCAGCGGATCGTCGGCGTTCGCGGGCACCTGGAGGTTCACGTGCAGCCCCGCCTGGGTGAAGTAGCCCAGGCCGACGGCCGCGTACAGCGGCACGTGGTCAGGGTTCGGGAACCAATCCAGCATGAACGTCACCGTATCGGGCGCCGCCGCGACGGTCGCGCCCGGCGCGCACAACAGTGCGATCGCGACCAGCGCCCCGAGCGCCGCCCCCCACCGCCGTCTCCTCTGTCTCATCCGTTCCCCCTTTGCATCTCGATCTACCGGCTTCCCGGCCCGGCCGCGCGGCGCCACGGCAGCGCGAGCCACTCCGCGGCGGAAACCGCCACGAAGAGCCCGAGCGCCATCACGCTCAGGTAGACGATCGCGGCAAAGACCACATCCACGTGCAGCTGTGCGTTCGCGTGGATCATCGTGAATCCAAGCCCGCGCGCCGCGCCGACCCACTCGCCGATCACGGCGCCGATGACGCTCGTCGCGACCGCGATGCGCGTTCCGGAGAACACGAACGGGAGGGCGGCGGGAATCCGGATCTTCGTGAGGATCTGCCGGGGTCGGGCGCCGAGGATGCGCAGCAGGTTGACCATGTCGGGGTCGGCCGCGCGGAGCCCGTCCACCGTGTTGACGACGATCGGGAAGAACACGATCAGCGCCGCCATGACCACCTTCGAGGCCATGCCGTAGCCGAACCATACGATCAGGAGCGGGGCGATCGCGAACACCGGGACCGTCTGGCTGGCGATGATCAGCGGGTAGACGGCGCGCTCCACCGTCCGCGACGAGAAGATCGCGAGCGCGAGGCCGATGCCGACGACGAAGGCCACCGCGAACCCGGCGAACACCTCCTGCAGCGTCACCCCGGCGTCCGCGAGCAGCATCGCGTGGTCCGCGATCACAACGCCGGCGATCCGGCTCGGGGCCGGCAGGATGTAGAACGGCACCCCGAACGCTCGCACCGCCCACTCCCACAGGGCGAGCACCACGAGCAGGAGCGCCGCGGGCGGCCCCGCCCGCCCGGCCCACCGCGTCCACCGGTCGGCCCAGCGGGCCGTGCCGGCGGGGCGTGGCTCGGCCGCGGGCAGCGCGTGGTGGTCGATGGTGCTCATCGGGACGCCTCGAGTAGTTCCGGCTGCAGCCACGCGAGGATCTGCGCCTTGCGCTCGACCACGCCCGCGTCCGTCGGACGGCGCGGACGCTCGAGCGGTACCGCCAGTTCGGCGCGCACCCGCCCGGGGCGCGCGGTCATGACGTAGATGCGGTCGGACAGCAGCACGGCCTCCTCGACGTCGTGGGTGATGAACAGCACCGTGCGGCCGAACTCCTCCCGCAGCCGGAGGAGGTAGTCCTGCATCGTCGAGCGCGTCATCGCGTCGAGCGCGCCGAACGGCTCGTCGAGCACCAGCAGGTCCCGGCGGCACAGCAGCGTCCGCACCAGCGCCACGCGCTGGCGCATGCCGCCCGACAGCGTGGCGGGATACGCGCGCTCGAACCCCTCGAGTCCGAACGTCCGCAGCCACCCGAGCGCCTCCTCGCGCGCCTCGGCGCGGTCGACTCCCTGCACCTCGAGCCCGAGCGCGGCGTTGTCGACCACCGTGCGCCACGGCAGCAGGAGGTCCTTCTGCTGCATGTAGGCCACGCGGCTGCCGGTGGCCCCGAGCGGGGTCCCGTCGATCGTGACGGTCCCCTCGTCGGCGGGCACGAGGCCGGCGACGATGTTGCACACCGTGCTCTTCCCGCACCCGCTCGGGCCGAGCAGCGTCACGAACTCGTGCTCCTCGACGTGCAGCGATACGCCGGTCAGCGCGTCCACCGACGCGGCCCCCCTGCCCCGCGCGGCCGATGCGGGAAAACGCTTCGTGACCCGTTCGATCCGGAGTTTCGTGGTCATCGGGCCTCCCGTGTGCCCCGCGCGCATCCGCCGCGCAACGACAACGCGCCGCTCCCGGAACCGGGGCGGCGCGCCTCATACTCCCTCCGCTGGCATTACCCAGATCAGGTTCCGGGGTCGATGGCAGGCAGCCATCCTCTCAGCCTGGTATACCCAAGCTCCCCCACGCTATTCAGTTGTTGGCCCATTCAGTATACCACACAGCCGTGCGCCCGCAACCGCGGCGCCGGGCCGGGCAGCGATTTCGCAAATGGACAGGGGGAAGCCAGACGCCTGCTGGTCTCGGGGCGGCATACAAGCTGTCGAACAGTCTTGCGGTAGATTCGCAGGCGGCACGAGTGCGCGAACGGGAACGGTGGGACGTGATGACGGGGGGAGGACCTGAAGAGTCCGAGTCGCGACTCCGGACCTGGGCATCCCGGCGCTGCCGGTCAGCTCGAGTCGCGGGTGCACCTGGGCGAACGCTGGGACGACTTGGCGCGCAACCTGGCAGAGCGTCGGCGGCGTGTGGCGGGCGTGACTCAGCACCTGGCGATGAAAGAACACCAGCAGCAGCGTATAGGCCAGGATGCGAATCATGGTGAGCACCACGAAGGCTTGATCGTGCTGCTGGTGCACCGCCGGATGCTTGAGCTGGCACTCTTTCGTCAGCGTCTGGAAGACTTCCGTATCAATGCGCCACCGCGAGCGCCCCAGCGCCGCGAGCCCCACTGGGGAACAGGCCAGCCGTCGAGGCTGCTGGCGTAGAGGTTCGTGCTCTCTTCCCACACCACCGTTTTGTGCCGCGTCCGGTGGCCCCCCTCGCGCTGCGACGCACACGCGCGTCTGCGCGTCCCGCCGCACCTCCTTGACGCACCGCACGGACCGGTCTCCCGCCGCCCAGTGCACGTCGGGCACATGCCAGCAGGTGCGTCGCGACGTCGAGGCGTACCGTCTCCGCCGGCGTCACCTCACTCGTCCTGCGCGCCAGTTCCGCCACCAACTCGGCCTGATTGTCCTTGATGGTGCACACCCAATCGAGGCCGAGCGCTTCGATGCGCGTCGATGAACGGCTTGCCGAAATAGAGCGCATCCGCCACCAGGACGTCCACGAACCGCCGCCCCAACTGGCCCACGAGCTCCTCCAGCAGGGCCTGCGCACACGGCGACTTCGCCTTCGCCCGGCGCCTGAAAGCGCAAGCCCCAGCGGAATCGGAAACGGCGTGCTCACAACGGCGACCGCCACGATGCGGTGATAGTATTGGACGGCGGTCTGCTGGACGCCGTCGACCATCCGCTCCACCGTCCGCTCCAGACAGGTGTCGCAGCAGCGGACGTAGGACTGGCAAATCTCGATCCCGTCCACCGCGGCCACGATCAAGCCTTGCGCGGCATCCGTGCGCAGCACCCCATTGCGCTTCAGCCGGCGCGCCACCTCGCAGCCCAGCGTCAACACCGCCTCAGGCGCCAGGCGCTCGAGGGTGTAGCGCAGCGTGTCCTCACTGAGCGGCCCGATGCGATGGCGCAGCCCGCCGGCCCGGCACTCATACTCCAACTGATGGAAGCTCGGGATCCGCCCAACCGCGCCCCAGAACACGGCGGCGAAGACCTTCTGGCACGAGTGCTGCGGGTGCTGCCGCCCCTCCGGCAGGCGGGCCAGCAGCGCCGACCAATCGAAGATTTTCTCCAAATACGCCTCGATCTCGTGCCGCCCCACCGCTACGGGGCCTTCCGCCGTTGCTGGCGCGCCAGGACGAGCAACTGCACGTTCGCCGTCCAGCACCTCGCGCACCGCGTCCTGAAACGCCCGCCCCGCGTCCACCCGCTGGCGGATCGCGTCGGCCCAGCCCGCAGGAATATGGATCACCCGCGGGCGCCCCGTCTACGCGCACCTGAGGTGCCAGGCCGGATGGCCCACGCCGGTCGCACAGTGGCACGTCGGTTTCCCGCACCGGACATGGCTGAGCGACAGCGACCCCGGCAACATCTCGTCGACGGTCTCCGGCAGGTGCCACTGCCGCTCGAGCCCCGCCTTCCGCTGCCGCAGCCGCGCGGCCTCCGGACCTCGCGGCGCCGTGAAATCGACTCGCAACTTCGGTTTGCTCATCTTGCATCCGAGTATAATATAAGATACGTAGAATGCAAGCCCGTCCGCAAATGCAAAAATGCTCCTTCAAGGGTGCCTACCGAAAACCCCGCTGCAGCGGGGCCTAGCCGTCACTCCAGCCCGCCGTTTACGAAATCACTGCCGGGCCGCGCAGGCATTTCGGAATACGGTCTGGGTCACAAGGAGCCCAGGATCCGACGCCTCCCCGAAGGGACAGGATTGAGCAAGCGGCTGGCCTACGAACGTCGGTACGGGTGCTGGAGGGGCGAATTTCGGGGGGTGCAGAGAGGTTGGCGACGCTGGCGGAGGGTCGGCAGAGCAGAGCCGAGTGGCGCTATGGCTGAACCGCTGTTGGCAACGGCCGGGGATAAGCCGAGATTGATCCGCAGCGCGCGCACGAACTGAATCGCTGTCCGCACACCGTGGCTGCCGCGATGCAGATGGCGCAGCCGATACAACCGCTCGATCGTCAACGCGAGGAACAGCAGGAGCCAGTTGGCAACGATGCTCGTGGCGTGATGGTGGCAGAGGTGTTCCATCCCATGCAGCGTCTTGGCCACGTTGAAGCCTTCGTTTTCAATCGCCCACCGGCTCTTCGCCATGAGGAACAGCGCCTGGCTCGGGACCTGCGCCATCGGCCAGTCGGTGAGCCACATCGCTTCGATGACCTTGCCCGTAGGTTTCGTCTGCCGATACAGGAGCACGCGCACCCGGGCCCAGCGCAGAGTCCCCCAGGGCGCGAAGTTCTCCGCATCCCACACCTCCACGACATCGCCGCGGTAGGTGAACCGGTGCGTGGGGGCATGCCCGCATAGCGTTGTCGCGCCGCCGCGTAGAGGTTCGGCAAGTTCTTCTTAAGGCGGACCACGGCATGCAGCCCCAGATCGCCGACCGTGTGCAGGAACGGCACCTTCGCAAAGTTGCCGTCCGCCACGACGTAATCGGCGAACCGCCGGCCCAGGGCCGCGATCCCCCGCGTCAGCACACGCAGCGCCGCCGCGTACTCACTATCGCGCGGCCCGTACAGCTCCACATCGCACGGCAAGGGCAGCGTGCTGCCCACAACGCTCAGCAGCACTACGTGATGCCGGTACCCAAGAAGCGGCAGCGCTGTTTCGTGTAACCCGACGTCGTCGTCCCGTCCACGGCCAGGCCGATCCACGGCGTGCCCGCGAAGGCCTTCGTGCGCTTGGCCCACCGCAGGACGCCGGCCAGACCGCCCGAGTGCGCCCCGGATCCATGCGGGCCGTGAAATAGGCGAGAGCGTCATTCCCAAACGCGCGGCACACCGCCAGCGCGCGCCGCGCCCGTGACCGCACCAACGCTTCCACGCCCGCGAAAGAATCTTCCCGCAGCACATGGCCGACCACCAAGCCCCACACCAATGCGCGCGCAGGAATCCGCGGGCGGAGCCGGCCATCGCCCGGCCGCTCAAAAAAGTCGCCCAAACGAAGGATATGCGTGACGTACTTCCAGAGCCGACGGGGCGTCGGCCCGCTCACCGCCGCCGCTTCCGCGCCAACACGAACTGCTCCGCGTTGGCCGTGAGCACGTCGCGCACCGCCTCCTGTAGCGCTCGCCCGGCCGCGACGCGCTGCGCCACTTCTTCCGCCCATTCCTGCGGCACGCGCTCTGTGCGCTTCCGTCCCTTCACCGTGAAGCTCAATGTCCAGGCGGGATGCCCCGGGCCTGTCGCACAATGACACCCCGGCTGTCCGCACCGCGTCTCGCTCCGTGTGAGCGACCCGGGCAACATCGCCGTCACGCTCGCTGGCAGCTGAAAGCGGCGGATCAGCGCATGGCTACGCTGCCGCAGCTTTGCGGCCTCATCTCCGGTCAGCTCGCGTGGACTCATCGCGTCTCGCATCTTGTAGGTATACTCCTACAAGATTCCCGCAAAGTCAAGGGGTCCTTACCAAATGCGAAAATAGAACCCCCGATGTCTCTACACCGGGGGGTGGCTCAAATCCGCTCTGAAGACGTGCGCCTTACTTATGACCCTCGACTATTCCGAAACTACGCGGGCCGCGGTAGTGTCAAGAGTTATGTGTAGATTCCCTTGAGAGAGAGCGCCTCGCCTGCCGGACGTTCAGGGCATAGACGATCGCATAAATAATCCGATCACAGCTGGCTACGTTCGTGAAGCACGTATGGGGCGCGTGCGCCGGCGGACTTCGCGAAACACGCGTTCAATCGCATTTGTGGTGCGGACCCGGCGCCAGTCCGCCTCGGCGACGGATAGAAGCTGAGCAGGGCGTCCTCCTCGCGCGTCAGACAGGCGACCGCGGCGGGGGCGGTGGCCTGCCAGGCCTGGACCCACTGGCGCAGGAGGCGGCGCGCGGCGTGGGTGGTCGGTGCCTGATAGATCCGGCGCGCCATGCGCAAACACGCCTCCCGGTCCTTGACCCGCAGCCGATTGGCCACGTTGCGGAGGACATGGACCCAGCACGCTTGGCGCGGGATGACCGAATAGACCAAATCGAGGGCGGCATGGAGGCCCCGATGACCGTCCGTGGTAATCAGCTGCAACTGCTTCCCCACTAACCCCCGGCAGGCCAGCGTCGTGAGAAAGGCTTCCAGGTGGCTTGGGTCTCGTAGCGAGCCAGCCGGAAATCGATCAGGTCCCGCTGCCCGGTGGGCCGAATGCCGTAGGCCACGAGAATCAAGCGGCGCTTGCTTCCGCGAGCCCTTTCACCCGGAGGCTGACGGCGTCGAGGAACAGATATTGATTCGGATAACCCACTCGCTATAAACACGAGCTTTGACCACTAGCGACGAATCTCGAACGTGGTTGGCTTATGGCGAACCGATGACACCGATTGCCTGCGCGTAACTGAGGTGGACACATTCGCCCGGCGAGCAGGCTGGCCCGCCCACGCCGCGCGGAATCGGCCGTGGGTCCAAGTAGCGTGCATCCACCTGTGCGTCTCCGTCAGAGATGAGGTAGTGACCCATGCGCGGATCGGGACCAGGAGCGCTGTAACCGTAGCGTGCGCCGGTGGGACTACCCGGTAACGACCGGCACCTTCTTTAGATAGGTCGGAGTGAGTGCGTCGAGCGTCTTTGGATACGCGTTTTTGTGGTCGACAGCGTACTCTTCGAGCGCCGTCGCGATCGTCTTGAGAAACGCGAGATCGACGATCGTGTAGATGGCGCGCGGGTCGCGGCTGGGGTTCATGGCGCCGCGATCTGCACGTCGAGCAGGGGGACAGATAACATAGACCCTGCGGCACGCGCCCCATCCGACAAGCACACAAGCGCGGCAATCGAGAGAACCGCGAATAGGCGTCGTCTCATGATGCTCTCCTTTATGTCGAACACAGTCTAAACCGGGATTTCCATTGTCTGTGTCTGAACACCTTGTGTTGAAGGAGTCCATCTGGCTCTTCAGGGACGAGTGTGACCGACGGCCCCATGAAAGGCTGTTCGGGCCCGTCCGAAACCCCCAATCCCGGGCATGGTCGCGCTGGCCACCGATTTCTCAGACACGTCCCCCTCGGCCTCCTTCTCGTCCTTGTTGGCCGCGACGATCGCCGGCTGCTATCCCGCCGGCACCGACAGCGTCGTAAGCCGCTGCACGATCGCCCCGAACAGTTGCCGCGTGAGGTGCCCCTCCGCCAGCAGCAGCCAGTAGTATCGGGCGTGTTTCACGAGCCGGCCACCCGTCTTCATCAGCCGCTGCTGCAGACTCGTCAGCGACCAGCGTGTCGATCCGCTTCGGCAGCCCGAGCCGCCGCCAGAGGTTCCCCAGATTGTACGCAATGATGCTCAGCCACAACCGCACCTCATTCGCCCGGAACCGGTGGCAACTCAATCGCGTCATCTTCACTGCCTGTTTGCCCTCCTTGATCCACTGCTCCGCCGTCCCGCGTTTATTGTAGAACCGCACCACCGCCCGGCTGTCTGTCGCCAGGGTCGTCACGATGAAGCCCACTCGAGGAAACAGTTCCCCGCAGTGGAACTCGATCTTCGCCACCACGCGCCGCGCGATCTTCCAACTCGCGGCCTGGTACCGGAAGCTCGTGTACCGCACCACCGGCTTGTGACTGGGTCGCCCGACCGGCCGCGTGAGCAGCTCCGCGATGGCCCGCTCCAAGATGTCGTTGGAGGGGATGCGAATGGCGTACGTTGCGTTCCGCGTCTCCAGGGCTTCGTAGAGCTCCGGCTTGGCAAAACCGGCATCGGCCCGGACGACCACGTCCTTGCCCTGCCGCTGCTGCCGCTCGAGCTCGGGCAGCAGCACCTGGTCCCACTCCTCGGCGCTGTGGACGTTGCCCGGTCGCAGCTTTGCCGCCAGACAGTCGCCCTCCCGATTGAACAGCAGCAGCGGATGGTAGCAGGTCGACGCAAAGTGCCCGTTGTAGGCGCTCTGCTCCTGCTGGCCGTAGACAGGGATCTCGGTACTATCGAGATCGAGCACCACCCGCTGCGGGGTGTCCACGGGGTCCACCCGTGCGATCAGCTCCCGATTGATCGCGGCCAGCCCGGCGAGGTTCTCATCTTGGGTCAGCAACTCCGTCTCGAAGGAGTGCGCCCGGGACGTCAGGGCGGCCCCGCGCTCCCAGACGCTGCTCCGACCCGATCAGCCGGAAGGTCGGATCCTGGGAGAGGCGTTCAGCATCATTCACGTCCTCGTACCCCGCCAATCGGCGGTAGACCGATTGCCGGACCAGGTCGGCGAGCGGGAACTGCGTGTTCGTGCCCCGCGGATCGGTCAAGTGCTGTGCGATGAGGGTCGCTGAAGCCCAACCGCTCGTCCAGTTCGCGGACGAGGATCAGGCCGCCATCGGAGGTGACCCGCGCCCCCTGGAACTCGATCTTCAACGCGGTGTTGAACGAGAGCTGAAAGGGCTGATCGACTAGCGTCCGGTGGTGGAAGGCCGCTGCGGCTTGATCCAAGGTCTGGGTGATCGTCGAGACGGTCGTGGGACTGACCACGTCGTCGAGGAAATTGGCGAGGACGGGCCGACCTGGCGGGTGGAGAGGCCGCAGAGGAAGACGGCGCGGACGAGTGCGTTGACGTCACTGGTGCGGCGCTGGTAGCGGCCGAGCACCGAGGGCTGGACCCCGCTCTGGGGGCCCGGGGAATATGGAGATCGGGGATGGTGCCCCACGTCGTCACCAAACGGCGGCGGTAGACGCCATTCCGATACCCCGGCCGGTCCGGATTCCGAGTATACCGGCCAGCATTCAGATGGTTGATCAACTCGTCATGCATCCGGTTCTCCAGCAAGAGCTTGACCGTGCCGAGCGTCTCCCGCGAGACGTCCCCCACAAGGTTCCTTCGTCCTTGACCTCTTTCCACAGATCGGTGACCGTGAGATCGGTCAGTGGTCGCACACTGGCCATGGGCGTATCCCTCCTTTTCGTTGGTCAGGTCTGGGGTACGCTCTCTCCCTTGGGGTCCCTGCTTTTACACACAACACCGTACACTGCCGGCCGCGGGCGCACGGATCACCCCGTCGCTGGCGCGGCCCGGCAGGCGGCGCCGATGCGGCACAGGAAAATGCGTCCGGCGCCATGAACTCAGACAGCGCCGAAGACGTTTCTGTACGCGATCTCACCATGCTGGGTGTGGACGGCGGGGACGGCTGCGGCTGGCCTGGACGCATGCGGGGAGGACGGCGACATGCTATCGCGATTCACCGAGTGGCGTGGACAGAAGGATAGTCGGGCGATCCGCGCCAGGTTCAAGCTTGCGCTCGTGGGACGGGTCTCGTTGTTCGCGGGGCTGAGCAAACGGGAAGTCGGCCTGATCGCCAATCTGATCAACGAGGCGGAGTTTCCGGCGGGGACCCAGCTGGTGAAAGCGGGAGAGCCCGGCACGGAGATGTTTATCATCGTCAGCGGCGACGCCGTCGTCAGGACGAAAGCGGGACGAACCATCCGGTTGAAGGCCGGAGATTTCTTTGGGGAGATGAGCGTGATCGACGGGGCCCCGCGGGCCGCGACCGTGGACGCCAGCACCCCGATTCGGGTGTTGGTGCTGGGGCAGCGCGACTTTTGGCGCGTGCTGGACGGGTCGAAAGCGATCGTGCGCAAGATCATGCACACGCTCTGCGAGCGCCTCCGGGAGACCGACAAATCGGCCTCGGAGTGAGCGGCGGCCCGCGACCGGCCGCCCGCCTGGTGATGCGCGGCCACCGCCGTCGAGAGCCCCGCGGGCGGTGTCGCACCGCTTCGCAGCGGAGCTAGTGGTTCGGATGCAGTGCCCCGCCTGCGGTTTCGAAAGCCCCCCGGGCATGCGCTTCTGCGGTCAGTGCGGAGCGATGCTCGCTCCGCCCGCGCCGTCCGCCGAAGAACGCAAGCTGGTGACCGTCCTGTTTGCCGACGTGGTCGGGTCCACCGCGCGCTCGGGCGCGGTCGATCCAGAGCAGGTGCGGCGGCAGATGTCGCGCTTCTTCGAAATCGCCAATGAGGAGATCCGCCGGTACGGCGGGACCGTGGAGAAATTCATCGGGGACGCGGTCATGGCCGTCTTCGGGCTCCCCCTGATCCACGAGGACGATCCCGAGCGGGCGGTACGCACCGCGGCGGCACTCAAATCGCGGGTGGCCGCCGAGGTCGAGGCCGCGACGCTCCCCGAGATTCGGATCGGCATGAACACCGGGGAGGTCGTGGCCGATCCGCAGGCGACCGACAAGGGTGAGTTCCTGGTGACCGGTGAGGTGGTGAACCTTGCGGCCCGACTCCAGCAGCACGCCCAGCCGGGCCAGGTCCTCTTAGGCGAACGCACCGTGCGTGCGCTCGGCGACATCGCCTACGTGCGTCCGGTGACGCCGCTGACGGTGAAAGGCGCATCCGCTCCCCTCTTGGCCTGGGAACTGCTCGGGGTCGCCCCTCCGCGGGAACGCACGGTGCGAGCGACACCGTTTGTGGGTCGGGCCGAGGAACTCGACATGCTGCTGGGTCATGCCCGGCGGATACGGCGCGGGCGCCGGGGATTCATGATCAGCATCCTGGGACCGGCCGGGGTGGGCAAAACGCGCCTGGTGAGGGAGTTGTGTGCCCGGATTGAGGGCGTCCGCGTCCTCCGCGGTCGGGCGCTGCCCTACGGGACCGGGGTGCCGTTCTGGGCGCTCGGGGAAGTGATCCGCGAGGAATCCGGCATTTTGATGGGAGACCCGCTGAGCCGCGCGCGCCGGAAGCTCCAGGACACGACCGACCGCCTGGGGATCCCGGACGCCGCCCCCGCGCTGCTGGCGGTCTTGGGGCTCGGTCCGGACGGACACGGATTGCCTCGGGACGCGCTCTTTTCCGGCGTGCGCGCGTTCTTCCAGGCCGTGGCCCGAACTGGACCGCTCCTGATGATTGTCGAGGACGTGCACTCCGCCGAGGACGTCACGTTAGACTTTTTCGAGCAGATGACGCTTTGGGTCCGCGAGACGCCGGTGCTGCTGCTGGTGCTCGCGCGGCCCGAGCTGCTCGAGCGGCGCCCGATGTGGGTGGTCGGCACGCGCACCTCCACGACGCTCTTTCTTGATCCCCTGCTTGGCGAGGAGAGCCGCGCGCTGGTGCAGGGGATCCTGGACGGCAAGCCGGCACCCGGTCCGCTCGTGGAACGGCTGCTGGAGCGGTCGGAGGGCAACGTGCTCTTCGTGGAAGAGATGCTGCGGTCGCTGCTCGACCGCGGGGCCCTGACGAAAGAGGCCGATCGGTGGGTCCTCACGGTGCCGCTCGACGAGATGGCGATCCCCGATACCGTCCACGCGGTGATCGCGGCGCGCATCGATGCCCTGCCGGGGTCGGAGAAGCTCGTCCTGCAGACGGCGTCCGTCATGGGGCAGGTCTTCTGGCTCGGGGCCGTGCGTGTCATCGCCGGCGAGACCCAGGTGGACGATGCGCTCTGGGCGCTGGTCGTGAAGAACCTGTTGGTCCTCAATCAGCGGTCCGCCCTCGAAGGCGAGGACGAGTTCAGCTTCCGAAACATTCTGATCCGTGACGTCGCCTATGCGATGCAGCCCAAATCTGTGCGGTGGCCCAAACACCGACGCGCGGCGGAATGGATGCAGGAGATCGGCGGGGACCGCCAGGACGAACTGGCCGACGTGATCGCCTATCACTGGCTGCAGGTGATGGCGCTGCGCGAGGACTTGGGGCTGCCGCCCGAGGCGCGGGCACGCGAGCACGCGATCGCGAACCTGCTGCTGGCGGGAGACCGGGCGGCGGCGCTGTACGCGAATACGACGGCGCTCGACCACTTTACGCGCGCGCTGGAGCTGGAGCCCCCGCCCACCGCGCGCCTGCGGGTCCTGCTCGGCCGCGGGGAGGTCCGGATGCTGCTCGGACAGCACGAGCCGGCGCGCGACGACTTTGCCGCGGTGCGCGCCCTCGCGCGGGAGGCGGACGCGCCGCGGTGGGAAGCGATCGCGCTCGATCGCCTGGGCTACTCGTACGGGCGGCAGGACCAGATCACCCAAGCGCTGGAGCACCTCGAGCCGGCCCTGACGCTGAGCCGCGCGGTGAACGATCCGTCCCTCACCGGGCGCGTGCTCAACCATATGGGGTTTGCGTACTTCCACCAGTCCAAGCACGGCGAAGCGTTCACCATGCACGAAGAGGCCCGCCGGCTCCTCGACGCATGCGGAGACACGGCCGGCCTCGCCGAGAGCCTGCACGGATTGGGGGACACCTGCGGCTTCTTGGGCCGGTTCCAGGAAGCGATCGAGTGGTACCAGCAGGCGGTCGACGTGAGCGAGCGGATCGGGCAACGCTCGCTCGCCGGCGAGAGCCGGTACATGATCGCCTGGCTTCGCAAGAAGCAGGGCGCCTACGCGGACGCCCAGGCGGAGGCCCAGCGCAGCGTCGCCGAGCTGACGGAGATCGGCGACGTGTGGAACACGTCCTTCGCGCTCACGCGCCTCGCGGAGATCGCGAATACCCTGGGCCAGTTTGGCGACGCGCTGAAGCTCACCGCGCAGTCGCTGGGCCTCGCGCGGGAGATCGACGCCGGCCGGCAGGCGGTGTCCAGCCTGCTGGAGAGCGGCACGACACGTCGCGAGCTGGAAGACCACCGGGGGGCCTGGGCGGCCGATCGCGAGGCGATTGAACTCGCGCACGCGGGTGAAGTCGCCGCGTATTGGATGCCGCTCGTCCTATCCTCGCTGGCCCTGGACAGCGCGGGGCTCGGCCGAGCGAGCGCGGCGCGGTCGTACATCGAGTACGCTCGGCGCGCCCTCGCCGAAGGGCCGAACCGCGCGGACTATCGACAGCAAGTGACCTATGCGCAGGGACGGGTGCAGTTGACACTGGAGCAACCCGCCGACGCGCGAGCCACAGCGGACCAGCTCCTGGCCATGGCGGTGACCACCGAGACGTTGCACTGGCGCGTGCCCGCGATGCTGCTCGCGGCCGACGCGACCGCCGCGCTCGGGGACCCGTCGGCCGCGCGGGTCACGTACGAGTTGACGGCCGCAGACGCGGAGCGCCTGGGCCTCGCGCCGGCCCTCTGGCGGGCGCTCGCCGGGCTGGCCGAGGTGCAGCGGGCGTTGGGGCAGGCGCAGGCGTCAGTCGGGAGCGCGACGCGGGCCCGAGAGATCATCGATCGCCTGGCCGCGACCGTGGCCGATCCTGAGCTGCGCGCAACGTTCCTGCACTCGGCGAAGGTCCAGCGGGTCACGGCGCTCGCGGGCGCCTGAGCGAGTCGCCCCGCGCGCAGCGTCACGGCGTCCTGCTCGGCATGGCGGGACGCGGTTCCAGGGTGGCCGCGACACTCCGGGCCACGCGCACGCGACGGTGCGTCCACCTCGGGTCCCGGGTTCGCGTGCGACCGAGAGTGTATAATACGGTCCATCAGCCCCAACCCAGTGGTGGAGGCGACCTCATGGTGTTCGGCCCGTCGAGCAAGGTGCAGATGCTCGAAAAAGTGCCGCTGTTCAGCGGTCTCTCGCGAAAACAGCTCCAGCAGGTCGCCCGGGTCGTCGACGAAGTCGACGTCCCGGCGGGCAGGCGATTGGCAACCGCCGGCGAGAGCGGTGACGAGCTGTTCGTGATCGTGGAAGGGACCGCCACGGTGCGGACGCCGCGGGGGCGCGCGGTGCGCCTCGGCCCCGGAGAGTTTTTCGGCGAGATGAGCCTCGTCGACGGTGGTCCCCGATCGGCCGACGTCGACGCGGGCACCGCAATGCGGCTCCTCGTGGTCGACCGACGCGCCTTCTGGGGGCTGCTGGCCGCGGCGCCCCCGCTCGTTCCCAAAATCATGAGCACGCTGTCGCGCCGACTGCGCGACGCGCAGGGTTCGATCTCGTCCTGATGCCGGAGTCACGGCGCACGACCCGACCGGCCGACGCCGGCCGGTCGCGAGGAGGGTGTGGTGAACGCGGTGTGGCGCGGTCAGGTGATTGCGGCGAGCGATCGAACGCTCGAGGTCGGCGGCTACCGGTACTTCCCGCGCGAGGACGTCCGCATGGACCTGCTGCGGCCGACCCCGAAGACCCAGCGTGATCTCGCCTGCCCGCACGGGGTGCAGTTCTTCGACGTCGTCGAGGGCACGGCGCGCAGCCCACGGGCTGCATGGTCGTACGAAGCGCCCCGTCCGTCGATGACGCAGGTCGATCGGTGGATCGGCTTCTGGGAGGACGTGCAGTTCGAATGAAGGCGTCCCGCGGCGCGGCGCGCGTCCGACTCGTCGCACGACCCCGCGTGTAACCGCGTGCGGGCGGCCTGCGGGGCTCGGATGGCCCGCACGGAGCTCGCGCCGGCGTCCCGCAGGCCGCCCGCGGCGCCGGCCGCGTGTGGGTCCCGACGATAACGTACATCCGACGTGATGCCGATGGAGATGCTCCTCGAGGTGCACGACCTCGTCAAGGTATTCGGACGCGCCCGGGCCGTGGACGGCGTGTCGTTCACCATTCCGAAAGGCCGCATCGTGGGCCTCCTCGGGCCGAACGGCGCCGGGAAGACCACCACGATCCACATGCTGCTCGGCCTCATCACGCCGACGGCGGGGCGCATCGTGTACTTCGGGCGGGAGTTTCCCCGACACCGATCCGCGTGCCTTCAGCGGATCAACTTTGCGTCCTCGTTCAACACGCTCCAGGGCCGGATCTCCGTGTGGGAAAACCTCGCGGTGTTCGCCCGGCTGTACGGACTCCGCGCGCCGCGCGCGAAGATCGAGTCGCTGGCCGCGTACTTCGGGGTGACCGCGCTGCTGCATGCGCGGTATTGGGACCTCTCGGCGGGTGAGCGCACCCGCGTCAACCTCATCAAGGCGCTGCTGAACGACCCCGAGCTCATTCTGATGGACGAGCCGACGGCGGCGCTCGATCCGGACATCGCCGACAAGACGCTCGCGCTGATCGAGGAGATCCGCCGCGTGTCCGGGGTCTCGATTCTGTACACCAGCCACGACATGCACGAGGTCACCCGGATCTGCGACGACGTCATCTTTCTCGACCGCGGCCGGATCTTCGCCCACGACACGCCGCTCGGGCTGACGAAGCGCATTCGCACGGCGACGCTCGCGCTCACGTTCGACGGCGACCGGGCCGTCGTCGAACGCTTCCTCACCGAGCGCGGGGCGCGGTTCCGGTTCACGCACCCGTTCTCGGTGTCGATCGAGACGACCGAGCAGGCGCTCCCGAGTCTCATTTTTGACGTCGCCACGACCGGCGTGTGGATCACCGACGTCGACGTCAAGAAGCCCACCCTGGAGGACGTGTTTCTCACGATCGCGCGGGGGCCGCGCCGTGTCGACTGACCGAATCGCCGGGGTGCTGCTGCAGGAGGTCTACATCACGCGGCGGTCGCTCGAAGTGATCGTGGACCTATTCTACACGTCCGCGGTCACCGTCGTGGTTTTCGGCTTCGTCTCGCGGTTCCTCGTCGGCGTCACGCATCAGAACGCGGGCTCGTACCTGATCCTGGGCCTGCTCCTGTGGGAGGTCATCCGCGTCAATCAATACTCCCTGACCGTCGGCAGCCTGTGGAACATCTGGTCGCACAACCTGAGCAACATGTTTGTGGCGCCGCTCACCGTCACCGAATACATCGTGGCCCACCTGCTGTCGGCGCTCCTCAAGACGTTCGTGATCTTCTGCGGGATCTCGGCCGTCGCGGCCTGGGGATTTCACTTCGACATCTTGCGGCTGGGCGTCCTCAACGTGGCCCTGTTCTTCGCGAACCTGACCGTGTTCGCGTGGTCGGTCGGGCTCGTGCTGCTGGGCGTGATCTTCCAGGTGGGCACTCGCATCCAGGCGCTGGCGTGGGGCATGATCTTCCTGTTCCAGCCGCTGACCGCGGCGTTTTTCCCGGTCACGGCGCTGCCGCCGGTGGTCCGCGCGGTCGCCTATGCCCTGCCCCCGACGTACGTGTTCGAGGCCGCGCGGCGCGCGCTCGACGTGCCCGGGGTGAACTGGACGTCGATCGGCATCGCGAGCGCCGAGAATCTCGTCTACCTGGTCGCGGCCGTCGGGACGTTTTCGTGGATGGTGGCCCGGTCGCGCAGCAGCGGCCGGCTCGCCCGCGCCGAGGGCTGACGGCGCCCGGTTAGTCCGGCGCCTCCTCGAGGACTCGCCAGAGCTCGTCGCGGGCGGCCGGGACGAGCGGGGACGTCCGTCCGGCGTGCTGGACCACCGGGGGCGCGCCCGCGCCGAGGAACTCGCCGATCTCCGCGACCGGCGCCCCGGTCGCGCGCACCGCCTCGGCGGTGCGCGCCGGGTCCGGCGTGGCGATCAGCAGCGCCCCGCTGCCGATCAGCGCGAGCGGATTCGCGCCCAGCACCCGGCAGATCGCCGCGGTCTCGTCCGGGACGGGGATGCGGTCCGCGTCCACGCGGACCCCCACGCCCGAGGCGGTCGCGATCTCGTGCGCGGCGGTCAGGACGCCCCCCTCGGTCACGTCGTGCATCGCACGGGCCCCCGCCCCGGCCGCGGCGCGTCCCTCCGGGAGCACGCTCAGGCGATCCCGGAACGCCTGCGCGCGGGCGAGCAGCGCATCCCCCAGCGCCGGCCGCAGCCGTGCCGCGAGGTCGGTGGCGAGGATCGCGGTGCCCTCGATGCCGGCGCCCTTCGTCACGAGCAGCCGGTCTCCCGGTTGGGCCCCGCCGCTGCGCACCAGACGCGCGCGCGGCGCCCGCCCAACCGCGGTCATCACCACGATGGTCCGGTCGATTCCCCGGGTAACCTCGCTGTGTCCGCCGACGATCTCCACGCCGATCGACGACGCCGCGGCGCCGGCATCGTGCATCACGCGGGCCATGTCGCCGCCGGGATCGTCTTCGCTGAGCAGCAGCGTCAGCATAAGCGCGACCGGTTCCGCGCCCGCGGCCGCGAGGTCGTTCGTCGCGACGAACACCGCGTACCAGCCAGCGTGATGCCCGGCGCCCGTGATGGGGTCGGTCGTCAGCACCGCCGCCTCGTCGCCGAACGCGATCGCCGCGCAGTCCTCTCCCACGGCGGCGTGAACCAGCACGTCCGGCCGGCGCGTGCCGAGGTGCGCGTACGCGAGCGTGCGCAGGAGCTCGGGCGGCACCTTGCCGACGGGCAGCCGCGTCACGACGGATCCCCGGGGCGGGGCGCCGAGTAGGAGTTCGCGGGACCGTGGAGAATCACGACGGCGGGATGCCCGAAACCGCGTTTCTGCTGATCAAGATCGATCACAACACGCCGGCCGAAGTCACCCGATTGCTGCGCGCATTGCCCGGCATCGATGAGGCGCACGCGATCATGGGGGAGTTCGACGTGCTCGCCGTGGTCCGCACGAACGCGACGCGCGAAGTCACCGCGCTGGTCGACGCGCACGTCCGCACGATCCACGGGGTCTCGCGGGTCGTGACCTGCATCACGGTGCCGGTGTAGGCGCGGCCCGGCCCACCCGCCCGAGCCGCCGCGGGGGCTCCGCGGCCGGCTAGACGGCAACGCGGGGCGTGATCATCGTCATGCGCCCCAGGATCTGCTGGGCGACCTCGAGGGCGCGGAGTCCGTGCTCGCCGGGGACCAGCGGCCGCGCCTCGCCCCGCACGCAGTCCAGAAAGTGCGCGAGTTCCGCCCGGAGCGGCTCCTCGCCCTTGAGCAGCGTCTTCCGCTCGACGCCGCGGCGCACCACGGTCATCTGCTGGGTCAGATAGTTCAGGTGCACCAGCCCGTCGTGCAGCGTGATCTCGAGCTCGGCCGCTTTGACCGGCGAGACCCGGCTCGCCACGAAGCTCGCGAGACATCCGTTCTCCAGACTGAGATGCGCGACCGCGAGGTCCTCGTCGTCCCCGTGAATCGCCGCGCCGATCGCGCTGACGCGGGACACGGGCGACCGCATGAGCGTGAGGATGATGTCGAGGTCGTGGATCATCAAGTCGAGCACGACGCCGACATCCATGACCCGCCGCGGATTCCAGGGACGCACGCGGCGGACCTGCACGAACAGCGGCTCGGTCACGTATTCCCGCAGCGCCTGCACCGACGGCTTGAAGCGCTCGACGTGCCCCACGAGCAGCGTCACGCCCTGACGCGCCGCAATCTCGATCAGGTCGGCCGCCTGGTCCACCGTGGTCGTGATCGGCTTCTCCACGAGCAAGTGCACGCCGTGCTGCAGGAACTCACGCGCAACCTCGTAGTGCAGCGCCGTCGGGACCACGAGGCTGACCGCGTCCACCTTGCCGAACAACTCGCGGTAGTCCTGGTAGCCCGCGGTTTGGTAGCGCCGCGCAAACGCGCTCGTCTCCCGCGCGGCGGTGTCCACAACGCCCACGAGGTCGACGCCCGGCATGTGCTTGTAGATCCGCACGTGATGCTGCCCCCACTGACCGAGGCCCACCACGCCGACGCGGATGCGGGTGTTCATCGGCCCCCCCTCACCCGCGTGCGTCGAAGCTGCGCACCGCGCGGATGACCCGTTCCACCGCGTCGTCGGTGAGCGCCGGATGCACCGGAATGCTCACGACCTCGTCGGCGGCGCGCTCGGCCTCGGGGCACCGGACCGTCCCGTAGCCCTCGCGCTCGTACAGCGGGCTCTTGTGAATCGGCGTCGGATAGTAGACACGCGTGCCGATCCCGTGCGCGTCGAGGTGGCGGACCAGGCGGTCGCGCACGCGCGGCACGCGGAGCGTGTATTGATGGTAGACGTGCAGGCATCCGGGGGGCTCGTAGGGCAGTACCAGCCAGTCCAGATCCCCGAGCCCCGCGGACAGCCGGGCGGCGTGCTCGCGCCGGCGGGCGTTCCGGCCTTCGAGCAGGGGGAGCTGCGTCGCGCCGAGCGCGCCCTCAATCTCGTTCATCCGGAAGTTGTACCCGAGCGTCTCGTAGACATAGCGCTCCCGGGTACCGCAGTCGATCAGCAGCCGGGCGCGATCGGCCACGGCCGCGTCGTTCGTCGTGAGCATGCCGCCTTCGCCGGTCATCAGATTCTTCGTCGGATAGAAGCTGAACATGGCGGCCGCGCCGAACGTGCCGACGCGACGGCCCCCAAACGCCGCCCCGTGGGCCTGGGCGGCATCCTCGATCACGGTCAGGCCGTGGGTCCGCGCGATGCGGTCCAGCGCGTCCATCTGACACGGCAGGCCGTACAGATGCACCGGCAGGATTCCCTGCACGTCCGGCGTCCGACGCACGGCCTCATCGACCGCGTCGGGATCGAGATTGTAGGTGCGCGGATCGATGTCGACGAACACGGGACGGGCGCCCCGATGGAGCAGCGCGTTCGCGGTCGCCCCGAACGAGAACGGCGTGGTGATGACCCGCGCGCCCGGCCGAATCCCGACGGCCTCGACCGCCACCATCAACGCCGTCGTGCCGGACGAGGCCGCGACGGCGTGCGCCGCCCCCAGGTACTCGGCGAACGCCCGCTCAAACTCTCGCACCCAGCGCCCGGCAACAAGGTGGCCCGATTCGAGCACCTCGAGGACCCGGCGCTTCTCCTCCTCGGTGATTTGGGGTTGAGCGATCGGTACGGTCTGCTGCGATGTGGTAGGCATGCGCACCTTTAGGTGTGTCGTCCCCGGGCCGTCGCGGCAAACATTCTGCACCCCGGGGGGATTTCCTCTCGCGCCGCCGGGCGCTCGGGCCTCTCTGCGTATCGGATCTCTCTGCTTAATCGTTGCCGGCGTCTCGGGGGTTCCGCGGCGTCCCGCCTGCGCGGCCGCGCGCGCCGGCCGATCGGCGCGCGGCGGACGTCAGCGCGGGGCTTCGAGCTCTCCCCGCAGCGCGGTGAGCATGCCGTCCAGGTTTTCCTTCATCTTGATGCGCAGCAGCTGGCTCAAGAGCCCGCCGATGAGGGGAATGCCGAACTCGAACTCCACCACGATCGCGGTGCGCGTGCCGTCGCCCTCGGGAAGAAACGACCACTCGCCCTCGTAGCGTTCGAAGTCCCCGTCGCGCTGCCGGAACCGGCAGACGTGCCGGGCGTCGTCCCACGCGTCCTCCTCGATCCAGTGGATCCGGCGTCCCTCTACCAGGCCGACCCACTCGGTGGCCGTGGGGACATCGCCCGCGCGCTCAAGCACGGTCACCCGCTCGAGGTCAGGCATGAACCGCGGAAAATCCTCGACCCGCTTGGCCACCGCGTACACCGCGTCGAGCGGTGCGCGGATGACCGTGGACGCCTCAACGCGTGCCATCCGTGTGTGTCCCCCCGCTGCGCGGCTCACGTATGCAGCTCGAGAATGTCGCCGTCCGAGAGCACGTGCTCGCGCTGGACCATCTGGCCCTCAAACGTCTGCGCGCCCCAGATGCGCGCGTACTTCAGCCGCTCCGCAAAGTCCTTGTGGACGGCGGCCGACGCGTCCTGCACCGTGGCACCCTGCGGCAGGACGAACGGGACCGCGCGGTCCGCGCGTCGTCCCGGCGCCTTCGTGTACACTCGGATGACGCGGAGGAGTTCGAACAGCGCGCGCGGCAGCGCGTCCACCCCCTCGCCAGTCTCGGCCGAGACCGCGAGGATCGGGAACCGTTCCCCGTAGACCTCACGCACGATCTCGAGGCGACCGGCCGCCCCCTCGGCGTCGGCCTTGGTCGCGACCAGAATCGTGGGCACGATGCCCTCCCCCGCCCCGAGCTGTCCGAGCTGCACGCGGGACCGGGCCGTGATCTCGAGCGTCGCCTCGAGCGCGGAGAGCACGTCGTCGTCGCCCAGGTCGGCGATCAGGAGCGCTCCGTTCGCCTGGCGGATCAACGCGAACAGCCAGGGTTCCTCGGTCTCCGGGGCGATCGGGGGCAGGTCGAGCAGCTGGACCTGGACGTCCTCGAACGGCACCATGCCGGGCAGCGGGGCGCGCGTGGAGAATGGATACGCGGCGACGACCGGGCTCGCATGGGTGAGGGCCGCGAGCAGGCGCGACTTCCCGGTGTTGGGCGCCCCGACCAGCACGACCTGGCCCGCGCCCTCGCGCGGGACGTGATGCCACGTCGGCCCCTTCGCGCTCGCGGTCTTCTGGCGGGCGGCCTCCGTGCGCACCTTCGCCATGCGGCGGCGGATGTCGGCCCGCATGTGCTCGGTGCCCTTGTGCTTGGGGATCGTGGCCATCATCTCCTCGAGGGCCGCGAGCTGCTCCTCGGGGGTGGTGGCCTGCCGGTACCGGCGGTCGGCCTCGAGATACTGGGGTGTCAGGTTTGCTGGCATAGGGTACGCGCCTATTGTAACAGAGCCCGCCGATGCAGGAAACGGCGCGTGTTGGTCCAAGTAGGGTCGGACAGCCGGGACGGTGAGCGTGGGGGGACGCCGCCCGGCGAGCAGGCCTCACCATGCAGTGAGGGAGGGATCATCGATGAAGCGATGGGCAGGACGATGTGCAGTGGTGGCGACGGCGCTCCTCCTGATCACGGCGGGGATCCAAGGGACCGCCGCCCCGCAGGACACGAGCCACGTGATCCGGCTCGGAGCGGCGATCTCCAATACCGGCAGCCTGGCGGGGGCCGGCAAGCTTACGGTGGACGGCTACAACTTCGCCGTCGACTGGATCAACGCGCACGGCGGGGTGAAGATCAACGGCGTAGTCTACACGATCGCCCCGATCAAGTACTACGACGACGAGAGCAAGCCCGCCGAGTCCGCCGCGCTGGTCGAGAAGCTCGTGACCCAGGACCACATCAACCTGATCCTCGGGCCGTACTCGTCCGACAACACGATCGCGGCGGCGGCGATCAGCAGCAAGCTCGGCGCGGTCATGATGGCCGACGAGGGCGTCGCGAAGGTCATCTGGACGTCCGGCAACAAGGGCGTGATCGGCCCGATCATGTACGACTACCAGTACATGTATCCAATCATCGACGCGCTGCTCGCGAAGCAGACCGGCATCAAGACCGTGGTCGTGACGCACGCCGACGACTCGTTCAGCGTCGGCGTGGCCGAGGGCGTCGTCGCGTACATGAAGGAGAGGGGCATCCAGGTGCTCGGGGACTTCCAGTACCCGTCCGCGACGACGGACGTCTCCTCGATCATCGCCCAGGTCAAGCCGCTGAACGCGGATGTCCTGCTGAGCTCCGGCCACATCACTGACGCGATCCTGATCACCAAGCAGGCGAAGCAGAACGGCCTCAACTTCAAGGCGCTGGCCTTCACGGTGGCGCCGCCCACGCCCGACTTTGTCAAAGCGCTCGGCAAGGACGCCGAGTACGTGATCGGCCCTGCGCCGTGGGTCCCGCAGGAAAACTTCACGGACCCGTACTTCGGGAATACCGCGAAGTATGTGGCCGGGTTCAAGGAGAAGTACAAGTACGACCCGGACTACCATGTGGGGGACGCCTCGGAAGGCGTCGAGCTGCTGATCGAAGGGATCGCGAAGGCCGGCAGCACCGATCCCGCCAAGGTCGGCCCGGCCTTCCTCAACACCACCTACGCGACCATCGCCGGGTTTGTCGCCTTCGATAACAACTGGCACGAGAACAATCAGCTCGGCTCCGCGATCCAGATCCAGAACGGCGTGCCCGTGCCGATCTGGCCGATCAAGTACCTCAACAACTTCAAGTTCCCCACGCCCAGCTGGGCGCAGCGCTGATTCGGCGCCGAGACTTGAGCGTCCGGCTTCCGGGGCGTTCGCCGCACGACGGCGGCGGACGCCCCCGGGCCGGGCGCGTGCGCGGTGCGCGGCAGGGCCCGTAGCACACGGACGATGGGGATCTGGCCTCAGATCGTCATCAACGGCCTCCTGCTCGGGGGGGTGTACGCCCTCAGCGCGCTCGCGTTCTCGCTGGAGTGGGGGATCCTCAACATCGTCAACCTGGCGCACGGGTCGTTCATCATGCTCGGCGCCTACATCACCTGGATGCTGCTGACGTCCCCGCTGCACCTCGACCCGCTGCTCAGCATTCCGATCGACTTCGCGATCCTCGCCGTCCTCGGGTTCCTGATGCAGCGGTACCTGCTCAACCGGGTGATGCGCGGCCCGTTCTTCCTGACGCTGCTCCTGACGTTCGGCATCGACTACGTCCTCGTCAACATCGGGATCCTCTTGTGGACCGCGGACCCGCAGTCCGTCAGCGTGTCGTACAGCGCGGTGAGCCTCGCGATCGGCGCGCTGACGATCCCGTACACGCGGATCGCCGTGGTCGCGGCGGCCGTCATTCTGACCGTGGCGCTCGCGCGGTTCATGCACCGCACCCGGTTGGGCCGCGCGATCAACGCCACGGGCATGGATCTGGACGCGGCCAGCCTCATGGGCGTCCGGCTCCCGATCGTGTTCGCGCTGACGATGGGCCTCGGCTGCGGCCTCGCGGGGATCGCCGGCGCACTATACAGCATCAACTTCCCCTTCGATCCCCAGATCGGCGGGAGCCTGACGCTCCGGGCGTTTGTCGTGACGTGCCTCGGCGGCCTCGGCAACGTGTACGGCCCCCTTCTCGGCGGGCTCGTCCTCGGCATGGTGGAGTCGGTCGCGTCCGTGCTCATCGGTTCCGGGGCCGTCGACGCCGCCGCCTTCGTCATGCTCGTGCTCATCTTGGCGCTCCGCCCGCGCGGGATCGGGGGCCGCGCGACCGCGTGAGCCTGCCCGCGAGATCGCCCGCGGACGTGCTGGCTCCGGCGGCCGGCACGGTGAGCCGGGCTCGGCGCTCGGGCGCGCTGCGCGTCGCGCTGCCGCTCGTGTTCGGGATCGCGGTCCTCGCGACCCCGCTCGCCGCCTCCGGCTATCCCCTTCGGGAAGCCACCACCATCCTGATGTACATGGCGCTCGCGCTGTCCTGGAACCTGATCGGCGGGCTGTGCGGCTACCCGTCCGTCGGGCAGGTGGCGTTTTTCGGCATCGGGGCGTACGTGACGGCCGCGATGGTGGTGCACCTACACTGGACGTTTTTCGCGGCGCTCGGGGCTTCGGCGCTCGCCGCGTTCGCGTTCGCCGCGATCATCGGGCCGATCATCCTGCGGCTGAACGGGCACTACTTCGCGATCGCCACGCTCGGGACGGCGCAGGCGCTCGGCCAGATCGTCATCATGGTCCCGTTCGTCGGCGGCCCGAACGGCATCATTCTCCAGTTGCCGTTCACGGACGTCCATATTTACTATCTGATGGCCGGCGCGGTGGGGCTGGGGCTCCTCATCACCTACGTGATCCTCCGGGGCTCATGGGGCTATGCCTGCCGGATGATCAGGCAGGACGAGCACGCCGCGGCGGCGTGCGGCGTCAACGCCACGTTCTACAAGACCGCCTGCTGGGGGCTGTCCGCCGTCGTGGCCGCCGTCGTCGGCAGCGTGTACGCGGTGTGGATCACCTTCCTCAATCCCCCGTCCGTGTTCGACCCGCTGTTCAGCCTCACGATGGTGGTGCTCACGATGGTCGGCGGTGCGGGGTCCCTGTGGGGACCGGTCATCGGCGCGTTTCTCGTCGAGATCGTCGATCAGTATCTGTGGGCGAATCTCCTGACCGCGCACACCATGTTTCTCGGCCTCGTCATCGTCGTGATTGTCTTGTTCCTGCCGCGCGGCATCTGGCCGTACCTGACGGGACAGCAGGGGCTGTCATGGCGCTCGCTGTTCGCGGGCACCCGGCAGTACCGCATATGAGCGCGGCGCTGCGGCTCGAGAGCGTGTCCAAGTCCTTCGGCGGCCTGCGGGCCGTCCACGAGGTGTCGCTGGAACTCAATGACGGCGAGATCCTCGGGCTGATCGGCCCGAACGGCGCGGGGAAGACCACGCTGATGAACCTGATCGCCGGTGCGTACCGGCCAACGGCCGGACGCATCTTCTTGGGCGACCGCGAAGTCACCGGCCGGCCGCCGTTCGTGATCGTGCACATGGGGATCGCCCGGACGTTTCAGATCGTGCGCGTCTTCAAGGAAATGACCGTACGCGAGAACGTGCTCGTGGGCGCGCTGTTCGGCGGGCGCACCGACCGCGGCGCCGCCTCGGAGCGGGCCGACGAGGTGCTGGAGTTCGTCGGGCTGCGCGGACTCGCGCACCGGACGACCGGCGACATCGGTCTGGCGGAGCAGAAGCGCGTCCAGCTCGCGCGCGCGCTCGCAATCCGGCCGTCCGTGCTGCTGCTGGACGAGGCGATGGCGGGCCTGAATCCCGGCGAGATCGAGGCGGCGCTCGAGCTCGTGCGCGCCGTGCACCGTAGCGGAGTCTCCCTCATCGTCATCGAGCACCTGATGAAGGTCGTGATGGGCCTCTCGCACCGGATCGTCGTCATGCACCACGGACGGCTCCTCGCGCAGGGCAGCCCGGCGGACGTGGTGAACGACCGGCAGGTCGTCGCCGCGTACTTTGGGGAGCACTACTCGCGCCGCCGGGAGGCGGGGGTCTCGCGGGCGGCGCGGGCGCCCGAACCGTCCGCCGGGAGGGACGGCGATCGCCCTTCTTGAGATCCGGGACCTCACGGCCGGCTACGGGGCGATCCAGGTCCTGTGGGACGTGACCATGGATGTCGACCGCGGCGAAATCGTGACGCTGCTCGGCAACAACGGGGCCGGCAAGACCACGACGATGCTCGCGCTCACCGGCTTGGTGCCACGCTGGGGCGGTACGATCTCGCTTGCCGGCCAAGCCATTGGAGGACTCCAGCCCCCGGACGTCACCGGACGCGGGCTGACGCTCGTCCCGCAGGGACGGCGGCTGTTCGGTTCGATGACCGTGGAAGAGAATCTGCTGATGGGTGCGTACCTCCGGCGCGACGACGGCATCCCGGCGACGCTCGCGCACATCTACGAGATCCTGCCCCGGCTGCAGGAGCGGCGGCGGCAGCTGGCCGGCACCCTCTCCGGGGGCGAGCAGCAGATGTGCGCGATCGGACGGGCGTTGATGTCCCAGCCGAAAGTGCTCTGCATCGACGAGCTGTCGTTTGGGCTCTCTCCGCTCGTCACTGCGGCGATGCTGGATGTGCTGGTGCAGATCCGCGGCGAGGGCGTGAGCGTGCTGCTGGTCGAACAGGACGTCGAGAACGCCCTTGCCGTCGCGGACCGGGCGTACGTGATGGACGGCGGCCGCATCGCGCTGTCCGGGACGGCGGAGGCCGTCTACGACGACCCGGGCGTGCGCGCCGCCTACATGGGGCTGTAGGCACGGCCGACCGTCTCGTCAAGAAGGGATCCGCATGAACGACGACACCCGTCGCCTCAATCGGGCGCGCTTCACCGACACCGCGTCGGACTACGCGGCCAGCCGCGCGGCCGCGCGCGCCGCGCAGGTGCAGGCCCTCTGGGATCTCGCGTCTCCGCTGCCGGACGACCGGGTCCTGGATGTCGCGTGCGGGCCCGGGGCGCTGCTCGCCACGCTCGCGCCCCGCGTGCGGCACGCGGCAGGCTTGGATCTCACCCCCGCGATGCTCGCGCTCGCGCGGAGCGCCGCGCCCGGCGCGTGGCTCGTGTGCGGGGCCGCCGAGCGGCTGCCGTTCGACGATGACGCGTTCTCGCTGGTCGTGTGCACCTGGGCGTTTCATCATTTCGCCGCCCCGCCGCGGGTCCTGTCGGAGATGGCGCGCGTCTGCGTACCGGGCGGCCGGGTGGCGGTTGGGGATCTGATCGGGTCCGAGGATGACGCCGTGCGGGCACGCCAAAATGAGATTGAGCGGCTTCGGGACCCCGCGCACGTGGCGCTCAACAGCGCCAGCGGCCTGGCCGGCCTGCTGGGGAGCGTCGGGATCTCCGTGAGCGCCAAGACCGACGGGGACGAGTTGCGGGACCTCGACGAATGGTGCCGCATGTCCAGGACACCGCCGGATGTGACGGCCCGCGTCCGCGCGATGCTCACGGACACGATCCCCGGGGACCTCGCGGGCATGACCCCGACCCTCGCCGGCGGGCGGCTCCGGTTCGTGCACCGCTGGGTGATGCTGATCGGCCGCAAGGTCTGACGGTCCCGCCCCGCGACCAGCGCCCTCGCGAGGGACCGGGACCGATTCGACCGACTCGCCAGCTCTCCGCCGCGCCCCGCCGCGTTATCGGTGGGCGCCGTCTCCGTCGCGCTGCGGCGTGCCGCGGGAGCGCAATCCCACGTCTCCCCCCTCCGCCTCGTCGTCGGCCCAGACGACCACCGCCTCGGGCGGGATCGTGAGCCGCAGCCGGGCGCCCGCCGCCACAGCCGCCGTGGTCCGCAGCCTCAGGTCGATCCCCGCGTTCAGCGACACGAGCGCTTCCCGGATGCCGCCGAGTTCGACGACGTCCTGCACGACGGCCGGTACGGTCCCGTCGGCGGTGATCTGGACGTCCTCCGGGCGGACGCACCAGGTCACCCGCTGTCCCGGGCGGAGCGCGCCGCGCGACACCGCGAGCACGACCGAGGACGTCTCGATGAGGCCGGGCGCGAGCGCGCGCCCCGCGTGCACGTTCGGGATGCCGAGGAGCCGTGCGATCTCGGGCGAGGCGGGGTGGCCGAACACCGTGGCGACCGGCCCGGCCTGCAGAAACCTCCCGTTCGCGATGACCAGGATCTCGTCCGCCAGAAACGCCGCATCCGACGGATCGTGGGTGACCAGCAGCGACGCCAGGCCCGTATCGCGCTGCAGCGCGCGGACATCCCGGAGCACCGCGTGACGGGTCGGGGCGTCCAGCGAGGAGAACGGCTCGTCGAGCAGGACCCACCGCGGGTTCACGGCCAGCGCCCGCCCGAGCGCGACCCGCTGCCGCTGCCCGGTGGAAAGACGCGACGGCAGGCGGTGCTCGAGCCCCTCGAGCCCCAGACGATCGAGCCAGTACCGCGCGACCCCGGGGTCGGTGCCGACGCCGAACGTGAGATGCTGCCACACGGTGAGGTGGGGAAACAACCCATGCTCCTGCGGTGCGTATCCGAGGTGCCGCGCCTCCGCGGGCACGGCGTCGAGCGCCTTCCCGTCAAACTGGATCGTGCCGCCGTCCGGGCGGTCGAGCCCGGCCAGCAGCCTGAGCGTGACGGTCTTCCCCGACCCGGAGGGACCGACGATCGCGATGCGCCGCACGGCGGCCGTGTACGCCACGTCCAGGGAAAAACTTCCGAGGCGCTTGCGGAGCTCAAACCGGAGCGGCGGCGCGGCGGGCGCGGCAGGGTGCGCCGCGGGCCTGCGCGACGCCGGCAGCGGATGCGCCTGGAGCCGGGGCCGGGGGCGCCACTGGTTCAGCAGCAGAAAGAGGAGCGCGACGAGAACCGCCAGCAGCACCGGCGCGAGGGTGGTCGCGAGGCCGGTGCTGCCAAACTGCACGTACGTGAACACGGGCAGCGAGTACGGGTGGTAGGCGACCATCGCGGTCGCGCCGAACTCGCCGAACGCACGGACCCACGCGAGCAGGAGGCCCGAGCGAATGCCGGGCCACGCGACCGGCAGGCTGATCCGCCAGAAGCGCGCCCACCGGCCGTGTCCGAGCGTGGCGGCGACGCCCTCAAGCGCACGGTCCACGCCGGCGAAGGACGAGCGCCCGGCGACCACCAAAAACGGCGACGCGACGAACGTCTGGGCCAGGACGATGCCGGCCAGCGAGTCGGTCAGATGCCCGCCCGCCAGCCGCCCGATCAGCGTGTAGGGGCCGACGAGAAATAGAAGCAGAATGCCCGCGGCGAGCGGCGGCATCGCGAGCGGCAGTTGGACGACCGCGCCGAGGAGCCCGATCGCACGGCCCTGGCCGTGCGCGAGCACGTACGCGAGCGGGATCCCCGCGATCGCGATGAGCGCACACGAGATCGTGGCCGCGCCCGCCGACACCTCCAGCGCGCCGAACAGCCCGGGCGATTGGAGGCCCCCCACCCCGGAGATCCCGAGCTGCACGACGAGCGCGCACAGCGGCGCCACCAAGTACAGCGCCAGCAGGCCGCCGAGCCACGGCAGCGGGCTCCGGCTCATGCTACTGAACGAGCTTCCGGAGCGCCGCGGGGATCGCGGAGGAATCGCCCGCGAGCTTCGGGATGAGCACCGTCAGCCCGCTCTGCGCCAGGAGGCGCTTCCCCTGCGGGCCGAGCAGAAACTGGACGAACGCGGCCGCGCCGTCCGGATTCGGCGCGTTCTGCAGCACGGTCACCGTAAACTCGGCGTTGAGATCGATCGCCGCGGGCGGTACGATCACCGGGATGTGAGTCTGGACCGCTTCCATCGAATAGAAGAATCCGGCATCGAGCTGTCCCGCTTCCAGGCGTCCGACCAGGGTCTCCTCGGGGAACACCTGTGCCGGGTTGTCGTCCGGCCCGAGGACCCGCATCGCCAGGTCCGGCTGATGATAGTAGGCCGCCGCCTTCTGCATGAACTGGATCGTGAGCGCCCCCTTCGGGTCGAGCTTCGGGTCGGTCCGGCCGAGCCGGAAGCCCGGTCGGGTCATGACCCCGTACCACGCGCTGGACTTGAGGTCGGCCGCGAACGCACTCTGTGGATTATAGCCGATCACAAGCGGCGCCGTGGCGAAGCTCGTGTACCAGCGGACCCAGTCGCCGTTCGCCTGCCCCATGAGGGTGTCGTTCACGGATGGGACCGCGCTGATGAAGACGTCGCCCTGCCTGAGCTTCCCTTTGATCTGATTCGCGACGGCACCCGACCCCGCGCCGTACCCCTGGTACTGATAGCCGCTCGCGGATGAGAACGCCGGTCCCATCGCGTGCTCCATGATATTCACCAGCGACCCGGCGTAGAGGACCGAGACCGGCCCCCCCGTGGCGCCCGCGGGCGCCTCGGCGATCCCGTCCCCGGCCGCCAGCCCCAGCACCAGCACGAGCGCCCACACCCGAATGACCCGAGACCACTGCATCGCTGCTCCCTCCGTCTGCGAGGTGCCGCGCACGCCGCTCAGGACAGGAGCGGCTGCGGCGCACCGACCTCGCTGGTGTCGTACCCGCCCGCCGCCTCGAGATCACGCCGGACGGCCTGGCGCTGCACCGTGTCCAAGAAGGCCTCGATCGGCGGGTATCCGACGAGCGCCCGCGGGATCACGAGGTCGTAGTGCTCGCGCTGCAGCGGCACGAACGCGAGGTCGTGCGCCCGTGCGGCCGCCCCGATCCCGATGCCCGCGTCGACGAACCCGAGCGCCACCGCCTGCGCCACGTCCAGGTGGGTGGAGGCCTCGCGCTCGTAGCCGCGCACGTCCGCCGGGGACACGCCGCAGCGGGCGAGCTCCGCGTCAAGGAGCGCGCGGGCCCCGCTGCCCCGCTCCCGGTTCACGATGCGCACGCCGCGCCGTGCGAGGTCCGCGACCTCGTGGATGCCCCGCGGATTGCGCGGTGCCACGATGAGACCCTGCTCCCACGTGACGAACCGAACGGCGACCGCGTCGCTGCCCCGCAGCGCGCGGCGGACTCCCGCCATGCCCTCCGGCCCCATCCGGTCGCCGCGCAGGTGCATCCCGGCTATGTGCGCCGCACCGCTGCGCAGCCATCGGAGTGCCTGCAGGCTCCCGGCCGGAAGCCACCGCAACCCGAACGCGGGATACGCGCGCCGCAGGTGCCCGGCCACGACGGGGATGGTCGGGTCGCACCCCGCGATGACCAGCGTCTGACCGGCGCGGTCGTTCGGCGCCGTCAGCGTGACCCGGACGGCCGAGCCGCGCCGGCCGGCGACGATCCCGTCCGCTTCGGGCAGGCCCGCCGTGGCCCCGAGCGGCCCCACGAGCGGCACCGCGATCGACCGGCTGCCGATCGTCGAGAGCTGCACGCGTGTCCCGTCGGCGACCTCCCCGGCCTCGCCGGCGAGGGTCGCGGTCACCTCCACATCCGGCTCCGGGACCTGAAACAGGTCCTCCACGCGGCACGAAAGGACGGCCGCCAGCCGCAGCGCTAGAACCGTGGCGGGCGCCGTCCGTCCGGCCTCGATCGCGTTCACGGTTTGCCGTGAGGCCGCGATCCGCAGCGCGAGCGTCTGCTGTGACCATCCCCGCCGTTCCCGCCACTCCCGCACGCGATTCGTGAGCGGACACCGTTGCCTCACCGGCAGAACCCCCAGGGCGAGCGTACGTGATACGTGCTGTTACGTGCCCGCCGTGCGCATTTCGATGCGGACGATGTTATCGACATACCGGCCCCCGCGCTTGTCCTGGGGCACGACGAGCCGGGCCATGCCTTCGTCCGCTCCCAGCGGGGCGGCGTCAGTTTGATATGCCACAAGGATCTGTTGATGTCCGTAGTCCGGCAGGATCTCCGCCAGGGCGATCACCGCCTGATACCCGTCGCTCCCGGTGACCACGACGTACTTGCTGAGGATGTCGTTCTTCCGGCGTGTGTTGGTCTGCACTCCGGCCGCGTTGAGGAGCGTCCACAACAAGACCCCGGTGTACGTGGCGTGCATTGACGCCTTTCCGGCGAGAAAGGTCACGTGCACCGTCGAGGGAGGGTACCGCTGCAAGTCGGGACGGGTCAGATGTGCCGGGTGATCGACGAGACCACGCACATCGAACCCCGGGGCGTAGCCTCCCGATTGGGCTCCTGCGAGGGGCGTGCCTCCGGTCCCGACCGCGCCCAGGAGCAGCGAGGCGCAGATGATCGCGAGCTGCCGAAGCCGACGCGAACGTGCATGGTGACGGACGGAGTGCGCGACGGTGGTCACGAGGTCCCCGCCGCTCAGGGCCGGCCGACCATGACTTCGGTCGCCTTGATGACCGCGACCACGTTATCTCCGACCTGAATGTTCAGCCGCTGGACGGACTCCTTGGTGACCGCGGCGACGAGTTCCTGATCGCCCACCGTCATCCGCACCTCGGCCATGATGTTGCCGAGTGACACGCCCGTGACCTTGGCGCGAAGCTGATTGCGTGCGCTGAGTTGCATCGTGTGCCCCCCGATCTCGTATCGTCTGTGAGCGAGCCGCGCCCACCGTATAGCAACACTATTTGTCAAATGACAAGATTCCTTTCCTCCACGCGAAATCCCTCCTGACGCCGCGAGTTCGGCGAACCCCCTCACGTGTCCGGGAGGTCCCTCGGCATCCCGGCCAAGCAGGACGAACCTGTGGGCGCCGCGTAGTGTAGGCGCAGATCCGCACGATGGGCTCGAGCCGGGGCCGCGACGCCTCCCACAGATCGGATGGGAGGCGTTGTGTGTTTCCCGACCGCCGGGTCGAGCCGGCAGGGAGGCCGTGCCGACATGGACACGCATCACCCCACCTCGGAAGATGAGATGCGCCGCTCGGGCGGCGCCCCCGCCGACCGGCTCGAGTTTTCGCCCGGGACGCGCGCCCGGTGGGAGTGGTCGGCCGAGGAGATCCGCCGCGTCGGGCACCGGGTCGTGGACCTGATCGCCGAGTACCTCACCACGCTCCCGGACCGCCCGGTGTTCCGCCCGTACCCGCGGGCGGAGGCCGACGCGATGCTCGAGGCGCCGATGCCGACCGGCGGCGCCGATTCGACCGCGATCCTCGATGAGTTTGCCGCCGCGATCGCCCCCTATCCGTTTGGCAACGGGCATCCGCGGTTTTACGGATGGGTGAACTCACCGCCCACGGTGATCGGCGTGTTCGCCGAGGCGCTGGCCGCGGCGATGAACCCGAGCTGCGCCGGCGGCAATCACGCCGCCGTGTACGTCGAGCACCAGGTGCTGCGCTGGATCGCGGCGATGCTCGGATTCCCGGCAGGCTGCGGCGGGCTCCTCGTGAGCGGGACCTCCATGGCGACCGTGACGGCGCTCGCGGTCGCGCGGCACGCGGCGACCGGCGGGACCGTGCGGGCGCGCGGACTGCAGGGGACGGACGCGCCGCTTGTCGTGTACACGAGCCGCGAAGGCCACGGCTGCGTCCAGAAGGCGGTCGAGCTCCTCGGGATCGGCTCCGACCACCTACGCACGATCGCGTGCGACGGCGCGTTCCGGCTTGACGTCCCCGACCTTGAGCGCGCGATTGCGCGCGACCGCGCCGCGGGGCTGCGGCCGATGGCCGTGGCCGCGAGCGCGGGGACCGTGAACACCGGCGCGATCGACCCGCTCGCCGAGATCGCCGCGGTGTGCCGCCGCTGCGGGCTCTGGCTGCACGTCGACGGCGCGTACGGCGCTCCCGCGATCCTCACCGCCGGGTACCGCGACCCCCTCGAGGCGATCGGGCTCGCCGACAGCGTCGCGGTCGATCCCCACAAGTGGCTGTACGTGCCCGTGGAGGCCGGGGTCGTGCTCGTGCGAGACGCGGCCGCGATGCGCGACGCGTTCAGCCTGGTCCCGCCCTACCTCCGCACCGACGGCCTCGCAGCGGGCGTCGGCGGGCCGCCGTGGTTCAGCGAGTTCGGAGTGCAGCAGACGCGCGGGTTCCGCGCCCTCAAGATCTGGATGGCGCTCAAGCATCACGGCCGGGCGGGCTATGCGGAGGCGATCACGCGGGACACGGCGTTGGCGCGCTACCTGGCGTCGCGCGTCGAGGCGGCGGACGATCTGGAGCTCGCGGCGCCGCAGAGCCTGAGTATTGTCTGTTTTCGGTATGCGCCGCCGGCCCTGCGGGATAATCCCGAGCGGGTCGACGCCGTCAACCGTGCGGTGCTGGAAACGCTCCAACTCGGCGGCCGCGCGTTTCTGTCGAGCACGACCCTGCACGGACGGTTTGTGCTGCGCGCCTGCATCGTCAACCCCCGCGCCTCCCGCGCGGACCTCGACCTTCTGGTGGACATGGTCCGAACGATCGGGCGGCGAGTCCTCGACCCCGATGGCACACCATAACGTCGGCGCTCCCGGGCCCGACCGCTAGTGCGAGCCCTGGATCTCCGTCGTCATGATGACCTGGGCGTATGGATTCCAGGTCGCCATCGTGTAAAACGAATAGCCGAGATCGGCGGCCACCAACCCGTATCGCGTCGCCGTTTGGTTGACGGTCGGCTTCGGAGGACGGAACGATCGATCCATCTCGCCGGTCACTTGGCAGATCTTCCGCGTGGAGCCGGCGACATACGTGATGCCGCCGGCCGGCGGCGCGGGGGCGGCGCTTGCGCCGTTCGCCGGTACCCCGCCTGACGGCACCAGGGCGCTGACGGCGAACAACGAGACCGCGACCGCAGTTGTGAGTGGTGTTTTCATGGGCATCCCTCCCGAGACCGGATCCACACATCCCTCTCCCGCGCCGCCGTCACCGCCCCGCCGTCGTGCGGAGACCCCGGCAGCGTGGGCGGGCGCGCGTCACGCGGGGGGCGGCCCCGCCACGAGGTAGTGCGACGCAAGCGGGTGGCCGAGCAGGGACGCAAGCGGACGCGACGCCTCGGCGAGGCGGTCGAGGTCCACCCCGGTCTGGATCCCGAGCCCGTCCAGCATGTACACGAGGTCTTCCGTGGCCAAGTTGCCGGACGCGCCGGGTGCGTATGGGCAGCCGCCGAGGCCGCCCGCCGAGGCGTCGACGACGGTCACCCCGGAGAGAAGCGCCGCCAGGACGTTCGCTAGCGCCGTGCCCCGCGTATCGTGGAAGTGCACGGCCACCGCGCTCATCGGCAGGTCCCGGGACAGCTGCCGGAGCAGCGAGGCTACCTCCCCCGGAGTCGCCGCCCCAATCGTGTCTCCGAGCGAGATCTCCGCGCACCCCATCTCGACGAGCCGTCCGGCCACCTGCCGGACCGCCTCCGGCGCGACGCGCCCGGCGTAGGGACACCACCACGCCGTCGACACGTACGCGCGAACGCGAACGCCGTGGTCCGTCGCGAGCGTGACCACCTGGCGGAACTCCGTCAGCGACTCTTCGACCGTCATGTTGATATTGCGTCTCGCGAATGCGTCGGAGGCGGCGGTGAACACCGCGACCTCGCGCAGCCCGCACGCGAGCGCGCGCTCCATCCCGCGGCGGTTCGGCACCAGTGCCGAGAGCGCGGGGCCCCGGAGATCGGAAAGGCGCTCAAGGAGGGCGTCGGTGTCCGCCATCTGCGGAACGCGGTCCGGACGGACGAACGCGCCGACCTCAATCGCCGGGAGCCCCGCGGCGGCGAGCCGCCGGACGAACCCGACCTTCTCGGCGAGCAAGAGCGACACGGCCTCGTTTTGGAGCCCGTCGCGAGGCCCGACCTCCACGATTCGCACGCGCGGCGGCAGCCCGGTGAGCGGGCCAGCGTCCCGGGCGCCGGTCACGGATGCTCTGCCGCATGTTCGCCCGGCGCGCCGAGTTCCGCCACGACCATGCCGCCCTCGACCCGCTGCCCAACGCGGACATGCACGGCGCGGACCGTGGCCGCGCGCGGCGCCCGGATCACGTGCTCCATCTTCATCGCCTCGACCACCAGGAGCGGTTGCCCGACCTTGACCGTCTCGCCGGCGTTCACGTACACCTCCGTCACGCCCCCCGGCATCGGCGCCCGAAGCGCGTCGGCGTCGGGGCCGCTCCCGCCGCCCCGGCGCGCACCCCCACCCGGATCGATCTCGTAGATCGCGGTCACGCCGTCGACGTGGAGGAACGTCCGCGTTCCCGCCGCGGCCCACCGGACGAGGTGCGTCCGGCCGCCGAACTCGACCGCGGCGACGCCCGGCTCGAGCACGGAGAGGCGCAGGCGAACCGGGCGGCCCCCAACCCGCACCGCCCACTCGTCGCCGGCCCGCGACACCTCGCACGGGACGTCGCGCCCCTCGAGACGCAGCACCAGATCACTCACGGGCGCCCCCCAGCCGCCACGGCCCGAGGTCGTCCCACGGGTCTGCCCCGCGCTGCCGGCCAGCCGGCCCCCCCGCCGGCGGATGGGCGCGTCCGTCTCCCGTTTGGAGCACCGCGAGCACGGCCCCGATCGCGAGCGCCGCGTCGCTCCCGTCCCCGCTCCATGCCTGGAAATGCCGCTCGAGAAACCTCGTGGTCGTCTCGCCCCGGCGGAACGCGTCGTGACGGACGATCGCCCGCAGGAACTCGAGATTCGTGCGGCACCCGAGGATCACGTAGCTCCCGAGCGCCTCGTCCATCCGCGCGATCGCGGCCTCGCGGGTCTCGCCGTGCGCGATCACCTTGGAGAGCATCGGGTCGTATTCGACCGGTACGCGCCATCCGGCGCGGAGACCCGAGTCCACCCGCACGCCGGGGCCGCGGGGCTCGACGAGCGTGAGGATCGGACCGGGGGTCGGCCGAAACTCGTGGGCGGGGTCCTCGGCGCTGACCCGGCACTCGATCGCGCAGCCCCGGATCTCGTGCGCCTGGGGCTGCGACGCCGGCAAGCGGTCCCCGCCGGCGATCCGCAGCTGCCACGCGACCAGATCGAGTCCCGTCACCGCCTCCGTCACCGGGTGCTCGACCTGTAGCCGCGTGTTGACCTCGAGGAAGTAGAATCGCCGCTCTGTGTCGACCAGGAACTCCACCGTACCGGCGTTGACGTAGCCGGCCGCGCGCGCCACCGCCACCGCCGCACGCTTGAGGTGGGCACGGAGTTCAGGGGTGACAAACGGAGACGGCGACTCCTCCAGGAGCTTCTGGTGCCGGCGCTGGATGCTGCACTCACGCTCGCCGAGCGCCCAGACGCCGCCCGCGCCGTCTGCGAGCACCTGCACCTCGATGTGCCTGGCCTCGTCGATGTGGCGCTCGAGGAGCAGCGCGTCACGCCCGAAGGCCGCGTGTGCTTCGCGGCGGGCGGACCGGAGGGCGTCCGGCAGTTCGTCGGGCGATTCCACCCGCCGCATCCCGCGCCCGCCCCCGCCCGCGGAGGCCTTGATCATGACGGGAAAGCCGAGGCGCGCGGCCGCCTCTGTTAGGGCCCCGTCCGCCGCCTCCGGCGCATCGTAGCCCGGGACCACCGGCACGCCGCCGGTCTCCGCGAGGCGGCGCGCCTCGCCCTTGTCCCCAAGACGTGCTATCACCTCGGCCGGCGGGCCGACCCACGTGAGGCCCGCACCGCGCACGGCATCGGCAAACTCGGGAGACTCCGCAAGAAAGCCGTACCCGGGGTGCACCGCGTCGGCGCCCGAGCGGCGGGCCGCGTCGAGCATGCGTCCGACGTCGAGGTAGGTCTCCCGCGCGGCGGCGCCGGGCAGCGGCACGCGCGCATCCGCGAGCCGCACGTACAGCGCGTCGCGGTCGGGCTCCGCGCACACCGCCACTGTCGCGATCCCGAGCTCCCGGCACGCCCGGATGATGCGGACGGCGATCTCCCCGCGGTTCGCGATCAAGACCGTGCGCATGCCTACATGCGAAACACGCCGGGGTGCATGCCCTCGATCGGGGCGTTGAGCGCGGCGGACAGCGCCAGCCCGAGCACCGTGCGCGTCTCGGCAGGGTCGATGACGCCGTCGTCCCACAAACGGGCCGTACTGTGGTAGGCGTTGCCCTCCGCCTCGTACTTGGCCAGGATGGGGGCGACGATCGCCTCCTCCTCGACGGGGGTCAACGTGCCGCCCGCGCGGGCCACCTGATCGCGCTTGACGGTCAGCAGCACCATCGCCGCCTGCTCGCCGCCCATCACGGAGATGCGGGCGTTCGGCCACATCCAGAGGAAGCGGGGCGCGTAGGCGCGCCCGGCCATCGCATAGTTGCCGGCGCCGTAGGACCCGCCGATGACCACGGTGAGCCTCGGCACGCCGCAGGTCGCGACGGCGTGCACCATCTTCGCGCCGGCCCGGGCGATGCCCGCGGCCTCGTACTCCTTGCCGACGATAAACCCCGTGATGTTCTGGAGGAAGACAAGCGGCACGCGCCGCTGCCCGCACAGCTCGATGAAGTGCGCGCCCTTCTCCGCGCTCTCCACGAACAGGACGCCATTGTTCGCGATGATGCCGACCGGAATTCCGTGGAGGTGGGCGAAGCCGGTGACGAGCGTCGTCCCGTACAGCGCCTTGAACTCGTGAAACCGGCTGCCGTCGACGAGCCTGGCGATCACGTCCCGCGCGTCAAACTGCCGCCGCAGGTCGGTGGGCAGGATCCCGTAGATCTCCCGGGGATCGTAGCGGGGCGGCTCCGGCTCGGCGAGGTCGATCGCGGGCGACTTCACGCGGTTCAGGGTCCCGACGATCTCCCGGACGAGCGACATCGCATCGGCGTCGTCCGTGGCGAGGTAATCGGTGACACCGCTGCGGCGGGAGTGCACGTCGGCGCCGCCTAGTTCCTCGGCGCTGACCTCTTCGCCGGTCGCGGCACGCACGAGCGGCGGTCCGCCGAGAAAGATCGTGCCGGTCCCGCGCACGATCACGGCCTCGTCCGACATCGCCGGCACATAGGCCCCGCCGGCCGTGCACGAACCGAGCACCGCGGCGATCTGCGGGATGCCGCGGGCGGACATCGTCGCTTGATTGAACATGATGCGCCCAAAGTGGTCACGGTCGGGGTAGACCTCCGCCTGCAGCGGCAGAAACACCCCGCCGGAATCCACCAGGTACAGGCACGTCAGGTGGTTGTCGAGGGCGATCTCCTGTGCGCGCAGGTGCTTCTTTACCGTCACGGGGAAATAGGTGCCGCCTTTGACCGTGGCGTCGTTCGCGACGATCATGCACTCGATCCCGCGCACGCGTCCGATCCCGGTGACGATCCCCGCCCCGGGTGCCTCGTCCCCGTACATGCCCCACGCGGCGAGCGGGGCGATCTCCAGGAACGGCGAGCCGGGATCAAGCAGGAGGTCGATGCGCTCGCGGGCCGTCCGCTTGCCTTGCGCGCGCAGCCGCTCGTGCGCGCGCGGCCCGCCGCCCTGGCGGACCTTCGCGAGGCGCTCGGCGAGCATCGCCGCCAAGCCCTCGTGATACGCACGGTTCGCTGCGAACTCCGCAGCGTCCACATCGACATGAGACTCGAGGACACTCATCCGCTGGTGATATTCCCCTCTCCGCGCGACCGCACCTCCACCGGCCGTCGCGGCGACCGTGCGGCGCGTCGGGACCGATCACACGACGTCCGGGGCGCCGCCCTTCAGTCGGCGGACCCGCGGACTTCCTCAGCGGGGCTCGCCGCGGCCCGAAGCGCGTGCCGGACTTCCGCGGTCGCCTCGCGGCCGAGCGCGGCCACCGGCGGGAGCGGATCGCCGATCTCAAACCCCTGCAGGGCGAGCCCGGTCTTCACGCACGCCGCGAGCGCGTGCCGCTGGAACACCTCGTTGAGCACCCAGAGCCGCCGCTGGAGGCGTTCCGCCTCGTCCCACCGTCCCTGCTGCGCGAGGTCGTAGAGGGCGACGCACTGCCTCGGCAGGAGGCACGCGGGTCCCGCCATCCAGCCGACTCCTCCCAACCGAAACACGACGAGCGGGATGTGGGCGGAGGCGCTGAACACTTTGATCCGGTCGCCGGCGCGGTTCAGGACCGTCAAGATCTTGCCGGTCTCCCCGGAGGCCTCCTTGAAGTACTGTACATTCGGAATCTCGCTGAGCGCGATGACGTGGTCCGGCGTGAGTTCCGCGCCGAGCAATTTCGGGTTCGAATACAGCACGATCGGGCACCGCACCGCCTCGGCGACCGCCGAGAAAAATCCCAGCACGCCGCGGGACGTCAACGGGAAGAAGGTCTGCAGAATCAGCACCACCCCGTCGATCCCGAGATCGAGCAGCCGCTGCACCTGGTCGATGGCGTCGTGCGTCGCGTACGCCGCGACCCCGGGCACGATCGGGACCCGGCCGCGCGCGGCGTCGACTGTGATGCGGACGATCTCGGTCCGCTGTGCGGGCGTGAGATACGGAAACTCCCCGGTGCTGCCGAGCGGGCTGAGGCCGTGCACCCCGCCCTCGATCAGGTGCTCCACCAGCCGCCGCAGGACGCCCTCACGCACGCGTCCCGACGCGTCGACCGGGGAGACGAGATACGGGAAGATTCCGTGGAACGACTCGGGCATGGGCGGCCACCGTCCTCGCGAGGCTGCGGTTCCGAGTGGCGTTCTGGCGCCGCGCGAGCAATTCCTCCGATCCGCGCGGGTCGGTCCGTGGAAGGAGAGCGGAGCGACGCGTGCCAACTAGGTGTGTCAGCGCGCCGCGGGGTGCGATCGCCGGGCACCGGCGGCGCGCGCCGGGCGGTCCTTCCGGACGCGTCCGAGACGCGGACTTCTTCGGGCGGGTGGTGTCGAGCGATGTGCGCAGCGCGCGTGTTCAAGATCGCGGTGATCCCCGGGGACGGCATCGGGCCGGAGGTCATCGACGAGGGTGTGCGCGTGCTCGACCACCTGGCCCGGACCGCAGGGACCGCGTTCGCGTTCGAGTACGTGCGGTTCCCCTGGGGGTGCCAGTACTACCTGGACACCGGCACCATGATGGATGCCGACGGGCTCGATCGCCTTGCCACGTTCGATGCGATCTACTTTGGGGCCGTCGGATGGCCGACGGTGCCCGACCACATCAGCCTCTGGGGACTCCGCCTCGCGATCTGCCAGGGGTTCGACCAGTACGCCAACGTGCGTCCCGTGCGGCTGCTGCCGGGGGTCCAGAGCGCCCTGCGCAACCCTCCGGCGTCGATGGCGTGGGTGGTGGTCCGCGAGAACACCGAAGGAGAGTACGCGGGGCTCGGCGGGCGCAACCTGCACGGACGGGGGCCGGGCAAGGAGGTCGCGATCCAGAGCAGCCTCTTCACCGAGGAGGGATGCGAGCGCATCATGCGGTTCGCGTTCGAGCTGGCGCGCGGGCGGGCGCGCAAGAAGGTTACGAGCGTCACCAAGTCCAACGCGCAGCAGTACGGCATGGTGTTGTGGGATGAAGTGTTTCGCCGCGTCGCGCGCGACTATCCGGACGTCGAGACCGACCAGGGCCTCGTCGATGCGATGGCCGCCCGCTTCGTGCTGCGGCCGGACACCCTCGAAGTCGTCGTCGCGTCGAACCTGTTCGCCGACATCCTCTCCGACTTGGGCGGCGCGCTCGTGGGAGGGCTGGGGATCGCGGCGAGCGCCAACCTCAACCCGGAGCGCCGGTACCCCAGTATGTTTGAGCCGGTGCATGGCTCTGCGCCCGACATCGCCGGACGCGGCATCGCCAACCCGATCGGGGCGCTCTGGAGCGCCGCATTGATGCTCGACCACCTCGACCTCGCGGCCCAGGCGGATCGTCTCCTGCGGGCCGTCGCCGCGGCCACGGCGGCGGGTCAGGTGACGCCGGACCTTGGAGGCCGCTTGACGACGCGTGAGGCCGCCGATGCGATCATGGCGCGCCTGCCGAACGCGGCCGTGCCGAGCGGCGCGGACCTCGCCCCGCCCTGATCGGCGCGGGCGGGCTGGAACGCTCCGGCGGCTACGGCGGAAAGACCAACAGCGCGGGCACGTAGCCCGCGGCACCGTCCGGGGTCCCCACGAGCGCCGCGGTCTCGCGCGTCAACCGCTCGGGAGTCGGAAAGAGCAGGATCTGCTGCCCCACCGTATCGCCGTGAACGTCATAGAACCCGCGCACCGAGACGATGACCCCCTTCTTCACAAAGGGCAGCTGTGCCAGGTAGGCCGCCTTCAGCTCGCCCTGCTGCGCGGTGCCCGAGGGACCCAACACCGCGAGGGCGGTTGAGACGTCGCAGCACGGCAGCAGCGGGGACGTGCTCTTGATCGCGGTATCGTAGGGCAGCTTGATCGCCGGCTCCCGCAGCGCCCCGGAGGGCGCCAAGCCGATCCTCCAGGGGAGCGAGATCCGGACCCCGCTGAGCCCCAGCAGCAGCACCACGCAGACCACCACGGAGGTGACGACGAGCGCCACCCGTTCGGTCATGCTCTGCGGCTGCACCGCTGCGCCTCCGCCCGCCCTCGCGTGCGAGTCCCCGGCGTCCTACTTCCCCACCGTGATGTTCCACGGAATGATCCAGGCCGAGGGCACGAATCCCGTGAGCCCCTTTCGCGCCAGCACGAGGCTGTAGAAAACGCCGGGGCGCACGACAGGGGCCTCGCTGTACCAGAGCTGGTGCAGCTTGGACCAGAGCTGCACGCGCTTTCCCTGGTCGGGCTCCGCGTTGAACGCCGCGAACAACTGGTTCTTGTCCGGCACATCCCACCACCCAGGGTAGGCGCCGGTAAAGATGTTCTGCAGCGCCGGGTCAGGCACGAAGCCGCCGCCGGTCACGAACATGTCCCAGTCTTCGGGCTTGGAGCGGCGGTCCAGCACGGTGGCCCACTCCGTCACCTGCAGGTCCACCTTCAGCCCGGCCTGCTGAAGCTGGCTCGACGCGATGACCGTGCTCTTGAACATGTAGTCGTACTCTTGGGTCGACAGCCAGCGGATCGGCTGTCCCGAGTAGCCCGCTTCCTTGGCCAGCGCCCTCGAGCGGTCGGTGTTGTGCACGTCGTACCACTCCGACCCGGCCGTCGTGTACCACGGCGTCCCCTTCGGGTAGAGGCTCGGATCGAGCGAGTACAGCGCGGGGTTGCCGAAGGTGGCCTGCATGATCGGCTGCATGTCGAGGGCAACCAGCACCGCCTGGCGCAGCTTAAGATTGGTCATCATCCCCTGCTTCGTGTTGAAGACGAACACCAGGTATGCCCCGGGCCGGACGACGCCGACGTCGACGCGCGGATCGGTCTTGAGCTGCGCGTACGCGTCCTGGTTGATCTGGTCGGCGATCTGGTAATCGCCGCTCTGCACGCCCGCGATCCGCGTGGCGACCTGCGACACCGGATAGTAGTAGACGTCATCCGCCAGCGCGTCCCTGCGGCCAGCGTACAGACTGGGCGCCTCGGTCCGTCCGACGAACTGATCGAACCTGGTGACGTGCACGTACCGGTCCGGCGCCCATTCCACGAACTTGTACGGTCCCGTCCCGATGAACTGCTTGAGCGGGCTCGTGCCGGCGCCGTCCGCGATCTCCTTCGGCATGATCGCGGCCGCGCCGTTCGGGAGCGCCAGGAACGCCAAGAGCGGCGCAAACGGGGTCTTCATCTTCATGACGACCGTGTCGGGGCCGCTCGCGGTCACCGAGTCGACCGCCCGGTACACCGCGACCCCGCGCGGGCTCACCTTTCCCCAGCGGTTCAGCGACGACACCACGTCCGCGCCGGTGAGATCGGCGCCGTTGTGGAACGTCACGCCCTTGCGTAGGGTGAACGTGTACGTCAGGCCGTCCTTGCTGACGGTATACCCGGAGACGAGGGACGGCTGCACCCGCCAGCCCGCATCGAACGCGAACAGCTCCTCGAAGATCCCGAGCGTGATCGTGGACGTGAGGTCAGCCGTCGAGGCCACCACGTCCAGCGTGAGCGGCTCACCGATCTCCGCGATCTTCAGCGTGCCGCCTCTGCCGGGCGCGACCGCGGCCGCAGCACCGGACACCGTCCCGAGCCCCAATCCCGCGGCGGCCCCAGCGCCGGCGATCGTGCCGAGAAACGTCCGCCGGGTCACACGTCCCTGACGTACTCGACCGTGGCTGCTCATCGCTCGCCCTCCCGAAGTTGTCATCGGACCGTCGGATCCGCCCGGGTTGCGCCACGGGCGCTCACCCCACCCCACCGGAGATGGGCGGGTCGCCCGCTTCATCACCACGCCGCGGCCCGCCCCTGGCTTGCCAGCGCATTCCATTTGTCACGATCACCCTCCTGCTCCGGCCCGCGCCCGATCGGTGCCGGCGCGCCGGACCGGCCCGGGGGACCGCGGCAGATCGCTGACCATGCAGCGGCGGGGGGGTGCCCGTGACGGCGAAGGTCGGTGCCGCTGTCCGTCGAATACACAGGCCCGCGTCACCGATGGATTCAGGAGGAACACCATGACATTTTCACCCCCCGCCGGCCTTCTCGACGTCACGGTGCTACTGATGAGAGTGTTCGTCGCCGTCGTCTTCGCGTGGAGCGGCTGGCACCACCTCCGGAACCCCGACGAACGTAGCAAGAGCATCGAAATGAGCAAGGGGTTTACCATCTTCCTGGGCGCCGCCGAGGTCTTGGGGGCGGTCGGACTCGCGGTCGGCGTCCTCACTGCGTACGCGGCGCTGGGCGTGGTGCTGATCATGCTGGGGGCGGCGTATAAGAAGGCGTTTGTCTGGCGCTCCGGGTTCTGGGGCGATAGCGGATCGGACGGCTGGGATTACGAGGTGATGATCATCCTCATGAACCTCGCCATCGTCGCCACGGACGGCGGGCGATACGTGCTGCTCAGTTAGTGCACGGCCGACCACATCAGGTCGTCGCGGGAAGCACGGCGATGGCGTGGACGCCGAACGCCCCGGTCCCGGAAGGCCACGGGACGTCCAGTGCCGTCCACGTGCGGCCCGCGTCGCGGGAGCGAAAGACGCCCCGGTTATTCGCCGCGTACATGGTTCGCGAGTCCGGATCGACAGCGAAGCGGCTCGCCGTCGTGCCGCGCGGCTCGGGGAGCCCTGCCATCGACACCGTCCACGTCGCGCCGCGGGCACGTCGATAGACGAACGCGTCGGCGTGCGCCGGACGGTACGCGGTCCCTGGCCCCGCCGCGGCCGACGCCACGACCGTCTCGGGATCCTCCGGGTCGACCGCGATCCCGATGAGGTAGCGGTGCCGGAGACCGTTCACGCGACGCTGCCACGTCTCTCCCGCGTCACGGCTCTCGAAATAACCGTCGCCGGCCGCCGAATAGACTCGACCGGGCGCACCCGGCTGGGTCGCCGCTGTGTGGGTGTCGTATGGTCCCCCCGCCACGCGATCCCGCCAGGTCCGTCCCGCATCATCGGTCCGCACGAGCGCGCCGGCCTCGATGGCGACGAACACGCGGCCAGGCACCGCCGCGTCTGGTTCGATCCACCGCACGTGATGAGTCTCCGGCCGCGGAGGGAAGCTCCACGTGGGGGCGGATTCGAGGCGCCGAAGGTCCGCCGCTTCCCGCCACGTCTCCCCCCGTCACTGGAGCGGTACAGCGCGCTCGGTTCGGTCCCAACGTACACCACGCCGAGCGCGTCCACGCGCTCCGTGGGGCTCACCGCGACGGCGGTGACGTCGGCACGTTCGAGCCCCGGGACCGCCTCCCAGCTGCGTCCGACATCGGCGCTGCGCCAGACGCCGTGTCCCGAGGTGCCGCAGTACACCCGGGCGCCGTCCCCCTGGTCCGCGGCCAGACACGCAGGCGCGAGGCCGGCTAGGCGCTCCTCGACCGTCCACGGAGCGCCGGGCCGGGCAATCAAGACGGAATGCTCGGTCGCGAGCATCACGACGTGCATCTCATGAGTCTCCTTCCACCGTCACGGTTGGACAGCCGCGGACCGGGTCCTCTTCCGGTCTCGGAGCCGCACCGTGCCACGGTGCCGGCCCGGCCGAGTCGGGCGACCCGGGTTGGCCGCCGTCTCCCGGTGCGCCGACGGCCTCGCGCGGCGGCCCAAGGCCGCGCGGGCTGCGGTCGCGAAGATACGCACCAACGCGGCACACGGAGGACGGATGACCATGCTGGTTGTCGACAGCCATTTGGATCTGTCTCTGAATGCGCTCCAATTGAATCGCGATCTGCTCAGCTCGGCGTACACGATTCGCGCCCTCGAGGCCAGTACGCCCGGGCGGGGGCGCGGACAAGGCACCGTGGCATTTCCAGAGATGCGCCGCGGGAGGGTCGCCCTCAGCTTCGCCACGGTGCTCGCGCGGTCCACCGGACGCCCCGAACCCCATATCGATTTCGCCACGCCGGCTCAGGCGCACGGGATCGCGTGGGGCCAGCTCGGATACTACCACGCGCTGGCGCACCAGGGCCACGTCCGGATCGTGCACGATCTGCCTGAGCTGAGCACGCATTTCGCGGAATGGGACGCCTGGGATCTCCACACGCCACCCACGGACGCCGCTCCGGCGTCGCCGCCGCCCGGCCTCGTCATCGCGATGGAAGGCGCCGATCCGATTCTCGCCCCGGAACATCTGCGGACATGGTGGAACGCGGGGCTGCGGCTGCTCGGCCTCGCGCATTTCGGCCCCGGCCGATACGCCGGGGGCACCGGCACCGAGGTCGGCCTGACCGATCTCGGAAGGCGGCTGCTGCCGGAGATGGAGCGCGTCGGCGTCATCCTGGATCTGTCCCACAGCTCGGATCAAGCGTTCTGGGAGGCGATGGCGCACTATCGCGGCCCGGTGCACGCGAGCCACACCAACTGCCGCGCGATCAACCCTCACCAGCGCCAGTTTGCCGACGAGCAGATCCGCGCGCTCGTCGAGCGCGGGGGAGTGATCGGGGTGGTTCCCGGCTGCTGGCAGATGCGGTTCGGGTGGCGCAACGGAGACAGCAACAAGGACATCAGTCTCGCGGACCTGATCGAGCACATCGATCACATCTGCCAGATCGCCGGCAGCGCCCGGCATGTGGGGATCGGGAGCGATCTCGACGGCGGGGTCGGGCGCGAGGGGTTTGCCCGCGATCTGGATACGATCGTCGATCTGCAGCGCATCGGCGAGCTGCTCGCGTCCCGCGGATATCCTCGGGAGGACGTGGCCGCAATCATGCACGGAAACTGGACCAGCTTCCTGCGGCGCGCCTGGGGATCCGCCTGACGCGTTCATCGGAATCCGGCGCACCCTCTGCTCGCACGGGGCAGGCACGCTTGACGGCACCTGGAAGCTGCTCCGTATCGAAGAACGGCGGGAGACGGCCGCGCCTTCGTAGTCCCCGCGACGCCTGCGGCACTCGACGCACGAGCGTGACGCACCAGGCCGCACGCCGCGGGACTCATCGATCGGGGCGTCGTCCCGTCGGCCGCGCGGCGAACTCGTCGGTCGCGCGGATCAGAGCGGTCGTGATGCCGGGGTCGGCCGGGGAATGCCCCGCGTCGTCGACGATCACAAGTTCGGCGCGCGGCCACACGCGCTTGAGCGCCCACGCGTTCGCGATCGGTGCCTGGAAGTCGAAGCGACCGTTCACGAGGATCCCGGGGATGTCCGCCAGCGCCGCGGCGTCGCGGAGCAGACTCCCATCCTCAATCCAGGCGTCATGCCGCACGTAATGGGTGACAAGGCGCGCGAACGCCATCGCATACGACGGGTCCGCAAACCTTCGGGCCAACCCGTCGGTCGGGGGCCATGCCACGGTCGCGGACTCCCACAGACACCATTCGAACGCGGCTCGCCGCCGGACCTCGGGGTCGGAATCGTGCAGCAGCCGGTGATAGGCCTCGACAAGATCGCCGTCCCGGTCTGCCGCCGGCAGCGCGCTTCGCAGACGTTCCCACTGCTGGGGGAAGAACGCCGCCACACCGCCCCGGAACAACCAGTCGAACTCCCGGCGCCGTCCGGTCGTGACACCACACAGAATCATCCCGCTGACCTGCGGGGGATGCCGCTCCGCGTAGGCGAGCGCCAGCGTACTCCCCCAGGACCCACCGAACACCAGCCACCGCCCGATGTCCAGGCGGTGACGCAGCCGCTCGATATCATCGATCAGGTGCGGCGTCGTGTTGCTGGTCAGGTCGGTCCCGGGATCGCTTGCGTGCGGCGTGCTCCGCCCGCACGCCCGCTGATCGAACAGCACGACGCGGTAGAGACTGGGATCGAACAGCCGGCGGTGCCACGCCGTAGACCCGGACCCAGGACCGCCGTGCAGGACGACGGCCGGCGTCCCGCGCGGGTTGCCGCACGACTCCCAGTACACGAGGTTGCCGTCTCCGACATCCAACGTGCCGTGCGCGTGGGGGCTCACGTCCGGATAGAGACCCGCCGCCATGTCATCCCACCGAGAGGCGGCTTAGATGCGGTTGACCGTGATGTACGTGACGACGTCCCACGCGTTGCGGATTCCAATGAAAATCAGCAGCACCACGCCCCCTGCAAGCACAAACAGCGCGTGCGCCGGCACGGCCGCCAGGGCGATCCCGCCTGCGACGATCGCGCCGTCCGCGACAAAGGGCAGGATCGTGTACCACGCCCAGTCCTCGAGATCCGCCCGGTACACGGTGAGCCGCTTCGCTCGATAGGCGATCCGCACGATGTACACGACGCCGTAGAGGCCGATGAGCGCGGCCGCCGCCCCCGGGTATATCAGCGACGACCACGGCGCGATCAGCACGGCCGAGACGAGCAGCGCCGCGGCGAAGTGCATGACGGTCGGCGTGCTGAACGTCGCGATCCCGTCGTGGGTACCTTCCGTGCGCTCCCGCGCGGTGATCAGGCTGATCACGACGAACATGAGGCCGGTCAACGCGGCGGCCGACGAGCCTGTCATGGTGTAGAAGCTCGCCCATGCGGTGAGAAACGGCGACACGGCACCGGCCATCGTCGGTCAGCCGGCGTCCGCGCCGAGCGCCCGTGCCGCCTCGGCGGCGGCGCGCACGCCGGTTTCGAGCGCGCCGTTGACCGTCCCGCCTTGGCCGTCGCTCGACGTGGCTTCGCCCGCGAAGAACAGCGTGTCGTCGACCGGCGCCGCAAGCGCCGCGCGCGCATCGCGGCGTCCCACCGCCACGTAGCTGTACGCGCCGCGTGCGAATGGGTCGCGGCTCCAATCGTACGTCAGACCGCCGTCGAACTCCGTGCGCGCAAGTTCGGGCGCATTGAACAGCGCCCCAAACCCGTCGCGCGCGCGCTCGATGCGGTCCACCTCGGCCAGGCCGCTCAGGGCGACCGCGTTCGGGCCGCCGACCCACGCGACGACCAGCGTGCTGCGCACCGGGACCTGGGTCCAATACGTGGGAAACGGCTGCCGGTCGCAACGAAAGAACGCGGCGTCGCGGTATCGCGCGTGCTGCACGACCTCCCAGAAGGCCGTCCTGAACGCTAAGGCCACCTTGCTCACGTGGCCCATTTCGATGCTCGACAGCCCGGCGTGTTTGGCGGAGGGCAGGGTCGGGTCGAACTCCACCGCCGTGTTGTCGCCGCGGTGACGCAGCACGCCGACCGGAAGCGTGAGAATCGCGGTCCGCGCCTGCATCGTCTGCCGCTCGCCGCCGCGAGTCACCTCGATCACCACGCCGCCGCGCCGCCACGAAATTCGACGCACGACGGTTGAGAGGTGCAGTTGCACGCCCGCGGCGACGCAGCGATCATGGAGCAGCGCGACCATCGGCCGGTACCCGTCGACCGGCCGGGCGCTCGAGCTGTCGACGCCCGATCGCCACTCCTCGGCGATCGCGCGCACGCTTGCGACCGACGGATCGGCGGCATCGAATCCTTCGACGAACGCCCGCGCCGACCGTGCCCGTTCGCGCGTCGCGTCTGCCCGCTCGAAGCGACGCAGAAATCGGTCGACGGTCTCGTCGACGGCGAGGGCACGGGCCGTCTCGAAGATGCCGGCCGCCGACGACCACTCGGACTCATCGCGCAGGAGCTCTCCGTCCATGGAACACATCCATCCCTCGCCCCCCGTCGGGACGGCCGCGATGCCCGCCCCGCGAAGCAAGCGCATCGTCAGCTCGGCCCGACCGTGGATGAACTCCGCCCCCAGTTCCGCTGGCGTTCCGGTTCGCGCAACCGGGCACGACCACACGCGGCCGCCGACGCGGTCGCGCGCCTCCAGCAGCACCACGCGCACCGAGCGACCGGCCAGGCCGTGCGCCGCCGCCAGGCCCGCCGTGCCAGCGCCCACCACGATGGTGTCCGCGTCCACGCACACCAGTATATCAGCCTCGGCGGCACCGCCGTATGGAGCCGTCGAGACGGTCGCGGCCGCGTCGGCGTCGCTCGGCGAGGGTGGATGCCGTCGGGGTGACCATTCGCTTACAGCAGCGACACTCTCCCGGTCGCCAGCTCGTAGTACGCGGCGGCGATCTTGAGCTTTCCGGCCTGCAGCAGCTCAGACAGCGCGGGTGACGACGTCCGCAGCAAATCCGCTTGGATCATTGCGTTGGCTTTGATCGCTGCCTCGAGGTTGGATCCGGCCCGCTCCACGGCCGGGCGGATGTGGGGGAAGAGACTGGTGATCTGGCCCGGCGCCGGTTTGTTCGCAATTGCGGCCGAAACGGCCCCGCAGCCCCCGTGGCCGAGGACCAGAATCAGCGGGGTGCCGAGGACCACCGCCCCGTACTCCAGGCTCCCAATAATCTCCGGCGTCACGATGTTGCCGGCGACCCGACACACGAAGACGTGCCCGATGCTCTGGTCGAATGCAATTTCCACCGGAACGCGGGAGTCGGCGCACGACAACACGGCAGCAAAGGGTTCCTGCTTCTGCGCGCTGCCCTGCTTGAGGATTGCCAAGTCCTCGTTGAAGGCGGTCAGGGCGCCGTTGACGTACCGGGCGTTGCCGTCCAGGAGCCGGTCGAGCGCCTGGCTCGGGGACAGCGCGGTCTGGGCCCCGGCGGGGGCGGACGACGAGGCGACCGCCCCCGCGCCGCTCACCACACCGAGTACCGCCGCCGCGGCCAAGAGATCCCTGCGGGACAGGCGTCCTTCGAGATTACGTTTCATCGTCACGCGTGCACCCCTCTCTCACCGAACTCGCGTCGCGCTCAGAGGCGGAGATGACCGAACGGAACAGCGCGACGCGCCGTCATCTGCAATGGCGTACCGTGCCATCGTACGCCCGCTTGAAAGTCGATTTTTCCACCGGTTCGATTGTCTGTTCCGGGGCACCTGCTGTGAAAGAAGTCTCGTTGTCTCGTCGCGGAAAGGTGTGACTGCTCGTCCCCTGTTCCGCGTGCCATCGTGAGGCGATCGCGCGCACTACCGAGTTTCCGGACGGGGTCCGCTCAACCTCCGGCCGCCAACTCGGACGCAAGAGCGTATGCTAACCGTAAGAGATCCTGGCGCCATCGGCACTCCAGACGGTCGATGCGGGTCGAGTCCAAGCCGCTGCACGTTCAGGGGAGAGATGGGTGATGTTTCTGCTCCGGGTGTTCACGGATCGCCAGCGCCGCAGGGGGAGTGTCCATGTTTCCCTATGACGCCGCGTTGGCCGCCGCGGTGCAAACGCCTCCGCAGACGATCGACGGGGTACTGCAAACGATGCGGGCGATCGATGCCACGTGCGCCGACGCCGACGGCCTGAAATGGTTCAACGGGCTGTATCTGCAAGTGACCGAAGCCGTCGCGGCCCGCGTCGCCGCTGGCACCTTCGCCGACTCGGCATGGATCGCCAACCTGGATGTCCAGTTTGCGCTGCTGTACTTTAGCGCTCTGCAAGCGCAGCTGTCCGAGGCGCCCTGCCCAGCGTGCTGGAGGGTCCTCTTCGATTGTCGCAACAACCCCGCCATTGCGCGGATCCAGTTCGCACTCGCCGGCATCAATGCGCACATCAACTACAATCTCTCGGCCGCGATCGTCGTCACCTGCCAGGCGACACACACGGTCCCGCAGCAGGAGACTCAACAGTACAACGACTACACGTCGCTGAACCCGACGTTGAGCGGGATCATCGACACCGCCAAGCAGACGTTGCAGGTTCGCCTCCCGGGCGATCCGCTTCCAGCGGTGTCTCACCTGGAGAACATCATCGCCGCGTGGGACGTCGGTGCGGCGCGTGACGCCGCGTGGACCAACGGTGAGCTCCTGTGGCACCTGCGAGATGTCCCTGCGCTCAGCTCACGCTTTCTGGATACACTCGACGGCTCCGTGACCGTCATCGGAAAGACCCTTCTCGTGCCGGTGCCCTAACCGCGGCGCGAACCTGTGCCGAACGCGGATGCCGCCGGAGCCCACGAACCCGTTCCAGTCGGCAGAACATACATCAAACGGGGTGCGGAGCATCGTGTCCCCCAGTTTCGGTTGAGAATCTGGCGCGTGCGACTCTTCTACAATATCCAAGGCGAACACGTCCATATCCTGGCGGTCGTACCGAGGTGTTCGTGCGCCGTGCTCGTGAGCGGCGTCATGCGAAAGAACACCGCAGGCGCAACGCGTGCTCATTCATCGCGGCTGAACTGCCGACATGCCCCACTTACACGGATCAGAAGTACTGCCGCGTAGCGTGAGGGAACCGCGATGGAGGGCCGGGGCTTGGGAGCGGCGAAATCGTCTGTCAGGGAGATGATGCGTAGCCGCCGGCAGGCCAATAACCAAGCATTGGAGCTCTACGAACCGGTCGAGCGGATGATGCATCCGCGAGCCAGCACGATAAATCGTTACAACAAGGATCAGTCAGGCACGAAGGAGTATCGCTTCAACTCTCTGGGCTTTCGCGGTGAGGATGTTGATCCGACCTCGGAACACAGGATTTTTGTCGCCGGATGTAGCCTGACCTTTGGCGACGGGCTCGACCTCGCTGAAACGTGGCCATTCCGGTTCCGGGAGAAATACGCCGCGAGACACGGGTGTCCGCCACAACGTGTTAACCTGCTGAACTTCAGTGTGTCTGGTGCCTCGAACGACCGAATCGTTCACACTGTTCTGCCGCAGTGCAGCGTCGTCCGGCCTGATCTGCTCCTCGTGCAGTTCACTTACTCCAACAGAACCGAATACCTCCAAGGCTCGGATGTTTCCCGAATCGGACCGTGGATGGACCTGCGGCTCGACCCGTCCGGCGTGACGAAGATTGGCGACGAGAAGCTCCGAGTATCGGGGCTCGAAGAGGCGGCGCTCTACTACTACGGCTTCTACACGCAAGAATGGGGATTGGCCTCGACGCTCCGTAACATCCTTCTCGTACAAAGCTATTGCAAGGCGCATGGGATACCCCAGCTCTGCTGGTGGGTTCATGACCTCGGTGAAGAAATGTCACGGTGTTCCGGGAACAGGGTCTGCAAAGTATTGCACGACCTCGTCGATCTGGCGCACTTTTGCGACGTCCCACTCGAGCTGCTTGAGGTGGACAGGGCGGCTGACGACATTCACCCTGGTCCCAGAGCGCATCATGCGATCGCGGATTGGCTGTTCGCACGGTACGAAGCTCTGGCCGCTGGTGAAGCGCATGGTAAGAACTTGCGTGCGACCGATGGATCGAACAGAGCAACCAGGGCATGGAACGAAGATGCCGTTCTGAGCACAATGAATCCCGGTGGCCAAACCCGTACATGGAGTAGCTACATCAAGAGCAGGATCGGCCAGATACGACAGAAGGTTGCGGGTATTCGGAAACGGGACCGCAACATTTATCCGCTCTACTGATCAACCAGGGGACGCGGGAAAATGCGGTGGAAAGACACGGAGGGCCATGCTGGCGAAGATTTCGTTCCCCGCTACCCGAACACCGATTATTGAGCTTTACGGGCTACGAACCGGTCCAGCACCAGTAGATCAATTCCGCTTGAGGCAAACGTCTTCAGCGCGTCCGCGGGGGATGCGATGATCGGCTCGCCTCTGAGGTTGAAAGACGTATTGAGGAGAATGGGAACACCGGTGGCCTGGGCGAAGCGCTCAATCAGGCCATAATAGCGCGGGTTACTCTGCCGCCGGACCACCTGCAATCGGCTCGATCCGTCGACGTGGGTCACGGCCGGAATGACGGCACGCTTGTTTTCTCGTACCTGCGTGACAAGCAGCATGAACTGAGCCGCATAACTCTGGTCCAATCCCTGGTCCTCGAAAAACTCGCCGACTCGCTCCGCGAGCACCGACGGCGCGAATGGGCGGAACGGTTCGCGAAACTTGATCTTCGTATTGACGATTTCCTTCATATCGGCGCGGCGCGGGTCAGCCAGGATACTCCGATTTCCCAGAGCCCGCGGTCCCCATTCAAACCTATCCTGGAACCACCCAACCACCTTGCCCAGCTCGAGTGCAGCCACTGTCGTGTCTAGAAGGCCGTCATCATCATACTGCTGAAATGACAGCCCGCTCCGCTCGAGGCACTGCCGGATTTCACCCTCCGGGTATCGTGCACCCCAAAGACAATGCTTCATGACGAAGGTCCGAGGCTTTTGCAGCATGACGTGCCACGCGTATAGCGCCGCGCCGAGAGCCCCGCCCGCGTCGCCGGCCGCGGGTTGCACGTAGAGCCCCTCAAAAGGTGTCTCGCGAAGAATCCGGCCGTTCATGACGCTATTCAGGGCCACACCTCCTGCCATACAGAGGTTTCGCAGCCCGGTCCGAGCCTGAAGATTTCGAGCCATTGCCAGCATGATGTCCTCAAGCACAACCTGGATACTGGCCGCGACATCCGCATAGTATTGGCTGCGACGGACGGCCTCTGCGGAAGGATCGACGCCGGGGTGCGTGAGCGGTGTCACAAACTCGTCGTCCGGGTTCCGAGGGGCCCCGAACAACTGCTCAAAATTTCCATTGAAGGTTTTCGAGTCCGAATAATGGTAGGAAAAATACTCCATGTTCAGCGTGAACGCCCCATCACGACTCACGTTAACGAGTTTCTGAACGCGGTCAACGTACCGTGGTTGGCCATACGGTGCCATGCCCATAACCTTGTATTCGCCGTCGTTGACTTCGAAGCCCAAGAAGGCCGTGAAGGCCGAGTACAGCAGTCCTAGCGAGTGGGGAAAGCGGATCTCGTGATCGAGGACGAGTTCGTTGCGCGATCCGCCCCAGTCGGCTTTGCCTCGTCCGACGGCAACGGTGGTCCATTCCCCCACGCCGTCGACCGAGATCACCGCCGCGTCGGTAAAAGGAGAGCAAAATAGCGCGCTCGCGGCATGGGATAGATGGTGTTCGACAAACAACACCCGTTCCTTAGGGACCTGCAGTTTGTCGGAAATGGTGCTCCGGATCCACAGCTTCTCGCTCAACCAACCGATCATGGCCTGTTGGAAGACTTTCCAAGACTGTGGATACGAAGCGAGTATGCTCAGAAGGATTCGCTCGAACTTAAGCAGCGGCTTCTCATAAAACACAACGTAATCGAGATCCTGGGCGCTGATCGTGGCGCGCCGAAGGCAGAACTCGACCGCACGCGCCGGGAATACATGATCATGCTTGCGGCGCGAGAATCGTTCCTCCTGAGCGGCCGCAATGAGCTCGCCTTCCCGCAGCAGGGCCGCTGCTGAGTCGTGATAATAACAGGAGATACCGAGAATGTGCATCAGTATTGTCTTCGCATCTCGGCGGGGTCGGAACCACGCTTGCCGCGACAGGCCCACGTAGGGATGCGGCCCGCGGTCTTTACATGCAGTAGGTCCGAAAGCCACCGGGCGCCGAGACCGAATGGTGCAACAAGAGTAAAATAAAATAGTGTAAGAAAGATCGTAGCCGGAACGTTGCTAAGCTTCCGCGCGATGATGCGCCACTCCGAGGGGCCGCTTTTCATCGCCCGCGCAGTGCCCTAGCAGGACGCTGAAAAATCGGGTATTTGCATGTTCATATAGAATCATACTCTATCGCGTTTGGCCTCACGCGTCCCTCCGTCGGAGATCCCACGATGCGCGGAGACGATTGGCAGCAGTAGGCGATTATCTCTCTCGAAATTGCACCCACGCTCAACTCTAAGCTTAGTTTTTCCGCGACCTGCTAGTATTACAAAGTCACATTACCAGCAGGACTTTGGCTACGCCTGTGGAATGGCAGTAGCGAGCTCAGCATATATCGCACCTCTCGTCGCAGCAGACGTCGTTGCCGCGGGTGTCGCCGATGGTCACTTCGCCGCCCTTCACCGATCCCGCTCTGCGCCAGCGTTTCGTCGAGTACGTGACAGCCGTCCTCCCGGACCTGGGCCGCAAGGATCGCCAGCCGTGGGCGGAGGCCTATGTGCGCGGGTTGCTGCTCGAAGGCGAGCGCAAGTCCATCGAGCCCATGGCCAAGCGGTTGCCCGACGGGAATGTCCAAGCCTTGCAGCATTTTATTGGAAAGAGCCCGTGGCCCTATGGCCGGTCCGCCAGCGGGTGGCGGGCGTGCTGTGTCCGGACATGGGCCCGGGGCTGTGGATCGTGGATGAGACCGGCTTCCCCAAGCAAGGCACGCATTCCGTCGGCGTGGCGCGGCAATACTCGGGGACGTTGGGCAAAGTCGCCAACTGCCAGGTGGCGGTCAGCCTGCATCACGCCACCGCGACGGCGAGTCTGCCTGTGGATTGGGCGCTGTTTCTGCCGGAGGAGTGGACGCAGGATCCGGATCGCTGTGCGGCCGCGGGCGTCCCCGGGCCCGTCCACCACCAGCCCAAGTGGCGCCTGGCCCTCGACCTGATTGATCACGCCCGCACCTGGGGCCTGGCCGATCAACGGGTGATTGCCGACGCTGGCTACGGCACGATCGCGGAATTCCGGGCCGGGTTGCGGGCGCGGCGCTTGCCCTATGCCGTGGGCGTCGAATCGGGCACCGGCGTGTGGACGCGCCGACCCCGACGGCGCCGACGGCCCAACACCGGGCGCGGACGACCGCCCACGCGCTGGGACTACGGCGGCCAACGGCCGCCGCAGTGTGGGAGACGTGGCCCGCGCGCTGCCGGCCGCCGCGTACCACACCGTGACGTGGCGCGCAGGGAGCAAAGGGACACTCACGGTCGCGCTTCGCCCGGGTCCGAGTGTGGCCCTCCCACGGGTACCACGCGGGCAAGCCGCCGGAGGACGAGCAATGGCTGCTCATTGAATGGCCGGCGGACGCCGCCCAACCGACGAAGTACTGGCTCGCCACCGCCCCACAGCGCCTCTCGTTGGTTGCAACTGGTCCGCTGGGCCAAGGCGCGCTGGCGGGTCGAGCAAGATTACGCGCAGCTCAAGGATGACCTCGGGCTCGATCACTTCGAAGGCCGCCGCTGGCTGGGCTGGCACCATCACGTCACCATGACGACGATGGCCTACGGGTTCTTGATCCGCGAGCAACTCCGGCACCGCGTCGGAAGGGGAAAAAAACGGCGCGCGTCCCCACGATCCCCCAGGTCCGCGCGGAACTCCAGTACCTCCTGAAAACATGGACAGGATACTGCATCGTGTGCGGCCAACTCGTCCCCGGCGCGATCAAAGATGACTCATCCTAGACATGACATAGGTCGAGTAGGACCAGCGATCGCTCGCTGGGACCCCTCTGCCGAACGGCTCGTACGGATCTCCCGTAAGCCGCTCTACCCCATGCCGACTCGTGAGTCATCAGGAATATATCCGAAGAGAGTGGAGCCCCAGACGGCGGTAGAAGAATGTTTCAGAGTATCGCCGCCAGTTCGCCGTGCGCCAGCGTTTGGCCATGAAGGCCCGCAGCCTCCGAAGGATCCAGCGGTCCAGCGGCCTCCCGATCCGTCGCAAGTCGCCAATCCGGAAGAATCGTCCCCAACCGCGGAGCACTGGATTTAGCAGCGCCACGATCTCGTCCGCCCGACGCGGTTGGTTACGCCGCGTAAGATGACGGACCTTGTCCCGGAGCCGCTGTATTGCTCGCGCCCGTGGCTGTAGGTGCAGTCCCTCCTCATCGCGCCAGAAGCGGAATCCAAGGAACTCAAATCCTTCCGTAATGTGAACGACCCGCGTCTTCGCAGGATGCAGTCGCAGTCCCAACTGCCCCTCCAGAATCTGGTGGACCTGCTCCAAGGCCGCCTCGGCGTCCTCGCGCGTTCGGCACACGATGACACTGTCATCAGCATACCGGACCGCGCGATGTCCTGCCGCGAGCATCTGATGATCGAAGGTGTTCAGAAACGCATTACTGAGCAGCGGCGAAACTACACCCCCTTGCGGGGTGCCCGCTACCAGGGTACGCTTCTTGCCCTCCTCCATCACCCCGGCCTGGAGAAACGCCTGCACGAGCCGGAGAATCCGCCCATCCGCCACCACCTCGGCGACTGCGGCCAGCAGCCGCGCATGGGACGCGGTGTCGAAAAACTGTTCAATATCGATTTCGACAATCCACTCGCCCCCGTGATGCAGGCTCGCCATCACATCGCCAATGGCCTGATGCGCTGACCGTCCTGGACGAAACCCGTAACTGGTCTCCGCAAACCGCGGCTCAAAGTGCGGTTCCAGCCGCAGACGCATCGCCTGCGCCACTACGCGATCTCGTACAGCAGGGATCGCGAGGCCGCGACGACGTCCATCGGGTTTGGGAATGTAGACGCGACGCCCGGGCTGGGGCACATAGGCATCGTCCTTGAGGGCCGCCTGGAGTCCTTGCAACTCCTCATCCAAGTGTGCCTCAAATGCCTCAAGGCTCTGACCATCCACGCCCCACGTCCCGTGGTTCGCCTTGACCAGCGTCCAGGCCCGCCGCAGATTCGGCAGGTACCAGACCTTGTCGATGAGCGAGCCGACCTTGATCGGATGCACGTCCTCCGCCACTCCTCCTCCTTCCTGACCAGAGTCCTGTTGGTCGGGGTCTGCACCGGTCGCGGCTCGGGAGCTGCTCATGACAGAGATCCCTTACCCCGCGCTCGTCAAGCCGATCCCGCCTTCAGGCCACCAAGCATGGAGCGGGTCCCTTCGCTCTGCCAGGTTTCCCTGACCTCATCGCTACGTCTGGACCCGTCCGACTCCTGAACGTGCATCGGGTTGGCTTTTCCCCTTCCGGGTTATACCGTCCCTACCTGTCCGCGCAGGACCGAACCCTACTCGCGACAGGACACGCTCAGGCCTCCCCGGGTCATGCTGCTCTCTGTCCCACCATGCTGCCCGCACCCACGACTGATCCCCCCTGGTCTTCTCTGGATGCCCCTTCCTCCAGTACTAGCAGAGTCGGGCCTCCAGGGGTTCGCGCCGACCGGTTCGCCTGGCTTCGACAGCCTCGGCTGCGGCCTGGTGGTTTGCCTCAGGTCCTTCAGATTCCGCCTCGCGACGGACACCCTACCCTTTTCGGCTACGGTCCGCATCCAGCTGGACCGGCAGGTCTTTCACCTGCGAGAGAACAGCACTGCCGGGCACACTAATACTAGTGTCCCGAGTCGAAAGTTGCTTCCATAATTCTGAGCTCCGAGGTGCTGACAATCTTGACGAATCTCACCGGACTATGTTAGCGAATCTCTGACTCAGGACACTAGGCTCCCTCACATCACGTGCCGACTTTTCGTGGATGCAACAGCGGCCACACCGCACCCCCGATTGTTCTGAACCGGTCGTGAGAAACCTTTCCGGGCCCTCGCGCCTTGAGCGAACACCTAGCACAGATCGACCGCTTCCGCTACCGAACCACAACCCGTCGGATGGAATGAACTCTCGGGTCTAACGCTCTACCAAAACGAAACAAGTCTCTATTGTCACAAGGACAGCGTTGTCTCGTAGTCGAACGCTAGGTTGGCGACGAGCTAGAAAACGAACGGCTATGTGAGGCGTTCGGCTACGTTGAAGCCTGGCTCCCTGCTCTTCGCGGGGGCTATGCCTTCACCCCCACCTTACCAGGACCTGAAAGCGCCCAGTCCCGAAATATCCGGACGGACGCGTGGTTTAACCGGACTCGCGATGGTGGATTGCTTGTCACACCTGGTGAGTCGCGAGATGTCTAGTTTCAACTGTGGAACATATACAAGGCGTGTTGGGTACACACTGAAGATGCGTCGAAACGTCAAAACGCAAATTCCGGTTCACGGAGAGAACGATGAAAGACTTTATGAGAGATGAACTTGGAACCCGTAAGGTAGTCGATCGGAGCACCTTCCAGGCGGAACTGGACGCATTGCGGGTTCGAGAAAAGGCTCACACAAGAGAAGGCGACGCCATTGCAGCCGCCCGCCGACGGCTCCCCATGGTCGAGGTGGATGCTGCGACACCGCTCATTGGCGAACATGGGGCGGTAACACTGTTGGATGTGTTTGAGGGACGCCGGATGCTTATCGCGTACTATTTCATGTGGCACACCGGCCGCCCTGCGCCGGAGCAGTGCGAGGGATGCACCTTCTATACATCGCAGGTCCGCGAGCTGTCCTTCATTCATTCTCGCGACGTCACTTACGCCACGTTCTGCCAAGGCCCGTACGAAGAGAGCGCCCGGTACCGCGACTTTATGGGCTGGGAGATGCCTTGGTACTCGGCCCAAGACTCGGTCAACACTCTCTTGGTTGGACGCGAGGTGGGCCTGTTTCACCTCGTTTGCTACCTGCGACAAGGATCCAATGTCTTCGAGACTTACTGGACGACGAGGCGCGGCGTCGAGGCGATGGATAACAGCTATGGGTTGCTCGACTTGACCGTCTACGGGCGCCAGGAGAGGTGGGAGGAGTCGCCGACCGGCTGGCCACAGCGGCCGAAAGGCGAGCACCATTACCGTACTGATGGACGCCCCATTGCCCAGTGGTCCCGCCTGAAGGCCGGGTATTCGGACGACCTGGGAACCGACAGGCGCTGAACCGCGCCTACAATTTCCTCGACCTTTCGCCGAACGACGCGACGAAGCCGGTGGACGATACGGAGTTATAGGGGTGTGTGAAGCCGACCTTGGAAACGTGTTGGCTGCCTGACGTGAGGCCGGCGAAACGTGAGACTAGCGGGGATTAGCAACTCGCCGCTTCCCGACGAGCAGCACCACCCGAAGACGTTTGCTGTACTTGGTCGGGCCGGCCGAATTTGAACTCGCGACCACCTGAACCCCATTCAGGTTCCCACTGTGCCTTAGCCTACCCTCACTCCGCGCATGCAAACTTTCGCCGTTGAGCGAGTCCTACGGGCTTGACGGTAGTGTACGGTGTTGTGTGTAAAAGCAGGGACCCCAAGAGAGAGGGCGTACCCCCGACCTGACCAACCGAAAGGAGGGATACGCCCGATGGCCAGTGTAGCCGCACTGACCGATCTCACCGTAGCCGATTTGTGGAGGGAGGTCAAGGATGAAGCGACCCTGTGGGGCGACGTGTCTCGGGAGACGCTCCGCACGGTCAAGCTCTTGTTGGAGAACCGGATGCACGATGAGTTGATCAACCATCTGAATGCTGGCCGGTATACTCGGAATCCGGACCGGCAGGGGTATCGGAATGGCGTCTACCGCCGCCGCTTGGTGACGACGTGGGGCACCATTCCCGATCTCCATATCCCCCGGGCCCGCCAGAGCGGGTTCCAGCCCTCGGTGCTCGGCCGCTACCAGCGCCGCACCAGCGACGTCAACACGCTCGTCCGCGCCGTCTTCCTCGGCGGCCTCTCGACCCGCCAGGTCGGGCCCGTCCTCGCCAAGCTGCTCGACGACGTGGTGAGTCCCACGACCGTCTCGACGATCACCCGGGCCTTAGATCAGGCCGCGGCGGCCTTCCACCACCGCCCTGGGGCGATGAGTACCAATATCTCTTCCTCGATGCCGTCAGTCTCCGGGTGAAGGGGCTCGCGGGGAGCAAGCGCCGCTTGCTTCTCGTGGCCTACGGCATTCGGCCCACCGGGAGCGGGACCTGATTGATTTCCGGCTGGCCCGCTACGAGACCCAAGCCACCTGGGAAGCCTTTCTCACGACACTGGCCTGCCGCGGGTTGGTGGGGAAACAGTTGCAGCTGATTACGACGGACGGCCATCGGGGCCTCCATGCCGCCCTCGATTTGGTCTATTCGGACGTCCCGCGCCAAGCGTGCTGGGTCCATGTCCTCCGCAACGTCGCGAATCGGCTGCGCGCCAAGGACCGCGAGGCGTGTCTGCGGATGGCGCGCCGGATCTATCAGGCGCCGACCGCCCACGCCGCGAGCCGCCTCCTGCGGCAGTGGGTCCAGGCCTGGCAGGCCACGGCCCCGGCGGCAGTCGCCTGTCTCACGCGCGAGGAAGATGCCCTGCTCAGCTCATGCGTCGCCGAGGCGGACTGGCGCCGGGTGCGCACCACGAACGCGATTGAACGGGTGTTTCGCGAAGTCCGCCGCCGCACGCGCCCCATGACGTGCTTCACGAACGTGGCCAGCTGTGATCGCATTATCTATGCAATCGTGTATGCTCTGAACGTCCGGCAGGCGAGGCGCTCTCTCTCAAGGGAATCTACACATAACCTGACACTACCGGGCTTGACTCGGCGACGTGATTCTGGCTATCATTTGGCTATAATGTTATACCGCATCCTCCTCGCTCCGGAGGCTGTTGAGGACTTAGGCGCCGTAAATAAATAAAGGTATCATAATCGTCTTGTCGTATACTGCACCGTGTGAGCGCTTTGTCCGAGTTGAGGCGGAAGTTCCGTGCGGTATGGCCGCACTTGGACGAACGCACGCGCCGCCTCACGGTCGCCAATGAAGCCTTGAGTTTGGGGTACGGCGGCGTCTCGCTGGCACATCGGGCGAGTGGTTTGTCGCGCAAGGCCATCGCGAAGGGGATGCGGGAAATCCAATCGCGGAGCGGACCGGGGCCCGGGCGCATTCGGCGTCCCGGTGCCGGCCGGAAGGCCATCACCGTGGCCGATCCGCGCCTCGTACCGGCCTTGGAGGCGATGATTGAGGGGCAAACGCGAGGCGATCCAGAGTCGCCCCTGCGCTGGATCTGCCAGAGTACGCGGGCCATTGCCCAAGCACTGGGCCGGCACCACCACTTGGTGAGCCATATGAAGGTCGCGCAGCTGCTGCACGAGCTGGACTATAGCCTGCAGGGAACGCGCAAGACCGAGGAGGGCACGGACCATCCCGACCGCGATGCGCAGTTTCGGTTCATCAACGCCGCGGTGAAGAAGTCCTTGGCGCACGGCTGGCCCGTGATTTCCGTGGACACCAAGAAGAAAGAACTGCTCGGCCGCTACCACAATGCCGGTCAGCGCTGGCGGCCCGCCAAGCAGCCCATTCACGTGCAGACCCACGACTTTCCCGGGCCCGCCGTGCCGCGCGCGTATCCCTACGGGATTTACGACATCGGCCGCAACGCCGGGTTCGTCAACGTGGGCACCGATCATGACACCGGCGCGTTTGCCGTGGCGTCCATTCGGGGGTGGTGGCGCGCGGAAGGACGCCGCCTCTATCCGACGGCCACGCGGATTCTGATCACCGCCGACGCCGGCGGCAGCAATGGGGCGCGGTTACGTCTGTGGAAGGTGGAGTTGCAGAAATTGGCCGATGCCACCCAACTGTACATCTCGGTCTGCCATTTTCCGCCCGGCACCAGCAAATGGAACAAGATCGAACACCGGCTGTTTTCGTTCATCTCGTCCAATTGGCGCGGTGAGCCCTTGCGGGATTACGAGACGATCGTCAATCTTATCGCGAAGACGACCACGGCGAAAGGGTTGCGGGTCACGTGCCGCCTGGATCGTCGGAAGTATCCCTCTGGGCGCACGGTGAGCGACGAAGAGATGAAACACGTCAACGTGACCTACGACACGTTCCATGGCGACTGGAATTACATGATTCGCCCGAGGGCATCACGATCATGATACCTTTATTTATTTACGGCTCCTTACCGCATTTCAATTCGAAAGAGCGAGCGGAGATCAAGGATGGTATCGCCCGCCACCTTCGTCACGAACCGGCTAAGGTGAGCAGAACTCGGATCAAGCGATTGCGGAGCACCCGACAGCCTCAGTTTCGGTTGAGAATCGGCGACGTGCGCATCTTCTACGATATCGAAGGTGAAAACGTCCATATCCTGGCGATCGTCCCCAAACGCGGCGCGGAGGATTGGCTGAGAAAGGCGGGCAAAGCACTATGAAGCAGGTGCCGTTGAACGAAGTGAAAGATGCGCTATCCCGATACCTTCGCAAGGCGGAGAAGGAGGGAATTGTCATCACGCGCCACGGGAAACCCGCCGCGGTACTGATTGGTTTTGCCTCCGAAGACGACTGGCTCGAGTATCGTCTGGAAAATGACCCTCGATTCCTACGGCGAGTGGCTCAGGCACGGCGGCATATCGCGGCCGGACAAGGAATCCCGTTGGACGAACTCCGGGAGTAATCTTGGTAGGGCCGGCGAGATTTGAACTCGCGACCACCTGAACCCCATTCAGTTAAGACTATTAATACTCTAAATATAAATCCGATTCGGTGGACGGATGAGTTACGCTGCGTGAGTCGTATGTACCTATCGACCATTGAGCGCATTCACGGCCGCGGTCCACGCCGGTTTCCGCTGGAGCTGATCGTCCAGCGGCAGGACGCGCACCGGTAAGCCGTCCTTACGTGGCGCCACCTCCGACAGCCACGTCGCCCGATCACTCAGTCCCCAGATGATGACAGTATTCACCGCCGGATGCGCCAGCACCGTCGTCAGGAAGGCATGATACTGCGCCGCCACACCAGCGTCGCGAGTCGCAACGTCAGAGGGAAGCGCCTGGTCTTTCACGTCCAACTCGGTGATGAAGATCTTGAGGCCGAGCGCCGCCACGGCGTTCATGAAGGCCGTCAGCTTGGTCGCGTTGATCACAGAGTTCGAGGCAATGTGCGACTGCATCCCGAGCGCATGGATCGGCACGCCCTGCTGCTTCAAACTCCGCAGCATCTGCAACGTGAACTGGCGCTTTCGGGCGGCGGCGGTGGAATCGTCCTCAATGCCAAACTCGTTGTAGACAAGAGTCGCCGAGGGATCCGCCTGCGCCGCAAAGGTAAACGCGTGCGCGATATACTGCGGCCCCAGCAGCCGCATCCACGGCGTGTCGCGCAGGCCATCTGGGCGCCCATCCGCGGGAAGGACGGCTTCGTTCACCGCATTCCAAGAGTGGAACTGCCCTTTGTAGCGCCCCATAAACGCAACGATGTGGTCGCGCATGTACTGCGTGGCGTTCGCCGGAGTGACGTTCGAGGCGAACCATGACGGCATATTGGAATGCCAGACGAGGTGTGTGCCGCGCATCGGTAG
>CAWDRG010000003.1:0-6172 GCA_963804645.1 uncultured Bacillota bacterium
ACCCTCTACTCCCCCGCGCCGTTTCTTTCCTGCGCCGCGCGCCGCCGGTGCGCACGCGGGGTGGACTGGAACGGTCCACGCGGTGCACCGCCCGGCGCAGGAACGCCCGGCCGTGCGGTGAGAACCGAGCGACGCACCATCGGGGGTGGTCGCGACGACGCACGCAGAGCTGGGCAGAGATCCGGGTGCGCGGCGGCAGGCCGGGCGCCGCGCCCGCGCGGCGCGCGCGGTGACGTGCGTCCGCGGGCCGCTCGTCGCCGGGCTGGTGCTCGCGCTCAGTCTCGCGGCGCGCGCGCAGCCGCTTGACCCGGGGGCCAGCGTGTTCCAAGTGATCAACGTGGAGACCGCGACGTCGCGACCCGGCATCGCGGGCAGCGCGTTCTTCGTCGCCCCGGACGGCACGGCGGTCACGACCAGCCACGTCGTGTACCCCTCCGCGCAGCACCCGGACCGCTATCAGCTGCTGGCGCTCGTGGGACAGGAGTTCTACTCGGCCAGCGTCGTGTGCGCGTCGGCCCTCCCCGTACGACCCGACACAGCCGCCGCCGGCTCACCGGGGTCCCGCTCGGCCGCGACGTCGCCGAGATCAAGCTCGGCCCATCGACGTTCCGCTTCACGACCTGGGGCTATCGCTTCCCGGGAGGTGAGTTCCTGACCGCGGGAACGGCGCACCCGCGGCGCGCTGCCCGCGTTTGCGGCGCTCACGGTTCGGCGGGGGCCCCACGCCGGGCGGGCACGTCCGCGTCACGGGGTTCGGGCATCTCTCGCCGATCGCCTCGGAGTGGACGGCCGTCGGCGAAGCGCTGCAGCCGCGCCTGGCGCCGGACCGAACCAACCTGTTTGAGGTGCAGTTTCAGGGCGCGCCGCAGCCCGGCAACAGCGGGTCCCCGGTCCTCAACGACGCGAACGTGGTCATCGGGATCTGGACGTGGTACTACCGCACCCGTCCGGACACGGGGCTCGCACAGAGCGCCAGCGCGCTGCAGCCGGCGTGCCGGTGACCGTCCCGGCGCCCTTACCGCGCGGGCGCGCCGCCGCGGACGAACACGGCGACCCACAAGTGGCGGAAATCCTGCACGGGGCCCGCCCGATAGCCGGCACGCTCCAGTCCGGCGGCAAACACCTCCACCGTGCCGACCGGCCACGGCTCGCTGAACACGAACCAGATCCGCGGGTAGCGGTGCGCGGTCAGGGTCCGAATCGCCGCCTGCACCGCGGGGTCCGCGCCGCGCTCGGTCCAATGGAACGACGACAGCGGGACGTCCACGGCGGTTCCGAGCGGCTGATGGTAGTACGTCAGCGGCAGTGCCATCGACGCGGGCAGGTACACCGTCGCGTCCTCGGGCCGCGCTTCCACCTGCAGGTACTTGGCGGCGAGGTCCCACCGAAACTCCATCGCCTGCCGGTCCTGGACGTTGGCGACTGCGGGAAGCACGTACGTCAGGACGAGACCGGCGGCGATCAGCGACGCGAGCACCCGCGCGGGCCCGGGAAACGCGTCGCCCGCCGTGGACGACCGCCCCCGCCAGCAGCAGCGCGGCGAACGGCTCGATGAAGACGAGGTGCCGGGGAAACGCAAACTGGACGTGCATCGCGTACGATACGATCAGCACGAGCGCGAGCGGCACACCCCACGACGCCGCGATGAGCCCGCCGCCCCGCGAGTTGACCCGGCGGAGCGCAGACGACGATCCCGAAGCCGAGCAGCACTGCAAACGGAAAGATCAGCAGCGGGTAATCGACGAGCGGCAGATGACCGATGACAAAGTAGGTGCCGGTGTTGAACAGATACGTGCCGAAGGTCTGCGACGTGAGGAGGCTCGCCGCGTCCATTACACGTCCGGGGGCACCCTCCACACCCATGGCAGCCGCCCGCCGAGCGTCAGGAGGGCCGGCACCCACGGCAGATAGCACGCGAGCGCGACGCCGCCGGCGAGCCCGAGGCGTGCCACCCCCTGCCGACGCGGCAGCGACAGCAGAATCCACAGCGCCTGGGCGGGCACCAGCAGGGCCGCGTAGTAGCTCGTGTAGGCGAGCAGCGCGATGCAAATCCCGTAGGCGACCCACCGCCAGAGGGCGCCCGGGACCTCGACGGCGCGGTAGGCCAGCCACGTCGAGAGGAGCGCGAGCACGGTCAGCAGCGGGTACATCCGCATCTCGTTGCTGCTGAAGATCTCGAGCGGGTGCAGCGCGACGAGCCCCGCCGCCACGATCCCGACCCACGGAGAAAACAGGCGGCATCCGAGGGCCCACGTCGAGCAGGACCGCGCCCACGCCAAGAATCAGCGACGGTGTGCGCATCAACGAGAGGTCGGTCCCGACCCAGCGGATCCAGAAATGCAGCAGGGCGTAATACGCGATCGGGTGTGTGTCGGTGGTATGCAGGTAGGCCCAGATCTCGGGGAGACTGCGCCGCGCGACGCTCAGGCTGATCGCTTCGTCATACCACAGCGGGCGGATCCCGAGCAGCTGCGCGCGGAGGCCGAGCGCCACGACGAACACCCCAAGCAGGGAGTGGGACTTTCCCATCGGGCGAGCGGCGCCTCGGCGAGCCGCCCCCGCGCCGGGACGGCCGCCACGCTCGGCTGCGCGAGCGGCGGGCGCTCCATCGGCGGCCGGGCTACGGCCTCAGCGCGCGCCGCGGCCGGACTGCGTGCACCCCGTCTGCCAGGCCCGCCTGCCGCTCAGTCCCCGCGAACCTCGTCACGCCAGCCCATCTCGGATCCACAGCACAGCCCACACGTACCACTGCGTCTCGGGGTACGGCGGGAATCCCGCCCCACCGCTCGACCGCGCCGCTGCCGGCGTTATAGGCGGCCAGCCCGAGCGGCACGCTGCGGAACTGGGTGATGTCCTCGTGCAGCAGCCGCGCGGCGCCGACGATGTTCTCCCATGGATCCCGGGGATCGACGCCCAACCCGGCCGCGGTCCCGGGCATCAGCTGCCCCAGCCCCATCGCGCCGGCCGAGGAGATCGATTGATGATTGAACCGGCTCTCAATGTAGAGCACCGAGGTCAGGAGATTCACCTCAATGCCCTCCTCGGTGCCCGCGGTTCGGAGCGCGTTCGCGACCCAGCGGGCCTGATCCATGGAAAGCGAGGCGTTCGTCGCGTGGACAAACCCCGCGAGCCCCTCGAGCGTGTCCACGTGCCACCGAGGCCGGGACACGGCGATGCCCAACCTCGCCAGCCACTCGGTGGCGTAGCCGGCCTCCGCCATCGTAGGGTGCCGCGTGAGGGACACTTGGAACCACTCGGCCGCTTCGGTCAGATCCCCCCTCGGCGAGGAGCACGGCCGCCAGCCAGACCGCAGGCGTCGCCCACGTCGGGGCTTGCTCGGCGGCGTCAGAAATGCCTGTTTGGCGCGCGGCAGTGCGCCCGCTTGATACGCGTGCCACCCGGAGAGGACAAGGTCCTGGGCGCTGGCCGAAGCCGACACCGGAGCGGTCGCGATCGCGCCCGCCGTGAGGCCCACCGCCGCGGCGAGGCCGACCAGCCGCACCACGACGCCCCCGCGCGGCCGCCGCAGTGTGCGGGGACGCGCGTCCGGCCTTATGCGCACACGTCGAGCCCCGGCTGCCACGCCCTGCGAAAACCCGCCCGAACGGTCAGTGCGACGGGATCGGCGCCGGGGGCGCAGCGGGCGCGCTCGCCGGGGCCGCGATGGCCAGGATACTCGGCGTCATGAGGATGATAACCTCCGTCTCGGTGTGAACGGTGTTCTGGAGACGGAACAGTGCGCCGATGAACGGCAGATCGCCGAAGTACGGCAATTTCGTCATCGTCGTCACGTCGGAGTAGCGGATCAGGCCGCCGATCACGATCGTATCGCCGTTCCCCACCGTCAGTTGCGTCACCGCCTCTCGGATGGAGATGTTCGGCAGCCCGCTCGGGTTCGTCGGAGTCGGAGGCGTGAATGACGTGGCGGTCGTGACGACCGGGTGCACCGACACGTTGATGGTGCGATCCGCGTTCACCTTCGGGACAACCTTCAGCGTGACCCCGATCGGCTGAAACGTCACGGTCTAGGAGGTGACCGGCGGGTTCCCCGCGGTCGTCGTGTTGTTGATCGGGATCTGGTCGCCGGCGAAAATCAGCGCCTCTTGGCCGTCGAACGTCGAGATTTGGGGGTCGCTCAGCACCTTCGCCAGTCCTTGCTGCTCGAACAAGTGAATCTTAGCGAACAGCGCGTCGCGCAAGATCGGCTGGATCGCGAGGAAGCCGGCCGGCGGCGCCGAGACTTCGCTGAACTCAAACGGGGTCGACACGCTGCCCGAGACCAGCGACCACTCGACGCCGAGGTCGGACAGGGCCGTGACCGTAATGTCGACCACCAAGGTCTGGACGACGATCTGGTTGAGCGGCACGTCGAGCTGGCGGAGCAGCGCCTGCACGGCGGCCTGCTGATCGGGCGTCCCCGTCACGATCAGCGAGTTCGTCCGATCGTCGTAGCCAACCGACACGCCGGTCCCTTTGAACAGTGCCACGAGCACCTGGACGTTCTTCTGGACCGGCCCTGCGCCTCCCGAGACGCCGGACCCTCCCGCGGAGGTCGCTCCAACCGACCCCACGAGCGGCTCGGTGTTGGCGAACGGGGGCTGCAGATACTGCAGGCGGTACACTATCACGATGGGACCGGCCGGCGGCGGCGCCAGCTTGGCCGCCGGCTCCACGATGAGGGTGTCCCCGATCCGGCGCGACCCGAGTGAGTTCGCCTCGAGCAGGAACGTCAGGGTCTCTTCGCACGTGACGCCGACCAGGTGAATCGTGACCTGCCCGGCGACGGAACTGTCCGTCACGATGTTGATGCCGCATAGGCGCGCCAGCGCGTCGATCACGTCCGGCAGCGACGCGTTACGGAGGTCCAAATTGAGCAGGATCCCGCTCGACCCGGTGCTGGCCCCGATCTGCCCCTGCACGACCGCGATGCCCGGGGGACCCGCGCTCGCCGCCTGAAGCGGCACATGGCCGGGGCCGGGCGTCGTCGTGATTCCCGAGGTGACCGCCGCCGGGATTACCCGCGGCAGACACGGCCGGGGGCGTGGATGACGGCGCCGCAGCGGCCGGTCTCGGGGTCCCGAACGCGACCAAGACGGTTGCCGGAGCCGCCATCGAGACGTCGGCGGCGACCGGCCGAACAAGGACGAACACCACCCGTACGACCGGCGGCCGGACGGTGAACTGCGAGCGCGAATCGAGTCGACCGGACCCTTTTTGACCGAAATGATATCGCGGGGCAGGCCGTCGGTGGCGTCGTGAACGTCGACGACGATCCGGTCGGGATCCCGAGCGTGAACGTGCGGTACGCAACCGGTCCCGTCGCCTGGATCCCGAGTTCGAGGCGTCCCGTCGACTCTGATACGGAAATGTTCGTGACCGCCGGCGGACCGGCAGCAGGTGCCGGCGTCCACACCAAGGCAACCACCAGCACGACGAGAAAAGCGCCTGCGATCATTCGTACCGTCACGGCGTGCTTCACGGAGCTTGACCCCCCAGGTCATTCCCCAATGAGTGGTCCCACCCAGCACGCGGTCGCGGATCGCGTCCTTCGCCACGCAACAACTTGCCGATTCCGGCCGTCTTCCTTGTCGGCGCCAACCGACGCACTACGCCCAGCGTCCATACGCCAGGGATATGCCTAACTCTCCGACGTTCGATGAACCCTTGTTTCGCTCCTCCCACCTCAAATGCCCCGCTTCCACGTGTTGCAGACGGGAGAGGACTCTAGGCCAAGAACAGCTACCCCAACGCCCGCCCGCACCTTCGACGATACAGTAAACCCGACGAGTATAACATACTGTCTACTTGAATAATCGTTCTTCGGCCCCCCCCGGCCCCCCACGGCCTCCCAGGGCCCCTCTACCCGGATTTCCTGTGCGGCTACGTGACCAGTTGAGAACCCCGCGGAAAGGTCACCTGACACGGCGGATGCTCGGGGCGATCGTGCAGCGGCTGACGGCGCTGTTCCGGGCCCGCGGGATAGCAGCCGGCGATCGTGGCGGCCAACGAGGGCGGGAAGGAGGCCGAGGGGGACGTGTCTGAGAAATCGGTGGCCAGCGCGACCATGCCCGGGGTTGGGGGTTTCGGACGGGCCCGAACCGCCTTTCATGGGGCCGTCGGTCACACTCGTCCCCGAAGAGCCAGATGGACTGCTTCAACAGGAGGTGTCCAG
>CAWDRG010000004.1:0-196939 GCA_963804645.1 uncultured Bacillota bacterium
ACTACTTCGAAGCCATCCGCTCCCCCTGGAGGCCCGTGTGTTTCTCTCTGTTTGGGTGGCAATTAGCGAAAACCGGGCGATCTGTGGCTCAATGTGCGGGTCGGACGGCAATATACGGCGTGCCTGGAGTTTAACGGCGGGACGACAAATTAGGATCGGTCCGGGCGCAACGCGAGCGAGAACAACACGCTGCTCTTGTTCACCTGGTGGGCGTTCTAGCCGGACGGCTGTTGTTGACGGCGCGCCGGTTCCTTCGTCGTGCGCATCCGGCGTCGATCGGACGTCTGCGCGCCGGGCCGCCGTCGCCAGGCTCAGGCGAGCCAGGACTGCTTCAGGAACATCCGCCGGCCCGAGAACGACTGCGTGTAACCGTGCACCCGGGCCGACAGCGCCTCGATGTTGAACTTGGTGTAGTACCAATACGTGACCGCATCGGCGAGCAAGGTGCGCTGCGCCTGGTCGTAGAGCTCGATGCGCTCCGCGTGGTTGGCGGTGGTCCGTGCCTGATCGAGCACCGCGTCGAGATGAGGGTTTCGGTAGGGCCCCGCGTTCAGCACGCCGGTCGAGTGGAAGAACGGGTAGAGATACCCGTCCGGATCGGCGCGGAACGTCCACGCCGTAGCCGCGAGATCGAAGTTGAGCCCGACTTTGAGGAACGCGCCCCACTCCATCTGCTGCACGTTGACCGTCACACCGATCGCGCGCGCGGCGTCCTGCAGGACCAGGGAGGAGGCGACAAACTCGGGATACTGCGGCGAGCAGTTGATGGTGACCGTGAAGCCACCGCCGGGGTGGCCCGCCTCGGCGAGGAGCCGGCGGGCGGCGTCGAGGTCCGGCTTCTGGTAGGGCAGCGTCTCCGGGGCGAGCGCCCATCCGTCGAATCCCGTCGGCAGCGGGCCGGTGGGAATCCCGGCCCCGAACACCGACTTCCGGATCACGTCCCGGGTGTCCACCGCCATCCGGAGCGCGCGGCGAACCCTCGCATCGTCGAGCGGCTTCTTGGAGACGTTGATGCGGTGCGCCGCAGCCCACGCGAACGGCGACTGGAGCACCACGACCGCCCCGGTCCGGCCCACCTGGCGGACGCCCTCCGGGCTCAGGACCGCGTACTGCAGTTGGCCGCTGCGCAGTCCGCTCAGGCGCGCCGCCTCTTCTGTGAGCACCTTGAATTGGAGCCCGTCGAGGTACGGCAGCGGGCGATCCCAGTACTGGTCGAAGCGTGCGTACGTCAGGTGGTCCTGCGGGACGTACTCGACCAGCTTGAACGGGCCGGTGCCGACGGCCTGGACTTTGAGGTTCTCACGTTCCGCGATCCCCCGCGGGACGACCCCCGACGCGCGCAGCGACGCGAACTCACTCAAGAGGCCGTAGTACGGCTCGGTGAGCGTGAGCTGAACCGTCAGCGGGTCGATGACCCTGACGTCCTTGATCACGGCGAACACGTTCTGAAACGGGGAGGCCGTCTTCGGGTCCAGCACCCGGTTGATGCTGTACTGCACGTCGTCCGCGGTCATCGCCTGTCCGTTGTGAAACCGCACGCCCTCGCGCAGGTGGAACGTATAGGTCATCCCGTCCGGGCTGATCTCCCACCGCGTGGCGAGCGCGGGGACGACATTCATCTTTTCGTCGTAGCTCGTGAGGCCCTCGTACGCGTGCTCGTACCCCTGCAGCGCCGAGAGGTTCGAGTTCGTGTGCGGGTCCAGGCTGATCGGGTCGACCTCCTGCGCCCCTAACAGCGTGCCGCCGCGCGTCGGCGCGCCTCCGGGCAGCGTGGCTGCGAGCGTGCCTTCGCGCGGCGGCCATCCTGCCAAGAAGGCGCCGGTGGCGAGCCCCGCGCCGAGGAATCGTCGGCGACTGACGCGCCGCGAACCGTGGTGGGTCGACATCGATGCCCTCCAGGCGTGGCGGATGCCTTGCGCTACCGTTGCGCGTCCGCGGACGGAGTCGCCTTGGCCGCGCTCGGATCGCGTTGTGCGCCGTCAACAGGGATGTGGGCGCCGTTCACCCAGCCGGCGCGCGGCGACAGGAGGAACGCCGCGACGTCGGCGACCTCTTCAGCCGTGCCGAGCCGTTCCCACGGAAACTCGTTGCGCACGAACGCCTCGAACCGCTCAGGCTGTTGGCGCTGGACCCGGTCCCATCCACCGCCCGGGAACAGGATCGACCCCGGGCTGAGCGTGTTGATCCGGATCCGGCGGGGGGCCAGTTCCTGCGCGAGCGCGCCCGCGAGGAAGATCTCGGCGGCTTTCGCGGCGCCGTACTGCGCGCGCGGGCCCGGCTTCCATCCGGAGATCGAGGAGATGATGACGATGCTGCCCCGTCCATCGTCGGGCATGTGCGCGACGGCGGCCTGGACCGCCCGGACCGCATGTCCGACGTTCAGATCGAAGGTTTGAAGCCACTCCGCGGGGCTCGCGGTGAGGGAGTCACCGCCGGCCGCGCCCCCGACGTTGGCGACCACGTGGTGAATCGCCCCGAATGTCTCGACCGTCGACGCGACGAACTGTTGGAAGGCCCCGTCGTCCGTGACGTCCGCCGCGCGTCCGTGCACCCGCACGCCGAGTGCGCGGAATTCGGCACCCGCGTCCTCGATACCCTGCGGGTCGCGGGCGCATAGGGCAAGGTGGCAGCCCTCCCCGGCCAGGACCCGGCAGATGGCCCTCCCGATGCCCCGCGTACCGCCCGTGACGAGCGCGACGTGTCCCGTCAATCCGAGATCCATGGCTCGCGTGTCCTCGCTTGCGCGGCGGCAGATCGGATCACCGTTCGCGCTGTTGCGACGTTCGCGACGCTGTCGGGCGATCCTGCCCGAACCGCGCGCCGGTTGATTCGAAGGCGTCCGACTCAGACGTGCCGAACTAGGGGTGAGGATCCGTGGGTTGGGCGGTCACCGTGCTGATTTGCATATACTCTGTCCGCCCGATAGGCGCGCCGAACGCCTCTGGGTATGATTCGTGACAATTAGGAGCACCGCAGCGAAAAAGTGTGCCAGTTCGGCACAGGAGTGCATTGGGGGGAGACAGAACCATGGCGAGTGGTTCTGGCCCTGGAAAGTGCTCGAGGACGCCTGCAGCCGTTCTAATCGACTTTCTGCGCTCGTTCGTGACCCCGCGCGCCGTCCTCCTCTCGATTCTCGGCCTCGCTGCCGTGTTCGTGTTGGCCCCCCGCGCCGACGCGCTGCCGAGCTTCGCGGGGCAGACTGGGCTGCCGTGCAGCGCCTGTCACGTCGGGGGGTTCGGACCTCAGCTCACGCCGTTCGGCATGAATTTCAAGGCAACGGGCTACACGATGGGCGGGGGCACCGGCACCTGGTCGAAGATTCCGCTCAACCTCCAGTTGGAGCCGAGTTACACCCAGCTCGCGACGGCCCGGCCGACCGCCCCGACGGGGTACGGCACGAATAACTTCACCACGCCGGGATGTGCCTCGTTCCTGGTCGCCGGCGGCAAGACCTACAACAACGGCACATTCGGCATCGGCGGCGTCGAAAAAGTATGGATGAATCTGAGCAACGCGTTTGTCGCTCAGACGGGCACCATCCTGTCCGAGGGCCCCTCGGACCTCAAGCTGACCAACCCTACCACCCTGCACGGTGCGCCGCTCGTGTGGGGCTTCGATGCGAACAACAAGACAACCGAGGGCGATCCCTACAATACCCTCTATGGCTACGTGTATCCCTACATCAGCGGCACGAACACCGTGTCCCCGGGCACGAGCCTCAAGATGAGCGGGCTCGGCAACACCGTCTACGGACTGAGCCTGTTCGCGCTGTGGAACAACGAGATCTACGTGCAGGCGGGGGTCTACGGGACGTGGAGTTCGCAATTCATGACCACGATCGGCAAGAGCCCCTCAAGCGTGGGGTACATCCAAGGCAGCGCACCGTATTTCCGGCTCGCGTGGCAGCACTCGTGGGACACGAACTTCCTCGAGGTCGGCGGGGTGTTCATGAATATCCCACTCGGGCAGATCTCGGGGATCCCCAACCCGGCGGCGCAGAACACCTATACCGACTGGGGGTTTGATGCGACGTACCAGCGAACGATGGGGCCCGGCATGTTTGCGGCGACCAGCAACCTGCTGTTCGAGAGTCAGAGCCTGGGCGCATCCTTCGGCGCCGGCAAGTCCACGTACTCCTCCGACTCGCTGACCCAGTTCCGCATCGCCACGTCCTATTGGTGGCTGCAAAAGTACGGCGTCGTCCTGGCCTACACCGCGACCACCGGGAGCAGCGATCCGAAGTTGTATCCCTCCGCGGCGCTCACGGGGTACGCAAATGGCAGTCCGAACTCGCAGGCGATCATCGCGGAACTCGATTGGTCGCCCTGGGGCGCCGACACCGATCACACCGGCTATCCCTGGCTGAATATGCGCGTCGGGCTGCAGTACACGTACTACATTCAGTTCAACGGCGGGACGACGAACTACGATGGGCACGGGCGCAACGCGAGCGACAACAACGTGATCATGCTGTACACGTGGTTCTCGTTCTAAGGGGGAGGTTCCGGACTGAACAGAGAACCGTGAGATTAGAGATCCGTGAGATTGCGGAGGGCAGCAATGAACCGGGGCCGGTGGACGCTTACTTTGATGATCGCGGCCGCGTTGGCCGTCGGGGCGGGAGCGCCCTCCGCGCGCGCGGGTGCCGCGGCGTCACTTGCGGTGACGCCTGCGCAGGGGCCGGTCGGGACGCACGTCCAGGTCGCCGGTACCGGCTACGCGCCCCGGGCGTCGGTGACGTTTGTCTGGCAGACGGCGAACGGCAGTTACCGGACGCAGGTAAGCCCGTCCGGCGTGAATTTCTTCGGATACGCGTACGATCCCGCGCAGACCACGCTCGGCAGCGCGGTGGCGGACTCCCAGGGGCGGGTGGCGGCGTCATTCGCGATCCCGGAGGACATCGGCGGCGCGCACCTGATCGCGGCCGTCGCGGGGCAGCAGCCGGTGGCGCAGTCGGCCTTCCGAGTCGTGTTCGGCGCGACGATGACCCCGCTGAGCGGCCCGGTGGGCACGCCGATCGAGGTCACGGTCCATGGACAGGGCCCGGACCCGTGGAGCACCACGGCGGTGCGCTACGACAACCACTTCACTGGGTTCGTGTCCGCGGTGACGACACATGGGACAGCGCACGCCCGCTTCCTGGCGGCCGGCGGGCCAGGGCCGCACGTCATTCAACTCAGCAGTGCCTCCAACGCGACGCCGTATCTGAACGCGCAGGAGGGCCCGGGCTTCCTGCTTCGCCATCTCTCCTTGGACCGGTCCTGGACGTTTACCGTGACGGGGAACACCGCGGTGCCGCCCAACCGGCTGGACTGGCCGGCGGAGAGCCGGGTGGCCCGGCTCGCACAGGATGCTCCCGGGCGATGATCCCGCCCGGAGGTCAGCCCGCGCCTGGGGTCTCGCTGCTCCCGACGCCCGCGTCCGGGCCGGTGCTGTCCCACGTCGATCTGACCGCCAAAGGGCTGCAGCCCCGTAGCCAAGTGCAGGTCGTGTGGGTCACGATGGGCCAAGGCAACCGGATGACGGGGATGTCGCCGGTCACGACGAGTCCGCTGTTCGCCACCGCCGCCAAACCGGACGGGACGCTCAGCGGCCAATTCACCGTGCCCGAGGACCTGGGCGGGTGGCACCTGATCGAGCTCGTGCAGAACGGTAAGGCGCTGAGCTCTGCCCCGTACTTCGTCACGCGAAGCTTGGTCGCGGTGGCCCCGACCCGCGTCAAGGCGGGCCAGCAATTCAAGGTGGAGATCAAGGGGATCGGCTGGACCGAGATCGACAACGGCGTCGCGGTTAACTACGACAATGCGTACGAGGGATATGCGTGCGGATTCAACAGCCGCGGCGACGTCACGCTCTACCTGACGGCGACCGGGGCGCCGGGAGTGCACCTGATCGACCTCTACCCGATGCTGTACCAGGGACACGGCCAGCCGCCCTGGACGTATCAGGTGCCGCAGCTGACGGCGCTCGAGGACGGTCCAGGCCTCGGCGCTCGGCTACGGGCTTCCGATCGTGCGACGTCGCCGTCACGGTCGTGCCGTAAGCCCGTCGTTGGACCTCGGGTGACGGCGGGAGGCAGCGCGGCGGCCGCGGGACGACTGACACGACCGGGCACTGCCGGCGTGGGTGCGGTGACGTTATGTGCCTGCCTCGCGGCGGGCGCGCTGCTTCTCTGGTGGGCGGCGTTCGGTCCGATCGCGGCGGCATCCGCTGCGGCGACGGCGGGCACGGGCACGGCTGGCGAGATCCGGGGCACGGTGTTCGTTCGCTCGTTCCCGGCGCATCCGGTGGCGGGCCAGCGCGTGCGCCTCGAGATCGTCGAGCGCGGATCCACCTCGACGCGGGACACGACGGCCGATCCGCAGGGCCGCTTTACGTTTGCCGGCCTCCCGCTCGGCGGGCTGCGCGTGTTCCTGGTGCAGGTGGACTATCGCGGAGTGCCCTACACGCGCCGCGTCGAGTTGACGCCGGCGGCGCCCACGAGCGACGTGCCGTTCGCCGTCTTCGAGTCCACCGAGGACCGGGCGGCGGTGCACGGGACGGTGGCGTTCGGGGTCCTCGAGCCCCTGCAGCGCGGACTGCGCGTCAGCATCATTCAGCGCCTGGAGAATGACACCGACCGCGCCGTGGTGGTGACCGAGGAGGATCCGCTCGTGTTCCCGCTCCCGGACGTGTCCCCGAGCCCGCGGGGGACCGAGCCGGTCGAGTTCGTCGGCGGATGGCACGACCCACAGGCGGTGCGCGGCGCGATCACGGATGCGATTCCCGTGCTGCCCGGCGTCATGGAGGTTGCGTACGCGTTTGGGTTCGAACCGCGCGCCACGTCGGCGACGCTGCGGTGGCGATTTCCGTACGGCGCGACGGACGTGGAGTTGCTCGTGGCCGCGGACCGCGGCATCGGGGTGTCCGGGAGCGACCTGCACGCCGCCGGCGCGGTGACCGAACGCGGACAGCGCTACGCGCGGTGGTCCGGCGGTCCCGTGAATCCCGGCGCGGCGGTCTCGGTGCGACTCGACGGGCTGCCGGTGTTCGCGGACCACTGGCCCGAGATCGTCGCGGGCGTGTTTGCGCTTGCCCTCGCGTGCGGCCTGGCGGCGGCGTTGCGCCGAACGCCCGCGCCGGTGGCCGCACGATGATGCGGGTGCGCGCCGCGATTTGCGAAGGACAACGCGGCACCTTGGAGAAGTGCATATCAGCGGTCTCGTTGTACGGCACGATGGGCATGTCCGAGTGAGGGAGATGACGATGATGCGAAGTGGATGGGCTTCGATGCGCGGGCGATGGATCGCACTCGTATGTCTGGGTATCCTGGTGTCGGCGTGGGCGGGACCCGGACACGGCACGCCGGCCTCGCAGACGCGGGCGACCTACGACGCGCTCCCTGTCGAGACGGCGCTCGCGGCGTCCCCGCAGCCCGGCGCCGCCGTGTACGGGCAGTTCTGCGCGGCCTGTCATCAGGCGGCCGGCCAGGGAATGCCGGGCGCGTTCCCGCCCCTTGCCAAGGATCCCATCGTCAACGGCGATCCGGACTACGCGGTCCGAGTCGTGCTGTACGGCCTGCAGGGGCGCGTGTCGATCAACGGACAGACGTACAACAGCGCCATGGCCGGACTCGCCGGTTCGATGACCGACGAGCAGATCAGCCAGGCCCTGACCTACGTCCGCAGCTCGTGGGGCAACAACGCTCCGGCCGTGAGCGCCGACGCCGTGAAAGCGCAGCGGGCGATCCCGGGCACGCCGCAAGACAACGCGGCCAAGCATCCCAAGTAGCGCTGCGGGCGCGCCTCGACGCGGTCGCGTACTCCGCGCGCGGCGGACCGCGGAACGGCTCGCGGCTCGCCGCGCCGGGGGAGTCCGTCGTTGAAACGCCAATCGGCGTCTGTTATCGTTAGTTTGACGTGATGACACACCGACGTGTCCCCGGATCATCGGACGCCCTGCTCGCGTGGGCGTGCTTCGCCGTGATGCTGCTCGCCCTGTACGGGGCGTTCGTGTACGCGGCGCGGGAAGCCGTGATGGGGGACATCCAGCGCATCTTCTACGTGCACCTGCCGCTCGCGTGGGTGGGCTTCGTCGCGTTTGGGCACGCGGCGTGGGCGGGCGTCCAGTATCTTCGCACGGGACGGCGCGAATGGGACATCGCGAGCGCCTCTGCGGCGGAGGTCGGCGTGCTGTTCGCGACGCTCGTGATCATCACCGGGTCCCTGTGGGCGCGCCCGGTGTGGGGCACCTGGTGGACGTGGGACCCGCAGCTCGTGACGTACCTGATCCTGTGGCTGATCTACGTCGGGTACCTCGTGCTGCGCGCCGCGGCGGGCGACGACCCGCGGCAGGCCAGGTTCGCGGCGGTGTTCGCGATCGTGGGCTTCGTCGACGTGCCGCTCGTGTGGCTGTCGGCGCGCTATCTGCGGGCGCTCAGCCCGGTCGTCTTCACGATGCACAGCGTCGGGCTCGCCCCGTCCATGGTGTGGGCGCTGCTGGCCGGGCTGGTCGCGTGGAGCCTCCTGTACGTGCTGCTCGTGCGCACGAGGATCCGCCTCGGCATCCTCGACGCCCGCGTGCAGGCGCTGACCGATGCGCGCGCCTAGACCATGACGTATCTCTTCTGGGCGTTTGCGGTGGTGTGGGTCGGGCTCTTCGTCTACCTCTACGGACTCACGCAGCGGAGCCGGCGGCTTGAGCACGAGCTCGACGCCCTGCGCGAGGAGCCCCGCACGGCCGCGCCCTCCGACGGAGCGCCCCGGTGAGCTCCCTGCAGCCGGCCGCGCCCGATCCGCGCCCCCGGACTCTGGGACGGAGCGCCCGCCGTACGGCGGTGTTTGTGATCGGGACGATCGTGCTCATCCTTTCGCTCGCGTACCTCGTGTACGGGGGCATTCAGCAGGGGGCCACGTACTGGGTCACCGTCAGCGAGCTCCAGCAGCGGGCGCCCGGGACGCTGCCGGCCCGGGTGCGCCTCGGCGGGACCGTGCAGCCCGGCACGATCCGGTGGGACGCGTCCCACCGGCATCTCACGTTCATGGTCACCGACGGCCAGCACGCGCTGCCGGTCGCGTACAGCGGGGTGGTTCCGGACATCTTCGCGGAGGGCCGTCAGGTCGTGGTCGAGGGGACGCGCGACCCCGGCGGCACGTTCCAGGCGACGACGCTGCTGGCGAAATGTCCGACGAAGTACAACGCGGCGGATCCGGCGCCCTCGCAGTGACGCGCCTCCGCCGCCGGCGAGCCGGCTGTGGCTGACCTCGGCCGATTCGCGCTGCTCGGCGCGCTCGCCCTCGCCGTCTATGCGCTCGTGTCCGCGTCGCTCGGCGCGCGGCTGCGGCGCCCGGAATTGGTTCGAAGCGCCGTGCGCGCGCTCGTCGCCGCCGCGGCGCTTGAAGGGCTCGCCGCCCTGCTGCTCTGGATCGCGCTCGGCACCCGCGACTATCGGTTCGCCTACGTCGTCACCCACGTCAGCAACGCGCAGCCGCTGATCTACGACCTCACGTCGTTCTGGGGCGGGATGGAAGGATCGCTGCTGCTCTGGGCGCTGCTGCTCTCCGGGTACACGCTGCTCGCGGTGCGCGGCGTCGGCCGGGTCCGTCCGCCGCTCGTGGGCGGGGTGACCGCGGTGTGCGCCGGCGTCTCGACGTTTTTCCTGTTCATGCTCGCCTTTGTCACGCCCCCGTTCGTGACGGTGCCGTTCCCGCCGGCCGACGGCAACGGGATGAACCCGCTCCTGCTCAACCCCTGGATGGCGATCCACCCGCCGACCCTCTACCTGGGGTTCGTCGGGCTCACCGTGCCGTTCGCGATCGTGGCCGCGACCCTCGCCGCGGGCCCGTCGGGGGAGGGGGGCGTGCTGCTCTCGCGCCGGTGGATGCTGTGGGCGTGGTACTGCCTCAGCATGGGGTTGATGTTCGGGGCGAAGTGGTCGTACGTGGTGCTGGGGTGGGGCGGGTACTGGGCGTGGGACCCGGTCGAGAACGCCGCGCTGATGCCGTGGCTCGTCGCGACGGCGTTTCTGCACTCGGTGCAGATCCAAGAGCGCCGCGAGATGCTCACGAAATGGAACGTGGTGCTGGTGATCCTGGCGTTCGGGCTGTCCATCTTCGGCACGTTTCTGACCCGCAGCGGCGTGTTGAGCAGCATCCACTCGTTCACGCAGTCGTCGCTCGGGACGTTCTTTCTCGGGTTTCTCGCGCTCGCGATGCTCGTCGCGTTCGGCCTCGCGGCGTGGCGGTGGGACGATCTTCGGAGCCGGAATGAGCTGGACGCCGCGGTCTCGCGCGAGAGTGCGTTCCTCCTCAACAACGTGCTGTTTCTCGCCGTGGCGTTTTCGGTGTTCCTCGGGACCGTGTTTCCCATCGTGTCCGCGGTCCTGACGGGGCGCGCCATCAACGTGGGCCCGCCGTTCTTCGATCACATCGTGGTCCCAATCGCGTTCGCGATCCTGCTGCTGATGGGGATCGGCCCGCTGATCGCCTGGCGGCGCGCGTCCCTCGACAGCCTGCGGCGCGATTTCATGGCCCCGGGCGCGGCCGGCGTGCTCGTAGGGGTCGGGTTGCTGCTCGCCGGGATGCGCCAGCCGGGCGCCGTCCTCGTGTTTGCGCTGTGCGGATTCGTAGCCGCGACCATCGCGCTCGAGTTCGCCCGGGGCGTGCGGGTGCGCCGCGCGCACCGGGATGAGACCGCCGCGCACGCGCTCCTGGGACTGATCGCCGGCAACCGCCGGCGCTACGGGGGCTACGTGGTACACCTCGGGATCCTGCTGCTGTTCTGCGGCATTACCGGCTCCTCGGTGTTTGCCACGCAGCAGATCGTCACCCTCCGCCCGGGGCAGGGGGCCGCGGTCGGGGAGTACCAGGTCCGGTTCGACGGCCTGACGCAGGCCACGCAGGGCGGCGCGCTGTCGATCGGCGCACAGCTGCGCGTCTTCGAGGGCGCGCGGGACCTGGGGACGTTTGCCGCCCGCCGCAACATGTTTCTCGCCACCCAGGACTCGACCACCGACGTGGTGCTGCGGAGCACGCCGCGGGACGATCTGTACATCACGCTGATCGGTTGGACCCAAGACGGCCGCGCGACAATCCGCCTGCTCGTTAACCCGCTCGTGTCGTGGATGTGGGCCGGCGGCCTCGTGCTGACGCTCGGGGCGGTGCTCGCGATGATTCCCGAGCGGCGTGTGGCACCGGACGACCTCCCCGTGCCCGCAGGGGCGCTGAGCCCGGGCCGCCCGTGATCCCCGCGGTCCTGGTCGCGCTCGCGCTCGCGACGGCCGCGTTCGTGCTCGCGCCGCTGATGCGGCCCGAGCCTGCGTCGGCGCCGGAGACGGACGCCGATCGGCTGGTGCGCTCGCGTGAGGCGGCGTACCGCGCGCTGCGCGAACTCGAGATGGACCGGGAAGCGGGCAAGATCGGCGAGTCGGACTACGCGGTGCTCCGCGGCCGCGTCGAGGCCGAGGCCGTCGCGGTGCTGCACCGCCTCGACGCCCTCGCCGCGGGGACCGGGGCGAGGGCGGAGCCCCGGACTGAAACGAATCGGGACGGACCGTCCTGAGGCGGCGGCGTTCGGCGGGAAGCGATGTGCGTCCTTCGTGGAGGGGGGCCCGTTGGGCCCTCCTCCTCTGTCTGGTCGTGTGCGCGGCGCTGGGATCGGTGCCCGTGTCGTCCGCCGACGGGCCGGGCGGGCTGATTCGCGGGCACGTGCTCGATCGGACCTCGGCCGTCCGCGCCGTCGCCAGGCAGCCGGTGCGTCTCGAGATCGTCGAGCGCGGCTCGACCTCGGAGCGCCTCACGGTCACGGACGCGCGCGGGGCGTTCGCGTTCCCCGGCCTGCCGGTGGGCGGCGGCGTGCCGCGCGTGTTCCTCGTCCGGACTGAGTATCAGGGCGTGCCGTACGGCACGCGGGTGGAGTTGGCCGCCGAGACACCGACGCAGACGGCCGACCTCGACGTGTATCAAGCGACGCGCGACCACGCGGCCGTGCACGGCACGATCGCGTTCGCCGTGGTGGAGACAAGCCAGGGCGCGGTGCGGATCAGCGTCATCCAGCGTTTGGAAAACACGACCCGCCGCGCGGTCGTGGGGAGCGATGCCGACCCCCTCGTCTTCCCGCTGCCCCTCGGCGCGCAGGCGGTCGAACTGATCGGAGGGTGGCAGCACCCGCAGGTCGCGCACGGGGCGATCACCGACGCGATCGCCGTCCCGCCCGGGGTGCTCCAGGTCGGCTACGCGTACGACCTCGCGCCCCGCGCCAGCCGGTTCACCGTCGACTGGGCCCTACCGTACGGGGCCGCCGACGTCGAGATGTTGGTCAACGATCCCGCGCTCATCCTCTCGGGCGCCGGGGTGCGGCGCGCGGGCGTGGTCGCGGACTCCGGCCGGCATTTCACGCGGTGGTCCGCCGGAGCGGTGCCGCGCGGCGGGGAGATCGCGTGGACATTCGACGGGCTCGCCGGACGGGACGACCGCTGGCCGGCAAGTGCGGCGATCGTGCTGTGCGTGCTGCTCGGGGGCGGGCTCACCGCGGCGCTGCGGCACCGCCCGGCGGCGGCGTCCTAGGGCGGGCGCCGGGGGAGTCGCTTTCGGCCGGCCCGGAAGGAGTGGGTCGCGGCGCCGTGGAACCACAAACTCCCGCGAGCGTTTTTTCGCCTGGAGCCGCGCCGGCCGGTAGCATCCGAACGGCGTCATCCCGCGTCGTGGACACCGGCCCGGTACCCGTGGGCATGGAAGAGAGGAGCGGCATGCTGAGAGGGTTATGGGTGCGTCCTCGAGCAACCCTGCTGGTGCTCGCGGCGGCCGTCGCGGCCGCCGGATGCCAACCGCAGGTCAGCGTCGAGCGGACGCGGACATCCGTCGCGCTGCCGCCGACGCAGGAGGTCGAGATCGCGCTCGTGGCCGATGAACAGGGGCACCCGATCACGCCCGACGCGGTGCACGGGAAGCAGGTCTTCGATGCCAACTGCGCCGTGTGCCACGGGATGTCGGGGAAAGGGAACGGCCCCATGGCGCCGACGCTCGTCGAACCCCAGCATGACGTGCTGGCCGCGCTCGTGGGCCTGTTTGGGATCACGGTGCACCGCCCGAATTTGCCGAGCAGCCCGGCGGACTTCACCAACCGGGATCTTGAGAGCGTGATCACCCCGGCGATCATGTACCAGACGGTGACCCAGGGACGCGCGTACACGGCGATGCCGGCGTTCGGGCCGCAGGCGTCGTTCGGGGCGAACCAGGCGCAGCAGTTGACCAACGCGCAGCGGTGGGACGCGAACGTGTACGAGATGATGTTCCGGACCTCGCCGGAGGCGCTCAGCGCGGCGAAGCAGGTGTACGACGCGCAGTGCGCGCAGTGCCACGGGATGAACGGCGACGGCAAGGGGCCCCGGGGCGCCGAGATGGGCGCGCAGGTCTGGACGTGGGCGCACGGCACGGGACCGGGCATCTTCACCGACATCAACTACATGGTGCAGCGGAACGGCGCGGATCTGGCGAACGAGATCGCAGACGGCAATGGGATCATGCCGAGCTACCGCGGCAAGCTGACCCCGGCGCAGGTGAACGGGCTCGTGGACTACGTCTACACGTTCTTTTACAAACACCCAGCGATCCAGTAGCGAATGCGGACGGGCGGCGACCGCGCGGGAGGGGCGATTCGATGAAGCTCGAGAGGCGGGGGCTGATCAAGACGCTGGTGGCGATCCCGGTGATCGGGACGATCATTGCGTTACTGTCCCCGCTGTTCCGGTTTCTGAAGCCGAACGACGGCGCGTGGAACATCTTCACGATCAAGCCGGACCTGCCCGCGGGCGGCGCCCAGGTCGTGGGGCGGGTGTCGCAGCTGGCGAAGCCGTGGGACTCGTTCTACTTCACCTACGTCCAGAAGTTCGTGCAGTACGATCCCGAGGGCGAAGAGGCGAGCAACGTCCCAGGGGTCGCGATCCGGCTGCCGCAGAAGGTGAATTTCACCAACGCCGAGGGGTTTGTAGGGTTTCAGGGGGAGACCGACATCGTGTTGTTCTCGCGAATCTGCCCGCACCTCGGCTGCATCTTCAACTATGTCAGCGACTACCACGAGGTCACGGCGGGGTACGGGGGGATGGAACCACCGGCCTCCGAGCACCACGCGCTGATGGCGTGCCCGTGTCACTTCAGCATCTACGATCCGACGTATCCCGGCGACCCCGGCAACGTGATCTCGGGGCCGGCTCCTCGGGGCGCGCGGTACTTCCAGTTCGAGATCCAGGGTGACAACATCGTCGTCACCGGCGCCGAAGTCGGCGCGATCGCGAAGGCACGGCCGAGCCGCGCGCAGGCGCCGCGCGGCGACGCCTGAGCCGCAGCAACCACGGACGGGAGGGTGGCGGTGGAGGCGGTCCTCGCAAATCTCAAGGAGTGGTTCCAGGACCGAAAGCAGCACCTGGACCTCTTCGACGAGACGAAAACCGGGAAACAGGACAACCCGCTGTACATCCTCGGGAACCTGGTCTGGCTGTCGTGGATGGCTGTGATCGTCTCCGGGATCGTGCTGATGCTCTGGTACATCCCGACAACGACCGGCGCGTACCGCTCGATCCAGCACATCACCCTCGACCTTCCGTTCGGCTGGCTCGTGCGCGGCGTGCACAAATACGGCGGCGACATGCTGATCACGGTGATCACGCTGCGGATCTACCGGATGTACTTCGCGGGCGAGTATAAGAAGCCGGGCGAGCTGTCGTGGATGATCCTGTTCCTCTCCCTCGTGCTGGCGATGGTCTCGGGGGTCACCGGGTACACGCTCGAGTGGAACCAGCGCGCGTTCTGGGCGGCGAAGGTCATCCTGACCGTCCCGACCTACTACGACCAGATCCCGCTCGTGGGGAACCTCGGGCTCGGGCACGCGATCGCGTACATCTTCCTCGGCGGTCCGGCGCTCGGCCAGGGGACGCTCACCCGGTTCTACGCGATCCACTTCGGCATCTCGATCATCGCCGTGATCATCATTGAGATGTTCGTCTACCGGACGCGGCGCCGGCACCTCAACCTGTCGGCGTTCGCGATCGTCCTCGTCCTCGTGTTTCTCGCGTTCGTGAGCTTCATGAACCTGGCGGACGTCGGCGACTGGGCGAACAACAACCGCACGCCGCTGCCGGTCCTGTCCGACTGGTACTTCCTGGCGCTGTACCAGGTCGTGAAATACATGCCGCCGCTGTGGGCGGGGGTGGCGCCGGCGCTGCTGATCGGCTACGGCATGCTGGTGCCGTTCCTCGACCGGACGAAGGAGACGCGGGCGACGGAGCGGCCGTTCTTCTTCGTGATCGGGCTGCTCGCGCTCGCCTACTGGATCGGATTCAGCGCGCTCATCCTGCTGAACATCGCGGTCATCTCGCGGGATCCGCCGATCATCTGGGGGATCACCGTCGTGGTCTGCCTGCTCGCGTTCGTCTGGGAGATGGGGTACCGGCGGCGCAAGGCGCAGCGTGCCGCGGCGCAGGCCGCGGCCCGCGCCGCGGCACGGCCCGCCGGGGCGGCGTAGCATGCGGCGGAAGCACTTGTTCTACGTCCTACTCGCCGCGGCCACGTTCGGGCTGAGCGAATTCTTGGCCGCCTGGCGCGCGTGGCGGGCGGCCCCGACGCTCGATGCCGCCGCGGCCGTGGTGGCGCTCGCGGTGGGCCTCGTCGCCGTGATGCTGTGGCTCGGGTTCCTGCTGTACGAGGTGGACCGCGCGGCGGGGCGGATTCGCCGCCCGGTGGGCCTCTACGAGTGGGTGCTGGCGCGGCGCGCGCCCGACCGGCCGGCGGGATGGACCGGCGGCGGCGCCGCCGGACACGGCGGGGGGAGGGGAACGGCGTGAGTGACCGCGCGTCCGCGTACACGATGTGGATCGTGCTCTTGTCGGCGCTGAGCTTCGTGTGCGTGCTCGGGATGGTGTGGGGCGAACTGATGAACCATCATCACGTGACCGCGGCGCTGATCGGCGTGGTCCTGCTGGCGTACTCGTTCATCCTGCTGCTGCTGCGCAAGGGGGGATTCACGGGTGTATAAGCGGGCGCTCGGCCGGCTGCTCGACGCGACGCTGCGGCTGGACACCGTCGTCGGGCGGGTCTACCCGGACGATTTCAACCCGCTGTACTACACGGGCGGTCTCGCGAACCTGTTCCTGACCATCCTCGTCCTGTCCGGGATCTTTCTGTTCTTCTATTACGTGCCGTCGTTCAACGACGCGTACGCGTCGGTCCAGTTCCTGACCGTGAACGTGCCGTACGGCCAGATCATCCGCGGGATTCACCGCTACGCGGCGGACGGCTTCATCATCGTCATTTTGCTGCACTTCTTCCGCAACTGGTTCACCGAAAGGTTCCGGTTCTCGCGGGACGAGCCGTGGATCAGCGGGATGATGCTGCTGGCCTTCGCCGGCTTTATCGGCGTGACCGGCTACATTCTCGTCTGGGACCAGCGCAGCGAGGCGCTGGTCGCGATGACCGGCAACGCGGCCTCCCACGTGCCGCTGGTCGGCGGGTGGCTGCGGGACGCGCTGTTCGGGGGCGCGGGGCTGACGGACCTCCTCCTGCCGCGCATCCTGTTCCTCCACGTCGGCCCGGCGGTCGCGCTGTACGTGTTCCTCTGGTGGCACTACACCCGCATCCGGGCGCCGAAGGTGTGGCCGCCCGCGGTGTGGACCCTGTTTGCGCTCGGGTTCATCCTGCTGCTGACCGGGCTCTTGCCGGTGACCAGCCAGCCGGCGGCCTCGGCCCTGCAGCCGCCCACGGGCTTCGCCGTGGACTGGCTGTTCCTGTCGCCCTACTGGGCGCTCCGCGTGCTGCCGCCGCTGGTGCTGGTGGCGCTCGGGGTCGTGCTGGTCGCGTACGGGCTGTACATCCCGTACCAGCTGCCGGAGACCCGCGCGGAACTCGGGATCAAGGACTCGGGAGTCGCGCAGGTGCTCGACGCGAACTGCACCGGCTGCGAGCTGTGCTACTACGACTGCCCGTACAACGCGATCGTGATGGTGCCCTCGCCGAACCCCGGGGTGACCAAGGCGGCGCAGGCCCGGAAGCTGCGCGCCGTCGTGCTGGAGTCCCGCTGCGTCGAATGCGGGATCTGCGTCGGGGCCTGCCCGTTTGAGGCGCTCGAACTTCCGGGGTATCTCCAAGTGGACATCCAGAAGAAGGTGTTGAGCGCATGCCAGAGCTAACGGGAACGGGCACCCCCCAGACGCCGCAGAGCGCGCCCGCGGCGCGCGGCGCCCGCATCGTCGGATTCTTGTGCGACTGGGCGGTTGCGTCCGACGGCCTCGTGCGCGACGACGGCACGATGCGGGATCTGCCCGGCGTCACGCTGATCAAGATCCCGTGCTCGGGGTTTACGCGGCCCGCGTGGCTGGAGTTTGCGCTCCGCAACGGCGCCGAGGGGGTCTTCGTCTGCGGCTGTCCGCTCGGCGACTGCTTCAACCGCTACGGCAACAACCTCATCGGCGACCGCGTCGAGCAGCTGCGTCGGCGTCTCGAGCGTCAGCGCATCAATCCTGAGCGCATCGGGGCGATCTTCTACCGGCGCGACGCGCAGGCGGAGTTCGTGAGCGCGGTCCGTGCGTTCGCGGAGAAGGTGGCCGGGCTGCCGGGCCCGGTGCTGCCCCCGGCGAGACCGCCGGCCGCCCCGCGCGGGGCCGCGCCCGCCAAGCCCGCGGAGGCCCCGGCCCCCGAACAGGAGGGAACATAATGGCGGAACGCGCGCCGGCCGCGAAGCCCGAAGCGCCCAGCGCGAGCGTGGTGTACTGGCGCTACCTCGTGTTCTGGGTGCTGTTGTTCGCGTTTCTGTTCTTCGTGTCGCTGTACGGCATCGTCGCGGACGTCTAGCGCGGACCCGGACCGCCCGCCGCGCCCCCCGGTCCAGGAGAACACGCCTTGCGGCGAGAACTGACCACCCCCATGGAACTCGGCCAGATCTACGCGCCCGTGCAGGAGGACCTTCTCGCGCTGGACGCGCTGCTGCGCGCGGAGCTCGTCAGCGACGATCCGTTCATCGGGGAGCTGGTCGCGCACGTCCTCAGCACGCACGGCAAGATGATTCGTCCGGCCCTCGTGTGCCTGAGCGCCCTCGCCGGCGCGGCGGAGCCGGCCGACCGCCCCCCCGCGCGCCTCGAGATCTCGGGGGCCGTCGAGCTGATCCACGTCGCCTCGCTCGTGCACGACGACGTCATCGACGTCGCGGATCTGCGCCGCGGGCAGGCGACCGTCAACTCGCTGTGGGGGAACCAGGTGGCGGTGCTGCTGGGCGACTATCTGTTCAGCAAGGCGTTTCATCTGCTCGCCCGCCTGCGCGCCGCGGAGCTCGCCGCGGCGATGGCGTGGGCGACGGTGCGGATGAGTCAGGCCGAAATCAAGCAGATCAAATACGGAAACACGGCGCATACCGACGAGGCGATCTACTTCGACATCATCGAGGGGAAGACCGCGCAGCTGATGAGCGCCGCGTGCCGCTGCGGAGCGATGACGGCCGGGGCCGACGCCCGCGCGGTCGAGGCCCTTGCCGCGTTCGGCTTGGAGTGGGGCATGGCGTTCCAGATCACCGACGACGCGCTCGACGTCACGTCGAGCACCTCCTCGCTCGGCAAGCCGATCGGCAGCGACATTCAAACGGGCAAGGTGACGCTGCCCGTCATCCACGCGCTGCGGCGCGCGCCCGAGGCCGACCGCCGCCGCCTCGAGACGATGCTGGCGGCGGCGAACGGGGACGCCCGGGACGGGGATCCCGGAGAGATCCGGGAGATCCTCTCGCGCAGCGGCGCCGTGGAGTACGCGCTCGGGGTCGCCCGCACACGGGCGGCCCGCGCGGCCGCGGCCCTCGAGCCGCTGCGCGACTCGCCGGCCCGGCGCAGTCTCGGCGCCCTCGTCGAGTTCGTGACCGCGCGCACGAGCTAGGCCGCGGCGATGCGCACTCCGGCGGTGGTGGACGGGCAACGGGGCCCCCGGCCGGCGGAGGCCCCGGGACCGTGGCGGCGCCTTCGGGACGGCCTGTTTCGTCTGGCGGTGCACACGACGAGCGCCCATCTCGCGCGGCACGCGGGCGCGATCGTGGCGCGCTGGCACGCGTCGCTGCGGGACGCGGTGCCCCGCTACCGCGACGCCGCCGAGACCTCCGCGTGGGGCGTCGAGGAGCTGCGGGTGCTGCTGGCGGTGGCCCGCGCGTGGACCGCCGAGGAGCAGGCCGAGGCGCGCGAGGCGGTGTTTCGCACCGCGCGCGCGGTCGCGGGCGAGCAGCTCCGGGGCGAGTTTTCGCTCGGCGAGATCCAGCAGGCGCTGGCCCTCTTCCGGCTGGCCGTCCTGGGAGAGATCCAGCGCATGCTCCGCCGGCGCCTCTGGCTCGCGTTCCCGTGGGACGTGATGCGCGTCGCCGACCGCTTGAACGAAGCGATCGACCTGGAGCTGCTGGCGATCGGGCAGGCGTACCTCGACGAGCGCGCGGAGGTCATCCGGGAGCGGGAGCAGGAACTCGTCGCGGGAAACGAGCAGCTCCGGACCCTGCTTCAGGAGATGCACCACCGCATCAAGAACAATCTGCAGACCCTCGCCGACCTGCTCTATCTGGAAGGGCATGACGCCGGCTCGGCCGAGGTCCGCGATCACCTGCGCGACAGCCTGGCGCGCGTCAAGAGCATCGCCACCGTGCACCGGTTGCTGTCGCTGGATCACATTGGAGAAGCCGACGCGCGGCGCCTCGCCGAGGCGATCGCGGCCACCGTCTGCGGGGACCTCGGGACGCCTCGGACCCAGGTCGAGGTCCGGGTGGATGGGGCGCCGGTCCTGCTGCCGAGCAAACAGGCCACATCGCTCGCGCTGGTGCTCGGGGAGCTGATCACGAACGCCATGGAGCATGCGTTCGCCGGGCGCCCCCGGGGTGCGATCGTCGTGACCCTCGACGAGCACGACGGAGAGGTCGGGCTCGTCGTGCGGGACGACGGGGTGGGGCTCCCGGACGGGCTCGATCCCCAGCGGGTCGACAGTCTCGGGCTGTCGATCGTGCGCACGCTCGTGTCGCGGGATCTTGGCGGCCGCCTGCGCATGTGGGTCGACGGCGGCACGGTCGCGGAGGTGACGTTTCGCCGATGACGGATCCGGCGCGCATCCTGATCGCCGATGACGAGGCGATCCGCCTGATGACGCTCAAGCGGCAGCTCGCCGCGTTGGGGATGGACGTTGTGGCCGAGGCGACCACGGGGCGCGAGGCCGTGGCGCTCGCGCGCGACACCGCGCCGGATCTCGCGATCCTCGATATCAAGATGGCGGAGCTGGACGGCATCGAGGCGGCGCGGGCGATCACGCGCGAGCGGCCGATCCCGATCATCCTGCTGACGGCGTATTCCGATCAGGGCCTGATCGAGCGGGCCGCGGCCGCCGGCGTGTTCGCCTATCTCGTGAAGCCGGTCGGCGAGGAGGATCTTCTGCCCGCGATCTTGACCGCCCGGACGCGGTTCCGGGAGTTCCACGCGCTGCGCGGCGAGGTGGCGTCGCTCGGCGACGCCCTCGAGGCGCGCAAGGTGATCGAGCGCGCGAAGGGGATGTTGATGGATCGGTTTCGCCTGAGCGAAGCCGAGGCGTTTCGCCGCATGCAGATCCAGAGCCAGCGTGAGAACAAGCGCCTCGTCGAGATCGCCCGGGCGCTGCTCGCGGCGCCTCCGACGCCCTGAACCCACGTCCCCGCCGGGGCGCTCCGGCGGGGACGTGCATGCCGGGGTCCATCGGGGACCGTCCGCGCCCATCCCCGGGAATCCCCGATCTGGTCAACGACCCGGACCGGTGCGTTGTTGCCCTCGATCGCGTGCACGTGAACAATTGGCGCGAAGGAGACGTCAACCAGGGTATGCGGTGGCGTCAGGCGTTCCCTGCGCCCGGGGTGCGGTCCGGGGACGGGCGTCGGCGCGGCCCGCTGGAACGAAGCCCCCCGCCCGCGTCGCTTCCCCGATGGTGTATAATCAGCGCGGAGGTGCGTGATGACCGCAAAATTTTGGGAGCTGATCATTGTACTCGTGATCGTCATCCTGCTGTTTGGGCCGAGCCGGCTCGCCGGGCTGGGTGGAGCGGTAGGGAAGGCCATGAAGGACTTCAAGGACGCCACCAAGTCCGAGGATTCGGCGTCCACGCCCTCCGATAAGGGCACGGGGCAGAAGAGCTGACCGTCGAGGCGGGACGCGTTCCAACGCGGCGTCGAAGGGACCCTCGGCGCGGAGGCGTCGAAGCCGGGGAGCAGTCGCTGGCTGCTCCTCGGTTCGTTTGTGCGCCGGCCGCGGGCCCCGGACGCTCGGCGACGAGGGGGTGAGCGGTGGCACGCGTGGCCAAGCGCACGCGCGAGCCGTGGTGGCTGCTGGTGGTGATCGTGATCGCGGGGGCGATGCTGGGCAGCGTCTTCGCGGATGCGGTCGGCCAATTCACCTACCTCGCGCCGCTTGGGCACTCCGTGGCGTTCGGCGTCGATCCGCCGATCACGCTGGATCTGCGCGTGCTGACGCTGACGCTTGGGTTCACGATTCGGTTGAACCTGGCGATTGTAGCTGGTATAATCGCCGCGGTCTTCCTGTTCCGCGTGTTGTGACCGTGCGGCGGGAGGATGCGAGGGGTGGGGACGGCGCGGCCGCGGCCGGCGCCGACCTTGCCCCATTCCTGTTGTCTGGAGGCCGTTCGCGCGCCGCGCGGCATGCGCGCGGAGCGGCCGGGCCCGCAGGGGCCCCGGGTGCGTCGGTGGACGAGCAGCGGCGTCGGATGCGAGACCTGCCCGCGGAGATCCGTCCGCGCGAGCGCTTCCTGCAGCAGGGTCCCTCCGCGCTCAGCAGCGCGGAGCTCGTGGCGCTCCTGCTGCGCACGGGGGCGCGGGAGCGGACGGCCCTGGAGGTCGCGACCGAGCTGCTGGGGAAGCACGGAACGCTTGACCGGCTTGCGACCGCGACCCCGACGGAACTGAGCCAGACGCGCGGCGTCGGTGAAGTGAAGGCGCTGCACCTCCTCGCCGCGTTTGAGCTCGGGCGCCGGCTCCGGACGCTGCCGCCGCGGACGCGGCCCGTGATCCGTCGGCCCGCCGACGCGGCGGCGCTCGTCGTGGATGCGCTGCGGTTCTGCGAGACCGAGCGGTTCTGGGTGCTGCTGCTCAATACGCGGCACGAGGTGGTCGACCGCATCGAGCTCACGCGCGGAGGTTTGGCCAGCGCTCCGGTGCACCCGCGGGACGTGTTTCGGGCCGCCGTGCGCGGGGGCGCTGCCGCGGTGATTTTGGTGCATAATCATCCGTCGGGGGATCCGTCCCCCAGTCGGACGGACGCGGCGCTGACGCGCCGGCTTGACCGTGCCGGCCGGGTGATGGGGATCCCGGTGCTCGATCATCTGATTGTAGGAGACGGACGGTATGTCAGCCTGAGGGAGCGCGGCGTCGCGTTTGACGCCGCCCCTGAGGACGCGCCGTGACGAGGCCCGGGTGGGCGCGAGGGGAGCGTCAGGGATGATCTTCGATGGGCTGTTCAGCCGGTTCACCCGGGACATGGGTGTGGATCTCGGCACCGCCAACACGCTCGTCTACGTGCGGCGTGAGGGGATTGTGCTGAGAGAGCCCTCCGTCGTCGCGAAGCGGGTGGACGGCGGCGAGATACTGGCGGTCGGCAACGAGGCGAAGCGGATGATCGGCCGGACGCCCGGCGACATCATTGCCACCCGTCCGCTGCGGGACGGGGTCATCGCCGATTTCGACACCACCGCCTCGATGCTCTCGTACTTCATCAAGCGGGGGCTTCGCGGGCGCAGCCTGATGCGGCCCCGCGTGATCGTCGGGATTCCGAGCGGGGTCACGGAGGTCGAAAAGCGTGCCGTCGTCGACGCGACGCTCCACGCCGGCGCGCGCGAAGCGTATCTCATTGAGGAGCCGATGGCGGCGGCGATCGGCGCCGGGCTGCCGGTGTCCGAGCCGGTCGGCAGCATGGTCGTCGACATCGGCGGCGGCACCACGGAAGTCGCCGTCATCGCGCTCGGCGGCATCGTCTGCGCGCGCAGCATCCGGGTGGCCGGGGACGAGATGGACGAGTCGATCATCCAGTACTCGCGCAAGGCGTACAACCTGTTGATCGGCGAGCGCACCGCGGAGGAGATCAAGATCAAGGTCGGGTCGGCGTACCCTCTGAAGGAGGAACAGTCGATCGAGGTGCGGGGGCGCGATCTCGTGTCCGGGCTGCCGCGCACCGTGCGGATGACCAGCACGGAGATCCGGGAGGCGATGGCCGAGCCGATCGCGTCGATCGTGGAGGCGGTGAAGATGACGCTCGAGCGGACGCCGCCGGAGCTCGCGGCCGACATCGTCGACCGGGGCATCGTCATGGCGGGCGGCGGGGCGCTCCTGCGCGGGCTCGATCGCCTGCTCGGCGAGGAGACCGGGATGCCGGTGATGATCACGGACGATCCCCTCAGCAGCGTGGTGCTGGGCACCGGCCGGGCGCTCGAGGAGATCGAGACGCTCAAGAAAGTCCTGATCACGAGCAAGCGGTAGATGTAGGGCCCGTGCCGTCGAATTCACTGCTCCGGCGCCGGCGGGTCGCGCTCTTCCTGGTGCTGTGTGTGGTCGCGCTCGCCGTCTTGACCGCGCAGCTCCGGGCGCCCGACCAGCGACGCCTCGGGTGGGCGGGGCTCGCGGTCGAAATCGTGCTCGCCCCGATCACGGACGCGGCGGCGTACGTCGGCAACACCCTGGGGGGCGCGTGGTCGGCGCTGCACGAGATCGGGAGCCTGCGCACGGAGAACGCGCGGCTGGCCGCCGAGGTCGCCGCGCTGCGGCAGGAGAACGCCGGGCTGCGGCCGGCGGCGCAGGAGAACAACCGCCTTCGGGCGCTCCTCGGGTTCAAGCAGCAGCAGCCGTTCGCGACCGTCGCCGCCGCGGTCATCGGCCGGGATCCGAGCCAGTGGTTCAGTTCCGTGCTGGTCGATCGGGGCAGCCGGGCCGGGGTGCGCCGGAATGACCCGGCCGTCACCGCGGACGGCCTCGTGGGCCACGTGATTGAGGTCGGGCCGGGGTGGTCGCGGGTCCTCTTGCTGCTCGATCCGCGGAGCGCGGTCGGGATCGTCGTCACGAGGTCGCGCGAGCCCGGCGTGGCCGAGGGACAGGGCCAGCCGGCCCTGCGCATCCGGTATCTCGCTCGGGACGCCGACGTCCAGCCCGGTGATCAGATCGTGACGTCCGGGCTTGGGGAGATCTTTCCGAAAAACCTCGTCGTGGGCACGGTGCTGGGGGTGAGCCGGGGCGCCGGCGACATGTTCCAGGAAGCGGTGGTCCGCCCGTCCGCGGACCTCTTCCACCTCGAAGAACTCCTGATCATCGTCCGGGGCGACCTCCCCACGGCGCAATGATTCGCGCCGGCGTGTACGTCGCGCTGACGGCGGTCGCCGCGGTGGTGCAGGTGACCTGGTTGTCGGGGTTTCACCCGGGCGGCGGCGGCGTGGATCTGCTGCTGCTGGTGGTGATGTCGGTCGGGCTCCTGCACGGTCCCGAGGAGGGCACCTTGATCGGGGCGGGGGGCGGCCTGCTGCAGGACGTGGTGAACGGCGTGCCGATCGGGCTCGGCCTCGGCGCCAACCTCTGCGCGGGGTTCTGCGCGGGCATCGGCGAGGGGCGGCTGTACCTCGAGGATATCTGGCTGCCGGCCCTCGCGGGGTTCGCCCTGACCCTGGTGCGGAATGCGGTGTGGATCGGCATCGGCCATCTCGCGGGTGTCGTCAGCGTCGCGCCCCTCGCCGTCGCGCGGGTGGTCGTGCTGTCGGCGTGCTATAATGGCGTGGTTGCGATGCCGGTGTTCTACTGGTTCCGCCGGATGGACCGGGCGTTGGAACGGACGTTCACGCGCGCCCGCTAGCCGACCGGTGGACGCGAGCCGCCTTCTTCTGACGTTGAAACGCCGCGTGGTGTTGTGTCCTGTGCCGGGGACGCCGCGGACCGTCCGGGCCTTCGCCCGGCGGCACGCGCCGGTGGGTCCTCCAGCCGCCCCGAACCTCGAGGGCACCAGGTGGTGGTGCGTCCTCCGGAGGGGCGGATAGATGGACCGCGATCGGTTCGAGTATCGTCTCGCGGTGATCTTCGGCGTCGTGGTGACGCTGTTCGCGGTCCTCGCGATCCGTCTCTGGCAGGTACAGATCGTCCAGGGTGACTACTTCGCCAGGCTGGCGGAGGAGAATCGTCTCCGGGTGACCCCGCTGTCCGCGCCCCGCGGCGTGATCGTCGACCGCGCCGGGCGCCCGCTCGTCGAGAACCGTCCCTCCTTCACGGTGGCCGTGCTGCCGCTTGAGTTCACGCAGCCCGCGCGAGAGATCCCCGTGCTGGCCAGCCTGCTGACGATGGATCCGGACGAGGTGGCCCGGCGGGTCGCCTCGGGTCGGGACATGCCGTTCGCGCCGGTTCGGCTGCGCCGGGACGTGCCCGAGACGACCGTGGCCGCCGTCGAGGAAAGCCGGATGGACCTGCCCGGCGTCTTCGTCCAGGTGGAGCCGGTGCGATACTACCCGTACCACGAGCTCGCGGCGCACCTGATCGGGTATCTCGGCGAGGCGAGCGACGCGGACATTCGGGAGTCCCGCGCGGCGGGATACCAACCGGGCGAGCTGATCGGCAAGGACGGGATCGAGCGAGAGTACGACCGTGATCTGCGCGGTCGCGACGGCGAGATCCAGGCGGAGGTCGACGCCCTGGGGCGGCCGTCCAGAACGCTCCGGACAATTCCCGCGGTTCCCGGCAATACGCTCGTCCTCGGGCTCGATCTCCCCGCCCAGCAGGCCGCGGAAGCAGCCCTCGGCGACCGCGTCGGCATCGTGATCGCGCTGGACCCGGCGACCGGGGCGATCCGGGCGTTCGCGAGCCACCCGACGTTCGACCCGAACGCGTTCGCGACCGGGATTCCCGTCGCCGCGTGGAACGCGCTGCTGCACGATCCCCGCCAGCCGCTCATCGACCGGGTGATCCAGGCCGCCTACCCGACGGGGTCCGTGTTCAAGATCGTCACGGCATCGGCGGCCCTCGATCTCGGCATCGTGAATCGGGACTCCGGATTCTACGATCCCGGCTACTTCGACTACGCGGGCCGGCGCTACCACGACAACAACAACGAATCGTTCGGCTCGCTCAACTTTCTGACGGCCCTCGCGGTGTCGTCGAACGTCGTCTTCTGGACGATCTCCCAGCCGGTGGGGGCGGACCACCTCTCCGAGTACGCGCACCGGTACGGGCTCGGTGCGCGCACGGGCGTCGATCTGCCGAACGAGATCCCCGGCGTGATTCCCAGCCCCGCGTGGAAGCGCCGCGCCCTCGGACAGCCGTGGTACGGCGGCGACACGCTCAACATGGCGATCGGGCAGGGGTACGTGCTGGTGCCGCCGATTCAGGCGGCGCGGATGCTCGCCGCGGTGGCCAACGGCGGCGCGGTGGTCACCCCGCACGCGGTCGTGGAGGTGCGCTCGCCCACCGGGCAGCTCGTGCGGTCGATCGATCCCCCCGCGGTCGGCGAGGTGCGTCTCCGGCCCGAGACCCTCGCCACGATTCGCGAAGGGCTCGCCGCGGTGGTGAGCCGGGGGACGGCGTCCTCGATCCAGATCCCGGGGCTCGCGGTCGCCGGCAAGACCGGGACCGCCGACAGCTCGCACGGCAAGCCCTACGCGTGGTTCGCCGGGTACGCGCCGGCGGCCGCCCCGACCCTGGTCGTCGTGGCGATGGTCGAGAACGCCGGCTACGGCGCCGAGTTTGCCGGACCGATTGTGCAGCGCGTGTTCGAGGCGGCGTTCGGCCTGCCCCTGACCCCACTGCCCTCGGACGCGCCCAAGCCGTGAACGCCGTCGCCGCCGCGGGGCACGCGGCCGCCGTCAGTGCTCCGGACGCGAGGGCCCGGCGTCTCGTCCGCTATCTCGACCCGCTGCTGATCGGCTCCACGGTGGGGCTCGTCGTCTTTGGGCTGGTCATGGTGTACAGCACCACGCGCTCCGGCCCGCACCCGCTCGCGTTCGTCGAGAGCCAGCTCCTGCATCTCGCCGCCGGCCTCGTGATCGGCGTGGTGCTGCTCGCGGTCGACTACCGGGCGATCGCCGCGTCGTCCCGGTGGCTCTACGCGGTGAACATCATGCTGCTCGCCGCGGTGCTCGTCCTTGGACGTACGAGCCTCGGGGCGCAGCGGTGGATCGCCCTCGGACCGCTCGGGGAGTTCCAGCCGTCCGAGTTCGCGAAGCTCGCGATCGTCATCACCCTCGCGAAGCATCTCGCCGACCGGCCGGGGCCGTACACCTCGATCCGGGATCTCTTGCCGTTCCTCGGGCACATCGCCGTCCCGATGCTCCTCATCTTCAGGCAGCCGGACCTCGGAACGGCGCTCGTGTACGGGGCGATCTTCGTCGGCATGCTGTACGCTGGGGGCGCGCGCCGCCGGGATCTCGCGCTGCTCGCCGCCGCGGCGCTCGCACTCGCGCCGCTCCTGTGGCACCTCCTCAAGGAGTACCAGCGGCGGCGCCTGCTGGTATTTCTGGATCCGTCGCTCGATCCGCTCGGCTCGGGGTACGGAATTTTACAGTCGAAGATTGCGATCGGCAGCGGGCTGTTTTGGGGCAAGGGCCTGTTCGCCGGGCCGCAGAACATCCTGCAGTTCGTGCCTGAGAACCACACCGACTTCATCTTTTCGGTCGTCGGCGAGGAGTTGGGGTTCGTCGGCGCGCTCCTCCTGCTCGCCCTGTTTCTCTTGTGGGTGTGGCGGGGCGCGCGCATCGCGTCCGCCGCGCGCGACCGGTTCGGCGCGCTGGCGGCGGTCGGGGTCGTGTCGATGGTCGCGTTCCATGTGTTCGTCAACGTGGGGATGACGGTGGGGATCATGCCCATCACCGGCATCCCGCTGCCGTTCATCAGCTACGGCGGCAGCGCCCTCATGACGATGTTGTGGGCGACGGCGCTCATCCTGAACATCGGCATGCGCCGTCAGAAAATCTTGTTCTGAGCGGAGTCCCGCAAAGGAGCACGCAGCGTATGGTCAAGGAGATTCTCGCCAACGTGGATCCGTTCGAGGTCCGCGTGGCGGTGCTCGAGGACGGGGTCCTCGTGGGCATCATGCTCGAGCGCGGGGAACCGCTCGCGGGCAACGTGTACAAGGGCCGGGTGTCGAGCGTGCTGCCCGGCATGGAGGCCGCGTTCGTCGACATCGGGCTCGGGCGGAACGCCTTTCTGCACGTACAGGACGTCCGCTCCAATCGGATCGAGCCGTTCCGCGGGCAGGGCGGCGAGGAGCTCGAGGACCAGATCGGCCGCGGCCCGATCGCGGAGCGGCTGCGGGTCGGCCAGGAGATCCTCGTCCAGGTGACCAAGGAGCCGCGCGGCACGAAGGGGGCGCGCGCGACCACGTACGTGGCGCTGCCCGGCCACTACCTCGTGCTGATGCCCACCGTCACCGGCATCGGCGTCAGCCGGCGGATCGGCAACGAGCCGGAGCGCAAGCGCCTCCGGGCGATCGCGGAGCGGCTCCGGCCGGAAGGAATGGGGGTCATCGTGCGCACCGCGGCCGAGGGGATCGAGGAGCGCGACCTCGCGGACGATGTCCGCTTTCTGCTGCAGGTGTGGGCGCAGGTGACCGAGCGCGCCGCGGCCAGCCGCGCGCCCGCGGTGCTGTACCAGGACTTCGGCCTCATCCGCCGGGTGGTGCGCGATCTGTTCACGGGCGACGTCGACCGGTTCGTCGTGGACTCGCCCCGCGACTTCGAGCGCGTGCAGGAGTTCGTCGGAGGGTTCGCGCCGGAGCTGCGGGCCCGCGTCCAGCTGCACGCGGGCCCCGAGCCGATCTTCGACGCGAACGGGATCGACCGTGAGATCGAGCGGGCGCTTCACCGGAAGGTCTGGCTCCGCAGCGGCGGCTACCTCGTGTTCGATCGGACCGAGGCGGCGACGGTGATCGACGTCAATACCGGCAAGTACGTCGGCAAGACCGATCTCGCGAGCACGATTTTGAAGACGAACCTCGAGGCGGCCGCCGAGCTCGCGCGGCAGATCCGCCTCCGGGATATCGGCGGGATCATTCTCGTCGACTTCATCGACATGGACTCGGACAAGCACCGCGCGCGCGTCCTCGCCGCACTCAACGAGGCGGTCCGGGCCGACCGCACCAAGGTCCACGTGCTCGATCTGACGGCGCTCGGGCTCGTCGAGATCACGCGCAAGCGCGTGTACCAGGATCTCGAGGAGTTGATGCGGATGCCGTGCCCCTACTGCGAGGGCCGGGGGCGGGTGCTCTCGCCGCAGAGCGCCGCGGTGCGCGCGCGCCGCGAGCTGCGCCGCGCCGTCGCGACGACGCGCGCGACCGTCGTGGTGGCGCAGGTGCACCCCGACGTGGCGGCGCTGCTGCAGGAGGATGCGGCCTGGCTGCAGGCGCTCGGTGCGCAGGCCGGGGTGACGATCTTGGTGCGGGCCCGGCCCGGCATGCACCTGGACCGCATCGCGATCGCGCACGGCGATGCCGCCGCCGCGGAAGTGAACGGACAGCCGGATGGGAAGCACGCGCAGGGGTTTTGGCTCGATCCGATCCACGGCGAGGGGATGGACCTGCCCGAGGAAGACACCCGCGAGGGACTCGGCGTGCCGACCGGGCGGTCCGAGGCGGGGGTGGGGTGGTTCGCGCGCACATGGCGGCGGCTCATGGGCGGCGATCGTTCGGAGCCCCCGGCGGCCGCGGGCGCCGCGCCGGGGCCGCGCCGCGCCGGCGCCGGCCGGCCGCGCCGTCGTTGACACCCCTGGGGTCGCATGCTACCATTTTCAGGTCATCAACAGGTGGGGGCGTGTAATGTACGCGGTAGTCGAGGTTGGCGGCAAGCAGATGCGTGTGGAGGCCGGGCAGGTGCTCGAGGTGGACCGGCTGCCGGGCGACCCTGGGTCGGAAGTGACCCTGGGCCGTGTGCTTATGCTCGTGGACGGGGACGCGGTCACGTGCGGCACCCCCGAGGTGTCGGGCGCGTCGGTGACGGCCACGGTGCTGGCGCTGCCGCGGACCCGCAAGCTGCTCGTCGGGAAGTTCCGGCCGAAGAAGCACTACCGGCGCAAGGTGGGGCACCGGCAGCCGCTCAGCCGCCTGCGTGTGGAGCGGATCACGGCCGGGCAGGAGGCATAGGATGGCGCACAAAAAAGGCGGCAGCAGCTCTCGCAACGGGCGCGACAGCAACGCGCAGCGCCTCGGGATCAAGCGGTTTGGCGGCCAAACGGTGCCCGCGGGCTCGGTGCTCGTGCGGCAGCGCGGCACCCGCTACCGACCCGGCCAGAACGTCGGGCTCGGGCGGGACGACACGCTCTTCGCGCTCGCGGCGGGCGTCGTGCGGTTCGAGCGGCAGGGTCGGGACGGCCGCCAAGTATCGGTCTATCCTGCGGACGCGTAGCATCACGGCGGTGTGGGGGCCCCGGGCTCGTCGAGACCGGGGCCTTTTCCTGTCACTAGACCATGTTCATTGACCGGGCCCGCATCTTCGTCAAGGCCGGCGACGGCGGCAACGGGTGCGTCGCGTTTCGCCGCGAGAAGTTCGTGCCGAAGGGCGGGCCGTCGGGCGGCGACGGCGGCCGCGGCGGCACGGTGACCCTCCGCGCCGAGTTGGACCTGAACACCCTGCTCGCGTTTCGCTACCGGCGGCTGTTCAAGGCGGGGCGGGGCGGGCACGGGGAGGGGAGCCAGCGGGCCGGGCGCGCCGGGCGCGACCTGACGATCGCGGTGCCGCTGGGGACGATCGTGCTCGACGAGGCGACCGGCGAGCGGATCGCGGATCTCGTCGCCGATGGTCAGGAAGTCGTCGTCGCCCGCGGCGGCCGGGGGGGCCGGGGCAACTCGCACTTCGCGACCCCGACGCACCGGGCCCCGCGCGAATCCGAGCCCGCTACCCCGGGGGAAGAGCGCTGGCTGCTCCTCGAACTGCGGCTGCTCGCCGACGTGGGGCTCGTCGGCCTGCCGAACGCGGGCAAGTCCTCGCTCCTCGCGCGGATCTCGGCCGCGCGTCCGAAGATCGCCGACTATCCGTTCACGACGATCGAACCGATGCTCGGCGTGGTCCCGTTGTCCGGGGAGGCGGGGATCGTGGTGGCCGATATTCCCGGGCTGATCGAAGGGGCGCATCTCGGCCACGGACTCGGCCACGAATTCTTGCGGCACATCGATCGGACCCGGGTGCTCGTGCACGTGGTGGATGTGAGCCAGCCCGACCCGGAGGCGGCGGTCACGGCGGTCGAGCGCGAGCTTGCGCTTCACTCGCCGGTGCTCCTCGAGCGCCCCGTCGTGGTCGCGGGCAACAAGATGGATCTGCCGGACGCGCGCGCGCGTTGGGACGCGTTTGCCGCGGCGATGGCCGCGCGCGGCCGCGAGGCGCTGCCGATCTCGGCCGCGACCGGGGACGGGATCCCGGCCCTGCTCACGGCGGTGCAGGCGCTGCTGCGCCGTGCGGCGCCCGCGCCGGCGCAGGAGGCGGCCCGGATCGCCGAGAACACGGCCCCCGAACCGCGCACGGTCGGATGAGGTGGCGGGCGTGAGCCGGATCGGGATCATGGGCGGGACGTTCGATCCCGTCCATTACGGGCACCTCGTGACGGCTGGCGAGGCCCGCTGGCAGTTCGATCTTGACCTGGTCTTGTTCGTGCCGAACCGGCATCCTCCGCACAAGGACCCTCGCGAGGTGTCGAGCCCCGAGGACCGCTACTTGATGACGTTCCTGGCCATCGCGACGAACCCGCGCTTCCGGGTCTCGCGCATCGAGATCGATCGTGAGGGGCCGTCGTACACGATCGACACGATCCGCGCGCTGCGGCGGGAGCAGCCCGGGGACGAGCTGTTCTACATCACCGGCGCGGACGCGCTCGGCCAGATCCTCCGCGGGGAGTGGCGCGACACCGAGCGGCTGTTGAAGCTCTGCCAGTTTATCGGGGCGAGCCGGCCGGGGTACCAGCTGGATCAGGAGCAGTGGGCGTCGAGCCACCACCGGGTGCGCCCGCATCTCAGCAGCATTCACGTCATGGAGATCCCCGCGATGGCGATCAGCAGCACCGATATCCGAGCCCGCGTGCGCGAGGGCCGCCCGATCACGTACCTCGTGCCCGAGGCGGTCGAGCAGTACATCAGCACGCACGGGCTGTACCTGAAGGCGGCGTCGCGGGTTCGGAAAGGGGCCGGCTAGTGGAGGCCCGGCGCAAGGCGCTCCTCGCGGCCGAGGCCGCGGAAGCGAAGCTGGCGGACCGCGTCGTGGTGCTGGATCTGCAGGAGCACAGTCCCGTGACCGACTTCTTCGTGATCGCGACCGGCAGCAACCGGATTCAGATCAAGGCGATCACCGAGGCGGTCGAGGACGCGCTCGGAGAGGCGGGGGAGCAGTCGGGACGGGCGGAGGGCCGTCGCGGCGGCCAGTGGGTGCTGCTCGATTTTGGGGACGTCGTCGTGCACGTCTTCGATCCGCGCGAGCGCGAGTTCTACAACCTCGAATGGCTGTGGGGAGATGCCCCGATCGTCGAGCGGTGAGGCGCCGGGCGATCGAGCCCGCGCGGAGCGCGCGGCTGGACCTCGGCGCCGCTGTCCGATATAATGCAGGGGTCCCGCGGGTGCCCGTCCGCGGATCGGCGTGGGGCTGTAGCTCAGCGGGAGAGCGCCTCTTTGGCGTAGAGGAGGTCGAGGGTTCAATTCCCTCCAGCTCCACCACGTTTTTCAACGTTTCTGAACGCGTGCTCAGCCGCCAGAATCCGTCGGAAGTCCTAGCAACGTATTAGCAATTTCGGCGGCCCGTTTCTGCGCCTCAAGCCGAGGGTGCGTGTACCGCTTGAGCGTAAACGCCGGATTGCCGAGTCCCAGCCGCGCCGCCGCGATCGAAGCGTTTCACGTCGGCCTCAGCCATTTCCGTGGTGATGAGGTGGCGGAAGTCGCCGGACTCAGGCGTGCGTCCGGCGCGCGTCGGCTGCCGTTCGATCTTTAGCGTGGGCAAGGAGCGGTTCAGGTCGACGGCGCCCTCAGAGAGACCAAGCAGTTCGCCTAAGCGCAGCCCGCGACTGGCGTTCGTTCACCCACAGTGCAGACAGTGCTGGTCACAGCTGGGCCACGAGAGCGCTCGCGACCACGCCGGCCGGCGGCAGAAGCCCTACGTGGGTTGAGTGGTTGACGTTGTCGCGACTACTATCACGCCCCACGGACCACGCAGATGCTCGCCGAGTTTGATCGGCGGAGTTTTTAGGAGAGGATTAAACTCGAGTGCAAGAGTGTGCTCAACACGCAGATGCCGCTCAACACGCAAATGCTCCTAGCATGACCCTCCTAACGGAGGATACTCGCGGGCACGACGTGACGCGTAGAGTTAGGCTCGGAAGGGCTACACTGACGTTTCCGCGCAGCCGGACGAGAGCATGGAGTCCGTGGCCTGCACCGGAATAGTACGGCGGAGGGATCTGATACCGTGGACAAACCTCTCAGGTGGTTGGCGACAGGGCCCATGCTGAGATTCGCACCAGCAGCATTGCTGTTGTTTGGGGCGTTGACCCTACTCCCACGAGCCTCACTCGCGATCACGATTGTTGATCCGCTACACGGATACTGCGGGGGCGTGGGACAATGCGTCGACAATGGCACCAATAGTCCCACAAGCACGAACCCCCCGAGCAATTTTGGTTTCACGGTCTCACCGGGATCTGCTTCGGGGGATTTACTGCTTGACGTGCTGGCTCCGGACAACGTAGCGTCTGGTCCCCCGTACGCGATCTCGGGGACACTCACAGGCACCGCCCCCCTGTTTAGTGCCACGCCGTGGACCAGCGGGGACTTGGACACGTATTTGGGGATCAGCGCTTCTCCCGCGAACCCCATCGGCGCATATCTTCCCTCGACTATAACCGTAGATCCGGGCGCGACGGGCTTCCTCGTGTACCAAGCGGACTTGGGGACGACCACGCTTCAGGGCCCCTCCAATCCCAATGTGTCGCCCCTTGAGACCCTCGGTTCTTCACTTCCCCAGGGAAGCTACATCGTAGGGTTCTTGAACGAGGGCACCATTGGCGCGCCGAATTGGGTAGCGACGGCCAACAGCGGCGCCATCTTTGAGACAAGCGCACCCAGCCCTGTGCCTGAGCCGGGCTCGCTCGTCCTCATGTTCACCGGCCTCGTCGGCCTTGGCGGCGTGGTGCGACGGCGCTTGACCGGTCGCTAAACACAGCGCTGGACTGCAGTATCTAGTTGTCGGAGAAGACCGGGAGTCGATTCCCGGTCTTCTCTCGTTTGGTACGTCCAGCTTGAGCGTTGACGAGTGGAACCAGTCGCTGGATCAGATTGGGATCACAGCATTTCTCGCGGAGGAAGGCGGCCGCCGTCGCACCGTCTGGCACTGAGCCAACCTGGACCCACCTGCCGAACCGGCGCGCATGGATCGTACCATCCGAGCACAGCAGGAAATGCGCGTTGAAACCAGGTGTGCGCAATTTAACAGACGCTACGCCCTTGCCCTAGTACGTTTAATTGGGATGGTATCGGGAGGCAAGGCACGCCATGCCATGGTCTGCACCTGCCTTCGAATCAGTCAAAGAAGGACCGTGGCTGAAAGGCGGGCCCCGCAATCGGTGAACCGGACCTGGTTATGGAGCACGCGACGACGGTCATGTCCAACATCCGGGAAATCTGGCCCGCCCTCACGGACGAGGACGTCCAAGCCATGAACGCCTGGAGGTGGAGCGCCCGCCGCCAAGGAGCGCGAGACCATACGGGACCTCCTAATAACGGGATCGTCAGCCCATTCGTGGCACGGGCGCACCGAGCACAGAGAGGAGATCGTGCGATGAGTATTATGGCATGGATTGTGGTGGCACTGATCACAGGCTGGGTAGCGAAAACGATGATACTGGGCAGAAGGAACTGGGGGACACAAGCGATCATCGCGATCGGGGTGAGCGCCACCCTTCCGTTCCTTGGGCTAAGCGGGGTCGCATCCGCTCAATCGGCAGTGAACGTCCAGGGAACTATCGCTGCCGTCGATTGCCAGCGCCAAACGATGAGCGTTGAGACCGCTAACGGCCGGCAGACATTCGCCGCGTCGGGCAATGCGTTCACGAACGTGGACGCGACAAATCTGCCGTTTTGCAGCCTCGAAGGCTACGTGGGCGCGCCGGCGACGGTGTGGCTCGCGCTTGGCGACAATAATCAGCTCCTAGTCACCGAAGTCAACGTGACCGGCCCTGTCGCCACGGCTCCGGCCACAACGGAAGTCGTATCGACCCTCCCCCTTTGGGGCATCGTCCTCGGCACGGTCGTCGACGCGGGACTCTTGTATCTGGTGACCCGCGGGCCCGACGGAAACTACTATCGATATCCGTACTATGGCGGATACTACCGGCACTATTACCACTCCGGATACCGACCATACACAGGGTTCTATCCGGCATCGGCTCCGATCATCACGGTCGCATTGGCGATCATTGGCGCGGTGATTGGAATGGTGATCGTCGACGGCGACCCGTACATCGTCTCCAACTATGGGGGGCATTACTACCGGTACCCATACTATGGTCCATATCATCAGTACTACTACCGACCGGCGTATCAAGGGTATCAGCGGCCGTATGCAGGAGCGAATGTGAACGTATACGTGAATGCGTCGGTGCGTCAGGGAGACTCACATTGGGATGCGCCGGCTCACGCCATGGCCCAAGTGTATGGCACTCCGGCTGTACGAGACTTTCCGCAACAGCAGCCGAAGGCGGGGACGCACCAGCTAACGGGAACACCGTCGCATAAGCCACAGTCCGTGACGCACCAGCCCATGGCACCGGCACCGCAGAAGTCGCAGCCCGCGACGCACCAACCCACGGCACCGGCACCGCAGAAGTCGCAGCCCGCGACGCACCAGCCCACGGCACCGGCACCGCAGAAGTTGCAGCCCGCGACGCACCAGCCAGCGGGGAAGTCACAGAATCAGCAACCGCAGTGTGGAGGTAAAGGGCAGCAGCCCTGCTCGAATCAGGGGAGTAATCAGAACGGGAGTAGTAAATAGGTTCTTCTCAGCCCGGGGCGTGCAGTAACTGGGCGCCCCGGGCTGAGCCCTGCGACATTCCACGGTCTTCGTATAGCAGGTTAGTGACGCGTGGACGGTTTGCGATCTTACCTAAAATAAAATCGAGATGTGGCTGGCGGAACGCGTGGCTGTCTACGATCAGAAGAGCGGGGGAGCCGCATCGTGCCGGCTCCCCCCTAGGGCTCGAAAGTCCTAGCAAAGTATTAGCAGGTACCTCGCAAAGCCAGGAGAAGTAAGGCGCTGCACAGTAAGCGCCTCTTTGGCGTAGAGGAGGTCGAGGGTTCAATTCCCTCCAGCTCCACCACCAACGGCCCCACGGGACCGGCGGTCGCCGGAGGCCGCCCCAACACATCTTTGTTACAATACCAAGCGAATACTTAAACGAACGCTTAAAATCGGAAGACGCGCTACGAGTCACTCCTAGGGGAGGCGATCACGTGAGTCCGATGAAGAACCTGTTTACCGCTGGTGCGCTGCTCGGAATGATGGTCTTGGTGTTCGGCACGCCGATCTCCAGCTTTGCGCAGGCGCCGCACGGCGGGGACGCCATGCTGATCAGTCAGGTCGAGACCGAGCTCAAGACGGCTACGTTCCATTCGGGTGAACTCGCGCAGAAAGTGAACGCGCTCGCGGGCGTGCAACTGCATCTGCATCACGTCATCAACTGCCTCGAGGGCCCGAACGGGCCGGATTACCTCGCGTCCGCCGGGTACCCGTGCCAGGGGCAGGGGAACGGGATCATCCCGGATTTGAAAGTCGCCGTGATGCACATGGTCCCGGGCTCGAGCGCCGCACTGCAGGAGGCGGAGACGTGCCAGATGCTCGCGTTGCAGGCGGTGGTGTCGAAGGACATCAACGAGGCGCAGCCGTTCGCGCTGGTGATCTCGCGGCATCTGCAGACGGCGAGCCAGTATCTCAGCCAGTAGCGCGCGGGGACGGGAATACGCGTCAAGGCATCCTGACGCAGGCGGCCGCATGAGTCCGGCGATGCGGCGTGCCGCGGGCGCGGTCGCGGTAGTGTGCGCGCTCGTGCTCGGTCTGCCGATGTCGGGCCTGGCGGGGAACAGCGGGCAGCTCCCGCTCCAGGATGCCAGCAGCCTGCTGGTCAGTCAGATCCAGTCCGAGCTCACGACGGCCACCTATCATGCCGGCGAACTCGCACCGAAGGCGACCACGCTCGCGGGCGTGCAGCTGCACCTGCACCACGTGTTGAACTGCCTCGAGGGACCGGCGGGGGTGGATTTCTCCGCGGCGGCCGGGGACCCGTGCCAGCGACAGGGGAAGGGGATCATCCCGGACCTGCAGGCAGCGGTGCAGCAGAACCTGCCCGGCGCGAACGCCGCGCTACAGGAGGCGCACACGTCCCAGATGCTGGCCCTGCAGGCGCTCGCGTCGACGAGCCTCACGAAAGCGCAGCCGTTCGCGCTGACCGTGTCCAAGCATCTGCAGACGGCGAACAAGTACATCAGCGAATAGTCGAGCGGATACGTGAGCGGGGCCGGCGGCTCGAGCCGCCGGCCCCGCTCCCATGTCCAAGGCTATCCGGGCGCGCCGTTCCTACTGGGCGACGATCGCGGCCGTGTACCCCGCCGTGCGCACGCGCCGCGCGAGGGTCTGCGCGTCCTGCTCAGAGCCGAACACGCCGTAGTGCAGGACCGCGCGACCGGGGGCGAACGACGTGAGCGTCAGTGTCGGCATGAGCCCGATGTCGAGCATCGCGACGGCGCGGCGCTCGGCCACGACGCGCGGCAGCGGTCCCGAGACCACGAAATAGTGGTGGGGTGCCGGAGGCGCGGCCTGCCGGGCGCTCGGATGGCGTGCCGTGCGCGGGGCCCGAGCGAAGTGTCTCGTCGAGCGCGCCGCCGCCGGCTGACGCGCGGCAAGGGGAACGTTCGCGGGCGCCGCCGTGCGTTCGATCGGATCGTGCCGGAACTCCGCGACCACCGCGGGCGCCGGCGCCGGCGTGCCGTGCTGCGGCGGCGCCGCACGCAGCCACCCGGTGGAGCCGAGCGCAAACCCGGTGATCAAGGCCACCGCGACTGTCGCTACTGGCACGAAGAAGCGGGCTGGCCCCACGGCGCGCTCGCGGACCGCGGCGAACGGCACCGCCGTCTCCGACAGAGGGGACTGCCGCCGCGCGCGTGCGTGGTCCGTACGGTACGCTCTCGTCGTCCCGAACAGGCGCCGTTCGGCCGCGTCCAGGAGATGTTCGAGATCCGCGCCGTCCCCCGGCCAGGTGGCCGTGCCCCACGTCATGCCAAACGGTGCGAGGCTTCCGTCGTCGGTCTCGAGCTCCAAGCGGCGCAGGCCTAGCGACGCGAGCGTTTTTTGGGCTTCGAGCGCCGTGGCGCCGGTGAGCAGCAGGAGAAACCCGTTCCCGCCGTAGCGGATCGCCAGATCCTCCGGCCGGATCTCCGCGGCGAGGATTTCTGCGACCCGGAGGGGCACGCGGTTTGCGCCGTCCTCGAACAGCGCCGCTTCATCCCCATCCGTATCCATGACCGCGATGGTGAAGCTGCGGTGCGTCCGGGCCGCCTCCGCGACCTCGGCCTCGACGCGGTCGGCAAACGCCCGAAGGTGCGCGACCTCGAGCGTCCCGACGTCCTGGGCGAGGCCCGTCAGCGGATTCGCGTCCGAGACGTCCCTGAGGTGCCGGTCGAGATGGCGCGTGACCTCGAGGGCGCCGGCGAGATACCGGCCGACCGCGGTCAGGAGCGCCAGATCGGCCTCGCGCAGCATATTCGGGCGGGGACGTCCCACGCACAGCACGCCGACTGGCTGTCCCCGGACCTTGAGCGGCACGTACACGGCGCAGCGGATGCGGGCGCCGCCGGCCCCGGCGTCAATTTCTCCACGGGAGACGAGGATGGTCCGGCCCGACCGGAGGACCGTCTCCCAGGGGCCGCGGTCCGCCGGGATCGAAGCGCCGTCGGCGTCGGCGAACAGCCCCGACGCGGCCCGCACGACGAGGACCTCGTCCGCGTCGTCGTCCAGCATGGCGGCGGCGCACGAGTCGTAGCCGAGTTCGCTCCGAAGCGACCTCAGCACGGCGTGCAGGAAGTCGGTGAGGCTGAGCGCGGTCGCGGACTCCGCGGCCAAGCACTCAAGAAACGTCGCGATCTTGTTGAGTCGGGTCTCTGGCGGCATGGCTTGCGCCTCCTCTGCGAGCGTCGCCGAACCGCTAGTGATCCCCCCACCGTAGCGTATGCCCACGCCGGCGGCTCCGCAGACCGGGCGCCGGCGCCCGTCACGCCCCCCACGGGATCGCGGCGCGGAGGATCTCACCGGCGCGCGGCCGTATATGCTCCTCGTGTTCCGGGAGTCGACGCGGAGGTCGCGCCGCGGGCGGCGCCCTCCCGGCGCTCATCCACACCGAGATGCTCACGCAGTTGACGCAGGGGGGACTGACCTTGGACGCGGGGGGCGTGGGGGACGAACGACGGTGTTGATCCTTCCACAGCTCTGGCATCCACTGGTCGTGCACTTTCCGATCGCACTGTGGCTGGCGAGCACGTTCTTCGATGTGCTGGATCGGCGGCACGCGGACCCGATGTTTCGGCGGATGGCGTACTGGCTCGTCGGGCTCGGTCTGATCGGAGCGGCCGTCTCGATCGCGCTCGGGTGGACCGACTTGTTCGCCCAAGAGGCCCAGGGCGTCGGGACGGCGCTCATAGTGAAGCACGGCTACCACAGCTGGGCCGCCTACGTGGCGACCGCGACCTACCTCGCGAATTTCATCTGGCGGTGGCGCACCGACAACACAGCCGCGGACCGGATCCTGCCGCTGTCCCTGCTGGGCGCGGTGCTGATCGCGCTCACGGGATGGCTGGGCGGCGATCTGCGGAGCGTCATGTAGCGCCGGGCCGGTGCGCCGGCGGCGCCCGGGTGGGGAGGGCTGGCGTTGCGCCGGCACGAAATACGGACGGCGGCGCCGCCGTACTCCCACACGAGGTCAGGCGGACCCGGAGCGCGGCATGAGCGGTCAGTACGATCCGACCACAATCGAGGCCAAATGGCAGGCGCGGTGGCAGGCGGACGGCCTGTACCGCGTTCAAGACGATCCGTCGCGCCCGAAGTGCCTCTTCGTGACGATGTATCCATACCCGAGCGGCGATCTGCACATCGGGCATTGGTATGCGATGACGCCGTCCGACGCGAAGGCCCGATACCTCCGGATGCGGGGGTACAATGTCCTGTTTCCGATGGGGTTCGACGCGTTCGGACTGCCGGCGGAGAACGCGGCGATCCAGCACGGCATCCACCCGTTCAAGTGGACGATGGCCAACATCGAGCGGATGCGCGGCCAACTGCGCTCGATGGGCACGATGTTCGATTGGACGCGGGAGATCGTCACGTGCCGGCCCGACTACTACGTCTGGAACCAGTGGTTTTTCCTGAAGTTCTATGAGGCGGGGCTCGCCTACCGCGCCATGGCCGCCGTGGACTGGTGTCCGAACTGCAACACGACGCTCGCGCGCGAGCAGGTCGTCGGCGCCGACCGCGTCTGCGAGCGCTGCGGCACGCCGGTGATCAAGAAGGACCTGGAGCAGTGGTTCTTCCGCATCACCAAGTACGCCGACGAACTGCTGGATTTCAGCCGGATGGAGTGGCCCGAGCGGGTCCAAACGCTGCAGCGCAACTGGATCGGCCGCAGCGAAGGGGCCGAGATCGTCTACACGAGCGAGCGGGGAGATCCGATCACCGTCTTCACCACGCGGCCGGACACCCTGTACGGAGCGACGTTTCTCGTGCTGGCGCCCGAGCACCCGCTCGTCGAGGCGCTGACCACGCCGGAGCACCGCGCGGCGGTCGCCGCGTACGTCCAGCGCACCCGCCGCGAGACCGAGATCGAGCGCCTGTCGGAGGACCGCGAGAAGACCGGCGTCTTCATCGGCGCCTACGCGCGGCACCCGCTGACGAACGCGCGGATCCCGATCTACATCGGCGACTACGTGCTGCTGTCGTACGGGACCGGCGCGATCCACGCGGTCCCGGCGCACGACACGCGCGACTTCGCGTTCGCCGTGAAGTACGGCCTGCCGATCCCGGTCGTGATCGCGCCGCCGGATTGGGACGGGAAGCCGCTGCGGGAGGCGTACGTCGGCGAGGGCGTCATGGTCAACTCCGGGCCGTTCGACGGCACCCCGAGCCACGAGGGGCGGCGCCTCGTGACGGAGGCGCTCGAGCGGACCGGCCGCGGGCGGGCGGCCGTGACGTACCGGCTGCGGGACTGGCTGATCAGCCGCCAGCGCTACTGGGGGACGCCGATTCCGATCATCTACTGCCCGTCGTGCGGCGCCGTGCCGGTGCCGTACGCGGACCTGCCGGTGCTGCTGCCCGAGGACGCGGAGTTTCTGCCCACCGGAGAGTCCCCGCTCAAGCACAACGAGCGGTTCCTCCGGACGACGTGCCCGAAGTGCGGGGGGCCCGCCGAGCGCGAGACCGACACGATGGACACGTTTGTCGACTCGTCGTGGTACCAGTTTCGCTACCTCGACCCCCACAACGCCGAGGCCCCGTTCGGGCAGGCGCCGCTGCGGGCGTGGGCGCCGGTGGATCAATACACGGGCGGCATCGAGCACGCGGTGATGCACCTGATGTACACGCGCTTCTTTGCGAAGGTGATGCGCGACCTCGGCCTCGTGTGGTTCGACGAGCCGATGCTGCGCCTCTTCAACCAGGGGATCATTCTCGGGCCCGACGGCAACCGGATGAGCAAGTCCCGCGGCAACGTGGTGAATCCGGACGAGTACGTGGGGACGGTGGGCGCGGACGTCGTCCGCGCGTACCTGATGTTCATCGGGCCGTGGGACGGCGGCGGCCCGTGGAATCCCCGGGGCATCGAGGGCATCCATCGGTTCCTCCTGCGCGTGTGGCATCTGGTGCTCGATCCGCCTCCGGCGGGGACCGCCGCCGGGCCCGAGGCCGCGGCACTCGTGCGGCGGACGATCCACCAGACGCTGCGCCGGGTGACGGAGGATCTCGAGGGCTTCCGCTTCAACACCGCGATCGCGGCGCTGATGGAGTGCACGACCGCGCTCACCCGGCTCAGGGACGAGGGGGCCGCGGGCACGTCCGAGTGGGCGCCCGCGCTGCGGACGCTCATCCTGATGCTGGCGCCGCTCACCCCGCACCTCGCCGAGGAACTGTGGGAGCGGGTGGGCGGGTCCGAGAGCGTGCACCGCCAGGCGTGGCCGGCGTGGGATCCGGACGCGGTCCGGGAGGACTTCATGACGCTCGTCCTGCAGGTGAACGGCAAGGTCCGCGACCGGGTCACCGTGCCCGCGGGGTCGGACGACGCCCGGCTGCGCGAGGCCGCGCTCGAGAGCGAGAAGGTGCGGAAGTTCCTCGACGGCAAGTCGGTCGAAGACGTGATCGTCGTGCCGGGCAAGCTCGTCAACGTCGTGGCCCGGTAGGGGGGCGCGCGAACCTTTTGGCGGTCCGTCCCGTTGTAAGACGGTGATGGGCACGCCCGCCGCGCTGGTGTCGATGGCTCGCCCCAACGCCGCGCACGCGCTGTCGTATACCGCGGAGGAGCTCGCGCGGTACGACGCGATCGTGCAGCGGTACGCCCGCCACGTCTACAACATCGCGTACCGGATGGCGGGAAACGAGGCCGATGCCCGGGATCTCACGCAGGAAGCGTTTGTGCGGGTCTACCGGGCGCTGCGCCGGGTGGAGCCGGACGCGCCGCTGGAGAGCTGGCTGTACCGGATCGTCAGCAACCTGCACATCGACCTGCTGCGCAAGCGGCCGCGCCAGCGCGTCGAATCGCTCGACGCCGCGGTCGACACGCCGCGCGGCGAGATGCTGCGCGAGCTGCCCGATCCGGGGTCGAGCCCGGAGGCGATCATCGAGCGCGAGCAGCTGGACGGGACGATCCAGCGCGCGCTCGGGACCTTGAGCGAGGATCTGCGCATGGTAGTGGTGTTGAGCGACATCGAAGGCTATTCGTACGAGGAGATCGCGATGCTTCTGCACGTGCCGCTCGGAACCGTGAAATCGCGCCTCCACCGGGCGCGCCAGACGCTGCAGCAGCGCCTCGCGCCGTACGTCGAGGCGCGGCGGCGGGGGTGGGAATCATGACCCTCAACCACGATCGGGTCGAGCGCCTGCTGTCCTCGTACCTGGACAGCGAGCTCCCGCCCGCGGAGGCGGCGGCCGTCCAGGAGCACCTGCTCGACTGCGCGGAGTGCCGCGATGCGTACGAGGGGCTGCGCGCGACGAAGGTGCTGCTCGGGGCGCTGCCGCTTGCGGAACCGCCCGCGGAGTTTTGGGCGGCGGTGCGCGAGCCGCGGCCGGCGCGGGCGGTCCTCCCGAACGCTCGGCGCCCGTGGTTCCGGCAGCAGCTCGCGTGGGCGTCCGCGGCCGCGGTGCTGGTCGTCGCCGTGGCGGTCACCCCGGTCGTGCGTGGGACGATCGACCGCCTCCACACGTCCCAGGTCGGACTCGACCTGTACCTCCGCCAGCACGCGGTGCAGATGAGCGCCGAGCCCTTCACCGATCGGGCATATCTCGGGCTCGCGACCGGCGACGCCGATCTGGTGCTCGCCGGCGACGCGACCCCGGCGGGGAAGGTTCCGTGATCAGCCGCGGGCGCCTCGGCCTCGGGATCGTCGCGGCCGCCGCGCTCGTCTTGGTGGCCGCGGGGGCCGACCGGGCGGCGCCGGCGCCTAACGCCCCGGTGTCGGCGGCGGCGATGCTGACGCTTGCCCTCCAGGCGCCGCGCCTCATCGACTACGAAGGCACCAAGGTCGTCACCCTCCCGCGCCAGGGCCGGACGGAGACGATCACCGCCGTCGAGGCCCACAAGCGGCCGGACATGGTGCGGCTCGAGTACGTGTCGCCGCCGGACGTCGCGGGGCGCCTAATCGTGGACGACGGGCACGCGTCGTGGCACTACGAGCCCAGCCATAATGTGGTCTTCGAGGGCCCGACGATGGAGGCCGGTCTGTTCACCGGCGGCATGGCGCAGCTCCGCCGCAACTACCGGGTCACCGCGCTCGGCACCGACGACGTGATCGGCCGGCCGACGTATCTGATGCTGCTCGAGCCGAACGCGCCGGGCGTCAGCCGCGAGCTGTGGATCGACCAGGCGACGGGGACCGTGCTGCGCACCGAGGAGCGCGACGAAGCGCGCGGCGTCGTGCTCACGACCTACTTCTCGCGCATCAGCTTCAGCCTCAATCTGCCGGCCGCGTACTTTCAGTTCCAGGCGCCGGCCGGGGCGCGCGTGGTCCCGATGTTCACGCTCTCCGGGGACGCACCGAGCTCCAACGCGCTCAGCCGGCGGGCCGGCGTGACCGCGCTCGTGCCGCCCGTCCTGCCGGATTCCTACGTGTTTACCGGGGCCGCGGTCAGCCGGTTCGGCACCCTGACATCGGTATATCTCCGATACAGCGACGGCGAGAACCTGTTCTCGCTGTTCGAGGCCCCCGCCGGGTCGATCGGCTCGACGTCCGGGCGGACGATCCAGGTCGGCGCCGCGAGCGGACGCCTCGTGGATCTCGGCTACCTCCGGGTGCTGACCTGGGAGCAGGGCGGCCTGCGCCTGACCGCGGTCGGCACGATGACGGCGGACGCGCTGACCGCGATCGCGAGCCACCTCGTCGGCGATCCGGAACCGGCGCTCGTCCAGTCGGTCGCGCAGGCGGCCGCGGTCGATCCGGCGACCGTGACCGAGCTCCGGGGGGAGGGCCTGACGTTTCCTGAGATCGCGCGCGCCGTGATGCTCTCGCGGGCGGTCGGCACGGACGTACCGACCGCCGTCCGGTACCTCGCGGGCGGGATCCCCGGGACCGTGCTGGCCGGCCAGTTGGATATGACCCAGGCGGTGTGGAAGCAGCGCGTCGCGGACGCGCTCGACCGCGCGTCCTCGGTGGGCCCGCACCTGACCGCACCAAACCCGTAATCGACCGACGCGCGGTCCCACGCGCGCGGATCACGAGGTGCCATGATACGGATTCCGCAGCTGCGGCGCGCGGCCGTCGTCGCGATCGCGGCGCTGATCGGCGCCGCCGGCCCGACGCTCGGCGTCGCGGCACCGGCGGGCCCGGCTCCCCTCGCGAAGGGGTGGGGCCGTGTGGTCGCGTCGGGCATCCTCTCCTCCGTGGACCGGACGCACGGGCGGGTCCAGCTCGCGGTCTCCGGGACCGGGACGGTGGACTGGTTTGAGGGCGGCACCGCCTGGCGTCAGACGCCGCTCACGGGGACCCGGACGGTCCGGCTGCTGCCCGCGACGACGCTCGTGGACGCCACGGCGCACGCGCTGCCGCTTGCCGGGGTGCGGCCGGGTGCATTCGCGATCCTGTGGGGCGTCGCCAGCCCGAACGCGGACATGGCCGGGATGATCCTCGAGGTCGCCACGCCGTCTGCGGGATCGGCGGCCGCCCTGAGCGCCGCCGCCCCGCAGACGGGCGTGGTCGTTGGTCGGGCGGGGTCGGCGCTCGAGGTCCTCTCCGGCGCCGGGACGCGGCGCACCATCGTCATGACCGCGACGACGGGGGTCATGGCCGGCGGCCGGACGGTCGCCGCCGGATCGATCGTCCCCGACGATATCGTGGCGGTCGCGGGGCCGATGAACTCGGACGGGAGCATCGTCGCGACGAAGGTCACGATCGAATTTTCCGCGCCGAACTCCGCGCGCGTGTCGGGGCCGCTCGAGGAGGTCCTGACTGCGGTCGGCGGCCTCGTGGCCGACGGCACGATGATCTCCACGTCGGCGGACACGTATCTGCTTCGAAGCGGATCGGGCGTGCCGCTCTCTCAGGCGGCCCCTGGGAGTCTCGTCGTGGCGTACGGAATTCCCGTGCTCGACGACGCCACCCCGGTCGGGCTCGCCGCGCGCGTGATCGTGCTGCGCTGAGCAGCCCCGGGCTGCGTTCCACGAACGCGCGCGCCGGGGGCGGGCGCATGGGGCGGGGACGGAAGCAGGCCCGAGGGTGCGCCGAGCCCGGCCACGCCGTCGGGAGAGCAGGGGGGGCGATGGATCTCGCGACGCTGCAGGCGCAGATCACGGCGACGTTTGGGGCGCGCGACCGCGCCCGCGGCGTGGACGGGACGTTCCGGCGCCTCGTCGAGGAGATCGGAGAGGTCGCGAAGGATCTCCGCGGCGGCGACCGCGCGGCGCTGGCCCTCGAACTGTCGGACGTGCTCGCGTGGACGCTCAGCGTCGCCGCACTGTGCGGGGTGGACCTCGACCGGGCGGCGGCGCGGTACGCGGACGGCTGTCCGCGGTGCGGCGCCTCTCCGTGCCGGTGCCCGATGGATCGCCCCGCGACGCCGGCCGACGGATCCTAGGTGCCGTAGAGCAGCAGCATCTCCCGGACGAGCGCGGCGGCCACGATCGGCGTCCGGCCGCTCGGATCCAGGGCCGGCGCCACCTCGACGAGATCCATGCCCACGACCCGGTGCCCCGCGAGGCTGCGCAGCGACGCCAGCAGCTCCGCGTACGAGGCCCCGTCCGGCTCGGGGTTGCCGGTTCCGGGAGCGTCGCCCGGGTCGAGCACGTCGATGTCCACCGTCAGGTAGAGCGGGCGTTCGCGCAGCGTGTCGAGCAGCGCCCGGGGGAGCGCGACCTCCGGGGCGCAGTGCAGGCTGTGCCGCCGCGCGACGTCGAACTCGTCCCGGGTGCCCGCGCGGATGCCGAGCTGCACCAGCGCGCGGCCGTCGTCGAGCAGCCGGCGCATGACCGTGGCGTGGCTGACCCGCGCGCCCTCATACTCGTCGCGCAGGTCCGTGTGCGCGTCCCATTGGACGACCGTGACGCCCGGGTGGCGGGACGCGATTGCGCGGACGGCGCCGAGTGTGACGGTGTGTTCCCCGCCGAGCAGGAAGGGCAGGCCGGAGGGCGTACCGCGCTGGATCGCGGAGACCATCGCGGCGGGGTCGAGGCCCTCGAGGTCGAGGTTCCCGAGGTCGGCGAACGCGAGCGCATCGAGATCCCGGTCGAGGCGCGGGCTGTAGGTCTCGATGCTCTCCGATGCCCGCCGGATGGCGTCCGGCCCGAATCGGCTCCCGCGCCGGAACGACGCCGTCGCGTCATACGGCGCGCCGATGAGCGACGCGCGCGGTGATCCGGCGGCGCCGCCCGCCGACAGAAACCTCACGGCGCGCGGAGCGCGAGGGCGAGGTAGGGCGGCAGATCCAGCGCGGCGTGGTGGCCGCGCGCGGTGTAGTAGCGGAGGGCAAACCCCTGCGTGCGGCGCGTGATCTCCTCGACCGGCACCTCGAGGGGATCGCGGCCGAGCGACCCCATCGTAAACGACCAGATGACGCCGGGGTACGCGAGCACCGTGGCGGTGTAGGTGCGCACGATCGGGAACGCCGGCCGGAGATGGCGCTGGACGGCGGCGATGAGGTCCTGCTGGTACACCGCGGATCCCGACTGGACGACCAGCACGCCGTCGGGCGTGAGCCGCCGCGCGATCTGCGCGTAGAACTCCGGGTTGAACAGGCCGACCGCGGGGCCCTGCGGGTCGGTCGAGTCGACCAGGACGACGTCGAACGGCGCGCCGCCGTCCGCGACGTACGCGATGCCGTCGCCGACGATCAGTTCCGTGCGGGGGTCGTCGAAGGCGCCGCCGCCGATCACATCGAGGTACGCGCGGCTCGTCCGCACCACCGCCTCATCGATCTCGACGAGCGTGGCCCGCTCGAGCGGGTGCTTCAGCGCTTCCTCGAGCGCGCCCCCGTCGCCGCCGCCGATGATGAGCAGCCGCCGGGGCGACGGATGGGTGAGCAGTCCGGGATGGGCCAGCATCTCGTGGTACACGAACTCGTCGCCTTCCGTCGTCTGCACCGCTCCGTCCAGCACGAGCATCCGGCCAAACCGCGGGCTCTCGTAGATCTCGAGATGCTGGTAGGCGGTCTGCTCCTCGTGGAGGCGGCGCGTCACCTGAAACGTCGAGGTGAAGTCGAGGCATCCCTGGTCGGTGATCCATGCCCCTTTCATCGCGCGAGCCCCTCCGCCGTTGGCCAGAACAGCGCGAGGGCAACCGCGCAGCCCGCCCGCTCGACGGTGTGCTCCGCGACCGCGACGACCACCTCGTCGAGCGGCAGCCCCCGCATGCGGAAGCCCTCCACCACCATCTCGCGGACCACGCGTTCCGCTTCGTCCCGCGACGTGTGGCCCGTATGCTCCATGATCACGCCGTGGTGCTCGCGCGCCACGCCCACGCCGATCGCGGCGCAGATCCGGTCACCCGCGCGCGCGCTGGCGACGCGGGCATACACGGCGGGCATCAAGATCCCCGGCGGATACGCCGGGAGCTCGATGATGCGCGCGCCCGGCGGCAGGATGCTCGTCACCCGCAGAAAGTTGAGATCGGCCGCCCCGGCGTCCTGGAGGGCGCGGTCGAACGCGTTGAGCTCCGTGCCTCCCTCGCCGTGCCCTGCGACTACGGAAATCGCCTTCGGAAGTTGCCACATAGGGCTAACTATTCCACTCGGTGCGGCCCGCTCTCCTTCGACGCCGTGCGCGGTCACGCGGTAAAGAGGAAATTGCGCGTTGCCGCGCAACGATACCGGGAAGACTACGAGTGGGACGATCACCACGATTCGATGCTCAGCGCGTCGGGGCGCGGCCGTCCGATTCGATCCGAAGGAGGACCGCCGTGCGCGCGTGGATCGCGGCCCTTGTGATGGTCCTCGTCGCGGCCCCGTTCGCGTGGCGCGCCGAGCCCGGCTGGTCGGCGCCGGCCGCGGCCGACATCCCGGGGGCGGCGGGCGCGTTTGGGGTGGATCTGCCCCAGGCCGGGGCGGTCCCGGACGGGGTGACCTGGGCGCGCGCGACGGCCGATTGGGCCCAGATCGAGCCGGCGCGGGGCACGTTCGTCTGGACGGATCTCGACGCGCAGGTGCGCGCGGCCGCCGCGGCACATCTTCACGTGGTGGTGCTGCTCGAGCACACGCCGCAGTGGGCCGCGCTTGAGCCGACGGCGCCGCAGCCGGTCTGGGAGCATCAGCCTCCGAAGGACATCGCCGACTGGGCGGTGTTCGTGCACGTCGCCGCGCGCCGGTACCTCGGCCGCGTGTCCGCCTGGCAGGTCGAACGGTCGCTCGACCTCGTCGACTTTCGCGGTACGACCGCGGATTACCGGGAGATGCTGCACGTCGTGCGGCAGGAAACACAGCACTCCGATTCGCACGCCCTCGTCGTGGCCGCGTCGCCGGGCGGGGTCGATCTGCCGTACACCAAGGTGATGCTGGCCGCGGCCGGCGGCGACTTCGACGCGTTGATGCTGTACCCGCGCGGCCGCACGCCGGCGGAACTGACGCCGACGGTACTGCTGGAAGCGCTCGGTGCGATTCGGACGCGATTGGCGACCGACGGACGGCACCAGTTGTGGCTGGACGGCACGGCCTCCGTGGATCCGGTGCAGATCGCCGCGTCCGCGCTCGCGGGCGGGGTCGTGCGCGAGTTCTGGCCCCACTTCGACCCGGGCTTGGCCACCGCCGCGCGGCTGCTCGATGGCGCTCGGTTCGTCGGCGCGGTCGACCGCGGCCCCGACATCGCGGTGTTCGTGTTCGAGAAGGCCGCGGACCCGTTCGTGGTCGGGTGGGCCGCGTCGGGCACGCACGAGATTCCCATCGCCACGTCCGGCGCCGCCGCGATCGTGGGGCCGACGGGCCAGCCGGTCGCGCCGTCGGGTGCCGCGGGCGTGGTCGCCGTCGCGCCCGCGCCCGTGTTCGTCACGAACCCCGATCCGGCGCTCGTCCACGACGCCGCCGGCGCCGCCGCGCAGGGGCCGCCGCTGATCCCCGTCGCCCCGGACCGCGATTTCTCGAAGGTCCCGGACGTGTCCGCGCAGCTCGCCGCGGTGAACGTCGAGCACGGGCTGTACAACCAGAAGTTCCGGACGCTGCCGTCCGGCGCGGTGTTCCCGGTGACCGTCGAGGGGACGGACGCGGTCCGCACCAATCCGACCACGGACGCGGTGTATCTGTACTTCGACGTGGCCGACACCTACGCGTACTTCGACGACGGGCGGTACGATCTCTTGATCGCGATCCAGGTGCACCGCGCCAGCACGGCGCAGCTCGTGGGATTCAACCTGCTGTACGATTCGATGAGCGGCTACCGGTTCACGCCGTGGCAGTGGGTGGACGCGGGCGACGGCTGGGCGACCTACACCGTGCGCCTCACCGACGCCGCGTTCGCGCACACGTGGGGCTGGGACTTCGCCGTCAACGCCGGCGGCGACCGCAAAGAGCCGCTCGTCGTCCGGTCGGTCACCGTCACCCGCATCGCCCCGGGCGCGCGGACTCCGTAACCGCACGTGTCCACGGTGTCCACGGCGGCGCGGTTGCCCGGTGCGCGGCCGGTCGTGTATAATGGCCACACTGTTGCAATCGTTCGGGGGGCAGTTTGCGCTGGAGGTGGGCCGGTTGACCGAGATTCGAGTTGGCAAGGACGAGACGCTCGACAGTGCCCTCCGCCGGTTCAAGCGTCAGGTCAAGCGGTCCGGCATCCTCACCGACGCGAAGCGCCACGAGCACTACGAGAAGCCGAGCCAGAAACGGCGCCGTCGCGCCGCCCGCCGCAACAAGCGCCACTAGCGACCCGGCCGGCGTGTTGCCGCGGCAGCGCGCCCGGGTGGACTGCCGGCCGCCCGCACCCAGTGGGGGCGGGGGTGACCCCCGGCCGTGTGCTCCCGTGGGTCGACACCACCGCGTACACGCAGGAGGATGCGGGTGCCCCAGCCTCGGCGCAAGATGAAGCAGGCGCACAGCGCCGGCGGGGTGGTGTTCCAACAGGACCCCGCCCGCGGTGAGGTCCGCCTGCTCCTGCTGCAGCATGAGACCGGCAAGTGGATGCTCCCCAAGGGCACGATCGAAGCGGGCGAGACCTCCGAGGCCGTGGCGCGGCGCGAGGTCGCCGAGGAGACCGGCATCCGGAACGTTCGGATCGTGTCTGACCTCGGCGAGGAGCGCTACGTGTTCTTCTGGAAGGCCGAGGACACGTATTACGACAAGACCGTCCACTACTACCTGATGGAGTTTCTCGGCGGCGAGGACGCCTCACCCCAGCGCGAGGAAGGGTTTATCCGGTGCGAGTGGGCGACGTTCGCCGACGCCCTCGAGCGCATCAAGTACAAGGAGACCCGGCAGGTGGTCCGGCGCGCGCAGGCGGCGCTGGCACGCATCGTGCCGTCACTGGTGGTGCCCACGGAGGTGCAGGATGGTCCCGGAGCGGCCTGAGGGCGCGGCCACGCATGCGGCCGGAGGGGCCGCCTCACCCGCGTCGTTTCCTTCGGACGCGGAGCGGGACCGGCTGGTGCAGGAGACCCTCGACCGCTACCGGCGCTACCTGAACCCGGGGCTCGCGCGCCTCTTCAAGTTCGGCGGCTCGGAGACGGTCGAGTGGGCGGCGTCCGGGTGCCTCGTCTGGGACGTCCACGGGCGCGAATACGTAGACTGCGCGTGCGGGCCCGCGATCTTCAACGTCGGCCACCGCCATCCGCGCGTGCTCGCGGCCGTGCGCGATCAGCTCGACCGGATTCCGATGTCCGTGCGGACGATGCCGAGCGCCCCGCAGGCCGAACTCGCCGAGCGGCTCGCGGCGGTGACGCCGGGCGATCTCCGCTTCAGCTTCTTCTGCAACAGCGGTGCGGAGGCGGTCGAAGGGGCGCTCAAGCTGGCCCGCCTCGCGACCGGCCGCCCGGGCTTCGTCGCGATGCGCGACGGGTTTCACGGCAAGACGTTCGGCGCGCTGTCCGCGACCGGCCGCGAGTTCTACCGTGCCCCGTTCGAGCCGCTCGTGCCCGGCTTCGTGCACGTGCCGTTTGGCGACGCCGCGGCGATCGAGCAGGCGGTCGGGCCCGAGACGGCCGCGGTGATCCTCGAGCCGATCCAGGGCGAAGCCGGCGTGATCGTGCCCCCGGCCGGCTACCTCCGCGAGGTCCGGGCGATCTGCGACCGCCGCGGGGTGCTCATGATCGCCGACGAAATTCAGACCGGCCTCGGGCGCACGGGGCGCATGTTCGCCGTGGACCACGAGGCGGTCACCCCCGACATCATGACGCTCGCGAAGGCGCTCGGCGGCGGGGTGATGCCGATCGGCGCGTTCGTCGCCCGGCCGGCGCTCTGGGACGAGTTTCAGCGGCAGCCGTACATCCACTCGACCACGTTCGGGGGGAATCCGCTCGCGTGCCGCGCGGCGATCGCGACGCTCGCGGTGCTCGAGGACGAACGGCTGGCGGACCGCGCGGCGGCGATGGGCGCGCGGTTCCTCGAGGGGCTCGAGGAGCTGCGGCGCCGGCACCCCACGGTGGTGCGCGACGTGCGCGGGCGGGGGCTCATGCTCGGCATCGAGTTCACCCACAGCGACTACGCGCTGATGACGGCCGCCGAGGCCGGGCACCGCGGCGTGATTACCTTCTATACGCTCAACAACCCCGGCGTGATCCGCGTCGAGCCGCCGCTCACGATCACGCCGGAGCTGATCGACCGGGCCGTCGAGGGACTCGACGGCGCGATCGCGGAGGCCTCCCGCGTGCTGGCGCCGGTGCGCGCGGCTGTGGACGGCGCGTGAGCGGTCGGGCCCTCCCGCCGGGGACCAGCGCGGACGAGGTCCGCGAGACGTTCCTCCGCTACTTCGAGGCGCAGCAGCACACCCGCGTGCCCAGCGCGTCGCTGGTGCCGGCCGGCGACCCGACGCTGCTGTTCACCAACGCCGGGATGGTGCAGTTCAAAGACGTCTTTCTCGGCGTCGATCAGCGGCCGTACCGGCGGGCGACGACCGCGCAGAAGTGCATGCGCGTCAGCGGCAAGCACAACGATCTCGAGAACGTCGGCCCCTCGCCGCGGCACCACACGTTCTTCGAGATGCTCGGCAACTTCAGCTTCGGGGACTACTTCAAGCGTGAGGCCATCCGGTTCGCGTGGGAGCTCGTCACGGGGCCGTACGGGATCGCGCCGGACCGGCTCGTGTTCACCGTCCTGGCGGACGACGACGAGGCCGCCGACGCGTGGACGGCCCTCGGGGTGCCGGCCGCGCGCGTGCTGCGGATGGGCGACGCCACGAACTTCTGGATGATGGGCGACGTCGGACCGTGCGGTCCGACGAGCGAGCTGCACTACGACCGGGGGCCGGAGGCGTGCACGTGCCACCGGCCCGACTGCAGCGTCCGGCTCGACAACGGCTGCGGCCGCTGGCTCGAGATCTGGAACCTGGTCTTCATGCAGTACAACCAGGCGCCGACGGGGGAGCGGAGCCCGCTGCCGCGGCCGGGCGTCGACACCGGGATGGGGCTCGAGCGCATCGCGTCGGTGCTCCAGGACGTGCCGACCAACTACGACACCGACCTGTTCCTGCCGATCCTCGACGGCCTCCAGCACGAGATCCTCGGGGAGAGCGACGCCGAGCGCGCGGCCCACACGATTGCGTACCGGGTGCTCGCGGATCACGGACGGGCGATGACGTTCCTCGTCTCCGACGGGGTGCTGCCGGGCAACGAGGGCCGCGGCTACGTGCTCCGCATGGTCATGCGCCGCGCCCTCCGGTACGCGCGGCAGATGCGCGGCGACGCGGCGGCGCGCGCCCCGCTGACCGCCGCCCCGCTGATGCCGCGCGTGGCCGATCTCGTGATCCGACGGATGGCCCGCGCGTATCCGGAGCTCGAGCGGCAGCGGGCCCACATTCACGAGGTGCTCGCCGCCGAAGAGGGGCGGTTCGAGCGCACGCTCGACGCCGGGCTCGAGCGGCTGGACGCGCTGATCGGCGAGACGCGCGCGCGCGGCCTGCGCGCGCTGCCCGGGGCCGAGGTGTTCCGGCTGTACGATACGTACGGGTTCCCGCCGGATCTGACGCGCGACGTGGCGCGCGAGCACGGCCTTGAGCTCGACGACGCGGGATTCGACGACGAGATGGCGCGGCAGCGCGAGCGGTCGCGGGGGGCCGTGGCGTTCAGATTCGATGCGCCGGATCGGTCGCTGTACGCGGAGCTCCGGGACGAGGTGGGCGAGACGGTGTTCGTCGGCTACGACGCCCTCGAGGCCGACGCGCGGGTCGTAGCGCTGATCGCCGTCGGCCGTCGCGTGGACGCCGTGGAGCAGGGGCAGGACGTCGACGTGGTCGTGGACCGCACGCCGTTCTATGCTGAGTCGGGCGGGCAGGTGGGCGACACCGGAGAGATGCGCGCGCCGGGTGGGGCGGTCGCGGTGACCGACACGCAGCGTCCCGTGCCCGGGCTGTGGGTCCACCGCGGCCGCGTGACGGACGGGAGGATGCGCGTCGGCGATACCGTGCATCTCACGGTGGACGCCGCGCGCCGGAGCGACATCAGACGCAACCACACCGCGACGCACCTGCTGCACCGGGCGCTCCAGGAGGTGCTCGGCGAGCACGCCCGCCAGGCCGGCTCGCTGGTGGCGCCGGACCGGCTCCGCTTCGACTTTGTGCATCCGGCCGCGGTGGCGCCGTCGGAGCTGGCGCGGATCGAGGATCGCGTCAACGAGCAGATCGTCGCGGCGCATCCGGTCACGACCACCGTGATGCGGTACGACGACGCGGTCGCGTCTGGCGCGACGGCGCTGTTCGGGGAGAAGTACGGGGACGAGGTGCGCGTCGTCACCGTCGACGACTACAGCCGTGAACTGTGCGGCGGCACTCACGTGCGCACGACGTCCGAGATTGAGCTGTTCCTGCTGACCGGGGAAGGCTCCGTCGGGTCCGGCATCCGGCGGATCGAGGCGGCGACCGGGCGCGGCGCCGTGGAGCGACTGCACGACGCCGAGGTGAAGCTGCGCGAGGCGGCCGCGGAGCTGCGGGTGCCGCCCGACGCGCTGCCGGCGCGGGTGCAGCAGCTGACCGATCGCCGGCGGGCGGCGGAGCGCGCGGCCGAGCGGGCCCGGGTCGGCGCCGCGGTGCCCGACCTTAATGCGCTGGCCGGCGCGGCTCGGGATGTGGACGGCATCGCGGTGGTCGGTGCGACGATCGCGGGCGCCACGCAGGGATCGCTGCGCGCGTTCGGAGACCGGCTCAAGTCGAAATTCCCGGCGGGCGTCATCGTCGCCGCGGGCGGCGCCGACGGGCGTGTGGAGATCGTCGTGATGGCGACGCCGGGCGCCGTGTCGCGGGGCGCGGCGGCGTCGAAGGTAATGCAGGCGCTGAACCGCCGGCTCGGCACGCGCGGCGGCGGGCGGCCCGAACTCGCGCAGGGCGGCGGCGGCGATCCGGCCCGGCTGCCGGAAGTGATGGACGCGCTGCCCGACATCGTGCGCGAGGTGCTCGCCGCGTCGGAGGTCACGCGGTGACGCCGGTGCTCGGCCTCGACCTCGGCACGAAGCGGATCGGGGTGGCGCTGAGCGATCCGACCGACACCCTGGCCTCGCCGTTCAGCACGGTGCCCCACCGATCGAGCCGCGCGGATGTGGCGCAGCTCGCGGCCCTCTGCGCCGAGCAGCGCGTGACGGCCGTGGTGGTCGGCTGGCCGCGCAACATGGATGGGACGAGCGGGCCGGCGGCCAAGCAGGCGGAGGAGTTCGCGGAGCGGCTGCGGGCGGCGACGGGGCTTCCCGTCCATCTGTGGGACGAGCGGCTGTCCACGGTGGCGGCGGAGCGGGTGCTGATCGAAGCCGGCGCGCGGCGCGAGCGCCGCCGGGACGTCCGAGACCGGGTCGCCGCCGTGTTTCTGCTGCAGGCGTTTCTCGACGCCCGGGCGAGACGTCTTACAATCGACGCGTCCGGGTAGATGAGGTACAATAGGGCCGTGAACTGGGGGGACGTGATGACAGGGCGTCGCGCGTCGATAGAGCGCGGCCGGCTCCGGAGAGTCATGCCGGGACCGCGGGGTCGCACGGCAGCATCGCCGCCAACCGCGCCTGACGTGTGGAGCCTCCGACGTGTGCTGTCGGCGGTGTGCGTCCTCACCGTGTGCGTGCTGGTCGGCGTGGCGCTGCCGAGTGGTGCGGCGCTGCCCCTCCCGACCGCGCCGATACCGGCGATGCCGGGCGGGTCTGGGCAGTCGGGCGAGGGCGCCCAAGGCATCCTGCCTGGCGTGTCGATCGGACCGGCCGTCCTCGGCATGCAGGCCAGCGACCTGCGCGCCGCCCTCGGGCCGTCCGTCCCAGGACCGGGGGGCCAGTTGGTGTTCCCGCGGTGGCGGATCACCGCGACGATGGCCGCCATCGGCGTCACGCAGCTCACTACGACGAATCCCACGCTCCGGACCCCGACTGGCGCGGGCGTGGGAACGGCCGAGACTCAGGCGGTGCCGCTCGTCGGTGACTTCAATACGGCGATGACCCGGACCCAGATCGGCAACAACATCATCTCAGTGTTGTTCCCGTTCCAGGGGGTCGGCTTCTTGTTTCAAAACTCCCGCGCGACCGCCGTGTACGTGGTGCAGCGCATCCCGCTGATCCCGTCGGTGACCGCCCCGCGCGGCGGGGAGCCCGGCGCCAGCACCGGCGAGGCGAGTGCCGCGGCTCCGACCACGACGCCCGCGCCAACCACGGAGCCCTCCGCCAGAGCCGCGCTCGCAGTGCGCGGTCTCGCGGAAACGATCAATTTGGCGGGAGTCCTGCAGGTCACCGGACAGCTGGCCAACTCGGGCGCCGGGCCGTCCACCCCGGTGACGCTGACCGCGACGTTCACCCGTCAGAGCGGCGCCTCGATCCAGCAGCAGGTGGGAGTCCCGGGCCCGGTCGCGCCCGGCGGCTCCGCGCCCTTCGGCCTCAGCACGGTCATCGGCAACGACTTGATCACCCGCTACACGATCCAGGGAACCGCGGATTCGGGGATCGCGGAGGTCGCGCGCGCGATTCCCTTCACGGAGTACTCCGCGTTCGCGATCCGTCAGGTCCAGGTGAACGTCGCGTTGGGCGCGCCGGTCGGGACGGGGAACGGGGTGCAGGCGGTTGTCAGCATCACGAGTACCGGCGCGATTCCCGCCGCGTGGGTGCGGGACGTCACCGTGCAAATCCCGTTTTCGAACGGGGGCTCGACGACCGTCCACGTCATGCCGGGACAGTCGCCGACGGTGATCGTACCGTCCGTGCCGGGCCCCGGTGTCACCAACGGGCAGCTGTTCGGCACTCCGCAGATCGTGGCGGTCACGTTGGGAACGGGCTAGGGCCGGCGCGTGAGGCGGCAGGGGATCGTGCGTTCGGCGGCGTAGCCCCGGCGGTGAGGTCGTCCGCAGGCGCACTGAAGCCGGTAGCGGACGGAGAAGCAGGCGACGGTCAAGGGGGGAGCGGACCAAGCGTCCCCGCATAGGGAGGAGATAGCGAATGAGAGCCGGTACATGGGTGGCAAGAGTTGCGGGTAGTGCGCTGGCGCTGTGTCTTGCGGTGACGGGGGCGTGGGGCCAGGCCGTGGCGCCAGAGAGGCTGCCGTATGTGCCCTTTTCCCCGGCCACAGCGTCGTTTGTAATCTTGCCCGGCAGGGCAATCGGCAAGTGGAACCTGGACGCGAGAATCCCGACCTCGTGGCCCAATTCGAGGCGCAGTACCCTACCATCGGGACCGTGCCGGTGGTGTTCCGACAGGGCAGTGTTTTCCTTCCATCAGTGGACCGATCCGCCGCTGATCGTGGCTTCGCCGCGGGGCTTCGTGAGCGTGTGGGCACTCGGGACGTACGGCCCGAAGTATAGGACGCCGGAGAATTTCGGTGAAGGATCGACCGTGGACCAGATCACGGCGGTGTACAAGGACCCGGACTACACAGTCCGCGGTATCACGTACGAGGCACTCATCTACAACTCGCTCGGGATCGCGTTTGACACGCCGTGGGATCCGGCGACCAACAACTACGGACTGTCGTGCGGACGACATGGGTGTTCAGGGTCGGGCAAGCGCAATCGATATTCGAGCGTCCCGTGAACGGCCCGGTGCTGGCGCGCGGCCACGCCTTGACAACAGTCTGGGGGTATGCTTAACTAATCGCAACAGAATAGTTCCTACGAATCCGTAGGGGCAAACCCGGAGAGATCCGGGGACGCAAAGCCACGGGACAGGCCGGGTACGCCGCAGGGGGGGCGGGACCGGCAAGTCAGCCGGGTTGTCGGATCCGTGATCGGGTCCCTCCCGTCTCGTGAATGCTCGGAGGGGCTTTTTTTGTCTCCCCGGAAGTGTGGACGCGGGACGGTCGAAGGCTTGCGGGTCAAGACAGACATCCGGGCGGATCGCTCGAGACCGAGACGCGCTAGGGGTGCGACACACGCTATGGATATCACCGAGCTGCTGATCATCACGAAGGAGCGGGACGCGTCCGATCTGCATCTCGCCGTGGGCTCACCGCCGATGCTGCGGGTCAACGGGCGGCTGCAGCGTGTGGACTCGACCGAGGCGCTGACGCCCGGCGAGGTCCACCGCATGCTGTACGACGTCTTGACGGACGATCAGAAGGCGCAGGTTCGAGGAACGCCACGACCTCGACCTGTCGCTGGAACTCCAGGATGTCGCCCGGTTCCGCGTCAACGTCTACAACGATCGATTGGGCGAAGCGGCGGCGTTCCGGCTCATCCCGTCGAAGATTCGGAGCCTCGAGGACCTCGGGATGCCGGCGGTGCTCCGGCAGATGGCCGGCAAGGACCGGGGCCTGCTGCTCGTCACCGGGCCCACGGGATCCGGCAAGTCCACCACGCTGGCCGCGATGGTCGACCTCATCAACACGACGCGCACCGACCACATCATCACCCTCGAAGACCCGATCGAGTTCGTCCACCAGCACAAGCGGTGCATCATCAACCAGCGGGAGATCGGGCCCCACTGCCGTTCGTTCGAGGCCGGGCTCGTCAACGCGCTGCGCGAGGATCCCGACGTCATTCTCGTCGGCGAAATGCGGGATCTCGAGACGATCCAGATGACGCTCACCGCGGCCGAGACCGGTCACCTCGTGCTGGCGACGCTGCACACGAACAGCGCGGCCCAGACGGTGAACCGGATCATCGACGTGTTCCCGACGCACCAGCAGAACCAGATCCGGGTCCAGCTCAGCGAGGTGCTGCTCGGCGTGCTGGCGCAGTCGCTGGTGGCGCGGCTGGACGACCGCGGGCGCGTCGCCGCGGTGGAGATGATGATCTGCAATCCCGCGATCCGCAACCTGATCCGCGAGAGCAAGACGTTCCAGATCACGAACGTCATCGACACCGGCGTGCGAGAGGGTATGGTCAGCCTGGACCACTCGATCAAGGATCTGGTCCGGCGCGGCCTGATCGATCCCGAGTACGGGATGGAGCGGGCGAACGACAAGGAAGCGTTCCAGCCGACGCCGTCCGGCCAGGTCCAGTCTGGGGCAGGGGCAGCGACGATGAGCGAGCCGCGCGCTGTGTACGGGCTCGGCGATCTCCTTCGGGCGATGAAGGAGTCCGATGCGTCAGACATCTATGTCAAGGTCGGGACCGCGCCCACTGCTCCGGATCGCGAACGAGGCGCAGCCCTCTGAGTTCGCCCCGCCGACACGTGAGGGGGTCGAGGCGATCGTCGCGCCGATCCTGACGGACGTCCATCGGGAGGCGCTGCGCACGATCGGGCACGCGGACCTCGCGTACTCCGAGACCAACCTCGGGCGGTTTCGCATCAACGTCTACCAGCAGCGCGGGACCACCGCGCTCGTCGTTCGGCGGGTCCGGTCCGAGATCCCGTCGTTCGAGAAGCTCAATCTGCCGCCGGTCGTCGGAGAGTTCGCGCTCGCACCCCGCGGGCTGGTGCTGGTGACCGGTCCAGCGGCGGCCGGGAAGTCGACGACGCTCGCGGCGATGGTCGACTACCGGAATCGCAACCGGCCCGGCCACATCATTACGATCGAGGATCCGATCGAGTATCTCCACACCGATCACATGAGCGCCGTCAGCCAGCGCGAGGTCGGCACCGATGCCGAGTCGTTCGCGGCCGCGCTGCGCGGCGCGCCGCGGCAGGCGCCCGACGTGCTCGTCATCGGCGAGATGCGCGATTCCGCCAGCGCGACCGCCGCGGTGTACTTCGCCGAAACCGGGCACCTGCTGCTGAGTACGCTGCACGCGGTCAACGCCAGCCAGGCGCTCGACCGCGTCCTGCACATGCTTCCCGGCGACGGCGAGTCGGACATGCAGTCCCAGCGGATGGCGACGATCCTCGTCGGCATCATCTCGCAGCGCCTGGTGCCCCGGGCCGATGGGACGGGCGTCGTGCCGGCGGTGGAGGTGCTGCGCGCAACCCCGCGGGTGCGCGAGTTGATCCGCCGCGGCGAGCTCATGCAGCTGCGCCAGACGATGACGGAGGCGCACGACACGGGGATGCAGACGTTTGATGATGCGCTGTACGGACTGTTCCAGCGCGGGATGATCACGGCGGAAACCTGCCTGGACGCAGCGGAGAGCCCGAGCGACGTGCGCATGCGCATGCGCGCATTTTCGCCGGTGGGGCGGTCGGCGGGGTAATCGATCGCACGGCCGTACGAGGGGGGAGAGGACCGATGGCACGGGGGGAGCACGCGCAGGTGAAGATCCAGAGCGAGGGGATGCCGGCGCCGGAGCCGGCGGAAGGGTCCGAGCCAGATCAGCTGGCTCGATTTCGGGAGTACCGCCGCACGGGCGAGCGGCGCCTGCAGCAGGAGTTGATCTGCCACTACCTGCCGCTGGTGTCGAAGATCGCCCGCCGGTACGTCCGGCCGGGGGCGGCGCTCGAAGATCTCTCGCAGATCGGGACGATCGGATTGATCAACGCGGTGAAGACGTTCGATCCCGAGCGCGGGGTGAAGTTCGAGACGTACGCGTTCCATCACGTCGCCGGCGAGATCCGGCATTTCCTGCGGGACGGGCTCGAGCCGGTGCGGCGGCCGCGGTGGGTCCGCAAGCGGTACGGCGATCTCGCGGCGGTCGTCGCGCGGTCGCAGCAGGAGCTGGGCCGGACGCCGACGCTCGCGGAGATCGCGGTGCGGATGAACATGACCGAGGACGGCGTCGCGGAGATCCTGCAGGCGTACCACCAGGGACGCGTGCGGTCGATCAACGAGCTGCCCGAGGACCAGGAACTCCGGCACGACGTGGCGGTCCGGGAGCCGCACGGCTCCTGGCAGACGCTGGTCGAGGACCGGATCGTGCTGCTGCAGGCGATGGACAGCCTCGCCGCGCTCCAGCGGCAGGTCGTGTACTACCTGTACTATCAAGGATTGACGCAGAGCGAAGTGGCGGTACGCCTCGGGGTGTCCCAGCGGCACGTGTCGCGCCTGCTGGCATCCGCGCTGCGGCGCCTCGCAGGGCCGCTGCGGGCCGCGGATCTCGATGCGCGGTCGGTGACCGCGTCCTAGCCCGCCGGAGTCGCGCGGGCGCCGGCGTGGTTACGGCTGGCGCCCGCGTTGCGTTTCCGGCGGGGGGTCTGACTGCTTACGATCGGGCCGCCGTGCGCCCCGGCGCAGCACGCGTACGGCTAGGCGCCCGGTGCGGCCCCCCAGGCCGTGCGCAGAAACCCCAGCCAATTGCCGTGCATGATCTCCGCGATATCCCGGGGCGGGTAGCCGCGGTCCTCCAGCAGGCCGACGATATGCTGGAGATCGGCGATCGTGTCCAGGTCATGCGGGGTCCCCTCACGCCCGAATCCCCCATCCAAGTCGGTGCCGATCGCCGCATGGCGGCAGCTTCCGGCCACCTGGCAGACGTGATCGATGTGCCGGACGACGTCGCGCAGCGTGATGTGGTCGTTGGGATCGCCGTGACGCCATCCGGGGACGATCATCCAGCAGTCGAGCGCCGCCCCGATGACGCCGCCGCGTTCGACGATGGCGCGGATCTGGTCGTCGGAGAACTGGCGCTGATGCGGCGCTAGGGTCCGGCAGTTATTGTGGCTCGCTATGACGGGTCCGTCCCAGCGCGAGAGCGTCTCCCAGAACGCCTGATCGGACGAGTGCGTCAGGTCGACGATCACGCCGAGCCGGCGCATCTCGCCGAGCAGCGCGACGCCGAGGTCCGTGAGCCCGGTCTCGGTGCCGGTGCCGCCCGCGTAGCGCCCGGGCCCGTAGTGCGTCAACCCGATCAGCCGTAGCCCGGCGCTGTACCACGCCCCAAGTTCGGCAGGCTCGACGATGGGGTCCGCGCTCTCCATGCTGATGACGAATCCCAGCGGCGGCGAGTCGGTCCAGTCCGCGGCCGCGTGCGCGCCGTCCCACGCTTCCCAGTCGCGCACGTGCGCGTCCAGGGCGGGGGTGTCCGAGAGGATCCGGACGTGCCCCTGCCGCTCCAGGGCCCGGTAGTACGCGAGCTGGCCCTGCGCCGCGCCGTGCGCCTGTGCCGGCGTGGCATAATCGATGTGCGGCACCGGGCGGCCGGTGGAGCGCCCGATCAAGGTCGCGAAACTGACGGCGACGCGTCCGCGCCGCATCTCGGGGTAGGCGACCGTGCCGCGCCCCCGCCCCTTGCCGGGCGTATAATTCTCCTGCGTCCGGATCGTGTACACCGATGCGAGCAGGTCGCGGTTCCACTGCAGGGCGTTCATGGACAGATCCAAGTGCGCGTCGACGATCAGCACCGTAGGTCTCCTCTCAGCACCGTGTGGTCAAGCACCCGGGCGTGGCAGTTCGGCGGACTGGCGTCGAGGTCGCCCGGCTTCTTCCCGTCGAGGCTAGCTCATCCCTGGCGCCGGCGTGCGGCGCCGCGGGAGCGGCTTAGAGCGGGCATCGCCGCTCCGACGCGTACCACGGGTTCATACTCGATCACGGTGCTCGATCCGCCAGGGAACCAGACTCTCCCCCTCGGCATCAACGATGCCGGGAACATCGTCGGGAAATTCTGCGCAAAAGCCGACCCGAATAGGGGGGTTAGGCCAACTTTCCTTGCCGGAGTGAAATGGCCATTCCATTGTTTATGCAAAACTCAATAACGACGGACAAGCCCGCGGAGAGAATCGCGCACGCGTTTGAGCGGCGCGAGCCCTCCATCGCCCAGGTACTGCCTCGCGTAACTTGTCGCGAGGTCCCCCCACTGGTCGCGCTTGAGCGGAAGGATCGCCCGTGCGTAGCGCTCGAGGTAGGCCTCGTCCACCAACACGCAGAGCGCCATCGGCGCGTCGATCCGGATGAGGTGCAGGTTCATGCCGACCGCGTGCTCCCACTCTTCCACCGCGCGCTTGCCGTGCTCTCGAACGCTCTGGTGCCGGTGGTCCGTGGGTGGGATGAGATCGTCGAACATCAGCACCGTGCCCACCCGGACGTGCGGGGTCAGGAGGCGGAGGGCGTCACGGAATCCTTCATAGAGATCGCAATCGATGACGGCAAACCGCACCTGTTCGATCCCGTACTCCCGGAGGGGCGCGAGCTCGCCAAACATGCCCTTGATCAACCTCGCCGACACTCCGTGCGCGCGCAGGCGGTCCTGCACCAGCTCCACGCTGGTGTCCGAGCACACACCTTCGGCCCAGCCCTGCCGGAGGATCGACCTCAACGGGACCTCGGTCGGCGGCATCCCGGTGAACGAGTCGAACCCGTACATGAGGGGGGGCGGTGCAAGATACCGCCGCGCGAGACGGGCCATCGTGAGCAGCCCGTCTCCTCGGTACACTCCGAACTCGACGAGGCAGCCGTCGATCGGAGCCGCGGCCATCAGTTTGAATGCCCGGTGTGCCAGTCTCCCGTACACGCGGTGGCCTCCGTGGCGCCCGACACCTCTTGGGCGGATTTTCCATTATCTGTGCTGGGACACCTTCTGTTGAAGCAATCCAACTGGCTCTTCGGGGACGAGTGTGACCGACGGCCCCATGAAAGGCGGTTCGGGCCCGTCTGAAACCCCCAACCCCGGACATGGTCGCGCTGGCCACTGATTTCTCAGACACGTCCCCCTCGGCCTCCTTCCCGCCCTCGTTGGCCGCCACGATCGCCGGCTGCTATCCCGCGGGTCCGGAACAGCGCCGTCAGCCGCACGATCCCCCCGAGCATCCGCCGTGTCAGGTGCCTTTCCGCGGGGTTCTCAGTCCGTAGCCACACAGGAAATCCGGGTAGAGGGGCCCTGGGAGGCCGTGGGGGGCCGAAGGGGGCTGGAGGTACGTATTATTCAAGTAGACAGTATGTTATACTCGTCGGGGTTACTGTATCGTCGAAGCGAGCGGGCGGGCGTTGGGGGAGCCGTCCTTGGCCTAGAGTCCACTCCCGTCTGTAACGCGTGGAAGTGGGGCATTTGAGGTAGGAGGAGCGAAACAAGGGTTCGTCGAACGCCGGAGAGTTTGGGCATGTCGCTGGTGTATGGACGCCGGGCGTAGTGCGTCGGTTGGCGCCGACACTGAAGACGGCCGGAATCGGCAAGTTGTTGCGCGGCGAGGGACGCGATCCGCAACCGCGTGCTGGGTGGGACCACTCATTGGGGAACGACCTGGGGGTCAAGCTCCGTGAAACACACCGTAACGCTAAGAATGATCGCAGGCGCACTGCTCCTCGTGCTGGTGGTCGGCCTGGTGTGGACGCCGGCACCTGCGGCCGGCCCGCCGGCGGTTACCAACATTTCCGTTTCTGAGTCGGGCGGGACGTCTCGAGCTCGGCATCCAGGCGACCGGACCGGTCGCGTACCGTAGTTTCACCCTCGGTGATCCCGATCGGATCGTGGTCGACGTCCATGATGCCACGGACGGGCTCCCCCGCGATGTCCTGTCGGTCAAGAAGGGGCCGGTCGACATGATCCGCGTCTCGCAGTTCACCGACCGGCCGCCGGTGGTGCGTGTGGTGTTCGTCCTCGTTCGGCCGGCCGCGGCCGACGTGTTGATGGCGGCTCCGTCGACCGTGATGGTCGCGTTCGGGGGCCCGAGAGCCGACCGCCGCGGCGCCGTCGTCTACGCCCCCGGCCGTGCCTGCCGCGGGCGGGATCCCCGCGGCTGTGACCTCGGGCATTACGGCGACACCCGCCCCCTCCCATGTGCCGCTTCGTGCCGTCAGCGCGGGCCCGCCCGGCATTGACGTGGTGCAGGGGCAGATCGGGACCAGTACCGGGCCGAGCGGCATCCTGCTCAACTTGGACCTGCGCAACGCGTCGCTGCCGGACGTGATCGACGCGCTGGCGCGGCTGTGCGGCATCAACATCGTGACGGACAGTTCCATCGCCGGGCAGGTGACGATTCACCTGGTCGGCGTCACATGCGAGGAGACGCTGACGTTCCTGCTCGAGGCGAACTCACTCGGGTCGCGCCGGATCGGGGATACCCTGATCGTCGAGCCGGCGTCCAAGCTGGCGCCGCCGCCGGCGGGACCGATCGTGGTGGTGTATCGCCTGCAGTATCTGCAGCCCCCAGTCTCCAACGTGGAGCCGCTCGTGGGGTCGGTTGGCGCGACGTCCGCGGGAGGGTCCGGCGTCTCGGGAGGCGCGGGGCCGGTCCAGAAGAACGTCCAGGCGCTCGTGGCGCTGTTCCAAGGCACCGGCGCAGGCATCGGGTACGACGACCGGACGAACTCGCTGATCGTGACGGGGACGCCGGATCAGCAGGCCGCCGTCCAGGCGCTGCTCCGTCAACTCGATGTGCCGCTCAGTCAAGTCCTGGTCCAGACGCTGGTCGTCGACATCACGAGCCGATTCGATATCCGACCTCGGCGTGGAGTGGTCGCTCGTGTCTGGCAGCGTGTCGACGCCGTTTGAGTTCAGTGAAGTCTCGGCGCCTCCGGCCGGCTTCCTCGCGATCCAGCCAATCCTGCGGGACGCGCTGTTTGCGAAGATCCACTTGTTCATTCAGCAGGGACACGCCAAGGTGCTGAGCGATCCGCAGATCGCGACGTTCGACGGCCAAGAGGCCCTCATCTTCGCCGGCGACCAGATTCCGATCACGAACACGACGACTGCGGGGAACCCGCCGGTCACGTCAGAGACCATCACGTTTCAGCCGATCGGGGTGACGCTGAAGGTCGTGCCGAAGGTGAACGCGGATCGGACGATCAGCGTGTCGGTGCACCCGGTGGTGACCACCGCGACGTCATTTACGCCCCCGACCCCGACGAACCCGAACGGGCTGCCGAACATCTCGATCCGGGAAGCGGTGACCCAGCTGACGGTGGCGGACGGTGACACGATCGTCATCGGCGGCCTGATGAAATACTCGGACGTGAAGACGATGACCAAATTGCCGTACTTCGGCGATCTGCCGTTCATCGGCGCGCTGTTCCGTCTCCAGAACACGTTGCACACGGAGACAGAAGTGATCATCATCATGACGCCGACCATTCTGGCCACCGCGACCCCGGCGCGCGCCCGCGGCGCCCCCGGCCCCGACCCGTCGCACTGATGTTCCGGCGGGTCTCCGCGCGGCGCGGCAGCCGGGGATTGATCGTGTGGAATAGGATCGGAGAGCATCCACGCATTCGCCGCGACGGCCGCGCGGGGGCGTCGTGGAGCGACTGGTCGGCCTCGCCGCGCGGTGGTCCTCACGGCGGGCGCGGTCGGTCTCGCTCCCGCGGCTGCTTAGACCAGCGCCCACGACCTCGTCATGTCGGGGTGGCACGCATACCAGGCCGGAGCGCTGCCGCAGGCCAAAGAGGCGTTTCTCGACGCCGCCGAGGAGGCCCCGACGTGGGCGACCCCTGCGGTGTGGCTCGGTGCCGTGCTTGTCGCCCAGGGCGAGCGGACCGTGGCGGCACGGTGGTTCCAGTGTCCCACTCGCGCGCCATCCTACGATGGCGGAAGCTGGCTACGCGACCGAGTGGCTGGCGCGGCTCGGGATCGCGGTGTCACGGCCGCGGTGGCAGGTCGGCACGCTCGAGGGGCTCACGGGGTTCGTGCACGCGACAAACCCGTCGTTGTCCGTCGATCAGGCGCGGTGGGTCGCGAATGCGATGCGTACCGCGGGGGCCCACGAGGGCGTCGAGGTCAACATCCTGGCCTCCGTCGTCTATATCGAGAGTCGGTTCAATCATCAATCGATCTCCTCGGCCGGGGCGATGGGGCTGGGGCAGCTCATGCCCGGCACCGCCGCCGGGTTGGGCGTCGATCCCCGGGACCCATGGGGAAACGTGGTCGGCGCCGCGCGGCTGCTGCACGAAGACATCACCGAGTTTCACAGCGTGCCGCTCGGGCTGGCCGCGTATAACGCGGGCAGCGGCGCGGTCGAGCGCTGGGGCGGCATTCCGCCGTACCCCGAGACGCAGTGGTATGTGTGGGCCGTGCTGTGGATCCGAGATGGGCTTGCGTGACGGGCCCCGCGCTGACTGAGCGGCGGACCCCGTCACACGGGATGCACGTAATCCGGTCTCGGCGCGCCTCGAGGACGTAGCCGAGCCGCCGATGGCGAGTTCGCCGCTCGCGCATCCGGGCGTGGCGGCTGTCCCGAAGCGGGGCCCGCTCGCCGAGGCGCCGATCGCCCGATGGGAGTTCTACTCCCTGCTGGGGGTATGTGTCCTGGCGCTCGGCATCCGGGCGCAGCTTCTCGGGATTCGTCCGCTGTGGTATGACGAAGCGTTCAGCCTGAGCGTCGCGCGGCGCAATGTCTCCGATATCTGGGCCTATGTCGGCGCCGTCGACACGCATCCGGTCGGGTATTACGCGCTGCTGCACGTCTGGATCCGGTGGTTCGGGACCAGTCTCTCGGCGATGCGCGCGCCGTCGATGATCCTGGGCATGGGCGCGGTCGCGCTGACGTGGTTTGTCGGACGGCGGCTGTTTTCTCCGGCGGTCGGCGTCGTCGCGGCCGGGCTCGTCGCGCTGCACCCGTATCAAATCTTCAGCAGCAACGAGATGCGGATGTACCCGCTCCTGACGGTGCTCTCGCTCATCTCCACGTGGCTGGTCTCGCGCGCCGTCGAGGTGCCGGGCGACCTGCGGCGATGGGTCGCCTACGGGATCGGCACGGCGCTGCTCGCGTACACGAGCTACTACGCAATCCTGCTGGTGGCCGCGCAGGTGCTGTGGATCCTGCTGTCGCTGCCGCGCCGGCAGGGGGTCGCCCGGCTGGCGCTCGCCGGTGGCGTCGCGCTCGCCTGCTATCTTCCGTGGTTTCCGGCCGTCATGGCGCTCGGTGGCCGGCTGCCGTGGGCCTGGCGGGTGCCGCCGGACGTGTACTATGTGGCCAGCCTGATGACGTCCCAGACCTTCGGCACGTACCTGTTCAACACGGGTACCTATTTCACGATCGGCCATCTGCCGCTCGTCGACTACCCGCTGCTGACCGTTCCGTTCGCGGCGCTGCTCGGGTTCGGTGTCATCGCGCTCCACCGGGCCAACCGGTGGGGCGGGGGGCTCGTCGCGGCGTCCTGGCTCGTGCCGCTCGCGCTGGTGCTGGTCGTGTCGTACGCGATGCACCTCCAGTTTGCGTTCCCCCGACATCTCGTGTTCATCGAGCCGTTCGCCGCGCTGCTGCTGGCGGGCGCGGTCGTGCACGCGGGCGACGCGTTCTCCGGGCGTGCGCGGGCGCTGGCGTCGCTGATCGCCGCGTGTCTCATCCTGACATACGTGATCCCTGCGGTCGCGAACGTCCAGGACCGGCAGATGATGGACTTTCGGTGGGATCTCGCGGCCAAGTACCTGCAGGTGGAGAGCCGGCCGCAGGATGCGACGGTGTACCTGCCCGCCTCGATGGCCCTGCCGCTCACGTACTATCCCAGCCCCTCGGGGCCAGCGCGTACGTGCCGCTGTCGTCGTTCCACTGGACCGAGCGCGGGGCGGCTCCGGCGGTGCAGGCGGCGATCGAGACCCTGACCGCGCGCGCCTACCCGAGGATCTGGTTCGTGTTCAGCGACCCGTGGCCAACCGGCACGGTCGAGGCGGTTGCCGCCGGGCTGGGGCGCGCGGGCTATCGGGCGGGGCCCGTCCAGGATTTTCGCCGCTTGTGGGTCGCCGTGTTTTTCCGCGGCGCCGCGCCGGCGCGGTAAGGGCGCCGGGACGGTCACCGGCACGCGGCTGCAGCGCGCTGGCGCTCTGTGCGAGCCCCGTGTCCGGACGGGTGCGGTAGTACCACGTCCAGATCCCGATGACCACGTTCGCGTCGTTGAGGACCGGGGACCCGCTGTTGCCGGGCTGCGGCGCGCCCTGAAACTGCACCTCAAACAGGTTGGTTCGGTCCGGCGCCAGGCGCGGCTGCAGCGCTTCGCCGACGGCCGTCCACTCCGAGGCGATCGGCGAGAGATGCCCGAACCCCGTGACGCGGACGTGCCCGCCCGGCGTGGGGCCCCCGCCGACCATGAGCGCCGCAAATGCGGGCAGCGCGCCGCGGTGCGCCGTCCCCGCGGTCAGGAACTCACCTCCCGGGAAGCGATAGCCCCAGGTCGTGAAGCGGAACGTCGATGGGCCGAGCTTGATTTCGGCGACGTCGCGGCCGAGCGGGACCCCGGTGAGCGGCGGCGGCTGTGTCGGGTCGTACGGGAGGGCCGACGCGCACACGACGCTGGCCGAGTAGAACTCCTGTCCCACGAGCGCCAGCAGCTGATAGCGGTCCGGGTGCTGCGCGGAGGGATATACGACGTGGCTGGTCGTGACCGCCGTGCCGTCCGGGGCGACGAAGAACGCGCTGCCCGCGATGCCGGGTCGCGACGTCGCGGTCTCCACGTTGATCACTTGGAACACGCTGGCGCCCCGGGTCAAGCGGCTGCGCGCGCGCCGCGAGACTGAGCGCGAGCACCAGCCCGGCGACGAGCGGCCCGCGGACGCACGTCACCGCGCGCGCCGCGCGGGCGCGGCGCCCGGCCTGCCGCCGCGCACCCGGATCTCTGCCCAGCTCTGCGTGCGTCGTCGCGATCACCCCCGATGGTGCGTCGCTCGGTTCTCACCGCACGGCCGGGCGTTCCTGCGCCGGGCGGTGCACCGCGTGGACCGTTCCAGTCCACCCCGCGTGCGCACCGGCGGCGGTCCGCCGCGCAGGAAAGACACGGCGCGGAGGAGTAGTGGGTCTACCCGATGAGTACCGACGGCCCACGTATCTTGGTCGTGGACGATGAGTTGGCGATCCGGCGCTTCCTCCGCGTCTCGTTGACCGCGCACGGCTACCGTGTGTTCGAAGCGCAGCGCGGCCAGGAGGCGCTCGAGACGGCGGCGGGTCTGCGACCGGACTTGATCATCCTCGATCTGAGCCTGCCCGACGTCGACGGCATCGAGGTGACCCGCCAGCTCCGCGAGTGGTCCAAGACGCCGATCGTGATCTTGTCCGTGCGCGGCCAGGACGACGACAAGATCGCGGCGCTCGACGCGGGGGCCGACGATTACCTGACGAAGCCGTTCAGCACCGGCGAGCTCCTCGCGCGGATCCGCGTGGGGCTGCGCCACGCCGCCGCGCCCGCCGACGACGCGGTCATCACGGCGGGCGATTTGGTCGTGGACGTGGCGCACCGCGCCGTGACCGTCGGCGGCCGGCCGGTCTCGCTCACCCCGATCGAGTACTCGCTGCTCCGCGCGCTGGCGCTGCACGCCGGGAAGGTGCTGATCCACCGGCACCTGATGCAGGAGGTCTGGGGGCCCGGCTACGACCCGGACACGAACCTGCTGCGCGTGAACATCAGCAAGCTCCGCCACAAGATCGAACCCGATCCGGCCCGGCCCCGCTATATCCTGACCGAGCCCGGGGTCGGCTACCGGCTGCGTGTGGCGAGTTGACGGGGTGCGCGCGCGTGAATGCGTGCCCTCGGGAGCGGGGTAGGCGTGGCGCGCGTCCTCGAGCCTGAGCGGCCCCGCCCCGAGGCGCTGCTGGAGCAGGCGGAGACGGAGGAGCGCCACCGCCGCCACGGCAAGCTGAAGGTGTTTCTCGGCTACGCGGCCGGCGTGGGCAAGACCTACGCGATGCTGGAGGCGGCGCGTGTGCAGCTGGCGCACGGCCGCCGCGTGATGCTGGCCTACGTCGAGACCCACGGGCGGGCGGAGACCGAGGCCCTGCTCCAGGGCCTCGAGGTGCTGCCGCGCCGGCGCGTCGAGTACCGCGGCGTCGTGTTGGAGGAGCTCGACCTGGACGCCGCGCTCGCCGCGTCCCCGGAGCTCGCGATCGTCGACGAGCTGGCCCACACGAACGCGCCCGGCTCGCGGCATCCCAAGCGGTACCAGGATGTCGAGGAGATCCTGGCGGCCGGGATCGACGTCTATACGACCCTCAACGTGCAGCACATCGAGAGCCTGAACGACGTCGTCGCACAGATCACCGGCGTCACGGTGCGCGAGACGGTGCCCGACCGGATCGTGGAAACGGCCGACGAGGTGGAGCTCGTCGACGTCTCACCGGACGAGTTGATGCAGCGCCTGCGGGAGGGCAAGGTGTACGTGCCCGAGCAGGCGACCCAGGCGGTGCAGAAGTTTTTCCGCCCGGGGAACCTGACGGCGCTGCGCGAGATCGCCCTCCGCTATCTCGCCGGCCGGGTCGACCATGCGATGCGGGCGTATATGGGCGCCCACGCGATCTCCGGGCCGTGGCCGGCGGGGGAGCGCGTCCTCGTCTGCATCGACGACAGCCCGATCGGCGAGCGGCTGGTGCGCGCGGGCCGGCGCCTCGCGTCCGGGCTCGACGCGGAGCTGATCGTCCTCCACGTGGAGACGAGCAGGGACGCCGCGCTCTCGGAGCCGGCGCTCGACCGGATCGCGCGGACGCTGCGCCTCGCCGAGGAGCTCGGCGCGCGGACGGTGACGCTGCCCGGCTCCGACCCCGCCGAGGAGATTCTCCGGTACGCGCGGGCCCAAAATGTCAGCAAGATCCTTGTCGGGGTCTCGCACCGGCCCACCTGGTATCGATGGTTTCGGGGCTCGGCCGCCCGCCGGATCCTCGCGGGGAGCGGCGCCATGGACGTGTACGTCGTCGGCGGGTCGGTGGATGCCCCGGCGCCCGCGCGGCCGATGCGCGTCCGGACGGCTCCGCGCGCGCCGTATCTCTACAGTCTCGTGATCGTCGGTCTGGTGACGATCGGCTGCGTGCTGGTGCGGCCGTTCATCGCGCCGGCGAATCTCACCATGCTCTACCTGCTCGCGGTCGTGGCGGTGGCGGTGCAGTGGGGCACGGGGCCCGCGGTCGTCGCCGCGACGCTGGGCGTGCTGGCGTACGATTTCTTCGTGGTGCCCCCGCGGCTGTCGTTCGATGTGACCGACACGCAGTATCTCTTGACGTTCGCGGCGCTCCTCCTGGTCGGGGTGGTGATCAGCAACCTCGCCGGGCGGGTCCGGGAGCAGGCGCAGGCGGTGCGCCGACGCGAGGCCTACACGACGATGCTCTACGCGCTGAGCAACGATCTGGCCGCGGCCCGGGACGTGCCGAGCATCGTGGACGCGGTCGCGCGGCAGATGGCGGCGACATTTGATCGGGACATTACCGTGCTGCTGCCGTCCGGGGAAACGCTCCGGCCGGCGTTTGTGGCGCCGGGCTTTCCGCTCGATCCGAACGAGCTGGCGGTCGCCACCTATGCGTTCCGGCACGGGGAGCCGGCGGGGTACGGCACCGACACGCTGCCCGGGGCGCGCGGACGCTACCTGCCGCTCAAGACCGCTCAGGGCGTCGTCGGCGTGCTGGGCATCCGGCGGCCGCCGGACACCGATGAGCCCCTGACGCCCGAGCAGCGCCGGCTGGTGCAGGCGTTTGCCAACCAGGTGGCGCTCGCGATTGAGCGCGCGAACCTGGCCGACGTGTCCCGGCGCCTCGATCTATCGCGCGAGACCGAGAAGCTGCAGTCGGCGCTGCTGAACTCGATCTCCCACGATCTGCGCACCCCGCTCGCGTCGATCACGGGGGCGTTGAGCAGCGTGCTCGACGCGGACGCGGTGCTCGACGCGCCGACGCGGCGGGAACTGCTCGAGGCGGCCCGCGAGCAGGCCGACTATCTGAATCGGTTGGTCGGGAACCTGCTCGAGATGACGCGGCTCGGCGGCGGGGCGGTCAAGCTGCGGCTCGAGCGGGTGGACATCGAGGATCTCGTCGGCGCCGTTCTGACGCAGATGGGGGACGCCCTGGACGGACGGGACGTGCGGATCGTCGTCGAGCCGAACCTTCCGCAGATTCCGATGGATTTCGTGCTGATGATTCAGGCGCTGCTGACCATCGTCGACAACGCGGTCCGGTACACGCCGCCGAACACGCCCATCGACGTGCGCGCGTGGTATGAGGAGGGCGAGGTCCGGATCCAGATCGGGGATCGCGGGCCCGGGGTCCCGCCGAACGAGGTCGACCGCATCTTCGACAAGTTCCACCGGATCCGCCGGCCCGGTGATGCCGGCGGGGTGGGCCTGGGGCTGACGATCGCGGCCGGCATCGTCGAGCTGCACGGCGGCCGGATTCTCGCGGAAAACCGGCCGGGGGGTGGGCTGGCGGTGACGGTGGTGCTGCCGCAGACCGCGCCGCGCCGGTCCTCGGAGGCGGACGCCGCCGCGGCGGGCGGCTGAGGGCGGGGGACTGTCAGGATGCCGCGCGCTGGCAGGCGCGGCACAGGCCGAGCAGGTCGACGCGATGTCCCTTCACGAGAAATCCGCTGGCGCCGAGGCGCGCGCCGGTGAGGGACTCCAGGACGCAATCGGAGAGCGCCTCGACCGCGCCGCACCGTTCGCAGATCAGGTGGTCGTGGTGCCGGTCGGCGAGCCCGAAGTGCGCCGCGCCCCGCAGGTCCATCTGCTCGACCACCCCGGCGGTCCGCAGCCGCTCGAGGATGCGGTAGACGGTCACAAGCCCGAGCCCCCGGGTCCGCCGGTGCGCGCGCTCCCAGATGTCCTGGCACGTGGCGAGGTGTGAGCCGGCCGCGAGGGCCTCCAGAATCGCCACGCGCTGCGGGGTCACCCGCAGCTTCGCGCGGCGCAGCACGTCCGTATATCGATCCTTGGCGGTCATGCAGGCGGCTCCGTGGGCCCGTCGTCTGGTTCGTCGATCCGCCGGTCCCCCAGGGCGTCCGGTCGGCGCCGGGGGCGGGGGCAGGGCGGAGTCGGACGCTATCCGGCCGGCACCGCGCTGCGTCGAATGGCCTCCACGATTTCCGACACCGGCTGATCCTTGATCAGGAGCCCCTGCAGGCCGCGTTCGCCGACTTTCGCCACGTCCAGCGCGCCGGCGTAGGCCGTCAGGATGAAGATCTTCGTCCCGGGGACGTCCCGCATGATTGCGCCGGCGGCCGAGAAGCCGTCGAGCCCGGCCATGCGAAAGTCCATGAGCATCACGTCCGGCCGCAGCGACCGCGCGAGCTGCACGCCTTCGCGGCCGCTCGCGGCCTCCCCGATGACCTCGATCCCGGGCTGAAGGCGGAGCGCCTTGACCAGGCGGGTCCGGTACTCCGTGTTGTCGTCGACCAGGAGCACTCGAATCGTCTCGCCTACCATCGGTCCGCTCCCGTCTCGGCGTCCGGGCCGGACGAAACCCCCGGGTGGCCGTGGAAAGGCATCATCGCGCTGTTCCGCCCGACGGCGGCACGAGCCCCGACTTCAGGGCGTAGACGGCCGCCTGCGTTCGGCTGTTGACCTGGAGCTTCTCCATGATGTTGCTCAGATGGTTCTTGACCGTGCGCTCGCTGATGCCCAGGTTGGCCGCGATCTCTTTGTTGGCCAGTCCCGCGGCGACGTGCTGGAGGATCTCGACCTCCCGCTGCGTCAGCGGGGTGACGAGGGGCACGACCTCCTTGATGTCTTCCGTCGCGCGGGCGAACTCTTTGAAGATCTTCGCGGCCATCGCCGGCGCGATCAGGCCTTCGCCCTCCGCCACCACCCGCACGGCGCGCAGCAGTTCCTCGGGCGACGAGTCCTTCAGCAGATAGCCCATCGCCCCCGCTTTGATCGCCTCGAACAGAAACTCCTCGTTCGTGAACACGGTGAGGATGATCACCCGGCTCCGGGGGCTCGTGGTCTTGATGACGCGGGCGACCTCGATCCCGGACGGGCCGGGCATCGACACGTCGAGGAGCACGATGTCCGGGGCCAGCTCTTCCACGAGGCGCAGCGCCTCGTGCCCCGACGACGCCTCCCCGACGACCTGGAGCTCGGGCGCCGCGTCGAGCAGCCGTCGCACGCCCTGGCGGAACAGCGCGTGGTCGTCCGCGATCAGAATCCGAATCGGTGGCGGTGCGTCAGCCATCTGAACCCCCTGATCCTCCGAACGGAATCTCCAGCACAACCGTGGTGCCGCGATTCGGCGCGCTCTCGATCTTGAGCGTGCCGCCGACCAGCGCCGCGCGTTCCTGCATGGAGGTCAGACCCAAATGATACCCTGTTTGGGTGGTCGTGCGATAGGCCTCGAGGTCAAAGCCGACGCCGTTGTCGGCCACGCGGATGGCACAGTGGCGGTCGTCGGACTCCGCGTGGATCGCCGCGGTGCTCGCGTGCGCGTGGGCGTCGACGTTGACCAGCGCCTGCCGTGCGATCGCCAGCACCGCCTGCCGCACGGCGGGGGGCAGGGTGGAGTCGTCGCCGGTCGAGATCACGGTGACGTCGAGCTCATGGCGGCGCTGAAACTCCCGCGCGAGGTTGCCGAGCGAGTGGAACAGCCGCTGATCCACGGGGACCGGCCGCCGCAGGTCGGCCAGAAACTCCCGCAGTTCCCGCATGCCCTGCTCGAGCAGGGTGCGCGTCTCTTTGAGTTCGGCCCCGACGTGCGCGGTGTCCGCCTGAGCGGTCATCGCCGTCAGGTCGGTCTGCAGCAGCGCCGTCGCGAGCGTCTGTGCCAGGCCGTCGTGGATCTCGCGCGCGATCCGGCGGCGCTCCTCGACGGCTCCGATGTCCGCGATCCGGTGCGCGGTGGTCGCGGTGTCCACCGCGGCCGCTACGTGCGCGCCGATCGCCGCCAGGAGGGCGCGGTGCCACCGGCCTTCGATCGCGATGCCGAGCCCGAGCGCGCCGATCGTCCGCTCGCCGATGCTGAGCGGCACGCACGCCACCGACGTGTCGGAGGCGCCGGGCATGCGGGCGACCCGGATCTCGTTCCGCGTCGTGGAGGCGATGAGCTCGGGCAGGAGGCTCCGCGCCGCGGCCCCGCCGATGCCGCGCACGGCGACCACCTCGATGTTGCCGGTGTCCTCGCGCTCCGTGGCGAGCAGGGCGAACGACGCCGGGGTGAGGGAGCGGACGAGGTCGAGTAGCGCGGGCCAGATGACGGTCGGGTCGCGCGTGAGCGCATAGCCGACGCGCGCGTACCCGCCGGCCAGCTCGTGCAGCGTGAAGGCAAACACGCGCTCATGCTGGGCGCGCGCCAGGAGCCCGGCGGCGCACTGGGCGACGAGTTCTGCCGCTTCCAGCGTCGTCACGGTGAATTGGCGCCCCGTGACCGAGCGGTTGAGGTTGAGGAGCCCGACGGTTTCCCGGTTGACGACGACCGGGATGCACATCGAGGACGTGATGCCCTCGCGCTCGAGATGCACCGGCAGGGCGACCCCCGGGGTGAGCAGCACCGCGCGTCCGCCCTGGGCGACCCAGCCGGCGATCCCTTCGCCCAGCCGCGACCCGGCTTGGCGGTGTGCCTCGCTCAATCCGTGCGAGGCGAGGACTTCCAGGTGCTTGGCCGTCGGGTCCAGCAGCATGAACGACCCGCTGTTCGCGTGGAAGTGCGTCACCGCCGTATCCAGCACGTGCTGAAGGGCGGCCTCGGCCGTGCCTCCGGCGGCGGCGATGTCCTTGATCGTCGTCAGCGTGCGCGAGACGCCTCTTTGTTCGTCGAAGCGCCGCGCGGCCTCGGCGCCGAGGCTGGCGGTGGCGATCAGCGTCACCCAGAGGAGGCACCAGGAGATCCAGCGGTCGGGAAAGATCGACCCCGGCGCCAACGGGAACTGGCCGCCGGCCAGGACCGTCGCCATCGCGAGCCCGCCGAGCTGGCCGGCGAGAATCCCGGTGGCCACCGCGAGGAGGAAGCCGAGCAGCACGAACTCGACCGGAAATCCCGTGACGTGTGCGCCAACGACGAGAAAGAGCGCGTCGAACGGGAGCATCCAGCGCGCGGCGTCCGCGGCCCGCACCGGATGCCACACCCCGTAGGCGGTGAACGCCGTCATGTAGACGGCGGCCGCCCCGTACAAGAGAAAGTACAGGCGCGGAGGCGGGCTCGGCGAGGTCGCCGGGAACAGCGCCGCGAGCACGAACAGCAGCACCAGCACCAGCAGCCGGACCACCGGGACCGCGTACACCGCGGCCTGCAGGTCGTCCAGCAGCACGGCGTGCCCCTTCGGCATGAGGCGTGCTCGGCTGGTTACCATTTCATCAGGGCGCGCACCCGGCGGTGAGCGCGGCGTGCGTCATGCGCGGCAGACCTGGGGCGGCGGGTCTCGGGGCGACTGAACCGGTTGAGCTTATGGGGCGCACCCGTGGGGCGCGGCACTAGCGCAGCGCAAATGCGCGGAGGCTGAGTTCCGCCCGCAGGATCGGCGTCACGGTGGGGGCGGCGCCCTGCTGGAGGGGTTCCTTCGTGACGCTCACGCTGTCGACCGCGATCAGCCGGGGGAGGCCCTCGGTGGTGTGCAGGAACTCGATGATCTGCGGCCACGTGCCGCGGACGATCATCGTGAAGCTCAGCGCCTGGACCAGCGGCGACCCCGGGAGGGCAGTGGCAGGGACGCCCTGCGGGAACTCCAATTGGACGAACTGGCCTCCGGCGCCGTCGATTCCCTGGACCAGCAGCGCCACGATCTGCGGCAGGGCGAGATCGCTCGGGATCTGCTGCTCGGCCCGCTGGAGCGCGGCGACGGTCGCGGCGTGCTGGGCTTTGGCTTGCGGCAGCCGCGCCGCGGTCGACTGGTCCTGGCTGAGCTGCTGGCTGGACGCCGCCACCTGGCGCTGGGCCGCCTGCAGCCGTGCGACCGCCGGCCGGAAGAAGACGAGCACGAGCACCACGACAATGGCCAGCGCGGCGCCGACCGCAACGATCGTGATCTCACGTCCGGTGAGCCGCCTCATGGGGTCACCGGACGCTGGGCGACATTCGCTTCGAACTCGAACGAATAGGTGCGATCACCCTCGATGACCCCGCTCGACTCGCGGGCGTAGGGCAACTGCACGTTGCTGAGAAACTGGGCGCTTGACAGCTTGGCGGCCAGCGTCGGTACCGAGGTGTCGGTCAGCGTGCTCCCGTCGATCAGAATCGTATGGTTGGATGCCTTGACGGTCTCGAACCACACGTCTTCAGGCACGAGATTGGTCACCGAGGTCAGGGTCTCCGCCCACGGGAACACCGTCGTGCGCACGCTTTCAAAGGACTGCTCGCGCCCCCGCAGGTTGTTGGTGTCGGCTTCGAGCTGCCGCACCGCGTTCGCGTCCTGGCGCACGGCGGCGAGCTGCTGCTCGAGCGAGCGCTCCTGCGATTCGAGCCGGTTCGTTTGGGTCAGGATGAGGGTGTACGCGAGCACGATCGGCACGACGGCGACGATGATGCCGATCGCGCGAAACCGCTGCAGCCGGCGCTGACGCCGCGCCTCGATCAGGCTTGCTGGTAGTAGGTTTGGGGAGAACTCCACGGCCGTGCCTCCTCAGGCGACCTTGCGTAGCGCCAGCCCCGCCGCGACGGCGAGGGGCGCATCGTGATCGAGCAGCTCCTGCGAGATCCCACGTCCATGCGTAAACAGCGAGAGCGGCGCGCCGAGTTCCGTCGGCACGCCGAGTTCTGCGGCGATCATCTCGGCCAGCCCGGGTCGAAGCGCCCCGTCTCCACTCAGGACCGCGCGCGCCACCGACTGCCCCTGCGTCTGGGCCTGGAAGTAATCCACAGACCGGGACAGGCCCACCAGCAGATTCTGGAGGGTCGGGGCGTCGTCCGCGGCGGCCGCGACCGCGTCATCGGGAGCCGACTCGGACAGGTGCATGCTCCCCACAGGAATGCTCCGGCAGATCAGCGGCAGACCGTTCTGTACGATCACCAGTTCGGTATTCTCGGCACCCACGTCGATTGCCGCGGTAGGCTGGGGCGTGTCGCCGAGCGTGCGCGCCAGTGCCAGGGCGGTCGCCTCGATCGCGACGACCTCCAGGCCGGCCTGCGTCATGATTTGGTAGTAGGCCAGGGCTTCCCGCTCGGGGACGGCCGCCATCAGGACGTCGAGATGCCGCTGGGGCCCGGTCTTGACCTCCCGGACGACCTGCGCATCCACCACGGCGTCCTCGATCCTTAGTGGAAGGTGCCGCTCCGCCTCCCACTTGACGGCCGCCTTAAGTTCCTCCGCCGGCATCGGCGGAAACGTGAGGTTGCGGATCAGGACGTTGCGGCCGCCCATCCCGATCACCGCCCGGCTGCCCCGCAGTTTGGCTGCGGAGACGACCTGGCGAATGGCGGTCACCACGGCGTGGGGCGCCACGACCATCCCGCCCTCGATGGCCCCCTCGGGCGTGGCAAAGACGCTCGCGTAGAGCAGCTGAGGCTTACGCCCCGGCCGCACCGCCGCGATCTTGATCGACCGCTTGCTGATGTCTACACCGACCGTCGACGCGTTGCCTCCGAGCGCCACGGCTTCCCCCCGGCGGGGCCGTTTGGCCCCACCCGCTCACATATTCGCCGTCCCGGCGTGATTTTCCCTGCCGCCTGGGTACGGGCCGCCGGATGTTGTGGGCCGTTACACTTGAGTCAGTTTCTGCCGAAACCTTCGCTGAAGTAGGTGTCGGACGCCGGCGTCGCGCCGTACCCTCCGGCCGACTCGCTCTGCTGGTACCCACTCTGCATGCCCACTGAAGTGCCCTTGCGCAGGACGATGGCCCCGGCGGCATGGTTGAACGAGAGATATCCGTATCCGCTCGAGGGTCCCGCGCCGAGACCAGGGGCCGCAGCGTTCACGTCCTGCGTCGGCTGGATGCTATATGAGGTCGTCAACCCTGCGGTCGCCTGCACGCAGCTGGTGGAGAGCGACCGGACCTCCTGGTACGGGCCCGGATCGATCACGACCACATCCCCGGCGTTGAACGGACAGAAGTTCAGAATCGGGTTCGTGACCGTGATGGATGACGCGCCGGCCGACGCGGGCTGCTGGAGCACGCTCGCGTTCGGCATCGTCTCGACCGGGGTCCCCGCGCTTTCCGCCGTGGCGACGGCGGGTGAGACGGCGAGCGTACACGTCGCGCTGGACGGCGCGGCGGTCGAGACGCCGGTCACCTGCAGCGGCCCGACGGGCGAAGACTGCGGGCTAATATAGACGAAGTTCCCAATCGTGAAGGGGCAGGCGTTGTTCTGCTCCGACACGGAGACCACCGTGGAGCCCGCCGAGGTGTTCGAGGACAGCACGGAGCCAAACCCCGGCGCCGAGAATCCCGTGATGCTCGCGTTCTCCGTGCCGCCGCTCTGGCTCACGAACCGGCCGACCCCGTAATTGGTGGTGGGGGCGGGGATGCTCGACGTGATGTAGTAGTTGGTATACCCTGCCACGGTGGCCGGCACGACCAGGGCGCCCCACGGATAGCTGTTCTTCAGGTTCGTCTGGAAATTCAGGGTGTAGGCGACCTGGTTGCCGTAGGCCGTCCAGTTGCCGCCGACGTTCACGTTGCCGATCTGACCGTTGTAAACGCACGACCCGGCCTGGGAGATTGCCGCGTTGGTCAGCAGGATGTTCTCCGACGTCGAGCTGAGCGTTTGGGTGCCGGAGTAGATCGTGACCGGCAAGCCCGGGGCCAAGCCGTTCGCGTTGTCGACCAGGGCGGAGGAGGCGCCCGAGACCGCCGACTGGCACAACGCGCCGATCACCTGGATCTGGAGCGTCGGCGTGTACGTCGCCTGGCCCGAGTAGGACGGGGTGATCGTCACAAACGAGGATTCTTGGAGGTCGGCGATGAGCCGTGACATGCCGGCGCGCGGGTTCTGCTGGGCTTCCAGCTGCCCCTGCAGCAGCGCCAAGCCGCGGTCCAACGCGTTCAGGAGCTCGTAGGTGCCGATCGCGAAGATCACGAGGATCACCGTGCCGATCAGCAACTCGATCAGCGTATAGCCCCCTTCGTGCCGTCTGCTGATCATCATCCCGCTCCCCGTCAGAAGAAGTTGTGCCGCATGGTAATCACCGTGTAGGTCCGGGTCAGCGGAGTGGTGAGCGAGCCGGGACTCGCCGGCTCCGTCCATGTCACGACCACCGTGACGATCGTCAGGCTCGGGTTGCCGTTCCCGCTCGCGGTCGGGTAGTTGCACGGATTGCTGGCAACCCCCTGGCAGTTCGTGGCGCTGATCGTCAGCGTGTACACGACGTTGGCCGCGCTGGCGGTGATCTGGTTCGTGCCCACGCTTCCCCCCTGGTTGGTGTTGAGGCAGAGGGTGTTGGCGGTCCCGCTGACCGGCGTGAGGTAGGTGAAGCTCTTCAGCTTCATGTCCTCGATGCATTCCTGCGCGAACCGCGCCGCGAAGCTCGTATTGCGCCCGGCCTGCGCGTTCAGGCCGGCAAGGGGATAGTACTCGGCGGTCGTGAACGCCAGAAACGCGAACATCGCGACGGCGATCGTGATTTCGATCAGGGTGAACCCCGCGACCGCCGCCGGCACGGGGGGCCGCTCTGACCGGGCACAGGCAGACAACCGCCTCTGACCGGCATCTGAGACGCGCCGAGGCGGGTGCGTGTTCATGGTTGTCGAGGCACGGTGTCCGGTCGCATTGGGTCGCACCGCTCCCCTGGGTGTCCGCCGGCGCTCCCGCAATCGGGATCGGTCGCCGACGGCGCGGCCAACACAAGCCGCCAACCGCCAATATTCGGGTCGACCGCCCCCGAATTCCTGCCGGCACGGTCCGGGGCTCGCCTTGCCGCCGTCCTCAGCATGCCTTCGGGATGCACGTCATGGTCACGGTGTCCCGCGTCGACCCGGTGAGGAACACGGTGACGGTGAAGGTTTCCCCGTTCTCCAGGCCCGCGTTCGTGGAGGGGAACGAAACCATCGCCTGACCCAACCCCGACGCGGTGGTGGAGGCCGACTGGATGTAGGGGCTTGTCCCGGTGCCGGTGGTGAACCTCCAAAACTTCCCGTTCGGCTCGGTGAACCCGATCCCCGTATTCGTGAAGCAGTTGATGCCGGTGGTCGTCACGAGACTGGGATAAGTATTCTGCTGGTAGCACGAATACTCGAGCGCCGCCCACTCCTTGGCCATGGTGTTGCCCTCGGCGATCGCGGCCGCGTTTCGCGCCCCCAGATACGACGGGAGCATGATGGCTACCAGCAGGGCCAGGATGGCTGACGCCATGAGCAGCTCCATCCACGTGAAGCCGGAGTCGTCGGCGAGGACGTCCGCGAGGCGTCTAGACGGCATGCCCATGTTTTCGCGCGGTGCCACAAGAACCCCTGGGAAACCACAGGAGCCTCCGCCCACGGGGCGGAGGCTCCACAGCGAGTCGGTGTGGCCTAGCAGCCGACCGGAAGGCATGTTGCGCTTGATTGTCCTTGGCTCGTGCCGCTGACGAACATCGTGACGGTGTAGGTCTCGCCGTTCTCAAGCCCGACGTTGTTGGACGGCCATGACACGGTCAGGTCCGGAGCGGTGGTGCCGGATACCGTGCCGACGTTGTAGGTCGCGCCCGGGGTGCCGGAGACCCAGTTCCAGTACTTGCCCGACTGCTCGTTGAACCCGATCGCCGCGTTGCTCGCGCATGCGTTCACGGTCAGGTTCTGCAGATAGCAGCCGTAGGCCAGGGAGCGCCACTCCTGCGCCATTCCGTTCGCCTCATCGATCGCGGCTTTATTGCGGGCGCCGAGATAGGACGGCAGGGCGAGGGCGACGAGTAGAGCCAGCACCGCCGCGACCACGACCAACTCAATTAGCGTGAAGCCCTCTTCATGTGCACGTGCGCTGCGAACCATCCGATTCAACATCGATCCGTTCCCCCCTTTGTCTCTTCGCGGCGATCGCTGGAGCTTGCAGTTTCTCAGCGCCAACCGACACGACACCTCTTGTCCCTCATACAGAGACTAGGTGATATCGTTGTACCCTGGCAATGGGACTTTCGGCGTCATCTGGTACCAAAGGACTAGGTCAAAAACTGCGTGAACACTGCTCACTAAACCGAGCGGTGGGCCGGGTCGCGCGCGGCGCCTAGTGGATCGCGCTCAGCAGGCGCCAGAGCGGCGAGAGAATCGAGACGGCGACGAAGCCGACGATGCCGCCGACGGTGACGATCATCACCGGTTCGAGAATCGAGGCGAATCGGTCCACGGTGTTGCCGACCTCGCGGTCGTAGAAGTCGGCGATCTTGTCGAGGCTCTCTTCGAGCGCGCCGGTCTGCTCCCCGACGGCCACCATGTTCCACAGCATCGGCGGGAAGAGGGTGTTCTGGCTCAGCGACGCGGAGATCGACTGCCCCTCTCGCACGTTGACCGCCGTGCTCTCCACGGCCTGCGCGACGATGGCGTTGCCCGAGGCGCGGGCGATAATTTCCAATCCCTGGACGATCGGGACGCCGCTGCGGATGATCATGGCCAGCACGCGGGTAAACCGGGCGAGCGCGATCTTCTGGACGAGCTTTCCGACCACGGGGATATTCAGTAGCACCATGTCCACGACGCGCCGCCCGCCGTTCGTGCGCCGCATCGCCGTGATGGTGCCCACGATCGCGAGAAACACGGCGAGGCCGATGTACCAGTACTTCTGCGCCCCCTTGCTGAACGCGATGAGGATCTGGGTCGGCAGGGGCAGCGTGACGTTGAGCGTGTCGAACAGCGTCGTGATCGTGGGGAGCACGAAGAACACCGCGCCCAACCCGACCGCGATTGAGAGGCCCATGACGACGGACGGGTACGCGGCCGCGGTCTTGATGCGCTGGATCAGCTCCATGTCCCGCTCGACGTAGTCCGCCAGGTAGTTGAGGACGCGGTCGAGCGAGCCGGCCGCCTCGCCGGCGCGCACGGTGTTGACGTACAGCGGGCTGAAGATCGCCGGATACTTCGCCATTTCGCCCGACAGCGTGCCGCCGCCCTCGATGCCGATGCGGACGGCGTCGAGCACGTCGCGCAGCCGCAGGCTCTCGGTTTGGCGCGCGGCCACTTCGAGCCCCGTTACGAGCGGGAGGCCCGAGCCGACCATCGTCGCCAGCTGCCGCGTGAAGACGACCAGAAACTGCCGCGGCACCCCGGTCATCGTCCGCACTTGCTCGCCGACCGACGGGGCGACGATCTGCTCGCGCAGCAGGGTCGGCATGTAGGACCGCTCGCGCAGCTGCGCGACCACCGCGCGTTCCGAGTCGGCCTGGATCGTGCCTTCGATCATCCGGCCGCTCTGATCTCTCGCTCGGTACTGGTACACAGGCATCGGCGGCTGTCCCCCTTACGCGGGTCCCGGTTCCGCCCAGGGTACGACGGGCTCGGTGGAGACAGCCCGGCGTGACGCCAGCGCGGCGGTGATGCCGACAAACGTCCAGAAGACATTCGCGGGCCCGATGTGCGTCCACCCGAACTGGGCCCACACCAAGTAGGCGAGGAGCCCGCAGCCCAGCCCGGCAGTAAAGCGCACGTCCGCGGCCGGCAGCGCGCGCGTCCACACGATCCGCGCGACGGACTGCAGGGTCAGCAGCCATACCCAGGCGTACGCGGCCAGCCCGGCGAGGCCCGTGCTGAACGCGATGTGCAACACGTCGTTGTGGGCGATATCCACGATCACGTCGTCACTGCCCATCACCCGCCGGTACTCGTCGGTGCCGATCCCCGGGAGCCGGCCGGCGAGATTGTTGAAGCCCCAGCCGAACAGGGGCCGCTCCTCGATCAGGGGGATCACGTGCGTCCAGATGTAGAACTTCTGCCTGAGCGACGTGTCCCCTGTATTGAACGATGACAGCGCCCGGGTGGCGAGCGGGATCGGCTGGGTCGGCATCATCACCGCCGTGATCGCGGCGAACAGCCCCGCCAGGATCAGGAGCCGGGGGGTGCGGTCGCCGCCCCACAGCAGCCACGCGAGCACCGGGACGACGAACGCGAAGGGGATCCACGCCGCGCGCGTTTCCGAGGCGAGGAGGGCGGCGTACAGGACGCTCGAGACGCCGGCGAGCGCCCACCACCGCGGGCCGCGGGTCCCGACGGCCACCGCGATCGCGACCGGGAGCACCAGGCACAGGTAGCCGCCGAGGAGAATCGGGTTCGCGAGCGTGCCCCATCCGCGCGGGCCAAACTGCAGGCCGACCCCGCCGATCCACAGCGCGAGCGGCACGAGGTAGTATTGGCCGATCGCGAGGATGCACATCAATGTGCCGGTGGCAAACACCCCGTAGAGCACGATCCGGATCTCGCGCGGCGTGAACCGGGCGACGGCCAGGGCCGTGCCGACATAGGCGGCGTACACCGGCAGCCCCTCGCCGCGGATCGAGGTGGGGAAGAAGCTGACTTTGAAGTTGGCCGAGAACACCGTGGCGAGCGTTGCCAGCAGGAGAAACGTCAGCGCGGGCACGTCGAGCGGCATCGGCTCGATGCGGCCCCCCGCTCGCGCGTAGGCGAAGACGCCGAGGGCTAGACCGACGACGACCAGCGTGGCCGCGGTCGCCTTGAGGTCGTTGGTCGGGAGCAGGAGGCTGATCGCCGAGAACGCCACGACGCTGCCGACGGCCAGCCAGCGTCCGACGGCCTCCTCGGCCGTGCCCGCCGCGAACGCGAGCACCCGGCTACTCGACATCGACGACCCGGGTGACCCGCAGCACCTCTTCCATCGTGGTGACACCGCTGGCGACCTTCAACAGGCCGTCGTCCCGCATCGTGCGCATCCCGGCCTGCTGGGCCGTCTCCAGGATCTCGGTCGCGGACGCGCGGCGCAGGATGAGCTGCCGGATCGGGTTGTTCACGACGAGCATCTCGAAGATCCCGGTACGTCCCGCGTACCCGGTGTACCGGCAGTACACGCAGCCGACCGGTTCGTGGATCTTCACCGTCACGTCCGGGCCGAGGGCCGCGCGGATTTCCGTCTCCGCGGCCTCGACCGTGCTGGCGGCGGCGGGGCGCTTGCAGTGCGGGCAGAGCACGCGGACGAGCCGCTGCGCGATCGAGGACACGAGCGAGGACGTGATCAAGAACGGCTCGATGCCCATGTCGAGCAGGCGGGTGGCGACCGACGGCGCGTCGTTGGTGTGGATTGTCGAGAACACCAAGTGTCCGGTGAGCGAGGCGTGGATCGCGATCTCCGCGGTCTCGACGTCTCGGATCTCGCCGACCATGATGATGTCGGGGTCCTGCCGGACGATGGCGCGCAGGGCCGTCGCAAACGTCAGGCCGGCCCGCGGATTCACCGCCATCTGGTTGACGCCCGGGATCTGATACTCGACCGGGTCCTCGACCGTGATGATGTTGTCGTCGAGCGTGTTCAACTGCGCGATGCTGCTGACGAGCGTCGTCGTTTTTCCGCTTCCGGTCGGGCCCGAGACCAGGATGATGCCCCACGGCAGCCGGATCAACCGCTCGAAGCGCTCGCGCAGGTCGGGCCCCATACCGATCTGCTCGAGCGACAGAATGGTATCGGCTTTGTCGAGGAGCCGCAGCACCACGCGCTCCCCGTGCACCGTGGGGATCGAGGACATCCGGACGTCGACGGTCTTGCCGTTCCCCGCCATCTGGAACGAGCCGTCCTGCGGCGCCCGCCGCTCCGCCACGTTCATCCGCGCGAGCACCTTGAAGCGTGCGATCAGCGGGACGGAGGCGTTGCGCGGGATCGTCATCACCGTCTGCAGGATGCCGTCGATGCGGTACCGCACGCGGACCGACGTCTCCATGGGCTCGATGTGGATGTCGCTCGCCCGGTCCCGCATTCCCCGCGACACGATCAGGTCGGCAAGTCGGATGACGGGCGCGTCGGTGCGCTCGAGCGCCGAGCCGACGTCCTCGTCTTCCTCCGCTTCCGAGATCGCGCCCGGCCGGGCGGCAATCTCTTCGAGCAGGCCCTTGGCGCGGTCGCCCATGCCGTACGAGATCTCGATCGCCGACGCGATCTCGGTTTCCGTCGTGACCACCGGCGCGACGATCATCCCGGTCGCGATCGCGACGTCGTCGAGGGCCACGACGTCCAGCGGGTCGGACATCGCGAGCATCAGCCGCGTACCCTCGCGGCGGATGGGAAGGACGCTGTACTTGCGGGCGAGCGATTCGGGGAGCAGCGCGACGGCCGCCGGATCGATGTCCTGATGGCGGAAATCCATCATCGGCAGCTCGAGCTGGTGGCTGAGGCCGTGGGCGATCTGGTCCTCGCTGACCCCGACCGCGACCAGGGCACGACCCAGCCGCTCACCGGTGCGCTGCTGTCGTTCGAGCGCCTGGTTGAGCTGCTCCGGGGTGACCAGTCCCATCTCCGACAGGACTTCCCCGATGCGCTTGCGCTGCTGTCTCACCATGCCCGAGTCACCATACCGGTCCTGTCAGAGCCACCCGCCCGCCGTGGATTCGCCGCCGACTGTAGGCTACGCCTTCTTGGTTTCCGCCGCAATGGGCTGTTCGGCCGGGTGGCGGCCAAATGCCCTACCCGCGCTCCCCGCGGACACCGGGGCCGCCGCTTCATCCGGGCATCACGACCATCTTGGGATCCGTGCCGATCGCCCGCCCGTCAAGTTCCGCAGTAATCTGCCGCTCGGGAGTCCCCCCCATCTCGATTATTATACCCCGTGGCGCCTTTCCGTGGACGTCTACGGCCCGGACGGCGGGCCGGTCGGGCTGCTCCGACTCCGCCACGACCACCCCCACGAGGCCGTCGTCCAGCCGGACCACGGTGCCGACGGGAAAGAGGCCCCAGGCCTGCACGAACGCCGCGACGAGCCCCGGATCGTACGTCGTGCCGGCCTCGGCTAGCAGCGCGCGCATCATCGCGTGCGGGCGGCGCCGGGGCAGGGGCGCGCGTGCGCTCGTTTGCGCGTCATACGCGTCCGCGATCGCGACCGCGCGCGAGAAGGGGTGCTGCGCGAGATAGCCGCCGCGTTCGTGGGCATGGTGTTCCAACGCGGCGACCGTGGCGGCCCGATCCCACCCGGTCGCGTCGCGGAGGAGGTAGGCCCCGGCGTAGGCGTGCCACGGCTCGGCGTGCTCTCCGCCCGCGACGGGGACGCGCTCGGAGGCGGCGAACCCGAGGTCGTGCAGATAGCCGGCGAGCCCGAGCGCCTGCAGCGCGCGGTCGGTGAGGCCGGCCTGCGCCCCGAGCATGAGACACAGGATCGCGACGTTGACGGCATGGTACGGGCTGTCCTCGCTGTGTTCGCCGGAGGCCACGAGCCGGGCGACGTCCGCCCGAGACCGCGCGAGGACCTGCACGAGCGCCTCGATGACGAACTGCGCGCGGAGCGGGTCCAGCGTGCCCTCGGTCCGGGCGTCGGCGGCGGTCTCTGCATACGTTTCCGCCGCCCACCGGTACAAGTCCACCGGGGTCCCGTGCACGACGTCTTCCTGCGACGAGCCCCACATCTTGGGCGGTCCGAAGACGATCTGCGTGATCCCCGACGCCGCGACGGCGTCGCGGAGCCCGCCTTCCATAATGAGCTCTTCGGGTTCCATCGCGAACAGGGCCGCGGTCCGCGCGAAGTCGTCGCGGGTCACGCCGCGGAGCAGATCGAGACTGCCCACCCCGTGCGCGACCGCGTGCGCCGTGAACTCGGCGATGAAGAGGGGATCGGCCGTGAGCGGTTGGCGGTTGGCGAGCACCGTGCCTCCCCAGATGTCGTAGCGGATCGCGCGGCGGTGCTCGAGCGCCGTCGCGGCCACGCCGGCCAGTGAGTCGAGCGCGGACATCACGGTCGGATGCCCGGGCGGGTAGAGTCGGGTGTTCCGTCCGGCGGAGACAAACAGCTTGAGAATCGACAGCAACTGCCGGTGCGGGATCTCGGGCGGGTGGGCCGCCAAGCGTGCGGGGTCGCGTGTTGCCATCACGGCACCGGCGACGCGCCGGTCCGCCGCGCGCGAGTTTGAATTTCGCGGATCGCCTCTTCGGCGGCGCGGCGGAGCGTGCGCTGCTTCGGGGACATCAGCGGCATCGACGTTCTGACGAACGGTTCGAGGGCCGGCAGCGCCTCGGGCGTGCCGATCTGGCCCAGCGCCACGATGATCTCGAGGTGGACCGCGAACTCGTGCGGCAGGGGCTCGTGGCCGCTCAGCGCCTCGACGAGGAGGGTCTGGGCCTCGGGCGTCCCGACGACGCCGAGCTGCGCCGCGACGGCCCGGCGCGTTTCCGGGTCCGCTTCCAGCAGCGTCGCGCTGACCAGCGCCATCGCCTCGGGGGTGCCCCAGGTGGCGAGGACGCGAACGGCTTCGCGCCGCACGCGCAGGTCCGAGTGCTGCAGGAGGCGTCCGATCTGCCGCAGCGTCCCCGGCTCGTGCATCTCTTCGAGCACGTCGACGGCGCCGCGGACGAGCCGCCAATCAGGATCGCCGAGCCGCGCAGTGACCGTCGCCAGGTCGGCGCGGCCCATGCGCGCCGCCGTTCGACAGATCGCTTTGCGCACCGTTGAGCGCTCCTCGGTGGCCAGGGTATCCAGCAGGACCGGCAGCAGATCTTCCCGCAGCGCGTCCCAGAACTCGTCGACCGCCGCGGTGGCCGCTTCGCGGTCGCCCGCCGACGCCGGGTCGACGAACCGCATCATGAGTTCGCGCGGCAGGAGCTTTCGAAGGTACGCATGCCCGGCCGCCGCGTCGTGGTGCTGCAGCGCATCGTGCAACTCGATGAACAGCCGTGCGAGTTGCCCCAAGTCGCGATCCATCGGCAGGTAGGTCATCTCGCGTTCGATCGCCGTTTTGACCGGCTCCGCCGCCTCCGGCCGGGTCACGCTCAGCACGTTCGACAGAGCGCGCATGCCCTCGAGCCGGATCCCGGCCTCGTCGACATCGGTCAGCTCCGAGGTTTCGGGGGGCGCGGGCAGCGCGGTCTCGACCGGCAGCACCTCCGCCGAGTCGTTCGGTGCGGTCGGGACCGCCGCGTCGCCGGCGCTCTGGAGCGCCGCGGCGAGCGGATCCTCTGCGGCGCGCCGCGCGATCAGCGCCCGCAGCGCATCCGCGTCGGGTCCGACAGACGCCGCGAGCGCCTGGGCCACGTTCCGGTACAGGCCCGGCCGGTCCTGAGGCAGTGCGTTGACGATCGCGCGCTCGGCGGTGCGCAGCCCCGCGTAGGCGGCTTCGGCGCGATCCGGCGGCGCAGCCGAGGCGCCGGAAGCGAGCAGGGTGCTGAGCAGGCGCACGGCCTGCTCCGGATCGTGCAGCGGCTGGGGCATGTCTTCGCGCCGCGGCCCGCGCTCAACGGAGCGATCGAGCGCGACCGGAATGTTCGGCGGCGCCTCAAGGCGGTCGGCGACCGCCCCGGTCTCCTGGAAGCTGATGTGCTCGACCTTGCGGTCGCGTAGCAGCGGGGCGAAGCCTCCGGCGGCCTGCACGCTGCCGATGGGCATCGTTAAGATGGTGAGGAAATGCTGAATCTCGTCCGCGTCGACCCCCCGGAGGAACGAGAGGCGCTTGACGCCGCGGGAATCGAGGCTGAACACAAGCGGCGTGACCGTGGCATCTTCGCGGACCTGATCCTCGAAGTCCAGGACGAACGACGAGCGCCGGACTTCCAGCACGAGGGGGCCGTACTGCTCGATGTACCTGTCCACCGTCTCGAGGAATCGGTCGACCGGTTCCATCGTGTTGCGGTGCTGGAAGCTGTAGAGCTGGCTGGCCTTCAGGGCGGTCGCGAGACGCCTGAGCGCCAGCTGCGCCTCCCGGAGCCGGTCGGCACCCTCTGCAGGGCCGGATGCCTGCACCGTGTAGGCCATACCGTTCTCACGCGGCCGGGAGCTGCTGACGTCCGGAGGTGCCGTCCCTTACGGGGCGGCCGGACTGGCGTCGCTCGCGACGAACCGCGCGCTCTCCTCCGAGGAGATCCAGACCCGCGTCATGCCGTAGACGACGTAGCGGAGGTACCCCGAGGTCGAGAGGTAGTCGGTCTCGGCTGAAAACGGATGCAGGTGGCGAACATCCGGGAGTCCGGTGACGCCGGCCACCCCCGGGATCGTCGTGATGGTGGCATCAGTTGGGCCGACCCGCTGCGGGACCGTCCCCGGGAGGGGGGCGGTCGGACCCGCCGTCACGGCCCCGGCCGGCGCCGCGACCGAACTCACGGACGGCGCGGCGGGCACCGACTGCGGCTGCGGCGCCGCGAGCGGCGCGAAAACCATCACGGCGGCGACCGCGCCGTGTTCGAGCCCGAAGCCGAGCCCAAGCGAGCTGTAGAGCACGCCGGGCATGCCCTCGACCGCGCCCGCGGTGGAGGTGGTGCCCAGCGCGTGCGTGAGGCTGGCCGCGGGGGTTCCAATGTGGATCCCGTCGATGTCGACTAAGACGCTGTTCGTCGTGGTCAGGGCCACCACCACGCCGTTGGTGACGTACGCGGTGATGCCGTAGGGGTCGAAGACGTAGGCCAGGGTTCCGTCCGTCCCCGCGAGCCGCACTTGGGTGACCGGTCCGAGCCGCGAGATCACCGAGTTGATATCAGCGCCGAGTGCGATGCCGCCGACCGATGTCCCTGGCACGACCCCAGTCGGGCTGTCGGCGTGCACGGCAAACGGCGTCCGGTACGGCAGGGCGCACAGCGCGAGTGCCACGCAGGCGCCGGCCACTAAGATTAAGACGCGCGGCGACCCCATCATCGGTTCCCCCCGCTCGGTCTGGGCTCGACTGGTGCCGTGTCGTATAGTATGATCGTGGCCATTATATCGCGTCATCCGGTTTCGTGCCAGTCCAAACGCCTAGGCATAATGGGGGCGGTCACAAGACAGTATGTCTGGGAGCGAGCGCACGGCCGGTAGGACCCCGGGGGCGTCGGCGGCATGACCGGCGCGACCCTGCTGCTCTCCTTCATCCTCGGCGCCATGTTCGGCAGCTTCGCAAACGTGCTGATTCACCGGTTGCCCTACGGGGAGTCGATCGTCGCCCCACGGTCTCACTGCCCCGCCTGCTTCACGACGATCGCCCCCTGGGACAACGTGCCGATCCTGAGCTTTCTGGTGCTGCGCGGACGATGCCGGAGCTGCGGGGCGCCCATTCCGGTCCGCTATCTCCTGGTCGAGGTCACGATGGGCCTCCTCGCGGTCGCGGTTGTCGCGCACTTCGGCCTGACCCTCGACGCCTTCCGCTTCGGACTCCTGGCGTTCCTGCTGCTGGTGGTCGTCTGGACCGACATCGAACACGGGATCATCCCGAACGCAGTTACCTATCCGGGAATCGTGTTGGGCCTGGCGTCCAGCGCGCTCGCCGGTGTGGGGCTGTCGGCGCTCGAGGCGGCCGCGGGCGCGGCGGCCGTGTTTCTCGCGATCTCGATCGTCAGTCGCGGCGGCATGGGCGGCGGTGACGTGAAACTGGCGGCGATGATGGGGGCGTTTCTCGGCGGCCCGGCGATCATCGTCGCGTTGTTCTTGGCCGTCGCGCTGGGGGCGCTGGTGGGAATCGTGCTGATCGTCCTGCGCCTGAGGACGCGGAAGCAGACCATCCCGTTCGGTCCCTCGCTGGCGGTGGGGGCGCTGATCGCTGTCTTTGCGGCTAACGATCTGGTAAGATGGTATATAACCTGGTTGTGGTGACGCCGGAGGTCGGACTGCCGTGCTGAATCGGATTCGCGAGTTTTCATATAAGCAACCGGCTGCGACTGCCGTGATCGCGTTCCTCCTGATCGGCGTGGCGTTCTTCCGAATTTATCAGACGGCGAACAAGCGAGTGCCGTCCGCGCCGCCTCAGGCCGTCGTGCCCGCCACTCCGAACCCCAGCACCGCGGCGACCGCCCCTGGCGGTGTGCCCGCCCCGTCGACACCGCCAACGTCAGGCGTGCCGCTGCCGCCCGGGGTCGGCGGGACACCGACGTCCCCGTCGGGCGGACTCCCGCTTCCGCCGGGATCGTCCGCGGCGAACGGGGCAGCGCCGGCGGCAAGCGCTGGTGCAGCGGCCGGCCGGCCGGATCCGTTCGAGGCGCCCGCGGGCTACGTATTCGTTGGGTCGGGGCCGACTCCGAGCAGGCCCGCCGCCGGAGGATCGCGGTCTGGAGCCGGGCTCCCGCCCGTGCCGCCGCTGCCGCCGGGCCTCGGTGGGGGACCCGGAACGTCCTCGCCCACCGCATCGGCGCCGCCGGCGCCGCTGTACCGTCTGACCGGGGTCCTCGGCGGACCGCGGGCGGTCGCAATCTTAGTGGATAAAGACGGAAGTCATATCGTGTCCGCCGGAGACGTGCTCGCGCCCGGCGTGCGGGTGCTGGCGATCGACCCGCTGCACGGCGTGGTGCAGTTGGATCAGTACGGCTCGACGGTCGAGGTGCGTCTGGCCGCGCCCGCAGGTTAAATGAGCGGGCGGGCTGGATGACGGCTTCGCCGCGGGCGTGACTCTCCGCAACGTATGACGGCGCCGAGTTCGGAGGGGGCGCCGCCCGTGGCAGCGGATGGCGGCGCGGGCTGGTCCGCGGGCGCGCTGGTGCAGCCGCCGGCGGTCGGCGCGGCCGGGACCGTGTGGGTGCGGTGCCCCGCAGTGCTCGTTCGGTACTGGGAGCCGCTCGCGCTGGGCGCGGTGCTGGTTGTTGCGTGCGCCCTTCGATTCGACCTCCTGAGCGTCCGGCCGCTGTGGTTCGACGAAGCCTTCAGCCTCAACACCGCGAGACAAACGTTTTCGGCGCTGTGGGAGTTCTTCAAGACGAACGACTCCCACCCGATCGGCTACTACGCACTGCTCTCCGCGTGGATCCGTTGGTTCGGGACCGGGCTCGCGGCGATGCGCATGTTGTCGCTCTTGTTCGGCGTCGCGGCCGTCGCGCTGACCTGGGCCGTCGGCCGGCGGATGTGCTCGCCGCAGATCGGGGTCGTCGCCGCCGCGCTGGTCGCGCTGCACCCGTACCAGATCTTCAGCAGCAACGAGCTGCGGATGTACGCGCCGCTCACCGCGCTGGCGCTCGTCTCCACGTGGTGCGTGTGGCGCGCGGCGGACCCCGGCGCGCCGTGGTGGCGGTGGGCGCTGTACGGGACGAGCGTCGCCGCGATGGGCTACGTGAGCTACTACGCGTGGCTCCTCGTGCCGGCGCAGGTGCTGTGGCTGGCATCCGTCCTGCCGTGGAGGCGGGCGGCGGTGTGCGCGGGGCTCGCCGGCGCGGTGGCGCTCGCCTGGTACGCGCCGTGGATCCCCGTGATTGTGACGCTGCCGCAGCGCCTGCCGTGGGCGTGGCGCACGCCGGTGAATCCGTACTGGCTGGCGAGCCTCCTGACGTCGCAGACGTTCGGGACGTACCTGTTCGATACGGGGAGTTACTTCACGATCGGCCACGTGCCGTTCCCGACCTATTCCGTGCTGCTGTTTCCGTTCGGCGTGCTCCTCGCGGTCGGCGTCGCGGTGCTCGGCCGTGTGAACGGGCGCGCGCGCGGGCTCATCGTGCTGTCGTGGCTCCTGCCGATCGTTCTGGTGGTCGTGGTGTCGCTCGCAGTGGGCCGGCAGTTTGCGTTTCCTCGCCATCTCGTGTTCGTGGAACCGTTCGCGGCCCTGCTGCTCGCCGCCGGGATCGTGCACGCGGGCGGCGCCGCGCGCCCCGGGTCTCGCGCCCGGCTGGTGCTGCCGCTGATCGCCGGCGGGTTGGTGCTGGCGTTCGCCATCCCGGTGGTCGCGAATGTGAACGACGCGTCGATGCTGCCGTACCGCTGGGACCTCGCGGCGCAACTGGTCCGCACCGAGATCCGCCGCGGCGATATCATCGTGTACTTCCCGGGCGTCATGTCGGAGCCGCTCGACTACTATTACCAGCCGCGCGCCCCCCAGTTGTTTGTGACGCCGTCATCGCACGGATGGACGGAGCGCGACATCGAGCCGGGCATCCGGGAGGCGATCGCCCTGATCGTAAAAGGATCGTACCGGCGGGTGTGGCTGGTGTTCAGCACGCCCTGGCCGCCGGGCAGCCTCGAGGCGTTCTCGCGTGGGCTCGAACACGTGGGCTACCGGCAGGGCTCGCTCTCGGACTTCCGCGAGGTGTGGGTCGCCAAGTTCGACCGCACCGCCGCGGCCGTGCGGTAGCGCGGCGGACTCCGAGCCGTGGCGGACGCGGCACCGCTCGTGCCCCCGTCGATCGGCGCCGCGGCGAGTCCCGTGCGACGTCCGTACATGATGCGCGCGGCGCACACGCGTCTCGCCGCGTTGACACTCGCGTCGGTCGAGTGTTATTCTTTTTCTGCGTTCGCGCCCGCCGGGACTGCTTCGTCGTGCTTCACGGGCACGCGTGCTCGCTGGAGGCGGTGAAGTTGGCGAGGGAAGTTCCCCCGCGTCCGGCGGGCTTCGAGTTCGGTGGGACGATGCGGCGCGGCGATCGAGACGCAAGGGGGTTCCACGGTGGGTGAGGACGAGGACGTCATCAAGTTGCTCGACGAGGACGGCGCGGAGCACGAGTTCAGCGTGGTGGACGTGCTCGACGTCGGGGAACAGCGTTACGCGATCCTGCAGCCGGTTTCCGCGGGTCAAGACGCCGACACGGCCGTGATCTTTCGCATGGAAGACGAGGCGCTCGTGACGATCGAGGACGACGCCGAGTTCGAGCGGGTGCGTCAGGCGTTCGAGGAGTCGCACGGCGACGAGGACGAAGCGCCCGCGGACGACTCGGGCGCGGACCACGAGCATTCCTCGGAAGACCACGGATCGACCGCGCACTAACCCGGAGGCGCACGCGGTGCACCCCTGGCTGCAGCCCGCGGCTCGGCACGACACGATCTACGACGTCGATCCGCGGCAGCTCACCGCGCGGGGTCTCCGGGGCCTGATCCTCGACCTCGACAACACCCTGGTTCCGTGGGGGGTCCGCGAGGCCCCCGACGCGCTCGGCGTCTGGGTGCAGGGCGCCCGCGCCGCCGGCCTGCAGCTGTGCATCGTCAGCAACAACGGGGGCGCCCGCGTCGTGGCGCTCGCGCGCGCCCTCGAGGTGCCGGTGCTGACGGACGCGTGGAAGCCGCTCCCCGGCAAGCTGCGGCGCGCGCTCGCGATGATGGGCACCACCACCGAGACGACCGCGCTGGTCGGCGATCAGGTGTTCACCGACGTGCTCGGCGGAAACGGCCTCGGGCTGTACACGATTTTGGTCCGCCCGCAGGGTGGCCACGAGTTCGTGCTGACGCGACTCGTGCGGATGGTGGAGCGCGTCGTGCTCCGGGGTATGCGGTGACCCGCGCGCATCGACGGTGGGACCTCTGATGGCCGACCACCTTGCGCGGACGCGCCGCTACCTCGCCGACGCGGGCGTGGACGGCCTGCTGTTGTTCAAGCCGGAGAACCGACGCTACGCCACCGGGTTCACGGGGTCTGCGGGCCTCGCGTGTGTGACCGCGGGTGACGCGCTGCTCGCGGTCGACTTCCGCTATTACGAGCAGGCCGCCGCGCAGGCGCCCGCGTGTGAGGTGCTGCGCGCCGGGACGGACGTCGTCGCGGCGCTGGCCGAGGCGGTGCGGTCGCGCGGGGCGCGGCGGGTGGGGTTCGAATCCGAGTTCGTCCCGTTCGCGCACGTGGAGCGCTGGCGCGGCAAATTCGCCGCCAGCGAGCTCGTGCCGCTGGGCGACGTGGACCGGCTGCGGTGGGTGAAGGACGACGCCGAGATCGCCGCGATCCAGCGCGCCGCGGAGCTGGCGGACGCGGGATTCGCCCACATGCTCACCGTGCTCCGCCCCGGCATCACCGAGCGCTGGGCCGCGGCCGAACTGGAGATCTTTCTGCGGCGCGCGGGCGCGGAGCGCCTGTCGTTCGAGACGGTGTTCGCGAGCGGACCGCGGTCGGCGCTTCCGCACGGCCGGCCCACCGATCGCGTGCTCGCGGCGGGGGATTTTGTGACGATGGACTACGGCCCGGTGATCGAGGGGTACACCGCGGACTGCACGCGGACCGTCGTGCTGGGCGGGCCCGACGCCCGGCAGCGCGAGATCTACGCCCTGGTGCTCGAGGCGCAGCGGGCGGCGCTTGCCGCGGTGCGGGCCGGTGTCTCGTCCCGCGCGGTCGACGCTGCCGCGCGGAGCGTCATCGAGGCCGGCGGATACGGGGACGCCTTTGGGCACGGCCTCGGCCACGGGATCGGCCTCGAGATCCACGAAGGGCCATCGCTATCGCAGCGGATGGACGTGCCCCTCGAGCCCGGCATGGTGATCACCATTGAACCGGGGGTGTACGTCCCGGGGTGGGGCGGCGTGCGGATCGAGGACGACGTGGTGGTGACGTCCGACGGCGGGCGGGTGCTCACGCACGCGCCGAAGGACCTGCGCATCCTGTCGGCCTGACGCCGTTCCCGGCTCGTTCGCGGCGGGATGCCGCGATGCCGCAGCCGCGGCCAGCGCCCGAATCTCGACGGTGATCAAGGCGCCGCGCGCGATCGTGCGCGCATCGCTCCGGTGTCGCGGTCGCCGGGAGCGATGACCGGCCCCGTTGATTGACAAGCCGCACCGGCGGTCGGTACACTCGCGTGAGGTGATGCTTCGTGATCTCGAGTAATGATTTCCGCTCCGGCGTCCACTTTCTCCTCGACGGCGACTTGTACGTGGTCGTCGAGCAGCAGCACGTGAAGGTCGGCCGGGGCCCGGCCTACGTCAAGGCGAAAATCCGCAACACGAAAACCGGCGCCACCACGGAGCGGACGTTCCGTGCCGGCGAGCGAGTGCCGCTGGTCTATCTTGAGAAGAAGACGATGCAGTATCTCTACGGCAGTGACGACGAGTATGTGGTCATGGACAAGACCAACTTCGAGCAGATCTCGCTCCCGGCCGCGATCTTTGGGGACGCGGTGCGGTTCCTGCGTGAAAACATGGACGTGACGGTGGTGTTCCACGAGGACACCCCGATCGGCGCGGAGCTGCCGACCGCGGTCGACCTGCGGATTACGGACACCGCGCCGGGCGTCCGCGGCGACACCGTGAGCGGCGGCAGCAAGCCGGCAACCCTGGAGACGGGGGCGGTGGTACAGGTGCCGCTGTTCGTTGAGACCGGGGAGACGATTCGCGTCGATACCCGCACCGGGACCTACCTCGAACGCGTCCGCTGACGGCCGTCTCAACCCGCGCCGGGCCAGGGCCGGCGCACCGAACAGGCTAGGGCATAGGTACCGGCTCGCCGGCGAAGTTCCCATTTACCCGGTGCCCCTCCGCGTCTATTCTGAGTGCGAAAGAGGGTCGAGACAGGGCGGGGGGACTGGCAATGCGGCGGCGGGCGGAGGCAACATCGGCGGAGCGGCAGGCAACCGGGCGCGGATTCCACCTGATCGAGATCCTGGTGTGCTCCGCGATCCTCGCACTGCTAGTCTCGCTCATGATGCCCGCCTACTTGAATGCCCGGAACAACGCCGCCGTCGACGAGGCCAGCGCCATGGCCCAGGAGTGGCGGACGCTCGCCTACGGCTGTCACCTCGCACACCCGAACGACCCGACCGCCTGCTTGAGCAACACGCAGATCGGATTCAACGAGTCCGCCGGGAAGTACTGGAACTGGACGCCCGCGCGGGCCACGTACAAGCTGATCGCGGTCCCCAGCGACGAGGGCGGCACGGACCGCGCGATCGTGGTGTCGTGGCCGTCGGCCGACGCCGGCATCCTGAACGGCGAGACCTTCATCGTCAGCATGAACTGGAACACCGGACAGGCGGCCACGGCCTGCGTGCCGGTCGGCTGCTAAGAGCCCGGGACGCGGCGCGCCCCGGGGGGAGCGCGACCGCGTCCACCGGGCTCGACGCTCGCGGGTCGGCCCCCGACATTCGCCCGGGTTCGTCCGCTGCTCGCCCGAGGCGTCGTCCACGCCGCGGTGCGGCTGTCTGCGCCACGGTGCGGATGTCGTGGTGGAGACGCGGGTCCCCGACGGACGGACGGGACGGACGGCGGGTAGTGTACGGTATTGTGTGTAAAAGCAGGAGCCCGAAAAGAGAGGGCGTACCCCGACCTGACCAACCATAAGGAGGGATACGCCCATGGCCAGTGTGCGACCACTGACCGATCTCACCGTAGCCGATCTCTGGAAGGAGGTCAAGGATGAAGCGACCCTGTGGGGGGATGTCTCCCGAGAGACGCTCCGCACGGTCAAGCTCTTGCTGGAGAACCGGATGCATGACGAGTTGATCAACCATCTGAATGCCGGCCGGTACACTCGGAATCCGGACCGGCAGGGGTATCGGAATGGCGTCTACCGCCGCCGCTTGGTGACGACGTGGGGCACCATCCCCGATCTCCATATTCCCCGGGCCCGCCAGAGTGGGTTCCAGCCCTCGGTGCTCGGCCGCTATCAGCGCCGCACCAGTGACGTCAACGCGCTCGTCCGCGCGGTCTTCCTCGGCGGCCTCTCCACCCGCCAGGTCGGGCCCGTCCTCGCCAAGCTCCTCGACGATGTCGTGAGCCCCACGACCGTCTCGACGATCACCCGGGCCTTGGATCAAGCCGCGGCGGCCTTCCACCACCGGACGCTGGACGATCACTATCAGTATCTGTTCCTCGACGCCGTCAGCCTCCGGGTGAAAGGGCTCGCGGGGAGCAAGCGCCGCTTGATTCTCGTGGCCTACGGCATTCGGCCGACCGGGCAGCGGGACCTGATCGACTTCCGGCTGGCCCGCTACGAGACCCAAACCACCTGGGAAGCCTTTCTCACGACGCTGGCCTGCCGCGGGTTAGTCGGGAAGCAGTTGCAGCTGATTACGACGGACGGCCAGCGGGGCCTCCATGCCGCCCTCGATTTGGTCTATTCGGACGTCCCGCGCCAAGCGTGCTGGGTCCATGTCCTCCGCAACGTGGCCAATCGGCTGCGGGTCAAGGACCGGGACGCGTGTCTGCGCATGGCGCGCCGAATCTATCAGGCGCCGACCGCCCACGCCGCGCGCCGCCTCCTGCGCCAGTGGGTCCAGGCCTGGCAGGCCACCGCCCCCGCGGCGGTCGCCTGTCTGACGCGCGAGGAGGACGCTCTGCTCAGCTTCTATGCCGTCAACGAGGCGGACTGGCGCCGGGTGCGCACGACGAACGCGATTGAACGGGTGTTTCGCGAAGTCCGCCGGCGCACGCGCCCCATGACGTGCTTCACGAACGTGGCCAGCTGTGATCGGATTATCTATGCGATCGTTCAGGCTCTGAATGTCCGGCAGGCGAGGCGCTCTCTCTCACGGGAATTTACACAAAACACTTGACACTACCCGGACGGCGGCGCGTCCGTCGGATGGGATTGTGTTGTGGTATAATAAAGCGTCGTGAAGCGGGGACATGCGCAGCTCCGGCGGTGTCTCGGCCGATCGTCGTGTCCTATCTTGGGAGGTGGAGCACATGAGTACCGAAGGTGAGGGCAGTCCGCACGCGTTGTCGCCCGCAGAGTTCCGGAGGCACCCAAACGACAGTGGCTCCCCGGACGTGCAGATCGCCCGGCTGACCGAACGCATCAATCACCTCAGCGAGCATCTGAAGATTCACAAGAGCGATTTTCACTCGCGCCGCGGATTGCTCCGGATGGTCGGGCATCGGCGGCGGCTGCTGACGTACCTGAGCGACCACGACCTCGCGCGCTACCGGGCGATCGTGGAGCGCCTCGGGCTGCGGCGGTAGCGCAGCGGCAGCCGGACGGCGTCCGTCTCGGGGCGACGCCCCGGCCGGCCGAGGGGTGTGGGAGAGCGGGATGAGGAGGGCAGCGCGCGGATGAGCACAGCGATGAAGACCGGGCGGGTGGAGGTGGAAGTGGCCGGCCTCCCTCTGTCGTTTGAGACCGGTCGGCTGGCCAAGCAGGCGAGCGGGGCCGTGGTGGTGCGGTGGGGAGAGTCCGTCGTGCTGGTGACGGCGACGATGTCGTCGGCCCCGCGGGAAGGCATCGATTTCTTCCCGCTGACGTGCGACTACGAAGAGAAGATGTTTGCCGCCGGGAAGATCCCCGGCGGTTTTTTCAAGCGCGAAGGACGACCCGGCGAGCGGGCGATCCTCACGTCGCGGCTGATCGACCGGCCGCTCCGGCCGCTGTTCCCGAAGGGCTTCCGCAACGACGTGCAGGTCGTGGCGACGGTGCTCAGCGCCGACCAGGACCATACCACCGACGTGTTGGCCGTGACCGGAGCGGCGGCGGCGCTGGCGATCTCGCCGATCCCGTGGGACGGCCCGATCGCGGCCGTGCGCGTCGGGCTCAAGGACGGCCAGTTCGTGATCAATCCGTCGCTGCGCGACATCGACGAGAAGACCCTCGACCTCGATCTGGTCGTCGCCGGCACGCGTGACGCGATCACCATGGTCGAGGCTGGCGCCCGCGAGGTGCCCGAGGAGCGGCTGCTCGAGGCCCTCGACCTCGCCCACGCCGAGATCCGGCGGCTGATCGGGGCGATCGACGAGCTCGTGCGTCAGGCCGGCCGCGCGAAGATCACGCCCAAGCTCGCGGCCATCCCCTCCGAGATCGAGGCCGCGGTGCGCGAGGTCGCAGCGGACCGTCTCGCCGCGGCGCTGCGCAGCGCGGACAAGGTCCACCGTGAGGCCGCGGTGGAAGAGATCTTTCTGGAGACGCAGGCGCGCCTCGCCGAGCGGTTTCCCGGACAGTCGCGGGTGATCGGCGACTGTGTGGACACGCTGACGAAGGCCGAGGTCCGGCGCATGATCCTGGACGAAGGGGTGCGCACGGACGGGCGGACGCTCACCGAGATCCGGCCGCTCAGCGCGGACGTCGGCCTCCTGCCGCGCGTGCACGGGACCGGCCTGTTTCAGCGCGGGCAGACGCAGGTGCTCACGACCTGTACCCTCGGGACCGGTCAGGACGCGCAGATCATCGACGACCTGAGCCTCCGGGACCGGAAGCGGTACCTCCACCACTACGACTTTCCGCCGTACAGCGTCGGCGAGGCGCGTCCGCTGCGTTCGCCGGGCCGCCGCGACATCGGCCACGGGGCGCTGGCCGAGCGGGCGCTCGAACCGATGATCCCGCCGGAGGAAGCGTTCCCCTACACCCTGCGCCTCGTGTCCCTCGTGCTTGAGAGCAACGGGTCGACGTCAATGGGTTCCGTTTGCGGCAGCACGCTGGCGCTGATGGATGCCGGGGTCCCGATCAAGAAGCCCGTCGGCGGCATCGCGATGGGCCTCATCACGGGCGGCGCGGGCGATGGGCGGGCGGCGGTCCTCACCGACATCCAGGGGATCGAAGACGCGATGGGCGACATGGATTTCAAGGTCGCCGGCACGCGCGACGGCGTCACGGCGCTCCAGATGGACATCAAGATCAAGGGGCTGTCCCGAGACATTCTGTCCCGGGCGCTGGCCCAGGCGCGCGATGCGCGCATGGTCATCCTGGACCTCATCGAGCGCACGCTGCCGGCGCCGCGCGCGAACCTGTCGCCGTACGCGCCGAGGATCTTTACGATCCACATCAACCCCGAGCGGATCCGGGAGGTCATCGGTCCCGGCGGGAAGGTAATCAACCGGATCACCGCGGAGACGGGCGTCAAGATCGACATCGAGCAGGACGGCCGCGTGCTGATCGCGTCCGCGAACGAGGAAGCCGCGGCGCGCGCGCAGCGGATGATCGAGGATATCGTCAAGGAAGCGAAGCCCGGCGAGGTGTACAAGGGCAAGGTGACGCGCCTGATGAACTTCGGCGCGTTCGTGGAGATCTTCCCGGGCAAGGAAGGGCTCGTGCACGTCTCCGAGCTGTCGAACCAGCGGGTCGGTCGCGTGGAGGACGTGGTGAAGGTCGGGGACGAGATCGAGGTGCGGGTCAAGGAGATCGACAACCTCGGCCGCGTGAACCTGACGCGGCGCGGGCTGATTCCGGACGACGAGCCGGCGCCGGGGGGCGACGGGGACGCGGACGCGGCCCCCGTCGACGCGCCTGCGGCGCCGAGCCGGTTCGAGCAGCGCCCGGACCGCGGGCCGCGGAGCGACCGCGGGCCCCAGCGGCCGTTTCGAAAGCCTCGTTCGTAGTCGACGCACGGGAGCCTGGCGTGAGAGAAGCCTCCGCGAGGAGGCTTCTCGGTTATCGGCGAGACCGCGCGCAGCGCGCGGATCAGCAGGCGGACGGAGGCGCGGCGGGTCGTATGGTCGTGGATCAGGCGCTGTACAGGCGGACGGAACTGCCGAACGGCCTCGTGGTGCTCACCGAGCCGATGGATCACGTGCGCACCGCCTCGCTCGGGGTGTGGATCGGCGCGGGCTCGCGCCACGAGCAGCGGGCGCAGATGGGGATCTGCCACTTTATCGAGCACGCGTTGTTCAAGGGCACCGCGACCCGGTCCGCGCTCGAGATCGCCCAGGCGATGGACGCGATCGGCGGCCACCTGAACGCGTTCACGGACAAGGAGCACACCTGCTACTACCTGCGCGTCCTGAGCAACCATCTGGATGACGCGATGGCCGTCCTCGCTGACATGCTGCTGCACCCGGCGTTCGAGCCGGAGGCGCTCGAGCGCGAGCGGCAGGTCATCCTCGAAGAGATCCACATGTACGAGGATGCGCCCGACGACCTTGTGCACGATCTGTTCGCGTCGTCGATGTGGCCCGAGCACCCGCTCGGATGGCCGATCGCGGGTATCCACGAGACGGTCGCCCGGCTCAGCCGCGCCGATTTGATGGGGTTCCTGGGCGCGTACTGCCGGCCGAACGTGTCACTGCTGGCCGCGGCCGGGCGCCTGTCGCACGACGCGATCGTCGAGCTGGCCGAACGCGCGCTCGGCGCCTGGGACGGCCGGAGCGTCCCGACGGCGGTGTCGCCGCCGGTCACGCGGGCGGAGGTGGCGTTTCGGCACAAGGACATCGAGCAGGTGCACCTGTGTCTCGGCGTCCCGGGGTTTCCGCAGGCGCACCGCGACCGGTACGCGCTCGCCGTGCTGGACACGATCCTCGGCAGCGGGATGTCCAGCCGGCTGTTCCAGGAGATCCGCGAGGAGCGCGGGCTCGCGTACTCGATCTCCACGTACCACGCCGCGTACCGGGACGCCGGCGCGTTCGTGGTGTACGCCGGCACGAGCCCGGCGAGCGCGCGCGAAGTCGTGCACCTCGTGCTCGAGAATCTGGCGCGCGCCCGCGATGGACTCGACGCCGCGGAGATTGCCCGCGCGAAGGAGTCGCTGAAGGGCAGCCTGATGCTGGATTTGGAAACGCCGGGGAGCCGGATGAGCAAGCTCGCCCGCTCGGAGCAGTACTTCGGGCGGCAGCTCAGCCTCGATGAGATCATCGGCGCGGTGGACGCGGTCACCCGCGACGACGTCCGGCGCGTCGCGGGCACGCTGTTCGTCCCCGACCGGGTGACGCTGGCGGCGATCGGGCCGTTCGACGAGCACCCCGGGCTGGCCGGGAGCCTGGACGCGGAGGTGCGTGCGCATGCCGGAGCATAGGGTCGTGATCGCCGGCGCGGCCGGCCGGATGGGCCGGGCCGCGGTGCGCGCGGTCGCGCGGCGGGACGACATGGAGCTCGTGGGGGCGCTCGGCCACACGGCGGCGGTCGGGCAGGACGCGGGCGTCGTCGCCGGGGCCGGTGCGCTCGGCGTGTCGATTGGCAGCGACCTCACCGCGCTGATGGCGAGCGCGCGTCCGACGGTGCTCGTCGATCTCAGCCGCGGGGAGCCGGCCGCGGCGCACGCCGAGGTCGCGCTCGCCCGGCGCGTGCCCGTCGTGATCGGCGCGACCGGGCTGCGGGCGGACGATCTCGCCCGGTTGTGCGAGCGAGCCCGCGCCGAGCGCGTCGGGGTGCTGCTCGCGCCGAACTTTGCCCTCGGGGCGCTCCTGATGATGGAGTTCGCGCAGCGGGCCGCGCGGTTTTTCCCGCACGTGGAGATCACGGAGCTGCACCACGACCGCAAGCGCGACGCGCCGTCCGGCACGGCCGCGCGCACGGCGCACCTGATTGCGGCCGCCCGCGGCGACGCCCCCGCGCCGGCCGTCGCCGAGGTCGAGATGGTTCCGGGCGCGCGCGGCGGCGTGATCGACGGGGTGCACGTGCACAGCGTGCGGCTGCCGGGCCTCGTGGCGCACCAGGAGGTGCTGTTCGGCGGTCCCGGGCAGACGCTCCTGATCCGGCACGACTCGATGAACGAAGAGTCGTTCATGCCGGGCCTCTTGCTCGCCATCGAGCGCGTCGGCGGGCTGCACGAGTTGGTGGAGGGCCTTGAGCATGTGCTCGACGGGTAGGAGCCGCGGCGCGGACGCAGGAGGTGGAGCATGGCGGGCTATCGGGTAGCGGTCGTGGGCGCCACGGGCGCCGTGGGACGCGAAGTGTTGGAGATCCTCGAGGCGCGCCACTTCCCCGCGGCCTCGGTGCGGGCGATCGCGTCCGCGCGTTCGGCGGGGAAGCGGCTCGGCGGGCTCGTCGTCGAGGCGATCGCGCCGTCCGTGTTCGAGGGGATCGACCTGGCGATCTTCGACACGCCGGATGAGGCGGCGCGCGAGTGGGTGCCCGTGGCCGTGGAGCGGGGGGCGCTCGTCATCGACAACTCGGCGGCGTTTCGGATGGCGCCCGATGTGCCGCTCGTCATCCCCGAAGTGAACCCGGAGGCGCTGCGCCGCGCGCCGCGGCGGATCATCGCGAACCCGAACTGCACGACGGCGACGATCGCGGTGCCGCTCGCGCCGCTCCACCGCGACGCCGGGCTCGTCCGCCTGATCGCGTGCTCGTACCAGTCGGTCTCCGGCACGGGGCAGGCGGGGCTTGAGCAGCTGTGGGCCGAGGTGGGGACGGCGGCGCGTACTGGCGTGCCGCCGGACGCGCCCGGCGGCACGGCGTTTCGGCAGCCGATCGCCATGAACATTCTGCCCGCGGTCGGCTCGTTCCGCGGCGACCACACGAGCGAGGAGCTGAAGGTGGAGGCGGAACTCCGGAAGATGCTCGACGCCCCGACCCTCGTCGTGGGCGCCACGTGCGTGCGCGTGCCGACGCTCCGCGCGCACGGGGTCGCGGCCCACGCGGAGTTCGCCCGGCCGCTGTCGGCCGAGCGGGCGCGCGCGCTCCTGGCGGAGGCCCCCGGCGTGGAGGTCGTGGACGCCGCCGGCGACGGACGCGTCCCGACGGCGCTGCTCGCGGCGGGCACGGACCCGTGTTTCGTCGGCCGGATCCGCGTCGACGGCGCGGGGATGCTCGCGTTCTTCGCGGTGGCCGACAATCTCCGCAAGGGCGCGGCGCTCAACACCGTGCAGATCGCCGAGGCGGTCGTGCGCGACGGCATCCTGCTCGGTGCCGCGGCGTCGTGAGCGCGGCGGCTCGGCAGGAGCGGACGCCGCGCATCCGGAACGTTTGAGGAAGACCCGCGCGCGTCGCGCGGGAAGCCGCGGCGAGTGGGATCGCCGCGAGCGTGGGGAGGTGGGGAAGCGATGGCCGAGTTCGGACGCGTGATCACCGCCATGGTTACACCCATGGACCGCACCCTTGCGGTGGATTACGACAAGGCGGCGGCCCTCGCGAAGCGCCTCGTCGAGGGGGGATCCGACGGCCTCGTCGTCGCCGGAACGACGGGCGAGTCGCCCACCCTCACCGATGAGGAGCGGATCCGTCTGTTCCGGACCGTGAAGGAGGCGGTCGGCGGCGGCACCGCCGTGATCGCCGGCACCGGCACGTACGATACCGCGCACAGCATCCATTTGACGGAAGAGGCCGAGCGGGCCGGATGCGACGGCATCCTGCTCGTCAACCCGTACTACAACAAGCCGTCACAGGAAGGGCTGTACCAGCACTTCAAGGCGATCGCGGCCCGGACGCACCTGCCCGTCATGCTCTACAATATCCAGGGCCGGACGGCGGTGAACTGCGAGCCGCAGACGATCGCGCGGCTGGCCGAGGTCCCGAACATCGTCGCGGTCAAGGAGGCGAGCGGCAGCCTCGATCAGATGTCGCAGATCCGCAAGCTGACCCCGCCGTCCTTCAAGCTGTACAGCGGCGACGACTCGCTGACGCTGCCGCTGCTGGCCGTCGGAGGATCGGGCGTCGTGAGCGTCGCCTCGCACGTCGCCGGCCGTGAGATCGGCGAGATGATCGACGCGTTTTTCGCGGGGAACGTCCGCCGCGCCACCGAGCTGCACCTGCGCCTGTGGCCGCTGTTCAAGGTGCTGTTCATCACCTCGAACCCCACGCCGGTCAAGGCCGCGCTGGCGCTGACGGGATTCGACTGCGGCGGCCTGCGGCTGCCGCTCCTCGAGGCGACGCCCAAGGAGCGGGAGCAGATCGCGGCGGTCCTCAAGCAGTTTGCGCTGGTGGCGGCCTGACCGAACAGCGCGCGCCGTCCACGACCGACCGGCTCGGAGCCCTGCACAGCCGGATCCGCCGGTGCCGCCGCTGCCCGCTGTGGCAGACCCGGACGCACGCGGTGCCGGGTGAGGGGCCGGCGCGGGCCCGGGTCGTGTTCGTCGGGGAGGGACCGGGCCGGCAGGAAGACGCGACCGGGCGGCCGTTCGTCGGGCGGGCCGGGCAGCTGCTCGACGCGCTGCTGCAGCACGCGGGCCTCAATCGGGGCGAGGTGTACATCACGAACGTTCTGAAGGACCGGGCGGCGACACCCGGATCGCCCCCGCGCGATCGGGCGCCGGCGCCCGCAGAAGTGCGCGCGTGCGCGCCGTGGCTCGATGCGCAGCTGCGGCTGATCCGTCCTCGGATCATCGTCACGCTCGGCCGGCATTCGCTCGACGCCTTCTTGCCCGGGCTGCGCATCGCGGACGTCCACGGACGTCCCCAGCGGCGCGGCGGGCGCACGATCCTGCCGCTGTACCATCCGTCGTACGCGCTCCACAATCCGGCGGTCCGCCCGATCCTGTTTCGGGACGTCCGCGCCCTCCGCACGCTGATGCGGGGGCGGGCGAGCCGCTGATGCCTGCGGCGCCGAACCCCGGGCAGGGCCGCACGGCCCCCGGGTCGTCCGCGCCGTCGCGGCGCCGCGGGCGGACCCGGCGGCCGCGGACCGCGGACCGTCCGGCCCAGGCGCGTCCCGCTCAAGAGCGTCCGGCTCAGGCGCGTCCGTCTCAAGAGCGTCCGGCTCCGGCGCGCGCGTCGGGACCGACGATGCAGATCATCCCGCTCGGGGGCCTCGGCGAGATCGGCAAGAATACTACGGCGTTGCGGGTCGGCCAGGACGTCCTCGTCGTCGACGCCGGCCTCTCGTTCCCGGACGAGGAGATGCCCGGCATCGACCTGGTGATCCCCGACTATCGGTTTCTTGCCTCCGGCGGCACGCTGCACGGGATCGTCCTCACCCACGGCCACGAGGACCACGTGGGCAGCCTGCCGTTTCTGCTGCAGACCGCCGCGGCGCCGGTCTACGGCACGCCGCTGACACTCGGGCTCGCGCGGCGCCGGGTGCAGGAGTCGCCGAACACTCCGAAGATGGTCGAGGTCCCGGTGGCGCCGCGCCAGCCCGTGACGATCGGCCCGTTCGAGGTCGAGTTCGTGCACGTGAACCACAGCATCCCGCAGTCGAGTTCCGTCGTCGTGCGCACGCGGGCGGGGACCGTGATGTGGACGAGCGATTTCAAGTTCGACCAGACGCCGATCGGCGATCAGCCGACGGACTTCGCGCGCCTGGCCGAGATCGGGGAGGCTGGCGTCGACGTCCTGCTGATGGACTCGACGAACGTCGAACGTCCGGGCTACGCGCCGTCCGAGCGCATGGTCGGGGCGGCCCTCGACGCGATCTTCGCGCGCGTGCCCGGCCGCGTGCTGGTGACCACGTTTGCGAGCAACGTCCACCGCGTGCAGCAGGTGATCACGACCTCGGCGCGCCACGACCGGAAGGTCGCGCTGGCCGGGCGCAGCATGGTGGACACCGTCACGATCGCCTCCGAGTTGGGCGCGCTCGACGTGCCCCGCGGGATCCTGATCCCGCTCGAGGAGGTGCGGAGCCTTCGCGACCGCAACGTGACGATCCTCACCACCGGCAGCCAGGGCGAGCCGCTGTCGGCGCTGACGCGCATGGCGATGGGCCAGCACCGCACCGTGACGATCAAGACCGGCGACACGGTGATCTTGTCCGCGACCCCGATCCCGGGCAACGAGGGCATGGTGGCGCGGACGATCGATCATCTCTACCGGCAGGGGGCGGAGGTGATTCACGGCGCCTCCGTGCACGCGTCCGGCCACGCGTGTCAGGAAGAGCTGAAGTTGATGCTGACCCTCGTCCGGCCCCACTTCTTCGTCCCGGTCCACGGCGAGTACCGCCACCTCGTGCTCAACCGGCGGCTGGCGGCGACGGTGGGCATCCCGGAGGAACGAAGCCTGCTGATGGAGAATGGGCAGGTGGTCGAAGTGGGCAATGGGCGCATGGCGCGGGCCGGGACGGTCGAGCACGGGTCGGTGCTTGTGGACGGGCTCGGCGGCGTCGGCGCGGTCGTGCTGCGGGATCGCCGGCAGCTGGCGCAGGACGGGGTGCTGATCGCGCTGGTCGCACTCGACCGGCAGTCCGGCGAACTGCTGATGGATCCGGACATCGTGTCCCGCGGATTCGTGTACATGCGGGAGTCCGGCGAGCTGATCGAGGAGTGCAAGCGGCGGATCAAAGCGGCGGTCGCCCGCTGTCGGGAACAGGGCACGCCGGACTGGTCCGCGGTGAGAGCGGCGATACGGGAGGTCTTGGGGAAGTACCTGTTTGAAAAGACACGGCGTCAGCCGATGATCCTACCGATGCTCGTAGAAGTGTAACCGCAGCCGAACGCAGGCGCCCGGAGTTGGCCGACCGGACCAGTAGACGCAGCAACCGATCGCACCAGAGGAGGACGCACGTGGCCAGACGGAAGCCGTCCCGCGGCGGCTGGGCGTTGCCTCTCGGGGCCGCGATGACCGCGGTCGCCGTGTTGATCGTCGTCAGCCTCGTTCCACAGCAGCACGCGGTGGTGCCCCGGTGGTTCGCCGCCCGCCTCGGGCAGGCGTTCGGGCTCGGGGTCGACGTGCTTCCCGTGATACTCGGCGTGTTCGGGCTCTTCTTTGTCATGCGCCGGCAGGTGCGGCTGACGTCCCAGCTGCTCGGCCTGCTCCTCGGGTATGCCGTGCTGCTCACGGCATTCCACCTTCGATATCCCGCCGGCAGCGAGTGGCTTGCGGCGTTCGGACGCAAGGGCGGCGGCTACGTGGGCGCGGCGTTCGCCGTCGCCCTCCGTCGGGCGCTGGGGGAACCGGGACTCTGGACCGCGGTCGTGCTGGGTGCGGGAGTCAGCCTTGTGTTGCTCTCGGGCGCGTCGTTCCACGACGCTCTGTGGCTCGCGCTCCGGGGACTGCAAGCGCTCGGGCGCCTCGCCCTCCAGGGACTGTACCGTCTGTCCACCGGCATGGCGGCCGTCTTCGTCTTCCTCTACCGGCGTGGCGGTCCGGCGCTCGCGTCCGTCGTCCGCCGGGTCGCCCGGGCCGGGTGGGCCGCGAGCGACGCGCTGGCCAGATGGACCGGGGCGGTCGTGCGCGAAGGCGTCCGGCGGATGCTGGCGGCGCGTCAGGCGCGCCCGCAGACGGCCGGACTGGATCCGATCCTCGCGTCGGCGGGCGGGATCGCGGTCGACGCGCGCCGCCCGGCGTTTGAGGCCGACACGCACAGCGCCACGCGGGAGGCCGCGGACACTCTCCACCTCCCGCGTCCGTCCGAGGACCGGTCGGCCGCCGCGCCGGAGCCGGGGCCCGAGGATGTCGGTGAGGACGCGGCGCTCGCGCAGACGCTGGACGCCGAACTCCAGGCGCCGCCGGAGGCGGCAGTCCACGACGCGGAGCCGGAGGAGCCGGTGCCGCCGGCCGCGGAGATCCCCGTGACTGCCGAGGCGGCCGCGGCGAAAAGCGGAAGGGCGGCGGGTGCGTCGCGGCGCCGGAAGGTCGCGGTCGTGCAGGAGGCGCTGCCGTTTCCCCCGGCGGCGGCCCGCGCGTATACGCTGCCGGATCTCTCGCTCTTGGACGCGTTCGCGGCGAAGGCCAAGGCCGGCAAGGTGGATCCCGAGGAGGTCGCGCGCGCCCTCGAGCGGACGCTCCAAAGCTTCGGCGTCGAGGCCAAGGTCATTCGGTGGGAAGCCGGCCCGGTGGTGACGCGCTACGAGCTGCAGCCCGCGCCCGGGGTCAAAGTCCAGAAGATCACGAGCCTGCAGAACGACATCGCGCTCGCACTCGCGGCGAGCAGCGTGCGCCTGGAGGCCCCGATCCCGGGGAAGTCCGCGGTCGGCGTTGAGCTGCCGAACGAGCGTGCCAGCCTCGTCCACCTGCGCGAGGTCCTCGCGAGCGACGAGTTCCGCGCGGCGACCTCGCCGCTCGGCGTCGCGGTCGGCAAGAGCACCTCCGGCGCGCCGGTCGTGGCGGACCTCGTCGCGATGCCGCATCTGTTGATCGCAGGCGCGACCGGCGCCGGCAAGAGCGTCATGCTGAACGCGATGATCGCGAGCATGCTGTTCCGGTCGACACCCGAGCAGGTGCGGTTCTTGATGATCGACCCGAAGCGGGTGGAGCTGACGAACTACAACGGGATCCCGCACCTGTTGAGTCCGGTGGTGACCGGGCCGCGGGAGGCGGCGGCGAAGCTGCGCTGGGCGATCCAGGAGATGGAAGGCCGGTACGAGATGTTTGCCAGCGACGGTGTGCGCAACATCCAGGCGTTCAACGCGCAGCACCCCGACCGCCCCCTCGCGTACATCGTGATCATCGTCGACGAGCTCGCCGATCTGATGATGGTCGCGCCAGCGGACTTCGAAGAGATTATCTGCCGGCTGGCGCAGATGACGCGCGCCACCGGGATCCACCTGCTCGTCGCCACGCAGCGGCCGTCCGTCGACGTGATCACCGGCCTCATCAAGGCCAACATTCCGTCGCGGATCGCGTTCGCGGTGAGCTCGCTCGTGGACAGCCGCACGATCCTCGATCACCCCGGGGCGGAGCGGCTTCTCGGGAAGGGCGACATGCTGTTCGCGCCGATCGGCGCGACCCGCCCGATGCGCGTGCAGGGGGCGTTCATCAGCGACGCCGAAACCGAGCGGCTCGTCGAGTTCTGGCGGGCGCAGGGGGAGCCGGCGTATGTGGAGGCGCTGCTCGCGGCGACCGAGCCGGCGCCCGCGGAGGAGGGGGCGGGGGACGACGCGCTGCTCGTCGACGCGGCGCGTCTCATCGTGCGGTCCGGGTACGCGTCGGTCTCGCTGCTGCAGCGCAAGATGCGGATCGGCTACGTCCGGGCGGCCCGTGTCGTCGATCAACTGGAGGAAAAAGGGATCGTAGGGCCGTCGCAAGGCAGCAGCCCCCGCGACGTGTTGGTGGGGATCGACGACCTGGAACGCGTGCTCCGCAGCGGCGTCCAGCGGCCCGCGGCCGACGGCGACGACGAGGCCTAGCGCCGTGGGCGGCTCCGCAGGAACACGCCGGGCCGTCCAAGAACTGCGCGCGCGATGAGCACCGTGGGCATCGGCGTGCGGTTGAAGAACGCGCGGCAGGCGCGCGGGCTGTCGCTCGAGGACATCGAGGCCGCGACGCGGATCCGCCGCCGGTACCTAGAGGCACTCGAAGAGGAGGCGTTCGACCGGCTGCCGGCGCCGGTGTACGTCAAGGGCTTCCTCGGCGGCTACGCCACGTATCTCGGATTCTCGCCGGACGAGATCCAGGAGATGTATCGGGATCTCGAGGGCGAGGTGCATCCGGGAGAGGCCCCGGTCGACGTGCGGATCACGCCCGTGACCCCGCACTCGCGGGTCCGGCGCACCGTCCTGATCCTCTCGCTGATCGTGCTCGTCGCGGCGTACTTCTCGTACGTCGCGTACATCCAGTTCCGGCAGTTCGTCTCCACCCCCGCCGTACAGGCGCCCGCGGCGGTCTCCGGCGTCTCCGCCTCCGCGCCGTCGGCGGCCGCGCCCGTCCTCACCGGCCAGGTACCGGCGCCCGTGTCCGGGACCACCGCGATTGCCCCGCCGCCGACGGTGTCGGGTAGCGCCGCGGCTGCCGTCCCGTCGACGGTCTCCGGGACCGCCCCGGCCGCCGGCCCATCCACGCCGTCTGCGAGCGGGCAGGTGCCACCTCCGCCGACCTTCACGGTGACGGTGTCGGGCAGCGCACCGTCTCCCGTGTCCGCTGACGCGCCGGCGCCGGCCGCGCCCGCGGTGCCGCCGATGGTGGTCGCGGGCCCCGTGGTCGTCATGGTCGACGCATCGGACCGCTCCTGGGTCCGGGCGGTGGCCGACGGGGTGACGGTCTTCGAGGGGTTTCTCAGCGCGGGGGATCACCAGGTCTGGCAGGCGAACCACCAACTGAGCCTCCGCGTCGGGAACGCGAGCGCCGTGACCCTGACCGTCGATGGCCAGTCGGTGGGCCGACTGGGGAATCCCGGAGACGTCGTCGACCGGGTCTTCACCGCCGCGCCGAAGTGAGCGTCCCGCCGGGCGCGGGGAGCGCGCCGCCGTCGCGCGCAGAGAGGGAGACTGCGATGATCAAGGCCGAGATCGTGTCGGTGGGGACCGAGCTGCTGCTGGGGCAGATCGTCGACACCAACGCCCAGTTCATCTCCACCACGCTCGCGGATTTGGGCATCGCGGTCTACTACCGGTCGACGGTCGGCGACAACCTCGGACGCGTCCAGGAAGTGTTCATGCAGGCGCTCGGCCGCGTCGACCTCGTCGTCTCGACCGGCGGGCTCGGTCCGACCGACGACGACCTGACGGTGGCGGCCGTCGCGCAGGCGCTCGGGCTCCCGATGGAGCGCAACGAGGAGGCGTGGGCGCACGTCCAGGAGTTCTTTCGCCGGCGCCACCGCCCGCTGACCGGACAGCAGATGAAGCAGGCGATGCTGCCGCACGGCGCGCGGATGATCCCCAACACGCGCGGCAGCGCGCCCGGCGTGATCATCGAGCACGAGGACAAGACGATCGTGTTCACCCCCGGGGTCCCGCGCGAGATGAAGGGCATGATGACTGATCACGTCGTGCCCTATTTGGTCGAACGCGGCCTGGCCGGAAGCACCGTCATCCGGTCCCGGGTCGTCCGCATCACCGGGCTCGGCGAGTCCGGGGTCGAGGACCGGCTCCGCGATCTGATGCGCGCCAGCACGAACCCGACGATCGCGCCGTACGCGCACACCGGCGAGTGCCACGTGCGCCTCACCGCGCACGGGACCGCGGCGGAGGTTGGCCCGCTGCTCGATCGCGTGGAGCAGGAGGTGCGCGAGCGCCTCGGCGACGCGATCTACGCGGTCGGCGAGGAGACGCTCGACGAGGCCGTGTCCCATCTGCTGGCGCGCCGCGGCGTGTCGATCGCCGTCGCGGAGTCGTGCACCGGCGGGCTGATCGCGCACCGGCTGACGCTGACGCCCGGCGCGTCCGCGTACCTGGACGGCGGCGTCGTCGCGTACAGCAATGCCGCGAAGGGACGCTGGCTCGGGGTCCCCCAGGCGCTGATCGACCGGCACGGCGCGGTCAGCGGGGAGGTCGCGCGGGCCATGGCGGAAGGCGCGCGGACGCAGGCGGGGACCGATCTCGCGATCTCGACGACCGGCGTCGCCGGGCCCACGGGCGGGACCGAGGCGAAGCCGGTGGGTCTGGTGTTTCTCGCGCTGGCCCACGCGGAGGGCACGGAGGTGCGGGAGGTGCGGTTCGGCACCGAACCTGGGCGGACCGGCATCCAGTACCTCGCCTCGCAGACCGCCCTCGACATGATCCGCCTGCATCTGCTCCGGTGAGCGTCCCTGCCGACGACCAACCGGCATCGGATCTTCGTCGCGGTGCCGATCGCCCCGGAGCTGCGCGACGCCGGGGCAGCGCTTCGCGCGGCGCTCGGCCCGGTCGCGTCGCAGCTGCGGTGGGTGGACCGGGACGGGCTGCACCTCACGCTGCGGTTTCTCGGCGAGATCGCACCCGCGGAGGTGGAGCGTGCCGTGGACGCGGCGCGCGCGGCCGCGGCGTCGGCCGCTCCGTTTTCGATCGCCTTGGCAGGCGCGGGGGCATTCCCGTCTCTTCGCGAGCCCCGTGTGCTGTGGGTCGGGATCTCGGAGGGGGCGGCGCCGCTCGTGACGCTCGCGCGCTCGCTGGAGGCCGCGCTGGTCGCGCGGCGGTTTCCGGTTGAGGCGCGTCCGTTTCAGCCGCATCTCACGGTGGCGCGCGCACGGTCGGCCGGCCGGCCTCCAGATCTGCGCGCCCAGGCGTCCACGCTGTTCGCGCCGGATGCGCCGGTGATCGGCGTGCAGCGGGTCGAGGCGATCGTCGTCGTCGAGAGCACGCTGGGTCCTAGGGGACCGGCGTATCGGGAGGTATCTCGCGGGGCACTCGGAGGACGGTAATCCTGACAGCAATGGGTCTACGTCCGTTGACGTCATGACGTGGCCAATCAACTTAGTGGCTTGACAAACGAACATATGTTTGGTAAGTTTGGACCAACTTAAACAGCCAAAACCGCTCCATCACAGCGGAAGGAGACGCAGCATGAACGAGCGACAGCGAGCCCTGGATCTCGCCCTGACCCAGATCGAGAAGCAGTTTGGCAAGGGATCGATCATGAAGCTCGGCGAGCACCAGGCCAAGCTGACCGTGGACATTATCCCGACCGGTGCGCTTGCGCTGGACGTGGCGCTCGGAGTCGGCGGCGTGCCGCGCGGGCGGGTCGTAGAGATTTACGGGCCTGAGTCCTCGGGGAAGACGACGCTCGGGTATCACATCATCGCGGAGGCGCAGCGGGAGGGCGGCGTCGCGGCGTTCATCGATGCGGAGCACGCGCTGAATCCCGAGTACGCCCGCAACGTCGGCGTGGACATCGACAACCTCCTGATCTCCCAGCCGGATTCCGGCGAGCAGGCGCTCGAGATCGCGGAGATGCTCGTGCGCTCGGGCGCGATCGACGTGGTGGTCGTCGATTCCGTCGCGGCCCTTGTGCCCCGGGCGGAGCTGGAAGGCGAGATGGGCGACGCGCACGTCGGACTGCAGGCGCGCTTGATGTCCCAGGCGCTCCGCAAGCTCGTGGGGGCGATCAACAAATCGCGCACCACCGTCATCTTCATCAACCAGCTGCGCGAGAAGGTTGGGGTAATGTTCGGCTCGCCGGAGGTCACGTCCGGCGGCCGGGCGTTGAAGTTTTACGCATCCGTGCGGCTGGATATCCGGCGCATCGAATCGATCAAGTCGGGCGACCAGGTGCTCGGCCAGCGCGTGCGGGTGAAGGTCGTCAAGAACAAATTGGCCGCCCCATTCCGCGACGCCGAGCTGGAGATCATCTTTCCCCGCGGCATCAGCAAGGCGAGTAGCCTGATCGACGTGGCGACGTTGCAGGGGATCATCACCCGGACCGGCACGTGGTTTTCGTATAAGGATATGCGGCTCGGGCAGGGCCGCGACAACGCGCGCGAATTCTTGGAGAATAATCCCGAGCTGGCGATTGAGATTGAGGCGCGGACGCGCGAGAAGCTGGGGCTGACCCGTTCCGTCGCATCGGTGAGCGCCGCCGTGGCGGATGCGTCCGAGAACGGGGATGCCGGGACCGCGGCACCGAAGCCGGGTTCCGCGCGGGCCCAGCGGTCATAGACCCCACGACGAGCAGTCCGGGGGGCGCGAGTCCGGGCGAACGCCGGACCGCGCGACGATGACGAGGTGCGCTGTTGCGTAACGGCAGGCGGGCGCGACCGGCGATCCGATCGGATCGCCGGTTCGTCGCGTCGGGCGATCCGCATCACGAACCCCTGACGGTCGCCGCGATTCGGGACACCGCGGGGACCGGGGCCGGCGGGGAGTGGCGCGTCGTGGTGCTCTCGGATGGACGGACGCTTCGCGTCGACGGGGAGGAGATCGCCCGCGCCGGTCTCACGTCCGGCGAGCCGATCGCTTCCGATCTAATCGAGCGTCTTGCGGCGCGGGACGAATACTGGCGAGCGCGGGAGACGGCGGTGCGCCTGCTGGCCGCGCGCCCCCGCAGCACCGAGGAGCTCCGCGCCCGGTTCCGCCGGGACGGGGTGGCGGACGCGCAGGCGCAGGCGGTGCTGACGGATCTCGCCGCCTGCGGGTATCTGGACGATCTCGCGTTCGCTCGCGCGTGGATCGAGTCGCGGCTCGGCCGGAATCCGTGCGGGTCCGCACGGCTGCGCGGGGAGCTGCGTCAGCGTGGCATCGCGCTTGCGGTGATCGAGCAGGCGATCCGGGAGGCCTACGGCGAAGAAGGGACCTCCGTGGGAGAAGAACGAGATGCCGCCGCCGTCGTGGAGCGCCGCAGCCGCGCCTACGCGTCGCTGCCGCCGGAGGCGCGCGCGCGCCGGCTGGCGCGGTTCCTGGAGCGCCGGGGGTTTGCGCCGGGGACGATCGTGCGGGCGCTCGGCACGATGAGCCGCCGCCGTACGGAGCACGCCGATGAGTAATCGTGGGGCCGCGCGCGGGCCGTTTGATCAGCTCGGCCTCGGCCTGCCCGTGGATGCCGAGGGTGCGCCGCCGGCGGAGCCCGAGGCCGTTCCCGATACCGCGGATGTGCCGCGCCAGGTCGACACCCGCGTGGAGCGTGCCGCGCGATTGGCCGGCGTCGCCGTGGCGGAACCGCTGGCACCGTCGGGACGGGACCTGCTCGCGCCCGCCGAGGGGGTGTTGGACGGCCTCACGGAGGAGCAGCGCGACGCGGTGACCCATGGGGACGGTCCGCTGCTCATCGTGGCCGGCGCCGGAACGGGGAAGACGACCGTCCTGACCCGACGTATCGGCCACTTGATCACGACGCGCGCCGCGCGTCCCGAGCAGGTGCTGGCGCTGACGTTCACCGACCGCGCGGCCGCCGAGATGGAGGAGCGGGTCGACCGGCTCGTCCCGTACGGTTACACGCAGGCGTGGATCAGCACGTTTCACGCCTTCGGGGACCGGGTGCTGCGCGAGCACGCGCTCGACCTCGGGCTCCCGCCGGACTTTCGCGTGCTCAACCGGGCCGAGCAGGCGATCTTCATTCGGGAGCGGCTGTTCGAGTTTCCGCTCGATCATTTTCGTCCGCTCGGGGACCCGGCCCGCTACGTCGGCGCGCTCATCGCGCTGATCAGCCGCGCAAAGGACGAAGACGTCTCGCCGGACGAGTACGCGGTGTACGCGGACCGCCTGACCGCGGAGGCCGCGGCGGCCCCGGACGACGCGGTGCTCGCGGAGCGCGCCCGGCAGCAGCGGGAGCTCGCCGCGGCGTACCGCACGTACCAGGATCTCTTGGCCAAGGAAGGGCGCCTGGACTTCGGGGACCTGATCACGCTGACCGTCCGGCTGCTGCGCCAGCACCCGGCGGCGCTTGCGCGCTACCGGGAGCAGTTCCACCACATCCTCGTAGACGAGTTCCAAGACACCAACTACGCGCAGTTCGAGCTGGTGAAGCTGCTCGCCGGCACCCGGCGCAACCTCACCGTGGTCGCCGACGACGACCAGGCGATCTACCGCTTCCGCGGCGCGTCCTACAGCAACATCACGTACTTTACCGAGGCATACGCGGACGCGCGGACGGTCGTGCTGACCCGGAACTACCGGTCGACCCAGTTCATCCTCGACGCGGCGTACCGGCTGATCCGCCACAACGATCCGGACCGGCTCGAGGTCCGCATCGGGATCGACAAGCGCCTCCACGCCGTCGCGGGGCCCGGCGTGCTGCCCCGCCACCTGCACTACGACTCGCTCGGCGCGGAGGCCGACGGGGTGGCCGACCGGATCGCGGAGCGCGTCGCCGCGGGCGCCTGGCGGTACCGGGATGTCGCGATCCTGGTGCGGGGCAACAAGGACGCCGATCCGTTCCTCCGCGCGCTCAACCTGCGCGGCATCCCGCACCTGTTCTCCGGGACGCGCGGCCTGTACGACCGCGAGGAGATCCGCCTCGTGACGTCGTTCCTGCGCGCGCTCGCCCATCCCGACGACAGCCTGTCGCTGTACCATCTCAGCGCGTCCGCGCTGTACGAGTTTCCGTCGGCGGATCTGGCCGCGTGCATGAGCTACGCCAGCCGGAAGCACCGGTCGCTCGGACACGTGTACCGCCACCTCGACCGGATCGAGGACCTCGGGCTCACGCGCGACGGGCGAGCGGCCGCGGTGAAGATCGTGGACGACCTCGACGCGATGGCCCGCCTCGCGCCGCGCTACCCCACCGGGCGCGTGCTGTACGAATATTTGGTGAACCGCACGGAGTACATCGGACGGCTCGCGTCGTCCGAACGCCCCGAGGACGAGCAGAAGGTCGCCAACATCGCGAGGTTCTTCGACATCGTCGCGCGGTTCGGTGATGTGGCGCCGGTCGACCGTGTCCCGGCGTTCGTCGCGTACCTCGACCTCTTGATCGACGCCGGGGACGATCCGCCGACCGCCGAGGCCGAATCCGACGCGGACGCGGTGCGGGTGCTCACGATCCACAAGGCCAAGGGCCTGGAGTTTCCTGTGGTGTTCCTCGTCAGCCTCGTGACCGACAAGTTTCCGTCGCGGGGACGGCGCGATCCGCTGCCGCTGCCGGACGCGCTGATGAAGGACCTGCTGCCGAGCGGGGATTTCCACGTCGAGGAGGAGCGGCGGCTGTGCTACGTCGGGCTGACGCGCGCCGGGCGGGAGCTGTTTCTGACGAGCGGCACGGACTACGGCGGCGCGCGGCCGCGGAAGGTGAGCCGGTTCGTGCTGGAAGCGCTCGACGTGCCGCGCGCGGCACCCGAGCCGGTCCGCGCGTCCGCGGTCCAGGCGGTGGAGCGCCATGCGCCTCCGGCGGAGCCGGACGCGCCCACGCTGATCCCGCTCGACCAGGACGCCGTGCTGCAGCTGTCGTTCCGGCAGGTCGACGACTACATGACCTGCCCCTACAAGTACCGGTACATCCATCTCCTGCGCGTGCCCGTGCTGCGGAACCACCAGGTCGCCTACGGGTCGGCGCTGCACGAGGCCGTCCAGGAGTACAACCGGCGCAAGGCGCGGCACCAGCCGGTGACCGCCGATGACCTCGTGGCCCACTTCGAGCGCGCGTGGGTGAACGAGGGGTTTCTCAGCCGGGAGCACGAAGACCAGCGCATGGAGGCCGGCCGGGAGGCGGTCCGACGGTTCTTCGCGTATCAGGAGGCGAGCGGGACCGTGCCGACCTTCGTCGAGCGCGAGTTCCGGTTCGCGGTCGGCCAAAACGTCCTGCGGGGGCGGTGGGACCGCGTGGACGTGCGGGGCAGCGAGGTCGTGATCATCGATTTCAAGAGCACCGACGTGCGGGCGGAGCGGGACGCGGACCGCCGCGCGAAGGACAGCGAGCAGCTGTCGATCTACGCGCTGGCGTACGAGGCGGTGTTCGGGCGGCAGCCGGATCGGGTCGAGCTGCATTTCCTCGGGCGCGAGGTGGTTGTGGGGCACGCGCGGAAGACAGAAGCGGACCTCGAGGCCGTGCGCACGATGATCCTCGAGGCCGCGGCCGGGATCCGCGCGCAGCGGTTCATCGCGACGCCGGATCCATACCGCGCGTGTCCGTACTGTGCGTTCAACCAAATCTGTCCGTTTACGGCGGCGGCCACATGAGCGTTCGGATCCTGCATACCTCAGACGTGCACCTCGGCGCGACGTTCAAAATGCTCGGCGCGCGCGGACGGGAGCAGCACAAGCAGCTCCAGCAGACGTTCGCGAACGTCGTCTCGCTGGCGATCCAGGAGCGCGTCGACGTGGTGCTGATCGCCGGCGACCTGTTCGACTCCGTCGCCGCGGCCCGCACCGAGGCCGGATTTGCCGGGGCGCAGTTCGAGCGCCTCGGGGCCGCGGACATTCCGATCTGCGCGATCGCCGGGAACCACGATCCGCTGGACGAGGGCAGCGCCGGGCTGTGGCGCGACCTCGAAGCGCGCCATCCGCACCTGCGGGTGTTCGGGCCCGATCTCGAGGTGCGGACGCTGCGCGAGCGGGATGTGACGATCGTGGGGCGGTCCGCCGCGCACCGCGTGTCCGCACGGAGCCCGCTCACCGGCCCGTCGGCTCGGGCGGGCGGCGTCCCGGCGCCTCGGACGACCAAGTACCTGGTCGGGGTATTTCACGGCAGCGTCCAGCGCCCCGACTTCGAGTCGAAGTTCGGCCTGATCACGCCGGAAGAGATCGCGGCGAGCGGCCTCGACTATCTCGCGCTCGGCGATTGGCACTCGGCGCTCGACGTCTCGTCGGGCGGCGTTACCGCGTGGTACAGCGGGGCGCCCGAGATGATCGACGTCGATGAGAGCGCGTCCGGCAACGTGCTGCTGGTGACCCTCAGGGCGCCCGGGCGCGCCGAGGTCGAACGGCGGCGCGTCGGCCGGCGCCGCGCCGCGCGCCTCGATCTCGATCTCGTCACCGCCGGCGGGGCGGCCGGGGTGGAGCGGGCGATTCGGGAGCGCGCGGATACCGACCTTGCGCTTCAGGTGACGCTGTCGGGGCTGGTCGCCGTCGGGGAGCGGTTCGACGTCGCGCGGCTGCGGGAGGATCTGCGCTCGGAGTTCTTCCGGCTGGAGATCCGCGACGCCTCCCAAGTGCGCGCGGACGACGCGGATCTCGCGGAGTACCCCGAGGGCACCATGCTCGGCCGGTTCGTCCGCCGGATGCGCGACGAGATCGCTGCGCGGCAGGGCGAGGAGCGCACCGTCGCGGAAGACGCGCTCGCCTATGGGGTGGCGCTGCTGCAGGGTCGGACGGGGGTCCTCGGATGATCATCCGGCGGCTGCGTGTGCGGCGGTTCCGCAAGCTCGTCGACCAGGACTTCGTGTGCGGGCCCGGACTGAACGTGGTGCGCGGGCCGAACGACGCCGGAAAATCGACGCTGCACCTGGCGTTCTCCGCCGCGCTGTTCCCGTCGCTGCCGCGGGAAGTGAAGTCCTACGGACCGTGGGGCGAGGATCATCCCGGCGAGATCTCGGTGGAGTTCGAAAGCGACGGCGACACGTTCCGCCTGCGGAAGGACTTCGCCGGGCGCAAGATCGTCCTCGAGAGCAGCCGGGAGACGCTCGAGGTCCCCAAGCTGATCGAGGCGCGCATCGGCGAGCTCGTCGGGGTGTCGAGCGTGAACCTGTTCCGGTCGACGCTGCACATCGGCCAGTGGGAGCTCAGCGCGCTCGATGAAGGGGCGCAGCGCGAGATCGGCAGCCGGCTCTCGCGGATCGTCACGGGCGGAGACACGGATGGGGTGCGCGTCCTGAGCGATCTCGAGAAGTACATCGCGGAGCAGGAAGTGGGGCTGACGCGCCCCGCGAAGAACCCCGGGCCCCTGAAGCGCGAGCACGACGAACTCGCGAGGCTCGCGGAGCTGCGGTCGCGCCTCTCGGGCGAGGTCCAGGACACGGAGCGGGCGGCCGCCGAGCGCGACCGCCTCGCGGAGCGCTGCGCCGAGGAGGACAGTCAGGTGCGCGCCGACGAGGCCCTCGCGGAGGCCAACCGGCGCCTGCGCGAGGTCGACCAGCAGTGCGAGGTGCTCTCCCGCCGCGCCGAGGAACTGCAGGCGGGGCTCGCGCAGGCCGACGCGGCGTCGAACGAGCTGGCCGCGGCGGTGACGGAGGTGGAGTCGCTGGAGCCCGCACCGGACCCTGCCGCGGCGGAGGCCCTCCGCGCCGGCGTGGTGCGTGAGAAGCTGCTGCAGGAGGCGATGGACGAGGCCGAAGAGGCGGCGCGGCTCGTGATCGGGGACCGGCCGGGGCGCAGCGCGCTGGCGTCGTCGGCGCCGCGGCCGGCGTGGGCGGTGTTCGGTTTGGTGGCCGCCGGGGCCGCCATGGCGGTCGGGCTGACGCTGCTGCTCACCGGCCACGCGTACTGGGGCACGGCGACCGTCCTCGGCGGGGCGCTGCTTGCGGTCATCATCGGATTCGCGGCATGGGCGAGCGTCACCGAGGGCCGGTACCGCGAGCGCGCGGACGCTGCGGAGAAGACACTCGCGGCCAGGCGCCGCGACGTAGAGGATGCGGCCGAGACGACGCGCGCGCAGCTGATGGCGCTCGGGGCGACGTCGGTGGCCGACGCGCTGGGACGGGCCGCGCGTGCCGAGGAGGCGCGGCAGAAGCGCGACGCCGCCCAGCGGGTGCTCGAAGGCCTCCAGCGCGGGCGCGACCGCGAGGCCATCACGAAAGAGCTGTCCCAGACCCTCGTCAACCTCGGGGTCGCCCGAACCGTGCGGGAGGACCCGGAGCTCGCGCTGAAGCGGCTGGATCCCGCGGCCTACCAGCGCCTCGGGGGCGAGGCGAAGCAGCGGCGCGAGGGGTTGGAGCGGATGAAGCGCGACCTCCAGCGCCTCGAGGGGCGCCTCGCCATGCAGTCCCGGTACTCGGATCTCGCGGCGGTGGAGGAGCAGATCGCCGAGCTCGAGGCGCGCGCCGCGCGCCGGGCGCGCCAGATGAACGCGCTGCGCTTGGCCCGCAACGTCCTCGACGCCGCCCACCGCGAGACGGTGGTGTCGGGGAAGGCCGTGCTCGAGGAGCACGCCGGCCGCTATCTCCGGGAGCTGTCCGGCGGGGCCTACGAGCGCATCCAGGTGGACGAGCAGACGCTGGCTCCTCGGGTGTGGGTCGGCGGGCCGAAGGAGTGGGCGGACGTCGAAGCCCGCGAGGTCGGCAGCGCGGGCGTGCACCAGTGCTATCTGGCACTGCGCCTTGCGCTGGTCGACGTGCTCTACGGCGACCGGAAGCCTCCGCTGTTTCTGGACGATCCGTTCCTGGCGTACGATGCGGACCGCCAGGCCTCCGCGATCACGTGCCTGCAGGCCATCGCGCGCGACCGGCAGATCTTCTTGTTTACGTGCCGCGACGCGTACGACGCGGCGGCAGACCGTCTGATCGTGCTGGGCGGCGGGGAGCGGGTCCCGGCGGGGTAACGGCAGCTCCATTCCCGCGCCGTTTCGGCGCGGTGGAATGACGGACGTCGTTCGCTATCGCGAGGCGAGCACCCGGATGTCGGTGACCAGGTCGTTCGGGTCGAAGTTCCCCGGCAGGAAGAGCGTGATCTTACCCGAGGGATCAATCACGTAGACGATCGCGGTGTGCCCGACCTGGTCGGGTGTGGGCGCGGCCGCGGCCGACGCCGCGGGGTTGACCTCCTTGGCATCGCTGCCCACGTAATAGTGGGCCCACACCGGCTGAAGCTGGGCGAACGTCCCCCGCAGGTACGTCAGTTCTCCGCGCACGTGGTGGGCGTCCAAGAACCCCCGCACGGCCTCGGGCGTGTCGCCGTTCGGGTCGACGCTGACCGCGAGGAACGCGGTGTGGGCCGCGGTCGGGCCCAACTGCTCGTAGGTGTGGTGTAACGCGTCGGCGATCAACGGGCACACGTCCGGGCAGTGCGCGTAGAGAAACGTCATCACGACGACTTTCCCGCGGGAGTCGGAGAGGGAGACCGCCCGGCCGTCCTGGTCGGGCAGCCGGAAGTCGTACGCCGCGATCGGGGGGTTCAGGAGCGCGCCGGCGAGCGCCGGCGGCGCAAACCGGGACCGCAGGGTGGCGCCGGTGGCCGCCACCGCGGCCGCGACGACGACCGCCAAGGCGACGTACAGCCAGCGGCTGTCTCGGCGGGGCTCCTGTGCTGCGGGTGGGGTCTCGGACGGAGCGCCCTCGGGGGCCGCCCCGCCGGGTTCTGGGCCGGTCGACAACGAGATCACCTCTTTCTGAGTTCACGCTAACAAGCGTTGCCGCGGGGTGTCAAGGCGCGGTCGGGCGAGCGGGCCCGTCCGAAACCCACGCCGGTTCGCGGCCTGGCACGAGGCTGGAGCGGTCCGGGAGCCGGCGCCGTTTCCGCCGCCATTGACCCCCTCCGGTCGCGCAGGATACAATAATGTGTGACATTGTGTTAAATATCGCAGCAGAGAGCCGGCCGGCAATTGCGGGCCGAGACGGAGGGGTCGCAGAGACGCAGCGGACCTGAGACAAAAGGGAGGTGACCACCACGAGCGCCGTAGTGTATGTGCTGGCGGGCGCGGTCGGGTTGGCAGGTTTCCTCCTTGGTTACTTTCTGCGGAAGTTCGCCGGCGAGGCGAAGATTGGGACGGCGGAGACGGCGGCTCAGCGCATTCTGGAAGACGCGAGGGCCGAGGCGCACAGGGAGGCAGAACGGCAGCAGCGGGAAGCACTCCTGGAGGCCAAGGACGAGGCGTTTCGCCTCAAGCGGGACGCCGAACGCGAAATTCGGGATCAGCGGGCCGAAGTGCAGCGCCTGGAACGGCGGCTGGTTCAACGGGAAGAGAACCTCGACCGCAAGTTGGAGGCGCAGGAGAAACGGGAACAGACCCTCGCGCAGCGTGAGCAGGAGGTCGCCAAGGTTAGGAGCGACATCGAGGAAGTGCACCAAGCGGGTCGCGCGGAGTTGGAACGGGTCAGTGGGTTGACCGCGGAGCAGGCCCGAGGGGAACTGCTCCAGCGGGTCGAGGCGGAGTCCAGGCACGACGCGCTCCAAACGGCCCGAAAGATCGAAGCGGAAGTCAGAGACGACGCCGAGCGGCGGGCTCGTGAGATCCTGGCGCTCGCGATTCAGCGGTGCGCGGCGGATCACACCGCCGAAGTGACTGTGTCGGTGATTCCCCTGCCGAACGACGAGATGAAGGGGCGGATCATCGGACGCGAGGGGCGGAACATTCGTTCGCTCGAGAGCCTGACCGGTGTGGATTTCATCATCGATGACACCCCGGAGTCCGTGACGCTGTCGTCGTTTGATCCGATCCGGCGTGAGATCGCGAAGATGACGCTGGAGAAGCTGCTGGCCGACGGGCGCATTCACCCGGCCCGGATCGAAGAGATGGTCGAGAAGTCCCAGCGCGAGGTCGACGGCCGCATCCGGGAGGCCGGCGAGCGGGCGGCATTCGAGGCTGGGGTGCACGGTCTGCATCCCGAGGAGCTGAAGCTGCTCGGGCGTCTGAACTTCCGGTTCAGCTACGGGCAGAACCTCCTGCAGCATTCGATCGAGGTCGCGCTGCTCGCAGGCTTGATGGCGACGCAGCTGGGCGCCGATCCGGAGATCGCGCGCCGGGCGGGATTCGTGCACGACATCGGCAAGGCCCTCACCCACGAGGTCGAGGGGACCCACAGCGACATCGGCATGGATATCGCCCGGCGGTATCACGAGCCGCCCCAGGTGCTCAACGCGATCGCGTATCACCACGGCGACGCGGAGGCGGAGTGCGTGGAGGCGGTCCTCGTGGCGGCCGCGGACGCGATTTCGGCGTCCCGACCGGGGGCGCGCAAAGAAACCGTGGAGATGTACGTCAAGCGGCTGGAGAACCTGGAGCGGATCGCCACATCGTTCGTCGGCGTGGAGCGCGCGTACGCGATTCAGGCCGGGCGTGAGATCCGCGTGCTGGTCAGGCCGCTCGAGATCGACGATTCGAGTGCCGCGGTGCTGGCGCGGGCGATGGCCAAGAAGATCGAGGAAGAGCTCGAATACCCGGGGCAGATCAAGGTCACGGTGCTGCGCGAGACGCGCGCCATCGAATACGCCAAGTAGTCGGGCACGGGACGTGCGCGGGCGGGGGATGGGCGGCGGCTCATCCCCCGACGCGTGCGTCGCGGAAAGGGAGCGGATCGTGCGGATTCTCTTCATCGGGGACGTCGTGGGGAAGCCGGGCCGGCGGATCGTCACCGCGCTCCTCCCCGCGCTGCGCCGGGAGGCCGGCGCGGACCTCGTGATCGCGAACGGCGAGAACTCGGCCGGTGGGTTCGGCATCACCCACGAGACGTTCGAAGACCTGCTCGCCGCGGGTGTCGACGTGGTCACCGGGGGCAACCATACCTGGCACGCCCGGGACAGCGCGGCGTTGCTCGACAGCGATCCGCGTCTGCTGCGTCCTGCCAACTACCCCGCGGGCACCCCGGGCCGCGGAGCCGGCGTCTTCCACACGAACGGCGTGCCGCCGGTGCCGGTCGGCGTGCTGAACCTTGAAGGGCGCGTCTTCATGCAGCCGCTCGCGTCGCCGTTCGAGCGGGGACGAGAGGAGGCCGCGCGGCTTCGTGCCGAGGCGGCGGTGGTGGTCGTCGACTTCCACGCCGAGGCCACGTCGGAGAAGATCGCGCTCGGGTGGTACCTGGACGGCCGCGTCTCGGCGGTGCTCGGCACGCACACGCACGTCCAGACCGCCGACGAACGGGTCCTGCCGGACGGCACCGCGTTCATCACGGACGTCGGCATGACGGGCCCGCGCGACTCGATCATCGGCATGGCCCGGGAGGAAGTGCTTCAGCGGTTTCTGACCCTCCTGCCCGCGCGGTTCGAGGTCGCCGGGGGCCCGGCGCAGCTCAGCGCCGTGGTGGTCGACGTCAACGAGCAGACCGGCCGGGCGCGCGGGATCGAGCGGGTGAGCCGGACCCAGGCGTAGCCGGGGGCGGGCCGCCCCAGGAAGGGGGGCCGCCGCGGGGCCGGAGGCGGTGGGGGAGGGGAGGCGGGCATCCCCTCCGGCACGCCCGCCGGGGAAGGATTCCTGGAAATGCCCGCGAAGCAACCCAGTCCACCGGCGCCCGTGCCGGACAGACGCAGTCACAGCAATGGACGCCCCCGAGGAGGCTTGCGCGCATGGACGTGCTCAAAGTAGCAGCCAAGTCGAACCCAACCGCAGTGGCCGGAGCCCTGGCCGGTGTCGTACGGGAGAAGGGCACGGCTGAACTCCAGGCGATCGGGGCCGCCGCGATCAACCAGGCCGTGAAGGCGATCGCGATCGCGCGCGGCTATGTTGCTCCGGCCGGGATGGACCTGGTCTGCGTTCCCGCCTTTGCGGACGTGCAGATCGACGGGGAGGATCGAACCGCGATCAAGCTGATCGTCTCCCCCCGATAGGAGCCCCCTCACGCGGATCGATCTGCATACGCACAGCACGGCGTCCGACGGCGTGCTGACCCCCGCACGCCTCCTGCAGGAGGCGCAGGCGCGGGGGGTCCAGGTGCTCGCGCTGACGGACCACGATACCACGGACGGGCTCGCGGAGGCCGCCGCCGCGGGCCGAGCGCGGGGGATCGACGTAATCCCCGGCGTCGAGATCAACACGGACGTGGGTCCGCACGAGGTGCACATCCTCGGCTACTTCGTCGATCACACCCGCGCCGCGTTTCAAGAGTTTCTCGGGAGGATGCGGGACGGCCGGATCGCCCGCGCGGAGGAGATGGTGCGCCGGCTCGCCGCGCTCGGCGCGCCCGTGTCGTGGGAGCGCGTCCAGGTCATCGCGGCGGGGGCCGCGGTCGGTCGACCGCACGTCGCGAGGGCGCTGCTCGAGGCCGGATGGGTCGGCACGAATCAGGAGGCGTTCGCGCGGTACCTCGGGCGGTCGGGCCCCGCGTACGTCGCACGGCTGAAGCTGACGCCGGAAGGCGCCGTCGAAGAGATTCGCCGGGCCGGCGGCGTGCCGGTCCTGGCGCACCCGGGCTGGCCGCAGAGCGGCCCAATCATCGAGCGGGTGCCGCAGCTGGTCGCGCACGGGCTGGCCGGAATCGAGGCCTACTATCCGGATCATACCGCCGAGATGACTGCGGCCTACCTCGATGTGGCCCGCCGGTATGGGCTTGTGGTGACCGGCGGGACCGATTACCATGGTGGGGGGATCGCGACACGGGTGCCGCTCGGGAGCGTGGCGCTGCCCCCGGAGGTGGTGCCCGAGTTGCGGGCACGGTGGGCACGGCTGGGGGACGGGGAGGGCGCGCCGAACGCGGCGCCGCCCGGGACGCCCCCGCGACACTGATCCAGGAACGCGGAGGGGAAGGATGCGCTGTCCGAAGTGTGGCACCGAGAACGCCGAAGGCAAGATCCTGTGCCGTACCTGCGGGACGCGGCTCCGGCCGCCGTTGAGTGCAAAGGACCGTGCACTCCTGCCGACACGGGAGACCGAGCCGGAGCTGAGACAGCGGGTGACCTACGATCTCATGCGGGATGTGTGGGTCATCGCCGTGGTGATCGCGGCCGGGCTGGGCCTCGGCGTGCTGCTGAAGTAGCCCCCGATGCGCGGGGACACCGATCGACCCTCGTTTCGCCGGCTCCCGTCCGTTGAGCGGCTGCTGCAGCGCCTCGCGGCGTCGGGGACGGCCGACCGCCATCCACGACAACTGGTCGTCGCGTGCGTGCGCGAGGTGGTGGAGCGCGCCCGCCGGCGCCTTCGTGAGGGCCGGACGACGCTCGAGGCCCTGAGCCTCGAGGCGCTCGCGGCCGACGCGCAGGCGCTCCTCGTCGAGTGGTCGGCGCCGAGCCTGGACCGGGCCGTCAATGCCACCGGCATCATCATCCATACGAACCTCGGCCGGGCGCCGCTGTCGGATGCGGCGCGCGCCGCGCTCGACGCCGCGTCGGGATACACGCCGCTCGAGGTGGACCGTGCGACCGGCGACCGCGGCTCCCGTCAGGCGCACGTCGGGGAGCTGCTGCGCCAGCTGACCGGGGCGGACGCCGCGCTCGTCGTGAACAACAACGCCGGCGCGGTCCTGCTGGCGCTGGCCGCGCTCGCGCGCGGCCGCCAGACGATCATCTCCCGGGGCGAGCTGGTGGAGATCGGCGGCAGCTTTCGGATGCCGGATGTGATGGCCGCGAGCGGCTGCCAGCTCGTCGAGGTCGGGACGACGAACAAGACGTACCTCGCCGACTATGAAGCCGCCCTGACCCCGGAGACCGCGCTGCTCGTCAAGGTGCACCGCAGCAACTTCTCGATGCGGGGCTTCGTGCACGACGTGTCGCCGCGCGAGCTCGCCGTCCTCGGGCAGCGGGCCGGCGTGCCGGTGCTGTTTGACATGGGCAGCGGCGCGTTCGTCGACCTCACCGCGTGCGGTCTTCCTCCCGAGCCCACGGTGCAGGCGGCCGTGGCGTCCGGCGTGGATCTCGTGACCGCGAGCGGCGATAAGCTGCTCGGCGGGCCTCAGGCGGGCCTGCTCCTCGGGCGGGCCGAGGCGATCGCCCGGATCGCGGCGCACCCGCTCGCCCGCGCGCTGCGGATCGACAAGCTCGATCTCGCCGCGCTCGAGGCTACCCTTCGCGCCTACCGGGATCCCGCGCGCGCCTGGGCGGAGATCCCGGTGCTCGAAATGCTCGCGCGCCCGGTCGACGGGCTCGAGCGGGCCGCCGCTGAACTGCTCCCGCGCCTCGCCGAGGCGGTCGGCGACGCCGCCGATCTGGCGCTGTGCCGGACGGTGACCGAGGCGGGCGGCGGGGCCCTTCCCGGGGTCGAGCTGCCGTCGTGGGCCGTCTCGGTGGCGCCGCGTCGCGGCGGGGTCGAGGCATGGGAGCGTGCACTTCGCCGGCACCGGCCTCCGGTGTTCGGGCGGATCGCAGACGGCCACCTGCTCCTCGACTGCCGGACGCTGCGTCCCGAGGACCGCGAGCCGCTCGTCACCGCGCTCGCCGCGGCCGCGCGGGCCACCGACACGGCCGAGCGCGCGTAGCCCTCGGGGCCCGGACCGGTGGCGCACCTTCCGGCTCCGGCCCGACCCCGCGCCGCCCGGTACACGGTCGTCGGCACCGCCGGGCACATCGACCACGGGAAGAGCGCGCTCGTGAAGGCGCTCACGGGGACCGATCCCGACCGCCTGAAGGAAGAGCGCCGGCGGGGCATGACGATTGACCTGGGGTTCGCCCACCTGGACCTGCCAAGCGGGTTGCGCGTCGGGGTCGTCGACGTTCCGGGCCATGAGCGGCTGATCAAGACCATGCTCGCCGGCGCGGCCGGCATCGACCTCGTGCTGTTTGTCGTCGCGGCCGACGAGGGAATCATGCCGCAGACCCGCGAGCACCTCGACATTCTTCGGTTCCTCCCGGTTGACCGCGGCCTTGTCGTCCTGACCAAGATGGACCTGGTCACGGATCCCGAGTGGCTGGCCCTCGTCCGCGAGGATGTGACCGCCCTCGTCGCCGGCTCGTTCCTCGAGCGCGCGCCCGTGATCCCCGTGTCCGCCCGCACCGGGGAGGGGATCCCGGCGCTCGTGGAGGCGCTCGACCGCGCCCTTCGCGATCTCGCCGCGCCGGACGCGGACGCCCCGGCGCGCCTGCCAGTGGATCGCAGCTTCACGATGGCGGGATTCGGGACGGTCGTGACCGGGACGCTGTGGACCGGGCGGATACACGCGGGTGACGCGCTCGTCCTGCTGCCGGAGGGGCGGGAGGTGCGGGTGCGGCAGGTCCAGAGCCACGGGGAGGTCGTCGACGAGGCGCGCGCCGGGCAACGCGCCGCGCTGAATCTCGTCGGGGTGGCCAAGGACGAGGTCGAGCGCGGCGATGTGCTCGTCGCCCCCGGGACGTACCGGTCGTCCCGTGTGCTCGATGTCCGCCTGCGGATGCTCGGATCAGCTCCGCCGCTCCGCCACCAGGATCGGATCCGGTTCTACCTCGGCGCGGCGGAGGTGATCGGCCGGATCCGTCTGCTCGACCGCGACCGGCTCGCTCCGGGGGAGGAGGCAGTCGCACAGGTGCGCCTCGAGCACGAGACCGTGGCGGCGCGCGGCGACGCGTTTGTCATCCGGCGGTACTCGCCGATGGTGACCATCGGCGGCGGCGAGGTGATCGGCGCGGACGTCCCGCTGCGGCGGCGCGGGCGCGCGACCGTCGAACTCCTGAAGTCCGACGCGGCGTCCGATCTGGACGCGCGGGTCCTGGCTGTCGTCGAGGCCTCGGGGACCGCCGGCACGACGGTGGAGGCCGTCGCGCCGCCACTCGGACTCGTGCGCGACCGCGCGGTCGAGCTGATGCGTGTCCTCGTGGAGCGCGGCCAGGTGCGGAGCGTCCGGGGCCGGGTCTTTGCGGCCAATGCCGTCGAGGGCGTCGGCCGGGCCGTGGCCGCGACACTCGCGGGGTATCACTGCGAAGTGCCGTGGCGGGTCGGCATGCCCCGCGACGAGCTCAAGCGGCGCGCGTTTCCCGCGGGCGACGACCGGCTGTACGGCGATGTGCTGGAGCGCCTGGCTGCCGCGGGGGAGGTCGTGTTGGAGGGGACGTTCGCGCGGGCACGGGAGTTTGCGCCGGTGCGGACGGCCGAGGAGACCGCGGCCGTCGAGCGTCTTGACGCGCTGTACCGGCGCGCGCGGTTCACGACGCCGAGCCGTGAGGAGGCGCTCGCCCAAGTCGGCGACCGGAGCGTGGCCGGGCGCATGCTGCAGGTCCTGCTCGACGAGGGCCGCCTAGTGGATCTGGGCAGCGATATGCTGTTCCACCGCGACGCGGTCGCGGAGGCCGAGATGCTCATCGGCCGGCAGATCGAGGCGCACGGGCCGATCACCGTCGCGACGGCTCGGGATCTCATGGCGAGCACCCGGAAGTACGTACTCGCGGTACTCGAGCATCTGGACGCGCGGCACGTCACACGCCGCGTCGGTGACACGCGGGTCCTGCTGCGGCAACCCGGCCCGCGGTAATGCGACGGCAGGCCGACCGGGATCGGGTGGCGAATGTCCGGGAACGACCTGTTGGCGGAGTGCCGCGGCGTCGATCGACTCACGAGGTAGGTGGCTCGGATGGCTCAAGCGCATACGGAACGGAGCTTCGCCTCGGCCGAGACGCGGTCGGAGCGATGGAGCCGGCTCGTCGCGGAGACGCTGCTGCACCACCGCGTTCATATGATCGGGTACGTGCCGGATGAGGTCAGCGGGCACCTCCTGGAGCGGCTGCACGCGGATCCGACCAGCACCGTCGTGTGTTATACGCGCGAGGAAGAAGCGGTCGCCGCCGTGGCCGGGGCGTTTCTCGGCGGGAAGCGCGGCGCGGTCGTGCTGCAGACGAGCGGGCTCGGCAACTCGCTGAACGTGCTTGGGTCGTTCGTCGTCCCGTATCAGATTCCGATGCTGCTCATCGTGAGCGAGCGCGGCGGGCTGGGCGAGTTTAACCCGGCGCAGGTGCCGTTCGGGCACGCCGTGCCGCGGGTGCTGGACGCGCTCGGCATCCAGACGTTCGCGCTCCAGTCGGAAGAGGAGATCGCCCCGGTGCTCTCCGGCGCCGCGGAACTCGCGTTCTCGACGCGGATGCCGGTCGCCGTAGTCCTGACGATGCTGCTCACGGGAGGCAAGACACTCAAATGAACCGGTTGGAGGCGATCCGGCGCATCGTGCCCCACCTTGGGAATGCCGCGGTGATTTCCAACCTGGGGCGGAATACCTACGATCTCTATGCGGCGGCGCAGGACCGGCCGGAGAATTTCTACATGTGGGGCGCCATGGGGTCCGCCGCCTCGGTGGGGTTTGGCTTGGCGCTCGCCCAGCCCGACCGACGGGTCGTCGTGCTCGACGGCGATGGGTCGCTCTTGATGAACCTGGGGTGCCTCGCGACGATCGCGGTCAACCGGCCGTCCAACCTCGTGGTCGTGGTGTTCGACAACGGCGCCTACGAGACGACCGGAGGGCAGGCGACGCACACCGCGCACGGGGTGAATCTTGAAGCGATCGCCCGCGGCGCCGGGATTACCGGGGCCGCGACCGTCGCAGACCTTGACGGGTTTGCCCGAGCGGTCGAGCGCGGTCTTCGCGAGTGCGGGCCGTGGGTCATCGTCGCCAAAGTGGGCCAGGCGAAGGAGTTTGTTCGGGTGCCGCGGCGGCCGATTTACGTGAAGGACCAGTTTATGCAGGCGCTCGGTACGGTCGACCTGTAGCCGAGGCGCGACCGGCCGCGGCGAGGGCACGCGGAGGGGAATGGGTCCTGGTGGGCTTCGCGGTCTTCAAAACTGTCCGCCCGCAGCGCCGTGCATCACGAGATCACGCTCTGAACCGTGTAATACAAGGCTTTGCGCGTATCTACGAACGATGGTTCGCGTTGGCTGCACTTGAATTGCACTCATTTTGCACTTGTTCGCCGCCTAGAAGAGCAGCAAGCGACTCCGCGTGTCCGGTGGTGGGGGGGCAGCGGGGCGACCCCGCTCCCTACTCGATAAGCGGAAATCCGGTCTCATCGTGTACGTCTGTCCTCGGCCTCGTGAGATGGCCCCGAACGCGCGAGACGGCCGACGCGATCGACGGGCGAAGAAGCGGAAGGAGATGACGCGGGGTGGACGGCCGCGGATGCCGCGCCCCGCGGGCGCTGGAGTGATTCGCCATTGTGTGCGGGGGTAGGGACGCGGATACACATGGGGGGTGATCGGCATGGCCATTCGCGTCATGCACTACGGGCTCGGCCCCATTGGGGTTGGGGTCCTGCGGCAGGTTGCGACTCGAAAGGGCTTCAAGGTCGTGGGCGGCATCGATATCGACCCCGCCAAGGTGGGCAAGGACCTGGGCGAGATCGCGGGGCTGGGTCGCACGCTCGGCCTCCGGGTCGTGGCTGATCCCGTCCCGGCGATCAAGAAGGCCAAGCCGGACGTCGTGATACTGTGCACCCGGAGCTCGCTCCGCGCCGTGATGCCCCAGATCGAGACGGTGCTGAAGCTGCGCGTCCCGATCGTGTCCACCACGGAAGAGCTGGCCTACCCGTACCACACGAACCGGGCGCTGGCGAGGAAGATCGACGCACTGGCTACGAAAGCCAAGGTGGCGGTCGTGGGCACTGGCGTCAATCCGGGCTTTGTGATGGACGCCCTGCCGATCATGCTGACCGGCGTGTGCGAGCGGGTCGATGCCATCCGGATCGACCGGATCCAGGACGCCAGCGTGCGGCGGCTCCCCTTCCAGCAGAAGATCGGGGCCGGCCTCACGGTCGCGCAGTTCGAGGAACGGGTGGCTGCGGGCACCGTCCGTCACGTCGGCCTGACGGAGTCCATCGCCATGATCGCCGACGCGTTTGGCTGGAAGATGGGCAAGATCACCGATACGATCACGCCCAAGGTGGCCGAGGTCGAGGTGGCCAGCGACTTCCTGACCGTAGGGGCCGGTTTAGTCTGCGGCCTCCTGCAGGACGGCATCGGCTACACTAAGGACGGCACCCCCGTCATCACGCTGCACATGGAGGCCTACCTGGGCGCGCCGGAATCATACGACCAGGTGACCATTACCGGCCATCCGAATATCACCTCGCGAGTCGAGGGCGGGTTTCACGGGGACGTGGCGACGGCATCGATCGCGGTCAACACGATCCCCAAGATTCTGACGGCGCCTCCGGGCCTGCGCACGATGCGCGACATAGCGTTGCCATCATTCTTCGGCGGGAAGTAACGCGCGCCGGAACGGTCCGCCAATTCAGCTCGCCCCGATGGACCGTGCGATTTCAGCAAATGAAGGGTTCTGATAGCGCGCCAGGTCCCCAGGAAGATCGAATAGTTTTAGCATGTGGGCCTCGTTAGACGAATGAGCAGGCAGTCTGTAGACCGGTCGCGCAGCGCCGCCTGGACGGGCCGGTACCAGCGGGAGCGCTCGGGACAGCCGACCAACGCGGCGAGACCTGTCGCGTCTGACGGCTCGGCGACGGGCATGGAGGGACCCCGAATAGCTCGCGGTCTCGTGACGGGCTAACGACGACGATCGTCGGGACCCTCCTCAGGCTGGCCCGGTAGTCCATTCCAGGCCTCCGCCACCCCGCGGGTCGGCGCCGCCGACGAGGTCTCCGTTCTTGCCGACCATCACCGCGGATACCCGCGCCGTATAGTCGCTCACCACGATCCGATGGCCCAGCCTCCCAAGCGCCCGTGCAATCCCGGACGGAAAGCTGGACTCCACCATGACCACACCGGCCTCGTGCTGTGTATGGATGCGTGGCGCGGAGATGGCGGCCTGCAGCGGCAACCCGAACTCGAGCACGCCGAGCAGCACTTGTGTGATGGCGGTCGTTTTCAGCGCGCCGGCGGGCGACCCGATGGCCATAAACGGTCGATCGTCGCGTAGCAGGATCACGGGGCCGCCGCCGTGCACGGGCACCGCGCGCGGCGCGAGAGAGGCGGGCCGGTCTGGACGTGGATCAAACATGATCATGTGATCGTTGTGGACGAACCCGAGTCCTGACGTTACCACGCCGGACCCGCTACCACTGCTGTGCACCCACGAAACCGCGTTTCCGGTCCGGTCGATGACGGCGAGGTGCGTCGTCCCCTCGCCCGAGGCCGCGCCCGCGCCGGGTTGCGGGAAGGCACCGCTCAGCACGGCGTCCCGCACCGCTGCGATCCGGGCGGACGTCAACAGCGCCGCCGCGCCGTCCGAGGACCCGGTCCGAAGCACCGTGGCGGCTTCGGCGAATGCCCACTGCATGGTGCGCGCGACGACGTCAAAGTACGCCGGCGAGTTCCAGCCAAGCGCGCGAAGGTCGAGTTGCTCGCACACCTGCATGATCAGGAGCAGGATCACGCCGAGGCCGGGTGGTGTATCGGTGACAAGCGTGACCCCGCGATAGAGGGCCGATGTCGGACGCTCCAGTGTCGGGGCGGCCCATCGCAGATCCTCGGTCGTGAACAGGCCACCGTGGGATTCGAAGTCCCGTCCGATCTGCACACCGATGTCACCGTCGTAGAACACACGGGCCCCCTCATGCCCCACGCGCTCGAGCGTGCGTGCGAGATCGCGCTGGATCAGGCGCTCGCCGACGCGCAACAGCCGTCCGTCCGGCATGAAAATCTCGCGCGCCAACGGTTCCGCCGCGATCTTCTCGGCCGGCCGGACGCCCATCGGGTGCGGCCGGTCCGGGTCCCACGTGCGGTACAGATACGGCGTCACGAGCACCCCTTCCCGGGCCAACTCGATCGCTGGCGCCAGGAGGTCCGCCCACGGCATACTGCCGCACCGGTCGTGCACGACCTCGAGACCGCGCACCAGCGTGGGGATGACCGACGCCGCGTGTGTCCGAAGGTTCCGGTCGCCCACGACCTTGCGACCGGAGCCGACGATGCCGGGAATCGCATCGTCCCCGGCCGGCGTGTAGGCGCCCGGCACCGCCCGTGATCCCGACACCGGGGACGCCTGGACGAGCTCGACGCGTCCCGGATTGGCGAGGTACACGAGGCACTGGGCGCAGCCGCCGAGGCTCGCCATCAGCGGGTTCGCGACTGTTTGGGCGAACGCGGTCGCCACCCCCGCGTCCACAGCGTTTCCCCCGCGCGCGAGGATGCCGGCACCGACCGCCGCGGCAAGGGGCTCGGGGCAGGCTACCATACCGGTCCGGACCTCCGCCATCGATGACGCCTCCTTCAGTGTGTCCCGCGGTCGGCGCGCCGTCACGCCTTCGTGACTTCCAGGTACTCGGCAAACAGCTCTTCCACGGACAGCCGCCTGCCGATCAACCGTTGTGCGACCTGCTCGTCCAGAAAGGCCTCGAGCGGCCCGCGGTTCGCCTCGATGCCGTTCGGATGCCAGTCCTGGCCCATCAGCCGCGTCGCCTCTTCCACCTCCGCCAGCGTCCACGGCAGTGTGTCGGCGAGAGAGCGCCGGCTCGCCTGCCATACCTGTTTGGACTGTTCTAGCGCCTCGTACAGGCTCGCGGCGATCCACGGATCGTACTCGAACACGTCCCGTCGCACACCCACGATGTGCTGCAAGGGATAGATCCCGGTACGGCGGTAATAGGCCTGTTCGGCCCGGGGATAGTCCGAAAGCAGCCGCACGATCTTGCTTCCGGGGGCGTAGAATCCGGCCGGCGGGTTCGGGCACATCAGCGCGTCGAGCTCGCAGTCGAGCAACATGTCGCGCAACGCCCGTCCTGGTGGTGCGGTACGGACAGGCGGCGGCGTGGTTGGCGCGCGCTTCGGTGGCGGACCGTCGACGCTGCCGACCCACCACTGAATACGGTCGAGCGCCACCCCAGCGTCCCGGAGAATTGCCCGCGACCAGGTGTTACCCGTGGCCTGCCAATCGTTCGTGCCGATCCGCGTTCCCTCGAGATCAGGAATGTCGCGTAGGCCGCTATCCCGGCGCACGAAAAAGCAGCGGTGGCGAAAGGCCCGGTAGGGAAATGTCGGAATGCCTACGAAACTCCGCTCGCCCGAGGCGACCCGCTGGATGTGCTTGCTGAGCGACAGCTCGCCAGCGTGCACCGTGGGGTCCGAGAGCGTACGGGTCAGGGCCTCGGGCGTGTCGCGCTCGAGCGTCAACGCGATCCGGTCGATCGCGATGTCGCCGCTGGCTAAGGGCGCCAGGTAATCGTAGTTGCGCATCGCGAGCGTTACGGAACGGCGCATGCCTGGTCCTCCCAAGCGTCCGGTATCAGACGATCCATCGCCTCGGGGCCGCGCCGTCCGGACGCGCGAGCGCCACGGCTGATTCCAGTACAACCTACGCGCACGCCCCTGTCAACGACCCGCGACCGCCGCGTCGGCAGGACTCCGAAATGGCCCGTGGAACCGTATCCACGCGGGCGAGCTGCAAGACACGGCGGCCGGGGCTGGAGGGACGCGCGATGCACAGGCGTGGGACGCTGACGCGGCGGGCACTGCTCGGCGGGCTCGCCGCAGGAGCGGTGGGAGCGCGCACGGGCTGGTGGCCGTCCGAGGCCGAAGGAGCCGCACCCCAGAAACCGGTCGTCATCGCGCAGGGCACAGACCCGCCCACGCTGGATCCGCAGTTCGCCGAGTCCGGCGACCTGGCCAACCTTGAGAACGAGCTGTTCAGCCGGCTGATCGCCTATGATAGCCAGATGCGGATCAGCCCGGATCTGGCCACGTCGTTCCACGTCATGCCCGACCAAGTGACCTGGCAGTTCAAGCTGCGGCCTGGCGTCACCTTTTGGAACGGCGAGCCCGTCGACGCACGGGCCGTCAAATACACGTTCGACCGGGTCGGGGACCAAGCGCTGCGCAAGCAGGGGCTCGACGATCCGTACTACGGCCGCGTCGGGTTCGATCACCTGACCATTGTGGACAACTACACGGTGAATTTCGTCTTGAAGGAACCGTCCATCGTGTTCCCGGTCTACACCACGTTCAACCCGATCTTGGCCCCCGGGTATTACAGCAGCCATACGCCCGCGGAGACCGCGATCCAACCGATGGGCAGCGGCCCCTGGATGTTTGACGAGTGGGTGAAGGACGATCACCTGCGCCTGCGTGCCAACCCTCGGTACTGGCGGGGCAAACCGCAGGTCGACACGCTGATTTTCCGGATTGTGCCGGATGCGTCCACGCGGATGGCGATGCTCGAGACCAGCGAAGTGGACCTCGTCGCCGACCTCTCACCGGACGATGTTGCGCGGGTCGAGGGGCGCAGCACGCTACGGGTCAGCAAGGCGATCGGCGGACGGCGCGTCAACATCTCGATCCCGACACAGAACCCAATCTTCAAAGACCGGCGCGTGCGCCAGGCCATGAACCTCGCCGTGGACTTCGACACGATCAACAAAACGCTGCTGCGGGGCGTGGCGTTTGGTCGGATGGCGGTGCCGGTGAACGGCGTCACGTGGATCGATCCCAAGATCAAGCCGTACCCGTACGATCCGCAACGCGCCAAGGCGCTGCTCGCCGAGGCCGGCTGGAAGCCTGGGACCGCAGTCACGATCAACTCGACCGCGGGCCGGTACGTGAAGGACAAAGAACTCGCCGAGGCCGTGGCCTCGTACCTCCAGCAGGTTGGGATGGACGCCAGCGCGCAGGTGCTGGAGTACTCGGTCTTTACCGACAAGGTGCGGCAAGGACAGTTCGATATGCCGTACCTGATCGGATACGGGTCGCGCTTCTATGGGCCGGATGACCTCAGCATCTTCATGGTGCCCGGGTTTGAGGGCATCGAGTGGATTACCAACACGGAGAACGGCCCGAAGGCGAAGCCGTTGTTCGACAAGCTCCTCGTGACGTTCGATCCGAAGCAGCAGCAGGAGCTCACGTGGGAGATCTCGCGCCTGTTTGTCGAGGAGGCGCCGTGGATCTTTCTGTGGGACCAGGTGGCGCTGTTCGGCGTCAACCGCCGGATCGACTACCAGGCCGTGGGGAATGGCGAGATCGACTGCTGGCTGACCTGGGGGACGGGACGTCCGGATTATCGGGTGATGGTACGGGGCGCTGTGCGCCCCGCCGCCGGGGCTAGGATGCGCGACGCGTGACCGGCTACATTGCACGGCGCCTCGTCCAAACGGTTATTGTCCTCTGGGGCGTGTCGCTCGTGTCGTTCGCCGTCATCTTCCTGGCGGGCGATCCCGCGTTGACGATGGTGGGCGAGGACTGGACCCCCGCGATGATCCAGGCCTTCCGGCACGACATGGGATTCGATCGCCCCTGGTACGTGCAGTACGGCGCCTTTCTCTCGCACGCCGTCCGCGGAGACTTCGGGACTTCGCTGCGGCAGCACCAGCCGGCGTTGCGGCTGGTCGCCCAGCGCCTCCCGGCGACGATTGAGCTCGCCGTTGCGGCAACGTGCCTTTCCGTGGTCATCTCGTTCCCGGTCGGCGTCCTGTCGGCGACCCGCCGCAACTCGTGGTTGGATAACTTCGTGATGCTCGGGGCCCTGATCGGCCAGTCGCTGCCGACGTTCTACCTCGGGCTCATGCTCATTCTTATTTTCAGCGTGGGACTCGGATGGACGCCGGTTGCGGGGCAGGGCGGGGTGTCGCATCTCATCCTGCCCGCGGTCACGCTCAGCGCCTTCACGATGGCCCGGAACGCGCGCCTCATCCGGTCGAGTCTCCTGGAAGTGTTGCGCCAGCCGTACATTGCCACCGCGCGGGCGAAGGGACTCGTGGAGCGCGCGGTCGTGGCCCGGCACGCGATGCGGAACGCCCTGATCCCGGTGATCACCCTGATCGGCGTGGAGTTCGGCGCGCTCCTCGGCGGGGCCGTGATCACGGAGACGATCTTCGCGTGGCCCGGCGTCGGACGGCTCGTCGTGCAGGCGATCTATGGCCGTGATATCCCGCTGGTGCAGACCGCGGTCATCGTGCTCGCCACGATGTTTGTGTTCGTGAATCTCGCGGTCGATCTGCTCTATGCTGCGCTGAATCCTCAGATCCGCCTTGGTTGACGCCATCCCGCCACGGTCGCCCCGCGGGAGCCGCGCATGGCGGAGTCTCCGGCGCGCCCGGCTCGCGATGGCCGGGGTGGTGATTCTCGTCGTGGTGTTCGGCGCGGCGGTGTTAGCTCCGGCCATCGCGCCGCGCCGGCCGACCGACGCGCAGTTGATCGATCGTCTGAAACCGCCGGGATCGCGGGACACGGCCGGCCGTGTGTACTATCTGGGCACCGATTCGCTCGGCCGGGACGAGCTCAGCCGACTCCTGTTTGGGGCTCGGATCTCGTTGCTGGTCGGCGTAAGCGCGGTCGTGATCGGCGGCGTGCTAGGCGTGGCGCTCGGCGTGTGCGCCGGGTACTATGGCCGCTGGGCCGATGACCTGATCATGCGGCTCGGGGACATTCAGCTGGCGTTCCCCAGCATTCTCTTGTACATTGCCGTGCTGGCGGTCCTGGGGCCTGGCTTGCTCAAGGTGATCGCGATCCTCGGCGTCACGGGTTGGGCCACGTTCGGCCGCGTGACGCGCGCGCAGGTACTGGCCGTCCGCGAACTCGAGTTCGTCGGCGCGGCCCGCGCGGCCGGTTGCGGCGACGCACGCACCATCGCGCGGCACATCCTGCCGAATATTCTCGCGCCGATCATCGTTCTGGGCAGCTTCGCCGTGGCTGCGAACATCATTGCCGAGTCCTCGCTGAGCTTTCTGGGGCTCGGCGTGCCGCCGGCCATTCCCTCTTGGGGCACGATGCTGTCGGATTCCCAGCAGTATCTCCAGGACGCGTGGTGGCCGGCCGCGTTGCCGGGGCTTGCGATCACGCTCACGGTGCTCGCCATCAATGCCGTGGGTGACTGGCTACGCGACTACCTGGACCCCGCCCTGCGGGAGTAGCCGAGCCCGCTTGAGACTCGACGGATGCGCCTCGGCGGGCGCGTAACAAGGACCCAGCGGCGCCGACGAGTTTCCGGGGTAGGGCCGAGGACTTGGACATCCGGTGCCCCTCCGAGTTCAAGCTGGTCCGCGACTGGAGCTGCTCGAGCGGATGCGCGAGATGGGGCCGGCCCGGTTTCCGTGGAATGACCGGCTGGACCTGTTTTCCAGGGCTGGACGGGAGTAGATGCTAGGAGGAATCTTGGTCGGGGAGAGGGGACTTGAACCCGCGCTTTCCCGTGAAGAAACGCCAGTAATTGCAAGGGTTCTAGCGCACCTGGTCCGTCAACTGGCACGCCAGCGTCACGTTGCGCGCGGCGGCGAGTCGCGTTGTGGCAGACGAACGCGTCGCCAGCGGCACGTGGTAGATCAGACGATAGCGCGGTGCTGAGCGCAGCGACGGTACGCAGTGAGACTCAGGAGCCGCACCGCTTCGTCGAACGGACACGGCGCCGGGGAGGCTAACGTCTTCTTTTCTGTTTCATCTCCTCCCAGCGAAGCTCCGCCTCTGCGATGAGGGTTTCGCTGATATAGAGGTAAATGCCGCAGGGAGACGCGGATTCCTCAAGAGCGGCGTCAAGTTCTGCAACGGTTCGGACTATGCGGCGTTCACTTGCGCCGGTGCGCATGAGCCAACCGACTTCGGCGTCGTTTCGATACTGAATGTTTCTCGGTTCCCAGGGATCCCAATCGGAGAAGTCGATGAGGTGCAGGCTGCCAGCAAGGGCTGTGGCCCTGAAAAATTGTTCTGCCATCGATTATCTCCCGATAACTCTTTGGCGGGTTGGGAACGTTCTCCTGGTTGGTCCCGGTTTCGCGGAGATAGCGCAGCGACGACGCAAGCCGCGAAGAGGGAGGACCATGGCGCGATGCAAGCAGAGGCGCACCATCGGGGAGGGAATTCTACAAGGTTTGACCAGACTGGGCCCTGACCGGCTGCCTTCTAAGCAGCGGGTCAGGGGTTCGAATCCCTCCGGGCGCGCCACACAGAATCGCTTGAAACACCTGCGCTATATAGCTCCCAGCTTGATTATCAGCTCGATGGACCCGGTCCGGTCCGAGCCCGTCCGGATACGTGTAGGGCGGCCAAGCGATGCCTAAATAGGACGAAAAATAGGGCGAAAAAATCTGCCTCCGGCACGTGTTGTCCGGCGTCTTGAGGAGGTGACTCACAGGACCGAAGCCCGGGCGTACAAGTCTTGGAGGCCCGGCAGCGATGCCGAGGTCGGTGGCCCCGAAGGCGAGCGATGGATGGAGCCGCAACATTACGGAATCACTGCAGCGTCGAAATGGTGACCCACTCAGAGCTCCGGCAACGGAGCGCTCAGCGCCACAGTGGGGATGAGGGTGCCAAGTCTGTTTACGGAGGACGATGGCCAGTCCGAGGGAAGCATAGGGTACCAATGACGGCGACGACAACACAACGCGCCCGAGGGAAGGCTTCCTACGAACATGGGAACGCTGCCGTCCAACGGTGAAATCCGAGATCCCCCGGCATAGGCGCCGCCTCTGCGAGGTCGATCGCAGTCGGCATGGTCGTGACCGACGAACCCGGATCTGCGTCCCAGGCCGGTTCGGCATGCGCGTCGAAGATCTCCTAGTTCTTGCGCAGGGTCCGTGCACGCATTCTGCGCCCGGGCTTAGCTCTGACACTGAGTCCGATGTCAGACGCCGTTCCGTCACGGCTCCGCCGTACGTTCGACAAGCTCCATCACGCCATTGACGAGTGGTGCGCCCAGGTGGGTAATATCGCCTAAGAAGCTTCATTCATTTGGCAACGAAATTGCCGGACAAGCTGTCTAGGGGGCACGGACGGCGGCGCACGCCGGATCTCAGCGGCCGGCCACGACCGCGTCGACGTCGCGTCGCGAGGGGAGGGATCGGTCATCGTGTCGTTTGAACGAGACGGGTGCCGGATCGCGGTCGACGTGGGAGGTACGTTCACCGATCTCGTCCTGGCACGCGATCGGACCGGAGAAATCCACATCGCGAAGGTGCGGACCACGCCCGCGGATCCCGCCGAGGGGCTGATCCTCGGCGTGCGGCGCCTGCTCGCGGAGGCGCACGCGGATCCCCGCGACGTCACGCACCTGCTGTTCGCCAGCACCGTCGCGACCAACGCGGTGCTGCAGTTGAGCGGTGCCCGGATCGGCCTGCTCGTGACGAAGGGGTTCCGGCACATCCTTGAGATCGGCCGCGCGAACATCCCGGGGCGTCTCACGAACGAACTGACCTACCGACGCCCGGAGCGGCTGGTCCCGTTGGAGCGCATCCAAGAGGTCGATGAGCGCTGCCTCGCGGACGGGAGTGTCCTCCGGCCGCTGGACGAACGCGCGGCACGCGATGCCATCCGCGCGCTCGTGGTTGCGGACGTGGAGTGCATCGCCGTCTCGCTCCTCCACTCGTACGTCAATCCCGTCCACGAGCGACGGATCCGCGACCTCGCAGCAGAGCTCGCGCCGCACACGCCGGTAACGCTCTCGTCCGACGTCCTCCCAGAGTACCGTGAGTACGAGCGTACGATGACGACGGTGCTGAACGCGTATGTGATGCCAGTGATGGCACGTGCCGTGCGCGGCATCGAGTGGCGGCTCCGAGAGGACGGGCTCGCGCCCGCGCTTGCAGTCGTGCGCTCCGACGGTGGGCTCATGAGCGCGGACGCCGTCGTGCGCCAGCCCGTCAATACCGTGCTGTCGGGCCCCGCCGCCGGCGTCGGTGGCGCCGCGTTCGTCGCGCGGCTCGCGGGATACCCGAACGCGATCTCGCTCGACATGGGCGGCACGTCGACGGACGTGTCGCTCGCGGCCGGCGGGACGGCGCGCCTCCGCGCCGAGGCGTCGGTCGGGGAGTACCCGGTCAAGGTGCCGATCACGGACGTCGTGACGATCGGCGCTGGCGGCGGGTCGATCGCCCACGTGTCGTCGACGGGCGCGCTGCACGTGGGACCGCGCAGCGCGGGGGCGGAACCCGGTCCGGTCTGCTACGACCGGGGCGGCACCGAGGTGACGGTAACGGACGCGAACTTGGTGCTTGGGCGCCTCCCCGTGTCGCTCGTCGACGGGACAGTGGCGCTGAACATCGATCGCGCCCACGCCGCGCTCGCCGCGCTCGCCCGACGCATCGGGATGGATCCCGTGGCCTGCGCTGCGGGGATCCTCCGCATCGCGAACGAGAAGATGCTCGGGGCGCTCCGGGTCGTCTCGGTGCAGCGCGGCTACGATCCCCGCGATTTCGTCCTGCTCCCGTTCGGCGGGGCGGGCCCGATGCACTCCGGCGATCTCTGCCGCCTACTCGGGATCCGCACGGCGGTGATCCCCGCGTCGCCCGGGGTGCTGTCCGCGATGGGGGCCATGGTCTCGGACATCGCGTGCGTGTTCGGCCGGACGCGCATCGAGGCGGCGGCGCAGCTCACCTTCGATGAGGTCAACGATGTGCTGGCCGCGCTTGCGACCGAGGCCCGGACGTGGCTCGACGCCGAGCGGGTGCCGCCTAGGGATCAGGCGCTCCTCTCGACCGCGGACCTGCGGTATATCGGGCAGGCGAGCGAAGTCGCCGTGTCCGTGACGACGCCGCTGACGCCCGAGGCGTTGGCGACCGCGCTGGAGGCATTTCACGCCGAGCACCGGCGCCTCTACGGGTTCGACTGGCGCGCTCAGGTGCCGGTCGAGATGGTCGCACTCAAGGTCACCGGCCGCGGGCGTGTGGCGCCGCCGCGCCCCGCGGTGCCGGACCGGGAGGCCGGGGAAGCCGAGGCGGCGCGGACCGGGACCCAGTCCGTGTACTTCGATGGCGGCTTCGTGGAGACGCCGTGGTACCAGCGACGCCGGCTTGCGCCGGGCGCGTCCGTCGCGGGACCGGCGGTCGTCGAGCAACTAGACGCGACCACGGTGATCCTGCCCGGGCAGGTCGCGCGCGTCGACCGGCACCTCAATCTCATCGTGGAGGAGCGCTAGGGCGATGGTGGACCCGATAACCCTGGAGGTCGTGGACAACGCCCTCTATTCCATGGAAAAGGAGATGGAGGCGACGATCGTCCGGACGGCGATGTCGATCGTCATCCGGGATATCTACGATTTCGGCGTCGCCACCTTCGATGCGTCGGGGCGCCTGGTCCACGGGTTGCCGATGTCGGGTACGCTCATCCGGGAGGTGTTCCCGCTCGAGCGGATCTTCGAGGGCGACGTCTTCCTGTTCAACGACCCCTACTTGTCGCGGGGCGAGATGACCCACCTCGGGGACACGCAGCTGTCCCGGCCGGTCTTCGCGCAGGGGAAGCTCATCGCGTTCGCCGCGGTCTGGGGGCATCAGATGGACATCGGCGGCATCTCCGTGTCCGGCCTTCCGGCGACCTCACGCGAGATCTTTCACGAAGGGCTCCAGATTCCTCCGATCAAGCTCTACGAGCGTAACGTGCTGAACGAGGCGGTGCTGCAGATCATGGCCCGCAACTCGCGAACGCCTGAGATGATGATCGGGGATACGCTCGCGCTGGCGGCGGCGTGCACGATCACCGAGAAGCGCCTGTACGAGCTGATCGCGAAGTTCGGCGTGGACGTGATTCTGGAGTGCTTCAGCGTGTACGCCGATCGCGCGCGGGGGGCGATGCGCCGGCTGATCGCGGGCATGCCCGCGGGGCGCGTGGAGTTTGAGGACTATCTGGACGACGACGGCGTCCGTGAAGGGCCGGTGCGCCTGCGCGCCGCCCTCGAGAAGCGCGGCGACCGGCTGCACCTCGATTACTCAGGCACATCGGGCCAGGTCGAGGGTGCGATCAACCTGATTTTGAATCCCAACCGCATCAAGCTTGAGATGTGGCGGTATCTGATCAACTGGGTGGGGCCGACGATCGGGATGGACGCCGAGGAGAGCCCGAACCACGGCATCTTCGACGAAATCGACGTGACGATTCCCCATCCCAGTCTCCTCTCGCCGGCGTATCCGGCCGCGGTCGGGGCGCGCCACCTGACCGCCTCGCCCATTTACCGCGACGTGTTCCGGGGCGTGATGAGCCAGCTCTTTCCGGGACGGGTCCCGGCGTGCAGCAATGGGGTCATCCCAACCTACATGTTTCGCGGCGTGCACCCGGTGACGGGCAAACTGTATGTGTCGATGGAGTGCATCGCCGGCGGCGGGGGCGGGCGCCCGGACGCCGACGGGCTGGACGCGCTGTGTCCCAATGCGAACCTGATCATCGCGCCCGCGGAGTTCCTGGAAACCACCTACCCGCTGCTCGTGGAAGAGACCGCGCTCCGGCGGGACACGGCCGGCCCGGGCCGCTTTCGCGGCGGTGCGGGGATCGTCAGATCGTTTGAGCTGCGCGCCCCTGAAGCCTATCTGTCATGGCTTGACGAACGTCAAACACATCCGGCGTGGGGGTTGCACGGCGGACGGCCGGGGGTGCCGGGGGACGCGTATCTGGTCCGCGCCGGGCGCACGTTCCGGCTGCCGACCAAGCACGACAACTTGCGCCTCGAGCTGGGCGATCGGATCGTCGTGCGCACGGGCGGTGGGGGTGGGTTCGGGCCGCCGTGGGAGCGTGCCGCCGGCCTCGTCGCCAGGGATGTGCTGCGCGGGTTCGTATCGGTCGGACAGGCACGGGCGGAGTACGGCGTTGTGCTCGGTGGACACCTGCCTACCGTGGACGCGGAGGGGACAGACGCACTCCGGCGCACGATGGCGGCCCGACCCTGGGCAGACGTCGACCGCGGTGTCGTCCGCACTGGGCCACCGCCCGGCCGTCTCGTGGAGGTTGGCGGCATCCCCGATGTGCCGGCCGTCCCGTGACGGTGCTCCCCGGGACCGTCGTGGTCCGGACGGGCGAGGCTCGGATCCGTCCCGCCTAGGAGTTGCCTTCAAGCCCGTGGAATAAGCGGCCCCCAAGGGGTCGTCCGTCCGGTCGGCCACGGTTATCGCGCAGGGGAGGACATCCAATGCGATTTGTTCGGGCCGGGCTCGTGTGTGGAGTGGTGCTTACGTTTGCGCTGATCAGTTTGCTCCCGCTCTCGTCTCTCGGCGCCGCCAGCGACGCGAACCAGACGCTCGTGGTGGCGGTTTCCCGCGACATGCAGAACCTCGACCCGACGAACGCTTCCTCGGATCCCTTTACGCTCGAGACCCTGACCAACATCTACGCGTGGCTGATCGACTTCAAACTCGTCAAGCAGGCGGATGGCGAGACGATCGGCTCCCCGAACGAGTTCGTCGGCGGGCTCGCGCAATCGTTCCAGTTCACAGATGGCGGCCGGAAGTTGATGGTGACGCTCCGTTCGAATCTCAAGTTCAGCGACGGCGACCCGCTGGACGCGAACGCCGTGAAGTTCACGTACGACCGGCTGTTCGATCAGAACGCGACGACCGCGGCGCTCTCCCGCATGGCGAAGATCATGAACAAGGACTCGGTCAAGGTGATCGACGCCCGGACGGTGGAATTCGACATCAGCGACCCGAACACGCTCGTGCTCGGCAACATGGCCCAGTACGGCCATTCGATCCTGAATCCGAACGTCGTTCGGCCCCACATGACCGCGGCCGACCCCTACGCGCATCAGTGGCTGCAGTCCAACACCAAGGGGACCGAGTCGGGTCCCTACGTGCTCGCGTCGTGGCAGCCGGGCGTCGAGTTCGTGTTCGCGCGGAACCCCTACTACTGGGGTCCGCCGGCGAGGATCGCGCGCGTCGTGTTCCGCATCGTGCCGGATCCGTCGACCCGCCTTACCCTGCTCAAGAGTGGCGATGTCGATATCGCCCGGGATTTGGCGCCGCTTGACGAGGTAGAGCTTCTGCACGACGCCTCGGTCACGGTGCACCGATTCCCGACGCGCATCACCTCGTATCTCGGGATGAATGCCAAGACCGCGCCCTTCGACAATCCCAAGGTGCGCCAGGCGATCTCGTGGGCAGTGCCGTACAACACGATCATTCACAACGTCATGGTGGGGTTTGCACGGCAGCTGACGAGCCCGGTGCCCGCAGGGATGCCGACCCACACCGATCAGTACTTCCACTACCGGACCGATCCCGCGAAGGCCAAGCAGCTGCTGGCGGAGGCCGGATACCCGAACGGGCTCGGCGTCACGTTTACCTCGCGGGCCGACCTCGCGGAATCCCAAGGCATCGCGGTGTGGCTGAAGAGCGCCTTGGCGACGGCCGGGATCACCGTGACGATCGATGAGATGCAGGGTGCCGCGTTCACGGCCGCCCTGCAGCGGCATGATCTGGCGTTCTTCCACCAGCCCGGGTGGAACTCGATCAACAACGACCCGTTTTACCACCTGTACTGGTTGTTGCAGAGCGACTGCTGCGACTACACGAACTACCACAACGCGACCGTGGACGAGCTGATCACCAAGAACATCATCTCGACCGATCTGAAGGCGCGCGACGCGGCGTCCCACCAGATTCAGCAGATCGCGATCGATGACGCCGCGTGGATCTTCCTCTACCAGCCGGACTTGGTGCTGGCCACCGGCAAGAACATCGGTGGCGTGATCCTGTACCCGGCCGACTACCGGTTCCGGTACTACTATATGACCAAGGAGTGACGGCGCCTCACGCGTCCGCTCCGGCTCGTCGTTCGACGCCTCATGCTCGCGGTCCCCGTGCTCCTCGGGGTCACGCTGATCACGTTTGTCCTGACGCGTGTCCTCCCGGGTAGCCCGATCGACGCGATCGCCGGGCCGATGGCGACGCCGGCGCAGCGGCAGGCGCTGCTGGTGCAGTACGGCCTGAACCGCCCGCTGTGGGTTCAGTACGTCGCCTATCTCGGCGGCCTCGCGCACGGCGACCTCGGTAGTTCGTTCGTCACGAGCCATCCGGTCGCGTCCGACCTTGCCGCGTTCTTCCCGGCCACGATGGAGTTGACGACGTGGGCGATCATCGTGGCCGTCCTCGTCGGCGTGCCCCTCGGCGTGTGGGGAGCCGTGCGCCAGGGGTCATGGATCGATCACCTCACGCGCGTGCTCTCCGTCGCCGGCGTCGGACTCCCCGTGTTCTGGGTGAGCCTGGTGTTGATCTACCTGTGTTTTTATCGCTGGCACCTGGTGCCGCCCCCGATGGGGCGCCTCAGCCCCGAAATCACTCCCCCGCCGTCCGTCACCGGCTTCCTCGTGATCGACACGGCGCTCGCGGGTGACTGGCGCGCGTTCAGCGACGCGGTCCGGCAGCTGATCCTGCCGGTGGCCGTGCTGGCGTTCGCCGCCGTCGCGCCGCTCGCCCGGATGACGCGGACCAGCATGCTCGACGTGCTCGGGAGCGCGCACACGCGCGCCACGCGCGCGCTCGGGCTCCCGCCGCGCAGCGTCGTCTGGACGTACGCGTTCCGCAACGCGATCCTGCCCGTGCTCACGATGCTCGCGATCGTCTACGGCTTCCTGCTGGGGGGCTCCGTGCTCGTCGAGACGCTGTTCGCGTGGCCGGGGATGGGCCGGTACGCGTTCAACGCGATCAGCGGCAACGACTACCCGGCCGTGCAGGGCTTCATCTTATACGCCACGGGCGTGTACCTCGCGATCTTTGTCGCGGTCGACGTCGTTTCGGCGCTGCTGGATCCCCGGATCGAGACATGAGCGCGTCCAGCGAGGCGCGGGCGCACCCCCCACTCGGCGACGCCGTCTACCTGCTGCGCCGGAACCCGATCACGCTCGCCGGGATCGCGCTCATCGCGCTGATCGCACTCGCGGGCGTCGCGGCGCCGCTCATCGCGCCGGCGTCGCCGCTCGCCACGGATCCCTCGGCCGCGTTCCAGCCACCCAGCGTGCGCCACCTGATGGGGACCGACGAGTTTGGAGAGGACATCTGGTCGCGCGTGCTGTGGGGGGCCCGGGTCGATCTCACCATCGCGTTCGGCGCGGTGGCGATCGCGCTCGTCCTGGGTTGTGCGCTCGGGGCCGCTGCGGGGTTCTCGGGCCGCTGGACCGACGAGCTCGTCATGCGCGGGATGGACGTGCTGCAGGCGTTTCCCTCGTTCATCCTCGCGATGGGGATCGCCGCCGCGCTCGGGCCGAGCCTCCGCAACCTGATCATCTCCGTGGCGCTGATCAACGTCGCGGTGTACGCGCGGTTGATGCGCACGCGCCTCCTCGTCGTCAAGCAGGCGCTGTACGCGACGGCGGCCCGGGGCGCCGGCAACCCCCCGTGGCGGGTGCTCGTGGTGCACCTGATCCCGAACTGTCTCACCCCGATCTTCGTGCAGTCGAGCTTGCAGTCCGGCTACGCGATTCTGACCGCGGCCGGGCTGTCCTTCATCGGGTTGGGCGTGCGGGTGCCCACGCCCGAGTGGGGCGTCATGGTGGCGATGGGCGTCGCCCGCATCACCATCGGCGCGTGGTGGGTGTCGTTCTTCCCGGGGATGTGCATCGGGCTCGCGGTGATGGCGTTCAACCTGATCGGCGACGGTCTCTCCGACCTGCTCGATCCCCAGCGGCGGTGATCCGTGCTGACGGTCGACGCTCTGCGGGTGACGTTGCGGACGCGGCAGGGCGCTGTGCCGGCGCTGCACGGGGTCACCATGACCCTTGCGGAGGGTGCGGTGACGGGGCTGGTCGGGGAAAGCGGATGCGGGAAGACGCTTACCGCGCTCGCGATCATGCGCCTGCTGCCCGCGCCCGGGGAGATCTCCGGCGGGCACGTGTGGCTCGACGGCCGCGATCTGCTGACCCTTCCCGATCGGGCGATGGATCGCGTGCGCGGCGCCGAGATCGCGATGATCTTCCAGCAGCCGCGCGCCTCGCTCAATCCGGTGTTCCCGATCGCGTTCCAGCTCATCCACGTGCTGCGTCTGCACCGCGGGCTCTCGGCGCGCGCCGCGCGGGCCGAGGGCGAAGCGCTGCTGGCCCGTGTCGGCCTGCCCCGGCCCGACGCCGTGATGCGCGCGTATCCGCACCACCTGTCCGGGGGCATGTGCCAGCGGGTGATGATCGCGCTGGCGCTTGCGTGCCGATCACGGGTGCTCGTGGCGGACGAGCCCACGACCGCGCTCGATGTCACGGTCCAGTTGCAGATCGTCGATCTGTTGCGCGGGTTGCAGCGTGAGCTCGGGCTCACCATCCTGCTGATCACGCACGACCTCGGGCTCGTCGCGGAGATGTGCGACCATGTCAACGTGATGTACGCCGGGCGCATCGTCGAATCCGCACCCGTATCCCGGCTGTTTCGGCGGCCGGCGCATCCGTATACGCGGGGACTGATGGCGTCTCGGGTGCGCACCGGCAGCCGCGCGCTGCCGGTCGGCATTCCGGGACGGGTGCCGGAGCTCGCCCAGATGCCGACGGGGTGCCCGTTCCATCCCCGCTGTCCCTTGGTCGGCCCGGAGTGCGTGGAGCGGGACGCCGTCCCGGAACTGGTCGAGGACGGGCATGTCGTTCGGTGTCACCGCTGGCGGAGCGGAGCGGCGTAGGTGCTGCGGGTTGACGGCCTCGTCAAGCTGTACCCGGCGCGTGCGGCGGTTGGTCGCAGAGCGTCCGTGCTGCACGCCGTCGATCGTGTCGACCTGGAGATCGCGCCCGGGGAGACGCTCGGTTTGGTGGGCGAGTCGGGGAGTGGCAAGTCGACCACCGGGCGTTGCATTCTGCGGCTCGAGGAGCCCACCGCGGGCGAGGTGGTCCTGGACGGAACGTCGGTGACGCACGCCGCCTCCAGGCCGCTTCGCGCGCTGCGGCGCAGGATGCAGATGGTCTACCAGGACCCGCTCGATTCCCTTAACCCCCGCATGCCCGTGGGCCGTCAAATCGCCGAGCCGATCTGGCTGTTCGGCCTCGCGCCGCGGCGGGGCGTCGAGCGCCGGGTCGCCGAGCTGCTCGGCCTCGTCGGCCTGTCGGCGGACGTGGCCCATCGGTATCCACACCAACTGTCGGGGGGGCAGCAGCAGCGCGTCGCGATCGCCCGCGCGCTCGCCCCCGAGCCGAACCTGCTGGTGCTCGACGAGCCAACGGCGTCACTGGACGTCTCCGTCCAGGCGCAGATCGTCCAGTTGCTGGCCGAGATCCAATCGCGCCGCGGTCTGGCGTATCTGCTGATCTCGCACGACCTGCCGCTTGTCAGCGTGCTTGCGCACCGCGTCGCCGTGATGTACCTGGGACAGATCGTCGAGGTCGCGACGGTAGAGGAGATCTTCCGGGCGCCCGCGCACCCGTACACGCGCGCGCTGCTGAGCGCCACCCCGAAGGACACGCCGGAACAGGACAAAGCCCGCATCCTGCTGCGCGGCGAGCCGACCTCGGCGATCGATCCGCCCGACACGTGCCGCCTCCATCCGCGCTGCCCGTTCGCCGCGGCGTCGTGTCTCGCCCGCCCGGCCGCGCTCGGCACCTACGCGCCGGGCCGGGCGGTCCGCTGCGTCCGCTTTCTCGACGAGCATCGGGACGGCGCGTGGGCGCCGACGCCGACCGTCCCCCCGGTCTAGCGAGTCCCCGCGCCCAGGCGTTCGGGCCGCGCCCGCCCACGCGACCGGCCCCCGGGAGCGGTTCGGCCGCGCGCGTAATCAGATCGTGCACGTACCTGCAAGCGCACACCGCCGGGAGGTGCATCGATGCGCTGTCGTCCGTCCTCGAGTTTGTGACCGAACAGGCGCCGCTCCTCACGGAGTTGCGTGACCGCCTCTGGGACATGCCGGGTCAGAAGTCCGCAGGTAGTCGCCGCGGGATCGTCCACGCCGCCGCGCGCTGCGGCCGATCGGGACCGGACGCGGGAGGGCCTGACGGCTCGGCGGCGAACGAAACCGTGCGACCGGCTTCCCCTCCAGGCGGGGTCCCGCTGCTCTGCCGGACCGCCACCCCAGCGTACGTAGGGGGCGTCATGTCGACGGCTCCATATCGGATCGGACTGGACATCGGCGGCACGTTCACGGATCTCGTGCTGATCCATCCGTCCGGGACCCTGCGCGGCCACAAGATCCTCACGACACCGCACGACCCTGCCGACGGGGCGCTGCGCGGCGTGCGCGAGCTGTGCGCGGCCGCCGGCATCACGCTCGGGGACGTCGGCGTCGTCATCCACGCCACCACGCTCGTGACCAACGCGATCATCGAGCGTACCGGGGCGCGCACGGCGATGCTGTGTACCGACGGCTTCCGCGACATCTTGGAGATGGGCCGCGAGCAGCGCTACGATATCTACGACTTGTTTCTCCCGTACCCGGAGCCGGCGGCGCCCCGCCGCTGGCGCGTCGAAGTGCGCGAGCGCATCACCCGGGACGGCGACGTGCGCGTCCCGCTCGACCTGGACGGCCTCAGGACACAGGTGTCCCGGCTGGTCGCGCAGGGGGTCGAGGCGATCGCGGTGTGCTTCCTGCACGCCTACAAGAATCCCGCGCACGAGCGCGCCGCGAAGGCGCTGATCGAGGCGGAGTTCCCGGACATTGCGGTGTCGATCAGCAGCGAGGTCAGCCCCGAAATCCGCGAGTACGAGCGCGCGACGACGACGGCCCTGAACGCGTACGTGCAGCCGCTGCTGGCCCGCTACCTGGCCCACCTCGAGACCGCGCTCGCCGCCGGCGGCTTCGCCGGACAGTTTCTGCTGATGCTCTCCTCCGGGACGCTCACGACGGTGGAGGTGGCGCGCCGCTTTCCGGTGCGGCTGCTGGAGTCCGGCCCGGCCGCGGGGGCGCTCGTCGCGGGCTACCTCGGGGCGCGGATCGGCCGCCCGGACCTCGTCGCGTTTGACATGGGGGGCACCACCGCCAAGATCTCGCTCGTGCAGGACGGGCGGCCGCGCATCACCCCGATGATCGAGGTCGCGCGCACGCACCGGTTCAAGCCGGGCTCGGGCCTCCCGGTGCGGTCCACCGTCGTCGACATGATCGAGATCGGAGCGGGCGGCGGCTCGATCGCGGACGTGGGGACGCTCGGGCAGTTGCGTGTCGGGCCGCAGAGCGCCGGCGCGGATCCGGGTCCGGCCTGCTACCGGCTGGGGGGGACGAGGGCGACGGTCACCGACGCGTGCGTGGTGCTGGGCTACTTCGACCCGCAGGCGTTCCTCGGCGGTACCATGCCGCTCGATGCGACGGCGGCGCGCGACGCGGTGGCGCGCGCGGGCGAGCCGCTCGGGCTGGACGTCGTCGGGACCGCGTGGGGCATGTTCTTGATCGTTTGCGAGAATATGGCGCAGGCGGCGCGGCTGTACCTGATCGAACGCGGGCAGGACCCGCGGCGGTTCGCCCTGATGGGATTCGGCGGGGCCGGCCCGGCGACCGCGGCGCGCGTGGGCCGGCTGCTCGGGATGTCGGAGGTGCTCATCCCTCCAGCCTCCGGCCTCGCGTCGGCCCTCGGCCTGCTGGTCGCGCCGCCCGGGTTCGACTTCGGCCAGTCGCTCGCCGGAGGCCTCGAGGACCTCGACTATCCGGCGGTGGAGGCCCTGCTGGCCGAGATGGAAACGCGGGGCCGGGAGATGGCGGTCGCGGCGGGCGCACCGCCGCACGCGATCCGCCAGGAGCGCCGCGCCGAGATGCGCTACGCGGGGCAGTTCCAGGACATCGAGATCCCGGTCCCCCGGCCGCTCGCTCAGGACGCCGCGGCGCGGCTGAAGGCGAACTTTGACCGCGGCTACACAGCGTCGTATGGTCTGTCCCTCGAGGGATATCCGGTGGAGGCGCTGAACTGGCGGGTGCTCGTCATGGGCCCCGCGCCGAACGTGGACCTGCGCGCCGGCTTCGGGCCGAGCGGCGGCGCCGATGTCCCGAAGGGACGGCGGCGGATCTACCTGCCGGACACGCGGGAGTTCGCCGAGGTGCCAGTGTACGATCGCGCCCGGCTGCACGCCCGGAGTGCCGTGGACGGCCCCGTGATCGTCCAGGAGCCCGAGGCGACGACCGTGGTGTGGCCGGGTGACCGGCTCACCGTCGACCCGCACGGAAATCTCGTCATTCGCATCGGCGGCACCGCCGGGGCTCCCCCGGGGGCGCCGGGACCGGAGGCGCCTCGATGACCGCGTTCGACCCGGTGTCGCTCGAGATCATGTGGAGCCGGCTCATCAACATCGTCGAGGAGTGCTGGGTCACGCTGTGGCGGACGTCGTTCTCCACGATCATCGGCGAGGTTAACGACTTCGGGTGCCAGCTGATGGACGCCCGTGGGAACTCCATCGTGCACTCGCCGCGCTCGATGCCGGTGTTCAACCTCGTGATGCCGGGCATGGCCAAGATGCTGCTGGGTGTCTTCCCGCCGGAGACGATGTGCGACGGGGACGTGTTCATCTGCAACGACCCGTGGGTTGGCCCCGGCCACCTCTTCGATATCGCCGTCGTGACGCCGGCGTTCCGAGCGGGACGGCTCGCCGCGCTGGTGGGGTCGATGGCGCACTGCTCCGACATCGGCGGGACTAAGGACTCGGGGCAGGCGCGCGAGATCTACGACGAGGGCCTGCAGATCCCGCCGCTCCGGTTGTACCGCGCCGGGCAGCTGAACGAGGACCTCACGCAGCTGATCGGCCGGAACGTCCGCAACCCCGCGATGGTGCTGGGGGACATCCAAGCTCAGGTCAGCAGCAACCGCGTGGGCGCGCGGCGGCTGCCCGAGTTCATGGACGAGTATGGGCTCGCCTCGCTCGCGCCGCTCGCCCACGAGGTGCAGACTCGGTCCGAACGGGCGATGCGGCAGGCCATCGCGGCGATTCCGGACGGGGTCTACCGCAGCGAGGTCGACGTCCCCGTCGCGGGCGAGCGCCTGCGGCTCCCCTGCGCCGTGCGCGTCGAGGGCGACGACCTGACCGTCGATTTCGAGGGCGCGCCGCCCCAGGCGCCGCGGGGAGCGGTGAACTGCACCCTGACCTACACCACCGCCCACAGCGTCTATGCGGTGAAATCGATCCTGACGCCCGAGACGCCGTCGAACGCCGACTGCTTCGGCCCGCTGCACGTGCGCGCACCCGAGGGCAGCATTCTGAACTGCCGGTATCCGGCCGCCGTGAACCAGCGGACGATGGTGGGTTGGTTCTGCGGGCCGGCGGTGTTTCGGGCGCTCGCGCCGGTGCTGCCGCGCAGGGTCCAGGCGTTCACCGGGCTGCCCGCGGTGTTCAGCGCGTACGGGCGGGACCGCGCCGGCCGGGTCTTCAACAGCCACTACATGTTCGGGGGCGGCCAGGGCGCGAGCCACCACGGCGACGGCCGCTCCGCCTGGATGTACCCGACCTCGGCGTGCAACGCGGCCGTCGAGGTGTTCGAGCAGCGCACACCGGTCCTGATCGAACGGAAGGATCTGATCCCGGATTCGGGTGGCGACGGACACCACCGCGGCGGAGCTGGGCAGCGGATGGTGATCCGAAAACTGTACAACGACGGCCTCTCGGTGTTCCTGAATGTGCTGCCCCACGCGACCGGGTGGGGCATGCAGGGGCTGCTCGGGGGCGGTGCCGGCCGCGACGGGGGCTGCTACCGGAACGAGATCCCGGTGGACGCGAAACTCGGGATGAGTGTGTTCTTGGAGCTGCGGGACCCGAAGGATACGGTCGCGGTGGAGGCGAGCGGAGGCAGCGGCTACGGGGACCCAACAACGCGTCCCCTTGACCTCATCCGGCGGGACCGTGAAGAAGGATACGTGCAGGCACCGGAGGCGTCCGGGAGCGCCGCCGAGCCGGTGCTGTCGGCGAGTACGAAGGGACGGGCTGCGCGCACGGCCGCCGACTCAGACCCGCGAAGACGAACGCCTCCAGACGAATGCGGCGGTCGGGGCGCTGATCCGGAATCGCCCGGACACGGGGGGACGCACTCCGCGCTAGAGAACGAAACAAACCAGTGTACGATGCCACCCGGCGTGCAGGGCGCGCGGGTGTGCGAGCGCGTCCCACACCGGGGCGCCCGCCCACGGTGACGGGCCGCAGCGGCAGACGCTCACCCGCTGGATCCTCCGCGGCCCACAGGCATTCGGCTATCCCACGGCCCTCTGGACCTGTCGTCGGATCATGCAACTCATTCGGGACCGCTTCCACGTCGTGTATCATCCGGATCATGTGGCCCGGCTCCTCCGAGCCTGCGGGTTCACCCCACAACGCCCCCAACGTACGGCCAAGGAGCGCGTCGATCAACGGATTCGGTTCTGGCTCCAGCACGACTGGGTCCAGGCTAAAAGACTTTCCCGGCTCCGCGCGCGACTGATCTGCTTGGATGAAACGGGCTTCTTGATGGCGCCGCTGCTCCGCCGCACGTGGGTGCTCCGTGGAAACACCCCCATGTTGCCGCTCCGGACGCGCGCCCACGAGAAGGTCTCCGCGATCGGCGCGCTCGTGGCCTCGCCCCGCCGCCAGATCACCTCGTGTCTGGCCCTTGATCCCGGTTTATACAGTATTCAATAACATCCGCGAGCACGGTTGCGGACCTTACGACACGCGAAAACCAGCCAAGGTTCGTCTCGTAAATCCGAAGCGTCGCTGCTGAACATCCGTGTTGTTGGTTGGATCTTCCGAGGCTGGACTGGCGTCGTGGCCCATGCGTCGCAATCCGCCGACAGCGACGCGAAGGGCCTCCCGATGACCAAGGCCGAACCGAAGCGCGTGAAGCTCGCGCTCTATCAAGCTGCGGCGATTGCCCGGCAATGGGATCCGCAACTGGCCAAGGTCTACTACGATCAGATGGTTCACAGAGGTAATTCACATTACAAAGCGGTGGGTGCCGTGATGAGCCATCTCGCCTCACGTATTCACGCAGTGCTCAGTGAACAGCGCGACTACGCTTTAAAGGATGTCGACTGGCGCGAGGTCAGCGTGCGCGACGCGCGGGCCATCATCCTGACACAGTACCAGGTGCCTGAGGAGATCCGGGCTGCGCGCCGAGCAAGCAGAGGGCGGAAGAGATCGGCAGCTGCTCATCGAGGCAGCTCAGAGCGCCTCTTACGGCGATCGCCCACTTTCTCCCGCGCACATTCTGCTCGGCCCCAGGAGGTGGATCAAACCGGACCGGTGACGATCGCGCGCTGATGACGTCATCTGAACGACCAAAATTGGTCCTGGGGGGTTGTTGACATGCATTAGGAAATGTATCTTAGATATGGAGCGTCCTCTTCAGCACGGTTTATGGACTTGTCCGCAAACAATCCATTCACCATGCCGGGGGCCGCTCTCCTATTTCTCGACCGACTCTAAGTGCAGCCCGCAACACCATGCACCCAGCCGGTGAGAGTCCGGTCCGGGGAGTTGCCCATCTTGCCCCGGTAGCGTTGCCCGGCGTCTTGAGGAGGTGACTCACAAGGCGAAAGCCCGGGCGTACAGGTCTCGGAGGCCCAGCAGCGATGCTGAGGTCGGTGGCCCAGGAGGCTTGCGACGGATGGGGCCGCAACATAACGGAATCACTGCAGCGCCGTAACGTTGACCCCACTTAGAGCTCCGAAGATGGAGTGCTCAGCGCCACGGTGGGGAGAGAAGGTGCCAAGCCCCTTTAGAGTGGGCGATGGCCGATGCAGAGGCGGAAGAAGGTGGGCAAACGCACGCTTCTGACCTTCCGGCGTAGGGGTGGCGGCAACATTCGAAGGGTGGATGGTCAAAGCGGGGAAGGTCTTCCGCTCGTGAGGCCGGCGCTATAACCGGAGACGGGAAATGCGCGGGTGAGCGAAAGACTGGCGCATGGGGTCGTAGGAGCAATGATGGCGGTAACAACACACCGCCGGAGCAAAGGGCCCCTGGGAGCAGGGGCGATGAGGGGACACACGGCCGGCACACAGAGGCTGGGGTTCCGTGACTACAGGATCTCATCGCGGTAGGCGGGAGCAAACTGGTTGTTGCCTTGGGTCAGTCCAAGGATGACGAGGAAGGCTGCCGTTGAGGACCTGCTCTTCCAACCGGATTCGGGAAAACCGACCGTCCGGGATGAGGGTGGAGCGGGGAGGAAACGTGATCAGGCTCCTTGACGGTAACCTGACGGCGCGCCTCCTCGCTACCCGACCACATACTCGGGCAGACGGTCGCATTGCTGAAGTAGTCTCGACACGCTCCGCATCCAGCCCCGGGCACCGGCGCCGCGCGTGCGCGGACGCGGTGACCCACATCCTCGGCGGTCGTCCCGCTCTCCGCCCCATCCTCTTCTCGGTCGGCGCACTCGCGGTGGTCGGCGGCGGTGTCCTGTGGGCGTTCCCTGGGCAGCGGCCCGAGTTTACGGTGGGCCTGATCGTCGTGTTTGCGCTCGCGGCGTGGTTCCACCCTGTTGTCGACGGGGTGGTGAGCCCCTATCTGCCGCTGGTGCTTGTGACGGTGTTGTTCTGGCGTCCGGCCGAAGTGTTGCTCGGCGTTGGGCTCGGCACGCTGATCGGTGTCGTGGGGCAGGGCCAGCCAGTGGGGCGCGCCGCGCCGATCGCGCTGGCGTCTGCCGCACCAGCGACCGTCGCATCGGCCGCGGTCGTCCTGCTCGCGGCGCACCTCCCCACGGTCGACCCCGTCATCGCCGTGATGCTCGGGCTCGTGCCGGCCGCGGTGATCTACCGGATGCTGCACACCGCGCTCGTGCTCAGGATGCGGCGCGAGCGGTTCGAGGCGGGGTTCCTCAACGACTGGCGCGCGGCCCTGACCGCGAATCCGTCGGGACAGGGGACCGGACTGCTGCTCGGGGCGCTCCTTGCTGGTATTGCGCAGATTCACAACGACAGCCTCAATCTGATGGTGGCTGCCGTCGCGGCGTTGGCCTTACCGCTGGCGCGGCAGACCATGCTCGCCTACCAACGCAACCGCGAGATGCTCGAGGAGCGGGTTGCGGCCACGATTGCCCGCCTCGACGCCGCCAACCCGGGGGCGCGCGCGCATGCGGAGCGGGTGAGCGCGCTGGCCGTCGCGACGGGCCGGCGCCTGGACATGCCCGACCAGGCGCTCGAGCTCCTTCGCGTGGCGGCATGGCTGCACGACGTCAACATCCTGACCGATCCGCGCGAGGCCGTCACCGTCCCCGCGGCGACAGCGGCCGCGACGTCGTGGGAGACGCCCAGAACTGTGCGGTGGCTGAAGTCGCACCCGATCAGCGAGCTTCCCAACGCCGATATTGCGACGCTCATCGGCATGTACAAGGAACGCTGGATCGATCGACCCACAGCAACGCCGGAGCGGCCGGATCTCGCGCTGGCCGCGAGCATTCTGTATGCGGCCGAACTGTACGATACCACCCGCTCCGGCCTGCGCCCCCTGCCGCGACCGATCCCAGTTGCGCACCTGGAACGGCTCATGACCGCGCACGCCGGTTCTACGCTCGACCCGGTGGTCGTGCCGGCCCTGCTGGACGCGGCGCACGATCTGGCGGAATCCGGGACCAGCCGATGAGCGCGCGATCAGCACTGGCTCGGCTGGCGACCGCAGGGCGGTGGCGCAACCCCATCCACCATTGCTGGCGAGACCTCCCGGTGCGGCATCGCGCCATGGTGTGCCTGTGGGGCGGGCTCTACGTCCTTGCGCTTGTGTGGGCGGTACCCAAGTGCTCCCTGGCCGGGGTCGTACCGCTCCTCGTCGTGCTGGCGGCGGCGGGTCTGGACCGTGGGTATCCCAATCCGATCGGAGCGCGGGTGCACGAGGCCGGGTACGGTGTTCGCATGGTCGCGATGCTGATTTGCCCGCCTGAAGCGCTGCTGATCGGTGGCCTCGGGAGCAACAGCCGTGTCGTGAGGACCGGCCGGATCTGGGCCACGGTGGATGATACGGCACGCTGGGCGCTGGCGATGGCGACGGCCTCCGCCGCACGGATCTGGCTCGTCGGACATGCCGGGCCGGTTCCCATGCTGGCCTTCGTCATCTCCGTGATCGGTTCGATGGCCGTGTATGCAGGCGCTGACACAGTGACCGGCTCTCTCATGCGTGCCTTCCGGTTCCAACGACCGCTCTCCACGGTGTGGCCGCTCTATTGGCGGATCCACTGGCCGACCAACCTGACACACCTGCCGCTCGTGGCCGCGCTTGCGGCGCTCGCGCTCCCGATTGAGAACCTGTGGCTCCGCATGGCGCTCCCGGCCGCGTATCTGCTGGTGATGTGGGCGCCACCGGATCCACGGACCGAGCGGTCCTTCGGGACCTACTGGACCCGACCGGCGGGTCTTCAGCGGCTGTGGATGTCGACCGGCGCGAACGTGCTCGATGCGGCCGACACCTGTGAACACCTCCGTACCAGGACCGCCGGACGCGGTGAGCCGTGGCCGGTCACCGCTCAAACGCTCGAGGCGCTCGCCGGCGATGGGCTGGCGCCGGACGCCGTGCAGGCGCTGGTGCGCGCGGTGCGGCATGATGAGCACGAGATGAGCCGTGTTTAGGCCGTTGCTGGACGGGGTCGCGCCCACGTCCCGCGAGCGCTGGGGGGACCTCCCGGTGGGGGCTCGCGCCGTGCTCTGCCTGTGGGGCGGACTCTATGTGATCGCGCTCCTGTGGGCGTTCCCTGCGCAGCGGCCCGAGTTTACAGTGGGCCTGATCGCCGTGTTTGCGCTCGCCGCGTTGTTCCACCCTGTCGTCGACGAGGTCGTGAGCCCCTATCTCCCGCTCGTGCTCGTGACGGTGCTGCTCTGGCGCCCCGCCGAGGTGTTTCTCGGCGTCGGCGTCGGGACGCTGGTCGGCGTTCTCGTACAGCGCCAGCCGGTGTGGCGCGTCGTCCCGATCGCGCTGGCGTCCGCCGCACCGGCGACCGTCGCCTCGGCCGTGGTCGTTCTGCTCACCGTACACCTCCCTGCGGTCGACCCCGTCATTGCCGTGATGCTCGGGCTCGTGCCGGCCGCGGTAGTCTACCGGATGCTGCACACTGCGCTCGTGCTCACCATGCGGCGCGAGCGTGTCGGTGCGGGCTTCCTCACCGACTGGCGTGACGCGCTGACCGCGAATCCATCGGGGCAGGGGACCGGGCTGCTCCTGGGGGCGCTGCTCGCGAGCATTGCGGTGCAGGTTCGCACTAACAGCCTGGATCTCATGGTCGCTGCCGGCGTGGCGTTGGCCGTGCCGCTGGCGCGGCAGGAACTGCTCGCCTACTCTCACAGTCGCCACGCCTTGGAGGCGAAAGTCGCGGCCACGATCGCCCGCCTCGAGGCCGCCAACCCCGGGGCGCGCGCGCACGCGGAGCGGGTGAGCGTGCTGGCCGTCGCGACGGGCCGACGTCTGGGCATGCCCGACCAGGCGCTCGAGATCCTGCGCGTGGCGGCGTGGCTCCACGACATCAACAGCCTCACCGACCCGCACGAGGCCGTCGCCGCCACAGGGGACGCGACGTCGTGGGAAACCCCTAGAACCGTGCGGTGGCTGAAGGCGCACCCGGTGCGCGAGCTCCCTCACGCCGACATCGCCATGCTCATCGACATGTACAAGGAACGCTGGATCGATCGATCCACTGCCGGGCCAGCGCGCCCGGATCTCGCGCTGGCCGCGAGCATTCTGCATGCGGCCGAGCTGTACGATACCACCCGTTCCGGCCTGCGCCCTCTGCCGCGACCGATTCCAGTGGAGCGCCTGGAACGGCTCATGACCGCGCACGCCGGTTCGACGCTCGATCCGGTGGTCGTGCCGGCCCTGCTGGACGCGGCGCACGATCTGGCGGCGTCCGGGACCAGCCGATGAGTGCGCCCTCGGCCATGTCGAGGTCGTTAGTGGATCGGGTTGCACCCCTGTCCCGCGAACGGTTTGGGGACCTTCCGGTGGTCGCTCGCGCCGTGCTCTGCCTGTATGGCGCGCTCTATGTCCTCGCGACTTGTGTGGGCGGTACCCAAGGGCTCGCTGGCTGGGATCGTACCGCTCCTCGTCGTCCTGACGGCAGCGGGCCTGGAACGCGGGTGGTCCGATCCGGCGGGGCAGAAGGTGTTCATTGCCGGCTCCGGTGTTCGTATGGTCGTGACGCTGATCTGCCCGCCCGAGGCGTTGTTGGTCGGTGGCCTCGGCAGCGGGATCGGCTCTGGCCTCAGGCGCGGCTGGGCCTGGCCCACGGCCGCCAATGTGTCGATGTGGGCGCTCGGCACCGCGCTGGCCAGCGCGGTGCGTCTCTGGGTCCTCACGCATGCCGGGCCGGTCGGGTGGGTGGCGCTGACGATCTCGATCGTCACGGCCCTCGCCGTGTACAGCCTGGCCAACATCCTGTTGTGCTCCGTGCTCCGGGGCGCGCGCTACCGCCGGCCATTCCCGGGGAGTGGAGCAGGAATGTGCGGACACACTGGCCGACCAACTTGACGCACCTGCCGCTCGTCGCCGCGCTTGCGGCGCTGGCATTACAGGTTCAGAACCCGTGGCTCCGCATGGCGCTCCCGGCCGTGTATCTGCTGGTGATGTGGGCGCCACCGGATCCACGGACCGAGCGGCCATTCGGGACCTACTGGACTCGTCCGGCGGGTATTCATCGGCTGTGGGCGTCGACGGGCGCGAACGTGCTCGATGCGGCCGACACCTGCGACCACCTCCGCAAGGACCGCCGGCGCGGTGAGCCGTGGCCGGTCACGGCGCGCACGCTCGAAGCGCTCGCCGGTGACGGACTGGCGCCGGATGCCGTGCAGGCGCTGCTGCGGACGGTCCACGAGGCGCGAGAAGGTGTGACACCAACGGTTCTTACGGCTTCACCGGTGTCCGACGCCGCAAAGAAGCACTCTTAGAGCAACCCGTCAAGAACTTCGTCCTTGTCCTACGTCTGTTCGGCACGAACCTCATACTGAACACAGTGAGCGCCAGAGTGTAGTTAATTTATCCAACTGGTCCGTGATGATGTGGATCCTACGAGGGGTTCTTGTCTCGCACCGCGTTTGCGACAGCCGCGAATTGTTCACTCCACGCGGTGAGCCGTTCGGGTGCTGCGGCCCGCGGCGGGTGCGCGCGTCTGGACGCGAGGCGATGTAACTGTAGTGGTCTATACTCATTCGCCGCCGCAATGGCGGGACGAGACGATGACCGAGAAGATGATTGAGAAGACGATCCGCCCTGCTTCCGACCGAGACGACAATCCTGGGGTGTCCAAGTTGGAGTTCCCAGGCGAGCACAGGTGCCCAGATTTCTGCGAATCTGATGACGCTCAGAAACCGATCTCTTTTTCCAAGTCTCAACCCGGTCGGCCGACTTTATCACGTCGGTGATGTAGCAGCGCCACTCGCCCGGAGAATGTGCGGTCCCTGCCTTGAATCCGTGTTCAGTGAGCATGCGCCGAAATAGTTTGTCGCCGGGGCTAACGCTCCACTGTTCCTCGGGCGTGAAGTTGAGCCCGCGCTCGACCTGCGTGAGACTCGGGTTTCGGCCACAAACCACACGTCGGCGAATAGGTCCCCAAGGCATCCGAGCAACCACGGGTGCGCGTCGCGATGATCAAAGGCCTCTGGGTGAGCCCGAAAAGCGGCGTCAATCCGAACCGACAGTTCACGCTTATCGCTATCGTGCTCCGAGTCACTCACTCGGGAACTCCTAAGTACCGTAGTTGATCGGCGCTCGACCCCTCGGGGACGCCAACAACGCGACTTGGTGCCGCTATCAACTTCCTGTTCTACAGGCTCACAACCCATTGTTTGTTCTCACCGCCCGCAACGGTGAGTTGGCCGGTGCTCTGTCGGCCTGCTCGTCCAGGTTGCTCCTCACAATGCGAATCGGTGTTCATTGGAGCCGCTGCCTCGCAATCGGATGAGGAACTAAAAGGTCCATCGATCAGCTGCCCCTCGCCAGGGAAATTTCCCGCTTTGAGCCACCAAACGCTCGGTTCGTTTGGTTCGCTAGCGGTGAAGTAGTATGGCTGTGGTCCAGTCTGCTGACCAACGCTTTTCGGCAATCGCAACAACAGCATCCCATCCGCCGGCAGCCGAATTGGGCGCGCCACCGTTCCTTGCGTCGGATCCGTGCCAACGATGCGCCCTTCGACGAGGCTTCCCACGTCGATCGGCCCAGGGCATATGGTCAAGCTATTTCCACACGCATGGTAGTATACGGTCTGCACGGTCACATCAACCGGTTTGCCTGCACGGTTTACGATCATGAGGCAGGCATCGTTCGGATGCGGCTGGAGGCAGGTCGTGGGCCAGGGCGAGGTTCCGATGTCGTTGCCTGGCAACGCTGTCGGGGTGGGCGGTGTAGACGGCGCCGCGCTTGGGGACGTCGTTGATGCGGGTGGAACAGCGACAGCTGCGGGGGCTGGCGGAGCGCTAGTTTGTGTAGGCGCTGCCGCCTTCGACACTGGTCGCGTTAGCACAATTACGGTGACTTTGCCATCAGCGTTCGCCACGAATCCAAGCGATGCATCGCATTGAGGAAAGACATACGTTCGGACAGTTCCAGTATAATTGCCGCCCCAAAATGGTGTAAACGGAGCAGTCCTTGTAGGCCCCCCGTAGATGGACTGAACGCGCGATAGACTGTCGCCGAGCTTCACACCCCTGTCGGTGATATATGGTTCCGCGTCCCCAAAGACTGCGACCATGTTGATGACATCACCGTTGAACGCTAACGCCATTCCATAGTTGAGATAGGCGACGGCTCCACCAACCAATGTGCTGGGAGGTCCCCACGCCTGCGTCAGAGCGGCAAGGCTGTAGGGCACCGGCAGCGGGCCCACGCCGGAGCAAGGGGCAATGGTAACGCTCGAGGGCGGAGGCGCGGCGCCCGGGGCGGATCGTGGAGCGATTGCGATTAGGGATACCATGACCACTGTTGCAAGCCACACTTTCATCGCGCACTCCTCCGACAGTAACAGCCTTCCCCACTTGCACGTCCACCTGTTTCCCCGCATGCGGGGACGACCCGTTCGTCGGTGGTCCGATCGATCCGCGGAGCGCGTCATTTGTCCGAACAGCCTCGGACCTCGAACGTATGGGCAGGCCTTGAAGCTCACCTTCGCCACACCTGGATCGTAGAAACGGGACCCTCTGTGCCCAAACCTCACCCGGGTGCGTTCCTCCGTTCGTCTAACAGATGTCCATATGCTTGTTGTCCGCGTGTTCGTCTGCGGCTAACTGAAGTCACTTGCTTTGGATCCCTGTCCGACCTTAGCGCCTTCAACGCGGCGTGACGCAGACCATCCTCGAGACGCTCGCGGTATTCCACTTCGACCACCAAGGTAGGCTTCACCCAATGCGGCGGCAGGTCGGTCCGCAGGTCGCCCCAATGGTCTCGTAACGTCGGGACCGACGCAAACGGGCAGGTCTTGGTACTGAGTCGCCTTCAGGTCTGCGAGAATTACTTTGCGCATCTCGACGGAGAGCCCGCTACCCACCAGCCCTGCATACACGAGGGTCCCTTTGCGGTCGTGCTGGCCGAGCACCAACGAGCTCAGACGGTTCGGTGCCGACGACAGATAACCGGCGACGACAAACTCCTCGCGCGTTCGGAACGCCATCTTGCGCCAGTCCTTCGACCGTTTGCCAGTCCGGTACTTGCTGGCGAGGCGCTTGGCAACAACGCCCTCGAGCCCTTGCCGCCTGCACTCTTCAAGACGAACGTGCCCAGCGCGCCGGGAAACGGATCGGTGACACGCACGAAGTCACTGTTCAGCGCCGGCTTCAACGCTGCGAGCACGTCTTGTCGTTCCTTCAGCGAACGTTCTTTGAGATTATGCCCGTTCACATAGAGGCAGTCGAACACCACATAGGACACTTGGCCGGCACGCGGTGCTTCGTTCCGGAGCGGAGCCACTGTTGGAGGGCGGCAAAGTCCGGGAGACCATCGGCGCCCACGGCAACGACTTCTCCATCGAGCACGAGTCGGAACGGTCAGAGACTTCAGCGAATCCGTGACCGGAGCGAACACGCCGGTGAAGTTCTGCAGGTTCCGAGACAGGAGGCGAATCCGATCGCGTTGGACATAGGCGAGGATTCGGACGCCATCCCACTTCGGTTCGTAGATCCATTCGGGGCTGTCGAACGGCGTTTTCCCGGCTCAGCCAGCATTGGGCGGAAGGGCTGCGGGAACCGGGTCGGCCCCGGCTTGACGATGCCCAGATGTGCGAGGGCGCTCTTGACCGTGGCTGTCCATCGGATCCCGGGTACTTCCACGAACGCTGAACTATACGATGCGGCCGCAATTTCCTCCGGGCGCTTCCGGTACTGCAAGGATCAGATCCTCGGCGTCCCGTCACCCGGATCGGTCCCATCCACCATGCCGCAGGCATTACCGTCGGGACGACAAGGGGACCGTCGCCCTACACTCCGGAAATCCGGAACATCCCGCGAACACGCCGCGCGATCCGAGTCTGATCATCAGAGGCCGGCCGCACATGCCGCACGGGAGGTCCGTCGTGATCCGATCAAACGCGTGGACCGGCCGCCGATACGGGCACGCGTGGTCGGCACACACGAGCGCCGGCCCATCCGGTGTCACGGCAAAATTGAGCCGATGCGAAGAGATGGGACACACTTCGACGGTCCCGATCGATTCGGGGGCCTGCTCACTTGGCCCGGGCACGGGGGCAAATTCCGACACGTCTTCCTCGAGCATGCGCGCGAGCTCGTGCGCCATCGCCGGCGCGATGAACCGGAGCGGCGCGGGGCGGGGCGTGCCCGGCGCGTGGTAGCCGCCGAGCCACAGCGCCCGCCCATCGATGGCGGCCATCGCCTGGTGGACATCGCGGTATTCCCGGATCCGCATTCCCGCGGTGCGACACCGCTGGAGCGCGCGGGCGACCGATCCCGACCAGTGCGCCGCGTCCCGGCCGGCACCGGGTGTGACGAGCACCACCCGTACGTCTCGTCGGGCGGCCTGTTCCAGCGCGGTGAGCCATGCCTCCGGTAGGCGTGGGCGTGATGAGACTGATCTCCTTATGCGCGCCCGCGACATCGGCCAAGAAGTCGAGCGGTGCGCCTCCGGCCCGGCCCCGGCCGCGCGCGGTGAAGCGAGGAGGGCATCGATCAGCGGTCTCGACGCGATCAGCTGCGCCTGGTGCTCGAACGCTGTGACGATCTGCGCCAGCACGGCACCTTGAGGGAGGGCGGTCGTCAGATGGGCGGCTTGTCCGATCAGCACGAGCTGTCGCTGCGCCCGCGTGAGCGCGACGTTGAGCAGTCGTTGCGCCTGCGCGTCGCGCCGGCCGCTCAACATCGGGGCGACCGGCGCCCCCGGGGCCTCGGCGGAGTCAAACAGCAGCACCGGCATCTCGCCGCCCTGCGATCGGTGCACGGTCGATACCCGCGCCGCGCCCTGGAGGCCGAAGTCGGCCAGCGCCGCGGCGATGAGGCGCGTCTGCGCGGTAAAGGGCGTCACCACACCGATCGCCGGGCGCCCCCGGTCCGAGGCGCCAATCATGCGCACGATGCCGGCGGCGACGAGGGCATGGTGGGGGGTGATCCGGCTTCCGCGCGACAGGCGCAGGCACCATGGGGACACATCGGACGTATCGACCAACACGAGCGGGCCGAGCCCGCCGTCGCGGTGGGTTCGAGGCCGATGGGTGGTCGGATGATCCCGCAGCAGCCCACCGTAGAACAGTCGATTCGGAATCGCCGAGATCTCCGGGGCCATCCGGTATTGGACGTCCAGCAGCTGCACGCGCGCGTCTTGGGCCGCCCGCGCGACCTGCGCCAGGCCGAAGTACTCGTACAGGTTGCCCCCGAGCCATGTGCGGGCCCGGTCCGTCGTCGCGAGGCACACCGGAGCGAGCTGCTGAAAATCGCCGGCGACGACGCAGGACTCGGTACAGCGGGTCAGCGCCCAGAACGTCTGGACGAGGGGGGCCATGCTCCCTTCATCGAGGATGAGGGCGTCGAAGTGGACCTCGGGCAGGACCGACGACAGAAACGTCTGCGTCAGCGTCGTGCAGACGATGCGCGCGCGCGTGAGCAGGACGCGCTGCAGCTCGCGGATCGTTGCCGGGTCGGCGTGGCGTGGGAGAGCGTCGGTCACGCGTGTCAGCAGCACGCGGTCGTAGGCCTCGAGCGCCTCGTTACGGTGCACGCCGAACCGCAGGATCCGCCGTTCCTCGTAGAGCGTGCTCTGCCGAAGGACGGTGGCGATGCGCGCGGTCGCTTCGTCGATCGCGACGTTCGACGGGGCGACGACGAGCACCCGCTTCCCGCGCTTTGCGAACGTCTCCGCGATTCTCGCCACGGTCGCGGTCTTGCCCGTCCCCGGCGGGCCCCACACAAACGTGAGGGGCAGGGTCTGCGACAGCCGGATCGCAGCCACCTGGCTCGCATTCGGCGCACGCCCCCCGACGGTTTCAAGGACGGGCAGGTCAGGCACCCGGCCGGTCGTGACCGGCGGTTCCCGGAAGACGCGGTGCGCCATTCCCAGCCCGGGCGTACGCTGAACATCCAGCACGTTCTCGAGGCCCTGGCGCAGGGCGGCGGTGACAAACGCGAGGTTCGTCGCGAGGGTCGCCCGGGGAATCGAGGCGCCGAGATCCCCCGTCGTGCGGACCCAGATGATGAGCTCCGTGCCCTGGTGATGAAGAATGGAGCCGGGGTAGCGACCCGCACCGATCCGGAGCTCCACGGGCACGTCGTCCGCGGCCGCGATTGGGTGCTCGAGCGCGAACGAGTACGCCGCACCGTCCGCCCGGCGCCGCACGCGCCGACCGTCCAGGACCGTGACGGTCGCATCTCCCTTCCCGGTGCTGGCGGCGGCAAGCTCATCGTCGAGGGCGCCGAGGAACGCTCCGACCAGGGCGTCCGGGTCCATGACGGATGGTGAGCTGTGTGCCCCGGGCATGACGACGAATGTACCGCCCCGTGTGCACGGTGGAGCGGCAACGGCTCGCCCGGGCCATCCGGTCGAGGGGCGCCGGCGAGGTGGGCGTGGGCCTGAGGTCCGAAACGGGATGTCCTCAGGTGACCCTGACGGGGCGTATTCGAGATACGAAGAGTATCACATCGGACGCGCACGAGGGCGATGACGTGGACGTACTCGTCGCCTCCGACCGGTCGGAGCGCGGCCGGTGCCTGCAGGCGAGGAGTGCGCGCATCGCTGCATCGTGAACGCCCATTTCGGAGCATCGTGAACGCCTGTTTCGGTCGATCGTGAACGGTCGTTTCGGAGCATCGTGAACGGTCCGAACACGTGATCGGCATGCCGTCCTGGGCCGTAAAGCTGGGTCAGGGCGAGACGATCAAGGATCGACGGGACGCTGGGTAGCCGGCGCCGTTGCCCCCAGGAGGGGCGATGGCGACGCAGCGGCTATCTATGCGACAGACACGGGAGATTCTTCGGCAGCGGCTGTTCCTGCAGCGGAGTTACCGGGAGATCAGCCACAGCCTTGGCGTGAGCCTGGGGGCGGCCGCGACCGCGGTACGTCGGGCGCAGGATGCGGGCCTGGATTGGCCGGCGGTCGAGGCGCTGAATGATGTCGAGCTGGAGGCGCGGATCTATCGGCGGGCCGCGCTGCCCCAGGGCGAGCGGCCGGCGCCCGATTGCGTCTACCTCCACACCGAGCTGCACAAACCCGGGCGTGACGCTCGAGCTGTTGCATCAGGAATACCTGGAGCAGCATCCCGACACGGGCTACCGCTACACGCAGTTTTGCGAGTTCTATCGGCAGTGGCGCGAGCGCCGGCGCCTGACGATGCGGCAGATCCACCGCGCCGGCGAGAAACTCTTCGTCGACTATTCGGGCAAGAAGCCCGTCTACATCGAGCCGGCCACCGGGGAACGCATTGAGGTGGAATTGTTCGTCGCCGCGTGGGGCGCCTCCAACTACACGTATGCCGAAGCGACGCGCACGCAGCAAGGGCCGGACTGGGTCGCCAGCCATCAGCGCGCCTTCACGTTTTTTGGCGGCGTGCCCCGAAGCGGTTGTCTTTGAAAGTCAAACGGAAATTGCCTGACACTGGGATCGCCAACTGAATCTCGAGGCGTTGCTCGGTGACAATCACGCGTTCGACGAGAAGGCGCAGGATGGTCTGTTTGGTATCAAAGTCCGCTTCCAGCAGGTGAGGCCGCAGCTGTTCGACGAGGGCGGCGGCACCATCGGCACGGGTGCGAGTCACTTCCGCCTCCAGGCGCGCCGTTTTCAGTTCCGCCAGTGCAAGCTCGGCTGAGCGGAGCGACTCCTCGACGACTTCAGTCCGTGTGCGAAAGACGGCAAGAGAGAGGGCACCGAGCTGATACGCATCGGTGAGGCGATCGCGCTGCCGGCACAGCTCCTTGACCCGTTGCTCAGCGTGCTGAAACTGCGGATCCTGTTCCGGCCGCGTCGTGGTCGTTCGCTCCACCCAGGCCGCGAGCTGCTGGTGTAGCTCGTCCGAGTTGAGCAGCAGATCGCGGACGGTGGTCCAGACGGCCTCGTTCACCCCCGCGACATGAAGGCGCCAGTTTTTACAGCGGTGACGTAACCCACTGTTGATCGTCGTGATGCGTGCACAGCAGGTGTAATAGTGGTAGAGGTATTGACTGCCGTCGCGGCGGCGTCGGGGTTCATGGTGAGTTTCGCCGACGTACGCGTGACCGCAGACGCCACATTTGAGGAGGCCTTTGAGAAGAAAGACGCCCTCCTGCTTCAGCCGTCGGCGCGCGAACCGCCGATTTTCCTGGATGCGCTGCTGCACACGCGCGAAGAGTGGTTCGTCGATGATAGGCGGGACAGCCACCGCGATCCATTCCGCGGGAGGCCGCGGGATCAAGGTCATCTTTGCGATCTTCCGCCCTGAGCCATCGGGCCCGGATCGCTCGTTGCTACGGCTCCGGGTGCGATTGTAGTAGGCCTTGCCGATGTACCACTCGCATCGCAGCATGCGCAACACGGTCGTCCCTGTCCACGTGGGCTTGCCGCACTGAGGCCTCCACGGGGAGACGTTGAGACGTTGCAGCAGTTTGTACAGCGTCATCCCGTCTTCGGCGTACCACGCGAAGATCTGACGGACCGTCGTCGCTTCTTCTTCATGGATGCGGATACGCCCGTCCCCGCCATAGCGCTTCGGCGCATAGCGGTAGCCATACGGAGGATGACTGTGGCCAAGCTCTCCCAGCCGGGCGCGATAGAGACGCCCGCGGCGACATCGCTCGAGAATCTTGGCCCGTTCGTATTCGGCGATCGCGCCTTGGATCTGCAACAACAGTTGATCATCTGGCGAATCGGTGATGGGGCGCTCGCAAAAGTGGACCGGCACGCCGACACGCGCGAGTTCCTCGATCAACAGCACTTGGTACGCATACTTGCGCGCGAGCCGATCCGGACAGAGCACCACGAGGGCCTGAAACCGTCCTTCGCGTGCGTGATCGCGTAACTCGTCCAGAGATGGCCGATCGAGACGGCTGCCGCTGAAGCCTTCGTCGATATAGGTGAGCGCCGCCGTCGTGTGGTATCCGTGATCCTCTGCGTAGTGTCTAATGGCAGCCAACTGGCTCTGGATGGTCTGCTCCTGTTCTTGCAGTTCCGTCGACACCCGTGCATACAACGCGGTCATGGTCATGGCGGCCTCCTCGGCGCGAGGCGATCAGGTTCACCAGCACCTCATGCAAACGCGCGACGCGGACGTGCGCATCTGCGGTGCCAACGGGAACGACTTCCACGTGAAACGGCTCCGCCGCGGTGACGCCCCAGGCTTGGCCTGCAGGATCGCGGTCGAGAAGGCCAAGCATGCCGAAACGCTCCACGCGCGTCAGAAGAAACCGCGCCACGCTGGTCTGGGGACGATCGTGGCTCGGCAACAACATGTAACTCCGGACGGTCTCGTAGCGCTGTTGGGCAAGACCACCGAGCGCCGCGAATGGGACCGCGAGCGGCTCGGGAGGCAACTCGGGAGTCGGCGCGAGGGGCGCGGCGCTTCCATCAGCGGTTTTTTTTGACGCGCGCGGCAAGCAGACGCTCGATCGTTCGGCGATGCACATCGATGCCTTGCTCGGCTGCCAGGCGTTGCGCGATTTCCTGCCCACTCAATTCGGGATGCGCCCGCAGCAGTGTCTCGACCCATCGCACGGCGTCGGGCGTCAGCTTGAGCGGCCCGCGGCGCCCGCGCTTTTCATCGGTAAGGCCGACAACGCCGAACGCCTGGAAGTCGCGCAACGTCACATAAAACGTCTCCCGCGAAAAGCCAAACTCACGCGCGACCGTGGTGACATGCTGGCCGTCGAGCGCGTGGGCGCGCAGCATCTCATATTTAACCTGCACCTTGTCCAAAGGGTCGAAGAAACGATGCCGTACGAACAGCGACGCCCGCACGTGCTCGGGATGCAGATGCAGGGCGCCGATGGACTCGAGGAACGCGCGTTTCGGATGCCGGCTCGGCATGCGACCACCTCCGTTGGCGCCAGCATAGGCTCCCTGGAGAGTTATGTCAAGTATTGTATGACGCACACATCTCGCGCGCCCGGGGCCTCGAAAGATAACCACGTTTCTTTATGCATCACTACGGTGGAATCGAGCGACCGCGCGTTCCACTGTCAAGTGGGCGAATCTGAGCGCCATAGATTACCTGACACTTTTCGCGCCCGATTGCCTTTGGGCCTGCCTGCCGCTATCTCCTTCTGTGTGCGGCGTTGCCGGCGCAGGACCCACCAGCCCGTATAGTCGTCCGTGACTACCGAAAAGCGGATCCGGTGATTTGAGATTCTAAGACAGTCGTGTGCGACTGTCTGAAGAGCGGCGTCGTCGATGCCCTGCCGCTATGAACCGGGCCTTCAACGGACATACGAGGATCTGATCCACCACTACGGGGCGGTCATCTTGCCGGCCCGCCCGGGGGCCGCGACGGACAAAGCCAAAATCGAAGCGGGTGTCTTGGTCGCCCAGCGGTGGATCCTCGCCCGACTGCGGCACGAGACGTTCTTCTCCCTCGAGGCGCTCAATGCGCGGATCGCCGAGCTCGTGCACGACCTGAACCACCGGAAGATCATGCGCCTCTATCAGGCGACACGCTGCGGAGCAGTTTGAGCGGCTGGACCGGCCGGTGCTGCGGCCGCTGCCGGCGACGCCGTTCGAATACGGCGAATGGAAAGTCGCGCGCGTCAATCTGGACTACCATATCGAGCTCCGCGCGCACTACTATTCTGTCCCGTTCACGTTGGTCCATGAGGCGGTCGACGTGCGCTTCACCGCGACCACCGTCGAGATCTTCCACCGCGGTGAACGCGTGGCTGTCCACCGGCGCAGCCACGTGCGGGGCGGGCACACCACGATCGCGGCCCACATGCCGAAGGCCCACCAGGCGCACGCGGAGTGGACGCCGTCGCGGATCCTGGACTGGGCCCAGACGATGGGGCCCGAGACCCATGCCCTCGCCGACGAGATCCTGCGCGACCGGCCGCATCCGGAGCAAGGGTACCGGTCGTGCTTGGGCCTCTACCGGCTCGGCCGCCGGTACGGGAAGGCCCGCCTCGAGGCCGCGTGCGCGCGAGCGCGGGCCGTGGGCGCGCGCTCGTACCGCCACGTCGACGCCATGCTGAAGCGCGGTCTGGATCGTACGCCCGTGCCAGACGCCCCTGCTCGTCCACGCCGCCCATCAGCCCTGAGCATGTCCGCGGCCCGGAATACTATCAGCCCTGTGAGGAGGTCAGCCATGCTGACTAGTCCGACCGTCGAGAAATTGCGCGCGATGAAGCTCTACGGCGTGCTTGCGGCGTGGGAGGCGCAACAGCAGGATCCGAGCAGCACCTCCCTCGCGTTTGATGAGCGGCTGGCTCTCCTGGTCGATGCGGAGTGGCTCGCCCGCGAGAACCGGCGCCTGGCCCGGGCATTGCTGGAAGCGAAACTGCGGCCCGAGTCATGCGTGCTTGGAAGCCCTCGACTACGCGGCCCGGCGCGGGTTGGAACGCGCCCAGATCCGTCAACTGGCCACCTGCCGGTGGGTGGCCGAACATCAAGCCGTCCTGATCATCGGGGCAACCGGCACGGGGAAGAGCTTCTTAGCGTGTGCCCTCGCGCATCAGGCGTGCCGCCAGGGCTACCGGGCCTTCTATTGGCGCACGTCGCGGCTCTTTCATGAACTCGCGTTGGCGCGGGCCGCCGGCACTTATCCGCGGCTGTTGGCCCGCCTGGCGCGGATCGACGTCCTCGTCCTGGACGACTGGGGCCTCGCGCCCATCGAGGATCAGCAACGGCAGGATCTGCTCGAAATCCTCGAGGACCGCTACGACCTGCGCTCCACCGTGATCACCAGTCAGCTCGCGCCGACGCGCTGGCACGATTACTTGGCCCATCCGACACTGGCCGACGCGATCTGTGACCGCGTGCTGCATCACGCCCACCGCATCGAACTGAAGGGCGAGTCGATGCGCAAGGTCCGGCCGAAGCCCGCGGAGGGGGGGTAGCTGGATGCCGACCCGGTCCAACAAAATGGCTCTACGGGCTTCCCAGGGGCCTGTTCTGTCGGCTGCGAGGCGGCGCGTTCAGCACCAACGTCATTCCAGCGGGCGGCCACCGCCGAGGAGTTTGGGCCCCACGCTCGAAACGAAGCACGTCATCTCGACACCAGAAAGGAGGCACGTCCGCTCGTCCGGCCCCAGCGTCGCGTTGCTCCGAGCGTCGCTTCCGCTCCGTTCACGATCGCCGATCCTGGCGTTCACGATGGAGCGAAACGACCGTTCACGATGGCCGAAATGCGCAACGTGAGTTCGAGGATGGTCTCGGTGGTGACTGACGGCCTGTTTATTACCCTGAGAAGAGCGGGCTCAAGTCGAGCACGAATCCCGCCAATTCGGGATCCAGCGAGACCGTGGTGTGTTTTGCAAAGGGTGTCTCGATCATCTCATGCCCCGGTCGTTGCCGGATCATTCGAGGTCGGTACGTGAAGACGACGCGGTTCTCGGAATCGACAAGAATGGCGATGCGGGCACCGTTGGCCAAGTACGTCTGCATCTTGGCGTGGAGCTCTTCGATCCGATCGCTCGGGGAAGCGATCTCGAATACCGCGTCCGGGCAGAACGGCGGGAACCCCTGTTGCTCAATGGCCGTCAAACGTTCCCAGCGTTCGCCCGGGACCCACGAGGCGTCTGGAGACAACAGAGAACCGTCACGCAACCGAAACCCGGCGGAAGAGTCAAAGACCACTCCCGCTCGTGTTCGGTTCCAGTCACGTAACTGGCCGACGACTTCTGCGCTGCAACGGCTGCTGTTCCCACCGGCCGGAGTCACCACCAGTTCTCCCTTCGCATTGCGCTCGAACTGGTAGCCTGGGTTGTACCGGCCGAGCTCCAGGATCTCCGCATCGGTGAGCGGTTTTGGATGTTTGAGAGAGATCGCCATGAGCCATGCCCCCAGTAGTCCGGTCCTCTAGATATTAGCACGTTCAGCTGTCCAGAGGCACTGTGCCTGAACCAAACGGGGCACCTCCGCCACGAGCACGCGACCTACGTGTGGTAACCGCTCACGATCCCCCGCGCATGGAGCGTCGGGGCTGCTCAAGCGATCGCCGGCGGTGGTCCAGACGGGCCCGCGCGAGTGCTTCGCATGCGTCCGAACAGACGAGCACAAGCGCGTGCCCGATCTGCACCTCGCGCAGCTGCGCCGGCGGCACCTCGTGTCGGTTGAAGCAACTGCGGGTCGCGTGCCGCGGATGAGGATCCCGGCGCGGTCGAATCGGCATCGGGTTACGCGTGGACGCGCACGGGGGCGATGACGTGGACGTAGTCGTCGCCTCCGACCGGTCGGAGCGCCGCGGGCGACTGGGGCGACGTGAGTTCGAGGACGGTCTCGGTGGTGTCGATGACGTCGAGCGCCTCCTGCAGAAACACGGCGTTGAATGCGACCGTGATCGGTGAACCGCTGACCTCGGCGGCGATCCGCTCGCATGCGCTCCCGACATCCGGCGTGTTCGAGCCGATGTCCACCACCTGCTCTCCCACGGTCAGCCGGACGACGTGGCTGGAATCACGGGCGGTGATCCCGACGCGGCACACGGCATTGCGCAGCGCTGCGGTCGCAGCCGTGATCCGGTGCGCGGGTGCCGCGGGCACGACGTGCTGATAGGCTGGGAAGGCGCCGGCAATGCGCCGGGTCACGAGCCGAACGGCGGGCAGGGCGAAGGCGACGTGCGTCTCGCTGGCGGACACGGTGACAGGACCGCTGATCCCGCCCAGCAGCCGTGCCAGCTCCACGACCGATCGTTTTGGCAGAATGGCGTCGAACGGCTGAGTCGATGCCATCACTGCGCGGCGGATCGCGAGGCGACCGCCATCCGTGGCCGCGACCTCCACGGCACCGTCGTTCGCCTGGAAGTACGTCCCAGTCAGGAATGGGCGCGTCTCGTCGGTGGACGCGGCGTACGCGGTCTGGCGAATGATCGTTTGGAGTACCTGCGCGTCCACGGTCGCGAGATCGGGTCCGGCCTCAGTTGGGAGCGACGGGAAATCGTCCAGCGCTCCCGTCGGCAGCTCGAACGTGACCGACTCGCACGCCACCGTGACCGCCCCGGTCTCGCGCTGGGTCAGGGCGACGGGAGCGTTGGGCAGGGACACGAGGATTTCGTGGAACAGGCGGCCGGGGACCAACGCCGCGCCGGCGCCCGACACCGTCGATGTGGCCCGCGCCGAGATGGCCAGCTCGAGATTCGTCCCCGTGAGCGTGAGCCCGTCCGTACGGGCATCAAGGAGGAGGTAGGTCAGGCTCGGGAGCGGGCTCGACCGCGAAACTGCACGAACGGCGGTCTGCGCCGCGATGAGAAGTGTGTCTCGAGCGCACTGGAGCGAGAAGGTACGTGTCTTCGTCGGCATGGGCCACGCCTCCCTGGCGTTGGGGTCAGTGCTGCGAGAGCGGCGTCGCCGCCGGCAGCGGCAGCGATCCGCTAGACGCGGCGTCCACGGCTGTGGGGAGCAAGTTCGGCCAGCAGCTCCCGGACGCGCGCATACTCGATGGTGAGGCGCAGCCCGCTCGCCTGGGCGTGCGCATTGCGCCGCGGCCGGCTCGTGCAGGTCTTGGGAAGCACGTACGACCGGCCATTATCGGCGTACACGTGCAGAGGCCCGCTCGGCCGGCGTCCGACGACGATCGCCGTGAGACGTCGCATCCGACCAGGAATGCGGATCCACACGACGGGATAGGTGGCACGGGCCGCATCTTCAGGCATCAACGCTCACCAGCATCGCCTCGGGGGCTCCGCCCGCCGGTGCGGCGGGCGCTTACTCGAGACCGCGAGTGTGTTCCAGGAATGCCGGACCAGGAGGTACGCTGCCTCAACTACCGGGGTGGGGGGAGACCCGGAGAGGCGCGCGCACCCCTGATCCAGCACATCGCGAGGCGTTCTCGTGTATCCACGACCAGGAGCGACGAGCGGCCGGCGTTTCGGCCCGCAGGGGCTCAGGGGGGTCACGATCGACTCCTCGCTCAGGCGCTCAGCTGGGCCCGCAGCCGCCGAGCGCTTCGGTAGAACTCTCGAAAATCGGCGTACCCGCCGTACAGCACGAGTGGGTACCGGCGCTCCCACCAGAGCCGCTCGAGCGCGACCAGGTCGTGCGTGCCGGTCTCGACGATCAAGGACTCCAGCAGCTCGCCGCAGGCTCCGGAGCGAAACAGCGAGTGCGCCGCCACCCGTTCGGCCCGGAGGGCCGCCGGTACCTGGGCCTCCGCCCGCTTGGTCCGGAGCACGGTGACAAGCACCCACGGCGGGGTAGGGGCTCGGTCATTCCGCACGAGGACCAGGATCCATTCGCCGGACGCAAGGACCGCGCTTCCGGGCTTGAGGGTGCGCACCAGCCGTCGGCCCCGTCGTTCGAGCGGCACGGCACGTGCCAGGCGGTCACGGAGGTATTGGTCCGGACACGGCGGCAGCAGGTCGTGCGGGAACCGCACAAGGAGCTGGCGCTGCGCGTGGTGCGTGACGTGCACATCCTGCGGTCGTGGCGGCCACGGCGTCATGCGTTCACCTCCGCACATTGCGTGGGCGCAGCTTGTCAGGCTGAGCGGCGCCCGGCCTCATCGAGTCCACGCCCGAACTCATCGATGAACGCCGTCGCCTCGCGCTCCGTCAGGTCCGCGGCCGAGGCCGCCTGCGGCGTCCGCCGATCTCCGGTGAAGTTCCGGATCTGCGCGGCGAGCTGCGCGGGGGTCCAACCGCGCTTGGCCGCGATCGCGTGCACGGTCTCGATCTGCTGCGCGCTGGCCAGGGTCGGAGCGCCAGGGGCAGGGGGCGACGCCGGCGGCAGGGTCAGTTCTGTCTTGGTGGGCTTGCCCCGGGCCGTCTTCGCGATGATCTCCTGCGCCAACTGGGTCGCGGCCGCCCGCTGTCCCTCGGTGAGCTGGCTTGGGTCGGTAACGCCGAACCGCTTCTTGAGCCAGGCGGCGCCCGGTGTCGCACCCTTCGTCTTCTCCAGCAGTGCCGCTTTGCGGATCAGCGTGTTGAAGTTGTCCGCTGCGAGAACCGCGGGCCGCTGAGCGGCCGCCGCCGAGGTGAGTGCCGGCACCGCCGCAGCGACCGGTCCGGAGTTCGGAGGGTCCGCGGCTGTGCTCGCAGAGCGCCGGATGCGCTTCGGCCGCGGTCACGGATCCCGCCGGGCGTTCTGCGGGCGGAACCGTCGCGGTCGGGGCGGCATCCTCGTCCGGGGCGGCCGCCGGTACCTCGCTGATCTTGACGTCGCCGTCCTCGTCGATCTCGACGGTCGCGCCGAGCTCCTCGGCCGTGTACAGTCCCATGGTGATGTCCGGCGCGACCACGCGGCACGCTTTGCCGACCGCGCGCCACAGGCACATCGTCCCGGGTTGCTCGCGCCAGTTGCGCTTCTGAAGCAGCGGCTTCCACGCATCGGCTTTGTGGTCGAACCATGTCAACCGTTCCGCATCCGCGACGGAGAAGCGCGCCGCGTAGGGTTTGCGCCCCCGCCGCTTCATCGTAACGGTGCACTGCGTCTCGTCACCCACGATCTCGATATCCTCGAGGATCCCGGCCCGCTCGACCATGGCCAGGAGCAGCTGGGGGGCGACGACCGGCTTGCCGCTGATCACGTCGATCTTGCCGAACGCTTCCATCGGGGGCACCTGCAGTTCGGCGCCCTTGATCATGATGGCGAGCGCTTTTTCGACCGTGTTTACGGTCTTCGGCAGATACTGGCTCGCCACCAACACCTGGGCCAGTTCCTTCAGGGTGCGAAAGTGGTCGGGGTTGCACAGGGTCATCCACAGTGGCTGCGGGTGGGAGCGGATCAAGCGCAGGGCGCGATGTGGGGAACGAGCGAGTGCTTGGGACATCCGGCCATCACCTCGGTCGACGTCGGGTGTCCGAGAGTATCCGGCTGCCTCTCGGATCCGATTGCACGTCACGTTCGCTCCGTGCGCGACCAGCGCACGCCGCTACCGCCGTCGTGGTGAGCACACATATCAGTTCAGAAAGGGCTGGGGTGTTGCCGATGCGGAATCTGCCCCCCGAGCGCGCTCCAGCAGATAGGCCGCCAGCGACACCTCGCGTTTGACGGTCCGTTGCGCGATCCCGACATTCGCGGGGTTCGAGGTGAATGCCATGCGGATCGCATCACCCGTGTGCCCCACGACCTCGAGCACGCGGCCGCCGTGTACAGGGAGGAGCACCGCCAGGCCGATCGGGACCGGCGTGTACTGCGCGCTCGCCGCGGCCAGATGGGCAAGAGGGGTCGGGGCAGGCTCGAGTTGGAGCACGATCTGTTTGACGTAGGCCTCAAGGCGCTGCCCGATGTACACCAGCCACTGGTCCACCGTCCAGCGCTTGGCGACCGGGAACATGATGCTGATCGTGTTCCCATCGGCGGGGACCAGCCAGACCATGGCGGCACCGGCGGGAACCGACTCGCGCGTCACGTCGATGGCGCACTCCGTGAGGGTAGCGGCAAGGTCCATGGATCAGCTCCGTTTCGCCTTACGCATCGTCGGCTTGCCCCACAGTCTACGTGCGGTCGCCCACCCTCAGCAGACATCGGACCCGACGCAGTACGATCCTAGCCGGTCGCGACAGTCGTGGTGGGCAACCTGCGCGCGCGATCGACAGACGCGAGGGGCGTCCCCCACGCTCGATTGCGCCCCATACGGACTCCGTGGGGAAACGAGGATACCTCTGCGGACGCACGAGGAATTCGCAAGACGTCGCGCGATGAAGCAACGACCGGCTAAGGGAGCAGGAACGAGACCGCGAGCCGCACCTTGGGCGCCGCAAGGGGACTCACGACGAATGTCTGCTCGCTGACATACCGGGAAGCCATCGCCTGGCGGTACATCACGAGCTGGCGGTCGACGCGGTTGAGCCGCCAGTACTCCGGCACGCTGTGCTGTGCTGTGCTGTGCATGCACCTCGGCTTTGCGCGATCGTTCGAACGTCAGCGTAATATCCGGTACCTACACGAAAAGCGCACTGAGTGGTGCGCGTGTCCACAATAACCGGAGGGAACGGACGCTGGGGACCGGGACCGTATTAGTTTGTCCCGGAGTTGATGAGTGTCTGCGCCCAGCGGACGACGCGTTCGGCTAATTGGAGCCCGGAAGCGTATTCTTCTGCGGTGACGACCTCAGAGAGACCAGGATACCTCGCCTCTACCGCATACTGGGTAAGCGCATCCGCGGCGCGGATGTCTTCCGGTACCTGAACGCCTCTGGTGTCGAGGAGGGAAAGGAGGCTGACGATGTCGTGAGTACGGGGAAATCCGATCTGGTAGGACGCCAGGACTGCCTTTATGGCCTTCTCGGCGGCTTGTTGGGCGTCAAAACACAGATCCTCGTACAGGATGTCGGGGTGGACACGTCCGCTGCGGGCACGGGCCAGGTTGCTTCGCGCTCGCCGTAACCACGCAGCCGCTACGGATCTGCTTTCAGGCGGCATATATTTCTTGCCCCTCGCGGATAGCGGCGGCGATGACCGACAGGGGATCCTGAGTTTCGGTGGCGAGGTCCTCAGGAGTGGCGACGATCACATCTACCGGAATGGCAAGGCCGAAGAACGTCCGATGGATCTCTTGGGCCAGCTGGCGACGATGCTGCACGCCTGACTTGACTACCAGGAGGTCGATGTCGCTGTCGGGGTGCGTGTCTCCGTGCGTGGTCGAACCGAAGACGAGAATCCGGTCTGGGCGCGCGACAGCGACAATGCGACGCACGAGTTCGTCGAGAATGTGCGCTGGTATGCGACTGTATAGTGCGTCCATGTCGGCCCTCTGCTGCATGCTCACAGGAAGATTCGCGTGGAAGTGACGTGCTCCTGTTGCCCCGCGCTTCAGGTCCGCCCGCCGGAAGGCGGGGGCGCTGGTGGTTATCAGGACGCTGCGGCCAACACCACAACTTTCGGTGCGATCCTTGGCTGCGTCCCCGTGTTCGCCCTGGAAGTTCATCGCATCCTCAGGCGCGGAGCTTCTTCGCCACATCCGCGTAGGTCACGGACGAGTGACAACGCTTTCAACCCGGATCGGTTCATCGGTGGCAGGATGGCGGAGACCTGCCGGGATGGACTTCTTCAGATCCTCATAGAGCTCCAATACGGCGTCAAGGGCATCTTCGACATGCGCGAGGGCGTTCTGCGGCGTATCCCCCTCGGTAATCAATTCCGGCAAAAGAGGGCTGGTAACCGTATAACCGCCCTCCGGTTGGGGCGTGAGGACCAACGGGACCTTGTAGATCTGAGCCATCACGCGTCCTCCCTGTAGGGGACCTTCGCGACAAGTATACTTAGAAGGGCCTGCGTGCGTTGTCGGAGTAATTGAGAACTCCGCGTACGCTAGCGACATCCCGAGAGAAGCGCCGCACCTGGGTCCGCGCTGACGCGCGATTGCTGCAGCCTATGACCGGCATCGCCGGCCTCAGACTTCGGTTCTCAGTTATGATAGTCGTCTCTGCGGATTGTGGAACCGGGCTATGGGTAATCCCGTCCGGCTACTCTTTCGCGATGGTGACGGTCAGGTGCTGTGCGTCCCCCGTGTACCACTTGGCCACATAGAGCGTACCGACAAGCGGGGGCTGGTCGGGGACAGCTTTGTCCTGGAAGCGGACCGTGTTCTTCGTCTCCTTCTCCCGAACGAACGTGAGCGTGCGCACATCTGTGGCCATTTCGAGTGTCAACCTCCTTGGCGATGACAACCGCATCAACAGTATGGTGCTTGATGTCGGCACCGTGTCCGCGCGCCCTGGGGGCGTCAAGCCGATGACAGGTTGCAGCCTACACCGGCTGGGGCCTGCCAGCAACGCACGGAACAGCCCTGTCCCGATGCTGTAACCGAACCCGGATACGCATTAGTAAACGTCTCCACGAGCGCCGATGATCGCCACGTCCACCTTGAAGTTCTAGCCATCGACCCGGTAGATCATGCGTAGGTTCCCCACACATTGCCGCCATTGCCCTGGGCGCCCTCGCAACGGACGCATGTCCCCGCCGAAGGGATTCGCCGCCGTCTCGTCTAGGACATTAAGAAGCCGACGCCGGGTGTCGGCGTCGGCTCGTTCTATATACCGCCGCGCCTGGCACGACAGCCTAACTGTGAAGCGCACGGTTTAGCTCGTCAAGTCTGGTGAACTGCCCTGCGTCGATCTCCTTGAGGGCCGTTTCCACCTGTTCTGCTTCTTCTCGCGTAAGCTCCTCCGGTGTGCGCATCGCTGCAACCACTTTCCACAAAACGATGACCTCACCGTCGCTGAGGTTCTCTATGAGCGCCTTGAGATCTTCACGACTCGTCCGCATCTCACCACTCACCCTCGAGTTCCAGGTCTTTGGTATCGTAGCACAGGTGTGTGAGCGGGAAGGCACCACAAATGGCGCCGCAAGCGGCGTTGCCCTGTTCGATGGCTGGGGGAACATCGCGTGCTGCTGAGACGTGATGACGAGTGTGGAGATGCGACAAGTTCAGGTATTATGGCGGGCCATTCGGGTTACGGGAAGCTTTTGAACGCCTGACGGCTTGAGCGCTCTTGCAGGTGCTGTGTTGTCACAAGCGCCGGTATACTTGGCCGCGCGAACCGATGTCGCTGATATTGACGACATGAGCATCTGCATCCACCATAAAGACAATTCTGTAACTGCCTACTCGAGCGGCTCGGCGTCCTGGCAAATTCGTCAACGGCTTCGTTTGGGGTCCGTGGGGGTTCGCAGCAATCTGATCGATCCGTCGGGCGATTCGTTGCTGATCGTCGCGTCCCAGTCGACGGAAATAGTTCGCTGCCTGCCGGCTCAATTGAACCGGATAACTCACAACTTCAGCTCACGCCGGAGGTCATCCCATGGGACGGTATCTCCACGCCGGATTTCCTCCTCACCTCGGGTGACGCGCGCGCCTGCCTCATCGGTAAGCGTGTCGCTATCCTGCTGGAGCCAGTGAGCATAGTCCAGCAGTTCGACAGCGGTCTCATCGCTTAGAGTGTCCACGATCTTACGGAGCTCTTCCTTTGTCGTCATAATGATCCCTCTCTTTGCGAAGGCCGTACCGGTATGTCTCACGATCTCCGGTCAGCCGCAGTCTCTTCTTGATCCTACCATGTCCGACCGTTTCTTGGCGGTCGTCCTTGAACGGGCAGACCTTGTCTGGCGACAGAAGCACTGCCGCAGGCCGATATCTTGGAAGCCGCTGGCGTTACTCGACCGCGTCGCTGAGAGCGGCGAACGACTGGAGCTCCCGGCACAGCTCGCGGAACGACTCGAGGGGCAGGTCGTACTTCTGTGCCAACAGCACGAGGTGCCCGTCGCGGAACACGGCGCTGAAGCCGGCCAGGTCCGTCAAGATCGGTCGCACCAGGTGGTCGAGATCCCACAGCCGGTCGGGGGGCACGGACGGCAGTCGATCGATCTGGAGCGCCCACGGCGTGGGCGCCGCCCGCAACGCCTCGTGCAGCGCGGCCTTGAAGCGCTCGGGATTGCCGCCGCACGTCCCGCACAACCATTCGTTCAGGTCGCCGCGCCCGAGCGCGTCGCCGCCCGGATCCGGCTGTTGCTTCGGGGGGACGAGCACGCGCCCGCGCATACCGAAGTGGCGCGCCAGCTCGATGCTCTTCTCGATGGCTTCGCGGTCCAGCGCGGTGTAGACACGATCGCATCCGCGAAACAACCGGTGGTACTCCGATCGCCACCCCTGCGTGCCGTAGAGCCCGCGGCACGGGAGGCCGGCCCGTGCCGCGCTGAGCGTGTCGGGGATGCCTTCGCACAAGAGTGCATACCGTTGGGCCGGCGCCCCTTCGTTGAACAGGTGGGCGTGGGGGCGCGACAGGTTCAAATATTTCGGCGGGCCGTCCTTGCATTTCGAACCGCCCTTGGCGTCGAGCCATCGGCCCTGGAGATCGACCGTGTGATGGCGGACGCGGTTCGGGAAGACGATGCGGCCGCGGAACACGTCCCGGCGGGTGCGATCGAGCAGTCCAATCTCCTGCGCGAGCGGCACCAGACGCTTCTGCTCCAGGAGCGCGCGCAGCCCGGTGCCGTCGCCCGCCGGCGAGCACCCGATGTGCCACTCGCGGGCGAACGCCTCCGAAAACCCCCGCGTCTCGAGATACGTCCGCGCGTCCGCCGTCAGGTGCTGCTCGTAGTACTGGGTGGCGAGATCGAGCACGGCGGTGTGCGCATCGACGCGGCGCGCCTGGCCGGGCTTCGACGTCCAGGCGATGCCGTGCTTCTCGGCCAGCGCCCGCAGCGTGGACACATAGTCGGCGTACCCGTCCAGCTGCTGGACCAGATCGGCCAGGTCCCCGCGCGCCCCACAGCCGAAGCAGTAGAAGCGCTCCGTCTTGCTCTGGTCGACGTACACGTGAAAGCTGGGCGTCTGCTCCGTGCGGAAGGGACACAGCGCGAACGCGCTCCCGTCCCGCTTCTCGCGCAGACGGACGCCGTGCTCCTCCAGCACCCGGCGCATGGTGACGGCATCACCGATCTGCCGGGCCACGTCCGCGAGCTCAGGATCGCGCAGCATCTGTTCCTCCTCCGGGAGGGACACACAGGAACGTATCGCGTCACGACGCGGCCGCGCTCGCACCCTGACGCGCGGTGGCCGCCAGCACCGCGCTGTAGCGGATGCGGTCAAGCTCGCCGGAGAGGTGGATGGGCCGGTCGGGGCCGCCGAGCCCGAGCACGACGGTCTCGCCCGCGAGCGGCTCCAGCGACGACAGCAGTGCCCGGCCCGACACGAGCACGGTGGCGTCGGCCGGCGGGTCGATCGTCGCGGGGACGATCGACTGCGCCGAGGCGGTCTGCGTCTGGAGGCGCAGCGACAACGTTCGGCGGCTGGCGGTGAGCCGAATTTTGGGCGGATTCGGATCCGTGCCGGCGATGACGAGCAGCGAGCGCAGGGCATCGATGAAGGCGGTGGTCTGGAGGCGGATCGAGACCGCGGGCGCTTCGAGACGGTCGAGTACCCTCAGGTCGGGCGGCAGGACCCCGAGGGTTTTCACGGTCACGATCGCGTCCGCGGTTTCAAGCGTGACCGTCGGCGACGCATCCTGCGCGTGCCGCGACAAGGTGACGGTCTCGGCCATGTGGGCGGCCCGCGCGAGGGTGGTCGCGGACCCGACCGGGATGGCGATCCGGAGGTCGACCCGCGCAGCGAGTGGCAGCGAGGCGCGGGCGGTGCGGACGCCGTCGGTACTGTCCGCGCGCAGCGTGGAGGTCGTCATACCGGGCGTCGGCACCGTGTACAGCCACGCTCCCCGTGTGACCTCAGCATGATCGTCGTCCTCTCCATTCACGCTGCGACCGTGCGCGTGCGCGCCGAGCTGCAGGAGGGTGGCGAACACCGGCCCCGCCAGCTCGAGCACCACGTGGAGACCGGGACGCAGCACCCGGAACGCCTCCGGTGCAGTCAATCGGGCCACATAGGACAGGTCTCCGCTGCTGAGGCGTGCCTGCGAGTCCGTGGCGTGGACCGTCAACCCGTCGTGGAACCGGGCCCACGGGAGCACCCGCATGAGATCTGCCGGGATCCAGACAGTCCCGGGGGCGCGCACGGCCGCGGGAATCCGGTAGCGGACGTCCCAGTCCAAGCTGACCACGTGCAGCGTCAACCGGTCATCCGCGGCGATCCACCCGCACGAAGCGAGGTGGAGCGGGTTGGCGCGGCCGAGCGCGGGGAGGATGACCCGCAGAGCGCGCTGGAGATCGGGCAGCCCGATCGATATGTTCATGACACCCCTCTCACTGTGGGCGGGAAGGTGCGAGCCACCCGGACGGGTTTGGCGGAACGGTCGGAGACATCGCTCGGGCCCTCCGCGCCCCGGCAGGGCGCGTCGGGGTGCGAAGATCGGCGCGGGCCGCAGGGGTGAGACCGAAACCCGCGCCCGCGCGTCGCAGGCGGATCAGCGCTCTACGTGTCCACGCCGGCCAGATCGGGGCACAGCTTCGCGGCTGCGCGCAGGCGCTCGAGAGCCCGGCCTTCGATCTGCCGGATCCGTGCCGGCGTCACGCCGTAGGCGCGTGCAAGACGCTCGCCGGTCACGACCGGCCCGTCGAACCCGAACCGGGCGCGAATGATGTCACGCTCGCGCGGACTCAGGATCTCGAGCAGGGCGTGCACCTGGTCCCGCTGGAAGTCGGCCATGACCTGCTCGGCCGGACCATCGACCACCTCATCCGCCAGCACCTCTTCGAGCGGACGGTCGCCTCCAGTGGGGGAGGTCGACAGCGACAACGGGGCGGACATGGTCCGCAGCACCGCGGTGCACGTGCCCGGGTCTGTCCGGGCCTCGCCCGCAATCTCTCCAGCCGTCGGCATCCGTCCGAGCGCGGCGGGGAGACGTTCCAGAGCCTGGCGAATCGTACGCCCAACCGGCGCCAGATGCGCGGGGAGCCGGATCGGACGCGCCGTCCGCGCAAGCGCCGTGTGAATTGCCTGGCGGATCCAGAACGTCGCGTACGTGCTGAAGGCGACGTTCCGGGCCGGGTCAAACCGGTCGATGGCCTTGAGCAGGCCGGTCATCCCCTCCTGCGTCAGGTCCTCAAACTCCATCCCGAACCCGATGTACCGCCGGGCGATCGAGAGCACGAGGCGTCGATGGCGAATGGCCAGCGCGTCCCGGCTGGCTGTATCCCCGCGCCGGGCCCGGCGCGTCAGCGCGGCATGCTCCAGACGCGTCGGAGGGACGACACCGGGCGCTGGATCGAAAGGGGTGAGGTGCCTGAGACTTTGGTCCAACCGGGCAGTGTTGACAGCCATCCATGACCTCCACGGAACCGCGCCATCAGGTTGCGGCGGGAGAGGCCTGGGGCCTCTGGCACTGGTTCTATGCTATTCGGGCGGTAAAACCAAGACATCGGGGGGAGGGAACCCCCCCCAGCCCACCACTGAGGGCCGCAACTTTGGGGTTCCCGGAACCCCAAAGTTGCAGGCCTGACAATCTCGGGAGGGGGGGGTTCCCCCCTGGTAATGGAGGGGCTGATCCAGCACGAAAGGTAGTCGAACAACGGAACGCGCCGGAATGGGCGCCCATCTACATCTCAATATCGCTCGGGGGTACGCGCCTAAGGCCCCAACGCGTCCAGCGTCCGTGTACCTCCGCAGAGGTCACGACGAAAGTGAACGGGGAAAGCACCGTCGCCAGGCGGCGTGGCGCGAGACGAACGTGCAGCGCGCGAGAACGCCAGCACATGCGGTGCACATACGTCCCTGAGCCAGCAAAGCGCCGATGCTCGGCTGGCTGCTGGGAACTCATGCTTGGTGGTAGTGGTTTTTTTGTTGGTTGTTTGGTGGTGGTGGCACCGCCGCCATGACGATCCGTTGGGCAGAGACCATCATTGTGGCACAGAAGGATTCGTACCTGCTCATCGGCGACCACATCACCATTCTCGCCGCTCCGATCGTGCGCAAGAAGTGTTGGAGCGGTCCCGCACACACGATATGCGCTCACCGTCACGGTGATTTCACTCGGTTCGACGCGGCACCAAGCGATGGAGTGATCGCGTCGGGGGAATATGTCTTGCCTTTCCGGCGATCCTGCGCTCGTGAACAAGAACGACCGCAAGCGGGCAACAAGACGACCGAGTTCTCTGACGCTGAGCGGTGCTTCTAAGGACGTTGTTTTTTGTACTTTGACCTGGCAATCTCCAGCGCCGCGATCGCCTTTTTCTTGGACTTCACGTTTTTGAATCGTATTCGATGCCCTTCTTCCTGCGAATAGTCGACCAAGAAGCGACAGACACCTGCGATGATTGATTTGGGAACGTCCGCCACATCATCGAAGTTATCTGCGCTTTGAGCGACGCCTTTTCGCCGGTCAGGTGCGGCCAGGAGACGATCGTTCTCGGTGCCATCTTTCACTAGGCGTACGAGTCCCAACAGTCGACACTCGATTAGACACCCTGTGAATGTCGGGAAATCCCCCAACACCAAAACATCGAGCGGATCGCCATCGTCCGCCAGCGTTTGCGGGATGAATCCGTAATCATAGGGCCACTGCAACCCGTCCGGCAGCACCATCTTCAGTTTGAAGACTCCAAAATCCGGCTCGAAGGCGTATTTTACACGAGTATTGCGCGGTGTCTCGATAATCGCGTGAACCAAGTCACCCCCACTGCCTTTCACCAAGGAGGGGATATGCTCAAAGTGTGTCGGATTGACGTCTCGAGCCACGGTCGTTAAACCGGCGTTTTGGCGTGCACGCAGCGAATCTCCTTAACTCTTGCTTACGACTGGTCGCCTTTTTTTCGCTCTTGCCGCTGTGCAGCTTGCCGCGCTTCGCCTCATGCAGCGCACGATGCACCTTCGACCGTATCGAGCCATTGCGCTTTCCTACCTCGCGTTCGCTAATAAGCATGATACCTAATGGTTACTATGTTGTTCCCAGCACGTCACAAATGGTTACTATGTTGTTCCCAGCACGTCACAAACAAAACGGCTTGTGGCAGTTAAACAGAAGTGCTTGGGGCGGTCGCGAATGAACTCGCGTCCTAGATGCCACGGCGATGTCGGACGTCGCCGGTTTGACTGTTTGGCTTGCGGGTAAACGACTATACGCGCAGTTGGTCCTCGGCCACCACTCCATCGCGACCACCACTCCATCGCGAGTCGATCGCGAGGCAAAGGGGGACTGAAGTGTACGTCTTCGTCGGAACACCAAAGATGATCAAAGCGGGCAGACCATTTGTCCTCGCTGATGGGTCAACGGTGACGAAAGATGGGACGGGAGCGCTTGATTTCAATCGTGCGAGAGCGATTAGATTTCGGACCTCGAAGCGCGGCAAACGGTTCCGAACCCGCCGTGGGGACGAATACCTCGTGCATGCTTGGGCAGAGGTGCGAGGGTAGGCGACGATCGTGGAATTGATGCGGGGGTGCTATCGGACACGCGTGGCGGCACGGAATGGGCGCACGTCGTCTCGGCTTCGCCTCGCCCCCGCGGGGTTTGTACCCGACGGCGTTGGGTAACTTCCACGTGAAGCCTCTGACTGATCGCACGCGCGATGACAGGCGTGCCGGCGCAAGGCGTGCGCCGAGGTTCGGGCCACCGGTGAGGAGTCCCATGACATGAACGTCCAATGGTTTGACGGCATTGCCGTTATGCGGCTCGATCCCGGCGAGGAAGTGGTGGCGATACTGCGCGAGTTTGCGACCCAGGAAAACATCCGCGGCGCGATGTTTCAGGGCATCGGGGCCTTCGCCCGGGTAGACCTTCGCTATTTTGACATCGCCGAGGACCGCTACAAGAGTCGGCCACTCGACGAACAGGTCGAGGTGGTCAGCCTCCTCGGCAGCATTGGGCGTGACCAGGACACGCTGGTTGATCCATACGCACGCGGCGGTCGCGGACTCTGCCACACGGACACACAGCGGTCACCTGAACACGGGCATCGTCAGTCCGACCCTCGAAATTTTCCTGACAGTCCTCAACAGCACGCTCGGTCGCAAGAAGGACCCAGCCACGGGACTGGAGCTGCTCGATCTCAAGGCCACCCCGGGCCGGTCATGATGCCCGCCCGCGCGCGGGCCAAGGAGGACGACGTTGGCAACGGAAACCGCTTCTGATGTGTGATTGGACGTCTTGGCGGCCTGGGGTCAACACGGTCGTGATTAATTAACAGACCCGCACACACACGGAGGTGATGCTAGATGCAATGGACACGAGCGCGTCGCCTGGCCCTGATGCTCGCTGCCGTTGGCCTCGGGGTCGCGCTGACGGCGTGGGAGAGCGAGGCGATGGCGATGCGGACCGTGCACGACTCAAAGAACCAAATCATGATCACCGTGCCAAGCACGTGGCGGATTCAATCGCCTAACGGCAGTGCGACGCTTACCGCGACCGCGCCGGTCTCCGGAACCGCACTGCCCGACAGTGTGGATGTGGTCGTCCACGATGCCCCGATCGGCATAAATACGCCGCAGGCGTGTGAGAACGAGGCAGCGTGGGTAACTCAACACTTCGCACACATCACACCCACCACGGTCGCGAAGACACCCACAACCGTCGGCGCAAAACCGGCGTACGCCTGGACGTACACGTGGGACGCCCGCACGGGCGAGCGCCGATGGAGCCAGCAGGTCTGCGTCCTGGAACAGGGCACGGCGTTCGTCGTGACTGGGACAACGGACAATACGCCAGCGGCCCGGGCGTCTCGAGGGGCGGTACTCACGCGAATCATTGCCTCGCTGCGGATTGTCGCGCTGCCGAAGCCGCAGACGAGCGGCCCGTTGTCGCCCTCGCGGTAAGCCCGTCCCGCACCGAGGGATGAGTGACCCCGATGCGGGTCACGTCGGGGAGGAATGTTCGCATCGGCCCGTACGCGCGTTGGGCTCGCGGCGGGCGGCATCGGCGCACCGCGGGCGCCACTCGTGGCGATCCGACGAGTCGCACCAGAGCATGCCACGCGGGAAACAGGGAGCGCTGACCGGGCTAGTAGCCGAAATGGGTCGTCTTGTGCGGGTGGAGCGCTCCGTTCGTCGGCGCGAGCGGGGGACGAGGGGCTGTGGTTGCCGCGCTCCCGAGGTGTCGTCCCGTTGTGGCAACGTCTCGCCGGGGTGTACGGGGTGGTGCTGAGCCTTGCCGCTTTCGCCCGATCGGTTGCGAGTCTCCCGGCGGGGATTGCGGGCCTATCGTCATCGCGCCCGCCACCCCGTCCTCCCCCGGCATCGCCGCGGGCACCGTGAAGCTTTACAATCCCCACTTCCAATGCCGCGACCGCGGCACCGAGCCGCGGTCATCCTCGATCATCGCGAATTTCACCCAGCTCTTCGTGGTCGTGATCGGAGCCCTGATCATTCTCCAGGTCGTACGAAAATGAAAGAAGGGCTCGACAACAGCATCACGGTGCCTAACGCGAAAGCCGTACCACATGCGGTCCGACATGACATTGACTTCGCCCTCGTGCTCCCCGCGCAGGACATCACCAATCGGGGTGCGCTCAAGCACGAGTTCATCGAGCGGTTGGATCACCGTTTCCTGATGGAGGAGATACGCTTTCGTTCGTCGGCCGGTGTCTCGGTTCGAGCGAGCGCGTTGGTACTGGCGCGACGAGAAGTTGCCGCGGGGGATCGACCGCCATCCGGACGACGATAGCGCGCACCCACGGAACGCCGATACGGTGTTTGCCCGGTTGAGTGTGATGCCGGGGCTGCGGGGTAAGATCTGATCACGAGGAGGTGAGTCGGATGCTAGCCGTCAAAGACGTCGAGAGATATCGTCAGGTGATTCAGGAGGCGGTTGCCGATCTCGGCCGCGACGACGTGGGCGTGGGAGAAGTTCGGGAAGGCGACGACGGTGTGCTCGCGGTCGAGTTGCGCCGGGGCACGCATTCGGACGTGCGCGAGATTTCAGTCGAAGCGTTGCAGAACCGAGAGACCGCTCACCAGGCGGTCATGAAGGCGATTCGGCCTCTGACCAAGGAAGTGGAGCAGGACGTGATGAGAACAGATTGAGATCTCCGCGCGTTCGCCCAGCCGTCGTGTGGCCGGCCCGCGTTGGGGCCGGCCACACGCTCTTCTCTAACCGTCGTGATCAGCTACCTGACCGTGACCTCAATGCTCGATGGATCCGACTGCACCCCGTCCACAATCTGTGTTGCGGCGACGACGTATGGGAACGATACCAACGGCAGCGACTGCACGTTCATGGAAACGGCCCATGCGCCGTCACCATCGGCCCGCGTGGTCGCCTGGACGATCTGCCCGAGGAGCCGCGGCTCCGCGGTGACGATGACCGTGGCGCCGGGCCGCGCGCGCCCGCTGACGACAAACGTGTTGCCCACGCTCGCAGCATTGGCTGGCGAAACGATACCCGGAGCGCTGAGGCCGACCGGTGCCGGGGCGGTCGTCGACACGGGGAACGTCACGTTCACCTCATACGCCTGGTTCGTGCCTTGCACCAGGGAGAAACGGGCAATCCGTCCGGGCTGGATGACCTCGAACCCGGCACTCTGCCCGTTGAGGGTGACCTGCGCGTCGGGCAGCACGATGTACGAATCACCGTTTGCCAGTCTCACGGTTCGGTCGGTCACGACCGCGATGCGCCCTCCCAACACCGCGCGATACGTCGCCGTGATCTTCGCCGCTTGTCCTTGATCGTTCATCTGGATCGCCACCGTATCGCCGCTGCGGATCGCGCCGAGCGCCGCAGAACCGCCGGAGTTCGTCCGCACAGTGTAGCGATAGATCGCGGTACCCGCCGTCACCGGCACCGTCACGTCTTGTCCATCGCTCCGCACCACGAGCGACGGGGTCGGCCCCAAATTGACGGCAACCACCTGGCCGGATATCGTCTGCGCGGCGGGCGTCGGATACAGCGGCGCGCGGTTGGACGGCACCGTCACCGGTACCGCGGCGACCGCGCCGTTCGTGGCGATCAGAATCGTCTCACTCGCCTCGAACCACTGCACCTGCGCCCCCAACGCCTCGCTGATGAACCGGAGCGGCACCATCGTGCGCCCGCTGATGGTGAACGCGGGGACGTCGAGCATCTCGGGCACTCCGTTCACCAGCGCCTGCCGTGAGCCTACGGTCAGCTGCACGTTCTGCGAGCCATCCGTTGCATTGATCTGCTGCGTGACGGGATTGTAGTCCACGGTCGCGCCGAGACTCTCGAAAATGCCACGCAGCGGCACCAGGACGCGCCCCTGGATGATGGTCGGCGGCACGTCGAAGTTGAGAACCTGCCCATTCGCATACACAGTGATCGGTGTGATCGGCTGGGCGACGGCGATGCGCGGCGCAGTCCGCGCCAGGATAGCCCCCGCGACCACGCCCACGACAAGTATCGGGCTGAGAGTCCGTGTCATATCGTCCCTCCTAAGTTGCTGGCGTTCGGTTTCAGTAGTGCTGTGCTCCAAAATCCCGGTGTTAGGGACGTTCCCGGCTGGCCATCCGCGTTGCTCGAAAACCCACTGACTACGATACGCCGTTCGTCGGAAATCTAACGTTTGGGCGGATATGTGGGCATGATAGTTTACCCGTGCTGCGCGTGAATTGTTTGGACATGTCGAGCCGGGGAAGAAATTATCCAGATCGCCATCATGCGGCAACAAAAGGAGGACACCATCATGCGGAAAGCTGGGATTCTCGCATTCGGTATTTTACTGTTGACGGCGGCGACCACCGGGGTCACGTTGGCCCAAGGAACTCAGCCGAATGCGCCCACTCGGCCCGGTACGGGGACGCAGTATCCGGACGTTTCGGGCGTGCAGGCGTTCAGCGCCGCGTCGAATTACATGTCGCTTGCTGGATACCTGCGGTACCTGACCTACCAGCAGACAGACCAGTGGCTGACGCAGGCTGAAGCGACGCGGATCGTCGCGCAGCAAACCGGACACTGAACTAAACGTAGTGCTGACTGTGCACGGCGGTCATCAGCGGGATCATGCGGACACGTCGCCGATAGGCGACACCGCAGGGGAAAGTCCATACCGTATGACCGACATCTTCGCTCCCCCGCGCGACACTCGCGATGTGCTGCTGGGCGCGGTCCCCTCTCCGGACGGGACGCGTTTCCGGGTCTGGGCGCCGCTCGCGCGCCGACTCGACGTGGTGTTCGAGCATCGCGGTCTGCGACATTCGCTCGACGCGGAGGGCGACGGGTACTTCTCGGGTCTCGTGCCCGACGCGGCGGCGGGTGATCGCTACAAATTTCTGCTGGACGGTCGCGACGCGTTTCCGGATCCGACCTCTCGCTATCAACCCGCGGGCCCGTACGGCCCTTCCGAAATCGTCGATCCCACAGCGTACCAGTGGAGCTCCGCCGAGGCTGGCTGGACGGGCGTCTCCCTTCGCGGACAGGTGCTGTACGAACTGCACATTGGAACGTTCACGCCTGACGGGACGTTCCTATCGGCCATCGGTGAGTTCGCGCGGCTGCGCGACCTCGGCATCACGGTGCTCGAATGCATGCCGCTGGCTGAGTTTGCCGGGGACGTGGGCTGGGGCTACGACGGCGTGCAGCTGTTTGCGCCGTTCCATCGGTACGGCAGGCCCGACGATCTGCGGCGCATGATTGATGCCGCGCACCAGCACGGATTGGGCGTGCTGCTGGATGTGGTCTACAATCATTTCGGGCCCGAGGGGAATTACCTGACGAAATACGCCCCGGACTATTTTTCGCGGCACGAGACCGAGTGGGGGGACGCCATCAACTTTGACGGCGAGAACAGCGGGCCCGTGCGTCAATATTTTTGCGCCAACGCCGCATACTGGATCGCGGATTACCATTTCGATGGCCTCCGGCTCGATGCGACACAGGCGATGCACGACAACGGCGCGCACGGCCGCCACATCATCGCCGAGATCGGGAGCGCCGCGCGTCGCGCCGCCGGCGCGCGGGACACGATCCTCGTGGCTGAGAACGAGCCGCAGGACAGCGCCCTGATCCGTCCGCTCGACCAGCACGGCTACGGCCTCGACGGCGTGTGGAACGATGATTTTCACCACAGCGCCCTCGTCGCGCTCACCGGCCGGCGCGAGGCGTACTTCAGCGATCACCTGGGGCGCCCGCAGGAGTTCATCTCGACCGCCAAGTACGGCTACCTGTACCAAGGCCAGTATTACGACTGGCAGCAGCAGCCCCGGGGGACCGCCGCGCTGCGTCAGGATCCCCACGCGTTCATCACCTTCTTGGAGAACCACGATCAGGTCGCGAATTTCGACTCGGGCGCGCACCTGCGGCACCTGTCCAGCCCCGGCCGGTATCGTGCGATGACGGCGCTGTGGCTGTTGAGTCCCGGCACGCCGATGTTCTTTCAAGGCCAGGAGTACGGTGCCGAGACCCCGTTTCACTACTTCGCCGGGCACACCGGCGAGCTCAGCCGCGCCGTGACCGAAGGCCGCCGCAAGTTTCTCCTGCAGTTCGCGAACCGCGACACGGCGGAGATGCACGGGTGCTTCAAGAACCCCGCGGACCGCGAGACATTTCTCTCGTGCCGGCTCGATCCCGCCGAGCAGCAGCGGCATCCGGAGATCGTGCGGCTGCATGCCGACCTGCTCGCCCTGCGTCGGCACGACCCCGTGTTCCGGACGGCGACACCCATTGACGGCGCGGTGCTCGGAGACGGCTGTTTCGTGCTGCGGTACGTGGCCCCGAGCCACGACGACCGTCTCCTGGTGGTCAACCTTGGGGTGGGTCTGGATCTGCCGCATCTGCCCGAACCGCTGGTGGCGCCGCCCACCGGCCATCAATGGCAGGTGCGGTGGTCGAGCGAGTGGCCGCAGTACGGCGGGTGGGGGGCCGCGGCGCCGGGGCGGTTCGGCGCGTGGCACGTCGCCGGCGAGTGCGCGCAGCTGCTCGTGCCCGCGGCCCGTCCCTTCACGCCCGATCCCCCGAAGCGCGGCATCGACGTGTAACGAGAGACGATGCCGACCGTGACGCCGACGATGGCGATTTTCCGCGCGCCGCAGCTGGTGCGGCAGGTCGAGGTACATCACACCTCCGCGGACCTCGACCGCGAATGGATCGTCACGAACGGTCTCGGCGGCTACGCGTCCGGGACGATCGCCGGTCTCAACACGCGGCGCTTTCACGGCTGGCTGATCGCCGCGCTGCCGGCCCCGTATGGGCGCATGATGATGTTGAATCAACTCGTCGAGACCCTCCGGATCGACGACCGCATCTATGAGCTCACGGCCGAGAATTTGAGCCGGGCCACCTACGACGATACCGTCAGTCCGTTCTTGACGAGCTTTCGACTCGAGCACGGCCTGCCGGTGTTCATCTACGAGGGCGACGGGTTCACGCTCGAGAAGCGCGTGTGCCTGGTGCGCGCGCAGAACACCACCTACA
>CAWDRG010000005.1:0-360088 GCA_963804645.1 uncultured Bacillota bacterium
TCAGAAGCTACCGGGGCAACGCCCCTTCAAACTTTTCCGTGCCCGAACGCAGGTCTGCGCCTAGTTACACACGCCCCGGGTGGTCCCGATCACCTGGCCGGTCGCCACGACCACCGTAACAATAAAGCCAAGCGGATTCGAGGGGGTGTTGCTGTCGAAGCAGATCATGTTGAAGGTCGCGTTTGGATTGGCGCAGAATTCGTTGGCCGTCCCCTGCGGCTCAAACTTCCCCTTATAGCAGGCGGCGGTGACATGCATCGTCGGCGGGAGATCGACCTGCGACAGCACCGTGCCGACCGAGTTGAGGAACTTGATGCTGTACGGCGGGGAGTCATCAGCGACGACGTACTGGGTCCACTGCCCCGTCGACACCGCGGCGAGCTCGGCCGCGCGTGTCTGCTCGACGATCTGCTCGCCGAACGAGCGCACCTGCGCATTGGCTTGATAGCCCATCAATGACGGCATGATCAAAAGGATCAGCAGGGACAGCAGCGTCAAGGCCACCACAAATTCGATAAACGTGTACCCGGCTTCTCTCGTCCTCATCACGGATCCCCCCATGCGCCCAACCTGCGTTGAGCAGACATCCGTCCGAGCCGACCAACCGGCGCCGCACCGACCCGCGTCCGACACCGTGATTTGTCCGTAGTATACACCCTCAGGCGCCCGCTGTGTGCAACAGTCAACACCCAAACTTCCGTTCGGCATCGCGGCACGGGGCGCGTCCGCCGCGGACGCATGATCGCGGAACCGCAATCGGGCCGCCGCTACGCGGGACGCGCGGAACCGCCGCCATCGGTCCGATCAAATCGAAGCGCCGCGAGATAGGCCGCCTCCGCCTGCGCGGCGCGGCGAGATTCGTCCCACCCGACCGCGCGAAACCGCACCGCACGCTCTCGCCGCGCCTGGGTCAGGAGCCGCAGATCCGGCCGCAGCACCGCGGCGATCTTCGGATATCCGCCCGCCGTGGGACCGTCCGGCATGATGACGATGGGCTGCCCGCCGCCGGGGACCTGGATGCCCCCCGGCAAGATGCCGTCCGACAGCAGCTCCCCCGGCGCGCGCCGCGCGAGGAGCGGCCCGTCGAGCCGGTACCCTACCCGGTCGACCTCGACGCTCAGGGCATACTCGCTATCGAGGAACGCCTCGACCGCGTCCTGCGTGAAGTACTCGTCCTGGGGACCGAGCACGACCCGCACCTCCACGTCGCCGCCGACAGGCGGAGCGTCGGGCCCGGCGAGGCGGAGGGCCGCGGACGGCGCGCGGTGAAGCGCGCCGAGCCGGTCGCCTTGCGCGAGCCTGCGGCCGCCGTACCCGCCGATGCCGCCCCTCAGGTACGTCGACCGGCTGCCGAGCACCTCGGGGACATCGATGCCGCCGGGCAGCGCGAGATAGCCCCACTGTCCGGCCCGCGCGGCATCGAAGGAGACGACGTCGCCCGCCTCGAGGACGCACGCGCTCCAAAGCGGCACGGGACGGCCGTTTCGCCGGGCGGCCCCGAAGTCCGCGCCGCCGAACGCGACCACGGTGCGGCGCGCGGCGACGAGCAGCGGCCCGGGAAACGCGAACTCGAGCGCGGCGGCACCCGCCGGGTTTCCGAGCAGCTGGTTCGTGACGGACAGCGCGAGCGGGTCCATCGCCCCACCCTGCGGCATCCCGTACCGCCGGTAGCCAGGCCGCCCAAGGTCCTGCACCGTCGTCAGCAGGCCGCCGCGTTCGACGACCAGGTCGGCGCGCGACGGCGGGACCGCGGCGGGCGCCGACTCATCAACCGGCGCCAGGCGCTCGTACTCCTCGACCGAGATCTCGGCGAAGCGCACGTGGTCGCCGGCCTCCAGCAGGAACGGTTCGGGACGCGCCGGGTCGTAGATCCGAAGCGGCGTGCGGCCGAGCAGCCGCCATCCTCCCGGCGTCGAGGTCGGGTACACGCCCGTCTGCATCCCCGCCAGCGCGACCGAGCGCACCGGCACACGCGTCCGGGGCGACCGCAGTCGGGGAACCCGCAGCGCGGGCGGCAGCGTCCCCATGTACGGAAACCCCGGCGAGAACCCGGTCATGTACACCCGGTACTCGGTCCCGGCGTGGACCGCGACCACCTGCGACTCGGACAAACCGGTCTCCTCGGCCACGCCCGCAAGATCGGGCCCGTGGACGCCGCCGTAGACGGTCGGGATCTCGATCCGCCGGCCCGCGGGGAGCGACACGCGGCCGGCCTGCCTGAGGAGTGCCGTCACCGAGGCCCGGAGCTCGGACGCGCCGACGCACGCGGGGTCGTACACGACGAGCAGCGAGCGGTACGTCGGCACCGTTTCGCGGATGCCCGGCAGGCGCTCCGCTTCGAGCGTCGCCCGCAGCGCGAGGACGGCGCCGTTCGCGGCGTCGGAGATCTCGTCGCCCCCGAACTCCACGACGAGTCCCGAGTCGCCGAGCGGCAGGAACCGCGGTCCCGCTGCGGCCCCGGTCACGGAGCCGCGGGCTCAGACGCGGGCGCGTACGACCCGAGCACGCGCAGCATCGAGGTGTGTGCGCGCATCTCTTCGATCGCGGCCTGCACATCGGGATCGTCCGCGTGGCCGTCGAAGTCCATATAGAAGACGTACTCCCAGGACCCGATGCGCAGCGGGCGCGATTCGATCTTGGCCATGTTGATCTGGCGCGCTGCGAGCGCGCCGAGCACCCGGTAGAGGGCCGCGGGCCGGTTCTGCACGACGAACACCACCGACGTCTTGCTCCGCGGGGTCCGCGGCGCCGGGGTCAGGCCGATCCCCAAGAAGCGCGTGTAGTTGTGCGGGTTCGTCTCGATCTCGGACGCCAGGACTGTCAGCCCGTAGATCTCGGCCGCGCGGCGGGACGCGACGGCGGCGGCGCCGAGGCGCTGCTCCGCGCGGATCATCTTGGCGCTGCCGGCGGTGTCGTAGAAGGCGACCGGCTCCACGCCAAGCCCCTTGAGGTAGCGCTCGCACTGCGCCAGCGCCTGCGGGTGCGAGTACGCCTGCCGGATCTCCCCGAGCGTCTGTCCGGGGAGGGCCATCAGGCAGTGGCTGACGCGCAGATCCAGCTCGCCGCCGATGACGAGCTCGTGCGCGAGCAGAAGGTCGTACGTCTCGTTGATCGTTCCGGCCTGGGAGTTCTCCACCGGCACCACGCCGCGGTCCGCGCGCCCGGCGGTGACCGCCTCGAAGACGTCGGGAAGGCGCGGCGCCGGGACCGTCTCGACCTCCCCGCACAGGCGAATCACCGCTTCCTCGCTGTAGGCGCCCGGCTCTCCCTGAAACGCGACCCGCATGCCGCCCTCCCGACGCTCAGTCGTCGAGCAGTGTCTGCACGGCGCGCGCGCGGCCGTGTTCAAGAAACACCCGGGGCAGGCGCCGGGCCGTGCGGGCCAGCACCTCGTACGCGATCGTCTGCGCCGCCTCCGCCACGTCGTCCACGGGGAGCCCGGCACCCCACAGCTCCGCCGCATCGCCCACGTCGACCGGCGTGTCGCCGGCGTCCACCGTGATCTGATCCATGCTGATCCGACCCGCGATCGGCAGACGGGCGTCCCCGATCAGGACGGTCCCGCGGTCGCCGGCGAGCCGGGGATACCCGTCGGCGTACCCGATGGGCAGCGTCGCGATCGTCGTCTCACGCGGCGCGCGGTACGTGCCTCCGTAACCGACCGCGGTCCCCGCGGGGACCCGCTTGCGGTGCACGACCCGCGCGCGCACCCGCATCGCCGGTCGCAGCGGGGCGCGGCCCCGCAGGTGCGGCGCGGGCGCGACCCCGTACAGCGCGATGCCGCAGCGCACCAGATTGAAATGCGACGCGGGAAGAGCGAGCGTGGCCGCGCTGTTCGCGGCGTGTCTCCACACGGGACGGATCGCGCTTCGGTCAAGCGCATCCAGCACGCCGCGAAACAGCTCGAGCTGCGCCTCGGCGGAGCCGAGATCGACGGCGTCCGCGGCAGCGAAATGCGTGGCGCAGCCCTCGAGCACCGCGTGCGGCAGTGCGGCCAGCCGCCGCGCCAGCGCCACCGCGTCGTGCGGCGCCGCGCCGATCCGGCCCATCCCCGTATCCACCTTCAGGTGCAGGCGGGCCGTGCGGCCGGTCGCGCCCGCGCTCCGGGCCGCGGCGTCCGCGACGCGGTCGTCCGACACGGTGAGCGCGAGATCGTGCGCCACCGCGCGGCCGGCCTCGTCGGGCAGGAGCGAGCCGAGCACCAGCACCGGGGCCGCGATGCCGGCGCGGCGGAGCTCCACGCCCTCGTCCACGGTCGCCACGCCGAGCCCCCAGGCGCCCGCGTCCAGCGCCGCGCGCGCCACCGGCACGGCGCCGTGCCCGTAGGCGTTCCCCTTGACGACGGCGAGCACCGCGGCGGGCGCCGCCGCGCGCCGGAGCGCCGCCAGGTTGTCGCGGATCGCGTCGAGATCGATCTCCGCCCACGCCGGCCGCGACGGCCCCTCGGGCGGCGCGGCCTCAGGGGATGGCCGTGACGCCATCGTCCACCTCGCCCGCGCGGACCTGCGCGAGCGCCCAGGGGATCGCGTCGGCCACCTCGTGCGCCAGCAGGCCCAGCTCTGAGCGGGCGGCGAGATCGCCGGCCCGGCCGTGGAGATACACGGCGCAGCCCGCGGCCTCGAACGCGGGCATCCCCGCGCCCAGAAACGCCGCCGTGGCCCCGGTCAGCACGTCCCCCATCCCGCCGGTCGCCATCGCGCCGTTGCCGGTGGGGACCACGAGCGCACGCCCGTCCGGCGACGTGACGACGGTGCGCGCGCCCTTCAGCACCACCACCACGCCGAGCCGCGCCGAGGCCGACCGCGCGGTCTCCACGCGATCGCGCTGCACGTCGGCGATCTCGCAGCCCAAGAGGCGCGCCATCTCGCCGGGATGCGGCGTGATCACGACCGGCGCGCGCACCGCGCCGAGGCGCTCGGGTTCGCCGGCGAGGGCGTTCAGCGCGTCGGCGTCCGCGACCAGCGGCCGGTCGAGGCGCGGCAGCAGCCCGCGCACGAGCGCGGCCACCTCCGCGTGCATCGTCAGCCCCGGGCCGATCGCGAGCACCGACGACGCGGCGGCCCACTCGACGATCTCCTCGAGCGCGCGCGCCGCGACCGTCCCTTCCGGGGTCTCGGGCAGCGCGCGCGTCATCGCCTCGGGAAGCGACCCGGCCGGCACGGCGGCGAGCGAGCCCGGCAGCCCGATCGTAACCAGCCCCGCCCCGGCGCGGATCGCGCCGCGGGCGGCCAAGATCGCCGCGCCGACGAACCCGCGCGCGCCGGCGACCAGCGCGACCCGGCCGAACTGCCCCTTCTGGCCGTCCGCCGGCCTGACAGGCAGCGTCCGGTTCACCCACGGGCCGGTCGCGAGCGCCACGGGGATCGGCGCCGCGTCGACGAGGGCGTGGGGCAGACCGATATCCGCGACGTACACGCGGCCCGCGTGCGCCGCCGCCGGATACTGCATCAGCCCGCGCTTCGGAAGGCCCATCGTGACCGTCGCCACGGCGTGCACACAGGGCGCCGCGGCCCCACCCGTTGCGGCGTCGATACCGGACGGGACGTCCACGGCGAGGATCGGGGTCCCGGAGCGGTTGGCGGCCTCGATCACGCGCGCGGGCTCGCCCGCGGCCGGTCCCCGAAATCCGGTGCCGAAGATCGCGTCGATGAGCAGGTCGGCGTCGCGGAGCAGCCCGTCGAGCACCGCGTCGTCGAGGTGGGCCGAGTCCTCGATGCGCGCGCGGCGGCCGCGCAGCGCCGCCAGATGCGCGGCCGGATCGCCGCGCAGCGACGCATCCGGCACGACCATCAGCGCGACCACCGCGGCGTCCCCGTCGAGGTCGCGCGCGGCCACGAGCCCGTCGCCGCCGTTGTTCCCCTTGCCGACCAGCACGACCACGCGGCGGCCGCCGCGCGGCCGGAGGAGACGCCGGGCCACGTCCGCCGTGCCCGCGCCCGCACGGATCATCAGGGACGCGATGGACATGCCGTGGACGTCCTGCGCCTGCCGCTCAAGGGCCGCCATCTCGGACGGCGTGGGAAGCTTCACGGGCGGCGCGCCCCGTCCCCGGGCTGTCCGATCGCGCGGCGATGCTCGAACGCGGTCACACTCCGAGCGCGACCGCGGCGGCCGGGCGGCCCTGTGTGTGCGAGGTCGACGCCGACCCCATGCATCCTCGGATCATCGGCCGGCTGCCCGCGGCGCTACGACCGCCGCGGCTCCGCTTCCTCGATCAGCATCACGGGGATTCCATCGCGAATCGGATAGCGGCGCCCGCACGCGGTGCAGACGATCCGGTCCCCCTCCTCGACGACCGGCGCCTTGCACGCCGGGCACGCGAGGATCTGCAGCAGTTCACGGTCAATCATCGGCCCGAACCTCCCGGCGACGATACCGCCGCGGTGTCCCCGTCGGTCACGCGCGCACCGAACCGTGCGCTCGAAACCATTCGACGGTGCGGCGAAGGCCTTCCTCCAACGGGACGCCCGCGCGCCAGTCCAGCAGGCGGGAGGCCCGGCTCGGATCCAGCACGATCCGGTGCACCTCGCCGGGAATCGCCGGGGCATGGTGCGGGAGCACGGACGCGCCGGTCAGCTGCCGCAGCAGCACCGCGAGCTCGGCGACCGAGGTCCCGACCCCCGTGGCGATCTGCACCGGCTCGTCGAGGCGCCGCCCGAGCACCCGGAGGTTCGCCTGGGCGACGTCGCCCACGTACACGAAGTCGCGCACCTGCGAGCCGTCGCCGAATACGGTCGGGCGCCGTCCCGCGAGGAACGCGGCGGTAAAGATCGCCACCACGCCCGCCTCGGTCTCCGGGTCCTGGCGCGGCCCGTACACGTTGGCGTACCGGAACACCGCCGTGTTGAGGCCGCGCACGCGCCGGTAGTACTCGAAGTACTGCTCGTCCAGATACTTGTGCAGCCCGTACGGCGACATCGGGCGGACCGGGTGGTCCTCGGTCACCGGCAGCCGCTCCGGCTCGCCGTAGAGCGCCCCCGCCGTCCCGGAGAAGATCACCTGCGACACGTGATGGCGCGCCGCCAGCTCGAGGACCCGGAGGGTGCCGAGCACGTTGATGTCCGCATCGAAGATCGGGTCCGCGATCGAGCGCCGCAGGTTCGCCTGCGCCGCGTGATGGGACACGACATCGGGCCGCTCGTCCTGGAACACCTGCGCGAGCTGCGGGCTCCGAATGTCGACCTGGTAGCACACGACGCCCGCGGGCGCGTTGTTCCGGCGCCCGCCGAGCAGCACGTCGACCACCGCGACGTGATGGCCCGCGTCGCGGTACGCCTCGGCGACGTGCGAGCCGATGAATCCCGACCCCCCGGTGACGAGAATTCTCATTCGACCGTCACGCTCTTGGCGAGATTGCGCGGCTGGTCGACATCGTTGCCGCGAAGGCGCGCGACGTGGTACGCGAACAGCTGCAGGGGGATCACCGACAGCACGGGGGCCAGCGCCGGATCCGTCGCCGGCACGCGCAGTAGCGTGTTGACGTGCGGCCCGAGGGCCGCCGCGGTCGCGTCGGTCGCGACCCCGATGACGTCCGCGCCGCGGGCGCGCACCTGCTGAATGTTGCTGACCGTCTTCTCGAGCAGGTCCGGCTGCGTCGCAAGCGCGACCACCACGACGCCCGGCGTCACGAGCGCGAGCGTGCCGTGCTTCAGCTCGCCGCCGGCGAGCGCCTCGGAGTGGATGTAGCTGATCTCCTTGAACTTCAGCGAGCCCTCCATCGCGACGGAGTAGTCCAACCCCCGGCCGATGAAGAAGACGTCCTCCGTTTGGTACAGGCGCTCCGCGAGTGCGGCGATCTCCGGCTCCCCGAGCAGCACCGTCTGGGCGTGCGTCGGCAGCGCCCGGAGCCCCTGGATTAGGGACGCGACCCGGGCCGGGGACAGGGTCCCCCGTGCCTGGCCGAGGTGGACGGCGAGCATCGTGAGCGCCGCCAGCTGCGTGAGGTAGGCCTTGGTCGAGCACACCGCGATCTCCGGCCCGGCGCGGGTGTAGAGCACGTCGTCGGCCTCCCGCGCCAGCGTGCTGCCCACGACGTTCGCCACCGCCAGCATGCGCGCGCCCCGCGCGCGCGCCTCCCGAGCGGCGGCGATCGTATCCGCGGTCTCGCCCGATTGGCTGATCGCGACCGCGAGCTGACGGTCGCCCGCGAGCGGATTCCGGTACCGGAACTCGCTGCCGAGATCGGCTTCGGCCGGCACGCCCGCGAGCTGCTCGATGAGCGTGCGCCCCACGAGGCCCGCGTGGTACGCGGTACCGCACGCGACGAGCCAGACCTTCTCGAGCGCCCGCGCGGCCTCGGGGCCGAGCGTCACGCCGTCGAGCGCGACCGTCCGGTCGTTCGGCAGCCGGCCCATCATCGTCTCCTGAAGGGCGCGGGGTTGCTCGTGGATCTCCTTCAGCATGAAGTGGGCGTACCCGCCCTTCTCGGCGGCTTCGGCATCCCAGTCCACGCGCATCGGCGTGCGCGCGACGCGCCCCCCGCCGAGGCGGCTGATCGACGTCGCCTCGCGCGTCAGCACCGCCATCTCTCCGTCCTCGATCACCAGCACGTCGCGGGTGTGCGGGAGGAGCGCCGGGATATCCGACGCGAGCAGCGTCTCGCCCCGGCCGATGCCGACGATCAGCGGGCTGATGCGCCGCACGGCCACGATTCGGCCGGGGTCGTCCGCGCACAGCACCACGAGCGCGTACGCGCCCCGGGTCTGCGCCACGGCCTGTTCCACCGCGACGGGCAGGTCGCCCCGATAGGCGTCCTCGATCAGGTGCGCCAGCACCTCGGTGTCCGTGTCGGACTGAAACCGGTGGCCGCGCGCCACCAGGTCGTCCTTCAGCGCGAGGAAGTTCTCGATGATCCCGTTGTGAATCACCACGACGCGGCCGCGACAGTCGAGGTGCGGGTGCGCGTTCTCGTCGGACGGGTGCCCGTGGGTCGCCCACCGGGTGTGGCCGATCCCCACGTGGCCCTCGACCGGCTGCCGCTCAACGAGCTCCGCGAGGCGGGCGAGCTTGCCCGCCGCCTTGCGCACCTGAATGCCGCTGCCGTTCATCACGGCGACGCCCGCGGAGTCGTACCCGCGGTACTCCAGCCGGCGCAGCCCGTCGAGCAGGATCGGCACGGCCGGCCGCTCACCGATGTAGCCCATGATTCCACACATGACGTGCCTCCGGAACGCCCCCGCAGCCCGCGCAGGCGCATGCCAAGCCGGGAGCCGGGGCGACGATGAGTCCACTAGGTGGCACGCGCGGCGCCGGGCGTATGCCCGCGCGCGGCCGGGTGGATGGGGATCCACCGGACCGCCCGCCGCGGTGCGCTGCTGTCCCGGACGCCTTTTGTCCCCGGGGTCGCCCCCGGGTTTTGGCAGCATCCTTGAGGCCTGGACCGGCCTAGGGTCACCCGCCGAATGGGAGCCTGCGGCTCCGCTCGAGATCCCCTACCTCGTCAACTCGCCCAATGGCCCGGCGAGTTCCGGCGCTTGTCCCACCTGCGCGTCCCCCCACCCCCTCGACACCCCGGCACCTCCCAAGGCGTCACCTCAGTATACCGCAACGCGTCCGCGCAACGCCCCCCGCCGCCCGGGCCCGGCAGGATCTCGGGGGTACCTCGCGAACGATTCGCCCCGTATGATCATCACGCGCAGCCCGCTGCGCATCTCGCTCGGCGGCGGCGGGACTGACCTGCCGTCGTACTATCGAGAACACGAAGGCTTCGTCATCGGCGGCGCGATCGACAAATACGTCTACCTGACCCTCCACCAGACGTTTGTCCCCGAGCTGATCATCAAGTACTCCAAGACCGAGCGCGTCCGCGCGCTCGAGGAGATCCAGCACCCGATCATCCGCGAGGCGCTGCGCCTGACGGAGGTCCCGATCGCGAGCCTGGAGCTCACGAGCATGGCCGACATCCCGGCGGGGACCGGCCTCGGGTCGTCCGGGGCCTTCACGACCGGCCTTCTGAAAGTGCTGCACACCTTCAAGAAGAACCTCGTGCACCCCGAAGAGCTGGCCGAGCAGGCGTGCCACATCGAGATCGACCTGCTCGGCGAACCGGTCGGCAAGCAGGACCAGTACGCCTCGGCGTACGGCGGCCTCACGTGCTTCCGGTTCCTCGCGGACGGCCGCGTCGACGCGCAGCCGCTGAAGCTCGACACCGACACGCTCTACAACCTCGAGGACAACCTGCTGCTGTTCTTCACCGGCTACTCCCGGGCGGCGTCGGAGATCCTCCGCGACCAGGACACCCGCAGCCGGGGCCGCGACGCCACGATGCTCGAGGAGCTGCACCTGGTCAAGCGCCTCGGCCTGGAGAGCCGGGACGCGCTCGAGCAGGGCGATCTCGGGCGGTTCGCCGAGCTGATGAACGTCCACTGGGAGCACAAGCGGCGCCGCTCGCGCGGGATGTCGAACCCGTCGATCGACGAGTGGTACGCGCTCGGCGTGAGCCACGGGGCGCTCGGCGGCAAGCTGATCGGCGCCGGCGGCGGCGGCTTCCTGATGTTTTACGCCGAGGACAAGGGCCGGCTCCGCCGCGCGATGCGGCAGGCAGGGCTGCCGGAAGTCCGGTTTCGCTTCGACTTCGAGGGCACGAAGATCATCGCGCAGTCGTGACCGCGCGGGGCGGCGGCCGCCGCGCCGGGTCACGGCCCGGGCGTGATCCGCACGATGCCGCCCGCGCTCTCGACGTGCCGCCCGCAGGCCGCCCGCCCGATCTCGTCCAGGCTCGGGTAGCCGTGCGCGCCGGTAAACGCCTCGGCGTCGTCGATCAGGATGACGTGCCCGGGCACGCCGTGAGAGAGGATGAGCTGGAGCTCCCGCATCACGGGGGTGACCGCTTCGCCGTGCGCCGTGATCCCGCCGGAGGCGTGCGCATCCAGCCAGAACAAGCACGGCTCCGAGACCCGGGCCAGGATCGTCGGCAGCACGTCGGCGCTGTCGCCGCGGTACAGACGGACCTCCGGCGCGCGGCGGAACCGCCAGCGGGCCCAGTCGTAGAGGTCCTCGTCGAGCTCGATCGAGTACAGCTCCCGGAACGACGGACGCGCCGCCGCGAGCATGTCGCCGAGGTAGGTGCCGGTCTCGACCAGCACCTCGAGGCGGCCGCGCCGCGCGTACTCGAGGACGACGCGCTGCTTCGCCGCGTTCGCCGGCGACGGTCGAAGTTTCCGGAGCACGCTGCGCGCCAAGATCTGGGCGCGCCTGGCGGCCCTCACCGGCGCGCGCCCGCTGTGACGCCGCACCGCTCGAACCGACGCCTCGCGCTGATCACACTCACGACCGCGGGCGTTCGATGAACCGCCGCGATTTCCTGCCGCGCGCGCGCCGCTGGCCAGGCCGGGGGGCCTATGCGAGCGTGACGCTCTGATGCGGATCCTCCTCGTCGACACGACGCAGTACCGGCCGACGACGCCGCTGTTTCGGGACGCCGTCGTGGAACTGGGGCACACGCTGCGGTTCATCGACGAGGGCCCGTTCCTCGAGCCGCTGGAGCATTCGCTCGTCCACAAGATCGCCTACCGGCTGCGGCGCCGGCGGCCGCTGAGCTTCGGGCGCTTCAACCGCACGTTGCTCGACGAGGCGCGCGCGTTTCGCCCCGACGTGGCGCTGATCGTGAAGGGCACGTACGTCGCTCCCGACACGCTCGCCGCGATCAAGCGGGAGACCCGCGCCTACCTGATCAACTACATGACCGACGACCCGTTCAACCCGGCGCACGCGTCGGCGGACCTCCTCGGCGCGATCCCCCAGTACGACCTGTACTGCTCGACGAAGCGCGCCATCCTCGGCGACCTGGACCGGGCCGGCTGCCTGCGCCCCGTGCACACGTGGTTTGCGTACAAGCCCGAGCTGCACTTTCCGGAAGCGCCCCTCTCCACGGACGAACGCGACCGGTTCGCCGCGGACGTGGCGTTCATCGGCGGCGCGGACGCCGACCGGCTCCCCTACGTGGAGGCGATCGCCGCGCTGCCCAACGTGACGCTCGCGCTCTACGGCGGCTACTGGCAGCGCCACGAGCGGTTTCGCGCGCGCGCCCGCGGCTTCGCGGTCGGCCGCGAGTACCGGCTCGCGCTCGGCGGCGCCCGCATCGCGCTGTGCCTGGTGCGCCGGGCGAACCGGGACGGACACGTGATGCGGACGTTTGAGATCCCGGCGTGCGGGGCGTTCATGCTCGCCGAGGACACCGACGAGCACCGCGAGCTGTTCAAAGGCGGCGCGGAGGCGGCGTTCTTCAACACCCCGGAAGAGCTCGCCGAGCAGGTGCGCTACTATCTCACCCGCGACGCCGCCCGCCGGCGGATCGCGGACGCGGGACACCGGCGCGTGATCACCGGCGGGCATACGTACCGCAACCGGCTGGCCCAGATCCTCGCGCTGGTGCCCGCCCGCTAGCAGATTGACCTGGTTGACAAAAGGTTTTATACTGACAACTGGAGCAACTACGATGGTCACCCGCGCAGCCCATCCGCACCGTAGCGCCGCGCTCGAGCGCGATGAGATCACGACCCTCATCGGCGAAGGCACGAAGGCGCTCGCCCTCGCCGTCGCGAACCTGGCGCGCCCGGTGCGCCACCGGCTCGTTCGGGACGGCGACGGCGCCCGCGTGCTCATCGAGGCCGCGCTGCACTCGACCGCGCTCCCCGCCGCGGCCAAACAGTCGCCGCTGCTCCCGGCGCTGCTGCGCGGGGCCGAGCAGCGGCAGACCCTGCTGCGGGCGGACGGCGGCAGCCTCTCGGGCGAGCAGACCGCGACCGCCCTCGGCGTCTCCCGTCAGGCCGTCGACAAGCAGCGCCAGCGGGGGCGCCTCCTGGCGGTCCGCGAGGGGGCCGCGTGGCGGTACCCGGCGTGGCAGCTCGCCGACGGCCGCGTGCTCCCGGGCCTGCCCGAGGTCCTCCGCGTCCTCCGCGGCCAGTCGCCGTGGACGGTCATGGCCTTTGTCCTGAGCCGGAACGCGCGCCTGGGATCGCGCCGTCCGCTGGATCTTCTCCGGCGCGGGAGCGCGGAGCCGGTTGTGAGGGCCGCGGAAGCCTACGGCGAGCATGGCGCGGCGTGATCCGGCGCCGGCGAGCGGACCCCCCGGCAACCTCCACGCCCGCCCGCTCAAGCTGACCACCACGGACCGCGCGTGGGTGCGCCTGCACCGGTGCCGCCTCGCCGCGGAGCACTTCGGCCGGGGGCGGCGCCACCGGTTCGACGCGCCGAACGCCGAATTCGGCGTCCTGTACGCGGGGCAGGACGAGGCGTGCGCGTTCGTCGAGGTCTTCGGCGATCCACTCGACGTACGGCTCCTCAGCCTCCACGTCCTCGAACAGTACTGCCTGGCCGAGGTCCGCGTCACGCGGCCGCTGCGGCTTGTCGATCTCACCGGCCCCGGACTGCGGCAGCTCGGCGCCGACGCGCGCCTCACGGGCGGGGCCGACTACGCGTACTCGCGGCGGTGGGCGCTCGGGCTGTGGGGCCACCCCGACCGGCCGGACGGAATCCTCTACCGCTCGCGGCACGATCCGTCTCTCCTGGCCGTAGCGGTGCTTGACCGCGCCGGCCCCGCGCTGCGGACGACGCGCCGCCGCGCCCTCACGGAGGACCGCGCGGCGCTCGGAGCGCTGCTGGATCGCTATGGGTTCGGGCTGATCGACTGAGCGCATCAGCGCCCTCGCGCACCGACCATGCGGCAGGACGCGGCCCGGTGCAGCCACTGGGACGGCGCGCCTCCACGGCGGCGGTCGCGCCGCTCGTCTATCGCAGCGAGGCGTTGAACTCTTCGAGGGCCGCGGTGCCCGGGCAGAGCGCGTCGTCCCGAAGACCGTTCAACGGCTCGTCGACGGTCTCGAGATGCGCGTGCAGGTCCTGCGCGTCGGGCGCCACATACAAGAGGCCGGTCACGGTGGCGCCCTCGGCGCCGTGGCGGGCGAGGTAATCCATCACGGCGAGGCGGTCGTGCACGTCGTACCCCGGCACGAGCGGCTCCACCCGAGCCACGAGCGCGCCATTCCCACCGTCGGGCTCCGCGCCGTCCGCGGTCCGCGGGGGGCGGTCGAATTCGATCCGGGTGACCGCGTGATCGTGCCCGCGCACGTAATCGAAGCTCTTCGTGGACCCCTCGTGGTTGTTGAACGCCACGCAGGGCGAGATGCAGTCGATGAACGCCGCCCCGGGATGCAGCAGCGCGGCCTTGATGACGGGCACCAACTGCTCGCGGTCGCCGGAGAATCCGCGCGCCACGAACGTCGCCCCAAGCAGCAGCGCGAGCCCGATCAGGTCAACCGGCTCGTCGGTGTTAACGGCGCCGCGCCGGCTGGGCGAGCCGCGGTCGGCGGTGGCCGAGAACTGCCCGCGCGTGAGCCCATACACGCCGTTGTTCGCGACGAGGTACATCATGTGGACGCCGCGGCGCAGGCTGTGCGCGAACTGGCCGAGCCCGATTGACGCCGAATCGCCGTCGCCGGAGATGCCGAGGTAGAGGAGCGAGCGGTTCGCGAGGTTCGCGCCCGTCAGCACCGACGGCATGCGGCCGTGCACGCTGTTAAACCCGTGGGACGCGCCGAGGAAATACGTGGGCATCTTCGACGAGCACCCGATTCCGGAGAGCTTCGCCAGCCGGTGCGGCGCCAGGTCGAGCTCGAAGCAGGCTTCGACGATCGCCGCGCTGATCGCGTCGTGCCCGCACCCGGCGCAGAGGGTCGACACGGCCCCCTCGTAGTCGCGCCGCGTGTAGCCGAGCGCGTTGACCGGCGCATCGGGATGGTGCAGGCGGGGCTTCGCGAGATACGTCATCGCACAACCTCCTGCCGTCGGTCGCCCGGCGTCGCGGCGGCCAGCCGGTGCTCGATCGCGTCCGCGATGAACCGGGCGGTGATCGGCGTGCCGTCATAGTGTAGCACGGGCACGAGGCGCTCGGCCTCCACCCCGGACTCGATCGCCAGCAGCGACCGGACCTGCGCATCGCGATTCTGCTCGACGACAAACACGCGCGCGTGGGCGCCCACGAACTCTCCCACCCGATCGCTGAACGGGAACGCCCGGAGCCGCAGCGCGTCGAGATCGACGCCGCGGCGCTCGAGCAGATCGAGCGCCTCGTACATCGCCGGCGCGGTGGAGCCGAAGTACACGACCCCGAGGTCGGTCGGGCGCCGCGCCGGCCGGACGACCGGCGCCGGGACGAGCCCCTTCGCGGTCTCGAACTTTCGCACGAGGCGCTCCATGTTCTCGACGTACGCCGCGCCGTCCTCCGTATACCGGGCCATCGCGTCCTTCGAGGTCCCGCGGGTGAAGAACGCTCCGCGCGCGGCGTGCGTCCCCGGGTAGGTGCGGTACGGGATGCCGTCGCCGTCGACGTCGAGGTACCGGCCGAATCGCGCGCCCTTGTCCAGCGCCTCCGCGGTCATCACCTTGCCCCGGTCAAACCGCCGGCACCCGTCCCACGTGAGCGGCGCGGAGAGCCACTCGTTCATCCCGATGTCGAGATCCATCATCACGAACACCGGCGTCTGCAGCCGGTCCGCGAGGTCGAACGCCAGCGCCCCGAACTCGAACGCTTCGTGGGGATCCTCGGGAAACAGCAGGACGTGCTTCGTGTCGCCGTGCGAGGCGTACGCGCACGCCAGCACGTCGCACTGTTGGGTCCGGGTCGGCATGCCGGTCGACGGCCCCGCGCGCTGCACGTCGAAGATGACGGCCGGGATCTCGGCAAAGTACGCGAGGCCGAGGAACTCCTGCATCAGCGAGATGCCGGGGCCCGACGTCGCGGTGAACGCGCGCGCCCCGCTCCACCCGGCCCCGATCACGATCCCGAGCGATGCGAGCTCATCCTCCGCCTGCACGATGGCGTACCGGTGCTTCTTCGTCGCCGGGTCGACGCGGTAGCGCCGGCACAGGCGCCCGAACGCGTCCGGGATCCCGGACGACGGCGTGATCGGGTACCACGCCGCGACGGTCGCGCCGCCGTACACGCAGCCGAGCGCCGCCGCGGTGTTGCCCTCAAGCAGGACGCGGTCGCCGACGGCGTCCGCCCGGGCGACCCGCAGCGGCAGCGGGCACGGCAGGTGCGCGAGCGCGTACTCGCGGCCGAGCTGGAGCGCGCGCACGTTGGGCGCCACGAGCGACGCCTTGCCGCGGAACTGCTCGGACAGCAGGCCCTCGAGCGCCGCGACGTCGAGGTCCAGCAGCGCCGACAGCGCGCCGACGTAGGCGATGTTGCGGAACAGCTGGCGCTGGCGCGGGTCGTCGAACGCCTCGTTGCACAGGGCGGTCAGGGGAACGCCGAGGATCGTCAGATCGTCGCGCTGGGTCGAGCGCGGCAGCGGCTTGGTCGAGTCGAACAGCAGGTAGCCGCCGGCCGCCAGCCCGGCGACGTCGTGGTCCCAGGTCTCCGGATTCATCGCGACGAGCAGATCGACGCCGCCGCGGCAGCCGAGGTAGCCGGCCTCGGAGACGCGGACCTCGAACCACGTCGGCATCCCCTGGATGTTCGACGGAAAGATGTTGCGCGCGCTCACCGGCACGCCCATGCGGAGCACGCTCCGCGCGAACAGGCGGTTCGCGCTCGCCGAGCCGGACCCGTTCACCGTCGCGAACTGGACGACAAAATCGTTCACGCCGCTCATCGGCGGGCCTCCACGGAGACGGCGTACCGCAGCTCCAGCAGAAACTTCTGCATGTCCCACGCCCCGGTGGGACAGCGCTCGGCGCAGAGACCGCAGTGGAGGCACACGTCCTCGTCCTTCACCATGACGCGCCCGGTCCGCAGCCCTTCCGAGACGTACAGCGCCTGGTCCGTGTTGTGCGCGGGCGCGCGGAGCCGCGTGCGCAGGTCGGCTTCCGGGCCGTTCGCGGTAAAGGTGATGCAGTCCATCGGGCAGATGTCGACGCACGCGTCGCACTCGATGCACCGGGGCCCGGCGAACACCGTCTGCACGTCGCAGTTCAGGCACCGTTCGGCTTCTAGAAGCGCCAGGCGCTCGTCGAAACCGAGCTCGACCTCGACGGCCACGCTGGTCAGCGCCTTCCCGCCGTACCGCCAGGGCACCGGCTGCCGGCCGTCCAGCGACACGGCGTTCTCATACTGCCACTCGTGAATGCCCATCTTCTGGCCGACGAGGGTGGCCGTCTGCGCGGGCCGGTCGTGCGCGTCGCGGCCCTCGCAGCGCAGGTGGATCGAGATCGCGGCTTCATGGGCGTGGGCGACCGCCCAGATGATGTTCTTCGGGCCGAACGCGGCGTCGCCGCCGAAGTAGACGCCCGGGCGCGTGGATTCGAGGGTCACCGGGTCGAGCGTGGGCAGGCCGCCCTCGAAGTCGATGCCGGCGTCGCGCTCGATCCACGGGAACGCGTTCTCCTGCCCGACCGCGATCAGCACGTCGTCGCAGGGGATGTGGACGGTCGGCTCGCCGGTCGGCACGAGGCGCCGGCGCCCCGCGGCATCGTACTCGGCCTGCACGGGCTCGAAGACCACGCCGCTCAGCCGGCCCTCGTCGTGCGTGAACCGCGTCGGCACGAGGAAGTTCAGGATCGGGATGTCCTCGCGCCTCGCGTCTTCCTTCTCCCACGGGGAGGCTTTCATCTCGTCGTAGCCGCTGCGGACGACGACCTGCACCTCCTCGCCGCCGAGGCGCCGCGCCGTGCGGCAGCAGTCCATGGCGGTGTTGCCGCCACCCAAGACGACGACGCGGCGGCCGATCCCGTGGATGTGGCCGAATGAGACGCTCGCCAGCCAATCGAGCCCGATGTGGATGTGCACGGCGGCCTCGCGCCGGCCGGGGATGTCAAGATCGCGCCCGCGCGGCGCCCCGGTCCCGACGAACACCGCGTCGTATCCCTCGTCGAGCAGCGCCCGCATGCTGTCGATGCGCTGCCCGAGACGGGTCTCTACGCCCAGGTCGAGGATGTATCCGACCTCTTCGTCGATCGTCTCCTCGGGCAGCCGGAACCGGGGGATCTGGCTCCGGATCATGCCGCCGGCCTTCGCGTCGCCGTCGAACACGACGCAGTGGTAGCCGAGCGGCGCCAGGTCGCGGGCGACCGTCAGGGACGCCGGCCCCGCCCCCACCAGCGCCACTCGCCTGCCGTTCGGCGCCGACGCCGGCCGCGGGAGGCGCGACCGGATCTCGCCTTTGTGGTCCGCGGCGACGCGCTTGAGCCGGCAGATCGCGACCGGTTCGCCGTCGACCCGCACGCGCCGGCACGCCGGTTCGCACGGGCGGTCGCATGTGCGTCCGAGGATTCCTGGGAACACGTTAGACTCCCAGTTCAGCAGGTACGCGTCCGTGTAGCGCCCGGCGGCGATCAGGCGGATATATTCCGGCACCGCGGTGTGCGCGGGGCAGGCCCACTGGCAGTCGACCACCCGGTGAAAATAGTCGGGGCGGCGCGTGTCCGTCGGTTCCACGACGATCTCCCCTTCCGACCCGAGTCCGCGTCCCCCACGTCAGGGAGCCGCGCCCGTTGTGTTCGAGGTAGCGCGCTCCGGCGCGCCGAGGTCTTTACCGTCTAGGATAGGAAACTGCCCGGGGAACGCCATCGGGTGAGCGACCGATTCGCGTGCGCTCGATCTGGGACGACTCGGGGCCCGCACCGCGCCGCGGGCGCCGAGGTCAAAAGCCGCCGAGCCCGAGGACGCCGAAGCACACGCCCACGCCGGCGGTCAGCGTCGAGAGGGCGATCACGAGCCACCGGTAGCCGCCCCGCAGCGCGAGGTCGGACGGCAGCGCCCGGCACGCCAGCGCGACCAGGAACCCGAGCACCACCGGCAGCAGGAACGCGTTGATCACCTCGATGCCCACGCTCAGGGTCACGAGATCGGGCATCACCGCCACTAGCAGCGCACCGCCCACCACGCCGGCGGCGTAGAGCCCGTAGAACCACGGCGCCTCCCACGGCCGGTGCTCGAGGGACCGCTTATAGCCGGTCACCTCCCCGACGCCCCACGCGGCCGCCAGCGACGCCACGATCGCCGCCACCATGCCGGCGCCGAGAATCCCGAGACCCAGGAGGAGCCGCCCGGCCCCCGCGCCGAGCACCGGCGTCAGCGCGCGGGAAAGATCGCCGACCGTGGCGAGGGAGACCGTGGCGTGCCGGAGCCCGAGCCCTGCCGCGGTGGCCACCAGCACGGCCGCCATAACGAGCTGCGTCATCACGGCGCCGAGGGCCGTATCCCAGCGCGCGGTCCGATAGTGCTCGCGCCGCAGTCCCTTGTCGACGATCGCCGACTGCTGGTAAAAGATCATCCACGGCATGAGCACGGCGCCGAGGTTCGCCGCCATGAGATAGAGGTAGGAGCGATCGCCCAGCGGCTGTCGCAGCGCGCCCGCGAGGACGGCGTGGCCGTCGGGCTTGGCGGCAACCGCGACCAGGAAGAAGACCAGCTCAAACAGCCCGAGCGCGATGGCGACCCGCTCCACCCGGCGGTAGGACCCGGTGCCGACCACCGCCAGCAGGGCGGCGGCCGCCAGCGCGAGGCTGGCGACCCGGGGCACGCCGAACAGCTCCCCGACCCCCGCCACCCCGGCAAACTCGGTGACGATCGCGCCGAGACACGCCACCGCGAGCCCCGCGGCCGACAGCCAGGCCCACCGGACCCCGAAGGTGTCGCGAATCAGCTCGCCGTGCCCCTTCCCCGTCCCGACGGCGAGCCGGATGGTCAGCTCCTGCACCATGTAGAGGATCGGGATCAAGAGCACCTGCAGCAGCAGCAGCTGATAGCCCCAGCGCGCGCCGCTTTGGGCCGCGGTGAGGATGCTGCCGACGTCGGTATCTGCCAGCATCACGACCACGCCCGGCCCCAGCACCGCGAGCAGCATCGCGCGCGGAAGGATAGGCACCGGGTTCAGCCGCTCGGTCTGTGCACCCACCGTCGCGTCCATCCGCCCTTCCGTTCGCCATTCCGGTGATGCGGGACCCCGGCGGCACGGGCCGCGGGATCGCCGTTGTTCATGGCGCGCGTCAACAATCGTACCGGCCGAGCCTCCGCCTGTCATCGGACGGCCGCCCGATTCTCGGGCGCGCCCCTCCCAGGAAGAATAAGGCGGACAACGGATAGCCCGATGACTCAGGGGAAAACTATACTGGGGCTGGACGTGGAACTACGGACTCCCACGTCGCCCGACAGCCGCAGCGCAGATGGGAGGCGGGAGCCGTGAGCGCATCGACCATCGCACCGTCTATTGTCGTCAATGTGACGGTCAACGGGGAACGGTATGTCGTCTTGGTCCCCCCCTACTGGTCGCTGCTCGATCTGCTGCAGCGGCGCCTTGGCATGTCCGGGATCGAGTGCCGGTGCGACGCGGGCAGCGCCGACGGCTGCACCGTGCTGCTCGACGGGCAACCCATGCCGAGCTGTTCCGTGCGTGCCGCCGACGTCTGCGGCCGGACCGTCGTCACGCGTGGGGGATTCGCGAAGGCCAGCTAGCGGGCACCACGCCGTGCCCGGAGGGCGCCATGTCGCCGCTGACCGCGTTCCTGGGGAAGCTGCTCGGGCTGTACTGCATCATCCTCGCGCTCGCGATGTTTGTCAACAAGCAAGCGATGCTGCTGATGGTCACCGGGCTCCTTCATAACCCATCGTCGCTGTTCATCACCGGTGTGATGGCGCTGTTTGCCGGATTGGCGATGGTGCTCGGCCACAACGTCTGGTCGGGCGGAGCGCTGCCGGTCATCGTCACCCTCATCGGCTGGTCAACCCTGATCAAAGCCCTCCCCTTCCTGTTTGCCTCGCCCGACGCGAATGCCGGGATGTTCCTCGGCGCGATTCACTACGAGCAGCTCTTCTACTGGTACGCGGCCTTTACGCTTCTGCTCGGCGCCTACCTGACCTACGCGGGGTTCCGATCGACGGCGCACAGCGGTCATCGCTGAGCGAACGTGGCCGCATTCCACCGACGGCTGAGCCGCGGGGGCCTCTGAGCGTGCGTGCTCCCGGCCGGGTCTAGGCACGGGCGTGCGCGGGCATGACGATCCACGAGCCACCATTCTCACGACCGCGGGGGAACGACGATCATGCGCGCGTTCGGTCTGCTTGCACTCCTGGTTGTCCTGGCGTTCGTCCTCGCCTTCAGCGCGACGACGTACTTGCGAGGGCCGTCGGGCGGCACGTACAATGCGGCGCGCAACGCCGCCGAACGAGCCGCCGGCGCCGCCTCGACCCGTGCGGGCGACATGCTGAAGGTGCCGGCGGCCCCGTAGCAGGCCCTCGCGTCAACGGCCGAGGACTGGAGCGGGACCCTCGGTCTCCTCTCACCGGAACACGATGGCGAGGCCGCCTATTCGCAGTTGACGATCCACGGGACGGCGAATTTGTCGACAAGCATCCCGAATCGGGCGGCAAAGAAGGTCTGCTGGATCGGCATCTGCACCGTGCCGCCCTCTGCCAGCGCGCGAAAGACGCGTTCCGCATCCGCCGGGGCTGTCACCTGCAGCGACACTGCGAATCCCTGGGGTCGTGCAAAGCGGTCCGGCGGAACGTCGGATCCCATCAACACCGCGTCGTCGACGACGAGGCGGGCGTGCAGGATCTTGCCGCGCCATTCCGGCGGCGCGTGCGGCTCCGCCGGCGACCCCCCGTAGGTCATCAGCGCCACGATCTTCCCGCCCAAGCACTGCGCATAGAATGTGAACGCTGCCTCACACTGGCCGTTGAAGTTCAGATACGGGTTCAGCTGCATCACGACACCCCTTTCGTCCCCTCGTCGCCGTGCATGCCGTTCGCGTGCCCGCCCTCGCCACTGTCACACATGTCCGTTTTCGCCCCCGTGTTCGTCTCCCGCCTCACAAGGCGAACGGCACGAGCATCTTCGTCCGCTTCCGATAGGCCGGATACTGTTGTGGGAAGTGCTCGGTCATGAGTGCCTCTTCGCGCCGGGCGCTGTACACGAAATAGATCCCGAACATCACGAGCGGGATTGACCAGAACGCACTTTCACCGATCGCCGAGCCGAGCATCGCCATGAGCATCCCGGTATAGATCGGATGGCGCACGTACGCGTACGGACCGCTTGTCACCAGCTCCGGCTGTTCCTTCCGAGACATGGGCATGCCCCAGTTCCGTCCGAGGTTAACGCGTGCCCAGATGGCGAGCCCGATGCCGAGCGCGCACAGCGCGACGCCGATCAGACCCAGCAGCATGCCGGTGCTGTGCGCATAGGCTCCGGCGGTCCTCAGTGCATGCCGGAAGACCGTGAAATGCAGCGCCAGAAAGACGAGCACGATGACGCCTACGCGCGCTCCACTGTCCCGCCACCAGACACGCGCGTCGAGATTGCGCTTCGCGCCCACGGCCATGACGGCCCAATACACCATGAAGATGAGCCACAACGCGACGATGAGCCGGTTATAGATGGTCATGGCGGGTGACGTGAGCGCTCATTCGCACCGAGTGCCCCATCTGAGTGACGGGACGGCCAACACCGCCTGGACCGTGACGCGCGGCCGCTGACGCCCGCCGCGGTCGAGGCGATGCGAGGGAGCCGGCCTTCGGGCCGGCTCCCTCGTCGTACACGAACTCACTGCCGATCAGAGCTGCACGGCCACGGCTCGACCGCCGCACGCGCTTCCTCGCGGGCCCCGGTCAGGCTCGTGCGCCGGCCCCGCCCCGTCGCTATCGCGGCACCAGACCGACGTTCCAGATGACTTGGTAATGCGAATTATTGCCGCATCCACTCGCGGAGTTGACGCCCGGGTTATCGTCGGTCCGAATGTAGATCCCCTCCCCCGCCGTGATCCCCCGGATGGTCTCGGCGTCCAAGATGTACAATCCCGCCGCCACCGGACCATCGCAATCGGGAAAGGCAAACCCCCACACGTCGTCGGCAAGCCAGCCGGCGATCGCCCCAAGGATGACACCGACTCCCGGGATGGTGCACCCGATTTGCGCGCCGATGAGTGCGCCGGATTCTTGCGGGCTGAGCTGGCTGAGCGGCAGACCGGTCAGTGACTGGATGGCGGCTTCGTCCGCCTTCTCGACCGCATTCAAGAGCATGTTCGCGGTCTTCTCGAGAAACGACGTCGCGGAAGGCGCGCCGGCGCCCCAGTTGATGAGCGCATAATGGAAATACACAATATCGCCGGGGTGAATCGTGAGGAGGGCGGAACCGAGCCCGGCAACACCCACCTCCCCGCTCGTATGGTTGCCCGACTCCTTCGTGCTGATCGAGATTGGCTGGCCTTTGACTTTCGCCGCGAGGCCCGCGTAGACCGTGTCCGACCCGTCCTTGATGCCCGCATGACCCGTTCTCATATTGTCGATGATGTAGTCGGGGATCGAAAATTCTATGACCTGCGGCGGAAGCAGCAGCGGCGAGTACGAGACGGTGCTGTTCTCAAGCGCGCGCCAGGCCAGCATCAGCCCCGAACTGTCCTTGCCCGTCGGGATCAGCGCCGGCCGGTTTGGGCTGCCGGCAAGGTACTGCTCCGCTCGCGGACTCCACCGATTCTTGGACTCGTCGGAGAGATAGCTGAAATACACCGAGGTCCCGCCGACAAACACGGGGAAAATCGCGTTTTGGCCCACCTCAATGGCGGTCAGGGCGGCCCACAGCACCTTATTGCCGTCCACCGCAATCGCAGGCCCGACGACCGCGCCGACCGGGCCCCGCTGCTGCGTCGTCCACTTCCTGCCGTCGTTGCACTTCGCCCACCAGACCGTGGTGTCCGTGCCCTCGCCTTTCCAGGCCATATAGACCGTGTTCACGCCGTCCGTGGCGAGGGCCGGGCTGGCGCTCGTGCCCGCGCCGTCGATCGCCGCCTGCGGCGCCCAGGTCGTGGCACCGTCTCCGCTCGTGGACCAGAAGATCCGCGTGCCGTTGTTCTCGTCCATCCAGGCCAAGTACAGCGTGTCACGCAACGCGACGAGCGCCGGCCCTTCGCTGGTGCCGCCCGCACCGGAGACGGACTGCGGCATCGACCACGCGCCATTCCCATCAAACTTTGACCAGTACATCGATCCGTCGGTCCCCTGGCCCTTCCAGACGAGGTACGGCACGCCCTTGAGGGTTGCGATCGCGGGGCTCGACGAGGTCAGGGCGCCCGGAACCGGCTGTATCGGTGTCCAGTTGTATTGGCCGGAGTTGCCATCCGGGAGCAGCGCCGACGTGGTCGACCAAAATATGCGGGTGTCGGTCGCCTCCCCCTTCCAGACCATCAGCGTCTTCAGTTGCGGCGCACTTCCGTAAATCGTCCACCCCGGCCCGGCACTCGTGACTCCGTTGGGAACCTGCTGGCTCACTGGCTCGCTCATCTCATCCCCCTCTGGTGCGGGTCGATTCCAAGACTGTGGTTCGCGCTGCGTCAGTCAGGCTGGACACACGCTTCGTCGACGTGATGGTCGTGCCACGTCGACCCTGTGGGGGAGAGACGACGGAACCGGCCCGGCGGGCCGGTTCCGTGATCTCACGTTACTGAATCGGTCGGGCCGAACGGTTCAGGGCATGAACCGCCACTGGTCGATGTTCCATCCATCGCCCGCGTTGCTGGGGTTGCCCGTCAGGCCGGCGAGATTGCTGCTCGTCGCGGTGGCCGACACCATGTAGTAGATCGGGATCGTCGGCACGTCCTGCGCCAGGATTTCCTGCGCCTTCCAGAAGAGCGGCTTGGCCTTCGCCGGATCGATCTCTTGTTCCGCCGCGTTGATGACGTCGGTCGCTTCCTTGTTGATGTAAAAATCCTCGTTCAGGCCGTTCGGCGGAATCGCGTCGGCCGAGTAGAACATCGACAGCGCCGGCGGCGCGCCGATCTTCCAGCGGTGGAAGAGACTGTCGCACTTGCCCGTCACGCGGATCTCCCCGTACACGGTCGTGGAGTAGTTGTGGATCTGCATGTCCATCCCGACCGCGCGCAGTTCGGCCTGGATGACCTGCTGGACGCGATCCTGCGTCGCGTCGCCGGTCGCGTTGCAGTTCTCGAACGTCATCGCCTGCCCGTCCTTCTGGAGCACGCCGTTCGGGCCGGGCGTCCACCCCGCCTCGGCGAGGAGCTGCTTCGCTTTGGCCACGTTGTAGGTGTACTGGCCGTACGCGGTGGGGTCGTACGCCCAGGTCAGCGGGGTCATCGGCGGTCCCGCGACCGTGCCCAACCCGCCGAGCACGCTCGACACGATGCTCTTCTTATCGATCGCGTAGGCGACGGCCTGGCGCACGCGGACGTCCTGCCACATCGGCCGCTTCAGGTTGAAGTCGAAGTGCATCCACGCGTTGAGCGAGTAGACGACGACCTTCACGCCCTGCGTAGATTGGAGGGTCTTGATCTGATCGAACGGCACGAGCCAGCCGACCTGTGCCTCACCCGTCTTCACCATGTTCATCCGGGTGTTCGCGTCTTCGACGAACCGCCACACGATGCGCTTGATGTGCGGCAGCCCCTGCGCGGCGCCGCGGTAGTACGGGTTCGCAACCTCAACGAGCGACTGCCCGGCGTCCCACGACTCGACCTTGAACGGGCCGGTCAGCACGGGGCTCCGGTTGTACGGCGTGTACGAGTTGAGGTCCTTGCCCTGGAGGATGTGCGCGGGCATCAGGTACCGGAACGTGTTCACGATATAGCCGGAGTAGGGTGTCTTGAACGTCGCGACGACGGTCAGGGGATCCGGCGTGTCCACCGATTCGATCAGGTCCCACCCGGGGCGCGTGTCGACTTTGAAGTTCTGGTCGATCATCGCTTTGTACGTGAACGCCGCGTCCGCCGACGTCACCGGCTCGCCGTCGCTCCACTTGAGCCCCGGCTTGAGCTTCCACGTCACGATCATCTTCCCGCCGACGAGCTTCACGCCGCCGTTGGAGACGAGCGGGACCTCCTGCGCCAAGAGCGGAATGTACCGCATCTGGTTGTCGTTCGTGACAAACCCTTCGGCCAGCCCCATGTCCCCCACCGCGGGAATGTGCGTCGCGTAGGGATTGAGCGTATCGGGTTCCAGCGGATACGCCACCGTGAGCGTGTCCGGAATCGCCGCGGCCGTCGCGCGGCTCGCGGGCCCCGAAAACGCGGCCAGCCCGGCGACCAACGCCAGGCACACGATCGTGAAGATCATCCCGGTCAACGTGCGCGTGCGTCGCTCCATCTCGTCCCTCCTGTACGGTCTCCTACCGAACGTGCGCGCGCGGCGTTCGACACGGCGGTTATCCCCAGCGTGAGGAGATTGAGGTCCACAGCGACGGCAGGAACGGTGACCGCATCGCCGCCGACGCGCAGCAGGTCGGCGTCGCGGCCGGACCTGCGGTGCCCGCGCCGTCAGCAACCCGGCGCGCGGCGTCTCATCCGAGCGCGAGTGCATCGACGCGATGGCAACCCTCACCGTCTCTACCGCAGGTTCCACTCGCGGCTGCTGAACCCCTTCCATCGGGACGCGTGCCGGCGTGCGCAGACCCTGAGGAAGGAATGCGGGCGCGACGCCGGAAAACACGATCCCGATCATGCGCGCCGCCACAACCATCATCCCGGTCGCCCTCTATCTGGGCTTGGCGGTCGCCGGCTGGGGTGGGGTCGCGCCGTTCTTCGCCCACCCCGCGCTCACCGCGCTCGCCATCGCCACGGCGGTGCTGACGGGGGTGGCGCTCCTCACGGAAGGGAATCTCAGCTCCGGTGAGCGCGAGGATCGCTCCAACCGGTGGGTGGTCTTCGCGCTCGGTCTCCTGGGGCTGCTGAGCGCGTACCTGCCGGCGTGGGCCGACCGCACGGGATTCTGGACGCTCGACGGCGATACGGTTCGCTGGGTCGGCCTGGTCCTCTTCGTCGCCGGCAACGCGCTGCGTCTCTGGCCGGTCTTCGTGCTGGGGCGCCGGTTCAGCGGCTATGTCGCCATCCAGCCCGGGCACACCCTCGTCACCACCGGCCTCTACGGGGTCATCCGCCACCCGAGCTATCTCGGTCTGCTCATCGGCACCCTCGGCTGGGCGCTGGCGTTTCGCTCCACGGTCGGCGTGATCCTGGCCGCGCTTATGCTGGTGCCGGTCGTCGGGCGCATCCGGGCGGAGGAGCGTCTCCTGCGCGAGCACTTCGGCGCCCAGTACGACGCCTATCGCGCCCGCACATCTCGGCTGATCCCCGGCCTCTATTAGGCGGCCGACTAGCCTGGATTCCCACGGCGGTGCGCCGGACTAACCGAATCCACCGGAACGTACGGCGTCGATGCTGGAATCGCCACGCGCAACCGTGCACCTGCACGCGGAGCATGACACGGCTTTCTGATCTCACGGTCGCCCGAGACGGAGCGTCCGATTGATGGCATTAAGGTCGAAGCCCTCGGGATCGAACGCGCCGCCGATCCAGGTGAGCATGCTGTCATGCTCCTCGTGCTCGGGGTCGTTGATGGCGGCAAGGAAGTCCTCGTAGCCTGGTGGGCCGCCGACGTCATCGGGTGGAGCGGCGCGTGCGCCGCCGGTGCAGAGCGGATAGAACCAGTCGGGGTCGGGTCGCCCCAATGGCTTGACGGTAATCCGGTGGTGCCAGCTATCACCGAAGTCGTATAGGTAGAGGAACTCCCGCGTCGATTCGCCGAGAACGGCTTTGAGGGTGCGCCGCCGCTCATCGAGCATGTTCAACTCCTCAAAGTCCTCAACGTCGGCCATCCCGAAGGTGCGCTTGCCGATCGTGAAGCTGTGCAGGTGCGAGTTGGTCCAGCCCATGGCCAGTTGCAGCAGATCGTGGAGCTTGGGAAGGGTGATCGTGACGGGTACGAGAAGCCGTCGCCAGATCAGCGGCTCGATCCCTTCGAGCTCGACGTGCAACTCATAGATCTTCGCGATTGTGCGCTTGCGCGCTGCCATACGTGACCTCCCCTCGGCGAGGGTAACCGAAGTGTTTCGCCGGCCTGCCGCCGGTCGAACGTGTTAAGTGAACTGTACACACCACGGCTACCCGAAGACCAGCCGCAGCCGCTTCTTTCCGAGCCAGGGCACGGGCAGATCGATCTTGGCAAAACCGGCGGCCAGGAGCAAGGGGTTGTGGGCACGCTTCTGAAAGCGCACCGTGATGTCGCGCTCGCCGAGCATCACGGTGGCCACGGCGTTGATGAAGTCGCGGAAGATGTGCTGCGACTTGGCCGTCGCGTATCCGTTGCCGAGCCGCTCGCCGAGCAGGCGATACAGGCTGCTGGCCATGAGGGTGAGCTGCAGATCGCAACTGACCTTCATGGCCACCGCTGAGGACAGCGCGTCCATATGGAAGAAGTTGATCCCGTCGGCGATGCCGTTCTCGATGAGCATGCGCTGCGCATAGCGGCCGACCACGTAGGCGGCGGCGCGGCGCAACTGGTTGGTCAGCACGATGGTCGGCTCCTCGTGGCCGAGGTCCGTGACGGTGATCTGTCGGATGGCGCCCTCGTAATCACGCAGGCGGATCGTCTGATCGAGGATGCGCGGGGTGCGGTACGTGCGGGCCACGCCCTCGAGTTCGATGCGCCGCCACGCCGAGAGGGGCTGTTGGTGGATGTCCTGGAGCATTTTGGCATCACGCCGGCGCAGCGTGATGAACTGGATGCCCATGCCATTGAGGCGGCTGAGGTGCTGATAGGTGGTCAGTCGGGAGTCGAACACCAACTCCTCCGGCAGATGCCCCGTGCGGTGCTTCCAGTACTCGACGAAGCGCAGGATCTCATCGTGCTGATCCTCCTTGCGCACCGCGGCGTTGCCGTAGCAGAACACGCGTTTCTCGGCATCCTGGGCGAGGAAGGCGAGCACGCCCTTTTGGCGGCGGGAGCGCTTGGAGACGTAATGCTTCTGCAGCAACGCATCCTCGCCGTGAAACGGGATAGTGTGGAAGTCCACATCGAAGGACACCCCATGCTCGAAGCCCAGCGTCCGCATGGCCTCAAACCACCGGATCATCAGCTTCGGGTAGGCCCGCGGGTCGATCCGGCAACTGTACTCGGTGAGGAAGCTGCGCTTCGGGATGACGTTCAGGCCGGCAAAGAGCGCCAGCCCCTCATCGAACACGGAGCTCATGACGTGGCTGTGGCGGGCGCTGCCGAAGAGCTTCAGCGCCAGCAACGAGCGCATGGCCTGTGCGGCTGGGACCTGCTGGGTGCCCGGAAACCCGCCGCTCTCGAGCATCCGCTCGAGCGGGATCTGCGCCAGAAACGGCACGAACAGGAACAGGCCCCCGAACTGGGTGCGAAAGTGCCGCGGGGCCAGATTCAGTCGACGCACGTCGGCCACCATGGCAGCATCGGGGCGAGGGCTCTCGGGACGCTCCTCGTCGGCGCGGCGCGGGAGCTTCGCAAAGCCGGCGTCCTTCAGCACGCGCGCCACGGCCGCCGGACTCAAGCGCCGGTCTTCCGCCTGCAGCACCCGGCTGATGTCGTAGATCGACAGGTTCTGCTTGCGCAGCTCGATGATCTTCTCGCCGATGGCGCTGCGCTTGGCGGACGCCTGCGGACCTTTGGTGACCGGTAGGAAGAACGCCCGGTGCGGATCGTGCCGAAAGCCGTGGCAGAGCACGCGAAAGCTGCCCGGGGTGTACCCGAAGCGGCGGGCGGCCTCGGCCGAGCCGAGCCGCTCGACGAAGTAGGCGCGGAGGGCTTCGTATTGCCGGTGGGTGGGGGTGGCCGGCTCGAGGAACGCCCGCCGAAGGTCGCGGTCTGTTAGCTCTTTATGAGAGCCAATAGACATACTGCTCACTATGTCATATCTTGTCCGCTAATGCAAGTGGAATCAACGGGCTGTCGCGGCCGATGCCACAAAAATAGCCCCGAGACGCCACTATCCGAATAGCGTCGGCCGGATTCACGGGCGATTCAGCCGTCACGAGGCGATGGTATATTAGTGTGTGGTAACGTTTATATCTACAGAATCGCTAATCTCGGCAGGCGTCCAGTGCCGCAGTTCTCGAGCGGATCACACCCTCGCCGTTAGGCCACGGCCCGCGATGGCAATCCAGGCTAGTACTACAAAGTCACGTCTACGCCTAAAAACGAGGGAGTCGACGCGCGCCGTGCGCGGTACGTGTCCCGGTGTTGCACGCCGCCGCCGTGCATCACGATAAGAGCGGTTGGCGATAGGAAACCCGTTCGTGCGCGTGGAACCCAACACGAGCGTTTCCGAGGCGAACTCTGCCTAGTGAGCTGCCGCGTTCGCATAAACGTCGGATCGCACGGGCGGTGTCTCACGTGCCAACCACGCGTCGAAATATCGGTGCGACGATCATCTTCCTCGCGATAGTGGCACTCATCGTCTTTTCCCAGCAACTCCAGGCGAGTGCAGTCGCGCTCTTTGTCGCGCTGGTCGTGTTGACGATCGCGTTGACAGTGGTCAACCCCAACGACGCCGCGCTGCCGGGGTACTTGTTTGTCCTCATGTACTGCTCTATTCTCGTGCGCGTACAGGAGTTGGCCCCACTCGTCGCCCTCTTCTTTGCGCTGTCGCTGATCTGCGTCCTGATCGGCGCGCGCCGGGGACCCGCAAGCGCAGGCGTCCGCTCGGCCGCCGGCGCCCTGCTGTACGTCGCCGCGGCGCTCGTGACGATCGGCGCACAGCGGATCAGCGGAGCCGCGTTTCGCAACGTCGCGGTAGACGTTGCGATCCTGGCCAGCGCGTTCTTTGTCTTCGATCTTTGGGGGCGAGCGCGAAGACGCGGCGAGGGCTGAGCGTTCCCCCGAATCGAGGAGACTGGAAAGCAGACCTGAAGTAATGCCGCCTCGGCGGTAGACCGGATTCGAGGAGGAGGCCTGCCATGCGTAATGTCCGTCGGGCTCGTTACGGACTGAGCGCAGCGTTCTCGATCGCATTCGCGCTGAGCTTGACTGTCTATGCAGGCCCTGCCGCACGCGCGTTCACATGCCAAGACGCCATCTACACCAGCGGGATCGCATACACTGGCGCGTCGGTGGTGATCGTCGCCTCGCCCCAGCGGCAGAACGGCGGCAACCTCTTCTACTTCTGGCAGAAAGGCGGCACCGGATCCTGGCAGAAGGAACAGGTCGCGTCAGGCAACGATTGTCCGAACAACCAGAGCGGGTGGACACTCGGTGTGCCGACCGGGTACCGGTCAAGCGCGATCGCGTGGACGGGCAGCTCGGTCGTCATCGCCGCCTTGGATCAGCGAGATGGCGGCATCTACTACTGGTGGCAGCCGAGCGGTGGTACCACCTGGAACCAGCAGACAGTGGCCGCGGGTCCCCCCGGCTGCTGTTCCTTCGGCTCCGTAGTAAACGGCGTGACAACCCCCTACCTCGTCGGCTACTCCGTGCCGAGTATCGCCTGGACCGGCAGATCCGTCGTCATCGCCGCGATCGACAAGAACGGGCTGCACTATTGGTTTCAGGAGAAAGGCCAAACGACTTGGTACCATGAGCTGGTCTCGTCGCAAGATGGGAGCACCCACCCGACCCAGCCATCGATCGCGTGGACGGGGACGTCGGTCGTGATCGCCGACGCATGCAACGCGGGTCTCTGCTACTACTGGCAGCAGGCCGGGACGGCGCCCTGGCACCGCCAGGTCGTGGACACGGGCAGCGGGGATGGCTATCCTTCCATCGCCTGGAGCGGCAGCGCGGTGGTCATCGCCGCGGTCCAGGATCCCGGCAACATCGTCTACTGGTCGCAAGCCGCGGGGACGGCAACCTGGCACAAACAGCAGGTGAACACGAACGGCGCCCGGGAGTTCAGCGCCCCATCGATCGCCTGGGCCCGCGGCAACCCGGTCATCGTCGCCACGGACGATACCGTTAACTCGGCGTCCGCACCAACGTATCTAGACTATTGGTGGCAGTCGGGCGGCAGCAGCGGTGCGTGGAATCTGCAGCACCCTGACGGCGGGAACGGCAATTACAGTGGGTGGACCGATCCGCGGTCGATCGCGCTGGCCGGCGGCTCGATCGTCATCACCACGACCGACGCGTGCGGCGACCTCGACTATTGGTGGCAACAGATAGGCAGTCCGACGTGGCACGAACAACGGGTCAACACCAACGGCGGGTGGCCGGCCGGCACTCTTGGTTGCGGGTGAACATAAGTGGAGCGGTTCGCGACTATCTTTCCGGCCGACGTCGGCGGCGCGCAGAGCGAAGCCTCATGATCGGCCTCTACTTGTCGAATTTGTCCGCCTCGTCTTTCGTGATCTCGATGAAGACCTGGGTGGAGAACATCCTCTGGTACGCCTCCCCGAGCCTCTCCACCGTCAGTAGGTGCGCCAACGACGTGAATTGCAGCGTGTGATCCTGCTTCGTCAGTTCGGATATGCGCTCTGAAAACGAAAGATGCGCCTAGGCTGAGTCATTCTTGGTCGGACGACGCACGAGGTGGGCCGCGATTTGGTAGTTGGCCACCTTGCCCAAGGTGCCCGAGTACTGCCGCACCACCCCGACAGAATGCTTGCCTTGCTTGGGAACCCTGGTGTCATCGACGATCAACAGCCCGGGGCCCATTTCCGCGCACATCACACCCAGTATGCGACAGACCCAGATTAGCGCGAGAAAGATCCGATCGATGGTGGCCCCGCAGCGCTTGAGACGCTCGACCAACGCCGCCTTCCGCGCGTCGGTGACGAGATAGCTCGCGCCGCCGACCGGCCAGACTCCAGGCGTCGTAAAGACCCTACCCCCGGCACGCGCGTGAATACCTGGGCCTCCAACGAATGAGCCGCCTGACCCGGGAGTTCACCCCGGCTGACCCGGTGTCGTGTCTCCTCGTTGCCGGTGCCGTCGTCGCGCCAGCGGACCGGGGCGCATCGACAACCGACCGGAGGTCGGACGCCGGCTACCGGCTCCGGGGCACGCGCGCCGGCCGGTCGAGCGTATAGCCGGCGTTGACCGCGTCCGTGCGAAACATTCGGACCGTCTCGAGCGAGAACTCGCCGAGGTCCTTCCCCAGCCCGTCGAGCTTCGCGAGGATATCGGACGTCACGGTGATGACGTGGCACCCGATCGCGTCGGCCTGGAGAACGTTCAGCACCTCGCGCGGGCTCGCCCAGATCAGTTCCACGTTCGGGCTGGGCGCGAGGAGCGCAAGCGCCGCGGTCATCAGCGGCACCGGGTCGCGCCCGGTGTCCGCGATGCGCCCGGCGAACACGGACGCGTACGCGGGCGCGCCGCCGCGGACGGCCGCGGCCACGTCGCGGACCTGCTCGAGCGTAAACATGGCGGTGACGTTGACCTTGACCCCTGACGCGGAGAGCTCCCGGACGAGCGGAATCGACGAGTCGCCGCGCGTGTTCGTGATCGGGATCTTCACGTACACGTGCTGGCCCCACGACGCGATCTCGCGGGCCTGGCGCTGCATCTCGGCGAACTCGTCCGCGAACACCTCGAACGAGATCGGGCGGTCGGGGATGTGCTCGAGGACATCCAGCGCAAACGCCCGGTAGTCGGCCACGCCGGCCTTCCGCATCAGCGTCGGATTCGTCGTGAATCCCCGCACGAGTGGATGCCGGTAGAGCGCGACCATCGCGGTCCGATCGGCCCCGTCGGCGAACACCTTGACCCGCAGCTGCGCTCCCGCCGTCACGGTCTCCCCTTCCCCCGCGCCGCCCTCGACAGGATCCACTCGGCGGCCTCGGCGATCGAGGCGGCCGTGTAGTCCGGCAGCGAGCCGTACGCGGGTTCCCCCCAGCCGTCGCCGAGCAGCACCGTCGCGCATCCGGCCCGGCGGCCCGCCTCGACGTCCTTCCAGCGGTCGCCGACCATCACGCTCTCGAGCAGGTTGATTCTATACCGCTCGGCCGCCTCGAGCAAGAGTCCCGGGCGGGGCTTGCGGCAGTCGCACCCGTCCGCGTCGTCGTGGTAGCACACGAGGATCGCGTCGAGCGGCAGGCGCGCAAGCAGAGCCGCGTGCATCGCCTCGACGACCTCGCGGCGCTGCCGGCCGCGGGCGACCTCGGGCTGATTGGTGGCGCCGATCAGCAGCAGCCCCGCGTCGCGCAGCCGTGCGAGCGCCTCGGGCACGCCGTCCGGCACCACGAGCTCGTCGAGCGTCGCAGGCGAGTGCGGGCGTCCGTCGCGCACGATCGCGCGATTGAGGACCCCATCGCGGTCGAGAAATACCGCCGGGCGGCCGTCCGGGCTCAGCGCACGGACTCCCACTTCGTCGGCGCGCGCCGGAGCGCGGGATGCGACACCATCAGATGCCAGACGACCGCCTGGAACGCCTCGGCGTGCGGGGTGACGCGGTCCGGCGAGACCGTCGGCACGATCACGCACGCGTCCGCGACCTCCGCGGTATAGCCGCCCGCGCGGCCGACGATCCCGATCACGCGCGCCCCGACCTGCTTCGCGTACCGGACGGCGTGGACGAGGTTCGGGCTGACGTTGCGGGCCAGGTCTCCGCCGCCCACAGAGAGCACCAGCACGAGATCGCGCCCATCGAGCCGGCTCGTGCGCAGCCACCCCTCGAACGCGGTGGCCCAGCCCTCGTCGTTGGTTCGGGCGGTGAGCTCGGATACGTTGTCGGTCGGCGCGTAGGCCTCGATTTCGGTGATCTTTCGAAAGTCGTTGACGGCGTGGGACGCGTTGGCCGCGCTCCCCCCGACGCCCAGGATGAAGAGCCGGCCGCCCCGCTCGCGGGTCTCGACCAGCAGAGCCACGGCCCGCTCCACCGCGTCCGCGTCGAGCGCCTGGGCGATCGCGGCCGCCTCATCAAGGTACTGCCTCGCGAAGCTCATCGCCGCGCCTCCTCCGGCCGCGTCTCGGCGCGCCGCGTGTGAGGCGTCAGGAGTTCCCGAATCGACCCGTGCGCGGTCAGGAGCGGTCCCCCGCAGTCCCGAGGGCCCGCTCGAGCGCGCCGACCTTGGCTTCGAGCGCCCGCTGCTTCGCCGTCACGTCGGCGAACAGGCCGAGCGTCACGAGTGCCAGCCCGAGCACGCAGCCCGCGATATCGACGTAGCTCACGGATCCCCCGTACTTCCCAGGCAGATACAGGTTCACCACGGCCACCCCGAACAGCACCGCCGGCACCGTGATCGCCAGGCGTGACAGTCCGGCCATCGCCGCACCTCCTCGATCGCCGCGGCGCGTGCGCCGCGACGCCCTACCGCTCTGTCCACGTCCACAACGATTCCGCGCCGCGCCGCCGCCACAGCCGCACGAGCACCCCGCTGCCCCACGCCATGTGGATGCACGGAAACGCCGCCGCGACGCGCGGCCACAGCCCCAGGCGTCCGGCGGCCGCGGACGCCGCGATCGCAGCAGCGAGGTCGCACACCACGTAGGCGCCGAGGAGCGCGCCGAACGCGGCGAGGCTCCAGCGGCTGACAAACGACAGCGCCCCCAGCACGACCAGCGCCGCGACCAGGGCCGGGGGCACCGCCTGGCGCCAGGACGTGAGGTTCCCGTGCTTTAAGAGATTACCCGCTCTGGCGCCGCCGTAGCGGAAGTACAGCTTCCACAGCGCCCCGAGGGTCTCCCGAGGATAGTAGCCGACCACGATCGCGGTGTCGAGATAGACGCGTCCACCGGCCTCGCGAATCCGCTGGTTGATGTCCGAGTCCTCGCTGAGCAGCGGCGCGTCCTCGTCGAACAGGCCCACCCGGTCGAACACCTCGCGGCGAAAGCAGCCGAGATAGACCGAGTCCACAAACCCGCTCCGCCGCCCGAGCCGGAACTGCGCGTTGCCCACGCCGAACGGGTGCGACATCGCGAGCCCGATCGCCTCCTGCATCGGCGCCGCCGCGATCGGCTTCTGGATGCCGCCGACGTTGTCGGCGCCGGTCCGCTCAAGCGCGTCGACGCAGCGCGCCAGATAGTCGCGCGGCACCAGGGCCCGCGCGTCGATGCGGGCGATCACACTCCCGCGCGCGGCGCGGATGCCGGTGTTGACCGCGGACGGGCGCTGGCGCTTGGGATCGTCGACGAGGCGCAGGGCGGGACCGTCGGCCCCTCCGCCGGCGCGCTCCGCGATCAGCCGCTCCACGTGCTCGCGCGTCCCGTCGTCGCTCAATCCATCCACGACGATGACCTCGACCCGACCGGGAGGATACGTCTGCTCCAATAGGCGGCGCAGGCACGCATCGACGTGCGGCGCTTCGTTCCAGACCGGCACGACGACCGACACGAAGGGGCAGTCCGCGGCCGCGCTCACGCCCGGACCGCCCCCCGGGACGCGGCCCGGGTGTCGCGGCGCCGGGTCCCGCGCTCGAACGACCGGCGCTGCCGCCAGCGCCAGATCCGGATCGTCGAGGATTTCACCGCCGGCGCCGGCACGGCCGAGACGACCGCCCGCAGGACCAGGCTCGCGGGGCCGGGGAGCGCGCGCGCGATCGCGTCGTTGAACCCGGGCTTGTCGCCGTTCGCGAGGTAGGCCGCGGCGAGATTGAGGCGGCAGCGCCGCAGGATGCGCGGCGCCCCGAGCGCCGCGCGCTCAGACTCACTCATCTCCCCAAACAGGCGCTCAAACATGCTGAGCGCGTTCCGCTTGAGGATCCACTGAATCTCCATCGTCGTGTTGCTGTCCTCCCGCACCTCCACGACCGCCAAATCCTCGGGCACGTACCCGAACCGGACGCCGGCCCGCAGGAGGCGGAGGCACAGGTCCCACTCCTCCGGGAAGTACCGATCCTCGCGGAAGAAAAAGCCGCGCCGCAGCACGTCCCCGCGCACCATGAGCGTGTTCGGATTGATGAGCGACGCGTGCAGCAGCGCGTGGAACACGTCCCGGTCGCCGAGCGAGATGGGCCGGCGGAACACGCGGGACGGGTCGTGCGCGTAGAAGTGCAGCGCGTCGCAGAACACGGCGCCGTACTCGGGCCGGGCCTCGAGCCACGCGACCTCCCGCGCGACCTTGGCGGAGAGATAGAAGTCGTCGGCATCGAGAAACGTGATGTAGTCGCCCCGGCTCTCGCGGATGCCGCGGTTGCGGGCCGGGCCCTGGCCCTGGTTCGGCTGGGACAGCACCCGGACGCGGCCGTCCGGGATCCCGCGGGCGATCTCGGCGGTCCGGTCGGTCGAGCCGTCGTCGACGACGAGGATCTCGAGGCGGTCGTACGTCTGCTCGAGCGCGCTGCGCAGCGCGCGCAGGAGAAACCGCTCCGCGTTGTACGCGGGCACGATGATCGAGACGAGCGGCGCCGCGTCCCTCACCGCCGCCCCTCCGCGCCGGCGGCGCCCCCGCGCGGCGCGGGCAGCCCATGCCACGTCCGCTCGAGCCGCGCGAGGTCCTCGGGACGGTCGATCCACCACAACCCCTCGTCCGCGGACATCGGATAGCCGTACAGGGCCTCGCCGCGTGCGAGCAGCGCCGGAAACACGTCGCGGCCGAAGTCGCAGAACCGGCCCCCGGGGATCGCCGCCAGCACGCGCGGGTCCAGGACGAAGATCCCGGCGCTGATCCAGTGGCTGAACACCTCGGCGGGCGCCGGCTTCTCGAGAAAGCGCGTGATCCGCCCTTCAGGGGTGAGCCCGACGATGCCGCTCTGCGTCGGGTCGTCGCGGTGGAAGAGCGCGATCGTCGCGGCCGCCCCCGGTCCCGCGCGGTGCCGCGCCCAGAGCCGGTCGAGCCGGCAGGCGCTGAGGTTGTCGCCGTACCACACGATGAACGGCGCCTCGAATCCGCGCGCGCCGAGCCTGACGGCGCCCGCGGTGCCGAGCAACTCCTCCTCGCGCGAGTAGGCGATCCGGACCCCGAAGCGCGTGCCGTCGCCGAAGTGGCGCTCGACGACCTCGGCGAGGTGGTGCACGTTGATCACCAGATCGGTGACGCCGTACCCCCGCAGCCACAGCACCGTGTGCTCGAGCAGCGGCCGGCCGGCGAGGGGAATCATGCACTTTGGCACGCGGTCGGTGAGCGGCCGCAGCCGCGTGCCGAGACCGGCCGCCAGGATCATGGCGCGCGTCGGCACGGCGTCGGGCCGCTCAGACGTCATCGCGGTCGAGGCGCACGGCGGCGCCGGTCTGTGCCGACCGGTACACGGCGTGCGCCATCCGGAGCGCCTCGAGGCCGTCGCGCCCGCTGCCGAGCGGCACCCGGCCCTCCAGAATCGCCCCCGTGAACTCCCGCCACTCCGCGTCCCACGACCCGTCCGGCGCCGGAAACTCGACGTGCTGCTCCTCGGGCGGACCCGACTCGGGGCGGCGGCGTCCCCACGTGAGGCGCTCCGGGCCGTAGCTGGCGCCGAGCCCGTCGGCGATGACGTAGCCGTCGCCGCCGAACACTTCGTAGGAGAACAGGTTCTTCCACTGCGTCCAGCTCGCGTGCACCGACGCGACGCGGCCCTGCGCCGTGCGAAACAGCCCGAACGCGTTGTCCTCGACGGGACGGACGCCCGGGTCGAGGCCTGGGGGTGTCCAGACATAGGTCTCGGCAAACCCGAATGCCTCCGCGAACTCGCCGAGAAACCACCGGCTCAGATCGATGACGTGGATCCCCTGGTCAAGCAGCTCCCCGCCCCCTGCGCGCTCGCGGTCGGCCCGCCATTCCGCGGCGTACCCCGGGCGGCCGCCGTGCCCGTACCGGGCGCGGACGAAGCATGGCTCGCCGATGTCGCCCGCCGCCACGAGCGCGTACGCCCGCTGCACCGCTGCATGGTGCCGGTGATTGAACCCGACCTTGACGACGAGCCGTCCCGCGCTTCCGGCTGCGGACAGGATCGCGCGGGCTTCCGCGGGGGTGCGCGCCATCGGCTTCTCGACCAGCACGTGCTTCCCGCACTGCAGCGCCTCGATCGCGATCGGGGCGAGCCAGTTGTGCGGGGTGGCGACGATCACGACGTCGACGCCGTCCCGGCGGACCGCGGCCTGCCAGTCCGGCGCCGCATCGCACCCATAGGCCGCCGCGGCCGCCGCGGCGCGCGCGGCATCGAGATCCGCGACCGCGACCACGGTCCCGATGCCGGTCGACCGGACCACGTCGGCCCGGCGGCGGCCGATGAGGCCGCACCCCACCACGGCGACGCGGGGAGACGCAGACGCCATTCCGGGTCCGCGGCGGCGGGGAAGCCCCGCTAGCCGCCTTCCTCCGCGAGCTCGCGGACGAGCGGCGCGAGCGTGTGCCGGTCGAGCCTGCGCAGCGTCAGCCACGGGGACGCCGCGAGGGCGGCGATCCGCGCGGCGTCCCACGACCGCCAGTCGTCGTAGGGGGCCGCGATCAGCTTGCCGGTGAGGCCGTCCGCCTCGTCGGATGCGAGGTACGCGACGAGCTCCGCGGCGAGCGTCGGGGGCACGCCGCCCTGGCCGCTCTCACGCAGCTCGCGGATGCGGGCCGCGAGCGGGCCGGCGCGTTCGCCCGCCTCGAGCACGTCGTCCTGCAGGCGCGTATCGACCGCGCCCGGCGCGATCGCGTTGACCTGCACGTCAAACTCGCGCGCCTCTTCCGCGAGCGTCTCGGTCAGGCGCACGACCGCGGCCTTCGATACGCCGTACGCCGAGAAGCGCGCGAGCGGGGCGGTCGCCCCGCCGCCGGAGAAGTTGATGATCTTGCCGCGGCGGCGCGCGATCATCTGCGGCAGCACGGCGCGGCAGCAGAGAAACGTGCCGACCAGATTGACGTGCAGCGCGCGCACCCACTGGGCCGGGTCGACTTCCCAGGTCACGCCGATCGGCCCGTAGACGCCGGCGGCGTTGACGAGCACCTCCACCGGTCCGTACGCGTCGAGCGCGGCGCGCGCCACGCGGTCGACGTCCTCGGGCCGGGACACATCGGCGGACACGGTCCGGGCGGCCCCGCCCCGCTGCCGGACGGCCGCGGCGACGCGCTCGAGTTCGGAGGGGGTCCGCGAGACCAGCACAAGCGGCCGCCCGGCCGCGGCGAGCGCGTAGGCCGCCGCCTCGCCGAGACCCCGGCCGCCGCCCGTGACGATCGCCGCCCCGGGCTCAGCCACGGTCCCGCCCGCGCTCGGCTGCGGGTGCGATCCTCCGCTCACCGCTCGGCACGCTGCACGACCCCCTGGTCGCGCATGACGCGCTCGGCCTCCTCGAGATAGTCCCGGCTCCCCGCCTGCGAGCGGATCCAGGCCACGTACTCGCGCACGCTCTCCTCCACCGGGATGGTGGGCGCCCAGCCGAGTGCGCGCAGGCGCGAGATGTCCGAGATCGTATGGCGCGTATCACCCAGCCGGAACTCCCCCGCGACGAGCGGCACCGCCGTACTGTCGAACGCGTCGAGCATCATCTGCGCCAGCTCCAGGACCGTCACGGCGCGTCCGCCGCCGACGTTGAAGACGCCGAAGTCCGCGCGCGGGTCCCGCAGCACGAGCACGTTCGCGCGGGCGACGTCGCGAACGTTCACGTAGTCGCGCAGCTGCTGCCCGTCCTCGTACACCACCGGGGGCAGGCCGTGCATCAGGCGCAGCGCGAACCGCCGCGTGGCGCCGGAATACGCGTTGTAGAACGAGTTGCGCGGCCCCTGCACGTACGTGTAGCGCATGCAGGCGGTGGGCACGCCGTAGCGCCGGCCCAACCGGTCGGCGAGCAGCTCGATCGCGTACTTCGAGATCCCGTACGCGGTGCCGGGGCTGATCGTCTCCTCGTCGATCAGGAGCGGCTGCATCTCCCCGCCGCACACCGGACACCGCACCTCCCACTCGCCCCGCCGGAGCTGTTCCAGCGGCCGCGCGCCCGGCACGCGCACCGCCCAGTGGGGGAGGTCGGCGAGCGCGTCGGGGCCGCGCTCCAGCTGCTCGCGCATCGTCGGGGCCTTGCGGCCGCCGGCGCACCGGGGACAGAAGTACCGGCCTTCCCCGCTCACCGCCTGGGAGGATGCGAACACGATCTTGCGCACGGGAAAGCGCCGCGGGTCCGCGACGATCAGCTCAAACAGGAGCGCGGCGCTCTCGGCGTTCGTGTGGATGAACCGCGAAAATTCGGGCAGATAATCCTGGTACGCCGCGAGATGCATCACGCAGTCGACGCCGGCGAGGGCCTCGCGGAGCGTCGCGGGGTCGGAGACATCGCCCCGCACGAACTCGGCGGCGGCCGGGACCCACGCCGGCATCCCGTCAGGATGGACCCGCGGCTGCAGCGCGTCGAGGATGCGGACGCGGTACCCCTCGGCCAGGAGCTGATCGACCGTGTGGGAGCCGATGAACCCGGCCCCGCCGGTCACAAGACACCGCGTCACGCGCCGGCCCTCCCGCCAACGCGGGCGCCGGGATGGCTCAAATGTCCGGACACAACCCCGAGAGCTGCTTGACCGACACCTGCTCGGTCAAGTCCGCGATCGTAATTTCGATCGCGAGCGGATTGCTCGCCTGGCCGTTGTCCACGCACGCCAGCACCGGGTTGCCGTTGCAGGGCCCGGCCTCGGACACGGTGCCGTTCGGCATGAACGTATTCCGGTAGCATCCGGTTAGATCGATGGGCGGATTGACCGTGCCGGTGGCGATCGTCTGATTGAACCCCTGCCGCACGACCCAGCTCTGGGGATGCCCGCCGTTGCCGTAGATCCACCAGGTGATCTGCTGTTGCTGCGTGGTGGCGTCCGACTCGGCGTGCCGCGCCTCGGTGACCAGCAGCGCCGCCAGTGAACGGACCTGCGAATTCGTCTGATAGCCCTGCAGCGACGGCATCATCAGCGTGGCCAGCAGCCCCATCAGCGCCACCGCGATGGTCAGTTCCAGAACCGTAAACCCACGCACCGACCGCATCGGTTCCCCACCTCCGCGATCTCGCTCGACACACCCCCCCCCTGTAACATCATTGTATCACGCGAACATACGTCCGTGCCATCCCAACACGGCTGTGGTGGGACGCCGGCGGGTCCGCGATGCGGCACACGCATTATCGCGCGCCTCCGTTCGCGGCACGCGACCTCGCCCAGAGAATCGACGGCCGAGCGGACACCTCGACCGCAAATCCGCGCGCCTCGAGCAGCCGCGCGAGGTCCGCGACGTCGCCGTTCGGGTGGTACTCCAAGATCAGCGCGCGGACCCCCCGCAGCGCCTCGGCGCCGGCCGCGCCGAGGATCGCGTACTCCCCGCCTTCGCAGTCGAGCTTCACACAGTCCCACACGCCGTCCGACCGCGCCCCAAGCAGGGCGTCCAGGGTCACGCACTCCACCTCGACCCTCCGCATCCGCCCGTCCTCGAGCCACAGCGGGTGAATCGCCGGAAACGCCGTGGCGCCGCCCGTGTCGCCGTCGACGACGTACAGCGTCATCGTCCCCGCCTCCGGGGCCACCGCGACGGGACGCACCGCGACGCGGTCCTCGACCCCGTTGAGACGCAGGTTCTCGCGCAGGAGCGCCGCGTTCTCGGGGATGGGCTCGCAGCAGAGCACGGACGCGCCGCGCGCCGCCGCGGCGAGCGCGAACACGCCGGATTGCGCCCCGATGTCGAGCACCGCGTCGCCCGGCCGCAGCGCCCGGAGCGCCCGATCGTACACGCCGTGCGCGAACACCTCGTCCACGATCGCGAGGTCGCTCGTCCCGAGCCGCGCGCGCACGCGGAGCCCGTTGCGCAGGCGCACCTCGCGGACCTCGCCCGCCGGCACGCGCCCGAGATAGTCGAGGAAGCGCGTCATCGGGTTGACGTACGTCCGGCAGGCGCCGGCCGCGTGCCGCGCGCGATCCCACCACCGCTGCGCGGGGCTCACGCTCATCGGCCGGCTCCGCCGCGCACGGCGCTCACGGGGCGCGCCGCCACACGCGCGTGTAGACGTCCTCGTAGTAGCTGTCCTGGTCCTCCGACACCACGCGCGCGATCCAGTCCTCGTGGGCCACGTACCAGTCCAGCGTCCACTCGATCCCCTGCTCGAACGCGACGAGGGGGCGCCACCCGAGTTCGTCCCGGATGCGGTCCGTCACGACGGCGTACCGCCGGTCGTGGCCGGGCCGGTCGGGCACGTGGCGGATCGAGTCGAGCAGGGCCTGCGGCGCGTCCACCGTCCGCGCGGCGAGCGCGCGGCACACGGCCTGCGCGACCTCGAGGTTGGTGCGCTCCTGCCCGGTCGCGGCGTTGTACACTTGCCCCGGCTCCCCCCGCTCGAGGACCGCCAGGATCGCGCGGACGTTGTCCTCGACGTAGAGCCAGTCGCGGCGCTGCAGCCCGTCGCCGTACACCGGCAGCGCCTCGCCGCGCAGGGCGTTGCGGCACAGCACGGGGATCAGCTTCTCGGGAAACTGGAACGGCCCGTAGTTGTTCGAGGAGCGCACGATCACCACCGGCGCGCCGTGGGTGCGCACGAACGCGAGGCACAGCAGATCGGCCGCCGCTTTGCTCGCGGCGTACGGGCTGCTGGGCTGCAGCGGCGCCGCCTCGTCGCTCGCCGGATGGCCGTCGGCGTCCCCGTACACCTCGTCGGTCGAGATCTGCACGAACCGTGCGGTCCCGTGCCGCCGGACCGCCTCCAGCAGGACGTGCACGCCCGCGACGTTCGTGCGGAGGAACGGCCCCGCGTCGAGGATGCTGCGGTCGACGTGGGACTCCGCGGCAAAGTTCACGACGGCCCAGGGACGCTCGTCGCGGACGAGGCCGTCGATGAGGCCGGCGTCGGCGATGTCGCCCCGGACGAAGCGGTAGCCGGGGCCGTCCGAGACGCCGGGCAGATTTTCGAGATGGCCGGCGTACGTCAGGAGATCGACGTTGACGACCCGCCACCGGTCCTGCGCGAGCAGCAGGCGGACGAAGTGGCTCCCGATGAAGCCGCAGCCGCCGGTGACCAGCACCGTCCTCACGGCACGCGCCCCACGTACTCGAACTCGGCGGCGAGCTCGTGCAGCCCGGGCAGCGCGCGGTCCCGCGCCGAGAGCAGCGGATCGCGGACCGGCCACGGAATCCCGAGCGCGGGATCGCTCCAGCGCACGCCGCGCTCCGCCGCCGGCGCGTACTCGGCCGTCAGCTTGTACAGCACGTCGGCGACGTCGCTCAGCACGCAGAAGCCGTGCGCGAACCCGACGGGGACGTACACCATCCGGTGGTTTTGATCGGAGAGCACGGCCCCCGCCCACCGCCCGTACGAGGGCGAGCCGCGCCGCAGGTCGACCGCGACGTCGAAGATTTCGCCGCGCGGACAACCGACGAGCTTCCCCTGGGCGTGCGGCGGGAGCTGGTAGTGCAGCCCACGCAGCACGCCCCGCGTCGACCGGGACAGGTTGTCCTGCACGAACGCCGCGGTGATCCCCGCGGCCTCGAACGCGGAGCGCTTGTACACTTCTTTGAGCGCGCCGCGCGGATCGCCGACGGGATCCGTCTCGACCAGGATCAGGTCGGGCACTTCGAGCGGGGTGAACCGAAACGGCATCGGACGGCCCGCCTATAGGATGATTTCGGCGTCGTCGCCGATCATCAGGCGCACGGCGTGCTCGCGGTCGTCCCCGCGCCGGACGACGGCGTGGCGGCCGATGATGCTGTCCTCCACGCGGCCGGCCCCCTCCAGGCGGACGCCCTCGAGCAGGACGGAATGGCTGACCGTGGAGTGCCGGATCACGCACCCGCTCCCGATGCTGGTGTACGGGCCGATGAACGCGTGGTCGAGCTCGGCGCCCGGCCCAATGACCGCCGGACCGCGCACCTCGCTGTGCCGCACGCGCGCGCCCTCCTCGAGCGTGACGCGCCCGGACAGGCGGCTGTCGTCGCTGACGTCGCCGTGCACGCGCTCGACGCACCACTCGTCGAGCACGGTCCGGTTCGCCGCCAGGAGATCGTCCTTCTTCCCGGTGTCGAGCCACCAGCCCTCGAGCCGGCTGCTGCGCACGCGCCGGCCGGACTCCACCAGCGCCTGGATCGCGTCGGTGATCTCGAGCTCCCCGCGCGCGGACGGCGAGAGGCCGGCGACCGCCTCGTGAATCGCCGGTCCGAACAGATAGACCCCGACCAGCGCCAGGTTGCTCGCGGGGTGCTCGGGCTTCTCGACGAGTCGGACGATGCCCCCCTCGGCGTCGAGCTCGGCCACGCCGAACATGCGCGGGTCCGGGACCGCCTTCAGCAGAATCATCGCGTCGACATCCGACGCCCGAAACTCCTCGACGAATCTCGAGAGCCCGCCGCCGATGAGGTTGTCGCCGAGGTACATGACAAACGGCTCGTCGCCCAGATACGGGCGCGCCACCCGGATCGCGTCCGCGAGCCCCCGCGGCTCCTCCTGCCGGATGTACGTGAACGTGAGCGGGAGGCCGTCCTGCGCCAGGGCGGCCTGGATCTGGGCCCCGGTCTCCGGGGAGATCACGACCCCGACGTCGCGAATGCCCGCGTCAAGAATGTGGCGCATCCCGTAGTGGATGATCGGCCGGTTCGCGACGGGGATGAGCTGTTTCGCCATCGTGTAGGTGAGCGGACGCAGCCGCGTGCCCCGGCCGCCCGCGAGGACGAGCGCCTTCACCCGCAGGCCCTCCCGGCCTCACTCCGGGAGGAACCGGTTCCGGCGTGATCCTGTCGCCGCATCCCACGCTCCAATCGCGATACACGTCAGCTTCGCGGCGCGATGGTCCTCGAACAGGACCATCTTCACCACCGTCTTGCCCAGATTCATCGACGCGGCGGCCACCCACGCCGGCTCGCGCCGCCCATAGGCGCCGAAGATGCGCAGCAAATTGCGCGTCACGTAATAATAGCGCCACGGCGCGTGATTGGGAACAATCACGACCCGGCCGCCGAGCCGGCGCTCCTCCATCTTGCCGGCCGCGTGGGTCATCAGCGGCCGGCAGGACACCACGATTCGCCACCCGCGGCTGCGCAGCCGGAGGCAGTACTCCAGGTCGACGCCTTCAATAAAAAAGTCCTCCCGGAACGGCCCGGCCGCCGCGTAGGCCGCGACCCGCACGAGGCTCCCGGAGGTGATCGGGGTCTTGGCCTCGAGGTACGGCGGTGCGGGGGATGGACAGCGCACCGCGATCTGGCCGCTGTGCCGGCTGCGCGCGTTTGCGCTCAGGAGGCCGACCCGCTCGCGGAACGGACAGACGGCGTACACGGCGCCGAGCCCCTCGACGAGGTCGGCATCGATCTCCGAGTCCTGGTCCAGGGTGAGCACCCACGCGCAGCCGAGGACCTCGGCCCGGCGCACGCCCTGGTTCAGCGCCGCGCCGATGCCGAGGTTGCTGGCATTCTCGAGCACCTCGATCCGCGGGGCCGCGAGGCCCCGCAGCACACGGCGCACCGGGTCGGGGCTGTGGTTGTCCACGACGATCACGCGGCCCACCTGCCCCGCCGTCCGCGCGAGCCGGGCGGCGAAGCCCTCGTCGGGCCCGTACGTCACGATGACCGCGGCAACGGTCTCCGGCGGGATCCCGGAGACGCCCGGGCCGTCGCCCGAGGCGGCCGGTGTCACGCGCCCGCGGCCCCGCGCGGCCGGTCGAGGCCGAGGACGCCGGTGACCGTGTCCACGAACTGGTCAGCCAGAAACGGCCGGAACCGGTCGCTCGCGAGATAACGAGCTCCCGCCTCGAGGTAGTCCGCGTGCTCGCGCGCGCCCATCCCGGCGAGGTAGCGGGCCAGCTCCGCGTCGGAGCGAAACTGGCGCCGGTCCACGAACGACGCCGGATCGACGTAGTCGTCGATGTCCGGCGCGCCGAGATAGACCGGCACGCACTGCGCCCGCATGCAGTCGAAGATCTTGATCGACACGTACCCGGGCTGGTCGATCATGTTCTCGTAGCATACCCCGAACCGGTAGTGCGGGTACACGTCCCACTTGTGGCGGACGGTCCCGCGGTACGACGGGTACATCTCGCGCCGCATCTTGGGGTCGCGGAGGCGCCGCCACAGGTAGTCCCGCAGGCTGGGGTTCCAGCCCTCCCCGTACAGGTCGAACGCCTCGGGGTGCTCGGTCTCGAAGAACCGCACGAGCCGCCGCCGCTCGGTATAGAGCTCCCGCGGGTGGCCGGAGAACTTGTAGCCCGAGATGTCGACGAGCAGCTTCCGCGCCGCGAACGGGACCGGCTCGACGGCGGGAAACGTCGTCGGGTTCGGCAGGTAGATCCGGTGGTACCGCTTCCCGTCGACGAGCGTCGGATCCCACGTGAAGATGATCGGAAAGGAGGCGTGCAGCGCCCGGTCGTAGTTGCGCGGAAACACGCACGGCGGCTCGAACATGAACAGCACGAGCTTGTCGGTCATCCCCGCGCGCACGACGTCGCGGAACAGGTCCCGGGACGACTCCCCCCGCGCCCGCGCCTTCACCGCGTCCGTCAGGCGCGCGACCGGGCCCTGCGGGCCCGCGCGCCACGAGTCCCAGAACACGATCCACGCGCAGTCCTCGAGCGGCTGCCCGTGCACCCCCTCGAACCGGTACCCGTAGGACGCGCACCGCTCCTGCAGCTGGATGTAGGGCTCGGTGATGTGGTCGCGCGCGCGCGGGTCGAGCAGCGTGCCCTCGGCCGAGCCGCGCACGTGGTTCAGGATGTAGCGCGGCGCGGTCGCCGGCCGCGCCGCGCTACTCGCGCGCGTGCTCACGATACCAGCGCACGGTCCCGGCGAGCCCCTCGGCGAGCGCCGTCCGCGGCCGCCAGCCGAAGACCGCGTCGCACCGCTCGACGTCCATCACCTTGTACGGCGCCCCGTCGGGCTGGGACGGGTCGAACGCAAGGCGCCCCCGATACCCGACCGCGTCGCGGATCATCTCCGCCAGCTCGCGGATCGACACGCCGCTCCCGATGCCGATGTTGATCGGGTCGGGCGTGTGCGGAACCGCGGCCGCGCGCAGCATCGCCTCGACGCCGTCGTCGACGTACAGCCACTCCCGGACCGGGCGTCCGGAGCCCCAGACGACGACCTCCGGCTGGCCGAGGCGCTCGGCGCGGGCGATCCGCATCACGAGCGCGCCGAGCGCGTGGGAGCGCACTTCGTCGAAATGGTCGCCCGGCCCGTACATGTTGGGCACCAGCAGGGTGATCGTCTCGAGCCCGTACTGGCGGTGGTACGCCCAGCTCTGCACGTAGCTGGCCTTGCGCACGAAGCCGTAGGCGAGGACGGACTCGTCGAGGGGCCCGTCCCACCACGCCTCCTCGCGGAACGCCCGGTCGAGGTCCCGCGGGTACGAGCAGTTGGAGATCGGGTTCACGATCCGGCGCACCCCGAACTCCCGCGCCAGCTCAAAGAGATGCGCGTTCATCAAGGCGTTGTGGTGGTAGATCTCGCCGGGGTGTGCCAGGCCGAACCGAATCCCGCCCACGAACGCGGCGGCGTGCAGCACGACGTCGATCCCCGGATGCGCCTCGAACACCGCGCGGAACTGCGCGGGATCCCGCAGGTCGGTGCCGAGCGACCGCGACACCGGCACGAACGCCACGCCGTCGGCGGTGAGGCGGCGGGCGATGCGCCCGCCGAGGAATCCCGTGGCGCCCAGCAGGAGCAGCGGCATGCGGCGCCTACCGGGCGCGCAGCCGCGTGTACTGGTCTTTTGTCATGGCCATCAAAATGTAGTCCCAGTAGCGGCCCTGGCGGTACAGGTACTCCGGGAAGCGTCCGGTCTCGACAAACCCCAGGCGGTCGTACAGGACGCGCGCGCGCTCGTTGAACGCGGCGACCCGGAGGTACACGAGATGCATGTTGTAGTGGAGAAAAAGGTACTCGAGCGCCATCCGGTAGCTCGCGGTGCCGAACCCGCGCCCGCGCAGGTCCGGGAGGATGTCGAGCCCGATCTCGCAGTGCGCGTTCACCGAGTCGATGTGCTGCACGCGCAGCATGCCGATCACCTGGCCGGACGCGACCTCGACGAGGCTGAACCGCTTCTCGGTCGTCCGATTCGCGAGGCTCTTCCACCACTCGACCTGTTCGTCCGCGGAGGCCATGTCGACCGTGCCGAGCTGCAGCAGCGTGCTCATGTCGTTCCGGAGCTCGCGGAGACGCTCCAGATCCGCCTCCTCGATCGGGCGGAAGCCGACGTGCGCGTAGGTGTACACGGGTCAGGCGCCGCGCGGCACCGCCGCGCGCGCCAGCACGGTGCGCACGGCGGCCACGACGGCCCGCGCGTCCTCGTCCGACATCCCGGGAAACATCGGCAGCCGGACCAGGGCGTTGAAAAACGCGGTCGCGTTCGGGAACGCACCCTCCTCGAATTCGCAGATCTCCCGGTAGTACGGGTTGAGGTGCAGCGGGTGATAGTGGATGTTGGCCGCGATCCCCTCCGCGCGAAGGCCCTCGATCATCCGGTCCTTGAGCCCGGGCGGGACCAGGAGGTAGAACAGATGCCAGTTCGTCCGGGCGCCGTCGGTCGTGGCCGGCAGCCGGACGCCGTCGAGCCCCGCGAGCGCGTCCAGGTAGTACTCGGCGATCTCCGCGCGCCGCGCGTTCATGCGGTCGAGCTTGCGCAGCTGCGAGCGGCCCAAGGCCCCGAGCAGATTCGACTGCACGTAGCTGTTCCCGCGGGCGACGTACTCGTAGTAGCCGGTCATCCCCGGGTTCGACAGGAACCGGTGCTTGTCGGTGCCCTTCTCGCGCGCGACGACGATGCGCTCGGCCAGCGCGTCGTCGTCGGTCGTGATCGCCCCGCCCTCACCGACGGCGAGGTTCTTCGTGCCGTGAAAACTGAGGCAGCTCACGTCGCACAGCGTGCCGACCTTGCGCCCGCGGTACTCCGCGCCGATCGACTGCGCCGCGTCGTGCACGACGTACAGCCCGTGCCGGCGCGCGACCTCGAGCAGCGCGTCCATCTCCACCGGGTTCCCGGCGTAGTCCACCGGCACGATCGCGGACGTCTTCGGGGTGATGTGCGCCTCGATCCGCGCGACGTCGATGTTGCCGTTGTCGGCCCGCACGTCCACGAGCACCGGCCGAAGGCCGTTCAGGACGGCGCCGAGCGCCGACGACGTGAACGTGAAGTCGGGCACCAGCACCTCCGAGCCCGCCGGCAGCCCCTTGACTAAGAATGCCAGGTCGAGCGCGGCGGTGCACGAGGTCGTGAAGAACGCGTGCTTGACGCCGAGGTACGCGGCGAGCTCGCGCTCGAACGCCCGGCAGTCGGGCCCGTCACCGCTGACGTAGGTCGAGCGCAGCGCGCCGTCGACCGATCGAAAATCGTCCTCGTCGAACAGCGGCTCGGTCAGCGGCAGCATCCCGGTGCGCACCTGTCGCCCTCCAGTCGACGCGCCGCCGCGGGGCTCAGGGAGAGACGGCACGGTCGTCCCAAAATCGTTGGGTCGGGAACTTCTGTTCAAGGATCTTCTTCCCTTCTCCGATCGGCGCCAGCCCGACGGCTTCCAGATCCGCGTCGACCATGATCCGCACCAGCTCGCGGAAGCGGATCCGGGGCTCCCAGCCCAACTGCGCCCGCGCCGCGGACGCGTCGGCGACGAGATTCGCGACGTCGAGCGGCCGCTCGTAGCGCGGATCGATCTCGACGTGCTCCCGCCAGTCGCGCCCGACGTACGCGAACGCTTCCTCGATAAACTCGCGCACCGAGTGGGCCTCGCCGGTTCCGATCACGTAGTCCGCGGGCCGATCCTGCTGCAGCATGAGCCACATCGCGTTCACGTACTCCGGGGCGAAGCCCCAGTCCCGGCGCGCGGCGAGGTTGCCGAGATACACGCGGCGGTCCAGTCCGGCCATGATGCGCGCGACGGCCCGGGTGATCTTGCGCGTCACGAACGTCTCCGATCTCCGCTGACTCTCGTGGTTGTACAGGATGCCGTTCACAGCGTACAGCCCGTACCCTTCGCGGTACGTCGCGACCATCCAGTGCGCGTACACCTTGGCGACCGCGTAGGGGCTGCGCGGCATGAACGGGGTCCGCTCGCTCTGGGGCGCCGGGGCCGCGCCGAACATCTCGCTGCTCGACGCCTGGTAGAGCCGGGTCCGCACCCCGCTGCGCCGGATCGCCTCGAGGAGGCGGGTCGTGCCGAGCCCGGTGATGTCGCCCGTGTACTCCGGCATGTCGAAGCTGACCTTGACGTGACTCTGCGCGCCGAGGTGGTACACCTCGTCCGGGCGGACGTCGTACATCAGGCTCGTAAGCTGCTCCCCGTTGGCCAGATCGCCGTAATGCCCGGACAGTCGCCGCTCGGGATCGTGCGGATCGCGGTACAGGTGCTCGATCCGCCGTGTGTTGAACGTCGACGCGCGCCGCACGAGCCCGTGCACCTCGTAGCCCTTGGAGAGCAGCAGCTCCGCGAGATACGAGCCGTCCTGCCCGGTCAGCCCGGTGATGACGGCGCGCTTCATCGCGGTCCCCCCGCGTCCGCCGCGGACGCCTCCCCGGGACGCCGGGCGACCACCAGCAGGCTGGCGCCGAGCGGCGTGCCGACGAGATGCCCGAGCGCGGTCAGCGCTTCCATGCCCGCGCGCTTGACGTGCCGGAGCGCGCCGTCGAACACCCCGACCGGCCCGCTGCGGACGGAGAGGACCTCATAGCCCGTCGACGCCAGCACCATCCGGATCGTCTCCGCGGAGTAGTGCACCACGTGCTCGCCCACGCCGACCACGTCCCCGCGGGCGCCGCCGAGGGGCCGGAGCACCTTCGCCTTCCACAGCGCGTGCGGGCCGTTCGGCACGCCGAGGAGGAGATAGCCGCCGGGCTCCAGCACCTCGCGCACGGCGGTCAGCATCTCCTTCGGGCGGGGGATGTGCTCCAGGACTTCCCACAGCGTGACGACCTGGAAGGTCAGCGGATGAAACGCGTCGACCGCGTCGCCGTGCCGAACGCTGAGGTGCAGCCCCTGCGCCCACGCGGCCTGCTCCGCCGACGCCTCGATGCCGTACCCGTCGTAGCCGTACGCGGCCGCGGCGCTCAGAAAGCCGCCCATGCCGCACCCGACGTCGAGAATCCGCCAGCGTGCGCCGCCCGTGTTGAGGCGGTCGATGGCGCGGACGTGCGCCAGGTAGACGTTCATCTTGGAGGCCGCGGCAGCGCGGGCTTCCACGAACCAGTCCTGCCGCCGGATCGCGCCGTAGTACCGTCCGGACACCGGCGGGTCAGTGTACAGCAGGCGGCACCGGACGCACTGCACGACGCGCGCGCCGCCCTGCGTGAAGCGTGTCACCGGCCCCGGCGCGTCGCACACGGGGCAGCGGGCCCCCGCAGACGCAACCGCTCCGGCGGCGACCGACGGCGTGCCGCCGGCCTCGGGCGGAGGCGCGGCGGCTACTTGAGCGCCTCCTGGGGGATCCGTCCGGCCTTCGCGAGCTGCCCGTGGATCCACCAGTAGGTGTCGGCCAACCCGTCCTCGAGCGAGACGGCGGGCTCCCAGTTCAGCACGCGGCGCAGCTTCGTGTTGTCGCTGTTCCGGCCGCGGACGCCCTGCGGCTTGGTGAGGTCGTGGCGCTTCGTGATCCGCTTCCCGGCGATCGCGGCGATCAGGTCGACCAGTTCATTGATCGACACCAGCCGGTCGGAGCCGAGGTTCGTCGGGGTGTGTTCGCCGGACTGCATCAGCCGGTAGATCCCCTCGACGCAGTCGTCGATGTAGCAGTAGGACCTGGTCTGCAGGCCGTCGCCCCACACCTCGATCTCGTCCCCGTCGCGGGCGAGGGCGATCTTGCGGCAGAGCGCGGCCGGCGACTTCTCGCGGCCGCCGTCGTAGGTGCCGAGGGGGCCGTAGATGTTGTGGAAGCGGACGACGTGCGTGCTCAGGCCGTAGTCCTCGAGGTAGTGCCGGCACTGGCGCTCCGTGAACAGCTTCTCCCACCCGTAGCCGTCCTCCGCGTCCGCGGGATAGGCGTCCTCCTCGCGCAGCGGCGTGACGTCGGCGTCGTGCTGCCGGTAGCCCGGATACACGCACGCCGAGGACGTGAACAGAAACTGCCGGACGCCGTGCGCCCGGGCCGCTTCGAGCATGTGGAGGTTGATCAGGCCGCTGTCATGCATGATCTCGGCCTTGTAGTCGGTGATGAAGCCGATGCCACCCATGTTCGCGGCGAGATGATAGCAGATATCGATGTCCTGCGTCGCCGCGAGGGTGTTGGGCCACCGGCGCAGGTCGAGCAGTTCGAACTCGTCCGCCTGCGTCGGCTCGTACTCCGGATACTTCAGGTCGACGCCCCGGACCCAGTACCCCCGCCGCTTGAGCGACGTGACCAGGTGATGGCCGATGAACCCGCCCGCCCCCGTGACCAGCGTCCGCTGTCGTTCCCCCATCGTCTCCTCCGCCCCGCCCCCCGCCGGCGCCAGCCGGCACGCCCTGCGCGGTCCGTGCGAACCCACGTTCGCCGGACGCGGCCTTATCATAACAGACGCTCAACCGGCCGCACCACCGTACAGAAGTCCCAGACGCTAGGGGGCGCTCCCGGCGGCGCGTCCCAAGAGCCGCGTCGCGGCGATCGCGATGGCGGCGTAGAGGAGCCCGCCGACGAGCACGCCCGCGGCCGCGCCGACCCGTCCGTGGGGGGCCGCGAGCAGCACCGCCAGCATCGCGCCGCCGGCCACCACCGCGACCAGCGCGGTCCGCACGAGCTCGGGCGGGGCGACCGGGACCGACGCGCCGCGCGCGGTCAGGACGATGCACAGCGCGCACATGACCGCCTGCGACAGCACGGTCCCGAGCGCGACGCCGTACAGCCCCATCCCGGGCACGAGGAGGAAGTTCAGGGCGACGTGCGTCCCGGTCGACACGAGGCCCGCGGCGAAGACCTCACGCTGACGGTCCACGACGAGCAGCGCGATGTAAAAGAGATTTTGGAGATAGGTGATGAGCGCGGCGGCGACCAGGATCCTGAGCGTCAGCACCGCGGGCGCGAACCCCGCCGGGTACAGGACGTCGATGATCGCGGGGGCGTCCACAAACACGATGAGCGAGATCATGAGCGACAGGAGCACGGTGCCGCGCGCCCACGCCGTCCAGTAGCGGATGAAGCGATCGGGCGCGGTCTGCTGCGCCTCCGCCAGCGCCGGGAAGATCGCCGCGGTGGCGAGCGCCATCGGAAACAGGAGCACGCCGTAGATTTTGTCCGCGGCGCTGTACCAGCCGATCTGCGCGAGCCGGCCGAGATAGCCGAGCGTCACGGGGCCGATGTTCCCGTTCAGGTCGCCGGTGACGCGCAGCAGCGCGAGGAACAGTCCGATCGCCAGGTACTCCCGCCAGGCGGGCAGGTTGATCCGCGGCCGCAGCGACCCCGCCGCGCCGCCGGCCCGCAGCACGAACACCGCGGCGCCGATCACGGTCAGGGCAATCGCCGCGACGTAGGCGATCGCCACGCTCAGCACCGTCGGAAACGCGGTCGTGAGCCCGACCACGAGCACGACGAGGCACACGATGTATCCGAGGCGGAAGCCGGCCTCGACCTCCATCCGCTGCCGCGCGCGGAACAGCGCGGAGAAGAAATTCGCGAGCTCCAGCAGCGCCACGTAGAACGCCAGGAGAAAGATCATCCGGCGCACGAGGGGGTCGTGGGTGATCAGCGCCCCGCACAGCCAGACCACCGCGATGCCGCCGACGCCGAGGGCGAGCTTGAGGGTCAGGAGATCCCCGAAGTGGCGCTCCCGCAGGCGGTCGCCCGCGAACTGGCGCGTGATCGTCGTCGCGAGCCCCATGTCAAACAAGGCGCCGAACAGCGAGACGAACGAGAACGCGTAGCCGAACACGCCGTACGTCGTCGCCCCGAACTTCCGGATCACGTACACGGTGAGGATGAAGTCGCCGAGCCCGGCGAGGGCGCTCGCGACCCCGAGCCACAGGGTGTTCTTGGCGATCACCTGGCCCCGCGAGGTTTGGCGGAGCAGCTGGACGAGGTTCACGAGGCCGGCGGCGCGGGTGCGGCGAGCTCCGCGATCAGGTCGACGACGCGCTGCGCGAGGGAATCCCAGGAGTTGGCCTGGGCGAGGGCCGCGCCATGGGCCGCCATCGCGTCCCGCGCGGCCGGGGACAGCGCGAGGAACCGTCCGATCGCGTCGGCCAGCGACGCCGCGTCTTCCGGCTCCGCCAAGAGGCCGAGCCCGTGCCGCGCCACCAGCTGCCCCATCTCCGACACGTTCGTGGCGATCACCGGGCGCCCGTAGGTGCAGGCTCCCTTCACCAGCGGGCCGCTGCCGCCGGTGTACGCCTTCGTGTAGGGCAGCACCAGCGCATCGGCGGCGGCGAAATACGCCGGCACGTCCTCGTCTGGCACGTACCCGAGCCGCAGATTGACGCGCGCGCCGACCTCACGCCGGGCGACCATCACCTCGATCTCGTCCGCCGTATACTCCATCGGCCAGCCCGCCACGACGAGGTGGAACGGCTCGTCGCGGAGGCTCCGTACCGCGTCCAGCAGATACTCAATCCCCTTATCGCGCCGCAGCACGCCGAAGAACAAGAGCAGCGTACCCTCGGCCGGCAGGCCGAGCCGCGCCCGGGCTGCCTCCCGGGTCGGCACCGCCGCGGCGACGTCGCCGCCGTCCGGCACGATCCCGATCGGAAAATCGGGGGACAGCCGGAGCTGCTCCCGCAGGCGGTCCCGATGCCACTCGCCAAGCACGGCGAGCGCCCGGACGCCGCCCGAGGTCAGCGCCGCCCGGAACACCTCGCGCTGCACCACCTTGTAGCCTTTCTTGAAGACGGAGCCGGGATACGCGCCGAACGAGAAGTTGGCCGCCCAGGGAAACATGATGACCGGCGGCAACCAGCGCCGGTTCCACCAGAACAGGAGCGACGCCGTCATGAACTCCACGTCGAACACGGCGACCCCGTCAAACACCGCCGCGCGGCACAGGCGGATGGCGGCCGCGGTGACCGCGGCGCTGTTCCGATAGTAGCCCCAGTAGTAGTACAGCGGCGCGCGGCCGATCGCGTCGTCGAACCGCTCGAACGCGAGGCGGCCGTCCCCCACCTCGACCACCGTGAACCGCGGCGGAACCGCCAGGTACCGGGAGGGATCCAGACGGTTCGTGCACAGCGTGACGTCGTGCCCCCGCTCGCCGATCGCCTGGCACAGCTTGCTCGTGTAGAGCCCGTAGTGCCCGCGCTTGTCCCCGGTGGGCTGCACGATCAGGATGCGCATCGAGGATTCAGCGCCGCGGGCGGCCCGTCATCCGCCCGATCCGGCGCTACCGCCCGCGAAACGCGAGCGCATGCGCAATGGTCTTCAATAAGATCACGAGATCCAGGGCCAGCGATTGATGCTTGATGTAGTAGAGGTCGTACTGCAGGCGCACGAGCACGTCCTGCTCGCTCCCTGCGTACCCTTGCTGAACCAAACCCCACCCGGCCATCCCGGGCTTCACCACGTGGCGCAGCCGGTACAGCGGCAGCTCCGCGGCGAGCTTCTCGACAAACTCCGGCCGTTCGGGCCGCGGGCCGACCGCGCTCATCTCTCCCCGCAGCACGTTCAGCAGCTGCGGAAACTCGTCCACATGGGTCGCGCGCAGCACCCGTCCCACGCGGGTCACGCGCGGATCGCCCCGGCGCGCCCACACGGCGCCGTCCGGCTCCGCCTCGGCGACCATCGACCGGAACTTGAACGTCCGGAAGACGCGGCCACCGATCCCCACGCGCGGCTGCACGTAGAAGATCGGCCCCGGCGAGTCCAGCCGGATCGCGAGGGCGACGATCGGCAGCAGCACGGCCAGGCACAGCACGCCGAGCCCGGCCAGCACCACGTCGAGCGCGCGCTTGGTCAAGCGCTGCACGCTGCTGAGGGTCAGCTGTTCGACCGGGATCGCCACGTACCAGTCGTCGCGCACCTGCTCCACCGGCACGCGCCCCGTGAGCCGCTCGTACAGTGCCGGCATCGGGACGAGCTCGACCCCCTGCTCGACGCACTGCAGCAGCGTCGCGAGCAGCATGGAGTCGACCTCGCGCACGGGCGCGAGGATCAGCGCCGATACGTCCTGCCGCGCGATCACCGCGGGCAGGTCGGCCGGCGTGCCGAGCACCGGCCCCGGCGCGGGTCCGTCCTCGTCCGCCGCGCGGGGCTCGTCGGCGATGAACCCGACCACCTGGTAGCTCTCATCGCCGGCCTCCGCGAGCGTCGCCGCGATGAGACGGGCCGGCTGGCCCGTCCCGATGATCAGCGTCGGCTGCCGGAACGCGGGCCGGGGGAACGCCAACGTGTGGAGCGTGCGCTCGACCGCCAGGCATACGAGAACGAGCGCGGGCAGCGACAGCAGTTCGTTTCGGGAACTCGGCAGCGGCGGCGTGAGGTGCGGGACCAGCAGATACGCTGCCGCGGCGAGTACCCCCGCCTGGGCCGCCCGCATGACGCTCGGGCCGACCCGCCGCGTGTTCCGCGGCTCGTACGCGTCGCACGCCGACGCCATCACCAGCCACAGCACCGCCAGGATCAGATACCACTGCGGCTGCTGCAGGAGAGCCCGCGGGTCAAACGCCGGCGCGACCCGCAACGCGAGCCACACATAGAGCGCAACCAGCAGCGCTCCGAGGTCGAGCGCCGTGAGCAGCAGGCGCCGTTCGGAGAATCGCAGCCGGAGCCGCGCGGGCGTGCGGGCGCCGGCGCGCCCGGCCAACGACTCGACGGCTTCGCCCCGCGCCGGCACGGCCGCGCTACCCCGCCCGCCCCAGCGCCACATACCGCACCTTAGGTCCGAACCGCGCGGGATCGAGCACCCGCCAGCAGTCGACGACCGTTGTCGGCGTGCGCGTAAGGTACGTCTCGTCCACCTCGCGGAACTCCGGCGCGGCCGTCGTAAAGACGCACAGGGCCGCACCGTCCATGCAGGCCCGGGCGGAGGCGGCGTACCGCACCCGGTCGCCGAGGAGCGCGCGCATGCCGGCGACCGCGAGCGGATCGTACACGGTCACCTCGACGTCGCCCTCCGCCAGCAGCGTGTCGACCAGCAGGATGCCGGGCGACTCGTCGAGCACCGGCGTGCCCGCCTTGAACGACAGGCCCAGCACCGCCACGCGCCGGTCCGCCTCCGGCAGATGCCGGAGCACGAGCCGGGCGATGTCCCCGATGCGCTCGAGATTCGCAGCTTCGGTCGCCTTCGCGAGCCGCGCGTCTACGCCGTGGCGCGCGGCGAACACCGCGAACGCGCGGTTGTCTCTCGGGAAGCACGGCCCCCCGAACGGCAGCCCGCCGCGGAGATAGTACGGCGAGATCCGCCGGTCCGCGCCGAGGGCGTCGGTGATCGCGTCGATGTCGGCGCCCGGAATCGCTTCGCAGATCGACGCCAGCGTATTCGCGAAGGTGATCTTCGTGGTCACGAACGAGTTGAGCGCGATCTTTGTGATCTCCGCGCTCACGATCGACATCCGGGCCACGCGCGGCGTGTGCTCGCACACCGTCCGGTACAGCTGCTCGAGCCGGTCCCCGGCCGCCTCGGAGCTCTGCCCGATCAGCACCAGGTCGGGGCGCAGGAAATCCGAGATCACGGTCCCCAGCGCGATGAACTCGGGGTTGTAGCAGACCTCGAACCCCTCGTGCAGCGACCGTCCGGACACCGACGCGATCAGCGGGATGAGACGCCCCTCGACCGTCCCCGGCGACACCGTGGACGTGATCACGAACAGGTGCGAGGACTTGCTCGACGCTCGGAGCGCCCGGGCCAGGGGGGTCAGCGCGTCTTGGAGATGCGCGTCGGAGAATTCACCGTCCGGGCCGCTCGGCGTGGGCACGATCAGCAGCGTGACGTCGGACCGCTCGAGCGCCAGCCCGTAGTCCGCGGTCGCCTGGAGGCGGTCGCCGGCGGCGCGCAGCACCTCGGGCAGCCGCGGCTCGTAAAACGGCGCGACCCCGCGGTTCACCGCCTCCACCGTGCTCGGGTTCACGTCCACGCCGACGACGGGGATCCCGCGGGACGCGAAGCACGCGGCCGCGCACAGGCCCAAGCGCCCGAGACCGATGACCGAGAGTTGCACCACGCGGACGAGCCCCCCACCGGCGTTTCATACCCAATTTCAGCCGCAAACGCGCGTCCCCACGCGGGGCGGCGCGCCTGGGGCGATCATCGCACAGGACGGAGCAAAATGCCAGCGATCGGGACGAAAGTACCAGACGCAGGTCACCGCGGAAGCGCGGCGTGTCCGCGCTCCCGCCGGCTCGGGGTCGGGAGTCTGGGCGCCGGTTTATCCGCGCGGCGGACCCACCGGGTTCTCGAGAATCCCGAGCTCGTCGATTTCGATCCGCACCACTTCACCTTCCCGGAGGTACCGTCCATCCTCCAAGCCCGTACCAGGAGGCCCACCGGTAAACACCACGTCACCCGGCCAGAGCGTCACGTATTGTGACACCTCGCTAACAATGTCTTCGATCGGCCAGATGAGGTCGGCGGTGCTGGAGTTTTGCCGCAGCGTCTGATCGATCCACAGCTTGACCTTGAACTCGTTGGGACTGTGCGACAATTCATCCGGGGTCACAATCGCCGGCCCGATCGGGGCAAGCGTGTCTGTTGCCTTCCCGCGCGGGCTGTCATACCCGCCCTGCAGCGGCGTGATGTCCCGGATGCAGGCGTCGTTGGCGATCGTGTAGCCAAACACGTAGTCGAGCGCTTCCTTCGGCGTCACTTGACTGCAGTAGCGTCCAATGATGATCCCCAATTCGCTTTCGCAATCCCACTCCTTCGACCCCTTTGGGTATCGGAGCTGGGCGCCTGGGCCGATAATCGCCGACGGGGCCTTGAAAAATGACAGCTTCGGGTTCTTGTTGAACTCGACCTGATCGGCGGGCACGCCTTTTCGCGCGTAGTACTTCAGAATGTGCTCCTTATAGGAACTCCCGATGCACAGAATCTTCGAGGGCCGCAGCACAGGCGCGAGCAATCGGACATCCCGCAGCCTGTACGACAGCGGGCTCCCATGGGTGTGTTGGGAACGCTCATCCTCTTTAACCATCGCGACCATCGATGCGAGCGCCCGTCCCCGCCCGTGCCAAATCTCCGCAAACGACACCATATCGGGCGGCACCTGAAACAGCGCTTTCTGCGATGCCCACGCGTCGTGTTGTGCCGTCACGGCCCAGTACGTCCACACGGCGCGCAGGTCCCACACGCGATCCGCGCCGTCCAGCGCCCCGACGGCCGCTCCGGTCGGGCCTTGATACGTGACAAATTTCATCGGGTCCCCCTGTGTGTGCCTTCAGCCGTTCTCGTTGCGCGTGATGCCGACGTCTCTCCTTCCCGCGATCACCTCCGGTACCAGTTGGCCATGTCTCTGAACATGCCTCCGAACCTCGGCACGGCCCCACCGAGCTGTCCCACGTTCACCGCGCCGATCGAATCCGCGTAGTAAAGCATGACGGTCGGCACGTCCTGATTGATAATCTGCTGGATCTTGGTCAGCGGCGGCAATTGCTGTCGCAACACGACCAGCTGACGCGCCTGGTCGATCAGCTGATCGAGTTCCGGGTTGGAGTACTGCCCGGCGTTCAACGCGCCGCCCGTGTGAAACCGTCGGCTGAGGTCCGGGTTGTTGAATCCCCGGTTGTCCTCCAGCCCGAGATCAAAATCGTGGGTCCCATCCAACCGCGATACCGAGGTGGCATAGTCTGCCAATTCGATCGACACATTCATCCCAACATTCTGCAGCTGCTGCTGAATGACGGTGCCCACGTTCATGCGCAGGGTCTCGCCAGTGGGCACCAGGAGCCGAAGCCGCACGCTCGGATCATAGTGCGCATCGCGCAGCAACTGCCGCGCGTGATCAGGGTTGAACTTATAGGGCTCGAGATTCTTGTCGTAATAGGGCGTGAACGATGCAAACGGCGAGTACGCGACCTCGCCTTTCCCCAACAGGAGCTGCGACACGATGGCGTCACGATCGATCGCGTACGCGAGGGCCTGCCGGACGCGGACGTCGTCAAACGGCTTCCGTTTGACGTTGATGTACATGCTCACGACCGTGGTGTTTGGATAGGACGTCACCGCAATGTTGGTGACACGCTGCAGCGCAGGCAGGTCGCCCGGCGTGAGGTTGCCACCGATGTCTCCCGGAATCACCTGGAGCTCCCCTCGTTCGAGTTGGACGATGGCCACTTCTGGCTGGAGGACTTTGATGTACACGTGCGCCAGCGACGGCTGCCGGGCGTAGTAGTACGGGTTACGTGTCAACTCCGCCTGGGTGTCCGTTTGATAGTTTGAGATGTAGAACGGGCCCGAGGACACGTTCGGCAAGTGCGCGAAGTCGCTCTTCATCAACTGCGAGAATGGGATGGTCTTCAGCACGTGGCTCGGCATCGGAAACATCTCGGTGCCGAACAGGTCGATGAAATCGGACGACGGCGCGACCGTCGTGACCGCAAAGGTCCGATCATTCATGATCTTGAATCCGGCCACACCGTCGCTCGTGCCGGCTTTGTGCTCTCGAACGCCGACGATCTCGTCCACGCGGTTGTACCAAAACGCATTGGACCCGGGTGCCGAGAGCGCCAGCGTCGCGTACTCAAAATCCTGGGGGTCAGCGGTGCCCCATCGCTCCACTTGAGCCCCGGTCGCAGCACGAACGTCGTCGTCCGTCCATCGGCCGAGACGGTCCACCGCTCGGCAAGATCCGGCAGGAGCTGCAGAGTGGGCGTATAGCTCAACAACGACCGATTCGTGCTCTCGCCGATCAAAATCGCCATATCCGTGGGGAGAAAGTCGGTCAAGAGCACTCCCCCGGGCGTCCCGAAAATTGACATGGCGGCGTCCCCACCGACCACCGGCGCACCACTGCCGTTGTTTGGCCCCAACGCGACGCCGACCGTGACAAACACCGCCGCCGCCAACGCCGCGCGCAGCCGTCTCCACAGGCTCGAACGTGGTTGCGACACGTTCATGTCCCCCCTTTGCTCGACCCCGTTACCGAGGAGGTCCGACCGGGTTCTCCAGCATACCGATCCCTTCGGCTTCGATGCGCACCACTTGACCTTCCCGTAGGTATCGACCGGTCTCCAACCCCGTACCGGAGGGACTGCCGGTCATCAGCACGTCGCCGGGCCACAGACTCATGTACCGCGAGGCTTCACTGACCATCGCCTCGATCGGCCACAATAAATCGGCGGTGTTGGAGTCCTGCCGCAGATCCCCGTCGACCCGCAGCGTCACGTGCATGCGGTTCGGGCCCCCCGGAAGTTCATCGGGCGTGACCAGCGCCGGTCCCATCGGCGCGAACGTGTCTGACCCTTTGGCCGCGGGCGCGTTCAACCCTCCCAAAATATCTGGAAGGTCGCGAAAGCATACATCGGCGGCGATCGTATACCCGAACACGTACTCGAGCGCCTCTGCAACCGGAACGTGCCGGCAATGGGCGCCGATAATGATGCCGATCTCGCCTTCACAGTCCCACGCCGCCGAGTCGCGAGGGTAGCGCACGGGATCTCCCGGACCGATGATCGCAGACGGCGGCTTCATGAACGAGATCCGAGGACGCTCGGGGATCTCGATTTTGTCATGTGGAATGCCGCGCTGCGTCATGATGTTCACGATATGCTCGCGATAGGACGCTCCAAGGCAGACGATTTTTGAGGGCCGCAGCACCGGCGCAAGCAGCCGCACGTGTCCGAGTTCATACCACAGGCGTCGCCCCGACACGGGGGACGTGGCGAACGATCCCTCATCACGCTCCGCTTGTAGGAGCATTGCGCGGAGCATCGCCACGCGGCCATGCCACTCGTCGATCAACGCGATCATGTCGACCGTGGCCGCCCCGATCTGCTCCCGCGCCCAAGGATCCTGACCTCGGCCCAGCCTAACCTGCAACATCACTTCGCGAAGATCCCAGACACGCGGCGTTCCATCCGCAGCCAGTACGCCGACGCTCACGCCCTGCGGTCCGGCGTAGGACACGAGCCTCATCGGGCGCACCACCCAGGGCTAGGCGTCCACCACATGAAGGGGAACCGCTCCCGCGCGCACCCGCTGGATATTCTCGACGACCACGCGCGCCATGTGCTCTCGGAGCTCCTTCGTCCCACCCCCATGCGGGGTGGCGACCACGTTCGGACACTCGAAGATTGGATCGCGGGGATCGACTGGCTCATGCCAGAAAACGTCGAGGCCAACGCCGCCGAGGTGCCCGCTGCGCAACGCGTCGATCAACGCGTCCTTGTCCACGACGTGAGCGCGAGCCGCGTTGACCAGGAGCGCCCCGGGTTTCATGCGGGCGAACGCGCGCGCGTTCACCAATCGGTTCGTTTCGGCCACCAACGGCACGTGAATGGATACGAAGTCGCTGTGCGCCAACATCTCGTCCATGCGGTCCATTCGCTCGAGCCACTCCAGACCGAGCGCTTCTTTCATTCCCGCAGAGACCGACCGCTTGACCGCCCACACGCGCATCCCAAATCCGCGCGCCATTGGAATCACCGCTTCGCCGATCTCGCCGACACCGATCAAACCGAGCACCTTGCCCCGCAGCCCGTACGTGTCCACTTTGCCCATGCGCCCCTCGCGCAGGGCGACCTGCAAGTCCGGATAGCGCTTCGCAAGCGCGAGCAGCAGAAACATGATCAGCTCTGCGATCGCCGCACCGCTGCCGCTGACGTGTGCGGGGACAGTGCACACGACAATCCCCTTGGACGCAGCGTACGCTGTGTCGACCGACTCCAAGTGAGCGCCCGGCCGCTGGATCAATCGGAGGAGGGGGGCCGCATCGATCACCTCTCTCGAGACCGGAACGCTGCGCACGAGCAGCACATGCGCGCCGCCGACCTGGCGCGCCAAGGGCACGGTCGGGTCGAATTCCTCGATGGTATACCCGGCGCCGAGCAGCCGCGCGAACTCTTCGCCCCCGAACAGTCCCGGGCTCCCCTTCTTCACGCACCAGAACTCGCTCATAGACACCGGGTGGATCGTTCCCGCGCCACGATGCTCCGCATGCGCATGGTCACTGCGCGATACGTGCGGACCTTCGATAGCAGGGTGGTACGCCGCCTGGCCGAATACAGTGCGACCGACATGGTACCGGAGATTCCATTGCCGCCTCGGCACTCCTTCGCCGGTGATCACACTCAGCTACGGCACGCACCCGTTCGCGTCATTCGACCAGTACTGCGTCACCGCCCACGCCTGAAACGCCTGGGCCGGCGCCGCCGGCCGGGCCGCCCGCCATTCACATAAGTCGGCGATCTCCCCCTCGGAGCCCGTACGGAGATCGAACCACCCAAACTTTCCGAACGGGTTGGTCAGCGCTTCGACGAGCTCATGCGTCAGCATCGCCCCCAGACTGGGTCCGGGGGGCAGCGGGCTGCGGGTGACCGCATAGATCAACGGCACGACCGTGAACGCGAACGGCGTCTTCGGCGCGCAGCACCGCCAGGAGTGGTACGCGAACCCCTTGTTCGGAATCGTCGCCGTCGTCACGGGAATCAGGAGGTTCACGACCAGATTCGCATCGACCGGGGCGCGAAGCACTTCCGAGTCCGCCATGCACCCGGCGAACCGTTGGGGCATCCCACCCGGTACGTCGCGGGGAGCGAACGCGCCGCACTCCTCAGACGCCAGCACGCTGCCGTCGAACTCGACGGACCGCACCCCGTATTGCGCGAGCCCCGCCAGATACGTGCCGCCGATGACCGCCCGCACGAAGCCGTCGATCGCATCGTGCCCGAAGACCGCGGGATCCAGATGCGCGCTCCGCACGTCGTCGTCCCAATGCGCGTCCCAGTAAACGTTGACGACATGCGCCGTCGGCACGGCCCCGCTCGGGATCCCGCTCGTGGTACTCGCAGGCGGTGGACCGACCCGACCGCCCGCGGCGATCCCGGGCGCGAACGCCATCGCGACGGCGGCGGCGCACGCGACCCCGATGATCAGCCACTGCCGGATCGGCGCCCGCCTCTCCGGCCGGAAATTGTACGCCCTGCCCGGCACGGCGACCTCCTGCGTGACCCGAGATTCGCTTCTCCCATTCTATCGCCATCGAAGCGGCCGCGTCGATCCACGGTGCGCGATCCGGCCAGCCACGAGGAGAGCACGGCCACCGTCGAGCTGGCGCCCACGCGCCCGTACACGTCGGACGCGGCGGTTCGACGTCCACGTCGCTACGTCTTGAGGCGTGGGGCCGCGGTCCTCCGGTATTCGATGTAGTGGGCCGTCTCGTCCGCCACCGCGGCACCATGGAGACGCTCGACCACGTAAAATGCCATGTCGATGCCGGAAGCGACGCCGGCTGACGTGATGATACCGTCATCGACCACGCGATGGTCCCGCTCGACCGTGCCCACATCGAGCGTCGCAAGAAGGTCGAGCGCGTTCCAGTGCGTGGTCGCCCGCCGGCCCGTGAGCAGCCCGGCCTTGGCCAATAAGAGCGACCCGGTACACACCGACGCGACCTGACGCGCGTCGGACGCGGTGCGGCGAATCCAGTCAAGGGTCTCGGGATCGTTGAGCAGCGGCCGGGTCCCCGCGCCGCCGGGCACCACGAGCAGATCGACGTGCGGAGCGTCCACAAACCCATAGTGCGGGGTCACGGTCAGTCCGCCGGTCGTGGAAATCGGTGCAAGGGATTTGGCCACGGTGAAGACCCGGAAGGGCGCACACTCCTCGGAGCGGCGTGACTCCGCACCTGGCTCAAGCCGCGCACGCGAGAACACTTCGAATGGCCCGGCGAAGTCGAGAATCTCAACGCCGTCGAAGATGAGGATGCCGACGTTCCACTTGTCCATTCCTGGCCTCCTTCCGTGACGAGGCGGAGCGGTTCACCTCAGACCCACACGTACCCGCGTCACCGCCCCCATCACTGCGGCGCTCACGGGTCCGAGATCCTTCGGACTGCCCCGAGCCCCACCGCGACGTAGGTGAATCCGGCGGCCTCGAGCGCCGCCCGGTCAAGCAGCCGGGGCATGTCGAGCACGAGCGGATGCCGCATCCCGGCCCTGAGGCGCGCGTAGTCGAGTGCCGCGAACTCCGGCCATGGCGTCGCGACCACGAGCGCATCCGCGTCCACGGCCGTGCGGTACGGATCTCGCCCGAACTCAAAGGGGGGCAGATCGGCGATTTCATCGAGATCGGCCTCCGGATCCGCCGCGGAGACGACGGCGCCCGCCTGGACGAGGCGGCGGATCATCGCGACGGACGACGAACGCCGCAGCGTGCTCGTGCCGGGCTTGTATGTCAATCCGAGCACGCCGACGCGCCGGCCCGCGAGCGTCCCGTACGCCTGCTCGAGCCACCGGATCGGAAGCCCCTGCTGCCCATCGTTCACCCGCAGCACCGCCTCGAGCAGCCGGGCGGCGTACCCGTGCCGCTCCCCCACATCCTCGAGCGCCTTGACGTCGCGCGCGAGCGTCCCCCCGGCAAATCCCATCCCCGGCGCGAGCGGCACGCGCGGCCCGATGCGCCGCTCCAGACGCAGCACCTGCAGGAGCGCGTCCGTGTCGGCGCCCTCGAGCTGGCTCAGATTCGCGAGTTCGTTGGCGAAGCTGATCGACGTCGCGAGAAACGTGTTGATCGCGTGCTTGGCCATCTCGGCCGTCGCGAGGTCGGTGCGCACGCGGGGCGCCTCGATCGCCGCGAACAGCCGGTCGACGCGCTCCCGGGCCTCGGGGTCATCGGTCCCGACCACCAGCATGTCGGGGTGCAGGTAGCGCTCGATCGCCTGGCCGAGCCGTAGATTTTCCGGCACGTACGCCACGCACACGTCCCCTCCCCGCCGCGCGCGCAGCGCAGAGCGCAGCCCGCGACACGTCCCCACCGGCACCTGACTCTGCACGAGCAGCAAGGCACCCGGCGGCAGCGATCGGCCGGCGGCCTCCGCCGCGTCGAGCACGACCGAGACGTCCGCACGGTCCCGCTCGTCGACCGGAGTATCATACGCCAGATACGCCACGTCGGCGTCCCGGAACGCCTCGTGGAAATCACCGGTGAAGTGGAGTCGGCCCGCGGCGATCCCCTCGCCGAGCAGCGCGTCGAGTCCGGGTTCCCGAAGCGGCGCGCGCCCGGCCCGCAGGGACGCGACGCGGTCGGCGTCGGCATCCACCCCGACGACGCGGTGTCCGACCTTCGCGAGACACGCCGCGGCCACACAACCGAGGTGCCAGAGGCCGGCGACCACGACCCGGAGCGGCCTATCGGTCACGGCTCATGCGCTCCCCCTGGCGAGGTCCCGGGATCACGCGCCCCGCCCCGCCGCCAGCACTGCGAGCGCCTCTTTCTCGAAGAGCTCGAACGTAAAGTGCTCGAGGACCCACGCGCGGCCCGCGGCCCCCATCCGCGCCCTGAGGGGCGCATCGCCTCCCAGCTGGATCAGCGTCGTCGTCACCGCGCGGAGATCGCTCCCGTCGACAACGATGCCGGTAATGCCGTCCCGAATCGCTTCCGGCGCCCCGCCGCCGGCGCCGGCGATCACCGGACGCCGGAACGCCGCCGCCTCGAGATAGACGATCCCGAATCCCTCCCCCGTCCACCCGTCCGGCCGCAGGGTCGCGGTCGACGGCATCACAAACACATCGCAGCCCAAGTACTGCGCGGCGAGGCCGTCCTGGGTCACGCGGCCCGCGAACTCGACAAGATCAGAGACACCGCGCTCGCGCGCGAGCGCCTCCAGGCGCGGACGGTCATCCCCGTCCCCGACGATCACATAGCGGACCGGTCCAAGCGCGGCCACGACGTCCGGCAGCGCCGAGATCACGGCATCGCATCCCTTGTATCGCTCCTGCGCGGACAGGCGGGCCACGGTCAAGAACGTCAACAGAGACTCCGATACCGGCCGGACGTCGTCCGCGGGCACCAGACGCAGGAGCGCCGGGTCCACCGCCGGATAAATCACCATCACCCGGGCCTCCGGCACGCCGTGCTTGGCCGTAATCCAACGCGCCGTGAAGTGACTGACGGCTACCACGAGGGCGGCCTCCCGGAGCGCCGCCAATTGGCGCGCGCCGAGTTGGCCCCAGATCTCGATCCCGTGGGTGATCACCACGTACGGGGTGTGGAGCAGGCGGTGCAGGATGTGGGCCACCGGGGCGACCGACACGTGGCTGCACACGACCAAATCGTAGGCCTGACCTCGGCGCAGCGCGTCGATCACAAACCACAACTTCGTCGGTGCGGAGGACCGGACGCCCGCGTGTCCCAGATAGGTGGCCGCGGACGTCCGGTCCGCCAACTCGCCGTCGAGAAACGACAGGACCTCGACCTCGGCGCCATTGGCGGCGAAGGCATCAGCGTACGCGCGCGTGTACGCCTCCGCGCCGCCGACGCCGAAATACTTGGTGGCGAGCAGCAGGACCCTCATGTGCGCGGCCGCGCCGTCACGCGATCGAGGCGGTCGCCGACCGAATCCCGTACGTCATCGAGGGCCGCCGCCGTCAGACCGCGACCGCAGGCCGGTCGGCCGAGGTCAGCCACCGGGCAAGCACGACGAGCGCCCACAGGCGCGACCAGTGGCTGTGCCCGGCGTCGACGCGCGCCCGAAGCCGGGCGACCGCCCCTGGCTGAAACAGGCCCGCGCCGTCGCCGAGCGTCTGGTCGATCTGCCGGCGAAGCGGTCCCGCCATCCACTCGCCGATCGGAAACGTGAAGCCCCGCTTGACCCGGCCCACGCCCGGCGGCAGGCGGTCGCCGAGGGCGCGCGTCAGCAGCCACTTCGGCGGGTGGCCGTCGACTCGGACGCGGCCCGGCAGCCGGGCCGCGAACTCGACGAGCGGGTGGTCGAGAAACGGCACGCGCACCTCGAGGCTGTGGGCCATGCTCATGACGTCCGTGTCCCGCAGGAGCTGGTTGTGCATGTACCCGCGCAGCTCCAGCACGCTCGTCGCAGCCGCCGGCTCGTCTGGGAGCTCTGTGGCCAGCGCGCCCAACGCGGCCGCCGCGTCGAACGCCGCCGACGCCTCGCGGACCGGCCCGGGACGGAGGAGGTCGTGGACCTCGCCGGCGCCGAGCAGCCCGCGCATCACAAGATACGTCGACTGGATCGTGGCCGGGGCGGCGAGCCCCTCGCGCAGCTTCGCGGACCGGGGCGACGGCACGACGGCCAGCGCCGACGCGACCGCCGGGCGGGCGAACGGCACGCGCTCGGCCGCGCGCTGCCACGCGAGCAGGCGCGGGACGCGCCGAAACGACGGATACCCGCCGAACAGCTCGTCCCCGCCGAGCCCGGAGAGCGCCACGATCGTACCCGAATCGCGGGTCACCTGGGACACGTAGTAGGTGTTGACGCCGTCCACCGTCGGCTGGTCCATGGCGGCGATGATCCGGTCCAGGTCGCCGGCGAGATCCTGGCCGGTCACCGGGCGGGCGGTGTGCTCCGTCTCGTACCGGGCCGCCAGCCGCCCCGCCTCCGCGCCCTCGTCGTACCCGGCCTCGGGAAACGTGATCGAGAACGTCCGGATGTGCGCGTGCCCGGCGTCGCGCATCATCGCGACGATCGCGTTGGAGTCGAGGCCGCCGCTCAGAAACACCCCAAGCGGCACGTCGCTGATGAGATGGCGGACCACCGCGTCCGAGAGACGCGCGCGCAGCTCCTCGACGGCCGCGTCGACGTCCACCGGCCCCGGCTCCGGGTGCGGGATCTCCCAGTAGCGACGCAGCACGCCGTCGGGATGATTTGGCCCGACGACCAGCGTAGTCGCGGGCGGCAGCTCGCGCACCCCCTCGTACACTGTGAGCGGACCCGGCACGGAACCGAGGCGCAGGAACGCCGCGACGGCGACCGGATCGACCGTGAGCGGCGCCGTCCCGGCCGCGCGAAACGCGCGGAGCTCGGAGGCGAACATCCACTGCCCGTCGCGGTGCGCGTAGTAGAGCGGCTTGATCCCGAGGCGGTCCCGGGCCAGCAGCAGCTCGCCGGTCCGGCCGTCCCACAGCGCGAACGCGAACATGCCGCGGAGCCGCTCGATCATCTTGGCCCCGTCCCGAAGGTAGAGGGCGAGGACGACCTCCGTGTCGGAGTGCCCCCGGAACCGGTGCCCCTCGGCTTCAAGCTCCGCGCGGAGCTCAGGGAAGTTGTAGGTCTCCCCGTTGTACGTCGCCACCACGTCGCCGTGCGACGCCGTCATCGGCTGGTGTCCGGCCGGCGAGAGATCAATGATCGCGAGGCGCCGGTTCCCGAGCGCGCCCCGCCCGCCGGCGTCCGCCCACACGCCCTCATCGTCCGGTCCGCGGTGCGCCATCGACCTCGCCATCCGGGCGGTCGCGGCCCGCAGCGCCTCCGGGTCGCCCGGGTGCGCGCGGTAGATCCCGCAGATCCCGCACATGCTAGCCCCGCACCTCGGCTCGGGCCGCAAACCACTCGAGCGTCCGGGCGAGACCGTCCTCGAGAGGCACCTCGGGCTCCCACCCGAGGAGCGCCCGCGCCCGCGCGATGTCGGGGCACCGCTGCATGGGGTCGTCCTCCGGGAGCGGCCGGAAGACGATGGGGCTCCGGCTCCTCGCCAGGCGCAGAATGCGCTCGGCGCACTCGAGCACGGTGATCTCATGCGGATTGCCCAGATTCACCGGGTCGTGCACGTCGGTGCGCATCAGCCGCACGATCCCATCGACAAGGTCGGTGACGTAGCAGAAGCTGCGGGTCTGCGTGCCGTCGCCGAACACTGTGATCGGCTCGCCCCGGAGCGCCTGCGTGATGAACGCGGGGATCACGCGACCGTCGTCGGCGCGCATGAATGGCCCGAACGTGTTGAAAATCCTAACGATGCCGGTGTTCAGGCCGTGCTGCCGATGGTACGCCATCGTCATCGCTTCCGCGAACCGCTTCGCCTCGTCGTAGCAGCCCCGCGGCCCGACTGGGTTCACGTGGCCCCAATAGGTCTCCGGCTGCGGCGAGACGTGCGGGTCGCCGTAGACTTCCGACGTCGACGCGAGCAGAAACCGGGCTCCCTTCGCCCGGGCCAGCCCGAGCGTCACCCAGCTGCCGAGGGCCCCGGCCTTGAGCGTCTTGATCGGGTGCGCGAGATAGTCGACCGGGCTCGCCGCGCTCGCAAAGTGGAGCACGTAGTCCACCGGTCCGTCGACCTCGATTGGGGTGGTCACGTCGTGCTGGCGAAACTCAAAGTGCGGGTCGTCGAGGTGGCGCAGATTTTCGCGGCGGCCGGTCAGGAGCGTGTCGAGGCACAGAACGTGCGCGCCGTCCGCCAGCAGCCGATCGACAAGGTGTGAGCCGACAAAACCGGCGCCGCCCGTGAGGACGACCCTCACCGTCCCATCCCCGCGTAGTGGAAGCCGGCCGCCCTGGCCGCCTCGGGGTCCCACACGTTGCGCCCGTCAATCAGGACCGGGCGCCGCATCACGTCCCTGAGGCGCGGAAGATCGAGCCGGCCAAACTCCGGCCATTCGGTGAGCAGCACGACCGCGTCGGCGCCGCGGGCGGCGTCGTACGGATCCGCGCAGTACGTCACCTCGGGCAGCACGCGCCGCGCGTTCCGTTCGGCGACAGGGTCGTACACGCGGACGGCCGCGCCGTCCCGGCACAGCCGCTCGATGATCGGCACCGACGGCGCGTCGCGCATGTCGTCCGTGTCGGGCTTGTAGGCCAGCCCGAGCACCGCGATGGTGCGGTTCGCGAGCACCCACAGGGCCTCGGTCAGATGCCGCAGCAGCACGTCGCGCTGCCCTTCGTTGATGCGGGCGACTTCCTTGAGCAGCCCGAACTCGTACCCCGCGGCGCTGGCGATCTGAACGAACGCGGCGACGTCCTTGGGAAAGCACGAACCGCCGTACCCCACCCCGGCGTTGAGGAACGCCCGCCCGATGCGGGCGTCTTGCCCCATGCCCTGCGCCACCAGCCCCACATCGGCCCCGACGCGCTCGCACACGTTCGCCACCGCGTTAATATAGGAGATCTTCATCGCCAGAAACGCGTTGCTCGCGTGCTTGATCAGCTCCGCGGTCGCCAGGTTCGTGACCAGAATCGGACAGTCGAACGGCCGGTACACGTCGCGCATCAGCCGCTCGGCCCGCTCGCTCTCGACGCCGATCACGATCCGGTCCGGATGCATGAAGTCCTGGACCGCGGCGCCTTCCCGGGTGAACTCGGGGTTGCACGCCACGTCGAACGGCACGGCGCCGCGCGTCAGCAGATGAATCTGGTCCCGGATGCGCTCGCCGGTACGGACGGGGACGGTGCTCTTCTCCACGATCAGGCGGTAGTCCGTGAGCGACGACGCGATCGTCTCGGCGACGGCGGCGACCGCGGTCACGTCGGCGTTGCCGCTCTCGAGCGACGGGGTGCCGACCGTGATGAAGATCACCTCGGATTCGCGCACGGCCTCGATGGTGTCGGTCGTGAACCGGAGGCGCTTCGACGCCGCGCCGCGGGCGAGCACCTCCTCCAGGCCCGGCTCGAAAATCGGCGAGCGGCCCTGGCGGAGCCTCTCAATGCGATCCGCGTCCCGGTCGGCGCCGATGACATCGTGGCCGACGTCGGCCAGACACGCCGACGTTACCAGCCCCACGTATCCGGTGCCGATCACACTCAGCTTCATGACGTGGTCGCGTCCTCCGCCGGCGCCGCCCCGCGGCCCGGCGGCCTCATGGTATCATTCGCATCCCGACGACGCAATTTCACGGCCGTGCGCGTGATCGGTCGGCGTGCACCGGCGCAGGCGCGCCCGAGCGCACCCGTTCGTTTCGACGTACGGGGGTGGTCATCAGCGCGGCACCGGACCATCACACCACGCGCGCCGGGCCGTCGAGCACTCACGCGGACCCATTCCCTCCGTTCGCCGGGCCGTCGTCGAGCGCGGCTGCCGCGCCCGGGTTAACCACGACGCCGCCGAGGCGCCGCGCGACGAGGTTGGCGAGCGAGGACGCGGTGGCGCTGGCCTCGGCCCCGTCGTCGCACTCGGTCATCACCCGGACGAGCGGCTCCGTCCCGGACGCCCGCACGAGCACCCGCCCGCGGCCGGCGAGCCGCCGTTCGACGTGCGCGAGCGCGGCGAGAATCTCCGCGTCGTCCTGCCACCGCTCGGGCGTCTGCACGCGGACGTTGAGCAGGACCTGCGGGTAGCGGTGAAACGGCGACGCGAGCTCTTCGAGCGACCGCCCGGACTCGAGGACGACGTTCACGAGCTGCAGGGCGGTGACGAGGCCGTCGCCGGTCGTCGCGTGGTCGAGGAAGATCACGTGGCCGCTCTGCTCGCCGCCGACGCGCGCGCCGGTCTCCAGCATCCGCTCGAGCACATACCGGTCGCCGACCCGCGCCCGGTCGAGGCGCACGCCCCGGTCGCGCAGCGCGACCTCGAGGCCCATGTTCGTCATGACCGTGGCCACCAGCAGCCCGCCCGGCAGCTCACCGCGCGCGTGCCGGTGCAGCGCCACGATGCCCATGATCGTGTCGCCGTCGAGGACCCGCCCCCGGTGGTCGGCCCCGATGACGCGGTCCCCGTCCCCGTCGTGGGCGAAGCCCACGTCGGCGCGGTGCCTCGGCGTCGCCTCGGAGATCACCTCGGGGTGCGTCGAGCCGCAGCCGGCGTTGATGTTCGTCCCGTCCGGCGACGCGCAGAGGGGAATCACATCGGCCCCGAGGCGCTCCCACAACTCCTGGGCGATCCCGCTCGTGGCCCCGTTCGCGCAGTCCACGGCGATCCGCCAGCCGTTGAGCGGCGCCCGCGCGAGCCCCACCAAGTAGTCCAGGTAACGGGCGGCGGCGTCCGTGACGTCGGTGATCCGTCCGACCGCGCTCCCCGTCGGCCGGGGCAGCCCCCCGGTCTCGCCCATCGCCGCCTCGATCTCCGCCTCCATCGCGTCCGGAAACTTGAAGCCGGTCGGCGCAAACAGCTTGACGCCGTTGTCCTCCATCGGGTTGTGCGAGGCCGAGATCACGGCCCCCGCGTCGACGTCCAGCCGCCGCGTCAGCAGCGCGATCCCCGGGGTCGGCAGAATCCCGAGCCGGAGCACGTCGGCGCCGGCCGAGCAGAGTGCGGCGGCGAGCGCGGCCTCCAGCAGGCCGCCGGAGATCCGAGGGTCGCGGCCGAGCGCGAACCGCCCGCGGCCGTGCCCGACCAGCACGTGGACCGCGGCGCGGCCGAGCCGGTCCATCAGCTCGGTGGACAGATCGGCGTTGGCGACGCCGCGGATCCCGTCCGTGCCGAAGAAGCGTCCCATCGCTCAGTGGGTCGGTGCCAAGGTCACGGTGACCTGCGCGGGTGAGACGCTGAGCACACGGGTGCCGCCCGGCAGCACCACGGTGGGCGTCACCTGGTGCGCCCCGGGGCGGAGGCCGGTGACGTCCACCCGCACCACGACCGCCGACGGCGCGAGCTGCGCGACGACGCCCTCCGGCCCGGAGACCGTGACCTGCAGGTGGTCGGGCGCGAGATGTGCCGTCAGTCCCGCGGCGACGCCGGCCGCGCGCACCGGCACCCCGCCGATCAGCCGCACGAGCAGCGCCGACCCGATCCGCACCGCGACGGTCACCCGCTGCGGCGACGACGTCACCCCCGACGGCGCCACGACGGCGATATCCCGGATGACGTCCCGTCGGGCTCCGCGGATGTCGATCGGGGCGGTTGCGATCGTCTGGACCGTCTGCAGCGCGTCGCCGGGGCCCGACACCGTGACGGTCTGGGGCAGCGCCGTCACGCTGGTGACCGACAGGCCGGGGGCCGGCGCGCCCGCGAGGGTCGGAATGACCGGCAGCAGTTTCGTGATCGTTCCCGTCCGGACCGGCAGCGTCACCTGGACGAACGACGGGTCCACGACGACACTGTGCACCTCCTGCCCGTTGGCATCGAGCAGGTGGATCGGGACGGAGCTGAGCAGCTGCTGCTGGAGGCGCGCGGTGTCCACGGTGACGACCGCGTGGCGCACCTCCTGGACCTGCTCCGAGGCCCCGCTGATCGTGACGCGTTCGGGCACGGTGCGCGCGGCGCCGAGCGTGATGCCCGCCGGCGGCGTCCCGATCAGGCTGACTTCCACCGACAGCCGCTTCAGCGTCATCTGGTCGAGGACGACGAGCGCCTCGGGCGGCGTGCGCTCGACCACGCGGACGTCGCCGGCCGGGGTCGCGACGTCGATCCGCACGCGGTGCTCGCCCGGACCGAGCCCCTGCAGATCGAGCGAGGCGTCGAGCACGTCCGGCGTCAGCGGCGCGACCGCGGACCGCGACCCCTGGAGCCGCACCTGCACGCGGTTCGGCGCCTGGACGACCACCTCGGTGGGACTGAGGTCGCGCACGTGCACGTCGAGGGTCATGATGCGCTCGACGACCGGGTTCTTGTCGGTCGCCACGTAGAGCCACATGACCGAGGCGATGACGATGGACAGCACCGCAAACAGAATCCGCGTGTCGAACAGACGCCTCACGCCCCGGCCTTCCTCCACGGCCAGAACGTCGGCACGCGGAGCGGCGGCACGTGCAGCATCCCCGGCCGCGTCGACGGCGGGCCGGCGAGCGCGAGCAGCGCCACCTTGAGCTCCTCCTCCGTCAAGCCGCGCCGCACGCGCGACTCTTGGGCGAGGGAGATGGTGCCCGTCTCCTCCGACACGATCACGGCCACGGCGTCGGTCTCCTCGGTGATGCCGATCGCCGCGCGGTGCCGCGTCCCCAGCGCGCGGCTGAGCCCGGGGCGCTCGGTCAGCGGCAGCAGGCAGCCCGCCGCGGCGACCCGATTGCCGCGAATGATCAAGGCGCCGTCGTGAAGCGGCGTGTTCGGAAAGAACACGTTGATCAGCAGCGGCGTCGTCACGACCCCGTCAATGCGGATCCCCGTCTCGATGACGTCCTCCAGACCGATCTGGCGTTCGAGCACGATGAGCGCGCCGATCTTGCGGGACCCGAGGACGCGGGCCGCGCGCGCGACGTCGTTGACGAGGCGGATCGCCGCCTCGCGGTCGAGCCCGTGCGGGCTGAGCCCCACGAGGGACACGCCGCCGCGGCCGATCTGCTCGAGCATCCGGCGCATCTCCGGCTGAAACAGGACCAGCAGCGCGATCGGCACGACGATGCCCACGTAGCTCAGCAGCCACTGCAGCGTGTACAAGCCCAGCAGCCGGCTCACCACGTACACGCCGAACAGCACGGCCAGCCCCGCGACCAGCTGCACCGCCCGCGTCCCGCGGATCAGCATCAACACGTTGTAGATGATGAACGCGACGACAAGAATGTCGATGAGGTCCCAAACCCGGAACGGAAACGAGAGCGGCAGCGGCATAGCGGTCACCCGTCGCGCGGCGGTCGGGCCGACCCCGGCGTTACAACGCCTGCGCGAGGAGGGACTTCTGCACGTGCAGGCGGTTTTCCGCCTCGTCAAACGCTACCGACTGGGGCCCGTCGAGCACCTCGTCGGTGATCTCCTCCCCGCGGTGGGCCGGGAGACAGTGCGACACCAGGGCGTGGCGGGGGGCGTGCGCGAGCAGCGCGGCGTTGATCTGATACCCCGCGAACGCGCGCCGGCGCGCCTCCGCCTCCGCCTCGCAGCCCATGCTCGTCCAGACGTCCGTGTAGATCAGATCCGCGCCCATCACCGCGCGCACCGGATCGTCCGTCACCTCGACGGACGCGCCGGGGGCCGCGGACGCACGGGCGTCGACGAGGGTCCGGTCATCGAGCCCGTAGGCGGGCGGGGACGCGACGATCACCGACGCGCCCAACCGGACCGCCCCGCGCAGGAGCGAGCGCGCGACGTTGTTCCCGTCGCCGATCCAGGCGATGCGCACCCCATCGAGACGCCCAACCCGCTCCCGGATCGTCAGCAGCGTCGCCAGCGCCTGACACGGATGCTCCCAATCGGAGAGCGCGTTGATCACCGGCACGTGCGCGTGCTCGGCGAGGGTCAGCACGTTCGCGTGCGCAAACGTCCGCACCACGATCCCGTCGACCCACCGGTCGAGATTGCGCGCGATGTCGGGGTACGATTCCCGCGTGCCCATGCCGACGCCGAGCGCGTCGAGGTAGATCGCCTGCCCGCCGAGGTGGAGCATCGCGACCTCAAACGTCGCATGCGTGCGCAGCGACGGCTTCTCAAACAGGAGCGCCAGCACCTTGCCGCCGAGCAGGACCGGCCGGTCGCCCGTACGGCCGCGCGCCTTCAAGTCCGCGGCCAAGTCCAGGACGGCGACGGTCTCGCGAACGTCGAGATCGCAGATCCCGCTGAAATCCCGCCCCCGCAGTCCCGCCACGTCGCCCTCCGTCCCGGCTCGCCTTGGTGCATAATTATACCGCAATCGGTCATAATAATGCAACGCCTGGGCCTGGGAACGTGCGTGAGGACTCGGCGCAGCCGGTGGGAACGAACCCTACAGAACCCGGCGCGCTCCCAGATAGTGCGACAGGAAATACGACTCGTCCAGCTCGTCGACCACCACGCGCCCCACGCTGCTCGACGGGTGGACGAACCGTCCGTCCCCGATATAGATGCCGACGTGGGATGCCCCGGTGCCGTCGGTATTAAAGAACACGAGGTCTCCCGGTTCGAGCGCGGTCATCTCCACGGGGATGCCGAAGCCCCACTGATCGTACGACACCCGCGGCAGATCGGGCACGTACGGCGCATAGATGGCGTAGACGAGGCCCGAACAATCGACCCCGGCACGCGTCGTGCCCCCCCAGGCGTACGGGGTCCCGAGGTATTGGAGGGCTTCCGAGGTGACGCGCCGGGCCACCAACGAGGATTGGAGCGACCCGCGGACGACCGGCGGGCCCGCGGATCCCTGGTCGGGCGGAACGAGCGTCACCGGAGCGTCCGCCCCCGACGCCGGCGGCGCGAGATCGGCCGCCGGCGGCCCGAACGGTCGAGAGATCTGGGCGGCGGCCGCGGTGCTCGGCGCGGCCGCGGCCGGGATCACCAGCGCCTGCCCCACGTGGAGCGTCGTGGAGACGCCGAAGTGGTTCGCGCTCTGAAGAAGTACGACCGTCACCCCGTGCGTGACCGCGATATGGTACAGCGTGTCCCCGGCCTGTACCACGTAGACCTGGGCGGTGCCGGACGGCGGCGGCCAGAACAGCGCCCTCGGGGCGAGGGCATCCGAACTCGCGGGAACGGCGTCTTGGGACGGCGGGAGGGTCGGCGCGAACAGGATCGCCCGGGACGCGCCGGCGTTGGGGATCACCAGCACTTCGCCCACGTGAATCTCGGACGCGTTGAGGAGGTGGTTGGTCCGCGTCAGATCGGCGACGGTGACGCCGAAGTGCCGCGCAATGCTGTAGAGCGTGTCGTGCCGAATCACGGTGTAGAGTTCCGCGGCACCGGCGGGTGCCGCCGACACCAGCGCCACCGCGAGGATGATCAGCGCCGTGGTGACCCATGCTGCGATGCGCACGCTCGGCCTCCCCCGCGTCGTCCCGCGATCCATCCACTCTGTGCCCGGGACGGGCGTCCACTAGACCGGAGCAGCTCGGCTGCGATGCTTGCTGCGACCTGCTATTCAGTGACCGGCGCGACCCGCGCGCCGCGCTACCGCTTCGAGTACTGGAACCCCTTTCGCGCCCGCTTGTGCCCGTACTTCTTCCGTTCCTTCTGCCGCGGATCGCGCGTCAAGAGGCCCGCCTTGCGCATCGGAGACCGCAGTTCGGCGTCGATCGACAGGAGCGCCCGCGCGATGCCCAACCGCACCGCGCCGGCCTGGCCCGCGACCCCACCGCCGCGGACGTCCACGACCACATCGAACCGCCCCTCCGCGTTCGCGACTACCAGCGCTTGGCGGATCACAGTCAGCAGCGGACCCTTGGGGAAATGCTGCTCGGCCGTGCGCCCGTTCACGGTAATCGTCCCGGTCCCGGGCACCAAGCGGACTCTCGCCGCCGCCTCTTTGCGGCCGCCCGAGGCCATCGTCATCGCGGGGACATCCATCACGCGTCACGTCCCTTCGTGGAAGTCGATCCGGGGCGGCGCGGGAACGTCAGCGCCACCGGCTGCTGCGCCGCATGGCGGTGCGCCTCGCCGCGGTAGACCTTGAGCTTGCCCAGGCATTCGCGTCCGAGCGGATTCTTCGGCAGCATCCCCTTGACCGCTTCCTTGAGCAGCATCTCGGGACGCCGCTGCAGGAGCTTGCCGGCGGGCGTCGACCGCAGGCCGCCCGGGTAGCCGGAGTGCCGGTAATACATCTTCTGCTGCAGCTTGCGGCCGGTGAGCCGAATCTTCTCAGCGTTGATGATGATCACGTAGTCGCCGCTGACCGACGGCGTGAATGTCGGCCTCGCCTTTCCGCGCAACACCGCCGCCACCCGGCTCGCGAGGCGCCCGAGAATCTGGCCCCTCGCGTCCACCAGGAACCACTGCGCCGGCTGATCCGGCTTTCCCATGAACGTCCGCATGCATACCTCCAGTGCGTGTGCGGCCCTGCAGGGCCAATGTCGCCGCGCGACACCGCGGCCCACCCCAAAAAACGGCAGGACCTAATTGTACGGGGCCAATCGGCCCTGTGTCAATCGACGCATGCCCCTGCAAAACCTCGCGGCCCTCCGTCCTCGCCCCCCTCGCATCCGGGTCCTTCCCGGCCCTCGTCCCCTGCCCAGCCGCACCCACATGCGGCCCCGGTCGAACACATTCTGATGTTTCGGGCCGTGCATGGCGGGGAAACAGATAACTTAATACGAATATACCGGCGATTCGGCTCGCGAGGGGGTGGCTCAGTGACGTTTCCGCAGCTCGTAGGGACTGTGGTGACGAAATCCGCCGTCGCGACGATGAGGGAGATGCTCCGTCGTCCCGGGAACAGTCCGGCTGCGGACGCGCAATGTCCGCGGCGGGCAGGGGCGCGATCGTGAACACGAGGCCGAAGATCATCTCGTCAGACACCATCCCGCAGGATTCCATCACGGCGCGGGAAGTGCCGGCCAGAGACAAACTGGATGAACTCCTGCATTCCGGCTATGTGGTGGTCCCGGCGCCGGAAACCGCCAGCACGTTGTGGCTCGAAGCCACGCGAGCCCGTCCTGGGTCGCAGGTCAGCCTCAGTTCAACGTCCGCCGGTTACCGCGTAGAGATCTCGTCCAAGCGCTTCGTCTAGCGGTCCAGATCGGCGGCACCGCACCGGCGACCGAAGGCCAGGCGGTCTACCGCCGCGTCTTGGCCGCTGCGTACTGGCTGCGCCGCTTCGCAATGGTCCGGAGATGATAGTGGACGTGATCGGCAAAATGGTCGACGAGGTACTCGAGCGTCTGCGGCCCGGATTCCGAATGCATCCCGGCGTGGGCCCACGCCTCCATCGGCGCCCTGCGAAGCATGTCCGCGGTCGGTTCGCGAACGGCCCGAAAGAGGGTCAGCGCCGACGGAACCGGCCACGCCTTGTAATCCAGGGCCGCCGCCCAACGCCCCTGGTCGAACCCCGTCAGGGGCGCGCCCGGCTGCGCGAGCACGAATCGGATGCGCACCGCGGCGACCAAGTCGCAGTCCGCGACGTGGACGACGTTCTCGTGGATGCTCCAGTGGCCGGCACCCGGACTGAAGGTCATCTCGTCGGGTGAAATGCCGCGGATCGCGGCCTCCAGGAGTTCGGGCCCCTCGGCATAGGCTCGGAGCAACTCATTGACGCGCTGCGCGGTCGGCATGGCTGCCACCTCTTGACTGACGTACCTACGGTCTACGTCTACGGTCTTTGGTACGACTACGGCGCGCCCAGTCCCTGGGATCGACACACGGGGTCGGGTGGCCCCAACGGTAATGCGTCACGGCGCCGGCGGACCGCCCGCACCGTGACGCACGCGTCAACCCGACGCGGCAGGGGCGCTCACGACGCTGCAGAAGCCGATAGGGGCCGGTGGCGCCGACACCCGGCGGGGCTGATGGCTACTATCCCTGGGATGATTGTGGGAGTCTCGGTCGTAAACTAGATACAGTGGTTCGATCAGGGGGCCCGGACGCGTCGGCGTCGCCGCGACGACGGTCGCGGTATGTCGCGCGTGCGGCCAGCCCCCGGCCGGCCAACGCAGGGCCCTGGAGGAACACGCCTATGGATGCACGCGCACGCACTTGGGCGGCCGCCGCATGGGGCCGCACCGTCCGTGGAGGAGCGGTGCTCGCGATCGGCGTGCTCGGCCTCGCCGTGGCGGGGTGCACCTCGGCACGCAGCGGGGCGCGGACCCCGGCGGCCGCGACACCGCCTCCTCCGCCCGTTGTCGTGACGGCCGCCCTGCAGCGGAGCGTGCCCGTGTACCAGGAAGCCGTGGCGCAGACGGTCGCCCTACAGACGGTGGATCTCCGTCCGCAGGTCGGGGGCGCAATCGAGCAGGTGTTGTTCAAAGAGGGCTCCGAGGTCCGGCGCGGGCAGACGATGTTCGTGATCGATCAGCGCCCGTACCAGACCGCGCTCCAAAGTGCCGAGGCGCAGGTCGCCACGGCCCAGGCGCAGCTCGTCACCGCGCAGGCCGCGCTGAGGCAGGCGCTTGAGCAGACCGCGCTGGCTCAAGCCGAGGCCCAGCTGGCCGCGGTCCGGGCGCCGCTGGTCAACGCGCAGCAGCAGTTGAAGCGGGACCAATACCTGCTCGCGCAGGGGGCCGTCGCGCAGCAGCAGGTCGACAACGACACCGCCACCGAGCAGGCCGCGGAGGCGACGGTCACCGCCCAAGAGGCCACCGTCAAGAACACCGCCCTCTCGCAGCAGATCGGCATCGCGCAGGCCCGCGCCGGGGTGCAGCAGGCGGAGGCCGGGGTCGCGCAGGCGAAGTCCGCGGTCGCCCAGGCCAGGCTCAACCTCGCGTACACATCGGTCGCCGCCCCGATCGACGGGGTGGTCGGGCTCTTAGACGTGGATCAGGGCAACCTGGTAGCGGCGAACCAGCTGCTCGCCACGATGTCGTCCGTGGATCCAATGGTGGTCCAGTTCAACGTCAGCGAGGTCACCTACCTCGCATTGGCCAAGCGTGCGATCGCGACCGCCGCCAAGACGGGACAGCCGGCCGCGAACATCGCATCGTTTGGGCTGATCCTGGCGGACGGCAGTGACTACCCGCAGGCGGGGACGTTCCGGACGCTCGATCGGGCGGTCAACCCGACGAGCGGCACCATCCCGGTCCAGGCGCTGTTCCCGAATCCGGAGCGGATCCTCAAGCCCGGCATGTACGCGCGGGTGCGGGCGCGGGTCGAGGAGCGGCCGAACGCCATCCTGATTCCCCAGTCCGCGGTCCAGGAGGTCCAGGGCGTCGATACGGTTTTCGTGGTCGGCGCGAACAACACGGTCGCCGTGCGCAGCATCACCGAGGGGGGCTCGTACGGACCGTTCTTCGTCGTGCTGAGCGGGCTCCAAGCGGGCGACCGCGTCGTCGTCGAAGGCGTCCAGAAGGTCCAGCCCGGGATGACCGTGACGCCCACGGTGCAGGCGCCGCCCCCGCTGCCCGCCGAGACCGGAAGGCCGTAGCCGCGTGCTGAGCCAGTTCTTCATCCGCCGCCCGATCTTCGCGATCTCGATCGCGCTGGTCGTGGTCCTCGTGGGGGCGCTCTCGTACGCGTCGCTCCCCCGGGAGCAGTATCCCAACATCAGCCCGCCCACGGTGACCGTGTCGACCACCTACGTCGGCGCGAACGCCGAGGTGGTGGCGCAGAACGTCGCCGTGCCGATCGAAGAAGCGATCAACGGCGTTCCGAATATGCTGTACATGCAGTCGACGAGCTCCGCGGCGGGCGGGTATTCCTTGACCGCGACATTTGCCCTGGGCACTGACCCCGATCTCGATGCGGTGGCCATTCAGAACCGCGTGAGCCAGGCGGCCGGCAACCTGCCGGCGGCCGTGAACAACTTCGGCGTCACGGTGCGCAAGGCGTCCCCGAACTTCCTGATGGCGTTCGCGGTGTATTCGCCGAACGACAGCTACGACCCGATCTTTCTCAGCAACTACGTGCTGCTGCACGTCCTCGATCCGCTGCTGCGCGTCCCCGGGGTCGGCGACAGCCTCGTGTTTCCCGAACAGAACTACGCGATCCGCGCGTGGCTCCGACCGGACGCGCTCGCGGCGCTGGGCCTGACGGCCGCCGACGTCTCGACCGCGATCCAGTCGCAGAACGTTGTCGCGCCCGCGGGGTCGCTCGGCGAGCCGCCCGTGCCGAACCGGAACGCCTCGTTTCAGTACACGGTCAACGCCGCGGGGCAGCTGACCACGGCGGACGAGTACGCGCGCATGGTCATCAAGACGCTCCCGGACGGGAGCGTCGTCCGGCTGCAGGACGTCGCACGCACCGAGCTCGGCGCGCAGGATTACAGCACGTACGGCCTCCGGAATCACCACCCGGCGGCGATCATCCTGCTGCTGCAGAGCCCCGGGTCGAACGCGCTCAACGCCTCCCATGGCCTGCGCCAGGTCATGGCCGACGTCGCAAAGACGTTCCCGCCCGGGCTGACGTACGACGTCGCCTTCGACTCGACCACCTTCATCACGGCCGCGCTCAACGACGTGACCCGGACGCTGGTCCTGTCGTTTTGCTTGGTGCTGCTGGTCGTCTTCATCTTCCTCGGGAACGCGCGCGCGTCGCTGATCCCGATGGCGGCGGTGCCGGTCGCGCTGATCGGCACGTTCGGCGCGTTCACCGCGATGGGCTTCACCATCAACATCCTGACGATGTTCGCGATGGTGCTGGCGATCGGGCTCGTGGTGGACGACGCGATCGTCGTCGTCGAGGCGGTGGAACGCCAGATCGAAGGCGGACTCGCCCCCATGGCGGCCGCGGATGCCGCGATGAAGATGGTCTCCAGCCCGGTGATCGCGATCGCCCTCGTGCTCGACGCGGTGTTCATTCCGAGCGCCTTCATCGGCGGCATCAGCGGCCAGCTCTACCGGCAGTTCGCGCTGACCCTCGCCGTGGCCGTGACGCTGTCGGCCTTCGTCGCGCTGACGCTCACCCCCGCGCTCTGCGCGGCGCTGCTGCGTCCTCACGGCGAGCCCCGCAACCCGCTCGACCGCCTGCTGGCGGCGTTCAACCGGATGTTCACCCGGATCACCGAGACGTACGTGCGGCTCGTGCGGGTCGCGATCCGCTTGCGCTGGGTCGTGCTCGCGTCGATGATCCTGGTCGCGTGGATGACCTTCCAGCTGCTGCACATGCTGCCCTCGACGTTCGTGCCGCTCGAGGACCAAGGGTTCTTCGTCGCGTCGTTCCGGCTCCCGGACGGGGCCTCGCAGGCCCGCGCCGAGGCGCTCGCCACGCAGGCGATCACCCAGTTGCTGAAAATTCCCGGCGTGGACGCAGTCACCACCGTGGGCGGCTACGATCTCCTCAGCCAGTCGATCAACTCGAACACGCTGGCCATGTTCGTGACGCTGAAGCCCTGGGACGAGCGGCGGTCGCCCCAAACCCAGCTGTTCCCGATCCTGTTGCGCGCGAACGCCGTGGTCGCGAGCTATCCGCAGGCGATCGCGTTCGCGTTTCCGCTCCCGCCGATCCCGGGGGTCGGGGCGGTGAACGGCTTCCAGTTCATCACCGAGGACCTGAACGGCACGGGCCAGGCGGACGCGCTGGCGCGCGTGGCCCAGTCCATGGTCGCCGCGGCGAGCAAGCAGCCCGCGATCACGTCGGTCTCCACGAGCTTCCGGACGACGGTGCCGCAGTATAACGTCGACATCAACCGGGACAAAGCCGCGACGCTCGGCGTGTCCGTGGACAGCATCCTCGAAAATCTCGGGGCGTTCCTCGGCGGGATCCAGGTCAACAACGTCACCCTGTTCGGCCGCGTCTACAAGACGATGATCCAGGCCGAGCCGGCCTTCCGGACGGTGCCGTCGGACATCGGAGATCTGTACGTGCGGAGCACGGCCGGCGCCATGATCCCGCTGAACACCCTGGTGACGGTCGCGCCCGGAACCGGACCGAACCTCGTGTCCCGCTACAACGGCTACTACGCCGCCGAAATCGACGGACAGGCGCCGTTCGGCCAGAGCTCCGCCAAGGCGATCACCGCGATGGAAGGCGTCGCCAAGACGACCCTCCCCGCGGGGTACGGCTACGAGTGGACCGGACTGGCGCGGCAGGAACAGGAGGCCGGAGGGTCGCAGGCGCTCGCGTTCGTCCTCGCGCTGGTCCTGGTGTTCCTGCTGCTCGCGGCCCTGTACGAGAGTTGGAGCATCCCGCTGAGCGTGCTGCTCGGGGTGCCGCTCGCGGCGTTCGGGTCGCTGTTCGCGATCCTCCTGCGCGGGATCCTCCTCCGGGACGTGCTGAGCGACGTGTACGTCCAGATCGGGCTCGTGATGCTGGTCGGGCTCGCGGCGAAGAACGCGATCCTGATCGTGGAATTCGCCAAAGCCAAGCACGATGACGAAGGCATGTCCTTCATCGATGCCGCGATCGCGGGCGCCCGCCTGCGCTACCGGCCGATCGTCATGACGTCGATGACGTTCATCGTGGCGGCGATGTCGCTGGTGATCGCGACCGGGCCCGGCGCCAACTCGCGGCACTCGCTCGGCACCAGCGTCGTCGGCGGGATGACCGTGGCCACGGCCTTCGGGGTCTTCGTGATCCCCGCCCTCTACGTCCTGATGGCCGGGCGCGATCGACGCGCCGCGAAGAGCCCCCGCTGCCCGCAGCACCTGCCGCGGAGCCGGTCCGGAGGACACGGACTCCCAAGCAGCAATCGGAGGACGTATTCCATAACACACCGGCCGGAGCCGAACGAAACAATGTTCCTGAGACCCCGCGCATTGAGGTAGTCGATCAGAAAACCCAGGGCCCCAAGCTTCTTGGTATTCCCCAGTTCAAGATCCCACCGAATCAAGTCCGCTTTAGATTGGATGCCAAAGGCTTCATGTCTCGTAAGTAAGCTGTACTCCTCAGACGAAAAGATGCTCTCAGGATTCATAGCGCGCAGCAGATCGTCCCGATGGCTGCGCGTATACGCTCTAAATCTCACTCCCCGCCCCCGGAGGAGAGAGTCAAACCTATCTCCCCTTAGCGCGCTTTTCGGTGTCTCGGCCGCCGTCCCTGCGTATCTGCGCGGCGGCTCTACGTGGGGACGTGGAAAAGCAAACGGGGCGCTAATCGCCGAGCGCGTTCGTGCCGGGGATGGAGCCAAGGCACGACACCCGATAGCACCCCCCCGGCCGGGCCTAGCCGGCTGCCCGGTAACCCGCCGCGGAGGACACAACGCCCAAGCAGCCGTAACGGCGCCGAGGACTTCGGCGCAGCATTCGCGGTTCGTGCAGACGGAAGAAAGGACGCGATCTCGTGGGTTTGTTTGCACAGTGTCATCGCTGTCTGGTACTTGGCCCGGCACTCACTTACTTGCTCGGCGTTACCGGCGGCGAGCGTCAGATTGGTCATGAGAGCACTGGTCGCGCCGATGACGCACTGCTGAAAGGCGGTGTCGCACGCCTTGCCGGCAAGATCTCGCTGTCCATTTGGCATTCTGCTCCTCCAGCACTCGAGTGATCGAGACGTATCGCCGCGGGTCCGGTCACGGCGACGCGAAGTTCTCTGCGGGCGCCGCGCCCCTTTGCAACGTCGCTCGGCCGCTCAGGTCCCGACCCCTGCGGAGAGGCGCGTCCCGGGCCGTCAGCGCCGTTTGCCCGGACGCCGCGCCGCCAGGATTCGACCCGACACGGTGCGAACTCGTTCGGGTGCCGCCGATGTCGATCTCCCGCCTCACGCTCGCTCTCGCGCTGTTCGTGGTGTGCACCGTGTTTGCGGTGCTTCCGGTCAGCGCGCGGTTCGACCGGCAGGCCGCGATGTGGATCCAGCGCGCCGCGCCCGCCGCGGACGTCCCCGCGGCCGCGCTCGTGTTCCTCGCGGACGCCGAGGTCATCGGCCCCGGCCTCGTCGTCGCCGGATTGATCTTGCTGGCGCGCCGGGACCGCCGCCGCGCGTGGCAGCTGCTGTGGCTCGCCGCAGCCACGGCCGGCGTGAGCCTGTTGGCGGTCGTCCTCAAGCACGTCATTCCGCATCCCGGTCCGCCGCCGGCGTTCGTCCGACACATCGGACGCCCGGTCGTGAACATCCATAACACGCCGTACGGATATCCCTCGGGACATACAATGCGGACGACGCTGCTGGCCGGCACGCTGCTGCGCGGCGCCCCGGTGGCGGCCGCGGCCTTGGTCATCGCGATGATGGCGTCGCTCGTATATCTCGGCGACCATTGGACGACCGAAGTGCTCGGCGGACTGTGCCTCGGATGGGCGTGCGTCGAGCTCGTCCGCGGTGCGGCGGCGCGGTTCGGGCTAGGCTAGCTCGATCTCCGAACTATCCCCGAGGTTGATGCGGCCGCGGCGGCCGGTCGCCACCGCGTTCTCACCGATGATCGAATGCTCAAGCAGGACCTGCTCGACCCGCGCGTTCGCGTTGATGATGCTGTCCTGGATCACGGCGTTGACGACGCGCGCGTCCTCGCCGACCGTCACGTAGGGCCCGATCACCGAACTCTCCACGGTCGCCGTCTCGGCGATGAACGACGGGGGAATGATCACCGACCCGGGCACCGACGGCGCCACCGGCGAACGCTCGAGCAGCGCGTGATTGGCCCGCAACAGCGCCTCCGGGGTGCCGCAGTCGTACCAGCGGCTGACCGGAAACGTCCCCAACTTCTCGCCCGCGTCGATCATCAGCTGCAGCGCGTCGGCCAGCCAGTACTCGCCGTTGACGACGTGCCGCTCCCCGACGAGGCGCTCGAGCGCCGTCCGGAACGGCCGAGGGTGCTGGATCATGTACACGCCGACGACCGCGAGATCGCTCGGCGGCGCCGCGGGCTTCTCCCAGAGGCGCCGCACGTAGCCGTCCGCGTCTACCTCGACGACGCCGAACGAGCGAGGGTCGTCCACGCGATGCACGCCGATCGACGACACCGGAAGACGCACGGCAGCGTGCAGATCGGCCTCCACGATCGTATCGCCAAACACGATCAGCGTCGGCTCGGTGAGGTGCTCGCGCGCCACGTAGATCGCGTGGCCGTTGCCCATCGGTTCGTCTTGGTACACGAAGTGCGCCCGGAACCCGTACCGCTCCTTGACGAACTCCTCCACCTTCTCGGCGAGGTAGCCGACCACGAACACGATCTCCTCGACCCCGAGTTCTTTGAGATCGTCGAGGATGTACGCGAGGATCGCCTTGCCGGCGACGTTCATCAGCACTTTCGGCTGGGTGTGCGTGTGCGGACGCAGGCGCTTGCCCTGGCCCGCCACCGGGATGATGGCCTTCATCGAGACGCCTCCTGTTGCTTCGGGGTCGGTGACCGTCCCGCCGCGATCGGGATGGGAACGTCGCGCGCGGCGGCCGCCCGCGCCCCACGGGTACGAATCAAGAACTCCACGACCGCATACAGCACAAACGCTTGAATCACGCCGCCCATGACCAGGCTCAGATCCGACTCCGTCACGGCCGCGGTCCCCACCACCACGACTCCCAGCATAATATTCCCCGGGGCCCCGCTGTCCCCCACCCCGTAGCGCCACAGCAGGCGCAGCACCAGGCCGACGAACACGGCCGACCCGACGATCCCCCACCAGCCCCAGTTCATCCATCCCTCGGTGATGATCGGAAGATTATAACTGCCCGAGGTGTCGTCGGGCGTGATCAGGTCGTAGCGGTGCCCGTAATACTGGCCGGCGTTGTCGGACGGCCGGGTGGGCCAGAGGAGCCGCGGCACGAGCTTCGACTCAAGCGGCACGTAGGTCGCCCCGCGAGCGTAGGGAATCTGCGACGGGGTCATGCTGACGACGTACGCGAAATCGGACAGGCGGTTGATCCGGCCGATAACGCGCTCAATCGCGTACACCCAGAACAGCGGGATCCGTCCGGCCCGCAGATGGAACCGGAACCCCTGATTCCACAGATCGAAGTCTGCTGGCACCCTATGCTCGACCGTGCCCACACCCCCGAGTACCTCATGCATATCGCCGCCCATCGGGCGGAAGGGGTTCGCGCCGATCGACGACCGGATGTACGGCCCGTTGAACACCGCCTGGCGCAGCACGAGCTTCACCGGATACGACGCGACGAGGAAGGCGACCAGCAGCACCCCCACCGCCAGCTGACGGCGCCCAGGCATGCGCATCGCGCAGAGGCCGTACAGGATCGCCAGCCCGCTCACGGCCGCCGGCATCAGCTTCGAGAACAGGACCGGCACGAGAAGCGCGGTGGCCAGATCGACGAACAGCAGCGCCGGCACCAGGAACCTGAACGCGGTCGAGGCCGGCGCGCGTCCGCGGCCGCGCAGCACCAACAGACCAAGGATGAATGCAACCGTCGGTGCGAACGCCGCGAGATGCACGAATTCCTCGAACCCCGGCGGCATCTCCCACAGCGCGTGGACGATCGCCGCGATGCTGCCGAGCACCGAGAAGCCGAGAAACGCGCCCCACAGGGCCTGCGGCGTCCACTCCCGCGGGGCGGCGCCCCCACCCCGCTGCGGCCACAACACGAGGCCGGCGGCGAGAACGAGCCAAACGATGCTCGCCGCGACGGCCACGAACACCGCACGGCCGTCCACATAGACCGCGTAGGTGGCCAGCAGCACCCTCAGCGGCACGCGGTAGAATAGCAGCGGAAGCACGAAGAAGATGACCACGGGCACAAGAATGTAGAACGCGAACATTCGCTGCGGTCCCGAGACCCGCGGCACCAGGCCCGTCCGCCCCTCACCCATCAGGCCGACCTCTCCGATTCATCGATCACCGGGACGGTCATGACATGACGGTATCCCTTCGCGCCGCTCCCGGCCGCCCCTGCTCCTCGCGGACCGATCACGGCAGTGGAGAGACAACATTCGCGCGGCGCAGCATGAGCTCCGACGGACGATACGTCGGCACCAGCGCCCGGAGGGTGTGGACGATGCCTGCGATATCCCCGGCGTCCGCGCACCGCGCCAGGTCGTCCACCAGCGGGAACAACGCCGTGGTGTCGGCGGCCACCGCCCCAGGGACGACGAACACGCGGTCGTGACGGGTCGCGGCCGTCCCTTCTTCCGCCGTCAGCATGTCCTCGTGCTCCTTCTCGCCGGGCTCCGGGTCCGCGAAAATGATCGGGACGTCCCGTTCGGGCTCCAGCCCCGAGAGACGGATCAACTCTTTCGCGAGGTCGATGACGCGGATCGGTTCGCCCATGTCCAGCGCGAAGATCTCCCCGCCGGCGCCCATCGCGCCGGCCTGCAGCACGAGCAGCACGGCTTCCGACGTCGCCATGAAATACCGCCGCATCTCCGGGCCGCGCACCGTGATCGGTTCACCCCGCCGGATGCGCTGCTGGAAAATCGGCACGACGCTGCCGCGGCTCCCCAAGACGTTGCCAAACCGTACCGCGACGTACCGGGTGGGCCCCTCGGCATTGAGCGCGAGACAGATCTGCTCCGCGACGCGCTTGGTCGCGCCCATCACCGAGGTCGGAGCGACCGCCTTATCGCTGGAGATCAGGACGAATTTCTCGACGCCCGCGTCTCGGCTGGCCGTCGCGATCACGAGTGAGCTCAACACGTTGGTGAAGATCGCCTGCTCGGGGTGGTGTTCCACAAGCCCGACGTGCTTGTACGCGGCGGCGTGGAACACGATCCCAGGCCGATGCTGCGCGAGCATCGCGCGCACGCGGACCGCGTCCCGCACGTCCAGCAGCACCGCCGTCGCGCGCTGGCCGAGGCGCTGCAGTTCCTGGTGGATCCAGAACAGGTTGGTCTCTTCCCAGTCGACCACGACGATCTCTCGGGGGTGGAACCGCGCGATCTGCGTGCACAGCTCCGTCCCGATCGAGCCGCCCGCCCCGGTCACGAGCACCGTTTGATCGCGCAGCCACGCGTCGACGAGCGTGTCGTCAATCGACACCACGTTGCGGCCGAGCAGATCGATCAACTGCACGTCCGTCAGGTCGGTAAAGCTGATCTCGCCGTGCAACATCCGGTCGATGCCGGGGACGATGCGGATCTCGCGGACGCCGGCCTCCCGCGCGAGCGACACGACGTTGCGGATCACCCGGGACGGCGCCGACGGCATCGCGATCAGCACGGCGTCAATCCGATACGTGCGCACGAGCTCGGGCAGGCGGGCTCGATCGCCGAGCACCGGCAGCCCGTAGATCACGGTGCCAATCTTGCTCGTGCTGTCGTCGATGAAGCCGACCGGCGCGTACTCGGAGCCGACCCCGTGCCGCAGCGATCGCGCTAGCTGTTCGCCGACCACGCCGGCGCCGACGATGAGGGCACGCGCTTCGCCGAGCGACGCGCGGTGGGTCAGGTGCAGATACACGCGCCGTGCCAGGCGAAACGCGCCGATCGCGTAGAGGGAGATCACGTAGTCGAGCAGCAGAATGGAGCGCGAGAACCCCGCGAGCAGCGGGGTGTGCCGCAGCGCGAACGCCGCCAGCCAGAACGCCAGCGTGCCAAGCGTCACGCCTCGGAACACGACCACCATGTCCTCGAGGCCGACCTGCGACCAGCTCAGGACGTACAGCCGCTGCCAGGCGAACACCGGCATCTTGATCGCCACGCTGAGCAGTGCGACCAGAGGGAGCTGCGCCCATGTCTCCGGGGGAATCCGTCCGTCGTAGCGCAGCCACGCCGCCAACACGATGGAGCCCAGCAGCAGGACGAGATCACCGACGAGAAAGAAGACCACGCGCACCGTCGGGGTGATCATGTCCTGCACGCGATCGTTCGACAGCGTCCATTTCATGGGAGGCGCCCCACCGCGTACACCACCTTATACCCGGACGCCGGCTCGGTGTCCCGAAGCGGCACGAGGGCGCCGGGCTCGCCAGCCTCCTCGCCGATGTCCGTGGGAATGGCCTCGAGCTTTCCGTATACCAGGCGCTTCAGCAGCTCTTTGCCCTTCATCGTCGCTGGAATCAACCGCAGGCGCACCGCGATCCCGCGAGCCCACAGCAGTGTGCGTCCGGTCAGGCCCGCGGCCTGCACGGGAAATCCCGCGAATGTCTCTGTCGTGAACCCCGCAGAGGCGAGCAGCGCGTGCAGCTCCGGGGCCGAGAAGTACCGGTGCGAAAACGGGCTCGGGTTGAACCCGTGCCAGTCGCGGTTCGCCGTGCAGATCACGAGGGCGCCGTGCGGCCGGAGCACCCGGCGCGCTTCCGCAACGAATCGCTCCGGAGCCGCGAGGTAGTATAACGCCTCAAACAGCACCACGACATCGAACGACCGGTCCGCAAACGGGAGGGCGTGGGCATCGAGGCGCAGCAGGCGGATGCCGTCTCGCGGCTGCCGACCCACGTATTGCAGCACCTCCTCGTCGCGATCGCCGCCGACCACGGTGGCGGCGTACCGGCGCAAGAGGCTCAGTCCCAGCCCGGCGCCGCAGGCGACCTCGAGCACGTCCTTGTCCCGGCTGAGCCCGGCCGCCAGGTGGTACCGGGTGCGCAGCATGGCGAGCTGCTCCGCCGTTGCGCCGGCTCCCGGGACTTCGGTGGCCGTGACATAACTCGGTCCGTTCATCGCGTCGAACACACGCGGGATATGCGTTGGGGCCGCAGGCAGCCTGCGCCCGCTATTACCACAGGTTCGAGTGCGCGCGCGTGCCTCCCTGCCGCACCCGTCCCCTCGGCGGCGTGCGGGAACGGTGTCACCCGCCGTTCGCGGAGGTCGCCGCCGACCGCGCCCGATCGGGAATCGCCGCCGCGCCGGCAAACTCACGAATCGCCGCGACCACGACCTCTACCTGCTCGGGCGTCGTCTCCGCGCTCATCGGCAGCGAGAGGACCTCCTTACAGATGCGTTCGGTCTCCGGCAGATGCGGGTCGGCCAAGCCGAGATCCGGATGCGCCCACATCGGCTTCGGCCAGTGGACCAGGGTCTCAACGCCGCGAGCCGTCAGGTGCGCGCGCAGCCGGTCCCGGTCGCGGCTCCGGACGACGTAATTCTGAAAGACGTCGAAACAATGGGCCTCGCTGAAGTGCGGGAGCCCGAGTCCCGGCACGCCCTCCAGCCCCTCGCGGTAGAGCGCCGCGATGCGGCGCCGGTGCTCGATCCACTGCGGCAGGTACGGCAGCTTCACGCTCAGCACCGCCGCCTGGACGTTATCCAACAGCGCGGTGTAGCCGTGTCCGTGATACTCACCGGTTTCCCGGTCCTCCCCGTTGTAGCGCAGCAGGCTCGCCTGCCGCGCGACCCGCGGATCGTTGGTCGTCACCGCCCCGGCGTCGCCGAACGATCCCAGGATCTTGAACGGATAGAAACTGAAGCACCCGGCCGCCCCGAAGCCCCCGGCGCGCCTCCCGTCATGGGTCGCGCCGAGCGCCTGCGCGGCGTCCTCGATCACCGCCAGCCCGTGCTTGTCGGCAATCGCCATGATGCGGCCCATGTCGCAGACCCGTCCATTCAGGTGCACCGGAATGACCGCCTTCGTGCGGCGGGTGATCGCGGGCTCCAGGCGATCGGGATCCATGTTGTAGTCGTCCCGCACCTCGATCATCACGGGCGCGGCGCCGCAGTGGATGATCGCCGACACGGTCGCGAGAAACGTGTGTCCGACGGTGATCACCTCGTCGCCCGGCCCGATGCCGGCGCCGAGGAGGGCGAAATGCAGGGCGTGATACCCGCTGTTTACCCCGACGGCGTAGCGAACCCCGACAAACGCCGCGAGCTGCTCTTCGAACTCCCGCAGCTGCTTGCGGTAGATCAGATCTCCGGTGGACAGGCACCCGAGGATCGCGGCGTCGATCTCCGGCTTCAGCCGCTGGTAGTGGGTACGCGGGTCTACGAATGGCACTTTGAATCCCATCGGATCCTCCTTAGGATGAGCTTGACCAAACGCCCCGGACCGCGGCGGCGATCGTCTCGTCGGTCGGATAGTAGGCGCGCTCCAGCGCCGCGCTCATCGGCGCCGGCGTGTCCGGCAGGGTCACACGCACGATCGGCGCCTTCAGATCGCGGAACACCTCCGCGCCCACCGTCGCCGCGACCTCACCGGCGACCCCGCCGGTTGCCCAGGCCCCGTCCGCGACCACCAGGCGCCCGGTCTTTCTAACCGAGGTGCACACGAGGTCTCGATCCCACGGCTTGATCGACCGCAGGTCGATCAGCTCCACGTCGATGCCCTCAGACGCGAGCGTCCGGCCGGCCTGCGACGCGAGCGCGGCCATATACGAGGTGGCGACGACGGTCACGTCCGCACCTTCGCGCACGACCATGCCCCGTCCAATCGGCACCGTGTACATCTCCTCCGGCACCGCGCCCGCCTGACTATACAACCAGCGGTCATCGATGTACATGACCGGATTGCCATCCTCCACGGCGGCGATGAGCAATCCTTTGGCGTCGTAGGGAGTGGCCGGCATGACGACTTTGAGCCCCGGTACATGCATGAAAAACGCCTGCAGCGCCTGCGAGTGCTGGGCCCCCTGCTCCCCGCCCCGGTTGATGACGGCGCGGATCACCATCGGGACGCTGGCCTGTCCCGCGAACAAGTACGACCAGTTGGCCGCCTGGTTCACGATCGGGTCGACCGCCAGCAGCATGAAGTCCATGCGCGGGTGAAACACGATCGGCCGCATGCCGGTGAGCGCCGCCCCGACCGCGGCCCCGGTGGTCGCGTTCTCCGACACGGGACAGTCGATCACGCGATCGCGGCCGAACTGCTTCTCCAAGCCCTGCAGGCTGCTGCCCGCATACCACGGACTCCAGAGGCCCTGCCCGATCACGAACACCCTCGGATCGCGGTCGAGCAGCTGCGCGTGTGCCTCCCGGATCGCCTCCGCGTACGTCAACTCGCGCATGGGCTACGGGACCTCGGGCCTCGACACGAACACGTGCGCCTGCATCTCCGCCGCGGCGGGATACGGAGAACGCCGGGCGAACTCGACCGCGTCGTCGATCTCGGCCCGGAGGTCCCGTCCGATTCGGTCGAGATCGTCCTCGGACGCGCCCGCACGAAGCACGGTCGCGCGCGTGCGCGCGACAGGGTCTTTCGGCAGCCAGTCCTGCAACTCGTCCCGCCGCTTGACCCCGACATCCATGTCCCATGCCGCGCCGACGTGTCCGCGCCAGCGGAAGGTGCGGCACTCCAACAGCGACGGGCCGCCCCCCGCCCGCGCCCGGGCGACCGCCTCCACCGCCGCGTGGTGCACGGCGGACAGATCATTTCCGTCCAGCACCGTACCCGGGAGCCCGTGCGCCTCGGCGATCTTGAAGATATTGTCCTGCGCCCTGCGCTCCAGCAGGTGCATGTGGCTCGCGTACAGGTTATTCTCGCACACGAAGACGACCGGCAGGTCGGTAGACCGCGGCCAGATTCAGGGACTCGTGCACGTGGCCTTCCTCCACTGCGCCGTCGCCGAAGAACGGGACCGAGACCAGATGATCCCCGCGCAGCTTGGACGCGAGCCCGGCGCCGACTGCGAGCGGCACCGTCGCGGCGACGAGCGGGACCGTCCCGAAGATCCCGACGGATGGGGCGATGAGGTGCATCGACCCGCCCCGTCCCCGCGAACATCCCGTGACCTTGCCGTACATCTCGGCCATCAGCGCCCGGAGATCCCCGCCCTTCGCAAGATAGTGCCCGTGGGACCGGTGGCCGCCCCAGACGGAGTCGTGCGGCTCGAGTGCGGCGCACACACCGACGGCGATCGCCTCCTGTCCAATGTACAAGTGACACGGCGTCTTGATCTCGCCGGCCTCGACCAAGTCCGCCACGCGCTCTTCGAACAGCCGGATCCGGAGCATCATCGCGTACATCGATCGCAGCGCGACGGCGGGGCCTTCGCCCGCGCCGCTGCCGTGCCGTGTCAACGCCGTTGGCTCCATCCGACCCCCCCCCGATGATGTGGCGACGGGTGCGCGCCGCTCGACGCACCCGCGCCCAGACCCCCACCCTACGACCGCAGCCGGTCGACCAGGTGCACCCGCAGCGTCTGCAGCATGATCTGGAAATCCACGGCCAGGGACTGCCGGCGGACGTACTCAAGCGCCAGCCGGTGCTTCTCCGGCCAGATCTTCTCCCGATACGCTAGCTCCGGGTCCGCACTTCCCTCGAGCATCTTGCCCTCGTCACGAATCCAGAGCGTGGCCCAATCGGTGATGCCGGGCCGTACGGTCAGAATCTCCCGCTCCTCTTCCGTGAACATCGCCACGTAATGGGGCACCTCGGGCCGGGGGCCGACGATACTCATCTCCCCCTTCAGCACATTCAGAAACTGGGGGAGCTCGTCGAGGTTCAGCCGCCGAATCATTCGGCCGACCTTGGTGATGCGGCGGTCATCCGCCGCCGTCGAGGAGCCGCCCAGCCGGTCGGCGTTCACGACCATCGTCCGGAACTTGAAAATCCGAAAGGGGCGGCCGTGCAGCCCCACGCGCTCCTGCCGGAAAAACACCGGACCCGGCGAGTCTCGCTTGATCAGCAGCGCGACGACCAGGAAGATCGGAAACGACACCACGAGTGCGATCGACGCAACGATCACGTCAACGAGCCGCTTTACCATCGCCAGCTCGGCGACGCCCCGCGCTCCATGCCGTCCCGTTTATCGTCGCGCACGCCCGATCGGTCCTCCCCGTGTGCCGCGCTACCTCTCGTTCAAGGATAGCATATGCGCGCAACGAGGATGCCGCACGGCTCCACGGGCTGGGAACGGAGTACTGGAAATGCGCAGGACATCGGTCAGATCGAGTGGCACCGCGTGACTGTCATGGGAGCGGGTTACGGGTCGACCCCACGCCGCCGTCGCATCCGGTTATTCTTCGATCGGCTCTCCCGCCCCGAACAGCCTGACGAGCACGAGGCCAGCGATAAACCCTCCAACGTGCGCGAAGTAGGCCACGCCGCCCGCCTCGGTCGACGTGATGCTGCCGAACCCGCTGACTAACTGCGTCGCGAACCAGATTCCGATCAAGACCCAGGAGGTCAGGCGGGCGCTCCAGATCCAGAACGGCACGAGGATGGCGATCAAGATTCGGTCCCCGGGAAATACGATCTGGAACCCGCCGAGCACGCCGGCGATCGCGCCGCTGGCGCCGAGGTTCGGGACGGTCGAGGTCGGGTCCACGGCGATCTGCAGCGCGCTGGCCGCGAGCCCGCAGACGAAATAGAAGATGGTGAAGCGGACCGGCCCAAGGTAATTCGCCTCAAGCTCGTCTCCGAACACCCACAGGTACAGCATGTTGCCGGCGATGTGGATAAAGTTCGCGTGCATGAACATCGAGGTGAACAGCGTCTCGAGATGTTCGCCGCGAACGATCTCAGCCGGCTTCATTGAGTACCGGAGAATGAAGCTGTCTCCCAGCGCCAACTCGATCAGGAAGACGATAACGTTGGCCGTAATTATCAAGAAGAGCGCGATGGGAAATCGACTGAGCGGGCGGGTCTCGTCGCGCAGCGGTAGAATCATCGCCGCTTTCCCCCCAAAAACAAGTTACTCGCAGGTCTGGTCAACGCGCCGCCGTCCCCGCTGGCATCGCCCGACGCGGTCGCGTCGTACGATCCGGTTCTGTGTCAGCGGCGGCACCGCGACCCCGACGATCTCGTGGACCCAGACCCGGCGTGGTCGCACCACATCGTCGTGCGTCTTCGGCACCGGTCCGTACGAACGGTTCCCGCGGCGCGTGCCGGGACCCTTCCGGCGTCACGGACTGGGCCCGAGCCGGGACAAAGCTGTCAGCGCTCGGCAAGCGCGAGTTTGATGCCCAAGGCGACAAACGCGCCCGCGAAACCGCGGCGCATCCACGTCAACACCTGCGGACGCGAAACGACGTGTGTCCGGATCCAAGCCGCGAACAGGCCGTATCCAACAAAGACAATAAACGTCAGGACCATGAACACCAGGCTCAGCGCGAACATGCGTGAGAGCGGATGTGGTTCGCGGGTGCTCACAAACTGCGGCAGGAATGCCACGAAGAAGATGGACAGTTTCGGATTGAGCAGGTTAATGAGGATCGCCCGCACGATCACGTGCACGGTCGATCGTGTGTCGATGCCCGTGTCCACGCGAAGCGTGCCGCGGTCCCGCAGCGCGTTCCACGCCATGTAGAGCAGGTAGGCCACACCCAAGTATTTCAGGGTTTGGAATGCGAGCGCGCTTGCGTACAGCACGGCCGCCAGACCCATGATCGCCGCGGCCATGTGCGGGATGATCCCAAGCGTGCATCCGAACGCCGCAACGATACTGGCGCGCGGACCACGGGAGAGACCGGCCGCCATCGTGTAGAGGACGCCGATCCCCGGCGCCACGATCACGATCAGGGAGGTGACGAGAAAGTCCGCGCTCACGGGATCCCCCTCGCGTGCGTCCGGTGTCCGCGACCGCACGACGGAGCGGCCCACTCCCCCACGCAACGCGGCGTCATTCTGTCTCCCACGGTCCTTTTGCCGCCCGGAACAGAGCGGCGAGAAAGCCGATCGCCATGCCGGCGTTGATGGCCAGAAAATTGTAGACGACCGACGCCACGGGAACTCGCCGTCCGGACCGCTCTCCCAGGTAGCCGAGCAGTCCGAGGCCCAGCACCAACGCCTCCAGCCACGCCGCAGCGAGATAGATGCCGCCGCGGGGCGCCAACACCACAGTTGAGATCACGAACGCGACGGCCACGAACGGGCCCAGCCACCGCAAAAAGTGGTGAGAGACGAGCCGCCACGTGATGACCGGATGGCGGAGGCTTTCCCGAACCCCCCACCGCCGCAGGATCATCGTCACGCTCTTGGAGACGCCCCGCACCTTCGCGCGAAACTCGCTCCGCGCGGACGAAAACGGTACGTCATGGACGATCGCGTCGTCCGCGAACACCACGCGCCCTCCCTGCAGGATCACGTCGAGCGGCGTCAGGGAGTCGGAGTCGTCGAGCGGACCGCCCATCGGGCGCCACACCTCCCGTCTCACGGCCATCCCCGCCCCGGTCGACCCCGCCAGGATCCCCAACTGACTTTCCACCCGCCGCAGGTCGGTCTCCAGCCCCCAGTACCACGTCCGGAGGGCTCCCGTCGCCGTCTCGTTCCCGCGCCAGGCGAGATTCCCGACCACACAACCGACCCGATCGTCTTCGCGAAACCGCGCGACGACGGCCCGAAGAAATCGGCGATCGAACTCAGAGTCGGCATCGGTGAACACGATGATGTCTACGTGTGCGCCGGCGACGGCGTCGTTCTGCGCGAGCGCCTTGCCGCGGCGGGGCAGCGCGAGCGCCGCCACACCGCGGGACGCGTAGCGCCGGGCGATCTCGACCGTGCGGTCGGTGCTCCCATCGGATGCCACGACAATCTGCAGGCGGTCGCGCGGATAGTCGAGCGCCAGGAGGTTTTCGAGCCGTCGCGCGATGACCCGCTCCTCGTTGTAGACGGCGACGATCACCGCGACGGTCGGCGCGTTGCGCTCGTCCACTCGTTGCGTCCCGTCCCGGGCGCTCCGCCGCCCCGGCATGCAGCATGCCGCGGCGCGCAGCAGAAGGTGATATCCCGCGTATGTGTACGCGAGCAGGGCCGCGGAGATCCAAAACACGAGAAACGCCGTCACCGGCGGGCCCGCCCGCGCGCGAGGTACGCGGTCGCCGCCCCACGCACCCGCGCGTACTGCGCGTCCGAAAGCATCCTCCGGAGCACCGCGCGCCCCGTGTAGCTCATCTGCCAGCGCAGCAGCGTACCGCGATCGGGCCGGACGAGATGCGCCAGGTCCGGTTCGCCGACCCCGCGGTGCAGGGCGTTTCTCCGCACCGGCCGCCCCGCCCGCAGCGGAAGCGGGTTCTGGCCCGGCCGAGACACGCACACGCGGGCGTAGCCGGCGTCCACGGCTTCGGCGAGCACCCGATGGCTGTAAATGCCGTGCGGGATCGACAGCGTATCGACCGGCCGCCCGAGCCGTTCCTGAAGTTCCTCCCGAGACGCCCGCAGCTCGCGGCGAAGCTCGTCCGGAGCGAGCCGCGTCAAATCCGGATGCGAACAGGTGTGGGATCCGAGCTCCATCCCGGACTCGGCGAGCTCCCGCACCTGGGGCCAGGACAGAAACGATGGGGTACCGACATGGCCCGTCGTAATGAAAAACGTCGCTCGAGCATCCATCCGAGCGAGCGCGGGCAGCGCGACCGTGGCATCGCTCTCCCAGCCGTCGTCGAACGTGAGGCAGATCGCGTCCGCAGAGGTCCCCGCGGGCGCACGCGCCGCGTCGGCGAGCGTCTGCACCGGAACCCCGACCGCCCGGACCCGCTCCAAGCAGCGGAGAAACAGCCTCCCGTCGATGTCCGACGGCCGGTCCAGTCCATCCGCGATGCGGTGGAACAGCAGCACCGTGAGCGTCGGCATTACGGGAGCGCCCGACCGAGTCCGCGACGTCAGAAAACGGGCACGCTCGAGCAGCGGTCGGGCCAGCAGGTACGCGGACGCCACGGTGCGCATGACGGGGGATCGCCACGTGGCTCCGACATACGCGTGGGGGTATCCGCCGAGGCTGAGCTTGAAGCGGTCGATCGAGGCCCGTCCGGTACCGCCGAGGTCGTAGCGCCTGAGCCCGCGCTCTACGGCGAACTGGATCACAGACCATTGAATCAGGTTGTTGGGCGCGTACGCGCCGACCCCGGGCAGCGACGTGCCGCTCGTGAAGAAGATCTCCTCCTCATCGTGCACGAACAGCCCCATCGCGAGAATCCGGTCGTCCGCTCGGGCCGACAGAAACAGGAGGCGGTCCTTCGGCAGGAGATGCTCGAGCATCGCGCGGTAGAACCGAAGCCGGTGAGGCGGCCGCCGGCCGGATTTCGCAAATGTGCCTTCGAGCATCCGGTAAAACAGCGCCAGGTCCGACGGTCCGCCCGCGCAGCGCTCGACCACGACGCCGGCTTTCTCCGCCTTGCGGACCATGTTCCGCCCTCGGCTCTCCATCCGCTTCCACATCGCGTCAACCGACGCGTCGATGTCCATGAGCAGCGTGGGCACCTCGGTCACGCGCGCACCGGTGGCGCCGGCCATCGCGAGAAACTCCGGATCGGGCTCCGGCAGCATCCATTCGATCGACGCGTACCCGTGATCCCGCAGGAACCGAAGCTGCCCCTCAAGGATCTCGCGCCGCCGCCCCTCCGCCTCAGCCAGCCAGACCGGGCGCTGAAACGGGGTGAAACACCCGGGCAGCGGGCTCCCGATGAGACGCAGCGGTCCTCGGCGCGTCTCGAACCATGGGACGAGCGCCAGCGGGGCACGCGCCTCGGTGAGCACGCCGACCGGCTGGTAGCCGGCCCCTTCCTGAACGACCCGCGCCCACTCGGTCTGCTGGTACACCGACGTCCCGCGGCGCGTGATCGCTTCTAGTTCCGCGCCGTGGACCAGCCGATGGGACAGCGCGTCGGTCACCGAGCCCTCCGTCCCGGCGGCGCCGATGCGCTCACGACGCGGCCGCCGCGCGCTCGACGGCACGCGCGATTCCGTCGAGATGACGCGGCTGCAGGCTCTCGTTCACGGGCAGCACAAGGCCTCGCTCCGACCATGCCCGGGCCCCCGGGAAGGCTTCGAGCCCGAGGTCCGGCACCGCATCGGCACCAGGCCACTGTGATGCCCCGACCCCCATGGCGCGGAGCGCCCGGCACATGCGCGCAGGGTTCGACACGCGCACAGGGAGCACCTGAGACACGGAACCCTCCGGAGGCACCGGCACCGGGACGTCCACCCCTCGAACGGCCGCGAGCCGCTCGGCGAGCGCCGCGTAATGTGCGTTCCTCCGCCGGATGAGCGCGCGGATATCCATCGCCGCGAGCAACCGCGGCGACAGTCCGGACCCGCGCGCGGGCTCACCGCTGGGCTCGCCCCCGTCCCTCGGTCGAGCCCGCAGCCGATCCTCGATCGGCAGGATGTTCCATCCCAGGCGAAACGCAACGGACTCGACGACGAGTTGCGCCAGGCGCACCGCCGGGACCGGCGGTTCCAGCGGCGGCGCGGCTGGGGAATCGGGCAGCGGCAGCGCCGGATCGTTCACGACGAGGACGCCACCGTCCGGCACCGGCAGCAGTTTGCGAAGGCTGAAGATCGCGAAATCCCCCGAGCGGCCCATCGGCCGCGGCGCATCCGGGTCGGGAAGCCCGTGGGCGCAGTCCTCGATGAGGTGCGCGCCCCGGGCACGGCACTGCTCGCGAGCGGACTGCGCGGGTCCGGCGAGACCAAAGTAATGGAGCAACACCACGAGGTCCGCCGGGCGGGCGTCGTGGAATTCGGTGTTGGGCTGCAAGGTATCGGTAATGTCATACGGCACGAGCTGGAGCCCACGCTGGACGAGCGGCGCGACCGCGGCCCGGCAGACGTACGCGGGGATCCAGGCACGCTGCCCCGGGACCGCCCCCATCGCCTGCAGCCCCGCGAGGAACGCGAGGCGACCGGTTCGATACCACCGCACGCGCGTCCCGAACAGCGCGGGCTGCCAATCGGGTCTCCCGCGGCGCGCAGCGTACAACTCGGCAAGCCCGATGACTCCCCGATCCGGTACGTTCACGACGACGTGGGTCCCCCGAGCGACGCGGCCCGACGAACGATCGCCATCTCAGCCGACCGCCGGAGTCACGGCACGCTTCCAGAGACGCGGCACCAGCCAGACGACCCCCAAGAAGAACGTTCCTGCGGCGGCGATCTGAAGCATCTGCCATCCGAAAAAGTCGAGTCCGAAACTCAGCAACAGAGAGTACGTGGCGTACAGGCAGAGAAACCTCGCAAACATCCCGGTCACTCCCGACAGCCGGCCGGCGACGCCGTACAGCGCCGCGAGCCCACCCATCACGACCGCCGACGCGACCAGCCCTCCGACGCCTCCGAACAGCACGTAAAACTCGCCCCACAGCGTCCAGATGTAGGTCGTGTACCACGCGCCGCTGATGTACAGCTCCTCACGCTGGTGTCCGAACACCACCGCGTACTCCTGGGCCATCCACGCGATCGGGAATGGATGCCAGGGGAGCAGATGCGACACCAGGGATTTCCCTTCGTTGAAGAGATTCACGTGCGCACGCGTGTCACGGCCCTTGTCGTTCACGACGTTGACGAGGGGGTCGATCCCCTCCAGGCGGTTGAAAAACGGGACGATGTTCAGGTACGAAGCCGGCGGTACCGCGTCAAGATCCCGGTACGTGTCATAGAGGGTCAGCTGCTGGTTCCGCGTCGCTTCCCAATGCTGTCTGATCGCTTTCGCGCCGTTGAAGCTCAACACCCCAATCACCATCAGGGGAAGCACGAGCGCGATCATCGCTCGGCTGATCCGGTGTTCGCGGTCCTGCGCCAACCACGCAAAGAACCAGAACACCACGATCAAGAACACCGCCGCCTTGCTGCTGATGACGATACGGGTCGCAGCGTATCCGACGATTGCGACCAACGCCAGCGTGCGCACACCCCGTCCGAGCGACCGCCACTGCGCCACGGCGAGGACCAACAGCACCATCAGCCCGGTGTCGATATCGAGCACGGTGTAGTAGAACTTCCAGAAGTGGGACAGGTGCCGCGCGACCTCGCTGTGTCGATCCATCCCGATGTAGAGGTGTTCGTACACGCGATTCAGTTCGATCACGATCAAGAGCAGGCTCGCTGCCACGACCGAGAGCACCGGCCGCACGTCGATTCCCAACCGGCCGTCGCGCGCCGGGCCGCTCCACCGGTGCGCGATTCGCGCGCCCACGATGATCCCGCAACCCGAGCAGACGATTCCCGCCAACGCGTACTCGAGCGCGTGGTGCATGTCCCCACTCGTCGCCGGCGCGAGGAACTGGTCGTACAGGCCCCGGGGATCGATGATCAGCGCCATGGTGCGGAGCGGGAAAAACAAGAAGGCAAACAGGACAAACACCAGCATCACGGGGTGCCGCCGCTCCGCAACCGCGGTCGTAAGCAGCAGGAGCACCAGCAACTGCCCAGCCACCAGAAGGATCGACGCGGTGTCGATCAGTCGGTTCTCGCCGAACACCGCAAACAGCACCGGTAGCGCGACGAGGCCGAGCGCCACAAGACCCGCGAGCAGCGCCTCCGGGGGCACGCCGCGGCCCGCGGCGCGCTGGCCCTCCCAGGCATGTCCGCCTGACGCCGCCCCGGCGGCGCTCGTCACGCAGCCCTCCCCGGGCGCAGCCGGCGGTATCGCATATACACGGGCGACAGCCAGTTGAACGCTCCCGTGCCAAGGTAGCTCAAGGCGTACGCGGCGGCCATCCGGGGAGACCGCGACGCGTATGGTCTGAGGAGTTCCCGGCACCGGTCGGGGTGGCCAGCCTTCCACTCGGCCAGGGCACCCTGCCACGCAATCTTCTTTGTAAACGCGCGCACTTCTTCGACGTACTCGACGTCCAGTTCGGGGTACCGCGCCCGAAGCTTCTCAAGCAGCAGGGTGTTCTCCACGCTGAACAGATCGTAGTGGGTGTGCGTCCAGCTCTGTTCGTGTACGCGCCACTTGGCCAGCGGCTCGTCGATGCAGTCAATCTCATAGTCATGGGCGAGACGGAGAAATAGATCCTTCTCCTCAACCACGTTGAACCGTTCGTCGAACCATTCCGGCAGGCTCTCGAGCGCCTCCCGACGCACGACGACGGTCTCGAGCGAGAGGAAGTAATCGCCCAGCAGCTCGCGGAATGCCATGCCCCGCGGCGGCTTGTGGCGCCCGTACACCGGACCCATTTCACGCTTCGCGTCGAAAAAGATCGTGTCGCAGTAGACGAACCCAAGCCGGGGCGAGCGGTCGAACACCGCCACCTGCTTCTCGAGCTTGCGCGGAAACCAGAGATCGTCGCTGTCCAAAAACGCGAGGTAACGACCGCGGGCCTGCTGGATCGCGAGGTTCCTCGCCTTGCCGAGCGGGTGGGTCTCCCCGCTTCTGAAATATCGGACTCGATCTCCGTAACTCTTCGCAATCGTACCGGTCGCGTCGGTGGATGCGTTGTCCCAGAACACAACCTCCCAGTCCGTGTACGTCTGCGCGAGAACGCTGTCGAGTGCCTCGCGCAGGTAGGCTTCCCCGTTAAGGCAGTTCACGATCACGCTGACCTCAGGCGTGGGCATCCCGCCTCTCGGAGGCGCCCATGAACGACCGAATGATGTCGATGATGAGTGCGACATCCTGATCGGCCAGCGCGCAGTGCAGCGGCAGCGTCAGCATCTCTCCGTAGACGGCCTCCGTCACCGGCAGCACCAACCCAGGCTCGCGGAAATACGGCTGCAGGTGATTCGGTACGTAGTTCACGCTGGTCTCGATGTCACGATCCTTCAACGCCTGCATGAGGGCGTCGCGCCGGCCGTCCAGCACGCGGATCACGTAAATGTGGGGAGCAGCATGCCGGTAATCGATCGTCAACGTCCGGATGCTGGGCACGTCGGCGAACGCCCGGTCGTAGCGCCGGCAGATCTCGCGGCGCCTCGCGATGAACGCGTCGACTTTCGTGAGCTGCGCAAGCCCGATCGCGGCGTTGATGTTGCTCATGTGGTACCTGAACCCGAGCTCCGAGACTTCGTACCGCCACCCGCGGCCCTTCCAGCCAGGCTCCGTCGGAGCCGGACGAACCATGGCGAGCGATCGCTTGCGGCGCATCCGGTCGGCCAGGGTCGGGTCGACGCACACCACTGCCCCGCCCTCCCCGCACGTGATGTTTTTGATCGAATCGAAACTGAAGCACGCGACATCACCGAAGCTCCCAATCTTCCGGCCGCGGTACACCGAACCGAACGCGTGCGCCGCGTCCTCAACAACCCGAATCCCAGCCCGTGTCGCGAACTCCATGATGCGATCCATGTCGCACGGATTCCCCGCGTAGTGGACCGGCATCACCGCTTTGGTCCGGGACGTGAGCCGCCGCTCCACGTCTTCCAGATCGATCGCCAGCGTCTCGGGCACCACGTCGCAGGCGACCGGCGTGGCGCCGGTCGCCTTGACGGCCTGAAACGACGAGACAAACGTGAGCGACGGAAGCACAACTTCGTCGCCGGGACCCAGCCCGAGCGTGGCCAGTGCGAGGTGCAGCGCGGCGGTGCCGTTGCCGACGCAGACGACATGCTCTGCACCGAGAAACTCGCGAAGGCGGTCTTCGAATTCATTCACCTTCTCCGCGTGGCCGTAGTAGCCCCGGTCCAGGGCGGCCTTGACGGCCTCGTACTCCCCGTCTCCGACGACCGGCTGCGACACGCGGATCATGCGCTCGCGCCGACGCCTGTCATGGGCAGAAATACCTCCATATAGACCTCCGTGGGTGGGGCAAAAAAGCTCGACAACTCCATCGCGTCCGCGGGCGGAGTTCCCTTCGCGGACAGGACCTCAACCAACCGGCGGGCAAGCGCATCCGGTGAGGACACCGCGGGCTCGAACTCCTCGAACCACGCCAGCGGATCCATGTCGAGCTGAGACTCGGGAGAGATCCGAACGACGCGCTTGCCGGCCAGGGCCGCCTCGAGCACGGCTCCGGACGCCGCGCATACCACCACGTCGCTCTCCGCGAGCGCCTCCTCCATCGTACCGTCGACGACACGCACGCGCGCACCGAGAGCCGCGACCACCCCGTCCGCGAGTTCACGGGCAAACGGATGCGGCTTCACGATGACCGCGGCGTTGGAGATGACCGCGAGCGCTGCGACAAACTTGTCAATCACCTCCGCCGTGCCGTCCCGCTTCGTCGTCAACACCAGGAGGACCCGGGGCGCGCCGCCGACGGACGACGGCGCACGGAACGACGGCACGGCTCCGCCGCGGTGAAGATAAGCATACCGCAGTGCCGCCCCCACGACAACCCGCTCGGGCGCGTACCCTTCGCGCACCAGGATGTCCCGGTACCGCACACCGTTGCAGACGATGCGATCTGGGAGCGGTGCAATGTCCCGCTCGTGGCGATCCGTATACCACGGCAGCACGTTGCGCTTCAGCGGGTTGTGGCAGAATCCGTATACCAGGGTGCGGGGCATGAAGCGGCGGACCCCGAGGATGGTAAGTTTGTCCGACACCATGTTCTCGAACGGCAGCACCATGAGCCGCGGGTGGATGCCGTCGCCCGCAAGACGCCGCATCAGCGGATAGTGCAGCGTGGACATCACCGACAGGGACTCGGTGCGGTTTGAAGCATCGAACAGCCGCGAGACATCGAGGCCGTGCAGCGTCGCCCCACGGAAGCGAAACGTTCGCTGCCGCGCCCACATGAGCGCGGGAAACGTCAGATCCCACAGGCGGAGATGCTCTTCGAGCACGATGCAGTCGGGAGACCGCCGCAGGCGCCGGATCATGGCCAAAAAGACTCGGAAGGGCTCAGCGATTGTGAGCACGGTCACGCACGAGAGCCGCTTCGACGCGTAGAGGGACGGGAGCAACGGCAGGTACCGGTCGTGGACGGATCCGGCCTGGTCGATACTCCCCTGGTCCACTCGCGTGCTCAACAGCACATCCGGGGTCGCGCTGCGCCGCGCTCCGCGGCCCCGCACGGCGACGACGGCGAGCCACCGAGCCAGGAGGGACGCACTCTTCCAGACCAGCGTCGCAAGGGGCCACAGCGACGAGTCGTGCAGACGCGGCCGGTGCCGTCCGGCGGTTCGGACTCGGTAGTTCCGTGCCCGGGCGAGATCGATGATCAAGGACCGCAGCGCCGGCGCATCACACACGATGCACACGCTGCGCCGCTCGTCCAGATACTGCCGCGCAAGCCACAGGTAGCAGCAATGGAGAAACAGATCGCTCCCGTTCGTGTTGCGCTCGGCGATGCCGCTCGCCCACCATGCCAGCGAGTCGTAGCGCCTGCCGAACATCGCCGTGAGTTCGAGAAAGGGCCGCCGCAGATCGTCTGCGGCGGCCCGCAGATCGGCATCGATGCGACGACGCACGGCGACTCCGTCCACTTCCGCCTCCAGGCGCACGAGGGTCCCGTACTCGGGGATCAGCGCGATGACCTCGGCGATCCCGGCCCCATGCAGGACGGCCCGAAGATCCCGCGCCCCGGACGTCGCGAGGACTAGCGTCGGCGGGTCATCGTGGCTCTTCGCCGACATCCCCGTCATCCGCGGCGCACACGCACCGCGGCATGCCCCGACGGCGCCGTGCGCGTCACACGCGGCTCCAGATCACGGCGAGCTTCGGCGGCCGCAAGGGCAGCATCCCCGCAGCCGACGGCCGGAGTGTCTCGGTCACCCGAAACTCATCGTCGAACGTGACAAGCGTCTCGGGTCGTAGGCCCGCCCGGAGCCCAGGGCGCAGGTGCTCCCGCGTCGTACGCTTCCATCCCAATCGCACGACGCGGTGCGCGCGCACGTCCCCGCGTGCCTGAATCAGCGCGCGCTTGGCCAGCCCCCTGAAGATCCCCCCGAACGACAGGTTCGCCACGGTGATCATCACAGCGGCGCCGCCGGGCGCCAGCAGCCGCGCGGTCTCGTGCAGCAGGTCCTCGTAGCCCCGCCGGTCGTAGACGTGCTCGATCGCCGAGAGTACGACGACATCGAACGTACCAGGAGGCGCATCGACGTGTCGGGCGTCCCCGATGTACACCGGCGCCTCCGGATGCGCCTCGCGGAACGGCCCCAGCGAAGAAGCTTGGCACTCCTGCACCGAAACCCGGTAGCCGTGCTCAAGCCACACCTGCTCCATCGTCCCCAGCCCCGCACCCAGCGAGAGCACGGTGCCTCCGGGCGCACCGGCACCTGGTCGGGATCGCAGCACCGCAGTCTCGATCCACGCTGCAAGATTCAACCGCGCACACACCCACGCGGGGTCGAGGGAAATCCCCCCGGCGAGAAGCCGATCGTAGAACGCGCCGTAGAATGCCGCGGCCCCGTCGGGGACAGCGGGAATGCCATCAAAAGGAATCCCGTGCCACTCGCCCTCGAAGCTCTCGATCTCCATGCCCGCCCACCGCCGACTCCGGACGCCTCGGCCCGCCGCCGTTCAGACCGGCATCGTGCGCTTGGTGTGCAACCGTCCGATCTCGGCCGCCTTCGGGTCATACGCGCGGCAGAATTTCAGCCCGCGGTCGATCTGCGCCTTGATGTCCTCCGGGGTCACAATCGTCAGAAACGAGATTCCGGCGTCCGCGCACGCCTTCCAGACGCGGTCGAGATCAGCCTGCAGGTCGGGAGGCAGGGGCACCGGCCGCTTTCGGTATCCCTGCTCCATCGACTGGTCGCCGGCCCCCCACTCGCCAAACGCGATCCCGGGCACCCGCGCGCTCACTTCACAGTTCACGAGCGCGCGCGCATTCTCCATCTTGATTCCCAGCAGGAGCTCCCCGTTCGGGTTGAGCGGCCACACGTCGGCCTTCTCCATATACTCGTCCTCGGAGATGCCCCACACCTTCGAGGCCATCCCCTGCCCCCCATGGCCCCGCCGGCCCTTGCCGAGTCCGCGGCCGACCCCGAGCGATTGAAATACGTATCGCGCTGATTCCACGTAGGCGCGGACCGCCCCCGGCGTCTCCGCGTGACAGAGGATCAATCCATGAACGCCCTGGGCGAGCGCCTGTTTGATCATCCACGCGTTGCTGTACACGACGTACTCATCGATGCCGTCGAACGGCAATTCCGCGATCACCGCGGGGGTGCGGTGGCCGCTGCGCGTCGGCCCGCCGTCGATCAGTCCCTGCATGAATGTCCCGAGTGCGGTCATGTCGAACGGTCCGTGCTCGGAGTCAATGCGGATGTAGTCCGCCCACGTCTTGGCCATGGCAACGCCGCTCTCGTGGGTCAGCACGTGCGTACTTGTGTAGTAGACCGGCTGCCCCCGCTCCAGCAGCTCGATCGCCCGGTTTACCCGCGCCATTGATTGAACCTCCCGAGTCTCAGGACGGTCGACGCCCGTTCCGCGATGCCGATGCCGCCCGCCGCGCGATTCCTGGGGCGGCTCTCACGACGGCGCGCTCCAGTCGATCGCGGATGATCGCGGCGGACAACTCGCCCGGCCGGACCCTGCCGTCGCAGGCGATGACCTCGTCGTAGAACGGCGCCCGGAAGCCGGGTTCCACGGTCCCGACCACGGCCACCACGCGGCGCCCCAAGCGCTTGGCGACCGCCCCCGCGTGAGCCGGCCCCTTCGACAGCAGGGTCGTGCGGTCGAGACGGCCTTCCCCGATGATTACGACGTCGTGACGTTTGATCCATGCCGCGAGGCCGATCTCCCGCTCAACCAGCTCGGCGCCGTGCACCAGCGTCGCCCCCAGAAATCCCAACAGCCCCGCACCCAACCCGCCCGCCGCCCCGGCCAGCGGAACGTCGACGCGGCGACCGGTCTGTCGGCGTAACACCCGCGCGAGGTTGGCAAATCCCGCGTCGAGGTAGGCGATCTCCGAGACGCTGGCACCCTTCTGCGGCCCGAATGAGCGCGCCTGCCCCCGCGGGCCCAGGAGCGGGATATCCGCATCCGACGCGACGACGATCTCCGGGACGCCCTGGGACACCTTGAGGCGATCCAGGCGCACCCCGGCGATGTCGACCAAACTCAGCGCGTTGAACCCGGGAGTCCCGATGGGGCGCAGTACGGCACCGCGCCGGTCAAGGAACTCAACGCCCAGGGCCTGCGCCATGCCGATCCCCATGTCGCTGACGATGGACCCGCCCAGCCCGACGATGACGCGGCGGTACCCGCGGGCGACCGCGGCGAGAATGAGCTCGCCCACGCCGTAGGACGTCGCCACCATCGTCTGCCGTTCGTGGGGGCGCAGGAGCCTCCACCCGGCCGCCTCGGAGATCTCGATGACGGCAGCCGCCGGCGTGCCGTCGAGCAGCCCGAGGCGCGCACGCCGCGGGCGAAACAGCGGATCGTGCGCGGACACCTCCACCACGCGTCCGCCCCGCGCGGACACCAGGACCTCGATCGTCCCATCGCCGCCGTCGGCCATGGGTGCGATTTCGATCGCGAACCGCTCGCTGCCGCGGCGGAGCCCGCGTGCGATGCTTCTGGACGCCTCGCCCGGCGAGAGGTACCCTTTGTGGCCGCAGCTCGCGATCAGCGCGCGCACGCTGCCCCCGGGCGTGCGCGCAGCCCCTACCGGCATGGCGAACCCCCGCGTCGCGGCGCAGCACGCAAGCCGTTACTCCGCATCGAGCCGGGCCAGACGCGAGACGATATCTACCACGCGGGACCCGTACCCCCATTCGTTGTCGTACCACAGCACGAGCTTGAGCTGCGCGTCTCCGTGCACCATCGTCCACCGGTGGTCGACCACCGCGGAGTGCTCAACCCCGGCAAAATCGACGGACACCAGCGCCTGGTAGTTGTTCGCGATGACGGGGTACGCCTGCGTACGCTCCGCCGCCTCGAACACGCCGATCACGTCGTCTCGGGACGCGTCCCGAGACAGTTTCACCGTGAGATCGGCGGACGACACGATCGTGGTCGGCACCCGATACGACAGCGACACAAACTTGCGGTCGATGCCGGGCAGCACCTTGGCCGACGCCCGCAGGCATGAGGTCGTCTTTGGGATCAGCGACAGCGTGCTCGCGCGCCCCAGCGCATAAGCGGAGTGGATGCTGCCGGGGTCCGAAAACGAAAACGACGGGCCGTCCAGCAGCCGCTGGTAGCTGAGCCACGGGTGCAGAGTGGTCAGGGAGCCGTACTCGATCCCGAAGTGACGTTCCAACAGCAGCGCCACAGGCGCGAATGCCGCCGCATCGCAGATGCTGGCCGAGAGCACGAAATCGCCGCGCCGGATGTCGGTCTCGTTCACCCCGAAGATGACAAACCGGTCGACGAACTGTTCGTCTGGCGCGTTGGTCACGACGCAGTGCCGCACGCCCTGATCAGCCAGCCGGCGCAGCGCGGGCAGGTTGTGCTCGATCCCGGACGCGTCGATCACCAGATCGACGGCGTCGGCCTTCCACGGCACCGCGTCAATCTCGTGGTGTCGTGATACGCGGATCGAAGGCGCGCGCTCGACCGCGAGCGTATCGGGCCCTTCTACCCGTACGTCGCGCGCGAGCCGCCCGTATGTCGAGTCGTACTTCAACAGGTAGGCGACGTTGCCGAGATCCGGGTTGATGTCATTGACGGCCACCAGATCGAACACGTCCCGCTCGAGGTTGATCCGGGCGATCGCGCGTCCGATCCGGCCGAACCCGTTAATGCCGATGCGCATCCGCATGCCGGCGGCCACGGCCTACTCACCACCCTCGGGCCCATAGTCGACCACCCCGTACAGGGGCGGCTCGCCGCGGGCGGCCCGCGCGACGTTCGCCGCCACGTGCTGCACCATCCGAAACCGCGATTCGTGGCTCGGCCCGGCGTGCGGCGACAGCGCCACGTTGTCGAGCGCGAGCAGCGGAGAGTCCCGCCGAGGAGGCTCCGCCTCAAACACGTCGAGCCCGGCACCTCGCAACCGACGCTCGGTGAGCGCCTCGTACAGCGCCTCTTCGTCGACGATGCCTCCGCGCGCTGCATTGATCAAGACGGCCGTCGGTTTCATCCACCCGAGCGAGTCGCGGTTGATCATGTGCCGCGTCCGGGACGTCAGCGGAACATGGAGGGTCAGCACATCGGACGCCCGCACCAGGTGCTCGAACGGGCACGCCTCAAGCGCGTGCGCCCGCACGAACTCGGGATCCGCCGGGCGAATGTCGTCGTACAGGACGCGCATCCCAAATGCGCTGGCGCGGACCGCGACCGCACGCCCGACATGCCCGAGCCCCACGATCCCCATCGTCTTGTCGAGGAGTTCAATGTTCTCGTGCTTCCGATTGACCCACGATCCGTCGACGACGGTCGCATGATGAAACCGCTGGTGACGAAACAGTGTGAGTGCCAGCAAAAATACGTGCTCCGCCACAGAGACGGCGTTCGACCCCCCGTTGTTGGCGACGATCACCCCGTGACGCGCCGCACGCGCAAGGTCGATCTGTTCGTACCCGGCAATCGGCAGCTGAAACAGTTTGAGACGAGGCGCGCGCCGGTATTGGTCGTCCGTCAGGTCGACGCGCGAGATAACGCAGTCCGCGCGAGCTAACAACTCGGAAAGATTGTCCGGAGGCGAGGTAAAATCCACCCGCAGCCACTCGCACCGCGGGTCACCCAATTCACGCAACTGATTCTTGAAGCTGTCATAGACATCGGCCGACGTCAGGACGACAAACGCGTCGTCACGCGCCGGCATGGTTTTTCGTGGAAGCCGCGCGCCCGCTCAGGATCGTCTCGATGAACAGCATCTGGTGCGGGTCGTCGACGTCGATCGCTCGCTCTGGCGGCACGATGTACGGGATCGGCCGCCGCCCGATCAAATTGGTCTGCGTTTTGAGCTCGCCGACCGTGTTGAAAATGATCGCAAAGTTGGCGCGGTACATTCGACGATGGTCGTTGTGCCGCGTCGACCGCCGGTAGTCTTCGGGGAACACTGGGTCGAGGCGGTTATCCTCCGCAATGTTCAGCGCCAGCTGGATAGGGTACTCGTAACTGGTCACGCTGACCACGGGCGTCGCCCCGCCCTGCTCTCGGAACAGTTGATACGCTCCCTGGATGTCCTGCGCCGTCCGCAACGGGCACGTCGGAAACAAGACCCCAAGTACCGTGTCGTCGGACCACTCAAGCGCGCGGATCATCTCCTGGATGATCTCGATGATATACGTGGTGTCGCTCGCCAACTCGGGGGGCCGCAGATAGGTGTCGGCACCGTACGAACGAGCCACGGCGAGTATCTCGTCATCCTCGGAATTCACGATGACTCCTTCGAACACACCGCTTTGCAGGGCCGTCTCGATAGTGTACGCGATCAGGGGCTTGCCGTTGACCAAGATCAGGTTCTTGTGGGGGACCCGCTTCGACCCGCGTCTGGCGGGGATGAACGCGTGGACAGCCGCCTTCCCACCGCTGTCCCCACGAACCCCCATCCTCGTCCTCCTGACGCGGTGTTCCTCCACTGACCCTCACGGGGTTATCGGACTCACCAACGGCGCCGCGCGCGCGCCGATCAGTCGCGGTGCCCGATATTCGACAGATAGTAAGGAAGCCCCTCCGCGCACGCCGCAGCGCGCGGTGCATCGGGGTCGACGACGACGCGACGCGCGGCAACCGTGCATCCCGAGCGACGCGCGTATACCTGTGCACGCTGCTCGATTACGGCCCACCGCGGACGGGTTCGGCGCGCCCGCGGCGGCCGATCCACCGCAGCAGATCGGCGCTGCTCCCCGTCACCCAAACGCCCGCTACAATCAACGGGGCGAGCACGATCAGAGTACCGAGCGCTACGGCTGCGGAGTGCACCAGGTCCGCTTCCCACCCAACCCGTTCACCCCCGGCACGACCAAACAGCCAGAGCACGCCGGCCGTCCAGCCGGAGGCGCACGCGGCCTGCAACAACACCTTCCACGACGTCTTGATCCCCCAAATTTCCCGCCCGGCGGAAAACACCATATACACAAAATACAATGCGTAGCCGATGACTGTGCCCACCGCCACGTCGCGCAGCGTGACGCGGCCGAGGACAAACCACATCAGGGCGATCGACCCGCCAGTCGCCAGCACCCCGAACAAGTTCGAGAGACCGTAGGAGACGAGACGCTTATCGGCGAGCCACAGCACGTAGATGTTGTTGTTGTTCGAGATGAAAAATGAACAGAGCAGCAGCACCAACAGGACCGGCACGCTGTCGCTGTACAGCGGCGTGATGTGGCGGATCAGAAACGGCGCCGCCGCCGCGACCGCCCAGGACACGAGCGGGATCGACACAAATAACTGAAACTGCATGAATCGCAGCATGTCTTTCCCGATCTTCTCCCGACCGACTCCCTCTCCATGCTGCATCAGCGTGCGCGTCGACAGCACGGTGCCCATGCGGGTCGTGACATCCGAAGCTTGGGAGTAGAAGCTTTTCGCGAGGGCGTACAGTGCGAGCGGCCCGAGCCCAAGCAGCCGGGAAACCCACAACACGTCGAGCGACAGAAAGAACACCTGCGGGTAGTCCGCCATCCGAAAGCCGATTCCGTACGACACCAGGCGCTTCCACATTCGCGTGTCGAACATCCACGCCGTCGTGAGCCCCGCCCGGTTGCCCGCAAGGTAACTCCAGAGCCCGCGACACAGCTCGGCCACAATCGCCGCCACCAGGAGTCCCGGCAGGCCGGCCGCGTACGCTCCCACAGGGAGCGCGACCGCATACAGGACCGTGGTCACCAGCAGCACACGGCTGAGGGCGACATAGAGTTGGGCGCCCTGGAAGAACGTGATGTAGGCTTCCTGGACCTTGCCGAGGATGACCAGCACGCCTGTCACGACGAGCGCCGCGACCTTCAGGCGGTCAAAGGTTGCCAGATGCCAGTAGGTGTACGCCCACAGCCCCACCGCCAGCACGGCCGCTTCCACGAGCGAGAACCAAAGCGCGACGGAGCGGCAGCTGACCTCTTCGGCGGGTTCGTTCCGCCCTTTCAGAATCGAAAGTTCCCGCAACGCCCCCGCCAGCGCGCCGAGCGTGATCGGCTGCACATACCCGCGCGCGAGGACAACAAAGTTCCAGGTGCCCATCACCTCCGGGGGCAGCAGACGGCGCACGGCGAACCCGGAGAGAAACGTCACCACCTGTGCGAGCACGTTCGTCCCGCTGTACGCGGCGGCGCTCTTCATGACGAGCCGGCGGGCCCGCGACGTCACCATGGTCGTGCCGGCGGCACAACGCGCCAATAAGCGGCGAACGAAGTACGCGGAGAACGGCGGGGCAGCGCGCGCACGCCTACCCCGGAGACCACGGGGCGGGCATCGTCGCGTCAAACGGGTCGAGGCGTTCCACCTCGCCCGCATCGTATGGTAGGTCTGTGCAGTTCGCTACGAGGGCGTGCCGGTCTCCGAGCGCCTGGAAGCCGTACCAGATGCCGGGCGGGATCTGGATCAGCAGATACGCGGCTTCGCCCACCTCCAGCACCTGGGTCACCCCTCGCGTGGCCGAATCGGCCCGCGTGTCGTGAAGGCAGAATCGCACCGTGCCGATCGGCACCGTTAGCTGCTGCACGATCCGGCGGTGCCGCCGCCATGCTTTCACGGCGCCCGGGTTCGTCAGCGAAAAATACACCTCGCCGAACCCCCGGAACAGCGGGGAATCCGACCGAAGCATGTGCATGATTTTGCCGCGGGCGTCGGCGATCTGCGTGAGTGGTTGGACCACGACGTCGTGAATCACGCGGCGTCTCCCGCCCCGGCCCACGGAAGGCGGCGCGCCGCGCAATCGGCGGTGTAGCGCGCGATCTGGACGCGCGACACCTCAAACGCCTCATGCGGCCTGGCATAGTACGTCCGGTACCACTCCACGGTAAACCGTGCGATCTCCTCGAGCGTCAGCACCGTCCGCCACCCGAGCATGTGAAGCGCCTTGTCGCAGGCGAGTTGCAGGAGGACGTCTTCGCCAACGTTGACCGCCGCGGAATCGATTTCCCAGGCGGCGCCCTCCCACTGACGGCTGATCGTGTCGATCAGTTCGGACACGGACGCGCTGGCCGGAGGCCCAAAATTGAACGCCTCACCGTGAAAACTCGGCGACGCAAGCAGCGTCGCCCCAAGCCACAGGTAACCGCTCAACGGTTCGAGCACATGTTGCCACGGCCGCGTGGCGCGCGGGCTGCGAATCCGCGCGACCCGTCCGCCCGACCATGCGCGCACGCAGTCGGGGACGATGCGATCCTGCGCCCAATCGCCGCCGCCGAGCACGTTGCCCGCACGGGCAGTGGCCAACCGCACACGCCGGCCCGCGAGCAGCGACCGGGCGTAGGCGTGACAGGCCAATTCTGCGCACGCCTTGGACGCACTGTACGGACTCTGGCCTCCGAGCCGATCGGTCTCGCGATATCCCCAGGGCCACCCCATGTTCTCATAGCACTTGTCGCTCGTGACGATGACCGCCGCCGCGACCGCGTCGGACTCCCGGAGACATTCCAACATGTTCACGGTCCCCCCGACGTTCGTCTCAAACGTCGTTATGGGATCCTCGAGCGACCGCCGCACGAGCGGTTGGGCCGCGAGATGGAACACGACCTCGGGGCGGTGCTCCGCGAACACCGCGCGGAGGTGCTTCAGGTCGCGGATATCTCCGGTCACGTCGACAACCCGGCTCGCGAGCCCGCACGCGTCAAAGTGACTGGGGACGGACGGCTGATACGCGGAGTAGCCGACGACGCGGGCCCCCAACTCGAGCAACCACGTCGCCAGCCACGAGCCCTTGAAGCCCGTGTGTCCGGTGATCAGGACTGTCTTGCCGCGGTATGCGCCGCCGAACGTGGTCGCGGCCGCGACCGACCCCATGCTCAGCGTCGCGGCAGCGTGGCCGATCGCGACGCCGCCCGCGCCCACGGCGCGTTGCCCGTGGCCCACAGCTTCTCCAGCACCTGCTTGTCCCGCATCGTATCCATGCACTGCCAGAACCCGTCGTGCTGGAACGCCATCAACTGCCCCTCCCGGGCCAACGTCTCAAGGGGCGTCCCCTCAAGCACGGTATCATCCCCATGCAGGTAGTCGAACACGCGCGGTTCAAAGACGAAAAAGCCGCCGTTGATCGCGCCCTCGCCGACCTGCGGCTTCTCTTTGAAGCTCGCGACCCGCGTGCCATCCAGCACGATTTCCCCGAACCGCGCGACGGGGCGCACCGACGTCACCGTGGCGATCTTCTTGTGCGCCCGGTGAAACTCTAGCAGCCGTCCGATGTCGACGTCGCTGACGCCGTCTCCGTACGTGAGCATGAACGTCTCGCCGCCCACCACGTCTCGGAGCCGGGCGAGCCGTCCGCCGGTCTGCACGTGCAGACCTGTGTCCACCAACCGAACGGTCCAGTCGCTGGGCGTGCTGCGGATCGCGCGGACGCTGCCAGTCTTCAGGTCGATCTGAAGGTCACTCTGATCGTGGTAGTAGTTGAGGAAGTAGTGCTTGATGACCTCACCTTTGTAGCCGAGCGCCACGACAAACTCGCGAAACCCGTGGAAGGCGTAGAGGTTCATGATGTGCCACAGCATCGGCTTGTGGCCGATCTCCACCATCGGCTTCGGCAGCACGGTCGTTTCCTCGCTCAACCGAGTGCCGTATCCGCCCGCCAGAATCACGACCTGCAATCGGATAGCCCCCTCGCCCGCAGCGCTCACCAACCGACAGCATATTCTCCGCCCATCGAAACAGCGCCTCTAAGCGACGGCCGCGGCCCCGCACCCCCTTAGGGACCACCGCCCTCAACCCGTGATCGGGCGGCGCGGCCGAGCTGTTCGAGCGCAGCGAGCGCCCGCGCCGCGCTTGCCCCGTCGTCCCGAAACAACCCGTAGGCGAGCAGAAACTCCTGATTGGGAGTCGCAACCTCGGCAAACTCCTTCGACTGCAACCGCGCCCGCACCCGAGCGCAAAAGGCGTCGGGATCCGTCGTCACGTCGGCCCGCTTACGCAGCAGCTCCCGGGCCTCGGGCAGCAGACCGTTGTGACGCCGGTCGGCCAGAATGACGATGGGCTTGGGCGTCAGCAGCGCCTCCAGCAATCCTGTCGAGGGCATATCGATGACGTGAAGGTCGGACGCCCACAGCAGTTCCGGCAGCGGGACGCGGGTCACGACCGTACAGTTCGGGCACCGATCGGCGATCAACCGGATGATCGGATCGGGCTCGAGCATGGGGAACGCCTTATAGATGAAGCGGACCTCGGGAAACTCGCGCATGAGCTCGACCATCCGCGCCTGCAGCTGAAAATACGGCACGTTCCCGTTGTCTCCACATCCGAGATACCGCCGATACCGCATATACATCGTCGGCACATAGACCACCGCGGGCTGTCCCGCGGCCACGCCCAGGCGCCGCCGAAGCGCCGCGACCCGTGGCGCGGAGGGCCCAACGCGAAGACGGTCGAGCCGCGCGGACCCCACGCTCCGCACCTGCGCGCGTGCGCCGGGATACCGAAACCCGGGGTGTTGATAGTACGCCTCAACACCGGGGCCGTACACGAATCGGTGATCGGAGGCCCGCAGATCAGTCATCTCGTGCAGCGCGAACGCACAGCTGCCTTCAAACCCCCCATGCTGGTACGTGACGATCGGCACGCCGAGCACGCGGCCGGCGTGCAGCACGCCGTGATCCACCGCGCTGTAGGGCGAGGACACCAACAGCGCGACCGGCCGGCGCGTGCGAAGGCCGGCGTGCGCACCCGTGAACGCGTTCCATCCGATGGGAATGACGTGCTGACACCAGTGCCGGAGGCGGGGCTCGGCCACCGGCCACAGGTCCACCCCGACCCACTGAAAGGGACGGCGAATCGCCGGTTCGGACGCGACCCGCTCCCAGCATCCGGACAACGACGCCGACAGCTCGGGGGGTGCCGGTTCGTCCGCCCGCTGCGCTGAGACCACCTCTGCGAATTCTCGGCACTGCCATCCCTGCCGCAGCGCAAACCGCGCCACGAGGGACACGTCGAAGCCCTGCTTGAACACGAGTAAAGAGGCGGTCTTGGCACGGGTCAGGCGACGCAGCAGACCGGCCGGCCCGAGGGACCGGACGATGCGGAGGCCCGCTTTCTGCCGAGACGACAGCATGCGAACGCCCCGCTGGCGCAGCCCGGTCCCGGACGCCGAGCCCCGTTGCGCCGGCTCAGCCGGCAGGCGGGTGAGCGGAATCCCGTAGGCGCCCGCGCACGCCGGAAGAATCGCCGCGTGCACCGAGCGATGATCGAAGAACAGCTCCGGCCCAAAGCGGTCGGTCGAGACGTCCTCGATGTACACGACCTCGCGAGGTTGCGCGCCCACAAAGAAGTGGACCAACGCGTAGGCACACATCAGCATTTCGTCGCTGAGAATCTTGAGGAAGAATCCGTGCATGCGTGCGGGCTTGAACCCGGCCTCGCCAAACACCGGTACGGACTCGGCCAGCAGCGCGTCCACCGAGTCCAGCCAGCTCATCTGCAGCGCGAGCACCGGCTCGATGAGTCGGCGAAACACCGCTTCGTCGAAAAACTCCTCCAGCACGACGTAGGGATGTCCGTCCCGAACACACTGATAGGCAGCCTCGGGGGTCACGGCCACGAGGATGTTTACCCGATGCTGCAGCGACGGTTCCGACAACACGCGTCGGACATCGTCGGCGCGCACGCAGACCGCGTAGACGGCGTCCCGCGGGAGATCACCGCGCCGGCCAGCATCGGATGCGCCGATGCGCCCGTGCGGCAGGATGTCGCCGACTACGCCGTTGGGCGCACCCGACGGGCCGGTCGAACCCGTCACGGAGCGCCCGCCCTCTTCGCGGACGGGCGCAGGGAGATCAGCACCTCGGCGACGCGCTCGGCCCCGCAGCCGTCGACCAGTCTGCGCCCGGCGGCCGCCATCGCGGCACGGAGGTCCGGCCGCGGCAGCAGCTCGACAAGAACGTCGCTAACCTGGGCGCGAAGCGACGCGTCGTTAGCGCCGCTCACCGCGCGGACCACTCCTGCGTCCGCCATTGCGCGCACGCTCGCGATCTGATTGTCAGCCGCGGCGACGGCGACCGTCGGAGTTCCCGCCGCGGCAAGCTCGTACATCGTCTGCCCGCCCGCAGAGAGCGCGAGGTCAGCTTCCACCATGAGCTCGCGTACCGAGGGGGGATCCCGCACCAGTCGGACCGGCCTGGCGCAGCGCGCTGCGGCGGCGTCGACGACCTCCGGATGGGCGAACATTGGCGCGGTGATCGCCGTCACCACGCACTGTTCCGGGAGCAGACCCGCCGCCTCGAGCAGAATCGAGAGCAGCCCGCGCGGGTCCGCGCCACCGACCGCGATCAGCACGTTCTGCACCTCTGGCCGCGGCGCGCGGACAGGCACGTTCCGAAACTCCGGCCGGAGCATGACGTACCGGGGCCCAAGGAGGAACCGGGCGTCGCCCAGGGATCGATACGGCAGCGTCTCGGCGTGCGCGCCACCGTTGACGACGAGTTGGCACGGAAACGGGTACGCCGCAAGGTCGTCGATCGCCGCGACGACACCGCCGCTGTCACGCAAACGCGCCAGGTACTCCGTATCGACGTGATACGAGTCCACGAGGATGTGGGTGGCTCCAACGTGCACCGCGCTGTCGAGCGTGCGGGCGACGTCGTCGGGACTGCCGGGGCGCGCCTGCTCCAGCGGTGCGAAGTCAAACCCAAGGGCGGCAATCCTGCGCTCCGCCTCCGGATGGCTGTCGGCGAGGAACGTCGAGGCGATGCCGTCGCCCCGCAGCGCCAGCGCGAGCGAGAGACACCGCTGCAGATGCCCCAACCCGCTCGTCGCGGTCGCGTCGACGCGAAACAGGACCGCGCGTGATGCCCTCGGCGCCGCGTCCGCGCGGCCCCAGTCGGAATCCCGGCGCCGGCGATACACAAGCACCCAGGCCTCGACGCCGGCGATCTGCGCGGTGCCGTCCAGCACGAACCCGGCCCGCTCGAACGTCGCGCGAGATCTGGGGTTGTCGGTCTTCACGTGCGCGACGACGCGCCGCACGGGTCCCGTCAGCACCAGGTCCGAGGCGATGCCAATCGCCACGGTGCCGTAGCCGCGCCCACGCTCCAGCGCATCGACGCCCACGCTGATCTCGGCGCGGTCGTCGTCGAGCGTGAACCGCACGTAGCCGACGGCCCGGCCATGAGCCAGGATCACGAACATCCGACGCCGCGGGTCGGCCACGGCGCGCGAGAACCAGTCGCGATGCTCTTCGAAGGGGATCTCGCGCGTCGTGAACGACGCGCCACGCGCCTCGGGGTCGTTCCGCCACTCCCATACCCGCCTGACGTCCTCGAGCGTCGCGGGCCGGACCGCGACCGGACCGCGCGCCGCGTCCGGCCGTTCAGTCATAGTCGTCCGATGTGATCGCCCGCTCCTGCGGAATATCCCGCCGTGCGCGCCTCCCGAGGATCTCGTCAAACTGCTTTGGTGGCAGTCCCGCCGGAAGCTTTCCGCAGCGCAGGACCGCGATGTTATCGCGGGTCAGCGCGTCGCCGCGCGCGATCTCGCGCACGGCGAAAATGCTCCGCCGGGCGAACAGCCGGAGTTCCTCCTCGACCGGGTGCACGACCTTCCGGCCGTCGCCGAGCGCGCGCTCCGTCTCTCGGATCTTCTGGACCATCAGACGCAGCTCCGCGGGCTCGACAGCGAATCGGTGGTCGACCCCAGGCAGCTCGTTGCTGAGCGTAAAGTGCTTCTCGATGAGGTTCGCACCCACCGCCACGGCGGCAAGCGGCCCCACCAGCGGCTCGCGAGAATGATCCGAGAGCCCGACGGGAACTTCGAACGCCGCCTTCATCGCAGGAATGGTGCGCACGTTCAGCGACTCGAGCGGCGCCGGATACGCGGCGGTGCACTGCATCAAGATCAGCCCGTGGTGCCGCGCCGACCGCACGGCATCGACGGTCTCGGCGACCTCCTCCAGCGTGGCGGCACCGGTCGAGACGATCACCGGCTTGCCCGCGCGCAGCAGGTATCGGATCAACGGCACGTGCGTCAGCTCATACGACGCGATCTTGAACGCATCCACAAACGGTGCCAACCGGTCGGCCGATTCCTCGTCAAAGACCGACGCCATGAACAGCATGCCGTGCTCGTGGCAGCGGGCCGCGAGCGCGGGCACCCACGCATACGGCATCTCCATCTCGGAGATGATGTCGTAGATCGAGCGTCCGACCTTGAGATAATCGCTCATGCCGGCGTGCTTCGGATACAGGCGCTCCGCGCGGAACACCTGGAACTTGACCGCGTCGACCCCTGCGGCGGCGGCGACGTCGATCAACCGAATCGCCTGAGGCTCGAGCCCGTTGTGATTGCTCCCGGCCTCCGCGATGAGGAAACAGGGGGCTCCATCGCCGATCGTCCGGTCGCTGATCCGGACCGGTGGAATCATGCTAGCCTCCCGCACCGAGCCGCTCGGAGGGGCGCGGAATCGGCCGCCCGCACGGCGCGCGCCATCGGCGATGTTTGGGGACCCGCACCGACCGCGATCGTCCGCCCATCACGTCTCCCTCTCCGGATTCGCATCGAGGCGAGCACACTACGACGCCGCCCACGGACGCTTCGTCGAGGTGCTGCGATGCCCCTGGGGACAGTCGGGCCGCCGACGACGTCAGTCATGCGCGGGCAAATACTGGGCGTTGAGCGCGGCGACATCCGGATGCGCCTCGAGAAACGCGATGATCTCGTCGGTCGTCACGAGACGCCCCGGCTGGTACAGCGCCTCGAAGATCCGCCGAAGCAGCAGATAGTCCTCCCAGTAGTCGAGCGTCCAGCGGTACCGCCAGAACCCGCGTGCGGGGTCTTCCACGTTGTAGACGCGCAGGCCGGCCTCCCAGAAGTACGGGATCGTATGCTCCCGCTGCGGCGGGGTCGTGGCGTGCCGCCACGCCTCTGCGAGGCCCTCCGCAGACAGCACGTCACAATCGAGCCCGTCGGGAAACGTCAGCGGGTGGCGATTCGTGACGAGGTCGTACTGCGAAGGGTGCGCCAGAAAAAACCTGACCATTCGGTCGATGAGCCGCGGGTCGGCCAACGGGCAGTCGGCGGTAATGCGCACGACCACGTCGAGCCGAAACTGCTCTGCCGCCCGGTGATAGCGGTCGAGCACGTCGAGCTCGCTTCCGCGAAACACCGGGATGCCCCGCGCGTCGCACAGCGCGGCGATGGGGTCGTCCGCCGGCTCCTCTGACGTCGCGACGAGCGCCGCCGTCAACGACGTCGCGTACGCGAGCCGCTCCATCAGATGGTCGAGCATCGGCTTGCCGGCCGCCTCCAGCAGCACCTTCCCGGGCAGCCGCGTCGAGCGCATGCGCGCCTGGACAACCGCGCCCACGCGCGCGGGGGCTCCCTCAGGCACGACAGCAGTCGAGCTGGGCCGCGTCCGGGTGCAGCCGCCCACAGCGGGCCTGCTGGCACCGGTTGAAGGGTCGGAACACCGGCTTGGGCGCCTCCCCCTCGAATGACTCGTCCACGGTCTCAGTCTCGATCGCCCGCCGGACCTTGCGCATCCCGGCGACGATTGCATCGAGCGTGCGGTCGAGCTCCTCATCTCCGTGCGAGTAGGTGATCGTCGTCCACGGGATCAGCACCCCGTGGGAAATGACCTCCTCGTGAAACGACGCGCTCAACGCCGGCCAACCGCGGCCGTCGCCTCGAGTGCAGATGATCTGGGGATTGCAGTCGAACCCGATGATCTGCACGTAGGGCGAGACCCGCTCACGCTCCGCCGCGCTGCGAATCCCCTCGACGAGCCGCTTCCCGAAACCCCATACGTGTGCGCTGATGTCCACCCGCTGGCACTCCTCCAGGGTGGCGCGGCACGCCGCGAGGCCGGTCGTTTCGGATCCGTGCGTCTGCGACAGGAGAAACACCCGCTCCTTGTTGTGCCGCAGTCCGCCCGCTTCCATGATGTCACGCTTCCCTGCCAGCAGCGAGAACGAATAGCCGTTGGAGATCGCCTTTCCGTAGGTCGCCAAATCCGGATAGACGCCCCACAGATGGTGGGCGCCCCGAATGTCGAACTTCATCCCGCTGATCATCTCGTCGAAGATGAGCACCGTGCCCTCTTGAGTGGCGAGCGCGCGAAGCTCCTGCAAAAAGTTGTGCTGTGGCGCGTCGTTCTTGACGGGCTCGAGAATGATGGCGGCGATCTGGCCGGGGTATTGGTCAAACAGCGCGCGGAGGCTCCCCAGGTCGTTGTACCGGAACGGCAACGTCAGTCGCGACACCTCTTCCGGGACCCCGGCGTTCATGGTGGTCGTCCCGATGAACCAGTCGTGGATGCTGTAGAACGGATGATCCGCGCACTGGGCGATGTATTTTCGCCCCGTGTAGGCCCGGGCGAGCTTGACCGCCGCGGTCGTGACGTCCGACCCGTTCTTGCCGAACTTCACCATCTCGGCAACCGGCAGCAGGTCCACGAGATACTCCGCCAGCTCGTACTCAAGAATGCCCGGCCGGGTGAAGTTGGTCCCGAGGTCGATCTGGCGTTTCACCGCCTCGTTCACGGCGGGATAGCTGTGCCCGAGGATGATGACGCGGTTGCCCATCCCCCAGTCGATATACCGGTTGCCGTCGACGTCCCAGGTGTACGCGCCCAGGGCGCGCGCCATCACCTTGGGGCCGCGCCACGGAAACTGGTCCTCGCCCTTGCTGTACGTGTGGCTGCCACCCGGAATGAGCCGGTGTAGCTTCTCATTCATCTCGTAGCTTTGAGTGAAGTTGTCGATCGGGCGCGACACGACGCCCACCTCCCTACCGCTCAGGATCGGTCACGAACACGACCGGCGCTCACGCCGTGCGGCTCATCAGAAACGCCGCCAGGTCGAAGTCAAACTGCGTCGCCACGTGCACGCTGCGCTCCTCAGGCGTCTCGTACACGGCGAGGCGTTCGCCAAAGAAGTTCCGGCGCTCGCACAGCGGGGCGGCGCGGCCGATCTTGATCGATCCGTTCGGCCGCTGGACCGGCGGGAGGAGCGGCCGCTCCAGCATGAACGCGTCCCCGAAGTACATCCGGAACCAGCCCCCATCTTCGCGCAGCGCCCAGTGAAAATAGTGCGGGTCGACCGGTGTCACCGACACGAGGAAATCGGCGCCGGACTCCACAAATCGCTCCCACGAGCCCCGCACGTCCCCTGCGCTTCGCAGGGGCGACGACGGCTGGAGACAGACCACCGCGTCGTAGCGGTCCCCGGCCGCCCGCCGTGCCTCAAAGACGTCGATGCACACGTCGGTCGAAGAGACCAGATCGTCCGCGAGCGCCGCGGCACGAATGTGCACGTCCGCGCCGCAGTCGCGCGCGATGCGCGCGATCTCCTCGTCCTCCGTCGAGACGACCACCCGGTCAAACACGTGGCTGGCCGCGGCGGCGTCGATCGAGTAGGCGAGCATCGGCTTGCCTGCCAGCGGGCGAATGTTTTTCAGCGGAAGCCGCTTCGAACCCCGGCGTGCCGGCACGACGCACAGCGGCCGCATCGGCTACGCCACCGACCCGGCCATCGCTTTGGCGGTCAGCGCCAGCGACAGCGTCGCCAGTGCGTCCTCGATCGGATTCACGGTCGGCGCGAGCGTCCGCACGCACCGGAGAAACCCGGCGACTTCATCCACGTACGCCTGGTTCGGCGCCCAGCCCGCCGGCAGCGCGTGCGTCGTTACCGACGCGTCCCCTCGGGACACCGTCACCACCGGGTGTTCATAGTCCCAGTACAGTGTCCCCCGCTCGCCGATCACCTGGCATCCCCTCCGGTAGTCGCGTTGGACGACGTTCAGATGCACGCTCGACAGCACCCCAGAGTCGTGACGGATCAGAATCTCGGCGACCCCCTCGATCTCCAGCCCGAGCGTGCGCGCGGGCACCACCGCCGCGCCGAGGACGCGTCCTGGCCCGAAGTACCAGCGCGCCAGATCGAGCTCATGGATGCAGTCGAGGATGGCGCCTCCGCCCTGCTCGGCGTGCGCGCTGTAGCTCGACCGATAATCCATCCACGGCCGCCACCCGGGCAGGTACGACCCGGTCTGAATCCGCGCGGCGATCACAGTCCCGACGGCCCCGTCGTCGATCAGGCGCTTGATCTCGGCCGGACCCGGGTGAAAGCGCATGTTGCAGCCGACCAGCGTGATCAGCCCGCCGCGCTCGACGGCCGCCCGCAGGCTTTCAGTCCCCTCGGCGGTATGCGCGAGCGGCTTCTCGATAAACAGGTGGCATCCGAGGTTCGCGGCCGCCGTGGCCGCCTGAATGTGCAGATGGGTGGGCGTCGCTACGAACACGACGTCGGGCCCCCACGCCAACCCATCCTCCAGCGATCCGACGCGCCGCAAACCGTCGACCTCGGGCACCGACGCGCCCGGGTCGTAGCCGGCCAGCGCCGTGACGCCGAGCGCGCGCAGATTGGCGGCATGGCGCCGCCCGATCGATCCCAGTCCGACGACGAGTACTCGGAGCGCGCGCGCTTCGTCTCTCGCGGCGGCCTCGGCGCGATCACCTCGCGTAATGGCGGACCACCTTGTCGACCGCCTCCACGACGCTGTCGGCATCGGCGTCGCTCATCCCGGCGTACATCGGTAGGGAGAGCATGCGCGCGTACGCCTCCTCGGTCACGGGGCAGAGTCCCGGCGTCATTCCAAAGCGGTCGCGGTAGAACGGGTGCCAGTACACGGGAATGTAGTGCACGTTCACCGCGATCCCCTCCGCCCGCAGCGCCGCGAACACATCGGCCCGCGACGCCGACAGCACCTCGGAATCGAGCTCGATCACGTACAAGTGGTAGGCGTGCTCAACCTCCGGGCGCACCGCGAGCGGCCGCACGCCCGGAAGCTCGGCCAGCGCCCCGTCGTACCGGCGCGCGAGCGCACGCCGGCGAGCGACCCAGCCCGGCAGCTTGCGCAGCTGGCTCAGCCCGAGCGCGCACTGGAAGTCGGTCAGCCGATAATTGTACCCGAGGTCGACCATCTCGTAGAACCACGAGTTCTGGGCCGCCCGCCGGGCATGGTCCGCGGTGATCCCGTGGTTCCGAAAGGTGCGCATGCGCGTCGCGAGCGCGGGATCCGCCGTCGTCACGACGCCGCCTTCCCCGGTGGTGATGTGCTTCACCGGATGCAGGCTGAACGCCGTCAGATCCGCGAGCGTTCCGACCGGCTCTTCGCGGTACCGCCCGCCGAGCGCGTGACAGGCATCCGCGACGAGGCAGATGCCCCGGTCGCGCGCGATCGTCCGAAGCCGGTCATACTCGCACGGCTGCCCGGCGTAATCGACGCTCACGACCGCCCGCGTCCGCGGCGTCAGCAGCCGTTCCACCTCAGTCGGAGCGAGCAGTAGCGTCCCGGGAGATACGTCCGCGAACACCGGCGTCGCGCCCTGATAGACGGCACAGTTCGCGCTCGCCGCGAACGTCAGCGCGGGCACGATCACCTCGTCGCCGGGACCGACGCCCGCCGCGTACATTGCCGCGTGCAGCGCTGCCGTCCCGCTGCTCACCGCGACCGCGTGCGGCGCTCCGACGGCGGCCGCAAACGCCGCCTCGAACTCCGCGACCTGCGGTCCGGTCGTCAGCCAGTCCGAGCGCAGGACCGCGACGACCGCGTCGACATCCGCATCGTCCAGCCACTGGCGCCCGTACGGCAGCGGCTGCGTCCGGACGGGGGCGCCGCCTTCGATGGCCAGCTTATCCGTGTGTGTCGCCATCAAGCGCCCCGATCATCGCCTGCAGTTCCGCAACGGTGAGCCACCGGGTGTTCGTGTCGCTGCTGTACCGGAACCCGTCCGGACACGGCCGCCCGCCGTTCTCCCGCACATACTCGGACGCTTGCCAATCGTGAAATGGCGGGAGAATCACGAAGTAGTCGTCGTACTCGATCGTGTGCCGCGCATCGTCCTCGGGCACCATCACCTCGTGCAGTTTCTCCCCTGGCCGGATCCCGACGATCTGCACCTGGCACCCTGGCGCGACGGCCTCGGCGAGCTGCAGTATGTTCATGCTCGGGATCTTCGGGACGAAAATCTCGCCCCCGCGCATGCGCTCGAGGCACGCCAGCACGAACTGCACGCCCTGGTCCAGGGTGATCCAGAATCGCGTCATCCGGGTGTCGGTGACGGCGACCGTCCCGGCGCCGCGCATCTTGAGGAAGAACGGGATCACGCTGCCGCGGCTCCCGACGACGTTCCCGTAGCGCACGATGCTGAACCGGGTGTCCCGTGCGCCGGCGTAGTTGTTACCGGCGATGAACAACTTGTCGGAGCACAGCTTGGTGGCGCCGTAGAGATTGATCGGGTTCGCGGCCTTATCCGTGCTGAGGGCGATCACGCGGCGCACGCCGCGGTCGATCGCCGCGTCGATCACGTTCATGGCGCCGAGCACGTTCGTCTTCACGGCCTCAAACGGATTGTATTCAGCGGTCGGCACCTGCTTCAGGGCGGCCGCGTGGATCACCACGTCGACCCCGTCGAACGCGCGGTACAGCCGCTCGCGGTCGCGGACGTCCCCGATGAAAAACCGCAGTGACGGATGATCGGCCTCGCTGAACCGCTGGCGCATCTCGTGCTGCTTCAGCTCGTCGCGGCTCAGCACGATCAGCCGGCGCGGTGAAAAGCGCTCGAGCACCGTCGCCACAAACTGCTTGCCGAACGAGCCGGTGCCGCCGGTCACCAACACGACTTTCCCGTCAAGCATCACGCCGACACCCATGCGGGCGCGACCCGCTCGCGCCTACGGACATCCGGGCGGCTCCTCGCGCGCCACGGCGTACTCGGGCGCGACATAGCCCACCTTCTGGCGCCGACCGTCCCACCGGACATCCGGAATCAAGACCTCGCGCTTCATCTCGATCCGGTCCCGATATCGCAAGAGATCGCGCAGCATGATCCCAAGCTCTGTCTCGACGTCGTGCGTCGGCCGGTAGCCCAGATCAAGCAGATGCTGATGATCCGGCCGGTAGAAGTGCTCCTCGAGCTCCTTGCGCGGATTCTCGAGGTTGCGGACCTCGACGGACAGCCCGAGCCCGCCCGCCACCGTCTTGACCTTCGCGGCGAGTTCCGTGACGTCGTACACTTCCTCAAACTGGTTGAACACCCGGTACTCGCCCGGCTGCGGCGGATGCTCCAGCGCGAGCGTCAAGCACTGCATCGAATCCCGCAGGGGGAGGAACCCGCGCTTCTGGTGCCCCTTCCCGAACGGCGTCAGCGGGTGTCCGATCACGGCCTGGCAGGCGAACCGGTTGACGGCCGTGCCGAAGGCCTGATCGAAATCGAGCCGGGTCAGCAGCGGACCGCCGTCGCCCATCGCATCGATGCGCGACCCGAACACAACGCCCTGCATGACATCGGTGGCGCAGATCCCCCAAATCCGGCACGCGAACATCACGTTGTTGGACCCCGCGACCTTGCTCCAATGGTACCAGGAGCCGGCCTGGCGGGGAAACGGCAGCCGGTCGCGGCGGCCCCGGAACTCGATCTCGAAAAACCCTTCGGGGATCTCGACGTTCGGCGTGCCGTACTCGCCCATGGTCCCGAGCTTGACGAGATGGGCGTCGGGGCAGACGTCGCGCATCGCAAACAGCAGATGAAAGGTCGTCGTGATGTTATTCGTCTGCACGAACACCGCGTGGGCGGCATCGATCATCGAGTACGGCGCCGACGGACACTCCCCGAGCTGCACGACCGCCTCTGGCCGGAACTCGCGGAAGAGCCGTTCCACGAACCCGTACTCCCGGAGGTCTCCCTCCCAGAACCGAACCTCCCGTCCGAACCGCTCCCGGAAGGCGGCGAGCCGCTCGGTCATCGGCGGGGTGGGAATCGCGCTGTGGCTTCCCATCTCTTCCACCCATTGGCGCCGGAAAAACACGTCGGCGCCGGCGACCTCGTGGCCCCGCGCGGTCAAGTGCTGCGCGAGCGGCCACCCCAGATAGCCGTCCATGCCGGCGATCAGAATCCGCATCCGCGATCCCGTCTCAACACACTCATTCCTCCCCAGAACGGCCCCGCAGCCCGGTCACGTGCGCTCTCCTAGCGCGGCTCCGTACCGCATGGATCCAGCCCGCGCCATCATATCAACCCGGCATCGTCTTATTATAGCGCTCGCGATCTCTCGTCGCAGGAACTGCACGTCCCCATCGCCTGCTCCAGATTCCGCCGGATTGCGCATTGGACCTCTGCCGATCGGGCGTCGCATTCGGATGATCGGCGCTTCGCCAGGGCCGGCACCGCGGCCGAGGCCGTAGGGCCGGCACGCTGCCCGTCGCTGCACTTGCCCGCTTCCCAGCGTCAGGGTGCGGTATTGTGTTATAGTGCACACATGCGCACACAGAAAGCGGCCTCCGCCACCAAAACCATGACCCTCCGTCTGGACGCGGACACGCTTCAACGTCTTGACGAACTCGCGCAGGCCACCGACCGGTCGAAATCCTGGCTCGCCTCCCAGGCCGTGCGCACCTATCTCGACCTCAACGAGTGGCAGATCCGTGCGATCCGAAAGGCCGTGGAACGAGCCGATCGTCGCGGTGCAAAGTTCCTCGCGCATGAGGACGTAGACGCCTGGCTCGCCAGTTGGGGAACGTCACAGGAGCGCAAGCCTCCTCGGTGAGGGTTCGCTGGCTCGATCAAGCAGTCCAGGATCTTAAGTCTCTCAGGACGCATATCGCCCGCGATCATCCCGCCGCTGCCGCGGAGATCGCCCGCAGGATCCGAGAGACGGTCCGGATCCTCTCCGACTTTCCCGCGGCGGGGCGAGTTGGGCGCGTCCCCGACACCCGCGAAGTCGTGGTCAGCGGCACCCCGTACATCCTCCCCTATCGCATCAACGGGCACATGGTTGAAATTCTGCGTGTGCTGCACGCGGCCCAGAAATGGCCGGATCGCTGAGCCTACCGGACTCGAGCGAACTGTCCTCGAGACTGCGCTCCGTCGCCCTGACTTAGCGCGTCGAGCTTCCGCCCTGCGTCACGATCACGCCGGTGTCGCGATCCGCCGCGCGACGCGGGCGCGCCCCCAAGCGCGAATCAGCACGTCCACAGCCCAGTAAATCAGGAGCGCGTGGGCAACGCCCCCCATCACCAGGCTCAAGTTCGAGTCTCCATCGGCGACCGTGCCGATGACGGCCATCCCGATCATCACGGTGCCGGGCGCGGTCCCATCGCCGATCCAGGACGTCCAGATGATGCGCAGCACGAGACCCACGAAGAACGCCGACGCGAGCGCGCCGCCCCACCCTCCGCTGATCCACCCCTCAACGACCATGGGCAGGTTGTCGCTGTGGGACGTGTCCGACGGATCGAGGAACGCATACCGGTGGCCGTAAAACTGCCCGGCCTCTTCGGCCGGCTTGTTCGGCCAGAGGACGCGCGGCACCGCAGCCCCGATGAGCGGCGCGTATGTCGTCCCGTGCGTGTACGGGATCGTTCGAGGCGTGAGTTCCACGACATACGCGAGGTCCGACAGCCGGTTGATTCGGTGAATCGCCCGCGCGAGTCCAAACTGCAGGAGGAGCAGCGGCCGGCTCTGGGCCCGGTGGAACCAGAACCCCTGCACCCACGGGTTGAAGACGTCGAGCCGGTCGCTCTCGAACGAGCCCGGCTGCTGGGACCCCTCGGGCGCGCGGCCGCGCGCCTGGGCACTGCGCGCCGGCCCGAGCGTCCGCTGAATACCGGTCCCCGTATCCAGCGTCGCCCGCAGGTACTCGCGCAGGGGCAGCGCCGCTCCGATGATCACGAGAAACAACACGACCAGCACCGCGAGCCGCCGCCCCGGAATTCCCACGACGGTCAGGCCGTAGAGGATCGCGATCAACCCAAGCGCCACGGGGGTGGCGCGGCCGAGCAGGAGCGGAACCGCGAGCGCGACGACGAGGTCGAGCGCGATGAGACCCCACACCGCCACACTCGCCGGTCGCGAGACGGGGCCGGCGAGACCGCGCAGGATCTGGACCCCCAGGAGGCAGCCGATGACCGGCGCGAACGCGAGCTGGTTGATGATCTCCTCAACGGTCGCGGGCGCCTCGAACCCCGCGTGGAACAGCGAGATCGCGCTCCCGAGCAGCGAGAACGCGATGAACGCCCACCACAGCACCGGCGCCGGCCAGTCTCTCGGGGCGGCGCGCTTGGCGGCCGGCCAGAGGACGAGCCCCCCGGCGACCAAGAACCAGACGAGTGCCACCGCGACCGCGAGGGCGACGAAGCGCCCGGCGACCACGGTTTCACGATTGTAGTTCAGGTAGACGACGAGCGGGATGCGGGAAAACGGCAGCGGCAGCAGGTACAACAGCAGGCTCGGTCCGAACGCGTACGCGGCGAAGATCACCTGCCGCGGGGTGGCGCGCCGAAATGGTGCCAGCATGCTCAGCGGCGGCCGGCCCGGGCGGCCGGCACAGGCGCCGGCGCGCCCACGCGATCGTGCCGGTGCACCGCGCGCCTCACGCCTCTCGAAAGAAGGTCAGCAGGCGGTTCTGGAGCTCGGACGCGACCTCGGTCACGTCCTTGATCGTGTCCACCCCGCGCCAGTAGGCGTGAGATTTGAACGCCCCCAGCCGTCCGGACTGCGCCAGTTCGGGAAAGGTCGTCGTTTCATGGTCGCCGCGCTCCGGCAGCCGGTCGCGCAGCCCCGAGGCGAGCACGTAGACTCCCGCGTTGATCCAGTACGGAAGCGACGGCTTCTCGAGGAACTGCGTCACGCGGTCGTCCTCGTCCACTTCCACGATGCCGTACGGGCTCACGAACGGCGTCAGCACGATCGTCGCCAGCATGCCCTTGGAGTGGTGCGACTCGAGCACCGGCGCAAGGCGCAGGTTCGTGATGATGTCGCCGTTGGTGGCGATGATCGCCCCCGCGCTCTCGGGCACCCGCGAGAGCGCGAGCCGCAGCGCCCCGCCGCGCCCGAGCGGCTGGTCCTCGACCGAGTAGACGATCCGGAGTCCCAGCCGTTCGCCCGTCCCGAAGTACGATTCGATGACGTCGTGGCGGTAGCCGCAGGAGATCACCACATCCCGCACGCCCTGCCCCTGCAGCCACTGGAGCTGGTAGCTCAAGATCGGAATGCCCATGATCTCGACCATCGGCTTCGGCCGGTCCTCGGTGAACGGCCGCAGCCGCTCACCCTTGCCCCCCGCCAGCACAATCGCGTGCATGCCTCGCCCGCCCCTCAGAATCGCGCGTCGCGCGAGATGCGGTCCCAGTTGGCCGTGAACCACTCATAGGCCCGCTGCACACCGTCTTCGAACTCGGTCGTCGGCCGGTATCCGAGCAGCTGCCCGGCCTTCTCCACCGACGCCCGGCGCCGCGTGATGTGGTCCCACGACCGCCGCTCGACGTAGCGGACGCCCGCGGTGTTGTCGGTGATGCCGTTGATCATCGCCGCGAGCGTGCCGACCGACACCTCGCGGCCCGAGGCGAGGTTCATCGCCTCGCCGACCGCCGCCTCGGCCACGCCGGCGGCGAGCAGCCCGCGCACGACGTCGCCGACGTACGTGAAGTCGCGGGTCTCCTCCCCGGTGCCGGTGATCGGCAGCGGCTCTTTCCGCATCGCCCAGTACAGGAAGTTCGGGATCACATTGCGGTACCGCCCCGGGATCTCGCCGGGGCCGTACACATTGAAAAACCGCGTCCGCACGACCGGCACCTGATAGTAGTTGTGAAAGAAGTTGCAGTAGAGCTCGCCGAGCAGCTTCGTGATCTGGTACGGCGTGTCGAGCTCGAGCGAGACGAAGTCTTCCGTAAGCGGCAGCGGCGCCTTGCTGCCGTACACGGAGCATCCGGAGGAGGCGTAGACGAAGCGCCGCACGCCGGCGCCGCGGACGGCCTCGAGCATCTTGAGGGTCCCGAGCCCGTTGACCATCAGGTCATCTTCCGGGTGGTCCACGGAGTTCTGGTTCGCGAACAGCGCGGCAAGATGAAAGACGTACTCGGGCCCGCCGGCAAACGCTCGGCGCACCGCGTCGGCGTCGAGCACGCTGCCCTCGATGAACTGCACGCCCGGCAGATCGGGGATGTTCCACCGGCTCGCCGACGACAGGTCGTCCAGCACGGTGATGTGCGAGGCGCCGGCGGCGGCCAGCCCGGCGGTCAGGTTGCTGCCGATGCACCCGGCTCCCCCGGTGATGAGGATCCGGCTCCCTGTGTATGCGCGCTCCGTACTCATGCCCTATCCCTCCCATTGTCGATGTTCCCGGTCCCGTGCACCAGCGTCTCGACCGCGAGCGGCATCCCGGTCCTCGCCGAGTCAACGGCGGCGAGGCAGCAGGCGGTGTTCGCAGCATACGCCGACATCTCGACGGGCGACGGCGCGTCCCCGCGTACGGCCCGGATCCACGCCGCCAGTTCCTCGGCGTACCCGCGCTCGGCCTCCGCCAGGCGCACACGCCGCAGCCGCCCGCCGCGTGCCAGCGTCCCGCGCTTAAAGTCCTCGAGCGAACACGTCATCCCTCGGCCGAACAGGTTCACGCGCTCCCGCCATGCTCCCTGGTCCGCCCCGTCGGCGTATAGGATTGTCCCGACGGACCCGTCTTGGAATCCGATCGACACCACGAACGAGGTACCGGGCTCCCCGGCTGGCGCGGTCGCGCGCGCGAACACCTGCGCCGGGTCGGCCCCGATCAGGTATTGGAGCAGGTCGACGAAATGTCCGCCTTCCCCCATCCACCGTCCCCCGCCCTCGACCGGATCGTACTGCCAATGGTCCGCCGGCACGGCCCCCGCGTTCACCTCGTAGGACGCCACCAGCGGGTGCTCGCCCGCCACGAACGCCTTCACCTGCCCGACGATCGGCGAGTACCGCCGATTGAACCCCACCATCAGGACGTGCGGCGATGCCTCGTACGCGGCGAGGACCGTCCGAAGATCCTCCCGCGTCAGCGCGAGCGGCTTCTCCACGAACACGTGCTTGCCGGCGCGCAGGGCGGCGGCGGCGAGCGCCGCGTGCGTGTCGTTGCGCGTCGCGATCACCACGGCGCTCACGTCCGCGTCCCCAAGCACCGCATCGCTGTCCGTCGTGCAGACCTCGAACCCCAGACGATCGGCCGTGTGGCGCGCGGACAGCCCGGACGCGGCGGCCACGGCGCGGAAGCGGACGCCGGGGATCTTCCGCAGGGCCGGCAGGAGCACGGTCTGCGCGAACAGACCGCTCCCGATCACGCCGACCCCGACGGTCGCACCTCGAACCGGCGCGGGACGGGGCAGCACGAGCGTCCGCACCTCGGGCGCTGCCTCCGGGTAAGTCAGGACGACCCCAAGGTACGGGGCGGCGCCGCGGATGATCGCGTACGCGTCCCCCGCCCGGTCGATCGGAAACCGGTGGGTCACCAGCGGCTCGGTGCGCACCGTCCCCCGCGCGACCTCGGCGAGAAATGCCGCGAGATTGCGTCCGGCGGTCCACCGGACGTATCCCGGCGGGTACGCAACCCCTCTCCGCTCGTACTGCTCTTCTTCGGCCCCGGGTCCGGACGCCCGGGAGAGCACAAACGCCAGCTCCTTCTTCCAGAACGTCCGGCGCGGGATCTCCATGCCCGTCACGCCGACCATGACGATCGTGCCGCGCACCCGCGCCAACTCGCCCGCGAACTCCACCGGACCGCTACTGTTCGTCGAGGCGGTGATGATCACCGCATCGGCGCCGATCCCGCCCGAGGCCTCGAGCGTCGACGTGCGCACGGCGTCCGGGTCCGCCCCGACCGAGTCCGCGCCCAGGCGCTCGGCCAGGGCCACCCGATCGGGCGCCGGATCGTATGCCACGACCCGGCAGCCGGCGCTCCGGAGGAGCTGCACGGTCAGCTGCCCCACCAGGCCCAATCCAAGCACGACGCAGACATCGCCGAGGCTCACCCGCGCGCGTCGCACCCCATGCAGCGCGATCGCGCCAAGCATCCCGAACGCACCCGCCTCCATCGAGACCCCGGGCGGCAGCACGGCGCAGAGCTGGTGCGGCACCACGACGATCTCCGCGTGGTTGGCCCATCCCGCACCGGCGCACGCGACGCGGTCACCGGGCCGGAATCCTTCGACATCCGCGCCGAGACCGAGCACGGTTCCCGCGCTGCTGTATCCGAGCGGGAGCGGCATCTCGAGGCGGCGGAACGCCTCGCGCACCGTCGTGCGGAGACCCACCTGCCGCATCTTGACGAGCGCCTTGCGCACTTCCTCGGGCCGCGCCCGCGCCTTGCCGAGCAGGCTCTTGCCCGCGAGCGCGACGACGGAGCGCTCGGTCCCCGCGCTCACGACCGACACCGCGTTGTGGACGAGCACCGTCCCCGCCCGGATCTGCGGCACCGGCACGTCCAGCACTTCCAGGGCCCCGGTCCGGGGACTCAGCGTCACCTGCTTCATCGGTCGACCGCCGGCGACGGCGCGGCCGGGTCGCCGCGCGCCGTGCCGCGGGCCCGCCGAGCCTCCAGGATGTTGGCGTCGATCAGCGCCCGATACCAGAGGACCTGGAGCACATAGTAGATGAACCCCTCCCGACCGTCCAAGAATCCGCCCCGCAGCACGTACCGGTAGCCGAAGTACACGAGCGCGCGCGCCCCGAGCGGGATGCGGCGGTACACGCGATCATACCACCAGCGGCTGCGCTCCGCCGGTTGATCGCTCCGCAGGCGCGCCGTCACCCCGCCGGCCGTCGGGGTCCGTTCGAAATCTGCGGCCGCCAGCTCCGCGTAGCGGACGTGACGTTCGACCCAACGCGACAGCGGCCGGCGGTCCTCATGCAGCAGATCGTGCCGGAGCCGCGCGGTCCCGCCGTCCACGAGCAGGTGCTCGTCCACCCCCCGCTCCTCGCAGCGCGCCACCGCGTGGCGAACGACGCGTAGCAGCCACACGGGATAGTATCCGCCATGGCGGAGCCACCGCCCCAAAAACACGAACCGGCGCTTGACATAGAACCCGCTGACGCCGGCCGGCGGCGACGTGAGCACCTCGCGGAGCTCGGCGCGCAGCTCGGGCATCACGGCCTCGTCGGCATCCAAGAACAGCACCCACTCCGTTCTGAACGGCAGCGACCGGAGCGCCCACGTGCGCTGTGCGGCGTACCCCGTAAACGCGTGGGACACGACCGCGGCCCCGGCCGCGGCGGCGATCTCCACCGTCCGGTCGGTGCTCCCGGCGTCGACCACCCAGACCTCGGACGCCCACCCGGCGACCGTGGCGAGGGCATGGGGAAGATTCATCTCTTCGTCACGCGTGAGAATGACAACAGCGAGCGGGACGAGGTCGGCGGACGCGGCAGCCTCGAGGGACCCGGACGGGGTCGGCCGCAGTCCCGTCACCGGCCCGTGCGGTGCCATTCTGGACGGCCGCGGCGAGGCCAGCGCCCGGTGACGCTGATAAAGATGGAGAGCACGATCAGTCTGAGGTCGAGCCACAGGCTCATCCGGCTGATGTAGAGCGCGTCGTACTTGAATTTCCGCTGACGGCTGATGTCGCGCGGCGCGTATACCTGCGCCAGCCCGGTCAGCCCGGGCCGCGCCAGGATGCGGACGCGGTAGTTCGGCACGTCGGCGATGTCGTGGTACTGCCGCGACCTCGGATCGACCTCGATCTCGTTGGGCAGCAGCGCCCGCGGGCCGACGAAGCTCATCTCCCCGCGCACCACGTTCAGGAGTTGGGGGATCTCGTCGAGCGCCGTCGCGCGCAGGATGCGTCCGGCCGGCGTGATCCGCTGGTCGTCCACCGTGGCCTGACGATGCGCGCCCGAGACGGTGTGCTCGTGCATCGTCCGGAACTTGAACACGCCGAATGGCTGGCCGTACCGCCCGACGCGCACCTGGCGGATGAAGACCGCCCCGCGGTCGCCGAGCCAGATCACGCACGCGATCACGAGGGACACGGGCAGGAGCAGGAGGAGGCCGAGTATAGCCAGACACACGTCGAGCTGCCGCTTCAGCGGGTAGTCGACCCGACGGGCGCGCACGGTCACCGCGACGGCATTCGGCTCGCGCGGCGCGGCCGCGCGCACCGACTCCTCAGCGGCGCTGCCCACGGAACCGGAACCCATAACCATTGTTTTTAGCCCTCACGCTGAGAATCTCCTGCGATGCGCCGCCCGCCGCCCGCCGCGCGCACGCGCTCGACGAGCGCATCGTACTCGCGCGCGGCGCCGTCCCGCGAGAAGTGACGCTCGACGTAGCGGCGTCCCGCGGCCCCCATCTCGAGGGCCGACGCCGGATCGCGCGCGATGCGCCGGATCGCGTCCGCGAGCGCGGCGGCATCGCCGGGGGGCACGCAGATGCCGCCGCCCGACGCCTCGATCATCTCGCGCGCGTCGCCCGGCGGGAGCGCGGCGACGACGGGCCGGGCGGCGGCGAGAATCCCGGCGATCTTCGAGGGCACCACGGGGGTCGCCACCGACGCCTGCAGGGTCGCGAGACAGCAGTCGGCCGCGTTGAGCAGCAGCGGATACCGCTCCATCGGCTGGAACGGCCCGAAGCGAACGTTCTCGAGCCGCCGGTCGCGGACGAGCGCTTCCGCCTCCGCGCGCCGCACCCCGTCCCCAATCAGCAGGAACAGGATGTCGCGCTCGCCGCGGAGCGCCGCGGCGGCTTCAACGATCACGGCCATGTCCTGCGCGTACCCCATCACCCCCGCGAACAGCACCACAAACGCGTCGCCGAGCGTAAACTCCGTCCGGTACGCGTTGTCGCGGGGGCCGGGGGCCGTCGCCTTCGTATCGATCCAGTTGGGTACGACGGTCACCTTGGCATCCGGGACGCCCTGTGCCATCAGGCGCGCGCGGTTCCCGTCCGAGTGCACCGTGATCGCCGCGGCGCGCCGGTACGCCCGCCGCTCGAGCCAGCGAAGCACGCCCACGACGAGCCGGTTGCGTGCCAGTCCGAGATCGATGAGCGTCTGCGGATACAGGTCCTGCACGTTCAGAATGTAGGGCGCGCCCCACGCGCGGCCGAGGGCCTCGCACGCCAGCGCCAATGTCAGCGGCGGCGAGTACGCGAGCAGGACATCGTGACGTCCGAGGCGCCAGCCGGCCGCAATCATCGACCCGGCGAGGGTAAAGTGGGTCACCGCCCGCACCGTCGGCGCGACCTTCACGAACGGGAGCGCGGTGACGCGCTGGACCCGCACGCGGCCGCCGCCGTTCGCGGGGGCCGCGTCCGACTGCGCCTCAGCCATGTTCGCCGGCGGGTACGGCGCGAGTACGGTCACCTCGTGCCCGGCGGCGGCTAGGTCCTCGGCTAACTGCGACATCAGGACCGAGACGCTCCGCACTTCCGGCGGATAGTGGGGGCTCAACAGCAGGATGCGCATCAGGCGGGCGCGGCCCCGGGCGTGACGATCCGCGCGTAGGCGGCCGCGATCCGGTCTCCGTAGACGTCCCAGCCCCAGGACGCGGCCGTGCGCGCCGCCGCCTCTCCCATCGCACGGCGGCGGGGCTCGTCCTCGTACAACTCGAGCAGCGCGTCGGCGAGCGCCCCGGCGTCCCTGGCCGGCACGATCAGCCCTTCGCGCCCGTGGGTCACGATGTCTTCCGCTCCTGTGTTCGGCGTCACTACGACCGGCAGCCCGCTCGCCATCGCCTCGAGAATCACAAGCGCCAGCCCTTCCTCAACCGATGGTAGCACAAAGACGGACGCGTCCCGGTACACGCGCGCGAGCTCCGCCTGCGAAAGACCGCCGAGGTGACGAAACGGCACGCGCGCGCGGTCCAGCATCGCGCGCTGCCCCGCCGGCACGGCACCGACGAGCCACAACTCCACGTCCGGCACGTTGAGACGCGCGACCGCGTCGAGCAGGTACGGGGTGCCCTTCCGGAGACTGAGACCCACGGCGACGATCCGAAACGGCCGCCCCGGGGTCGCTCCCGCGGTGAACTGATCGAGGTGCACGCCGTACGGCACGTGCACGATCCGCTCCCGCGGGAACCCGTGGGCGAGAAAGCTTTCGAGCACAAACCGGCTCGGCACCGCGATGTACTCGGCCTCTTCGTACTCCTCCAGCTGCCGCGCGAGCAGCCGCCGGTCCACGGGCGGCGCCTCGGCACCCCACCGTTGGTGCTCTTCTGCCAGCAGCGCCTGCTGGGTCAGGATGTGGGTCGATCCCCGCTCGAGCACCGTGTGCGCGCCCGACGCCCGGGCCGCGCGGCTGGACAGGAGCGAGAACAGCGCAAACCCGACCAGCAGATCGCAGTCGCGCACGTGCCGGACCGCCCAGCGGTCGAACGACACCGCCTTGAGATAGTCGCCGATCTCCCAGCGCAGCCCAAAGCGGCGCGGCCCGCGCATCAGGATCTCCGGCACGATGTTGGCGACGAGGCGCTCGCTCGGGATCTGCTCCCCGCGCAGCGGCCGGTGGGTGGTGACGAGGCGCTGCAGGAGGCCCCGTCGTTCGAGCTGTTCGGCCAGGCGGAACGCGTGGAACGTTCCGCCGACCGACACTGTGACCTTCATCGACCGTCGGGGCCGGCGGGCTCGTCCGCGGCACCAATCTCCGGCGCCGCATCGGCCGCGGCCGGCGCGCCGTTCTGCGAGAGCGGCGTCTCCCCCTGAAACGCGGCGATCAGCGCAAGCAGGTGTTCCTGCATCTGCTGCCAGTCGAACAGGGCGAGGCAGACGACGTACAGGAAGCCCGACGCCGCGAGGTTCGCTGCGAACCCCGTGCGCCCGGTCCACGGGAGCACGTGCCACGTCCGGCTCAGCGCGACCGCGCCGCCGCCGACCGCCGCAGCGATCGCGGGGCGCAGATAGCCCCCGAGCGCCAGGGACCCGATCTCGGCCCGGAGCGACAGATAACTCGAGCCGAGCCCGACCACCTCGCTGAGCGTCATGACCGCCGCCGCCCCCCGCGCCCCCCAGTGTAAAATTGCGGGCGCCAAGAGCGGCAGCGTCACGCAGAGCTGGACGACCCGAAACTTCACGGCGTCGCGGATCCGTCCGATGCCGATCAGCAGCACTTTGACGTTGTCGGCAATCGGATAGAGAAACCCGAAGACGGCGAGCCAGGGCAGGATCGCCGCGGTTTCGTCCCAGCGCTGGCCGGCGCCGTACAGCAGGCCCACGAGCTCCCGCGGGAAGAGCAGGAGCCAGATCAGCACGGGGAACATCAGCCGCACCAGGAATCCGTGCGTGAGCCGGTAGGCGTACGCGACCGCCTCCGCCCGCCCCTGCAGGCGCGCGTAGACGGGATAGGCCACCTGCACGGCGCCGAACGACACGATGTAGTGGCCGAACTCGGCGAGGTACCGGCCGCGGTCGTAGAACCCGAGCACGACGGTGCCGCCGAGGATGCCGAGGAGTGCTGTGTCCGCGCGGTACCAGAGCGTCTCGAGCCCCCGCGTCACGAACATCTGCCACCCGAACCGCCACAGCCGCTGCGCGGTCTCGTGGTTGTAACCGCCGTGGTAGCGCCAGCGGCTCGCGACGCGATTGCCCACGAGCGCGGCACCGGAGAGCACGACTTCCCGACCGAGCAGGCTCCACACCCCGGCGCCGGCGCTTGGCCATCGCCAGCGTCGACGACCATCGCCAGGACCGCGGTGACGAGCCGCACTACCGAGAGCTGATGGTACACAAGCTGCTTCTCAAGCTGCGCGGAGTACACGTAGGAGAACAGCGTCAGGTTCCGGACGGCGAACAGGATGAAAAACAGCGGGATGAACGACCCGGGGTAGTGCGGGCTCAAGATCACGCACAGCACCGCCGCCACCGCGAGCATGCCCCAGTACAGCCGGCGGCTCAGCACGTACGCGGTCTCGGCGACCTGAGGCGCAGTCGGCATCTGGATGATGCCCTGCGAGAAGCTGAACGCGGTGATGATCGAGAGCAGGTCCACGAACGACCCGGCGAGCGCGAACTGCCCGAAGTCCTTGGGGAAGAGGATGCGCGCCAGGACGAGCGTGACGCCGAGGTTGAGAACGAATCCGATGTAGCCTGAGCCGCTGAGCCAGACCGTCCCGATCAGGGCGCGGCGCGCCCCCGACTGCGGCTTCACCGAGACGCCCGCACGTCGGCCGGCGCAGGCGCGGTGCGGCGCACGCCGGTGCTGCGCAGCGCGTCCAAGATCCCCCGGACGTCCGCCTCGTAGGAGTAGGCGGCGACGATCTCGAGCGACCGCGCCCCCATCGCCTCGCGCCGGGCGGGGTCGCCGAGCACCGCGCGCAGCGCCTGCGCGAGCGCGTCCACGTCACCCACGTGATACACGTACCCGTTCTCCCCCGGCCGGACAAGATCGGGCGCCGCGCCGACCGCGTCGCTCGCAATCGCCGGGACGCCGAAGCACATCGCCTCGTTCAGGACGAGCCCCCAGGGCTCGTGGCTGGACGGCAGCACCAGCACGTCGGACGCCGCATAGTACTGCGAGATCTCGCCCTGATTGATGAAGCCCGTGATCAGGGCGTGGCGCAGACCGGCGCGGGCGATCTCCGCCTCCAACAGGGCGCGCTCGCTGCCGTCTCCCATCAACACCAGCGACAGGGGACACTCCCCCGCGATCCGTGCCGCCGCCTGCACCAGATCCAGGGGCCGCTTCCGGGGAATCAGCTTCCCCGCGTACAGCACCACGGGCACGCCGGGCGGGACGCCGAGGTGTTCGCGGAGGGCGGCCCGCTCCGGCCGCAGCCGCGCCGCCTCCGTCATGAAGTACTCGTTGTCGACGGCGTACGGCACCGAGAAGATGCGGTCGTCCGGCACGCCGTAGGCCCGGTAGAACTCCCGGTTGCGCTCGCCGATCGCGAGCGCGCCGTGGATGCGGTGCAGCAGGCCCCCGAGCACGGCGCGCTTGCCGGTCCGGACCCACCACCGCCGCCGGCCGAGCAGGTTGGACTCCCCCCGCAGGAACAGCGGCGTCGCGGTCGCCCAGGCACCGAGAAACGACAGCCACTCCGTGGCATGTGCGTAGCCGTGCACGATCAGCGCATCATAGCGCCCCGCGCGCAGCGTGCCGAAGATCGAGGGATGGAAGAACCGAAGGAAGTGATCGGCCGAGATCGGCGACCGGTTCCGCAGCACGCGCCACTCGTACCCGTCAAGGAGAGGCAGATCCCACTGCACGGTCGAGCCGAACTCCCAGTCATAATACTGCCGCGCCCCCATGTCATCCATGTAGTACACGGTCAGGTCCAATGCCGGGTCCGCCGCGAGTCGTCGGAGGAGCGGGACCTGATATTGGATCGGATGCGAGACGAGGTACGCGACGCGAAACGGCGCCATGCCGTCACCGGCCGAAATATTCACACCCGCATCATAACCAACGGTCGGCGTGCGTGGTGATCGAGATCCCGGAGGTCCGCCCCGCACAGCCGCTCGGCGCCTCGGTGCGTGGCCGACCCGAGCGCGCGCGGTTCCCTACTCCAGACGCCGGCACGAGGCCCCTTGCGGTGGAACGCCTCCGGCCTCCTGCTCACGAACCGCCGGTGTGAGCGCCGGCAGCGTGCACAGGATCCCGTCTTTCCACGTCAGCACGTGGAAATCACCGACCTGGTAGATGTGGTCCGGTTCCCCGAAGGTGCGGCGCGCGATCAGATCGTCGACATCCCCGCCGTCCACGATGAGGAACGTCGCGGGATGCGCAGACGTGAACCACGCGTTGCTGGCCATCAACTCGATGTTGGGCACAAGCGTCGTCGCCGAACGCGGGATCGAAGCGTACTGACCGGTCGAGATCAGAGGACGAACGGTCACCCGGCCGGCGGTCTCCACCGTGACGATCGAGGCCTCGTCGTAGGGCCCGTATCCGGACTGGAAGCCGTGCTGGTCGAGCCAGCGGGCCAGCGCAATCTGATGGAATTTCTCGGGGTTGTCGAAGCCCTCGGGATGCCGCAGATGGATCGGCGGGACGCCGAAGACGAACACGACCGCACCCACCAGCAGCGCCGAGGCCAGCGTGCCCTTCCGACGCGGTTCGGCCAGCCATCCACGGTACCCGGACGCGACCGTTCTGGCAAACACGATCACCGCCAGGAGAAACACCGGGGTGCGATGCTCGTCGCCCAGGTAGTCGCCGGGGCCGTACAGGAAGGTTCCGGCCGCTGAGAGGAGCACCGCGGTCGTGACGACGACCGTGACCCAGTCGGCAAGGGCGCCGCGCGCCACCTGGACGACGGCGCGCGCCACTGCCCAGAGCACGGCGCACAGGTACCCGAACCGAACCATGGCGGACAGCAGCTGGCCGTGGTGGCTCCCCAACGACATGCCGAAGAAGTTGGCGCCGGTGAGGTCCAGGAATGTGCGGATGAAGTCGACGGCGCGCGGGACGAGCTCAGAAAGCGGAATAATATCCGACAGCGACAGCCGCATCGTGAACCCGCCGAGGCGGGGCACCAGCCACAGCACGCCGGCGGCGGCGATCCACGCCGCGAGCGCGACCCAGAGGGCGCGCGTGCTCCAGCCGTCGCGGGCGGACCCGGGCTGCACCAGCCATCCGTACAGCGACACGAGGATGATCGGGAGGATCCCCAGCGTCAGCATGTAGGGATCCCCAACCCGCCCCATCGCGAGCAGGAGCCCGGCGCCGATGAGACCCGCGGCCGCTGCGCGGCCTCGCCGACCGGCGCTCACCCGGAGCGCCAGTATGGCACCGAGCGCAACCGCCGTGGTACCGGTGTGGTACGGGCCGATCAACACCTGGCTCGCCAGCGCGGGGGAGGGAAACAGCAGCGGCAGTAGAGCGATCCCGATGATCATCGCGCGATCGGTACCCCGAAGATCTAGCCCGACAACGGATACCGATGCGACAAGGACCATCAGCACAAGATAAACGAACATGGGCACCGCGTGCAGCAGCACCGGATCGAATCCCCGCAGCCGCAGTCCGAGCACGTAGACCATGTCGTCGGTGAACCAGTGCGGGTCTTGCGTCACCACCCAGCCGTGCAGCAGCCAGTTGCCGTGCAGCATATCTTGGGCGTAGAGGAGGTTGTTGGCGAAATCGAACACGTCGAGGCCTGCGGGCACCGAGAGTGTCACGGCCCAGCAGTAGATCAACCAGCAGACGATGGCGACCCCGGCACCGGCGAGCAGCACCACCCGCCGCGCCCTGCCGCGCCGGCCGACGCTAGCCAGCATCGGCACCTCGCCGATCGATCGAGTGCGGGGTCCGGGTCGCGCCGCGCAGCGGCTGAGCCAACGGCTCCGACCGTGTGGCGACCAATCTCTGCGCGACCCGCGTCCGCGGCCAGCGAGCCATGTATCAACCTCCGTGACACGAGAGCCCCGCCGTGTCGGCCCAAGGTTCGGCGAGCCGGGATTCTGAACCTTTCCTGCTGCGAAGGCATGCTGGCGGCCCGACAGGGTGATCGGGGCCCGGGACGAAGCATATGGAGACATCCATGCGAAGGCCGGCCAGCGCCTCGAATTCACGCGCTGCCCTCCGCCGCAGTGTCGGATGAGCGGTAGCGCGTCACCGCACGGGAGGCTCCATCCGTTCATGAGCGCAAGTCTCGCCCGTCGACTTGGCCTCGTCGTCGCCGTGCTGCTTGCAGCACAGCTCGGCGTGCCGCTCTCACGTGCCGCCTCATCTCCCCCCCGCTCTGGTCCCGCGCAGGGCGCCGCGCCCGCCTTCGCCCCCGCCGGCCTCGCGCTGGACCGCACGGGACATCTCTACGTCACCGATCCAAACGACAATCAGATCCTCCGCCTGAACGATATCTCCGGGGAGCGGCGTCGTCGCGCTCGGAAGCTTTGGCTCAGGCGCCGCTCAATTCAACCGGCCGTTCGGCATCGCGGTGGATTCCAGCGGCCGCATCTACGTCGCCGACACGGCCAACGACCGTGTGGTGCGTATGGACGACATGACCGGACGGGGATGGGTCGCCCTTGGCACCACCGGGCGCGGCCCCGGGCAGTTCGAGGCGCCGAGGGCCATCTTTGTCGACTCGCAGGATCGAATCTATGTCGCCGACACCCTCAACAATCGCATCGTCAGCATGGACGACATGACCGGCCGCGGCTGGAAGGCGCTGGGAGCCACAGGAACCGGGCGCGACCAATTTACCGCTCCAAGCGGGATTACTGTCGACTCGCGCCACCGCGTGTACGTGACCGATACCGGCAACCACCGCGTCGTGCGCGTTGACGACATGACCGGCCGCGGCTGGGTGAGCCGGGGCGACGCGGATCACACGTTCAACGCGCCGTGGAACGTCAGCCTCGACACTCGGGGCCGCCTGTATGTCACGGACAGATACGCAGATCGGGTGGTGCGCATGGACGATATGTCCGGCGCGGGCACCGTGCGCCTCGGCGTATTCGGAAGCGGTCCCGGTCAGTTCGCCTCGCCGGCCGGGATCGCCGTCGATGCGCGAGGCGCCATCTACGTCACGGACTTGAACACGACCCGCATCATCCGAATCCAAGACATGCGGGGTGCCGGCTGGGTGTCGCTCGTCGGAAACCCTCAAACTGCCCGGTTCGTCCGTCCGCTTGGCCTCGCCGTTGACGCCACCGGAAATGTGTACGTGGCAGATTCACGCAACAACCGAATCGTGCAGGTCAATAACTTCCCCAGCGGTGAGTGGGACGTCTACGCGATTCAGGAGAATACCGATCCACTGCAGTTCCCGTGGGGCGTCACCGTCGACGGGATCGGCCGCATCCTCATTGCCAACACGGGTGCGCGCCAGGTGGAGCGGATCGACGACATCTCGGGCCAAGGAGAGGTCGTCCGCGGGCGCATCGAAGACGCCCCACAGCCTCTTCGCGGCGCCCGGGGATGTCGCGATCGACCTGTTGGGGTTCATCTATGTGACGGATATGGACAACAGCCGGATCGTCCGGATGAGCACGATGTCGGGCTACGGCTGGACGACGCTTGGGACGGCCGGCACCAAACCCAAGCAGTTCAACACCCCATGGGGCATCGCCGTTGACTCACAGGAGCGTATCTACGTGGCCGACACGCACAACAACCGCATCGTGCGGATGGATGACTTTACCGGCGCGGGGTGGACCACGCTTGGGACGTACGGCGATGGTCCGCGTACGTTTTCGGGGCCCACCGGCATCGCATTCGATGCGCAGGACCGCCTGTACATCGCGGACAGCGAAAATAACCGGATTGTGCGCATGGACGACATCACAGGGCGAGGCTGGATCACGTACGGACGGCGCGGCAGCGGCCCCGGCCAATTCGATGTACCCTGGGGGATCGCCGTGGACGCCCGCGGCCGGATCTACGTCGCCGACAGCGCGAACAACCGCGTCGTGCGCATCGACAATATGTCGGGAGCCGGCTGGACCGCGCTGACCCAAGCGATCCCAGTGCCGTAGCGGTCGTCGGGGGTCACGCCGCGGGAGGGGACAGGCGCGCCCCGATTCGCCGAATGCAGATGTCGACGAGCCAGTAGAGCAGGAACCCGTGAATGACCCCGCCGAGGATGAGGCTCAGGTTTGATTCCAGATCCGTTGCCGACGCGACCACCACCATGCCGAGCATCACGTTCCCCGGTGCGCTGTTCTCGCCGAGCCACCCGGCCCAGATGACCCGCAACACGATCCCCAGGAGCGCGGCGGATCCGATGACGCCGATCCAGCCTCCGCTGATCCAGCCCTCGGTGACGACCGGAAGGTTGACGCTGGTGGCCGTGTCCTCCGGATCGAGAAACTTGTACCGGTGCCCGTACCATTGGCCGGCGACCTCCTGGGGGCCGTTTCGCCAGAGCGCGCGGGGCACCAATTTGGTCAGCAGCGGACGGTACGTCGTGCCGCCCGCGTAGGGGACGGCCGCCGGCGTCAGCTCGGTGACGTAGGCCAGGTCGGCCAAGCGGTTGATCCGGCTGAGCGCCTGCCCGACGATAAACAGCGCGACCTGCGGGACGCCGGTCGTCTGGTGAGCACGAAGTCCCGCCGCCTGCGGGTCGAATTCCCGGATCTGGCGGGCGGTGGCCTGCAGAGACGACCGCAGCGGAGCCAGGATCGCCCGTCCCCCTCTCAGGAACGCGTGACCGCCGTAGAGATCCTGACGCAGCGCGTCCTTGAGCGGCAGTGCGACCACCATCAAGGGCACGACCAGCAGCAGCGCCAGCACCGGGCGGCGCCAGGATCCATCGACCACGCCGACCCCGTACAATATCGCGATTGCGCCAACGGCCGCCGGACCCACCTTGGCCAACCCCAGTGGGACGACGAGCGTCACGCCCAGGTCGAACAGGATCAACAGCCAGACGAGCCCCACCGCGGTGCCGGGCGCGCCGCGCCGCCGAAGACTGCCGAGCTGCTGCACTCCCAGCACCACGGCGATGACCGGCGCAAACGCCAGCTGATTCACGACCTCCTCGAGGCTTGACGGGAACCGCACCAGCGAGTGCGCGAGCGAGAGCATCCCTCCCACGACTGAGAATCCCACGAGCGCCATCCACAGCATCGACGGCGTCCAGGCGCGAGGCGTCGCCGCGCGGCGAAGGGGCCACAATACGATGCCGATCGCGACGCCAAACCACACCACACAGACCAGCACCGCCTTACGGACAAAGGGCGCGCCGACGGTCGTGGTAAGGCCGTATTGCAAGTTCAGCTGCATCGGAAGACGGTAGAACGCGAGCGAGAGAAAAAAGAACGCCATCAGCGGCGCGAAGATCGCGACGATGAACATCCAACGTCGCGAGCCGGGCTGTTCCCGCACCCGCTCACCCTCGAAGGGCCGCGTGGCTCTGAGCGCGCCTCCCCTCGCCCACCATCCACTGAGCTGCATCGTCACGCCTTTCAGTGCAGGCACCTGGTACGGAACGCCTGCTCAGCGTACCGGAGCCGTGATTGGCGGTCCAGCCCGGACAGCCCGCCGCCTGTGTGTTCCAACGGGTCCGCCAGCGTTCCAGTGTGATGCCCCGAGGGAACACGCGATCTCACGTCACGCGAAAAGCGCAACGGTCACCGAACCCACTGGCGACCGACTGTACACCCGTACAGCGTTGGTTTTGACGCGGTCTCAGTCGACACCTTGCGAACCGCCGCTTCTTTCGCAATGGGGCTGTGCAGTATAATCCCAAGTATACGGGTGCCAGCTGCTCGGCAACGCGGTACGGAGCAGAAGCAGTGATGACATCTCGGCAGTTTTGGGACATGGTGGCGCGCAATTGGGCGGTCGGCGGCTGCGTCTTCGCCATCTGCCTGGTCGCCGCCCTCGCCGCGAGCCTCGCGTCACCCCCTCTGTACGAGGCGACCGCCTTTGTCCAGATTGCTCAGCCGGCGAACCTCGGAAGTGATATACGGGCCTGGGACTTCTCACACGGCATGCTCGAGCGAGTCGACGCCGACGTGCTCGAGAACTTGCTGAGGCGGGAAGACGTGCTGGATGCCATCATCGCGCGCGCCGGCGTCGTGGGCCGTACCACGGCATCGCAACTCCACCGTCACCTCGAGCTGATCTCCACAGGCGTTGACGGTCTCTACGAAACCACCGTGTGGTCGCCGTCGCGGACCGACGCGCCGCGTCTTGCCAACGCGGCCGGCACCGTGGCGGGCGATGAGGCGATCGCGCTCGTGCGGCAGAACAGGGCGGTCATTATCACCCGTCTGCATGATGCGATGGCGGCTCTGCGCAGGGCGATCGACGACCCAGACCCAAGTGCCGACCCCCAGTGGGTAACCGGTGGCACCGATTATACTGCCGTCGACAGCGCGCGCGAACGCCATCATAGGAACGTGGCCACTTACGAGCTCCTGACGGACCGGATGACAACGCTCGACGCGGAATATCGGGCCAACCCCCTCCGGGAGACGCTCGTGAAACCGGCGGGGACGCCCGTCGACCCCGTGACGCCGGGGCCGTCATTGTATCTCCTGTTCGGCGCCGCCGGCGGCGCCGTATTGGGCCTCACCGCCGTGCTGATCGCGGGGTCGCTCCGTGGACCTGCCGGCCTCCGCTGACCGCGCCGGCTCGCCGCGCGCCGCGCGGCCCGCGCTCGCCGCCGCCGCGATCAGCTGCGTGTTCTTGGCCATCGCGGCGTTGGCGCTCACGGACCTCGCGCTGATGCCGCTCCTGTTCGGCATCGCCGCGTCAACAACCGTCGCCGGCGTGCCATTTCTCATCTCCGCCGCCCGCGGACGCCTGGATCCGTTCGAGCCTCCCGTGCTCTTTAGCGTCTTCTACCTGATCGGGTTCCCCGTGACCGCCCTGATGGCGGCCGCCTTCGGGGAGCCGTTCGACCCGAGCGGATCGCTGCCGTGGTTTCCCGCGGCCCTGCTACTTGCGGCGCTCGGCATGGGCGCGTGGTTCCTGGGATACTACGCGGGTCCGGGCGCGGCGCTGGCGAGCGCCGTGCCGCGCCTCAGCCGCCGCTGGGACGAACGGCGCGCGCTTCTCGCCGTCGCCTGCTTCGGGGCAGCCGGGTGGTTCGCGCAGCTTGTCGTGGTCGTCAGGGGAGGGTATCTCCACGGATTCCGCACCGAGGTGACGGGGCAGTGGTCAACCGCCGTCGCCTGGGTCGCGAGCTTTGTCTTTGTCGCCCTCGCGATCGCCGCGGTCCGTCAGTATCAGCTCATGAGGGCCGGGAAGCGGGCGTACTGGTGGACGGGGATCCTTGTGGTGGGGGTCATCATGGAACTGCTCTATGCGACCGCGAGCGGCTGGCGGACACAGGCGCTCGAAGCGCTGCTCATTCCGCTGCTGGTCGCCGCCTACATGCTGAAGCACATCCGATGGTCGCGCATCATCGGAGCCGCGCTCGTCAGTGTGTTCCTCATCTTTCCGTTCGCGAATGCCTACCGTGCGGAGCTTGCCAGCGAGACGGATCTGGCCGCACGCCGGCTGTCCACCGCCCCAGTCGCCGACCTGCGGCTCGCAGCGCTGCGCGGCGGAGAGGACCTTGCGCATCTCCAAGGGTGGGACTTCGCGGCGGCGTCGGTCCAAACCACGATCCAGCGGCTCGGCATGGTACAGATCGTCGCCGCGATCATCCGCGGCACGCCTGCGGTCTGGCCGTTTGAACCAGCGGAGACGCTCCAGGCGTTGATCGTGTCGCTGGCCCCGCCCCGGTTCCTCATCAAGAAACCCACGGTCGCCGTGGGCGGCAATGAATTTGCGCACCGCTATCACTTGATCCGTCCAGAGGACGCCGACACCTCGGTGGGGCTGACGCGGCTCGGCGAGCTCTACCTCAACGGCTGGCTCGGCGCCGTCATCCTCGGGATGTGGATCGAGGGAGCGTTCGCCAGGGTCGTCTACGACTACTTGATCGGCCGCCGGCCCGTGTCGCCGGCGGCGCTCGTCTTGTATACAATGTTTATCCTGTCGTTTCTCCTCTTCACCGCATTCGCGGACTACGCGCTGATGCTCAAGGTCGCGGTCGTGCTGGTGCCGACGCTCCTCTGGATCTCCGCCCCCCGGCGAGGCGCGCGCGCGGCGAGGACACAGGACACCGCGTCGCCGATGGCGACGTAACGGCCCTCCCCGGCCGCATCGCGGGGTCCATGGGCTCGTGGTGACTCCGCACTATCTCGGACGTGTGCGCTCCGTACCGGGTGCCGGCTCCGACACCGCAGAGGCGAACGTCGACGATATTCCTGCGGGCGCCACGACCAATGCAAGCAACAGCCACAGCCCCCCGCTCGTACTGATCGAGAACAGCGTGTTGTCCGCCAGTTGGTCGACCAGCAGCGCCAGCCATGCCGCCCCGATCACGGCCCGCAGCGGATCACCGGACACCGGACCGGCGCGGGCGCTCCGCACCCACTCGCGCGCGGCGGCGATCGCCACCCACAGGGCCGCGAGCAGACCGAGGAGGCCGGTCTCCACGGCAAGGTTCAACCACATGTCGAACGCAAACGGCTCTGGGCTCATCCCGGGCGCCTTGCGCGCATCGTAGGCCACCTGGAACGTCCCGAATCCCGTACCCAGCAGCGGGTGCGCGGCGATCATCTCGAGCGACGTGTGCCAGATCTGCAGGCGGTTCCCCGACACGTCGCTCAGCGTGTACCGCATGCGCTCCCGCACCTGGGGGACGGCGAAGCCCACCACGATCAACGCCGCCAGCCCCGCGGCAAGGATCACCGTCGCCCTGCCGGGGTGCGCACGAAGTTCGCGCCACACGAGGTAGGCGGCGCCCAGAATCCACCCCGCGAGCGATGCCCGCGATCCACTCACGAGCAGCCCGACAAAACTCAGGGCGCTGCAGACCAGCCAGAAGATGCGCGTGCGGCCCCGCGCGCGGAACGCGAAGCCCAGCGCGAGCACGCTGCCGAGCACCATCGTGGTGCCGAGGCCGTTCGGGCCGACGCCGCGGGGAATCTCGGCGCGGCCCGGGATCACCGGCCCGTTGTTCAGGTGGACGTCGTGCGCCAGGCTGTACGCGATCCCGACGCACGCCGCGACCGGCGACGCCGCCGCCCACACGCGAAGCAGCATCGACCGGGCCTCGGGCTCGCGGCTCAGCAGCCACGTGAACCCGCCGAAATACACGGCGCCCGAAATGAGCAGCGCGACGGTGACGAGCGGCGCGACCTGCCGATACGGCGACGCCGCCGCCGAGACGACGAGCACGGCCGCGAAGACGGCGAGCGGTCCATCGAGGACGGTCCGCGCCCACAGCCACGACCGCCGCGCCGCGAGGCTCCACAGCGCTCCGAAAAACAGCAGACCGAAGCCGATGGTCGAATACCCGAAGCCGTAGAGGGCCACGACGGCGATCGCCGCCCACCGGATGTACGCGGCGAACGCGCGCCCCGCGACGGGACGTGCCGGGAGGGGGCGGGGTCGACGGGTTCCGCGCCGCCCCGGCTACCACTGCGGCGCGGCGGCGGGCCTCGGGCTCACGGACGCGCGGAACTCGCGCCGGTCCCGACCTTCGCGCGGATGTCGCGGACGAGCGTCGCCACGACCTCGTACCGGCCGAACGACGGCATCAGATACGCGCCGTCGATCCGGTCGACGAGCCCGAGCAGCAGCTCCCGGGCCAGCAGCAGCCCCTCATCCCGGCCCGCGTTGCCGGCGGCCTGCATGCGGTCGCGGACCCACTGGGGGATCGAGATGCCCGGCACCTCGTTGTGCAGGAACTCCGCGTGGCGAAAGCTCTGCAGCGGCAGCACGCCGAGCAGGACGGGCACCGGGAGCGTGCCGACCCGGCGCAGGAACACATCCAGGACTTCCGGCTCGTAGATCGGCTGGGTCATGAAGAAGTCGACGCCCGCCTCGAGCTTGCGCTCGAGCCGCGGAAGCTCCCGTTCGAGCGTCTCCGGGTTCATGTCGAGCGCGGCGCCCGTGAGGAAGCGGGCGGGATGCCCGATCGACTTCCCCGACAGATCCAGCCCCTCGTTGAAGCGGCGGATGATGCGCGCGAGCCCGACGCTGTCGACGTCATAGACGGCGGTGACGTTCGGATAGTCGCCGCGCGGCGGCTCTCCGGTGAGCGCCAGGACGTTCCGGACGCCCATCGCGTGCGCGCCGATCAGATCCGCCTGAATTCCGACCAGGTTCCGGTCGCGCGTCGTAAAGTGAATGATCGTCTCGATCCCGACGTGCTGCTGGATCAGAAAGCACATCGCGAGCGCGCTCATCCGGACCCGCCCGATCGGGCTGTCGCCGACGTCGATGACGTCGGCGCCCGCGGCTTTGAGGAGACGCGCACCCTCGAGGTCCTTTGTGGCGTCCAGGCCCTTCGGCGGATCGACCTCCACGCTGATCACGAACGACCGGCGCAGCTTTTGGGCCAGCTCGCTCGGCTGGTCGACCGGCTGGGGCGCCCCTTCCTGAGACGCGCCAAACGTCAGGGTGGCCGGCGACGCCTCTCCGGCGGGGTGCAGGTCCGCGATCGCGCGCCCGATCGCCGCGATGTGCTCCGGGGTCGTCCCGCAGCATCCGCCGACGATCCGCGCGCCCGCCTCGACCATCTTCCGCGCGTAGGCCGCCAGGTGCTCCGGGGAGGCCGCGTAGAGATAGCGCCCGTCGACCAGCGCCGGAAATCCCGCGTTCGGCTGCGCCGAGATCGGCACGTGCGCGCACGCCGCCATCAACTGGACCACCTCGAGCATGGGCACCGGGCCCACGCTGCAGTTCGCGCCCACGACATCCACCCCGAGCCCCTCGAGCGCGGCCACGACCTCCGCGGGAGCGTGCCCGTAGCGCGTGCGGCCGTCCTCGGCGAAGCTCATCTGCGCGACCACCGGCAGGTCGCACGCCTCGTGCGCGGCCCGCACCGCCTCGAGCAACTCGGTGAGGTCGGTGAACGTCTCCAGCATCACGACGTCGATCCCGCCCTCGACCAACGGATCGATCTGCGCGCGGAACGCCTCGCGCACCTCCGGGGGCGTGATCCGCCCGTACGGGGCGACCGGCTTCCCGAGGGGCCCGACGGCGCCCGCAATCAGCACGGCCCGGCCGAACACGTCCCGGGCCTCCTTCGCGATCTTGGCGCCCCGAAGGTTGATGTCCCGGACCCGATCGGCGTACCCGTAGCCGGCCAGCCTGATCGGATTCGCGCCGAAGGTGTTTGTCTCGATCATCTCGGCGCCCGCGCGCAGGTAATCGAGGTGGACCGTCAGCACGAGCTCGCGGCGGGTCAGGTTGAGGGCGTCGAACGACTGATCGAACGGAACGCCGCGCGCGTAGAGCAGCGTCCCCATGGCTCCGTCGCAGAGCAGCGGGCCGCGCGCGAGGCGCGCGCGCAGCGGATGCGTCGACCCGGTCACGGCTTCAGCTGCAGCGGCGTTCCCCCACAGGCCTCGCACGGCTGGGAGTAGTCGGCCTGACTGCTCAACACAAACGCGTCGGCGCTTTGATGAAACGACCGGACGGGGAACGGCACCGGCCACGTGCGGAAGTCGATCACCGGATTCATCTGCCGCTCGAGGCGATCGACCACCACGTACGGCAGCGGAATCGAGTTCACGAACAATGCCTGGAGGTGGAAGAACACCTCGGGCGCGCCGTACACCTGAAACTCTCCCTGCATCCGCACCCGCGTCGGCACGCCGTTGTATAAGAACGTTCCACGCGCGGTGATGGAGTCGCCGTCCACCGTGAGGGTCACGTTGCGGACCGCGTCCTGATGGTTCAGGAACTCCTGGACGCTCGCGAGCGACAGCTTCCCATAGATGGCGCTCTCGCGCACGTCGAGGACTTTCAACGTCCCCTGCCGCAGCGCATCGGGGTCGAAGCTGACCCCCACGAGCCGAATCCACATCTGGTCGATCCGCATGCCCTTGATCTCGGGGTGCTCCGCGTAGACGCTGACCCGCGCGTAGCCCCCCTCGTAGAGATCGGGCACCACGTCGAGACGCAGCACCGGCGGGTTCGCGAGCAGTGTGCGGAACAGCGGCTCCAGGACGGCCGTGTCCGCGACCGTCAGGGCGTGCGCAGGCACGGCACCACCGAGCCAGCCGAGCAAGATCAGTACCACGAGGCCTCGACGCGCCATCGTGGCGGGGTTCGGGATATTCACGGGTGACTCCTCCCGCGCGAGTTGCGCGCTCACCCGATAAAACGCCGAGCGCGAGCAAACCGTTCCCGGTGCCAATTCGGACCCGTGTGTTGACACGCATAGGACGCGGAGGAATCCGTCGGTGTACGGCATCGTGCACAACTCTATGAGCGCACCGTTAGCGCGGGGTGGGTCCGAACTGGAACTGCGATGCGACGCCCGCGAGCGTGTTGACGTTTAGGGTGATGTAGATCGTGTTGGTGGAGGGATTGCTTGGGAAGACCCGGTACAGAAGCCCAATCGAGAGGCAGTCGCATGTCGCATTCACGGCGAAGTCGACCTCGCCTAACTGCCCCGTACTGAGGGTGTAATTGGCGGACGTCGTGAACAACACGGACGGGCTGATCTGGAAGTTCACGCTGGCATTCGCGGACAGCTGCTGCCCGTAGAAGTCGTAGGCGAAACTGAGCGTCCCCGACTGGAACAGACCCCTCGACGGATAGTAGGAATAGCTCACGTTGATCGAGCTGTCCGGGCTCGTCGAATCAAACTCAAACGGCGTGAACGGCCCGTTGAGCACGGCCCCGGGCGGCGCGACACCGGTGACCGCGGTCGAGTTGTACGACAGGGTAACCGAACTCGTGGGGTTGAGGATCTGCGTCAGGGCGGTCGAGAAGTTAAAGACGTTCCGCTGGACGCCCGTTCCCGTAGTAGTCATATTGGTAATAGGCGCTCGCCGCCAGGCTGAGCACATTCGACAGCTCAAGCGTGCGGGTCTGCAGGTAGACGATTCCATCGGCACGGGTGGTGTCCACACCCGTTGCGAGTTCGTCGTAGTCGCCGTAGTGCGCCTGCACCTCATACGCATCCGGGAGGTCGTCGACCGGATGCGTGTCGTAATAGAGGCTGAGCGAGTTCTGATTCAGGTTAATCAGGTTGCCGTTCTGGTCATACGTCTCCTGCCGCCCAAGGTGAAGCGTCCACGTGTGATCCGCGGCGGGCAGGGTCGCCACGTCCTCGGCGGTAAACTGCGTGATCGTCCCGTAGCGAAACCGCAGCTGATCGGAGACGTCGCCGAGCGGAAACCACTGGGCGTAGTCGATGAAGAGCCCGTCCAGATTGTTGTACCCGAACGTCGGACCGCTCTGCGCCTGACGGTTCTTCTTCAGCGACGCGGTGTAGACGGGCAGGGTGACCACGCGCACGCCGTAAACGTAGAGCGACGAATTGTACGCGGTGAAATACTCGTCCGGCACGATCAGCACGTGGTCCGACGTCACGTGAAAGAACGGGTGCGTCGGATCGCACGGCGTCATCGTCACCATCCGGGCCGTGCCGGTGCCGTTGCCCTGCGTGTCGAGCAGTTGGGTCTTCACGTTCCAGGGGCCGTACTTGGTCGTCACCTGTCCCATGTGCCCGACCCGCGTGCGGTAGTTGTACATGAGCGAGTCGCCGCTCGCCGACTGCGTGCCCTCCACCAGCGTGACGTGGCCCTGCGCGTCCACCTCCCCGGTCTGAAGATTGCCGGCGAGGTGGTCCGCGGTGATCGTCACGTCCTCCTGCGTCGCCTTCACGTGACCGTCGGCCACGACCGTGCCGGCCGCCGTGTCGTAGTCGATGTGGTCCGCTGACAGCGAAATCGGCGACGCCGAGACCGCCGCCGGAGCCGCCAGCGCGGGCAAGGCGGTGGAGGCCACGAGGAAGGCCAGCAGCAGCAGCGCGACGGCCTGGCGCGGACGGACGGCGCGCACCCGCCGCGCGATCGCCCGGACCCAGGGTCCCCGTCTCATGACGGCGCGCTCCGTCCCACGGGCCGAGGCTGCGCAGCCCGACCGGCTCGGCTCATGTCCGCCTACCAGGAAACGGGGGCGACCTCGGGATACCGACGCAGCGCGTCGGTCACGACTTGCTTCGCGCGCGCCAGCGCCTCGGGCGTGGTGCCCTCGGCCCGCGCCACGAGCACCGGCTGCGTGTTGCTCGCCCGGATGAGCGCCCAGCCGTCCGGAAACACGATGCGGGCGCCGTCGACGTCGATCACCTGGTAGCGTCCCCGGAACTCCGCGGTGAGCGCCGCGACCACCTCAAACTTGCGGGCGTCCGGGCACGCGATGCGTGTCTCCGGCGTCACGTAATAGCGGGGAATCTCCCCGGCGAGGTCGGACAGCGTCCGATCCGAGTGGGACAAGAGGCGCAGCAGACGGCCGGCCGCGTACACGGCGTCGTCATAGCCGTAGTACTCGTCGGCGAAAAACATGTGCCCGGACATCTCGCCCGCGAACACCGCGCCGACCTCCCGCATCCGCGCCTTGATCAGCGAGTGCCCGGTCCGGGTGAACTCGGTCCGGCCGCCGAGGCGGGTCACCTCGTCGATCAGCGCCTGCGAGCACTTGACCTCCACGAGCGCCAGCGCGCCCGGGTGCGCGGCGAGCACCTCGCGCCAAAACAGCGCCATCAGTTGATCGCCCCACAGGATCTCGCCCCGGTCGTCCACCACGCCGATGCGATCGCCGTCGCCGTCGATCCCGATGCCGAGATCGGCGCCCCGCGCCCGCACGAGCGCGATGAGATCCGCGAGGTTGGCCGGCTCGACCGGGTCGGGATGGTGGTGCGGAAACGCCGGATCGGGATCGCAGTACAGCGGCAGGACCTCGCAGCCCCAGCCGCGGAGGATCTCGGGCGCGAACGCCCCGGCGGTGCCGTTGCCGCAGTCGAGCGCCACGCGCAGCCGGCGCGGCCCGAGGCGGATGCGCTCCCGGAGCATCGCCGCGTACGCGCCGGCGACCTCGCGCTGCTCGAGCCGGCCCGCGCCGGTACGCGTCGGTCCGCGCTCGCCGATCTCCCGGACCCGCTGCACCTCCGCGCCGTACAGGGTGCCCGGGCCGTACGCGAGCTTGAAGCCGTTGAACTCCGCCGGATTGTGGCTCGCCGTCACCATCATGCCCCCGCCGATCTCGAGGTGGCGCAGGGCGAAGTAGAAGATCGGAGAGAGCGCGAGCCCGATCGCGGTCACGTCGACGCCGGTCTCCCGCAGGCCGTGGATCGCCGCGGCGTACAGCGCCTCCGAACTCACGCGGTTGTCGTGTCCCACGACGGCGCGGTCGACGCCCGCGTCGCGGAGATACGTGCCGAACGCGCGGGCGATCACGTCCGCCGCCTCTGCGTCGAGCTCCCGCCCGACGACACCGCGGATATCGTACTCGCGAAAGATTCCCGCCGGCGGCCGCATCACGGAAGAGTTTCCCACGGACTCTACCTCCCCCTGCAGGAGGACGCTATAATGAAGGCATGACCGAACTGCGGCGGCTGGCGCAATTCGTCCGGCCGTACGGCGTGCAGTTGGGCGGGGGCATCGGCGCCGCGGTCCTGGTGGCCGTGGCGTGGCTGTACGTTCCCCGCTATCTCGGCGAGCAGGCCGACGTGATCATCAAGACGGGCAGCCTGGGGGTTCTGAACCACAGCGCGCTCGTCGTGCTGATCATTTACGTCGTGCGCAGCGTGGGCCTGTACATCCAGCTGTCCCTGCTCGCGTACGTCGGCCACCGGCTGGTCGCGGACCTCCGTGCGCGGATGTTCGCCCAGGTGCAGCGGTGGTCGCTCGACCGGTTCGTCACATGGCACAGCGGCGAGGTCATCTCGCGCGCGATCCAGGACACGCAGCTCATCGAAGCGCGCCTCCTCAGCGGCCTCGTCGATCTCGTCACGACCGTGCTGACGCTCGTCGGCATCATCATCATGGTGTTCACGATCGAATGGCGCCTGGCCCTGTTGATCTTTGTGACGCTGCCGCTGTTCTTCGGCGCCGCGCGTCTGTTTGGACGCGAGGTGCAGCGGACCTCGACCAGCGCCCAGCAGCAGGTCGCCGCGCTAACACGCCTCCTGAAGGAATCGATCGTCGGCGCGCGGATCATCCGGGCGTTTGTGCAGGAGCCGCGCGAAGAGCACCGCTTCTGGGTGGAGAACGAGCGCACGTTTTCGGCCAACTACACGATTCGCCGCCTGATCGCGCTTGAAGTATCGCTCGTGAGCCTCTTGACCGCGCTCGCGCTCGTGTTCGTGCTCTGGGCCGGCGCGCAGTACGTCGCGCGGCACCAGATGACCCCGGGCTCGCTACTGGCGTTCCTCGGCTACCTCGCGCTGGCGATGGATCCGGCGATGGGCGTCACCCGGATCTACTCGGAGGCCCGTCAGGCGATGGCCGGGCTCGTGCGCGTCTTCGAAGTGCTGGACGTGCCCGAGACCGTCCACGAGGCGCCGGGTGCCGTCGCGCTGCCCCACCTGCGCGGCCACGTGCGGTTTCGCGATGTGTCGCTGGCCTACGAGCCGGGACGGTGGGCGCTGCGCGACGTGTCGCTCGAGGTCCGCCCGGGCGAGCACATCGCGATCGTGGGCCCGAGCGGCGCCGGCAAGACGAGCCTCGTCAACCTGATCCCGCGGTTCTACGACGCGACGGAGGGCACGGTCGAGATCGACGGCCACGACCTCCGGGGCGTCACGATCGCGTCGCTGCGCCGGCAGATCGGCCTCGTCCCCCAGGACGCGATCCTGTTCGCGGGAACCGTCGCGGAAAACATCGCCTACGGACGGCCGAACGCGCCGCGGGCGGAGATCGAAGCGGCGGCGCGCGTCGCCAGCGCGCACGTGTTCATCTCGGCGCTGCCGTCCGGCTACGACACCGTGCTCGGCGAGGGCGGCCTGCAGCTGTCCGGCGGCCAGCGGCAGCGCCTCGCCCTGGCGCGCGCGGTCATCAACGACCCCCCGGTGTACATCCTGGATGAGGCGACGTCCGCGCTCGACAGCGAGTCAGAGGAGGCCATTCAGGAGGCGATGGCGCGCCTCACCGAGGACCGGACGACGTTCATCGTGGCCCACCGGCTGTCCACGGTCCGCAACGCCGACCGGATCGTCGTGATCATGGACGGCCGCATCGTCGAGGTCGGCCGCCACGACGAGCTGGCGGCCCGCGACGGCATGTACAGCCGGCTCGTGCGCGGCCAGCTCATCGACGAAGCCGGCCGGGCGCCGAGCCCGGCCCCCACGGCATGACCGTCGCGCTGAGCGTGATCACCGCCACCCGCAACCGGGCGCCGGTGCTCGCGCGGTGCCTGGACGCGCTGCTCGCACAGGATCTCGACGCGGATCGGTACGAGGTCCTCATCGCGGACGACGCCTCGACCGACGAGACGCCGGAGGTGATCGAGCAGGCCCGCCGGCGGGCGCGGTGCACGATTCGCACGACGCGGATGCCCCACCGCGCCGGGGTGCCGGCAACGAGAAACGCCGCGATCCAGCAGGCTGAGGGCGAGGTCATCGTCTTCGTCGACGACGACTCGCTCGCGCCCCCGCAGTTTCTCGCCGCGCACCTCGCCGCACACACGGCCCATCCCGAGGGGATCGTCGGCCGCGGGCCGGTGATCGTCGTCCAGGACCTGGACCGGCCGTTCGACGCCCGCGGCAACGTCCTGGACATCTCGACCGCATACTTCGACACGGACAACGGCTCGGTGCGCCTGCGGGACCTGCTCGAGGCGGGCCTGTTCGACGAGGCGTTTTTCCCGTACGGGTGGGAGGGTCTCGATCTCGGAATTCGGCTGCGGCGGCTCGGCCTCAAGCGCGTGTTCTGCAAGAGCGCCGCGCTCTACCATTACCGCCCGGAGATCTCCCCCGGCGCCCTCGGAGGAATGCTGATCAAGGAAGAAGAACGGGCGCGCACCGCCAGGATCTTCTTCGCCAAGCATCCGACGCTCGAATCGCGATTTGCCGTGCAATTGACCCCGCTCCACCTGCTGCTCAACACGCTCCAGCGCGGGTTCGGGCTCGTCACGGCCGCCAACGTCGAAGCGCTGGTCCAGCGGACGCAGCGTTGGGGCATCCCGGGCGTCGGCCGCGTGCTGCTCTCGGGCGTGCTGAACGAGCGGTACCTCGCGCAGCTGAGAGCCGTGCCGGACCGCCCGGAACGCGCCCCGAACGGGTGACGCGCGTGGAGATCAGCGTCGTCATCCCGACGTTCAACAGCCGGGACGTCCTGCGCCGGACGATCGACGCGCTCGCCCGGCAGACGCTGCCGCCGGGCGCCTATGAGGTCGTCGTCGCGGACGACGGCTCCACCGACGGGACCGCGGAGATGGTCGCCGACGCCGCGCGCGGCGCGATCGAGATCCGCTACGTCGCCCAGCCCAACCGTGGGCGCTCCGCCGCGCGCAACTTGGGGGTACGCGCCGCCCGGGGACGCATCGTGCTGTTCATCGACGCCGACATTTGGGCGGCCCCATCGCTCCTCGAGGCGCATCTCGGACACTACGCTCCGGACGCGGGGCGGCTCGGCGTGCAGGGGCGCAGCCTCACGCACCCCGACGCCCGCGTGACCCCGTTCATGCGGGCGCGCGAGATCACCCCCGACCTGTCCGTGCGCCGGCGGCACGACCTGTCGCCGGTGCACATCATCACGCGCAACTTTTCCGTGCTGCGCTCTGAGTTCGAGGCGGTCGGCGGGTTCGACGAAGGGTTCACCGGCTACGGGTGGGAGGATATCGAGCTCGCGATGCGGCTGCACGCACGGGGCGTGACGTTCGACTACGATCCCGAGGCGCTCGGCTATCATTACCATGTCGAGACGCTCGAGGGCATCCGGCAGAAGCTGCGCCAAGCCGGGGCGGGGGCCGTCTACTTCTGGCGCAAGTACAACCGGTCGCGTCAGCTCGGGTTCTTTCTCGAGATCGCTCCGGCCGCGCTGCCCATCAAATGGCTCGTGTTCCGGACCCCGCTCGCGATGCCCCTGTTTCGCTGGCTCCTGCCGCGCGCCGAGCGCCGCGAGTGGCTGCTACTGGCGAACGAATGCTATACCGAGTTGATCTGGGAAGCCTACTACGAGGGCGTGTTCGAGGCGCGGCGGCAGCCGTGGCCCCCGCGCGAGGCCGCGGCGCCGGCGGCGCGCGTCGGCACGCCGGTCGCCCCGCGCGGCCCCGGTCCCCATGGAGATTAGCGTCGTCGTCCTGGCCTACAACAACCGCGAGGTCCTGCGCACCGCGCTCGCGCGCCTGGCCGCGCAGGACTTTCCCCGCGACGCATACGAGGTGATCGTCTCCGACGACGGGTCGACGGACGGCACGGCCGAGATGCTCCGCGCGCTCGAGTTTCCGGCAACGCTGCGGCACGTGGTCGGCCCCCACGCCGGCATCTCCGCGGTGCGCAACCGTGGGGCGCGGGCGGCGCGCGGCCGGGCGGTGCTGTTCATGGACTCCGACTTCTGGGCCGAGCCGGGGCTCATCGCGGCGCACCACCGCCACTACCCGCCCGGCGCCGCGAAGGTCGCCGTGCAGGGCGCGACGCCGATTCACCGGGACAGCCTCACGACGCCGTTCATGCGGGTGAAAGAGGTGAGCCCGGACCTCACGGTCCGAAGCCGCCACCGGATGTCGCCGTACCACACGATCTTCCGCAATGCGTCGGTGCTCAAGACGGACCTAGAGGCGGCCGGGGGGTTCGACGAAGCGTTTCCCGGCTACGGCTACGAGGATCTGGACCTGGCGCTGCGGATGTCGGCGGCGGGCGTCGCGTTCGAGTACGAACCCGACGCGGTCGGCTTCCACTACCACGTGGAGGATCTCGTCGGCGTCCAGCGGAAGATGCACGACGCCGGGAGGTCCGCCTGGTATCTTTGGAACAAGCACGGGCGGGATCGCCAGCTCGGCCTCTTCCTCGAGATTCTTCCGTGGATGCTGCCGGTAAAGCGCCTCGTGTACGGCACGCCGCTGGTGATGCCGCTCCTGCGCGGGCTGGTCCCGATCGGCGAGCGCCGCGGCTGGCTGCTGCTCCTGAACGAATGCTACAAGAATCTGCTGCAGGAAGCGTACTACGGCGGGGTATTCGAGGCCCAGCGGTCACCCGCCGCGAGGTCGCGCGAGCGCGCCCCCACCGCGCTGGGGGGAGGACCCGATCATGGCGGCACGTGACTCGACCGTAGAGATCTCCGTCATCGTCCCCGTGTACAACGAGGCGGAGAGCCTGGACGCGATGTACGAAGAAGTCGCGACGGTCCTGGACCGGCTCGGCCGGCCCTGGGAGATCGTCTGCGTCGACGACGGCAGCACCGACGACAGCTTCCGGGTGCTGGAGCGGCTCGTCGACCGGGATGCCCGCGTCGTCGCGGTGCAGCTGCGGCGCAACTTCGGCCAGACCGCGGCGATCGCGGCCGGCGTGCACCAGGCGCGCGGCGAGATCATCGTGCCGATGGACGCGGATCTCCAGAACGACCCCGCGGACATCCCGCGGCTGCTCGCCAAGATCGACGAGGGCTACGACGTCGCGAGCGGGTGGCGGCGCGACCGCGCCGATCCGTTCCTGAGCCGGCGCCTCCCGTCGATCGTCGCGAACTACACGATCTCGGCCGTCCTCGGGCTCAAGCTCCACGATTACGGCTGCACGCTCAAGGCCTACCGGCGAGAGGTCCTGGACCACGTCCATCTCTACGGCGAGATGCACCGGCTGATCCCGGCGTATGCGGCGTCGATCGGGGCCCGGATCACCGAGGTGCCGATCAACCACCGGCCGCGGCGCTTCGGCCGATCGAAGTACGGCATCGTCCGCACGCTGAAGGTCCTCCTCGACCTGATGACCGTCCGGTTCCTCAGCGGATACCTCACCAAGCCGATCTATGTCTTCGGCGGGGCCGGATTCGCGGTCGCCGGGGTCGGGATCGTCGTCACCGCGGTCGTCATCGTTCAGAAGCTCGCGTATGGCGTGTGGGTCCACCTGAACCCGCTCGCGTGGATTGCGGGCTTCTGCTTCCTCTCGGCGCTCCAGCTCATCCTGATGGGCCTCCTGGCCGAGTTGATCGTCCGAACCTACCACGAATCGCAGGCGAAGCCGATCTACGTGGTACGGCTCGTGTACCACCACGAGGATGCGGGCCGTGTGCGGGATCTCGGGGTTCACCGGTAGCCTCCCCGGAATCGGGCGCGCGGAGGCGGTCATCCGCGCGATGTGCGACGCGATCCGCCACCGCGGCCCCGACGACGACGGGTACTACGTCGGCGAGGGCGCGGTCCTCGGCGCGCGCCGCCTGAGCATCATCGACGTCGCCGGCGGGCACCAGCCGATCGGCAATGAGGACGGGACGGCCTGGGTCGCCTTCAACGGCGAGATCTACAACTTCCTCGCGCTCCGCGACCGTCTGGAGCGGGCCGGCCACCGCTTCCGCACCCGGTCCGACACGGAAGTGCTCGTCCATCTGTACGAGGAGCGCGGCCCGGACCTGGTCTCGGAGCTCGACGGCATGTTCGCGTTCGCGATCTGGGACAGCCCGCGCCGCCGCCTCGTGCTCGCCCGGGACCGCATGGGCAAGAAGCCGCTCCACTACGCGCTCGTCGGCGGCGGCCTCGTGTTCGCGTCCGAGCTGAAGGCCCTGCTCCGCCATCCGGCGGTGCCGCGCGCGCTCTCGCTCCCGGCCCTCGCGCGCTATCTCGCGTTCGACTACGTGCCGGCGCCCCACACCATCTTCACGGGCCTCGCGAAACTCCCGCCCGGCCACGTGCTCGTCTACGAGGACGGCCGCGCGCGCCTCACCCAGTACTGGGACCTGCCGGCGCCCGACGACGACGGCGCCGACGTCGCCGAGGCGGCGGAGCGGCTCGCGCACCTGCTGGACCAGGCGACGCAGCGCCGCCTCATCAGCGACGTGCCGCTCGGCGCCTTCCTCAGCGGCGGGATCGACTCGTCGGCCGTCACGGCGCTGATGGCGAGGCACCTCTCGACGCCCGTCAAGACCTTCAGCATCGGCTTCGACGAGCCGTCGTTCGATGAGTCGCCGTACGCGCGCGAGGTGGCGGCGTGCCTCGGCACCGACCACCACGAGGAGATCCTGGCGCCGAGCGTCATGCTGGGCCTCGTGGAGCGGCTCGGGGAGATCCTCGACGAGCCGCTCGCGGACGCGTCGATCCTCCCGACCTTCCTGCTGTCCCAGTACACGCGCCGCCACGTGACCGTGGCGCTCTCGGGCGACGGCGGCGACGAGCTGTTCGCGGGCTACCCCACCTACCAGGCGCACCAGGTCGCGCGGCGGCTCGACTGGACGCCGCGCCCGGTGCTGTCCGGCGCGCGGGCGCTGGCGGCCCGTCTCCCCGTCTCCTACGGCGACCTCAGCCTGGATTTCAAGATCCGCCGGTTCCTCTCCGGGCTCGGCCGGCCCCTTCCGATGCGGCACACGGCGTGGATGGGCACGTTTGGGGTCGACGAGCTCCCCTCGCTGCTCCAGCCGGACGTGTGGCGCGCGATCGAGGCGGACGACGTCTTCGCGGAGGTGCGCGCCTACGCGACCGCGGCGGCGGACCGCGGGTGGCTCGGCACGTTGCTGTACCTCGACGCCAAACTCTACCTCCAGGACGGCGTGCTGGTGAAGGTCGACCGCGCCAGCATGGCGTGCTCGCTCGAGGTGCGGTCCCCGTTCCTCGACACGGCCGTCGTCGAGTTCGCGAGCCGCTTGCCCGCCCGTCAGAAGCTGCGGGGCCTGACGACGAAGTTTCTGTTGAAGCGGAGCCTTCGAGGCGTCCTGCCGGAGCGGATTCTCAACCGGCGCAAGAAGGGGTTCGGGATCCCGGTCGGGCTGTGGATCCGGGGGCCGTGGCGCGACCTCTTCCACGATATGCTGGCGCCCGACCGCCTGGCCCGCCAGGGACTGCTCAACCCCGACGCGGTCACGCGGCTGCTCGCGGAGCATCTCGGGGGCACGCACGACCACCGCAAGAAGCTGTGGAACCTCTTCGTCCTGCAGCTCTGGCACCGCGCGTACCTCGAGGCGCCCGCGGCGTAACCCGCCTCCGTGCGGTCGCGATCTACGTCGTGCGGGCCGGGTCCCCGCCCGGGGCGATCGAGTCGCGCGACGCCCGGAACCATTCGACGAACTTCGCCACCCCGGCCGCGAGGTCGGTGGACGGCGCGTAGCCGAGATCCCGGCCCGCGAGCGTGACGTCGGCGTGCGTCACCGGGACGTCCCCCGGCTGGTCGGGCTGCCGCGAGATCACGGCCGGTTTGCCGACCGCGCGCTCAAGCAGGGCGATCAGATCGCGCAGCATGACGGTGTCGTGCGTCCCGAGGTTGTAGATCCGGAATCCCCCCGGGCGCTCGATCGCCCGCACGATCCCGTCGACGATATCATCGATGTACGTGAAATCCCTGCGCGCGGTCCCGTCCCCGTACATCGGCACCGGCTGCCCCGCGTCGATCAGCCGCACGAAGCGATGGATCGCCATGTCCGGACGCTGCCGCGGCCCGTACACGGTAAAGAACCGGAGGCACGTGACCGGCGTCCCATAGAGATGTTCGTAGGCGCGGCAAAAGTACTCCCCTGCGAGCTTCGTGACCCCGTACGGCGACGCGGGGAGCAGCCGGCTCCGCTCCTCGTTGAACGGGACGTCGGGCGACACCCCGTAGACCGAGGACGACGACCCAAACACGAGGTGCGCGGTCCGGTGGCGGCGGCACGCCTCGAGCAGCGTGATCGTGCCCTGCACGTTGGTGTGCTCGTACGCGGCAGGGTCCGCGAGCGAGGGGCGCACGCCCGCCCGGGCCGCCAGGTGGACCACGGCATCCGCCCGGTCCGCCAGCAGCCGGTCCAGCAGCGCGCCGTCGCCGATATCGCCTTCCACCAGGCGGAAGCGCGGCGAGCGTAGCGCCGCGGCGAGGTTCTGACGCTTGATCCCGACGTCATAATACGCGTCGAAGTTGTCGAGGCACGTGATCTCGTGACCGAGCGCGAGCAGGCGCTCGCTCAATGACGATCCGATGAATCCAGCGCCGCCGGTAACGAGGATCTTCATCACCGAGCCATCTCCCGTGTCCGCCGTGTTCGGCACATCCACATTATCGCGCATCCGATCTACGGGGCGCACCGGGCCCCCGCCGCCTTGACGAGGACCAGCACACCCCCCCGCGCGTCGAAGCGGGAGAGGACCGCGGGCAGCGGGGCCCGAGCCAGCTCGTCTTGGCTGCCCACGACGAAGACCCGCCCGGGCGCGCACACCGCCGCGCGCAGGACGGCGGGATCGTCGATCCAGTCCACGTGATGGTCCGTGTAGTAGATGAGCGACGAGTAGATGTCGAACCGGTAGCCGATGATGCGGTCTCCGGGGCCGAGGGCGGCGCGAATCTCGAGCGCGAGCGGCTTCATCGGTTTCTCCGCCTCGACCACGGGCATCGCCCACGTCAGCACGCTCAGCCACGTCACGGCCATCGTCGCGCAGAGCGCCACCAGCGCCGCGAGCCGGCCGCCGGCTGCGGTAAGCGCGAGCACGACGGCGACGCCGATCGCAAGCACCGCGGCCGGGACCGCGAGCACGTGCCCGTACGTATGAAAGCGGTCCGGATAGAGATGGGCGAGATACCCGCCGACCGCCCAGAACAGCGCGGCGAGCAGCACCACGAGCAGCCCGAGCGAGACCCAAAGCCCCCACCCGGCCCGCTTCGCGCCGAGCGCCGCATCCCACCACGCCGCGACGCCGACCGCCGCCAGCGGGTAGATCGGCAGCACATAGTTCGGCAGCTTCGTCCCCGCCGCGGAGTAGAAGACGAAGGTCAGGACGCACCACAGCGCGACGAACAGGCTGCCGTCGTCGCGCAGCCGGCCACCGTGGAAGATCGCCGCCGCCGGCCAGAACGCGGTCCACGGGAACGCCCCGATGGCCAGAATCGGCATGTAGTAGTACCAGGGACCGGCCTGGTCTTCGACCACGCCGAAGAACCGGCCCACGCCATAGTAGCCGAACACGGTCGATGCGAACACGCCCTCCGTGCAGCCACGTCTCGAGCGCGTACCACGTCAGGCCGACGACCGCGTACAGCGCGATCCCGGCGAGCCAGGGGACTTCCCGCGCGCGGTGCCACGCTCCGCGGACGGTCACGAACACCGCCCCCACGAGCCCGGGGAGAATCAGCCCGATCGGCCCTTTGGTCAGGGTGGCGAGCCCGCAGTACAGGAAGAACCAGAGATAGTCCGCCCGCCGGCCCGTCCGGTACGCGCGGAGAAACGCGTGCGCGGCCAGCAGCATCCACGCGAGCAGCACCGTATCAAACACCGCGAGCCGCGACTGGATGAGGAAGTGAAACGTGACCGCCAGAATCGCCCCGGCGAGCAGCCCCACCCGCGCGCCGAACAGCGCGCGGCCGATCAGGACCGTCGCGTAGACGGCCACCACGCTGAACACGCCCGACCAGAACCGGACCGTGAACTCGCCGAACCCCACGGCGCCCGCCGTGAGCGCGGTCAGCCAGATGTACAGCGGGGGGTGCACGTACCACGGCGAGCCGTTGACGTGGAGCGTGATCCAGTCGCCCCGCTCCAGGATCTCCCGGGCGACCTGCGCGTACTTCGTCTCATCCTGATCCCACAGCGAGCCCGCGCCGAGCCGGTAGAATGTCAGGACGGTGACCCCGGTGAGCAGCGCGGCGGTCCACAGCCGCTCGTGCACCAGGCCCGCCCGATCGGCGGCTCCCGGCGGGGTCGCCGCGCCGGGTCCGGACCGGCCGGCCGTCACGCGCTCAGTCTCTCGACGAGGTACTGCGCGATCGCGGAGGACCCGCCCGGGCCGCCCTGACGCTCCCGGCCCACGCGGCCGCGACGCTCGCGCTCCGCCGGGTCGCGCAGCAGCCGCGACGCTGCGGCGGCCCCCTCTTCCGGCGTCGCGGCGACCACGAGCGCCTCCCCGAGCAGCCGCTGCTGCTCGTCGAGAAAACGCGCCGTCACCTGCGGGCCGCGGCCGGGAAACGCGACGACGGGCTTGCCGAGACCGGCCGCCTGCTCGTGCGCCGCACCCGCCATGCCCAGCACGACCGTCGCGCGCGCGAGCGCGTCGGCAAACCGGTCGTCCGTCACGCGCACCTGAAGCCCGAGGTAGTCGAAGTGGTCGCCGTCCGTCCACCGTCCGCCCGAGGACTCGACGGACTCGCGGAGGCGGTCGCGCGGCAGATTGGGCGACCAGGCGACCAGCACGCCGGGCCGCTCCGCGGTGCCGGCGTCGGCGCCCGCCGCCGCGCGGAGCAGCAGAAACAGATTCTCGAACGCCGCCGGCTTGCTGCCGGGCAAGAGCGTCAGGACCGGCCGGTCCGGAGAGATTCCAAACGTCTCGCCGGTGGGGTGGAGCGTGTCCATCAGCGTAAACCCGCGGTACTCCGCGGGGATCCCCTGGCGGCGCAGCGCGGCGGCGGTCTCCTCGTCTCGCGTGAACACCCGCGAGGCGGCCCGGCGGATCATCCACAGTTCGATCGCCGAGTGGGGACCGACGTACTCCGACCGCGGCAGCGCGAGGTAGACGACCGGTCCTCCCGCCGCGGCGGCCATCCAGAGGCAGTACACGTCTCCGGCGGCCACGACCAGGGCCGCGCGGCCGCGTTGGGACCGCAGCGTGCGGCGCTGGGCGCCCCAAAACCGCAGCCACCCGCGCCGCAGATCCGCCCACAGCGCGGCGGGGCCGACCCGGGCGCCGAATCCGCCGCTGGGAAACTCGCGGCGCGGCTCGAGGAGCACGGTCCCTGCGGGATAGGCGTGCCCGAGGCCGACGAGCGGGTAGGCCAGCACCTCGACCTGGCCGGGGGGCAGCGCGCGAATGACCTGCGCCACCTCGACGTCCTCCCCGTAGCCGTTGCTGACGACGAGCAGCTGTTTCACGCGAGCGCGGCGCGCCGGCCGGGGGCAACGCGCAGCCACGGCGCCATCTCCTCCAGCATGCGCTGGGCGACCCCGGGCGGGGTCGAGTAGAGGCCCCGCAGCGCGTCGCTCGTCTCGCGGAGACCGGCGGGGTCCGCCAGCAGGGCGAGCGCGCGGCGTGCCACCTCGGCGGGCACGACGTGGCCCACCATCTCGGGCACCACCTGGCGGCCGGCCTCACGGTTCGGCCAGGCGACCAGCTGGCCCCGGCGTGTGAACCGCCACGCCATCGCGGTCTTGATCGCGGTCCCGAGCCCCGGGACCCGGCTCAGCCACTCGCTCATCCCCTCGGAGCGGATTCTGCCGGGCCGATCGAGCGGCAGCACGACGAGCATCGGCACCCCGAGCACCGCGAGTTCCACGGTGTTCGTCCCCGGCAGCGTGAGCGCGAGATCGCACGCCGCCAGCGCACGCAGGCGCTCGTCCTGCACCACGTCGATCGCGAGGGCGTCCAGGCGGTCCCGATACGGCGCGAGCAGGCGCGCGAGCCCGTCCCGCGTGAGGAACGGCGAGGCGATCACCGAGAAGCGGATCTCCGGACGGGCGGCGCGCATGGCGGCCGCGGTCTCGAGCAGGAACGGCAGCATCCCCTGCACGATCCAACCACGGCTGCCCGGCAGGAGTGCCACGTGCACGCCGCCCCTCGGCGCGCGGGTGAGATCCCGAAACGACGCGAGATGGTCCACGCGGAGGTCGCCGACCACGCGCAGCCGGTCCCGCGCGACGCGCGCGGACTCGAGCCGGTCCGCCAGCGCCTGTGACGGCACGAAGATGCGCTCAAACCGGCGCGCGCGCTTCCGCACCAGCTCGGTCTCGACATACGCGGCCGCGGGGAACCCGAGGCGCCGCCCCAGTGTCGCCGTGTACCACAGGTCGCCGCCGAGGTGCAGCACGCAGCCGGGCCCCGCCACCGGGAGGCGCCGGAGGCCCGCCACGAGCGCCAGGCACGCGCGCGGCCCGAGCACCCGCGTAAACGGTCCGCGCCGGCGCGCGTACGCGACCTCCTGCCCGCTCGCGAACTGGCACGGCGGGAGGATCAGCGACACGGCGAGCGGTGTGTCGCGGGACGCGGCCCACGCCGCGGCGGCCTCGGCCATGGGTACGGCCCAATTCGAGACCTCCCCCGGTCCGCTGGACACCAGCACCAGTTCGGCGGGGACGGAGGGACGGTCGCGGCCGGGACCGGCGGGATACGGGTCCGGCGCGGCGGAGGAACCACGGGGCGCCATCACGCTTGAAATTATACGCCACGCGTCGCGGCGCGGGCAAGGCGACGGCCGCGTCCGCGTGGGGCGCGGCTCGCGATGCGACGACGGGATGCACCCGCACGACGGGCCGCGCCCGATCGGCACGCCAGGAGTTCGCGCGCCCGGACCGAACTCTTAGGCGCGTGATCATTTCCCGCACTCCCTTGCGGATCAGCTTTGCCGGCGGCGGCTCGGATCTTCCCGCGTTCTACCGGCGCGAACCCGGCGCCGTCGTCGCCACGGCGATCAACAAGTACATCTACATCACCGTCAACAAGAAGTTTGACGACCGCGTCCGCGCGAGCTACTCGATCACCGAGATGGTCGACCGCGCCGACGACCTGCAGCACGAGCTGATCCGCGAGACGCTGCGCCTGGTCGGGATTAGCGGGGGGATCGAGATCACCTCGATCTCGGACATCCCCTCGGGCGGGACCGGCCTCGGCTCCAGCAGCGCCTACACGGTCGGGCTGCTGCACGCCCTGCACGCGTACACGGGCCGGCACGTCGGCGCGACGCGGCTGGCCGAGGAGGCGTGCGAGGTCGAGCTCGTGCGGTGCGCGAAGCCGATCGGCAAGCAGGATCAGTACATCGCGGCATACGGGGGGCTGCAGGACATCCGGTTCGACCCGGACGGCGTGTCCGTCGAGCCCGTGATCACGAGCCCCGAGTTCCGCACACGCCTGCAGGCGCATCTGCTGCTGCTCTACACGGGCCTCACCCGCAGCGCCGACGCGATCCTCCGAGCGCAGGGACTCGGCCTGAAAGAAGACACGTCGGTCCGCGCCGATACGGCGAAGATGCGCGATCTCGCCATCGACCTGCGCGCCGCCCTGCTCGAGCAGCGGCTCGACGCCGTCGGCGAGATCCTGCACGCCGGATGGACGCTGAAGCGCGGCCTCGCCCCCGGGATCACCTCCCCGGAGATCGACGCGTGGTATACGCGCGCGCGCAACGCCGGCGCGATCGGCGGCAAACTGCTGGGAGCGGGCGGAGGCGGGTTCTTGCTGCTGCTGGCGCCTCCGGAGCGCCACCCGGCGATCGCGCAGGCCCTGTCCCAGCTCCGGCCGATCTCGTTCCGGTTCGAGCCGCAGGGCAGCCGGATCATCTATGTCGAGGAGTAGACGCATGACCGATATGTCGAGGAATAGACGCATGACCAAAAGCAGCCCGGCGCGCCGGCGCACGCGCGCGTATCTCGCCCGGTTGCGGGCCTGCCTCGCGGCGGTCTCCGCCGACGAGATCGCGGCGGTCGCCGAGCGTCTGTGGGAGGTCGCGCGCGGGGGCGGGACGATCTTCGTGGCCGGAAACGGCGGCAGCGCCGCGACCGCGTCGCACCTGGCGCTGGACGTCGCCAAGAGCACGCTCGGACGCGCGCCGCGCCGCGGCGCACGCCGGATCCGCACCGCGACGCTGTCGGACCCCGCGACGCTGACCGCGTGGGCCAACGATCACGGGTACGAGGGCGTGTTCGCCGAGCAGATCACGGCGCTGGCCCGGCCCGAGGACGCGGTGCTGCTGCTTTCCGTCAGCGGCACCTCCCCGAACGTCGTCCGCGCCGCGCGCGCGGCGCGCGCCGCCGGCGCCCTCGTGATCGCGCTGATCGGCCGGCCCGGGCGCACGCTCCTCGAGCTGGCCGATCTCGCGGTCGTCGTCCCGAGCGACGAGTATGAGATCGTCGAGGACGTGCATCTGACGATCAATCACATCGTGACCGACTGCCTGCGGGCGGCGCTGCTCGCCGCGCCGGCGCGGCCCCGGGCGCGGCGGCGCAGCGTCCGGCGGGGCTAAGGCGGGCGTGTACATCCTCGGCATCAACGCGCACCATGCCGGGGCGTCGGCCTGCCTGATCCGCGACGGCGAGCTGATCGCGGCCGCCGAGGAAGAGCGGTTTCTGCGGATCAAGTACTGGGCCGGATTTCCTCGGCGGGCCATCGAGTTCTGCCTCGCCGAGGCGGGCATCACCCCGTATGAGCTGGACCACGTCGGGATTTCGCGGAACCCCAACGCGAATCTGTTGAAGAAGGTCGTCTTCGCGCTGGCCCACCGTCCCAGCGCGTCGATGGTCCGCGCACGCCTCGCGAACGCGATGCAGGTGCGCAATCCCAAAGCGGCGCTGTGCGAGGCGTTCGAGCTGGATCCGACGCGGGTGCACGCGCGGTTCCACAACATCGAGCACCACCGGGCCCACATGGCCAGCGCGTTCTTCGTCTCCCCGTTCCCCGAGGCGGCGATCCTATCGGTCGACGGGATGGGCGACTTTGTCAGCACCATGTGGGGCGTCGGCCGCGACACCACGCTCGAGATCAGCGGCGAGATCAACTTCCCCCACTCCCTCGGGTTCGTCTACACCGCGGCGTCGCAGTGGCTCGGGTTCCCGAAGTACGGGGACGAGGGTAAAGTGATGGGCCTCGCGCCGTACGGGCGCCCCGAGTACCTCGACGCGTTCCGCAAGATCGTCCGCGTGCGGGCCGACGGCACGTTCGAGCTCGACCTCGACTACTTCGTCCACCACGCCGCGGGGGCGTCGATGACGTTCGACGAGGGCAGCCCCGAGATCGGCACGATGTACTCGGAGAAGTTCGTCGAGACGTTCGGGGAGGCGCGCGTGCCGGGCGCGCCGCTGACCGAGCAGCACCAGAACGTCGCCGCCTCGCTTCAGGCGATGCTCGAAGAGGCGGAGTTCGCGCTCGTCCGGCGGCTGCAGCGGGACACCGGGCAGTCCGCGCTGTGCATGGCGGGCGGCGTCGCGCTCAACAGCGCGTTCAACGGCAAGATCCTCCCGAGCACGCCGTTCACGGACATCTACATCCAGCCGGCCGCCAACGACGCCGGGACCGCGCTCGGCGTGTGCTACTACATCTACCACCACGTGCTCGGCCGCCCGCGGCGCTACGTGATGACCGCGGCCTACACCGGGCCGCGGTACCGCACCGACGAGATCGCGCAGGCGCTGGACCGCCGGGGACTCGCGTATCAACGACTCGACGGCGGCGCCCTCGCGCAGCGCGCCGCCCAGATCGTCGCCGGGGGCGACGTGCTCGGGTGGTTTCAGGGTCGGATGGAGTGGGGCCCCCGCGCGCTCGGGAACCGCAGCATCATCGCGGATCCCCGCCGCGCCGACATGAAAGACATTCTCAACGCGCGCATCAAGCACCGGGAGGCGTTCCGTCCGTTCGCGCCGTCGGTGCTGCTGGAGGCCGTCGGCGACTACTTCGACCAGACGTATCCCGATCCGTTCATGGTGAAAGTCTACAACGTGCTCCCGGAGAAGCGCGCCGAGATTCCGGCCGTGACGCACGTCGACGGCACGGGACGGCTCCAAACCGTCGACCGTGACGCCAACCCCCGCTACTGGGCGCTGATCGCCGCGTTCCGAGACCTCACGGGGGTGCCGGTGGTGCTCAATACGTCGTTCAACGACAACGAGCCGATCGTGTGCACGCCCGGCGATGCGATCGAGTGCTTCCTGCGGACGCGGATGGACGCGCTCGCCATCGACGACTTTCTCGTGCAGAAATAATCACCGCCTCGGTGCCCGCCCTCCGCCTCGACCCGATCGGCCGATTCCCCGGACTTCGCGTCCTCGCCTGGGACGCCGGGATCCTGTATGCCGCGCGGGGCTATGCGGTCGTGCGCTGGGACCCGAGCCGCCTGACGTGGGAGCCGGTGGCCGCGTTCGACCCGGGCCTCGCGCGCCGGGCCGCCACCCTATCGCGGGTTGGGGACCGGCTGCTGCGGGGCGGCTGCCACGCCCTCACGCGCCTCGGCAACGACAGCTTCGCCGCGGTGTTTCCGAAGACGCTCGCGGTGCTGACGCCGCAGGACCGGCGGTTCCGGGGCACGTTTCGAATCCCGCGGGGCACCCGCCCGCTCGCCCTCGCGGCCGCCCTAGGCGGCTGGGCCTACTTCGGGGAGTATTTCGACAATCCCGACCGGGCGGCCGTACACGTGTACGGATCGCCCGACGGCGTCTCGTGGCACGTAGTGTACACGTTTCCGGCGGGGGCAGTCCGCCACGTGCACAGCGTGACGTACGATCGGTACGCGCGGTGCCTCTGGGTCCTGACCGGCGACGACGGCGCCGAATGCCGCATCCTGCGCGCGAGCCTTGATTGGTCCGCCGTCGACGCCGTCGTGACCGGTGGGCAGCAGGCGCGCGCCGTCACCATCATCCCCCGCGAGGACGGGCTGTATTTCGCCACCGACACACCATTCGAGCAGAATTACGTCTACCGGCTGGACCGCGGGGGCCGCGTGACGCGGCTGGCGGCGATCGCCGCCTCGAGCTTCTGGAGCTGTCGGGTCAACCGTGCGCTCTTCGTGTCGACGGCGGTCGAGCCCAGCACCGTCAATACCGGCCGCGACGCGGTGCTCTACGGCAGTATCGACGGCACGGAATGGACCGCGCTCGTGCGCTGGGCACGCGACGCCTGGCCCTCTCGCCTGTTTCAGTATGCGAATATCATCCTGCCCGCGGGCGACAACGACGGCGACGTGCTCGCGGCAAGCGGCCTCGCGGTGCGCCGCGAGGATCACGTCACGCATCTCTGGCGGGTGCGGACCGACGCGTAACTGTTACGCGTGCACCCAGCGGAGTTGGACGTGATGTGACTGGAAAGGCCGTCTCTTCCGCAGCACCAAGAAGAGTGGACCACCGCGGCCGGCGTACGCACGACGACTGCTCGCGACGCGTGAGCGGCGATCGCATGGAGCACGCCGTCCCCGGCACCGCGCTCTGAATCCCGGCCGTTCACCCATCGCGCGGACGCGACTATCTTCGCACCAAGTTCCAGCGCACGCCGCTCTCCGACGCGGACGACCGAGTACATAAGGACCACGCGCCTAGGCCTCCTGTCCGAGGTCCGAAGGTCCACTTGTTGCACACTCCCGTGTTGCGTACGCTGTGCTCGTCGATTTGCGCACGATGAAAATCGCCGAGGACAGGAGCAGCCAGTGACGACGCAGGCACCGCACGACGAGCAACTCGAAAGTTCGCAGGCAGACGAGAGGACTGGCACCGTACACACTGACGCCCGCGGCATGGCTTCGTTCAGGGAGGGGACGCTGATGCGCCGGGCGGGTCTCGCGTCCGTGATGATGATCGCGGTCTTCGCCGTGACGCTGTTCGGCGATCCCTCGTGGGGCCACCGCGCCGACGCCTTGTACTACGTGCCCGCACCGGGACCGTGTGCGCACGGGTGCGTGGTGCATCGCATCCAGCGCACGGGATTTGAGATTCCGTGACGCCCGAGCTCGGGCGATCATCGGGCATTCATCATAAACGTGATAGACGGCGGGCGGGCCCCCGCTACCCGACGGGTATCGGAACCAGCCAGAACGGCTGTGACCACGCCGCGGCCTGCGACGCGCCAGTACACTCAACCCGGACAAACCCCTCGTCCCCGGCCGGCGCGTACGCCGCGTCCGGGCCCGCCGCCTCGTAGCGCGTGACGTCCGCGGCGTCGAGGAAGCGGATCCGCCGCGCGTCGGTGGCACACGTCACGGCGCCGTCCCGCACCGCGAACTCCGCCACCGGCCCCGTCGACGCGTACAGCGCGAGGCCGCGGAGCGCACCGAGGAACGCGTCCGGCTCGAGCGACGCGGACTTGACCATCACCCAGCCCGTATCGAAATCCGCTGCTCGGTGCAGGTCGTCCGCGGCTGCGGCGCCCACCGGTGCTGCGGGGCCGCGGTGCCGCAGCACGGCCGTCCACCGCCGCACGTCCTCGACGGTGCGGCTGTGGTGGTTGCTGATCTCGATGAGGTGGTACCCGCGCAGCCGCATCATCTCGGCGGCCGACCACCCCCCCGTCCACAGGTTGCCGGTCCACGACGGGTGGTGCAGCGACACGACGCCGCCGGCCCGGACCGTCGCGTCGATGCACGCTTGGGCCCCTCGCGCCCCGAGCGCGCCGGGGGCCCCGAGGCGCCCCATGTGCGGGCCGAGCGGTCTGAACGGGCGGGGAATCGTCGTCTCGACGCCGGGCAGCGCGAGAAACGTCCCGTCGTTGAGGTCGGCACATTCGGTCACGCGGTTGTGATCCGTGAAGACGACGACCGCGTACCCCTTGGCGCGGTAGCGCTCGAGAAGCGCCCGGGGCGCCCACTGCCCGTCGGACCGCGTCGTGTGACAGTGCAGTTGGGCCTTGCGATGGCTGCCGGCGACCGCGTACGGGTCGGTGATCCGAAACGGCGTCACCCGAGAAGGATTCGGGGGGCACCCGCACCTCCCTGTCCGGGAACGCCGCCTCCGGCCACATTCGAGCCCGGGAGACCGAGCCGCCGGCATCGCCCGCCGACGCCCCCCTCCGCCGCCCGGTGCCAGCGCGCCAGCGCCCACGCACGGAGGGCCGCGGACGCGTCCGAACGCCCCGCTCCGGCCCGGTCGGGGCTGCTCCCGGCTCCCGACCCCAGACCCTCTCGAACGGTCTAGGCCTAATGGACGGTGGGCATGAGCAGAGTAGGGTGAGGTCCGAAGGTCCACTTGTCGCGGACCCACAGGTTGCGTACGCTCGATCCAGAGACCGACATACACTGCCGCCGCGGGGGAGACGCGCCGTGCTGACGCAGACACGACACACCGTACATCCCAGAACATCGGAGACCGGCCACGTGTTGCTGGAGGTCGTTGTCGCGATCCTCATCATGGGGATCATGGCGACCACGATGATGCCGGCGCTGGCGGGCTATGAGTCGAACAGCGTCCTGCGTACGTCGGCCGCGGACGCGATCTACCAGTTTCGTCGGGCCGAGATGATGGCGCTGACCGAAGGGCAGACGATCCAGGTGCTCTTTGAGCCGACCGACGCGTATCAGGGCGCCGGGTGGACGGGGCCGGGGTGGGAGATCTGCCCGGGCATCTGCGGCAATGCGGGCGTCCCGGTGCTGATAAAGACGGTGCTGCCGCCGTCCATCAACGTGACCGCCGCATGCTATCGCCAGCGCTTCTATGCGGCGGGCTACGTGAACTGGTGCGGCTCGGAACCCGCGGTCATCAACATCGTGTGCATGGATAACCAAGCGACGCCGACGCCGACCGCGATCGAGATCAGACTGACGCTGGCGACCGGCGAGATGCAGGTCCGTCCGATGAAGGGGAGCTGTAACGGCCTCTCGTAACCAGGACGGCCCCGGCCGGTTCGCGGTCGTCCGTCACCGTCTGAACGGGTACGCTCGCATCTCACCGCGGCATCGTCCCCCCTGGGGGCGATGTCGCGTCGTTTGCCGCAGCCGGCGCCGTCACCCCGGATTGCGCACGATCAGCACCGGCGGATCAACCAGATCGAACGTGTCCGGGGGCCAGGTGGCGACGTCGTCGTAGCTCGGCAGGTAGGACGGCGACGGCGCCCGGAACACGACGTCCTGCGTGCGCAGCACGCTCCGCGCGTCGACGACGGCGAACGTGACGTGCCGCGCGCGATACCACGCCCCATCGTCGCCGCGCGCCGCGTAGACCACCGTGACCGGCAGTCGGTTGAGATCGGGGACAAACCAGCGGAGCTCCGCCTCGAACGCGACGGTGGACCCCGGCGGCGCGTGCTCCCGCAGCCAATCCACCGCGAGCGAGCGGGTGTCCCGGTCGCCCGCGAGCGCCCGCGCGAGCCCGATCGAATCCCGCATCGGCCCAACCAGGAGCAGCAGCACCCCGGCCGCGGCGAGCGCCCACATCGCGATCGCGGGGATCGCGGGCCGCACCATCCCGAGACGCCGCCAGAGCCACACGGCGCCGACCGCCGCCGACAGCGCCATGAACGGAAGCACGGGCATGATGTAGCGCAGCGGCAGGAAGCGCTGACCGGTCGTGTACACAAAGTACACCAGGGGAAAGCTCAGGAGATAGCACTGCTCCTTCGGCTTCCAGAGCAGTCCCACGACCGCCCCGAAGACCGCCGCGATGGTCGGGGCCAGCCCGATCGCCACGTGCGGGATCACGTACCACTCCTGACCCTGAGCGGGGTGGACGAGATAGCCGAGGTACAGAGGCAGGCCGACGCGCCACATCGCGAGCGTGGGAAACCCGCCGTACACCGCGGCGTTCTGGCCCATCCGCTGGAGAAAGTAGCCCACCTGCGCGAGCGCGTACGGAGTGCCGATCGCGAAGCCCAGGAGCGTGAACAGCAGCAGCCGCACCGCGCGGCGGTCGATCACCCCGTCGCGGTCAGGATTGTACAGGTGCGCCAGGAACAGCGGCACCGCGAGCCAGAACGCGTTGGGCTTCGTCGAGATGGCCAGCCCGGCCAGCAGGCCGGCCCGCGAATAGGCTCGGCGGTCACCGCGCCGCCAGATGTTGACGCCGGCGAGGATCGCGAGCATCACAAAGAACAGCATCGGCACGTCCACGCGCACGGTATCGGCATAGTAGATCGTCCCCGGCGTCACCGCCAACATCGCCGCCGCGAGCAGCCCCACCGCGGGCTCAAACAGGACGGTCCCGATGCGGTACACGACAAACAGGGTGGCGGCCCCAAAGCACGCCGTGAGCACGCGCCCCCAGAGATAGAACGACGGCGCGCTGATGTACCACCAGTAGCGGGCGTAGGCGGCGTGCGGGTGAAACAACTGCAGCGCCCACGGCGACGGGAGCGTGCCGCGAAGATGGAGATACCAGTACCGAGCATAGACCACCGGGAGCAACGCGTAGTAGTAGACGCTCGGATAGGCGAACGTGGACGGATTGATGTCGCCGCGCTGGAGCATGCCGATCACCCACGTCAGCACCAGCGGCTCGTCCCACTCGTGGATATAGGGGAGCCCCCGCCCCACTCCCCACAGGCGGATCGCCAGCCCGCCGGCGAGGATGAGGCCGAGGACGGCGGCGGCCGCGAGCGACCAGCCCCGCGCGCCGCGCGTCGCCTCGGTGTGACCTCCTGCGTCCTGTCTCAACCGCACCGTGTCCGTCGTCGTGATGGTGGTGTGCAGGGATTCGAGCCCGTCGGGCGGGCGCCCTGGGACGTCGGGGAGCCGCATGGTACAATCGCCTGGTGAAGATCACGGTTCGATTGTTCGCCTCGTACCGGGAAGCGGTCGGACACTCGGTCGTCGAGGTCCCGCTCGATCACGATGCCGACGGCCCGGCGATCTGGGCCGCGCTCGTCGCGCGCTACCCCCGGCTGGCTTCCCTCCCGGCTCCCTCCGGATACGCCGTGAACGACGAGTACACCCAGGCGCCCGGGCCGTTCCGGGAGTCGGACGAGGTCGCGCTGATCCCGCCGGTGAGCGGAGGAGAGGGACGCGTGCCGGCGACGCAAGCCCCCGTGGTCATGCTCACCGACGCCCCGATCTCCGTGGACGCGCTGCTCGGGGCGGTAGCGGACCCAAGCGCCGGAGCGGTCGTGCTGTTCCTCGGCGTCGTCCGCGACAACGCGCGCGGGCGGCGCGTCCAGCACCTGACCTACGAAGCCTACGACGTCCTCGCGCGCCGTGAGTTGGAGCGCATCGCGCACGAGGCCGCCGCGCGGTGGCCGATCACGCGCGTCGCGATCACGCACCGCACCGGACGGCTCGGCATCGGAGAGGCCAGCGTCGCGATCGCCGTCTCGGCCCCGCACCGTGACGCCGCGTTCGAGGCGGGGCGGTTCTGCATCGACTCGCTCAAGCTGACCGTGCCGATCTGGAAGAAAGAAATTTGGGACGGCGGAGCCGAGTGGATCGGCGCGGAGCCGCGCGCACGGGAGGGTCGCCAGTAAGACCCCTCCCTGGTCATGGCCACAGGGGTGAGGCATTCGCTGGCCCGTTAGCCGGTGACACAATCATTGGCCTACGACACGTCGCGTGGGTAATGTCCTAACCATTAGCGCACTGCCGCTCGCGATGCTCGCTATACCGACGAGGAAGGACGGTCTGTTCGGTCCTCTTCCTACGTCCTCCGAGTCGCCTACGGCGACGTCCCACGAAAAACATCCCGGCGTACCATCACGTGTAAGACGATGGCGGACGTTCCACCCGCATCGCGGTTGGCAACCCGCGGGTGCTCTTCAGCCGCCGGTCGGCGCGTCGACCGCCCGCTCCAGGGCCAAGCGATTGACCGCGGCGGCCTCGGTCGCGATGAACCGCTCCACGTCGCCGATCTCGGCATCGACGCGCGCCATGATCTCTTTCGAGACGGCCGCCGCCTGCTTCGTCGGCGCGGTATCGGAGAGAGACACGGTGTTGATCAGGTCCGTGAGGGTATCGTTGAGACCCGCGGGATTGCGCAGCACGTCGCGCTCCGACTCTCGATGAACGTCCACCAGCACGGCTTCTGCCGCCGACAGCCGCTCCACCACGGCCGTGACCCGCTCGACAAAATCGCGTGCGCCGGTGTCCGATCCCGCGCCCAGCACCGCAAATCGACGCTTCACCCGACGGATCTGATTGACCGTCGCATTGACCTTGCCGAGCGATGCCGTCAAGTCCCGCAACAGTTCGAACTGCTCGTGGTACGCCTCCGGGGTCGTCGAGAGGCGCGGATCCTTGACGACCGAGAACTCGGCGGCCATCGTCTCCGAACCTAGCGTCATCTCCACACGGTATCGGCTCGGCACGACCGTGGGTCCGCTCGGTCGGTCGGCCGGCTCCGACAGCGGCTTGTTGCGCGGCGGCGCAAGGCTGATATCGAGCGTCTCGGGCCCCGGATACTTGAGATCCCACACGAACCGATTGAGCCCGGCGCGCACCGACGGCCGCTTCGCGGCCGGCAGCGCCGTGTCGTCGCTGCGGAAGCTCGCGACCGCGGCTCCCGAGGCGTCACGGAACGTAAGCGAAACCGGGCCGGACACGCCGTCGTCGAGCCAGTAGTAGACGATCGCACCGTTCGGCGGATTCTCTCCGACATCGAGATATTCGCGCCCGGTCGTCCCGTCCGGCCGGCGGAAGGTTCGGATGCCGCCGCCTATTCCGGAGGCAACCGCGAACGCGACGCCGCTCGGCCGGAGATTTCGCAGGGCGCCGAAATGCAGCTTGGTGCGCACCGTCGTGCGCGGCTCAAAGAGGCGAGACCCCCCTTGGCCGTCGGCGAGGCTTCTGAGCGGCGTGAGATCGTCCACGATCCAGAAGGAGCGGCCGTGGGTTGCGGCCACCAGATCCGCGCCCTTGATCTTCAGATCGTAGACCGGCACGACCGGCAGGCCCCCGCCCATGCGCGTCCAGCTGCGCCCGTCATTCAGGCTAAAATACACGCCGCTCTCGGTGCCGACGAACAACAGTCCCTTGCGCACCGGGTCCGCACGCACGACGCGGGTGATCTCGGTCTTCGGGAAATCGCCGTTGATCAATTCGAAACGCCGCCCGCCGTCGGTGCTGCGGAACAGGTACGGACGGTAATCTGCGAGTTTGTAGCGCGTCGCCGCGAGATAGACCGTGTCTGGGTCGTGCGGCGAGATCTCGACACACCCCACATATGCGAGCTCCGGCATGTCCGGCGGCGTGACGTTCTGCCAGCTCTTGCCACCGTCTCGCGTCACATGCACGAGCCCGTCATCGGTCGACGCCCAGAGCTCGTCCGGCCGGTGCGGCGATGGGGCGACCGACGCGCATGTCGCATGCACCTCCGCCCCGGCGCTTTCATGCGTGATGTCGCCGCCGGAATGCCCCTGACGGCTCTTCTCGTTGAGGCTCAAGTCCGGTGAAATTTCCTCCCAGCTCATGCCCTCGTTGCGGCTGCGAAACACGTGGTTCCCGCCCGCGTAGAGGACGCCGCTGTCGTGCGGAGAGAAGACGATCGGGAACGTCCAGGCGAAGCGGTATCGCATGTCCTTGGGTGCGATGCCGGTTGATTCCTCGGGCCAGACATTGACCAGCTGGATCTGCCCGGTACGGTGATCGTACCGCTGCAGCGCTCCGGCGCCGCCGGGACTCGAGCCAATCGCGCCGCAAAACACCACGCCCGGGTCCTCGGGTTTGACGGCGATAAAGCCGCTTTCTCCGGTGCCTGGGTAGGTGCAGTCGCCGAGGGTGATCGCGCCCCAGGCAGCCGCGCTCGGCACCGAGATCGAGGTGTTGTCCTGCTGCGTGCCGTAGACTCGGTACGGATACTGGTTGTCGATGTCGATACGATAGAACTGCGCCGTCGGCTGATTGTAGATCGACGACCACGTCTCGCCGCCGTTGACGCTGACGCAGGCGCCGCCGTCGTTTCCCTCGACCATCCGGTTCGGATCGGCAGGATCGATCCAGAGATCATGGTTGTCGCCGTGCGGCGTCGGGATCTCGGTGAAGCCGCTCCCGCCGTCGGTCGATTTCCAAAGCGCGAGATTGGCGACGTAGACCGTCTCGCCGTGGCAGGGGTCGGCGAAGACATGCGTGTAGTACCAGGGCCGATGCATGAGGTCGCGATTGGACGAGACGAGCGCCCAGCTCTCGCCGTAATCCTCCGATCGGTACAGTCCCGTCTTCTCGGCTTCCGTCTCGACGAGCGCCCAGACGCGGCCCGCGCGGGCCGGCGACACCGCAACGCCGATCTTGCCGAGGGCGCCCGCCGGCAGACCCGGATACCGTGAGATCTCCGTCCAGCTGTCGCCGCCATCCGTCGAGCGAAACAAGCCGCTTCCTGGCCCTCCGCTCGACAGGTTCCAGAAGTTCCGGCGCGTCTGCCAGAAGGCCGCAAACAGGATGCGGGGATTGTTCGGGTCCATCGACAGATCAACGGCGCCCGAGTCGGCGTCTCGATAGAGCACCTTGCTCCAGGTCTTTCCGCCGTCCGCTGATCGGAATACCCCGCGTTCCTCGTTCGCGCCGAACGCATCGCCGAGCGCGGCGACATAGACGAGATCGGGATCTTGTGGATGGATGCGGATGCGCCCTATAAACCGGGTCTCGCGGAGACCGAGGTGGCTCCAGGTGCGGCCGGCATCGGTCGACTTGTACACCCCGTCGCCATAGGAGACATCGAGCCGGATCGCGGTTTCCCCGGTGCCGGCATAAATCACGTTGGGATCCGACGGCGCGACGGCGAGCGCGCCAATCGCGGCCGAGCCGAGATAGCCGTCGCTCACGCAGCGCCAGTACGTGCCGCTGTCGGTCGTCTTCCAGACACCGCCGGCGCAGGCGCCGAAATAGAACACGTTGCGGTCTTCGGGATCACCCGCGACGGCGACAACGCGGCCGCCGCGCGGCGGCCCGATGCAGCGCCATTTGAGGGCGTCGAGTTTCACCGTCGAACCGGAGAGCTCTGCCATGTCGCTTGTCCCCCAGCCACTCTAACAGCGGCTTGCCGCCTCTGCCACGGGGCTTGGCCCGGTTAAGGCGCGGAGCCGATGGACTACGTGGACCGCTGGATTGCGGCGGCCGGTGCCCGGTTCCATTCGGCGCGGGCCGCCGACAGGAGCGCAACCGTCACGACGAACAGCCCGCAGACGATCAGCCACTCGACGGCGCCGCTGTGCTGATCCGGATCCCAACCGACGGTGTTCTCTATCCAGTCCCGCCAAAAGATCGTGGCGAGGAACGAGAGCCCGGTTAGAGCGCCCATGCCCGTCTCGACCCAGAAGCGGAACGGCAAGCTCCTGTTCATCATAACCTCCCCGTCATGCGGTGATGTCGCGCGAGACATACTACACGCTGCATCCGCTCGACGCGCGACTTGCGTCTGCCGAGGAAAAGGTTCAGGGGCGGGTGAACCCGCTCCTGCCTCCGGCGGACCACCTCGAACGAACCGAGGCTTCCGGTGATATCTGTGTCGCTGCCGCCCGCGTTCCCGCTGTCTCGCGGGTCACCAATGTCGCGGTGCGAGTTCTCTGGGGACCGGTCCGGCGAAGGCCGACGCCGCAAGGGTGAACTGGCGCGCCGACGAGCGCGTATGCTACACTAAGCAGACGTCAGTGTGCGAGTCTGCCGCGGAGCGTTACATCCGATGACCCAACTGGAACGTTCTACCCGCACTACCGCTGTGCTGGCCGCCCTCGTGCTGCTCGCCAGCCTGCTCGCCGGGCCGCTCGTCCGGGCCGGCGCGGCGCCTGCCGGATCCTCATGGAAGGCGCTGATCCCGCCGCTCAAGGCCCAGATCACGGCCCACCCGGATCCCGAACTCGAGTTCAGGCTGGCCATGGTCTATGCGCACGAGGGCATGCTGATCGACGGCTGGCACATCCTCAAGCAGATCGATCAGGCGATCGGCGGACAGAGCCATCATCAGGAGCTGGAGCAGCGGATCACCGCGGACGCCTCGGCGGCGATTCAGCGCGATCCGCACGATCTGGTCGATCGATACGAGCTGGCGTTTGCCACGTGGGTCGGCGGCAACACCACGACGCCGTTTCAGCAGTTTCTCGAGATCACGCGGCAGGACCCGATGAACGCGATGAACCACGGGTATCTCGGATACATCTACTCGACGCACAACGATGCGAAGAACACGATCGCGCAGTGGGAAGAGAGCGTGCGGCTGGACCCGAGCAACAGCGTGCTCCACTACATGCTCGGCTCCGCGTATTACCGGACGGGCCGGACGCGCGATGCGGCGATCCAGTTCAACCTCGCCTACCGCGACCGCACCCTCTACAACTACATCACGCGCGGCGAAGAACCGTAGAACCCCGCGCGGGATCCGAGCAGCGGGCACACGAAGAGCGCGGCTGAGCTGACCGGTTCAGATCCGAGCCCGGCGCTGGCTCTCTACGGATGGGCGACCGACGCCACCGCGTCCGCCTGGACCCACGGCAGCGAGGATGACGCCGTCCCGAGCCCCGGCGGGGGCCCATCGTAGAACGACCCGCTGACGCGGACCGCGTCTCCCACGGCAAGCGCCGAACGACCCCACACCAGCACCGCCACCGCGGCGTCCCCGTCGCGGAGCGTCAGCGCGGTGTATGCCGTTCCGTCAGCCGTCGTGGCCGCGTGGACCGCGGCGACGACCCCGGTGACCGTGACCACCTGCCGGTCGAATCGATCGGGGGACAGCGCGAGATCACGAATCGTGTTGTGCGGCACCGTCGCATTCGTCACCACCGGTGCCGCAGGCGGCGCCGGCGGCGCCACACCGCCGTACCCGTCCGGAGTTGGCGTCACCGACGTGGAGAGCGAACCGTATCCGTACCCGTACCCGACCGAGTACCCGTACCCGGGCGCGTACCCGTACCCGGGCGCGTACGGATACACCGGATACGGCGGAAGCTGCCCGGGCGTCTGCTGACAGATGACGACCGGCTGCGCCGCCGTCCCCCGGGCGGGAATCGCGCTCCCGACCAGCTGCGCGTTCGGAAACGCGATCGCGTCCAAGATCGTCGGCGTGGGCCCAGTCTGAGCGCGGCTGGTCGTCGTCACTGTGACGACCTGCGGGTGTTGGTTGACGACCGTCACCGTCGCGGGCGGCGGCACCACCACCGCGGTGCACGGCGTCCCGGGGACGGTGGTCGTCGTGGTGGTCACGGTCTGCGTCCAGCCCGCGGTCGCGAACAGCCCCGCGGCCAGCGTGGCCGCCACCATCATTCCCGCCGTCTTCGTCCGGCTGCGCATCGCGAGCCACCTCCGTCCCACCTTCAGTGTATCACACACCTCGCCGCGCGCGTGCGCGCGCGGCTCGCATGAACCGGATCGCGCCGCGCACCACTACGGCACCCACCCCACCCGCGATCGCGGCGGGCATCCACACGGTGCCCTGGAACAGAAGAAACAGACCCGCCTCGCCGAATGGATGGGCGCCCTGCAGCACCCCGATCACGCTGTCGACGCCGATCCGCGCCCACACGGCCGCCACCGCCGCAAGGAGCGCCAGCACCGGGTGCTGCCGGACGGCTCCCGCCGCGGCCGCGCCGCACAGGAATGGCGACACCGAGGGCAGCGACGCCGCGGCCGGGACCACCGCGATAACGAGAGGGCTGGACCCGAGCAGGTCCAGCCCCTCGAACACGATCACCCCCGCGGCGACCGCGGCGCCCCAGCGTGCCGCCGCGTGCAACTAGGCGGTCTCCAGCATGATCCGCTTGAGCTCGGCGGTGATGCGCAGCGCGTCGGGCATCGCCCGCTGCCACATGTTGCGGCCGAAGATCAACCCGACGGCGCCGGCCTCCATGCACTCGCGGGCCTTCTGCAGCAGGTCCTGATCCCCCATCTTGCTGCCCCCGCTGAACAGCACGAGCGTCCGGCCGGCGCTGCGCACCACGCGCTCGACGGCCTCGCGGTGCCCGAGCTGGAGGGTATTGTAGGGCTTCGGCGACGCCGCCTGCGTCTTCTCGTCGAACTCGGGCACGTTCAGCTTCACGATGTCGGCGCCCATCTCGCAGGCGACCCGCGCCGCGTAATCCACGGCGTACAGACTGTCGCGCCCGCCCTTTTTGTCGATCGCCTCGCCGCGCGGATACGCCCACACGATAAGCGGCATCCCGCAAGCGTCGCACGCCCGCCGGACCTCGCTCAACTGCCGCATGTCGTCGGTCTGACGCGGCGAACCGACGTACAGCGTGTACCCCACCGCGTCCGCCCCGAGCCGCACGCCGTCCTCGACGAAGCCCGTGAGGCCGCTGAACGCCTGGGCGTCCGACGGGATGTTCGTCTTGCCGTTCAGCTTCAGAATGAGCGGCACTTGGCCCGCGTACGGACGCATGTGCTTCTCGGCGATCCCGTAGTGAAACGCGACGGCCGAGTACCCGCCGTCGACGCACAGCTTCAGCTGAAACTCGGGATCCGCGCTGTCCGGGTTGGCGAAGAAATCCACGGGACCGTGCTCCAGCCCCTGGTCGATCGGGAGGATCAGCGCGACTCCGTGCCCGGGCCCGTGCTCGTACAGGATCCGGTGCAGCCGGGTCTTCTTACCGATCGGCAGGTCCATCTCGTCGAGCGTCGGGCGCCTCACGCGCTGGACTACCATCGTCTCCACCTCCTGGGCATCATCCCGGGGCGCCGGCCGCGGCGCCCGGGTCAGGGATTCGTGGCGTCGCCGAGATTGTTGAAGTGCACCTTGGTCGTCCCGACCGCGATCATGCGGCGCGTCGCGTAGTAGATCGTCACCCGATCGGCCCACAGCGTCCCTTGGCTGCGGACCATCACCACACGGCCCGTGAGCACCGCCACGGCGGTGGTGAAGTCCACCGTCGCGTTGTCACTCGTCACCGTGGCCCCGTACACGTCCGCGCGGACGGGCCCGTGGACGGTGGCCCGGTTGTCCTTGCGGAACAGTTCGATCCAATCCCCCTGCATCCGGCCCGCCTTGTTCGCGATCACCGGCTGTCCGGTGATCACCCCGTACTCGTCACGCTGGTTGTAGACAAGCCGACCGCCGTTGATGATGAGGTCGGGCGCGGAAAACGCCGTCACGTGCCCGTCCGCGACCAGCCGGCCAGCCGGCCGGTCGGCTTGGATCGAGTCCGCGGAAAGCGCATACTGCGGCGTCTGCACGCCGGCGCCGCCGACGAGGGTCACGCGGGTCACCTCGTTCTCGGCGCTCAGGTCGAGCGTCACATGGTCCGCGGCCGCCTGCCCCTCCGGGCCGACGATCGTGACGTGCCCCGAGAGCTCCGCCGTGCGGGCCCCGCGGGTGAGACGGAGCGAGTCCGACGTGGCGACGTCGGCGCCGTACGTCACGCGGACGTGCCCGGTGGCGACGAGCGACGAGCCGGTGTTGTCGACCGTCACCTCGTCCGCCGTCAGGTGCAGCGGGTACGCCAGCGGGGCAGGCGCGCCTCCGGTGGCCGCCGCGAGGCCCGACGGTGCCGCGGCGCCCACCGCGAGGCCGGACGCCAAGAGCGTCGCGACGGTCCACCGCACGACGCGGCGGAGGCCCGTCACGGCACCGCCGCCTCCGGCGCCGACCGCCGGCACGCCTCGCAGTACCCGTGAAACTCGAGCCGGTGGCTCACCACCGAGAACGCGCCGTCAGTCAGCGTATTCTGCTCGCGCTCGAGGATGCGCCCAACGTCTCCCCGGGGCAAATCCACGACCGCGCCGCAGCGGAGACAGGTCCCGTGATAATGAGGCTCGGGATTCGCGCAGAACACGCTTCGACCGTCTCCGTAGGTGAGCCGTCGCACGATGCCGAGCCGTCCGAGCAGATCTAAACTGCGGTACGTGGTCGCGAGATTCACCGTCGGACACAGGGTTCTCGCTCTTCGGCAGATCTCCTCGGCCGGCACGTTCGCGCGCCCGGCCCCGACCAGCGACTCAAGGATCGCGCGGCGCTGCGGCGTCGCGCGGTACCCCTGCCGCTCCATCGTCCGCAGATGATCGGCGGCGGTGCTCGGCGCACGCCGCGGTCCGGTGCGCCGCCGGCGCTCCCGGTGGATGGGCGTCGCGCGGGCCGCCCGGATGGTCATGCCGTCTCCGTGTTTCGGCACTCCCGTCTCACCCCTGTTGACGGTGGGGGCACGCACCCCACCACCGCGTCCGGCCGTGTGTGGCCCACGCTCGATCCGACCGGGCTCCGACGGCCGTGGCGCTCACGACCGTTCGCGGGGCCCGCGCGCCTTGTCCACGGGTGCCTCTCCGGCCGGCGCGACCGCGGGCGGCTGCCCGCCGTGCTGCTCTTCCCACATCGCGTCCAGACGTCGATACTTCTCCGGAAACTCTCCGGTGTACCGCAGCCACGCCGGGATCGGATAGCGCACGCCGCCCCGCTGCGTCCCGGCGAGACCCTCGACCAATTCGTCCGCCATCGTCCACGGGATGGTGAACGCCATCTCGTGGTCCTCGGTCTGGCCGTAGATCCGGTCACCGTAACACGGGAGAATGACCTGCGGCATCCCGGACTGCATCGTCTCGATCACCGCGTCCGCGCAGTCGAGGCGCGCGGAGAACCCGCTCTGGAGCCGTCCGCCGCGGCGGTAGAGCGCCGCGGCGACGAGGCGCATCACTTGGGCCGAGTTGCCGTACACCAACACCACGTGGGGCTCGAACTTGGCCCGTCCGAGCGGCCCGATCAGGATCCGCTCGTACTCGCCGAACCCGAACTTCGGCACGTCGGCCTCCGTGCGCACGGCCGCCTCCGGGGTCGCCACGTACATCCCGCAGGCCAGGTTCCCCTCCGCGTAGTACGGCAGCACCGGCTCGAAGCCAAATGCCGTCTTGGCAAGCGGGCAGCTCAGATCGTCCCGCCCCACCCCCACGGTCCAGCCGTAGCGCCGCGCGATCGAAAACGTTTGGCAGATCGCCACGCGGATGCCGAGGTCTCGGCTCGGAATCCGGGCGTTCTCAGGCAGCGGCTCGCCGGCGCGCACCATTCGGATTCCGACCGGGAAGGTCTGGGGCCGGACGTGCGTTTCGATCTCGGTGTTCAGCGTGGCCGGGTCCATGATCTGCGGCTCCTTATCCCTTCAGCAGCGTGTCCGCAATGGCATAGAAGATCCGCGAGGATGCGGCGTCGGGGGCCGTGATGACGACCGGCACGCCGCGATCGCTGCCCTCCCGGATCTCTTGGTCGAGCGGGATCTGTCCGAGCAGCGGCGCATCGACCTGCTTGGCCAGCTGCTCGCCGCCGCCGCGGCCGAAGATGTAGATGGGGTCCGCCCCGGGTGACGGCACGAAATACGACATGTTCTCGATGACGCCGATCACCGGCATGTTCACTTTCTCCGCCATCTTCCCCGACCGGAAGGCGACGTTCGTCGCCGTCGACTGCGGGGTCGTCACGATCAGCATCTCCGCCCGCGGCAGCGTCTGGGCGATCGTCAGCGACACATCCCCGGTCCCCGGCGGCAGATCGATCAGCAGGTCGTCGACGTCCCCCCAGTGTACTTCGGTCAGAAACGTCGTCAGGGCTTTGTGCAGCATCGGGCCCCGCCAGATGACGGCCTCGCCCTCGTCCACCATGAACCCGATGGACATCAGCCGGACCCCGTGCCGTTCGATCGGAATGATCATCTGATCGATGATCGTGGGCCGCCCCGCGGACACCCCCATCATCTTGGGGACGCTGAATCCGTACACGTCCGCATCGACCACGCCGACCGTCCGGCCGCGCCGCGCGAGCGCCGCCGCGAGGTTCACGGTCACGGTGGACTTCCCGACGCCCCCCTTGCCGCTCGCGATCGCCAGAATCCGCGTCTTCGAGGTCGGCGCCAGGAGCGGCGATTGCTGCTTCGGACCCGGGCGCAGCTGCCCCATGAGCGCCTGCCGCTGCTCCTGCGACATGACGCCGAGCTGCACGTCGACGCGCTCCACCCCCGGCAGCGTCTGCACTTTGGTCCGAATCGAGTCAATGATCGTCTCCCGCATCGGGCAGCCGCTGATCGTGAGCAGCGCCTCGACTTTGACGTCGCCGCCGCGGATCGCAACCTCCTTGACCATGTTGAGCTCGACGATGCTGCGGTGGAGTTCTGGATCCATGACATCGCGCAGGGCTTCCATGACCTGCTCTTTCGTGACGATGACTTGGCGGGCAGCCATACGATCCTCCTCGGGACACATGCGCAGGTTACGCGGCTGCCGATTCCTCTGCGGGGTTCGCCGACGCGACGGACGGCGGATGAGAGTTATTCTCAGCTGCGTGATTTCAGCCTAGCATTGAGGTCAAACCCCGTCAAGGATACGAATCGCGCCACCTAAACTGTTACCGGGGATTGGATCGTCGCGCCAAAATAGGTGTTACCCAGCGACGCCCCTATCTTTCGACCCAGGAGACCCCGGTGACCCCCAAGGCCAAGCGCGAATACCTCGACGCGATCCGAGCTCGGTATGCCGCCGCGTCCCGCGCGGTGAAGTCGCAACTCCTGACCGAAGCCTGCGCCACCCTCGGCTATCACCGCAAGGCCGCCATTCGGGCGTTCGCCCGACCACCCCGCACCACCCCGCCGTGCCACCGGTCGGGACGCCCCTCGCCCTACGGGCCGCGGACCGTGACGCTGCTCATGCACATCTGGGAGGCGGCCGGGTATCCGTGGTCGGTGCGGCTCAAGGCCCTGCTGCCGCTGTGGCTCCCCTGGGCAAAGCGCCGGTTCACCATCTCGCCGACGGTGGAACGCGCGCTCCGCACCATCAGTCCCCGCACCATCGATCGCCGGCTGGGCCAGAAGAAACGCCACCTCAACCGCCGCCTCTACGGACGCACCAAACCCGGCACGCTCCTCAAGCATCACATCCCGGTCCGGACCGAACACTGGGCCGTCACCGAGCCCGGCTTCACGGAGATCGACCTGGTCTCGCACTCCGGCACGTCCGCCGCTGGCGAATTCCTCTACTCGCTCAATCTCACGGACATTCACACGGGCTGGATGGAAACCCGTGCCGTGCTTGGCAAAGGTCAGCAAGCCGTCCGGGCGGCCATCGACGACATTCGCCCCGCCTTGCCCTTCGCCCTCCGCGGCATCGACTCCGACAACGGCTCGGAGTTCATCAACGAGCATCTCTTCCAATATTGCGCGGCCCGCGATATTCAGTTCACTCGCGGCCGGCCCTACAAGAAAGACGACAACGCCCACATCGAGCAGAAGAACTGGACCCACGTCCGCAAACTCCTCGGCTGGGACCGCTATGCGTCCCCGACGGCGCTCGCCGCCATCAACGCCCTCTACCGCCAGGACCTGCGCTTGATGATGAATCTCTTCCAACCCTCCGTGAAACTGCAACGCACCAAACGCACGGGCTCGCGCCGGCGCCGGTTCTATGACGCCCCCCAAACGCCGCTCGACCGGCTGCTGACGTCCCAGGGTGCCACCACCGCACAGCTCAAGACGCTCCGCCGCCTCCGTGCCCGCCTCGACCCGTTCGCCCTCTCGGAAAGTATCGAGCGGCAGCTCCGCCACATCTACACTCTGATCCACCGCGGCCCCATTACTCCCACTCGTCACCCGCTTCCGCATCAGCGGTTCGAGATCCATCGCCGCCCGCCGCTCCCGCGCGTCGCCGCCGGACGCCGGTAACAGCAATATTGGCGTGACGATACCCCCCTTCGGTAACACTTACTTATGGCTTGACAGGGGATACGTGTTGCCTCAGTTGCCTCAACAGTCCTGGTCACCGAACGGGGGGGTGTTGGGTGGGTCGAGGAGTGGCGCGGTGGCCTTGCGGCTCCGTTTCCACCCCCCGCCTCATCGAACCGGACATGCAGGTTGCCCGCATCCGGCTCCCCTGTCCACTTCGCACCAAGGGTTATGAGACCTATCGCGCTGGGAGCGCTTTCGGGAGCCTGTACACATATCGGACGCCATAGTCGTCATACAGTCCGAGCGTGCCATAGATCCACTCCCTACTCCACCTCTTCCAGCCGAAGCCTGGTCGTTTTGCCGCCCTCGCCAAGTGGCGTCGCACTTTCTTCTCGACCCAAAACCGCAGATGTGTAAACTGCCGACTGGTGTTCCCGATGCGAAGTAGAGTAAGGAGTTGGCGCGCCGCGTAGCTCCGCCGTTAGGGGGTACAGCCTGTCCACCTCCATCGGTGGCTTGCAGCCTCCAGCCCTCGTCCCGGGCGACACACGTTTCCAACCCCTCCTCATCGATCCGAGCATGACCTTTCCGGTCACTCGGCTCACCGACGTCCTTCACCGACGGTTTTCGCCCCGCTCGAACCGAACGCTTCCGACCAAGCGGAGCAACCCGACGCGGTTGCCGGACATGATGATGTACTTCATGCCGCGCCCGCGTCCATTCCGCCCGTGTCGTTTGGAGAGCAGCAACGCCATTCGTTCGACCGTATACCGGTCCAACTTGGCGAAGCAGCGCGTCGAGTTGCCGTACCGATAGTACTCGCGCCACCCCCCGAGAAAACGATTGAGGTCGCCCACAACCGTGTGCGTGGGGACGTGGCGACGATTGCGCCCGGTGAGTTCCCGGATCCGAGAACGGCACCGGAGCACGGCTTTGGCACTCGGCCAGCACGCCGGATAGCGAAAGCTCGGTCTACGCCGTGAGGGCACCATCTGATGATGGAAACCCAGAAAGTCATATCCCGCGCTCCCGCTTGCGACTCCAACGATCTGCGTCTTGGAGCCGGACAATGTCAGCCCCAGCTCTTCCAGGGTTGTTGCCAAAACCGCCTTCGCGGCTTCAGCCTTCTCCCGAGTTGAGCAGCAGATGCAAAGATCGTCACAGTAGCGAACGAGCACTCCCAACGGCTGGTGCTCCGTCATCCAAGCTCGGTCCAAATGATGTAGGACCACGTTAGCCAGGACTGGCGAGAGCGGCCCACCTTGTGGAGAGCCCTCCGTCGGGGTCGTCAGCGTACCGCTGTCGAGTATCCCGGCGGACAAGATGCACCGAATGAGCTCCACGACCTTCCGGTCGCTGATCCGCTCCCGGAGACACTCCAAGATGCGGCCATGCGCGAGTCGATCGAAGCAGCTCTCGATGTCGGCATCCACCACCCATGTCCTTCCTGCCCGAATCGCCTCCCGCATTGCTTGCAATGCTTGGTGGGCGTCTCGCCGGGGCCGAAACCCGTACGAGCAGGGCAGAAAGTCCGCCTCGAAGATCGGTTCGATGACGATCTTCAGCGCTTGCTGGACCACCCGGTCCCGCACATTCGCGATCCCGAGCGGCCGGAGCTTGTCCGGCTTGCCTGGTTTGGGAATCCAGACGCGCCGCAGCGGCTGCGGACGGTACGTCCCGTCGCGCAGGCTGGCCTCTAGGTCGTCAAGGAACACCTCTACACCGGCCGCCTCAATATCCGCGATGGTAATGGCATCGATTCCCGGTGCTCCCTGGTTAGCGCGCACCTCCAACCACGCGCGCCCGAGAACGTCCCTGCGATGGACCCGGTCATACAGCGCGTGGAAACGTCGATTCGGCGACTGCTTGGCCGCCCGGTACAGTTTGTGTTGAAGGGCTCGAACTTTATCGAGGGTGTTGTTGGGCCTCTCGGCCATGCACCAGTTCCTCCCTCTCCCACAAACGTGGACGAAGCAGGGGCCCTTCGCTCGGGCGGGTTATGTTGTCCCGCCGGTCGTCGCTAATATGGCCCCATCCGACGCCCTCCCGGCTCAGTGCGACTTCCCGTTTGGCGGTTATACGCACTGGCTGCTCCCGGATCGCAGACCCGGGGCCGGGGAGGGCCTCTCCAGTTCCCGTCACCACCGTCCGAACGTTCCGCGCCCCTTACGGCGGGGGGTTCTTCGGCGCTGCATTTCCAGGCTCTCCACGCCTTCCGTGGCCTTCGCCCTGGTATTCCGGGCTCGGCTCCCCCTTGGTCCCTTTCGGGCTGGTCTAACGCCGCGGCAGACTTCACGTCATGCTGCGGACCGCTCGGTTGCTACCTCCGTGAGGCTTCTGACGCTGGGCTTCGGCGTCAAGCGTTTCCCCCTGACGCCGCCAGCCTGCTACCAGGCTCCCTGGCGATTACCTGGACGGGACTTTCACCCGCTGGCGGTGACGAGCTTACGGGCTACGCGCTCAATCCTCCCGACACCACCTCCTTCCATCGCGCGTGCCCTCTGGACACGCAATAATTGAGCCATCCGGCGAGGATTGGATTGACCTCGCTGATGACTTGCTGCACCGGCTGGGAGCGGTGTTGCCGAAAGACCTCTCGGAGCCGCTGCCGTACTTCAGTGCATTTGTGGCGCGTTGGTACTTGATGTGGGCGCCACGCACCTCGATGACTCCGCACCCGGCGAAAGTCGAACCCGAGAAATGTAAACGCTTCCCTCCGCTCAAGATCCACCACGCGGCTCTTCTGCTCATTGACCTGGATACCGAGCTTCGCGATTTCCTCCCGAATCCGCCGGTTGATCGCCCGCGGTAGCCAATCGTGCCGTTGGTGCGCATCCACCAGGACCACCAGATCGTCAGCCCACCGCGCGTACGTCACGTTCGGGACCGTTCCCCGCCGTGTAGTTTGCCGCGCCTTCTCCAACATCTCATCGACTGGAGTCAGATAGATATTGGAGAGCAAGGGTGAGAGAGGGCCGCCTTGTGGAAGCCCTTGACGGCCCGTGGCCTGAAGAACCAGCTTCAGCAAATGCAGGATCGCGGGATCACTGACCCGCTTCGCGACCTGTGCCAGCAGTATGTGGTGCTGGACGTGGTCAAAATACGCGTGCAGGTCGAGATCGATCACCCGCGTATGGCGAAGTAGGATAGCCTCTGCAACGTGGGCCACGGCTTGATGCGCCGTACGTTTCGGGCGATACCCGTACGAACCGGGCTGAAAATCTGCCTCGAAGATCGGCTCGAGAATAAGTTTCAGCGCTCCTTGTACGACCCGATCCCGGATCGCGGGAATTTGGAGCACTCGCTCCCCGCCGCCCCGCTTGGGAATCGCGTGTTTGCGTGTTGCCAATGGGCGGTAGCCTCCGGAGACCAGTTCGTCCTGTAGGCGCGCCAGAAACGTCTCCACGCCGGCGGTCTCGATCGCTTCAAATGTGACGCCGTCGATGCCCGGCGCCCCATCATTCGCCTTGGCCGCCATGTACGCTGCCTGGAGTGTCTCCAGTTTGCAGACGTGGACGTAGAGGCCCCAGAAGCGCCAAGCCTTGTCGGACTTCGCCTTGGCGTACAGCCTTCGTCTCAGGTCCTGCACCGTGATGGACGCCATTGTCAGATCGTCCGTGCCTCCCCTCGAACTCGGGCCTGTGGACAGCAGGGCTCCTTTGCTCTCGCGGCATTACCCGCGTTCATCGCTCGTACGAGCCCCTCCGACTTCCTCTCACCGTCGGCGCGTTTCCCGGGTGTTGCCCGGTTATCGCGCCTACCCAGCTTCCGATGCTTTCCCATCGAGGTGAGGAGGATCTCTCCAGTTGCTGAACGCGTCCTGGTCACCATGCCGTCGCTAACCACCCCGCCGGACTGACGACAGCTTCTCTGCCAGATATGCTGTCCTCACATTGCCTTCGCCCTTTGAGGGAAGGCTCGGCGCTCCGGAGTCTTCATTCTCGAGGCCACCTCGCGTTCGCTTGCGCTACGGCCTGGTGACTCGCTCACCCTTCCACGAAGGGTTTTGTCGGCAGGCTTTAGGTAAGTCGGTCTCTCTCCTTCCCGCTGCCCAAGCTACGAGGGGTCTGGCTCTTCCCTCGACGGAACTGTCTCCCGCTGAACGCGTCCGCGTTCGTCTGGACGCACCCTCAAAATGGGTGTCACCGAGCGTCGGTGCGGTGCGCCCTTGCCGCGCGTGCGGCGTGGTCCCGGGAACGCGGGGAAGGGACAGAGGTGTTCGTCACTCCGGTCGCGGAAGTTCGAGGTCACGTCTGATCCCTGGCGAGGCCGAGACCATGGACCGACCATCGAGCAGTGTGGAACAGCGGCTGGACGAATTGGAACGCACGATCGCGGTCGCGCACGAACGCATCCGCGTCCTCGAGGCGCGGCAGCGACGGACCGCCCGCTGGTGGTCGCTCGCCCTCGGCGTGGTAATCACGGTCGCGATCAGTTGGAGTGTGAGCGCGCCGGCGCGCGGGGCCGGCGCCCCCGGATCAACTTCGGCGACGCTGTATACACCGGTCACCGTCGAGGATCGACAAACGCACCAGGTCATTATGACGATCGATAACTCCGCCCTCGTCATGCGGGATCACCTCAACAACAAGACGGTGGAAATCGGGACGACCACGGCCGGCGTCGGGGCAGTCGCGGTCTACAACGGAAGCCGTAAGAATCAATCGTTGCTCGTCGATCTGCTCTCGAGCACTCAGAACGGCGGGATGCTGAGCATCGTCAACGCCGGTGGACGTGAGGTCGCAAATCTGCAGGCCGGATCGGGCGGAGACGGCAGTTTCGAACTGCGCCGGGGCAACGGCAACCGGCTCGTCACCACGGGCGTGACCGCCACGGGGCAAGGGTACGTCTCCACCTGGACCCACGGAAACACCACGGGAATCCTCATAGGCGAACCGAGCGTGATCGTCGGACCGAAGCCGTAACGCCATGCGAGCACAGTGCCTACGACGGATGCACGCGACGACACAGCGCCGGTCATCATTATCGCCGAATTGCGCAGCCCTGACGGCGCGCACTCGCCACGTATTTCTCGCTGCGAGACGATAACTAGGATTCCTCGGATGACGCTGCGTCGAGACCTGCCTCACATCACGGCAAGAATGCCGCGAATGAGCAGGCGGAACTGCTGGCCGCTGCGCGTCGCAACGGCGAGTACTTCCTCCGCGCTCGCGTGATGGTCACGATCAGGGATCGCCATGTCGGTAACAATTGAAAGACCGAGGATCTTGCTGCCCAGGTGGCGCAGCGCGATCACTTCTGGCACGACGGACATTCCAATTGCATCTGCCCCTAAGCTTCGCAACATGCGTAACTCCGAGCGACTGGCGAACGCGGGTCCGGCAAACCACGCATACACTCCGTCACGCAAGGTCATGTCGAGAGATCGAGCTACTCGCGCGGCGACTTCTCGGAGGACCGGATCGTAGGGGTCGAACATCACGGGAAATCGAGACCCCATGCGCTCGTCATTGGACCCGGTAAGAGGATCGGCTCCAGCCATATTGATGTAATCCTGATGCAGCATGACGTCCCCAGCACTGTAGTTTGGATTCAGTCCGCCAGCCGCCGAGGTCACCACAAACGTCTTGGCGCCCAAGTAAAAGCCTACCCGTACCGGGAACACCACCTGTTGCGCACCATAGCCCTCGTACAGGTGAGCCCGCCCCTTGTAGGCCACCACATTCTTACCCTTGAGTCTCCCCAAGATGAGCGTGCCCTCGTGCCCCGGAGCTGTCGAACGGGGAAAGTGAGGTAACTCGGCATAAGGAATGCTCGAGCTTATCTCAATCTCGTCTCCCAGCGGCCCCAACCCCCCGGGCACGACAGGAGCGGCGTCCTGCGAGGAACCTGAGCGCTCCGCGGCCAATCGGTCTCTTCATGCGGATTGTGGTCAACGCGGTGGCCGCGCGCATGGGCGGCGCGACCACCCACCTGCCGAATTTCCTGCAGACCGCCGGACGCCGCTATCCCGGCGACCTGTTCATCGCGTGCGTGAACCGCTCGTGGCAGGCGCCGGCCCTCCCCGGAAACGTTCACCTCGTGCGCACCGACGATCTGCGCGGCCGGCTCGCCCACGCCGCGTGGGATCAGTGGGGCATCAGCCGCGTGGCCGCGCGCGAGCGCGCGGATGTCCTCGTCTCGCTCTTGAACTTCGGCCCCGCACGCCCCCGGATCCCGCACGTCGTCTTCGAACGAAACCCGGTGTACTTCTGCGAGTACTATCTGCGCGGCCTCCGCGGCCGCCGGGCGCTCGAGATCAAGGCGACCCGGGCCCTCGCCCACGCGGTAATGCGCGGCGCACGAAGCGTGGTCACGCCGTCGGCCGCGATGCGGGACATGATCCGGGCCTTCTACCCGGACCTCCCCCAGGAACGGTTCCGGGTCGTGCCGCACGGCTTCGGGCTCGACGCGTTCCGCACGAAGGCGCCCCTCCCCGAGCGTGCGGCCGATGCGATTGCGGGCTCCAAGGGCGTCAAGCTGCTGTACGTCTCCCACGCCGCGTCCTATAAGGGAGTCGAGATCCTTCTCGAGACGGCGCGGGCACTGCGGTATCTCGGCGTGCCCAGCACAACGTGGCTGACCGTGGCGAAGGAAGACTGGCCCGAGGGGTTTCAGAGGTACGAAGCGTTCATTGCCGAGCACCGACTCGAGGATCAGGTCCGCCTGCTCGGGCGGATTCCGCACGGAGCCGTGCACCGGCTGTATGAGGCGGCGGATCTGTTCGTTCACCCGTCGCTGTGCGAATCGTTTTCATTTCCACTCGTCGAGGCGATGGCAAGCGGTCTTCCGGTCATCGCCGCGGACCGGCCGCTGAATCGCGAGATGTGCGGGGACGCCGCGTCGTTCTATCCGCCCGAAGACGCCCTCGCCCTCGCCTCCGAAATCACCCGGCTCCGCGATGACCCGGGACGCCGGGCGCGCATGGTCGCGGAGGGGCATATCTTGGCGCAGCGGTTCTCATGGGACACGCACGTGGATCAGGTGATGGCCGTGGTCGCGGACGCCGTGGCGTAGCCGCCGCCGACGGCTCGGTCAGAGGCTCCCCGCCGCACCGCCGCCAGCCGTGGCAGGGCCTTTGCCGCCGCCAGAGCGGCGTCGGCGGCGCCGCCGCTTCCGACGGGCACCCGCCGCCCCGTCCGCGGCCGGCGTCTCGGGAGCGGCCGGGCTCGGCGGCGCCGGGCGGACCGGGGCACGCGCCGCGGCAGACGGTCGCGGGGCGCTCGGCGACCTGGGTGGTGCCGCCGGCCTGGAACGCGCCGGCGCCGCACCCGGCTCCCCCGGCGGCGTCCGCGGCTTCGCCGGCTTCGGGAGGGCTTCATCACCCTCATCCGAATCAGCGAACACCGGGAGCACCGTGCTCAAGACCTCATCGGCCTGCCGCACCGGGCGCCGGCTCGGCGTCTTCCGCTCCGACGCCAGTTTGACACGATCCAACATCCGCTCGAGGAACTGGATCAGAAACTGACGGGCCGCGGCATCGGTGATCATCGGAATGCCCGGGTCCACGTCGAGCTGGTAGACCAGCTCGGTCCCATCCTCGGTGGTCGCGAGCGTGCAGCGGCCGGAGAACGCGCGGAGGGTGCCGCGGACCTGGGTGAACTCGAGCGACGTCGGCGGGCGCAGCAGCACGCGCTGGACGGACTCGCACGGCAGCCCCACGAAGTAGCCCTGCAGGGTCACGACGTACGCCGCGCCGCGCTTCTCCCCGACGTCCGCGATCATCCACAGAGGGGTGCCGTACCGGACGCGCTGATCGGGCTGCGCCAGGTGCTCGAACACGTGCTCCGCCGACGCGCGGATCAGGCGCCGCGCCTGCAGGACGAGCGTGGGCGGCGAGAACGCGGCTACGAGGCGAGCTCCTTCCGCACGATCCGCGTTCCCTCGACCATCGATTTGAGCTTCGCCATGGTTTCCTCGGTCGTCCGCGTCTTCAGGCCGCAGTCCGGCGAGACGTAGATTTGTGGAAGCGGGATGACCTTGAGGGTCCGCCGGATCCCGTCGGCCACCTCCTCGGGTGACTCGGCGCGGTGGCTGTGCGCGTCAAGCACGCCGAGGCCGATGTCCTTGGTGAACGGGGGAGACTTGAACGTCTCGAGGAGCGCATAGTCGTCGTTTTTCAGCGCCAGGTCGATCTGGTTGACGGCGAGCCGCAGCATCGCGGGATAGATGCGCGGGACCTCGCCGTAGCAGACGTGCGTCACCGTGTACGCCCGAAGGCCGCGCGTCACGATTTCCATGGCCTCCACGGCCAGATCGAAGTCCTCGTCCGGACGGGTGTGAATCGCCGGCTCGTCGATCTGAATGTACGTGGCCCCGGCCCGCTCCAGATCCACCGCCTCGTCGTGAATGGCGCGGGCGAGCTCCAACACCAGCTCGCGCCGCGTCGGGTAGTACTCGTTGAACGACCACTCGGCGATCGTGTACGGCCCGGTGAGCATGCCCTTGACCGGCCGGGAGGTCAGCCCCTGCGCGAACTTGTACCAATCGACGGTCAGGGGCGCGCGCCGGCCGACGGGCGCGACGACCGCCGGCTTCGGATAATAGCGGTTGCCGTAGGAGCGGACCATCCCCGCGATCTGAAACCCGTCCATCTGATCGGCGAAGAACGCTACCATGTCGCCGCGGTACATCTCCCCGTCGACCAGGATGTCGAGGTCGAGTTCCTCCTGCTTCCGGATCCAGTCCTCGGTCGCCGCGCGCTCCAGCCGGTGCAGCTCGGCCGGATCCATCTGCTTGCGCGCCACCTTCCGGCGCGCGTCCAGCAGATGCGGCGGCTTCGGAAAGCTCCCCACGGTGGTCGTGGCCAGGATCGGCGAAGTCATGCTGCGCCCTCCTTCGCCCGGCGGACTCCGGCCGCGAGCGTCTCAAGTTTCTTGCGCGCCACGCGGCGGGGCAGAAACTCCAGCCCCGCGCTCGGGCTGACGTGCAGCTTGGACGGGGTCACGAAGTCGGCCGCGCGGCGGCACGCCGCCGCGACCTCCTCGGGCGTCTCCATGCGCGTGTTGCGCGCATCAAGCACCCCGAGCCCCAACTCTTTCGTGAACGGCGCCCGGCGGAGAATCTCCCAGTTCCGCTGCTGCCCCGCGACGAAATCCAGCCCGAGCACGTCCACGGGCAGGTCGAGGACCGCCGGATACAGACCGTCGATGTGTCCGAAGTAGAGGTACAGCGCCCGGCGGGCCCGCACGCCGTCCCACAGCGCTTCGGTCGCCCGCTGAAACAGCGGCCACTGGTCGCGCCGCACCAGCAGCCCCGGCTCGTCGACCTGAATGATCGACGCGCCCGCCTCCGCGAGCGCCCGCAGTTCCTGATTGAGGGCGCGGGCGAGCGCCATGACGAACCGGTCCAGGTTCCGATAGTGGTCGTCGCGGCTCATCACCGCGAGCGTGAAGGGACCGGTCACCACCGGCTTCACCGGGCGCGCGCTGTGCGCGGCGGCAAACGCGTAGTCCTGGACCGAGATCGGCGCCTGCCACGTCACCTCGCCGGTCGCGACGGGCTGGCGGTAGTAGACGTTGGTATCGAAGTAGCGCTGCAGGCCGTTGATGGTAAACCCCGTGAGGCCGCGCGCGAAGTAGGTGAATCCATCCTCCCAGCGGATCTGCCCGTCCGTGACGACCTCGATGCCGAGTTCGGCCTGCTCGCGCAGGACCTCGTCGGTCACCTCTTCCTCGACCCGTCGAAGGTCCGCCGCGGAGATCTCTCCGCGCTGCAGCTTCTCGACGCTCGACCGCCAGCGGCCTGGCGCCGGCGGATCCGGGATCTTCGGGTAACTGCCAACCACCGTCGTCTGCACGTCCTACACCTCCGCGATCTTATCCTAGCAGTTCGCGCGCGAGAATCAGGCGCTGGATCTCGGACGTCCCCTCGCCGATCTCGCACAACTTCACGTCCCGGTAGATGCGCTCCACCGGGTAGTCCTTAATGAACCCGTAGCCCCCGTGAATCTGCACGGCGTGCGACGCGGCGCGCGACGCCGCCTCGGACGCGTACAGCTTGGCCATCGACGCTTCCCGGCGGTAGGGCAGCCCGCGCGAGGCGAGCGACGCCGCCTCCATGACCAGCAGCTCCGAGGCGTCCAGCTCGACGGCCATGTCGGCGAGCTTCCATTGGGTCGCCTGAAACTCCGCGATCGGCCGGCCGAACGCGCGCCGCTCGCGCGCGTACGCCACCGAGGCGTCGAGCGCCGCCCTGCCGAGGCCGAGGGCGAGGGCGCCGATCCCGATCCGGCCGCCCTCGAGCACGCGCATCGCGTCCCGGAACCCATCGCCCGGCGCGCCGAGCATCTGGGCGTCGTCGACCGCGCAGTCTTCGAACACCACCTCCGCCGTGTCGCTCGAGCGCATGCCGAGCTTGTCCTCGTGCTTGCCGACCCGGAGCCCCGGCGTCCCCGCGTCGACCGCGAACGCCGAGATGCCGCGGTGGCCGGCGGCCGGGTCGGTCCGTGCCATGACCACGTACACGCCGGCGATGCTGCCCTGCGTCACGAACACCTTCGTCCCCGAGAGCACCCAGCCGCCGCCCCGGCGCTCCGCCCGGGTCGCGAGCGCTCCGGCATCGCTGCCCGAGGCCGGCTCGGTGAGGCACCACGCGCCGAGCATCTCCCCGGACGCCAGGCGGGGCAGGTACCTGCGCTTCTGGGCGTCGTTGCCCGCCCGCGCGATGTGCCCGGTACCCAGCGAGTTGTGCGCCGCCACGCTGAGCGCGATGCCCCCGTCACCCCACGCCAGCGCCTCGACCGCCAGGGCCGCGCTGACCGCGTCCACGCCGGCCCCGCCGTATTCGGAGGGCACCGTCATCCCCCACAAGCCCAGCGCCGCGATCTTCGGCACGAGGTCTCGGGGAAACACCCCGTCCGCGTCCCATCGACGGGCGTGCGGGCGAAGCTCGCTCGCCGCGAACTCCCGGACCGTCTGATGGATCAGACGCTGATCGTCAGTGTACTCGAATCGCACGGCTGGCTCCAGATCGAGATGACGCCGACGCGCCGCCTTCTGAGCGCAAGGAAAGAACCCCTCATGCGCTTCTCATGAGAGGCTCAGGGTTCCTCTCGAACCGGTGACCGGATCGGTTAGAACGGGACCGCTTCGACTGCCTTCACCTCAGGGACCTGCTCCTTCAGCATGCGCTCCACGCCCGACTGCAGCGTCATCATCGAGTACATGCATCCGACGCAGGACCCGGCGAGGCGGATCTGCACCACGCCGTCCACGATCCCGACGAGCTCAATGTCGCCGCCGTCGGCCTGCACGTGCGGGCGGATCGTATCGAGCACTCCCTGGACCCGGTCGTGCAAGTCGGCCGTGTCCGGCACCGCCTGTCCCACCATCTGCTCCATCGGGGTTCCTCCCGCCTAGGCGTGCGCCTCGGCTTCCTCTCCGCACGCCTGCGCTTCGCCGGCGTCATCCGCCGTCTTGAACGAGTGTCCGCAGCCGCACGTCGCCACCGCGTTGGGGTTCCGAATCGCGAATCCGCTCGCGGTCACCGACGACACGTAGTCGATCTCGGCGCCGTCGAGCAGGCGCGAGCTCATCTTATCCACGAGCACGCGGACGCCGCCCCGCTCGATCACCTGGTCGTCGGCCTCGGGCCCCGCGTCGAACGTCATGCCGTAGGAGAATCCGTCGCAGCCGCCCTTGGTGATGAACACGCGCAGGCACTGATTCGGCTCGTCCTGTTCGGAGAGAAGCTCCTTCAACTTGGTGACAGCCTGGTCGGTAACGGTGAGCATCCCGTGCCTACCTCCCTTGCGCTGACGCAGCGGCCGCTGAGCGCCCCGCGAAGCGATAGTAACTAATTAACTAAATATTACGCGGCGCCCGTGGGTTTGTCAAACGCGGGCCGGGTGGGAAATACCATCGCGGCCGCCATCGTCCCACCAAGCACGGGAGCGTGTCTTGGGGGGCCGGACCGCCGCCGGGGGGGCCGGTGCGATGGAAACTCACGGCGCGCCGGGATCGAAGGAAGAGATGTAAGGCAGTCGACGGCGCACGTCGCTGCGCGACGCTCGACGCAGCAGACCGCGGGCCGCACAAGCACGATGGGAGGCCGGTCACATGCGTACGCTCGCACCGGTGAAGGTCATCACCACGACGTTGACCGTCGCCACGAACGCGCGGACGGAGATCCGTGATCTCACCGACGCGGTCGCCGCACTTCCCGGCGTCGACGAGATCGCGTGCGGGTCGGTCCTGCTCCAGAGCCTGCACACGACCACCGCCCTGATCATCAACGAGCACCAGGACGCGCTCCTCCACGACATCGCGGCGCTGCTGCGCACGCTCGTGCCCGAAGGCGGGACGTACCGGCACAACGACCCGGCCTACTCCGACTGCAACCGCGCGAACGCGACGAGCCATCTTGGGGCGGTCCTCCTCGGGCAGACGCTGCAGGTCCCGATCGAGCAGGGGCGCCTCGTCTTGGGGACGTGGCAGCGCCTGCTGCTTTGTGAACTCGACGGGCCGCAGACCCGCCGCGTCTACGCACAGGTCATGGGGGTCTAGGCGGACGCAGCGCGCGCGGCGTGATGACCACGCCGCGCACGTTCGTGCAGACGATGGGACCCGCACCACCGCGCCGCCGGACGGCGCGGCGGCCTCATTCGGTCGGCAGCTGCGCGTTCGTCCAGGCGAGGATACCGCCCTTCAGGTTGACCGCCTTCCCGTAGCCGGCGCTCCGGAGCAGCGCCACGATCTTGCCGCTCCGCCCGCCCGACCGGCAGTAGATGATGGCCGGGGTCTCGGAATCGATTTCACGCAGGCGCGCGGGCACGTCGCCCACCGGGATCAGCAGGCAGCCCGGAATGTGCGCTTCCTCGTGCTCCCACGGCTCGCGCACATCGATGAGCTGGACGCCACCGCGCGCGAGCATGGCCTGGGCCTCAGCCGGGGACAGCTCGGGGATCGGTCCCGCCATCGCGGCCGTGCGGTCGTGTGCGGGCATCCCGCAGAACTGCTCGTAGTCGATCAGCGCGTGGATCGTCGGATGGTCACCGCAGATCGGGCACTCCGGGTTGCGGTTCCAGCGCACCACGCGCGTCTCGCCCTCGAGCGCGTCGAAGATCAGCAGCTTGTTGGCGAGGGTGTCCCCCACGCCGAGCAGGATCTTCAGCACGTCCAGCGCCTGCCGCGCCCCGGCGAATCCGCACAGCGCCCCGAGGATGCCCCCCTCCGCGCAGCTCGGCACGGCGCCCGGCGGCGGCGGCGTCGGGAACAGGCACCGGTAGCATCCGCGGCCCGGCAGGAACGTCGTGGCCTGCGCCTCCCACTTCAAGATGCTGGCGTCGACGAGCGGCTTTCCGAGCAGCACGCAGGCGTCGTTGATCAGGTACCGCGTCGGGAAGTTGTCGCTGCCGTTGACGACCACGTCATAGTCCCGCACGATCTCGAGCGCGTTCTCGCTCGTGAGCACGGTCTGGTACGGCACGACCGTGACCTCGGGGTTCACGCCGGCGAGCGTGCGCCGCGCGGACTCGGTCTTCGGCTGCCCGATCGCGTCGGTCGGGTGCAGGATCTGGCGGTGCAGGTTCGAGAGATCGACCCGATCGCCGTCGACGATCCCAAGGGTGCCGACGCCGGCCGCGGCCAGGTACAGCGCCACAGGAGATCCGAGCCCGCCGGCGCCAATCGCCAGCACCTTCGAGCGCAGCAGCCGCGCCTGGCCCTCGATCCCGACCTCTTCGAGAATGACCTGGCGCGCGTACCGCTCCATCTGCGGCCCGCTCAGCACTTGGGGGGTGGTGCGCGTCTGTGGTGTCCCGGTGGTCGCCATCGCTGTGCCTCCATCGTCGCGGCCGTGCGACCGCAGCATCACGTCCGTGCCACGCCGTGTCGTGGACCGTGTCAGGACAACCCCTACAATAAAACGTGCCGTCCATCCCGTCAAGAAATCCGGCACCATCTCGTGACAACGACGGCCCCCGGGCGTCGCTTCCCGGGCGCAGGGGCGCCGCGCTGGGTCCGGCGCCCGCCCCTTGACATAGCGTAACCATTCGGTTACGCTATTAGTAACCGTATGGTTACACAACGACCGCAGCAGAACGCCGTGTTCCGGGCGATCGCCGATCCGACGCGCCGGAAGATCCTCAGCCTGCTCCGAGGTCAGCGCCTCACCGTCGGTGAGATCGCGGGACACTTTCATACGAGCCGCCCGGCGATTTCGAAACATCTGCGCATGCTGCGGACGGCCGGATTGGTCACCACGCGCCAGCGAGGGACGGCGCACCTCTGCGCACTGCGCGCCGCGCCGCTGCGCGGGATCGCCCAATGGCTTCATGACTATGAAACATTGTGGGACGAGAGCCTGCGTCGCCTCAAGACACACATCGAGGAGAACCCATGAATCCGACCGGCGGAACTGAAACGATCGTCAAGGAAATCACGATCAAGGCGCCTGCGGAGCGCATCTTTCAGGCGTTGGCCGATCCGGACCAGCGCCTGAAGTGGTGGGGGGGCGACTACTTCAAGGGGACGCACATGGAGTCGGACCTGCGTCTCGGCGGCAAGTGGATGATGCGCGGCACCGCGACGGGTGACAAACCGTTCGCGGTCAGCGGCGAGTACCGGGTGATTGAACGCCCGAACGTGCTCGCCTTCACGTGGGTGGCGAGCTGGCCGCCCGGCGACGCGGAGACGCTGGTCCGCTTCGATCTGGAAGAGACTGCCGGCGTCACGCGGGTGCGCGTCACCCACTCGGGTCTCGCCGCCGAGGGCGCGCGCGCCCATCGCGGCTGGCCCGACATCCTGGCCTGGCTCCAGGCATACGTCGAGCGCGCGGCGTAGGCGCCGCGCGGCCACACGGGTGCGCGGCCGGACACGGGACAGACTTCGGAGCGCGGCGAGGGTCACGGCGGGCGGGAGGGCCGCGCGTGGGCCCTCCCGCCCGCCGTCGCGATTAGGTCGTGCCCGCGGCGACCGCCTGCTCGTCCGCATGATAGCTGCTGCGCACGAGCGGGCCCGACTCGACGTGGCGGAATCCCATCGCGAGCCCTTCGGCTTTCAGCGCCGCGAACTCGGACGGATGGTAGTAGCGGGCGATCGGCGCGTAGTCCTTCCCGGGGCTCAGGTACTGCCCGACCGTGAGAATGTCGCACGACACCTCGCGGAGATCGCGCATCGTCTGCAGCACCTCGTCCGGCGTCTCGCCCAGCCCGACCATCATCCCGCTCTTGGTCAGGCCCCGCCGCGCCCACGCCTTGGCGCGCGCGAGCAGTTCGAGTGACCGGCGGTAGTTCCCGCCGCGCCGGACGTCCCGGAACAGCCGCGGCACCGTCTCGATGTTGTGATTCATGATGTCCGGCTCCGCGTCCAGCACGGTCCGAAGCGCGTCGGGGTCGCCCTTGAAGTCGGGGGTCAGCACCTCGACCGAACACCGCGGACTGCGCTCCCGGATCAACCGGATCGTCTGCGCGAACATCCCGGCGCCGCCGTCGCGGAGGTCATCGCGGTCGACCGAGGTGACCACCACGTGCCTGAGCCCCATCTGCGCGACGACGTCCGCCACCCGCTCGGGCTCGCGCGTGTCCAGCTCCGTCGGGAGCCCGTGGGCGATCGCGCAGTAGGCGCAGTGCCGGGTGCACACGTTCCCGAGGATCAGAAACGTCGCGGTCTTCCGCTCCCAGCAGTCGCCGATGTTCGGGCAGCGTGCCTCCTCGCAGACCGTGTGCAGCGCCTGGCTCCGCATGACGCCGACCAACTCGCTGAAGTTGGGACCGTTCGGCAACTTGACCTTGAGCCACTCGGGCCGCCGTGCCACGCTCATTGTGCACCGCCTTCGGAATTCCGGAGATCGATCGAACCGCGCGGGCCCGGTCCCGCAGCGCGGCTGCGCGTTAGAACTCGGGCGAGTCTCCGGCCGGCTTGAACTCTTCGAGCTGGCGCCGAATCAGCCCGAGAAACTCGAGCGCCAGCGCGCCGTCGAAGACCCGATGATCAAAACTCAACCCGATGTGCATCACGTCGCGGATCGCGATTCCCTCCCCCACGACGACCGGCCGGCGCACGACCGCGTCCGTGGAGAGAATCGCCGCCTGCGGATAGTTGATGAGGGGAATCGACGTGATCGAGCCGTACACCCCGGCGTTGGTCAGCGTAAACGTACCGCCGGCGATGTCGTCCGGCGCAAGCTTGCCCTGGCGCGCGCGCGAGGCCAGCGCGTCGATCTCGCGCGCGATCCCGACCACACTCCGCCGATCCGCGTCTTTAATCACCGGCACGATCAGCCCGTCGGGCACGGCGACGCCTACGCCGATGTGGATCGCGTGCTTAATCAAGATTCCCTCCGGGGTAAACGTCGAGTTCACGAGCGGGTGCGCCCGCAGCGCCCGTGTCGCCGCCCGCACCACGAACGCCGTGAGCGTCACGTTCACGCCGTCGCGCGCCCGCCACGCGCTCTTGTGCGCCTCCCGGTGGCGCACGAGCGCGGTCATGTCGACTTCGACGGCGCCGTAGGCGTGGGGAATCTCGCGCGCGCTTCGGGCCATGCGGTCCGCGATCGCGCGCCGGAGCACCGACAGCGGCAGCACCCGATCGGCTCCCTCGGGGGCCGCGGGACGCGCCTCCGGCGTCGCGAACGGTCCCCCGGCCAGCCCGGGCTCGCCCGGCGCGGCCGCGGTCCCGCGCGACGCGCGCGCGTCGAGGTACCGAAGCACGTCATCCTTCGTGACGCGCCCTCCGGTGCCGGTCCCCTCGATCGTCTCCAACTCCTCGGCCCGCAGATGATGCTCCTCCGCCAGCCGGCGGACCAACGGCGAGAGACGCCCCCCGGCACGGCGCCCGCCCTCGTCGGCCGGTGCGCCGCGCCCGTTGCCGGGCGCCATGGCCGGTGCACCGGGGCCGGACGCGGCCCGCGCCGGCGCGGCGGCACTCGCGGCGGCGCCGGCTTCCTCGATGAGCGCGATCGGGGTCCCCGCCGCCACCGTCTTGCCCTCGCCGACCAAGATCGCGCCGAGGGTGCCGGCGTACGGCGACGGCATCTCCACGTTGACCTTGTCGGTGATGACCTCGACGAGCGCCTCGTACTTGTCGACCCGCTCGCCCGGCTGCTTGAGCCACTTGCCGATCGTCCCCTCGTGCACGCTTTCGCCGAGCTGGGGCATCTTGATCTCGGTGGGCATTCGAGATTCCTCCGGACGCGGCGGCGGCTAGTAGTTGATGACCGCGCGCGCGGCCGTCGCGATCGTCTCTGGGTTCGGCATGAACCATTCCTCGTACGCGTGGGCGAACGGCACGCCCGGGACGTCGGGGCCGCAGCACCGGGTCGGCGGCGCGTCGAGGTGGGCGAATCCCTCCTCGGCGATCGTGGCGATGATCTCGGCGCCGAACCCGGCGAACCGATTATCCTCGTGCACGACGAGCGCGCGGCTGGTCCGCGCGACCGACTCGAGGATGGTCTGCTTGTCGAGCGGCCGGAGCGTGCGCAGATCCACGACCTCGGCCTCGATCCCGTCACGGCTCAGCAGCTCGGCCGCCGCCAGCGCCTCGTGGGTCATCAAGCCGTACGCGAAGATGCTGAGATCCCGGCCGGGCCGGCGCACCGCGGCCGGGCCGATCGGGACGATCGCGTCGCCGTCGGGGATCTCGCCGCGGACGAGCCGGTACAGTTTCTTGTGCTCGAGATACATCACCGGGTCCTGGTCGCGGATCGCGGCCTTGAGCAGCCCTTTCGCGTCCGCCGGGGTGTACGGCGCAACCACCTTGAGCCCCGGGATATGCGCGTAGAATGCCTCGATCGACTGGGAATGATACAGGGCCCCGTGCACGCCGCCGCCCCACGGCACCCGAATCGTCATCTGACAGCCGTAATCGTTGTTCGAACGGTAGCGGACGCGCGCGACCTCGCTCAGGATCTGATTGAACGCGGGATGGATGAAATCGGCGAACTGGATCTCGGGCACGGGCACGAGGCCGTTCGCCGCCATTCCGAAGGAGACCCCGATGATCATCGACTCCGCGATCGGCGTGTCGATCACCCGGTCGCCGCCGAACGCGGCGAAGAGACCGTCGGTCACCCCAAACACCCCGCCCTTCCGGCCGACGTCCTCGCCGAGCACGATCACGCGCTCGTCGCGCGTCATCTCCTCCTGCAGGGCGTCGTGGATGGCCTCGAGATAGCGCCGTTCCGCCATGGTCAGCGCGGCCGCCCGTCCGGACTATCCGCCTCGTAATACACGTAGCGCGCGGCGGTCGCGGGGTCGGGCGCCGGGGCCGTCTCCGCCACTTCGGTGCCGAGGTCCACCTCGCGCCGCACCCGGTTCGCGATCTCCCGCTCCGTAGCGTCCGTCAGCACGCCCCAGGCGCGCAGCTCTTCCGTGAACACGGGGATCGGATCGTGCTGCTTCGCGGCCGCGATCTCGTCCGCGGGCCGGTACTTGTCCTGCTGATCGTCGCTGCTGTGCCCCGTGAGGCGGGGCACCTTGATCTCGAGCAGCGTCGGCCCATCGCCGCGCCGCGCGCGGGCTACGGCCTCGCGGGCCGCGGCGTACACGTCCAGAATGTGGCGGCCGTCGACCGTCACGCCGGGAATCCCGTAGCCGGCCGCGTGCGCCGAGACGTCCGGGAGCGCCATCTGCGCCGACACCGGGACCGAAATGGCGTACCCGTTGTTCTCGACGACGAACACGACCGCGAGTTTGTGCACCGCGGCGAAGTTCAGCGCCTCGTGGAAGTCGCCCTCGCTCGTGGACCCCTCCCCGGCCTCGGTGAGGCACACCTCGCCGGTCCGCCGCAGCTTGGCCGCGAACGCCACCCCGTCCGCGTGCAGGAACTGCGTCATCAGCGGACTGCTGGTGGAGAGGATCTTGTGCCGCGAGTGACCGTAGTGGCCCGGCATCTGCCGGCCGCCGCTCGAGGGGTCGGTCGCCTTGCTCAGCTGGATCAAAAAGATCTCGGCGGGGGGCATGCCCTTGACCAGCACCGACCCCACCGAACGGTAGTATGGGATCAGCCAGTCCTTCTCGCGGTCGAGCGCGAACACCGCGCCGACCTGCGCGCATTCGTGCCCCTGCCCGGAGATCACAAACGCCGCCTTTCCCGACCGCTGCAGCGCCCACATCCGCTCGTCGACGGCCCGGGCGAGGCGCACGTAATAGTACATGTCGAGGAGGTCCGCGTCCGTGACCCCCCCGGCCCGCGGCGAGCGCTCCCCCTCGCGGGTCTTCACCGCCCTGATCTCCCGTGCGCTCATGTGGCCTCTCCTCCGTGGGATGTGCGTCCTGCCGTCATGAGCTGTATTCCCTCAGTTTTCGCGCTCCACGCGGGCCCTCCTCCCCCAAAAGCCGCCCCGGCTCAGCCGTGGATGGCGCGGCCCAGGGCGCCGAGCGCGGCTTCCGCCATCGCCTCCGACAGGGTCGGGTGCGCGTGCACCGATTGGCCGATCTCCACGACGGTGGCCTCCAGGGCCCGACCGAGCACCCCTTCCGGCAGCAGCTCGGTCACCTGGGGCCCGACCAGGTGCACCCCGAGGATCTCGCCCAACTCGCGATCGGCCACGATCTTCACGAGGCCCTCCCGCTGCCCGAGGATCATGGCGCGCGCGTTCGCGGTGAACGGAAACCGCCCCACCGACACCTCGCGCCCCGCCTCGCGCGCCTGCTTCTCGGTGAGGCCCACGCTCGCCACCTGCGGGATCGAGTAGGTGGCGCGCGGCATCAGCAGCGGATCAACCGTACGGGGGTGCTGCCCCGCGATCGCCTCCACCGCGGCCTCGGCCTCGGCGGACCCGACGTGGGCGAGCAGGAGCCCGCCGATCACATCGCCCGCCGCGTAGACCGTGGGCGCGGAGGTCTGCATCTGCGCGTTCACGACAATCCCGCCGCGCCCCACCTGCACGCCGGCCGCGTCGAGCCCGAGGCCGTCCGTGAGCGGCACGCGGCCGACCGCGACCAGCGCGTACTCCGCGCGGAGCGATTCCTCGGTGCCGTCCCCGACCCGGACGGTGACCGTCACGCCGTCGGCGGCCGCCGCCGCGCCCGTCACGGCGGTACCCGTCCGCACCGTCACGCCCCGCCGCTCGAGCGCCTTGGCCACGACCGCGGCCACCTCTTCGTCCTCGAGCGGGAGGATCGAGGGCAGGAACTCGATCAGCGTCACCTCCGCGCCGAACGCCGCGAACACGCTGGCAAACTCCGTGCCCACCGCTCCCGCGCCCAGGATCGCGATCGACTTGGGCACCGTCGGGAGCGCGAGCGCACCGGTGCTGTCGAGGATCCGGCCGTTGTCGATCGTCACGCCCGGCAGGCTGCGCGGCCGCGAGCCGGTCGCGATGAGAATGTGCTTGGTCTCAAGATCGACCTCGGAGCCGTCGGTCGCGGACACGTGCACGCGCGTCGGCCCCGCGAGGCGGCCCGTGCCGTGGAACATGGCGATGTGGTGCTTCCGCATCAGGTACTCGACGCCGCGGAAGTTGGTCGTGACGACGCGGTCTTTGCGCTTGTGCACCAGCGGGTAGTCCAGCCGCACGCCGTCCGTGACGATCCCCATCTCGCTGGACGCCCGCATCTCCTCGAGCAGCTCCGCGGTGTGCAGCAGGACCTTGGTCGGAATACAGCCCACGTGCAGGCACGTGCCGCCCACCTTCTCACGCTCGACGAGCGCGGTGCTCAGACCGAGCTGCGACGCGCGGATCGCGCCGACGTATCCCGCGGGGCCGCCGCCGATGATCACGAGATCGAATGCGTTGTCCACAGGTCCCCCCTTTGATCAGCAAAACGCCGCGGATCGTCGTCTCGTTCCCGGCGCCGCGGCCCCGTCAGGGCCGGCGTCGGGACGCCCGCGGCCGCCTCACGGCTCGTCGAGCCGAAGATCCGCGATCGGGCGCCGGCCGCCGTAGCCCTCGTTCACTCCGTGCCAAAATGCGATCGCGGGTTCGTCGAGATGCCAGCAGAGAAAGACCGTCGCCCCGTCGCGCGCCCGATGCGCAAAATCCACGAGACCGCGGTCCACGTCGCGCAGAATACAGCCCGTCGCCTCGATCTCCTGCGCGACGGCGACCAGACGCGTCGTCACGCGGTCGAGCGTCTGCTGCTCGTCCCCGAGCCGGGCGAGCACCGGCGCCCCGTGCTCCAGTTTCTGCCACAACAGATCGAGTTCGGTCTTCTTGAGAACCGCCTCGTCCCGCAGTCGGCGCAGCCCACCGAGCATGTCGCGCAGCCGGGGCAGCAGCGCCGAGGCTTCCGCCAGGTCGAAGTAGCGCAGGGCCACGGCGCGCCTACCTGCGGCGGCGTCGGGTGCGTCGTACCGGGCGTCCGCTGGCGTCCCGGCGCGGCGGGCGCGGCCCGGCCCGGAACGGGCCCCGCTCGCGATCCCGCGCCCGAGCGCCCCGCGGGCTGTCGAGTCGGTCGAGGAAGAGAATCCCGTCGAGATGATCGATCTCGTGCTGCAGGATGCGGGACAGAAATCCGGTCGCCCGCACCCGCACCTGCCGGCCGGTGACGCTTCGCGCGTCCACCTCCACCCCGAACGCACGGCGCACGTCTGCGACGACCCCCGGCATGCTCAGGCATCCCTCCGGACCCAGCTGGCTGCCCCAGCGCCGGCGCATGCGGGGATTGACGAGCGCCAGCAGGTCCGTCCCCGTCCCCGCGATGAGCACGCGGGCCGGCACCCCAATCTGCGGCGCCGCGATCCCCACGCCCCGCGCGCGGCGCATCGTCACGATGAGATCGGCGATCAGCTCCCGCACCTCGCGGCTGACGGCACGCACCGGACGGCTGCGCGTAAAGAGCACCGACGCGTCCGCGGAGCCGATGGTCACGATGCGGCGGTTGCGCCCGCGTATCCTGCGCGGGTGCGGTTGGGAGGCACGACGCCTTACCGGGCGTTGCGAAGCCACGCCGATAGTGTTGGGTGGCGCAGCACCAAATCCCTTGCCGCGGTGCCCGCGGCCGGCCGAATTCGCGTGCGTGTTCGACGGGATGCGCCCGGCCCCCAGCGGCGGCCGGCCTATCCGCCGGGCGGTCGTCGAACGCGGCTCCTCGGGAGTGCCGCGCAGATATCCCCGTGCCCCAAAATGGACAGCGCCCGACACACATTCACGCGCCCGAGACGCCGACCTGGAACCTGAATCGGATCGGCGCCGTCACGGAGCGCGGCGATGGCTTCCGAGGGGTTGGAACGACCCTCCGCCTCGATGAGCAGTGCAAGCACGCCGCTGGTCACCGCGGCTGCGTAGGACGTGCCGCTGACGAACGCGTAGCGGCCGTCGGGAACCGTCGTCAGGATATCCACTCCCGGCGCCAGCAGCGACACATACGATCCGAGATTTGAGTGCCCGTCCAGCATGTCTTGGTTATTGGTGGCGGCGACCGCGACGACACCGGGCAACGCGGCGGGGTACTCGGGAGGGCCGTGGGGCCCGTTGTTCCCCGCCGCTGCCACCACGATCACCTGGTGCACCAGGATCGCCTCAAGCACGATCCGGTCGACCACGGTGTTCGGCGGTCCGCCGAAACTGAGATTGAGAATCTGCACGCCGCGACTCACGGCCAGGTCGACTCCCTGGGCGACGCGGTCGGCCGGGCACTCCGCTTGGAGGGACCCAGGTGATTCGGCCGCACAGGCCTGAATCGACACGAGCGTCGCCGCCGGCGCAATGCCTAGCACGCCGCCGTCGATCCCGCGCGCCGCGACAATCCCAGCGATGGCGGTGCCGTGCGCGTCGGACCTCATCTCAGGACGGCCTGCAATCAAGGTCTCGCTGGCCGCCACGGCGCCGCGGAGATCGGGATGAGACGTATCGATTCCCGTATCCACAATGCCGATCAACACGTCGCGTCCCCGGAGGACCGCGTGGGCCCGCTGGACGCCGGTCAGGGGCAGCGCGTATTCCTGAGAGACGAGCGGCTCTGCGAGTGTTTCAAACGTTTCCACCGCGTCGACATCAGACTCGACGACGCCAGGCTCCTGCCTTAGGTCGACGCCGATGCTCTCCGCGGACCGCTGATCGGGTACGCCGAACACCACCATCGTCGCGCCGATAGACAACAGGACAGCCTCAGACTGCACGCGCAGCCCGTGCCGGCCCGCGAGAACCCGAGCCAGCGCATCCGCGTCGGCGGGGTCACGAGGCGCCAGAAGGGTGACGATCTGTTGTGGTACGGCGCGCCCCGACGGGTACGTCGCCGGGGCGAAGACGGCCCGGTCCCCGCCGACGCCCCCAAGGCCGGACTGGTCGCGCGGAACTCGCCGCGCCCCATCCCACGGCGGCACGAGCGCCGCGGTGCCCTGGCTCTCGTGCCCGCGATCCGCTGTCGCGGCGCGCGCGAAGCTGTCCCCGAGCGCCGGGCCGGCGGCAGTGATCAGCATCAACCCCAGCGCGCCGGCCAGCGCGGCGGGTTTCATCTCCGCACCTGAATGACCTGGGCGAACTGAATCAGCGTAGACGCCCGCAGCCGCTGCAGTGCGCTGTCCGCGGTGGCCGCAGGGTGTCCCGGTCCGATCGGCACCAACACGCTACTCACGCCCAGCGAGCTGGGACCGCTCGTGATCGTCGCGCCGAGCGGTCCGAGCAGACCTTGGATTTGGGACATCGTGACCTGGGGGCCGAAGACAACCTGGATCTCGGCACCGGGGCCGGTTCGGTCGGACGTCTCCGAAAGAGTGGTGAATGAACCACGCTCGCCGAGAGACGCGACCAGCACCAGGATAAGAACCGTCTGGGCGACCAACACGATCCGCACGGGTCTCGGCAGCGGCATGAACCAGCCCAGGGAGGCATCGGCGATGCGTCGCCAGCCTCCCGGACGTATCCGCTGAAGTGTCCGAGCGTACAGGTCGGCGGGGGGCAGCGGTGGCTGGTCTTCGAGCGCGCGCATCAAATTGCGGGTCGCCGCCACGTCCTGACGACACGCCGCGCAGACCGCGAGATGCTCTTCGACGGCCCGGCGCTCCTCCTGGCTGAGTGTGCCGTTGATGTACCAGGGGATCAGTTCTGCCCGCTCCGGCGCCACGCATGTCTCAGGATTCATCCGCCACCCCTGCCGCCTCAAGGAGCGTGTGCAGCTTCTTCCGGGCATAGAACATGCGTGTCTTGACCGTGTTCACGGGAATTCGCAGGATCTGCGCGATGTCCGGGTAGGCGAAGCCGTGATAGAACGTCAGCTCGACCACGTCGCGCTGCCCCGCAGGAAGGGTCTCCACCGCACGGCGAATCCGGTCGGCCACGTCCGCGCGCTCGGCCGCGTTCGCCGGGTCGCCGTTCGCCGACAGCAATTCCCCTTCCTCAAGCGACGCGTGGGGTCGCTGCCGCCGCCGCGCTCCGGCGAGACGATGGTGTGCGATGCCGAAGATCCACGTCGACGCGCGTGACTCGCCCCGGAACCCCCGCGCCCCTCGCCAAACCGCTGCCATGGTTTCGCAGACGAGGTCTTCGGCCAAGGGCGCATCGTGAGTGGCGCGCAGGAAGTATGCGTACAGCGGTCGCTCGAATCGCCGGAACAGGCGCTCAAATGCCGCATGGTCGCCCGCCGCGGTGCGGCCCACGAGGATGTCCAGCGTCGCATTCTCTTCGGTGGGCAGGGCGACACGACCGTTGAGGGACTTAACGTCTGAGACTTCGCCGGAGTCTCCCGATGGCCCTGTGGAACGTCCGCACGTGGTCGGCCGCGGGCGTTCCCCAGTCCCTGTCTCGCCCGGGACCGCCGACCCCCCTCTGGATCTGCGCGGCAGTCGTCGGTCGTGTGCGTACGTGTGTCGTCCCGACCCGAGACCATGGGACCCCGACGATCACCCGTGACCGGGGACACCGGTCCCGCCCAGCGGAGCGCCCGCGTGCGAATGGGGCGCCCGATCACCGGCCCGCGCGTGCCCGGAGCCATCAGGAATCACTCCCGCCGCTCTCCGCCTCCAACGCCGCGCACAAACGCAGCACGGCATGCAACACCCAGATCCGCACGGCCTCGAGGGGCGCGCCGGTCCGCGCCGCGATCTCCCGTTGCGTCAGTTCCCCGTAGTACGCGAGCACGAACACGGTCCGCTGTTCAAACGGGAGGGCTTCGACCACGTGCTTGACGAGATCGTCTGGTACCGCCCCCATCGCGTAGGCCACAATGCCGGCATCGTGCGTCACCGGCCCCGCCGCGGTCCCTTCGGGGTCGCTCCGGCGGCGGGCCGCGGATAAGCTTCTCTCGAGGGCGAGCGATAAGATCCAGTGATCTGGGTCTCCCCGCTCAGGGTCTAACGCCAGGGGGGCCCGCCAAATCACCAGGAACGTCTCCCGGGCAACCTGCTGTGCGGCCGCGCGATCCTGAAGAATCCCATAGGCCAGCGTCGACACCGCGCGGCCGTAACGGTCGCACAGCGCCCGCAACGCGTCCACGTCCGACTGCGCAACGCGCTTGAGCAGCGTCCCGTTATCAACCGCGGGTGCGTCCCCGCCTGCCACTCCCAATGGTACCTCCGCGTTGATCCCCGAGGGTTTCGTACCGTCGAGTATGTGTCGATCCACGCGCGATCGGTTCATGGCACCGGAGGGTATCCCGACCACGGTCTCGGCGCTCCAGCGATGAACCGATCATGGGTCCCGCGACACATACGTTCCTGACGGGGCCCAGCGGGACCGATGATCCGACGCGGCGATGGAACGCGTGGCCGCGTCGGTGCCGCTTCGAAGCTGAAGGAGACGGGCACCCGGTCGACATCACTGCGCCTCTGCACAGCGGCTCGTGGGCTGGGCGGTGGGGCACGAAGGCAAGGAACGGAGTGACACGTGAGACACGAACGCGCGCATCCCCTTGCCGGGAAGACGGTCCGGCTGCGTCTGCGCCAAGAAGACGTGCACCTCAACACGGGAGATCGCTACCGTCTTGAGGATTGGTGGGACCGGGTCTCTGCCGGCTCGTGGATGGACTGCATGCCCTGTTGGGCGGCGGCCGCCTACGCCCTGAGAGTACATGCCGCGGACCTGCCGGTCGATGACGAGGTCGTGTACGGACAGGTCGGCGGTGTGAGCCACCTCGTGCATGTCAGCGAGCTGGGACCGATATTGCCAGACGATGACGTCGAGTGATGGGCGTGAGCGGGGGAATCCGTTTGGAATGATGACGGTGGTGGTGGCGACCGGCTCGGTGGGCTTCGTGACCCGCCCGCCGGATGCGTTGAGAGCGGCCGGCCCCTCCCGTCCGCTCTCAACGACACCGACTCGCGAACGCTGGCTAAAACTTCACGTGCACCGTATGGTAGCCCTGGCCGCCGTCCGGCAGGGTCGGTTCGGGCTGCGAGGGCTGCAGGCTGCCCTTCCCGTCCGTCGCGCGGACCTGGAGCGCGTAGTCGCCCGGCTTGGGCGGCTGCCACTCGAGCGACCAGAACTGCCACGTGTTCTCCCCGAGCGCCGGCTTGACCGCGGCCTCGATCCACGTCTTCCCGTTGTCGGGGCTGACCTCGACCTTCGAAATGCCGCGGTTTCCGGCGTACGCCCACCCGCCGAGCGCGAGCATCGTGCCGTCCTTGGTCTCGACCTTGAACGCGCTGTTGGTCTTCACAAACGCCGTCTTGCTCCACCCCTGCTGCGCCCAGTACCCGACGTAGTCGTGGTTCGCGACCTCGATGCTGGTCAGCCACTTCGGCTGCTTCATCCCGTACCGGTTGAGGATCAGGACGCGCACGGGCGCCCCATGCTTCTGCGGAATGGGGTCGCCGTTCATCTGGTAGGCGAGCAGCGTCGAGGGGTCCATGGCGATGTCGATCGGAATCGACTCGGAGAAGCTGTCCACGGCGCGCCAGATGATCGTGGTCGCGCCGGGCTTCACCTCGGCGAGATCCAGGATGTCCTTCACGCGCACGCCGGTCCACTTCGCGTTCCCGATCAGATCGCCCCCGACCTCATTGCTGATGCACTCGAACGTCTGATAGCGCTCGACCGCGGGCCCGGCCTTCTTGAAGTCGTCGAGCGACAGCTTCAACGGCTTGTTCACCAATCCGGTCACTTCCAGCATCCACTTGTTGACGTCGACCGTCGGATCGAAGAAGTTCTTCGACACCTGGTAGAAGTCGCCGGCCGGCGTCACCTCGGGCGGCATGCCCTTCAGCAGCTGGAACGCCTGCGCGGCGGCGCGGACGACTGCCGCGCCGGTGTCGGCGGCCCACGCGAGCGCCGTGCCCGCCGCGGCCCCGAGCACGACCAGCGCGGAGCGGCGCAGGAGGTCCCGTCGCCCGACGGCGCTCCCCGGAGTCCCGGACCCGCTCGGCGGCAACGCGCCGCCGCCCGAGCGTGCCCCGCCGGCGGCCTCGACCGCCGCACCGGGGCGCCCGTAGAGCAGCGCGAGCACCAGCCCGTACGCGAGGCTGGCGAGCCCCATCGGCAGCGCGGGCGAGGTCACGACGGTGGTCAGCGGGACCCCAAGGATCCCGCCTTCGATGAAGGGCAGGAACAGGAACGTCAGCACCACCCACGTGACCACGGCCGCGGCCAGGCCGAGCACCACGCGCGGCCGCTGGCTCCCCCGGACGAGCCACGCGTAGAGCATCCCGCCGATGCCGAGCCCGATCACACTGGTCAGCACGGACATCGCGAGGCCGATGGGCTTCGCGTCGTGCTGGAACGTCGCCAGGATCTGCGCGAACACCTGGTAGGGCAGCAGCCGAATCATGCGCTCCGCGAGCGCCTCCTGCGCCGTCGGCATGCCCGTCTGGAAGCGGTACGCGAACAGCACGATCGTGACCGCCACGCCCCCGGCCACCCCGGCCCAGAATCCCCGTGCCCACCGGACCGTTCCCTGTGCCATAGCCCTCTCACCCCGCCTCAATGCGGCGGCGCGCCGTCTCGGCGGCCCCGCGCGCATGCTCAGTGTCGGCCCCAGCGTATTCGAATTGTGTAATGATGTGGTAACGATGATCTGCCGCGCGTCGGCTACCGGCGCGGTCCCCGTCCGTCTCCACCGTCTTGGGTGGCCGCGATCTCACGCTGCCGCTGCACGGCCACGTCGACGAGCCACTGCGGGTCCTCGTAGACATAGTCCTTCCGCAGCGGGTGGCCCTTCCAATCCTCGCTCATGAGAATGCGCCGCAGATCCGGGTGCCCGTCGAACGTCAGGCCGAACAGGTCGTAGGCTTCCCGCTCGTGCCAGTCGGCGCCGACCCACACCTCGACGACCGATGGCACGTGGGCGTCGTCCTTGGGCACCGCCACTTTGAGCGTCACCCCGTGATGCCGTGCGACGGAGCTGAGGGCGTACACGATCTCGAACCGGTCCGGCCAGTCCACCGCCGAGACGAACTCGAGCGCGGCCATGTCGAACTCGGGGTTGTCGCGGAGCCACCGGCAGACGTCGCGCAGCTCCTCACGCGCCACCTGAAAGGTCGGTACCTGGTAGCGGTACGCGGGCGCATCCTCGCGGCGCAGCGGGCGCGGCGCCGGCTTGCCCTCGGCCTTCGCCGCGTCGGCCGCCACCTTCCACTCCTGCTCCTTGCCCGCCCAGGCGGCGTCCGCCTGCGCGTCCGCCGCCCGCTGCTCCGCGACCAGATCCCGGACACGCGGGAACCGCTCGAGGAACTGCGCGATCCGCTCCGGGATCACGAGCGGCGCCGTCCGACGATCCCGGTCGCGATCGGTTCCTTGGGAGCCGCCCGGTTCAGGTCCTCGTGCGAGTACAGGAGGCGCGCGCGGTTGTACGTCGACGTCTCGTACTGCGGCACGAACACGATCGCCTCGGTCGGGCACACCTCCACGCAGAGACCGCAGAAACAGCATTTGTCGATCTCGATGTCGAACCGGCTCAGCTGCCGCTCCTTGCCCTTGCCTTCCGCCTCGATGTGGATGCACCGGTCGGGACAGATGCGCTCGCACTGGAAGCAGATGATGCAGCGGTCTTTCCCGGTCTCGGGGTCGATCGGCAGCGACAGCAGCCCGTGGAACCGGTTGGAGGTCCCGAGCTTTTCAAGCGGATACCGCACGGTGATCTTTGGGCGGAACATCGTCCGAAAGGTCAGGCTCAGCCCCGTCGTCAGCGCGGTGGCTCCTCGAAACACCCGCTCAGCAACCCCCATCGCGCGCCTCCATCCCGATCACCGATCCACGTCGGACAGCACGATATCCGTGCTGCCGAGGATCGCGATGACGTCGGCCACTTTCCACCCCTTCATCATCTCCGTGAGCGCGTACAGATTGCTGAACGACGGCGCCCGGATCTTCACCCGGTAGGGCGTCTCCCCGCCGTCGCTGACCACGTACATGCCGAGCGTGCCCCGCGGGGATTCCGTGCGGACGTACACTTCGCCGCGCGGCGGCTTCATCGTCGTCGGCACGCGGGTGCGGAACTCCCCATCCGGTAGATCATGCAGCGCCTGGCGCACGATGCGGATCGACTGCCGCATCTCCTCCATCCGCACCAAGTACCGGGCGTAGCAGTCGCCCTCGGTGCGCACCGGCACGTCGAAGTCCACGCGGTCGTACACCTCGTAGGGGGCCGCCTTCCGGACGTCGTAGGCGATGCCGCTGGCGCGGGCGACCGGCCCGGAGGCGCCCATCGCGATGGCGTCCCGGCGGCTGATCACGCCCACGCCCCGGCTGCGCGCTTCGAAGATCGGGTTCTGGGTCAGCAGCGCATGATACTCGTCGACGTGGGGCACGAAGTAATCCAGGAAGCCGCCGCAGGCCCCGGTCCATCCCTCCGGCAGATCCGTCACCACGCCGCCGATCCGGAAGTACACGTGGTGCAGCCGGCCGCCGGTCACCTGCTCGAACAGGTCGAGAATTCGCTCGCGCTCCCGGAAGCACCACAGGAACACGGTGGTCGCGCCCAGATCGAGGCCCCACGTGCCGAGCCAGACGAGATGGCTCGCGAGCCGGTTGAGTTCCTGGAGGATCACCCGGATGTACCGCCCGCGCGCCGGCACCTCCACCTGGGCCAGCTGCTCCACCGCCAGGCAGTACGCGGCCTCGTTGTTCAGCGCGGCGAGGTAGTCCATGCCGCGGTCGGTCAGCGCCACGTTCTGGACGTACGTGCGATGCTCCATCATCTTCTCGACCGAGGAATGGAGGTAGCCGATGTCGGGCCGGACGTCGCGGATGTTCTCCCCGTCGAGGGTCACGACGAGACGCAGCACGCCGTGCGTGCTGGGGTGCTGCGGCCCCATATTGAGCATCAGCTCTTCGGTCCGAAGCGCCACCGCGTGACCTCCCTGCCTCCGACCTTGCCGATCGACCGCCGCGCGGGGCGCGGCGCGGCCCTACCGCGGACCGGCCTGCGACTCGAGCGCGGCGAACGCCTGCCGGCGCAGAAACGGCTCGACCTTGATGCGCTCCTGGAGCTTCAGGATGCCCTCGATCAGCGCCTCGGGCCGCGGGGGGCACCCCGGCACGTACACGTCCACCGGGACGACCTGGTCGATGCCCTTCAGGATCGAGTAGTTGTCGTAGAAGAACGGCCCGCCGCACGTCGCGCACGAACCCATCGAGATCACGTAGCGCGGTTCCGGCATCTGCTCCCAGAGCCGGCGGACGATCGGCGCCATCTTGATCGAGCAGCGGCCGGCGACGATCATCAGGTCGGCCTGGCGCGGGGTCGCGCGGGGGATGACGCCCATGCGGTCGAGATCGAAGCGGCTCGCGAACGCCGCCATCATCTCGATGGCGCAGCACGCGAGCCCAAACGTCAACGGCCACAGCGACGACGCGCGCCCCCAGTTGAGGGCGCCTTCGATGGTCGTCAACACCAACCCGCCCCCAGGCACGCTGTCCAGGATCTCCACGGCCTGCGCCATCGGGGCGATCCTGCTGCGGACGGGCGGGGACCCGGGGACACCCGGCACGAGCGGCACGTCGGTCGACATCACGCCTCCTGCACCACGAAGTCCACGATCACCCTAGCATCAGGACAGCGCACCTGCAATCGCGCTCCGGTGCGGCTACGACGCGGGGGGCACCTCCTCAAGCGCCATCTCGAACGTGATCCAGGGCAGCGTCGCGCATTTCACCCGCACCGGAAACTTGCGGACGCCCTGCAGCGCCTCGAGGTCGCCGAGCCCCTCCGGCGGAATGGGGTCGCCGTGCATCATCGCCTTAAAGGCGGCGATCAACCGCGCCGCGTCTTCGACGCGCTGCCCCTTCAGCTGCTCGGTCATCATCGAGGCGGAGGCCTGGCTGATCGAGCAGCCCTTGCCGTCGAACCGGACATCTTCCACGATCCCGTTGCGCACCCGCAGCGACACGCGGATCTCGTCCCCGCAGAGCGGGTTCGTGCCCTCGCGGGTGACGTCCGCGGGATTCGCCACGCCCTTGTTGCGGGGGTGGCTATAGTGGTCGAGGATGACCTCGCGGTACAGATCGTCAAGCGACACGGAACAGCTCCCTCACCCGGCCCAGCGCGCCGATCAGCGCGTCGATCTCCTCGGGAATGGTGTACACGTAGAAGCTCGCGCGGGCGGACGCGCCGATGCCGAGCTTGCGGTGCAGCGGCTTTGTGCAGTGATGTCCCGCGCGCACGCAGATCCCTTCCCCGTCGAGCACCTGCGCGATGTCGTGCGGGTGCACGCCGTCCATCGAAAACGCCACGACCCCGCCGCGGTCGCCGCTCTGCGGCCCGAGCAGTTGAATCCCCGGCACCTCGCGCAGGCGCGCCATCGCGTACGCGGTGATCTCGCGCTCGTGCGCCGCGACGGCCTCCATGCCGAGCCGCTCCAGGTACTCGACGGCGGCCCCGAGCGCGACCGCCCCGGCCGCGTTGGGCGTCCCGGCTTCGAACTTCCAGGGCAGTTCGTTCCACGTGGCGTGATCGAGCCAGACGTCGCTGATCATTTCGCCGCCGCCGAGAAACGGCTCCATGCGCTCGAGGAGGTCGCGGCGGCCCCAGAGCACGCCGATGCCCATCGGCGCCAGCATCTTGTGCCCGGTGAATCCGAAAAAGTCGCAGCCGAGCGCCTGCACGTTCACCGGCCGATGCGGCGCGCTCTGCGCGCCGTCGACCACGACGACCGCCCCCTGCGCGCGGGCCGCGCGGGCGATCTCCGCGACGGGGTTGACGGTCCCCAACGTGTTGCTGATGTGGGTCACGGCCACGAGCTTCGTCCGCTCGGTCAAGAGGCGCCGGAACTCGTCCATCTCGAGCCGGCCCTCCTCATCGAAGGGGACATGCCGGAGGCGCGCGCCGCGCTCCTGTGCCACAAACTGCCAGGGCACGAGGTCGCTGTGATGCTCCATCTCGGTCAGCAGGATCTCGTCGCCGGCGCCGACGTGGCGCCGGCCCCACGAGTACGCGACGAGGTTCAGCGCCTCGGTGACGTTGCGCGTGAAGATGATCTCCTCCGGTCCCGCGGCGCCGATGAACCGGGCGATCGTCGCGCGGGCCGCCTCGTAGGCCTCGGTCGCGCGCTCGGCGATCGAGTACACGCCGCGGTGCACGTTGGCGTTGTACTCCTCGTAGAAGCGGAGATAGGCGTCCAGCACCTGGCGCGGCTTCTGGGAGGTCGAGGCACTGTCCAGATACACGAGCGGCTTCCCGTGGACGCGCTGCGCGAGGATCGGGAAGTCATCGCGAATCGTTCGGGAGATCGCCATGGCTGGGCCTCCTACCGCCGGTGCGGCACCCCGCTCGTCGTCTGCGCGTCGGGCGAGATCAGGACCGCGTCCCCTTCCACCCGCACCGGGTAGACCGCCACCGACCGCACCGCCGGCAGCGACAGCACCCGGCCGGTCTTCACGTTGAAGCGCGACCCGTGCTTGGGGCACACGACGATGTCCCCGACGATGCCGCCCTCGGCCAGGGACGCGTCCTCGTGCGTGCAGGTATCGTCGATCGCGTAGAACTGCCCGTCCACGTTGGCCAGCGCCACCCGGTGCCCCTCGACGTCGACCCGCACCACCGACCCGGGCGGGACGTCCGAGGCGCGCGCCACGCGCACAAACTCGCTCACACGTAGTCCCCCATTTTCTGCTCGATCGCGCGGGAGAGCCGCTCGCGGATCATCTCGAGCGGGATCCGGTCGAAGATCTCCGCGAAAAACCCGTCGACCATCATGCGCACCGCCGCGGCGCGCCGGAGCCCGCGGCTCATCAGATAGAAGATCTGCTCCTCGTTGAGTCGGCTCGTGCTCGCGCCGTGCGTGCAGCGGAGGTCGTTCGCGAGGATCTCGAGCTTCGGCATGCTGTCCGCGCGGGCGCCCTCCGAGAGGATCAGGTTGCGGTTCAGCTGGAACGCGTTGGTCTTCTGGGCCCCCGCGTCCGCGCGAATCAGGCCCGAGAACACGGACCGGGCTTTGTCCTTCAGGGCGCCCTTGTACAGGAGATCGCTCGTGGTGCTCGGCGCCGCGTGCTCCTGCAGCGTGTGATAGTCGAAGTGCTGGGTCCCGTCCCCGAACTGCACCCCGAGCATCTCCGAGGTGCCCCCCGGGGCGGCGAGCCGCGATTCGACGTTGGTCTTCACGAGCCCGGCCCCGAACGCCACCATCAGGCTGTTGACCGTCGCGTCGCGCTCGACGACCGTCCGCACCATCCCGGTCTCCCAGACGTTGCGGCCCCAATCCTCCAGGTTCACGTAGCGCAGCTGGGCCCCGGCCTTGGGAATCAGCTCCACGACGGGATTGACGAGCGTGCGCGCGCGCCCCTCCGTGGACTGGGACAGCTCGACGAGCGTGACCCGGCTCCGCGCGCCGGCGACGACGAGCGTGTGGGGCGAATACAGCACGCCGTCGCGGTCCAGGTGGGTCGCGGTCACGAGCGGCAGATCGACCTCGACATCGTCCGGCACATACAGAAACGTCCCCCCGGCCCACAGCGCCCCGTGCAGCGCCCGATACTTGTTCTCGTCGTCCCGGACGATGCTGCCGAAATGCGGCCGGACGAGGTCGCCGTGCGAGCGCACCGCGTCGGCGAGCGACGTGAACACGATCCCCTGCGCCGCGAGCTCGGGCGCCACGCGCGCCTGCACCTCGATGCCGTTCACGACAAACCGGATCGCGGAGGCCCCGAGCGGATCGCCCACGAGCCGCAGCAGCGCCTCGGGGGGCTTCTCCCGCCGCGGCGCGCCGCCGCCCAGCGGCACGAGCGCGTCGAGGTCGAGCGCGCTCAGGTCCGTCCGCCGCCACTCCTCGTCGGCCGACGGCGGCAGCGGCAGGCGGAGGAACGCCTCCCACGCCGCGGCACGGCGCTCGCGCAGCCACCCCGGCTCATGGGCCTCCGCCGAGCGCTGCTCGACGACCTCCCGGCTGAGCGTGCTGTTGGTCACCTGATGCGGATCGCTCACGTGTCCCCTCCGTCCCGTGTGGCCGCGCGCACCACGAGGTGGCTGCGCCGCGGACCGACGGTCGGGGAGGGCAGGGCGGACGCCCTGCCCTCCCCATCGCCTTCACCGTCGTGTCGCCGCGCGTACGGGCGCGGCCGCCCGGGGGCGCGGTCCTAGCCGACCGAGCCCTCCATCTCAAGCTGGATCAGGCGGTTGAGCTCGACGCTGTACTCCATCGGCAGCTCGCGGGAAATCGGCTCGATGAAACCGCGCACGATCATGCTCATCGCCTCGTCCTGATTGATACCGCGGCTCATCAGGTAGAACAGCTGCTCGTCGGAGACCTTGGACACCGTCGCCTCGTGCGTCACCTGCACGTCGTCCTCGTCGATCTCCATGGTCGGGTACGTGTCGGACCGCGACTGATCGTCCAAGATCAGCGCGTCGCAGCGCACCGCGCACTTGCTCCCGTGGGCGCCCGGATACACCTTCACGAGGCCCCGATAGCCCGCTCGGCCGCCCGACTTGCTGATCGACTTGCTGACGACCGACGACTGGGTGTGCGGGGCGGCGTGGATCACCTTGCCGCCGGGATCCTGGTGCTGTCCCGCGCCGGCAAACGCGATCGACAGGATCTCCGCCTTGGCGCCCGGTTCCAGCATGTACACGCTGGGGTACTTCATCGTGAGCTTGCTGCCGAGGTTGCCGTCCACCCACTCCATCGTCGCGTCGCGATACGCCACCGCGCGCTTGGTCACGAGGTTGTACACGTTCTTCGACCAGTTCTGGATCGTCGTGTACCGGACGCGGGCGCCTTCCTTGACGATGATCTCCACCACGGCGCTGTGCAGCGAGTCGCTGGTGTAGGTCGGCGCGGTGCAGCCCTCGACGTAATGGACGTGCGAGCCGCGCTCGGCAATGATCAGCGTGCGCTCGAACTGCCCCATGTTCTGCGCGTTGATCCGGAAGTACGCCTGCAGCGGCACCGTGACGTGGACGCCCTCCGGCACATACACGAATGAGCCGCCGCTCCACGCCGCGCTGTTGAGCGCCGCGAACTTGTTGTCCTCCGGGGGCACGACGGTCCCGAAGTACTCCTTCACGATATCCGGATATTCGCGCAGCGCGGAGTCCATGTCGAGGAAGACCACGCCCAGCTTCGTCCACTCCTCGCGGAGGCTGTGGTACACGACCTCGCTCTCGTACTGCGCGCCGACCCCGGCGAGGTATTTCTTCTCGGCCTCCGGGATGCCCAGGCGGTCGAACGTGCGCTTGATGTCCGGCGACACGTCGTCCCACGTCTTCCCCTGGTTCTCCATCGGCTTCATGTAGTAGTAGATGTCATCGAAATTGATCTCGCCCACGTTCCCGCCCCACGTCGGCATCGGCTTCTTGTCGAAGACGCCGAGCGAGTGGAGCCGGTAGGCCCGCATCCAGTCGGGCTCGCTCTTCATGTGGGAGATCTGCTCGATCACCCCGCGGTTCAGCCCCTTTTGGGCCTTGAACGCATAGGTGTCGTCACGGTCGTGGAACCCGTACTTGTACTGATCGAGATCGATGCCGAGCGGATTCACGACAGCCACGGGCAGCCCCTCCTCTTAGTGCCTCACCTTAGTGCCTCACCCAGAACACCTTGCCGGCGCTCCGCACTTCGCCCTCGCCGACGACCTCCGCGGCCACACGCTCATACTGCGCCCGGATGCCGTCGTACCCGATCTGATCGAGCTCGTCCGCGAGATCCTTTTCCCCCGAGGTCACGATCCGCCCGTCGAACATCACGTGCACCCGGGTCGGATGGATGTACTTGAGGATGCGCGGGTAGTGCGTGATCACCAAGGCGCCCATCTTCCGGCCGGACGCCTCGTACATCTGGTTCACGCCGGCCGCCACGATCTTCACCGCGTCGACGTCGAGCCCCGAGTCGGTCTCATCCATGATCGCGATCTCCGGCTCGAGGAGGGCCATCTGCAGGATCTCGGCCCGCTTCTTCTCGCCGCCGCTGAACCCCTCATTCACGTAGCGGCCGAGGACCGACGGATCCACCTGCAGCTCCGCCACCTTGGCGCGGATCAACTTCTGGAATTCCGCGAGGCTCATCAGCTGATCCTTGTCGAACCCGCGCCGCGCGCTGACGGCCGTTCGCAGGAAGCTGGCCATCGTCACGCCGGGGATCGTCACCGGGTACTGGAACGCGATAAAGAGGCCCTTGCGGGCCCGCTCGTCGGGCGCCATGGCCACGAGATCCTCGCCCTTGTACAGGATCTCGCCCTTGATCACCTGATAGAACGGGTTGCCCATCAGCACGTTGGCGAGCGTGCTCTTTCCGGAACCGTTCGGCCCCATCAGCGCATGGATCTCGCCGGTCCGGACCTCCAGATTGGCCCCTTTGAGGATGACCTTGTCCTCCACCTGCGCCCACAGATCCTTGATCACGAGTTCGGCGCTCATCCGTCCCTCCGCCTGAAGACCCGCTCGGACCGGGCCGGGACACCCCTTACCAGGCACCCCGGCTCAGGCACCCGACGCCTTGCTGCGGGATTGTCGAGTAACCTAGTCATGTTTCCTGAATTCGAGTATAGCGACCGGTGTCCTGGATTGTCAATCGAAGGGTTGCCTAACTTATCGTCTCCCGCGCCCGAGAGGCGCGTCGCGCCGGTGCGGCGAACCCGACACGGTCGAACGGCGGCACCACCACGGCACGGGAGGGCACATGGCGACTGACACGAGCACACTGCTGAGCACCGCGGTCGGGCGGCGGGTGTACGACCTCGAGCAGCCGCGCACGAGCCGCATGCCGATCCACCCGAACCATCGGCCGGGGTACTTTTATCATCTGCATCGGCGCCACCGCGACGGCTACGACCCGGAGCATCTGGGCCCTCGCAGCGGGGCCTCCGGCACGCTGCTCATGATGGAGCACTCCGGCACGCACATCGACGCGCTCTCGCACCAGGCGGCGAATCTCACGCTCTACGGCGGGATCGAGGTCACCCCGAGCATCGAGACCGCGGCCGGATTCACCGCGCACGGCATCGAGACGATGGCGCCCATCGTCGCGCGCGGGGTGCTGCTCGACGTCGCCGCCACGCGCGGCGCAGATCCGCTCCCGCCCCACTACCGGATCACCGCCGACGATCTTGAGGCTGCGTCGAGCCGGGCCGGCGTGGCCGTGCGGCCGGGGGACGCTCTGCTCGTCCGCACCGGGTATGCCAAACTCTGGGGCGACGAAGCGCGGTATCTCGCGGCCGCGGGCGTCAGCCGCGAGGGATCCCTCTGGGCCGCGCATCACCAGGTCGCGTATGTCGGGTGCGACAACATGGCCTGGGACGAGCCCGACGAGCGCGATCCCGACACGGGCGCCACGCTGTTCGGTCACCTGCACCTGCTGGCGCGATGCGGGATTCCGATCATCGAAAATGTGACCCTGGAGGAATTGAGCCGGGACGGCCGCGCAGAGTTTCTCTTCGTGTGCCTGCCCCTGAAGTTCGTCGGCGCCACCGGCTCGCCGGTGCGGCCGATCGCGATCGCCTAGGACGGACGCGATCCCCGAAGGCCGTCAACCGGCGCGCCCTCGATCGGCCACTCCGTGATATCGAACAGCGCGTCAAAGCCGTAGCCGGCGCTGATGATCCCTTCCCGGCCGCCCTCGTGCCGGTCGACCACGGCGAGAATCAGGGGGACGCGGGCTCCGGCCGCTTCCGCGACCCGGGCCGCCCGCAGCGCCTGCCCGCCCGTCGTCACCACGTCTTCCAGCACGACGGCTCGATCGCCGGCGTCGAGCTGCCCCTCCACCGTCCGCGCGGTGCCGTGGTCCTTGGCCTCCGGCCGCACAATCGCGAAGGGAATGCCGGTCTCCAAGGAGAGGGCGGTCGCCAGCGGTACGCCGCCGAGCGCCGGCCCGACCAAACGGTTCACGTCGGCCGGAAGCGCCCGGGCGAGCAGGCGCGCGATGTCACGGAGCAGGTGGGGGTCGGTCTCGAATCGATACTTGTCGATGTAATAGGTGCTGCGGCGTCCGGAGCTCAGGGTAAACTCTCCCCGGAGAAAGGCGGCCCGCACGAGCCGCGCCCACGTGCGTTCGCGCAGCCGCTGCAGCAGGTCGTCTGGGATCCGCTCCATCGATCCTAGCGCGGGGCCGCCGGCGACCCGACGAGGCCGACGCTCGAGAGCAGCAGCTTCGTGAGCGGGGCGATGACGTCTTCGAGCGGGTTGGGTTTGCCGGTATTGAGCCAGCGCACCACCACTTCTCCGATGGCACCGATCCACACGTACGCGGCCATCTCCGTGTCCTGCTCGGCGATCTTGCCGTCTTGGACGGCCCGATCCAGGTAGCCCCGGAGCACCTCGACCAGCATCGTCTTGAGCGCGATCCGCTTCCCCTGAAACTCGGCTCCGGCGGCGGGCCAGTCGATCAGCACGATCGTCGCCAGGGCGCGGTGGGCCTGGAAGTGGCGAAGCAGCGCCGCGACCGCGGCCTCGACCTGTGCGACCAATCCGCGCCCCCGTCCCATGCCGAGCTGAAGTTCCTGCGCCACCGAGGCCGCGTACTCGTCGACGAGGGAGACGAAGATCTCTTCCTTGGTATCGAAATAAAAGTAGACGGCCCCCTTAGAGGTGCCGGAGGCCTTGACGATATCATCGACGACCGATCGATAGAACCCCTTCTCGGAAAAAACCTGTTCGGCGGAAGCGAGGATTCTTCGACGTGTATCTTCACGTTGCGAGACCCTGCTCGCTCGGTCGACCGTCGTCGCCATCAGTCTCAGTCCCCCCCAATCCAAGACTGACCAGTCAGTCTCTCGCCTGAGTATAGGATCAGTTGAATGACGATGTCAAACCGTTACATGTCATAGTATCGAACGTACGATCGATAATGGAATGCATGTGCGAACGAGAGATTGGGTGCCGGGAAGAGCCTCAGGAGCCCATCTCGCGCTCTAACAACTCCATCTGGGCATCGCTCAGTCCGAAGTGGTGCCCCACCTCATGCACCACCGTGAGGCGCACCTCGCGCAGCACGTCCTCGTTCGTGTGGCAGATCGCCTCGATATTGTCCTGGTAGATGATGATGATTTCCGGCAGCTCGTACGCGGTGAACGACGACTGTTCGAACTCGGTCGCGCCGTGGTAGAGACCGAGGATGTCTCCGCCCAGTTCGGCCGCGACCTCGCGGGAAGGACGCGCCTCAACGAGCACGGCGACGTTGCGGAGGCGCGCGGCGAACGCCGGGGGCAGCCCCTCAAGCGCCTGGGCGACGAGCCGCTCAAATGCGGCGCGCCGCACGAGCGGTCGCTCCCGGCCGCATCCTACGCCTGTTCCGCCAGGTGCTGGCGGATCAGCGCCTCCGCCTGCGGCACCACGGCGTTCCAGTCTGTGCCTTCCATCCTGGTAATGGTAATGAAATCATTCAGCAGAAAGACCTGCCGGACGCCGTCGATGCCGAGCAAGTCCTTCGCGAGGGGCGATGCCGCGGTCGCGGCATCGGTAAACGTCTGGCTCCGCCCCTCGGTCATCCGTCGATTCACCACGAACTTGAGGGCGTTCACGTTGGGCGTCTGCTGTACGGTCACGGTCAGTGTCGCGGCCACATCTGCCTCCCGGAAACTCTGTGTATCTGTTTAGTGGTCTCCGCTGCCAGGCGGAGCCGCGCGCTCTAGCACCGGCGGGTTCGACGGGGACACGGTGGTGCCCGACGGCGGCGCGGCGGCCCCGGGACGCTCGGACGACTGCGGCTGGGGCGCCGGGGCGGGAGGCTGCGTGGGGGCCGGCGAGTCCACGCTCGGGTTCGTCCCCGACGCCGCGGCGGGCGGTGCCCCGAGCGGCGGTCCCTGGCTCACGAGCACATCCACCGCGCCGTTCGCCCCAAGGCTCGTTCCGGGGGCCTCAAACTGGTAGATGACGTTGCCCGCCGGGACCTGGTCGTCGCGCGAATAATTCACGGCGCCGAGCCGCAGCCCCGCGGCCTCGAGCAGCTGCGCCGCCTGCGCCACGGGCTTCCCTTCGACGGCGGGCACGGTCCCCGAGCCCTCGCTGACGGTCAGCTCGATGATCGTTCCTTTGATCGCCTCTCGTCCGGGCGGAGGATTCTGGTCGATGATCGCGCCGAACGGCACGCGGGGATCCTGCCGCTGTCCCGTGACCTTGACGCCCAGATTGAGCGGCAGCACGGCACTCCCCGCGTCCTGCACGGTCTCGCCGATAAGGGACGGCACGACGGAATGCGCCCCGAACCACGCCTGCCGATACGCGAACCCGAGGGCCGCGCCGACGGCGAGCACGGCCGCAGCGATCGCCACGGCCCGCGCCCACGTACGACCCTCGCGCGTCCAGCGCCGCGTGTCCGCGGGCCCGGCAGTGCCGCGGGACGGCTCGGCCGCTGCCGGATCGACCTCCGGCATCTTCCCGGTCTCCCCCGGTGCCGCCGCAATCAGCCGCACGGTCGCGCCGTCGCGGCCCGTTTCCACCCCGGGGGGCGGCGGGGCGCCCGCCGCCTCCAGCACCGCGGTTTCATCGGGGTGATCGGCGGCATGGGCGAGCAGATCGGCGGCCGCCGACAGCGCCGCCGCGGCGGCCGCGGCCGTGGGAAACCGATCGTCGGGCCGCTTCTGCAGCAGCCGGTTCACGATCTCCACCGTGCGCGAAGAGAGATCGGCGCGCAGGTGCGCGATGTCCGGCACCGTATCGCGAACGTGCCGCAGGGCGACCGCCACCGGGGTATCCCCATCAAACGGCACACGCCCGGTAAGCAGCTCAAACAGCACCACGCCCAGCGCGTATTGGTCCGCCGCCGGGCCCGCGGCCTCTCCGCGGGCCTGCTCGGGCGCGAGATACTGCGCGGAGCCCAGCACGCTCCCGACCGACGTCAGGCTGGTCTCATCGAGGACGCGGGCGATCCCGAAATCGGCGACCTTCACATGATGCGCGTCGGTGAGCAGGATGTTGTGGGGTTTGATGTCGCGGTGCACCACCCCCTGGCCGTGCGCGTACGCCAGCGCCTCGGCGACTTCCGCCGCGAGGCGCAGCGCGTCCGCCTCTCCGAGCGGGCCGTGCTGGCGGAGCAGATCGCGCACGGTCCCGCCCGAGACATACTCCATCGCGATGAACGGCGAGGGACCGTCGTCGCCGCAGTCGTACACCGTCACGATGCGCTCGTGCGTCAGGCTCATGACGGCCGAGGCCTCGCGCCGGAAGCGGTGCCGGATCTCCTCGTCGCGCGCCAACGGCTCCCCGAGCAGCTTGACGGCGCACACGGTATTGCGCTCGCGATCCCACGCGCGGTACACCGTCGCCATCCCGCCGCTGCCGAGGAGGTCGCCGAGCGCAAATCGCCCGCCCGATGGGCGAGGGGTGCCCGAATCGGCCGGGTGCAGGCGGGGCTGCTCGGGGTCGATCACGTGCTCGGCGTCAGTGCAGCCGCTGCGGCGCGGTCAGCCCCGGAAGGTCGGTGGCCCACGACGCCCGCCGCACAAACGTCATAATCGGCGGAAGGTATCCCCGGATCAGCGAGATGACGCGCTCGGGAGACATGATCCCGCTGCCGGTCAGCAGCGTCCAGCGGGTCTCGACCATCGCCGCGAGGTGCAGCGCGAGTTCCATCGGAATCACGCCCGCGTCGGCGAGGGGCAGGAAGACTTCCCACCGGCGCGGCAGCCGGGCGATGCCGAACGTGGTCAGCATCGCCTTCGCGATGCCCGTGGCCGCGCCGCTCGCGTTGCTGAACACCCCCACGATCTGGCTCACCCGCTCGGCATCCTGCGCGACGGCCTCGACGTCCCGCGTAAACATCTCCAAGATCGGCACCGAGGTCAGCACGCGCGCCAGGCGCCAGCCGATCCGAATCGGATCGACCATGCGCACGGTCTGCGACGCGGTGCGCACGGAGTCGTCCGTCGAGGCAAGACCGAACGATCTGGCCTTGAGGATCGTCTCCTGCGCCTCCTCCAGGAGGTGCGGCCGCTCCTGTGCGAGGCGCTCCGCGGTCTCGCGCACGAACGCCTCGCGCGCGGGAGGATTGTTGTCGACGAGCAGCGTCCCCCAGGTCACCACTTCGTGCACGACGGTCAGCAAGTGGGCGTTGAGCGCAAAGGGCATCAGGAAGCCGGGGGCGTCGCCGAGGGGATTGCTCGCCCCCAGCCCTTCCAGATACTCGGCGATCGCGTCGACCCCGATCTCATCGCCGAACAGAATGCCGATCTCGATGTCGGAATCGGGCCACGTCCGATCGACCGCCGGCTGTCCATAGAGATAGACGGCCGACACCTCTTCTTCGCCCCGGAAGAACTCTGTCAAGTGATCGAACGCGGACACGGCGACGGGCTCCCTCAGTCTTCGCGGTCGAAAACACGCCCATTGTAACACAGCCCGCGTCCGCGCCGGGGTACCCGGCGGGGACGCGGGCCGTGCCGGACCGCGCGAGGGGCGCGGCTAGCGGCGCCGGGGCGCGGCGGCGGGGGCCGGGACTTTCTCCGCGGGCACGCCGCGCGGCGCCACCTTCCAGAACAGGGGCACGAAACGGTCCCACGCCGCGAGGATCCCCTGCGCACGCTCGCTGCCGGTCGCACGCCGGTGCGCGTCGATCAGATCGCGCAGGGCGCGGGCGTCCTCGGGATCCTCGACGCGGACCAACTCCACGAGCCCGGGGTTGTGGCGGAGCGGAAACGTCCCGGTCTCGTCCAGGACGTACGCGCAGCCGCCCGTCATCCCGGCCGCGAAGTTGCGCCCGGTCTCGCCCAGCACGACCACGACGCCGCCGGTCATATACTCGCACCCGTGGTCGCCCACCCCTTCCACGACGGCCTGCGCGCCGCTGTTGCGCACCGCGAAGCGCTCGCCGGCCCGACCGGCGGCAAACACCCGTCCGCCGGTCGCCCCGTAGAGAACCGTGTTCCCCATGATCACGTGACGGTGCGAACGCGGCAGTAGCACGTCCGGCGGGCGCACCGCGATCTCTCCGCCCGCCATCCCCTTGCCGACGTAGTCATTCGCCTCGCCGTACAGGATCAGCCGCATGCCGCCGACGCACCAGGCGCCGAACGACTGGCCGGCGCTGCCCACGAATCGGATCGTCACGGTGTCGTCCGCCAACCCGCGGTCGCCGTACCGCCGGGCGATCGCGGACGCGATGCGGGCGCCGGCGGTCCGGTGGACGTTGCGAATCTCCACCGTATGGTCGACCGGAGAGGCGGCGAGGAGCGCCTCGCCGATCCTGACCAGGATCGCGTCGTCGAAGGGCTCGCCCGGCCGGTCGTTGCGCTCCACGAGCCGGCGCCGCGCCCGCGTCCCGGACGGGTCCGGATCGGCCAGCAGCGCATCGAAGGTGAGCCGGCGCGCGCGGGGGATCGCGGTATCCGAGCGCACCCGCAGGAGGTCCTGGCGGCCGACGATCTCGTCGATCGTGCGCGCGCCCAACCCGGCGAGCAGCCGGCGCACGTCCTCGGCCAGCGCGAGGAAAAACTGCACCACGCGCTCGGGCGTGCCGGGAAACTTTGCCCGCAGGTCGCCGCGCTGGGTGGCGATCCCGACGGGACACGTGTTCAGGTGGCACTGCCGGGCCATGACGCATCCGAGCGCGACCACGGCGGCGCTCGCGAAACCGAACTCTTCCGCACCGAGCAGCGCGGCGATCACGATATCGCGGCCGACCTTCAGGCCGCCGTCGACCCGCACCCGAATCCGGCCGCGGAGGTTGTTCCGCACGAGCGTCTGCTGCGTCTCCGCGAGCCCGAGCTCCCACGGGACGCCGGCGTTCTTGATGGAATCCAGGGGCGAGGCCCCGGTTCCGCCGTCGCTCCCGGCGATGTGCACCGAGTCCGCGTACGCCTTGGCGACCCCGGCGGCGATCGTGCCCACCCCCGCCTCGCTCACGAGCTTGACCGACACGCGGGCCCGCGGGTTGCCCTGCTTCAAATCGTAGATCAGCTGCGCGAGATCCTCGATGCTGTAGATGTCGTGATGAGGCGGCGGAGAGATCAGCGCGATCCCGGGCTGGGTGTGGCGAATCCGCGCGATCTCCTCGGACACCTTGGCGCCCGGGATCTGCCCGCCCTCGCCCGGCTTGCTGCCCTGCGCCATCTTGATCTCGAGCTCCGCCGCGGCGTTCAGGTACGACGGGGTGACGCCGAACCGACCCGACGCGATCTGCTTCGTCGCCGAATTCGCGGAGTCGCCGTTGGGGCGCCGCACGAACCGGTCCGGATCTTCCCCGCCCTCCCCGCTGCTGCTCCGCGCCCCGAGACGGTTCATCGCGATCGCGAGGGTCTCGTGCGCCTCTTTGCTGAGCGACCCATGCGACATCGACGAGACCACGAACCGTCGGGCGATCTGCGAGGCCGGCTCCACATCCTCGAGGGGAATCGGCGAACCCTCGCGGATCTCGAGCAGATCGCGCAGCGCCGTCGGCGGCCGGTGCGTGACCTCCCACGCGTACGCCAGATAGTCCTCGTCGCTGCCGCTGAGGCTCAGCTTGTGCAGCGTTCGGAGCACGTTGGGGTGGAACGCGTGGTACTCGCCCTCTTTGCGGAACCGGAACAGCCCCGGATCGTCAAGCGCCGGGCCGGCGTCCGGTCCAAACGCGCGGCGGTGGCGGGCCAGCACGTCCTCGCAGATCTCCGACAGACCGATGCCCCCGATGCGCGACGGGGTGCCGGTGAAAGCAAACTCGACGAGCGCGTGGTCCAGCCCGACGGCCTCGAAAATCTGCGCGCCGTGGTAGCTCGACACGGTCGAGATGCCCATCTTGGACATGATCTTGAGCAGGCCCGCCTCGATCGCCCGCCGGTGATTCCCGAGCCACCGGGCCGGATCGGCGCCGGCGCGGCGGGCCGCCTCGACGATCCACTCGTGGACGAGGTACGGACAGACCGCGCTGGCCCCGTAGCCGACGAGCGTGGCCACGTGGTGCACATCGCGCGCCTCCGCGGTCTCCGCGACGAGGCTCGCGCGCATCCGCTTCCCGCGGCGAATCAGCGCCTGGTGGATCGCGCCAATCGCGAGCAGCATGGGGATCGGCGCACGCGACGCGTCGGCGCCCCGGTCCGACACGATCAAGAGCGTCGTCCCCTCTTCCACGTGATAGAGCGCCTCGTCGCACAGCTGGGTGAGCGCCCGCTCGAGGCCGTCGGGGCCGTCGGTCACCGCGAACAGCGCCGGCAGCCTGCGCGCGCGCAGCGCCTCGTGCGGCAGCCCCTCGAGCGCCCGCAGCTCCGCCTCGCTCAGCAGCGGCGTGGGGATCTCCACGAGCCGTGCGTGCTCCGGGCCCTCCTCGAGCAGGTTGCCGCGCGACCCGAGCAGCGTCGCGAGCGACATGACGAGGCGCTCGCGCAGCGGGTCGATGGGGGGGTTCGTGACCTGCGCGAACCGCTGCCGGAAGTAACTGTACAGCAGGCGCGGGCGCGCCGAGAGCACCGCCAGCGGCGTGTCGTCGCCCATCGACCCGACCGGGTCCTTGGCGTCCGTGAACATCGGCTCGTGGATCCGCTGCAGTTCTTCCTGCGAGCAGCCGAACACCGCGAGGCGCCGCGGCAGCGAGGCGGCGTCCGATTCCGGCACGTCGGGGACCGCGGCGGTGCGCAGCCGTCCGGCGCCCAGCCACGCCGCGTAGGGGCGGCGGCTCGACACCTCCTGCTTGATCACGGCGTCGGTGATGATCCGGCCCGCGACGGTGTCCACCGCGATCATGCGACCCGGCCCGAGCCGACCCTTCTCCACGATGCGGCCCGGCTCGATCGGCAGCACGCCGGCTTCGCTCGACACCAGCACCAGGCCGTCATCGGTGATCGTGTACCGCGCCGGCCGCAGGCCGTTCCGGTCCAGGGTGGCGGCCGCGACGCGGCCGTCGGAAAAGGCGAGCGCCGCGGGGCCGTCCCACGGCTCGCACACCCCGGCGTGGAACTCGTAGAACGCGCGCACCTCCTCGGGCATCTCGCGCGCGTCCTCCCACGCCTCGGGGACCAGCATCATCATCGCGTGCAGCGGGTCTCGGCCGGACCGCACCACCAGCTCGAGCGCGTTGTCCAGCATCGCGCTGTCGCTGCCGCCCGCCTGGATCACCGGCAGGAGATCGCGGACACGCTCGCGCCAAAACGCCGAGCGCAGCTGGGGTTCGCGGGCACGCATCCAATTCACGTTGCCCCACAGCGTGTTGATCTCGCCGTTGTGGGCAAGGAACCGGAACGGCTGGGCGAGCGGCCAACTCGGGAACGTGTTGGTGCTGTACCGCTGGTGAAACACCGCGAGGGCCGTCTCGTACGCGGGATCGTGCAGATCGGGGTAGAACCGCGGCAGCTGGGAGGCGACGCACAGCCCCTTGTACACGATCGTCTGATGCGAACACGACGGGATGTAGCAGTCCTCGATCTGCTCCTCGGTAAGCCGCCGCTCGATCGACTTGCGCACCAGATACAGCCGGCGCTCAAACTCGTCGCCGCTGAGCGTCTCCGGCCGCCCGATCAGCATCTGCTCGATCGTAGGGCACGTCCGGGCGGCCTCGTCGCCGAGCGCGGATGCGGCCACCGGCACCCTCCGCCACCCGAAGAGCGTCAGCCCCTCACGCGTCACGCCGTCCTCGAGGATCGCACGGGCGCGCCCCTGCCGGCGGTTGTCGCGCGGCAGGAAGATCATGCCGACCCCGAGGTCGGTATAGCGGGGCGTCCGCACCCCGAGCCGCTGCAGATCGGGAGCGAGCATGCGATACGGAATCTGCGTGAGGATCCCGGCGCCGTCGCCGGTCTTGCCGTCTGCGGAGACCGCGCCGCGGTGCGAAAGGTTGGCGACCGCGTCGAGGGCCTGCGAGAGAATCGCGTGGCTTCGGCCGCCGGTCGTCGCCACGAATCCGACACCGCAGGCGTCGTGCTCAAATCGTGGATCGTAGAGTCCGGTCATCGTGCGATCCCCCTCCCGCGCGTCACGGCGCGCTTCGAACAGGATCGCGTCCGCCCCAAAAGCAAAAGTCCGGGGGAGCGATCCTGTGTGAGAGGAACCTCTCCCTCGGGCTTTTGTCCCGACGGTGTAGCGCCGCGTGGGCCGCCTGTGCCGCTCGGTCCGGTCCGGCCGCTACGCGGGCCGCGGAACCCTAGGCACACTCCCTCCCGCCGACGACACGTCCGGGTGCCATCGGGTACGACGGGTGCTGGTATGAGTTGAGGCTGAGTGCGGATATTTTGTAATTAGTATCGGAATCTCCGATGATTGTCAAGATGGCCGCTCGAATCGTTCGGGTCAGCTCGAACAATCCGCCCATGGCTCGGCCGGCAAATCCGGAATCCGGCGTGGCCCGTCTCGATCTCCGGCGCCGCGCTATCCCCGATGGTACGCGACGGCGCCGCGCACCACCGTCAGCGCGACCCGGTGCTCCCGGTCGAGCACTACGAGATCCGCGTCACCGCCCACGGTGATGCGCCCTTTCCGCTCGAGGCCGAGCAGCCGCGCCGGAATCAGCGTCGCGGCCTGCACCGCCTCGCGGAAGCTCACCTCCGCGTCCGCCGCGAAGTTGCGCACCGCCCGGTCCAGCTGCAGCATGCTGCCCGCGAGCGTCCCGTCCGGCAGCCGCGGCGCGCCGTCCCGCAGCTCAATCGTCGCGCCCCCGAGCGTGTACGAGCCGCGCTCCATGCCCGCCGCGGACACCGCGTCCGTGACGAGCGCGATCCGGCCGGTCCCCGCCGTGCGCGCAATCAGCCGCAGCACCGCGGGGTGCACGTGCACCCGGTCGGCGATCACGCTCACCGTGAGCCCGCGGGTCAAGAGCGCGGCGCCCACCGCGCCCGGCTCGCGGTGGTGCAGCCCGCGCATCGCGTTGAACACGTGGGTGACGAGCCGGATCCCCCACTGCGCCGCCTCGCGGACCTCGTCGTAGCCCGCATCGGTGTGCCCAGCCGCCGCGACGACCCGCTCCACGACCAAGAACCGGACGACCGCCTCGGCGCCTTCCAGCTCCGGGGCAAGCGTGACCACGCGGACCGCCCCCTGCGCCCGCCGCAAGGTCTCCGCGATCTCCGGCACCGACGGATGCCGCAGATGCTGCGCGCGGTGGGCGCCTCGGCGCAGCGGGTTGAGATACGGCCCCTCGAGATGGACGCCGAGGACCTCGGGGAGCGCCCCGGGAGCGCGGGCGACGTCCGACGCCACCCACGCGGCATGGCGCATCTCCTCGAGCGGCGCGCTGACGATCGTCGGCAGGTACGCGGTGACGCCGGTCCCCGCGAGGTAGCGGCCGAGTGTCTCGTAGTCGCGCGCGTCCGCCCGCAGGCAATCCACGCCGGCGCCGCCGTTCACCTGCAGGTCGATCAGCCCGGGGATCAACACGCCCTCGGGGAACCGCAGCACGCCCGCATCGCCGCCCGGCGGCGGCTCGCCCGCCGCGACGCGCGTGATGCGCCCATCCTCGACCGTGACGAATCCGGGCGTCAGGTCGCGGTCGGGGGCCAACACGGTACCGGCGGCGACAATCATCGGTGGCGTTGGTTTCCGGTCCGTCCGCTGGCCTTCCTGCGGGCGAACGACCCGGCCAAACCGAGCCGACCGCCGGCGCGTAGCTACGAGGCAGGCGCACCCCGACATCCCGGAGAAGAAAGGAGGGTGACGATACGGCCGCTCGGGGCGACGGACGTCGTTGCGTGTGCAGAGATTCTGCTGAGCCTCCCGCTCTGGCAGCGCTATGGGACCACGCGGCAGGATGCCCTGGCGCTGTTCACGCGCGCCGCCTCGGGCACGGCGCGGGTCGCGGAACGCGGCGGGCGCGTCGCCGGGTTCGTCGTCTACAGCCTTCGCGGCACGTTTGACCACAGCGGGTACGTGCGCGCCATCGGGGTCGGCGCGGGGGATCAGGGACGCGGCGTGGGAAGTCTCTTAATGGATGCGGCCGAGCAGGAAATTCTCGCCCAGGGGCCCAACGTGTTTCTTTTGGTGTCCGCGGACAACGCGGCCGCGCGACGCTTCTACGAGCGGAGGAGCTACCGCGAGATCGGCGAGATCCCCGACTACGTCGGGCCCGGCCTCACGGAGATCTTATATCGGAAGACGACCGGCCCGATCGGTCGTGGATGACGGATGCACGGACCGGACAGACGGATCGAGGACGGCGCCCGACGGCAGCGTGCCGCGGGGCCGGCGCGTCATTCAAGGAGGTGAAGCAATGCGTGCGAAGCACTGGTTCGTTCTCGCCCTTGCGCTGCTGCTCATCGTACCGTTCGCGGCGCGCACCAACGCCGCGCCGTCGAAGGTCACTCTGACCCTCGGCATCGACCAGGAGGCCGTCGGCCTGGACCCCAACAAGGTGACGTCGTTCGCGTCGTTCCGGCGGGTCGACCTCATGTACAACAAGCTCGTGAAGTACGACCCGAGCCTGCACATCGTGGGGGATCTCGCGACGTCGTGGGACACGCCCGACAACCGGACGTACGTGTTCCACCTCGTGCCCGGGGTGAAGTTCCACGACGGGACCACGATGACCGCGGACGACGTGGTGTTCACGATCCAGCGGGTGCTCGATCCGAAGACGGCCTCCCCCGCGCGCTCGTACCTGGACGCGGTCGACAGTGTGACGGCGGTGGACCCGGTCACGGTGCGGCTGCATCTCCAGTACCCGCTCGCCTCGGTCCTCTCGGCGCTGACGTCGAATAACCTGTCGATCGTCGAGCGCGCGGCGGTCGAGAAGAACGGCGACCTCCAGAAGACGGATGGGGGCACCGGGCCGTTCATGCTGGCCCAGTGGGTCCCCGACAACTACATGACGCTGGAGAAGAACCCCTACTACTTCCGGCGGGGCCTCCCGAAGGTCGACGAGATCGTGATCCGCATCATTCCGGACGAGTCGTCCCTGCTCACGGGCGTGCGGAGCCACAGCCTCGACATGGCGTCGGTCTCCGACGGCAGCGTCGTCAAGCAGGCCCAGGCGGTCGAGGGGCTGCAGGTGGTCCAGGTGCCGAGCCTCAATCTCCGCATCTTCTCGTTCAATACGACGCGCCCGCCGTTCAACGACCCGAAGGTGCGTGACGCGATCGCCTACGCGATCGACCGGCAGGCGATCGTGAACGCGGCGGAGTTCGGGTTCGCCACGGTGAGCGGGCCGGTCCCGGCGCCCGACAAGGCCTACGCGCTGCCGGTCTCGGCGTTCCCCGAGTACCACACGAATCCCGCCAAGGCGAAGCAGATGCTGCAGGAGGCCGGCGCGGCCGGCGCGTCCTTCCAGATCGTGGCCTCGCCGTCGTACGAGGGCGGCCTCGCAGTCGCCCAGGTCATCCAGGCGCAGCTGCACGCGATCGGCCTCAACCCGTCGATCGAGAACGTCGAGTACGGCAACTACATCAACCTGTGGGTCAAGCGCGACTTCGACACGATGGTCGAGCTGCGCGGCGGCGATCCCGATCCCGACCGGTTCCTGTACCGGACGTTCTACAGCACCGGGGCGGTGAATAACTTCCTATTCAAGAACGCCTCCGTCGACCAGCTGCTCGACCGCGGCCGGGTGCACGAGACGGTCGCCGACCGGAAGCCGATCTACGATGACCTGCAGCGCGCGCTCGTCACGGACGCGCCCGCGGTCTTCCTCTACACGCCGGACGTGAACGCGGTGCTCGCGGCTTACGTCAAAGGCTTCGCGCTGGTCCCGACCGGTTCGCTGGACTACCTGCAGCAGACGTCGATCCAACCGCACTAGCCGAGGACACGTGGCGGGGGCGGCGGCGCGCCGAGCGCCGCCCCCCGGCCGTCGGAGCGTCCTCCGTTGCGCGCCCCCGGTCGCCGTGCCCGGACCGTGAGCCCCGCCGTGTGCCGCCGATGACCTCGTACCTCGCCGGACGCCTGGTCGGCCTCCTCCCCGTGCTGTGGGGCGTCTCGGTCGTGGTGTTCCTGCTCGTCCATCTGCTGCCGGGCGACGCGGTCCAGATGTTTCTCGGCACCCAGGTCGGGCTCGCGCCCGCGCAGATGGAAGAACTCCGGCGCCTGTTCGGCATCGACAAGCCGCTCCCGCTGCAGTACCTGGACTGGATCGGCCGTGTGCTGCTCGGCGACTTCGGCGTCTCGCTCCGGACGGGGCAGCCGGTGCTGCCGACCATCCTCGCGCGGTTTCCGCTCAGCCTGGAGATCACGCTCCTGGCGCTCGCGACCGCGCTCGTGATCGCGCTCCCGGCCGGGATCATCGCGGCGCTGCACCGCGGCACCGCGATCGACGCGCTCGTCAGCGTGGTGGGATTGATCGGGCTGAGCATCCCGAACTTCTGGCTCGCCGCGATGCTGCTCATTCTGCTCGCGAGCCTGCCGATCGCCTCGATCGGCGTCTACGTCAAGTTCACGACGGATCCGATCGCCAACCTCACGGTCATGACGCTGCCCGCCGTCTCACTCGGCGTGTCGCTCGCGGCCGTCATCATGCGGTTCGTGCGGTCGTCGATGCTCGAGGTGTTGGGGGAGGACTACGTCCGCACCGCCCGGGCGAAGGGGCTGGTCGAGCGCGTCGTGATCGACCGGCACGCGCTGCGCAACGCCCTGATCCCGGTGATCACCGTCATCGGGTTCCAGGCCGGCTACCTGCTCGGCGGCACGGTCGTGATCGAGGAAGTGTTCGCGCTGCCCGGCATGGGCCGGCTGGCCCTGGACGCGATCGGTCAGCGCGATTACCCCGTGATCCAGGGCGTGGTGCTGTTGATCGCGGGGCTGTTCGTGCTCACGAACCTCGCCGTCGACCTCCTGTACTCGGTCGTCGATCCCCGGGTGCGGTACGGATGAGCACCGTTCCGAAATCCGCGATCGGGGCGGCCCGCCACGGCCGCGCGCCGGAGGAACGTCCCCGCCACGCGTCGCGCCTGTGGGCGTTCCTGCACATTCCCGGCGCGGTCATCGGGGCCGCGATCGTGCTCGCCTACCTGTTTGCCGCGGCCTGCGCACCGCTGCTCGCGCCCACGGACCCGCTCGGGATGACGCAGACGCTGCTCGCGCCTCCGGGCCCGGGCCATCCGTTCGGCACCGACCAGTTCGGGCGGGACATTCTGAGCCGGCTCCTCTTCGGCTCCCGGGTCTCACTCGAGATCTCGGTGGCGTCCGTCGCGGTGGCCCTCGCCGGCGGCGGCACGGTCGGGATCCTCGCCGGGTACTACGGCGGCCTCCTCGACAACGTCCTGATGCGGGCGATGGACGTCATCTTCGCGTTTCCCGCGATCCTGCTCGCGATCGCGATCATGGCGGTGGCCGGCACCCGCCCGCCGGTGCTCGTCGCGGCGATCGGACTCGTGTACATCCCGCAGTTCGCGCGGGTCGCCCGCGGCGGCGTGGTGCAGGCGCGCGGCTTGGATTACGTCGAGGCGGCGAGGGCCCAGGGCGCCCCGGTGGCGCGAATCCTCCTCCATCACATCCTGCCGAACATCGCCGCGCCGGTGATCGTGCAGACCTCGCTCAGCCTCTCGTTCGCGATCCTGACCGAGTCGGCCCTGAGCTTCCTCGGCCTCGGCATGCAGCCGCCGACCCCGTCGTGGGGCAACATGCTCGCGGACTCCCGCCGGTTCATGACCACGGCGCCCTGGACCGTCGTGTTCCCGGGGATCACCATCTCGCTGATCGTGCTCGGCTTCAACCTGCTCGGCGACGGGCTGCGCGATCTGCTGGACCCGCGGCTCCGTCTGTGAGGCGCACGCTCGAGCGCGGATGCCGTTCCGGAGGCCACGACGATGGCGCACGCACGTGATCCGCTGACCGAAACGATCAACGACCGCACGCGGGACTTCGACGCGCTGCCGATGCTGGAGCAGGCCCGTCTGATGAACGAAGAGGACCGGCGCGTCCCTGAGGCGGTCGCGAACGAGCTGCCGCGCGTCGCCGAGGCGGCCGCGCGGATCGCGGATGCGCTGCGGCGCGGCGGCCGCCTCGTGTACGTCGGGGCGGGCACGAGCGGCCGCGTCGCCGCGCTGGACGCCGCCGAATGCCCCCCGACGTTTGGGACGCCCCCGGACCTCGTCCAAGCGGTGGTCGCCGGCGGCCCGGGGGCGCTGCTGGAGGCCGTCGAGGGCGCCGAGGACGACGGGGCAGCCGGCGCGCGTGAGATGGACGCCCGTCAGGTCGGCCCGCGCGATGCGGTGGTCGGGATCGCCGCGAGCGGCGAGACGCCGTTCGTGCTCGGCGCCGTCCGCCGGGCGCGCGAGCGCGGCGCCGCGACGATCGCCGTCGCGTGCTCTCCCGCGTCGTCGCTCGAGGCCGCGTGCGAGCTTGCGATCACGCCGCTGACGGGCCCCGAGGTCATCGCCGGCAGTACGCGCCTCAAAGCCGGCACCGCGCAGAAGCTCGTCCTGAACATGCTGAGCACCCTCGCGATGGTGCGGCTCGGGAAGGTCTACGGCAACTTGATGGTGGACATGCAGGCGACCAACGAGAAACTGCGCCGCCGCGCGGTCCGCATCGTCGCGGCGGCCGCCCACACCGACGAGGCCGCGGCCGCCGCGGCGCTCGAACGCGCCGGCGGGCGGGTGCCGGTCGCCATTGTGATGCTCGGGCGAGGCATCGGGCCGGACGAGGCGGCGCGGCGGCTCGACGCGGCCGGCAGCGTCCGGGGCGCGCTGGGGGAGGCGCCGCGATGACGCTGCGGCGGCGTGCGTCCCCGCGGGCCCGAAGCACCGCGCCGGCGCGGACGCGTCGCGCGCCCGGACCGCGCGACGACGGGTGGCTTCGCCTTCGCGCGAAGACGACTAAGCGGATCGTCGGCGTGATCTCCGGCACCTCCGCGGACGGCATCACCGCCGCGCTCGTCGACATCACGGACACCCCGCGCCGCGGATCCCCGGGGCGGCGCCCGGATCCGTACCGCCCGAGCGTCCGGCTCGTCGCACACGTGACCGTCCCCTACCCGGATGAGGTCCGGGCGCGCGTCATCCGCGTGTTCACGGAACCGGCGACCACGCAGGCGATCGCGTCGCTGCACTACCTGCTCGGCGAGTACTTTGCGGACGCCGCGGCGGCCGCGGTGCGCAAGGCACGGACGCGGATGGCCGACGTCGATCTCATCGCGTCGCACGGCCAAACCGTCGCCCACGTCGGCGTCCCCGACCCCACGGATCCCTGGAGCCGGGCATGCACGATGCAGCTCGCCGAGGCCGCGGTCATCGCCGAGCGCACGGGCCGTCCGGTGCTCTCCGACTTCCGGGCCGCCGACATCGCCGCCGGAGGCCAGGCGGCGCCGTTCGTGCCGTACGCCGACATCGTCCTGTTCGCGGGCCCCGAGGGCCGCATCGCCCTCAACCTCGGAGGCATCTCGAACATCACCGTGCTACCCGCCGGCGGCCGGCGGAACGACGTCTACGCGTTCGACTGCGGCCCCGCCAACATGGTGATCGACGGCCTGATCCGCCACTACTCGGGGGGTGCGGAGACCTACGACCGCGACGGGGCGCGCGCCGCCCGCGGCACCGTGCGCGCGGACCTGCTCCGCGAACTGCTCGACGATCCCTTCGTCAACGCGCCGCCGCCGAAGACGGCCGGACACGAGCAGTTCGGGCGGCCGTTCCTTGAGGCGCTCCTCCGGGCGTGGGGACATCTCCCCGCCGACGACCTCGTGGCCACCGCCACAGCGTTTGCCGCGGAGGCGGTGGCGCGCAACATCGCCCGGTTCGTCCTCCCGCGCCACGCGATCGTGGATCTGGTCGCCGCCGGCGGGGGCGTGCACAACCCTGTCCTGATGGCTCGCCTCGAGCGCGCCATCGCGCCGATCCGTCTGCGGCGCATCGAAGAGTTCGGCATCCCGGCCGACGCGAAGGAGGCGCTCGCGTTCGCGCTGCTCGGGCACGCGACGGTGATGGGACTGCCGGGCAACCTCCCCCGCGTGACCGGCGCGCGGCACCCGGCCGTGCTCGGCAAGTGGGCGTGGCCGCCGCCCCGGTGAGCACGCCCGGCGCGTTTGGACCGGCGGTCCAGCTGCTCGAGGACGGGGTCGGGCGCGCCTACCCCGGCGCCGTGCTCGCCGTCCTGTTCCGCGGCGAGATCGTGCTCCGCCGGGCCGTGGGGCTCGCGGCCCGGACGCCGGCTCCCAGACCGGCGCTCCCCACCACGATCTACGATCTCGCCTCGCTTACGAAGGTCGTGGCCACGACCCCGATGGTCCTGCAGGCGGCGGCGGAGGGGCGGCTCGCCCTCGACGACCCTCTGCCGACCTATCTGCCGGAATGCCGCCACGATGGGGTGACGCTCCGACACCTGCTGTCCCACACGTCAGGCCTGCCGGCATGGATCCCCTTTTATCTCGACGCGCGCGGCCGCGGCGAGATCGTCGCACGGGCGGCCGCGACCCCGCGTGTCCATCCCCCGGGCACGCAGGTCGTGTACAGCGACCTCGGGTTTATCCTGCTCGGCGAGGTCGCGCGCCGAACGCTCGGCGCCCCACTCGACCGGCTCGCGCGTGACCGAGTGACCGGCCCGCTCGGCATGGTCGATACCGGCTACCTGCCCTCGCCCGCCCTGCTGGACCGGATCGCACCGACCGAGGACGGGACCGTGATCGAGCAGGAGATGGCCGGCACGGCGGGCGTCCGGCACACGTGGCGCAAGACGCTGATCTGGGGCGAGGTCCACGACAGCAACGCGCACGCGATGGGCGGGGTCTCCGGCCACGCGGGGCTGTTCGGGACCGCCGACGACCTGCTCGCCTACGCGCGCATGTGGCTCACCGAGGACCCCCGGGGCGTGGTGCTGACCCCCACGCTCGTGCGCGACGCGATCTCGCCGGCGACGTCCGGCCCCGCCGCGCGGGGACTGGGCTGGGCGCTCGCGGGCACGCAGGCCTGGTGGGGAGACGACCTCTCCCCGCGCGCGTACGGGCACACCGGCTTCACGGGTACCGCGATCGTCATCGATCCCGAGCGGGCGCTCGCGATCGTCCTGCTGGCGAACGCGATCCACCTCGGCCGCGACCGTACGGAGATCCTGGCGCTTCGGCCCCGCATCGCGTCCGCCGTGTCACGCGCGCTGCCGCAGTCCGGCGCGCGCTGACGTGCGTTACCTGCACGCACGCTGACGGGGATCGCGGATCCGGAACGGCCGCTCCCCCGGCCGGGCAGACGCCGCACCACGCCGACGCGAAATACTCCTGCCGCCTGATAGTCGACAGAATCCACGAACCGGTAGCATGGGCCATATGAGCCACGGCGGGGCACCTCGATCGCTGTTCGCTCGGGAGGTCCGTTCGATGCCGGCCCGCGTCGTCATTACCCCGCGTGCGGCGGCACTGGTCCGCCGCCTGCAGGAGCAATACGGTCCGCTGATGTTCCATCAGTCCGGCGGGTGCTGCGATGGCAGCGCGCCGATGTGCTTCCGCCGAGATCAGTTCCGCGTCGGCGGCGGGGATGTGCTGCTCGGCGTCATCGAAGGCTGCCCGTTCTATATCGGCGGGGCGCAGTTCGAGGCCTGGGCGTGCTCGCAGCTGATCATCGACGTCGGATCGGCCGGGGGTGACAGCTTCTCCCTGGAAGTCCCGGAGGGCGTGCGCTTTGTCACCCGGTCTCGGATTTTGACGGACGCGGAGGTGGCGGAACTCGACGCCGGGGGCCCTCCTCCACGCGGGCCTGAGGCGCCGCGCGCCGCGCCGGCGCACCCGCGCTGAACGACCGGCGTCGACGCGTTCGGCGCACAGCAGCCCAGACGCCCGGCGATCGGCCCCCCGCCACAAATACATCCGCCGCCTCATTTCCTGCGGCCGCCGCACCGTGTACCCTAGGGTGGGACGCGAATATCGCCCCTACGCCGCGCATGGGAAGGAGGAATGCCCTGGCTCGACGGTCCGAAAGGAGGACGCGGTCATGTCGATGCAAACGCTCCCTCGCAATACCCTCGACCCTGCCCGCGCGCAACTCAAGCTGAAGGCGCGCTACGACAACTTCATCGGCGGCCGATGGACGGCGCCGACCAAGGGACAGTACTTCACCGATACCAGCCCGGTCAACGGAACGCCCCTCTGTGAGGTCGCGCGGTCGACCGCCGAGGACGTTGAGCTCGCCCTCGACGCCGCGCACGCCGCCAAGGATGCCTGGGGACGTACCGCCCCGGCGGTTCGAGCGCAGCTCATGAACACGATCGCCGACCGGATCGACGCGGGGCTCGAGCTCCTCGCGCTCGCCGAGACGATCGATAACGGCAAGCCGATCCGGGAGACCCGCGCCGCCGACGTGCCGCTGGCCGCGGATCACTTCCGCTACTTCGCCGGCTGCATCCGTGCGGAGGAAGGTACGCTGGCCGAACTCGACAACGACACCGTCGCCTATCACTTCCACGAGCCGCTGGGCGTGGTCGGGCAGATCATCCCGTGGAATTTCCCCCTCCTGATGGCGGCGTGGAAGATGGCCCCGGCCCTGGTCGCCGGCAACTGCGTGGTGATCAAGCCGGCCTCAGAGACGCCGCTGAGCCTCGCGCTGCTGATGGAAATGATCGGCGATGTGCTGCCCCCCGGCGTGCTCAATGTCGTGAACGGGTACGGGACGGAGGTCGGCACGCCCCTCGCGTCGAGCCCGCGCATCGCGAAGATCGCGTTCACCGGCGAGACAACGACGGGCCGGTTGATCATGCAGTACGCGTCGGAGAACCTGATCCCAATGACACTCGAGCTCGGCGGCAAGTCGCCGAATATCTTCCTGGCCGACGTGATGGACGCCGACGATGCGTTCCTCGACAAGGCGTTGGAAGGCTTCGCCTTGTTCGCGTTCAACAAGGGCGAAGTGTGCACGTGCCCGTCGCGCGCCCTGATCCAGGAGTCGATCTTCGACAAGTTCATGGAGCGCGCCGTCGCCCGGGTCGCCAGGATGACGCAGGGCAACCCCCTCGACCCCACGACCATGGTGGGCGCCCAGAACTCGAAGGGCCAGCTCGAAAAGATCCTCCATTACATCGATGTCGGGAAGCAGGAAGGTGCCCGCTGCGCGATCGGCGGTGAACGCGCCTATCCCGGCGGCGATCTCGACACCGGCTACTATGTGAAGCCGACGGTGTTCGTCGGCCACAACAAGATGCGGGTCTTCCAGGAAGAGATCTTCGGCCCAGTCCTCTCGGTGACGACGTTCAAGACCGTGGACGAAGCGATTGCCATCGGCAACGACACGGTCTACGGATTGGGCGCCGGCGTGTGGTCGCGCGACGGCACCAACGCCTACCGCGTCGGGCGGGAGATCAAGGCGGGCCGCGTCTGGACCAACTGCTACCACGTGTATCCGGCCCATGCGGCGTTCGGCGGGTACAAGCAGTCCGGGTTTGGCCGCGAGACGCACAAGATGATCCTGGACCACTACCAGCAGACCAAGAACCTGCTCGTCAGCTACAGTCCGAAGGCGATGGGGTTCTTCTAAGCTGACGATCTTTGCCGGTGCCGCGGGGGAGACGCCTCACGTCCCCGCGGCACCGGCATGTTCCGGCGTGTCCGCTACCCGCGAGAGGCGCGGACCGTCTCGTCCGCGCTCGCCGCCAGGCGACGGTACGCCGCCAGCAAGGCGGCCGTGACCGGCCCCAGCTCTCCGGATCCAATGGTCCGGCCGTCGATCTCCACGACCGGGACGAGTTCCTGGACCGTGCCGGTCGTAAACACCTCATCCGCGGAATAGAAATCAAACAGAGAAAAGTCACCCTCGCGCGCCTGCCGCCCGCCGGCGCGGGCCAGCTCGAGCGTGACGCGCCGGGTGATCCCGTGCAGGCACGCGGTCGACCACGGCGTGGCCAGCGCACCGTCCCGGACCAGAAAGATGTTCGACGAATCGGTCTCGGCGATGAACCCGCGCCGGTCGAGCATCAGCGCGCCGTCCACCCCGGCCCGGTTGGCTTCCAGCTTCGCGAGAATGCTGTTCAGCTGATTCGCGCTGTGGATCCCAGGATCGAGGACGTCCGGTTCGGGCCGGCGGATCCCCACCGTCCGTAGCCGGATGCCCGAGGGCACCTCCGGCACGGGCTTCCGCTCCGGAATGATCACGACCGTTGCGGCGCCGTCCACGTTCCGGGGATCCATGCCGGAGGTGCGCCGCTCGCCGCGGCTGACCATCAGGCGGATGTGCACCCCGTCGCGGAAGTCGTTGGCCCGCAGCGTCGCGTACACCGCGTCGCCGAGCGCGGCCCGGTCCATCAGGATCGCGATCTCCACGGCCTTCGCAGACCGGTACAGACGATCCAGGTGCTCTGCGAGCTTGAACACCACCCCGTGGTAGAGCCGCAGGCCTTCCCAGACGGCATCGCCCGACTGGAACGACGCGTCGAACACCGAGACACACGCGCGCGCGCGCGGCACGATGTTCCCGTCGACGTAGACGAGCAGTTCGGCCCCCTGCCCCACCGCCGCACCTCGTGGCGATCGTCCAGCGGATCCCATCGCGTTCGGCGCTTCCGTCTTGGGGCTCGGACTTCCTCCACCGGCCTCACGGTGCCCGGACAAGATCGCCGGCGCCGGCGCGCGCGAGGATCTCATCGACGGTCACCGCGGCGCCGCGCCGGTCCGCCTCGATCGCCGCCTCGGTCACGGCGACATTGATCAATCCGGTCACGCCGTCGACCTCGGGGTCGCGCCCCTCGCGGACGCTCCTGGCGAAGTCGTCCAGTTCGTCACGCAGGGTGTCCACGGGATCGAGCCGGACCGGACGGGAGTCGCCCTTCGGGTCGTCGACGACGAGTCCGCTCTGCTGATCCCACCGGGCGTTGGCCGACGAGCCGAACAGGCGCACGGCACGGGCCAGCGGACTCACGTAGCTCGTCCCGACGACCCCGAGGGCGCCCGTACCGAACTCCAGCATCGTCACCGTGGTGTCCGGAATCTCGGCCGCGATCACGAGCCGCCGCTGCCACCCGAAGACCCGGCGCACCGGCCCCAGGAGGTACTGCAGCGTATCGACCTCGTGCACGGCGAGCAGCGTGAGGGGGCCGCCCGGGGCGGCCGAGGCGCTCCACCGCCACTGATCCGGGCGGAGGCTGAGCCCGGCGTCCCGGGAGAAGTGGCCCTCGGCCAGCACGACGCGCCCCAGCACGCCGTCATCGAGCAGGCGGCGCATGGCGCGGACATGGGCATCGCGGCGGCTGTTGTGCCCGACGGCGAGGACCAGCCGGCGCGCGGCCGCGTCCTGGACGAGCACGGCGGCCTCGCGCACGGTGTTGGCCAACGGCTTCTCGATCAGGACATGCTTGCCGGCCCCAAGCGCGGCCATCCCAAGCTCGACGTGCAGGGAATTCGGCGCCGCGATGATCACCGCCTCGAGCTCCGGGTGCGCCAAGAACCGCGTGAGGTCGTCGTACACGGCGTACCCCTCGACCGGAACGATCGGCGGCGGATAGACGGCCGCGATCTCAAGGATCCCAAGCCCGCTCGCCGCGGTCAGGCGCGCGCGGCCGAATCCGTCCGCGCCAATGAGCCCTGCCCTCAGCGGTCGGAGGTCGCCCATCCCTTGACCAAGTCCAGATGGAGACGTTCGATCGGCGACGCGATGTCCATTGCCGCCGCACCCATCGGCGTGTGGGTGTAGAGATTGTCGTAGTGCGGGAAGGCAGTGGGATCGAACGGCCGCCCGTCGACCACGAGCGGCCCCGTCCACGCCAGTTCGAGCGCGCGCCCACTCGGGGTGCTCCAGGAGACGCGCCCATCCGCGATCCGCGGGGCATGCGCCCGCATCGTCCGGCAGAACTGTCCGAACTCGCCGTCGGTGGCGGCCCGCGCCGCCCGGCACGCCCACGCCCGTCCGGGGCCGGCGCTGCGCAGCTCCTGGGCCGTATGCGGTCCCGCCGCCGTCAGCCGCAGGTCGCCGTCGCCCCACAGCCCCACGTAGCCACGGTGGACCCGGGCGAAGGCCCAGGGTCCGTCGAGGACGTACTCGTCGAACGTCTCGCTGGGAAAGTAGGCGTGCGTGAATGGCAGCCCGCCGCCGAGTGAGAGATCATAGACGCAGAGCACCGCGTCGTCGGCCATGGTCACGCGCGGCAGCCGGGCCGAGCCGGCCCAAAAATTGGGCCGCGCGTTCTCGTGCTCCTGGCTGTTGCCGGGATGGGTGGTGAAGACGACCGCGTCGGGACCGAGCGTCGCCTGCCACAGATGCTCCTGGATGCCCACGGCGCCCGGCCGCTGGTCGAGGGCCGCTGCGAGCATAAAATCGGGCGTCCGACGAGTCAGCGTGCTCACCTGCCAGTGCTCGCGCCGCAGGTCGTACTGAGCTCGAAACCGGCCCGCCGAGTGCGCCCGCGTCACGAGGAGCTCGGGGAGATCGGCCCCGATCCACTGCAGGGCGTCGGGGACGCGGTACCGCCGCGCCAGCGACAACAGCCCGGTCGCGCGGACTTCCGCCCCAAAGCCGCCGAGGCCCCAGGCGATGCGCTGCAGCCCGGAGGTGTTCTCGGCACGCGCGGTCTTGAGCGACGCCACGTAGGTGCGTCCGTGGCTCGCGCCGTGCACGCCGCGCCACGACTGGCACGCGAGGACGAAGAAGATCTTGTGGAGCATCGCCGTCGCCATGCGGCGCAGGAGGTCGTTCGCCGCGAACTCCGCGAGGGCGAGCATCGCGTAGGCGTCCAGCGCGAGATACGTGTTGGAATCCCATTCGGAGAAGCCGCCCCGCAGCCTCCGCACGATCCATTCGCGAATCCTCGGCTTGGCACGCCGCATCTGCGCGCGGCCGGTCCAGCCGCTGTTGTCGAAGACGACGTCGGGCCACCGCTGGCCGGCCAGGTAGGCCGCGACGTGAAACAGGATCTGATGATTCTCGGTATGGTAGCACATCCCGTCGACGCCGGGCTCGTCGATCCAGAACTTGAAGCCGCGGAACGCCGCCTCGATGCGACGATGGTCGGCGGGGCGCAGGGCCGTGGGGTCGGCGAGGCGGTGCAGCAGCGCCAGCAGGTCGACCGCGTAGAAATCCGCGCAGTCGCAGCGGTGCTCGAGGAACTCGCACGCCAGCCCGACCGCCTCCGGCTCGACGAGGCGCGCACGCCCGAGTTCCACGGCCGCGAGGGCCCCCACCACCTGCGTCGGCATCAGCGCGGCGTGGGCGAGCCCCTCGCGGCGGCGCGCGTCGTAGGGATCGGCCGCGGGCTCTGCGGACGCTCGGGCCCCGTCGGCCTGCAGCCAGATCTCGCGTTCGACGCGGAACGGCGTCCCGTCGGACGGACTCAGCCGAAGCCGCCAGCCTTTCTCGAAGGGAAGGGCGGCGCGGTCGTCCCCGGAGGCACGGCTTGAGAGGCTCGCCGCCTCTCCCGGGGCGACCCGCAGTTGCGCCGACGCAATCGGACGCTCGGGCTGCCGCATCCCGCGGTCGCCGGGGAACACCGTGTGCGGCGGCGACGGCACCACCTCCGCGAGGACGTCCAGGGGCACCGGCGCCGCGCGGTCGAGCCAGAACCGCACGGCCCGGTCCGAAAACTCGAACCGCCGCACCGAGAGCCGCGACATCTCCTCCGCCGCGCGCCCCCACCGGGGGGCCGGCACCCCGCCGAGCGGCAGCCCCGTCAGCACCTGCGCCGGCACGCGCACCCGCAGGCCCAGCGCCAGCCGTGCCTCACGCCATCCGATCATGCGGCCGTGCACCCACAGGTCGTTCCAGCCGGCCGACAGCGGCAGGACCAGCGGGACGGCCTGGGGCTGGACGTACTCAAATCGGGTGTGCGCGAGAATCCGCACGCCGTTCAGCCACACCTGCGCCGGGCCGACCGTGAGCAGGTCGCCGGCCGCCTCCTGCGCGGTCTCGGCCACGAGGCCGGCATATGTCCAAGCGTCCATCCGCGTCGGGGAGAAGTTGAAGAGGCTGAAATCGACGACCTGATCCTCGTCGGTCGCCGCGTAGTCCCATCGCGTCCCCGGGGCCGGCCCCTCTCCGAACAGCGCCGGACGGCCCCCGGGTCGCCACTCCTCAGGCGGCAGCCATTGGTCGACCTGCACTTTGAGCCCGAGCGAATCGGGCGCGTTGCTAATGGCCCACCGGCCGTCGCGGCCGAACGGCGATCCGTCCGGCCGAATGACTTCCCGGAGGTTCGTCAGGAAGGTACTCACGGGGCCGGACCGCAGCCAGTGCCGAATCTCTCCCGCCGTGCCGAGGGCGTAGTGCATCGAGGCGGCCTCGGTCATGGTGCTCCCATCGCACGCACATCCGGCGCGCGGGGCGTCATCCCTTGATGCCGGTCGCGGCGATCCCGCTGACGAGATACCGCTGCAGGACGGCGAACACGATCGTGAGCGGCACCATGGTCAAGACCGTGAGGGCCAGGAGGGAGTTCCAATCGGTCACGAGCGATCCGCTGAACTGGGCGAGCCCGAGCTGCAACGTGTACAGGTTCGGATTGTTGATCACGATCAGCGGCCAGAGGAAGTCGTTCCACCGCCACACCACCGAGAAGATGGCGAGCACGGCCAGCGCGGGCGTCGCCAGGGGAAGGATGATGCGGGCAAAGATCCGCCACTCCCCCGCCCCGTCGATGCGGGCCGCCTCGATCAATTCGTCCGGGATCGTGACCATGTACTGGCGCAGCAGAAACACGCCGGTCGGCGTCGCCGACGGAGGGATGATGATCCCCCACAGCGTGTTCACGAGGCCGAGCTTCGCGAGCGTCAGGTACACGGGGACCATGATGGCCTGCAGCGGAATCATCAGCGTCCCCAGCATGATGAGAAAGATGAGGTCCCGCCCGCGGAACGAGTATTTGCTCAGCGCGAACGCCGCCATGGAGTTAATGGCGAGCGTCAGCACCGTGGCCGCCACCGTCACCGTCAGGCTGTTGATGAGATCGCGCACGAACGGGAAGCTGTGGATGGCGTTGGTGTAGTTCGAGATCATCCACTGGCTCGGCCAGAGGGGCGGCGGAATCTTATAGATCTCTTGGAGCGATTTGAAGGACGAGCTGACCACCCAGAGCACCGGGAGGAACATGATGACGACCCCGGCCACCAGCGCCAGGTAGGTCAGGCTCATGGCGAACAGCGACGGTCGGCTTCTCATCGCGCGCCTCCCGCCGGCCCGCGGGGGGCCGGGTCGCGGTGTCCCCGCATCAGATCGCCTCGCCCAGGCGCCCCATGAGGTACTGGAGGCCCGTTAGGATGCCGAGCACGATCACGAGGAGGAGCGATGCCGCCGCTGCGAGGCCGAACTCGGTCTGCTGAAACGCCGCGCGATAGATGTACTGCACGATCATGAGGGTCGAGAACCCCGGCCCGCCCCCCGTCAGCACATAGATGTACTCAAAGGCCTGGAACGCGCGGATCGTCCCGAGAATGAACACGACCACCAGCGACGGCGTCAAGAGCGGCAGCGTCACAAACAGGAGGGTGTTCCAGCGGCTCGCGCCGTCGACCTCGGCGGCCTCGTACAGCGCGGGCTGGATGGCCTGCAGTCCCGCGAGCAGGATCAGGGCGAAGAACCCCACAGTCGCCCACACGTTGCTGATGATCACCCAGTCCATGGCGTACCCGGGCCGCAGCAGCCACGGCTGAATGGGCAGGCCGATCATCCGTAGGAACGCGTTCAACAGACCGTACTGGGTGTTCAGCACCCAGCGCCAGATCTCCGCGACGATGACGGGCGAGAGCAGAAACGGGTAGAAGAAAATGCCGCGGAAGAACCCCCGGGCGCGGATGGGGCCGTTCAGCAGCAGCGCGATCGCCAGCGCAAAGAACATGGTGAACACCATGTCTCCCACGACGAACACGGCCGTATTCCGGGACGCGCTCCAGAAGACGTCGTCGCGACCCATCTCGGCGAAGTTGCCGAGACCGACCCACACGGGCGGCGTCGCGAGCGTGACGCGAAACAGGCTCAGATAAAAATTGTAGAGTGCGGGGATAATGATGAATACGCCGAACACGAGGACGTTCGGCCCGAGGAACAGCAGCGGCGCGTACCACGGCCACGCGTGCCTGCGGCCAGCGGCGGGACGGGCCCGAGGATCCGGACCCGTTCCGCGCGCTGCCTGTACGGCCACGCCCGCGCTCCTTATTTGATCAGGTCTTGAGCTTTGGCCTGGGCCGCGTCCAGCGCCTGCTGGACCGTGAGCTGGCCGATGATCGCCTGCGTCACCCGGTCGCGCACCTCGTCGGCGACCTGCTGGAAATGCCGGTTGTAGTTGTCGGTGTACGCCGACTTGGGCATCATGGCGATGCCCTTGATGAACGTGTTCATGTCATCGTTGCCGGCCGCGTACTTCACGCCGCTCTGCAGCAGATCCAAGCGGGTCGGCAGCAGATAGGCCTCTTGATCGTAGGCTTCCATCGAGGCCTTGCTCCCCAGGTACTCCATGAACCGGGCGAGCTTGGCGGGCGCCTTGCTGCTCTTGAACGCGACCAGGAAGTTCCCGCCGGGCATCCCGCCGCACTGGACCTGGCACGCGTTGAGCACGACCTGCCAGTCAAACTTGCTGCCGATCGTGTCCTGGAAGAACGACATCTGCCAGTTGCCCGAGATATAGAACACGAGCTGCTGATTCACGAACAGCTGCCGCGCATCGGCGTACCCGGACCCCCCGCCCGCCCAGACTTCGAGCGGCATGGCCCCGTTCTTGTTCACATCGACGAAAAAGTTGACCGCCTGCAGGTTCGCCGGACTGGTGATCCGCACGCCCTTGCCGTCGGGCGTAAAGTAGCCGCCGCCGTAGGATTGGATGAACCCGTCGAGCCGGTGTCCGCTCCGATCCAGCGCCGCCGCGTACGGCACGCCGGCGGCCTTCGCGACTTTGGTCGCGAGGTCCATCCAGGTCGCCCACGAGACCTTGTCGCCCTTCGGGAGGGCCAGTCCGGCCTTCTTGACGAGCGTCAGGTTGATGAACGGACCGTTCATCGTGAGGTCGTGGGGGAATCCGAACACCGCCCCGCTCGGCAGCGTCGTCAGCGACATCGCCCCCGGGAGGAACTGCTTGGCAAACGACTTATCCTGGAAGTAGGGCCTGAGGTCCAGGGCATAGTTGTCGTACAGGTACGGCGCGGTGACCCGCGCGAGGTCGGGCGCCTGCCCGGCCGACGCCTGCGTGGTCAACAGGGTGTCCAGGTTCGCGAACGGGACCACCGACAACTCGACCTTGGTATCGGGATTCTGAGAGTTGTAGACGCTCACGAGCGCCTGGATGGCCGGCAGGTCCGAGCCGTTGGTGTACCAGACGAAGCGCAGGGTATCCACCGTCGGGGCGGCGGTGCCCATTCCAATCGATGCCGCCACGAGGCTGACGATGGCAAGGCCGACCAGAAGCAGCCGTCTCATAGTTCCCCTCCCTTATTTCGCGACTCACCGCTGAATCGCCGCGGTCACGTATCGCGATCCGTCCGGCTGGATCCCGGCATCCGCGACCGCAAGCGCGCCCTCAACCTCCACGCTCCTCCCTTCGCCGGCAGGCAACCTAAATGTGATCTCTCGATACGGTAGTGCGTATCCGTCGTGACGTATGGTCAGGCCGAGGCGGATGCTCGCCTGCTCACACGCGATGCGGAAACAGAGCTCGCTGTACCCGCCTCGAGTGTACTCCATCGAGGTTCCATCGTCCTCGTAAACGACGGCCTCCGCGGTCCCGCGGCCGCGGTGGGGGAACACCCGCACCTCCCGGCGCTCCGGCCGCCCGTCGGTCGCGGCCGCGGCGGGATCACCGAGCGGGACCAGACTGCCGGCCAGCGCCAGCACCGTAGGATGCTCCAGCGGCAGGGCCACGTCCTGGTCGCCCGGAGCGTAATACCGGGTTTGATCGAACGAGTACCAGCCCTCGGTGCCCGGCAGGTAGACCCGAGCCCCCCGCACGCCGGGCTCGAACACGCCGGGGACCAGCAGCGACGGCCCGAGCATGAACACGGCGGATTCCTCGAGGCAGCGGGGATCGTCCGGAAAGGCGTAGGCGAGCGGCCGGTGAATCGGCGCGCCCGTCCGGCTGTGTTCGACAAACAGGCTGTACAGATACGGCAGCAGCCGGTAGCGCAGCCGGATCGCCTCCCGCACGAACGGAAACACCTCCGGGTACATCCACGGCTCCGTCGGCGGGGTCTTCCAGGAATTCATGTAGAAGCGCGGGTGGAAGATCAGCTGCTGGATCCATCGGACGAAGAGTTCGGGCGTGGGCGCGTCCCCAAAGAAACCTCCGGCGTCGTGCGTGGTCGCCGCGAACCCCGAGAGCGCCAGCCCGAGGCCCATCGGGAGGTTGTAGCGCACCGTGCGCCAGGACGTGCTGTTGTCCCCGGACCAGGTCTGCGCGTACCGCTGCGTGCCGATCGACGCCGAGCGGGTAATAAGGAACGGCCGCGCCTCGGGAGCCCACTCCCGAAGGGCCTCGTACGAGGCCTGCGCCATGAGCCGCATCTGGACCGCGGCGTGCGCCGGGGCCCCATCCGCCGTGAACGCGTCCCCGACCGCGTACTCGTTGTTGTCGTTCCAGACGCCCTCGATGCCGTGGGCCAGAAGCTGCGACGTCACCCCGGCCTTCCACCAGGCGCGGACCGCGGGCTGCGTGAAATCCGGCCAGGAGGCGTCTCCGTCCCAAAAGCCCTCGCGCACGGAGTCTCCGGCGGCGTTGCGCACGAACCCCCCCTGCTCGGCCAGCCGCGCGTAGTCGGGGTGATCGGTCAGCAGCGCCGGCTTGATATTCGCGACGACGTGGAGCCGACGCCCCGTGAGCGCCGCGACAAAGCGTCCCGGATCCGGGATGCGGTCGCGATTCCAGTGGAACACGTAGCGCTTGCCGTCCCGGAGCGTATAGCCGGATCCCAGCTGAATGCCGTCGCAGGGGAGGTCTTCGGCCCGGCAGCGGTCGGCGAAGCGCACGAGGGCCGCCTCCGGATCGGCGTCGTCGGCGTATGCCATCCCGGAGTGCAGGTAGCCCAGGCTCCACCGCGGCGGCAGCCCGGGCCGTCCGATCAGGTCGGTGATGCGTCCCACCAGTGCGGGCAGCGTCTCGGCGCCGATCAGGTAGTACTCCAGACCGCCGGCCTGCATCTCCGCGTACCGAAACGGGCCGTAGTAATGGTGAATCTCCGCACCAAAGTCCACCACCATCCGACACGGGACGTCGTACAGGATCGCGAAATACGAGCCGTGCGGCGTCCGCGTCAGGTACAGCGGCCAGTGTTTGTACAGCGGATCCGACCATTCGGCGTTATAGCCGCACGCGTCCGTGGGCTCCAGCCGGTATCGCCGGTGGTGATGGTTGAGGTCGCCGCTCACTTCGCCCAGGCCGAAGTACACATCCTGGAGCGCCCTGGTCATCGTGTGGCGGATCCATCCGTCCCGGCGGGTGTACGCGAGATAGGGATGGTCGGAAGTCAGGGGCCGCCCGCGGCTGCTCCAGCGCAGCCAGAACGGCGCGAGGGACACGTCGAGCGCCAGCACGCCCCACGCGAGCCGGACCGTCGCGGCGTCGGTCCGCACCTCGGCGAGGAGCGGCGGGTCCGTCACCGCCACGGCGCGCTCCCATTCCTCGTGCGGCGTCGTCGTGACACGAACCCTGACGGTATCGCGGGCGATGCCGGTCACGCGGCACGATGCCGACGCCGGCCCCGCAAACACGTACGTGGGTCCATCCAGCGCGGTGGCGGAGACCTCGGGAAGCACGCGGTCAGTCATCGCAGCGGCATGAACACAACGTCTCCAGTCTGACGCCCGGAGCGCGCTCCCACCGCGCACCCGGCCGCGCTCCAGGAGAGGCACAAGCACTCGCCGTGAACCTTCCGTCCTACGTTTCTGAACTCCTCTCATCGTGCCGTGCGCCCGGTGCCCCAGGCCGCGGCGCAGCGCTGAGGAACGCGCGGACGCGTCCGCACGGCGTCTGGAGGAAACCGCCGTGGAACTCTCCAAGTACCCGACACGCCTGTCCGTCGACGAACGGGAGGAGATCATGATGCGGAGAGCGCTGATTGCCGGTGCCCTGGCGGCGACGCTGTGTGCGGCCACGGCCGCGGGCGCCCAGGACACCCGCAAGATCGTGGCCGTCGTGGATTTCCAGGACGACGTGCACGGATGGACGAACACGAGCCAGGTCGTGACCGATCGGCTGATCTCAGAGCTCAGGAACGACGCCGCGGTGCAGGTCTTAGCGCGCGGGCAGGTGGAAACCGCGCTGCAGAGCGCCAACGTGGGGACGCAGGGAGTGCTTGACGCGGGGGCCGCCCAGAAGATTGGACAATCGCTGGGGGCCGCCTACGTGGTGATGGGAGAGATCGACCAGTTCAACTGGGAGTACCACAGCGCGACCGTCCTCGTAGCGACGATCGTCCAGCAATCGGCCACTGTGGACCTCAAAGGCAAAGTGCTGGACGTGACGGGTGGACAGGTGATCGGGCAGCCCCAGGGCAAGGGGCAGATCACACAGACCGGCGGATCCACCTGGGTCGGGCCGTGGTGGTCCGACGTGTCGGTGGACAACTTCGACAACGAGCTGATCGGCAAGGCCACCAAGCAGTCGGTCGAACAGTTCGCGAAACAGGCGGTCCCGATGCTGAAATAGGCCGCCGCGGCGGCCCACCACGGTGCTCCTGACACAACCGGACCGGGCCCGGGCCTCCGTCCCGGACGCACCCGGGGCACAGGGCCGGTGGAAGCCCCTGTGCCCGCGGTCCCCTCGCCGTCCGTGCGCGCTCCCTACGCCCCGGCGGGCGGCGTGAACGTCGTCACCACCGGCGGCGTCCCCACGTACTTCTCCACCTGCACCAGCACCGAGTTCGTCGGGTTCCCGCCCGACAACTTCGAACTCGGCGTGTCCGTCGTCAGGTTGTTCACGTTCCCGTGCCGGTCCAGCGTCCCCACCGACCCCGGCGTCAGCGGATCCGACCACGCCCCCTCGTTCAGCACCATCACGCCCCGCCGCACCCGCGCCGTCACCAGCGCCCCCGCCAGCGTCTGCCCCCGCCCGTTGAACACCCGCACCACGTCGCCGTTCATGATCCCCCGCGCCGCCGCGTCCTGGGGGCTAATCCAGAGCGGTTCCCGCCCCGCCACCTCATACGCGTGCCGCAGCCCCGTCTGATCCAACTGCGAGTGCAGCCGGTTCTTCGGGTGCGACGATAGCAGGTGCAGCGGGTACTGCGCCGTCTCCGGACTCCCCAGCCATTCCGTCGGCGGCAGCCACGTCGCGTGCGGCGGCGTGTCGTCATAGTTGAACCCCGCGATCGTGCTCGAGTACAGCTCGATCTTCCCCGACGGCGTCCCGAGCGGGTTGTTCGCCGGGTCGGCGCGGAACTGCGCGTACGCGACCACCTCGTTGGCGGCATCCGGGGTGGGGAACTCCAGGTACCCCTGCTTCCAGAACGTGTCGAAGTCCGGCATCGTCAGACCCCGCTCCTGAGCCTGCTGCACGGCCGCCCCGTAGAACTGCCGCAGCCACGCCATCTCGTCCTTGCCCTCCGTGTACTGCTGACCGAAGCCGAGACGGGACGCCAGCCCGGCGCAGATGTCGAAGTCGCTGCGCGATTCGAACAGCGGCGGCACCATCTGCTGCATCGCCATGATAAACCGGTCGGTGTTGAACAGGTCGTTGCGCTCCATCGTCGTCGTCGCCGGCAGCACGATGTCGGCATGCCGCGCGGTCGGCGTCCACGCGTAGTCGTGCACGATCGTGACCTCCGGCCGCTGCCACGCCACGAACGCCCGGTTCGTGAACTGCGCCTGATTCAAGTGGTTCGACCCCGCCAGGTACACCAGCTTGATGTCCGGATACGTCAGCTTCCGCCCGTCGTAGTCCACCGTCTTCCCCGGACTCTGGATCAGGTCGATCCACAGGTTGAGCGGCACGAAGTCCTTCACGGGATTGACGCCCGCGGACAGCCCCGGCACGCTCGGCGCGCTCCCGAACGGCACGCCCAGCGCACCCGGGAAGTCGCACTGCAGTCCGCCGCCCGGAAGGCCGATCTGGCCGAGCATCGATGACAGCGTAATGAGCATCCAGATCGGCTGCTCGCCGTGCGACGACCGCTGCAGCGAATATCCTCCGATCAGCATCGTCCGGGACTTGGCCATCCGGCGCGCAAGCGTGCGAATCGTCTCGGCCGGCACCTCCGTGATCGCGGCCGCCCACTCCGGCGACTTCGCCTGCCCGTCGCTCTTCCCGCTCAGGTAGTCCGCGAACTGCGCAAATCCCACCGTGTACTTGTCCAGAAACGCCTTGTCGTACAGGTTCTCCGTGTACAGCACGTGCGCAAGGCCCAGCATCAGCGCCGTGTCCGTGTTCGGCCGGATCACGATCCGCTCGGGCCGCAGGTACTGGTCCGTGTCCGATTCCACCGGGTTGACCGAGACCACCGGGATCTTCGCGTCCCGCAGCCGTGCGATCCACTCCATGTCGAAGTGTCCGGCGGAGCCTCCGGACCGCATCTCGGCGTTGCGCAGCGGGTCGTATCCCACCGTGACGATGAGCGTGGTGTTTTTCAGGATGACCGGCCAGACCGACTGCCGCGGCGCCGCATCGCCCAAGATGTGCGGCGTGATCACCGGCAGCACCGGTGCGCTGTACGAGTTGATCCGGAACACAAACCCGCCGTACATCGTCAACATCCGCTGCACGGCCCCGCCGCCGCTGTGAAAGTTGCCCGGGCTCTGCCAGCCCTGCGACGAATAAATCGACCGGTTGCCGTACTGGGTCTTCACGCGCTTCAGCTCGCCGGCGACGATGTCGAGCGCCTCGTCCCACGACACGCGCACGAACGGCTCGAGGCCCCGCTGCGTCGCGTCGCTCTGCGACCGGTTCTTGTAGAAGCCCTGACGGATCATCGGGTACTTCACGCGATCCGGGGCATACAGCAGATCCGGCATCGCCGTGACCATCGCGTTCGGGTAGCGATCCGTGGCGAACGGCACCGTCTTCACGAGCCGGCCGCCCACGACCTGACCACTGTACGGGCCCCAATGGGCAACGCCCAGGCGCGTGCCGGGTGGAGCATCCGCGGCCGCCGCGCCGACGGGCAACGCCCCCATCAGCGGTGCCACCATGGTGCCTCCGACGAGCAGCCCGCTCTGACTCAGGAACGACCTTCTGGTAATTGGCTTCATCGCGACCTCCCCATCCGTGTTGGTTCGTAGACCGCGGGTCGCACGTGCACCCGGTCCACGACCCCCTACACCATACCGACTGCCCGGGCCGGCGTGCATCCGCTCTCAACCCGATTCCGCGTACGGCCGCGTGGGCGACGCGTCGGGCGCGGCACGACCGTGCGGGACGAAAATTACTGCCTCGGACGGATAGGCGCGCTGCGCAAACTCCGATACAGTGTGGGTGGAGCGCACACGGCGACGTGCCGGATCACATGCCGCGGTCGCGGGAGTTACGCATCGGCCACGTTCACTTCGGACCGGCGCCCGAGCGGGCTTGGGCACGATCCCGGAGAGCACCAGCCGACGGGAGACCCCGAGGACCACGCCTGAAGATGGCACAGGCCGTTCTAGTAGGTGCGCTCCTCGAATTTTTCCAACGCTCCGAACCTGACCATGCACTGTCACCGATGGACGTGCATGACCCGTCCGCGCCGTGGGCGAGGACTTTCCGGACCGGCGCAGAACTTCGCGACCGGGCGCCCCGCTGCGGGCGCACCGAGGGATGGAACCAGCGGAACTCGAGGAGGTTCAAGCATGAATGCCACACTCACGCGACGCGACGTGCTGGCCGCCGCGGCCCTCGCCCTGGCCGGCCTGGCGTCTGGGGACGCGGCATCGGCGGCGGTTCCGAAGGTCGGCCCGATCAACATCTTGATCAACGACTCGCCCTGGTACCACGGCTTTGAGCAGCTGGTACAGCTGTACCAGCAAACAACGGGCAATCAAGTCAAACTCACCGTCACGCCGTTCACCGGCATGCTCGAGCAAACGCGCAACACGGTCACCGGCCCCGAAAGCACCTTCGACATCGTGAATTTGAACGAAGCGTGGTACGCGACGTTCTACGCGGGCGGGTTTGTGTCCCCGATCAAGTCGATCGATCCCAGTTTCCAGCTGGATCCCAATATTATCGAGTACGTCTACTCGACCCGGTGGAACTTTCAGAAGAAGTACTCGACCCCGGACGGCGCCCTGCTCGGCCTCCCGATCAACGGGAACATCCAGGCGCTCTATTACCGCGCGGACCTCTTCCAGCAGGCGGGGCTCAAACCGCCGGAGACCTGGACTGACGTCGCCGCGGCGGCGAAGCGGTTCCACAATCCGCCGAACATGTACGGGTTTGCCCAGCGCGGCCAGCGGGCGGGATGGTCGTGCGGGTTTGACTGGTTTGCGTTCCTCCGCGCCCATAAGAGCGACTGGGTCGCCAATCCGCCGGCCGACTGGGCCGTGACGATCGACAGCGCCGCGGCCAAGGCGTCCCTCGCGGAATGCGACGACCTGCTCAAATCCTATGGACCGCCGAATCTCGCGGGACTCGGCAACGCCGAACTGACCCAACTGTTGGCGAGCGGCAAGTTGGCGATGGCGAACGCGGTGATCGCGACCTTCCCGTTGCTCGACGACCCTCAGAGTTCGGCCGTCGTCAACAAGGTCAACGTCACGGTGATGCCGAGGGCGGCGAACGGGGTGCACGCGACGACGTCTGGCATCTGGGTCATGTCGATTCCTCACAACCTCCCGGACGCGCGGAAGAAGGCGGCGCTGACCTTCTTACAGTGGGCGCTCACGAAAGACGCACAGATCCAGTACACGAAATTCGGGGCCATCCCGGTGCGCCAGGACGTGTACAAGTCCGATCTTGCCAACCAGCCCCAATTCCGCTGGATGAAGGCCATGGCCGCGAGCACCTCGTACATCCACGAAAACGTCCGCATTCCGGAAGGCCCGCAGATTACGGACAGCATCGAGCTGCACGTGAATCAGCTGTACGCGGGCCAGATGTCCGTCGACCAAGCGGCCGACGCGATGGCCCAAGACATCTACGGCATCTTGCAAAAGGGAGGGTACCCGACGAAGCGCGGCTGAGCGCGGCCGTCGGCGGCCAACCCGCGCGCGTTATCGTTCGGCGCCGCCGACCCAGCGTACCGCGCCGGTCCAAAAGCGGGCATACTGGTTCCACCTCGTGAAGTATTCGCCCCAATGCGGACACGGGTCCGAGCTGAACGCGAGCACGCGGGCCCGGCCGAAGGTGCCGACCGCCAGGAGCGGGTACTCCTCGATCGTGGCCAACAACACTGCCCCGGGCTTGAGCTTAGACTTGTTGTAGCCGAAGAAGACCGGACAGTCCTCCCAAGGAATATCCCGCGTGACCGGATGGTCCGCCTTCAGAATACGAGGGCGTACGCCTTCCGGCGTATCCTCACGATCGTCCACGACGTTCAGTACCTCGAGCGGCAGCGCCTCGGCGAGCGCCGTCCCGTACCAGTGCGCCGCCCCGTTGCGGCCCTGAAAGCTGACGTACCCGCCCGCATAAATCAGCCCGCCTCCCTCGCGGACAAACCGCGTCAGTTCGCGCATGCGGTTCGGCCGAGGGCGGAGCGGCTGCCCCTCCTCCAGCGGATAGGTCGTAAAGGTGTCGGCCCCAATGTCGCTGAGGATGACCACGTCGTAGTCGGCGCGGAGCGCCTCCGCCGTTTCGGGAAACTGCATGAAGGTCAGGTACGGCGGCAGGTGCGTGACCCTGATGTCGGGATCGGACGCGAGCGCGTTTCGCAGATGGCGGGCCGCATCTTTCACGCGGCTGACGTACTGGGTCACCTCGGCACCCTTCACCTCGGTCTCGAGCCGAATCGAGCCGTCTCCCACGTACAACACGCGAATCATATGCACAACCTCCGGTCGGAGTATCCTGCCACGCGCGGCCCCGCCGCATGCCCGATCGGCCCCGCGCGCCGCCAGGCGGTCACGACAGGGGCCGCGCGGGCCCGCGGGGCGACACTTGATCCGGATCGTTCGCCACCGCGCCGGCGGGGACCGGCAGACGGCCGGTGCGAAGTGGATCGTCGGTCTCCGCCATCCACCGCTCGAGGCGCGCCCGCATCTCGAGCAGCGCGGCCGCGTAGGCCGGCGATTCGGCGACGTTGCACGCCTCCCCGGGATCAAAGACCAGGTCGTACAACTGCTCCGCGGTGACCGGACGATCCCGCCACCCAGACGCGAGCCACAGGTCTTTTCCGGGGCTGTCGTCCGTGTTCGCGAGCACCGGTGTCGCACGGCCGTCAAAGCGCCGGATGTACTTGTACCGGCGCGTGCGCACGGCACGCTGCGGTTCGTACGCCGCGTGGTAGTTGATTTCAGCCACGACCTGATCGCGGACCTCGTCCGCATCCCCGCGCACCAGAGGCAGCAGCGACGTCCCCTGCACCCAGCCGGGGGCGGAAATCCCGAGCAACTCGCAGAGCGTCGGAAACAAGTCGATATGAGACACCAGCGCGTCGCAGACCCGTCCGCCGGTGAAGCCCCCGGGACCCCGCAGCACCAGCGTCACGCCGATGCCGTGGTCCGTCAACGTACACTTCATCCCGGGAAACGGCGGCCCGTGGTCGGTCGTAAAGATGACCAGCGTCTCTCCCGCTCCTCCTCGGCCGTCGATCGCGCGCAGGACCTCCCCGACTCCCTCGTCGAGCGCCCGGAGGCTGGCGTTGAACGCGGCGACATCGCACCGGATGGCCGGCGTGTCGGGCAGCGTTGGCGGAGGCAGACAATAGCGCGGGTCCGCGGCGGCTCCGGGCGGCGGAAATTCACGGTGGGTCTCCCAGAACCCCACGGACAAGAAAAACGGCCGGTCAGGCGGCTGCGTAAGAAATGCCGCGGCGGCCGACGCCACGTCTCGCGCGCACCGGCTCGCTGCGGCGAGGGTCGCATCGTATCCGACGCGGACCGTCCGGCGCGCGATGTGCTGCACCCCGACGGCGGCGCTGTAGTATCCGGCCGTACGCAACGTATGCACCAGGTGACGGCCGTAGTCGTACAGAGCGAATCCGCGATGCGCCAATCCGAGCATGCCGTTCGTATGCGGATACTGCCCGGTCAGCAGTGCGGCGCGGCTCGGCGAACACGTCGGCGCGGCGCTGTATGCCTGCCGGCAGAGCATTCCGTCTTCCGCGAGCGCCTGGATGTTCGGGGTCGGGACGTCATGGCCAAATGGACGCACGTAGCGCCCGGTGTCGTGGGAATGCAGGTACACGATGTTTGGCGGTCGCGTCATCTGATAATCTCCTCCGCGTGTGTCTCAGCGGCACGGTAGATCGCCTCGGCGATCACCACCGCCGCCAACCCGTCGTGGGCAGACCGATCAGGCGGTGCCTCGCCCCTCACCATCGCCAGCCAATGGCGATGCTGCCGCAGCCCGACGTCTTCGGGAACAATCTCCGGCGCGACCCACCCGCTGTCACGGTGCACCGCCAGCGGCCCGCGCTCGGTACGCAGCCACGCCGTTCCGCGTGTCCCGTAGATCTCCAGGCGGAACCGATCGGTGCCGGCGCGTTCGGCATAGCACATCTCATGGACGCCTCGCAGCCCGCTGTCAAACGTATAGAGCGCGAGCGCCACGTCTTCGAGTTCGGGCACCACCACCCGACCCTCCCGGATGGTGCGTTCGTGCACGGTCCTCGCGGTTGTCGCCTGGACCGCCCGAATCTCGCCAAAGAGGTACCGCAGCAGATCGATCCCGTGGCTGCCGAGCTGCATCACGACCCCGCCTGCCGCCTGGTCCTTGCGGTAGAACCATGCCGCCCAATCCGCCCCGGGGGTCGCGTTGCGCTGAGACACCATGGCCAGCGACCCCAGCGCCTCTTCCGCAAGCAGCCGGCGGATCGTCTCGATCTCGGGGAAGTATCTGTGCATGAAACTGACGCACAGCAACACCCCGGCGTGCTCCGCAGCGGCCATGATCTCGAGACATTCCGCGCGGTTGCGCGCCATCGGTTTCTGCAGCAAAATGGCCTTCCCGGCGCGCGCCGCGTCCACGGCCATGGGCGCGTGGGTGAAATCCGGCGTGGCGATCACCACGGCATCAATATCGCGCCGGTCCAGAATATCCTGGTACCGGGTTGTCGCCATGGGAACGCCATGCCTCCGGGCCTCGGCCTGCACCCTCTCGCCGTCGCGGCTAAACAACGCGACGACCGCGGCGCCCGCGTCCTGCAGCCCTCGGATGTGGTACGCGCTGATGGAGCCCGCGCCCAAGACGCCCACCCGAACGCGCATGAGGCCGGCCGCGCGCGTACGCCGCACAGAGACCGGCAGCGCGTCCCGACCGCTCACTTGAGGGCGCCCAGGGTCAGCCCCCGCACGATCTGCCGCTGCGCCAGAACGACGACGATGATCGCCGGGATCGTGGCAAAAAATGCGGCCGCGCTCATGTCGCCGTAGCGGATGACGTACTGCTGCGCGTACTTGGCGATGCCGACCGGAATCGTCACGGCGTTCGTGGCCGTCAGGTTCAGGGCGAAGAGAAACTCGTTCCAGCTAAACACAAAACTCAGAATCGCGACGGCCGCGAGTCCCGGAGCGATCAGCGGGGCAACGATCTGGACAAACGTCCGGACGTTCGAGGCCCCGTCGATGTGGGCCGCCTCCTCTAGCTCCGTCGGCAGGTCGCCCACGAAGCTCTGCACGATCCAGACGGCCATCGGCAGGTTGAGCACCAGGTAGGATAGGATGAGCGCGAGCCGGGTGTCGTACAGTCCGAGCGCACGGAACAAGAGGTAGTAGGGGCCAACGATCGTGACACCGGGCACCATGTGGAAGATTAACACCCACCCGGCGACGATCGCGGCCGTGTGTCGCGGCCAACGAAACCGCTCCAGGCTGTAGCCCGCAAGCGCCGCCACCACCACCACCAACGCCGTGGCGACGCTCGCCACCACGAGGCTATTGACCGTGTTCACGATGAAATTGGACTGCAGACTAAAAAATAGGTGGGTGTAATTGTCCAGCGTCGGCCGGAACACCCACGCCCCGGTGAGGATATCGATCTGGTACTTGATCGACGTGAGGAACGTCAGGACGAAGGGGATCAACGTAACAAGCACGCCGAGGGCGAGGACCGGCAGTGCGAGCGCCGGCGAGCGCCGGCCGAAGATCCTCACGCGCGCGCCTCTCGGCGGCGGGCCGCGCGTAGGTAGACCGCCACAAATACCACGGTCGTGAGGATCGTGACAACGGAGAGAAACGCGGCGTAGCCCATGCGGGACTGCGGAAAAAACACCTGATAAATGTAGAAGCTGATCACTTCGGAAGCCGTCCCGGGGCCGCCGCCGGTCAACAGAAAGACCTCATCGAACACCTTGAAGGCAAAAATCGTCCGAAAGAGCACCGCCACGAGAATCGTCGGTCGCAGCAGCGGAAGGACGACATACCGGAGCACTTGCCATCCCGACGCCCCGTCCACGCGCGCGGCCTCGATCGGCTCGGCGGGCAACGATTCGAAGCCGGCGAGCATCAAGAGAAACACAAACGACGTCCAGTGCCAGATATCGACAACCATGATCGAAGGAAGCGCCAGGTGGGGATTCGCGGTCCAGCTCTGGGCCGGCAGGTGCAGGAATCGCAGGACGACGTTGAAAATCCCGGTTTCGTAGTTGTACATCAGACTCCAGATCGTGCCGATCGCGATGCCGGGCACCAGGATTGGAATCATCAACAGTTGCCGTGCAAGACCGGCCGCTCTCCCGACTTCACTCGCGAGCAGCGCCAAGGTGAACCCGAGCACGGTTTCCACCACGACCGTCACGACAACAAACACGATCGTGTTGCCGATCGCGGCGAAAAACACATGGTCGCGCAGCAACGTGCGGAGATTGTCGAGGCCCGACCACGTCCAAATGACCTGCCCTTGGCCGAAGGACACCGTCGAGAAGCTCATGCCGACCAACTCGAGGAGCGGGAACACGGTGAGCGCCAGCAACACCAACAGGGCCGGCAGGAGCGCCCAGTACTGAAACGCGCGATCGAACCGCTCGCCGAGCGGTCCGCGACGTCTCGGCGCGGTCTCGCGCGCCCCCGTGCTCCCAAACGCACAGCCTTTCACGCCACTCTCCGTGCGCGTCGATTCGCACATCCGGTCGACGCGACTCACCGCGGTCTGGAGCCGTCGGCGTCAAGGATCTCCGGGAAACGGCCCCTCGCGCAGAGAAGCCGGTCGCTCGATATTCGCGACCATGCTACCCCGTCCTCCCGCGCGCCTACGGAGGATGAGTGGAGGAACCGTTTTGCGCGTCCCCGAACCCGAGTGCCGCATGGGATATTTCCTCGGGGTCGACGGCGGTGCCTCCAGCACAAGCTGCGCGGTGTGCGACGATGACGGCGCAGTCCTCGGCATCGGCCGCGGGTACGCCAGCAACCACATCCTCGCGCCCGGCGGACGAGAGCGCGCGCGCGCCGCGGTCGGCGGGGCCATCCAGGCGGCACTGCGGGCAGCCGGGCTCGGGACGATCGAGTACCGTGCGGTCCAGTTCGGCATGACCGGAATCGTGGCAGGCAGCGAGCGTGCGGATGCGTTCGCGGAGGTCGCTGCGGATCTGCTCAAGGCCGAGACGGTGCTCATCCATGAGGATTCCTGGATTGCGCTCGCCGGCGCCCTGGCCTGCGGGTCCGGTGTCATGGTCATCGCCGGGACCGGGTCGATCGCCGTGGGCCTGGATCCCGACGGCCGCGTCGCCCGCGCCGGGGGCTGGGGCTACCTCTTCGGAGACGACGGCAGCGCGTTCGCGTTGGGCCGCGGCGGCGTGCACGCCGCGCTCCACGCCCGCGACGGCACCGGGCCGGACACGAACCTGGTCGAGCACATCCCTGCGGTGGTCGGCATGGACCTGGCCGCGATCACGTGGGAGTATTACCAAGGACGTCTCGACCGCGCCGTGATCGCTCGGCTGGCCGCCGTGGTCACGGAGTCGGCCGCCGCGGGCGATCCCGTCGCCCGGCGCCTCGTCGCGGAGGCCGCCACGGCGCTGGCGAACCTTGCGGCGGCGGTGACCCACCGCCTTCACTGGCCTGATGGCGCCACCGCGGTCGCACCGGTGGGTGGGGTGTTCGACGCCGGCGCGACCATCCTGCATCCGCTGCGCGAGGCGCTCGCCTCCCGCGCCCCCGGGGCGGTTCTCGTGCCCCCGCGGTACGACCCGGCCGCGGGCGCTCTGCTGCTGGCGCTGCGCGCGGCGGGTGTGCCGCACACCCCCGAGCGGCTCGCACTGCTCGCCGCGACGTGGGAACTGCGGTCGACCGCGCCGTGAGCTCCGGGTGGGAGCACCGGCTGCGGGGCGGCCTGATCGTGTCGTGCCAGGCGCTGCCGGACAGTCCCCTGCGTGATCCGGACATGATCGCCGCGCTCGCACGATGTGCCGAGCGCGGCGGTGCCGTGGGCGTCCGCATCGACGGCCCGGCGGACATCGCCGCGGTCCGCCGCGTGGTCACCCTGCCGATCATCGGACTCTACAAGGTCGCCCGCGATCGACCGGTGTACATTACGCCGACGTTCGCGGAGGCGCACGCCATCGCGCACGCCGGAGCGGACCTCATCGCGCTGCAGGCGACGCGAGAGCGCGGCACGGACCGGACCGCCGACCCGCTGGCCGCCCTCATCGCCCGCATTCACGCGGAATGCGGGATCCCGGTGATGGCGGATGTCTCGAGCCTGGACGAGGGGCTCGGGGCTGCCGCGAGCGGGGCCGATGTCGTCGCCACTACGATGGCGGGCTACACTCCGCACAGCCGGCAGATGAGCGGACCCGATCTCGAGCTGATTCGCGAACTCGCCCAGGCCCTCGCCGTTCCGATCGTGGCCGAAGGACGGATCTCAACGCCGGAGGAGGCCGCGGCGGCGCGCCGCGCCGGCGCGTTTGCGGTGGTCGTCGGCCGCGCGATCACGATGCCTGAGGCCATTACGGCCAGGTTTGTCTCGGCCGTCGGCAGCGCTGCGGGTACCTAACCAGGACGGGCACAGGGCCGGTGGAAGCCCCTGTGCCCGCGGTCCCCTCGCCGTCCGTGCGTGCGCTCTATGCCCCTGCGGGCGGCGTGAACGTCGTCACCACCGGCGGCGTCCCCACGTACTTCTCCACCTGCACCAGCACCGAGTTCGTCGGGTTCCCGCCCGACAACTTCGAACTCGGTGTGTCCGTCGTCAGGTTGTTCACGTTCCCGTGCCGGTCCAGCGTCCCCACCGACCCCGGCGTCAGCGGATCCGACCACGCCCCCTCGTTCAGCACCATCACGCCCCGCCGCACCCGCGCCGTCACCAGCGCCCCCGCCAGCGTCTGCCCCCGCCCGTTGAACACCCGCACCACGTCGCCGTTCATGATCCCCCGCGCCGCCGCGTCCTGGGGGCTAATCCAGAGCGGTTCCCGCCCCGCCACCTCATACGCGTGCCGCAGCCCCGTCTGATCCAACTGCGAGTGCAGCCGGTTCTTCGGGTGCGACGATAGCAGGTGCAGCGGGTACTGCGCCGTCTCCGGACTCCCCAGCCATTCCGTCGGCGGCAGCCACGTCGCGTGCGGCGGCGTGTCGTCATAGTTGAACCCCGCGATCGTGCTCGAGTACAGCTCGATCTTCCCCGACGGCGTCCCGAGCGGGTTGTTCGCCGGGTCGGCGCGGAACTCCGCGTACGCGACCACCTGGTTGGCGGCGTCCGTGACCGGGAATTCCAGGTACCCCTGCTTCCAGAACGTGTCGAAGTCCGGCATCGTCAGACCCCGCTCCTGAGCCTGCTGCACGGCCGCCCCGTAGAACTGCCGCAGCCACGCCATCTCGTCCTTGCCCTCCGTGTACCGGTCGCCAAGGCCCAGCCGGGGTGCCAGCCCCGCACAGATGTCGAAGTCGCTGCGCGATTCGAACAGCGGCGGCACCACCTGCTGCATCGCGATGATGAACCGGTCCGTGCTGCAGAGGTCGTTGCGCTCCATCGTCGTCGTCGCCGGCAGCACGATGTCGGCATGCCGCGCGGTCGGCGTCCACACGTAGTCGTGCACGATCGTGACCTCCGGCCGCTGCCACGCCACGAACGCCCGGTTCGTGAACTGCGCCTGATTCAAGTGGTTCGACCCCGCCAGGTACACCAGCTTGATGTCCGGATACGTCAGCTTCCGCCCGTCGTAGTCCACCGTCTTCCCCGGACTCTGGATCAGGTCGACCCACAGGTTGAGCGGCACGAAGTCCTTCACGGGGTTGACCCCGGTCGGCAGCCCCGCCACGCTCGGCGCGCTGCCGATCGGCAGCCCCAACCCGCTGCTCGGCGAGTCAGCCTGCAGCCCGCCGCCCGGAAGGCCGATCTGCCCCAGCATCGACGCAAGGGTCACGAGCATCCAGATCGGCTGTTCGCCGTGCGACGCCCGCTGCATGGAGTATCCGCCCATCGTGATCGTGCGCGACTTAGCCATCCGGCGCGCGAGCGTGCGAATCGTCTCGGCCGGCACCTCCGTGATCGCGGCCGCCCACTCCGGCGACTTCGCCTGCCCGTCGCTCTTCCCGCTCAGATAGTCCGCGAACTGCGCAAACCCCACCGTGTACTTGTCCAGAAACGCCTTGTCGTACAGGTTCTCCGTGTACAGCACGTGCGCAAGGCCCAGCATCAGCGCCGTGTCCGTGTTCGGCCGGATCGCGATCCGCTCGGGCCGCAGGTACTGGTCCGTGTCCCCTTCCACCGGGTTGATCGAGACCACCGGGATCTTCGCGTCCCGCAGCTGCGCGATCCATGCCATGTCGAAGTGCGTGCCGTTCCCGCCCGAACGCATCTCCGCGTTCCGGAGCGGATCGTGCCCGAAGAATACGATCAGGGTGCTGTGCTGGAGAATCACCGGCCATGCCGACTGCCGCGGCGCCGCATCGCCCAAGATGTGCGGCGTGATCACCGGCAGCACCGGCGCGCTGTACGAGTTGATCCGGAACACGTAGCCGCCGTACATGCCCAACAGACGCTGTACGGCCCCGCCGGCACTGTGAAAGTTCCCGGCGCTCTGCCAGCCTTGCGCCGAATAGATCGACCGGTTGCCGTACTGGGTCTTCACGCGCTTCAGCTCGCCGGCGACGATGTCGAGCGCCTCGTCCCACGACACGCGCACGAACGGCTCGAGGCCCCGCTGCGTCGTGTCGCTCTGCGACCGGTTCTTGTAGAAGCCCTGGCGGATCATCGGGTACTTCACGCGGTTCGGAGCGTACAGCAGATCCGGCATCACTGTGACCATCACGTTCGGGTAGCGATCCGTGGCGAACGGCACCGTCTTCATCAACCGTCCCCCTGCCACCTGGGCGCTGAACGGGCCCCAATGCGCGACGCTGATGCGCGTCGCGGTCTCGGCATCTGCGGCCGCCGCGCCGGTCGGCAGCACCCCTACCAGCGGCGCTGCCACCACGCCTCCGAGGAGCAACCCGCTCTGGCTCAGGAACGACCTTCTCGTGACTGGTTTCATCGCGTCCCCCCCGCCGTGCTAGTCTCCCGCGTACCGCCGCTGGGCGGGTCGGCACCCGCCGCCCCTCCACCGGTCCCGCGGGTCGAAGTTCTCACCAAAACAGAGATGGAACTCCGCCACGTCTACCATACCGACGGCCCGGGCCGACGCCTATCCCCTCTCAACCTGATTCCGCGCTCGCACGGCAGACCCGCCTGAGGGTGACGCGCCTCGGCCGCGCGCGGCGCAAATAGTCTCTCGGACTGATAGGCACGCGGGAAATCGTGGGATACACTATGCATGGAGCGCACGCGGCGATGTGCCGAGTCAAACGCCGCGGTCGGGATGCCGAGAGTCGGCCACGTTCACTCCGGGCAGTCGCCCAAGAACGACGGGCAGGACGCCGGAGAGCACCAGCCGACGGTAGGCCCCGGAGGCCGCGTCTGAAGACGGCACCGGCCGCACCAACAGTGCGCTCCTAAATTTTTCGCCGGAGACTCGCACCGATGCCGCCGTGTCGATTTGACGACGCGTACGGCACGCCGACGCCCGGCGTCAGCCCAACTTGCGGAGCCGCGGGTCGAGCATATCCCGCACGCCGTCGCCCACAAAGTTGAACCCGAGCACGAGGCACAGAATCGCGAGCGCGGGAAACGTCGCGATCCACCACTGGTCCATCAGGAAGTTGCGCCCTTCGGAGACCATGAGTCCCCACTCCGGCGTCGGCGGCTGCGCCCCGAACCCGATAAACGACAGCCCCGCCGAGATGAGGATGATGGAGCCGATGTTGAGCGTCGCCTGGACGAACAGCGGCGCGAGCGCGTTGGGGATGAGATGGCGCACGATGATGACGACGTCGGTGGCCCCCTGCGCCCGCGCGGCTTCGACATAGTCTTTCGTCCGCAGCGTCAGGATCTGGGCACGCATCACCCGTGCATACGACGGCCATGAGGTAATCGCGATTGCGATCAGGGCGTTCGTCAGGCTCGGTCGCAGAATGGCGGAGATCGCCATGGCCAGAATCAAACTCGGAAACGCCAGGAACATGTCCGTCACGCGCATCAGCGACTCGTCCCACCACGCCCCCAGCCAGCCGGCGCTGGTGCCGGTGATGACGCCGAACGCGGCAGCGGCCGATACCACGGTGATGCCGGAGACGACGGAGATGCGGGCGCCGTAGACCACCCGGCTGTAGACGTCGCGGCCGAGCGAGTCCAGACCGAACGGGTGCGCGGTGCTCGGCGCCCCGAGCCGCTTCGCGAGATCCTGGGCGAGCGGGTCTTGAAGGGCGAGCCACGGGGCGAGCAGCGCGATCAGCACGAACGCCGCGATCAATCCCACGCCGATCAGCGTGAGCGGACTCCGGCGCACCGCACGCCAGGCGACGTGCGTGGCCCCGCGGTCCCGGGTCACGCTACGTGTATCGGATCTGTGGGTCCAGGTAGGCGTAGACAACGTCGACTCCCAGGTTGAACAGCGCAAAAATCACCGCGGCGACCAACGTGACCCCCAGCACCGCCGGCACGTCCACGCTCACGGCGGAGTTCGTCGCGTACCGGCCGATCCCCGGCCAGGAAAAGATCGTCTCGGTCAGAATCGCGCCCGACAACAGGTCTCCGAACGTCAGGCCCAGCACCGTCACCGTGGGCAGCAGCGCGTTGCGCAGCCCGTGGCGGAGAATGACGCGCACTTCGCGGATTCCCTTGGCGCGCGCCGTGCGCACGTAGTCCTGACGCAGCACCTCCAGGAGGCTGCTCCGCATCATCCGCATGATCAGGCCCGTGATGGCGTACCCGAGCACGATCGCCGGCAGCACGAGGTGGCGGACGGCGTCCACGAACGCGTCCCAGTTCCCCGACAGCAGCGCGTCCACCGCCACCATCCCGGTGAGGGGCGGCGGCGGCGGCGTGTAGATGCTCAGCTCGCCGGGCCCCGGCAGAATCCCGAGACGAAAGTAAAACAGTCCGAGCAGCAGCAGCCCGACGTAAAATACGGGCAGCGACGTCCCGCCGAGCGCGAAGACGCGCGCCACCTGATCGGGCCACGCGTCCTTGTAGACCGCCGAGATGATGCCGGCGGGCACGCCGATGATCACGGCGAACAACAGCGCGCTGGAGGCGAGCTCGACCGTCGCCGGCAGGTACTGCGCCAGATCGGCGCCGACGGGCCGGGTATCCGCGATCGACGTCCCGAAATCGCCCCGCAGGAGCCCGCGGAGATAGATCGCGTACTGCACCGGGAGCGGGCGGTCGAGCCCGATCTGGTGGCGGACCTTCGCGTAGAGCGCCGGGGGCGCGTGCTCGCCGAGGATCGCGGAGAGCGGGTCGGCCGGCACGACATGGGTGAGCACAAACGTGATCAGCGTCACCCCGAACAGCACGAACACGGTCAGACCGGCGCGGCGCGCCAGATAGCGCAGGAGGCTCATCGTGGGAGGCGGGGGCCGGCCAGCGCCGGCCCCCGCGGTCGAGCGTTACTGCTTGACGATGTGCGTGAAATCGATGAAGTTCACCGGGTCGAACGCGAGACTCTGGATCCGCTTCGACACCCCGAACGACAGCAGCGGCTGGTACAGCATCGCGAACGGGCCGTTCTGATTCATCCCGTCGTTGATCTGCTTGTAGAGCCCGGCCCGCTCAGGTGTGTTCGTCAACCCGCCCGCCTGCTCGGCGAGCTTGGAGAGCGGATCGTTGTAAAACTGGACGCGCCAGGCCAGCGACTTCTGCGTGTAGTCCGCGAACGGCTTGGCGAAGTCATCCGGGTCGGGATAGTCGACGAACCAGCTCTGAATGATCATCTGGGTCTTCTGGGCCCGGTACAGGCCCAGCTTCTCCGAGGTCACCAGCTGCCGCACGTCCACGCGGATCCCGACTGCGGCGAGGTCGTTCTTGATCTTGGAGGCAAGGTCGCCGGAGGACACGCCGCCCGGCTCCGTGCCGGTCGAGGCGAGCAGCTCGACGTTGAACCCGCTGGCGAAGCCGGCCTCCGACAGCAGCTGCTTCGCCTTCGCCACGTCGTGCACGGGCAGTGATGCGTCGTACCCGAACAGTCCCTTCGGGATCACGCCCTGCAGCGGCGCCCCGTTGCCCGCGATCAGGTCGTTGATGATGCCGTTGTAGTCGATGGCGTACTTCACGGCCTGCAAGACCTGCGCCTTGCCGAACGCCGGGACGTTCTTCACGTCCATCCCGAGGTACTCCATGGCCAGGTTCGGGGTCGACGCGACGTAGAACCCCGAGCTGCGCTTCAGATCCGCGAGCTGCTGGGACGTCAGCGTCCAGGCGATGTCCGCATCACCCCGGTTCAGCACCTGCTGCTGCACCGTGCTTTCCATAATGTTCGGGAACACGATGCGCTTGACCGTAGGCGCCGGTCCGAGATTGTAATTCGGATTGGCGACGAGATCGATCGTTACCTGGCGCTGCCACTCCGCGAGCATGTACGGACCGCTGCCCGCCGAGTGATCGTTCAGCCACGCGGTCCCGAAGTCGCCCCCCTGGATGTGGGCACGCACCGTCTTGCTGTCGACAATGCTCACGACCGGGTTGGCCATGATCGACAGGAACGCCCCGGGGCTGAACGCGGTGGGCACGTTGATCACCACCGTGTACGGGTCGGGCGCCGTGACCGCGGTCGCGACGTTCTTATCGTCGATCCCCATCTGGGTAATCAGCCAGGACGCGGGATCCTTCGGGAGGGTCACCACGCGCTGGAAACTGTACAGCACGTCGTCCGCGGTCAGCGTGTTGCCGCTGGAAAACTTGATACCGTGCCTCAGGTGGAAGGTGAACGTCCGGCCGTCCTTGCTCACGTCCCACGATGAGGCGACGTCGGGTCCGACCTGCGTCAGCTTGCCGATCGGAAACTTGACGAGCGTGGAATACATCGGCAGCACCGCGACGATGCCGGACTCCTCGTACGCGAGGTTGGGGTCCAGCGTGATCGCGTCCGAGATGTCCTTGGCGACGACCACCGTCTGCTGAGGGCCGTACCCGGCCGAGCTGCCCGGCACTACCCCCCAGACACCCAACAGGAAGATCGCAATAACGATCAGGGCGAGTTTTTTCATCAGCCACTCCTCCTTGGTCACACCACGCAGGGTACCGAGCGGCAGGGCACCTTGTCGCTTGTGACCAAGTTCGGCGGGTGGCAGGCGTTTCCTCTATCCGGCCCGCGCCCGGCGGGCGGCAGGGCCCCTCGACGCCCGGTCCTCGTGCCCCCCGGTCACCCGTCGGAGGATGGGGCTTCGGTCCCCGGTCCCGCGTCCGGACCGCTGCCCCAGGCGAGCGCCGGCAGCGACTGGTCGATCGCGAAGGTCGCGAAGGCCATCACGGCCGCCCGCGAGTGAAATGGCAGCCGTTCCGCGACCCCGAGCTTGGCAATCCCGTGCACCAGCGACCAGGCCACGAGCGCCCGGCGAAGCGTGTCCCCCGCCGGGAGCGCCCCGTCGCGCTGACACGCCTCGATGCATTCGACGAGCGTCCCAAATGCCTGCGCCGCGGCCTCCGCCAGCCCCGGATCCAACGCCGCGGGCGCCGGCGCGTCAAACATGACCGCAAAGTGGGCCGGCCGCCGCAGCGCAAACGACACATAACCCGAGCCGACGCGCCGGAGGCGGTCGAGCGCCGTGGCGCGCGGGGCGACCGCGTCCCGCATCGCCTGTGTGAGCTCCCGGAACCCTTGGGCCGCGACGGCCGCGAGCAGCGCGTCCTTATCCCGAAAGTGGCGGTACGGCGCGTTGTGCGACACTCCCGCCCTCCGGGCGACCTCGCGCAGCGTGAATCCGCTCGGTCCGACCTCCGCGATCAGATCGATCGCCGCGCCGAGCAGGGTCTCCCGCAGATCCCCGTGATGGTACGGTCGTGTGCGCCGCATCTCTGCTTCCCTATACCACAAAATGTTGACATGAGCAACATCGTGCGGTACCATAGATGTGGACAGTGACCACATTCGTCCGCAGTTGGGGAGGAAATTTCCATGACGCACGTCGGCACCCCGTACAAGCAGCGCCCCCTCGAAGACACCTACGACGCAGTCGTGATCGGGTCGGGCGTCGGCGGCCTAACGGCCGCCGCCCTGCTCGCGAAGCACGCCGGCAAGCGGGTGCTGGTCCTGGAGCGCCACTACACGGCCGGGGGGTTCACCCACGTGTTCCGGCGGCCGAAATATGAATGGGACGTTGGCGTCCACTACGTCGGCCGCGTCAACGTGCCAGGCTCCGACGTGCGCGCCGCGTTTGATCATGTGACGGACGGCCGCCTCCGGTGGCACGCGATGCCGGACGTGTACGACCGCGTGCAGATCGCGGACCGCCATTATGACTTTCCGACCGGCCTCGAGCGGTTCCGCGACCGCATGCGCGGGTACTTCCCCAACGAAGCGGCGGCGATCGATCGGTACCTCGGCGCCGTCCTCGCCGCGAATCGGGCCAGCACGCCCTACATGGCCGAGCGCGCCCTGCCCGCCGCGGTCGCGCGGCTGATCGGCGGCACGATGCGCGCGGGCTTTCTGCGGTACGCCGACCGCACCACCGGCGAGGTGCTGCACGAGTGCACCCGCGACCCCGAGCTGACCGCCGTGCTCACCGGTCAGTGGGGTGACTACGGGCTCCCGCCCGCGCAGAGCAGCTTCGCGATGCACGCCGCGGTCGTCTCCCACTACCTTGAGGGCGCGGCGTACCCGGTCGGCGGCGCGTCCGAGATCGCCTCGAGCATCGCGCCCGCCATCGAAGCAGCCGGTGGAGACATCGTGGTCGCCGCGGAGGTGGCTGAGATCCTGCTCGATCGACGCGGCCGCGCCGCCGGCGTGCGGATGGCGGACGGGCGTGACATCCGCAGCCCCCTCGTGATCAGCGACGCCGGCGCGGTCAACACGTTCGCCCGGCTGCTCCCTCCGGGGTGCGGCCCGGCGCGCAGGGTGCTCGAGGAGATCAAGGACATTCCTCCCTCCCTCAGCCACGTGTGCCTCTATGTGGGCCTCACGCGCGGCCCAGGCAGCCCGGAGTTCGATGCGACCAATCTCTGGATCTACGAGGGGCCCGACCACGACGCGGCGCTCGCGCGCTTCACCGCCGATCCGGAAGCCCCCTGGCCGTTCCTGTTCATGTCCTTCCCGTCGGCGAAGGATCCGACGTTCGCCGATCGCTATCCGGGCCGTGCCACGATCGAGATCGTCGCGCCGATGCCCTACCGCAGCGTCGCCCCCTGGGCGGAGACGGGCTGGCGGCGGCGCGGCACGACCTACGACGCGTTCAAGCAGGCGCTCGCCGCTCGGCTCCTCGACGCGCTCGACCACCACGTGCCGAGCGTGCGCGGCCGGATCGACTACACCGAACTGTCGACGCCGCTCTCCACCCGACACTTCGCCAACTACGCGCACGGCGAGATCTACGGCCTCGCGGCGGTGCCGGCGCGGTTTCGCGTGCGCACGTTCGGTGCGCGCACGCCCATCCCGAATCTGTACCTGACGGGGCAGGACGCGTGCAGCGCGGGCGTCACCGGCGCGCTGTTCGGCGGGGTCCTCGCGGCGTCGGCGATCCTGGGTCGCAACCTCGCTGCGGTAGTGACGCGGCCGGCCCGCCGGCCCGCCGCGAATCTCGCAACGCTCCCCCGGGCGTCATAGCCGCGCCGCACTCGTCTCGCGCGGCCAGCCGACGGAGTAGGAGCCGATGGTCGCGGATCCGACCAGAAGACGGGGTGCGGCGATGGCTCTAGCAGTCGATTCCACCGCGTGGACGCGAGCGTGAACATCTCACGTGACGACCGTTGCCCGGGCGCGCCCAGCGGCGTTTTCGCGATGCACGTGCTCGTCGGGACGTGAGCGCGACGAGCGTCCGGGGCGATGTGGTGCTCGGTGAGCTCAGCGCGCGGGGCGGCGCTCGAGCCCAAGCGCCCTCTTTACGGCGTCCGGAAACGTCCGGGATGCGATTTTCCCGGGGGCGACGGCGATCACGTACATATCATTGATGTTCACCATCAGCGCGGCGGCGCCACACAACACCGCGGCACACACAGATCTGTTGATCGCCATAGTCTCCTCGGGGGGGGATTTGCGCCATGTGTTCGACTCATCTTTCGCGGCCCCCTACAGACGCCGGACGCAGGCGTGCGGGCCCGTCCGGACAGGAGCGCCCGCCGAGGATCAGGCGCCGACCTGATTGTGCGACGCCCACCGCCGTCCGTATACTTGCGGCAATGCACACCCACGGCGCGCCCGGCGCCCTCGATTTTGCACAGCGGCCGCTTCTCGTATTCTGGGAAACGACCCGCGCCTGCGCCCTCGCCTGCCGCCACTGCCGCGCCTCGGCGCTGCACGATCCGCTGCCGGGAGAACTGACGACGGCGGAGGGAGAAGCGCTCATCGACGAGGTCGCGCGGTTCGGGACCCCGCCCCCCGTCGTCGTGTTCACGGGCGGGGACTGCCTTGAGCGCCGCGACCTCGACCATCTGGTCGCCCGCGCGGCGGCCCACGGCCTTCGCCTGGCCCTGGCACCGTCGGTCACGCCGGCGCTGACGCCGGACCGGCTCGCGCCCCTGCGCGCTCTCGGCGCGCGGGCGGTGTCGATCAGCCTCGACGGCGCGCGCCCGGACACGCACGACGCGATCCGAGGGGTCCCCGGCCACTTCGCGCGGACCGTCGAGGCGCTCCGCCTGCTCGCGTCGGAGGGGTTCGCGGTCCAGGTCAACACGACCGTCATGCGCCGGAACGTCGGGGAACTCGCGGATGTCGCCGCGCTCCTGCGGGACACGGGCGTCCATATTTGGGAGGTGTTCTTCCTCATCGCCGTCGGGCGGGGCATCGACTGCGATGAGCTCTCACCCCAGCAGCACGAGGACGTCTGCCACTGGCTCGTCGACGCGGCGCGCCGCGGCCTCGTCGTCCGCACCGTCGAAGCGCCATTCTACCGCCGCGTCGCGCTCCAGCGGGCGGACATCGGCACGGGGGACGTCCGGCAGACCTTCCGCCTTGGACCGCTGTACGATCAACTCGCCGTCCGACTCGACGCGCTCCTGGGCGGTCCGACGCGGGCGCCGGCGGCGCCGACCATGGGAACGCGGGACGGCCACGGCATCGTCTTCATCGCGCACAACGGGGATGTGTATCCCTCGGGCTTCCTGCCCGTACCGCTCGGCAACGTGCGCACAACCCCGCTCGTGGACCTGTACCGCGATCACCCGCTGCTCCATGCGATTCGCCGCGCGGAGTTTTCGGGGCGATGCGGCGACTGCCGGTTTGCCCAGACTGTGCGGCGGATCTCGCGCACGCGCGTACGCGCGCACGGGGAATCCGCTCGCCAGCGACCCCGCGTGCCCGTACCCCGTCGTGACCAGGACGCCGGTCGGCACCGCGCAGTGACGCGCGGGCACGCGTCCCAAGCCCTGCCGTGATCGTTGGACCCGGCCGCCCAGCACGCCGCGCCGCCGGCCCGCCGGAAGTCCCCGCGCCCCTACCGTCCGACGAACAGGGGGTTGGTCCAGGCGCGCTCGCCGCTCGGGCCCACCACGTCGATGCGCACGAAGCGCTCCCGTCCCCGCAGCGTGAGGCGGGCGTGGGCGACCGGCGCGTCCTCGGCGAGGACCCGTTTGCCCCACCGCGCGTCGCACATGAACCGCACCTCGCGGGCGCCGGGCGCACCGATGTGGACGTCGACGGTCTCCCCGTCGATCCTGACGTCGTCCAGCACGGCCCCGGTGGACGCGTAGAACGCGCCGTCGCGCAGCGCCCCCACGACGGCGTCCGGGGTCAAGGCGCCCGCCCGCAGCATCGTCCACGCCCGGCCGCTGTCGCCCCACCGCCAGTGGGTGTCGTCGTTCGCGATGCCGAACATCGGCTTGCCCGCGGTCAGGCAGTCGTCCCAGTGGACGCCGCCGTCGCCCTTGGCGATGTCCAGATCCACGTTGGTGTTGTAGACTTCGAGGCCGATGATCCCGTCGAGCGGCAGCAGGTCGTCGACCACGAGGTTGCTCCAGTACGGGTGCGCGACGAACGCGACGGCGCCGGCCTGGCGCAGGCGGTCCACGACCTCCTGCGCGGGCAGCGCGTGGCGCGACGCGGCGTCCCTGGGCAGGTCGATCATGCCGCGCAGCCCGATCCCGACGATGTGATAGGGCTCGCCGAACCGGGCGCGGCCCGCGTCGACCTCAATCCCCGGGACCAGCACCATGGCGCGGCCCGCGGCCGGCCGCGCTGACGTAAGCCGGTTGTGGTCCGTGATCGCCAGCGCGTCGTACCCGTGGTCCGCGTACCAGGCGACCGCGTCCTCGACCGACAGGCCCCCGTCGGACTCCGTCGTATGGCAGTGAAACATGCCCCGGTACCACCGACCGGGGAGCGCGAACGGATTCAGACAATTCGTCACGGCGCCTCCTTCACGGCGTGTCGAGCCAGCCGCGCGTACGCGCGACGGCGCGCTTCCACATGGCATAGCCGCTGTCGCGCTCGTCGGCCGACCACTGCGGCTCGAACGTCCGGTCCACCGCCCAGTGCTGCGCGACCGCTTCCAGCGACGCCCACACTCCCCGCGCCAACCCGGCGGCGTACGCCGCGCCGAGCGCCGTCGTCTCGCTGACCCTCGGGCGCACGACCGGGACTCCCAGCACGTCGGCCTGCAGCTGCATCAGCAGGTCGTTCCGGGACGCTCCCCCGTCGACGCGCAGGCTCGGGAGGGCGAGCGCGGAGTCCGCGGCCATCGCGTCGACGACCTCGCGCGTCTGGTAGCAGATCGCCTCGAGCGTCGCGCGGACCAGATGCGCCCGCGTCGCGTAGCGGGTCAGGCCGACGATGGCCCCCCGGGCCGTCATGTCCCAGTACGGCGCAAAGAGTCCGGAAAACGCCGGGACGAAATACACGCCGCCGTTATCAGGCACGGACGCGGCCACCGCCTCGGTCTCCGCCGCGCTCCCGATCAGACCGAGGTTGTCCCGGAGCCACTGCACCGCCGATCCGGCGACCGCGATGGATCCTTCGAGCGCGTAGGCGATCTCGCCCGGCAGGGCGTACGCCGTCGTCGACAGGAGCCCGCTCCGGCTCGGCACCGGGGTCGGGCCGACGTGCTGCAGCAGGAAGCACCCGGTCCCGTACGTATTCTTGGCGTCCCCGGGCGCGCGGCAGGCCTGTCCCACCAGCGCCGCCTGCTGGTCGCCGAGCGCGCCGCACACCGGCACGCCCAGGCCGAGGGGGCCGTCCGCCCGCGTCTCCCCATACCGCTCGCTGCTGAGCCGAATCGCCGGCAGCACGGCCTCGGGGATCCCGAACAGCGCGAGCATCTCGGGGTCCCAGGCGCGGGACCGCAGGTTCATCAACTGGGTGCGGGACGCGTTCGTGACGTCGGTGACGTGCACGCCGCCCGCGGGCCCGCCCGTCAGCCACCAAATCAACCACGCGTCGATCGTGCCGAGGCAAAGGTCACCGCGCTCGGCGCGGCTCCGCGCGTCGGGGATGTGCTCGAGCAGCCAGGCCGCCTTCGAGGCCGAAAAATAGGTGGCGACCGGCAGCCCGGTCCGCTCGCGGATCATGGGCTCCAGGCCGCGCCGGATCAGATCCGCGCAGAACTCGCGCGTGCGGGTGTCCTGCCAGACCAGCGCATGGTGCACGGGACGGCCAGTGCGGCGGTCCCACAAGAGCACCGTCTCGCGCTGGTTCGTGATCCCAAGCGCGGCCACGCCCCCGCCCGGAATCCCGTCCAGGGCCGCCCGGGTCACCCGGACCGCGGCCCGCCAGATTTCCTCGGCGTCGTGCTCCACCCACCCCGGGCGCGGGGTGATCTGCGCGTGCTCGGCGTACTCGGATGTCACGGGCCGCCCGGCCGCATCGAAGACGATGCACCGCGTCCCGGTCGTCCCCTGATCGATCGCGGCGACGTACGGTCCCGAAGCCGCCGGCGGGGCCGGGCTCACTGCTCCCACGCCCGCGTGCCGACGCCCGCCGACATCGGGACGGCGACCGCCTGGGCCGGTGCGGTCACAGCCCCGGCGGTCGCGTCACTCACTTAATGCCCATCGTGCGGTTGTACGTGGCGATCGCTTGATTGACCAGACCGGCGCAGTTCGCCAGCGACTGCTGCGCCGTCGACTTCCCCAGGACCGTCGCCTCGATCGCATCCTCCGACCGGGCCCGCGCCTCGGGGAAGACGCCCAGCAGCCCTCCCTGGGTCGCCTTGTTGATCGGACTACTCCGCAGCTCGCTGATCGCCGTCAGGAACTGCGGGTACTGCGAGAGCGTCTGCTGCGCCACCGGCTGATGGTAGGCATCGCGCCGCACCGGGAAGTATCCGGTGGAGACGTACCACGCCGCCTGCTGCTCCGGCGCGGCGATAAACTTAACATACTCCCACGCCGCTTGCTGCTCCGTCGCGGGCCGGCCGGCGAGAATCCAGACCGACGCGCCCCCGACAATGCTGCCGCCGTTCTTGGCGCTCGGCGGCTTCGGGAAGTATCCGGTCCCCATCTGGAAGCGCCCGCCGATCCCGGTGAGCAGGCTCTTCACTACGGCCGTCGAGTCCCATGTCATCGCCGTCTGCCCCGCCGCGAACGCGCGCTGGCTCGCCGCGGTCGGCCGGCCGGGGTTCGTCGCGACGCCCTTTTTCACCATCCCGGCCCACCAGTCCAGAATGCGGGCCCCCTCCGGCTCGTGGTCGTAGACGACCGCGGTGGCCTCGGCGTCCCGGCCGTTCCCGTTGTTCACGTACAGGGCGCCCTGGCGCGCCAGCAGCTGTTCGAAGAACCACCCGTAGATCGCGATCGTGATCCCCGACGTCGTGGCGCCGCTCTGCACCAGCTTGGTCGCGTACGCTTCGATCTCCTCAAACGTCTGCGGCGGCCGGTTCACGTCGAGCCCCGCCTTTTGGAACATATCCTTGTTGTAGTACAGGATCGCGGTCGACGTGTTGAACGGCATCGAGTACAGGCGCGACCCGATCCGGTAGTAGCCCAGGATGTTCGGCTCCAACTGGCTGATGTCGAACTTCTCCTTGTCGATGAACTCCTGCATCGGCACGATCGCCTTGCTGTCGATCATGAAGCGGGTCCCGATGTCGTACACCTGGCTCACCGCCGGCACGGACGACGAGCCGAGCGAGGCCCGGAGCTTGTTAATCAGATCGTCGTAGCTGCCCTGGAACTGCGCGTCGACCTGAATGTCCTTTCGCGAGGCGTTGAACTTGTTCACGAACGCCGACAGCACGGTATCGCCAAGATTTCCGCCCATCGCGTGCCAGAATGTGATCCGCACCGGTGTCTGCGCCGACACGAACGGCACTCCAAACCCTCCGGCCGCCGCGGTCCCCACAGCGACCGCCCCGGCCGTCTTGAGCAGCTTCCTGCGTGTCATCCCTGTTCCCATCCGCCACCTCCCTATGCGACTCCCACCCAGCCGTACGTACACACTCGTGCGACCGTTCCCGGCGCACGCCGTGTCCGTCCCCCGACCCACCTCTCCCTTTGTTACAGCATGCCCCGCGCGAAACCGCCATCGGGCGCGCGTCCGATTTCGTCGCCGTGTCGCCGGACGGTCCGACTACCCCTTCACCGCCCCGGCGGTCAACCCCCGAACCACGTGCCGGTATCCCAGCAGCAGCAACAGCACGGTCGGCAGCACGATCAGGACCACGCCCGCCATCACGAGGCTCCACGCCACGATCTCCTGGGACTGGAGGTACGCCAGCCCGATCTGTGCCGTCCGCATGTCCGTGGAGTTGATGACCAGGAGCGGCCACAGGTATTGGTTCCACGACGAGAGGAACGCGTAGATGCCGAGCGTCGCGAGCGCCGGGCGCGACAGTGGCAGCACGATCGCCCACAGGAACCGACGCCGCGACGCGCCGTCGATGCGCGCCGCGTCCTGCAGCTCCCGAGGGATCGTCATGAAGAACTGCCGGAGCAGGAACGTCCCGAACGCGGTCGCAAGATACGGGGAGACCAGCGCCGCGTACGTATTGATCCACCCGAGCGACCGGATCGTCAGATAGTTCGGAATCAACGTGACCTCGCCGGGGATCATCAGCGTGGCGAGGAACACGAAAAACAGAGTCTGGCGACCGGGAAACTCTATGAAACTGAACGCGAACGCCGCGAGCGAGGCGGTGGCGAGCTGCGCGAGCGTGATAGTGCCGGACTGCACGAACGAGTTCAGCAGGAAGCGCCCGAGCGGGAACTGCTCTAAGGCGGACACATAATTGCTGAGGGTAAGCGTGTGCGGCCAGAGGGTGGGCGGATACTGGTCAACCTCGGCGGATCCCTTGAGGCTCGTGAGGATCGCGAACAGCAGGGGAAACAGGACGACGACCCCAACCGCCACCATCAGCACGTCCGTGCCCACGCGTCCGATCATGCGGCGCGGCGACCGCACGGCGCCGCGCCGGGCCAGACCGGGCCGATCCGCCGCCGTCGCGACCGCCGGGCTCACTGGTACGTCACCCGATGCTCGAACACGAGGAACTGAATGGCCGTGAGGATGAGCATCATCACGAAGAGCAGCATCGCCTGCGCCGCCGCGTAGCCGAACCGGAAATTGATGAAGGCGTTCCGGTAGATCGAAAACACGATCACGTTGGTCGCGCCGACCGGTCCGCCTTGGGTCAAAATGTTCACCTGCCCAAACGACTGCAGCACGCCGAGGGTCGCAACCACCCCGACAAAGAAGAGCGCCGGGGAGATCGCCGGGATCACGACGTGCCGGAACACCGCCCACTGCCCCGCGCCGTCGATCCGCGCCGCTTCCACGAGCTCATCGGGCACGCCCTGCAGCGCGGCGAGGAGGACGACGACGTTGAACCCGAGGTCCTTCCACACCGTCGTCCCGGCCACGGCCAGCAACGCCCAGTGAGGATCGGTGAGCCATCCGATCCGGGGGCCGTGCACGAGCGACAGCAGGTAGTTGAGGATGCCCACATTCGGGTCGAACAGCCACTCGAAGATCAACGCCGCGGCGGCAATGCTGACCGCGATCGTCAACGAGTAAGCGGTGCGGTACAGTCCGATCCCGCGCATCCGCCGGTTGGCGAGCATGGCGAGCGGGAGGCCGAACACGATGCCGGCGGGCACCGTGTACACGGCGAACAGGAACGTGACCCGCAGGCTGTTGAGGAAATCCGGGGAGGTCAGCAGCTGCGCGTAGTTCTGCGCGCCGACGAACACCGCGAGCCCGCCGAACGGGTTCGTCTCATAGAGGCTGAGCTGGACGTTCCGGACGAGCGGATAGAACACAAACACCAGAAACACGACGAGCGACGGCACCAGGTAGGCGAGCGCGTGCGCCAGGTCGCGCCGGGAGCGCGCGCGATGCGCCCGGTCGGCCCCCGCGGCGGCCGGCACCCCGGCGCTCATCGGCAGGCACTCCGCGTGGCCCCTCGGGGGGGTCGCATGCGTTTGGCGAAGGCGTCCGTGCGCGTCATCGCGGGCCGAGCATCCGCAACAGCAACCGGCTGTCGTTCGACGTGACCCCGTCGACGCCAAGCGCGAGGCAGCGGCGGACGGTGTCCTCGTCGTCTACCGTCCACACGAGCACGCGCAGCCCGGCCGCGTGGGCGCCCGCGACCACCCCCTCGGTTACGTACGCCCAGTGCACGCACAGCGCATCCGCGTCGGCGGCGCGCGCGGCCGCGGGCGCGTCGACGAGACGCGCCGCGTAGATGATCCCGGTCGGGCTGTGCGGCGACTGCGCGCGGACGGCGCGCACGCTCTCGTGATCGAAGGACATCAGCAGCACGTGCTCGTCCATGCCGCGGTGCCGGATCGCCTCCACCGCCTGCTGCTCGATCCCCTCATAAAACGTGGGCGCGTTCTTGACCTCGACTTTGAGCAGCGCCCGCCCGCGCACCAGGTCGAGCACCTCGTCGAGGAGCGGGATCCGCGTCCCCGCAAACTCCGGGGCAAACCACCGCCCGGCATCCAGCCGCCGCAGCTCCTCGAACGTGAGCGCGGCGACGGCACCGCGCCCGTCGGTCGTGCGGTCCACCGTCTGGTCGTGGATCACCACGACGCGTCCGTCGCGCGTGCGCTGAATGTCGCACTCGACCGCCGGCACACCCTCGTCCAGGGCCAGCTGAAACGCCGGCAGGGTATTTTCGGGCGCGTACCGCGATGCGCCCCGGTGGGCGACGGTGAGCACGCGGCCGTCCCCCCAGAACCGCCGGCCCCGCACGTCGCCCGCGCTCACCCTCGCCTCCACGATTCGGCGCCCATCGGGATCACGCGCGGGGCAGCAGCCCGCGCAGGTCCTCCAAGACGAATTCCGGCCGGACGGAGGACGCGGCGAGGTGCTCCCGCCGGGTCGCGCCCGTCAGCACGAGCGCGGTGTGCATCCCGGCCCGCACCCCCATCGCCACATCGGTGTCCAGGCGGTCGCCGACGACGATCGCCTCGGCGGGCCGGACGCCGAGGCGCGACAGCGCGGCCCGGGCCATCGTCTCGGAGGGCTTGCCGACCACCGCGTCCGCGCGCACGCCCGTCGCCGCTTCGATCGCGGCGGTGATCGCCCCGCAGTCGGGCAGCCCCCCGCCGGGGACCGGGCAGTACGGATCGGGATTCGTCGCGACCAACCGGGCACCGCCCCGAATCGCGTCAAACGCGATCTGCAGCTTGCGGTAGTCAAACGTCCGGTCGAAGGCCGCCACGACCACGTCGGTCTCCCCGGGGTCCTCGGTCAGGCGACACCCACCCCGACGCAGCTCGTCCTGGAACGGCGCCTCGCCGATCACAAACAGCCGGGCGCCCGGATGACACCGCTGGAGATACTCCACCATGACGCCCGAGGAGTTGACGATCGCCTCGGGACGTGTCGGCACCCCGAGACGCGTGAGCAGCTCGGCGTAGTGTTCCCGGGTGTTGAGGGGCTTGTTGGAGAGGTACACGATGCGCCGGTCCAGAGCACGCAGCGCCGCGATCGTCGCCGCCGCACCGGGCAGCAGCTCGACGCCCAAATACATCGTCCCATCGAGGTCGATCGCATATCCCTCGTACAGACTCGGGTCGACGGCAACCTCCTGCAACGCGGACACTGCCTCGCTTCCCCCCCGCATCTCGCCACGCGCGGCCGGGCGCGCTCGGCACCGGCCAAGCCGCCACTGCACCCACTCTTGGGCTGCGGCTCCGGTATCTGTTCGATGGCCCGCACGGCCAATACCTCCGTTCGACCGTGACGGTTCGATTAAGGAGCGGGCCACTCCCGAAGAACAGGCGGCGAGCCGGCGCGCGGCCGAGCCGCCGAAAGGGACCGAGCGGGCGCCCCACGAACATATCAAGATACACCCTATTCGACGCGCACGGCGCCGACGCTTCGTGAAAGGAGCCCTCAATGTCAGGACGACACTTTCTCCAGATTCCCGGGCCCACGAACGTGCCAGATCGGATCCTTCGGGCGATGGACCGGCCGGTGATCGATCACCGAGGTCCGGATCTCCCGGCCGTGGTCGAGGAGGCGGTCGCCGGGCTCAAGCAGGTCTTTGCCACGACACGCGGGGAGATCGTCATCTACCCGAGCTCCGGCACGGGAGCCACCGAAGCGTCCCTCGTGAACACCCTCAACCCGGGCGACCGCGTCCTGGCGTTCAACATCGGGCACTTCAGCCATCTCTACAATGAGTGCGCCCGGAAGATCGGGGCGGCCGTCGACGAGCTCGACCTCCCCTGGGACGGCGGCGTGCCCGCCGACGTCGTCCAGGAACGGCTGTCCAAGGATACCGCGCACCAGTACCGCGCGGTCATGCTGGTCCACAACGAGACGTCCAACGGGGCCACGACCGATCTCGCCGCGATCCGCCAGGCGATCGACGCCGCGCGGCACCCCGCGCTGCTCCTGGTGGATATGGTGAGCTCGGCCGCCAGCATCGAGGTCCAGTTTGACGCCTGGGGCATCGACGTCGGGGTGACGGGCGCGCAGAAAGGCCTGATGCTGCCCCCGGGGCTGGGGATTTTGTGCGTCAGCCCTCGCGCGCTCGAGGCCGCGGCCAAGGTCACCACGCCCCGCTACTACTTCGACTGGCGGCCGGTGCTCGAGGAGATGCGCCGCGGGTATTTCCCCTACACGCCCGCGACGCTGTCGCTGTACGGACTCCGGGAGTCCATGCGCATGCTGCACGAAGAAGGCCTCCAGAACGTCTACGCGCGCCACCGCCGGCTCGCCGAGGGTGTCCGGCGCGCGGTGACGGCGATGGGGCTCGCGATTCACTGCCGGCGTCCCGCCGAGTATTCGAACACCCTCACCGTGATCCGGGTGCCCGAGGGCGCCGACGCGAACGCGGTCGTGCGCATCGCGGCCGAACGCCTTCACCTGTCGCTCGGCCTCGGGCTGGGGCGCCTGCGGGGCAAGGTGTTCCGCATCGGCCACCTCGGGGCCCTCAACGAACTCGAGGTCCTGGCCACGATCGCCGGGGTGGAAATGGCGTGCACGCTCGCCGGGATCCGGGTGCCGGTGGGCGCGGGCGTGGCGGCGTGTCAGGAGTACTTCTTGGAGCAGTACGCCGCCGCGGTGCCCGGGTAGCGCCGCCGGACACACCGCCGGCGGCGGGCCGGCTAGAGCGGCCCGATCCGGAAGAACAGATTCAGCATAATAAAGACGCCGAGAATCACGATGGCCGCCGCGGTGGTCACCGCCAGGTCCACCGGCCCCCGTCGTCCGTCGCGGCTCTTGGGGAGTCCCCGCACAAAGGTCCAGTGCTGAATGAGCGCGGCGGCGAGCGCGAGCGTCGCGAGAATCACCAGGAAGTACCCTACCCGCAGCGGAGCGTCCGCGCGGATACCCGCAAGCTTGTCCTTGCCGAGCACGCCCTGCTGCAGCACGTACTCCACGGTCTTCGCCAGCGTAAACCCGAAGGTCATCATGGAGATCGAGGTGCGAATCCACCCCATCAGCGTGCGCTCGGAGGCCATCCGGGTGCGGTGCGCCGAGAGGACGTCTGCGACCTTCAACTCCTGATCGAATGAGTCCTGGATCCCGGGGACTTTGATGTGCGTTGTAACCACACGTGTCGGCGTCATGCCGACAGGTGTCGACGTCGTGACCTCGGGGTCGGCCATGTCGGTCTCCTCCGCGCGGCGCACGAGTCTCCCACCAGATCCGGGTCCCGGCGTCGTGTGTCGTTCGGAGCATGTTTCGCGACCGCGGCGCGTTCGGCCTTCACCTGTGGCCCGGTCCGGCGACGGCGGCCGCCACTGGACCGAGGCCACAGGAGTCTCAGCACGAACACGGAACTTCCCAGCGGGGACACGTCGGGGGCATCCACGCGGCCTCGTGACGCTCCGGACCGCCGCGTGATGCGAGTCTCCCCGGGCTCGACGACATGTGCGAGGTGGGACAGATGGCAGCGCAGCCGTCCGAATTTCCAGCAACGCTCGACGTCGAGTATCCCGACCGGGAACTGAACAGGGTCACGACCGCGTTTCGATTGTTCGCCGCGATCCCAATCCTCATCATCCTGGTGCTGGTCGGCGGGGGCGGCGGCGACACGCGGTCGCACGGGGTCCAGTGGATCCACTCGGGCGGGCTCGTCGTGCTGCCGACGATCCTTATGCTGGTCGTCCGCCAGAAGTACCCGCGGTGGTGGTTTGACTGGAATCTCGCGCTCACGAAGTTCAATACCCGGGTCTTCGCGTACATGGCGCTGCTGCGCGACGAGTACCCGTCGACCGACGAGGAGCAGTACGTGCAGATTGCGATCCCATACCCGGATGCGGTGCACGACCTCAACCGATGGCTGCCGCTGGTCAAGTGGTTCTTGGCGATTCCGCACTACGTGGTCTTGCTCTTCCTCTTCGCGGCCGCGGTGTGCTGCGTGATCTTCGCCTGGTTCGCGATTGTGTTCACGGGACGCTATCCGCGCTCGCTGTTCGACTTCCTGGTCGGCGTCCTGCGCTGGGCGCTCCGGGTGACCGCCTACGCGTTCCTGCTGACAACCGACCGCTATCCGCCGTTTCAGCTGTCCGCCTGAGGGCCCGACGCGCGCGGAGGAGGGACGCGCGATGGACCCGCCTTCGTCGCTCCGCGCGCTCCGCCGCTACGGAAGGTTTTCGATCGGCACCGGTTCCACCGGATCGGCCAGGGCAATGCCGAACACGCGCGACAGGAAGTAGAGTTCGCCCTCCAGCGTCCGCTTGATGTTCTCGGCCCGGCGAAATCCGTGCTGCTCCCCAGGATACTCGATGAGCGCGACCGGCAGCCCCTTGGCGCGTACCGCCTCGAACATCAGCTCCGCCTGGTTCGGCGGCACGATCTTGTCCTCCAGCCCCTGAAACAGAATGAGGGGCCGCGCCATGCGCTCGAGAAAATGGATCGGCGAGCGCGCGTAGTACAGGTCGCGCCGCGCGGGATACGGCCCGACCAGTTGCTGGTCGTAGCGCGACTCGAATTTGTGCGTGTCCTTGCGAAACACCTCGAGGTCGGCGATCCCGAAATGGCTCGCGCCGGCGGCGAACGCGTCGCGGAACACGATCGCGCACAGCGTCGTGTACCCGCCGGCGCTGCCGCCGCGGATGACGAGGCGGCGGCCGTCCGCCCGCCCCTGCGCCACGACGTACCGCGCGGCGTTGATGCAGTCGTCGACATCGACGACCCCCCACTGACCGTAGAGGCGCTCGCGGTACTCCCGCCCGTACCCCGTGCTGCCGCCGTAGTTCACGTCGAGATACGCGAACCCGCGGCTCGTCCAGTACTGGGTGGTCAGGTCCAGGGTGGTCGACGTCGACCCGGTGGGGCCGCCGTGGCTGCGGACCAGAAGCGGCGGGCGCTCGTTGGCCGGCCCCGCCGCGTCGGGGTTCGTCGGCGCGTAGAAGAACGCGTGCGCGGTGAGGCCGCCCTCGGTCGGGAACTCGATCGCCTCAGGCCGCGCCAGATAGCGCGGATCGATCGCGAGTGCCGACGACCGGCGCACCGCCTCGGTCCCTCCGGTCGCGAGATCGAGGCGGACGACCGCGGGAAACGCCGTTGGGCTGGCGCCGACAAACCACGCGGCGCCGCCGCGGCACCGCACGCTGCCGATGCTGGTATACGCCAGGTCCAACGGGCGGATCTCTCGGGCGCCGGGCTCGAGGACACCCATCCGGCCGCCGGCGCGGGTCCGGTACGCACACACGAGCCGTCCGCTCGACTCGATCGCATACAGCGACATCGCGAACTGCCACTGGGGTCCCGCGAACTCCGCGTCCATCGGACACACCGGCTCGTCGCCCCCAGCGCGCCACCGGTACAGATTCCACCAGCCGGTGCGGTCCGAGACGAAGTACAGGGTGCCGTCCGGCGCCCACTCCGGCTGCGCGATCGACTCCCGCAGGCCGCCGGCGACGCAGGCGCCGCGCGCGACGGACCCGTCGGCGTTGAGGTCGGCGACCCACAGCTCCGTGCCGTCCCACGGCATGTTCGGGTGATTCCATGTCAGGTACGCGAGGCGCGAGCCGTCGGGGCTGAGGCGCGGCGAGGAGTAAAAGTCGTTGCCGCCGGCGAGGATCTGCCCGCCGCGATCATCGCCGTCCCATCGCACCGCGACGATCGTGTTCACCGCCTCCGGCGCACCGGTCGTATGATCCTCGCGAACGCACACGAGCCGCGCCCGCCGGGGATCCGGCACCGCGTCCGCGTAGCGCAGATCCACTCCCGGCGTGAGCGGCCGCGGGGCCGCACCCGGATCCTGCCGGTACAGCCGCTGGTCGGCGAAGTTCGAGAAGAAGACACGGCCCTCACAGACGGTATAGGCGCCGCCGCCGTACTCGTGGACGCGCGAGCGGGCGCTCATCCCCTGCGGCGTCACGTCCTCGATGCGACCGTCCGCCCCCCGGCGCACGATGACGTGCCGTCCGCCCTCCGCGGGGCGTCCCTCGATCCAGTACACGGCCTCGCCGTCGAGCGCGATCGCGTCCAGTCCGACCGTCCCGGACACGATCAGGTCCGCGGTGATCGGAGAAGTCCACGAGCCGTACGGTGCGGTCTGCGCGGGCGCCATCGCCATCCTCCTGTGGATCGACTGAACCGCCGCTACGGCGTCGCGGGGGCGGGGTGGCCGTCGCGGTACAGCCAGCGGTACACCGCGGCGGACTGCAGCACCGTCTTGACGTAGTCGCGGGTCTCGAGATACGGAATCTCTTCGACAAACAACGCCGGGTCGACGCCGGGACGCTGCGCCATCCACCGGTTGACTGCGCCCGGCCCTGCGTTGTAGGCCGCGACGGCCAGATCGACGCGCCCGAACTGCTTGAGCAGCTCCGACAGGACGACCGTCCCCAGCAGGGCGTTCGTCTGGGGGTCGGCGAGCGCGCGGCTGTCGGGCGGCGCCACGCCGGCGTTGCGGGCGGCGCCCTGCGCCGTGCCCGGCATGAGCTGCATCAGGCCGAACGCCCCGGCCGACGACAGCGCGACCGGATCAAACCGGCTCTCCTCGCGGATCACGCCGGCGACGAGATACGGATCGACGCCCGTGCGGCCGGCGGCCTGCGCGATCGGCGCCCACTGTCCCTGTGGATACAGCGCGTTCCACAGCGCGAGCGGCAGCGCGTGTCCCGCGGCGCCCGGCGTGAGCGCGCGCGCGTCTTCGGCGACGCGAATGCCCGCCGCGGACCTGCCCCTGCCGCTCGAGCGCCTCGCTCAACAGCAGCGTGACGGCCGGGCGGTCGCCGGCCGAGGCGCCGTCCGCGGCGGCCTGCAGTTCCCGCTGTCGCGTCGTCCGTCTGCGCCAGCGCGTCGAGCTCCCGGTACCGGTCGAGCGTCGGAATCGTCCCCGTGGGGATGTCCGGAAGCGGCGCGGCCACCGGCACGCGCATCGGCGCGCCCACCTGCGATGCCGCAAGCTGCCCGTAGTATGTCGCGGGGTACCGGGCCGCGGTCGCGCGGGCGTCGGCCGCGGCGTGCGCGCCGTCCCCGGCCGCGCCCGCCGCGCGGGCCGCCCAATACAGGCCGGCCGACGCCATCTCGTCGTCTCCGGCGGTGTCGACGAGCCCCAGCCACGCGAGCCGCGCGGGGCCCCACGCGTGCAGGCGGTACTCGATCCACCCGGCCTCCCAGCGCGCGCGGTCGCCCCAGTGGGTCCCGGGGAACCGGTCGCCGGCTTCGCGGAACAGCGCGACCGCCGGACCGAGCGCGGCCTGGTCCTCGCGGGCGGCCGCGATCATGTACAGGCCGCGCGGCGCGAGCGAGGATCGAGGGTAGTCGTGCGCGAGCGTCCGCGCGGTCCGAAGCGCGCCGGCCGCGTCGCCGCGGGCGAGCGCGATGCGCACGAGGTAGAACAGCGAGTCGTCCGCGTGCAGCTGCCTGAGGTTCACGTCCTGCTCGAAGTGCGAGGCCGCCTCATCGAAGGCGTGCCCGTCGAAGGCGAGCACCCCGAGGTAGTACAAGGCACCGTCCGCGACGATCCACCCTCGGGGCATGCGGAGGGCATGCCGGAGCTCGACGCGGGCATCCGCAATGCGCCCCGCGGCGATGTCGTCGACCGCGCGCTGGAACACCGCTTCCGGCGGCGTCGCGTCCGGCGGCAGCGCGTGCACGGCGGCGAGCGCCTTGACGCGCAGCGCCGAGGGCGCCGCGTACGGGCTCTCCGGAAACACCCAGAGCACGCGCCGGTAGGCTTGCACCGCGTCCGCCCACCGGGCGGCGGTCTCGAGCGCGAGGCCCATCTCGTACCATGCCTGGGCCGCGTGCTGACCGCCGCCGAAGGCCGCGAGATACTCGTGGTACGCGTCGGGCGCCGCGGGCGACCCCGAGCTCCGCATCGCCTCGGCGCGCCGGAACAGCGCGAGGCCCCGCAGCGTGGTGTCGGGGTACCGCGTCAGCAGATCCTGGAAGGCCGCGATCGCCGGGTCGAAGCGGCCCGCGTCCGCCGCGGCGACGCCCTGGTAGTACTCGGCGTAGTCCGCGAGCACCGGCAGCGCCTGCACCGTCTCGGCAAACGCCGCGCCCGCGTCGTCGTATCTGCCCTGCGTTAGGTTGATGATCCCGAGCAGGTACCGGCCCCGGCTTCCCTCCGGACCCGCGTCTTGGCTGAGCGGGGTGAGCATCGCCCGGGCGCCCGCCAGATCCCCGTGCGCGTACGCGGCGACCGCCGCGGCGAGCTGCGTGCCCGGCTGGGAAAAACTCGGCATTTGGGACGCCGCCAGCGCCACGGCGACGACCCCAACGCTGACGAAGATCCGGCGCAGAACGGTCATAGGAGGTGTCGCACCGTTCGACGCCCTCACAAACCCATCCTTTGAGACCGCGGGCGCTACTTGGCCTGGCCGCCGGGATAGATCGCGCGCATCGAGCTCAGGTACAGGACGCCGTGCGGAGTCTTGGTCGGATCCGTCACCACGACATAAAACGACGACCAGCTGATCGGGAACGCCAGCCCGGGAGGAAACGCCGCGGTGACCGAGCGCCACCCCGTCCAGTCGACGCGCTGGGCCAGCGTCACCGTCCCCTTCTCGCCGTTCTCCTGGTCGAACACGCCGCGCAGCCACGCGCCGCTGCCGTCCCCGTAGACCCACACGCTGACGCCCGATGGCTCCCCGACGAGCGGAATCTGCGTCTGCACGTACGCCGCGCGCGTCCCGGTGCCGTCGAGGCGGTAGGTCAGCGCGACCGACGGGTGGCCGTCGTGGCTCGGATCGGAGACGCGCGCGACGTCGCCGGTGACGGAGTCGGGATAGCCGCGGAAGGTCCACGCCCCGACGTCGAACTGGTCCAGGTACCGAGCCGTGCTGCCGATCGCGACGCGTGCCTGTCCGAACGTGCCTCCCAGGGTCGCGGTGACCGTGCCGTTGCCGGCCGCGTCGCCGGGCACAAACGACCCCGACGGCGAGATGGTGCCGAGCGTCGGCGGCGCGACGGTCCACTGCGCGATGCCGCTCGGCACGATCACCGGCCGCCCGGTGCGGTCCACCGCGCGGACCGTGAACTGCGCCGGCTCCCCAGGCGCCACGGTCAGGGTCGCGGGGCTGACCACCAGCTTGGCCAGCTGGGTCACGACCGAGACCGGCGCGGTGCCCGACGCGGCGCCGCTCTGGACCGTCATCGCGCCGGATCCCGCGGACGTCGATGCGGTCACCGTACCGTCCGGTCCGACCGTGACCAGCCCGGGCGGGGACGTCACCGCCTGCAGCGGATCCGTCAGGGTCGTCGGGTTGCCCTGCGCGTCGACGCCGATCACCGAGAGCGCCGTGGATGCGCCCGCGAACAGCTCGAAGGGCTGCCCGGCGTTCACCAGGAGGCGCGCGGGCGGCCCCGGCACCGCGGAGCTGTACACCAGCACCGCGTCGCCGACCGGGCGCTCCTTGCCGTCCGACGGTGAGTTGACGACCGACGGCGCGGCGGCGCCCGGCAGGCGCACAACCATCGTCGCCGAGCCTCCGCTGTCGAACGCCATCGCCTCGGACGCGCCCAGCCGCTGCATGTAGGCCGCCAGCTGAGGGCGGGTCAGCCCGATGCTCAGGGCGGGCTGGCGGCCGTCGACCTCGACAAACGTCAGGGTGCGCCCGTCCGGCGCGATGCCGACGGCGATCACCGGATAGCGGTGGCTGCTCTCTGACGGCGACGGCGGGTCGGAGTCCGTCGCGATCTGTCCGTTCGCCACCAGCAGCGGCCCGCCGCCGACCGCGAGCTGCGCATCGTGCCAGTCCGGATCGGTCGTCAGCGCCAGCTGGACCGGCATCCCGGTCGTGAGCCGGTTGAGCCAGTCCGCCCCCGCGCCCCGTCCGACGAGGATCACATCGTCGTTGGGAAACGGCACGTAGAACGGCTGCTGCGGCCACAGCTGCTTCACGAAGGCGTGCCCCTGATCATCGGGCGGCGTGAGCTCCGCGACGACCTGGCGGGTCGCCGCATCGGGCTGCGGCGCCCCGTACCCGCGGATGTTGGAGAGCAGGACGATCCCGTTCGGCGACAGGCCGCTGTTGTACCCGTCGAGCGGCCGCGTCTCCCCGGTCGCGGTCAGCGTCACCGTGCCGGTCCACCGGTACCGGATGATGCGCGCGGCGCCGTCCCGACCGATGACGAGCGCGATCCAGCGCCACGGGCTGCGGAGCAGCTGCCCGTTCTGGATCACCAGATTCAGCGGAATCCCCGATTCGTGGATGTCGAAGTAGTCGGCGTTGATCCCCGCGATCGCCCCGGTGCGGAGCGCCATCGAGGAGACCGTCTCGTCGTCGCTCATCAGGCGGTCGCGCGCGATCCCGACGCCGAGGTGGATCGTCGGATTGCTGAGGTCGACCTGCATCTGATGCAGGTCGAGGGGGCCGTCGGCGGTGGCCAGGGTCAGATGGCGGTACTGAATGCCGGACGCGACCGGAAGATCGACCACAGCGGTCGCGAGGATGGAGGGCCAGCCGCCCGGGGGGCCCTGGGCGAACACGCCCGGGCTGAGCAGCGACAGCACGAGGAACAACGCCACGCCGAACACGAACCTGCGACAATGGTACTTCCGTAGAGTCATGCGATGCCGTCCGCTGCTGCGTCGTACGAGAGTCATTCGCCTCCGGATCGCAACGCCCTGCCGGCGCGCCGCGCGCCCCCTAGTACTACAAAGTCACGATTCTGGCAGGATTTTGCCCGCATGTGCCGAACAGCGGTAGTCGCGTACGCATACATCGCACCTCTTGTCGCAGCAGACGTCGTCGTAGCAGGTGTCGCCGATGGCCAATGCGCCGCCTTTTGCCGATCCCGATCTGCGTCAGCGGTTGATCGAGTACCTCACGGCCGTCCTGCCGGAGTTGGGCCGCAAAGATCGCCGACCGTGGGCGCAAGCGTATGTGCGCGGCTTGCTGCTGGAAGGCGAGCGGAAATCGATCGAACCCATGGCCAAGCGCTTGCCGGACGGCAATGTGCAAGCCATGCAGCATTTCATTGGAAAGAGCCCGTGGCCGTATGAGCCGGTCCGCCGGCGGTTGGCTGGTGTGTTGTGCGCGGAAATGGGCTCCGGGCTGTGGATCGTCGATGACACCGGGTTTCCCAAGCAGGGCAAGCATTCCGTCGGGGTGGCGCGGCAGTACTCGGGCACGTTGGGCAAGGTGGCCAACTGCCAAATCGCGGTCAGCCTGCACCATGCCACGACGCTGGCGAGTCTGCCCATCGACTGGGCGTTGTACCTGCCGGAAGCCTGGGCCGCGGATCGCGCGCGCTGCGCCCGCGCGGGCGTGCGGCGGCGTCCGTGGACTACCGCCCCAAATGGCGGTTGGCGCTCGAGATGATCGATCACGCTCGACAGTGGGGCCTGGGGGACCAACGCGTCGTCGCCGATGCTGGCTATGGCACCATCGCCGATTTCCGTGCGGGCTTGCGGGAGCGGCAGTTGCCCTATGCCGTGGGCGTCGAATCCGGCACGGGCGTGTGGATGCGGTATCCGCGACGTCGGCGGCACCCACCCACCGTGCGCGGCCGGCCGCGTACGCGCTGGGACTACGGGGGCCAGCGGCCGCCCAGCGTCCTCGAGGTGGCGCGCGCGTTGCCAAAAGCCGCTTTTCATACTGTGACGTGGCGCGAAGGGAGCCAGGGCCAGCTCCGGTCGCGCTTCGCGCACGTCCGCGTCTGACCGTCCCACGGCTTTCATGAGGGCAAGCCGCCGGAGGCCGAACAATGGCTGCTCATCGAGTGGCCGGCCGACGCCGCCGAGCCGACCAAATACTGGTTCGTCACCGGCCCGCGGCGGCTGTCGCTGTTGCCACTGGTGCGCTGGGCGAAGGCGCGCTGGCGAATCGAGCAAGATTATGAACAGTTGAAGGGCGAACTGGGCCTCGACCACTTCGAAGGACGCCGCTGGCTGGGCTGGCATCATCACGTGACGATGACCACAATGGCGTACGGGTTTCTCGTGCGCGAACGGCTTCGTCCCCTCGGGAGTAAAAAAGGTTCATCCGGCATTTTCGGGAATTCCAGGAAACGCGGCCATGATCTTCAGGAAGAAGTAGCCATCGTCTCGGTAGCCGTACCCCATGCGCTTGAGGACCTTGATCTTGTGGTGGGTAGAGGACGGCCTCGGATCGACCCTTGCGCCGTCCTCCCCCCGCAGAACCCGGCGTGCAGGTTTCCCGCACCGGGCTCCCCAGAGCGACATTCACGCCTCGGCCTCGTCAGACCGTCGGATGTAGAGTCTTCGGGCGTGGCAGTTCAAACCACGAGCGGCTCCTGAGGTAGCTCCAGAACAACCGGTGCCATTGGCCGCGCCGACGCAACGTTCTTAGCCACTGGAGCTGGACCTCATGACAGACCCAGTCCAACTTCCGCTCGCAGTGGTGTAGGGCGAAGTACTGGTAAAATCCCCGCAGCATCGTCGTAAGGTGAGCCTGTTGCGCCCGGCGATTCCAGTGCATATGGCTCCTGAGCCATTCATGGGTGCGATCCAGAAACGTCCTGCAGCTGTCGTGTGCCGGAATGCGCACCACGGCGAACTTGCCCCGCCGGTCCCTACCGCACACGTGCTTGAAGCCCAGAAATACGAACGTGCCTGGCTTCTCTCCATGTGCGGCGGCCCGCTTTCGGGCCTCTCGCCCAAACAGCAGTAGGCGCGTCTTCTCTGGTTTTAACTCCAGGCCGAACTTCTGCATCCGCTCCGCCAGTTCGCGGCCGAAGGCGTTCGCTTCCGCCTGATGCTCGAAACATACCACGAAGTCGTCCACAAACCGAATCAGGTGAGCGGCCCCTTGACAGCTCCGCTTGAACCGTCGCTCGAACCAGAGGTCGAGGACGTGGTGCAAGTAGAGATTGGCGAGCACGGGGCTGATCGGATTGCCTTGCGACACGCCCTCCCTGTTTCGGACGACAACTCCGTCGTGCATCACCCCGGCCCTGAGCCACTTGCCAATGAGCCTCAGGATTACGGGATCGGCGATGCGATGGGCCACCATCTTCCGTAACCAGTCGTGATTGATGCGTGTGAAGTACCCGCAAATATCCGTCTCGAAGACGTACTGTGCTTTCCCCGCAATCAGATGGCCGCGAAGATCTCGCAATGCCTGGTGCGGGTTACGCCCGGGCCGGTATCCGTATGAGCACTCCACGAAGTCCTGCTCGTAGATGGCGCTGAGAATCCGCGCCACTGCGCGCTGCAGTAACCGGTCTTCCACCGTGGGAATGCCGATCGGGCGCATAGCCGACGTGTCCCCAGGTTTGGGGATGTCTACCCGTCGCACCGGTGGAGCCTGATACCGCCCTGCTTTCAGTCGTTCCCAGAGATCGACGACCCGTATCTCCAGATCGCGCTCGAACTGCGCGCATGTCTCTCCATCCACTCCGCTGGCACCCCGCCGGTTCATCTGCTGCCAAGTTTCTTTCAGAAACTCTGGCGTCAGAATGTGCGCCAGCGACGTGAAGCGGCACTTCGGGTCTGCCTTGGCTTTGATCGCTATCCCGGCCAGTCCGGTGGTCACCCTGATCCTCCCTCTGAAGGTGGAGGGGATGTTTCCCCGACCAAGGTCGTACGCTCTGCCCCGCCGCTTCCCCATGTACGCGGCTCTCCCGCGCTCCGAGTACTACCAGCGGGTCCGACTTCCACCGCGGCGTTTGCCTCTCTTCGGTCGAACCATCTCGATCGGCATACTCGATCCACTCGATCAAGACCGCGGTGGATCTCCCAGGTCCCTCGACGCGTCCGTCTCCGTCCGTGCCGTGCTCTCAGACCCCGCCGGGGTCTCCGGCATCCTCGCCCTAACGGATGCGTACTGTTGCCTTCCACGATAACAACCGTGTCGGCCCCCGGATTAGGAAGTCACGAGGCTCAATCGCTTCCTTTGCAGTACGGCCCGGACGTCGCCCTGTCTACGCTTAGCCCATGTCGTTACCTCCATGAGCCCAAGACTCGGTTCCCGGTGGGTGGCTGGCCCTTGCCGGGGCGGGAATTGCACCCGCTGGACGCGCCAGATTTGTCCTGGCGCGCTGTTGATGCCCTCGAGGAGGCTGGTGTGTAACGGATAGCGACAGTGCGCGATGATCCCGGGGAGCCGCATCTTGAGATGGCGGGCAAACGTCTTGAGGGGTTCAATGCGACTGCGGATGGCACGGTGGTACCAGTCGGTGAAGAAGCGGGTGGCGGCGCCAGGATAGGTATAGTCCCACATCTGCTTGAGATCATCCTTCAGCACGTAGACGGCCGCAAGCCGCCGGTTGGCTGCCAAGAGGTCCTGGAGTCGTACGCGATCCTCCGGTTTGACGTTCTCACGATTGCGCAAGAGGAGCCACCGCGCGCCTTTGATCACCTTGCGGGCTTCTTTGTCGCGCCGCACGCGATTGGCTTCGTCCACGCGCACCCGGTCAATGACTTCGCGCCCGTACTTGGCGACCACGTGGAAGAGGTCATAGACAAGGACCGCGTGCGGACAATGGGCGCGCACTTCTTCTTCGTAGGCCGTGTTCATATCCATCACCACCGCCTGCAGACGCTTGCAGCCCTCGCCACCTAACAGCGCGAAGAAAGGACGGACGTCGTCGCGACTCCGGCCTTCGCCGACCCAGAGCACGCGTTTGCGCCGGGGTTCGACCACCACCGTGGCGTAGCGGTGGCCCTTTCGCAGGGCGAATTCATCCATCGCAATCGTTGTCACGTTGGACAGGTCCACCGGGAGCAACTGCTCTGCCAACGCGGCCACGTCCAGGTTTTTCACGGTGTCCCAGTCGAGGCCGTAGAACTCTGCCACGTGCTTCACCGGCAGGATGCGGCAGAGCCGGACCACGCTCTCCGCCAGGCGCTTGGTCACCCGGTCCCAGGCCGACAGCCAGGACAGGGCCTCGATTTTGGGGCCGCACGTGGGACAGGCAACGCGGTAGCGCGGCACCCATACGTGAGTCTCGGCGTCGAGCAGCGGCAGATCCCGGATGCAGCGGACCACCATCTCATGCGCCTTCGCCGTCTCTTGGCCGCACCCGGAGCACCGGAAGGTCCGCTTCTCGCGGGCCAGCGTGATCTCCACCCGCGGTTTGCCGGCTCCCGTCGTTGGTTCGATGCGCTCCACCAGCTTCACCCGATAGCATTCCCACCCGACCAGCACATTGGTAGACTGATCATGAGGCAAGGTGCTCCCCCTTCCCTGAAGCGCCGTGTTCGCAGCACGTGCTCAAGGATAGGGGTGTGGTACCTTGCCTTCAACCTATACGGCTATCCCGGTTTTGCCTGAAGAACCGTAAAAAAACCATAATGGCAAAAGTAGCATCGGCGGCATGTGCGACCACTGATGTCGAGGATTCATCCTTAGGCATTCTGAAGATCAACGACGGCGAAGTGACGCGTCAGGCACTCGAGCACAGCAGTGATCATTGTACGCAAATCAGTTCGAGTCGTGAACGCGATAGAGAGACGCGTCGTGGAAGACTATAGGGGCTTGCTCGGGGCGGAGGTTTGCCAGAGCTGTTCCAGTCGGGTGAGGAATGCCTCAGGCGCTCTTCGGTATCGCGCTCTCTGACGTCGAGGTTCCTGACTCGCGGCCCAACGTTGCATCTCCGTCCGGTATTGGTCGGTGGGAACGTGAGCAAACCATTCGATCAGGACGTCTGGAGGCAGATCGACTGCATATACCGCCAATGCTCCGTACCGCATAATGTAGCCCTCGGTAATGGTAGCGTATGAAACGCTACCACTACCGAGGTCTGGGTGGTGGGAGCGGCAGCGGTGGTGGCACCACGCCCGGCGGAGGCAGTCCCGGGGGTGGGAGTCCCACTCCGGGTGCGAACTCCGGTCCTGGAAGCAGCGGTGGGAACGGGGGAAACGAGCTCCGTGGCCCCCACTTCTCCGGCCAACACTGTCATTACTATATGGCCCGTAACTCCGGCGCCCGCGCCGACGACGCCGGCGGTCCCGGCAGTGCCTGCTGCACCGACACCGGTTGCGGCGACACCGGCAGTGGGCCGACACCCGCGAGGCCTCCAGTGGCGCCGGCGGCCGCTCCTGCGCCAGCGGCTCCGCAGCGTGCTGGGTTCGGCCCCCCCGTGCTCGGAGGTAGCGGGCCGACTGTGGTACTCGGCGCCCCGCGTCAGCACGGCGCCGGAACATGCCGCTCTCAGGGCGGTTCAAGGACAGCCGACCAAGTTACCATTTGGGGGCATGTCGGAAACAAAGCGCTCCCTAAATCACGCTCGGACGCTGGATTGGAACGCTCATGGCTTCAATGGGGGCGATTTTGTTCGGGTGGAAGGTCGAGTAGTTGGAGAGCGCCTGGCACTTTCAGTTCGCGGTGCGGCCGGAGAATCGGGATACCGCTGCTCATCTGGGGCGCCGGTACGGGTGGTGCGCCTGTCTTGCAAAAAGCGGATTCCAGCGTCGATTCTGAGGTTACGAGCCGAACGACGGCACGGTGCCGGACATCCCGGCAGCGAGACGTGCGTCACGCGGTGGGACGGCCCGCTGAGCCCGTGACAACGCATCGGGGAGCGAGTGCGAACCCTCGCTCCCCGTCAATTTGAAGAGACTTGGTCGCGTTCCTTAACGCTTTACCGGTCTCCGATTAGCGCCTCACCTTGCGGCGAAGCAGACCGGCGGCGCCGACCAGTCCGAAGGCGAACATCGAGAGCGAACTCGGTTCCGGTACGGGATTAGGGGCGATCTGGCCGGCTGAGATCTGTCCCTCCAGATCAAACCATGCGGTGCCAGTGTTCGCCAAACCGCTGCTGCCTCCCACGAGAACGGTGCCGCTGTCCAGGCTCGGGCTGATGTTAGCAAAAGTGGCGCTCGCGCTCTCGTAGTCATTTGGGTCGGTAGATGTGAAGGAGCCGCCGCACTGAGCGGCCGTTGGGCTGGGAGAATAAGTGCCGATGCATGCACCGTCGCCGTCAAAGCCAAATACTCCGCTACCCACGCCGCCGGTGATCGCAACGCTCTTCAGTGTGCCACCCGACGAATTCAGAACGCCGATCAAGGTGTCTTCGATGCCGTCGAAGGGCCCCTGATCAGGCGATGCCGTGGTGACATTAAACCCCGTGGCTACGTCTGAACTGTTGACCGATGTAACCGTAAGCAGCAGTTCGCATCCATTAGTGTCATTACCGACAGGCGGGCACTCGGTAAAGGAGGCGGCATACACTGCGGGGGTGACTGCCCAGAGAAGCACCGCTACCGCAGTCAGCGCAATACCCCATCTTATCGTCCTCATGCACTTACCTCCTTGATCGCTGTGGTCGCTGTGGCATTGCTGGGTGGGCTACGGCATCCCCCCTCTCGTTCCGGGGCGACGAGGATCGCGTCTGCGGAGCGCTGACGCCCTCGGCGCGGAGTCTGACCTCGGAATGGGGCTCGCTGTCCGAACCCATCCTCCATCGAACTCGAATGTGCTTTCCCGTCCCACGGGGGAAATCTTTGTATCACTTGAATGAAACAGGCCACAAAAACGAACGACCGCTGGTCGGTGCGGGTTACGAACGTGGCTGCCGAGGCGATTCTGATTACTTCCTTTGAAGGAGGCTTTGGAAGGAGGCTTTCTGGACCGGGGCGGCAGCAGTCCGGCGCGCACGTCATCCCGCGAGATGCACAGCTTCGCCCCGCGGCGTCGGTTCACTCGATTCGGTCCGCGCGGATGGCCGAGCCCAGCGCCGGGCCTGGTCGAGGCTCTCTAAACGGGCGGTCCGAAGCGGGTGCGCGAGCGTCGCAGCGCGGCACGCAGCCCCGGGCGGGCCAACTGAAGCGGCGCGCGACCCACCGCGTATCGTACCGTGAGCGGCGGCCGGCGGTGTTTGGTTGCGATCAGGCTTGCCACCTCGGCCCAGATCGCGCTCAGCAATCCGTTCACGGCGTGTCGGCGGGGCGCCGTGCGCCGATGCGCCAACGCGTGACGGAGCGCGCCGCGGAGCGCTTCGGTGCTCGTGGTGGGAGCGTCGGACGCGACCGCCACTCGGCGCGCCGCCCAGGCCAAGGCATCTCGCACCGTGTCCTGCCGCACGATGTGCGGGCATCGGGCGGCCGCGCCGATCATCTGGTCGGGAGCGAAAGCCTCGTCGGAGGCGTGCGCGAGCTGCGTGACGGTGAGCGCCTCGACGAGGGCACGAGCGTCCTCTCTCAGCGGACCGGTGGCAGCGGTCTGGGGGAGCTGCGTCAGGGCCTTGTCAATGATTAGCCGAACGGGGTAGTGGTAGCGTTCCCCAAACGCTACCACTACCTAGCCATCCCATGACTTGCGCCCCGTGGTTCGGCGGTGTGCGCTCTTGGCGTGGCGCAAGAACCGCTCCAGATCGTTGTTCGTCCGCGGGATCTCGGGGTGCAGAAAACAGGTGAACAGCGTGTCGCCGAATCCCTGGGTGTACTTTTGGAAGGATTCCGCGAACAGTTCGTGCGCTGGCTGAGTCACCGCGGCCTGTGCGACCGCGGCCATGAGCGTGCGCACTCCCATCTTCGCCTGCGCCGCAGCATCATGGGGAAGCACGCCAGGGTATTTCTCTGGATCGATGACCCGAGCGAGACCCAGTAACCACGTGTGTTGCTGCTTGAGCGTGGCGTAGTCAGCGCCGTAGATCTGGTGGCGAGTTGCGATGTGGGTCAGGGTCCGCATCATGGGTACGGGCCGGACCGCAAAGCACCGCTGCAGGGAGGCGTAGATACGCTCCAGATTCTCATAGGCGCGGATGCCCCCGGGTGCAAGTGGCGGCAGTCCGTTGGATCCCGTCGAGGGAGAGCACCAGCCCGCCGTTCTGCTCGATTTGGCGGCGCACCGCCTCGACTTGCTGGCCGGCCGTGCACCCGAGAAGTGCGAAGTACGCTTCGTAGAGGCCCTGGACGTGGCGCGCACTGATGATGACCCCGCGCTGGCCGAGCTCGGCATGGATCTCAGCCCGCGTGCAGTGGTCCACCGTCCGGAGGCGCCCCACCGTGACCAGCACGTCCATGCCGTACGTCGAGCCCTTGAGGCTCAAGCCTTCGGCGACGGCGGAGCGGTACACGCGGCGGTCGCAAGCGGCAGTCCAGCATCGATACCCGAGGCTCCCGGCCCAGAGCACTTCGGACAGGCCGATGATATGTTTGCGCCAGACGGGGTGACTGTACACCAGAGGCGCCCCGCACACCAGACAGGTCCGGCATTCGGGGCGGAAGTAGACGCGCCGGGGAGCCGCAAACACACGCGCGCACCTCACGGGCGCTTGCGGATCACCTCCGCAGGATCGAGTTGGGCGGCTTGCCGAAGGCGCTCCAAGAGACCTTGGAGCTCGACGTCGAGCGCGCGCAGGTGTCGAGCATGCGCCCGCCATCGCCGATACGCGCGGGCCGCTGTGCTGGCCGGACCCGCCTTGGTCGGCGCCACGGGGAACACGTGCGGCGTGCCCGCACGAAACACTGAGAGGCACCAATAGGGGCCGTGTTTCTTCCCCCGCATGCAGCGGCACCCCGGCTTCCCGCACACCCGGTAGCGCTTGAACAAAGAGCCGGTCAGAGTCGGCCCGATCGCTAACGCCTCCTCCAAGACAGCGGTTCTCAGGCGGTTCACCGCTTGCACCTTGGTGCGCAGGGCCTTGGGACCCATCCGCCACCTCCGTCTTCTCTATCTGCCACTAGTATTCCTTTTCATAATGCCAGATCTCAAACCAAAAAGAAAGGAGCATGCGAAGGAGCGCCGCCGAGCACTCCAGTCACCTGCTCCAGTGCCTGTCTATGGCCGTGATGCTACTTTTGCCATTATGGAAAAAAAACGGCGCGCGTCCCCACCGTGCCGCAGGTGCGGGCCCAGCTCCAGTACGTCCTGAAAACCTGGACCGGTCGCTGCAGCGTCTGCGGTCACCTCGTGCGCCGTCCGACCAAGAATGACCCATCTTAGATGTGACTTTGGTCGAGTAGGACCAGCGATCGCTCGCTGGGACCCCTCTGCCGAACGGCTCGTACGGATCTCCCGTAAGCCGCTCTACCCCATGCCGACTCGTGAGTCATCAGGAATATATCCGAAGAGAGTGGAGCCCCAGACGGCGGTAGAAGAATGTTTCAGAGTATCGCCGCCAGTTCGCCGTGCGCCAGCGTTTGGCCATGAAGGCCCGCAGCCTCCGAAGGATCCAGCGGTCCAGCGGCCTCCCGATCCGTCGCAAGTCGCCAATCCGGAAGAATCGTCCCCAACCGCGGAGCACTGGATTTAGCAGCGCCACGATCTCGTCCGCCCGACGCGGTTGGTTACGCCGCGTAAGATGACGGACCTTGTCCCGGAGCCGCTGTATTGCTCGCGCCCGTGGCTGTAGGTGCAGTCCCTCCTCATCGCGCCAGAAGCGGAATCCAAGGAACTCAAATCCTTCCGTAATGTGAACGACCCGCGTCTTCGCAGGATGCAGTCGCAGTCCCAACTGCCCCTCCAGAATCTGGTGGACCTGCTCCAAGGCCGCCTCGGCGTCCTCGCGCGTTCGGCACACGATGACACTGTCATCAGCATACCGGACCGCGCGATGTCCTGCCGCGAGCATCTGATGATCGAAGGTGTTCAGAAACGCATTACTGAGCAGCGGCGAAACTACACCCCCTTGCGGGGTGCCCGCTACCAGGGTACGCTTCTTGCCCTCCTCCATCACCCCGGCCTGGAGAAACGCCTGCACGAGCCGGAGAATCCGCCCATCCGCCACCACCTCGGCGACTGCGGCCAGCAGCCGCGCATGGGACGCGGTGTCGAAAAACTGTTCAATATCGATTTCGACAATCCACTCGCCCCCGTGATGCAGGCTCGCCATCACATCGCCAATGGCCTGATGCGCTGACCGTCCTGGACGAAACCCGTAACTGGTCTCCGCAAACCGCGGCTCAAAGTGCGGTTCCAGCCGCAGACGCATCGCCTGCGCCACGACGCGATCTCGTACAGCAGGGATCGCGAGGCCGCGACGACGTCCATCGGGTTTGGGAATGTAGACGCGACGCCCGGGCTGGGGCACATAGGCATCGTCCTTGAGGGCCGCCTGGAGTCCTTGCAACTCCTCATCCAAGTGTGCCTCAAATGCCTCAAGGCTCTGACCATCCACGCCCCACGTCCCGTGGTTCGCCTTGACCAGCGTCCAGGCCCGCCGCAGATTCGGCAGGTACCAGACCTTGTCGATGAGCGAGCCGACCTTGATCGGATGCACGTCCTCCGCCACTCCTCCTCCTTCCTGACCAGAGTCCTGTTGGTCGGGGTCTGCACCGGTCGCGGCTCGGGAGCTGCTCATGACAGAGATCCCTTACCCCGCGCTCGTCAAGCCGATCCCGCCTTCAGGCCACCAAGCATGGAGCGGGTCCCTTCGCTCTGCCAGGTTTCCCTGACCTCATCGCTACGTCTGGACCCGTCCGACTCCTGAACGTGCATCGGGTTGGCTTTTCCCCTTCCGGGTTATACCGTCCCTACCTGTCCGCGCAGGACCGAACCCTACTCGCGACAGGACACGCTCAGGCCTCCCCGGGTCATGCTGCTCTCTGTCCCACCATGCTGCCCGCACCCACGACTGATCCCCCCTGGTCTTCTCTGGATGCCCCTTCCTCCAGTACTAGCAGAGTCGGGCCTCCAGGGGTTCGCGCCGACCGGTTCGCCTGGCTTCGACAGCCTCGGCTGCGGCCTGGTGGTTTGCCTCAGGTCCTTCAGATTCCGCCTCGCGACGGACACCCTACCCTTTTCGGCTACGGTCCGCATCCAGCTGGACCGGCAGGTCTTTCACCTGCGAGAGAACAGCACTGCCGGGCACACTAGTACTAGGGTTTGGCGGGCGCGGACGGCGTGACGGTCGACGGCGCGTGGCTCGGCGTGATCGTCGAGCCGGGGCGTGTGGCCGGCGCCGCGCTGCCGGCGGGCGGCTGCAGGCCGAGAAAATCCTTAATCGGCTGCGGGAAGCTATCCAGCACCCCGGCCGCGAGCGTGTACTGGAGTCCGAGCGCGCGGTTCACCGCGACCCACCCGTTGTACTGTTTGTAAAACTGCACCGTGAATCTCGCGTCGGCGCCGCCGTCGGTCTGCACCTCGAACGCCGGGGCGGCCGCGAACGAGGACGTCAGCGCCTGCACGCGGTCCGCGTCCATCAGGTTCACCGACGAAAACATGTCGGAGACGTTCTGATCGCTCAGGTCGCTCCCGGTAAACCCCGGGCCCTGACGGCGGACCTCGAGGGTCTTCCCGTTCCGGCGCCACGTGAACACGGTCAAGTCTTGAGGATTGTACGGCAGCACGTGGGTGCTGACGAGCGAGATCGGCGCGGGGGTCATCCGCCCGTCGAGGTCCGCGTCGAGCTCCATCACCGTGCGGCCGCCGGCGACCATCGCGTACGTCACCTTCGGCCCCTTCGCGAACAGCATCCGCAGGGGCTCCGGACGCCCCTTCATCGTGAGATCGAGCGTGACGTCCGGATGATCCAGCCCGTAGGGGGCCAGGTCGGTCACGCCGTCATGGAACACCTTGCCGTCGGAGGTGGTGAGCGGGAAGAACAGATCCGTGACCTTGAAATCGTCGGCCGGCCACGGCCGGCTCCCCTCGATGCGCCAGCGGTCGGGGCCGGTGCGGTCCACGACCAGCGATTCCGTCGGCGACGTGATGCGCACCTGCTGGACGTCGGCGTTCGCGAAGTCCGCGAGGGTCTTCTGGCGGAGGTCCGCGGCGGTCTTCGTCAGCCCATCCTTCGCGGTGCTGTCGACGACGTACAGCGAGGTGCCGGGGTCGAGCTTGGCGTAGAGCGCGTTGCCGACCGGCGACGGCTTCCCGAGCTCCACGGTCACCGATCGCCCGCCGGAAGTGCGCAGCGTCACGCGCACGGTCGGCCGGTCGAGGCCGTACGCCGCGAGATCGGTCGCGCCGCTGAGCGTCCGCTGGGGCACGATCCCGGTGACCGCGTCGAGGAAGTCCGAGACCGACAAGGAGGCCGCTGGGGTCTGAATCGGACGCGTGATCTGCCAGTGCGTGGGGTCGGTGCGTGACAGTTCGACCGTCTGGTTTGCGGTCGTGATCGTGATTCCGGTGATGTCGGCCTTCTTGAGCTGCACCAGATGGCTCGCCAGTTCCGCCCGCTGCGCCTGCGGCCGGTCCACCGCGAAGATGTACGCGGCGATCACCACCACGAGGCCGGCGAGGATGAGCGTCGCGCGGGGGGTCACAGGGCGCGCCTCTGGAAGTAGATCGTTCCGCCCGCGAACAGCAGGACGAGCGGCAGCACGATCACGCTCCCGATGAACAGATACCGTCCCTGCGGGCCGGAGATGATGAACGGGTCGAACGGCGACGTCCGCGGCGCGATGCTGACCAGATCGCCCGATTGGGTCAGCCAGGCGACCGCACTGACGAACAGATCGCGGTTCCCCACGAGGCCGATCGCCGTGTTCTTGATGAAGCTGCTGTTGCCGAACAGCACCGCGGAGCCCTTCGGAATCGGGGCCGACGCCGGCTTCGGGGCCGGCGGCTTCCCGGGAGCCGGTGTGGGGGCTGGCGGAGGCGTGCCCGGCGTCACCTCGACCGCGAGCACCGCCGGGCCCTTCACGTCACCCGGCTGGAACCCGGGATCCTTGGATTCGAGGTTCACCTTCACGTAGCTCTGGTCGGAGCTCTTCACCACCGGCGTCAGGGTCACGGTCGCCGCCTTCGGGTCGGGCACAAGCGGCGTCGCGACCGGGAACGCCGTGGCGAGGTTGAAGTTCGCCGTAATGTCGTTCGGCGGGTACTGGGCCGCGATCGGCACCGCGAGGTCGCCGCCGAGCAGGCGGGACACCGGGTCCAGCACGATCCCGCCGGGGGCACTCACGTGGAACGCCGTCGCGAGCCACGCCCGCGTCGCCGCCGGCGTCTGCGGGTCGACCATGATCAGCAGCTTCCCGCCGCCCCGGTAGTACGCGTCGAGCGCGGCCTCTTCTTGCGGGAGAAGATCCTTCGAAGGCGACGGGAGGATCACCGCGGACGCGTTCGCCGGAATCCGGCCGGTCTGGACCAGCACCAGCCCCTGCACGTCGTAGCCTTTGTCCGTCAGCGCCTGCTTGGCGGTCCCCATGCCGGTCCGCGTGAAGTCGTCGAGCGCGACCTCGCCCTCGCCCTGGATGACGTAGACGGTCTTCTTGGCGGTCTGCAGCACATGGAGCAGGCCGTTCGTCAGGTTCGTCTCACTGTCGTCATCGGCCGTGTACGAGGCCGACCCGTGCTGGAACACGACCTGCCCGTACGTGGCGATGTGGTACTGCTGCGCCTGGGCGGGGCTGCGGTCGGGATCCACGATGCGGTACTGGAAGTCCTTGTTGTAGTACTGGTAGGTCTGCAGCATCTGGATGTACGATGGCGCCGAGTCCGCGCTCGGGAACGCGATCACCTGGACCGGGCCGGGGAGCGTCTGGAGGACCTTGATCGTCTGGGGTGCGAGCGAGTGCGACCGCGTCGCGGTCAGATCCCAGCGCACGTGGTGCTCCGCCGCCAGATAATTGAGCCCGACGAGCAGCGCGGCGACCAGCACCGCCGAGACCAGTGCGTTGGTCGTCAACAGGGCGTTGCGGCGCTTCATCCCGCTACCTCCACTTTCGCGACTCGAGCGCGAGCACGCCGAGGAACACGAAGAACGCGGCGATACTCAGGAAGAAGACGATGTCCTGGGTGTCCACGACCCCGCTCGCCAGATTGCTGAAGTGGGTCGAGAACGACAGCGACGACAGCAGCTGCTGCGCGCCCGACCCCGACGCCTGCTGGGCGAACCCCAGCACCCAGAACAGCAGCAGCAGCGCGAACCCGATCGCCGCCGAGACGATCTGGTTCTCGTTGAGGGTGGAGGCGAACAGCCCGATCGCGATGAACGCGCAGCCGAGCAGCAGCAGGCCGATGTACGTCGCGGCCAGCAGCCCCCAGTCGAGCCGCCCCATCGTCGCGAGCGCCAGCGGCATGTAGGTGCTGATCGCCAGCAGCACGATGAACAGCACCAGCCCCGCGAGGTACTTACCCAAGATGATCGCGGTGCTGGTCACGGGGGACGTCAGGAGGAGCTCCATCGTGTGCGCCCGGTCCTCCTCGGACACGAGGCGCATCGTAAAGATCGGCACGAGCAGGATCAGCACAAAGCTCGCATCCTGGAACAAGGGCGAGAAGATGATCCGCGTCGGGTCAAAGTCCGCCGGCGGCGGCCCCTGCAGCTGCAGCACCTGCCCGGTGTAAACGCCGATCAGGGCATAGAACAAGAACCCGACGACCAAGAAGAACATCGCGAGCGCCACGTAGGCGATCGGCGACGTAAACAGCTGCTTCAGCTCCTTGCGGGCGATCACCAACGTGCCGCTCATGCCGGTGCCTCCGCATCCGCCGCCTGCGCGTCGGCCGGCTCCTCGTGCGTCACCAGCTTCAGGAAGACGTCCTCGAGGCTCATCGCGAGGGGGCGCAGTTCCAAGAGGCCGACGCCGACGTCGACCACGACGCGCCCGATCTCCTCGCGCACGTCCTTCCCGAGCTCGGCCTCCACGATCAGCTCCCCTTCGCCCGCGGCGGAGACGCGCAGCACCCCGGGGATCTGCGCGAGGCGTGCGGCGAGGTCTCCGCTCGCGCGCTCCGTCCGGACGAGCGTGCGCTCCGAACTCCGGAGGCGGCCCGCGAGCTCCGCGTACGTGTCGACCGCCACGATCACGCCTTCATTAATAATCACCACGCGGTCGCAGACCGCGGTGGCCTCGGGCAGAATGTGGGTGCTCAAAATGATGGTGTGGTTGCCCTTGAGGTTCCGAATCACGTTGCGGATCTCCACGATCTGACGGGGATCCATCGCCGACGTCGGCTCGTCGAGAATCAGCACCGCGGGATCGTGCACGATCGCCTGCGCCAGCCCCACCCGCTGCCGGTAGCCGCGGGACAGGTTGCGAATCAGCCGGTCGGCGACGTCGTCGACCGCGCAGAGCTGTGTGGCCCGGTCCACCGCGTCCCCGACTTTCCGGCGCTCGACCCCTTTCAGCCGGGCGACAAATCCCAAATACTCCCGGACCGTGAAATCATCGTACAGCGGAGCGGTCTCGGGCAGGTAGCCGAGGTGGCGCTTCGCCTCGAGCGGCTTCTCGACCATGTCGAACCCCGCCACGGTCGCCCGCCCCGACGTCGGCGCGAGGAACCCCGTGAGGATGCGCATCGTGGTCGTCTTCCCCGCCCCGTTCGGTCCGAGAAATCCCAGAATTTCGCCTTCGCGCGCCTCGAACGAGACGTCGCGAATGGCCCAGCGCTCTCCGTAGTTGCGGGAGAGCGAATCGGCCTGAATCACCCACACCACTCCCTTCCACGCAGACAGCCTCTATCGTACTTGGGTGCGCGATCGGATGCAAGCGCAGGGAGGCCGTTCGCCTGCCCCGAACGTGTTGCCATGCACACTCGGCTCACCGGACTGATCGCCGCGTCGCTCCTCCTCGCCCTGGTCCTGCCCGCGTCCGCCGTCGTCCCAACGCGTCACGGTCCGCCGCATCTCGCCCTCTGGATGGAGCCCGGAGCCAACCTGCTGCAGTTGAGCACCCCCGACGGCGTCGCCGCCGCGCTCGACCGCGCGCGCGCCGCGGGGGTCGACGTCGTCATGCCCGAGGCGAAAAACGCGTGGGGATACGTCACGTACCGCAGCGGGTTCGCCCCGACGATCGCCGACTCGCCGCTCCCGCACGAGGGCCCCGGCGCCACCTACCCGCCCCCGACGGGCTGGTATCCGCGCACCTACGACATGCTCGCGACGATCATTGCGGACGCCCACGCCCGCGGCATGCGCGTCGATGCCGCCGTCAACAGCTTCGGCGAGGGCTACTCGCCCCTGCGCGCCGGCCCCGCGTTCACCCATCCCGATTGGCAGGCGATCGCGTATCTCGCCACCCGGCGCGTGCTCGCCCCCAACGGACGATCCTACGCGCTGTCGGGCGTGAATGTTCCCCGCGATGACAACGCGCTCGTCCTGTACACGTCGCCGGCGGGCGGGCCGACGCCCGCGTCCCGCTGGGGCGTCGACGTCGCGGTCGAGCACGACGCGGTGACCGCGGTGCGCGATCGCGCCGCGGGACCGGCCGACCCGGGGCCCCTCACGATTCCCGCCGACGGCTACGTGCTCTCGGGGCACGGGAACGCCGCCGAATGGCTGCGGGAGGCGCTCTCGCCCGGCGCCGCGGTCTCACTCGGCCCGGTCGAGACGTACATGGCCCCCTCGTCCTCCCACAGCATCTTCGCGTTTGTCAGCCCGGCGAACCCCCTCGTCTGGAACTACGAGCTCGGCGTGATCTACGAATTGATCACGCGCTACGACGTGGACGGCATCATCTTGGATCGGACGCGGTACGAGGACGTGACCCAGGACTTCTCCCCGCTCAGCCGGGTCGGGTTCGAACAGTTCATCGGCCATCCCGTCGCCCATTGGCCGGAGGACATCTACACGTACGCGCCGGACGGGTATTGGGTGTCCCGCCGGCCGGGCCCCCTGTACCGGGAGTGGCTGGGATACCGGGCGCACACGATCATGACGTACACGCGGGCGGTCACCCGGCTCGTCCGCACGATCCGCCCGAACATCGACGTCGCGATGTACGTCGGCGCCTGGTACTCGGTCTACTATGATGAAGGATCCAACTGGGGCAGCCCGGGGGTGCGGGCCCCGTACGCCTGGATCGGAGACGACTGGGTGCGGGCGGGCCTGGCCCCGCTCCTTGACTATCTCATGATCGGACTCTACTACCGCCCCGTGACCATCAGCGAGGCGCGCCGGCAGCACGACCACGCCGACGTCAGCGTCGAGGGTGCCGCCCGGCTGGGACTGTCCGTGGTCAACGGAGCCACGCCCGTCGTCGGATCGCTGCTGACGAGTCTCTACGCGAACGATCCGCAGCGGCTCACCGCCGCGATCCGCATGTCCGATCGTTTGACGAGCGGGACGATGCTCTTCGATCTCGTCTACATGAACGCCGATCAGTTCTGGGGCGACGTGCCCGCGCGGTGACTCCCCGGCCGCTGCCGGGCGGGACCCCGCGCGACGCCGGGTCCGCCCACGACGCGCACCCTCGCGAAATACGGTGGGGACCCCGCCCGAACTGAGGCGAGGTCCCCACGTTGCCCGATCTCTATCCCTACGTAACACGCGGCGCGTCTGGGACCTGCGAGCGCAAGACCGCGCCGTGAACGAAATCCTCCCGCCGCACCGTCGTCGGCCAGCTACGCCACGATCGACGGGGACCGGAACTGCGGAAGACCTATCCGGCCATCACCTCGAATCGCGGATACTGGCGGCAGGTCGGACGATACGGCGTAGAGCGTCTACTATCTTCCATCCGCATCACCTCCTTTCGTTACTATGCACATCATGGCGTGCGTGCGCGCACGTGTCAAGATCAAACCCGGGGACCCGCGGCCGGCGCGGTCCCGCGCCGCGACACAAACGCCGGGACCGCACGGCCCCGGCGCACCCTCCCGAACGACGCTGCGCGCTATTTTTTGCCGTTCGACCGCCGCTTCGAATGCGTCCGCAGCCACACCGCGATGGTCTCGCGCGTCATGGCGCCCTTCGCGACGCTGACGATGAATTCGACCACGTCCTCGGACGGCTGAAGGGCGAGCCGAAACCCCGCGTTCTCCAAGAACAGCCGCGTCGTCTCGAGCGCCGTGCGCTTGTTGCCGTCGTGGAACAATTGATCGCGTACCAAACGATCTAGATAGAACGATGCCATATCCCAAACCGTGGGCTGGGGCCTGAGCGCGATGCGGGTCTGGACGAAGCTTACCAGCGACTCGAGGCTCGGAGGGTACACGACGTTCTGCTCGCCCGCGAGGTACAATCCGCCGGTGGTGCGGATCATCCGCTGGTTGACAGTCTTGAGCTGCTCCGCTGTGAGGTACTTCACCGTTTCGCCAACGCCTCCCACAGCGTGCGGTAATCGCGGAGACTGCGCTCGAGGCTCGAAAGGAACACGCGTTCGCTCACCACATCGGCCGGCGGCAGGGGCCTGGCCGGCCGCCGCGCCCGCGTGGCGCGGGACCCGACGACCCGTACGCGCCCGCGCGCGGCCGGACGCTTCGGTGCTTTCGATCGGCTGGTGGACGAGGATTTCGAGGTCGCGGCCCGTGGTTTGGCCTTTTTCTTGGTTGTGACCCGCCGTATACCCGCTCTCGCGGATCCACGCCCCATATCTCGCCTCCCGTCGATTTAATCTATCATGGCCCTAGAGGAGACGCAACCCTGGAAGGCGCCGTGACGTGCATTCAGCGAGGAAAATCCCACATTATATGCTCAAATGAATGATCGCTCATCAATAAATCCATGGAGCACTCGATAGCGTGGCTCAAGAGACGGGTGGATCAGGCGAAGAGCCGGGGACCGAACATCGTACCCGAAATTGTAAGGGCGCCAAGCAGCACCAACCTGGCGCCCCAGTTGAGATTTTGAGTGTGCAGTAGTGGGGTTGTCTCTAGCCAACCACCCTCACGTTCTGGGCCTGGGGGCCCTTCTGACCTTGGGTAATCTCGAACTCCACGGTCTGCCCCTCTTCCAGGTTCCGAAAGCCCTCACCGGCGATCCCGGTGTAATGCACAAACACGTCCTTGCCCTCCTCCGGGGTAATGAACCCATAACCCTTCTCCCGGTTAAACCACTTGACCGTTCCCTTCGGCATGACCTTTCCTTCCTCCCCTGGGGCCAGTTGCCCCCACGTAAAGTACCCCCATATACTATGGACCCTTTTGCGAATCCTTCATGGCGCCGGGGGTGACGGCCGGCCTGACGCGCTCTGCGGCCCATGAGGAGACCGCGTCAGGCAGACGGCCTTCGACGACCGCGGCCGAGACCGCATGCGCCAGAATCGGTGCGAGCGACACGCCGGGGGCGTGCGGCACGGCGACGTAGATGCCGTCTTCGATCTCCCCGACCAGGGGCCGGGCGGGCGAGACCATGCCCCGCCAGGACCACGTGCGCGTGACGCGGGCAGCGGTCAGCGCGGGCGCAAGGTGCGCGGCCGCGGCGATCTCGCGCATCACGCCGACGGCCGACGTGCGTCCGGCATCGTCATACCCCACGTGGTCGAAGACGACCTCACCGCCGGCCTCCTGCCGCGCGCTGGAGACGCGATGGCGAAGCAGCGGCGGCAGCTTCTCGGTCACCGCGGCGCGGTGCCGCACGGACCGCGTCGGCACGGACAGACCGAGCTGCGTCCCGATCTCGGCCGCCCACCGGCCAGACGTGACCACCAGCTTCCGCACGTCGAGGGACCCTTGGGCACTGTGAAGGAGAAACCGCCCGCCGGCGTCTTCGACGGTGACCGCGCCCGTGTGGAACAGAAAGGTGGCTCCGAGCGCGCCCGCGGCGGCGATCAACCGCTGCGCCAGCAGGTTGACGTTGAGGACGCCTTCGCGCGGCGAGTAGGTGGCTCCGCGAACCGCCCCATCGAGCGCCGGCTCACGCTGCAGCACCTCATCACGCGGCAGCCACTGCACCGGCAGGGCCGCCTCCGCCTGCGCCACCGCGAACGCCTCTTTGGCCGACGCGTCCGCATCGGTCCACGCCGGAGCGAGCCCGCCGGTCATCAGGTACCCGAACGGGCCGATCTGCTCTTCCAGCTGCTGGAACCGTCCGACGCTCTCCAAGCCGACCCGCGCGATCTCCGCGGCCTCGGTATGGTCCCAAACCGTGGCGGAGTACACGCCGGCGAGCCCGCTCCGGGGCCCGCCCTGCTGAATCACGATCGGCGCGAGCTTCCGGCGGGCAAGCGCGCGTGCCACGAGGCACCCGAGCACTCCGGCTCCGAGCACGGCCACCTCGCCGCTGCGCGGCCGTTCGCTCATCCGCCGTCGAGATGCGGCAGCGCGGCCAGCGCGGCGATCGGCACCGGCCGCGCCGGTGGGTACATCGGCGGCAGCGCGAACCGTCCGATCGGACGCTCCAGCGCACCGGCGAGCCAGCGGAGCATCGCTCCCTCGCACCGCCGGGCCCCGCACTCCCCAGCCCCGCAGCGGGTCATGCGCCGCAGGTCCTCGGGCGTTTGGGCGCCTTCGCCGACCGCGTCGCGCAGTGCGTCCACGGTCACGCCCTCGCAGGGACAGACGACGGTCCCGGGCCGGGCGTCCCAGCCGTCCACCACCTCGTCGGGAAACACGCCCGTCATGAGGGACTCGCGCGCCCGCGCGTGCAGCGGGATCGACGCGGCCCGCAGCCGCTCGCGCGCCTCCGCGATCTTCGCGTCCGCGTCCGGCAGCACGCCGAGTGCCGCGAGCGCCGCCCGAGCCGCGAGGCGGCCGGACTCGGCCGCGGCGCGCGGCGAATCCACGCCGGAGGCATCCCCGGCGACAAAGATCTTGGACGCCGGCCCGTGCAGCATCAGGAACGGGTCGTAGCGGGGCACCCATCCGCCGAGCATCGGGTGGTAGACGCACGGACAGGCCGCGAGGCGGGCGAGCTCCGTCGCGGGCGACCTGGGAGACTCGACGGAGAGCAGCGCGCACGGATGCCGGCTGCCGTCCGAAAGTTCGATCTCCGCGACGGCGTCGCCGCCGTGCGCGGCCGCCAGCGCTCCGGCCACGTACGGCACGGCATCGGCGAGCCCCGGCGGACGCGCGGGGGCAACCGCGATGACCGCGACGCCCCGCTCGTGCAGTCGATTGGCCAGCGCGGCAGCCCCCGCGGCGCCGACCACGACCGCGGGGCCGGCGTCCGGCGTCACGCGTCCCGCGCGCACGGCCTCCCACCCCGCGTCGACGGTCGTCACGCCCGCGAGGGTCCAGCCGGGGAAGGGCAGCATCGCCTCTCGGGCGCCGGGAGCCAGGATGACGGCCTGCGCGGCGACCGCGTCGGCCCGCTCGCCGCGTACGACGTACAGGGTGCGTCCGCACACGCCCCACACCGAGCTGTTCCGCCAGACCTCGGCGGGACCGAGATCGCGCATCAGCCCTTCGGTCAGGCCGCGGGCGCCCGGGACGACCATCGCCCGCCCGCCGAGGGCCGGCCGCTCTTCGATCAGCAGCACGTGCGCGCCCAAGGCGCGGGCGTCGCCGGCAGCGGCGAGACCCGCCGGACCCGCGCCCACGACCGCGAGCTGGACCGACGTCACCGTCGCGCGGAGACCCGCAGAGCCGCGCTCACGACCTCGGCGGTCATCGGCAGCTGCTCGACCCGCGCGCCCGTGGCGCTCGCGATTGCGTTGCCGATCGCCGCGGCCACCGGCACGACCGGGGGCTCGCCCACGCCCTTCGCGCCAAACGGCCCGTGCTCGGAGGGCACTTCCACGAGATGCGCGCGCATCATCGGGACGTCGCCGGCGCGCGGGACGGCGTAGTCGACGAAGCTGCCGGTCGACAGTGTCCCGGCGTCGTCGTAGCTCATGCGCTCGAACAAAGCCCACCCGATGCCCTGCGCGACGCCGCCGTGGATCTGTCCGAGCACCGCGGCGGGATTGATCGCGCGGCCGACGTCCTGCGCGACCGCGTACTCGAGCACCCGCACGCGGCCGGCCTCCGGATCGACGTGCACGCGCACGGCGTGCGCGCCGAAGCCGGGCGCCCGGTGCGTGATCGCCTGCGACCCCACCCCGAACACCGGCGGGTGCTGCGCCCCGAACCCCGAGGTGAGCTTGGCAAGGTCCGCGACGGCGATCGCGCGCGACGGCGTCCCCCGGACGTGGGCGCGTCCCTCGACGATCTCCACGTCCGCCTCGGCGGCCTCGAGGCGGGACGCCGCGAGCCGGATCAGCTGGCGGCGCGCGTCCTCGGCCGCGGCCTGCACCGCCGCGCCGACGGTGTAGGTGATCTTGCTCCCGCCGGCCATGCCGGCCGACGGCGCGTCGTCGGTGTCGCCGTCGACGACGCGCACCGATTCCACGGGCACGCCCAGCGCCTGCGCGGTGATCTGCGCGATGGTGGTCGTCGTCCCGCTGATGTCGACCGAGCCGACGAGCACCTGCACCCCGCCGTCGGCGTTCATCCGCACGCAGGCGCTCGCCGGCTCGAGCCCGCCGAGCCATCCGCCGATCGCGATCCCGACCCCGTCGTGGTTGGTGCGGCCGCGCACCATCGGATCCGCCGCGAGCGCCTCCAGCGACTCCCGCAGCCCGATGCGAGGCCACGCCTCGCCGGTCGGCATCGGATCGCCCATCTCCGACGCGTTGCGCATGCGGAACTCCAGCGGATCCTGCCCGAGCGCGCGCGCGACCTCGTCGACCAGGGACTCGATCGCGAACGTCGCCTGCGGCGCGCCGGGCGCGCGGTAGGCGCCGACCGGCGCCTTGTGGGTGAGCACCTCGTGGCCGGTGATGTCCAGCGCCGGCGTCCGGTAGTACCCCCCAGCAGGAGCGCGGCGATGTTGACCGGCGCCCCCGGATAGGCGCCCGCGTCGAACAGCAGGCGCGCCTGCAGCGCCGAGATCGTCCCGTCCTGCCGCGCGCCCAGTTTCACGTCCAGGATCGACTGGGGCGCCGGCGTGCCGGTGCGAAACTCGTCGGCGCGGGTCAGGAGCAGCCGGATCGGACGGCCGAGGGCCACCGCGATCGCCGCGGCCAGCGGCTCCAGCAGCAGGACTTTGGCTCCAAAGCCGCCCCCGACGGCCATCGGCACGACGCGCACCGACGACTCGGGAAGCCCCAGCACCGCCGCGACGTTCTCGCGCGCGTAGAACAGCCCCTGCGTCGCCGTCCAGATCGTCACGCGCCGCGCGAACGGATCGTAGTCGGCCACCGTGGCATGCGGCTCGAGATACGCCTGGTGCACGACCGAGGTGCGGAACCGCCGGCCCACGACGACCGCGGCGTCGCGGAAGCCCCGCTCCACGTCTCCACGCGAGAACCGCACGCGGCTCGCGATGTTGCTCGGTGGCCCCGACGCCGCCTCCTCTTCCACCTTAATCGCGGCGTGCAGCAGCGATTCCGAGCTCTTTCCGGCCAGGTCGGGCTGGACGAGCGGCGCGTCCGGCGCGCCGGCCGCGACCGGATCGACGAGGGCCGGCAGCGGCTCGTACTCCACCGCCGCGCTCAGCCGCTCGAGGCCGTCTTCGGCGGCCGCCTCCGTGTCGGCGAGGACGACCGCCACGGGCTCGCCCTCGTACCGGACCTCGCCCCGCGCCAGCAGGAACCTCGCCCGCGAGGACGGCGCGGGATCGCCGGACGGGAGGTCGTCGACCGTCACCACCGCGACGACCCCCGGGGCTCGGAGCGCGGCGTCCTTCGGAATGCGGCGGATCTTGGCGTGCGCATACGGACTCAGCAGGAGGCGCCCGTGGAGCACGCCCCGCACCCACATATCCGCGGTGAACCGCTCGCGTCCGGTGACTTTCTGCTCGCCGTCGACCCGGCGCAGCGACTTGCCAACGACCGAGAACGCCATCCCGAACACCTCGTGGTCGTGCATCGTATCTACTCAGGGGACGATCAAGGGTTCCAGCCGCGCGCGGGCCGCTCCTGCACCGAGGAGACCCGGGCGCGTGGCGCGAATCCTACACGAACCTGGTTGCGGCCGCGCACCTCGCCCGCCCGGACGTTCCGCGAGACAGGAGTCGCTGGCATCATGCGCGCATGGACAGTCGCCCGCCGCGTCGTCGGCATCGGCGTGATCATCGGGTTCTTCCTCGGGCTCGTCGGCATGCAGCTTCCGGTGCAGCCGCCGGAAACCGCGCGGGAGACGGCCCCCGCGATCGTTGCGGCGCCGATCCCGCGTGGAGACGCGCGGTTTCTCGTCGTCGGACTCACGCAGGATCGGCAGCGCACCGATACCGTCGAAGTCGTGCAGTGGGACGACGCCCACCATCGCGTCCGGATCCTCGGCGTCCCGCGCGACATCAACATCTCCCTGCCCGGGTTTCACACCACCAAGCTCGATCACGCCTTCGCGACCGGGGGCATCGGCAGGAGCCGCGCCGCGGTCGTCCGGCTGCTCAACGTGCCGATCGCGCACTACGTCGTGTTTACGCTGCCCGCGATGCGGCAGATCGTCGATCTGATCGGCGGCGTGCCGATCACCGTGGAGAAGCGGATGGTGTACACCGACCGCGAGCAGGGCCTGTACATCAACCTCCAGCCGGGCCCGCAGATGCTCGACGGTGCGCACGCCGAGCAGTACCTCCGGTTTCGCAACGATCCCGAGGGCGACATCGGACGGATCCGCCGCCAGCAGCACTTCCTCCGGGCCGCGCTCGCCCAGATCCACACCCCCGGCGTGCTGGTGCGCCTGCCGCAAATTATGGAAGCGGCCCACAACGACATCCAAACCGACCTGACCTCGTCCGAGATGTTGGGCTGGCTTCGCCGCGTGCAGCCGCTGACGCCGGAGGAAGTCACCGCGGAGTCGATCAACGGGCGGCCCGTCGTGCTCTACGACGACCTCGCCCGCATGCGGCTGGACTTCTGGGAGCCGGACCCGACCGATCTGCGCGCCAAGGTGCGCTGGCTGGCCACGGGCGTGCCGCCCGTGACCAAGCCGTGACCGCTCCGTGCCGACCCCGCCCGACCTCATCCGGCGGCCGTCGTTCTGGCTGATCGTCGTGCTCGTCATCGTCATCCCGACCGTGGCCTTCTTCTCGTCGCAATGGCTGCTGCGCGCGCTGACCCCCCCGAAGCACTCGCTCGGATCGCCCGCCGTGATCGCGCAGGCCCCCCGGTGACGGCCGCGGACGAGGGCGGCGTCCGGCGGGAAGGCATTCTGCTCGAATCCCTGGACGACCCGGCGTTTCGCCTGACGCAGCCGATGCGGCTCATCGCCGAGTACGAACCCGGCGCCGTGATCGTCATGTGGGATGAGACGCGCGACTTCGGCGTGGGCGCCACGCTCGAGGCGGCCGTGAACGACTTTCGCCACTCCATCACCGAGATGTACCGCCGCGTCGAGGACGTCCCCGGCAAGAGCGGCCCGCGCGTCGCGGCGGTGTGGCACGTGCTGGCGCGCTACATCGAACGGAGCTGACCGCAAGGCGCGGGGGAACCCCGGCCGCCGGCCGAGAATCGTCTGCGTATGAAGGCGGTACTGCTGTACGGCGAGCGCGATCTGCGGGTCGGCACGCTGCCCGATCCCGTCCCGGGCCCCGGCGAACTGCTGCTGCGCGTGCGCGAGGTCGGGGTGTGCGGCAGCGACCTGCATTTCTACCGTCAGGACGGGATCGCCCCGATCGACCCCAGTGATCCGCTCGTGCTCGGCCACGAGTTTTCCGCCGAGATCGCGGACGATCGCGGCACGGCGATCGGGCTCCCGCCCGGCCGCCTGGTCGCCGTCGATCCGGCGCGGCCGTGCGAACGCTGCGAGTGGTGCCATCGCGGCGACGTCAACCTCTGTCCCCACCAGCGGTTCGCGGGCACCCCGGGCATGCACGGCGGGCTCGCCGAGTACCACACCGCGCCCCCGGACGCGATCGTGCCGCTGCCCGAGGAGTTTGACGCGACGACCGCCGCGCTGTTGGAGCCGCTCGGGGTCGCCGTGCAGGCGCTCGACCTCGCCCACCTGCGCCCGCTGGACACCGTGGCGGTGCTCGGGGCCGGCCCGATCGGCCTCCTGGTCGCCCAGGTCGCGCGGGCGTCCGGGGCGGGACGGGTGTACGTCGTCGATCCGCTCCGCTACCGGCAGGACGCAGCGCGCCGGCTGGAGGTCGACGGCGTGGCCGAGCATGCGGACGCGGTGCTCGGATGGACACAGGGGCGCGGGGTCGATGTCGTGCTCGAGGCGACCAACGCCCCCTCCGGCGCGGCGGACGCCGCGGAGATCGCACGGATCGGGGGACGCATCGTGCTCGTCGGCATCCCCGAAGGCGACGCGCTGACCTTCAAGGCGTCGCTCGTCAGGCGCAAGGGGCTGACCGTCAAGTTCCAGCGGCGGATGGGCCGCGTGTATCCGCGCGCGATCGAGATGGTGCGCAGCGCGCGCGTCCGCCTGGCCCCGGTCGCCACCCACCGGGCGCCGCTCGACCGGACACCGAAGCCTTTGCGCTGCAGGAGAACTACCGGGACGGTGTGATCAAGACGATGATCGTGGTCCGCTAGGCACGCGCCGGGTCCGGCCCGCGCGCGGATCGGGGCGCTCCCGCATCCACCGCGGGCCGAGCGGCGTGATCACCGGGACGTCGGGGACGAGATTAGCCGCGCCGGCGAAACGCCCTGCGGTATGGCACTAGCCGAGCAACACGAAGCTGGACGGGTCAGACGCGTCCCGCGTCGTTCGACCTCAATCCCACGAGTCGTCTTCCCGGTCCAAGGATGCGCCCGCGGCAGCCAACGTCCGCGAGCGAGAGGCGTCCAGCACCCGTGCCGCCGAGCGCCACGTCCGCACCGGCCCGTCGGGGCCGATCATGTGGCGCCACCTCGCGATCCCTGTCGGCGCGAGCAGCACCAGGATGGGCAGCGCCGCGGCGCCGGGGCCCCAGAGCACCAAGGCGAGCGCGCTGGCCCCCGTGAGCGCGCACAGGCGGTACACGTGCGCGACCGCCTGCGTCGACGACAGGCCGGTGTCCAGCAAGCGGTGCGGCAAATGGTCCCGCCCGGTCGACGTAATGACGCGCAGCGGGTGCCGCATGTCCCGCCGGTAGCGTCGCAGGTGTACGAGCACGAAATCAACCACCGGCACGCTGAGCACGAGGAGCGGAGCAATCCATGACCCGGTGACCTCGGGCGCGGCCAAGGCCGCGCTGAGCCCGCCCAACAGAAACCCGAGCATCAGGCTCCCGGTATCGCCGAGGAAGATGCGCGCCGGCGGGAAGTTGTACCGGAGAAATCCGAGGGCCGCCCCGACCACGCTGAACGCGGCCACCGCCACCCCGAGCCGCCCCATCGCGATCGCCACCGCGGCGAGGGCGAGCCCGGCGACCACGACGACGCCCGACGCCATGCCGTCGGTGCAGTCGAGGCAGTTCATCGCGTTGGCCACGCCCACGATCCACAGCACCGCAAGGATCTGCCCCGCCCACGGCCACGGCAGGCTCACCTGAAACCCGCCGATCCACACGATGAGCGAGACGACAATCGCCTCGACGACCAACTTCCAGGCGCCGGCTTCCCAGATGTCGTCGATGATCCCGATCGCGCCGAACACCGCGGCGCCGGCGAGCAGCAGGACCATTTGGATCGGCACCACGGGACGCAGCCACAGGATCGTCGCCGCGGCGAACGCCAGATAGACCGCGACGCCGCCGAGCAGCGGAGTGGGCTCGGCGTGCAGCTTGCGGCCCCCGGGCACGTCCACCACGCCCCACCGCGCGGCCAGCACACGGCACACGGGCGTGAGGAGCAGCGCTCCCGCGCACGCGGTCAGGCAGGCAAGAACGAGGTTACTCGTAGCGGAGCCTCCTTTCGACGCGAGCGGCCAGCCGAGGCGCACTCGTACGCGAGCGCGTCCACCACCGTCTCGACGTCGGCGTCGGCCAGCGACGGATAGATCGGCAGCGAGAGCGCGGTGCGCATCGCCTCGTCCGCGTGGGGAAAGCCGTCCTCCCCCACGTACCGGTGGAGCGGGCTGAACACCGGCCGCTTGGCCTCGATCCCGCGCCGCTCGAGGCCGCCGGCGAGCCGCGCCGCATCGTCCACGCGCACCACGTACCGGTAGAAAATGTGTCCGCACTCGGGCGGCACCGCGGGGCGCGCCACGCCGGCGGCGGCAAGCCGCTCGCCGTAGCACGCCGCGAGGGCCCGGCGGCGCGCCAGGAACCCGGGCAGGCGCTTGAGCTGACTCAGTCCGAGTGCCGCCTGAAACTCCGTCATCTTGTAGTTGAAGCGGGGCACGAGGGTCGGCCGTCCATCGTAATCGCGGGCGTCCCGGGCCCGGTCCAGGAGGCGCGGGTCATCGGCGACCAGCATCCCGCCCTCTCCGGTCGTCAGCACCTTCGTCGCGTAGAAGGAATAGATCCCAACCGTCCCCAACCCGCCCACCGGGCGGCCGCGGTGCGTCGCGCCGATCGCCTGGGCGCAGTCTTCGATGATCGGGATCCCCAGCGCCGCGAGGGCGGGCACATCTGCGGGGAGCCCGAACATGTGGGGCACGATGATCGCGCGGGTGGCCGGCGTGAGCGCGCGGCGCGCCTCCGCGGCGGTCAGGTTGTACGTCTGCGGATCGACGTCCGCCAAACGCGGGGTCGCCCCGACCAGGCGCACGGCGTGGAGCAGGGCGACGCACGTATAGGACGGCACGAGCACCTCGTCGCCGGGACCGATGCCGAGCCCGAGCAGCGCCAAGTGCAGCGCGCTCGTCCCGGAGTTGGTCGCGACCGCGTCGCGCCGGCCGCACGCGGCGGCGATCCGCTCCTCGAAGCGGCGGACCCCCGCCCCTTGGGCCAGCTGGCCCGAGGCGAGACTCTCGGCCACGGCCGACAGATCCTCCGGGCCGATCGTCGGCTTCGAGTGCGCGATCATACCACGATCCGCCGGCACTCAAATGCCTCCGCCGCGTCAACGCCGACCTCGGCGCCGCGCAGCCGGCTCAGGTGCTCGAGGTTCTCGAGGCTGCCGCTGTCGGGAAACGGACGCAGCTGCGACGCGTGGCACGCGAGCGCATCCAGTTTCGCCCCGAGCCACTCGGAGATGTCGACGTAGAAATCCGGCCGGAACGGGGTATCACGCCAGCCGAGCTGGGGCGCGTCGCACGTCAGCACCAGATCGATGAACGGCTTGTGCCGCCGCAGGTGCGGCCGGCACGCGGCGAACCCGGCGGTGAAGACGGCGACGTGATCCTGGTTGAACGACGGCTCGGGAAGAATGAGCGCGGTCGGACGCACCGCGTCGATCGCGTACGTCGACTCCCGCTCGATCTTGGCGATCAGGTCGCGCTGCGGAACGGCGTCGAGCCGGAGATGGGATTCCGAGTCGGTGTACAGCACCTCGTGCCCGTCCACCCCGAGCCGGCGCATCGACGCCGCGAGCTCGGTCGTCCGGGTCTCTGCGGACACCACCGGGCGGCCCTCAGCGTAATGCTGGAGCCCGCCGATGGAGGCGACGATCACGTACACCTCGCCTCCGGCGGCCTTGGTCCTGGCGATCGTGCCGGCGCACCCGTACGCCTCGTCATCCGCGTGCGGCATGACCACTAACAACCGCTGGGTCGACCAAAAGTCGCTCATGGGGTCTCCGAACAGTGCGCAGCTTCACAATCAGTATAGAAGCCGCCCTCCGAGGCCGCGGCCCGGCAAAGGGACGAATCGTCCGTCTCGTCCGAACGACCCCTTCCAAACGCGGGGTCCAGCGGCAGGGACGCCCCGGATGGCACCGGTCCGGGGGCAGCTGGCTCGTCCGGGCGCGCCGACGGCCGCTCCATCAACACCGCCAGGCTGCGGTCGCCTTCATTAAAGAGCAGGTCTAGAATCGACAGTTCCGGCAGAAATCCGCACTGCGGGTACTGCTGCCGGTACGTCGGGCACTGCCACGTCTGCCGCCGCACCTCGATCCCATATGGCGCGAACGCCGCGGGGTCGAAATGATGGCCCACCGCGAAATCGCCGGTCAGATACACCGTCGCGTCGACCGCCCGGCACAGCTCGATCAACCGCTCGGTCCCCTTCCCGGGGATCCCCAGGTCGGAGCTCCGCACCAGCCGGGTGCGGATGCCCAGCGCCGGCAGGAGCAGCCCGAGGGCGTACTCGATGCAGTCGAACAGCGACGTCCAGGGTCGGTCGTAGATCGAATCGATAAGGTCGCGATACCGGGCGTAGTACGGCGCCTTGGCGTAGTTGTTCGCGAGCGCCGTCCGATGCTTCGCCCGCCAGCGCGTGCCCGCGTTGATGTCCACGTCGCGGATCGCCTTCCCGACGGGATCCAGGACGGGCACGGTCAGGAGCATCGACCCCTGCGCGTGCTTGATCTTGACCCGGTTCTGATAGCCGTTCTTGGTGAACTGGACGTCGTCGAGCAGGATAAACACGTCGCAGCGGGCCAGCTTGTCGAACCACCGGATCCACGGCAGGTAGTGGGGCTGATGCGCGCCGACGATCATCGCTCAACGCCCCCCGCGGGCACCGTGTCCCGCGCGCCGTCCACGAACCGGTGCTCCCGGCACCACTGAATCGTGCGCAAGAGACCGTCCTCGAGCCGCACCTGGGGCGCGTAGTCGAGCACGCGCGCCGCCTTGCGGAGGTCGGGCACCCGGCGCGGCGTGTCCTCGAAGTACTGCCCGTAGAAATCGCGGTACGGGACCAGTTGAATCGCCGACTCCGAGTCGGTCAGGCGCTTCGCCAGGCACGCGAGGTCGTACATGGTGATCTCGGCGTCGTTCCCGATGTTGAACACGTGTCCCTCGGCCTCGGGCACCGCGGACGCGAGCAGCACGCCGCGCACGGTGTCGTCGACGTAGGAGAAGCAGCGTGTCTGCCGTCCGTCGCCGTGCACCGTCAGCGGGCGGCCGTTGAGCGCTTGGTGAATGAAGCGGGCCACCACCGTGCCGTAGCCGTTCTCGTGGATGCGCGGCCCGTACACGTTGAAAAAGCGCAGTATGACCGCGGGCAGTCCGCGCGCGGCGTACGCGTAGGCGAAGTGCTCGTCGATCGCCTTCGACGAGGAATACGACCACCGCGCGACCGTCGTCGGCCCGAGGACGCGGTCGTCGTCCTCGCTCAGCGGCACCTTCGCCGACTTGCCGTACACTTCCGACGACGACGCGATCACGACCTTGCGCCAGAAGCGGAACGCGGCGCGCAGGACGTTCTCAGTGCCCTCCACGTTCGCGCTGATCGCGCTGAGGGGATCGTCGACGATGTACCGGACGCCGACCGCGGCCGCGAGGTGGAACACCAGATCCGCCCCCTCGACGAGACGGTTGACCACATCCGCGTTGAGGATCGTGTCGTTCACGAGCGTGAAGCCCGGGCGCCCGAGGTGATGGCGTATGTTTTCGATCCGTCCGGTCGACAGGTGATCGAGCACACAGACGGTGTCGCCCCGCGCGATCAGCTGATCCACCAAGTGCGAGCCGATAAACCCGGCTCCCCCCGTGACAAGTACCCGCATCGTTGTCTCCTCCGTCTCTGCGAGTCGGCCGCGTGCGCTGCTGCGCTACGTGACCGCCGCCACCGTGTGCGTGTAGAGCTCGTCGAGCTGGTCGAGCATCGCCGCGATCCCGTACGGCTCGGCCGACGCCCGGGCATGCGCGGCCATCCGCTCCCGGAGCGGGCGCTCCGTCAGGCATCGGACGATCGCCCGGCCGAGGGCTGGGACGTCGCCGGGGGGGACCAAGAGCCCGGTCTCGCCGTCCCGCACCACATCCTGCAGCCCGCTGATCCGCGACCCGACGACCGGCCGGCCCGCCGCCAGCGCCTCGACCGCGGCGCGCCCCATCCCCTCATTGCGCGAGGGCAGCACGACGAGGTCGAACATCGGCAGGAGCTCGGCGACGTCGTCGCGCACGCCGAGAAAGACGACGGCATCGCGGAGTCCCCGCGCGGCCGCCGCGGCTTCGAGGCTGGACCGCAGCGGGCCGTCGCCGACGAACACGACCGTCGCCCCCGGCACCGCAGCCCGCACGGCCGGCCAGGCGTCCAGCAAACAGTCCACGCCCTTGACGGGAACCAGGCGCGCGACACAGCCGACGAGGGGGCCCGCCCCATCGAGACCGAGCGATCGCCGCGTCGCCTCGGGGGGATCCGGGGCGTGCTAAAGCGCTCGAGATCCACACCGCTGTGGATCACCTCGAACTTCCGGGGCGGGCCGATCCGATAGCGAAGGTGATCATCCCGTTCCGCGTCGGTCAGACACACGATGCGGTGCGTCCAGCGCGCCATCACCCGCTCGACGCGAATGAGCGCGCCCGATCCGGCGCGGGACAGATAGTCGTGGAACGCATGCCCATGCGGCGTGTGGATCACGACCGGGACGCGCGCCCACCGCGCGGCGATGCGGCCCAAGAGGCCCGCTTTGGTCGTGTGCGTGTGCACGATCTGATACCGCCCGCGCCGCATGAGCGCGTACAGACGCGCGACCGCGACCGCATCGTTCGCGGGATGGGGATCGCGGAGCAGCTCCGGCACGCGGACGAACGAAGCGTCGGCCGCGATCCGCGCCTCCAGGCTGCCCTCCTGCCCGAGCGTCGGCCCGCTCGCGAGGGTCACGTCGTAGCGCGTGCGATCGAGCCCGGCGACCGTGAGCAGCGTATTCTCCTGCGCCCCGCCGACGATCAGCCGGGTAATCACGTGCAGCACTCGAATCCGCCCGGAGGCCGCGGTCCTCATGCCTGCGGCTCCGCCGCCCAGGCATCGCGCAGCGTCGTCCGCCACGCCGCCTGCAGCTGCTCGGCCCGCCGCCGCCCCGCCTGCCCGAGGCGCTCGGCCTCCGCGTGGTCGAGGAGCAGCCGGGTGAGGGCCTCGGCCACCTCGTCGACGCTCAGGGGATCCACGAGCACGCCGGTCTCACCGTCGAGCACGGCGTCTTCGACCCCGCCGCTCCGCCCTCCCACGACCGCCCGCCCGCAGGCCCCGGCTTCAAGAAACACGATCCCGAACCCCTCGATCCCATCCCGCTGCGCGAGCGCGCGGCTCGGCATCGCAAACACGTCGCACGCGGCGTAGTAGGCGGGCAGCTCCTCCTCGGACACGCGCCCCGCGAATACGACGTCCGCGTCGCAGCCGAGTTCGCGGGCGAGTGCGGCCAGCCTCGGCTGCTCCGGCCCGCTGCCGACGATCAGATAGCGCACCGGCCCCACCGCGGCCCGCACGCGGGGGAGCGCTCGCAGCACGACGTCGTGGCCCTTGCGTTCGATCAGCCGGCCCACGGTCAGGATCACGCGCGCGCCGTCCAGCCCGTGCCGGGTCCGCACCGCGCGCGTATCCAGGCTTGGGCGGAACCGGTCGGTATCCGCGCCGATCGTGAGCACGTCCGTGTGCGGATGCTGGGCGCCGAGCGCCGCGTAGTACTGGTTCGTGAACGCGCTGTTCACGACGACGCGGTGGGCACGCGCGATGATGGTCCGCACGGCATCGCGCACGGCCCGCCACCGCAGGAACGGCGCCATCTCGCCGCCGTGAAGGTAGAGGACGTACGGCGTCCGACACAGCCGGCGGAGCGCTAAGCCGACCGGTCCGAGGTACAGGTGGGCGACGTGGACGACGCCGATGCGCTCCCGCCGGACGATCCAGGCCGCCTGCACGCTGAACAGCGCGATCTGAAGGAACCGGGCGAACGGGTACGGCCGGTCCGGCGCCCATCGGCGGATCACGCGGTAGGGCAGCGCCGCGTCGACGGCGCGGTCACCCGGCATCCGGGGCGCGAGCACGAAGACCGCCTCGGGCGGCAGCTCCGCGCAGATGGCGGCGTACCAGGTAGATTCGCCGCCCGGCAGCGGGGGGAAGTCGTGGGTCACCAGGAGCGCCCTCATCCCGCGAGCCCCACGAAGTACGGCAGCTTCCCGGACGGCAGGCGCATCAACTGGTCCACCGCCTCGACGCGCACGCGCCACGCTGGTCCGAACGCCTCGATGCCCGCCTCCGACGCTCGCGCGAGATCCTGCGGGGCCGCCTCCGTCCGGTCGACGCGCAACACCACGGCATCGGGTGCGGGCTGCGTCACCTGCACCGCGCCCGCGAGATGCGCCGGCAACAGGCGCATGAAGCGGTCCACCCGCGGGCGGGCCAGCTCGCCTCCGCCGTCGCCGATCAGGCGGTCGCGTTCGCGCCCGACCACCCGAAGGACCGGGAGGCCGCGGCCGCACCGGCAGCCGTCTGGAAGCAGGAGCCCCACGTCCCCGGTCTCGTAGCGGATGAGGGGGCAGCGGCGGTTTCGGAGATGAGTCGCGAGCAGTCGGCCCACCCCCGTGCCATCCTCCGATGGAGGGGTCTCCACAAACACCGTCTCTGCACTAACGTGCAGTGCGCCGTGGGGGCACTCGAACGCGACGGAGCCGAGCTCGCCGCTGCCGTACTCTTCCGCAACGGGACACTGAAACGCCTCGACGATCTGGTCCCGCTGTACCCCGTAGACCGGCTCCCCGGTCAGGACGATCATCCGCAGTCGCAACCGCGCCTGGCCCGCTCCCGCCGCGCGGGCGAGCCGGTGTACCGCCGACGGATAGCCGTACAGCACCGCGGGCGCAAAGCGCGCGATCGTCCGCAGCGCCTGCGGGGCCTCGCCGTCGAACCGATCGTCCACGGGGACGCGCCGCCAATTCAGCATCCAGTCCTTCGCCCTCGACACCAGCGCGTGGCGGCGCGAGCCCGACGACTGTCCGAGGAGCAGGCAGATCGGGTCCGACGGATCGATCCCCCACCACCGGAACCCGCGCCACGTCCCGGCGATATACCAGGCGTACGTCTCGCGATCGACCGGGATCGTGACCGGCGCGCTCCCGCTCCCGCCGGAGGTTCGGTGCAGTCCACGGCGGCCCGCGGTCACGATCTCCTGCGTGTGGCGCACGAGCTCGTCGCGCCGCAGCGGGGGCAGCCGGTCGACCCCGTCGCGCCGCAGCGGCGACCATCCGGCCTCGCGCAGGCGTCGCCGATAGAACGGACTCGATGCATCGGCCGCCGTCAAGGTGGCCTGCAGCCAGTCGGCCTGCCGTTCCCGCAGCAGCTCGGGACTCCACCACTCCGCCTCGTCGTACAGCGCGGACGCCTTGTCGAGCAGCCCGTGGACCACGACGCGGCACCCCGCGCGGCGCAGGCGCTCGAGCGGGCGCGGGACCGTGCGCACTGCCATCACAGGGAGTCCTTCTGCAAGGTGCGCATGCCCCACGCGTAGCCGGCGCCGTAGGCCGCGAGCGTCGCTAGGTAGATCCACCGGAGCGTGGCGAGCGCGCCGACCAGCCGGCCCACGTACCGGCCCGCCCGCCGCGGGGCGTCGGTCGTCGGCACAGGACGGCCGTGCTCCAACGCCTGATCGATGACGAACTCCGGGTAGAACTTGGCGACGTAGGCCGCGCCGGCGCCATTTCGGAAATACTGCGCCAGGATGCCTCGGAGCGTGCCGGGCAGCAGATGGTGAATCCACGCGTGCGGCAGAACGACCACGCGGTAGCCTGACGCGCGCACTTCCGCCCTGAGGTAGGGATCGAGCCCCCGCGGGATCCACTCGTGCTCGCCGCCGACCTGGCAAAATACGTCGCGCCGCACCGCGAGGCACGGATGCTCGACCATGTCGCTGTCGGTGACCACCGCGACCGTGCGCGACGTGCGGCGCGGGAGCTCTCGCATCGCGCGGCGGACGATCCACGGCACGTCCGCGGGGACAAGATTCGACACCCCCGCCATCCCGATCGACGCGTCCGCATCGAACGCGTCGACGATGCGCCGAAGCAGATCGTCGTGGCCGATGCGGGTGTCGTCGTCCATCGTGACGAGGATGTCCCCGCGGGCCAGCGCCGCGCCGGTGTTGATCGCCCGTCCCTGGCGCCGATCCCCGGCGACGACGATCACCTCGATGCGCTGGTAGGTCTGGCGCGTCAGCTGCGCGAGCAGCCGGTCGAGATTACCGCCCCGCCGTCCATCCGCGGTGGGGATGATCACGGTGATGCGCAGGCCCGCGCCGGCGTCCCGTCCCGATATGCGTCGGACGCGGGGCGGCGGCCCGTCGAGGCGGTAGCGAACGAATGCGCTCCGCCCGGCGACCCCTTCGGCCGCCAGCGCGGCTGCGTCCCCGTTGACCAACACCGCCATCAGCGCCTCCCCGTGATCAGCACCGGCCGCCACCTACGAGGACGCGCCGAGGGCCAGCGCGGGATCCGGCGAGGCCTGCTCCGCCCGGAACCACGCGACGAAGCGGTCGATCCCCTCCTCGAGCCCGATCCGCGGCCGATATCCGAGGTCCCGAGAGGCCCGGTCGATGTTGGCGAAGGTGATCGGTACATCACCCGGCTGATCGGGCTGTTCGTCGAGAATCGCCCGTCTGCCGAGGGCCCGCTCGATCGTTCCGATGAGATCCGCGAGGCTCGCCGTCACGGATGTGCCGAGGTTGTAGATTTGAAAGCCGCGCGGCTGCGCGATCGCCTGCACCACACCGTCGATCACGTCATCGACGTGGGTGTAGTCACGCTCCGACCGGCCGTCCCCAAACACGGTGATCGGGCGTCGCTGGGCGATGCGGGTCACGAACTGGTAGATCGCCATGTCCGGGCGTTGGTGCGGCCCATAGACCGTAAAGAACCGCAGGCACGTCACCGGGACGCCATGCAAACGATGGAAGACTTGGCAAAACTGCTCTGCGGCCAGCTTGCTGGCACCGTAGGGCGACGCCGGCACCAGCCGGCTCGTGTCCTCGCAGAACGGGACATCGGGGCTCACCCCGTAGACCGCCGACGACGACGCGACGACGACGCGATCGACGCCCGCGCGACGGCTGGCCTCGAGCATGTTGATCGTGCCGGTCACATTGACCTCGGCGTAGCGCTCCGGCTCCTCGACCGACCGGCGCACTCCTGGCCGAGCGGCCAGATGCACGACCACGTCCTGCTCGCGCGACAACGTTTCCATGAGGTCTCGATCGCCCACGTCGCCCCACACCCAATGAAATCTGACCGATCGGAGGGCCCGCAGCAGGTTGTGGCGCTTCAGCCGGGGCGCGTAGTAGTCGTCGAGGTTGTCGACGCAGGTCACGTCGTGGGCGTCCGCGAGCAGGCGGTCGACCAAATGGGACCCGATGAACCCCGCGCCACCTGTGACCAGAACCCGCATCGAGCTGCCTCCGCGCCCCCCGCGGTCACACCGACTCGCCGCTCGCGCGGCTCGAGCATCTACCCCGCACTGGAAGTGCGACTCTCTTGGAACCGTTGGCCTCCTCTCAGAGGCGCCCCCACGTTCTTCTGAACGGTTTGGGCCAGTTTTTAGAAGGGACGGCCTCGTTCGACTCGCCTAATGGATAACGAACGTGTATTCGCTGTATGGTTGTTCGGTTGAGCCCGATCGAACGATTCGAAACTGTACCCGAACAATGGCAAGGAATCGGGCCACTGACTGCCTATTTGTGCAAGGAGTATGCTGGTATCACGTCACGACGTCGTTTTCGGAGCCTCGACGGATGATCGATCAACCGCGCAGAACCGACTCCGCGCCGGTGCCGCGTGGATCGTGGTGGTGGCAGGGCGTACAGATGTACTGGTTTACGTCTGCGTTCGGGGCGGGATGGTTCCGGCCGCGATATGACTTCCCGCGGTTCGTCGAGCGCGGGCTTGGTACCCATATCTCGTCGACGCTACGGGAGACGGCGCGTATTCTCGATGTCGGGACCGGGTATTCGATCTTGCCCCTCTGGCTCGCACGTCTCCGCAAGTACGAGGTCTATATCGTCGACAGCGAGGTGTATCTTTCCAACGTCGTCCGATTTCACGAGTCCGAGATCCGGAAGCTGCCTCAAACAGGATCCGGACGAAAAGCCGCGCGGGCTTTCCGCGACGGAAGGGGGCCGGGGCTTCGATATAGAAATTTCAAGATAGACGGAAATCTCGCGATAGGCGTTACTTCCGATGGGGTCGCCGAGGCGCATGCTTGACACACACACGTACTTGGAGCGGCTGCTTCCTCCCTGGTGGTTCGTCCTTCCGCGTCGCTGCAAGATCCCCGGCATGATCAGTCGTGAGGAGGCCCATTACTATCTTTGGCTGGGGCGCTACTACGAGGGGAAAGGCGAGGCCATAGAGCTTGGCCCGTGGCTCGGCCGATCGACGTTTTTCATCACACAGGGCCTGCTTAAGAGTCGCGCGTTTCTCAACAAGACGTTGCACGTATTCGACGATTTCATTTGGAAGAGTTGGATGGACCGTTACTACGCCGACCGGGATGACCGACCGGCGGAGGGCGCATCGTTTTTGCCGCTCTTTGAGCGATACGTGAAACCGTTTGACCGAGTCCTCACGGTGGAGCGGAGACGCATTTCGACGTGGACCGGGAATGCCGACGTTCCCGGGATCGATTGGACCGGTCGACCCATTGAACTCATATACGTCGATTGCGGCAGAACGTTCGATGAAAACGAGGCCTGGTGGCGGATCTTTTCTCCTGCCTTCATACCCCGTCGCACGCTCATCGTCATGCAGGACTGGCAGACGTACAAGGAAACGCCGCCAAAATCCTACAATCAAACGAAAGAATTCACCGATAGCAAAGGGAAGATCCTTCGCCTGCTTCACGCCTTGCGCCGTGGAGGAGTGGGGACGTTCGTGTTCGAGGGTTGATCAGTGGTGTTGCCAACGACGCCCGAGGATTCATCGACTCACGGCCCCGCCATTAGGGGCGAGGGAGTCACACGTAGAGCGGCAGCGCGGAGCGCGTTATCGCAGGCGTCGGCTGGAGCAGTTCAGGTCCGTCTGCCTCCGTCGGCAGCTTACGGCTCCGTGCTTTCAGTCTGATACTTTTCCACCGCCTCTCATCAACCCGTGCGTGACGGTCTCCGTCATACGGCTTTCCAATATCTTCCGCAGGTCGCATGCTGCTTGTGCAAGGCTCAGGTACACTGAAACCCGACGCCGCCGCACAGCGTGGCCATCAGCACCCCCTTGTCGGTACTGCCGGTTCGGTAGGTCCGGCAGGTGAACCCGCCGGCGCACGTCGGAATGAACGTGGCGGGCGGATTGTCGGGATTCGCGGTCGTGTTCAGGGCCACGAGGCCGGAGTGGCCGCCGCCGGAAGTATAGTTGGGGGCCATGAGCCACTGCCTGCCGCTACCGTCCGTGTAGACGTCGATCCCCGGGGCGGCGAGCGGGTTGTTGTATGGGTTCGTGTCTCCGGTCGCGGTGATTTGTCCCGTCCGCCGCATGGTGGAGGGATTGTAGATCCGGATGCCGAGGTCGCCTTGGCTCACATAGATCCGCCCGCTCGCCTTGCGGACCTCGCAGATGCCACCCGCGACTGGCATCAAGGATCCCTGCGCGACGTTGGGCGGGTTTCCGAACCACCCGGCATGCTGAGACACCAGCTTGATAACAGTCGTCGATGCCGGCAGACCGACGGCGCCGGTCACCGGTGACGGGCCGAAGACCTGCGAGCTCCCCGTGTACTGATACTGCCCAAACACGCTCAACGTCGCCGCCAGCGGCGGCGCGGGCGGCAGTCCCGACACGATGATTGCATTGGACGGATTCGCCAGCGACAGTGCGTTTGACAGCGTCGACGTCCCGCAGCACACGCCGAAGGCGTCGAAGTAGGCGATCAGCATCCGGTAGGTGTACGGCGTCTCGACGCTCCCCCCCGTGCCCGCGGCGATGGTGGGTGCCGACACGAAGGTCATGAGCCGATCCGGAATATCCTCCGTCACGATCGGTGCGATGATGCCGAGGTTGCCGACCCCAAACGCCATGACGCCGAGCGCAGAATCCGCGACCCACAGCGTGGAACCCGGCACGCCGCTGGCGCCGTCCAGGAACATCCCCGTGTGCAACTGCGTCCCAAACGGCCCCGTGTACGTCGCAACCGGCGTGAGCGCGTACGACGGAGCGGACCCCACCGAGTAGGTCACGATCTTGAGCCACCCATAGGCGTTGACGACGGCGGTCAGATGCTTCCCGTCCCACGCGGTGTTGACAAGCGTCGCATCCCCATAGCACACGAGCGGCGTCATCGCGCCGTTCTGGCACCGGAACAGATAGTCGTTGCCGTTGTCTGCCGCACCGGGTGCGATCCACAACGTCGGGTCCGTGCCCCCCGCCGTGGTGCCGAACGGCTGCAGTCGGCTGCCGATCAGGGTGCCCACGGTGCCAGTAGAGATCAGGTTGTCCCGCTGATCATGCACCTCATACGAGAAGCGGCACGTCGAATACACGTACTCGGCGGAGTCGCCCGCGACCGTCGTGGCCTGTCGCGTTTCCGCATTCGCGTAGCACGTCTGGAGTACGGCGGCCGCGCCGCCGGCGGCGACCTTCGAGACGTCGTAAATGACCGTGCCGCCTGGTCCCGGTCCCGTTCCCCCCTCGGACGAGAGCGCGAACTTGGTCCCGTCGGGGCTGACCGCCGTGTCGACGGCCGGACACGATATGGTGCCGCCCGGGCCGGACTGCGTCCATCCCGGAATGGTGGTGATCAGGCGCAGCGCATCCGCAGCCCCGATCGCGAGCACGTCTGTTCCCGATTGATTCGCGTCGCCCCACGTCGCGTACAGGAGATTGTGCACGCGGTCGAGTTTGAGGTTCCCGTACCCAGTTGCGCGCGCGGGCGCCTGGTAGACTGCGGCGCCGCCGATCAGCGCCGGCGCGGTCGGCGTCGTGAGGTCGTACGTCCGAATCACGTTCCCGTTCCCAGTGTACAGCCGGTTGCCGTTTGGCACGCCGACGTGCTGACTCGGCATCGTGGCGAGCAGCGCCGGTGCCGCCCCTCCGGCGAGGGGGGCCAGATTGAATAGGTACAGGTTCCCCGTTCCGTTGTCGCAGCACACGAGCCGTTGATTCGTCCGATCGATCTCCATGCCGTAGACGCCGTTCCACTGCGCTGCCGACTGGAACGTGTACGTCGCGCCGGTCTGGATGCTCGTCGCGGTCAGCGTGCCCGGCTGTCCGTTGTGCGCAAGGTAGACGTACCCGCTGTCGATCTGTACCGACTTGGCTGACGCCGTTGAAGGGCTTTGGCCAATTCGCGTTTGCCATCGCCATCGTCGAGCCGTTGAGCACGTGTGCCTGCGGGACGATCGTGTTGTTGACCGCCACGTACCCCTTGAACTGCGCGCTTTTCCGCGGGTTGTTGTATACGGTGTTGTTGCAGGCGTAAGAGAACACGGTACTCTGCCCGCTCTGCGTGTCAATCCGGATGACCCCGCTGTCTCCCTCCTGGGTCGGTACGTACACGTACCGGCTGTCGTCACTGAAGGACGGGCCGCCCGCGAATCCCTGGAAGCTCGCTTTGGTCACGGGTCCCATGATCGCCGGTCCGGCATAGTTGCCATACACCGTCATGTCGCGAAGCTTCTGCCAGGTCCCCGTTGTGGTGGTCACCGATCCAGACCTGACGATCGGGGGCGCGGCGGGGTTCTGACTGGGCGCGGCGGACGCAACCCCGCCCATCGCCTCGCCCAACCCAATGGCGACCGCCAAACGTGCGCCGTGTCGGAGCAACGTCCTACGGCTATAGGTAGACCGGCGAGTGTGTGTCATCTGATCGATGCCTCCCCGGGCGCCGTCATACGACGGCGCCCTGTCGACGATGAGTGCGCCAAAAACCCGCCCATGCGGAAACCGGACCGGTCACGAAGTCACCGCGTTTCGTTGGCCTCCCCGACCGCACGACGAAGCGTCAAGGCAGCCATCCCGTCTCGTCATTGTACTGTGCACCCCGAAGCGTTATGCCCGTCAGAACTTCCGTTCCGGACGCCGACGGAAAAAAATGTTCGATCGAGGGTGCGCCGCGGGTCCGTGCGCGTGCGGACGTGCGTGGCGCACACGATGGCGTGACTCCTAGGCGTCTCGCGCAGCGAGCCCAGCGCGAGACGGCGTCTAGAGGATGCCCACGAGCGGTATAACCAGGAGGACGACGCACGGAACGAGTGCGGTGGCATGACTACGGCATCGTTTTTGCCGCTCTTTGAGCGATACGGGAAACGGTGTGACCGAGACCTCACGGTGGAGCGGGGACGCATTTCGACGTGGGCCGGGAATGCTGACGTTCCAGAGATCGATTGAACCGGTCGACCATTGAACTCATATACGTCGATTGCGGCAGAACGTTCGATGAAAACGACGCCTGGTGGCGGATCTTTTCTCCTGCCTTCATACCCCGTCGCACGCTGATCGTCAAGCAGGACTGGCAAGCGTACAAGGAAACGCCGCCAAAACCCTACAATCAAACGAAAGAATTCACCGATAGCAAAGGAAAGATCCTGCGCCTGCTTCACGCCTTGCGCCGAGGAGGAGTGGGGACGTTAGTGTAGAAGGGTTGATCAGTGGTGTTGCCAACGACGCCCGAGGATTCATCGACTCACGGCCGCGCCATTAGGGGCGAGGGAGTCACAAGTAGAGCGGCAGCGCGGAGCGCGTTATCGCAGGCGCCGGCTGGAGCAGTTCAGGTCGGTCTGCCTCCGTCGGCAGCTTACGGCTCCGTGCTTTCAGTCTGATACTTTTCGACCGCCTCTCATCAACCCGTGCGTGACGGTCTCCGTCATACGGCTTTCCAATGTCTTCCGCAGGTCGCATGCTGCTTGTGCAAGACTGAGGTACACTGAAACCCGACGCCGCCGCACAGCGTGGCCATGAGCACGCCCTTGTCGGTACTGCCGGTTCGGTAGGTCCGGCAGGTGAACCCGCCGGCGCACGTCGGAATGAACGTGGCGGGGGGATTATCGGGATTCGCGGTCGTGTTCAGGGCCACGAGGCCGAGTGGCCGCCGCCGGAAGTATAGTTGGGGGCCATGAGCCACTGCCTGCCGCTCCCGTCCGTGTAGACGTCGATCCCCGGGGCGGCGAGCGGGTTGTTGTCTGGGTTCGTGTCTCCGGTCGCGGTGATTTGTCCCGTCCGCCGCATGGTGGATGGATTGTAGACCCGGATGCCGAGGTCGCCTTGGCTCACATAGATCCGCCCGCTCGCCTTGCGGACCTCGCAGATGCCACCCGCGACGGGCATCAAGGATCCCTGCGCGACGTTGGGCGGGTTTCCGAACCACCCGGCATGCTGAGACACCAGCTTGATAGCGTCGTCGACGCCGGCAGCCCGACGGCGCCGGTCACCGGCGACGGGCCGAAGATCTGCGGGCTCCCCGTGTACTGATACTGCCCAAACACGCTCAACGTCGCCGCCAGCGGCGGCGCGGGCGGCAGCCCCGACACGATGATTGCATTGGACGGATTCGCCAGCGACAGCGCGTTGGAGAGCGTCGACGTCCCGCAGCACACGCCGAAGGCGTCGAAGTAGGCGATCAGCATCCGGTAGGTGTACGGCGTCTCGACGCTTCCCCCGGTGCCCGCGGCGATGGTGGGTGCCGACACGAAGGTCATGAGCCGATCCGGGATATCCTCCGTCACGATCGGTGCGATGATGCCGAGGTGGCCGACCCCAAACGCCATGACGCCCAGCGCAGAATCCGCGACCCACAGCGTGGAACCCGGCACGCCGCTGGCGCCGTCCAGGAACATCCCCGTGTGCAACTGCGTCCCAAACGGCCCCGTGTACGTCGCAACCGGCGTGAGCGCGTAGGACGGAGCGGACCCGACCGAGTAGGTCACGATCTTGAACCACCCATAGGCGTTGACGACGGCGGTCAGATGTTTCCCGTCCCACGCGGTGTTGACGAGCGTCGCATCCCCATAGCACACGAGCGGCGTCATTGCGCCGTTCTGGCACCGGAACAGATAGTCGTTGCCGTTGTCTGCCGCACCGGGTGCGATCCGCAACGTCGGGTCCGTGCCCCCCGCCGTGGTGCCGAACGGCTGCAGTCGGCTGCCGATCAGGGTGCCCAGGGTGCCGGTAGAGATGAGGTTGTCCAGCTGGATCATGCACCTCATACGAGAAGCGGCACGTCGAATACACGTACTCGGCGGAGTCGCCCGCGACCGTCGTGGCCTGTCGCGTTTCCGCATTCGCGTAGCACCGCTGGAGTACGGCGGCCGCGCCGCCGGCGGCGACCTTCGAGACGTCGTAAATGACCGTGCCGCCTGGTCCCGGTCCCGTTCCCGCCCTCGGACGAGAGCGCGAACTTGGTCCCGTCGGGGCTGACCGCCGTGTCGACGGCCGGACACGATATGGTGCCGCCCGGGCCGGACTGCGTCCATCCCGGAATGGTGGTGATCAGGCGCAGCGCATCCGCAGCCCCGATCGCGAGCACGTCTGTTCCCGATTGATTCGCGTCGCCCCACGTCGCGTACAGGAGATTGTGCACGCGGTCGAGTTTGAGGCTCCCGTACCCGGTTGCGCGCGCGGGCGCCTGGTAGACTGCGGCGCCGCCGATCAGCGCCGGCGCGGTCGGCGTCGTGAGGTCGTACGTCCGAATCACGTTCCCGTTCCCGGCGTACAGCCGGTTGCCGTTTGGCACGCCGACGTGCTGACTCGGCATCGTGGCGAGCAGCGCCGGTGCCGCCCCTCCGGCGAGGGGGGCCAGATTGAATAGGTACAGGTTCCCCGTTCCGTTGTCGCAGCACACGAGCAGTTGATTCGTCCGATCGATCTCCATGCCGTAGACGCCGTTCCAGTGCGCTGCCGACTGGAACGTGTACGTCGCCCCGGTCTGGATGCTCGTCGCGGTCAGCGTGCCCGGCTGTCCGTTGTGCGCAAGGTAGACGTACCTGCTGTCGATCTGTACCGACTGGCTGACGCCGTTGAAGGGTTTCGGCCAATTCGCGTTTGCCATCGCCATGGTCGAGCCGTTGAGCACGTGTGCCTGCGGGACGATCGTGTTGTTGACCGCCACGTACCCCTTGAACTGCGCGCTTTTCCGCGGGTTGCTGTATACGGTGTTGTTGCAGGCGTAAGAGAACACGGTACTCTGCCCGCTCTGCGTGTCAATCCGGATGACCCCGCTGTCTCCCTCCTGGGTCGGTACGTACACGTACCGGCTGTCGTCGCTGAAGGACGGGCCGCCCGCGAATCCCTGGAAGCTCGCTTTGGTCACGGGTCCCATGATCGCCGGTCCGGCATAGTTGCCATACACCGTCATGTCGCGAAGCTTCTGCCAGGTCCCCGTTGCGGTGGTCACCGATCCAGACCTGACGCTCGGGGGCGCGGCGGGGTTCTGACTGGGCGCGGCGGACGCAACCCCGCCCATTGCCTCGCCCAACCCAATGGCGACCGCCAGACGTGCGCCGTGTCGGAGCAACGTCCTACGGCTATAGGTAGACCGGCGCGTGTGTGTCATCTGATCGATGCCTCCCCGGGCGCCGTCATACGACGGCGCCCTGTCGACGATGAGTGCGCCAAAAACCCGCCCATGCGGAAACCGGACCGGTCACGAAGTCACCGCGTTTCGTTGGCCTCCCCGACCGCACGACGAAGCGTCAAGGCAGCCATCCCGTCTCGTCATTGTACTGTGCACCCCGAAGCGTTATGCCCGTCAGAACTTCCGTTCCGGACGCCGACGGAAAAAAATGTTCGATCGAGGGTGCGCCGCGGGTCCGTGCGCGTGCGGACGTGCGTGGCGCACACGATCGCGTGACTCCTAGGCGTCTCGCGCAGCGAGCCCTGCGCGAGACGGCGTCTAGAGGATGCCCACAAGCGGTATAACCAGGAGGACGACGCACGGTACGCGTGCGGTGGCATGACTACGGCATGCGAACCCACCTTCATCCCCGGGTTCCTCCAGCTCGGGCCCCAGAAGAACCCGTCCTACCCTTCCTGGAAACGGCGCCCACCGGAATGGCCGCACCTGCGGACGAGTTCTCATCCACCTCTTCATCCTCGGCTGCCCGGACGGCGTGGCCGCCCGCCTTACGGGTAGTTCTCGATGGACAGCCGCTCGATGCCCCAGAGCGGACAGCGCATGATCGTTCCCCCCAGATAGCGGCTGCGGAAGTTAGGAGAGTTTCGTCCCGGCCATGATGCGAACAGGCCGGGGTTGTCTGGCGTCCGCCGCAGGTCGAACACGTACACACCCTCGTTGGAGAAGTGCTGGATCCCGTCCCCATAATGCGAGATGACGAGCAGATCGTCACGCACCGTGTCGAGAAAACACACGAAGTAGCCAGGGATCGCGCCCGTCTGCGACAATCGCGACACGTCGTAGATACGGACGCTGCCGCTTCCGCAGCCCACGTAGACGCGGTTCCTCGCGACCGCGAGGCCGCAGTGCGGCCCATTGATCGCATACGAAAACTTGTCCTGGCGAAGCAGCCGGGGCGCCGCCGGAGTGCTGACGTCCACGGCCACGACACCGCAGTTCTCGCCGGTGCCCCACAGTGTGGTGCCGCTGAGCGCGACCGCCCGCAGGACCCCGGACGTCCCGCCGGAGAGGTCCGGGATCTGCAGCGCGCCCACGGGCGTCAGCGCGTACCCGTCGGCGGCTGACCCGACCGTGTAGACCACGACGCCGGTGGTGCCGCCCTGATAGAGGTGCGTCCCGTCGAACGCCAGGGCGAAACTCGTCTCGTTGTCCCAGTGAAATGACGTCTTGGCGATCGCACCCCGGGCGAGCGACCACCCCGTGATGCCCTGATTGCCGGCAAACCCGCCGGGACACAGCACGAGTCCGTCCTTGAACGGAATCCACGCCCCTTCGTGATAATCGCCGTCATAGAACGTGCTGACGAGCGCACCCCGCGGATCGTAAGACGCGATTAGATAGTCCCCGAACGAGTAGGTGTATCCCGCCGCGTCTACGTACACGTCCCGGGATTCCCCGGCCGTCGGCAACGCCCCAACCGGCGTGATGACGTCGCGGCCGACGGAATGGAACCGCACGCCATAATTATAATACGTGACGGCCGCCACCCCGCCCGACGAAACGGTGAGCCCGAGCGGGACGGCGCTCGTCCGGTCGGTCAGTCGCCACTCGTTCGTGGTCAGGAGCGCGGGGGCATTCCCACTGACATCGAAGATTGCAAGTCCGGCCGATTTGCCAGGATCCGCTGCGTGCGTCCCGATATTGGCTGTCGAATACAGCGCGTACACCCGGGTGCCCTCGGCGTTCGCCTGGAGCTGCCCGTAGGCGGTGACCACGTTGCCGCCGGCCGGGGAGTCGTAGACAGGGCTGTTCGCGTATCGGCCCAGTAAGCGCGGCGCCGTCGCGCTCGAGATGTCCCAGCACTGCAGCTCTCCGCTCGGATCGGTCCACAACCGTGTCCCGGCGGTCGCGAGATTGCCGGTCGGACATTTGAACGAGCCCCGTAGCACCGGCGCATCGGGGCGCGAGACGTCGAACAGGAACACCGTGTCCGGGCCGAACACCGAGACGGCCAGCACGATTGACGTGTTCGTTGAGCGCGATCCCGTAGATGGTCTGCGCGCGGCCTCCGTTGGACCAGTCCATGCCCGGGACGGTGACGCCGGCGCGTTCCGCGCCGTGAGCGTCCAGCACCACGACACGGCCGGGATTCGACTCCAGGGGCACATATACGTACGCGCCGTTCGTCGCGATCGCGTGCCCGGGGGCCGGCATCCGCTTCGCCCACAGGACCGCCCACGAGGACGGATCGACCCGGCTGACCGTGGTGTTGCCGAGCGACGTGGAGAACGCAAGCAGCCCACCGCGCTGTGCAACCGCCCACGCCTCGTAGGTCGGTCCGCCGATGTAGGCCGTGAGTCGCGGGCGGGACGGCGCGCTCGCGTCGATGCGAAGGGCCGCCATAAAGTCCGATCCCCATTGGCCAAATACAGCGTCGTGCCGTCGTCGCTCCAGGCTGCCCCGTCGGCGTTGCCCTGGCCGGTCACGCTCGTGTGCTGCAGACGCAGACCTCTCGGCGGGCGAGATGGCACCCTGCGCCATCGGCACCGCCACGTTCCGGACCGCCTGGACGAGTTTGTCGATCCGGTGCCCGAAAATCGGCGTGCACGCCTGCACGCCACCGCCGAGGACGGTCGCAAGCGTCGCCGCCAACCGGACGAACGACCTGCGGGACAGCGCCAGCCGGCGTGTCATGAGCGCGCGTACGCTGGAACGGCCCATTCTGCATCCCGGGCCGTGTGCGCCACAATCGAGAATGACCGCGAGAGGTTACGCACCCGGACCCGCTCGTCGACCCGCGCCTTGTCCCTGATCCTCCCGTCCGCCCAGCACCACGTCCGTTGCAGCGATTCCACCAGGGACACGAGCGCCCGAGCCAGCACCCGCGGCATCTTGGGAACCGGCCTGTTGCGGGCGACGGCCACCAACGCGGGCCAAGCCGGATTGGGGGCGATCGCGCCGATCGCGAACCCGCCGCAGTCGACGAAATTCGAGGTCCCGAGACGGGCGTGATGGTCGACGCTGTGGCTGTGGTACGATTCCACTACGGGCACACCCCCAATCAGGGTGGCGTCCAGCGACTCATCCTTCAGTCCGACATACTCGAAGCGTGCTCGCACATCTCGCGGTGGCGCGCAGTGCCGCGACCCCACAGCGGCTCGGCCGGGGCGCGCGCGACTGTGGATCAACTTGCACACGGCGGACCCCCGCTCTCGATGCGTCGGGTGCCGCTGGAGCCGCGCCGGACGCCGCGGAGTACGGCGGGATCAGGAAGTCGCGGAAATGGTCGGGATCACCGTCCATGCCCGCCTCGGCCGCTTTTGCGATGTTGTATGCCTCGCGCGCCGTCACGTAGTGCAGCCGGTACGCCCGACCATCATTGTACACGCGTTCGAAGCCGGAGAAGAACTCATGCATGCCGTCTCCAAGCAGCAGGTCGAGGGTCTCCGCATCCTGACACCCGTGAGTGTGCACCTTGACAAAAATCCAATCCGGGCGCCCGGGAACGTGCACGGCCGAGCGCACCCACTGGGCCGCCCGCGCCAGTGAGGGAGGATTGTTGGCGCTGATATCGCTCCCACCGAGCGCCGGGCCCTGAAAGATGACGAGGGCGTCTTCGCCCGACCGTCCCACGCGCAGATCGCGGCCGGTATTGTGGGACTTCGGCCGGCGCGGATCGTCAGGGGCATAGTAGATGCTGTTGATCTTGGCCGGCTGCATGGCCCCCCAGGCGGGAAACGTGAAATCCGCGTAGCAGCCCGTGTCGAGCAGTACCTCGAGCTCGTTGTTGACGCCGCACCAGCCGTAATCGCCGCGCATTCGACGGCTGTTGTCGAGCGCCCATGCGCCGTGAATGACGGCATACCGCGCCTCGACCCCACGCGTCGGTCCGCACCCCGGCCCGCTCGAAATCGAGCAGCGCGGCGCCGATCAACTCCCGCAGCTGCGGACCGGACTCCACCTCGTCGAACACATTGTGGCGCGCCCGGCCTGCGGCGTACCCGCGGCCATGGTGAAGGTGCAGTTCGATTTCCCCGCAGCCTTGTTCGCATGCCTCCCGGAGGGTGTGTAGCAGCGGCACATTGTCGGTTTCGTCCGAGTACAGGTAAAACCACGTGTGTTGCGGCGGGTGCCCGCCGCTGTCGGCGTGCCGCAGCGCCACCCGGGGGTACTCCTCCACCCACCGCTGCACCTCGGATCGGGTGAGCGTGAGCGCACGTCCCTCGAAGTGGTCACAGAACAGAAACATGACGTGGATCGGCCTGGGGCGCGGCCGTAGGCCGCGCAGTCGCCGAGCCCCCCGAGGAACTTCAGGGCCTCCCACACATGGCGCGGTGTGCTGTAGCGGTTGATAAGCATCACGCGTCCCTTGAAGGTTCCGACGCCGGGCGTTTGGACGCTCGCGGTGTCGCGTGCTGGGCCCTGAGCGCCGCGCGCAGACGCGGGGCGAGGTGCGTCCCACGACAAGCTCTCCGCCGACGCTGCGGCAGCGCGCGCGCACCTCGGCCTCGCGCGCTAGCGCCACCACTGCATCCAGCGCGCCCGGCCAGGTCGCCGGGTCGTCGGGCTCCATCACGACGCCGACGCGGCGCGCGTCACGAGCCGCGAGTAATCGCCCACGTAGGTGACGTAATCACGGGTACCCCGCACGCGAGGTACTCCGCGAACTTGACCGGGGCCGACACTTCATTGATGACGGTCCCTTTTCGAAGGAGAAACGCCGCGTCGGCAACCGCCAGCTGCTGCCCGACGTCGGTATGCGGCACGGTCTTGACCCGGTACGCGTTCGGGTCGAGGTCGACGAGCGCCTGGCGCCACACCTCACGTCTGGTGAGAGCACCAGCAGGAACGCCTCGGGCAGCCGTGCCCGCGCCATCCGATAGAAGGCGACCGTCTCGTCGATGCATTGCCACGGGGCTGCCCCGCCACTGTACACGAAGACGAACCGATCCGATACCCCGGCGGCCCGGCGCAGCTCCGCACGTTCGCGCGGCATAATCCGGAAACCGTGATAGGTGGACGCCGCAGGGTACCACGACGGTGTGCCGCACCCCGTATTCACGGCGGCAGTACTCCGCCATGCGCTCGGAGACCACCACCACCGCGTCGAAGTGCCGCAGGAACCGGCGCTCCAGGTGCTTATTCAGGGCGAACTTCCAGCGGTCGACCTTCGCGGCCGGTGAGCAGGAACTCCTCGGCGATCCCATGATGGACGTAGAGACACCGGGAGTACTTGCCGCGGAGGAACGGGCCGAGCGGCAGCAGCCCGGCCCGACGATGACGCAGGCAGTGCTCCGGCCGGCTTCGCTGCGCGCCATGCGCCAGCCGAGAAGTTGGCCCACACTAGCTCAAAGAACCGCCACAGTACCGCCGGCAGCGCGCCGGCCCAACGGCCCAGCGGCGGCGCGGCAATCTCGAACGAGGGCGCCTCGTCAGCGGCGGCGGCGGATTCGGTCACGCGCTGTTGGAGAAACACCGCCCGCACCGTATCGCCCTCACGCCGCAACGCGTCGACGAGCGCGCTCGAGTAGACGCGGGCGCCGCGCGACCCCTGAATGTCGCCGAACCCGAAACACAAAAGACGCCCGGGAGCCGGTCGGTCATGCGACCGCGACGGGCGCCGGGCTGTACAGCGCGTCCAGGCGATCGACGATAGAGGACCACGCGTACCGTTCCAGCACCGTCGCCCGCGCCTCGTTCGCCGAGGTGCGCTCTCCGTTCGGCGTTGCTCAGGAGGGCGATCGTGCGGTCGGCAAACGCCTCTGGGATCCCCGGCGAGCTCGATGTCGCGTCCGACCGAACGTCCAACCCTTCTGCCCCAGCGGGGTCGAGACGACCGGTTTCGCCATCGCCATCGCCTCGAGGATCTTCAGCCGCGTGCCTGACCCCATGCGCAACGGGACGACGGCGACCGCCGCGCGAGCCAGATATGGCCGCACGTCCGGAACGCGTCCCGTCACCTCCACGCCGGGCAACCGCTGGAGCGCCTGAATCTCGGGGCCCGGGTGCTGACCTACGATCGAGAGCTGCACCGAAGGGACGGCGGCGCGAATGCGTGGCAGGACCTGGCGGCAAAAGAACACCATCGCGTCGACGTTGGGCGCGTACGTAAAACTCGCGGTGAACACCAGACTATCGGGCTGCACCGTCTGCGTCGAGGGCGTGAACTCGTCCGGGTCCACCCCATTCGGGATCACCGAGACGTGCGCGCGCGGAGCGAGCCGCCGCAGCCGCGCGGCATCGACGTCCGACACCGCGAGGCAGTGGGTGAAGGCCGACAGGATCCGCCGCTCGTATCCGGGCAGCTTCAGTGCGTCCGTGAGCGTGAGCGCCTGTGCGAGACCGGGGCGCAGACCGCTGTGCGAGCCGCCACGCGAGGGCAGACTCGACGTTGTGCATGTCGAGCACGGTGGCAACGCCGGGCAGCTGCACGGCAAGGTGCGCCGCGTGGAGCATCTCGACCTGGACCACATCGAAGTGCTGGCGTGCGACCAGGGCGTGGAACTCGGCCCGAAACGCGGCCGAGGACATGACCCACCGGTAGTACGGGGTGCGGGACAGCAGCCCCGCGGCATGCATGCGGAGGGACCGGGGCGATTCCGGGACCAGCACGGGCACCACCGCACGGCAGTACGCGGCGAGATCCGGGACGTACGCGCGCTCTTCCTCGGCGTTGATCGCCGACAGCAGCGTCACCTCGTGACGCTGCGACAGCCCCCGCAGGAGGTGGAAATATCCGAATCCGGCCGCCGGACGAAGGAGGGTGCGGCAGGAACGGCGAGACGAGCAGCACGCGCATCAGCGGGCGGCTCCGGTACCGGATCACGACACCGTGGCGCTCGCGGATAAAATCACCGGCGGCGCTCGCGTGGTCTGGGGGCGGCGGGCGGCACAGCCTGCCGGTGCATATGGGCGTCTCTCACGCATTACGTCGCTCTTCCCGGTCACGCCACGGGGCCCACGCCCGAGTATATGCTGCGATGATGACCAGAGCCAAGTGGAGCACGAGATCCCGCGGCGGGCTCCGCCTTCGGAGCCACCGCGGGCCTTGTCGAGGTCCGCGACATGTTCGTCCAATTTCCCCACCCTGCTCACGGAAGTACTGGCGCCGCGCTCACTCGGTTCGCGCCCAGTTGTAACACCGGGCGCGCAATGCGTCGGCACATCGATTGTCGCGACACCCAGGAACGACAGATTCGTGCGTCGCATCAGGGCAGCTTCGACTGCACCGGTTCTGCCCGCGCCACCGTGGCCCGCTTTCTGGCGAGCATCTCGACGTACAGGGCCGTGGTCTGCTCCGCCATCGCGCCAACGCTAAAACGCTGCTCGACAACGCGGCGTGCCCGCGCGGCCATCGCTCGCGCTGCTCACGGGATCACGGAGCAACGTCAGCATGCGTTCAGCCAGCCGATTCGTATCTCCTGGAGGCACCAAGTATCCCGATTGTCCGTCAACGATCTGTTCCCGCAACTGGGCTAAGTCCGTCGCAACCACCGGGGTCCCGAGCGCCATGGCCTCCAGCGTCACGAACGGAAAGCCCTCGTTCGCCGTGGCGAGGACAAACACATCCAACGCGCCGACAATCCGGCCGGCATCGTGGCGGTACCCGAGGAAGAGCACCCGATCGTCCAGTCCGGTCTCCCGAACAATGCGGGTCAGCACGGCTCGCTGCGTCTCTTCTCCATCACCGACGATCAAGAAATGCGCGTCGGGCACCGCGACACTCACCTGCCGCGCCGCCGCGAGGAAGTCCTCATAGCGCTTCTGCTTCAAGTCGATTCGTGCCACCATACCCACGAGCGGTGTGTTTGGACTGACACCCAGTTCGCGGCGCACGCCGTCACGATCGGCGGGCGCCGCCGACTCAGGGAGTTCGACGCCGTTGTAGATTGTCACGATCTTGGATGCGGCGATACCCGCATCTTTGATCAATCGTTCACGCACGTGTTCGCTCGAGGCGATGATCCGCGCTTGCAGTGCCGCCAGTGCGCGCTTGACGATTCGGGCGCGCGGCGATTGGAATACCCAGGAGGCGGGGCCAACTGCTCCGTTGAGACGACGGCAGGGCACGCGGCGAGACGCGCGGCGAGGAATGCGTAGCGGTTGTCAAGCGTGAACGGAAGAACAACATGCACGAGCTGCGGAGATAGTCTTCGCAAGCGACCGACTAGCCCCGACAAAGCCCGCAACTCCCCTTTGCTCCGGGGCATCACCTGGTATTCGACGGAAGCACCCGCCCTCGCTAACGCCGCTTCGAGCGGTAGGTCTCTTGCTGCGGGCGACAATACCACGTGGGGGCGAACCGATTCGCGTCAAGATGGCGCACCAGGGTCGTCAGGTAGAGTTCGGTCCCACCCATGGCGGCCGTATGCAGGATGTATGCGATACGCACTGCCGCGTCGCTCATCCAGACACCCTGAGTCCAGCCTCACTTGAGCCATATCGCACGAATCGCAACACACACACTCCCAGGTGCACCGGATGTCGCGCCGCGCGACTCATGATCATAGCATCCCTGGCGAGGTGTTTTGGCTCGCTTACCTACAACCCCCTTCGTTCGTACGATGCTTTTCGCGCCGTTTGTTCAGCTTGACAGATTTATCGAATATATGCGAACAAATGTCCGATCCTTCAAATGCGACAACTTGTGGAACGCATAACGCAACGTGGAATGGCTCTGCCCACGTCCTTGGCATCGGGCGCAATAGATTTTGTGCAACGTCGCCACCGGTATCACACAATAAGGACGGAACAGTTGGATCCCCGTTCTCCTTCTTTGGAGTAGATCTTCCTCGAGCCGGCGAGCTCCGAATCCGGCAGCCAACGACTACGGGCCACCACAGTCGCGCCAGCAAGGCGCACAACACTGGACGACATGTGTCCACCCAGTCGCGCCCAGCCGTCGGGGGGACCGGGCCCTCGCGAGGAGGATTAGGCAAGCCGCACCCGTAGTACATTCTCCTATAATGGCCTTACGCGACCACGTGGAGATTGCACCCACGACGTTCAGTCCGGCTGGGCGGGATGGGGTGACAATCGCCTCATCCGGCCGAGCTTCAGCTACAGCCTCCGAGCCGCGCACGGCTGCACATGATACCTTCGACACCTCGAATACCCCAAAGATAGCCTTCCGGACACTCTTCCCGTGTCGCCGGCAGCGCTTATGTATGGAAAACCCATCACGAGTCCCTTTGCTTCGCTGAACGATTGCTAGCTATAAGACGAACATACGATCGTATTGGATAGGTTAAGCCAGTAAGGATGGCGCACTATCGCAAGCCACGTGCTCAAACTGATCAAAGGAAGGATAGCGATTCGACGGGCCAACCCATACTATTAGCCATGTGAACCCCTCACAGAAGGGCACATCTGGGGAGGAGATTCGAACATCAGCGGACGGATGCTACTGAAAGTCGCTACGATGGTGTTTGTTTTCGGCATGGGACTCGCGCTTCGGCGCAACCGCAGCGGGCACCGTTACCGTGACCCTGACGGAGATATGTGGCTAAACCAACCTACTTCCGTGTCGATGAATGCGACGCTCCCGACGCCTGCCTCGCTTCCCGGATCTCCAATTTACGGCGACATCGTCGGACGACCTGTTCTTCAGCTCGTGCCTGACTCTCCACTTCCGGCGGAGTGTGTACTGGGAGCCAAGTAACGCGTATACCGTCGGGTCCGTGGTTGGCTACCACGCCCGTCGTCGGTACACAGGTCGTGAATAAACTTCTCCAGCCCCAGCGGATTCGGAGGTGGCGAATGCCATAAAGGCGAATACCGGTGGACAACTCTTACATGTCCCTCACCGGGACCGTGAACGTGACGAGGGGTGGAAATGTTCGCCCGTCACCCATGATGACGGCGCGTCGTTCTTCTACGTTAACGGTGTGGCGCATCCCAGGAATCAGCGGCGGTCCGACAGCGCCGATTCAAGATATTCATCACGTACACCGGCCCGACCCTGAATAACGCGAACCTTCAGATCATCTACTCCGAGTGCTGCGGTTGCTCCTGCGGTGCTGGAAACTAACCTGCCGAACGGTGGCGGGTTGTTGCCCGTCCCTGATCCCGAGCACCGGGTTGCTGATGGGTACTGGCCTCCTCGGGATGGTTGGGGCGTTGCGGAGGCGTGGAAAGTTGCTCTAGGGGATAGCTGAAAAGGACGGTCCCGGCTCCGGGAGAAACCGCTGGCGAACGCCAGCGGTTTGGCCGACTGTCATACTACACTCCTCCCTCCGCCGATCTTTGCGGCCAGGCACGCTATCATGACTAGAGACACGGTCGAACCCACGGCCGTAATAATGACGAGAGTGTTGTGCGCACCCATACGGCAGGATCGCCGCGCGATCCAAACGGCGGAAGCAGGCGCAATAGAGGTCCGCTTAGCCAGCAGGCCAAGTTTCCGGCAACAGTGCAGAGCAGTCTTGGAGAACGGCCTTCAACGAACCGTGAGATTTCGGCATCTCGGAATTTCACCGAAACGCGAGGTATTCAAACTCCGTTCAAGACTTTCGCCAGCGCGACGCGAACAACATCCCATGACGGTCAGATCGCTGGAAGAGAGTATTCTCCGCAGCAACAAGGTAGTCCGGAAGAGATTGCCCAGCATAGCCGAAGAAATTGTAGGTGAAATAGTCATCTACCTGCAACGGATCCAGATAACGCGTCAAAAACTCAAGTCCAATGCCAGCACCGAACCGCCCGGGTTGCCCAGGTACATGAAAGTCCGTCACCGCCCACACTTCCTGCGGAGTAAGTGCTCGACCAACGATGCCCCTACGGAGAAGCGTATCGTTCGTCGCCCGTACCACCGAATCCGCACCCGGCACCGGATCGCGCGATGGCACCCTTACAGACGTGTCGGGGCACCCCGCATCCTCTCGCCGCGGACTGAAACGCCGCACCAGCCTGGTCAGCACGTGAGATCGGAAGGCGCCCCAACAATCGGTATCGCAACGCTCGCGCGGTACCCTGGTACCGTGCGAGCGATCTCCGGGACCTGAACACCACGTCCGACGAACTCTTCGCGCGTGGATCTGGCAGGTGATAAAGTACCCGCCCGGCCTGAGCATATGGGACATGCGTGACAGAATGGTCCAATTCGGCCACGTGGTGAAGCACACTGTTCACGGTAATAAGATCAAACGACCCGCGTACGGCGAGTGATTCGATCGTGCCGACCACAAGACACGCGCGAACTCCCCACGACGAACACGTAGCTTGCATTGCTCGATCATAGCCTCGCTAGGATCCAGGAGCACTGCCTGACCGATGCGATGCCCGATCAATCGACTGAGAATCGATCCGACAAGGCCGGTCCCACATCCGACGTCGAGCCACCGAAGCGAGCGCGGTCCCCCATTCGACAGCGGCGACACAAGCCGTGCCCATTTGTCCGGCAGCTCGTGCACCGTATCGAGATGGAGCTGCTCATAGACCGGCGCCTCTGCGGCGTGATACGCGCGATTGACCTCCCAGTAGAATTCGCGCAAAGAGCCCATCGTGGCCCCGCACGCATCCATGAGCGGCTGAAGGGGACGGTATGGATCCACAGAATCCTTACGCCATAGCAGTCAGTCGACCCTTCCGACCTAGCTGCGCCCCGTACCCGGATAACGGTGCGGGTGCGCTGTCTTCGCCACGCCCGTCGCCTCATTGAGTGAGGGGAGAAGATTGAACATTGCTCTCGACACGGCCGCTGTTGATAGCTCGGTCTGGGTCGAGAGGGGCCGAAATCGGCGACCGGTCCATGCGGACAAAGTGCGCAGATATACTGCCTCTCGCCGCGCGGCTGCCCGCTCGGGGCTGAAGCGGTCCTGAACACCCTGATAGGCACGCTCGCCCATCACGTTCGCCAACGTAGGATCCCTCAGCAAACGAATCATCGCGGCTGCCCATTGGGTCGGATCTTCCGGATCCACCAAGATACCGGTCTCCCCCTCTCTAATGATGTCGCGTAGCGGTCGATCCGTGAGCGCGATCACCGGTCTGCCCGCTGCCATGGCCTCCGTAGCGACCAAGCCAAAGGTCTCCACCTGGATGGCACCACGCAGACTCTGGCCTGCCCACGAAGCGGCTCGATCTCCGCGCGCTCGAGCCTGCCCTTCCATTCCATCGACGACCCCACGCCTGAAGCGTCCGCAATCGCCCGCAACTTTTCCATATCTCCATTGTCTTTCCCAACAAAGATGAACTTCGCGTCCGGGACCTCCTTGAGTACCAGCGGCGCGGCGCGCACGATCACCGCTGGGTTCTTGTTTGCCTCAAGCCGCCCCACAAACAGAACCCACGGACGCGTGCGGCTCACAGGAGTGCCGCGATGTCCTCGCAAGGCATCGGATGCGGCACGATCGTCACGCTCTTGCCAGCCATGGAGCGCCCCAGACGGCCGTTCGGAAGCGACCCCACCGTGGCCGCCGTGATGTGATCAGACCTCCGGATACAAATGCTCTCCAGGAAAATCGCCAAGCGCATGTCGCGATCCAACGGCCAGTGGTAAACGCGCTGCACGTCGGCCAACGAACCGTGCAGGTGTGTGACCACGGGGCACTGGCGCGCGAACGAGAAAGCCAATCCTTCCGCCATCCACTCAGGAGCTTCAACGATATCAAATTTTAGCCTCAGGCGCCTATAGGCGAAATAATTGGACAGAGTGGTTCGAAGCCGCTGCCTCGTCAATGGCACTCGATACCGTATCCGTTCGTCCAAAGGAGTCCATAGCCATTGACCGCAACGGTGCACATAGACATCTTGATCCCGGTAATGTCGCTCGGCTTGTCCTTCTACAGTCGAGAGAACGTGCACCTCATGTCCGCGGTGCGCCAGTGCCCGCGCCGTTATTTGGACATACGTCGCGATGCCACCCCACCCGGTCTCTGGCGGATACTCCTGCGACAGGAAAAGGATCCTTAGCCTATTCCCTGGCATCGGCGTCATCATCGTACCTCCGCTCGACCATCACGCAGGTCCGCCGAGCGTGATTAGCGATATGCTCTTGCCCGTTACCAAAGCTCCCACGCCGTCATGGCAAGGATCTCCTCACCCAATATCGGACGCTTCCCTTTCTTCATTGGCGCAGCTTGGTAGGGTTGCCTTCGCTCCGCATGATGTTTTTTCATCGTTTTATTGGACGGGATCCTTCGATTGATCCACCAAATACCGATCACTCTGTTCGCGTATCCGTTCGGCTCTTCCACCTTCCGACGCCGTTCGCTGGCTTTTCCGGTGCAAAAGCCTGCTCGGAGAATTGGCATGTAGACGGGCCTTCTCCTGGTGCACGAGACCAGAGCGGTGTGGCCCGGACCTATCAAGCGGGAGCGGGCTGGTCGGGTCGATGGGAAAACAGACGAACGTTGTGGGCGAGGGGACGTCCCAGCCGGTCCAGCGCTCGCTTCCGCTGAAGCGCCGATACCGGCATCGATCTAAACCGTCACTAGACGTTTGAGGACACTGACGCGTCCTTCTGATAACCAGTGCGGCCATCGCTGTCCGCGGCGGAACCACCGCTGGTGCTGTCGCTGTCGTTGCGTTTTGGAGGGACATCCGGTCGCGGGGACATACACACTCACGCTTCACGCCGGCCTCTTCAGCCTGATCTCGGTTCTTCCACGACCAGCTGCAATCGCTCCCGGTCTTGGCTCGCGCTGCCCCGCCTCGCGCGTCCAATTTCACGGACCCGGCAATTCGCCGCCCGCAGCCGACTGCGAATACCCAGGCCCGCCCGGCCCGTCGCGGCAGCCACGCGCAACGCTGTTCGCGTCAGCACGCGGATCCCATCCATGAGCAATGTGGAGTCGGCCGGA
>CAWDRG010000006.1:0-47500 GCA_963804645.1 uncultured Bacillota bacterium
GAGAGGCTTCAGGCGGTAGGCCGCTGGCGCGTGTGCCCGCGGCTTGCCTCATTTAATCGCGTAATCGCGACCGCCAAAATCCCGATGACCTACGAACGGTTCAAGGACGTCGGGTACTACGAGCTGACGATCGATGAAACGCCGTTCGTGGGCTTTGCCGCGTTTCGCAAGGACCCGGCCGCGAATCCGCTCGGCACGCCGTCCGGAAAGCTCGAGATCTACTCGGCGTCGATCGCGAAGTACGGGTATGCGGACAGCCCGCCGACCCCCCAGTGGATGGAGCCGTTTGAATGGCTGGGCAGCCCGAAGGCCGCCACGTATCCGCTCCATCTGATTACGAAGCACCCGATCTGGCGGCGGCACTCGTCGTACGACAACGTGCTGGAGCTGCACAAGGTCAGCAAGGTCAACGGGTACGAGCCGGTGTTCATCAATCCGCAGGACGCGGCGGCCCGTGCGATCAGCACCGGCGACGTGGTCCGGGTGTACAACGACCGCGGGCAGCTGCTCGCCGGCGCCGTGGTGTCCGAACACACGCGGCCGCGTGTGGTGCTCATTCACGAAGGCGCCTGGTACTGCCCGGCGACCCCGGGGCAGATCGGCGCACTCGATCGCGGCGGATGCGCGAACAATCTGACGTCCCAGCGCGGATCGTCGCAGCTCATTCAGGGACCGGTCGCGAACACGAATCTCGTCCAGATCGAGAAGCACTTCGGCGGGGAGCGCCCGAACGACTGGGCGCCGATCCAGGGGACGTAGGACGGGGGATTACCCCAAGCGCCGACGCGCCCCCGAATCGGAGGCGCGTCGGCGCTTGGCGTGCGGACTGCGGTGCACGGGTCACGTCTGCAATTGACGTGCGGAGCGTTGGGTGTGAGATCGAAGACTGACTACGCGTGTCGCTTGCGGTCCAACGTCCGTTGGAGGTCTCGTGTGCTTCGCCCGGGGCGCGTGACCGCGCGCCCCGGGCGAAGAAGCCCTTACTTACCCTGATTCTGGCAGGACGGATCCTGACTTGATGGAGTGCACTTCGGTTGCGCTGCCGTCCCCTTCGTCGACTGCTGCGGCGCCTGTTTGGCCGGCTGCTGCTGGGTTGGCTGCTTAGCTGGCTGCGACTGCTGCGGCGCCTGTCGAGCCGGCTGCTGCTGGGTTGGCTGCGACTGCTGCGGCGCCTGTTTGGCCGGCTGCTGCTGGACCGGCTGCGACTGCTGCGGCGCGGTGCCCGTGGGGCGCTGGGTTCCCGCCTGCGGCTGATGCGGCGTCGTGCCGGTGGGCTGTTTGGTCGCCGGCTGCGGCTGCTGCGGCGCGGTGCCCGTGGGGCGCTGGGTTCCCGCCTGCGGCTGATGCGGCGTCGTGCCGGTGGGCTGTTTGGTGGTCGGCTGCGGCTGCTGCGGCGCGGTGCCCGCGGGGTGCTGGGTTCCGGCCTGCGGCTGATGCGGCGTCGTGCCGGTGGGCCGATTGGTCGCCGGCTGCGGCTGCTGTGGCGCGGTGCCCGTGGGGCGCTGGGTTCCGGCCTGCGGCTGATGCGGCGTCGTGCCGGTGGGCCGATTGGTCGTCGGCTGCGGCTGCTGCGGTGCGGTGCCCGTGGGGCGCTGCGTTCCCGCCTGCGGCTGGCGCGGCGACGGTGTTCCCGTCAGTTGGTGCGTCCCCGCCGGCGGCTGTTGCTGCGGAAAGTCGCGTACGGCCGGCGTACCATAGACTTTGGCCATGGAGTAGGCCGGCGCGTCCCACTTTGCGTTGCCCTGATACACCGTGGCCTGCCGATAGACGTTCACGTTCACGCCCGTGTACGGCTGATAGGACGGCCGGTAGTAGTACTGATGATATGGGCCGTAGTATGGGTACCGATAGAAGTGTCCCCCGGAATCACGGGAGACGATGTACGGATCGCCGTTGACGATCACCGTTCCAATCACTGCGCCAATGATCGCCAAGGCGACCGTGACGATCGGAGACGATGACGGATAGAACCCCGTGTACGGTCGGTACCCGGTATTGTAGTAGCGGTGATAGTATGCGCCGTAGTAGGGATATCGGTAGTAGTTCCCATCGGGCCCGCGGGTCACCAAGTACAAGAGTCCCGCGACGACGACGGTCCCGAGCACCGCACCCCAAATCGGCAGGGGTGATACGCCTGCTGCGGCCGGCGGAGCCGTCGGGACGGGGCCGGTCACGTTGACCTCGGTGACGACGAGCTGGCTATTCTCCGGCGCCAGCCATACGGTGGCCGGTGCTCCTATGTAGCCTTCGAGGCTGCAAAACGGCAGATTTGCCGAGTCCACGTTCGTAAACGCATTGTCCGACGTGGCGAATGTCTGCTGCCCGTTCTCGGTATCAATGACCATCGTCTGGGCCTGGCAATCGACCGCGTCGATCGTTCCCTGGATGTTCACGGCCGACGATTGAGCAGACGCGATCCCGCTCATCCCCAGGAGGGGAAGCGCGAGGCAGAGTGCGATCGCGATGACCGCCTGCGTCCCCCACGCTGTTCCGCCTGCGATGCTCGTTTTCGCGAACCCACGCTTGTGCAGTCCGTTGATAATCCGTCGCCTCATGCTCATGCCACGATCTCCTCTCTATGTCCGCGGTGCCCGTGCCACCACAGCGTTGCCGATCTCGGTGCGGACACTTCCACGGGCGACCGCCGCGAAGCCAGGTGCGGATCACCCCGCACATTGCACCCCTCGACAGCCTCCTCATTGAGCGTACTCGGGGACGAACGCCGCGTCTGTTCAATTACGCACATGTGTCCCGGCATCAGGGGGCGTCGAGTCTGCACGCGCACGGGAGGTCCGCGCGGCGGTCCCCGGGTGTCCGGCGCGTCTCGAGGAGGCCGTTCACGGCGCGGGGTCTCCCGTTTTGACTCCGCCGGCCTCTGTGTGTACAGTGTGAGCGTGAGTGAGGTCGTGCGGGAGGGTGGGTCGTGACGGGGCAGCGTCCGCGCATAGGGATCGTCGGGGCCACACGGAACGAGCGGGAGCTCGGTGCGTTTCAGGCCTACGTCGAGGCCATCGAACACGCCGGCGGCGAGGCGGTGCCCGTCCTGGCGGGGACCGCATCCGGCTCGGTCGCCGGGCTCGACGGCGTCCTGCTCACCGGGGGGCCGGACGTGGACCCGGCGCGCTACGGAGAGGCGACGCAGCCGGAGACGTTCGTCGAGCCGGATTCCCTGCGCGACGCGCTGGAGCTGCCGCTCGCCCGGGCGGCGGTGGACGAGGACGTGCCGGTGCTCGCGGTCTGCCGCGGCATCCAGGTGCTGAACGTGGCGCTCGGCGGCACGCTCTATCAGGACGTCGATGTCCAGCGGGACGGACGGCAGGCGTGGACTCATCAGCAGCGCCGGTCGCAGCCGGACGCGCCGCTCGATGCCGCGCTGCACGACGTGGAGATCGCGCGCGGGACCCGGCTCGCCGAGATCGCGGAAGGCGCGCGCCTCGGCGTCAACACGTTCCATCATCAGGCGATCAAGCAGGTCGCTCCGGGCCTCGTCGTTACCGCGTGGGCGGCCGAGCCCGAGACGCGCGGGCCGGACGGGCGCCTGATCGAGGCGGTCGAAGCGCCGACGCGCGCGTTCGTCGTCGGCGTGCAGTGGCATCCCGAGCGCATGTGGAAGCGGGATCCCGCGCACGCGAGGCTGTTCGAGGCCCTCGTGTCCGCGGCCGCGCGCCGTCGCACGGCGTCCACGTCAGCCGGCGCGGTCGGGGACCGCGTTGGCTAGTGTGCCGCTTGTTGAGACCACGCGAGGGGCCGCGCGGGAGTCGCTGCATCACGGCGCGGTTGTGGTCGTGGATCGGTCCGGTCGGGTGCGCTACCGCGCGGGCGATCCGGACCTCGGGCTCTTCCTCCGCTCCTCCGCGAAGCCGCTGCAGGCCATTCCCCTCGTGGAGTCGGGCGGCGCCGACCGGTTCGGCCTGAGCGAGCGCGAGTTGGCGGTGACGTGCGGGTCGCACGCGGCGGAACCCGAGCACCTCGCGGCCGTGCGATCGCTCCTGTCCAAGGCGGGGCTCGACGAGGGCGCGCTGCAGTGCGGCGCGCACGCGCCGGGCGACCCGGCTCAGGCCGCCGCACTGGCGCGCGAGGGGCGCGCCCCGACGGCAATCCACAACAACTGCTCGGGCAAGCATGCCGGGATGCTCGCCGCGTGCCGCGCGCGGGGGTGGCCGATCGAGACGTACCGCGCGCCGGAGCACCCGCTGCAGCAGGAGATCGCGGGCCTCGTCAGCGAGTTCTCGGGCATCTCCCGCTCGGCCATGGTGCTGGGCACGGACGGCTGCGGGGTCCCCACGTTCCGGATGACGGTCGCGCAGGTCGCGCTCGCGTTCGCGAAGCTGGCCGATCCGTCCGGGATGCCGGCTCCCCGGGCTGAGGCGGCGCGGCGCCTGACGCGCGCGATGACCGCGCACCCGGTGCTGGTTTCGGGGACCGGACGTCTGAACGCGGTGCTGATGGAGGCGATGGGCGACCGTCTGTTCGCCAAAACGGGCGCGGAGGCGGTGTTCGGCATCGGCCTCCTGGAGCAGGGGTGGGGCATCGGCGTGAAGATCGAGGACGGCAACAACCGCGGTATGGGGGCCGTCGTTCTGGACACGCTCCGGCAGCTCGAGCTCGCGGCCCCGGCAGACCTGGCGTCCCTCGCCGCGCACCACCATCCCGCGATCCGCAACCATGAGGGCCGGGTCGTCGGGGAGATCAGGCCGGTGTTTGCGCTGGAGAAGGTATCCTAGCGCCCGGCGCGTAATTTCGGCCGTCTAAGTCACCCACGGCGTGGGGGAGGAGTCCATGAAGGTCTTTATCTCTGCGGATATGGAAGGCACGGCCGGCGTCACCGATTGGGAGCAGGTGCTGCGGCGCGAACCGGAGTACGTGCGCTTCCGTCGGCTGATGACCGAGGAGGTCAACGCGGCGATCCTCGGGGCGCTCGAGGGCGGCGCGAAGGAGATCGTGGTCAGCGACTCGCACGGCGACATGCGGAACATCCTGATCGAGGAGCTGCACCCGCAGGCCCAGCTGATCAGCGGCAGCCCGAAGCCATACGGGATGATGCAGGGGATCGATCCCTCGTTCGACGCGGTGTTCTTCACCGGCTATCACGCGTACGCGGGCACCGCGAACGCGATCCTCGACCACAGCTACGCGAGCTCGCTGGTGCGCCACATCAAGCTGGGGAACCTGCTGGTCGGCGAGGCGGGCCTCAACGCGGCGCTCGCCGGTCATTTCAAGGTCCCGGTGGCGCTCGTGACGGGCGATTCGACCGCCGTCGCGCAGGCGAAGAAGCTGATCCCGCAGGTCGAGGCGGTCGCGGTCAAAGAGGCGATCGGACGCCTGGCCGCCCGGTCCTACCAGCCGGTCGAGGCCCGCCGCCGCATCAAAGAGGGCGCCGTGCGGGCGCTGAAGCGCATACGGGACCTCAAGCCGTTCGTGATCCCAAAGCCGGTCGCGCTCGAGATCGAGTGGCTGTTCACGGCCATGGCCGACCGCTGCATGCTGATTCCCGGAATGATCCGCGTCAATCCCCGCGCGGTTGCGTACAAGGCGAAGGACGCTGAGCAGGCGCTGAACCTCACGCTCGCGTGCCTGGTGCTGGCGCGGTCCACCGTCTAGGAGCCCGGCACGGCCGATCACCCGCGCGCGCCCGAGCCTCCCGCCGGCCCTCCCAAGGGCCGGGCGGGAGCGCCGTTTGCGGCCCTCGCCGCGGCCCTCGACGACGTGCGCGCCACGTCGGCGACGAACGCCAAGATCGACCGGCTCGCGCCGTACCTCGCCTCGCTCGACGACGCCGATCTCAGGCTGGCGTGCACGTTTCTCGCCGGGCGCCCGTTTGCCCCGGGCGACGGCCGCCGCCTCGGGATCGGGTGGGCGGCGATCGTGGGCGCGCTGCGCGATCTCACCCGCATCCCCGATGATGTGCTCGGCGCGACGTACCGGACGCACGGCGACCTCGGCGACACCGCCGCCGCCCTGCTCGCGCGCTACCCGCCGCCGGCCCCGCTGGTCTCTCACCCGCTGACGCTGGCCCGCGTCGAGCTCGCGTTCGGGGCGATCGCCGCCGCGCAGGGGACCGCCTCGCGCGGCACCAAGGCCGCCGTCCTGCGCGGCCTCGTGGAAGACGCCGCGCCGCGCGAGGCCGCGTACCTCATCAAGATCATGACCTCCGACATGCGGGTGGGCCTCCGCGAGGGCCTGCTCTTGTCCGCGATCGCCGCCGCGTTCGGGCGCGCCCCCGCGTCCGTCCGGCAGGCGGCGCTGTTCGTCGCCGATCCCGGAGAGATCGCGGTGCGCGCGCGCTCGGGTGATCTCGAGCACGCCGCGCTCGTCCCCGGGCGTCCGTTCCGGTTCATGCTCGCGAGCCCGGTCGCCGCGCCTGAGGAGGCGCTGGACCTGGGCGGCCCGGCCCTCTGGGTGGAGGACAAGTACGACGGGATCCGGGTGCAGGTCCACCGCGCCGGCGGCGCGGTCCGGATCCTGTCCCGCACGCTCGACGACGTCACGGCCGCGTTCCCCGAGCTCGTGGCGCCGCTCGGGTCCCTCGCCGAGACCTACATCCTCGACGGGGAGGTCGTCGCCTGGAAAGGCGCGCGCGCCCTCGAGTTCTTCCTGCTGCAGCAGCGTCTGCAGCGGCGGGACCCTGGGCCGCTCCTCGACGAGATCCCGGTGGTGCTGGTCGCGTTCGACCTGCTGCACCTCGACGGCCGCGATCTGCAGACGGCCCCGCTCGGGGCGCGGCGCGCGGCCCTCCTCGCCCTCGGCGCGCGCGCGCCGGTGCGCGTCAGCACCGGCGCGTTCGGCGGTACCGCCGACGAGCTGGACCGGAGGTTCCGGGAGGCGCGCCGCGCCGGCAACGAGGGCATCGTGATGAAGCGCTTCGACGCCCCGTACCAGCCGGGCCGGCGCGGGCGGCTGTGGATGAAGTGGAAGCCGGGGGTGGGCACGCTCGACGTCGTGGTCGTCGCGGCCGAGTACGGCCACGGCAAGCGCGCGGGCGTGCTGTCGGATTACACGTTCGCGGTGCGCGACGGCGACCGGCTCGCGACGATCGGCAAGGCGTACAGCGGGCTGACCGACGCCGAGATCGCCGCGCTGACGGCGTGGTTCCTCGCCCACACGCGGCGCGATCTCGGCGCGATCCGTCTCGTCGAGCCGGCGGTCGTGCTGGAGGTTGGCTTCGACGCGATCACGCGCAGCGCGCGGCACGACTCGGGGTTCGCGCTGCGCTTTCCCCGGATCGTGCGGGTCCGGGACGACAAGCCGCCCGAGGAGATCAACACGCTCGACGACGTGCGGGCGCTGTTCGCGCGGCTGAGCCGGCGCGGAGAGGAAGCCTCTTCCGAAGCGTAGAACAGCCCAGCATGATGTCGCGCGCGCGCTGGATCGGGCTCGTGTGGGGATGCGCGGCCGTCGTGTCGGTCGCCCTCGCGCTGTGGCCCGCCGGCACGCGGGCGGCCCCCGCCGCGCCGTCCGGCGGGACGACCGTGGACGTCATTCACCTCGACGGCGTCATCGGCCCGGCGACGTCGCGCTATCTCCAGCGCGGCCTCGCCCAGGCGGCGCAAGACAACGCGCAGGCGCTGATCATCGAGACCGACACCCCCGGCGGCCTGCTCTCGTCGATGGACGACATGACGCGCGCGATGCTGGCCTCGCCGGTGGCGACGGTCATGTACGTCTACCCGAGCGGCGCGCGCGACGCGTCCGCCGGCGTCTTCGTGACGTACGCCGCGAACATCGCCGCGATGGCGCCGACAACCCACCTCGGCGCCGCCCATCCGGTGACGCTCGGGGGCGGCCAGCTCGATGCGACCGAGATGACCAAGATCACGAACGACGCGGTCGCGCAGATCCGCGGGTTCGCGGTGCGGCGCGGGCGGAACGCCGACTGGGCGGAGCAGGCGGTGCGCAAGAGCGTCGAGCTGACCGAGACGGAGGCGCTGCGCCTCCACGTCATCGACGTGATCGCCTCGTCGCCCCAGGACCTGCTGGACAAGATCGACGGCCGCACGGTCGAGACGTCCACCGGGACCCACCGCCTCCAGACGCGCGGCGCCCGGCTGGTCGACATCCCGATGGAGCTCAGCGAGCGGATGCTCTTGCTGCTCGGCGATCCGAACATCGGGTTCATCCTGATGACGATCGCGATCTACGGCATCATCTTCGAGCTCGCGAACCCCGGATCGGTGTTTCCCGGCGTGATCGGCGGGATCGCGGCGATCCTGGCGATGGCGTCGTTCGCGGCCATCCAGGTCAACACCGCGGGGCTGTTCCTGATCGGGTTCGCGCTGATCTTGTTCATCGCCGACCTCAAGGTGCCGAGCCACGGGGTCCTGACCGCGGGCGGGCTCATCTCGTTCGTGCTGGGCTCGATGCTGCTCACCCAGCGCGAGGCGCCGTTCCTCCAGATTTCCGTGACGCTGATCGGCACGATGGCCGTGCTCACGGCGGGCTTCTTCTTCTTCGCGGTCGGCGCGGGCGTGCGCGCTCAGCGGCGCCGGGTGCAGACTGGACCCCAGGCGCTCGTGGGGGCCCTCGGCACGGCGCGGTCCGATCTGGCGCCGCGCGGGCAGGTGTTCGTGCAGGGCGAGCTCTGGTTCGCGGAGAGCGCGGACGGCGCCATCCCCGCCGGCCAGCAGATCCGCGTGTTGCGCGTCAACGGGCTGCACCTCACGGTGCGGAAGGAAGGGGATCCGACGTGACCAGCACGCTGTTCGGCCCGCTCGCGGTCGGGGTCATCATCGTCCTCATCGCGCTGTGGAGCTCGACGATCAAGATCGCGCGCGAGTACGAGCGGGGGGTCGTGTTCCGCCTGGGGCGCCTGCTGGCCGTGAAGGGGCCCGGCGTGATCTTCCTGATCCCGATCGTCGACCGGATGATCAAGATCGACCTGCGGGTCGTGACCCTCGACGTGCCGCGCCAGGAGATGATGACCCGCGACAACGTCCCGGTCACCGTGGACGCGGTCGTCTACTTCCGGGTCGTCAACTCCGACGATGCGGTCGTCAAGGTGGAGAACTATTCGAAGGCGACCTACCTGCTCGCGCAGACGACGCTGCGCAGCGCGATCGGCCAGCACGAGCTCGACGAGCTGCTCAGCCAGCGCGACCGGATCAACCAGCAGCTGCAGCAGGTGATCGACGAGGGCACCGAGCCGTGGGGCGTCAAGGTGACCCACGTCGAGGTCCGCGACGTTGCGCTTCCCGAGGGCATGAAGCGCGCGATGGCCAAGCAGGCCGAGGTCGAGCGGGAGCGGCGCGCGAAGGTCATCAACGCCGAGGGGGAGTTTCAGGCGGCGGAGAAGCTCGTCGAGGCCGGGCAGAAGATCGCGGCCGAGCCGATCGCCCTCCAGCTGCGCTACCTGCAGGCGCTCACCGAGATCGCGTCCGACCGGAACACCACGACGATCCTCCCGATCCCGATCGACCTGCTCGCGCCGTTTGTCCGGAAGGGGCCGTCGGGCGGCTGACCGGGCCGCCGCACCGAGGCCTGCGATGGCGGGCTTTCCGTTCACTTACGCGGTGACCCCCTCCGAGGTCCAGGTACGCCTCGGCGGGTGGGTCGTGCGGCGCGTCGCGCTCAGCGATATCGAGCGCGCCGAGGCCCGTCCCTTCGGCCCCGATCTGATCATGAACGAACACTACACCAACGTGGCGGCGAAGGCGCGGGGGGTGTTCGTCATCCTACGCCGCAAGAGCGGGCTGGTCCGCAACTTCATCATCAACCCGTCCGACCCCGAGGCCTTTCTCGCCGACCTGCGCCGCGAAGCCCCGCATCTCGCCGGCGCCCGAGCCGGCGCAAGGGATTCCTAACGGCCTTCCCTCTCGAGCACCGTGGGCGAACGGTGAGTCCCGGATGACGAGGGCGCGGGTCGTCGTCATTGGAGCCGGGATCGTAGGCTGCAGCGCAGCGTTTTGCCTCACCCGCAAGGGGTGGCGCGACGTAGTTGTGCTGGATCAGGGGCCTCTGTTTGAAACCGGGGGATCTACCTCGCACGCGCCTGGGCTGGTGTTTCAGACCAATTCGTCCAAGACGATGACGGAGTTGGCCAAACGGACCGTGGCGCTCTACTCCCAACTGACCGTAGGTGCGCAGCCGTGCTACTACCCGGTTGGAAGCCTGGAGGTGGCGTACACTCGCGCGCGGCTGGAGGACCTCAAGAGGAAGCGTGGCTTCGCGATGTCGTGGGGACTCCCATCGGAACTCCTCACGCCCGCGGAGGCCGCACAGAAACTGCCGCTCCTGGATCCCACCAAGATTCACGGCGCGTACTACGTGGCCGGGGACGGCGTCGCGAAGGCGGTTCGGGCGGCCGAGGCGATGGCCCGGCTCGCTGAAGCGAGCGGCGCGACCTTTCGCGGCGGCATTGAAGTCACCGGCATCGATGTCGCGCAGGGGAGGGTGCGAGGGGTCGCGACCTCGGAGGGGCCGATTGCGACGACTCAGGTCCTCGTGTGCGCCGGCATCTGGGGGCCTCGCGTTGGTCGCCTCGCGGGGATATCGATCCCACTCACGCCGTGTCAACATCCGTACGCGAAGACAGCTCCGATCCCCCAACTGATCGGGGAGTCACGGGAAGCTGTGCATCCGATCCTGCGGCACCAGGACCGATCCATGTACTTTCGCCAACACGCGGACTGTTATGGGATTGGTTCATATCGGCACGATCCGCTCCTGGTCGACCCAGACGCCATTCCCGTATACGGAGAGACTTCGGCGAGGCCTGCGGTGATGGCGTTCACCGCTGAACATTTCCAAGCCGCCCATGCCGCGGCCATCGAGCTGTTGCCGGCGCTGCGTGGCGTTGCACTCACCGATACGATCAATGGAATCTTCTCGTTCACACCGGACGGATTCCCGATTCTGGGCGAGTCGCTGGACGTCAGGGGCCTCTGGATCGCGGAAGCCGTGTGGATCACGCACGGCGGAGGCGTGGGTGAGGTCGTGGCGGAGTGGATGGCGGACGGGTCGCCGAGCATCGACCTGCGGGAATGTGACGTGAACCGCTTCCCCGCTCACGCCGCGACGCCGGCATACGTTCGCGCGCGCGCGGCCCAACAGTACCGTGAAGTCTATGATATTGTTCATCCCCTGCAGCAGACCGGGCCTCCCCGTAATCTCCGCGTGAGCCCGTTCCACAGACGTTTGGAGGAACAGGGGGCGATGTTCTTCGAAAGCGCCGGCTGGGAGCGTCCGCTGTGGTTTCAGGCCAATGAACGTCTCGTGGACTCGGCGAACGCACCGGCCCGGTCCGGATGGGAGGCGCGTTCTTGGTCGCCGATTCAGGCGGCTGAACACCACGCCGCACGGTCGGGCGTGGTCATGGTCGATCTGACGGCGTTCACCAAGATCGAGATCAACGGCCCCGGCGCGCTGCCGTTCCTTGAGCGCCTGTGTGCCAACCGGATCGACCGTCCTGTTGGCACGGTGATCTACACGCCAATGCTGAACGAGCGTGGCGGGATCATGTGTGATGTGACGGTGACGCGTCTGGGAGATCATCGGTTTTTCATCGTGACCGGCGGCGCCGTCGGGATGCACGATCTCGCCTGGATTCGACGCCATGCGCCCAACGATGGGTCGACCCGGGTGGCCGACGTGACATCGATGTACTGTTCCATCGGACTCTGGGGTCCCCGGGCGCGCGACGTGCTGCGCGAGGTCTGTGCCGACGAGGTATCGACCAACGCCTTTCCGTATCTGACAGCGCAGTCAATCAGCGTCGAGGCGATCCCAGCCGTCGCCCTGCGCGTGTCGTACGTCGGGGAACTCGGGTGGGAAATCTACACGCGCTCGGACTACGGCCTGCGGCTGTGGGATCTCCTCTGGGAAGCCGGGCGGCCGCACGGTGTTGTTCCCGCGGGCACTGCGGCGTTCGATTCCCTTCGTCTTGAGAAAGGATACCGTCTGTGGGGCGTCGACATTCACACGGAGTACAATCCGTACGAAGCCGGCCTGGGATTCGCAACGAAGCTGGACAAGGGCGACTTCCTAGGTCGCTCCGCACTCCTCCGCATCAGGGCCGAGGGAATCGGCCGAGCGCTCTGTTGTCTCAGATTGAACGATGCCAACGCGGTGGTGATGGGTAAGGAGCCAATATTCCATGGTCACCGAACCGTGGGGTACGTCACGAGCGCGAATTACGGCTACACGATAGGCGCGGGCATCGCCTACGGGTACCTGCCGCGGGGGTACACCGCTCCGGGTACGCTGGTCGACGTGCAGTACTTCGATCGTCGCTACGGCGCGACCGTGTCGAACGAACCGCTCTACGATCCCAAAGGGCTCACGTTACGGGGTTGATCTGTGCACGTCCCCGTTCGTCGCGCGCGCGACCCGGCGACCGTCGTTCGCCCAGAGTCCCCGAAAGCAGGTCGATACCTCCGAGGTTCGACAAACACAATTGCGGCCCCGGCGTGAGCGCCGCCACCACGGCCACCGGGACAGTGACACTCCGCGTGCCGCGCCCCGAGCGACGGCCTCGAGGCGTAACGGCGAAGGGGGCGTGGGGGGTGTTCGTCATCCTGCGCCGGAAGAGCGGGTGGGTTCGCAACGTCCTCACCAACCCGTCCGACCCGGAGGCTGTTCTCGCCGACCTGCGCCGCGAAGCCCCGCATCTCGCCGGCGCCTGACGGCGGCGCTACCGGGCGCGGACCGCGGCGAGCCGGACGCCGAGCCCGACGAGCACGACGCCGGACGCGCGCCGCGTGACGGTCAGCCACCTGGGATCCCGCGCGATCCGCGCCCTGAGGGCGCCGGCGCCGCACGCGATCAGCGTGAGCGAGACGACCGCGAACACGCAGAACACCCCGCCGAGGACCGCCATCTGGAGCGGGACGTCGCCGCGCCCCGCGTCGACGAACTGCGGGAGGACCGACGCGTAGAACAGCGCGATCTTGGGATTCAGGAACTCCGTGATGACGCCGCGCCGGTACTCGCGCCAGCCCGGGTCCCCATCCGGCGCGGCGGACCCGCCGGCCTCGAGGCCGCCCGTCGCGGCCCACAGCCGGATCCCGAGGTAGACGAGGTAGGCCGCGCCGGCGTCCTTCACGATCGCAAACGCGGTCGGCGACGCCGCGAGCACGCCGGTCAGGCCGGCTGCGGCGAGCCCGATCAGGACGCACGTGCCCGACAAGAGCCCCGCGGCCGCCGCCAGGCCGGCCCGCCGGCCGAGCGAGGATGCGCGGCTCATGACGAACAGGGTCGCGGGGCCCGGCGTGAAGGCCATCACGACGGCGACCGGAATATAGACGAGCAGCGTGTTGAGGGACGGCATCGCGGCGGTGGACCCCGTGTCCGGCGTGGCGGCGCGTGTCGGAGTTCGGGGGCGCGCGCGGGCACTCCTCGCGGCCGCATGGGGCGGCGGGCCCGGAGGAACGGTTCCGGGTGCGGCGAGAATCCTTCCGGCATGGCCGGCGGCCGCACGACGGAGGAGGGGAGCGAGTTCGTGATGCGCTCGCGCACGCCCGGGCAGACCCGCGAGGTGGGCGATTGGCTCGGACGGCTGCTCGTTCGCGCAGGCCCTGCGGGGGCGGTCGTCGCGCTGTTCGGTCCGCTCGGTGCCGGCAAGACCTGCTTCGTCCAGGGGCTCGCGAGCGGGCTCGGCGTCCTCGGCGGCGTGCGCAGTCCGACGTTCGTGCTGATCCACGAGCACCGCGGGCCCGTGCCGCTCTTCCACGTGGACCTGTACCGGATCGGGCCGGATGACCTGGACGCGCTCGGCCTCGAGGAGATCGTGGACGGGCCCGGCGTGACGGCGATCGAATGGGCGGACCACGCGGGGAATGTGCTGCCGGTCGAGCATCTGCGCGTCGAGCTCGCCTACGGCGAGGGGGACGGCGAGCGGGGGCTGCGGATCGCCGCGCGCGGCGTCCGCTACGCGCCGGTCGTGGAGGCGCTGCGCGCGTGCGCGTCCTCGCGGTAGAGACCGCCACGCCGCTGGCGAGCTGCGCCGTCGTCGACGGGTCGGGCGTGCTGGCCGAGCAGACGCTGCGCGCGCCGATGCGGCACCTGGAATGGCTGCTGCCGGCCGTGGACGACATGCTCCGCAGCCTGGCGTTGCGCCCGCACGAGATCCAGGGCATCGCGGTGAGCCGGGGCCCCGGCGGCTTCACCGGGCTCCGGATCGGCATCGCCACGGCGGCGGCCTGGGCGCGCAGCACGGGGATTCCGCTGCTCGGCGTCGAGACCCTCGAGGCCCTCGCGACGGTCGCGGGAGGCACCGGCTGGGTGTTCGCCGTGCTCGACGCGCACCGGGGTGAGGTGGCCGCGGGCCTGTACCGCGGCGGACCGGACGGTCTGCTCGTGCGCGCGGCCGGTCCGATCCTGGCCGCGCCGGAGGCCGCTTCGCGCGAGGCCGCGGCCGCGCTCGACGGCGCGGCCGCGGCCCCCGGAGACTCCGTGCTGGTCGTGGGCGACGGCCTCGAGCGGCATCGCGACGCGCTCCTCGCCGGTCTCGGCGGGCGCGGCGTCGTCGGCGGCGGCCACCTGCACCCGCGGGCCGCCGCGGTTGGGATGCTCGGACGCGCCCGGCTGCTCGCGGGCGCGCAAGACGATCCGCACGTGCTCGCGCCGCTGTACGGCCGCCGGCCGGCGGTCCGGACGTGGCAGGAAACTCCCGGAGGGTCGGGGAACCCCAACCGACCATGGTGCTGACGGACCGCATTACGATCACTCCCATGCGGATGGAAGACGTGGGCCGGGTGCTCGAGATCGAGCAGCTGTCGTTCCCCACGCCCTGGCCGCGCGACGCATACACGCATGAGCTGCAGGAGAACCGCCTCGCGTGCTATCTCGTCGCGCGCGTGATGCACCAGATCGTCGGCTACACCGGCATGTGGATCATCCTCGATGAGGCCCACGTCACCACGATCGCCGTCGACCCGAGCCACCGGCGGCGTCAGATCGGGGAGCGGCTGCTCGTCGCGCTGCTTGACGAAGCGATGCGGCGCGGCGCGCGGTGGGTCACGCTCGAGGTCCGGAAGTCCAACACGGGCGCGCAGGCGATGTACCGCAAGTACGGCTTCAAGGACATCGGCCTCCGCAAGGGTTACTACAGCGACAACCGCGAAGACGCGATCGTGATGTGGACCGGGAACGTCTGGGAGCAGGCGTTCCAGGCCCGGTACAAGCGGAATCGCGCTGCGTTGGAACAGGACGCCGAGCCCTAAGCTCCGCTCGCATGCACGTCCTCGGGATCGAGACCTCCTGCGACGAGACCTCCGCCGCGGTGCTCGAAGACCTTGAGCGCCTGCGGTCGAACGTCGTGGCGTCCCAGGTCGATCTCCACGCGCGGTACGGCGGCGTCGTGCCGGAGCTGGCGTCGCGACGGCACCTGGAGCGCCTGGGCCTCGTGATCGACGAGGCGCTCGAGCGCGCCGGCGTCGGGCTCGACGGGATCGACGCCGTCGCGGTCACGTGCGGACCCGGGCTCGTCGGGGCCCTCACCGTCGGGGTGGCGGCGGCCAAAACCCTCGCGTTCACGCTCGGGCAGCCGCTGATCGGCGTGAATCACCTCGAAGGACACATCTACGCGAACTTCCTCGGGCATCCGCACCTTCCGTTTCCCGCGCTCGTGCTGATCGTGTCGGGATCGCACTCGGACCTCGTGGTGATGACCGGCCACGGCCGGTACGAGGTGCTCGGGATGACGCGCGATGACGCGGCGGGCGAGGCGTTCGACAAGGCGGCGCGCGCCCTCGGCCTCGGCTATCCCGGCGGCCCCGCGATCGACCGGGCCGCGCTCGGCGGCCGCGCCGGCGCGGTGGTGCTGCCGCGGCCGTTTCCCGACCCGGCGAGCTTCGAGTTCTCGTTCAGCGGACTCAAGACCGCGGTGGTGCGCGCGGTGCAGCGGCAGGGCGAGGGCGCGCTCGACCCGGCGTGGGTGTCGGACGCGGCGGCCGCCTTCCAGGACGCGCTGACTGGCGTGCTGGTCGACAAGGCGGCGCGCGCCGCCCGGGTGAAGCGGGTGCGGGCGCTTGTGCTCGCCGGCGGGGTGGCGGCGAACTCGCTCCTGCGGCGGCGGATGGGGGAGGCGGCGCAGGAGCTTGGGGTGCCGCTGTACGTGCCGCCCGCGTCGCTGTGCACCGACAACGCCGGGATGATCGCGGTCGCCGGGGCGTACCGGCTGGCGCGGGGAGAGCGCTCCTCGCTCGGTCTCGGCGCCTACGCCAACCTGGACCTCCTCGATCCCGTCCCGGAAACAGCCTCCGTGCCCTCTGGTGCCCTGAGCGGGCCGGAGGAGTTATAAGCCTTAAATCCCGGTCCTACGAGCGAGATTGAGCGCGATTGTGAGCCCCCACACCCTGTTTTCGGCCGAATTTGGGGTTGCCGGTCCTCGAAACGATTCCCTATGATGGGGTTAGTTTAGCACTCAGCGTGATGGAGTGCTAACAACAAACATCCCACGGAAGGGAGGCTCGTATGAACCTCAAGCCACTTGGAGACCGCATTGTTGTTAAGGTCGTGGAAGAGCTGGAGAGGACCAAGGGCGGCATCGTGTTGCCCGACACCGCGAAGGAGAAGCCGCAGGAGGCCGAAGTCGTGGCCGTTGGACCTGGCGGCCGCAACGAGAAGGGCGACCGCGTCCCGATGGAGGTCAAGGCCGGAGATCACGTCATCTTCGCCAAGTACTCCGGGACGGAGTTCAAGCAGGATGACGAGGAGTACCTGATTCTCCGCGAGAGCGACGTGCTCGCGGTCGTCGTGGTCGGCCGCGAAAAGGCCAAGGCCAGGTCCTAAAGGGGGATACGCGATGTCAAAGATGCTGCTGTACGACGAGGACGCGCGCCGGGCGCTCGAGCGCGGCGTGAACCGCCTCGCCGATGTGGTGAAGATCACGCTCGGCCCCAAAGGCCGCAACGTGGTGCTCGAGAAGAAGTTCGGCTCGCCCACGATCACGCACGACGGCGTGACGGTGGCGAAGGAGATCGAGCTCGGGGATCCCTTCGAGAACGCCGGCGCGAAGCTGGTGCTCGAGGTGGCGACGAAGACGAACGACGTGGCGGGCGACGGCACGACGACCGCCACGGTCCTGGCGCAGGCGATCATCCGCGAGGGCCTGCGCAACGTCGCGGCGGGCGCCAATCCGCTCGCGCTCAAGCGCGGGATCGACCGCGCGGTCGAGGAGCTGGTCATCGCGCTGCGCGGACAGGCGAAGCCGGTGGAGACGCGGGACGCGATCGCGCAGGTCGCCAGCATCTCCGCGCACGACGAGTCGATCGGCAATCTGATCGCCGACGCGATGGATAAGGTCGGGAAGGACGGCGTGATCACGGTCGAGGAGTCGAAGGGCATCGAGACGACCGTCGACACGGTCGAGGGCATGCAGTTCGACAAGGGCTACATCTCCCCGTACATGGTCACCGACCCGGAAAAGATGGAGGCCGTGCTCGAGGATCCGTACATTCTCATCACCGACAAGAAGATCAGCGCCGTCAAGGACCTGCTGCCGGCGCTTGAGAAGATCGTGCAGCTCGGCCGGCCGCTGGTCGTGATCGCCGAGGACGTCGACGGCGAGGCCCTCGCGACCCTGGTCGTCAACAAGCTGCGCGGCACGCTCAACGCGATCGCGGTGAAGGCGCCGGCGTTCGGCGACCGTCGCAAGGCGATGCTGCAGGACATCGCGATCCTCACCGGCGGCGAGGTCATCACGGAAGAGCTCGGGCTGAAGCTCGAGAACGTCGAGACGAATCAGCTCGGCCGCGCGCGTCAGGTGAAGGCCGGCAAGGAAGAGACGATCATCGTCGGCGGCGCCGGCAAGCAGGCGGATATTCAGAAGCGGATCGCGGAGCTGCGGAAGCAGATCGAGGAGACCGAGAGCGACTACGATCGCGAGAAGCTCCAGGAGCGTCTCGGCAAGATGGTCGGCGGCGTCGGGGTCATCAAGGTCGGCGCGGCGAGCGAGACCGAGCTCAAGGAGAAGAAGCACCGGGTCGAGGACGCGCTCAGCACCGCGCGGGCCGCGGTGGAGGAAGGCGTCGTCTCGGGCGGCGGGACCGCGCTGGTCACGGCCGTGCGGGTGCTGGAGAAGATCAAGCGCGAAGGGGACGAGGGCACCGGGGTGGACATCATCCGCCGCGCCGTCGAGGAGCCGCTCCGCCAGCTCGCACGCAACGCCGGCGCGGAGGGGTCGATCATCGTGGAGAAGGTCCGGGGGGGCAAGCCCGGGTTCGGATACAACGTCCTCACCGGCGAGTTCGTCGACATGTTCAAGGCGGGGATCGTCGATCCGTGCAAGGTCACCCGTTCGGCGCTGCAGCACGCGGCGAGCGTCGGGTCGATGATTCTGACGACCGAAGTGCTGATCGTGGACAAGCCCGAGGAAGAGAAGGAGATGCCCGCAGGCGGCCCGCAGCCGCCGATGATGTAGCGGGACGTTCGATCGGGCGCGAAGACGGTGCGGGCCGGGTCCCGGATCTCCGGGACCCGGCCCGCGCGCATGCGCGACGCCGTGAGAGGAATTCGCGCGCGCCCGCGACAAATGGCCACGACGATCGAGTTTGTGGGGCGCAGGCATTTGACGGCGAGGTGAGGATCCGGTGGCTGAGCAGCTGGGGGACCGGCGCATCGAAGAGTTTCTCGCGCCCCGTGACGTCGTCGTCCTGGCGACAGTGCAGGCCGACGGGGCGCCGCTGGCCGCGCCGATGTGGTTTCTCTACACGCCGGACGCCCTCATCATGATCAGCGAGGCCGAGACCCAGAAGGTGCGGAACCTCCGCCGCGATCCGCGGGTCTGCGTCGTCGCCGACTCGGGAACGCGTGCCGACGTCCGCGGGGTGATGATTCGCGGGTGGGCGGAGTTCCTCGCGGAGTCCGCGGAGCGCGCCACGTACGTCCGGGCGCTGCTCGACAAGTACCGGCCGGATCTGGCGCGCCTGTGGCGGGGCGAGGCGCTGCCGCCGGACCGGGTGTTGTTTCGCATCGTCCCGGCCGCGGTCCGAAGCTGGAACCTGCCGCCCGTCCCGTAGGCACGCCGCCGGTGTCGGGGGGCGCCTGCCCCCGTTGAGGTGGCTGGGTCTCACGCCGGGTCAATACGAGGTAGATACGAGGGGGGGACCACGCAGGAGGACGATGCGACGACCGGAGCATCGGCAGCCGCTGTGGGAGCGCAGATCCGCAGCCTCATCGCGGATCGGGTCAGGGCAGTCAGGGTAAAGGACGTCAACGCACGCGTGTCCACATACGCGCCGGACGTCCGTGCGTTTGATGTCGTGAATCCCCTCCAGTCGATCGGATCGGATGCGATCAGAATGAGATTGGAGGAATGGTTCTCACCGTTCCACGGCCCGATCGGCTTGAGAGTCGCGGCCTCGGCATTGCGGCCGGGACTGACGTGGCCTTCTGCCACGGGCTCAGCGGGGTCACAGGAACGAGGGCCGGTGGCGGGACGATCCAGACGTGGTACCGCACGACGATCTGTTCTCGCAAGGTCGGCGGCGCATGGATGATCACCCATGCGCATCACTCGGTTCCCTTCGACGTCGAGAGCGGCAGCGCGTCGCTTGCTCTCCGCCCGGACCAGCAAGACGGCGAGCCGCCGTCGGACCGTTAGGACGTGCCGGCCCCGCTGAGGTGGCCGCGGGTCTCGGCGAGGGCCAGCTTGAGCTTGTCGACGAACCCGCCCTGGACCGCCTCGACCGCCTGCGCGATCGCGGCCTGGACCGCGGTGCGGTCCGACGCGCCGTGGGCCATCACCACGTTGCCGCGGACGCCCAAGAGCGGCAGGCTGCCGTGCCGGTCGATCGGGTTGGTCCATTCGATGAGCCGGTTCGTGACGCCGTCGAGGCGCGCGGGGTCCAGCGTGCCGGCGAGTTCGCCGCGCAGCCACGCCGCGACCTGACGCCCGAGTCCTTCGACGGTCTTCAGCACCGCGTTGCCGACGAACCCGTCGCACACGACGACATTGACCTCGCCGGCCATCAGGTGGTGGCCCTCGACCAAGCCGACGAAGTTGAGCCCGCTGCGGCCGAGCATCTCGGCGGCCTGCTTGACGACCCGGTTGCCCTTGCCCGGCTCGCGTCCGTTGCTCAGCAGCGCCACCGTCGGCTCCGCGATCCCGCCGAACACGCGCATGTAGGTCGCACCCATCACCGCATATTCGACGAGGTGGTGGGCCTCGCTGTCGATCGTCGGGCCGAGATCGATCAGAAAGGTCTGCGGGTGGATGTCGAGGATCTGCCGCCCGACGCACGCCCGCCGGATCCCCTGCAGCATCCCGATCTCGCGGATCGCGGCCAAGAGCGTGGGCCCGGTGCTGCCGGCGCTGACCGCCGCGTCCGCCCGGCCCTGATGCACGAGGCGCATCGTCACCGCCATCGACGCGTCCGGCATCGCGCGCAGGGTCACGAGCGGCGGTGCGCCCTCGGGGACGGCGCGATCGCTCGGCACGAGCTCGATGCCCGGCCCCGCCGCGTCGCGCGGCAGCAGCGGCCCCACCTCGTCGGGGACGCCGACGAGCAGGATGCGGAGCGCGCCGTCGCGGGCCGCGGCGAGCGCCCCCGCGACAATCTCGTGCGGCGCGTGATCGCCGCCCATGCAGTCCACGGCGACCCGAATCGGCGGTGCCTCTGCCATGCCGCTCACCTCAGACCATCGTCAGCCCGCCCGAGATGCTGAGGACCTGGCCGGTGATGTAGCGGGACGCGTCGGTGCAGAAGAACGCCACCGCGTCGGCGATTTCCTCGGGCTGCGCCACCCGCCGGAGCGGGATCAGCTTGATCATCCGTTCGATCTTGCCGGCGTGCGCGGGGTCGCGCTGATTCTCGTGCAGCACCGCCGTGTCGGTCGGCCCCGGGCAGACGCAGTTGACCCGGATCTGGTGGCGGGCCATCTCCCGCGCGAGCGACCGCGTGAGCGCGATGACGCCGCCCTTCGCCGCCGAGTACACCGCCTCGCCGGCCGTCCCGACGCGGCCCGCGTCGCTCGCGACGTTCACGATCGCCCCGCCGCCGTGGCCGGCCATCCACTCGAGGGCGACGCGGGTGCAGAAGACGGCCGTCCACAGGTTCTCGTCCACGACGCGGCGCCAGTACGCCTCGTCTTCCTCGAGAAATCCGCTCGTGCGCGTCCACCCGGCGTTGTTGACCAGGATCTCCAGGCCGCCGAGGTCGCGCGCCGCCCGCTCGAGCGCCGCGCGGCACGCGTCGAACGCGGTGAGATCGGCGCGCACGGCGAGCCCCCGCACGCCCAGCGCGGAGACCGCCGCGGCGACCTCGTCCAGTTCCGACTGCGTCCGGGCGACGACCGCGACGTCGGCCCCGAGCGCGGCGAGGCGCAGGGCCGTCGCGCGTCCGATCCCGCGGCCCCCGCCCGTGACGACGGCGCGGCGGCCGGCGAGCGGGGCGGGGTCGCTCAATGCCGCCGCCGCGGCCAGGCCGCGTGCAGCGCCTGGCGCTCCTGCTCGTAGACGACGGCGAACTTCTCGGCGGCTTCCTTGCCCGACAAGAGCTCGAGCTTGCGCACCTCGAGCGGATCGGCCGCGTGGATGATCGCGATCTCCTCCGCGCTCGGCGGCGCGGTCCGCGCGACGCCGGCGGGGATCTCGATCGGAAACCCCGTGGCCTGGCGGACCTGGTCCGGGGTCACCCCGGGATGCAGCGAGCGGACGACCATCCGGCCGGTGTCCGGATTCCATCCGAACACGCCGAGGTTGGTGACGAGACACGTCGGCGCGCCGTGGGCCCCCAGCGTCTTCGCGCGCTCGGGATTGTAGCCGGCCCCGCTGATGAAGTCGACCCGCGCGACGACCGCGCGCGGCGAGTGCTGGGTCAGGTAGTACAGGCCCTGCGACAGGTGGCTCGTGTCCTCGGGGATGCCCCGCGACCCGACGAGCGCCACCTTCGGCCGGTCCCACGGGCCGATCGCCGAGATGTTCACGTTGCCCTGCTCGTCGATCTGCGCCGGGTTGATCCAGATCCGGAACCGGTCGGTGAAGATCGCGTCGAAGATGTCGTTCATCGTGAGCGGGATCGCCCGCTGGTTTTCCGTCAGGAACTGCCCGAGCGTCAGGGTGGGAAGGGGCACGGCGTCCATCCCCGACTCAGGAGTCGAGAGCACGGCGAGGTCGGGCGCGTGCGTACTTCGGGCCAGATGCGCCGCGAGCGACCCGAACGCCGTCACCGAGCTGACCAGCAGCTCCCCGTGGAGCTCGCGCGCCATGCAGCTGATCACCAGTTCGTCGATGCTGTACTCCGCCATCGTCGTCTCCCCCCGCGCCTAGACCCGCAGGCGCTCGCCGAGCGCGTGCTCGCCGCCGAGCGCGCGGACGTACTGCTCGTGCGTCACGTAGACGTAGCGTTCGAGGTACTCGCGCCACGCCGCCTCGTCGCGCGCGGCGGTCAGGTACTCCTGGACGTGCTGCAGGTCCGCCCGGTACTCCGGCGCGCAGCCGGTGAGGTGCGCGCCCCACGGCGCTTCCACGACGCCGGTGACCATCGTCCGGAAGATGTGGACGTCGCGCCCGTAGGTTTGGAGCCGCTCCGGCAGGAGGATCTGCTCCGCCGACAGGAACGTCTTGCGCGCGGCCTTGGCGCACAGCGCGTCCATGTGGCCGTCGCCGAGGACGACGCCGTTGCCCTGCGGATCGGCGAGGTTGACGTGCAGCAGCGCCACGTCCGGCCGGAGCGCCGGGACCGCGACGAGCGTCTCGCCCCCGAACGGATCCTGGAACGTCCGAAACGCCGTGTTGACCTTGAGCACGTCCGTCGCCAGGGTGGAGTGCGTCGGCAGGAACGGCACGCGCTTGATCGCCGCGTCCAGGCCGGCCATCACCGTGTACTCCGTCCACTCCTGGAACTTGACGCTGCCCTCTTGGCGCGCCCGCCGGAAGTGGGGCGCGAGGCCCATCACCTCGAACCCGACGAACGCGAAGATGAGTTCGGCGATCTTGCCGGTGCCGAGCAGGAGGTCGACCTCGGGCCCGCCGACATTCACGATGACGCGCAGGTCCCGCCGGTCGCTGCGCGCGAGCGCGCGGACGAGGGCCATCGGCTTCCGCGACAGCGACGAGCCGCCGATCGCGACGAGCGCCCCGTTCGGGATCTGGGCGACCACCTCGTCCGTGCTCATGACCTTGTTCATCCGCGTGCCTCCCCTCGCCGGAACAACTCGAACGGGGCGGACGTGAGTCCGAGCCCGCCGTCGACCACGATCGTCTGGCCCACGATGTAGCGCGCCCCGGGGCTGCACAGGAACGCGACGACGGCCGCGACGTCCTCGGGGGCGCCCATGCGGCCGCTCGGCGCGTGCGTCGAGACGAGCCGGTCGAACTCGGCGAACCGGTCGCCGCCGTAGAACCGCGCGGAGTCGGTCGCGATCACGCCGGGGCTGACGCAGTTCGCGGTGATCCCCCGCCCGGCGAGCTCGTACGCGAGATAGCGCGTCCACGTCTCCATCGCCGCCTTCGCCGACGCCAGGATCGCATACTGCGGCAGCATCTCGACGGTCCCCTGTCCGGTGATCGCGACGATCGCGCCCTCGCGCCCCTCCATCAGCGGGACGGCACGCTGCGCGCACAGCACGAGCGACCGGACGATCAGGTCGAACGTGCGCTGGAGGTGGTGCGGCTTCGCGTCGAGGGTCGTCTTGAACGCCGTCGCGGCGTGGTTGGCGACGAAGTAGTCGAGCCCGCGGAACTCCGCGGCGACCCGGTCAAACAGGCGGTCGATCTCCTCGGGCTTCTCGAGGTCGGCCCCGGCCGGGATCGCGCGCCGGCCGAGCGCGGCGATGTCCGTCGCGACCTGGACGGCGGCGGCCTCGTTCCGGTGATAGTGCACGATCACGTCCGCGCCGCCCCGCGCCAGCATCAGCGCCGTGGCCCGGCCGATGCCGCGCGAGGCCCCGGTGACGAGCGCGATCTTGCCGGTGAACGTGCCGTCAAACATGACGCTCCCTCCTCTGGGATGCCTCTCGCGGGCCCCGGCGGCGCTCGTCGATGCGCGCGCCCCGGGATGTCCGCGGGCCGCGTGCGGAAGAAAGTCCCCTTGCAGTTCGGTGGAGCGGGCGGGGGGTCCTACCGCTCGAGCGCGCGGACCGCGACGGCGCAGTTCTGGCCGCCGAACCCGAACGCGTTGCCCACGGCGAGGCGGACGCGGGCGCGCCGCGCCGTGCGCGGCACGTAGTCGAGGTCGCACAGGGGGTCGGCGTGCTCGAGGTTGATCGTGGGGGGAATCATCTCGTCGCGGATCGCGAGCACGCCGACGAGCGCCGCGAGCGCGCCGGCGGCCCCGATCAGGTGGCCGACCATGCTCTTCGGCGCGCTGACCGCGACCGACCGCGCGTGGGCCCCGAGCGCCTGCTTGATCGCGACCGTCTCCGCGATGTCGTTCATCGGCGTGCCGGTGCCGTGGGCGACGATCAGATCGACCTCGTCGGGCGCGGCGGCCGCCCCCGCAGCGCGAGCCCGATCGCGCGCGCGGCCTGGTCGCCGTCGGGGCGCGGGGCGGTTTCATGGTAGGCGTCGCTGGTGAGCCCGGCGCCCGCGAGCTCGGCGTAGATGCGGGCCTCGCGCGCCCGCGCGAGCTCTTCGCGCTCCACGAGGAACACGACGGCGCCCTCGCCGTACACGAAGCCGTCGCGATCCCGGTCGAACGGGCGGCTCGCGCGCTCCGGCTCGTCGTTCCGCGCGCTGAGCGCACCGACCGAGCACAGGGCCGCCCAGACGGACGGGGTGAGCGCCGACTCGGCGCCGCCGGCGAGCACGTAGTCGGCGTCGCCGTCGAGAATCCAGCGCCGGGCCTCCGCGAGCGCGATCGCGCCGCTGGCGCAGGCGCCGACCGAGGTGTTCGAGGGTCCGCGGATCCCGAACTGGATCGTGACCGCGGACGCCGCCATGTTGGCGATCAGCATCGGCAGGAGGAACGGCGTGACGCGCGCCGGGTTGTTCCCGTGCAGGCGGGGCGCCTCGTCGTCGATCACGTCCATGCCGCCGAGCGCGGTCGCGACCGTCACGCCCACGCGGTCGAGGATGTCCTCGGTCAGGCTCAGGCCGCCGTCCTTGAGCGCCTCGTCGGCCGCGGCGATCGCGAGCTGCGCAAACCGGGCGGTCCGGCGCGCCCGTTTGCGGGTCTGCACCCGCGTCGGGTCAAAGTTGGGGATGTCGGCCGCGATCCTGACCGGATAGCGCGACGGGTCGAACCGGGTCAGCGGCCGGACGCCGCTGCGCCCCGCGAGCAGGTTCGCCCAGGTCTCCGGCGCCGACAGCCCGACGGGGGTGAGGGCGCCGATTCCGGTGATTACGGCGCGAGTAGTCACAAAATTATCATATTCGCGCGAGGCGCCGCGCTCTCCTTGCGGCCAAGGGGATCGCAGTACCCGAAACACGAACATTCAGAATTAACTTGGCGCGTTCTTCCGGATATGGTACAGTTCATTTGGATCGTTTCGCAGAATTCTCCGCAGCAGCCATCTGAAACACGAACAATCCTGCTCATTTCGACGGACCCGCCGCCGTGACGCGGCAGGGGAGCGCGATGAGAGTCCTGGTGGTGGGATCAGGGGGTCGGGAGCACGCGCTGGCGTGGGCCCTCAGCCGGCAGGGTCTCACTCTATTCGCGGCGCCCGGCAATCCCGGCATCGCGCAGTGCGCCACGTGCGTGCCGTGCGGCGCGCTCGACCTCGCCGGCCTCGCGCACGAAGCCGAACGCCTCCACATCGATATCACCGTCGTGGGACCGGAAGCCCCGCTCGCCGCGGGGCTCGTCGACGCGTTCGCCGCGCGCGGCCTGCGCGCGTTCGGGCCGACCCGGGCGGCCGCCCAACTCGAAGCCAGCAAGGTCTTCATGAAGCGCCTGTGCGCGCGGTACGAGATTCCCACCGCCCCGTTCCGGATCTTCGACGACGCGGCCGCGGCCGCGGACTACGTGCGCCGCGCCGGCCGGCCGCTCGTCATCAAAGCCGACGGCCTCGCCGCGGGCAAGGGGGTCGTGGTCGCGCAGTCGAACGAGGAAGCGTGCGCCGCGCTCGAGGCGATGATGGTGTCCCGGCGGTTCGGGGACGCCGGCGCGCGCGTCGTGGTCGAGGAGCTGCTCGAGGGCGACGAGGTCAGCGTGTTTGCGATCTGCGACGGCACCCACGTCGTGCCCCTGCTGCCCGCGCAGGATCACAAGCGCCTGCTCGAGGGCGACCGTGGGCCCAACACGGGCGGGATGGGTGCCGTGGCGCCGGTCCCGGGGGTGGGGGAGGCGGCGGTCGACCGCATCGTCGACGAGATCCTCGCCCCGACGCTGTGGGCGATGGCCCAGGAAGGATCCCCGTACCGGGGCGTGCTGTTCGCCGGGATCATGATGACGTCCGACGGCCCCCGCGTGCTGGAGTTCAACGTGCGGTTCGGCGATCCGGAGGCGCAGGTGCTGCTGCCGCTGCTCGAGTCGGGCCCGCTCGAGCTCGTCGAGGCCGCCGTCTGCGGGCGCGTGGACCGCGTGGCCCCGCGCTGGCGGCGCGGGTACGCGGTGTGCGCCGTGCTGTGCGCCCCGGGCTATCCGGACCAGCCCCGCACCGGCGCGGAGATTCACGGGCTCGATCGGATCGAGGGGGGCGACGCGCTCGTGTTTCACGCGGGCACGACCGTGCGGGACGGGCGGACGCTGACCGCGGGCGGGCGCGTCCTGAACGTGGTGGGCACCGGGGCGACGCTCTCGGACGCCCGCGCGCGCGCGTACCGCGCGGCGGACGCCATCACCTATGACGGGAAGATCGTGCGTCGGGACATCGGCGCCCGCGCGCCCGTGCGGCCCGCCTCCGAGCGGCGCGCGGCGATGACGTCAGCCGACGAGGGTGGACGATGACCGGGAGCGGGGAACGCACAACGCGCGTGCTGATTCTGGTCGGCAGCGACTCGGACGTCCCGGTGATGCAGGAGGCCGGCCGGGTGCTCGCGGAGTTCGAGGTGCCGTACGAGCTGACGATCGCGTCGGCCCACCGGTCGCCCGACCGGGCCGACCGGTACGCGGCCGAGGCCGAGGGGCGCGGGGTGCAGGTCCTGATCTGCGCGGCCGGGGCCGCGGCGCACCTCGCGGGCGCGGTCGCGGCCCGCACGGTGCTGCCCGTGATCGGGGTGCCGCTCGCCGGCGGCGCGCTCGGTGGCATGGACGCGCTGCTCTCCACCGTGCAGATGCCCGGCGGCGTGCCGGTCGCGTCGGTGGCGATCGGCGGCGCGCGCAACGCGGCGCTGCTGGCCGTGCAGATCCTTGGGACCGCGGACCCGGAGCTGCGCGAGCGGTACCGGGCGCAGAAGGCGCGCCTCGCCGCGCAGGTCGACGAGAAGGCCGCGCGCCTCGGCGCGACGACCGAGGCCGGCATGGTCCCGCCGCGGGAGACGCGGTAGATGCCGGTCATCGCGGTCGTCGGCGCCCAGTGGGGCGATGAGGGGAAGGGGAAGGTCGTGGACACCCTCGCCGCCCACGCCGACGTCGTCGTCCGCTACAACGGCGGCAACAACGCCGGGCACACGATCCAAAACGAGCATGGGACGTTCGCGCTGCACCTGCTGCCGTCGGGGATCTTCCATCCCGCGGCGCAGTGCGTGATCGGCCCCGGCGTCGTCGTCAACCCCGAGGTGCTGCTCGCCGAGGTCGAGGAGGTCGAGCGCGTCGGGATGCCGACCGTCGGGCGGCTGTGGCTCGACGAGCGGGCGCACCTGATCTTCCCGCACCACATCGTGATGGACGAGCTGGAAGAGGCCGCCCGCGGCGGCGCGCCCCACGGGACGACGAAGCAGGGCATCTGGCCGGTGTACAGCGACAAGGCCGCGCGGATCGGCATCCGCCTCGGCGATCTGCTCGAGGAAGCGCACCTCGTCGAGCAGCTGACGTTTATCGCCGCGCGCAAGAGCGCCCTGTTCACCGGCGTCTACCGGCACGAGGCGCTCGACGCGCCGCGCCTGCTCGCGATGGCCGCGCGCTGGGCCGAGCGGCTGCGCCCGTACATCGCCGACACGCACCCGCTGATCCAGGAGGCGCTGCGCGCCGACCGGATGATCCTGCTCGAGGGGCAGCTCGGCGTGATGCGCGATCTCGACTGGGGCCTGTATCCATACGTGACCTCGTCGACGACCCTGCCCGGCGGGGCGTCGTCGGGCGCGGGGATCCCGCCGTACCGGATCACGCGCGTGCTCGGCGTCGCGAAGGCGTACACGACCGCGGTCGGGTCCGGGCCGATGCCGACCGAGCTGGACGACGATACCGGCGCGCGCATCCGGGAGCTCGGCGCGGAGTACGGCGCCACGACGCGGCGGCCGCGGCGGTGCGGCTGGTTCGACGGCGTCGCCGCGCGGTTCGCCGCGGAGGTCGCGGGGTTCACGCAGCTCGCGGTGATGAAGCTCGACATCTTCGACACGTTCGAGACGATCAAGATCGCCGCGGCCTACCGGCTCGGCGGGCGCACGATCCACTCGGTGCCGCACACCGCCGCGATGGCGCGGGTCGAGCCGGTGTACGAGGAGCTGGCCGGCTGGCGCGTGCCCACGCAGCGCGCGCGGCGCCTGACGGATCTCCCGGTCGAGGCGCGGCTGTTCCTGCGGCGGATCGAGGAGATCGTCGACGTCCCGATCGCGATGGTCGGGGTCGGTCCGGGCCGCCAAGACGTCATCTTCACCCAGGAGGGGTTCCCGTGATTCCCCGCTACACGTCGCCCGAGATGGCGGAGCTGTGGAGCCCGGAGGCCAAGTTCAACACGTGGCTCGAGATTGAGCTGCTCGCCGCCGAGGCGCAGGCGGAGCGCGGGGTCGTGCCCCGCGACGCCGCTCGGCGGCTGCGCGAGCGCGCCAGGGTGACGAGCGTCGCGCGCATCGACGAGATCGAGGAGAAGGAGACGCGGCACGACGTGGTCGCGTTCCTCCGGGTCGTCGGGGAGACGGTGGGGGACGACGCGCGGTACCTGCATCTCGGCTTGGGGTCCTCGGACGTCGTCGACACCGCGCTGTCGGTCCTGATGGTGCGCGCCGCCGATCTCCTGACGCGCCAGCTCGAGGCCCTGCACCGGGCGCTCGGGCGCCTGGCCGTGAGCCACCGGTACACCGTGATGGCCGGCCGCACGCACGGGATCCAGGCGGAGCCGATCACGTTCGGGCTCAAGGCCGCGCTGTGGTACGCAGAGGTCGGGCGCGGGCTCGAGCGCCTCGCGCGCGCCCGCGCGGTGATCGCCGTCGGGAAGCTCTCCGGCGAGGTCGGCACGTTCGCGCACAACCCGCCCGAGATCGAGGCCTACGTGTGCGCGCGCCTCGGGCTGGCGCCGGCGCCGGTGTCCTCGCAGGTGCTGCAGCGCGACCGCCACGCCGAGTACCTCACGCACCTCGCGGTGATCGCGGGCACGCTCGAGAAGATCGCGACGGAGATCCGCACGCTGCAGCGGACCGAGCTGCGCGAGGTCGAGGAGCCGTTCCGCGCGGGCCAGACGGGGTCGTCCGCGATGCCGCACAAGCGCAACCCGATCATCTCGGAGCGCGTCGCGGGACTCGCGCGCCTCGTGCGCGGCCACGCCCTGTCCGCGCTCGAGGACATCACGCTGTGGGGCGAGCGCGACATCACGCACTCGTCGGTGGAGCGGGTCATCGTGCCGGACGCGACGACGATCCTCGACTACATGATCCGGAAGCTCACGGGGGTCATCGAGGGCCTGCGCGTGTACCCCCAGCACATGACCGCGAACCTCGAGCGGACCGGCGGGCTCGTGTTCTCGCACCGCGTGCTGCTGGCGCTCCTGGCCGCGGGGTTGAGCCGCGAGGAGGCCTACCGCCTAGTGCAGTCGACGGCGATGCGGGCGTGGGACGACGGCCTGTCCTTCCGGGAGCTCGTCCGCGCCACCGGCGCGCTCACGAACGAGGCGCTCGACGCGTGCTTCGATCCGGCGCCCGCGCTGCGGCACATCGACGAGATCTTCGCGCGGGCGGGCCTTGGGGCGCCGGACGCCGGGACCGGCCCCGCGGTGCCGGCCGCGCGCGCCGCCGTCCCGGGCGCCTGACCGATCGGGACGGTGAGAGGAGGGGGAGCGATGCACGACGCGATGACGGGACGCGGGAGGGAGGCGGTGCTCGAGACGCACCTCGACCTGCCGCTGTTCTCCCGCGGGAAGGTGCGGGACAACTACGATCTGGGCGACCGGCTGCTGCTGGTCGCGACCGACCGCCTGTCGGCGTTCGACTGCGTGCTCGCGACCGGGATTCCCGACCGCGGCCGGGTGCTGACGTGCCTGTCGGCGTTTTGGTTCGAGCGCCTGCGCCCGGTCGTCCCGAACCACATGATCACGATCGATCCGGACGCGCTGCCCGACGCGGTGCGCGCGCACCGCGCGGAGCTCGCCGGCCGCGCGATGCTGGTGCACCGGTGCGAGCGCATCGACTACGAGTGCGTCGTCCGCGGCTACCTCGCCGGCTCGGGCTGGAAAGAGTATCAGGCCGCGGGCGAGGTCTGCGGGGTGCGCCTGCCGCCGGGCCTCCGGCAGGGCAGCCGGCTGCCCGAACCCATCTTCACCCCGGCGACGAAGAACGAGACGGGCCACGACGAGAACATCTCGGCCGCGCGCATGGCGGATCGGCTCGGGACGGGGCTCGCCCGCCAGCTCGAGGAGGTGAGCGTCCGGCTGTACCGGGAGGCCGCCGCCGCGGTCGAGCGCGCCGGGTTTCTCCTGGTGGATACCAAGTTCGAGTTCGGGCTGCGCCACGGGACGCTGACGCTGATCGACGAGGCGCTGACGCCGGACTCGTCGCGGTTCTGGGACGCCGCGTCCTACGCGGCGACCGGGTCGACCGAGAGCTACGACAAGCAGGTTGTGCGCGACTATCTGGAGCAGACCGGCTGGAACAAGCAGCCGCCGGCGCCGTCGCTCCCGCCGGCGATCGTGGAGGCGGCCCGGGCGCGGTACCTCGAGGTCTACCGCCGCATCGTCGGCCGCCCGCTGCCGGAGGCGTGAGCGTGGCGGCGCGGACGGTGCGGGTCATCGTGACGCTGAAGCCCGGCGTGCTGGACGCGCCGGGGCAGGCGATTCAGAAGGGGCTCGACGCGCTCGGGCACGGCGGGGTGAAGGCCGTGCGCACCGGCCGTTACTTCGAGATCGAGCTCGACGACGACGAGCGGCTCGAGGGGCGCGTGCGGGAGATGTGCGACGGGTTTCTCGCGAACACGCTGATCGAGCAGTACCGGTACGAGATCGTATGAGACACCCGAGGCCGCGCGGTCGGGTGTCGCGACACGCGGGACGAGGAGGTGGCCGGTGAACGTTGGGATCCTGGTCTTTCCCGGCAGCAACTGCGACGCGGACGCGTACCACGCGATCCGCGACGTGCTCGGGCAGCACGCCCAGTACGTGTGGCACGAGGAGCGGTCGCTGCGGGGGCTCGACGCCGTCATCCTGCCCGGCGGGTTCTCGTACGGGGACTACCTCCGCGCCGGCGCGATCGCGACCACGGCCCCCGCGGTGCGGGCGCTGCGTCCGTACGTCGAGCGCGGCGGGCTCGTGCTCGGCATCTGCAACGGGTTTCAGACGCTGCTCGAGGCCGGCCTCCTGCCGGGGGCGATGCTGCCGAACCTGTGCGGCGAGTTCCGCTGCGAGTGGGTCTACATCCGCACCGAGCGCGCCGACACGCCGTTCACCTGCGCGCTCGAGCCCGGGGACGTGCTCCGCATCCCGATCGCGCACGCGGAGGGCCGGTACGTGATGGACGCCGCGCGCCCCGCGATCGCGGCGCACCGGCAGGTCGTGTTCCGCTACTGCGACGACACCGGGGTCGTGGCGCGCGAGGCGAATCCGAACGGCTCCGAGGACGCGGTCGCGGGCATCGCGAGCGCGTCCGGCGCCGTGCTCGGGCTGATGCCGCATCCGGAGCGGGCGTGCGAGGAACTGCTGGGCAGCACCGACGGGCTCCGGATCTTCGAGTCGCTCGAGCAGTGGATTTCGTCCGGCCGCACGCTCTCCGAACAGCCGGCGGAGGTGCACTGACGATGGCCGTCAAGCCGCCGCGCGCGTCGCAGGAATCCCTCGCGGCGGCCGCCGGGCTCCGGGCGTCGGAGTACGCGGAGATCTGCCTCCGGCTCGGGCGCGATCCGAGCCCCGCGGAGCTCGGCATGTTCGGCGTTATGTGGAGCGAGCACTGCGCGTACAAGCACAGCAAGGCGGCGCTGCGGCGGTTCCCCTCGCGCGGGCACGGACTGCTGCGCGGCCCGGGGGAGAACGCGGGCGCCGTGTCCGTCGGCGACGGGTGGGCGGCCGTCTTCAAGATGGAGAGCCACAACCACCCGAGCGCCGTCGCCCCGTTCCACGGGGCCGCGACGGGCGTCGGCGGCATCATCCGCGACATCCTCGCGATGGGCGCGCGCCCGATGGCGCTGCTCGACTCGCTCAGATTCGGGCCGCCCGAGGACCGCGCCGTGGCGCCGATCCTGCACGGGGTGATTGCGGGGATCGCGGCGTACGGCAACAGCATCGGGGTGCCCACGGTCGGCGGCGAGCTCGTCTGCGCGCCGTGCTACCGGCGGAACCCGCTCGTCAACGTCGCGTGCCTCGGTTTGGTGCGCGAGGACCGGATCGCCACCTCCCGGGCGTCCGGGCCCGGCAACGCGGTCGTGTACGTGGGGGCGCGGACGGGACGCGACGGCATGCAGGGCGCGGCGTTCGCATCGGCCGAACTCGCGGGCGACCCGAAGGACCGCTCGGCGGTGCAGATGGGCGATCCGTTCGCGGGCAAGCTCTTGATCGAGGCGACGCTCGAGGCGCTCGGCACCGGGGCCGTCGTCGCGGTGCAGGACATGGGCGCCGCGGGGCTCACGTGCGCGCTCTCCGAGATGTCGGCGAAGGGCGGCGTCGGGATGGACGTGGATCTCTCGCTCGTCCCCCGCCGCGAGGACCGGATGACGCCCGAAGAGGTGCTGCTCTCGGAGTCGCAGGAGCGCATGCTGCTGGTTGTGCAGCAGGGCCGGGAAGACGACGTGCTCGGCATCGCGCGCACGTGGGGGCTGTCCGCGGCCGTGATCGGCCGCGTCGTCGAGCCGTCGGTGCTCACGGTGCGGGACGGGGACCGGATCGTCGCGCACCTGAACCCCCAGTACCTGACCGAGGCGCCCGAGTACGCGCCCGAGGCGGTGGAGCCCGCGTACCTCCAGGAGACCCGGCGTGTGGATCTGTCGGCGCTGCCGGCGATTCCGCCCTCCGACGCGCTCCTCAGACTGCTCGCCTCCCCCGCGATCGCGCGCAAGCGGTGGGTGTTCCGGCAGTACGACCACATGGTCCAGACGAACACGGTCGTGCCCCCGGGCGCGGACGCGGCGGTGCTACGGGTGCCGGACGCCGCGCCCCGGGGTCTCGCGCTCGCGGTCGACGGCAACGGCCGGGCCTGCTACCTCGACCCGCTCGTGGGCGCGATGTGTGCGGTGCTTGAGGCCGCGCAGAACCTGGCGTGCGTCGGGGCGACGCCGGCCGCGGTGACCGACTGCCTCAACTTCGCGAATCCCGAGCGCCCGGAGGTGTTCTGGACGTTCCGGCAGGCGGTCGAGGGGATCGCCCGCGCGTGCGAGGCGCTCGACGTGCCGGTGATCGGCGGCAACGTGAGCTTCTACAACGAGAGCGGGGAAGCGATCTACCCCACGCCGATCGTCGCGATGCTGGGGCGCCTCGACGACGTCCGGCGGCACGCGACGCCCGGATGGGTGCGCGACGGCGATCTGATCGTGCTGCTCGGCGGCGCGCCGGCGTGGCTGGACGGCAGCGAGTACCTCGCCACGCTCCACGGGATGACCGCGGGGCGGCTGCGCGAGCCGGATCTGCTCGGGGTCGCGCGCGTGATCCGCTGTACGCGCGAGGCGGTGGCCGCGGGCCTCGTGGGGAGCGCCCACGACTGCGCCGACGGCGGCATCGCGGTGGCGCTGGCCGAGTGCTGCCTGCTCGGCGAGCGCGGCGCCCGGGTGGCGCTGCGCGAGGAGGTCGCCGCCCGCCGGTGCGAGGCGCTGTTCGGCGAGGGGATCGGACGGATCATCGTCTCGCTGCGCCCGGAGTCGGTGCCGGCGCTGGTGGAGCTCGCCCGGCGGCTGTCGGTGCCCGTGCAGGTGATTGGGATCGTCGGCGGCGAGCGTCTGACGATCGGCACGGACGGGACTCTGGATCAGGCCGGCGGCGTGGGCCGGGTGGGGAAGCCGACCGAGGCCGGCGGCCCGTGGGTGGATGTGGCGCTCGACCATCTCCGAACGGCCTGGGAGCCGAGTGAGGACGTGGCGCGATGATTCCGTGGGATAAGCTTCGCGAAGAATGCGGGGTGTTCGGCATCCGGACCCACGGGGTGCCGGCGGCCCCGTACGCCCACCTCGGGCTGTACGCGCTGCAGCACCGCGGCCAGGAGAGCGCGGGGATCGCGACATTCGACGGGCACGACACGCACCTCCACAAGGCGATGGGCCTCGTGGCGCAGGTGTTCTCGCCCGAGTCCCTCGCGGGGCTGACCGGGAGCATCGGGGTCGGCCACGTGCGGTACTCGACGATGGGCGGGGCGCGCCTGGAGAACGCCCAGCCGTTTCTCGAGCCGACGCGCTGGGGCACCCTCGCGCTCGCGCACAACGGCAACCTGGTCAACGCGCCGATCCTGCGCGCGGAGCTCGAAGCGGGCGGCCACCGGTTTGCCGCGACGTCGGACACCGAGGTCATCACCAAGCTGATCGCGACGGCGCCGCTCGACACCCTGGAGGAGGCCGTCGCCTACTGCATGGCGCGGATCCAGGGCGCGTACACGGTCGTGGCGATGGTCGGGGACCGCCTCCTGGCGTTCCGCGACGCGAACGGGATCCGTCCCCTCGAACTCGGGCGGCTCGGCGACGACGTCGTGTTCGCCTCCGAAACCTGCGCCTTCGACCACATCGGAGCCGAGCCGGTGCGCGAGGTCCGTCCGGGCGAGCTGCTCGTCGCGGACGAGAGCGGGCTGCGCGAGATCCACGTGCTGCCGACGATCCAGCGCGCGTCGTGCGTGTTCGAGTACATCTACTTCGCGCGCCCGGACAGCGTCCTCGAGTCGCGCAGCGTCCATCACGTCCGACGCCGCATGGGGCGCGTGCTGGCGCGCGAGCATCCGGCGGCGGCGGACATCGTGATCGCCGTGCCCGACTCCGGGACGTCGGCCGCGATGGGATACGCCGAGGCCGCAGGGATCCCGCACGAAGTCGGGCTGATCAAGAACCGGTACATCGGCCGGACGTTCATTCAGCCCGACCCCGCGCTGCGGGACTTCGGCGTGCGCGTGAAGCTCAACCCGGTGGCCGACGTCATCGCCGGCCGCCACATCGTGCTGGTCGACGACTCGATCGTGCGGGGGACGACGAGCCGGCAGATCGTGCGCCTCTTGCGCCGCGCCGGCGCCCGCCAAGTGCACGTGCGCATCTCGTCGCCGCCGATCCGGAACGCCTGCTTCTACGGGATCGACACGAGCAACCGCGGGGAGCTCGTGGCGGCGCGCCTCGCGGTCGACGAGATCCGGGAAGAGATCGAGGCGGACAGCCTGGGCTATCTCAGCGTCGACGGGTTGGTCGAGGCGCTCGCGCTGCCGCGGCAGGACCTCTGCCTCGCGTGCCTGACCGGGCGGTACCCGACGGTGACGCCGACCGAGCTCACGGCGGGACGGTTCGCGCTCGAGGCGCCGCAGCGGCGATGACCCCCGTGCGCGGCGCGCGGCCGCTGCGGCTGCGGCGGACGCACGAGGCCCTCGGCGCCCCGCGCGGGAAGGCGGCACGCCGGATGACGTACCGGCTTGCCGGGGTCGACATCAGCGCCAAGGAGGCGATCCTCGCCGAAGCCGGCAGCCTGGTCCGGTCGACGTACCAGGACGGCGTCCTGAACGTCGGCGGCGAGTTCGCGGGGCTGTTCCGCCTCGGCCGCTACCGCGATCCCGTGCTGGTGAGCTCGGTCGACGGCGTCGGCACCAAGACGCTGCTCGCCGGGCTGCTCGACCGCTGGGACGTGATCGGCGCCGATATCGTGTCGCACGGCGCGAACGACGTGCTGTGCCACGGCGCCGCCCCGCTGTTCATGCTGGACTACGTGGCCTCGGAGCGCCTCGACGGCCGCGCCGTCACGGCGATCATCGAGGGGCTCGCCGCCGCGTGCCGCCGGATCGGGGTCGCGCTGCTCGGCGGGGAGACCGCGGAGATGCCGGGGATCTACCGGCCGCAGCAGATCGATGTGGTCGGGTGCACCGTCGGCGCCGTCGAGCGCGAGCGCCTGCTCACCGGGCGGGAGATCCAGCCGGGCGATGCCGTGGTCGGGATCGCGAGCGACGGCCTCCACACGAACGGGTACTCGCTCGCCCGCGCCGTCCTGCTGCCGGCCGGCGGGACGGGGGCCGCGGCGCGCCGCGCGCTCGACCGCGTGCCGCCCGGCTTCTCCGAGCCGCTCGGCGACGTGCTGATGCGTCCGCACCGCTGCTACGCCCCGCCGGTGCTCGCTCTCCTCGAGCGCGTGCGGGTCCGGGGGATCGCCCACATCACGGGCGGCGGCATCGCCGGGAACCTGGTGCGCGTGCTGCCGCGGGGCTGCCGCGCCGTCGTCGCGCGGCGGTGGCCGGTGCCTCCGGTGTTCGCGCTGCTGCAGAGCCGGGGCGGGCTGACCGACGCCGAGATGTTTCGGACGTTCAACATGGGGATCGGCATGATGCTCGTCGTCGCGCGGGCGGACGCCGACGCGGCGGCGGCCGCCCTCGAGCGGTCGGGCGAGCAGGCGTGGGTGGTGGGGGAGATCCGGCGGGGGTCGCGGGGCGTCGAGATTGGCTAGCGCGCTGCGCGTCGGGGTGCTGGTCTCCGGCACGGGGACGACGCTGCAGGCCCTCATCGACGCGTGCCGGCGCGGCGAGGTGCCGGCCGAGATCGCGCTCGTCGCGAGCAACGTCCCGGGCGCGTACGCGCTCGAGCGCGCGCGCGGCGCCGGGATCCCGACCGTGGTGATCCCGCACCGCGGGTACGGCACGCCGGCGGCGTTCGAGGCCGCGCTGCGGGACGCGCTCACGGCGGCGCGGGTCGACCTCGTGTGTCTTGCGGGGTTTCTGCGGATCCTGTCGCCCACGTTTGTCGCGGCGTTCGCGGGCCGCCTGATCAACGTCCATCCGTCGCTGCTGCCGGCGTTCGGGGGCAAGGGGATGTACGGCGATCGCGTCCACGACGCGGTGCTCAAGTCCGGCGCGCGCATCACGGGCTGCACGATCCATTTCGTGACGGACGTCCCGGACTCGGGGCCGATCATCGCGCAGGCCGCCGTGCCGGTCGAGGACGACGACACGACCGCGTCGCTCGCGGCGCGGGTGCGGCGGGAGGAGCTGCGGCTGTACCCCGACGCGGTGCGCCTCTTCGCCGAGGACCGCCTCCGGATCGAAGGCAACCGCGTGCGGATCCTCGAGGCCCGCACGTCCTCGGGCGCGCGTCAGACCCCGGGGCGTTCGTGACCGGGGATTCCGGCCGCGGGCGCGGCCAGTCAAGCGAGGCGGGGCGATGAACGTCAAGCGTGCACTGCTGAGCGTGGCCGACAAGCGCGGCATCGTCGAGTTCGCCGCGGGCCTGGCGGCGCTCGGGGCGGAGATCATTTCGACGGGCGGCACCGCGGCGGCCCTGCAGGCGGCCGAGGTGCCGGTGACCCCGCTCGCGGACGTGACCGGATTTCCGGAGATCCTCGGCGGGCGGGTCAAGACGCTGCATCCCGCGGTGCACGGCGGGCTGCTGGCCGTGCGCGGTGACGCCGCGCACGACGCGGATCTCGCGCGGCACGCCATCCGTCCAATCGACCTGGTCGCCGTTACCCTGTATCCGTTCGAGGCGGCGCTCGCCCGCGGCGCGGGGCGCCCCGAGATGATCGAGGAGATCGACATCGGGGGCGTGACGCTGCTGCGCGCGGCCGCGAAGAACGCCGATGGGGTCGCCGTCCTCAGCGATCCGGCGCAGTACGGCCCGGTCCTCGACGAGTTGCGCGAGACCGGGACCCTCGGGGACGAGACCCGGCGGCGGCTCGCGGCCGGCGCGTTCGCGCGCACGAGCGCCTACGATGCCGCGATCGCGCGGTACCTCGGCGGGGACGCGTTTCCGGAGCGGCTGGCGCTCGGGTTCGAGAAGGTCCAGGACTGCCGGTACGGGGAGAACCCGCATCAGCGCGGGGCGTTTTATCGTGAGCCCGGCGTCCGCGCCCCGTCGGTCGCCACGGCCCGGCAGCTCGGCGGGAAGGAACTGTCGTACAACAACATCTATGATCTCGACGCGGCCCTCGAGTTGGTGCGCGAGTTCCGCGATCCGACCGCGGTCGTCGTGAAGCACGGCATCCCGTGCGGCGTCGGCACCGGGGACGTGCTGCGCACCGCGTACCTGAACGCGCGCGAGGGCGACCCGATGTCCGCGTTCGGCGGGATCGTGGCGGTGAACCGCCCGGTCGACGCGGCGACGGCCGAGGCGCTGACGGAGACCTTTCTGGAGGCGGTAATCGCGCCCGGGTACGACGACGCGGCGCTCGCCGTGCTCGCCCGCAAGAAGAACTTGAGAGTCATGGAGGTCGGGCCACTCGATCGCACGGCGGAGCCCTGGGGGTTGGACCTGCGCCGCGTGCGGGGCGGCCTGCTGGTCCAGGACCGCGACCTGCTGGATCTCGACGAGTCGTTCCTGAAGGTCGTGACGTCCCGCGCGCCGACGCCGACCGAGTGGGCCGATCTCCGGTTTGCGTGGACGGTGTGCCGGTACGTCCGGTCGAACGCGATCGTGCTGGCGCGCGACCGCCAGGTCGTCGGCGTCGGCTCGGGCCAGATGAACCGGGTCGAGCCCGTCCGCCTCGCCACCAAACAGGCCGGCGATCGGGCTCGCGGGGCCGCGATGGCGTCGGAGGCGTTCTTCCCGTTTCCGGACGCGGTCGAAGTCGCGATCGCGGCGGGGGTGACCGCCGTCATGCACCCCGGCGGGTCGCTGCGGGACGCCGAGGTCGCCGCGGCCGCCGAGGCCGCGGGCATCGCGATGGTCACGACCGGGATCCGGCACTTCCGGCATTGACCCCGGACGGTGTGCGCGCGTGGTGACCGTGACCGCCCGCGCGCTGATCGTCGCCGCCGGCGTGGGACGGCGGCTCGGTTCCCACACCCGGCGGCGCCCCAAGCCGCTGATCTACGTCGCGGGACGGCCGATCCTGGCCCACCTGCTGGACCCGCTCCCCGCGGTCGGGATCACGGACGTGGTCGTTGTGGTCGGATATCTCCGCGAGCAGATCGAGGCGTACCTGCGCGCGCGGCCGGGGCCGCCGGCGCGGGTGGTCGTGCAGGAGGAGGCGCTCGGGAACGGGCACGCAGTGTACGCCGCGCGCGAGTGGCTGCGCGGCCCGCTCCTGATCCAATTCGGAGACACGATCCCGGCGCTGGACCTGTCCGGACTGATCGCGCAGCCGACGGCGGCGATCGGCGTGACCGAAGTGCAAGACCCGAGCGGCTACGGGATCGTCGACGTGGACGCCGGAGGCCGCGCGCGGCGGCTCTGGGAGAAGCCGGCGCATCCGCCGTCCAATCTCGCGGTCGCGGGGACGTTCTACTTTCCCGACGCCGCGCCCCTCGGCGAGGCGCTTGACCTCATGATTCGGACCGGCGCGTCGCGCGACGGCGAGTTCTGGCTGACCGATGCGGTGCAGGCGGTCATCGAGCGGGGCGGCGCGGTGCGGACGTTTCCGGTGGAGCGGTTCTACGACTGCGGGACAGTCGATCGGGTGCTCGTCGCCAATCGCGAGCTGCTGGACGCGAGCGGGTCGACCGCGAGCGTCCCGGGATCCACGGTCGTCCCGCCGTGCGCGATCGATCCTCGGGCCGTGATCCGCGACGCCTGGATCGGTCCCCACGTGACCGTGACGGCCGGCGCGCGGATTTCCCGCGCGCGCGTGCGCGACGCGATCGTGCACCCCGGCGCCGTGGTGGAGAACGCCGACGTGACGCACGCGATCATCGACGAGCCGTAGCGGCTATCGCAGGGGGCGGAGCGCGCGCTTGAACATGGAGCGGAGCGGCAGGACGCGCGCGACCGTGCGCGCGCGATCGTAGTGAGATAGCGCGGCCAGCACGAGGACGTCCCGGAGGGATTTCTTCGCGGCCGAGGACTTGGTCGCGTACACGATCGAGTCCACGATGCCGAGTGCCGAGTACTGCGGGTCCCCGAACACCTTGCGGACGACCCGGGGCAGGTCGCCCTGGGTCGCGTCGTGGAATGCGACCACGCCGCCGTCGACCACCCACGGGGTGAACAGCGCGGCGTCCTGCAGCGCGCCCGCGTACGAGTGGTCGCCGTCGATCCACAGCAGGGCGATCGGCCGGGTCCAGCGGGCGCCGACGGCCGCGGAGAACTCGGGGATCTGGGTCACGAGATCGGCGACGCCGGCGCGCGCGATATTCTGCTCGAAAACCGGCAGGGTCGACGCACCCTCGTGGTGGGCGGCCTGGGTGTCCGTCTCGTGGGGATCGATCGCCGAGATCGGGATGCGCCGTCCCGCCTTCGAGCCCAGTCCGAGGCAGACCGTGGACTTTCCTTTGAACGAGCCGATCTCGACGATCTCGCCGGGGACGGCGCACGAGTGCGCGGCATGGTAGAGGAACGCCGCCTCTCGATCGGTGAGCCATCCCTCCACCGCATCGATCTGCGACTTGATCGAGTGATCCAGCGCGTCGGTCATGCCAGCCACGGCCGTCGGGACACCCCTCGATGGCGATCGTTTGCAGCGTATCGGTGTCCGCTTCGGCGCGCACCGACACGTTCCCGATTATATCAGGTGCCCGCGGGAGGCGGATTGACCGCGCGCCTCGACGGGCCCTTCGGAACCGGCTGCGCCGTGGGTGCGCGTTGAGGGCACCCGCGGCCGGCTGTGGGGTCATAACAGGTTGGATCAGTTGGATCAGTCAGCGATTTCGCAAAGGACCAGTAGCAAGTGACAGGCGCGCTCAATAGAATCAGCGGCGTTTCGTCAGATCGCCTGCCGCACGGCATTTTTGCATTTGCGGACGCGGCTTGCATTCCAACGAATCTTGTGCTATTATATTAAACAAGATGACTCGAGGACGGCTGCGACTCGATTACAAGGCGCCGCAGGGCGAGGAGGCCGCGCGCCTGCGCCAGCGGAAGCGCGCCTTGGTCCAGCGGCAGTGTCACCTGCCCGAGACCCTCGACACCATGTTGCCCGGGTCCCTGACCTTGAGCCATGTGCGGTGCGGAAAACCGAACTGTCACTGTGCGACGGGCGACGGCCATCCCAACTGGACGCTCGGGTATATGCTCGACCGGAAGCCCCGCGTCCAGCACATCCCGCGCGCGTGGGCAGACGACATTCGGGCACGGGTGGACGCGGGGCGGGCATTTCAAGATGCCGTGCGCGAGGTGTTGGCGACCAACGTGCAGTTGCTCGTCCTGGCGCGCAAGCAACGGCGGAAGGCCCCGTAGCGGTGGGGCGGCACGAGATCGAGGCCTACGTCGAGAAAATCTTCGATTGGTCGGCGCTGCTGACCCGTCTGCCGGACGGGCGACGGCACCCGCAGCACTCGTGCCAGAAGGTCTTCGCCGCGGTGTTCTGGGGCGCGGTTGGGCGGATCCCGAGCTTCCATCAGTTGGAGTATGAGTGCAGAGCCGGGGGGCTGCGTCATCGCATTGGGCCGCTCAGTGAGGACACGCTGCGCTACACCCTCGAGCGCGTGGCGCCTGAGGCAGTGTTCGCGCTGGGCTGCGAAGTCGCGCGACGGCTGAAGCGCAATGGGGTCCTGCGCACGGATGCCGCGCAAGGCTTGATCGTGGCCGCAGTGGACGGGATCGAGCTTTGTCAGTCCTACGTCCGCTGCTGCGACAGGTGTCTGGAGCGGATGGTAGACCGCCTGGTCGATGGCGTGCAGCAGACGGCCGTGCAATATTATCACCGCATGGTGGCCGTCGTCATTGTGAGCACCGCGTTTCCGATTCCGCTGGGGATTCGCTTTCAGGCGCCGGGCGAAGGCGAAGTCCCGTGTGCGCATGCGCTGCTGGAGGAGCTCGTGGAGCGGCTGGGCCGGCGGTTCGTGGACGTGCTGGTGGGGGATGCGCTCTATCTGGGCAAACCGTTCATCGACGCCATCGAAGCGCTCGGGCTCGATTGGGTGTGCAACATTAAAGACAATCAGGCCGAGTTGCTGGCGGAACTGGAGCGCCGGGTGACGGGGGTGACGCCGGGCGAGGTGCGCACACCTGACGCCGCGACGCAGTGCTGGCATGTCCCCGATGTCTCATGGTTGGCGGGAGACCGGTCCGTGCGCTGCCTCAAGGAGGTGCGGCAGGAGGCGCAGACGCGGCTGCGGGTCGAGGGCGAAGGGGGGCACCGGACGCGGCGCAAAACGGTGGTGTGGGAAGAGAGCATGAACCTGTACGCGAGCAACCTTGATGTGCTGGCGTGTTCCCCAACGGGGCTGGCGGCGCTGGGGCGCTCGCGGTGGCGCATTGATACTGAAGTCTTCCAGACGCTGACGAAAGAGTGCCAGCTCAAGCATCCGGCGGTGCACCAGCAGCACGATCAAGCCTTCATGGTGCTCACCATGATTCGCATTCTGGCCTATACGCTGCTGCTGGTCTTCTTTCATCGCCAGGTGCTGAGTCACGCCCGCCACACGCCGCCGACTCTCTGCCAGGTTGCGACCCAAGTCGTCCCAGCGTTCGCCCAGGTGCACCCCGACTCGAGTTGACCGGCAGCGCCGGGATGCCCATGGTCCGGAGTCGCGACTCGGACTCTTCGGTCCTCTCTCCGTCATCAGGTCCCACCGTTCCCGTTCGCTCACTCGTGCAGCTGCGAATCTACCGCAAGACTGTTCGATCGGCTTGTATGCCGCCCCGAGACCAGCAGGCGTCTGGCTTCCCCCTGTCCATTTGCGAAATCGCTGTTGGATCAGTGGAAGCGCTTGACATTGTGCAAGGATCGGGTATACTGATGAAGACAGGATTCTGACCAGGCAAGTCCAATGGGGGACTGTCAAGGAAACCGATTCGTTCGCGACGAGTCGGTTTTTCTATTTAAGCGGGTGTTGACAATCTGAACGGGGAGTGCACGAGCGTGGGCGAAGCCACTTCTCGTACCGGAGCTTCATGCTGGTTGCTACTCGCCCGTCGTTGACCTCGTCAAAGAAAGGAATCTAGCGTGAATTCCACTAGAAGGATTGCGGTGGTTGTGGGCGTGTTCTTCATCGTTGCGGCAGTCGCGGCGATCATAGGTCTTGCCCTGGAGGGCCCTGTTCTGAACGACCCCCGCTACATCGTCGGCTCTGGCGATGACAGTCGGGTGATCTTGGGGGCGTTCTTCGAGGTGATCCTGGCCATCTCGGTTATCGGCACAGCGGTCACGTTGTTTCCGATCGTCAAGAGGCAGGATGAAGGCATCGCTCTCGGCTATGTCGCCGGTCGCGTTGTTGAAGCCGTGGTCATCGTCGTGGGCATCATCAGCCTCCTCTCAGTCGTGAGGCTGAGGCAGGGCTTCGCCGGAGCTACGGGCGCGGACGCCGCCTCGTTTGTGACTGTCGGCAAGTCTTTAGTGGCGATACACGAGTGGACTTTCCTGTTCGGACCCAACCTCGCGCTAGGAGTCAACACGCTGCTGCTGGCGTATTTGATGTACAGGTCCAGACTTGTGCCACGGCTCATTGCCGTGTTGGGTCTCATCGGAGGCCCACTGATCTTCGCTTCGGGGACCGCAGAGATGTTCGGCCTTTACCAGCAAATCTCCGTGTGGGGAGCGATCGCGGCAATCCCGGTGTTCGCTTGGGAGATGAGTCTTGCCGTCTGCCTCATTGTCAAGGGATTCAAGCCGTCTTCCATCGCCCATGGCAATACCTGACTTAGGAATAATTAGGAGCATGGGGACTATGCAGGAAGCCAGAAACGGGCGTTCGAGGGCCGCCGGACAGCGAAGCCTAGTCCGGCTTCCGCCAAGGGAGGAGTGCAGTCGCAAAAATTGGACGTCCCAGCTAACGCAACGCGAGGCGATATCTTTGCGTCCAGGGATTTGACGACGGTGAAAAGAGCAGAGAATATGAAGCCTCGTCTGAATGTTATTACCTTAGCTGTACGCGATCTCGACAAGTCGATGGCGTTCTATCGCGACGGACTTGGTCTGCCCACAAAGGGCATCATCGGTACTGAATACAAGGGAAACGAAATCGAGCCCTCCGGTGATATCGCGTTCTTTGAGCTACAAGGCGGTCTGATTTTGGCACTTTACCCGCGCTCCGAGCTTTCAAAGGACGCGAAGATACCCGATACAGCACCAAGTGCGCTGGAGTTTAGCCTCGGGTATGCAGTGGCAACCCGGGAAGCGGTCGATGAACTGCTTCGGCGTGCGAAAGCTGCCGGTGCCACTGTGACGGACAAACCACACACTCGACCGTGGGGAATCTACTCAGGCTACTTCCTGGATTTGGACGGACACTTGTGGGAAATCTTGTGGAATCCACAGATCCAAATCAAAGATTGAGAACCAGAATTAAGTCGGGTTCAGCCCTAGCGATCGAGCCCTGCCCCGAGTGTCTCGAGCGGTTTCCGTAGATCACCGGACGAGCGCCGCCGCCGCGATCGCCCCCCACGCAGTGGCCACGAAGTTCACGGTGTTGTTCGTGATCCAATGCCACCGCTGCTCGACCGTCGCCCCAAGGATGCTGTCGACGAGCGATCCGGAGATGCCCGCGATTGCGACGGCGGCCGCCACGCGCGCGGCCGGCGGGGCCACAAACGCTGCGCCGACCAGTGCGATGAGTCCCGCTCCCGCGCACCCGCCGAGCACGCCGAGGCCAGTGACCCCGCCCGATGCACCGCGGGGGGCGCGGCGCCACGTTGTGAGGATTCTGGGCTCGCTCCCGCTGAATCGCCCGATCTCGGTGGCCCACGTATCCGCGGTCGCCACGGCCACCGCGCCCGCGCCCGCGACCAGACAGAGCGCGGACCCAGTGACCCCGTATGCCAGCGCCGTGATCGCGGCTGCGCCGCCGTTGGCGACGACCTGCGTCCAGTCGCGTCCCGCGCGGTCGCGGGACTGCCCTCCCCGTCTCGCCCCGAGTGACTCGAGCCGTGTGAGCGCGGATGAGGTGACAAAGAACGCGCCGACCAGTGCCACCCACGGCCACCCGCCGGCCCCGTAGAGGATCGTGCCGCAGGCCGCCGCCGCCCATGCCCCACGTGACGTGAGCGCGCGCAGTCGGTACGCTGCGGCCGCGATCAGGCTGCTTCCGACCGCGGCGGCCAGCAGCTGAGGGAACGGGGTTACGTGGCTCATGGTCGTTCAGTTCGGGGAGCGAAGAGGCGGTCCTGGAACGCCGCACACATGTACGTGTCAAGTCATTAAAGAACCTTACCGGAGAGGGTATCGTCAGGTCATTTAAGTTCTTACCGCGGAACCGGCGGTGGCGCGACGATCCTGTCGCTTGGCAAACAACCAGTCGTTGTTCCAGTGGTGCGCGCGCGGCTGGAACCGCGCGTCGACCGGGCTGGCCTCTGGGGTGCTGGCGCGGGGACTGTGACGCCGGTTGGCCAGCTGATAGATGCGCTCGAGCTTGCGATCGATGGCGGCCCCCAAGGCGAAGGGATCGATCTTGGCCCGCAGGCGCGCTAAGGTCCGGAGTTGTCGCGGATCGCCCTGTTTGGAGGCGCGGAGCCGATCCACGGGCGTTTGCGCGCGATCGTAGGTCCGGTGGACCTTGGCGCCGACCCGCGTCTTGCCGACCAGCTTGACCGACGGCTGAAAGAGGTTCATCATCAGGCGCAGTTCGTGGCGGTAGAGGTCGTTGATCGCCGTGAGCGCCTCGGCGGAGTCGTAGCGGTCCCAGCCCAACAGCTTGCGCACGTGGGTCCAGTTTTTCTGCTCCACGTGGGCGTTGTCGTTTTTCTTGTAGGGCCGGCTGCGGGTGAACTCGATCTTCGACCCTCGGCAATACTCCCACAACACCGTGTTGATGAACTCCGAGCCATTGTCGGAATCGAGGCCGCGGAGCGCAAAGGGCAGCGCCGCCCGCAGCTCCGCGAGCGCCCGCTGCACGCCGCGCTGCGTCTTGCTCAGGAGGGCCCGAGACTCCACCCACCCCGTCTGGATGTCCGTCAGGTTGAGCGATTGGAGGAAGTCCCCCACGGCCGAGTTGCCGGAATGGGAGACCAAGTCGACTTCCACGAAGCCGGGGGCCGTGACGTCCCAGTGCTCGGTGCGGACGGGGATATGGCTCTTGAGCAACGTGCCAGGCTTGGTGCGGCCGTAGAGCCGACGGCGGATCTGGCGCTTCCGACTGCGCAGGCGCCGGTCGATCGTACTGGGACTCATCTTGGGGAGCGCACGCAGCACCGCCCGCGGGATGGTGAAATGACGGCGGGCCCAGGGCAACCAGAGCGGCAGCAGCGCCTGGAGCCGTGCGGACCAGGGGTATCCCGCGGCCTCCCAAATCGCCGCGAGCACGGTGACCGTCTGCTCGGCATAGACGGGCTGCCGACGGCGTGGGGGGGCCGGTGTGGGCAACGGGCCGTTTAGCACCGTGATCGCGTATTTGCGATGGTACCCGGTCGTGGCACAGAATTCGTCCAGGATCGCGCGCCGGTGTTTGCGCGGCGCAAGCGTGTAGCGTGGGCGAACGGCGCGGACGTATTCGCGACGAGCGGCAGGGGTCACCGGGGCCTCCGGGGCGATAGACTGGGACGGCGCGCCCGGTAAGATCCTTCGTGATTTGACGATGCGGCTCATAGTAAGATTTTAGGTGAGTTGATTCGATGTACCCGTCAAGCCATTAAGGAATCTTACCCGGGAAGGTATCATCGCGCCATTTAAGTTCTTACCAGAGTGCGGCCGCCGCGACGTTGGGCGACCGCCTTCGGGAAGAACCAGTTGTGGTCCCAGCGGTGAGGAGCATGGGTGGCGCGAACGGACGGTGTGACGGCCGGGGGCGGCATGGTGGCATCGCGGGGACTGAGGCGATGATTGGCAGCCTGGTGAATGACGCTGAGTTTCTGATCGATCGCGGCGGCCAACGCGAACGGGTCGAGTTGGGCACGGAGCTGGTGGAGCGCGCGGATGGTGGCCGCGTCGACGCCCGGCGTAGCCGCCAGGCGATCGAGCGGGGTCTTGGGGGCATCATAGCGCCGCGTGAGCCGGGACCCGATGCGCTCCTTGCGGAGCAGCTTCACGGACGGTTGATAGAGATTCATCATGAGCCGCACTTCGTGCTGATACAGGTCATTCATGCGGGCGCGGGCGTGCGGCGAATCGTAGCGCTCCCAGCCCATCAGCTTGCGGACATGCGTGTAGTTCTTTTGTTCAATGTGGGCATTGTCGTCCTTTTTGTAGGGGCGGCCGCGGGTGAATTGAATCTTCCGATCGGCACAGTAGCGCACGAGATGATTGTTGATAAACTCGGAGCCATTGTCAGAGTCGATGCCGCGCAGGGGAAACGGCAGGGCCTGCCGCAACTCCTCCAAGGCCGCGCGGACGGCCGTTTGTCCCTTGCCCATGACGGCCCGCGTTTCGACCCAGCCGGTGTGGATATCCGTGAGATTGAGCGACTGGAGGAAGTCGCCGTCGGCGGCAT
>CAWDRG010000006.1:52500-124539 GCA_963804645.1 uncultured Bacillota bacterium
AGGTAATCAGCAGGGAAGGCCAGGCGTACGCGTCTGGAACCCTCAGAGACCACACGCCGGACATCCGAGAGCTTCGGATGATGATATGGTCCCGACTGCATGGCGACATGCAGGGGTGACGTGCTCGCGTCGCCCGCTCAACGGTTACGTTGAGTAAGGCACAAGCGAAATTCCTTGTCGGGTAAGTGAACACTTGCCCCTTGCGGGAGAAATCCCGCAAGCAAACCGGCTCATATCGGTGAAACCCTAACGACGCTGATCTTGTCGAGGGTAATACCGAGGGAAGCCGCAGAAGATGCGGCCCTGTAACGACTTCGGGATTCGTCCCGAGGTGGCGCTCAGTGGCTAACAGCCAAATTTACGGGCGCCACAAGACGCCGGTATCTCAGACGGGGATGCGGTGGGCACGAAGGATTACTTGACGGGATATGTGGACGGCGAGGGATGCTTCTGCGTGACGTTCAATCGCAGCAAGCGCCACGCCCGTGGGTGGGACATACGCCCAAGTTTTTCCGTAAGCCAGAATCGAGACCGGGCCGAGATCCTTTATCTACTGCGGGAGACTTTCGGTTGTGGGTCGATTCGGCCGGACCGATCGGATCGAACACTGAAATATGAAGTCCGGGGCGTTCCATTCTTGGTCCACAAGATCATCCCGCACTTCGAGGCGTATCCACTGCTGTCAAGCAAGGCGCGAGAGTTCGACGCGTTCGCGGAAATTTGCCGGATGATGCTCCGAAAGGAGCACCTAAGGCAGGCGGGATTCGCCAAGATCGTCAAGCTTTCCGCAACGCTAAACGCGTCGAGCAAGAAGCGCTATCCGCGTTCTGAGATAAAGGTATAGTCTACGCCCTCTGGAAACAGGGGATCGCGCGAAGTTCCGACCTGCACGAATGGTGTAACGACTTGAGCGCTGTCTCGACCAGGGACTCGGCGAAGTTGTGGTGTCAGTGAAGACACTGACTACCCGCAGCTGGACGGAAAGACCCCGTGGAGCTTTACTGTACCCTGTCATTGGATGTGGTTCTGTCATGTAGAGGATAGGTGGGAGGCTGCGAAGCCGGGGCGCTAGCTTCGGTGGAGCCAACGGTGGAATACCACCCTTGATTGAATTACGTCCTAACCGAGGACCTTATCGGTTTTCGGAACAGTGGCAGGCGGGCAGTTTGACTGGGGCGGTCGCCTCCTAAATGGTAACGGAGGCGCCCCAAGGTCCCCTCAGCACGGTTGGAAACCGTGCGTCGAGTGTAAGGGCATAAGGGGGCTTGACTGTGAGGCCAACAAGCCGAGCAGGGACGAAAGTCGGGCCTAGTGATCCTACGGTGGCAAGTGGAAGCGCCGTGGCTTAACGGATAAAAGCTACCCCGGGGATAACAGGCTGATCTCTCCCAAGAGTCCACATCGACGGGGAGGTTTGGCACCTCGATGTCGGCTCATCGCATCCTGGGGGTGTAGTAGCTCCCAAGGGTTGGGCTGTTCGCCCATTAAAGCGGTACGTGAGCTGGGTTCAGAACGTCGTGAGACAGTTCGGTCCCTATCCACTGCGGGCGCAGGAGGCTTGAGGGGTGCTGCTCCTAGTACGAGAGGACCGGAGTGGACGCACCGCTGGTGTACCGGTTGTCCTGCCAAGGGCAAGCGCCGGGTAGCTATGTGCGGACGGGATAAGCGCTGAAAGCATCTAAGCGCGAAGCCCACCCCAAGACGAGGCCTCCCACCGGGTAACCGGGTAAGACCCCAGGAGGACTACCTGGTTGATAGGCCGGGAGTGTAAGGGCTGCGAGGCCTTAAGCTTACCGGTACTAATCGGTCGAGGGCTTGAAGGTATGGCCTTAGGGGTAGCTGTATGGAGCTTGCACCGTGGCTCGTAGTCGCAGGCTAAGGCTTTCGTGTACGCACGAGGGCTGGGATCCGAACGCGCGAGCCATGGGTAAATGTGGCGGGACCCCGCTCGGAGGGGACCCGTCAGAAGAATTCCCGGTGGCGTTGCCGGAGGGGCCACACCCGTTCCCATTCCGAACACGGAAGTTAAGCCCTCCAGGGCCAATGGTACTGCGTGGGCAACTGCGTGGGAGAGTAGGTCGCTGCCGGGGATATTTTCGGAGGGGGGAAGCGCTGCTTTCCCCCTCCGACCCTTTTCTTCTGTTCCATCGATCCCATCCATCGTTGTAACGGACGCGTCCGCGCGGTCCAGGAGGATACCAGTATGCCGATGATCAGGCCACCGCTCGAGTCGCTCTTGGATCGGGTCGACAACAAGTACTCGCTCGTCGTCGGCGTGGCCAAGCGCGCCCGCCAGCTCAAAGAAGGGCATCTTCCCATGGTCGACATTGCGAGTACAAACCCGGTGACCGTCGCGCTTGAAGAGATCGCCGCCGGCAAAGTTCGCGTGGAACGAGGTACCGACGCGGGTTAACGCCCAACGTCGTTTCGGGAGTAGCAAACGAAGAGGGTCGGACTGCGGTCCGACCCTCTTCGTGTTGATGAGCCGGGGCGTTATGTCAGAAGCTTCTCGAGCGGAACGTAGTCCAGGTGGTGGGCGTTCGCGACCGCCGCGTAGGTAACCTGGCCGTCTGCGGTGTTGACGCCCCGACCGAGAGCGGGATCGTCTATCGCCGCGCGGCGCCAGCCCTTCGCGGCCAACTCGAGCGCATAGCCAATCGTGACGTTTGTGAGGGCGAACGTCGACGTGCACGGAAGGGCGCCGGGCATGTTGGTCACGCCGTAATGCAGGACGCCGAACTTCACGACGATCGGATGCGTGTGCGTCGTCGGTTCCGTCGTCTCGATACACCCGTCCTGGTCCACCGCGACGTCGACGATGACGGACCCGGGCTTCATGGTCCGGACCATCGCTTCCGATACAAGGCGTGGGGCCCGCGCGCCGCGGATCAGGACGGCTCCGATCAGAAGATCCGCGTACGTGAGGGCCTGCTCGAGGGTCACGGGGTTGCTCATGATCGCCATTGCCCGCCCGTGCAGCACGTCGTCGAGATACGCCATCCGACGAGGGCTTTTCTCCAGCACCACGACCTGCGCGCCCATGCCGGTCGCGACCTTCGCGGCGTGGGTGCCCACGACCCCGCCGCCGATGATCACGAAGTTGGCGGGTGCCACGCCGGTGACCCCGCCGAGCAGCGTCCCTTTGCCGCCGGCCGTCTTCTTCAAGTAGAACGCTCCCTCTTGCACCGCCATGCGGCCAGCGACCTCGCTCATCGGGGTCAGCAGGGGTAGTTCTCCATCCGGGAGCTGGACAGTCTCATACCCGATGCCGATCGTGCGGCTTCGCAGTAGCGCCCGCGTCAGCTCCGGTTCCGCGGCGAGGTGCAGATAGGTAAAGAGGATCAGCCCCGGTCGCAGATACGGGTACTCGCTCGCAAGCGGTTCCTTCACTTTCAGCACCATCTCCGCATCCCAGGCGTCGGACGCGCCAGGGACGATCCGGGCTCCTCGCCGCTCGAACGTCGCGATCGGCGGTTCCGCTCTCTTCACCAGCGGTACTCTGGACGAGGACCGTATGACCCGCGGCTACAAGTTCGTGCACGCCCGCGAGCATGATGCCGACGCGACCCTCCTGGTCCTTGACCTCTTTGGGAACCCCGACGCGCATCCTCAGTCCTCGGTGCCCGCCGTGCTACGCGGCTCCGCCGATCCGCTCGAAGAATCGCATGACGGCGATCGTGCCCTTGTGGAAATGCTCGAGATCCAGCTTTTCGTTGGGGCTGTGCGCGTTGGCATCGGGCGTCGACCAGCCGGTGATGACGGTCGGCAGTTTGACGCGCTCGATGAACGCCGAGACGATGGGGATGGACCCGCCCGTGCGGATGAAGACGGCCTCGTGACCGAACGCGTCCGCGAGCGCGGCCCGCGCCGCGGTGATCGCCGGCAGCGTGTGCGGCACCACGACGGGCATCGCGCCGCGCGAGACGCGCACATTGACCTGTGTGCCGCGCGGGGTCAGCGAGCGGACGTGCGCTTCGAACAGGCGCCCGATCTCGGCGGGATCTTGGTTCGCCACCAGGCGCATGCTGATCTTCGCCGAGGCGCGCGATGGGATCACGGTCTTCGATCCGGCCCCGATGAACCCGCCGGGCATGCCGTGGATCTCAAACGTCGGGCGCGCCCAATTGCGCTCGAACACGCTGAATCCCGGCTCTCCCGTCAGCGCCGTCGAGCCGACTTCGTCTCGGAGGAACTCGGCTTCGTCGAACGGCAGCTTTGCCCACGCGTCCGTTTCGGCTTTCGGCGGCGGGACGACGCGATCGTAGAAGTGCGGGATCAGGATGCGTCCATCGGCATTCTTCAGGCCGGTAATGATCTCGGCCAGGGCCATGAACGGGTTCGGCGCGACGCCGCCATAGCCGCCCGAGTGGAGGTCGCGCGAGGGGCCGATGACTTCGATCTCCCCGCCGACGATCCCTCGGAGCCCCAGCGTGACTGCGGGAATCCCTGGGGCGTAGACGCCGGAGTCCAGGACGAGCGCCGCGTCCGCCCGCAGGCGGTCTCCGTTCGACTGGACATAGGCCGCGATCCCCTCGCCGCCGGACTCTTCCTCCCCCTCGATGATCAGCTTCACATTGACGGGAAGCTTCGTCCCCGTCTTCAGATAGGCGCGGACCGCGGCAGCCAGCGTGAACATCTGGCCCTTGTCGTCCGCGGCGCCGCGGGCATAGAGGCCGCCGTTGCGCACGGTCGGCTCGAACGGCGGGGTTGTCCACAGGTCGAGCGGATCGGCGGGCTGCACGTCGTAGTGACCGTACCCGAGGACGGTGGGCCGACCGGGTGCGCCCATCCACTCGGCATACACGAGCGGGTGCCGCGCCACGGGGATGACCTCGACGGTCATTCCGATCTCCTTGAGGTGGTTGGCCACCCACTGGGCGGCGTGCTTGGTGTCTTCGCGATGCGCCGGGAGGGTGCCGATGCTGGGGATGCGGAGGAGGTCGGACAGCTCCTGCTCGAACTGCGAGCGGTGTGCCTGGGCGTATTCAACCGGGGTCGGCATGGACAACCTCCTGATGGGACGATGCGACGGGAGGGTTCTCGGCGGTCCGGGCGGCTCCTGCTGTGCGCGTGACGGGGCATCGGCGCATGCTATAATGAACGGCGTTGGCGGCGTAGCTCAGGTGGTCAGAGCACGCGGTTCATACCCGCGGTGTCGGGGGTTCGAGGCCCTCCGCCGCCACCATTTCTCACCGGCCTACCACAGACCATCCCGCTCGTGGCACGCATGTCGCGACCTCGGATCGTAGGGTGCACACGCCGAGCATCGTAGGTCGTAGGAACGGCCCGCCAGCCCGCCGAAGTGGCCGCGCGTGAAGGGGCCGGCCACGTTCGTGGCGCGCGCGCGTGACACAATCCGTCGGCACCGGATGCTGGCCGCCGGCGATGTCGTCGTGGCCGCGGTCTCCGGCGGCGCCGACTCTACGGCCCTGCTCCAGCTGCTCGCCGCGCTTCGCGAGGAACTGCGCCTCAAGATCCACGTCGCGCATTTCAATCATCTGCTCCGGGAGGATGCCGACGTCGACGCGGCCTTTGTCGCGGATATGGCCCGCGCGCTCGGCTTGACGTTCCATCAAGGAAGCGGGGATCCCCGGGCTCACGTGGGGGCCGGCCGGTCGCTGGAGGACGCCGCGCGCCGCTTGCGCTACGCGTTCTTGACCGCGGTCGCGCGCGCCGAGGGGGCCCACGCGATCGCGACCGGCCACACGCTCGACGATCAGGCGGAGACGGTCCTGATGCGGCTGCTACGCGGCGCCGGCCCGTGGGGGCTGTCGGGGATCCCGCCCGTGCGCACGCACGCGGGCCTGCGGCTGATCCGCCCGCTGCTGGAGGTGCCGCGTACGGAGGTGGAGGCGTCGCTGCGCGCCGCGGGCCTCTCGTGGCGCGAGGACGCGACGAACCGCGATCACGCGATGCTGCGCAATCGCGTGCGCGGCGTCCTCCTTCCAAGCCTGGCGGGGTATAATCCGCATGTCCGCCGGACGCTTGCGCGGCTCGCCGAGGTAATGCGAGACGAAACGCTGGCGCTGGATGTCCTGGCCGCGCGGCGCGTTAATGCGGTGCTGTCCGGTCGGGGTGCGACGGTGCGCATCGCCCTCGAGCCGTTTGCGCGGCTGCCGGCGGCGCTGCAGCGCCGCGCGCTGCGCGAGGCCGTGCGCCGCTGCCGCGGGAACATCGAGGGTGTGGGGTTCGTTCACTTAGAAGGAGCGAGGCGGATTGCGCTCGAGGGCCGCCCCGGGGCGATCGCGGAGCTGCCGGGCGGGCTGCGGGCCGTGCGGGTCGGACGGGCCCTCGAGGTGCGGGGCGGGCCGCGTGTTCAGAGACGACGCACGGCCGCGCGTGGACGTTAATGTAGGGGGCGCATCTACCCGGCGCTCCATCCCGAGATGGATGACGGCCACGGGCCGCGCCCCGAAGATAGTCGTACATGGCCGCGTTGATGCGTGCCGGAGGAATGGATCGTGCGACGAACCGTGGCCAAAATAGGAGAGCGTCGGAAGCCGGAGCACGGCGCGGGCGTGCGCCGCGCCGCTGCGGGGAACGAGGTAGGCGCGCGAATGCGTATGTGCTATAATTCCGAAGTGCATTCGCCCCACTCGGCCCCCTGGCGCTCCGGACCCAGCGGTTGGTGCTTGCGAGGAGGTTCCCGGAGTGTTCAATAAGCATCTACGCACCTTTTTGATCTGGGCCATGATCCTGGTGGTAGTGGTGTATGTTGTGCTGCCGTATTACCACCAGCGGTCCCCGCGCGAGGAGATCTCCTACAGCGACTTCCTCGACAAGGCGCGCAACGGCGACATCCTGTCGGTTACGGTCGGCAGCGAGGACGTGTCGGGACAGCTGCGGAGCGGTCAGGAGTTTCGCGCGTACGTGCCTGCGGGCGACACGTCCTACATCGGCATTCTCGAGGCGAAGCACGTCACCATCACGGCGGAACCGCAGTCGCGGTCCGCGCTGTGGCCGACGATTCTGACGACCGCGCTGCCGCTCCTGCTGATCGTCGTCTTTTGGATGTTGGTGATGCGCCAAGCGCAGTCCGGGTCGAACCAGGCGATGTCGTTCGGCAAGAGCCGGGCGCGACTGCATACCGAGCCGAAGACGAAGGTCACATTCGAGGACGTCGCCGGCGTCGAGGAGGCGAAAGAGGAGCTCGAGGAGATCATCGAGTTTCTTCGCCATCCCAAGAAATTCCAGGCGCTCGGGGCCAAGATCCCCCGGGGCGCGCTGCTGGTCGGTCCCCCGGGCAGCGGCAAGACGCTGCTCGCCAAGGCGATCGCCGGCGAGGCGGGCGTGCCGTTCTTCTCGATCTCGGGCAGCGAGTTCGTCGAGATGTTCGTCGGCGTGGGCGCGAGCCGGGTCCGGGACCTGTTCGACCAGGCCAAGAAGTCGGCGCCGTGCCTCGTCTTCATCGACGAGATCGACGCGGTGGGCCGCCAGCGGGGCGCCGGGCTCGGCGGCGGGCACGACGAACGTGAGCAGACGCTGAACCAGCTGCTGGTCGAGATGGATGGGTTCGATCCCAACTCCGGCATCATCGTGATCGCCGCGACCAACCGGCCGGACATTCTGGACCCGGCCCTGCTGCGTCCGGGGCGCTTCGACCGCCGGATCGTCGTCGACAATCCCGACGCGAAGGGGCGGCGCGCCATTCTGGACGTGCACGTGCGCGGCAAGCCGATCGCCGAGGACGTGAACTTGGACATCCTCGCGCGGCGGACGCCGGGGTTCAGCGGCGCGGATCTCGCGAACATGGTGAACGAGGCCGCGCTCCTGACGGCTCGACGGGGCAAGAAGCGCCTCGGCCGGTCCGAGTTCGACGAGGCGATCGAGCGGGTGATCGCGGGGCCGCAGCGCAAGAGCCGGATCCTCGGGGCGAAGGAGCGCGAGCTCACGGCGTACCACGAGGGCGGGCACGCGCTGCTCGGCAAGCTGCTGCCGCACGCGTATCCGCCGCACAAGGTGACGATCCTGCCGCGCGGCATGGCGCTCGGGTACGTGCTGCCGCTGCCGCAGGAAGAGAAGTACACGCTGACCCGGGGCGAGATCCTCGCGAACATCACGGCGATGCTCGGCGGCCGGGTGTCGGAGGAGATCACGTTCGGGGAGATCACCACCGGCGCAGCCAACGACTTCGAGAAGGCGACCGATCTGGCACGGAAGATGGTGACCGAGTTCGGGATGTCCGACAAGCTGGGCCCCCTGACGCTGGGGAGCAAGCACGGGCCAGTGTTCCTCGGTCGGGATCTCGTCGAGAGCCGGAACTACTCGGACGAGATCGCCTACGAGATCGACAAAGAGGTCCGGCGGATCATCGACGAGTGCTACGGCCGCGCCAGGCAGGTTTTGGTCGAGCACAAAGAGCTGCTGGCGCGGATCGCGAACGCGCTGCTCGAGCGGGAGTCGCTCGACGGTGACGATCTCGATCTGCTGATCGCGGGGCAGCCGCTGCCGCCGGATGTGGTCGTCGCTCCGGCGCCCGCACAGCCCGCGCCGACCCAGGACGTCACGACGTTCCCGCGGCCGGACACGACGCCCTCACCGGCCTTGTCGCCCAAGGTGACCGGCTGACCAGCGTCGCGGTACAAGCGCGGCACGTTGCGTAACCGGCCGAGGGGGGAGCAGACGCTCCTCCCTCGGCGGCACGTTCGGGGGATGCACGGCGCGCATGCGCGTGAGACGGCGGCGCGGCCGGGTGTTCGGGCCCGGGACGGTGCTATAATGGTGCAGCTCAGGCGGTCCGCCGCCCGCAGCGCAGGAGGACCGGAGTGCTGAAGATCGGCAGATTTGAGTTCGGGAAGTCCGCCGCGCCGTCGACGTCTGGTCCGGGGCACCGTCACCGGCCGCGGAAGACCGCGCGGCTCCTGAGAGACGCAGGGACGGACGATCCCGTGGGGGCACGCCGCGATCTACGCGGGGGTGGTGCTCGCGATCGCCGTCGCGGTCGGGCTGTGGCAGCATTCGTATGACGTCCAGCAGGCCGCGCTCGACGCGCCGCTCCCGCCGCCGACGCCGCAGGTGGCCGCGCAGCGGCTCGTGGAGTTGGGCGTGGTCGGACCGGGCAACGTCAGCAACGTCACGTGGGACCCAAAGACCGCCGCGCTCGAGATGACCGTACGGGACGTGCTGATCAAGCCGGGCCAGTCAGTCGCCGAGCAGCGGAAGAACGTGCAGGCCGAGGGGGATCTCGCCGTGCACGCGATCCAGGGTGGATTTGCCGGCAGCAAGCTTGCGCCGCCCAAGGCGATCACGATCCATCTGACCCGCGGCACGAGCCCAGTCGCCACCACGTCGGTGGCGGCGGGGCAGACCGCGCCGACGACGGTGTTCGCCGGGGCCCTCCGATAGACGCGCGGCGGTTCGGGCACGACGAAGGCCCGCCTGCGCAGGCGGGCCTTCGTCGTGGATCCGCGCTCCCCGAGCAGCCCTAGAAGGCGTAGACCGCGCGCACGCTGGCCGTGACCGACACCATACCCGGGAGCACCGGCGTCTCGACGCTCTGCGCCGCGGCAAAGGCGAGGCGCGGGGTCGGGGACGCCTCGCTGAGGACTTCCAGCCGCACGAGGCGCAGCGGGCCGACGCCCGCGGCCTGGGCGAGGATCGTGGCCGTGTCCTTCGCGTTCTGCACCGCGAGCCGCAGGGCGCGCGTCTGATCGGCCTTCGCGTCGCGGAGCCCGAAAGAGATGCCCGCCACCTCGTTCGCGCCCGCGCCGACGCCGGCGTCGATCACGCGGCCAGTGAGCCGCAGGTCGTTCACGGTCACGACGATCCGGTTCGTCGCGGTGTAGCCGGTGATTTGGCCGTTCCCCGGGCCGGGCCGCCGCTGCGGGTTGAGCTCGACGCCGGTCGTGCGCATCTGGTCGGCCGGAATGCCGACCGCCGCGATCTGCCGGATGATCTCCGTCATCGTAGCACTGTTCGCGTTCTGCGCGTCCTGCGCCGTGGTCTTGGTCGTTTCCACCCCGAGCGTGACGGAGGCCTGGTCCGGCGTGTCGTCGACGGACCCCTGGCCGGCGACGACGATCGTGTGCGCGGCGTTCGCGGCGCCGGTCGACAGCGTCTCCTGGGCGTTGGACCACACGGGCATCGCCGTGATGGCCGCCGCCACCGCGAGCATGACCAGGATCCTCGTGTTCGTTCGCATCGATGTCCCCCCTCGGCGCGCCCGTGACTGTGCAGCCGTCCGGCGCCCGTTTCCCTGTTTCCAAACGCCGCCGGGGCGCGAATGGTTCCACGGCAGGGAAGGGTCGGCACCGGGACGAAACATCTGTCGGTTCGGCGGTCCGCAAGGCGGATCAGCCCCGGGAGGGTGCATGTTCGCGCTCAACTTCTACTCCTCCCTGTTCGCGCACGCGCTGCGCGACGGGAGCAAGACGCTCACGATCCGGCTCGGCGACAAGCGGGACAAGTATCAGGCGGGCCAGCTGGTCTGGGTGACCGTCGGGCAGCGCTTCGGAACGCGGCAGCGGATCTTCACCGCGGTGATCGATCGGGTGGAGACGAAATCGGTCCGCGAGGTGTCCCCGCGGGAGATGGAGCGCGACAACGCGGCCGTGCGCGACCACGACAGCCTGATCGAGTTCCTCTCGAAGATCTACAGCCGGATGATCATCCCCGAGGACGTCGTCACCGTGATTCACTTCTCGCACGTCACCGACGCGCGCGACGACTGACTGAGCCGCGGCTCTCGCTGCGCACGCCCCCGCCGCCGCTTCGCGTCGGACCCACGGTCCTTGAGTTCGGCCGCCGGACGTACGTGTGCGGCATCATCAACATGACGCCCGATTCGTTCGCCGGGGACGGCCTCGCCGGCGACGCCGGCGCCGCGGAGGCGCGGGGGCACGCGTGGCGCGCCGAGGGCGCGGACCTGCTCGACGTCGGCGGGCGCTCGACGCGGCCCGGGGCGCCGCCCGTGGACGTCGCGGAAGAGCTGCGTCGCACGATTCCCGCGATCCGCCGCCTCGCGTCGGTCGGGCTGCCCCTGAGCGTCGACACCTCGTCCGCCGAGGTCGCGCAGGCGGCGCTGGACGCCGGGGCCGCGATGATCAACGATGTGACCGCGCTGCGCGGGGATCCCGCGATGGGCGCTGTCGTCGCGCGCGCGGGCGTCCCGGTCGTGCTAATGGACGGGGACGACCGGACCGGCGTGCCGGATCCGGTGTCGGAGACAGTCCGGTTTCTCCGCGAGCGGATCGGCGCGGCCGCCGCGTGCGGGATCGACACGCGCCGCATCATCGTCGACCCGGGCTACGGGTTTGGGCTCGCCCTCTGGCAGAACATGGCGCTGCTCCGCCGTCTCGGCGAGCTGGGCGCGCTCGGCCGTCCCATCCTGGTCGGCACCTCGCGCAAAGGGAGCATCGGGAGAGTGTTGAACCTACCGGTCCATGATCGGGTGGAAGGGACCGCGGCCACGGTCGCCGTGGCGATCGCGCACGGCGCCGACATCATCCGGGCGCACGACGTGCGTGCGATGGTGCGGGTCGCCCGCATGACCGACGCGATCGTGCGCGGCCGTGACGCGGCGCCCGGGGGCCCGGCGTGAGCGACCGCATCGTGCTCGCGGAGATGGCCTTCCACGCCCATCACGGGGTGCTGCCCGACGAGCAGGAGGCGGGCCAGGTGTTCGTCGTCGACCTCGAGGTCGAGGCGGACCTGCACCGCGCCGGCCACACGGACGACCTCGCCGACACCCTGGACTACCGCGACCTCTACGCCCGTGTGCGCGAGGCGGTGACCGGCGACCGCTGCCGCCTGCTCGAGGCCGTCGCGGAGGCGGTGGCGCACCGCGTGCTCGAGATCGAGCGCGTCCAGGCGGTGACCGTTCGGGTGCGCAAGCCGCACGTCCGGCTCGGCGGGCCGCTCGGGCACGCCGCGGTTGAGGTGACACGGCGGCGGCGCGCATGATCGACGCGGGCGGCCTGCGCGCGGCGCTGCGCCGCGCCGCGTGGCTGGAGATCGGCTCGCTGTTCTGGCTCCTCGTCATGGGCGCGGCGGCGGTCGCCGCGGGGCTCGCGTCGCGCAGCCTGTCGGTGACGGCGTTCGGCGTGGTCGGCCTGATCGAGATGCTGTCCGCCTCGGCCGTGTTGTGGCGGCTTTGGATCGAGACCCTGGTCGGCTCCGTGTCCGGGACCGCGGAACTCGTCGAGCAGGCCGAGCGGGGCGCGGTACGCTTCATCGCCGTGAGCTTCGGCGCGCTCGCGCTCCTCGTGGCCGCCGGCGCCGCCCGCGCGGTGGCGGAGCGCGCGGTGCCCGCGCCGGGGCTCGGGGACCTCGCGGTCGCGTGCGCGGCCGCGCTCGTCATGCCGGGCCTGTGGGCCCTCAAATCGCGCGCGGGGCGCGCGATCGGGAGCGCGGCGCTCGACGCGGACGCCGCCGGCAACCTGGCGTGCGCCGTCATGGCATGGGTGCTCCTCGCCGGCCTGCTGGCGCAGCGGGCGGGGCTGTGGTGGGCCGATCCCGCGGCGGCGCTCGTGATCGGCGCGCTGGTGGTCCGCGAGGCGTGGGGCACGTGGCAGTCGCGCTCCTGGGCGCCGCGCGATCCGGTGCGGGCGTTTCTGGGCCTGGGGTCGAACGTCGGCGACCGCGCCTACTGGCTCGCGGACGCGGCGGCGAAGCTTCAGGGGCCGGCGCTGAGCGTCGTCCGGCGCTCGCGCATCTACGAGACGCCGCCCTGGGGCAAGACCGATCAGCCGGCGTTCCTCAACCAGGTCCTCGAGGTTGAGACGACGCTCGCGCCGAGCGCGCTGCTCGCGCGCTGCCAGGCGGTCGAGCGGGCCCTCGGCCGCGTGCGCGCGGAGCGGTGGGGCCCCCGGGTGATCGACGTGGACATCCTGCTCTACGGCGACGCGGTGATCCGGGCGCGCGGCCTCACGGTGCCGCACCCCGATCTGGACCGGCGCGCGTTCGTGCTGGTCCCGCTCCTGGAGCTGCGGCCGTCCCTGACGCTCCCGGACGGACGGACCGGGGCGGAGCTCCTGGCCGCGCTGCCGGACCGCACGGCGATCGTGCCGTGGGGCGCGGACACGCGGGGCGGCGCCGCGCGGGTCTAGGATCCGCGCCGCGGGACGGAAGAAGGGAGACGTCGGATGGAAGCCTACACGCGTGACGGCATCGCGGACCGGCTCGGCACGCGCGTGGTCGGCCGCCACGTGCGGTGGCACGATGTGCTGCCGTCGACGAACGAGCTGGCGATGCGCCTGGCCGAGATTCACGTGCCCGAGGGCACGGTCGTCGTCGCGGAGGAGCAGACCGCGGGGCGGGGCCGCCGCGGCCGCACGTGGGTGTCCCCGCGCGGGGGCATCTGGCTGTCCGTGATCCTCCGCCCACGCCTGCCGCTGGCCCAGCTCCCGCTCGTCGGCCTCGCGGTCGCGGTCGCCGCGGCGCGGGCGATTCGGGTCACTACGCGTCTCGCGGCCCGGGTGAAGTGGCCGAACGATGTCCTCGTCGACGGCGCCAAGGTCGCCGGCGTGCTGACCGAGGCCGGGCCCGACGGGGAGTGGATCGTCGTGGGGGTGGGCATCAACGCGAACGTGGAGCCCTCCGAGCTGCCCCACGATCTTCCGCAGCCGGCGCTGTCGCTGGCCGGCCGGTTGGGGGCGCCGGTGGACCGCGGCGAGCTCACGCGCCTCCTGCTGCGCGAGATCGACCATGCGTACGGGCAGCTCCAGGAGGCCGCGGGCGCCGCGCACGTCGTGCGGTCGTGGCGGGAGATGGCGGACACCCTCGGCCGCCCGGTGCGCGTGGAAGGCCAGGGCCGCGCGCTCGACGGGATCGCGGTGGACGTGGACGATCTGGGCGCGCTGCTGGTGCGAACCGCGGACGGCGCGGTCGAGCGCGTGGTGGCCGGCGAGGTGACGCTGCGGGGGCTCGAATGAGGCCGTTCCCCGCGGGGCGCCTCACGGACGTCCCCGGGCTCTCGGTGGGGCACGCGACCGATCTCGAGCACCTGACCGGGTGCACGGTCGTCCTCTGCGAGCGCGGGGCGGTGTGCGGCGCGGCGTCCCTCGGCGGCGCGCCGGGGACCCGTGAGACGGATCTGCTGCGGCCCGAGAACGTCGTTGATCGCGTCCACGCGATCGTGCTGGCCGGCGGCAGCGCGTTCGGGCTGGCGGCCGCCGATGGCGTGATGCGCTGGCTTGCGGGTCGCGGGGTGGGATTCGAGACGGCGGCCGCGCGCGTACCGATCGTGCCCGCCGCGGTCCTCTACGATCTCGGGATCGGCGGCGCTGCGGCGAGACCGGACGCCGCGATGGGCGAGCGGGCGTGCCGGGACGCCTCGGCCGGAGACGTGATGGAAGGGTGCGTCGGCGCCGGGACGGGTGCCACCGTCGGCAAGGTCTTCGGGCTCGCGGGGGCCATGAAGTCGGGGATCGGCACGTGCAGCGTGTCGGTCGCGGGCGGCGCGATCGTCGGGGCGCTGGTCGTGACCAACGCGTTCGGAGATGTGGTGGATCCCGCGACCGGCGCGATCGTCGCCGGGGCGCGCGATCCCGCGACGGGGACGATGCCCGGCACGTCGGTGCGTTTGCGGAGCGCCGGCCGAGGCGCCGGGGCGGGACTCGGACCGGACCGGGCGCAGCACACCACCCTCGGCGTCGTCGCGACCGACGCCGCGCTCACGGTGGCGGAGGCGACGCGGCTCGCGCTCGCCGCGCACACCGGGCTCGCCCGCGCGGTCCGCCCGTCGCACACGTCCGTCGACGGCGACACGATGTTCGCGCTCAGCACGGGCTCGTCCAGGGCCGACCTGCTCGTCCTGGAGGCGGCCGCCGCGGACGCCGTGGCCGAGGCGATCCTGCGCTCGGTGCGCGCGGCGCGCACGCTCGGGGGCGTGCCCGGGCTCGCGGGGGAGGGGTCGGGATGATCGTAGAGATCGCGATGCTGTCGGTGCGCCGTGGGGAGGAGGAGGCATTCGAAGCCGCCTTCGCCGAGGCGGCGCCGATCATCGCGTCGATGGCGGGGTACCTCGGACACGAGCTGCTCCGCTGCGTCGAGGCGCCGCACCGGTACGCACTGCTCGTCCGGTGGCGGACCCTCGAGGACCACACGGTCGGGTTTCGCCAAGCCCCGGCGTACCAGGAGTGGCGGCGGCGGCTGCACCACTTCTACGAGCCGGCGCCGGTCGTCGAGCACTTCGCTCCGGTCTCGCCGACGCCGCGGTAAGGCGGCGGCCCGGTGTGCGGGCCCTGGCAAGCCATAAGTAAGTGTTACCAGGCCGGTCTTCCCCAATTGGCAGGAGCCCAGGGTCAAAAACGGAAATCCTGGCTTGCATGACTATCCTCCACTGTCTTGCAAATGAACTGTATCTGGAACTTCTAGGATGAGAACATGAAAAAGTCGGGCGCGAACCAAGGCCAGTCGGCATCGGAGCTCATCTCGAAAAGAATCGCCGAACTCGGGGACTGGCGCGGGGAAACCCTCAGCAGAATGCGCAAGCGCATCAAGGAGGCAGACCCGGACGTTGTCGAGGAGTGGAAGTGGATGGGCACTCCGATTTGGTCGCACGACGGCATCATCTGCACTGGCGAATCCTACAAGAATGTCGTGAAGCTTACCTTCTCCAAGGGCGCGTCTCTGAAAGATCCGTCCCGTCTCTTCAACTCGAGTCTCGACGGAAACGCACGCCGCGCGATCGACATCCACGAAGGAGAAGACGTTGACGAGTCCGCCTTCAAGGCGCTCGTTCGCCAAGCGGTCGCCCTCAACAGTTCTGGCAAGTCGAAACCTTCGAAGAAAGCGAAGTCGTAAGGGATTCCGCCCCTGAACAGGTCCGACATCGGGGTGGCGGAGGTGTCGTTCCGCCCGAGCGTACCCAGGTTGAAGATGGCCCCGACGGTCGCAAGGAGCGAATAGTGGGAATACCGGTTGAGGAGCGTCCCGGGTTTGGTGCGGCCGTAGAGGCGGCGGTTGAGATGCCGTTTCTTCTGGCCCAACCGGCGATCGATGGTGCGGGCACTGATGGTGCGGCGGGCCCGTTCCACATGCAGCGGGATGGTGAACCGCCGCTTCGCCCAGGGGAACCACAGCGGCAGCAGGGCCTTGAGCCGTATCGACCACGGATACCCGGCCGCCTCCCAAATGTGCATGAGGAGCGTCGGGGTCCGGGGCCCATAGGGCGAGGGGCGCCCCGACCGCCGGCGTGGCGGAGTGGTGCGGGGTGGCCGGGCGAACGCCCGAATGGCAGCCTTGCGATGATACTGCAGGGTGGCACAGGCATCGGTGCGCAATTGCGACTTCACCGCACGAGACGCGTGCACGTACCGATGCTGCATCGCCTGAAGGTCCTCGCGCTAGCCTTGGGGGTCACCGGGGTCTCCTGAGTCGCAAGATAGGGGCGTCGCTGGGTAACACAAATTTTGGCGCGACGATCCAATCCCCGGTAACGCTTTACCTGGCTTGATACGCGGGCTTGCCCCGGGCGGACGGGCCTGCTACGCTACGGATGGCCGATATCCCGCGCGGAATCGGACCGGCCGCTCCGGCTCGTCGCCTCCGCTCCCTGATCCCCGAGCGAGACCGTCCGGTCCTGGCGGGCACCCTTGGAACGGAGGCGTCCTCCGATGCTCCTCGCCGTCGACGTCGGCAACACGCTGATCAAGCTCGCCCTGTACCGCGGGGAGACGCGCGTGGCGCATTGGTCGATGGCCACCGATCGCGGGCGCACCGCCGACGAATACGCGATGCTCTGGCGGCAGTTCCTCGAGTTCGGCGGCTACCGGTTCGCGGACGTCTCCGCGGTCGCCGTCGCATGCGTCGTGCCCCAGCTCGCGGAGACGCTGCGGCGGCTGTGCCGCGACTACCTGGGCCAGACGCCGCTTGAAGTCGGGCCCGGAATCCGCACCGGGATGCGCATTCTGTACGACAACCCACGGGAAGTCGGCGCCGACCGCATCGCCAACGCGGTCGCGGCGTACGCCCGCTACGGCGGGCCCGTGATCGTCGTGGCGCTCGGCACCGCGACGGTCTTCACCGTCGTCTCGAAGGACGGGGAGTTCCTGGGGGGTGCCATCGCGCCGGGCATCGGGATCTCGGTCGAGGCGCTCGTGCAGCACGCCGCGCAGCTGCGCAAGGTCGAGCTCGTCCGTCCGAGCCAGGTGATCGCCCGCAACACGGTGGCCGCGATGCAGTCCGGCGTGCTGTACGGCGTCATCGGGCAGATCGAAGGCATCATCGCGCGGATGCGCGCGGAGCTGGGCGCGCCGGCGGCGGTGGTGGCGACGGGGGGCTACGCGGAGCTGGTCGGTGCGGCGTGCCGCTGCGTCGACCACGTGGACCCGCTCCTGTCGCTCGAGGGGCTGCGCCTCCTCCACGATCGTAACAGCGTGGCGCCGGGCGCAGGAGAGGCCCGCACGGAGGTCCAAGACACGGCGAGATGAAGCGCGTCGTCAGCGTCAGCCTGGGCAGCAGCACGCGCGACAAGCGCGTCGAGACGGAGATCCTCGGGGAGCCGTTCGTGATCGAGCGGATCGGCACCGACGGGGACATGGGCCGGTTCCGCGACCTCGTCGAGGAGCTGGACGGGCACGTCGACGCGATCGGGATGGGCGGCATCGACCTGTATCTGCGGGCCGGAAACCGCCGCTATCAGATCCGGGATGCCGCGCGCCTGGTCGCGGGCGTCCACCGGACCCCGGTCGTGGACGGCGGCGGGATCAAGGGGTCGTGGGAGAAGTACCTGATCGAGACCTACCTGCCCCGGGAGGCCGGCGTATCGTTCCGGGGGCGCAAGGTGCTGCTGGTCAGCAGCGTGGACCGGTACGGCATGGCCGAGGCGTTCACGCAGGCCGGCGCCGAGACGGTGTTCGGGGACTTCTACTTCGCGCTCGGGCTCCCGATCCCGATGCGCCGGCTCGGGACCGTGCGCCTGCTCGCCGCGTGCATGCTGCCGGTGCTGACCAAGCTGCCGTTCCAGATGCTGTATCCGACCGGCTCGAAGCAGGAGCGCACCACCCCGAAGTACACGCACCTGTTCCGGTGGGCGGACGTGATCGCCGGGGACTTTCACTTTATCCGGCGCTACATGCCGGACGACCTGCGGGGGAAGACGATCTTCACGCAGACGATCACGGAGGAGGACCGCAACGCGCTCGCGCGGCGCGGCGCGGCCATGCTGATCACCGCCGCGCCCGACATGGACGGCCGCTCGTTCGCGACGAACGTGCTCGAGGGGATCGTGGTGGCGCTCTCGGGGCGGACGAGCGACACGCTCACCCCGGACGAGATCGTCCAGTGGCTGCTGCGCGCGGGGTTCCGGCCGCGCGTGGAGCGCCTCGCGGAGCCGGCCTCGTGAGCGACGCGATCGGGCGGTTCGCGATCATCATCCACCCGCAGTCCGTCAGCGACTACACCAAGAAGTTTCCGTTCACGCGGCTCCTGCCGGCCGCGTTCGTCGAGCGCGCGTTCACGATGGTCCCGCCGTTCGAGGCGTCGCACATCACCGGCATCGTGTCGGCGACCGGCGCCCGAGCCGAGGGGTGGTTCGTCGGACTGCCGTGGACGCCGCGCGTGTTGCTGGCGATGCCGCCCCAGGCGACGACCCGCCGCCTCGTGCAGGCCGGGCGGATCGCGGAGCGCCTCGGCGCGGGGATCGTCGGGTTGGCCGCGTTCACCAAGGTCGTGGGCGACCGGGGCGTCTCGGTCGCGCGGGAGCTCACGATCGGCGTGACCACGGGCAACAGCCTGACGGCGGCCACCGCGGTTGAGGGCGCCGCGCTCGCGGCGTCCCGGATGGGCGTGCCGATCGGCGCCGCACGGGTCGCCGTGGTCGGCGCCACGGGCTCGATCGGCGCCGCGTGCAGCCAGATGCTCGCGCGGCAGGCCGGCGAACTCGTCCTGGTGGCGCGGAACCGCGAGCGCCTGGAGCGGCTCGCCGAGCGGCTCCGCGCCACCGCGGTCGGGCCCGTCTCGGTCACCTCCGACCTGCGCGCGGCGGTGAGGTCGGCCGACGTCGTGATCACCGTTAGCTCGGCGATCGACGTGCTGATCGAGCCGGAGGATCTGCGGCCCGGCACCGTCGTGTGCGACGTCGCGCGTCCGCGCAACGTCTCGCGCCTCGTCTACGAGCGGCGCCGGGACGTGCTCGTGATCGACGGCGGCGTGATCGACGTGCCGGGCCCCGTCCAGTTCGGCTTGGACTTCGGGTTTCCGCCGGGGTCGTGCGAGGCGTGCATGGCCGAGACGATCCTGCTCGCGCTCGAGCACCGCTACGACGACTACACGGTCGGCGCGGACGTCGACCTCGCGAAAGTCGAGGAGATCCACGGGCTGATGCGCACGCACGGGTTTCGCCTCTCGGGGTTGCGCCGGTTCGAGCGGCGCATCTCCGACGACGAGGTCGAGGAGATTCGGCGCGCGGCGCGCGGCGCGCCGGCGCCGCCCGCGCGCGCCGCCGCGGTGCCACAGGAGTTTCGGAACCCGGGATAGCTGATCCACCGGGTCGCCCATAAAGAGGCCGATAAGGCGGCCGCTGCCAGCATCGTGGCAGGGGCCTCTATTTTCGCATTCGAACGGAGTACTTGCATTCACGAGTATCTTATGCTACTAATTACCATAGGATGAGGCGTCGATGACAAAACCGACCCCGAAGTTGCGCGTGGACTTCACGGCGCCGCGCGGCCCGGTGGCGGCGCGGCTGCGGCAGCAGCAGCATGAGCTGTTGCGACGGTTTCGGTTGCCGGCGGAGTTGCTGGAGCAGTTGCCGGGATCGTTGTCGTTGACTCATTTGCGGTGTGGGAAACCGACGTGCCACTGTGCGCGCGGTGAAGGACATCCGGCGTGGCATCTGACGTACACCGTCGGGGGGCGGAAACAGGTGCTGCACATTCCGACCGCGCTGGCGGAGGAGATCGGGCACCGGGTGGAGGCGGGGCATGCGGTGCAGGATGCGGTCCGCGACGTGCTGGCCGCTAACGCGCAGTTGTTGAAGTTGGCGCGTCAGCAGCAGCGGCGGCGATGAGAGGGCCGACCCCGCGGCGTCTGTGGAAGTACGTCGTGCAGCGCTTACGCTTGGCCACCTACTTCGCGGCGCCTGGGGATGAGCGGCCCGCGCCGCAAATTCCGGCGCGGGCGATCTTGTGGGGGCTGGTGATCGGGCACATTCTGCGGGAAGACGCGTTTGCGGGGGTGGATGCCCTGGTCCGGGGCGCGGCCCGGGCGCTGGGCGTGGGCCGGCGGTTCAGTCACGATACGCTGGCATATGTGACCGCGCGGTTGGATCCGGGGCCGACGCGCGCGGCGTTGAGCGCGGTGGCACGCCGCGCGAAGCGGAATAAAGCCTTGGTGGGCAGTGGGTGGATTGGCCTCGCGGTGGATGGCACCGCGACCACCTGTCTCAGCAAGCCGGGGACCGACTGTCCGTACTGTCGACCGTTGCGCAAAGAGGATGGCACCCTGCTAGGGTATCGGCATGAGATGGCCGTGCTGAGCATCGTGAATGCGGGCGTGACGTTGCCGTGTGACCTGGAGCTCTACGGGCCGGGCGACAGTGAGTCGGCGGCGGGGCAGCGCGTGCTGCGGCGCGGGGTGGCGGCGTTGGGGCCGCGGTTCGCCGACTATGTCGTGGGCGACAGCAAATTCGCGACGGCACCCTTCCTGCATACGGCGGGGGACGTCGGCCTGCGGGTGGTGGCGCGCTTAAAGGACAATCTCCCGGAGCTCCATGCCGCGGCGCAGGCGCGGTTTGTGGGCCGCATGCCGACCGCGACGTTCACAGACGGTCGCGATCAGCTGGAGGTGTGGGATGCGAGCGATTTCGATCCGTGGGTGGGGCTGCGGTGGAAGACGGTACGCGTCCTGAAGTATCGGCAGACCAAGCCGAACGGCAAGATCATCGAAGCGTTCTGGTTGACCGATTGGCCGGTGAGTCTGGTGTCCAGTCACGCCTTGTACCGCATGGCCAAGAGCCGGTGGGAGATCGAGAATCAGATCTTCAATGTGGCGAAAACGTACCACGGATTGGAGCACGTCTGCCACCATCAAGGCACGAGCCTTGTGGCGAGTTGGCTCATTACGCTGCTGGCGATCGCCATCGAAACGCTCTACCGTCTCCGCTTCTTGCATCGCGGCTCGCATCCCGTGCTCGCGGCGATCGACCTCTGCCGGCGCCTGCGGATGCAGCTCGCGTGCCGTCCCGCTAGCGCGGCCCCCGGCTAACCCCCAGGCAGCGTGTCGAGGACGCGACCTCTGGCTTGCGGCCTCTCGAAGCCGCCGGCCTCGTCTCCCTCCACCCCCCAACAGCCCTTGCGTCGATGCCGGTCGGATTGATTCGGGACGCAAACACGCGCTCGGGCCTCTATTTTCGCCTCTCTTGCGTCCCCCCCAACGCAGGTTGCGAAATTGCTGGCGGTGCCAGAGCGCCTTTGACAACCGTGGACCTCTCTTGTATACTACCTGAGAGTTCGAGGCTGAGGGCGGCTCCTCAGTCTCGTCTCCTGTTTCTATCGACATTTTCAATCCCCCAGGTGAGTTGACCGGTATGGACGAGAAGGAAACGTTCCTGACGCCCGAAGGCCTGCGCAAGCTCGAAGAGGAACTGGACCACCTCAAGGCGGTCAAGCGGAAGGAAGTCGCCGAGCGCATCAAGCAGGCGAAAGACTTCGGCGACCTGTCGGAGAACTCGGAGTACGAGGATGCCAAGAATGAGCAGGCGTTTGTCGAGGGGCGGATTCTGACCCTCGAGGCGATGCTGCGCAGCGTGCGGGTGATCGACAACCACGACGCCCGCTCGGACGTCGTGACGATCGGCAGCACGGTCCGGGTGACCGACGAGACCGGCGAGGATGTCACCTACACGATCGTCGGGTCGGCCGAGGCGGACCCGGTCAACGACAAGATCAGCAACGAGTCTCCGGTCGGCCGGGCGCTGCTCGGCAAACGGAAGGGACAGGCCGTCACCGTGCAGGTGCCGGCGGGCACCATCCGGTACACCGTCAAGGCGATTAAGCGGTAGCCGCCCGCCGCGGCGGGGTCCCCGCCGCCGGCCCCCCCGCGCCGCCCGGTGAGACGACCCGGCGCCCCGGACGTTTCCTTTTATAGTACCGCTTATAGTACCGCTGCACGCACCTCGTGACCGTCCCGTTGACGCACCCCGCCGCGCATGCCGCGGCATCCACACCCCAGGGGCCGCCCAGCCCGAGGCGCGGGCGTGTGCGCGGCGGCGCCGCGTTCGGAGGCCGGGTTCCGCCCGGCAACGGCAGGAGTCTTGGGACCCGCGAAGAAAGAGCGTGGGGCGGTCATCGTGGGGTGCCGCGGGAATGTGCCGCGGACGCTGAGCGTAACTCTAGTCGGGAACATGTTTCTCTGCCGGGCTCCGAGAGCCGGAACGAAGGGCTCCGGGCGAGCGAACGCGATCACAGCAGGATTCGTACCAACAGGTAGCGGCTGCAGATGCGGTAGCTGGGTTCGTGGCGCAGGTGCCCTGGCAGAGAGGAGGTTACTCTCGAGATGTTTGAACGATTCACCGAACGTGCCCGCCGCGTGATCATCCTCGCCCAAGAGGAGGCGAAGCGACTCAACCACAGCGCGGTGGGGACCGAGCACATCCTCCTCGGGATCATTCGCGAAGGCGAAGGGGTCGCCAGCAAGGTGCTGGAGTCTTTGAACATCAACCCCGAGCGCGTCCGGGCGGAGATCGAGAGTGCGATCGGCCGCGGGGAACGGACGCCGTACGAGGAAGTGGCGTTCACGCCTCGGGCGAAGAAGGTGCTGGAACTCGCGCTGGATGAGGCGCGGCGGCTTGGGCACAACTACATCGGCACCGAGCACCTCCTGCTCGGCCTGATCCGCGAGGGGGAGGGGGTCGCCGCCCGCGTGCTGGAAGCGATGGGCGCGGATCTCGAGCGCGTCCGCTCGCAGGTCGTGTACCTGCTCGGCGAAGAGGGGACGACGTCCTACACCAAGCAGGCGAGCAAGACCCCCACGCTCGACGAGTTCGGGCGCGACCTGACGAAGCACGCGCGCGACGGCAAGCTCGACCCCGTGATCGGGCGCGACCGTGAGATCGAGCGCGTGATCCAGGTGCTTTCCCGCCGCACCAAGAACAACCCGGCCCTGATCGGGGAGCCGGGCGTCGGCAAGACCGCGATCACCGAGGGCCTCGCGCAGCGGATCGTCCGCGGCGACGTCCCCGAGGTGCTGCGGTCGAAGCGCGTGGTGCAGCTGGATCTGGCCGCGCTGGTCGCCGGCACGAAGTACCGCGGCGAGTTCGAAGAGCGCATGAAGAAAGTGATGGAGGAGATCCGCAAGGCGCAGGGCGAGGTCATCCTCTTCGTCGATGAGCTGCACACGCTCGTCGGCGCCGGCGCGGCGGAGGGCGCGATCGACGCGAGCAACATCCTCAAGCCGTCGCTGTCCCGCGGCGAGCTGCAGTGCATCGGCGCGACCACGCTCGACGAGTACCGGAAGTATGTGGAGCGGGACGCCGCGCTCGAGCGGCGGTTTGCCCCGATCCTCGTCGCGGAGCCGACGGTGGAGCAGAGCATCGAGATTCTGCGCGGGCTCCGGGAGCGGTACGAGGCGCACCACGGCGTCAAGATCAGCGACGAGGCGCTCGTCGCGGCGGCGACGCTGGCCGACAAGTACATCTCGGACCGGTTCCTGCCGGACAAGGCGATCGACCTGATGGACGAGGCGTCGAGCAAGATCCGGCTGCAGGCGAGCTTCCTGCCGCAGGAAGTGCGTCAGGCGCTCGAAAAGGCCGACCGCGTCCGCCGCGAAAAGGAAGAGGCGATCAAGGGCCAGGACTTCGAGAAGGCCGCCAACCTCCGCGACAAGGAGAAGGTGCTGCGGCAGAAGCTCGAGGAGCTGGAGAGCTCCTGGAAGACGGACAAGGGACGCGACATCACGACCGTCACGGCCGACGACATCGCCGACATCGTGTCGAGCTGGACCGGCATTCCGGTGATGCGCCTCGTCGAGGAAGAGACCGAGAAGCTCCTCCGCATGGAAGATTCGCTCCACGGGCGGATCGTCGGGCAGGAGGAGGCGGTGCGGGCGGTGTCCCGCGCGGTGCGCCGGGCGCGGGCCGGGCTCAAAGACGCGCGCCGTCCGATCGGGTCGTTCATCTTCCTCGGACCGACGGGCGTCGGGAAGACGGAGCTGACGCTCGCGCTCGCGGAGTTCCTGTTCGGGGACGAGGGCGCGGTGATCCGGATCGACATGTCGGAGTACACCGAGCGGCACACGGTGTCGCGGCTCGTCGGCGCGCCCCCGGGGTACGTCGGGTACGAGGAGGGCGGCCAGCTCACCGAGCAGGTCCGCCGCCGTCCGTATTCGGTGGTGCTGCTGGACGAGATCGAGAAGGCGCACCCGGAGATCTTCAACGTGCTCCTCCAGATCCTGGAGGACGGCCGGCTCACGGACGCCCAGGGCCGGACCGTCGACTTCAAGAACTGTGTCGTGATCATGACCAGCAACGTCGGCGCGCCGCAGATCCAGCGGGACAGCGGGTTCGGGTTCCGCGGCCCTGACAACGAGGCGGCCGAGGCGCAGCGGACGTACGACCGGATGAAGTCGCACGTGATGGACGAGCTGCGCCGGACGTTCCGGCCGGAGTTCCTGAACCGCGTGGACGAGATCATCGTGTTCCGGTCGCTCACGCGCGAGCAGATCTCCGCGATCGTCGACATTCTGATGGAGCGGGTGCGCCGCGAGATCCGCGGGCAGGGCATGGGGCTCGTGCTGACCCAGGCCGCGCGCGACCTGCTCGCGGTCGAAGGCTTCGATCCGCAGTACGGGGCACGCCCCCTGCGGCGCGCGATCCAACGGCTCGTCGAGGATCCGCTGTCGGACGACATGCTGCGCGGGAAGTTCAGTGCCGGCGACGAGATCATCCTGGACGCGCGCGACGGACGCGTGGTGTTCGAGAAGAAGCGGGAGCCCGTGCCCGCCGATACGGTGTCGTAGCGAGACGGACGCACGCAGCAGCGTGGCGACGGCCCGGGCGATCCGCCCGGGCCGTCGCCCGTACTCGGGACGGACGCGGAGGGAGCGCGCAGTGGCGAAGACCGGAAGCGAGGCGGGATCGCGGCGGGTCGTCTACGTGTGCCAGGCGTGCGGGTACGAGTCGTCCAAGTGGCTCGGCCGCTGTCCAAACTGTGCGGGATGGAACACGCTCGTGGAAGAGGTCCTCGCCGGCGCCCCTCGGGGCGGCGGCGCCCGGGCGCGCCCCGCGGCCGCCGGGCGGACGGCGCCGGCGACCCCGATTACCGAGGTCGCGCTCGGGGACGAGCCGCGCGTGCCGGTGGAGATCGGCGAGGTGGACCGCGTGCTCGGGGGCGGGCTCGTGCCCGGCTCGCTGGTGCTGATCGGCGGCGATCCCGGCGTCGGGAAGTCCACGCTCGCGCTGGCGATCGCCCACCGGATCGCCGAGTCGCGTACCGTGCTGTACATCTCGGGCGAGGAGTCGGCGCGTCAGACGAAGATGCGGGCGGCGCGCCTCGGGGTCGACGCGCCGCGCCTGCTGGTGCTCGCCGAGACCGATCTCGCGCAGATGATCGCCCAGATCGACGCGGCGCAGCCCGCGCTCGTCGTGGTCGATTCGATCCAGACGATGTACCGCCCGGACCTGCCCGGTGCGCCCGGCAGCGTCGGGCAGATCCGGGAGTGCACCGGCGACCTGCTGCGCGTCGCGAAGGCCGAGGGCGGTCCGGCGATCCTGATCGTCGGGCACGTCACCAAGGACGGAGCGATCGCGGGGCCGCGCGTGCTGGAGCACATGGTGGACACGGTGCTGTACTTCGAGGGGGAGCGGCACCACGCGTACCGCGTGCTGCGCGCGACGAAGAACCGGTTCGGCTCGACGAACGAGATCGGCGTGTTCTCGATGGGCGGGCGCGGCCTCGTGCCCGTCCCGGATCCGTCGGCGCTGTTTCTGGCCGAGCGGCCGGCGGACGCCTCGGGCTCCGCGGTCGTGTGTGCGATCGAGGGCACCCGGCCGATCTTGCTCGAGGTGCAGGCGCTCGTCACGCGCACGCCGTTCGGGATGCCGCGCCGCACCGCCTCGGGCGTGGACTACAACCGCGTGCTGCTGCTGCTCGCGGTGCTCGAGAAGCGCGCCGGGCTCCACCTCGGCGCGTGCGACGTGTACGTCAGCGTGGCCGGAGGCGTGCGGGCCGACGAGCCCGCGGTCGACCTGGGCGTGGCGTGCGCCGTCGCCGGCAGCCACCGGGACCGTCCCGTCGATGCGCAGACCGCGGTCGTCGGAGAGGTCGGGCTCGGCGGCGAGGTGCGCGCGGTGAGCCAGATCGGGCGGCGCGTCGCCGAGGCGGCGAAGCTCGGGTTCCGGCGGGTCGTGGTGCCGCGGGCGAATCTCGGGGGGCTGGACGAGACGTCCGGGATCGAGCTGGTGGGCGTGGAGCGCATCGGCGAGGCCCTCGACCTGCTCCTCGCCTGAGCCGGGCGGCCGAACGCTACTTCAGGTTGAAGATGCCGAGGCTCTTGATCCGGCTGTGCTCCTTCTTTTGGATCGTGTCGAGATCGAGGTTGAGGACGCTGCACAGCGCGGCGGTGTAGAACAGCGCGGAGCCGATCTCGGTCTCGACCGCCTCGCGGCAGCGCTCGCACAGGGTCCCCCCGACATGGTTGTCGAGATGGGCGCGGATCTCGGCGAGGCTGATCTCGGTCGGAAACTGCTGCTTCGCGGCGGTCACCGTGACGCAGCCGCAGCTGGTGACGGCCTTGCTGAAGGCGCGGTTGGTGCGGGCGGTGGCTTCCTGCAACTTGCTGAGGACGTCGAGGACGCTGCGGTGGCGGATCAGATACTCATCGACTTGGTCCTGAAAGCGCGCCCTGGTCTCTTTCATCGGTCACGTCCCTTCTCGGATGAACGGCCCCATTATAGAAATGCCGCCGCATCAGTGTCAAGGTGAGGATCGACGCCTTCCGGCGCGCGCGCGCGTGCGGTATGCTGAGGGCAGGCGTAGGCCGGCGCGGCGTCACGCCCCGCGCGACTCGGCGGGGCGGCGCGTTCGGCCGTGGAGGTGATCGCTCGTGAGCCAGCAGGAAGAGGGCCGCGCTCGTTCGGAGACGGCGGTGCTGCCGGCATTTCGCGGAGATCCCGACGATCTCGCGGCACGGATCGAGCACACGCTCCTGCGTCCGGAGAGTACGTTGCAGGACGTCGACGCCGCAGCGCAGCAGGCCCGCGCGTGGAGGGTGCGCGCGCTCGTGGTGAAGCCGTGTTACGTGGGTGCCGCCGCGGCCCTGCTCCGGGGGACCGAGATTCGTCCCGTGACCGTCATCGGATTCCCGCACGGCGGACAGACGCCGGAGGTGAAGGCCTACGAGGCCCGCGACGCCGTCGCGCGCGGGGCGGCGGAGGTCGACATGGTCATCAACGTCGGGGCTCTGCGCGCGGGGCGCGCCGATCTCGTCTCGGACGAGATGCGCGCGGTGGCCGAGGCGGCGGCCGGGCATCCGCTGAAGGTGATCATCGAGACGGCGTACTTGACCGACGCCGAGAAGGCGCTCGCCGCGGAACTCGCGGCGCGCGCGGGCGCGGCGTACGTCAAGACGAGCACGGGGTTCGCCCCGACGGGCGCCGCGGTCGCGGACATCGTCCTCATCCGCCGGGTCGTCGGTCGCGCGCTCGGGATCAAGGCGTCGGGCGGGATTCGCACCTACGCCGAGGCCCGGGCCCTGCTCGAGGCCGGGGCGGATCTCCTCGGGGTGAGCCAGACCGCCGCGATCCTCGCGGGGGCCGCGGGCGACGGCCCGACGGCTCGAGTTCGGGGGTAGCGCGGTCCCGGGCGCGGCGTCGATCACGACCCGCGTGTTATAATTGGGGTCGTGCAGCTCATCCTCGCGGTGGTACTGGCCTCAGATCTCGCAGGATTCCGTTGATATGATCGAACGGCGCAAGTGCGTCGGCGGGTCGACGCCGGGGCGGTGGGGGTGCGGGCCGTGACGATTCCCCACGGTCCCGTCGGGGTCATCGTGCCGGCCGCCGGCCGCGGTGAGCGCCTGCGGGGCGAGCTCCCGAAGTCCCTCGCGCCGCTCGACGGCCGCCCCCTCGTACAGTACGCTCTCGAGACGCTCGCCGGGGTCGACGAGGTGCAGACGATCGTGGTGGTCGCGCCCGCCGACTATCTGGAGTCGGTGCGCGAGCTCACCGTCCGCGCGCGGCTCGAGAAGATCGCGGCCGTCGTCCCGGGCGGCGCCGACCGCCAGGCGTCGGTCGCGCTCGGCCTCGCGGTGCTGCCGCCGGCCGTCCAGCTGGTGCTGGTGCACGACGGTGCTCGTCCGTGCGTGAGCGCGTCGCTGATCCGGGCGGTCGCGGCCGCCGCGGCGCGAGACGGCGCCGCCACCGCGGCGGTGCCGGTCGAAGAGACGATCAAGGCGGGCCGGGACGGGTGGGTTGCGCGCACGCTCGATCGCTCCGAACTTTACCGCATTCAGACGCCGCAGGGATTTCACCGGGCCCTCCTGGCGCGCGCGCACCGCGACGCCGAGCGCACCGGCTTTCACGGGACGGACGACGCGGCGCTCGTGGAGCGCCTCGGGCATCCGGTCCGGCTTGTGCCCGGGGAGGCGTCAAATTTGAAGGTGACCGTGCCCGCGGATCTTGAGGTGGCGGAGGCCCTGCTGCGGCGCCCGGGTCCGCCGCTCCGCGTGGGGCTCGGGTTTGACACGCACCGGTTTGTCGACGGGCGCCCGCTGATCCTTGGGGGCGTCGAGATCCCGCACCCGCGCGGGCTCGCCGGCTGGTCGGACGCCGACGTCGTGCTGCACGCGATCATGGACGCGCTGCTCGGCGCGGCCGGCTGCGCCGACATCGGCCATCAGTTTCCGCCGGGCGATCCGGCGTACGCGGGGGCGCGCAGCCTCGACCTGCTCGCGCGGGTCCGCGCGCTCTTGACCGAGCATCGGTGGCGGGCCGCGCAGGTCGACGCCGTCGTCATGGCCGAGGCGCCTCGGCTCGCGCCGTACATCGGGGCGATGCGCGACGCGATCGCGGGCGTGCTGGGCCTGCCGTCTGACGCGGTCAACGTCAAGGCGACGACGCTGGAGGGGATGGGCGCGTTGGGCCGCGAAGAGGGGATCGCCGCGCAGGCGGTCGCGACGCTCGAGGCGCTGCGTCCGGGCGGGGCCTCCCGGTGACGCCCGAGGCACGGTCCGACCGCGGCGCGTCCGCGCGCGCGGGCGTCCCGCGCGGGCGGGCCGCGCGGGACGCGTATCTGCTGCTCATCGAGCGCCGGGTGGTGTGCGAACCCGTGGCGGTCGAGCTCGAGGCGGGCGGCGGGCGGCCGCGCCCGGTCGGATTCTGGCGCGGGACCACGTTTCACCGGGTGATCCGCGTGCTGGAGCGGCGGACGGAGATCGGCACGGCGTACATGCGGTTGCTGACGGACCGCGGCTGCTGCGACCTGCGGCGCGTGACCACCGTGGACCCCTGGACGTGGCGGTCCGAGAGCCGGTGGGAGCTGATCGCCGAGCTCACCGCGATGCCGCTCGCCCGGCACGCGCAGTAAGCGGGGAGGCTGCGATGGCGCTTCGGGTCCACAACACGCTGAGCCGCCGGACCGAGGAGTTCGTCCCCCTGGTGCCCGGCCGGGTCACGATGTACGTCTGCGGGCCGAACCTCTACGGCCCGTCGCACGTCGGGCACGCGATGTCGTACCTGACCTTCGACATCATCCACCGCTACCTCGAATACCGCGGGTACCGCGTGACCCACGTCCAGAACTTCACCGACATCGAGGACCGCATCATCGAGACCGCGCGGGCGGAAGGCACGACGATCCAGGCGCTCGCGGCGCGCTACGCCGAGCGGTTCCTCCGCGAGATGGACGGGCTCGGGGTGCGGCGGGCGGACCACTATCCCCGCGCGACCGAGACGATCCCGAAGATGATCGAGATCATCCAGGGGCTCGAGCGGAAGGGGCTCGCGTACGCCGTGGACGGAGATGTGTTCTTCCGCGTCACGGCGTTCCCGACGTACGGGCAACTGTCCGGCCGGACGCTCGACGAGATGCAGGCGGGTGCGCGGATCGAGGTCGATCCGCGCAAGGAGCATCCGATGGACTTCGTGCTGTGGAAGGCCGCGAAGCCCGACGAGCCGCAGTGGGACAGCCCCTGGGGCCGGGGCCGGCCGGGCTGGCACATCGAGTGCTCGGCGATGTCGATCTCGCTGCTCGGCGAGCAACTCGACATCCACGGCGGCGGCCAGGACGTGGTGTTCCCGCACCACGAGAACGAGGTGGCCCAGTCGGAGGGCTACACCGGGAAGCGGCCGTTCGTCCGCTACTGGGTGCACAACGGTCTCCTGCGGCTCACCGCGGGCGAAGAGAAGATGACCCGCCACCTGGGCAACATCGTGACGATCCGGGAGGCGCTCGCGCGGTTTCATCCCGACACGATCCGCGTCTTCGTCTTGTCCTCGCAGTATCGCAGTCCCGCCACCTGGAGCGACGACGCGCTCGACGCGGCGGCGCGCGGCGCCGAGCGCCTCCGGACCGCCCTCGAGAACCTCGACGCGCTACTGGCCGCCGCGCCCGGCGAGACGCGCCGCGGCGGCGCCCCCGAACTGGAGCGGGCGACCGCGGACCTCGAGCCGCTGCTCGGGGCCGGTCCCGCGGGGATCCGGACGCGGTTCGACGCGTCGATGGACGACGACTTCGGCGGTCCGGGGGCGCTCGCGGCGCTGTTCGATCTCGCGAGTGCGCTCAACCGCGTCGTCGACGCCGCCTCGAAGCGCCGCGGGGCGCTCGCCGGCGAGCGCCGGGAGGTCCTGGCGCGCGGGGCGGTGCTCCTGCGGGAGCTCGGCGGCGTGCTCGGCCTCAAGCTCGTCGCGGTGATCACGCCGGCGCAGGTGGCGGGGCTCCGCCGGCTGGCGCGCGAGCTGGCCGCCGAGCGGCCGGATCTGTTCGATCCCGCGCGGCTCCCCGCGGACGCGGCGGCGGCCGACGACGGCGCCGCGCGCGAGGACGGGGCGCCGCCCGACGCGTCGTCGCTGGCGCCGCTCGTGGAGCTGATCGCGGACGGCCGGGCGCAGGCCCGGCGCGCGAAGGATTGGGCCACCGGCGACCGCGTGCGCGCGCGCCTGGCGGAGCTCGGCGTGCTGCTCGAGGACTCGCCGAGCGGCGTCACCTGGAGGCTGCGCTGACGCGCGAGCCGGACGACCGCACCGTGGTGCTCGGCCGCCGGGCCGTGCTCGAGGCGGTGCGGGCGGGACAGCGGATCGCCCGTGTGCTCCTCTCCCGGGGTGCGCACGTGCACGGGCCGCTGGAAGAGATCGCGCGCGAGGCGCGGGTGCGCGGGATCCCGGTCGAGACGGTCGACCCGCGCCGGCTCGACGCGCTCGGCGGGGGCGTCCCGCACCAGGGCGTCGTCGCGATCGCCCAGGCCCAACCCCTCGTCACGCTCGATGCGCTGCGCAGCATGCTGCGCGCGCGCCGCGAGGCGCCGTTTCTGATCGCGCTCGACGGGGTCGAGGATCCGCGCAACCTCGGCGCGGTGATCCGGACGGCCGAGGCCGCGGGCGCGCACGGGGTGATCATCCCGCACCGCCGCGCCGCAGGGCTCGGGCCCACGGTCGTGCGTGCGGCGGCCGGCGCGACGGCGTACCTGCCGATCGTGGGCGTCACGAATCTCGTCGCGGCGCTCGAGCGGCTCAAGTCCGACGGCGTGTGGGTGATCGGCGCGGACGCGGGCGCCTCCGAGCGGTACGACGCGGGCGCGCTCGTCCCGCCGGTCGCGCTGGTCGTGGGCGGCGAGGGCCGCGGACTGCACCGCCTCGTGCGGGAGCGCTGTGATCGGATCGTGAGCATTCCGCTGTGGGGCCGCGTGGCATCGCTCAACGTGTCCGTCGCCGCAGCACTCCTCTTGTACGAGGTGGCGCGGCGCCGCGAGGCGGCCGGCGCGGCGGGCCCGACGCCCGTGCGCGCTCCCGGCGCGCGCAAAGCCAGTATTGACTTGGCCTAGAGGCGTTCGTATAATACGCATGACGCGAAGACAGCCGCAAGCGGCGCCTAGAGGGCGGTCCAGGTTTCCGCAACCAAGTTCGAGCGATCCGAGCAGGGCGTGGTGGGTCGCGGTACGACATCGACAGGGCGAGCCCCGGGGCGGAGGCGACAGGCGTGGTAGTTGCGCGTAGGCCGGTGGTGGTTCAATCGTACCAGGAAATGGGTGACGAACAGATCGTCGACTGCGCCAAGAGTGGAGATGAGTTCGCCGCAGAGTTCTTGATCAACAAATACAGGAATTTCGTCCGCGTCAAAGCCAAGGCGTACTTCCTCATCGGGGCCGACCGCGAAGATATCATTCAAGAAGGGATGATCGGCCTCTACAAGGCGATCCGCGACTTCCGGCGGGAGAAGCTGTCGTCCTTCCGCGCGTTCGCCGAGCTGTGTATCACCCGCCAGATCATCACCGCGATCAAGACCGCCACCCGACAGAAGCACATCCCGCTCAACTCGTACATCTCGCTCAACAAGCCGATCTATGACGAGGACTCCGACCGGACGCTGCTCGATGTGATCAGCAGCATCAAGGTGTCGGACCCCGAGGAGCTGGTGATCAATCAGGAAGCCTCCCAGACCATGCGGGAGCGCATCCGGAAGAACCTGAGCGACCTCGAATGCCGCGTGCTGACCGCCTACCTGGAGGGGAAGTCGTACCAGGAGATGGCGACCGAGCTGCACCGCCACGTGAAGTCGATCGACAACGCACTGCAGCGCGTGAAGCGGAAGCTCGAGCGGAACCTCGAGGGCGAGGAAGAGTAGCGCCACTCGCGCGAAGACCACAGACCCGGGGGGCCGCGACGCGGCCCCCCGGCGCGTTTCACGCGGATCGCGTCAGGGCCGCGCGTCCTGCCGAAACGCCTCGCGCAGGGCGCGCGCCGAGTCGTCAATGATCTCCCACGCCTTCGCCGTGATGCTCGGCATGCGGTGCGCGCCGTGGATCATCCCCTCGTAGTGGCGGTGCGCCGTGGGGACGCCGGCCTCCGCGAGGCGCCGGGCATAGTCGGCCGCCTCGTCGAGGAGCGGATCGTACTCGTAGGTCAGGACTGCGGCCGGCGCCACCCCCCGGAGATCCTTGGCGCGCAGCGGGGAGGCGTCGGGGTGGCTGCGCTGCGCGACGTCGGGGACGTACTGGTCCCAGTACCACCGCATCCCCTCACGGGTGAGGCCGTACCCCTGCGCGAGGCGCTCGTAGGAGGGGCGCGTAAAGTCGTGGTCGAGGACCGGGCAGATCAGCAGCTGCAGGCGGAGCGGCGGTCCCCCGCGGTCGCGCGCCCGCAGGCCCATGACCGCCGCGAGGTTGCCGCCCGCGCTGTCGCCGCCCACGGCGAGGCGACCGTCTCCGCCGATCTCGCGCGCGTGCGCCGCAGCCCACGTGGTCACGGCCCACGCGTCGTCCACGGCGGCGGGGAAGGGGTGCTCCGGGGCCGAGCGAAAATCGACCGCCGCCACCACGCACGGCGTCCGCTTGGCGAAGGACCGGCACAGGCCGTCGTGGGTGTCCAGATTTCCGGTGACCCAGCCGCCGCCGTGGAAGAAGACGAGCACCGGCTGCGGGCCCGCGGCCGCGGGGGTGTAGACGCGGGTGCGAACCGGTCCGGCCGGCCCAGGGACGGTGAGATCCCGCACCGCTGCGACGTCCTCGACGGCCGCGTACTGGAGCGGCGCGCGCTCGACCGCGAGGCGTCTCGCCTCTTCGGCCGACATCTCGTAAATTGGTGTGGCGCCGGCCTGCGCGTCCAGATAGGTGCGGAGGTCACGATCGAGGGGCATCCGCGTTCCTCCCGTGTCTAGAAGATCGGCCGCGGGGACCGGCGGCCTCTGCTTATCAATCCAGGTTCGCGTCGGGACGCCCGGGTCCCCGTCGCCGCCGTCATGCGCTGACGGCCGGGCGCGCGGCACACGCAGGGGAGTCTCGCGGGTCGTCTCAGGTACGGCGGGTGGAACTGGCAGACTCGGGCGGAACGGTGAGGGGGACGCTCGCGAGACTCAGCCGCCGATCTGGGACATGATGCGCTGGACGGGAATCACGTTTTGGGCGAGGCCGTGGCCCCAGGGCTTCTTGAAGGCCGCGGCGCGGAACCGTTCCCGGATCTCCTCGTATGTGGCGCCCGACCGCAGCGGCGTCCTGAGATCGGCCTCGTCGTCGCGCAGGAGGCACAGGCGCAGCCGGCCCTCCGCGGTGAGCCGCAGCCGCCCGCACTGCGCGCAGAACGGCTCGCTCACCGAGCTGATGAAGCCCAGCGTGCCGGGCGCGCCCTCGAAGCGGTAGGTGCGCGCCGGGTCATAGCCGCTGATATCGAGCGGGACCAGCGGCCCGATCGCCGCCTCGATCTTCGCCATCGTCTCGGCGCTCGGGACGTACGCGCTGGTCTGGAATCCCGCGACGCTGCCGAACGGCATCATCTCGATAAACCGGACGGTCCAGTCGCGGGTCGTGGTCAGGCGCGCGAGCTCGACGACGTCATCCTCGTTGAAGCCGCGCACGACGACGGCGTTCAGTTTGATCGGCTTGAGGCCCGCCGCGCGCGCGGCGTCGAGGCCGTTCAGCACTTGGTCGAGGTCGCCCCACCGGGTGATCCTGCGGAACTTGTCGCGGTCGAGGCTGTCGAGGCTGACGTTGACGCGGCGGAGGCCGGCCTCCGCGAGCCCCTGCGCGAGCCCCGCCAAGCGGATCCCGTTAGTCGTCATGCCGAGGTCGATGATCCCGGGCACCGCGGCGATCCGCCGGGTCAGCTCGACCAGGCCGGGCCGCACTGTGGGCTCGCCCCCGGTCAGCCGGATCTTCCGCACGCCGAGTTCGGCCGCCGCGCGCACGACCGTGAGGATCTCGTCGTCGGTCAGCATCTCCGCGCGCGGCTTGAAGACCATCTCCTCCGGCATGCAGTACACGCACCGGAGGTTGCAGCGGTCCGTGAGCGAGATGCGGAGGTCCCTGATCTCCCGACCATACTGATCTTGCACGTGGTCACTCCCGACGCCGAGCGGTCCAAGCGGCGCTCAAGTAAAGTATAGCACGTGTAAAGTATAACACCCGGGGGAAGCGCGAATTCCTGACTTTTCCGCGTGGAGGAGCCAGCGTGCGGGGCCCGCCTTGCTGGGCGGTTTCGGGCTCTGCTAGACTACAGGGGAACCGTCGCGGGCCCTCGTAGCTCAATTCGGCAGAGCACCTCACTTGTAATGAGGTGGTTACCGGTTCAAGTCCGGTCGAGGGCTCCAGTCACGTCCTCCAGGCTGCAGCCGAGTGCGCCGATGCAGGCTGTCGCGGGCTGCGGCACGTTCGTGGAGCCGGAGCCAGTAGGACCCGACGTGCTAGGGACGGACGTTGACCGTGACACGCCTCGGGCGCGTGGTGCACGTCGTGGCGACCCAAAGGCTCAGCATCGCGCGCGGTCGTCGCGACCGTGGTACGCAGGTAGTGAGAGACGTGACCGTTGCCGTGTCGGCGCTCACAAACGATGACGAGTTGTGCGCGCTGCGCGGCCGGATCAGCCGGCCGCGCAGCGAGATCGAAGGAGACGGTCAACATGGCGTTCGTGGCCTGGCACAACCAAACCCTGACCGACCACCTCGGCCTTACGAAGCAATACGAGGCCCAGGGTTACGGCTTCATCTCGCTGAGCGTCTATGGATCAACATCGTCGCCGTACTATGCCGCCGTGATGGTGCAACCATCGCCGGCCGCGCAGCATCACTATCCCGCCGTACCGGTGAATCAGTGGCAGCAGCTGTTCAATCAGGAAGCCGGACAAGGCTATGGGCCGACGATGGTCGCCGCCACCGGCTCGGCGGTGAGCCCACTGTACGCTGCAGTCTTCGAACCGCAAGACCCAATTCCGCTGACGATCAACGGCATCGGCCTGCCCATCCAAGGCTGGCAGGCGCAGACACTCAACAACAACGGAAAGACCGGCGGCCCGTCCGCCGCGGGCGGCCTCTTCGTCAGCGTCTACAACGATCAGCAGCACTTTGCGTATCTCGACGGGAGCGGCAACATCCAGGATGCGTGGTACAGCGGCGACGAGTGGCAGCTCCAGCAGATCAATAACGGCGGAAAGACCAAAGGGCCGGCCGCTGCCGGCAGTCTCTTCGTCAGCGTCTACAACAATCAGCAGCATTTCACCTACGTCGATACCGGGGGCAACATTCACGACGCCTGGTACGGTAACGGCGGCTGGCAGATCCAGCAGCTCAACAACGGCGGAACGGTCGATGGCCCGGCCGCCGTCGGCGGTCTCTTCGTCAGCGTCTACAACGACCAGCAACACTTCACCTATCTCGACGGCCTCGGCAACATCCAGGACGCCTGGTACGGCAACGACGGCTGGCACACCCAGCGGCTCAACAACGGCCACGGCGGACAAACCGACGGCCCGGACGCGGTCGGCGGCCTCTTCGTCAGCGTCTACAATGATCAGCAGCACTTCACTTACCTCGATGACGGCGATAACCTCCAGGACATTTGGTATGGCAGCGACGGCTGGCACGTCCAGCGGCTTAACAACGGCCACGGCGGCAAGACCGACGGCCCGGCCGCGGCCGGCGGTCCGTTCGTCAGTGTCTACAACGACCAGCAGCACTTTGCGTATCTCGACGGACTCGGTAACCTCCAGGACATCTGGTACGGCAACGACGGCTGGCACGTCCAGCAGCTCAACAACGGGCACGGCGGCAAGACCGACGGCCCGGCCGCGGTCGGCGGCCCGTTCGTCTGCGTGTATGACGATCAGCAGCACTTCGCCTACCTCGACGGCCAGGGCAACCTCCAGGACGCCTGGTACGGTAACGGAGGCTGGCACGTCCAGCAGCTCAACAACGGCCACGGCGGCAAGACCGACGCCCCGGCCGCGGTCGGCGGCCCATTCGTCTGCGTGTATGGCGATCAGCAGCACTTCGCCTACCTCGACGGCGGCGGTAACGTCCAGGACGTCTGGTACAGCACGTACGTCCAGACCCTTGCGGTACTGAATGCGCTGGCGAAGAGCCAGGGGCTGATCCTGCGGTGGGCCGCGTCGTATGGTGATTCGATGGGTCGGGCCTTTGTCGCGATCTGGATCCCCAATTCCGGCCAGACACTTTGGAATAACGACGGGGTCTCCGATAGCGCCAGCGGCTATCAGGCCCGCTTTGACGCGGAGGCCTCCGGGTGGTGCCGACCCGCGTTCGTCACCCTGAATACGAATTTGGAATATCTCTCAATCTTCGTGGATAACCAGATCGGTCCGTTGTGGGCGAACCACGAACTGACATCGGCCCAGTACCAGTCCGCGTCCGACACGTTGGTGCAACAAGGCTTTTTCCCCATCTGCGTACAGGCCGCCGGACCGGATCCGGATTTCGCGACGTTTTCCGCGATCTTCGCGAAGAGCCAGCAGGTCGTCGGGAAGCAGTTCAGCGCGACGGGGCCGGTGGCCAATGCCCAGATCGACGCGGTCATCGCACCGTTGATGCAGACCTATGGCGTACGTCATGCCGCACTGGCCATCGTGCACGACCGGCAGCTCGTGTATGCGCGGGCGTACACGCTGGCCGAGCCCGACTGGCCGGTCGCGCAGCCGACCACCTGCTTCCGCCTGGCGAGCGTGTCCAAGGTGCCGACCGCCGTGGCCATTTATCAACTGATCCAGGCGGGGACGCTCAAGCTGGGGGACTCGCTCCAGGGCATTCTGCAGCTCACGACACCCTCCGGCGGACCGCCCGTGGATTTACGGTTCAACCAAATTACCATCCAACAGCTGCTCGAACACAAGAGCGGACTGATTCCCGACGGGCCCACTTCCGGCGCGTTCGATGATGGTGTGGCTGTGGCGAAAGCGTTTCCGACGGCGACGCTGCCCGTGAGCGCCCCGATGACGGACTCGTACATTGCCAGCCTTCGCCTCCAGAGCAACCCGGGCGCCACGCAAGTGTACAACAACTGCGGCTACTATCTGTTGGCGCGTGTCGTCGCAAAGCTGCGCGGTCAAAGCCGTCCGATCGACGCGTACCAGCAGTATTTGTTCAATCCGCTGTCGATCACGCGCATCCGCCGCGCGGTGAGCTTGGTCGCCGACCAGCCGCCGGACGAAGCGCGGTACCAGGACTACGATCTCATCGTGGATGCGAGTCAAATGTCCGAGCCACAACCGCTGGTCCCCGACATGTACGGCGACCTCCAACTCGAGATCATGGAAGGGTCGGGCGGGCTGACCGGGGCCGTTCCCGACGTGGCGCGGCTGATCGCGATCCTCATTTCGCAGCAGGACAATCCCGCCAGCACGCGGGCGACGCTGGTGAATATGCTGTCGGCTGGAGCGGCGCTGAGCACCGCTGGCTTCGCGCGCGCGGGGTATGGGTTTGACTTCGTCAGCAGCTTGGGCGGCGGCCAGTTCGACGCCCAGAAAGGCGGCTTGTGGGACAGCTCGTCCAGCATCCTATCACTCAACGGGGAGTGGGGATTTACGATGCTGTGGGGTAGTGGACGGCCTGGTCAACTCCCGAACCAGCCGTGGGCGTCAAATTTCCCCGCGGTCATGAACATCGCTACGAGTACCAACTGGGGCTCCGACGATCTCTTCCCGCAATTCGGCATGCCGTCGCTGTGACGGCGGCGCGGCCCGTGGGCGCGGCGCGCCGTTCCGCAAGGCGCGCTGATAGACTCCCGATGGCTCGCCGTGGACCCTCGCAGCCTAGTTCGACCGGACATCTCACTTGTAATGAGGGTGGTTACCGGTTCAAGTCCGGTCGAGGGCTCCAGATTTTGCTAGGGGTTGCGGTCGTCTGCGTGATCATCGGGGAGATACTGCGCGCGCGAGTCGCCGACGGTCGTGATTTTGAGAAGGACCGCATGCGCGAGCGGCAGATACACTCGCCGGCGGTCGAGTTCGACAGGCGCGGCGGCCTCAAGGGAGACGAAGACGAGGGCCGCTGAACGGTGAGCGGCGGAGCGGAAACCACTCGCCAGAACGACCGCATCGCGCAGGTGGGCGTGCACACGCCCAGGAACTGGGCAGAACCAGCGCTCACGGCTCGACATGGAGGAGACGGCCATGAAGCGACGCGTGTTCGCGCTCGTCCTCGGCATCCTCGTCGCAGGGTTGCTGGCGGGACCCAGGCCCGCGACGGGAGACACCGCCGACGCTGGCTTGGTGCTCGCGGCGTTGAACGTCTTGGAGCAGCGGTACGCGAAGCCCGTCCAGCCGGTGGCGTTGTTAAACGCCGCAATTGAATCTCTTGGACAAGCGGGCAATGTGGACCTCACGGCCATTCCCGATGGTACGCTCGAGGCACAGGCACAGGGGGCGTTCCGCCAAGACTTCGCCAAAGCTGTGCAGACGGGCGCGGCGAAGGAGGAGGACCTCGCCTATCAAGCCACGCGGGCGATGCTGGCGTCGCTTCATGACAGCCACACCCTCTACATTGATCCGGCGCACTGGGCGGCCCGGCAGGTTCAGGTAGGCGGGAAGCCCGGTTTTGTCGGCATAGGATTCATCAGCGTGTCCATCAAGGACGACGCAGGCCAGTCCGTGCTGTATGCTGCGGTAGTATTTCCTGGCGCGCCCGCGGCCGCAGCAGGTCTCTAGGTGCTCGACCAGTTCACCGGAGGCGCGCCTGCCGCAGGCCCCGCCGGATCGACCGTTACATTTACCGTGCAGCGCAAGGGGCAGCCGGTCACTCTCACGGCGACGAGGCAAGCCATCCAAACGCCTATCGTTGTTGCGGTACCGATGGTCCGTCCCGGGATTGCGTACATTAACTTCCTGGGGTTCGCCCAGGGTGCCAATGACGCGGTCCGGACCGCGTTGAAGACAGCCCAGGCCCAGGGTCCGCTTCGCGGCGTGATTCTTGACCTGCGACAAAATGGCGGAGGTCAAATTGACGAGTTGGAGGGCATCGCCGGAGCGCTGCTGCCCCCGCGGACGCTCCTTGCGCATACGGTCAGCCGACAGCAGGGATCGTCTGAGTTTCTGGTGACCGGGGCACCGCTTCTGCCTCAAACTCCGCTTGTCGTCCTGACGAGTGGGCGCAGCGAGTCAGCCGCTGAAATACTGAGCCTTGCGCTCCACGACGCGCATCGAGCGACCCTGATTGGTGAGAAGACGGCCGGTGCGTATCAGAACAACAACGTGGTCCCGCTGCCCGCCGGGGGGATGTCCGTCACCGTGCGTGAGATCTCCGGCCCTCAATATGAGCAAGTGGAGGGGATCGGGATCACGCCTGACCAGGTAGTCCCGCTGACCGTCGACGACGTGTTGAACGGGACGGATAGTCAGCTCGATGCGGCGCTCAAAGCACTCGGCGCCGGGAACTAGGAGATGCGCCCTAAACGGTATCCCTTGCCGGTGGGTAAGCCACGGGAACTTGCGATTCCTTTGCAATTGCGCGGAGCCGGGATCTGAGGGATTGGGCCGTGGTAGGAAAGGAAGTCGAAGGCGGACAGCCTGTTGAAATAGTGCTCAAAGAAGCTGAGACGTGCGAAGCATCGAACTGCAAAGGGAGTAGGTTCTCACTTGTAATGAGGTGGTTACCGGTTCAAGTCCGGTCGAGGGCTCCACTATGGAGAGGGGTGTGCGGGCATGCGGATTACACAGAAGCGCACACTTGGAAGGAATGGGTTGGAAGTCTCGGCGCTCGGGCTCGGCTGCATGGGGCTGAGCCATGTCTACGGTCCCGCCGGCGACAAGCAAGAGGGCATCTCGCTGATCCAGACGGCCGTCGAGCGCGGCGTGACCTTCTTCGATACCGCCGAAGCATACGGTCCCTTCACGAACGAGGAACTCGTCGGCGAGGCGCTCAAACCCTTCAGGAACCACGTTGTGATCGCCACGAAGTTCGGGTTCAACATTGATCCTGAGACGGGGAAGCGAAGCGCGGGCGTGAACAGCAGCCCCGAGCACGTCAAGGTGGCCGTGGAGGGTTCGCTGAGGCGGTTGAAGACCGACGTCATCGATCTGTACTACCAGCACCGCGTCGACCCGAACGTGCCGATTGAAGATGTGGCGGACGCGGTCAAGAACTTGATTCAGCAAGGAAAGGTCAAGCACTTTGGTCTTTCGGAGCCCGGTGCCGGAACGATCCGCCGCGCACATGCGGTCCAGCCGATCACGGCCGTGCAGAGCGAATATTCCCTCTGGTGGCGGAGCCCCGAGGCCGAGATCCTGCCGACGCTGGAGGAGCTTGGGATTGGTTTTGTTCCCTTCAGTCCTCTCGGCGCGGGCTTCCTGACCGGTGCAGTGGACGCGAGCACCCGGTTCGATAACTCGGACTTCCGCTCCGTCGTTCCACGCTTCGCCCCCGAGGCGCTGAAGGCGAACATGGCGCTGGTCGACCTGCTGCGAGATGTTGCCAGGCGCAAGCACGCGACCCCTGCCCAGATCGCGCTCGCTTGGCTGCTGGCCCAGAAGCCGTGGATCGTGCCTATCCCCGGCACGACGAAAGTCGCGCGCTTGGATGAGAATCTCGGTGCTGTCGCGGTTGAACTCACCTCCGACGACCTTCGCGAGATCGATGCAGCCGCCTCAAGGATCAAGCCGCACGGCGATCGGTTGCCAGAAGCTGCGCTGAGGATGACCGGACTGTAATCGGCGGATCGATGTGGGTTAGAATTCTGGGTTCAGCTTTGTTGGGTGGCAGATGGAACCCTGGCCAGTGTGACCGACTCAAGACTGCCAGAATCTCACTGGTAATGAGGTGGTTACCGGTTCAAGTCCGGTCGAGGGCGCCAGATCGTACTAGGGGTGCGGTTCTCCCTTCCGCCACGCGGTGCTCGAGATGGAGGCGATTGGATTCCAACTCGCTCGTGGGGCGTCAGCCCGTCGCTCCCCCGGCGGGCGCGGCGCTCGGCCGTGGCGGGCCATACGCGACGCGTCTGTCTGCTTGTTCTGGCGACCCTCGTTTCCTGGCGCACGAGGAGAGATCATCGCTGAGCCCGGTGCGACGCAGTCATCTCCCCGCTGTCTCCGTCCCTCGGGGTGTCCGAGCGATACTAGCGTTCAAGCGAGATCTCCAGCCGGAACGTCGTCGACGTGTCTCCCACGGGGACATTCGGGATGGCGAGCACCAACGTTTTCGTACCCACGGGTACCGGATCGAACGCGATCTGCCCGGTCTGTGACGACTTGCCGGGGACGGCGTCCGGCAGTTGAGTCTGCATGAACCGCACGTTGTAGGTGTGGCTCAGGTCATCGGTGAGCGTGGCAGCGGACGCCGCCAGCACGAGGTTGACGGGCGCATCGTTGCTGTTGTCGGCGGTGATTCGCACGGTGGTGTAGTCCTTCTCGAACGTCACTTCGGATATACGAAGCGTCAGTCCGTTTTCGGACGCTTCGGCGTTTGCCGCGAGGCGCGTTCCCGACTCCTGAGTGGGCAACTTCGCCATCGCCGCGACCATGTCGTCGGGGAGGGCGAGCCTCCACACGGCTCCGTCTCTGACGGCCACGAACGTCATGAGATTTTCGGCGACGGCGTGTCCACCGATCGGCATTGGGGCACAATACGTTGCGGTCGCCAAGCACGCAACGGTGACCAGCGTCGTCAGGATCGAGAATCCGGCGTTTTCTGTGGTCGTTGTCGTGACGTCTGCGGTGACGACGGCCTGATCCTGTGTCTCATTGTAGGCGGGCTCGCCGATCGTGTAGGTGATCGTTCTGGAGAATCCGACCCGTGTGCCTTGCGATCCAACCTGTTTCCAGTACGCAATGAATTGATCTGCAGCGACCCGCACCCGCGTGCGGTTGAGCAGATTCTCGTCGTAGAAACTCCGCAGCACGCCGTCCGCAGGCGGCTGTCCCCTCTCCGCGGGGACGGCGATCGTGTTGAGAAAGAGCGCGACGAGGTCTTGCGGGGCGGCGGTGCCGGACGACGACTGGGCCGAGCCCGGCGTCGCCAATGACAGACTCAGCACCGTGACAGTTGCCGCGAGCGCTACGAACTTCACCATATGCCCCCCTCCATTCTGGGTGAACGCGCTAGTAGACCTGGATCCAGAAGCACAGGATTCGCTCCACGCCGTCCTCAGAGGTGCGATCCCCGACGATGCCCCTTGCGGGGCTGCCACCCGTACTCGCCCACAAGACATCTCGCATGGCCACCACACCCCTGGCTCGCGGGCTGACCCGAACCTCGAGTGGGCCCTTGCCCCCGTACGCAGTCTTCCGATCTCCGCATCGCATCCGCTCATATCATGCACGACGCGTAGGTTGTCCGAATCGGTCGAAGGGCCCAGGGAACGGGGGTGTGGCGCGGATAAGGGGCTGAAACCAGTCTGGCGCGCTCGGCTCGCTTTACACGTTCTGAGAAGACTGTCTCCTCAGAAGGCCGAGGCGTGTTGCGCGTTGTGAACTTCAGCGGCGGCACGTCCTCACTCCTGGTGTCCATCGTGCCGCAGGACTCGTTACGGCAGCCCCAAAGATACGTTCGCAGGTCATCAGCGGTTACTCGCGAACCCGCAAATGGCATAGGCTAGTGAGCGTGCCGCCCCACTTGTAATGAGGGGGTTACCGGTTCAAGTCCGGCCGAGGGCTCCAGATTTTGCGTGGGTTGGGGTTAGTTCGGTCCCCTCGTTCGTTGTTCTGATGCCACTCGATCGTCGCCTCATTCCCCAAATCTCATACGCGTCAAGGTCCCGTACGCGAAGAGCCAGATGGACTGTTTCAACCGAAGGTGTTCAAACACAGATCATGGAAATCCCGGGTGTTACGTGCACGGGGGAGGGCCGGTCATTCCGGACGCGGGATGGATCTCGCGTTTCGGACAGGCACACGAGGAGGGATGGTCCATGGCAACGCGCGAGGGCACGCAACCGAGACGGGCGACACGCCGCGCATTCCTCAAAACGGTCACCGCGGCCGGCGTCGGCGCGGCCGCGTCCAGGTGGTACGCGGTCGCGGGATCGCGTGAAGATTCCGCGGTGCTCGCGGCGACACCGCTCCGGCGAGGCGGGACGCTCAAGATCGCCGAGATCGGCGAGCCGCTGACCCTGGACGCCCCCGCCACGACAGCGACGCTGACGGCGGTGATCACGCTGCCGATCTTCGAGGGGCTGTTCGCGTTCGACGCGGGGTGGCGCATCCGGCCGGACCTGGCGGCGGGGTACTCGGTCAGCAAGGACGGTCTCATGTACACGATCACCCTGCGCAGCAACGTGTCGTTCCACAACGGCAAGATGCTCACGGCCGACGACGTGGTGGCGTCCGTGAACCGCTGGGGCAAGGTGAACCCCCAGGCCGCGGCGCCCTACGGCGCGGTGGACACGGTTCAGGCGGCTGCGAGCGACACCGTGGTGATCAAGATGAAGACGCCGTTTGCGCCGTTCCTCGGGTTTCTGGCGCTCGCGGGCGCGTGCGGGATCATGCCGAAGGAGGTCATCGACGGGATCGGCCCCGGAGGGCTCAAGCAGTACGTCGGCACGGGGCCCTACAAGTTCGTGGAGTGGGCGCCGGACCGCTACGTGCACTTGACGCGGTTCGATCAGTACGCCGCGCGCACCGACCCCGCCAGCCTGTTCGCCGGGCGGAAGGAGGCGCTCGCGGACGATATCTTCTACTATCCGGTGACGCAGGTCGCCACGCGGGTCGCCGGGGTGCAGAGCGGCGACTACGACATCGCCGACGGGATCAACCAGGACGCGTACGTGCCGCTGAAGGCCGACCCCCGCGTGACGGTCGGACTCCTCCCCGGGTATTACCTCATCTTCTTCCTGAACAAGAAGCAGGGCCTCATGACGAACCAGAAGCTGCGCCAGGCGGTGGAGGTCGCGCTCGACATGCAGCCGATTATGCAGGCGACCTTCGGCGACCCGCAGTTGTACAGCCTCGACGCGAGCCTGTATCCTAAAGGCACGCCGTGGTACACGACCGCCGGCGCGACACTGGTACAACGTCCACAACATGGACCAGGCGAAGGCCCTCGCGAGGGAGGCCGGGTACTCTGGGCAGACCATCCGGTGGCTCACGACCCAGGACTACGACTACATGTTCAAGAGCACGGTGGTCGCATCGACGCAGCTCCAGCAGGCCGGGTTCAAGGTGGACCTGCAGGTCCTGGACTGGGCGACGGTCCTGGATCGGCGCACCAAGCCGACCGAATGGGAGATATTTGTGACGTCGGGCGTCTTCGTGCCGGACCCCTCGCTGCTCACGCTCTTCAGCTCGACCTACCCGGGGTGGTGGGACACGCCTGAGAAGAACGCGCTGTACGCGGAATTCAACGCGGAGGCGAACCAGGGGAAGCGCGTCCAGGAGTGGGCTAAGCTCCAGGCGATGATGTACGAGGAGGCGCCGTCGATCCGTCCCGGCAGCTTCAACAACCTGATCATCTCGCGGAAGGGCCTGGCGGGCTTCACGCCGTCGTACGTCATCATTCCGTGGAACGTCCAGGCGGCGCGGTGATCGGACGGTCGGGCCGCACGTGATGACGGATCGGTGACACGCCCGGCGGGAACGGTCGTCGGGAGCCGAGAACGCGTCGGCCACCGACGGGGCGGGTGTGCGGGTCGATGCCACTCATGAATTGAGACGGCCTAGAAGACTCACTAGGTGTGCGGCCAGGCGGCGAACGGCGCTGGCTACGGGTGCCGGTCGATCGTGAAGGGTCGTGCCTTGAAGAGCCTCGGGATGCCCCCGTTGCATCCCTCCATGTAGAACGCGTAGCCGTGCACGGACGTGTGTCCGGCCGGAGCGGCGGCGGACATGAACGACGGGTACCACCCGTTGAACGCCGCGCCACCCCCGCTCTTCGGCCCGCAGCTGTCGACGCCGGACCCCGTTCCCTTCAGATACACCGGCCCCAGCGTGCCCGGAATCATGACGGGCGCGCTCCAATCCTCCAGCGCCAGGCTGGTCGCCGTCGAGTAAAACCAGGCCGCGGCAACCTGCTGGTAGGTCGAATTCAACGAGATGCACGTGAACGTCATGACGTACAGCTTGAGTGGGTCGTTGTACGTGATCTGGCCCTGGACTTGGAACCCGGACTGGAACCCGGGGCATCCGCCGAGCGGCGGGGTGGACGGCGAGATGACGGCGGTCTCCAGGCCCGCGATGCCCGGCTGCGTGAACCCTCCGTGATACCACTTCATGAAGGTGAGTGTGTTATTCCCGTTGAGCAGGGCGCGGGCGACGCGGACCTTGCCGTCTCCCCTGGGATTGGTGACGCCGCCCGGTCCCTGCAGGCCGGCCGGGCCGGCGTAGTACGAGTACGCGACATAGACGTAGGTGCCGCCGCTCGTGTTGACATCGTCAACGAACGCGCTCGGGATCCCGTCGCCCATGGCTTGGGTCAGCGGCTGCGTGGCCGGTTCGGGCACCGGGACCTTGAGGACGGGATACCGCGTAGCGCTGCCGAACTCGTCGTCGACCGGCGCCGGCCACGTTTTCCCAAAATTCGATGATCGAACGAGCCCGACGGTGACGTAGAAGGGGAATCCATACGTGGCACCGGCGCAGTGGTTTTCGGCCTCGTACAGCATGAGGAGGTTGCCCGGCGGCAGCGTCGGATCGCGCAGCACTGATCCGGGCGCCGCGTAGTTGAAGTCGAACGTGGGGTCAAAGGTCGTGTTGCACTTCGTGAACGGGTTGAGGGAGAACAGCACCTCCTTCGTCCCGTAGCCGGCGGCGAACAGCAGCGTCCACACGCTGCTCGCGGCAGGCGTCGATTGCAGCACGACCGCGCCGGTGGACGTGGCCTGCGTGGTCCGGCTGGCCGCGAAGAAGACGTACTCCGAGTTCGAGTCGAGCGCGCCCGGCGGGAAGATCGTCGTATGTTCGTCGGCCAGGGTGTCGAGGCCGGGTGGGTGAGCCACGATGATCTCGGGTCCGACCGTGAAGGCGATGCCGGCCGCGGGCGTGGGGCTCGAGAACCCGTCGGTGAGCGCGTAGGCAGCGATGGCCGCCGCCGCCATGAGCACGCTCAGGATCCGTGTGACGCTCAGACGTCCCCGTGTGAGATGACGCACCGCACTTGCCTCCTTGTGACGGGTTGTCGGCCCCGCTTCCGTGGGCTTCTCGTCCGCTCGATTGACCGTCGCACCGCCGCGATCCTGCCGCGGCGCCGTGGCCCGCCGAAACCGGCTCTGCTTGACGGGTCGCCGGGCAGAGGCCTCGCAGCTCAATGCGGTCAAGCGCCTCACGTGTAACGGGGTGGGTACCGCTTCAAGTTCGGTCGAGGGCTCCAGATTGTACGTGATTGCTCGGGGGGCCGACATCGATGGCCCGTCGGTCGGTTCGTCTCGCAATTCGTTACGCGCCTGCGTGAGCGGGGGATGCTGAGGGCAGGGGCGGTCGCGACTTCCGTCGAACCGACAGGCAACTGCGACAGTGCTGGCGGCCACCAATTCCGGGACGTATTCGCGGTCAAGGCGTGCTTGGCGAGGTAGCCGCGCGTGACGGCACGACGAAAGGCCGCAACTCACAACAACCTGCCCGTGCAGCTCACCAGCTTCGTCGGGAGAGAGCGCGAAAAGGCGGAGATCAAGCGGCTGCTTGCGGCCACCCGGCTCGTCACCCTGACGGGGTCGGGCGGCGCGGGGAAGACTCGCCTCGCCATGGAGGCGGGGCGGGAGATGATCGACCAATTCCCCGACGGCGTATGGGTCGCGGAACTCGCCCCGCTGTCGGATCCGGCCCTCGTCCCCAAAGTGGTGGCTGCGGCTGCGGGCCTCCGGGACGAGTCCGGACGGCCCGTCCTGGACGCTCTGGCGGGGCATCTCCGCGGGAAACGCGTGCTCCTCATCCTCGACAACTGCGAGCATCTGGTCGAGGCGTGCGCGCGCCTCGTGGATCTGTTACTGCGCTCGTGCCCGCAGTTGCGGATTCTCGCCACCAGCCGGGAGCCTCTCGGAAACGCGGGTGAGACCACGTTTCGGGTCCCGTCACTCTCCCTGCCCGAGCCCGGCGAGGTGCTCGCCCTCGAGCGCCTCCGCGACTATGAAGCCCCACTGCTGTTTGTGCAGCGCGCCGAGGCCGTCTCGCCACACTTCGCGATCACGCACCGCAGCGCCCCTGCCCTCGCGGAGGTGTGCCGACGGCTGGATGGGATCCCACTCGCGATCGAACTCGCGGCCGCCAGAGTCAAGGGACTGACGGTCGGGCAGATTGCGGCGCGGCTCGACGATCGGTTCCGGCTGCTCGTCGGTGGCAACCGCATGGCGCTGCCGAGGCAGCAAACGCTGCTCGCGACGATGGACTGGAGTTACCAGCTGCTCTCGGAACCGGAGCGTGTGCTGCTGCGGCGTCTGTCGGTGTTCGCCGGCGGCTTCTCGTTGGAGGCGGCGGAGGCGGTGAGCGCCGGGGGCATCATCGAGTCTCCCCACATCCTCGACATGCTGCTCCAGTTGGTCGACAAATCCTTAGTCGTCGCTGACGATCGAGGAGACGAGGCGCGCTATCGGATGCTGGAGACGGTCCGGCGGTACGGGCGGGATCGTCTGCAGGAAGCGGGGGAGGCCGCGGGGGCGCAGCGGCGGCACCGTGACTGGTACCTCGCGCTGGCCGAACAAGCAGATCCGCGGTTACGAGGGCCTGAACAGGCGAGCTGGTTGGGACGGTTAGCGCTTGACCACGATAACTTTCGGGCGGCGCTTGAGTGGAGTCGGGCTGACGACGCCGGCGCCGAGGCCGCGCTGCGGCTTGCGACCGCGCTGTGGTGGTTTAGTTTCGTGCGTGGTCACTGGAGCGAGGCGAGAACGCTGCTCGAGGCCACGCTGATCCGGGCGCACGAGGCGCCCCGGCGCCTCGTGCCCAAGGCCCTCCACGCCGCAACGTTTTTCGCGCTGCGACAGGGTGATCTCGATCGTGCGACGGCGCTCGGGGAGCAGGGACTCGAACTCTGTCGCGAACTGGGCGATCGGGAGAACAGCGTCTGGCTCCTGACATGGCTCGGTCTCGTCGGGCTCCGGCGCGGACAGTACGAGGCGGCGGCGCGCCTCCTTGAACAAGGCGTCACGCTGTCGCGGGAACTACGGAACGATTGGTTCCTGAGCTTGGTCCTGGCCCAACTGGGAATCCTCGCACGCGGTGCCGGCGCATCTCAGCGCGCGGTCGCGCTGCATACCCAGTGCCTGTCGCTTGCGAAAGGAACGGGAGATCCACTGATGATCGCCTATCAGCTTCGTAACCTTGGCGTCGACAGCCTCACCGATCGAGCGCCCGCGCAGGCGGCCGAGTACTACTCGGAGGCCCTGCGTTTGTGCCGGGAACTTGGGGATCGATGGGTCTCTGAGGGATGTCTTGAAGGTCTCGCGGCCGTCGCCAGCGCCCGCGGAGATCACCACCGGGCGGCCCGACTCTTTGGCGCCGGCGAGGCATTGCGAGCCCTGACAGGCGATTCCCGGTCGTTGGTCGGCGATCACTCGTATGACCACCAGTTGGCCGCGACCCGGGCGGCCCTCGGCGACACCGAGTTCAGCGCGGCGTGGGCGACGGGGGAAGCGATGACATTCGATGATGCGATCGACTACGCGCTGGCGTCACCCGATGCGTCGGCGGCCCAGGAGGCGGTCGGGAAGCCGGACCGGGGACGGGGTGGTGCCCCCGCGGCGCACGCGGATCCGCTCACCCCGCGCGAACGCGAAGTCGCCGCGCTGGTGGCCGACGGCGTGTCCAACCGCGGGATCGCCTCCCGGTTGTTCATTACGGAGCGCACGGCGCAGACGCACGTCCAGCACATCCTCGATAAATTGGGGTTCACCTCGCGGACGCAGATCGCAGTGTGGACTGCCCAGCGTGGCCTCGTACCGCCGACGAGCTGATCTCCCACGCGTGTCGCCGAGCCACGGTGCGTGCGACGCCGGGGTCCCTGTGCGGGACCGCCGGCACAGGAGGTGTTGGCGGTCCCTTGCGCCCGGCATACGTACTCGTGTCATGTGAAAGATACGTATCGCCGTACCGAATTCGCACGATGGCAGCGGGGATCCGCCGGCGCACACTCAGGGCACGAGGAGCGCGCACTGCGATGGGCCACTCTGCGCTTGCCGTGAGGGGAGGGAGCTCCATGCCATCGTGTCCGAATTGTGGTGCCCAGCTTGCCTCCGAGGCCGCAATCTGTGAGGCGTGTGAAGCCAGACGCAGGTCGTCCCGCACGGCCCCGCCCAGCGCTTCGGCGCTCGGGATCGTCCATTCGTGGTCTACCGCCGCGCCGCCGCTGCAAAAGCTGACGCTCGTCGGGGGCGCGCTGGCCGTGATCGGTTCGTTCCTCCCGTTCTACGCGGTGAACCTGCCAGAGGGCATGGGGTCCGCGGCATCGATGTCATTTCTGAACACAGGATTTCCTGGTGTGCTCACACTGGTGGCCGCCGTGGCGCTGGCTCTGATCGCCTTCATGCCCGCGCCGTCACGCCAGGTGACGCTCGCGGGCTTTGGGATCGCGACGCTGGTGCTCGGGATGTTCGTCTACGCGTTCACCGGCGCGGGGCTCGAAGGGGCGAATCCCGCCGCGGCCGGGCTCGTCAGCCACGGGATTGGTGCCTACGTGCTTGGGATCGGCGCTCTCCTCCTGGAGTACGCCTACGTTCAGCAGGTCGCGAAATAGGCCGCAACGGCCTGGCACAGCCGCACGAGACGATTGATATACTCATCCGGTACGCAGGACGGTGCGCTGGCACCGTCGAGAGGGGGAGTTGGCAGATGAGACGCTTTCTCGCGGGTGTGATCACGGGGGTCGTCGTGGGGGTCATTTCCATCGGCTCGATGCCGTCGGCACGGGCCGACGTCGGGTCGTTCTTCATGAGCGTCTCGGACTTGTATGGCGAGAACGCCAGTTTTCAGCGAGGGTATGTTGCTGGCGTGTACGATGCGGTCCAAGTCCTTGCGCCCATCGCCGGGCAGGGGAGCGCCCTGTATGGTGTCGCAGATTGCCTGGACAGGCAGGGCGACACGATCTCGCAATTCATCATCTATGCGGACAACGCGCTGAAACGAGCTCCGTCGCAACGCAATGCCGCAGCCGACCCGATCATGGCGGCGTGCGTACGACGCTAAACGAATCGCCGGGCCGGCCATGATGGGACTGCTACAGGTCGAGCCGTTACCGAGATACCAGCCGGAGATCGGGCGCGCGTTCTGGGCGCTCGAGGCGGCGCGCCGCCGCACGCTCAACTTGGTCGAGGGCATGGACGACGTGACGCTCGACTGGGAGGGGCCGGACCGCCGAGAGAACGCCATCGCGTCGCTCCTGTACCACATCGCCTTCACAGAGATGTGGTGGCTGTTTCAGGGCATCTTGCAGCGCGACTTCCCGCCTTCGGTCGATGCCGGCGCTCAGTATCGGAGTCGCCAGGGCAGATTGACGCGTGTGCTCGGTGTCCCGATGGCGGACCATCTGGCCTGTCTGCATCAGAGCCGCGAGTTTCTGCGGGAGGCGTGTCGGCCGATGTCGCTCGCAGAATGGCGCCGTGCCCGTCGCCCTCCCCACCGGCAGGACTGCATGGTCACCCCGGAATGGATCATCTTTCACCTCGTGGAACACGAAGCCGGTCACGCGTTTCAGATCAGCGCCCTGAGGGCGCGAGCGACGCGATTCTTTGCGTCCCGGACGAGATGAGATCGACCTGGAGAGGCCCGCTGGTGAGGTTCGAGTGCGGCGCGCCGCGGGGTACCGCGTGCAATAGTTGACGGCAATAATTGAACGGAACCCGTGGTGATCGGAGTCAGAAGTGCTGAGGCACGTCGTGCGACAGGCGCGGGTCCTCACGACGTGTCTCGGATGCCCGCCGCCTGCTCCGTCCCCGTGTTTTGTATGGACGTCCTCGAACTCAACGATGCTGGAGGACGGCGAGAGGCGCGCTACCGGTTTCGGTCGATCTCGAAGGGTCGTGCCTTGAAGAGCCGCGGGATGCCCCCGTCGCATCCGTCCATGAAGAACGCGTAGCCGTACTTCGACGTGTGGCCAGCCGCCGTGCCGGTGGACATGAACGATGGGTACCACCCGTTGTACGCCGAGCCGCCTCCGCTCTGCGGCCCACAGCTGTCGACGCCGGCCGTCTGTCCCTTCTGATGCACCGGAGCAAGCGTGCCCGGAATCCTGTGGGGCGTGCTCCCAATCCTCCAGCGCCAGGCTGGTCGCCGTCGCGTAATACCAGGCCGCGGCGACCTGCTGGCCGCTCGAAGTCAGTGAGATGCACACGAACGTCATGACGTACCGCTTGAGCGGTTCGTTGTAGCTGATCTGGCTTTGCAGCTGGGCCCCGGATTGAAACCCGGGGCATCCGCCGAGCGGCGGGGTGGTCGGGGAGACGGCCGCGGTGTCCAGGCCCCCGATGCCCGGCTGCGTGAATCCGCCCTGATACCACTTCATGAAGGTCAGGGTGTTGTTCCCGTTCAGCAGGGCGCGGGCGACGCGGACCTTGCCGTCGCCCCTCGGATCGGTGACGCCGCCCGGCCCCTGCAGGCCGACCGGGCCGGCCGCGTAGAGGTACGTGACGTAGACGTAGGTCCCGCCGCTCGTGCTGACGTCGTCGACGAAGGCGCTCGGGATGGCATCTCCCATGCCCTGCGTCAGCGGCTGCGTGGTCGGTTGGGGGACGGGGACCTTGAGGACGGGGTATCGGGTCGAGTTGCCGAGCTCGCCGTCGACCGGCGCCGGCCACGTCTTCCCGTAGTCCGACGACCGCACGAACCCGATCGTGGCGTAGAAGGGGAACTCGTACGTGGCGCCGGCGCAGTGGTTTTCGGCCTCGTACAGCATGAGGAGGTTGCCCCGCGGCAGCGTCGGGTCGCGCAGCACTGATCCGGGCGCCGCGTAGTTGAGGTCGAACGTGGGGTCATAGGTCGAGTTGCACTTGGTGAACGGGTTGAGGGAGAACAGCACCTCCTTCGTCCCGTAGCCGTCGGCGAACCGCAGCGGGTTCCAGATGACGTTCGGGGCGGTGGATGATTGCAGCACCACCGCGCCGGTCGACGTGGCCTGCGTGGTCCGACTGGCCGCGAAGAAGACGAACTCCGAGTTCGAGTCGAGCGCGTGCGGCGGGAAGATCGTCGTGTGCTCGTCGGCCAGTGTGTCGAGGCCGTGCGGGTGCCCAAGGATCAGTTCGCGTCCGACCGTGAAGGCGATCCCGGCCGCGGGCGTGGGGCTCGACACCCCGTTGGTGAGCGCGTACGCAGAGATGGCCGCGGCTGCCATGAGCACGATCAGGATCCAACTGAAGCTGAGACGTCTCCCCGTGAGATGACGCATCGCACTCACCTCGCTCGTGATGGATCGTCGGCCGCACGTCCGTGAAGCGCGCTGCTCATCCGCTTGATTGACCGTGCGGCCTCCGCGATCCTCTCGCGGCGCGCGTCCCGTTGTCAGAGGGGACCGGGTCCAGTCGGGTCGAGGGCGCAGACTGTGCTGGGATTCGGGGTCGCCGGCCTGGCCGACCACCGGGCACTCCCGGTCCGGCCTTACGCGCGCGGATCGCGGGGGTACGGCCGATTCGGCAGCGCCGTGTTCCACTCTCTCGCCGTCTGCTCGATGACCTCGCGCACAATCTCATGCGGGAGCTTTCGCGTGATCCCCGCGAACCGCCGAATGCACTCGATCGCCTCCGGCGACAATCCCAGCGCGCGCACGAGATCGAGGGATTTCTGGAATTTGGCGCGGCTCAGCATGCCGTCGAAGCTGGTATCTCGATGTTCCGGATGCGCCCGTCGACCGTTAGACATCTCACACCCCCGAGTTCTCCATGCCCGAGGCGCCTCGGTGCTAGATAAGATGAACGAGCCGGCGACCCGCGTAATACCTGAATCCGGCGGGGAATGTCCAGATTTAGAGCCAGCCGATCTGCTCCGAGCTTGCCAATGGCGCACCGGCGGGCCAATGGACCACGAAATTTGCTCTGCCAGGATAATTACACTGGAGTGAAGATATCCTGAAAGGGCACAATTTCTCCCTCGGATCGCACCGGCCCAAGTAATTCGCGGCTTCCGCGACAGGCGTGCTCTTCAAAGTTGCACAGATGCCGCCGGATTCAGGTAATACGTGGGTTGCCACCAGGACGGAGGCCTATCCACATACGGGGGTGCCGGCTCATGGATCAGCATAGCATAGTGGTTGGTCTGGATGTCCACAAAGGGAGCATCACGGCCGCGGTCCTGCCGCCAAACGTTGCGCGGCCTCAGGAGACGTGCACGATCGAGAACGACGCGCGGGCCGTCGAGCGCTTGGTGAAACGGATCATGAAGAACGGGAATGCGGTGTTTGTGTACGAGGCGGGGCCGTGTGGATATACGCTGCACCGGCAGTTGTATCGTCTGGGCTGCCAGGCGGCGGTGATCGCCCCGGGCCTGACGCCCGTGCGTCCCGGCGATCGGGTCAAAACGGATCGGCGTGACGCGGAGAACTTGGCCCAACTCTATCGCGCGGGGCAACTCACGGAAATTCGGGTGCCCACCGGGGAAGAGGAAGCGGCCAGAGACCTCGTCCGTGCGCGCGAAGACGCCGTGGCCGACCGGCTGCGCGCCCGACATCGGCTGAGCAAATTTCTCCTTCGTCAAGGACGGCTGTACGATGGCAAGCAAGCGTGGAGTCAGAAGCATTACGCGTGGCTCCGTCAGCAACGGTTTGAGTTGACGTTGGCCCAGCAGACGTTTGATGCGTATCTCCGCGGGGTCGAAGAAGCCGACGCCCGGTTGGCGAGTTTGACCACCCAGGTGCTCGAACTGGCGCAACGGCCGAGCTATGCGGCGCTTGTGCAAGGCCTGCGCTGTCTGAAAGGCGTCGACACGCTGACCGCGATCACACTGATTGTCGAAACACAGGACTTCCGGCGCTTTGGGCACGCCCGCGCGTACATGGACTTCACCGGCTTGGTGTGCTCCGAGAACAGCAGCGGAGACAGGACCCGCCGCGGCTCTATTACGAAAGTCGGCAACGCGCATCTCCGCCGTGTCCTGGTCGAAGCGGCCTGGAGCTACTCGCATCACAACAGCAGCGGCGCGACGATCACCAAACGACGCCACGGCTGTCCGGCGGCAGTGGTGCAGATCGCCCGCCGTGCGCAGGACCGGCTTCACCGCCGCTACTGGCGCCTGACCCAGCGCAATAAGCCACGGCCAGTCGCGATCGTCGCCGTCGCGCGGGAGTTGGCAGGATTCGTCTGGGCAATCGCGCATAGCGTGTCGAGCACCACCGCGGCGTAGAGTACCAGGAACAGATTCCGAGGATCGACGGACGTGTTCTGGACCTGGAGGCGAAGCAGCGGTCAGGAGCATCCTCGAGGGGTCTATGTGGCGGACAGGCTGACGTCTGTGCCGACCCACGTTCCTAGATTGAGGCAGCTCCCGACGAATCACAATCATGTGCGCTCTGCCCGCTTCGTGCGGGTAACCGCCGAATACGCATGAAAATGTCAAGGCTTTTCTCGCTGCCTCGTGCCGTGGCGGGTAGCGACGAAGGCTCGGTAGTGTCCCTCCGCATCTTGTAAGACCTGCCGTTCTTCAGCCGGCGTCAACGTTTGCTCGTTGGTCTTGTCCGGCTTGCGTGGACGGCCCCGTCGGCTGGGTGCGCCTGCGGTCAGCTCCACTCGACGTAGCTTGTGCGCCGTAAGACTCGGAGGCGTCCATTTGTAGTCGGTCCTATCCGCGAGCAGGTGCCAGGCCACCACCGCTAGCTTGCGCGCCACGGCGACGATCGCGATGGCGCGCCCGCGGCGAGCGCGCACACGATCGTAGAAGGCATGCAGAGGACCGGGCACACGGATTGCGGACTGGGCCGCTTCGACCAACAGCCCACGCGCATGCGCCTGTCCCTGTCGGCTGATGTGGCCTGTATGAGCGGGTCGCTCACCGGATTGGCGCACCCGTGGATCCAGGCCCAAATAGCCGACCAACTGCGTCGGCCGCTGAAACCGTGCGACGTCTCCGATGACAGCGAGGAGAGCGACCGACGTGATCAACCCCACACCAGGGATCGTCATCAATCGCGTCGCCTGCGGATCCGCGAGAGCGGCCTGCGCGATCCGTTGTTCGGCTAACTTGATCTCCGCGTCGACGGCGGTGAGCAGGCGGAGCGCACTATCGACTTGGTCCTTCTCTTCGCGCGGAAGCGGCACACTCGCGAGCCAGCGACAGCCGGCCTTCCCGAACAGGTCCGTGAAGGAGTGTCCAATGAGATTGCGGTGCAGCACCCCGTGAATCCGATTCCGAAGACGCGTCCGCTGCTGAACCAGCGACTGATGATGGGCGACCTGATGGCGGAGCGCTCGTGTCACCGGATCTGGTGTCCACACAGGCGGGATAAAATCCGCCGCGAGCAATTGTGCCAAAATTGCGCTGTCCACTCGGTCAGTCTTGACCTTGGCACTCGCGATGGCCCGCGTGCGCATTGGATTGGACACAATGACTTCACCGGCATGCTCACTCAGCAATTCGGCGATCGCCCATGTATTCACGCTCGCCTCGAGGACGACGCGATCCGTCGAGTGCAGCGTGCGCGCAAAAGCTCGCAATGCGGCGGGCGTCGTCTCAATGCGTTGCCGTTGCTGAACCTTGCGTCCGTGTTCAAGTACGGCGACTTCAGCAAAGCGTTTGTGGACGTCCAGCCCTATCGATCGCATGCAGACCCCCTTGGGACCCAGCCGGGCACCACAACACCTACGCATCCGCGCTCGCAGCGCAACCGGGTCAGTCGCAGGGGCGGCCAGATATCAGATCGGACTCGTGGTCCATATTCGCGACGGCCTGCCCGTTGCTGGTGGTCCCTTGTGCCCCATGGCCCGGCTCCGCTACGATAAGTCGGAACCGGGTGGGACACCTCTTTCATAACCGATATCAGAGTGATTCACCGTCGCGAACGCTTCGCTTCCAGGACCCGAATACGCCGTCCATCCTCTGGGACGACGGAGGGCCGTTCGTGGCTTGACCTACACGGTACTTGACAGGCTCGTTCATATCAGACCCCGCGGGAGTGGCACCCTGCCGGAGCCGCTGAGCCGCGCGCTGACCCGTCTGCTGTCCTCGCCGTCACGCGAAGAACGATGTCAGATGCTGGATGATCATGATCGTCGAGATCGTCACGGACACCATCGCGTAGACCACAGCGACGGCCGGACGCCGCATCACTAAGTTTCCGATCGCGGCGATCGCGGGGAATCCCGCGAGCAGCAACCGGATGCCGGACACCGTGCCGACGGTGCACAGGACGGCGGCCACCGTCGCCGCGCTGAACACGGCGAGATCACGCGCCCCGTCGCGCCACAGCACCCAGCACCCGAACGCCGAGATCGCGACGAACACGTAGTGGCGAAGCAGCCAGATCCACCGATGTGCGTCCCCCCGGAGCATCCAGAATCCGCTGGCCGGGCCGTACAGAAACCACATCGGCTGCTGCCACGGCCACGTCAAGGACACGTTCCAGCCTGCGCGCTCGTCCCTGAAATAGGCGAACGGGGTTCCCGCCGCGATCCACTGCCAGGCGACGATGCCGACGGCTGCCGCGACCAAGGGCACCAGAAACAGCAGCCGCGGCTGCCATGGGGACTTTGCCGCCGCCGTCATCGCCAGCACGGCCGGTCCGGCGACGTACCGGCCGGTGACGGCCGCGGCGACCAACGCGCCCGCGGCCAGCGGCGTGACGCGCCCGAGCGCCGCACTGCGATACAGCCAGAGCCCGCCGGCCATGCAGAGGACGTACACGCTCTCGCTGTACCCGAACGTGCTGACGCTCACCCAGGTCGGGAACAGCGCGAAGAACATCGCCGCGCGCCACCCCATGAGCGGCACGAGCACGGCCACCGCCGCGAGCGCCGCCGCATTGCTGACGATCAACGGCGACCACCATCCTGCTCCCACCAGCCGCAGCATCGCCGGGAACAGCGGCGAGAACGCGTAGACGTTCGCGTACACGTGGTAGCCGAACCGTGCCAGCATCAAGTAGATCACGGCGTCCCACCGGTGCGCCAGCGGACCCAGGAACGACGGCAGGGCCGGGGCGCCCATCAGCTCGTAGGCCGCCGTGCACGCCGCGACTTTGACCGCGATCGCGGCGCCGACCACCCAGATGATGTGGGTCCACGTCCGGCCGAGCGCCGCGCAGGTCATCGGCGTGCCTCCAGGTGACACGGGGTTTCGGCCGCCTCGATGGCGTCGGGTGTCTCACGTCCGCGACGTCGGCGGTGCTCTCCGAGGCTCCGCGATTCGCTTGTTCGGCGAGGTCCTCCTGCCGAACGGCGGCGGCCCGCCCCGCGTTCGCGTGGTCGATGTTCCTGCGGGGGAATCCGGACGGACGACGATGAAGGCGAGAGCACAGGCACGGCGGGTGACGGGGAGGATGACGATGGCGGTGGCACGGGTCGCGATCATCGCGCCGGGATCGATGGGCGCAGGCGTCGGGGCGCATCTCCGCGCGCACGGGGCGGAGGTGTACACGTGTCTTGCAGGCCGCGGCACGTGGTCGGGAGAGCGCGCGCGCAGGGCCGGCATGACCGCGGTGCCTGATGACGTCGAACTGGTGCGGTCCGTGGACGTGTTCTTGTCGATCGTGCCGCCGGGTGCCGCGGTGGGGACGGCGGAGCGCATCGCGGCGGCGATGACACGCGGCGGTGTGACCCCCGTGTACGCCGAGTGCAATGCGATCGCCCCGGAGACCGCGCGGGCGATCGACCGGACGGTCGCGGCCGCCGGCGCCACGTGCGTCGACGCCGGCATCATCGGGGGACCGCCGCGGCCCGGGGGCGCGGGGCCGAGATTCTACGCGTCCGGCGCGGACACGTCCGGGTTGGTGCGCCTGCGTGATCACGGGCTCGACGTCCGGCCAATCGGGCCGGAGATCGGGCAGGCGTCGGCGCTGAAGATGTGCTACGCGATGTGGTCGAAGGGCTCGCAGGCGCTCGCCGTGGGCTTGCTGGTGACGGCGGCGCTGGCCGGCGTGTCGGATCCGCTGCTGGCGCAGTTTCGCGAGTCGGAGCCGGAGCTACTCACGTCGATAGAGCGCCGGCTGCCCGGGATGCCTCCGAAGGCGTACCGCTGGGTCGCCGAGATGGAGGAGATGGCCAAGACGCTCCGGGACAGCGGGCTGCCCGACGAGACGTTCATGGGGGCGGCGCGAGTGTATCAGATGATTGCCGACTCCCCGCTCGGCCGCGAGACCACCGAGCGGCGGGAGCGGGGCCAGACGGTCCAAGATATCGTCGAGACGCTCGCCGCGTGGTGCGCTGCGCCGGCGGCGCAGGGCGGAGGCGGCGCCTCGGGGTAGGCGGCGTGCGGGCTGTGGCTCGGAGCGACGCGGGCATGCGGTCGTTGTGCCGGACCGGACATCCTCGTTGGGTGTGGGGATCGGCGATGCGGTGACCGGATGAGTGGCAGGGGGTCGCGCACGCGTCAGCAGGGAGGAGGATCGGACCCCCGGAGCGGTGCAAGACACGTCGCGACCAAATGCGACACGAAAGGCGGTGGATCCGTGGCGCAGAAACCCGATCCCATTCCTTGCGGTAGTTCGGGGACCATTTCCTCCGACAGTGATGAGACCTCGGAGAGCTTGCACTATGGTGATTCGCTCCAAGCGGCAACACTCCAAGATGAGGCCATCAGCTCAGCGTTCGACCATGCGTGGCATGGAGCCAGAAAAGCCCGGTGCGGCTCCGGCTGCTTCCCCTACGTCGACTCTGTGACGATCCAAATTCACGACGTCTCCTATTCGCAGCAAATCTTGGCGACGGCGCTGTACATGAAGGGCCAGTTTACGTGTAAGGTCAGGTATTCGTGGACCGCTCAGGTCACGTGTACCTCGACGCCTCCTACCACGGGATGGACGCTGCCGCCGTTCGGAAAGAAAATCGACGCGAAGTTCTAACAGACCGCGACGAGGAGTGCCGGCGGAACCGGACCGGCCAGCTTAGCGGCGGCGCGCGTGCTCTTGCGGATCGATGTGCGTGGTGCCGATGCTGCGCCACGCGGTCCGCTGCCAGTTGTCGAGGACGCCGTCCGCGCCGAGCCAGGTCGGCAGCGGCATGTGCAGGCGGCGGCTGAGCGCGTTCACGTACGGTTCGTACATCTCACGCAGTTCACGGAACTGCGCCGCGGACGCGGCGTCGTCGCGTACGCCGATGCCTTCGGCCCGCAGCTGCTGCCACAGGCGGGCGAGATCGGCCGGGGGCAGCCGGTCGGGCTCGGGCCATTCCGGCGCGGCGTTGAGGATCTGGCACAGGTCGACCACCGCATGGCGCGCCATCGCGAACGTGAGCTTCGGGATCCGCTTCGGGGCCTCGTCCACGCTCGACATCAGGATCGCGCACGCGTCCAGGATCATCGTCAGCGCGGCGACCCAGGACTGGTTGTCGTGCTGCGACCGGAAGTAACCGAGGATCGGATACGAGATCATCGACTCGAGCAGCTCGGCCGACCACCGCTCCCACTCCTGCAGGAACGGCCCGAGCAGCCCCTCGCCGTCGCGGCCGAGCCGCCGGAGCAGCTCGCCGGCCGCGGGCGGCGAGCCGGCCCACGCGTCCAGCATCGAGATGCGCGCCTCCCGCCGGGAGAACGTCCCGTACAGCACCGGCAGATACGAGATGACCGAGGCGAGAAACCCGAACCCGATCCCGGCCTCGATCACGGTGAGGATGCGCGCCGCATCCGAGCGCGGCACGACGTCGCCGAGCCCCAGCGTGAAGAACGTCGTGCCGCTCATGTAGAGGATGCCGCGGAACCCGAGGCCACCCGCCGTCGCGACGAGCTGGCTCCCGAACGCCAGCTGCAGCAGCGCGAAGCCGAGGATCAGCCCGGCCGCCCACATGACGAACAGCATGAGGACGGTCAGCGGCCCGTAGTAGCCGAGAAACTGGACCCGCCTGCCGCGGTTGGGGATCCTGCGGACCCATTGGGAATACAGCTTCCACGTGGTGATGATCAGCAGGCGCGCGAGGCGGAGGCGCCGCGTCACGCGCCGGGGAAGGATGATGACCTCGAACGCGTCCCACAGCACGATGAGGACGATGAGCAGGCCCGCCACGCCTTCGAGGATCGGCATCGGCCTCGCCGGGCGGGCGCCCTAGCGACGCTCCTCAGGGCGCTGGGGGGTGGTCGGCGGCACGCGCCGCGGTTCGCTCACGGGACCCTCCAAGTGTGGCTCGCTGTTTCGTTGTACTGAACGTCGGCGCCGTCCCGCCACTTCCCCTACGCGCGCCGTTTCTCCTCGGGACCGGCGCCCCAGCCGGTCCCGCACTGCGTGGTATGATGGTGGGCGCGATGACCACGCGCAACTGGACGCTCGTCGCCGCGGTGCTGGGGTCCAGCATGTCCTACCTCGACTCCACCGTGGTGACGGTGGCCCTCCCGACGATCGGCCGGGAGCTGCCCCACGGCTTCCTCGGCGTCCTCGAGGGGCAGGCGTACGTCTACAACGGCTACCTCCTCAGCCTGAGCTCGCTGCTCATTCTGGCGGGCGGGCTCACCGATCGATACGGCCGCAAGAAGATGTTTTCGATCGGGGTGCTGGGATTTGGGGTCGCGTCCGCGCTCTGCGCCGCCGCGCCCACGCTGGAGCTGCTGGTCGCCTGCCGGATTCTCCAGGGGGCCGCGGGGGCGCTGCTCGTGCCGGGGGCGCTGTCGCTGATCACGGCCGCGTTCACCGGGGAGGAGCAGGGGCGCGCGTTCGGGATCTGGTCCGGGGCCTCCGCGGCGGTGGGCATTCTCGGGCCGTTCGTCGGCGGCGTGTTCGTCGACACGCTGTCGTGGCGGGCCGCGTTTCTGCTGAACGTCCCCGTCGCGGCCGTGACGCTGTGGGTCGTCACGCGGCACGTGCCCGAGAGCCGCGACGACGCGGCCCCGGCCGGGTTCGATGTGGTCGGCACGATCGCGACGATGCTCGCGATCGGGGGCCTATCGTTCGGGACGATCTACGGCCAGGAGCGCGACTGGCACGATCCGCTCGCCTTTGTCGCGCTCGCGATCGGCGCGCTCGCCACCGCGGCGCTGCCGTTCCTCATGACCCGGCGGGCGAACCCGCTCGTGCCCCCCGAGCTCTTCCGGTCGCGCAACTTCACGGTCACGAACCTGTCGACGTTCGTCATCTACGGCGCGCTCGCCGTCACGTTCTACTACCTGCCGCTGTTCATGCAGGGGACGCTCGGCTACACTGCGTCGGCGGTCGGGCTGGCGACGCTCCCGGTCGGCGTGCTGCTCGCGCTCTTCTCGCCGCGGTTCGGCGCGCTCGCCGGGCGGTACGGCCCGCGGTGGTTCATGGCGGTCGGCCCCGCGCTCGCGGCGTGCGCCGTGTGCTGGCTGGCGCGGGTGCCCGCGGGCAGCGCGGCGTGGGTGCTCCGCCCCGGCGACGCGGCGTCGTACCTGCCGCCCGCGGGGTATCTCGTCGATTTCTTTCCCGGCCTGCTGCTGTTCGGCGCGGGCCTGATGGTGATGGTCGCGCCGCTGACGACGGCGCTGATGACGTCGGTCCCGGAGCGTCACGCGGGGTTGGCGTCGGCGATCAATAACGCGGTGTCCGAGGTCGGCCCGCAGATCACGGGCGCGCTGACGTTTGTGGTCATCACCGCGCTCTTTTACGCGTCACTCGCGGCCCGGGTGCCGGGGCTGGACGTCGGCTCACCGGCGCTGCGGCTCGCGGTCGCGCCGCTGAACCCTCCGGCGCCGACGATCTCGGCGGCGGTGGCGGCCGCGGCGCGCGCGGCGTCCGCGGGCAGCTTCCACGCGGCGATGTGGGTGAGCGCCGCGCTGCTCTTCTGCGGGGCGGTGATCAACGGGGTCGGTATCGAGGCCAAGGCGCCGGCTGCGCCGCGGGCGGCCATGTCCACCGGGCTCCTGGGGCACACGTGCCATGTGGCCTCGGAGTGTGCCCCGCTTCCGGGCGCGGCGGTCCCGGCGGGCGCCGAGGAGGCGCCGTGAAGTGGCGGGCCGCGGCGGGCGTCCTCGCCGTCCTGGTCGCCTGCGCCCTCGTTCCGTCCGCCCCCGCGGCCCCGGCCGGCGGCGCGACCGCCGATGCCGGCCTCGTGATCGCGGCGATCCAGGTCCTCGAGCAGCATTATGTGCGGCCCGTCCAGCCGGTGGCGCTGGTGAACGCGGCGATCGACTCGCTGCGCAGCACCGGTCCCGCCGATCTCGCGGAGGTGTCTGACGGCACGCCGGAGGCCTCGGCCGAGCGCACGCTGCGCCAGGACTTCCTGCTCGCGCTGAGGGGCGGCGCAGGCCGCGCGAACGCGCTTGCCTACCGCACCACGAGAGACATGCTGGGGTCGCTCCGCGACTCGCATACGTACTACCTCGACCCGGCGGAATTCAAAGAGCGGCTGGACCAGATCGCGAACAAGCCCAGCTATGCCGGCGTCGGCACCGTGACGGACACCGTCGCGAATCCCGCCGGCGGCTCGCGGCTGTACGTCGCCGTCGTATTTCCGGGATCGCCGGCCGAGGCGAGCGGGCTCCGCCTGTTCGACGTGCTGACGCGCATCGGCCCCGCGCCCGTCGCCCCGGGCGCCACGCCGCTCGACGTGGCCGGGCTGCTGCGGGGTCCCGCCGGCTCGTCGCTGACCGTCACCGTGGAGCGGCAGGGGCGGTTGGTGGAGATCACCCCGACGCGCCAGGCAATTCGGCTGCCCGTCATCGCCGCGCGGGTGATCCGGCCGGGCATCGGGTACCTTCGCCTGTTTCAGTTTTCCAAGGGGGCGGGGGCGCAGTTCGAGGGGGCGCTCCGCTCGCTGGACGCGCAGGGGCCGCTGCGGGGCATGATCCTCGACCTGCGCTACGATGGGGGCGGATACTTCGCCGAGGTGCAGCCGATTGCGGGCGCGTTTGTCCCGCCGCGGACACTCCTCGCCCACCTGTACAGCCGCGGGGGCACATCCCGCTATGAGACGGTGGCGACGCCGACCGTGTCGACGCCGCTCGTGGTGCTCACGAACGGCGAGACCGCGTCGTCCGCCGAGGTGCTCAGCGTCGCGCTGCGCGACGCCCATCGGGCGACGCTCGTCGGCGAGACGACCGCCGGCGCGCTGGGCAGCGCGCTGTTTTTCCCCCTGCCCGCCGGCGGGATGGGCGTGACCGTCGAGGAGGTCGACGGGCCGCAGTATGAGCCGGTGGAGGGGGTGGGGGTGGCGCCGGACCGCCGCGTCCCGATCACCTACCAGAACGTGTCGACCGGCGAGGATGCGCAGCTGAGCGCCGCGCTGCGCGTCCTCGGGGGGCCGTAGCGGTCAGCCCGCGGGGGACGCGCCGTCCGGGAGGACGCCGCGCACGTATGCCGCGGCGATGCCGCCCAGTTCCTGCCCGATGTCGTGATCGGACCGCTTGCGTCCCGGTACGCGGAACGAGTGATCGGCGCCGGGGATCACCTGCAGGCGGGCGCGCGGCCCCAATTTTGCGACCACCTGTTCGACCAGGTCGAGCCGCGCCAGCGCATCCCTGGTCCCTTGGAGGAAGAGCATCCGCGCGCGCACGCCCGCGAGATGCGCGTCGCGGAGCCGCTCGACCTTGCCTGCGGGATGTAGGGGGTATCCGAAGAACACCAGCGCCGCGGCGGGGAACGCGGGGCCCTCCGCCGCCGCGAGCATGGACGCCGTCCGCCCGCCGAGCGATTTGCCGCCGACGACGAGCGGGAGCCCGGGTCCGAGGCTCCGGACGCGCTGCACCGCGGCGCGCCATGTCCCGAGCAACACGGGGGCCGGATCGGGCACGCGCCGGTGGGCGTCGACGTAGGGAAAGTTGAACCGCAGGACCGAAATACCGCCGCCCGCGAGTCCCCGGGCGACGCCTTCCATGAACGGGTGCGTCATGCCGGCACCGGCGCCGTGCGCGATGGCCGATACGGCCGCCGGCGCCGCGGCGGGCGTCCACAGCGCGGCGACCGCGCGGCCGGGGGCGTCCAGCGACAGCGTGTGCGCCGCCGCGCTGGGATCGAGCGTGATGTCAGTCCTCGATCGATGCCGTCATGAGCCGGCGCGCGCGCCGGCATGGCGCGTCTTCGCCGGAGGCTCGGGCGCGAGGTGCTTCCTGGCCCATCGATCGATCGCCTGCACGACGCTGTCGAGTTCGACGCCGACCGAGGTCAGTTCGTAGCTCGTCTTCGGCGGCATGACCGAGCACACGGTTTTCGTGATGATCCGCAGCGTCTCGAGGCGATCGAGCCGCTGCGCGAGGGTCGCGGTGTTGCACCCTCCGATCGCGCGGCTCAACTCGTTGAACCCGCGGGGACCGTCCAGCAGGGCGCGGACGATATGCAGCACCCACTTCTCCTGCAGGAGATTGATCGCGTTGTACGCCGGACACATGACCGCGTCGTGTGCCGCTGCTTTGTCCGCCATGGCTAGAGTGTACCATCTGCCGATCTTTTATTCAAGTACTTGACATTTCGAAGCACTGTGTGTATTATGAGTAACGGACAGGGTAGACATCCGCTACAACCAGAACGGGGAGGACCGCCATGCAGTGGACCACCGATCCCAGCCATTCGCACCTTGATTTCGCGGTCAAGCACATGGGCATTTCCACGGTACGAGGCCGGTTCAAGACGTTCACCGGCACGTTCGAGACCAACGACCAGCAGGCGCTGACCCGCGTCACGGTCACCGCCGACGCGGCGAGCGTCGATACGGGGGAGCCGAAGCGCGACGACCACCTCCGGTCGGCCGATTTTCTCGACGCCGCGAAGTACCCCCAGATCAAGTTCGAGAGCGACGCGATCACGGCGAACGGCACGGGGTACGTGGTCTCGGGCACGCTGACGATCCACGGCCAGACGAAGCCGCTGAGCTTCGACGTCGAGGTCACCAAGGCGATCAAGGATCCGTACGGCAAGACGCGGGCCGCGGCGTCCGGCCGGGGCAAGCTGAACCGGAAGGACTGGGGCCTGAACTGGAACAAGGCCATGGAGCTCGGCGGCTGGATGGTGGGGGAGGAAGTGCAGTTTTCGTTCGACCTCGAGGCGATCGCGGCGGAGCCGGCCAAGGTGGGATAGCGCGGCCGCCCGCCTCGCCGCCCGAGACTTTCTACGAGTGGAGTGTGATCTGAGATGGATGCGGCACTGCTGGTACTGCGCGTGACGATCGGCCTGCTCGTCGCCGCCCACGGCGCGCAGAAACTCTTCGGATGGTTCGGCGGGGGCGGCCTGGGAGGGACGAGCAAGTTCATGGCGTCGCTCGGGTTCCGTCCCGCGGTTGGGTGGACGGTGATCGGCGCGCTCTCGGAGTTTGTCGGCGGGCTCCTGCTCGCGCTCGGCCTGTTCTCGCCGCTCGGGAGCTTGGGTGTCGGCGCGGCGATGGCGATCGCGGTCACGCGGATCCACTGGCCGAAGCTGTGGGCGCAGCAGCACGGGTTTGAGTACGCGCTCGTGCTCTTGGCGGTCGCCGTGGCGGTCGGACTGACGGGCCCCGGTGCGTATTCGCTGGACGCGGTGTGGGGGACGGCGCTGCCGGTCCAGCTGCGCGAGGTCGCGCTGGCGATCACCGCGGTCGGGTACCTTGCCGCGATGGTCTCCTCGATGTCCCCGGCGGCGGCGCCGTCGAAGGCGACGCCGGCGAGCTAGTCCGGCCGGAGGATCGGCGAACGACGTGGAAGGATGGGCGGAGCGCGTGAGCGCTCCGCCCGTTTACGTTGCGCGCCGGGGATCAAGGGAACCCCAGGCTGCCGGTGAAGTGGTGTCCGAGACTCGCAGGGGAGGGATGCGGCGGTGAAGGCGATCGTGTTGCACCAGGTCGGCGATCCTGAGGCGCTGCGCCTCGAAGACGCCCCGGCGCCCGCCACGGCGCCTGGCCAGGTCCTCGTGCGGCTGCGGGCAGCGGCGCTCAACCACCGGGACCTCTACATCTGCCGCGGGCAGTACGCCGGCATCAAGTTTCCGATCATCCCGGGTTCGGACGGCGTCGGCGAGGTCGCGTCGGTGGCGGAAGGGGTGCGGGGACTGCGCCCCGGCGATCCCGTGATCATCAACCCCAGCCTGTCCTGGGGCACGGATTCGGCGGTGGCCGGCCCGCAGTGGCGCATTCTCGGCCTGCCCGATCACGGGACGTTCGCGGAGCTGGTGGCGGTGCCCGTGGACAACGTGCTCCCCCGGCCTGCGGGGCTGTCGGACGAGGAAGCGGCGGTGCTGCCGCTCGCCGGGTTGACGGCATACCGCGCCCTGATCACCAGGGGCCGCGTGCGGCCGGGCGAGACGGTCCTCGTGCTCGGGGTCGGCGGGGGGGTGGCGACGATGGTGCTCGTGATCGCGAAGCACGCCGGCGCGCGGGTGCTGGTGACCTCCAGCAGCGACGACAAGCTCGAGCGCGCGCGCGCGCTCGGGGCCGATGCCGGCTTCAACTATAAGACGGGGGATTGGGTGAAGGCCGCGAAGGAGGCGACCGGCGGCGCCGGGCCCGATCTCGTAGTGGACGGGACCGGCGGCGCGCCGTTCGACCAGGCGCTCGACGCGGTGCGCCCCGGCGGCCGCGTCGTCACGTACGGGGCGACGCTTGGCAACGCGCCGCAGGTCACCGTCCGGCGGATCTTTTGGAAGCAGCTGAACGTGCTCGGGTCGACGATGGGGTCGCCGGAGGACTTCCGCGGGATGCTCGCGCTGTTCGGCGGCGGCGGATTGCGTCCGGTGGTGGACCGGGTGTTTCCGCTGGCCGAGGCCGGGCGCGCGCTCGCCCACATGGAGCAGGCGGCACAGTTCGGGAAGATCGCGCTGCGGATCGCTTAGTAGACGCTATCCTTCGCGATGCGGCGGTCCTCGAGGACTTCCCGTCCCTTGGCCGCGGAGTACACCATCACGAACGGCAACAGCACGCCGCCCGAGAGGACCGCGAGCAGGATCAGAATGAGCGCGTGGGTCCAGATGCCTTCGGCGAGAAACCAGATCGGTCCCAGAAAGAACGCCCACCAGTCCCAGCCGACCTTCGGGGGGTTCACGTGCTGGGCGAGGTCGCGCGCCACGAACTCCTTCGGCGGGACGACCCCGACTTTGAACGCCTGGTAGTGCGTGAGGGCCTGCGTCAGCCAGATGAACAAGACGAGCAGGCCGAACAGCATCAGGGTCAACACGACATGGGTCATCAGGTCCACGCTGACACCTCGCCGATCGTCGGATCGCGGCGGCGGGTTCGCCGCCGGCCGGTATTTCGCCGCGCGGCGGCGAATCTCCTTATCGGGCGCCTGGGATCCGGCGCGCGCCCTGGCGGACGCGGAGGAGCGTGAATCGATGGCGGGGACGGGTGTCGCGGGACAACGGGTGCTGGTGACCGGGGCGGGCGCGGGTATCGGGCGGGGGATCGCGGCCGCGTTCGTCCGGGAGGGCGCGCGCGTGGTCGCGGTGGACATCAACGCGGACGCGGTGGCGGAGACCGCCGCGGCCCTGCAGGCGGGACCGGGCCAGGTGGTGGCGGTCGCGGGGGACGTCAGCACCGCGCGCGGGGTCGAGCAGATCGTCGCCGATGCGGTGGGGTACGTGGGCAGCATCGACACGCTCGTTAACGACGCGGGGGTGTACCCCAACTGTCCGGTGGTCGAGATGCCCGAGGAGCAGTGGGACCGCGTGCTCGACACGAACCTGAAGGGGACGTTTCTCATGTGCCGCGCGGTCGCGCGCCACATGATCGAGCGCCGCACGGCCGGCTATATCGTCAACATCGCGTCGGGCGCGTACCGGTCGGCCCGCCGCGGCGCATCCCACTACTGCGCCAGCAAAGCGGGCATCGTGATGTTCAGCAAGGTGCTCGCACAGGAGCTCGCCGAGCACCAGATCCACGTCAACGTGGTGTCGCCGGGGCTGATCGACGTCGGCCGCCGCGGCGACGTGAACCCGGCGTACAAGGACACGCTCGTCGGGAACATCCCGTGGGGGCGCATGGGCCAGCCGCTCGAGGTGGCCGAGGCGGTGCTGTTCCTCGCGTCCCCGGGAGCCTCATACGTGACCGGCACGGTGATCGATGTGGACGGCGGGTCGAGCGCCGGGCGTTTCTTCCTGCCGTACAGCCGCGGATAGTGGGAGACGACGGGAGCCGACGCGCTCGCCGGAGAAGGCACCTCGCATGACACCCACTCCGCCTGGACGCATGGAGTTCGATGCCGCGGCGTTCCTGCCGCGGGCCTGGTACGAGGCGCTCGTCGAGCTTCGCCTCCGGCGCCCGCACGCGATTTTCGAAGAGGCGGAGGCTCGGCGGCGCCGGGTGTCCATCGCGCCCAACGGGCGCCTGTTGATCCTCGCCGCCGACCACCCGGCGCGCATGGTCACGCGCGCGGGCCCCGACCCGGTCGGCATGGGAGACCGCTGGCGTCTGTTGAGCCGCGTCCTGCGAGTGCTGACCGCGCCGGACGTGGATGGGGTGATGGCGACGCCCGACGTCGTCGACGAGTTGCTGCTGCTGAGCTACCTGGCGCGGCAGCGATCCGGGCACGGCTGGCTCGACGAGAAGGTGGTGCTCGGCTGCATGAACCGCGGCGGGCTCTCGGGGACCGTGTTCGAGATCGACGACCGCATGACGGCCTTCTCCGTGGAGGGAATGACGCGCCTCAGGTGCGACGGCGCGAAGATGATGGTGCGGATCGATCCGCAGGATCCCGCGACGGCGGTGACCCTCGAGACGTGCGCGCGCGAAATCGACCGCTGCCACGCCGCGGGGCTCGAGGTGTTTCTTGAGGCGTTCCTCGTCGATCGGTCGCCGGCCGGGCCGCGGCCGCGCAGCGACACGGAGAGCCTGATCAAAGCCACGGGGGTCGCGGCCGGGCTCGGCACGTCGACCGCCGGCACCTGGCTGAAGCTGCCGTACGGTCCCGGGTACGACCGTGTCGCCGCGGCGACGACCATGCCGATCCTGATGCTCGGCGGCGAGGTGCGCGACGATCCCCTCAGCGTCCTCGACGAATTCGCGATCGGGATGGCGGCGGGGCCGACCGTCCGAGGCGCCCTCGTGGGCCGCAATATCTCGTTTGCGCCGCGCGAGGATCCGCGTGCGCTCGCGGTTGCGGCCGGCGCCATCGTGCACCGCGGCGCGTCCGGGTCGGCGGCGCGCGCCGCGATCGCCGGGGAACGCGGCCGCGAGATGGACGGGGTCACCCGCCTCGGTCCGCCGCCCGGGTCAGCGGCGTGAGTGGCGGAGGGACATACGTGCGGCGGGGGTGAGCCATGGTCCGATGCGGCATCATGATCGAGGCGCAGGAGGGGCTGACCTGGGCCCGGTGGCGGCGGCTCGCCGAGACGGTCGACGCGCTCGCGTTCGATGCGCTGTGGCGCTCCGATCATCTGTTTTCGCTGATGGGCATCCCGACGCGCCCCGGCCTCGACGCCTGGACCTCGTTGACCGCGCTCGCGCTCATGACGCGGCGCATCCGGTTCGGGCCGCTCGTCTGCCCGATCACGTTTCACCACCCCGCGATGATGGCGCGCCAGGCGGCCGCGATCGATGAGCTGTCCGGCGGACGGTTCGAGCTCGGCATCGGCACCGGCTGGAACGACCGCGAGCACGAGGCGTTCGGCGTGCCGTACCCGCGGGTCGGGGAGCGCGTGCGGCGGCTCGACGAGGCCGCGCACGTGATCCGAGCGCTGTGGGGCGATCAGCCGGCGACGTTTGAGGGGCGGTACTACTCGCTCGACGGGGCGATGGGGTGGCCGAAGCCGCTGCAGCGCCCGGCGCCGCTTCTGATCGCAGGCAAAGGGCCGAAGGTCCTGGAGATCGTCGCGAAGTACGCCGACGAGTGGAACACCAACGGGACGTCGCCGGACCAACTCCGGGCGCGGCGCGCGCTGCTCGAGTCCGCGTGCGGCGCCGTCGGCCGCGACCCCGCGGGCATCGAATACTCGATGATGTGCGGCCTGCTGATCGGCGAGCACGGCGCCGCCCTCGAACGGCGCGCGCGGAAGATTCAGGAGTACGTGCCGTCGCGCGCGTCGATCCGGGCGGCCGACCTGCCGGCGGCGCTGCGCGCGGCCCACTGGCTGGTCGGGACGCCGGCCGAGATCGTCGCGCAGATCCGCGCCCTGGCCGCGGAGGGCATCGAGCGCGTCATGCTGCAGCTGTTCGACCAGGAGGATCTGGACGCCATCCACCTCGTGGACGAGCAGGTCCTGCCGCGCCTCCGCGACGTGGTCGCGACGCGGCCGCCGCTCGCGTAGCGCGCGCCGCGATTGACAGGCGCGGGCATGGCCCTCTACAATCACACATGCGACGGGGAGGTACCTAAGCGGTCAACGGGGGCTGACTGTAGATCAGCTGGCGGAATGCCTTCGGAGGTTCGAATCCTTCCCTCCCCACCAATCAGACCAGCCGTGCCAGGGGCGCCCGGGGTTTCGCCGGGCGCCCGACTCGTCCCATCGACTCCGCGCGCGGTCGGTCGTCGCAGGTATCTGGGGGATCGCGAGTCTGCGCCGGACATTAAATCGCCACGGCCCGAGGCGTCACGACTTGGGGGGGAGGACCGTCGATGACGCCAGGGGCCGCGGCGTACTGCCGTGTTCAACAGGGTCCGCGGGTCGCTCATGCCCACCGCCATCGTGGGGCGTCCAGCATCACCCTGTGCTAGCGTTAACGTAATTCGATCACCGATTTGTTCCCGCAGCACGCAAATCCCTCGGCCTCGCACACCGCGCGCCCGCAGGCCGGCGTGCCCCCGACCCCGCCCGGATCGGCGCGTCATGGTCTATACTGGCGTCCCGCGGGGCATGATCGTAGCGACGAACGGTGCGGCGGGCGGTGAGGGCCGATTCCGGCGCGGGAAGGGGCAGCACGGAGCTTGGGCGCGTCCGATCTACCGGTTATGGAGCCGCAGGGGGTCCCGCGCTGCTGCAAATGCCCCCAAGAGCGCCGATCCCGCGAGCCCGGCTGGTATTGGATGGATCTGCACCCCGACCGGCGATACCGAGTGTACGTCTGCCCCAGGCACTATCAGCAGTTTGCCGCGGCGGAGCGGGGGCGGTGGTCACCCGTGCACGAGAGCCCGCCGCGGACCGTCGAGCCCGCCGTGCCGTCCACGGCCGCTCCCGTCTTGGTTCCCTTTGTGATCGGCGCGGTACCCGGACACGACGGCTCCTGGGTGATCTGAGACATCCGCGGCCGCGCCGCGTCGTTCACATCGCGACGCCGGCGTACGGATCGGTCGGCGCTCCTCGTGGCACACGCCCGCCTTGGTCTGCTATAGTAGACCGAGACGCGGGAGTAACTCAATGGTAGAGTGCCAGCCTTCCAAGCTGGCTATGCGGGTTCGATTCCCGTCTCCCGCTCCACTGT
>CAWDRG010000007.1:0-4486 GCA_963804645.1 uncultured Bacillota bacterium
CTGGCGGCGGGCTGGGCCTGGATCGCACATCCGACCGTGATTCGGAGGTCTCCGTGGGACACGCCACATCGAACGCCGTGCTCGACGCGATCGGCAATACCCCCCTCGTGGAGCTGCGGCGCGTGGTACCCTCCGGGAGCGCGCGGGTCGTCGTGAAACTCGAATCCGCGAACCCCACCGGCAGCATGAAAGACCGGATGGCCCGGACCGTGGTGGAGCGTGCGGCGGCGGACGGGCGCCTCCCGGCCGGCGGGACGCTGGTCGAGTATACGGCAGGGACGACCGGGATCTCGCTCGCGTTCGTGTGCGCCGCGCTCGGGTACAAGAGCCACATGGTATTCTCGGACGCGTTCAGCGACGAGAAGCGGTGCACGATGCGCGCCTACGGCGCGGCTATCACCGACGTGCCGAGCGACGGCGGTACGATCACCGAACGGCTGATCAAGACGATGATCGCCGCCGCCGGCGAGATCAGCCGCCGGCCGGGTCACTGGTGGGCCGACCAGCTCAACAACGGGGACGGCGAAGCGGGCTACCACGCGCTGGGCGAGGAGATGTGGCAGCAGGCCGGCGGCCGCGTGGATGCGTTCGTGCATGCGGTCAGCACGGCCCACTCGATTCACGGCACCGCCCGCGCGCTGCGTGGCCACCGATCCGAGATCAGGGTCGTCGCGGTGGAGCCCGCCGAGTCGGCGGTGCTGTCCGGGAAGCCCTCGGGACCGCACCAGATCGAGGGTATCGGCATCGGGTTCATCCCGCCGCTGTGGAAGCCCGACGAGGTCGACGAGATTGTGCCGGTCGCCACGGACGACGCGAAGGCGATGGCGCGGCGTCTGGCCCGCGAGGAGGCGATCTTCGCCGGTCCCTCCAGCGGGGCAAATGTGGTCGCGTCCCTGCGCGTGGCGGAGCGGCTCGGCCGCGGCGCCACCGTCGCCACGATCATCGTGGATTCGGGGCTTCGCTACGTGACGACGGACGTGTTCCGCGCGTGACGCCGCGCGCGGTTGTACCATACGCGGCGCGAACGTGCCGGCCCCGTGAGGAGGACAGCGGGACCGCAGGGCGGTGCGAGCGGATTTACGTGCGCAGCCGAAAGCCAGCCCACACAAGAGGTGCAGGATGCGAGTGTTTCTGACAGGCGCCACCGGCTTTATCGGTTCCTTTCTCGTTCCGGAACTCATCAACGCAGGCCATCACGTGGTCGGGCTCAGCCGTTCGGACGCGGGCGCCGAGGCGCTCACCCGTGCCGGGGCGGAGGTCTTCCGCGGCGACGTGAACGACCTGGACCGCCTGCGCACCGCCGCAGAGGCGGCCGACGGCGTCATCCACGCGGCCTTCAACCACGACTTCTCCAACTTGAAGCAGCACAGCGAGGACGACCGTAAGGTCATCGAGACGCTGGGCGAGGTGCTGGCCGGCTCGGACCGGCCGCTCGTCATCACCTCCGGCACGGGCCTCGCCCGGTCAAAGACCGGCGGCCCGGCGGTAGAGACCGACGATCACGTCACCTCGGCCGAGTTCCCCCGCGCAGCCTCCGAGGAGGCGGCCGACGCCCTCATCGCCAAGGGCGGGCGCGTGATGGTGATGCGGCTGTCGCAGGTGCACGACACGCGCAATCAGGGCCGGATCACACAGCATATCCAGTTGGCGCGGCAACAGGGCCGGGTGGCGTATGTCGGCGAGGGCAAGAACCGCTTGCCGGCCGTGCACGTCTCCGACGCCGTCCGGCTTTACCGGCTGGCGCTCGAGAAGGGCCAGGCAGGCGCGCGCTACAACGCCGTAGGCGAGGAAGGTGTTGCCCTGCGCGACATCGCCGAGGTGATCGGTGCGGGGTTGAAGATGCCGGTCGAGTCGATCACACCGGAGGAGGCGCCGGAGTACTTCGGCTGGTTGGCGAACCTCGCCACGATCGATCTTGCGGCCTCCAGCGCGCTGACGCGCCAACAGCTGGGCTGGAACCCCACCGGGCCGGACCTGCTGACCGACCTGCGCAACATGGATTACAGCGTGGCCTAGGGTCAGCCGCCTTAGAGCAGTTTCCGAGCAGGTTGGATCATCTTCATTTCGCTTTACTTGATGTTCCCGACGATCGCGTTGTTTGTGTCGGTCACGCTCTTTTCGATGTCCGACGCGGTCTGAAGAAGTTTCGACTGCAGATCCATCAGCATCAGCAGCTGCATGGAGGCCATCTCCGAGATCTCGTTGTCGCTGTCCAGGTCATTCTGCAGCGTCGAGATCGCGCTCTGGATCTGAATCACGACCAGCGGCGCACATTCGGGGGTGAGTTGAACCGAGACCGGCGAGTTTCCCACGGCCACCGGCACCGCCGCGCCGTCTTGATCCTCCCACGTGCCGGAGATGACCGATAGCCCGAACGCGGTCTCGCCGTTACTGCGCACACGCAGCGCGACGCGCCCGATCAGCTTGCGCGCCGGTGCGCCCGTTCGCTTCGCCCCTGAGGCGGTCTTCCGGTTCGATGGTGTTGTCCGTCTCGCGGTCATCGGCGTCCTCCTGGATCCTGCAGTCCGCAGGCCACGCGGTGTGCGCCCGCGGCGGGCCGGCGCCTCGTGCCAGTGTAGGGTGTTCGTTGAGGCGCAGTGTTCCCCCCTTGTTGGGGCACGCGGTGAGGCGCCTGGCGCGTCGGTATCCAGGCACGGCTTGACATGACCCACACACCGTCGTATTTTCTGCTTGGCTGGGCAAGCAGCCGCCGGACCCGCGGGAAGAGTCTAACTCACTTGCGCACACCGTAGACCGCCCCAGCCTCTGTGCAGCCGGAGTTGCGGGTCGTCGGCGTCGACACGCATGGAGGTGCGTATGCCGTCTCTGCCCGACCGTCCCAATCTTTCCCACCTCGAAGAGGCAGGCGAGAAACCTGCTGCGCGGGCACCGACGTGGAGATCCGTCCGCGGCGGTCCGTCTGCGGCAGTCGCTTCCCGCCGCGCGGGGCAAGGAGGACGCTGCGCTCCGCGCCCTCGATCTCCGACTCCACGACGCGCAGTCGTGCGTCGCTCGCGAGTACGGCTTCGCGTCCTGGACGGATCTCAAAGCGTTCGTCGATGCCCGCGCCGCGGCACGGGCGCCGCGTGAGGAACTCCTGCGGGCGTGGCTGCCGCTGGTGTACGGGGACGGGTTTCTCCGTCCGAACCCCGCCGCCGCGGCGCGCCTGCTGGAACACCGCCCCGATCTGATCGACACGGATCCCCTCCTTGCCTGCGCCGCGGGCGACGCGCCTCTGGTGCGCGCCGCGATCGACCGCGACGTGACGTGGGCCAACCGGCCGGGCGGCCCGCTCAACATGCCGCCCCTCGTCGCGGTGACGCATTCGGGGTTGGCGCGGCTTGCGGCATGGTCGGACCGCCTCCTGCGCTGCACCGAGCTGCTGCTCGGCGCGGGCGCGGATCCGAATCAGTCTTGGGTCGACCCCGCGTTTCCGGCGCACCCCCTCAGCGCGCTGTACGGGGCCGCCGGCAAACTGCATCACGACGGGATGACGCGGGCGCTGCTCGATGCCGGCGCCACGCCCAACGACGGCGAATCGCTCTACCACGCCGTGGAAAGCGCCGATCCCAGCTGCGCCCGACTGCTGCTCGACGCGGGCGCGGCGATCGAGGGCACCAACGCGCTGTTTCGCGCGCTCGACTTCGAGCTGCTCGCGTCGCTCGCGCTGCTGCTGTCCCGCGGCGCCGACCCCAACACGCTCCTGAACGGAAACGCGCCGCTCCACCACGCGATTTGGCGCGGCCGGTCCCCGGCCCACGTCGCGGCGCTGCTCGCCGCTGGGGCCGACCCGACCGTGACGAACGCGGACGGGCTGACCCCCTTACCGCCTCGCGGTGCGCTACGGCCACCTCGCGGTCGCGGCGCTGCTGGGGCCGCGGGGGCTCGAGGAATAGGTCGCGCCCGAGGAGGCGTTCGTCGCCGCCTGCGCGCGCGCGGACCGCGCGGCGGCGGCGGGGCTCCTCCGCCGCGACCCCGACCTGCTCCGCCGCCTTTCCCCGGACCAACTGCGCGTGCTGCCCGACTGTGCGGCACACGGACGAGGGGACGCCGTCCGGGTCATGGTCGAACTCGGCTGGCCGATAGACGTCCGAGGCGGCGATTGGGACGCGAGCGCCCTGAACCTCGCGGTGTTTCGGGGCGACGCCGACCTGACGGCGTGGCTGCTCGCGCACGGCGCCGACTGGCGGGCGGAACACGCGTACCACGACAACGTGATGGGCACGCTGAGCTTCGCGTCGACCACCGAGCCGGTCGAGGGTGGGGATTGGCTGGGGTACGCCCGCGCCCTCGTGGCCGCGGGCGTGCCCCAGCCGCGCGCTGCCTACCGCTTCTCGGACGAGGTCGGCGACTGTTTCACCGAGGCGGCGCAGACCTCCGGAGGAGGCTGATCGGACCGCGGGAGCACCGCTGCGGCCCTTGTCTGTTCCGGCGACGCGGCCTGCCCGCCTGCGACGCCCCGATCGGCGACGCCCGGGACTACGGC
>CAWDRG010000008.1:0-114252 GCA_963804645.1 uncultured Bacillota bacterium
GTTCAGCGTCACCGTGTTCGCCGCGTTGCCGAGGTTGGTGTCGGCACTCACGCTCAGGGTACCCGCTGTTACGGTGGCCCCGCCCGTAAACGTGTTTACGCCGCTCAGGACCAGGGTCCCGGCACCGTCGAGCGTTAGTCCGCCCGCCCCACTCAGTACCCCCGACAGCGTCAGCGTCGTCGCCGCGCTCGGACTCAACGCGCCGCCGCCCAGCGTGACGTTCCGGGCCGAGCCGAAGGTGGCGGTGCTCACCAGCGTCCCGCTATTCAGCGCGACGGTATTGGCCGCGTTCCCGAGGTTACTGTCGGCACTCACGCTCAGGGTGCCCGCTGTTACGGTGGCCCCACCCGTAAACGTGTTTACGCCGCTCAGGACCAAGGTTCCGGCGCCGTTGAGCGTCAGGCCGCCCGCTCCACTCAGCACGCCCGACAGCGTCAGTGTCGTCCCGCCATTCGGGCTAATGACCCCGCCGCCCAGCGTCACGTTTCGGGTCGAGGCGAACGTTGCGGTAGTCGCCAGCGTCCCACCGTTCAGCGTGACGGTATTCGCCGCATTCCCGAGGTTATTGTCCGCGCCCACGCTCAGGATGCCGGCGGTAATGGTGGTCCCGCCCGTGTATGTGTTGACGCCGGTGAGCGTGCTCGTGCCGCCGCCGGAGGTTGTCAACCCACCGTTGCCGGAGATCACCCCCGAGAACGTCGCGGTGTTCCCGCCGTTATTGAGCGTGCCCCCGCCGCTCAACGTGATCACGCGCGCGGAGGTCCCAAACCCCGCCGCGTTGACCAGCAGGGTCCCCGCGGCCAGCGTGAGCCCGCCGGTCCCGAGATTGCTGTCGGTGCTGATGCTCAGCACGCCGCTGTTGACCGTCGTGCCGCCAGAATACAAGTTCGTCCCCCCGAGCACGACCGTCCCCGGGCCCTGCACCGTGAGCCGCCCGGTCCCGACGAGGGTGCCCGACAGCGTCGTCGTGAAGCCACTGGGATTGATCGTGCCCCCGGCTCCCCCGGCGTTCAACTGGATCGTCCGGGCCGAGGTGACGTTCGCCGTCAGTTGCAGCGTAGCGTTCTGCAACGACAGCAGGTTCGCTGGGTCGCCGAGATTGCTGTCACTGCCAATGCTCAGCGTGGAGTTCTGGACGATGACGGCGCCACCGTTGAAGGTGTTGGTACCAGAGAGCGTGACGGCGCCGCCGCCGAAGATGGCGAGATCGCCCGTGCCGCTCATCACGCCGGCATAGGTACCGCTCCCGCCCTGGTTAAAGATGACCTCGTTGTTGTTCACGATGTTCCCTTGGAGGCTCACGGTCGTCCCTTGCAGGATCCCCGTGTTGACGGTCGTGCCGCCGCTGTAGGTGTTCGTGCCGCTCAGCGTGGTCGTGCCGGCCCCCGCGAACGTCAACGCCCCGGCGCCGGAGATCACGCCGGAGAGCGTGATGGTATTGCCGCCGTTGTCGATCGTCCCACCGCCGCCGTTCACCGTGATCGTCCGCGCCGATGTCCCAAACCCATTCGCATTGATCACGAGCGTACCGCCGTTGAAGGTCACTGTCCCGGCAGCGTTGCCGAGGTTACTGTCCGCAGCCACGCTCACCGTACCCGCCGTGAGCGTCGTCCCGCCCGTGTACGTGTTCGTCCCGCTCAGCGTGAGCGTGCCCCCGCCCACCGTCACCCCGCCCGCCCCGCTGACGATCCCCGACAGCGTCAGCGTCCCGGTGTCCCCGCCGTCCCCCACCGTCAGCCCCGCCGCGTCCGCCACGTTCCCCGACAGCGTGCTCACTTGCCCGGTGCTCACCAGCAGCGTCCCGCCCGCGCCCGCCGTCGTCAGGCTCCCCGCCCACGTGAGCCCCGTGGTCATCGACAGCGTCCCGTTCGTCGCCCCGCCGCCCGCCTGCGTCCCGCCCAGCGTCAGTGCCCCCAGCGCCGCGCCGAGGTTCCCCGCCGCACTCACGCTCAGCGTCCCCGCGATCACGTTGGTGCTCGTCTGCTGGTTGTTCCGCGTCGACAGCACCAGCGTTCCGCTGTTCGGGCTCTGCGTGTTCAGGTCCAACGTCGTCGCCGTGATCTGCGTCGCCCACGGCAGCGTCCCGCCCGTCGGCACCTCACAGTCCAGCGGATCCGGGCCCGTGCACGCCCCCGGGTCCAGCGTCACGTCCACCGCATTCGCCTGATAGCGTCAGCTCCGGCGTCAACAGCCCGATGCTCACCCCGCCCTGCGTCAGCGTCCCGAACGTCCCCGTGACGCCCCCGGCCGCCGTCAGGATCGTGTACTCCGTCCCCGCCGTGTACGCCCCCGCGTCGAACGTCAGCGCCAGCGTCCCCGCCAGCGACGCCGACCCGCTCGCCACCAGTTCGCTCGCCATCGTCGGGTTGGCTTCGATCGACAGCGTGTCGCCCGCCCCCTGCGTGTAGTTCCCCGCCACCGTCAGCGTCCCGATCGTCCCGCCCGGCGCCACCGTGCCACCGTTCGTCACCGTCCCGCTGACCGTCCCGTGGCCCGCCAGCGTCCCGCCCGCCTGCACCGTCACGTTCCCGCCGTACGTGACCCCGGGGATCGCCGCGCTCCCGACCTCCAGCGTCCCGCTCGTCACCGTGAACGTCCCCGTCGCGCCACTCGCTGTCCCGGTCAGCAGCAGCATCCCGGCGCCATTCAGCGCGAGCGCCCCGCTGCCGCGTCAGCGTCCCCGACAGCGTCAGCGTCGTGCCCCCGCTCGGGATGAACGTCCCGCCGCCCGCGCCCGCCGTCACCGTCCGCGCCGACGTGAACGTCCCCGTCGTCGCGAGCGCTCCGCCGTTCAGCGTCACGCCGTTCGCCGCATTGCCGAGGTTCGCGTCGGCGCCCACGCTCAGCGTCCCCGCCACGAGCGTGTTGCCGCCCGTGAACGTGTTCGTCCCGGACAAGAGCAGCGTCCCCGCTCCGTTCAACGTGAGGCCGCCGCTGCTGCTGAGCACCCCCGACAGGGTCAGCGCCGTCGCCGCGTTCGGGCTGAAGACTGCCCCCCCCAGCGTCACCGCCCGCGCCGAACTAAACGTCGCCGTGGTCTGCAGCGTCCCCGCGGTCAGCGTCAGGGCGCCCGCGCCGCCGAGATTGGCGTCCGCGCTGATGGAGAGGATGCCGCCAGTCGCGCTGAGCGTCGTCCCGCCCGTGTACGTATTGGTCCCGGAGAGGACGATCGTGCCGACGTTGGCGCCGCCCCCCGCCGCGAGCCCACCACTGCCCCCGATCACTCCGCTCAGGGTCAGGGTCCCGTTGAACGAGCTGACGGTGCCGCCGCCCGACCCCAACGTGAATCCTCGTGCGGAGGTAAACGTCGCGTCACCAATCAGCCTGCCGCCGCTTAAGGTCACCACGTTGGCGGCGTTCCCGAGATTGTTGTCCGCGCGTAATCTCAACCTGTCCGGCGTTTGAGATCATGACTCCGCCGGTGAAGGTGTTCGTCCCGGAAAGGATCAGCCGCCCGGTGGCCCCGTTCTCGATCAGGCCGCCGCTGCCGCTCAGCGTGCCGGAGAGCGTCAGCGAGAAGCCGTTCGTCGTAAGAGCCCCGCCACCGAGCGTGACGTTGCGCGCCGACGTGTAGTTCCCCGTCGTCAGCAGCGCTCCGCCGTTCAACGTAACGGCGTTGGCCGCGTTGCCGAGCTGGTTATCGAGACTGATGTCCAGCGTGCCGCTGGTGATCGTCACGCCGCCCGTGAATGTGTTCGTTCCGGACAGGAGCAGCGTCCCGGCGCCGTTGAGGGCCAGCCCACCCCCGCCGCTCAGGACCCCCGACAGCGTCAGCGTGGCGCCGCTGTCCGGCTGGAATGACCCGCCGCCCAGCGTCACGTTCCGCCCCGACGCGAACGTCGCGTTCGCCTCCAGCGCCCCGCCGTTCAGCGCCACCGTGTTCGCCGCATTCCCCAGATCGGCGTCGGCGCCAACGCTCAGGTTGCCGGCCGTGATCGTGTTGCCACCGGTATAGCTGTTGCTGGCGTCCGACAGGAGCAGCGTCCCGGCGCCGTTGAGGGCAAGACCGCTGGCCCCGCTCAGCAGGCCGGACAGTGTCAGCGTCGCCCCGCTGTCCGGCTGAAACATCCCACCCCCCAGCGTCACCGCCCGCGCCGACGCGAACGTCGCGTTCGCTTCCAACGCCCCGCCGTTCAGCGTCACGGTGTTCGCCGCGTTTCCCAGATCGGCGTCGGCCCCGACGCTCAGCGTGCCGGCCGTGATCGTGTTTCCGCCCGTGTAGCTGTTGCTCGCGTCGGAGAGAACGAGCGTCCCTGCACCGTTCAGCGTCAGGCCGCCACTGCCGCTAAGGAGTCCCGACAGCGTCAGCGTCGTCGCGGCCCCCGGCTCGAGCGTGCCGCCGCCGAGGGTCACGGCGCGGGCCGAGGTGAACGTCGCCGTCGTCTGGAGCTGGCCGCCGCCGTTCAGGGTCAGCCCGCCCGAGGCGTTACCCAGGTTGGCATCCGCGCCGATCTGCAGGATGCCGTTCTGCAGCGTCGTGCCGCCCGTGTACGTGTTCGTACCCGTGAGCACCAGCGTCCCGATGCCGTTCAACTCGCTCAGCGGACCCCCACTCACGACGCCGGACAGTGTCAGGGTCCCGCTGAGCGGTGTAATGATCCCGCCGCCGGCGCCCAAAATGATCGACCGCGCCGAGGAAAGCGTCGCGGTACTCTTCAACTCGCCGCTCACGGTCACCGAGTTGCTCGCGTTGCCGAGGTTGGCGTCAGACGAGATGTCAATCTCTCCGCTTGCGATGTTGACGCCGCCGGTGAATGTGTTAGTGCCAGACAGGAACATCCGCGCGGTGCCGTTCTCGGTCAGCCCGCCGCTCCCGCTCAAAACACCGGAGAGCGTCAGGGCGAAAGCGTTGGTGGTGAACGCACCGCCGCCCAGCGTCATGTTCCGCGCCGACGTGAATGACCCGGTCGTCACGAGCGCGCCGCCGTTAAGCACCACGGTGTTCGAGGCGTTGCCGAGATCGGCGTCCGCCGCCACGCTCAGGTTCCCCGCCGTGATCGTGACGTTCCCCGTGAAGGTGTTGCTGGCGTCGGCGAGGATCAGCGTCCCCGCTCCGTTGAGGGTGAGTCCGCCGCTGCCGCTCAGCAGGCCCGACAGCGTCAGCGTCGTCGCGCCGCTCGGACCGAACGATCCGCCGCCGAGCGTGATGCTCCGCGCCGAGCTGAACGTCGCGGTCGTCGCGAGCGCCCCGCCGTTGAGCGTCACGACGTTGGCGGCATTCCCCAGGTCGGCGTCGGCCCCAACGCTCAGGGTGCCGGCCGTGATGGTGTTGCCGCCCGTGTAGCTGTTGCTGGCGTCGGAGAGGATCAGCGTCCCCGCGCCGTTCAGCGTCAGCCCGCTGCTCCCGCTCAAGAGGCCGGACAGCGTATGCGTCGCTCCGCTGTCCGGCTGGAACGCCCCGCCGCCGAGCGTCACCGCCCGCGCCGACGCGAACGTCGCGTTCGCCTCGAGCGCCCCGCCGTTCAGCGTGACCGTGTTCGCCGCGTTTCCCAGATCGGCGTCGGCGCCGACACTCAGGTTCCCGGCGGTGATGGTGTTACCGCCCGTGTAGCTGTTGCTCGCGTCCGACAGCAGCAGCGTCCCGGCGCCGTTCACCGTCAGCCCGCTGGCGCCGCTCAACAAACCCGAGAGGGTCAGCGTTGCCCCGCTGTCCGGCTTGAACGCCCCGCCGCCGAGCGTCACCGCCCGCGCCGAGCTGAACGTCGCGTTCGCCTCCAGCGTGCCGCCGTTCAGCGTCACCGTGTTTGCGGCGTTGCCCAGGTTCGCGTCGGCCCCAACGCTCAGGTTGCCGGCCGCAATCGTGTTGCCGCCCGTGTAGCTGTTGCTGGCGCCCGAAAGGATCAGCGTGCCCGCCCCGTTCAACGTCAACCCGCCGGTATTGCTCAGGACCCCCGACAGCGTCAGCGCCGTCGCCGCGTTCGGACTGAAGGTGCCGCCGGTGAGCGCGACCGCCCGGGCGGAGCTGAAGCTGGCCGTCGTCACTAACGTCCCGCCGGTGTGCAGCGTCACGCCGCCCGAGGCCGCGCCCAAATTGGCGTCGGCACCGATGCTGAGGGGCCCGCTCCAAATCAGGGTCCCGCCCTGGTACGTGTTCGTGCCGGTGAGCACGAGCGTGCCGGTACCGTCATCGAGCTGCACGTTCCCGGCGCCGCTGATCACGCCCGTGAGGGTCAGCGTCTTCCCGGCGCCGATCGACAGATATCCGCCGAAACTCGGGTTCCCGTAAGTGGTGGGTACCGTGACCGCCCGTGCCGAGCTGAAGCTGTTGGTGACCGACAGGACGTAGTTGCCTTCGAGCGTGAGCCCGCCGGCCGCATTCCCCAAGTTGGCGTCGGCGGACACGCTCAGGTTGGAGTACACCGCAGTACCGCCCGTGTAGGTGTTCGTCCCGGACAGCGTGATGGCCCCACCGCCGACCGCCACCAGCCCGCCGCTGCCCGAGATGACCCCTGAGGCGGTCAAAAACCCGGCTGTTTCGTCGAGCTCTCCGCCGCCCGAGAGCGCGATCCCCCGTGCCGTGCCAATAGTCGCGGTCGTCTGCAGGATCGCGCCGCTGTTGAGCGTGATGTTGTTCGCCGCGTTGCCGAGGTAGGCGTCCGCGCCCACACTCAGGGTCCCGGTCGTCACGCTGATGCCGCCCGTGAAGGTGTTATTCTGGCCGCTCTGCGGGTTGAGCAGCAGCTCCCCCGACCCACTCATCGTCAGCCCGCCGCTGCCGGTGATCGCGTCGGTCATTGTCCAGGTCTTCCCGGAGCTCACGCTGAACGCCCCGCCGCCCAGCGTCACCGGCCGCGCCGACGTGAACGTCTGCGTGGCCGTCAGCGTGCCGCCGTTCAGGGTCAGCGAGTTGGCGGCGGCGCCCAGGTCGGCGTCGGCACCCACGCTCAGCGTGCCGGCGGTGATGGTGTTGCCGCCCGTATAGCTGTTGCTGGCGTCCGAGAGGATCAGCGTCCCGGCCCCGTTGAGCGTCAGCCCGCTGCTGCCGCTCAGCAAGCCCGACAGCGTCAGCGTCTTCCCAGCGTCCGGCTGAAACGCCCCGCCGCCGAGCGTCACGCTCCGCGCCGACGTGAACGTCGCGTTCGCCTCCAGCGCCCCACCGTTCAGCGTCACCGTGTTCGCTGCGTTGCCCAGGTCGGCGTCGGCGCCGACACTCAGGTTCCCGGCGGTGATCGTGTTGCCGCCGGTGTAGCTGTTGCTCGCGTCGGAGAGGAGCAGCGTCCCGGCGCCGTTCACAGTCAGCCCGCTGCTCCCGCTCAGCAGGCCGGACAGTGTCAGCGTCGCCCCGCTGTCCGGCTGGAACGCCCCGCCACCCAGCGTGATCGCCCGCGCCGACGCGAACGTCGCGTTCGCCTCCAGCGCCCCACCGTTGAGTGTGACCGTGTTGGCCGCGTCGCCCAGGTCGGCGTCGGCCCCGACGCTCAGGTTGCCGGCCGTGATCGTGTTCCCGCCCGTGTAGCTGTTGCTGGCATCCGAAAGGAGAAGCGTCCCGGCCCCGTTCAGCGTCAGCCCCCCGGTGCTGCTCAGCAGCCCCGACAGCGTGAGCGTCGTCGCGGCCCCCGGGCCGAATGTGCCGCCGCCGAGCGTCACCGCGCGCGCCGAGGCAAACGTCGCCGTCGACACCAACTTGCCGCCGTTCAACGTCAGGCCGCCAGACGCGTTGCCCAGATTAGCGTCGGCGCCGACGCTCAGGGTGCCCGCCGTGACAATGGTCCCGCCCTGATACGTGTTCGTGCCGGACACCACCAGCGTGCCGAAGTTCGCCAAAATCAGGTTCCCGGCCCCGCTCAGCACCCCGGTGAGGGTCAGCGTTCTCCCCGCCTCTACGTTGATGTTGCTGTTCGCGGGATTCGCAACGGTCGTGAACGTGAAGTTGCGCGCTGAGGTGAAACCTGAGGTGATTTGCAGGTAGCTATCGGCGCCCCCGAACGTCACCGAACCGGCTGCCGCTCCGAGGTTGGCATCGGCAGATACGAGGAGACTGGTGTAAATGACAGTCCCGCCCGTGTAGGTGTTCGTCCCAGACAGTGTCAGCCAGACACCGCCGCCTGTCTCGGTCAGGCCGCCGTTCCCCGAGATCACCCCCGAGACGGTCCATGCTCCGCTTGACGGCTCAAGCGTGCCGCCGCCCGAGAGCGAGATCGCCCGCGCCGTGGTGATGATCCCCCCGTTCATCTCCAGCGTGCCGGCGTTGAGCGTCACGCCGTTCGCCGCATTGCCGAGCTGGTTGTCGGCGCTCACCTGCAGGGTACCGGTCGTCACCGTGACGCCGTTCGTGAACGTGTTCCCGCTGCCGCCCGCAGAGAGCACGAGCGTCCCGGCACCGTTCAGCGTCAACCCGCCGCTGCCGCCCAGCACCCCGGACAGGGTCAGCGTCGTCCCGTTGTTCGGGCTGATCGCCCCGCCGCCCAGCGTGACATTCCGCGCCGAGGCGAACGTCGCCGTCGTCTGCAGCGCTCCACCGTTGAGCGTCACCGTGTTCGCCGCGGCGCCCAGGTCGGCGTCGGCACCCACGCTCAGGTTCCCAGCCGTAATTGTGTTGCCGCCCGTGTAACTGTTGCTGGCGTCGGAGAGGACGAGCGTGCCGGCCCCGTTGAGATTGAGCCCACCGGCGCCGGCCAGGAGGCCCGACAGGGTCAGCGTCACCCCGCTGTCCGGCTGGAACGCACCGCCGCCCACGGTGACGCCTCGCGCCGACGCAAACGTCGCATTTGCCTCCAGTGCGCCGCCGTTGAGGGTCACCCCGTTGGCCGCGGCCCCGAGATCGCCGTTGGCGCCGACGCTCAGGTTGCCCGCCGTGATCGTGTTGCCGCCCGTGTAGCTGTTGCTCGCGTCCGACAGCAACAACGTCCCCGCGCCGTTCACCGTCAGCCCGCTGCTCCCGCTCAGCAAGCCGGACAGTGTCAGCGTCGCCCCACTGTCCGGCTGGAACGCCCCGCCCCCCAGCGTCACCGCCCGCGCCGAGCTGAACGTCGCGTTCGCCTCCAGCGCCCCGCCGTTCAGCGTCACCGAGTTCGCCGCGTTCCCCAGGTTGGCGTCCGCGCCCACGCTCAGGTTCCCGGCCGTGATGGTGTCCCCGCCCGTGAACGTGTTCGTCCCACTGAGCAGCAGCGTGCCGGCCCCGTTCAGCGTCAACCCGCCGGTGCTGCTCAGGACGCCTGACAGCGTCAGCGTCGTCGCGGCGTTTGGGCTGATCGTCCCTCCCGCCAGCGTCACGGCCCGCGCCGAGCTGAAGGTCGCCGTCGTCTGAAACGTGGCGGAGGTCAGCGTGAGCCCACCCGAGGCGGCGCCCAGGTTCGCGTCCGCGCTCACCGAGAGCGCCCCCCCGCTCATATCGACATTCGTGCCGCCCGTGTAGGTGTTGGTTCCCGAAAGCACCAGCGTCCCGCCGGACCCTCCCTGTGGTTTCATCGTGCCGCTGCCGCTGATGACGCCCGACAGCGTGGTGGTCCCGGCGAACGGGGTGATGTTCTCGTTGCCTGCGCCCAGCGTGATCGCGCGGGACGAGGCGAAGCCGGAGGAGATAAACAGCCTGGCGTCGTTATTGAGAGTGATCGAGTTCGACGGGTCCCCCAACTGGTTATCAGCCGTGACTTGGAGCTGTACGGTCGTCGCCGTGACCCCGCCCGTGAACGTGTTCGTGCCCGTGAGATCCAGCCGCCCGGCGCCGTTGACGTTCAGCCCGCCGGTCCCGCTCAGGACGCCGGAGAGGGTGTAGGTGTTGGTGTTGGCCGTGATGGTGGCGCCGTTGCTCAGCGCGATGTTGCGGGCGGAGGCAAAGTTGCCCGCGGTGAGGAGCGTTCCGCCGTTCAGGGTGATGTTGTTGCTCGGGTCGCCGAGGTTGTTGTCCGCGCCGAATGAGAGGGTGCCCGTCGTGACGCTGATGCCGCCGGTAAACGTGTTCGTCCCGCTCAGCACGAGCGTCCCGGCCCCGGTCAGGGTCGAACCGCCCGACCCACTCAGCACCCCCGAGAGCGTCAGCGTCACCCCGCTATCCGGCTGGAAGGTACCCCCGCCGAGCGTGATGTTCCGCGCCGACGCGAAGGTCGACGTCGCCTCCAGGATGCCGCCGTTCAACGTGACGCTCCCGGCGGCGTTGCCGAGTTTCGCGTCCGCGCCGACCTGGAGCGTGCCGGCCGCGATCGTCGTTCCGCCCGTGTACGTGTTCGTCCCGGACAGCAGCAGCGTGCCGCCGTTCAGCGTGAGTGCCCCGGCGCCGCTGATGATTCCGGACAGCGTGACGGTCCCCGTGCCGTTGCTTCCGACGTCCAGGGCGGCCGCGTTATTGATGTTCCCGGTGAACGTCCCCGACTGTCCCGAACTGACGCTCAGGTCCCCGCCGGTCCCGCCGGTCGTGATGCCGCCGTTCCACGTGAATCCCGTCGTCTCGAGCAGATTGCCAAACGTATTGCCACCGCCGGCCTGCGAGCCGCCGATCGTCAGGGTGAGCCCGGCTCCCGAGCCGCCGAGGTTGACGGCTGCGCTGACGTCGATCTGCCCAGCATCGATCGTCGTATTGGTCTGGGTGTTCGTGCCGCCGAGTGTGAGGGTGCCGTTGTTGGGGCTGGTTGTGTTGATGACGAGGTTCGTGTCGGTGATCGCCGTGTTATACGTGAAGTTGCCGGTCGGGACCTCACAGTCGGTGGTGCCCATGCCGTTCGAGATACAGCTCTGCGCCTCCGCCGGGATGACGAGCGCGGCGCCCTGGAGCGACACCACCAGCGCGACGATCACCGCCGCGCAGCAGGCGTCCCTCCGGACGCGGGACCACGTGCCGCGAGCGCTACGCCGTCCCAACGCTCACAAACCGCCCTGGCGCGCTTCCGGAATACGTCTCGACCGGCGGCGCGCCGCCGGCCACGTCGATGTGCCGCCGATTCCATTCGGGGTCGTCCAACTCCATGCCCGGGCGCGCCGCCGCGCGGCACGACCCAGACCGGTGAGAGCCGACCGTTCGACTCGGCACACTATCGCGCGCCCCCCGAAACAGCCCAAAAAGCAGAACGAAGTCAGAGCGATGCGTCCCGTCTCCGGCTTCGGCAGCCCCGCTGACCCAAGCATCTGGCCCGGTGGCTTTGCGTCCCTGGGTTACCCCAAGTTTGCCCTTATCGTGCCCGACGCGCCTGTCTGAAAGTCTCCGTCCCTCCCACTTAATGACACGCGACAACGATACCGCGACTCACCATATACAGTCGAAAGCGGTATATGCGCGGCATACGCTAGCAACGTACCCCGGCTGAATGGATTTGAGACCCGGGAGGGGGCCCGGTTCCGATCAGTTGTTCGGTATCAGTGTGCCGTGGTATACACCCTGAATCAATAGAGAGTTTGCTCTACGCCTCCCGAAGGAAGTTTGCAATCCTGTCGGCCATGATACGGGGCCCGTGGTGAAGAAAATGACTGAAAAGCGCACAAGAATCGCGAGCAAAAGGAGCACACGTTTGATGATTTGGCTGCGTTCTACGGGTTCGGGGGCGTGTTGGAGGCGTACAGCGCCACAAACGCGATCTGGAACGCCCGGCCCGCGATCGGATGGAATGACGCGCGGATTGCGGGACCGAGCTCGTTGCGCACCGACGAATAGAACGGCGCCGTGAGCACGATCCACACGCGCCGATACTGATGCGCAAGCGCTTCGATCTGCGCGGGCGTGAGCGCGGCGTGTCGGTCGCTGCGAAAGATCTCGCCGACCGGCGTCAGCACCACGTTCGGGGGCCAGTTGCCGGGGAAGTAGTACAGTAAGCGCATCTCCGCCTCTGGGGTCAGAAAGATGAACGCATCGCCTGGCTCAACCTGCGGCCGCACCGCCTCGGTCACGGTCAGCCACCCCTCCGGCGGCTGACTGCGGTAATACCCGCTCAACACCGGCACGCTGTACAGGAGGAGAAACACGGTGAGCCACGCCACCACGCGATGGCGCTCGGCCATCAGCAGATCCGCGCCCGCGCTGATCCCGCGCGCCACAACCATCGCGTAAAACGGCGCCAGAAACACGAACCACCTCGGCGCGAACACCGGGCGGAAGAAGCCGAACACGAGGCCGATCCCGATCGGCACCCCGAGGACGAGCGCGAGCAGCCCGCGTGATGGGCGGCCGGCATCGTCGGTGGCGCGCAGTCCGAGCGCGAGCGCCCCGAGGAACGGGAGCAAGATGATCGCCTGCTCGAGCAGCGTCACCTGTCCCGGGCTGAAGTAGGTTGCGCTGCCAAACAACCCGCCGCCGAACGCGAACAGCCCGAGGAGATCGCCAAAATTCAGCACGGCCCCGTGCGTCCGGTACCACTGCCCGCCCACGACCTGCGCGCTCTGCGCGGCGATCGACGGCACCCACGGCGCGAACGCCACCGCCGCGGCGAGCACCGCCCCGCCCCACGGCCGGAGCACGGCGGGGTGATACCGCCAGATCCAGATGCCGTGCGCGGCGACGAGGAGGATGCCGAGGTACTGCGTGTACGCGAGGCACGCCGCCAACGCGGCGTACGCCGCCCACCGGCCGACGGTGCTCCGCTCCGCGGCCGACACGAGCGCCAGCGTGGCGCCGAGCGCGAGCACCGTCAGCAGCCCGTATGCCATCGCCTGCTGGCTCACCATGATCTCGAGCGGCGCCACGGCCACGAGCAGCGCGGCGAGCAGCGCGACCGGCGTCGCGGCCAGGCGCCGCATCAGCAGGAACGTCAACCACACCGACGCGACGCCGAAGGCGACCGCCGGCAGGCGCAGCGCGACCGGATCGTGGCCCGCGATCGAGATCCACGCCTTCATGAGCACGTAGAAGCCGGGCGGATGCGTGTCGGTGAGACGCAGCAGCGGGACGATCGCGGACCAGCCGTGCTGCGCCACCCACACCGTGAACGTCTCGTCCGCCTCGACGTAGTTGGCACGGTCGAGGGCAAACAGGCGCAGGACCGCGGCGAGCACGAGGATGCCGCCGAGCTGCACCGCCGGGGTCAGCGGGACGTCGCGGGCCAGCCCGGCGCGCCCCGCCGCCGGGTCCGCCGCGCCGCTCACGGCCGCGCGCCCCCCATCCATGCCCACGGCGCGCCTGGCGGCACGTTCGGATCCCGGTAGCCGCCGAGATCCGCGATGCGTGTACGCACGTGGGCCCACACCGCGGGACCGATCTGCACGTAGCCGTGCGCCGCGAGTTCCGTGCGCAGCGCGTCGTCGATGACGTAATACGGTTCCTGGCCGTGCCCGTAGTCGTTCAGCACGATGTAATCGTACCACTCCCCGTCGATCTTCCACCGGACGTCCCCGCCCGTGTAGTCGATCCACCGCGGATCCCCGCCGGCGTAGAACATCGTCTGCGGGGTGTCCACGATCGTCCGGCCCGGCGGCAGCGCCGCGACGAGGCGCGCCGAATAGAATGGGACGGGATCGATCGCCGGCGCGTGCGTCATCGCCGCGCGGGCGAGGCGGTCGCCGGTGGGATCCCACAGGTCGTAGGCGACCGTCAGCGCGAGCACGGCCGCGAGCGCCAGCGCGACCGGCCGCGGCGGCCACGACCGCCCCCGGGGCCGCGGCAGCCGCGTCCGCCACACCGCGAGCGCGGCGAGCGTCACCAGCACGTAGGTCGCCGGCAGATCGTAGTACCGGTTCGTGAGGCTGTCCCACGGCGCGACGACGTACGTCACCAGCCACGGCGCGCACCACAGCCAGATCCATCCGAGGCGCGACCGCCACCGCCCGGCGATCGCCAGGCCGCCGAGCAGCAGCAGGAACAGCGGGACGAATAAGTGCGCCTCAACCGAGAGCGGAATCTCCGACAGCGCCTTCACGAGGCCCCGCAGCGTCCAGTCCCGGTGGAAAAACTCCCCGCTCGCGTCGCGCGCAAACCAGCGGGTCGCGATCCACGCGAAGCTCGGCAGCACGGTCAGCCCGACGAACGCGGCCGCGGCCGCCGCGGCGCGGGACAGCCGCGCGGGGCGCACGGGCCACCACCACCAGAGGAACACCGGATACAACAGCGCCGCGGTGAACTTGAACCAGATCGCCAGCATGAGAAACACCCCGGCCCCGACGAGCGCGCCCGTTCGCCGGGTGTCGCGATACCGCACCATGCACACGGCTCCCGCGAGCGCGGCGCAGATGCTCGGGGTGTCGAGCTGCACGTTTTGGGAAAAGTACACGAGGCCGGGCGCCACCGCAACGCACGCCGCCGCGATCAGCGCGATCTGCTCGCTTCTGAGCACCCGCCGGACGAGCACGCCCAGCAGCACCACGGCGATGACCCCGCAGACGACGATCGGCAGCCGGGCCGCCCACTCGCTCGGGCCGAACAGCTTGAAGGACGCCCAGATCATCCACGGAACGCCGGGAGAGAACGTCCGGTCGACGCCGAGCTCATTGCGCTGCGCCCACAGCCCGTAGCGGTCGAAGTTGAGCGCGGTCATCGCGTAGTGCCCCTCGTTCCAGGCCATGAGCCGGTTGAAGGGGCGCGTCAGGTGGGCGACGCGCAGCGCGGCGCCGAGCACCGCGCACGACGCGAGCCCCCACCGGTACACGCCGGCGGGGAGATGCATGTCTTCCCAGGGCGGGACCGCCGCGTCCGCGCCCGCCTCGACGGCCGCGACCCCGGGCTCCGGGGCCAGCGCACGTCCGCGGTCCGCGACGATGGACCGGCTCACGCGCCGAGCCGCACGCGCGCGAACCGCCGCCGGCCCACGCGCACCAGAAGGCCGTCGCGCACGCGGATCGGATACTCGACGTCGTCGCGGGCGAGCACGCCGTCCGCGACCAGCGCGGCGGCGTCCTGCGGGATCCGCTTGCCGTCGAGGCTGACCCCGCCCTGGCTGATCACGCGCCGCGCCTCGCCGTTCGACTCGGCCAGCCCGAGCGCCACCAGCAGATGTGCGAGGCGGACCGTGCCGTCCCGCACGAGCTCGCGCGGCAGCGGCACCTCGGGAATCTCGTCAGGCAGCTCGTGCGCGCGGAACACCCGGGCGAACTCCTCTTCCGCGGCGCGGGCCGCGGCCTCCCCGTGGTAGCGGGCGGTGATCTCGCGCGCGAGGCGCAGCTTGATGTCGCGCGGGTGTGCGCGCCCCTCGCGCAGCGCCGCCTCCAGGTCGCGCACGACCTCGAGCGGCACGAGCGTGCAGTACTCGAAGTACGCGCCCATCAGGTGGTCGGGCAGCGACATCACCTTGCCGAACATCACGCTCGGAGGCTCGGTGATCCCGATCGCGTTGCCGAGGCTCTTGCTCATCTTGTGGACCCCGTCGAGGCCGGGCAGGAGCGGGGTCAGCAGGACCACCTGCGGCGCCTGCCCGAACTCGCGCTGCAGCTCCCGCCCCATGAGGTTGTTGAACTTCTGGTCGGTCCCGCCGAGCTCCACGTCCGCCTCGATCGCGACGGAATCGTATCCCTGGCAGAGCGGGTACAGGAGCTCGTGCAGATGAATCGGCAGATGCTCGCGGAATCGCTTCTCGAAGTCGTCGCGCTCGAGCAGCCGGTGCACGGTCGCCCGGCTCGCCAGTTTGATCACGTCGTAGAAGGTCATCGGACTCAGCCACTCACTGTTGAACACGACACGGGTGCGCGCGGGATCAAGGATCAGGCTGTACTGTTCCCGATAGGTGGCGGCGTTCCGCTGAATCTCCTCGGGGGACAGCGCGGGACGGGTCTCGGACTTGCCCGAGGGGTCCCCAATCAGCCCCGTGAAGTCGCCGATCACGAGGATCGCCTCGTGGCCGAGATCCTGAAACTGCCGGAGCTTCTGCAGCACGATCGCGTTGCCAATGTGAATGTCGGGAGCGGTGGGGTCCAGCCCGAGTTTGACGCGCAGCGGGCGCCCCTGCCCGAGTTTCTCGAGCAGCGCCTCTTCGCTGATGATCTCTACCGTGCCGCGTCGCAGAAGGGCGAGCTGCTCGTTCGGGCTCAACGTTGCCACGCCCGGATTATAGCACTGACCCGCCGCCCGGACCACCGGCGGGCGCGTCACCCCGATCGGAATGCGCCATCACCGCGTGCGGGCGCGACCGGGACCGGCACCTCCGGCCCGCAGTTCGGATGCCACGGCGCGTCCAGCGGCTCCGTCTCCATCTGCAGCGTGACGTGCCCGAGATGGAACCGGTCATGCAGCAGCGCGCACAGGTCGACGAGGATCCGCTGGGCGGACGCCGGGTCGGCGATCAGGACGTGGCCGGTGACCGCCGGCACGCCGGAGGTCACCGACCACACGTGGAGGTCGTGAATGCCGAGCACGCCGGGGACGCCGCGCATCGCCGCGTCTACCTCGGGGATCGACACGCCGCGCGGCGTGCCCTCCATCAAGACCTCGACGGCGTGCCCCACAATCGGCCACGCCATCACGATCAGCACCCCGGCGATGCCGAGGCTGACCAGCGGATCCGCGGCGGTCCACCCGGTCGTCAGAATCACCAGGCTCGCGGCGATCGTCCCCACGGCGGCCGCGGCGTCCGCCAGGACGTGCGCCAGCGCGGCACGGACGTTCAGGCTGGTGCCGCGCGCGGGCGCGAGCAGCGCCGAGCTCGCGAGGTTGCCCACGAGGCCGAGGACGGCGATGCCGAGCATCCCGGACGCGACGATCGGATGCGGCGTCGCGAGGCGGCGCACCGCCTCGTACACGATCGCCGCGGCGATCGCCCACAACGCCAGCCCATTCGTCACCGCGGCGAACATCTCCGCGCGCCGGTAGCCGTAGGACATCTGCGCGGTCGCGGGGCGCATCGCGATCCAGCCGCCGATCAGGCTCACGGCCAAGCTGCCGACGTCGACGAGGAGATGACCGGCGTCGGCGAGCAGCGCGAGGCTGCCGGTCAGCCATCCGCCCACGGCCTCAATCGCCATCAGCAGCAGGGTCACCGCGAGCGTCCACAGGAGCGCGCGCGTCGACCCCGCGGTAACGGGCCCATGATGGTGCCCGTGATGTCCTCCGGTCCCGTGGTCGGTCATCGGCGTCCCAACTCCACGATCGTCGCCCCGCTGCCGCCCTCGCCGTCTCCCCCGAGGCGGTAGGACGCCACCTCGGGATGATGGGCCAGGTGGTCGTGGACCGCGCGGCGCAGCGTGCCGGTACCCTTCCCGTGGATCACGGTCACCCGGGGCAGGCCAGCCAGGGTCGCGTCGTCCAGATATTTGTCGAGCTCCGCGAGCGCCTCCTCCGTCGTCATGCGCCGGAGATGGATCGACGACGGCACGCTGACCGTCCGATCGAATGTCGTCACCCCGCGCGGCGCGACCGCCGGGGCGGCCGGCGCGGCGCCAACCGGTCGCCGCAGGTCGTCGCGCGGCACCCGCACCTTGAGCGCGCCGAGCTGCACTTCCACGTCCCCACGCGCGTCAGGCGGTCCCTGGGCCGTGCCCCGCTGCCCGAGCGACGCGACGAGCACCTCGTCGCCCGCCCGCACGTCCTCCGGCACCTCCCCGGGCGCCTCCGTCCGCGTCTCGGCGGCGTAGGTGTCCGCGATCTCGCTGACCCGACGGAGGTACTCCCGCACGCGCGCGGTCGCGGCGGGGGTGGGCTTCGCGCGCAGGGCCCCGAGCAGCGCCTCGAGCTCCTGCCGCCCCCGGCGCTGCAGGGCGGCGAGCTCCGCCTGGGCCCGCTCGAGGGTGCGCCGGCGATCCTCCGCGATCCGCTGGAGCTCCTCCCGCGCGCGTGCCTGGGCGCGGGCCAGTTCCGCCCGCTCGCGCGCCAGCGCCGCGCGTTCGCCCGAGAGCTCGTCGCGCTCCTCTTCCACCCGCTCGATGACGCGCGTCAGGTCCGTCGCCTGCCGCGACAGATAGCCGCGCGCCCGCTCGATCACGTCGGACTCGAGCCCCAACCGCGCCGCGATGGCCAGCGCATTGCTGCGGCCGGGGGTGCCGATCAGCAGCCGATACGTCGGGCGCAGCGTCACCTCGTCGAACTCGACCGAGGCGTTCTCGACGCCGGGGTGGGTGAACGCGAGCGATTTCAGCTCGTTGTAGTGGGTCGTGACGGCTGTGCACACGCCCCGGGCGTGGAGCGTCTCGATAATCGCGCGCGCGAGCGCCGCGCCCTCCGTCGGATCGGTGCCGGCGCCGACCTCGTCGAGCAGCACGAGCGCCCGCGCGGGACCGGGCGGCGTCTCCGTCAGTGAGGACAAAATCTCCACGATCGCGCGCAGGTGCGACGAGAACGTGGACAGGTTCTGCTCGATGCTCTGTTCGTCCCCGATGTCCGCGTAGACGCTCGGAAACACCGCGACCTGACTCTCCGGCGCCGCCGGGACGTGCAGGCCGCACTCCGCCATCAGCGTCAGGAGGCCGAGCGTCCGCAGCGCGACGGTCTTCCCGCCGGTGTTGGGCCCGGTGATCACGAGGGTGCGGAACGCGTCGCCGATCCGAATGTCGATCGGCACGACGATCCCGGTCAGGAGCGGGTGCCGGGCCGCGCGCAGGTCGGCGCGGCCGTCGGCGTTCAGGTGCGGGGTCGCCGCGCTAAGCTCCGCGCTGAGCTGCGCCTTCGCCGCGTCGAGGTCGAGGGCGGCGAGCACGCCGAGCGTGTCCGTGATGCGCTCCGCGGACTCGCCCACGAGCGCGCTCAGGGCCGTCAGGATCCGCGAGATCTCCTCCCGCTCGGCGGACATGAGCTCGCGCAGCCGGTTGCCGAGCGGCACCGCGGCGAGCGGCTCCATGAACACCGTCATGCCGCTCGACGACGAATCGTGCGCCACGCCGGGAAACTGCTCGCGAAACTCCGCGCGCACCGGCACCACGAACCGGTCGCCGCGGATCGTGATGAGCGGGTCCTGCAGCATGCGGGCGAGCGCCGGTGTCCGCAGCACCTGCTCCATCCGCTCGCGCAGCCGCGCTTCGCCGCTCCGCCGCTCCCGCCGGATCTTCGCGAGCTCGGGGCTCGCGGAATCCAGCACGATCCCTTCGTCGTTCAGGGCGCCGGCGATCTCGGCCTCGATCTCCGTGAACACCTCGATCCCCTCGGCGAGGTCCGCAAGCGCCGGCACGTCCTCGGCCCGCCCGACGACAAACCCCCGGAGCAGCCGGCCGGCCGCGAGCGAGTCGCGCACGTCCAGCAGCTCGCGCGGGGCGAGCGCCCCGCCGATGCCGGCGCGGTGGACGGGTGCGCGAATATCGCGCACGCCGCGGACCGGGAGCCCGCCGGCGTGCTCGAGAAGGAAGCGCGCCTCGGTGGTCTCCCGCTGCCGGCGCTCGACCTCTTCGAGATCGGCGGACGGCACGAGCGCGAGCGCTCGTTCGCGGCCGGCGACCGACGCGGTGCGCCCCGCGAGCCGGTCGAGCACGGTGGGGAGCCCCAGCACCCGGAGCGCCCGCTCGTTCACGGGACCGGCACGCCCGCGGTCAGAAGGTCCACGCACGCCGGCGCCACGTCCGTGATCGCGCGCAGCCGCGGCGCCAGGTCCCGGCGGCCGGCGCCGATGAGCAGTGCCGGCACGGGATTGAGCGTGTGCGCACGGGTGCCCCCGTCCTCCAGATTCCCGTGGTCGCTCGTGACGAGCACGAGCGTCTCGCGGAGATCGGCCGCGTCGAGAATTCCGCCGAGCAGCGCATCCAGACGCTCCACGACCTCGATCGGGTCGCCGGCGCGCCCGTGCCCCGCCAGGTCCGTTTGAAAGAACTCGAACAGCGTGAACGCGTGCGTCGACGAGATCTCCGCGAGCCGCCGCCCCGCGTCCTTGGGCGTCACCTCCGGCACGTCGATGCCGTGCCGTCCGAGGCCGGTGTTGGTGAGGTCGTGGAAGACGGCCTGGCCGGCACGGAGGTCCTCCAGCCCGCGGATGCGCACGCCGGCCTGAAGCGCGTTGAGCGTGACCGCCGCGTGCCGGAGCCGGCGGGACGCCACCGCCTCGAAGTACGCGTCGGTGTACGCGTTGGCTAGCGCCGTCGACACCCCGGCCTCGCCCAATCGGACGAAGACGCCGTGCGAGGCGAGGAGCGTCCGGAGGGTCGGGGTCGGATAGGCCGTCACGTGCCGGCCGAGCAGCGCGGGCGCGTTCTCGCCGGTCAAGAGCGCGGTCTGGCCGGTCGCGCTCTGCGGCAGCCCGCTCACGCCGAGGCGCGCGTCGAGCGGGAGGAGCGTCGCCGCGTCGGTTCCCACCGGATCGCGGCCGGCCAGCGGCTGACCCAACAGCGCCCGGAGCGTGGGGGTGCGTCCCCGCACGAAAGGGTTCGTCGCGGGGTCCATGTCGCCCAACCCCACGCCGTCCACGAAGAGAAACAGCATCCGAACGGACCGCACGATACCATTCTACCTCGCGAGTGCGCCGGAGCGGCGCCGGGCGGCGCGGTTCCGTCAGGAGAGGCCGTCAAATGCCTGACTCAACGGCTGCCGGTGCGCCCGCGCTGATGATCGGCGAGCGGCCACCCGACGAGCTGGCCGACCGCGCGAACCCACGAGGTTTGTTCGTGCCCGCGGGGTTCGTCTTGAAATCGGTAGTCGCGCTTCCTGATGAGTTCCCCGAGCTCACCGCGCAGTGCGGTCAATTTGGCATCCGCGATCTCGAGCAGCCGGCACGCCTGCGCTACCGTCGCGGCACCATCAAGCGTGATGAGCAGGTCGGGCAGGCAGAGAAACGACGATCGATTCATCGCGGCGACCATGTCGGCGTCATCGAGATGCCGCAGCAGGGTGGAGACGTAGCGGTCCTCGGCTTCCCGGGCGATCTGGCAGGCAGGACACGGGACCTGCGCCACGCGCCTCCGCCGCAGCAGTTCCACAAGCCACACACGTCGTGCCCCACCACGCGCCCCGCGGGTACCGTGCCGCTGTGGCCCTCCAACCCGCTGGACTTCCCGAATGGCCTCCTGGGCGAGCGCAACCTGATCCTGGTAAAGGATGGCCGCGGCGAGACTGTCGCCCAGACGTATCAACGCCCATGCATGCTCGCGGCAGAACCCTCTGGAAAGGTCGAGCGTGTGGCGTAATCCTGGGTCATTGACCTGCTCGTAGAGCGCGTCATCGAGATAGCGGTGGACCGCCTCGTTGCGAAGATAGCACAGCGGGCACTCCGGCTGCCCCAGGGCCGAGATCACGCGATGGTAGAGCATGTCGCGCTGGGCCAGCGCACGCGGCTGCGGTCCCAACCATCGTAAGCGCCGCACTCGTGCCATGCACACCACGTCCTCTCCCGGCGTCGCGTGAGCGCTCGTGCTGACCGAGTCGCCCACCCCATCCGCAGGGCCGTCTCCCCATCCTTCTACGCCGGACCGCGGCGGGGCCGCGTGTCATCGGGCCCGGCCGATCGCGTCCCCCGCATCTGCTCCAGCGCCGCACGCGCTCCCTCGATCTCTTCACGCGAGAGTGCCGCCAGTCCGTATCGCGCGCGGCTGTACGTCGCGGTCAGCGTATCGACGGCGTCCGCCACACTCGGGTGCGCCGCGCGCACGACGCCGGCAAACTCCGCGGGGGTCTCGCTCGTGTGCCTGGAACTCCCACGCGCGGCGGCCAGGGTCAGGAATTCCGCGTAGCATCGGCGGATCGCACCGGCCGGTCCGGTGCCGTAGTCCGCCGGAGGGCTGACACGCCACCCTCGCCGGCGCCGTCGAAACCACGCGCGCCATGACGCGCGCACGTCGGCCCACGACCAGACGGACTCGCGGCTCTCGTCGGCGGAACGACGCCGCCCCGGCTGCCCAAACCGAAATACCGACCGGGCGAGCCACAGTGATCCGAGGATGAGCAGCAGTACCGCCACGCCCCACCGGAATGCCATGGCGGCCTCCGGCGGGAGTCCGGTCGTCTGATGAGCCGCCGCCTGCTGGATCCAGGCCGGAGCCAGCAAGGGTGACAGCGACGGATGGATCCCGGGATGGACGAGCCGTTGGAAGATCCACAGGACCCCCGCGACGATCACGCCGAGGGGAATTGCGATGACGTAGAGGATGACGAGCAGCAGGACGTTCGCGGCTGATCCCATCGCGTCCCACAACGCTTTGACATCGAGCCGGAGCGCCACGCCTGCCAGGGTGGCGATCCCGAGCAGCACGATCACCGCACCGCCAAGCACCCCATACCAACCGCCAGACACCCGGGTGTGGCGCGCGGATGCGCGAGTGAGCCGCTGCACGCTCTCGAGCCGTGCTAACGGAAGCGCAAGCAAGCCCGCGGCGAAAAACACGAGCAGGTAGGGAAAGGCGGCGGTCGCCACCGCCGCCAAGGCGGCGACCGAGCTGCCGCACGCCATCAGCACCGCGAAGATGCCGAGCGCGGCGAGCCCGAGATTGAACACCGCGTCCACGTCATAATAATCCAGGGTCGTGCGCCCGACGACCAGCCCGCGCCGCCACACGAGCACGGCCAAGAGCCATGCGGGCGCCGCCGGCCGCGACCCGGTCAAGGCCGACGCCGCGGTGCGCCACAGCGGACCAGGAACTCCCCCCCGCACGTCGCCGTACTGCCAGGCCACGACGCCCGCCGCGACCAACACGCCAAGAGCGGCCAGCACCGCCCCCGCCCGGCGTTCGCCGGTCCTCGCGAGGAACCGCCGCGTGAGGAGCTGTGAACCAGCGAGCAACCCGAGAATGACGACCGGGTGCAGGAGGCTCGTGCCCGGAGGAAGCCAGATCGTCCCGGCGAGCAGCGCATACGGGGTTATCCACGCAGCATCCATGATGGCCACAAGTGACGGCAGCATCCAGCCCGCGGATGCCTCCGGCCGCTCCGCGGCATTCATCGGGGCGTCGTGCCCGGTGATCGTCGGTCACGACGGCTCGGCATGATCACCTCCGGAGATCACGCCAGCGCGACGTGGGTGACGTCGCGCCATGCCTCCTCACCCCGCACGTGAAACACCGGCACGCGCCCTCCGTCGAATGCGGGCGCGGCGGTGCCCACCACGACCAGACCCACCCCGCGTCCCTGCTGTCGGGTCGTCTCGAGCAGCGTGAGCACCTCCTGGTCGGGGAGCGCCGTGATGGCGATCGCCGTGGTGCCCCACGGGAGTTGCGGGACCTCCGCGGCCAGCATGTCCGCGAGCGCGATCGTGGCCACAGGAACGACCGTCGCCAGCGCTTCCAGCACCGCCTGCAACTGCCGGGGATGCTCGCTGGGCGGCAGGGCGATCGTGGCTGCGCCAGTCCCGCGAACTCGGGGCCCGTTGACGTAGAGGCCCACCGGAAGCTTCTGCTCAGCGGCCCACGCGGCGACGGAGGCGGCCACGATGATCGCGAGTTCGACAATGAGCGGATCGTAGCCGGCCCACCACGCCAGTCCACGGAGCGTGTACATATCGAGGAACAGCGCCACACGCGCATGGGTCGTGGGCTCGACCATCTTGACTTGGAGGCTGCGGAGTCGCGCCGAGGCCTTCCAGTGGATGCGGCGCACGGAATCGCCGGCTTGATACGCACGCACCCCCGCCTGATAGGTGGGATCGTCCCACAGCGTGTGGGGGGTCACCACGTCCCCAAACGGGCCGCGGGCAGCCAGCCCGAGGTGGTCAAGCGGGACGATCCGCGGATACACCACGAGCCGATCCACGTCGGACAGCTCCCGCTGCTGTGTCGACAATCCGAATAGATCGCCGCTCCGGAGCGTCGCCGGACCAAATTCGTACAGACCGCGGTGGGTGCACCTGAGACGATACCGGCGGCGAATGCGTTCGTACCAGCGGGGTGAGCACAGGTGCACGAGCGTGCGGCGGCGTGGCTTGTACGAGCTGGTCAGGTCCGCGTCGAGAAAGGTCAACGCGTCCGGCACGTCATCCTCGACCTCGAGCCACGGGAGCGGCAGAAGCTTGCGATTCACCACCTCGAGGACGAGATCAATTTCTTCGTCAAAGAAGGCCCGCTGCTGGCTGAGCGTCCGTCGATAGGTGACCCCAGAGAAGCAGGACCGCTGCCAGAGCCAGGACACCAACACGATCAACAGCCCGATCACGGCGAACACAAACAGCAGCGCCTGGCGCAGGACGAGTCCAACGAGGCACAGGAGCACGAGCAGGCTGACCCAGGCCTCGGAACTCACGACCCCGCCCCGCCGGACGGCAGCGGGATTTCGGCCGGGACCGCCACGCCGGCAACAATCTCCGTCACGATCTCCTGAAGGGCGGTGCCGCGGAGCCGCGTCTGCCCGGTCGGCAGCAACCGGTGGCCCAGGACCGGCGCGGCGAGCGCCTTGACGTCGTCCGGCACCACGAAGGACCGGCTGCGAACGGCCGCAAGCGCTTGGGCGGTGCGCCGCAGCGCGAGCGTCGCCCGCGGGCTGGCGCCGAGCGCCAGGGCGGGATGCCTGCGCGTCGCTTGGACGACGGCGACGATGTAATCGCGCACGACCGGCGCCACCGTCACCGAACGGATGGCTCGAGCGGCCGCCACCAGCGTGTCCAGATCCGAGCAGGGCTGGAGGTCGTCGAGGGGTGACGCGCGCTCAAATCGGTCGAGGATCGCGGCCTCGTCCGCAGCGTCGGGATACCCAAGCGACAGGCGCATCAGGAACCGGTCGAGCTGCGCCTCGGGCAGCGGAAACGTGCCGACGAGTTCGATCGGATTCTGGGTGGCCAGCACCAGAAACGGGGGAAGGAGCGCCCGCGTCTCTCCCTCGACCGTGACCTGCCGTTCCTCCATCGCTTCCAGGAGCGCCGACTGCGCGCGCGGGGTTGCCCGGTTGATCTCGTCCACCAACAGTACGTGGCTGAAGATCGGCCCGGGATAAAATTGGAACGCGTCTCCCTGGTCGCGGTAGACGGACACGCCCAAAATATCGGTCGGGAGCAGATCGGGTGTGCACTGAATTCGTCGGAACGTCCCGCCGATGCTGCGGGCGACCGCCTTCGCCAGCATCGTCTTCCCGATACCGGGCACGTCCTCCAGCAACACGTGCCCTTCGCTCAGCAACGCGACGAGTAGCAACTCAATCACGGCGTCCTTGCCGACGATCACGCGACTCACCTGCTGCCGGATCCGTTCCGCGATCGCCCCGACCTCTGCGGGCGTGTTCACGGTCGCCACCCCCAGGAACAAAAATGACCTCTACAGCTGCGTCCTGTAGAAGCCATCGGCCACCGAGACCTTTCGGCTACCCGCTCGGAGGCGGTTTCGGCGAGCTTCATCGCCGTCACATTGCGGCTATTCAATTGTCTCCCTGTCTACCCGATTATACGAACCGCCCCAGACGCCGTCAAATTCGGCGGCGCGCCGGCGCGGGGTGTGTCGACGGGAATGCGCACGGCCGCCGGCGAACGCGAGGTGCCGGGGCTTGTCGCTGCACCGCTCTCCGGGTATAATCGGCGTCGTACGACGATCGCCCCAGTTCGGCTCTTGGCGATGAGGCTCGCCATATAACCGCGTGATCCACGCTGATAGCCTCTGCTGCCCGCTCCGGGTCCGCAGAGGCTTTTGTGTTGTCTGGACGACCGCGGGCCACGGCGGCAGTGGACTGGCCGTGCCCTGAGGCGTCGGAGGTGTGGAGTGGACGACCGGATTCTTTTCAATATCATCCAAGCCCTGACCGTGCTGCTGTTATCGCCGCTGGTCAAAGGTCTCCTCGACCGTCTGAAAGAGCGCGTCCAGTCGAGGCGGGGCCCGACGATCTGGCAGCCGTACCGAGATCTGTGGAAGCTCTTCTCGAAGGACGAGGTCGTTTCGGACCAGAGCTCGTGGATCTTCCGAGCCGCTCCCTATATCGTGTTCACGATGCCGCTGTTTGTCACACTGCTCATCCCCGCGCTCACGGATTACCCGCTCTTTTTCGCGTTCATGTCGGACATGCTCGGGGCGGGGTTTCTGCTCGCACTGGGCGGGTTCTTCGCCGCCCTGGCGGCGGTGGACACCACCAACCCCTATGGGCCCATGGGCGCGAGCCGCACCCGGATGGTCGGATTTCTCGCCGAGCCGGTGTTCATGATCGTGTTCTTCACCATCTCGTTCGTGGCCGGCTCGACGATTCCGTACATCGTCCAGCAGCAGTGGGTCACCCCGCCGTCCAACTTCTTCGAGCCAGGCCACGTGCTGCTGATGATCGCCTTTTTGATGCTGCTGCTCGCAGAGACGGGACGGATTCCGGTCGACAGCGCGACGGGACATTTCGAACTCGCGATGATCGACGAGTCAAAAGGGCTCGAGTATTCGGGCCGCGGGGCCGCACTCATGAAGTGGGGCGGGGCGATGAAGTTCATGGTGCTCCAACTCGTCTTTCTCAACGTGCTCGTGACCCCGTGGGGCTTGGCCACACGGGCGTCGGTCGGCGCCGTGCTGCTCGCGATCCCGGTCGTCTTCCTGAAGATCGTCATCCTGCTGCTGGTGTTGACGGCGATCGAGTCGTCCCTGGCCAAGCTCCGCCTGTTCCGCATTACCGAGTTTCTGGGCGCGGCATTTGTCATCGCGACGATCGCGATGATCACGCGCGTCTTCTAGCCAAGGGGGCGACGTATGGTGCAGTCGACCTGGATGCCCGCGCTCAATGATCTGGCGGGAGCGCTGTTTCTCCTCACCGCGGTCGGGCTCGTCGTGGTGCGGCAGGTGCAGGCGTGCCTCGCGGTATTCGTCCTCGAATCGGTCCTGCTCGGCGCCTCGGCGCTGATCTTGGGCACGGCGCTCGGGACACCGGATCTCCTCGCCGTCGGCCTGATCACGATTGGGGTCAAAGCCATCCTGCTCCCGTGGCTGCTGCGCCGTACGGTCAGCGGTGAGATTTACACGCACCGCGAGCTCTCACAGCTGATCAACGTGCCCGCCTCCCTGCTGATCGCCCTCGGGCTCACGGTCGCGGCGTATTTGATCGCCGGGCCGCTCCTGTCACATCAGACAGAATTCGTCCGCGTGAATCTCCCGATCGGACTCGCGGGCCTGCTCCTGGGCGCGTTCACCTTGGTCACCCGCCGTGAAGCCGTCCCGCAGCTGATAGGGCTCCTGGCCATGGAGAACGGGGCATTCCTCGCGGGCGTGTCGATCGCCCCCGGCCTTCCGCTGATCGCCGAACTAGCGGCCTCGTTCGATGTCTTGGTGATAGTCCTGGTCATGGGCATCCTCACCCAGGCGATCCACGAGCACGTCGGCACCACCGACATCGTGCACCTGGTGGAGCGCGGTGACGAGGGCCACGCATGATGCTGCTCCTGATCCCCATCCTCCCGCTGCTGGCGGCGCTGTGCGCCCTGCTCCGGCCGCGGGGGCGCATCGCCGCGGCGGGGACGATCGCCGCCGCCGTGCTCGCGGCGGCGGGCGCCGCGCGCACGGCGCTGCTCGGCGCTGCCGGCACGACAATCGTGGCCGTGCCGGGGTGGATCGCCTGCGACGGTCTGAGCGCGCTCGTGCTGCTGCTCGTCGCCGCGGTCAACGTGAGCGCCGCGATCTTCTCGTGGGGCTACGTCCCCGCGAGACTCGCGCCGGCGGATCCGGCGGCGGAGCGGCGCTACTACATCAACTACAATCTGTTCGTCTCGTCGCTGCTCCTCGTGCCGCTGGTCCTCGAGCCCGCGCTGGTCTGGATCATGATCGAGCTGACCACGCTCCTCTCCGTGTTCCTCGTCGGCTTTGATCGCACGCGGGGCGCGCTCGAGGCCGCCTGGAAGTACGTCGTCCTCACCCTCATGGGGGCGGCCATCGCCCTGCTGGGCGTGCTCCTCATGTATTGGGCGCTGTGGACCGCGGGGGGACGGGCGTTCACGTGGGATGGCCTCGTGGCCGCGGCCCCGCACATGCCGGCCGGCGTCATTCAGATGGCGTTTCTGCTGGTGCTGGTCGGCTTCGGGGCCAAGATCGGACTCGTGCCCCTCCACACATGGATCCCCGCGGCGTACAGTTACGCGCCCTCTCCCATCTGCGCGCTGCTGTCCGGCGCGGAGGCCACGGCGGTCTTGTATGTCGTGTTGCGCCTGGTCCCGGTGGCGGTCTCGGTGCCGGCCGTGCATGTCAGCGGCGCGCTCCTGGCCTTCGGCCTGCTGTCGGTGGCGGTCGCGGTGTTCCTGATCCTGCAGACGAGCGACTATAAGCGCCTGTTCGCCTACTCCACGATCGAGCACATGGGCATCATCCTGGTCGCCGCGGGCCTCGGGGGCGCGCTCGCGTCCTATGGGGCCGTCGCCCAGCTCCTCACGCACTCGGTCACCAAGGCGTTCTGCTTCCTTGCCGTCGGGTCAGCGGTGATCGTCACGAACACCAGGGACACGGGCTCGATCCGGGGGCTCGTACGGACGTCTCCGGTCGCCGGGATCGCGCTGCTCCTGGGAGGCCTGGCCATCGCGGGAGCGCCTCCGTTCGCGGTCTTCCTCAGCGAGTTCGCGATTTTCCGCGCCGGGGTGTCCGAGGGGCACGCGGTCGTCGTCGCGCTCCTCGCCGCGTGTGTGATCGTCGGGTTTGTGGCCATTATGGTGCACGTGAACCGCATGGTGTTTGGATCTCCGACCGGCGCATCCGGGCGGCCACGCCTTCCCGCCGCCTGCGTCGTGGCGCTGGCCGCCGCCGTGGTCCCGGTGGTGGCGCTTGGCCTGTACGTGCCGCGTCCGGTGTTCGAGCTCCTGTCCGAAGCCGCGCGCTGGATCGGGAGGTGAGAGAGACGTGAGTCCTGCGCAGCCAGCCGAGATGAGGATCGCGGACGTGCGGTCCGCGGCCGCGTCGCGATGGATCGACGTGCGGGTCCGCGAGAACATGGCCCAGGACGTCGCGACGATCGAGTGCTCCCCCCAACGCCTGCGTCAGGTGTGCGCGTGGCTGTTCGCCGGTCTGGGCTGCGCGTTTGGAGGGCTGGTCGTCGAAGACACGCCCGCGGCCTGGGTGCTGCGGTATCTGTTCTACGGCCCCACGCCCGGGCAGATCCACGTGGTCACGGAGTGCGCCAAACCGTCGGAGACGGTACCCAGTATCAGCGTCGAGGTCCACGCCGCAGACTGGCATGAGCGAGAGGCGGAGGATCTCTTCGGCCTGGTGTTCGAGGGGCATCCGCGCCTGGGCGACTTCGTCCTCCACAACGACACGTGGCCGGAGCAGGTCGCCCCGATGCGCCGGGCCTTTGACCCGACCGCACGCCCGCCCTATCCGGCTCCTGACGACGCCTGGGCCCCGCTGCGACTCGTGGCCGAGCCCGGAGCCTTTCTCATGCCCGTCGGCCCGGTGTACTCCGGCATCACGGAAAGCGCTTTGTTTCTGCTCGAAACCGTCGGCGAGGACGTGATCCGCATCTTTCCCCGTCTCTTCTACAACTACCGAGCCATTGAGAAGAGCGCCGAGGGCCGGACGGTGGACGATGCACTGCTGCTCGCGGAACGCTTTTCGGCCACCTCCGCGTTCGCGCACTCGCTCGCGTTCTGCCGCGCGGTCGAGACGATCTCGGAGGTTGTCGTCCCGCTCAGGGCGCAGGCGCTTCGCGTCCTGTTGGCGGAGCTCGAGCGGCTCCGTCACCATGCCGCCGCGATCGAAGCGATCTGCGACTCCACGGCCCTGGCCGTGGCGACCAGCCAGGCGGCGCTGCTGGAGGAAGACCTCCTGCGGCTGTCCGGGGCGCTCACCGGGCACCGGTATTTGTTCGGGCTGAACGTCCCGGGCGGTCTCGCGCGGGACGTGGCGACCGCGGCATGCCGCGAGGCCGCCGCGGCGGCGGCGGATGTCCTGCGGCGCCTCCGGGACCTCCGTCAGATGGTGCGATTCTCCACCAGCTTTCTCGACCGGATCGAAGGCGTGGGCGCGATCCCCGAAGTCGCGGCGCGGACCCACGGGCTCGTGGGGCCCGTCGCCCGGGCCTCGGGCATCGTCCGGGATCTGCGCCGCGCGCAGCCGTACGCTGGGTACGAGCGACTCGCGTTCGAGGTGCCGCAGGAAACCGCCGGAGACGGATACGCCCGGCTCTTAGTGTTGTTCGCCGAAGCCGAACAATCCGCGGCCCTGATGCGCCAGAGTGCCGACCAACTCTCGGACGGACCGGTCCGTGTGCCGGTGCGGACCGCATCGGGAGCGGCGTTTGGGTGGGCGGAGGCGCCGCGCGGAGCCACGTTCCATTGGGTCCGAATCGGCGAGGACGGACGGCTCGAACGCTATCGGGCCGTGACGCCCTCATTCATCAACTGGCACGGCCTGCATCTTGCGGCTGAGAACTTCGCGTTCCAAGACTTCCCGATCATCCTGGCCACCCTCGGCCTGTCGGCCGCGGAGTGCGACCGCTAGGAGGCGCGCATGACCACCTGGGTGTGGAAGGGCCTGTCGACGCCGGTCCGCACCACGCGATATCCGGCCGCGCCGGACGACACGCCGGGGACGTCGCCCGGCCGGCCGGCCGGCGGCGCGGTCAGCCCGACCACCGGCGCGGACTTGATCGCCCGCTGCCCGACCGGAGCCCTCACCGCGTCGGACGGGCACATCGTCGTGGATCCGGCACGCTGCGTGCACTGCTACCGCTGCGTCCGAGGCGTCGCCCACCCAATCGGGTGGGAGTCGGGTTATGAATGGGCCCGGGCGACGTCCGGGGATGGACAGCCGAGCGCCCCGCTCGGTCGAGCGTTTCATCGATCCGCGCATATCCTGGTCGTTGACGCCGGGGACTGCGGAGCGTGCCTGAGTGAGGTCAAACAGCTGAACAATCCCTACTACAACATGCACCGGCTCGGATTCTTCATCACGCCGACGCCCCGGAACGCGGACATCCTGCTCGTGGTCGGGCCTGGGACCGCGAACATGCGGTGGGCGCTGCGGAAAGCGTACGACGCGATGCCGACGCCCAAGCGGGTGATCGCGGTCGGCACGTGCGCATCGAGCGGCGGCGTCTTCACCCCGAGTTTCGCGTCGGGGACGGGCATCCACGAGGTCCTGCCGGTGGACGTCATCGTGCCGGGCGCTCCTCCCCCGCCGCTCGCGATTCTGCACGGCTTGCTCGTGGCCACGGGACGGGCCGCGCCGGCCGAGCGGCCCACCGCGGCGGCCAACGGGACGGTCGCCCGATGACGCACGCCGAACCCTGGCTCCTCTGCTGCCTCGGCCTCTGCGCGGCCGGCATCGTCGCCAGCGCGGTGACCCCAGAACGGCTCGTGCCCACGGTCATCGCGTGGATCGGTTCGGCGGCCTCGGTGCTCCTCATGGCGCTCGGCGGGTCGGTCGTCGTGGCCGGACACCCGATGACCCTCTCGCTGTGGTCGATCACTCCCACCGACGCGCTCGTCCTCAGTCTCGACCGCTTGGGAGGGGTGTTTGCGGCCGCCGCCGGCCTCGTCTGCCTGCCCGTGTCCATCTTCTCGGCAGGATACCTTGGGCGGTATCTGGGTCGCTACAGCCTGAGATCGTTCGGCATCCTGTACCACGCGCTGCTCGCCGCCATCGTCCTCGTGCTGGTCGCCGGCGACGTCCTGTCGTTCCTGCTGGCATGGGAAGCGATGGCGATCTCCAGTTACCTGCTGGTGAACTACGAGCACGAAGACCGGGAGCACACGCGTGCCGGGTACCTGATGCTGGTCATGGGGGAAGCCGGCACCGTCGTGGCGATGCTGGGCCTGCTCGTCCTCGCGAACGGTGCCGGCGGCCTGTCGTTCGGCGCGCTCCGGAGCGCCGGCGCCGCGCTTGGAGGCGCCGGACGCTGGGCGGTGTTTCTGCTCACCTTCTTCGGGTTCGGCGTGAAGGCCGGCCTGCTGCCGAGCAGTTCATGGCTGCCCCGGGCGCATCCGGCCGCGCCGGCTAACGTGTCGGCGATCCTGTCGGGCGTCATCCTGAACCTCGGGCTCTACGGCATCGTCCGCGTCAATCTCGACCTGCTGCCGGTCGATCGGGTCGGTCCCGGGGTGATCGTGTTGATCATCGGCAGCCTCTCGGCGCTCGTCGGCATTCTCTACGCCACGACGCAGAACGATCTCAAGACCATGCTCGCGCACAGCTCCATCGAAAACATCGGCATCGTGGCCACCGGGCTCGGCGCGGGCCTGATCTTCGGCGCGTCGGGATATCCGGTGCTGGCGGGGATGGCCTACATCACCGCGTTCTACCACATGGTCAATCACGCGGCCTACAAAGGGCTCTTGTTCCTGGGCGCGGGCGCGGTCGACGTCGCGGCCGGAGCCCGGGACATGGACCGGCTCGGCGGGCTGATCCGCGGAATGCCGTGGACCGCGTTGTGCTTTCTCATCGGGGCGCTGTCGATCGCCGCGATGCCGCCGTTCAACGGGTTTGTCAGCGAGTGGCTGACGCTGCAGATGCTGCTGCGCAGCGTGGAACTCCAGGCGACGGTGGTGAAGATCGTCTTCGCGCTGTGCGGGGCGGCGCTCGCCCTAACCTCCGCCCTGGCCGTCACGTGCTTCGTCAAGACGTTCGCGATGAGCTTCCTCGGCATGGCCCGGTCCGCCGGCGCCGAATCGGCGCGCGAGACCACCCCGGCCGCCCTCGCGGCGATGGGCCTGCTCGCGGTCGCGTGCCTGACGCTCGGGGTGATTCCCACCGCCGTCATTCCGGCCCTGGACCGCGTCGTCACCCCACTCGTCCACGCGAGCGCCGTGGACGCGCTGGTCCCGCCGTTCTTCCACCCCACCGTGCCCGGGCACGCGCTGCCGCCCGCGTTCGTCGCGGACTTCCACGACCTCGGGGCCCAAGTCGGGCGACACGTCATCCCGGGGCCGGGCCTCGTCGTGATGCACCGCGGCGGGTTGAGCAACCCCGTGGTCTTCGCGATGTCGACGAGCTATCTGCTCCCCGTGCTGGCGCTCCTCCTGACCCTCCTCTACGCCGTCGTCCGGCTGGCGACACGGGCCCGCGCGGTCGTCCGCCGCACGCGCTGGGACGGCGGACTGCCGCGGCTGGACGCGAGCATGACGTACACGGCGACCGGATTTTCCAACCCGGTGCGGGTCGTGTTCAACGCCGTGTTCCATCCGTCCGTCGATGACGACACGACGGAGGTGGTCGCGGAACACTTTCGCACCGCCGTCCGTCGGTCCCGGAGCGAAGTCTATCTGGCCGACCGGCTGCTCACGGAGCCCCTCGCCCGCTGGTCGCGCCGGTACGCGCGCGCCCTCGCGGGCATGCATCACGGCCGTCTCAACGCGTACGCGGGGTACGTGCTGCTGACGCTCCTTGCCTGTCTGATCGCCGGCCGGTACCTGTGAGCGCCCGGTTCACCACCGACCCGGACGGGCAGCGCGGCTGAGATCCGCCGCCGCGGACCGCCGGCGGGAGGCAGCAGCCGGCGGTTCACACATCAGCGCAGGCGCCGCGAGAGAAAGGACGACGCGCGATCGACAAACCGCCACGGCACCTCGACCGCCGAGGAGATCCCGATCCGGGGCGTGCGGGCGATCGCCTCGGGCGGCGTGCCGCGCCCCACGTAGAGCGGTCCCGCGACCAAGTCCGATCGGTTGAGGCCGAGCGTGATGCCGAGCGCCTGCGTGAGCCGTCCGGGTCCACTGGCGAGGAGGCGCGCGTCCGCGGTGCCCCGGCGCCGCCGCATCAGCGCGAGCCCCTCCACCGGCTCGAGCGCGCGCAGCAGCACGGCACCGGCGCGCCCTTCGGCCTCGGTGACCACGTTCACGCACGCGTGCGCCCCGTAGCTGAAGTAGACGTACGCGGTGCCCGGCCGGCCCCACATCACCTCGCTGCGGGCGGTCCGGCGGTAGGCGTGACTCGCGGGGTCCCGCGCCCCGAGATACGCCTCCACCTCGACAATCCGGCCGGCGGCGCGCCCCGCGGGGGTCTCGTGGACTAAGTAGCAGCCGAGCAGATCGCGCGCGACGGCGAGCGTCGGACGCGCGAAAAACGTCCGGGGCAGCCGCGCATACGCGCGAGTCACCGCCCGAGAAACGCCAGCAGCGTGGCGAGCGGCCACGTGTTTATCACCCGCGCCGCCTCGACCCAGCCGCGCCGCGCGGTGCCGATGCCGTACTCGAGCGACGCGAACTCCGACGCGCGGTGCGCGTCCGTGCCGATCTCGAACCACGCCCCGCGATCGCGCGCAAGGCGGACGTGCACGTCGCTCAGGTCGAGGCGTTCCGGCGAGGCGTTGATCTCGAGGGCGGTCTCGGTGCGGCAGGCCGCGTCGACCACCGCCTCCATGTCGAACTCCATCGGGGCCCGCTCGCCGAGGAGCCGCCCCGTCGGGTGGCCGAGGATGTCGAGGTGCGGGTTCTCGACCGCCCGCACGATGCGCCGGGTGAGGGCGTCGGGCGGCATCCCCATCCGCGAGTGCACCGACCCGACCACGACGTCGAGGGAGGCCAGCACGTCGTCGGGATAATCGAGCGCGCCGTCGGCAAGGATGTCCACCTCGGCGCCCATCAAGATCCGCAGCCCCACGCGATCCTCGATCTCGGCGACCGCGCGCGCGTGCTCCCGGAGCGCGTCGACGGTCACGCCGCCCGCGAACTTGAGGGCCGGGGAATGGTCGGTGACGCAGACGTACTCGCGTCCGAGCGCCTTGGCCGCCCGCGCCATCGCTTCCGCCGTGTCCTTGCCGTCGCTCCACGTCGTATGCATGTGCAGCTCGCCGCGGATATCCGAGGCCGCGACGAGCGCGGGCAGCGCGCCGCGCTGCGCGAGAGCGATCTCGCCCTGTCCCTCGCGGATCTCGGGCGGAATCCAGGGCAGCCCCACCGCGCCGTAGACGTCGGCCTCAGCGGCCCCGGCGATGCGCGCCTCCCCGTCCACGCGAAACACCCCGTACTCGTTGATCTTGAGGCCGAGGCGCACGCCGAGCTCCCGGAGCTGCACGTTGTGGTCCTTGCTGCCGGTGAAGTACTGCAGCGCCGCGCCGTACGACTCAGGGGCGACCGCGCGCACGTCGCACTGCACCCCGGCCCGTCCCATCAGCACGCTGCTGCGCGTCGGCCCTTGGAGCAGAACCTGCCGCACCTGGGGCAGCGAGACGAACCGCGCCATCAGCTCGTCCGGGGCGCGCGTCGCGACGACGATGTCGACGTCCGCGATCGTATCCCGCATCCGCCGGAGGCTGCCGGCGAGGCTCAGCGCCTCCACCCCCGGGGTGGCGCGGAGGACCTCCGCGATCGCGCGCGCGTCCGGCAGCACGGTGCCGAGCGGCGCCCGCGTCCCCTGCCGGCGGCGTCGCTCGATCCCGGCGAGAATCTTCTGTTCGGTCTTGGCGCCCATCCGGGGGAGCGAGCGGATCTGCCCGGCACGTGCGGCGCGCTCGAGCGCGTCCACGTCGGCCACGCCGAGGCTCTGGTACAGCAACAGCGCGGTCTTCGGGCCCACTTCGGGAATCTCGAGGAGCGTCGCCAGACCTGCCGGCAACTCCGACGCGAGCTGCTGGTGATAGACCACGACACCAGTCTTCAGGTATTCGGTGATCTTGTCGGCGAGAGCCGGCCCGATCCCGGTGATCGTGCGCAGCTGGCCCCGCTCGGCGATCGTCGACACGTCCTCGCCGAGGCTCTCCATGGCGCGCGCGGCCCGGCGGTAGGCGTTGACGCGGAACGTCGATTCCTGTTTGATCTCCAGCAGGTCGGCGATCTCCCCAAAGATTCGGGCGAGATCGAGGTTTCTGGAGCTCACCTAGAACGTCTTTCCGCCAGGACCGATCTGGGGGACTTTCACCGGAAGATTCGGGAGTTCTCTCGCCGCGCGTGAATTCAGCGCCAGGAGGTAGGTCGCGAGCAGGGAGTTATCGGCGTCACGCTGCACGGTGGCACGAAACGGGGCGGCGAGCGCGACGACCAGAATCGCCGTGGCCAGGATGAAGCCCCGTGCCGCGCCGAGCATCGCGCCGGTGATCTCGCTCGCGGGAAACGGCACGTCGCGCAGCAGCATGCGCGCGAGCCGGCTGAGGGGAAAGTAGATCACGACCCACACGACGACGAACGCGATCAGCGCCCCCCACGACGGCGGCACCATCTGCAGATATTGGGTGACGATCGTCCCCCCGCCGGTGTAGAGGGCGGAGGCGGCGAGAAACCCCACGATCACGGAGGCCGTGTCGATCAGCACGACCCAAAAGCCGTAGCGCGCGCCTCGAACGCCCGAGACGAGGATCAACGCCACCGTGACCCAATCGATCCAGTTCATGCGAATGATCCGAGGCAAGCGTCCGCCGCCTCTGCCACCCGGCGCCCGCGTTTATTCACGCAATTCCACCCCCGCGAGCGCCCGTACGGCTATTCGGACTCGGTCCAAAATCTCCTCCGCTTCCCCGGCCACCAACGTCCGGTCCGGGGCGCGGAGCCGCAGGCGGTAGGCCAGGCTCCGGCGGCCGGCGGGGATCGGCGGGCCCGCGTAGACATCGAACAGCTCGACGGCTTCGACGAGCGGCCCCGCGGCGCGCCGGACCGTCTCCTCCAGCCGCGCCGCGGGCAGATCGTCCGGGGCGACCACGGCGAGGTCCCGCTCCAGCTCGGGATACCGCGGGAGCCCGCCGAAGAGACGCGTCGCGCCGATCGGTCGTGACGCGGCGGACGCGGGGCCGATCTCGTCGCTCACCCGCTCGGTCGCGGGTCGGCCGCTCGCGACCGCGTAGAGCGCCTCCAGATCGACCTCCGCGAGGTAGGCCCGGTGCGGCAGCCGGATTCGCTCCACCTGGTCCGGGTGCATCTCGCCGAATCGCGCGACGGGCGCCCCGCCCACGGAGACGTCCGCCGCGCGTCCGCGGTGCCACCAGTCGAGCGGCCCGACGCGCGGGGCCCCGGCCGCATCACCCGGGAGATCGGACACCGGCTCCACGCGCGCCGCGGGGAGTCCTAACGCATCGATCAGCGCGTCCAGCATCCAGCGAACGTGAAAAAAATCGACGGCCGCGCTGTCCTCGGGCACGTTCCACCCGAACCGCCACCGCCCCATCGCCGCGAGCGCGAGGCTCCGGCGCTCCACGGGACGGCCTCCCGCATCGGGCAGGAACACCCGCCCGAGTTCAAACACCTGCACGTCGCCGATCCGCCGCGCCGCGTTGGTGGCGAGGACCTGGACGAGTCCGGGCACGAGCGAGGCGCGCAGCGCGTCGTGGTCCTGCGTGAGCGGGTTCACGAGCCGCACGCACGGCGTCTCGGAGGCGGCGGCCGAGACCAGGGTCAGCGTCAGCGCTTCCACGAGCCCGCAGCGGGTGAGGAGGGCCCGCACGCGGCGATCCGCCGCGACGGCGGGCGCGACGGTGCCGGGCGTCGTCGTGCCCCGCGGCAGCGTGAGCGGCACGCGATCGTAGCCGTGCACCCGGATGACCTCTTCGATCAGGTCCTCCTCGCGCACGAGGTCGGGACGAAACGTCGGCGCAACCACCTTGAGAGTGCGCCCCGCGGTCACCGCGCACCCGAGCGCGCGCAGCGTCCGCGTCATCTCCCCCGGCGTGATCTCGACACCGAGCAGCGCGACCGCGCGGTCCGGCCGCAGGCGGATCGCGCGCGGCGCGATCCGCCCGGCACGCTCGTCCACGAGCCCCCCGGACGGGCGTCCGCCGGCCACCTCCGCGAGCAGCCCCATCGCGCGGGCCTGGGCCCGCGGCGCGATGTCCGGATCCGCGCCCCGCTCGAACCGCGCCACCGCCTCGGTCCGCACGCCGAGCCGGCGGGCGGTGCGGGCGACCGTCGCGGGATCCCAGTACGCCGCTTCGAGCAGCACCGTGGTCGTCTCCGGCCCGATCTCGGTCGCCCGCCCGCCGATGATGCCGGCGAGCGCCACCGCACGCGCCGCGTCCGCCACGACCAGCACCGTGTCGTCGAGGGTGCGCACGACCTCGTCCAGGGTCTCGAGCATCTCGCCGGGCCGCGCGCGGCGCACGACCAGGCGGCGGCCTTCGAGGCGGTCGTAGTCGAAGGCGTGCATCGGCTGCCCGGTCTCGAGCATCACATAGTTGGTCACATCGACGACGTTGTTGACCGCACGCACGCCGGCCGCTTCAAGGCGGCGCCGCATCCACTCGGGGGCCGGACCGACCCGCACGCCCTCGATCAACGCCGCCGTGAACCGGGGACACCCCACGGGATCCTCGATCGCCACCGCGGCATGCGCGGGCGCCCGCATCGATCCCGCGCGCGGGCGGGCGGCGGCGCGTCGAGGCGCGCGGCGGCCCGGGCTGACGAGGCCCGGTGGACGGCGCACCCGGCGCCCGAGCGCGAGCGCCACCTCGCGGGCGATGCCGAGCAGGCTCATGCAGTCGGGGCGGTTCGCGGTGATCTCGAGGTCGAGCACGACCTCGTCCCCCACCCGTTCGATCGCCTCCGCGGGCAGCCCGATCTCCGCGAGGCGGGCGGCCAGCACCTCCGCCTCCTCATCCACGTCCACGTACTCCCGCAGCCACTCGAGCGGCACGCGCATCGGGGTCTCCTTACACCTGTTCCAGAAATCGCAGGTCGTTCTCGTAGAACAACCGGATGTCGTCGATGCGATGCTTGAGCATCGCGAGGCGCTCCGCGCCCATGCCGAAGGCGAACGCGGAATACCGCTCCGGGTCGATCCCGCCCATCTCGAGCACGCGCGGATGGAACATCCCGCACCCGAGGATCTCGAGCCAGCCCGAACGCTTGCAGACCGGACAGCCGCGTCCCCCGCAGATCACGCACGCGATCGCCATCTCGGCGCTCGGCTCGGTGAACGGGAAGTAGGACGGCACAAACCGCGCGCGCGTCTCCGGCCCGAAGAACTCCCGCGCGAACTGCAGCAGGACGCCCTTCAGGTCCGAGAAGCGCACGCCCTCGTCGACCACAAACCCGTCGATCTGCTGAAACATCGGCGAGTGACTGGCGTCGACCGGATCGCGCCGGTAGCAGTGTCCGTACGCGAGCGCGCGCATCGGCGGCCGCCGATGGTCAAGGACGTGCACGTCTACGACGGTCGTGTGCGTCCGCAGCACCCACTCCGCCCCGAGGTAGAACGAGTCCTGCGCGTCCCGCGCGGGGTGATAGGGCGGCATGTTCAGCCGCTCGAAGTTGGTGTGGTCGCGCTCCACCTCGGGCCCCTCGACGATCTCGAATCCGAGGCCGAGAAAGATCTCCGCGATCTCGTCGAGCGCGCGCGTCAGCACGTGCGTGCGTCCGAGCGCGAGCGGCCGGCCGGGGAGCGTGACATCGATCCGCTCCGCGGACAGCCGATCCCGGCGCGCCGCGGCGGCGAGCGCTTCGGCGCGCCGCGCAACCGCCGCCTCGACGGAGGCCTTGAGGCGATTCAGCGCCTGTCCGAGGCGCGGACGGTCCTCGGCCGGCGCCTGTCCGAGCGTGCGAAACGCCTGGGCGACGGCGCCCTGGCGCCCGAGGTACCGGATGCGCACGTCTTCGAGCGCGCTTTCGGTCGCGGCCGCCTCAGTGGCCGCCGCGGCCTCGCGCTCCATCGCCTCGTACCGATCGAACTCCGCCACGCCGCGCCTCCCGTCCTCGAACACAAAACGCACCTCCGTCCAAGGGACGGAAGTGCGCCTTCCGCGGTGCCACCCTTCTTCCGTCCGCGCCGGCTGGCGCTGGACGGCACTCGAGATCCCCCGGGGTACGGGCCGGGCGCCCTGTCTGCCTACCTCCGGCGTCCGCCGGCGTCAGCACACGGCTCGGGAGTGAACGTGCGCGCTGCGAAACGCGGGCCGGCTCGCAGTCGGGACCGGCCCTCCCTTGGCGCCGCGATCTCGCGCACCCTCTCCGTCATCGCGATCGTGCGATTCCATCCGATCGCGGCCGGGGTCCCCGGCCGCTCAGTTCAAGATCGGGATCACCCAACGCGGCGGACGCTTCGTGAGCTGCCGATAGAGCAGATACGCCCACACCGAGCCGGTGGTCTCAAACACCCGCCAGAAGAACTCTGGGGTCCATGTGATTTCCACCGCGCCCCTCCAGGGACCGGGTGCGCCGCATCGTGGGAGGCTCCGAACGGAGCGAGCGCCGCACGCGGTACTCTCAGGTCTGGCCTAGTATAGCACAGCCTGGGAACCGGTGCCAACGAAACCCGACGCCAACCGACGCCAACGGGGACCATCGCCCTCACGAACGCGGCAGCATCGCGGACAAGACGTGGACGCACACCGTACCTAGTGTAATGATTTGTAAATAACTTGACAATCTCCCAATGTGGTGCTATGGTGAGAGTACGATGTGGGAGTCTCCGGGAGGCCATCCCGCTCACCCCTGAGGATCGCCGGACACTCGAGACGTGGGTGGCGGCCCGGACGACGCCGCAGCGGCTCGCCTTCCGCGCCCGGATCGTTGCTGGCGGCGATCGGGGATGGCGAATCGACGCATCGCTCGACGAGGTCGGGACGAGTCGCCCCACCGTCATCTCTCGTGGCGCGCCATCGGTTTCTCGGCCCGGCGGCCCGACGCCCTGACGGAAGATGCGCCGGGCCGCGGCCGCAAACCAAGTTCTCCAGCGCCAAAGTGCAGCAGATTGTGGAGGCGACGCTGCACACGACCCCGAAGGCCGCAACGCACTGGAGCACCCGCACGCTGGCCGCGGTGCAGGGCGTGAGCGCCTCGACAGTGCAACGAATCTGGGATGCGCACGGCCTGCAGCCGCATCGGACGCGGACGTTCAAGCTCTCGCGGGACCCGCACTTTGTCGAGAAGTTGACCGATGTCGTGGGGTTGTATCTGAACCCTCCTGACAAGGCCCTCGTGCTGGCCGTGGATGAGAAAAGTCAAATCCAGGCGTTAGATCGCACCCAGCCCGGCCTCCCGCTGAAGAAGGGACGGTGCGGCACGTTCACGCACGACTACAAGCGCAATGGCACGATGACCTTGTTCGCCGCGCTCAATGTGCTCACCGGCACCGTCATTGGGGAATGCTTGGCCCGCCACCGGCATCAGGAGTTTATCCGCTTCCTCCGCACGCTGGATCGCGAGACCCCGCCCGAACTGACGCTCCATCTCATCGTCGCACAATTACGGCACCCACAAACATCCTGCGCAAGGTCAAGACGTGGTTGGCCCGGCATCGGCGGTTTCATCTGCACTTTACGCCGACCAGCCTCCTCATGGTTGAATCTGGTGGAGCGCTGGCTGGGCAAGTTGCCGCCAAGCGAATCCGACGAGGATCCTTTGCGAGTGTCAAGGATCTGATCCAGGCCATCCGGGAGTACCTCGATGAGAACAACAAGCAACCCACGCCGTTTGTCTGGACCGCCAGTGTCGAACAGATCCTGGCCAAGGTCAATCGTTGTAAAGCCATTTTAGAGGCGGCACACTACATCAGGCCGGCGGCCCGGTACAGCAGCAGTGCCGCCGCGGCGGCCACGTTCAGGGACTCCACGGCGCCCGCGGTCGGCACGCGCACCAGCGCCGCGCCCGCGCGCTGCCACGCGGCGTCGGCCCCCGCCCCCTCATTGCCGAAGACCAGCGCGAGCGGGCGCAAGAACGGCATCGTGGCAGCCGGCGCCCCACCGTGCGGGTCGGCGACGATCAGCCGGACTCCCGCGTCCGCCAGCGCCGCCGCCGCGGCCGCCGCAGTCTCGAAGTGACAGGACGGCACCCGGAACGCGGCACCCGCGGACGCCCGCAGGGCCTTCGGACCGAACGGATCCGCGGCGGATCCCGCGGTCACCACGACCGTCGCGCCCGCCGCGGCCGCGGTCCGCACGATCGCGCCCACATTGCCCGGGTCCTGCACGCCGTCGAGTACGGCCGCGAATGTCTCGGCGGCGGCCAGCTGCGACATCTCGGGCGGTGCCGGGCGCGCGGCGATCCCCAGCGCACCCTGCGGCGCCTCGACCTGCGTCAGCGCCGCGAACACCTCGGGCGACACGACCACCTCGCGGGCGCCCAACGACCGCAGTCGATCCCGGAGCGCGGCACGGCGCGGGTCGGCGGCCGACTCCGGCGTGTAGACCGCGAGGTCGAAGCGCACCCCCGCCTCGGCGGCGGCGGCCAGCACGCGCCACCCCTCCACGGGCACGCGTGCGGCCCTACGCGTCGGCGACCGCACGAGCCCGCGCAGCTCGCGGATCAGGGCGTTGCCGCGACTCGTGATCATCGCGAGGGCGGCCGAGCCGTCACGCGACGAGCCCTCCCCGGAAACCGGGGAGGGCTCGTCGACCACCGCGCCGCCGTGACTACTTCTCCGTCTCGACCCGCTTGACCAGCGCTTCGAACGCGTGGTTGTCGCGCACGGCCAGATCCGCAAGAATCTTCCGGTTGACCCGAATCCCGGCCCGCCGCAGCCCGCAGATCAGACGGCTGTACGACGTCCCGTGCGTCCGCGCCGCCGCGTTGATGCGGGCGATCCACAGACGGCGGAAATCGCGCTTCCGTGCCCGCCGGTGCGCGTACGCCTGCGCCAGCGCACGCAGCACCGTCTGGTTCGCCATCTTGAACCAGCGGCTCTTCTTGCCCCAGTAGCCCTTGGCCAGCTTCAGCACCTTGCGGTGCCGATGCTTGGCCACCATACCTCGTTTGACGCGCGCCATCGAACGCCCCTCCTCTGCGCGAACTCGTGCGGACTAGGAGTACGGCAGGAGCCGCTTGAGCCGCTTCGCGTCGCTCCCGACGATCTCTCGTGTCTGATGCAGCGAGCGCTTCCGCGACCCCCGCTTGTGCTCCATGAGATGCCCGCCCAACTGCCGGCCGCGGAGGAGCTTCCCGCTGCCGGTGACGCGCAGCCGTTTGGACGCCCCGCCGTGCGTTTTCAGCTTTGCCATGTGTCCCCCTCCTCGCGCCCGCCGGACGGGATAGCCCGGAGGCGCCCCGACGCGACGTGCGCCGTCAGTTCTTCTTCGGCGCCATGATCATGATCATGTTGCGGCCTTCCATCAGCGGCTGGCGCTCCACGACCCCGACATCCAGCAGTTGACTGGCCATCCGCTTCAGAATCGACTCGCCGACCTGCGGATGCGCCATCTCGCGGCCGCGAAACCACATCGACACGCGGACCTTGTCGCCGTCCTTCAGAAACCCGCTGACCGCGCGGGTCTTGACCTGCAGGTCGTGCTCCCCGATCTTCGGGCTCAAGCGCATGCCCTTCAGTTCGGACGTCTTCGCCTTCTTGTGCGCGAGCCGCTCGCGCTTCGCCTGTTCGTACTTGTACTTCCCGAAGTCCATGACGCGGCACACGGGAGGCGCCGCGGTGGGTGCCACCTCGACCAGGTCGACCCCCGCCTCCTGAGCCTTGGCCAGCGCGTCCTGCAGCGACAACACACCGAGTTGCTCGCCGGCGGCCCCGATCAGCCGGACCTCCTTGGCCCGGATGCGACTGTTGATCCGCGTTTCGCGCTCACGCTCGACAGGTGCGATGGGTGTTCAGCCCCCTTTAATGGTCTCTCCCCAAATCAACGAGGGGATGGCAACGCCATCCCCTCCACGTCGATCGACCTCTCGGTGGACCTTACCGGCAACCGCGTCCGCACGCCGGCGCCGTAAGGTGAGAAGCGGATGGCTTCTACTTGTGGCGATTGTAGCACAGGTGCACCCCGGAATCAATCAACGAATCCCGCGCTCCCCGGCCCCGGTCGGGTACCAGGGCAGCACCCGAGCCACCACGAGAGCCTGATCGTCCTTCGGCCCGGCCACGCCCCATTCCCCGACCGCGCGCATGATGCGGTCGGCGATGTCCTGCGGTGGGGCCTCCCGGCCTGCGACGAGCAGCGGGCCGAGCCGCTCCTCGCCAAACTCCTCACCGTCGGCGTTGCGCGCCTCGGTGATCCCGTCGGTGAACAGCAGCAGGAGATCGCCCGGGTGCACCGTCAACTCGGTCGCCGCATACCGCGCGTCGGGGCTCACGCCGAGCAGGAGGCCCCGGGCGTCGAGCGGACGCGGGTCCGATGCGCCGTGACGCAGCAGCAGCGGCGCCGGATGCCCGGCGCAGGTGCAGCGCAGCGTGCCCGCCGCGGCGTCCACGACGGCGTAGAACAGCGTCACGAACAGCGCCGAGGCCGCGTCTTGGGTGAGCACGGCGTTCATCCGGGCGAGCACCGTTTCGGGCGGCCGCCCGTCGAGCGCGAACGCTTCGAGCAGATAGCGGCCCCGCGCGGAGAGCGCAGCCGCCGGAATGCCTTTGCCCGTGACGTCCGCGATCGCCAGGCCCACCTGCCCGCGGGCGAGCGGAAAAATCGCGTAGAAGTCGCCGCCGACCTCGCGGCTCGGCAGGTACCGGCCGGCGGCGATGACGCCCGGGAGCTCTACGCTCGACGTCGGCACGAGGGCCTGTTGAATGACGCCCGCGATCTCCTGCTGCCGCTCGTAGGCCCGCGCGTTGTCGACCGCGAGCGCGACCCGGTCCGCGAACGCCTCGAGCAGTCCGATCTCCCGCGCGCGGAACTCGCGCGGCAGCCGGGACAGCACCAGGATCACCCCGATCACCCGCCCGCCGACCCGCAGCGGCACGCCCAGCGCGGCCCGCACGCCGTCGGCCAGCAGCCCCGGATCGATCACCCGCAGCGCGTCCGGCCCCGACAAGGCGAGCGGCCGTCCCCCATCCGCGACGCGGCCGGCAAGCCCGGCCCCGGGCTCGCGGCCGGCGTCGGACGCCGATCCACCGCCTACGCCGACCGGCACGCCGAGGCGCCCGGTCGTCTCATCGATGAACCACACCGTCCCCCCGTCCGCCCCGAGCGCGGCCGCGATCTGCTGCACGAGGGTGGGGAGCAGATCGTCCAGCCGGACCGTCGACAGCGCCGCATCGCTGACGGCCTGCAGCGCGTTCATCTCGCTCATCGATCGCCCAAGACGCTCGCTCATCTCGTCGAACGCGGCACCGAGCTCCCCCAACTCATCCTGCCGGCGCAGCGCTACGCGGTACTCAGTCTCACCCCGGCCGAGCGCGCGCGCGCCACGGGCAAGCGCGAGGATCGGGGCGCTCAACCCGCCGCCAAGCGTCCAGGCCAGGCCGAGACCGCACAGCACGGCGCCGAGGAACCACGCGAGCTCCGCCTGCGCGGCGCGCTGGACCGGCTGTAGCGCCACCGCCTCCGGCTCAAGCACGATCGCGGCCCAGCCAAGGGTCGGGATCGGCGCCGCCGCCCCGAGCTCAGCGACACCGGTCCGAGGATCCGCGTATCCCGTGATCGGCACCACCTGACCGGCCAATGCGGCTCGCACGGCCGGCAGCGAGCGCAGCGACGAGGACGGCCGATCTCCGCGGCGCAGATCGAGGACGGTGCGACCGGCACCGTCGACGATCATGCCGTCCATCTCGGGGGCAACGTCGGTGGCCATCTCGGGTCGCACCGCCTCAAGATTGACGACCCCGTCCACGACCGCGGTAAGGCGTCCCGCCACGCTGATGCGCGAAGCGACCTCCAGACTCGACCGCCCCGTGACCGTGACGATCCCGCGGGCCGCCCACGGCGCATCGACCCTGGCAGCGTCGAACGCGGGGCGCTCCATCAGGTTCGCGCGCGGGTCGCCTGCGGGATCCGACGCTTCGACGTGGCCGTCTGGTCTCGCCAGACCGAGCCAGAGAAACGACGGGTCGTTCGCCCGGATCGTGCCGAAGAGGTGCGTGATGCCGGCAAGGGGGTAGGGTTGGCTCTCCACCGCCGACCCCGCCGCAAGCTCGGCGTGGGCGATGTTCGCGACGAACATCTCGACGTCCGCCGCCACCGCCTGCGCCGCGTCCTCCTGAGCGTGCAGCACGGCGTCCCGGCGCTCACGATCTTGGTCCGCGTACAGGCGGACCCCAGCGATCAACACCGGGACCATGCACACGAGGATCACGCACGCAACTTTCTCGCGAATGCCGAACCGCATCGTTCTCCCCGCCCGGACGCCGCGCCCGTCGGCGGAAGGCGCGGGATGCCCGCGACTCAGCGGCGACGCCGCGCGCGGCCTCAGGATTGACGCGGCGCGCGCGACCGGACCCGCGCGAGCGCCTCGGACTCCGTCGCGGACAGCGAAAAGACCTGATCCAATCCCGTGATCGTGAACAGCTTGGCGATCTTGGCCTCGGTGGACACGAGCGCCAGTTCTCCATCCCGCTCGCGCACGCGCTTCAGCGCGGCCGTCAGCACGCGCAGCCCGGTGCTGTCCATGTAGGTCGTGCGTGCGAGATTGACGACCACCAGCGGTGGCGCGCCCGTGGCCCCCCGCGTCAGGGCGTCTTCCAACCGTGGCGCCGTGTACAGGTCCACTTCGCCCGCCACGTCGACCACCGTGACCGTCCCCTCACTCCGAACCCCGACTTCGAAATCCATCCCGATCCCTCCCGGCGCGCGGCGATTGCCGTCAATCGACCGTGCCGACGGCCGTGGCGGCCTGATACAGCGCGATCCCCTTGTTCGCCACCGCGGATGCCACGAAACCCAATACGATCAAGAATCCGACCTTGATTCCGGCGACGAGCATGCTGTCGCCGACCGAACGCCCGGACACGGCCGACGCGAGCGCCCCCGAGGACACAAACTCCACGTACGCCCAATAAAAGACGAGCAGCAGCAGCACCACGCCGAGCACAAACACGCCCAGTCCTGCACCCCGCCCGAGCCCGTCCCGTCCGACCCGCGCCATTCGACCCCCCTCGGCTACTCCAGCCTCGCGTGCGCCAACGCCGTCTGACACGAACACGCCCGCGTACGCGGGAGGCGTTCGATCATCGCGAAAAGGAGGCGCCGGAGCTTCTCGTTGTTCTCCTGAAAGACTTTGAGCACGGCCTCGTGCGTCACCGGCGCCGCCGTCGGATCGCCGACGACCCCGACGTCATAATCGGTGATCAGCGAAATGTTCACGTAGCACAGCTCCAGTTCCCGTGCCAGGATGCCTTCAGGGTAGTTGGTCATGTTGATGACCTCCCACCCCTGGCCGCTGAACCACCGGCTCTCCGACCGGGTGCTGAACCGCGGCCCCTGAATGACCACCACGGTGCCGCGATCGTGCACCGTGATGCCGAGCGCCCGCGCGGTCTCCGCCGCCAACCCCCGCAGCGTCGGGCAGTACGGATCCGCCGCCGACACGTGGGTGACGATCGGCCCGTCGTAGAACGTGTCCGCCCGCCCCCAGGTACGGTCCACGAACTGGTCGCAGATGACGAACTCGCCCGGCCGAACGTGCGGCTGCAGGCTGCCGGCGGCGCAGGGGCCGAACACCCATTCCACCCCCAACGACTTCATGGCCCATACGTTCGCGCGGTAGTTGATCTTGGCAGGGGGGAGGCGGTGCGTCCGGCCGTGCCGCGGGAGAAATGCCACAGATCGACCGCCGATCTCGGCGATCGTGACCGCGTCGCTCGGCTCGCCGTACGGGGTGTCGATCTTGTGCTCTCGCGCACCCTCCAGCAGCGAATAGAACCCAGACCCCCCGAACACCCCAATCTCTGCGTGCGCCACCCGTCTCCTCCTTACCCCATGATCACGAGTGCCGAAACGCGTCCGGGGCGCCCGGCCCGGATCGGCCGGCCAGAATCCCCGCCAGGACCTGGGAATCGATGTTTGCCCCCGAGACAATGCAGACGACCGTCCCGGTGCCCGCGCGGCCGTCGAGCGCGGCCGCCACGGAGGCCGCCCCCGCTCCCTCGGCGACGATGCCGTTCCGCTCCGCCAGCAGGCGCACCGCCGCCGCCACCTGGTCCACGGACATCACCGCTGAGCCGGCGAGCAGCACCCGCGCGAGCTCCCACATCTCCGGCAGCACCCGCGGCGCCCCAATGCCGTCGACGAACGACGGCACGTACTCGACGTCGGTCGGGCGGCCGGCCGCCAGCGAGGCCGCCAGCGGCGCGGCGGTGGCCACCTCCGCAGCCATCACCGCGACGCGCGGCGCGAGGGCGCGCAGCGCCGAGGCGATCCCGCAGGCCAGCCCCCCGCCCCCGAAGGGCACGAGCACCGCGTCGAGATCGGGCAGGTCCTCGACGATCTCGATTCCGATTGTACCGTTCCCCGCCATGACCGCGCGATCGCTAAAAGGATGGATGAACAACCCCCGCATCCCTTCGAACCGCCTGGTCTGGAACACCTCAAACCATTGGGCCGGCGGGACCTTGACCACCGTTCCCCCGAGCCGCTGGATCGCCCGGACCTTCGTCTCCGGAATGTGGTCGGGAACGACCACGCTGCACGACAGGCCCCGGTCCCGCGCGTACCACGCGACCGCCTGGGCCATGTTCCCGGCGCTCGCGGTCCACACGCCGTGCGCGAGTTGACCCGGGGACGCGACCGCGATCGCATTGCCCGCGCCCCGCAGCTTGAACGAGCCGATCGCCTGCAGGCTCTCCAGTTTGAGGTAGATCCTGGCCGGCGCTCCGTCGGCGCGCAGCGGCACTAGCGGTGTCCGGATCACGCTCCCGGCGATGCGCCCGTGTGCCGCGCGAATCTCGTCCAGCGGGATCGGGCCCGGCGCGGTTGATCGGCTCACGTTGCGGGACTCCCGAGGCAGCGCCCGAGACGGGCGGGACATGCCCCCATTCACTGCGATGATACCATCCGGCACGCGCAACCGCGAGGCGGGTGACCGCCGCCGCGTGGGTGCATGTCGGACCGCGGGCGTGGTGCGCCATCGCGGCGCCTCACGGGGCGCGTATCACCGGACACACCCCGCAGGGACCCTCCCAACGGCGATGCGACGTGCCGGTCTTCTTCGGACGGGGACCGTCGACCGAGGCGGCCGACGAGGACCGGCTGTTCGAGATGAAGAAGATACCATGTATCGTCTCCAGCCCGCCTCGCCCCATTCAGCCGCACCGGGAGGTGTCCGATGCCCGCTCGATATACCCTCTACGAAGAGCCGCGCGCGTTCCGCACGCCCAGCCGGGTGTGGTACGGCGCGGGCGCCGCCGCGCGGACCGGAGCCTGCGCGCAGGAACTGGGGATCCCGGCCGGCCCGACGCTGCTTGTCACCGACGCGGTCGTCGACAAGCTCGGCCTGGCCCGGGAGGCGGCCGCGGGCCTCGAGGCCGCGGGGTACACGCTCAGCCGGTTCTCCGATATTCCCGGTGAGCCGACCGCCGAGGTCGCGGACCGGGCCGCGGCGGTGGCGCGCCAACTGGCGCCCGTGCTCGTCGTGGGCGTGGGCGGCGGCAGCGTGATGGATGTCGCGAAGCTCGCCGCGGCGCTCGTCGGCAATCCGGGCGGCGTGATGGAGTACACCAACTTCGGCGACAAGCGGTTCGCGCGGCCGGCCGTCCCGGTGATCCTCGTGCCGACCACCGCCGGCACCGGCGCGGAGGCCAGCCCGAACGCCGTCGTCACGAGCGGGCACCGCAAGGCGTTCGCCAACAACTACCCGCAGCTGCTCGCCGCAGCCGCCGTCCTCGATCCGCGCCTGACGGCGTCGCTGCCGCCGGTCGTGACCGCGCACACGGGGCTCGACGCGCTGAGCCACTGCGTCGAGGGCATGCTGTCGACGAACGCGACCGCGCTGACGGACCTCGCCGCCACCCAGGGCATCGGGCTGATCACCCGCGCGCTCCCGCGGGCCTACGCGGCGGGGAACGACGCGCACGCCCGCGCCGAGATGCTGCTCGGCGCGTATCTCGGCGGCCAGTCGCTGAACGCCGGCATGGTGCTCGGCCACTCGATCGCGTACACGATTGCGAATCGCCTCCACCTGCCCCACGGGTTCTCGTGCGCGCTCGCGCTGCCGTACACGGTCGCCTACAACCGCGACGCCGCGCAGGAACGGCTGGGAAAAATCGGCGAGGCGGCCGGGATCGACGGCGGCCGCGTCGTGCAGCGGATCCAGTCGCTGGGGCAGGACGTCGGCATTCCGGAGGCGCTTCGCACGCTCGGCCTGGAGCGGGACCGGCTCCCCGAGATGGTCACCGAGTGCCTCGAACTGTACCCGCGCCCCAACAATCCGCGGCCGCTCGAACGCGACGCGCTGTTGTCGCTCTACCAGGCGATGTGGGAAGGCCGACCGGCGGACGCGTGGACCGCGTGAGCCGTGCCGCCGATCCGCGCGCGGTCCTGTTCGATCTCGACGGCACGCTGCTCGACAGCGCCGAGCTGATCATCACCGCGTTTCAGGAGACGTGCCGGCACCTCCTCCACCGCGAGGTCGACCGCGAGACGATCCTCCGCGAGTGGGCCCGGCCGATCCGCGAGCGGTTCCACGCGCTGGCGCCCGATCGGGACGAAGCGCTGTCGCAGGAATATCTGCGGCGGTATCTCGCGCTGCACAGCCAGCGGGCGCGGCTGTTCCCGGGCGTGACCGACGTGCTCGAGGCGCTGCGCGCGCGCGGCTACCCGATGGCGATCGTCACGTCGAAGCGCCGGGCGACGACCCAAGCCGCCCTCGACGCGTTTCACCTCGACCGGTGGTGCTCCGTGGTGATCGCCGACGAGGACGTGACGCGACACAAGCCGGATCCCGAACCGGTCCGCCTGGCGTCCGAGCGCCTCGGCGTGCGGCCGGAAAACGCCCTGATGGTCGGCGACACGCCGCTCGACATCACGTCGGGCCGCACCGCGGACGCGAGCACGGCCGCCGCGCTGTGGGGGACGGTCGACGCGGCGGCGCTGCGCGCCGCGGCACCCGACCACGAGCTCGCGCATCCCGCGGACCTGCTGCCGCTCTGTCCGCCGCGGTAGCCGCGGGGCGGCGGCGCGGGGACGTCAGCGCGCCGGACCGAAGACGTCGATCCGGACGATGGGCCACCCATCCGGACCGCCCGACCTCGGCCCCAGGTAGACTGCGATGCCGCTCCGGTCGTAGACCCACGCCGTCTACGCCGGCGCGGTCACCGACCGTGTCGGCGGACCCATCGTAAGCCGCACGGCTCGACCGATCGCGCCGACCCGCAGCGCATTCACCAGTGAATAGTCCGCGCTCCCGACGATGCCCACCGCGTACCCGCGGCCGTCCGGCCCGACCAAACCGCGTCACGCCGTTGCGCCAGAGGGACTGGACGGATTCCGGCGGCGCGGCGATGACGGTCGGCGCGGCCACGCGCCGATGCGAGACCGGCGGCCTGAACATCGTCGCCGCCGCCTGATCGACCGTCATGCCGAGCGACACGCCCCCGATCGCATACCCGGGCGTGATCCGAAAGTCCGTGACTTCCTGCGCGCCCGCCGGGACCGCCGGCAGGACCGCGAGCAGCAGGAGCGCCGCCGCCCGTCCACCGCGTCACCGCGTCTTGCCTCCGCCGCGCAGCCGCGCGATATACAGGCGCGCGGCCTCGTTCATCGACGCACCGCGCAGCTTCTCCTCCTCGGCGAAGCGCGCCTCCTCGGCGGCCCACCGGTCCGCGGACGCATACGCGTCGTCCTCGGCCTGCCGGCCCGGACGGTCGACCCCGCGGCCGCCGAAGACGGCGGCGATCGCCGCCGACAGATCGCCGACCCGCTGCGCGACCGCGGGCACGCGGCGCACCGTCACCTCCGCGAGCAGCAGTGCCGCCGCGAGGCCGGCGATGGGCGGCCAGCCGTCCGCCTGGCCCTGTCCAGATCCCGGACGGAACGCCTCGTCCGGCGAGTGCAGGAGGCTTCCCCCGGTCGCCTCGGTGAGCTGGGCGAGCAGCGCCGGATTGCCCCCGGGGTCGCGCAGCTCCGGTGAGTACGGGATCACCAACCCGCCGGCCCGCGTGCCGACCGCGCCTCCCGCGCCGCGTGCCGCGACCGTCACGGCGTAGGTGCCCGGCACGGCCGCCGGCCAGGTCGCCTCGTAGCGCCCGGGCGCGGTCTGGGTGACCTCGAGCGGACGGCGCGAGCCGCCCGGCCCCTGGACCGCCGCGGCGACCGTCAACCCGTCCCACGAACTGCCGTCGGGGTGACGCGCGTCGAGGATCAGCCTGGCGTCGGAGCCGCGCGGGTCGCGCGCGAGCGACAGGTACAGCCCGGCGCCCTCGTCGCGCAGCGTCCACCGGATCGCCTGGGACCAGAATCGCGCGGCGTCGGGCCATGCCGCCCACCCCGACGTCCACCGGGCGCCGTCGTCCGAGGTGAACGCGACGGCGCGCCCGAGGCCGTACTGCCACGTCGCGAGCACCGGATCGCGCCGCGGCCCCTCGAGCGCCACGTCCGCGGTGGGCTTCGCCACCGCGGCGACGTAGCCCGCGATCGGCGGCGGCGTCCCGACGTCGACGAGCGTCGGCGCCTGACCAACGCGCGCGAGCGGCGTGGGCTCCTCGACGACGTACGACCGGACGGCGATCAGCGCTTCGGTCGTGAAGATCTCGGGGATGTCGTAGAAATCCTTCGCCACGTAGGACCGTCCGTTGCCCCAGCGCGCGACGTTCCGCATAAACGTGAGGTCCGCGTCGCTGCCGATCGCGACCGTGCTGACCGTGAGCTTCTCGCGGGCCATCTGCGACACGAGCGTGTGGAAATCGCCGGGGTCCGTCAGCCCGTCGCTCATGACGATCACGTGCCGGACCTTGGCGGGCGACTTCACCAAGAACCGCTCGGCCCCGACGAGCGGCGGATACATCAGCGTGCCCCCGCCCGCGCTGATCCGGGCGACCTCGTTGAGGATGCGGTCCTTGAAGCGGGCTTCCGTCGGCGGCACGAGCCACCGGTACGTCTGATCGAACGTGATCACGCCGATCTGATCGTGCTCGCTCAGGAGATCGATCGTGGACGACGCGATCTCCTTGGCGAGGTCCTCCTTGGCCAGCTCGGAGCCGAACGCCTCCATGCTGCCCGAGGTGTCGAGCACCAGCACCACCGCGACGGTCGGGAGCGCGGTCTGCTGGCGGACGTCCATGCGGACCGGCAGGATCGTCTCGAGCGGCGTGCCCGCGTATCTGCCGACGCCGTAGCTGTGGGGCCCGCCGACGGCGACCAGCCCGCCGCCGAGCGCACCGACGAACGTCTGGAGCCCCTCCTGCTGCGCCGCGCTCAGATCGGACGCGCCGATGTCATCCAGGACGACGCTGCCGTACGGCGCGAACCCCGTCGGCAGCGTGGGCACCTGATCGGGAGTCCGGACATCGACGCGCAGGCCCTGCCGGGCGAGCGACTCGGGCAGCACGGTGGGATCCTCGGCCACGAACAGCACGCGGGGCGCGCCGCGCACGACGACCAGCGCCTCGCCGTGGTTGTTCCCGGGCAGGCTGAACGGCGGCGCGGCGACGTCGACCCGGTACCGCAGCAGCGACTCGCTCGTCACCCGGTCGGTAAACGACACGGCCGTTTCTCCGGGCGCCACCGCCACGCGGCGTGTCGCGATCGGCGTGCCGTCCCGGCTCAGGGTCACCGCGGCCTGGACCGGCACCGTGGCACGCAGCACCGCACGCACCTCGTAGGCTTCCCCCACATGCACCTCCGCGGGGGTGGCCAGGTCGTCGACCAGGATCTCGGGCGGCGCGGTCGCGCCGAGAGGCACCGCGTCGACCGCGATGCCGTCGGCCGCGGCGCGGCGGGCCGCGGCGACCGCGTTGCCCGCGTTCTCGGCCCCATCGCTCAGCACGACGATCCGGCGCGCGCCGTCGCGCGGCAGCACGGCGCGCGCCAGATCGATGCCCGCGCCGATGTCGGTCGCGTCCGGCTCCGGCGCCGTCGCGAGCTCATCGACCCCGAGACGGGGCGCGACCGGCGACTGCAGCAGCGGCTGCCCCGCGAAGGTGACGACGCCGGCCTCATCGTCCGGGTGCATCCGGGCGAGCGCGTCTCTGACGAATCCCGTCTCCGCACGCGCGTCGTTGGACGTGATGCTGAGCGACCGGTCCGCGACGAACGCGACGCGGACGCCCGCCACCGGCACGCGAAGGATCGGTTCGGCGAGCGCCAGCACGAGCAGGGCGAGCAGCGCCGCACGCAGCACCGTCGCGATCCGCCAACGGCGCCCGACGCGGCGGCGCCCCAGATGCCACACGACCAGCACGAGGGGCAGCAGCAGGAGCCACAGCGGCTGCTGGAAGCCGATCGGCAGCGTCACGCGTCACCCCCCGAGCGGCGGGTCGCCAGCGCCCACTCCGCCAGCACGGCGGCCACGGCGGCGGCCACCAGCCCGGGCCACAGCGGCACGCGCACGAGCACGGTCTGGGGCACGCCCGCGGGTCCCTGCACCGGCGCGGCCGAGGTGCCCGCCGGCGCCGACCCGGGGCGGATCACGCTCGCCTGGGGCGCTCCGATTTGTGCGGCGAACACGCGGTCCGCGCCGCCCGGAACCGAGAGGCGGTAGAGGCCGGCGTGCACAAGCGGCGGCAGGACGAACACCCCGTCGACCGGCCGGAGCGCCGCGCGCCCGCCGCCGGGGTCGGTGAGCGTCGCCGCGGGCGCCGCGCCCGCAGGCACCTCCACGTCGTCTCCGACGCGGGCGTCCGCGATCGCGCCGCCGAGCCACGCGAGGCTGTTCTGCACCAAGATCGGAAACGCCACGTGCAGCGGGAGGTCGGAGTCCTCGAGCGCAAACCCCAGGATCACAATCCGCACGCCGCCGCCGTCGTAGGCCCAGACGAGCGGCACGGCACCCTCGGCCAGGACCCGGCCCCCCTCCGGGGCGAGCGCGAGCGCCCGGTCGATCCGCACGCTGCTGAGGTCCACGAACCGCAGCACCGGGTCGTCGCGATCCCACGCCGCGACGGTCGGGTGCGAGACCACGCCCGAGGCACTCACCGGCAGACCCGACGGCACGGTCCCGATCGCGAGGTAGTTCCCCGGCGGCAGCGTCCCGACGTCGACGCGGTCGAGAATCACGATCCCGAACCGGCTCCACGTCGCGGGGGACACCGTCGCGGTCTCGGCGGCGCGAGCCACCGGCAGCACGCGCAGCATGCCCTCGAGATACGGACTGCCGCGGCTCACAAGCAGGACCGACGGCAGCGGCGTCGGATCGATCACCGCCGTCGCCTGGTCATCCGCCGGCAGCAGGTCGTGCACGTCGAGCCGGGCACGGAGCACGCCGGCGCCGGCGACCGGGAACACGGTCGTCCAGGTGTCCCCCGGCGTGACGGTGACCGTCCGCCGATACACCACGACGTCGCCCAACCGAACCTCGAGGGGGACCTGGCGTGCGGCGCCGCCGTCGTTGGCGACGCGCACGAGCACCCGCACCCCGTCGGCGTCGCGCAGCACCCGGAACTCGGTAATCGCGACGTTGTCGTCCGAGGTCCCGACGATCCGGTAGGTCACCCCGGCCACCGACGGCAGCGCGCCGCGCGCCCCGTCCGTCCACACGAGGACTTGCCCGCCGGGGCCCGGCTGCTGGGCGGCCCCGAGCGTCACCGCCGCGGCGACGTCTCCCTGGGCGTCCCACGGCGCCGCCGCGCGCAGCGCGCCCGCGAGCGCGCGCCGGTCGTCGGTCAGCGCGGCGAGCAAGAGTGGATGGGGCGCGGCAAGCACGACCGCTGCCCGCTGCCCCGGCGCGAGGCGCGACACGATCTCGAGCGCCTCGGCGCGGGCCCGGTCGAACCGGGTCGGCGCCACGTCACGCGCCTGCATCGACAGCGAGCCGTCGAGCACCAGCACGATATCGCGGCCCGCGACGCCCCGGCCGATCACCGCGGGTCGCGCGAGCCCGACGACGAGGCAGGCGACCGCCAACAACTGCAGCAGGAGCAGGAGGCTCCGCTCAATCCGGCGCGACGGCCGGGACGCGGCCAGCGACGGCGCCGACCGCCGCCACAAGAGGATGCTGCTGACCGGCTGCTCCCGGCGCCGGACCCGCAGCAGATAGAGCAGCACGAACAGCGGCAGGGCCAGCAGCCCCCACAGCGCCGCCGGAGCGCCGAACGTCACCGGACGAGGCCCCCCTGCCGCAGATAGCGGAGGATCAACAGATCGACGGGCACCGAGGATGCCGTGCGCACGTAGTCGATCCGGTGCCGGAAGCAGAAGCGTTCGAGATCACGGAAGTAGGCGTCGCGCGCCGCGGCGTACTCGCGCAGCGCCTCCGCGTCCACCGACAGCTCGATCGCGCGCCCGGTTTCGACGTCGACGAGCCGCAGCTCGCCCGACAACTGCGGGGCGATCTCCTCATCCGCGAGCACGTGGATCACGAACGTTTGGAACCGGTGGTGGCGCGCCTGCAGCAGGGCGTGCTCGTACCCGTGCGGGTCCAGCAGATCGGAGAGCAGAACTAGGAGGCCGCCCCGGCGCTGCTCGCCGAGATCGCGGGTCAGCGCCTGGCCGAGGTTCGTCTCGCCGCTCGGGGTCAACCGGTCGAGAAAGCGCAAGAGATCGAACGCGCGGCCGCGCCCGCGCAGCCGGGGCAGGTGCGGACCCCGGTCGGAGGCCACGGCGGTCACGGTGACCCGGTCGAGGTTGCTGAGCCCGATGTACCCGATCGCCGCGGCGACCCGCTTCGCCAGCGCGAGCTTGCTCGGGGTACCGGCGGCCATCGACGCGCTCGTGTCCACGACGAGGCGGACCTCGAGATCCTCCTCTTCGCTGAACAGCTTCACGAAGATCCGGTCGAGGCGGGAGACGATGTTCCAGTCGATGTAGCGGTAGTCATCGCCCGGCTCGTAGGGCCGGTAGTCGTCGAACTCGATGCCGCGCCCCTTCACGATGCTGCGGCGCTCTCCGCGCAGCTGCCCCTGCACTCGGCGCCGGCTGATCAGGCTCAGCGTTTCGAGGCGCTGGAGAAACGCCGGGTCAAACAGGCGCGCATCCTGCGCGTCAGATTCCGGAGGGACCGGCAGGGACATCCGCCGGCCTACGCGCCGCCGGCGGCCGACGCGGCCGCGCCGACCTCGTTGATCGCCGCACGCAGCAGGTCGTCCGGATCCGCGCCCTCGGCCTCTCCCTCGAAGTTCATGATCAACCGGTGCCGCAGCGCGGGCAGCGCGAGCGCCTGGATGTCCTCGATCGACACGTTGAAGCGCCCCTCGGCGAGCGCGCGCACCTTGCCCGCCCGGATCAGCGCCTGCAGTCCGCGCGGGCTCGCGCCGTAGCGGATGAAGCGCTTGGCGCCGGCCGACGCGCCCGGAGTGTCGCCGTGGGTCGCGAGCACGAGCCGCGCCGCGTAGTGCTGCACGTGGGCCGCCGCCGGCACCTGACGCGCGGTCGCCTGCATGGCGCGCACGGCGGTGCCGTCGAGGACTTGGTGCGCGACGGGCTCCTCGGGCCCGGTCGTCCGCTCGGCGATCGCGCTCAACTCCTCGAGGCTCGGAAACGGCACGCGCAGCTTGAACAGAAACCGGTCGAGCTGCGCCTCCGGCAGCGGATAAGTGCCCTCCATCTCGATCGGATTCTGCGTGGCGAGCACGAAAAACGGACGCTCGAGCGGCCGGGATTCCCCGGCCGTCGAGACCGCGTGCTCCTGCATCGCTTCGAGGAGCGCGGACTGCGTCTTCGGCGTCGCCCGGTTGATCTCGTCCGCGAGCACGATCTGGGCGAACACCGGGCCGGGCTGGAACTCGAACCGGCGGCGCCCGGCCTCGTCCTGCACGATCAGGTTCGTGCCGAGGATGTCCGCGGGCATCAGGTCCGGCGTGAACTGGATCCGCGAGAAGCGCAGGTCCAGCGCCTGCGCGAGCGTGCGCACGAGCAGCGTCTTGCCGAGCCCCGGGACGCCCTCGAGCAGCACGTGCCCGTCGGCCATCAGCGCGGTCACCACCAAGTCCAGCAGCGGCTCGTGCCCGACGATCACCCGGCCGAGCTCCTCACGCACCGCCGCGTACCCTCGGCGAAACTCCTCCACCTCGCGCGATCCGGCGAGATCCGTCACGGCGTGCCTCCCAGCGTCTCGAAGTACTGGCGGATCAGCGTGAGGTACGCGGGCGGCAGCGGCGCCTGCGACATCGCCCGGTCGATCTCGCGGGTAACCGCTGGAGAGGTGCGCCCCGCCGGCAGCCGCGATGCCCCGGCCTGGCCGGGCGCGACGATCTCCTTGATCGTCGACGGCCCTTCGCCCTGGATCCCCGGGAGGTGCTCCTCGGCGCGCGTGGCGCGAATCCGCGGGCTCGGCGCGCCCAGACGGCCGCCGGTCCCCTTCCCGGGCAGGCTGCCCTGGTTCGGGCCGGGCGGCGCCGGCGGTCCGGCGTCGCTGCTCGGCTCGGTCGGGGCGTTCGGCCCGGACGCCGTCGGCGGCGGCGCGCTCTTCGACGATCCCGTCTCGGGCGTCGTGTCGGAGCCGCCAGTCGGCGCGGCGTCCGCGATCCGCGAGGCGGAGCTCTGAACGTCCTTGCTCGCCTCTCCCAGCATCTCGTCGTCTCCGGCCATCTGCTCCATGTCCTGCAGATTCTCAAGCGCCTCGTTGAGCGCACCCGACGCGGCCGCCGGATGCCCCGCCGCGGCTTCCTGACGCGCCTTGGCGACGGCCTGCCGGGTCGAGACCGGGGCGTTCATCTGATCGAGCGAGTCCGACAGCGCCTGCATCTGGGACGACAGCTGCCGCGGGTCGACCGGACTGCCGCCCCGCTCGAGCTGTCCGGTGAGCTGGCGCACCTGGCGCACCGCGGCGCTCAGGCGCTCGAGCCGCTGCGCCGGGGTCTCGTTGGCTTGGGGCGTCGCCGGCGACACGGTTCCCCCGGTGCGGGTCTGCGAGAGCGCCGCGTCGAGCTGCCGCTGCACCTGCTGCTGCGCCGCGCTCAGCTGGCGGTCCGTGTCGCGCAGCAGCGCAAGCGCCTGCTGGCGGTCGATGCGGGACGATTCCAGCCGCTGGCCCAGCTCCTCGAGCCGCGGCGCCGCGCGTTGGGTCTCGGGCAGCCCGCGCGAGCGCGCCGCCGCTTCAAGCTGCCGGCCGGCCCCCGCGATCGCCTGTCCCTCTTGGTGGATGGCAGCCGCCACTCTTGCCGAAGGCGTCGCGGGCAGCGACCACCCCATGAGCAGCCGCGCCCACACGAGCAATACGACGCACGCGGCCGCGGCCAGGCCGGCGTCGCGCGGCACTCGAACCGGCGCGACGTCCCGCGGGACGACCGTATGGGACACCGCCATCGCATCCGAGATCTGCAGACGCGCGAGGCCGAGCGGAGGCGTGGGCCGGGCGAGCAGTTCGAGGGCCGTGCTCAGGCGGTCCGCAAGCCCGGCGCCCCGATCGGCGATCTGCGCGGCCTGCGCCAGCGGCGGCCGGAGCCGCCACGACAGCACCACGAACGCCAGGGCGAGTGCGCCGCCGAGGCCACCCGCCAGCCGGGCGAGCGGAAACGGCACCGGGATCACCGCGGTGAGCAGCGCCCACACGACGAGGCCCGCCCCGCAGACGGCCGCGCCGCGCGCGACGATCGCGGCGGCCGCGGCCACGCCCCGCCGGAACGCGACGCGGCGCAGCAGCGTCCGAAGCACCATGTACTCGTGGCTCACGACGCTCCGTACCTCCGGAGTGCGAGCTGCGCGAGACCGCCCGCCGCGAGCCCGAGCGCCGCGTAGACGATCACGGCCTGCACGGGAAACGCGCCGCCGGCCGCGCGCGCCACGGCGACGATCGGGTTCAGCCACTGCTGATCCACCGGCAGCGCGAGGGTGGCGACAAACAGCGCGAGCAGCGTCGTCCAGTGCACCACCGCGCGCGAAAACTCAGAGTCGATGACGATGCTGTAGAGCAGTCCGAGCTGCGCGATGCCCCACGCCTCGATCGCGACCAGCGCGGACACGGCCGCGAGCATCGCCACCGAACCCTGCCGGATCCCGATGGCGAGAATCAGCAGCGGAGACCCGAGCAGCAGCCAGTAGACGATCGTCGCCAGCGACGCGAGGCTCTTCCCCACGACGATCATCCGCCGCGGGAAGGGCCCGAACGCGAGGTCCACCGAGGGCCGCTCGCCCTCGACCGCGATCTCCTGCGCCGCGCAGGCCGACGCAAAGTAGGTCACGAGCACCCCCTGCACGCCGAGCAGCGCGAGCCCCAGGCTGGTTTGGTTGGACACCTCGGGCCGGTTCAGTTCGGGCGGAAGGCCGAGCAGCGTGAGCAGCCCGAGGATCCCGAGGTAGAAGAACTCGATAGCGAGGACCTTGCGGCTGGCCCCTCGAGCCCGGAGATCCCCGCGCAGAACGGCGTTGCCCACCGCGGCTATCGCCCTGCCACCGGCAGCAGCAGGATCGCGGGGCGCGCATCGACCGTTCCGCCGTCCGCCAAGTCAAACACAGGCACGGTGTGCGGGATCTCCCCTACGAGGATCGGCGTTGTGGGGTTCATTATAACATCGCCCGTAGACGCCTGGAAGATCCACGCGCGGACCGGGGTGTGGCTGTCGATCTCCGTCAGCGACACCCATCGCGACGGATCCATCGCGTGCGTCGACGCCCCCGGCGGGAGGTCGCCCGAACCGGTAGGTGCGCGCGCCCCAACGCAGCTCCGCGCGCCGGACCGGTTCGGGGCCGACATCGACCGTCAGCGTGCGCCCGTCCGCGGTGATCTCCGCGCGCGCCGCGAACTGCGCAAGGGCGAGCGACTGGAACGCGCGCATCTCCGCGCCCGCCGGCAGCGTGCCTTCCAGCACGGTGCCGGTGTCGGCGACCGTGGCGCGCAGATCGCCCGAGGCCGCGGCCGGGCCGACCACCTCCCGCGGGGCGCCGCGCACGCGGTACGGTCCACCGTACGGGACCGACACGACCGCCACGGTCAGCGCGCGGGCCGCGTCGGTCCCCGGTGCGGCTTCGAAAAACGTGACCTCCGCGACCGACGTCGACCGGCCGCGCACGTCGCCGGCGAGCAGCCAAAACACGGCCAGCGCGATCACGACGACCCCCACGGAGGCCAGCGCGCCCGCGCCCGGGGCGCGGCGCCGCGCGATCAGGTAGAGCACGCCCAGGTAGGCGACGATCGCGCCCGCCACCAGCGCGTGCACCCCCGGCCCGATCGGGGTGCCGTTCGGCAGCAGGTCCGCGACGCTCGAGACATTGACGAGCGGCCTGGACGGCGGCCCGAGCGCCCCCACCCACAGCCCCTGGCGGCCCGCCCATCCGGCCACCGGGGGCTGCCACGGATCGACGCCCCACACCGCGACCCATCCCAGCCCGACGGCGGCGCTGGCGATCACCGGGATCCCGCCGAGGCGCGTCACCGTGGCGCCGGGGCGCGGCGCGAGGGCCGTCACCGTGTACGGCCCCGGCGGCCACGCGGCGCCCGGGGACGCGGTCGCTCCGCCGGACACCGTCAACGACCGGACGTCCCCGGCGTCGGCCGGCAGGATGTCGTCGAGAAACGCGGGCGCCGGGACGCCCTGGCGCACGATCACGACCAGGCGCCCGCCGAGGCGCACCCATGTCGCGAGCGCGTCGCGCTGCTCGTCGTCGAGGCGCGCCGGGTCCAGATCCCGGATCACGAGCAGGTCGACGGCCCCGTACTCCTGCCAGCGGTGCGGCAGCGCGTCCGCGTCGGCGTACGCGGGGACGACCCGCTCGTCAAGGCGCGAGAGTGAATCCAGACCGGCGTGCTCGTCGGAGAGCGTGACGACCACGCGGCCGCCGACGAGCGAGGGGGTAATCGGCACGACGCGGCGCGCTACCTCGCGACCGGCCATGAGGACGCGCACCACCAGCGGTTGTCGGATATTGCCGAGCACCACGGGAACATCGAACGATTGCAGCGCACCGGGCTCGGCCTCAAACGGCACCACCGTCGTGTCGGTCACCGGGCCGGCCTGTGGGCCCATCGCCGGGGCGTCGATCACGAGCGACGCGGGGCCCGCCTCCGGCAGCAGCGAGACCGCGACCCGCACCGGCACCGGGACGCCGACCCGCACCGCGCCGGCGAATCCCACGCGCACGTCGAGCCCGCCCGCCTGCGCCGCCGCCGCGGGCCGGGCCAGCAGCAGGACCCCACAAAGCACAGCGAGGGCATGGCCCGAGAGCCATGCCCTCGTCCGCACCGATCGACTAGGACGACTTGGCCCCGGCACTGGGCGCCACGGGCGTCGTGGACTTCTTGTCGCTGCCGCCGGCGGCGCCGTCACTGCTCCCCGAAGTGCTGGATGTCGTCGACGCAGCCGGCGCCGGCGCGGCCGGCTTCTTGGCGTCGCCCTCGACCGGCGCGGGCGTCTTGCGATAGTCGTTGATGTGGAATCCCGATCCCTTGAAGATGATCCCGACCGGAGAGAACACCTTGCGCACTGGACCGCCGCAGCGCTCACAGCGCTCAACCGTCCCGCTGACGCCGTGCGTCACTTCGAACTGGTGGCCGCATTTCGTGCACTTGTATTCGTAGAGCGGCATCCGTCACCTCCAACGCCGCACATGCTGCGGCCCCGCCCGCGCGGCGGGCAGGGCCGCCATGCGCTTCCGATACCTCTTCTTATTGTGGGCTCCCCTCCACAGGGTGTCAAGCAAGCCGGCGGCGCCTTATTGCCGCGCGAACGTCGCCACCCACACCGGCCCTGCGTTGTCTCCGGTGTCGGTGCCGAATGCGAGCCGGAGACCGTCCGGCGCCCACCGGATCACCATCGCCGTCCCGTGCTGCGGGAGCTCAGGACGGTAGTCGATCACCCTGAGGCGCGCCCCCGTCGCCGTGTTCACAACCTCAAGCGCGACCTCATCGGCCCCCAGGACCTCTCCGAATGCCAGCGACGGGCCGAACGGCGCCCACGCCAGCCCGGTGTAGGTGCCGGGGGGCGTGAGCGCCCGCCGCCCGCTCCCGTCGAGGCGGGCGACCGTCACGATCCCGCGCCCGCTCGCGACGGCGTCGGGCGTCCCGCCGACGTAGGCGACCAGCGTCCCTGTCCGGTCGAGCGCGGGGCCGCTCATCGCCGCGTCCGTGAGCGCCGTGGTGATGGTCAGCGTCGGGGGCACCGCGCGGATCCGCAGCACGCGGGTCGAGACCGCGCCGCCCCTCGGCCCCGCGGCGATCAGCAGGCCGCGGCCGTCCGGCAGCCACACCAGCGCCCGCGCCGCCAGACCGTCCGGGAGCACGACCCGCCGCGGGGATCGCGCGGCGCCGGCCCCATCCGACACGATGAGCTCATCGGCGTCGGAACCGCTCTGCACGTACGCCAACCGGCCGGCGCGGGGGGCCCACTCGACGAGCCGGACGTTCGCCGAGCCCGCAACCGGCACCGCTTCCGAGACGGAGGGATCCAGGGTGTACAGGGCCCCGCCCGCAACCGCGGCGAGCCCGGCGCGGCCGGGGCCCCACGCGACCGCGGTCACGCGTCCGATCGCCGCGAGGCGATGCGGGCCGGTCCCGTCGAGCGGCACCTGCCACACCCCGCCGTCGGTCCCGAGCCCGACGGCGTCGCCCCGCGGCGCCCATGCCGGCGGGCTGAGCGCGGGCAGGTCGTAGACGCGCGCGGCGCGCACCACCCGCAGAAACGGCGGGCCCAGATCCACGGGCGTCCGCTGCACCGTGCACGCCGCAAATGCGAGTGCGGCTGCGAGGAGGACCCCCGGCAGCCGCACGCGCACGCCCCGGACGCGGGGGATCAGCACACGCTATACTTGCCCTCCGCGAGATCCCGGCAGAAGACGTGGATGCCGGCGAGCTCCCGGTCGACGACCTCCAGCACACGCCGCTCGACCGCGGACTTGCGCACGCCCTTCTGGGAGATGATCTGCGCCGCCGTGACGGGCTGGTCGATCGGCTTGCCGATCTGGCTCACCATCCAGATGTACACCTCGCGCAGTCCCGGGACTTCCTCGTACACCTTCTGCGCGACCTGGTGCGTGAAGATCGAGTAGATCTTCCCGACGTGAGACACCGGGTTCTTGCCCGCGGCGGCCTCGGTGCCCATCGGCCGGTTGATCGCGATCACGCCGTTCACCTTGTTCCCGCGTCCGATCTGGCCGCTGTCGCCCGATTCCGCGGACGTCCCCAGTACCGACAGATACACGCCGTTGAGCCCGCGGCCGGGTTCGTCAAGGGTGTTGAGATCAAAAGAGATCTTGTCCATCGTGGTGCGCGAGGCGAGGAACTCCATCAGCGAGTCGTACAGCGCGCGCTTCCGGCGGAAGTAGTGCTCCTCCCCCTCGATGAACCGGTCCACAAACGCGACCGCGGCCGTGAGCCGCAGCTCGCGTCCCATGCGGACCCCCATGACCTTCACGTCCTCGCCGGCCTCGGGGAACTGCTCCTTGAAGGTGCTCGAGTTGATGAACTGCTCGGACTCGCGGACGAGGCGTTCCGTCTCCGTCGTCGGCCAGTACCCCACCGCGGCGGAGGTGTCGTTTGCCCCGGTGGTGTCTCGGCTGAAGATGTCGACCAGTTCCTGCGACCCCGGCTTGATCTCGTTCTGGTATGTGACGTGCGGCCCGTCCTGATCGTCGGCGCCGCCCGGGTCCACGAACCGGAGATTTTCGCGGATCCAGTCCTTCGCGGTCTTGATCGCGATCTCGCGAATCGGCAGCTCGCGGCCATTCAGCCCGTACGCCGCGCGATCGCCGAAGATGAGTTTCATCGGCTCCTTGATCATCCCGCCGCCGAACTTGACCTGGGCGTCGCCCGCGACGAGAAACGCCTTGTCGATGTTGTGGTGCAGGATGTGGCCGAACTGGCTCAGGTACTCCTTGCTGAGGGCCACGGACACGCGGTCCATGATCGCGTCACAGATCGAATCCGGATGCCCGATGCCTTTGCGCTCGACCATCTCGACCTGCGTGTCCCCCACCGGGGTCCCGGGGAGAGTCTCTACCAAGATCTTTCGCATCCATTCCTCCTTTAGTCGATCGGCCGCGCGCCCAGGCCGGGACGGCTGTCGGCGCGCGAGCTCAGCCCTTGGACGCCGCGGCCTCTTTCTCGCGGACGATCGCGTCGGCTTCCTTCATCAACCCGTCGAGGAGCTGGTCCTCGGGGAGGCTCGCCACCACCTTACCCTTTCGAAAGATCAGCCCCATGCCCTTGCCGCCTGCAACACCCAGGTCCGCCATCCGGGCCTCCCCGGGCCCGTTCACCGCGCAGCCCATCACGGCGACCTTGATCGGCACCTTGTAGCCGGCGATGCGCCGCTCCACTTCCTGTGCGAGCCGCACGATGTCGACGTCCGCGCGCCCGCAGGATGGGCACGCGATCAGCACCGGACCGTGCTCCCGGAGCCCGAGGGCCTTCAGAATCTCAAACCCGGCCTTCACTTCCTCCTCGGGCGGCGCGGCCAGCGACACCCGGATCGTGTCGCCGATCCCCCGCGACAGGATCGCCCCGAGGCCGACCGCGGACTTGACCGTCCCGCCCCACGCCGTGCCGGACTCGGTGATGCCGACGTGGATCGGGTACGGCATCTGCTGCGACACCTTGACGTACGCTTCGAGCGCCATCTCGACGTCGCTGCCCTTCACCGACACGACGATGTCCCGAAAATCCAGGTCCTCCAGGACCTTGATCTCCTCGAGCGCGCTCTCGACGAGCGCGTCGGCGCACGGCTCGCCGTACTTGCGCAGCATCTCCTTCGAGATCGAGCCGACGTTCGCGCCCACGCGAATCGGGACGCCCCGCGCCTTGGCCTCGCGGGCGACGATCCGCACGCGGTCGGCCTCCCCGATGTTCCCCGGATTGAGGCGGAGCTTATCGACGCCCGACTCGAGCGCGGCGAGCGCGAGCCGGTAGTCGAAGTGAATGTCGGCGACCAGCGGCAGCCGGATCCGCGTCTTGATCTCCCGCAGCGCGGCCGCGGCCGTCTGATCGGGCACGGCCACCCGCACGATCTCGCAGCCGAGCGTCTCGAGCCGCTCGATCTGCGCCACCGTCGCATCCGGGTTGCGGGTGTCGGTGGTCGTCATCGACTGCACGGCGACCGGTGCCCCGCCGCCGACCGGCACGCGGCCGATCTGTACTTGACGCGTCTCCGTCCGGTTCATGCCGCGCTCCCGCAGGATGCCCTGCACACGCTAGTGTAGTTGGAGCCGCGCGCCGGACAATCCTGCCGCAGATGTGTCACGGCAGGTTCAGGTGAATCGGATGCATGACGTCCCGCACCGTCAGCGCGAGGATCAGGCACAGGAGCAGCATGAGCCCCGCCAGATGGACGTAGCCCTCGCGGCGCGGATCGAGGGGGCGCCGCCGGAGTCCCTCCACCACGAGAAACGCGGCACGGCCGCCGTCGAGCGCGGGGAACGGAAACAGGTTGAAGAGGCCGATGATGATGCTAAAGAACGAGGTAAAGTACAGGAACGTCTCGCCCCCGGCCTGCGCGGCCTGCCCGAGCACGTTGACCGCGGTCACCGGGCCGCCGAGCTGGCCCAACAGCTGGTGGGACACGGCCAAGTTCCACAGCGCGCTCAGGTACGCGCCGAGATCCCGCCCCGTGGTGAGGATGCCCCAGCCAACGGCGCGCACCGGATCGAGGCGAGTGCGGCTCACCACCGGGATGAACCCGGTCACCCAGACGCGCTGCTGCGGGTCGTACTTCGTCGGCACGTGGACCATGAATCGCGTCCCGTTCCGCTCGATGACGATCGCCAGCGTCCGGTCGCCGCTCGCGTGGATCAGCCGGATCATCTCGTTGCCGTCGCGCATCGGACGCCCGTCGATCGCCACGATCACGTCCCCCGGCTTGAGCCCCGCGTCGGCGGCCGGGTAGCCCGGGTAGACCTTGTCGATGGTCGTACCGACCTGGCCCGGCATCCCGTAGGCCATCGCGATGCCGGCGAGCAAGACGATCGCGAGAAGAAAGTTCATGACGGGCCCGGCGCACACGACGGCCAGTCGGGCGGCCACCGATTTCGATCGGAACCGCCGCTCGGGCGGGACGTCGGGTGAGGACGTGTCGCTGTCCTCGCCGGCCATGCTGACATAGCCGCCGAGCGGCAGCAGATTGAGGCTGTACGTCGTCTCGCCGCGGGTGAATGCCAGCAGCTTCGGGCCGAACCCGATCGCGAACGCGTGCACCGCGATCCCGACACGCTTCGCCACGATGAGGTGCCCGAGTTCGTGCACGAGAATCATCAACTCCAACGCCAGAATCGCCAAAATCAACCTCGGCACTGCCAACACCCTCCCAGTCCGCCGGGTCCTGCCCGGAGCGTCGTCTCGATCACGAGATCGCGGTGCGCGCGCGCAGGGCATCGACCCGCGCGTCGCGGTCCGCCTCAAGGACGTCGTCGAGGGTCTCGGCGGTCCGCTCGCGATGCCGGTCGAGCACGAGACGGATCACCTCGGCGATTTCCAAGAACTCAATGTCTCCGGCGAGAAACAGCCCGACGGCCGCCTCGTCCGCCGCGCTGAGCGCCGCCGGCGTCGTCCCGCCCCGCGCGAGCGCCTCCCGGGCGTAGGCGAGGCATGGGAAGCGCTCCACGTCCGGCGCCTCGAACCCGAGCGCGCCGAGCGTCCGGAGGTCCAGCGGCGCGACCGCGCTCGGCCGGCGCGCGGGGTAGGTCAGCGCGTACTGAATCGGCAAACGCATATCGCGCGGCCCGAGCTGCGCCAGGACCGTGCCGTCCACCAGCTCGACGCACGAGTGGACCAAGCTCTGCGGGTGAATCACCACCTCGATCCGGTCGACCGGCACGCCGAACAGCCAATGCGCTTCGATCACCTCGAACCCCTTGTTCATGAGGGTCGCCGAATCGATCGTCACCTTCGCCCCCATGCGCCACGTCGGATGACGGAGCGCCTGGGCCGGCGTCACGTCGGCCATCGAGGCCCGCGGGGTCCGAAGAAACGGGCCGCCGGAGGCGGTGATCCACAGCCGCCCGATCTCCGCGGCGTCGCGGGTCCCCAGACATTGAAACACGGCCGAGGGCTCGCTGTCGACGGGGAGCACCCGCCGGCCCGTCCGGGCCGCGGCCGCGACCACCAGCGGGCCGGCGGCGACCAGGACCTCCTTCGTCGCCAGCGCCACGTCGCGGCCCGCGTCGAGCGCCGCGAGCGTCGGGGCCAGGCCGTCGATGCCCACAACGGCTACGAGCACGATCTCGGCCGCGGGGCCGGCGGCCAGGTCGGCCAGCGCCCGGGGACCGCAGAGCACGTCGCCATCCCATCCGGGTGTCTGCGCGCGCACCGCGCGGGCGGCCTCCGGGGTCGCCACGGCCACGGCGTCCGGCCGAAACTCCCGCACCTGCTCGCGCAGCAGCGCGACGTTGCGGCTCGCCGACAGCCCGACGACCTGCACGTCGCCGAGGTCCCGTACCACGTCGAGCGCGGCGCGGCCGATCGATCCGGTCGAGCCCAGCACGATCACGCGGCGCATCAGAATCCCGGCCACGCGAGCATGATCGCGTAGCCCGCGACGGCCGCGAACAGCAATCCGTCGAAGCGGTCGAGGATGCCGCCGTGGCCCGGCAGCACGCCGCCGGCATCTTTCACGCCGACCTCCCGCTTGATCGCCGACTCCCAGAGATCGCCGCAGACCGCGGCCAGCGCACACACGCCGCCCACCACGCACGCGAGAGCTACCGGCAGCGCGGTCGCCGCCGCGAACACGGCGCCGAACAGCAGTCCGGCGGCCAGCGCGGCCACGGCCCCTTCCACCGACTTGTGCGGGCTCACCATCGGCAGGAGCTTGCGCCGCCCCCACGCCAGACCGACGAAGTACGCCGCCGTGTCCGACGCCCACACGGCGCCGATGACGAGCAGCGCGGGCAGCGGGCTCGCCGCGTGCGCGGGCCCGAACGGAAGGACGCGCAGCTGCATCAGATAGCCCAGCAGATAGCCGACGTACACGGCGCCGAGCAGGGTCACCCCCGCGTTGGCGAGGCTTCGCTCCGCGCGCCCCCGCCGCAGCTGCACGAGGACCGTGTAGCCAAGCAGCGCGGGCACCACGAACGGCTGCCACGCCCCGGGGTACGCGGCGCCGACGATGAACAGGACGCCGGCGGCCATCCCCGCCTCCCACACCGGCCGGTACCCGGCGCGCTCCGCCATCCGATAGAACTCCGCGAGCCCGACCACCGCGACCGCGGCGAGGCCCACGACCAGCCAAGGGGCCCCCGCCAGCACGAACCCGACGACCAGCGCGCCCCCGAGCACGCCGGTCACCAGGCGGGTCCCGAGCGCACGCTCGCGCGGCGCCGCCTGCGCGGACACGGCGACGCGGCCGGAGTTGGACACGCTATCCAACGTCGACGCCCCCGAACCGGCGCGCACGCCCCTGGAACGCCCGAATCGCACCGAACAGATCGGCCTTGGCAAAATCCGGCCAGCGGACGTCGGTGAAATACAGCTCCGCGTACGCGGCCTGCCACAGCAGGAAATTGCTCAGGCGCTGCTCGCCCCCGGTCCGGATGAGCAGGTCAGGATCCGGCAGGTCCGGGGCGAACAGGGCGCGCGAGATCGAGTGTTCGCCGATCGCCTCGGGCGACAGCCGGCCGGCCTGCACGGCGCGGGCGAGCTGCCGCGCCGCCTCCGTGAGTTCCCGCCGGCCCCCGTAGTTCAGCGCGAGGTTGAGCGTGACCCCGGTATTCTCGCGCGGTGAGGTCCACGACGCGCGCGAGCGCCGTCTGGACCGCCCCCGGCATCTCCCCGATCAGCCCCGACGCGCGAAAGCGCACGCCGTTTCGGTGGAGGCCGTCCGCCTCGACGTTCAACGTCTCGATCAGCAGATCCATCAGCGCCTGCACTTCCTCCGGAGGACGCCGCCAGTTTTCCGTGCTGAACGCGTACAACGTCAGAATCTGCACGCCGCACTCGCGCGCGCCTTCAAGCGTGCGCCGGATCGCCTCACGTCCGGCGCGGTGTCCCTCGAGCCGCGACAGCCCGCGCACTTCCGCCCAGCGCCCGTTCCCGTCCATGATGATGGCGATGTGCCTGGGGATCCGGGTCGGGTCGAGCGAGGCCAGGAGCGCCTCCTCGCGCCGCAGCTCTTCCGCGCCCTCACGCACCATGACGCGCATAACGCTCCCCGGCCGCAGGCCCGGCGGCCGCCCGTCCGGCCCGTCCCGGCGCCGCCCTCCAATGTACCACGGCCCCCTCGCCGTGAGGGGGCCTCGTCCACGCTCTCGCGCCCGGCCCACCGCCGGCGGCAGGTCCGCTCACACCCCGGCGTCCTCCGCCCGCTCGCCGCAGACGATCAGCTGGACGTGATCGCCCGCCGCGAGCCGCTCGCGCACTACCCGCTCGGGGGCCCGCAGGCTGCGTCGCGGCGGACACGTCCGCACGACCTCGACGGCCGTCCACTGCGCGGCGGCCAGGAGGTCGCGCGCGTCCTCCAGGGTATACCCCACGACATCCGGCGGCAGCCGATCGGCGGCCATCACACCTCGGTGACCTCCGTCTCCTTGGCGGTCAGCAAGGTGTCGATCTGCTTGATGAATTGGTCGGTGAGCTTCTGCAGCTCCTCGACCGCGCGGCGCGTCTCGTCCTCGGACAGCTCGCTCTTCTTTTCGAGACGCTCGAGCTGCTCCTTATGGTCGCGGCGAATGTTGCGGATGGCCACCCGCGCCTCTTCGGCCTGCTTGTGAATCACCTTGACGAGCTCGCGCCGGCGCTCACCCGTTAGGCTCGGGATCGGCAGGCGGATCGCCGTCCCGTCGTTCGAGGGCGTGAGTCCGAGTTCGCTCTTCTGGATCGCACGCTCGATCTCGCGCACGAGCGTCTTGTCCCACGGCTGGATCATAATCAGCCGCGGATCCGGCACGGTGACCGAGGCGACCTGGTTGATCGGCGTCTGCACCCCGTAGTAGTCCACGGTGACCCGCTCGAGCAGCGCCGGGCTGGCCCGTCCGGTGCGGACCCCCGCGAACTCCCGCTTGGCCGCGTCGACGGCCTTCTGCATGTGCGCCTTAGCGTCCGTGAGCGCCGCGTGCATGCACCGCGCCTCCCGCCACCAGGGTCCCGATTTCTTCCCCGAACACCGCCCGCTTGATGTTGCCCGGCTGGGCGATGTCGAAGACCACGATCGGCATGGCGTTGTCCATGCACAGGGAGATCGCGGTGGCGTCCATCACCTTCAGCCCGCGGTTCAGGACTTCCATATAATCCAGGGTGCGGAAGCGGACGGCCTCGGCGCTGTCACGCGGGTCCTTGTCGTAGACGCCGTCCACGCCCTTCTTGGCCATCAGGATCGCATCGGCCTCGATCTCGATCGCGCGGAGCGCGGCGGCGGTGTCCGTCGTGAAATACGGGCTGCCGGTCCCGCCGGCGAAGATGACGACCCGGCCCTTCTCGAGGTGGCGGATCGCCCGCCGGCGGATGTAGGGCTCGGCGACTTGGCGCATCTCGACGGCCGTTTGGACCCGCGTTTCGAGTCCCTCCTGCTCCATCGCGTCCTGGAGCGCGAGGGCATTGATCACCGTCGCCAACAGCCCCATGTAGTCGGCCGTGACCCGGGCCACCCCGGTGCGCTCGGCCATCTGCACGCCGCGAACGATGTTGCCGCCGCCCACGACGATCGCGACGTCCACCCCCGCCGTGCGGGCCGCCTTGACCTCCCGGGCGACCAGGTGCAGCACGCCGGAATCCACGCCGGCGCTGCCGGCCCCGCCGAGCGCTTCGCCGCTGAGCTTCAGCAGGACCCGGCGGTAGCCGACGCGGGGTTCAGACGGCGACGGGTCGGCCATCACTCCCCCAGCCGGAACCGCGCGAACCGACGAATCTGAATGTTCTCGCCGGTCTTGGCGATCGCGGCCTTCACCACGTCCGCCACCTTGTGGCTGTCGTCGCGCACGAACGGCTGGTCGAGCAGGCAGACGGTGGCGAACCACTTCTCGAGCTTCCCCTCGGCGATCTTCGGGGCGATGTGGTCGGGCTTGCCCTCGCCCTTGGCCTGCGCCAGGTAGACTTCGCGCTCGGTGGCGATCACGTCGGGGGAAATCTCGTCGCGCGACACGTAGCGCGGATCGCTCGCGGCGATCTGCAGCGCGATGTCGTGGGCGAGCGTCTTGAACTCCGCCGTCTTCGCGACAAAGTCGGTTTCACAGTTGATCTCGACGAGCACGCCCAGGCGTCCCTCGCTGTGGATGTACGCTTCGACCAGGCCTTCCTTCGTCGCGCGGCCGCTCTTCTTCTCCGCGGCCGCCAGGCCCTTGGCCCGGAGCACCAACTGAGCTTTCTCGAGGTCGCCGCTCGCCTCGGCAAGCGCGTTCCTACAGTCGATGATGCCGGCCCCGGTGCGGGCCCGCAGCTCCTTCACCTGCTGTGCGCTGATCTCTGCCAATCTGCCCCTCCCACCGTCCCGCCGACGCATGCCGCGCGGGCGTCACGCTTGGACTTCCTGCTCCTCGGCCGGCTCCTCGACGACTTCCTCCTCGCCCGGCAGCCCGGCCATCGGCGCCGGCTCGACGTCGGCGGCGGCCGCCGCCTCCTCCTCGAGCACCTCGGCCTTGCGGCGCTCCTCATAGCCCTCGAGGGCGGCGTTCGCGATCCGGTTCGTGATCAGGCGTACCGCCCGGATCGCGTCGTCGTTGCCGGGAATCGGATAGTCGGCCTCATCCGGATCGCAGTTGGTGTCGATGATGGCCACGATCGGGATCCCGAGCTTCCGGGCCTCCGCGATCGCGATGTGCTCCTTGCGGGTATCCACGATGTACACGGCGGTCGGCAGCACCTTCATCTGCGAGATCCCGCCGAGATACTTCTCCAGCCGCGCCAACTCGTCCATCAGCCCGGCCTGCTCGCGCTTCGGCAGGACCTCGAGCGTCCCGTTGTCGCGGATCTCGATGAGCTCGTGCATGCGGTCGATGCGGCCCTTGATGGTCTGGAAGTTGGTCAGCATGCCGCCCAGCCACCGCTGGTTGACGTAGAACTGATGGGCCCGGGTCGACTCCTCGCGGATCGCGTCCTGCGCCTGCTTCTTCGTCCCCACGAACAGCACCGTGCCGCCCTGCGACACGGTATCGCGGACGAATCGATAGGTCGTCTCGATCAGGGGAACGGATTTCTGCAGGTCGATGATGTGGATCCCGTTGCGCTGCGTGAAAATAAAACGGGCCATCTTCGGGTTCCACCGCCGCGTCTGATGGCCGAAATGGACACCCGCTTCAAGAAGCTGCTTCATGGTCACAACTGCCACTGCGCCACCCCTCTCCGGTTATGCATCCGCCCCGTTCATCCCAGCCCGGAACCCGGGCGCCCGTCCCCGGCGTGTCGCCGGGCACGTGAGCGCGATCCGGGCACCGCCGGTCCGGTCCCTGGAGCGTGCGAAAGATCCTGCTGGCGTAGTATAGCATAGGCCCTGGCCGTGAGACAAACGCCCGCCCACGGCGCGGGCGGGGCCGCGCGCTATAGGACGTAGCGGCTCAGATCGCGGTCGGCGAGGATGTCGGCGAGGCGCGCCTGGACGTACGCGGCGTCGATGACGACGCGCGAGGCCACCTCGGGCGCGGCGTACGAGATCTCCTCGGTCACTTTTTCCAGAATGGTGTGCAGCCGCCGGGCCCCGATGTCCTCCTGCTCGCCGTTCACCGCCGTCGCGATCCGCGCGATCTCGCGGATGCCGTCGGGCGGAAACTCCACGGCGACGCCCTCGGTCGCGAGCAGCGCCGTGTACTGCTTGGTCAGGGCGTTCTCCGGCTCCACGAGGATCCGAACGAAATCCTCCTCGGTGAGGGACTCCAACTCCACGCGGATCGGCAGGCGGCCCTGGAGCTCCGGAATCAAATCGGACGGCTTGCTCACGTGGAACGCGCCCGCCGCGATGAACAGCACGTGGTCGGTGCGCACGGGACCGTGCTTCGTCGTCACGGTGGACCCTTCGATGATCGGCAGGATGTCGCGCTGGACGCCCTCGCGCGACACGTCCGGGCCGGCCCCGCCCTGCCGCCCGGCGATTTTGTCGAGTTCGTCGACGAAGATAATGCCCGCCTGCTCCGCGCGGCGCACACCCTCCCGGACGACGTCCTCCATGTCGATCAGCTTCTGCGCCTCCTCGGCGGTCAGCGCCCGGAGCGCGTCGGGGACGCGCATCCGCCGCTGCTTCCGCCGCCGCGGCAAGAGCGTCCCGAACAGATCCTGCAGGTTGATGCCCATCTCCTCGACGCCCTGGCCGGAAAACACCTCGACGGTCGGGAGCGCGCTCTCCTCGGTTTCGATCTCGACCGTCTCCCGATCCAACTCCCCGCGGTCGAGGCGGGCGCGCATCGCGGCCCGCCGCTCGCGCAGATCCTCGGGCGGCGCCGCGGCCGGCTCCGCCGGCGGCATCGCCATCCCCGGCCGGCCGGCGCCGAACAGCGCCTCGAGTGGGTTCGGCAGGCCCGAGGGCTTGCGGGGCGCCGGGACGAGCACCTCGATCAGACGGTCGCGCGCCTGGGCCGCGGCGCGGTCCTGCACAGCCCCCACCCGCTCGGCCCGCACCATCTGGATCGCGGTCTCGACGAGATCGCGGACCATCGAGTCCACGTCACGGCCGACGTACCCCACCTCGGTGAACTTGGTCGCCTCGACCTTGACGAACGGCGCCGCCGCGAGCCGCGCGAGCCGCCGCGCGATCTCGGTCTTCCCGACGCCGGTCGGGCCGATCATCAGGATGTTCTTCGGGATGACCTCGTCTTTCAGATCGGGGCCGAGCCGGCTGCGCCGGTACCGGTTGCGCAGCGCGATCGCGACGGCGCGCTTCGCGGCGGCCTGGCCAACGATGTACTTGTCGAGCTCCTCCACGATCCGGCGCGGGGTCAGGGACTCGATCGTCAGCCGTTCGTCGGCCCGCGGGGACGCGTCCATCACGCTAGCGCAGGACCTCCATCGTCACCTGGTCGTTTGTGAACACGCAGATCTCGCTCGCCAGCCGCAGCGACTCGCGCGCGACCTCCTCGGCCCCGAGGGTCGAGTGGCGCAGCAGCGCGCGCGCCGCCGCGAGGGCGTAGGGGCCGCCGGACCCGATCGCGGCGACCCCGTCGTCGGGTTCGACGATGTCGCCGCTCCCGGACAGCACGTAGAGATGTTCCCGATCGGCGACGACGAGCAGCGCCTCGAGGCGTCGCAGCGCGCGGTCGGTCCGCCAGTCCTTGGCCAGGGCGACGACCGCGCGGGGCAGGTGGCCGTGCGTCTCGGAGAGCTTGTCCTCGAGCCGCTCGAATAGGGTCAGACCGTCCGCGGCGGAGCCCGCGAATCCCAGCAACACGTGTTCGCCCACGCGGCGGATCTTGCGCGCACCGTGCTTGAGGACGGTGTTGCCGACGCTCACCTGGCCGTCGCCCGCGAGGGCCACGACCCCGTCTCGCCGAACGGCCACGACCGTAGTCGAGCGGATGGCCGGCCTCGGCTCGCGCGGGGCGGTCAGGACGGGCTCCCCACCTGTTCCGGCTCCCGGGGCGCCGGCGCCTCTTTGTACGTACAGGCCTTGTTGCCGCAGACGACGGGCGGCGTCGTCCCGCGGCGCGCCCGCTTGGTCACAAGAATGTGGCCGCACTCGGGACAGGTCCGCCCGACCGGCCGGTCCCACGAGGTGAAGGTGCACGCCGGATAGTTCGCGCATCCATAGAAGATACGTCCCTTGCGCGTGCGGCGTTCCACCACCTCGCCCTGATCCAGCGGGCAGCGCACGCCGATCCCCACGGGCCGGGTGTAGGAGCACTCCGGATAGCCCGAGCAGGCGATGAACTCGCCGTACCGGCCCCGGCGCTTCACGAGCGGCCGGGTGCACCGGGGGCACGGCTCGCCGATCTCTTCGGGCACCATCTCGACTTCCTCGATGTTCTGCTCGGCCTGGCGCAGCACGGCCTCAAAGGGACCGTAGAACTCCCGGATCAGCCGGACCCAGTCCTCCGCGCCCTCTTCCACCCGATCCAGGTCTTCCTCCATATGGGCGGTGAACTCGACGTCGAGCACCCGCGGAAAATGCTCCACCAGGAGCGCGTTCGACCAGCACCCCGAGGTCCGTCGGATACAGGCGGCGGTCCTCCAGCTCGACATAGCCGCGGTGCTTGATCGTTTCGATGATCGGCGCGTACGTGCTCGGCCGGCCGATCCCGCGGTCCTCGAGCGCCCGCACCAGCGTCGCCTCCGTGTAGCGCGGAGGCGGCTGGGTAAAGTGCTGGGCCGGATCGAGGCCGAGCAGGCGCAGCCGTTCTCCGTCGTGCAGATCCGGCAGCCATCCCTCGGGCGTCTCCTCGTCGCCGTTGTCGCGGCCCTCGAGGTAGACGCGGAGAAACCCCTGGAACTTGACCCGCGACCCGGTCGCCCGGAACAGATACGGACCCGCCGCAATGTCGACCGCCAGCGTATCCATGACCGCCGACGCCATCTGGCTCGCGACGAAGCGCTCCCAGATCAGCTTGTACACCTTGTACTGATCGGCCTTCAAGAACGACTTGACCGACTCCGGCGTGCGCGTGACGGAGGTGGGGCGGATCGCCTCGTGCGCCCCCTGCGACCCGCGCCGGGACGTGTACTGTCGGGGCTGGTCCGGCACGTAGGCGTCGCCGTAGGTCGTCCCGATGAACACCTTGGCCTGCTGGCGGGCTTCGTCGGCCACGTGCACCGCGTCGGTGCGCATGTACGTGATCAACCCAACCGTCCCCTCGGGGCCGACGTCGAGCCCTTCGTAGAGCTGCTGGGCGACGACCATCGTCCGCGCGGCCGAATAGCCGATTTTCCGGTTCGCGTCCTGCTGCAGGGTGCTGGTCGTGAACGGCGCGGCGGGATGCCGCTGCTGGTCGCGCCGCCGCACCTCGGTGACCGAGTACGGCACGCCGGACAGTTCCGCGAGGATCGCCTTCGCCTCCGCCTCGTTGGCGATCGTGATCTTTTCCCCGCCCTTCGTCGCCAGCCGTGCGACGAAGGGGGTGTCCGCGCCTTCCGGTGTCAGCCGGGCCTCGATCGACCAGTATTCCTGCGGCACGAACGCCTCGATCTCGCGCTCGCGCTCGCAGATCAGGCGCACCGCGACGGACTGGACGCGGCCGGCGCTCAAGCCGCCGCGCACCTTCCGCCACAGCAGCGGGCTCAGCTTGTAGCCGACGAGCCGGTCGAGGATGCGCCGGGCCTGCTGGGCGTTCACCAAGCTCGTATCGATGTCGCGCGGAGCCAGCAGCGCCCGCTTCACCGCGTCCTTGGTGACCTCATGAAATTCGATGCGCTTGATCTTGGGATTGACCTGGCCGAGGATCATCGCGAGGTGCCAGGAGATCGCCTCGCCCTCCCGGTCCGGATCGGTCGCGAGGTACACGGCCGAGGCCTTCTTGGCGGCCGCCTTGAGCTCCTTGATCACGGGCCCTTTGCCCTTCGGCACCACGTACTTGGGGGTGAACTCGTGCTCGACGTCGACGCCGAGCTGACTGCGCGGGAGATCCTTGACGTGCCCCATTGACGCCACGACGTCGTAGCGCCGGTCCAGGAGCTTCTTGAGCGTCCGCGCCTTCGTCGGCGACTCCACGACCACGAGGGACTTTCCTTTGGGAGTCCGTGCCTTGGTCGGCGGCTCCGCCACCCCGGGCGCCTTTGCCTTGGGGGTGCGCGGCTTCGCCGGCGCCTCTGCGATCACAAGTGATTTCGCCACTTCCCGCCTCCTGCGTCTGCTGGTACCACGTTGGCCGGGCCCGCGCGGGGTCCGCCCGGCTCGGCGCGGGACGACTCAGACTCTCGACACACCGTCGCCCGCGGCCAGCCACGAGAACGCAACGACGACCGAATCTATTCCAGCGCACGCTTCCGCTCGACTGAGCCCGAGCGATCATGGATTCTATACCCCAAATGCCCTGGCTTGTCAAATCACGGAGGTGCGCGGACCATCGCACGGCGTTAACAATTCGCGCGGCGCGCGCGACCATGATGCGCGGGCGAGGCGTATGCGGTGGCCCACTGAGAAGCGCCCGCGCGCGGGCCCGGGACTCGCGGGGCGAGCCGCTCTACTTACGCGCGGTGCGCTCGCGCGGCTTCGGCGACGACGGGATTCTCGAGGCGCCCGAGCCCCTCGACCTCGGAGACCATGGTGTCGCCGGCCTTGAGGAAGAGCGGCGGCTTGCGCGCGAACCCGACCCCCGCGGGGGTCCCGGTCGCGATCAGATCGCCCGGCTCGAGCGTCAGGATCTCGGAGATCGCCGCGATCACCTTGGCAATCCCGAAGATGAAGTTGCGCGTGTTGCCGTCCTGCAGCAGACGGCCGTTCACCGTCGTCGTCAGCCGCAGCGCCTCCGGATCCGGAACCTCGTCGGCGGTGACCAGCGCCGGCCCGACCGGCGTCGAGCGGTCAAATACCTTGCCGATCAGCCACTGGCCCGTGCGGAACTGATAGTCGCGCACGCTGACGTCGTTCAGGATCGTGTACCCCGCGACGTGCGCGTGCGCGTCGGCCTCGCGGATGTAGCGGCCTGGACGCCCGATCACGACCGCGAGCTCCACCTCGTAGTCGAGCTGCGGGCTCACGCGCGGCGCCACGATCGGCTGCCCCGCCCCGATCAAGCTCGACGTGAACTTGGAGAAAAACACCGGGTACTCCGGGATCTTCATCCCGCTTTCCTCCGCGTGATCCCGGTAGTTGAGCCCGACGCAGATCACCTTCGGGGGCCGCGGGACGACCGGCAGCAGCGGGAGACCGGCCCGCGCCGTGCGCAGGCCGCGCACCGCCGCCCCGCGCGCAAACGCCACGGCGTCCTCGGCGCGCCGGCGCGCGTCGGGGCCCTCCGCCAGAAACGCGGTCGCATCCGGCGGCACCTCCAGCCGCGCCCGCACGCGGGCCCGGGGCACTCCCCGTGACGCGAGCAGCGCCGCGTAGGCGGCGTTGAGATCCACCACGAACTCTCCGTCGAGCTGACCGAGCCGCGCCCCATGCCCCGCATCGAACGTCACCAGCCGCATCGATCATCCTCCTCCCGCGCGGGAGCCCGCCGTCGACGGCGGCTCCGGCGCCATCTCCCCCGAGTTTACTCGTCCGACGCCGCTAGCGCCGACGCCGCGGGTCGAGCGCATCGCGCAACCAGTCCCCGGTCAGGTTCACGCCGAGCACGGTGAACGCGAGCGCCGCGCCGGGAAACGTGGTCAGCCACCACGCCATGGTCACGTAGTCGCGCTGCTCCCCGACCATGCTGCCCCAGCTCGGCGTCGGTAGTTGCACGCCGAATCCCAGGAAGCTGATCGTCGCTTCGGCGACCATCACCTGGGAGATCTGCGAGACGCTCGTGACCACGATCGACCCCGCGACGTTGGGCAGCACATGGCGCCAGATCACCTGGCGGCTCCGGGCGCCCGTCGCCACGGCCGCCTGGACGTACTCGCGCCGCACCAGCGTCAGGATCTCGCCACGGACGACGCGCGCGTACATCGGCCAGCCCGCGAGCACCAGGCTCACGATCACGTTGCGGAGTCCGCTCCCGATCACGGCGTTGAGGGTCAGCGCGAGCAGCAGAAACGGGAAACTCAGCTGGACATCGGCGAGGCGCATCACCACCGCGTCGATCCAGCCGCCGAAGTAGCCGGACGCGAGTCCCAGCGCGCAGCCGATCGCGCCCGCGGCCAGCACCGCGACCACGCCGACGAACAGCGACACGCGGGCCGCGTAGACGATGCGCGACAGCTGGTCCCGGCCGAGCTGGTCCGTCCCGAACGGATGCGCGGCGCTCGGCGGCTGGACGGCCACGGGAAAGTCCGGCAGTCCCGGCGCGTAGGGCGCGATGATCTGCGGCAGCGACGCGCAGAGCACCACGGCGACGACGATCGCCACGCCGAAGAGACCGCTCCGGCTTCGCGGCAGCGTGGCGAGTCCGCGCGCGACCGGCGGCGCCGCCGCCGTGCCGCGGAGCGCCGCGGCGCCGACGTGCTCAGCCATAGCGGACCTGGGGGTTGAGCCACGCGTAGGCGGCGTCCACCAGGAAGTTCACGACCACGTAGGTTGTGGCCATGAGGAAGACGCCCACGATCACCACCGGCAGGTCCCGCCCCCGCAGCGCGAGGACGATGAACTGGCCGACGCCGGGCCACGAGAAGATCGTCTCGGTGACAACCGCGCCGCCGAGCAGCTGCCCCGCGCTGAGCCCAAAGACGGTCACGATCGGAATCGCCGCGTTCCGCAGCACGTGGTGGCGCAGCAGGACCGCCTCCCCGACGCCCTTCGCGCGCGCCGCCCGCACGTAATCCTGCCCCAGCGCCTCCAGCACCGACGAGCGGGTGATCCGCGCCATCTGCGCCCCGTAGAACGCGGTCAGCGTGAGCATCGGCAGAATCAGCTCGGCCCCGTGCCCGTACCCGCTCGCCGGGACCCAGTGCAGCCAGACGGCGAAGATCTCGATGAGCATCAGCCCGAGCCAAAACGCGGGGGTGGCTTCGCCCAGCACCGTGAGCACGGTCGCGGCGGTGTCGATCGGGGATCCGCGCCGGGCGGCGGAGAGGATCCCGAGCGGCATCCAGAGGCCCGCGACCAGCAGCAGCGACGCCGCCGCGAGCTCCGCGGTCGCGGGCACGTGTGCCAGCACGAGCGGCAGCGCCGGCGCGCGGTAGCGGAAGGACGACCCAAAATCCGCGCGCACCGCGCCGCCGAGGAACAGCGCGTACTGCTTCCACAGCGGACGGTCGAGTCCGAGTTGATGGCGCGCGAACCCGGCGTTGCCGAACTGGTTGCCGAGCGGCACGAACGGAAGCACGGGATCGCCGTTGATGCGCACCAGGAAGAACGCGGCCGTCAGCGCGAGAAAGATCGCCGCCAGCGCCTGGTACGCCCGACCGACGAGGTACCGCGACATCGATGGTCGAGTGCCCGGCGGCTCCGGGTCACGCCCCCCCGGACACCGTCTGGGATTCAAGATCCCGCGGGAACTTGGTCGTAATCTCCGGCCGGCCGCGCTTCACGATGACGGTGTCGTCGTGCCGAAACCCGCCCACGCCGTAGAGATAGATCCCAGGCTCGCAACTGAACACCTCGTTCTCGACGAGCGGGCGGACGTTGAACGCGATGTCGTCGGGGTACTCGTGCCCCGCGAGCCCGATGCCGTGGCCGGTCCGGTGCACGATCCGGTCACCGTAGCCGTGCCGCTCGAAGACCCGCTGCGCCGCCGCGTCGGCGTCCGCCATCGTCGCCCCGACGACAAACGCGGCCGATGCCGCTTCCTGGGCCTCGAACGCGGCCTGGAACGCGGCCGCCTGCTCCCGGCTCGGCGTACCGACGAAGAACGTCCGCTCGTTCTCGCACACGTACCCGTTGAGGCGCGGGATCACGATGTTGACGATGCCGTGGCCGCGCTCGACCACCTGCCCGTAGTTGCCGCTGATCCCGTGCGGGCACGCCGAGTTGGGCCCGGTGAGCCCGGCCACCCGGATCTCGACCTTGTAGTCCGGCCACCGCCGGACGGCTTCCCGGGCCATCTCGTGGGCCACCAGCGTGTCGATTTCGGCGAGCGGGCGGCCGGGCGCCAGATGCTCGCGGTACCGCGCCTGCCCCCAGTCGCTGAACTCGCCCCCCTGCCGGATCAGCTCCAGCTCCTCTTCATCCTTGACCTCGCGCATCGCGCGCAGGAACGCCGCCGCGGAGACGAGCTCCACACCCGGCAGGAGCGACGGCACGCCGCCGATCGGGCCGCCGGTCGCGTCGACGCCGAGCCGCCCGCGGCGGATCCCCTTGCGCCGCAGGAGGTCGGCCACCATCTGCGGCCACTGGGGCGTCAGATACGTCCGGTGCTGCAGGCGGGTGTGCTCCGCGTAAAAGTACACCTCCGGGATCCACATCGACCGGTGTTCGGTGGCGTAGCGCACGTGATTGGTGGACAGTTCGTGCATCACCAGGAACGGCTCCGCGTCCCTCGGCACAATCGCGGCCACCGGGCGCTCCCACGGCTGCACGTCGAGAAAATACCCGGAGACATACAGGAAATTTTCGGGGGTCAGCACGACGAGCGCGGCGAGCTCCGCGTCCTCAAGCTCGCGGTGAATGCGCGTCAGGCGATCCTGGTACACGCGCCGGCTGAGATACCCCATCAGTCACCTCCGCATCGGCGCCGCCGGCCCGCGCTCGCACGTCGGGGACACCGCCGTCCAGAGGAGTTCCGCGCGCCCGCGGGCCGGTCCTCCGGCGCGCCCGCGGGAGGAGGTACCGGGGAGGCGACGAATGTGCTTAGCATGAGCGCATCCAATGAGTACGTGCAGCAGTTTGACTACCTATGCAAGGCGCGGGAAAAGCTGTTCGGCTGGGTCCGCAGCCAGCCCGCCGAGGTGTACGACCGGGCGTTCCCCTTCGGCATGGGGTCGATCCGCGCGACGCTGGTCCACACCGCGAGTGCGCAGTGGAGTTACACGCAGCGGCTCAGCGGCAAGGATCCCGCGCCCGCGGACAATCCGTTTACGAAAGAGAAGCAGCCGGAGTTTGCGCCGTTCGCCGCGGCGTGGGACCGCCTGAACCCCGACACGCGCCGCGCGCTCGCGGGCCTCGGCGACCCCGGCCGGACGCTGGAGTGGGTGGGGCGGATGATGACCCCGCCGGCCCGGATGCGGGCCACCGCGGGCGGCGTCGCCTCGCAGCTCCTCTTCCACGAGGTCCATCACCGCGCACAGGTGATGGCGATGCTGCGCCAGGTGGGCGTGGCGGCCGAGAATCTCGACTACTCCGTGCTCATGTTCGAGCGCTCGCCGCTGACCTAACGGCGAGGCGCCGTCCGATCCACCGGCCGCGGATTCCCGCTCGGGATCCGCGGCCGTGCGTTGTGCGTGACAGATCGCCCGCCCGCGGGGGGGAACCACACAAGGGAGATGCGTCTTCGGGAGGCGCACCGTGGAAGCGGACAGCCACGCGAAGCAGGTCGTGGTGTCGTTCATCCAAGCGCTCAACGACGAGGCGTTTGAGACCGCGCGACAGTACCTCAGTGACGAGCGGTCGTTCGTCGGGGCGCTCGGCTCCAGGACCGGCGGCGACGTGTACATCCACGACATGCGGCGGATGCGGATCAAGTACGACGTCAGGAAGGTGTTCGTCGACGGCGCCGACGTGTGCCTCTTCTACGAGTGCACCCTGTCGGCGGTCACGGTCTTTGACTGCGGCTGGTATCACGTCGACGGAGGCCGCATCAGGACGATCAGAGTCGTGTTCGACCCGCGCCCCATTCTCGCAGCGACCAAACACTGACGCGGCTGCGCCGGCCGCGGGTCTATCGGGTGAGCTGTTCGGCTTCCTGCTCCAGCCACTCCTCGACCGCGGCGCGCACGATCTCGTAGCTGACGCCCCGCCCCTGTCCGATGATCGGGCCGGACGGCGACCGCCGCGCGATCCACAACCAGCCACCGCCCCGCACGCGGGCGTACGCGACGACCACCCGCACCGTCCCCTGCGGCGTCTCCCGTCTGATCAGCTCGTCGCGCATCGTTGTCCCGCTACGCCGAGCGCACGTGCGATCGCTGCACGGGGTGCGTGATCTCCACGTGCGCCCCGAGGCTGTACAGGTACTGCATCACCTCGCGCGTGAACGCGGGGCTGCCCGGGATGGGATCGATGCGGACGCGGCGCACGCGTCCGGACTCCACGTCTTCGATGGTGCGGATGAGCGAGATGGCGCCGTTCGACAGAAGCAGAGCGAGGATCTGCTCGCGGCTCATACGACCTCCGTTGCTGCGTCGAGTGCTGTGATGAATGCTGCGATCGCTGCGTCAATGCCGGCGTGCTCCGTGCCGCTCGCCTTCTCTTCTGCCCCCGGGCGGAAACTCCTCCTTCGGGCGTCCGCCCCCTTATTCGCCCCGCAGGCGGGGGTCGAGGGTGTCTCGCAGGCTGTCGCCGACCACGTTGAGCGCCACCACCAGCGTCAGGATCGCGAGCCCCGGGAACGTCGCGATCCACCATTGGTCGAGGTAGTCCCGGCCGGCGGCGATCATCGAGCCCCACTCGGCAATCTGGGGCGGCGGGCCGAGCCCGAGGAAGCTGAGCGAGGCGAACGTGAGGATCGCCCGCCCGACGTCCAGCGTGCCGAGAATCACGATCGGCGAGATGATGTTGACCAGGATATGCCGCATGAACACCCGAACCGGCGAGGCGCCGAGCGCCCGCGCCGCTTCGACGTACTCGCGGTCGCGCGCGCTCAGCACGAGGCCGCGCGCGAACCGCGCGTACGTCGGCCACCACGCGACCATGATCGCGATCACCGCGTTGCGGATGCCGGCGCCGAGCGCGGCGGAGATGATCATGGCGAGGATCACCGTGGGGAACGCGAGCATCAGGTCGGTCAGGCGCATCAGCGTCTCGTCGACCGCCCGCCCGGTCACGCCGGCCACGCTCCCGATCATCGTGCCGAGCACAACGGCGAGGCCGACCGCGGCGAGCCCGACCGGGATCGAGATGCGTGCGCCGTAGACCACACGGTTCAGGATGTCCCGCCCGAGCGGATCGGTCCCGAACCAGTGCGCCGAACTCGGCGGCGCGAGCCGCCCCGCGATGTCCTGGGCCAGCGGCGACCCGACCAGCACCGGCGCGAGGAGCGCGATCGCGATCCACGCCGCGACGACCGCGCACGATGCGATCGCGAGCGGCGAGCGCACGAACGGCTTCGGTAGGGCCCGGAGCCAGCCGTGCCGGGGGGCGGGCAGCGCGGACGCGTCGGCGGCCATCGGTCAGCTCATCCGGACCCGCGGATCGGCGGCCGCGTACCCAATATCGGACAGGAGGTTCATGAGAACGTAGACGACCGCGACGACGATCCCGACGCCCATGATCGCGGGGAAGTCGAGCGACGACGCGCTCTGGAACGCGTACGAGCCGAGCCCGGGCCACGCAAACACGGTCTCGGTAACCACGGCCCCGGAGAGGAGCCCCCCGAAACTCAGCGCGATGACGGTGATCACCGGCAGCAGCGCGTTTCGGGCGACGTGCCGGAGCGTGACGCGGCGCGCCGGCAGTCCCTTGGAGCGGGCGGTCCGCACGTAATCTTCGCCGAGCACGTCCAGCATGCTGCCGCGCATCATGCGCGTGATCACGCCGATGCTGGCCGACGACAGCACGATCGCGGGCAGCGCCAGGTGGGTGAGCGCATCGAGCGCCACGGCGCGCTGCCCGGCGAGCAGCGCGTCCACGACGACAAACCCGGTCACGAACGGCGGCAGCGCCAGACGCGGGCTGATCTCGCCGGCCGACGGCGCCCACCCAAGACGCGCGTAAAAGATGAAGAGCGCCACGATCCCGAGCCAGAACACGGGGATCGACACGCCGATCAGGGACACGCCCCGGCCGAGCTGGTCCATCACGGTGTCCCGCCGCACGGCGGCCAGAATGCCCAGGGGGATCCCGATGATGAGGCTCAGGAACATCGCCGCGAGCGCGAGCTCGATCGTCGCCGGCGTGTGCTCCCGCAGATCGATCAGCACCGGCTGGTGGGTCGAGATCGAGATCCCCAGGTTGCCGCGGACGAGATTCCAGACGTAGATCAGATACTGCTCCGGCAGCGGACGATCAAGCCCCCACTGGTGCCGAAACGCCGCGACCACCGCCGGGTTCGCGGCCGCCTGGTCGCCGAGGTTGGCCGACACCGGATCCGCCGGGACCGCGTGCGACAGCACGAACGTCAGCAGCGTGATGCCGACCACCATCAACGGCAGCATGCAGACGCGCCGGACAATGTACCCTTGGAGGTTCACGCCGTCCGGGCCTCCTGCCGCCCGCGGACCACCGGTGCCCTAGGATGCGCGCCGGATCGGGTAGAAATCGACTTCCCACACGCTGTTGTACGTGACCCCACGCAGGTCCGCCCGATACCCGTAGGGCAGCGCGGGCGTAAAGAGCGGCGCGTACGGCCCGATCTCGAGCAGGCGCCGCTGGACCTTCTGCAACAGCGCGACGCGCGCCTTCGCGTCGCTCTCCTGCACGGCCTGGTCACCCCACCCGGCCAGTTCCTGGGCCTCCGGGCTCGCGTTCACCGGCCAGTTCATCCGCTTGCCGACGAGCTGCCCCGGCAGGTACACCAGGAAATCGGTCGCGTCGGGATAGTCCGCGGCGTACCCGCCGAACAGGGCGGGCGCCCGGCCCCCGCGGTACTCGCCGAGCTCGAGCGTTCCCGGCAGCCCATTGAGGGCGACCGTGATCCCGGCGGCGGCGAGATCCGACTGGATCTTCTGCGCGAGCAGCGCATATTGAATGCCGTAGGATGTCGCGTCGCTCGCAAACATGAGGCGCCCGTTGACCTGGCTCAGGCCCGACTCCTTCACCAGCCCCTTCGCCTTGACGAGGTCCGTCTTGAACGCTTCGCGCGGGTCGAGCGCGCCGGGCAGGTCGTTCGGAATGACGCCGGCCATGCGCTGCGCGCCGGGCCCGGCGATCTGGAGAATGCCGTTGTAGTCGAGCGCGTAGCGGATCGCCTGCAGGATCTTGGGATTGTTGAGCGCGCCGCCGAGCGCGGAGTCCATGTTGACCATCATCAAGAACGAGGTGGCGACGACGCTGGTCTGGATCGACACGCTCGGGACGCGCATGAGCGTCGGCAGGTTCGCCTGGCCCATCGAGAGCGCGATGTCCAGGTCGCCGCGCTCGAGCTGCAGCGCCTGCGTGGACGCCTCGGGGATGCTGCGCAGCACAACGCGGTCCATGGGAGCCGGTGCCCGCCAGTGGTTGGGGTTGCGGACGAGCACGACTTCCTGGTTCGGCGTGTAGCTCTGGAGGATGAACGCGCCGCTCCCGGCGGAATGCGCGTTCAGGTACGCCTCCGCGTGGTCCGCCGTCTTGGCGTTCGGGCCGGCGTCGCCGCCGTTCTGCATCATGAGCTTGCTGTCCACGATCCCGAGCGCGCCGTTCGAGAGAATCGGGAGTATCGCCGGCTGCGGCGTGTGGAGCCGCAGGACGACCGTGTAGGGGTCGGGCGCCTGAACCTCGTCGACGTTGGCGAGGAAGAACGCCGGGTTCGACTGCAGATTGATCACCCGATCGAACGACCATTTGACGTCCGCCGACGTCAGCGGGTTGCCGCTCGCGAACCGGACGTCCTTGCGGAGCGTGAACGTGTACAGGAGGCCGCCCGCCGAGACCTTCCAGTCCGTCGCGATATGGGGCCGCGGCGTCGACAGGTCCGCGCCGTTGAACGTCACCAGCGCGTCGTAGCACGCGTGCGTGATCATCTCGCCGTCCGGCTCAAGCGTGTGCCCAGGATCGAGGCTGCGGATCACGAAGCCCGGGGCCATGATGAGCGCCTGCGGCGGGGCCGCCGCGCGCGCGCCGCTCACCCCGCCGAGCCGCCCGGCCATCGCCGCCACCGCGGCAAGGCCGCCGGCCGATGCGATGAGCCGGCGCCGGGTGACCCGCGTCCCGTCCCGCCGTCGTGCCTCGTCGTCCTGGGGTCTCCGCATCTGCACGCCCTCCTTCGGAGTGACGCCCCGGGGACACCGGCGTCGGCGCCGCGCCCCCAGGGCGTTCCTGGTGCCGCCTCGCTAGCTCTTGCGGACCGTGTAAAAGTCCTCCGCCCACACGCTGTTGTAGGTCAGGCCCTGAATGTTCGAGCCGGACGCGTACGGCACCGCGGGCTGGAACAGCGGCACGTAGGGCCCCACCTGAGCCAGCATCCGCTCAAAATCCTGCAGCATCGCGATCCGCTTCGTCACGTCGACCTCCGCCTCGGCCGCGTCGGCCATCGCGGCCAGCTTCTGGGCCGCCGGGCTCGCGGACGCCGGCCATCCGGCGCGGATCCCCACCACCCGGCCCGGCGCGTACACGAGAAAATCGGTCGCGTCGGGATAGTCCGCGGCCCAGCCCCAGACGCCGAACTGATCCTTGCCGCCGCGGTACAGCCCGAGCGAGGTGACGATCGGCAGCCCGTCGAGTTGCAGCTGAATCCCCGCCGCCGCGAGATCGGACTGGATCTTCTGGGCCAGCAGGTCAATCGGAATCCCCCACGAGACCTGCCCGCTCGAATACGAAAACTTTCCTCGCACCTCGGTCAGGCCGGACTCCTTCACGAGGCTCTTCGCCTTGGCGATGTCGGTCGTGGCCGCCAGCTTCGGATCGAGCGAGCCCGGCATCAACGTCGGGATGACCCCCGCCATCCGCACCGCGCCCGGACCGGCGATCTGCAAAATGCCCTGATAATCGAGGGCGTACCGGACCGCCTGCTGAATTTTGGGGTTGGAGAAGGGCCCCCCGATCTCGGGTGTGTTGTTCATCAGGATGTAGAAGGTCGTCGCGGCCGGGCTCGTCTTGACGGTCACGTTCGGCGCCCGGCGCAGCGGGGCCACCTGATCCTGGCCGATCGTGGTCGCCACGTCGAGGTCCCCGCGCACCACCTGGAGGGCCTGCGTCACCGCGTCCGGCACGTGCTTGACCACGATGCGCTGCAGCTTGGATGCCCCGCCCCAGTACTGCGGGTTGCGATCGAGGATCAACTGCTGCCCGGGCACGTAGCTCGTCAGCACGAACGGTCCGGTGCCCGCGGAGTGCGCGTTCAGGTACGGCTCCGCGTGATCGGCGGTCTTCGCGTTCGGGCCGGCGTCCCCGCCGTTCTGCATCACGAGCTTGCTGTCGAGGATGCCGAGGCCCGGGTGCGACAGAATCGGCACGAGCGACGGCAGCGGCGCCTTGGTCTGGATCACCACCGTGAGGGGATCGGGCGCCATGACTGCCTCGACCCCGTCGAACAGGAACGACGTGTTGGCCTGCAGCGTGAGAATTCGATCGAAACTCCACTTCACGTCCGCGGACGTCATGGGGTTGCCGCTGATGAACTTGATGCCGGGCCGCAGGGTCAGCGTGGTAGAGCGCCCGTCGGCGCTCACCTTCCAGGCCGTCGCCAGTCTCGGTCGCGGCGTGCGAAGGTCCTCCCCCTGGAACGTCACGAGCGTATCGTAGGTCACCTTCTCGATCATCATGCCGGTCACTTCGATCGTCCGGCCGGGATCCATGGTTTTGATGTTGTCGAGGTCAGAGCCGACGAGCAGCGTGGCCTGGTCGCCGCTCGCCGCGTGGGCGAGCCGCACCCCGGGGCCGAGCAGCGACTCGAGGGCGCCCGCGGCGGCGAGCCCGCCCCCGAGCCCCAGCGTCCTCAGAAACGCACGCCGGTTTACCTGTCCTAACGTCTGCGTCGGATCGGTTGGCATCGAGCGGCTCATCTCACGCCTCCTCACGAGTTGTCACGGGTAAGAAACAAAACGGGGCGGGCCCACCCATCGCGTCCAGGCGACGGAACCGGCTCCGCCGAGCACCCTTCCATGCCTCTCCTTACGGTCCTGTTCCCCTCACAGTTCGTCCAGGCGCGGCCCGGCTCCTTTCTCCGGGCCCCTCGGCGGGGTCAGCGCAGCCCGATCAGGGTCACCTGCGCCGGCCGGAGGAACGCGCGGCGGTGCGCCGGGCACGGCCCCTCGCGGATCAGGGCCTCGAGATGGTCCCGCGTTCCGTATCCCTTGTTGTGGAAGAACCCGTACGCCGGGTACGCGTCGTGCAGTCCGCACATCACCCGGTCGCGGGCGACCTTCGCGACGATCGACGCCGCGGAGATCGACGCGCAGAGCGCGTCGCCGCGCACGACCGTGGCGTGCGGGTGCAGACCCGGCAGCCGCTCCCGGCCATCCACGAGCAGAAACTGCGGTCCGGGCATCAGCGCGTCCACGGCCCGCCGCATCGCCAGCAGCGACGCCCCGAGGATGTTGAACCGGTCGATCTCGGCCACGGACGCCTCCCCGACGGCGACCGCGACCGCCCGCGCGCGAATCTCGGCGTCAAGCGCCTCGCGGGCCTCGGCGGTGAGGCGCTTGCTGTCGTCGAGCCCGACGATCCGGGTGCCCGGCCCGAGAATCACGGCCCCGGCAAACACGGGGCCCGCGAGCGGCCCCCGGCCGACCTCGTCCACGCCCGCCACGATCCGTCCAGCCGGGGCGCGGCGCCGGTCCTCGAGGTAGAGGGCCCGCAGCCGCTGGCGCTCCCGGCGCAGGGCCGCCTGCGCCGCCTGGTAGCGGGCGAGGAGCCTCGCGACCGAGGCCCGGGGATCGCGCGCGAGCAGGCGGAGGGTGGCCGCCGGCACGCGCCGCGCCCCGTCTAGGTAGGCGGCGAGTTCGGCGACGGTCAGCTCGCGGGGATCCACGCGCGCACCGGCTGTGCGGCTGCGGCCCGCCCCGTGCGGATCACCGCGGGGCGTTCAGTGCACGAACCCGACCCGGGACACGGGCCAGTAGATAAACACCGCGCGACCGATAATGTTCGCGCGGGGGACGTACCCGAAGAACCGGCTGTCCTCGCTGTTGTTGCGGTTGTCGCCGAGCACGAAGTACTGGCTCGGCGGGACGGTGATCGGCCCGTAGTTGCCGAGATCCCGGTGGATGGTGTAGCCGCTCTCCGAGATGCGGTCGCCGTTCACGTAGACGTAGCCGTCCTTCAGTTGCACATGCTGCCCGGGCAGCCCGATCACGCGCTTGACGAAGTCGCGTGACGGATTCAGGGGATAGCGGAACACGATCACGTTGCCGCGCGCGATCGGCTCAAACCGGTACAGGAACTTGGCGACGAGGATCCGGTCGTCCACCATCAGCGTCGGCTCCATGGAGCCGGACGGGATGTAGAACGCCTGGACCACGAACGTGATGATGATGAGGCTGAGGACCGCGGCAAAGATGCACGCATCCAGCGTCTCGATGACGGAGATGCGCGCCGCCTGGGGGATCTGCGTGGCGCGCTTGACGAGGATGCGGGATGCGACCAAGAGGGCGGACAGCCCGAGGATGACGGTGGGAATGCTCAGGGCGCTCACGGCCTATGGCTACCGCTTCTCTTTGACGCGGCTTTCCTTGCCGATCTTCTCCCGCAGGTAGTACAGCTTCGCCCGCCGGACGCGGCCCTTGCGGAGCACCTCCACCTTCTCCACGCGCGGGGAATGAACGGGAAAGGTGCGTTCGACCCCCACCCCGTGCGAGATGCGGCGGACGGTGAACACCTCGCGGATCCCGCCGCCCCGCCGGGCGATGACGATCCCCTCGAACGCCTGCACGCGCTCGCGGCCGCCCTCGGCCACCTTCATGTGCACCCGCACCGTATCACCGGCGCCGAACGACGGCGGTGACGCCTTGAGCTGCTGCCGTTCGATCACCATGATCCTCTCCATGCGTATCCCCCTTTTGGGACCCACGACTGGTCATTATAACACGGGCGCGTTTCCGCTCACAAGGCGCGCCTTAACCGGCACCGCTCCTTAACTCGGCGAGCAGGACGCGAGCCTCGTCGTCGAGCGCCTCCTCGTCGATCAGATCCGGCCGTCGGCCGAGCGTGCGCCGCAGCGCCTCGCGCTTGCGCCAGCGGCGGATCTCCTCGTGATGTCCGCTCAGCAGCACCTCCGGCACCGCATGGCCGCGGTACTCCGGGGGCCGCGTGAACTGCGGAAAGTCGAGCAGCCCCGCGGAAAACGAGTCGTCCGCCACCGACGCGCGCTGGCCGACGGCGCCCGGCACGAGGCGCGCCACCACCTCGATCAGCACCATCGCCGCGAGCTCGCCCCCGGTAAGCACGTAATCGCCGATGCTGATCTCGTCGGCCCCCAGGGCCAGCGGGACGCGCTCGTCCACACCCTCGTACCGCCCGCAGAGCACGACCAGGTGCGGGAGCTCCGCGAGCGCGCGGGCGCGGGCCTGCGTCAGCCGCTCGCCCTGCGGACTCGTCAGCAGCACCCGCGGTGCGGTCTCGGGCCGCGCTACGCGGATCGCGTCGAGCGCGCGGCCGAACGGCTCCGGCTTCATCACCATCCCGACGCCGCCGCCGTACGGCAGGTCGTCCACGCTGCGGTGCCGGTCTTCGGTGAAGTCTCGCAGGTCCCACACGACCAAGTCGAGCAGGCCCCGGTCGCGCGCGCGCCCCATCACCCCGACGCTGAGCGGCCCGGGAAACACGTCGGGAAAGATCGTGACCACGTCGACGCGCATTACAGCCACTCCGGGGGGCGGACGACGATCTCACCCGCCGGCACGTCGATCGACTCGACCACGCCCTCGACGGCCGGCAGGAGGATCTCCCGCCCCGCCGGCGACCGCACGACGTACACGTCGTTCGCGCCGGTGCGCAGCACGTCGGCGACCTCGCCGAGCGCCGTGCCGTCGGGCGTGCGGACCCGAAGGCCCACGATCTGGAACACATAGAACTGCCCGGGCGGCAGCGGCTGCACCTCGCCCGGGGGAATCCGAAGCGTCGCCCCGCGCAGCGCCTCGGCCGCCGCGACGGTATCGATCCCGGCGAGCTTCATCGCCACGAAGCGCCCCGCGGCCTCCGCGTGCTCGACGCGCACGGACCGCGCGCCGCGGCCGTCGACGACGACCACCTCCCCGAGCGCCAGCAGATGCTCGGGGAAGTCGGTGACGGGCAGCACCCGCAGCGCGCCCCGGAGCCCGTGCGGCCGCGTCACCTCGCCCACGATGACCAGATCCGCCAGCGCGTCGGTGGACCGGTCCGCGCGCGCGGCCATCGCCCTACCGCGTCGCGGGCGTGATGATCCCGCTCGGCGGCGGCGCCGGAATGTCGGCGGCGGCCTCCCGAATCTCCAGGACGATGCCGTCCTTGACGATGACCTCGGTGCGCGAGATCTTGTCGAAGAGGTTGTCGCCGACGGCGATGTCGACGGTGCCCTCGATCGTGCCCTGGGTGAACTCGGAGTTCAGCTCCAGCTCCTGGGCCTCGCGCAGCCGCGCCTGCAGCTCGCCCTTGGCCGCCTCCTGGCGGGCCCGCTCGAGATCGAGCTGCTGGCGAATCGCCCGGGACTGCGGGGTGACCTGCCGCTCGAGCTCGAACCGCCGGAACTGGACGTCGATCTGCTGGACGATCGCATCGACCCGCCGGATCGCGTCCTCGAGATCCGCCACGTACAACCGCTTGAAGCTCTCCGTCACGATCGTCTTGATGACGATTGGACGCTGTACCGTAATCGCTCCCATGTGGCTCCTCCTCCTGGTACCGTCCTCTGGTGAACGCCGGCCGCTCCGACCTACGGGCGGAGCACCTCGACGGTGACCCGCCTCCCCGTACGCGTCGCCGACGCGCGCGCGAGCGTGCGGATCGCCTTGATCACCCGGCCGCCCCTCCCGATCACCTTGCCCACATCGTCGGGCGACACCTGAACCTCGATCACCGTGGCCTGCGGACTGTCCACGACCCGCACCTCAACGGCCTCGGGGTGCTCCACCAGCGACCGCGTCACGAGCTCGACGAGCGCTTTCACCTGGCCGCCTTCGCCCGGGACTCCTCCCACTGCTGGAGCACGCCGGTCTTCTCGAGGATCACCCTCGCCGAATTGGACGGCCGCGCGCCCTTGGCCAGCCACGCGATGACCTTGTCGGCGTTGACGTGCATCGTCGACGGATCGGTCCGGGGGTTGTAGAACCCCACGATCTCGAGGTACCGGCCACTTCGCGGACTGCGGGAATCGGCCACGACCAGCCGGTAGAACGGCTGCCCCTTGGCGCCGCGGCGCGTCAGTCGGATCTTCACACTCATGCGTGTCCTCCCCTATGCGATCTTGCCGGCATCCGTCCGGCTCCGGTCGTGCGCCCTGCTACGGACGGAACGGCAGCGGCAGCTTGCCCTTCCGCCGCCCCATCCCTTCCATCTGCTTCAACATCTTCCGCGCCTCGCTGAACTGCCGGAGCAGCCGGTTGACCTCCTGGACGGAGGTGCCGCTCCCCCTGGCGATCCGCCGCCGCCGGCTGCCGTCGATCGTCTCGGGATGGCGGCGCTCGCCCGGCGTCATCGACCCGATCATCGCCTCCACGCGCTTGAACTCGCCCTCGTCCACCTGGGCGCCCTTGAGCTTCGTCCCCATCCCGGGGATCATCGACAGCACCTGATCGAGCGGGCCCATCGCCCGGACCTGCCGGATCTGCTCCGTGAAGTCCTCCAGCGTGAACTCGGCGCGCCGCAGCTTGCGCTCGAGCTCCTTGGCCTGGTCGGCGGTCACCTGCTCCTGCGCGCGCTCGATCAGCGTCAGGACGTCGCCCATCCCGAGGATCCGGGACGCGATCCGATCGGGATGGAACGGCTCGAGCGCGTCCAGGCGCTCGCCGGTCCCGATAAACAGAATCGGCAGGCCCAGCGTCGCGACCACGGAGAGCGCCGCCCCGCCCCGCGCGTCGCCGTCGAGCTTGGTGAGGATCAGCCCGTCGAGCGGGACCGCCCGGTGGAACCCCTCGGCCATCCGGACGGCGTCCTGACCGGCCATCGCGTCGAGCACGAGCAGCGTGTGGTGCGGGGAGACGGCGTCCCGCACGCGCACGAGCTCGGCGACGAGGTCCTCATCGATGTGCAGACGCCCCGCGCTGTCCACGATCAGCGTGTCCGCCGCGAGCTCGCGGCACCGGGCCAGTCCGCGCCGGGACACCGCGACCGCATCCTCCTGGCCTTCGGGCACGATCACGGGGACGCCGGCCTGCTGGCCGACGATCTCCAGCTGCCGGACCGCGGCCGGGCGGGACAGATCGGCCGCGACGAGCACCGGGGTCCGTCCGCGCTTCTTGAGATGCGCGGCCAACTTCCCCGCCGTCGTCGTCTTCCCGGTGCCGTGCAGACCCACCAGCAGAACGACCGTCGGCGGTTTCGGGGACGGGGTGAGTGCGCGGTTCTGCTCGCCCAGCAGACGCGTCAGTTCGGCGTGGACGATCTGCACGACCTGCTGCCCGGGGCTCAGGCTCTTCCACACTTCCTGCCCGACCGCCGCCTCGCGCACGCGCGCGATGAACGTCCGCGCGACCCCGACGTTGACGTCGGCCTCGAGCAGCGCGAGGCGCAGCTCCCTCAGCGCCGCGTCGACGTCCCCCTCCGACAGCGCCCCGCGGTTGCGCAGCCGGGTCAGGATCCCGCCGAGCTTTGACTGCAGTTGATCAAACATGGCTCGCCTCGTACACTCGGTATCCGCCGCCGCGCTCCACCTCGGCCACGCGCGCAAAGCGCTCGCCCATGAGCCGGCCGAGCGTCTGCGCGCCCTGGCTCGTGCGCGCGACGAGGTACAGCCGCCCCGTCGGGCTCAGACAGGCGCGCGCCTCGTCGATCAGCCGCAGCACGACGGCGCGCCCGGCACGGATCGGCGGGTTCATCGCGATCACGTCAAAGATCCGGCCGGCCACCGGCGCGCACCCATCTCCGCAGAGCGCCTCGGCGTTCGGCACGTCGTTGAGCGCGATGTTCTCCACCGCGAGCGCCACGGCGCGTGGATTGATGTCCACGAGCGTGACGCGTGCGGCCGGCGCGCGCCGCGCGAGCACGATCCCGACCGGCCCATACCCGCACCCGAGATCCAGCACGCCGGCGGCGCCCCTCACATCGACGGCCTCGAGCAGCAGGCGGCTGCCGCGGTCGACCCCCGCGCGCGAGAACACCCCCGCGGCCGTCCGGAACCCGAACTCATCGTCGCCGTCGAGATACCGGACGAGCTTTGCGCGCAGCTCGGTGGCCGGCAGCGGCGTGAAGTAGTGCTGGGGCCCGCCGCTCACAGCGCCTCCCGCAGCGCCCCGAGCGCCTGCCGGACGGGCTCCACCGCGGCGCCGTCGCGCCGGGACAGACGGGCGACCGCGCCCTCGACCGCCGCGAAGCGCGCGAGCACCTCCGCCCGCGCGCGTGCGGCGCGCGTGCGGGTCGCGGCGACGCCCAAGCGATGCTCGAGACGCTGCATCTCCGCGACCGACCGGCGCAGCGCGTCGGAGACCGCCTGCCGCGAGATCCGCCGGCGCGCGGCGATCTCTCCCAGCGAGAGATCGTCATGGTAGTACATGCGGACGAGCGCACGCTGCCGCTCCGTCAGCAGTTCGGCGTACGCGTCGAACAACCCGATGACGAGCGTGCGCTCCGCAAGGGAGCGGACGCGGCCGTGGGCATCACCGGGGGTAATCCGCTGTAAAGGCATTGTACTTGACACAGTATACCACACGAGGGCGGTGCGCCGCATCCATGCCCGCGATCTCGCGTGGCCCGGCGCGGTCTGACCCCGCAGCACCGCAGGGGGGCGTCTCCCCCGGTGACGAGCCGGCTCGGCCGCGCTCGCAGGGCATGCTCCGTGGCCGGCAGGGCGGGATCAGGAATACGTGATCGTGGGGTTCAGATAGCTGTAGGAGACGTCGACCACCAGGTTGACGACGAGCACGATCGTCGCAAACAGCAGCAGGGCCCCCTGGATCACCGGATAGTCCCGCCGGAGGACGGCCGCGACGGTGAGATTCCCGACTCCCGGCAACTCGAACAGCGTCTCGGTGATGAAGGCCCCGCTCATCAGCACCGCCACGGCCAGGCCGACCACCGTGACGACCGAGATCACCGCGTTCCGGAAGGCGTGCTTGATGAGCACGGTGCGCGCGGGGAGGCCCTTCGCGCGCGCGGTCCGCACGTAGTCCGAATCCAGCACCTGGAGCATGCTGGCCCGGGTGATGCGGGCGATCAGACCAGCCTGCAGCATCCCCAGCGCGAACGCCGGCAGCAGGAGATGCTGGAGCCACGGCCCGACGCCGGCCGCGAGCGGCGCGTAGCCGCCCGCCGGAAACCAGCGCAGGCCGACGGCGAAGAAGAAGATCAGCAGCATCCCCGTGACGAACTCAGGCACGCACAGCCCGAACAGCGCCACGCTCGTCGTGACCCCGTCCTGCCAGTTGTTGGGGTGCAGGGCCGCCGCGAGCCCGAGCGGCACGCCGATGGCCACCGCGATGGGCAGGGCCACCGCGGTGAGGCTGAACGTCACCGGAAACCGCTGGATCAGGGCGTCGCGCACGCTCTGCCCCAGGAAGAAGGACTGTCCGAGATCCCCGTGCGCGGCGCCGACGACCCACGTCGCGAGCTGGACGTATAGCGGCTTGTCGAGCCCCAGGCGGTGGTAGATTTCCGCCTTGCTCTGAAACAGCGCTTCCTGCCCGAGAAACGCGGCCGCGGGGTCGCCCGGGGTCGCGTGCACGATGAAGAATGTCAGGACCGCGACCGCAGCCCACATCGGCACCAGCAGCACTAAGCGTTGCAGCACGTACCGCCCCACGGGGCACTCTCACCTCACGTCAATCAGGCATCCGCGCCGGCCGTGCGGGCTCCGGACGCGGCGCGCGGGATCTCCCGCGCGCCGCGTCATGCTCTGCGCGGTGCTCAGGGCGTCTTCGAGACGTTCCAGAACCGCGGGATCACGTAGAACGGCCGGTAGCCCACAAGCTTGGTGCTCGTCGCCTCCGGCTCGAAGTAGTCGCCGATGCGGATAACCGCCACATCATCCCACACCAGCTGCTGCACCTTGATCCACACGGCCTGGCGCTCCTTGAGCGGGAGCGACGTGTTCAGCTGGTCGAGCAGCTGGTCCATGGCGGGGTTGCAGTAGGTGTACGCGGCGAGCGAACCGCAGTGGAGCGAGACGCTCGTCTGGATCGGATCCAGGCGCGGGGACCATCCGGTCTGGTTCATCTGCCAGCCCTTCAGGCTCTGCGCGCGCTGGATCTGGGACGGCCAGTCCATCAGCTCGAGCTTGGCGTTGATCCCGGCCGCCTGCAGCTGTGCGGCGACCGCGACGGACGCCTTGTACATCCAATCGTAGTCCTGGTTGGTCAGGTAGACGATCGGCTCGTTATGGTAGCCCGCCTCCGCGAGCAGCTGTTTGACCCTGTTCAGGTCGGGCTTGTTGTAGGCGTCGGACCCGGCCGTGGTGTACCAATTCTTCTGCTCGGGAAAGAAGATGCTCGACGACGTGCGGACGTATTCGGGCCGGCCGCCGAACGAGGTCGCGGCCAGCACCTGTCCCATGTTCAGCGATGCGACGAGGGCTCGCCTGAACGAGAGGTTGTTCATGGGCGGCTGTGAGTGATTCAACTCGATCATGATCCCCCACTTCGGCTTCACGATCTGCACCGTGAGGGTCTTCGTGGCCTCGAGCTGGGGGACGCTCGTGATCGGCACCGCCTCGGCGAAATCGTACGCGCCGGTCAGCAGGCCCGCCACGCGGCTGCCCGACTCGGGGACCGGGATGAACCCGATCTGGTCCGCGCAGGCCACCCGCCGGCCGCCGAATCCGGTGGCGCCCGGAAACCTCGGATCAGGCTGGTACCCGTCAAACCGCTTGACGCGCACCGCCACATCCGGGCGCCAGTCGGCAAACTGATAGGGGCCGGTCCCCACCAGATCCTGTCCGCGGATCTCCTGCTCGCCGTACTTGTCGATGATGCTCTTCGGGAGGACGGCGAGCTGCGGGATCGGCATCGCCAGGTTCTGGAGGAGGGGAAAATCCTTGGACAGCTCGAACCGGACGGTCGAAGGGTCGACCGCCGTGACGCTTTTGATGGGCGAGAGGCGGGCGGACGCGCCGGGCGCGACCTTCAGGTACCGATTGAACGAGGCCGTGACGTCCGCGGCGGTCATGGTCTGGCCGTTGTGGAACTTGATGCCCGCCCGCAATTTAAAGGTATAGACCAGCCCGTTTGCGCTGGTCGTCCATCCGGCCGCGAGCTGCGGGATAACCGCATAGTTGTCGTCATAGGTCACCAGCGTCTCGAACAGATAGACGTCGATCTGACGCGCCGCCGTGGTCGTGGACAGCATGGGGTCGAGCGTCGGCGGATTCGTCGCCATCGCGGCCACGATCGTCCCGCCGCTCACAGCGCACCCCGCCGTCTGCGCGGCGAGCGGGGCGCCGAACCCGACGAGCGCCGTCGGCACCCCCAAGACGCAGGTCAGAACCAGCGCGATCAACATACTCCGTGTCCGGTTCATCGATGCTGCACCCCCTCCGTCGCCGCGCGCGCGACGGGACTCGTATCGCCGTCACGAAAAGACGGCGTCCACCGGCGTTCGATAGCGCGGATTGTCCTGAAAGCGCACCGCCGCCTCCATGTCCTTGAGGCCGGCGCCGGTGATGGTACAGACCACGGTGTCGCCCCGCGGGATGGCCCCCTCCGCGCAGGCGGCCCGGAGCGCCGCGACCGCGTAGGCGCCCTGGGGCTCGGCGAAGATGCCCTCGTCGAAGGCGAGGAGCTGCTGCGCCGCGGCGACGTCCGCCCGCGTCACCCCGTACCATCGCCCCTCCGACGCCTGGATGCTTTGCCAGGCCCACGCCCCGTCGAGCGGCCGGTAGTAGGCGCCGCTGCGGTACGGCTCCTCGCCGAGCTGGGTAATCGGCGCGTGTCCGCGGCCCGTCATCTGCCCCCCGCTGATCCGGGGGACCCGGGGCACCAGTCCCATGGCGCGCAGCTCCCCGAACCCCTTGTACACGCCGCCCAACAATCCCCCGCCGCCCACGCAGCAGAACACGTGGTCCGGCGGGGCGCCGAGGGAGGCCGCGATCTCGAACGCGATCGTCTTGCCGCCCTCCACCATATACGGGTTCACGGGCCGCGCCGACACCATCGGCACCCGGCCAGTCTGCACCGCGTACTCCTGCATGCCGGTGTAGACGGCGAAGTACCGGCCGATGTCCTCGGTCGGGGGCAGGAGCTTGACCTGCGCGCCGTACATCGAGATCTGCAGCCGCTTCGATTCGGCGGTGTCGACCGAGACCCAGACCTCGGCGTCGAAGCCGGCGCGGGCGCAGTACGCCGACAGCGCCACCCCGACGTTCCCCGAGGACACGGTAGCGAAACGCGTCTGGCCCGCATCGGCGGCCTTGGAGATCGCGATCGACACCTGGCGGTCCTTGAAGGATCCGGTAGGGCTCGCGTATTCCAGCTTCAGGTACAGGCGGTCGAGCGCCAGGCGCTCCGCAAGCCGGTGACTGCGGATGAGCGGCGTGCTGCCCTCCCCCAGCGTCACGATCGCGTCGTCGCGCACGTCGGGCAGCGCCGCGCGGAACCGGTCCCAGATGCTCCCGGTCCCGGTCCACGTCCGCGCGAACTCGCCGGCGGCGCGCGCGTAGTCGTAGCGTACCTCCAGCTCCCCGCCACACGCGTCGCACCGGTACCGGAGCCCGCCCGGAGAGGATCGGCCGCAACTCACGCAGCGCAGCGTCTCGGTCATGGTCGTCCTCCCGTCTCTTCCGGCCATCCGACCCCCCTCGTCACGGCCGCGCCGCCGCCCCCGTCTGGCGTCTCGGGTTGAACAGGTCGCTCAGGCCGTCGCCGAGCAGGTTGAGCGACAGCACCGTCAGCGCCACCGCGAACCCGGGAAACACCACGAGCCACGGCGCCTGTTGGAAGATCGCGCGTGCCTCGCCCAGAATGTTGCCCCAGCTGGCGCTCGGCGGCTGAATGCCGACGCCGACAAAGCTCAGGCCGGCTTCGCCGAGGATCGCGTACGCGAACAGGAACGTTTGTTGGACGATCAGCGGCGGGAGCAGCCCGGGCAGCAGATGCCGTAGGATGATCCGCCCGGGGGACGCCCCGATCGCCCGGGCCGCTTCCACGTAGTCCAGGTCCCGCACGACGAGCGCTTCCCCGCGCACGATCCGCGCGGTCCGGGGCGTATAGGTAAACGACAGCGCAATCACCACATTGACCGCCGAGTTGCCGAGCACCGCGAGGATCACAAGCGCGAGCAGCAGCGGCGGAAACGCCATCATGACGTCCAGGAATCGCATGACGTACGGGTCCAAGCGCCGGCTGGCGCCCGAGATCAAGCCCAACAGCGTGCCGGCGATCCCCGTCGCCACCATCGTCCACAGCCCGATCAACAGGCTGTTGCGCCCGCCGGCCAGCAGCCGCGCGGCCAAGTCTCGCCCCAGGGCATCGGTGCCGAGAATGTGGCGTGGAGACGGCGACGTCAGGATGGCGTTGTAATCGAGCGCGTTGGGATCGATGCGGTAGAAGAACGGGCCGACCGCGAGGATCAGCACGGTGAGGGCGAGGAGCACCGCGCCGACCTGTGTCGCGAGACTCAACCTGAACGGGTGCGCCGCGCGGGCAGGCTCACCTGACGTTTGTGGGCCGTGCGCGGCCGTCGGTCGCTTTGCTGTCTTGGCGCGGCTAGTGTCCCCGGCTCGCTCATCATCCATACATGCAGCACAACTCCCTGCGCTCCCCGTCTCCGCACCGGGCATCCAAGGCCGCGCTTCCATGATAGACGCCGCCGCATGATGCAAACCATCGGGCCGGGTGTGTATTTCGACTCGACACGGCTCGCGGCGGCGGCGCTTACCGAGGGCGGCGCGGGGAGCCGCGCGGCGCTCGCCACACAGGACAGAGACGCGATGCGGAGAGGCGGGGCCGCCGCGGCGTGGCGCAGCCGCCGCGGCGGTCAGGCATCCGGTCCGGATCCCCCCGGGGATGCCGCCGCGGGTGCCAGCAGCGCGTCGACGAAGGCGCCGGGGTCGAACGGCTCCAGATCGTCGATGCCTTCACCGAGTCCGACCAGCTTCACCGGCACGCCCAGCTCCTGGGTAATCGGGACCACGATCCCGCCGCGGGCTGTTCCGTCGAGCTTCGTGAGCACGACGCCCGTGAGCGCCACCGCGGCCTTGAATTCGCGCGCCTGCGCGAGGCCATTCTGGCCGGTGGTGGCATCGATCACGAGCAGCGCTTCCACCGGGGCATCGGGCAGCTCTCGGCGGACGACACGGTCCATCTTTTTGAGCTCCTCGATGAGGTTGACCTTGGTGTGCAGGCGCCCCGCCGTGTCGACGATGAGGACGTCCGTGTGGCGGGCGCGCGCCGCCTGGGCCGCGTCGTAGACGACCGCGGCCGGGTCGGCCCCCTCGCGGTGCCGGACCAGCTCAGCACCGGCGCGGCCGGCCCAGATTTCGAGTTGATCGGCCGCCGCGGCGCGGAACGTGTCCGCAGCCGCGAGCAGCACCTTGCGGCCCTCCCCGCGCAGCCGGTGGGCCAGCTTCCCGATCGTCGTGGTTTTCCCCGAGCCGTTCACCCCGAGCAGCATGAGGACCGCGGGCCGGGGTTCGAGCACGAGCGGCGCGGGGGCGCCGAGGGCCGCGACGAGGATCTCCCGCAGCGCGGCTCTCGCCGCATCCGGCGTGCGGATGCCGGCGCGCACCAGTTCGCGGAGGCGCGCGATGACGGCGTCCGTCGTCCCCACGCCGAGATCGGCCTGCAGCAGGATCTCTTCAAGCTCGTCGTAGTACGCCGGGTCGAGCTCCCGGCCCAGCAGGTCGTCGAGCCGCGCCGACAGGGCCTCCCGCGTGCGCGTGAGGCCCTGCCGAAACTTGCCGAACCATCCCCCCGCCTTAGCCAACCGGCTGCCCCACCTCGAGCTCGCCGCGCTCCTGCAGCCGCATCGAGACCATGTGCGACACGCCCGGCTCCTCCATGGTCACGCCGAACAGCACGTCGCAGACCTCCATCGTCGCCTTGTTGTGCGTGATGATGATGATCTGAGAGTGCTCGGCGATCTCGCACAGCACCTCGGCGACCTTCCGCGTATTCGACTCATCCAGCGCCGCCTCGACCTCGTCGAAGACGCAGAACGGGCTCGGCCGGACGCGCAGCATCGCGAAGATCAGCGCGAGGGCGACCATCACGCGCTCGCCGCCCGAGAGCGCGCTCAGGCTGCGCAGCGCCTTGCCCGGAGGCTGCACCGTGATGTCCACGCCCGGCTCGTCGCTCCCCTCGACTTCGACGAGCGTGAGGCCGGCGCGGCCGCCCCCGAACAGCCGCATGAACAGCGCAGCGAACTCGGCGTTCACGGCCTGGAACGTCTCGTCGAACCGCTCTCGGATGACCGTCTCGAGGTCGGCGATCGTCGCCCGCAGCGCCGCGAGCGCACCCTGCACGTCCTCCAAGTGGGCCCGCAGCGCCTCCGCGCGGACCGTCGCGTGTTGGTGTTCGTCGATCGCGATCAGGTTCACCGGACCGAGCACGGCGATCAGTCCCCGCAGGGACTCGATCCGACCGAGGACCTCTTCCCGATTGAGCGACTCCGCGACGCCCTCGGCCGCGCGCTCAAACGTCTGCCCGAACTCCTCTTCGATGCGGCGTCGCGCGCTGCCGATCTCGGCCTCGACCTGCGCCTGCCGCACCTCCGCGCGGTGCGCATCCTCGGCCAGCCCCTCGACCCGCGCCATCGCCTCCCGATGCTCGCCGTCGAGCGCGGTCCGCCGGCCGGCCACGGCCGCACGCTCCGCGTCGAGCGCCTGCATCGCGCGCTCGAGATCGGCCGCCTCGGCGGCCGCCTGGGCGCATCGGTCCCGGGCCTCCGCCTCCTCCACCTCAAGGCGGGCCGCCTCCTGGTCGAGCTGCGCGAGTTCCTCTTCCAGCGTGCCGCAGCGCGCGGCGACCTGCGCGGCGAGGCGCCCCAGCTCGTCGGCCCGCATCCGCGTCGAAGCCCGCTTGCCCGCGAGCTCGGTCAGCGCCACCTTGATACGCGTGATCTCTTCCCGCGCCGCCCGCGCCGCCCCGGTTTGGTCGCGCAGGAACGCGCCGAGCGCCGCCGCCTCCGCCTCGAGGTCGCGCAGGCGCCCGTCGAGCGCGTCGGCCTGCGTCCCGAGGGCGTCGCGCAGCGTCTCCTGGGCGTTGACCTCGCGCCGGGCCGCCTCCCGCTCCGCCGCCAGGGCGTGACATTCTGCGTCGACGCGCGCGATCTCCGCGTCGACGAGGGTGACGTGCTGTTCGGCGTCCGTCCGGCGCTCCGACTCCGCGACGATGTCGGCGTCGGCGTCCGCGATGGCCGCGTCGACCTCGCGCAGCCGCGCGGCCGCCGCGTCCACCCGACCGCCCTGCGCGCGCGCCGCCTCCTCCATGCGCGAGAGCGCCGCGCGCGCCTCATCGATCTCCTCGGCGCGCCCGACGACGGTGCCCCGCTCCCCGGTCCGCCACCCCGTGGTCAGGACCCCTTCCCGGGACAGTCCGTCGCCGGCGAGTGTCACGAGGCGTCCCGCATACCCCGCCGACCGGATCCGCAGCGCGGCGTCGAGATCCTCCACGACCAGGACGTCGGCGAGCAGCCCCCGGACCACGTCCGGGTGCGGCCCAGTGATCTGCACCAGGTCCAGGGCGCGGCCCCGCAGGCCGGGATCGGAGGCCGCGGACGCCGGGACGGGTGAGGGCTCCTGCGTCCGCGCGAGGGTCACGGGCAGGAAGGTCACGGTGCCCGGATCGAGGTCCGCCCAGCGGGCGCGCAGCGCCCGCACGTCGTCGACGGAAGCGACGATGAGGGCGGAGAGCGCGGGCCCAAGTGCGGCCTCGATCGCAACGCGGGCGTCGCGGGGGACGCTGAGGCTCTCGACGACCGCGCCCTGAATGGCGGCGAAGCCGACGGGGTCGCGCTGGCGCGCGAGCAGCATCTCGCGCGCGCCAGCCTCGTACCCGCGATACTGCGCGTGGGCCTCCTCGAGGTGCCGGAGGCGCGCGCGCACGGTCTCCCGCTCGACCTCCGCGTGGTGCAGCCCCGCGACCATCTCGTCGCGCGCCTCGGACTGCCGGACCTGCTCCTCCCGCAGCGCCGCGAGCGCGCGGCGCTTCTCCGCCAGATCAGCCGTGGCGAGCTCCAGCACCCGCGCAAGGTCGCCCCGGCGCACCACGAGCGCCTCGCGCTGCGCCTCCAACGTGGCGATCCGCGCCGTGAGCGCGTCGACGCGCTCACGGTGGCCGGCCGCGCGCGCCTCGGCCGCGGCGAGGGCGTTGTGCGCATGGCGGCGGGCCTCGGACACCGCGCGCGCCTCGCCGCGGCCCTCGTCCAGGCGCCCTTCAGCCCGGGCGGCGTCCGCCTCGAGGACGGCGAGACGCCCTTCGGCGCCCTCGATGTCCGCCTGCGCACGGTCGTGCTCGGCCACCAGCATCCGGTCCATGTCATCGAGGGCGGTCCGCTCCTGCTCGAACGCGGCCTGCTCGCCGCGGTGGCGGTCGATCTCTCGCAGCACGCGGTCACGCTGCGCCAGCACGCCGCGGCGGCGCTCCTCAAACAGGCGCACCCCCGCCTCCTCGGCGGTGCGCCGCTCCGTCAAGCGCACGAGCGCGCGCTGCGCCTCATCCCAGTCCCGTCCGGCATCCGCGGCGCGCCGGTCGAGGGACTCCCGCTCGCCCTCGAGTGTCCGCAGCGCCTCGTCGACCTCGCGCCGCCGGGCGGCGACCTGGTCTAGCTGATCGCGAACGCGTCGCTGCGCGCGGGCGAGGCGCCGCACCTCTTCCACCTGGACGGCGAGCTCGTGCGAGCGCAGCTCCCGGGTGTACGCCTGATACTGGCGCGCCGCCTCGGCCTGCGCCGCCAGCTCGGCGACGTGCGCCTCCTGCTCGCCGAGGATATCCGCGACGCGCAGCAGCAACTGGTCGGCGGCCGCCATCCGACGCTCCGCGTCCCGCCGGCGCCGCTTGTACTTGGCGACGCCGGCCGCCTCCTCGAGGATCATCCGCCGTTCTTCGGGCGTGGCCTCGAGCGTGTGGTCGACCTCGCCCTGCGTGATCAGCGCGTACGAATGGCCGCCCAACCCGGTGCCGAGGAACATCGTCTGAATATCCCGCAGGCGGCACGCGAGGCCGTTGATCTGATACTGGCTGTCGGCGGCGCGCAGGGCGCGCCGCGTCACGGTCACCTCGGCGAACGCGAGCGGCGTCGGCGGCGCGTCCTGGTCGCCGTTCGTAGGCAGGAGCAGCGTCCCGTCCGTGTTGTCGAGGGTGAGGGTGACCTCGGCCATCCCGAGCTGGCGGCGGCGTTCGGCGCCGGCGAAGATCACGTCCTCGTTGCGCACGCCGCGGAGCGACCGCAGGCTCCCTTCCCCGAGCGCCCAGCGGATCGAGTCGAAGATGTTGCTCTTGCCGCTGCCGTTCGGTCCCACGATCGCGGTGATCCGCGGGGAGAATTCCAGCGCCGTGCGATCCGCGAACGTTTTGAACCCGGCCAGCTCCAATCGCCTGAGACGCACGTGGCCCTCCCGGTGTCAGTTCGTGTGATTGGACGCCGACGCGGCGCCGGCAATAACCTCGTCGTACAGGGCGATCAACCGATCGATAATCCGGTCCTCCGCGTACGAGGCCGCGGCGGCGCGCCCGCGCTGCCCGAACTCGCGGCGGCGCTTCGGATCACTCAACAGGTCCCGCACCACGCTCGCGAACGCCCGCGGCTCGGGCGCGACCAGACGGCCGGTCTCGCCGTCCTGGACGAGATCGATCGACGCCCCGCCGCGCACCGCCACGACCGCGAGCCCCGCCGCCATCGCCTCGATCACGGCGAGCCCCAGGGTCTCCGTCTGCGATGGAAACACGAACAGATCGCTGGCGCGCAGCACCGACACCACGCGGTCGTGCGGTTGGCCGCCCGCAAACACCGCGCGGCGGGCGAGACCCAGCCGGGCGGCATGCGCTTCAAGCGCGGCGCGCTCCGGGCCTTCGCCCACCAGCACCAATCGCACGTCATCGGGAAGCGCCGCGAGGGCGTCCAGCAGCAGCGGGATGTCCTTCTCCTTGGCGAGCCGCCCGACGTAGACCAGCAGCGGCACCGTCGATGGAATCCCGAGCTCGGCGCGCGCGGCGTCCGCCCGCAGTGGCGTCGCGAACGCCTCCGGCTCGATGCCGACGCTCGGAATGACGTCGACGCGGGCGCGCACGCCGTACTGCGCGAGCTGCACGGCGAGCGACGGCACCGACGCCAGCACGACATCGCACAGGTTGCAGTAGGCCGTCGTGTACGCCACCAGCAGCGGCCGGGTCAGCTCGCCGACCACCGGCGCATAGTGCGCGTACTCCGCGTAGAGCGTGTGGTACGTGAACAGCACGGGCAACCGGTGCCACCGTCCGACCCACATTGCCAACCCGCCGAGCAGGAACGGCGAATGGCTGTGCACGACATCGAGCCGCATGCCGCGGATCTGGCGTAGGAGCGGCGCGGAGTACGGCAGCGCGAGCTGGAAATCCGGGGACCCCGGCGCCGCCACCGACGGAAACCGGTAGACATCTCGGTCGGCGTCGACGTACCCGGGATACGCCGGCGCCATGATCGACACCCGGTGCCCGCGGAGGCGAAGATAACGGCTCGCCGACTCCACGGCCTGCACGACGCCGCTGCGCCGGGGGAGATAGCTGTCCGTGAATAATCCGATGTGCACCCGGCTACGTCTCTCCTTGCGGCTCCTGCCGGTCGAGAAAGTCCAACAGCGCCGACAGGCGAAAGCGGCGCTGCCCGCCGTGCGTGCGGAGACAGGAGAGCTTGCCCTGATCCGTGTACCGGCGCACGGTGGCCTTGCTCAAGTTCAGGACGGCCGCCGCCTCATGGAGCGTGAGTTCCGGGTCCAGCAGCCGGCGGATAATCTGTTCACGCGTCTCCGTGATCGGCCGACGCCCGCCCCGCCGCCGCGGGTCCAATCCCCGCGGAGGCCCGGCTCCGAGCAGCGCGGCCCGCGGACCCGCGCCGGCACGAAAGGCCTCGGCAGGTAGACGTGCCGCGGCGGTGGCTGATTCGGGAGGTTCGTGAACCGCGCTCGCGCCAGGCGGGCGGTGGCGGGGACTGCCGACGCCGTGCCCGTTGCCCGGGCGCGGCTCCACCGGCTCTTCCGGAAGGGACACATGCATCTGCTGCTCAAGATACCGATACCAATCCCGCAGTCGCTGCCCCATTCGCTGCTCCGATGTATGCTGCGTAAGTTTTGCTGCGTAAAATTCGCCTATTAATTCGCTCAATAGTAGACAAATCCTTCAAATGTTCGGCAGCGCCGCCCCGATCGCGGGGACTACCCTCAGTCCGCGTGGGTCGCGGCAGGCCCGGTGGAGGCGCCGACGACGTGGGAGGCCCGCAGCCGCGCGATCTCCTCGGGGGAGTAGCCGGCTTCCCGGAGCACCTCATCGGTATGCTCTCCGAGCAGCGGCGGCACGCGGCGGATCTCCCCCGGGGTCTCGGTCATTTTAATGGGGAGTCCGAGCATTTTAACGCGCCCGTGCACCGGATGCGGCATCTCGACGAGCATCTGCTGGTGCCGGATCTGAGGGTCCTCGAAGACCTCCGCGAGGCTGTAGATCGGCCCGCAGGCGACGCCGCGTTCGTTCAGGTAGGTGATCCACTCCGACGCGGTCCGGGACTGGAACGCCTCGGTCAGGATGGGGCTCAACGCCTCCCGGTTCGCCACGCGATCGCGCACCGTTTTGAACCGAGAGTCGTCCGCGAGCTCCGGACGGTCAAGCGCCTCGCACAGGCGCTGCCACATCACCTCGTGTCCCGAGCACAGGTTGAACGGCTTGTCCTTCGCCCGATACACGCCGAACGGGGACGAGAGTGGATGGTTGTTGCCGGCGACGCCGGGCGAGACGCCGGTCTCGAAATACATCCCGGCGCTCCACGTCAGCAGCGCGACCATCGAGTCCACGATCGAGACGTACACCTCCTGCCCTCGGCCCGTGCGCGCACGGGCGAGCAAAGCGTAGAGCACCCCGCGGCAGGCGGTCGTCGCGCAGGTGAGATCAGCGAGGGCGATGCCGGCGCGTGTGGGGCCGGTTGGTTCCTGCCCAGTGATGCTCATGAATCCGGACATCCCCTGCCCCACCTGGTCGAACCCGGGACGGCCGGCGTAGGGTCCGGTCTGCCCAAACCCGGTGACGCCGCAGTAGATCAAGCGGGGGTTCGCGTCTCGCAGACTTCGCGCGCTGAGCCCTAGCCGGTCCATCACGCCCGGTCTGAAGTTCTCGATCACCACGTCGGCTGTGCGCGCGAGCCTGCGGATGATCTCCTTGCCCTCCGCTGTCGTAAAATCGATCGTGACGCTGCGTTTGCTGCGGTTCGCCGCCGCGAAGAAAGTAGCTGTTCCCGACCAGGTCGGGGCGGAGCGTTTGCGTGCGGGTGTGATCCCCGTCGAGCGGCTCGATCTTAATGACGTCGGCGCCGTAATCGCCGAGCTCCATGGTGCAAAACGGCCCGGCGAGAAACCGTGTGAGATCAACGACCCGCACGCCCTCAAGGGGAAGCATCGGTCCCGTCCTCCTGACTGCGCGGAGATGGAGCGCATCCCCGCAAGATGGCGTTCCGTCGGCGCGCGGCCCGGGCGCGCCACCGCTACTGCCCGCGGAAGGTCGGCGGCCGCTTCTCAAGGAACGCACGCACGCCCTCGCGATAGTCTGCGCTTTCATACGCCCGATCGACGTATCCGGCGGGATCGGTGGCGGCGCCTCCGTCGCGCAGGTGACGGAGCATCTGCTTCGCACCCTCCTGTGACAGCGGCGCCTGCTGGGCGATCGCCCGCGCGTAGTCGCCCGTCTCGCGTTCCAAGCGGTCCGGCGCGCACACCCGGTTGACGAGCCCCATATGGAACGCGTCTTCGGCATCGACGAGCCGGCCGCTGTACAAGAGATCCCCAGCACGGCTCGGCCCAACCACGTCCGCCAGACGGCGGGTGGCCTCGAGACTGTATACGATGCCGAGGCGCGCCGCGGTAATCCCGAGCCGGGCGGTCCGGCTTGCCCACCGGAGGTCGCATGCGAGCGCTACTGACAGACCGCCGCCCACGCACGCCCCGTGAATCATCGCGATCGTCGGCCGAGGAAAGCGCTCCAGCGCGCGTTCGGCTTCTCGCACCGTGACGCTGTACGCGCGCGCCGACGAGGTGCTCGCGCGCACGCGTTCAAACTCTGAGATGTCGGCACCCGACGCAAACGCTTCATCGCCGGCGCCGCGCACGATCAGGACCCGCACCGAATCGTCGCCTTCGACGTCGCGGATGACGCGCGGAAGGGCCTGCCACATCTCGATCGTGATCGCGTTGCGGCGCTCCGGCCGGTTGAGCACCAGGAACGCGATCGCGCCGTCGCGCAGCAATACGAGTTCGTCCATACGGCACCCCCCCGGGCCCACGTCGACAGCGTTGGGTTCTGTCGGCACCCGAACGGTTCCTGTCCGGGACGAGCGTGCGCGGGCTGGTCATGGCATCGGATCCCGTGCCGCACGGGGGCACCGTAGGATAGAATAGACGTCGCACGATACACCCACTGCGGATCGGAGGAGCGCGCATGCGACGGCTGTGGGTTTCACTCAGTGTCGTGGTCCTCACTTGCGCGCTCGGCGTCGCGCCGTGGGCCGGAGCGAGCCCCGTGACCGCGGTGACGATCGATCCTGTGGGTGCGAGGGATACGGGTGCCTACGGGATCAACGACGGCGGGCAGATCGTGGGCTACTTCAACGGCGCCGGAGCCACCGTCGGTTTCCTCGCCAACCCGAGCACCTATGCCCATGTCCACGGGTACCTGCGCGCACCGGGCGGCGACTTCGCGACGGTCGATGTTCCGAACGCGACCGACACTTACGCGACTGGGATCAACAACGGTAGCCAGATCATCGGCCGCTTCGAGGACGCACGTCGCCACACCCACGCGTTTCTGGACACTCCCGAGGCCGGCTTCACCGTGATCGACGCCCCGGGCGCAACCGCCACGGAAGCCTACGGAATCAACAATCTCGGGCAGATCGTCGGCAACCTCGCAGACACACGCGGCCACACCCACGGGTTTTTGCGCGCTTCCGGCGGCACATTCACCCGGATCGACGTTCCTACTGCGACCGATACTGAAGCCGACGGGATCAACGACGCCGGGCAGATCGTGGGCACCTATGTGGACGCAGTCGGCCGCCGCCATGGGTTTGTGCGCGCCTCCGGAGGCACGTTCACTCCCATCGACGCTCCGGGCTCGACCAACACCTGGGCGTACGGGATCAACGACGCCGGGCAGATCGTGGGCGCGTTCGTGCGAGGGACACGCACGGCTCCACACGCGGCGTTCTTGCGCACCTCCCGGGGCACCTTCACCACGATCAATGTCTTGGGCGCAACCGAAACGCTCGCCCGCGGGATCAACGCCGCCGGCCAGATCGTGGGCTCCTTCCGGGACGCGCGCCACACGGCTCTCGGCTATCTGAGCCGCTAAACGCGCCATCCGCGGTCGTACGTGACCCGGCGGCTCATGCGCGTCGTGCTGGATGCTCGCCTCGTGATCATCGGTAGGGCGTGCATCGGCTACCAGCGCCGTGGAAAACCCGGGTGACAGCACACATTGCCGATGCTACAATGGGACGGCGTCGGGGAGTGGCGCAGCTTGGTAGCGCGCAGCGTTCGGGACGCTGAGGCCGGGGGTTCAAGTCCCCCCTCCCCGACCAGTACGGCTGGCTACCGATTGGTACGGCTCTCTACCGATCAGTACGGCTCGCGACATAATCCTTATCTGGAGCCCGTTCGCGCATTCTTCTGGAGCCAGTTCGCGCATTCTATTGAACACCTACACTCCCCGGTCATTCTCACTCAATACCGCTCGAAACCGCACGATGCGTGACGCTGGCGTGACAGCCGGTCGACCAGACAAGATCCTCGGGCCATTCTACTGGCCTCACCTTGATCGTCTCAAACTTGATCGTCTCAAAGAGGTGTCCGTAGCGCTTGAGCGTAAAGCCCGGATCCGAATGGCCGGCCTGTTTCGAGATGTAGAGCGGGTCCTTGCCCGCGGCAATCAGCGGGCTGACAAACTGGTGGCGCAGATCGTGCATCGTGCGTCACGTGAAAGTCCGCCCCATGCCACAACTGCCAGTTGAACCGGACCCCGCCCCCCCCAGGTGTCCGCCGCGGGATTCACCCCGGTCACCGTGAGCAGCGAACCGGCCGACCCTTGCAGCGTCGCCGTGGTCCTGAATCCCGGCGTCCCAAACTCGTGCCCGTACCCCGCGTACGCCGTCCACCCGAACGTGTCGTGCGTCGGGCCCGCCAGCCGCAAGCCTATGCAACGGGGCCTGGGTTGCGATTAGTTATGTCATTATGATAACCTTTATGTGTGACGATGCGCCGTGACCCGAGCCTAGATGCACTGCTCGATCTCGATGGACAGGTGCTCGTGGTGGATCCCGAGGGCGGTCACACGGTCCGGTTCGTCGTAACGCGGGTCCCGGCCTCCGCTGAGAAGCCACACGGCATTAACTACTCCCTCACGCTGCACGGACCTGATGGCGAGCGGTTGGTCGGCTTCGATAACGCACATCCGGTCGCCAGGCGGAAGCGCGCCGAACCACAGGACCATTACCACCGGGTGCGGACGACCAAACCATACGTCTACCGAGACGCGGCGACCCTTCTCGATGACTTTTGGAGCGCGGTGGATGCGGTGTTACGCGCGAGAGGAGTGATCTCATGACGACGTTGAAAGTTGGCATCGCCAGTTACCAAGAGATGAAGGCTCGCACTATGGCGGTAGCACGGGGTGAACGGCGCGGCGCCTCCGGCGAACCTAAGGTCTGGTTCACTTCGACGGAGTCCTTCGCAAAGGTTCTGTCGGCCGGCAACCGAGAGCTGTTGCGTGTCGTCGTCGAAAAAGCACCGACCTCGCTAGACGAGTTGGCGCGCATGACGGGTAAGGCCAAATCGAATCTGTCGCGCACCTTAAGGACCATGGAAAATTATGGATTGGTCCAGCTTGTGCGCGGCGAGCGGGGACGCGTAACACCGAAAGTAATCTATGATCGAGTGGAGTTAGACCTGCCGCTCACTGCATCACGGAAGGCGGGCTGAACCCGAGGCCCAGACGTACTGTACCGCGCAAGTCGCGACCCATCGAGCGGACGGTAAGCGTCAGAAGTGCAGGTCGAGTCCGATGCTGCCCGTCAAGCGCTCGCGAATTTTCCGCGCCGTCCAGCTGGGGTGCTCGCGCTTCACATTGAGAATGTAGTTCTCGACTTGAACGGGCAGTTGGTTGGCGTAGCGAATCGGATGCCGGCTGCGGTCAGTGAGCCCGTGCATGCCGCAGTCCTGATACTGATCGAAGAGCTTGTAGCCGGTCTTGCGGGACCTCCAGGATCTGCTCGGAACAGTATTAAAGAGCCTCTACCGGCTTTCGAGTGGGTACAGGTCCAGCCCTCCGCAGTGAAAGTAGATGGCCGTCTTGAAATTGTCGACGTTCCGGAAGCCGCGTGCGGTCTTCTTGACCCACTGGATCGTGGCGTTGACGGCCTCGAGCCCGGCATTCGTGATGCGGTGGCGATGGTAGGTCAGCACGTTCGGTAGGTGCCTGCGGATCAGCCACGCGACCTGCGCCATAGGCTTGAGCCGGCTGTGCGTGGCGCGCCAGAACCAGCGCGCGAAGAACGTCTCCGCGGACCGGCGGTAACTGTACTCCCAGAAATGTCGGAAGCGCTCCTTGAGTGCCCAGGCGCGTCCCACTTTCAGGTCATCGCCGAGCAAGAGCCGGAAGGTGCGCCGCTGTTCGGGCTTGAGCTCGCTCGGCCGGCGTAGCCAAAGGTATTTCGTCCCCGTCAACCGACGATCGGAGGAGCGGGACAACTCCCGGTGTTCGGTCCGCCGCACCTTGTCCACGGCCGTGTGGAGATGCTTCACGACATGGAACTTATCAAACACAATCTTGTCCACCCCGTCGGGCACGTGACTGGTGACCGAGTGTATGTAGGGCTCCCACATGTCCATCGCGACGGCGGCGATGCTCTCGCGCTGGGCCGGCGTGCAGGTGGGCCAGAAGGCGTCGAGGCTTTCCGCTTTGCGATCCTCGTTGACGAACAGCACCCGGTGGCGTTGCAGGTCCGCCACCACGGTCAAGTACCGGTGGCCTTTGGTGATTGCCTTCTCGTCCACGCCGACGTACGGGATCGGTTCCGCTGTCCGGCGCGCCAGCCCGCGCTTCACCGCCCGGCTCTTAATCCCCCACGCTTCATCCCAGGTGATCCGGAGTAGGGCCGCCGCGCCGGTGACCGAGCATTCCCGCAGAAAGTCGATCGCCAACCGCTCAAACAACTGCGTGAACTGGCTGCCCGGCTCGGCCCACGGGATGGTGATCTGCTTGATCCCGTGCTGAGCGCACTGCACCCGCGGGACATCGGCTTCAATCCACGTGCGCAGCTGGAGCGTGTCCAGATGCCGCCACCGCCGCGGACGGCGATCATAGCCCGGCGACGGCGTCTGACATTCCGGACACGGAAACGGGCCCGGGCCCGCCTCGACTTTCACCGTCACTTGCTCGCCGGGGATATCCACCTCCACCCCGACCACCTTCCACGGTGGCGTGAGCCCCAGGATCGTAGCGTATAACTCGACATCGCGCACCAGACCAGCCTCCTCACGAAGCGTTCCCGCCCCGCGGGTCAGATTGCGCCTGCCGACCATAGTGGCAGGGGTGCACCCGCCCCCGACGGCGGTCAAGAAGCGCGCAGCGCGCCGAAGGCCATGTTCTTGACGGCCGGCGGGGGTAGGTGTCTGGCTTTGAGCTGGTCGGCAGGCGTTGGTTTCTACTGGTCTACGCTATTTCACCCACACAACTTCCCGAAGAGCCATTAAAGATAGGTTGTTTGCAACTTCGGACAAATCGGGCGGCGGCCCGATTTCTACTGCTTCGAGATAACCAATATCTGCTCGCCGCCAACAGGGCGGGGTTCCGTATCGTGGGATCCAGCATGCGCTGGATGTTGGGCGTCGGAGGTGATGCGAGATGCTGGAAATCGCGGCGGCCATTTCATCAAGCGTATCGCCGCCGCACGCAACGTGACGCTGGCGTGACAGTTAAGGGACCGGGTGCTCTGGACTCCGTGCAATCACTGACGTGTTCTGACGGGAAAGCGCGGGTTCAAGTCCCCCTCCCCGACCACTACGGCTTCTATCGGTCGATGCTGCTCACGACGGTCAGCAAACGCTGCCTAACGTCAAATCGGGATGGCGGCGAGCTCCTCGCGAGTGAAGCGCCGTACATATGATGACACGACCTCAACGCGGGCGGCATGCCGTGTGAAGCACACGGCACAGGCATATTGCGAGGCCTGCGCCGAAGGAACGATGAGGACATCTACACCCGCGCGGCAGGCCGCGGTGCCGACCAGAATGGCGCGGGCATACCCGGCCCCCTCATCCAGGAGATGGGAGATTGGCCACGGCAAGCGCGCAGCGACATCGTCCAACCGCACGACCTGTTGGCCGGTGATCCGCAGGTGTGCGACCCGAAAGGTCACTGGGTCGATGCCCGGTCGGAGGTGATCCGCCGCCTCAACGATGGCCACGGCATCCGTAGCCGCGGTATACAACGCTTGGGTTTCAGCCGGATGGTGCCAGCGTCCCGCGTAGCGTTGGCTACGGGCGCTGGAGATGGGATCCAAGGCTCCTCGACGCACCGCCACATCATCACCGTCAGGGCGGCGCGGGGCGCCGCGAGGAAAACATCCTGTAGCCCGCCGAGATAGCGCGGGGCGCGATCGAGGCGGATGTCCACTTATGTCAGGCTGTCACCGTTCGCGCGAAGCTGCTGGAGAAGTTGCGTGATTCCACCTCGACGGTGGACCAAGTCGATCGGGCTGCCCCGCGTCGCCGCGGCGTCGCAGCCCACTGTCGGAGGGATC
>CAWDRG010000009.1:0-1404627 GCA_963804645.1 uncultured Bacillota bacterium
GGACTGTAATGAAACTACTTGACTATTTGCGCATCCGCCCCGGTAAAATGCTATAGTTCCAATCGCCGTGGAAGGCGTCAGGCCGTAGCGTGATGGCGTTCATCTGTTCGGCGGTCGGGGTCTGATTCTTCGGATACTTGCGGGTGTCGAGGACGCACCGAACCGCCAGCCCCGTAGCCGTTTTGGTGGCGGCAATGAGATTGACGATCGCCGCGTGCGTGAGCAGCGGACGGCCGCGCCACGTATGCGAGATGAAAGCGAACAGACGATGCTCAATCTTGTTCCACTTACTCGTTCCCGGCGGGAGATGACAGACGGAGACCACCACCCCGGTGTCCCGGGCGAACTTGTGCAGCTCCCATTTCCAGAGGCGAAGGCGCGCGCCATTGCTCCCACCGCTGTCGGCGGTGATGAGGAGCGAAGTGGCGCGCGGGTAATGTTTCCGTCCCTGGTCATGCCACCACCGCCGGATCGTGGCGACGGCAAATGTCGCGGTGTCGTGATCCACGCCGACACTGACCCAGCCGAGGTTCCGCTTGAGATCGTACACGCCGTAAGGAATCGCCTTGCCCCGGGCGGCAGTGAGGAAGTCATGGACCTTGACCGGTTCCGGTTGGCCCTGCGGCCGCCACGCGCGCCCGCCGTTCTTGAAGCGGCCCACCAGCTCTTTCTTCTTGGTGTCCACGGAAATGGCCGGCTGCCCCCGCGCCAACTGCGCGGTGACGGCGGCGTTGATGTGCTCAAACTGCGCATTGCGATCAGGATGGCTGGCACCCTCCAACGTCTTTTGGTTCGCCTGCAGACTATAGTCCAAGTCATGGAGCAGATGGGTCACCAACGTGTGGCTCACCGTATACCCGTGCGCCGTCAAGTCCGCCGCCAAGCGCCGCGTGCTCTTGCACGTCCAGCGCAGCGGGGACTCGGGGTCGCCCCGCGTGACCGGCTCCACCAACGCCTCCAGGGCGGCGGCCAGGCCCGGGACGAGAACGGTCAGCCGCTTCCGGCCCCCGCCCGCGCGTCTCACCCGTGTCGGCGCGAGCGCGGGTTTCTGCCGGATCTCTGCGAGCCCCCGCACAATCGTATTGCGAGCTAACCCGGTCGCCCGCGTAACCACCGCGATCCCACCGCGCCCGAGCGCCCGCGCTTCCGTCCCAGCCCACATACGTCGGTGCCTCTCGTTCATCGTCGGGAACAACGCGCGGTACTTCGTCCTGATCGCACGCTCAGCGTCCACATCATCAGTATCGGGGAAAAGAGAACAATAATCAAGTTATTTCGTTACGATCCCTCGACGGTGCAACTGGCGATGCGCTTCGTGAGGAGGAACGCCTCGACGGCCTCACTCAAAGGGTGTGTATAGGCTTTATCAGCGGTTTCCGAGTCAGGCGCAACGGCTGAAACCCGCGTCACAACTGGACTGGCGGGCCCAGGTGAATCGAACACCCGACCAGAGGCTTAGGAGTCCCCTGCGCGGTGAACTTCAGGCGACGGACGACGGCCTACACCGATTCTGTAAGGGGTTCCACCGTCTCGACCCGCCCCGAGGCTGGTGCCGAAGAATAATGCGCCGGCTCATTCGCCGGCAGTCATGGCACAGTTCCAGCCCAACCTCGTGCGTTGTCCCGATCCCGCTACGAGCGCCGCTGGAATGAGTGAGCACCGGTACGTCCGGCGCTCTGTCGGCGAGGTAGAGGGGCCCGCGGAGACGCGGGCGAACGGCTCCTTGGTAGTGTAGCTCCAACTGCCCCTGGGAGACGCCGTGCACGACGCTTCCAACCCATCCGTACCCCCTCGCGAGTTATCTCGCGCGGGCAAGATCATTCTGCTCTTGCTGGTGGCGTACGGCGTCGCGGTCATCTTGCCCGATACACTACGCCCTACCGCACTGTATCAGATGGCCTATTACCTCGAGGGGCTGCCGGAAGCGGTGACCAACGCGCGGCCCTCGGCTCCGCACCCGACGCCGGTTGGCTGGTACCCATTGGGGACGCTCGGCTTCACGGCGAACAACGACGGCACCGTCACGTCCGTGGACGACTGCGGGGGTACACAACCCTGCGATGTGCCCGCGTGGAACACGCTGCAGGTGGGCGACCGGATCGATCTCAAGAGAACGGGGATCAGCGATCGCCGAGCGGTGAACCAGATGGTGTTTGTCGCTCACGATCGGCCCGTAGTTCTCCAAGTCGCCCCCACACCAAACGGCGCCCCGGCGCGCGCGATCACTCTCATGCCGAGTTCCGAGGTGCTGCGATTCTTCACCAGCTCGTCGTCGCTCGAGGCCTGGACCCTCCTGCTTGATCAACTGGGGGGCCTCTTCTTCATTGGACTTGCGGCGCTTTGTGTCTGGCGGCACCCCACGCGCATGGCCTGGGGATTGCTCCTGTACGCCGTGTGGTACAACTCCGGACAGTACTTCGTGTGGTACGCAAACCTTCCCGTCGGAGCTCTTCGCTGGTTTGACTGGCTCCAGGCGATCGCTTCCGGCGCTGGCCTGACCGGGCTCTTGATGTTCGCCCTGCACTTTCCCCGCGATACGGTCGTGGGGTGGCGGCGACGCGTGGAACCGTGGCTTTTCGTACCGTTTCTAGCGCTGACAGGGCTGAGCCTATGGTCGTTTCGCAACTTCACCGCAGGCGTCCAGACCGAGCGCGCCTACGATGTCTACTACTATCTCACCTTCGCCATCTACTTGGCGGTCTTCGCCTTGTTCTTCCATACGTACGTAACCCAGCCCAAGGATCGACCCCGGATCCGGTGGGTCATCGTAGGCGCGCTGTCGGGTCTCCTGTGCTTCTTGTTCGCCGACGTCTATGAGGCGACGTCGATGCTCAACTGGCTTCCCTTCGCGCTCCCCGAGTGGGTGTTACAGGCACTCTACGCAGTAAACGTGGCCTTCCCGCTGACCGTCGCCTATGCGATCAGGCGTCACCGGGTGATCAATGTCCGATTGGTGCTCAACCGCTCGTTCGTCGTGGTCGTGAGCCTCGTCCTCGCCAGCGTTGCGCTAGCGGGGTTCGATCTCGCGTTTCACGCGCAAGTCGGCCGAAACGCCCCTTGGATCGCAGGCATCGCCGCGATCATCGGCGGAATGGTTCATGAACGCCTGCGCGGGGTCGAGGACATCGTGGACTGGCTCTTTTTTCGGCGCTGGTATGTCGCCGAGCACGATCTGAAGAACACCGCGGAAGAGTTGGCCCAATCCACCAGCGTGGAGGAAGTCAACCGCGCACTGATCGATGTGCCCGCGGCCGAGCTCAACCTCACCACCGCAGGCTTGTTTGAGCGTCAAGCGGACGAGAGCTTCCGACGTGTGCATGCCACCGCGTCCTGGCCGGACACGTTCCTGCCGTCGCTCTCGGCGGGCGATCCGCTGATTACCCTCGTGAAGGACGTGCCCCTGGCGCTCCCCGATCGCTACTGGGAGCGCCAGATGCCGCCGTCGTCCCCCACGCTCGCGCCGGTACTCGCAGTACCGGTGGCCATCCGAGGGATGCTGAACCGGATCGCGTTCTTCGGCCCCCACACCAACGACGAAACATTCGATCGCGATGAGTTGAATATCATCCGCAGGGTGGCGCGAGCTGCAGCCTTCGCCTATACGGCATTGGACGCCGACGCACTGCAGGTCAAGAACCGGAAGCTCGAGGAGCAGTTGCGAGAAGCCCAAGCTTCAATGCTGGCCCAAAGTGACCATCGGGACACACCGCATGCTACCACCCCGAGCGCTGACGGCCAACCCGACGCGTAGACGCGCTATGGGGACGGACTGCTAGGCCCAAGCTAATCCAGTCGAGCCGTCATGCGCGACCGGCGATACCGACGGGCGGCGCCGCCAGAAGGCCCATTCTGTAAGGCGCTCCACCCATCTCGACCCGATCGGGGTGGACCCGAAACGACCTGCCAAGACCCCTTAGTCCGGCTCATCACTCGGTGGGTTGTCCCGTTCATGCCGCGCCAAGGCGCTCAGCGCCGCTTCCGATCACCTCAAGGCGGTCCGCCACCGCTGGGGGGTGAATTCACACGATTGGAACTGCGTCATCCTCTCCCGCAGTCTTTGGGACCGTCTCCCGGCTTAATCGGCGTGTACCATCGCTCGCGTCACCTTGGAACCCCGTCCCCCCACCGCACGCCGAAGCAGGAAGACGTGGCGGAGATGTGCAAGGACGAATCGTGCGACCAAGGTTGCGATGCGGTCTGGCGCGGGCATAACCTCGTGGTGCGATGGATCGTTAGCCTCATGCTAGCTTCGACGCTGCTCCTTGCAGTCGTCCTGCCCGTGTTCCCCGCGTCGTCAAGCCTTGCCCCGTTGCTGGCCGGGGTGACGCAGTCCGTCGCGCTCGTGCTGGCGAAAGATGCCAATGGAGAAACCCTTGCGTCTGGGACGGCGTTCGTCGTGGACCGTAGCGGCCTTCTCGTCACAGCTTTGCACGTCGTCGACGCCGCACCCCAGGTTGTCTTGGTGCTGCCCGGGTCTCCTCCTCTCCGCGCGGACGTGCTTGGAATCAACGCGGAGCATGACGTGGCCCTGCTCCGCGTCTCGGGCGCGCCCCGCCAGGACCTGCCCCCACTGGCGCTGAGCGATGTCAGCGCGGTGCGCGTCGGCGACGGCGTTGTCGTGCTCGGGTATCCGCTACCTTCTCCGCAGAACCCTGCGCTCACGGTAACGCAGGGGATCGTCAGCGCCCTCCGGACGCAGGAGGGATTGATCCAGATCGACGCGGCCGTAAACCCCGGCGACAGCGGGGCGCCTGTGCTCACGCTCGACGGTCGGGTGATCGGCATCGTCGACGCGTCGGTGAAAGGGGCGCAGCAGCTTAATCTCGTCGTCCCCATCAACTTTGCGCAACCCCTGATCGAGCGCGCGGCCACCGCCGGGGCGCTCGTCACCCCTATGACGTTACCGCTCACCCGGCTGACTCCGGTGACCCTAACGTACCAGAGTCAGGAGTTCGGCTTCGGCGCGCGCCAAGCGCTGCTGGGCGTGGCCTGCGCCACACCCTCGCCTGACGCCCTTCTCCTGGAAGACGTGAACGTGGCGTTCGAGGCGCAGGGGGCGCTTCACGTGATCACGTGGCTCTCGTGGGGGAAGGGGGCCCCTCTAAACAGTCCATTGGCGTTCGCGCGGTTGGATGGGACTTCGGTCAGGAAATACACGGGGACCTTGACTCAGCTCAGCGTTCGTCCTGCCATCGTGTGCCTCAACTACGAGGCCTGGAACGACACCGCTCCGGTCGGGCTGACGTTCAACGTGGTGTTCATGCTAGGGTACCGGAGCTTCACCATCCCGCCGTAGCCGCGCTCACGCGTCCGGCGCGGGTGCTCCGCCGAGACGTCGGGTGCGGCCGGTGGGTCTCATGCTTCCACTGAAACGTAGATCAGGGCGCCGCGCCCGAGGAAATGCCTCCATAGCCTCGGCAATGGGGTGAGCAGGGGCTTTCCCGGCGGTTTCCGAGTCAGGCGGAACGGCTGAAACCCACATCACCACTGACTTGGCGGGCCCGGGGTGAATCGAACACCCGACCAGCGGCTTAGGAGGACCCTGCTCACCTCGCTTCGACCCAACAAGTACACGTCGGATTAGGCTATTCAAGAATCTTGAACGCATAGCGCGCGTGTGATACAATTAGATTCATTCGTACTACAATCGGGAGGTATGCAAGTGCCCAAGAGCGTGCGGCTCACGCCCGAGCTTGAGGTCACCCTGGAGCGTGCGGCTGCCTCCAAGGGGGTGCCGGAATCGCAGGTCATCCGTGAGGCGCTACAGCAGTATTGCGAGGCAGCACTCGGCCAGCAACCATTGCGCGAGCGTCTGAGGTATGCGATCGGAGCGATCCAGGCCAAGGGTCGCCCGGCTCAAGGAACCAGCAAGCCCGTGCCCCGATCCCGCTGGGAAGGAAAGGAATTCGTCCGGCTCCTTCGCGCCCGGGGCGAGAAATGACCCTGGCTGATACAGGCCCCCTAGTCGCACTGATCGACCCAAGAGATCCGAATCACCGGCTATGCGTAGACGCACTTGAACGGTTGTCGTCGCCATTTGTCACCACATGGCCCGTTTTCACCGAGGCAATGTACTTCCTCGGCGACGCGGGTGGCTGGGCCGGTCAAGTTCCGCTCTGGCAGATGCTCCGACGGGGCGACCTCACCATTGTGGAAAGCTCGAAAGCAGCCATGCGGCGCACGGAAGCGTTGATGGAGACGTATCGGGATCTCCCAATGGATCTAGCCGACGCATCGCTTGTAGCCCTCGCCGAGGAACGCGGATTCATGAGGATCTTTACCCTCGATAAACATTTCCAAGCCTATCGTCTCCATGGTCGCAAGCGCTTCGCCGTTATTCCCTGACGGGGTGATTCAAATCCATCAAACAACTACTGGCGGGCCCGGGGCGAATCGAACACCCGACCAGAGGCTTAGGAGGCCTCTGCTCATCCGCCCCTCGGGACGCCTTGATTGACACGGGTTCTAGCGGGGCGAGCATGGACTTTCGTGCGTCTTGATCGACTCCTATCACCTCCCGATCGGATTGCTGCTCTTGCCGCGACCTTGTCGGGCACGGTAGGCTTTCTGTTGTCTCCTCCATGCACATCGCTTGGAACAGTAGCGCGCGTATCTTCGGAGCGGCGGTGACCCGCAGGACGTGACTCCGTTCCGCGATTAGGCCAATCCGTGGCGATCCAGCGCTTCCCGCATCTGGCTGAGGAACTCTGTGCCCATTCGGCGCCCGTTCGGGAGTTGGTCGTCCCGGTCCCAGCGCCACGTTGCGACCATCGCCAACATCAAAACCCGGCACTCGCCAAGCAGGTCTTGATTAGCAGCCAGATAGTGCTCGCTGACCTCTTCGGGCGCATGGGCGACATCGAACTCAACAGGCCCACGGCAACAGGTCTCGAGGTCTACCAACAGCAGCCCTTTCTTCGTCCTGAGCAAATTGCCCGAATGCGGCTCGCCGTGCAGCAACTGCTCGTCGGCGCCGCGGTCGCCGATCGCGCGCCTCAGGCTGCGCAGCGTGTTGCTTAGAAGCTCCCGGTCCGCATCTCCGAGCTCCGGAGTCTGGGCGCGGTTGCCAACCAGCCACTGCGCCTCCGCGACTCGATCCGTGAAGTGCGGCGCAGTCACATCGATCCGCCGCATGCCAGCGTGCAGCCGCTCGAGTGCCTGCGCATACTCGGCTGGCGAGACGTCTTGATGGGATACAGGCTCGTAGTAGGTCCACAGCGTGACCGCGAACCCGTCACGCACGTAGACGCGCGGCTCCACCCGAGGCTCAAGCTCAGCCACCGGGCTATCGGTTTCCGCGAGCCGCCGACCGACCTCGACTTCGAACTCTGCGCCAGCCTGATGTACTACATGCGCGACCCGAGCAAGAACGTCACAAGGCAGCAGGCGCACAGCGAGCCGGTTCGAGTCGTGAAGAACGACCGCGTCATCGACCCCCAGGTCAAGCGCTGAGGCAGTCGACATAGCGGCACCCACCGCACGCGGAACTTCTGATGCCTTCATCGTCGCCTCGGTTGGCGGGCCCGGGGTGAATCGAACACCCGACCAGAGGCTTAGGAGTCCCCTGCTCTATCCACTGAGCTACGGGCCCGTCGCACGTATTATAACATCGATCCACGGCAGGCCCGGCAGGCAAAATCGGTCTGGCGGAACGGTCCACCGCGCCCTAATCGAACACACGCGACGCCACGCGCGTTCCACTGTCACGCGGGCGTCAGCATAGATCACGCAGCGTGCTATTGACCGTTCAGGTGCTCCGGCTGCGTCGGCTCTTCCATCTCATCATCCGTCGGAAGACCGTGGTCACCGTTTCGGCTCGCGCGCGCCGGTCGTGGAATTGCCTCAATCCGAGGCGTCCGCGCAGCCGCGCGGCTCCCCTGGCGCCGTACGCGGACCGCCTTCGGGCGACCATCTTTCCCGGGAGCGATCTCAAACGACACGGCATCGCCGGCCTCGAGCGACCGAAGACCGGTGCCTTCGATGTCGCTGAAGTGGACGAAAAAGTTTCGGTTCATCGCCTCGCACTCGATGAAGCCCCATCCATGCTCAAACCTGGATACCACACCGGTGTAGCGTGTGTCGTCTCCCGCCACGGCATCGCCGACCGTAACGCCCACCTGCGTAGCGTCGCCTACCCCAAGGTGCGCACACAGCGCGCGAAGCATTTGCTCAATACGGTCGATCTGAGTTGACATACTATGACCTCCAACGGCGATGTTACATGCAAGGCAGTGCGTACGGGGATCGGGCGACTGGCGCGGCTTTCAATAAAATACTGCGGAATTCACGCCGACGCGCACAGCATTCGTTCCCGATAACTATCGTACCCAGATCTGCCAAGTTTCACCCCCGTATTGTCCACAACAGGTCTTGTGGCGTCAAGGGTGAACTCTGGATCTCAAGAACGCCCAGCGCGCAAGAAAATTCACCACGCGTAGTGTCGAAGGGAATCTCCGGTTCCGCGGCGTACCTCATCGGCGGGCCCGGATCACCATTCAGGATACGTGATGGGAGGTCGAGCGCAATGTCAGACAAGGTGGATGTCTCGATCGAGTACTGCACGAGCTGAGGGTATCTCTCAAACGCCGTCCGTGTGACGGAAGAGCTACTCAAAGCAAAGGCCAGCGAAATTGCGACGCTTCGGTTGATTCCATCGTCCGGTGGCGTCTTCGAAGTCACCGCCGCCGGTCGGACGATCTTCTCAAAGAAGCAGACGGGACGCAAACCCGAGCCGGGCGAGGTGCTGGCCGCGTTTCCGTAGCGGGTCCGCGGCGCCGCCGCAGACCCGCTTCAGTACCAGGCCGCCGCGACGCTTTCGAGCTCGATGTCGACGCCCTGCCCGCGATCCACGAACACGCGCCATTCCGGCAGCACGCGGTTGACGTCGCCCACAACGGCCTGCGCGTTGCCGACACACCCATAGTTGACGCGCATGCCCGCGATCGCCGCGGTCGCTCCCGTCAAGAAGACGCAGCGAACGCCGTTCCGCAGCTCGAGCGCCCAGGGCAGGCCGCCTCCGATGTCGCCCTGGTTGGCCAAGTTGTCCGCAGGGGCGTTCGTGGGTGTCAAAAGTGTCACCCGCGATGTCCAAGGGGTCTCCGGACAGGCCATGACCACCTGCGTGCCCTGAAACCCTTCAAAGCAGGGGTCCAAGATGCGGTTGCCGGTCATGCAGCGCCATGCGTCATCGCGGGACTGATCGGCCACCGACGAGGCGAAGCACGTCCCCGCCACCCGGCCGGTCACCTCGACCCCCGGCCGCAACGCACCGGGACCGAACGCGGCGTAGACGTGTATCGCCGTCGGACCGGCGGACTGCTGCGCGCGCAGCGGCGCGGATGGACCCGCGACCAACAACACCGTCGCCAAGAGCCCTGTGCTCACGTGCGCAATCACTCGCCGCATTCGTGATGCTCCTGGGATCGCGCCATCCATCTCGAGTGCAGAATACGCGCGTCCCCCGGCCGTTTCCTCTTAATAATTAAATAATATAAGTGGACACGCGCAGACATCCGCGTGCGTTGATCGTACCGATCACGTCACGGGGCCGTGCACACATGTTCCCTCTTGCCAATCCCACCAGGACTCAACTAGACTGGTCAGAACACACACACCATTATGCGCACGCGCATCGATCGACTCATTTGGATCCTCATCGGCCTCGTCCTCGTGCTCGTGGTCGGCGGCGTCATCGTCCTGCAGCAGTCTCAGCTGCACGCCGCCGCGCCGGCACCCGGGCAGGGATCCGCGCCGACCTCGCGCGAGGTCCTCGTCCCCGACCCGATTGACGGAGAGCCTGTGTCCACTCAGATCGCCGCCCGGCGGCCCATTGCGATCATGATCGACAACTTCCCGCAAGCTCGTCCTCAGTGGGGATTGTCGGCCGCGTCCCGCATCTACGAAGCCATCACCGAAGGTGGAATCACGAGATACATGGCGGTCTTCAGCTGGCAGGACGCCGACCGCGTGGGACCGGTCCGGTCGGCCAGAACCCAGTACATCGATTATGCCTTGGAACTCAACGCCAGCCTCGGCCACGTCGGCGGCAACGCCGATGCCCTCAGTGAGATCGGGCACCTGCCGGTAAAGGACCTCAACGAATTTCGCTACGCCGATGGGTACCGCCGGATCCCGACGCCGCACGTCGCGTTCGAGCACACGATGTACACATCGACGCCGGTGCTGCGCTCCCTGATCGATCAGCAGGGACGCGACGACGACGCGACCGCCTCCAAGCAGACGTGGAAGGACGACGCGCCGCCGTCGCAGCGTCCGGCCGAACAGCGCGTGCAACTCGACTTCTCGTCGGCCGAGTACGCCGTCGCCTGGGGCTACCGTCCCGCGACGAACGATTACGCGCGGATGCTCGCCGGGGTCCCTGATGTCGACGCGGCGACCGGACATGTGCTGACGGCACAAACGATTGTCATCATCGTCGTCCCGCGAACGCACGGCCGGACGACGATCGGGGAGGACACCTGGACGTTTGCCGACCTCGGCTCCGGACCGGCGTGGGTGGTCCAGGACGGCGCCGTCGTCACGGGAACGTGGGACAAGCCATCGCGGACCGACCGGCTGCGCATCCTTGACGACACCGGCCGCGAGGTGGCGTTTAACCGCGGTCCTCAATGGGTCGAGATTATCCCTCCCGAGGTCACGCCGTCGTTCACGCCGTAGGCGCCCGAGCGTCACCGCAGGCCGAGCGGCGGGTGAACTCAGCGGGATCCGCGCCCGGGAGTCTCCGCGCGAAAACGCTCCCACGACTCGATGATCGTACGGTGCGCCTCCTCCCGATCTAACCAGCCGCCGACCGTCACGGACTTCCCTTCGAGGTGCTTGTAGGTCTCGAAGAAGTGTTGAATCTCGCGGCGCGTGTGGTCGTTGACGTCGTGGATCGTCCGCATATCGGCCACGCGTGTGTCTCGAACCGCCACGCCGATGATCTTCGAGTCCCGCCCCGCCTGGTCGCGCATGTCCAGGATGCCCACGGGCGCGACCTCGAGCACGCAGCCCGGAAACGTCGGCTGAGAAATGAGCACCAGGATATCGAGATGGTCCCCATCCGGCGATCGCGTCTGCGGAATAAACCCGTAATCGGTCGGATAGTAGACCGGGGAGAACAGCACGCGGTCGAGGCGGATGACCTCGAGGACCTCGTCGTACTCGTACTTGTTGCTCAACCCTTTCGGGATCTCAACGATAGTGTTCACGACCTCGGGGACGCGATCGCCGATCGGCACGCGGGACAGCACGGAACACCTCGGTGGCGGCACAGACGTTGTCGAAGGGGTTCGCCTCGCGCACCCGCGCTCCCCGCCGCCAGGCGAGCGCGGTGGCCGCGCCCGACAGCGCCACGAGCGATCCTACCCAGAGTCCCGGAGCGCCACGAACCGGTTCCGCGCGCGGGCGCCGGTCAGGACGTCGCCCCCACGAGCAGCGCGGCCGCTCCGTGGAGGTCGCCGGCTCGGAGCGTCTCGAGGGCCAGGTTCGCGGCCTCGAGAGGGAACGACCGCACCGTGGTGCGCACGGGGATCGTCGGCGCCAGCGCGAGGAACTCCTCGGCGTCGAGGCGCGTGAGGTTGGCGACCGAGCGGAGCACTCGTTCCCCCCACAGAATTTCGTACGGAAACGCGGGGATGTCACTCATGTGAATGCCGCCGCACACGACGACGCCGCCTTTCGCGACCGCGCGCAAGGCGGCCGGTACCAGGGCGCCGACGGGCGCAAAGATGATCGCGGCGTCCAGCGGGCGGGGCGGCGCCTGCGAGGAATCGCCCGCCCACACGGCGCCCAGCGACCGCGCAAAATCCTGCGCGGCCGCGTCGCCGGGGCTCGTGAACGCATAGACACGACGGCCCTGGTGTCGGGCGACTTGGGCGACGATGTGCGCGGCGGCGCCGAACCCATACAACCCGAGGTCCTCGCCTTCCCCGGCGAGCTTGAGACACCGGTAGCCGATCAGCCCAGCGCACAGCAGCGGGGCCGCTTGCAGATCCGCGTACCCCGCGGGCAGCGGGAAGCAGAAGCGCTGGTCGGCCGCGGTGTACTCGGCGTAGCCGCCGTCGATCTGATACCCGGTAAATCTGGCCGCGTCGCACAGGTTCTCACGGCCCGATCGGCAGTAGCGGCAGCGCCCGCAGGTCCATCCCAACCACGGCACGCCCACGCGGTCGCCGACGGCAAACCGTTCCACCGCCTGGCCAACCGCGGCGACGGTGCCGACGATCTGATGCCCCGGCACGAGCGGAATCTTGGGATTGGGAAGCTCGCCGTCCACGAGATGCAGATCCGTTCGGCAGACGCCGCACACCTGGACCCGGATCAACAGCTGCTCGGGACCGGGAGACGGAACCGGCCAGTCGACCGATCGCAAGGGAGCGCCAGGAGTCTCGAAGACCATCGCGCGCATGCGTGCTCACCGCCCGCGGGGCGCCGGCTGCGCCGGCCGCCGAGATACTGTTTCCGCCGCGCCCGATCGCGGCACCTGCTGCGTCGACGAACGCTCAGGAAGCGGCGCCGCCCGGCCGCCGGCAGGCGTCGCTGCGAGCGGCCCGAAGGTAGCAACACCATGGTGCGCGTCTGCGTGGTCGGCAGTCTGAACATGGACCTCGTGGTCAAAACGTCCCGGCTGCCGCGGGTCGGCGAAACCGTATCCGGCGGCACGTTCTCGACGTTTCCGGGCGGCAAGGGCGCGAACCAAGCGGTGGCTGCGGCGCGCCTCGGGGCCGCGGTGGCCATGGTCGGGCGCGTCGGATCGGACGCATTCGGGCGCCAGCTCGTGCACGGCCTCACGCGCGACGGCATCGATGCGGCGCACGTGCAGGCGGACACTGAGGCGGCCACGGGCGTGGCGTTCATCGGGGTCGACGAGGACGGAGGCAATATGATCATGGTCGCGCCGGGTGCCAACGAGCGCGTGCGGCCGGCAGACGTGGACGCGGCTCGGGACGCGATCGCCAGTGCGCGCATCCTGCTCCTGCAGTTGGAGGTGCCCGTCGACGCGGCGCTGCGCGCCGCCTCGATTGCCAAAGCGGCCGGCGGCCTGGTGTGTCTCGATCCCGCTCCGGCGGCGCCCATTCCCGAGGCCCTGTACGCGCGCCTCGACGCGATCACCCCGAATGAGCTCGAGGCGCAGACGCTGACCGGCGTGGAAATCCGCTCGATCGCAGACGCGGAGCGTGCCGCCGCCGTGCTGCGGGAGCGGGGCCCGCAGATCGTGGTGGTCAAACTGGGATCCCGGGGCGCGTTCTATCTCGCGCCGAACGAGCGCGCGCACGTTCCGGCGATCTCAACGCGCGCGGTCGACACCACGGCAGCGGGCGACGCCTTCACCGCCGGGATGGGAGTCGCGCTCGGCGAGGGGCGAACGGTCGCCGACGCCGTGGTGTTCGCGACCCGCGTCGCGGGAATCAAGGTGACCCGATTGGGCGCACAGGCGGGGATGCCGACACGCGCCGAGGTGGACGGCACCGCGGACCGGCCGTGACCATCCGCCGCCAACCGCACCGCGCGAGTCGCGCCGAGAGGCAGGAAGGAACGTCGCACCATACCTGGAAGTCCGGAGCGGGCTCAAACTCGGCGTTCGGGAGGCGTGCGGTGGCACACGAGAACCGAGCGAGCGCACGCGACTTTGCGTTTCTCTGCCTCAGGATCGGTTTGGGGGCGTTCTTCCTGCGGGCCGGGTGGGCAAAGGTCGAGCACATCTCGGGGGTCGTCGGGCTGTGGCAGAGGCTGCACCTGCCGCTGCCCGGATTCTTCGGGCCGATCCACGCCGCGGTGGAATTCGGCGGGGCCCTCCTCATCCTGCTCGGCCTGTTCACCCGTCCCGCCGCGATCTTGTTGGCCGTGGACATGTTGGGTGCGCTGTTCCTCGTCAAGATTCACACGCCGACATTTTTCAGCCAGGAGTGGCTCGCGTTCTGGATCAGCCTCGCGCTCCTGCTGGGAGGCGCGGGGACGTGCTCCCTGGACGCGATGCGCCATCGGAATAGCAGAGGCGCCGGGTAACACCGTCCGTGCACGCGGGGCTCGAGCGACACCGGTACCCGGCGCGCTGCTCCGGTGACGGCTGGAAGCGGCAGAACAAGAGCATAACAGAGGCGGGCACAACACATCGTGAGAGATGGCGCGCCCGGAGGGATTTGAACCCCCGACCTACGGATCCGTAGTCCGACGCTCTATCCGCTGAGCTACGGGCGCGTACAAGCAACCGACAGCGTCCCCATAGTAGCAGATCGTGCGCCCTTTCTCTAGACGCTTGACCCGCGGCCGACCGCAGGGTGAACCGGATCGCGGGAATATCGAACCTGCGGGCGCTCGTTGGCCACAACAGCGTGCCGGGCGGCGTGATCGGAATCGCCGTCGATGGAGAGGATGCATCGAGGGGATATGATGGATAGGCGGGTCGAACGAGGAGGGACAATCGTGCGGCGGATCATCGGGACGGGCGTAATGCTGCTGTTCGTCGCGTGGGCGGGAACCGCGGCGCTCGCACAGGGGACGGCGGCGGCCGGAACGACTGGTGCCATCTCCCCTGGGCAGGCGATCGGTTCATTTCATCTCGGGCAAGACGTCACCCAAGTCGTGACGTCGCTCGGCCCGATCCATTCCGAGGACGACATCCCTGGCAGCAGCCTGACGGGCTACTACTGGCCGCTTAAGCGCATCGGCGCGATCGCCGACAAGACGACGAACAAGGTGGTCGCGCTCATCGTCTCCCTTGACGACGGTTATCGCACGGACAAGGGTGTGAGCGCCGGCACCGATATGGACGCGGTCCGCAGCGCGTACGGGAAAGAGGACAGCGTGGACAGTCACGAGGACGACGACACGCTGGTCTACGACACCCTCGGGGTCGCCTTTCTCGTCGACAAGTCGGGTGCGCTGGGCAGCCGCGTCTCGGCGATTTTCGTCTTTGGCTCCGGCCAATACAAGAACATCTTCGAACAGGACGACAGCTCAGACGACAACAGCGGCAGCTGACCGCCGCGTCCGGTGAGGACTGGCGACGCCCGCGGAAACCTCCCGCGGGCGTCGCCGTTCCAGGCGTGACGGGGCTCACCCGTGCGTACGGCCTCCTGCCCCCGCACCCGGCCGCCTGCGCGCCCGAGAGATCGCATCCTCGTTCCGCCGAGCACACCGAGACGCACGACCGATGCCCCCGCGCGGGCGGAGCTATCGCGAGCCGACGTCGAGCGCGTCACGGAGCGCGTCGCCCACAAAGAACACGGCGACGACCGTCAGCGTGACGATGGCACCGGGAGCGATCACGAGCACCGGGTTGGAGGTCAGGTAGTCTTCGGCTTGCGTCATGAGGTTGCCCCACGTGGGGATGTCCGGGGGCAGGCCGAAGCCGAGAAAATCGAGCGCGGCCTCCGCCAGCATCGCGCCCGCGACCGCGAACGCCGCCTGCACCAAGACCGGCGCCATCGCGTTCGGCAGAATGTGGCGGAAGACCACCCGGCGCACGCCCGCGCCGCTCGCACGGGCCGCCTCCACGAACTCGTGCGCCCGAAGGGACAGATACTCCGCGCGCACGATCCGTGCCAAACCGGTCCAGCCGAACAGTCCTAAGTACCCCACCATCATCAGCACCGGGGCGCGCCCGCCGGTCCAGTTGAGAAGGATCAACAGCAGAAAGATCGCTGGAAAGCTCAACACGAGATCGACCAACCGCATGATGACGGTATCCACCCAGCCGCCGAGATAGCCCGCGAGGGACCCGAGCGCGACCCCGATGAGGCTGCCGAGGAGCATGGCGGTCACCCCGACGAGGAGGCTCACGCGCCCGCCGTACAGCACGCGCGCCAGCTCGTCCCGCCCGAGATCGTCCGTGCCGAGCGGATGCCGCAGGTCCGGGTGCAGGAAGCTGTGATCGGGATCCAACGCCGTGGGGTTGTAGGACGTGAGCATCGGCGCGCACACCGCACTGGCGACCACCACCGCCAACGCCGCGATCCCGAACACCGCCATCCGGTGCCGCCGAAACCGCCTCCACGCGAGGCTCCACGATCCATAGCCCCGCGCCGCGGGCTGACGCGGCGCGTCGGCGACTCCCGCGCGGGTAATCATCGGCGGTGAGCCCGGCGGGCCTCGGACCGCGCCCCGGGGCCTTGTTCGAGTCCCGCGCGCTCCCCGAGCGGCCGGCGCCCGCTCATCTACGCGTACCGGATCCGCGGATCGAGCGCCGCGTAGGCGAGATCGGCGAGTAGGTTGCCGAACACGAGCAGCGCCGCGCTGAGCAGCAACCCGGCCATCTGCACCGGGTAATCGCGGTTGTTGAGCGCCTCAAGGAAGAGCCGCCCCATCCCCGGCCACCCGAAGATCGATTCGGTGATCACCGCGCCGCCGAACAGCGCGGGGAGCTCGAGGCCGATGAGCGTCACCACCGGGATCAGGGAGTTGCGCACGATGTGGCGGGAGAGCACGCGGGCTCCGGGCAGGCCCTTCGCGCGGGCCGTTCGGACATAGTCGCGCGAGAGCACCTCGAGCACGCTGCTCCGAAGATACCGGCTCCAGCTCGCGATCGCGCCCAATCCGAGCACCACGGCGGGCATCACCAGATGGCGCAGCAGGTCCGCCGCGGAGGCATCGCCGATCTCGTGCATGCCCGCGACGGGAAGCAGCCGCAGGTGCACCGCGAGCACGAGCTGGAGCATCAACCCGAACCAGAACGTGGGCATCGCCCACGCGAAGAACGACCCGAACGACAGCAGATTGTCGCCCCACGTGTATTTGTGCGTCGCGGCGAAGATGCCGAGCGGAAACGACAGGCCGAGCGCGAGCGCAAACGCGCTCAGCATGAGGACGATCGTGGCCGGCAGCCGCTCGCCGATCATCGCGAGCACCGGCCGGCCCGTATAGTACGAGTCCCCCCACTGTCCCCGCACGATCGCCCCGAGCCAGGTCAGATACCGCGCGTACCACGGTCGATCGAGGCCGAGCTGATGCCGCAGGACCACGATGCGGTCGGGGGTGACCTGAGGGTTATGCAGGTAGACCGCGAGCGGCCCCCCCGGAGCGACGTTCATGATCGCGTAGCTGACGCACGACACCAGGAGCAGCAGCACCGCCGCCTGCACCGCCCGGCTCGCGACATAGCCGCCCATCAGGCCCTATCCGCCGCGCCCAGGGGGATGGGACCGCGGCAGTCCCGTCACCGCAGGCTCCACGTTTCCGGGAGCGTCGTGCCGAACGTCGTCACCTCGTAGCCGCGCACATTGGCCGCGACCGCATCGCTGCTCACGTGCCAGAGCAGAAAGATCACGGGCACATCCCGGTACTCGAGCTGTTGAATGCGGTCGTACACCGCACGCCGCCGCGCGGGATCGACCGCGCGGTCCGCCTCGTCGAGCAGCGCGTCCATCTCCTGATTGCTGTAGCGCTCCGAGTTCTCGCCGGGACTGTTGGCGTCCTTGGGAATGTACGCGGTCGCCCAGTTGATGCGGTTCTCCGGGAACACGCCCTGCCCCCAGGCGAAGATCAGCGCCGCGTCCTGGCCGTTCCACTGAGGCCCGTTCTGCCCGAACAGCGCCGCCGAGCTCACGGCGTGGGTATCGGTGGCCACGCCGAGCGCCCGCCATGCCTGCGCGATCACCTGCATCGCCTGCACATAGTAGGACCGCGACGATACGGTCCACAGCGGCACCTCCAGGCGCTTGCCTCCCTTGACGAGCACGCCTCCGGCACCGGGGACGAATCCGTCCGCGAGCAGCAGCGCACGCGCGCGGGCCGGATCGTACGGCCGCGGCGTCAGGCTGCGGTCGGCCCACGGCCCGTTCGGCACCATGTCGCTCACGGCCGGCTGCGCTTCGCCGCGCATCACGTCCTTGATGATCGGCGCCTTCGGCGTCGCGAAATCGAGCGCCTGACGGACCTGGACGTCCCGGAGAAACCCGAACTCGTCCAACTGCACCAAGGCGTACACGGGCGAGAGGTAGCGAATGAGCGTGACTCCCGGAAACCGGCGGACGTCGTCGAGTCGGGCCGGCGGCACGCCGCCGAGCACGCTCAGCTCGCCGGCCTGCAGGAGGTTCACCTGCGTGTTCTGATTCGGGACGATCCGCACGATGATGCGCGCGAGCGCGGGCGCGGTCCCCCAGAAGTCCCGGTTCGGCACAAGCGTCACGTGATCGTCGCTCACGAACTCCGACACCGCAAACGGGCCCGTGCCGATCGGCTTCTGGTTGAACGGAGCGCGGTTGATCTGGTCGCCCGTCATCCCGGCGAAGACGTGCCGCGGCACGATCGGCGCACCCACCACCTGCTCCCGAAACGGCGCGTATGGTTCCTTGAGATGAAACTCGACCGTCCCGGGCGACGGCGCGTCGACGCGTGCGATCTTGTCGAACCCGGTCGCATAGCTGATGTGCACGTCCTTGTTGGTCACCAACTGCCACGTATACACGACATCGGCGGAGGTGAACGGCTGTCCGTCCGACCAGCGCACGCCGGGCCTGAGACGATAGGTCCACGTCAGCCCGTCCGGGCTGACGCGCTCCCCGACCGCCAGCGCGGGCTCCCACGCGCCCCGCAAATTCACCCGGTAGAGGCTGTCGAACACGTATCGGTACACCTGCTCGCTGTCGAGCAGACTGTGCAGATAGGGGTTCAGGTTGTCGGGGTTATCGGAGATGACCGTGACGAACGAGGCTGGGGCAGATTGCGCGGCCGCGAGCCCCGCGGGCATTCCCATGAACACCGCACAGAGTCCCAGCCAGAGAAGCGTATGACGCAATGAACCCTCCCGCAGCGTGGATGACCGGCCGCGAACCTTTCCCCATTTTAGATGGGGTCGGTGGCCACCGCAACCACGCGGGATCACCCCGACGCACCACGCCGGGATTTGTTCGCTTGCCAGAACCGACCCGGCCCGATAGGATAGCAGGCGGAGGGGTGGCCGAGCGGTCCAAGGCAACGGTTTGCTAAACCGTGACTCCTTAACCGGGGTCCGTGGGTTCGAATCCCACCCCCTCCGCCACGCAGCCCCCGCAGGCGATCGCCGAGCACCACGGTTACTCCGCGGCACACCAGGCCGAGGGTCGCCTTGCGACTGCCGATGCCGCGACACCCTCTCTCCGCGCTGCACTCGAGTTCACGGTAATCGTCTGGCCCGCTTCGCGCCGGCTGAGGAGTTCCCGGCCTAACGCGCGCCCGCACCTCCCCCACCCCTGATCGACGCCGGCCGTCAGCGCCGGCGCGCGCCCGCGTGTACGATCCGGAACATCCCGGCCAGGCGGGCACGCCGGACAAGGAAGGCTCTCCGAACACGCTGACGCTGGACATCGACACCTCCAAAGTCGCGCAGGCGAACATCGCGCACACCGCGCTCGTGGAGGTTGAGAGATACGCCGGACCGACGCCGGCGCCGGTCACCGCCTACATACCGCTGGCTATCAAATCGTCGTAGTGCGGCGACCGCGCGCTTGACCCAGCGGGGCGGCACGAATGTGTGCCGCCCCGTGCACGTCGCGCCTGTCTCTTGCCGACGAACTCAGCGTGGCCGATAATGGGGAGTGGCCATGCTGACACGCCCACGGAGAGTGCTCAGGTCCCCGTCCCACGCCCGACCGCGTGCCGGGAAGCGTAGACCGAAGCAGAGCGGCCCGCCGTCGAGGTTCCGCATCCGGCCGGCCACGTCGAAGGACGCGCCGACGGTCTTCGCGCTCGTCCGCGGCCTGGCCGAGTACGAACGGCGACGCGTCGCGGGCAACGTCACCGCGGCCCGGCTGCGGCGTGACGGGTTTGGACGCCACCGATACTTTCAGGCCCTGCTGTGTCTCGAGGGACGAACGCCCGTGGGATTCGCGCTGTACTTCTACGCGTATTCGACGTTCCTCGGCCAGCCGATCCTCTACCTCGAAGACCTCTTCGTGGTCCCACGCGCGCGCGGACGCGGCGTGGGCAGGGCGCTGCTGGCCGCGGTCGCCCGCGTCGCCGTCGAGAAGCACTGCGTCCGCATGATGTGGTCGGTCCTGCGGTGGAACGCGCCGGCGTTCCGCTTCTACCGGCAGCTCGGCGCCACCATACCCGAACCCACCTGGAAGTCGATGTGGCTCGCAGGCCCGGCGCTTCGCCGGCTCGCACGCGGGAACGGCACGCGCCTCACGCCGTCGCGCCGCCCCCACGCCGGCGCCTGAGGCGGGCCCCGGAAGGAACGCGCGCGGCACGATCGAACCTTCCGCCGGGATGGGCCGCGGCCGCGCGCGTGATCTCGGCATCGTCATCGGGCAACTGCCGCCCGGATCCCACAACGCCATCACCGACGTTCCCGGAGTCCTCGTCGGCCACTGCACACTGATCGCCGACACCCCCCGCACGGTGCGCACCGGCGTCACCATGATCGTGCCCCGGGCCGGCGCGATCTGGACCGATGCCGCCTTCGCCGGCGTGCACGCGTTCAACGGATGCGGCGAGATGACGGGCGTCGCATGGATCGACGAGTCGGGAATGCTCGAGACGCCGATCGGGATCACGAATACGCACGCGGTCGGCGTGGTGCGGGACGCGCTCGTCGCGTACGGCGTGGCCCACGGCCACGTGCCCCGGTTCACCCTGCCGGTCGTCGCGGAAACCTACGACGGCTGGCTCAACGACATCAACGCGTTCAGCGTCACGCAGGCGCACGCGCTTCACGCGCTCGAGGCCGCCCGGGGCGGCCCGGTCGACGAGGGCAACGTCGGCGGCGGCACCGGCATGCGGTGCCACGGGTTCAAGGGCGGCATCGGCACGGCGTCCCGGATCGTCGCCGTCCGGAGCGGCCGATACGCGGTCGGCGCGCTGGTCCAAGCGAACTACGGCCTCATGCGGCACCTGCGCATCGACGGGGTTCCGGTCGGCCGGGAGCTCGATCCGAGCGGAGCGCCGCCTGATCCCGCCGGGCCGGGCGGATCCATCATCGCGATCGTCGCGACCGATGCGCCGCTCTTGCCGATCCAATGCCGGAGACTCGCCCGGCGCGCGACCGTGGGGCTCAGCCGCGTCGGCGGGCTCGGCCACAACTCCAGCGGCGATCTATTTCTCGCGTTTGCGACCGGGAACTCCCTGCCCGCCGATGCCCCCGAGGCGTACCGCGTACGCATGCTGCCGCACCCCGAGCTCGACCTGTTCTTCGAGGCGGTCGCCGATGTCGTCGAAGAATCGATCTTGAACGCCCTGGTGGCGGCGGAGACGATGCCGGGGTTCCAAGGAACGCTTCGCGCCCTTCCTCTCGACGACGTGCGCACGATCATGGCGCGCTACCGGCCGGACATCCGCCGCCGGAATTTGGAATCGTGACGACCGAACATGTGTTCGCTGCGCCGCCGCATGAAATCGGGCCCCTCTATGGTATGCAGATCGCGAACGGGGGTACGTAGTAACTGACGTGATGCCTCTTTCTCGAGGGACCATCCCAACCGGCGCGGGTGGGACTGGGGAACTTCTGCGGCGCATATCCGGCTCGGAGATATGGGCGGTGGTCTGCGCCATCCTCATGCCGATCTGCGTCACGCTCGCGGGTCAATTGATACGCCTCGGCCTTCCCCGCGCGGGCTTTTCGTTCGTGTACATACCGGCAACCGCGCTGGTCGCGTACGTCTACGGGCGCCGCGCCGGCGTCATCACCGGCACGCTGTCGCTGCTCCTGGCCTGGCGTCTGTTCATCGGGCCCGGCTACTCATTCGCGCTGGACGCAACGGCGCTCATCACGCTCGGGCTCTACGGCGCCTCGCTGTTCTCCGTCGTCATCGGCATGGAACACATCGCCGGGCAGCGGGAGTCGAACGAAGTGGCCGCGCGGACGCAGTCCCGCCTCGCGGTCATCGTCGAATCGTCGAACGACGCGATCCTGAGCAAGACGCTCGACGGCGTAATTCTGACCTGGAATGCGGCGGCGGCACGGCTGTTCGGGTACACCCCGGCCGACGTCATCGGCCGGTCCGTGACCATGCTTGCGCCCCCGGACCGTGTTGGAGAAATCCAGGGGATTCTTGCGCGCCTCCGGCAAGGACAGCACATCGACCACTACGAGAGTGTCCGCGTACGAAGAGACGGGACGCGTCTGGATGTCAGCCTCACGATCTCGCCGATCCGGGATTCCGCGGGGCACGTCGTCGCCGCCTCAACGATCACGCGGGATATCTCGGACCGCAAGCGCATCGAGCGGCAGCAGCGGCTGATCATCGAGGCGACGGAGGCGCTCACGGAGACGCTCGATCTGCGCGCCCGGGTCGAGTCGTTCGTGGCGCGCCTGGTACCGGCGATGGGCGACTCGTGCGGCATCGCGCTCGCCGACGAGGACGAACGCCACGACATCGTCGCCGCGTACCGCGACCCCGAACACACGGAACTCGTACGCCGGGTCTCCGTGGGTCAACCGTGCCCCGACGCATCCGTCCCTGCGCACGTGATCCGTACTAACCGCGCCGAGCTGTACCCGGACGTCGCGGACACGCTCCTCGAGGCGATCGTGCCGGACGAGGACCACCGCGCCGCCCTGCGCCGGCTGCGCGTGCGCTCCGCGCTGATCGTCCCCCTCACCGCGAGGGGGCGGACGCTCGGCGCGATGACGTGGATCGCCTGCGAACCGCGGAGCCGGTACGACGCGGCGGATCTGGTGTTCGCCGAAGAGCTGGCCAGCCACGCCGCGCTCGCGGTCGACAACGCACGGCTGCATGAAATCGCGCAGCAGCAGCGCGCCGCGGCCGAGCGCGTCGCGGATCGCCTCGGACGGCTGCAGACGGTGTCCGCCGCGCTGTCCGAGGCGCTCACGCTGCACCAGGTCGCCGATGTCGCCACGGGGCACGCGGTGCACGTGCTCGGCGCCCGGGCGGCGGCACTCTCGCTGTTCACACCCGACGGCGCGACGCTCGAGCTCATCCGCTCCGTCGGTTATCCGGCGGAGCTCATCGCCCGCTGGCGGCACTTCGAGCCTCAGGAGATCGAGGTGATCGCGGACGCGATCGACGACGGCAAGGTCGTGTGCCACGAGAGCCAGAACGTGTTTCGGACGCGGTATCCTCGGCGCGGCGAGCCGCTCCCGCCCGGGCTCGCGGGGGGTGCGCGCGCCGCGGTCCCGCTGATGTCGCGCGGGCAGGCGATCGGTGTCTTGTACATGAACTTCACGGACCCGCGCGGATTCGCCCCGGACGATCTCGATCTGATGCTGACGCTCGGACGCCTGTGTGCGCAGGCATGCGAGCGCGCGCGGCTCTATGAGCAGGAACATCGGGTCGCCGAGACGCTGCAGCACGCGTTTCTGCCGGCCGCGCTGCCGCAGATTCCGGGCGTCACGCTCGACGCGGCGTACCGGCCGGGCGTACGAGACACGGCGCTCGGGGGCGACTGGTACGACGTATTCCAGCTGCCCGACGGACGCGTGGCCTTGTCCATCGGAGACGTCGTCGGACACGGGCTCCGCGCCGCGATCGTGATGGGGCAGGTCCGGCAGTCGATCCGCGCCGCGGCGCTGGAGGACTCCCGCCCCTCCCGGGTCCTGAGGCGGGCGAACGAAGTGCTGCGGCTCACGTACTCGCTGGAGGGCATGGCGACCGCGCTGTTCGGGATCTTCACTCCGGCCACGTCGACGTTTACCTACGCCGCCGCCGGCCATCCCGCGCCCGCGTTGATCGGGGTGGATCGCGAGCCCGAGATCCTCATGTCGGGTGGTGTGCCGCTGGGCTACATCGGCGTCGAGGACCCGCCGTCGCACACGCTGACGCTCCCCGCCGGCACGCTCCTCGCGTTCTACACCGACGGGCTCACGGAGACCGCGCGCGACCCGGTCGCCGGGGAAGCGGCGCTCATGGATGCCCTGCGGCGCGAGATCGCGACCCCGTCCACGAACCACGCCGCGGCGATCGTCGAGCGCGTGCTCGGCGCGCGCGACGCCACCGATGATATCGCCGTAATCACGCTGAGCGTCCACGAGGTCCCGCTCGAAGAGTTCGAGCTGACCCTGCCCGCGGAACCGGCGAGCGCCCCGCTGATGCGGCAGGCGCTCCGCAAGTTGATCGCGGCGATCGGCAGCGACGAGCAGGAAGCTGCCGCGATCACAGTCGCGACCGGGGAAGCGGTGAACAACGCGATCGAGCACGCGTACGGCGCGGCAAGCGGCGTGGTGCGCATCCGAGCCCGGCATGACGGCACCCACCTGCACGTGGACGTCGAGGACGAGGGCACGTGGCGGCCCGGCCGGGCGCCGGACGGCGGCGGTCACGGCCTCTCCCTCATGAGGGCGCTCGTCGACAGCGTCGACGTCATCACCTCACCGACGGGGACCCGGGTCTCGCTTGCGACCGCCATCCGCGCGTCGCGGCCGCTGCCCGTCTGGGCCCGCGTCGAGGTCGACGACGCGCCATCGCGCGCAACGGCACTGAACGGCGCGGCGCCTCCGGCCGGGGCGAAGGCCGGCGGCCCGCGCCCCGGGGGCCCGGGCGATGACCGGCGCCCACGCCCAACGGAGCCGGCTGGCGGTGACCCGGCCGCGGAGGATGTACCACATCGTCCGGCCACGTTCGAGATCGCTGAACTCAATCACATCCCCGTCGTGGCGGTCTCCGGCGACCTCGACATGACCGGGTCGGACCGGTTCCGAGACACGCTGGAGCGCGCGGCGCGCACGGAGTCCACGGCGGTCGTCGTCTCGCTGGCCGGGGCGTCCTATCTCGACAGCCACTCGATTCGGACGCTGTTCCAGTTCGGACGGCGCCTGGCGACCAACCGGCGGTGCCTGGTGCTGGCCGTGCCCCCCGCGCTGCCGTTCGACCGGGTGCTGCGCGTCGCAGGGCTGGATCGCGCGTTTCGGGTCGAGGAGTCGCTCGAGCAGGCCGTCGCCTGCATGGCCATCCCGAGCGTCCCGCCCGACCTGCCCCGCAACGGCGCCTAACCGCCCCGTCCCGCCGCAACACAGGAGGCGGTGCGCCGCCGCAAGAAGTCCCTGCACACGATGAGCATCTATCGACGGTTCGCGGAAGCGTACGCCAAAGCCGGGCGCGGCCGGTTCAGCTTGGAGCTTGTCCCATGGGTCACCGCGGTGTTCGAGCGGTTCGGGGCCGCGCCCACCTCACTGGTCGACGTCGCGTGCGGCGCCGGCGAGTTCGCGCTGGCGATGGCGCGGAGCGGGATCGCGGTGACCGGCGTGGACCAGTCGCCTGAGATGCTGGCCCTCGCGCGGCAGAGCGCTGCGGCGAGCGGCGTGCCGATCACCCTGCTCGAGCAGGACATGCGCGAGCTCGTCGTCCCGGCGTCCGTCGACGCGGCCACGTGCCTGTACGACAGCCTGAATTATCTCGTGGACGAGGCCGAGTTCCGGCGCACCCTCGCGGCCGTTGCCGTGGCCCTCCGGCCGAACGGCCTGTTCCTCTTCGACATGATCACGCTCCGAGGCCTCGCCGAACGATGGGGCAACCGGACCTGGATCATTCAGGACACGGACGACGCGTTTGAAGCCGACCAGAGCCATTTCGACTACGACACGGGCATCGCCACGCTCCGGGTGAACGCGTTCCTGCACCGGCGGGAAGGCCTCTATGAACGGATCGAGGAAGTCCACCGCGAGCGGGGATATCCCGTCCCCGTGATCGACGCGGCGCTCGCGGCAACCGGATTCGAGCGGCTGGGCTGCTGGAGCAGCCCCACGTTCGATGCGGTGACGCCGGACACGGCCCGCGTCTTCTACGCGGTGCGCCGCGGCCGCGCCTGAGCCCCGGCGGACGCGCTCACCCCTCGACGCCCCCAAGCAGCGCCTGGAGCGCCAGCGCATTGTGCGCCATGTTCCCGCGGACGTGGTTGTTGAACATCACGAAGACCCGCTCGGCGCGCGCGCCGAGGCGATCGGCGACCGCGGCCCACCCGCGCAGCTCGTCCGCCCCGTACGCGTAGTCGTACCGCTCATCGGTGCTGGCGCCGGCGCGCGCCCACCCGTCCCGATTCCGCCCGTGCAGCCGCACCACGGCCCAGTCCGACGTCACCGCCTCCACGGGCGGCATCAACCAGGGCAGATCCGGAAGGTCCACCATGACGTAGGCGCACCCCTCACGCGACAGCCGTTCGAGCGCCTCCGGATGGCGCGACCACTCCCGGTGGCGAAACTCGACAGCGACGTGGCAGCCGGGCAGCTGCTGCGTCCACCCGTGCACCTCGTCGAGCACCGCCTCGGAAAACCGGGTGCTCGGCGGCAGCTGGAACAGCACGTATCCCAGCTTGCCGCGTTCCGCCAGCGGGGCGAGGAACTCCCGGAACTGATCCCAGCACGCGTTCACGAACTCCTCCGGCGCATCGCGGAGCCGGAATTCGGGCGCCTGCCTGACGCGCTCCGGGAGCAGATCGGCGAGGCCGCGGGGCAGCCGCGGTGTCGCGACCGCGTGCCCGGTAAACAAGCCGAACGCCTTGGCGTGCATCACGAACTCGGGCGGCGTCTCTTCCGCCCAGCGCCGGCTGTACGACGGCGGAAGGAGCGCGAAGTATGACGCATCGACCTCCACGGCGGGGAAGCGCGTCGCGTAGAACCTGAGGCGGTCGGACGCGCTCCGGACCGTCCGCGGGTAGAAGTCGCTCCGCACAAACGACTTCTCCGCCCAGGAACATGTGCCGACGTAGATGCGGCCCCGGATCGGCTTCGGCCACGCCTGGTCGAGCAGCGAGAGCTGTCCCATCCCCGTCACCCGATGCCGGAGGAGACCGCGCCGGGATCCGCGGCGAGCCGGATCACCGGCAGGCGCCCGTGCGGCAGCCGCGGAGGCACCGCCAGCGCGCCGGCGCGCACGTCCGCCAGGCCGTCGAGCAGGCCCGCGACATCGATCCCGTGCGCCGCCGGCGCGTAGGGCCGCAGGTTCACGATCGCCTTCGCGAGCAGCGCGTCCGTGCCGTGCACGTTTCCCTTCTCGAAGTGGTAGCAGCCGGCCGCCGCCTGGATCAGCCCGTGATAGAATGCGCGGTCCCCGCGGTCCGCGGCCCGCCACGGCCGCTCGAGATACTCGTGGCACTCGAAGAACAGCCCGGCGTTGAACAGGACCACCGCGCGCCAGACGACGGCGGAAAGCCCCTGCGGCGCCGGACCGCGCAGCACGCGCACGGCGTCGGCCGCGCGCGCCGTCTGCCGCGCGGCGTACGCCGCGTGGGAGGCGAAGATCGGATCGAGACCGACAAGACGCGCGCCTCCGGCTTCCACGCACACGCCGGTCGCGAGCAGGCGGCGCCGGACTTCCTCGGGAGTCAGCCCGGCCGCGCGGGCGAGATCGTCCACGGGCGCGGAAGCGCCGCGGTCGGACGCCGCGCACGCGGCGAGCGCCTCGACCGTCGGCGCCTCCCGGGAATCGTCCACGGCCGCAAGCACCGCCGCGGACAGCGCGTGCTTCAGCCTGACGTAGGCCATGCCGGTGCGCGGGTCGGCTACGCCGCCGGCGCCCGGCCGAACGTGCGGATCTCGGCCTCGAGCACCCGCGGGTCCGTCGCCGGGGTCGCGCACGCGCTGGCGGTGCAGACGTACGCACGGGGCGAGTCCGCTCCGCCGGCAAGCGCGGCCGCAGGAGCCGGGAGGCCGCCGGCGGCGTGCGCCGGATCGTAGAGGTGCGCGACGGCCCCGTACCGGTAGGCGCCGAGGGCGGCCGCGTGAAGCGCCCGGGTCCTCTGATCCTCGCGCGCGCCGACCACGATCACGTGCAGCGGCGGCTCGAGGTGCAGGTCCAGGGCGAGCGCCAGCGTGGCGGCGAACAGCCCCTGCGCGAGCGTGCCCGGCGCGCTCGCGCGCAGCGCGCGCTCCGCGGCGTCCCGGTAGTGCGTTCGCCCGGTGAGCACGGCGAGCCGGTCGAGGACCAGGATCGCGACCGCGTTGCCGGACGGCGTCGGCGTATCCTGCACCGGCACGTACGGCACCGCGAGCCCCTTCGGACCGCGGGCTTCCCCGCCGGCGACGTCGTAAAACGCTCCCCCCGGCGCACCAAACTCGGCCAGGACGTAGTTCACCGCGTCTTCCGCGATCTCGAGATACCGCTCGATCCCGGTATGCTCGTACGCATCGACGAGCGCGCGCGCCACATGCACCTGATCGTCGAGCAGGCCCGCGACCGTGCCGTCGCCCCCCACGGTGTGCCGGAAGCCGCGGCCCGGCTGGTACGCGTCCGCCACGACCCGGTCCAGCGCGCGCAGCGCCGCGGCGCGCGGGGCGTCCTCCCCCAGGCCGCGCGCGGCATCGAGAAACGCGGAGGTCATCATCCCGTTCCATCCCGCGTAGAGGCTTCGGTCCACGAACGGGGCCGGCCGCGCCGCGCGCGCGTCCCGCAGCCGGCGCAGCGCGCCGTCGAGGAGCCGCCGGATCTCCTCCTCCGGCCGCCCGAGCCGCGCCGCCGCGGCCGCCGGCTCCTCCGCGAGATACAGCACGTGCCGGCGCGGATCGTGGTGCATCTCCCCCTGGCCGTCGAGATGGTACACGACTTGGACGACGCGCAGCTCGTCCGGCGGCAGGACCGCCGCCGCCTCCTCGACCGTCCACGTATAGTAGTCGCCGTCGTCCTCCAGCGAGATGTCCGCGTCCTGGCTCGCATAGAAGCCGCCCCGCTCCGCGTCCATCAACGTCCCGGAGACGTACGCGACGATCCCGCGCGCGACCTCGCGAAACCGCGCCGCCCCGGTCGCCTGGTAGGCGTGCACGTAGTTCCGGAGCAGCTCGGAGTTGTCGTAGGCCATCTTCTCGAAGTGCGGCACCGTCCACGAGGCGTCGACCGAGTACCGGTGGAATCCGCCGCCGACCTGATCGTACACGCCGCCCCGCGCCATCGCGTCGAGCGTGCGGGTCGCGATCGCGAGCGCCTCGGGATCCTCGGTACGATCGTGCCGGCGCAGCAGCAGCTCAACCGCGCCGGCGTGCGGAAACTTGGGCGCGCCGCCGAAGCCCCCGTAGCGGCCGTCGAAATCCCGGACGCATGCCGCGACCACGCCGTCGACGAGTGATGGGGTCAGCGTATCGTCCGAGGACCGGGCGTCGCCGAGCCGCCGCAGCGCCTGGTGGAGTTCGTCGGCGTACGCGTGCGCCTGGTCGCGCTTGGTCCGATAGAACTCCGCGACCGCGGCCAAGATCTGCTTGAATCCGGGCCTGCCGCCGGCGGCGTCCGGCGGGAAGTAGGTCCCCCCGAAAAACACCGTCCCGTCCGGTGTCAGGAACGCCGTCAGGGGCCAGCCACCCTGCCCGCTGATCGCGTTGACCGCCTGCTGATAGCGGATGTCGACGTCCGGCCGCTCGTCCCGGTCCACCTTCACCGGGACGAAGTGGGCGTTGATGATCTCGGCGATCGTGGGGTTCTCGTACGACTCGCGGTCGATGACGTGGCACCAATGGCACCAGACGGCCCCGATGTCGAGCAGGATCGGCCGGTCGTGCTCGCGTGCCCGCGCAAACGCCTCGTCGCCCCACGAATACCAGTCGACCGGCTGGTGTGCCGCGGAACGCAGGTACGGGCTGCCAGCCCCGGCGAGACGGTTGGTCACGCGTCACCTCGCGCGATCGCTCTTCCGATTGTGTGAGATCTCCACCGAGACCGCCGCGTCAGCCCTTGCAGTCTCGCGGGCGGCCCGGGGGATGTGGGCGGGCGCTCAGCCGACCTTTTGAGAGGCGTAATTCACTTGACCCGGGTTCGGACCGAGCAGCACCAGCAAATCCCAGCCCGGTTGCGCCCAGGTAAAGTCCAACTCGACGAAATCGACCGACTGCGCGTCGTTCGTATTGTCAAAGGCGCATTGATTGAACGCGGAGTTGGGATTAAGGCGCAGCCACGCGTTGCCCGTGCCGTGCCACGTGACACCCTCGTTGGCCGTCGCGCCCCAAAAATACGCGTATCTGTTGACCGTTTGCAGGTCGACATTCCAGAGATTGAGGGTCTGATAGGGGTCGATCTGCCACCACCCCAGTTTTCGGAAATTCTGATTGGCCGTCCCGCAGCTCGGGTCGTAGTACGCGAACGCGATCCACACGGGCTGCGGCTGCGCCAACACATTGGAAAACAGAAGGGCCATGTCACTCCACCGTCTTCGGCAGGTCTTGCATTTGAGAGATGCGTTGAGATGCGCCGGGCGGCGTCGGCGTGGTTTGCACGAGGCGCGCCTCGGACGGGTGTATGGATTTCATCAGATTGGCCATGGCCGGCTTGCGGAGCACTCCGAATGCGCCATCGGGCGCGGTGGGCGGTGGTGTCGGCACGTTCGCTCCCTTCCATCCCGGATTTCGGTGCGGGCCTGCGGTATTCATCATACCTTTTCTCCCGACCTCGATCCAACGAAACAACGGATGTCCCCGGCACGGTCCCGGGGGCACCGCATCATCGCGCGTGCGCCGCGTCGGGCAGGACGTTCGAAGCCTCCCGGGGTCCGAGCACAGCCTGGCGGATACCCCGAGTATATCCGGGCTCGCCGAGCACGAATGTGGAGCGGGAGAAGCGGTCGATGCGGGAAAAATACGGGAGGCGCTCACCCACCGGCGTCTCACCGTCTTCGGCCCTCGCCGCCGGTGCCTACTGCCCGTCAGCCGTTCTCCGGAGTTACCCCCGAAGTACACTTGACCAGCTTTCGGCGTCCACGTGCGCGAGCGTTTGAGTCGGCTACCTTTGCCGGAGGATTTGCGCCTCCGGTAACAGTTGTATCACACCCCCGCGCGCCCGGCAATCCGGAAACTCAGTTCGAGCAAACTCCGGATAATGTGGATCGTAACATGTGGATAACCCGTGGATACGCGTGAGTGCCCCTCAGGAACTGCTTTTCTCGACGAAATTCACGCGCAGATTGGTCAGCAGCGTCTCCATTTCACGGCGCGGACTTTCGTCGATCCCTTCGCGCACGAGCACAAACACCGCCGCGTACGCATCGATCGCCAGACGCGCGCCGTCCAGATTCTTCGCCACCGCACCACTCGCGGGATTCGGGACGAGCCCCATGCCCTCCCACGCCTTCGCGGCAAGGACGCTGAGACACCAGATGAGGATATCGCGCGTCTCGAGCGCGTGCAGCGGCACCGCGCGCGCCTGCGCGTTGCGGTCTTCGGGCGCGGGCGCCCCAGCATCGTCCGCGGGCGCCTGCGGGGCGTCTTCGGGACGCGGTTCCTCAGCGGCGCCGCTCCAATCAACCATCGTCATCACCTCGCCTCGTCATCGGCGCACCGCGCGCGCCGCGCTACGCAGCCCGACCCCGGTCGATCCGCTCGATCGCGCGGCACAGGACCTGCGCGCCCCGCGCCACGTCGTCCCACGCCGTTCGCTCGCGGGGCGAGTGGCTCACCCCGTCGACGCTCGGGACGAAGATCATCCCGCTGGGAACGACCGCGCCGAGAATCTTGGCGTCATGACCCGCCCAGCTCGACATGCTCACGAGCGGCCAGCCGAGGTCGTGCGCGGCCGCCTCGATCTCGTCGTGAATGCTGCGGTTGAGGGGGACCGGCGCTTCCATGCGCCACGCCCGGCTTTCCAGCCCGAGCCCGTACCGCCGCGCGCACGCGCGGCACTCACCGTCCACGCGCTCCCGGAGCGCCGCGAGCAGCCGGTCGTCGGAGCTGCGGAGCTCCACCACGAGCTCGACGCGGCCCGGCACCACGTTCGTGGCGCCCGGGGACACCACCAGGCGTCCGACGGTCCCCACCGCGCGGCCCCCGGTGTCCCGCACCAGCGAGCGCACCGCGGAGACCAGGTCCGCGGCGCCCCACAGCGCGTCACGGCGCACGTCCATCGGCGTCGTCCCCGCGTGATTCGCTTCCCCGACGAACTCCAGCGTCAGGCGCGAGATGCCGACGATCGCGTCGACCGAGGCGAGCGGCGTCTCGCGGGCGGCGAGCGTCGGGCCCTGCTCGATGTGCAGCTCCAGATACGCGGCCATCGGCATCGGCACGGTACGCTTCGGCAGTCCGGTATCGAACGCCCGCAGGGCGTCGGCCGCGGACCGGCCGCCGGCGTCGTGCAGGGCCTCCGGCGCCGGCGCGCGGCCGACGACGCCCAGCGACCCGAGACACCCGACGCCGTACGAGGTCCCCTCCTCCTCGGCGAAGCCCACCAGCAGCAGCGGGTGCCGCGGCCGCGCCCCCGCGTCGTGAAACGCCGCCGCGACCTCCACCGCCGCGAGCACGCCGAGCGCCCCGTCGAAGATGCCGCCGTTCGGGACGGTATCCAAGTGGGACCCCGACGCCACCGGGGGAAGCGTCCCGGCATCACCGGGGACCACGCCGAACAGATTGCCCCACGCGTCGACGGCCGGCTCGGCGCCGGCCTCACGCATCCACCGGGCGGCGAGCCGCACCGCGGCCGCGTGCTCCGGGCTGTACGAGAACCGGCTGACACCGCCGTCCGCAGTCCGGCCGATGGCCGCCAGCTCCTCGAGCCGGGCCCTCAGCCGCTCGCCGTTGATCCGCGCAGACGCCACCCGCGTGCCTCCGGCGCCGCCCCAGCACTCGCGGCGACGCGCTCACTCAAATGATAGCGACGAAGCGGCACCTGAGACAAGGGGGGAGCCGCATCACGGGGGGCGCCGGAGACGTCAGCGCGTCCGGGGGTCCCAGATCTCCCGCAGGCCGTCGCCCGCGACATTCACGGCGAACACCGTCAGCGCGATCGCCGCGCCGGGCCACAGGGCGAGCCAGGGCGCCTGCGTCAGGTACTGCTGGGCCCCGTTCAGCATCGAGCCCCAGGACGGCGTCGGCGGCTGCGTGCCGAGCCCGAGAAAGCTCAGCGTCGCCTCGGTGATGATCGCCCCGGCGATGTTGAGCGAGCCCTGGACTACGATCGGCGCCATGCTGTTCGGCAGCAGGTGCCGCCAGATGATCCGCCGGTCCCACGCCCCGAGTGCGCGCACCGCCTCGATGTACTCGCGCGCGCGCTGCTGCAGGACCTGCGCGCGGGTGATGCGCATGAACACCGGCGTGAGCACGACTGCGATCGCGATCATCGCCTTCGCGAGCCCCGGCCCGAGGACCGCCGCAACCGCGAGCGCGAGGATCAGCGGCGGAAACGCGAGCATCGCGTCGGTGAACCGCATCAGCACGTCCCCGATGAATCCGCGGTAGTAGCCCGCCGCCAGCCCGAGCGGCAGTCCCACGGCGATCGCGAGCCCGACCGAGATCACCCCCGCCTCCAGCGACGCGCGGGTCCCGTAGATGAGGCGGCTCAGCACGTCCCGTCCGAGCTCGTCGGTCCCGAGCACGTGGGCGCCGCCCGGCGGCCGCAGATACGCCGCGAAATCGGTTTTGATCGGCGAGTACGGGGCGAGCCACGGCGCGAACACCGCGGTCAGCACGATCGCGACGAACACGATCAGGCCGATCGTGGCGAGGCGGTTCTGCGCGTACCGGCGCAGCAGGTACCCGAGGCCGCGGTGCGAGACTCGCGCCGCGTCCCCACCCCCGACCGCGCCCCGGATCGCCAGGCTCACGACAGCTCCTCCGACAGCTTGATGCGGGGGTCGATGAGCGAATACACGATGTCCACGAGGAGATTGACCAGGAGAATCGACAGCGCGCTGAACATCACGACGCCCTCGAGCATCGGCGAATCGCGGTTGTAAATGGAGTTGACCGCGAGCTGGCCCAGGCCCGGGACCGCGAAGATCGTCTCGGTGATCACCGCCCCCCCGAGCAGCGTCCCCATCTGGATTCCCATGACCGTGATCACCGGGATGACCGCGTTGCGCAGGGTGTGCCGGATCAGGACGACCCGCCCGCCCAGCCCCTTCGCCTTCGCGGTGCGCACGAAATCGGCGCTCAGCACTTCGATCATGCTGCTGCGCAGCTGGCGCATCACCACCGCCGCCAGCACGAGCCCAAGGACGCACGCGGGCATCACCATTGCGCGGAGGTTGCGGGATACGTCCTCGGTGAGCGGGACCCAGCCCGACGCCGGCAGCCAGTGCAGATGCACCGCGAACAGGTAGATCGCCATGATCCCGAGCCAGAAGTTGGGAACGCTCAGACCGATGAGGGCCGCCGCGGACGCGCCGTAGTCGGTGAGGGTGCGCTGGCGCCACGCCGCCACGATGCCCGCCGGAATCGCGATCAGCCACGCGATGCAGAGCGCGAGCACGGTCAGCTCGGCGGTCACCGGAATCTTCTGGAGCAGCGTCGGGAGCACCGGCGTGTTGTCCTTGAACGACTTGCCGAAGTTGCCCTCCACCATCCCGCCGATCCAGCGCGCGTACTGCACCGGGAGCGGCCGGTCCGTGCCGAGTACGTGCCGCAGCGTGGCCAGGGCCTCCGGCGTCGCCTCCTCGCCGAGGAGCACCCGCGCGGGATCGCCGGGGATCACGTTGATGAGCACGAAGATGATGAGGCTGACAAAGAACAGCACCGGGATCATCTGGAGGAGGCGGCGGGCGAGGAAACGCAGCACGGGGCGGGGTCGTCGACGGCCGGGCGGGATCGTCCCGCCCGGCCGCCTTCCCTCAGGCCAGCGAGACCGCTTGGAAGCGCATCATGCCGTCCGGCACCTGCACGAACCCACGCACCTTGGTCGACACCAGCTTGTACTCCTTGGGGAAGTACGTCCACGCGTACGGCATGTCGTCCGCGAGAATCTTGGTGACCTGGCTGTACGCCCGCACCCGCTGGTCCATGTTTTGGAGGACGCGCGCCGCGTCGAGCAGCGTCTGGACCTGATCGTTCACGTACCCCGCGTAATTGAAGTCCGGGATGCCGGACTTGGTGACGAAGGGATAAATGTCGGCGTCCGGGTCGGGGCGCCCGCTCCACCCCACGGCGCCCGCCTGGTAGTTCCCCTTGCTGAACGCGTCGAGCATCGTCCCGAACTCCACGATCTGGATGTTCATCTTGATCCCGGCCTGCTGGACCATCGCCTGGGTCGCCTGCGCGAGCGACGCCGCGACCTGCCCCGGGACGGTGGTGTAGGTGCACTCGAACCCGTTCGGTTGGCCGCCGGCCGCGAGCCGCTCCTTGACCATCGGGAGGTTCTGCGCCGGGACCTTCCACGTCGGATCGTACGCCGGGGTCCCGTTGGGGAAGAACGAGTAGGCCGGGTACGCGGTCCCCTGGAGGATCTGGTTCGCGAGCGCGTACCGGTCGATGGCCGCGCTGAACGCCTGGCGCAGCGCCTTGTTGTTGAACGGCGGCTTGGTCATGTTGAGCCAGATCCCCTGGGACTGGAACGCGCCGTGCTCCAAGAGGCGGAACGCCGCGCCGGGCGCCTTGGAGTCCACCGTCAGCTGCGGGATCTGCGGGGCGGGGACGATGTTAATGATGTCGAGGTCTCCCGACCTCAAGTTTGCAACCCGCGCGTTGTCGTCGGGGAACGACCGGAAGATGACCCCACCGAGATGCGGCAGGCCTTTCTGCCAGTAGTTGGCGTTCCGCGTCAGCGTGACGTGGTCTTGCGGCACCTTCTCGACGAACGAGAACGCGCCCGTCCCCACCGGATGCAGGGCAAAGTCCAGGACCAACTTCTGCGCCGCGGTCGGCGACACCATCATCCCGGCGCGGTCGGTCAGGACGTACATCAGCGGGCTGTACGGGCGATCGAGCTTGATCTGGATCGTGTAGGCGTCGGTCGCGGTCACGGACGTGATCGGTCCGATCTCCGAGCGCCTGGCGGACGGGAACTTCGGGTCCGCCATGCGGGTGAAGTTGTACACGGCCGCCTGGGCGTTGAACGGGGTGCCGTCGTGGAACTGGACGCCCTGCTGCAGCTTCAGCGTGTACACCGTCCCATCGGACGAGATCGACCACGACGTCGCCAGCATCGGCACGATCTTGAGGTTCGCGTCCAGGTCGACCAGCTTGTCGAAGAGGCTCTGGAACACTTGGCGGTCCACCGCGGCGGTGGACCGGTGCGGATCCAGGTTCGGCGGGTCGGAGTCGAGGCCGGCCCGCAGCACGCGGCCGGTCTGCGCGGAGGCCCCCGGCACCAAGTCGGAGGCGCCCCACAGGCCCGCAGCCGCGGCGCCGGCGGCGCCGTACCGCAGCAGATCCCGCCTCGTCAACCGATCCCGTTTCGTTCGCTCGCCTTGCGATGCCACACTCCCACCCCCTCGCGATGCGATCGCGTTCCCCCGTATTCACGCCGTCCCGGGAAAATCCTCCAGCCCCCGCGGCGTCGTGTTCGTTACACGCACTACGGCCCCGTCGCGCGAAAGTTCTGCCGGCAGAACTCGCGGGCCCGGGCCAGCCGCTCCGCCACGACGCGGTCGTTCCCGGCGCCGAGCGCCTCGGGGACGAGCTCAACCGTGATGACCCCGCCGAACTCCCGCCGGCTGAGCCGCTGAAGAAACGGTCCGAGCGGAAGCCGGCCGGCACCCGGGAGACAGTGCTGTGTGCCGTCGTAGTCTGACAGGTGGACGTGCGCGATGCGGTCCCCGAGCGCCTCGGACGCGGCCAGGAGATCGACGTCCCAGGTGCCGAGATGCGTCGTATCGAGCGCGACCGCCGGCACCTCCAGCAAATCTCGCACGCGGCCGAGTTCGAACAGGTTCACGGACCACGACCCGGCGACCTGGTGCCGGGGCATGTTCTCGACCGCGATCGTGACACCCGCGGCGGCCTGATACGCCGCCAGATCGGTCTCGAGCCAGCGCAGATAAGGCGATCGCTGCCTGAACGGCGTCAGGAACGACGCGTTCAGGAATGGGACCCGGCGGACGCTGATCCAGCGGTAGCGCACCGGGGGGTGCACGATGACGGTGCGGGCGCCGACCGCCTGTGCGAGGGCCACCGCCCCGCGCACCCGCTCGACCTCATCGCCCCACGGGGCCGAGCCGCCCCGCGAGGGGGCGTGGATGGCGAGGATGGGCAGCGAGACGTCGCGCGCCATCCGGGAGAGGTACGCGGGGTCGCGGGTGTCCCAGCGCTGGTCCACCATGATCTCGAGCCCGTCAAATCCCGCGTCCGCCGCGAACCGGGCGGTCCGCGCGGTCCCGTACGTGTAGAGCGAACCCGTGGACAGGGCGATCATCGGGGCCGCGCGCCCGGGTGTCAGGACGCCCGGTGTCCCTCCGGGGGAACGAGCCGCCCGCCGTGAAGCATGGGGGGCCGCGTGACGCTAGGCCTCTCGCGCCGCGGCGATGGCCGCGCGAATGTTCGCCTCGGGCGTATCCACCGGCATGACGCAGCCCGTCGTCACGATGTGGCCGCGGCCCCCGGTGTCGGCGATCGCGCTCCGCACTTCTTGGGCCACGGCCTCCGGGCCGGCCTTGGCCAGCGTGTTCCACGCGTTGATCCCACACGCCAGGCACGTGGACACGCGCGCCCGGGCGTCGGCAATCGTCGGCGGGGTCTCCCGGGCATGCCAGTTGAGGATCTGGATCGGATAGTTGCTCACCAGATCGAACATCACGTGCTCGCCGTGGAGGTGCAGGAACACGAGACCCCCGTCCACCGCGTCCAGGATCCGCAGGTCGTAGGGACGCCCGAACTCTTCGTACTCCTCCTCGGTCAACAGCGAGGTCGTCGCCATCTGGGTCGAGAAAAAGATGCCGTCGGCGCCCGCCGCCATGACCGCCCGCACGAACTCCGCGGTCGCATCCGCGATGATCTCGAGGCCGTTGTGCAGCGCCTCGGGATCCTCCCGCAGATACCGCACGGTCGCGTGCTCCCCGGCGAGCGTGCGCGCCACGCTGAGGGGGCTGAACACGGTTTCGAACACCGGCACCTCGCGGCCGACCGCCTCGGCGACGAGCCGGAGCGCATGCACCTCCCGCCCGTGCGCGCCCTGGCTCACGTCGAGGACCTTGAGCCGCTCCCAATCCGAGGGCTTCTTAATCGGCCGCTCGCCGTACGTGCGGACGCCCTCGCGGTTCGGCTTGTATCCCGCGCGCAGCCCCCAGTCGTCTCCGTAGTAGCCGCTCGCGGGGGTCACCTTGAGCAGGTCCGGATCGTAGGCGCGGTAGAAGGCGATGTGCGCCTGCGCGAGCTTCTCGGCGCGCTGATCGTCCTCGGGAAAGTGGCGCCACAGCGCGACCGGCACGAGGTCCGGCCGTTCTCCCCGCACGGCGGCGTCGATCCGTTCACGGTGCGTCATCATTCAGCCTCCTTTTGGTCCTCGCCGCGGAGCATCGCGGCGACGGCCTGGACGCGCGCGGCATCGGCGTAGATCTCGTGCAGGGTCTCCAGGGTGATGTTGCCGCCGCTCAGGACGAGCACGACGGTCTTCCCCCGCAACTGCCCGCCGAGACGCAGCGCGGCCGCGGTGCTGGCCGCGCCCGCACCTTCCGCGGTCTGCCGCACCACTTCCGCCAGCATCAGGATCGCGCGCCGGATTTCCTCGTCGGTCACCAGCACGATCTCGTCAAGAGCACGGCGCAGGATCGTCATCGGCAGGGCAAACGGCACGCGGGTGGCGATGCCCTCGGCGAACGTCGCCATGCGCTCCAGGCTCACCATCCGGCCCTCGCGCAGCGAGCGCTCGACCGGATTCGCCCCCTCGGCCTGGACCCCGATCACACGTGCGCGCGGGCTCAGCGCCTTCGCCACGATGCAGTGACCGCACGCGCCGCTGCCGGCGCCGATCGGCACGATGATCACGTCCACCTCGGGCAGGTCCTCGAGCACCTCGAGGCTGGCCGTGCCGACCCCGGCGATCAGGAGCGGCTCGTTGGCCGAGTGCACGTACCGAAGTCCTTCCGTCCGGGCCGTCCGCTCGGCCCACACGCGCGCCTCGTCGAAATCCCGCCCTTCGAGCACCACCTCCGCGCCGAGCGCGCGCATGGCGGCGACCTTCAGCGGATTGTTGCCCCGCGGCGCGACGATCGTCGCGCGCACGCCGAACGCCCGGGCCGCGTACGCGATCGACTGGCCGTGGTTACCCGTGCTCGCGGTGATCACCCCGCGGCGCCGCTCGTCCGCCGACAGCCCGTGGACGAGATTCAGGCCCCCGCGGATCTTAAACGCCCCGGTCGGCAGCACATTCTCGCATTTGACGTACACCCGCGCGCCGAGCACCCGGTCGAGCGCGGGCGCGTGCACGAGGGGCGTGCGCGGCAGGTGGGCGGCGATCACGCGCCGGGCCGTGAGGACGTCGTGAACCGTCGGCAGCGGTCCGGCCCAGGCCTCGTCGAGCCCCATCGATGTACTCATGCGGCGCGTCTGCCTGGTTTCGGCGTGCGCGTCCCGGTCTCCCGCACGGTCAGCCGCCCCCGGGCAGGAACTGTGAGACGACGAGGGCGAGCGTGAGCGCGATCATCACGATCGTCGCGGTCCACGCGATGATGTTGAACGTGCGGGAGTTCGTGTAGGCGCCCATCAGCTTCTTCTGGTTCACGAGCAGCAGCATAAAGACGAGGATGAACGGCAGCAGAATGCCGTTGGCGACCTGCGACAGAAACAGGATCTGCAGGAGCGGGGCCCTGGGCAGCAGCACGACCGCGCACGCGATCACGATCAGCCCGATGTAGAGCCCGTAGAACACCGGCGCCTGGCGGATGCTCCGGTCGATTCCCGCCTCGTACCCGAGCGCCTCGCAGACGTAGTGCGAGGTGGCGAGCGGGAGTACCGAAGCCGAGAACAGCGAGGCGTTGATCAGCCCGAGCGCGAACAGCGCCGACGCGTACACCCCGGCCAGCGGCCGCAGGGCCAGCGCGGCGTCCTGGACCGTCTCCACGTGGATGTGGTGGGCGAAGATCGTCGCGCCGCATGCCACGATGATGAACCACGCGACGACGTCGGTCATGATCGACCCGATGAGCACGTCGGTCCGGGTGTAGCCGTACTCGCGCGTCGTAATCCCCTTTTCCACCACGGCCGACTGCAGGTAGAACTGCATCCACGGCGCGATGGTTGTCCCGATCACGCCCACGAACATCAGGAGGTAGGCGGACTGGAAGCTGAAGCTCGGTGTCACCGTCGCGCGCAGCACCTCACCCCAGTTCGGATGCGCGAGGACGCCGGACACGATGTACGCGATGTAGAATGCGCTCGCGATGAGAAACACCTTCTCGACCGACCGAAACGTGCCTTTGACGACCAGCAGCCACACGGCGAGCGCCCCGATCGGGACGAGGATGTACTTCGAGACGCCGAAGATCTCGCCCCCGGCCGCGAGCCCCGAGAACTCCGCCATCGTGTTCCCCAGGTCGGCGAGCAGCAGGCCGAGCATCGCCCACGCCATCGCGCGTACGCCGAACCGCTCGCGGATCAGGTCGGCCAGGCCGTTGCCGGTGACGGCCCCTAACCGCGAGGCCATCTCCTGGATCACGTACAGCGCGATGGTGATCGGAATCATCGTCCACAGCAGCGTGTAGCCGAAGCCGGCGCCCGCGAGCGAATAGGTGGTGATCCCGCCGGCGTCGTTGTCCACGTTCTGCGTGACGATGCCCGGCCCCATCACCGCGAGAAAGATCATCAGGCGGCTCATGGCGGCGCCGCGCGTCGCGCGCCGCAGGACCGGCAGCGTGAGCTTCATCCGCGCCCCGGCGTGCCCCGGGCCTCCCGCCGGCGGAGCAGATCCACGGCGCCGCCGAGCTTCCGCGGGCCGTAGTGCTCCACCAGAATGTCGATCACCTGATCCACGGTGACGATCCCAGCCAGCCGCCCGTCGTCGTCCACCACCGGCACCGCGAGGAGATCGTACTTCACGAGGGCCGCCGCGACGTCGTCCGCGCTCGTGTCGAGGGGGACGGTCAGCACGTCCCGGCGCATCAGCGCGGCAACCGGCGTGCCGGGCTGGGCCACGATCAACCGGCGGATCGACAGCACGCCGACGAGGCGGCCGGCCTCGTCGACGACGTACAGATAGTAGATCGTCTCCTCGTCGGGCTGGGTCTCGCGGAGCCGCGCCAGCACCTGCTCGACCGTCATCGTCTCCGGAAGCGCGATGTACTCCGTGGTCATCTTGCCGGCGGCGGTCTCGGGCGGATACTGGAGGAGCCGGCTGACCTCCTCCGCCTTGTCGTCCTCCATCAGCGAGATGAGCTCCTCGGCCCGCTCCTCCGACAGTTCGCCGAGCGCGTCGGCCGCCTCGTCGGGCGCCATCTCGTCGAGGATGTCGGACGCCCGCTCGCTCGGCAGCTCCTGCAGGACCGCCGTCTGGATCTCCGGCTCCGCTTCCTCGAGCACATCCGCGGCCCGCTCGTCGGGCAGCGCGGTCATCATCTCGACCCGCTCGTCCCGGGCGAGCTCCTCGAGCAGGTCGGCGAGGTCGGCGGGGTGGATATCCTTCAGCTTCTCCCGCGAGATGCTGAGCTTGAGCGGCGTCATCGTGCCGCCGAGGACCGCGACCAGATTCCACGGAATGATGCGCGACGCCAGTGGACGCCCGATCCCTGCGAGGGCGCGGACCACCAGGGGCTCGAGCCCCAGCCGGCGGAGGATCGCCTGCGTGCTGATGTCGGCGCCGGCGACCCGCACCTCCGTGCCGGCCTGCCGCAGCTCGATGTCGTTCACGCGCACGACCTTGATGTCGTCGGTATCCACGACCTGGCCGTCCAGGACGTCGTCGCGCAGGAGGATCTCCTCCGGCTGCAGCGGCCGCGGCGTCAGGAGGCGGCGCTCGACCCGGAGCCGGATACCGGAGGCGCCGAACTCGGCGACCTCGTCCCACGGGATGATCGCGACGCGGCTGCGGTCGCCTTTGAGGAGCACCCCGGTGATCCGCGGAAACCGCTCGGTCCCGTGGTAAATGACCAGATCCGCCACGGTGTCGAACGCCTCGCCGGCGGCGTCGGTCACAGGCTTCCCGATCACCTGACTGAGGTACAGCATCACCGGGCCCCCGCCGTCCATTTCATCCGGTACATGTACGTGGTGAACCCGTGGCGTTCCCAGAACCGAACGGCCTCGGGGTTGCGGACCGCGACCGTCAGCTCGATGAACGTGACCCGGCGCTGGCGGAACCACGCGAGCAGCGCCTCCACCACCCGCCCGCCGATCTGCTCGCGGCGCCGCTCCGGCACGGTGAACACATCCTGGATCCATCCCCGGCGCGGCTCACGAAATGGGAGCGGCAGCACATGGATGCGCCCGAGCGCGTAGCCGATCGCGCGGTCGCCGTCGAGGCCCAGCATCACGCAGGCGTTGGGATCTCCGATCGTGTCCCGCAGAAACGACGCGTACTCGCGGACCGCGTTCCGCTCGACCGACAGGGCGGGATCGAGCGCCCCGTGGTGCTCGGCGAGCGCCTCCCACAGGGGCAGAATCCGCGGAATGTCGCGCGCCGTCGCGGGCCTGACCTGGACATCGGACATGGGTGTGCCGCTCGCGCGTTACATTTCCGCCCGACCGAGCGCGCTCCTGCCGCCTCCGGGCGCGTGCTCGGGGCTCAGGAGACGGCGGTGCGGCGCGGCCGGCCCCTCAAGGGCGATCGCGGGTCACGGCGTAGGTGGCCAGCTCGACGCGGTTCCGAAGGTGGAGCTTCGCCAGGATGTTCTGCAGATGGCGCTTGACGGTACCCTCGACGATCCCGAGGCGCGCCGCGATCTCTTTGTTCGCCAAGCCGCGGGCCACGAGCCCGAGAATCTCCTCTTCGCGGGACGTCAGGGTCGGCAGGGCGCCGCGCGGCGCCGCGCCGGGCCGCACGAATTCCCCCAAGATTCGGTCCGCGATCGCCCGGGAGATCCGGGTGTCGCCCTGGACGAGCGCCCCGAGGTACTCCAGCCAAATGTTGGGTTCCACGTTCTTGATGAGATAGCCCTGCGCTCCGGATCGGATCGCTTCGAAAAGATCCTGGGGATCGTCGGAGACGCTGACCACGACGACGATCGCCGCGGGAAGCTCTTCCTTAATCAGCCGGATCGCCTCGAGTCCGCCGAGGCCGGGCATGCGAAGGTCCATCAGCACCAGGTCCGGCGCGAGCATGCGTGCGCCGGCGAGACCCTCTTCCCCGTCGGTCGCCTCGCCGACGACCTCAAACTGCGGCGAGGCCCCGAGAATGGCGCGAATGCCGCGGCGTGCCAGCTCGCTGTCGTCGACGATCAGCGTGCGGGTCGTCACGCGTGGTCCCCGTTCGCGTAGGGAAGCCGGAACGAGACCACGGTCCCGCCGAGCCCGGCGGGCGCCACGCTGACGCTGCCGCCGGCGGCGCGCGCGTGCTCTCGGAGCGCGGCGAGGCCGTACCGTCCCTGCGCCAACCCAGGAATCGGATCGGGCACGCCCCGGCCGTCGTCGACCACGGCGACCGTGAGGTGCGTCACCCCCCACTCGAGGCCGACCGCGATCGTCTTGGCGCCGGCGTGCTTCGCGACGTTGTGGAGGGCCTCGCGGGTCATCGCCATGGCATGCAGCGCGTGCGCGAGAGGCAGCTCCGTCTCGGCGCCGGTCTCGTCCACCGCGCCCACCAGCCCGTGGATCTCTCCAAACCGCTTGACGTAGCCTCGCACCCAGGCCCCAAAAGGCTGCCCGGGCTCTGGCCCGGTGCGCAGATCGAAGATCGCATCGCGCACGCGCCCCGAGGTCTCCTCGAGCGCCTGCGTGATCTCCCGGGCGGCGGCCCGGGTCGTCTCCAGATCCAGCGCGTCCAGCGCGCTGTCGAGCGCCCTCGCCTTGACCCCGAGGAAGAACAGTGCCTGGGAGATGCCGTCGTGCAGCTCCCGCGCCAACCGCTCGCGCTCGTCGGACACGGCGCGCTCCACCTCGGCGGCATGCAGCTGGTCGTCCGCGGCCTCCAGGCGTCGGTAAATCGGGATGAGGATCAGCGCAGCGGTGCTGAACGCGATGGCGCCGGTCATCACATTGCCCCACATCTCCGGGACCACATCGTGCAGCACCTCGTGGCGGAGGTATTCCACCCCAAACACTACCACCGCCGGGAGCAGCACGGTCGCCACCCGGAAGACGCCGTGCCAGCCGCGCCAGATGTGAGGCGTCGACCCCGAGCGTTCCATGGCTCCATTATATAAGCGGCGGCCGTCCCGCGGCGGACGCCGCCGCGGGACAACCGGGCCAGCCGCGCCGCGACTGGCTAGCCGACGACCGTGCAGGTGACGGTGTGTACCGGTCCCACCGTATTGTGTGTCTTGTTGTCGGCCCAAAACACTTTGATGGTATGCGGCCCGGACGACAGATGGCCGAACGTGTACCGGTAGCGATCCTGCCCCGCGCTGACGAGCTGGCTGGCCGCGGGCATGAGCACGTGGCCGTCGACCACGATGTGCAGATGCACGCTCGGTCCCGCGCCGCTCATACTTCCCATACTATTCATGCTCGCGCCCATGGTGAGCTGCGCCATGTCCCCGGTTGTCTCGAGCACGACCGACACAGGATTCCTGACCTGCGACTGAGGGGTCGGGCTGACGATCGACAGAGGCGGCGGACCCGCCATCGCGCTCGACATCGAGGCCGCGGACGTCCGATCAACGCCGCCGCCCGCCCACAGGACGGCCAGCGCCAGCGCGCAGACCCCTGCCAAACTCCGCATCCCCATGCCGCCACCTCCTCGCCCGCGCCCGGGCCGCCCCCACACGGCGCGCGCCTGGCGACCACGATACCATCCCGTGCGTCACCGCGGCAATGTACCGAAAGTAGTACAGACAGCCCGGACGGTCCTCCGTATGATGGCCGAAGACGGCGGCGGCAGTCCGGCCGCGGCAGGGCTGCGGGCAGACCGGTGCGTACACGCTTGCTCAATGGAGCCGGGAAATGAACAGACGCACGTTCCTGGAACGGGCCGGGCTGGTGCTCGGCGGATTGGTACTCGGCTCGGTACCGCGCGCGAGCGCCGCAGCGGCGTCAGAGAAGATCTCGGTGGTCGACGCGGCCGGACGGACCGTCAGCGTCACCATCCCGGTCCAGCGAGTGGTGCTGATGTTTGACTATGAGGAGTTCATCGCCGTGGGCGGGTCCCACGCGTTCGACCGGGTCGTCGGCTACTCGAAGACGGTCTGGTACGATTGGCGCCGCTCGATTTGGGAACGATACGCCGCGGTCATCCCCAACCTCGCGCAGCTCCCGGACGTCGGCTACACCGACGACTCCACGTTCAGCGCCGAGAAGGTGATCGCGCTGCGGCCGGACGTGTTCATCACACCGCGCTGGGAGTTCACGTCGATGCAGCAGGGGGCGTCGCAGATCGCCGCCGCCGGGATTCCGATCGTGGTCATCGACTACAACGCCCAGCAAGTCCCGACCCACGTCGCCAGCACGCTCGTGATGGGCCAACTCTTGGGGATGGACGCGCGCGCGCGCCAACTCGCAGCCCTCTACGGCGCCAAGGTCGCGGACGTGCAGGCGCGCGTCGCCCGCGCCACCACGCCGCGCCCCAAGGTGTACGTCGAGCTGGGCCAGGGCGGCCCGTCGGTCTACGGCAACTCGTACAGCGACGACCTGTGGGGCCCGCTGATCGAGACGTCGGGGGGGATCAACATCGCGAAGGGCAAGGTGAACGACTCCCCGCTGAGCCCGGAGTACATCCTGGCCTCGAACCCCGACTATATCTTTATCACGGGCTCGACGTGGCCCAACTCCCCGCAAGCCGTCGAAATGGGGTTCGGCGTCGCACCGGCGCTGACGAACGCCCGGCTCAAGGCCTACCTCGCCCGCCCCGGGTGGAGCGGCCTGTCGGCGGTCAAGAACGGCCGCGTCTACGCGATCCACCACGGCATCGCCCGGACGCTCTTCGACTACTCGGGCATGCAGTTCTTCGCGAAGGCGATGTACCCGGCGCAGTTCACCGACATCGACCCGGAGGCGTCGCTGCGCGACTACTTCAGCACGTGGCTCCCCGTGCGGTACGACGGCACCTGGATGCTGCAGCTCCAGCGATGATTGCGGACGCCGGGGAGGCGGCCGCGCCAACCGAACACTACCTCAGGACCTACCGGACCGCGGCGGCGCGGCGTATCGCGATCATCACCGCGGCCCTCGCCGTCTTGGCCGTCACGTTCACCCTCGACGTCCTCACCGGACCGGCGGAGCTCAGCCTCCGGCAGGTCGTCTCCGCGATCACCTCCCCGGCGGCCGCCGCTCCGACCACGCACGTCATCGTGTGGACGCTCCGTCTGCCGATGGCGCTCATGGCGCTCGTCGTCGGGATTGCGCTCGGCGCGGCAGGGGCCGAGGTACAGACGATCCTCGACAATCCGATCGCCGATCCCTACACCTTGGGGCTCTCGGCCTCGGCCGGCCTCGGCGCCGCCGCGACCATCCTCTTCGGCGCGTCGCTGCCGATCGACCCGGCCTATTCGTCGACGGTCGCGGCGTTCTGCTGCAGCCTCGTCGCGGCGTTCGTCATCATGGCCGTCGCCCGGCGCCAGGCGACGGTCGAGACGATGGTCCTGACCGGCATCGCCCTGCTGTTCCTGGCGCAGGCGTTCTTGTCGCTGCTCGAGTACCTCGCGTCGCCGGAAGCGCTGCAGACGATCGTGTTCTGGCTGTTCGGCAGCCTGGCGCGGGCGGACTGGAGCAAGGTCGCGGTCGTGGCGGCCGTGCTCGCGCTGCTCCTGCCGGTCCTCTCCAGGGACGCGTGGCGCTTGACCGCGCTCCGGCTGGGGGAAGAGCGTGCCAGGAGCCTCGGCGTCAACGTCTCCGCGCTTCGGCTGCGCGTCTTCACCATCATCGCCCTGCTGACCGCCGTGGCCGTCAGTTTCGTCGGCACCATCGGATTTGTGGGCCTCGTCGCCCCTCACGTCGCGCGCATGTTGGTGGGCGAGGATCAGCGCTACCTGCTCCCGATGTCCGCGATCTGCGGGGCGCTCTTCCTCTCCGCGGCGTCGGTGGTGGCGAAGATGGTGGTGCCCGGCGCGCTCTTCCCCATCGGAATCGTAACGTCGTTGATCGGGGTCCCGTTCTTCTTCGCCCTCATTCTCCGGACCCGCCGCGGCTACTGGTGAAACTTACCGTCTCGCAGCTGTGCGTGGAGTACCACCGGGTCCCGGCGCTGCGGGACGTGCACCTCGAAGCCGCGCCCCGCAGCATCACGGCGCTCATCGGTCCCAACGGCGCCGGCAAGTCGACCCTCCTCCGGTGTGCGTACGGGCTCGTCCCGTACCGGGGACGGATCTTCCTCGGCGGCACGGACGCGCGGACCCTCGACGGCCGCCGGCTCTCACACATCGCGGCGTACCTGCCGCAAGATCTCCACGCCCGGTCGAGACTGACGGTCCTCGAGGTCGTGCTGCTCGGGAAGCTCGGGTCGCTCGGGTGGCATGTCCAGGACGGCGACATCGCGCGCGCACGGGCGAGCCTGGAGGACGTCGGGATCGGAGACACGGCGGACCGCCCGCTCGTCGAGCTGAGTCTCGGCCAGCGCCAGCTGGCGTTCGTCGCGCAGGCGCTGGTTCGCGAGCCGCGCGTGCTGCTGTTCGACGAGCCGACCAGCGCGCTCGATCTCCGCCACCAGTTGGAGCTGCTGGTGCTGATCCGGCGGCTCGTCGAGGAGCGCGGCGCGACCGCGGTGATCGCCCTGCACGATCTCAACCTCGCCTCGCGGTTCGCGGACCGGATGGTGCTGCTCGCGCGCGGGCGCGTGCACGCGGCCGGGACGCCGGCGGAGGTGCTCACGTGTGAGACGATCCGGGGGGCCTACGGCGTGGACGCGGAAGTGCAGCGGCGGGACGACGGGGTGATCTCGGTGACCCCCCTGAGAGCGCTCCCCCTTCCGTAGCCGCGGGCGGCCCGCCCCCGGGCGGAGTTTTCGGTGCGTCCGTCGAACCGTTTCCTTCGATGCTCCCGTTCTCCGCTCACACGCTTACGGCGCTGCGCGCGGCGTCCGCCGCCGCGGCGATCCAGCGCGCCCTCTTCGGCCGGCTGACCCGCATCGAGTACAAGGGCCCCCAGGACCCGGTGACCGAAGCCGACCGCGCATCCGAGGAGGCGATCGTCGGCACGCTGCGCGACGCGTTCCCCAGCCACGCGTTCGTCGGCGAGGAGGGCGGCCGCCGCGGCGACTCCGAGCACACGTGGTTCATCGACCCGCTCGACGGCACCCACAACTACGCGCACGGCATTCCGTGGTTCGCGGTGAGCATCGCGCTGCGGCACCGCGGCCAGACGATCGCGGCGGTCATCCTCAACCCGATGCTCGGAGAAGTCTACGCGGCCGAGCGAGGCGCGGGTGCACACCTGGCGGCGGCCCCGCCGGGGCAGACCCAGTGGACGGGACGCGAGGAGTGGCGGCGGATCACGGTCTCCCCGATCGATCAGCTCGAGGACGCGACGCTGACCTCGGGGTTCCGCCATCCGCTCGGCGACTCACGGCTGAACCTCGATCACTTCACGAACGTGCTCGTGCGCGCGGCCAGAGTGCGGGAATGGGGAGCCGCCGCGCTCAGTCTTGCCGCGGTGGCCGCGGGGCGGATCGAGGGATACTGGGAAATTGGCCCGCGTGAGTGGGATCTCGCCGCCGGCCTCCTGTTGCTCGAGGAAGCCGGCGGCCGCGGCAGCGACCTGCGCGGCCGCACAGCCGTGCTGGACCACCGGCAGATCCTGGCGACGAACGGCGCGATCCACGATCAGATGGTGGCCGTGCTCGCGCTCGGGCGGAGCGGACTGGACTGACGCGCCGGGGCCGGCGCGCTAAATGCCTCGCCGGTCCCAGGGATGCCGCAGGCCCGACGAGTGGCGAGGCCCCTCAACCCGGGAGGGGTCGGCTCCCGGAGCAAAGAACTCCTCGTCACGCTTGAGAGAGCACCACGATCGTCCCGGTCTTGAGGTCAGGCACGGGGGCATCATGGTGAAAGCGCCGCGTTGGATCATCCTCCCCATCGTTCTGTTGCTGCTGACCGGTGTCGCCGGGCCCCTCGGCCGCCCGGCCCACGGCGCCGGTCTCTCTTTCCCGACCGGGGCGCTCGTCACCGGCGATCAGACTGCATGGCACGAGATCGCCGCCGCAGTATCGAAACAGCGCACGATTTCGTATCGCGAAAAGGATTCGGACGGCACGACCGTCGAGTACTCACCGCCCGATTCGACCCATACGGTCACGGAACGCATCGAGGAAATCGTGGTCGGCCACGACAGGCGCTATCGCTACCGCACAAACGCAGGAGGGGCGCCAGGCAAGTGGTTGTGCGATTCCGCGCCGCCGAACGGCCCCGAACCTGGGAAGCTGCTTTCAGAGCTTCACATATCCTACGAGGCCTCCCGGGAAGCCGCCACGGTGATCGACGGCACCCCGGTCCATACGTACTCGATCATCGTCTCGCTGGGCGCGGGCGGGCAAAGCATCGCGAGCAAGTATACCTTCTACATCGACAGTCGGACCGGGCTGCCTCGCCGCTGGGTTGGTCCCGCAACGCTGGGGAATCCGGTCCCCCAGATCGTTGCGGACGACTACGACTACGGCGCCCCGATTACCATCGTCCTGCCCGCGTGCGGCACGTCGTAGCCGGGCCGTGGACCCTCACCCGGCGGGCACCACGTGGATGTCCCGCGGCAGCCGGCTGAATACGTGGGCGCCGTCCGGGCCGACGTACACGATCTCCTCCAGGCGTAGTCCAAACTCCCCGGGGATGTAGACGCCGGGCTCGACTGAAAACACGAACCCTTCATCTATAGGAGTCTCATTCAAGTGCGTCACGCTGGGCGGCTCATGAACGGAGATCCCGAGGCCGTGGCCGACCCGATGGATGAAGTACTCGCCAAATCCCGCGCGCTCGATCACACCGCGCGCCGCGAGATCCACGTCTTTGAGCGGCACCCCGGGGCGGATCGCCGCCAGCGCCGCCTGCACCGCGGCGTCGACCGTCCGGTGCACCTCCCGATACTTCGCGCCGGGCGCGCCCACGCAGGCCACGCGGGTGATGTCCGAGGCGTAGCCGTCGAGCATCCCGCCGAGATCGAGCGTGACCGCGTCGCCCACCGCGAGCCGCCGTCCGGACAGGCTGTGGTGGGGGAACGCCCCGTTCGGCCCCGAGGCTACGCCGGTGAACACGACCTCCTGTGACCCGGACCGGCGGAACGACGCCGCGGCGGCGTCGGCGATCTCCTGCTCCGTCGCACCCGCGCGACAGGCCGCCCACGCGTCGCGGATCGCCTGGTCCGCGTGCATGGCGCTGCGCCGCAGCGCCTCGATCTCCTCGGCGGACTTCCGCATCCGGAGATAGGCCAGCACGTCCGACGCGAGCGCGAGCTGCGCATCGGGGAACACACCCGAGAGCAGCAGGACGAAGTCGGCGCGCATCGTGTCGCCGAGTGCGAGGCGCGCGGGGGAAGCGCCGCCGAGCGCCTTCTTGGCGGCGTCGAGCGCCGCGGCCGGTCCGTCAGCGTCGGTGTAGACAAACGTGGGCACCGGGATGTGGGGGGCGGACTGGGTGGCGTTCAGGCTTGGGACCACGAATGCCGCGGTGCTCGCCGCCAGCAGCAGGAAGCACGGCCGCTCGTCCGGGTGGGGCGAGAACCCGCACAGGTATCGGAGATCATCGCCCGGCGCGACCGCCAGCAGGTCGATCCGCTGTATGGCCATCCGCCGCCGCGCCTGGTCAACTCGCGCCGCGTAATCCATCGCCATCCTCCGAGGATCGCTCCTCAACCGGGAGCGGAAAAGTAGCCGGGCGGGCTACACTCCCACGGGAGCGCGCGCGACTCCTGCCCCGATCCCCGCTCGCGGCCCGGGCGATCAAATTGACACCTTCCCCGGGCTCGCGGTACAGTGAATCCGTGAATCCCCGGTGAGCAGTCCCCGCGCCGCCCGCGCACCCGCGCCGCGCTCGAAGGCAGCGGCGGGATCGCGCCCGCGCCGCCGTTCGGCCCCCGCGGCGCTCCCGCGCGAGACACCCGCGGCGCGGGCGCAGCGCGCGTTGGAGATCGTCCGCAGGCTGCGGGCGCGGTATCCCGACACCCAGCTCCCGCTGCGCCACCGCAACCCGCTGCAGCTGCTGATCGCGACGATCCTGTCCGCCCAGTCGACGGACGCGCAGGTCAACCGGGTCACGCCCGCCCTCTTCACGCGGTACCGCACGGCCGCCGACTTCGCCGGCGCGCGCACGAGCGAACTGGAAACGTACGTCCACAGCACCGGCTTCTTTCACGCGAAGGCGCGCGCGATCCAGCGGGCCACACGCGTGCTCGTCGACCGGTACGGCGGGCGCGTCCCGCGTACGCTGGAGGAGCTGGTGCAGCTGCCTGGCGTGGGCCGGAAGACCGCGAACGTGGTACTGAGCGGGTTCGGGGTGCCCGGGATCGTGGTCGACACGCACGTGCGGCGCCTGTCGAGGCGCCTCGCGCTCACCGCCCAGCACGACCCGGACAAGATCGAGCAGGACCTGATGCCCCTCATCCCGCGCGAGGAATGGAGCGCGTTCTCGCTCAGGCTGATCTTTCTCGGCCGCGAGATCTGCTTCGCCAGGCGGCCGCGGTGCCCGACGTGCCCGCTGCGGGACCTCTGCCCGTCGAGCCGGTACGGCGGGATGCCGCCGTGGATGACGCCCGCCGGCACGGGCGCCTCGCGCGCGGCGGGCCGGACGCCGCCGCGCCCCACCCGGCGCGCCGGCACGGGAGCGCGGTCGTGAGCGGCCTGCTGGAGGGCCGGACGGCGCTCGTCATGGGCGTCGCGAACCGCTGGAGCATCGCGTGGGCTGCGGCGCGGGCGTTTTCGCGCGAGGGCGCCCGCGTCGTCTTCACCGTGCAGACCGCGCGCCTCGAAAAGGACGTGCGCGAACTGGCCGGGGCGCTGCCGGGCTCGATCGTGCTGCCCTGCGACGTCGCGCAGGACGCGCAGCTCGACGCGCTCGCCGCCTCGATTCGCGAGCAGACCGGCGGGATCGATACCGTGCTCCACAGCATCGCGTTCGCCCAGCGGGAAGATCTCGGCGGGGCGTTCGTCGAGACCTCCCGATCCGGGTTCGCGCTCGCGCTCGACGTGAGCGCATTTTCGCTGGTCGCGGTCGCGCGCCACCTGCTGCCCGTCCTCAACCCGCAGGCGAGCCTGACGACGCTGACCTACATCGGCGCGACCCGCGTGATGCCGAACTACAACGTCATGGGCGTCGCGAAGGCCGCGCTCGAGTCGAGCGTCCGGTACCTCGCGAGCGACCTCGGACCGCGCGGCATCCGGGTGAACGCCATCTCCGCGGGGCCGATCAAAACGGCGTCGGCGCGGGCGGTGCAGGGGTTCAGCCGGATTCTCGAGGTCATGGAGCAGCGCGCGCCGCTCCGGCGCAACACGGACCCCGACGAGGTGGCCGACGCCGCGGTGTTCCTCGCGAGCCCGCTCGCGCGCGGGATCACCGGCGAGGTGCTGTTCGTCGACTGCGGGTTTCACGCGACCGGGCTCTAACGCCCGGGGTCACTCCGCCGCGTCGGGCATCGGGTACGACGCGCACCCGCGGGCGACCGGGCACCCCCGGCACCGCGGCCGGCGCGCCGTGCAGACCGTGGCGCCGAGGTCCATAAGCCCCTGGTTGAAGTCGTACGCGCGCCCCGGCGGCAGAACGTCTTCGGACAGCGCCCACAAGGCGCGCTCCGACGGCCGCGCGCGCTCGCCCGCGAACACACGCCGTAGCACGCGGCGGACGTTGGTATCGAGGATCGGCGCGTCTTCCCCGAACGCGAAGCTCAACAGCGCCCCCGCGGTATACCGGCCGATCCCCTTGAACGCGAGGAGCTGCTCCCGTGTCCGCGGCAGGCGTCCGCCGTGCCGGCGCACCGCCGCGCGCGCGATCTCCCGCAGCCGCAGCGGACGCACGTTGTACCCGAGCGGGTACCACGCCTCGCGCACCTCGCGCACGCCCGCCTCCGCCAGCGACTCGATCGACGGGTAGCGCCGCAGCCACTCCCGGTACTTCGGGATCACCCGGGGCACCTGCGTCTGCTGGAGCATGATCTCCGACACCAGGATGTGATACGGATTGCGGGTGCGCCGCCACGGGAGCGCCCGCCCCTCCCGGCGGTACCAGGCGAGCAGGCGGCGCTGGAACGCCCGCCGAGCGGCGGGCGCGACCGCGATCCGGTCCTTGGGGCGCGCCGTCACCGGGGCTCCCAGCGCGCGTACTCGACGACCGACCGTCCGCCGCCGGTGTGCGTCCACACGACCGCGGCGGCCGCCCCGTCGACGGCCACGCTCGGGTACGAGTTGCCGCCGTCCGTCGTGAGCCGCACCGCGGGCGCCCAGCCCCCGGCGTACCGCCTGAGGTAGATCTGGCCGTCGTCCGCGTCCCAGACCGCGTACAGGACCCCGGCCGCCGCGGCGGCGAGCGCGGGATGGCGCGCCGCCGGCGCGGGCGCCGAGAGCGCGACCGGCCCCTGCCACCCTCGACCCGACCGGCGCGCGTACACGATGTCGGAGTTGAGATCGTCGTGGTGCTCCCACGCGAGCGACACGACGCCGGCCTGGTCGATCGCGATGTCGGGGTTGAACTCGTCGGACGAGGAGTGGGAGACGCTCTCGGGCGCGCCCCACGCCCCGTCGCGCTCGGCGTACCGGACCTGGTAGACGCGTCCGTCGAACTGGTACCACACCGCCGCCGTGCGCCCGGTCGGGCTCTCGGCGATCGCCGGGTTCACGGAGTCCGGCACCCCGGTCGAGATGAGGACCGGCTCAGACCACGACCGCCCGTCGAATCCGGTGTAGTAGATCTCATAGATCGACCCGTGCCGCGTATAGAGCAGCGTCCCGCCCTCGCGGATCCCGTACCACACGACCTGGGGGCGGCCGGACGGGTCGACGGCGAGCCCCGGGAATCCGGCGTAGCCCACCGCGGGTGAGATCCGCTGCTGCGGACCGGTCCAGGCGCCGGCCCAGACCCGGTAGTAGATCTTGCCGACGCCGTCGTCGTAGCGCGTCCACATGACGTGCAGCCGCCCCGCGCGGTCGAGCGCGACCGCTGGGAGGCGCGACGCCGCGGGGCCGTCGCTTGCCTGGGCCAGCCGCGTCCAGTGCGCCCCGCCGTCCTGCGACCTCGCCAAATACACTTGTGCGCCGCCCGCGCCGGCCCCCACGTAGGCGAGGATGAGCCCGGCGGCCGTGCGCAACAGCTTGACCTGGTTGTTTGACGCGGTGGCGTCCTCGGTGGCGTCCGCCGCGGCGATGACGGGACCCCCCGGCGGCGCCGCGGCGGCGATCGGACCGATCGACGGCGCGGACACCATGACGACGGCCGCCAGCACTGCGAGCGTTCGGAGGACGGGCACGCTACGAAGGATTGGCGGGGCTGAACGCGGCTCCCTGCCCCGTGAGGCCGCGGCCGATGCGCCGCGCCGTGTGACGCCGTTCGACGGAGTCGGCGCGGCCCTCGTACGGCGTCGGCATCCACGTATTGTTGATCAGCGTGAAATCGCCCGAGGTCAGCTCGATCCTCGTCTCTCCGACGGTCTTGTACCCGGTCCCAGTTGCTTTGATGAAGAAAGATCGCGAATTGGCGCCGCACGGCATGCCCTGCTCCCCGCACACAAACCAAATGGTATCCACATAGGGACGCCGGGCGGTGGCTGGAGCCACGACACCGATCCCATCTGTGCGATACGCGGCCCGCAGCGGGTCTACCCACGAGAAACACACGGTCTCGATTCTCATGATGCGTCCCGGGAACCGCACCCGGCTCGGCGTCCCGATACACCGGTAATAGAAATGCAGGTCGTTGTGGGCGGTCGACCGGACGACCCGGTTTGGAGTTGACCCTCGCACAGCACCGTTGTGTTGGCCGCGTTCTTGACCTGGAACGGGATCACCGCGCCGTGGATGACCGGACCGGCGAGGTCCGGCTCCGTCGCCTCCGTGGTCGCCGGCAGCGCGATCGTTGCCCCGTTTGCGAGCACCGCAGAGACCGCGCCGGCCCGCGCGGCAAGCCGCCCGACACCGAGCACGGCCGCCGCGAGAACAAGCGGCGCGCGCCAGTTCAACCGCCGATGTTTCATCGGAATCCCTCCATCGCCCCAGGGCTCGGCCGCCGATCCCAAGGGTGCCGCGATGCTGTACCAGCTGGCGGCCCGAATCGACCCGTCGTGGAGCGACCTCGCGACCCAGCTCGGCCCGCCCAGCAACTGGCTCGCCCTGTGTCTTCCCCGTTAAACCGCACCAGCCGCGCGTCTGCCGAGCAGGGAGACCAAGCGCCGCGCCGGCGCGATCCCGGATACACCGCGGGCGAGACTTTCACAGAATTCTGTTGTACGCTAGTTCCGCCCACGCGCCACGCCCGCAGTGGCGCGCGTCGTGATCGGTTCGATTCAGCGATTTCGCGAGACAGGGGGACCGCAGTGACCGGCCAGGGACGCAGCATCACGTTTGCGCAGCGCGGCATGATCGCCACGGACCACACCCTCGCGTCGGCCGCGGGGCTGCAGGTACTCCAACGCGGCGGCAACGCCATCGATGCGGCGACCTGCGCCGCCGCGGTGCTCGGCGTCGTCCTCCCGATGATGGGAGGCCTCGGCGGCGACACGTTCATCGTGTACTACGAGGCGGCGTCCGGACGTGTGGGCACGATCGTGGGCTCCGGGGCCGCGCCCCGCGCCGCCACGCTAGACTACTTCACCTCGCGGGGACACCACGTGATGCCGCCGCGCGGCATGCTGTCCCCGTCGGTGCCAGGGGCCGTGGACGCGATGGCCGTCTCGCTCGCGCGGTGGGGCAGCGGCCGGTTCACACTCGGGCAGCTCCTCGAGCCCGCCATCGAGTACGCCGAGAGGGGCTTTCCGGTCGCCGAAAACGAGGCCGGCTGGTTTGCCGCGGGTGCGGAGACGCTCTCCCGCTATCCGTCGTCGGCCCGCGTGTACCTCGCGAACAGCCGCGCGCCGCGCGCCGGCGAGATCCTGGTCCAGGCGGACCTCGGCCGCTCGCTGCGCACGATCGCCGAGCAGGGCGCGCGCGCCCTCTACGAAGGCGATCTCGCGGCCCGTCTCGCCGAATACGCGCGCGAGCACGGCGGTCTGCTCGACGCGCACGATCTGGCGGCCCATACCACGGAGTTCGCGGAGCCCGCCTCGACGACGCACCGCGACTTCACGATCCACACGGCCCCACCGCCGTCCCAAGGCTTCGTGATGCTCGAGATGATCAACATTCTCGCGCAGGACGACCTGGGCGCCCTCCCGTGGGGATCGCCGCAGGCGATCCATCTCGCCGTCGAGGCGAAGAAGCTCGCATTCGCGGACCGCCTCGCGTACGTCGGCGACCCGCGGTTCATCCAAAACCCCCTGCCCCGGCTCCTCAGCGCCGACTACGCGCGGCATCGGCGGCGCGCCCTCGATCCACTGCACGCGCAGGACACGGTTGCCGCGGGCGCGATCCACGAGCAGGTCGGCGAGACCACGGCGTTCGTCGTCGCCGACGCCGCCGGCAACGTCTGCAGCTACATCACCAGCCTCTCGAACGGGTTCGGGTGCGGCGAGGTCGCCGACGGCACCGGCATCCTGCTGAACAACCGCGCGGGCCGGGGCTTCTCCCTCGTCCCGGGCCACCCGAACGCCATTGCCCCCGGCAAGCGCACGATGCACACGCTGATGGCCTTTCTCGCGACGCGGCAGGGCCGCCCCTTCCTCGCGTGGGCGACCCGGGGGGGCGACGGGCAGGCGCAGTGGGACTTCCAGGTGTGGAGCGACGTCGTCCACCACGGCATGAACATCCAGGAGGCCGTGGAGCGCCCCCGCTGGCTGAGCTTTCCCGCGAGCGACCCCTCCACGATCGAGGCACCGTACGAGCTGCGCATGGAGGCGGGATTTGCGCCGGAGACGTACGAGGGCCTCAGGCGGCTGGGCCACCGCGTCGTCGCGCCCCGCCCGAGCGACGGCGGCGTGCAGGTGATCATGCGAGATCGCGAGGAACGCGTGTACGGCGGCGCATCGGACCCGCGCGCCGACGGCTGTGCGATCGGGTTCTGACAGGACGGAGACTGGACTTAACCCACCGGTGGAGGCGCGCATGCACGAGATCCGGCACGAACGCACCCTGATCCTGATTAAACCCGACGGCGTCCAGCGGGCGCTCGTCGGCGAAATCCTGGCCCGCCTGGAGCGGGTTGGCCTCAAGCTCGTCGGCCTCAAGCTCGTGCGCGCCAACCGTGCGGTCCTGGAGCGGCACTACGCGGACGACGAGGCGTGGATCCGCACGATCGGCGACAAGACCCGAGAGGCGTTCGAGAGCTACAAGATGGATGTCACGCAGATGATGGGGACCGACGACCCACTCAAGATCGGGCGCCAGGTACGCGAGTGGCTGATCGAGTTCATGCAGACCGCCCCGGTCGTGGCGGCGGTCTTCGAAGGGGTCCACGCCGTCACCGTCACGCGCAAGATCGTCGGGAGCACGCTGCCGGTGTTCGCGGCGCCGGGAACGATTCGCGGAGATTTCTCCGCGGACGCGCCGACGGTCGCCAACGCGGCGCGCCGGCCGGTTCGAAACTTGATCCACGCGTCGGGCACCGTCGAGGAAGCGGCCCACGAGATCGGCCTCTGGTTCACCCCGGACGAGCTCCACCCCCACCGGCGCGCGGACGAAGGGGCGATGTTCGGAGACGCACCCGCGCACGCGTAGGACCGGACTCGAGCCCGGGTCGGCATCGTCCTCGTCGGGGCGGCCCTGTACCTGAGCGCGCCTCGCGGGATGGAGTCGTTCGGCTTCGATCCACCACCGCCGGGCCGCCGATTATTCTTTACGCGCCTCGAACGCGCAGTGTAGCGGGATCTGCGCGATCCACGGGGCCTGGGCGGACCCCGCGGCAAATTCCTCGGTCGGTTCGGGCTCCTCGATCGCCGTCACGACGAACCCCGCCGCGCCAAGCGTGCGCACGTACCAGGAGAGAGGCCGGTGGTAGATCGCCGTGTGCAGGATTTGCCCGGACGGACCGCGCCACGGACACACCCGTGCGGCGATTTCCCGATACCGGCTGACCTTGCGCCACACGGTGGTCGCGAAGTCCACCGTCTCCACCACCCACGCCGAGGCGTTGGGCACGTCGAAACACGGATGGGGAATCGTCGCGACGAACCGGCCGCCGGTCCGCAGCACCCGGCCGGCCTCCCGGATCGCGCCGGCCGCGTCTTCGATATCCATCAACGCCATGTTGCACACCACGACGTCAAACGAGCCGTCCCCGAGCACGTCCAGGCGCGACGCATCCGCCACGTGGTACGCGATTCCGAGCGGGGCGTCCGCCTCGCGGCGCAGCGCCAGCGCGATAATCGGGGCGGACGCATCCACGGCCGTCACGCGGGCTCCCATTCGCGCGAACCGGCGCGCGAGATACCCGTTGCCGCAGGCCACGTCCAGCACGCGCAGCCCGGTCACGGAGCCGACCAGGCGGAGCAGCGGCGGGTCGATCAGCGATCGATGCCAGAGATCACCCTCGTCGCCCTGCTTCTCGTCGTACCAGCCCGCGATGTCTTCCCACCCCGTCGTGGTCACGGCGGCCGCCTCCATCCCGTCAAGTGAACTCCGCGCCTATTTTTGCGCGGCGGCGCGCCGGTTCCTCGTGGCGCGGCCCCGGTTCGCCCGCCGGCTCCGGAGCGTCTCACGAGCGCGGCCCGACGCGCACGCTCAAGGGGCGGTACGACGGGCTGTCGAAGGACCTCCTGTGAATCGACGGGTCCTGGCCGCGCTCAGTTACGCTCATTTCGCCACCGATCTTCCGCAGGGCGCGGTTCCCGCGCTCCTCCCGGTGTTTCAAGCGCAGTACCATCTCTCGTACGTGCAGCTCGGGTTCATCGTGCTGCTCTCGAACATCAGCTCGTCCGTCATTCAACCGGCGTTCGGCGTCATCAGCGACCGCGTCAGCATCGCGTGGATGATGCCGGTCGGCACTCTCGTCGCCGGCATCGGGATGCTGATGACGGTGCTCACGCACTCCTATGCGGTGCTGATCGCGATGATCTTCGTCGCGGGGGTCGGCGTCGCGGCGTTCCACCCGGAGGGATACAAACTCGCCGGGCTCGCGAGCCAGCAGCGGCGGGCGACCGGCATGTCCTATTTCTCGGTCGGGGGAAACGTCGGCATCGGCCTGGGCCCGGCCGCGGTGAGCATCGCCGTGGCGACCTATGGCGCGTTAGGATTTTCCTATATCATCCCGATCTCTGTCGCGGCGGCGGTCGTGCTCTGGTTCATGGTCCTCCCATGGGCGGCGGCGCAGCCCCGCGTCCAGTTCCGCGCGCCGGCGGCGGCCGGGGGCCGCGTCGCCGCATCCGCGTCGATCGCCACCGGCGCCGTCGCGGCCCTCGTGCTGCTCGTCGGGTACGTGGTCCTGCGCTCGTGGGTCTCGACCGGCACGTCCAATTTCATCCCGCTGTATTTCACGGGCGTCCGGCACCTCACTCCGACGTACGGCGGCATCGTCGCCAGTGTCTTCCTCGGAGCCGGGGCCATCGGCACGCTGCTCGGCGGCATCGCCGCCGATCGGTGGGGACACCGGGCCATGCTCATCGCGTCGATGGCGATCCTGCCCCCGTTTTTGTGGTTGATCCCGCACGGGACCGGGGTGTGGCCGATCGTCGGCTCGGTGATCGGGGGCATGGCGGCGGTCAGCAGCTTTGCCGTGGCCATGGTGATGGCCCAGTCGCTGATCCCCCACCGGATCGGCCTGACGTCGGGGCTCGTCATCGGGTTCGCGGTCGGCACCGGCGGCATCGGCGCCACCGCCCTCGGCGCGGTCGCGGACCGCTGGGGCGTGGTCTCGGCGATGAACGTGACCGCGCTGCTGCCGCTGGCCGCCCTGGCGGTCGCGCTCTTCCTCCCCAAAGATTCGGCGTCGCTTCGGAACCCGGACCGCGGCGCAGCACGTACCTCTAGCAGCGGCGGGGAATCGCAAGCGGGAGGCGATGCATGACGATCAACCCATTCGACGGCACGCCGAGGCGGCTCGGCCGGCGGGCGATGCTGCGCCAATGGTGCGCGCTCGCCGCGGCCGCATCCCCCCTCACCGCGGGGATACTCGCCAAGGCCGCCTGGGGCGCCCCGGCCCCCGCCCCGCCCCCCGGCCCGCCCGGCTCGCCGCCCGACAAGACCACGCCGGGCGGCGTGACGGTCCCACCGACCGATCCCGCGATCTCGGCGCAGGCGGTGCAGTACCCCGGCGGGGTCATCGCCACCGAGCTCGGCTACCTGTCGGCGCCCTCGGGCGGGCAGGTCTATCCCGGCATCATCGTGATCCATGACGCGATCGGCCTGACGGAGCACAACCGCGACATCACCCGGCGGTTGGCCCGCAACGGATACGTCGCCCTCGCGCCGGATCTGCTGTCGGGGGTCGGCGGCACCGGGAAGTTCAGCACCCCGGCCGACGCCCTGACCGCGATGCAGACTGTCTCCCAATTCGACTTGATGAGCCAACTCAACGTCTCGGTCCGGTATCTCGAGGCGCAGCCGCTCGTCCAGAAGACGCGAATCGGGGTCCTCGGGTTCGGCCTGGGCGGCAACCTCGCCTGGGAGCTCCTCGGCAGCAACGCGGACATCAAGGTCGCGGTCATCTTCGACGCGGAGGCCCCCGACCCAGGGGTCGCCACGCAGATCTCCACACCGATCCTGGTGATCGACGGCGAAACGGATACCGGGAATACCGACGGCCTCAAGCAGCTGGACGACGCGATGAAGGCGGCCGGCAACCCCTGGCAGTCGAAGATCGAGCCGAAGGCCGGCCGCGCGTTCTTTGACGACTCCCGCACGCCCTACGTCGCCGACGCGGCCAAGGACGCGTGGAAGCTGACGGTGGCGTGGTTCGACAAGTACCTGCGCGGCTGAGACCGATCAGAGGACGGCACGCAGCACGGGGGGAAGCCGTGAAGATCACCGACGTCCGCATCTATGTAATGGGATCCGCGTGGCGGAACTTCGTCATCGCGCGCGTGCGCACCGACGACGGGCTGGAGGGGGTCGGCGAAGCGCGCCCGGTCAACCGCGAGGAAGCGGTCGCCGCCTACCTCGAGGCCACCGTGCGGCGCTACGTGCTGGGCAGCGACCCGTTTGAGGTGGAGGCGCTCGTCCAGCGCGTCACGCGGGACGACTTTGAGATCTCGGGCGCCACCGAGATGACCGCGCTGGCGATCCTCGAGATGGCCTGCTGGGACCTGATCGGGAAGGCGGTCGGCCAGCCCGTGTACCGCCTGCTCGGCGGCGCGTGCCGCGGCCGGATCAAAGCCTACGCGAACGGCTGGTATCAGGTGGGACGCACCCCGGACGAGTTCGCCGCCGCCGCGCGCCGCGTCGTCGCGCGCGGCTACCGCGCGATGAAGTTCGATCCCTTCGGGCCGGGTGCGGGCGAACTCGAGCGCGAGGAACGCCTCCGCTCGGTCGCGCTCGTCGAGGCGGTGCGGGACGCTGTCGGGACGGACGTCGAGCTGTTCGTCGAGATGCACGGCCGGTTCACGGCGGCGCAGGCGGCCGCCCTGGCGCGCGACCTCGAGCGGTTCGCGCCGGGCTGGCTCGAGGAACCGGTGCCGCCGGACCAGCCGGCGGGACTCCGGCACGTCGCGTCGCAGACCGCGGTGCCGATCGCCGCCGGGGAGCGGCTGCACACGCTCGCGTCCTTCCGGGACCTCCTGGCGCTCGAGGCCGTCGACATCCTGCAGCCGGACCTGACCCACTGCGGCGGTCTGCTCACCACCAAGAAGATCTCGGCGATGGCGGAGGCGCACGGGCGCCTCGTCGCGCCGCACAACGTGAGCGGGCCGGTCGGCACCGCCGCGGCGCTGCACCTGGCCGCGTGCATTCCGAACTTCAAGATCCAGGAGTACTTCAACGACTTCACGGAGCCGTTCGTCGCGGACGCCGCGCGGGGGCTGCCCGCGGTCGTGGACGGCCACTTCCCGCTGCCGCCGGGCCCGGGCCTCGGGGTCGTGCTCAACCTCGACGTGGTCGAGGCGCACCCCTACCGGCCGCTGCACTTCAATCTGTTCGCCGACAACTGGCAGCGCCGTCAGGCGACGACGCCCTCATGAGCGGCACGATGCGCGCGGCCGACGCCCTGACGGCGATCCTCCGCGAGAAGGTCGTGCCGATCATCCGCACCCACTCGACGGAATGGGCGCTCGAGGTGGCGGAGATCCTGGCGGCGTCGGGGCTCAGCGTCATCGAGGTCACCTTCACCGTCCCGGACGCGCCCGCGGTGATCCGAACGCTGCGCGAGAAGTTCCCGGAGATCCTGATCGGCGGCGGGACCGTGACCGACGCCGCGACCGCGCGCACGGCGGTGGAAGCCGGCGCGCAGTTCCTGCTGAGCCCCGCGCTGTCGCCGGAGATGGTGGAGGTCGCCAGGCGGCACGGCGTGCTGGCCGTGCCCGGGGCCTACACCCCCACCGAGGTGCTCGCGGCGCTCCACGGCGGCGCCGAGCTCGTCAAGATCTTCCCGGCCGAGTCCGGGGGCCCCGCCCACATCCGGGCGATCCTCGGCCCGCTGCCGCACGCGCGGCTCCTCCCCACCGGAGGGGTCCGGCCCGACAATATCGGGGAATGGCTCGGCGCCGGGGCCGCCGCGGTCGGCATCGGGTCGGCGCTCGTCGGCCCCTCGAACCGGCCGGTCGACGTCGGCGCGGTGCGCGCGCGGGCGGAGACGATCCGGGCCCAAGTCGCCGCGGCCCAGCGCGGAGGCGCCGCGTGAGCGCCGCCCGCGTGCCCGCGGTCGTCGGCATCGGCGAAGCGCTCGTCCGCCTCGCGCCGACCGGGAACGAAGTGCTCGAGACGGCGGCCACCTACGCCGTGCACGTCGGGGGGGCGGAGGGCAACGTCTGCGCCAACCTCGCCGCGCTTGGGGTGCGCACCGCGTGGATCTCCCGGCTCCCCGCCAACCCGCTCGGCCGCCGTGTCGCGAACACGTTCCGGAGCTATGGGGTCGATACCGACGGCGTGCTCTGGGTGCCGCGCGGGCGCGTCGGGGTGATGTTCATCCAGCCGGGTGCGGCGCCCCGGGCGGGCGAGATCCTCTACTACCGGCGGGACTCCGCGTTCGCGGAGATCGAGCCGGACGAGGTCGCGTGGGACGCCCTCGACGGGGCCGCGGTCGTGCACCTGACCGGCATCACCCCGGCGCTCGGCGACGGCCCTCGGCGGCTTGTCGAGCGCGCGATCGCCGAAGCGCGGCGGCGGGGCGTGAAAATCTCGTTCGACGTCAACTACCGGGCCACGCTGTGGACGCCGGACGCGGCGCGCGCGGTGGTGGAACCGCTGCTGCGGGGCGTGGACCTCGTGTTCCTCAACGAGCGCGACGCGCGCGGAGTGTTCGGGGCGGACGGCGAGCCGGAGGACATCGCCCGCTCGCTGCGCGACCGGTTCGGCTGCACCACCCTGGTGCTCACGCTCGGCGAGCGCGGCGCCCTTGCGCACAGCGGCCGTACGACGGCCCGGCACCCGGCACACCGCACCGAGATCGTCGACCGGGTCGGACGCGGAGACGCCTTCGCCTCGGGATTCCTCTACGCGTATCTGCGCGGAGACGAGGAGGCGGGACCGCGGTACGGCAACGCCCTCGCCGCGCTCAAGCAGACCTACCCCGGCGACGTTTGCCACGCGACGCTGCCCGACGTGGAGGCCGTGCTCGCCGGACAGTCGGGCGGCTTCCTCCGCTAGCGGGACGCTTGCGCGCGGCCGCCCGCGCGCCCACCGCGAGCGCCGCCAAACACGCCTCGACGCACGCCGCCGCCCGCTGGGCCGCATCCGCAACCGCGTTGTGCGCGCGGACGAGATCGACCCGCAGGAACCTTCCGGCGTCGCTGTCGGGTCCAAGCACCGCCAGGCGCGCGACCTCTCGCAGCCGGGGCAGGAACGGGGTCTCGAGCGCCGGGTCGTGGGCGTACGGACCGGCGGCGGTATACGTCGCCGGCACCAAGATCCGGCCGAGCTCGTGGAGGCAGGCGTTGATCGCCGCGGCCCGAGCCCCGCCGTCCGCGGCCGCCGCGGCGCGCGCGAGTTTGCCCGCGAGCGTCTCCAAGCGCGAAGCGGCCGCGATCGCCGGCGACAGATCGAGCGCCGATCCCCCCGTCTTGGCGATCGCCTCGAGGCTCTCTCGGAGGTCGGATCCCGCCGCCGCGTAGTCGAACGGCACCACCGGATCGGTGAGCAGACGCTCGAGCGCCAGCACGAAGATCTTCGTGTCGCGCACCAGCCGCGCGGGGTCGACCTTGTCGAGGGTGTCGTACGGGGTGTGCCACCACCACCCCAGGCTGTGGTCCGCCTGCCGCGAGATCGCGCCGAGGATCGACGGCATGCCAACGCCGAGGAACGATTGGTCGGAGTTGCGCCCGAGGCGGTGGGCGTCGAGCTCCGCGTTGGCGACCTGGCGCACCGCCCACCGGGCCAGCCCCGCCGTCTGCGGCATGGAGTTCGTGCCGAAGTCGTCCGCATCGACCGCGCCCGTGGAATCGATGTTGACGTGGACGAGGCAGCGCGCGTTGAGCTCCAGCCAGTGCGTGTCGGCGTACCACGCCGACGACGAGTAGCGGCCGTGCGAGTGCCCGGACCAGAACAAGATCCGGAGGCCGCGGCGCAGCCGCTTCCGGTACGGCGCGAGCACCCGCGCCACTTCCAGCATGGTCGCGTTGGCGCTCCCGTTGTCCATCGCGCCCAGGTACCAGCCGTCGAGGTGCCCGGAGAACATCACGAAGCGGTCCTCCGCCTCGCGGTGCCCGGGCTCGAGGTCTCCCACCACGATCGGCGTCTTGGTCCACCCCGTGTGCACTTCCGCGGTCGCGCGCACCTCGACGCGCCCCGCGAGACACAGCTCGCGCAGCGCCTCGCCGTCCGCACGCGCGACGGACACGAGGACCACGTTCGGCAGCGCGCCGAGCGTGGCCGCCGAGGGGCTGCCCCACACGGGCGAGCAGCACATCTCGTGCGGCGCGCGGCCGGCGTAGCAGACGAGCCCCGCGACGCCCGCCGTGGTCGCGTTCACCGCGACCTGCGGGGTCGCGCGGCCGTCGATCAATGCGAACGCGCCCGGCCCGACCCGTTCGAGCTCCTCGACGGTCCCCTTCCCGGCAAACACCAACTCGCCGGCCAATCCGGCGGGCGCCGTCGAGATCCCCATCGAGTGGGTGATGGCGGCCAGCACGCGCGTCTCGGGCGACGTGATCCGCAGTTCCGCCTTCCCGGGCAGGCTGATGAACGCGTCGTGCATCAGGATCTGCGTCTCGAACCCAAACCGCAGGAGCTGCGTGGCGACGTACTCGGCGGCCGACCGCTCGCCGGCGCTGCCGGACAGGCGCGTCCACCGCGCGATCGTGCGGTTGTACGTCGTCAGCTTCGACTGCGACACGGTCTCCAAATCGATCACGGCCATCCCTCCCCGCGCCGGCGCATCCCTCGCGCGGCCCGCCGGCCTGTGCTGGTGAACAACTTCGTGCACCCCAACGTTTCCCCTGGAGACGGCGCGCCGGCAGGAGTCATTAGGGACGGCACGAAGCCAACGCGACCGGCGGGGCGCGCGCGCACGCCGCCGGCCACAGGAGGACACGATGCGTACACGCAGGGCGCGGGATCTCGTGCAAGGCCTTCGATCCGGGCGGATCACCCGCCGCGAGGCGATCCTCCGAGCGGCGGCGGTCGGCCTGTCGGCGGGCGGGATCGCATCGCTCGTCTCGCAGGCGGCGCCGGGAATCGCGCGCGCCGCCGCCCCCGCCAAGCGCGGCAGCGCGGGCACGCTCAAGCTCCTCTACTGGCAGGCGCCCACGATCCTCAACGCCCACCTCTCACACGGCACGAAGGACTTCGAGGCGGCGCGAATCTGCTGCGAGCCGCTGCTGACGGTCGACGCGGCCGGCAACTTCACGCCGGTGCTGGCCGACCGCGTGCCGTCCCGGGCAAACGGCCAGCTGGCGGCGGACGGCACCTCGATCGTCTACACGCTGAAGCGCGGCGTCAAATGGGCCGACGGCCGGCCGTTCACGTCCGACGACGTCGTGTTCACGTTCCAATTCGTGCAGAACAAGCAGAGCGGCGCGACCACCTACGCCAGCTACGTGAACGTGGCGAAGGTGGAGCCCCTCAACGCGTATACCGTCAAGGTCACGTTCAAGGCGCCGACGCCGGCATGGTATCTCCCGTTCGTCGGCACGAACGGCGTCATCGTCCCGCGCCACGCGCTCGACGGCTACGTCGGCACGAACGCGCAGAACGCTCCGTTCAACAGTCAGGCGTTCGGCACCGGGCCCTACAAGGTGGATCAGTTCCGGCCGGGCGACCTCGTCGTGTTCTCGATCAACGAGTACTATCGCGACCCCGACAAGCCGGCATTCTCGCAGGTGCAGATGAAGGGCGGCGGCGACGCGACCTCGGCCGCGCGCGCGGCGCTGCAGACCGGCGAATACGACTACGCGTGGAACCTGCAGGTCGAGTGGCCGGTCCTGCAGGCGATGATGAACGGCGGCCGCGGGACCGTGATCACCGGCAGCGGCGGCGGCGTGGAGATGATCCTCTGCAACATGACCGACCCCAACAAGACCGTGGACGGGCAGCGCTCGTCGCTCAAGGCGCCGCACCCGTTTCTGACGGACCCCAAGCTCCGCCAAGCGCTGGCGATGGCCGTCGACCGGCAGACGATCGCCGCACAGCTGTACGGTGTGGAGGGTGACGCCACCGCGAACGTGCTGACGACGCCGACGAACCTGGCGTCGAAGAACACCAAGATCGTCTACGACGTCGGACGGGCGAACCAGCTGCTCGACGAGGCCGGCTACCGGCGCGGGCCAGACGGCATCCGCGCGAAGGGCGACGTCAAACTGCAGCTGACGCTCGCGACCACGGTCAACTCCCTGCGGCAGAAAGAGCAGGAGGTCATCAAGCAGGGCTGGGGGCAGCTCGGCGTCGTCACCACGCTCAAGGCCGTGGACGCCGGGGTCTTCTTCAGCACCGATCCGGGCAACAACGACACCGACGCGCATTTCTACAACGACGTCGAGATGCTGACCTCGACGTACGGCTCGCCGTTTCCAAGCGGGTACATGGCCCGCTACTACAGCGGCCAGCCGGAGAAGGACCTGCCGCAGAAAGAGAACGCCTGGTCGGGGTTCAACTATCCGCGGTGGCAGAACCCGGAGTACAACAAGCTGTACGATGCGGCGCAGGCCGAGTTCGACCCGAAGAAAAACGCGCAGCTCTGGATCCAGATGAACGATCTCGTCGTGGCGCAGGGCGTGTCGATCCCGCTCGTCGATCGCAAGATGGTCTCGGGGCACGCGTCCAGCCTGGACGTCGGCAGCAACCTCAGCCCGTTCGACAACGAGACACGCAACATCGCCGACTGGCAGCGCCGCGGGTAGCGTCGGGGAGCGCGCACGCGGGCGGCGCCGGGACCGGGTGCGGCGGTTCAGCGCGGCGCGAACTGGAAGTTGCTGTACTCGGCCTCTAACGAGGCGCCGAACCGCGTCGTGGCGAGGTACTGGTAGACCAGGACCCAGGCACCTTCGATCTGCTCGTAGCGCTCGGTCGAGTCGATCGAGCCCCAGTTGTATTGGAGGGTTCCTTCGGTGACGAGCCCGCGCTCATAGTCGATCCAGCCGACGAGCCCGTGCGGGTTCGCCTTGGGATCCCGGGCGGTGCCGCGGATCAGATAAAACGGCCGCCCGTCCTCAATCTTTTCGCCGAGCACCGTGTAGTCGAACCGCGAGAGAAACTGGTCCGCCGGCTCGGTCCCCGCAAACAGCCGCCCGATCACGACCTTGTTCAGCACCCAGCACGTCAGCCCGTACGTGCGCTGGCTGATGGTCACGGTGTTGTGACCGTGTTCGAGGCGCACCGTGCCTGTGAACTGGCAGTCGGGCCGCTCCGTGACGGGCTTGTTCAGCCGGAAGTTGAACGTGACGTCCGCCGATGCCACCGCCAGCGCATGAGCGTTGGCAGTGAGCACGCGGTTGATGATGTCCTCGGCCGTCGGCTCCTGCGCCACCGCGGCTGCGGCCGCGCAGACCGCGACGACCACGGCGGCCAGCACGACCCGGCCCCATCGTCCCCAGGAAGCGCCGGTCATATCCGGCGGGTTCCAGGCCGCGGGCCGAGGTTCCTATGTCCGGCGGCCGGGGGATCCGGCCTATCCGTGTCGAACACCGAGGGGCCTTGTGCCGCCGACGGCTAGGCGGTAGGATGAATAGCGCGCGCGCTGCGCAGATCGGCAGGAGCCGCCTCACGGTGATCCCGACAACCTCACCCTCAGTGCACCGGTATCAAGTCCTGGCCGTCGCCACGGCGATCGCCGCCTACCTGCTCATCCTGCTCGGCGGGCTGGTGCGGATCAGCGGATCGGGCATGGCGTGCCCCGACTGGCCGCTCTGCCACGGCCGGCTGATCCCGCCCCTTGAGGGGCCGGTCCTGATCGAATACGCGCACCGCCTGGTCGCGGCGTCGGTAACCGTCCTGGTCCTCGCGACCGCGTTCGCGGCGTTCGTGGTTCGGCGCGCCGTGCCGCTCGCGGGCACGACGGCGCTCGCGGTGCTGGGATTGGTGGTGGTCCAGATCGTGCTCGGCGGGCTGACCGTCAAGATGGACCTAACCCCCGGGCTCGTCACGACCCACCTCGGCGTCGCGATGCTCTTCCTCGCGGGGCTCCTGGTGCAAGCCGTCATCGCGCTGCGGAGCCCGGCTGGAGGGCTTCCGGCGCCCGCGGGGTTCCGCCGGCTGGCGTGGCTGACGCTCGCGGCGACCTACGCGATGGTCCTCATCGGCGGGTTTCTCGGCTCCAGCAGCGCCGCGCTGGCCTGCCCGTCGTTTCCGATGTGCCGGGGGACGGCACTGCTGCCGTCGGACTGGCCCGCGCACGCACACATGCTGCACCGCTTCTGGGCAGTGCTCGTCACGCTGCTGGTGATCGCGACCGCGGTGTCCGCCGCGCGCACGCGTGTTCGAGGGCTGGCCGCGATCGCGAACCTGGCCGTGGTCCTCGTGTTCGCGCAGTTCGCCGTCGGCGTGCTGAACGTCATGACGCGGCTGCTGCCCGCCGTGCAGGGGACCCATCTGGCGCTCGCAGCGGCGCTCTTCGGCACGCTGGTAGTGCTGGTCGCGCTCGCGGTGCCGCAGCCGGCGTCGGATCGGTCGTCCGCGCGGGGGCGTGTCGGGGTGCTGCGCACGATCGCCGGCGGCTCCGTCGACGATCCTGCCGAAGCGATCCCCTGGACGCAGCCTGCCGTCCGCCCGTCGGCGATCCGCGCCGCGGCCGCGACCGCGGGCGACTATCTCGCCCTGATGAAGCCGCGCATCATCATGCTGCTTCTGATCACGACGATCACGACCATGATCGTCGCGGTCCCGCATCACCTGTCGCTCGGGATCCTGCTGCTCACGCTCCTCGGCGGCACGCTCGCCGCCGGGTCGGCGAACGCGTTCAACATGTACCTCGACCGCGACATCGATGCCGTGATGCAGCGCACCTGTCTCCGGCCCGTGCCTGCGGGGCGGCTTCGCCCCACGCACGCGGTGGGGTTCGGCATCACGACCGGGCTGCTCTCGATCCTCGTCTTCGCGTGGGGCGTGAACGTCCTCAGCGCGGCCCTGTCGACCGCCGGGATCGTGTTCTACGTCGCGGTCTACACGCGGTGGCTCAAGCGGACGACGCCGCAGAACATCGTCATCGGAGGCGCCGCGGGCGCCGTCCCCCCGCTTGTCGGGTGGGCGGCCGCGACCGGGCACCTCGCGGCGCCGGCGATCGCGCTCTTCGCTATCGTCTTTCTATGGACGCCGCCGCACTTCTGGGCGCTGGCCCTGGCGAAGGTCGATGATTACCGCGCGGCGGGCATCCCGATGCTGCCGGTCGTGCGCGGAGAGGCGGAAACGCGGCGGCAGATGTTCCTCTATTCGCTGGCGCTCTCCGCCGCCACCCTGGTGCTCTACGTGCCGCTGCGGGCGCTCGGCCCGCTCTATCTGGTGTCGGCCGTGGTCCTCGACGCGGTCTTCATCCTGCTCGCCTGGGCGGTGCTCACCAAGCGCAGCCCGAAGGCGGAGATGGGCCTCTTCGGATACTCGCTCCTCTACCTCGCCCTGCTGTTCATCGCGATGGTGGTCGACCGGATCGTCAGCTAGCGCGCCCGAGACGCCGGCGCGAGGGACGGCAGCGCGCCCTCGTGCTCCAGCAGCCGCCGCTTGAGGTCGAGTCCTCCCCCGTATCCGACGAGCGACCCGCCCGAGCCGACGACGCGGTGGCACGGCGTCACGATGCACACGGGGTTTCGCCGGGACGCGGCCCCCACGGCCCTGGCACCCCGCATCACGCCCACGCGTGACGCGAGTGCCGCGTACGTGCAGACCTCGCCGAGCCGGATCTCCCGCATCGCACGCCACACCGAACGCTCGAACGTCGTGCCCCGTTCGTCGAGGATCAGCGGCTCGAGCTCGTCGAACCGCGAGGCGAAGTAGCGCCGCAGCCAGATCCGCGTCTGTTCGATGTGCGGGTTGGCGCCGCTGCCGGGCACGGCGCCCCCGTACCATCGGCGGAGCCTGGCCGCGTGCAGCCGCAGGCGTTCATCGCGATGAAACTCTAACTCGCACAGGCCGCGCTCGGACGCGATCGCCACCAGGGGGCCGACCGGCGTCTCGAGGATCGTTTCCCACAGCACCTCCACGATCGCCCCTCCAAACCAATCGCATCCCGCGGCCGAACCTGGTTCGGGAGTCTCCGCCGGGTCACGCCGTCTCTGCGCATGCGCCGGGGGCCGTCGCGGTCCGCCCGCACGACCCCCGTCAATGAAACTGGCTCCTCGGGTAGGATTCGAACCTACAACCCTCCGGTTAACAGCCGGATGCTCTACCATTGAGCTACCGAGGAACACTCCCCTGATTCTAGGGATCTACACGACGGGGTGTCAAGGGCCCGAAGTGCCTTAGACGTGTTGCTGCCGAGCGTAGTGCTACCGAGCGCCGACGTGCTGCCTCACCATTGCTGTTACCCAAAACTCGGGCGCGGCGGCGGTCCGGGCCGTGCCGGCGACACGCCGCGTCAGTCCGCGCGTGAGTCCACGCACCCCGCGCGCAGCCGCCGTCTTGACGTGCGTCGGACACGCGCGGATAATGATATCCGTTTCGAAGGGGGTCAACACGGATGAGCTCGCGTTCGCCCATCGGCAATCGAGGTCTCATAGTCTTGTTCCTGGCGATCTTCGTCGTAATGATGGGCTTCGGCATCGTCCTGCCGGTGCTCCAGTTCTACGCCCGCGCCGTCGGGGCCACGCCGCTCCAGATCGGGCTGCTGGCGACCAGCTACGCGTTCATGCAGTTCCTGTTCGCGCCGCTGTGGGGCGGCCTCAGTGACCGGATCGGCCGCAAGCCGGTGTTCTCGGTCGGCCTGATCGGCTACGCGATCTCGTTCGTCATGTTCGGCCTCTCGCACCAGGTCTGGGAGCTGTTCGCGGCACGGATTCTCGGCGGCATTCTCAGCGCCGCGACGCTGCCGACCGCGATGGCGTACATCGGCGACACCACGTCGGAGGAGCGGCGCGGCGGCGGGATGGGCATGATGGGCGCCGCGATGGGTCTTGGCTTCACGATCGGGCCCGGGATCGGCGGCCTCCTCGGACGGCACAACCTCGCGCTGCCGTTCTTCGTGGGCGCCGGGCTGGCGCTCGTCACCCTCGCGCTCAGCTGGGGGGCGCTGCCCGAGCCGATCCGGCACGACTCCTCCTGGGAGCGGCCCCGCCGCCTGACCGCGATCCGGATGGCGCTCAGCGGGCCGCTGGCGTTCTACTTTACCGTGACGCTCGTGGCGGCGTTCGCGCTCGCCAGCCTCGAGGCGACGTATGCGTTGTTCGCGCAGGACCGGCTGGGGCTCAGCAGCACCGCCGGGGCGGGCGCGATCGGCTTGGTGTTCGTGACCGTCGGGATCGTCCAGGCGATCATCCTCGGCGGGCTCGTCGGGCGCCTGATCAACCGGTTCGGGGAGGAACGCCTCGTGCGCGGCGGCCTGGTGATCGCCGCGGTCGGGTACCTGCTCATCACGCAGACGCACAGCATTGCGACGCTCGCACTGTACGCCGCAGTCGCCGGCGTCGGGCACGCGCTGATGCGCCCCAGCGTCGCGTCGTTGATCTCCAAGCGCACGACGGGCGGCATGGGGTTATCGATCGGGATCATGGATTCGTTCGACAGCCTCGGGCGCATCCTCGGGCCGACGTGGGGCGGTCTCGTCTACCACGCGGGCATCGTCCTGCCGTACGTGAGCGGGGCGGTGGCCCTCGCCGTCACGGCGGGCTACGCGTACCTCGCAACCTCCCGCCGCGTCGCGGTCGAGGCCGCGCCCGAATAGCGCGATGCCGCCGATCGCGCTCAACGCGCCGGGAGACTTCCTCGTCCTGATGGAGCGCGTCGGCATCTCGCTCGCAATCGGCATGATGGTGGGCCTCGAGCGCGAATGGGCGCATAAGGACGTCGGCGTCCGGACGTTCGCCTTCGTGACGCTGGCGTTTACGCTCGCGTGGACGATCTCCCCGATCACCGCCTACATCCTGCTGGTGGCGCTGATCCCGCTGGTCACGCTCCTGAACTGGCGGAGCATGACGCGGGATGGGACGTTGGAGCTCACCACCACGGCCGCGCTGCTTGCGACTGGGCTCCTCGGCATCCTCGTCGGGCAGGGCCTGTTCCTGGTGGCCGCCGCGTGCGCCGTCGTCATCACGGTCTTGCTGGCGTGGAAATCCGAGGTCGTACGGTTCGCCGGCACGCTGACGAACGAGGAGATCCGAGGGGCGCTGGTCCTGCTCGTGGTCGCGGTCGTCGTGTACCCGCTGCTCCCGACCGGGTGGGTGGATCCGTGGCACCTGGTCAACCTCCGGTCGGCGTGGACCGTCATCGTGGTGATCTCCGCGATCGCGTTCACCAACTACGTGCTGCTGCGCATCTACGGGACGCGCGGGATCCGGTGGGCGGGCCTGCTCGGGGGACTCGTCAACAGCACGGCGACCGTCGCGGAGCTCGCGAGCCGGGCGCGCACCGACCCGGACCGCCTCTCGCTGTTTGCACTCCTCGGGATGGCAACCGCCAACACGGCGATGCTGCTGCGCAACGGGTTCATCCTCGGCGTGTTCGACCCGTTCGCGCTCTCGTACGGGTGGCTGTCGGTCGTCCTCATGGTCGCGACGAGCGCCATCATCATGTACCGGGTGCATGTGCGCGACGCGGTGACGGCGCCGCTCCACATGGCGTCCCCGATCTCCGTGCGCCACGCCCTCACGTTCGGGGCGCTGTTCGTGGTGATCACGATCGCCGGCGAACTGGCCAACCGCGAATTCGGGCAGGCGGGCTTTCTCGCCGTCGCAGTGGTCGGGGGACTCGTCAGCAGCGCCTCCACCTCCGCCGCGGCGGGCATCCTCGCGGCGCAAGGGTCTCTGCGCCCCGACCTGGCGGGGTACGGCGTCGTGCTCGCCTCGATGGCCAGCGTGCTCTTCCACGTCCCGGTGGTGCAGATGGCGGGCCACAACCGCCCCCTGACGCGGCGCCTCGCCGTGCTGTCCCTGCTCGTGCTCGGCGCGGGCGCGCTCGGCCTGGTCGCCGAAGCGCTGCTGAACCGCCGCTTCTGAGCGCTCCGCAGGGATCCCGCGCAACCGTCGGGGAGGAGCCGCCGGCTCCCGGGAGAAACGGGGTCCCATGATGAGCGGAGCGCGCGCGCGGTGACGTCGCGGGAGTGGGTCGGCCGGACGGCCGCGGTCATCGGGATGGTCGTGCTGGCGTGGATGCTGCTGCGGTTCCTCGTCCACGTCGTGGACGTCTTGATCCTGCTCCTGATGGCGGCGATCTTTGCCGCCGGCCTGTCCCCCCTCGTCTCGGCGCTCGAGCGGCGGGCCCTGCCCGGGGGCAGGCGGCTCCCCACGGGCGTTGTGATCCTCGTCATCTATCTCGCGACGTTCCTCGTGTTCGCCGGTCTCTTGTCCGCCATCATCGTGCCGGCGATCGGCGAAGGGCACGCGTTCATCGCGAACCTGCCGCAGTTGCTCGCAACGCTCCAGGGCTGGACCGTTGAGATGCGGCAGCGGTTTCCGTGGCTCCCGAACGTCTCGCCGAGCCTGCAGCAGATTCCACACGACCTGACGACCCTGTCGCGATACGGATCGACCGCGGCCGGCATCGCGTCGCTCTTCGCCGGCGGGGTGGGCGCGCTCTTCGCCATCCTCGTCCTGACCTTCTACATGCTGCTCGAGAGCGGGCCGATGAAGACCTCGTTCCTCGGGCTCTTTCCGCCGGACCATCGTGCCCGCGTCGAGCTCGTACTCTTGGATATCGGCGCAAAGTTCGGCGGGTGGCTGCGGGCGCAGCTGCTGCTCTCGGGCGTCGTCGCCGCGATCGTGACGATTGGCATGGTGGCGCTCGGCATGCCGTTCCCGTCGCTCATCGGGATCGTGGCCGGACTGGGGGAGTTGGTGCCGCTGCTCGGTCCGACCCTCAGCGCCGTGGTGGCGGTCCTCATCGGGCTGTCCCAACCGCTGTGGCGCCTCGTCGCGGTCGTCATCTTCTACATCATCGTCATGAACGTCGAGCCACACATCCTTGTGCCCCGCATCATGTCGCGCGCCGTCGGGATCTCCCCGCTGCTCGCGCTCGTCGCGCTGCTCTCGGGCATCGAGCTGACGGGGATCCTCGGCGGGCTCCTCGCGATCCCGGTCGCCGCCGCGCTGCAGGTGGTGGTCTCCGAGATCGCCCGCGCGATCCAGCCCGAGGCCGTGGTGGCCGCGTCGGAGTCCGCGCACCCCGACGGCGAGCGGACTCCGTCACCGCGCTGAGCCAAGGGGCGCGCTCGCAGGCTCCAGGAAAGCGGCGCCGCCCCTCGAATCCTGTTCGTGACCCCCATCTCGAGCGCTCGTCAGGAGGCAGCCATGCCGAAGGATCCCGAACAGGCCGTACGGGGCGCGGTCTCCGCGTCCAAACTCATGGAGTACACGAGGAACATCGCGCGCTGGGTGCGGACGTCCGGCAGTGAGCCGGAGGCGCGCGCGTTCGACTACCTGGAGACCACGCTCCGCGGGTTTGGCCTCGACACGCACCGCGAGCAGCACGAGGCGCTGATCTCGTGGCCGGGCCCGGCGTCACTCGAGACCGCCGGCGCGTCGCCCCATCGCGTCGAGTGCATCACCCATGCGTTCTCTGCCCCGACCCCGCCCGACGGCCTGGAAGGCGAGGTCGTCGACCTGGGCGCCGGCGAGTTCGGCACCGCGTCGCTGCGCGGCAAGATCGGACTGGTCAACGGACTCGCCATGCCCACGACGGCGCGGGCCGCGGAGGAGGCCGGCCTGGCGGGCGTGATCTTCGTCAACCCGCCCGAACTGCACGAGATGATCGTCTCAACCGTCTGGGGGGCACCGACGCCCGAGACGCTCGGGCGCCTGCCCAAGATCACCGCGATCTCCGTGCGCGAGCCTGACGGGGCCGTCCTGCGCGCGCGGGCGCGGGAAGGCACGCTGCGGGTGCGGATCCACGCGGCGGTCGACACCCGATGGCGCGACACCCCCATCCTGATCGCGGAGCTCAAGGGACGCGACGATCCCGACCGGTACGTCCTGTTCAGCGGGCACGTCGATTCGTGGCATTACGGAGCGATGGACAACGGCAGCGCGAACGCGGTCATGCTCGAAACCGCGCGGCTCATGAGCAAGCGCCGGGCTCGGCTGCGGCGCGGCGTCCGCTACGCATTCTGGTCGGGGCATTCCCATGGGCGGTACTCAGGATCGACGTGGTATGCGGACCATCACTGGGAGGACCTCTACCGCAACGCGGTGCTGCACCTCAACGTGGACTCGTCCGGCGCCACGGGCGCCTCCGTGATGAGCGAGTCACAGACGATGGCCGAGACGTGGACGAGCGGGGCCCGCGCCATCAAGGACGTGGCGGGTCAAGATCTGGAGCGCCACCGGATCGGCCGGATGGGCGACCAGTCGTTCTGGGGCATCGGGGTCCCGTCGATGTTCGGAGGCGTGTCGGTCCAGGCCCCGGCCGAGTCCGCCACGGCCGCCGGCCTTGCGTCGCTGACCGGCGCCCCGCGGACGTCGGGAGGGCTCGGCTGGTGGTGGCACACGACGGACGACACGCTCGACAAGATCGACCGCGACAACCTCCGCCGCGACGCGGAGGTGTACACGCTGGTGCTGTGGCGCTGGTGCACGGCGCCGGTGCTGCCGCTCGACTACCGGGCCGCGGCCCACGAGCTCGGGGACACCCTGCGACACATTCAGAGCGCGGCGGGCGACGCGTTCGATTTGACGGCGCCCCTCGATGCGGTCACGCGGCTCACCGGCGCGGTGGACCGGCTGCACGCCGCCGCGGAGCGGCTCGGGGCCTCGCTTGGTACGGGGCGCGGCACGCGCAAACAGCGCGACGCCGCCTCGCTGGTCAACGACACGCTGATGAGAGCCGGGCGCAAGCTCATCCCGATCAACTACACCGCGGCGGGCGCGTTCGACCACGATCTGGCGGTGCCGATCCCTCCGATCCCGGTGCTGCAGTCCGCCGCTCGCCTGCGTGAGCTGCCCCGCGGCTCCAACGAGTACCACGCGCTGGCGACGCGCCTGGTCCGCGAGCGCAACAAGGTCACGCACGTCATCAACGACGCAGCGGAATCCATCGGGCACGCCCTCAAGCACATCGAACCAGGGAAGTAGCGCGTCGGCCGGCGTCCGTCGATAGACGCCGGAACATGCATCGGCCCGCCGGGTGGCGAATCCGGCGGGCCGATCTACGCAGGCTTGGACGCGCCGGGTGTCGAGGGCGGCGTCGTGCCGCCGCTCGGGGCAGGAGCCGCCCACTTCGTCCACGCGCTAATGACTCCCATGAGCACGCCGCCAGGGGCCTTGAACGCGCTGGTCAAAATGTCGATCACGCCGCTCACGATATCCACGCAGGTCTTCCACGTCTTGACCGTGCTGTCGATTGCATGCGCCGTCTCTTTCATTTTCTTGATGACGGCGCGCAGCTGTTGAGCCACATCGTTCTCCGTCGCAAAGATCGAGTTCAATTCGTTCGCCACGGCCTGCACCATCAGCGCGGTCACGACGTCGATCTGCATCCGACAGTGGTTCGCAAGCACCCGATCCTCCTCAGACGCCGCGTCGCCCTTGGCGGCCACCGCCACGATGACATCCCGCAACGCCTTCGCGGCGGTGCTCAGCGCATCGGTGATCTCCCCGTCGGTAAACGGGCTTACGAGCGAAGCCATACGGCATCCCCCCACAACGGGTCCGGCGGCGTCGGTCGACCGCGGGTCATCGTGCCGTCGACGTCACGGCGTGGTGACGCACTTCTTCACCGCCTCGGCGGCCACCGTCGCCGCGGTCAGCTGACCCTGCGCGCACGAGATGGTATTCAACACCCCGACGTAGTCGTGCAGTGCCGTATCATTGTTCGCGATTTGCTCGGTCATCGCGGCCCAGTTCGTCGCATCCACCCCGGGCAGATTCTGCTTGGTCTGGACGACGGTGTTCGCGTAGACCGCGTCGATCTCGGCGAGCTCCACGCTCAGGAACCGGCTGTAGTCCTGCGCGGCCGCGTACAGGAGCGTCAAAATGGTTCGAATCGGGTCGTTCGCCTGCGTCGCGAACGTTCGGACCGCCGCCGCTCGCTCAGTGGCAAAGGCGGCCGCGAGGGCTTGGTCCAGCCCGGAACCGGCGTTGACGACCTGGTCCGAACTGATCGTATCTTTTGACGGCAGGTGCACAAACCACGCGTCCTTCATGCTCGTGGCCAGGCCCTTGAAGCCGTAGGTTTGAGCTTTGCCGCCGCCCGCGAGGTCGTTGAGCGCCGAGATGTAGTCGATCACAATGGTATTGGCCGTCGCCCATTCCTTCCCGCCGCCTTGAATGTTCGTACACAGCTTCCCGAGCGTGCCGCCTGCGACCACGGGGGGCGGTGGCACGAACGTCGAGGGGGAAACCTCGGAGGCGTCAGGCGCAGCCGGACCCGGCTTGATCTCGGGGGCGATCGGTGTCGGCGCCAGCTGCGCGACTTTATAGTAGTCCCACGCTGCCACGCGAATGCACGTATCGTAGAGGTCGTTTGGAATCCCCTTAAAGGTCGTCAGGGAACCGGTGAACTTGGTCGAGAGACTCGTGACCGTGTCCACCGTCGCATTCGAGCATCCGGCGGCGAGGAGACAGCCGAGGAGCATGAGCGCCACCGGGATCGACGCGGAACGCCATCTATCCATCACACACGCTCCTGCTCTCTGCGGGGTAGCTGACCGCGGTCGGCGGCGCGTCGCGCCTCCAGGGGACCCGAGCCATGAACCGGCGTACCGTCCGTCATCCGACCGACGTCCGTACATGGCGCACACGCCTACGCGGCTTTCAAAAGACAGAACATGCGTCTCGGGTTCCGGCTGGGTTCCGCGCGCTCCTCCTTTGTCGCGCACCGGCGAAGCACCACAGCCGGCCGGCCATCGGGATGCCCCTGGTTAGATGCCGGCCGCGTCGCTGAGACCCGCCGGCTGCGACCCGGCACGGCGCGGCACGACCCGGGCATAGACGACGAGCGCGGCGGCGGTGAGCACCGCGTAGGCGAACCCGAGACCCCGAAACCCCGTGACCTCGATGAGGATACCGCCGAGCATCGTGCCGACGGCACCTCCCAACGTGATCACCAGCGCCCGGGCGGCCATGATCGTGCCGTGCGCACCGGGGGCGAGCGACAGCGCGATGGTGCCGGAGTTCGGGTACCGGACGCTGCTGAAGAACGCGTGGGGCACGAGGAGGACGAGGCTCACCACCGGCGTCAGGCGCAGCCCGAACGGCACCGCGATCCCGACGGCGGCGATCGCCGTGCTCAGCAGCAGCGCGCGGCGGCGCCCGAATCGGTTGCCCGCCCACCCCGAGGAGATCGTCCCCGCGACGCTCGACGCGGCGAGCACGCCCACCAGCACCCCGATCGGGCCGGGCGCGAGTCCGTAGGTCACCCCGAAGAACGCACCGACGTACACCAGGAATCCGGACCAGGCGGTGGTGGCCAGCAGCTCGCCGAACACCCAGCCGCGCGCGCCCGGGTACGCCCCGAGCGTGCCGAGACCGGCGCCGGCACGGGGCTCCGCCGCCGGCGGCTGGGTCGGCGGCGGAAGCAGGAACAGAACGGCAAAAAACCCCAGTGCCGCGACTCCGGTCCCGACCACGAGATAGCTCGCGCGCCACCCCCAGGCGTCCGCGACCCACCCGACGAGCGGAAGCCCGAGCATCCAGGCAATGGGGTACCCGGTCGTGATCCACCCCATCGCGGGCCCACGGTGGGCATCATCGAAGTAATCCGCGGCCGCGGCGGTCCCCGCGAGCGACACGATCGCGACGCCGATGCCGGCGACCGCCTGCAGGCCCATCCACCAGCCGAACGACCGCGTCAGGCCGAGCGCCGTCTCGGCCGCCGCGATCGCGCCGAGGGCCAGCAGCAGCTGGCGGCGCCGGGGAATGCGATCGGCGAAGAACGTCGCGATGAACGCGGTGACGGCGCCGGCCCCGCTGAGCACCGCCCGCGCCTGCCCGGCGACCCCAATGGACACGTGAAACCCGCGGGCCACCTCGACGAGGATCGGGCCGATCATCGCGTTGGTCAGCGCGTACCCGACCGAGGCGGCGATGAGCGTCGGCAGCACCGCCCGTGACGCCGGGTGCGGCGCGGCCGGCGCGGAGTTCCGGCTCAGGTCAGGACAGCGCGTCGACGTCGTGCGGCATGCTCTCCCGCACGCCGGCGTCGGTCACGCGCATGAACCTCGCGTTCCGGTGCAGTTCGCCGATGGTCGTCGCCCCGCAGTAGCTCATGCCCGACCGCAGTCCGCCGATCAGCTGGCCGAGGACCGCGGAGACCCGGCCCCGATACGGCACCAGCGCTTCGATTCCTTCGGGCACGATCTCGGAGAGCAGCTCGTCGTCCTGCGGCAGGTCGCGCCGCTCGGCGGACGTCCAGAGGCTCGCCATCCCGCGGTACACCTTGTAATGCCGGCCGTTCCGCGTCACGGACGATCCCGGGCTCTCCTCGGTGCCGGCGAGCAGATTGCCGAGCATCGCGGTCTCCGCGCCGGCGGCGAGCGCCTTGACGAGATCCCCCGAGGTCCGGATGCCGCCGTCGGCGATGACGGGCACGCCGGAGGCGGCCGCCGCCTCCGCGCAGCTCAGAATCGCCGTCAGCTGCGGCACGCCGGCGCCGGTCACGATCCGGGTCGTGCACGTCGATCCGGGGCCGACGCCGACCTTGATCCCGTCCGCGCCGGACGCGATCAGGTCCCGGGTCCCTTCCGGGGTCGCGACGTTGCCGGCGATCAGCGGGATGTCGCCGCACCGGGCGCGGACGGCCTCCACGGTCGCAAACGCCAGCTCCGAGTGCCCGTGCGCGATGTCGATCACCAGCACGTCCACCTCGGCCTCGACCAGCGCCTGGGCGCGCTCGAGATAGTCGCCGCGCACGCCGATCGCCGCGCCGACCCGGAGGCGCCCGCGCCGGTCCTTAGTGGCCTGCGGGTAGCGCAGGCGATTCTGAATGTCGCGGCTCGTGATGAGCCCGACGAGCCGACCCTCCGAGTCGAGCAGCGGCAGCTTCTCGATGCGGTGCCGGTGCAGGATGCGCTTCGCGTCCTCCACCGGCGTGCCCACAGGGGCCGTGATGAGACGCTCGCGCGGCGTCATTACGGTCGTGATCGGCCGGTCGAGATCGTCCTCGAACAGCAGGTCGCGTGCTGTGACGATCCCGAGCAGCCGCCGGTCGCGGTCGAGCACCAGGACGCTCGCGGGCCCGTGCTCGTCCATGAACCCGGCGGCGACGCGCACCGTCGCTTCAATCCCAACGGTGTACGGGGTGTCGATCACCACGCTCTCCGCGCGCTTGACGCGGCGTACCTCGCCGACGTGGTCCGCGATGGTGAGAAACCGGTGGATGATCCCGATCCCGCCCTCGCGCGCGATCGCGATCGCCATCCCGCTCTCGGTCACCGAATCCATGCTCGCGCTCACGATCGGCACCGCGAGCTCGATGTCCTTGCACAGGCGCGCCCGGGTGTCGACCTGGCGCCGCGTGTTCACGCCGGACCGCTGCGGCACCAGCAGGACGTCGTCAAAGGTCAAACCCAACGGCAGGGGTTCGGACATACGCGCTCCTCCGTAGAAGAAACCACGCCAACGATACCACGAGGGGTGTTACTATGGAAGAGTGACACCGCGCGATCCGACCCCTCTCAGCGGGCCGGGAGACGCGTCCGGCGGCCGGAGCGTCAACCCGTTCGTGGCGCTCAGGCACCGCAACTTCCGGCTGTTTTTCTTCGGCCAGCTGATCTCGTTCGCCGGCACGTGGATGCAGCGCATCGCCCAGGCCTGGCTGGTGCTGCAGCTCACCAACTCACCGTTCCTGCTCGGCATCGTCGGCGCACTCCAGTGGACGCCGATGCTCCTGCTCTCCCTCGTCGGCGGCGTCGTCGCCGACCGGGTCAACAAGCGCAACCTGATCGTCGTGACCCAGACGCTGCAGCTGCTGCAGGCGTTTGGCCTCGGCTTCTTAGTGTTGAGCGGAGACGTCCGGTACTGGCACATTCTGGTGTTCGCCACGGCGCTCGGCGTCACCGCGGCGTTCGACAACCCGGCCCGACAGGCGTTTCTGTTTGACATGGTCGAGGGGACCGACACGATGAATGCAATCGCCCTGAACTCCACGATCGTCAACAGCGCCCGGCTGTTCGGACCGGCGATCGCCGGCATCGCGACCGGGTCGCTCGGGATCGGGTACGCGTTCATCGCCAACGGCGTGAGCTTCATCCCCGTCATCGCCGCACTGCTCATGATGCGGCTCGAACCGACGCAGCCCGTCCAGACGGAGGCCGGCATGCTCGACCACCTGCGCGACGGGCTGGCGTACCTCTTCCGCACGCCGACGGCGCTGCAGCTGCTCACCCTGATGGGCGTCTACAGCATCTTCGTGATGAACTTCAATATCATCGTGCCCGTCTTCGCGAAAAACGTCCTCCACCAGGATGCGACCGGGTTCGGCCTGCTCACGTCCGCGCAGGGCGCGGGCGCGGTGCTGGCGGCCCTGGCGGTCGCCTCGTTCAGCTCGTACGGACCGCACCCGCGGCTCGTGTACGGCGGGGCCGTGCTCCTGGGCGTGATGGTCATCCTGCTCGCGGGTGTGCACCAGTTCGGCCTCGCGGCGCTCGCGCTGGCCGGGTGCGGCGTCAGCATGGTGGTCTTCACCGCCACGGTGAACACCGCGCTGCAGGTCGCCACCCCGGACAACCTGCGCGGACGCGTGATGTCCGTCTACTCCCTGGTCAACGGCGGCTTTACCCCGGCCGGCGCGCTCTTCACGGGCGGCGTCGCGGAACTGTGGGGCGCGCCGGCGGAGCTCGCGATCGCCGGCACGATCGGGCTCGGTTCCGCCCTGGCGGTCTACCGGTGGCACCGGCGCACACCGTGGGCGACCGCCGACTCCCTGGCCGCGCTCGACGCGGCGCCCGCCGAAGGCAACGGAGGCGAACAATGAGGCGCTGCGGCCGCTTCGCCGCGGGCCTGGCGGTGCTGGCCGCCTCGGTCCTGCTGTGCAGGGCCGAGGCCGCGCAGGCGCCGCTGCGCTTCACCATGGTGACGACAAAGCAGAGCGGCTCCCACTGGTCGACGACGGTCGTCTACCCGCAGTTCGACGGAGGATCGCCGCTCGCGGCGCTCGCCAACCATACGCTCGCGACGCGGGAGATCGCCGCCGCGGTGACGTTCGGTCTCACCGCGGCGGAACAGTTCAAAAAGCTGGGGCCGCCGACCGCGGACTATTTTCACGACACCGGAGCGACCGTCTCCCTCACCGATCCCGCACTCCTGAGCGCGTATTTCGAGACGGAGGAGTACTCCGGAGGCGCGCACCCAAACCGGTTCTATACCGGGTACACGTTCGGGAGCGTGCACGGCCGCCCGGCGCCCGTGACGCTCCAGGACCTCTTCCGCCCCGGGGTCGACGGGGTCAAGACCGCGTCGGATCTGCTGATTGCCCGGCTGCGCCAGAACCCGAATGCGACGTTCGTCCGGGATGGCACCGTGACCTCGATCGAATTCAACGGCGTCGCCGGGAGCCCCCAGGTAGGGGCCACGGCGTTCGTCGTCACACCGCAGGCGATCGTGTTCCTGCTCCCGCCGTACGCCGTGGGCGCCTACGTCGACGGCTCATTCGTCGTCAAGGTCGCGTTTGACGCGTTCGGCGGGCGCCTGGACACCACGGGACCGCTGCATCCGGTCCTCCCCTAGCGGACGACCGCCCACGGCGCGGGAGGGACCGGCGCGCCGGACGCCAATCTCTGCATGGGCCGATCCCCACAGATCATCTCCGGTCCGAAGCCCGCAGCCTGCGTCGAGAGGAGCACGAGCATGCGCATCGCGATCGGCCAAGTCGCCCACGAGACCAACACGTTCTGTCGGGGTCTCACCGAGGTCGATGAGTTCAAAGCGAAGGAATGGGCGCACGGTCCGCAACTTCTGTCCCAGCATCGCGGTGTCCGCAGCTACCTCGGCGGGATGCTGGACGCCGGCGAACGGCTCGGGATCGACCTCGTCCCGACGTTCGCGACGCACGCCACGCCGTCCGGGACGATCAGCCGGAGCGCCTACGAGATGATCGCCTCCGAATTGCTGAACGGCCTTCGCTCGGCTGGGCGCGTCGACGCGATCTGCCTCGCGCTGCACGGCGCCGGCGTCGCCGAGGGCGCCGACGATCTCGAGGGGGATCTGCTGGCCCGGATTCGCGCGATGACCGGCCGCACGCTGCCCATCATCGTCACCCTCGACTTGCACGCCAACGTCACGCCGGAGATGGCGCGGGAAGCAACCGCGCTCCTCAGCGTGAACTTCTACCCGCACGTGGACTCGTACGAGCGCGGCGGCGAGGCCGTGACGCTGGCGCACCGGATGGTGACGGACGGCATCGTTCCGCGCATGCATCTCAGCCGCATCCCGATGATCGTCCCCACGACCGCGACCAGCCTGAGCCCGGTCAAGGAATTCAACGAACGGTGCTGGGCGTGGGAGAAGAAACCGGGAATCATCGACTGCACGTTTGTCCACGGGTTCGCCCACACCGACATCCCGTCGATCAGCGCGTCGGTCATCGCGATCGCCGACGGCAGCGCGGAGCTCGCGCGCCAGGCCGCCGACGACGTCGCCTCCTACGCGTGGCAGCACCGCGAGGGGCTCATCCGCCGCTGCCCCGGGCCCGCGGAGGCGATCCGGATGGCGCTCGCGCTCGACGGCGGTCCCGTCGTCATCAATGAGACGTCGGACAATCCCGGGGGAGGATCTCCGGGAGACGGCACGTATCTCCTGCGGGCGATGCTGGAGGCCCGGGCGGCCAGCGCGTGCTTCGGCTTCATCTATGATCCTCAGACAGCCGCCCAGGCGCACGACGCCGGCGTCGGCGCGACCATCCACGTGCGCCTCGGCGGGAGGACGGACCGCATGCACGGCGAGCCGATCGAGGCGGACGCGTACGTGGCGGACCTCACGGACGGCCGGTTCATCCGACAGTCACCGATGGGCCGGGGCGCGCAGGTCGATCTCGGCCGGATGGCCCGCCTCCGGATCGGCACCGTGGACGTGCTCGTCTCCTCGGTGCGGGAGCAGACGCTCGACGCGGAGGTGTTTCTGCACCACGGCATCGACGTCACGCGCTACAAGATCGTGGCGCTGAAATCGAGCCAGCACTTCCGCGCGGGGTTCGAGCCCCTCGCGGCGCACATCCTGACCGCCGACTCTCCCGGCCTGACGACGCTGGATCTCACTTCGTTTCCGTACCATCGTGTCGACCGCCCGGTGTGGCCGCTCGACGCCGACACCCGATACCAGCCCGCCTGACGGCGCGCCCGCCTAGTCGAGTCAGATCAATCAGGTCATTCGGAGGTGCCGGAGTGCTGATGTACGACGTCCGCTTCGAGCGCAACATCATGATGCGGCTCCAGGACGGCACGCGGCTCGCCACGGACGTCTATCTTCCGACCAGCACGCCGGGCCCCTGGCCGGCAATCCTCGAGCGCACGCCGTACGACAAACTCGCCCCGAGCAGCGTCATGGCCGCGAATTTCTTCGCCAGCCACGGCTACGCGGTCGTCCGCCAGGACGTGCGCGGACGCTTCGCGTCGGAGGGCGAGTTCTATCCGTTCGGGAACGAGGGCCCGGACGGCGTGGAGACCGTGGCCTGGACGCGCGCGCAGCCCTGGTGCGACGGGCGCGTCGCGACCGTGGGGCTGTCGTACTCGTCCTGCACCCAGACCGGGCTGGCCGCGCTCAACCCGCCGGGCCTGGCCGCGCAGTTTGTCGCCCACGGCTTCCACAACTATCACGCCGCGTCGATGCGCCAGGGCGGTGCGCTCGAGGTGCGCTTTTTCCTGTACGCGTTCATGATGGCGACGACGTCCCGTGAAGTCGCCGCCGATCCCGTCAAGCGCGCCGCGATGCGCCAAGCGTGGGGCGACATCCGCGCGTGGCTGCGCCGCCAGCCGCTCAAGCCCGGCGTCAGCCCGCTGCGGCACGTGCCGTCGTACGAGCGGTGGCTCATGGACATCTGGCAGCATGGCGAGTACGACGACTACTGGCGCAGCCGCCCGGCGTACACCATCGACGACCTGTACGATCAGCACGCCGACGTCCCGATCTACCTGTGCGGAAGCTGGTACGACTCGTACGCGCGCTCCACGGTCACGAACTACGTGGAGTTCGGCCGGCGCAAGCGCGGTCCGATCCGCCTCGTGATGGGGCCGTGGATCCACGGCGGCGCGAACCTCGACCTCGCGAACTCCGGCGACGCCGAGTTCGGCCCGGACGCCCCGCTCGGGTACAACTACTTCCGCCTTCGCTGGTTCGACGCGGTGCTCAAAGGCGCGCAGAACGGCATGCTCGACAAGCCCCCGGTGCAGCTGTTCGTGATGGGCGGCGGCTCGGGGCGCAAGACGCTCGAGACCGGCCGCCTCGACGTCGGAGGACGGTGGCGGTTCGAGCAGGAGTGGCCGCTGCGGCGCACCGAGTACACGCCGTTCTACCTGCAGCCGAACGGCGGCCTGGCCCCGACGGCGCCGCCCGACGGGGCCGCGCCATCACGCTATGTGTTCGACCCGAAGGACCCGGTGCCGACGATCGGCGGCAACATCTCGGTCGGGTACGACCTGATGCCGGGAGGCGGGTTCGACCAGCGGGGCGGCCCCCACGTCTTCGGCGCGAAGGACTCGCTCCCGCTCGGCGCGCGCCAGGACGTCCTGGTCTTCTCGACGCCCGCGCTCGACCGCGACGTGGAAGTCACCGGCACCGTGGTCGTGCAGCTGTGGGCGGCGTCGACCGCGCCCGACACCGACTTCACCGCCAAGCTGATCGACGTCTACCCGCCGAACCCGGATTATCCCGACGGGTACGAGCTCAACATCGGCGACTCGATCATCCGCGCGCGGTACCGAAATTCGTGGGAGACGCCGGAGCTGATGGAGCCCGGCCGCCCGTACGAATTTACGATCACGCTCTACCCGACGAGCCTCGTGTTCCAGCGCGGGCACCAGATCCGCGTCCACATCTCGTCGTCGAACTTCCCGCGATTCGACGTCAACCCGAACACCGGCGGCCCGCTCGGACGCGAACTCGTGACGCAGACCGCGGTACAGACGATCTTTCACGACGCGGCGCGTCCGTCGCGCGTCGTCCTGCCGATCATCCCGGCCTAACCGGACTCGGCGACGCCGGGCGCGCACAATCACGCCGCGGTTAGTACCCCGCCGCGATCGCGGGATGATACGGATCTGCGCCTCCATGCAGGAGGCCGTCCGCGGCGTGTCGAGCAATCGCGACAGGACTAGAGAACAGCCGAGGCAGCATATCCTCGTCCACGCAGACAAGCGGGTGCCCGCGCTGCCGCAAGCCGTCGCGAACCGCGGCCGGGATACGCTGATCGACATTGACTTGTGGCCCGCTCGCGTCGATACGCGGCGCCGCGATCGCACTTTGCACGTCCATCGCGAAGGACATGCAATTCAGAATAACCTGGCACACGCCGTCGAGAATCCGGCGGCCGCCGGACGCGCCGACAGCGAGGACCGGACCGCCTTCCGAAAACACGACGGCCGGCGTCATGCTCGATAGCGGGCGCCGCCCTGGACCGATCGAATTGGCGCGCCCCGGAACCGGGTCGAACCACATCATCCCGTTGTTGAGCACGACGCCCGTTCCCGGCACGAGCATGCGTGACCCAAACCACGACAGCAGCGTCTGTGTCAGGGACACCGCCGTCCCCGTTCCGTCGACCACGCACAGGTGAGTCGTGCTCGACGCGTCCGGCACGTGGATGTCCCAGGGCGTCGCGTGATCGTTCGAGATCCTGCGCCGGTGGCCGGCCGTCCGCGTGCGACTCGTCGGAAGACCCCAGCCCACTTCTTCGCCGAAGCGCGCGAGGCGATCGCCGAGCGCGGCATGGGTCGCCTCGATCAGCCAATGCAGATAATCGGTCGTATTGTGTCCCCGCGACTCGAGATCAAGACCGCCGAGGATGTCAAACATCTCCGCGAGCGTCACGCCCGAATGCGGCCCGGGTGCCACGGCGACCTGATAGCCGGGCGTGTGACACACCCACGCAGGCTCAATGACCGGCTGAAACTCCGCGAGATCATCCCCCGTCAACACACCTCCACCGCGCTGGATCGCGTCCACCATGAGCCGCGCCACAGGACCGCAGTAAAATGCATCCGGCCCCTCGGAGGCAATCGCCTCAAGCGTGCGGGCCAACTCCGGTTGGCGGAGTCGTTGGGGGCTCGCGGGCGACGAAATCATCGGGGGGACGCCGTCGGGTAGAAAGATCTGTGCAGCCGCGTCGTACCGCTGGAGCAGAGGGGCATCGAGGGCGATCTGCATGACGGTCGTCCAGTGGATCGGAAACCCATCACGGGCAAGCGCGATCGCTGGTCGAAGCACCTCGGCAAGCGGCATCGTGCCGAATCGCGCGAGCGCCGCAGCGAGACCGCGGGGCACGCCGGGAACGGCCACGGACAGCGGACCGTGAATATTCGCATCGTTGGACACGGATCGCCACCAGCCTGTCTCCTGGTCGATGCCGGGTCCGAGCGGAAACATGTCGGCGCGGGCCGCGGCGGGAGCCCGTACCCCATAGTCCACCGCCACCGGGGCCGAGTTCGGGGAGGACACGATGAGGACGCCGGCTCCCCCCAATCCGCTCGCCCACGGCTCAACGACGCCGACGGCAAATGCCGTCGCCACCGCGGCGTCGACCGCGTTGCCGCCCTGTTGAAGAATGCGGAGTCCGGCACGCGCCGCCAACGGATGTTTGGCCGCAACGATCCCGTGCGCCGCGGTCACCAAATTCTTGCTAAACTGCCAGCCGCTCTCCATCAAGTGGGCTCCGCTCCCAACGCCTCGTCTCGCGTTCGCGCGCTACGCCCGACACATTCGCCGAGCATGCCGTCGCCGATGCGTACGGTGAGGCGAAAGACGCGGATCACACAAGGCGGTTCGACATGCAGCCGTCGGAATGCGCGGCGTCCCGCGGATCGGGGCGCGGGTTACCCGCCGTCGAGCGCCTTCCGCATCGCCTCGCCGTTCTGCTGGCACCAGTTGAACCACACCGTCACGTCCATCCCGATGCAAAAATGCCGTACGCCGATGTCGAGATAGTACTTCGCCTCATCCGGCGAGTCGATCTCGCAGCGAGGAGGCACGCCCAGTCTCAGCGCCGTCTCAAAGACGCGCCTCTCGACCGCTTTGATCTCCGAACTCCCTGTCTGCCCAGGCCGCCCGACGTTGAGGCTGTAATCGGAGGGGCCCCATTGAATCATATCAACACCGGGCAGGGACAGAATCTCCTCGAGTTGCTCGACCGCCTCCTTTTTCTCGATCATCAACACGACGACCACATCACGAATGGCTTGGACATACTCCCGCGGCCCCTGTTCGGACGCGCCCACAGAAAACTTGTAGGCTTGCCGCCGAAACGTCGCCCCGTAGGAGCCTCCGTCCTCCGGAGTGTCGGGTCGCGCGGCCCGGACGCACTCCCGGGCGTCGGCGGCGTTTCGGCAATCCGCAAACAACACGCTGCCGAAGCCCGCGCCGATCGCCCGCTGTGCAAGAAACGTACGCGGCTGTTGGTCCACCTTGATCATCGAAGCGAGATCAAACAACTCGGCGGTCCGGCACAAGTTCTCGAGCCCCGCCAAATCGAACGACGTGTCCTCTGCCACGAACTCGACGTAATCGAACCTGCCGGCGTGGCCGACGAATTCAACCATCGCGGGCCATGTGCTGAGGAGATGGGTCCCGAGCGTCGGCTTGCCTGCCGCCAGCAACTCGCGGAGTTTATTGCGCCGCACGATCGCTCTCCACCGAGACGTCCGGCTGCGCGCCTCGCATGCGATCAGGTCCCCCTCCGCTATGAACCCGCATTCGAGTGCAGAAGCGCCGCCCTAGGGTGCACCGTCGGGTTGACCACGTGTCGCGGCCACTCGCCGTGCAACAGCCGTTCCACGGCGTCACACGCCGCTTCACGAATTCGGCGGTGGGACTCGACGGTATAGCCGGCGATGTGCGGTGACAGAATAACGTTCGGCAGGGTCAGAAGCACGTGCCCTTGAGGAAGCGGTTCGACCGGGAACACGTCCAGGGCGGCGCCCGCGATCCAACGCTCGGTGAGCGCTTGAATGAGCGGCCGTTCGTCCACGATGGCTCCTCGGGCCGTGTTAATCAAGTAGGCGGTCGGCTTCATGAGGCGCAGTTCCGCCTCGCCCACCAACCCGGCCGTATCCGGCGTCAACGGAGCGTGTATGGTGACGTAATCAGAAATTCGCAGCAGGTTCTCGAGCGATTCGGGTGCCGCATCATCGATGGGCGAGGTCGGCACGTAGGGGTCGAAGTAGACGATGCGGCAGCCAAACGCGTTCACCCGTCGTGCCATCGCCTGTCCAATGTGCCCAAATCCGATGATTCCCACGGTTTGGCTGCTGAGGCTGTGGAACCCGCGAAACGGATCCCAGTTCCAGTCGGTGCGCCGCACGGCACGGTCAAGGTCCGCCAGCCGGCGCGAACACATCAGCAACATCGCGACCGCGTGATCGGCGACCTCCGCATACCCGAACAGCGGCGTGTTGGCCACGACGATGCCCAACTCCGTGGCAGCGGCGACGTCGATGCAATCCGCGCCGGTGCCGTAGAAGACGACCAGTCGACATGCGGTCAGTGCTTCCAGCGTCTCCCGCGACAGCGGCGCCCCCAGATTGAAGAGGACGTCGGCGCCGGCCGCGATCCGCCGCACGACCAGCTCGCCCGGGTCTGAAAGGACGACGTCGATCCCGAGCGCGCCCAGCCGCTGCGCCTCGTAGTCGAACGGACGGCATATGGGGTCGTCGGAAATTACGACCTTCACGCTTCTTCCCCTCGTCGTCTCAAGAGTTGTGAGTCACGCGGCCGACCCATGAGAGACCCACCCCGTCAGCGAGCGTCGTGGAGTGCCAACGCCGCCGCAGTCGCCACGGCGCGGCAGTCTGGACGATTCAGCACTCTCGGCAGCGCTGGGGATCCGCAACACACAGAGGACCCCGTGAGGCAGGACCGGTGGAACGCGATGGAGAACACGCGGAAGCGCAGTACACCGCACGTCCGAGCATTCTGCGGAACGGCTGCTTTCCCTGCACAACATCGGGAGTGACGCGCGAATGCGACCTCTGCCGGGCTTCGAGTGGGGCTCACATGCTCATTGTGGATAGTCACTGTCACGTATCGCCGGTCTGGTACGAACCGGTCGAGAGCCTGCTCTTTCAGATGGACCGGAATGGGGTAGAGCGGGCCGTCTTGGTCCAGATGAACGGACAGGCGGACAACGAGTACCAGTTGGACGCCGTCCGCCGCTTCCCCGACCGGCTCGTCTCCGTCGCGTGGTTGGAGGCAGAACGCCCGGGAGCACCCGAGCAACTGACACGCCTCGCCGACCAGGGAGCCAGCGGCGTCCGTCTTGCTGCGACGGTGAGATCGCCGGGAGACGATCCCCTCGCCGTCTGGCGGGCGGCCGCGGAGCGCGGCCTCACCGTCACGTGCGGGGGAGCGAGCGAGGAGTTTCTGAGTCAGCACTTCTCGGAACTCGCGCAGGCCCTGCCCGAGCTTCGGATCGTGATTGAACATCTCGGGGGTGAAGGCGATCCGGAACCCGGCCCCAACGTCTCGGAGCAGCGCCGGCGCGTGTTCGATCTGGCACGCTTCCCGAACCTCTACATGAAGATTCACGGGCTCGGAGAGTTCTGCCGCCGCCGGCTCCCGGTTGCCGGGGCGTTTCCGTTTGAGCGCCCGATTCCACCGCTCCTCGACATGGCCTATCAGAAGTTCGGCGCCCGTCGGCTGATGTGGGGCAGCGATTATCCGCCGGTCAGCGCCCGCGAAGGCTATCAGAATTCCCTGCGCCTGACGCTCGAGCAGTTCGCGTCGAGCCGCGAGGGGGATCGCGCGCTGATCTTCGGAGGAGTGGCCCATACCCTGTTTCCTCCGCGCCCATGAGCGCTCACGCCCGCCGTCTGGGGCGCGGCCACATGGCACGTCGGGACCGCTCCGACACATGCGCTCGCCGGGAGACCGGCGGGCGGTCGTGGAGCCCCGCGCGGCATGGCTAATGTGACCCATCAGCGCAACATCATGGTGCCGCTCACGGACCGCGTGCACCTGGCGACGGATCTCTACCTTCCCGGCGGCTCACCAGGCCCGTGGCCGGCCATTGTGGAGCGGACACCCTACGACAAATTGGGCGCCGAGTTGGTGCTCACCGCCAAATATCTCGCCGGCCACGGCTACGCGGTGATCCTGCAGGACGTGCGGGGACGATACGCGTCGGAAGGCGAGTGGTATCCGTTCGGCAACGAAGGTCCGGACGGGGTCGAGACGGTCGGCTGGGTACGCGCCCAGCCGTGGTGTGACGGACACGTAGCCACAATGGGGCTGTCCTATTCGTCCTGCACGCAGACGAGCCTCGCGGCGATGAACCCGCCAGGCCTGTCCGCCCAGTTTGTCAGCCAGGGCTTCCATAACTACCACACCGCATCGATGCGCCAGGGCGGCGCGCTCGAGGTCCGCTTCCTCTTCTACGCGTTCAGTATGGCGAGGACTTCGAAGGAGGCGTACGCCGATCCCGTCGCGCGAAGCTCCCTCGAGCGCGCCTGGACCGACGTGCGCGCCTGGCTCAAGCACGCGCCGCCCAAAGCCGGGCTCACGCCCCTGCGCCACGTGCCTTCGTCCGAGCGGTGGCTCCTGGATATCTGGCAGCACGGCGAATACGACGGGTACTGGCGAACCCGCCCCGCATATTCGATCGAGGACCTCTGGGATCAGCACGCGGACGTCCCGATCTATCTGTGCGGCAGCTGGTACGATTCGTACGCGCGCTCCACCGTCACGAACTATGTCGAGCTGAGTAGGCGGAAGAAGAATCCGGTGCGCCTGATCATGGGCCCGTGGACGCACGGAGACATCGATCGATCGTACGCCGGCGACGCGGACTTTGGTCCCGACGCGCCACTCGGCTACAACTACTTTCTGCTGCGCTGGTTCGACGCGGTGCTCAAAGGCGCGCCGAACGGGATGCTCGACGGGGCGCCGGTCCAGATCTTTGTGATGGGCGGAGGCTCCGGCCGCAAATTGCGAGGGTCGGGAAAGCTCGACGTCGGCGGCCATTGGCGAGACGAACGCGAGTGGCCGCTTGCCCGAACCCGGCACACGGCCTACTACCTGCAGCCCGGGGGCGGACTATCTCCCGTCGCGCCGCCGGCCGGCTCGACGCCGACGCGCTACGCGTTCGATCCGCGAGATCCGGTTCCCACCGTCGGCGGCAACATCTCCGCCGGGTTCGGCGTGTTCGTCGGCGGCGGATTCGATCAGCGGGGCGGCCCGGACGCGGACAGTCCGAACGCCCGCCTCCCGCTCTCTACACGCAGGGACGTACTCGTCTTTTCGACGCCGCCCTTGGAGCATGCGGTGGAGGTCACCGGCACGGTGGTGGCCACGTTGTGGGCCTCGTCATCGGCCCCCGACACCGACTTCACGGTCAAGCTCATCGATGTGTATCCGCCGAACGACGACTATCCCGACGGCTATGAGCTCAACATCGGCGACTCTATCATCCGTGCGCGCTACCGGAATTCCTTCGAGGCACCCGAACTGATGGAGCCTGGCCGCGTCTACCCGTTTACCATCACGCTGTACCCCACCAGCGTCGCGTTCCAGCCACGACACCAGATCCGCGTGCACATCTCATCGTCGAACTTCCCGCGCTTCGACATCAACCCCAATACCGGCGGCCCCCTTGGGCTCGAGCGGGTGTTCCACACGGCGGTGCAGACGATTTTCCACGACGCGGATCATCCGTCGCACGTGCTCCTCCCCGTCATCCCGAGCTAGCGGACTGCGACGGGATTATTCCGCCGCGCCCCCGGTCCCCCGAACATAGACCCGAGGGACGGAATCACGAACGTCGAGCGCCACCATTCCGCCTGACCAGAGCCGGTGCGACTCCGCCACCGTGTCCGGGGAGATCTCCTCGCGGCCCTGTCGCCCAATGATCACGACCTCATCGCCCGCGCGTGCCTCGGAGACGCGGGTCAAATCGATGCGCGTGTGCTCGGTGGTCGGCCCGCCTAGCACATTCACACGAACCCCGCGCACCAACACCTGCCCGCAGCACACGCGGTCCATCCCATCGCAGCGTCCGATCGGAATAATCCCGACGCGCATGGACCCCGTGATCGGAAACGGCGCGAGATCGAGAAACTCCGTCCGCGTCAGCATCTTGACTTGGATCAGTCGACTGGTCAAGGCGCGAAACGCCGGCCGCAGGCCCGCCTCCCGCAATCCGGAGCCCTGCTGGTCGAGGCCAAAAAACACGAGCCCCGGATCGATCGCGTTCAGATTCATCGCGGTCGCGGACGCGTTCAACACGCTGGTACTCGCCGTCATGGCGATGGGAATCTCAATCCCCGCGTGGCGAAGCCGCTCCAGGGCCCCCGCGAATCGATCGAACTGCCACCGCATATACGGCGTGACGCCTCCGCGGTCGGGCACGTGCATGTGCGCGTAGATCCCGTGGACTCTGAGCCGCGGGAACGCGGCGAGAGACGTCACGAAACCAACCACATCCTCGGGGCCCACGCCCAGCCGCTCCAAGCCGAGATCAACTTTCACAAACACGCGCTGTTCCCGGCCGCACCGCGAGGACAGAAGCGCTGGCGGCCTCGAGGTCAAGAATCGTCGGCATCAGTTCGTAGTCCACGACCGCCGCGGCCACATTCGCGTCGAGCGGGACCCCGGCGTACAGCAACACCGGCGCGGAGACGCCGTGGCGGCGCAGTTTGACGGCATCGGCCACGCTGACCAAGCTGATCGCATCGACCCCGGCGGCCAGGACGGCGCGCGCCACCTCCAGCACCCCGTAGCCGTACGCGTTGCCTTTCAGCGCGGCGAAAATACGAGGGGTCGCGCCAACCAACCGGCGCACGGTGGCGGCGTTGTGGGCAATCGCATCGAGGTCGATCTCAAACCGATTGGGCCGACCCAATCGGAGGTTCGCGTCATCTCCTGCGTCGTCAGTGATCGGCTCGCGAGAAGCCCTGGCCATGTCGCATCTCCATGCGTCCGACGTGCCCGGTCCGATCAGTGCATGATCTTGCCGCCGTCGACGTTGATCGCCTGGCCGGTCATATCGGCGGCATCGCTCGAGGCAAGAAACGCCGCCACCGCCGCGACGTCCTCCGGCGTCACCATGCGTCCGAGAGGAATGCCGGCGCCTTCTCCGCGGAGCGCTTCCGCCCGCTGCTCCGCGTCGAAACTTCCGTCCGGCCGCCTTCCCAAGTAGTCGAGCCGCTCCGTATCCGCGACGCCGGGACAGATGGCATTGACCGTGATCCCCGCCGGGGCGAGCTCCATGGCAAGTGATTGGGTGAACCCGATCAGCCCGAACTTCGATGCGCAGTACGCCGCCAATTCCGGCGAGCCTCGTTTCCCCGACGTCGAGGCGATATAGATGATCCGCCCGCGCACACCGCCCCGAAGCATCGTCGCGGCGACGGTTTTGGCGCAGAGGAAGCTTCCCTTCAGATTGGTGTCGAGGACGACGTCCCACGCCTCTTCGGACACGTCCACCACCGGGGCACGATCGCCGCCCGCCGGCGCGGCGGCGTTACTCACCAGGATGTCGATGCGCCCAAACGCGGCGAGCGCCTGCTCAACCGCGGCACTGATATCGCGGATCGACCTGACATCGACCAGCGCCGTGAGCGCACGACGGCCCGTCTCGCGGACCTCCCGCGCAACCGCCTCGAGTCCGCCCCATCCGGTCACGGGCTTCGTGGGCACCCGCGTCCCGGTGGGCAGCACATCGGTTAAACGAGATCCGCACCTTCCGCCGCGAATCGACGAGCGATCCCGCGGCCGAAGCCGCGCTCTCCGGCGCACCCAGTGATCATTGCGACTTTACCCGCGAGCCTTGTCATCGGCGTCTCCTCTTGGGCGTGCACCGGACCGCCGCGTGGCGCGATCGGGACACGAGACCGTTGCACGCCCGTTTCGATTGAAAGCCCCACCGCCACACGTCGACCCGTGCCGTCGTCAGCACGAAAGGCTACGATCGCCCCGGGGTGCTCGACGTCCGGACGCTGCCGGCGCCATCCGCCCCGGCACCCAGTCGGAGATCTGGGATCGCCGCGATCAGTTGTTGCGTATACGGATGGGAGGGCCGGCCCAACACGGTGGCCGTCTCGCCGTACTCACGAACCGTCCCCCGCTCCAACACCAGCACGACTTCGGCGATCCCGCGAACCAGCGCCACGTTGTGCGTGACAAACAGCAGCGCCAATCCGTCGCGCCGCAACTCTTCAAGCACCGCGACAATCGCGGCTTGGATCGAGACATCGAGAGATGACGTAATCTCGTCGCACACCAACAACGACGGCCTCGCCGCCAGGGCGCGTGCGATCGCCACCCGCTGCTTCTCGCCGCCCGACAACTCCCGCGGGTAGCGGTCGAGCATCCCCGCCGGCAAGCGCACCCGCTCCAGCAATTGCAGCACCTGTTGTCGCTCGGCCACGCGGTCCTGCGCAAATTCAAAGAACCGCAGCGGACGCCCGATGGCCTCGCTGATGGGCCGGCGCGGGTTCAAGGAACGGTCGGGATCCTGAAACACGATCTGAATCTCTCGGCGTTCCGAGGACGTCCGGTTGGTCACGTGCGGCGCGAGCGGGCGTCCCGCCAGCGTCAACACGCCCCCATCCGGCCGATGCAGGCCCGCCACGCACCGTCCCAGAGTCGTCTTGCCGCTGCCGCTTTCACCGACGATCGCCAGACAGCCTCCCGCGCCGACGGAGAACGAAACATCCCAGAGCACCTGGGTGCGCCGGCCGGGCTGGCGATAGGACGCGGACATCCCGCTTACCGTCAGCAGCGCCTCCGACGCCGCGGCCGCTCGGGGCGTGCCGCGCGCCGCCGCGCCGCTTGAAACAAACTCCCAGGCGCGCCAGCAGCGCGCCGTCTGATCGCCCTTGGTCACTTCGGGTGGAATCTGTTCCGCACACCGCGCAACGGCCGCGGGACACCGCGGCGCAAACGCGCACCCGCGCGGCCGGTGCCCGGGAGGGGGCGCGGCGCCGCTAATCCCCGTGAGCGCACGCGGCTCAGACAACCGCGGCACGGATGCAAGCAGCAATGAGGTGTAGGGGTGTCCGGGATTCCCAAACACACCTTCACGTCCGCCGACCTCGACCAAGCGGCCCGCGTACATGACGCCGACACGGTGGGCGAGATTGTTGACGACCGCAAGGTCGTGCGACACGTACACGAACGCGGCGCCGGTATCAGCTCCCAAATCTCGCAGCAGGGTGAGAATGCGTGCCTGGGTGCTCGCGTCAAGGCCCGTGGTCGGCTCATCCAACACCACAATCAACGGGTGACAGCTGAGTGCCATCGCGATCGCGACCCGCTGTTGTTGGCCGCCGCTCAGTTCGAACGGGTACCGTCGAAGAAACGCCGCGTCGTTTGGAAGATGCACCTGTGCAAGCAGGGGCGCAACCGCGGACCGCGGCTTCCCATGCGCGCCGAGCACTTCCTCGATCTGCTGACCGATGCGATGGCGCGGATTGAGCCCGGCGGCCGCGTCCTGCGGTACGTACGCGATCCGCGCGCCCCGCGTGTGTCGCAGGACCCGGGATGGCAGCATCAGGACATCCCGTCCGTCCACCTCCACGGTGCCAGCCGTAATTCGCGTCCCGCGACGGGCATGACCCAGTAGCGCCAGCGCCGTACTGGTTTTGCCGGACCCCGACTCCCCGACGAGTCCGAACACCTCCCCGCGGTGAACGGCAAACGAAATCTCATCCACGATCTCGACGCCCCCAGCGGCTTCGATGCGCAACCCACGGACATCAAGGACTACGCCAGTCATGTCATCCACGAGGGGTGGCGCTGGACCGTCCGATCCGTCGGGCGAAGGCGTCGGTCAGTAAGTTCACCCCGAAGGTCAGGACGGCGATCGTGACAGCGGGCACCACGATAATCCAGGGTTGAATCGTCAACCCGATCTGATTCTCACTGATCATGAGGCCCCAGTCCGCGGCGGGAGGCGCCTGGCCTAGCCCAAGGTAACTCAGGGAACTCACCAGCACGATCGACGCCGTCAGCCGAAACCCAAAGTCTGCCATCAGCGGTGTCCACAGGTTTGGAAGAATCTCGCGAAACACCACTGACGCGGTGGTCTCACCTCGCGCCCGTGCGACCTCGACGAACTCGAGTGCCGCCACCTCCACGGTGATCGCCCGAAAGATTCGAATGACCCGAGGCAGCTCCACGGCCGCGATGCCGATCGCCACCATGCTCAGGCTCGGTCCGACCGCAGCAATCAGCACCAGCACAAAGACCAGCGCCGGGATCGCCAGCATGATATCCGAGAACGCCACCGCACCGATATCGAGTATCCCTCCCCGGACGCCCGCGAAGGCCCCGAGCGGTATCCCGACGAGATACGCCATCATCGTCGCCGCGAATGCCGTAAGCACCAGCGTACGCCCGCCCCAAAGGAACCGGCTCAGACCGTCTCGGCCCAGCATGTCCGTCCCAAGCAGGTGGGCGCGGGTCGGGGTTGAGAACGGACTATCGACGAGCGCGGTCGGAGAAAACGGAGCGACGAACGGTCCCAGAAATGCGAGTGCCAACACCACACCGACGAGCACCGCACCGACGCGCCCCCCTCGGGTGCTGATCACGTCGCGCAGCAGCACGAGCGCGGCGGGCCGCGAGCGCGGCACCTCCGAGTCGCGTACGATCGAAACGAACGAACTCATGCGCGGCGGCGCAATCGCGGATTGAGTAAGATGACCGTAATGTCGGCGAAGAAGCTGGTCGCGACGATGACGATGGTCGTCAGCATCGCTAACGCTTCCACCGTCGGCAGGTCCCTTGTCTGGACCGCAGTAATCAACGTCAGCCCGACACCGCGGTATTCGAACACTGACTCGACGATCACCACGCCCCCGAGCAGCCACGGCACGTTATACGCGAGCACCTGAATCGCCGGCGCCACGACGTTCGGCAGCGCGTGCCGCAGCACGAGCCGCCACGCCGCGATCCCGTTCAGCCGCGCGGCCTCGATATACGGTAAGTCGAGCACCTCGATCATGGTCGCCCGAATCATCCGCACGCTCTGCGCCAGTGCGGCCGCCAAGAGGGTGACCACAGGCAGCACGAGGATCGACGGCCGTGCGAAGATTGGGCGCGACGGATCGATCAGCGAGACCGCCGGAAGCCACTTCAACCACACGGCGAACACCACGGCGAGGATGGCGCCGATGACAAATTGAGGGGTCGCGATCAACGACAGCGTGATCGCGGCCGTACTCTGATCGACGATCCCGTCCGGCCGGAGCGCGGAGACCGCTCCCAAAATCGTCGCGAGCGGGACAAGCAGGGCCATGGTGACCCCGGCCAGCACGACCGTGTTCCACAGCTTATCGCCGATGACGTGAGCCACCGGCACGCCGGTCGGAAGGGAATGGCCCAAATCCCCCCGGACAAACCCGACCAGCCAGTTCCCGTACCGCTCCAAGACGGGCCGGTCAAGACCAAACTGCTTTCGAAGCCCCTCGACCAGTTGGGGCGTGGCATCTCGCCCAAGCGCCGCCGTCGCCGCGTCGCCCGGAAGGGCGCTGACGCCCAAGTAGATCAGCGCAGACGCCGCCAGCAGCGTGAGCAACCCCGCGCCGAGGCGAAATACGATCTCGCGCAGCAGAGGATTCACACGCGGCTCCGCACCACGAGCGCGGCCGCCCTGCTACGAGAGATACACGTCCGTAAAATTATACGCTCCGAGCCAACGCGACACGCTCGGCGTGAGGCCATGGACCTTTGCCGCGTATCCGTCGAGGTTGTCTTGGAACCCCCAAATGATGTAGCCGCCCTCGTTCCAGAGCAACGTCTGAGCCGCCACCCACAGTTCACGACGCTTCTTGGGATCGATCGTCTTCCGCGCTTGGTCCGTCAGTTTATCAAAGTCCGCGTTGTGGAAGTGCGTCTCGTTGTATGGAGCCGTAGAATTCAGCACCTGAGCAAACTGCGTTGTGAGCGGCCGCGCAGACCATCCGCCCTGCCCGAGCGCCACCTTGAGGTATTGGGCCGTATAGTATTGGTCTCCCGGAACCTTATTCAGCGTTATCGTCACGCCCGCATTCTTCGCCTGTTCGGCCAGGATGGTGGCGGAGTCCAACATGCCGGGCCCGGCGTCACCGGTGTAGATCGAGACGCTCAAATTCTCCTTCCCGGCGGCCCGGAGCAGCGACTTCGCCTGGTCGGGATCGTATGCGTGCTGCGGGAGCTGCGACGCGTAATCCGGATCCGTCGGCCAGAACAGATCGTTTCCCACCACCCCGAACTCTCCGAGTACGGTCTTGACCATTTGATCACGGTTGATCATCAACCGAAACGCACGCCGCACCCGATTGTCGGTAAACGGTGGAAGATCGACCGCCATGTACATCGTCTCCGTGAACGCGCGCGGCGCGCGCAACAGTCGTATCGGCCCGTTCGCCGTCAGCGTTTTGGCAAGCGGCAGCGGGTACTGCGACATTACGTCGGTTACGTTGGTCTGCAAGGCATTGAGACGCGCCGTCTCATCGCTGAAGGAAATAATTTCCAATGCGTCCAGGTAGGGTCCGTTGTGGGTTCGATACGCGCTGTTGCGGACAAACACGCTCCGCTCGCCTGCAGTAAAACTCTGAAACTTGAACGGCCCCGTCCCGTTCGGTTGATCGAAGGTCTTCGTCCCGTCCTTTACCATCCAGATCGTCCGGGCAGCCAGCGACGTCGTGAGGAGCGCGTTGGGCTGGTCGAGGCGGATCTCAACCGTCGAGGGATCCAGCGCTCGAATATTGCTCGGGTTGATGTATGCGATCTCGGTGTAGCCGTTCGCGTTATTGGCCTTCGTCGCGATGTACTGCAGGCTGTACACCACGTCGTTGGCCGTAAATGGCGACCCGTCGTGCCACACGACCCCCGGCAAGATCTTGATCCGCCATACAGTCGCGCTTGGGTTCGGCGACGCTTCTGCAGCCAACTGGGGCACGACCCCGCCGTTCGCGTCGTACGCATACAGCCGTTCATACAAGACGTGCGTGCGCATGATGTCGATTTCGTTGACGTTGCGCATCGGGCTCAGCGTCTCTGACGCTCCGCCGCCGCGCTGACCTATCCGGAGCGTGCCGCCGCGTGTCGGAGCCGCCTGCGCGAATGCCGCCGACGGAGCCCGGACAACCCCTCCAGTCCACACCGCTCCCGCGGCAGCAGCCACACCTAACCGTAGAAGATCGCGGCGCGAGAGCCCTCTGAGATCATCTCGGCGCTTCCGTTGCCCGGTCATCAGACCTCCTCCTTTCGAGCACATTCGTCTCTCCGCGTTCGACGCCCACGTCTGATACCGTCCATGGCCGCATGATTCGCCTTACCATCCTCAGTCAGTCCGCAAAACGCTGGGTCCTATGTTCATGGATGGCACCCGTATTCCTCTTCTAATTCGTTAAATCGTGACGCCGCCGCGCTCGGGCCACGCCACAGACAACCGCGCATCCGTCCCACTCCCCCGCGCCGCGCACACCCCCGCGTGATTGACCGCGCCGACGCCCCGCAACGCCGATCACCAGTCCGTCCCAGCTCCAGCGCCACGGTGCGCCGCGCGAACTCGTCGCGGCCGTGATCGGAAGGGGTCTGCATCGCGCCGTGCAACAATTAAGTGGCTGAGCGCTGATCGTGCGAGACCTGTCAGTGTCTGTCGGCCGCGTTCCAGCGGGGAGGCGCGTATGACGTTTGACCTGGTGATCAAAAATGGGACGGTCGTCGACCCGGCGGTCGGCTTGCACGCTCCGGCGGACGTCGCCATCGTGAGAGGCCGCATTGCCGCGATCGACCAGTCCATCCCCGGCAGCAGCGCGGCTGAGGTGTATGATGCCGCCGGCTGCTATGTGACGCCCGGACTCGTTGACCTGCATACTCATGTCTTCCGCAAGGTCACGTTCTGGGGAGTCAACGCTGACGTGGTGGCGGCGCGCACCGGCGTGACGACCTGGGTGGACGCCGGATCGGCAGGGGCCTTCACCGTCGACGGGTTTCGCGAGTTTATCGTCCGTCCGGCGGCAACCCGCATCCTGGCGTTTCTGAATATCTCATGTATTGGGCTCGTCGCCCACGATTATGAGCTTACGAATTTGGCCTTCTGCAATCCAGACCTGTTTGAGTTGATGCTCAACGCGAATCGCGACTTGGTCGTGGGGGGCAAGGTCCGCTTGGGCGCGTCAACCGTCGGAAGCAACGGCTTTGAACCGTTGAAACTGGCGCGTGACGTCCTCGATCGATGCGAACTGCCCGTGATGCTGCACATCGCCGAGCGCCCGCCACATCCGGAGGAGTTCGTCGATCTCCTCCGCGAGGGGGACGTCCTAACCCATTGCTTCACCGGCTGGGACATGCGGCTGGTCGACGAACACGGCAGGATACAACCGTTCGCGCGGCAGTGGATCGACCGGGGCGTCCTGCTGGACGTCGGCCATGGGACCGGCAGCCTCACGTTTGCGACGGCGGAAGCCATGCTGGCCGCAGGAATCAAACCGCACTTCATCTCCTCCGACATCCACCAGAACAGCATGCGTGGGCCGATGTATGATCTCCCTACATGTCTCACAAAGTTCTTGGCACTCGGGCTGAGCCTGGATGACGTGATCGCCTGCGCGACCTATGCTCCCGCCAAGTTTCTCCACCTCGAGCGCGAGATCGGAACGTTGCGACAGGGTGCGCATGCCGACGTGGCAGTGTTTGAGCTCGTTTCTCAACCGGTGGACCTCTACGATTCCGATTGGGAGGTGAAGCGGAGCGAGCGGAGTCTCAGTTGCCGCGCGGCGTTCGTCGGCGGACGGCTCCTCCCCCGTGTCGAGGATGACCCCGCGCCTCGGTATCTCGAATGGAAGCGCGGCGGCCGTGACGACGTGCTCTACGCAAAGCAGGCGGAAGCCGCCGCAGCTGTGCGGAGCACGGCCCGGCGCATGCGCTGAGCACGCCGCGGAGAACGCCTGGACGGCGGGAAAATCCCGACCACCGAGGCTACCCGCCTCGCAAGACGCCGCGGCGTGATCAGCGCGGGACGGGAACACCGACACGTCCCGGCCGGATGCGGGAGCGGTGGATTACGCGCGATCCGAGACGAGAACTGGCTGGCGAGGCCGTACTGAACGGCATGCAGCGACGAGGAGGATGCGTCTATGAGCGTAACGCACCGCTTTGCCCTGTGCGTTTCGGGAGCGATCGCGCTGGGCGCGTACGAGGCCGGCGTCGTGGCACAGTTGTACGAGGACTTCCAGGAAGTCACCAAATCGACGGACGGTCAAGTGCGGCTCGTTATCGACGTGGTCGCCGGGTCGTCCGCGGGGGCCGTGACTGGCGTGTTCCTTGCGCAGGCGCTCGCCCAAAATCTCACCCCTACCGCGTTGCGTCAGGCGCTCTCAAACCTCTGGGTGAGGGATCTAGACGCTCTCTCGCTTCTGTCGCCGGCGTCGGACCCAGCGCAGGCCCTGTCCACGGCGACGAGCCTCGAGAATGCCGAAGCCGCCGCACCACCCAGTCCAACCGGTCTTAGCACCTACGATCCCGCACGCGTCTGCGCGCTGTGGATTTCGCTGACGAGCCCCGATGGGTTCCCATCTGCACTGACGTTTCCGCGCACGTGGAAGGACGAACCAACTTCCACGCCTGTCACATTTTATCCGAAGTCGTATCGGGATTACTCGCCGTTTCTCTTCTGTGGATCTGCCATCAAGTACGCGAGCGAGCCGATCGAGCACGTGAATGACTCCTGGAATTGGAATCAGCTTCGGGACGCGACCTGGGACGAGGTCCGGGAGAGCGGAACGGCGTCGGGCGCCTTCCCCGTCGCCTTCCGCACGCGCACGATCGAGCGCGACCTGAAGCTGTACCCCGAAACGTGGGCCGTACTCACCGGATCCCCAACGAGCCCACCGCCGCGTGGACCGGCGGGGACACCCTTATCGTCCGAGGCTCCCCTGCACTACGTCGACGGCGGCATCTTCAACAACGAGCCGCTCGGCCGCGCGATCGACGCCGCGGCCTATCTCATGCACCTGGACGGCAGTCGCGGGAATGACCGCCGCACCTATTTGGTGATCGAGCCCGACCCCGCCCACCGTCCAAGTCTCGAGGAGATGCTCGCGACGGAGGAGCGCTCCGCAGACGCCAACGGCTGGCCGCCCGCAACGGTCGTCGCGAAGTTGTTCGGCGCGTATTTCTCCGATACGATCTACCGCGACTTCATCGCGGCAAAGAAGATCAATGAGCAGCTCGACAAGCTCGACACGGCGGCGGCCGAGACGAAGATGAGCCCCGAGCAGGTCGCTGCGGTCAGCGCGGCCGTCGGCCTTTCCCATAAACAACAGGTCACACTTGAGCGCATTCCCTGGGACGTCCCCCCCGCCGATCCGCCTCGTCTAAATGGAGCCTTTCTTGGACATTTCGGCGGATTCTTGCAGCAGGAGTTCCGCCAGTACGACTTTGAGGTCGGGCGGCGAGAGGCGCGCGACTGGCTGCTCAAGTGGCTCTCGCTGCACCAGACCGCCCTCGAGCTGACTGGCAGTCCGGAGGCGCTGGAGGCGCTGTTGCCGACGGAGGTGCCGAACCCGCCGCCGCTTCAGGCTTCGCCGAAGTGGGGCTCAGTCGCCCCCGCGCGGCGTCGGCGCATCATCACACGAGGGGCGATGCGCGCGCTGGTGCTTCTCAACCGCTGGCTGCGCGGGTATCCGCTGATTGTCGGAGCCGCCGCCGGCGCCGCGGTGGTCGTCGGAGCCGCGGTGCGCTGGCGGCGGGGACGGACGACGCCAGAGCCATAGATGGTGGGCGGCGTCCACAAAACACGACCCGCCGCATAGGCGCGGATCCCGCATCGAGGGGACGACCTGGAGTCGTACGACCCGACGCGAGGCACCCGGTCGCAGTTACCGGTACTTGTGGGCGACCACTTTGGGCTGCAGGAAATTGAGCAGGTAGTCCGGGCCGCCCGCCTTGCTGTCCGTGCCCGACATGTTGAACCCGCCGAACGGATGGGTGCCCACCATCGCGCCGGTGCATTTCCGGTTGAGATACAGGTTCCCGCACATGAACTCGCGCCGGGCCTTAGCCAGCTTGTCCGGATTGCGCGAGAACACCGACCCCGTCAACCCAAACACGGTCCCGTTGGCGATCCGCAGCGCCTCGTCGAAATCCTGCGCCGGAATCGCCGCGACGACGGGACCGAAGATCTCCTCCTGGGCGATCCGGTCGCCGGGCGCGGCGTCGAGGAACACCGTCGGCGTGATGTAGTAGCCGCCCTCGCGCGCCCGTCCGCCCCCCACGGCGAGGCGCGCTTCGCGTTTGCCGACATCGATGTACTCGAGGATCGTACCCTGGGCGGCGGCGTTGATCACGGGCCCCGCCGGGAAGTTCTCCGGTCCGGGACCCACCTCCAGCCGCTTCACGCGCTCCACGACCGCCTCGGATAAGCGCTCGTAGATCCCCGGGGTCGCGATCAGCCGTGAGCCGGCCGAACACTTCTGCCCCTGGTAGCCGTACCCGGACGCGACGACGGCCCCGAGTGCCTCGTCAAAGTCCGCCTCGTCGTCGACGATGATCGCGTTCTTGCCGCCCATCTCCGCGATAATCCGCTTCAACCACTTCTGGTCCGGCGGGGTCTTGGCGGCGAGGCCGAACAGGTGGATCCCGACCTCCCGGGAGCCGGTGAACGCGATCATCCGGACCTTGGGGTGCGTCGCCAGGGCTTCGCCGACGACCCGGCCCGACCCGGGGATCACGTTCAGCACCCCCGGCGGCAGGCCCGCGTCGGTGAGCGCGTCGAGCGTCTCGTAGGCTGTCGCCGCGGAATCGCTCGCGGGCTTCATGACCACGGTGTTGCCCGCCACGATCGCGCCAAGCGCCATCCCCGTGGGAATCGCGAGCGGAAAGTTCCACGGCGAGATCACCGCGACGACCCCGATCGGGATGTACGTGTACTCGCTCATCTCCCCGTCGTACGGGGGCAGCGGCTTGCCCTGCGCGTATCGGAGGATCTCACGGGCGTTGTACTCGATGAAGTCGATCGCCTCCGCGACGTCGCCGTCGGCCTCCGCCCAGTTCTTCCCGACCTCGTAGCACATCAGCGCCGCGGCCCGCAGCCGCCGCTTGCGGAGGAGGTGCGCGGCCCGCATGAACAGCGCCGCCTTTTCCTCCGCCGGCACCCACCGCCACGACTCGTACGCCCGCCCGGCCGCGGCCACGGCGGCTTCCACGTGCTCGGGCCCGGCCTGGTGCAGCACCGCGACCACCTGATCGGACTGCGACGGGTTCATCGACCGGAATGTCTTCGCCGACCGCACCGCTTTGCCGTCGATCCACAGCGGATACTCGCGGCCCAATTCTGCCCCCACCGCGGCGATCGCCTCGCGCATCGCGCGGCGGGCCGGGTCGGCCGAGAAGTCGTAGAAGGACTCGTTTCGGAATGCGGCGGGCTTCATCATCGTCATCACTCCTTCGTACGTTCCGGCCGGTTGCGCAGGATCCGAGCGGCCTCACCGCGGAGCATGCCCGGCCGGCCCCGGCCGGATCGGTCAGACGCGTGCGGCGAGCGGGGCCAGCGCCCGAGTGATTCGATTCAGGCCTTCCTCGATGCGCTCCATCGACGTGGCGTACGACAGCCGCAGAAACCCCGGGGCCTCGAACGCCTCGCCGGGCACGCACGCGACGTGCGCCTCATCCAGCAGATGCTCGGACAGCGCCAGCGCCGTCGCGGGGCCGCCGGGACGGGCGAGCACGCCCCGGACGTCGGGGAACACGTAGAACGCCCCGCGCGGCATGCCGCAGGCGACCCCAGGGATCTGGTTGAGCCGGCCGACGATGTACTTCCGCCGCGCGTCGTACTCCCGAACCATCGCCGAGAGATCAACGCGCGCGGTGAGCGCGTACAGGGCCGCCTTTTGGGCGATCGAGTTCGGGTTGCCGGACAGGTGCGCCTGGATGTCCGTGATCGCCGACGCGACCGCCTTCGGCGCCGCCGCGTACCCAATCCGCCAGCCGGTCATCGCGTACGTCTTCGACATCGAGTTGAGCAGGACGATCCGGTCGCGCGCTTCGGGCCACGTCCCCGGGACCGAGATGTGCTGCGCCCCGTCGTAGACCATGCTCTCATAGATCTCGTCGCTCAGGAGGGTGAAGCTCTCGTGGCGCATCGCCAGCTCGACGAGGCCGGCGAGCGTCTCACGGGTGTAGACGGCGCCCGTGGGATTGTGCGGCGAGTCGACGATGATCGCCCGCGTACGACGGCCGATCAACGGAGCGACCTGCGCGGCGGTGGGCTGCCAGTCGTGCGCGGCGTCGGTCGGGACCGGGACGGGCACCGCGCCCGCCAGCCGAACCTGCTCCATGTACGAGACCCACGCGGGGATGGGGACCAGCACCTCGTCCCCGGGGTCGCACAGCGCGCGCAGCGCAAAGTACAGCGCGGGCTTGCCGCCCGCGGTCACGACGACCTCCTCCGGCGCGTACGCCGCCCCGTAGTCGTCGCGCAGCCGCGTCGCGATCGCCTGCCGCAGTTCCGGAATGCCCGCCGGCCCCGTGTACTTCGTGAACCCTTCGCGGATCGCCGTGATCGCGGCGTCCTTCACGGGCTCCGGCGTGTCGAAATCGGGCTCCCCCGCGGCGAAGCTCAGCACGTCGACGCCCTTGCGCCGCAACTGGCGCGCGCGATCGTCCATGCCGATCGTCATCGACGGCGTGATCTCACGGGCGGCCTTGGAAAGATGCATGCGCACGCTCCTTTGGTCTTGCGCCTGTGCCGCAACAGTACCACCGCGCGGCCCCCCGTATATTCGCCGCGCGCGGGTCCTCCTCCCCGTCAGCGGCGGGCGGTGGACCGGCTGCGCTGGAGGGTCGGTCCTCCGGCCTCAGGGACCCCGCGGCCCTTGTCGCGCCACAGGATCACGTTGACGAGAATCAACACCGGGACCACGTACATCATCTGCCCCATCACCCACATGAGCGCGCCGCCGAGCCGGAGGTCGTCGAGCGGCGACAGCCCCCACAAGCGCGCCACGTGGAGGTACGGCGTGTACCACGGGTGGCCGGCGAACGCGAGCGCGAACCCGAGGCCGAAATTCACGATGTCCGCCCCGAGCAGCATCGCGAGCCTGAGGCCGAACGACGCGCGCACCAGCGCGGGCGCCGGGGAGACGATGACCCCCCAAAAAATCAGCCCCGCCACGACGAACGAGACGTGCTCCGCGGCGTGGAGCCACGGCGACCGAAGCGTCGCGTCGTAGGCGGCCGGCAGATGCCACGCGAGCAGCGTCCCGTTGAACACCAGGAACGCCGGCACCGGCGCCCACACCGCGCGCAGCACGCGGCGCAGGGCCGGCCGCTGGAACACCCAGCCGAGCAGCGTCGGGGGGATCGAGAGCGCGATCAGCGGCGGCGCCACCAGCAGCAGCAGCATGTGCTGCAGCATGTGGAGCGTGAACAGATACACCGCGCCGCGGTCGAGCGGCGACAGCAGGGCGAGCGTCAGGACGGCGTAGCCGCTCCAGAAGTACCACGCCTGCCCGTGCCGCGGTGGAAACCGCGCGGCGATCCACAGATAAACGAGCGCGCCGAGGACGAGCGCGCCCACCACCAGCGGATCGGCGTTCCAGTCGGTCCAGCGGAGTGTGACGATGCGGCACCGGGCCTAGCGGCCGGCCCAACCCCTCCCGCGAACCACCGCGCAGGTCAGCTTGAGCAGGGCCATCCGGATGTACATCCCGGCCTCGGTTTGTTCGAAGATAATCACGCGGGGGTCGTTGTCCACCGACGTCGGAAGTTCCGAGTGGATCCCCTCGACGCGGGGCAGCGGATGCATCACGATGGCGTTCGCCGGCAGCTCGGACAGGATCTCGGGCGTCACCACAAAGGCGTTGCGAATTCGCTCGTACGTGGCGACGTCGTCACCGAAGCGCTCCTTCTGGATCCGCGTCACGTAGAGCACGTCGGCGCCGCGCACGCCCTCGCGGAGGTCGTCGGTCTGCGTGACGGGGATCTTGTGGCGGCGCAGGTAGTGCAGCAGGTCTTCCTTCATCTGCACGGCGCGAGGCGCCACCATGCGGATCGACGTCCCCGGATACTTCGCGAGCAGATAGCACAGCGACCGCGCAGTCCGGCCGAAGAGCAGGTCGCCCGCCACCGCGATCGTCACGCCCTCGAGCGAGCCGCGGTGCCGCCAGATGGTGTACGCGTCCAGCAGCGCCTGGGTCGGATGCTGCCCCGGCCCGTCACCCGCGTTGAAGACGGGCACGGGCCGGCCGCTGCGCGGATCGAGCGCGACCGCGGCGGCGCGCTCCGCGGCGCCTTCCTGATAGTGGCGGATCACGATCGCCGCCGGGCGGTACCGACAGACGACCCGGATCGTGTCCTCGATCGACTCGCCCTTCGCCGCCGACGAGAATTCTCGGGCCGCTTCAGACGACAGCACGCGCCCGCCGAGGTGGTACGTCGCGAACTCAAACGACAGACGGGTTCGGGTACTGGGCTCGTAGAACAGCGTGAGCACGATCTTGCCCTTGAGGAGGTTGCTGCCGCCCCCGTCGATGATCTCTTCCGCGAGGTGGGCTTCCCGGAACACACAGTCCAATGCTGGGGGATCAAACTGCTGGGCGCGCAACACGTGCGGCCAGCCGGCCCAGAGTTGAAGAGCGGTGGGGGCGGCCATACAGGGAAGAGGGTTCGCGCCGGGACGGAATGCCCCCTCCCGGCGCGACCAAGGGGTCCCTGCGCCGGGGGAGAATTCTTAGGCCCAATCGGACGTCTCGAGGAGGGGACCATGGTCCCGTCGGCGGGGACCTCAGCCTATCAAGATCTGCTCGTCCAGCACCTGGCGGCCTGGAGCCGACACGACACCGAAGCGATCTTGGAGACGATGACGCAGGACTGCGTCTTCGAGACGTCCGGCGGCCCCGATCCGTGGGGACGCCGCTATGAGGGACAGGCTGCGGTCCGTGAAGCGATCGAGGAGATCTTCAACATGCTGCCCGACGTACGGTACATGCACGCGCGGCACAGCGCGTTCGGAGAGCGCGGCGTGTCGGAGTGGACCATGGTCGCGACGCGTCCCGACGGCAGCCGCATCGAAGCCCGCGGGTGCGACCTGTTCGAGTTTCGAGATGGCAAGATCGCCCGGAAGGATTCCTACCGCAAGCGAAGACTCACGCGTTAACCCGCCCCGCACGGACGATGACGGACGACCCACGACGCATGCGCCGGCCATGAAGCCGCGCGGGGAGGTGGTCTCCGCTCATGCCTAAGCTGAGAGTCCATGCATTTGGGGTTTCGGTTGATGGGTACGGTGCTGGGCCGAGCCAAAGCCTTGAGAATCCGCTCGGCGTTGGCGGCCTGGCGTTGCACGATTGGATGTTTCCGACTCGGACCTTTCAGCGCATGCATGGAACGGACGGCGGCACAACGGGACTTGACGATGATTTCGCCGCTCGAGGTTTCGAAAATATCGGGGCATGGATCATCGGTCGCAACATGTTTGGGCCGGTCCGAGGGTCCTGGTCCGACGAAAGCTGGAACGGGTGGTGGGGTGAAAATCCACCGTATCACACTCCAGTGTTCGTATTGACCCACTATTCGCGAGCCCCGATTTCGATGGCGGGCGAGACTACGTTCCATTTTGTTACCGAGGGCATTCATGCCGCCGTGGAGCGCGCTACCGCTGCAGCAAACGGAAGAGATATTCGCGTTGGGGGAGGCGTCGCCACGGTCCAACAGTGTGTGCGGGCTGGGCTGATTGATTACCTCCATCTCGCTATTTCACCGATCCTGCTTGGGTCGGGCGAGCTGTTGTTCGCAAATATCGACATGCTCAAGCTTGGGTACCAATGCACCGAGCACGTGTCCACGCCAAAAGCGACCCACGTGGTTCTAATCAAGCGTGCCTAAGGGAGCCGAACCGCGTATTCAGCTCCATCATGCTTAAGGCTCATCCGTCTCGGTGAACCCGGCGTCGGGCCTCGCTCCGGTACCACGCTTGCGAGGCAGTGACTACGCCGTGCTAATACAGCAGAGTCTGTTCACCCTAGACCATCTTCGCGACCTCAACCGCGCGCAAACGTAGAACTTGCGGCGTCGGTACGGGCGCGGGCGCCGCAACGGGCTGCGGCACCAGTGTTGCATCGCGCAACTCCCGCGCACGCGTCTGCGCCCGATTCAGCGAGCGCAGGTTTTCATGCACGCCCTCGTGCTGCGCCCGGGCGAGCACTGCCTTCGTGAGCTCATAAGAGATCTTGCCGCTCAACACTCCCGCATCATCGCACGCCCCGTAACGACACGGTCACGCACGCGGCACGCCATCGCCGACACGGCGACGCTCTCCGGCGCGCGTGAAACCGTAACAATCCCGTCACTCCTCGCGCAATTCGGAATGCTCACGCGCTATCCTCGGTTGTCTCTGGGTAGAACAGCAAGTGACAAACAGGCGCTGAGCGTCTGTGATCCACCGATGAAAGGAGGTGACCCCCCCCCGTGCGCAAGCTGCTCGCGATCGTGCTGATGGGCGGTGTCCTCATCGTGTGTGCGTCCGCGGCGTTCGCCAACGGCACCACAGGCGCCACGCAGTCGATCTCGGGACAGAACAGCGATCGGAATGGAACCTGGATCGACCCGCAGGGCATACCGCTGGCGCCCGCTACACCGCACCAGTAGCAGAGACCTCGCAGTGCCGAACAACACAAAAGGAGATGATGATCATGCGTAAGCTTCTCGCAGTTGTACTGATGGGTGGGGCCCTGATCGTGAGCGCGTCGGCGGCGTTTGCCGACAACAGCATGAGCACCGACCAGTCGGCCGTCGGCCAGGGCGTGGATCAGAACGGCTACTACTGGGTGGACCAGCAGGCCACGCCGCAGGCGCCCAACGTTCAAGCGCAGTAGTCGACCTCTGAGACCGGCCGCCCGGACCCAGGGTCCGGGCGGCCGCGTCCCCGGGGGAGAAACGGTCCGGCCGCGACAGGATCGTCGCGGCCGGGAGCACTCCGATCGGCTCGGCGGCCGCTATCCGCAGATGGCGCCTTGCGCCGACGACGACACCAGCTTGGCGTACTTGGCCAGCGCACCGGTGCGGTAGCGAGGCTCGGGCGCCTTCCACTGACGCAGACGGGCTTTGACCTCTTCCGCCGGGACCTCCAGGTCGAGGCGGCGGCTCGGCAGATCAATGTGGATTGTGTCTCCGTCGCGCACCACGGCGATCGGTCCGCCGTGCGCCGCTTCCGGCGCGACGTGTCCGATCACCAACCCGTGAGACCCTCCCGAGAACCGCCCGTCGGTGATCAACGCCACGTCTTCGCCGAGCCCGGCGCCGTAGAGCGCGCCGGTGACCGCGAGCATCTCCCGCATGCCGGGACCGCCCTTCGGTCCCTCGTTGCGAATGATGACCACGTCGCCCGGCGAGAGACGCTTGTTGACGACCGCGTCGAACGCGTCCTCTTCCCGCTCGAACACGCGCGCCGGCCCGCGGAGGCTCTGCCGCCGAAGCCCCGCGGTCTTGATGACCGCGCCGTCCGGCGCGAGCGTGCCGGACAGCACCGCCAGCGTCCCGCTCGGCGTAATCGGCTGATCAATCGGACGCACGATCGACTGGCCCTCGGGGCGCCGGACGTCCTTGAGATTCTCGGCCATTGTCTTTCCCGTCACCGTCATCACGCCGCCGTGGAGGTAGCCGCCGTCGAGCAGTTCGCGGAGCACCACCGGCACGCCGCCGATCCGATCGAGATCCACCATCAGGTAGCGCCCGCCCGGGTGCATGTCGGCGATATACGGCGTGCGCCGGCTGATGCGGTCGAAGTCGGCGAGCACCAGATCCACGCCGGCTTCGCGGGCAATCGCCAGGAGGTGCAGCACGCCGTTCGTCGACCCGCCCATCGCCACGAGCGCGGTGATCGCATTTTCGAACGCCTCGCGCGTGAGAATATCCCTCGGGCGGAGGCCGTCGCGCAGCAGCCGCATCGCCGCCTCGCCCGTGCGCCGGCAGACGTCCGGACGCTTCGGGTCCACCGACGGCACGGAGGAACTGCCCGGCAGCGCCATGCCCAGCGCCTCCACGCACGAAGCCATCGTGTTGGCGGTGTACAGACCGCCGCACGAGCCGGCGCCCGGACACGCCACGCATTCCAGGCGGTACAGCTGCTCGTCGGTCATCTTGCCGTTCGCGTGGGCCCCCACGGCTTCGAACACGTCCACGATCGTCACGTCGCGCCCCTCAAACTGCCCGGGGAGAATCGTCCCGCCGTAGAGGAAGATGCCCGGCACGTTCAGGCGCGCGAGCGCGAGCAGCATGCCGGGGAGGCTCTTGTCACAGCCGGCAATGGCCACGAGGCCGTCGAAGGCTTCCGCGATCACCATCAACTCGACTGAGTCGGCGATGACCTCGCGGCTGATCAGCGACGCCTTCATCCCTTCGTGCCCCATCGAGATCGCGTCGCTCACCGCGATCGTGGTGAACTCGATCGGGGTACCGCCAGCGGCCCGCACGCCCTCCTTCACCAGACGCGCGTGCACGTCGAGGTTCAAATTGCACGGGGTGACCTCGTTCCAGGACGACGCGACGCCGACCAGCGGCTTCTTGAGATCGTCGTCGTGAAGACCGGTCGCCCGGAGCATCGCGCGATGCGGCGCGCGCTCGGGCCCATCCGTGACCGCGCGGGAGCGCGTCTTGCCGTCCACGCTGGTCTTTGCCATCCGAACCGCCTCCTCAGATCGATTTCCGCCCACGCATGCGCCGGGGCGCAAGCCATGGGCTCCTTGTGCTTCTCCGAGATGCGCCGCGTGCCCTGCCCGGTGCCTACCGCGACGTGTGCGCGGACCGGTGGGACGCCGCGCCGTTCTCGCCGGGGAACGTAAACAGGCGCGCGAGCCGGGCGCGCACGGCGCGCCCGGTCGCGAGGTCCCAGCTGTTGACGATCGCGATCCGGAAGCCGCCGGGCGGCATCGCGTGCTGTTCGAGCGGCTTGCAAACGTCGAACGTGATCTGGATGCTGGAGACCCCCGGAACCGCCCGCAGCGCCTGCACCGCGTCCGGGTCGATCCGGTAGCGCCGGCCGTGCGATCCGAAGAGGACAACGCTGTAGCCGGCGCGCGGCCGGTCGTTGAATCGCCAGCGTCCCCGCGCGTACAGGTCCACCACGCTCTCGAGCCACCCCGGGCCGTTGAGATCGACCCACTGTTCCGCCATCCGAAGATGGCACTCGATGATCACGCCGCCGATCGACTCGAAATTCACGATCCCGGTGTATCCGTGCAGGTGCTCGCGAAGCCACCGGCCCCAGCGCGCCTCGAGCCGCGGCAGCCGGTGCGCGAGCACCTCCCAGTAGTCGAACATCCCCGCGGGCAGCCGGTGCCCCACCGTGTGACGCCACCAGCACGGCACGCCGCCGACGAGCGCCACGTCGGTACTCAGATGTCGGCCGGTCAAGAGCCTCATCCAAAGATGCCCCGGCTCGAACCGCGCCTCGAGTTCCCGGGCCGACCGGATCACGTACCCGCCGGCGCCCATGCCGTGCAGGTTGACGATCGGCTTGCTGAACACCGGGAACCGCTTCGGCGCCACCCCGTGCGGGGCGTGCGTCACGCTCTGGCTCCAGCAGATGAAGAGCTTGTCGTACGCGCGGCGGTGCTGGGGATGGAGCCGCCACCCCCAGGGGTCGTCGATCGGAATGCGGATCGAGCGCGGCACCCGAACACCCGCGAAGTACTGCCACCGCCAGATGTCGACGCCGGGAAAGGCGGTGCGACCGGCGGGAGGAGGTTCGGCCTGGAGGTTATGCAGGCGGAGCCGCGCCGCGCGCGAGACGGCGGCCCCGCGACGGGGCGCCCCAGCGCGGGGCGGTAATGACCCGAGCGGGTCCGCGGTCACGCGCGCGGAACCGCCGCGGACCCGGCCGCGACGACGGGAACCCGGCCGCGAGCGCAGGCATCTCGTCCCGTCATCTGGCGTCTCCTCTGCGGCCGCTAGTCCAACGCGGCATAGCCGGGAATCGTGAGAAACTCCACGAACGTCTCTCCGAGCAGCACGTCCTCGAACAGCGCCCGCGCCTGATCGAGCGTGTCCGCGGCGCGGCCGCCGCGCTCACGCCGCAGCCGCACGATCTCTTCCTCGCACACGCGGCGCGCCAGATCGAGCGTCACGCGTCCGCAGCCCGCGAGCGGCGTCCCGTGACGGATCCACTGCCACACCTGGCTTCTCGAGATCTCCGCCGTCGCGGCGTCTTCCATCAGGTTGTGCGCCTAGGTGGCGTAGGCGTCGTAAACCGCGCGCCCCACGTGCCCGATGGCCGCCGCGCCCTCGAGGTCGCTTCCGAGATCCCGCGTAAAGACGGTCACGATGCACACGCTGCCGGGCGCGTAGAGCACCCCGGCGTCGTTGCTGACGCGCGACACCGACCCGGTCTTGTGCGCGATCTCCACGCCCGGCGGCAGCAGCAGCGGCAGGCGGTTGCGCACCTGCTGGCGCCGCATGATGTCGAGCATCCCGCGGCACACTGTGGGCGACAGCGGTCCGGCCGCGGCCGCGCCGCCGTCGAGGGTGGGACGGACGATCGCTTCGAGCAGCGCCCCCATCTCGCGCGGCGTCGTCATGTTCGCGGCGGGGTCGTGGTACATGCGGGCGTTGAGGTCGATCTCGCGGCGCCGCAGCCGGCCGAGCGCCGTCTGCCGCGTCTCCGGCGTGTCCGGCGCGTCCCCGAGGCCCACGACATCGTACAGCAGCTCGCGGCAGCTCATCGACACCGTCGTACGGGTCAGCCCGCACTGCCGCAGCCGCGCGTTGACCGCGTCCTTCGTGACGAGCCCGAGCAGCATGTCGGTGGCTGTGTTGTCGCTGACGATGATCATCAGCGTCGCGAAGTCCTTCAGCGTGAGCGACGTCCCGGCGGAGAGCTCCTTGAGCACCCCGGAGCCGGGCGACTTCATCGCGTCCGTCAGGACCACGCGGTCGTCGAGCGACCGCTGCTTCGCCTCGACCTGGCACAGCAGTTCGGCCAGGATCGGGATTTTGAACACGCTCGCCATCTGATACGGATCGTCCGCGTTGACGGCGATCGTGTCCCCGCTCTTGAGCGCGTGGACGTATACGCCCATCGTGCCGTCGAGTTCGTCGGCGATGTGGGTGATGCGGGTCTCGAGCTGGCTGGCCATGTTGCCTCCCGCCGGATGTGGCCTCTCGGGCGCCCCCGGACGCCCCCGCTCCTGCTTCTCGGGGGGAGCCGGCGGCACCTATCCGGGAAGGTCCGCCGGGCCAGGGGGATGCCCGCGGCCGGTCGAACCTCACGCGTACGACGCACGCGGCCCTCGACGACCGGGGGACCCGCGGCGCGGTGCGACGAGCGGAGGAGCGGTGACGCCCATGGCGCACTGGACCGTGTTTCCGGAAGAGGCGCCGGCCAAGGCGGCCGCGGCGGTGGCGGAGCAGATCGAGCGCGACGGCGGGCACGTGCTCGCCATCTACCGGGAGCCGGTCGGGGACCACTGGCAGATCTTCTCCCTGCTGCCGATGGACCGGGTCGAGCCGACGCCCTACCAGCGGGATCTCTCGCCAACGCACGCGAAGCGGCTCGCCGGCGTCATCAAGAAGCTGGACCGGTTCGTCGACCCGATCGTCGTGATGTCGCCGGAGCCGGGCCGCTACTGGACGCCGAACGGCAACCACCGCCGCGAGGTCCTGCGCAAGATGAAGGTGGCGATGATCCCGGCCATCGTCGTCCCGGAGCACGAGGTCGCCTTCCAGATCCTCGCGCTCAACACCGAGAAAGCGCACAACCTCAAGGAGAAGTCGCTCGAAGTGATCCGCATGTACCGCGGCCTCGTCGAGTCCGAACCGTCGGAGGGCGAGGAGGACTACGCGTTTCAGTTCGAGGCCCCGCACTTCATCACGCTCGGGCTGCTCTACGAGGCCAACAAGCGCTTCGCCGGGGGCGCATTCGCGCCGATCCTCAGGCGGGTCGACAAGTTTCTCGGCGGGACGTTTCGCAAGACGCTGCCCGAACGGGAGGAGCGCGCCGCGCTCGTCCGCGAGGCCGATGAGGCGCTCGGCGGTGTCGTCGAGAAGATCAAGAAGCGCGGCATCCGCCACCCGTACGTGAAGAACTATGTGCTGTCGAGAACGACGCCGCTGACGCGTCAGCGCAAGACGCTGCCCAGCTTCGACCAGACGTTCAAGAAGCTGCGCACGAACATCGAGGCGTTCGACATCGGCAAAGTCCGCTACGAGGACATCCAGCGGTCGGCGATCATGTCGATCCCGGCGGGCGAGTAGCGCGGCGAAGATCACAAGGGGGTCCGAACGACGTATGACGGATGTGATCGTGATCGGGGGAGGACTGCTCGGCTTCTCGACCGCGTACCACTGCGTGCTGGCCGGCGCCCGCACCACGCTCGTCGATCGGCGGGACGCCGGGTGGGCGACCGGCGCCGGCGCCGGGATCATCTCCCCCGAAACGGAGACGCGGGGGCTGCCTCACTGGTTTGAGTTTGCCGTCCAGGCCGGCGCCTACTACCCCCCGCTGCTCGAATCCCTCAAAGCCGACGGCGCCGTCGACACCGGCTACGCCCGATGCGGGCTGGTGCTTGCGGCGACCGGGGAAGATGAGGTGGACGCCTTCGCGGCCGGCCGGGACCGCATCCTGGCCCGGCAGCGGTCGCGCGGCACGCCCGCCCCCAAGGATCTCCGGGAGATCACCCCCGACGAGGCACGGCGGTTCTTCCCGGCGTTTCGAACCGTCCTGGGCGCGGTGTATCACCGACACGCGGCGCGCGTCGACGGCCGCCTCCTCGCGCAGGCGCTGCAGAACGCCGCGCAGCGGCGCGGCCTCGAGGTGCGGCGCGGCAGCGCGACGGCGCTCACGACCGATGGGGCCCGCGTCACCGGGGTGGTGATCGACGGGGAAGCCTGCCCCGCGGCGCGCGTCGTGATCGCCGGCGGGGCGTGGTCGAAAGCGTTCGGGGATCAGCTGCGCGTGCGGATCCCGGTCGAGCCCCAGCGGGGGCAGATCATCCACCTGAAAATGCGCGGCGTGAACGTCAGCGACTGGACAATTGTGAACGGATTCCGAGGCCACTATATCGTCCCCTGGCCGGACGGCCGCGTCGTGGTCGGCGCCAGCCGGGAGACGGGCTCAGGGTACGACCCGCGTCTGACGGCGGGCGGCGTGCGGGAGGTCCTGACCGAAGCGCTTCGCGCGGCGCCGGGCCTGGTCGACGGGGAGATTCACGAGATGCGCGTGGGCCTGCGTCCCCTGGCCGTCGACGGCCTGCCGGTGCTGGGGGCCGTCCCCGCGGTGGCGGGCGTCTACCTCGCGACGGGGCACGGCCCGTCCGGCCTTCAGCTGGGACCATTCAGCGGCAAGGTCGTCGCGGACGTCGCGCTCGGCCGCGATCCCGGGGTCGATCTCGACCCGTTCCGGGTCACACGGTTCGACGGGACCTAAGCGCGGGCGGCCCGGCCGTCACAAGATCCGCTTCCCGAGCGCGGATGCGGCGAGCGCGGCGGCGAGCCGCCCGGTGCGGTTCTCCTGGTCGCGGATGGGATTGCACTCGACGATTTCCATGGACACCAGCGCGCCCGACTGACTGATCAACTCCATCGCCAGGTGCGCCTCCCGAAAGTTGAGGCCCCCGTCGACGGGTGTGCCGACCCCGGGGGCCCGGAGCGGGTCCACCACGTCCATGTCGAGGCTGAGGTGCAGGGGACGGCTCCCGTCCCCGGTCGCCGCGCGCAGCGCGTGCCGGATCACCGCGGCGACCCCGAGCTCGTCGATCTCCTTCATCGTCAGCACGGTGACGTCGGAGTCCCGCAGCGCCAGGCGTTCGCCCGGATCCAGGTCGCGCGCGCCGACGAGCGCCGTCTGCGACTCCCGCACCTTGGGGTGCCGCCCGCCGAGGTTGACCAGCACCGGATCGCCCCGCCCGACGATTGCGGCCAGCGGCATGCCGTGGATGTTTCCGCTCGGGGATGTCTCGGGCGTGTTGAAGTCTCCGTGGGCGTCCATCCAGATCAGCCCAAGATCCGGATGCCGCCGTCCGACGGCGGCCAGCGTGCCGAGCGCCAGGCTGTGATCACCGCCGAGCACGAGCGGCACGTGCCCGCCGTCCATCAGGCTCCCCACGGCATCGGCGACCCGTTCGCAGACCGCGACGATCTCCTCGAGATAGTGCAGCGCGGTCCCGCCCTGGATTTGGCCCGCGACCGGGACCGTCACGTTGCCGAACTCGGTAACGGTGTGCCCGATCGCGCCGAGCGCGTCGGCGAGGCCGGCGTAGCGAATGGCGCTCGGCCCCATGTCGGTCCCCCGCAGGCTCGCGCCGAGGTCGAGCGGGACCCCGAGGATGCCGATGCGCACAGAGGCCGCCGAGAACCGCCTAGTCCGTGAGGGGGCGCTTTCCTGCGCGGTCGTACTTGATGATGTGCTCCCATTCCGACGCGTCGGAGCGCGCGACGACCGCGACGACGGGCTCGGTGTCGCTGCGGTTGAACACCTCGTGGGGCACGCCCGGCTCGATGAAAATGAAGTCGCCCGCCTCGTTGTCGATCGAGAGCGCGCACCCCGGCCCGTACTCGTGCCGCACGTGTCCCTGGACGATGTAGAGCATGACCTCGAAGTCCACGTGGATGTGGGCGTAGGCGACGCCGCCCGGGGGAATGGTCGCCACGTTCATCGAGAGCTGCTTCGCGCCCACGTTCTTGGCGGACAGCCCGGTCTTATACTGAATCCCGTTCCACCCACGATGGATCTTGCTCCCACGCACGGTCAAAATGCCCTGCCCGCCGTCCACATACTGCTTCAGATCCTCATCCACGGGCCCCATGCGGATCTCCTTTCGCGGAGAGGCTGCCCCCGCGATAATTGACCCGCCCCCGATCAACTTCCTGCCCGCCGCGGCGGGCCGCGCGGCCACGCGGGGCCGCGCGGCCCCCCTCCTCCACGTGCGGCGCCGCTACGGCGCCAGCGAGACCTCGCCCCAGGTCGTACCGGTGGCGTCCGAGTACAGCGCATCGAGTTTGACGTCGCGGAACTCGGGATCCGCGTTCAGACTGTCAAAGTGCGCGAACGAATCGATCTCGTAGATGAACAGCCGGTTCGGGCTGCCGGACGTCATCGACGCGTAGTACCGGAAGTTCCGCCCGCCGTGCCGTGCGACGACGGCTTGGAGCTTGCGCAGCTCGCGCTTGACCTGCTCCTTGTCGTTCGGGTGGATCTGAAACGCGTGATGGACGATCATCGGGCATCCTCCGCTCCCAGTCTAGAGTTGCACGGTCTCCAGGACCTTGCCGAGTTCCTGCCGCAGCTGCGGGGTGTCCGCGTGCCCGTGGACTTTGATCGCGTGCGCGCAGGCCGCCTCCACCAGGTCGGCGCGCTGGTGCTCGGGCGCCATGATCACGAGCTGGCAGTTCTTCTCGCTCGGAAACTTGCCGCAGTTGACCGCGAGCCATGTACCGCTCTTGAGGTCGAGCGTCCCTAGCTGCATCGTGCTCACCTCTCCATCAGACTAGTGGTCCAACGCGCGGGTCGCGCCGCGAGCGACGGAGTCGCCCGGGCCCACGGCGTTGCCGTGTGCCGAATGCGTCGAGGCGACGTGGGGGGCGCGTGAGCCCACATTGGACCCGAGGATCGTCTCGCGGGTCCGAGCTCGCTCGACGAACGCGCGCGGATGGCGAGCGCCGGCGGAACACGCCACCCGGTGCGCGCGGTCGACAATGTGCGTGACCGATGGAGCGGATTGCCGCGCAGCGCGCGGAACGGTTGGAGCGGCTCGGCCGACGGCCACACCCTGACAAACTCGCCGCGAACCGATTCACCTCTGACGACCGCGGCCAGGCTGACGCCCCGGAAGGCGGGTGCCCCGGGAGCACCCGTGACCGTCCGATGGTGCGCGATCCCGGCCGGAACGCCGCTGCTCGCGGGCGCGACCAGTGCGCCGGACGTCACAAAGACCAGGCTCAGCACGATCCACATCATCGTCGCGCACACCCCGGTGTCCCGCGCCGATCAGTCGTAGTCACTCGACGTTCTCTGCAGTGTCCCGGAGTCCCTTGGCCCGAACGACGTCGCCGGCGAAGCACGCCACCGCGGCGGCCGCGGCCTGCGCGCTACGCGGGTCCGCGCCGCGCACTGCCCGCCCGGCCCAGATGGTGGACGAGATAGTGCGCAAGGTCCGTCCGACCGCTTCCGCCCGCCCCCGTCGGCCGGTCGCCGGGGTGGTCCAACACCGTCACGGACGTGTCGCCGGAAAAGAACGCCCACGCGTCGGTCCCGGGCTCGAGCGTAGCGGGCTGCTGGACCGTCAATTCCAGCCGCAGCACCCGCCGCGTCTCTCCGGCCGGTCGAGGCAGTTCGACGACCGTGTTCCCCACGATGTGGCACCCGGCCAGGATCGTCGCTGTCACCGCTCGGGGTGTGGCAGACGGCACGTTGAGGTTGACGAGGGGCGTCCGGTGGCCGGGCGCGGCATCCGCGGCGAGGGATCGCCCGGCCAGCAACTCGGCGACTCGCCGCGCGGTCCGCGCGGCGGTGTCCCACGCGGGACCGGCGGGGTCCCGACGGCAGGACACCGCGATCCCCGGGATCCCCAGGGTCGTTGCGACCCGCGCGGCGCCGACCGTGCCGGACAAATAGGTGTCGCACCCAAGGTTCGGCCCGGGGTTGACGCCCGATACGACGAGATCGGGGCGCGGCACCAGGGTGCCGAACGCCGCGACAAGCACGCACGTCGCAGGCGTCCCGGCCAATTGGAACGCGGCTGCCGCCCCCATGCGCACGACTTCCGGGACGTCCTGCGCGTCGATGTCCCGGCGCACGCTCAGCGACGCGCTGGAGGCGCTGCGATCATCGCTCGGCGCGAGCACTATGACCTCGTGGGCGGTCGCGAAGGCCCGCACGAGGGCGTGCAACCCCTCGCTGCCGATCCCGTCGTCGTTGGTCACGAGCACGCGCATGTCGTCTGCCTCCTCTGGGCGGGGCGCACGCGCCCCGTCATTGGGTCCGGCCGGAGGCCACTTCCCGGCCGCGGCCGCGAACGTTTCGATGATCTGCCGCTGCCAGAAGAGATAGGCCGGCACCGCCGGCGCGCACACCAGGACGCTGGCGGCGGTCAGCGGACCCCACAACCCGGCGCCTTCTCCGAGAAACTGCGCAATGCCTGTCTGCATCGTGTGCATCGACGTCGCGGGCGCCGCCAGCAGCGGCCAGACACTCGGTCCAGGTGTTGCGCAGCACGAGGAGCCCGAGCGCGGTGATCGCCGGCCGCAGCCGCGGCAGCATCACGTGCGCCGGCCGCGGCGACATCCGCGAACCGCCGGGCAGTGCCATTATCTCGGCACATCCGGAATCGACGGTGCGGGGGTCTGCGAAGGACAGGCAAAGATTTCGGCAACAGTCGCGCATGGGACGCACGATCGAACAGCGGCCGGCTCGCGGAGGGTCCGGGAGCAGCCCGCCGACGTTAGATCGACGTCGCCGGGCGGTATAACAGCACCAACGGCGCGGCGGTCGACCGACCGCGGTAAGGGTGCCTCACCGCTAAGCCCCGAAGGTCCGGACTCCCGACCCGCCGAACCCCGACCGCGACAGGTCGATGTCTGTCGTGGGAGCTGACGAATGGCTCGTCGGCCGAAGAAGCGGGCTGCGAAGAGACCGGCGGCTTGGCGGCGGGCAGAGGTATGACCGCGCCCCGCCGTGTGGCAGCGATCCTTGCCGCCGATGTAGCAGGCTACTCGCGCCTCATGGGGTTGGAACGGACAAGACGTGAGAATTCAACGCGCCTTGGCTTAGACAAGCCTACAGCGTGGTGCCGCCCCCGCACCACGCAAGCTCCTCAGCCCAGCATGTCCGTGCCGCCTGAACTGAGAGCCTTGTGCTGAAAACCACGTACGATATCGTCATCGTAGGAGGCGGTCTTGGCGGCTCGACCTTCGCCAAAGTCATGGCGGAAAGCGGCGCGCGCGTGCTGGTGCTCGAGCGAGAAACACGGTTCCGAGACCGCGTGCGTGGTGAAGCCGTACATCCCTGGGGCGTGATCGAGGCCACGCGATTGGGCATCGCTGATCTGCTTCAATCGACGTGCGCGCATACGATCCCTTGGTTCGAGCGATACCGCGGCGAGACGCGGGTCCTTCACCACGACTTAGTCGCGCAGTACGGCGCACCGGAGCTGAAGTTTTACCATCCGGCGATGCAGGAGGCTCTGCTTCAGGCAGCCGCAGACGCCGGCGCGTGCGTTCGACGCGGCGTCCACGTGCGAGACGTTCGGGGTGGTGCACCGCCGGAGGTGACGGCGGCATGCGACGGCGGCGTTGAGACTTGGTGTCCCCGGCTCGTGGTCGCTGCCGACGGGCGAAACTCGCTGGCGCGCCGATGGGGAAAGTTTTCGGTGCGGCGCGACCCCAAGCTCTCGCTGATAGCGGGGCTGCTCTTTGATGGGATGCCGGCCCCGACCGATTGGGTGCGCATCTTCACCACGCAGCTGGACCGCGCCGTCCTGTGTTTCCCGCAGGGGAACGGTCGTGTGCGGCTCTACTACGTCCATCGCTATGATGTATCTCCGCTCCGGGGCGAGGCAGACGTGCCTCACTTTGTCGCAGCGGCGAGGAGCGCCGGGGCGCCAGCCCAGCTGTTCGCTGAGGCCAGGCCGGCCGGCCCGCTCGCGACCTTTGATACCGCCGATCGATGGGTGAACCACCCGTATGGCAACGGGGTTGTGCTCATCGGCGACGCTGCGGCCACGAACGATCCGACGAATGGTGACGGTATGTCGCTGACGCTGCGGGACGCGCGGGTGCTGCGGGATTGTCTGCGTCACGACGCTGACTGGGACACCGCGGCGCACGCGTACGCGGCGGAACACGACCGCTACTACGGCGTGCTCCACGCGGTGCAGGGCTGGTTTAGAGAGTTGTTTCGCGACCTGGGACCGGACGGTGAGGCGCGGCGGGCGCGTGTGTTGCCACTCCACCAACAGGATCCGTCCCGAATCCCGGACCACATTTTCGGCGGACCGGATCTGCCCTTCAACGAGACCATTCGGCGTCGTTTCTTCGGCGAGGAATAGTACAGGGTGGAAGCGGCGCACAAGCGTTTGCTGAAATGATACGTGCCGTTCGCTGAACGTTCGCTGAACACTCACGTGGCAAACTGCCGGAGATAATGGCATCCTACAACGCGGCAGGGGATCTCCCCCGCTGTTCGAAGACCTCTCCCAAACGCCGCGCACGCACCAGGTGCACGCGGGGGGAGACCATCATGCGCGAGCTGTCCTATGCGCACGGCGCGCATCCAACGCCGCTCCTCGGTGAGACGATCGGCGACAACCTCAGGCGCACCGTGCGGGACGCCCCGGACAGTCCCGCGCTCGTGGTGCGCCATCAGGGCTACCGGGCGACTTACCGCGAGTTCTGGGGCCAGGTGACGCAGGCGGCGCGGGGGCTGCTCGCCCGCGGCGTGCAGAAGGGCGAGCGCGTCGGCATCTGGGCGCCGAACCGTTACGAGTGGGTCGTCACGCAGTACGCGACGGCCCGCATCGGCGCGATTCTGGTCAACATCAACCCGGCCTACAAGACCACGGAGCTCGAATACGCGCTCACGCAGTCCGGGGTCAGCGTCCTTTTGCTCGCCCGGGGATTCCGCCAGTCAGATTATGTCGGCATGGCCGAGGACGTGCGGCCGCGCTGCCCGGCCCTGCGGGAACGGATCGTCCTCGACGACGGCTGGCAGGCGCTGCTCGACGCCGGCGCGCGCGTCTCCGAACGCGATCTCGCCGCCGCCGAAGCGGCGCTCCAGTTCGACGAGCCGATCAACGTGCAGTACACCTCGGGCACGACGGGGTTTCCGAAGGGCGCCACGCTCTCCCATCACAACATCCTGAACAACGGCTTCTTCATCGGGGAGGCGCTGCGCTACGGGACCCGCGACCGCGTGTGCATTCCCGTGCCGTTCTACCACTGCTTCGGCATGGTGCTCGGCAACCTGGCCTGCACCACGCACGGAGCGTGCATCGTCGTGCCGGGCGAGGCGTTCGACCCGCTCGCGGTGCTGGAGGCGGTCCAGGCGGAGCGGTGCACGTCGCTGTACGGCGTTCCCACGATGTTCATCGCCGAGCTCGATCATCCCCGGTTCTCGGAGTACGATCCCTCGAGCCTCCGCACCGGCATCATGGCCGGCTCCCCGTGTCCGGTCGAGATCATGAAGCGGGTCCAGTCGCAGATGGGCATGCGGGAGGTCACCATCTGCTACGGGATGACCGAGACCTCGCCGGTCTCCACCCAGAGCGCGCTCGACGACCCGCTCGACAAGCGGGTGGCGACCGTGGGGCGGGTCCACCCCCACGTCGAGATCAAGATCATCGACCCCGTCACGCGGGCCGTCGTGCCCCGCGGCGTGCCCGGCGAGCTGTGCACCCGCGGCTACGCGGTAATGCTCGGCTACTGGAACAACGACGCCGCGACCCGCGAGGCAATCGACGAGGCCCGATGGATGCACACCGGGGATCTTGCGACGATGGACGCGGACGGATACGTCAATATCGTGGGCCGCCTCAAAGACATGATCATCCGGGGCGGGGAAAACATTTACCCCCGCGAGGTCGAGGAGTTCCTGTACACGCACCCCGCCGTCGCCGACGTCCAGGTGATCGGCGTGCCGAGCCGCCAGTACGGCGAGGAGGTGATGGCCTGGATCAAGGTGCGCGACGGAGCCCAGGTGACCGAGGACGAACTGCTGCAGTTCTGCCGGGGCAAGATCGCGACGGTCAAGATCCCGCGGTACTGGAAGTTCACCGACGCCTTCCCGCTGACGGTCACGGGGAAGGTGCAGAAGTTCCGGATGCGCGAGGTCGCGATCGTCGAGCTCGGCCTCCAGGAAGCCGCCGCGATCCGAACGGCCTGAGTGCCGGCCCCCGTCAGTCCTCCGGCGCCGAGAACGGCGGCCCGTCCGGGATCTGCCCCCGCGTCACGGACGTCCTGGCGAGGTCCGCGAAGATGGCCGCGAGCACGACCAGTCCCACCAGCAGTCCCCGCGTGTGCCGCAGGGTCTCCCGCACCGGCGCGGCCGCGCTCCCCGCGACCTCGGCGCGCGCGGTGCCTTGAGATGCCAGCGCTGAACGGTGTAGCATGGTCTCCCTCCCGGATTCGGGCCCACGGGCGGCGGCGCCCCCCGGCGCGCCCCTTCAGTCGGCCACGAACTGCTCGAAATACACGCGCACGACCTGCGCCGGCGCGAGAATTTCGCTGAAGCGGCTCTCCAGCGTAGTGCTGAGCGTCTGGATCCCCTCGTCCGTCCGCATCGAGGTAAACCGCTGCCCTTCGATCGCCTTGTTCAACGCGTCCAGCAGGGCCGCTTTCTTGTCATCGACCATCTTGCTCATCACGTCCGAGGTCGCGCTGCCCTGCATCACCACGGCGACCTGGATCTCCAGGTACTGGAACCCGTCATCGCCGCTGAGGTTGATCGTCGCGGCGGGCAGCGCCGCGGTCACGGTATTGGATACCACCTTCGGCTGCGCCGCGTGGGCCGCCGGCTGCTTCATGTGGGTGTACGCAAATCCGCCGCCGCCCGCAAGCAGGAGGACCGGCACGATGATCATCAGCAATCGCTTCATTCACTCGAGCTCCCCTGTCGTGCAACCCGACCTACGCCTGCGCCGCCACCGGCTGGGACGTCGGGCGGAACGCGTCGGTCAGACTGATCGACGCGATCTTTGTCCGGGCCTTCCCGAGCAGCGTGGCCGATGGGTAGACCATGAGCCCCGCGTCCAGGAACGTCAGCGCATCGTCGAGCCGCCGCAGCTTGAGCGCCACGGAGGCGGCCTCCAGATACACGCTCAACGCGCCGCGCGTGCGCGTGGCGACGAACGCCTGGTAGAGCGTCAGCGCATCGTCGTAGTTCTGCGCCAGCCGATGCAGATCGGCGGCGATGGCGCACCCCTCCGCGTCGAGTCCTCGCAGCGCGAACGCCCGGCCGAGAAACTGCCCCGCCACCGTGTACTGCCGCTCCAGATACGCGAGCTTGCCCATGAGGCACAGCGCCTCGCCGTCCGTCAGGCCCGACAGCCGCAGCAGCAGCGACAGCGAGGAGGCCAGCGCGGTGGCGCCGCACGCGAGCGCCGACCGGATCACGTTGCGGATGATCGGAATCGCGATCGCCCGGTCCGTATCGGGGATCTCCACCAGCCGGGATGTCTCCTCACACACGGCGAGCATCGCGTCGAACGTGCGGAACACGGCTTCGAGTCCGTGCGGCTGGACCAACTGCGCCTCGACGAGCATCGTCCGCGCGCGCGCGACGTCGCCCATGACCAGCGCCGTCTGAATCCGCCGGAGCAGGGCGGGCAGCAGCGCGGCGTTGTTGCGCGGCACCTCGCCCAGCACCCGGTACGCGTCCTCGAGCCGCCCGAGGCGGAAGAGGCACTCGCCGCGGAACAGCGTCACGAACCCGTCGTCAGTATCCTCGGGTGAGAGAACCTCGAGCGCCGCGTCGTACGCGCCGGCCTTCGCGAACGCACGCGCGACGCGGCGCGCCGCGACCCTCCCGGTGCGGGCGATCGGCCGGACCCGTTCGAGGGCCTTGGCGGTGCCTTCCGACCTGCACGACCGGCGCACGAGGTGCTCAAGGACGTTCGGATCGTGCGGCACCGCGTCGGCCGCCGTCTGCAGGGCCAGCACGGCGTCCTCCCCGCGTTCCATCTTTGCGATCGCGATCCACACCAAGGGCAGCGTGCTGCCCGCGCCGCGCAGGACGAGATAGTTGTCGGACGGCGCGTCGCCGAGCGCGAGCGCGCGCCGCATCGCGGCTTCGACGCCGTCCCAATCGAACAAATCTGCGCACACGAGCCCCTCAAAGTAGTGGAGATCGGTGTAATCGGGAAACTTCACCTGGTACTGGCGCAGCAGCTCCAGGGTCGCCTGATCCTTCCGCTGGTCGCGTAGCGCCAGCGTGAGGTTGCGGACGATGACGGAGAGGTAGCGCGGCGCCTTCGCGCCGAGGAGCTTCAGCGACCTGCGAAACGCGCGCTCGGCCTCGACGGGGTGGCGGTCGCGCAGGTGTTCCGTACCGAGGTTGAACCAGTGGTACGGATCGTTGGGATGTTTCTTGAGCGCCCCTTCGAGCATCGTGATGTTGCGCGCGATCTTGCCCCGCCGGGCGACCACGGGCACGAGATAGCCGTAGTGCAGGAGGGTGATCGAGCTGGTGCGCACCTCAGCGCCGGCGCTGGTGAGCGCCGGCAGGATCTGTTCGTGGATGTCGCCGGCGAAGCGATACGCGGGCCGGCGCCGAAACAGCCGCGGGTACAGGTTCTCGACGCTCAGCTGCTCATCCGGCGAGTCGCCCAGATAGCTGACGATGCGCACCCAGTACGCCTCCGCCAAAGGGTCCGCGACCGCCGCGCGCACCGCGGTCGCGGACGTATCGTCGAGTTCCTCATCGGCGTCGAGCACGAAGATCCAGTCGCCCGTCGCCTGGTCGAGCGCGGCGTTGCGCGCGGCGGCGAAATCCCCGCGCCACGTGATGCGGGTGACCCGGGCGCCCTCGGCGCGCGCGATCTCGACGGTCTCATCCGTGCTGCCGGTGTCCACGACGACGATCTCGTCGACCACCCCGCGGACGCTGCGAAGGCAGCCGGCCAGGCTGGCCGCCTCGTTCTTGACGATCATGCAGACGGAGAGCTTAGGCATTGGAGGACTCCCGCGCGGCCTCGGCCGCGTGTGCAAATGCGCTGCGAAGGTTGGCGAGCACCGTCCGGACCTTCGCGTAGGTCGCGCTATCCGACTGATGCCCCTCCGCCAGCCGGGCGAGACACCACTGATAGAGCGTGAGCAGACGCCCCGCGAGCACGGGGTCCGGGCCGGGATCGATCGCGCTGATCAACAAGAGCAGCACCTGCGTGACCCTCCGCTCCGCTTTGCGCACGGTGTCGAGATCGGCGGCCGCCACGGCGGCGGCCGCCCGGTCGCACTCGTGCAGCGCGGTATCGTAGGCCAGCAAGAGCACGTCCGTGTTCGACGCGGTGAGAACGTTCGCGGCCTGGTATGCGCGAGCCGCTTCGACCCGGCTGTCAACTGTCGCCATCGCCGGCTAGCCTCCCGTCGAGCCCGAGCTCGACCCGCTGTGGCTGTTCGCGGCAGACGCCGCGCTGCTCGAGCCCGAACCGCTCGTCCCGCCGCCGTTCAGCAGGGCCGTCTCGCCCGCGAGCAGGGTCAGCAAGCCCTGGTTCTGGCTCACGGTCTGCTCCATCGCGGTGAACAGCTGCTGCTCGATCAGCGCCTCCTGCTGCAACTGCGCCTGCATCGTGTTGATCGTGGTGGTCAGATTCTGGATCTGGCTCTGGTTGGCGGTGATCTGCTCGGGAACCGCGCCGGTGTTCGTCTGATCCAGACTCGACAGCGCGGTGCCGGTCGCCTTCGCCACGCCTTGGATCAGCGTCTGCACGCCCTGGGGATTCTGCTGCAGCGCCGACTGCAGGACCGAGTTGTTCACCGCAAGCGTGCCGTTGCTGGTCATGCTGATGCCGATCATGGCGAGGCTGTTGACCGCCGCCGGGGCCCCGGCGACCGGGCTCATCACGGTCTGGGCGAGCGTGCCGCCGACGAGATTCAACAGCGGGTTGCCGAACAGCGGGCCGCCCGGCGTCTGGGTAGTGGTGTCGTAGGTGTTCTGCGTGTTGATGTCTTTCGCGAGCTGGTTGTAGGCGTCGACGAAGTTCTGGACGCTCGTGGTCTCGCTGCCCGTGTTGGGCGACACGGTCACTGTGCTCGTGCCCGGCGAGAGGAGCGACAGCGAGAGCCCCGGCAGGAGCGAGGTCACCGTATTCGAGGCGGACGTGACGTTGAGCGCGCCGGCCCCGCTGCCGAGCGTCAACTGCGCGTCCTGCGCGGCCTGCACGGTATCGAAGGGGCCGAGCGCGGTCCCGCCTCCGGACAGATTGTCGGTCACCGTAAACCCGTTCGTGGTACCGGTCTGGTTCCCCGTCAGCAGGAGCTGATACGTCCCGATCCCGGTCTCGGCGACCTGGGCCGTCACGCCGATGCCGGCTCCGTTGATCGCCGCGGCGATCCCGTTGAGGCTGTTCTGACCCGAGCCGATCGTGATCGACGTCGGCGAGCCGGTGCCCACCTGAATCGAGAGGGTGCCGGTTCCGAAGTCGAGCGCGGTCGGATCGCTGACGCTACCGGTGCTGACCGACTCCTGGCCCTGGGCGAGGCTCGAGACGGTCAGCTGATAGCTGCCGGCCGGAGCGCCGGACGACGCCGTCGCGGTCAGGGCGCCCGAGTTGCTCGACTGCACCCCCATGGCCTGGAACGTGAGGGGATCCTGCAGGGTCGTCACCTGGCTGCCGATCCCCTGCAGGTCGGTCAGGATCGTCTGCCACGCCGTGTTGGCGTCGGTGTAGGTGCCGACCTGGGACTGATACTCGTTGATCACGGCGGTCTGCGGCGCCTGCTCCGCCTGGATGATCGACGTCGAGTTGATCCCGCTCGCGATGCCCGTGAACGAGACCGGAGCGCTGCTGCTGGAGCCGATGCTCAGCGACATGGTATCGAGTCCCTCCCGAGGGGGTGGGCGGGGGCGTGTAACCCCCACCCACCCCGCGGTACCTGCCCGGCCTTAGCCGGTGATGATGTGGAGCAGCAGCGTCGGTTCGGCGTTCGCCTGCTGGAGCATGGCCACGCCAGCCTGGAACTGCACCTGCGCCTGCGTAAACTGCATCATCTCTTGCGGAATGTTCGCGTCCGCGATGACGCCGTTCGCGCTCTGCAGGTTCTGGGACGTGACCTGCAGGTTGCTGATCGTCGCCTGGACGCGGTTCTGCACGGCGCCGATCAGGGCTTCCTGGTTCGTGACGCTGGTCAGCGCGTTGTCGAGCGACGTGATCGAAGTCTGTGCGTTGCCAGCATCGAGCACGTTCGGTCCGCCGGCCTGAAGCGAGAAGTTGCCGATCGCGGTACCGGACGCCATGGTCACGCCGTCAGACCCGGCCTGAAGCACCAGGTCGTTAATGCTCGCGGTCGTCGCGTCGACAAACGTGATCGCACCGTTCGCCGAGGCGCTCGGGTTCGTCGCGGTCGCGACCACGGTCGCGCCGTTCATGACGTTCAGGGCCACGGTGACGGTCAGGGTGCCGAGGGTCGACGTGCCCGAGGCGGGCGCGTTCGGAACCGCGACCTTGGCGCTGAGCTGAAGATCCTGCTGGCTCGTGTTGGTCAGGTCGTTGAAGCTGATGACCGTGTTGATCACGTCGCCAGCCACCTGGACCGTCGACTTCGCGACGGTGACGCCCGTCACGGAGTTCACGACGTACGCGAAGCTGTCGGAGTTCAGGACGACCGTATAGGCACCGCCGGCCAGGGCGCTGCCCGCGGCGATCGTCGGCGTCTGGATGTCGGCGCCGGCCGCGGCGGACGTCGTCGCGGCAAACGTGAGCGAGTATGTCTGTCCGGCCACCAGCGCGGAGCCGGTGGGGGCGTTGCCGCCGACGAAGTCGGTCGCCGCGCAGGAACCGCTGGCGATCGAGGCCTGCTGGGTCTGCAGTCCGAGCGAGTTCGCGTCCATCGCGCCGATCGAGAAGCCGATCGTCTGGTTCGCGTTCGCGCCGACCTGCAGGTTGACGTTCTGGAGCGTGCCGTCGAGCAGGTTCTTGCTGTTGAACTGCGTCTGCTGCGCGATGCTGGTCAGCTGGTTCGCGAGCTGGTTCACTTCATCCTGGATCGTGGACCGGTCCGTCGGAGTCAAGGTGCCGTTCGCGGCCTGGACGGCCAGGGTGCGCATCTGTTGCACGATCGACTGGCTCTGGCTCAGCGCGCCGTCGGCCGTCTGCAGGAGCGAAATGCCGGTCTGCGCGTTCGCCACGGCCTGGTTCAACCCTGAGACCTGGTTCTGCATCTTGGCACTGATCGCCAAGCCGGCTGGGTTGTCTGCTGCGCTGTTGATCTGCAGGCCCGAGGACAGGCGCTGCATCGCGGTGCTCATCGACATCTGGGCGTTGCCCAGATAGTACAGGTCCTGGACTGCCCCTGCGTTGGAGTTGATGCTCAGGCTCATGAGAGGTCTCCTTCAATCAAATTGCCCGGGTGAACCGTGTCGTTGCGAAGAGTTCGTTGGCAGCCCCACCCCCTGTTGAATACAAGTCTCGACATCGGCGTATTCTCCTTATCCGAGCGACGCGGCAGTCTTCGCGTCTTGGAGCGCGGTCTGCGCGGCCGCAATCGCCGCGTTGTAGGCCGTGGTCGCGGTCTGGAACTCAGCGTAAATCTCGGCCTGCTGGCTGGCCCCCGAGATCTGGCTCACCTCCGCCTGGATGGCCGAGTCTTGGCTTTGGAGCCGGGTGTTCGTGCTTTGCGCGACCGCCTGCTGGCTGCCCATGTACGCGTCGATGCTGCTGACGGTGGTCTGGGCCGTTTGAAGCTCGGTCAGGCGGTTGGCCAAGTCCGCGACGTTGTTCGTCTGGAGATCGGTCAGCGCGCCCTGCAGGGCGTCGAACAGATTGTTGGGTTTGGTCTCGTTGACGATCCCGCCCATCGCATTGACGATCCCGAGCGACTGCAGCACGCCGGCGCCGCCGTCTACCAGGACGAGCGGATTCGTCGACACACTGCTGATCTGAAGCTCCTGCTGCCCCCCGGCCACCGGCACAGTAGTCGCGGAGACGCCGGCGTTGGCCCCGTTGATCGCCGTGGCGATCTGCGCCAGCGTCATGCCCGCGGTGACGGTCACGGTCTGACCGTCGACTGTGAAGGTGCCGTTCAGCCCCAGGACCCCCGCCGACTGGGGACTGCCGGTCGCCATGTCGGTCTGGGCTAGGAAGATCGCCGTTCCGGGCTCTCCAACGGTGATCTCGGTCCCGGGGCTCAGCGACACCGTCGAGGTGTTCTGATTCCCGTTGTAGGTGATGGACGTCGCGGTCTGCGTAAACGGGGTGGCGGATGACGTGCCGTTGAACAGGTAGCGGCCCACGCCGCTCTCGGTGTTGGACAGCGAGACCATGTTCCCGAGGATCCCCTGCAGCTGGCTGGCGAGCGCGGTCAGGTCGCTCGCGGTCAGCGTGCCGTTCTGGGCCTCCACGAGCAGCGTCTGCGCCTGTCCGAGGCCCTGCGTGACGGTCTGCAGCACGGTGTCGGTCTGCGAGAGCGTGGCGGTCTGCACCGCGGCCGTCTGCTGCCCCTGCTGGTTGAGGCCGATCTGCTCCTGGTCCTGCAGCATCAGCGCCATCGCCGCGGGATTGTCGGACGGCTGCTGGACGAGACTCCCGCTCGCCGCGTCAACGCTCAATTGCGAGAGGTTGCTCTGATCGTTGTTGAGGATGTTCGAGAGCGCGAGGCTCAGGCCGTAGTTGGTGACTCGCATCGGTCCGCTCCTACACGCCCACGGCCGTCAGCAGGCCGTTCAGCATCGCCTGGACCGCCTGCAGGACCGCCGAGGCGGCTTGGGACTGCGATTCATCGAGCAGCAGGGCGGTCTGCTCGTCGGACGTCGACACGCCGGAGACGGACTGATCGAGCTGCTCGAACGACGTCACCTGGTTGTTGGCGGTCGTCTGGCCCTGGTTGGCGGTCGCCAGCATCGTGCCGACCTGCACGACGAGCGCGTTGTACTGCTGCGTCAGCGTGCTGCCGCTCATCCCGGCCGCGGTGGCCAGGTTCGCAATGAGCTGCGCGTTGGCGCCGTCGTTCGGCGAGCCCGACGCGGACGCGGCGATCTCGTTGGTGTTGGCGGCGATCGCGGGATTGATCGCGATGTCGCCGGCTCCCGTGCCCTGGAAGAACGCGACCCCCGTCACCGGAGGCGTGTCCAGCGTGTACCCGGCCTGGCTCTGCGTGTTGACGGCCTGAATCAATCCGGCCGCCACCGCGTTCAACTGCCCCTGCACGGTCGGAATCTGGCTGGTCACCGCTTGGATCTCGGCCCCGAGCTGGCCGCCCGTGAGGTTCACCGCCTGGCCGTTGGCCGCCCACGTGACGCTCACGCTCGTCGGCGTCGTCGCGGCCTGGAGCGCGTAGACAGTCTGGCCGACCACGAGCGGCTGTCCGTTGACCACGACGGTCGGCTGCCCGGTCGGGAGCGCCGTTGGCGCCGCGCCCACCAGCGCGGCGAGCTGGCTGACCAGCTGATCGCGCTGATCCTGCAGCGAGTTCACGTTCTGCCCGCCGGCGATGCCGCTTGTGATCTGGCCGTTCAGGCTCGCCACCTGTTGGGCAAGGGAGTTGACTTGGTCGATCTGCTGGCCGATGGCCGGGACCAAGGACTGCTGGAGGGCGGTCAGGCCGTCGGCCACGGTGTTGAACTGCGTCGTGAGCTGCGTGGTCGCGCTGACGAGCGCATCGCGGGCCCCCGGGTCCGACGGCGAGTTCGCGACCTGCTGCCAGGCGTTCCAAAACCCGGTCAACTGGGTACTGAGCCCGTTGCTCGGCTCTCCGAACAGCGCCTGGACCTGGGACAGGATCTGGCTGGACTCGGACGCTCCGCTCTGCTGGCCCTGCGCGCTCAGTAACGAGGAGCGGATGGTCGGAGTCACCAACCGCTCGATATTGTTAATCGCGACGCCCGAGTCATTGGGGGACGTGGTGAGGTCCACCTGCTCTCGCGCGTACAGGGGCGTCGCGGCGTTCGCGATATTCTGGGTGCTGACCGCGGCCTCGGCCGACGCGGCGTCGAGCGCGGTCCGCGCGGCGCTCAGGGCGCCGGTAAGCGTGAGGGGGAGGGTAGACATCGGCGTCAGACGACCCGGTTGACCAGCAGTCCGCCGGCGGGGCCCGAATCACCGAGGTACTGGACCAGCCGCTCGCGCGCCGCCTTCAGCGCTCGCAGCAGGGCGAGATTCGTGCTGATGACGGCGAGGGTCTCTTGGATCACGCTGCGCGCCTTGGTGTCGGTGACGCCGGCGCTCCGCAGCGAGGTCACCAGCTCGGCGAGCTGCTGGGTCGTGGTCTCGACGCTCTCGCGCTCGAGCCGCACGATCCCGGCCTGCTGCTGCTGGGCGAGCATCGCGATTCTGAGGATCATGCCTTCGAGGTCGGCGGGTGCGCTCTCGCGCTCGATGGTCGCGCTCATGACTGCCCACCCGTGAACGCGGCGATGATCGCCGCGGCGATCGCCTTCGGGTCGGGCTGGTACTGGCCCGACCCGACCGCGGCCGAGAGCTCCGCGATCTTGTCCGGGGATGCCGCCTGCGGTGCGACACCGCCGTGCCCGTGGATGCCCTGGACATCAACGGTAACCGCGGCCGGCGGGACGGTCTCCCCACCTGCGGTCGGCGGAACGGCCTGCGCCGCGGCCTGGTCGGCCGGCGTCGTGATCGGGGCTGTCAGTCCAGGAACGCCGCCTGGTTGAAGCGGGCTGATCCGGTCCATAACCACCTCTCCTGTCTGCGCCGCCGGCCGGTGCTGTGGGACCGTGCCGGTACTGTTGTCCTCTGTTTCTGAAGACGGCGGCGGCCGGAGGTTGTCTCACGGAAAATCGACTCACAGTGAAAGATTTTGGGCCCTGGGCCAGGACAGCCGGCCGGCATCCCTGGGAGTCCAAACCAGGCAAAAGGCGAGAGGGAGCGGGCATGACCCCCGCTCCCTCTTACAACACAGCCCGCCTGGGCCGATTTATGGGGTGTGTGGACCCGAAAGTTTGTTCGGGTTCGAGCCCTGCCCGTGATGCGTGAGCGAGTCCAGCACCATCTTGGCGAGACCGTTGTCCCCCCGCGATACCGCGTCCGCGAACCCCTGCTCCACGAGCCCTCCATAAATGTCCGCGCCGCCGGACGAGTCTCCCATCAGCGTGTCCGTCGGAAGGGCGGTATGGAGCACTTCCTGCCACAGCATGGAGGCAAAGTCCTCACTCGCCTTCACGAGCTTCGCGTCCGGTGCTGCGGGGGCCGAGGCCGCTGCGGGGACGGCGGGCCCCAAGCCGGCCGGCTCGACGGCGGCCATCAGATCACCTCCACGTCGGCCTGCAGGGCGCCGGCCCGCTGCAGCGACTCGATGATCGTGATGAGGTCGCGAGGCGGCACCCCCAGCGAGTTGAGCGCGGCGACAAGGTCGCTCAGCGTCGCCGCCCCGCCCACCAGCAGCATGGGTTTATTGCCCTGCTGCACCGAGATCTGCGCGTTCGGCACCGTCTGGGTCGTCCCGTTGCTGAAGGGCCCGGGCTGGCTGACCTGCGTCGTGTTCGTAATGATGACCTTGATCGAGCCGTTGGCGATCGCCGCGGGCATGAGATGGACGTCCCCCCCGGCCACGATCGTGCCGGTGCGCTCGTTGATGACGACCTTGGCCGACACGTGCGGGGCGACGCGCAGTCCCAGCACCTGGCCGATCCACGCGTCGGGGGCCTCGGCCTGTGCCATCGGGGGCGTCACGATGATCGTCGTCGCGTCCTGGGCGACGGCCTGGCCGAGCCCCATTTGATTGATCGTCTGGGCGATGACGGCCGCGGTCTGGTAATCCGGGTTTCTCAGCGCGAACCGGACGTCGCCGTGCTCGTCAACCGCGAGCGCGTCGTCAATCGGCGCGACCACGAGCCCGCCGGACGGCATCATGCCCACGGTCGGATGGTTGACCTGCACGCTCGACCCGGACTGCTGCGCGTTGAAGCCGCCGATGCTGAGCGCCCCCTGCGCCATCGCGTGCACCTGCCCGTCGAGACCCTGCAGCGGCGTTTGGAGCAGCACCCCGCCCTGCAGCGACGTGGCGTTGCCCATCGAGCTCACGGTCACCGCGAACCGCTGGCCGTCGGGCGCGAATGCCGGCAGCGACGACGTCACGACGACCGCCGCCACGTTGCCGATGTTCATCTGTGACCCGCCCGGCACGTGGATGCCGAACCGCGCGAGCATGTTGGTCACCGTCTGCACGGTGTACGTTGCCTGGCTGCTGTCGCCCGTCCCGGCCAGACCGACCACGAGCCCGTAGCCCGCCAGGGGATGATCGTGCACGCCCGAGACCGTCGCCAGGCTGCCGACCTCCACCCCGCTCTGGACCTGCGCCCATCCCGCGCCGGCGCCGAGCACCGCGACGAGCAGTCCCACTGCGCACCCTACCAGATGACGCCGCATGATCGATCCTCCTCGTCCCATTTCACGTGCTCCGCCCGAGCGCGCCGCGGCCTGCGCCGAAGCGCGGCGGGATCGCTCACAGCGCCGGGATCAGCTTCAAGATGATGCCGACGCCGAACGCGATCGCCAGCGCATCCCAGATGGTGAATCGCTGGACGGTCGTGAGGTGGCCGGTCATCGTCGCCACCACGTCCGCCAGCCGCGAGCCCTGGACCGAATCGTCGGACCCGAGGTCCTGCGCGCGCAGCACCCCGGTAATCGTGATCGTCTGCAGGTTCCCGTCGAGCCTGAACTGGCGCGAGCCCTGCACCGTCATCAGTCCGCCGGGCGCGATGCCCGTGACGCGCATCGCGAAGTCGCCCGTCAGGGCGTTCTGCCAGGTCGTCGCCGAGCCCTGAGTGGTCTGCAGCCCCTGCGACACAAAGATGCTGACCAACGGCGAGTTCGTCGTCGTGGTCGACGTCCCGTTCACCGTCGCCTGAACCGACGACGAGGTCAGGTGCACCAGCACGATGTCGCCGACCGCGCTGGCGATGGGGTCGACAAACAAACTCCCCGCCGGCGGCGCGTCGGGATTCGCGCCCCAGGCGGGCGCCCCGCCGAGCAGCACGCACAGCACGAGTGCGATCCACCCATATCCCCGCAACATCCTCATCCCTCCGATCGCTCCCGCCGCCTCAGGGCAGCGAGAGTTCCACAGTATCGGTGCCGGTGACCCGACCGGTCACGGTCACCCCGGTCGACAGGATCTTGACGGGCACCATCTGCCCGACCACGGCGTCGTCCTGCGCCTGCCCCTCGGCGCTGATCCACAGCGTGCCGCGCTGCACCACGACCGTGACCATCGCGCCGCGCTGCACGGCGGGCATCGGCGCGACCATCTGACGGGTCAGGACCGTTCCCGCGGGGATCGACTGCGTGGTCCACATCTCCGCGACCGCCGCGGGATCGTGAAACGAGCTCACGTTGGGCGTGGTGGTCGTATGCACTTCCAGACGCACCGCCGACGGACCGATCGCCGTGTGGTACGGCAGCGCGTCGACCGTGACGAGCACCGACGCGCGCAGCCCGATCTCGATCGGGATCATCGCCGTCCGCAAGAGCGTGCCGTCCTCCATCACGCGGATCCCCACCGTGACGATGCCGAGTCCGACCGATGGGGGCAGGATCGGAGCCAGCGTCCACGGCCTCGCCGGCACCACCACGGCGTCCGGCTGCGTCATCGGGGTCACCACGTAGGCGGCGTCGGCCCCCGGCGGCGGCAGCGCGTCTTCCACCGCCTTGGTCGCCGCCGCGACCAGCCGGTCCGCGGGGATCGTTTCGGCGGGCGTCGTGACGACGCACGCGTCCGCCCCGGCCCACGCGACATCGCGGATGCCCATGCCGGTGAGCACGGCCGCGATCTGCCCGCGCGTCAGCACCTCCTGCCTGCCCGCGAGCGGCGCGGTGGCGAGCCCCATCGCGCCGAGCCCGTCGGGCACGGTCCCCGTGAACTGCACGCAGTCCGACAGCCGCACCACGGACCTGACCGCGGCGACCCGCGCCACCACGGTCGCCGTCAGCCCCTCGGTCCCGCCCGCCGGAACTCCGCTCAGGGCGGCGACCGCGACGACCGTCGCGAGGCCGCCCGCGATCCCGCGCGCCCACCCGCGATGGGTACCCATGGCTATCCGTTCATCTGGTTGGCCATCTGCAGCATCTGGTCGCCGGTGGACACGACCTTGGCCATCGCCTCGTACGCGCGCTCCGCGTCGATCAGCGAGACCATCTCGTTGGTTAGGCTGACATTGGACCCCTCGACGTAGCCCTGCGACAGGGTGCCGAGACCCTGCTGTCCCGGGGTGGCGACCAGCGGGGCGCCGCTCGCCTGCGTCGCCGTGAACAGGTTCTGCCCCTGCGCGGCGAGCCCGGCCGGGTTCTGGAATTCCGCGAGCTGCAGCTGCCCGACCGTCTGCGGGGCCGTCTGCCCCGACACGGTCACCGAGACGGTGCCGTCGGCCCCGATCGCGATCGACGTGGCGTTCTGCGGGATCGTGATCGCCGGCTGGACGAGGTACCCGTCCGCGGTCAGCAGCTGGCCCGTGCCGCTGAGCTGGAACGAACCGTCGCGCGTGTAGCCGACGGTCCCGTCGGGCAGCGTGACCTGGAAGAACCCGGCCCCGGAGATCGCCAGGTTCGTCTGGCTGCCGGTCTGCTGCAGGCTGCCCTGGGTAAACACCCGGCTCGTGGCCGCGAGCTTCGTCCCGAGTCCGACCTCCACGCCGGTCGGCACGACGCTTCCGCCCGGCGCCGTCGTCCCCGGCGCGCTCTGGGTCTGGTACACGAGGTCCTGGAACGTCGCGTTCGCCGCCTTGAACCCCGGCGTGTTCATGTTGGCGAGGTTGTTCGCGATGACGTCGAGCCGGGTCTGTTCCCCCGTCATGCCGGTGCTTGCCGTCAGCAGTGCCTGCATCGTCTCTCTCCTCCTCGTCCTAAGAGACCAGGCCGACGTTCGAGGTGGCCAGGTTCTTGGTTTGGTCGTCCAACTGCAGCCCTTGCGTCAACTCTTGGTACACCCGCAGCACGGTGATGAGCCGCACCATCTGCTCGACCGACGACACGTTGGACATCTCGAGCGATCCCTGAATGACGGTCGGGGGCGTGGCCGGCGGCACGATCGGCGCCGTGCTCTGGTACAGCGACCCGCCGAGCGGCACGAGGGCGAGCGGCGCCGGCGGCGCCGCGAACTGGAACTGTCCCACCGGCACGTTGTCGGCGCTGACGGTCCCGTCGGACGCCACCTTGATCACCTTCGTGTTCTGCGGGATGAGAATCGGCCCGTTCGCGCCCATCACCGGATCGCCGTTCGACGTGACGATCTGGCCGGTCGTATCGACGCGGAACGAGCCGCTGCGCGTGAGCGCGGCCCCCGTGGGGCCGGTCGCGACGATGAAATACCCCTGACCCTGCAGCGCGAGGTCGAGCGGGTTGCCCGTCGGCTGGAGCGTCCCGGGCTGCTGGCTCACGGACACCACGAGCCCCGCCGGCATCCCCTCCACCGTGCCGAGGGATGCCACCCCGTCGTCCGACGAGCGAAGCATCTCAGTCGGCTGCCCGCCCATCACCGTCATCATCATGGACTGAAACCCCGGCGTGTTGACGTTCGACAGGTTGTTGGCCACGACGTCGATCATCTGCTCCAGCATGTTGATCGAGCCCCCGGTCGCCCCCGCAGCCGTCGTTCCGCTCATGCGTCCCCTCCTTCTCCCGCGCCGCCCAGCGCTTCCGCGAGCGTGCGCAGAATGCGCTGGTGCCGGCGTCCGATCGTCGGCTTCGTGCTGCCCACCACGTGCGCGATCTCCTCGTAGGTCAGTTCCTGCGTCCAATAGAGCCCGAGCAGCTGCTGGTCTTCCAACGGCAGCTTGCCGATCGCCTCGGCGAGCTTGCCGGCCATCACCGACTGGACCGCCGCGGCCTCGGTCGGCGCGGGATCGATGTCGATCTGCTGGCGCAGCCGGTCCCAGAGCGCCACCTCCTCCACGCACGAGGTGGCCGACCCCTCGTCTCCACCCGCCTCGGCGTGCTCCGCGTCGCCGTCCGACGCGTCCGAGGCGGCGTCCTGGCGCGGCGCCGGCTGGCGCGGACCCGCGCGCCGCAGCTGCTGGCGCACGTAGTCGAGCACGCGCCAGCGGATCCGGCGGATCGCAAACGGCTCCAGCGGCCCGTTCTGCGACGGATCGTACGCCCGAATCGCCTCGAGCAGCGCCACCGCCGCCTCTTGATCGAGGTCGTCGTAGGTCAGCACCCCGTCCGCGTAGGAGAAGTACCGCCGGACGACGCGCTTCGCCATCGGCAGGTACTTGGCGACCAGCGCCGATTCATCGATCCGCACGTACTCGCCGACGCCGGGCATCAGGGCACCGAGATCATCCCGAAGGAATTGAGCGCGACGTCCGCCGCGAGCTCCTCGTACGCCATGATCGGCAGCCCGGGCACCCGCGCGGACACCAGCTTCCGCAGCGTGCTGCGGATCGACCCCGGCACCAGGAGCACCGGGGAGACGCCCTTCGCCGCCGCGCTCGCGCGCGCGGCGACCAGCTGATCGCTCAGCACCGTGACCTCCTTCAGCCCGAGCCCCAGCAGCGGCTTGTGCTGGTCCTGCGCCTGCCGGAACCGGTCCTGCACCGCCGGGTCGAGCATCAGCACCGGCAGCTTCCGGTCCGCGCCCAGGTACGACTGCCACAGCGCCGGCCCAAGCTGGCGCCGAGCCATCTCGACGAGATCGGCCGGGTCCTTCTGGTTGGCGTTGACCCCATCGGCCACCGCCTCGATGATGCGGACGAGCGACCGCACCGGGATCTGCTCGGCCAGCAGGCCCTGGAGCACGCGCTGAAGCGTGCCGAGCGACACGATCTTCGGCACGACCTCGTCGAGCAGCACGGCGTGCTGACCGCGGAGCCGCTCCACCATGTCGCGGGTCGTCTGGCGCGTCATCAGATCCGGGGCGTGCCGGCGCAGCAGCTCGACCATGTGGGTGGCGATGACCACCGTCGGGGGCACCAGCAGGTACCCCGCCCGCTCGACGTCGTCCTTGATCGCCTGATCGACCCACACCGCGGGCCCGCCGAACGTGGGATCCTTCGCCTGCAGGCCCTCGATGGCCGGCGGGTTGGGGACCGTCGGAATGGCCATGATCCGGTTGGGGTAGACCTCGCCCCGGCCGACCTCGGCCCCCCACAGCGTCACCGCGTAGGTGCGCGCGCCGAGCGTCGCGACGTCCCGGATCCTGATCGTCGGGACCAGCACGGCGAGCTGCTGCGTCACCTGACGGCGCGCCAGCACCATGCGGTCCGCCAGGTCCCCCTGCGTCACGAGCGTCGCCAGCGACGGCGCCAGCAGCAGTTCGATCGGCTCGACCACGAGCAGCGATTCCATCGCCTGCGGCGATCCGAGGTCCGCGGGCGCGGGGGCCGCGGCCGGCGCGGCTTTCGGCTGACGCCGCCGCGCGTTGCCCGCCACGATCAGCCCGACGGCGAACAGGAGAAAGACCACCTTCGGCATGCCCGGGATGAGGGCGATCACGCCGACCATGGCCCCGGCGAGCGATAGCGCCTGCGGCCGCGCGGTGATCTGCGCCACCGCCTCGGCGCCCAGCTCCTCGCGGGACGCCGCGCGCGTCACCAACAGTCCGCTCGCCATGCCCATCAGCAGCGCGGGGACCTGGACCGCGAGCCCGGCGCCCACCGTGAGCACCGTGAGGGCCTGCGCCGCGTCCTGAATCGGCTGGCCGCGCATGAACGCCGCGATCGCGATGCCGCCGACGAGATCGATCAGCACGATCACCGCGCTCGCGACCGCGTCGCCGCGCACGAACTTCCCCGCGCCGTCCATCGCGCCGTAGAAGTCCGCCTGCTGCTCGATCGCGCGGCGGCGGGTGCGCGCGACGTCCTCCGTGATCACCCCGGCGTTGAGATCGGCGTCGATCGCCATCTGCTTGCCGGGCATCGCGTCGAGCGTGAACCGGGCCGCGACCTCGGCGATCCGGCTCGCGCCGCTGCTGATCACGACGAACTGGACGATCATCACGATCAGGAACAGCACGAACCCGACGATGGCGTTGCCGCCCATCACGACGTTCCCGAACGCGGCGATGAGGCTGCCGGCGCTGCCCTGGAGCAGGATGAGCCGCGTCAGCCCGATGTTGACGGCGAGGCGGAACACCGAGCTCATGAGCAGGACGGACGGGAACACCGAGAACTGCAGCGGGTCCGTCGTGTACGCGGCCACGAACATCACGAGCACCGACACCGCGATGTTCGCCGCCACCAGCAGGTCGATGATCCACGGGGCCAGCGGCGCCAGGATCAGCAGCGTGACCAGCAGGGCCGCGCCGCCGACGAGGACGTCGCCGAGCCGGCGCCCCGCCGTCTTGGCCGGAGTGGCGCCCGGCGCGGCGGCCGGACGCGCGGTACGGGCGGGGCGCACCTCTCGCGTCCGCGGCGCCTGCCGTCCCGGCGATCCGCCCACGCCGCTCACGCCGGCCGACTCCGGCACGACGCTAGCCACGGGCCGCCTCCGCCCGCGCCGTGCGATAGATCCAGCCCAGGACCTCGGCGACGGCGCGGTACAGCCGCGGCGGGATGAACTGTCCGACCTCGACGCTGGCATACAGCGCCCGGGCGAGCGGGGGTTCGGGGTGGATCGGCACGCCGGCGCGCCACGCCACCGCGCGGATGCGCGCGGCGACGTGCCCCTGGCCCTTCGCGACGACCTGCGGCGCGGCGAGGCCCGCCTCGTAGCGCAGGGCGACCGCCACTTCGGTCGGGTTGGTGATCACGACGGCCGCCGTCGGCACCGCGTGCATCATGCGCGCACGCGCGATCGCGCGCGCCCGGGCGCGGCGCCGGGACTTCCAGTACGGGTCGCCTTCGGTCTCTTTGAGATCCTCGCGGACCTCCTGGCGCGTCATCCGCAGCTCACGCTCGACCCGGAACCGCTGCCACGCGTAGTCCGCCGCCATGATGATCGCGCCGACGGCGAACAGCCGCGCGAGGAGCGGCCCCGCGACCGCGCGCAGCACCTGCCAGACGCCGTCCGGCGACGCCAGCTCGCCGGCCGTGGCCCGGTTGAGGATGTCCCGCAGGCCGGCCTTCAGCAGCAGCCCGACGACCACGCTGATCGCGGCCATCCGCAGCACCTCGACCGCGATCCGCGCGGACACGAGGCGCTTGAACCCCGCGAGCGGATTCATCCGCGAGAGCTGCGGCTGCAGGACCGCGGGGGCGGCGCGCCCGCCGGTCTGAGCCAACCCCAGCGCGAGCGCCCCGGCGCACGCGCCGGCCGTCACCACGGCCACCGGGATCGCCGCGGTCCACAACGCGGTCCGCACCCACCCCATCGCCCACGGGATGCCGGGATCCGCGGGCACCGGAAGAGACGGCTGCGTGATCGCCCGCTCGAGCCAGCCCCATACCCAGCCACCTCCGAGCGCGAGCATGCCGAGCGCCCCGCCGACGGCTCCCACGGCCGTGGCCATCCCGGTCCGTGCGATCTTGCCCTCCGTCTGCGCGCGCTGCCGCCGCCGCGGGGTGGGGGCCTCGGTGCGATCGCCGAGCGACATCAGCGGCTCACCGCCGCCGAGGATCCCGCCTCGCCGCGCCGAGCGGTGCCGGCCGCACGCCGCACGCGCGTCACGGGACCACCAGCTGCCGGGCGGACCCGATGATCTCACCCAGGCCGCCGAGCAGCCGGCCTTCGAGCGCGAGGGTCACGGCCACGGTGATCGTGACCGCGATCAGCGCGGTGCCGAGCTCCGCGGGCAGCGCCGCCATGTACAGCGCGTTCTGCGCGGTCAGCCGGCCCGCCACGGCCAGGGTCAGGTTGACGACGAAGAGGGAGAGCAGCACGGGGGCCGCGAGCGTGAGGGCCACCCCGACCAGCCGACCCACCATCGCCACCACGGCGAGGCCGGGCCGGGCCGGCAGGCTGCCCGTCAGCGGGATCGTGGCAAAGCTGTCGCCGAGGGCGTGGATCCACTGTTCCAGCCCGCCGCCGCCGAAGAACAGGAGCGCCAACATTAAAGGATAGATCTGCCCGAGGCTCGTCGCGGACGGCCCGCCGCCGGCTCCTAGAATGCCCGCGGGGTTCAGGCCCACGGCGAGTTCAGCGATCGACCCGGCCATCTCGGCCGCGCTCCACAGCAGGCTGATCGCGAATCCGAACACGAGCCCGAGCGCGAGGTTCCACGCGATCCCGCCGACCAACCCGCCGGTCGTGGTCGGCACCGCGAGCCCCCGATGCAGCAGGTCCGGCGTCAGCGCGAATCCGATCGCGGCGGCCAGGGCGGCGCGAAACTGGATCGGCAGCACCTCGGCGCCGATCCACCCCGGCGCCGCGAAGATCCCCATCGCGCGGGATGCGGCCAGGACGAACATCGTCAGTTCGGTCATCGGGGCCATCGGGTCACCGCACCGCCACGGTCCCCAGCATGTCGAGAATGCCGGACGCGAAATGCACCATCGTCGCGAGCATCCAGCCGCCGAAGATCACGACCGCCGCGGCGACCGCCAAGAGGCGCGGCAGGTACGTCACGGTCGGATCCTGCAGCTGCATCGCGGCCTGCAAAATGCTCGTCGTGAGCCCCACCGTCAGCATCATGCCGAGCAGCGGCGCGAGCACCTCCGCCACCACCACGAGCATCCGCACGAACAGCGTCAACACCGCCCCGTCGGTCATGCGCGTCTCCTCTCCTCAGTGCACGCTGGCCACGAGGCCGCCGACCACGCGGTCCCACCCGTTGGTCAGGACGAACAGCAGCAGCTTGACCGGCAGCGAAATCACGGTGGGCGGCAGCATGAACATGCCGAGCGACAATAACGTGCTGCTGACCACCAGGTCGATGACAACGAACGGCAGGAATACCAGCGTCCCCAACACAAAGGCGGTGCTCAACTCGCTGGTCACGAACGCCGGAACCAGCACGTACGTCGGAACGTCCGCCTGCGTCGCCGGCCTCGACAGATGGGCCATCTGCTGGAACAGCGCCACGTCGCGGTCGTGCGTCTGCCGGAACATGAACGCCCGGATCGGGGGCTGCACCAGATCCAGCGTCTTTTGAATCGTGATCTTGCCGGCCATGTACGGCTGGAGGGCCGTCTGGTCGATCTCGCGGAACGTGGGCGCCATCGTAAACATCGTCAGCACCAGCGCGAGGCCGGTCACGACCATGTTGGGCGGCACCGTCGGCGCGCCGATCGCGTTCCGCAGCAGCGACAGCACGACGACGATCCGGACGAACGACGTGAACATGATCAGGATCGCCGGCGCGAAGCTCAGCAGCGTCAGCAGCAGCATCAGCTCGACGATCGGGGCGCCGCCTCCGGCGCCGGGGGAGCCGAGCTGGAGCGAAATCGGCGGCATCGACGGCATCAGCGGTGATCCTCCTCAACGGGTCGGGGCAGCGCCCCGAGCGACGCGATCGTCTGCGGCGCGATGCCGACGACCAGCCGCTGGCCTTCGATGTCCACCACAAAGACGGCGTGGCCCGCCCCCAGGGCGGCCCGCCCGACCACGCGGACCGGCACCGCCGCCGCGGGATTGCGGATCAGGGCCCGCCGCCACCACTCACGCACTCCCATCATGCCGAGGCTTCGGTCGCGCCCGCCACGGCGCCGAACGGCTGGTCCGCGCCGTCGGCTCGTTCCGCGTCGCCGTGCGGCACCTGGGGCGTCAAGATCTCGGTGATCCGCACCCCGAACGTGTCGGTGATGACCACGACCTCGCCGAGCGCGAAGCGGTGCCCGTTCACCAGCACGTCGACGGGCTCTCCGACCAGGCGGTCGAGCTCCACGATCGAGCCCGAGCGGAGCTCCAGGATGTCGCGAATCGGGATGCGCGTCCCGCCCACTTCCACGCTGATGCGCATCTCGACGTCGCGCAGCGCATCCATCGCGACGGTGGCGCCTCCCGCCAACCCGTCCGCCGTGAGCTGCGCGGGCGCAAGCGACTTGACCGGTGTCTTCTTCATACGGGTTCCTCCTGGAAGTGCGGAGATTCGCCGGCCACGATCTGCACGGCCATGCGGGTGCCGACCGCCCCCAACTGCCCGACCGCGAGTTGACGTCCCTCGATCGACAGCGGCAGCGGGCGCGAGCACGGATGCCCAAGCGGAATCACATCCCCGACCGACAGGGTGGCCAGCTCGGCGAACCCGAGCGGCAGCCCCTCGATCGTCACCGACAGCGGCAGCGTCGCTTCCACGAGCGCCCGCCGCACCAGCTCCCGGCCGCGGTGCGTTGCCACCTGCTGCCGCGAGGAGGCCGCCCACGTCGCGGAGCGCAGCCGCGCCAGGTGCGGCTGCAGGCCCGTGTGCAGCAGCAGCACGTCGATCGCCATGGGCTTGTCCCCCACCCCCTCGAGCGCGAGGTGGACGGTCACGACGGTTTCCTGCGCCGACGCCAGCTGGACGAACTCGAGACTCCCCTCGAGCCGGTCCAAGCTGACCTCGAGCTCGGCCACGGGATGCCAGGCGCTCCGCAGGTGGTCGGGCCACAGCGCAAACACGCGCTCCAGCACCAGCTGCTCCGTCTCGCCCATCGGCCGCTCCGGCCCGACCATCTCCCCGCGCCCGCCCAGCATCAGGTCGGCGAGGACGGCGCCCGACGCCGCGGGGAGCACCGCGACGACCCACCCGCCCAGCTCGGCGACGTGCAGCACCGCGGCGCACACGAACGGCGGCATCTTCTGGAGAATCTCCTCGTACGCCGACTGGTCGATCCCGGACACCGACAGCCGCACCGAGGTCCGCAGCAGGCCGCCGATCTCGGGGGCCACGAACCGGCCGAAGGCGTTGAACATCCCGGCGAGCATCGTCAGCTGTTCCTTGCCGAGCCGGTCTGGGCGCCGGAAGTCGTACGCACGGATCTGCGTGGCGGTGGTCTCCTTCATCGCTAGTCTCTCGCGAACTCCGAGAAGTAGACGCGGTCGAGGCTCGCCGGCGCGAGAATCTCGCCGAACCGCGCCTGGAGCCGTCCCGTCACCGTCCGAAATCCCGCGGCCGTCCGCATGCTGTCGTACCGCTGGCCCTCGAACGTCCAGATCAACCCGTCGAGCAGCGCCGGCGTGCGGTCCGCCACCATCTTGGCGAGCGCGTCCTTCCCCATCGGGCCCCGCATGACCAGGCTCACCTGGACCTTGAGGTACCGCACCCCGTCCGCGCCGTCGAGGTTGACGATCACGGCCGGCAGCGGCACGACCGAGTACACCTTCGGCGTCGGGCGCGGCGACGCGGCCGGCCCGTGCGGGCGCAGCAGCAGCGCGGTGCCGGCCCCGAGGACCACCGCGGCCAGTCCGAGCGCCACGCGCCGCCGGAGCGTCACGGCGCCACCTGCTGCACGATGTGGGTGATCACGATCTCCACCCGGCGGTTGGCCGCCTGCCCGTCGGGCGTCAGGTTGGTGGCGAGCGGGTTGTTCGCGCCGTTGCCGCCCGCCGTGAGGATCGACGCGTCCACGCCGTCGGCGACGAGCGCGTGCAGCACGGCGAGTGACCGCGCCGACGACAGCTCCCAGTTGCTCGGGAAGAGCGGCGTCACGATCGGGCGCGAGTCGGTGTATCCCTCGACGCGCACCTTGTAGCCGCGCAACGTCACGAGAAACGCGGCGACCTTCCCGAGCACCGGCGCGGCCGCGGGCTTCAACTGCGCGGTTCCGGTGTCGAACAGCACGTCGGTCTGCAGCCGGATCGCCACGCCCGTATTCGCCTGGACCACGCGCATGTTCAGCTGGAGGCCGGCGTTCCGGATCGCGTGCACGAGCGAGGCCGTGGCCGGGGCCATCGTCGGGGCCGCATGCAGCGCCGCGCCGTACCCCTGAAACGGCCGCGGGCCCGGCCCGATCGGCCCGGCTCCCCGCGGCTGCATGTCGAACGGCAGCGATACCGCCCCGCCGTTCGGCTCGGCCATCGCCGACCGGATGCTCGCCGCCACCTGTCCGAACATCGGCTTGTGGGTGCTCGCGATGCTGAACAGCAGAATGAACAGCGCCAGCAGCAGCGTGATCATGTCCGCGTAGGTCAAGAGCCAGCGCTCGTTGTTCTCGTGCTCGGGTTCCGCCTTGCGCCGGCGGCTCATGAGGTCTGCGCTCCCGGCTGGCCGAGCGTCTCAACGGGCGGTTCGGCCGGCGGCGCTTCCGCTGCGGTACGGGTGGATCCGTACGCCGCGCGCTGCTGGGGCGGGAGCATGGCGACGAGGTGGTCGCGGAGCACGCTCGGGCTCTCGCCCCGGGCGATCCCGAGCGCGCCTTCCATCGCCAGCTCCTTGCTCACGGACTCGTGGTTGTGCTGGGCGCGCAGCTTGTTGGCCACCGGCAGCAGAAACAGGTTCGCCATCGACACGCCGTAGAGGGTCGCCATAAACGCCGATGCGATCGCCGGTCCGATCGAGCTCGGGTCCGCGAGGTTCTGCAGCATGTGGATCAATCCGACCACCGTCCCGATGATGCCGAGGGTCGGCGCAAAGCCCGCCGCGGTCGTGAAGAACCGCTCGCCGGTTTTGTGCCGCTCCTCCAGGTGGGCGCAGTCGTTCTCGAGCGCTTCACGGATCTTGGCCTCCTCGGTGCCGTCGATCACGAGCGTGAGCGCGCGCCGCACGAACGGGTCCGACTCCTCGTTGAGGGTCCGGTCCAGCTGCAGGATGCCCTGCTTGCGCGCCACCGTCGCGAAGTCCACCATCCGGTTCAACAGTGTGATGTTATCGTCGCCGGGCTTCGTCGTCTGCTTCAGCAGCGACACGAACTGCTTGACCTGCTCCATGCGCGCGCTCGCGAGCGTCGCGCCCGCCGTCCCGCCGATCACCAGGATGATCGCGGGGATGTTGAAGAACGTCGAGGGGCTCATGCCGTCGACCAGCATCGCGCCCACGAGCGCGCCCCAGGCGAGCCCGACCCCGATGAGCGTGCTGAGTTCCATCCGGCTAGCCCTCGCCCGCCGGCACCGGCCCCGCGGCCAGGCGCCGTTTGTACGCGATCACCCGCGACACCACCTCGTCCCGCGAGGTGCGGACGACGTAGTGCCGGCCGTTCGTGAGCACGATCATGGTGTCGGGGTTCTCGTCGATGCGCTCGATGAGATCCGCGTTGAGCATGAATTCCTTGCCGCTCAGGTGTTCAAGAATGATCACGAGCCCCGATCACCTCCTCCGGAGACGCGCGCCGGGGGGCCGCGGGCCCCCCGGCGCACCGCGTAACGGCCGCGCTACGGCACCATCTGGATCGCGGCCTGCTGCATCGCCGTGATCGCGGTGATCGTGCGCGCGTCGGCCTGATAGCTCGACTGCGCTTGAATGACCTGCGTCAGCGCGTCGCTCATGTCCACGTTGCTCTCTTCGAGCGCGCCGCCAGCCAGGGTGCCGGCGCTGCCCGTGCCGGGCGCGGTGATCGCGGCGACACCGCTGTCAGGCGTCTCGGCCAGCTGGTTCTGCCCGACGCTGCTGAGGCCCTGAGGGTTGATGAAGGTCGCGAGCGCGATCTGCGCGATCGCCTGCTGCACGCCGTTGCTGTAACTCCCGGTCAGCACGCCGCTCGGACCGATCTGGAAGCTCTGCAGCGTGCCCGGCGACGAGCCGTTCTGCGTGCCGAGGGCGATCGTGGAGGCCGACCCGAACTGGGTGACGGTGCTCAGGTTCAAATTCGCGGCGACCGCCGCCGCGCCGTCGGTCGGGGTGATCGTGAGCGGCCCGCCGGTCTGCCCCGTGAGCTGGCCCGACGAGTTGAAGGTCATCGTCCCGCTGCCGGCCGACGTCACCGTGAGGGTGCCGAGCGCCTGCACGTTGCCATTCGCGGCCGGGATCCCGCCGGCGCCGGCGGTCGCCGTCATCGCGACCGTGGCCGTGGTGATTCCGCCAACCACGTTGTCGAACGTCACCGGCTGGCCGGCGCCCGTGCCGCCCGCGCCCGTGGCCACCGCCACCACCGTCGCGCCGCTCAGCACCTGGACGTTGCCGGTCGCCGTCTCCTGGATCGTATATGTCACGCCGCCGCCGAGCGTGCTGTCGGCGGGGATCGTCGGGTTGGCGGCAAACGGTGCGCCGCCTCCGAAGGCGCCCGCGGGGGTCGCGACGCTGCCTCCGCTCGGGACCGTCGCCGACCACGTCCACTGCCCCGACGCGAGCGGCGTGAACGAGAACGACACGGTCAGCGGATTCCCGAGCGAGTCGTAGACCGTGGCGAGCAGCGGCTGCGAGGCGGTCGCCCCGGCCTGCAGATTGCCCAACAGGCTCACCGTGGAGGTCGCGACCGGATCGATCTGCTGCGCGCTCGAAAGGTTGATCGGCGCGATGACCCCCTGCGGGGTCACGACGCCGTTCACGCCCGTCCACCCCTCGATGAGCCCGCCGGTCGAGGCTTGCACCAGGTTGTTGCCCGCGTCGACCGACAGTTGGCCGTCGCGGGAGTACACCTGGTTGTCGCCCTGCTGCAGCACGAGGAAGCCGCCGCCCTGGATCGCCACGTCGGTCTGGACGCCGGTCTGCTGCACCGACCCCTGACCCTCGTCCGCGAGAATCGCCCCGCGCTGCACGCCCAAGCCGATCTGGATCGGCGCGGTGCCGCCGGTCGTCGCGCTCGGCGCGGACGCCCCCGCGATGTTCTCGCTCAGCAGGTCCTCAAACGAGACCGTCTGCGCTTTGAACCCCGTCGTGTTCAGGTTGGCGAGGTTGTTGCTGATCACGTTCATCCACTGCGTCGCCGAATCCAATCCGCTGACGATCGTGTCCATGCCGGCCATAGGTCGTCTCCTCCTGAAGGACAAGATGCGGGCGCTACGGCACGCTGACGAGATTCCCGAACGGGATTTTCTCGTTGTTGATCGTGAGCATCGGGCCGCTCGTGCCGACCGCCGCGCCCGTGACGCTGCCCTGCACGGTGTCGCCGCTCGTGGGATCCTGATACGTCACCGACTGCCCCACCAGCTGGAGCGCGGTCTGGAACTGCGTCGTCTGGCTCGCCTGCGCGGTCTCCTCGACGTCGGTCATCTGGGCGAGCTGCGTGACCATCGTCGTCGGATCGGTGGCGTTCGTCGGATCCTGGTGGCTGAGCTCCTCCAACAGCACCTGCAGAAACATCTGGCTGACCGGCGTGGTCGCGCCGCTGCCGTTGAGGCTCGCGGCGCCGCTCGGGCCGCTGGTCGATCCGGCCGCCGGCGTCGTCGCGGGCGTGGTGACTTGGTTAAGCACCGGACTGCTCATGTGTGTCCTCCTCTGAGTCTGGCATCGTCGTGTGGAAGCTCTGGGCCGATCGCGGAGGCCGGTGCGACCCGCCCTGCGGGTGCCCGTTTGACGAACGGTCGGACGACGCGGGCCGCACGGCGAGATCCGACAACTGCACCTCGTGCGACGCGAGGGCGGAGCGCAGGGCCCCGGCATGGTCCCGAAGCGTCTGCGCCATCCCCGGCGTCTGCGTCACGACGCGCGCCGACACCGCGTCCGCCCGGTCGGTGAGGGTGACCGTGACCGGTTGGTCACCGCCGGACCGAATCGTCACGTGGGAGACCGAGCCGCCGGTCGGTGCGCCGGCGGCCGGTCCATCCGTCACGCGCCCCTGCGCCCCGGCACCTGCGGCCGACGCGGCGCTCCCGGACGATGCGGGCCCGGACGCCGCACCGCCCTGCGGGGCCTGGTTCATGCCCTGCCCGATCCCCTGATACCCGCCGCCGCCGGCCTGCGCCTGTCCGCCGTTCCCGGCGGTCACGCCGCCGAGATCCACCGCCAGCGCCGCATCGGCACCCCGCCGGCCCCCGTCCCGTCCAGAGCCCGCGGAGCCGGCGGCGCTGTCGATCCTCGCCTGCACCACCGCCGCCACCCCGTCGGCGTTGATCCCGTTCGACCCCGCGGCCTGACCGGCGACCGGCTTGACGGCCTGCCCGCCGCGGACGAATGCGCCATCGGGATCCCCGCCGCGACCGGGGGCTATCCCGCGGGGCGGCGACACGTCGACGCGGTCAGATGCGGGCGCGCCGGCCTTCGCCCCGCCCGTGGAGGCGGGCGCAGCGGAACTGGCCCCGCTCGGTGCGGCGGGCGCCGGGGCCTTGGCCCCGCCCGTGGAGACGGGCGACGATCCCTGGCCCGCGCGGGTCCCGGCGCTCCCTCCCGTTCCCGAGGCGGCGCTGCCCGCGGCGCCGGCAGCGCCGCGGTGCGTCGGGTCGGTTCCGGTCGACCCGCCGGCCGTGCCGCTCGCAAGCTGGCGGGCAATGTCGTCACGCGCGCGCATGATGTTCGAGACGTACGATTGGGTCTCGGGATAGGGAGGCACGCCGCCCCACGACGAGACGGCGCCGCTGCCGGCGTTGTAGGCCGCGAGCCCGAGCGGGACGGAGCCGAACTCGGTGAGCTTCTGCCGCAGGTAGTCCAACCCGCCGGCGAGGTTCTGCGTAGGATCGAGCGGCTTTGAGACGCCGAGCTCTTGGACCGTACCCGGCATCAACTGCATCAGCCCCAGCGCCCCGGACGGCGACACGGCGCTGGGATTTCCGCCGGATTCCTGCAGGACGACCGCGAGCGCGAGCGCCGGGTCGACGCCCTCGCGGCGCGCCTGGCTGATGATCAGCTCGCGCTCGCTCTGCGGCAGCTTGCTGAGCTCGGCCGCGGCGCTCGACCCCGTGCCGCTGGCGCCTCCCGAGACCTGGTTCAGGACGCTCGCGAACGTGGACGTGCCCCCGCCCGAGTCCCCCGAGGCGTCCCCGGAGATCCCGAAGCGGGATTGGATCGTGCCGATGCGCGCGAGCACGGCGCTGAGGCTGGCCGGCATCACGCGATGGTCCTCCGCGCGCGCTCCGCCACCATCTCGTCCGTGGCCCGCTCCTGCTCCCGCGCGGCCTCGAGGCGGTGGGTGGCGAGCGCGCGGTCCTTGAGGCGCTCGACGATCTCCGTCTCCTGGCGGCGCGCCTCGACGACTCCCCGCGCCTCGGCGACGGTCGCCGCGGCCTGGGCCAGCAGGGTGGACTCGCTCTCCAGCGCCGCGTGCATGCCGCGCAGGATGGTGTCCGCGGTCAGCACCTCGGTCGCCGTCGGACTCTCGAGCAGGCGGTCGCGGACGTCGTCCACCGCGTCCTGGATCTCCGACTCGACCGCCGCCACCCGTTCCTCGGCCTCGCGCTGCCGCACGACCGACGCGTGCAGCTCGGCCTGGGCCGCGAGCATGCGATGGTGGCGCACTTCGAGCAACCGCTCCAGAGGAAACCGAAACTTCTTCATCCCTGCAACACCGTCCTCAGCTGGTTCACGATGCCCTCGGCTTGCCCGACCTCGTTCTGATCCTGCCGCAGAAACGTCTCCAGCCCGGCCGCCACGTGGCGCGCCCGGTCGATCCGCGGATTCGAGCCGGGCGTGTAGGCGCCGATGTTGATCAGATCCTCCGCCTCGCGCAGCGCCGCAAGATGCCCGCGGACCTCCTGCGCCAATCCGAGATGGTCCGTGCCCACCACGGCCGGCATCACCCGGCTCAGGGACTGGACGATGTCGATCGGAGGAAACCAGCCGCGCTGGGACAGCGCCCGCGACAGCACGATGTGGCCGTCGAGAATGCTGCGCGTCGCGTCGGCGATCGGATCCATCATGTCGTCCCCGTCGACCAGCACCGTGTACAGCGCCGTGATGCACCCGCGCGCGGCCGTCCCGGCCCGCTCCAGCATCCGCGGCAGCTGCGCGAACGCCGAGGGCGTGTACCCGCGGGTCGCCGGGGGCTCGCCGGCCGCCAGCCCGATCTCCCGCTGGGCCATCATCCACCGGGTCACGGAGTCCATCAGCAGCAGCACGTCCTGTCCCTGGTCCCGAAACCACTCGGCGATCGCGGTCGCGACGAGCGGCGCCGTCGCGCGTACCATCGGCGGCTCATCGCTCGTGGCCACGACCACCACGCCGCGCGCGAGCCCCTGCGCGGAGATGATCTCGAGGAACTCGTTCACCTCGCGGCCGCGCTCGCCGATGAGCGCCGTGACCACCACGTCCGCCTGGGCCGACCGCGCGAGCATCCCGAGGAGCGTGCTCTTGCCCACGCCGCTCCCGCTCATGATGCCGATGCGCTGGCCCCGCCCCAGCGTGAGGCAGCCGTCGATCGCGCGCACACCGGTCCACAGCGGCGTCGTGATCCGGGGACGGTCGAGCGGGTTCGGGGGCGATCGCCGGATCGGGGCCCAGTCGCGCCCGACCACCGGCGGCTTCCCGTCCAGCGGGTGTCCGAGCCCGTTCACCACGCGGCCGAGCACGTCGTCGCCCACCCGGATCGCCAGCGCCCGTCCGAACGGTACGACCTCGGCGCCGGCGCCCATGCCGCTGAGATGGCCGAGCGCCATCAGTAGGACGCGGCCCTGGCGGAACCCGACGACCTCCGCCTCGATCGCGGGCTCGGTCGGAGACGACTGCACGAGGCACAGATCGCCGACGGCGACGCCCTCGGGCCCGCGCGCCTCAAGGATCAGCCCCACGATGTCCGTGACCGTGCCGATGACCCGCACGAGCGACGCGTCGGAGACGCGCTGCGGAATCTCCGCGAGCAGCGGATCAAGATGCATCGCCGTTCCTCACCAGCGCGGTATGAATCGCCGCGAGCTTGGCGTCGAGACGAGCGTCGACGAGGCCCCGCGAGGTCTCGACCACGCACCCGCCGCGGACGACGGTGCGGTCCGACCGAACCGTCACGTGCATGCCGGAGTCCCGCTCGAGCGCCTCGCGCACCGGCGCGAGCAGCGCCGCGTCGTCCGGGTGCAGCCGGAGCACAACCCGGTCGTCCTCCCGGATCGCCTCCAGCGCCGTGCGGACGATGGCCTCGAGGCGCGCCGGATCCGCGACGATCGCGCCCTGAGCCACGACCCCGGCGATGTGCACGATCGCGTCGACGACGCGGCCGCTGACGCTCGTGAGCAGCTGGTCGCGCGCCTCGGCGATCTGCGCGACCAGCCCCTGCGCCCGCTCGATCGAGTCGCGCAGCTGCTCGAGGCCCTGGGCCTTCCCCTCGCGCGCGCCCTGCGTGCGCGCCTGCTCGCGCAGCGCCTCCGCCTCGCGGCGCGCCTCCGCCAGCATCGTCTCCGCCTGCGCGCGCGCGGCGATCAGGATCTGCTCGGGCGTCATCCCGTCGACGATGGCGACGTCGGCGATCGGCGGCCGGACGGGCGCGGGCACGACCTGCCCCGTCACGACGGCCCCGCGCACGAGGCGGGACGCGGTTCCGGACAGCACCTTAGACAACGAGCTCCTCCTCGCCCCGGACCACGGTGATCTCGCCCGACTCCTCGAGCGCGCGGACGACCGCCACGATCGATCGCCGCGCGTTCTCCACGTCGCGGACGCGCGTCGCGCCCATCAGCTCCATCTCTTCCTTCACGACCTCCTGGGCGCGCTGGCTCAGGTTCCGCAGCATCTTCTCGCGCACGTCGTCCTGCGCGCCCTTCAGCGCCGTGGCCACGACCTTGTGCTCCACGTCCCGCAGCACACGCTGCAGCGTCGCGTCGCTCAGCATCAGCAGGTCGTCGAAGACGAACAGCAGCGCCTTGACCTCGTCCACCAGCGCGGGGTCCCGCTTCTCCAGCTCACCGAGGATGGCGCGCTCGGAGTCGCGGTCGACGCGGGTGATGATGTCGACCAGGGCCTTCACCCCCCCGGTCGGCTCCGCCGTCAGGGGCATCACGACGACGATCTTCTTCTCGAGCGAGTGCTCGACGCGGCGCAGCAACTCGGGGCTCACCGGCTGCGCCCGCGCGATCCGGTGGGCGAGATCCGCCTTGACCCCCGCCGACATGGCCTGCAGCGCGCGTCCGGCGACGTCGCTCGGGAGGTAGGACAGCGCCAGCGCCGCGGCCTGCGGATGCTCGTCCTGCAGCACCGCGGCGATCTGCTCGGGCCGCGCCCGCCGCATCCGGTCGAACATCGCGCTCTGCTTCGGCATCAGCTGCGCCAGCATGTCCTCGGCGCGCTGCGGCCCAACGGCGCCCTGCAGCAGCTCCCGGTAGTACGACATCCCGCCGCTCCCGCCGAACACCGTGGACCGCCCGAACTCCTTCAGCACCGCCTCGCGCTCCCCGTTGGGCGCGTTGCCGACGGCCATCATCTCTGCGAGGAGCGGCGCGACATCGTCCTCGTTGAGGTACTTGAGCACCTGCGCCGCCACGTCGCTCGGCAGCATCAACATGAAGATCGCCGCCTTCCGCCTGCCGGTCAGTCCGTTCGCCGTTGCCGCCGCGCTCATCAGTTCACACCCTCCTGGCCGCCGTTGCCCCACCATGCGCGCACGACATCGGCGCTAACCGCGGGGTTCCGCCGCGCCCACTCGGCGACTTGCTGCGCGAGCGCGCTGTCGGTCTCCGCGGGCGCCGGGGCGTTCTCGGGCATCACCGGGATCGACACCACGGGTGCCGGGGCCGGCGCGGGCGCGCGCCGGCGGCCGCGCATGAGGAAGAACGCGAGCGCGCCGATCACGGCGAGGGCGACGCCCCCGCCCGCCGCGAGCATCACCATCGACGGCCCGCTCTTGGCGCCCGCCGCGCCCGTGGCCGCCGTGAATCCCGCCGCCGCGGTCGACGGGGCGAAGGGAACGCGCGTCACCATGACGCTGTCACCCCGCTTTGGGTTGAGATAGCTGCTCGAGATCGCCCGCTGGATGTTGTTCGCGGTGGTCAGGCCCACCGAGTTGTCGACGAACACGGTGATCGCGAGCCGATCGATCTGGCCGCCGGGATCGCTGGTCTCGACGCGCCGCTCACCCTCGTGGTAGTTGGTCGTCTGCAGCGTGCGCTGATACGCGCTCGCCGATCCGGCGGAGGCGGCACCCGCGGCCGGCCCGTAGGTCGGCGGCTTGGCCGGCGCGCCCGCGCCGGCGGGGCCCGTCCGGCCGGCGGTCGCGGTGCCCGTGGCGCCGACGTTCGGCGCCACGCCGCCCGGTCCGCCGGAGTAGGTCTCCTGGGTCGACTGCTGGCTGACCGGCACCCCTTGGGTGGGCAGGTCCTCGACCGTCCGCACCTGCGCCGCGCGGATGTCGGCCCGGACCTCGATCACGGCCTTGCCGGGGCCGGCGACCGCGTTGACGAGCTCCGCCACCTGGTCGTGGACGCGCTGCTCCGTCGCCTGCTCGACGGTATCCATCTCGGATCCGGACACAAACCCGTCGGCCTGCCCCGACCCGGCTGCGAGCAGCCGTCCGTGGTCGTCGGCGACGGAGACGCGATCCGGCGTCAGTCCCTCCACCGCTGAGGCCACGAGATGCGTGATCGCCCGGACTTCAGAGCTGGACAGCTCCCCGCCCGGCTGCAGCGATACCATCACCGCCGCGTGCGCGGGCCGGTCGTTGCTCGAGTAGGTGCTGGTCTCCGGCAGCGCCAGCATCACCTGCGCGGAGCGCACCTCGCCGAGGGCTTCCACCGCCTGGGTGAGCTGGCCCTCGAGCGCGCGCATGTAGTCCACGTGCTCCACGGTGTCGCTCGCGCCGAGCGGCAGGTGGTCGAACAGGCCGAAGCCGACGATCCCGGTCGGCAGCCCTTCGCCGGCCAGCTGGATCCGGGTCGCGGCCAGCCGGTCCGGCGCCACGAGAATGCTCGTGCCATCGTCGCTCGGCCGGAACGGGATGTGGTGTGCCTCGAGCGCGGTGATCACCTGGCTCGCGCCGTCGGGCGTGAGGTTGCTGTAGAGCACGCTCCACTGCGACTGCCGTCCGACCACCGCGAGCGCGGCAAGCACGACGGCCACGGCGACGGTGATCGCCAGGCCAAAGCGCCGCTGCGTGGGGGGCACGTTCGCCCACGTCGCGCTCACCGACTGCATCATCTGGTCGACGGACACGGGCTAGACGGCCTCCGACATCAGCGACTGATAGGCGCTCACGACCCGGTCGCGGACCTGGGCGAGCAGGCCCACGGCCAGCGTCGCCTCCTGCAGCGTCAGCATGGTCTTGGCGATGTCGCCGGTGCCGTTGGCGAGCTGGGTCACCTGGGACTCCGCCTGCGTCTCGAGTCCCTCGGCCTGCCCGACGACGCCGCCGAGCATCCCGGCAAAGCCCGACTCCGCCGGCCCGCTCGGGCGGGCGGTCTGCAGGTCGGTGGTCGCAACGGGCGCCAGCGTGGGCCCGGAGATCGGCATCATGCTTTCCCGATCCCGATCGCGGCGGTCGCCATGCTCTTGGCGTCCTCGATCGCGGTGACGTTCGCGCGATAGTGCTGCGCGGCGCCCATCAGGTCCACCATCTCGCTGATCGAGGACACGTTCGGCTGCTGCACGTAGCCCTGCGAGTCCGCGAGGGGATTGCCCGGGTCGTACGTCTTGCCGCCTTGGGTCGTGTCCGTCCTCACGCCCACGACCTCGACGCCGGCGCCGGAGGAATCGCCCTGCAGCAGCGGTTCGTCGACCGCCCCCGTAGGGGCCGCGGCCCACACGTCCGACGAGCGCTCCGCGACGATCGCCTCCTGCCGCTGAAACGGGCCGCCGCCCGGGGAGTTGGTCGTGTCGACGTTCGCGAGGTTGTTGGCGATCAGGGACATGCGAAACCGCTCGGCCGTCATGCCCGACGCGCTCACCGACATGCTCTGAAACAGCGGATCCATGGCGTGCCTCCTCCGCTATCCCATCAGTCCGGTTTTGGCGAGCGTGATCTCGCCGCCCGCCGCGGTGGAAATGGCCTGGTACGACAGCGCGTTCGCCGCGATCTCCGCCATGGTGGCGTCGGGGTCGACCCCGCTGCCTTCGGATCCCGCCAGCACCGGCGCGGTGACGATCGTGTCGACGTCAGAGTCCGACGTGGCCGCCGTGGAAATCGGCGCGGCGCTCGCATCGGGCGGGCGGAGGGACAGAGTCTGGTCGAGCGTGTCGGCGAAAGACGTCGTATCGACGTCGCGCGCGACGAACCCCGGCGAGTGCGCGTTCGCCAGGTCGTTGGCGAGGACTTGCTGCCGGAACGCGTGCAGTGACAGCGCCCGTGCCACTTCGGTTAAGCCTGGGATCATCATCGCACCGTCAACCATAGCGAGCCCGCCCGTGCGAGACAATCTGCAAACGCCTATTCACTTGCGTACTGCCCTTAGTCCGCGGCGGGACCCTCGACGCGTGCGGTGCGCTGCGCGGACGCCAGTGCCGGCGCGCTTCCAATGTGCTGCACGTCCGGGACGTCCGGCACAGCCTGCAGCGGGGCCGCGGGTGCGGTGCCGTTGCGGGTGGGCGGGGTGGAACCGGGCAGCATCGCGACGAGCGCGAACACCGCGCGCGCCTGCTCGAGGACGCTGCTGGCGTCGGTGATTTGTCCGGAGGACGTGTGCAGGTCCGCGAGGACCACGAGGCTCTGGGCCTCGGTCAGCGCGTCGCCGGCCTCGTGCGCCACCGCGCGGGCGTATCCGATCTGGGCGAACGCTTCGTCGATCCGCCCCTGCCGGCGCGCCGCCTGCCCCAGGTGCAGGCGCGTGACCGCCTCCTGCCGCTTGGTCGCCAAGGCCTCGCGCAGCATCAGCGCGTGCTGATTGGCATTGACCGCGCCTGCCAGGTTCCCGTGGCTCTCGGCGGTGATCGCCTGCGCTTCCCACAGTTCCGCCGCCTGCTGGGGCGCGAGCGAGGCCATCGCCTCCTCGAGCTGCGCCTCGAGGCCGTCGCTGCCGTCGCCCTGCGCCAGCGCGACGCAGATCAGCTCGGCCACGCAGCGCGCGCGCAGGCCCGGCCAGGAGTCACCCATGCTGGCCAGCGTCGTGATCAGCGTCTGCTGGGCCCGGGGATGATCGCCCTTCGCGTGCAGCGCCACGGCCAGCGCGTAGCGACTCTGGGCCACCGCCTGCGCGTGCCCGAACCGCGCCGCCTCCGTCTGCGCCGCGGTCAGCTCGGTCTCATACTGCGGGGTCCACCGGCGCTGCACGCGCGCCGACGCGAACTCAAGACGGGCGAGCGCGGTGCGGGACGCATCCGAGGCGGTCACCGCGAGGGCCTCGGCGGTCTCAAACAGGCGCTGCGCGGTCTCCAGGTCGCCCGCGGCGCGCCGGATCCTCGCGCGCAGCAGCACGCAGTCGATCTCGGCCTCGTCCGGGCCGCCCTGCTCCAGGAAAAATCGGATGGGCTTCCCGACGCGGCGCGCGATGTGCGACAGCACCCGACGGGTGGGGTTCACGCGGCCGGACTCGATCCGGTGGATGGTGACCGGATCGACCTCGCCGCCCGCGAGCTGTGCTTGCGTCAGCCCAGCCTCCAAACGCGACTGTCGAACCTTGTCCGCGAGCGAGGCTGTTGAGGAACTCAACCGGATCGTCCCCCCCACCTAACCGGCGCCGCCGACCGTTCCGGCCCGCGACGTCTCGCCCGCAGGAATCCAGGCGACCAGGGTATACCCCCAGGGTCCAGTCCCTAGACCTCGCACCACCTAACGCTTTCGGTGCGGGTCGCGAACCGTTCCGAGCTTGGTATGGGGGGACGAGCGAATCACGAGAGCCCGGTCGACAGATGGCGTGAGAGAGGACAGCACCGGCAGCGTTGTCGCTCTCGCACCGTGGATCCCTCGCCCCCCCGGCAAGTTTGTTGGTACGAATCTCCCCGCTCGAGCGGAGAGAATGAGCACGTCTGCACGGGTACCGTACGCCTTTTGAAGGAGCGACTCAATGGGAATTTCGGACGCACGAAGCCCAAAGGTACCACCGGTCCCACCTAGTCCGAAGGTACCGGGAGAAAACGTGCGGGACCCCCGCTGGATCGCGGGGGTTCGGGGCAGAAGATGCTTTGGTGTAGTACGTGCCCACGACGCCGGTGGTGCTTCTGTCACCGCGGGCGCGTCGCGGCGTGACGGCGGATCGGACCGCCCCGCGGCTACCGTCCGGACGCGAGCAGCACCACGAGGCTCGGAAGGACGAGCAGCGCGGTCAAGATCAACACCAGTACGAACGACGGCGTCTGCGCGCGCGCCGCTCTCGTCTCCAACGCCTCGAGGGTCATCAGGCGCAGCCCGTTCAGCGCGTGGTACACGACCGCCGCGACCAGCGCGCCTTCCATCGGCACGAGAAACGGGGCGGCGTACGCGCGCACCGTGCGGTCGTACAGGTCCGGGGCCAGCGGGACGAGCGCGACGTCGAGGATGTGGACGCAGAGAAACCCGAGCACGCCGACCCCGGCGGCGCGGCTGAGCGCGAACGCCCACTGTCCCGGGTACACCCAGCGGCCGAGCGGAAGGCGAGCCAGCATCCGCGCGCACAGCAGGACCGCGGCGGCGAGCCCGGCGGCGTACGTCAGCGCCGCCAGCGCCGCCAGGGCCGCGAGCATGGCCGCGGGGATCCACGTCGCCCCCGACAGCGGCCCCGGGGCGCTCCCCGGGACCCGCGCGCCCGCGAGCAGCGCCCACACGCCGAGGGAGCCGAACGCGAGCAGGACGACGGCGAACCCGCCGCCGAGCGCCGCGCGCGGAACGCCCGGCCGTACGCGCGCCCGGAGCGCGCCGTACGCGCCGGCGACGCCGTGCGACAGCGCCAGCAGCAGCAGCACGCCGTCGAACACCCGCCATGCCGATCCGGCCCAGCGTCCGGCCACGAACGCCGCGTCGGTCGCAAACGGCGCGCGCTGATAGTGCATGATGAGGAGGTGGCCGAACGCAAAGGCCACCATCGCGAGCCCGCTCACGCGCAGGTAGTACCACGTGGCGGCCTCGACGCCGCGGGCCGGCCGGCTAGCGATCGACGGTACCTTTCCGCAGCCGCATGATCGACAGCAGCGGATCGATGTCGACCGGGCACGCGGCGACGCAGCTGCCGACGTCGTGGCACGCGTGCACGCCGCCGTCCCCGGAGACCAGCCGCAGGCGATCGCGGTGTGCCGTCTCGCGCGCGTCCGCCGCGAGCACGTACGCGCGGTTGAGCGCGGCCGGGCCGAGGTACCCGGGATTGCTCGCGACGACCGGACACGCCGAATAGCACGCGCCGCAGGAGATGCACCCGAGCTGTCGGTCCATGAGGTCGCGCGCGCCCGAATCGGGACGCACGACCGCCGGCGCGCCGCCGCCCGCGGTGATCGCGGCCGGCTCGCCGACGTAGAAGGGATCGACGGCCCCGTACTTGTCGAAAAACGGGGCCATGTCGACGACCAGGTCCTTGATCACCGGGAGCGACCGCAGCGGCTCGACGTGCACCGGCTCCCGGACCGCCTCCAGCCGGAGCCGGCACGCGAGCGCTTCGCGGCCGTTGACGACCATCGCGCAGGAGCCGCACATCCCCGCCCGGCACGAGTACCGGAAGCCGAGGCTGCCGTCCGTGTGCTCGAGGATCCAGAACAGGGCGTCCAAGACGCTCATCCGGGGCTCGGCGCCCACCGTGTACGACCGCCACGCCGGGCGGGCGTCCGTCGTCGGGTCGAAGCGTCTGACGCGGAAGATCACGACGGCGCGGGCTGCCGCCGCCCCGCGGACCCGTCCGGCAAGAGGCGCGTCAGGCGCACCGGCTCCGTCCAGGGCTCGCGCCCGGCGGCCTGATGAATGTGGACCAGCCAGTGCGCGTCGTCGCGCTCCGGGAAATCGCTGCGCGCGTGAGACCCGCGGCTCTCGCGGCGCAGGAGGGCCGCGGCGGCCGTCAGGCGGGCGGCCGTGAGGAGATTGCGGACGTCGAGCGCCTGCTGCCACGCGAGGTTCCACCGCCGGCCGCTCGGCGCCGCCGCCTGCGCGGCCCGCGCGTCCAGATCGTCGATCTCGGCGAGGGCCCGCGCGAGCCCCGGTCCGTCGCGCACCAGCCCTACCTGGTCCCACATCAGACGCTGCAGCCGGTCGCGGATCTCAAACGGGTGTGACCCGCGCTCGCGGCCGAGCGGCGCCAGGGCTGCGTCGCACGCCCGCTGGGCCTCGTCCGGATCGGGGGCCTCGAGCGGGCCCTCGGCGCGCGCACGCGCCGCGGTCATCCCGGCCCGCGCGCCGAACACGCAGGACTCGGCCACCCCGTTGCCCCCCAGACGGTTGGCGCCGTGCACGCCGCCGGCGTCCTCGCCGGCGACGAGCAGGCCGGGCAGCGCGGTCCGGCAGTCCGCGTCGATCCGCACGCCGCCCATGTGGAAGTGCGCCGTGGGCGTCACCTCGACCGGCCCGGTGGTCAGATCGTACCCCACCTCCGCGCACCGCTTCACCATGCCGGGGAAGTTGCGCGCGACGAACGACGCGCCGAGGTGGGACGCGTCGAGCAGCACCCCCCCGGCGGCGGTCCCGCGCCCGGCCGCGATCTCGAGATAGCTCGCCCGCGAGACGAGGTCCCGCGTCGCGCGCTCCATCCGCTCCGGATCGTACCGCGCCATGTAGCGCTCGCCGCGGGCGTTGCGCAGCCATGCCCCGGCGCCGCGCAGGCCTTCCTCCAGGACCATGCCCGACAGCCGCGAGGCGCCGGCGAGCAGGCCCGTCGGATGAAACTGCATCATCTCCATGTCGATGAGGTCGCAGCCCGCCCGCCAGGCCATCGCGTAGCCGTCCCCGGTCTTCTCGAGCGACGGCGCCGAGAACGTGTACATCCGGGGTCCCCCGCCGGTCGCGAGGATCACCACCCGCGCCGTGACGACGACAAACGCCCCCTCGCGCTGCCGCAGCAGGAGCGCCCCCGCGATGCGGCGGCCCGCGCGGTCGTGGAGCAGGTCCACGGCCCGCGTTTCGTCAAGGACCCGGATGCGCCGCGCGAACAGCTGGTCATGGAGGCGGCTCACGATCTCGATGCCCGTGAGGTCGCCCCGGTGGATCGTGCGGTCGAACGACTGCCCCGCGAACGCCTTCTGGTGGATCGCGCCGTCTTCGCGCCGGTCGAAGAAGCACCCCACCTTGGTCTCCAGCTTGCGGATCACGTCGGGCGCTTCGCTGACCAGCGTCCAGGCGAGCTCCTGATCGTTCAGGAACTGCCCGCCCGCGAGCGTGTCGCGGAAGTGCAGCTCGGGGGAGTCCGCGGGGTCGAGCGCGGCGTTGAAACCGCCCTGCACGAGCCGCGTGCAGCCGCTCTTGCCGACCAGCCCCTTCGCGGCCAGGATGATGTCGAGGGTGGGGTCCGTGTCGTACGCGTGCAGCGCGGCCATCAGACCCGCGCCGCCGCTCCCGAGGATCAGCACATCGCAGGCGAGCTCGTCCCACTCACGGCTCATCACTGAGGCCCAGCTTCGCGTAGACATCGGCGAGGCGCTGGCGCGCCCGCGCGGCCACGTCCCGGTACATGCTCGCGCCCGCGGCGTCCATGGCGACGGTCAGCGGCCCGAACGCCCGCACGCGGAACTGCCAGAGGCACTCGGGCATCAGATCTTCCCAGTACACGTGCTCGATCGCCTCGACCTGCTCGGTCTCGACCGACGCGGCGCCCCCGACGATGGCGAGATACACGCCGCCGTACCGCGCGAGCGCGGCGCTGCTCGCGTCCGACAGCCCGCCCTTGCCGATGATCGCCCGCACGCCGTAGTCCCGGAGGAGTCCCTCGGTGAACCGGTCCATGCGCATGCTGGTGGTGGTGCCGACCGTCGTGGGCACGTAGCCGCTCGGCACGGCGGAGGACCGGCGCACGTTCGGCGCCACGTGCAGGAGGGCGCCGCCCCGCAGCTCCGCGGGCGGCGGCTGCCCCTGATCGAAGATGCGGATCAGGGTGGCGTCGCGGATGCCCCACACCACGCCGTCGAGCATCACCGCATCGCCGACGCGGAGGGCCCGCACCGCGTCCTCGTCGAGCGGCGTGCGGAGGAGATGCTCCATCGTCAGTATCCGACCTCCACGCGTCCCCCGGCGTACACGCGCGCGCGGCGCCGCTCGCCCCGCCAGCACTGCATGTTCACGGCGACGGGGTTGAGGGTGATGTGCGTCCACGCGGTCTCGACGTGAAGGTCGAGCGCCGTCGTGTCGCCGCCGAGCCCCATCGGTCCGATGCCGGTGCTGTTGATCGCCTCGAGCAGCTCGACCTCGAGCGCGGCGATCTTCGGATCGGGATGCCGCTCGCCGACCGGCCGCAGCGTCGCCTTCTTCGCCAGGGTCACGCACACGTCCGAGGACCCGCCGATGCCGACGCCGATGATCGTCGGCGGGCAGGGACGTCCGCCCGCGCCCACGCACGTCTCGAGCACGAACTTCTTGATGCCGTTGATCCCGTCCGCCGGCAGCAACATCTTCAGGAAGGACATGCTCTCCGAACCCGACCCTTTCGGCATCATCATGATGTCGATGTGGTCGATCTCCTGCGAGAACTCGACGTGGAACACCGGAATCCCCTCGCCGCTGCTCGTCTGCCGGTTTTCCCGTTCGATCGGCGAGACGATGCTGGACCGGATCGGCGTCTCGACCGTGGCCCGTTCGACCCCGCGGCGCAGCGCGTCGAGCATGCGCGCGCCGTCGACGACCACCCCGCGGCCGATCGTGATCCAGAAGATCGGAATGCCGGTGTCCTGGCAGACGAGCGTGTGCGTGCGGTCGGAGACGTCGATCGCCTTGAGGATCGTGCGGAAGATCCCGCGGGCGACCGGGCTCGTTTCGCGCGCCAGCGCGCCGCGCAGTCCCTCGCGGACGTCGGGCGGAATGTCGATCTGCGCGTCCAGGTAGAGCCGCCGCCCCAAGTCTTCGAACAGCGCGTCGTACTCGCGGGCGTCCATGGTGACCTCCGCCATTTCCACGCCTCCCGCTTCGTCAGTCCCGCACCCGGTCCCCCCGGCGGACGCGGGCGCCTAGCCGGCCAGCACCTGCCGGAGACGGGCGGCCACGGCGTGCTCTTCTCCGGGCCGCAGCGCGGACGCGTTCAGGCCGATCGCCCGGCGGTGGAGAAACTGCTGGGACACGCCGATCGGCGGGTCGCCCTCGAACAGCGCGTTCACCAGCGTCTCGACCGACCGGCCGACGACGGCTTCGTCCAGATGCACCACCGCGACGGGATAGCGGCGCGCGGGGTCCGCCTCGTCGAGCAACTCCGCGCGCACGCCGGCGAGGCCGGCGAGCGCCTCGACGATCGTCCGCAGCTGCCCGCGCTGGGCGGCGCTCGTGCCGGCGTGATCGCTCGCGACGAACCGGCGGAGGGCGACGACGAGCCCAACGATCTCCTCGCGGCCGACCTTCATCGACCGGCCGAGTCCGTGGTGCGGCGGCCCGGGAAGGCGTCCGCTCGACAGGTAGCGGTCGCGCCACGGCCACGTGAGCGGATGCACGTCCATGTCCTGGTGCTGGAGGGCGACCGATTCGATCAGATCGGCGCGCCCCACGAGAATCCCGCTCGCCTGCGGGCCGCCGATCGCCTTGCCGCCGCTGAACGCGACGAGATCGGCCCCGTCGGCGATGAACCGGCGCAGATTCTCGGCGGGCGGGAGCGCGGCGGCGGCGTCGACGATCACCGGCAGCGCGTGCCGGTGCGCGATCCGGACGACCTCATCCAGGGGGACGCTGCCGGGCGCGTCGCCGACCGTGAACGCCACCGCGGCCGTGCGCTCGCTGATCGCGGCTTCAACCTGCCACGGCCAGGTCGCACCCCCGCCGGGATACCCCAGGTAGCCGACTTCCACTAAATGAGCCCCGGCGACCCGCAGCGCGTGCGTGTACGCCGTGAGGTGCGGCCGCTGAACGACGATCTCGTCGCGGAGCCCGGTGGTGCTCGGAAGCCGGTCCATCGCCGCGACGTCCAGCCCCGCGATGCACGCCGCGGCCGCCAGCGTCAATCCCGCGGCGGCGCCCGCGGTCACGTACCCGGCGTCGGCCCCGGTGACGTCGGCCAGGTACCGCCCCGCGGCGGCCTGCAGCTCGTCGATGCGCACGCACTGCTGCGCCGCCTCCGCCATCGCGGCCGCCACCTCGGGGGCGATCGGCATGCCGCTGAGCCGCGTCAGCGGCCCCGCGGCGTTAATGATGGGGCGCACACCGAGCTCTTCGTAGATTCCCACGCGCTCCTCCGCAGCCGTGCCGGCGCTTCCGCGCGCCGGCGCGAGGCCCGCGCGGCCGGCCGGAGACGGCCCCGCGCGACACCCTCAATTGTAGACGAAAAACTCCCAGGGGGTGAACACGACCCGTGCGGTGCGTCGAGCGCCCGGGCCGGCGGCGTCAGCGCGGCGCCGGCCGCCGCAGAGGCGGTCGCGCGAGATGCGAAGCCGGTTAGCCGCCGCCCGCGACGTCCGCGGGGACGCTGGGCACGAGCTTGTTGAGGCCGTTCAGCGCCGCGGCCTTGTACGCTTCCGCCAGCGTCGGATAGTTGAACACCACGTCCCGGAGGTAGTTCACGGTGCCGCCGTGATCGACGAGCGCCTGCCCGATGTGAATCAGCTCGGTGGCGCTCTGCCCAAGGATGTGCACCGCCAGCAGCTTCAGCGTCTCGCGGTGGAACAGCACTTTCAGGAGCCCGTCCCGGCCGCCGCTGATCTGCACGCGCGACAGCTCGCGGAACGGCACCACGCCGACCTCGTAGGGCACCGCCAACCGGGTCAGCTGCTGCTCGGTCGGACCGACCATCGCGACTTCCGGAATGGTATAGATGCCGTACACCAACCGCGTGGACATCGGGGGCGCGTCGACGCCGCACGCGTGCAGCGCGGCGAGGCGGCCCTGCTCCATGGACGTCGACGCCAGGCTGAACCCTCCGATGATGTCGCCGACCGCGTAGATGTTCGGGACGCTCGTCCGGTACGTCTCGTCCACCTTGATGCGGCCCTTCGCGTCCGTCTCGATGCCCACCGCGTCCAGCTTGAGATCCGCCGACGCGCCCGAGCGGCCCGCCGCGACCATCAGCGCATCCGTGAGGAGCGCCTTGCCGCTGGCCATCCCCACGTGCACGCGGCCCTCCGGGGTCCGGCGCACGGTGGAGACGGTCTCGCCGAACCGCAGCGTGATGCCCTCGTCCCGCATGTGGTAGTACAGCGCGTCCTCGATCTCGTCGTCCAGGGCCTCCATCGGACGCTCGCGGGAGTCGATCAGGGTCACCTGCACCCCCGCCGTCTGGAAGATCGTCGCGTACTCCACGCCGATGATCCCGGCGCCCACGACCGTCATCGTGCGGGGAATCTCGGACAGCGTGAGCAGGCCGTCGCTGTCGATGACCGTACGGTCATCGAACTCAAACGCCGGCGGACGCAGCGGCCGGCTGCCCACCGCGATGACGGCCTTATCGGCCGTCACCGTGCGGGAGCCGTCCTCGGTTGAGACGGTCACGTGGTGCGGGTCCGCAAACGAGCCGGTGCCGGCGAAAATATCGACGCCGTTCCGGATGAGCTGATCGCGCACGATGTTGGTCTCCGCCGCGATGACGAGCTGCGTCCGCGCGGTGAGGTCCTGCATCCCGATCCGCTCTTTCACCCGGAACGCGGCCCCGTACATCGGGCGCTGCCGGACCCCGGAGAGATAGGCGACGACCTCGCGCAGGGTCTTGCTCGGAATCGTGCCGTGGTGGATGCAGCCGCCGCCGACGTCCATGTTGCGCTCGACGATCGCGGTCCGCCGGCCGATTTTCGCCGCCGCGATCGCGGCCCGCTGTCCCGCCGGGCCGCTGCCGATCACGATCAGATCATACTCGTTCGCCACAGCCGTCTCTCCCCCGAGTCGTCGCGGAGCCTCAGCGCGGTGACATCCGGCCGGGCCGCCGCCCTCCGGATGCTTGCATCCGCGGGCAACCGGTAACAATATACACGCGGCCGCCGGTTATTGGACACGATCGGCCCGTCCGGACCCGCACGGCGGAGGCCGGCACGCGCGATCAGGATACGCGCGACGTGTTATGCCCCCCTCCAGCGACCGTTACCTTTCTATATAAGAGAAGACGAATGCTCGGGCGGACCGGATCACTGTCTCGCGGAAGACTAATTTCGAAAGCGAAGGGTTGCGTAGCGCCGGCCTCCGGCGCGCCGCTCAGTTGGCGAAGGTAATCTCGATCTTGGGTTGGGTCTGCAGTTCGCGGAGAGGCTCGCGGATCGGCTTCACGGCCTTCATCTCGCAGATCATCTCCCGCACCACGTTGCGGTGCGTCCGGATGTGCTCGATGATCGCCTTCGCATCCATACCCGCATAGGCGGCCCGTTCCACTAAGAGGAGAATGCGCACGACGTCCCAGTCTCCCCGGTAGCCGTAATCCGCCCGCCAGTAGTACGGCTGCCCAAAGTACCCGAACGTGCCGGGAAAGCACAGACGCACGTGCGTGGGATCTTCCGACCCGTCGTCGCTCGCCCCGTGGGGCACGCGGATCGTCGCCATGGCCCCGGGCTTGGCGACCCGGTGCAGCTCCTGCATCATCGGGAGCGGCGCGCGGATGTGCTCGAGCAGGTGCGAGAGCAGGAACTCGTCGATGCTGTTGTCCTCGATCGGCAGGGGGACATCGGCGCAGCGTTCGAGATCGGCCACGATGTCCACGCCGGGCAGCGGCATGACGTCGAGGTTGATCCATCCCTCGAGAATGTTCCGTCCGCACCCCACGTTGAGGCGCCGTTCAGCCATGACGCCGGCCGCCCGTCGCGCACCGCCCCACGGGGCTCAACTCGTCTTGCCCGGCTTGACGATCTCGATGTGGATGATCTTCACCGGATTCTGCGGCCGGTCCTGACTGTTCCGCGGCATGCGCGCGATCTTCTTCACCAGCTCCACGGACGCGTCGTCGCACTGCCCGAAGATCGTGTACCCGCCCTGCGGCGGATTCAGGCCCGGCTGCGCGGCCTCCGTGATGAAAAACTGAGACCCGTTGGTGTTGGGGCCGGCGTTGGCCATCGCGAGCCGCCCGGGCCGGTCGAACGTCAGATCCGGGCGCAGCTCGTCCGCGAACTGATAGCCGGGTCCGCCCATGCCCGTGCCCACCGGGTCGCCGCCCTGGATCATGAAGCCCGGGATCACCCGGTGAAAGATGACGCCGTCGTACAGCGGCCGGCCGTGCACCACCTTGCCGGTCGCGGGGTCGGTCCAGTCCTTGGTCCCGGTCGCGAGCCCGATGAAGTTGGCCGAGGTGACCGGCACCTTCTCGAGGAAGATCTCGCATCGGAGATCGCCCGCGGTGGTGTGAATGATCGCGGTCGGGTCCTGCGTTGCTGGGGCGGGCTGCGCGGCAGACATCTGAGATCCTCCGGATTCGACGGTATCGTCCACGATGGGCCGACCGCCCGTAGGCCCGGCCAGGGCCGGCACGGTCAACACGGCGAGCACCATCCACACGATCGCACCAATACGCATGTCATCCCTCTCCTGAACCGCCCGTCATGACGTTCGACGACGCTCGCGACTGATGGGGGCGCCGCGCTTCGAGCCGGCAACTCCCTGATATGCCACGTCTCAACGCCCTGCACCTGCTTGTGTACACCGGGGAGCCCGTACCACGACCACCGCCGGCGTCGGGCCGCGGGGCCGCGGCCTATCCCTCCGTCCGCCACGCCTCGACCGCGCCGGCGATGGTGGTCGTCGGCTCGAGCGTGCCAAATCGATCGGCTGGCGCCGCCGCCAGGATCAACCGCCGCACCGGGTAGCGCGCATGCACCAGCCGCAGGCTGATGCCGCTCTTGCCGAGCCGGTCGTGGAGATCCTCGAGCATGGCCACCGCCGCCAGATCGACCTGCGACGCCCCTTCCAGGGTAAACACGACGAGCTTGATCGGCCGCCCTGCCCGCTCCACCGCGGCGGTCGCCGCGTTTCGCACGGACGCCGCGTTGGCGAAGAAGATGGCGCCATCCACGCGAAAGACCAGCACGTCCGGAATCTCCTCGTTGTGCGGGGCGTGGGCCAGATCCGTGAAATTGTCCGTGCCCGGGACGCGGCCGAGGATCGCCGTGGGCGGGTGCGCCGCGCGTGCGATGAGCATCACGACGGACGCAATGACCCCGACGAACAACCCCCGGAGCATCCCCAGGACCAGCGACGCTGATCGCGGCCAGCAGGGCGATCCGAAACTCGGCCGGGCTGGCGCGGCGCATGCGGCCCAACGCCCCCAGGTCGATCAGGCCCGCCGCGGCCACGAGCACCACCGCGGCCAAGATGGGACTCGGCAGGTTGCGGAACAACCCGGTCAGGAACATCAGCACCGCGGCGATCAGCGCGACGGCCACCAGGAGCGCCGCGGGCGTCCTGGCGCCGCTGGCGTCGTTCACGGCCGACTGCGACATCCCGCCGCCCACGGGGTACCCGTGACCGAACGCGACGGCCGCGTTGGTGACGCCGAGCGCGAGCAGCTCCTGGTTCGGGTCGATCTCGTAGCCGTGCTTCGCGGCGAAGGTGCGAGCGACCGCCATGCTCTCGACGTAGGACAGCAAGAAACACGCCAGCGCCAGCGAGAGCAACGTGTCGAAGTCGGCCCCCGACACGGCGGGGAGCGTCAGCGCGGGCAGCCCTTGTGGAATCCGCCCAACCACGTCGACCCCCCGCGCTGCCAGCGAGGTCACCGAGGCAAAGACGATGGACAGCACGACCACCACCAGCGACACCGGCCGCCTGGGAAATAGACGTCCGCCGACGACCAGCAGCACGATGCCGGCCAGGCCCACTTCCAGCGCGGGCCCCTTCGTCTCTCCCAGATGTCGAACGAGGAACACGATGCGGGGGATGAAGTTGCCGCTCCCCCCCGAGATGCCGAACAACTTCGGCAGCTGCGTCGAGGCGATCTGCAGCGCGACCCCCGCCTTGAACCCCGTCAGCACCGTGTCGGCGATGAAGTTGACGATCACGCCCAGGCGGAGGGCCCAGGCGACGGCGCTCGCGACCGCCACCATCAGCGCCGTGGCGGCCGCGAGGGCCGCGTAACGTGCCGGATCGCCGGCGACGAGCGCGCCGAGCGTCGAGGCCACGAGGATCGAGATCGACGAGGTCGGGCCCACCGCCATCTGCCGCGAGCTGCCGAAGACCGCGTAGGCCAGACCGCCGAGCATGACGCAGTACAGCCCGACCTGCGACGGCAGCCCGGCGAGGGACGCGTAGGCGAGCGCCACGGGAATCGTGAACGCCGCGAGCGTCAGGCCGGCCACGATGTCGGGGCGCAGCCACGCCGCTTCGTATCCCGGCAGCCACCGGGTGATCGGCGCGACGGTCTTCAACAGCATGAGCCAGCGGGAGTGGGGGGCTGACGCCGCCATCTCAGGATCCGGTCAGCTCGTGCGGGTCATGCGACGCGAACGGCCGGCGCGCACGTGCGGCGCCGATGCACGACTGAGTCCGGACGGCCTCCTCCCCGGCAGGGTGCCCGCAGTGGATGCAGATCCATACGCTGCGTCCGCCGGGGATTCCTGGCGCCGCGTTGCGCGGCGGTGCCGTCCGCCGCGGGGCGGAATCCGGGATGCGCCCGGGCGAGCAACGCGGAGTTATCTGTCCGCTGTGCCGATCTGAGCGGGTGGGTGTGGAGACGCGCGCCGGCGTCCGCCGTGACGCTGCCGGACGGCCCCCCGGGAACCGGCGGCCGAGTCGCGCGTCTCCCCGGCGTGCCGAGCGGCCCTACGGCGGCGATCCTAGCCGTACCGAAAGCCGACGCCCCCGCAGAGCGTCGCCATCAGCACGCCCTTGTCGGCGGTGCTCGTCCGGTACGTCCGGCAGGTGAACCCCCCGGCGTTCGTGAGAATGTACGTGGCGGGCGGATTGTCGGGGTTCGCGGTCGTGTTTAGGGCCACCAGACCGTGGTGGCTGCCGCCGGACGTGTAGTTGGGGGACATGAGCCACTGCGTGCCCGAACCGTCCGTATAGACGTCGATGCCCGGTGCGGCGAGCGGATTGTTTGTCGGATCCGAATCACCGGTCGCGGTGATCTGTCCGGTCCGCCGCATCGTGGCCGGATTGTAGACTCGGATGCCGAGATCTCCCTGGCTCACGTAGATCCGTTGGCTCGCCTTGCGAATCTCGCAGATCCCGCCCGCGGCCGGAATGAAGGACCCGCTGACGTTGGGCGCGTTGCCGAACCACCCGATGTGTTGGGACGCGAGCGTGATGGCGCGCGTCGACGCCGGCAGGCCGACGGCGCCCGTGACGGGCGACGGGCCGAAGATCTGCGGGCTCGTCGTGTACTGGTACTGCCCGTACACGCTCAGCGTCGCCGACAGCGGCGGCGCGGGCGGCAGTCCCGACACGATGAGCGCGTTGGACGGACTCTGCAGCGTCACCGCGTTGGACAGCCCCGACATCCCGCAGCACACGCCGAAGGCGTCAAAGTAGGCGATCAGCACCTGATACGTGAACGGTGTCTCGACGCTCCCGCCGGTGCCGGCGGCGATGTGCGGCGCCGCGACGAGCGTCACCAGCCGGTCCGGGATGTCCGCAGTCACGATCGGCGCGATGATGCCGAGGCGGCCGACGTCGAACGCCATGACGCCGAGCGCGGAGTCCGAGACCCACAGCGTGGAGCCCGGTACGCCGCACGCGCCGTCGATGAACAAGACCGTTGATCCCCTGCGTCCCGGACGGCCCCGTGTACGCCGCAACGGCCGTGAGCGCGTACGACGGCGCGGGCCCCACCGCGTAGGTCACGATCTTGAGCACCCCGTAGGCGTTCACGAGCGCACTCAGATACTTTCCGTCCCACGCGGTGTTGACGAGGGTCGAATCGCCGTAGCACAGAAGCGGTGTCATGTTGCCGTTCCGGCACTGGAACAGGTAGTCGTAGGCGTTTTCGGCCGCGCCCGGCGCGATCCGCAGCGTGGGATCGGTCCCGCCCGCGGTGGTGCCGAACGGCTGCAGGCGGCTGCCGATCAGGGTCCCCACGGACCCGGTGGCCCTTAGATTGTCCGTCGGATCGTGCACCTCGTAGGAGAAGCGGCACGTCGAATACACCCACTGGTCGGCGTCGCTCGCCACCGTCGTCGCCTGGCGGGTTTCTGCGTTGGCGTAGCACCGCTGCAGCACCCCGACCGGTCCGGCGGCGGCCACCTTCGACACATCGTAGATGACCGTCCCGCCCGGTCCGCCGCCGCCGCCCTCGGACGAGAGCGCAAATTTGTTCCCGTCCGGGCTGACCGCCGTGTCGACGGCCGGACACGACATGCTGCCGCCGGGACCGGACTGCGTCCACCCGGGGATGGTGGTGATCAGGCTCAGCGCGTCCCCTGCCCCGATCGCGAGCACGTCCGTTCCCGATTGATTCATATCGCCCCACGTGGCGTACAGCAGATTGTGCACGCGGTCGAACTTGAGCTGTCCGTACCCCGTCGCGCGCGCGGGGGCCTGGTAGGTCGCGGGAGCGCCGATCGGCCGCGGCGCCGTCGGTGTGGTGATGTCGTACGTCACAATCACGTTGCCGTTCCCGGCGTACAGGCGGGTGCCGTTGGGGACGCCGACGTGCAGGTTCGGGATTGTGGCGAGGCGCGTGCCCGGCCCTCCCCCCGCAACGAGCAGCGCCAGGTTGAACAGATAGAGGTTCCCCGTCGCGTTGTCGCAGCACACGAGCCGCTGGTTGGCGCGGTCGATCTCCATGCCGTAGACGCCGCTCCACTGATCCGATGACTGAAACGTGAACGTCGCTCCGCTCTGGATGTTCGTCGCGGTCAGCGTGCCGGGCGTCCCGTCATGGGCGAGGTAGACATACGTGCTGTCAATCTGCACGGCCTGGCTGATCGCGCTGAAGGCTTTGGGCCAGTTCGCATTCGCCATCGCCATGGTGGAGCCGTTGAGCACCTGTGCCTGGGGCACGATCGAGTTGTTGACGGCCACGTACCCTTTGAACTGGGCACTTTTCCGCGGGTTGTTGTACACGGCGTTGCTGCAGGCGTAGGACAGCACCGTGTTCTGTCCGCTCTGCGTGTCGACGCAGATGACCCCGACGTCGCCTTCCTGCGTGGGGATGTACAGGTACCGGCTGTCGTCGCTGAACGCCGGACCGCCCGCGAACCCCTGAAAGCTCGCTTTCGTCACCGGGACGGTGATCGCCGGGCCGCCGTAATTGCCGTAGACCGTCATGTCGCGCAGCTTCTGCCAGGTTCCCCCGCTGACGGCCGCCAACGCAGTGTCGGTGTTCGTCGCGGTCTTGATCGCGGCGGCGACCCCGCCCATCGCCCCGCCCAGCCCGATCGAGATCACCGCGCTGGCGCTCTGGCGAAGGAACGTTCTCCGACTGTAGGCGGACGCGGCCGTGCCTGTCATCGCACCGACCCCTCCCCGGGTTCCGTCCAACGGCGCCGCGCAGTGTCAGCGCAGCCGTCCGGATCGTCGTGCTGCGTCGCACATCCCGCCCCGTATATGCCCGCCGCCCCGTTTACCCGGACGCCACGAGACAGAAAACTCAGTCCGCACGTCTACACCGGGGCGTCCCATCCCTCGATCTGTCGGGTGGCGGCAGGTCTGAATCCCGCCGGTGCACGGTATAAACGAAGAGGCAGGGTCGGGGAGCGGCTGCGGGATGACGCGAAGACGACGGATCGCCGCGGGACGCAGGCGGCGCGCTGCGGATTGGGGTGAGACCGGGTTCACCCTGATCGAGACGATGCTTGGGATCGTGCTGCTGACTGTTGGACTCCTCGCCGTCGCGGACGTCTACCCGCACGGACTGGCGCTGTCGGCGTACGGCCAGGCTCAGACCGCGGCGGCCGCCCTGTCCGAACGCTGGATCGAGGATCTCAAGAGCGAGCCCGACCTCCACGCTGATCCATGACCTGGGGGACTACGGCACGGTGCCGAGCCAATATTTCGACCAAAACGGCACCCCCACGACGGCCGCCGCCGCGGTCTTCACGGTGGACCTCCAGATCCAGTCGTGGATCTGGGACCCGGGGACGGCCCAGTACATCATCTCCGCGACGCCGTACACCTCCCCGAGCTCCGGACAGTACGTCTATCGCGTGTCGGCCGCCACGCACTGGCTCGTCAACGGCCACACCGCGTTCACGTTTGGCAACAGCGGCGCCCCGAACGGGTGCGTGGTCGGCGGGGTCGCGGCGCCGGAAGGAGCCGGCTGTGTGCAGACGAGCACCTTCGTCACGCCGTAACGCCGCGCGGCCGCACGCGCGCGCAGGCCTCGGCGCCGAGCAGGGCATGACGGTGATCGAGCTGATGAGCGCGCTGCTCGTGTTTTCGCTCGTCATGGGCGCGCTCTCGTCGCTGTTGATCACGAGTCTGGCCGTGTATTCGAAGGGCAGCGTGAGCACGCAGGCCCAGGTCAGCGTGCACCTCACGCTCGGCCGCCTTGTGCGCGAGGTGCGCCAGGCGCGCCGGTTGCTCAACGGCACGCAGGAAAGCGCGAACGGCGTGACGTTCAGTTTCAATACAACGTGCACCATCACCCCACAGCTCAGCTTCGCGCTGCCGCATACCGCGGTGTACGCGCTGTCCGACGGCACGACCGCCTACACCACCGACGCGAACGCGTCGGGCGTCAACCCCTACGACGGCTGGTACGTGAGCTATTACCTGTCGGCCGCGCAGGCGGCCGGGACCGGAGCGCTCGCGCCCGCGGCGGATGCGTCGGGTCCGTACGTCATTCGGGTCGAGTACGATGTCACCGCCGGCCAGCTGTCGTACGGGACGGTAACAGGCGGCGTCACGGCGCTGACGCTCGCCGCCCAGGGCGGCTGCCCCACCGCGAATACGCGCAATCTCTCCATCACGGTGGCGGGAGCCGCGGCGGCGGTGAACGAGGCCGTAACCACCACCGACGTGATCACGAGCGATGTCACCCTCCGCAACCAATAGGGTCCGGCAGCGGACCCGCGCGCCCCGGGGACGCGCCGCGTGCGGCGGGGTGGGAGTCGGCCGCCCGCTCGGACGCCGGGATGGCGTTCGTGATGACGCTGCTGGTGGTGTTCTTCGTGGGCATGATGCTCTTCGCATTCGTCTTCACGAGTCAGAGCGGCGTGTGGTTTGCGACCAACGACCGAAACAGCACCGTCGCCATGGAACTCGCAGAGGCCGGCGTCCAGGAAGCGCTGAACCGGCTGCGGGTGTCTGGCGTCGGCGCGACGGGCACGTTCGCGAACAGCCTCGCGGCCAGCGCGGCGGCGCCGCACAGCAGCGGGACCGTGACGCTGCAGGCTCCGCTCGCGATCAACCCGACGATCATTCCGATTCTCTCCGTTGCGGCCTACGGCGGGATACAGCGCGCGGCGCGGGTCCTGGTGCAGGCGGCGTACCAGCCGGGATTCGGCAACGTGGTCCAGGCTCCGCTCGTCGTGTTTCAGGGCGACGCATCCGCGATCACCGGGGACACATCCTCGCTCTCCAGCGTGACGTTTCAGACCTATCAAACGTCACCCGCGCCGGCGTCGGGCGCGACCGCGACGAACCTGATTTCCCCCCAGGTGATGGCGGGGACCGACATCACGACCCAGGGCAGCGGCCCGGGCGACTTTTTCTTCGAGTGCGCCAACGATTCGACGACCGAGGTCGCGCCGACGACGTGCATGCGCCAGACCAACCTGCCGATCAACTGGCATCCGGCCACCCCGCAGGGGATGCCGTCCGCGGACTTCACTGCCGTGATCCTGCAGTGGAACGGCAGCAACGCGAACCTGCCGAGCGGCCTCCAGGTGGTACAGGCCACGCAGGGCGGCGTCGGCGTGACGTACACGTCCGCGGGGACGTACACGCCGACCTACTGGACGACCGTCGCCGCCACGGCCGGGCAGGTGTTGCTGATCGTCGACAGCGGCGGTCCGTTCTGCGTGAACGGGGCGAGCGTCACCGCCGGGGTCTGTACCGGCCTCGGCACCCTCTACGGCGATGTCAGCGGGGGCGGGGCGGACGAGCGGTATCTCGACTGGGGCCTCGTCGCCGACGATCTCAGCCGGACGACAGCCGCCGCGTTCTTCCAGGCGCCCACCTGCGCGACGTGCAACGCCGGCGGGCCGAACGGCAACCAAAACGGCGTCCGGTACGTGTCGCTCGATCCCCACCGTCGACGTGCTCGGCATCGCGTGCAACAACAACCTCGCCCCGGGATTCAGCGCGTTCTACAATGTCTCCAGCGACGGGATGACGTGCGCAGCCCCTCCGACGCTCATCGGCAGCGGCACCTTCACCGGGACGAAGAGCAACCCCGAATTCCTCGTGATCGACAACGGCGCTCCGGGCGGCGCCGCGGTGACGATCACCGGCACGGGGCGCGCGACCGGGTGCAGCGATACCTTCGCGTCCGCGAACTGGGGGGTGATCGTCGCGACGGGAGACCTCACCCTGCAAGACTTCGCGTTCGACGGCGTGATCTACACGCTTGGCAACGTGTATACGCAGGGCCACATCTACGTCAAGGGCGGGATCTTCTCCGGCACGCCGTCCACGACACAGGTGGACCAGTTGAGCGGCACGCTGTCGTTTTGCGGCGGCGCATCGGTGAGCGTCCCCATGGCCGCGACGTTCTTCAATTTCACGCCGATGTCGTGGGTGGACCGCCCGGCCGGACAACCCTGACGAGGACGCATCCGGTCGACGCGCCTCCGCCGCGGGCGTCTTCCCCCGCGGCGGAGGGGTCGACGGTACGCCGGCCGATGGAGACGACAGGATTCGAACCCGTGACCCTCGGGGTGTGAAGCGGACCACGGTCATGCCGCCGGACGATTGGCGCTGGTGCGGGCCTCTCTATGGCGATGCGTGTCGATACGGAGATGTCACGACTACTTGTTGAGCGGCCCGATCTTTGCGCCCGTCAGCGAGAAGTCATACATCAATCCTTTCGAGCCCACCACGAATCCGGCGATCGGCGCGGTAACCCGCATCGTACTGAGGTCGTCTCCCGCACCGACGTGGATCAGGGTCACCGGGCCGTTGGTGCCGACCACCCAGCCCGCCGTGAGCTCGAAACTCCTGAGCGCCGCGGCATCGCGGAACACGAAAATGACATCCTTCGACAGCACATCCGTCGAGGCTCCCCACTTGGCCGTGAAGCTGTAGTATCCGAAGCTCCGCGCGACTCCATTGATCCGCAAGGCGCCCTCTCCGTACTGCTGGCCGTACAGGAATGCGGCCTTGACGACCTCCGGGAACACCACCACGCCCTGTGACTGAGCGATGAATTTCGCACCGCCCTTGACCTGTTGACCAAACCGCGCCAACGCCGCGTTCACGGCGGTGTCGATCTGCCCGGTCGTCTTCGCTTCAGAGGTACCGGGAAGCATGAGGCTGCCGAGTAGCAGCAAACATCCCGCGAGCGCTATGCTGCGGGAAATCCGCCGAGCGCGCATCATCTTACCCCCCGATCAACCAGAAGTCGGTCCGAACCGTTTCACGACCGCAGTCGGGGCCGCCGCGCCGCCACCTGGGCGCGTGCATCCGCCGCGCATCGCCCAAACGAGCATACTCCGCGTCACAACCAAAAGCCTTGTGGCGGCCTCACGGCCCGATGCTCCGCCACGTTTGCCGCATCTATCTGAGACCTTCCATGCTTGCGTTCGAACGTGGGGTACGCGAATCGACTGCTGTCGTGGCCTAACGCGAGGCGCCCAGCCCGATGCCGGTGCCCGTACGTCTCGTGGAATGGTGAGGGAGCGGAGACGACCCCGCTCCCTCACCGATCGGTTATTGTCTCGCCATCGCGATCCGAAGCGCTTCCTCCGGCGACACCAAATGGTCGGCGCTCTCGGCGGCCGCGGCGATCGCGATCTGCACGCCCTTGACGCGGCCCGAGAACGCGTTGCCCCGCGGCCCGTAGTCAGGGGACACCGGCGCGCCCGTGTCTTCGCCGACGTCGCAGCCGTCGTCGGCGGAAAACACCATCGCCGCCGTGGCCGCGACCTTGCTCTCTCCGACCTTCTTGCCGTCGACGTAGAGCGACACCTGGCCCCCCTTGCCGAGACCGCCGCCCGCATAGGCGAACTCCATCCGCACCTGGTGTTCGCCCGCCGGCAGCGGGCCGGCCGCTTCCGCGTAGAAGTACTGCACACCGAGCAGATTGTAGCAGTACTTGAGCTTGTTGCCCTTCGCGTACAGGCTCCAGCCGCCGATGTTGCCCCCCTGCGCGACGATCACACCCTCGGCGCCAGACGCCGGCACCACGATCTCGGCGGTGATCGAGTGGGACTTGTTCTTGACGTTGATGACGGAGTTCTCCGACAGCCGCCCCATGCCGCTGAACAGAATCTGGGAGGTGCCCTTGATCAGGATGGGCCGACCGGCGATCTCCGGACGTGCCCGCTCGAGCCCGCGGTCGTCCAAGGGCAGCACGTTGTACCGCGTCGCCTCGATCAGCCACAGGCGCTGCAGCTCATGCAGTTTCTCCGGCATCTCCTTCGACAGGTCCCGCGCCTGGCTCCAGTCTTTGCTGGTGTCGTAGAGCTCCCAGACGTCATCGTCGAACGCCGGGTTCTTTCCGCCGACGATCACCCACGGCGTGTTGTGCCGCGTCACCGCGGTCCAGCCCTTGTGGTAGATGCCCCGGTTGCCGAACATCTCGAAGTACTGCGTCTCGTGCCGGTCGGCCGCCTTGGCGTCGTTGAAGGAGTACAGCATGCTGACGCCCTGGATGGGCATCTGCTGCACCCCGTTCACCAAGATGGGCTCGGGGAGCCCGGCCGCCTCGAGGAGGGTCGGCGCGACGTCGATGACGTGGTGAAACTGGCTGCGGAGTTCGCCCTTGCCCGTGATCCGCTTCGGCCAGTGCACGATGGTCCCGTTGCGCGTGCCGCCCCAGTGCGATGCCACCTGCTTGGTCCACTGATACGGCGTGTCGAGCGCGTGCGCCCAGCCGACCGCGTAGTGGTTGTAGGACTCCGGTCCGCCGAGTTTGTCGATCCGCGCCATGAGAAACTCCGGCGTCTCTAAGGCGGCCATGCCGTTGAAGTTGATCATCTCGTTGAACGTGCCGTTCAGCGTCCCTTCCGCCGACGCCCCGTTGTCTCCGATGATGTAGTACACGAGCGTATCGTCCAGGATGTTGAGCTTTTGCATGCCGTCCAGCAGGCGGCCGACGTGGTAGTCGACGAATTCCATGTAGCCTGCGTACACCTCCATCTCGCGGCGGAGCACGGGCTTGAGTGCCTCCGGCATGTCGTCCCACGCCGGGATCTCCTTATGGCGTGGGGTCAGCAGCGCATCCTGCGGGATCACGCCCAACTCTTTCTGCCGCTTGAACGTCCGCTCTCGCAGCTTGTCCCACCCATCGTCGAACTTCCCCTTGTACTTGTCGGCCCACTCCTTCGGTACGTGGTGCGGTGCGTGCGTGGCGCCGGGCGCGAAGTAGACGAAAAACGGCTTGTCGGGCATGAGCGCCTTCTGCTGCCCGACCCACGCGATCGCTTTATCGGTCATGTCCTCCACGAGGTGGTACCCCTCTTCCGGCGTCTTCTTGACGTCCACCGCCGTCGTGCCCTCGTAGATCGTGGGATACCATTGGTTAGCTTCTCCGCCGATGAAGCCGTAGAAGTACTCGAAGCCGCCGCCGCCGCTGGGCCACGCGTCAAACGGACCGGCCGGACTCGTCTGCCACACCGGCACCTCATGGCACTTGCCGAACTGCGCCGTGGCATACCCGTTCAGCTTCAGCGTCCGCGCAATCGGCGACGCGGTGTTGGGCAGGACTGAACTGTACCCCGGCGCGCCGGTCGCGACTTCCGTGATGGCGCCCATGCCGACCGAGTGGTGGTTGCGCCCGGTCAAGAGCGCCTGCCGCGTCGGGGAGCAGAGGGCCGTCGTGTGAAACCGGGTGTACTTCAACCCGCCGGCCGCCAGCCGTTCCGCGTTCGGCGTGTTGCACGGGCCGCCGAACGCGCTGGACGAGCCGAAGCCCGCGTCGTCGATCAGCACGATGAGCACGTTTGGCGCGCCCTGTCGGCGGACGCAGCTGCGGGATCGGCGGGTACTGGCTGTCGGGATCCTTGGCGTCGAACGTGATCAGCCCCGTGCGGGGACGGTCGGGGATCGGTAAAACGGTGCGTCCGTGCTCTAGGTCCGGCATCTCTGTTGCCTCCTCTGATTCCCAATACATTGGGTTTCGCGGGGGTTCGCGAGCGCGTACTGTATAGGTTCGACATCGACCAGCGACCCCATGCCTGTGGCGAGACGCCGAATCGGAGAATGGCACCGCCACTGCCGCGCAGGGGTGCGTCTGGTAGCAGACGCACCCCGTGAATTCACCCGCCTCCCCGACATCGCCCCGCGGGACGTGCTCACATCCAGAACAACCACCGGCACCCTGTACGGCGATGTCAGCGGGGGCGGGGCGGACGAGCGGTATCTCGACTGGGGCCTCGTCGCCGACGATCTCAGCCGGACGACAGCCGTCGCGTTCTTCCAGGCGCCCACCTGCGCGACGTGCAACGCCGGCGGACCGAACGGCAACCAAAACGGCGTCCGGTACGTGTCGCTGATCCCCCCCGTTGACGTGCTCGGCATCGCGTGCAACAACAACCTCGCCCCGGGATTCAGCGCGTTCTCCAATGTCTCCAGCGACGGGATGACGTGCGCAGCTCCTCCGACGCTCATCGGCAGCGGCACCTTCACCGGGACGAAGAGCAACCCCGAATTCCTCGTGATCGACAACGGCGCTCCGGGCGGCGCCGCGGTGACGATCACCGGCACGGGGCGCGCGACCGGGTGTAGCGATGCCTTCGCGTCGGCGAACTGGGGGGTGATCGTCGCGACGGGAGACCTCACCCTGCAAGACTTCGCGTTCGACGGCGTGATCTACACGCTTGGCAACGTGTATACGCAGGGCCACATCTACGTCAAGGGCGGGATCTTCTCCGGCACGCCGTCCACGACACAGGTGGACCAGTTGAGCGGCACGCTGTCGTTTTGCGGCGGGGCATCGGTGAGCGTCCCCATGGCCGCGACGTTCTTCAATTTCACGCCGATGTCGTGGGTGGACCGCCCGGCGGGACAACCCTGACGAGAACGCATCCGGTCGACGCGCCTCCGCCGCGGGCGTCTTCCCCCGCGGCGGAGGGGTCGACGGTACGCCTGCCGATGGAGACGACAGGATTCGAACCCGTGACCCTCGGGGTGTGAAGCGGACCACGGTCATGCCGCCGGACGACTGGCGCTGGTGCGGGCCTCTCTATGGCGATGCGTGTCGATACGGAGATGTCACGACTACTTGTTGAGCGGCCCGATCTTTGCGCCGGTCAGCGAGAAGTCATACATCAATCCTTTCGAGCCCACCACGAATCCGGCGATCGGCGCGGTAACCCGCATCGTGCTGAGGTCGTCTCCCGCACCGACGTGGATCAGGGTCACCGGGCCGTTGGTGCCGACCACCCAGCCCGCCGTGAGCTCGAAACTCCTGAGCGCCGCGGCATCGCGGAACACGAAAATGACATCCTTCGACAGCACATCCGTCGAGGCTCCCCACTTGGCGGTGAAGCTGTAGTATCCGAAGCTCCGCGCGACTCCATTGATCCGCAAGGCGCCCTCTCCGTACTGCTGGCCGTACAGGAATGCCGCCTTGACGACCTCCGGGAACACCACCACGCCCTGTGACTGAGCGATGAATTTCGCACCGCCCTTGACCTGTTGACCAAACCGCGCCAACGCCGCGTTCACGGCGGTGTCGATCTGCCCGGTCGTCTTCGCTTCAGAGGTACCGGGAAGCGTGAGGCTGCCGAGTAGCAGCAAACATCCCGCGAGCGCTATGCTGCGGGAAATCCGCCGAGCGCGCATCGTCTTACCCCCCGATCAACCAGAAGTCGGTCCGAACCGTTTCACGACCGCAGTCGGGGCCGCCGCGCCACCACCTCGGCGCGTGCATCCGACGCGCATCGCCCAAACAAGCATACTCCGCGTCACAACCAAAAGCCTTGTGGCGGCCTCACGGCCCGATGCTCCGCCACGTTTGCCGCATCTATCTGAGACCTTCCATGCTTGCGTTCGAACGTGGGGTACGCGAATCGACTGCTGTCGTGGCCTAACGCGAGGCGCCCAGCCCGATGCCGGTGCCCGTACGTCTCGTGGAATGGGAGGGAGCGGAGACGACCCCGCTCCCTCACCGATCGGTTATTGTCTCGCCATTGCGATCCGAAGCGCTTCCTCCGGCGACACCAAATGGTCGGCGCTCTCCGCGGCCGCGGCGATCGCGATCTGCACGCCCTTGACGCGGCCCGAGAACGCGTTGCCCCGCGGCCCGTAGTCAGGGGACACCGGCGCGCCCGTGTCTTCGCCGACGTCGCAGCCGTCGTCGGCGGAAAACACCATCGCCGCCGTGGCCGCGACCTTGGTCTCTCCAACCTTCTTGCCGTCGACGTAGAGCGACACCTGGCCCCCCTTGCCGAGACCGCCGCCCGCATAGGCGAACTCCATCCGCACCTGGTGTTCGCCCGCCGGCAGCGGGCCGGCCGCTTCCGCGTAGAAGTACTGCACACCGAGCAGATTGTAGCAGTACTTGAGCTTGTTGCCCTTCGCGTACAGGCTCCAGCCGCCGATGTTGCCCCCCTGCGCGACGATCACACCCTCGGCGCCAGACGCCGGCACCACGATCTCGGCGGTGATCGAGTGGGACTTGTTCTTGACGTTGATGACGGAGTTCTCCGACAGCCGCCCCATGCCGCTGAACAGAATCTGGGAGGTGCCCTTGATCAGGATGGGCCGACCGGCGATCTCCGGACGTGCCCGCTCGAGCCCGCGGTCGTCCAAGGGCAGCACGTTGTACCGCGTCGCCTCGATCAGCCACAGGCGCTGCAGCTCATGCAGTTTCTCCGGCATCTCCTTCGACAGGTCCCGCGCCTGGCTCCAGTCTTTGCTGGTGTCGTAGAGCTCCCAGACGTCATCGTCGAACGCCGGGTTCTTTCCGCCGACGATCACCCACGGCGTGTTGTGCCGCGTCACCGCGGTCCAGCCCTTGTGGTAGATGCCCCGGTTGCCGAACATCTCGAAGTACTGCGTCTCGTGCCGGTCGGCCGCCTTGGCGTCGTTGAAGGAGTACAGCATGCTGACGCCCTGGATGGGCATCTGCTGCACCCCGTTCACCAAGATGGGCTCGGGGAGCCCGGCCGCCTCGAGGAGGGTCGGCGCGACGTCGATGACGTGGTGAAACTGGCTGCGGAGCTCGCCTTTGCCCGTGATCCGCTTCGGCCAGTGCACGATGGTCCCGTTGCGCGTGCCGCCCCAGTGCGATGCCACCTGCTTGGTCCACTGATACGGCGTGTCGAGCGCGTGCGCCCAGCCGACCGCGTAGTGGTTGTAGGACTCCGGTCCGCCGAGTTTGTCGATCCGCGCCATGAGAAACTCCGGCGTCTCCAAGGCGGCCATGCCGTTGAAGTTGATCATCTCGTTGAACGTGCCGTTCAGCGTTCCTTCCGCCGACGCCCCGTTGTCCCCGATGATGTAGTACACGAGCGTATCGTCCAGGATGTTGAGCTTTTGCATGCCGTCCAGCAGGCGGCCGACGTGGTAGTCGACGAATTCCATGTAGCCTGCGTACACCTCCATCTCGCGGCGGAGCACGGGCTTGAGTGCCTCCGGCATGTCATCCCACGCCGGGATCTCCTTATGGCGTGGGGTCAGCAGCGCATCCTGCGGGATCACGCCCAACTCTTTCTGCCGCTTGAACGTCCGCTCTCGCAGCTTGTCCCACCCATCGTCGAACTTCCCCTTGTACTTGTCGGCCCACTCCTTCGGTACGTGGTGCGGTGCGTGCGTGGCGCCGGGCGCGAAGTAGACGAAAAACGGCTTGTCGGGCATGAGCGCCTTCTGCTGCCCGACCCACGCGATCGCTTTATCGGTCATGTCCTCCACGAGGTGGTAGCCCTCTTCCGGCGTCTTCTTGACGTCCACCGCCGTCGTGCCCTCGTAGATCGTGGGATACCATTGGTTAGCTTCTCCCCCGATGAAGCCGTAGAAGTACTCGAAGCCGCCGCCGCCGCTGGGCCACGCGTCAAACGGACCGGCCGGACTCGTCTGCCACACCGGGCACCTCATGGCACTTGCCGAACTGCGCCGTGGCATACCCGTTCAGCTTCAGTGTCCGCGCAATCGGCGACGCGGTGTTGGGCAGGACTGAACTGTACCCCGGCGCGCCGGTCGCGACTTCCGTGATGGCGCCCATGCCGACCGAGTGGTGGTTGCGCCCGGTCAAGAGCGCCTGCCGCGTCGGGGAGCAGAGGGCCGTGGTGTGAAACCGCGTATACTTCAACCCGCCGGCCGCCAGCCGTTCCGCGTTCGGCGTGTTGCACGGGCCGCCGAACGCGCTGGACGAGCCGAAGCCCGCATCGTCGATCAGCACGATGAGTACGTTGGGCGCGCCCGTCGGCGGACGCAGCTGCGCGATCGGCGGGTACTGGCTGTCGGGATCCTTGGCGTCGAACGTGATCAGCCCCGTGCGGGGACGGTCGGGGATCGGTAAAACGGTGCGTCCGTGCTCTAGGTCCGGCATCTCTGTTGCCTCCTCTGATTCCCACTACATTGGGGTTCGCGGGGGTTCGCGAGCGCGTACTGTATAGGTTCGACATCGACCAGCAAACCCATGCCCGTGGCGAGACGCAGAATCGGAGAATGGCACCGCCACTGCCGCGCAGGGGTGCATCTGGTAGCAGACGCACCCCGTGAATTCACCCGCCTCCCCGACATCGCCCCGCGGGACGTGCTCACATCCAGAACAACCACGCACGGCGTGTGGGGATCGCGTGTTGGAGTACTTCGCCCACGCTCGCGGCCATGACGCGGTCCCAGGACAAGAGACCAGCAAGGTGCTCGGCATCGACGACCGGCACCACCTCTTCAGACTCCATCATCATGGCGGCAGCGGCGTCCTCGAGTGAAGCCGAGGGCTTCACGGCGGAACCAGGAGAGACGAACATCCCGCCGACGACTACGTCGTCCAGCCGATGCCATACCTCGTCGATGGATTCCGTCGTGGCCGCCGAGGGCGTGACGCGCAACAGCCCCCTTCTCATCCACGTGAATCGTACGGCGTTCGGCCAGCGATTTGACGCAAAACCACTACCACTCTACAATGAACGTGGTCCATCTGCCCTGTTCGCGGTCGCGAGACTCACTGTCGCTATCGAACTTAGTCGTGGAGGGCATGACCATGCGCAACAAACTCTCGATTGCGATCCTCTCGCTGATGCTGCTTTGCACGGCGCAGAGTTGGGCCGGTACGACGGGCAACGGGACGGCGCAGCAAGCAAAGACGCAATACGCATTCTGCTATGGGGGAAACGTAAAGGTCGTCTATTTCAGCCAGGTCCTCACTCTGGCTCCCACCGTGAGCGCCCCCAAGCTTGGGGCTGCATACGCACGCTACATTGAGACGACATACGGACTGCCCGGCGTTGATCGGCAGCGGTGCGTCACTTCAGACTCGAGCGCTGGCGCAGCGGCTGAGAAGCAGCGCTATAAGGGGATGTTTGGCACGACAAGAATCATCGAGATTGAATGGGCAGGCGACTCTGCGGGCGCCCATTAGTCCTACAGCCGCACTTCATTCTTGACCTTTCTTGAGCCGCGCCACGCGGCGTCGGTGATGACACGGTTGCGCGCGCCCTTGATGAACGACGCCGCCACGTCGACCACCGCACGGTATGCGTGAGCTCCGGGACGGCGCTCCAGACGACGCGGCACAGGAGGCGCCGCACTTCCGGGACCGTCAATGGAAAGCGATGCAAGCGCCTCCACGAGTATTCTGGTCAGAAGCCGAGCGCGGTACCAGCCAAGCTCGGATACCCTTTCAAACCGACCCGGGATGGGAGAGGAGCAAACAGTGGCTCAGCAACATCAGGTAATGGTGGTACCGAAGAATAATGCGCCGGCTAATGCGCCGGCAGCCATGGTGCAGTTACAGCGCGACGGCAGTTTCCACTATGTCCTCGCGTGGAGCGACGCAAGCTGGAATATGTGGTCTACCTGGTGCCCTGCGGTTCAAGGTCAAACCAGTTATGCTTGGACCAAACCCATCCAGATCCCTGGGGGAACGTCGGCAGGGCCAGCCTTGGCGGGCGGCGGGCAACGGGGTTGGGCGGCTTGGAAGGGTCAGGGGAGCGATGAGCGGATCTTTTTGTCCTCGCTCCAAGGCACTGGTGGTACGCAGGCGTGGGTTGCTCCAGGCGCCCAGATTCTCGGGATCGGCACCAGTGCCGCTCCGGCCCTCGCGGCGATTATTGGTGGGCCTCTGATCCTCGCGTGGAAGGGCATACCCGGTGACAATACAATTTACTGGTCGCAGTCTAACGCTAACCCAGATTCGCCCTCCACGGCGTGGGGCAACCAACCGGCAACGCAGCAGCAGGTGCAGCCAAACGCGTTGAGCACCGATACGCCAGCGCTGGCAGTATGCTATCCCGACCCGGCCGCCTCCGCGGGGGTATTGCCAGCGTATGTCTTGTGTGCATGGAAAGGACAGAAAACCCCGCACGATAAAATTTTTGCGGCCGTGTACAACTTGAGCATGAACCACACACCGACATGGACGAACCTTCCGATTCCCCAGCAGTTTCAAACTGATGTCGGACCAGCGTGGGATTCGACTATCTGGGCAATATTCATCTGGCATGGAAGGGCGGGGGGGGACCATCTGACTACTCCATTTGGACGTCGTCATTGCAGGCCCAATATTGGCAGGGGTTGAAAAGTTCGCCAAACGTCACGAATGACTGGACTACACCCGACGCGCCCTTACCCGTGATCGCGACAGCCGCGCGGCCGGCGTTGACTGACCTGTCGGGGGCCGGTGGTACCCAGCCCGATCAATTGGTGGCTTGGCAGGGGCACAAGAGCCCCTTCGAGTTGTGGGTCGGACCGTTCGAGGGCCTGATATTTGGTGTCTGAAGGGCAGATCGGGACGGGAAAGTGCAGAAACGACCCGCCCAGACCCCCGCGCATTCGCAGGGCATTTGCAGAGATGCGCACGAGCGGGTTCGTCCCTTGCGTTGGTCCGAGACAGGCTCGACGACCATGGTAACAGGCCGGAACAGGTGAGCAGGTGATGACGACACGTAGCGAGCCCGCCGCTGAGGCCACAGAAGATCCCATGATGGTCTTCGGGGAGCGTAGGCGCGGGTGGTTCTTGTCGCTCCTGCCCAAAGGGTTCACGGTGGAAGCGGCGGCGCGCCGGGCAGGGGTCAGTAAGAACCTGCTTCGTCTGACGCCGGCGTGACGCCGAGTTTCGGGACTCCTGGCGCTATGCAGTCATGGACGCGAAGCTCGGAGCGTACAGGCATTTGCAGAACGATGGGTCGCGCGATGCGTAACCGCGCGGAAACCATTGACAAATATGGTGGAGACGGCGGGACTTGAACCCGCGACCCCCTGCTTGCAAACAAGATCCGCGTAGTGGTGCCCCGTGCACCTCCGTGTACGTAGGTCTTGTCCTGTAAGCGCTTCCGCGTAGCGCATTATCGGCTTGTGCTGGCCTGTGCAGCTGAGTTTGGCTCCGTAGATTAGCAAAGGATTAGTAGAACGTGAGGCACTCTGGCCGCGCGAGCCCTTCATGTCCGCCATGCCACACGGGCATGCCGGCGCCACGCCAGGCCGAACCCGAGGAGGACATGGCGTTCTAAGGGATCTTCGGCATCGCGCTCGTCGCCGGAGCGGTCCTGGTTGCGCTCGCCTCCAATCTGGTCACCTTGAGTGTCGGCATCGAGGTCATGAACGCCCTGCTGTTGCCCCTGGTGCTTGGATTTCTGGTGACGCTAGCCTTCGGGGCGCTGCCGGCGCAACACTGTTTTCGCGACCCATCCCGTTGGGTTGTCGTCGGCGTCGCCCCACTCACGGCGGGGCTGAGCGTGCACTTCGGGTTGACCGGAGTGCGAGGGTTTGGAGGGTACCGCACCGATCCAACAGCGCCCATACGAGCCGGGTCAAGTCATGCTGCCATCTCATACCAGACGCGAGTGCGGTTGACGATCCAGACCACCATGAGCATAACCGGGACTTCCACTAGTACCCCCACGACCGTCGCCAGGGCGGCGCCCGAATTGAAACCGAAGAGGCTGATGGCGGTCGCCACCGCCAGTTCAAAGAAGTTGCTGGCACCGATCAAGGCGGACGGTCCGGCCACACAATGGGGCACGCGGAGGCGGCGGTTCAGGAGATACGCGAGACCCGAGTTGAAGAAGACCTGGATGACGATCGGGACGGCCAGCATGACGATCACCAAGGGCTGGTGCAAGATCCGGCCCCCCTGGAAGGCGAACAGCAGGATCAGGGTCGCCAGCAGTGCGACCAAAGACACGGGATTCAGGCGGGCAAGCGTGCGCTCGAGGACGCCCGGGCCAGCGCCGAGCATGGCACGGCGCCAGAGTTGGGCGAGGATCACCGGGACGACGATGTAGAGCAGCACGGAGAGGAGGAGCGTATCCCAAGGGACGGTGATGGCCGAGAGGCCCAGCAGCAGCCCCACGATGGGGGCAAAGGCGACGATCATGATGGCGTCGTTGAGGGCGACCTGGCTCAGGGTGAAGTGCGGCTCGCCACGGGCGAGATGACTCCACACGAACACCATGGCGGTGCAGGGCGCCGCGGCCAGCAGAATCAAGCCGGCGATGTAGCTGTTGGCTTGATCCGGCGCCAGCCAGGGCGCGAAGACGTGCCGGACGAAGATCCACCCGAGCAACGCCATCGAGAACGGCTTGACGCCCCAGTTCACGAACAGCGTGACGATGATGCCGCGCCATTGAGCGCGCACCTGCGCGAGCGCGCCAAAGTCGATCTTGAGCAACATGGGAATGATCATGGCCCAGATGAGCGCTGCCACCGGCAGATTGACCTGGGCGATGGCGAGGCGGCCCACGGTTTGCACGGGCCCGGCCAGGAACTCGCCCGTCAGGATCCCGGCGGCCATGCAGGCGAAGACCCACAGGGTGAGGTACCGTTCGAAGACGCTCATGCCCATCACGGGGGCGGGGAACCCCACCGCGCCGTCGAGCTCCAGGGGCGAGGACCTCGTCGTCACGCCCGCGATGGCTTTGCGTTCCGCTCGATGATTGGCAGGAGAAGGCGGATTCTGGTCGCCAGTTCAGTGGCGACTTTTCGAAAGGCACGATAGCGATCGTCCTCGGACCCGGAGACGGCCGCGGGGTCGTCAAAGCTCCAATGGATCCGTTCGGGATCACCGGGGAACACGGGACAGGTCTCCCGGGCGCGATCGCAGACGGTGATCACGTAGTCGAAGTGTTGGCCGACAAACTCGTCGAGATGCTTCGAGCGCTGCCCGCTGATGTCGGTGTCCAAGAGACGACGGACGACGTCCACCGCGAGCGGGTGAATGTGCGACGGCTCGGTGCCCGCGCTATCGACGTCCACGGTGCTGCGACTCAGGTGGCGCAGGATCCCTTTGGCCATTTGCGATCGTGCCGCATTGTGCGTGCAGAGAAAGAGCACGCGTGGCTTCGGTGCTGTCATGTCACCGCCTCCGTGGAGTCCGTGCTCCAGCGTCACACCGCTGCGGGCTTCCGAGCGCGCACGAACGCGCTCATGAATCTCTCGCGGACCAGTGGCGCGATGGTGTCTACATCCAGCCCATGGCCGGCCAGGAACGCACGGGCGTCATCGATGGTGTAGATGCGCGTCGGCTCGATGCTCACCGCTTCGAATCCGGCCTGCGTGAGCTTGGCCACATAGTCGGTCTCGTCCAACGCGCCGGCGACGCAGCCGACCCAGAGCTCCATGCTCCGACGGATCTCGACGGGCACGGGCCCCCGGACGACGACGTCCGACACTGCGAGCCGCCCGCCTGGCTTGAGCACCCGGAACGCCTCAGCGAAGACCCGCTCTTTCTCGGCGGAGAGGTTGATCACACAATTGGAGATGACGACGTCCACGGAGTGGTCGGGTAGCGGGATGTGCTCGATCTCACCCTTGAGAAACTCGACGTTCTCCACGCGGGCCTTGCGCTGGTTCTCCCGAGCCAACGCCAGCATCTCGTCCGTCATGTCGAGGCCGTACGCTTTTCCGGTCGGGCCCACGCGCGCGGCGGAGAGCAAGACATCGATCCCACCACCAGAGCCGAGGTCGAGGACGACCTCTCCCGCCGCCAGCTGCGCCAAGGCCGTGGGATTGCCGCATCCAAGCGAGGCCTGCACGGCTTCGGCAGGAAGGCGCGCAGTTTCGGCACGGTCATAGAGATTCGACGTGATGGGATCCGACGCGCTCCCGCAGCATGCGCTGCTGCAACATCCCGCGCCGTCTGTTCCCACTCGGCGGGCCGCGTCCGCGTATTTCTCGCGAACAACGTCTTTAAGATCCATACTCGTCACCTCCGCGCGGATTCCCGCTCTTTCCGAAATTGCTTGCCGATCCACACGATCTCTTGGGGCTTCACGGCACGGTTCAGGGTGCAGCATTCTGCATACAGAAACCCCAGGAGGTCTCGGAGTGTGTCCGTGTTCGCCGCGTACCGTAGATATGTGCCCTCGCGGGTCACCGTGACCAGCGCCTCCTGTCGGAGTTTGTCGAGGTGGTGCGAAAGCGTCGAGTTCGGGATGTCGAGCGCCGGCCTGAATGTCGCCGACGACCATGCCGTCGGGATGGGCGGCCAGCAACAAGCGGAGGATCCGGAGCCGGGGTTCGGTCCCCAGCGCCGCAAACATCTCGGCGTACCGAAGGACGTCCTCCGTTTCTGGAGCGGACCGCGCCTCGCCGCCAGTCATGATTCTCCCCCGTCGATGTCGTGAGGTCTTTAGTTCGATAATTCGAGGATATCGGAAATATCGAAGATTGTCAAGGCCGAACTGAGAGCTGCTCCGTGAAGGTCGTGCCTTGCAGAAAGAAAGAGTCGAAGGGGGGCTGCTCCTCCTCGTCACCAATGCCGCCCCCTGGTTTCCGGACCGCATCATTCGCACTTACAATCACCGCTGGACGATTGAGACGTTTTATCGAAACGGGAAGCAGAACCTGGGGCTATAGACGTATATGCTGCGGAGCGCCGAGGGCGCGAAGCGACACCTCTGCCTGGCCTTGGTAAGCATTCACCCTCTTTCAACTGGGCGCTCAGCATCCGCGCCTCGGACGTCTGATTCGCGACCACGTCGCGAGCGTTGGGGAGATGTGCCAGCGGACAATCACGGAGACGACACGCATGTTCCTGGTTTGGCCATGAAGTGGGCGACCGGCGGATGCGATGTCGACACGGCCGTATCCCTTGCCTTCATGTCTCGGCGTCAACCCCAGCCCGTCCTCACGTTCCTATGAACGCTTGGTCGTCGTAATTTCGCAACTTGCGCAAGTCCGGTTGTGACTGCAAAACACGTGATTGCCGAGATCGCAAAGATGACAGTTGATCGCAAAGTGTCCTTTCGGGTGCGTGCTCAGTGAAACGAGAGGATCACGCGGAGATTTTTGTGCTGCAAGGGTTTACGTGTGGTGGAGACGACGGGATTCGAACCCGTGACCCCCTGCTTGCAAAGCAGGTGCTCTCCCGCTGAGCTACGTCCCCACGCGAGTCAAGTATATCCGCCGCCTCTCCCGGCTGTCAAAATGCGGGCGGGGCCAACGGTCCTGAGTGTGCCGAAGGACTGACCCCGGGCGGCTTTCGCTCCAGAAACGCGCCGATCACCGCGACGATCCGCGCAGGCGCGTCCTCCTGGAGGAAGTGGCTCGCGTCCTCGATCTCGTGCGCCTCCGCGTGCGGGTACCGGCGTTCCCACCAGCGGAGGACTGCAGGCGGCAACACAGGATCCAGCATCCCCCAGACCAGCAGTACGGGGATCGACGCAAACCTGGCCAGGTTATCCTCGATATGCTTCATGTCCCGGTACGACGGGTCGCTCTCGCCCACCGGGATGTCCCGCGACCAGCAGAGCAGCGCTCGGCGAGACGCGGGGGTGGGAAACGGCGCCTGATACACGCCGAGGACCTCGGGGGTCAGCAGCGCCCGATAATGCGTCGTCCCGATGAGGGCTGGCTCGACGTATCCGTTTCGCTCGAGCACAAATCGCTCCCCTCTTGGCGAGCGGATGATCTCGATCAGACGGGGAAACGGCGCGCCCGGCCATGGCGCGGACGCCCATGTATTCATGAGCACCAGTTTCGAGATCCGATCGGGGTGTCGCACCGCGACGCCGAGCCCGACCGGACCACCCCAGTCGTGCAACACCAGTGTCGCGCGACGGAGGTCGAGATCGAGCAGCAGCGCCTCCAGGTTGTCGATGTGGTGGCGCAGGCGATAGGGGTACGGCGCGGCCGGCGTCTCGGACTTGCCCATACCCATGTGGTCCGGCACGATGCAGCGATGCCGTGCGGCCAGTGCTGGAACGAAGTTGCGGTACAAGAAGCCCCACGTCGGATCCCCGTGCACCAGGACGACAGGGTCGCCGCGCCCTTCGTCGACAAAATGCAGCCGCACACCGTTGACGGTCCGGAACTGTGCCGCAAACGGATACAGGCCCCCGAACGTCTCACGCTCGATCCCAAGCATCGCTCGGCCCCCGCGTCGCCGCCGCCGCGCGACGCTCCATACCGTCCACGCACCATACTGGCCAGGTCGGCCGACGCCGTCCCGACTCCTTCGCCGCGTGCGAGTCGTGCCCTATCGTGGGACCGTCGATGCGACCGTCGGCTGCGGGACGGAAACGAGCACCGCGCCCGTCGGGACGATTTGGGGCCCCAGGACTTAGAGCGCGGTCGTGCGAACGTTACTTCACTGAATGGACGACCCCATCGCTTCCACGCCTTCTCCCGGGGTGGGCCCCGAACTCGCCGCATCGGCGACGGCGACCGGCCGGCCACCCGTCGCGCCGGTTCTCAACCTCCGGATCGCGCTCTTGGGCGCCGCCGGATTTCTGGTCGCGGTATCCTGGCAGTTTGTCACGCCCGTCCTGCCGGTCTATCTCTCCACCATCGGCTACAGCGCTGCGGCGATTGGTATTCTTGCCAGCCTGCTGAGCCTGACGATGGGCCTCGTCGAGTCCGAGATCGGACGCATCACGGCCGCGTTCGGGCAGCGGTCGGCCCTGATCGCGGGGCTCGTGGTCAATGCCGCGGCGATGGCGTGGATCGTCCTCGCGCGGGCCACTTGGGGTGTCGCCGGAGGTCTGATCGGTGTCGGAGCGGCGCGCGCGACCATCTGGTCCCCGCTCCACGCCAGCGTCGCCGCCACCGCATCCGAGGAAACGCGCGGCAGGGCGTTCGGAGTCTTCTGGACCCTCACCTCGGTCGCATTTCTCACCGGGCCGGCGATCGGCGCGTACGTCGCGGAGCGGTTCGGCGTGCGCGCCGCGTTCTACCTCGGGAGCGCGGTCAGTCTCATCACCGTGGGGATCGTGTTCGCCATCACCGAACCCCGCGCCCCGGCCACCAAGGAGCCCGCGGCGGCGGGGTGGGCCGTCCTGCGCAACCCGGTCGTGCTTCGGGTATGCCTGGTGAACCACTTCTACAACGCGATCTCGGCGATCTGGTCAACATTCCTGCCGCTGTACATGGTGCACCAGGGGTTGTCGGTCGTCACGATCGGCTGGCTGTTTGCGGTCCAGGGGCTGACGTACGCGTTGGTGCAGATTCCGACAGGCCGCCTCGCGGACAGGATCGGACCCGAGCGTCTGCTGCTGCCTGGCCTCGTGGGACGGGCCTCCATGGTCCTTGTGGTTCCGCTGATGCACAGCGCGGGCCCGCTGCTGATCGCGGCGGCGGTCTTTGGGCTGACCGGCGGCACTGTTCCCGTGACATTCACGATGCTGGTGGCGCGCTTCACATCGCGTGATCAGTACACGAGCGCCATGGGCGTCTACAACAGCTCGAGCGACCTAGGATTCTTCGTGGGCCCGCTGGTTGGCGGTGCGGCGGCCCTGCTTGGCATCGTGGCCCCGTTCCTCCTAGCACTGCCGATGGCGCTCGCCGGGATCTACATTGCGCGAAGCGGTCGTGCCGCGATCATGCGGGCGCAGCAGAACGCGTAGCCCGGGCCGGAGCTTGCAGCCTGGCCGTGCACCGCCACCCATGGCGAGGCCGTCTGCATGCCTCGCCCCCGTCGCATCGCTCGCTCTGACGCACATCGTCCGACACGCGCACAACGCGCTGTCCTGTGTTGTGACCGTCAAACCGTGAATGTTATACTGGCCGCGGAGGGATGGCAGAGTGGCCGATTGCGGCGGTCTTGAAAACCGCTAGGGGGAGACCCCTCGGGAGTTCGAATCTCCCTCCCTCCGCCAAGAACCCATGAACGACATGGGTTAGCGCACAAGGCCTACAGTCCTGGTCCAGCCGTTTAGCCGAGAATTTGCTTCCTTGTACTACTTCGTACTACTCAGCGCTGAATCAATCTGAGACTGACGCAACGTCACGCACGACTTTGGATTGAAGAACACGAAGCACAGTTGGCGGCGCAAGCACCAGCTGAAACCGCTGCTGCCTCTGCTCGTCCGGACGTGCGACAGATGAGTCGGAAAGAGTACAAGAAGCACAGAGAGGAAGCGATGCGCGACCTACGGCGAGCGCGCTAGGCCAGCGCAAATGGCGGATCAGGGACAGAGCCAGCGCCGGACGGGAGCCCGCCGACCGATGTCCGCAAGATGCCCAAGCAAGATTATGCCACCCACAAGCGCGCGGTGCTCACGGCTTTTCGGCGCGGGGCGGGCGGTTTTATCTGACGCGCTGTCGCTCCGCTCTTAAACATTTCGGCCCCCAGTCCAACACGGGCGAATCGGGACTAGGCTGGAAAGCCTATGGGCGCACGGTACCGCACTGTGTAGAGTACGGACTAGGGGGAGACGCTATTGACCACGTTCGACAGTTTCTTCGCCCACACTGAGGCGCTGACGTGGAGTATCGTCACGCTTGCGATCCTAGGTCTAATCGTGTACCTGTACACCCTCGTGCGCGGATAGTCATGGCGGCTGCAGGATGATCCGCCTCTTGATCGCCGACGATCATGCCGTTTTTCGAGGAGCGCTCTCAACGGTGTTCCAGCGTCGCGCGGGCACACAGGATATCGAGATTGTCGGCGAGGCAAGCAGTGGACGTGAGGCCATCGCCTGCGCGCTCGAACTTCATCCGCACGTCGTTCTGCTTGACATTAGAATGCCCGACGGCAACGGATTGGAGGCTGCGAGAGCCATCCGGAAGGAATGCCCCGATACGCAGATCGTGATTCTGAGTGCGTACAGCAATCAGGAGTTCCTTCAGACAGCTGTTGCCGCCGGTGCCGTGGGATATCTGACGAAGGACATCGATGCCGAGAGTCTCATCGCGGCCATCCATGCCGCGCACGAGGGCAAGACGACGATCAGTCCCGAGATCGCCCAGCAACTGTTCCGTAACATGGCGCACACCGATCCGAGAACTCTGTCGGCGCACTCGAAAATCTTGAGCACCCGAGAGTTAGAAATCCTCACCGCCGTTGCCAGCGGACTCGGTGACAAAGAGATCGCCGCAAAGTTGGGCCTCTCAGAATCTACAGTCAAGACCCACCTACGAACAATTTTTCACAAGTTGGGCGCTCGGAACCGTTCTCAAGCGTCGGCTATCGCCATCGAAAAATCGCTGATAGGTCGTCCCCCGCAGGGCGACTGGAATTGAGAGCGGACGCGGAGTCAGCCCACGCGCGCAATGAATCCCACCTCGCCCACCTTATTTCATCCTGAATCCGGCGTCATTTCTCCGGATCACGCAAGTGCTTCCGACGGCAGATCAGCGCCTAGCATAGCGTAGCGCACGTCGCAGAGGGATTATGGGCCTTTGCCAATAACCCTGCTTTGGTAGGTATTATTGGCAAGTACCATTTTCGCGCGATTTCCGACGCCCAATGCGCCATCGGCGTGGTCCCAAACGCGTTCGCGTGGTCTTCACGCAAGACCACCTCACTCGCTTTGGCGGCGTCTACTTGTTGCATCGATTCTGTCAACAACTGCATCTGCGCCGACGGTTTCACCGCGAGGTCTCTTTCGCGCAGCGCAACAATTCGTACAGCATCCCGGAAATGCTGCTGGCGCTCCTGTATCCAATGATCCTGGGCCTTGGGCGCGTCGAGACCACAGAACTCCTTCGCCACAACGGCGTCTTCCAGGCGCTCACGGGCTTGCCAGCGTATCCGGATCCCACCGCACTGCGTCGATTCCTCCGCCGCTTCGCGTTGCGCGGCTTACCGAAATTTCGTCGGTTGCACGATCGCTTGCTCAGCGAGTTATGCCAGCGCCCGCGGCCACTCCGTCGCGTGTTGTTCGACTTAGACTCCACCGTACTCACGCTGTACGGGCATCAGGAGAAAGCTCGCATCGGGTACAATCCGCGCAAGTGGGGCCGCCCTTCTTATCACCCGCTCGTCTGCTTTGAGGCCCAAACCAAGGACTTTTGGCACGGAGAACTACGCGCCGGCGACGTGCATACGGCTGTGGGGGCGGTCTGGTTGCTGAAGGCATGTTTCGCCAAGCTGCCCGCTACAGTGCATCAAATAAGGGTGCGCGCCGATGCTGGCTTCTTCGACTATAAAGTCATCCGCGCCATTGAGGCGCACCGCGGAAAGTTCGTCATCGTGGCGCGGCTCACGCGGCCCCTGCAACGGATTGTCCCGGGGTTGCGCTACACGGAGGTCCGTCCCGGGCTCGCGATGGCGGAGTGCCGGTACCAGCCGCATGGATGGCCGGAGCCGTACCGTTTCGTCATTGTGCGCAAAGCACTGCCGGTGGAGGAGAGTGCCCAGACGACCCTATTCAATCTGGGGCGCTTCTCGTACCATGCGTTCGTCACCAACCTCCGTCTTCGCCCCCGCGCCGTGTATCGTTTCTACAATGCGCGCGCGGCCGTCGAACTGATCATCAAGGAACTACGCGCGGACTATCCGCTGGCCAAGATCCCCACCGGGCAGTTCGCCGCCAACGAAGCGTACTTTCATCTCCTGTTCCTCGGTTACAATATCGTGAACTGGTTCCAGCGCTTGTGCCTGCCTACCGACTATCACGCGATGACCCTCGGGACTCTCCGCCCTCGGCTACTCATGATTCCCGGAGAGTTCGTGCACACCCGGGAAGGACCGACCCTGCGGTTGCCCTCCTCCCCCTCGGAACAGAAGGCGATCAGGTACGCCCTCTCCCACATAGACCGACTCCGGTTCTGACCACTTTCACGCCGGATTCAGGTTCATTGGAGTTTCCACCCGGACGTGAGACGGGGCGCTTCGACAGTTCACTCTGACAGGGGCTTGTCACGATCGGCCGCAGAATCGAGGGCACAAACGCACGGTGAAGGATCCCATATGCCACTCTATACGCTGAGGCTATACTTCGGGGATAGCGCCCTGGAAGCAGAATTGGCAGAGCATGAAGCTGTGCCCGAGAGCATCCGGCGGAACATCTGGACGAGGAAGCGTTACGCTGATGATGATGCGGGTATCGTGGCGTTCGTCCAGAGCCTGGAGCGTCGGGACGAAGGTAGGATTCGCAAGGTCCTGGAGATTCGCGACGAGAGCGGTCGAGTTGTCGAAAGACCGGTGCGTACGGCAGCGAACCTGTGAAGGCAACGGGCCTCTTATTCTGCCCGCCGCCATCATGGTGCGTGGAGCGTTACTTCTTGCCGTCGGTCCCCAACACGCTATAGATCACGCGCCCGTCCTTCCGAGCGCCACGACTGCCACGCGAAACCTCGAAGCCTTTGGCTGAAAGCGCCGAGACGGGCGCGGTGAACTGCTGACCCTTCTCATCGCTCGCCAACACGATGAGTTCCACGAGCCGCCGTGCCGCCGTTCCCTTCTCCGTCGTCTTCGCCTTGGTCTTCCCAGCCTTCGTCGCTGTGATCGTGCGATGCGTAGGTGGCAAGACGGCTTGGTAAGATGCGAGACACAACTCGTTGACGTGGAATACTCTCGTGGTGCTGGAAGAGTTCCAGGGTGACAAGACGGTTCAAGTTTGGAGTGATAATAGGGATAGCACGGTGACGATGATAAGAGTTAGGCAAGTCGTCCCTTTTTTGTTCATTAGGATTCGCCGAGACACAAGATCCACCTCGCTAACCCGGATAATTCACGTTGTTGAGGGCAAGAGGTGCCCTTGGTGCTAGAAACGCCTTGGTAGATCGGCATTTGAGGCCGGTCAGAAGGCGTCATCTTGCTGAAGAATATCACGACACCGTGTTTGTAATCATGCGCCCGCTCCGCCGATCTCCGCCGATAACTCCTGATCGACCGTGCCCTGGGGCTCTCCGCCATCGCTCGTTCCATCCTCGCCCGTCGGTTCACAGGCATCACCAGCGGATGAGAATCGAACACCGCGTCACTCAGGCCGGAATAGATCGAGTTGCCCCTTGGGTAAACGACGGAGGCGGCGGCCAAAGGTCCGGATCCTTGCGCGGAGGCGGTGGCCTACACGGGGTGGCTTGTCGATCTGTCCTCTGCGAACGATCCGCAGCTTCTGCTCCCAACGGGCCCGGAAGCGCAGTGCCTCTGGGATACGTGGAAGGATATCCTGCCCAGCACGTGCGTTTCCCTCACGAACCGCTCTTGAAAGGGCGGCTGCGACGAGATCACGCGCCGTCTCGGTATCTTCTCGTGTGGCACCAAGCGCCTCCAAGTCCGTGTACCAGTCGAGAAAAATGCGGTCAGACAATTCTGCAATGGGCGTGAAGCCAATGTACGGCGACACATAGGACCGCACGAGTCCCCGATAGGGGACGTCTTCAAACGGTCTGGCAGCCGCTACGCTGCGAAGCCAGTTGTCGACACAGTCATTAATGCTCAAGTGTTGGCTCATGGCACGACGACCACACTCAGCCGAATAATTCATTTTTTCCGGCCAGAAACCCGCTTCCCGCGAGAAACGTACAGGGATCGAGGCCAAGGGTGTCGTAATAATGATAGCGTATACGCTATCACTATAGCACGCCACGGAGGCCTGCATGCCGTCGTCTCGGACGTCGACCACCCCCGCGCTCCTCTTACGTGGTTCCCTCATCACGCTGAAACGGAAGTGCGGGCGGCCCGGGTGCCGCTGTGCCCGGGGCGAGCTCCATACGACGCTAGCGCTCTCGTACAGCACGGGCGGGGTGACCCAGATGGTGATGCTGCACGACGCGGTGCTCCCGGTGGTGCAGGCGGCGCTGGCCCGCTACCACCGCGCGCAAGGGCTCCTCGAGCGGCAAGTGCAGGCCAGTGTGATGACGCTGCGGGCCCAGATCGCACGCGAGAAGGCCGCGACGCGGCGTGGACGGCGATGATGCCGATGCCCGTGCTCACCGCGCGCGCGACGCCGACGGCCGGACTGCTGTTTCCGGGGCTGTTCCCGAAACCGATCGTCGTCGAGTGCGATCAGGCCCAGGGCAGTTCGGACGGCGGGGCCATTCTGCTCCGGGCCGCCGATGTCCGGCTCAGCTTGACCGCGTTGCTGGCCGGTTGTGTGAAGGATCCGCGCCAACCCGGGAAAGTGGAACACGACTTTGAGGCCCTGCTGGCGCAACGCGTGTACAGCATTGCGTGTGGCTACGCGGATGCCAATGACGCGGCGCGCTTGGCGCACGATCCCATCCACAAATTGCTCTTGGGGCGGGATCCACTGGCGGGCGCGGCCTTGGCCTCGCAACCGACGCTCTCGCGGTTCGAGAATGCCGTCGACACCAAGGACCTATACCGGATGGGCGAAGCGCTGGCGGCGCGGGTGATCGAGCGCCATCGGCGCCGCCTGCACGGCCGGGCGAAGCGCATCACGATCGACCTCGACCCGACCGATGACCCCACCCACGGTGCGCAGCAATTGACCTTTTGGAATGGGCATTACGACACGTGGTGCTATCTGCCCCTCGTCGCCTTTCTGACCTTCAACAATGAGCCAGAGCAATATCTGGTCGCCGCGGTGTTGCGGCCGGGCAATGCGTCGGCAAAGGACGGGGCGCTCGGGATCTTGCGGCGCCTCCTGGCCCGGGTGCGGGAGGCGTTTCCCCTGGCCTGCATTCGGGTGCGGTTGGACGGCGGGTTCGCCGGGCCGGAGGTGTTGACGTTCCTCGAGGCCCAGCCGGGGGTCGCGTATGTGGTGGCGATGGCCAAGAATGACGTGCTGCTTCGCATTGCGGAGCGCGCGATGCGGCAGGCGCGGAAGCAGTCGAAAACGAGTGGGCAGACCGAGCACATCTACGGCGAGGGCCGCTATGCGGCCAAGAGTTGGAAGGGGACGCTGCGGCGGGTGATTTTCAAGGCCGAGGTCGTCCGGCTCGCCGGCCGCGCGCCCAAAGACAACCCGCGGTTCCTCATCACCAATCTCAAACGGAGCCCGCGGTGGATCTATGCGCACGTGTACTGTGAGCGGGGCGACATCGAGAACCGCATCAAAGAACTCCATGAGGGCCTGCAGATCGATCGCACCGAGCTGCTCCACGTTCCTCGCCAACCAGTTCCGCGTCCTGCTGACGGCGGCGGCCTACGTGTTACTGCAGGAGGTGCGGCTGCGGGCGGCGGGCACGGCGTGTGCGCGCGCCCAGGTCGGGACCTTGCGCGAACGGCTGCTGAAGCTCGGCGCGCAGGTGGAAGTCTCCGTGCGCCGCGTGGTCATTCATTTCCCCGTCGCGTTCCCGTTCCGGAGCAGCTTCGACAAGATCGCCTTGGCCTTCGGCGGGCTGCTCAGATTCAGATAGCACCACTCAGCCACATTTCGTAGGTCGTGCCCGCAGCACATCCGCACGGGATAGCTATCTTCCGATGCGGTCTCAAATTGGCATTGCGCCACTGAACACCCGTTCGAATGCACCCGCTCGGCTCGTATCGACCTCTCAATGCACATCCAGTACACTGAGATCGCCCGTCGCAGTCGGTTCATGAATAATCCGGGCTAAGGACATGCTGGAAGGGTAACCTAGACCAGCGAGGACCGGTGGGAGGATACCGTATGCGCGGGCGCCTTCTAGGATTGCTGGGAGCAATGTTGTTGACGATCCAGATTGGGGTACTCGGTGGATCTGCGCAGACGCCTCCCTCTCCAGGCACATCTTCTCCACCTTCTTTTCAAATCTATGCCACTGATTTCACCAACGCTCGGGTTGTTCGGATGGACGACATGACCGGAGCGGGCTGGACCACATTGGGGACCGAGGGCAGTGGGACGAACCAGTTCCACGAACCGCGAGGGGTTTTCGTCGACGCAGCCCGACGGATCTACGTGGCGGATAGCTGGAACGACCGGATCGTCCGGATGGACGATATGACGGGCAAAGGATGGAGGCGGATCGGCGAACACTCAAGTTACTTGTTCACAAGTCCGTTTAATGCTCCCGACGGTATCGCGGCTGACGAAGGAGGGAACGTCTATGTGGCGGATGCCGCCTGCATCACGCATGTGAACAGTAATCGGATGTCGCAGGGTGAGCTGGGCGGGCTCTCGTGCCTAAGCTTTCGGGGCGCTCTCTTCAGCGCGAGGACTCCGGCACCGGTGTCGCCTGGAGGATTAGCCCTCGATGCAATGGGCCGAATCTACGTGACGGACGATGACAGTTTCCGCATTATTCGCATGGATGACATGAAAGCAGCCGGCTGGACACCGATGGGCGGACCGGGGAATGGTGCAGGGCAATTCCGCTATCCTCGGGGGATTGCCGTCGATTCTGGGGGCCACATCTACGTGGCTGATTCTGCAAACGACCGGATCGTACGAATCGACGACATGACAGGTGCCGGATGGAGGTCCTTGGGGACCCACGGCAATGGCACAAATCAGTTCAGCGCGCCAATAGGGATCGCTGTAGATGAGCGCAGTCGAATCTATGTGGCCGATTCCGGTAATCACCGCATCGTGCGAATCGACGACATGACGGGGGCCGGATGGACGACCCTGGGCACTCTGGGTGACGGCACCGATCAATTCGGCGAGCCCTTTGGGATCTACGTTCGCTGACCGTTTGACGTCAACGAGGAAACGTGCGTGCACCGGGCAATGGTGAAGCACACGGAAGGGTGTTCCAATTGGAGGACCATTTCGCCGTCCAGTTCGCAGTGCCGCTCGTAGTGTTTGCTCTGATGGCGATCGTCGGGACTGACATTTGAAAGTAGCGAAGGGAGATGATCGCTCATGAAACTGTTGCGGAAACTCACGATTGGGGCAATGTTCCTGGCGATGGGAAGCCTGCTGGTTGCGGGGGGCATGCATGCAATTCCGGCCAACGCGGCGGCGCAGGGAAGCTACATGACACCCGTGGATCTCTTCAACACCCCGACCCCGGCCATGGACAACCCGAAGGAGGCCTTTACTACGCTCAAGAAGGCGATCGACTACGCCGGCCTGACGGGCACACTGCAGAACGCAGGCCCGCTGACCATGTTCGCGCCCGATGACCGCGCGTTTGCGGCGCTGCCGACCGGCACGCTCGACGCGCTGATCAAGAACAAGGCCGAGCTGGCGACGGTGCTCAAGTACCACGTGATCGTCGGGCAGGCCATCTTGGCGTCGGACCTCCCGAAGATGAAGACCGCCAAGACGCTCGAGGGAGGCATACTCACGTTCGCGACGTCCAACGCGGCCATGGGCCAGACAATGCTGTCCGGCAACCGGGGCAACACCGCGCCCGGCGGACAGGTGATCACGGTCAACGGCGCGACGATCATCTGGGCCGACATCAAGGTCTCGAATGGGATCGTCCACGCGATCGACAAGGTGCTCATGCCCAAGATGTAGGCATACGCCGCGCGGGAAATGACGGGCGCAATCGTGTGTCAGTCTCGCCGTCTCATCGAAGCGCTGGAAGGATGGCCGAGCAGCGATCGTCCCGCGCCCCCTCGCGCTGTCGCGCGGGACGAGACGACGCAATTCCGGCCCGTCGTGGCGGTTCTGCTTCCTCTGATCACCGGAATGCTGAGCGGTCCGGCCGCGGACGTGCTCAGGAATCTAGCCGGGCGATCACCGCCGTGTGACCATCCAGTTCGAAACGACACACTCCTGCTCTCGGACACCGGCGGCACACAAGAATTACCGGCTGCTGGCAGAACGTACGCACTCGTTGTGAACTGACGCAGGCACGCCGTGCCCTCGCTGTATCCGTCTCCTGACGCTGCACGCGCGTACATGCGCCGGCGAGCCGCACTGCTCGATTCGGAGCGCGGCTCGCCGGGTCGTCCGTATTCTAGGGCTTGTCGCGGCTCAACCAAGCCCCGCAAGACGCTTGCGGTACTCGTCCTGATCGATCTCTCCCCTGGCGTACCGCTCACGCAGGATCTCGGCCCCGGGATCTTGACGGCGCCCCAATCGGTCCCAGAAACCCCGCGCGGTAAGGAGCCGCCAGATCAGCACGAGCAGTCCCACGACCAGCAGCAGGTGCAGCAGGATGAACACGCCGCGGACCAACATCCCGCCGCCGAAGCGACGCGATCCAAAGCGGTGGGATCCGGAGCCACGGGGTCCATAACCCGCGCCCGGTCCGAAACCGCCCCGCCTATAGAAGAAAGGCCCCCCGCCGCCCGGAGGCGCCCCCACTCCCGGACCCGAGGGCGCTCCAATGCCAGGACCGGGAGGAGGAGTGCCCACTCCCTGGGCCAGCACGGGCATTGCGAGACCCAAGACCAGGATACCGATCAGGCATACGGTTCGTACCTGCGTTCCCACGAATTCACCCCCTCAGTACACTGCCGCGCATTTTGATCGACTCAAACCGATCGATCCCCCAAGTCCCGGGAACCCAACTTCAGCCTACGCGGGAGTTTCGAAGAAGTGATGAAGGTATGAATTTGCAAGAGCGGTTGAGGATCGCAGCCCGGCGGCGGTGCCGGCACCGGAGCACGGGCGGTGCTCCTTACCGGTCACAGCTCTCCTCATCGGGAACCGCCCAACACCGCTCCCGCTGGCCGACTAGCGCCCGGGCCGCGGTGTCGCGCTCCGATGCGTCGATTGCTCTCGCCGTCCCTTGGGGACGTAATCGAAGAACCGCTCCGTGGTGCTCCCAGCCGTCCATTCGGCGCGGAGCCGGGTCTTTCTCACCACACGGCGACATTCGGAAAGAAGCGCCCGGTTGAGATCCCGCGCGCTCATACCGGCCATCTCGCATTCCACATGAAACCCGTCCGCTCGCCGAGCGAGATTCGCGGCTCCGACCAGCCGCACGAGAATCGGCCGCAGCGCGGCAGGGTCGTCGGTACTCACGTCAGCGACAAGTCGGAAGCGTGTGTGGGCCAACTGGCTCCCCTCCGCGCGGAGAAACGTTGCCGCCAGGTCTCGGTCGCGACACTCGACGTGCATGGCCGAGGTTGCCGGTGTCCTCGATGTCCCGCATGCGGACGTCTTGCATCCCCGCCCCGTCAGTCGCGGATCGCTCTGAGGTACCGTTCCACCGACCGTTCCACCGCGCCGCGCCCGCCGGACCCAATCACGCGCCCCGCAAAGGCTCCGTAGACACGATCAAAGCGAAATCCCGCGACCGCGTTCGCGATCTGTCGGACCGCGGCGCCGTTCAGAGGAATCAAGTTGGGATAGCTGTACATGAAGCTCACGTGACGGCGATCGGGCACGACCTGCAACGTGTCGCCGGTCAGGAGCGCTCCGCGGCCGTCCGCGCCCTCCGGCCAATGCAGCACCACGGCGCCGGTGAAATGTCCACCACACCGGACCAGCGTGACGCCACCGAGCAGCGGGCGGGTCTCCCCTTCCCAGAACACGATCGACGGGCTGGCGCGCATCACCCACGCCCTATCCGCGGCATGCACGTACACGGGAGCCCCGGCGAACACCCGGCTCCACTCGACCATCGACGAGTAATAGTGGGGGTGGGAGATCGCGATCGCCGCGATGCCGCCGAGCGCACGCACCCCGCGCTCGGTCTCCTCGTCGATCAGGCTGACGCAGTCCCACAGCACGTTGCCGCTCGATGTCTGAATGAGCAGGGCGCGCTGTCCGATCGCGAAGCTGGGCTCGGTCCTGATGCCGGTCAGCCGGGACTCTTCTTCGACCAACACGTTGCGCCGATCACGGCAGAGGTCGTCGATCGTCGTCCATGCCTGACCCCGCGGGTTCACGTATTGACGCGCTTCATCGCAGATGGGACACCGATCCGGCGGTCGTGCCGATTCCTCAAACTGCGTGCCGCAGGTCACGCAAATGAACTGTGGCATTCGAGCCTCCACGAGACGGACTCCCCGCATGCTGGTTCCGGGCGCGCGCTCCACAGCCCTGTTCGCTGCGAGCAGCGACCATGCATCGGGCGTGTGCATCCGAACACGAGTGCGCGGCGAACACCACACGCGAGATCGAGGATATTTACCGGTCTTGGTCGCTATTCAGGTCGAATAGGGTATACGAGATGTTGGCTGTACCCTTACAGCCGCTCCCGGTGACCGGGGCGCGGGGCCGTCGCGACTCCCCCTTGCGGCGGTCCACGCGCTCGGCGCCGGGCGCGTGCACACTATCAGCGCACAACCCCGCACCGGCCTTCCCGCAGGGTTCCGCCGCGGACGTTGATGCCTCGGTACGCGAGAGCCCGCGCGCGTGAGAGGGACCCGTCGCCGATAGCGTCGAACCCCCACACGCCGCATCGCCAATAACACGCACCCGGGAGCGCATGGAGCATGAGCACGCATCGCTTCGAGCCCGCACACTACTTCAACACCCTCGGATCGCACCCGCCGGTCCTACGAATCGACCACGGCGACACGGTCGTGACCACGACGCTCGACGCGCGCGGCCTTGACCGAAACGGCACGCCCGCGGGGCCGGCGGGCAATCCACAGACGGGCCCCTTCTATATAGAAGGCGCCGAACCAGGCGACACCTTGGAGGTGCACCTGGATCGCCTCACGCCGAACCGCCCGCTGGGATGGGCGAGCACCGTCATCGCTCCGAATGTGGTCGAGCCGGAGTTCGTGAGAGAACTGCCCGCGGCGGCGGCCACCGCGTGGCGGATCGACCTGGCGCAGCGCACCGTCACGCTGGCCGAGGCTGCGCCCCGCCACGGAGAGCCGCCCTCCCCGCTCGACGCGCTGCGTCACGACCGCCGCACGATCGGGCGCGACGACATGCCCGCCCTCGCAAGACTGTCGCTCCCGTACGCGCCGATGGTGGGCTGTTTCGGCGTCGCGCCCGCCCGCGGGCAGGCGATCTCGACCGCGACGTCCGGCAATCACGGGGGCAACATGGATTATCGTGGGTTCACCGAGGGCGCCACCGCGTTCTTCCCCGTGTTCGTCCCGGGCGCGCTGTTTCACCTCGGCGATTGTCACGCCGTGCAGGGCGACGGCGAGATCGTGGGCACCGGGGCCGAAACATCCTTCGACGTCCAGTTCACGGTGCGCGTCCACAAGGGCAAGGCCATCGCGTGGCCGCGAGGGGAGAACGGCACCTACATCTTCGCGCTCGGCAACGCGCGGCCGCTCGACGAAGCGCTGCAGCATGCGACGACCGAAATGATCAGGTGGCTCGGCACCGAGTACGGACTCGAGGCCCGGGCGGCGTGCACGCTGCTCGGGCAGTGCGTCGAATACGAGATCGGGAACGTGTACAACCCCGCCTACACGGTCGTGTGCAAGGTCGCGAAGCGGATCCTGCGCGGCCTGCGGGACCAGGCGTGAACGCGCTGAAAGACCGGATCCTGCGCGATGGGCGCAATCTCGGGAACAGCATCCTCAGCGTCGACGGCTTCATCAACCACCAGATCGACCCCGCGTTGATGGACGCGTGCGGGCGTGCGCTGGCCGCCCGGTTTGCGCCCGCGCACGCGTCCCGGGTGCTGACCGCCGAGGTCTCGGGCATCGCGCCCGCCCTTGTCACCGCGCTCCACCTCGGCGTCCCGGCGGTCTACGCACGCCGAGAGCGACCCGTCACGATGGCGGACCCGGTGGTGACGGCCGTCGCCCCGTCCCACACAAAGCACCGCGGGACGGAGCTGATCGTCGCCCCCGCGTACCTGCCGCCGGGAGCACGCGTGCTGATCATCGACGACTTCCTCGCCACGGGGCAGACGATCTTGGGCCTGGCACGCCTGGCGGCCGCCGCGGGTGCCGCGCTCGTGGGCATCGGGGTGCTGATCGAAAAATCGTTCGAAGCAGGACGCGCGGCACTTGCCGGATTGGACGTGCCGATCGAAGCGCTGGTGACAATCACCGATATGACCGGCGGCCGGATCATCATCTAACGCTGCCGCAAAGGAGCTTCACTCCACCTCGCCAGAAGGGCCCGCTCGCGACCGAGACGAAGGCGCCGACATCTCGTTGGGAGGTGCTGCCGGTGCTGTACGAACTGCGCATCTACCGCTGCATGCCTGGACGCAAAGCCGACGTCATGGCCCGATTCCGAGACCACACGATGAGGCTGTTCAAGAAGCACGGCATCGAGGTCACCGGATTCTGGGAAACCGCGGTCGGCGAGGTGGACGAGCTCGTCTACATCTGCCGGTTCGCATCGTGGGACGCCCGGGAAGCCGCGTGGGCGGCGTTCGGCGCCGATCCCGCGTGGCAGAAGGCGCGCGAGGACTCGCACAAGACCGGGATGATCGTGGAACACATCCGGACAGCGCTGCTCAAGGCGACCGACTTCTCGCCCGCCGTGTAGGTCGACCGGCCGGTCCCGGTCGTGACTTTCGGCCGGGGATCGGCTACCCTTAAGCACGTGGACCTCAGAGAGACGCTCCAAGCAGAGATCCGCGAGACGACCCGCGGCGAGCCGGTGGTGGTGGCGTTCAGCGGCGGGCTCGACAGCACGGTCACGGCCGCGCTGGCGCGGGACGCCCTCGGGCCGGAGCACGTACGGCTGGTCACCGTGAACATGGGCCAGTACGCGTACACGCGGGGCAACGAGATCGTCCTGGAAATGGCCGAGCGGCTCGGCCTGCAGCAGCGGTGCCTGCTCGGACAGTTCAAGCAGCATCGCGTCCAGGCGGCCGGACCCGCGTGTAACCGCTGCACTCGGGAGATCAAGCTCGGGATGGTCAAGGCCGTGTCGGGAGGGCACCTAGTCCTGACCGGCGCCAACCGCAGCGACACCTGGGGGAAGCTCGGGCTCAAGGTCTGCAACGGCTACTACGCGCCGCTGCTCGAACTCGAGAAACCGGAGATTCTCGGGCTGGCCGACGCGATGGACGTACGGCCTCCGCGGATCGGGGAAAACCCGGGCCGCGAGGGATGCAAGTTGAAGCATCTCCTCAAGCCGCTGGCCGTGCCCGATTATCACGGGCGCGCCGTGGCGCGCGCCAACGAGGTGGTCCTCAACGTGATCCGCCAGGCCGGGGTCGTACCCGAGCTCGCGAACGTCAAGATCATCGGTCCGCTGGGGCGCAACATCGGGCTGGTGAACGTCCGGCCGCGCCTGGCCGGCGAGGTGCGAGACCGGCTGCGCGACGCGCTCTTGGCGATCCCCGAGCTCGACGAGGTCCACTTCGTCGACGGACCGCTCGTGCTCACCGCGAAAGCAAGCCCGGCGATTTTCAACGACCCGCACGCACGCTACTGGCTGGAGCACGGCCGGATGGCGCCGGATTTCGCGGCGCCGATCACGGTGGACTGGCAGCCCACCACGAACAACCGCCTCGGCACATTCCAGATCGTCGGGTTCCGCACCGCGTCCGCCTAACGGCACATGACGCGCCGCACGATCCGCCGGCCCCGCATCGGCTCGCGCCGTCCCGACGGCGTCGCGGCGTGAGGACGGGAATGGTCCCCGCGCTCGATGCGATCGCCGCCGGCGTCAAAACGGAGGCGCGGGACGCGGGGTTCGACCTGTGCGGTATCACCACGGCGGAACCGTTCGTGCGCGAAGGGACCGCCCTCGCGAGTTGGGTCGACGCCGGCTACCACGGCGGCATGGCGTACATGGCACGAAACGCAACGCGGTCCCCGGATCCGCGCACGGTCGAACCGGGTGCGCAGGCGCTCATCGTCGTCGGCCTGTACTACGGCGAGGCGGCGCCGCTGGGACGCCACGACCCTTCTCGGGAGACCGCGGGCGAACACGCGGAACACGACGCGGCCGACGGCCCCGACCGCGGGCCACGCGGACAGATCAGCCGGTATGCCTGGGGTGATGATTACCACGACGTGATGGCGCCGCGGCTCAAGCGCCTCGCTCGGTACCTCATCGATCACGGGGCGCAGGTCGCCCGCTACTACGTGGACACGGGTCCGACCATCGACCGCGCCGCCGCCCGACGAGCCGGGCTCGGATGGTACGGTAAGAACACGCTGATCATTACACGCCGCGGCCACGGGTCGTGGGTGTTTCTCGGCGAGATCCTCACCGATCTCGCGCTGCCCCCCGACGCGCCGGCGGAGGGAGACTGCGGCCGGTGCCACCTGTGCCTCGATGCCTGTCCCACCGCGGCGATCGTGGCGCCGTATACGGTGGACGCCCGCCGGTGCATCTCGTACCTCACGATCGAACACCGGGGCGCGATTCCGGTGGAGATGCGTTCCCTGATCGGCGACCGCATCTTCGGATGCGATATCTGCCAGGCCGTCTGTCCGCACAACGCCAAGACCCTCGCCCGGGCCCACCCCGAGTTCGCGCCGCGGCCCGGCACCGGCGCACGCCCGGAACTGATTCCGCTACTTAACATCGGAGAGGCCGAGTTCCGACGGCGGTTCAAGGGCTCGGCAGTCACACGGACAAAGCGGCGCGGTCTCCGCCGGAACGTCGCGGTGGCCCTCGGCAATCTGCGCGACCCAGCGGCCGTGCCGGCGCTCGCCGAGGCGTTGGGAGACGAGGACGACCCGGTCGTACGGGCGCACGCCGCGTGGGCGCTCGGGCAGATCGCGGACACCCCGGCCCTCAACGCGCTCCGCGCGAGGCTCTCGCGGGAGCACGATCCGGAGGTGCGCGGCGAGATCACCGGGGCCCTCGCCGCCGCGGCTCCGTGAGCCTGCGGGACCGCCAGATTCTGATCACATCGGGCCCGACGCGGGCGCCGCTCGATGCCGTCCGCTACCTGACAAACAAATCCACCGGCCGACTCGGGTCGCTGATCGCGGAGGGCGCGCTCGATGCGGGCGCCGACGTCACGTTCGTGTACGGCCGAGGCAGCGCCCTCCCGGCGGTTCGCGGAGGCGCAGCCGACCATCTCCGGCTCTTGCCGATCGATACCGTGGAGGACCTCGTCGCGGTGTTCGATCACGAGCTCCCGCGGGGAGTGGATGCGGTCATTCACGCGATGGCAGTCCTCGACTTCGAGCCCGCGCAGGTCAGCGAGGAAAAAGTGACCAGCACGCTCCACGAGTGGGTGATCCGCCTGGTGCCGACCCCCAAGGCCGCCGCGCGCGTCCGGGACCTGGCGCCTCGGACGTTGTTCATCGGGTTCAAACTCGAGGTCGGGAAGGACAAGACGGCACTGGTAGAAATCGCGCGCGACTGGGCGCAACGCAACCGCGCCGATCTGGTGGTCGCAAACGACATGCGCGACATTGAGCGCGGCATCCATATCGGCTATCTCGTCACGCCTGAGGGCTCAATCGAGACAATGGCGGAGGGCAAAGAAGCCATCGCCCGCGCGCTGGTTGACCTGCTGAACCGGCGTCTCGGCGGCCGACCTTAGCGATGTGATCAACGGCGTTGCACGACGGTCGATAGGACGACGCGCGGGCCTCGGTCGAAGAGTTGAAGCGTTGACAGCAGCTGTTGATTTAGTGGACAAATGGCCCCAAACGGGTATTGAGTGTGCCATACCTTTGGCATGAAACTCACGGCTTGGCCCCGCCGCTCGCTTCGCGAGGTTGACTGCAGCTGTTGACTGAGTGGACACATGGCGTCAAACGAGTGTGCTATACCTTTGGCATGATGTTCACGGCTTGGCCCCGGCGCGCCGGGATCCACTTCCAGACCGCCCGGCCATGGTTTCATCAGCGCGTGCGCGCGGTGCCGGCGCGGCAACGGTCGACCGGGACCCTCCTGATCGATGGGCCGCTGGCGCCGAACGGAACCACGGCGGCGCTGTCCGCGCGTATCGCCTCTTGGGAGCCGCACGTGGATCTCGACCGCCACGTGACCGCCACCAAAACGGCCCCGCCGCACCGGTCACGGCGGCGGCGCCGGACTCCGCCGGGCGGCATCCGACGCTGATGCAGCGCACCTTCGCGACCCGGCTCCCGCCGGATGCGGCGCGGGATTCCGTGCTGGCAGCGTACGCCGCGCTCTACGGGCGCGCGGAACGGACGCTCTTTGCCCGGTTGCGCGCCGGGAGGGCGCTCGCCGCGACCAAGCGCGAGTTTCTCGTGCGCTTCGGCCTCACGGCCCGCCAGTTCAACGCCCTCGCGGCGTCTCTGCGCGGCAACATCCAGTCGATTCAAGCACGGCGGCCGGGGCTCATCAACACGCTGGAGCGCCGGATCGACCGGGCGCGGCGCGTGCTGGCGACGGTGCCCCAGGGCACCCGCACGTATCACCAGAAACAGCGGCGTCTTGGGGCCCTCCAGCGGCGCCTCACCGTGCTGCAGACCGAGGCGGCCGTGGGGAGCGTGCGCCTCTGCTTTGGTTCCCGGACGTTGTTCCGCCGGCAGTTCGCGCTGGCGGCGAATGGCTACGCGTCACACGATGCCTGGCGCCGCGAGTGGCGCGCCGCCCGCGCCAGCCAGTTTTTCGTGCTCGGCTCGAAGGATGAGACGGCCGGCTGCCAGGGGTGCGTCGCTACGGTCGAGCCGGACGGCACGATCGTGCTCCGGCTGCGCCTGCCGAATGCGTGCGCCAGCCGCGGCAAGCACCTGGTGCTCGCCGGGCTGCGCTTCCGGTACGGGCACCAGGCGGTCGTCGCCGCGCTCGGGCGCAACCTGTCCCCCGACACGCATCATTGGGAGGCTCTTCGGGAAGTTGTGTGGGTGAAATAGCGTAGACCAGTAGAAACCAACGCCTGCCGACCAGCTCAAAGCCAGACACCTACCCCCGCCGGCCGTCAAGAACATGGCCTTCGGCGCGCTGCGCGCTTCTTGACCGCCGTCGGGGGCGGGTGCACCCCTGCCACTATGGTCGGCAGGCGCAATCTGACCCGCGGGGCGGGAACGCTTCGTGAGGAGGCTGGTCTGGTGCGCGATGTCGAGTTATACGCTACGATCCTGGGGCTCACGCCACCGTGGAAGGTGGTCGGGGTGGAGGTGGATATCCCCGGCGAGCAAGTGACGGTGAAAGTCGAGGCGGGCCCGGGCCCGTTTCCGTGTCCGGAATGTCAGACGCCGTCGCCGGGCTATGATCGCCGTCCGCGGCGGTGGCGGCATCTGGACACGCTCCAGCTGCGCACGTGGATTGAAGCCGATGTCCCGCGGGTGCAGTGCGCTCAGCACGGGATCAAGCAGATCACCATCCCGTGGGCCGAGCCGGGCAGCCAGTTCACGCAGTTGTTTGAGCGGTTGGCGATCGACTTTCTGCGGGAATGCTCGGTCACCGGCGCGGCGGCCCTACTCCGGATCACCTGGGATGAAGCGTGGGGGATTAAGAGCCGGGCGGTGAAGCGCGGGCTGGCGCGCCGGACAGCGGAACCGATCCCGTACGTCGGCGTGGACGAGAAGGCAATCACCAAAGGCCACCGGTACTTGACCGTGGTGGCGGACCTGCAACGCCACCGGGTGCTGTTCGTCAACGAGGATCGCAAAGCGGAAAGCCTCGACGCCTTCTGGCCCACCTGCACGCCGGCCCAGCGCGAGAGCATCGCCGCCGTCGCGATGGACATGTGGGAGCCTACATACACTCGGTCACCAGTCACGTGCCCGACGGGGTGGACAAGATTGTGTTTGATAAGTTCCATGTCGTGAAGCATCTCCACACGGCCGTGGACAAGGTGCGGCGGACCGAACACCGGGAGTTGTCCCGCTCCTCCGATCGTCGGTTGACGGGGACGAAATACCTTTGGCTACGCCGGCCGAGCGAGCTCAAGCCCGAACAGCGGCGCACCTTCCGGCTCTTGCTCGGCGATGACCTGAAAGTGGGACGCGCCTGGGCACTCAAGGAGCGCTTCCGACATTTCTGGGAGTACAGTTACCGCCGGTCCGCGGAGACGTTCTTCGCGCGCTGGTTCTGGCGCGCCACGCACAGCCGGCTCAAGCCTATGGCGCAGGTCGCGTGGCTGATCCGCAGGCACCTACCGAACGTGCTGACCTACCATCGCCACCGCATCACGAATGCCGGGCTCGAGGCTGTCAACGCCACGATCCAGTGGGTCAGGAAGACCGCACGCGGCTTCCGGAACGTCGACAATTTCAAGACGGCCATCTACTTTCACTGCGGAGGGCTGGACCTGTACCCACTCGAAAGCCGGTAGAGGCCATTGGGAAGCCCTCTCCTGGCGGTTTGTACAGGACCGCAAGGGATGGCGCGTGCTCGCCACCGTGTCGGTGCCGGCCGGACCGAGGCGGAGCATGGAGCACCTCGGCGTGGTCGGCGTGGATCTCAACGCGGATCACCTCGCGGTGACGGACGTGGACCGGTTCGGCAATCCGATCGCCGCCTTCCGCGTGCCGTGCCCGACGCGCGGCAAGCGCCATCACCAAGTGCGCGCGATCATTGGCGACGCGGTGGGCCAAGTCGTCACGTATGCCTGTCTCCAGCAGAAGCCCATCATCGTGGAACGCCTGCAGTTTGATGACAAGAAGGCGGCCCTGGAGCAGCGCGGCGCACGTTGCGCCCGGATGCTGTCGGGCTTCGCCTACGCGGCGCTCCACGCGATCATCGCAGCGCGCTGCGACGACGCGGGCATCGCCCTCCGGCGCGTCAACCCCGCGTTCACGTCCGTGATCGGCGCGCACACCGTCGCCGCGCGCTACGGTCTCTCCCGGCACCACGCCGCCGCCTGCGCCATTGGGCGGCGGGGCATGCACCTCGCCGAGCGGCCTCCCCGCCGACTGGGCGACCACGTCACCGTCCCCCTACCCGTGCGGAATCGGGGGACGCATGTATGGTCGTTCTGGCGGCAGGTCGCGCGGCGGGACGCGGCGCTTCGAGCGCACGGACGGCCGGGCCCCCCCGGGGCCCGATCCTCGCTGGCACCGGCTCCGGGATCTCGACGGAGCGCGGCTCAGCGTGGGATCCATCGCACCAGCGGGTCGTCTGCTCCATCTGCCGGTGGAACTCCGGCACGCGAATCGCCAGCAGCACTGTTCGGCTGGCGTCTGGGGACAGGTCCCATATGTCCGCAGAATAAGGAACGGTGGAGCGCCACTACCCGATGTTGTGATGTCCAGACATCGGGGCGCCCGTCGGGTGTCCACCCGGGTCGCGCGGGTATCCCGCGCGCCTTTGACTAGGGGCGGCGCAGGTCCTATAATGTGCGGTAGTCGGTGATCGGGAGGACGCGAGCGGGAATAGCTCAGTCTGGTAGAGCATCTGCTTCCCAAGCAGAGGGTCGTGGGTTCGAATCCCATTTCCCGCTCCAACATTGATCTAAAGCCGCGAGACTTTCAGGCCGCGCCCGGATCCTCACCATCATTCGCATTGCGGCATTTCGCTACCGCCTGCTGCCCGAAACATCGCAGCAGCATCGGCAGTTGGCCGGACGCGATGCGCTCGCTGTTCGGATGGCATGCGTGGAGCCGCAACCTCGTCGATGCGCTACTGGACTACGGAATCAACCGTCACCTCACTTCCGCGTCCCAGCCCCGTGATTGGTGCCCAGGGCGTCGCGCCGGTCTCGAGTCGTCGCGTCGCGCCAATGAGCGGCGAACAAGTTTGCCCAGTCCAAGCGGGGTCCCTCGTCGACGACGGCGCCTCGAATGGCGGCCCTTGTGCTACGGCATGCGTGGCGGTGGTCGGCTGGAACCGCGCAAGCTTTCGTCATCGATCGGCTGGCATCGAGGAGAGATGCCACGCCGTCACGACTCCATCTCGGTAAGGAGCATGCTACGCTGGCCGCCGGGCCTGCGTGATCCTACCGGTACGGCGAGCGAGCTGACGACCGTAGCGGACCCCGATCGCCACGCTCAACCGATCACGGTGTTGACCCTGGAGCGAACTGATTCGTTCGCGAAGACACATGCGCCAAGCGGCAGCCACTCATGCAGGGAATCTATACAAAAAGCCGTCGTTGACTAACCCACCATCTAATCCATCATCCGGATGAGGAACAGATGTTGGGTCTGTAAGGAGCTTCTTCGAGCTGCTACGGTGGGCTAGTCGTAGTCTTCGCTCCCTTCAGTCCAATCGTCTCTCGTCCACGATGGGCATGTCCCAATCAAAGAGGGGGCGCCTGCGACTATGAACAGCATCTGGCCCTGGATGAGATATGCCGGCCTTGTGCTAGCGTTCACGCTCGTGCCGTCCGCCGCCAGCGCCGTCACTATGGCTCCCACGGCCACCGGATTTGGAGTGGATGACAGCAATACCAGCACCCTCATGCCGTTTGGTGCTCAGTACATTACCTCGTCCAACTTTTTGAACAATGCGATAGCTAATTCGGCTTTCAACAACGCCAACTGGGTGTTCCAATTCGTCAACGGCACCACCACCCCATTCGTCCCGGCCAGCGACTTCACCGTCGCCCCCTATTCTGCATGGGTGGTGACCAACGATCCGGTCGCGGATCCGGGCGGGACCATGCATAACAGGCCCGTCAGCGGTGCCGATGGCGGCGGCGCGGATTTCGCGTTGACGTATACGCCGCGGGCGAACAGCACGGATCCAGCAGCGGCGTCCATCGACTTTCTTCAGATCTACCAAGAGAGCCTCAATGGTCAAGCCGCGACCTTCCATGTGGACAACGGGCAGGCGGGAACGCCTTTTTACAACCCTGGGTTTGTGAGCAGCATCGGGGCGAATAGCAGCTGGATGTTCGATATCTCATACGATTGTGAGAATGGCCTGACCGGAGAAACGCAGAACAATCAACCCACATGCGCGGGCGGAACGGACGAGTCGCTTCTCAGCTCCGCGCTCAACTTCCAAACGTTCATCGCGGTCGACACTGTGGTTGGCACCACGAATACGGTGAATTTGTATGGCGGTGAGGCGTGGGGATATCTCTATAGCAACTTGGATCCTGTGCCGAAGCCTTCATCGCTCGTCCTCCTCGGCTCTGGGCTGATGGGGTTATTCCTGTATGGGAGAAGAAGGTTCGCGTAAGACACCCAACAGCCTCTCCACATCACCGGTGCGCCGTCAACGTCTACTGGAACGCGGAATGCGAGCGCTGGGCTGGGGCACAGGGTGGGCGTTGCCCCAAACAACCGCCGTCGATCGTGCAGTGACAACGTGGGCAGTTGGGCGGTGATTGCATTCCCTGTCCCGCAGGAGCATCAAGACGGGTTGGCAAACGGAGGGGGCGCGCACTCCGGACCCACGCCCCCCTTTGCGGACCTCTCGCTAGTCCGCCCAAAAAAATCGTCACCGAACCGGGTGAATTCCTTCAACCTTGAATGACCCACCCCGTAGTCGAACTAGCGAATCGGCGCCGCCGTCGCGCGCCGTAGCCGATCATGCCGGCAAGGGCAGTGCCAAGAAGCATGAGGCTAGAAGGTTCAGGCACGACCATCAGCGAGATCCGGTCGCTCGTCACTGAACTGCCGGGAGACGGAAAGTCGCCGTCATTAAGTACGGCAACACTCAGATTCATCGGCGCCGTGGCCACAGGGAAATTCGTTGTGGCTGCGGTGGTTCGGGCGGACGTCAACGTCTCGACCGTCTCGCGGTCGGTTGCTGCGGCATCATGCCCGTCCGCGCTGCGCGGGACGGATGCCGGCTCATCAGTGAACGGCCGCCGGCGAGCCGCAGCCAAGCGCACCGCGTGCGGCGCCGCACGCGGTGCGCCCTTACTCCCCTCGGGTGAGAGATCGATCGCCCGCGACTACGCCCTCGCCGGCTTGATGTTCTGGTTCACGCTGAAGACGTTGTCTGGATCGTACTGCCGCTTAATCGAGGCCAACCGCGCGTAGTTGCCGCGGTAGGTCGCCTTCACGCGATCCTCGCCCTCGTCCATCATGAAGTTTACGTAGGCGCCGCCGGCCGAGTACGGGTGCAGGGCGTTCCAGTAATCCTTGGCCCACCGGGTGATGCGGTCCTTGTTCGCCGGATCGGGATCCACGCCGATCATCACCATCGCCCACTTCGCGTCGCGGTAGCCCCAGGCGGTGTCGCGCTCCCCGACCCGGCTGGCCGCACCATCGATCGGGTACAGGTGCATCGTGGACAGCATCGTGGGCATTGCCGGCCCGTACGATGCGTGCTGCGCGATCGCCGCGTTGCTGAGGTCCTTGACGAAGTCGGCACGCCAGTACCATTGGAGGCCGGGCGGATAGAGCGGGTCGAACAGGCTCTGGAGCGCGGGATGCGGCACCGGCCCCACGTGCTCGAGCGCGGGCTTTTTGAACCGGCGTACCGGTGCCAGGACCGCCGCCTCCAGCCGTTCGGCGGGCCCCGTGTAGCACCACAGGACCCCGCACATCTTCTTCAGATGGAGGTGCTCGGGGAACAGCGGCGCGGGCGGGATTGTGAGAAATGCAAAGAAGCCCGCCACGTCGTCCGGCGCGGCGGGCAGGAACTCGCGGTACCACTGCAAGACCTCGCTCGCATCCTCGACGGGCCACAACGTCGGGCCGGCGCACACCGTGCTGACCGGATGCAGCCGGAAAAGGAACGACGTCACGATCCCGAAGTTGCCGCCGCCGCCACGGATCGCCCAGAACAGGTCGGGGTGCGACTCCGGGCTCGCGGTGACGAACTGGCCGTCGGCCAGCACCATGTCGGCCTCGAGCAGGCTGTCAATGGAAAGCCCGTACTTTCGCGTGAGGTGCCCCAATCCGCCTCCAAGCGTCAGCCCCCCGACGCCGGTCGTCGACACTATTCCGCTCGGGACCGCCATCCCGAAGGCGTGCGTCGCGTGATCCACGTCACCTAGTGTGGTGCCACCTCCGACCTGGACCGTCCGCTGCGCCGGGTCGACCCGCACGTACCGGATCGGCGACAGATCGATGACCAGCCCGTCGTCGCAAACGCCGAGCCCGGCCGCGTTGTGCCCCCCGCACCGCACCGCGATCGGCAGCCGCTGCTCGCGGCCGAACCGCAGAGCGGCCATCACGTCGCCCGTGTCCGTACAGCGCGCAATCAGCGCGGGATGCCGGTTGATCATCCCGTTGTGGACCTTTCGGGCCGCCTCGTAGTCGGCATCGTCCCGCCCCACGACCTGCCCCCGAAAACCGGTCTTCAATGCGGCCACCGCCGCCTGCTCTGGCATGACGCCCCTCCCTTCGGACGTGTCGGCATCAGTGCTCCTACCCACCCGGACGGCCCGTGGTACGCCTGCCTCCTTCCCCCCCACCGCGGAACGGGGGCGTCCGGTGGAGGCATCCTACGGGATGCGGCGTTCGGAAAGCGTTCGCCCGAGGAGGCGCCGCCGGCCTGGCTACGGACGGAGGCGCGCCCCGGCGTCGAGGAGATCGGGGGTGTCGAGCCCCTCGGTAAACCACCCGTGGATCGGCCCGAGCAGGGCCTGCGCGTCGTCCCGCCGGCCGTGCGCGATCCAGCGGTCGGCGAGGCTGATCGCGGCGCGGAGCTCGAGCGACTTGCTGCCCTGCGTGCGGGCGACGTCCAGCGCCTTGGACAGCTCCGGCTCCCCCATCCCGTTGCCCAGGATCCCCTTCAACCGGTGCAGCTCGGCGCTCCACCAGACATCGTGGTTGGCGGCGGCGGTGGCGAGCGCCGCGTCCAGCACGGCGTGCGCGACGTTGCGCCGTCCCGCACGCGCGTGAATCTCCGCCAGCAGCGACAGAAAGTACGGACGCCGCGACTCGGCCCCCATGGCCCGAAGGCGGTCGAGCGCCTGCTCGGCCTCCGCGACGGCGTCGCCGCTCGGATCGTCGGCGGAGCGCGCCCAGGCCCGGATGATGGCGCCCCACTCGCCGTAGTACGCGAACCCGTACCGCAGGCTGAGCATATGGGCCTCTTCCGCACACAGCCGGCACTCTGCCGAATCTCGCGCCAGCTGGAAGAGGATCGCCCCGTAGGCGCGCGCCAACACCTGGCTGTGGGGATGCGCGATGGCGTCCGCAACGCGCATGGCGCGACGCGCACGCTCCCGTGCCTGATCGAGATAGCCCTCAAGCCAGAGGCCGTGCGACGACCACGCCAGCAGAAACACCCGGAGGTCCGTTCCGTACAGCGTCGAGCGCGGACGCCCAAAATCCTGGAGCCGCATGGCCTCGTCGAAGCACGCGCGCGCACGCGCAAAGGCTCCGGCGCTCGCCAGGCCGCCGCCCAACACGTGCAGGCTCTCGACCAGAAACGCGCCGAGCCGTTTGGCCATTCGATGGAACTCTTCCGCGAGCGCCGTCTCCGTCCGGATGTTGCCTCGCACGAAATGCAGCCCGCACAGCCCCCACAGGATGCGCAGGACCGCTTCATCCTCACCGAGGCGCTCCGCCAGGGTCCGCGCACGCTCCAAGCTCTGCTCCATGTCCGGTGTCGCATACCCGGAAGTCGCATTGAGCGGGGCGGTGAGCGCGAGCTGTAGCGCGAGCTCCTGCCGGTCTCGCTGGAGGGTCTCCGGTGCCTGGTCCAGCAGCGCAAGCGCCTTGCGCAGATGCCGAATGGCCTCTTCGTTCGCGCAGACTCGTGTGGCCTGCCGGGCAGCCCGCTCGTACCATTCGATGGCGCGGTCGTGGACGCCGGCCTGGTCGTACTGCGCGGCGACGTGCGCGCTCACGCCGTCGAGGTCGGACGCGTGCAGTCGTTCCAGCGCCTGCGCGATGCGTCGATGGAGGAGCCGCCGCGTCGGGGGGCTCAGCTCCGCGTAGGTCGCGTCGCGGAGTCGGTCGTGGCTGAAGTCGTAGGCATCATCCGCGCGTTCGCGCAGGATGCGGCGGCGCCACAATTCATCCAGCGCGCGAACGAGCTCCGGCTCCGCGAGAGTGCCAGCGTCGCGAACCAGGTCGAGACGGAAGTCCCGGCCAATCGCCGCGGCAATGCCGGAGACCTCCCGCGCCGCCGGCGACAGCTGCGCCAACCGGGCGCCGATCACCGCCTGGACCTTCGCCGGGAGGACGGCCACCTCGGCGCCGGAGCCGCCGGGCGCGTGCAGCGGGAGACCCGACCGGACCGTTTCGATCACGAAGAGCGGATGGCCCTGGGTGCGGTGGTACAGCGCTGCGAGTTCGTGCGGATCGAGACGCCGGTCCGCCACGTGCTGCGCGAGTTCGGCAGTGTCGGAATCGCTCAACGCCCCCAACTCGATGTCCTCGATCTGGCCGGATTGGCGCAGGGCCAGCAGCAGCGCAGCGAGCGCGCGGTTGTCGACCTGCTCCTCGGTGCGAACGGTGCCAACCACCAAAACGCGCGCTGTGGGGTGGGAGCGGAGCAGAAACCCGAGCCACTCAAGCGTGTCCTCGTCACACCACTGAAGGTCGTCGAGCAGCAGGAGGATAGGGCTGGCGGCGAGCACTCCGCGCGCCACCGCATCAAACAAGCGGCGCCGCTGCCAGCCGTCCGCCGGGAGGGACGGGACGGCGACGCCGGGGTGCGCCTCCGCGAGTTCGGGCAGGAGCCGGACGAGGTCCTGAAGCCAGACGGCGTCCAGCCGCCGTACGGCGGCGTTGATTGCCGGCGACCGCAGCCACTCGACGATCGGACCAAATGCCAGCCGGCCCTCAGCAGCGTAGGACCGGGTACGCGCAATTGGCAGGTGCTGCGCCGCGCACCACGCCAGCAGTTCCTCCGCGAGTCGCGTCTTGCCGATTCCCGCCTCTCCGTGAACCACCGCGCACAGCGCGCGCCCTCCGGCCGCCCGGTGCCATGCCGCAAGCAGGCGCTGCCACTCCGGGGCCCGGCCGACCAAGGTGGGCGCGGTCTCGAGGGGCGCCTGCGGCGGTGCGGCCGCCTCCAGATCCAGGAGGCGCCGATACGACTCCCGCGTCTCGGCGTCCGGCTCGACATCGAGGCCGCGCCGCAGCGCGGTGGCGCACGCATGGTAGGCCTGTACGGCCGATGCGCGGTCGCCGCTGAGCATCAGTAGCCGCATGAGACGGCGATAGGCACCTTCGCTCAAGGGGTCGAGCTGGAGGAGCTGTCGGACGCGCCCGATGGCCTCGCCGTATACGCGCCGCAGTTCGAGGAGGTCTGCAAGATCCTCCAGCGCCTTGAGGCACCGGTGCCGCAGACGGTCGCGCTCTGGCACGATCCACTCTTCGTAGCAGTCCGGCAGCAGATCGCCCCGGTACAGCCCCAGGGCCTCCTCGAGCGCGTCTCGCGCCGGCTGAAGACCATCGCCGTACGCCCGGGCCAGCGCCTCCTCGAACTCGCGCACGTCCGCCTCGTACGGAGCATCCGCGCGCCACTCGAGGACCTTGTCATCGATCCGGAGGCACCGCTCGATGTCGGGTACGACGCGCCGCAGATGATGGAGCTCCCGCCGCAGGTTCGTGAGCGCCTGCGCCTCCTCGGAGTCGGGCCAGAACAGGAACGCGAGCCGCTGACGGGGCTGGGGGTGCTGGCGATGAAGAATCAAATAGGCAAGCAGCGACCGCTGGCGCCCCGACCGCACGCCCGTGAGTGGGCCACCGCCGTACGTGACACGAAATCCGCCCAACAACTCGATACGCAGGCCGGATTCGACCACGCTGATTCCCGCCCTTCGGGCCAACGCCCCTCCGCGTCAGCACCGCAGTCCTGGAGAGCGCCGTCGATGATCCCTCGACCGTTCGCCGCCCCGGCACAGTGGTCCTGTCGCCGCACTCGCGCGTGCGCCTTTCGCGCGTTCCCCCCAACCTTCACGGGACGAACTACATCCGACAGCTACGACCTTGACTCGCCCGGTAGACAGCCCACGCCTCTTAGGCTTCACGACGATCTCAATGTCTCGGTCGAGAGCGACGAGAAACCGAAGTAAGCGATCAATGGAGAAGCCCTGAAGGCGGCCACGGATAAGCGCGGACACCTTGGGTTGATCAACGCCGAGACGCCGGGCGGCCTCGGCTTGGGCCAAACGCCGAGTTCCAATAATCATGCTAATCGTCGGGCTAGCTCTGCTTTCGCCAACGCCTCTTCGGCCCCCTCGACTCGCAGATCCGAGAACACGTTGCGAGTGCTCGTGGTCAATGGGATAGTCTTCTTCGGACTCATGGCTTGGTTGCCCCCTCCCGCTCGAAGTGCGGGCGCGATACAAACGGTCTCGGATAAGGTGGCACGGTTTGCGGGAAAGGTGCCGGGCACTGTAGCCAAACTGTAGCCGGGGGTCCGATCCAGGGGTGCGGACCTCCGTATCCGCGCTTCGCTTCCCATGATTGCCGTTCGCCAAAGAGCCTTAGATACGCTCACGCCGGGTTTTTCCGCGACCTGCCAGAGGGCTACCGCCGTCCCTAGCCGCGCTCCGCCGCACCCTGTGGCGCCTGCGGATTGCCGTGAACCCCTGTTCGGAGCGGGCTCGGCGGATCAAAACGGCCGGGAGGACGAAAATGCGGCTGCCTGTCGGCCAGACCCCCCAAAAAATGGCCACATTGACGGGAAGTCGCAAAAATCGTTCATTGGCATGATATTCGAGGTCGTTTCAAACAGGTTACCTTAAACATAATAAGATATGGCGATTTTACCTCCGTAACTGGGGGGGTTATAGCACCGTTCGTTACTCAAGAACACCCAGGACTCGCTGCAAAAGGGGGGGTGATCGTCGCAAGCGGGTTGGGCAAGGTCAATCTTCGCGAGGAGGTAGCGCATGAAGATTGGACGATGTTTCGGTGTTGTTCTTGGTATTACCGCAGCGCTCGGGTTCGGCGTCATGGCCACGGGCGTCGGGATGCCGCAGGCAGACGCTGCGCCATCGCCGGTCGCAGGTGTGTGTCCGAACACGTTTAATCTCGCCAATAGCGGACAGTGCAACGTTGAGCTCATTCTCGATGCGGGCGGCACGCTGAACACGGTCGTCGTGGACTCGACGCACCCGTACGATGGGTCCGAAGACCAGTTGGTCGGCGTCATCAACGAAGATCCCAATGCCAACATCTCCAGCATCGGCCTGACCGGGTCGGGTATCTTCGGGCTCGATGGCGACGGTATCTGCACGTACCAGAGTGCTTCTACCCCATCGGGGATCCTGGGCTACTGCACCTCGAGCCAGGTGGCCGGGACGGATCCTCAAGACTACCAGGGGCCCGACAACACCTTCGCCGTCACTAACGCCAACAGCGGAACAGTGAACTTCAATTCCGCAATCACGGACGCCTCGGGCACCGGAATTGCCGGCACTCCCAACAACAGCACGTTCTTCTCCCTCGAGGAGGCGCCTTCGCAGACTGGATTCGGGTCGACGTCGGTCGGCACGACCCCCATTAACGCGACCCCTGAGCCTGGCAGCTTGGCGCTCCTCGGCACGGTTGGGCTGGGAATGCTCCCGATGCTTCGGAAGCGCACGTTGCGGAAGTAGAGCGAAGAACTAACGTCGCAAGGCTGCGAGCGGTTACCCGCAAGGCAGGAACAGAGAAGGCGGCCCCCCCCGGCCGCCTTCTCTCATTTTTCGCGGCGGGAACCGACCGGGTCCCTGCGCACGGCCTGGCGCACGCTTGAGGACTGCGGCTACGTTCTGCCTATCGCAACGCTTCTCCCGAACGCCAGCGGTCGAGAACGACCCGCGGTGGCGTCCGCGCGGACGCCTCATCGGCCCTGTCGTTGGCGACTTCTTCCCCACCAAAGGTGGCACCAAACGCGGCGACGGCGACTTTCCTCATGTCTGCCGGGAGTGTCTCTGTCCACGCAAGCAACCCAGCCTTGAACTCCCCGCCGCCGCTCGCTGTTGCCCCCATCGTCGCCCAGTAGAAGCCACAGCACAGTCGAGGAGGTGATGGTCGTGTCAACAGGATGCGCAAAGGAAGATGCTCCCTCGGCTGGACCGATTGAATTGCAAGGGCTACAGAAGGCGGTTAGAACATCTGCGTCCCAAGCAGAGGGTCGTGGGTTCGAATCCCATTTCCCGCTCCGGCTACAACCTACGCACCACTAGGATCTCCCCGCGCACCGGTAATCGGTAAACGCTCTTGCGCCGGCATTTTGCTACCACCTGCTACCATCGGGATCGTCACCGGTACCCTGGAGATGCTCGGCCGAGCGGGCTGCTGCGCTAGGCTCGTTGTCCGGGATGACTTGGTCTCGTGCGGTCGTCGAGACAATGCGGTGCTAGGACGACGTGGATCGGGTTGGTGACGACAAGCGGCCTCGGCGGCGCGGCGGTCAGATGACCGGGCCGCGGGCGCGTTGGAGGATTGCCGGTGCCCGCGCGGAAGTTCTGCAGCCATGGGGCCGTGTGTCCTTCATACGGAGCGGGCAGCGGGCGAGAAGCGGCGACCTTCCTCGATGCCCCGCCATACGCGTCCGAGCGCTGAACGGCCGTTTGCGCGTCCCGCGGATGGATGCCAGGCGGCTCACAGGGGCCAAGACAGGCAGGCATCTGTTGCGAATCAAGGCGTCGAGAACGTCCCGTGCGCCGGGTTCGCGCGGCCGAACAGTTTAGACGTTCCGCACTTACGCGGTCCGGACACCCCTGCACCCGTTCTTCAGCGCGGCGGTCATGACTTCAGCCGCGTTCGGGTGCAGGCGATCGGACCTGCCGCGCGGTCCGGATCTCTGCCGCTCGGAGCCGGGGGCGCCGCCAGTCCCTCCGCCGGCACGCCGACCTCCGCCAAAAGCGAAGGGACGGAAGCGGGCACGGCCCCCGCACTCTCATTTGACATTCCCGCCCTCTGCCCCGTGACGGCGAAATTCCTTCAGGTTCCCCACACACGGCTGCAGGCGCACGCCGCACACGGAATGTTTGGCGCGCCGGTCTCCATCGTCGCGCAGTTCTCGGTGCCGTTGCCGATTCTCTGCGATTGCCGATGCGGTGAGTACCGTCAATTCGTGAGGGGCATCTTCCGGGTGGACGGAAGGGACGCGTTAGAGACGTGCACCGGGCCGCTGGATCGCACTACTTTTCAGGAAGACTGCGCCCTGGGTGTCCCCATGTCGGGCGGCAAGAGCGTGATGGGCCACCGGGATACGCCGTTGCCGGGACTCAGCGTGTACAGCGACCCTGATCAAGAGACCGGCTGCCGGTTTGAGGGAAGTGATTTTCCCGGTGCTGTGGACGTCGAGAAACCGGTGTTCGTCGAAATGCACGTCGAGTTCAAGAGCCAGCTCGTGGACACGTGCAACGGCAACGCCGTCCTCGCGCAGTCCTTGTGGGGCGTCGATGGGGAGGATACCGTGCAGCCCTGAGGGGCGGCGGCATGGGTACCGGCAGCTCCGTCGACAGTCTCCTTCCCACGAGGCAGCCGCAACCCCGGTAGACAGTCAGAGGGAGGCGTCCGTGAGCACTCCGGAGGAAAAGTTACGGCAGTTGGCCGCTCAACTCGAAGCCGAGCGGGAAGCCAAGGCGCAGCGCGATCAAGAGCAGGCGTCCCAAACGCGCGACAGTCTCACACAGCGCGTGAACATTGCCAGGCAAGAGGCGCTGGCGTGGCGCGATCGCGCGGCAGCCTTGGTGGCCGCAACCGGGAAGCGCATTCCGTTCTCGATGAAGGTGTCCCGCGCGGACCCGGGCTTTGAAATCACGGTGGGCGCGGCAGCCATTCAGTTCGACCTCCGTCTTGATGGATGGCACGTCGTGAAGTCTGCCCCACCGGACCTGCATCCGACGGGCACCCTGCCCGCAGATGCGCCGCAGCTTCGAGATGAGCTGTTGCATCGTATGGTTGAGCAGGGCCTGCGGGATCTGTATGCCGGAAAGATCACAGCCGACCCCGATCCCTACGGCCGCGAATAGGGAACCAGCCTCCCCGCTCCGCGCTCGCCGAACCGGCCCCACGCCATCGAACCGCCTATCGAAGCCCGAACGCCTCGACACGATCGCCGGCGCCGACGTACACGCGTCCGCCGACGACGGCGGGCGTGACAGACGGCTGCGCCCGTCCGACCGCATCCGCACCGCCCGACCGGTACAGCATCGCCCCCGTGCGCGCGTCAAGCGCGTAGAGCGTGGGGTCGTCTCCACTGTCCAACACCCACGCTACCCCGCCGTCAGGGGCCTCGCCCGAGACCGATGGGGCGCCGGGGTCGGGCATCGACGCGCTGCACCACGCGACGTCCAACTTTGGGGAGTGCGCCACCGGCGTCGCAAGCCGGAGGGCGACCACGCCGCCGGTTCCCTGGCACGGAGCCGGCTGGCGCCCGAGGCCCGCGACGAGCACGACTCGCCCGACGCTGCCCCCATCCCAGTAGGCTGCGGCCGGCGGTGCCTGCGGCACGTCGCGATCGCATGCGCCGAAGACGCAGCGGCTCGATCCCTCTTCCCCGACGCTGCCGTTTCCACGGCTCACGCCGCCCATGTCGTCGCGGTTGACGACATGCGCCACACCGCGCCCGTCCTCGAAAAACACAAGGCGCGGCGACGCCAGATCAGGCCGGTCGGGCACAACGAGTGGAGTCGATGAACCCGGACCGTCACCGGTCCCATTCAAGCCACCGGCGCCGCCGGGCGTGAAGAAGTCGCGGGGCGTGCCGGAAACCTGGAGTGTCGGCGACGTGGTGAGACGGATCAGCGCGTCACGCGGGCCCGCCGCGTCACCGCCGCGTATGACGGCGTACAGATCCGAACGGGAATCGGCCGCGATCCCGCCGGCGGTCCAGATGCCCCGCGATGGACCCCCGGGCGCGGCGAACGCCTGCTGCGGTCCTTGCGGCGCCGTCACGCGCACCGCAACCACCCCGCCAGATGCAGCACCGCAGCCGTCCCGATTCCCGCCCAGGGGCACGTACACGACGCCGCTCATCAACAGCAGAGCGCCTCGCTGCTGCCCGACGCGACCGTCGACCGTAAAGCCGGAGGACGGCGCGGGTGCGACCGGCACGGGCCAGCCCGGCCTCGCCATGCCGCTCTTGATGTCGACGGCGGCGATTAGGTATGCCGGCGCGCGCTCCCCGGGGGATGCCGTGAGCCCGACGACGTAGAGCGTACCCGCTCCGCGGTCCAACACCGGCGTGCTCGCGATGCCGACCGGAGCGTCGTGGCCGCACGAGCGCGATGTGCGCGGCACGGGAGTTCCGAGGGAAACCGGCCCCCATAGGAGCCCGCCGTCTGCGGCATCGAAAGCGTAGATGAAGTCGCGCTCGGTCACCACGTACACGACGGTGCGGACGCGTCCCAGCACGGCCACCCCGGACACGACCAGCGGTTCCGCATCAATCTCGCCGTCGACCTGGGACGCCCACAGCAGTCCGAAGGGACCGGTGCGAAGCGCGGCCGGCGTCAGCGTGTGCTCGTCTCGCGTCCAGCCGGTTCGCCCCGGGTCGCCGTGAAACGTGAGAATCGCCGGACCCTCTGCGGGAATAGCCGTGGCCGGGAGACCGGGCCCCGCGGACAATATCGCGGCGAGGAGCAAGAGGGCTCCCGCCGACATGGGAAGACGGTGTATCACGCTTGTGCGATTCGGGCGGACGAGTCCCGAACCTGCCGTCTACGCGTGACGTGTCAGCGCGGCACCCCGCCCCGGTCTGGCTGTGTCGGCGGATCCATCAGTGGAACAATTTCTGGTGCGGACGGGCCGGGTTCAGTCGGCGGATGCGTCGGCGGCGAAATCTCGGGCCCAACAGACGGATACGTGGGCGGCTCGTGCGGCGGCTCGATCTCCGACCGTCGCGGCCGGCGACCGACCTCCGGAGGAACGGGCCCCTTCGCTCGCAAGGCAGCGCGTATGGGATCTGGACTCCTCAAAACGGCACCTCCCGATCCTCGGGCGGGCGGTGCCCCGGCGGCCGGAGCATCTACGCGTGCGGCCGCAGGAGCCCACTGCCACGGCGCCGGGCCGAGGACTCCCACGGCCCCTATGGTTGGGAAGTTGATGGACGAGGCAGCAATCATACATCCGGCGACAGACGGGCGCGGCACCGCGGTGCGTCTCGTCAAGAACCTTCGTGCATCGGCCTCTCCTGAGGACGACAAGGCAGACAAGCCCTCCGACGCCAACTGACAGGCCCAGATTCGGCTCCGCCCGGAGTTTGCGCAGGTAGTTGTGGAGCCGAGGAGGCCACCCGGCCGCCCCGGCTCTCGCTCACATGCGGCGAGTTCAGCTACCGACGGCCGCCTTGACTGCCGCCGTGCCCCTGCCCGCCACCGTGGCTGCCCGATTGACCCTGCTTGTCGTCCTTCCGTTCCGGCTCCATCGCTTCACCTCCATGTCATTGCCGATCCCACTATGTGTTCCTCGCAGCGCGGGGATCAAACCGACCCGCGAACCCAGAATTTGTTACGAACCCGCACGTTTGGAAAAAGTATCTGTGAGGGTGAGCCGAGGGAACGTCAGCGAGGAGGAGAGGAGAATGGCGAGGTACGGAAAGACGGCGCAGGCGAAAGTCGAACGCGCGCTGCACGAAGAAAAGCGTGGCGAACTCCGTAGCGGCCGAACCGGCCGAAAAGTCACGAGCCGCAAGCAGGCGATCGCCATCGGACTGTCTGAGGCCCGCAAGGCGGGGGGTAAGGTCCCGGCCGCCCCGAAGCCGCGCCGGCCCCGTGGAAAATCCCGCTAATCTCGCAGCGGCGAATCCGCCAGACATCCAAACGAATCCAAGATGGCCCGATAGCGGCCGTTCAGCAGGGACTCTCCGCCCCGCAGCGTAAGTGGGTGCCCGGGCGTTCCGGCAGCGGCACCGTAACGCGCGCCCAACGTCTCGACGGCACTGCCGGCCCGAAGCCGAGCCATCGGCCCTCGTGCGCGACGGCTCATCGCTGCGTTGATGGAGCGTGCGTGATGTCCTCGCACACGGTCCTTGGGTTGATGCGTCACAGATCGTGGCGCCCGTAGCCGCGATGTTTGTGCGCGCGCGCAGGTCCCAACTGCCGAGCTGGGGGATCCCCCTGGCCTACGCGGTCGCCGCGGTCGTGGTCGGGCTGACCCTGCCGCGATTCGAGGCCACCCTGTTCCCGGGACTGTCGGCCAAGCTGAGCATCCAGTCGGCCATCGCGATCTATTCCACCGTCGGATCCGGGATGCTCGCATTCACGGGCATCGTGTTTTCATTGACGTTCGTCATGGTCCAGTTCAGCGCCACCGCGTATTCACCCCGCCTGGTCCTGTGGGTCGCCCGTGACCCCGTCATCTCGCACGCGATTGGCGTCTTCACCGCGACGTTTCTGTATTCGATCACCGCGCTCTCGTGGGTGGACCGGGCCGGATCGGGTACGGTGCTGTTCTACAGCGCGGGCGTGGCCGGGGCACTGCTCCTGGCGAGCATCGGCATGTTCGTCGCGCTCATTCAGCGGGTCGCCAGCCTGCAGGTCAATTACATGCTGGCGTTCACCGGCGACCAAGGACGCCGCGTCATTGAGAAAATGTACCTCCCGCTGGACGCGCCGATCGAGCGCGTCGACCCGGCGCACGAGCACGGCGCCGCGGTCACGCAGACGGTGCGGTACGCAGGACGGCCGCAGGTGCTGCAGGCGATCCGCGTGCCGCGCCTGCTGGCGCTCGCCGAACGCTGCGGCGGCACGGCGGAGATCATGTCGTGCGTCGGAGACACGCTGGTCGAAGGCAGAACGGTCGTGCGCGTCTTCGGCGGGACGCAGCCGGTCCCGGAGCAAGACTGGAGCACGGCGTTCGAGGTTGGGGACGAGCGGACCTTCGAGCAAGATCCGAAATACGCCATTCGCCTGCTAGTGGACATCGCGATCAAAGCCCTGTCTCCGGCGATCAACGACCCGACGACGGCGGTGCAGACGCTGGATCAGATCGAAGACCTGCTGCGGCGGCTCGGCTGGAAGCGGCTGGAGATCGGCGCGTACCGGGATGACGCACAGCGGCTCCGGCTGGTCATCCAGTTTCCGGCCTGGGCAGATTTCTTGACCCTGGGGCTTGAGGAGATCCGGTTCTGCGGGGCCACGAGCATCCAGGTCATGCGGCGCATGGAAGCGATGATCGCCGACCTGATGGCCACCCTGCCCCCCGAGCGCCAGGCCGCGCTGCGGTATTGTCAGCAGCGGCTCGATGCGACAATCGCGCGGTCGTTTGCCGACGACGCGGACAGGCGGGAAGCCTCGATCGAAGACCGGCAGGGACTGGGGGCGCCGCGCGAGCGCCGGGACAGCACGTAGCCGGCGGCGCGACGCGACGGTCGATCATCTCATCGCCTGGACATTCCATGGAATGATCGCATACGACGGCTGAAACCCGAGCAGCCCGCTCCGCGCGATCATCAGGTTGTTGAACCCCCCGGGTCGGATCATGGGCACTTCCTCGTACATCATCGTCTGGAGCCGGGCCCACATCCGCACGCGCGTCCCCGGATCCGACGCAGCGTTGAACTGCGCGAACAACGCGTTCTTCTCGGGCGTGTCCCACCATCCCGGATAGGCCGCGCTGAACAGCGTGAGCAGCGCGGGGTCCGGGACGAAGGTGCCCGAGGTGACGAAGATGTCCCACTCGGCCGGCCGGGTGCGGCGGTCGAGCAGCGTCGCCCACTCCATCACCTGCATGTCGACCTCGAACCCGGCCTGCTGCAGCTGCGAGACGGCGACGACGGTGCTCTTGAACATGTAGTCGTACTCCTGCGTCGTCAGCCACCGGATCGGCTGGCCGGAGTAGCCCGCGGCCTTGGCGAGCGACTTCGCCTGGACCGCATTGTGGACGTCGTACCAGGTCGCGCCTGCCGTCGTGTACCAGGGGGTCCCTTTCGGGTACATGCTCGCGTCGAGGAGATACAGTTTGGGATCGCCGAACGTCGCCTGCATGATCGGCTGCATGTCGAGCGCCACCTCGACGGCCTGGCGCATCGCCTGGCTGGTCATGATCCCCTGCTTCTTGTTCATGAAGAAGGCCAGATAGTAGCCCGGGAGCAGGCCGACGGCGACGCGCGGGTCCGCCCGGAGCGTCGCGTAGGCGTCCTGGTTGATCCCATCCGCGATGTCGTAGTCCCCGCTCTGGACCCCGGCGATCCGGGCGGCGACCTGCGACACGGGATAGTAGAAGACGTCATCCGCAAGCGCGACCTTCTGCCCGGCGTACCGGCTCGCCGGCTCGCTGCGCGCCGCGTACTGGTCGAACCGGGTCAGATGCACGTACCGGTCGGGCGCCCACTCCACGAACCGATAGGGCCCCGTCCCGACGTACTCCTTCAGGGTCCCGGCCCCAATCCCGTCCACGATCTCCTTCGGCATCATCGCGCCGGAAGACGGCAGCGCAAGAAACGCGATGAGCGGCGCGAACGGGGTCTTCAGCTTGATGATGACTGTGCTGCTCCCGGCCGCCGTCACCGAGTCGATCGCTCGATACGGCACCGCCCCGTAGGGGCTCAGCCGGCCCCAGCGGTTCAGCGACGCGATCACATCGTCCGCGGTCAGGGTCTTGCCGTTGTGAAAGGAGACGCCGGTGCGCAGCGTGATCGTGTACGTTAGCGCGTCCTTACTGACGGTGTACCCCGTGGCCAGATCCGGCTGTATGCGCCATCCGGCGTCGAACGCGAACAACCCCTCGAAGATCGGCAGCGTGATGGTGCTGGTCAGAGTCGCGGTCGTGGCTTGGGTATCGAGGGTCAGCGGCTCGCCGATCTCGGCGATCTTCAGCGTCCCGCCGCGGCGGAGCGGCGTCGCCGCACGCGCCGCGGGATCCGCGCCCGATCGGGCCGCCGGCAGCCACCCGGACGCGGCGGCGCCCAGGCCGGCTGCCGCCGTCCGGAGGAACGACCGTCGCGTCGCCTGGCCCGGCGTCGCGCATCCGTGCTTCGCCACGCGCATCCCTCCCGCGACGACTTCGCACCGCACACATGCCCATTCCGCGTTCGCCCGCGGCACCCCTGTGCCGCCGGGGCGGCATCCCGCCCCCCGGACCCCATTCTCCGCGCCGGTCGGGGGGCGGACCGGACACGATGTCGAAGGACGTGCGAGCCGGCCCGGATGCGCGCGCTGAAGACACGGACGACGAGGAGGCACGACGTGACCACTGACGAGCACGCGTATCCGGTCGAGGTCGCGCGCGACGTCTTAATCCCCATGCCGGACGGGGCGCATCTCGCCGCCACGCTCCATCGGCCGGCAGCCGATGGGCGCTGGCCCGCCATCATCACGCTGATGCCGTACCACAAGGACGGTCGCGGGGGGCGGGGCTCCACCGAGGCGGTCCATCACCATTTCGCGCACCGCGGCTATGCGGCGCTGACGGTGGACCTGCGAGGCCTCGGAGGCTCCGAGGGGCTCAACGCGTATCCGTTCGACCCACAGGAACGCCGTGACGGGCACGCGGCGGTCGAGTGGGCCGCCGGACAGCCGTGGTGCACCGGGAACGTCGGCATGTGGGGCACCTCCTACGGCGGCATCACTGCGCTCAGCGTCGCCTCCACCCGGCCCCCGCACCTCCGTACGATTATCCCGGTGCATGCGTGCTCGGATATCTATGAGGACTTCCTCCGGCCGGGCGGCTGCCGCGGCGGATCATGGTCGGAGGGGGACTGGGGCGCCCGCATGATCGCCTATAATCTGACCCCGCCGCTGCGTCAGGATCCCGACGGCCGCTGGGCGCGCCAGTGGCTCGAGCGCCTGGAGCACGCGCGGCCCTGGATCCTCAGCTGGCACGAGCACCCGTCGCACGACGATTTCTGGCGCACGAGGGCGATCCCGTACGATCAGATCGAGGTGCCAGTGTTCGCCGTCTGCGGCTGGCGCGATCTGTATCCCGACGCCACCGTGACGTACTATGAGGGGATCAACGCGCCGAAGCGCCTGCTCATGGGACCGTGGAAACACGTGTTCCCCGATCTCTCGCCGGAGGAGCCGGTCGGGTTCCTGCGCGAGATGGACCGCTGGTGGGATCGGTGGCTCAAGGGCGCGGTCAACGGGATCGGGGACGCGCCGCCGGTCACGTTGTACGTCCAGGGCGCGCGGCGCTGGCGCGAGACCTCGGCGTGGCCTCCGCCCGGCACGGCGCTGTACACCCTGTACTGCACTCCGGCGCGCACGCTCGAGACCCGACCGCCCGCCGGGGACGCCGACCCTCTGGTGTGGCACCACGATCCGACCGTGGGCCTCGCCTCCATCCCGTGGGATCCGTGGGCGGCGCACGTCACCCGGCCGGCGGATCACTCGCCGGACGACCACCGGTCGCTCACGTACGACACGAGCCCGCTGGCACGCCCGCTCGAGGTGATCGGCACCCCCACGGCCGCGCTCCATCTCGCCGCAGGGGGCACGGACCCTCGCGTCGTGGTTAGGCTCTGCGACGTGGCGCCTGACGGGAGCTCCACGCTCGTGACGACCGGCTGGGCGAGCGGGATCCAGACACGGGATACCCTCCCCACCAAGATCAGCCTGCGCCCCACCGCGTACGTCTTTCAGGCCGGCCACCGCCTCCGGTTGAGCATCTCCGGGGCCGATTTTCCCCGGCTGTGGCCCGATCCCCGCGCGCAGGATCTCGGCGTCTACAGTTCTTCACGATGCCCGTCGCGCGTGGACCTCCCAGTCGCGCCCCACGACCCCGGTGCGGCGCACGTCTTCGGGCCGCCCGCGTCGGACCTCCACGCCCCGGCGGTGATCGACGGCAGCGAGGAGTGGACGACCCAGCGGACCCTGCAGTCCGCGGTGGCGGCGCTGGACGGGGTCAAGGACGAGGCGTTTCGGATCGACGAAGGGGCGCGTCTGCACATCCGCCATCGGTATCGCGCCGCCGTGGAGCAGGACCATCCGCAGACCGCCTGCGTGACGGCGTCGACCACGGTCCGCGTCGAGCGCCCGGTGGGTGCGGCCACGGTCTCCGTCGAGCTGATCGAGACCACCACCGCGCTGCGCATCGCCGTAGAGATCACGCTCGAGGGTCAGCCATATTTCGCCCGGCAGTGGGACGTGTCCATCGGTGCCTCCGCATCGGACGACCGCCCGGCCGATGCGGCGAGAGCGCGCGGCGACCATCCACGCGCGGACGTTCGGCGACCCCGTTAAGCCAATGCGAAGGTTGGGCAAAAACTCGGTCGGACGCCGTGGGCCGGTGGAGGAGCCTGGGCGAAAATGCCGCACTTCTATAAGTATGGCATTCTCGATTCCGAGTTCGGCGAGCCCCCCCATACGGCGGCAGTCGGCCTATCGGGGAGACGACGCGAATCAGCGCGCCGCGGTCATCGACATCGGCAGCAACACCATCCATCTCCTCGTCGCGGACTGCCGCCCCAACGCGATCTGGCCGATCCGCGATCTCCGCGTGCGCGCCAGGCTCGGGATCGCGGTGGCGGACACGGGCGTGCTCGGCACGATGCGGATTCGGGCGGCGGCGTCGGTGGTCCGCACGTTCGCCGCCGAAGCGCGCGCGTGGCGGGCCGGCGAGATTATGGTCCTGGGGACCCACGCGGTCCGCGCCGCCGCCGACCGCGGTGCGCTCGCCGACGCGGTTGAGACCGCGACCGGCCTCCGGGTGCACGTGCTGACGCCCGAGCAGGAGGCCACGCTGTGTCTGGCCGGCGCCTCGCTCGGGCCCCTGCCGGCGGCGCCGTTTCTGAGTGTCGATATCGGCGGAGGCAGCTGCGACGTGGCCGCGGTCGGCGCGTCCGGCGTCCGGGGCATTACGTCGGTACCCGTCGGATCCGGGGTCCTGGCGGCTCGGGATTTCGACGGCGATCCACCGTCCGCGGCCAAAGTGGACCGTGCCTCCGAGCGGCTCGCCGCCCTGTTCGAGGCGGCGCTGCCCGGCCACGCGGAGTTCCCCGAAGCGGTGGCGACGGGGGGCGCCGCGAGGCGCGTGGGGCGTCAGTTGACCGATCAGCAGGGCACGGCCGCAGGAGAGGCGTCCCAGTTGCTGAATGTGGTCGCACGGCTGCTGCACTCTCCTTCGACGCGCTGGCCGCACCCCGTGAAGCCCGCACGGGCCGCGACCGCGCGCGCGGGCGGCGCGATTTTGCGGACGATCATGATCCGGTGGCGCATCCCGCAGTGGCGCATCAGCCCGTACGGACTGCGCGAAGGAGCGCTGGCGCTCCGGGCGCGCGGGCAGAGCCTGGACGCGGCGTCGGCGCCCCCCACGCGCGCGCGGCATCCCCACGTCCTGGAGGGATCGAGTGGGCATCATCGAGCCTGAGCACCAGGTAGCGACGACCGAGGCACACCGGTTCTTCAACCGGGAGTTGTCGCAGCTCCAATTCAACGAGCGCGTCCTCGATCAGGCGCGGCCGGGCGCGCACCCGCTGTTGGAGCGGCTCAAGTTCCTGGCGATCTCCGATTCGAATCTCGACGAATTCCTCTCGATCAACTTCTCGCTCCTGCTGGATCGCGTGGACGTGGGCGATACCACGCTGGCGGAGGACGGGTACACCGCGACCGAAGAGGCGCGCCGCGTCCGGGACGCGCTGCGGCGGTTCATGCACGAGCAGCGGCGGATCTTCCACCAAGAACTCACCCCCGAACTGGATGCCGCGGGCATTCACGCGCGTGCGTACCGCGCGCTCACGCCCACCCAGCAGGCCACGCTGCGGCAGTGGTTTCTCGATGAGGTGTTTCCGGTCTGCACGCCGCTCGCGGTGGATCCGGCGCATCCGTTTCCCTTTATCTCCAACTTCAGCCTCAACCTCGGCCTCATGCTGCGGGGTGACGACGGCGACGCATGGTTCGCGCGGATCAAGGTGCCGACCGTGCTCCCCCGCCTAGTGAAGGTGCCCGAGACCCCCGAGGGGCGGGACGCGTCGTTCGTCTGGCTGGAAGACATCATGGCCAACAACCTGGACGCCTTCTATCCCGGCGTGGAGATCCGCGACGCCTTTCTCTTCCGGCTGATCCGCGACGCCGAGATGGACCTGACCGAGATCGAATCGGCGACCCTGCGCGAGACGGTGCAGGCCGGCATTCGCCGCCGCCGATTCGGCGAAGCGGTGTGCATCCAGCTCGAGCGCGAGATTCCCGACAGCGCGGCCCGAGAGCTGGCGGCGCGGCTGGACCTGTACCCCGAGGACCTGTACGTCGTCGGCCACCCCCTGGGGCTCACGGATCTCATGCAGCTGATGGAGCTGGACCGGCCCGATCTGAAGGACCCCGTGCTGGTCCCGCGGCTGCCGGCCGCGGTGACCGCCCCCGCCGATCTCTTTACCGCCATCCGCCGAGAGGACATCTTGCTCTATCACCCGTACGAGTCGTTTGCGCCGGTGCTGGACTTCATCGCGCGGGCCTCCGTGGATCCCGACGTCCTGACCATCAAACAGACCCTGTATCGGGTCGGACGCGCGTCGCCGCTGGTGCAGTCCCTGCTGCAGGCGGTGGACCACGGCAAGCAAGTCGCGGTGGTCCTCGAGCTGCAGGCGCGCGGGGATGAGGAGAACAACATCGATTGGGCTCAGACGTTGGAACGGGCCGGCGCGCACGTCAGCTACGGGGTGATCGGCCTCAAGACCCACGCGAAGATCTCGCTCGTGGTCCGGCGCGAGGGGCGGCGGCTCCGCCGGTACGTGCACATCGGCACCGGCAACTACAGCGCGAACCCCTACGCGGATCTCAGCCTCTTCACGTGCCATCCGGGCATCGGCGCCGACGCGACGGCCCTCTTCAACGTGCTCACCGGCCGCGGCCGGAAGGACCGGTACGAACATCTCCTGGTGGCGCCCGCCTCGCTGCGGCGGGGCATCCTGAGCCGGATCGGCCGGGAGATCGAGCGGCACCGCGTGCACCACGACGGGCACCTGATCCTCAAGACCAACGCCCTGGTGGATCCCGAGATGATCGACGCCCTCTACGAAGCCTCGCGGGCGGGCGTGCGCGTGGACCTGCTCGTGCGGGGCATGTGCAGCCTCCGACCCGGCGTGCCGGGCCTGAGCGAGACGATCCGCGTCATCAGCCTCGTCGGCCGCTTCTTGGAGCACAGCCGCATCTACTACTTCCACAACGGCGGCGAAGAAGAAGTCTTGGTGGGGAGCGCCGACCTGATGGAGCGCAATCTCGACCGGCGCGTGGAGATCCTGACGCCCGTCCTCCACCCAGGACTGAGACACGCGCTGAAGACCCGCATCCTGGATCTGCAGCTGCGCGACAACATCTCCGTCACCGAGTTGGACGCGGAGGGCGTGTACCGGCCGGTCCGGCGCGGCGACGCGCCCGTCGTCGACGCCCAGCTCGAGTGGGCCACCAAAGATCTCTCGCTGATGGGGTGATCCCGGCGGCGCCGGCCGCTCAGACGCGCGGCCAGAGGACCAGCGCGTTCGGCACCTGCCGTCCCGGGCCGATCAGGTAGCGTCCTCCGCACACCAGGCCGGTCGATCCGTTGTCGTCGAGGTTCATCGCGTCCGCCGCGCCGAGCACCTGCATGACCGACGCCGCCTGCGTGATCGTAGCGCCGCCGATCACGGCCAGCATCACATCGCCGGCGGCCGTCGTCCCCACCACCGATCGCGTGCCGCTCCACGACACGATCTTCGGATCGCGAAACCCCTCGGCGGCGGCGTGGACGCTGACCTGTCCGTCGCGGACCAGCGTGGGACCGGCGCCGAGGCTGAAGCGGGTGTTGAGCACGCGCCCGTCCTCGATGGCGGCGTACGCGATGCGCTGCCCCGGACGAAACTTCCACCCCAACACGGCGACCTCCCGGCCCTGCAGCGCGAGGACGAACCCATCGGAGGGAATCGCCACGTCCGCGTCTGCGACGACATCACTGACGATCCCCCGGCGCGCCACGATCGCGAGGTCGGCCCGAAACCCCAGCGTCGGCCCGCGTTCCGGCGTGAAGACGTACGCGCTGCTGCCGCCGGGCGTCGGCGTCTGGTTGAGGTTGTAGGCGTACCAGTCGGACGGATACGCGTCGCTGCCGTCGAGCTCCCCCTGAATCTGCAGGTGGTCGGGTACGATCCGCACCGTTCCGTCGTCGAGCACGTCGAGGCGCGATCCCAGGCCGCCGAGATGCAGCAGCTTCTTGTCGATCACGAGCGTGCCGTAGGGTTCGTGCGTCTCCCCCGCATACGCGGCGAAGAACGTGCCGTTGATCGCGCACTGCGCGCCGGCCCCGCGGGCGATCTCCACGAGCGGCGCGTTGTCGCCGACGCGGCGGCCGGCGAGCGCGACCCCCAGCTGATAGCGGGACAGCGGGACGCGGACGAGCGTCACGGGAAACCGGTCTCCGCCCACCGCGACCACGAGCCGCTCCGGCGCCGCGCCGGCGCTGCTCGACGCGATGAGACACGCGGCCAGCACGAACGCGACCAGCCCGCATCCGAGAGTCCACCGCACCCCGGCGGTGCGCCACCGCGGCTGTCTTCGCATCTCTCCCCCTTCCGCGCGCGCGGGCACGCCGCGTGCGGGACCGGTGCCCGACACCCTCTAAGCGACGTCGCGCAACCGGCAGTTCCCGGCGCCGCCGGGGCGAGACGAACCGGTCCGACCCGAGCCCCGTGTCGCGGGGGCGCGAGGCGGCATGAAGGACCCGCACCGTCCTCGCCGAAGGTCGCCTCTGAACACGCCCCATTCCGCCGCGGCGCGGTGCGACGCGGACCAGACGAGGCCTGACGACAACGCCGACACCGCAGCAGATCGCCGAGGCCGCCCGGGACGCGATGTGGGCGGAGGACAAGGCCAGCCGTGCACTCGGCATGGCCGTCGTCGCCATCGGACCGGGCCGCGCCACGCTCCGGATGACGGTGCGGGCAGACATGTGCAACGGGCACCACGTCTGCCACGGGGGCATGATCTTCAGCCTCGCCGATTCAGCCTTCGCGTTCGCATGCAACTCCCACAACAAGATCACGGTCGCGGGCAACTGCGCGGTCACGTTCATCGCGCCGGCCCGCGAGGGCGACCTCCTGATCGCCGAAGCGGAGGAGCGACATCGGGGCGGGCGGTCCGGCGTCTGCGACGTGACGGTCTCCGACGCGCACGGCAAGCTCATCGCGATCTTCCGCGGCCACTCGATCCAGATCCAGGGAGAGTTGGTGCCGGGTCTCACCGCCGGCAGCTCCAACCCCGAACCGGGCCGCTAGGGCCCCGGCATATCCGCGCAGCGCATCCTGGAGAGGATGCACGAAGGACAGTCAAGAATCGCCGGCGTCCCGCGGCGGAGCGATGCGCTCGAGGATGAACGCCACGAGCCGGTCGACGTCGGTCCGTCCGCTCACCACGTACACCGAGATCGCCTCAGCGGCCTTGAGCAGCGCCGCCTGCCTGGCAGCCTGATCCGGCGCCGTGATGTCGTAGACGCCGACGGCCTTCACCACCTGCCCCAACGCCGCGGCGCTTTCGTCGGGCGACGCCGGCTGCACGCTCCACCCCCGGCCGCTCGGGCTCCATCGAAGCAGGAACAATACGCGCAGGGGGCCGCGCAGACGGACCGTGCCGGCTCCGTAGATCGCGTCGACGTCGACGTCGTGCTTCCGCTCGAGCGTCCAGAGCTGGTCCGCCGTGAGGGGCGAATAATTCCGCCGCTCGTCCGGAGTCAGCAGGGCCGTCAGACGGGGGATGTGCAGGAGCGTCCCGGGGTTGACGCGCGGACGCTTCGGCACCCCGACCATCTCCGTGCCGCCGGGGGCCGCCCGGATGAACAACCGATCGTTGGTCACCAGGTGCTGGTGGCGGTCCACCAGCATGAGCGCCAGCGTGGACTTCCCGGACCCGGACGACGACGCGAAGGCGATCCCCCCGGTCTCACCGAGGATGGCGGAGGCGTGCAGCATCACAAAACCGCGCCGCACCATCGCCTTCGCGAATACCATCGCGACCGCGTTGACCGCCTGGTTGAAGTTCGCGTCCAGGTCGCCCACCACGTAGTGCTCGGGCTCCGCAACGTAGATCACGACGCCGGTCCGCCGCTTCAGGATCACGCGCGCATCGGCCGCATCGTAGAACGCCTCCTTGATCCCGGCAGCGCTCGCGCGGCGGGGGATGTCGACGAGGCGCGCCGCATCGTACACCGGCGTGCCCATGAAGAGGGACACGCGGCCCGCCGGGTCCGGCGGCTCCGCGACGACGTAGGGGGCAAAGTAACTCCGCAGCCGGGTATCGAGGAGGGCCGCATTCGTCTGAACCCGAAGCGCGACGCCCGCGATCTCGAGCCCGAACGTGGTCTCAGGTCGAGAGGCTTGGAGAACCGATTCCAGTTCGGTCATGAGGGGGCCGTCCCGTCACCACACCGACGACGTGCTCCGCGTAGAGGCGCGCGGCATCGATGCCTTGAGTGTGCCAGAGTCCGCCGAAGCCGCCAAACGCGCTCACCTCATAGGCCAGGTACCCGTCCGGCCCCTCGACAAGGTCGACGCCGGTGAAGGTGAGCCCAAACACGTCCGCGGCCCGCAGGGCCAGCTGCTCGATCTCCGGCGTGACGCGGACACGTCTCATAGTGGCCGCCCGCCGCGGTCGTGGTCAGCCACGTATCCGGCCGCGCGACGCGGTAGTACGCGCCTAGCACGCGCCCCGCCAGCACCGCCACGCCGATGTCCCACCCGGCGTGCGGCACGTACTCCTGGACGTAAAACGGCATCTGCCACGCGCGCTGCCACTCGCGGAGCGCCGTCGGGAGCGACGCGTCGGCGGTCAGCACCACCATGCCTTTCCCCTTCGACGTGAACAGGGGCTTAAGAACCGCGCGGCCCCAGCGCCGCACCGCCCCCGCCGCATCCTCCGCGGTCTCGGCCACGACCGTGCGCGGGATCGGAATATTCCCCGCGCTCAGCCGCTGCGTCATGCGGTACCGGTCCTGGGCGTCGGCGATCGCCCGGGCGGGGCTGAACACGGACACGCCGCGGATCTCGAGCTGGCCGAGCAGATGCACCCGGCTCGGCGCCAGCGGATCTGTCGTCGATCCCAGCTTCTTAACGATCACCGCGTCGAGCTGCCCAAGATCGACGCCGCGGCACCACACGCCGCCGGACGGCAAGTCGATCACGCAGTCGGCGGCGGCGAACACGACGGTCTCGCATCCGCACGTCTCCAGCGCGCCGCGGAGTTGGTCCGTGGACCGTGCACCCGGGATCCCGCAGACCCCGACGCGCAGGGTCACGGCTGCGCCGCCTGCCGCAGCAGCCGCACGCCGCGCCGGAGCAGCGCGGCGGCGTGCACCGCTTCGATGACCACCCGCACCGAGGTGATGCACGACCGAGCGAGGCTGAGGGCGAGCCGCGGCTCAAACGCCGCGTCGGCGCGCTCCGTGGCGAACTCCCGCGCAAACTCCTCGACCATTTGGTTGACGCGGGCGATGTCGTCGCGAAGCGTCGCCGACAGGTCCGGGCGACGGACCATCGACAGCAGAAACACGCTGACGTCCTGCAGGTAGTCGCCCAGGCGCGAGCGGTGCACGTCGATGAACTTCACCTGTCCGGTGCGGTCGTTGTACAGCACGTTGTTGGCGTTAAAGTCGCCGTGCAGCCAGACCGAGCACGGCGGCGCGAGCGACGGCTCCAACGTTTCCGCGTGCGCGAGCAGGTCGTCGAGCCGCACCACGGCGCCGTCCACGGAGGTGCCGGCTTCCGCCTCGGCCCGCAGCTCCGGGTGCAGCGCGAACACCTCCGGAAGGCGGCGCCGGATCTGCGCCACGTAGTCGACGGCGGGCGGCGTGGGCACGAGCGTGATCTGCCATACCTGCCGGACCGCGTCCAGCACCCGCTGCGTCGCCGCGAGCTTCGCGTCTCGCGAGGCATCCGAGAGGTACAGCTCGGAAAGCAGCGTGCTGTCAACGAACTCGCGCAGCAGCGCCTGCCGGTCCTTGACCGTGACCGAGCCGAGGACGCGCGGTGTGAGATCCCCGGGGATGCGCTCCCACACCTTGAGCTTCTCGGTCTCCTCTTGAATCTTGCGCCGCGACCCCTCTTTGTACAGCACGGTGCCGTGCCGACCGGCGACGCGCGCCACGACGGCGCCGCTGATCCCGTCCCAATACGGGCGAAACTCCAGCCCGCCCCCGGCGGCCTCCGGCATGAGCAGCCCGAGCTGCTGGTACTGCGAAAACTTGAGCCGCCGGCCGGTCATCAGGAAGATCGCCTGCTCTCCTACGTTGAGCACATAGTCCGCGACTTTCTCGAGGTATTTCATCACCGCGAGGGTGTGGAGGAGGTACGGCACCTCGGCCGGCGATGCCTGCATCTGCCGGCGCGCCTCGGTGAGGCACGCGACGTAGTGCGTGTCGAACTCCGACTCCCGCAGGCAGGCCCGCCGGGCCTGCTCCAGATCCCGCCGGACGACCGCGTCGATCACCTCCGAGACCGCCGTCAGCGCACAGGTCTCGAGCGGCTCGAACGTGAAGTTCCCCGGGGCGATCCCCTCGCGCACGAGCAGCCGCACGCGCTTCGCGATGTGGGTGCCGGCGTCGCCGATCCGCTCGAGATTCAGCGCGATCTTCACGGTGGCCCGCACGGTGCGGAGCCCGTCCTCGGACAGGCCCCCGGTCGCGGCAAGCGCGAAGCACCGCTCCTCGAGCTCGAGGTTGAGGTTGTCGACGGCGTCGTCCCGTTCGATGATCTCTTCGGCGAGGGTCAGGTCGCGGGTGTGGTAGCAGCGCAGCGCTCGCTCGAGCTGGTCGACGACAAGCCGACCGAGCTTCGTCACTTCACTTTGCAGCCCGCTGAGCAGCGTGTCGCTGGCCAAGGATGGCGTTCCCGATTCGACGTCCGCCGGGATCGCGCGGCGCATTCCGCGACCCCGGCGGCGGTAGGAGGATTGGAAAAAGTAGGCTTAGTCTCGCGTGCCCGCCCGCACGTGACGATCTTCCATTTCGCGCGGATCGACGGTGATCTCCAACGTCTCCGCCGCCGCCGCGTACTCGGGTGTCCATGACAGCTCCACCGCGAGGTGTCCCGCCGCCTTGTCCCTCTTCCCCTCGGCCTGGATCTCCACCGCCAACATCGCGGTCGGCGTCAGCTGGAGCGTCTCGCCGCCGGCCGACAGCCTGACGACGCCGCGGCGCAGCCCGTCCGCGATACGCACAAGACACTCGGCCGCCTGCGTCGCTTCGAGCGTGGCCGAGAACGCGAACTTGCGGGTGCGCTTACCCATCGTCAAGCCTCCTTGGCTGTGCGAGCGGCGCGGCCGCCGTCAGGGCACGGTCGTCACGCTCAGCGGCAGACGCCAGCGCAGGTCGATCTGCATCGACCCTTCTTCGCTGCCTTCCTTCGCGCGGATCTCCAGTTGGATCACCTGACCGATGTGGTAGGCGTACCGCCGGCCGCTCGACCGGATGACCAGCGTCCCGTGCATCAGGCCGAGCGAGAGCTGGTTCATCAACTCGGCCGCGTCGGTGTTCGGCAGCGACGTGGCCACCTTCAGCGGTTCTTGTACGCGCTCGCGAATCTTCGAGCTCACTGCGCACGCCCCGCCATTTCGGACACCGGTACCTCCGTGACCGGGAGATCGCGATAGGCGGCGCGGGCCGCTCTCGCCTTGGCGATGCGCTTGTACGCCCCGCTGATCTGCACCGCGATCGGTCCGTAACTCTGGCTCTCGACCGCGGCGCGGCCCGTACGGATCTCCGAAGCCACTGAAGTCTGCGTGAGCTCGTCGACCGCCAGCACCGTCGCCTTGATGCCGACCTGCGCCCAGAAATGGGCGTCGCTTCCACCCACGACGGGCACGCGCAGCTTCGCGGCCACCGTCCGCACCCGATCGTCCGACACAAAATCCTTGCCGTTCAGTTCCAGCGCGTCGAGCGCGCCGAGCTTGTCTTTGCCCACCTTCGCCAGCTCCTTGCCGGGCCGGACCATGTGCGCGCCGATCACGAACGCCCCGACCGCGTGGGCCACCGCGACCGCCTCGGCAAACGGAGGCCGGTACCCGTGCGTGGCAGGCTTCGTCAGCGCCCCGTCCAGTTCCCGTAACTGGCCGACGGTCGCCAACACGATCAGGTCGCATCCCTGTGCGATGCTCAGCTCCGCGCCCGACAGAAGCCGGAATCCATCCAGCCCCTCGTACGCCCCCGCCGCCTCACTGTATCGAAACTCGCGCCCCAAGCAGTCGTGGATTTCCCAATACTGCACCGCGTGCATATGCTCGACGAGTGCCAACCCGTCCAGCCCGAGGCGCCGCGCTTGGGCAACGAACTGGTGTACCGTTCTGATTGCGAAGGGGAACGTCTTCGAGAGCTTAGCGTGGGTGTGCAGGTCGATGCGCTTCACGGCCTCGTCTCCTCGATGTCGGCTGCGAATATGCGGCAACTGTTGGCAGACCCGGACGGGTTTCCAACCCGCCAGGGCCGTTCAAGTGTTCGCCACGAACGTACCAGCCCACCTTCATCTCTCAATAACACTCTAGGCGCTGGTACTTAAACAAAAGTGAAGACTTTCGTAATGGGAGGCAAAGATAACGTTAATACACGGTTAAGGGCATTCCGAAGAAGAACCTTCCGCGGCGGGTCTCGGGGACCCCGGGCGTCCACAAGTCATCCGGGGATGCCGATCGCGGCGACCCCGGATGACTCGTGCCGGGAAGCGGGGCTCCGAGCGGAGGCGCGTCCTTACAGCGACGCCGATCTTGCCGCCGACCGCTGGGATTCCGCTGGCGATCTCCCCCTATTTCTTCGCGAGCAGCGTATCGATCTGCTGTGCCATCGCATCCGCCGCCTGCTGGGGCGACAGCTCACCGACCAGAATCTTCTGCCCGTTCGTGATGATCACGGTCTGGATGCCGGCCCAGTCTCCGACGGTCGGCAGTGCTCTTCGCGTCCTTCAGCGCCTGACCGAAGATGGCGTACTCCGGGTTGTTCCACGGCGGCGCCTTGTACACGGACAACCGGGCCGGGGTGCGGTTCATGATCTTCCCCATGTTCTCCGGCCTGGCGAGCCACTGGAGAAACACGCGAGCCGCGGCCACGTTCTGCGCGCCGACCGGCACGCCCATCGCCCAGCCTCCGGAGACGTTGACCTTGTCGGGGGAGAGCACCATCCCCCACCTGAGGTCCTTGTGCTGCGAGAACTCGTCGAACGCGGTCGACGTGCTCGTGAGCATCCCGACCTTGTTCGCCTCAAACAGGGGGATGACGTCCCGGGTCGTCGTGAAGTTCGGGGTGCCGTCCGGCACGACGTGGTACTTCGTGTAGAGGTCTGACCAGAACGTCAGGCCCGCGACGCTCTTTGGGGAGTTGATCGTCGCTTTGGTGCCGTCCGCACTGAGGAAATCCCCGCCGTTCGCCCAGATCATCGCGGCGAGGAGGCCCATGACGTTGGACGGGTCGCTCAGGTCCGCGGCGATCCCGATCCCGAACTGCCCCGGAATCGTCAGCTTGCGCGCGATCTGCAGCATCTCGGGGTACGTCCAGTTGTCGGTGGGATACGGCACCCCCGCCTTGTCGAAGACGGTCTTGTTGTAGTAGAAGACGTAGGACGCCGCCCGGTTCGGGATCGCGTACTGGTGACCGTTGTAGCGGCTGGAGGCCCACACCCCCGGGGAGTAGTCCTTGACGTCCAGCGTCTTCGCGACGTCGTCGAGCGGCTGCAGGAGGCCCTTGGCGGAGACCGTCGACGCCCACGAGACGTCGAGGTCGATCACGTCCGGCGGGGTGCCGCCGAGCGCGGACGCGCTGAACTTGTCGAGGTATCCGTTGATCGGCAGCGGTTCGATCTTGAGCGTGATCCCCGGATAATCTTTCGCCCACAGCTGCATGGCGATCGGGACCTGCGTGTCCCACCAGCTCCCGACCCACACGGTCACCGTCCCGCCCGCCGTGGCGGCGAACGTCGACACGTTCATGGTGAGCACTCCCACCAGCGCGAGCAGCAGGGCAATACGACGCAGCGGTGCGGTGCGCATACGCGGTCTCCTCTCGAATCAGCGCCGGACGGTCGCCGCGCGGACGGCGTGCCTCCGCGTCGCGGCGTGCGGCAGCGGTCCAGTGTTGTTCGAGTTCCGGGGTCCCGTGTCCTATCGACGCGCGCAGACGCCCCGCGCACCCCGTCGGCGTCCCGCATCGCCGAAGGGCCCGGCCCCGCCACACGCGAAATGGCCTACGGCCAGCGCGCCGCCGCCGCGCGGGCCCTGGGCACCCGGGTTCGTGCGCAGGCCGGACTCAGCGGACGACTCTTGCGCCACGGAGGGAATGGATGACAGTAGTGCAGACGCCGCGCGACCCCGGGAGGTCCCCGTGACTCCCAGCCCCGTGTCGGGATGCGACACCGCCGTAAACATGAGCTTCGTGCAGCTCGGGGCGTTCAAGATCGTGGTGCTCGGGATCGTGCAGGGCATCACGGAGCTGCTGCCGATCAGCAGCACCGCCCATCTCCGCATCATCCCGGCGCTGCTCCACTGGCCCGATCCGGGCGCCGCGTTTTCCGCCGCGATGCAGCTCGCGAGCCTCGCGGCGGTCGTCGCGTTCTTCGAGCGGGACATCGTCATGATCACGCGGCAGTCGCTGACGGCCCTGCGCACCGGCGACACCCGCGACCACTCGTTCCGGATGGCCGTGGGGTTCGTGCTCGCGACGATCCCGATCGGCATCGCAGGGCTGGCGCTGCGCCGCGTGCTCAACGCGTGCGACTCGCCGCTGCGCAGCATCGCCGTGATCGGGTGGGCCTGCATCGTGATGGGCGCGCTGCTCGCCCTCGCCGAGATCTACGGGCAGCACGGACGCGGGGGCAAGCGCCGCTGGGACGAGCTCACGATTCGGGACTGCCTGTACGTGGGCGTCGCGCAGGCGTTTTCGCTGGTGCCCGGCGTGTCCCGGTCCGGGTCGACGCTGACTGCCGCGCTGGGGCTCGACATCGAGCGCGCCACGGCCGCCCGGTTCTCATTCCTGCTCGGCGTGCCGGCGATCGTGCTGGCCGGGCTGTTCGAGCTGTGGATCCTCCATAAGGCCGGTCTGACCGCCCACGGATGGGAGCTGCTCGCGATCGGCCTCATCGCCGGGAGCGCCGCGTCGTACCTGGCGATCCGGTGGCTGCTGCGCTACCTCGAGCACCACACCGCGTGGGTCTTCGCATGGTACCGGGTCGCGCTCGGGGTGGTGCTCCTGCTGGGCGCCGGCGCCGGGTGGTTGCGGTAGCCTCGGGAGATCCCGCTGAGTCGTGAGCGCGCGCTGCTCCGCGCGCATCATCCGAACAGCCGCGCGAGGCACACGCGCAGAAGCATGCGAGTCCGGGGAACGCCGCGGGGCCGGACGGGACAGTATCCGTGCGGGCGAGGTGCGCGGCCCGACGTGCCGGACCGTGCCTAGACGTTCAGTTCCTTGAGCGTGCCGGTCACCATGTAGATGACGCGCTCGGCGATGTTGGTCGCGTGGTCGCCCATGCGCTCCACCGCCTGCGCCGCCATCAACAGATGAGTCGCGCGCTCAATGCTCCTGGGATCCTCGATCATGTAGGTCAGCAACTCGCGGAACACCTGGCTGTAGAGGTGATCGACGTCGTCGTCCCGGGCCGCCATCCGCGCGGCCAGCCCAACGTCGTGGCGCACAAACGCATCGAGGCCGTCCCGCAGCATCTCGCGGACGATCTCTGACATCCGCGGGATGTCAATCAGCGGCTTGAGCAGCGGCTCAGAGGCGATGCGCAGCACCATGCGGGCGATGTCCTCGGAGTGGTCCGCGATGCGCTCCAGGTCGATCGTCATCGCCCAGATCGAGGCGATCGTCCGGAGGTCCTTCGCCATCGGCTGCTGGGTCGCCATCAGGCGCACGCACCGTTCCTCGAGCTCGAGGTGCAGGGCGTCGATGACGTTGTCGGAGGCGACGATCTCTTGGGCGAGCACCGTGCTGCGCGCCCGCAGCGCGTCGATCGACCGGCGCACCGAGTCCTCGACCAGGGTGCCCATGCGCAGGAGGTCGTCGCTGAGCTGCCGCAGATCCTGATCAAACGACTCACGCGTCGGCATATTAGCCCTCTGTTTTTCGCGCACGGCGCAACAGATCCTGCCCTTGGGCCGCGGAGGACCCAGACCGCGGGGGCCAGTCGGACCGATCAGCCAAACCGGCCGGTGATGTAGTCCTCGGTGCGCTTGTCCTGCGGACGCGTGAACATCTCGGACGTCGGGCCCGATTCGACCAACTCGCCCGAGAGCATGAACGCGGTGGTGTCGGAGACACGGGCCGCCTGCTGCATGTTGTGCGTGACGATCACGACCGTCAGGGTTTCCCGCAGCGTCTTCGCCAGTTCCTCGATCTTCAGCGTCGAGATCGGGTCGAGGGCGGACGCCGGTTCGTCCATCAGCAGAACCTCCGGCTCCACCGCGAGCGCCCGTGCGATGCACAGCCGCTGCTGCTGCCCGCCGGACAGGCTGGTGCCCGCCTTCCCGAGCGAGTCCTTGACCTCGTTCCACAACGCGGCGCCGATCAGGCTGCGCTCGACGACCTCGTCGAGCCGCCGGCGGTCGCGAACGCCGGACAGCCGCAGGCCCGACACCACGTTGCCGTAGATCGACATCGTCGGGAACGGGTTGGGGCGCTGGAACACCATGCCGATCCGGCGCCGCACCGCCACGGGGTCGACGTTCGGCGCGTAAATGTCCTCGCTGTCCAGCATCACCTTGCCGTCGACCCGAGCGCCCGGCACGACCTCGTGCATCCGGTTGAGACAGCGAAGAAAGGTGGACTTGCCGCACCCCGACGGGCCGATGATCGCCGTGATCCGGTTCGTCAGGATGCCGATCGACAGCGCCTTCACGGCGTGGTTCTTGCCGAAGTGGGCGTTTAGGCTCTCGATCTTGAGGCGTATCGTGGAGGTCCCGCCGGCTTCCGCCGAGGGCGCATACGCCGGAAGGACGCGACTCATGCTTGCTGATTCTACACCCATCGACCCTTACCTCCCCTTAGAGAATCGCTTGTGCGTGGCGACGCGTGCCGAGACGTTGAGCACGAGTGTCAGCGTCATCAAAAGTAGCGCGGCTCCCCACGCCTGGCGGTGCCAATCGCTATATGGCGCGATCGCATAGTTATACAGCTGCACGGTCAGTGAGGCCATCGGCTGATCCAAACGCAGAGACCAGAACTGGTTGTTGAACGCTGTGAACAGGAGCGGCGCCGTCTCGCCTCCGATGCGGGCAACGGCGAGCATGACGCCTGTGATGACGCCGGCCATCGCACTGGGCAGGGTCACGCGCAGCGTGGTGACCCACCACGGGATGCCGAGCGCGAGCGAAGCTTCACGCAGTGACTGGGGAACGAGCCGCACCATCTCCTCCGTCGTTCGCATCACGATTGGAATCATCATCAGCCCGAGCGCGATCCCGCCGGCGTAGCCTGAGAAATGGTGCGTCGGTATGACGATCAGCGTGTACACGAACACGCCGATCACGATGCTCGGGACGCCGTTCAGGACATCCGCGGTAAACCGGATCCACCACCCGAGCTTGCCGTGGCCCGCGAGCTCGGAGAGAAACAGACCCCCCAGGATCCCAACCGGGATCCCGACACAGGAGCCGAGCACCATCAGGATCAGGGTGCCGACAAGCGCGTTCGCCATGCCCCCACCGAGCTCACCGGTCGGAGCGGGCGTCTGCGTGAAGAACGCCCAGTTGAGGGAGGTCGCACCCTGCAGGATGACGTATCCGAGGACGCTCGCCAGGGGTGCGATCGCGATGAGCACCGCGACAAAGCAGAGCGACGTCATCACGACGTCGACGATCCGACGTCGCCGAATTTCCGCTGTCGGGAGCGCGATGGTGCTCATATCAACCCCACCGGCCGTGCGACATGGGACACGAGCCAGCGCGCGGCCGCGTTCACGATGAGCGACACGATGAACAACACCAGGGCCATCTCGATGAGCGAGGACAGGTAGAGATCGGTCGTCGCCTCGGAGAATTCGTTTGCGAGGGCGGCGGCGATTGTGTAGGCGGGCTGGAACAGGGACGCCGAGATCTGCGGCCGGTTGCCGATCACCATCGTCACGGCCATCGTCTCACCGAACGCGCGCCCGAGGCCGAGGATGATCGCCCCGATGATCCCGGTCCGTCCGAACGGCAGCACGGCGCGCCGGATCACTTCCCACCGTGTCGCACCGAGCGCGTACATCGCTTCGCGCTGGTCTTGCGGCACGGCCCGCAACACGTCGCGCGACACCGACGAAATGATCGGGATCACCATGATCGCCAAGATGATGCCTGCGGCGAGCATGCCGATCCCATATGGCGGCCCGCTGAACAGCGGCGACCACCCGAACGCGGTTGAGAGCGCCGGCTCGACCGCAAACCGCACCCACGGTGCGAGCACGAAAATGCCCCACAGCCCTAGGATCACGCTCGGGACCGCAGCCAAGAGTTCAACCACGAACGACAAGATCACCGACGTACCGGAGATCGAGAGTTCTGCCAGGTAGATGGCCACGCCGAGGCTGATCGGGACGCCAATGATCAGCGCGATCGTCGACGAAACGATCGTGCCGTACACGAACGGTAGCGCCCCGAAGATACCATGGACCGGATCCCAGCGCGATGTCCACAAGAACGCGGGCCCGAACTTCTGAATCGCGATTTGAGAGGCAAGAACGAGATTCAGCGCGATCGCCGCCACGAACACAATGACGACGAGGCCGAACGCTGTGAGGACCCCCCGAAATAGGCCATCCGCCCAGCGGGCCCTGCCCCGGCGGTCGGCGCTCGCCCGGGGCGGCCCGCCGGTCTGACCCGCCTCCTGCTGGCGCACCGCTTGATCACCCACTATCTGACCACTCCCTCGAACGGGGCGCAGCTACCGGGTGGCGCCCTCCCCGCTCATACCACGATACCGGTCGGCGGCGAATCGCAGGTGACTGAAGTGTTATGCGATTATTAACGCCCCGTTAAAGCAACTCCGAACGGCTCATTTCACCGCTCGTGGAGTATCGTGCTCAGATGCCGACAAGCCGCACGAAAAGAAACGCCGCCACGACGACGCAGCCCAGCCACAGCGCCACGATCGCCGCAATCCGAAGGTCAACCGGCCAATCTTCCGGCTGTAAAAACGTCGGATCGTGATCGTCGTCGTCCTGCATCGGCGCCCTCCCAGCAGCGGCACCCGCGTACCCCGATCCGGCGGTGGGACGAGTCTATGCATCCGCAGTTAATCTTGATCGTCGCGCACCGGCAAGAATATGTTAAGAGACGCGCAAGAATTGCGCATGCCGTCATACCGAGGACCGAACCGGGGTTCGCGGGATCAGCAGGGTAAACTGGCTCCCGCGCCCCTCGGTGCTCTGCACCTCGACCCGTCCTCCGTGCGACGTCACGATGTGTTTCACGATGCTCAGACCGAGCCCGGTGCCCCCGAGCAACCGGGACCGGGACGGGTCGACCCGATAGAACCGTTCGAAGATTCGGGGCAGATGCTCAGGCGCGATGCCCAAACCGGTGTCGGCCACGGTCACCGCCACGAGATCGCCCTCGACGCGGGCGGAGAGGCGCACCACGCCACCCGCCGGCGTGTACTTGAGCGCGTTGTCGACCAGGTTGACGAACGCCTGCACGAGCCGCGCCTCGTCGCCCCAGACGTCCGGGAGATCGTCGAGCGCGTCGATGCGCAGCTCGACCTGGCGCTGCTCGGCCACGGGCCGGAATTTCGTGGTCACGTCGCGCGCGACGACCCCGAGCGCGACCGGCGTCATCTCCATCTTGGCGCTCCCGGACTCGATCGCCGACAGATCGAGAAGATCGTTCACCAGCAGCGTCAGCCGGTCGATCTCGGAGACGATGCGGCCCAGAAAGCGCGGCCCGGCGTCCCGATCGCGCAGCGCGCCGTCGAGCAGGGTCTCCGCGAGGGCCCGGAGCGAGGCGAGCGGCGTGCGGAGCTCATGGGACACGTTCGCGATGAACTCCTGGCGGATCAGGTCGGTGCGGCGCAGATCCGTGATGTCCTGGACGGCAACCACCGTGCCCGCAAACTCTCCATGCCCGCCCCAGACCGGGTTCGCCTGGACCCTGAGCGCCCTCCGCTGCGGCTGATGCACCTCGAGCTCCCGGGCCAGCGGGACGCGCTCGCGATCGGCCTGGCGAACCAGCGTGTCCAGCTCGAAATGATGCACGACCTCGATCAGTCGGCGCCCCATCGCGAACTGTGCTTCGACACCGAAGATGCGCTCGGCGGCGGGATTGACCAGCACCAGCGTCCCGGCGGCATCGAGGATCAGCAGCCCGTCGCTCATGTGTGCCATCACCGCTTCAAGCGTGCCCTTCCCGCGATCGAGGTCCCCGATCGTCCGGCCGGACTGCGCGACCATCGCGTTGAACGCGGCGATCGTCTCACGCACCTCGACGAACGACTCCTCGCGGACGGGCCGCAGCCTCCCGTCTGCACTGGCGGCGGCGGCGGCCGCGATCTCGCGAAGCGGGCGGCGGAGCCCCGAGGCAGCGCGCGCGCTGAGCACGTACGCGAAGGCGGCCGCGATTACGATCGTCCCGGCCGCCCACAGGGCCATGTTCCGCCCCACCGGCCAGCCGAGCACGATCAGCAAGGTCCCGGCGGCGACCACGGTAATCCCGATCTCAAGCGCAAGCAGGCGCGCGAGGCCGGGCCGGAGCCGCATGCTCAGCCCTCGAGCTTGTAACCGACGCCGCGGATGGTCTCGATGGACGTCCGGCCGCCCGCCTCCTGCAGCTTGTGGCGGAGCCAGCGCACGTGGACGTCGACCGTACGGTCGTCACCGTCGTACTCGTAGCCCCACACCTGCTGCAGGAGCAGCGCCCGCGTCAATACGCGGCCGGGGTTGGACAGAAACGCCCGGAGGAGATCGAACTGCCTCGGGGGCAGCACGACCATCTGGTCCCCGACCCGGACGATATGCCTCGCGACGTCCAGCGTGATCTCCGCGACCTGCAGCACCTCGTCCCGCGACGGTGAGGCGGCCTGCGCCCGGCGAAGGGCGGCACGCACCCGGGCGAGCACCTCGCGCACGCTGAACGGCTTGACGATGTAGTCGTCGGCCCCGAGGTCGAGGCCAACCACGCGGTCCGGCTCGTCCGCGCGTGCGGTGATCATCAGAATCGGCACCGTCGACTCATTCCGCAGCACACGGCAGACCTCGAAGCCGCTCATACCCGGCAGCATCACGTCGAGCAGCACGACGTCAGGCTTCTTCGTCTTGGCGAGATCCAGAGCTTCCCCGCCGTCGGAGGCCTCCAGGACCTCGTAGCCCTCCTTTTCAAGCGCGTAGCGCAGGGATTCGACGATCGCATGCTCGTCGTCCACGAGCAGGATCCGAGGTTTCACACTCACCTCCGGGCCCCCCGGCGCGCTTGGCGCGTCTGAGAGGTTTTTCCGATCTTTCGGCCCTTGCACGGTCGCGGTTAATGCCGGGTTAATCCGCATCGGTTATGCTCCTCCTTGGATGGCGGTCCGCCGGGGTACGACCGGCGGCGTCACGGAGGGTGCGTGGACACCACGCTCCGCCTCAGACGGACGAACAGGCGATGGCCGGCGGGACCTCCCAAGGACCCGAAGCGATCCGCCGGTACAAGATTCGCCGGACTCGTTCCCAAGGACGGAGCGCCACGCGCCACCTCGTTCGCCTGGATCGCCGCCATCCCCCAATATGTGCACTCGGAGCCGCGCGGAGCAGGAAGCGCGCCTGCGGCTCCGACGTTTCTGCCCGCTGCCCATCACACGTGGCCCCCGCGCGCCGGTGCGCGGGCGATGCGCCGGCGGCCGCCGGCGGGACGCGGCGCCACTCGATCCGCGACGCCTGCCGGGTCTCCCGCGCGAGCGATCCGGGCCGTTCTGGAGCGAATCGACGACGATCGCGAGCTCACGGCGCTCAAAATCGGCCTCCTCGGCCTGTTGGTCCTCGCGGCCGCAGCGCTGGAATATCTGTGGACATGACCCTCCGGCGGCGGACCGTCCTGTACGCCTACGTCGCCGAAGACGCCGACGGCACGCTCTCCCTGGTCTTCGTGGACGGAAACGGACGCACCCACCAGCTGATCACGCTCACGCCGGTCGGCGCGCGCACGGCCTGCGAACGGGCCCTGCGGGGCATCGTGTACGCGCTGTGGAACGCCCGCACGCTGGGGTATCGCCGGGTAGTCGTCCACAGCGACCATCCGGGAGCCGTAGCCCAGATCAACGGCGACTGTCGAGTGGACCCCGTGTTGATCGGACCGTACCTCGAGGCTCGCGCGCTCATGCACGCGTATCGCTGGGCTCGGATCAAGGTCGGAGAGATTCGGTGGCAACAACTCGGGGCACGACCCGCACAGCAGCAGCAACTCTCCGTACTCGGGCAGCGTACCGAATCGGGTCCTGAACCCGTGGCGGCCGGCTCGCGCTAGGCCGGACCGCGCGCACGCCCCGCCCAATTCTGGGATGGGGCTAGGTCTTTCGGCGTCATTTCGCTCGATGATCATCCCCCCGCGCACCGCGTCACATGATCGCCGGACCCGGGGTCAGACGCGCCTCCGCCGGGCGAAGGAACTGTACACCTCGCCCGGCGGGACGCATCTGCATCGTAACACTAACCAATTACGGCATCAGCGACTTGCCCTGATAGGTCACCTGCTTGATGATCCCCGCGTCGATCGAGAGAACCGGCGCGGGAAGCGGCGCGTAGAGCAGGAGCGGCGCGTCGTTCTGCCCATCGTGAGTCGCCCACGACAAAAACTGCACGAGCGCCTGACCCTTCGCCTGATCGGTCTGCTCTTGCGGGATCAACAGGTAGGTGAATCCGCAGATCGGGTACGCTGTGGCGGCCGGCGAGTTCGAGATCGCCACCCGCACGTCCTTCGTCTGCACCATCTGGGTGGCGCCTCCTGCCGCGGCCGAGACCGTTGCGCTCAGCGACGGCGCGACCCAATGGCCGGCCGGGTTCTGCACCAGCGCGTACGAGAGGTGGTTCTGCATGACATACGCCAGCTCGACGTAGCCGATTGCACCCGGCGTCTGCTGCACTGCTCCCGCGACGCCTTCGTTCCCCTTCCCGCCGATCCCGACCGGCCACTCGACGGAGGTGCCGGCACCGACCTTGGACTTCCAATCGGCGCTCACGTTGGAAAGGAACGTCACAAAGTGAAAGGTCGTGCCGCTGCCGTCGGACCGATACACCACGGTGATCGGCAGGTTGGGCAGCTTCATCGTCGGGTTGTCGGCCGCGAGCCGGGAATCGTTCCATTTCGTGATCGTGCCGAGGTAGATCAGCGCGATGTTCTGCCGAGTGAGCTTCAGCCCGGTCGCCACGCCCGGGACGTTGTAGCTAATCGCGATCGCACCGGCCACCGTGGGCATCAACAGAATGGACCGCCCCATCTGCTTCAGCTGGTCGTCCGAGAGGGGCGCGTCCGAGGCGCCGAAGTCCACGGTGCGCTGCCGGACCTGCTCGATGCCGCCGCCGCTCCCAATCGACTGGTAATTGATGCGGACCTCTGGGTGCATGCGGTTATACTCGATAAACCACCGCGAATAGATCGGGTACGGGAACGTCGCTCCCGCCCCGTTCAGCGTAATGACCTCGGCGCCTCGGGCGGCTTGATTTCCCGCGAAGGTCGCCAAGACGAGCCCGCAGACGATCACGAACCCACCCAGGGCACGTCTCCAGACACGATGCGTCAAGCGTCTCCCTCCTTTTGCGCGATAACAGCGTCGTTCAACCCACTCCCGGCGTTACCGAGGAGCCCGGGAGTCACCCCTACCGTAACGCCCAAGCATTAACCCCCGGTGATTGGACAGTTAGCCGGTCTTAAGAGCAGCGCCACTAAGATAATTTGACATGGACGTCGAATAGGCCCCTCGCACGGGTTCGATCGCAGCCATCGTCGCAGCAACAATCGCAGCAGCGAGGTGAGCTTCCATGGCCGCAGCGTCCGCCACGCCGCCCGCCGTGCCCGGTCAATCTGGATCCGCAATGAGCAGCGTCTCTTGGGGAATGGGGGGAGCTGCTCGAGCGCGTGTTGCAGTTCGCTCCGGCCGGCATCGGCGCAGAACGAGAGGCGCGGGGGAAGCCGCGGAACAGGTCGTAGCACACCAGCAGGCACCCCGGCAACAACGGCGAGCGGACATCCCAGGTGAGCTTGAGCCGATGGGCCACCGCATCCAGGCGCGTGCGTCCAGGATCCAGACCTCGGAGAAGCGCTCGCGCACCCCCGCCACGGCGGCGGCGTAGGTCGTGCGGGCCTCCGGCACCAGGTGCGCGACATACTCGTCGTAAAGGACGCGGAAGAAGGTCGGGCCGCAGCCGCTCGGCGCGTTGGAAAAAGGCCTCCGGAGAGGTGCGCGCCGCCGGCCCCAGGTGGGGGAACATGATGCCCGTTTCTCGCAACGCCTGGGGTCAGCGAACGGGGGCCCGTGAGGAGCACGGTGAGCCAAAACTGAGCCAGGGCGGCCAAAGACCAGCGGCGTTGGCGTTCCCGATTCCGGACCCGCTGGAACACCGTGTTACATAAGGCTGCCGTGAGATGCGTGTGCAGGAGCTTGATGATTTGAGCCAGATTGACCGAGGGCACGGCGGGCGGCGTGGCGGACGCTGCGGCCATGGAAGCTCACCTCGCTGCTGCGATTGTTGCTGCGACGATGGCTGCGATCGAACCCGTGCGAGGGGCCTATTCGACGTCCATGTCAAATTATGTTAGTGGCGATGGGTCTTAAGAGGCAGTTATTCCGACACCCGGAGGTCTCGCCGCGCGTCGGGGACCCTCAAAGTTGCTTCTGCCGCCCTTCGGGACCCCGCCGACGGGAATCCGCCGCGCCCTGCCGAATCCGTACCTGTTGCTCGAAATCGCCAGGAAGGGAGCTCCGAATGGATCCGATGATCGAACGTTTGTCCAAGCTCGCCACGTCCACCCTCGGTCATTTCGTGGAAGAGGGGTTTCTCGATATCGCCATCTCCCCCGTGTTCCGCCCCATCAAGTGCGCGGGCCGGGCCCTGACGGTTGGGGAGCACTCCAGCACGCGGGATGCGATTCGCGCGGCGCAGCCCGGGGAGGTGATGATGGTCGCGCGGGGCGGGGAAGCCCGCTACGCTGGGTTTGGAGGCATGGTCGCGCTGGCCTGCAAGAACGCCGGGTTTGCCGGCGTGGTGCTCGATTGTCCGACGTGCGACTATGCCGAGATCGTCGAGTTCCAGCTTCCGGTGTTCTCACGCGGGATCTCGGCGCTGCTGCCGAAGGGCCGCGACTACCGCGATCCGATCCGGCAGCCGATCGTCTGCGGCGGCATCCGCGTCGCGAATGGAGATTACGTGCTGGGCGACGACGACGGGATCCTCGTGATTCCCCCGTCGCAGGTTGAGGCGATCGTGGTGCGGGGCGAGGCGGCGGAGAAGCGCGGGATCGAAACCCGCGCGCTCCTCGAGGCGGGCAAGACGCTGGACGAGGTCAACGAGATCAGGAGGGGACACGCATGACGCGATGGCTGCTTGCGGCGATCATCACGGGCGCGCTGGTCGTCGCCGGCGCGGCGTCCTGGGGCGCCACGACCGGCGGAACCCAGCCCAAGCGCGGCGGGACGTTCATCTGGGGGCTGTCCACCGAGCCGCCGGACCTGGACCCCCAGGTCGACTCGGGGGTGGCGGCCGGGTACATCAAGGAAGCCGTGTACGAAGGGCTCGTCCGCTACGGGCACAACGGCGCGATCGTGCCGGATCTGGCCGTGCGCTGGGGCATGGTCGGCAACACGCAGATCGTGTTTCACCTGCGGCCGAACGTGAAGTTCCACAACGGCGACCCGTTCACCGCGGCGGACGTCAAGTTCTCGTTTGACCGCCTGCTGAATCCGAAGACCGGGGCGTCCCTCACCGGGAATCTGAAGACGATCCAGAGCGTCGAGATCATGGACCCGATGACCGTCAAGATCGTCCTCAGCCAGCCGTTCGCGCCGCTGCTCGCGTACCTCGCGCAGCCCTACGGCGCGATGGTGGACAGCAAGTTCGTGCAGGGCGGGGCGAACCTCCGCTCGACGATGATGGGCACCGGCCCGTTCAAGTTCGTCTCCTGGCAGCCCGGGCAGAGCGTGCGCGTCGTCCGGAACGACGCGTACTGGAACACGGGCCACCCGTACCTCGACGCGATCAACTACCAGATCATCGCCGACGACCAGACGCGCCTCACCGCGCTGCGGGCCGGCGACGTCATGCTCGCGGACTTCATCCCGCAGGAGCAGATGAACGCGATCCAGCGCGACCCGCAGCTCCAGCTGTACGCCGACGTCGGCATCTTCACGTGCATCATCTTCAACGTGTCCCGGAAGCCCTACGACGACGTCCGCGTGCGCCAGGCGATCGCGTACGCGATCGACCGCGACGCGATGGTCAAGACGATCTTCGACGGCCGCGGCACCTCGATCACGGGCGACGTGATCCCGAAGAGTTGGTGGGCGTACGACAGCAAGGCGGACGGCACGTACACGTACAACCCCGACAAGGCCAAGGAGCTGCTGAAGGAGGCCGGGTATCCGAACGGCCTCAAGATTACGATCCTGGCGCCGATCACCTTCACGCTGCACACGCGCACCGCGCAGGTGCTGCAGGCGCAGCTGGCCAAGGTCGGCATCGACGCCACGCTCGACCTCCCGGAGTGGGCCGTCGTGCTGAACCGCCACCTCCAGGGCGACTACGGGGTCGAGGTCCGGGGGCTCACGGCCTCGGTCAACGATCCGGACTTTCTGACGCTGTACTACGAGTCGGACCAGCCGTACTACGCGAAGCAGGTCGGCTTCAAGGACGCGCAGATCGACGGTTGGCTCGATCAGGCGCGGGTCCTCGACAATCAGACGCTGCGCAAGGCGCTGTACGCGAAGGTGACCGAACGGGCGCTCACGCTGTCCCCCTGGGTCTACATCGCGTGGGGCGACTCGGGCGAGGCGGGCCGCAACTACGTGCGCGGGTACGAGCACTTCCCGGGACCGATCGGACGGTACTCCGGCTTCTCGCTGCAGGACACCTGGCTGGCGAAGTAGCCTGACCACCGCGCGGCCGTGGGCGCGTATATTCTCCGCCGCGTGATCGCCGCCGTCCTCATGACGGTGGCGATCACGACGGCGGTGTTCTTGATGCTCCGCGCCGTGCCCGGAGACGTCGTCGTCGTCATGCTCGGGGAGGGCGCGGCGACGCCGGAAAACGTCGCGGCGATGCGCCACGCGCTCGGCCTGGACCGCCCGCTGCTGGTGCAGTACGGCTCGTGGCTCACGCACGTCGCGCGCGGCGACTTCGGCAGCTCGATCATCTCGGGCGTCTCGATCGGGGCGCAGCTCGGCGAGCGCATCCCCCGGTCGCTCGAACTCGGGGCCGTCGCGCTCTCGCTCGGCGTCGTAGTAGGGATCCCGCTCGGCGTGTTCGCGGCGCACCGGCCCGGCGGCGCGCTCGATCTCGCGATCACGGGCATCGGGGCCCTCGGCCTGATGTTTCCGGCGTTCGTCGTCGGCACGCTGTTCGTGCTGCTCTTCGGGCTCGTCCTCCACTGGTTCCCCGCGACCGGCTACATCGAGTTCTCGGACGACCCGATCGGCCACATCCGGCACCTGGTCCTGCCCGCCGTGACGCTCGCCCTGACGTTCGCCCCCGTCATCATGCGGATGACGCGCGCGGGCATGCTCGAGGCGCAGTCCCAGGACTTCGTGCGCACGGCCCGCTCCAAGGGCCTGGCCGAGCGCACGGTCCTGGTGAAGCACGTGCTCCGCAACTCGCTCATCCCCGTCATCACCGTGCTCGGCCTGCAGGCAGGGGAGTTGATCGGGCGGATCGTGCTGATCGAGTACATCTTCAACTGGCCCGGCCTGGCGGGCCTGCTCCTCACCGGGGTGTTCGGCCGCGACTACCCCACGGTCCAAGCGGTCGTCGTGGTCATCGCGTTCTCGTTCGTGTTCATCAACCTCCTCGTCGACCTGACGTACATGCTGGTCGACCCGCGGATCCGGCTGGCGTGAAGCGGCCCAACGTGCGTCTGGTCGTCGCGGGGTCGCTGCTGCTGCTGCTGTGCGGCGGGGCCGTCCTCGCGCCGTGGCTCGCGCCGGCCCCGCCGCTCGAGATGGGGTCGGCGCTGCTCGCCGGCCCGTCCCCGGCGCACCCGCTCGGGACCGACTCGTTCGGACGGGACACCTTGTCGCGCCTGCTCTACGGCGCCCGCGTCTCGCTCGCGATCTCGCTCTCGTCGGTCCTGATCGCGTCGGCGGCCGGCACCCTGCTCGGGCTCGCCAGCGCGACGTACCGAGGGGCCGTCGAGTGGTCGGCGATGCGGTTCGTCGATCTGATCCTCGCGTTTCCTCCGATCCTGCTCGCGATCGCCGCGGTGACGTTTCTCGGGTCGGGGCTCGCCAAGCTCGTGATCGTCATCGCGATCCTGTACATCCCGAGCTTCGCCCGGCTGTCGTACGGCAGCGCGCTCGGGGTCGTCCAGCGTGAATATCTCGAGGCCGCGCGCGCGCTCGGCGCCTCCGTCTGGCATCAGATGCGGCTGCACATCCTGCCGAACATCGCCGGCCCGCTGATCGTGCAGGCCTCGCTGTCCGCCGGGTTCGCGATCGTCGTCGAGTCGGGGCTGAGCTTTCTCGGGCTCGGCGTGCTGCCGCCGGCGCCGACGTGGGGGCGCATGGTCAGCGAGAGCCGCAACTACATGCAGCTGGCACCGCTCTTGCTCCTGTGGCCCTCGCTCGCGATCGCCTTCGCCGTGGGATCGTTCAACATGCTGGGCGACGGGCTGCGCGACGCGCTGGACCCCAGGACGATCACCCGCACGTAGGGCCGCAGCACCCCGGATCGCGCCGCGGTCGCGGCGTGCCGCGACCCGTCCCACCGCGACGGTATGTTCCCATTGGCCGCCGGCCTCGGATCCTCAGCGTAGTACTTTCGGGGCAGGGGACGGCTCCCGGGTGGGTCGGAAGTCCGATGGACGGTGAGGCCGGTGGGTTCTATGCTTGAGACCCATGACGTCGCACGACTGCACGGTGGGGGGCACGAGCGCACCGAGCAACCGGGTGACGGAGGACGAATGCGTGCAACTGCTCGATGAAGTGGTCGCGAGCACTCGCGCCGGACAGATGGCGGTGCGAGATTTGACCGAGGATGAGGTCGCGCTGGTTCGGGGGCTCGCGGAGCCCTCTCCGTCGGCGGCCGTGGTACCTGCGCCTCCCCGCGGGCCACGGCCGTCGGCGTGGGAATTCGTGCGCACGAACGACGTCACGCTTGAGGGCTGGTCGCGCGCATTGGAGTTCCGGGACCGGGAAACCGACGGGCACGCGCGGCGGGTCACGGAGCTCACGCTGCATCTCGCCAAGCTCCTCGACATCCCCGAGGACGAGCGCATCCACATCCGCCGCGGCGCGCTGCTGCACGATATCGGCAAGATGGCGATCCCCGACAGCATCCTGCTCAAACCCGGCGCGCTGACCCAGCGGGAATGGGATACGATGCGCCTGCACCCGGTCTACGCCTACGAGCTGCTCTCGCCGATCGCCCATCTGCGGCCGGCGCTCGACATCCCCTACTGCCACCACGAACGCTGGGACGGCTCAGGGTATCCCCGCGGCCTGCAGGGCGAGGAAGTCCCGCTCTCGGCCCGCGTCTTCATGCTGGCGGACGTCTGGGACGCGCTCCGGTCGAACCGCCCGTACCGGCTGGCGTGGCCCGGCCCCCGGACCGCGGAGTTCATCCAGGGAAACGCCGGGAGGCTGTTCGACCCGGAGATCGTGAAGATCTTCCTGCCGCTCGTTCCCTACTGAGCCCGGCACCCACGCAGCGCTTGCACGCCTGTGCTACAATCTATCGTGCTGTGACGACGCGGTACTGCGCGCAGTGCGAAATTGCCATGGAGCCGTTCTTCGACTCCACGTGCGAAGCCCCGGTGGCCTGGCTGTGCCAGGGCTGCCGCAGCGTGCAGATGGACGTCGAGCGCGTCAGCCTCTCCCCAGAGGCGCAGTTGGAGTTGTCGGGGCTGGAGGCGTTTCTCCGGACCTCGGGCTCGGGCACGTCGCCAGAGGTCAGCCGCGCGCGCGCACGCGCGCGTGTGACCGCCGCGGGCATCCGCGAGATCCCGGTCGACGTGGAGCGCATCGCCGAACACTGCGGCTATCCGGTCCAGGACCGCTCGCTCGCCGCCGGCCAGCGCGGCACGATCGCCCGCGACGGAGACCACACCATCATCGTCATCAATCGCGACCGGCCGGGCCAAACGCCGGCCGAACGCCGGTGGATCGTGGCCGAGGAACTCGGCCACGCCTTGCTCGAGCACACGACCCTGGTCGCCAGCAGCGCGCCCGGCGGGGCGCCGACGATGCTCGAGCCGCGGCGCCGCACCGAAGAGCGTGAAGCCAAGGAGTTCGCCGCCGAGATCCTGATGCCCGAGGAGAAGGTCCGGGGACGGTTCGCTGAAATGGCGCCCCGCATCTACCGCACGCTGGGCCTGCGCCAGCGCGAGACCGAGACCGGCGAGGTCGTGGTGACGCTGGCGCGCATGTTCGGGGTCACGCCCACGGCGATGCGGGTGCGTCTCGAGGAGCTCGAGCTCGTCCGCTGACGGCCGCCCGTTGGCCGCACAGATATGACACCGCCCGTCCGGCCGGTGCCGGACGGGCGGTGTGCTAGTCCATCGAAACGCTCGCGGCTAGGCGGCCCTCCAGGCGCGGGCGAACCACAGCCAGGCCGTGCCGACCGCGTGCAGCGCCGCTTCCAGCTGCGGATCCTGTCCGTGCTCCATGTCCTCGGCCGTGAACTTGACCGGGACGTTCGGGGTGATGCCGACCGCTTCCACCTGCAGGTTCTTCGGGGTCAGGATCCGCTCGACGGTCACCGACATGCCGCCGTCGGGCAGACGCGCCGTGATGGATCCCCCAAGCGCGCCCGCCGTCTTGTCGCCCACGATCGTCGCCCGCTGATAGTCCTTGAACGCGCCGGTAAGGATCTCGGACGCCGACGCGCTGGACGCGTCCACGACCACCGCCATCGGCACGTCGAGCAGCATGGCGAGCCCCGAGGTCATCAGCGTGCTCGCCGCCTGGCCCCGCTCGTGGATGCGCGCGAGGATCGTGTTCGGCGGCATGAAGATCCCACCCACGCTCGCCGCCTCCGTGATCAAGCCGCCCGGATTGCCGCGCAGGTCCAGGATCACCGAGTGAATCGGGCCCTGCGACTGGAGGCCCTGAATCGCCTCGCGGAGCTGCTGCCCGGTCCCCTCCGTGAACTCGAAGATCTTCAGGTACGCGACGCCCGGAGCGGCGAAGTTCGCCTCCACCTTGATTTCCTTGATCGGGGCGCGCGTCACCGCGATCTGCAGCGTCTGCGTCCCGCGTTGCACCGTGATGTTCGCGACCGTCCCCGCCGGGCCGCGGATCAATGTGCTCGCGTCTTCCGCGGTCTTATTCACCAGGGACTGTCCGTTGACGGTGACGATGCGGTCGAACCGCTTGATGCCCGCCTGGGCCGCCGGAGAATCGGGGAACACGTTTTCGACGAACACGTAGGCGGTCCCGCTCGTGTCCTTTTGGGCCGTGATAACGACGCCGATCCCGGTGAACGTCGGGTTGCCGAACAACTGCACTCGGCTCTCCTCATACGTCTTCGGGTCCATGAAGTAGGTATGGCTGTCACGCAGCGAGAGCAGCATCCCCTGCGTCGCGACGTACGCGAGCTGGGTCTCCGGCATGGCCTGCGTCTCCGCCGCCCGCGAGAACTCCGACACGAACTGCGCGTCGGCCACCGCCTCCGGCGTGCCCTGCGTGACGTCCGGCAGCATGTCGGGGCTCTCGTTCGTCGCCTTTCTGAGCGTCGCCACGGCCGCGTTCAGGAGCGGGATCGGCTGGACCGGATCCACGTAGTCCTGCTCCAGCACCCGCAGCGCGGCGACGACGAGCGATCCGTCGGCCGCAGACGCGCGCGGCACTTCGGTGAACGGTATCAACAAGAGCAGAACGGCGAGCAGGCCCGCCAGGTACGTGCGCAGTGCTGCGCGTTGCTGCGTCATCTCTCACACACTCCTCGATCGCCGTCCTCACTCGACGCTTTCCCACAATTTCGACCATCATACCACAGCGATAACCGGCGCGAAAAGTTCCGGACGCCGACCGGGACGGACCACCCGAGGTGGTCCGCACGAGTGTATGAACGACACGATCGGGCCAAATGTTCCCGCGCGCGGTGGCGCGCGCCGCCCGTCCGTCATCGAACTCTTCTGTACCCATTTTCTGTCCGGCACAGGCGCGCGGCGCTGGACCGCCGGGGGCGCCGACGGCCGGCGGGTCTCGAACACCCGCCGGCCGCAGGAACTGCGCCGACCGTTTATCCCATCAGGGTCGATGTCAGGGAGTCGGCTCCCCGGTCATCGGGTCCAGGACGTACGTCCCGGGGCGCTGCGCGCTCGCGAACGCGAACATGTTGATGAGCGAGCCCGCCACCGCATCCATGGACTGATCGCCGATCTCGCCGAGATTCCAATTGTCCTCGACGAACTTCAGAATCGACGACTGATCCGTCAGCGAGTGGTCGACGAAGTTCGACTTGGCCCACATCGAGATCACGAACAGGGGCAGGCGCGGGCCGTAGCCGCACCGGGTGTTGTAGGCGCCCGGCGCAAGCTTGCCGCAGTTCCCGGGCCCGGCGAGAAAGTCGTTCACGGGGTCGTGCGAGGCGCTGACGACCGGCGCGATGACGTGATCGTACCAGCCGTCGGAGTCGTCCCAGTTGATGATCACCGCGGTGCTGGACCACGTGGGCAGCCGCATCAGATGGTTGATCGTCTCCACGAGGAAGTGCTGCTCGTCGAGCGGATCGGAGTAGCCCGCGTGGCCGTCCTGATACGCGCCCGCCTTCAGGTAGCTGACCGCGGGCAGGTTGCCCGAGTCGGCCGCGGCCCAGAAGTCGAGGAGATCGTACTGGTGGTTCGCCTGGTCGGTCCGGCCGATCATCGCGACCGAGGTCGGCGGCAGGTGATGCGGGTTGGCCGTGGACGTGTAGTACTGGAAGGGTTCGTGGTGCTGGATGTAATCCACCACGTTGGCGCCGCCGATGTTCTTGTGCGCGGCGCCGCAGACGGCCTTCACGGTCGTGCTCGGCTGGTTCGTCGGGCGAAACCCGCCCTCGAAGAATCCCCAGGTGATGTTCTTCGCGTTCAGGAGGTCGCCGACGTTTTTCCCGCTCATCGCGACCGTGGTGCCGACCGAACAGTCATCGTACGTGGGGTCGGCGTCCGAGAAGATCGTGCCGCCGGCCACTTTGTTCGGCACGCTCGCCGGCGTGGCCCCGTGCGTCAGCCCCGAGATGAGGTTGAGCGCGCCCGGCGTGGACGGGCCGTAGGTGGTGTTGAAGGAATAGTCGCTCATCGCGAAGTGCTGCGCGTAATTCCACAACGCCGTGACGGTGTTGCCGTCGTAGTAGGCCATCACCGAGCCGCGATCGCAGCCCGGCGCCATGGCGCCGGTCTCCTCCACGAACCGATCCATCAGCCCGCCGTCGGCCGCCCGCTGCTCCGCCGCGTAGTCGTGATCCATGTCGCAGGTGAGCGCCTGCGCCCGTCCGAGGCGGTACGGCTGGCGCGAATTGAGATTCTGGGTCAGGAGCGCCGGCGTCAGCCCGTTGACCGTCGGCGTCCCCTGTGCCGCGTGGAACGCGGGTTCGCCGGACGGGTTCATGGCGTTCGGGTAGGTGGCGAAGTAGTGGTCGAACGAGACGTTCTCCTGGAAAATCACCACGACATGCTTGATCGGCGTGCTGGTGATCAGGTTCGGATCCGTCTCGGCGCACCGACGGGGTTCACGGTTCCCCCGGCGATCATCACCACGAGCGCCGCGACGCCGGACAGCGCGGCGGCCGCGCGAGCGAATCGCTTCATACACGCTCCTTTCAACTGCGATCGATTTCGTCCGAGCGCACTATACCGAAGCCGCGTTAACGAAACGGGAGAATGCCGTTAAGGTTGCCCGACGCGGCCTCCGGAGGCGCGTCACGGACTCCGGTCGAGGATCACGAGGGCCAGCACCGCCCGCCCGCCGCCCGACTGCGCCGACGGATCGGCGCCGGCGCGCACGATGCCGAAGCGCGTGAACCACCACGCGGGGCCGACCCCGGTCCGCACCTCTTCCACGCCGTGGTGGGGCCGCCCGGTGCGCAGCGTCAGGTAGAAGCGCGACTCGGGCAAAAACAGCCGGTCCGCCGGCACGCCGATCGCCGCACTCTTCGGAAACCGCTCGGCCGCGGAGGCGGCCCGCCACCGCAGCACCGGCCCGCCGGCCTCCTCCTGCCACAGCAGCGCGTAGCCGCGCCACGTACCGGTGAGCAGCCACTGCCGCAGGGTGAGCCGGATCGGGGCCGAGAACCTGACCGCGAGGTCGCGCAGCCCGTCCATCGTGAGATCCGTCCGCGCCGCCGCGCTCCGGAACGGCCGCATCGGCAGCAGAATCTCCGCGGCGCCGACCTCCGCGAGGTCGGCGGCGGCGGACGCGCCGGACGGCACGAGCGCGCGCCCCAAGGCCAGCGCGACGGCCCCGTTCCACTGCGGGGTATGGGGTGGCATCGCGGCATCCACGGTCAGCGTCCATCGGGCATGCCCGGCCTCGGACGGCACGGCCTCCAGCCGCGCTCCCGATCCCGCCGCACCCGCCCGACGAATCGCGACCACGCCGCACCGTTCGGCACACCGCTCCGGTGGAAACGGCGGACGAGCCGTCAGTTGCACGCGCGCCAGCGTGCGCGCGCGGCGCTGGACCTGCGCGACGAGCGAGGCGACCACGGATGCCGCTTCGGCCCGCGCGCGGCACCGCCCTCTCACCCGGCCCGGGAATGACTGGGAAGCGCGGTGAACCCTTCGTGAGGGCCGGCGGGACCGGCACCGCGCGGAGGCGGAACGATGTCACGGTCGCTGCTCGTGTTCTGGCTGGGAGTCGCGGTGGCGTTCGGCATCGTGGCGCTCAGCGCGTCGGCCACCACCTTCGAAGCGGGGCTCAGCCCCTCGGACAACGGCATCACGCTGATCCAGCGCGCCGACGGCAGCGTGCTGAGCGAGCTCATTCCGACCGGGCTCACCATCGGGTCCGTGCGCTTCACCAAGCACAGCTGGGGCATCCTGACGTCGTACCGCGACGAAGTCTCACTGATCGCCGCGGGGCTCGCGCGGGCGTCCGGCCAGCCCTTCAACCTTCGCATCACGCTGACGATGCCCGGGTCGGTGACCGGCACGAACGCGACCGGGCGCCAGGGCGGGGCGCTCCTGTGGGTCGTCTCGCCCACCGACACCTCGTTGTGGGCGGAATCGCGCGCCGTCAACTGGCCGGTCCTGAGCCTGTTCGCGGCCGCCGCCGTGGTGTCGTGGTGGCTGGCGCGGAGATAAGCGTCGGTTCCAGGGACGCGGCGCGCGCGCCGCGAACTCCTACGCGGTGATGCTGCTCTTCGTCTGGCTCGGCGATCTCCTGTCCAACGCGTGGTTCGTCCTGCGCAATCTCGCGGCCGCGGTGGGCAGGCCGCGTGGGATGTACGTCCTGCTGGAGCTGCGCGGTCCCTACCCCGAACACAGCGTCCCCCGGCCGTGGTGGATCCGGCGCCGCCCCGAGACCGTGGACGAGGTGCGGCGCCGGCTCGAGTTGATCGGCGCGGACCGCGCGGCGGCCGGCGTCGTCGTGATGCTGGGTGACGTCGAGGCCGGACTGGCATCGGTCCAGAGCCTGCGGGCGGCGCTCGCCGCGTGCCGCGCGGCGGGCAAGCGCGTGATCGTCTACCTCACGCACGCCTCGACCCGCCTGTACTATCTCGCGAGCGCGGCCGACGCGGTGGTGATGCCGGAGAGCGGCACCCTCGACCTCGTCGGGGTCACACTGGAAGCCACGTTTCTCGGCGACACGCTCGAGCGGCTCGGGATCGCGGGCGAGTTCGAGCGGATCGCCGAGTACAAGAGCGCGATCGAGCCGTTCACGCGCAACGCCATGTCCGAGGCGATGCGGGAGGCGCTGAACGCCGTGCTCGACTCGGTCTTCGACGACCTCGTCGGTGAGATCGCCCGTGCGCGCGGCCTCGATCCCGACGCGGTGCGCCGCCTGATCAACGAAGCGCCCCTGTCCGCGCGCGCGGCGGCGGACGCCGCGCTCGTCGATGCGGTCCTGTTCGAGGACGAACTGGCGGCCTATCTCGCCGGCGGCACCAGCCGGCACCCGGCGATCGTGCCGTGGCCCGCGGCGCGGCGGCGGCTGCGCCGGCCGCTGCGGTGGCGGGCCGGCGCACGCGCCATCGCCGTGATCTCCCTGCGCGGTCCGATCGTGATGGGGGAGAGCCGGAACCGGCTGCCGCTGTTCGGCGGCGCGACCACGGGCCACGCCACCGTGGCCAGGGCCGTGCGGGCCGTCGAGCGCAACCCGCTGTTCGGCGCGCTCGTCCTGTCGGTCGACTCCCCCGGCGGCTCCGCGCTCGCATCCGACCTCATCTGGCGCGAGATCGAGCGGATCGGACATCGCAAACCGGTCGTCGCGTTCTTCGGCAACGTCGCGGCCTCCGGCGGATACTACGTCGCCGCCTCCGCGCGGCGGATCGTCTGCCTCCCCGGCACCCTCACCGGGTCGATCGGGATCATCGCGGGCAAGTTCAACGTGCGCGGCCTCCTCGAGCGCCTCGGCGCGCACCGGGACATCCTCGCCCGGGGGGACGCGGCGACGATCACTTCGCCGTTCGTGCCGTTCTCGGCGGACGAGCGGCGCCGGCTCCGGACGCAGATGGACGAGACATACGCGCGGTTCGTCGACCGCGTCGCCCGGGGACGGCGCATGGCGCCCGACGCGGTGCGCGCCGTGGCCCGGGGCCGGGTGTGGACGGGCCGTCAGGCGAAGGAACGGGGGTTGGTGGACGCGCTCGGCGACTTTCCCGCGGCGGTCGACGCGGCGAAGGACCTGATGGGCGTCGCGCCCGCGCGCACGGTTCCGGTCGTGCACGTCCGGGCGCCGCGGGGCGCGGCGCGCCCGCCCGAGCACCCGATCGAGGCGCTGCGCGAGATGGCGGCGGGAGCCGGCGCGTTTCTCGAGGAACGCGTGCTCGCGCTCTTCCCGTGGGAGGTCTCGCTGCGGTGAGTCAGCCGTGCGCGGCGCGCGCCACCATCCTCGCGAGCGGCAGCGCGGGAAACGCCATGCTCCTGGAGTCGGGTCCCCACCGTCTCCTCGTCGACGCGGGGCTGTCGGCGGAGGCGCTCGAACGCGCCCTCGCCCGTGTCGGGGTGGAGGCGGCCGCGCTCGAGGCGATCGTGCTCACCCATGAGCACGACGACCACGCGAGGGGCGCGGGCCCGCTCGCACGGGCGGCCGGCCTCCGGGTGTACGCGAACGCCGGCACGGCGGCCGGGGCGGCGGGAGCGCTCAGCGGCGTCGAGGTGACGACGTTCGAGCTGGAACAGCCATTCGCGATCGGCCCGTTCACCGCGACCGCGTTCCCCGTGCCGCACGACGCCGCGCAGCCGGTCGGCTTCAGGGTCGAGGTCGCGGGCCGGCGGATCGCGATCGCGACCGACCTCGGCAGCGCGGGGCGCCAGATGGATCCGTACCTCGCCGACGCCGACTTGGTGGTGCTGGAGAGCAACTACGACCTCGGGCTGCTGCACGTCAGCGCGTACCCGTGGTTCCTGAAGAACCGCATCCTGAGCGGCCGCGGCCACCTGAGCAACGACGACGCCGCGCGCGCGCTCGCGCGGACCGCGGGACGGTCCCGGACAATCTGCCTGGTGCACCTCAGCGAGGCGAACAACCTCGCGGCGCTCGCCCGCGACACCGTACGGGCCGCGCTCGCCGCGGTGGGCCGCGGCGCGGACGCGATCCGGGCCGTGCCGCCGAACGGCTGGACCGATCCGATCGAGGTCGGATGATGCGGGCCGCCAAGGGGGCTGCGCTGCGCCGGGCGACGATCGCCGCGCCGATCCGGTTCGACCGCTCGCTCTTCCGCGTCCAGGGCACCGCGCGGCTGCGCGCCGCGGCCGCCCGCATCTTGGGGCGGGCGCTCGAGGCGGCCGACCCCTACGCCGCGACACGGCGGCATCTCCGGCTCGCGGGCGACCGACTGTTGGTCGCGGGACGACCGTTCTCGATTCCGCGCGGCGCCCGCGTGGTCGTCGTGGGAGTGGGCAAGGCCGGTGCGCCGATGGCGCGGGCCGTCGAGGACGTGCTCGGCAGCCGCATCACGTCGGGCGTGGTCACGGTCAAGCGGGGCTACACGCTGCCGCTTCGCCGCATTGTGCTGCGGGAAGCCGGGCATCCGGTGCCGGACGCCGCCGGCGAAGCCGCCGCGCGGGAGATGATGGACGCGGTGCGCGATCTGCGGCCGCGCGATCTCGTGCTCTGCCTGATCTCGGGGGGAGGATCGGCGCTGCTGCCGCTGGCCCGGCCCGGCGTCGCGCTGGACGAGGTGGTGCGCACGACGGAGCTGCTCCTCCGGTCCGGCGCCACGATCCGCGAGATGAACACCGTCCGCAAGCACCTGTCGGCGATCGCGGGCGGCCAGCTGGCCCGCGCCGTCTCGCCGGCGCGCCTGGTCACGCTCATCGTGTCGGACGTCGTCGGGACCCCGCTCGACGTCGTCGCCTCCGGGCCCACCGTGCCCGATCCCACGACCTATGCCGATGCGCTGCGCGTCCTGGACGCATACGATCTCGCGTCCCGCGTCCCGGCCGCGGTGCGCCGCACGCTGCGCCGCGGCGTCCGGAGCGCGCTGCCGGAGACGCCCAAGCCCGGCGATGCCGCGTTTCGCTCCGCGCACGTGGTGGTCGTCGCGGACAATGCCGCCGCGGCGCGCGCGGCGGTCTCCGAGGCGCGGCGCCTGGGCTTCCGCGCGCGGCTCCTGTCCACTTATATAGAAGGCGAGGCGCGCGCGATCGGTCGGACCCTCGGCGGCATCGCCCGGCAGATGGCAGAAACGGGCGATCCGATCGGCCGACCGGCCTGCCTCGTGGCCGGGGGCGAGACGACGGTCACGATGCGGGGATCCGGAAAGGGCGGCCGCAATCAGGAGCTGGCGCTCGCCGGGGCGCTGTCGCTCGAGGACGTGCCGCACGCGCTGCTGGTCAGCTTTGCGACCGACGGCGGCGACGGGCCGACCGACGCGGCCGGGGGCGTCGCCGATGGGACGACCCTCAGGCGCGCACGCGCACAGGGACTTGACCCGATGCGGCACCTCAACGACAACAACGCGTATCCGCTGCTCGCGGCCGTCGGCGATCTGATCCGTACCGGCCCGACCAATACGAACGTCGCGGACCTGATGCTCGTCCTGTGCGGAGGGCCCGGGAGCGCCGCGCCGCGTCACGCCTCCGCGGCGCGCGGCCGTGGGGCTCGGGGAGGACCGCTTCGAGCACCCGGCGAACAACGTCGCCCGTGACCCCCGACGCCACGGACAGCGCGCGCGACGGTTCGGACAGCCCCTCCCAAGTCGTACGCAGGACGGTACGCAGCGCCGGCGCGGCCGCGGTGGGACTGCTCTTCACCGTCGCCGTCGCCGCGAGCGGTCACACGTCGCAGTTTTGGAGCTCGCCGCCACCCGTCCAACCCCTTCGCGTGATCCAGACCCACCTCGTCGACGACGCGCTCGATCCGTCCGTCGTCGTGCTCGACCCGGGCCCGATCCGGTTCGAGATCACCAACGACTCCCAGGATGCGCAGTGCTTCGTGATCCACGGGCCCGGCACGTTCGCCCGCACGGCCGCCCTGCCCGCCGGCGGAAGGGCCACGCTGGACATCACCCTGGGGCACGCGGGCGCGTATGAGCTCGAATCGATGTCGCCCTCCGGCGGCGTGACGTCGCGCGGGGACCTCGAGGTACGCCGGTGACGGCGCCGTGCCGCGTGTGCGTGTGCACGCCGGAGGCGGTCCCGTACGTCAAGACCGGCGGGCTCGCCGACGTCTCGGGGGCGCTGCCACGCGCGCTCGCCGACCTGGGGTGCGATGTCCGAATCGTGCTCCCCGGGTACCGGGCGATCGACCGCGCCGCGTTTCACTTCCGCCCGATCGGTGGGGGAGAGATCCCGCTCGGAGCGTCCCACACCGAGGTGCGGTGGCTGGAGAGCCGGCTTCCCGGGACGGCGATCCCGGTCTACCTCGTCGAGGAGGACGCGGCGTTCGACCGGCCGGGCCTCTACGGCGACGGGGACGTCGACTACCCGGACAACCTCAGGAGGTTTACCGCGTTCGGCCGGGGCGCGCTGGCGCTCCTCCGGCACCTCGGCTGGGGCCCCGACGTCCTGCACTGCCAGGACTGGCAGACCGCGCTGCTGCCGGTCTGGCTCCGCGTCGAGCCGCGCGACCGGGTGCTCGCGGGCACCGCCACGCTGCTCACCATCCACAATCTCGCCTATCAGGGAGTGTTCCCGCGCGACGCACTTCCGGTGACGGGACTCCCGTGGGAGTTCTTCACGCCCGGGGGCATCGAATTTTTCGGACTCGTCAATCTCCTCAAGGGCGGCTTGATCTGCGCCGATCTCCTCAGCACCGTCAGCGAGCAGTACGCCCGGGAGATCCAGACCGAAGAGTTCGGCTGCGGCCTCGACGGGGTCGTCCGGAACCGCGCCAGGGATCTCGTCGGCATCCTGAACGGCGTGGACTACTCGGTGTGGGATCCGTCGCACGACGCGTTCATCCCGGCGCGCTACACGCGCGAGGATCTGGCCGGCAAGACGGTGTGCAAGACGCACCTGCAGCGCACGCGGGGGCTGCGGGTGGATCCGGATGCCCCCCTGCTCGGCGTGATCTCGCGGCTGGTCGACCAGAAGGGTCTGGACCTCGTGGCCGCGGTCGCGGACGCGCTCCTCGGCCTCGGCGCGCAACTCTCGGTCCTCGGCCTCGGCGATCCCAGGTATCATGCGCTCTTCGAGGAACTCCACCAACGCCACCCGGACCGGGCGGCGTTCCAGCTCGGGTACGACGATGCGCTCGCCCACCAGATCGAGGCCGGCGCCGACATATACCTGATGCCGTCCCGGTTCGAGCCGTCCGGCCTGAGCCAGCTGTACAGCCTGCGGTACGGGACGGTCCCGGTGGTCCGCCGGACCGGGGGGCTCGCGGACACGATTGTGGACGCGACCCCCGACGCCGTGGCCCGAGACGCGGCCAACGGCTTCGTGTTCGACGCCTACACGCCGGACGCGTTCCTGGACGCGGCGAAGCGGGCGATCTTCGCCTGGCGCGAGCCTCCCCTGTGGCGGCGGCTGCAGTCCGTCGGGATGGGCCAGGATTTCTCATGGGGACGCGCCGCCGCCCGGTACCTCGACGCCTACCAGCGCGCGATCGCGGCGCGGCGCGCGGCCGTGCACTAGACGCGGTCGAGACGCGCGCCGCGCACAACCGGCTCAACGGAGGGGGCACCATGCCAGAGCTTCGCAAGGACGCGATCGAGCGCCGGTGGGTGATCATCGCCACCGAGCGCGCCATGCGTCCGACGGACTTCGCTCCGGCCCCGCCGGAGCCGGACACGTCGGCGATGTGCCCGTTCTGCGAGGGGCGGGAATCCGCGACGCCGCCGGAAATCTCGGCGGTGCGCCGGCCCGACACGCAGCGCAACGGGCCGGGCTGGCAGGTCCGCGTCGTCCCGAACAAGTTTCCGGCGCTGCGCATCGAAGGATCGACGGACGTCGTCACCTCCGGGATGTTCGAGTCCATGGGCGGCGTCGGCGCGCATGAGGTCATCATCGAGACGCCGCAGCACCGCACGCATGCCGGGGTGATGTCGCCGGGCCAGCTCGCCTCGGTGTTCTGGATGTACCGCGAGCGCTACCAGGACCTCCAGCGCGACCCGCGGTTCAAGTACCTGCTGCTGTTTCGCAACCACGGCCGGCCCGCCGGTGCCTCGCTGACGCACCCGCACTCGCAGCTGATCGCGCTCCCGATCGTGCCCAAGCGCGCCACCGAGGAGCTGGAAGGCGCGCAGCAGCATTTTGCCCGCGAGGGCCGCTGCGTGTACTGCGACGTCCTGCAGCAGGAGCAGGCGGAGCGCACGCGCGTGGTCTGGGAGAACGATGAGTTTGTCGCGTTCGTGCCCTACGCGGCGTGGACCCCCTTCGAGATGTGCATCCTGCCGAAGCGCCATGAGGCGAGCTTCGGCGCGCTCGCGGACAGCCAGCTGCTCCCGCTCGGCGAGGTGATGCAGCAGGCGCTCGGACGGCTCTACACCTGCCTCCAGAACCCCCCCTACAACTACATCGTGCACAGCGCGCCGTACGAGGGCAGGGTCGGACACTACTACCACTGGCACATCGAAATCATGCCGCGGCTCTCCCAAGTCGCCGGCTTTGAATGGGGGTCCGGGTTTTACATCAATACCGTCCCCCCCGAGGACGCCGCGCGGTATCTCCGGGACGTAACGGCTGCGTTTGCCCCGCAGGAAGCGCCCACCAGATAGCGAACCCCTCCTCCTACCCACGGCGTCGCTCGACGCCGGCGGCGCGGGCTGCGGCGCGTCCGCAGCATCGGCCCGACGTGGGCCGCGCGTGTCGAACACTCGAACAGAGGAGGGATGCCGATGCGAATTGCACGGGGCGTCTGGTGGGGCGCCTGCACCCTGCTCTTGGTCGCGGTACTCGCCGGCGCGGGGATGGTCACCGCGGCGACCATGGGCGGGACCTTGACGATCGGGCTCGACCAGGAACCCCCGACGCTCGATCCCGAGGCGTCGCCGTCGGCGTCGACGTTCCAGATCATCCCGGACGTCACGGAAAGCCTGCTGTACCAGGGCGTGGACGGCAAGATCGTGCCGTGGCTCGCCACAGGGTACACGGTCTCTCCCGACGGGAAGTCGTTCACGTTCACGCTGCGCAACGACGTCAAGTTCACCGACGGGACGCCGTTCAACGCGGATGCGGTCAAGTGGAACTTCGACCGCATCGTGAACCCCAACTATAAGGCGGGCGGCTCCCTCGGCACGGTCGTGGGATACGTCGGCACGACGGTCGTCAACGACACCACGGTGCGCATCGACTTCAAGGATGCCAACGCGCCGTTCCTCGCGTACGTGGCCGGCGGCAACGACGCGATGGTGTCGCCGAAGGCGACCCAGGCTCAGCCGAACGACGTCAACCTGAAGCCGGTCGGGACCGGTCAGTTCATCATCTCCGAGTACGTCGCCAAAGACCATGTGACGCTCGTCAAGAACGCGGCGTACAACCGCCGCGCCCCGTGGAGCGATCACCAGGGCGCGCCGTACGTCGACCGGGTCATCTGGAAGTTCATCCCCGAGGCGAGCACGCGCGTGACCACGGTCCAGTCGGGCGAGACGCAGATGATCAGCACGCTGCAGGTGCCGGCGGCCACGCTCGCCAGCCTGCGGGCCGACAAGACCATGCGCGTCGACAGCGTCCCGTACCCCGGCGCGCCCGAGATCTGGATGCTGAACGTGAAGCTCGCGCCGACCAACGACCTCAAAGTCCGGCAGGCGATCAACTACGGCGTCAGCCGGGAAGCGTTCGTCGAATCCCTGTTCAAGGGGCTCGGCACGGCGGCGTGCGCGCCCCTGACCCTGCACACCCTGAACGATCCGGCGCTGTGCCAGGCGTATCCGTACGACCCGAAGAAAGCGGCCCAGATCCTCGACGAAGACGGCTGGACGATGGGGCCGAACAACATCCGCATGAAGGGCGGCAAGCCGCTCACGCTCATCATCAACTCGATCAACTACGGCAACGGGAACGCCCCCGAGGCGGAGCTGCTGCAGGGGCAGCTGCTGTCGCTCGGGATCGACGCGCAGCTGAAGAACCAGGCGCGGCCGCCGTGGTACGAGGACAACTACCACTGTGCGACCAACGGGCCGATTCTGTTCCTGCGCAGCGTGGATCCCGACGGGCTGTATTTCCTGTTCCACTCGTCGAACATCGGCGGGAACTTCAACTGGGCGTGCTACTCGAACTCCGACATCGACAAGATGCTCGTCGACGGCCGGACGACCTCCGATCCGGCGAAGCGGCGGGCGATCTACGACAAGATCGAGCACATGCTCGTGGACCAGGCGGTGTCGGTCCCGCTCGTGGACCAGCTGTCGGTCTGGGTCGTCCGGGCCAACGTCACCGGCACCAAGTACAACTACTCGGCGTACCCCATCATGACCGACGTTCAGATCGGGAAATAGACGCGTAGGCGGGGCCGGCCCGCGGGCCGGCCCCGCCCTCCTCCGCCCTCCGTGCTCCGCTTCCTCTCGGCCCGGCTGCTCGCGACGATCCCGGTGGTGTTTGGCGTGACGGTGGCCGTGTTTTCGATGCTGTACCTGATCCCGGGCGATCCGGTCAAGATGATGTTGAGCGAGTTTCAGTCGACGCCCGAACAGATCGCCCACATGCGGGCGCAGCTCCACCTGGACGACCCGCCCTGGGTCCAGTACGGCCGCTTCGTGTGGAACGGCCTCCACGGGGACCTCGGAATGTCCATCCGCGACGACCGCCCGGTCACCCAGGAGATCGAAGAGGTCTTTCCCTCGACGGTCGTGCTCGCGGTGGCCGCCCTCGCGATCTCGGCGACGTTGGGCGTGACGCTCGGCATCATCGCCGCGCTCCGCCAGAACACGTGGGCGGACGTCACCACGATGATGCTGGCGACCCTCGGCATCTCGATGCCCTCGTTCTGGCTCGCGCTGATGCTGATCTTCATCTTTTCGCTCTACTTCGGCCTCCTGCCGGCGGCCGGCGGCGGCGAGCCCGGCCAGATCGGCGACATCCTCGCCCATCTCATCATGCCCGCGGTGGCCCTCGGGGTCGGCGCGGCGGCGATCATCGCCCGGCTGACGCGCTCGAGCATGCTGGACGTGCTGCGCCTCGAGTACATGAACACCGCGCGGGCGAAGGGCCTCAACGGCGCGACGGTCGTGCTGCGCCACGGACTGCAGAACGCGCTCATCCCGATCATCACGATCTTCGGGCTGCAGTTCGGCGCGCTGCTCGCCGGCACGGTGTTCATCGAGACGGTGTTCGGGCGGCCGGGACTCGGCCGGCTCGTCGTCAACGCGATCTTGAACAAGGACTTCCCGCTGGTGCAGGGCGGCGTGCTGGTCTTTGCCATCGGGTACGTCTTCGTCAACCTGCTGGTGGATCTCGTCTACGCCGTCGTCGATCCGAGAATCCGCTATGGCTGACGCGCTCGCCGCCGCGGCGCCCGCCGCCCGCACCCGCACGCGGACGCGCTGGCAGATGCTCGCCCCGCGCATCCGCCGGCACAGAGGCCTGCTGCTCGGCGCGGGCATCCTCGTGTGCCTGTCCGCCATCGCGCTGGCGCAGAACACGGTCGCCCCGCAGAACCCGATCAAGATCGACATCACCCAGGCGCTGCAGCCGCCGAACCGGGCGCACGTCATGGGGACCGACGCGTTCGGCCGGGACGTCTTCAGCCGCGTGGTGCACGGCGCGCGCATCTCGCTCACGGTCGGCGCGATCTCGGTCGTGATCGCCGCGACCGTGGGCACCACCGTCGGGCTCGTGGCCGGCTACGCGGGAGGGAGCGTCGACGCCGTCGCCATGCGGATCATCGACGTCCTGCTGGCGTTCCCCGGCGTGCTGCTCGCGCTCGGCATCGTGAGCGTGCTCGGTCCAAACCTCCAAAACCTGATGATCGCGGTCGGCGTCTCGGGGATCCCGGTGTACGCGCGGCTCGTGCGCAGCACGGTGCTCGTCGCGAAAGAGCAGCTGTACGTGGAGGCGGCGCGGGTGATCGGCGTGCCGATCCCGGTGATCCTGGCCCGCCACATCCTCCCGAACGTGGGCGCGCCGATCATCGTCGCCGCCTCGCTCGGCATGGGGACGTCCATCCTCGCCGCGGCCGGATTATCGTTCATCGGGCTCGGCAGCACGCCGCCGACGCCCGAATGGGGCCGCATGCTGACGGAGGGGCGCGACTATCTTCGGGACGCGTGGTGGATCTCGACGTTTCCGGGCATCGCCATCATGATCACCGTGCTCGGGGTCAATCTGCTCGGCGACGGGCTGCGGGACGTGCTGGACCCGCGCCTGCGGGTGTAAGCCGCGCCGGGCCGCACAGGCCGGCGGGATTCGAAGGAGGCGGGAGATGCGGGACACGGTCTTGATCGAAGAGATGACCTGGCCGGAGGTCCGGGACGCGATCGCGGGCGGCAAGCGGCGCGTGATCGTGATGCTCGGCGCGATGGAGCAGCACGGCCCCCACATGCCGATCGGCGTCGACACCTACCTCGGCTACGCCACCGGGACGCGCCTCGCGCGCCGGCTCAAGGACGCGCTGGTCGCCCCGGTCGTGTCCCTCGGGTACTCCGCGGGGCATCTGCCGATGGCCGGAACCGTCAGCATCGAGGAGCCCGTCCTGGAAGCGACGATTCTGGACGTCTGCCGATCGCTCGCCCACCACGGGTTTCGCGAGATCATTCTGCTGTGCAGCCACGGCGGCAACTACCGCGCGCTCAGGAACGTCCTGCCGAAGCTGCGCGCCGAGCACGCCGCGATCCGGATCTCCGCGATCACCGACTTCGACGAGTGGCTCGAGAACACGAAGCAGTTCGCCGCGCGCGAGGGGCTGGAGATGGCGCGCCTCGGCGTGCACGCCGCGCAGGGCGAGACGTCGCTGATGCTGGCGCACCGCCCCGATCTCGTGCAGATGGACAAGGCATGCGAGGGGTTCATCGGCGACGCGTCGATCCGCTGGAAGTCGAAGGTCCCGCCGCCGATGGACACGATGAGCCCGACGGGGATCCTGGGCGACGCCCGCCACTCCAGCGCCGAGCTCGGGGAGAAGATGTTCGCGGACCGGATCGAGCGGATCGCGAAGATGATCGAAGCGGGCGAGTTGGCGGGCTGAGCGCATGACGGCCGCCGGATCCCCGTCCCCGTGGCACGTCGTCCGCGCCTCCCGGCTGCTCGACGGCAGCGGGGCGCCCGCGGTCGCCGATCCGGTCGTGGTGATCCACGCCGGGAAGATTCACGGCGTCTACCAGGGGACCGCGCCGGCGTCGGTGCCGACCGACGCCGCGGTGGTGAATCTCCCCGGCCACACCCTGCTGCCGGGGCTGATCGACGCGCACGTCCATCTGGTCCTGCCGGGCGACGGCACGCCGTTCGAGACGACGGTGGAGGAGACCGACGGGGTGCTCGTCGCGATCGCGTACGCCAACGCCCAGCGGTCGCTCCACGCGGGCATCACGACGCTGCGCGACTGCGGCGGACGGCGGGACACGACGCTCGATCTCCGGAGGGCCCAGCGGCTCGGGTACGCGCACCTGCCCCGCCTCCACCTGTGCGGCCGTCCGATCACCATCACGGGCGGCCACTGCTGGTACTTTGGCGGTGAGGCGGACGGTCCGGACGAGCTGCGCCACATGGTCCGCTCACTGCTGAAGGACGGCGTCGACTACATCAAGATCATGGCGACCGGCGGCGGCACCGTCGGCACGATCTCCTACCTGCCATCGTACTCGGAGGACGAGCTGCGCGCCGCGGTCCACGAGGCCCACCGGTTCGGGCGGCGGGTGGGCATCCACTCCCTGTGCGCGGACGCGACCAGGTACGTCCTCGCGGCCGGCGCGGACCAGATCGAACACTGCAACTTTCTGGCCGACGGAGCCGGCCGGCAAGCGTTCGATCCCGCGACCGCCGAGGCGGTGGCGCGGGCCGGCACGCCGGTGACGACCACGCTGTCGGTCGGCCACTACATCATCGCGGCGATGGAGCACGAGGGCCGGCGCACGGGGACGGAGCGGGCGTACGTCGACCGCTGGCGGCGCACGTTCGAGAACAATCTGGAAAACTTCCGGAAGATGCACGCGGCCGGCGTGCGCCTCGTCGCGGGCACGGACGCGGGATGGCGGTACACGCCGTTCGACGGCCTGGCGACCGAGGTCGCGCTGCTGCGCGAGGTCGGCCTCACGACCCCGCAGGCCATCGCCGCCGCGTCGTCGGTCGGCGCGGCCGCGATGGGCATCGGCGACGACACGGGCACCATCCGGGAGGGCCTCGCGGCCGACCTCATCGCGGTCGCCGGCGATCCCGCGTCCGACATCGAAGTGCTCCGCCGACCGGCGTTCGTCATGCGCGGGGGAGAGATCGTCCGCGCCTCCGCGTAAACCCTCGGGGAGATCCACACCCGCGCTCGCCGCTCCACGACGCCCGAAGACAGAAACGTGACTGTCGGGCGCGCCAGGAACGCGGTACACTAGTGGGGAGAGCATACTCGGCAGGCGGCGCCGGAGTCCGGCCTGCGTGGAGCGATTCGATGCGTACGTTCACGAGGACGTTGATGCTGGTGATCCTGCTCGCGGCGGCGGCCGCGCTGCCCGCTGCCGCGGTGGCCGACAGCGCGCCCTCCCACACGCTGGTCTGCATGACCGCGCCGACGGGCCCGCTCGCCGGACCGGCCGCGCCGGCCGCGCAGCCGCCCCTGTCGCTGGGCACGCCCAAGGGCACCGCGGCCGGCCCCACCACGACCGTGCCGCCCGTCATCCTGCTGACCCCGCAGCCTCAGACCGGCGCGTACGTGGTCCCGACGCTGACGACGATGCCGTCGCTGCCCGGCGTGACGGTGTACGCGCCGCAGGTCGTGATCCCGCCGCTGCCGGCGCCCGGGCAGAATCGGGCGGTCGCCGCGACGGGCCAGCTCCAGGGCGTGGTCGGGCCGTCCGCCGCCGCGACGCCGATCTGCTACTGATCGAGCCCGTAGAGCTCCCCGAACTTCTCCCGTAGATACGCGAGGTACGGCTCCGGGGTGAGCGGGCCGCCGGTCGCGCGAATCATGAGATCGCGCGGCGTGAGCTTCCGGCCGTACGCGTGCACGTGCGCGCGCATCCACGCGAGCAGGGTCTCGAACTCGCCGTGCCGGATTCGGTCGACCAGGTCCGGGTGCGCCCGCCGCGCGGCCTCGAACAACTGCACCGACGCGACGTTCCCGATCGTGTACGACGGAAAGTAGCCGATCAGGCCGGCGGCCCAGTGCGTGTCCTGCATCACCCCGTCGGCGTCCGTGGGTGGCGTCAGTCCGAGGTACGCGGCCATCTTCGCGTTCCACGCCTCCGGCAAGTCGGCGACGCGCAGCGCCCCGCTGATCACCGCCTGCTCGAGCTCGAAGCGCAGGATGATGTGAAGGTTGTACGTGACCTCGTCCGCGTGGATCCGGATGAGCGTCGGCCGCACGCGGTTGATCGCGCGGTAGAACGTGTCCGCATCGAGGACCCCGAGCTGCGCGGGGAACGCCCTGCGGAGGGCGGGGAACGCGTGCTCCCAGAATCCGCGGCTGCGCCCAACCAGGTTCTCCCACATCCGCGACTGGGACTCGTGGATGCCCATGCCCGCCCCGTCGGCGAGCGGCGTGCGCGACAGCGATGCCGGGATGCCCTGCCCGTACATCGCGTGGCCGGACTCGTGGAAGATTCCAAAGATCGCCCCGAGCCCGCTGGGCCGGAACCGCGTCGTGATCCGCACGTCGTCCCGGCTGAAATCCGTGCAGAAGGGGTGCGCGGAGACGTCGAGGCGGCCGCGGGTCGTATCGTAGCCAAACGCCTCCGCCATCGCGAGCCCGAACGCGCGCTGCGGCGCCTCCGCGTATGCGGCATCGAGGACGTCGCCTCGGGCGGCCGTCCCGCGCTCTGTGATCGCGCGCACCAGCGGCACCGTCACTTCGAGCAGGCGGTCGAACAGCGCCCGCACCTCGCGGGAGGTCAGATCCGGCTCGCAGTCGTCCAGCAGCGCGTCGTAGGGGTGCTCGCGATAGCCAAGATAATCGGCCTCCCGCCTCGCGAACTCGAACAGCCGCTCGAGGTGGGGGCGGAACGCCGCGAAGTCGTTGCGCGCGCGCGCCTCCTGCCAGACGGAGGTGCCGAGCGACGCCGCCTGCTGCTGCTCCGCCACGAACTCGGGCGGCAACTTGATCGCCTTCGTCAGATTGCGCCGGGTGACCCGAAGCAGCGCCGCGTCGTCGGAGTCCGCGTCGAGCCCGGCCCCGAGCGTCTCGGCCGCATCGAGCAGCGACTGCGTGCGCGTGGACGTGAACTGCTCGTGCGCGAGCTTGGCCAGCGTCGCGAGCTGCACCGCCCGCGCCTCCGCGCCGCCGGGCGGCATGTAGGTGTGCTGATCCCAGTCAAGGACGGCCGCCGCCGATTGGAGATCGGAGACCGTGGCGAGGTGCTCCTTCAGCTCGTCGAACGCCTTGCGGGCGGTATCCTGGGACATGCTCCCACGCTCCTTTGTCGGGCCGCGGCCCGTCGTCAGCCGAGCGGTGTCTGCGCCGCGCGCACCCGCCGGCCCGGCGCCGGCGGCGGACCCGGGTAGGTTACCGCGGTCCCGGTGACCACCGCCCACGGCGTGAGCGCGTGCGCACGGCTGCTCCCGGGACCCATGAGATCCACGACCGTGTCCCCATGCGCGACGAGCGCGTCCGCGACGAGCGAGCGGTGACAGCGCCACGGCACGGCCTCGGCGCACATGATCGCGACCGGACCCTCGGCGTCGGCGATGCGCCGCAGCGACCGCAGGGCCGCGTCGAACTCCGGCGTCTGCATGTAGTCGGCGAACCCGCGGAAGCTCGCGTTGCGCCACGCCGTGTTGGTCGAGTCCGCGCGCGGCTTCCGGAGACCGCCGAGCGCGCCGAGGTGATGGTAGCGGATGCCGAACGACGGCAGGCTCACGGCCAGCGCATCCTGGTTGAACTGCGGCACGCGCCGCGACCGCGGCACGGTGCGGATATCGACCAGCGTCCGCACCCCGGCGCTCCGCAGCAGGTCGACAAACTCCTCCAGGGTGCGGGTCGAATGTCCGATCGTGAAGACGCGCATCGGGACTCCGCCGCCCGACCCTCCCTGGCTCCCCGCGGGCCGGACACGACCGCAGACGAGTTCGCCGCGGGCCGCCGCGGGGTCCTCTCGTCACGGGATGCTATACTAAAGAACGCCGTGGAACTTGCCGATGTGCGCCGCCGCATCGAAGATCGGGACGCGTTCGCGCGCGCCCTGCGCGGTGCGCTGGCCCCGGACCGGGTGTTCAACCACCCCGCGGACCTCATCGCGTACGAGTACGACGGGTCCGTGCTGACGTCGCTGCCGGACCTCGTCGTGCTCCCGACATCGACCGAAGAGGTCGTGGCGGTCCTGGGGATCGCCGCGCGCTTCGACGTGCCGGTGATCGCGCGCGGCAGCGGGACGGGCCTCTCCGGCGGCTCGATCACGCCGATCGGCGGCGTCGTCGTCTCGATGAGCAAGATGAACCGGATCCTGTCCGTGGATCTCGACAACCGCTGTGCGGTCGTCGAGCCGGGGGTGATCAACCTCGACATCACCCGCGCCGTGGAGCGCGACGGGTACTTCTACGCCCCGGACCCGAGCAGCCAGTCGGCGTGCAGCATCGGCGGCAACGTGGCGAACAACAGCGGGGGCGTCCACACGCTCGCGTTCGGCGTGACGACCAATCACGTCCTCGGCCTCGAGATGGCGCTGCCCGACGGGACGATCGTCCAAGTGGGCGGCCGCGGCGCCGACGAGCCCGGCCTCGACCTCGTGGGGTTGATCGTCGGCTCCGAGGGCACGATCGGCATCGTCACCAAGGTCACCGTCCGCCTGATGCGGCGGCGCGAGGCGGTTCGGACGATGCTCGGGATCTTCGCGACGATCGAAGCGGCGAGCCAGGCGGTCGCCGACATCATCGCGTCGGGCATCGGTCCGACGTCGCTCGAGATGCTCGATCATCTCACGGTCGAGGCGGTGGAACCCGCGGTCCACGCCGGGCTGCCGTACGATGCGGGCGCCGTGCTCCTGATCGAGGTCGAGGACGTGCGCGAGAGCCTCGCGCGTTCCGCCGAGATCGTCGAACGCCTGTGCCGCGAGAGCGGCGCGCGCGAGGTGCGGGTCGCCAAGTCCGAGGAGGAGCGCGCGCTCTACTGGGCCGCGCGGAAGGGCGCGTTCGGCGCGATGGGGCGGCTGGCCCCGAACTACTACCTGCACGACGCGGTGGTCCCGCGCAGCCAGCTCCCCGCGATCATGCACCGGATCGTCGACATCGCCGGCCGGTACCAGATCCGGGTCGCCAACGTGTTTCACGCGGGGGACGGCAACCTCCACCCGCTGATCCCGTACGACGCCGCGGTTCCGGGCGAGAGCGAGCGCGTGCTGGCGGCGAGCGAAGAGATGCTGGCCGCGTGCGTCGCCGCCGGCGGCAGCATCAGCGGGGAACATGGGATCGGGTTCGAGAAGAACAACTACATGCCGTGGATCTTCTCGGACGCCGACCTCGCGGCCCAGCGCCGGCTCAAGACGGCGTTCGATCCAGACGACCGCATGAACCCCTACAAAGTGTTCCCGACGCCGGTCTCGTGCGGAGAGCTGCTGACGAACCGGCCGCGCCGCCTCGCGGCGTCCGGATTGTGGATCTAGCGAACCCGAGCAGAGGAGCCGTTCCGATGGCCACGCAGGTCACGACCGCAGCCCAGCCCTCCGCCTCCCGGGAGATCCCGGCGGCGCAGCCGATTCCGCGCCTGCTGATTCCCGAGCTGGACAAGTGCATCCAGTGCGGGTTTTGCCTGCCAGCGTGTCCCACCTACCGCCTGCTGGGCGTCGAGCCCGAGTCGCCCCGCGGCCGCATTCACCTCGTCGAAGCGGCGGCGCAGGGGCGGATCCCGATCGACGCGCGGTTCGAGGAGCACATGTACGTGTGCCTCGGGTGCCGCGCGTGCGAAACGGCATGTCCCGCGGGTGTCAAGTTCGGCACGATCATCGAGGCCGCGCGCGCCGAGATCGGCCCCACCGGATCGCCGCTCGCGCGGCGGATGACGCTCGCCGCGATGCGCCAGCTGATGCCCTACCCCGGCCGCCTCCGCGCGGGCGCCCGCCTCCTGCGGCTCTACCAGCGCAGCGGCCTCGGCCGGCTCGCACGGGCCCTGCACCTCATGCCGGCGCGGCTCGCCGAGATGGAGTCGCTCCTGCCCCAGGTCCCCGACGCGTTCTTCGCGCCGCACGACGTCTACCCGGCGATCGGCACGCGGCGCGCCCGCGTCGGCCTCCTCAGCGGCTGCGTCATGCCGCTCTTGTTCGCGGACATCAACGAGGCGACGATCCGCGTCCTGCAGCGCAACGGGTGCGAGGTCGTGGTCCCGAAGAACCAGGGCTGCTGCGGCGCGCTGAACATTCACAACGGCGAGCGGGACGCGGCCAAGCGGATGGCCCGCCGGAACATCGAGACGTTTCTCGGCGCGGACGTGGACGCGGTCATCATCAACGCCGCCGGCTGCGGCGCGACCAGCAAGGAATACGACGTGCTGTTCCGCGACGACCCGGCGTACGCGCCGCGGGCCGAGGAATACAGCCGGCGGTGCCGCGACATCTCGGAGTTTCTCGGGGCGCTCGGGCTCGTGGGCGAGCTCGGCGAGGTGCGGGCGCGGGTCACGTACCAGGATCCGTGCCACCTCGTGCACGGCCAGGGCATCCGCCGGCAGCCCCGCGACCTGCTGCGCCGCATTCCCGGCCTGGAGCTCATCGAGCTCCAGGGATCGGACCGCTGCTGCGGCAGCGCCGGCATCTACAACGTCGTGCAGCCCGCGTACTCGCGCCGCATCCTCGAGGAGAAGATGGACGCGGTCGAACAGACCGGCGCCGAGATGATCGTCGCCCCGAACCCGGGCTGCATGCTGCAGCTCGGCGCCGGCATCCGCGCGCGCGGCGCGCACGTCGAAGTGCACCATCTCATCGACCTGCTCGACCGCGCGTACGCCGCCGCGGACGCGGCGGCCAAGCCGGCCGCACCCGCGTCATGACCGACGCCCTCGTCGACCGCGCCCGGGCGATCGTCGGCGCGGACCACGTCGTCGCGGATCCGGCCTCGCTCGCGGCCTACGCGGTGGACGGCGTGGTGCCGTCGCTCCTCGCCCGCCCCGCCACCGCGGAGGAGACCGGGGCACTGCTCGCCGCGGCCGGGGAGTGCGGGGCGGGCGTGCTGCCGCGCGGCGCCGGGGCGCACCAGCATCTTGGGACGGTCCCGTCGCGCGCGGACCTCGTGATCGAGACGACGCGGCAGACCGGGATCACGGATTATACGCCCGCGGACTATGTCGTCGCCGTGCGCGCCGGCACGCGGCTGCGCGACCTCCAGGCCGAGCTCGCCGTCCACAACCAATGGCTGCCGCTCGATCCGCCCGGGGCGGCGCGCGCGACCGTGGGCGGCGTCGTCGCCGCCAACCGCAACGGGCCGCGGCGCCTCTTGTGGGGCTCGGTCCGAGATCTCCTGATCGGCATCCGCGTCGCGCTCCCGACCGGGGAGGTGATCAAAGCCGGCGGCAAGGTCGTGAAGAACGTGGCCGGCTACGACCTCGGGAAGCTGTTCATCGGCAGCCTCGGCGGCGCGGGCGTGATCACGGAAGCGACGTTCAAGATCTCGCCGCTGCCCGGGGACGGCGTCACGATCGCGGTCGCGGTGCCCGATCTCGAGGCGGCCCGCGCGCTCGTGACATCGGTGATGCGGTCCCAGCTCCTCCCCGCGGCGCTCGAAGCCGTCAACCCGCCCGCGCTCCGCCGGCTCGCCGCCGCGGCGGGGATGCCAGGCGCGGACGGGAACGCGTGGGGCGTGCTGATGCTGGCCGAGGGCCTCGAAGAGAGCCGGACGCGGCACATCGACGAGATGCGCTCGCTCGTCCAGGCACCCGCGCGGATGGACGTGCTCGAGGGCCCGGTCCACCGCGCTCTGTGGGACGCGATCGCGGAGTTTCCGTCCCCGGAGACTCATCCGGGACGCGTCGTGTGGCGGGCCGGCGCCCCGATCGCGCGCTGGGTCGCCTTGGCCCAGGCACTCGCCTCACCCCGGGCGGACGCCGAGCCGGTCGAGATCGTCGCGCACGCCGGCGTCGGCCTCGTCTACGCCGCCGCGCCGGCCGCGCAGGCGCGGGACGCCGCGGAGTCGCTCGGACGCGCCGCCGCGGACGCGGGGGGCTACGCGGTGGTCGAGTCGGCCCCGCCGGCCCTCAAGGCGCAGCTCGCGGTGTGGGGCGCCGAGCCGGGCGGCCTCGAACTGATGCGGAAGCTGCGCGCCGCCTATGATCCGCAGGGCGTGATGATCCCGGGCCGGCTGGGGTGGGGCCTCTCGTGACGCGCCGCACCGTCGTCACCCTCGCCGCGATGCTCGGGATGTTTCTCAGCGGCGTGGACCAGACCGCCGTGGGGACCGCGATGCCGACGATCGTCGGCGCGCTCGGCGGGCTCGCCCTCTACTCGTGGGTCTTCGCCGCGTACCAGATCGCATTCGTCGTGATGACCCCGATCGCGGGCAAGTTCGCGGACCTGTACGGCCGCAAGCACATGTATCTCGCCGGCATCCTCGTGTTCGTCGGCGCCTCCGTCGTATGCGGCTTCGCACGGTCGATGGGCGCGCTCGTCGCCTTCCGGTTCGTGCAGGGCATCGGCGGGGGCGCGATCCTGCCGATCGCGCTGACGATCGTCGCCGACCTGTACCCGCTCGAGCAGCGCCTCAAGGTCCAGGGCATCTTCAGCGCCACGTGGGGCATCGCGTCGATCGTCGGCCCGGTGCTCGGCGGGTTCCTGACGGACCACGTGTCGTGGCGCTGGATCTTCTTCATCAACCTGCCGGCCGGGCTGGTCACGATCCTGATCCTCGTCGCCTTCTTCAAGGAGCCGCCGGTGTCGCGGGCCGGCGCGATCGACTACGCGGGCATCGGCCTGGTCTCCGCGAGCGTCACGGTCCTGCTGCTCCTGCTGTTCTGGGGCGGCGGGGCGTTCCCGTGGTGGTCGCCCCAGGCGGCGGCGCTCGCGGCGAGCAGCGCCGCGCTCCTGCTGCTGTTCGTGCGGGTCGAACAGCGCAGCCCGCACCCGTTCCTGCCCTTCAACCTGTTTCACAACCCGCTCGTGGCGGTCGGCTGCGTAGGCGGCTTCCTGCTCGGGGTCGGCCTCTTCGGCACGGTCGCCTACGTCCCGCTCCTCGTCCAGGGCGTGATGGGCACGAGCGCCACCATCGCCGGCGCCACCCTCATCCCGTTCTCGGCGGTGTGGGCGGTCGGCAGCTTCATCGGGGGGCGCGCGGCCCTGCGCGTCGGGTTCCGGCCCGTCATCATCACGGGCATGTCGCTCAACGCGTGCGGGTTTGCGCTGCTGACCCTCCTCAGCGCTCGGAACGGCCCCTGGAGCGTGGTCGCGATCATGGGCGTGCTCGGGCTGGGCATGGGCATGACCGGCACCATGTTCATCATCGCGATGCAGAACGCGGTCGAGCGCCCGCTGCGGGGCCTCGTCACGTCGATCAACGTGTTCAGCCGAAACGTCGGGAGCGCGATCGGCGTGAGCGTCCAGGGCGCGGTCCTCATCGCCATCCTGGAGGCGCGCCTGCGGGCGCTCGCCGGCCAGACGCGGCTCGGGCTGCCGCCGCTGGTCGACCCGCAGGTCGTGCTCGATCCCGCGGTCCAGCGGCATCTGACGCCGGGCGCGCACGAGGCGCTGCGCCTCGCGCTCGCGCACGCGGTGCACGGCACGTTCTTCGTCGGTCTCACGCTGACGGTGCTCGGGCTGGCCACCGTCATCGCGTTCATGCCGCGCGGCAGCGTGTACGCGCACGCCCACGCCGCCGCCCTGGAAGGCCTGCCGGCGGACTAACCCGCCGGCATGGCGGCGTCGCGGTTGCCGCGCGCCGCAGGCGGGGATAATCCCGGTGCGATGGCGCGTCTCCTGCGAGCAGTCCGCTGTCTGTGATCGCCACATACCGGCTGCAGCTCGGCCCGGACCTGGGGTTTGACGGGGTGCGGGCGCAGCTCGACTATTTCCGCCGGCTCGGCGTCAGCCATCTGTATCTGTCGCCGATCACCGACGCGCGGCCCGGCAGCACCCACGGCTACGACGTCGTGGACCACAACCGCATCCGCGAGGAGCTCGGCGGCGCGGACGCGTTCTGGCAGCTGCTCGACGCCGCCCGGGACGCGGGGCTCGGCATGATCCTCGACTTCGTTCCGAACCACGCGTACGCGGGCCCGCAGAACGCGCGGTGGCAGGACGTGCTGGCGTGGGGCCCGCACTCGCCGTACGCGGAGCAGTTCGACATCGAGTGGGAGCCCCTCAAGCCGGAGCTCGCGGGGAAGATCCTGCTTCCGGTGCTCGGCAGCACCTACGGCGAGGCGCTGGACCGGGGCGAGATCGCGCTGCGCTACGACGACGCGGCGATCGCGGCGGACTACTTCGGCAACCGGTTCGCGTTGGCGCTGCCGAGCTACGGGGAGGCGCTCGCGGCGACGCTGCCGGGGCGCGACGACCCCGAGGCGGGCGCCCTCGCGACGCTCGCGGAGGAGTTCCGGTCGCTCACCTCGCACAACCGCCCGCGGGCGGACGTGCTGCGCTCGCGGCTGGCGGCGATGGTGGCGCCGGATGCGCTCAACGCGGCGCTCGCCCAGGTGCGCGGGGCCGAGCTACACGCCATCCTCGAGCATCAGCACTGGCGGCTGTCGTACTGGCAGACCGCGGCCGACGAGATCAACTACCGCCGCTTCTTCGACGTGAACGAGCTGATCGGTCTGCGGATGGAGCGGCCCGAGGTCTTTGCCGAGGACCACCGGCTGCTCGGACACATCCTCGCGCAGCGCGGCATCGACGGCGTCCGCATCGACCACATCGACGGCCTCTTCGATCCGCACGGCTACCTGCAGGCCGTCAAAGCGCTCGGCGCCCAGAGGATCTGGGTCGAGAAAATCCTCGCCGCGGGGGAGACGGTGCCCGCGGAGTGGCCGGTCGAGGGCACGGTCGGGTACCAGTTCCTCAACGACGCCATGCAGGCGCTGACGCAGCCCACCGGTCAGATCCCGCTCGACCGCGTGTACCGCCGGTTCACCGGCATCACACGGTCCTACGCGGCCGTCGTGCACGACGCGAAGCGGCTGGTGATGGCGACGGCGCTCGGCGGTGAGCTGTTCCGGCTCGCGTACGGGCTCGACCGCATCTCGGAGGCGGATTACCACACGCGCGACTTCACGTTCGAGGCGCTGCGGGAGGCCCTGGCCGAGATCGTCGCGGCGTTCCCGCGGTACCGCACCTACCTGCCCCACGACCGCGAGGTGGCGTCGGCGGTCATTCGCGAGGCGGTGCAGACCGCGCGCCTCCGGAACCCCGGCACCGAGCCGACGGTGTACTCGTTCATCGCGCGCGTGCTGACCGAGCTTCCCTCCGACGCGTTCGGGCCCACGCGGGCCGAGTGGATCGGCCGGTTCCAGCAGTACACCGCGCCCGTCACCGCCAAGGGCCTCGAAGACACGGCCTTCTACCGGCACCTGCCGCTCGCGGCCCTCAACGAGGTCGGCGGCGACCCGGACCGCTTCGGCATGACGCTGCAGGCGTTCCACGCCAGAGCGCGCTTCCGCGCCCTGCGCTACCCGGACACGCTGCTGGCCACCGCCACGCACGATCACAAGCGCGGCGAGGACACGCGGATGCGCATGATCGTGCTCGCCGACGTGCCAGAGGAGTGGCGCCGCGCCGTCGGACTGCTCTCGCGCATCGCGCGGCGCCACCGCGGAGCGCACGGGCCGTCGCGCGCCGACGAGTTTCTGTTCTATCAGACCCTCGTCACGCTGTGGGTCGGCGCGGACCGCGCGGCGCTCGCCGACCGCCTCGCCGCGTACATGCAGAAGGCAAGCCGCGAGGCGAAGGAATCCACCAGCTGGCTCGATCCCCACGCCGCGTACGAAGCCGACCTCGACGCCTTCGTGCGCGGCATGGCCGCGGACCCCCGCGTCGACCGCGCGATCGAACGCCTGGCCGGGGTCGTGGCGCGGTTCGGCTTCGCCAACGGTCTGAGCCAGCTCGTGCTCAAGCTGACGACGCCGGGCGTGCCGGATTTCTACCAGGGCAACGAGATGCTCGACGTGTCGCTCGTGGACCCCGACAACCGCCGGCCGGTGGATTTCGACGCGCGGCGCGCGCTGCTCGATGCCGTCGAGCCGCTGCTGGCGCGCCCCGCCGCCTCCGAGCTCTACGCGTGGATCGAGGCGGCCGACGACCGGGCCAAGGTCTACGTGATGGTGCGCCTCTTGCGGTTTCGGGCCGCGCATCCGGCGCTGTTCGCCGGCGGGTACCGGCCGCTCGACGCCGAAGGCCCCCAGGCCGAACACCTCATCGCGTTCGCGCGCGACGCCGGCGACGAGGCGCTGATGGTGCTGGTGCCCCGCTTTCCGGCGGCGCTCGACCGGCTCGGCGGCTGGAGCGGCACGCGCGTGCCGCTGCCGAACGGCCTGGCGTCCCGGCGGTGGACCGAGGTGCTGTCCGGGGAGTCCCGGACGTTCGAAACCGAGGTCTCACCGGGCGAGCCGTGGTGGCAGTGGACGGTGTGGCACAGCGAGCGCCGGGACGCGCCGGCACCGGGGGAGGGGTAACGCCATGGAGATCTGGCCGGGCCGCCCGCATCCGCTCGGCGCCACGTACGACGGCGTCGGCGTCAACTTCGCGCTCTTCTCGGAGGTCGCCGAGCGGGTGGATCTCTGCCTCTTCGACGAGCACGACCGGGAGCAGCGCGTGCCGCTGCCGGAGGTCACCGGGTTCCAGTGGCACGGCTACGTCCCCGGGGTCCGCCCCGGCCAGCGGTACGGATTCCGCGTCGCCGGCCCCTGGGCGCCCGACCAAGGACACCGCTGCAACGAGGCCAAGCTCCTGCTCGACCCCTACGCGAAGGCGATCGAGCGCGGGGTGTCGTGGAATCCGGCCGTCTTTCCCTACCGGTTCGACGATCCGGAAGGCGCGCCGAGCGACACCGACAGCGCGCCGTACGTCCCGCGCTCGGTCGTGGTGGACGGCGTGTTCGACTGGAGCAACGACCGCGCGCTGCGGGTGCCGCTGCACGACACGACGATCTACGAGCTCCACGTCAACGGCTTCACGGCGCGCCATCCCGACCTGCCGCCCGAGATCCGCGGCACCTACGCCGGGCTGGCGCATCCGGCCGCGCTCGCGCACCTCACCGCCCTCGGCATCACCGCGGTCGAGCTCATGCCGATCCATCAGTTCGTGCACGACGCGCATCTCGTGGAGCGGGGGCTGCGCAACTACTGGGGCTACAACTCGATCGGCTTTCTCGCGCCGCACAACGAGTACGCCGCCGGGGGCCAGCGCGGCGAGCAGGTCGGCGAGTTCAAGCAGATGGTTAAAGCCCTGCACGCGGCGGGGCTCGAAGTGATCCTCGACGTCGTCTACAACCATACCGCAGAGGGCAACCACCTCGGGCCGATGCTGGCGTTCAAAGGGATCGACAACGCGTCGTACTACCGCCTCGTCGCCGATCAACCCCGGTACTACATGGACTACACCGGCACGGGCAACAGCCTCAACATGCGCAACGCCCACGTGCTGCAGCTGATCATGGACAGCCTGCGCTACTGGGTGGTGGAGATGCACGTCGACGGGTTCCGGTTCGATCTGGCCGCGACGCTCGCCCGGGAGCTCCACGAAGTCGACCGGCTCTCCGCCTTCTTCGACGTCATCCAGCAGGACCCGACGCTGCGCGACGTCAAGCTGATCGCGGAGCCCTGGGACGTGGGCGAGGGAGGGTATCAGGTCGGCAACTTCCCGCCGCTGTGGTCGGAGTGGAACGGCAAGTACCGGGACACGATCCGCGACTACTGGCGCGGGACCGACCAGACGCTCCCGGAGTTCGCGTCCCGCCTGACCGGCAGCTCGGATCTCTACGTGTCGACCGGCCGCCGGCCGTACGCCAGCGTGAACTTCGTCACCGCGCACGACGGGTTCACGCTGCGCGACCTCGTGTCGTACAACGAGAAACACAACGAGGCGAACGGCGAGGACAACCGCGACGGGGAGACCCAACAACCGGTCGTGGAACTGCGGGGCGGAAGGCCCGACGGACGACCCGGCGGTGAACGCGCTCCGCGCCCGCCAGCAGCGCAACTTCCTCACCACCCTGTTCCTCTCGCAGGGCGTGCCGATGCTGCTCGGCGGCGATGAGATCGGGCGCACGCAGCACGGCAACAACAACGCGTACTGCCAGGACAACGAGCTCTCGTGGTTCGATTGGGAGCGCGCGGACGGGACGCTGCTGGAGTTCACCGCGCCTCGTGATCGGGCTGCGCCGGGCGCACCCCACCTTCCGACGGCGGGGCTGGTTCCAGGGACGCCCGCTGCGGGGCACGAAGGTAGAGGACATCAGCTGGTTCACGCCGGACGGAGAAGCGATGTCGGACGAGCACTGGAACAGCGGGTTCGCGAAATCGCTCGGGGTCTTCCTGAACGGCGAGGCGATCGCCGGCCGGGGACCGCGGGGCGAACGCGTCGCGGACGCGAGCTACTACCTCATGTTCAACGCGCACCATGAGCCGCTGCCGTTCACGCTGCCCGGGCGGGCGTGGGGCCGGCGGTGGACCGCGGTCCTGGACACAAGGGACGACGTCCCGGCGAACGCTGTGGAGACCCTCGAGGCCGGCCAGCAGGTGGCGTGCGAGGGCCGCTCCGTCGTCGTCCTGCGGCGCGTCGAGTGACGCCCGCCGGGTCAATGCACCGCGTGTCACTCTCGCTCGTCATCCACAACCACCAGCCCGTCGGCAACTTCGACGAGGTCTTCGCCAAGGCGACCGACGCCGCGTACGAGCCGATGATCGCGGCGCTGGAGCGGCATCCCAAGATCCGGCTGGCCCTGCACTACACGGGGCCGCTCCTCGACTGGCTCCGCGCACACCGGCGCGAGCTGCTGCGGCGCGTGCGGTCGCTCGTCGGCCGCGGCCAGGTGGAGATGCTGACGGGCGGGTACTACGAGCCGGTGCTCGCGATCATCCCCGACGCCGACCGGCGCGGCCAGATCGAGAAGCTCACGCGCGCTGTCAGCGACGAGTTCGGCACGGCGGCCGAGGGACTCTGGCTCGCCGAGCGCGTCTGGGAGCCGCAGCTGGCGCGGTCGATCGGCGAGACCGGCGTGCGGTACGTGATCGTCGACGACACCCACTTCCAGGCGGTCGGGCTGGAGGACCGTCAGCTGTTCGGCTACTACCTCACCGAGGACCAAGGCGTCCCCCTGGCCGTGTTCCCGAGCCTGCGCAAACTGCGCTACCTGATCCCCTGGGCCGCCCCCGAGGAGGTCATCGCGTACCTGCGCTCGCTCGCGGACGAGGACGTCCGGACGGAGGGGCGCGTCGCCCCGCTGGACCTCGCGCTGATGGGCGACGACGGCGAGAAGTTCGGGCTGTGGCCGACGACGTACGCCCTGTGCTGGGAACGACGCTGGGTGGACCGCTTCTTCGCCGCGCTCGAAGCGGAGCCGTGGCTCGACCTGGTGACGCCCGGCGAGTACCGGCGCGCCAACACGGCGGCCGGGCGGATCTACCTGCCGACCGGGACGTACGACGAAATGGCGCAGTGGGCGCTGCCGCCCGCGCAGGCGACCCGCCTCGAGGCGTTCCGGAGGGAGCTCGACGAGGGCGGACGGTCCGAGCTGACCCCGCTGCTGCGCGGCGGCTTCTGGCGGCACTTTCTCGTGAAGTACGCCGAGGTCAACACCATGCACCATCTCAGCCTCCGCGCCAGCCGCAAGGTCCACGCGATGTCGCCCGGCGCGGAGCGGGCCCGCGCGCGCGATGCGCTGTGGGCGGGACAGTGCAACTGCCCGTACTGGCACGGCGTGTTCGGCGGCGTCTACCTCCCGCACATCCGCGGGGCCGCCTTCAGCCACCTGATCACCGCGGAGGCGATCGCCGACGGGGCCGCTCACGCGGAGCCCTACGCCGACAGCGAGACGGAGGATCTGGACGGCGACGGCCGCCCGGACGTCCGGCTCGCCACCGACGTCGCCGTCTGCACCGTGAGCCCGGCGCGCGGCGGCAGCATCGTCGAGTGGCATGACCGGCCGGCCCGCCGGCATCTGGGCAACGTGCTCACGCGCCGCCCCGAAGCGTACCACGCGGCGCTGCGGGACGCGCGCACGGAGGACGGCGCCGCCCACGATCGGGCCGAAGGAGGCGCGCCGGAGCCGGGAGACACCGTCGTGCCGCCCCTCGCGCAGGCGGATCTCATGCGGTGGTTTGCCTACGATCGCGTCCGGCGGCCGACGCTGCGCGTCCACCTGCTGCATCCGGGCGTGACGCCCGAGCAGCTCGCGCGCGACGAGCAGGACGAGCGGGGAGAGTTCGGGTGGGGCGACTACGCCGCGCGCGTCGAGCGCACGCCGACCGCCATCCGGGCGCTGCTGACCCGGCGCGCGCTGCTGGCCGACGGCGAGTGCGTGATCGAGCGCACCATCGAAGCCGCCGCCGGGCACCGCGGGCTGATGCACACGACGCGCGTGCGCTGGACCGGGAAAACGCCGCTCAATGCGGTCCTCGACGAGGAGTGGAACCTCGGCGTCTTCGGCGTGCCCGAGGACGTGACGCTCAACGCCGGCGAGGGCCCCCAGTCCCTGCACGAGGTCACGGCGTACGAGCGGTGCGAGCGGGTCGAGGTCGCGGAGCACCACTCAGGCCTCACGATCGCGTTCGTGCCCTCCGAGCCCCCAGCGGTGTGGGCGCTGCCGCTGTTCACGATCAGCAACTCGGAGAGCGGGATCGAGAAGAACTTCCAGGGGACGATGCTGCACCTGCGGTGGCCGCTGGCCATCCGGCCGGGCGAGGAGTGGGAGCAGACGACAGTCGCCGAGGTGACCGGGGCGGAGAGCCCGTCACCGTCCTGAGACGTCCCTGCGCCTACACCGGGGCAGCGCCCATCCGGGCGGCGCGCCAGATCAGCGGATCGTTCGCGCAAGCGTCAGACCCATCGCGTCGATCGGCACGTCGCTGCCGCTGTTCGCGACCACGAAGACCACGAGGTCCTTCGCCCTGTTGAGCACGAGCACGGTTGAGAACCCGGTGGTCCCCCCGTCCTTGAGCACCGCGCCCTCCTCCGGAAACATGGATGTGCCTCCTCGCTGAGCGCGGGATCGACGGCGCGCGTGTCGTCGGGGATGCGGCGCGACCCGAGCCATCGACCGGGCCCGCGCATCCCGCGGCCGGAGACGATCAGGCGCGGCGGTGCGCCCGCTCCGCCCACAACGTCTCCCAGTACTGGAGCCAGGGCCGGCCGACCTCGTCCTCGGTCGCGCCGGCGTCGTAGGCGGGCGAGATGAGCGGCGCGGCCCGCTCGACCGCGATCAGCACCACGCCGTCGATGCGCCGGTAGAACTCCGGCTCGAGCCCGTACTCGGTGCGGTACGCTTCCATGATCCGCTCGTAGAGCGGCCCGGCGGTCAGCACGGTCGCGGTCCCCTTGAACCGATACCCCTTGCGCACCGCGGCGTCGACGACGTTGATCTCGATCGCCGGGTTGGCCCGCAGGTTGGCCACGGTGCCAGGCGAGCAGATGTTGGCAAACACCAGATGATCATCGTCCCACACTCGCGTCGTCCCCTTCGGCGAGAGATTGGGCGTGCCGTCCGGGCACACGGTCGCGGCGAATCCCAGCCGCTGCTCGCCGACGACGCGCCGCATCTCCGCGGTCAGGATTCCCATCGGCGCCGGCCCTCCACGCGATACCGCGCGGCGTAGCCCGGGACCGGGATCCCCGCGGGCAGCGCGGGATCCGGCACGGGCACACCGGGGACGAGCGTGAGCGGGATGACCCCCGCCCAGATGCCGAGCCCGAGATCGTCCGCCGCGTCCTTGGGCGGCCCGCTGCGGATCTTGGCCGAGGCCTCGTCGAGCGGCATCCGCAGCACCCGCGTGGCGCGCATGTCGTTCTCGGACGGAAGCCGCGCGTCGGCCCACCGCCCCGGCACGACATGCTCGACGATCGCTTCGAGCGCGGCGAGCTTCTCCGCCGGATCCACGACCTCGGTCGCGGTCCCCAACACCACCACGGAGCGGTAGTTCATCGAGTGGCTGAAGACGGCCCGCGCCAGCACCAGGCCGTCGAGCAGCGTCACCGTCAGGCAGGCGGCGATGCCGCCGCCGAGCGTGCCGAGCATCCGCGAGGCCGCGGACCCGTGCAGGTAAACGAGATCGCCGACGCGCGCGTGGATCGTGGGGATCACAAACGGCTGGCCCCGATCGACAAACCCGACGTGGCAGTACAGCCCCGCGTCCAGGATCGCATCGATGGCGGCGCGGTCATACTCGCCGCGTTCGGGATGGCGCCGCACCTTGGTGCGCTCGGTCGAAGGCGTGCTCATCTCACCGTGCCTCCCCTGGGACGCGCCGAGACGCGCGTCTCCCCACGATTGTACGCAATTTCGCGTGGAGCGTCTCGACCGGACCCGCCGCGGCGGCCTTGCCCGCGGTCACCGCGCGGGCGCGCGGACCAGCAGGAGAAACGACAAGCCGGGACGCGGCAGCACGACGGCGCCGTCGGACTCGACCAGCGGCGCCGCCGCGCCGCCGGGCCCACCCCACGCGGCGTCCGCGGAATCGAGGGCCGCGATCCACCGTCCCGGGTCCAGCGGCACCCGCGCCGCCGTCGCGGCGTGATCGAAGTTCACGACCGCCACGGCGGGCGCCGCCGGCTGGCCGCGACGCACGACGAGCACGCGCGTGCCCTCGAGGACCTCCACGCGCACCGCGTCCCGCGCCGGCGGCGCCAGGGCCGGAAGCGTTCGCCGCAGCCGGATCAACTCGGTGTAGAAGTCGAGCAGCGCCCGATGCGGCGGCTCGTGCCGGAGCCCGTCGTGCAGTTTGCAGCGCTCGAACGTCGCGGGATCTTGCGGATCCGGGACCTCCGCGCCCGCGTCCCACCCGCGGAACTCCTCGCGGCGGCCCCGGCGCACGGCCTCGACGAGATCGGGGTCGCCGTGGCTCGTGAAGTACAGGAACGGCGCCGGCTCGCCGTACTCTTCCCCCATGAACAGGAGCGGCACGAACGGCGCTGTGAGCACGACCCCCGCGGCGACCTTCAGGGCCTCGAACGGCACGAGCGCCGCCAGCCGCTCTCCCCCCGCCCGGTTCCCGACCTGATCGTGGTTCTGCGCGGCCACGACGAACCGCTCGCCGCCGAGGTCGCCGGCCGGCGCCCCGTAGCGGCGGCGCCGGTGCGTCGAGTACTGGCCCGCGAAGACGAACCCCTCCCGCAGCGCCCGGGCCAGATCGGCGGCGCCGCCGTAATCCGCGTAGTAGCCCCAGCGCTCGCCCGTCAGCAGGACGTGCAGGGCATGGTGCAGGTCGTCGCTCCACTGGGCGTCCAGCCCGTGCCCGCCGTCGCGGCACGGCCGCACGAACCGGGGGTCGTTGAGGTTGCTCTCCGCGATCACGTGGATCTCGCGGCGGCCGCGCGCCGCCGCGGCGTGCACGGCCTCGGCCAGCTCTTGCAGAAACGGCCGGGCCGACTGGTCCATGATCGCGTGCACCGCGTCCAGGCGCAGCGCGTCGAAGTGAAACTCCTCGACCCACATCAGCGCGTTTTCAATGAAGAAGCGGCGGACCTCATCGCTGTCCGGGCCGTCCACGTTGACGGCGGCGCCCCACGGCGTCGTGTGGCGGTCGGTGAAGTACGGACCGAACTCGCCGAGATAGTTCCCCTCGGGGCCGAGGTGGTTGTACACGACGTCGAGCACCGCGGCCAGCCCGCGGGCGTGGCACGCGTCCACGAATCGCCTGAGGCCGTCCGGGCCGCCGTACGCGACGTGTGCGGCGAACAGATCCACGCCGTCGTACCCCCAGTTCCGCTCGCCGGGGAACTGGGCCACCGGCATCACCTCGATCGCCGTCACGCCGAGCGCCCGCAGCGCATCCAGCCGCCCGATCGCGGCGTCGCACGTGCCTTCCCGCGTGAACGTGCCGAGGTGGAGCTCGTAGAGAATGTAGTCGGCGAGCGGGAGCCCCCGCCACCCCTGATCGGTCCAGGGAAACGCGCGCCCCGCCACCTCCGACGGTCCGTGCACGCCGTCCGGCTGGAGCCGCGAGGCCGGATCGGGCCGCTCCCGGGCGCCGTCGAGGCGGTACAGGTAGCGCGCGCCCGGCGCCGCGTCGTCGACGACCGCCACGTGGTAGCCGCACCCGACCGCGGTCATCGCGACCACGCGGTCGCGCGGCGCGACCAGGTGCACGTCCACCGTCCGCGCCTTGGGCGCCCACACGAGAAAGCGCGTCAGGCCGCCGCCGAACGCGGCGGCGCCGAGCGGCGCGGCGGGCACGCCGCCGGACGCGTTCATCCCGCCGGGGCGCGGGACAGGAGTTCGAGGATGCCGAGCAGCGGGATCCGCACCCAGTCGGGCCGGTTGTTCAGCTCGTAGCGCAACTCGTAGACCGCCTTCTCCAAGAGATGCACGTCGAGGAGCACCCGCATGTCCGCGCGGGTCTGCGGCAGGAACGCGGCGCCGTCGGTCTCGACGAGGTACCCCCGCAGGAACGCCGCGCACACCCAACGCCGCCAGATCCCGAGCCGCGCCTCCAGCGCCGCGCGCGCGTCCGGATGCGCCGACACGACGCCCCGGGCGGCCTGATCGCGGACGGCCGCGTGCGCCGCGTAGTGAAACGACCGCAGCATCCCCGCGACATCGCGCAGCGCCGACCGCTTGAGACGGCGCTCGGTGAGCGTGCGCGCCGGCTCTCCCTCGAAGTCGATGATGACGAAGTCCTTGCCGGTGTACAGCACCTGCCCGAGGTGATAATCCCCGTGGACCCGGATCCTCATCCCCGAGAGTTTGGCCCCCACCACCGCCCGGAAACGCGCGAGCAGCGCGCCCTCCGCGCCGAGCACCTGCTCGGCCGGGCTCTGCGCGTCGTCGGGCAGCGTCCGCAGCTGCTTCCGGAGGGATAGGAGCGCCTGCTGGACGAGCGCGCGCTCCGACTGGTACAGCGAGCGCTGATCGTGCGGGGTCATCGGCTCCGGCGCGAACGCCGGGTCGCGCGGGTCCGAGGCCAGCGCGCGGTGCAGCTCGGCCGTACGCAGCCCGAGCAGCCCGGCGTGGTGCGCGTATTCGCCGATCTCCGCGTAGACGGCGTCAGGCAGCGGCCGCGCGGCCAGCGCGAGGGCATCGTCGTCGGCGTCAAGCGCCGCGTCGTACGCCCCCGCGGCGAGCGCGCGCTCGCAGTAGTGTCCGAGGGCGTCCAGCGTGTACGTCCAGGCGTCGCCCTCGTTCGGAACGAACTGCAGCAGCACCCCGAGCGCGGTCGGCTCGCCCTTCAGCGGCCGGTACTCGAGCCCCGCGCCGACCGCCGGCGTCTGGGGGAACGCCGCCCGCTCCGTCAGAAACCGCCCGATCTCGAGATCGGGGTGCTGGCCGGGCTCCACACGGCGGAACCACTTCAAGATCGCGCGGTCGCCGTAGAGCACCGAGGTATTGCTCTGCTCGGCCTTCCCCACGGTCGGCGGCGGCAGCGGCGGCTCGCCCGTCACGCGCCGCAGCGCGGGCGTGGCCGCGCAGACGATCTCGCCCGCGCGCCCGCGAAACCGGGCCCGCCGCGCGATCGCATCGAGCAGCGCCGAGCAGAACGCCGGGTCGACGAGCGCGTCGTACAGGACGCCCGCCTCGGCGTCTCCGCCGGGCCGCACCGATGCCAGTGCCGCGCCGGGCGTGTCTTTCAAGACTTGCGCCGCTCGGTCGCCCGACGCGAACGCGAGCGGCAGCACGTACGTCTCCGGATCACCGTCGACGTACCGCGCCTGCAGCAGCGCCACGTAGGCGGCCGCGGACGCGTACGGGATCCGGATCGTCTCCCCGAGATGGACCGTCCGCAACGCGCGCGCCTTGCCGCCGAACCAGCGCCGTCCGCGGAGATAGCCGCCCAGCACCTCCTCGAGCGCCGCACGCAGCGGCGGCTCGAACACTCCCGGCCATCCCGCCGCCCCCGTCACGACGAGCTCGCGGAGGCTCGGGTCGCCTCCGCCGGACGGGGCCGCCGCGGCCTGCGGCCGCAGCGCGAACCAGTAGAACTCGTGGGGCCCGAGGGTGAGCAGATACGGCAGGTCCCCGATCGGCGGAAACTCCGTTTGGCCGAACAGCTCGACCGGCACCAGCCCGCGGCAGTCCGACAGCGGCAGCTCGGCGTACTGGACGAACCGCGAGAGGTTCGCGACGACGAGGACGAGCTCGTCGTCGTCGCGGCGCAGGAACGCGAGGACTTTGCGGTTGTCCGGGGCCAGCATCTCGAGCGTGCCGCGTCCGAAGCACCGGTAGCGCTTGCGCAGCGCGATCAGCCGCCGCATCCACCACAAGAGCGAGTGCGGGTTGCCCTGCTGGGCCTCCACGTTCACGGTCTCGTAGTGGTACTCGGGATCGATCACCACGGGCAGGTACAGCCGCTGGGGATTCGCCCGCGAGAATCCCGCGTTCCGGTCGGGGCTCCACTGCATCGGCGTCCGCACCCCGTTGCGGTCGCCGAGGTAGATGTTGTCGCCCATGCCGATCTCGTCCCCGTAGTACACGACGGGGGTGCCGGGGATCGAGAACAGGAGGCCGTTCATCAACTCGATCCGGCGCCGGTGGTTGCCGAGCAGCGGCGCGAGCCGCCGGCGGATCCCGAGGTTGATGCGCGCGTGCGGATCCTGCGCGTACACGCGGTACATGTAGTCCCGGTCCTCGTCGGTGACCATCTCCAGCGTGAGCTCGTCGTGGTTGCGGAGAAAGAGCGCCCACTGGCACGTCTCCGGAATCGCGGGCGTCTGCGCGACGATGTCGATGAGCGGGAAGCGATCCTCCATGCGGATCGCCATAAAGAGGCGCGGCATCAGCGGAAAGTGGTAGGCCATGTGGCACTCGTCGCCGGCGCCGAAGTACGCGCTCGCGTCCTCGGGCCACTGGTTGGCCTCCGCGAGCAGCATGCGGTCCGCGTACCGCTCGTCGATGTACCGCCGGAGTTCCCGCAGAAACGCGTGCGTCTCGGGAAGGTTCTCGCTCGTCGTGCCGTCCCGCTCGTACAGGTACGGCACCGCGTCCAGCCGCAGCCCGTCCACGCCCTGGTCGAGCCAGAACGAGACCACGCGCAGCATCGCGCGCCGGACGTCCGGCGACTCGAAGTTCAAATCCGGCTGGTGCGCGTAGAACCGGTGCCAGTAGTACGCGCCCGCGACCGGATCCAGCGTCCAGTTGGACGCCTCGAAGTCCTTGAAGATCACGCGCGCGTCCCGATACCGGTCCGGCGTGTCGCTCCAGACGTAGAAGTTCCGCCAGCGGCTGCCCGCCGGCGCCGTCCGCGCGCGCTGGAACCACGGGTGCCGGTCGGAGGTGTGGTTGAGCACGAGCTCCGTGATGACACGCAGCCCGCGCCGGTGCGCCTCGCGGAGAAACACGCGAAACGCGGCGAGCGTCCCGTAGTCGGGATGGATCGCGTCGTACTCCGCGATGTCGTAGCCGTCGTCGCGCAGCGGCGACGGATAAAACGGCAGCAGCCACAGCGCCGTCACGCCGAGGTCCCGGATGTAGTCCAGCTTGTCCGTCAGGCCCGCGAAGTCGCCGACGCCGTCTCCGTCGCTGTCGTAGAACGCCCGCACGTGGGCCTCGTAAATGATCGCATCCCGGTACCACAGCGGCTCGGGGGCCGACGGGCGGGCGCGCGGCCCGCGCCGGTTGGGGGACGGCGCCGTCACGCCGGGCCCCCCGGCTCCACGTGAAAGACGTGCGCGGGCAGCCCCTCGGGGCCCAGCTCGACGTAGTTGCGCGCGCCGCGCCACTCGTACCGCGCCCCGGTCAGCAGGTCGCGCACCGCGTACGGCGCGTCCGGCGCCAACCCGAGCACGTCGAGGTCGAGCCCCGTCCATCCGGCGTGGACGCGCGCGGGGTCGAGGTTCACGATGACCAAGACGGCGTCCGCGGACGCCGTCTTGCTGTAGCAGATCAGCTGCTCGTTGTCCACGCGGTGGAAATGCAGGCTCCAGTCGCTCCAGAACGCGGCATGGTCGTGGCGCGCGCGGTTCAGCCGGGCGATCAGGTCCATCAGGCTGTCGGACCGCCCGATCTCCCAGTGCACGAGCTGGTACTTCTCCGAGTCGAGGTACTCTTCGCTGCCCGGGGCCGCCGCGCGGCGCACGCACAGCTCGAACGCCGGCCCGTAGATGCCGTAGTTCGCGCCGAGCGTCGCGGCGAGCACGAAGCGCGAGAGGAACGCCGGACGCCCGCCCTCCTGCAGGACCGCGTGCAGAATGTCGGGGGTGTTCGGCCACAGGTTCGGCCGGAAGTACTCGCGGACGGGCGTGGCCGTGAGCTCGGTGAAGTACGCCTCGAGCTCCGGCTTGGTCGTGCGCCACGTGAAGTACGTGTACGACTGCGTGAAGCCGAGCTTCGCCAGCCGGTACATCACCTTCGGGCGCGTGAACGCCTCCGAGAGAAAGATCACGTCGGGATAGTCGCGCGCCGTCTCCCCGATCAGCCACTCCCAGAACGCGAACGGCTTCGTGTGCGGATTGTCCACGCGGAAGATCCGGACGTCGCGCTCGACCCAGAACCGGACGATGCTCCGCAGTTCCTCCCACAGCGGGCGCCACCCCGCGGTGTCGAAGTCAAACGGGTAGATGTCCTGATACTTCTTCGGCGGGTTCGTGGCGTACTGCACCGTCCCGTCGGGGCGGCGGCGGAACCACTCCGGATGCTCGCGCAGGTACGGATGGTCGGCGGCACACTGGTACGCGAGGTCGAGTGCGATCTCGAGCCCGTGCCGCCGGGCGCTCTCGACGAACCGCGCGAAATCGTCGAGCGTCCCGAGCTCGGGGTGGACGCTCTTGTGCCCGCCCTCGGACGCGCCGATCGCCCACGGGCTGCCGGGGTCCCCGGGGCCGGCGGTCTCGGCGTTGTTGCGGCCCTTGCGGTGCGTGCGTCCGATCGGGTGAATCGGGGGCAGGTACAGCACGTCGAAGCCCATCGCTGCGACGTAGGGCAGCCGCGCCTCGGCGTCGGCGAAGGTCCCGTGGTGTCCCGCCTCCGGCGCGCACGACCGCGGGAACATCTCGTACCACGCCCCGAACCGGGCGCGGGGCCGGTCGACCTGCACCCCCAGCTGCCGTTCGTACGTGGCCGCGCGCTCGCGATCCGGATGGCTCGCCATCAGCGCGGCGAGTTCGTCCGAGAGCGCGGCCCGGACGCCCTCGTCGCCCCCGCGCCGCAGCAGATCCGCGTACGCGGCGAGCCTGGGCGCGTCGGCATTGTTGCCGCGCCGCCCCGCGGCGCGGACCAGCGTCGAGCCGATCTCGAGCTCGACGTCCGCATCCTGCCTCGCCGCGACGATGCGGCGCAGGTCCCGGGACCACGACGCGAAGCGGTCGACCCACGCCTGCAGCGTATAGCGGTACCGGCCGACGTCCGACACCGTGAACGCCCCCTGCCAGCGGTCGTTGTCGACGAGCGTCATGGGAGCCTCGGTCCACCGCGACGTCTCGTCGCGCCGGTACTGGAGGACGGCGCCGAGCAGCTCGGGCCCGTCGGCGAAGATGTCGGCCTCGACGATCACCTGCTCCCCCACCGTGCGCTTGATCGGGAACCGCCCGCAGTCCACTTCGGGTTCCACGCGCTCGATGACGACGCGGGACGCATTGTCCACTGTTGTCACCCTACCCTTGCCGGCCTCCGACCCGCGGGGCCGCTTGGTCGTTGCCACGGGGAACGGCCGGGACGGATTCGTCGCGACGGCCCTGGCGCCGTCAGTGGGTACGCCGGGCGCAAAGCCATGACCTTCTCCCGCCGCGCCGGCGCGTCACGCCGGGTATCCGAGAGACATACGGGGCGTCATCGGGACCGGAACAGGCCGGACGCAGCCGCGGCACCAACCCCGGTGCCATTGTACCCGGGTTCACAATCGATGAGTCAACGGCGGGCCCCGCGGCTCCACGTCGTCGCCCCACGACTATACCGCCGCGAGAGGTGGCGCTCCACGAGGCCGATGCTCAGATCGTCCGCTCGACCTTCGCCCCACTGCTCGAAAACCGCGGCAGGGCGGGTATCGTACGCGAGCTGGCGCATCGCGGCATTCCATCGCCATCTCGGACGGCTGGACACGGGCGACACGACTAGCAGACACAGGCGGCTCGCGACGCTCGCGCTCGACTCGATCACGTGGCCGGCATGCTCACCCACGGCGCATCGCCAAACCGGACGTCCGGGTGAAGATCGGGCGCCCGCCCGATGGCCGCCGGATGGAGACCCGATATCCTGAAACCGAGATGCTCGGGCGCCGCGGCGTCGGGCCTGAGGCTGGCGTTGAGTCTAAGCTCATGACGATCATGCTGCGCCATGAGGTCGAGACGATGAGCGAACACCGCGCGGTGACCACCGGCTTGACCCGCCGCTCCCTACTCAAGACCACGGTGCTGGGCGGCGGCCTGTTCGCGCTCCAGAAGCTCAACTGGGCCTACGCGCAGGGCGCCGCTCCGCCGGCATGGGTGTCGCGGTACAGCTACACGAGCTGGGAGGACCTGTACCGCGCCGGGTGGGTGTTCGACCATGCGGGGCGCACCAGCCACACCGTCAACTGCACCGGGAGCTGCAGCTGGAAGGTGCTGGTGAAGAACGGGATCGTGTGGCGCGACGAGCAGGCCGCGGACTACCCGGCCATCGGGCCGGACCTGCCGGACTACAACCCGCGCGGCTGTCAAAAGGGCGCCTGCGCGTCGGACTACCAGTACGGCCGGCAGCGGGTGAAGTACCCGCTCAAGCGCGTGGGGCCCCGCGGCTCGGCCAAGTGGCAGCGCATCTCGTGGGATCAGGCGCTGTCCGAGATCGCCGACAAGCTCCTGGACATCATCCATGAACGGGGCCCGGAGTACATCTTTGCCTTCTCACCGGTCCCGGCCACGAGCGTAGTGAGCCAGGCCGCCGGCTACCGGCTGATGAACCTGCTCGGCGGGGTCGGCTGCTCGTTCTACGACTGGTACTGCGATCTCCCGCCCGGTGAGCCCATGGTGTGGGGAGTGCAGACCGACACCTGCGAGTCGGCCGACTGGTACAACAGCCGCTTCATCATCGCGTGGGGCTCCAACGTCAATGTCACCCGCATCCCCGACGCGCAAATATTACAGAAGGCCCGGTGGCGCAAGGGGACCAAGGTCGTGACGATTAGCCCCGAGTACAGCCCGACGGCCGCCCGGTCCGATCAGTTCGTCCCCGTCCGCCCGGGCACCGACGGCGCCCTCGCCGCGGCAATGGTGAACGTGATGCTGCAGGAGAACCTGTACGACGCGCCCTACGTGCAGGAGCAGACCGACCTGCCCTTCCTCGTGCTCAAGGACAGCGGCCTGTTCCTGCGGGACGCCGACCTGCGGCCCGGCGGGCGCGCCGACGTCTTCTACGTCTGGGACAAGACGCGCGGACCTGTCGCGGCCCCGAAGGATTCGCTCGCGCTGCGGGGCCTGGAGCCGGTCCTCGAGGGCAACTTCTCGGTCACGACTACCGAGGGACCGCGCGCGATCACCACCGTGTTCAGCCTGCTCAGGGCGGAGCTGGCGCAGAAGACACCGGAGTGGGCCGCCGGCGTCTCGGGCGTCCCGGCGGACGTGACGCGGCGTCTCGCGCGCGAGTTCGCCGGGGCCAAGCCCGCGATGATCATCCTCGGCATGGGCGTGAACCACTGGTACCACAACGACCTGACCAACCGCCTCCTCATTCTCCTGGCCGCGCTCACGGGGAATGTCGGCAAGAGCGGAGGCGGACTCAACGCCTACGCGGGCCAGGAGAAGGTCTGGCCGGCCGCCGGGCTGCGGGCCCTGACGTATTCGCTCCCGCAGCGCTTCCAGAACACGACGATGTGGGCCTACTGGCACGGCGAGATGTGGCGCGACGACGCCCTCTGGCCGGAGCTGAAGCCCTACTGGGACGAATCCCTGAAGAGCGGGTGGATGCCGCTGTGGCCCAAGGGGGGGACGGACGCGCCGAAGGCGATCTTCTTCTGGCGCGCCAACTGGATCAGCCAGGCCAAGGGGAATCTCCGAATTCTCAGCACGCTGCTGCCCAAGCTCGACCTGATCGTGGCGCTGGACTTCCGCATGTCCTCGACCGGCCTCTACGCCGACTACGTGCTCCCCGCCGCGACGTGGGCGGAAAAGTACGACCTCAGCATGACCGACATGCACTCCTTCATCCACCCGTTCACCCCGGTCGTGCAGCCGTTCGCCGAGGCGAGGAGCGACTGGCAGGCGTTCGGCGCGCTCGCCCAGCGAATCGCGGAACGCGCCGCGGCGCGCGGCCTGAGCCGGTACACCGACACGATCGCGGGGACCACGATCGAGCGTGATTTCTCGACGCTGGGCGCGCAGTTCACGCTGGGCGGGAAGATCGCCGCGGACCGCGACGCGGCCCAGTACATCCTGGACAACGCGCCGGAAACCAACGGGTACACGATGGCCGATCTGATCCGCCGTCCTCAGCGCTTCAAGGCCGCAAGCTCGCAGTGGACCAGCGAGATCGAAGACGGGGTGGCCTATGCGCCCTTCAAGCGCTTCGTCGTCGGGAAGCAGCCATGGCCGACGCTAACCAACCGCCAGCAGTTCTATCTCGACCACCCCTGGTTCCTCAAGCTCGGGCAGACGCTGCCGACCTATCTGCCGCCGCTGACCGTCGACAACTACCCGCTGTGGCTGAACAGCATGCACGCCCGTCACGCGATACATTCGACGTGGTGGATGAACGACCGGCTGCAGCGCCTGCAGCGCGGCGAGCCGCTGGTCCTCATCAATCCCGAGGACGCCCATGAGCGCGGCATTACGGATCACGACCGGGTGAAGGTCTACAACGGCTACGGCTGGTTCGTGGCGTGGGCCAAGCTCTATCCGCCGGCGCCAAGGGGGCAGCTCACCGCGCCGCACGGCATGGAGATGGCGCAGTTTCCGATGCGGCGCAACCATCAGGCAGTCGTCATCGCCCGCGTGAACCCCATCCAGCTGGTGCAGTATGGCCACCTGCGGTTCGCGCCCAACTACTGGGGCCCGACCGGCGTCGAGCGCGACGTCCGGGTCCAAGTGGCAAAGTTCTAGGGGAGGTGGGCCATGCCGGTTCCGCAGCTCGACAAAGACCGGCTGATGCGCTCGGAGCACCAGATCGGCATGGTCATGGACCTCAACAAGTGCATCGGCTGCCAGACGTGCACCGTGGCGTGCAAGACACTGTGGACCGCCGAGCAAGGCCAGGAGCAGATGTACTGGGCACACGTGGAGACCCGGCCGGGCAGCGGCTATCCGAAGAACGCCCTGGGATCCGGCGGGGGCTGGACGGCGGACGGGACGAAGGCCGTCGCAGGCGCGCTGCCGCCGCAGCAGGCCTACGGCACCGTCTACGACTTCGATTACGAGGCCGTGCTGTTCGATGGCACCGCCGAGCACCTCGCGCCGACCGTGGAACCCACCTGGGGGGTGAACTGGGACGAGGACCAGGGCGCGGGCCGCCACCCGAACAACTACTACTTCTACCTGCCTCGCCTCTGCAACCACTGCACGCATCCGAGCTGCGTCGCGTCGTGTCCGAGGAACGCGCTGTACAAGCGCGACAAAGACGGGATCGTGCTGCTCAACCAGGAGCGCTGCCACGGATACCGGTTCTGCCTCGCGGCCTGCCCCTACAAGAAGATCTACTGGAACCACGTGGCGCAGGTGTCGCAGAAGTGCATCTTCTGCTTCCCGCGCGTCGACCAGGGGATCCCGCCGGCGTGCAGCGCCCAGTGCGTCGGCCAGGTGCGGTTCGTGGGCATGGTCGACGACACCGCGGGCCCCATCTACCAGCTGGTCCACGTCTGGAAGGTCGCGCTGCCGCTCTTGCCGCAACACGGCACCTCGCCGAACATCTACTACGTGCCTCCCACGGCACCCGAGGCACTCGACGATGCCGGCCGGCCCACCGGGAAGAGCCGGATCCCGATCGAGTACCTGGAGAGCCTCTTCGGCCCCGGGGTGGCCCCGGCGCTCGCCACCCTCAATCAGGAGCTCGGCAAGGTCAAGCGGGGGGAGAGTTCCCAGCTCATGAACCTGCTGCACGTCCTGCGCTACGACGACCTGTTCAAGCTCGAACAGCGGCCCAACAACCCCACGTGGTTCGGAGCCTTTGCCGCGCCGAACGGACAGCCCGTGATCGCGCCGGAGGGGGAGAAGTAGGTGCTCGCCCGCAAGGTGACCGCGGCGAAGGCCGATCTCGCGGACCCGACCTCGGCTGTCTGGGCGAAGGGACAGGTCATGCCGGTCGCCCTCATCCCCACGCCGCTCGTGCTCCAGCCTAGCCCGTGGCTCGTGCAGGCGTTCGACGGTCGCAGCTATGGCAAGCTCGCCGCCGCCGGGCTGTCGTTCCTGCACAACGGACAGCTCATCGCGGCACGGGTCGAGTGGGCGGTGCCGACGCCCGCGGTGTCGACCCGCGGCCCGGACGAGTTCGCCGACGCGTGCGCGGTGATCTTGCCCTTCGTGAGAGATGCGCCGCTCGTCACGATGGGCTCGCTGGACCAGTGGGTAAACATGTGGCTGTGGCGGGCCGACGGCGTCGGCCCGTTCACGGTCACCGCCGCGGGCCTCGGCACCACCCAGCGGATTCAAGACGGCATGCTCGAGGCGAAGGGGATCTACCGCGATGGCCGCTGGCACGTCGCGTTCGTCCGGCGGCTCGCGCCCGGAAACAGCCAAGACCACGTGTCGCTCACGCCGGGGACTCCCTGGCAGGTATCGCTCGCCCTGTGGCAGGGCGCCAACCAGGAACGCGCCGGGCTCAAGTCCTTCAGCCCCGGCTGGATGCCGCTCGAGATCGCATGAACCGCTCACCGAGCCCGCTCGGGACGCTGTACCTGACATACGCGCGGCTGCTCGACTTCCCGACCGCGGCCGTCCAACAGGCCGCGCGGGATGAACAGACCGTTGCGGACCTCACGGAGCTGCACGTCTCCGCGGGCTACCCCGCGCCCCCGCCGTTTCGGATGGCGTCGCGGGCACGTCCGCTTGAACAGACCTACATCGCCGCGTTCGAGGTGGGGGTGCCGGAACCGCCGGTGCCCCTCTACGAGACCGCGTATCTCCGGGACGACGCTGAACAGCGGAAGCACGTGCTCGAGGAGATCGTCCGCTTCTACGAGTTCTTCGATCTTCGGCTCGGCGACCGTCCCGTGGAGATGCCCGACCACCTGGTGGTCGAACTGGAATTCATGGCGGCGCTCGCCGAGATGGAGCAACTCGCGGCCGCCGCCGGCGACCCCGGCGCAGCCTACCAGCTCGCCCAGCGCGACTTCCTCGCCCGCCACCTCCACCCGCTGGTGGTGCAGGTGGTCAAACGCCACGTCCCGAGGGGATGGTACACCGGCGTCCTGCGCGGGCTGGAAGCCCTCACGCGGGAGCACCACGCCCGACTCGCGGCCGCGCACGGAACCGGCCGCTCGGGGCCGCCCCCGCTGGCACCGGTCGTGCCCTTGATTACCTAAAACGGGTGCGGCCCCTGTGAGAGACGGACGACCGTGCCAGTGTGCCCGCGTTCGGAGTCGACGAGTCGGCGGGGAGGTCTACGGCCGCGCGGACGCCTCGTCGACCCAGGACCGTGTCACGTGTAGCCAAAACGCGAGCCCCGCGTAGGCCCCGTACCGGCGGAACTCCCGGTGGATCGTCCGGTCCGCGATCCGGCGCCGGCCGCGCAGCCGCGCGTAGGTGGGCCGCGTCCATGAATCGAGCGTGGGCCGCGAGTAGCGTCCGATCAGCAGCATGATGTGCGCGACCGCGTACGGCCCGATCCCAGGCAGCGCGCTCAGCCGCTCCGCGACGTCGTCATCCGACGGGGACGACGCCCCGGGACGTCCGAGCGATTCGAGGTCGACGGTCCCGTCGGCGGCCGCGCGGGCCACGGCGCGCAGATACGGCACGCGGTAGCCGGCGTGGACGACGTCACGGTAGAATCGCGTGCTCGCCTCCGCCATGATCTCGGGAGACGGGAACGTGCGCCCGCGCCAACCCATACGGGGTGCGCCGGCCGCGGGCGTCCCGAGGCGCGCCACGAGCGCGCCCACCATGTGCCGCGTCAGCGCCCAGGAGCAGTTGGTAGTGCAGAGCGTCTTGATCACATCCTCGAACACCGTGGGGCTGCGGATCATGCGGCCCGCGCCGCGGCAGGCCCAGGCCAGCTCGGGATCGCCGCGGGCGATCGCGTAGAAGGGCCGCAGGTCTTCATCGAGACGCAGAATGTGCCGCGCCACGGCGGCCACGCCCGCGCGCACGCGCGGCCCCGGAAGAGCGCCGGCGACGCGCACGAGCGCGCAGCCGGGTCCCCCGGAGCTCACGTGCACCGTGCGCGGACGCGCCCCGGCGACGGGCACCGTGACTTCGAGCGCGCCGGCTTCTCGGTGCAGCGCGAGCGGCGGAAGATCCGCGAAGCCGTTGGAGAACAGCGTCCGGCGCAGGTCCGCGGGTTCACCGCCCGGACCGACGAGAGGAAGTCGGATCGTGGTCATCTCGCTACGCGCTAGTGTAGCACGCGCAGCCGCGTGCCCGCCCGCGCGGAGGGCCCGCGCACACGAGCTCCGCGCGGCGCGGCCCGGATCGTCGACGGACGCGGGTCCTCAGGCGGCCGGCCGGCGCCCGCGGCGCTCCGTCTCGACCCGATCCCGACCCGCGGACGCCCCGCGAGCGGACGCCGCCGCCCGCCGTCGCGCCCGAGCGGATCGCCCCGCCAGCGCGCGCCCGATCCACCGGGCGATCCCGAACCTTCGCGGCCGTCGCGCCGCCCGGCGCTCAGCCGTGACTTCCTGGATGCGCGCCGCGCGGCGCGCATCTTCGTGCAGATCCCGCATACGCTCTTCTGCCAGCATCAGAAATGGATCAGAACTCCAGTACATGACTCGATGCCTCCTCAAATTGATTGCGTGAACGGCGCGCTACGCGCACGGCTGCGCGGCCTCTCCGGAGACGGCCGCGAGCAGGCGCGTCCACGACAGGAGCCCGACGAGGCGCTCCCCGTCCATCACGGGCAGCACCCGCGCGCCCGCCCGGCGCATCGCGATCGCCGCCGCGGCGAGCGGCGCATCCGGTGCCACCGCTTCCGCCGACGCCGTCGCGCGCGCCACCGTCAGCCGGTCCAGCACGTCGCGCATCTCGTACACGTCGAGCGTCGTCGCCTCCGACGGCGTGAAGCGAAGCAGCGAGGCCTCGTCCACGAGCCCGACGAATCGCCGCCCGTCGAGCACCGCGAGCGCCTGCGCGCGGTGCTCGCGCAGCAGACGCAGGGCCGTCCCGATGCCTGTCCGCGGCGTGATCACCGGCAGCGGCACCGCCATCCAATCACGCACGCGCTCGTCGACGAAGTTCACAGCCATCTCACTCACCTCACACCGTCTTGTGGCGTCCGCCACAGCGTACCCCGCGAGCCGTCCTTCATCTATCCGCTTCCCGCAGGCAAACCGCCCCGGCACTTGCCTCTTGCCATCCCTGCATCTAACCTGCTATAGTGTTCTTACTGGTGATACGGTACCACATGAATTATAACCTGTCAATAGCTTGATGGGGGTTAAGAGTAAGATAACCCTGAGTGAGGCGGGTGCCGTGACCGAGACGTCTGAACGATCAGAGTACACGTTCGACTTGTCCGGCGGCCTCTTGTGTCTGGATTTCGTGAACACGGTCAGCGGGTCGCGCGCCCGCCCCACCGAGCGGCTTCACTCGCACCGGGACTTGCTGTCCTGGGCCCGTCAGGCGCGCGTCGTTGCGGAGGACGAGATCGGGCGGCTCGCGCGAGAGGCGCAGCGGCGGCCGGGCGACGCGGCCCGGGCGCTCGACGACGCGCTCGGCCTTCGCGAGGCCCTGTTCCGGATCCTCACCGCCCGGATCGAGCTCCGCGCCCCCGATCGGGCGGATCTGAACCTCTTGAACGCCTGGCTGTCCCGCGCACTCGCGCATCAGCGGATCGCCGAAACACCGGATGGGTTCGCGTGGACGTGGGACGACCACGGCGGCGCACTCGAGCGGATCGTGTGGCCCGTCATCCGATCGGCCGCGGACCTGCTGACGTCGCCGGACCTGCGCCGCGTGCGCCGGTGCGCCGGACCGACCTGCGACTGGCTGTTCATGGACACGAGCCGGAACCATACGCGCCGGTGGTGCGACATGGACAGCTGCGGCAACCGCGCCAAGGCCCGGCGGTACTACGAGCGCCACCGGGCGCACGCGAACACACCCGAGTCGGCGGACTGACCGCGCGCGCCGGCCGGACGTGTCAAGTCATTAAAGAACCTTACCGGAGAGGGTATCGTCAGGTCATTTAAGTTCTTACCGCGGAACCGGCGGTGGCGCGACGATCCTGTCGCTTGGCAAACAACCAGTCGTTGTTCCAGTGGTGCGCGCGCGGCTGGAACCGCGCGTCGACCGGGCTGGCCTCTGGGGTGCTGGCGCGGGGACTGTGACGCCGGTTGGCCAGCTGATAGATGCGCTCGAGCTTGCGATCGATGGCGGCCCCCAAGGCGAAGGGATCGATCTTGGCCCGCAGGCGCGCTAAGGTCCGGAGTTGTCGCGGATCGCCCTGTTTGGAGGCGAGGAGCCGATCCACGGGCGTTTGCGCGCGATCGTAGGTCCGGTGGACCTTGGCGCCGACCCGCGTCTTGCCGACCAGCTTGACCGACGGCTGAAAGAGGTTCATCATCAGGCGCAGTTCGTGGCGGTAGAGGTCGTTGATCGCCGTGAGCGCCTCGGCGGAGTCGTAGCGGTCCCAGCCCAACAGCTTGCGCACGTGGGTCCAGTTTTTCTGCTCCACGTGGGCGTTGTCGTTTTTCTTGTAGGGCCGGCTGCGGGTGAACTCGATCTTCGACCCTCGGCAATACTCCCACACCACGGTGTTGATGAACTCCGAGCCATTGTCGGAATCGAGGCCGCGGAGCGCAAAGGGCAGCGCCGCCCGCAGCTCCGCGAGCGCCCGCTGCACGCCGCGCTGCGTCTTGCTCAGGAGGGCCCGAGACTCCACCCACCCCGTCTGGATGTCCGTCAGGTTGAGCGATTGGAGGAAGTCCCCCACGGCCGAGTTGCCGGAATGGGAGACCAAGTCGACTTCCACGAAGCCGGGGGCCGTGACGTCCCAGTGCTCGGTGCGGACGGGGATATGGCTCTTGAGCAACGTGCCAGGCTTGGTGCGGCCGTAGAGCCGACGGCGGATCTGGCGCTTCCGACTGCGCAGGCGCCGGTCGATCGTACTGGGACTCATCTTGGGGAGCGCACGCAGCACCGCCCGCGGGATGGTGAAATGACGGCGGGCCCAGGGCAACCAGAGCGGCAGCAGCGCCTGGAGCCGTGCGGACCAGGGGTATCCCGCGGCCTCCCAAATCGCCGCGAGCACGGTGACCGTCTGCTCGGCATAGACGGGCTGCCGACGGCGTGGGGGGGCCGGTGTGGGCAACGGGCCGTTTAGCACCGTGATCGCGTATTTGCGATGGTACCCGGTCGTGGCACAGAATTCGTCCAGGATCGCGCGCCGGTGTTTGCGCGGCGCAAGCGTGTAGCGTGGGCGAACGGCGCGGACGTATTCGCGACGAGCGGCAGGGGTCACCGGGGCCTCCGGGGCGATAGACTGGGACGGCGCGCCCGGTAAGATCCTTCGTGATTTGACGATGCGGCTCATAGTAAGATTTTAGGTGAGTTGATTCGCCGGATTCCCCGGCGCGCGTGGCCTCTGGTATAGTGGGAGCGTGACGCCCGCCGGCACGCTGTATCTCGTCGCCACTCCCATCGGCAACCTCGAGGACATCACGCTCCGCGCCCTCCGGGTCCTGCGGGAGGCGGCGGTGATCGCCGCGGAAGATACGCGGCACACGCGCAAGCTCCTGACGCACCACAACATCCCCGCGCGGCTCATCAGCCTGCACGAGCACAACGAGACCGAACGCATCCCCGAGCTGCTGGCCCGCCTGCAGGCGGGCGAATCGATCGCGCTGGTCTCCGACGCCGGCACGCCGGGCCTCAGCGACCCGGGCACGTCGCTCATCGCCGCGGCCGCCGCGGCCCGCGTGCCGGTGGTCCCGATCCCCGGCCCCAGCGCGCTCGTGGCCGCGCTTGTCTCCTCGGGACTGCCGACGGCCCCCGTCACCTTTCTCGGCTTTCTGCCGAGTTCGCCCTCGGAGCGCCGGCGCGTGCTGCAGGAGGCCGGCGCCCTGCCGCACACGCTGGTGCTGTACGAGGCGCCCCACCGGCTCCGGCGCGCGCTCGCCGCGATGTGCGAGGTGTGGGGAGACCGACAGGTGGCCGTCGCGCGCGAACTGACGAAGCTGCACGAAGAGGTGTTCAGGGGCCGCCTGCGCGAAGCGTTGGAGCATTTTTCGCAGACGCCGCCCCGCGGGGAGTTCACGCTCGTCGTCGAGGGCGCGTCCGACGGCGACCACGCGGCGCCGGGGCCGGAACCCGCCCCCGCGCAAGCCGAGGACGCCGCCCGTGCCGCGCTGAGGACCGCGCTGGCCGAAGGCCAGGCGCCGTTCGAGGCCGTGCGCCGCGCCGCGCGCGCGAGCGGGCTCAGGCGGAACCAAGTCTACCGGCTGTGGCTCGCGATCAAGCAGGAGGCTGCCCGATGAAGACCGTCCACACCGCGGGGGACGAGACCGAGGCCCTGATGCTCCAGGGGTTGCTCGAGGGCGCCGGCATCCCCGTCGTGCTGCGGTCGCGGCAGATCTCGGGCTACGGCGACGTGATCGAGCGCGCGATCGGCGTGTGGGGCGACCTCCTGGTCCCCGACGAGCGGGAGCCCGAGGCGCGCGCCCTCGTGACCGGGTTCCTCGCCTCGTCGCAGCGCGGCGAAGGCGCCGCCCCGGCGCGCGTGAGCGGCATCGTCGTGCCGATCGTCACGCTGTTCGACGAGCGCGGGCAGGTAGACGAGCCGGCCAACGTCCGCCACATCGAGTGGCTGCTGCAGCACGGCGTGCACGGCCTGTTCGCGCTCGGCACCACCGGCGAGTTCACGTCGCTCTCGCCGGACGAGCGGCGCGCGTTCGCGGAGCTGGCCGTGCGGACCGCGCGCGGCCGCGTCCCCGTCCTGATCGGCGTCGGCAGCCCCGCGACCGACGAAGCGATCGCGTACGCGGAGCACGCCGAGGAGATCGGCGCGGACGGGGTCGTCGCGGTTCTCCCCTACTATTGGATCCCGCCGGACCGCTCGATCTACGAGCACTTCCGGCTGCTCTCGATCGGCACCGCCCTCCCGGTCTACATCTACAACTTCCCGGCGCTGACCGGGCGCAGCATTCCGCCGAAGCTCGTGGCGCGGCTCGCGGCCGACCGCCCGAACATCGTCGGCCTCAAGGACACGGTCGACAGCATCGCCCACATCCAGGAGACACTGACCCTCGTCCGCGCGGTCCGCCCCGAGTTCTCGGTGCTGTGCGGCATGGAAACCCATCTGCTGAACACGCTGCTCGTCGGCGGCGACGGCGGCGTGCCGGGGTGCGGCAACTTCATGCCGGACCCGTTCGTGCGAATCTACAACACCGCGACCGCGGGGCGCATCCTCGACGCGGTGGAGCACGCCCGCGCGATCACGTCGATCTCCCTGCTGTTTGACGGCTCCGCTCCCGCGTTCGTCGTGGTCAAGGAAGCGATGGTGATGGCCGGCCTCATCCCGCACGCGATGGCCCGGACGCCCGCGCTGCCCTTGACCGAGGATGAGCGGCGCCGGCTGCGCGAGGACCTCTCGGCGCTCGGAGTCGGCGTCCGATGAACGGGGGCGGCGCCCCCGACGTGCTCCGCATCGGCCTGCTCGGGTGCGGGACCGTGGGGGGCAGCGTGATCCGCCTCCTCCGCACGAACGGCGCCGAAATCCGGCGCCGCACGGGCGCGACGCTGCGCGTCGTCCGGGTCGCGGTCGCGCACCCGGAGAAGAGCCGGGGGCTCGTGTTCGAACCGGGCGTCCTCACCGGCGACGCGGCCGAGGTCGTCGCCGATCCCAACGTGGACGCCGTGGCCGAGGTGATGGGCGGCGTGGATCCCGCCCGCGCGCTGCTCCTCGACGCGTTCAAGCGGGGCAAGAGCGTCGTCACCGCCAACAAGCAGTTGATCGCGCGGCACGGCCCCGAGCTGTTCGCGGCGGCCGCGCGCGCCGGCGCCGATCTCCGGCTCGAGGCAAGCGTGGGCGGCGGCCTCCCGGTGATCCAACCGCTGAAGGAGTCGCTGGCCGCCAACCGCATCACCGAGCTGTGGGGGATCCTCAACGGCACCACCAACTACATCTTGACGAAGATGGGCGAGGAGGGCTGGGAGTACGCGCGCGCGCTCGAAGACGCCCAGCGCCTCGGGTTCGCCGAGGCCGACCCGACCGAGGACGTGGACGGGCACGACGCGGCGGCGAAGCTCGCGATCCTGTCGACGATCGCGTTCCACACGCCGGTCGCGGTCGATGCGGTGTACCGCGAAGGCATCCGCGGGGTGACCCCGCAGGACATCGCGTTCGCGCGGGAGCTCGGGTTCGCGGTGAAGCTGCTCGGCATCGCCCGCGACCGCGAGGGGCGCGTCGAGGCGCACGTGCACCCCGCGTTTCTCCCGCTCGACCATCCGCTGGCGGCGATCCGGAACGAACTGAACGCGCTGTTCATCCGCGGGGACTTCGCGGGCGAGGTGATGACCGTCGGGCGCGGCGCCGGCGGCGACCCGACGGCCAGCGCGGTCGTCGCGGACCTGATCGACACCGCCCGCAACCGGCTGACCGGCGCGCACGGCCGCGTCGGGTGGAGCGCGCTCGACCCGCGGCCGATGCGGCCGATCGACGAGACCGCCTCGCCGTTCTACCTCCTGATGCAGGTGACCGATCGCCCCGGCGTGTTCGCGCGCCTCGCCGCGATCTTCGGCGAAGAGGGCGTGAGCATCGCGTCGATCGGCCAGAAGAGCCGGGGCCTCACCGCCGAGATCATCCTGATCACGCACACCACGCTCGAATCGCAGATGCAGCGCGTGCTGCACCGGATCAAAGAGCTGGACGTCCTGCACGCGGTGCGCAGCGCGATCCGCGTCGTGGGCGAGGTCTGAGGGTGACCGCCGCACCGCCCGCACCCGGCGAACCCGCGCGACCCTGGCGCGGGGTGATCGAGGAGTATCGGGCGTACCTGCCGGTCACGGAGGCGAGCCCGGTCATCACCCTGCTCGAGGGCGCGACGCCGCTCGTGCACGCCTCGCGCCTCGAGCGGCGCCTCCGCGGCGTCACGGTCTATCTCAAGAACGAAGGCACCAACCCCACGGGCTCGTTCAAGGACCGCGGCATGACGCTGGCGATCTCCAAGGCGGTCGAGGAGGGCAGCCACGCGGTCGTGTGCGCGAGCACCGGCAACACCTCCGCGTCCGCGTCGGCGTACGCCGCCCGCGCCGGCCTGCCGTGCTTCGTCGTCCTCCCCGCGGGCGGCGTGGCGCTCGGGAAATTGGTCCAGGCGCTCGCCCACGGCGCGCGGGTCGTGCCGATCGAGGGCTCGTTCGACGACGCGCTGCGCATCGTCCGCGAGGGCGGGCCGCGCTTCAGGCTGACGATCGTCAACTCCGTAAATCCGTACCGCATCGAGGGGCAGAAGACCGGCGCGTTCGAGGTCGCGGACACGCTCGGCCGCGCCCCCGACGTGCTCGCGATCCCGGTCGGGAACGCCGGCAACATCACCGCGTACTGGCGGGGCTTCGTCGAGTACCACCGCGCCGGCCGCACCACCTCGCGCCCGCAGATGTGGGGGTACCAGGCCGCGGGCGCCGCGCCGTTCGTGCTCGGCCGGCCGGTCGAGCATCCGCAGACGATCGCGTCGGCGATCCAGATCGGCCGACCGGCGTCCTGGGACGGCGCGCAGGCGGCGGTGCGCGAGTCCGGCGGCAGCTTCGAGGCGGTGACCGACGAGGAGCTGCTCAGCGCGCGCGCGCTGCTCGCGCACGAAGAGGGCGTCTTCGTCGAGCCCTCCTCGGCGGCGCCCGTCGCGGGGCTGCTCAGGCGCGCGCGCGAGGGCCGCCTGCCCGAGGGCCTCGTGATCGTGTGCGTGCTCACCGGCCACGGCCTCAAGGATCCCGAGGCGGTGCTCCGCACCGAGCGGCGCCCCGACCCGGTGCCCGCGACCCTGGACGCGCTCGAGCGCCTCGTGGGCGAGGTCCTGGTCGCACGATGATCCGCGTGCGCGTGCCCGCCACCTCCGCCAACCTCGGTCCGGGGTTCGACGCACTCGGCCTCGCCCTGCGCCTGCACAACATCCTCGAGCTCGAGCCCGCGGACGCGCCGGCGATCGAAGTGCACGGCGAGGGCGCGGGCACGCTGCCCCGCGATCCGTCGCATCTCGCGTACCGCGCGGCGCTGGCGGTCCACGCGCGTGCCGGGCGCGCGGCCCGCGCCTTCCGGATCCGGCAGCACAACCGGATCCCGCTGGGCCGCGGGCTCGGCAGCAGCGCCGCGGCGATCGTCGCCGGCGCGGTCGCGGCGAACGCGCTGCTCGGCGATCCCCTCGACCGCCAGGCGGTGCTCGATCTCGCCGCGAACCTGGAGGGCCATCCCGACAACGTGGCCGCCGCGCTCGTCGGCGGCTTCGTCGTCTGCGCCGGGACCCCGTCGGGCGTCCGCTGGGTCCGCCTCGTGCCGCCGCCGCTCGGCGTGGTCGTCGCGGTGCCGGAGTTCGCGGTGTCCACCGCGGAGGCGCGGCGCCTGCTGCCGGCCCAGGTTCCGTTCGGCGACGCGGTGTTCAACGTCACGCGCACCGCGCTGCTCGTCGCGGCGCTCGGCGCCGGCCGGACCGAGTTGCTGGGAGACGCGACCGAGGACCGGCTGCACCAGCCGTACCGCGCCCGGTTGATCCCCGGTCTCGACGGGGCGTTCGCGGCGGCCCGCCGCGCCGGAGCGCACGGCGTGGCGCTCAGCGGGTCGGGGCCGACCGTGCTCGCGTTCGGGGACGCGCCGGGGATCGGGGAGGCGATCGCGGACGCGTTCCGGCACGCCGGCGCCGCGTGCCGCACGTTCGCCGTTGAGATCGACCTCGACGGCGCGGTGCAGGAGGCGGTGGCGTGAGTTTGATCGTCCAGAAATTTGGCGGCAGCTCGGTCGCCGGTCCGGACCGGATCCGACACGTCGCCAAGCGCGTGGTCGCGACCCACGCCGAAGGCCACCAGGTCGTGGTCGTCGTGTCGGCGCCCGGGGACATGACCGACGACCTGATCGAGATGGCGCGCAAGATCACGCCGGAACCGCCGGCGCGCGAGATGGACATGCTGCTGGCGACGGGCGAGCAGGTGTCGATCGCGCTCCTGGCGATGGCGATCCATGCCGAGGGCCGGCACGCGATCTCGCTCACGGGGGCCCAGGCGCGCATCCGAACCGAGCGCGTGCACAGCCGCGCCCGGATCCTCGACGTCGACCGCCGGCGCATCGACCAGGAGCTCGGCGGCGGGCGGATCGTCATCGTCGCCGGCTTCCAGGGGATCACCGACGAGGATGAGATCACGACGCTCGGGCGCGGCGGCTCGGATACGACGGCGGTGGCACTCGCGTCCGCGCTCGATGCGGCGCTGTGCCAGATCTATACCGACGTGGAGGGCGTGTTCACCGCGGACCCGCGGGTCGTGCCGCAGGCCCGCAAGATCCCGGAGATCTCCTACGACGAAATGCTGGAGATGGCCAGCTCGGGGGCGCTCGTCCTGCAGACGCGCGCCGCGGAACTGGCGAAGCAGTATCGGGTGCCGCTCGAAGTGCGCAGCAGCTTCGTGGACCGGGAGGGAACCATGATCACCGATCATTCGATGGAACGCCGCCGCGTGGTCACGGGCGTCACCCACGACCGGCACGTCGCCAAGATCACGGCGACCGGGGTGGGCGACCGGCCGGGAGCCGCGCACGCGATCTTCGAGGCCGTCGCCGCGCGCCACGTCAATGTCAACATGATCATCCAAAGCGTCCCCCGGCGCGAGCGCGCGGACATCTCGTTCACGGTGGCGGCGTCCGACATGACGGCCGCGGTCGAAGCGGTCCGCAGCGTCGCCCGCGACGTGGCCGCCGAGGAGGTCCTCGCGGACGCCGAGGTCGCGATGGTGAGCGCCGTCGGCGCCGGGATGGTCAGCAACCCCGGGGTGGCGGCGCGCATGTTCGGCGCGCTCGCCCGCGAGGGCATCAACATCGAACTGATTGCGACGTCCGAGATCAAGGTGTCGTGCGTGATCCGGGCCGTCGACGTCGAGCGCGCGGTCCGGGCCCTGCACGCCGAGTTCGCGCTCGACCGCGAGTAGGCGATGCGGGGCGGTCGTGGGGTGAGGCGCGCGTCCGCTCGGCTGCTGCTGGCCGGCGTCGTCTGCGCGGCGCTCGCGGCCCCGTGGCCGACCGCGGCCCGCGCGTCGGCGTACATCACCGTAACCGGCCGCGCGGACTCCGGCACGTTCACCGTCTCCCTGCGGGGCGCCGCGTCGCTCGCCGGCGCCGCGCGCCGAAGCGGCAGCGTGGTGATCGTGCCGGTGGCGGGAGACCTCGCCCAACCGCCGGGCCGGGTGGTGTTCACGCGTCCCGTGCCGGGGATCAACGACATCGTGGTCGCGCAGCATGACCCCGCGGTCGTGTGGCTGGTGGCGCACCTCGCCGGGGGTCCGGTGCCGTTCACCGTGTCCGGCACGAGCGGCGAGGTACGGGTGATCTTCGGACGTGCCGAGGCGGGAACGGCACCGCCGCCGATCGCCCACCCTCAGCCGCCGGCCCCGCCGCCGCCCGCGGCTCCGCCGCGCCCGCCGGTCGCGCACCCGCCGGCGCCGGCGAAGCCGGCTGCCGGCCCGACGATGACCGTCTCCGTCAACTGGGCGCACACGCCCCTCAACCGGGCGCTGGCCGACCTCGAAAATGCGACCGACACCGTGATTATCGCCGACATCGGCGTCGACGGCTTCCTCACGCTGCGGATGGACAACGCGCCCCTTGACGACGTGCTCCAGGCGATCGCCAACCAGCTGCACGTCCACTTCGTCAAGAAGGACGATACGTACTGGCTCACTCGGGGGTCCTAGCGGCCGGACCACCCGGCTTTTGGGCATAGGGATACCGGGGCACGCGGTCCGCGGGGTCGTCGTCGGGAGGTCGCCGCTCCCGCCGGACGTCGGGAGGGACGCTCGTGGGAACGTTCAGCCGAACGTGGTCCTACATTCAAGTGAGCTGGCGCGTGCTCATGAAGGACACGAGCATTCTCGTCTTCCCCGTCGTGAGCATGGCCGCCGTCTTGGTGATTCTCGTGCCGTTCGCGATCGGCAACCGGGCGGCGTTTGAGGCGGCGAAGGGATCGTCCGCGATGCTGCCCGCGTCGCTCTACGCGCAGACGTTCGTGCTGTATTTGGTGTGCTCGTTCGTCATCGTGTTCGCAAACAGCGCCATGGTCGCATGCGCGTCCCTCTGCCTGTCGGGCGGGACGGCCACGGTCGCCGACGGATGTAGCGCGGCGCTGCGCAACCTGCCCCGGATCGCGCTCTGGTCGATGATCGCGGGCACGGTCGGGTTTCTTCTGTCGATGGCCAGGCGCCGCGAAGACGGCATCGTCAATCAACTCGTCACCGCGGTCATCGGCGTGGCCTGGGCGGCCGGCACGTATTTCATCATTCCGGTGATCATCCTCGAGGGTTGCGACATTTTTACGGCGTTCAAGCGCTCCGCCGAACTGTTCAGGCGGCAGTGGGGAGCGGCGGTGGCCGGCAACGTCGGCTTCGGCGCAGTGTTCATGCTGTTCTGGATCGTGCCGATCGCGCTCGTGGCCGCGGCCGGAGGCCTCGGCATGCTGTCCAAGACGGCCCTCCTCACGGCCGTCGTGATGTGCGGGATCTACTTCGTCATCCTGGGGGCGGTCCAGTCGGCGCTCGAAGAGATCTTTGTGGTCGTCGCCTATCAGCAGGCCAGCGGCACCGGGAATCCTCAGGAGATCGACCCACAGTTTGCGATGGCGGGATTTTCGCAGGGCGAGCTCAGAATCAACGACTGACGACCGCGCCCGTCCCGGTCAGGCCGGGCGAAGCACACCGGAATCCCGCGGCCCCGCGGGATCGATCACCGCCCCGCTCGGGTTCACGCGCACGAAGACGGCCGCCAGCAGGCGGGATCACGGTTGCCAAGGAAGCCCGATCTGACCACGCCGCGTGTGCGCGCACAGATGCGGTGACGACCGGCGAGGGATGGCCGGTCGGGAGACCCCGCCACCTGCTCCAAAGGCGCCCGCAGCGTCGTCGAGACATACGTCCGCGGGCGTCCCATCCGTGCGCGCGCCCGTTTCGGCCGGCGCCGCAGCAGGCGAATGGCCACCTTGCGATCGCGCTTGGTGATGCGGCAAAACTCGTCCAAGAGGCGCCCGTTCTCACGGCGGCTGGCCAGCCGATAGTGCGGACGCACCGATGCGGCGTACTCGCGAACGCGGTGGGGACCGATGTCGCCTCCAAGCCCTGGGTAAGGGGGGTTTTGAGGCAACACCTTCCCGTTCGGTAAGGATAATTTTGAGGCACTTCACCGCCTTGACAACCTGCCCGGGGCTCCGTAGCATAGGTCCAAAGCGATGACGGAGCGGGAGTACGCCCGCCGCCGGCCCGAAGCCGCGGAAGCGGCCCGAGAGAGCCGGGTCAGGTGCGAGCCGGTGGGAGCGGCGGGCGGAACATGGCTCCGGAGCTGCGCGCGGAAACGCGGACGGTGCGTCCGCGGAGTAGGCGGCGCCGCGGTGCCCCCGTGACGGGCGGCGTTCGGACGTGTGTCAGGCGCGGTGCGCCGGGCGCGCGCCCGGGCGATGAGGCCCGATGCCGGGCGAAGATGGGTGGTACCGCGGAGGAGTATGCCTCTCGTCCCTGAGACGAGGGGCATCATGTTTTTCACACGCGCGCGGGACGCGCGGAGACGAGGGACACACGATGAAGACCTACTACATTACGACGCCGATCTACTACGTGAACGGCGAGCCGCACATCGGCCACGCGTACACGACGATCGCGGCGGACGTGGCGGCGCGGTTCAAGCGGCTCGCGGGCTACGACGTGTTCTTTCTGACGGGCACCGACGAGCACGGCATCAACATTGCCCGCGTCGCCGAGCGAAACGGCGTCCCGCCGCAGGTGTGGGCGGACCGGATCGCGGGCCAGTTCCGCCAGTTGTGGCAGATTCTCCACATCTCCAACGACGACTTCGTCCGCACGACCGAGCCGCGCCACCGCGCGGTCGCGCAGCACATATTCGAGCGGCTGTACCGTTCGGGCGATATCTACCTCGGCACCTACGAAGGGTGGTACTGCCCTTCGTGTGAGAGCTTCTACCAGGAGAACGATCTCGGGCCCGACCACACGTGCCCCGTGCACACCGGGCGCGCGCTCGAGTGGACCGCCGAGGAAGCCTACATGTTCCGGCTCTCCGCCTACACGGACTGGCTCCTGCGGCACATCGAAGAGCACCCGGAAGCCGTCGGGCCCGACGGCCCCCGCAACGAGGTGCTCTCCCTGCTGCGCTCCGGCCTCAAGGACATCGCGGTCAGCCGCACCACGTTCACGTGGGGCGTGCCGGTCCCGTTCGACCCGAAGCACGTCATCTACGTCTGGATCGACGCGCTGACCAACTACATTACCGCCGCGGGGATCCTGGACGACCGGGAGAAGTTCGCGCGCTATTGGCCCGCGGACGTCCACCTGGTGGGGAAAGACATCGTCCGGTTCCACGCGGTGATCTGGCCGATCGTGCTCCACGCCGCGGGGATTCCCGTGCCGAAGCGGACGTTCGCGCACGGATGGCTCACGTTCGGCGGCCAGAAATTCAGCAAGTCGCTCGGCATCATCCTGGACCCCGCCGCGCTGTCCCGCGAGGTCGCCGCCGAGGCGGGCGCCGACGTGGACATCGCGGTGGACGCGGTGCGGTACTTCCTCCTGCGCGAGATCCCGTTTGGGGCGAACGGAGACTTCAGCAAGGCGGCGCTGATTCACCGTTTCAACGCCGACCTCGCGAACGACTACGGCAACCTGCTGAACCGCGCGCTGCCGATCGTCGAACGCCAGCTGGGCGGCCGCATCCCCGCGCGCGGCCCGGAGGAGGGCGGCGACGCCGCGCTGCGCGAGCTCGCCGCGGCGGTCGCGGCCGCGATCGAACCGGCGATCGACCGCTTGGATTTCCGCGGCGCGCTCGAGGAGATCTGGAAGATCCTGTCCGCCGGCAACAAGTACTTCGATGAAGAGGCGCCGTGGCGGGTGTTTCAGGCGGGGCACGTGCAGCGGGGCGGCACCATCTTGTACAATACGCTCGAAGCCGTCCGCGTCGCGACCGTCCTGCTGTCGCCGTGGCTGCCGACCGCAGCCGCCCGCGTATGGGAGCAGCTGGGGATCGACGCGCCCCTCGCCGCACAGCGCCTGCCCGACGCCGCGCGATGGGGCGGGTTGCCCGAGGGGACGCGCGTGCGTCCCGGCGCGCCGATCTTTCCAAGAATCGAGACCCGGCCCGCAGCGCGGGAGCAGCCGACCGGCACGCGCGGCGCCGCGCGCGCACCGCGCGCGCCAGAGGAAGCGGCGGCCGCCGGCACGGCGTCCAGAGGAGGCACGGGGATGGGCACGATCTCGATCGACGACTTCCGGAAGGTCGAGCTGCGGGTCGCGGAGATCCTGGAGGCGAAGCGGGTCCCCGGCGCGGACAAGATCCTGGAACTGCGCATCAAGATCGGCGACGAGACGCGCTCGCTGGCCGCCGGCATCGCCCAGCACTACGCGCCCGAGGCGCTGGTCGGGCGCAAGATCGTGGTCGTCGCGAATCTCGAACCGCGCCGCGTGCGCGGCGTGGAGTCGCAGGGCATGCTGCTCGCGGCCAGCCACGACGGCCGCGTGGTCCTGCTTGGTGTCGATGGGGACGTTCCGAGCGGCGCTCCGGTGTCGTAGAATGAAGACGTCGCGCCCGACCACCGGCGCGCGCATCCGCTCCAGGGGAGGCGACAGATGCTCATGACTCGGAAGCACGTGGTACGGATGGCCGCGCTGCTCGCGGCCGCGGTGATGCTCGGCCCGGCCCGCCCCGCGTTCGCGGACGCTCGAGACATCTCCGTCGGGGGCGTCTACATCTGCACGATCACGCATGACGCGTCCGGCTACACGTCGTACCAGCGCGCCGCGCAGTTCAACAAGCGGATCACGGATGTGCTGAGCACGCCGGCGTTCCAGCGGGGCGGCACCGTGGTTGTCAGCCAGATGGGCGGGTCGGCGACGGTCTCGGTCGGCAACATCCTCGTGTTCACGGTCACGCCGGCGGACGTCGAGCCCACGAACGAAACCACGGTCGACCTGGCCAAGACGTGGGCGCAGCGCCTCGCGCAGGGCTTGGGGGTCGCGATGCCGGGCTCGACGTTCCACTTCTAGCGCGGCGCGCACGCCCGCAGCGCGCCGAGCCCGGCCGCGGTTAGGGCACCGCCTGCCTGAAGCTCTTGCCGATCGCGAACAGGATCGGGCTGGCGGACCGCCGCGCGACGACCGGGGCCTGGTGAGAGATCAGCACGACGCCGGGGTTGCCGTCCTCGCCCGGTCCGATCGTGAATTGGACGACGCCGCCCACCAGTTCCCCCCGGTGGTTGGTCCACTCCGCGGACGCGGCCGCGAGTTGCCCGTCGGGCGACGGGGCGATCCCCACCGTCTTGAAATAGAAATCGGGAGACGTCTGTTGGAATTGCTGCGTCAGGTTCAGGATGAGCTCCTCCGCGGTCACCTGTTCCATTCAGCGTGACCAGCGGGAGCACCGCGTCGCAGGTCCCTCCATCGGGGCGTCTTGATAAAGACGGCAACCCCGTTGTCTCTCACACGCCACGTCGACGGGTGCTTCCGAGTGCTGGGCTCGGATGTATACTGAGGGTGGAACGTCACCCGTCAACGGAGCCCCGACTTAAGGAGGCCGCGCAGGAATGAGCGCGACGCCGCAGCTCGACCCATTGACCCGCGTCATGCGTCTGCTCGGCCTCGTCCTGCTCATGGTATTCCTGCTGTGGCTGGCGTACAAGGTGCGCCTTGTCCTATTGTTGCTGGTCGCCAGCATCTTGGTGGCGTATGCGCTGGAGCCGCTCGTCCGCATTTTCAGCGGGGGCCAGCCCCAGCGGCGCGGCCTTGGCACCGCCCTCGCATTTGCGACGGTGTTCGTCGGCCTCGCGCTCGTCGGCATGGTCACCCTCGGCCCGGCGGTGGGCCAGGGCGCGGCCCTCGGGTCCGCGTTGGCCGGCTACGCGCAGCACTTCCACCCGGAGGGCGTCACCTCTCTTTCCAACCGGGTCAAGGCCGGGCTGGACCCGAACCTGCGCGCGGTCTTTGACAACGTCGAGGCGCAGCTCGTGAAATGGCTGAGCCAGGCGGGCGGGGGCGTCGCGCAGATGGGCGTCGCGTGGGCGAGTGCGTTGCCGACCCTCCTTGCGTACGCCGCGCTGATCCTCTCGATGACCGGTCTGATCCTCGGGAGCAAGGCGTACTTCAAGCGGCAGGTGTTCGATGTCATTCCGACCGCGTGGCAGGCCGACGCCGAGACCCTGTTCGGGCAGATCGATCAGGCCCTCGCCGCGTACGTACGCGGCACCCTGGTCATCGCCGCGGGCGTGGGCCTCCTCCTCACGCTCGGCATGCTGCTCCTGGGCGTGCACTACGCGCTGCCGATCGGGCTGTTCGCCGCGGTGATGCAGTTGGTGCCAGTCGTCGGCGGCGCGCTCGGGCTCATCGGGGCCGTGACCGTCGCCGCGTTCCAGAGCGTGCCGGTGGCGATCGAAGTCCTCGTGCTCTTCTCCGTCATGTTCTTCGTCTCCGGCAACATCCTCGGCCCCAAGGTCATGGGGAGGGCGGTGGCGATTAACCCGCTCGTCATCCTGGTCGTGACGTTCGCCGGGACGCTGCTCGGAGGGTTCGTGGGTCTGCTGCTGGCCGTGCCGGTCACCGCGATCCTGCGGGTCATCATCGCGTTCTTCTATCAGCGGTACGCGGCCGCGTGGCGCCTGGGCCCGGCCGAGCCGCCAGCCTAACACCAAACCGGCGGGCCCTCCCCAGCGTCACACGGCGGCGGCGGACATCGTTCCCCTCCGTCAGACACGCGACGAGGTCGAGATAATCGCCGGGCACGACCGCCGCGGCCGAGTACGCCGGCAACTCGCAGGCGGCCGCAGCACCGGGCGCCCAGGCGGCCCGCCAGGGACGCAGGGCCCGCGCGACCGCGATGACCCTCCCGTCCCGCCCGCAGAACACCACGTCGATCGGCGCCCGCATCCCGGCCGTGTGCACCGCGGCGCAGGGGGTGAGCCACAGCGCGTCGCCATCGGCAGGCGGGCGGCCGATCCACCCCCGGCACCGGCGTCCCCACGTCGCCGCCACGTCACAGCGGACCGCCAGCACGAGGCCGGACTCGCGATGCCGCAGCATCACCGGAGGAGCCCGCCGGGTCCGAGCAGCTTCAGCGCCACCGGCCCCAACCCGATGATGAACACCTGCGGGAACACGCACACGACGAGCGGCAGCACGAGTTTCACCGCGAGCGCCCGCGCCGCTTCCTCCGCGCGCCGCAGCGCCATCCGCCTGAGGTGCGAGGCCTGCGCCTGGAGCGCGTCGGCGAGCGGCGCCCCGAGCCGGGCACTCTGGCCGAGCGTCGACGCCACGACCGAGAGCGCCTCGACGGGATAGCGCCGCAGGAGCTCGGCCATCCCCTCCTCGATCGTTCGCCCGAAGGCGAGGTCCGCGAGATAGCCGCGGAACGCCTGCCCGGCGACGCCGGGCGCCGTTCCGGCGTACTCGGCCACCGCGGCCGGGAGGCTGAGGCCGGCCCGGAGACCGACGACGATCCCATCGAGCGCATCGGGAAGATCCCGCTCGAACTGCCGCCGCCGCGACGCGCCCCTGCGCTCCATCCATCCGCGGGGCTGGAGCCACCCGATCGCCAGCGCGCATGCGCTCCACCCGAGCGGCGGGCCCGGCAGCCCGAGCAGCCTGACCAACGTCCACGCCGCCAGCGCGGCGGCCACACCGGTCGCCAGCGCGAGCGCCTCGAACGTCTCGGGCTCCCACTCAAGCGCGGCGCGCGCCAAGCGGTCGGCCGTGCGCCGCCGCCGGCCCTCGGAACTCGCCCGGCGCAGCCACGCGGCGGTCCTGCCGCCGGTGAGCCTGGCGAACCGGCCGATCGGCGTCGGGCGCCGGCGCTCGTGCGATGCGTCCGCGGCCGCGAAGCGCCGGAGGCGGCGCAGCGCCGCGTCCGGCACGCGCGGCGGCCGAGCCGCCGCCAGCGCGAGGGCGCCGAGCACGGCGAGGAGCCACACGTCCCACCACATCACGGAGTCACGCTCCTGATCATCGTGCGGATCATGTACCAGCCGAGCAGCTGCAGTCCCGCGGCGGTCCCGAGCAGCAGCCGCCCGGCGTCGGACTCGACCAGCGCGCGCATCGCGGCCGGATCGAGCCCGAGCATCGCGAGGCCCACCCCCACGGGCAGGAGGGTGAGAAATGCCGCGGTCGCCCGGGCGTGCGCGGTCACGGCACGGACCTCCTGCAGAAACGCGATCTGCTCCCGCACGGCCTGGGACTGCCGCGCCAGGCACTCCGCGAGATCCCCGCCGGTCCGCTCGGCGACCAGCACCGCGGTGACCGCCGCGGCGAGCGGACGGCTCGGCACCCGCCGCCGCAGGCCCTCGAGCGCCTGGCGGAGGGGCACGCCGAGCGCCATCTCCTCCACCGTCCGCGCGCACTCCGCGCGCAGCGGATCGGCAAGCCGCCGCGCGACCTCGGCGATGGCTTCGGACGCCGAACGATGCCCACGCAGCTCGCCCACCAGCAGATCGAGCGCCTCGGGCAGCTGCCCGTCGATGCGGCGGCCGCGCCGATCGCGCGAGATCCCGAGCCCGATCCACGCGAGGCCCGGCACCACCGCGCCCGCGGCCGCGCCGGCGAGCGGACCGCCCAAGACGGCCGCGACGACGGCGGCTAGGACGATGCCGCCGCACGCGGCGACCAGCGCCTCCGCAATCGAGAGCGCCACCCCGGCATGCCGGAGGGACTGCTCGACCGACGCCATCGCCCGCATCCGCACGAGGTGTCGGTCCAGGCGCCGCAGCCCCGAACGCCGCCGGCGCGGCGGGACCGCGCGGCAGGCGACGTGGCGCGCGAGCCGGCGCGACAGCGGATCGAAGGATCGCGCGGGCGCGCGGAGATCCAAGAGCAACAGGGCGACCGCCGCAACGGCCGCGAGCGCCGTCACCGGACGCGCACCTCGGCGGGAGCGGGCAGCACCGGGGAGGGGACGCCGGCGCGCCGCAGCTTCTCCCACAGGCGCGGCGGGATGCCGGTCCACGCGAACGCGTTGTCCCGGCGTCCGAACCGGAAAATCGTCTGCGTCTGCACGGCGTCTCCGCCGAGACCCGTGACCTCGGTGATCTCCGAGGCCACGCGCCGGCCGTCGGGGAGCCGCTCGAGGTGCACGATCACCTCGATCGCCGCGGCGATGAGCCGCCGCACGACATCGCCCGGCAGCCCGGAGCCCCACCGCGCGAGCACCTCCAGCCGGTCCAGGGCCTGTGCCGGACCGCTCGCGTGCAGCGTGCTCATGCTGCCGCTGTGCCCGGTGCTCATCGCCTGCAGCATGTCGAGCGCCTCCCCGCCGCGCACCTCGCCCACGATGATCCGATCGGGGTTCTGGCGGAGCGCGTTGCGCAGGAGGTGCGTCTGCGTGATCTCGCCCTTCCCCTCGACGTTCGGGGGCCGGGTCTCCCACCGCACGCAGTTCGTGACGGGGAGGCGCAGCTCGGCCGCCTCTTCGATCGTCAGGACGCGCTCGCCCGGGGGAATGGCGCCGGCGCACGCGTTCAGCAGGCTGGTCTTCCCGGCGCCGGTGCCGCCCGTGAAAATCACGTTGGCCCGGTGGCGGACCGCGGCCACAAGATAGGCGGCGATCGATGCGCTCAGCGTCCCGCCAGCGATGAGCATCTCCACGGTGATCGGCGAGGCCGGGAACAGCCGGATCGCGAGACACGGGCCGCCGACCGCGACCGGGGGCAGCGCGGCGTGCGCGCGAAACCCCTGCGGCATCCGCGCGTCGACCATCGGGTTGGCGGCGTCGATGCGGCGTCCGGCGAGCTCCGCGATGCGCCCGATGATGTACCGTAGGTGCGCTTCATCTCGAAACCGCACCGGGCTCTCGGTCTTGATACCGTGGCGCTGCACGTATACGAGGTCGTAGCGGTTCACCATGATGTCCGTGACGCCGGGATCGCGGAGCAGCGCCTCCAGCGGGCCGAATCCGACGATGTCGTCGCACAGCTCCCGCACGATGCGCTGGGTCTCCGCCTGCCCGAGGAACGGATAGTCGCGGAGGTACCCGGCGAGCGTGTCCTCCAGGTAGCTCCGCACGAGGCCGCGCTCCTGCCCGGCCAGCGCGTGCTTCTCGACCTCCGCCAGCAGCCGCTCGTGCAGGGCGGCGCGGATCTCCTCGGCGCGGCCGCGCCGCTCGACCGGGCTAGCCATCGTCCCGCGCGCCGGCATCGCCGAGCGCGCTACGGACCGCGTCGCGCCGACGCGCCACAATCGTCTGTGCCAGGCGGCGCACCGACGCGGACCACGGGTCCTCGGGATCCGCCGCGACGGCGAGCTCCCCGCGATCCGCGCGGCCGCGAAGCGCCGCCGCGTGCGGCAGCACCGCGGCAAACGGCCGGCCGATCGCCGCGGCCGCCTGCTCGACGGTGTACGAGGCCTCCCGATCGGTCCGGTTCAGCACCAGCGTCGGCGGCGGCCCTCCGGCGCCGTCCGCGAGCGTGTCGATGAGCGCGCGGAGGCTTCGAAGCGCCGCGAGTTCCAGCGTCGTGACGCCGAGGACAAGCGAGGCCCGACGCACCAGCAGGCGCTGGGCGGCCAGCACCGGCCGCCCCACATCGACGACCACGAACGCCGCGATCGCGGTGCACGCGTCAACGACCGCCGCGATCATGCCCTCGACCTCGGACGGATCGTCGGGAAGCGCCCACAACGAGAGGACCGTGAACCCCGCGGGATGCGGGGCGGCGGACTGGCGCAGCACGCGGGGATCGATCGGCAGCCGCTGACGCAGGACGTCCGCGACCGTCCCTCCGATCTCGAGGTCTCCGGCGACGGCGAGCGTGCCGAACGGCGGGGCGTCGGCATCGACGACCAAGGCTCCGCCCTGCGAGGCGAGGGCCGCGCCGAGGTTGAGGGCCAGCGCCGTGCATCCGGCGCCGCCCTTTCCCGAGGTGACCGCCACCGACATCCCGCGCAGTCGATCGGGGACCGCCGCGGCCTCGGCGAGCGCCTCGCGTACCGACGCCGCGCACGCGGGCGCGTCGATCGGCACCCGCAGGACGTCGCACACGCCCGCCCGGACGAGCTCGCGCACCGCGTCGAACGGCAGGTCGCCGGCGAGCACGAACAGCTTCGTGTGCGGATAGGCCGCGGCCGCCTGCGCTAGCGCGGCGCGGGCGCGCCGATCCTCCGGCAGATCCACGAGCACGCACGCGGCCGCGCTCAGCGCGAGCAGCTCCACCGCGTGAGGGAACGACTCCGCGTGCTCGACGCGGCCGAACTCGCCGAGTGCGCGCGCGAGCGCGTCCCGCCCGGCGGGATCGCGATGATACAGGACGATCGACGGCCCCGTCACGCCGCCCTCCGGTCAGAAGCCATCGCCGCCGTCACCGCCGCCCGACCCGTCCCCACCGCCGTCCGAGCCGTTCCCGGAGCCGTCGCCGGCGGAGTCACCCGACGACGAATCCCCGGACGCGTCACCCGCCGACATGTCCGAGGATCCACCGGTCGCATCGGAAGACACGTCGGCCGATCCGCCGGACGCGGCCGTCGTGTCCGCTTCCGGCGAGGACTGCATCGCGCCGAAGCCCATCGCGGCCGTCAGATCCCCGGCAAACGGACCGGGGTTGGTGGGCGTCGCGCCCATGCTTTCGAGCGCCGCCGCCGCCGAGGCAGGATCGCCTGCCGCGATCGAATCGCAGTTGCAGGGCCCGACGGACTCGACCGTCTCCCCGCTGGCGGGGTCGGGCGCGTCGCCCGTCGAGTCCGGCGACGCGCCGAGATCGGCGGGCCCGTTGTCGCCGCCCGCGGTCCCGCCGGACGTGTGCGACGCGATCACCGGCGCGGTCCACCAGGGCGCATCGGCCTGTGCGACAACGGTCCAAAGCGGAATTCCGAAGACACCCAAGAAAAACGTCGGGACGCGCGCTTCGGCGGAGAGCGCCAGCCCCGCCCCGGACGGCGTCGCGGTGACGGTGGACGCGGCAAGACCGACCGACGCCAGTTCATCGTGCGCGACGACCAGCGCCTCGGAGACGGCGGCCTGCAGCACCGCGGGCGCGGAGGCGCCGGACCCGTCGGCGACCGCCGTGCTCCAGCGCTCGGCCGACAGCGCCCCGTCGTCGACCGCGTGCTGCAGCATCGAGCGAACGGTGTACGCGTTGCCCACGTCCACCGCGGCGCCGGCGAACCCGAGCACCACGGGCAGCAGCAGCGCCGTGAGGAGGACGACTCCCCCGCGCTCTCCCGCGGGCCGCCGGTGCATCCAAACCCGATCACGCCGCCATGCGCTCATCGCGTGCCTCCCAAAGGCGCGTCGACCCGGCGCGGGGCGGCCGCCCCGTTCGGCCCGGGCACGATCGCGCCGAATCGATGGTCGCCTTCAATCACATCGACGGTCCACGCGGCGGGCGGCGCTGCCGGCGCGCGTACGCCCGAGATCTGCAGCGCACGCGGCGGCGGTGACACCGCGGCCGCGCGGACCGCGCCCGGCCGGGGACCCGAAGACGCGCGAGGCACCGCCGGCGGCGCCTCGGGCATCAGACGCAGGTAGGAACCCAGCGCCACCGGCCCGCCGTCCTGCGCCGATGGCGGTTCCGCGCCGAGCGGGTGCGCGGTGATGAAGATGCGCCCAAACGCCTCGGCCAGCACGATCTCCCGTTCGCGATCGCTTGGGATCGCGATCTCGATCTGCGCGGGCGCGCCACCACCCGAGCCCGTCGGGGCCGAAAGGACGACCCGCGACGGGGCGGACGCGGCGGTGACCCGCAGCACCACGCCCGTGGCCAGCAGCGTCGCGACGCCCTGTCCGCGGGCCGGCTCGAACGCTCCGATCAGATCGACGCGGCTGCGGGGCGCGAGCTCGCCGGCAAACGTCGCCGCGGAGGGGACCACGAGGCTGACCGCGCGCATCCCGGACGGCACGCGGGCGGCGATCCCGTAGTATCGAACCGCGGGGACGAGATCCTCCGGGGCGACCGGCTCGCCGGGTTCGAACGAGCGCAGCGCCACCTGTCCCACCGCGCCGGCGAGCCGCGCCGGCGGAACGGCGCGCTCGCCGGCGCCCGACCTCCACACCACCTGCAGGTCGGCCGGCGCCAGCACGCGTCCGGAGCGCACGGGCCGCCGCGCGATCAGGACGGGGGTGGCCGCGGAGCGCGCGGCGTGGCCGCGGCGGGCGTGGGAAATCGCCGACCAGCACGCGAGCGCGAGGAGCGCGATCGCGGCCCACCGCAGCCAGCGCCGGCGGCGCGCGAGAATGCGGACCGCCAGCGGCCCAAGACGAATCACCCGGTCGTCACTGTTGGGAGCCATCGGCGCCTCCCTGCGTGGTTGACGTTGACGGCGACCCGGCCGACGGCTGCCACCACGGCGGCGGCACCTCCTCGACGGCGTCGGCCGTCTGTGCGTGCAGCGTGCGCCCGTCGAGCAGCGACGCAAACCACGGCGTGAGCGAAGTGATCGAATACCCGAGCGACACCACGACGGTGCGCATGCGCCCCACGCACGCCGGTTCGAGATAGCCGAGCGTGACCGTGAGCGCCGCCGCATTCAGGGACGGGGCGGCCGCCTCCGCCGCGGCCTGCGCAACGGTCGCGTCGGACCCGGGAGGCGCGCCCGCGCAGAGGCCGGCGCCGGTCTCCTGGATCGACACCGCGCGTGCGGCCGACTGGGCCGCGGACGCGAGCGAGGCGGCCTCGTAGAGCGCCCACCCACCGTCGATGATCGCGCTCACGATTCCGAGCAGGATCGGCAGCGCGACGGCGAGCTCGATCAACCCCTGACCGGACTCGCCCCGGCGTGGACCGCGTGAACGGCCGCGAGTGCTCACGGGCGTGCGTCAGTACTGCGCCAGTGTGTTGGAGATGGTCGTGAACAGATCGCCGAGATTCTTGGAGAGCACCGTGAGGACGGCGACCGCGCCGAGGATGACGATGCCGCCGATGAGCGCGTATTCGATCATCCCCTGCCCGGCCTCATCGTTCCAGAGCGACGTGCGCTCCCGCCCGCCTTGCCCGGCCCGACCCTGCGTGTGCGCGCCCATTCGACTCCTCCTTCGATCTCGTAGTGTGCCGCGAGCCAATATGCTCAAGGGTGCGCGGCCGGCGCGTCGGTCGCGGCGACGGTCACCGGCGTGACGAAGATCACCAACTCGGTCTCCTGATGCTGGAACTGGGTGGACCGGAAAAGCGGCCCGATGACGGGGAGATCCCCCAAGACCGGAATCTTCTGGATCAGCTCGGCGTCTTGGTGCTGAAGCAGCCCCCCGAGCACCAGCGTGTCGGACGGACGCATCGACACGACGGTCTCCACGCGCCGGACGCGCAGGGCCGGAATCGTGAACCCGTTGACCTTGATCGCGTTGTCGTAGTCGAGCGTGCTGACCTCGGGCGCGATCCGCATGAACAGCCGGCCGTCTTCCTGCGCGTCCGGGCGCGCGTTCAGAATGACCCCGAAGTCCTTGTACTCGACGGTCACGGCGCCGTTGTCGCCGGCGACGGGAATCGGGACCTGCCCGCCGAGCAGCAGCGACGCCGAGGTCCCCGCCATCACAACGAGGTTCGGCTCGGCGAGCAGTTTCGCGCGCCCTTGCTGGGCCAGCGCCTGCAGCTGCGCGATCAGCAGGTCCAGCCCCGCCGTGCCCAGCCCGGGGGTCGTGATGATCTGGAGATTGTACACGCCGCCGTTCAGCGACGGCGGGAAGCCCGGCGTCTGCTCGCCGCCGCCCCACGTCACCCCCAGGTTGCGGAGGGCGTTGCGATCGATCTCCACGACCTCCACCTGCAGTTGGAACTGCACCGGTCTGCGCACGGTCAGCAAATTGACGACCGTCGGCGCGAACGCGCGGGCGATTGCCTCGATCTTCTCACGATCGGCCTGCGTCTCGACCGATCCGCTCAAGACGATCCCGCCGGAGCCCTCCGGTCCGCGCGCCGGGACCGCTCCGGGCCCGGGCGCCTCCGCCGGAGATCGCGCGGCATCCCGCGATGGCGCCGCGATGGGCGAGGAGAGCGCCGGCGCGTTTGAGTCGAGCGCCGGGGGCGCGGGCGCGGCGGACGGCGCGGTGAGGGTCGCCCCCTCCGGGCCTCCGCCCGGCACCGCCGTCACCGTCACGGCCGCGGTCGGAACCGTCGTCGAGATGAGGCGCCGGAGCGCGTCCACGAGTCCCGAGGCCGGCGCGACCTCGACCGCGTACGTCCAGATCCGGCCGGTGCGGTCCCACACGTACATCGTGGTGCGGCCCTGCGACCGCGCGGTCACCAACAGCTGCTCGGCGCTCACGGGCACGACCCCGAGCACCTGCGGGTCGGCGACGGCCACCCGCACCAGGCCGGCGACGTCGAGGAGCCGTCCGGCGCCCTCCTCGAGCGTGAGCGCCAGCGCGACGTCCGGCGGCGCCGCGTTCCCGCCGGCCGGCGGCCCGGGCACAGACGCGGCGGGCGCGACCCGAACGGGCGGCGCGGGGACGTGCGCCGCCGCACGGGGTGCCAGGCGAACCACCAGGTTCGGCCCGTCGAAGGATGCCGCGGTCACCGTCATCGCGGCCCGCGTCGTGACGTCGATCAGGACGTGGCCGCCGAGCGCGCGCACGCCGACGCCGGTCACCAGCCCGACGTTTATCCGGTGCGACGCGGGTGTCGCGGCGACCCCATCAAGCGTGATGACGACCCGGTTCCCGCTCGCCGACGTCGCGTAGCGCACCGGAGCGGGCAGCACGACGTGCACGCGGATGCCGTCTCCGTCCGGCTCCACAATCACGCCGCCGAGCGCCGGGACCGACGCCGCGCGGGCCCGATCCGCCACCGGGGCGGCGCCGGCCACGACCGCCGCGGCCGCCACCGACGCGAGGACCGCCCGGAGCACCGAGTTCCGTGAGGGGTGAATAGACATCTGACTATGTATACTTATAGACATCACTCTTCGTTCCGTCAATCCCGAACGTGCGTCTGCGCCGTGCGCGGCGCGCTCGAAGGGAATGGGTCCGCGCATCACGAAAGGCATCGCCCGACGTCCTCGGAGGGAGGATCTGGTGCCGAGCACCTTCGAGGCCCAGCCCCAAACGATCGTCCTCGCGCTCGCGGTCGCCTGCGTGGTGTTGCTCGCGGCGGTCGTCGCGCTTGTGCTCCGCGACCGCCGCCGCAGATCGCCCGTGGTGTCGGCGGACGAAGCACTCCGCGCCGCGTTCGCGGAGATCAACCGCCGGCTTGAGGCGCTCGAGGGGGGCGTGGCCAAGATCACGGCGCATCTCCCAAAAACCGTTCAGGGCGTCGGCGTCGTCCGCTACAATCCGTTTCCCGACATGGGCGGCGCGATGAGCTTCAGCCTCGCGCTGCTGGACGGCCGCGCCAACGGCATCGTGGTGAGCGTGCTGAACAACCGCGACAGCGCGAGGGTCTACGGCAAACCGGTGGAAGCCGGCGAGTCGAGCTACACGCTCTCGGATGAAGAGCGGCAGGCACTGGCGCTGGCGCGCGGCCAGCGGCGGTAGCCGGCGGGCGTCCGGCCGGGGGGATCGATGCGGTTTCGAGATCGACGGGAAGCCGGCGCACGTCTCGCCGCAGAGCTCGCAGACCTCGGATTGAGCGATCCTCTCGTGGTGGCGATCCCGCGCGGCGGGGTGATCGTCGCCGAGGAGATCGCCCGGGCGCTCGGGTGGCCTCTCGATATCGTCCTGCCGCGGAAGCTGCGGGCGCCGGGACAGCCCGAGCTCGCGTTTGGCGCGGTCGCCGGCGACGGCTTCGTGTATCTGGACGCGCGCCTCGCACGTACGCTGCGCGTCAGCGACGCCTATCTCAAGGCCGAAATCGGCGCGCAGCTCGAAGAGATCCGGCGGCGGCGCGCGGCCTATCGCGGCGACCGCCCGCCCTTGCGCGTGCGGGGACGCACGGTCGTGCTCGTGGACGACGGTCTCGCGACGGGCGCGACGGCGATCGCCGCCGTGCGCATGCTGCGCCACGAGCTGCCGCGCGAGATCGTGGTCGCCGCGCCCGTCGGCTCCGCGGACGCGGTGCACCGGATCGCGCAGGAGGCCGACCGCGTCGTCTGCACGCGGCGTCCCGAAGGATTCGCGGCGGTGGGCGCGTTCTACGAAGACTTCAGACAGGTGACGGACGACGAGGTGGTGGCCTGCCTCGAGCGCGCCTGGGCGCAGAAAGTGAGTGAACGATGACCGACACGCTGAAGCGCACGCCGCTGTTCGAAGTGCACGTCGCCGCCGGGGCCAGAATGGTGCCGTTCAGCGGATGGGAGATGCCCGTCCAGTACGTCGGCATCATCGAGGAGCACCGCGCGGTGCGGACGCGCGCCGGGTTGTTCGACGTCTCGCACATGGGCGAGGTCGACGTCCAGGGGCCGGGCGCGATTCCGTTCGTGCAGAGCCTCGTGACGAACGACGTCTCGAAGCTCGCGATCGGCCAGGCCCTGTATACGCCGATGTGCACGCCGGACGCCGGGGTCATCGATGACCTGCTGGTCTACCGGATGAGCGACACCGACCTGATGCTCGTCGTCAACGCCGGGAACACGCCGGAGGATCTCGCCTGGATCCGCGGGCACGCCGCGCCAGGCGTCCGGATCACCGACCGGTCTGCGGAGATCGCGCTGCTCGCGTTCCAGGGGCCGCGCGCGCCGGCGATTCTCCAGACGCTGACCGCGGTGCCCCTCGCCGAGATCACGTACTATTGGTTCCGGCCGAACAGCACGGTCGCCGGCCGATCCGTGATCTTGTCCCGCACCGGGTACACGGGCGAGGACGGATTCGAGCTCTACGCCCGCGCCGAAGACGCCGTGCATCTGTGGGCGGCGATCCTCGACGCCGGCTCCTCCGACGGCGTCATGCCGGCGGGACTCGGCGCGCGCGACACGCTGCGGCTCGAAGCCGGCTATCTCCTGCACGGCAACGACATGGACAAGACGACGAGCCCGCTTGAGGTCGGACTCAGCTGGACGGTCAAGCTGCAGAAGGGCGAGTTCATCGGCGCGGACGTGCTGCGGCGGCAGAAGGCCGAGGGGGTCCGGCGGCGGCTCGTCGGCTTCACGCTGGAGGGACGTGCGATCGCGCGGCACGGCTTCCCCATCCACGCGGGCGGGACGGCGGACGGGCGCGTGACGAGCGGGAGCTTCGGCCCCACCGTGGAGAAGAGTATTGGGCTGGGCCTGGTACCGGTTGAAGGTGCGGAGGCCGGACGGCCGCTCGCCGTGGAGATCCGGGGGCGTGCCGTGCCGGGTGCCGTGACGAAGCTGCCGTTCTACAGCCGGAGCAAGTAGGCCGCGGGATGAACCGGCGGCCCGCCGGCGCGTAGGCGAGCGGCACACAGGGAGGGAGACCGCGTGTATCCCAAAGAGCTGCGGTATTCGACGGAGCACGAGTGGGCCAAGACGGAGGGCAAGCGCGTGCGGATCGGCATCACCAAATTCGCCGCCGACCATCTGTCGGATGTCGTATACATCGAGCTGCCCGCCGTGGGCACCGAGATCAAGTTCATGGAGACGTTCGGCGTCGTGGAGTCGGTCAAGGCCGTGAGTGACCTGTACGCGCCGGTCTCCGGCAAGGTCGTCGAGATCAACAAGGCCCTCGTCGAGAAGCCGGAGGTGCTCAACACGGATCCGTACGGCGAAGGCTGGATGATCCTCGTGGAACCCACGTCGCCGGGCGAGATGGACAAGCTGCTGGACGCGGCCGCCTACGCCGCGCACCTCGGGGAGGCACAGTCATGAAGTACATCCCCGCGACCCCGGCGGAGCGCGAGCGGATGCTCGCGGCGGTCGGGGTGGGGACGGTCGAGGACCTGTTCCAGGACATTCCCGCAGAGGTGCGGCTCAAGCGCCCGCTCGACCTTCCGGCGCCGGCACCCGATCCCGACCTGCTCGCGCATATGCGGCAGCTCGCCGCGCGCAACGTGGACTGCGACCGTCTGGCGTGCTTTCTCGGCGCGGGGGCGTACGATCATTTCGTGCCGAGTACGGTCCCGCACCTGGCGCTCCGCCCGGAGTTCCTGACCGCGTACACGCCGTACCAGGCGGAGATCATGCAGGGCGAGCTCCAAGCGATCTACGAGTACCAGAGCATGATGTGCGAGCTGACCGGCATGGACGTCGCGAACGCGTCGATGTACGACGGGGCGAGCGCCACCGGCGAGGCGGCGAGCATGGCCGCCGACCTCACGAAGCGCGCCGAGATCCTCATCAGCGCCGCGGTGCATCCCGAGTACCGGCAGGTGCTGCGGACCTACACCAGCCACCTTCCGATCACCGTGCGCGAGCTGCCCGCGGTGGACGGCGTCACCCCGGTCGAGGCCGCGCGCGCGGCGATCACCGACGCGACTGCGGCGCTGATCATCCAGTCGCCGAACTTCTTCGGATCGATCGAGGACGGGGACGCGCTCGCCGAGGCGGCGCACGCGCACGGCGCCCTGCTGGTCGTCGCGGTCGCCGAGCCGATCAGCCTCGGACTGCTGCGCCCCCCCGGCGACTACGGCGCGGATATCGTCACCGGCGAGGGCCAGCCGCTCGGGAACGCGCTGAACTTTGGGGGACCCTACCTCGGCATGATCGCGACCCGCGAGCAGTTCGTGCGCCGGATCCCCGGCCGCCTCGTGGGCCGGACCGTCGACACCGAGGGCCGCCCCGGGTACGTGCTGACACTGCAGACGCGCGAGCAGCATATCCGGAGGGCCAAGGCCACCAGCAACATCTGCACGAACGAGTCCCTGAACGCCCTCATCGCCGCGGTGTATCTCTCGACACTCGGGCGCCAGGGGATCCAGGACGTCGCCGAGCTGTGCGCGCGCAAGGCGCACTACGCGCGCGAGCGGATCGCGGCGCTCCCCGGCTACGCCCTCGCGTTCGACGCGCCGACGTTCAACGAATTCGTGGTGCGGTGCCCCGTGCCGCCGGCCGAGATCAACCGCAAGCTGCTCGCGCACGGGATCCTCGGCGGGCTCCCGCTCGGACGGTTCTACCCCGAGTACGAAAACGGGTGGCTCGTCTGCGTCACCGAGCAGCGCACGCGCGAGGAGATCGACCGGCTGGTCGACCACCTGGAGACGGTGCGATGAGCGCCCCCGAGACTCCCACGCGCAAGCCCTCCCTGTTCAAGCGGCCGGTGCCGGTGATCTTCGAGCGCGGCACCCCGGGGCGGATCGGCTACAGCCTGCCGGCAAGCGACGTCCCGGAGGCGCCGTTCGACGCGGTCGTCCCGGCCGCCCACCGCCGGGCGCATCCCGCGGCGCTCCCGGAGGTCAGCGAGCTGGACGTCGTGCGGCACTACACCGCCCTCAGTCAGCGCAACTTCTCGATCGACGAAGGGTTTTACCCGCTCGGCTCGTGCACGATGAAATACAATCCCAAGATCAACGAAGACGCGGCGCGGCAGGCAGGGTTCGCGCGCATCCACCCCTACGCCCCGGAGGAACTGGTGCAGGGCGCGCTCGAGCTGCTGTGGGAGCTCGAGCACGCGATGGCCGAGATCACCGGGATGGACCGGGTGACGTTCCAGCCGGCCGCGGGCGCCCACGGGGAGCTGACCGCCCTCCTGATGATCGGCAAGTACTTCGAGGAGAAGGGCGAGCGGCGGGCCACCGTCATCGTGCCCGACTCGGCGCACGGGACCAATCCGGCGTCCGCGACGTTCGCCGGGTACAAGGTGGTCGAGGTTAAGAGCGATCGCCGCGGCAACATCGACCTGGATGCGCTGAAGGCCGCGCTCACCCGGGACGTCGCCGCGCTGATGTTCACGAACCCCAACACGCTCGGCTTGTTCGAAGAGCAGATTCTCGAGGTCGCGCGCGCGGTCCACAACGTCGGCGCGCAGCTCTACCTCGACGGCGCCAACTTCAACGCGATCCTCGGCATCACGCGGCCCGGGGATCAGGGGTTCGACGTGATGCACCTGAATCTGCACAAGACGTTCACGACCCCGCACGGCGGCGGCGGACCGGGGGCCGGGGCCGTCGGCGTGCGCTCGCACCTCGCCCCGTTTCTGCCCATCCCCACGGTGGAGCGCGACGGCGAGCGGTTCGCGCTCGATTACGATCGGCCGAAGACCATCGGCAAGATGCGCGCGTTCTACGGCAACTTCGGCAACCTGGTGCGCGCCTACACCTACATCCGGACGATGGGGGCGTCGGGGCTGCGCGAAGCGTCGGAGATGGCGGTGCTCAACGCCAACTACCTGCTGAGCCGCCTGCGGCGCGACTTCGACCTCCCGTACGACCGCGTGTGCAAGCACGAGTTCGTGCTGTCGGGCCGCAGGCAGCGGGACGAATACCACGTCACGACCCGCGACATGGCGAAGCGCCTGCTCGATTACGGCTTCCACTCGCCGACGATCTACTTCCCCCTGATCGTCGAGGAAGCGATCATGATCGAGCCGACGGAGACCGAGAGCCTGCAGACTCTCGACGGGTTCGTCGACGCGATGCTCGCGATCGCACGGGAGGCGGAGACGGATCCCGACCTCGTCCGCACCGCCCCGCACGAAGCGCGCGTCACGCGCCTGGACGAGGTGACAGCCGCCCGGAAGCCCAACCTGCGGTGGCGGCCTGAGGCGTAGCGTCGCCGTGCCGGTACCCCGCCGGCCGGCGCGACGCCGGGGCGTCCTCCCACCCGCCGCTCCCCGCCGATGAGCCAGTCCGAGTGGGCGGTCGCCGCCTTCGGGCTGGCGGCCGCCGTCTCTTGGGGCGGCGGCGACTTCAGCGGCGGTATTGCCTCCCGCCGCGTCGACGCGTTCGCCGTGGCCGGGGTGTCCCGTGCGATCGGCGTCTCGACGCAGATCATCCTGGCCCTCGCGTTGGGCGAGCCGGCACCGGGCCTGCGGGCCCTGACCTGGGCGGTCGCGGCCGGGGTCTGCGGCGGGATGGGGCTCGCCGCCCTGTACCGGGCGCTCGCTGTCGGCAGCATGGGCGTGAACGCGCCGATCACGGCCGTCGTCGCCGCGGCGTTCCCGGTGCTGTTCGAGACGCTCGCGCAGGGACCGCCGACCGTCCTGCACGCGGTGGGGTTCGCGCTCGCGTTGTGGGGGGTGTGGCGGCTCGCGCGCCCCGACGGCGTTGAGGGCCGGCCGCGGGGGGTTGGGTTGGCGTTGCTCGCGGGACTCGCATTCGGCGGCTTCTACATACTGATCACCCGAGCCGGGGGCCCGTCGGTATTCTGGCCGCTCGCCGCGGCGACCGGCACGTCATCCGTCATGCTGTTCGCGCTCGCCGCGGCGAGCAACCCGCGCCTGATCCTCATGGCCGCGGCGCTGCCGATCACGTATGCCTGTGGGGTCCTCGACGCCGGCGGCAACATCTTCTTCGTCCTCGCGGCGCACGCCGGCCGCCTGGACGTCGCGGCGGTGCTGTCCTCACTGTATCCGCTGGTCACGGTGCTCGCGGCCTGGCTGATCTTGAAGGAACGGGTGTCGCGGGGGCAGGCCGCCGGCATTGCCGCGGCGCTCGCCGCCATTCCGCTGATCGCGGCGTAGTCGCCGGCCGCCGGCGCCGAACGGGCGCGGCGCTACCCGTCGGGCGGCGCCGCCTTGGGATACGACCCGAGCACGCGCAGGAACGTCGTCTGCGCGCGAAACTCCTCGAGCGCGGTGCGCAGCGGGTCCATGTCGGCGTGTCCCTCGACGTCGACGTAGAACGTATAGTCCCACGGCCGCTCGCGTGCCGGCCGCGACTCGATCTTGACCAGGTTGATCCGCCGGCGCGCGAGGGCGCCGAGCACCGCGTAGAGCGTGCCCACCTCATTCGTCACCACGAAGACGATCGAGGTCTTGCTCGCCGCGCCCGCAGGCACCGCGGTCTGGCTCAACTGCAGAAAGCGCGTGTAGTTGTTGGGCATCGCCTCGATCCCCTCCGCGAGCACGTCGAGCTCGTACAGGGTCGCCGCCCGCCGGCTCGCGATCGCGGCGCAGCCGGCGAGCGCCTGCTCGCGGATCGCCTTGGCGCTCCCCGCGGTGTTGTAGTAGGGGACCAACTCCGCGCCCAGCCGCTTCAGGTAGGCGTCGCACTGCGCGAGCGCCTGCGGGTGCGAGTACACGCGGCGGATGTCCTGCAGGGACTGTCCGGGCAGCGCCATGAGGCAGTGCCGCACCCGAAGGTCGAGTTCGCCGATGATCACCAGGTCGTGTGCGAGCAGGAGGTCGTACGTCTCGTTGATGCTGCCGGCGAGGGAGTTTTCCACGGGGACCACACCCCGGTCCGCCCGGCCGCCCTGCACCGCCTCGAACACCCCCGCGAACGACGAGCACTGCACCGTGTCGACGGCCCCGAACGACCGCAGCGCCGCCTCCTCGCCATACGCCCCGGGCTCCCCTTGATACGCGACGCGCATGTCCCTCACCCCGCCGTGTGAAAGACTTCGGCCATGCGAGCCCACTGCGCCCGCTCGGCCACGGTGAAGGGCCAGTAGGAGAAGACGCGGTCCGCCAGGCCGGTATAGCGGTCGCGGAGCTCGCGGCCGACCTCCTCGTACGAGCCTCGGATGACGATCGCGTCGAGGACCGCATCGGGAACTTGGGACGCGATCTCGTTCATCCGCCGTTCCGCGACCATCCGCCGCAGCCGGTCCGCCAGCTCACCGTGTCCGAGCAGCTCGAGCACCACCCGGTAGGTCGGCGTGGACCCATAAAATGCGATGCGGGCCCGCGCCCGGTCGACGGCCGCGCGGAGCTCGTCGGGGGTATCGCCCGCCGCGAGCATGACCGGGACCACAATCGCGACCTCGCCGCGCTGCCGCCCGGCGCGCGCCAGTCCTTCGGCGATATGCGGCAACACGAACTCTTTCAAATACGGGATTGAATGCATCGGGTGCACGATGAATCCGTCGGCCGCCTCACCGGCCAGGCGGCACAACCCCTCGTTCACGCCTGCGATCAGAACGGGAATGCGCGGGTGCGCGTTCGGACCCGGGTTGAAGAACGGACCCATCAGGTTGATGTTGTAGTGGACGCCCGAGACCCGAAGCGGCGCGCCGTCCTGCCAGGTGCGCCAGATCGCCCGGAGCGCCTGGATGTACTCGCGGAGCTTCGGGACCGGCGGGTCCCACGGCATGCCGAAGCGGCGCTCGATATGGGCGCGGACCTGGGTGCCGAGCCCGAGCAGGAACCGCCCCCCCGAGAGCCGGCTCAGGTCCCACGCCGTCTGCGCCGTGATCATCGGACTCCGCGCGAACGCGACGGCGATGCCCGTGCCGAGCTCGAGGCGGGTCGTCGCCTGCGCGGCGATCGCGAGCGCCACGAACGGGTTGTGCTGGGTGTCATTGGCCCACAGCCCGCGGAACCCCGTCTCCTCGGCGATGCGCGCGGTCGCGGGCGCCTCCTCCAGCGCCTCCATCGCGAGCGCGCAGTCCAGAACCGGCGGCCGCGCGCCGGCGGGCGGCACGCGACTCGCTACGTCCATGTCATGACCCAAACCGCGGGCCTCGACGGCGCCGCGCGCGTGCGCCCCGCTCCCCGGGAGACACGTCGCGCGTCCGAGATACGTGATCCTTCATCCCCGCTCCCCTCCCTCGATCTACGCACGCCGGCCCGCAGTCATCCCGCCGTCAATGACAAACGGCGCCCCGGTCACAAACGCGGCATCGTCCGACGCAAGGTACAGCGCCGCCGCCGCGATCTCCTCGGGGCGGCCCAGGCGGCCGGCGAGTTGCCGCTCCTTGATCCGCTCGAGCGCCGCGTCCGGATCCGCGTACGATGTCTTGAGGTACCGCTCGACAAACGGCGTGTACACCGTGCCCGGGCACAGCGCGTTCACGCGGATCTGCTGCGGCACATAGTCCACCGCCATCGCGCGCGTCAGCGCGAGCACGGCGCCCTTCGTGGCGGAGTACGCCGCGCGCCGTTCCAGGCCGAACAGCGCGGCGCCCGAGGACATGTTGATGATGCATCCACCGCCCCGCGCGAGCATGTGCGGCAGCACGTACTTCGCCATGAGGAACACTCCGCGCAGGTTCACGGCGACGACGCGGTCCCACTCGTCCTCCGGGACCTCGTGGAGCATCCCGACGTGGCTCACGCCGGCGTTGTTGAAGAGGATATCGATGCGCCCGTGCCACGCGGCGACGGCATCGGCGGCGCGCCGCGCGTCGCGGGACACGGACACGTCGGCGTGGACCCAGAGGGCGTCCCCGCCCCCTTGCACGATCTCGCGAACGGTCTCTCGCGCCCCGGCCTCGTCCACGTCAACCACACCGACCGAGGCGCCCTCACGGGCGAACAGCGCGGCCGTCGCCCGTCCGATGCCGGAGCCCGCCCCGGTAATCAACGCCACCCGTCCAGCCAGCCGCGTCATCACGCCTCCTTAGATTCTCTGGCCGCCCGACCCCTCGGCGCGCAAATGGTGCCGTGGGGTGGGGATCGTCGGAAGTTCTGCCACGGATAGCCGCTGGCCTGCGTCTCCACGCTCCACCCCCCCGCTTCCGGAGAATTGCTCCGCAATTGGCATCGAAAATTCACGTCCGGAAGAGAAAAACGTCGCCCGAATGACTACAAATGCAAAATTGGATGATTTGGGTGCTATCAGTACATACGTTCGTATTTATCGGTTTTGATATACCGTACATAAGTTCGATATCATAGGGTTGGGAAACAAAACAGCAAGAGATGCGATTCGGGAGGTCAGGGATGGCAAAGGCTCGCGCCCTCACTCGCAGACAGCGGCAGATCCTGGACTACCTGTGCAAGGAAGTTCAGGGCAAGGGCTTCGCGCCGTCTGTCCGAGAGATCGGAGAAGCGCTCGGGATGAGGTCTCCATCGACGGTGCATCAGCATCTCGTCGCGCTCGAGCAGAAGGGCTGCGTGAGACGGCACGGAGAGCGGATGCGCGCCCTGGAGGTCGTGGACAAGGCGCTGATCCAATCGGGCGACAGCGTCTCCCTCCCCCTGGTCGGCCGTGTGTCCGCCGGCACGCCGATCCTGGCCGAGGAACACATCGAGGAACACATCGAGGTGCCGCGCCGTTTCTTAGGGGACGTCCGCGGGTGCTTTCTGCTTCGAGTGCGCGGCGACAGCATGGTCGGAGCCGGCATCATGCCGAACGACGTAGTGGTCGTCAGGCGACAGGCCGTCGCCTCTCCCGGGGAGATCATCGTGGCGCTCCTGGAAGACGAGGCGACCGTCAAGACGCTCGCGCTCAACGAAGGCACTCCGGTGCTCATGCCGGCCAACCCAGCGTACCAGCCGATTCGAAAGGAGTTCCAGATCGTCGGTCGGGTCGTCGGGCTCATCCGGGCCTATCAGGGAGGACTGACATGGTCGTAAGCACAGCACACTGGACACGTTCGACAGCGGTCCGGCAGGTGGGTACGCCACGCCGTCGGAGACCGGTTCGGCGCCACCTCGCGGTCGTGCGACCCGTCCACGCCGCCTCCAGCAGTGCCGCGTGGGTGCCGGCGCAGCCCTCCGGCGAGATGACGGTCGCGCGGTTCCTGCGGCTGTTCGCGGACGACCAAAAGCTCACGCGATTCAAGCTCTTGATGCTGGCCGCGCTGGTCATCGCGGCCGCGGTGCTCGATCGGGCGGTGTAGCCATGGCGAACGGGACGTCGAGATCCTCCAAGACTCTGCACGCGTACGTCGCGGCCGCGCCGCTGTCCAGCGGGCGGGCCGGGATGGGAGTCGTGTTCGTGGACGCCCAGGGGCGCGTCCTGCGGCGGATCGGCCGCACGCTTGCGGGGGTCGAGAACCAGGATCTTGCGGCGTTTCGAGGGATTCTCTACGCGCTGTGGAACTCGCGCCGCCTCGGCCCGCGGTCGGTCGTCGTGCACAGCGACGCCCCGGACGTCGTGGAGCAGATCAACGGGACCCGGGAGGTCGACACGGCGCTGATCGGGCCGTATCTCGAAGTGCGGGCGCTGCTCCACGCATACCGTGGGGCGCGCGTCAAAGCCGACCGGGCCGCGTGGGGGCACGAGGCCGCCGCGGTGGCCGAGGCGGCCCGCGATCACGACACCGACGATACGATCGAAGATCTGCCGCTGTGGGCCGGACGCACGACCACGCTGGAGCGCTCGAGCGCGTGACCGCCGCAGGTCCGGGAATCCGAAGGAACCACCCCTCCCCGCTGCGAACCACCTAGCCATCACGCGGCGCCGGGCCGCGTTCAGGCCCGCGCGCCCTTGTCATCGGAGAAGATGAGCAAGCCACCGAGCGCGTCTCCATTGCTTGACGAGGGTGAGGAACGGCTGGCGGCGGAAGACTGGGACGGGGCGGTCGCCGCGTTCCAGAAGGCGTGTACGGCCGCGCCGTCGTCCGCATTGGCCCACAGCAAGCTCGGCGTCGCCTACGTGCACGGCCAACGGTGGGACGACGCCCACGCGGCCTTTACCAAGGCCGTCCAGCTGGATCCCCGGTACGCCCCGGCGCACAGCAACCTCGGCAACGTCTACCGTGAGCGCGGGCGCTTCGACGAGGCGATCGCGTGCTACCAGAAGGCGATCGCGATGGACCCCGACTACTGGATCGCGCACCAAAACCTGGGGGTCGTGTACAAGCAGCAGGGGCGGATCGGCGAAGCCGTGCGGGAGTTCAAGACCGCCACGCGTCTCTCGCTCCGCGCGGGGGCCCGGAGCCCGTCGACCGCCGCGACAGGGGGCCGCGCGGGCCGTATGGGCTGCATGGGCGCCGGGGGCATGTCGGTCCTCCTGCTGGTCGCGCTGGCTACGCTCGTCCTGCATTGAGCTCAGACGCACGGGAATAAACCGGGAGCGGGATAGGTTGAGACGAACGGGTGCATTTATCGGGAAGAGGAAGGGAGCCAGGCGATGGGAGCCAAGCCGGAGAGCGTGACGGAGAAGACGTTCGACGCCGACGTGCTGAAGTCGGGCACGCCGGTCCTGGTTGACTTCTGGGCGACGTGGTGCGGGCCGTGCAAGATGATCGCACCAATCGTCGAGGAGCTGGCAGGTGAGTACGAGGGGAAGCTGCGCGTGATGAAGCTCGACGTGGACGAGAACGGCGGGGTGGCCGCCAAGTACAGCATCATGAGCATTCCGACCCTCGGCGTCTTCCGCGGGGGCGAGCTCGTGGAGCGGATCGTCGGCTTCATGCCGAAGGAAGCGCTGAAGAAGCGCATCGACGCGGCGCTGACGTAACAGAGTCTCGGGCGGCCGGGCGCGCCCTCGGCGGGAAGCCGGGAGGACGCGCCGGGACACCGGCCGACTGTTCGACTGCGGCGCCGGCGTTCGGTCGGCGCCGCGGGCGTTTACCCACGAGGGGGCTGGGTAAGAGCATCCTGGGCCTTTGTGTGCCCAAAACGCCATGCCCCGGCCGCGACGACGCGCCGGAAGCGAGCTCATCCAATCCTCCCTGACACGACAGCTCACGGCCGTCCGACCCGCAGACGCCTTCGCCCACGGGATCGCCCCCCGACACGGCCTCCAGCATACTTGACATAGATATTGTCATGTCTCTTGACATGATCTGCCATAAATGTTATAGTGATGTTGCTACAGCGAGGCTAGGCTGGGCGAAGGGGTAGGTCAGTGAAGGAACGCACACCGGACACGCCGGTCTACGTGATCAGCATTGCCGCGGATCTTACCGGATGCCACCCGCGAACGCTCCGGATCTACGAGGAGCGCGGCCTGGTGGCCCCCACCCGCCGTCACCGAATCCGTCTGTACTCGGAACTGGATATTCAGCGCGTGAGACTGATCCGGTTCCTCACGGAGGAGCGAGGATTGAACCTCGCCGGCGTTCGCCTGCTGCTCGAGATCCAGGAACACTACCATGAGGAGTTGACCTGGGTCTACGACGGCGGGCAGCCCGACAGGGAGACGCGGAGACCGGCACACGAGCCACAGGCAACGAGCACGTCAGCACGCGAGAAGAACCATAGACCACAAGGAGGACGAGGACGATGAGTAGCATCATGGTTTGGGATCCGTTCAATGAGGTCATGACCCTGCGGCGCTCGATGGAGCGCCTGATCGAAGATGTCGTCACGCCGGGGCCCGCAGCCACGGCGCGCGACGGCAACGGACTCGCCGTGTGGGCACCCGCGGTCGAGATGTACGAGACCGACAGCGAGGTGATCGTGCGGGCAGAGCTGCCCAACATCGACCCCGCGCAGGTCGACATCACCGTCGCGCACGACGCGGTCACCCTGAAGGGTGAGACCAAGCGCGAGACCGAGCAGAAGGGCCGGAACTACTACCGGCGCGAGCTTCGGTACGGCACGTTCACGCGGACGCTGCCGCTGGCCACCGAGGTGAACAACGCGGACGCGCAGGCGACCTATAAGGACGGGGTGCTGGAGATCAAGATTCCGAAGTCGGAGCGGATGAAGCCGACGTCGGTGAAGGTGCAAGCCAGCTAACGAAGGTGTGCCGGCGCCCGGCCGCGGGTCGGGCGCCGGCCGATACCCACACGCGGCGCGAGGCGCCGCCGGGAGGAGTTCGGTATGGCAAAAGTAGTGGGCATAGATCTCGGTACGACGAACTCGGTGATTGCGGTGATGATCGGCGGCGAGCCGACCGTCATCCCCAACGCCGAAGGAAGCCGGCTCACGCCGTCCGTCGTCGGCTTCACGAAGACGGGAGAGCGGCTGGTCGGCCAGATGGCCCGGCGGCAGGGAATCCTCAACCCCGAGAACACCGTGTACTCGATCAAGCGCTTCATGGGCCGACGCTTCAGCGAGGTGGCGGCGGAGCGCGCGATCGTGCCGTATAAGGTGGAAGAGGGCAAGAACGGCGCCGCGGTCGTCAGCATCCCAGCGGCGGGCAAGACCTTCACGCCGGAAGAGATCTCGGCGATGATCCTCCAGAAGCTCAAGACCGACGCCGAAGCCTACCTGGGCGAGAAGGTCGACCAGGCGGTGATCACGGTCCCCGCGTACTTCAACGATGCGCAGCGCACGGCGACGCGCACCGCGGGCGAGATCGCGGGCCTGAAAGTCCTGCGGATCATCAACGAGCCGACGGCGTCCGCCCTCGCGTACGGCCGGCAGCTCGAGCAGAAGCATGCCAAGACGATCCTGGTCTTCGACCTCGGCGGCGGCACGTTCGACGTCTCGATCCTGGAGATCGGCGAGGGCGTCTACGAGGTGAAGTCGACGAACGGGGACACGCACCTCGGCGGCGATGACTTCGACGAGCGGATCGTCAACTGGCTGGCCGACGAGTTCAAGAAGCAGCAGGGCATCGACCTGCGGGCGGACCGCCAGGCGCTGCAGCGGCTGCGTGAAGCGGCGGAGCGCGCGAAGATCGAGCTCAGCACGGTGGTGCAGACGTCGATCAACCTGCCGTTCATCACGGCGGATGCGACCGGCCCCAAGCACCTCGACATGGTGCTCAGCCGGGCGAAGTTCGACGAGCTGACCGCGGATCTCGTGGAGCGGTGCATCGGGCCGTTCAAGCAGGCGCTGAGCGACGCGAAGCTCACCGAGAAGGATCTCAACGAGGTCATCCTCGTCGGAGGCTCGACGCGGATGCCGAGCGTACAGGAGCTCGTCCGGCGCCTGACCGGCCGCGAGCCGAACAAAGAGGTGCATCCGGACGAGGTCGTGGCGATCGGCGCGGCGATCCAGGCGGGCGTGCTCGCCGGCGACGTGCGGGAGGTCGTGCTGCTTGACGTCACCCCGCTGTCTCTCGGCATCGAGACGCTCGGCGGGGTCGACACGGTCCTGATCTCGCGGAACACGACGATTCCGACCCGCAAGACGGAGACGTTCAGCACCGCGGAGGACGGGCAGACGGCCGTGGATATCCACGTGCTCCAGGGCGAGCGCCCGATGGCCCGGGACAACCGGACCCTCGGAAAGTTCCAGCTCACCGGGATCCCGGCGGCCCCGAGGGGGATTCCGCAGGTCGAGGTCACGTTCGACATCGACGCCAACGGAATCCTGAACGTGTCCGCGAAGGACAAGGCGACGAACCGGGAGCAGTCGATCAAGATTACCGGCACCGGCACCCTGGATAAGGGTGAGGTGGACCGCCTGGTGAAAGAGGCCGAGGCGCACGCCACGGAGGACCAGACGATCCGCGACGCCGCGGAGATCAAGAACCAAGGCGACAGCCTCGCGTACCAGACCGAGCGGATGCTCAAGGAAGTCGGCGACAAGGTGTCCGCGGAGGATCGGAGCAAGGTCGAAGCCGCGCTCGCCGAAGTCAAGGAGGCCGTGAAGGGCACCGACGGCGCCCGCATCAAGCAGGCGACCGAAGCCCTCCAGCAGGCCAGCTACAAGCTCGGCGAGGAGATGTACAAGCGGACGACCGCCGGCGCGGGAGCGCAGGCCGGCGCCGCGGGCGCTGCCGGTGGACAGCCGAGCGGCGGCAGCGGCGGCGACGATGTCATCGACGCCGAGTTCAAACCGTCCGACAAACCGTAATCACCGTACCGGATCCGGGGGCCGGCGGGAACGCCGGCCCCCAAGAATGATGCTCGACCGATTGAGGTGTCGGCAATGACGACAGGACACAGGGGCGGTCATCCCGGGCCCGGCCCCGCGCCGGAGTCCTCCGGCGAGGGGCCGGCGGACGCCGAAGGGCAGGGACCACAGACCCAAGGGTTGGAGATGCTCTCGATGGACGAACTCAAGGCGAAGGTCGTGGAGGCGCGGGAGGACGCGCAGCGCAACTGGCAGCACTTCCTCCACTCGGCGGCCGACTTGGAGAACTACAAGAAGCACGCGCTCCGCGAGCGGCAGGACGCGGTCGAGCGTACGCGCCGCCAGACGCTCAGCGTGGGGCTCGGCGTGGTCGACAATCTGGATCGCGCGGTCTCCTTCGGGGGCGCGCACGAAGACACGAGCAAGGCGCTGCTGGACGGTCTCCGGATGGCGCAGCGGCAGGCGCTGGATCAGCTCGCGTCCATCGGAGTGCGCCCGATCGACGCGGTCGGCAAGCCGTTCGATCCGCGCCTGCACGAGGCGGTCGGGGTGGTGCCGCCGCAGTCGGCGAGCCAGCGCCCGGGGACGATCGTCAACGAGGTGCAGCGCGGCTACATGCTGAACGATGACGTGCTGCGACCGGCGAAGGTCATGGTGGCGGAGGAACGAGGCAGCGGAGAGCGGATGGAAGGGAGCAACGTGGGGCCCGGTTCGGCCTGATCCGCGGGGCCCGCTCAGGATCATGGAGTTCAAAGACTACTACAAGGTTCTTGGGGTCGAGCGGAGCGCCGACCAGAAGGCAATCAGCCAGGCCTTCCGGAAGCTCGCGCGCCAGCACCATCCGGACGTGAACCGCGGGAAGCCCCAGGCCGAAGAGCGCTTCAAGGAGATCAACGAGGCGTACCAGGTCCTCAACGATCCCGAGCGGCGTGCGAAGTATAACCAGGTACTCGACCTCCGTCAGCACGGCGGCGGCTGGGAGGACCTGATGCGGGGCGGAGCCCAGCCCGGCGGGGACGGGACGTTCACCGTGTACGGGCAGGGAATGAACCCCGAGGACCTCGGCCAGTTCAGCGACTTCTTCCAGCAGCTGTTCAGCGGGTTCGGCGCCGCGGGCTCGGCGGGCAGTACCAGGACGGGCGGGCGGCGGCGGCGCGGCGGCCGCGGGAGCGCCTCCACCATCGAGGATCTCCTGCGACAGCACGAGGCCGAATCCGCGCCCGCGGGCGCCGACGTCGAGGGCCCTGTCGAGATCACGCTCGAGGAAGCCTACCGGGGCACCACCCGATCGGTGACCGTACCGGCGACGGCGGCGCCTCGCGCACGATCGACGTGACCATTCCGAAAGGCGTCCGGAGCGGCCAGCGGATCAGGGCCGCCGGCCAGGGGCCCGGCGGCGGAGACCTCTATCTCGTCGTGCAGATTAGCCCCCATTCGATCTTTACGCGGCAGGGCGACGACATCGTGTGCGAGGTCGCGATCCCGGCGTGGACCGCGGCGCTCGGCGGCGTGGCCCACGTCCCGACGCTCGGCGGCCAGATGACCATGACGATCCCCGCCGGCTCGCGCGACGGACGGACGTTCCGGCTGCGCGGCCAGGGGATGCCCCACGTCCGCGGGGAGGCCGCCGGAGACGAGCTCGTCAAGATACGGCTCGCGCTGCCCGACCCGCTGACCGCGCGCGACCGGGAGCTGTTCGAGGAGATGCGCAAACTGCACGAAGGCACGAACACGACAACCTAAAACAAAAGGACGACGACCATGGCGACACGATTTGATCGATTCACCGAAAAAGCGCAGGAGGCGCTGATCGCAGCGCAGACGCTCGGCCGGGACGCCCAGCACGCGCAGATCGACACGGACCACCTCCTGCTCGCACTGCTGGAGCCGCAGGACGGGATTCCCGCCGCGGTCTTGGGCCGCATGGGAGTCAACGTGGGAGCGCTCCGGGCAAAGATGGAGCAGGAGCTCGCGCGGCGTCCCAACGTCCAGGGCGGAGCGGACCCGGGCATCGGGCCGGATCTCCGGCGGGCCCTTGAGGTCGCGCAGGCGGAGGCGCAGCGCCTCAAGGACGAGTACGTCAGCACGGAACATCTATTGCTCGGCATCGCCGCGGACACGAACAGCGCGGCGGGACGGGCGCTGCGCGAGGCCGGCGTGGACCGGGAGAAGATCTACACGGCGCTCCAGCAGGTCCGGGGCGGACAGCGCGTCACCGACGCGAGCCCGGAGTCGAAGTATCAGGCGCTCGAGCGGTACGGACGCGACCTGACGAAGATGGCCCGCGAGGGCAAGCTCGACCCCGTGATCGGCCGCGACGAGGAGATCCGCCGCGTGGTGCAGGTCCTGGCCCGCCGGACGAAAAACAACCCCGTCCTCATCGGCGATCCGGGGGTCGGCAAGACGGCGATCGTCGAGGGCCTCGCCCAGCGCATCGTCCGGGGCGACGTTCCGGAGACCCTCAAGCACAAGCGCGTGATCCAGCTCGACCTCGGCGCCATGATCGCGGGCGCGAAGTATCGGGGTGAGTTCGAGGACCGGCTGAAGGCGGTCCTGCGCGAGGTCACGGAGTCGGCGGGAGAGATCATCCTCTTCATCGACGAGCTGCACACCGTCGTCGGCGCCGGCGCGGCCGAGGGCGCCATGGACGCGAGCAACATGCTGAAGCCGATGCTCGCCCGCGGCGAGCTGCACACGATCGGCGCGACGACGCTCGACGAGTACCGGAAACACATCGAGAAGGACCCGGCGCTCGAGCGGCGGTTCCAGCCGGTGCTCGTCGGCGAGCCCTCGGTCGAGGAGACGATCTCGATCCTGCGGGGATTGAAGGAGAAGTACGAGGTGCACCACGGGGTGCGCATCACGGACAGCGCGGTGATCGCCGCGGCCACGCTCTCCGACCGGTACATCAGCGACCGGTTCCTGCCGGACAAGGCGATCGACCTGATCGATGAGGCGGCGAGCCGGCTGCGGATGGAGATCGACAGCAAGCCCGCGGCGCTCGACGAGGCCGATCGCAAGGTGATGCAGCTCGAGATCGAGCGCGCGGCGCTGCGCAAGGAGACCGACCCAGCGGCGCGGGAGCGGCTCGAGCGCATCGAGCGCGAGATCGCGGAGCTGCAGGAGCAGAGCCGCGCACTGCGCACGCGCTGGGAGCGGGAGAAGGCCGCGATCGCCGAGCTCAGGTCGACGAAGGCCAAGATCGACGAAGTGCGGGTCCAGATCGAGCAGGCCGAGCACGCCCAGAACCTGGAACTGGCCGCGCGGCTGCGCTACGGCACCCTCCGGGAGCTGGAGCAGCAGCTCAAGGAGAAGGAGCAGGCGTTGGCGGCCCTCGGGGACAGCCGCCTCTTAAAGGAAGAGGTCGGCCCCGAGGACGTGGCCGACGTCGTGGCGCGGTGGACCGGCATCCCGGTGACGCGCCTGATGGAAGGTGAAATGGCCAAGCTGCTTCAGCTTGAGGACCGCCTCCACGCCCGGGTCGTGGGGCAGGAGGACGCGGTGCGCGCCGTATCCGACGCGATCCGGCGGTCGCGCGCGGGGCTGTCGGACCCGAAGCGCCCGGTCGGCTCGTTCCTGTTCCTCGGCCCGACCGGCGTGGGCAAGACCGAGCTCGCCCGCGCGCTGGCCGCGCTCCTGTTCGACGACGAGGATGCGATGGTGCGCATCGACATGTCCGAGTACATGGAGAAGCACGCGGTGAGCCGCCTGATCGGGGCGCCGCCGGGGTACGTCGGCTACGACGAGGGCGGCCAGCTCACCGAGGCCGTGCGGCGCCGGCCGTACCGGGTGATCCTGTTCGACGAGATCGAGAAGGCGCACCCGGACGTGTTCAACATCCTCCTGCAGATCCTGGAGGACGGGCGCCTCACGGACGGGCACGGCCGGACGGTAGATTTCCGGCACGCGATTATTATCATGACAAGCAACCTGGGAAGCCAGTATCTGAGAAACCTGGATCCCGACGACCAGCCCTCGTTCGAGCTGGTCCGCGTGCAGATTCAGGAGGAGCTGCGGCGCACGCTGCGTCCGGAGTTCCTGAACCGGATCGACGAGGTGATCGTATTCCATCCGCTGACCAAGACGAACCTGGAGGCGATCGTCGACCTGCAGATGCAGACGCTGGTCTCGCGCCTCGGCGGCCTCAAGATCCGGCTCGAGGTGACGTCCGCGGCGAAGGCGCTGCTGGCCCGCGAAGGCTACAGCCCCGACTTCGGCGCCCGGCCGCTCAGGCGGCTGATCCAGCGCGTCGTGGAGAACCCGCTGAGCCGGGGGCTGCTCTCCGGCGAGTTCCGCGAGGGCGACAGCGTCGTGGTCGACGCCCAAGGCGGCGAGATCACTCTCAAGAAGGCGGCGCCGGCGAGGGTCTAACACCGGCCGGGCGCACGCGAGATTCGGCACGCCCCCTGCCGCGCGGCAGGGGGCGTGCCGCGTCCAGGGGAACTGTGTGCCAGCACGATCACAGGAGGGACCGGCCATTCTGGAGCTGATCGTCTTCATCAGCGGCGGCGTCCTGCTCGCGCTCGAGATCGTCGCGAGCCGGGTCGTGGCGCCGTACTTCGGCAACTCCGTCTACGTATGGGGGAGCCTGATCGGCGTCTTCCTGGCGGCGCTCAGCCTCGGCTACTTCCTCGGGGGCCGCATCGCCACCCGGTGGCCGTCGTGGGGCCCGTTCCTCGCGTTCGTCCTCGCGGCGGGCGCATGCATCTACCCGATTCCGCACGTGGCAAGCGGCGTGCTGGGCGCGATCGCGGACCGGGACTACGGCCCGCGTGCCAATCCCCTGATCGGCGCCACGGTGCTGTTCTTCCTCCCGAGCGTGCTGCTCGGCACGATCTCACCCTACGCGGTGCGCCTCCGCGCACGCTCGGTCGAAGGCATCGGGAGCGTCGCGGGCGCCCTCTACGCGCTCAGCACGCTCGGCAGCATCGTCGGGACGCTGCTCGCCGCGTTTGTCCTGATCTCGTCAGTCGGGGTGCATTCGATCATTCAGATCCTGGGCGGCACGGAGATGGGCCTCGCCGTCATCGGCTTTCTGTGGATGCGGCGGATGCGCGGGGCCGCCGCCGCCGCGGCCGTCATCGCGATCGTGCTCGCGGCCGGGACGAGCGTGCCCCCGGACGGCCCGGGGGTGGTCTACGCCCGCGACACGGTGTACCATCGCATCTCCGTGACGGACGACGGCGACTACCGGTATCTCAGGCTCGATCAGTATTGGCAGAGTGGCCGCGACCTGACGGCTCCGCTCCGCACCGTGTTCCCGTACACCGACTACCTGCACCTCGCGACGCTCTTCGCTCCGCCCCTCCGGCACGTGCTGTTCGTCGGCTTGGGGGGCGGCACGGTCCAGAGCCGGTTTTTCCACGACTATCCCAACGCGCAGATCGACGTGGTGGAGATCGACCCCGCGGTCGTCGACACGGCGCGCCGCTACTTCGCGCTGCCGAGCTCGCCTCGGCTCGCGGTACATGTCCAGGACGGCCGGCTGTGGATCCGCCGCACGCCCGAGCGGTACGATCTCATCGTGCTGGACGCGTACCTCATCGACACGATCCCATTCCATCTGGCGACGCGCGAGTTCTACGAAAACGCCGCCGCGCACCTCACCCCCGGCGGCGTCGTCGAGAGCAACGTCATCGGCGCCACGCTCGGTCCCGAGAGCCGGCTGTTCCGGGCGTTCTACAAGACGTTTCGATCGGTGTTCCCGGCGGTGTACGTGTTTCCCGTCGACGGCGCGTCACAGTCCCTCCAGAACATCATCATGATCGGCGGAGCCCGTCCCGAACTCTCCCCCGCGGAGGTCCGCGCCCGGGCCGACCGCGCCGCGGCCCAAGGCCGTGTCCACATCGACGGGTTCGTCCGCGACGCCGGCGAGCTGTACACCGGATCGATCGAGACGCGGGACATACCGCTCCTGACCGACGACTACGCGCCGACCGACGCGCTGCTCGCCTCGGAGCGGTGACGCGGTGCCGGTGCTCAAGCTCGCGCTCGGCGACGTCGTGCGCACCCGCAAGCCCCATCCCTGCGGCAGCGACTCGTGGGAGATCGTGCGGCTCGGCGCGGACATCGGCCTGCGCTGCACGGGCTGCGGACGGCACGTGCTGATGCCGCGCGTGAAGCTGGAGCGGCGCATCAAGGAGTTTCTGACGCGGGGTCCCGGCGCGGCGCCGGCCCCGGCCGAAGGGCGGGGGTCCCCCGGGGAATCACCCCCCGGCGAAACGTGATACAATGACCGAAATTCCGCACACGGGGCATACCACGGTGGGGGGGCGCGAGCATTGGTGCGCCCACCGGCGCGGGATCTAAAAAACGCCCGGGAGTTCGCATGACGAATCGGCTCCACCAGCGTTGGGAGTGGCTCGCCACGTTTGGGCCGCCGATCGGGGCGGTCATCGCGCTCGTCGTGCTCAGCCGCACGCTCGAGGTAGTGTACCCTCCCATCTCTCCGGAGCCGCCGGGCGGCAGCCTGCCCCACTTGCTCGCGTGGTTCATCAGCCTACCGCACTATCTGGGACTGTTTTTTACGCTGCCCGACCTCCTGGTGCTGTTCATCATCCTGGCCACGGCCGCCGAGTTTTGCCAGATCTCGCTCACCCACGGCGGCGCCACGACCTTTGGCCCGTGCATCACGATTCCCGCGATCGTCATCATCGGCCCCGTCCCGGCGGCGGTCGTGGGCATGTTCGCTATGGCGCTCGGGAACGGCCTCTTCCGACGTCGGCCGATCAAGACCAGCATCTTCAACGTCGGGCAGCGTACGGTGTCGCTCCTGCTCGCCGGCGCGGCGTGGACGCTGCTGCTGCCGAACCATCCGGGGTTCGGGTATCCGAGCGTGGACCTCCTCGGGGACAATTTCATCATCATCCCGGTCCTCGGGATGCTCGTCGTGTACGCGCTCGCCACCGCGCTCCAGGTCAACCTGTGGCTGTCGGCGATCCGCCGGGAGCGGTTCGCCACCGTGTTCTGGGCCAACGCGGCGTGGCAGTTCCCGATCAGCACCACGTTCGGGGCGTCAGGACTCGCGGTGGCGCTGTTCCTGGCGGGGCGCCCGGCGACTCCGGTCGTGCCGTTCGTGATCGCGAGCTTCCCGCTCCTCGTGTTGACGGCGCGGCGGCAGGCGCTGCTGGAGGCCGAGAAGATCCACCGCGCGGTCAGCGACGTCCTGAAGACCCTGAATCTCGACGATCTGCTCGTCAAGCTCGGCGAGGAGGTCCGCCGCCTCGCCAACCCCGATGTCGTCTGCATCCTGCTGCAGGAGCCGGACGGCAGCAGCCGGGTCGGATTGATCAAGGGCGCCGAGCCGGCCGCCGTCGAGGCGCTGTGGACCGGAGACGGCAGCAGCCCGGTGGCGCAGGCCGCCGCCAGCGGCCAGACCGTGCGCATCGCCGACTACGCCAAATACGTGCGCCGGCGTCCCAAGGACCAGCGGCACTCCGCGCCCGCCTCGGTGTGCTCGGTGATCATCGCGCCGCTGTTCGCCGGCGAGACGCTGCTCGGGACGCTGATCGTCACCAAGGCCGTCCCGGGGTACTTCACGGCATACCAGGAGCGCGTGGTCACGACGCTGGCCGCGCAGGGCGCGCTCGCCATCCACAACGCCCGCCTCTACCTGGCCTCGCAGCGCAACCTGGCGCGGGTGGCCGCGCTCCAGCAGGTCGCGCGGGCCGCCGTCGGCGGCGACCAGCTGCACGCGGTCGAGCAGACCATGGTCGACAGCGCCGTCGGGACCCTCGGGGCGAGCTGTGGCGTCGTCGCGCTCTACGACGCGGAAGCCGAGGCGCTCACCGGCGTCGCATTCCACAACGTGCCCCCCGAGGAAGTGGCCGGGTGGCGCGCGTCGGGCGCGCCGACGCTGTGGCAGGCGCGCCATGCGCAGGCGGCGCTGCGCCAGATGGGTCCGGTGGTGGTCGATGACCGCCGGGCGTCCGCGGACAACGGGTCCGCCGCCGCTCCCGGCCAGCCGATCGCGCTGGTGGCGGTACCCATGTCGTTCCAGGGACGGCCGATCGGCACCGTCGCCATCGGCCGCTCGGAGCCGCACCACTGGACCCCTGAAGAGATCGAACTGCTGCAGGCGCTCGCGAACGAAGGCGCCGTGACGATCGAGAGCGCCCGGCTCTCCCACGCCACCGCGCGCCAGCTGCAGCAGATGCGCGCCCTGGAGCAGATCTCCGAGCGGATCAACACGGAGCACGACCTCGACGCGATCTTCAAACTGATCGAAGAGAGCGCGCACGACGTCCTTGGCGTCCACCGCTGCGTGATTTACCTCATCGACGGCGACGGCGGCACCACCATGCAGACCTACGGCAACGGCGTCCCCGACGAGTACCTGAAACTGCTCCACGCCCGCATCCGGCAGGGGGTCTCGATCGCCAACCGGGCGATGGACGAGCGCGAACCGGTGATCATCACCGACGCCCTCCAGGACCCGAGAATTCCTCCGGAACTCCAGCGCTACGGCTTCCGCACGATCGCCACGTTCCCGCTGTCGTTTCACGACACCGCGATCGGGCTGCTCGCGTTCTATCACGACACGGTGCACCGGTACACCGCAGGGGACGTGATGCTGGGCGGGGCGTTCGCCAACCAGGCGGCGATCGCCGTGCAGAACGCGCGCCTGCTGCAGGCGGCGGAGGCGCGCGCGCACCAGCTCGGACTGCTCCACCGGACGGTCACGCGCGTCGGCGCGTCGCTCAAGCCGGAAGAACTGTGCGAGACGCTCGTCGACGAGCTGCACACGGCGCTCGGCTACCCTTTCGCGGCGATCTACCTGGTGCGCGACGACCGCATGGTCGTGATGTCCCACCGCGGGTACTCGCGCATCCCCAACGGGGACGAGGTCCTCAACGGCGTGATCGGCCGGACGATGAAAACAGGGCAGGCGCAGCTTGTCGAGGACGTCGCGCGCGATCCCGACTACGTCGCCGGCGATCCCGGCATCACCCAGGAGGCGGCGGTCCCGATCCTGCTCGAGGGTCGGGTGATCGGCGTGCTCAACGTCGAAACGGTCGACCCGGTGCTGACGCGTGCCGATGTCGATCTGCTCACCACCGTCGCGAGCGAGCTGGCCGCGGCATTCCGGAACGCCGAGCTCTTCAGCCAGGCGCAGCAGCGCCGGGACGACCTGCAGGCCCTGTACGAGATCGCACAGGAGCTCGGCACATCGCTGGAGGTGACCAAGATCGCCGATGCGCTCGCGTCGGCGACGTGCCAGCGCTTCGGCTATGCGTACGGCACCATCCTGCTCATCGATGACGCGCTCGGCGACCTCACGGTCCGCGCGGCGTACGGCGCCCCCGAGCGCGTCGGGCAGCGCATCGCGCTCGGGCAGGGCGCAGAGGGCCGCGCCGCCCAGACCGGCCGTCCCGAGCTCATCCCTGACGCCTCGATGACGCCGCCGGACGGCACGCAGCGGCAGACCGCGGGTGCGATTCTCGCCGTGCCGCTGACTTGGGAAGGCCGGGTCGCCGCGGTGTTCAGCGTCGGCTCCACTACGGCCGGCGCGCTCGGCGACCGCGACCGGCAGCTGCTGACGACCCTCGCGGCGTACGGCGCGGTCGCGATCGAGAACGCCAGGCGATACGAGCAGGCGCGCCATCTCGCGGTCACCGACGGTCTGACCGGCCTGCTCAACCACCGGGCGTTCCGTCAGGCGCTCGAGCACGAGATGGAGCGGGCGAAGCGCTACGGTCTGCCGCTCTCCCTTCTGATGGTCGAGATCGACCGGTTCAAGCGGTACAACGACGCGTACGGGCATCTCCGCGGGGACGAGGTGCTGCGCAAGATCGCGGGGATCCTCGAGCGTGAACACCGGCGGCAGGTGGACATCGTCGCACGGTACGGCGGCGACGAGTTCATCGTCTGTCTGCCCCATACAACGAAGAAGGCGGCGGCCGAGGTCGCCGAGCGCATCCGCAACGCGGTCGAATCCACCCCGTTCATCCTCGATGCCGACGTGGCCTCGGTGACGTTGAGCCTCGGCGTGGCCGCGTACCCGGAGGACGGGCACAACGGCAATGAACTGGTCGATGCGGCGGACCGGAGGATGTACACCGCCAAGCAGGGCGGCGGCAACGCCGTCGTGCTGGCGACTCTTTGACCGCAGGCACTGACCGCTCATGCCGCTGACCTGCGGCCTCATTGGCCTTCCCAACGCCGGCAAGTCCACGCTGTTTCGCGCGGTCACGGCGGCGCACGCCGACATCGCCTCGTACGCGTTTACGACCATCGCGCCGAACCTCGGGGTCGTCCGCATCCCGGACCCCCGGCTTGAGGTCCTCGCGGCGATCTTTCGGCCCGAACGGGTGGTCCAGGAGACTCTTGAAGTGGTGGATATCGCCGGGCTCGTGCGCGGCGCCCACGAGGGGGAGGGCCTCGGCAACCAGTTCTTGGGACACATCCGCGAGGTGGATGCGCTCCTGCACGTCGTCCGCTGCTTCGGCGGCCCGATCGATCACGCCGAGGGCAGCGTCGACGCCGTGCGCGACGCGGAGATCGTCGACGCCGAGCTGCTGCTCGCGGACCTCGACACGGTCGCGCGCGCGCGCGCCCAGGTCATCCCGAAGGCTCGGACAGGGGACCGCGCGGCCCGGGAGCGGGACGCCGTCCTCGCCGCGCTCGAAGCGCATCTGGGAGCGGCACTGCCGGCGCGGACGTTCGTGCCCGCGGGGAACGCCTCGGATGCCGCGCAGATCGTCGCGCTGCTCCACCTGTTGACCGCCCACCCGGTGCTGTACGTCGCCAATCTCGACGACGCCGGCCCGGAATCCGCCGCTTGCCTGGCCGCGGTCGAGCGGTACGCGGCCCGCTCGGGCGCGGCCGCGCTCAGCGTGTTCGGCAAGCTCGAGCTGGAGCTGTCCGAGCTCTCGGATGAAGAGGCGGTGCAGTTCCTTGCGTCACTGGGGCTCCGCGAACGGAGCCTGCCGCGGCTCGTCCGTGCGTGCAACGCGCTGCTCGGCCTCCGGTCGTTCTTCACGGTCGGGTCCGATGAGGTCCGCGCGTGGAACATCACGGCGGGCACGCGCGCCCCGCGGGCCGCGGGAAAGGTCCATACCGACATGGAACGGGGGTTCATCCGCGCCGAAGTGATCGCGTACGAGGATCTGATCGCCTGCGGGTCCCTCGCCGCCGCCCGCGAGCGGGGCCTGCTGCGCCTCGAAGGGCGCGACTACGAGGTCCAGGATGGCGATGTCATCAGTTTCCGGTTCGCGGTCTAGCGGCTCGCGCGCGGCAGCCGATCGCGCCGCGGGGGTCCGCCGGCGTCAGTGGACCGAAGAGCCGAGCGACTGCGCCGGCAGCGGGTCCAGAAACCTGCGCGCGAGGATGCCGTCCACGATGAACAATGCGCGCAGCACCTGGAAGAGGCGGTGCACGAACAGATCTTTCGTCAGCGCGTCGTAGTAGATGTGCTGCAGCACGACGACGCGCTCCAGCGGGTCTCTGATCCCATCGAACATCACGCCCACGTGCAGCAGCTGCAGCTGGATGTCGCGCAGCAGCGCGATGCGCTCCGGTACGGCCAGCTGCCGCACGCGCTGCTGGCTGGGTCCGTCGAACGCGAGCGCGGCTTCGATGACGATCAGGTCATGCTTGTCCGCCCGCTGCGAGACGGCGATGATCGTGCCCTTCGGGTTCGTGGCCCGCAAGCCCCACACTAAGTGCGGCAGCACGATCGGATCGACCGTCCACTCCGCGTCGAGGAGCCATGATCGCACCCGGGACGCGATCTCCGGGAGTGCGGGAGTTCCGGTTCCGTCCATCAACCCATCCTCCCAAGCGAAGGCATCGAGCGCCGGCCGTCCGCGTGAGCTCCGCGGTGTGTGGGTCCAGTATACCGCTCGAGTTCGCGGGTCAAGGACGCCGCCGCCTACCGCACCCTGCCAGGGACGGAGGCGGCCCGTCCCCTGAGCGGCTTAGGGGTGCTGCGAGGAGAGACAAGCACCGGGTAGTGTCAAGTGTTTTGTGTAAATTCCCGTGAGAGAGAGCGCCTCGCCTGCCGGACATTCAGAGCCTGAACGATCGCATAGATAATCCGATCACAGCTGGCCACGTTCGTGAAGCACGTCATGGGGCGCGTGCGCCGGCGGACTTCGCGAAACACCCGTTCAATCGCGTTCGTCGTGCGCACCCGGCGCCAGTCCGCCTCGTTGACGGCATAGAAGCTGAGCAGAGCGTCCTCCTCGCGCGTCAGACAGGCGACCGCCGCGGGGGCGGTGGCCTGCCAGGCCTGGACCCACTGGCGCAGGAGGCGGCGCGCGGCGTGGGCGGTCGGCGCCTGATAGATTCGGCGCGCCATGCGCAGACACGCGTCCCGGTCCTTGACCCGCAGCCGATTGGCCACGTTGCGGAGGACATGGACCCAGCACGCTTGGCGCGGGACGTCCGAATAGACCAAATCGAGGGCGGCATGGAGGCCCCGCTGGCCGTCCGTCGTAATCAGCTGCAACTGCTTCCCGACTAACCCGCGGCAGGCCAGCGTCGTGAGAAAGGCTTCCCAGGTGGTTTGGGTCTCGTAGCGGGCCAGCCGGAAGTCGATCAGGTCCCGCTGCCCGGTCGGCCGAATGCCGTAGGCCACGAGAATCAAGCGGCGCTTGCTCCCCGCGAGCCCTTTCACCCGGAGGCTGACGGCGTCGAGGAACAGATACTGATAGTGATCGTCCAGCGTCCGGTGGTGGAAGGCCGCCGCGGCTTGATCCAAGGCCCGGGTGATCGTCGAGACGGTCGTGGGGCTCACGACATCGTCGAGGAGCTTGGCGAGGACGGGCCCGACCTGGCGGGTGGAGAGGCCGCCGAGGAAGACCGCGCGGACGAGCGCGTTGACGTCACTGGTGCGGCGCTGATAGCGGCCGAGCACCGAGGGCTGGAACCCACTCTGGCGGGCCCGGGGAAGATGGAGATCGGGGATGGTGCCCCACGTCGTCACCAAGCGGCGGCGGTAGACGCCATTCCGATACCCCTGCCGGTCCGGATTCCGAGTGTACCGGCCGGCATTCAGATGGTTGATCAACTCGTCATGCATCCGGTTCTCCAGCAAGAGCTTGACCGTGCGGAGCGTCTCTCGGGAGACATCCCCCCACAGGGTCGCTTCATCCTTGACCTCCTTCCAGAGATCGGCTACGGTGAGATCGGTCAGTGGTCGCACACTGGCCATGGGCGTATCCCTCCTTATGGTTGGTCAGGTCGGGGTACGCCCTCTCTTTTCGGGCTCCTGCTTTTACACACAATACCGTACACTACCGCACCGGCTGGCGTTGTAGTACCGCGCGTGGTATAATACGGCGCGGTCAGATCAGCCTCTTACAATTGCATAGCGGACGGCCGCGCAAAGCGCGGCCGCTGCCTTCCTGCCCTATCCGCCCGCGGGCGCATTTCGCCGCGGACGCTCGTGTAGGGCCGCCGGGAGCTCATCAGACCCGATCAGTCCAGAGGAAGGAGAGTGCCAGTGAGTATTTATGAGATCGTCGTTGTCGTGCGCCCGGATCTTGACGAAGAGGCGCTGAACGCCGTACTCGAGCGTGTGCACCAGCGGATCGTCGAGGTCGGTGGTGAAGTGACGTCCACCGATCGTTGGGGCAAGCGCCGGATCGCCTACCCGATCCGAAAGTACCGCGACGGATTCTACGTCATGAGCGTGTTTTCGCTTGCCTCGGACCACGTCGCACGCCTGCGCCAGACACTCGAGCTGAACGAGGACCTCCTGCGGTTTGTGGTGGCTACCCATCGGGTCGCGCCGAAGCCCGTGGTCGCGGCACCCGCAGCCACACCCACACCCGCTGCCGCATCAGCGCCCGCGGCCACACCTGTAGCCGCCGCGGCACCCGTCGCGGCCGCGCCCGCGGCGCAGCCCGTTGGCCAGACCCCCGCCGCGGCACCCGCAGCAGAAGGGCCCGCGGCTCCCGGATCCTCGGGGACCGCCGATGTATAACCGGATTATCCTGATCGGGCGGCTCACCCGAGATCCTGAGCTCAGGTACGTGCCGAGCGGCGCGCCCGTCGCGTCGTTTACGCTCGCGGTGGATCGGCCGTTCCGGGACCAGCAGGGCAACCGGGAGACGGACTTCATCGACATCGTCGCCTGGCGCAAACTCGCCGAGCAGGTCAGCCAGTACATGACCAAGGGCCGGATGGTCGCGGTCGAAGGCCGCCTGCAGATTCGGTCCTACGAAACCCAGGACGGCCAGAAGCGGAAGGTCGCCGAGGTGGTCGCGGACGGCGTCCGCTTCCTGGATCGCGGCGACCGCGCACGTGCGGGGACAGGCACCGGGGAGGCCGCGCCGGCCGACGAACCGGCGGCGACCGGTCAGGACGAGGACGTCCCGTTCTGAGCGCCGCGGCTGACGTCCGGCGCGCAGCGTCCATCACAACCCTAAGTTGACGCGAGGAGGAGAGTCATGCCACCCGAGGGCAGGGATCGAGGAGAAGCACGGCCGCGCCGGGATTACCGGCGCCGCCCCAAGCGCAAGGTCTGTTCGTTCTGCACGGAGAAGGCGACGTTCATCGACTACAAGGATGTGAACCGGCTGCGTCGGTTCGTGACCGAACGCGGGAAGATTCTGCCCCGTCGGGTGTCGGGCAACTGCGCCAAACACCAGCGTGCGCTCGCGGTCGCCGTCAAGCGCGCCCGAGAACTGGCCATGCTGCCCTACGCGGGAGAGTAAGCGAGGCGCTGGCCGGCCGTGTGTCCGGTCGGCACCGCTCTGCCAATGGTGAAGAAGGCGCAGCGACACCCCACGCGCGGGCTGACCGAAGGGGCGATCCTCGCCGCGCTCACTGTGCTCGTCGCCGCAGTCGGCCTCGTCGCGCCATTTGTCGGCACCCTGCTCGCCCCACTCCCGATCATGCTCTTGGTCATCCGCTGGGGGCTGCGCGTGGGCGCGCTGGCGGCGTTGGTCGCGGCGCTGATTTTCCTGCAGTTCTTCGGCCCCGTCAACGCGCTGTCCGTCACGGCACTCTTCGCCCCGCTCGGGCTCGGCCTCGGGTGGGGAGTCTGGCGCGGTATCGGCGCCACGCTGACCGTACTGGTGGGTGCGTGCGCGCTCGTGATCGCGACGATCGCCAGCTTCGCGATCGCGACCGTCATGCTGCATCAGGACCTCCTCGGCCAGTTCGTCAAGGGCCTGGTGGCGAGTCAGGTGGAGGGCCTGAAGGCACTGCTGGCCTCGACGCTCTGGGCGGTCACGTTCGCCAAGCGCAATCTGCCTCCGGACGTCTTGGCCTCATTGCGTCACAACCCGCTGCTGGTCAGCCAGTTCCACCAGCAGGAAGACCAAACCCGCAGCATGATCGAATTCACGCAGAAGTTCGCCCCAGCGTTCATTTATCACGCGCTGCCAATCATGCTCTGCGTCGGCGGGCTGATCTGGGCGTATCTCTGTTACACGCTGGCCCGTGTCGTACTCCGCCGTGTTGGGCACGAGCCGCCGGGATTCGCTCCGATTCTCACCTGGCGCCTCCCGCCGGCGCTCGCCACCCTGATCCTGTGGGTCTTCGCCGGCGTGACGTTCCTGAGTCCGCGAATCCCGTGGCTCGCGACCACGTGGGTGAGCGTGCTCCTGCTCACCCTGTTTGTCTTTGGTTTCCAGGGCACGCTCGTCGCGCTCGCGTGGATGAAGCGGAGGCGACTGTCGCGGGCCGTTCAGATCATCGTGATTGCCCTGTTGATCACATCGGGGCTCTATCCGATCCTCGCGGCCGTGATCCTCGGGCTACTTGACGGCTGGTTCGATTTTCGCAAGCTGTCGGTCCCGGCACCGCCTGCTGACCACGCGCAGGCGCCCGCAGCCGTGATTGACCCGAGCGCGGACAGCGCCGGGCAGGTGGGTGGTACCCACCCCCTCGGCGACAGTCTCCGCACCGCCGGCCAGAAGCCGGACCGCCAACATCGTCACAGCACAAGATCCGGACGATCCAAGACCGGACGCCGCGCGATGCGGCGTCCACGCGAAGGTGGTGCATCCTCGTGAAGGTGATTTTGCTGAAGGACGTCCCCTCGATCGGGCAGCGCGGCGAGGTCCGCGAGGTGAAGGACGGCTACGCCCGCAACTTCCTGCTGCCTCGGGGGCTCGCGGCGCCGGCGACCGCGACCAACCTCCAGAGCCTGGCGCAGAGCCAGGAGGCCGTCAAACAGCGTGAGACCAAAGCTGCGCAGGAGGCCGCCGCGCTCAAGTCCCGCCTCGAATCACTCGTCATCGAGGTGCGGGCCCGCGCGGGAGAAGAAGGACGCCTGTTCGGGTCGATCACCGCGCAGGACATCGCCGATGCGATCGCGCGCAAAGGCGTCTCGGTCAGCAAGAAGCAGATTGAGATCGCGGAGCCGATTAAGACGGCCGGGTTTTACAAGATCCCGATTCGAATCCACCAGCAGCACACCGCCATGGTGGAAGTCAACGTCGTGGGGGAGACGTAGTCCGCGACCACACGGGCGAACGTGGTTCGCGTCGTCGCCCCAGGGAGACCGCCGCCCCGGCTTCCACCAACTGAGTACGGGACCTGTCCACGGAGAGTCTGGCTCACTCCATCCGGGCACGCTAACCTATCTCTTGAACGCGTACGGAGACGCTCCTCGGGTCTGAGGCCGCGGTTGACTCCCATCCACAAGGTATCAACAGGTCGTCAGGAGTTCAGGCGGCATAAGCCAACAACTCTTCCCCATGAACAGCCCTGTTATGCACAGCAACTTCGTAGGAAACTCCCAACCCACACACAAGGTATGACACCGCGTTTCATAGGATTACAGTCACAGGCCTAACTGCTCCCCGATGAGCACATCTGGCGCGGGCGCCAGTGGATGTAGACACGCCACGAACATATGTTCTATAATTCGAAAAAGCCCGCTTCAGGAGGCACGGCAACGTGAGCATTGCCCAGCAGCTAGAACGCATCCCGCCCCAAAACCTCGAAGCGGAACAGGGCGTGCTGGGATCGATGCTGCTCGACCGCGACGCCATCGCCCGCGTTATCGAATCGCTGCGCGCGGAAGATTTCTATCGCGACGCCCACCGTGTGATTTACATGGCGATGACCGAACTGTTCGAGCGCGGAGAGCCCGTGGATCTGATCACGGTTACAAACCGCCTCACCGTACAGGGCAAGATCGATGACATCGGCGGCGCCACATACCTTGCGTCGCTCCCGAACGTCGTCCCCACTGCCGCAAACGTGGACTTCTACGGCAGCATCGTGATGGAAAAATCCATGCTGCGCCAGCTGATCAGTGCCGGCACGCACATCGCCGCGCTTGGGTACGACGCCGCAGACGACGTCGCCGCCCTGATTGACCAGGCCGAAAAGATGGTGTTCGGCATCGCCGCCCGCCGGAATGTTCAAGACTTCCAGGCGATCAAGGAGATCCTTAAGGAGAGCTTCGATAAGATCGACAAGCGCTATCAGGAAAAGGGCACCGTCACGGGGGTCGCGACCGGATTCACCGACCTCGACATGCTTACCTCCGGTCTCCAAGACTCCGACATGGTGATCGTCGCAGCCCGGCCATCGGTCGGCAAGTGTTTGACCGCCGACGCCGAGATCCTCCTGGCGGACGGCAGCATCGTCACCATCGGCGAGATCTACCGGCGGCGGCAAGGACGGCTGATGACGCTCGGGAACGACTGGCGATTCCGGTTCACGGAACCGTCGGCGTTCGTGGACGACGGCCTGAAGCCCGCGTTCCGCGTCACCACCCGGCTCGGACGCCGGGTCGAGACGACGGCGAGCCATCCGTTTCTGACGCTCGACGGCTGGCTGCCGCTTGCCGCGCTCCGCACCGGAGACCGCATTGCAGTGCCGCGCCGTCTCAGTGTATTCGGCAACAAACCCATGCGCGAGTGCGAGGTGAAGCTCCTCGCGTACTTCATCGGAGATGGCTCACTGACAGGCGGCAAGGCCGCATTCACGAACACAGATCCCACCATGCTGCGCGATTTCTCGGCAGCCGTGCGCGCGTTTGGCGGCGTGCGCTGCCGTCGTGAGCGTGATTGTAGTGGCCGGCGCGCGCCGACGCTCGCCGTCGCAGGGAATCCGATGTTCCGCCGACAGCAACGCCGCGAGTTCGCCGGGCAGCTTCGTGCGGCGCTGGGGACAGCCCGCGGTGCCCGGGCCAGCCTGGCGCGAGCGCTCGACGTCACCCCGGCGGCCGTGCTCGGCTGGTGTCGAGGCGAGCAGGTCCCGAAGGCACACCGGTTTGCGCAGTTGTGCGGGGTGGTCGGCGTACCACCCGACCGCCTCGCGCCGCACGGTTTTCCGCCTGTGAGCCGCAGCAGCCAGAACCCCGTCGTCCTCTGGCTGCAGGCCCTCGGACTCTGGGAAAAGAAGGCGGCGGAGAAGCGGCTGCCGGCGGCGGTCTTTACACTGCCGAAGGCGCAATCCGCCCTCTTTCTGAACCGGCTGTTCGCAACGGACGGATGGGCCGCGGCGAACGCAGTGACCCGTTTGGCGCACGTTGGATACGCGTCGAGCAGCGAACATCTCGTGCGGCAGATCCAACATCTGCTGCTTCGCTTTGGGATCGTCGCTTCCGTTCGGAGGCGCAGTGTCCGCTATCTTCGCGAACTACGCACAGCGTGGGAGCTGTGCATCACGGATCCCGCCTCGATTCGCACGTTTGCCGAGGAGATCGGGATCTTCCGCAAGGAGCGCAAACTACAGCAGGCGCTCACGGTCGTCGCCCGGCGGGGTCGTATCCCGAATCGCGACACCATCCCGCGAGCGGTATGGCGCACGATGGCTGACGCGAAGGGCGCCGAGTCGTGGGCGTCGCTTGCACGGCGCGCTGGCTGGGCGAATACCGGAAACGTCCACGTCGGAGTACGCGCACCGTCGCGAGATCGCCTCTTGACGTTCGCAACAGCTCTCGCCCACGACGGCTTGCGGCAGCTCGCCCACAGCGACGTGTACTGGGACGAGATCGTGGCGATCGAACCGACGGGCGAGAAACAAGTCTATGATCTTACGATTCCGGAGACCCACAACTTTGTCGCCAACGACATCTGCGTACACAACACGACCTTTGCGCTCAACATCGCGCAGCACGCCGCACTCACCCGCAAGATCCCGGTGGCGATCTTCAGCCTTGAGACGAGCAAGGAGCAGCTGGTCCAGCGCATCCTCTGCTCGGAAGCACAGGTGGACAACAGCAAACTCCGCACCGGGTTCCTGGCGGACGAGGACTGGCGCAAACTGGCCCGCGCGATGGGAGGACTCAGCGAAGCCCCCATCTTCATCGATGATTCGGCGACGCTCTCCGTCATCGAGATGCGGGCAAAAGCCCGGAAGCTCAAGGCCGAGCATGGGCTCGGGCTGATCGTGATCGATTACATCCAGCTCATTCAATCGTACCGGCGTACCGAGAACCGCACCCAGGAGCTCAGCGAGATCGCCCGCAACATCAAGTCGCTCGCCAAGGAGCTCGCTATTCCGATCATTGCGATCTCACAGCTCAGCCGCGCCGTCGAGGCGCTCGGGCAGAAGCGCCCGATGCTGAGCCACCTGCGCGAGAGCGGCGAGATCGAACAGGTGAGCGACCTCGTGCTGTTTCTCTATCGTGAGGATTACTACGATCAGGAGAAGGCGCACAAGGAGAACAAGGAAAATATCTGCGAGATCATCATCGCCAAGCACCGCAACGGTCCGATCGGCACCGTGGAACTGTACTTCCACAAGGAGCACAGTCGGTTCGACAATCTGTCAAAACAACGATAACTACTGCGGCGGCGGAGTAGTAGTTGTAGGATTCGATCCTATCTTGGCAATATCGAAGATATCTCGACATGGCAATTGTGAGGATATCGTGTGCCAGCGGGTGTTGATCCCAGCGAACGTATTGTGTCGCTATCGCGCGCGCTGCGCTGTGGATGGGCGGGCGGCCCGTACGGGCCGCCCGCCCGGTTGACGCTTCGACTACTGTCCGTGCTTTGCCATGGCTTCCTCGATCTTCGCTTTCACCGCATCGAGGTTGAAGCTCGCGCCCTTCTGCGCCGGCGGGAACTCGATAGCCGTCATGGCCAGCTTCGCCACTCGCTGTTGGACGAACACGAAGCGCCAGAACTCGAATCTGAACCAGTCGAAGTATTGGTAGGATCCGAGATTTCCGTTCCCTTGTGGCCACGTCGTCTTCTCGAAGGGATCGAGGCGCAGGTTCACGAGCAGCGGCACGTCCGGGTGGTCCTTGGTACCAATCCAGCCGCCGGGCTGCACGATGAAAGTATATTTGAAGTCGTCGATCCGTACCGCGGCGAGGTTGCTCTCAGTAAAGTAGAAGATCTCGTTGCGGGCGGATGGCCCCTTGCCGGTGATCAGATCCATCTGATTGTAGCCGTCCAGATGCGTCTTGTACGTCGTTCCGCCGAGTTGTTTCCCCTTCTTGAGCTCATCGGCGATGTTCGGGTTGCCGGCCGCGGCCACGAAGGTCGCAAACCAATCCTGGCCCGAGATGATGCCAGGCTCCACCACGCCGGCGGGGACCTTACCGGGCCAGCGAATCATCGCGGGACAACGGAACCCGCCTTCATAGCCCGTACCTTTGGCACCGTAAAACGGCGTCTGTCCGCCGTCGGGCCAGGTGAAGCTTTCCGTGCCGTTGTCGGTGGTGAACATGACGATGGTGTTGTCGTCCAGCTCGTTGTCTTTCAAGTACTGCATGAGCGCGCCGACGCTGTCGTCGAGCTGGGCCATGCCGGCTTCGTGAATGGTCCAGCCGTTCTTCGAATTCTGCAGGGCTTCGTACTTCGGCGACAGATGGGTGACGATGTGCATGCGGGTCGGGTTGAACCAGAGGAAAAACGGTTTGCCGGCCGCCTTAGCCTTGTCGACGAACTTGAGGCTGGCCGCGAGAATTTCGTCGTCCACGGTCTCCATCCGCTTGGGATACAGCGTGCCGGCGTCCTCGATCTTCTGCTTGCCGACCTTGCCCCAGCGCGGCATCACCGTCGGGTCGTCCGTGTCCGTGGCCCACGAATGGACCATGTTGCGCGGGCCGACCGTGTTCAATAACTCCTGCGGATAGGCGGGGTGGGCGGGGTCCTCCATGGCGTCGAGGTGGTAGAGATAGCCGAAGAACTCGTCAAAGCCGTGGACCGTGGGCAGGTACTTATTCATGTCGCCCAAGTGGTTCTTCCCGAACTGCCCGGTCGCGTAGCCCATCTCTTTGAGGGCCGTCGCGATCGTCGGCGCAGAATCCGGCATCCCGACATCCGCCCCCGCCTGGCCGACGGTCGTGAGACCCGTGCGCATCGGGAGCTGGCCGGTGATGAACGCCGCCCGCCCCGCCGTGCAGCTTGCCTCCCCGTAGTAATCGGTGAACAGCATGCCTTCGCCGGCGAGCTTGTCGAGGTGCGGCGTCCGCCCGGCCATCATACCTCGATGGTACGCCCCGATATTCCAGATGCCGATGTCATCGGCCATGATCACGACGATGTTTGGTTGTTTTGTCGCCAACTTCGACCTCCGCAGTCAATTTTGAACCCTCTCCGAGTGAGCGTGATCCCTCGTCGACTGACGGGCACCCTGCTCAGAGCCGTCCGGAACTGCAGTCACCCCCTACGGATTCCGTCGTCGGTACGCTAGATCCGTGTGGCTCATGACATGGGCCGTCACGCCACTCGGACGGCCCAACCTGACCGAAAGACACTTGAAGATCGCTCGAGGGGGAATGACAACACCAAGAAGCACGTGGTGTTGCGTATTTGCATTCCCGATCTGTGCCCGTCGGAGGGGAGCCGGAATTTCCGAGAGTCTACGGGGAGATTAATGCGGCGGCCGTAGTCCGCCGGACCGAGCGAAGATGCCGGACTGTATGCGCCGATCGCCCTCCGCCAGTTCCCCCCAAGTCTAGCACTTGGGAAAGCGAATGGCCCATAGGAATTGCTAAGATATCCCGTCTCGAAGGTGCTCTGACGGGCGACTTTTGCCAAGATCTCCCCGGCCGGATTGCTAAGATAGGATCAAATCCTACACGACGACTTGTAGGATGCGATCCTATCTTGACAAAGTCGAAGATATCTCGGTAATGCGTTAGCAATTGCCAAGATATCCACGCAGACCTCAATGCGGATCTACGGAATGGGGAGGACGAGAAGAATCGGAAGCGAGGACGGACATAACGAAGAAGAAGGGGGAGCGACCGCCGACATCCAACGAAATGACGGCCCGGCACCTGGACGTACTCCAGGCGAATCTACCACGGCCGAGAACGGGCGAGTCCCCCGATGAGTGAAGGAAGTGGCTCGATTCCTATCGAACGCGAGGCGAACAGAGACAAGACGACTTAAATTAGGCCCCAGCGCCACGAGACTGCCTGATCGGCCCTCACATCGCAGCGCCAGCACGCACTATCCGGAGGATCGCGCGATGGATATCACCGTCCAGAACGGCTTGAGCGTTCCCGTGTACAGCTCCGTGGGCCACAGCGACGGCTGGCAGGTGGCCGACCTCCTGGGGAACACGGCGGGCTTGGTCACGGGCGTTACCGCCTTCGCAGAGGTCTCGGGGTTGGTTACGGTCATCAACGCGATCCAATTGGGAAACGCCGGCTTGGCCGCGGCGCAGCGGATCCCCGGCATTCTTCAGAAGTTCTGCTTCACCGTGCAGCCGGGCATGAGCCAATCGGCACGCGAGGCCATCGGGATCGCCGATCAGTTCCGCGCGAGCTACTGGAACGATCTGTTCGGCGGCAAGAGCCTAGGCGTGTTCATGTCTAATACCGAACACGCCGTGCTGGTCAACGCCAGCACCATCACGCCCCGCACGTACCGCGTCGAGGCCAAGGGGGCGCGGGAGGGCGGGTTTCTTCACCGCTGGGGCGAGCCTGGCTACTACTCCACGATGAATACGTCGGCACCGCCGTCCGTCGTCGCGTTCGGAGGCAAGTATCACATGTTCTTCCGCGACGGCAGCGGCAACGGCATCTTGCACGCCACCTCCGACGAGGGGATCTACTGGAAGGGCGCGGACCCATTCTATATCGGCGTCAACACCAGCTCCGCGCCGGCACCGGTGGTGTACAACAACCAGGTCTACATCTTCTTCCGCGACGGAGCGGGCAACGGCATCCTGTATGTCGTCTCCAAGGACGGCTACACGTTTACGGCACCGCAGAACTGGTACATCGGTCTGAATTGTGACGCGCAACCCTCGGTGACCGTCCACAACGGAGCGCTCCACCTGGTCGCGCGCGACCACGGGGGGGCCGGCGTCATGTACGCGTATCAAACCGCCACGGGATGGCAGCACGGGTACACGGGAGAGAACACGTCCGCGCCGCCGGCGGTCATCTCGTTCGCGAATCGCCTGCATGTCTTCTATAAGGACGGCGGCGCCAACAACGGCGTATTGCACATGGTGTCCGACGACGGCGTCCACTACCGGCGCGCCGACGTCTACCACCCCGACATCACGACAAGCGCGGGACCCTGCCCGTTAGTCTATCGCGGAAACCTGCTGCTGCTGTTTCGCGACGGGACGGGAAACGGCGTGCTCTACAGTATCTCCGCCGACGGCACCCAGTTTACCAACCCGCCCGATTGGTACCTGGGACTGAACATCGACAACGAACCGTCGGCCGCCGTGCTGGGCGACCACCTCTGCATTCTGGGAAGGGACCCGGGCGGCAACGGGGTAATGTCGCAGGTCCCGGACCTCAGTCCTTAGTCCGAGGGGGATCGGATGTGTTCAACACGCCCCGCGCAGACGCTGTTCGTCTGCGCGGGGCGCTGGTTGATCACCACGTCCTACTTACAAAAAGAGCTAGACTATCGGCATCCGGAAGAGAGGCTATATCAGCGCGCGCTGCAAACCTGCGGATAACCACGTAATCCCTCGACTTTTATAGGAGCCCATTATCATGGGCGCGACGATCCGTAGGAATTGCTAAGATATCGCCCCTCCAACGGTCTTTGCCAGGCTACTTTTGCTAAGATATCCCCGGCCAAATTGCTAAGATAAGATCAAATCCTACACTACATGTACGCAGGATCGATCCGATCTTGGCAATTTCAAAGATATCTCGGCAACGTGTTGGCAGTAGCCGAGATACGATCAAATCCTGCAACACCCCCCACAGCAGACCGGTTGCTGTGTGTGAACAGCAGATCCTAATAGGTCTTTCCCCCCGTCACTTTGATGCCGGACGCCGACATCGCCATCGACGGCGGGCAGACACCCAGCGTGCGGAGCGGACCGAGAATGGCAGATAAGCACGTGCATCTCACCCAGCGCTTCGCGATAAAGACGACGCCGGTCTTGCAGGCGCTGTTGATCGTCGCCGCGGGAGTGTGGGTCTTCTATCCTGCTATCCATGGCCAGTGGCTCTGGGATGATGACGTCCTCATTACAAACAATCTACTGATCCACGATCCGGCGGGACTCTGGAAGACCTGGTTCGCCCCGACCATGAGTTTGATCGACTACTTCCCGATCACGGTCAGCGTGGAATGGCTGGCGTGGCGTGCGTGGGGACTGAACACGTTTGGCTACCATCTCACGAGTATCGTGCTGCACCTCACCAGCGCGCTGCTGGTGTGGCGTCTGTTGAGCAAACTGGGAATCCGGCTGGCGTGGCTGGGCGGACTCCTGTTTGCCATTCACCCGGTGATGGTGGAATCGGTGGCCTGGATCGCAGAACTCAAGAACACCCTCTCCCTACCTCCATTCCTGATCGCGATGTGCGCGTGGATCGACTACGAGGAACACGGGAAATGGACACACTACTGGCTGGCTCTCGGCCTGTTTCTCGTCGCGATGCTCTGCAAGACCACGATGGTGATGTTCCCGTTCGTGATCCTGCTCTATGCCTGGTGGAAGCGAGGGCGGATACGGGTCCGGGATCTGACAGGGAGCGCGCCCTTCTTCGTTGTGTCGCTCGTGCTGGGGCTCACCACGATGTGGTTCTTGCATCATGCGATGGCTCCCCAGGCCGTCCAACTCGGCGGCTTTCTCTCTCGCGTGGCATGCGCGGGTCTGTCGCTCGCGTTTTATTTCTCCAAGTCCGTGCTGCCCATTGGACTACTCCCGACGTATCCTCAATGGGCGGTCGGTCGCCCATCGCTGGTACAGTTTCTGCCGTGGCCGATTCTCGGTGGCGTGCTCTACCTATGCTGGGCCAACCGCGCCAGCTGGGGCCGGCATGCATTGCTCGGGCTCGGCTTCTTTCTCATCAACCTGGCACCTTTTGTGGGATTCACCGCGGCTGCGTACATGGACTTTACCTGGGTCATGGACCACACCCTGTACATTCCCTTGATTGGCTTAATTGGACTGGCGACGGCGGGGCTGGGCTGGCTCGACGATCGGGTGCCCGCGTCTACCCGGCCCTACGGCATCGGGATGGTCACGGTGGTGCTGGTCCTCTTGGCCGTCAGCAGCCGTGCGTACGCCGGACTCTACGTCAACCCAGAGACGCTGTGGACGTATACCGTTGAACGCAACTCCGACGCGTGGCTGGCTTACGATAACCTCGGCTATACGCTCACCAAGGCCGGAAAGTTTACGGAAGCAATCGGAGAATTTGAGCAGGCCCTCCGCATTAATCCCAATTATGCCTCCACGCATGACGACCTCGGCACCGCCTTGTTCCGCGTCGGCCGGCTTCGGGAAGCGCAGCGTGAAGTCGAACAGGCCTTGCGGATCGACCCTGATTCCGCCACCGCCCACAACAACCTGGCGACCATTCTGGTGCACCTCGGACGAATCCCAGAAGCCATTCAACAATTTCAGGCCGCCGTGCGGATCAATCCCAATGATGCCGAGGCGCACAACGGCATGGGTACTGCCCTGGTCCAGAACGGTCAGTATGCGGATGCGGTGGAAGAATTCGAAGCGGCCTTGCAAATCAATCCTGATTTTTCCGAGGTCCACGACAACCTGGGGGCCATGCTCGCCCACTTCGGACAAATCCCCGAGGCCATTGAACAATTTCAGGCCGCCGTGCGGATCAATCCCAATGATGCCGAGGCGCACTACGACATGGGGTTCGCCTTGACCCAGACCGGCCGGGATGAGGACGCCTTGGAAGAATTCGAAGCGGCCGTGCGGATCAATCCCGATTTTGCCGAGGCTCACAACAATCTGGGGGTCATTCTGGCACGCCGCGGACGTATCCCAGAGGCCATTCAGCAATTTCAGGCCGCTGTGCAGATCAATCCCAATTACACTGAGGCGCGACGTAATCTGACCCGCGTGCTCAATCGCGAGAAGACCTCTCCGCCCAGGCGCTAAGGCCTCTCAGATGTGGAGATACGCCCGCTGAAACGGTGGGGCCAGAGGCCCGACAAGCGAGTGAATTCCCAGATCACTGAGGCCAGGCGACGCCCCGTAGGAATCGTTGAGATAGCCCCCGTGCCCCGCGAAGTTGCGTGGCGCGTCACAACGCGCAAGCAAGGGCAGAATGCCCGAATTCGCGCGAGAAAAGTGGGCCAAAGTATGAGTGATCGTTGAGGTCATTTGGCCCGCGTTGGCACCGCCGGGTGTGCGGGCTTTCTCGCTCCGCTCGGGGCGCTGGCCCGTTGAGCACGTCCGAAGCTCGATTCCACTGATAGATGGGGGCGTGGGACACCCCGAAGGAATTGCTAGGATAGGCCCCGTTCGAAGACACCGCGTCGGACGCTCTTGCCAAGTTACGATCAGATCCTACAGCTATAGTAGCAATACCGAAACAATGTCATGGCAACCGCCAACATATCCTGAGCAAACAGGACCTAGCGCGAGCGACCAGAAAGACGGACGGTCACCGCGCCGCGGCACAATCATCGCAATCGTCTTCGCCGTCCGACGACAGCGCGCGTCGACGACAATGCGTGTCGCCCCCCGAACTAGACGCATAGGCGGCCGCTCGCCCCTTAAACCGACGATTCGCGTGGATCGACCGATGTGGTGTGCACCGGCAGGTCTTTGCGCCACCGCCGCTGGAACACCTGCCGACCGTCAAGGTCCGCTTCCACGTCGACATGGATCACAAACGGCGTGGCCAACAGATTGGCTCGGATCGACACGCTGCCCGCGGAGCGGCGGTGCTGCACCAGGACCTCCGCGCGCAGGTTCGCCGTCCACGGACGATCGGCATCGGTGGTCACGATGCCGTGGTAATCCAGTCCCGTAATCGTGTGCGCGTCGAACCCCTGCTCGTAGTGGAACGTGGCTTCGTAGCTGACCGTCTTGCCGATAAGATCTCGGTGCACGACATGCGTTTCATCCGACCGCACGCCCGCGGAGAGACGCAGGAGACCGTCAGCATCGGCGGCCGGAAGCGACGGCGCGGGCAGCCCGGCGCCCCGGTCCGAGATGATCGGCAACTCGACCAGCGACGCCCTGGCGCCACCATAGTGAATCTGGAGTTCGTACGGTTCGGGCGTGGGCCAGATCTCGGGGAAATCGGCGCCCGCGAGACACAGGCGCAAGCGGTGGCCCGCCGGTACCACCCGGCAGACCGGTGAGAGCGCCAGTGAGATCTGGCGGACTTCGTCGCGTGCCAGCGGGCGACGTGGATCGTGGGCGCTCTGCTGGCTGACGTTGGTCCATTCACGTGCGATGACGATGGAGCCGCCCCGGGGATCGACCTCGCAGAGCTTTACCGCAAGGGAGGGTGCTGGTGTGGTCGCAGACAGTACGACGTGGGCGATTGGTGTGCCACCCAGCTCGAGGTCCGAGGCGAGCGGCGGAGTCGTGTAGGAGAGTGAGCGATGGTCGTCCGCACTTTGATCGCTCGGCAATGGGATGCCGGCGATGCCGCCGTGCAGGGCCACCGATTCGATGCCGACGCGCGAGTCATATACCCAGGTGTCCGACCCCGCGCGCTGCTCGTCCTCCCCGCGCGACAGTCGACCATCCGGGCCAACACGGAACGCGACGCGCTCGGCGCGCGCGAGCGGCCAGTCAGCTTCGTACCGCCAGTAACCAGCGCCGAGGACATACACCGTCACCGGGGGCTCGCGATCCACGCCATTCTCTATTCCCTTGAGCCAGCGATCCCACCACCGGTCCATTTCACGGAGCGCGCCGATCGGGTGCACGGGAGAGAAATCCGGGAATGCATGCTTCCACGGTCCCATCAGGATGCGTTTCGGTCCGTGAAGGGCTTCGTAGACCATGAAGCTGGGTCCCGCGTACTTGTCGTGCCAACCCGAGATAAGAAACGTCGGGACCGCAATGCGCTCGTACGGAACGCGGCGGCGAAGCCAGAAGTCGGGATCCGGAGGCTCGCCGTGCCATGAGAGGAGCCACGGCATGTTGGCCTCGAGCCGTTCGCGCCAAATCTCCAGCCACCGGTCGCCGTCCTCTTGGATGAGGGGCGGGGCCAGGTTCGTGGCCACCAGGCGGGGGGCCCAACTTACCTCGTTGTACATCAGCCCCTGGCATCCGTGGGGACGCAGGTACCAGTCGTAGTTGTCGAAGGTCCCGTGGATCGGGACGATCGCCTTCAAGTGCTGCGGGCGCGTCGAGGCGATGCTAAGGGACGTGCATCCACCGTAGGAAGTGCCCCACAAGCCGACGGCCCCGGTACACCAGGGCTGCACTGCGATCCACTCCACGACGGCATGTCCATCCGCCCGCTCCTGAGGATCAAACGGAAATGGGTTCGTGCCTTCGGAGCAGCCCACGCCGCGAAAGTCCACGTCCAGGGTGGCGTAACCGCGGCTCGCGAAGTGCTGGTGCGCCGCCGCGCGTATCGCGGCACTTCGCGTGCCGTCCTTATGGTACGGCGTAAAGGAGAACACCGCAGGAAACGGCCCCCCGGTATCGGGCAGCAGCAGATTCGCCGCCAGCTGCACACCATCTGGCATGGGGATCCGGATGTTGCGCGCCGCCTTCAGACCCGAAGCCGCGGTGTTTGACGATGGCATCTCTCGCCCCCTACATACCACGTGATCGCGTAGGTGCTGGTCTCGAGACGCCTGGGCATCGGGTCACCGGTGGCCCGCCGACGACTCAAGACCCTCGTCGCAATCACCGAACCGCTCGTCCAGGAATCCCATCCCGTCGGAGCCACCGACGTCGGGTGCGCCGCGCGTCGATGGCCGACGCACGGATCCGTCCAATGGGGACCGTAGAGAGAACCGACGTACTCGCCGAATCCGCGCAGAGAATGGGTACGTCCATCAATCGAACGCAAACACCCGCTTCCAATCACGCTTCATGTCAACGACGGTCCAGCCGTGCGCGTGGGCTTCGTCGAGCGCCTTGTTGAGGGTTCCGAGGACGGCGCGCTCGTACGCGTATTCGCGCTCGGCGTCGGTGTGGTGAATGAGTCCCATGAAGCGGGCGCCGGCACCTGCCGCCGTCCACTGCAACATCGGCAGATCGCCGTCGCTGTTGCCGAAAGCAAGAATCGGGCGGCGCCCGATATACCGATAGATCGCGACCGGTTTGCCTGAGCCGTCGTCTACGAAGTTGATCTTGGCCTCTCGCATGAGCACGGGCTTGCCGTCCGGCCCCATCATAAACTGGGTGACGCAGGACGAGCCGACCACTTGCTCGGGGGGAATGCCGTAGACGCGCTCGGCGAACGCGTACATGAACTCGATGCCGCCGCCCGACACGATGAAAGTCTTGAACCCATTGGCACGTAGATAGGTGAGCAGTTCAATCATCGGTTGGTAGACCACTGCACTGTACTCGCACTTGAATCTCAGATCACGCGCACTGGCGAACCAATCTTTGACGATGCGCTGGAACTCCTCCGTGGTCATGCCGGCATGGGTGGCCCCGACCACATCAACGAGCCCGCGCTCACCCGACTGCGCGAGCGTCTTCAGATCCCCTTCGAGCGCCGCCTTGAATGGTTGCGTCTCCTTCCACTCGGGGTGCGCAGAGGCGAGCGCCTTCAGCCGGTCGAGCGCAAACGCGAACTGGACCGGCACCGGCTGCTCGCACCAGAGCGTGCCGTCGTTGTCGAACGTGGCGATGCGTTCCTCGGGCCGCATGAAGTCCGGTCCGCCCTCATGGGTCACCTTGGCGACATACTCGATGATGGCCTGTTTGCTCGCGCCATTGTTCCATGACGGAAGCGGATCGGACTGCGCCGGCGAACCGGCATTAGGACTCATCGCATCCCCAGGTGACGTGATGACCACCCCGCATAGTATGCCCCGCGCCCGCTGCAGTCACTCGCGCCAACCCTCTCGGTGTCGGAAGAAACCCGTGTTGCCGATCCTAAATACGTGCTCTTCCTGATAGGCTGGACACTGTTCCGCCTGGGCGGCGGAAATGCTCAACTGGACCGCGTGCTCGGTGATCCGCGCGACCAACGCCGCCGACGCCATCCGGGGCGATGACCACAGACGATGTCGAAACCCGACGCCGTGGAAGATGTCCCGCTCGGGATCGCCGAGCGCGTGTGTCACGTGGCCGATCGAGGTGCCGTCCGCCGCGAAGACCGGCATCCCGGTGGCAATCATCCGCCACGAAACGACGTCGTCGCTGTTGTCGCTGTTTGCAGGAGGCTCGTAGGAATCCGTCATATCCACCGCTTCGCACGCGGCGTGTCATCGCCCTTCCACACCAGGCGCCCCGACTCCGGTGGGACCCGCGTCCCCTACCGCAGCGTGCTTGCAAATAACCCCGTCAGTTTCTCGAATGCACGCTCCGCCTGTGGTCGGTTGTACACAGGGCTGTCCGGCACTGTCCAACCGTGACGCGCACCCTCGTAGACCTCGCTCTCATACCGCCCGCCCCACGCTGCGAGCGCGCCGTCGAACTTCTTGATCGCCTCTTCAGGCATGCTGCGATCCTCAACCGCGTGGCCGAAATAGAGCCGGGCGCGGATGCGCGGCAACGCAAGATGCGGGCTGTCCGGGCTGTCGGTATAGAGCCCGCCGCCGTGAAAGGACGCGGCCGCGGTGACCCTCCCGGCGCGCACCGCCGCAGTGCGCATCGCCATGGCACCAGCAAAGCAGTACCCGACGACGCCCATCGGACCGGCGCCAACGGCACCGTCAGCGGCGAGGAAGTCGACGTAGTTCGCCACGTCGTGTTCGACCGCGTCGGGCGTCAGCGGGGCTCTCAACTCGGCCATCCGCTTCGCCCGCTGGTCTTCGCCCGCGCCCGCCGGCAGTTCAGCCACCGGCGGCCGCCCGGATCGGTAAAAGATGTTGGGCATCAACACCGTGTACCCTTGGGCGGCGAGGCGCTGCGCCATGTCACGATGAGACTGGCGAATGCCTCGGATGTCCGTCAAATGAATCACGCCGGGCTGGAGACGGCCGTCGTCGGCACGGTACACGAACCCGTCGACAACGCCGTCGGAGGTCCGAATCTCGATCGCTTCTTCCATGCTCGATTCCTCCCATTGATACGTCTCAACACCCGCCCGCGCCAGCAGTCAGTGGGCTCGTGGCAGATCGCCGATCGGCTCGCTGCCGCCGATCTCCTGTGAACTAGGTTCCGCAGTCGCGCGCATCGTCCTGCCGCAGTCGTGAGTCGTTACCCGGTCTGTACGAGGACCCCGCCAGCAAACCCGACCGCGCGATCGGTGACGGCCATAGTTGTCCGCAACCCCGCGCGCTTCAAGGAGGCAGAAACGTGGAGGCGAAATGGCCAGATGGACCGATACGGGGTCATGCAGCGGCAGCTCCTGCACCCGCTGGTGTGCCACGGCAAAGGCGACGGGAGGGACACGCACATGTCGACCGGCGTAGACGGCGCGCGCATGGAGCAGCTCCGCGCGGGCGTGCGCGAGAGCTTGCCTGAACTCCAACACATCAAAGACACGGATCTGCGAGAGAAGGTCGTCGACGCGTGGGCGCTGGCGCTTTCGCAAACGACGTTCAACCGCATCGAGGATGTGCCTCCGGAAGGGAACCCCGGTGATTGGGTGCTGCGGCGCGGAACGCAGACGGACCACATCCGTGCCGTCGCCAGGATGGCCGTGGCATTGGCCGACGAGCTCGAATCCATATTCGGTTCGATCGGCGTGGATCGGGACATCCTGATGGCTGCCGGCCTCGTCCATGACGTCGGCAAACCGTTCGAGATGGACCCGTCGAATCAACGGCGGTGGCGCGACAACCCGGCGGCTTCCGGACATCCGGCGCTGCGGCATCCCGCGTACGGCGCCCATATTGCGCTCACCGTCGGGCTTCCCGAGGCGGTGGTTCATTGCGCGGGGTGTCATTCGCTGAACGCCGAGGGCCAGTTCGTCTCGGCCGGGTTGGAAACCATGCTCGTGCAGTACGCGGACGCGTCCTCCTGGAGAGTCCTCCAATGCGCCGGTCTGGTCACCAGGCCCGGCAAGGACGCCCGGTAGTGACCCACGTGACGGACAACCCGATTCAGGAGATCACGGAGGACCGGGAGCGGGCGCGCGCCGCGGCCGATCCCTTAGCGGACGTCTGCTATCTCGTCACGGTGGCGTCGCCGGAGCGCGCGGAGGCGCGCGCGCTCACACTGCGCGACATCACCGACGAGGGTTTTGGCATCTTGATCAACCGCACCAGCCCCAAGTGGAAGCAGCTCTCCGCGACAGACACCGCCACCCTGCTGATTCACTGGCCCACGGTGCGCCGGCAGTACCGGATCTGGGGCGGCATCGCCTCGATGGACGCCGCACGCGTCAACGCCTACTGGGCGCGCAAGAACTTGGGATCCAAGCTGCTCGAGTATTACTACACGACCTTTGCACCGCAGAGCCATCGCATCGCGTCGCGCGCTGAGTTCCTCGCAGGGATCGAGGAGCTGCGGCGCCGTTATCCGGATCGAGAGGCGGTCCCGTTGCCGGACAGCCTCGCGGGCATCTACGTGGCGCCCCGCGAGATAGAGGTGTGGCACGGCTCGGAAGAGCGCCTGCACGATCGGCGTGTGTTTCAACGATCCGGCGCCGGGTGGGTAGGGCACACGCTCGTTCCGTGACCCCGCTCTCCAGGTGCGGCGCGCGGAAGTACGGCCTGCCTCCACCGTCGACGGACGCTAATGCGCCGTCCATCCCCCATCAATCGGGAGTGCCGCCCCGGTCAGGGCCGCAGCGGCGTCTGAACACAAGTACAGCGCGAGCGCCGCGACCTCGGACGGCTCCAGCAGACGCTTCACGGCCTGGCTGGTCCGCATGACCTGCTCGACGCCCTCCGACTCGGGGATTCCCGGCAGCCGCGACTGCTCGGCGATCCGACGCTCGATCAGCGGCGTCCGGATGTACCCGGGGCAGATCGCGTTGACCGTGACGCCGTACTGCGCCACCTCCCACGCCGCGGCCTTCGTGAATCCCACGACCCCGTGCTTCGCCGCCACGTACGCGGATCTGAACGGCGACGCCACGAGGCCGTGTGCCGACGAGATGTTGATGACACGCCCCCACCGTCCGCGAATCATGTGGGGCAGGGCGTACTTCGTGCAGAGAAACGTCCCCGTCAGCAACACCCCGAGCAGGTGCTGCCAGCGCTCCTCGGGGAAGTCGACGACCGGCGCGACGTGCTGCAGGCCGGCGTTGTTCACGAGGATGTCGAACTGCCCGAATTCCCGTACCACCGCGTCGACCATGGCGCGCACGGATTTCGAGTCTGCGACGTCCACCTCGGCAAACATCGCGCGGCCCCCGCGGCGGCCGATCTCCTCGACCGCCACCTTGCCGGCGTCCCGATTGACGTCGGCGACGCACACGCCGACACCCGCCTCGGCGAGCGCGGCGGCCATCGCCAGACCCAGCCCGGATGCCGCGCCGGTGACGGCGGCCGTCCTGCCCCGCAGTGTCGCCACCTTAGGAGAACACTCCCAACCCGGCGTTCGCCAGCACGTCACGCGTGCGCCGAATCGCCTCGATGTGGGCCTGCGGGGTGGCGAGCCCGGCCCGCATCGTCCCGACGCTCACGTGCGTGCCGCCGATCGCGGCCCACTCGGCGACCGCCTGCACGATTCGGTCCGGCGGATCAGCGGCATTGACGCCCCGCTGGAGTCCGATCTCCGCGGGATCCCGCCCGGCTTCGCGCGCATACTCGTGCAGCCGCGACACCAGTGCCGGGTACCCGCCCGGCACCGGGGCCGCACGCTTCGTCGGCGACAGGATGCCGCCGCCGGCCATCCATCCCGATGCGAGCCGGGCGGTCCGGCGGAGCACGACGTCACTCTCGCCGCCGATCCAGATGGGAATCGGGCGCTGCACGGGCAGCGGATTGATCCCCGCCTCCACGATCCGGTGCCAGCGGCCCTCAAACGTCACGACCTCCTGCGTCCAGAACGCCCGCAGGACGGCGATCTGCTCCTCGATCCTGGCGCCCCGCGTGCGAAAATCTTCGCCGATGGCCTCAAACTCGGCGCTGTTCCACCCGACCCCGACGCCGAGGCGCAGACGCCCGCCGCTCAGCACGTCCACCTCGGCCGCCTGTTTCGCGACGAGCGCCGTCCCGCGCTGCGGCAGGACGAGGACGCCGTTGACGAGCTCCAGGCGCCGCGTGATCGCCGCCAGATACCCGAACAGCACGAACGGCTCGTGAAACATGTCCTTGTACGTGTAGCCCATCCAGTCCGCGGAACGCGGCACCACGCCCAGGATGTGGTCGTAAGCGAGCAAGAAGTCGTAGCCGAGATCCTCGGACGCCCGAGTGAACTCCACCACGCCCCGCGGATTCGCGCCGATCTCGGTTTGCGGCAACACCACGCCGATCTTCATCAATGTGCTCCTATCTCACCGCGCACTCGCGTGTCGGCGCCGGACATTCTGAGAGCCTCGTCCTCCGCTGATTCGAACCGCCGCACCGCCCACCCTTCCACGCGGAAAGAAGGCCGCGCGCCGGCGACGAAGTACGGCATCCGAACGGCACGGGCCGGGCCGGAGTTCGACGCGCCCCCGTGCAGAGAGAGGACGGCCGATGACGGACCACCTGTACCAGCGGGACAGCTACCTGCGCGAGTTTGACGCCCGCGTGACCGAGGTGCAGGAGCACGCCGTGGTGCTCGACCGCACCGCGTTCTTCCCCGGCGGCGGCGGGCAGCCCGCGGACGCGGGCACGCTCGACTGGAACGGCGCGCCGGCGCCCGTCGTCGAGCTGCGCCGAGACGGCGATCTCGTGTGGCACGTAGTGGACGGCGCCCCGCCGAGCGCGGGCACGCCCGTGCGCGGCCGGGTCGATTGGGCCCGGCGGTACGCGATCATGCGCCACCACTCCGCGCTGCACGTCCTGGTCGGCATCGTTTATCGACGGTTCGGCGCCAAGGTGACCGGCGGGGCGATTTATCCGGACCGCGCGCGGATGGATTTCTCCCTCGACAACCTGAACAAGGAGCTCGTGGCCGCGATCGAGGCGCAGACGAACGCCATCATCGCGGAGAATCTGCCGATCCACGTACGGTTCGTCTCGCGGGAGGAGTTCGACCGGGGCGACCTCACGCGCCTGGCAAACGTCTCGCTTCCCCCGACCGTCCTCGAGGTGCGTGTCGTGGAGATCGAAGGCTTCGACGCGCAGGCCGACGGAGGCACCCACGTGGCGCGCACCGGCGAGATCGGCATGCTCGAGATCACCAAAACCGAAAACAAAGGCAAGGCCAATCGCCGGCTGGAGATCGCGCTGCGCGGCGGCCCCGGTGCGGCGCCGGGGTAGCGCGGCCCCGGAGCCCGCGTGAACGGCCGTCCGCCCGATGCTATACTAGGGCTCGTCCGGACGCGCCGGAACGCCCACGCAGCGCGGCCGGTGGAGGGTCCGCATGACGGACAAGATCAAGAAGAGCGACAGCGAGTGGCGCCAGCAGCTCACGCCGGAACAGTATGCCGTGACGCGTCAGAAGGCGACCGAGCGCCCGTTCACCGGCGAATATTACCGCATGACGGATCCCGGCACCTACCGCTGCGTCTGCTGCGGCGAGGAACTCTTCGAATCGGACACCAAGTTCGACGCGGGCTGCGGCTGGCCGAGCTTCACCAAACCGATCGCCGGCGACCGTGTCGACGAAGAGACGGACCGCACCCACGGCATGACCCGCACCGAAGTCCTGTGCGCCAAATGCGGCGCGCATCTCGGTCATGTCTTCGACGACGGACCGCAGCCGACCGGCCTGCGGTACTGCATCAACTCGGCTGCGCTCAAGCACGCCGCGAAGAAGTGACCGCCCGCCCAGACGCGGCGACCCTCCATGAGCGGAACGGCCCGCGCATGAGGCCCGGCACCGCGCGCTGAACCTTCGACGTGGAGGGGATTCGACGATGGCGTTTCGAGCGGAGTTCGGACTCCAACTGCATCTCCCCACGGCCGGGACCCGCTACACCACGCCCGCGCTCATCGATCTCGGCGTCCAGGCCGCCGACGCGGGGTTCCGCCAAGTGTGGGTCACGGACAACCTACGGGTGCGCAACATCTTCGTCGTGCTCGCCGGCCTCGCGATGCGCGTCAAGGTCAAGTTGGGAGCCGCCGTGCTGGTGCAGTATTTCCGGAACCCAGTCGATGTCGCCGACGCGGTGGCGAGCATCAGCGAGCTCATGGATGGGCGGGAGTTTACGCTCGGCATCGGCCGCGGCAACCTGCACCACACGCCGAATCAGCTCCAGCTCGCGAAGCCGCTCGCGATGTCGCGGGAGCTGGCCCTGTCCCTCCGGGCCCTGCTGGCGGGGGAACGGGTCCGCTTTGACGCCTACCCGACCCTGGCGGCGTACTTCAACCTCAATCCGGAGGAAGAGATCCAGCTGATCTTCCGTCCGCGCGGCCCCGTGCCGCTGATAAACGGCGGCAACGGACCGAAGGGCGCCGCCCTGGCGGCGCGCTGCTTCGACGGTATGATTTACGGGCCGACGTTCGTTGCGGCCGCCCAGATGGGGAAGGCCGCGGGCCTGCTGGACATCGCCCGGAAGACGGCGGAGGAACTGCCGGACCGCAAGGCGCTTCGGTTCGTCGCCGAAGTCAACGTGTTCCTCTCGTCAGATCGCGCGCGCGCGCGTGAGGCCGCGAAGACCCACGCGGCGTCGATGCTCCTGAGCGTGCGCAACATGGGGCACAGCCCGGATGACTTCCGCCGCCTGGGCGTCACGCCAGAACAGCTCGACGCCATCGGCCGCGCCGCGGCGCGGCGGGCGCGGCCCGACGAGGTCGCCGCCCTGGTCACCGACGAGGTCATCGATGCGACGTACATCGCGGGCGATCTGGACAGCTGCCGGCCTCGGCTGCTGGAGATCTGCCGGACCGCGGACGCCCTCGGCTTTCATCAGATCATGTTTTCGAAGCTCGGACCGGATTTCGGCGAGGCGATCCGCATCCTGGCGGCGGCGGTGCTGTAGCGGACCTCCGGCGGGCACCTCGGTGGGACCGGCAGCCGGCGGCGCGGGAGCGGGGGCCGCACATCGCGCCTGATGTGCGCCCGGGGCGCCGCCTCTCTGGCGGCGCGGCAACGGCTCCGCAACGCGTATGCCGCCTGGATGCGTGTCAAGACCGAGCGGCGGGACGCACGGGTGGAGGGAGAGCCCAATGAACGTGCTGATCATCATGAGCGACACGTTCCGGCGCGATCACCTGGCCGCGTACGAGGTGGAGGCGCCGTGGCGCCGCGCCGGCCGCTCGGGCGAACCCTTCATCCGCACGCCCCACCTGGACCGCCTGGCCGCGCAGTCCGCGCTGTTCGATCGATTCTACTGCGGCTCGTACCCCACGATCCCGTGCCGCTACGACCTGTTCGCGGGACGGTTCGGGTTCGTGACGCGCGGCTGGCAGCCGCTGGAGCCGGACGACCGCGTGCTGTCCGACCTGGTCGCCGAGGCCGGGGCCCTCCCGGCGATGATCTTCGATACCCCGATGCTCGCGGTCGACTCCTATAACTACATCCGCGGGTTCGCCGGATGGGAGTTCATCCGCGGGCAGCACTCCGATCGGTACAACGTGGATCCGATCACCCCTCCGTACCCCGCGGCGCGCCACAAGCTGAAGAATCTCGGCGCGACGCAGCTCTACCTCCGCAACACGGCCGCGCGCCGGCTGGAGCGGGATTGGATGTGCGCCCGCACGGCGGCGGCCACCTGCGAGTGGCTGGAGCGCAATCGTACGCGTGAGAACTTTGTCTTGTGGATCGACATGTGGGATCCGCACGAACCGTTCGACGCTCCCGAGTTTGACCTCGCCCGGTACGCCGATCCCGGGTTCCGGGGGGACTCGATCATCTACCCGATGTACGGACGGCCGACGTACATGTCCGAGGCGGAGCGCAACCACGTCCGGGCGCTCTACGGGGCACTGGTGACCGCGGTCGACCGGGCCGTCGGGCGCATCCTCGACACGGTCGAGACCGTCGGACTCGACCGCAACACCCTGGTGATCTTCCTGAGCGATCACGGGCACCTGTTCGGCGAGCACGGCCTCCAAGGCAAACCCACAGGACCCTTCGGCCAGCTCTACGAGGTCACGACCCGGGTGCCGCTGCTCATCCGCCACCCCGAGGGCCTCGGCGCGGGCCGGCGAATCCCGGCGCTCGCGCAGCACCCGGATCTCCTCCCGACCGTGCTGGAATTCCTCGGCATTCGGGCGCCGGACGCGGTTCAGGGGAAATCGCTGTGGCCGCTGATCCGCGGCGAAACGGAGGACCTGCGGGACGTCGCGGTGTCGGGACGGTACTCGAAGATCGCGGACGAGCCGCCGGGGACGTTCGTGCTTCGGTCGGACGCATCCGCCTTCGACGGGACCGCCGGGCTGGCGGTGCAGGCCGAGCCGATCACCGTAACGACGGACCGGTGGTCGTATCTGTGCCCGGCGCGGGGCGGCGGCGCGCGCGAGCTGTACGATCTGCGCGCCGACCCCGGTCAGACTGCGAACGTGCTGGAGCGGCACCCGGACGTCGCCGCGGACCTTCACCGGGCGCTGCGCACGTTTCTCGAGCAGCACGGCGCTCCCCCCGAGCGCGTCGCCCTCTATCCGGCGGAGGCCCGTGTGCACGAACGCGAGACGCTAATCCCGCGGGACACCCTGCTGTACGCCGTGGAGCAGGACGACGGCCAGGTCTTCGCGTTTCTGGCGCGAAAGGACGCCGAGGCCCGGTTCGGCGGCGGCGCATCGGCGCCCGCGATCCGGGAGACGCGGCTCGGCGCCCTACGGCGCGATCGGCCGAAGGCACTCGTGCACATGGACGACCAGTACTACTGGGCAGAAGATCTCGCGTAGGCCGCGCGGCCCGCGCGCATCGACGGCACGACAGGAGCGCCCATGCAGACGAAGCTGACCCTCGCGATCACCGACCGCGACGCGTTCGCCGACGGCCGGGCGTTCGGAGGCACCGGAGCCTACGAGCGCGTCGTTGGGCGGGCGCACTTCGAGGTCGACCCCGAGGCTCCGGAACACCGGACCGTCGTCGACCTCGCGCACGCGCCGAGAACCGCGTACGGGCTAGTCGAGTTCACCGCGGACTTCTTCCTGCTGCGCCCGGCGTTCCTCGAGCGAGGGAACCGGCGCCTCCTCGCGGAGTTTTCCAACCGCGGGAACAAGCGCGCCCTCCAATTCTTCAACGACGCGCGCCACAGCAACGCGCCGCGGACGGTCGAGGACGCGGGCAACGGGTTCTTGATGCGCCGGGGATACTCGGTCGGGTGGGTCGCGTGGCAGGCGGACGTGCTGCCCGGCGACGGCCGGTTGGTGCTCGACGTCCCCGTGGCCATGGACGGAAGCCGTCCGATCACCGGGCGGGTCCGCGCGGAGTTCATCGTGGACGAACCCGGCGCCTTCTCGCTGCCGTTGAGCGGCCGCACGTCGATGCACAGTTACCCCACGGCGACGCGGGACCAAACCGCGGCGGTGTTTACGCGGCGCGAGTACGCGAACGACCCCCGCGTGCTCATTCCGCCATCGGAGTGGGCGTTCGCCCGCGTCGAGAGCGGCGACGGCGAGTCGGCGGTGGTGCCCTCGGACAGCCACGTGTACCTCCGCGGCGGGTTTCGCCCCGGCTGGATCTACGAGCTCATCTATCCGGGCACCGCGCCGCGGGTCATGGGCCTCGGGTACGTGGCCGTCCGCGATCTCGTCGCCTTCCTCAAGTACGGGGAGCGCGACGCGGCGGGCGCGCCGAACCCACTCCGCGACGGCGGCGCCGGCATCGAGAAGGCCTACTGCTGGGGACGGTCCCAGGGCGGGCGGGTCATCCGGGAGTTCATCTACAGTGGGTTCAACGGCGACGGGGACGGCCGCCGCGTGTTCGACGGCGCGTTCCCCCACGTTGCGGGCGGCGGCCGGATGTGGCTCAACCACCGCTTCTCGCAGCCGTCGAGGCTCTCGGGCTCCCAGCACCAGGACTCGTCGTACTACGGAGACCGGTTCCCGTTCTCGTATGCCCGCTCGACAGATCACCTGACCGGGGCGACCGACGCGATTCTCAAGCGGCCCGAGACCGACCCGCTCGTCATCCACACGCAGACATCGACGGAGTACTGGAGCCGCCGGGGGTCGCTCGTGCACACCGACACCCACGGGAACGATCTCGCGCAGCCCGACGGCGTCCGGGTCTACCATTGGGCCAGTTCCCAGCACATGTCCGATCCGTGGATGCTGCGGCCGAGCAGGGACAAGGCGGGGCAGCAGCCCACCAACGTCGTCGGGACCTCGCCGCTCTTTCGCGCGCTCCTGGATCATCTCGACCGCTGGGCGACCGACGGGCGCATGCCGCCCCCGAGCCGCGTGCCGACACGGGCCGCCGGCCAGCTCGTGGAGTTCGAGACGTGGCGCGAGCAATTCCCGAGGATTCCCGCCGTCGCGCTGCCGCGCGAGCCCGCGCGCCTCGCGCTGTGGGACTACGGGCCGGACGAGGCGCACGGCCTCCTCACGCTCGAACCCCCGGCGGCGGATCCCGACCGCGCGTACACGGTGCTGGTCCCCGCGGTCGACGCGGACGGCAACGAGATCGGGGGCATCCGGATGCCGATCGTCGAGGCGCCGCTCGGGACGTATACGGGCTGGAACGTTCGCGCGGCCGGCTTCAGCCCCGGGGTGCTCGTCGGGCTGCCAGGCAGCTACCTTCCGTTCCCGAGGACGCGGTCCGAGCGCGAGGCCACCGGCGATCCAAGGCGCGCGGTCGACGAGCGCTATCCGACCGACGAGGAGTTTGCCCGGGCGATCGAACGCGCGGCCGCGGCACTTGAGGAAGCGGGTCTGCTCCTGCCGGAGGACCGCGAGCGCATCATGGCGGCCGCGAAGCGGTGGGGACGCGAGGGCACGGTGTTTCCGCTGGTGGAATCGGGCGGGGATCCGGCCCGCAGAAATCCGCGCGAGTAGTCCATGCCGCCCGCGCCGGATCCGCTGCCGACGGAGGTGGCCGCCGGAGTCTTCCGCTGCGGCACAACCCTCGTCAACTGGTATCTCGTCGCCGCGGACGAAGGGGTGACGATCGTCGACGCCGGCCTCGCGGGGTACCGCGCCCAGCTGCCGGCGGCGGTGGAAGGCATCGGCCGGACCCTCGGCGACGTGCGGGCGATCGTGCTGACGCATGCCCATCTCGACCACATCGGCTTCGCCGAATGGTGGCGCCGCCGGCTCGACATCCCCGTCTACGTCCACGCCGACGACGAGGAAGCGGCGCGGACCGGCCGGCGCCAGCGCCCCGACGAGCCGGTCCCGATGCTACCGTACCTCCGATATCGCGGCCTCTACCGGCTGCTGGCGCACTTCGTTCGCTACGGGGCGCGGATCACGCCGGTCCAGCGGCTCCGGACCTACGCGGACGGGGACGCGCTCGACGTGCCCGGACGCCCGCGCGTCATCCATACCCCGGGCCACACGCGCGGGCACTCGGCGCTGTACTTCGAGCACCATGGGACGCTCATGGTCGGGGACGCGTTCTGCACGTACAACCCGGTGACCGGTGGGCTGGGCCCGCAGCTGCTGCCTCGCGCGTTCAACGTGAATACCACGCGGGCGCTCGCGTCGCTCGAACGGCTGCGCGGCTCAGCGGCCTCGGTCGCGCTCTGCGGTCACGGAGACCCGTGGACCGCCACCGTGGGCGCGGCGGTGTCCGAGGTCGAGCGGCGCCGGCCCGTGTAATGCGCCCGTGATCGTGTCCCAACTGCTCGCCCTGTACGATGCCGAGATGCGCGCCGATCCGCCGCCCGATCCGCGCGTGCGCTTCGAGCGCGCCGGGGCGGTGGTCCGCGAGATCGGCGACCCGCACTGCGTCATCTACGCCGACTTGACCGGGGCCGACGCCGACACGGTCATCGCCGACCAGGCGGCGTTCGCTCGCGCGACGGGCACGGGCGTCGCGTGGAAGGTGTTCGGGCACGACCGTCCGCCGGACCTCGGACGCCGTCTCCGCGCCGCCGGGTTCGCGCCCGGTGAGCCGGAGACCCTGATGGCGTTCGATCTCGCAGCGGGCGCGCCGCAGGCACCGCACGCCCCCGGGGTGGAGGCCAGGCGCGTCGCCAGCCACGCGGATCTCGCGGAGTGGGCCGCGGTCAGCGGCGCGTCGTTCGGCCGGGACGATCGCTGGAGGATCGAGGGCTACGCCACACGGCTCGCGGACCCGACCATCGGGCTGTTCCTCGCGTGGGCGGACGGCCGAGCCGTCGCATCCGCGCGTCTCGAATTACCGCCCGGGCGGTCCATCGCCTCGCTGTGGGGCGGCGGGACGCTGCCGGCGTACCGCGGCCGGGGCGTCTACCGATTGCTCGTCGCCGCACGGGGGGAGGAAGCCCTTCGCCGCGGCTACCGCTACCTGACGGTCGAAGCCCGCGGCACCAGCCGCCCCATTCTCGCGCGCCTCGGCTTCGTACCGCTGACGGAGATCACGGAGTGGACCCTTCCGGCGGCGCCGGAATAGGTCGCGGGGCCCGCATCACGGCATGACGATCGCGTGCGTGGCCAGCGCGGGCGGCCAGACGAGCGCGCGGGTGCGCGGCGCCACCCACTCCCAGATCACGCTCGCGGCCCTGGTATTCTCTCCCGCGAGCGTCGAGCCGTCGGCACCGAACGCGAGCCCGCTGCCGTTCGGGAGCGCGCCGACCGGCAGCACGGTCCGGCGGGCGGCGTCGGCGATGTCCGCCGGGGACAGGGTGCCCCCGGCCGGAAGGATGTCCTGGAACAGCGCGATCCCGCCGGAGAATCCGGACAGGGCAGGCTCCCACAGCGGGTGCCCGTACTGGCGCCGGAACTCGGCCCGGGCCCACTGCAGCTGCTGCGCCGCCTGGGGCGCCAGCGCGCCGGCCGGCAGCAGATCCCCGGTCTTGTCGGACGAGAACACGCCGACGGCATCCGCCCCAAGCTTCTCCCCGAATTCCGGCATGATGTACGCCGAGCACCCGCCGATGTTCACCGCGAGGGGCACGCGGGCGCGAAGCACGGCCTCGCGGAGGCCCACGGCGTTCTCCATGTAGGCGGCCACGATCAGGACGTCGGTGTGGGCCCGCGCGATCGCCGCGGCCAGCGCCCCGTAGTCGGCGTGCCAGGGATCGTACGGCAGCGTCGCCGCCAGCGGTAGATGCAGCCGGTGGATCTCCGCGATCTCGCCGCCGGCCTCAGCCCGGCCAAACCCGTCGTTGACGTAGGCGACGGTGTACCGGAGCGGCGCGGTGCGGTGCCAGCGGGGGGCGAGTTCCTGTTCCACGAAGTCAACGGCCTGCCGGCCGAGCACGGGTCCGCTCGGGGCCACGCGGAAGAAGTGGCGGCCGGGATCCGCGGCGGGACCGATCTCGCCGACGGCGCCGGTCTCCCAGTACACGAGCCCAAGACGCGACGCGGTCTCCGCCGCCGGACGGGCCAGCACGCTGCCGTAGGTCCCGACGATCGTCGAGACTCCGCTCTCCGCGAGCTGCTCGACGGCACCAGGCGCCGCGTCGACGGAGTCCGCCGGCGCAAGCCGGATCTGGACGGCACGGCCGTGGACGCCGCCGTGCTGATTGACGTACGCGGCCGCCAGCAGCAGCCCGTGATATTCGTCGATCCCGGCGCCCACCGCTCCCTGCGGCCCTCCGGTGGGATACACCGCGCCGATGACGATGGGGCGCTCCTGTCCCTCCGCGCCGGCCCACGCGACCACCACCAGAAGCAGGACAACCATCACGATCCGCCGCATGCGTCTCACCTCGATGCGTACGCAGTTTGACGGCAGCGCCGCATCCCCCTGTCCTCGGACCGCGGCGGCAGCAGGCCGGTCGGGACAGGCCTCCGAACTACGCAGATCACACCGCCATTCGCGGCATAGGTGAGGCTGGATGAACACCCCCACGGTGCTGATCATCATCGACCCGCTGGTGCCGGCGGCCGCGCGCGCGCGATTCCTCCAAGCCGTCACCGATGCGGCGCCGATCGCCCGCGTGCTGAGCGCCGAGACCCCGAAGGACGTGCTTCGCCACGCGGCCGACGCCGAAGTCATCGCCGGCCTGCGGGTCACCGCGCCGATGATCGAACGCGCGCCCCGGCTCCGCTGGGTCCACGCGTTCGGCGCCGGGGTCGATCAGCTGGTGTCGGTCCCGGGCGTGCGCGACGGCCGCATCGTCCTTACGCGCACCGTCGGCGCCTTCTCGCCGATCCCCGAACACGTTCTGGCGCTCGCGCTCGCGTTCTCCCGCCGGCTCCACGTCGCCGTTCGGAACCAGCTCGCGCACCGCTGGGACCGCCCGGCCGCGATCGGCTGGGAGCTCCACGGTCAGGTGATGGGCATCCTGGGCCTCGGCCAGATCGGGCAGGCGCTCGCCTCCCGCGCCGCATCGCTCGGGATGCGCGTCATCGGCGTCAAGCGCACGCCGGAGCCGCTGCCGCACGTCGACCGCGTGCTGCCGCCGGACCGGATCGACGAGGTCCTGCGCGACGCGGATGTCGTGGTCGCGCTGCTGCCGCTCACACCGGCCACCCGCGGCCTCCTCGGCGAACGAGAGTTCCGGCTGATGAAGCCGACCGCGGTGTTCATCAACGTCGCCCGCGGCGCCATCGTGCAGGAGCCGGCGCTGCTCACCGCCCTGCGAAGCGGATGGATCGCCGCCGCGGGCCTCGACGTGTTCGACGAGGAGCCGCTGCCCCCCGATCATCCGTTCTACGAACTCGAACACGTGATCCTGACGCCGCACGTGTCCGCGGCGAGCCCCAGGGTCTTCGACCAGATGGCCGCGGTGTTCGCCGAGAACCTGCGCCGCTACGTCGCCGGCGAGCCGCTCCTGCACGTCGTCGACGCCGCCCGCGGGTATTGAACACGCCGCCCGCGGCGTTGACCGGAGCGGGAGCAGCACGGGACGCGCACGAGGGAAATATCTCATCACAGGGGGGCAGTCATGAGTGTGGTCCAGGGCACGCAGGCGACGTTTCACATGCCGGCGGTCGCCGGCCTCAACCGCCTCACGCTCCGCGTGCGAGATCTCGATACCGTCTTGAAGTTCTACACCGATGCGCTCGGGCTGCCGGTGCGGCAGCGGGACGGCCATCGGGTGGAGCTCGCGCCGGACGGCCGTGCATTCACGCTCGAGCTCGTCCACGCTCCGGATGCGCCCGTGCGGCCGCATCCGTCGATCGGCCTGTACCATTTCGCGCTGCTGCTGCCTGATCGCGCCGCGCTGGCCGCCGTGATTCGCCGCCTGATGGCCGCCGGTCGGCCGCCGGACGGCGCGAGCGACCACCGCGTATCCGAGGCGTTCTATCTGAGCGACCCCGAGGGCAATGGGATCGAGCTGTACCGCGACCGCTCCCGCGCAGAATGGCCTGCGCGCGACGGGGGGGTGGACATGTCGACGCTGGCGCTCGACGTGGCGGGCCTTCTGGCCGAGTCGCGCGACCCCGGGCCGCTGTCTCCGGCGACGACCTTTGGGCACATCCACCTGCACGTGGCGGACCTCGCTGAGGGCGAGCGCTTCTACGTGGGAGCCCTGGGTCTCGATGTGACCACTCGATCCTACTCGGGTGCGCTGTTCTTCTCGGCCGGCGGCTACCACCACCACGTCGGCGTCAATCTGTGGGCGCGCGGCCGGCGCGCCCCCGAGAACGCGACCGGCCTCGTCCGCTACGGCTGGACCGTGCCGGCCGGGACGCTCACCGCCCTCCGGGCCCACCTGGACGGCGCCGGGGTGCCGTATCGGGACGTCGAGTCGGGGATCGAAATCCGCGATCCCGCGGGCGTCGGCGTCGACGTGACCGAGGCATGATCCCGCGGTGACGACCTGCTGCATCGCCGGGTGCGGGCCGGCGGGCGCGGTGCTCGGGCTGCTGCTTGCCCGGGCGGGCGTCGACGTGCTCGTGCTCGAAAAGCACGGCGACTTCCTGCGCGACTTCCGCGGCGACACGATCCACCCGTCGACCCTCGACATTCTGGACGATCTCGGCCTCGCGGACCGGTTCCTGTCGCTGCCGCACAGCCAGGTCTCCAAGTTCACGCTCCGCACGACCTCCGGGCAGGCGGTCCAGATCGACATGGGGGCGCTCCACACCAAGTATCCGTTTATCGCGTTCGTGCCCCAGTGGGACTTTCTGACATTCGTCACCAACGAGGCGCGCCGCTATCCGGGGTTTCAGCTGCTCATGAACGCGGAAGTGGTCGACCTCATCCAGGAAGACGGCGTCGTGCGCGGCGTTCGATACCGCACCGCCTCGGGCGAGGACTCCGTGCGGGCCCTGCTGACCGTCGGCGCGGACGGAAGATCGTCCCGCACCCGGGAGGCGGCGGGGCTGCCCCGGGTCGTCATGTCGCCGCCGATGGACGTGCTGTGGTTCCGCATATCCCGCCGCAGCGAGGATGAGGGCAACCTGTTCGCGATCGTCGGTCCCGGACACTTCATCGTGATGTTTGACCGCGGGGAGTACTGGCAGGTCGGCTATGTCATCCCAAAGGGCGGCGCGGATGCCGTGCGTGCCGCGGGACTGGAGGCGTTCCGGCAGTCCGTCGCGGCGCTGGTCCCGGCCTTCGCCGACCGCGTTGAGGAGCTGCGGGACTGGGACCAAATCCGGCTGCTCGCCGTGCGCGCGGACCGGCTGACGCGCTGGTACCGGCCTGGCTATCTCGCGATCGGAGACTGCGCCCACGCGATGTCCCCGGTCGCGGGAGTCGGCATCAACGTGGCGATCCAGGACGCGACGGCCGCCGCGAACGTCCTGTGGGGGCCGCTCAGCCGCGGGCGCGTCACGACGGCGGATCTCGCGGAGGTCCAGCGGCGCCGTGAACTCCCCGTGCGCGTCGTGCAGACGATGCAGGCCTTCATCCAGCGGCGGATGCTGAGCCGGGCGCTGTCGGCGAACGGGCGCCAGCCCGGCATTCCGCCGGTCCTCCGCGCCGCGCTCGCGGCACCGGGACTGCGGCGCGTGCTGCCGAGTCTCGTGGCATTCGGGGTGTTCAGGCCGCGCGTGAAGAGCCCCGTGCGTGCGGCGGCCTCCGGCGCGGCGTGACCGCGCGCCGGGAGCGTGCGCGGCGGTCTCGGGGAGTTCACCGCCGGCACGGCGAAGCATACGCCGACTCGTCCGGAACTCCGCCTGACCGAGGAGGCCGCCCATGCCGATCATTGACGTCCACAACCACTACTACCCGCCCGCCTATCTGGACGCGCTGATCTCGAACCCGGGGAACGTCAAGGTGACCCACGACCGCGAGGGAAACCCGCTGCTGCACTATCCGGGCGACTACAACATCGCGGTGCGCGGGCACCGCGACATCGCGTACCGGGAGGAGGTCCTGGCCGAGCTCGGCGTGGACCGGCAGATCCTGACGCTGACGACGCCCGGCACGCACGTGGAAACGCCGAAGCGGGCGGCGGCGCTGGCGGCCCTGGTCAACGACGGGTTCGCCGCCGTCGCCGCGGAGCGCGGCCGGAGGTTCAGCGCGCTCGGGACGCTGCCGCTCAACGACCCGGAGGCGTCGGTCGCCGAGCTCCGGCGCTGTCTGACGCAGCTCCACTTCGCCGGCGCGATGCTGTTCAGCAACGTGAACGGGGTCGCGCTCGCCGACAAGCGGTACTGGCCGCTGTACGAGGTCGCGAACGACCGCGGGGCGATTCTTCACATCCACCCGACGTCCCCGGTGGGCGTCGAGGCGATGACGGAGTTTTGGCTGATGCCGCTGGTCGGCTTCCTGATGGATACGACGCTGGCCGCCGCCCATCTCGTCTTCGCCGGCGTCGTCGAGCGCTTCCCACGCATCCGGTGGATCCTGAGCCATCTCGGGGGCACCATTCCGTATCTGGTGGAGCGGCTCGATCGGGGATACGAAGCCTTCCGCGAGTGCCGCGAGTACATCTCAAAGCCGCCGAGCGAGTACTTCAAGACGCACTTCTGGTACGACACCGTCAACTTCGACACCCGGGCCCTGCGGCTGGCGATCGAGTTCGCCGGACCCGATCATCTCCTCGCCGGCAGCGACTACCCGCATCAGGTCGGCAGCATTCCGAAGATGCTCGAAAGCCTTCGGGCACTGCCGGGTCCGGATGCGGACCGCACCGCGATCCTCGGAGGCAACGCCGCGCGGCTGTTCGGCGTGTAAGATCGGGGCGGCCGAGTTCCTCCATCGCGAGCCCGCCGGGACGGCCGCGCGTGCCGGGGCGTGCTCCGACGCGCGGCGGCGGAGCAACGCGCGCGCGACCATTCGAATCTCAAGCACCGCACATACGGCATCCCCCACCGCCCGACCCACCCGCGAGACGGCGCCCGCGCGGCGCTGAGCAGCGCTTCACCGGTCCGGCCGCCGTAGGCCGGGAACCGTGCGCCCCGCCGCGACGCTCTCTAAGCAACGGGACGCCCGAGACGTTCTGGGCGCGGGGTTTCAGGGAATAACGTCCTTGCATCCTCGAGCGCGTCGAGGCGTCACGGCCGGGAAGGCCGCGCGGGCTCGAGCGAGGCATCCCACTGGAGGTGAGAAGAGATGATTCGCCAACGTATTGCGAGGCGCTTCGCGTGGATCGCGAGCCTCGTGCTGCTGGGCGGCCTCGTGCTGCCGACCATGGCGTCTGCGAAGACGCCGCAGGAGATCGACGCGAGCGTCGACGCGGCGCTCGCCAATTTCCGGAGTCAGGTGAGGGGGGGCGACACCTTCCTTCAGGATGCGCAGGCGGTGCTCGTCTTCCCGGGCGTCGTGCAGGCGGGGTTCGGAGTCGGCGGCGAGTTCGGGGAGGGTGAGCTGCGCATTCACGGCGAGGATGCTGGCTACTACAGCCTCGGCGCCGCCTCTGTCGGGTTCCAGTTCGGCGCCCAGGTTAAAGACGTCTTCATCGTGTTCCTTCAGCGCCAGGCGCTGGAGAACTTCCGCGCCAAGCACGGCTTCACCGTAGGCGTTGACGGATCGATCGTGCTCGTGAACCTCGGCGCGGAAGCCTCCATCAACACGACGACGCTGAACCAGCCGGTCGTGGGCGTTATCGTCGGCCAGAAGGGCCTGATGTACAACCTGACGCTGCAGGGGAGCAAGATCAGCCGCATCTATCCGCACTGACGCGGTCGGATCGCGAGGCAGAAGGCGGCGCCTGAGGCGCCGCCTTCTGCTGTTCGCCGCGCCCGCGCACCTCGACGACGTGCCCGACGCGCGACGGAGCGCGTTCCCAATCGGCGGGTGACGGAAGGACCGGTCACCGCGCTCGCGGAACGTACCGGAGCGTGCGCCGTGGGATCGACACGCCCGGCCGCGGAGCGAGGGTCCGGCGCACGGCCACCCAGGAACGAGGGATGTCCAGCCGCGCATGCTGAAATACGTTCAACGCCGCGTGCTGCTCGCGGTTCCAACGATCGTGCTGACGTCGATCGTCGTCTTCCTGATGCTCTTTCTCATCCCGGGTGACCCGGCGTCCATCTACATCGGCGAGCAGACGGCGACCCCGGAGCGGCTCGCGCAGATCCGGCACGTGATGGGGCTCGACCGCCCGATCTACGTCCAGTACGCCGACTTCGCGTGGCACGCGCTCCACGGCGACCTGGGCCGGTCGCTCGAAACGGACCGTCCCGTGAGCGCCGAGATCATGACGCGGTTTCCGAACACGCTCGAGCTCGCGCTCTCGGCGATGACGATCGCGGTGCTGCTCGGCTTCGGCCTTGGGGTGATCTCCGCGCTCCGGCGGAGCAGCCTCGTCGATACGCTGTCGATGATGGTCGCCCTGTTCGGCGTGTCCGTGCCGGTGTTCTGGCTGGCGCTCCTGCTCATCATGCTGTTCTCGCTGCGTCTGGGCTGGCTCCCGGCGACGAGCGAGCCGGGGTTGCGAGGTCTGATTCTCCCGACGGTGTCGCTCGCGCTGCTCTCCGCGGCAACGTTCGCCCGCCTGATGCGCTCGAGCATGCTCGAGGTGCTGCGCCTGGACTACCTCACGACGGCGCGCGCCAAGGGCTTGCGCGGCATGGTCGTCGTGTTTCGCCACGCGCTCCCGAACGCCGTCATCCCCGTGATCACCGCCATGGGGCTGCAGTTCGGCGGCCTGCTGAGCGGCGCCGTCCTCACCGAGACGATCTTCGCCCGGCCCGGTCTGGGCAAGCTCGTTGTCGACTCGATCCAGGACAAGGACCTCCCCACCGTCCAGGGCGTCGTCTTGGTGCTCGCGGTGATCTACGTCGTGACGAATTTGCTCGTGGATCTGTCGTACGCATTCATCGATCCGCGGATCCGGTTCGAATGAGCGCCCCCGCGCCGACGGTCGTGCCGCGCCCACGCGGGCTGTGGAGCGAAGCGCTCGGCCGGATTTTACAGAACAAGGGGGCGACGATCGGGGGGATCGTATTTCTGCTGATCGTGGCCGCCGCGATCGCCGCCCCGCGCCTGGCTCCCGACAACCCGATCCGGCTCGACGTCTCCGCGTCGCTGACGCCGCCGGGTCCGCAGCACTGGCTCGGGACCGACCAGTTCGGCCGGGATATCCTCAGCCGGATCATCTACGGGGCGCGCGTGTCGGTGGCCATGGGGTTCGCCGCGGTGGCGATCTCCGTCGCGGGCGGCTCCGTGCTGGGACTGCTCTCGGGCTACTACCGCGGCGGGGTCGACATGACCATCTCTCGCGTGGTGGACGTCATGCTGGCGTTCCCCGGCATCCTGCTCGCGCTTGTCATCATCGCGGTGCTCGGCCCCAACCTGAGCAGCGCGATGATCGCGGTCGGGGTGTCCGGCATGCCGGTGTTTATCCGAGTGGTGCGGGCGGCGACGCTGTCCGTGCGCGAGTTTCAGTACGTGGAGGCGGCCCGAGTCGCCGGGTGCGGCGACCTGCGCATCGTCTTTCGGCACGTCCTGCCCAATGTGTCCGCCCCGATCATCGTCCTCGTCACGCTCGGCATCCCGGGCGCCATCATCGCGGGCGCCGCGCTCAGCTTTCTCGGCCTCGGGATCCGGCCGCCGACGCCGGACTGGGGTGCGATGCTGAACGACGGCCGGTCGTTCATGAGCACGGCGTGGTGGCTGTCGACGTTTCCCGGCGTGGCGATCGTCGTCATGGTCATGGCGATCAACCTGTTCGGGGATGGGCTGCGGGACGCACTCGACCCTCGGCTGCGGCTGTAGCCGCGGAGCGGCGAGCCCGGCGGCGCCTTGACGGTCACCGGCCACCGCCATATGCTAGGAAAGTAGCCCGTTGGTGCTTGCTCCCGTGCGCGCCCCTGACCGGGGCCCGGACGGCCGCGCACCGGACGGGAGCGACGTCCACCCTGAGCCGATGAGCCTGGACCTCTTTCACCCCCTGGTCGCCCGCTGGTTTTCTCAGCGGTTCGACGCGCCTACCCCCGCGCAGGACGCGGGCTGGAAGGCCATTGCGCGCGGCCGCGACACCCTGATCGCGGCGCCCACGGGCTCCGGCAAGACGCTCGCCGCGTTCCTGTGGTCGGTGAACGCGCTCGTGCGCGACGGCGGCGCCCGGGGCCTGCGCGACGAGACCTCGGTGGTGTACATCTCCCCGCTCAAGGCGCTCGGCAACGACATCCAGCGCAACCTGGTCGAGCCGCTCGCGGAGATCCGCCGGATCGCGGACGCCGACGGCACGGCGCTCCCGGAGATCCGCGTCGCCGTGCGCTCGGGCGACACGCCCGCCCGGGAGCGGGCACAGATGCTCAAGCGGCCGCCCCACATCCTGATCACGACGCCGGAATCGCTGTACCTGCTGCTCACCGCCGAGCGGAGCCGCGAGTTCCTGCGCACCGCGCGGACGGTAATCGTCGATGAGATCCACGCGGTGGCCGGGGACAAGCGCGGCAGCCATCTCGCGCTCTCGCTGGAGCGGCTGGATCTGCTCACCGGGACGCGCTGCCAGCGCATCGGGCTCAGCGCGACCCAGAAGCCGATCGAGGCGATCGCGCGCCTCCTCGTCGGCGCCGGCGGCGAGGCGGGCGTCACGCGGGACTGTGCGATCGTCGACACCGGACACCGCCGCCCCTGGGAGCTGCGGGTGGAGGTGCCCGGGCCTCCGCGCGGGCCGATCGCCACGCACGAGATGTGGGAGGCGATCTACGACCGCGTGGCGGCGCTCGTCCGCGCCCACCGCACGACGCTCGTGTTCGTCAACACGCGCCGGCTCGCCGAGCGCGTGGCGCACCATTTGACCCAGCGGCTCGGGGAGGGACGCGTCGGCACGCACCACGGCAGCCTGTCGCGCCGGATCCGCCTCAGCACCGAGCAGCGCCTGCGCGCCGGCGACGTCCCGGTCGTGGTGGCGACGGCCTCGCTCGAGCTGGGCATCGACATCGGCCACGTCGATCTGGTCTGCCACCTCGGCGCGCCCCGCGCGATCGCGACCCTGCTCCAGCGCGTGGGGCGCTCGGGCCACGGCGTCGGCGCGGTCTCCAACGGGATCCTGTTCCCGCTGACGCGCGACGAGCTGCTCCAGTGCGCCGCCGCGGTCCGGGCGGCACGGGCCGGCGATCTCGACGGGGTCGTCGTCCCCGAGAAGCCCCTCGACATCCTCGCGCAGCAGATCGCCGCCACGGTCGCGACGCAGGAATCCTCGGAAGATGCGCTGTGGGATCTCGTCCGCCGGGCATCTCCGTACCACACGCTCACGCGGCGCGAGTTCGACGAGGTGGTGCGCGTGCTCGCGGACGGCGTCGCGCGCCGGCTCGGGAGGACCTCCGCCCTCGTCCACCGCGACGGCGTCCACCGGGTGCTCCGGCCGCGCCGCGGCACCAGGCTCGCCGCGATCACCTCGGGCGGGGCGATCCCCGACACCGCGGACTACGACGTGGTGCTGGAGCCCGACGGCACCGTCGTCGGCAGCGTCAACGAGGACTTCGCGATCGAAAGCATGGCCGGCGAGATCTTCCTGCTCGGCAACACGTCGTGGCGGATCCGCCGCATCGAAGCCGGCCGCGTCCGCGTGGTCGACGCCCACGGCGCGCCGCCATCGGTCCCGTTCTGGCTCGGGGAAGCGCCGGCCCGCACGCCGGAGCTGTCGTCCGCGGTCTCCACGCTGCGCCGCGAGATCGCCGAGCGTCTCGGCGACCGCGCCGGAGCCGAGGCGTGGCTCGTCTCCGAAACCGGCGTGGATCCGGACGGCGCGGCACAGGCCGCGGAGTACGTCGGCGAGACCGTCGCCGCGCTCGGGTGCGTCCCGACGCAGGACACGATCGTCGCCGAGCGGTTCTTCGATGAATCGGGCGGGATGCAGGTGGTGCTGCACACCCCGTTCGGGGCCCGCATCAACCGGGCGTGGGGCCTCGCGCTCCGAAAGCGCTTCTGCCAGACGTTCGACTTCGAGCTCCAGGCCGCCGCGACGGACGACGGCATCGTCCTGTCGCTCAGCCAGCAGCACAGCTTTCCACTCGACAGCCTCTTCGGGTTCGTGCGCACCCGGACGGCGGAGGGGGATCTGATCCAGGCGATGCTGGCCACGCCGCTGTTCCCCACCCGCTGGCGGTGGAACGCGACCCGGTCGCTCGCGCTGCTGCGGCACTCCGGCGGACGCCGGGTGCCGATGCCGATCCAGCGCATGCGCGCCGAGGATCTGCTCGGCGCCGTATTTCCGGAGCAGGTCGGGTGCCAGGACAACCACATGGGCCCGATCGAGCCGCCCGACCATCCGCTGGTGACGGAGACGATCCGCAACTGCCTCCACGAGGCGATGGATCTCGACGGCCTCCGGACCGTGCTGGGAGCGCTGGAGGCGGGACGGCTTCGTGCCGTCGCGGTCGAGACCCCCACGCCCTCGGCGATGTCGCAGGAGATCCTCAACGCCAACCCCTACGCGTTCCTGGACGACGCGCCGCTCGAGGAGCGCCGGGCGCGGGCGGTGTCGCTGCGGCGGACCGATCCCGATCTCGCCCGCGGCGTCGGGGCGCTCGACGCGGCCGCGATCGATGACGTCGCCGCCCAGGCGTGGCCGGACGTGCGGAACGCCGATGAGCTGCACGATCACCTGCTCACGCTTGGCCTCCTGCCGGTGGACGACGCGGCGTCCTGCGGCGGGCCGGCGTTCGCCGACGAACTCATCGCGGGGGGCCGCGCCGCCGTCGCGTCATGGGACGAACCCGCCGGGCGCCGGCGCCGTGCGTACGCGGCGGCCGAACGGGCCGCCCTCGTCGCGGAGGCGGTGCCCGACGCGCGGTTCGAGCCGCAACCGGCCGCGGGAGACCGCGCCCCGGTGGAGATCGGCCACAGCGATGCCGTGCGCGAGATCGTGCACGGATGGGTGCAGTGCCTCGGACCGACGACGTCGGCGGATCTGGCCGAGCGGGTCGGCCTCCGGGCGCCCGACGTCGAGGCGGCGCTCGCCGTCCTCGAAGGCGCGGGCGCGGTGCTGCGCGGACGCTTTACCCCCGGCGCCGCCGGCGAGGAGTGGTGCGAGCGGCGCCTCCTGGCGCGCATTCACCGGCTGACGCTCGGGCGACTGCGCCGCGAGATCGAACCCGTCGAACCGGCGACGCTGATGCGGTTCCTGCTGCGCTGGCAGCACGTGACCCCGGGCATGCGGCTCCACGGGCGCGAGGGGATCGCCGCGGTCGTCGCGATGCTCCAGGGCGTCGAGGTGGCGGGCCCGGCGTGGGAGGAGCAGGTGTTCCCCGCGCGGATCCGCCAGTACGATCCCGCTGATCTCGACGCCCTCTGCCTCGCCGGCACGGTCACCTGGGGGCGGCTCACGCCGGGTCCGTCACCGCTCGAGCCGGACGCGGACGGCGCCGCGCCCCGCGCGGGACGCAGGAGGCCCGGGGTATCGCGGGCGGTCCCGATCGCGTTCGTCCTGCGGGACGATCTGCCCGCGTTTCTCGAGCGCACGACGGGGGCTTCCGAACCCGCCGGACTGAGCCACGCCGCCCTCGACGTCGCGCGGCATCTCGCCGACCGCGGCGCGTCGTTTCTCCCGGACATCGCGCGCGCCGTACGCCGCCTCCCCGCCGAAGTGGAGGCGGCGCTGTGGGAGCTCGTCGCCTGCGGGACCGTCACGGGCGACGGGTTCGCCGGGCTGCGCCGGCTCATGCAGGGCACCCCAAGAACGCGGCGCCACCACCGGCGGGCACTAGCGCTCGTCGGCGCGCACACGGCGGGGCGGTCGCTGCCGGCGGGGCGGTGGGCCACCTGGCATGCCGGAGCGGACCTGATGGATCCGGACGCGCGGCTCGACGTCTGGGCGCGGCAGCTGCTAAAACGGTACGGGATCGTGTTCCGCGACCTGCTCGCGCGCGAGCGCGGAGCGCCCGCGTGGCGGCTGCTACTCGAGTGCTACCGCCGGTGGGAAGCGCAGGGCACGATCCGCGGCGGGCGCTTTGTCCGCGGCTTCACCGGAGAGCAGTTCGCGCTCCCGGAGGCGGTCGAGGCGCTGCGCGCGGTGCGCCGTGCTCCCGACGAGACCGAAGACGTCGTCATCTCGTCCGCGGATCCGCTCAACCTAATCGGGGTGATCCTGCCCGGGACGCGCGTCGGATCGACGTCCGGGCTCGCGATCGCCCTGCGCAACGGCGTCCCCACGGACGTCGCGCCGCTCGGCGCGCTGCTGGCGCGGCTCCGTCGCGCCGCGGCCGACCGCGTGCCCGCCGCGCGGCCGTAAGGATGCCCAGCCTGTTCCTGTCCGGCATCCGGCGGATCCCTCCGTCCCCAGATCGGGAGGAGTTCCCGTGGTCGGTGCCGCTGTTCCGGGACCTCGCCGCGCTCGAGTTCCAGTCCCCGGTCACGTTCCTCGTCGGCGAGAACGGGTCCGGCAAGTCGACGCTGCTGGAAGCGCTGGCCGTCGGCATGCATGCCGTGGCCGTGGGGCGCGCCGGCCTCGACCGCGACGAGACGCTCGCGGGCGCGCGCGCACTTGCGGGCGCGTTTCGGTTCGTGCGCCGGCGCCACCCGGCGGCGCGTCTGTTCCTCCGGGCCGAGGACGTCTTCGGCTGTACCCGCCGGATAGCCGGAGAGATCGTGGAGCTGCGCGCGACGGAGGACGATCTCACGCGGGATCTGCCCGCCGCCTCCGCCGCACGGGCCGCCGGGGCCGTCGCCCGCGAGCGTCTCGCGCTCGAACGGCGCTACGGCGCCGATCCCGACGCGCGGTCGCACGGCGAAACGTTCCTCAGCCTGCTCGAGACGCGTCTTGCGCCGCGCGGCCTCTACTTCCTCGACGAGCCCGAAGCGCCGCTGTCGCCGGTGCGCGTGCTCGCCCTCATCGCGCTCCTCAAAGACCGCGTGGCGCAGGACTGCCAGTTCATCATCGCGACCCATTCACCGATCCTGATGGCGTGCCCCGACGCCGAGATCCTTGTCTTGGACGGCGCGCGGATCCGCCGCGTCCCGTACGACGATCTCGAGCACGTCCGGCTCACCCGCGAGTTCCTGAACGATCCCGACGTGTTTCTGCGCCGCCTGTGACCTCCGCCGGCGGCGCCCCACAGGAAACACGCCCGACGCACGGAACCCTCACGGACAGGCCGCGGGCGCGCGACACACGCAGGGGACGACCGTGCACACGACGTCCGTAGATCTGGCGGGGACACCGGCGGTCCGCTTGGAGCGCCTCACAAAAGTGTACGACGCGCCGGTCGGCTCCTCCGGCGCGCCCGAGATCGTCGCCGCCGACCACCTGGACCTGGACATCCCGGCGGGCGAGATCTTCGGCCTCGTCGGGCCGAACGGCGCCGGCAAGACGACCACGCTGAAGATGATCTGCGGCCTGTTGGTGCCGACGGCCGGCCGGATCGCGGTGCACGGCGTCGACGTCGAACGCGACCCGGAGACCGCCTGGAGCCTCATCGGCTATCTCGCCGATTTCTTCTCGCTGTACGACGATCTGACGGTGCGCGAGTACTTAGAGTACTTCGCCGCGGCGTACAAGCTGCCGGCGTCCGCGGTGCCGGGACGGGTGGCAGAGGTCATCGGGATCGTCGGGTTGGACGCCAAGCGCGACGCGATGATCGCGGGACTGTCGCGGGGGATGAAGCAGCGGGTGGCCATCGCCCGCGCCATCATCCATGACCCCGCCGTGCTGGTGCTGGACGAACCCGCGGTCGGGCTCGATCCCGCCGGGCGCATCGATTTCCGAAAGTTCGTCACGGCGTTCCGCGACCGCGGGAAGACGGTCATCATCACTTCGCATCTGCTCCGCGACCTCGAAGAGATCTGCACCGTGGTCGCCCTCATCCAGCAGGGACACGTGCTGCGGGTCGGACGCCTCGACGCGTTCCTGCGGGACGCCGCGGGCGTCCGCACGATGCGGATTCGGACCGCGTCCCCCACCTTCGCGCTCGCGGAATGGCTCGCGGCGCGCCGCGGCGTGTCGCGGGTCACGGCGGGCCTGGACGGCGCGCAGTTCTCGCTGACCGGCGGCGAGCTCGAGACCGCCGCGCTCGTCAAAGACCTGGTCCTGGCCGGCGCGGAGGTCTACGCCGTCGAGGAAGTCTCGGACAGCCTCGAGGCCGTGGTGACGCGCCTCTCGACGGCGCCGTGACGACCATGAGCGTGCTCGACAACCCCGAGATCGCCCGCAACATCCGGTCGCAGCTGCGCTGGGACCGAATGTTCGCCGTGGCGACCGTCGCCGTCGTCATGTCGGTCGTCGTGGGCTCCGCGATGGCCCATTTCGGACTGCGGGCGGGCGTGGGATGGGGCGGCGAGTTCCTGCACGCCGTCCTGTACGTGCAGACGCTCGTCCTGCTGCTGGCCGGCGGCCTCTCCGCGGCGCATGCGATCCAGCACGAGCGGGAGCGCAACACGTTCGATTTCCAGCGCACGACGCTGCTCACGCCGCTCGAGCTGACGGCGGGCAAACTGTTCGGCGCACCGATCCTTTCCTACTACATCGCCCTGTGCTTGATGCCCGCGGCGATCGTCGGGGCGATCGTCAGCGGCGCGTCCCCGGCCTTCGTCGTCGCCGCCTACCTCGTCGTCGTACTGGGCACAATCGCGTTTCACGCCGCGATGCTCGTGGTGTCGCTGGTGGTGCGCCGCGACGTCGCCGCGACGATCGCGGTGCTCGTCATCGTGTTCTTCGGCAGGCTGCCCGGCGCATTCATGGCGGGCACCGTCTCTTCGCTGCTGTCCATGGGCTCGCTCACGCCCTTCTTCGCCGGCACCCTCGTGGGGCAGACCAGCTGGGCAGTCGACACGGCGGGCGCGGCATTTCGCTTTTCGCCGTTCACGGGACCGACGACGACGGACGTGCTGTTCGGCTGGCCGGTGCATCATTTCTTCGTCCTCGTCGTCCTCTACGTCACGTTCACGGCGTGGTGCCTGGTCGTGGTCTCGCGGAACATCAAGCGCGACCCCGCCGCGTACGAACTGCTGACGCCGCGCGAAGCCCTCGGGTTCACGGTCTACCTCAACGTCATCCTGGTCGGCTTCCTCCGGTGGTCCTCCACCGAGGCGCTGACGGCGGTGAGCGCGCTCGTGGGCGTCAACGTGGTCCTGTTCTTCTCGTGCGGCTTGGCGCTGCTGCGCGGCCGCGACTACGTCCGCCGGCTGAGCGCGCGCCCGGGCGCCGGGCTGCCGCCGGGATGGCCGGGACTGTATCTCGGCGCCGGCCTGCTCGTGACCGGGGTGCTGATCGTGGCCGTGCTGTCCGCGCGCGGTGCGTGGACCGCCCCGTCGGACGCCGGGTTGGCGATCCTTCGCGTCGTGATCTGCGCCGCGTGGATCGCCCGCGACCTCGCCTACCTCCAGTGGGTGTGCCTGCTGCAGCGCAGCCGCTCGGTCATGACCGGCCTGCTGTCGCTGACCGTGTTCTACGTGGGGACCGGCGTGATCCTAATGACTGATCGATTCGGGCAGCCGCACGGCTCCGCGCTCTTGGGCGCGCTGGTGCCCGGGGCCGTCCTGTTCACGGACCCGGGCACGTGGCGCGACGACCTGTGGAGCTGGCTGCTCGTCTGCGTGCTGCAGCTGGCGTTGATCGCCGCGTTCGCGTTCCTCCAGACGCAGGCCCTCAAGCGCTTCGCGCCCGCGACCGGCACGGCCCCGTCGGCCTCACCCTGATCGGCGCCCGTCCCGCTCCTCCGGTCACCGGCCACATGGCGGAGCGGCGCGCGCCGCATCCCACGGCACGGGCGTGGTCGCAGGGAAGCGGCGCCGGCGGCGGCGAAGAGGCACGCCGGCGGGAACACGAGCCGCCGCTCCGGCCAGGCGCAGGGAGGACGATCGTGCCGCGAACCGACAACATCTACGAACTGCCGACGGACCTGCCGGTCCCCGTGGACGACGGGGCGTGCGCCCATCTCACGGGACTGGTGCTGCCGTCGATTCCGCTGCCGTCGACGGCGGGGCGCCTGGTCGACCTGGCGGCCCTGCGGGGCCGGACTATCGTCTACGCGTATCCCCGGACCGGCCGGCCCGATCGGGAGATCCCGAAGGGGTGGGACCAGATCCCCGGGGCGCGGGGATGCACCCCGGAGTCGTGCGGATTCCGCGACCTGCACGCGGCGTTTCGGGCACGCGGCGCGGCGGTGTACGGCCTGAGCACGCAGTCGACCGAGTACCAGCGGGAAGCCGTGGCCCGGCTCCGTCTTCCGTTCGAGCTGCTGAGCGACGAGCGGCTCGCCTTGACGAACGCGCTCAGGCTGCCGACGTTCGTGGTCGAGTCGATGATCCTGATCAAGCGGCTGACGCTGGCGGTGCGCGACGGCCGGATCGAGAAGGTCTTCTATCCCATCTTCCCGCCCGACGCGCACGCGGCGGAGGTCGAGCGCTGGCTCACGGCCGCCGGCGCGGCATCCTAGACGCGCGGCGCCCCTTAGGCCTGGCGGGCCGTGAGGCCGAAGACCTCGGCGAGCAGTTCGTGAGACCGGAGGCGCGCCCGGTGGTCGTGCACGACGGTGACGACCATGAGCTCCTCGACCTCGAGCGCCCGCGCCATCTCGGTGAGCTGCGCGTGGACCCGCTCGGGCGCTCCCACGACGACGCGCGGCCACTCGCCGCCGTCCTCCTCGAGCAGAGGCACCCGGAGTTCACCGAGCCTCGCCAACGCCTCTTCGGGGGTCGGAATGGGTCCGCGGTCTCCCGTCTGCCGCAGCAGCCGCCGCAGACGAAGGCTCGCGTGCAGCCGCTGGGCCTCCGCGTCGGTGTCGGCGCAGATGACGCCGAGCGCCAGAATCATCTGCCCCGCCAGCGACTGTGGATCGGCGGTCACGTGTGTGCGGTAGTACTCGAGCGACGACCGGGTCGCGTCGGAGTTGATGAAGTGCGCGAACGCGTAGGGCAGCCCGAGTTCGGCCGCGGCGTGCGCGCTCCACGCGCTGGAGCCGAGGAGCCACACCGGCGGCGCGCCCGGCATCTGAGGCGTGACCAAAATCTGCCGGAACGGATGGTCCGCGGGAAAGGTCCCGCGGAGGAACGCCAGCAACTCCACCAGCTGGTCGGGAAAATCGTCCGGCATCTGCCGCTGACGGTCGCGCAGCAGCGCGTAGGCCTCGAGCGGACCGCTGCCGGGCGCGCGTCCGATCCCCAGATCGATCCGATCGGGGTACAGCGCGTGCAGCACGCGGAACGTCTCCGCGACCTTGAGCGGACTGTAGTGGGGCAGCAGCACGGCGCCCGAGCCGACGCGGATCGCGGAGGTCTCCGACGCGACCCGGTCGATGAGGATCTCCGGCGCCGGGCTCGCAAACGCGGGCGTGGCGTGATGCTCCGCGATCCAGTACCGCGTGTAGCCGAGCCGGTCGGCCGCGCGGGCGAGATCGATCGTATTGTGCAGCGCGTCGGCGGGCGTCGCGCCCGCGGGGACCGGGGATTGATCGACGATCGAGAGCCTCACCGGGGGCATGCCTCCCTTCCACCACTGAGTAGATTCTTTCGGGACCGCGCCAATCCCCTGGCGGGAAACAGAGGAGTGATGCCGGTATGACGGTGACGTCCGCGATCGGCCCGATCGGGATCTGGACGGCGCAGCTCGACACGCAGCCCTCGCGTCTCGCGCAGGCCGCGGTCCGCGACCTCGAGACCCTCGGCTACGGAGCGGTCTGGTTCCCCGAATCGTTTGGGCGCGAAGCCTTCACGAACGCCGGCCTGCTGCTCGCGGGCAGCCGGCGCATCGTGGCGGCCACCGGGATCGCCAGCCTCTACGCCCGCGACGCGGTCGCGATGGCAAACGGACAGCGCACCCTGTGCGAGGCGTACCCGGAGCGCTTTCTCTTGGGGATCGGCGTGAGCCACGCGCCGGCGGTCGAGCAGATGCGCGGCCACCGCTACGACTCTCCGGTGGCCGCCATGCGGGCATATCTCGACGCCATGGATCGCGCCCCGTTCCGCGCGGTGGCTCCCCGCACCGCGCCCGAGCGGGTGCTCGCCGCGCTCGGGCCGCGAATGCTGGCCCTGTCCGCGGAGCGCAGCGGCGGCGCCCACACGTACTTCGTGCCTCCGGAGCACACCGCCCGGGCGCGGGAAATCCTGGGCCCGGGACGGCTGCTCGCGGTGGAGCAGGCCGTGGTCCTGGAGCGGGACGCCGCCACGGCGCGGGAGATCGCGCGGACGCACACGTCCGGCTACCTCAAGCTCGTCAACTACACAAGCAATCTGCGCCGCCTCGGGTTCGACGAGGCCGACCTGGCCGGCGGCGGCAGCGACCGCCTGGTCGACGCGATCGTCGGCTGGGGCGCCCTCGACGCCGTGGTGGGCCGGGTGCGTGCCCACCAGGCAGCCGGCGCCGACCACGTGTGCATCCAGGTCCTGACGGCGGACCGACAGGACCTCCCGACCGCGGCGTGGCGCGAGCTGGCCGGCGCGCTCCTCCCGCCCTCCGCCGCCTAATCCCGCGCGCGCGGCGCGCATAGGAACCGCTTGGCGCACGCAGAAGATGGTGCGTACTCGGTCCTGCATATCCGCGCGGCCGCCGCGCCGGCAAAGGAGTCGACATGAGGATCAACCGAGGCAGGGAGAAGGGAACCCGCTCCAAGCGCCGGTCAGGGACGTTCACCGGCACGGTCTGGGGCGACGAGGTGCTCACCGACCCGAACGGCAAGGTCACGGTCGGCAGCGTCTTTTTCGAGCCCGGCGCCCGGACCTACTGGCACCGCCACACCGAAGGACAAGTGCTCTACGTCACCCACGGCCAGGGCCGCGTCCGCTCCCGCGACGGCAGCGGCGGCACGATCGCGGCGGGCGACGTGGTCCACATCGCGCCCGGCGAGGAGCACTGGCACGGCGCCGGGCCGGACAGCTTCATGCTCCACCACGCGATCACGATCGGGAAGAGCGACTGGCTGACGGAAGTCAGCGACGAGGAGTACAACAAAGCGTTCACGTAACCGCCGGGCTCCGCCGAGAGCCTTCGCGCGGCATCCTCGGGCCCGACGCGCGATGCCGCGGTGACCCGGACAACTGCGCGATCGCGGGGCCAACCGATGACGGACCGCCGCCGGACCGATCCCCACGTCGAGACCAATCGCACCACGTGGGATGCGTGGGCAGCGCTGCATGTGGGATCCTCGTTCTACGACGTCGAGGGGTTCAAGGCCGGGCGCCGCAGCCGCGACGGCCTCGACGCGCTGGAGGTGCGCCTCCTCGGCGACGTCTCGGGCAAGTCGCTCCTCCACCTCCAATGCCACATCGGACTCGACACGATCGCCTGGGCCCGGCGCGGGGCGGCCGCGACCGGCGTGGACTTCTCCCCGCAGGCGATCGCGGCCGCGCGGGCGCTCGCCGCCGAGCTCGGGGTGACCGCCGCGTTCATCGAGAGCGACCTCTACGATCTGCCCGAGCGCCTCACCGGCACGTTCGACATCGTGTTCACGTCCCACGGGGTGCTGCCCTGGCTGCCCGACCTCGACGCATGGGGGCGCGTCATCGCCCACTTTCTCCGCCCGGGGGGCACGTTCTGCATCATCGAGGGCCACCCGTTTGCGATGGTGTTCGATGATACCGCGCCCGCGGCAGAGCTGCGTCCGTCGGAACCGTACTTCCACGCGCCGGCGCCGATGCGGTCGGAGCGGCGCGGCTCGTACGCCGTCCCGGACGCGCCGATGCACAGCGTCACGTACCAGTGGGCGCACTCGATCGCGGACATCCTGGGCGGGCTCCTGCGCGCGGGCCTGCGCATGGAGACGTTCGAGGAGTACCCCTACGTGGGGTGGGCGATGTTTCCCTGGATGGTCGAGCGGGCGGACGGGACCTGGGAGCTTCCGGACGGGGCGCGGGCCATTCCGCTGATGTTTTCGCTCACCGCCTCGAAACCGCGATGAGCACCGCGTCGCGCGCCGTCGGCGGCGCGCCGCTCCCCGACCGGGCGCCCGCGCTGCGCATCGCGGACGGGACCGGCGCGCACCGCGCCGTCGACGCCGTCGACGCCCGCGGGAGAGCGGCTCGGATCGCCTCCGTCGACGTGTTCCGCGGCCTCGTGATCGCCGGCATGCTCGTCGTCAACAACCTGGTGTGGACGTCGAGCACGCCGCGGCAGCTGATGCACGCGCCGTGGGGCCAAGGAGTCACCTTCACCGATATGATCCTTCCCTGGTTCGTCTTCATCCTCGGGGTCGCGATTCCGCTCAGCGCACGCGTCGATCGTTCGCGCCTCGCGCGCGCGCTGCGCGTGGCGCGCAGGGCGGTGCTGCTCGTGGTGCTCGGCATCGCCATTGACACCGTGGAGTACCACGGGGTGACGGTGGGCATGGACGTGCTCCAGCTGCTGGGACTGTCGTATCTCGCGGCGGTGCTGCTCGCCCGCACGCCAGTCTGGACGCGCCTGGCCGTCGGCGCCGCGCTGCTCGCGGGGTACGGCGTCCTCCTCATGCGGGTCCCCGCGCCGGGCTACGCGCCCGGCGTGTTCGACGCCCGCCACAACATCGTGCAGTACCTGAACGATGCCTATCTCGTGCGCTACGATCTCGCGGGCGTGCTCGCGGTCGCTCCGGCGGCCGCGCTCGCGCTCCTCGGCACCGCCGCGGGCACGCTGCTGCGCGCCGCTGCCGTCTCGGAGCGGGTCAAGATCGCCGTGTTCGCGGCCGTGGGCGCAGCACTCACGTATGCGGGGCTGTGGTGGGGACACGCGCTCCCGCTCAGCAAGGATCTGTGGACGCCCTCCTACACGGTGGCGGCGGGGGGGCTCGGCCTGCTGGGGCTCGCCGGCTGCCACCTGCTGTGCGGCAGCGCACGCCTCCGGCCGCTCGGGTTTCCGTTCGCGGTGCTGGGCGCGAACGCGATCGTCGGCTACGTCGCGTCCGCCGTGGTCGCGATCACGCTGATCGAGTACACGTGGCGTGATCCCTGGTCGCCCAACCGGATCCTGTCGCTGCACACGACCCTGCTCGATCCGCTCGGCCGCGCGGTGGGCACGGCCGCGGCGGGATGGCTCTATACCGCGGCGGTCGTCGTCTGGTGGTGGCTCGTCCTGTGGGTGCTCTACCGGAGGCGCGTATTTATCCGCGTGTGAGCCCGCTCGTCAGGACGGCTTCCACGGCAGCGCGCGGTGCTCCAGCCAGTCGAGGCCCGCGGTGGCGACCCAGCCCAGGATCGCCGTCACGAGCAGCCCCGCGAACATCGCGTTGATATCGAAGATCTGGTACGACCGCCAGATGAGATAGCCGATCCCGCTGGTCGAGCCCAGCAGCTCGGCGCCCACGATCACGATCAGCGCAAAGCCCATCCCGAGCTTGAGCCCCGTGAAGATCTGCGGGAGCGCCCCGGGCAGCGCCACCGTGACGAACATCGACCACGCGCTGGCGCGGTACGCGCGCGCGATGCGGAAGTAGGCGGGATCGATCGCCAGCACCCCGGCCATCGTGCTCAGCAGCACGAGAAAGAAGATGCTCACGGCCACGATGCCGATCTTGGACGCCTCCCCGATCCCCAGATAGAAGATGATCAGCGGGTACACCGCGATCTTCGGGATCGGGTACACCGCCGACACGAGCGGCATGAGCGCCGCCCGCACCGGCCGGCTCAGCCCCATCGTGAGACCGACCGCCACCGCGGGCACCGCGCCGAGCAAAAATCCGAAGACGATCCGCCGGACGCTCACGAACGTGTGGTAGGGGAGCTCGCCGGTGCGCGTCATCGCCGCCATCGTGTGCAGCACGGTCGTGGGCGCGGGAATGAATCGCGGATCGAGGACGCCGAAGCGGCAGCAGGCCTCCCAGATCGCCAGGAAGCCGAGCGGCGACAGCACCGCGAGTGCCCGGTCGGCCCCGCGCCCGCTCACGAGCGCGCCACATCGAGGGTGCCCTCGAGTTCGTCCCACAGACGGGCGGTCAGGGCGCCGTACACCGGCGTCTCGCGGATCTCGCGGTAGCCGCGCGGCCTCCCGAGCGGCACCGGCACCTCCGACTTGATCCGGCCGGGCCGGGCGGTCATCACGAGCACGCGGTCGGCCAGGCGCACCGCCTCGTCGAGCCCGTGCGTGACGAACAGGATGGTCTTGCGGCTCTCCTCCCACAAACGCAGCAGTTCATCCTGCAGGTGGAGGCGCGTCTGCTCGTCGAGGCTGCCGAACGGCTCGTCCATCAGCAGCACGTCCGGATCCGTCGCGAACGCGCGCGCGATGCTCACGCGCTGGCGCATGCCCTCCGAGAGCTGCGCGGGATACGCGTCGCGAAACGCACTCAGCCCGACGCGCGCCAGGTGGTGCTCGGCGCTCCGGCGGCATTCCGCAGGCGGCACGCCCTGGACGCGGAGTCCGTACGCGACATTCTGCAGCGCGGTCATCCACGGAAACGTGCTGACGCCCTGAAACACGACCGCGGTCGCGAGCCGGCCGTGCCCGGCCTGCGGCATCGCCACGCTGCCCGAGGTCGGCGCGAGGAGCCCGGCGAGCACGTGCAGGAGCGTCGTCTTCCCGCACCCCGACGGGCCGATGACCGCGCAGAATTCCCCCGCCGGCACCGCGAACGAGACGTCCTCGAGCGCGGCCACGGGCCCGTGCGCTCCGCGATAGACCTGCGTAAGCCCGGAGACGTGAATCTCGGCGGGGCCGGTCACGCGGCCGGCGGCGAGAACGGCCCGACGATCTTGAGCGCCTGCTCCACGAACGCGGTGCTGATGTACGCGGACGCCGGCAGCGGGTGATCGTACGTGAGCTCGCCGCGGTTCTTGAAGAACTCCTGCAGCCGCGCGAAGTCATTCGTGTTCATCTTGCCGTTCGGCTGGTGGTAGGGCGGCCGGGCCCGCTTCACGACGTCCGCGGGAACACCCGTGTACTTCTGCACGATCAGGGCGACGTCGTCCCGGCTGTAGCCGCCGCCGTACAGGTAGCGGCACGCCCGCAGCCACGCCGCCATGAAGCCCGCAGCCTCGCGGGGATGCGCGCGCATGAACGGGCCGCCGAAGTAGACCGCGGTGACCTGGACGTTGTCGATGAAGTCCTGGCTGAGGCGCACGATCTGCCCCCGATCCTCCGCGAGCGTGGTGAGCGGCTCCCCCAGCATCGCGCCCGCGATCGCGCCGTTTGCCAGCGCCGCGGGCACGTCGGGAAAGTTCACCTCCACCAGCTGCACCTGGTCCATGGTGAGGCCGCCCTTCAGCAGCGCTGCGTTCAACCAGAACTCCGTCGCCGAGCCGATGGCGTTCACGGCCACCCGCTTCCCGCGGAGGTCGCGCACCGTCTGGTACTGACCCCGCTGGTACGCGCCGCGGTCCACGACCAGCGGCGTGCTCACTGGGGGCCGCTCCGAGTGCGCGGGGCCGACGACCTTGAAATCCAGCTGGCGGTCGGCCGCGTTGAACAGCGCCGCGCCGAGCCCGCCGACCGCGGCCTCCGCGCGCCCGCTCGCCAGCACGGCGAACGTGGACGTCCCGCCGGGCGTCCCGATCAGCTGGGCCTCGATGCCCTCGTCACGAAAATAGCCCCGCTCGATGGCCACGAACAGCGGCGCGAAGATCAGGACCGGCGTGTAGACGACGTTGATGCGCAGCGGCGGCGTCTGACCGAGCGCCCGCGCTGGCGCCAGCAGCCCGCCGGCGGCGAGCCCGAGGGACGCTCCCAGGAATGCGCGGCGCGTCAGCATCGCCGTCACGCCTCCGTCCGACGCCCGCGTCCGGCCGGCCGCCCCGGCGCGCGCTCGCCCGCGCCGATGCTGCGGAGCAGAAACGCGCGCAGCGGGGGGAGCTGATCTGCGAGACGGCCGTGTCCCGTCGCCAACCATTGGGTGATCACCTCGTTGAGAACGCCGAGCCACGCCCTCGCGGCCAGCGCCGTGTCTTGTTGCGGGATGGATCCCTCATCGGCGGCGTGATCCAGGTGACGCTGGATCAGCGCCGCGAACCGACGGTGCACGTCGAGGCGCTTCTGCTCGAAGTCGGGTCCGAGGCCGACGGCCTCCACGAGCAGGATCTTCACGAGCCCGCGCTGCGCGTCCGCGGTCTCGAGCACGACCCGCAGCGCCGCTTCGACCTTGGCGAGCGCGCCGCGCTCCTCCGCGATCGATGCCTCGACGCCGCGCTCGACCAGCGCGCCGAGGATGTCCACGAGTGTGATGAAGATCGCTTGCTTGCTCGCGAAGTAATGATAGAACGCGCCCTTCGAAGTCTCGGACGCGGCCACGACGTCGTCGACGGACGCCGCGTGGTAGCCCTTCGACGCAAACACGTCCATCGCGGCCTGGATCAGGCGGTCGCGGGTCGGCGTTTCGGCTGTCGATCGCCCCATCGTGTACTCCTATATAGACCGACGCGTCGGTCTAAGTATAGACAGGGCCGGCTTCGGGTGTCAATCCAGTCGAGAAAGCGGGCCGCGTAAGCCCGCCCGGCCGCCTTCGTGTGGAGGGAAATGACCGCGAAAGCGGCAACCATGTCGGGGAGGGCCGCCGCCGCGCACCGTGGCAGGGCCGGCCCAAGATCCCCACCCACAGCGTGGAGGAACAACACATGTCGAGCGGTCAAGCGAGACCGCGTGCGCTCATCACCGGGGCGTCCGCCGGGATTGGAACGGCGTACGCGGAGCGGCTGGCACGCGATGGGTACGACGTGGTGCTGGTCGCGCGCCGGCGCGAGCGGCTCGAGGAGCTAGCCGCGCGGCTGCAGCGCGAGACGGGCGGGCGTGCCGAGGTCCTCGCGGCCGATCTCACGGACGCGAAGGCGCTCGGGCGGGTGGAGGCGCGCGTCGCCGATGACGAGGCGCTGGCGCTCGTGGTCAACAACGCGGGCTTCGGCGCGTATCGTCCATTCGCCGAGGTCGAGCCGGCGGTAATCGACTCGCTCATCAACATCCACATCCGCGCGGTCGCGCGGCTGACCCGGGCCGCCCTGCCCGGCATGATCCGCCGCGGATCGGGCGGCATCATCAACGTCGCGTCCCTGCTCGCGCTCAGCGGATCGATCCCGGCAAACCCGCAGCCGTTGCACGGCGCCGTGGCCCCGGCGCATCCACCGTTGCCGTACCGGGCCACCTACGCCGGCGCGAAGGCGTTCATAGTGGTCTTCACGGAGGCCCTCGCGGGCGAGTTGACCGGCACCGGGGTCCGCGTGCAGGCGTGCCTGCCCGGAATGGTGGCGACGGAGTTCCATACGGTGCAGGGAATGGACGCCAGCAACCGGCCGAGGATGGCGGCGGCGGACGTGGTCACGGCGTCGCTCGCCGCGCTCGCGCGGGGAGAAGTCGTCTGCGTCCCATCACTCGGCGATCCCGAACCGATCGCGCGGCTCACCGAGGTGCAGCGGGAGGTGCTTCGGAGCGCGTTCACGCCGGTGCTCGCGCGACGCTACCAGCCCGGCAACACCTAGCACGCGCGGGTGCGCAAGGATCTCGACGACGCAAGCGCCAATGCAGTTCACCATACCAAATCGATCTCATGAACGTCTGGAGGAATCATGGACGCGCGAAGTCTGCTTCAGGAACAGCTGGCGGGAAGCCAGCAGATGATCAAGTACTCCCTCGGAGACATCTCGGACCAGGATGCGCGACGCATGCCGAATCCAACGCTGTCGCCCATCATCTGGCAGGTCGGCCACCTCGCCAACGTGAACGCCGCCTTCCTCGCGCGGGCAGGCGTGACGGCGAAAATACCCGACAACTACCCCGCGCTGTTCAAGGGCGGCTCCGGCGGACAGGCTGCGTATCCGCCGCTCGAGGAGGTCGTCCGGGTGCTGGACGACACGCACGGCGCGCTCATGGCCGCGGTCGCCGAGGCCGACCTTGAAGCCGCGAACGAGGGCCCGCGCGGCTTGTGGAAGAACCTCGGGGGCATGTTCGCGTTCGTGAACGCTCACCGCTGGTACCACGTGGGCAAGATCACGTCGCTGAGGGCGCTGCTCGAGAAGCCCAGATTGTTCGGATAGACTGCGCAGCGGGTCGGAGCGAAGGCCGCCGGGCGGTACCCGGCGGCCTTCGCGCGTGTCTGCAGCCGGCCAAGGCAGGAGCCGAACCCGGCGGGCGCGTATCCTCCGGCGCGACTCGGAGGACACCCGCCTGAACGACCTCGCATTCCGCATCATCCGCGCGCCTGTGCGCGCCCTCGCCTGGGCGCTGTTCGGGGTGTCCACGCACGGGTTCGAACGCATTCCCCGGGGGGCAGCCGTGATCGTCGCCAACCACGCCAGCTGGCTGGACCCGATCATTCTCCCGCTCGTCATGCCGCGCAAACCGGCGGTGCTCGCGATGGCGGAACTGTGGCGCATGCCGGGCGTCGGCCTGGTGATGCGCGCGTATGGTCGGCTCGCCATCCCGCTCCGGCGGGCGGGCGTCGACACGCGGGCACTCAAGCGCGCGCTCGCGGTGCTCCGCGAAGGCAGATTGCTGATCGTGTTCCCCGAAGGCGCCATCAGCCCCGACGGAACGCTGCGCCCATTTCAGCGAGGGGCCGCGCTGCTGGCCGCGCGCGGGACCGCGCCGCTCCTCCCGGTCGCGCTCCTGGGCACGCGCGATGCCCTGCCGCTCGATCGCGTCCTCCCACGCCGCCAGCGGATCACGGTGCGCGTCGGCACGCCCATTCCCGTCACCGGCACCGCGCCCGAGGAGCTCGACCGCGCCACCGAGGAGGCCGCCGCGCAGATCCGCGCACTGCTCGCGGCGGGCTGAGCCGAGATCGACATCGGAGGCCGTGTGGAGGGCGCCGCGCGCGATCCCCTCGACCTGAGGCTCACCAGCGGAGCCGGCCGCACGAATCGTCCGGCCGCCACTCGATGCGGCAGCCTGGAGAAAGGCGTGCCACGCGCTCGATGATCGCGCGCCCCGCCGCGCCGTCGGCCCACACGGGCTCGCCTCGCTGCGGCCGCGGGCGCCCGTACCCCAGCGTCACGGGATAGAGCGAGATCGTCTCCAGCGTCCGGCCGTTGAACCGGCACTCCGGCACGACGGCTTCCCAGAATCTCGCATCGGCCGCAAACCCGCCGCGCGCGCCGCGCGCGTCGAACAGATCCGCGGGGGTCGCGGTGGCCGGCAGGCCGAGCCGCTCGTAGAAGTCGGCCGGCTGGCGCTGGAGAATCTCGTTCAGGAAGATGAAGTTACCGAGGCTGTAAAAGATCGGCTTCCCCTCGTACACCTCGATCCCGCGCAGCACGTGCGGCCCGTGGCCGAGCACGGCGTCGGCGCCCGCGTCCACGGCCGCGCGGCAGAACGTGCGCACGAATTCGGCCGGCTGCTCTTCGTCCGCCCCCGCCGCCTCGTGCGCGTGCACGCTGACGAACACCCAGTCGGCCTGACGGCGCGCATCGCGGATCCACTGGAGGTTGCCGTCAAGATCGGCCTCGTGCGGCGCCGTGTTGACGGCCCACGGCGCCCCGACCCGGAACTTGTGGTCGAACAGGGTGGTGATTCCCTCGGGATCCGGCCGCTGGAACCCGAGCTGGATCGAACGGGCGCGCGCGGCGCCGAGCGCCAGCTTGTCGTAGACGCCCGAGAGCGCCGAGAGCGTCGCGGCGTCGACGGTCGCCGTGGTGACGTACCGCAGCGGATTGATCCCCGGACGCCCCTGGCAGTCCGGCCGCTGCTCGCCGGCGGGCGCATGCGGCGGAAACGTACTGGTCACCGAGATCAGCGCCACACGGCCCGTCGGCACCTCGAGATACCCCGGGCACCGCGCTTCGGCCAGATGGCGGCCGATCCCGGAGTAGACCACGCCGGCGCGATCCAGCGTGTCCATCGTGCCGAGCAGCCCGCCGTCGCCCCAGTCCGCCATGTGGTTGTTGGCGGCCGAATAGAGGTTGAAGCCCATCGCCTTGAGGTCGTCGATGATCCGCGGGGTGCCGACGACGTAGGTGCCGCCGCTCGCGGCCTGCGGGCTGCCGAGATAATCGTGCAGCGTGCCCTCCAGGTTGATGAAGCGAACATCAGCGGACCGCACCAGCGCCACGAGCGCGTGGTATGCGGGGTCGCGGGAGGCGCCGACGCGCCTCGTCACCAGAGCGTCGCCTGCGGCGATGAGGATCAAGGGCTGCGCCACGCGAGGGTCCTTTCGAACAAGAGATGCGTGGCTATTCTTCCGCCGAGACGGCAACTCCTCGCGGGCGCGACAGGGTTACCGGTCTGCCCGAAGCCAGCCCTCGAGCCGGGCCCGCACGGCCGGCCACTCTTCAAGCAGAATGCTGTAGTAGACGGAATCCCGGAGATACCCGTCAGGCATGATCCGGTGATGGCGGAGCACACCCTCGCGCACCGCGCCTAGCCGCTCGATCGCCCGCTGGGATCGCGTGTTCCGGGCGTCGGTCTTCAGCTGGACCCGAATCATCTGCAGCGTTTCGAAGCAGTGCCGGGTCAGGAGATACTTGCATTCCGTGTTGATCGGCGTCTGCCAGACGGCGGGCTCGAGCCAGGTCCATCCGATCTCGATGTTGCGGTGGGCCGCCGTGATGTCCAAGAACCGCGTGCTTCCGACGATCCGGCCCGAGCGGCGCTCGCGGATGACGAACGGCAGTTCCGCCCCTTGGTCACGCGCCCGCAGCGCGTCCCGAATCAGCCGTGCCATGTCGTCGCGGCCGCTGATCTGCATCGGCATGTACGGCCAGATCTCCGGGCTCCGGCCGGCGTCGATCAGCCCGTCGAGATGGGCTTCCTCCATCGGCACCAGCGCGACGTGCTCGCCGACCAGTTCCACGGGCTCCACGACCACGGCCATGCGCGCTCCCCCTTTTTGGCGAGACCCGGCCTACCGCGCCGGCCCGAGGCTCCGGCCCAACCCCGCGAGGCTCGGGGCGGCGGCCATCAGCACGATCACGACCAGCAGCGCGGGCAGCAGGTTGGCCGCTCGAACCGCGCGCACGCGGAGCAGCGTCAGGCCGATGCCGAGGACCAGCACCCCGCCGGTTGCCGTGAACTCGCGGGTGACGTCCGGCGTCATCACCGCCTGCGCGGCCTGCGCCAGCAGCGTCAGCGCGCCCTGGTACACGAGGATCGTCCCCGCCGATAAGAGGACCCCGACGCCGAGCGCCGCACCGATCGCCAGCGACGACACGCCGTCCAGCATGGACTTCGTGTAGAGCAGCGTCGGCGGCTGGCCGAGCCCCGCCTGAATGCTGCCGAGGATGGTGAGCGGCCCCACGCAGAACAAGAGCGAGCTCGTCACGAACGCGCGCGCAAACGTGCCCTGCTCGCCCGGGCTTGCGAGGCGCGCTTCCGCCCACGCGCCCAGGCGCTCCAGGCCGCCCTCGATCCCGACCGCCTCGCCGATCCACCCGCCGGCGACGACGCTCAGGATCACGACCAGCACGTTGTGGGTGCCGAGCGCCATCTGCATCCCGAGCACCAGCGTGACGAGGCCGATGCCCTGCATGGCGATGTCGCGCATCCGCTCCGGGATGCGGCGCCGCAGCGCCACGCCGAGCACGCCGCCCGCGAGCACGCTGAGCGCATTGACGATCGTCCCCAGCACGCGGCTACGCGGCCGACCGGATCATCTCGAGAAAGTACCGGTGGACCCGGTCATCCTGTGCCAGCTCCGGGTGGAACGACGACACCAGGAGCCGCCCTTGGCGCGCCAGCACCGGCCGGCCGTTGAGCGACGCGAGCACCGTGACCCCGGGCCCGACCTCCTCGATGACCGGCGCACGGATAAACACCGCGTGCAGCGGCGGCGGCCCGAACGCCGGCACGTCCAAGTCCGTTTCGAACGAGTCGACCTGGCGGCCGTACGCGTTCCGCTCCACCGCGATGTCCATCAGACGGAGCAGCGGCGGCTCTCCCCCGCGCGCGGTCCGCGCGAGCAGGATCATCCCGGCGCACGTGCCGTACACGGCCATCCCCTGACCGACCCTGACCGGGATCGCGCGGTCGAGGCCGAACTCGACCATGAGCTTGCCGATGGTCGTCGACTCACCGCCCGGGATGATCAGCCCGTCCACCCGCGCCAGCTCCTCGGGGAGGCGAATCTCCGGGGCCTCGACGCCGAGGCCCCGGAGCATCTTGCGGTGCTCGATCACATCCCCCTGGAGCGCCAGGACACCTACGTTCACAGGTCGCGAAGACCTCCGGCCTCGATGCCGCTACCAGCCGCGGGTCTGCAGCAGTTCGGCCTCGGGAAGCTTGCGAATGTCGAGGCCCCGCATCGCGTCGCCGATCCCCTCGGAGACGCGGGCGATCACGTCCGCGTCGCGGAAGTGAGTCGTCGCCTCCACGATCGCCTTCGCGCGCTTCGCCGGATCGTTCGACTTGAAGATGCCGGAGCCGACGAAGTTGCCGTCGCATCCCAGCTGCATCATCATCGCCGCGTCGGCCGGCGTCGCGAGGCCGCCCGCCGAGAAGTTCACGACCGGCAGCCGCCCGAGAGCGCGGGTCTCCACGACGAGATCGTAGGGCGCCCCGAGCTCCTTGGCAACCGTCATCAGCTCCTCCTCGGGAGTGCCCTGGAGCTGCCGGATTCCGTCCATCACCGAGCGCATGTGGCGCACCGCCTCCACCACGTTCCCGGTGCCGGCTTCGCCCTTCGTGCGAATCATCGCCGCGCCTTCGCCGATCCGGCGGAGCGCCTCGCCCAGATCGCGGCAGCCGCAGACGAACGGCACCTTGAACAGGTGCTTGTTGATGTGATAGCGCTCGTCCGCCGGCGTGAGGACCTCGCTCTCGTCGATGTAATCAATGCCGAGCGCTTCCAGCACCTGGGCCTCGACGAAGTGTCCGATCCGGGCTTTCGCCATCACCGGGATCGTCACGGCCTCCATGATCTCTTTGATCTTGACCGGATCCGACATGCGCGCGACCCCGCCCTCCGCGCGAATGTCGGCGGGCACGCGCTCGAGGGCCATGACCGCGCATGCGCCGGCGTCCTCCGCGATCTTCGCCTGCTCGGCGTTCGTCACGTCCATGATGACGCCGCCCTTGAGCATCTGCGCGAGCCCACGCTTCAGCTTCACCGTGCCAACATCTGCCATCGGTGCACCTCCTCGAGTGCTGGCCAGCGTTCTGCGAGCCGTGGTCGCGCCCGCACGGTCAGCCTGCCTGTCCGTTCAGTCCCAACTGCGGCGCGATCGGCCGCAGCGCTTCGATGACAAACGCAATGTGCTCGTCAAGCGGCACACCGAGCTCCTCGGCGCCGCGCACAATGTCCTCGCGATGCACGCCGCGGGCGAACGCCTTATCTTTCATCTTCTTCCTGACCGCGGAGACGTCGACGTCCTCCAGCGACCGCGAGGGTCGCACGAGCGCCACGGCGATCACGAACCCGGAGAGCTCGTCCGCGGAGTAGAGCGCCCGCTCCATGGGGCTCTCGCGCGGGACCCCGCTGTAATCCGCGTGCGTCAGGATGGCGCGGCAGATCGGCTCCGAAACCCCGCGGGCCCGAAGCAGCTCGACCCCTGCGAACGGATGGCCCGCCTCCTGCGAGGGATGGCGCTCGTAGTCGAGGTCGTGGAGGAGCCCCACCACGCCCCACAGCTCCTCATCCTCGCCGAACTTTCTCGCATATGCGCGCATCACCGCCTCGACCGCAAGCATATGCTTCAGCAACGTCGCCGAAGAAGTCTGCTCCGACAGGATCGCCCACGCATCGTCTCTATTCATACTTCTCCCTATGCCGTCCTATGTGTTCCTAGGTACACCGGTTGACGCAACTCGGCCCATTGGATATATTTCATATAATTCGTGGGTACGATCTGTCAATATTCATAGTTACACTGATGTCGCGATTCTTGAGGCGTTCCTATGGACATCGACTTGTCCCGAGGCACTGAAACCCCGCTCTACCGGCAGCTGCAGTCCGCCCTCTCGCGACGGATCAAATCTGGAGACCTCAAGCATGGCTCTCGGCTCCTATCGGTCCGGGCGATGGCCAAGGACCTCGGAGTCAGCCTCATCACCGTGGTACAGGCGTACGACGCGCTTGCCGCGGACGGGTTGGTCCACGCCTCAGTCGGCACCGGGACGTTCGTCGGAAGCCCCACCGCGACGCCCTCCTCGGACACGATCGCTCGCGACGGCGGCTGGGTCGCGGAGCTCGGCGAGACCGAGTGGCAGACGGCGCTCCCGACGTACCTGAGCGCGCCACGCACCGCGTCGATGCAGTCGCTCCTCAGGCCGGCCAGAAGGTCCGGTATCATCTCGCTCACCAGCGGCTCACCCGATCCCAGCCTATTTCCTGTTCGTGCGCTGGGGCGTCTTTGGCACAGAGCGATGGTTGTAGACGATCCGAGGAGCCTCCAATACGGCACGCCGCAGGGCGACCTGCACCTAAGAGCGTGGATCGCGACGCACTGCAGCGCGGCTGGCATCCCCTCTCTGCCGGACGACATCCTGATCACGTCAGGGGTCCAGCAGGCCATCGACCTGGTGGCGAGGACCTTTGTCGGTCCGGGAGATTACGTACTGGTCGAGAGCCCCACGTTCCTGACCGCGCTCGACATCTTCGACGGCCGCGGTGCGAAGCTGCTGGGGGTTCCGGTGGACTCGGAAGGCATGCGGGTTGATATCGCCGCGAGCTTGGTGGAGCGGTTCCGTCCAAAGCTCATTTATTCGATCCCCACGGCCCACAATCCGACGGGCACGACGATGTCAGAAGGCCGCCGCCGTCAGCTGGCCGACCTCGCAAGACAGCGCAATCTGCTCGTGCTCGAGGACGACAGCTGCAGCGAATTCACCTACGACGGCGACGCCCCTCCCGCGGTCAAGGCCTTCGACAGGGGCGGCCACGTGGTTTTCATCAAGGGGTTCTCGAAGACCGTCGTCCCGGGGCTGCGCGTCGGCGGAATGGTTGCGCACGGCCCGCTGATGACCCGCCTGACCGAGTCCAAGTCGCTGGTGGACCGGTTTACCTCCCCGATGATTCAGGGGACGCTGTGGCGCTATCTATCGGCGAGGCAGTATCAGCGCGATCTCGAGACCGCCAGGGGGGTATATCGCCGGAGGCGAGACACCGTGCTCCGGGCGTTAGGAGAGCTCATGCCTCGGGAGATCACCTGGACCGTCCCCGCTGCCGGATTCAATCTCTGGATAAATCTCCCGAGGTCGATTTCCTCCGCCGAGGCGTTTGAGCAGGCGCTGAAAGAAGGCGTGGCGTGCGGGTTTGGCGATCTCTTCCTGGCTCAGGCGCCCCCGCCAAATGGGCTTCGGATCTCGTTCGCCGATAAGCCGGAGCAGATTCTCGAAGAGGGAATCAGAAGGCTCGCGGCCGGAATGCGGAAGCTCCTCGACGATGAACTCGGAAGGACCCAGGAGACTGATTTCGTTACCGCAGTCTAGGACCCGGCTTGGGACGTTGGTTCCACGAAACCTAGCGCATCAGAATATCGATCACTCGTTCGAGATCAGTCTCCGAATAGAAGCTGAGCTGGATCGATCCAGTTTTCCCATTCTTGGAGATCGTTGCGGTCGTAGAGTAGCGCTCGCTGATCTGTCTCGCAAGATCGAGCAGCTCCGGATCCTGCGACTTCGACGGCTTGCGTGTTTCACGTGAAACATTCCTCGCGGAGGCCTTGCTCAGCTCTTCCGTCTCTCTAACGGTGAGCCCTCGCTCCTCCACGGCTTTCCACGCGGCGAGCAGCGCCGCCCGGTCCTGGATGGTCAGGAGAGCCCTCCCGTGTCCCTCGGAGATCCTCCCCCGGCTGATCGCGGCCTGGATTTCGCTCGGGAGTTCCAAGAGGCGGATCGTGTTCGCGATAGAGGGCCGGCTGCTCCCGACCACCTCCGAGATCTCCTCCTGGGTCATGCCAAACTCATCGCTGAGTCTTCGATAGGCGGTGGCGCGCTCGATCGCGTTGAGATCCTCGCGGCGGAGATTCTCGATGAGCGCGAGCTCGAGCATCTCTCGTTCAGACAACTCTCTAATCACCGCGGGGACGCTCGACAGCCCGGCGGACTGCGCGGCACGCCACCGTCGCTCGCCTGCCACGAGCTCGTAGCCAGCGCCGGCCCGTCTCGCGATGATCGGCTGGATCACTCCATGGCGCCGAACGGACGCCACGAGGTCGTCGAACTCCGGCCCCGAGATGTCTCGACGCGGCTGATATGGATTGGGGGATATCCTCGACAGTTCGATCTCCGAAACCGCTCCCTGCGGTGCCGCGTCCTCAGCCCCAGGAATGAGCGCGCCAAGCCCTCGGCCAAGACCCCGTCTGGTCATTTGATGCCTCCTCGCTCGTCTGGTGTCCGGTGAGCGCTCCCATGTGAACGCTCGGCAGCCCTCAGATCCCCACCGCGTTCCGCAAGTCTCGCGATCAGTTCCTTCGCCAGGGCGGCATACGCCTCAGCTCCTCGGGACGATGGCGCGTACGAAAGCACGGGCTGGCCGTAGCTGGGCGCCTCCGCGAGCCGCACGCTCCTTGGAATTTCGGTCGAGAATACCAGACCGGGAAAATGCCCCCGGACGTCGGCCGCGACCTGCTCAGAAAGCTTCGTTCTCGGATCCACCATCGTGAGCACGATGCCCACGACGCCGAGCGCAGGATTGAGGTGCCGCCGAACCAGCGCGATCGTGTCCATGAGCTGAGCAAGCCCCTCCAGCGCGTAGAACTCGCACTGGAGCGGGATGAGACAGGCTTCCGCTGCCGTCAACGCGTTGACCGTCAGGAGTCCGAGCGACGGCGGACAATCGATCAACACGAAGTCGTACGCGCTCTCGACGCCTCGCAAGGACGCACGCAGCTTGCCTTCGCGGGCGATCTGCGGGACCAACTCGACCTCCGCGCCAGCCAGCCGCACGTCCGATGCAAGAATATCGAGACCAGCAATCGCGGTGGAGACGATCGCGCGCTCGGCGCGCTGCTCGCCGACGACCACGTCGTAGGTAGCCACGGCGAGACCGGACTTGCTAATGCCGACTCCGCTCGTCGAGTTCCCTTGCGGATCCATGTCGACGATGAGTACGCGAGTGGCCGACTGAGCGAGGTACGCGCCGAGGTTGATGGCAGTAGTCGACTTGCCCACGCCGCCTTTTTGATTCACGATCGCGAATATGTGCCCCGTGTGAGTGTGCTCTCTCTTTCAGCGGAGAATGGAGTTACCGACCACCAGTTCCCCGATCTTCATTAAAGTCCTCCAGTCCACTCGGGTTATAATCATATATATAATAGCGTAGATACTGTGTTTTATTGTATATCAATGGGTGGCGAGTCGCTCGGACAAAGAGTGGGGGAAGGGTGGACATTCGAGAGCATCGTTGGAACGCGATCGGACGTCGTGCAGCGCTTACATCGGGCTCCGCTCGGCAAGGCCTGCCCGTCGAGGATAGTCATCCGGCGTGGGCGAGAGTTTTGTGACGACGATCACCGTGGGACCGCCGCCGGGAACGGGCGCGAACGCACCGGCGGCGCCGCCGAGAATCTCGAGTGCCCGCGCGGCCGCGGCGAGTTCACGGGACGCCGCCCGTCCTTTCGGAAATACGCCAATGCCACCGACCCGCAGGAGCGGCAGCGCATATTCGGCGAGCACGCGCAGGTCCGCGAGCGCCCGCGCCGTCACCACGTCGTACCGGGCCCGGTGTCCCGGCTCTCGTCCGAGCGCTTCGGCGCGCGCGCAGACCACCTCGGTGTTCGAGAGCCCGAGCTCGCGGACGGCGATCTCCAGAAACCCGGCTTTCTTCCGAGACGCTTCCACCAGCACGATGCGCGCGAGGGGGCGCAGGATCGCGGCGAGAATCCCCGGCACCCCGGCGCCGCTGCCGAGATCCGCGACCACACCCGTCTCGGGCAAGAACGGGATGACGTCGAGGCCTCCGACGACCAGGATGCGCGCCGCCTCGTCCCGCGTGCGCGCGCCGGTGAGCCGCAGCCGGCCGCTCCACTCCACGACAAGATCAAGGTAGCGCGAAAGTGCGGCGAACTGAACGGGGGAGAGCGAGATCCCAAGGGCCGCGGCGCCGGACTCGACGACCCGGTCCTCGGTCACAGACGCGAACGATCAGTCCTGCGGCGCTTCGGGATCGTCGGAACGATCGAGGTCTTCCGCGAGGACGCCCGACTCGGGGCCCGCGGCGGTTTCCGCGCCGCGCAGCCCGACGACGACGTGACGGTCCGCGCCGTCGCCCTCACTGTGGGTGGCGACGCCCTCGTCGTCCGCGAGGACGGTGTGGATCACGCGCCGCTCGGAGGCCGACATCGGCTCGAGCGGCACCGACTCGCCGGTACGGCGCACCCGATCCGCCGTGCGGTGCGCCAGCGCGGTGAGGGCCTCTCGCCGCCGCTCGCGGTACCGCTCCGCGTCCACCACCACGGGCACGCGCCGTCCCATCCGTCGCGAGACCATCATGTTCACCAGGAGGTCGAGCGCTTCCAAGGTCTGGCCGTGCCGTCCGATCAGCGGCGCGAGGTTGGCCCCGGTGATCGTCACCAGCACGGCCCCGTCATCCTCACGCACGTTGATGGCGCCGCGAAAGCCCATGGCGCCGATCAGGGCGGAGGTCACGCTGCGGGCCGCCGCGAGCGGATCGTCGCCGGTCTCGGCCTCGGGGCCCGGCGTCGCCTCGTCTTCCTCCGGCTCGCCCTCCGCCGAGAGGAGCGTCAGGCGGACGCGCGCCTCACGAGACCCCAGTCCCAGGACGCCGCGGTTTCCCTCGTCGAGCACCATGAGGTCGACGTCGTCCCGCTTCGCGCCGAGCACGCGCAGCGCGTCTCGAATCGCCTCTTCGACGGTGCGCCCCGCCCCCTCCGCTGATTTCACGAGCGTCTCGCCCCCTTCTTGCGCCGCGGCGCCCCCTGCGGCCGCACGCCCCCGCTCGGCTTCGGCGGGTTCCCCGCAGGGGCTTTCGGCAGTTGGGGCTGCGTCGCCGGCTGCCCGGGCAGCGCAACGCCCACGGCCTGCGTCTGGGACTTTGGCGGCGCGCTCGCCATCGGGTTCGGGCGTCCGACGACGAGGAAGTACTCCCCGATATACGCGACCGTGTTGACGACCCAGTAAATCGAGAGCCCGAGCGGGTACAGCATCGCGAAGTAGCCGATCATGATCGGCATCAGAATCAACATCTGGGCCTGGCTCGGATCCGTGACCGTCAGGCGCTGCTGGTACCAGGTGGTCGCCGCGACCAGCAGCGGAAAGATCAGGACGACGAGCGTCAGCGGATGCGTGGTGAATTGCCCGAGCATGCGGCTCGGGACCTCGTCCAGCCGCAGCGACGGGATCCCGAATAGGGTCGCGTTCGCGAACAGGTTCTTCGTGTAGAACAGCAGACGCGTGAGCGCGAACAGGATCGGCATCTGCACCAGGATCGGCAGACAGCCGCCAAAGGGGTTCACGTTGTGCGCCCGGTACAGCGCCATCGTGGCGGCCTGCAGACCTTGGCGGTCGTCCTTGTACTTCTGCTGCAGCGCCTTGATGTGCGGACCGAGCACCTGCATGGCCTTCATGGACCGCAGCTGGACGCGGGTCAGCGGGTGCAGGACGAGCTTGACCACAAGCGTCATCAGCACGATCGCCAAGGCGAGATCGTGCGTGTAGCCGTAAAAGAAATTCAGCAGGCCGTGGAGTGCGTTTACGATCGGACTCAACGCCTGGCCGAAAAACTGGAACACCTACCGCTCCTCCTCATCCCCGGCCGTGCCGGGGTCAGGGCACCGGGTCATAGCCGCCGGGATGCAGGGGATGACATCGCAACAACCGTCTGAGCGCGAGCCAGCCGCCCCGCAACACTCCGTGGCGAGCAATCGCCTCCGCCGCGTACTCCGAACAGGACGGGGAGAACCGGCACGAGGGAGCCATGTACCGCGAGATCCACCGCTGATAGAAGCGGATCGCGGCGACGCCCCATGTCCGTGCTGCCGGCGTCATTACTCGCGCACTCGCAGGATCTGCCCGGTCGCGCACAGCGCCTCCATCTCGGCTAAGATCTCCGAGAACCTCGCGTCCAGGGCTCTGGAGCGTGCGGCCAACACGACGTCTCCCCGACCAGAAAGGCGGCTCTTCAGCCGCCCAAACGCCTCGCGCAACCTCCGCTTGGCCCGGTTTCGCCGAGCCGCCCCACCCAGCTTTCGTCCCGCCGTCACGCCGACGCGCAGCGGCGCGTCGTGCGCCCGCACGTACAACACCAGGGTTTCGCCCGAAAAGCGGCGTCCCTCCCGGTAGACTCGCGCGAAATCGGCCCGGGTTCTGAGCCGCTCCCCGGACCGCCCGCGCCGGGTCGTCGTCTCCGACCCGCCGATCTCGGTCAGAAATACTCCCTAGTCTGCAGCCAGCCGGCGTCGACCCCGAAGGCGTCGCCGTCGCAATACGTTCCGGCCGCCGGGGGTACGCATCCGAACGCGGAAGCCGTGCGTCTTGCTCCGGTGCCGGCGGTTCGGTTGGAATGTACGCTTCACCGAGCCGCCTCCTCTCATGACTCAGATCGGCGCCCCGCGCATGCGAGGTCGCCGATCGCCTGTGGAGACTATACCACAGACACGGCACCGCGTTCAACGCGGGCGCCCCGGAACCGACGGCCCCGCTCCGACGCGCCCCTCGCGAGATCAGGAACCCACGCAGTTGCGCGCCGTTACCGCTCACAGATCACTCAGCCGTCCCGTCAGATCGCCGCCCGGTATCAGATCGTGGGTTGGCTGTGGATAACCTCAAGATATCTCCCAGAATTACCCACATTTCGTGACCAAGTTGTCACGGAGGATGCTCGATTTTGGTCCAATTTCGGTCTGATCCATGATCTCTAAAGGAGTTTTCCTATCTTATCCACAATCTTTTCCACACCTGTGGATAACGGTGTTGCCGACGCCATCCGGCCTATCCTGACGCGTTCTACGCATACCTCTCGCTGATCCCTGTCGTCGGAAAACGAGGAAAGTCGATGATCGTCTTTCCACAATGCTGGTTGCTTTATGGCAGGTCAGCGGCAGACGAGGAAAGGGTCCAATGCTGCGCATTGTGGAAGGAGCGCACCATGGTGCGTCCAATTAGCGTCGATGTTCGCGGGAGGGGGGAGTGATGCAGGACTTCTTCCTGCGGCTCGCATCCCAGGCCAAAGGAGAGCCGCAGGACGTTGCGCCTGCGCCGGAAGTGCGCATGGCCATCTATGACTCCCCACTGGCCCCGCCCCAGGTGGTGTCGCTCTCAGCGGAGGATTTCGGCCAGCTCGTCGGAGAGCTGGCGGCGCGCACGCACAACTACGCCCGCGAACGAGGCGGCCGCATTCCATTCGTGGTGATTCGGGAGATCGTGGAGAACCTCATACACGCGCTGTTCCAGAACGCCGTCGTGTCGATCATGGACGACGGCAACACGATTCGGATCTCCGACCAGGGGCCGGGCATCCGGGACAAGGATCATGCGTTCCAGCCGGGCTTTACCACCGCGACGCGTGAGATGCGGGCGTTCATCAAGGGCGTCGGCTCGGGACTGCCCGTCGCCCGCGAGCAGCTCGCGTTCCTCGGCGGCGCAATTTCGATCGAGGACAATCTCGACCACGGGACGGTGGTCACGCTTCGGGTGGGTCAGTCGCGCGACGCCGCCCCGCTCGCGCCGACGGCGCCGAGCCCGCGGCCGGCCGAACCGCCGCGGCTGCGGCTCTCCGATCGACAGCGCAAGATCCTGCTGTTGATCGCGGAGCTCGGCTCCGCCGGGCCATCGACGATCGCCAAAGAACTCGGGATCAGCCAGAGCACCGCGTTTCGGGAGCTGGCGGCGCTGCAGAAGCACCAGTTGCTGGCGCAGCGCACCCCGGGCAAGCGGACGCTCACGGAAGACGGCATCGCATATCTTGGGAACGTCTTCAGACCGTAAGACGGGGCCCGCGACCCGACGGGCCTGGGAGGATCCTGGATGGAAACACAGAGCGCGGCCGTAAACCAAGTTTGGCAAGAGGCGCTGACGCGCATCGAAAGTCAGTTGAGCAAACCAAGTTTTGAGGCGTTTCTCAAGGCGATGCGACCCGTCACCCTGGACCGGGATGTGTTCGTGTTCTCGGTCCCGAGCCTGTTTGCCAAAGAATGGCTGGAGGGACGGTACCTCGGCCTGATCGCGGAGACGCTGCGAGAAGTGCTGACCCGCGGCGTCGACGTCCGCTTCGTCGTCTCAGACTTGGACGTGCCCGCCCCGCGGATCGCGCCTGGCCCCCAGGAGATCGCCACGTCGATTCCTAAATCCGGGCCGGTCGATTCCCTGACGTTTACCGGCAAATACACGTTCGACACGTTCGTGGTCGGCAGCGGCAACCGGTTTGCCCATGCGGCCGCTCTCGCGGTCGCCGAGGCGCCCGCGAGAGCCTACAACCCCCTGTTTATCTACGGCGGCGTAGGACTTGGCAAGACCCATCTGCTCCAGGCCATCGGACATCGTGTCCTCACCCACAAGCAGATCGCCCGGGTGATGTACGTGTCGTCCGAACGCTTCACGAACGAAATGATCAACGCGATCCGCGACGACAAAATGGTGGAGTTCCGAAACCGCTACCGAAGCGTCGACGTACTGCTCATCGACGACATCCAGTTCCTGGCCGGCAAGGAGCGGACACAAGAAGAATTTTTCCACACGTTCAACACGCTCCACGAGTCGGGCCGTCAGCTGATCATCAGCAGCGACCGCCAGCCTCGAGAGATTCCGACGCTCGAAGACCGCCTGCGCTCTCGGTTCGAATGGGGCCTCATCGCGGACATCGAACCGCCCGACTACGAGACCCGCATCGCGATCCTGAGGAAGAAGGCCGAACTCGACGCGATCGCCGTGCCGGACGAAGTCACGCAGTACATTGCGCAGCGAATTTCGTCGAACATCCGCGAACTCGAGGGCGCCCTCAGCCGACTGCGCGCGCACGCGGAGATGCAGCGCACGACGATCTCCATCGACCTGGCGATCGAAGTCCTCAAAGAAATCCTGCCCCAGGCGCGGATCCGACCCGTCACCATCCCGGGGATCCAGCGCGCCGTCGCCGAGTTCTTCGGCATCCGCATCGAGGAAATGAAGGCCAAGCGCCGCACCAAAGGCGTGGCGTTCCCGCGCCAGGTCGCCATGTATCTCTCCCGAGAACTGACCGATGCGTCACTGCCGCGCATCGGCGAGGAGTTCGGAGGGCGCGACCACACCACGGTGATGCACGCGTGCGATCGGGTAAAGAGCGCCTTGATCCACGACTCCCATCTCGCCGCCGGTATCAAAAGTCTTGTGGACAGTTTCCGGACCGAGCGCCCGTAAAGTGGGGATGCGGTAGGCCGTCATCCACCGGTGTGCCCGTCTTGTCAGGACGCCTCTGGACGACGTGCATAACGCACGGAAAAGGACCTTATGGTTATCCACAGGTTGAAACCCTTATCGGATGCCCTTCAGAGCCGATATTCACATAATCCACAGGTTCTACTATGACTACGACGAATATTTATTATAAAAAGAACCCCTAGGAGCGGGATATGCGTTTTTCGTGTTCTCAGGAGCAGTTGCTCCGAAGTGTCCAGACGGTGGGACGCGCAATCTCTCCAAGGGCTAGTATGCCGATTTTGGGCAATATTCTGCTCGAAGCTTCAAAAGACGGCGTAAAGCTGGCCGCCACCGATCTGGAACTGGGGATCGAGGCCCACCTCAATGCAAAGGTCATGGAGGAGGGAGCCGTCACGCTTCCGGCGAGGATTCTCACCGATATCGTGACCAATCTGCCCGAGGCTCCGGTGGAAATCACGGTAGAGGAAGGCGATGCCAAAGCCATTATTTCGTGCGAATCGGTGAAATTCGAGCTTGTTGGGCTTCCCAGCACGGACTTTCCGATCATGCCGAGCGGAGATGGTAACGTTCTTGTGAAGATCGACGGGAGTTTACTGCGTACGATGATCCGGCAGACCAGTTTTGCGGTCTCGACGGATGAAACACGGCCATTCCTGACCGGGGTCTATGTCATGATCGAGGGCGGAGCCGGCCAGTTGGTGGCCACCGACGGGGGACGACTCGCGCTGCGGCGGGCCAAAATCTCAGGAGAGCCTCGCGGTAAAATCTCCGCGATCGTCCCAAACAAGACAATGGCGGAACTCGTGCGTGTGCTGGGCCTGCTCGAGGGTGATGTCACAATCGCGTCGCAAGAGAACCAGTTGGTCTTCACCCTGCCCGGTCTCCGATTCGTGTCTCGATTGATTGCCGGGCAGTTTCCCAACTACGAGCAGGTCATCCCGAAAGAATTCAAGCAGCGCATCAAGGTTGGAACCGAACGCCTGCTTCGGGCTGTGCGGCGCGCGAGCATCACGGCGCGGGACTCCGCGAATGTGGTTCGCCTGAGTGCGGACGGCGCCACGCTGACGATCAGCTCGAATACGCCGGACGTGGGCAAGGCGCAGGAAGACGTTCCTGTTACCGCGGAGGGTGACGCGATTCCGGTGGCGTTCAACGCCAAGTTTCTCATGGACGCACTCAGCAACATGGACGCGCCCGAGGTTTGGCTGGAACTGACCGGACCGCTGAGCCCGGGGGCGCTGCGGCCGGTCGAGCATGCCGACTACGTGTACGTCCTGGCTCCGGTCCGTGTCTACGGATAGTCCGTGCCGGATCGCGGTGTTGAAACGGTGACAATTTCGACGCCGCAGATTGCCCTGGGCGCGTTCCTCAAGTGGGCCGGGATCGCGGATACCGGCGGCGCCGCGAAAACGCTGGCGCAGCAGGGCCGCGTCGCGGTCAACGGGGTCGTCGAGCGGAGGCGGGGACGCGAGCTGCGTGCCGGGGACGTCGTCGTGGTAGGCGGTCGGGAGTATCGCGTTGCGAATCGTTGAGCTGCGCCTGCGGGATTTTCGGAACTACGTCGCCGAGGATGTGACGTTTGGCGACGGGATCACCGTTTTCGCCGGACCCAACGCGCAGGGAAAGAGTAATCTCCTCGAGTCGATTTATACCGTCGCGGTCGGGCGGAGCCCGCGCGCGACGGCGGACGTGGAATTGGTGCGATTCGGGCAGGACCGCGCGTATATCAGAGCGGTCGTTGAGGGCGGGCGTGCGAGCGCACTTGAGGTGGCCGTGGATCGGGTCTCGGGCGAGAAGCGTATCAAGGTGAACGGGGTGGTTACACAGCGGGGACAGCTGCTCGGGCGGCTGGCGGTCGTGCTCGCGGGGCCGCTGGACGACGAGTTGATCCGGGGCGGGCCGGCGTATCGGCGCCGTCTGATGGACGCGGCGCTGAGTCAGATGAGCCCGTCGTATTACTTCAACTTGAGCCGGTATCTTCGTGTCGTGCGGCAGCGGAATCGTCTGCTCAAGGCCGGCGCCGCGGCGGCGGCCCTGGCGCCGTGGGACACGCAGTTTGTGGAGTTGGGGGCGACGCTGGTCGAGCGGCGCTACCAGTTCGTCCAGGGGCTGGCGGCGCGTGCGCGTGCACGGCACGCGCGCATCGCCGTCGGCGAGGAAGTGCTGGGGGTGGTGTACGAGGCGTCCGGCGTGATCGAGGGGACGGATCGCGAGGACGATGCGCGCGCGCAACTGGGGCGCGCGCTCGCCGCGCGGCGGGGAGAAGAACTGCGGCGGGGCACGAGCGTCGTGGGCCCGCACCGGGACGACTTGGCTTTTACCGTGAACGGCATCGATCTCAGAGTGTTTGGGTCGCGCGGCCAGCAGCACACGGCCGCGCTGAGCCTGCGGTTGGGAGAGGTGGAACTGCTGCGGGACGAACTCGGGGAGTGGCCGGTCGTGCTGCTGGATGACGTGCTGGCCGACCTGGATCTGGAACGACAGGCGGCGCTGCTGGGAGAGGTCGTGGGCCCACAAGTGCTGATGACGCATACGCGCGTGCCGGAAGCGCCGGGGGTGTCCGTTCGCCACGTGGCGGTGATGTCCGGTAAGCTCGTGAGGGATGCGGATGTACGCGCTTAAGGAGCTGCTCGGCGATGCGCTGACCGCGCTTGTGGGGCCGCGCCGAGCGCGGCAGGCCGCGGTGCTCGATGTGTGGCCGGAGGTGGTGGGCGAGGGGCGCGCGCGCCATGCGCGCGCCGTCGGCGTGCGCGGGAGCACGCTCGTGGTCGCCACGGATCTGCCGGCCGTGTACTACGAGCTCGGCCTGCGGCGGGCCGAGTTGGTGGCGTCGTTGAATCAGCGCGCCGGCGGGGACGCGATCACCGAGATTCAGCTGCAGATGCGGCCGCTCGGTCGGAGCGACGACGGCGCCGAGAGGGAATCGGGCGCGCCGTAGGCGCTCGAGGCGCGTGTCGTCATGTATGTGCATCTCGGCGGAGATATTGTGGTGCCGATTCAGGACATCATCGGGATCTTCGACACGAGGATCCTCGTAGGCAACGATGATAATCATCGGTTTCTCTCGAATGCCGTCGCAAACAAGAGAATGATGAGCGAGATTCATGATCGCGATCGAAAATCGCTCGTGGTGACAACCAACGGCGTATATTGGTCTGCGATTTCGTCGCTTACCCTTGTTAGGCGCGTGACGAACGTGCAGTGGGGATTGAGCGTTTCTGAAGGCTGAAACCCAATGGTGGTAAGGGTTTCAGCCGATTGACCCCGTAGAATATTTCTGTTAGCATATATATTGAAGAAATTCTTTGAGGGCGTGGCGTTTGCCATGCCCTATTTGGTGGTTGGTGACAACCTGGAGGCAGACGCCGCATGGATCAACCGACCTACGATGCCCAGCAGATCCAGGTTCTTGAGGGACTTGAGGGGGTACGCAAGCGTCCCGGCATGTACGTGGGCAGCACCGGCACCCGCGGTCTGCATCATCTCGTGTTTGAAGTTGTAGACAACAGCGTCGACGAGGCGCTGGCCGGGTTTGCGACGAGGATCGACGTCGTCGTGCACCGCGACAACAGCGTTACCGTGCGCGACGACGGACGGGGAATCCCCACCGACACCGTGCCGAAGGTCGGCAAGCCCGGCGTCGAGGTTGTGATGACGATGCTCCACGCGGGGGGCAAGTTCGGCGGCGGCGGCTACAAGATCTCGGGCGGACTGCACGGGGTGGGCGTCTCGGTCGTCAACGCGCTGTCCGAGTGGCTCGACGTTGAGGTGGAGCGAGACGGCAAGCGTTACACGCAGCGGTTCGAGCGCGGCAAGCGGGCGAGCGCGCTGCGCGTCACCGGCAAGACCAACCGCACGGGCACCACGGTCACTTTTCTCGCCGACTCGCAGATCTTCGTCGAGACGGTGTACGACGCGGCGATCCTGGCCGAGCGTCTTGACGAACTCGCCTACCTCAACGCGGGGCTCGTCCTGACGCTCACGGACGACCGGTCCGGCGAGAAGCGCGAGTTCAAGCACGCCGGCGGCATCACGGAGTTGGTCAAGTCGCACAACAAAGGGAAGGCGCTCGGCGACGCGATCACCGTGCACCGGGTCCGCGACGGGGTTGAAGTGGACGCCGCCGTCCAGTACAACACGACCTTCGTGGAGCACGTGTTCACGTACGTCAACACGATCAATACCATCGAGGGCGGGACACACCTGGTCGGGTTCCGGTCGGCGTTGACGCGCAGCATCAACGATTACGCGCGCCGGCAGGGTCTGCTGAAGGACGTGACTCTGCAGGGCGACGACGTGCGCGAGGGACTGACCGCGGTGATTTCGCTCAAACTGCCGGAGCCGCAGTTTGAGGGGCAGACGAAGACGAAGCTCGGCAACCCGGAGGTGAAAGGGCTCGTCGAGTCGGTCGTCGGAGAGGACCTCGCGGAGTATTTCGAGACGCATCCCAGCGACGCGAAGCGGATCGTCGCCAAGGCGGTGCAGGCCGCGCGCGCGCGCGAGGCGGCCCGGCAGGCGCGGGATCTGGTGCGCCGCAAGAACGCGCTCGACGTGAGCACGCTGCCCGGCAAGCTCGCGGACTGCTCGGAGAAGGATCCCACGAAGTGTGAGATCTTTGTCGTCGAGGGCGAGTCGGCGGGCGGCAGCGCGAAGACGGGACGCGACCGCCATACCCAGGCGATCCTGCCGATTCAGGGCAAGATCCTGAACGTCGAGAAGGCGCGCGTGGACAAGATGCTCGGGCACGAGGAGATTCGCGCCCTGATCACCGCCCTCGGCACCGGGATCGACAAGGAGTTCAATATCGACAAGCGGCGATACGACAAAGTGATCCTGATGGCGGATGCCGACGTCGACGGCGCCCACATCCGGACGCTGCTGCTGACGTTCCTGTACCGGTACATGCCGCAGCTGATCGAGCGCGGCAAAGTGTATATCGCGCAGCCGCCGCTCTACCTGATCAAGGCCGGGAAGAAGGCGCACTACGCCTACACCGATCTGGAGCGCGATGAGACGACCGCGGACCTCGCGAAGCAGAACATCACGTTCGAGATCCAGCGGTACAAGGGGCTCGCGGAGATGAATCCCGAGCAACTGTGGGAGACGACGATGAACCCGGAGAGCCGCACGCTGCTGCAGGTCGAACTCGATCCCAGCGAGTCGAACGGCGGCGGCGAGACCGACCAGCTGTTCAAGACGCTGATGGGGGACGAGGTCGAGCCGCGGCGGCTGTGGATCCAGCAGCGCGCGAAGGAAGTCCGCAACCTCGACATCTGAGGCACGCGAACGGAGCGGGCACCGCCCCAGGATGAAGGAGAGGGAATGGCGAGCGAAGAGAAAGTGAACCCACGGCCGATCGCGGACGAGATGAAGGCGTCGTACTTGGATTACGCGATGTCCGTCATCGTCAGCCGGGCGCTCCCGGACGTCCGGGACGGCCTGAAGCCGGTGCAGCGGAGGATCCTGTACGGCGCCTCCGAGATGGGGCTAGCGCCCGACCGGGCGTACAAGAAGTGCGCGCGCCTCGTGGGCGACGTCATGGGCCGCTACCACCCGCACGGGGACGCCCCGGTGTACGAGGCGCTCGTCCGCATGGCGCAGGACTTCAGCTTCCGCTACCCGCTGATTGACGGGCAGGGCAACTTTGGCAGCGTCGACGGCGACCCGCCGGGGGCGATGCGGTACACCGAGGCGCGCTTGTCGCGGATGGCGCTCGAACTGCTCGCCGACATCGACAAGGAGACGGTGGCGTTCGTTCCCAACTTCGACCAGTCGCTGCAGGAGCCCGTCGTCCTGCCGAGCCGCGTGCCGAGTCTCCTGATGAACGGCGCCACCGGCATCGCGGTCGGGATGGCCACCAACATTCCGCCGCACAACCTGGGGGAGCTGATCGACGCGCTCACGGCGATGATCGACGATCCGGACATCGAGACCGACGAGCTGCTCAAGATCGTCAAGGGCCCCGATTTCCCGACCGGCGGCCTGATCCTCGGGCGCGACGGCATCCGCGCGGCGTACAAGGAAGGACGCGGCAGCATCACCGTCCGGGCGAAGGCGGAGATGGAAGAGCTCCGCGGCGGCCGCATTGCGATCATCGTCACCGAACTGCCGTACATGGTGAACAAGGCGGCGCTGATCGAACGGATCGCGCAGCTCGTGCGCGACAAGAAGCTCAACGGCGTGAGCGATCTCCGAGACGAGAGCGACCGCCGCGGCATGCGGATCATGATCGAGCTGCGCCGCGACGTGAATCCGCAGATCGTGCAGAACCAGCTGTTCAAGCACACGCAGATGCAGACCACGTTCGGCGCGATCATGCTGTCGCTGGTGGACGGCGTGCCGCGCGTGCTCACGCTGCGCCAGATGCTGCAGCACTACCTCGACCACCGGAAGAACATCATCGTCCGCCGGACCGAGTTCGAGCTGCGGAAGGCGAAGGCGCGGGCCCACATCCTCGAAGGCCTGAAGATCGCGGTCAAGTTTCTCGACGCGGTGATCGCGCTCATTCGGAAGGCCAAGGACGTGCCGACCGCGCGCGCCGGCCTGATGAAACAGTTCAAGCTGAGCGAGATCCAGGCGGATGCGATTCTCGAGATGCGGCTGCAGCGGCTGACCGAGCTCGAGCGCGAGAAGCTCGACGAGGAGTACAAGGAGCTGATCAAGGCGATCGCCGTGTTCGAGGACATCCTGCGCAACGAGCGGAAGGTGTTCGCCCTGATCAAGGGCGAGCTGGCTGAGGCGAAGCGCCGCTTCGCGGACCCGCGGCGCACCCGGATCACCGGCAAGGACGTGGAGTTCGAGGACGAGGACCTGATCCCCGACGTCGAGGTCGTGGTGACGCTGACCCACAACGGGTACATCAAGCGGCTGCCGCTCGACACCTACCGGCGGCAGAGCCGGGGCGGCCGCGGGGTGATGGGGATGGAGACCAAGGAAGAGGACTACATCGAACTCGTCCAGGTGACGACCAACCACGCGTTTCTGCTGTTCTTCACCAACCGCGGCAAGGTCTACCGCATCAAAGCGCACGAGGTGCCGGAGGCCGGGCGGACCGCGAAGGGGACGAGCCTGGTCAACTTGTTCAACGTTGCGCAGGGCGAGCGCGTCAACGCGATCATTCCGATCCGGTCATTCGAGGACGCGGGATTCCTGTTCTTCGCCACCGCCAGCGGCTTCGTGAAGCGCACGGGCCTCATGGAGTTCCTGAACGCGAAGCGCGGCGGCATCGCGGCGATCACGCTCGACAAGGGCAGCGAGCTGGTCGGCGTGCACCTGACCGACGGCAAGCAGGAGATCCTGCTCGCCTCGCGCCGCGGCCAGGCGATCCGATTCAAGGAAGCCAACGTCCGCGAGATGGGACGCCAGGCGCACGGCGTCCGCGGGATGCGGCTGCGCAGCGACGATGCGGTCGTCGGCATGGCGCGCAGCGGCGAAGGCCACGAGCTCCTCACCGTGACGGAGATGGGCTTCGGGAAGCGGACGCCGCTCTCGCAGTACCGCATGCAGACGCGCGGCGGGTCCGGGGTCAAGAATATGCGCCTCACCGCCAAGACGGGGGCCGTGGTGGCGGTCCGCGCCGTGCGCGAGGACGAGGAGATGCTCGTCATCACGGCCCGGGGCATTATCAGCCGGCTGTCGGTCAAGGAGATCTCCACGCAGGGACGCGCGGCGCAGGGGGTGCGGCTGAAGCGGCTCGACGAGGGCGATCGGGTGGCGGCGATCGCGCCGATCGCGGCGCGCGAGGCGGACGCGGGCGCGTAATCGTGAGCCTGGGGCTGCTGATCATTCGAGTGGCGCTCGGCTTGACGTTTTTTCTTCACGGCAGCCAGAAGCTGTTCGGATGGTTCGGAGGAGGCGGCATCGCGGGGACTGCGCGCTACCTGGAGGGGCTCGGCATTCGTCCCGGGCGCTTTTGGGCGATCCTCGTGGGCCTCGGCGAGTTCGGCGGCAGCGTGCTCGTCGGCGTCGGGTATCTGACGGTGTTGGGCGCGTTCCTGATCATCATCACGATGGTCGTCGCGATCTCGGCCGCCGCGGGGCGGCACGGGTTCTGGGTGGAGCGCGGCGGCTACGAATACAACCTGCTCATCATCGCCGTGGCGCTCGCCCTCATCTTTACCGGCCCCGGCATGTACTCGTTCGACTACACCTCCGGGACGCGCGTGCTCGGTCCGTAACCCGCTCGGCCCGTCCGGATCGCCTCGGCCCGCGCCGTCGTCCAGCAGGGGGGAATCGTTCCGCGCGGCGAACACACTAGTGGCGAGGCACCGTCAACGCCGCGCCGGAGGGCGTGATCGATGGACATCACCGTGCAGAGCATCGTCGAGCATCTCGATGAGATGTGGACGCTGGTGCTTGAGTCGGTGCATGGGGTCGATGAGACGCTCTTCCAGTGGTGCGCGGGACCGGAGTACAATTCCCCGGCGATTCTCCTCCGCCACCTCGCCGGGAGCGAACGGTGGTGGATCGGCGAGGGCATCGGCGGCGTGCCGGCGCACCGCAATCGCGACGCCGAGTTCGTCCACGATACGCCGCGCCGCGCGGAGGTGCTCGCGTCCGTGGAGGAGGCGCGTGCGCTCACGCACCGCGTGCTGGCGAATGTCACCGCGGGGGATCTCCAGGAGCCCACGACGCCGGCCGTGAAGCGCGACGGGACGCGGCCCAGCAAGATGTGGGCGCTGCTGCACTATCTCGAGCACCTCGGCTACCATCGAGGACAGATTCTGCTGATCCTCAAGATGGGCCGGCAGGCGCTCGCGCGGCGTTAGCCGCCGATCCGATGCGCTGGGAACTGTGTCCCCGCACGCACGAACGGCTCTCGCGGATCGTCGACGCGCTTGAATTCTCCCACGTCAACCCCGCGCGCATCTTTTGCGTCCGCGGGTATGGCTCGACCTCGGAGGCATGGGCCCGGATCTGGGGCCTGCCGGCGCTGTGGCAGCAGGTCCTAGGCATCGGTCCCGCTTACGTGGTGGAGATCATCGAACCGGAGTTCGGCCGGCTCCCCGAGGCCGAACAGGACCGCATCCTGATCCATGAGCTGCTGCACATCCCGCGGACCTTCAGCGGCGCGATCCGGCCGCACCGCACGCCGACGTTTTCGATCACGCGGCGGACGGTGGAACGGTATTATCAGCGCTACCTCGCAGCCGGCGATCTCCACGAGGCCGCGGGCGCCGCGCCGGACGATCGGATCAACCGAGCCCGGGCGCTTGGCGCGGCGCCTCCGGTCGTGCCCACGCGAGCCGCGGCCGCGCACCACCGGATCGCCCGTCGCCCCGCCCGCGTGCGGACCACCCGCTGAGGTCGTCGCGGGCGCCCGTGTGACCGAACGGCGCGCCGGCGCCGGCCCCGGACCTTTCGCGCGCCCGGCGCCGTAGTGTAGAATGCAGATGGTGGCGCCCCGCGAGCGGGTCCATCGCTCTTCGAGCAGAGGTGGATACATGGAAAACCCAATGAAGCTCTTCATCCTGGCCGTGGTGGCGCTGATGATTCTCGGTCCCTCTCGGTTTGCGGGGATCGGCAGCACGCTCGGCCGCACGATCCGGGACTTCCGCAACGCGCTCCGCAGCGCCCAGGACGAGGCGCGGCAGACCTTCAGCGAGTTCACGGACGGGGCGTCGGACACGGTGCACGAATTCCAGCAGGCGCTCCCCGCGCCGGATCTGATGCCGGAGTCCCCGTTTGCGTCGACCTACAGCGCGGCGTCCCCCGCGGGGTCATCGGAGTCCGCGGCGCCCGCGGCCTCCGGCGCGGAGGGTGACGATCCCGCGTCGCTCGCATCCGAGCCGACCGCCGCGGCGGCGCGCGAACTGGCCCGGCAGGCCCGATCCTCGTAGCACGGACGGCGCGGTGACCGACGCCCATCCCGCGCCGCCCCGCACCCCGGCCGACCCCACGCGGCTCTACCTCATTCGCCACGGCGAGACCGACTGGAACGTCGACGAACCGCTACCAGGGACAGATCGACAGCACCCTGAGCGACCGAGGACGGGCGCAGACGGAGCGGCTTGCCGAGGCGCTCGCCCAGGTCCCGCTGCAGGCGGTCTACAGCAGCCCCCTGTCCCGTGCGCGCGAGACCGCGCAGGTGGTTGCGGCCGTGCACGGGCTCCCGGTGGTCACCCTGGACGGTCTCCGTGAAGTCGGGATGGGCGAATGGGAAGGGCTCACGGAGCAGGAGATCACCGCGCGCTTCGGGGACGTGCTGACGGCGCGGCGGCGGGACCCGGAACGCGTGACCCCCGGCGGCGGGGAGTCGCTGGTCGCGCTGCAGGCGCGCGGGCTCGACACGGTCCGGCAGATTGTGGCGCGCCATCCGTGCGGGACGGTCGCGGTGGTCGCGCACGGCGGGCTCAACAAGACGATTCTGCTGGCGCTGCTCGGCGCGCCGCTCGGTCGCTACTGGACGATCCGCCAGGACAACGGCGCGATCAACGTGCTCGAGTTTGACGCGCGCGGTGCGCGCGTCCAGCTGCTCAACGAGACGGCGCATCTGCGGGCGTCGTCTGCGGCCCCGTAGGGAACGGGAGAAACGCCAGCAGCGCCAGCAGCGTACAGCCCCCGGCGATCAGCGGGATCAAACGGAGCCCGATGCTGTTGGCGGGGGTGTAGCCGAGCGTGAGCAGCAGGCCGAGCGCGACGGAGGCCGCGGCCGAGGCGGCGTTGAGGATGAGCCCCTGGACGGCGTAGTACATGGCTTCGCGCGCCTCGTGGGTGCGCGTGCGGTCGGCCTCCGCGATGTCCGCGAGCAGGGCGTTCGGCAGGACGAGCAGTCCAGCGAGCGGGGCTGCGGCGAGTACGACCAGCACGTACCCTTGGACGCCGGGGGCGAACGGCAGGCCCCGCAGGCCGATCACGCCGATCAGGGGGACGATCACCGACGCCGCGCCCAGGGTCCACCGGAGCGCCCGGACGGTGCCCACCGCCCGGGTCAGCCGCGTGAGCAGTGGAAAGACGGCGAGGGTGCACGCGAATGTCACCCCGAGCACCGGTCCGATATTGTCCTGCTGCATCAGCACGTTGATGACATACACGATCGACGAGTTCACCATGCTCGTGCCGAGCCAGAGGAGCGTGAGGGTCAGCACGTAGATGCGGAACGCCCGGTCGCCAAGGACGGCGGTCACCTCGGACCAAAACGCCGGCGGGGCCGCGTCGGCGGTCGCCGACGGTTCGCGCACGCCCGCCACGACCAGCCACAGCATGGCGAGACCGGCGAGGCCCACCACGCCCCCCATCGTCGCGAACCCCCCGTGTTTGATGAGCCACTCAGATGCCAGCACGACGACGCCGAAGCCGCCGATCGACGCGGCCGCCTGCCATGACGCGACCGCGACGCGGCCGCGGCCGCCGGGCGTGATGTCGGGCAGCAGCGCCGCGTACGGGTTCATCGTCAGCGAGAAGAAGAAGTAGAACCCGACCAGCACCGCGAGCACGTAGAGAAACAACGCGGTCCCGGACCACGGGGGCGGCACCCACAGCAGCATGTAGCAGCAGGCCAGCAGCGGCGCGCCCACGGCGATGAACGGGCGGCGGCGGCCCCACGGCGTCCGCACGCGGTCGCTCCAGAACGCCGTCGGAGGATTGCTGAACGCGTTGACGACGCGGCCGCCCCCGAGCGCGAGGCCCATGAGGAACGGCGTGAGCCGCGCCGTGCCGTTGGGGGGCAAGTAAAAGTAGACCGCCCACAGGACGATCGTCTGCAGCATCATGCTGGCGCCGAACGCACCGGCGCTGTAGAGGGCGGGCCGGGTCGGCCGGAGCGTTGGGTCCACCGGGTTAGCGCGTGAAGATCGGGAGCGTCCCCAGGGAGATCAACTCGGGGTCCTGGTACCCGCCCTCCTCAAGCAAGACGGCCGCGCGCGCCACGACCTGCGCGCCGACGCGGCGCAGCAGATCGTCGACCGCACGGAGGCTGCCGCCGGTGCTGACGACGTCGTCCACCACGGCGACCCGCGCGCCGCTGAGTCGCGAGGCTTCCGCGCCGTCGAGCACGAGGGTCTGTACGCCCGCCGTCGTGATCGACTGGACGTTCACGGTGAGCGGGTTCTTCATGTACCCCTTCACGCTCTTGCGGCAGACGACGTACGGGAAGTACCGTCCGCTCTGCGGGTCCGAGAGGTACGTCGCGACCATGTGCGCGAGCGGCAGCGCCTTGGCCTCCACCGACACCACGTACTCGAAGCGAAACGCCCGGAGCCGTTCGGCGAGCAGCCGGGCGCTGAGGTTCGTCAGTTCGACGTCGCCCCACAGCACGAACGCCGCGATCCACAGCGAATCGGTGATCGGCACGACGGGAAGTCGGCGGCGTAGTCCCGCGACGGTGATCTCGTACGTCTCCTGTCCTTCGTACTTCATGCGCGTCCCCTCCCGCGTGGCCAGGGTGCGACACTCCTCTTCGGGTACGGGTGCCGCTGCCCCTGTGCCGGGCGGGCCGAGCGCGCCGGTCGCTTGTGCTGGCACAGAGGCGTCCTTATAATTGGGGGGACGCACGCGGGGGAGGCATGACACGGGGATCGACGCGGCGACCACGGTCGTCGGGGTCATCGGAGGCGCGGCCCGGGGAAGCCTGTCCCCGCGGATGCACAACGCGGCGTTCGCGGCGCTCGAATTGAACTGGTGCTACGTGGCGTTTCCGGTGCCGCGGGAGGGCCTGGAGGACGCCGTGCGCGGGCTGGCGCCGCTTGGGATCGCCGGTGCCAACGTCACGGTGCCGCATAAGGAAGCCGTGCTCGCCTACCTGGATGAGACCACCGAGGATGCGCGCGCGATCGGCGCGGTGAACACCGTACGCGTCGACGGCGGCCGCCTCGTCGGGCACAACACGGACGGTACCGGCATGCTCGACGCCCTCCGCCGCGACGGCGGCGCCGCCGTCGCGGCAGCGCGGGCGGTGATCGTGGGCGCCGGCGGCGCCGCGCGCGGCGCCGCGTTCGCGCTCGCCGGCGGCGGGGCCGGGTCCGTGGTGATCGCCAACCGCAATTGGGATCGCGCGGCCGAGCTGGCCGAGCGCGTGCGCCGCTTCGCCCCGGCCTGCACGGTCGAGGCGGTGCCGCTCGACGGCCCGGGCCTGGCGAGCGCCCTGCGCGATGCGGATCTGCTGATCCAGGCCACGACCGTCGGCGCCGGCGCGCAGCGCGGAATCTCCCCGGTGGCGCCCGGCGGGCTCCACCGCGGGCTGCTGGTGATGGACATGGTCTACGAGCCGCGCGAAACGGCGCTGCTGCGCGATGCGCGCGCGAGGGGCTGCCGCACGCTCGGCGGGCTCGCGATGCTCGCGTACCAAGGCGCCCGGGCGTTCGAGATCTGGACCGGGCGTCCGGCGCCGGTGGACGTGATGCGCGAGGCGCTCGGCCTGCCGCGCGAGCGGATCGCCGAAGATCGTACGGGGCGGTGAGACGATGCTGCGCTTCCTGACCGCGGGTGAGTCGCACGGGCGGGGGCTCGTGGTGATCGTGGAGGGCATGCCGGCGGGCGTGCCCCTGTCCGAGGACGAGATCAACGTCCAACTCGCCCGGCGCCAGCAGGGCTACGGCCGCGGCGGCCGGATGCAGATTGAGAAGGATCGCGCCGAGATCCACTCCGGCGTCATGAGCGGCACGACGATCGGCGCGCCGATCGGGCTCGCGATCGCGAACAAGGACTGGCGCAGAGACGAGCCGCCGATTACCCGCCCGCGTCCCGGCCACGCGGATCTTGTGGGCGCGCTCAAGTACCACTTCAACGACGTGCGCCGCGTCCTTGAACGGTCCAGCGCCCGGGAGACGACGGCGCGGGTGGCCGCCGGGGCGGTGGCCCGAGCGCTCCTGTCGCAGTTCGGGATCGCGCTCGCCAGCCACGTCGTGGAGCTGGGCGGGATTTCCGCGACCCGGCGCCCCGAGCGGCCCGAAGAGATCTCGGCCGCCGCCGAGGCCTCGCCGCTGCGCTGCGTCGACCCCGAGGCGGAATCGACGATGGTGGCCGCGATCGACGCGGCGCGCGAGCGGGGCGACACGCTCGGCGGCGTGTTCGAGGTCGTCGTGACCGGCGTGCCGGTGGGCCTCGGCACGTACGTGCAGTGGGACCGGCGTCTCGACGGGCGTCTCGCGCAGGCGATGATGTCGATCAACGCGATGAAGGGCGTCGAGATCGGCCGGGGGTTTGAGGAGGCCAGGCTGCCCGGGTCCGCCGCGCACGACGAGATCTTTTATGACGCCGACCGGGGATTCTACCGCGAGAGCAATCAGGCCGGCGGCACCGAGGGCGGGATGACCACGGGTGAGCCGCTCGTCGTCCGCGTGGCGATGAAGCCGCTCAGCACGCTGCGCAGCCCGCTCGCCTCCGTCGATCTCGTCACGAAGGAGCGCGTCGAGGCGGCCGTGGTCCGCAGTGACGTCACGGCCGTGCCCGCGGCGGGCGTGATCGGCGAGGCGATGGCGGCGCTCGTGCTCGCGGACGCCATGACGGAGAAGTTCGGAGCCGACAGCCTCGAGGAAATGCGCCAGGCCTACGAGGCGCACCGGCGGTGGCTGCGCACGGGGCCGGAGGCCTGATGTGCCCGTGCGCCACAACGTCGTGCTCATCGGGTTTATGGGCACGGGCAAGACCGCGGTCGGGCGCGCGCTGGCGGCGCGCCTCGGACTGGCGTTCGTCGACACCGACGCGGTCGTCGAGGAGCGCGCCGGACGGCCCGTCGCGCGCATCTTCGCGGAGGACGGCGAGGAGCGGTTTCGCCGGTTGGAGTCGGAGGCCGTCGCCTCGGCCGGGGATCGCGAAGGGGCGGTCATCTCCACCGGCGGCGGCGTCGTCCTTCGGCCGGAGAACATGGCGCGCCTGCGGCGGCGGGGGATGGTCGTGGCGCTGCGCGCCGCGCCCGAGGCGATCGTCGCCCGCGTCGGCGCCGGCGCCGACCGGCCGCTGCTCGGGGATCACCCCGAGGAGCGCGTCCGCCGGCTCTTGGAGGAACGCGGCCCGCTGTACCAGGATGCCGATCTCGTGGTCGACACCTCCAACCTCTCCGCGGACGAGATCGCGCGCTGCATCGAGGCGTTCGCGATGACGTGGAAGGGTGCCGCCCCGTCGGGGCCGTCCGCCGCCACGGCCGTGCCCGTCGAGACCGTCCGCGTGAACGTGGGTCCGCGCGGCTACGAGGTGCGCATCGGCACGGGCCTGCTGCGTGGGATCGGCGCGGACCTGCGGCGGTGCGGGGTGGCCGGGAAGATCGCGGTGCTCACGCATCCGCGCCTCCGCGCGCTGTACGGCGGCGCGCTCGTCGCCTCGCTCGAGGGCGAAGGGTACGAGGTCGCCACGGTCGAGGTCGCGCCGTCGGAGGCCAGCAAGAGCCTCCGCGTGGCGTCCCGCGTGTACGATGCGCTGCTCGACGCAAGGCTCGACCGCGCGTCCGCGCTCGTCGTCCTCGGGGGCGGGGTCGCGGGCGATCTCGGGGGGTTTGTGGCGGCGACGTTTCTCCGCGGCATCGCGTGGGCCGCGGTCCCGACGACGCTGCTCGGGCAGGTCGACGCCGCGATCGGCGGCAAGACCGCCGTGAACCACCCGCGCGGCAAGAATCTGATCGGCGCGGTGTATCAGCCCGCCCTCGTCGTGGCCGACATCGACACGCTCGCGACCCTGCCGCTGCGCGAAGTGCGGTCCGGGATGGCGGAAGTGATCAAGACCGGGGTCATCGGCGCGCCCGATCTGTTCACGTACCTGGAGGAGCACGTGCGCGCGGTGCTGCGGCGGCGGGCCGACGCGCTCGCGTGGGTCGTCGGGCGGTGCGCGGCGTACAAGGCGCAGATCGTCGCCGGCGACGAACGCGAGGAGGCCGGGCGCATCGTGCTCAACTACGGCCATACGATCGGCCACGGCATCGAGGCCGCCGCAGGGTACCGCGGGCTGACGCACGGCGAGGCGGTCGCCGTGGGGATGACGCTCGAGGCCGCGATCGCGGTGCGGCTCGGCGTCGCGGACGCCGCGGTCCTCGAGCGCCAGACGGCGCTGCTGCGCCGCGCCGGGCTGCCGACCCGCTTGTCGGAGCTCCGCCTGCGGCGTCCCCCGCAGGCGGCGGCGGTCGCCCAGGCGATGACACACGACAAGAAGGCCCGCGTCCGGACGCCTGCGGTTCGTACTGCCGGCCGCGATCGGCCAGACGGTGGTGCGCGACGACGTGCCCGCGCGGCTTCTCGAGGAGGTGCTCGGCGATGGCTAGGGTGCTGGTGATCCACGGCCCCAACCTCAACCTACTGGGCCGCCGCGAGCCGGACGTCTACGGGACGGTGACGCTGGCCGAGATCGACCGCCGCCTCCAGACGCTCGCCGGCGAGATCGGCGCCGAGGTCGAGACGTTTCAGTCGAACCACGAGGGCGCGATTCTCGACCGCCTGCACGAGGCGCCGGGACGGTACGACGCGGTGGTCCTCAACGCCGGGGCGCTCACGCACTACAGCATCGCGCTGCGGGACGCGATCGCCGCGATCGCGGTGCCGGTCATCGAAGTGCATCTGTCGAACGTACACGCGCGCGAGCGGTTTCGACACCGGTCGGTGATCGCCGCGGTCGTTGCCGGACAGATCGCGGGCTTCGGCGCGGACAGCTACCTGCTGGGGCTGCGCGCCGCGGTGGCGCTCGGGCGTCCGACCCGCTGACGCGCGGCGCGGGAGAGGACGGACGAAGCTCCCGTCGAAGCACGGGAAGGTCCCGCCGCCGGCGCGGATCGAGGAGGACACGATGCGGTTCCACGGCATCCGCGGCGCGATCACCGTCGAGGCCAACACGTCCCAGGCGATCCTCGACGCCACCCTGGGACTGCTCCGGCGCATGACCGCCGTCAACGACATCGAGGTGGACGACATCGCCAGCGTGATTTTCTCGATGACCCCCGACCTGAACGCCGTGTTTCCCGCGGAGGCGGGCCGCCAGTTGCCCGGATGGAGGCAGGTGCCGCTGATGTGCATGCAGGAGATCCCGGTGCCGGGAGCGCTCGAGCGCTGCGTACGCGTGCTGATGCTCGTCAACACCACGAGAACAATCGACGAGATCCATCACGTGTACCTCGGCGGCGCCATACAGCTGCGCCCCGATCTGGTCCCGCGGTCGTGACGCCGCTCGTCGTCACGGCGCGGGCGCCCCTCCGCGGCGTGATCCGCGTCCCTGGAGACAAATCGATCTCGCACCGGGCGGCGCTGCTCGGCGGCATCGCCTCCGGCACGACCACCGTGGACGGGTTTCTCCGCGGCGAGGACTGTCTCGCGACGGTCGGGTGCCTGCGCGCCATGGGCGTGCGCGTCGACGACGACGGCACGCGCCTGGTGATCCACGGGGGCGCGCTGGCCGAGCCGGCGGACGTGCTCGACGTCGGCAACTCCGGCACGACGATCCGGCTGCTGTCCGGGATCCTCGCCGGTCAGCCGTTCCACAGTGTGGTCACGGGGGACGCGAGTATCCGCCGACGACCGATGGACCGCGTCGCGACGCCGCTGCGCCGCATGGGCGCGCGCATCGGCGGCCGGCAGGGCGGGCGGCTCGCGCCGCTGGCGATTGACGGCGGCGGCCTCAAGGCGATCGCGTACGAAACGCCGGTGGCGAGCGCGCAGGTGAAGTCGGCGGTGCTGCTGGCCGGATTGTTCGCGGACGGCGAGACCGTCGTGCGGGAGCCGTCCCAGAGCCGGGATCATACGGAGCGGATGCTGGTCGGGTTCGGCGTGCCGGTCCTCCGCGACGGCCTCGCCGTCCGGCTGCGCGGACCCGCGCGGCTCACCGGGACGGCGCTGCGCGTGCCGGGAGACCTGTCCTCGGCCGCGTTCTTCCTAGTCGCCGCGGCGCTCGTGCCCGGGTCCGAGCTCACGGTCGAAGACGTCGGCCTGAACCCCACGCGCACCGGGGTGCTCGACGTGCTCGAGCAGATGGGCGCGCATGTCCGTGTGCACGGGCGGCGCGAGGAGGGCGGCGAGCCCGTCGGCACCGTGACGATCCGCGCGTCGCGCCTGCGGGGCACGGTGATCGGCGGGACGATGATTCCGCGGGCGATCGACGAGCTGCCGGTGATCGCGGTCGCCGCGTGCCTCGCCGAGGGCGAGACCGTGATCCGAGACGCCGCGGAGCTGCGCGTCAAGGAATCCGACCGCATCGCCTCGCTCGCGCGCGAGCTCGGAGCGCTTGGGGCGAAGGTCGAGCCGCGGCCCGACGGCCTCGCGATCGTCGGCGTGCCGCGCCTGCACGGCGGCCGCGTGTCAAGCGGCGGCGATCACCGGATCGCCATGGCGATGGCGGTCGCGGCTCTGTGCGCCGACGGCCCGGTGGAGATCGACGATCCGGCCTGCATCCAGACGTCGTTTCCGGAGTTCGAAGAGACCCTCCACCGCGTGGCCGCCGGGTGATCTACGACCTGCCGCACGTCCTGTTCGTGGCGGTCGTCGTCTGCGTCGCCGCCACGGTCAAGGGCACGGTGGGGTTCGGGTTTCCGCTGATCGCGATTCCCGTCCTCTCGGCCGTGTTCGGGCCGCGCTTCGCGATCCCGGTCGTCGTCCCGGCCACGCTCATCAGCAATACGATCCTCGTCAGCCGGGGCGGCGGCGCCGGGACCGGGTCCGTGGCCCCGTTCGTTCTGACGATCGCCGCGCTCGCGGTCGGGACGGTCGGGGGCGCGGTGCTGATGCACGGCCTGAACGCGGGCGTGCTGGAGATCCTCGTTGGGGCGATGTCGCTTCTGTACGTCGTGACGACGGCCTTTCGCCTCACCGAGTCCATCCCGCCGATTGCCGGGCGCCGGGCGGCCCCGGTCGTCGGGCTGGTGACGGGGCTGCTCGGCGGGTCAACGGGGATCTTCTCGCCGGTCCTGGCGAGCTATCTCCACATGCTGCGGCTCGACAAGCGGGCGTTCGTGTTTTGGATCACGATGATGTTTTTCGCAGGGAACGTGGTGCAGGCCGTGAGCTACTTCAAGCTCGGGCTCTACGGCGGGACGGTGCTCGGGACGGCGCTGCTCGCCTGCGTGCCGATGGCGATCGGGACGTGGCTCGGCCTCGTGCTCCAGGAACGCCTCCATCCCGTCGTCTTCAGCCGCGTCGTCCTGGTCCTGGTGTGTCTGACCTCGATCAACCTGATCGTGCAAGGCGTGCTCGCGCGCGGGTAGCGCCGCCGCGCACGACCGGAGGGACCGGTTACCGCAGCTGGCCGCGCCCCAGGAGCGGCCAGACCACCTCGACGCGGCCGTCCCGGATCCCGTACACCTCGTCGTGCAGGTGCACGGTCGTGTCCGAGTACCCCACCACAAACTCGACTTTGTCGCCCACCCGAATCGAGGTGTCGGGCTCGCTCAGCTCGAGCTTCGCGTGCTCGGCCGACAGCCCCACCCGCGTGACGTGCGGCACGCCGATCGGTTCGGGGACGGCCGCGTCGCTGCTCATGGTTTTCTTGCCGGCGTCGCAGATGATGCGCGTCGGCGTCGGGCGGCTCGTCACGGTGGCCAGCACGGTGAGCGCGTATTCATGGTCCACGCCCATCCGCGTCCGGTAGAGCACGTCTCCGAGGATCCCGCCGCCGGCCTGAATCTCGGTGACGCCCGGCACCTCCGCGGTGATCGCGTACGTGCCGGTGCCTCCGCAGCTGACGATCTCGATCGGCAGGTCCGCGTCCCGGCAGCGCCGGGCCGAGTCCACGAGGAGACCGACCGCCTCGTGGATCGTCCGCCGCTTCTCGTCGGGGTCGGCGATCGCGACCGCGTGCGCCTCCCACGCCATCACCCCGGCGAGGCGCAGCCCCTCGCACTGATGCACGAGGCCGGCGAGGCGGACGGTCGCGTCGCCCGGCTCCACGCCCGCGCGGTTCATGCCGACGTTGACCTCGACCAGGACGCGAAGGCGGACGCCCTTCGCGCGCGCCGCGGCGTCGAGCGCGCGGACGTTCTGCTCGCTGTCCACCGCGACGATGATGTCGGCGTGCGGCAGCAGGTTCACGAGCCGCGCGATCTTTTGGTCTCCGACGATCTGGTTGGCGATGAGGATGTCGCGGATGCCGCCCGCGGCCATGACCTCGGCCTCCCCGAGCTTCGCACAGGTGACGCCGTGGGCGCCGGCCCGCAGCAGGATGTGGGCGAGCGCGGGGGTCTTGAGCGCTTTGGTGTGCGGCCGCCAGCCGACCCCGGCCCGGCGGAACGTCCCGGCCATGCGTGCGATGTTGCGATCCATCGTGGGGAGATCGAGCAGCAGCGCCGGCGTGTCGAGCTCCCGCTTCGGCCGTCCCACGGCCCAGGTCTGCATCGGGGACATTTCAGCGCGCCGCCTCCTGGGACGCCGGCTCGGCGCGCCCGGGGTGGCGGTACCGGAATCGGTCCATCTTGATCAGCTGACGGTAGCTGCCGAACCGGGCCGCATCGTCCGCGGCAAGGTCGAGGGCGTCCGGCGCCTCGTCGTCCGACGCCCCGAACAGCCGCCGGATCTTGTACGTCGTGGACCGCTCGGCCGGCACGCGCCCGACGCCGCGGATCAGGCGCCGCAATTCGCGCGGCGGCACCAGCTGCCCGTACGCGGCGCCGGCCGACGTCGAGATGCTCTCATTGATCAGGGTGCCCCCGAGGTCGTTCGCGCCCGCGCCGAGCAGCAGCTGCGCGACGCGCGGCCCCTCCTTGACCCAGGACACCTGGAGGTTCGGGATCGCGCGGCCGAGCACGATCCTCGAGACGGCATGGACGCGCACCACCTCGATGCCGGTCGGGCCCGGCCGGAGGCCGGCGACGGTCCCCCGCTTCCACATCGGCGCCTCGGTATGCACAAAGCTGAGCGGCACGAACTCGGTGAAGCCGCCGGAGCTCCGCTGCAGGTCGCGCAGCAGGACGAGATGCCGTGCCTGGTGCCCGGGCGTCTCGGCGTGGCCGAACATCATCGTCGCGGTCGTCGGGATCCCGAGCTCGTGGGCGGTCCGGATCACCTCGATCCACTGCGCCGTCCGGATGCGGCCCGGGGCGATGCGGCGCCTGAGCTCGTCGTCCAAGATTTCGGCCGCGGTGCCCGGCAGGCTGCCGACGCCCGCATCGCGCAGCGCGACCAGGTAGTCGCGGATCGTCCACCCGGACCGGACCGAGCCGTACAGCACCTCCTCGGGGGAGAACCCGTGGATGTGGATGTCCGGGAGGAGCTCCTTGATCCGCCGCGTCAGCCGGATGTAGAGGTCGCCCTCCATCTTGGGGGCCAGCCCGGCCTGGACGCACACCTCGGTCGCGCCGAGGTCCCACGCCTCCTGCGCGCGCCGCAGCACCTCCTCCTCGGGGAGAAAATAGCCCTCCTCCTCGCGGAAGTCGCGGCTGAACGCGCAGAAGCCGCACCCTTTGATGCAGACGTTCGTGAAGTTGATGTTGCGGTTGACGACGTAGGTGACGGTGTCCCCCACCGTGTGCCGGCGCAGATGGTCGGCCGCCGCGAGCGTCGCGTTGAAGTCGGCGCCCGTGACGCCGAGCAGGCGTTCCGCGTCCTCCGCACTGACGTCCTCGCCGGACAGCGCCCGGTCGAGGATGCGCGCGACATCGGGAGCCACCTCGGTGAAGAGCCGGGCGAGCGGTGGTGTCGGGTCAGACGGCAACGCCATGGCGGGAGCCTCCTCTCGCAAATCCGTCCTCGCCGGCCGCCGCGCGCAGGCGGTCGCGCAGGGCGTCGGGCACGAATGCCGGACGGTGGAGCACATACTCAGGGTAGACCGGAAGCCGCGGCCTGAGGCGGAGCCCGGCGGCCTCGGTGCGCGCCGCGAGCGCCGCGATCTCCGGCCACGGAGCCTCGGGATTCACGAAGTCGATCGTGAGCGGCGACACCCCGCCCCAGTCGTTGATGCCCGCGTCCAGGTACCGGTGGTACTCGTCGGCCGTCAGGTTGGGCGGGACCTGGATGTTCATGTCGGGGCCGAGCAGGAGCCGCGCCGCGGCGGCGGTGCGGACGACCTCCTCCACGTCGGGCTCCGGCGCGCCCGCCATCGCGGTGCGCGGCTTGGCGCGGAAGTTTTGCACGATCACTTCCTGCACCTGTCCCCAGCGCGCGTGCGACTCGCGGATCGCGATCAGCGTGTCCGCCCGCTCCTCGCGGGTCTCGCCGATCCCGAGCAGCAGGCCGGTGGTGAACGCGACGCGCAGCCGGCCGGCGTTCTCGAGGGTGTGCAGGCGGGCCCGCGGGTGCTTGCTCGGGGCGTGCTCGTGCGGCCCGCCGGGCGCCATGAGGCGCTCGCTCGTATTCTCGAGCATCAGGCCCATCGACGCGCTGACGTCGCGGAGCGACGCCATCTCCGGCTCCGACAGGGTGCCGGGGTTGATGTGCGGCCACAGCGTCGTCTCGGCGAGGACGAGCGAGGCCATCTCCCGCAGGTAGGCCAGCGTGCTGCGGTACCCCCGCCGCTCGAGCCACGCGCGCGCCTCCGGGAACCGCTGCTCCGGCCGCTCGCCGAGCGTGAACAGCGCTTCGGTGCACCCCAGGCGCTGACCGCCGCGCGCGACCTCGAGGACCTGCTCGGGCGTCATGTACAGGTTCGGGTCGGACGCGGGGGTCGTGCGGAACGTGCAGTAGCCGCAGGCGTCCCGGCACAACCGCGTCAGGGGGATGAATACCTTGGGCGAGAAGCTGATGGTCGTGCCCTTCCCGCGCGCCCTGATCTGACGCGCGGCCGCGCAGACGGCGGGCAGATCGCCGGGCGCGCACGCGATCACGCGCGCGACGTCGTCGCGGTCGAGGTCGCCGCCACCGTGCGCGCGTTCGAGAATCGCCGAGATCTCCGGCGAAGGCGCGCCAGGGGATGGGTCGCCGATGGGTCGAGACGGATTCGCCGCGCGGGACATGCGGAGTGGTTCGCGGTCGGGCGGGGCGCTCCCTATCGCGTCCGACGTCGGTGCGCCAGACGCCTCGCGGGGCGGGCGGCGCCAGGGAAGTGGCAGCCGCCGTCGAAACCACCGTGAGACACGGCGGTGCGCGTGATGCTGCGGCTCGTCCCCCTCGGGAGCGTACGCATGGTGCTGAACCCAGCCTTTGAATTGGATCACGTGATCGTGTTCGTCGATGATCTGCCCGGTACCGAGCAGGCAGTGACCGACCGCCTCGGACTCCAGATCACCTCGCACGCGGACCATCCGGGGTTCGGGACGCGAAACGCAGCGGTCGCGTTTCAGCAGGGATTTTTCGAGCTTCTCACCGAGCACGTTCCGGCGGATCTGCGATCCAGCCGGTACGGACGTTTGTTTCTCGAGCGCCACGAGCGCCGGGGCAACAGCCCCGCCGTGTTCGTGTTCCAGACGCAGTGGTTTGACGACGTGATCGCCGACATCCGAGCGCGGGGCGGGCACTGCGACTTCCAAATCGGATACAGCCGCGGCGTGGACGGGATCGCGCACGAGTGGAAGGCCGCGCTGATGCCCGGGACCGAGCCGGTGTATCTCGACCCTCGCCTGCCGGTGCTGGGACGGGCCGGACCCGGCCGCCCAAGACGCCCGGGGTGCACCCGCTCGGCGTGCGGCGCATCGAGTCGATCGTGATTGCCGCGCACGATCTCGACGCCACGGTCGGAGCTCTATCGTGTGCAGCTCGGCCTGACTCCCACGGCGGTCGGGGCGCGCGCGGGCGTCCGGACGGCACGGTTCCGGCTGGAACGGACCGGACAGCACGTGATCGTGGCCGCCCCCGAGACCGCGGAGGGGGACGTCGCCGCCCAGCTCGCCCGGCGCGGTGAGGGCATTTTTGCCGTCGGGCTGAGCGTGGACGACCTCGAGACCGCCCGCCGGGATTTGGAGCGGCGCGGCGCCGGCCCGCGGGACGTGGCGTGGCTGCAGGGGCTGCCGATGACGGGTCCGGACGTGGCGGCCAACATGCGATTGGTCCTGTCGCAAGCGTGAGGCGGCCGGCGGCTCCCCCGTCTGGTGCGCTGAGGGCGCGCGCGCGGGCATGACGCAGTTTCTCGTCCGCCGGAGCGGGCAAGGGCTCCGTGGTGCTGCTGCTGGCGCTGACGGCGGTGTTTTTTCTTGTGCGCCTCAGCGGCGACCCGACGCTGCTCTACGTGCCCGAAGACTCTACGCAGCAGGAGATCGCCCAGCTGCGCCACGCGTTTGGATTCGATCAGCCGCCCTGGCAGCAGTACGCGCGGTTCGTGGCGGGCGCCGTCCGGGGGAACTTCGGAAACTCGATCCGGTATGACCGGCCGGCGCTGTCGATGGTGTTCGAGCGGCTGCCTCAGACCGCCGAGCTCGCGGCAGTGACGCTCGCGATCATCATCGTCGCGGCGATGCCGCTCGGCGTGCTGGCGGCGGTGCGGCGCAATTCGTGGTGGGACACCGGCTCGATGCTGGTGGCGATGGTGGGCCAGTCGATGCCGAGCTACTGGCTCGGGATCATGCTGATTCTGCTCTTTGCCGTGCGGCTCGGATGGCTGCCCGCGGCGGGACGGACCGGACCTGTCGAGCGTCATCCTGCCGGCGGTGACGCTGTCCACGTACTCGGCCGCCCGGCTGGCGCGCGTGGTGCGCTCGGAGATGCTCGATGTGCTGGGGAGTGAGTTCGTCCGGACCGCTCAGGCTAAGGGGCTGTCGACGGATGGCCGTCCTAGGGAAGATGCGATGCGCAACGCCTCATTCCGGTCGTCACCCTGCTCGGCCTGGAGACCGGATTTCTGCTGGGCGGCGCCATCATCGTGGAGACAGTGTTCGCGTGGCCCGGCATCGGCAACCTCGTCATTCAAGCGGTGAACAATCGGGACTACCGGTCGTGCAGGCCGACGCGTTTCTGATGGCGGGCATCTTTGTGCTCGCGAACCTCGCCATCGATCTCCTGTACGGCGTGCTGGATCCCGAGTGCGATACGAGTGATCGCGGGCGGCGTCCGCGAGCTGCGCTGCGTCGGACGTCCCGGTGTGGTCGTCGCGTGGGTGATCCTCGCGGTCATCGTCGTGGTCGCCGTCATGCCCGGCGCGGTAGCCCCGCACGATCCGTACGACAGAACCTCGCGCGCAGGCTCAGTCCGCCCGTCTGGCTGCCGGGCGGTCAGTGGGATCATCTCTTGGGGACGGATGCGGTGGGCGGGATGTGCTCAGCCGCATCATCTTCGGCGCGCGCGTGTCGCTCGTCATCGGTGTGCTGGCGGTTGTGGTGTCCGGCGCGCTTGGCGTGGCGCGGGCGTCGTCGCCGGATATTTTCGTGGACCGACTGACGACGTGATCATGCGCATCGCCGACGTGCAGCTGTCGTTTCCGTTTATTCTCGCGGCGGTGGCGATCGTGTCGGTGCTCGGCGCGAGCCTGCAGAACATCATCCTCGTGCTTGGCGTGACGGGCTGGACGACGTACGCGCGGGTCGTGCGGAGCATGACGCTGACGCTGCGGCAGCGCGAGTTTATCGAGGCGGCCCGCGCCGTCGGGTGCTCGCATCTCCGGATCATGGCGCGCTACGTGGTGCCGAATCTGTTGGGCACCACGATCGTCCTCGCGACATTTGCCCTGGCCACGTTTATCATCGCTGAATCGGCCCTGAGCTACCTCGGACTCGGCGTGCAGCCGCCGACTCCCACGTGGGGCGGCATGCTGGCAGAAGGCTATCTCTACCTGCGGACCGCGTGGTGGATCACGACGTTTCCCGGGGCCGTGCTCATGGTCACGGTCCTCGCGATCAACGTCATCGGCGATTGGGCTCGAGATGTGCTGGACCCGCGTCTTCGCAATGTGATCTATGTGATCTAATGGAGCACAGTGGCAGGCGCACAACTGATCGGGGGTGGTGGAATGAACAGGCGCAGACGTTCTGGATGGCGCTGTCGTGCTCGTGATGGTGCTGGGGATTGTGATCGGCTCGATGAGTGCTCGGCGTCAGGCCGGGCACGGCGCAGACGGGCGCCACGGTGACGATCGCGCTGCCGGCCGACGCGACGACGATGGATCCGCAGAAGAACGCGGTGGCGTTTACCGACGACGTCCTGGTGAACGTGTTCGAGCCGCTGATTCGGCAGAGATCCGTACCAGACGGATCCGGCGAAAGCGCTGCAGCCGTGGCTGGCGCTCTCGTGGCGCGAGTACGGCCCCGACAAGTGGCAGGTCAAGCTGCGGCCGGGCGTCAAGTTTCAGGACGGAGAAGAGCTGACCGCCGCGGTCGTGAAGTTCAGCTTCGAGCGCGTGATCAACCCGGCGACGAAGTCGCCCGGCTGCGAGCCTGTTCGGCACGCTGAGCCACGTCGACATCGTCGATAAGTACACGTGAACTTCGTGACGAAGGCGCCTGACCCGATCTGGCCCGTCGCGATTGGCCGGCGATTTGAACTTCGTCGTCCCGATGACGTACATCCAGCAGAAGGGCGACGCGTACTTCGCGCAGCACCCGATCGGCACAGGTCCCTACCGGTTCGTCTCGTGGCAGCAGGGCGAGCAGGTGGTGCTTGAGGCCAACCCGGACTACTGGGGCGGCGCGCCCAAGCAGATCCGCCGGCTCGTGTTCAAGCCGATTCCGGATGCCGCGACCCGGGTCGCCGCGCTCGAATCCGGCGCTGCCGACATCATCAACGGCGTGCCGGTCGCGCTGCTGACGACGGTGCAGCAGGACCCGCGGGTGTATCTCACGTCGTCCCCGGGATCACGACGGGCTCTACTACATCGGCGCAGACATGCGCTTCGGCGGTCCGCTCGCTAACAAGCAGGTCCGGCAGGCGATGAACTACGCGGTGAACGTCGACAGCATCATCAAGAACGTGATGGAGGGCCAAGCCATTCGTGTGCCGACCCTCGTCGGGTCCGTACACGTGGGGGTACGCGCCGCTCACGCCTTATCCGTACGACCCGGACAAGGCGAAGCAGCTGCTCGACGCAGGCCGGCTACCCGAACGGATTTGACGTGCCGTTCAACACGAGCCCGACGCGGTGGTCCGAGGGGCCGGAGATCGTGCAGGCGATCGCCTCCGACCTCGGAAAGGTCGGGAATTCGCGCGAAGCTGCAGAACCAGGAGTGGGCGACCACGTCGACATGCTGTGGAGCGCTAAGCCGCACGACCTCTACATTCGCACCTGGTCGACGGCCGACAAGCTCGATGCCGATACGCCGCTGTTTCTCATCCTGCGCTCAGGCGTCGCGAGCTCGACCTACGTCAATCCGGCGGTCGACAAACTGCTTGACGCCGAGCGCGACGAACTGCGTCCGCGGCACGGCAGGCCCTGTTCACCCAGATTCAGCAGGCGGTCCTGGACGATCCGATGGGCATCTACCTGTTTGCCGGCAACGCGAACTACGGGGTGAGCAAGCGGCTCCAATGGAAGGCGCCGCACGACTACCGGATGTGGCTCACGGACCTCAAGCTGACGAACCGTGACCGCGGCGCGCGGCGGGACGGCGATCCCGCCGTCCGGAGCGCCGATGCGCGTCGCGGTAGAGGCCACCCAGGCGCCGGTCCCCGCTCTCTTGGTCGACGAGTCGCTCGACGCGCGCCTGCGGCGGCTGGCGCATCGCCGCGCGTGCGCCTCGAGCGCATCGGCTCGTCGAACGAGGGACGGCCGATCTGGAGCATCGTGATCGGCGCGCCGGACACGCTCGACCGGCGTCCGTATCACGAGGACCTGAACCGTCGCTCGAGCGGGCCGCGCTTTCACTTTCGAACGCTTGACGACGTCGCCGTGGAGCACGAAGACCGCGGCGGCTGTCCTCGCGAGGGCAAGATATGCGCGATGCTCGTCGGGGCGTCTTCGGCTTCGAGGCCGCGCACGTCGAAGCCCACGTCGCTCTCGCCGAGCAGCTGGCCGCGTCGATAGATCCGCAGATCGCGCGGATCCTCGACCGGCTGCTCGTGGTCATCGTGCCGCTCATGAACCCCGACGGGCGTGCCGCGGCGATTCGCCAGTGGCAAGAGGCACCGCTCTGCGCCGGACATCAGGGCAGCGGCAACGCGTACGGGATCCTTCTGAACCGCGACTTTTTCAATCTCTCACAGCCGGAGACCCGCGCGGTGCGGGCGGCGATCACGCGGTACCATCCGGTCGCCGCTACGATCCGCACGAAGACATGTACCATCTGAGCGATACGCTCCCGCAGGTGCTGCTGGACGCCGCCGTTTGCGAAGCCGTATCATCCCGATCTAGCATCCCCGCACGCTGGAGGGCATCGGGTCGCTCGGCGGGCGCGATCGCCGCCGAGTGGGGCCGCCGCGGGTTTGATTTCCTGTATCACCCGGCGGGAGAGCACGAATTCCTCACGCTGTTTCGGCTCGGGGGGCAGATTTCATCTGCACCTGTGCCTCCAGGGCGTCACCGCGCTGATCACGGAGAGCGCCCGCAGGCCGGGCTCGCAGCCGTGGCAGGATCGCGTCGATCAAAAGGTCACCGCCGGGCTCGCCTTCCTCGACGAGCTCGCGTCCCATGTCGAGACGTACGTCGACGCGCGGTACGTGGTGCGCAGCGATGTCGGGGCGGCCGGACGCGTTCATCCTTCCCTGCCGGCGCAACGCCCCGGGCGTGATCGACGCCGTCATCGGGCCGCTGCTGCAGCACGGCGTGCTTGTCTTCACCGCGCGGACGCCCGAGCCGGCGTACGTGATTCCCACGCATCAGCCTGACGGCCGCCTGGTCCGCGCGCTGCTCGCGATCGCCCCTGGAACCACATCGCCTTTCCGCCGCTCGCGGGGGCCGCGTGCCTGCGTCTCGGGGCCCTGCCGGAGCGCGACGGCGCCGCGTGGATGCACGCGCCGCTCGACCCGGTCAGCCGAGCCTGCCGAACCCCGCGTACCGCCGGAGGCCGGCGGGCCGGCGCCCCACCGCGGTCGTGCTGCGCAACGACGTCGAAGGCATCGCCGCGGTGAACCGCCTGATCGACCACGGCGTCGAAGTGCTCCGCGGACCGTCTGGGGCGTTCGCGGTGCTCGAGGGACCCCGCGCCGAGTTGGAGGCGCTCGCCGCGAGCGCCTCGTGCGCAGACACCCTGACGAGCGCGCCCGAGTTCCAGCGGCGCGTGCGGCGGCCTCGCATCGCCGTCTACGGCGGCCAGGGGGTGGATCAGCGCCATCACGTGCTCGAAGGCAGCGTGCGGTACGCGCTGGACCGGATGGGGTTTCCGTACATCTCCATCGCGGCCGGCGATGTGCGGGATGGGATCCTCAACGGCGTTCAACTCCTGATCGTTCCGGGCGGGTGGGCGCGCGAGATCGTCGACGGTTGGGAGGATCCTCCGCTGCCGTGGCAGCCTCCCGGACCGCGCGACGGCCTCGGCCCGGGCGGCGTGAGCGAGATCCGGAAGTTCGTCGACGGCGGCGGGCGCTATCTCGGCATCGGCTCCGGCGGGGGCCTTCTCGCGTCGCACGCATACGCGGGACTGGTCGACGCCGACGTGGTCGACGAGCTGCTCGGCGAGGCCCGGACGATGATCCAAACGGTCGGGAGCCACCCCCTGGTCGACGGTTTGCCGCCGTACGTCGACGAAGCGGGACGCAGTGTGCCCGGATGGCTGGCCGTCCCCTACTTTTCCGAAGTCTTCTCCGCCGTGCACGGCGGACCGATCTTCAAGGCCGGACCCGCCGCCCGCGTGCTCGCGGAGTACGTGGGTGTCGACGATCCGGCGGCCGTGCGGGACCCTGAGCGGTTTGAGGCCGCGGCGCACACGCCGGCGATCCTGTACCAGCCGGTTGGACGCGGGTGGGCCGCCATCATCGCCTTCGAGCCCGGTCTGCGGGGCGTTGGCGCAGCACATGCCGCTGCTTGCGAACGCCGCGTTCCAGGCTGGCAACCATCGATCCAACGTCGAGGGGCGCCTCTCACGCGGGAGGGACGCGTCGGTCTCGGTGCGCTCTGCGCCTATCCGACGGTGGGCGCTCTCACCGAGCGCTTCGGCTCACGCGCCGTCTCGGCGACCGGCGCGTCGGTGGCGCTCCTCGGCACTCTGCCGTTCGCGCTGTTCGGAGCGCACGGCCTCTCCATTGCCATGGTGTGCGTCTTTCTCTTTGTGCGCGGCGTCGGCATGAGCTCAATCGGGATCCCGTCCGTGACCGCGGCGTACTCTGGTCTCCCAAATCAACGATCCCCATCGCCACGACGTCCATCAACATCGCGCAGCGCTTCGGTGGGCCCGTCGTCACGATGCTGCTGGCGATCTTCCCCAGTACCGCATGAAGGCTCATGTGGCCGACACACCGCGGGCGTTCGTTGCCACATTCTGGGTGCTGTGTGCGGTTCACATCGGCGGGATCGTCGCGGGACTCCGGCTGCCCGGACCACGAGCGGACCTTGAGCCCGCGCCATCGCCGGGACCCGTCCACGCACTGGAGGACTAGGGCCGGTGCGCGTGTCGCGGATCATCGACTGCTTGGGACGCGGCGTGAGGGTTTTGCGCGCCGCGCGACGAATCGCAGCAGGACATTCGGTGTTCCGGCAGCGATGAGGAGGGTGTGATGGCCTCACGGGCGGCGGGGTGGAAGACGGCACTGATCGCAGTGTTGGTCGGCTGGCTCGTCGTGGGGTTTGGGTGGATGGGATCCTCCCTCGGATGGGCCGCCGCGCCGAAGACGTTCATCTGGGGCAAGTCCGGAGACGCGGACACGCTCGACATCGCCGTGAGCTCGAACGGCGAGGCCTTCGAAGTCGGGACCCAGATCTTCAACGTGCTGGTGCGAGCCAAGCCGGGGCGGACCGACGTCGAGCCGGACCTCGCGACGAGCTGGTCCGTGTCGCCGGACGGGCTGGTCTGGACGTTCAAGCTCCGCGAGGGGGTGACGTTCCAGGACGGCACGCCGTGGAACGCCGATGCCGCGAAGTTCAACATCGACCGCTGGTCGGAGCCCACGAACCCGTACCACGCGGTGCAAGGACGCGACTACGGGTACTGGAACGATTTCATGGGCGCCACGGTCCTCGGGACCAGGGTGGTCGATCCGTACACGCTGCAGATCGTGCTGAAGCAGCCGAACGCCCCGCTGGTGAACAACCTTACGATCGTCACCTTCGGATTCAACAGCCCCGCGGCGATCAAGCAGTACGGCGTGCAGGGCATCGGCCAGCATCCGGTCGGCACCGGCCCGTACTCGCTCGTCGAATGGGTCCAAAACGACCACGTCACCCTGCAGGCGAACCCGAGCTATTTCCGGCGGGGACTGCCGAAGACCGAGCGTCTGATCATGCGGCCGATCACCGACAACGCGGCCCGGCTGCTCGCGCTAAAGTCCGGCGAGATCAACGCGATGGAAGGCCCCAATGTGGACGACGTCAAGGCGATCCAGGCGGACCCGAATTACAAGCTGGTGTTCCGGCCGCCGTTCAGCACCGGGTGGGTGCGCTTCAACATGAACGTGGCACCGTTCACGGACAAGCGGTTGCGCCAGGCCGTCTCGGTGGCGATCAACCGGCAGGCGATCGTCCAGGGACTGTACGGAGACTTCGGCCAGCTCGCAGACCAGCACATGCCGCCGGGGATGTGGGGGCGCGGGCGCGTGCCGGCCATTCCGTATGATCCGGATCTCGCGAAGAAGCTGCTCGCGGAAGCGGGGTTCGCGAACGGCCTGTCGTTTGACTTCTGGTACCTGCCGTTCAACCGTCCCTACTTCCCGCAGAGCAAGGACATCGCGACCGCGATCGCGAGCGACCTCGGCAAAGTGGGGATCCACGCCAATCTGATGACCGAGGACGTCGCGACGTACCTGCGCGACCGCAACACCAACAAGTTCCCGGCGTTCATGATCGGATGGATCGGCGACAATGGTGACCCCGACGACTGGCTCGGGTACTTCTTCCGGAAGTACGACGCGACCAACGCGTACTTCTCGTACAACAACCCGGCCGCGCTGGATCTGATCGCGAAGGCCAGCACGCTGACGGATCAGGCGCAGCGCGCGCGCATGTACGCGCAGGCGGAGGAGATCATCATGGCGGACTACCGGGACGTGCCCATCGCCTACGCCAAGCTTCCGCTGCTGCTGCAGAAGAACGTCGACGGCCTCGTGGGGCAGCCGTCGTCCATGGAATACATGGAGACCGTTGAGGTCAAATAGCGTCTGGGTGGTCTGGTCGTGGGTGACGTGGGAGTCTACTGGGGGCTCGTGGATCGAGAAACGAACACGAGGTCTTCGTAATCCGCTAGGTCACTCTCAGCCAGAAACAGACGCCCAAACGCCTTGGGCTCGGCGATCATTATGCCCCGCCGGTATTCCTTCGTTGGCCAGTCCCGGGGGTTCGTTTCGCCGTCGAGTACAAGTTCAACGTGACCTGGTTCGCCGTGAAGGAGCACGCGATCGCCCTTCCTGATTTCATCCCCGGATCGATACACGAGCGGAGCGGCCATGCAGCCCTCGTTTGGAGTGTGTCATCAGCCATGCCGCTACGTCTCACCATCACTCCCCGGTTCGAAACCCGCGACCGTGTGTCCTCGCGCAATCACGTCGACGACCCCGGCGGCGAGGTCGTCGGGTGTTTCACACCCCCCCACTGTCGGCGGGCCCCTGGGCTTGACGCGTTGTGTTATAGTAGGTGCTACCAAACCCGATGACCGGGGATAGTACGACGGGGAGCGACCCCAAGAGACCCGCGTGACATGGTGGAAGCGCGGGGGGCGGCCTCGGACGGAATGGACCCGTGAGGGGCGGACCGAAAGACGGCAGGACGCCGCCGAGTAGTCGCCGCCGGACTTCTCCACCGTAACCAGGAGGCGGGATCGAGCCTGTGTGTGCGGCTCTGTCTCTGTCGAGCGGCCCCGGGCGACCGGGGAACTGGGGTGGTACCGCGGGTGGATCGAGCCTCCCGTCCCGAAAGGGCGGGGGGTTTTTGTGTCTGTCCGCGAGCGAGGAGGAGGCGCGATGATCGTGGTGCTCGGAGCGGGACATACGAAGAGCGACTGCGAGGCGGTCGTCCGGAAGATCGAGGACGCCGGGCTGCGCTCGCAGGTGGTCGAGGGGGTCGAGCGGACCATCGTCGGTGTCGTTGGCGACAGCCACACGAAGGAACTGCTGCGCGAGGGCCTCGAGGTGATGAACGGCGTGGAGAGCGTCGTGCGCATCCTGCAGCCCTACAAGCTCGTCAGCCGCGAATTTCACGGCGGCAAGGACACGACGGTCTGGGTGCGCGACGTCGCGATCGGCGGCGGCCGCGTCGTGGTCATAGCGGGGCCCTGTTCCGTGGAAACGCGCGACCAGGTGCTGCAGACCGCCCGGGCCGTGAAGCTCGCCGGAGCCCAGCTGCTGCGCGGGGGCGCGTTCAAGCCCCGCACGTCTCCCTACTCGTTCCAGGGGCTCGAAGAGGAGGCGCTCAAGATCCTCGCGGAGGCGCGCGATGAGACCGGACTTCCGGTGGTCACCGAAGCGATGGACAACCGCCAGCTCGATCTCGTGGTGAAGTACGCCGACATGATCCAGCTCGGCGCCCGCAACATGCAGAACTACACGCTGCTGCGCGACGCCGGTCAGACCGGCCATCCCGTGATGCTGAAGCGCGGCCCGAGCGCCACCATCGAGGAGATGCTGCTCGCGGCCGAATACATCATGGCCGAGGGCAATCCCAACGTCGTGCTGTGCGAGCGCGGCATCCGGACGTTCGAGACCTACACGCGGTTCACACTCGACCTGAACGCGGTGCCGGTGCTGAAGCGGCTGAGCCACCTCCCAGTGATCGTCGATCCCTCTCAAGGCACGGGAAAGTGGAACCTCGTGACGCCGATGGCGCGGGCCGCGGTCGCCGCGGGCGCGGACGGGCTGCTCGTCGAGGTGCACCCCGAGCCCGACAAGGCGCTGAGCGACGGGCCGCAGCAGCTCACCCCGCAGAACTTCGCCGTGCTGATGCAGGAGCTCGACGCGATCGCGCTCGCGGTCGGGCGGAGGGTGTGACGGTCCGATGCCCCTGTTCGGCCGCGTGACGGTCATCGGCGTGGGCCTAGTCGGCGGCTCGCTCGGGATGGCCGTGCGCCGCCGCGGCCTGGCCGGCGAGGTCGTCGGGGTGGCACGCGTCCTCGAGACGATCGCCGCGGCCACCCAGCGGGGCGCGATCCATTGGGGGACGCTCGATCCCACGGACGGCGTCCCCGATGCCGACCTCGTCGTGCTCGCGACGCCCCCGGAGCGCGTCATCCCGATGGCGCGGCGGGTGCTGCCGCTCCTCAAGCACGGCGCAATCCTCACCGACGTCGCGAGCGTGAAAACGGAGATCGTCCGGTCGGTGGAGCCGCTGGTGCGGCCCAACAGCGGCGTCGTCTTTCTCGGCGGCCATCCGATGGCCGGGAACGAGGGCCGCGGGATCGGCGCGGCCTCGCCCGATCTGTTTGAGGGGACGATGTATCTCATCACGCCGACCGCGCGCACCAACCCGGCGGCGGTCGAGCGCCTGTCGGAATTCGCGGGCGCGCTCGGCGCGACCCCGATCGTCATGGAGCCGGCCGAGCACGACCGCGTGGTGGCGGTGGTCAGCCACCTTCCCTATTTGATCGCGGCCGCGCTGATGGCCATCGCGAGCGGCGGCGCCGAGCGGGCGGCCGGGCCGTCGTTCTTGGGCGCGACGCGCGTCGCCGGGAGCTCGATCGACATGTGGACCCAGATCTGCCGGCTCAACCGCGACGCCATCACGGACGCGGTCAAGGCGTTCCAGTCGCGGCTCGGCGAGCTCGAGGGTGCGCTCGCGGACCCGGAGCGCCTCGGCGCCATGCTCGCGCGCGCCGGTGAGGCGCGCGCGCAGGTCGACGCCGCGCGGCGCGTCGAGTAGGAGCGGAACCGATGGCGCGCGCGGTGGTGCTGGAACCTGGGGTGGCGGAGTTCGACCGGCGGGCACGCGAGGGCAACCTCGTCCCGGTGTCGTGCGAGGTGCTCGCCGATCTGGACACCCCGATCTCCGCGTTCATGCGCCTCAGGCACCTGCCCCACGCCTTTCTGCTCGAAAGTATCGAGGGCAGCGAGAAGGTCGCGCGGTACTCGTTCCTCGGCGGGGACCCGTCGCTGACGCTGCGCGCCACGCTCGACGGCGTCGAGATCACAGAGGGCGGCGTCGCGCGGCGCGTCGCCCAGGACCCGCTCGAGGCCGCGCGCGAGATTCTGCGCCGCTATCGACCGGTGCAGGATCCGACGCTGCCGCGGTTCTACGGCGGGCTCGTCGGCGCGTTCTCGTACGACCTGATTCGCACGATCGAACACCTGCCCCACCGCCCCCCCGACGACCGCGGCTTTCCGATCCTCGAGCTGTCCCTCGCCGACACCGTTGTCATCTTCGACCACGCGCGGCCCCGGCTCCGGATCGTGGCGAACGCGTTCGTGGAGGACGGCGCCGAGCGCGCGTACCGCGCGGCGCGGGAGCGGATCGAGGCGTGGGTGGAGCTCCTTCGGCGGCCGTTGCCCGAGGCGCCCCCCTCGCAGCCGCGGGCGCTGCCGCTCCGCTCGAACATGACGCGGGAGCGCTACCTGGCGGCGATCCGGCGGTGCCGCGAGTACATTCACGCCGGCGACGCGTTTCAGATCGTGTTCTCGCAGCGGTTCGCCCAGGAGATCGGGGACCTCGACCCGCTCGCGATCTATCGCGCGCTCCGGATGCTCAATCCCTCGCCGTTCATGTTCTATCTCGGGGGCGGCGACGGCACGCTGGTCGGCGCGTCCCCGGAGCTGCTCGTGCGGCTCGAGGGGGATCTCGTCGAGATGCGGCCGATCGCGGGCACGCGCCGCCGCGGCCTGACCGACGCCGAGGACCAGGCACTCGCCGACGAACTGCTCGCGGACGAGAAGGAGCGGGCGGAGCACGTGATGCTCGTCGACCTGACCCGCAACGACGTCGGGCGCATCTCGCGCTTCGGGACCGTGCGGGTGCCCGAGCTGATGACGGTGGAGCGCTACTCGCACGTGATGCACATCGTGAGCCTCGTGCAGGGCCGCCTCAGCCCCGGGCGGGACGCGTTCGACGTGCTGCGCGCGGTGTTCCCACACGGCACGGTGAGCGGCGCGCCCAAGGTGCGGGCGATGGAGATCCTCGACGAGCTGGAGCCCACCGCGCGCGGACCGTACGCGGGCGCGGTCGGGTATGTCGGCTTCGGCGGCGCGCTCGACACGTGCATCGCGATCCGGACGCTCGCGATCAAGGACGGCACTGCGTACGTCCAGGCCGGCGGGGGGATCGTCGCGGATTCGGTGCCGGAGAGCGAGTACGACGAAACGATCAACAAAGCGAAGGCGCTGATTCGCGCGATCGAGATAGCGGCGCGGGGCCTGTAGGCGGGAGACGGCGATGATCCTCGTGATCGACAACTACGACTCGTTCACCTACAACCTCGTGCAGTATCTCGGCGAGCTCGGCGAGGAGCCGCGCGTCTACCGGAACGATGCGATCACGGTACCGGAGATCCTCGCCCTCCGTCCGGACGCCGTGGTGGTCTCGCCGGGGCCGTGCACACCCGACGAGGCCGGCGTCAGCACCCCGGCGATCGCCGCCCTGATCGGGCGCGTCCCGATCTTCGGCGTGTGCCTCGGCCACCAGTGCATCGGGGCGGCCTGCGGCGCGCCGGTGATCCGCGGCGCGGCGCCCGTGCATGGGAAGACGTCCGCGATCCACCATGACGGGCGGACGATCTTCGAGGGGCTGCCGAGTCCGTTCGTGGGGACGCGGTATCATTCGCTCGTGGTGGACGAGGCCGGCCTGCCGGCGGACCTCGAGGTGTCGGCGCGCACGGAGGACGGGGTGATCATGGGCCTCCGGCACCGCCGCGCGATCGTCGAGGGCGTCCAGTTCCATCCCGAGTCTGTCCTGACCGAGCACGGCCACGCGCTGCTACGAAATTTCCTGCGGCTGGCGCGCGATGCGCGGCCGCCCGCCGCGACCCCGGCGTCCGCCTCGGGCAGCGCCGACTACCACGTCGGCGCGGGGGGATAGGGCCATGCCGCTCCGCCATTCGATCGCGCGGGTCGCCGCGCACGAGCGCCTGACCGAGGCCGAGGCGCACGACGCGATGGCGCTGATCATGGACGGCGAGGCGACCCCGGCGCAGATCGCCGCGTTCATCACCGCGCTCGCGATGCGCGGCGAGACGGTCGAGGAGATCACCGGGTTTGCGCGGGCGATGCGCGAGCACGCGGTCGTGATTACGCCGGCGGTTAAGCATCTGGTCGACGTGGTCGGGACCGGCGGCGACCGGCTCAACACGTTCAACATCTCCACCACGACCGCGTTCGTGATCGCGGGGGCCGGCGCCCACGTCGCGAAGCACGGCAACCGCGCGGCGAGCAGCCGCAGCGGCAGCGCCGACGTGCTCGAGGCGCTCGGCGTCAACATCACCGTGTCGCCCGATGTCGTCCAGGCGTGCGTCGAGGAGATCGGGGTCGGGTACTTGTTCGCCCCGCAGTTTCACCCGGCGTTCAGGCACGCGGTGGTCCCGCGCCGGGAGATCGCGATCCGGACCGTGTTCAACATTCTCGGCCCGCTGACGAATCCCGCCCGCGCGACCCGCTACCTGATGGGCGTGCCCACCGCGGCGCACACGGAAGTGATGGCGCGGGTGCTCGCCGGCCTCGGCGGGGAGCGCGCGTTCGTCGTGCACGGGCACGACGGGATGGATGAGATCTCGCTGACGGGTCCGACCCAGGTCTCGGAGATGTCCGGCGGCGGGGTGCGGACGTATACGATCACTCCCGAGGAATTCGGGCTCGCGCGCGCGTCGCTCGACGCGCTGCGGGGCGGCACGCCCCAGGAGAACGCCGAGATTACGGTGGGGATCCTGCAGGGCGAGCGCGGGCCGAGGCGCGACATCGTGCTGCTGAACGCCGGCACCGCGCTCGTGGCCGCCGGGATCGCCGCGACCGTGGCGGAGGGCTTGGCGCGCGCGGAGGAGAGCCTCGGCTCCGGCGCGGCCTACGCGAAGCTCGAGGCGCTCCGCCTCCGGACGAAGTTCGCGTGACGGCTGTGCGCGCGGCGGGCGAGAGGTAACGCGGATGGGCGTGCTGCAGGAGATCGTGGCCCACAAGCGCGAGGAGCTCGCCGCCCGCCGGGCCCGCGTGCCGTTCGACGAGGTGCGCCGCCGCGCCGCCGATGCGCCGCCCGCCCGGCCGTTTCTCGCGGCCGTCACGCGGCCGCCGCTGCGGCTGATCGCGGAGGTCAAAGGCGCGTCCCCGTCCGCGGGGACGATCCGGCCCGAGTTCGATCCGGCGGCCGTCGCCCGCCTCTACGCCGACAACGGAGCTGCGGCGATCTCGGTGCTGACGGACGCGCGGTTCTTCCGGGGCGAGGACGGGCATCTCGTCGCGGTCCGGCGCGCGGTCGCGGTGCCGGTGCTCCGGAAAGACTTCGTGCTCGACGCGTACCAGGTGCACGAGGCGCGCGCGATCGGCGCGGACGCGGTGCTGCTCATCGTCGCGATCTTGGACGACGGGCGGCTGCGCGATCTCGCGGGGCTCGCCGGGGATCTCGGGATGGCGGCGCTCGTCGAGGCGCACTCCGAGGCCGAGCTTTCGCGGGCGCTCGGGGCGCGCCCGGTGCTGGTCGGCATCAACAATCGCAACCTGGATACGCTGACGACGAGCCTCGAGGTGACCCGCCGCCTGCGGCCGCTCGTGCCGCCGGGCATCGTGGTCGTGGGTGAAAGCGGGGTGGAGGAACGCGCGCACGTCGAGGAGATGGACCGGCTCGGCGTCGACGCGATCCTCGTCGGCACGGCGCTGATGCGGGCGGCCGATCCCGCCGCCCGTGTGCGGGAACTGCTCGGACGAGCGTGAGGGAGGCGGGCATGGCGGAAGCGCGGACACGCGACAGACTCGCTCGACCGGTGGCGCCGGGTAAGAAGGGGCGTCTCTTGACGGGCGATCGGCCGACCGGCCGGCTCCATCTCGGACACTTTGTCGGTTCGCTCGAGAACCGGCTGCGGCTGCAGGAGGAGTACGAGTGCTTCTTCCTGATCGCGGACTATCACGTGCTGACGACGGGGGCCGACCGCACCCGGGAGATCCGCCAGCACATCCTGGATCTGATGCTGGACTACCTGGCCGTCGGGATCGATCCCGAGCGCAGCACGATCTACCTGCAGTCGCTCGTGCCCGAGGTCGCCGTCCTCTACCTGATCTTCACGATGCTGACGACGGTGCCGCGCCTCCAGCGCGTGCCGACGCTCAAGGACGTGATGCGCGACCTCAAGCTCGAGACGGCGACGCTCGGACTCCTGTCGTACCCCGTGCTCCAGGCCGCGGACATCCTGATGGTCCGGGCCGATGTGGTCCCGGTGGGCAAGGACCAGGCCAGCCACCTCGAGGTCACCCGCGAGATCGCCAGGCGGTTCAACGAGCTCTACGGCCCGGTGTTTCCCGAGCCGGAGACGGTCACCGGGCGCGTCGGCACGCTCGTCGGCACCGACGGCCAGGCCAAGATGAGCAAGTCGCTCGACAACGCGATCTACCTCTCGGACGACGCCGCGGCGGTGACGAAGAAGGTGAGCGGGATGTTCACCGATCCGACCCGCATCCACCCGACGGATCCCGGCCACGTCGAGGGCAATCCCGTGTTCATCTATCACGACGCGTTCAACCGGGACACCGCCGAGGTCGAGGAGCTGAAGGACCGGTACCGGAAGGGCACGGTGGGCGATGTCGAGGTGAAGAAGCGCCTGGCGCGGGCGCTCAATGAGTTTCTCGAGCCGATCCGCGAGCGGCGGGCCCGGTGGGCCGCGGACCCCGCGCGGATCGAGGAAATCATCATCGAGGGCAGCCGGGTCGCGCGGCGCGAGGCCCAGGCCACGCTGCAGCTGTGCGTTGAGCGCATGGGCATGGACTACTTCCGCGCGGCACCGGCCCGGACGGAGCCGTAGGGCCCGTCGACTCGGCCCGGGACACTGCGATGGTGCGCGTCAAGATCTGCGGCATCCGGAGGCCCGAGGACGCGCACGCGGCCGTGGCGGCCGGGGCGAGCGCGATCGGCCTCAACTTCTGGCGGCCCGGCCGGCGGTACGTCCCGCCGGAGGTGGCGCGCGCGATCGCCCGGGCGCTGCCGCCGTTTGTCTCGAAGGTGGGGGTGTTTGCCGACGAGGACGCGGACGTGATCCAGAAGATCGCGGATCTCTGCGGGCTCGACCTGCTGCAGCTGCACGGGGCGGAGAGCCCGGAGTTTTGCCTCGGGTTCGACCGGCCGGTGATCAAGGGGATCAAGATGCGGGACGAGGGGAGCCTCCGCCAGCTCGAGCGGTACCGCGTGGCGGCGTTTCTCCTCGACACGCACGTGCCGGGCGAGATGGGCGGGACCGGACGGGTGTTTGACTGGACGCTCGCCGCGCGCGCGGCGAGCGCCGGCCCGGTGATCCTTTCCGGCGGCCTCACGGCGGAGAACGTCACCGACGCGATTCGGGCGGCGCGGCCGTACGCGGTCGACGTGGCATCCGGCGTGGAGACCGACGGGGCGAAGGATCCCGCGAAGATTCGCGCGTTCGTCGCCCGCGTGATGGAATGGAATTCTGCGGAGGTGCGGTCATGACGGCACAGAGTCCGGCGGGCGCGCCGCCGAGAGGACGGTTCGGGCCGTACGGGGGCCGGTACGTGCCGGAGACGCTGATCCCCGCGCTGGAGGAACTGGAGGCGGCGCACGACGAGGCGCGCCGCGACCCCGCGTTTCAGACCCAGCTCACCTACTATCTGCGCCAGTTCTGCGGGCGCCCCACCCCGCTGTACCTGGCGCGCCGCCTCACCGAGGCGTACGGCGGCGCCCGCATCTACCTCAAGCGCGAGGACCTGCTGCACACGGGCGCCCACAAGATCAACAACACGGTCGGCCAGGTGCTGCTCGCCGTCCGGATGGGCAAGCGCCGCATCATCGCGGAGACGGGCGCCGGTCAGCACGGCGTCGCCACCGCGGCGACGGCCGCGGCGTTCGGCCTGCCGTGCGACGTGTACATGGGGTCGGAGGACGTGGAGCGGCAGGCCCTCAACGTGTTCCGCATGCGCCTGCTGGGCACGCGGGTGATCTCGGTGGAGGGCGGCAGCCGGACCCTCAAAGATGCGATCAACGAGGCGCTGCGGGACTGGGTGACGAACGTGCGCGACACGTTCTACGTGTTCGGCACGGTGGCGGGGCCGCACCCGTACCCCACGATCGTCCGCGACTTCCACGCGGTCATCGGCGCCGAAGCGCGCGAGCAGATCCTGGCTGCGGAGGGGCGGCTTCCGGACTGTTTGGTAGCGTGCGTCGGAGGCGGCAGCAACGCGATGGGCCTGTTCCACGCGTTCCTGGGCGACCCCGGCGTCGCGATCGTCGGGGTGGAGGCGGGCGGCCGCGGTCTCGCGAGCGGCGCGCACGCGGCGTCGCTGAGCGCCGGCAGCCCGGGCGTGCTGCACGGTGCCTACAGTTACCTGCTGCAGGACGACGGGGGCCAGGTCGTCCCGACCCATTCGATCTCGGCGGGGCTCGACTACCCGGGCGTCGGGCCGCAGCACTCGTACCTCAAGGACACCGGACGCGCCCGCTACGTTTCGGTGACGGATCAGGAGGCGCTCGAGGCGTTTCACCAGCTGTGCCGGATCGAGGGGATTCTGCCGGCCCTCGAGTCGTCCCACGCGCTGGCCTACCTCAAGACGCTCGCGCCGGCACTCGGGCGCGACAAGGTCATCATCGTCAACCTGAGCGGCCGCGGCGACAAGGACGTCCACATCGTCGCCCAGGCGATGGGCGAAGACCTGGGAGCGCACCGATGACCGGGGTGCGCGCGGCCGGCCGTCAGGACGCCGCCCGCAACCGGCTGGTGCGCGCGCTCGCGGCCCGCCGGGCCGAAGGGCGCAAGGCGTTGATCCCGTACATCATGGCGGGAGATCCGGATGAGGCCGCGACCGAGCGCCTCGTTGGGATGCTGGCGGAGGCCGGCGCGGACGCCGTCGAGCTCGGCGTGCCGTTCAGCGACCCGATCGCGGACGGCCCGGTCAACCAGCGCGCCGGGTTTCGCGCCCTCGGGCGCGGCATGAGCCTGGGGCGCGCGCTCGACCTGGTCGCGCGCATCCGCCGGAACGTCGAGGTGCCGCTACTGTTCATGACCTACTACAACCTGTTCCTGCACCGCGGGCTCGCGAGGTTCTGCCGGGAGGCCGTGGACGCGGGGCTCGACGGCGTGATCACCGCGGACCTCCCGCCGGAGGACGGCGGCGACATGGCCGCTGCGGCCGGCGCGGCGGGGCTGGCCACTGTGTTCCTGCTCGCGCCGACCAGCACCGAGGAGCGCATCCGGACGGTCGCCGGGGTCTCCACGGGCTTCATCTACTGTGTCTCGCGCACCGGCGTGACCGGCGTCCGCGACGAAGTGCCGCCGGAGCTCGGGGCGCTCGTCCGTCGGATCAAGGCGGAAACCGAGACGCCGGTGTGCGTCGGCTTCGGCATCAGCCGTCCTAGCCAGGCGCAGCAGGTCGCACGGTTCGCCGACGGGGTGATCGTCGGCAGCGTCCTGGTGCAGATGCTTGAGGACGACCCCGCCGATCTCAATCGGGTCGGCGCATTTGTGCGCGACCTCAAGGCCGCGGTCTCGGACGTGTAGCGGGCCGCCGGGCGCATTGACAGCGCCGCGCGGGGTGGTACGGTCAGGGTAGGGCAAGATCCAGACTTGCCGAGGAGGCGAACACTCATGCCGGCTCCAGAGAGCTCCGGCGCGTCGCCGCAGGTGGTCGAGGGCCTCGAAGGGATCGTCGCGGCGCACAGCCGCATCTGCTTCGTCGACGGCGTCGAGGGGCGGATGCTGTACGAAGGGTACGACATCCACGATCTGGCCGACCACGCGTCGTTCGAGGAAGTCGCGTACCTGCTGTGGTACGGCGATCTGCCGACGCGCTCCCAACTCGATGCGCTGAACCGGGAGCTGCGCGGGGCGCGCCCGCTGCCGGAGCCGGTGATGGCGATCATCAAGGGCGTGCCGAAGGACGCCCTGCCGATGGACGTGCTGCGCACGGCGGTCTCGGCGCTCGGTGTCTACGACCCCGATGCCAGGGACAACGGCCAGCCCGCCAATGTACGGAAATCGGTGCGGCTGACCGCGCAGATCGCGACGATCGTCGCGGCGATCGACCGGACGCGCAACGGCAAGCCCCCGGTCGCGCCGGATCCGGGGCTCGGGCACGCCGCGAACTTTCTGTACATGCTGCGCGGCGAGCGGCCCGATGCGACCGCGACCCGGGCGGTCGACATCGCCCTCATCCTTCACGCCGATCACGAGCTCAACGCGAGCACGTTCTCCGCGCGGGTGACCGCGGCGACGCTCGCGGACATGCACTCGGCGATCACCTCGGCGATCGGCACGCTCAAGGGGCCCCTGCATGGCGGCGCCAACGAGGCGGTGATGCGCCTGCTCCTGAAGATCGGCGACGTATCGAACGCCGTCCCCACGGTCAAGCAGATACTGGCCAACAAAGAGAAGATCATGGGGTTCGGACACCGCGTCTACAAGACGGAAGACCCGCGCGCGACGCACCTGCGCAAGATGTCCGAGGAGCTGTGCCGTCAAACGGGCCAGCTCAAATGGTACGAGATGTCGCGGGAGATCGAGAAGTACATGCTCGTCGAGAAACATCTGCACTGCAACGTGGATTTCTACTCGGCGACGTGCTACTACGCGCTCGGCATTCCGATCGATCTGTTCACGCCGGTGTTCGCAGTGAGCCGGATCTCGGGGTGGAGCGCGCACGTGCTCGAGCAGTTCGCCGACAACCGGCTGATTCGGCCGCGGGCGGAGTACGTCGGTCCCCTGAACCGTACCTACGTGCCGATCGACCAGCGGAAGTAGCGGATCGAGGCGGCCGCGGGCCGGCGATCGTGCGGCGTGCTTGCATCGACGCGGCGACCCGCGGCAGGACCATTACCCTACGATATCTTCCCCGCCGTCGACGCCGATCACGTTGCCGGTGATCCATTCTGTTCCGGGGGCGCTGAGGGCGACCAGCGCCCGCGCGACGTCCTCGGTCGTCGTGAGGCGGCCGGAAGGATTTCTCAGCCGCGCGTGGTCGGAGATGAGTTCGTGTCCCGGGATCTTTCTCAAAGCCGGAGTGTCGGTTACCCCGGCTCGGATGGCGTTCACGGCGACCCCGCGCGGCGCGAGCTCCATGGCCAACTGGCGGACGTGGGCCTCGAGCGCCGCCTTCGCCGCCGAGACCGCGCCGTAGTTTGGCAGCACCCGGGTCCCGCCAGCGCTCGTCATGGCGAAGACCTTGTCGCCGCGCCGCAGCAGCCCCGCGTACACAAGATCCTGGGCCCAGTAGACGAGGCTGTGGGCCATCACGGAGAGTGTCATATCCATCTGCGCGGGCGTGATGGCGTCCGCGGGGTCCTGCGCGATGAACGGACGGAGGTTGCCGAACGCCAGCGAATGCAGCAGAATGTGGACGCCCGGGAATTCTCCGAACGCGGCCTTGGCGCGCGCGAGCACCTCGACGCGCCGCTCCGGGTCGGCGGCGTTGACGTTGAAGAAGATCGCCTCCCGTCCGGCGGCCCGGACTCTGTTGATCACCTCCTCGACGTGCGGCATTGACCCTTTGCGATCCAAGTGGACGCCGACGATGTCGAAGCCGGCGCGCGCCAGTTCCAGACTCGCCGCCTCGCCAAAACCGCTGCTTGCGCCGAGGATCACGGCGCACCGCCGGGCGACCGCCATGCGCTCCTCCGAGACCGGAAAGATTGGTGGGCAGGCCGAGGCAGGTGATGCCGGCGCCCGAGAGTGCATTCGGGTCCGCGGTGATGATCCCCTGGAGCAGGCGTTGCGCGCCGATTTTGCCAGCCTGACGGGCCTCTGCTAGAATACTGCTGGGGCCGTTAGCTCAGCGGGTAGAGCGCCGGGCTTTTAACCCGGGCGTCGGGGGTTCGATCCCCTCACGGCCCACCAAATCAAGGTCCGCAAGGTCACTTTCAGGCTGCTAATCCACTGCTAATTCTTTGGGGATCATCCCCTTGGCGGGCGTCCGGCTTTGTGGTAGTGGAGCACTCCCGTGACCTGAGACCGTCTGCAGCGTCCCGCCAGACACACGACGTTGCCCTGGAGCCCCAACGCCGCGGCCGGTCTGGACGGTTGCGCCCCCTTTGCAACGCCCCGCAGACGGTGGCGGCACGGACGCCGGGGCCTCCCACTACCTGCCGAACATGCGCGCCATGCCGTTTATGCGCGCCAAACGGTCAGCTGTCGTCTCCGTTCTGCGATTAGGGAGAAGCATCCAATCCGTAGCGATCCAGCGCTGCTCGGATCTGGCTGAGCAACTCAGTGCCCAGTTGGCGCCCGTTCGGGAGTTGGTCGTCTCGATCCCAGCGCCACGTTGCGACCATCGCCAGCATGAGGACCCGGCACTCGCGAAGCAGGTCTTGATCAGCAGTTGAGATAGTGCTCGCCGACTTCTTCGGGGGCATGTGCGACGTCGAATTCGACAGGTCCGCGGCAACACGTCTCGAGATCCACAAACAGCAGCCGTTTCTTCGTTCTGAGCAAGTTGCCCGGATGCGGCTCGCCATGGAGCAGCTGCTCGTGCGCGCCGCGATCGGCGATCGCGCGCCTCAACGCTTCGCAGCGTGTTGATGAGAAGGTCCCGGTCCGAGTCGGCAAGCTCCGGAGTCTGCGCGCGGTTGCCGACCAGCCGCTGCGCCTCCGCGACCCGATCCGTGAAGTGCGGCGCAGTCACATCGATCTGTCGCATGCCGGCATGCAGCTGCTCGAGCGCCTGCGCATAGTCGCGCGGCGCGACATCTCCTGGCGGCACAGGCTCGTAGTAGGTCCACAGCGTGACCACGAAGTCGTCACGCACGTAGACACGCGGCTCCACCCGAGGCTCAAGCTCGGCCACCGGGCTATCGGTTTCGGCAAGCCGTCGAGCGACCTCGACCTCGAACTCTGCGCCTGGCCTGATGCGCTACATGCGCGACCCGAGCAAGAACGTCACAAGGCAGCAGGCGCACCGCGAGCCGGTTCGAGTCCTGAAGAACAACCGCGTCATCGACCCTCAGGCCAAGCCCTGTGGCCGTGGACATCCCTGCCGCCACCGCGCTTGGAATTTCTGATGCCTTCATCGTCGCCTCGCTGTCATTGCCTCTCCGTCGCGTCGGCGCGCCGCCCGTATTCCTGCGCGCGCCACAGACATTCGAGCGTCCCACGCCAATCGTCCTCTGCCAGCGGAATCGCACGTTTTGCGGGGGGGGGGGCACAGGGGGCGGCGCTGGGGACCCGCTGGATCCGCCAGACTGGCTGATCGGTAGTTATCGGACAACCTGATCGGGTTGACCCCAGATTAGGTGATCGGTTTCACTAGAATCCGCAGTCATACGCCAACCGCGTGATCGCTTCCATCACGCGCGCGGTCAGCGCCGATTGCTCGTGTCTCGACGGCGCCTCCGGCGGGGCGATGGGCTCGCCAATGCGAACAGCGATCCTCCCGCGGCGAGGCCAGGTCGTTCCCGACGGCCACACCTCATGTGTCCCCACGATCCCCACCGGGATGATCGCGGCATGGGCCCGGGCCGCCACGAATGCCATGCCGTCTTGGGCGCGCTGAAGTCTTCCGTCGGCGCTGATATTGCCTTCCGGGAAGATTACAAGCGCCTCGCCGCGGTCGAGGCGTGCAAGGCAGTCCTCGATCGCGCGGCGGTCGAACCCTCCGCGTCTGATCGGCACGACGGGAAACAGGCGGATCAGCCTTCCGAGGACAGGCCTCGTGAGCAGTTCCGCCGCGGCGAGGAAGGTACAGCGGCGCGGCACAGCCGCCCCCAGCACCACCGCGTCGATGTCGCTTCTGTGGTTTGGGGCGAGGATGATCGGGCCTCTTCGGGGGATGTGCCGCTCGCCCGTGACCGTCAGTCCGAACCCGAGTCTGAGAATCCTCCGGGAGAACCACCGGGCCGCTGCGTACCTGACCATCACGCGCACGGGGGCGGTTTTGTTCGACGGCCTGCTATCAGACGTGGTGGAAGGCGAACGTGCAGGGCCGCATCGCAGCCGCGAGGGAAACGAAGCCGTGGCCCGGCTGCCTGGGTTTGGAAAGATCCCCTACCAGACGTTACAAGTCCGATGGTGCAATGGGGATCGGATCAGACCTGTGTCTTTGCCTAATTTCTTCAACTTTGCGCCTCTGGCCGAAATACGAAACGCTGGACAACAGCCCGCACAACACCGTAACTACTACTCCCAGCGCCAGGAACGTAACAACGGCACTGAAGTCCAGACTACTCATCAAAGCTATCAAAAAAGAGACTGCTGCACCAAGTCCAATTCCAAGAAATGTCAGAGTGATCACCAGTTGATTTACGACCGTTGCGATTTGATACTGTTTTCGTTATGGATGGCGGCGATATTCAGCGGTTGCTAACGCTTTGCAAACGGACGGTGCGGAAAGGGATCGTACACGATGACACACAATAACACACCTCGCAGTGAGGACCCGCGCGGGACGACGCTCCCCGGTACAGGTTTGTACTGAGCGACAATTGGGGTGGTGAGCTTTTAACCCAGGCGTCGGGGGTTCGATCCCCTCACGGCCCATCACATCAAGGGTTTTTTGCGCGCGGTGGCTTTCGCTTGCTGCTCTGTCGCTGTTCCCATCTCGAGGCAGGCGGATGCATTTTTGATGCCACGCGAGGGGGGCGTGCCCGAGAACCTGCGGTCTCGGTGGAAGAAAGGGCAAGCATCCCCGAACCTCAGCGGGTGAGGTAGGGTGATCGGATCACAGGGTCCCGCTAAAATGTACTTCCCATGCTTTCGTGCAACCGATGGGTCCCCCTGTAGCATGTACGTCAAACCTGGCATTATTGTGGTCCTTTAGGGAAATCTGCTGCGAATTTCCGAGTGAACTTTTGTACCACACTAAGGTTTGCTCGGATACAAGAATGGGCTTTCCATAGATCTCCAACCACACGAAGCCGCCCCTGCGAATGCCCCAGGGTTGCCCGGAGTCATCGGTTGACCTTCGCACAAGAATACCAATGTCAGTCGGAGTCGTATTGAACACCAAGATGCATCCTTGTCGCGCCCCAGTTAGCGCCGCGCCCCTCCCGGCCACCGCTAAACACAGTCCCATCGCAAGCACCGCGATTGCCAGCCGCTTCATCGTCTTCCCCCTTGTCCCGTTCGGCCGACGCTCCCATGCGGATCATTTGGTGGTTCGGCGGAAACCCGCTTCTCGCCTATACAGGGCACGGTGCGCATAAAGGAACTCCTTCTGCAACCCCTAAGATCGCGCACACGGTTTCCGGGCGCCGGGATCACCACCCTTTCGTGACAGGACACGCGAGACGGTACGTGAGGATCGTCTCTCGCCCCGCTCACCCCTATCCTGAGCCCGGTTGGGATTATCATTCTCACGACATGGGCATTGGCCGGTGGGAGAAACCAGCCAATCCCAACGCCAAGAGGAGGATTAGCGCCAGCAGTAGGATCAGGACGTACCCGAGGCGATCCGCCCAAGCAAGCAACGGCTCCTGGTCGATGCGTGGCTTGTGCGTCTGTCGAATTGTATCTCCCTCCTCCTGCCACGGCACATTCTCCAGGCGTCCGAGTTTGGCGCTGGTGCCGTTGCGATACCAGATGAATCGCAGGGGCGATCCACGCGGGCGACCGTGCTTCTGACGATCACCCCGGCGCCGCGGCTGCGCAAGCGCTCGGCGAGCCGGTGTTCGCCCTCACCCTCCTCCGGGACCGCGCTCCCCGTTCGCTGCCGCTCGGGTCCGGCCTGCCGCGGCGAAACCCACAGCCGGCGTGCGAGGCAAATTACTCTGCAGACCGGATGGCCCTGGGAGGGGTCTTCCACTATGTTGGTGGAGGCGGCGCGGAATCGGAACAACCCTGCGCACCTCGTGCGTCTCGGAATCCAAACGGTGGGGACGGGAGGAGACGGCAGATGGCGGATCGGTCAGCGAAGGCGGCGGCGACGGCACCGCGTGCGGACCCCTGGCAGGCTGCGCGCCAGCAGTTCTCGGCCGCGGCTGACGTGCTTGAGCTGAAGCACGGGGTACGCGACCTGCTCCTGGAGCCCAAGCGGGAACTGACCGTGAACTTTCCCGTCGAATTCCAGGACGAATCCGTGCGCGTGTTCACGGGGTACCGCGTCCACCACAGCACCGTGCTGGGTCCCACCAAAGGCGGCATCCGCTACCATCCGGACGTGACCCTGGACGAGGTCCGGGCGCTCGCGATGTGGATGACGTGGAAGTGCGCCGTCGTGGGGCTGCCCTACGGCGGCGCAAAAGGCGGCGTCGTCTGTAACCCGAAGGAGCTCTCGCGGCGGGAGCTCGAGAGCCTCACGCGCCGCTACACGACCGAGATCATGCCGCTGATCGGGCCGGAGAGTGACATTCCGGCGCCCGACGTCGGCACGACCCCACAGGTGATGGCGTGGCTCATGGACACGTACAGCATGCACCGCGGCTACTCGGTCCCCGCGGTGGTGACCGGCAAACCGCTCGCGATCGGCGGCTCCGCCGGCCGGGTCGAGGCAACCGGACGCGGCGTGATGATCGCGGCCCGGGAAGCGGCGCGCCACCTCGGGATGCCGCTCGCCGGGGCGCGGGTCGTCGTGCAGGGGTACGGAAACGTCGGCAGCATCGCGGCGCAGCTCCTCGCCGAGCAGGGCTGCCGAATCATCGCGGCCAGCGACAGCACCGGAGGCGTGTATAACGAGAAGGGCATCGACCCTAGCGCGCTGCTGCGGCACAAGGGGCGGACGGGCGGCGTCGTCAATTACGGGGCGGCGGACGGGATCACCAACGACGACCTGCTCGAGCTGCCGTGCGAGCTCCTCGTCCCGAGCGCGCTCGAGGGTCAGATCGCGGCCGAGAACGCGCCGCGGATCAAGACGCGCATGATCGTAGAGGGAGCGAACGGGCCGGTCACCCCGGAAGCGGACCGGATCCTCAACGCCGCCGGCGTCCTTGTCGTTCCGGATATCCTCGCCAACGCGGGCGGGGTCATCGTCTCCTACTTCGAGTGGGTCCAGGATCTCCAGTCGTTCTTCTGGTCCGAAGAGGAGATCAACAAACGGCTCGAGGGGATCATGGTGCGGAGCTTCCGCGAAGTGCTGGCGACCTCTCAGGAGAAGAGCGTGGAGATGCGGACAGGGGCGCTCGTCCGCGCGGTGGGACGGGTGGCGGACGCCCTCCTGCTCCGCGGGATCTACCCGTAAGCGCGGCGCACGCAGGTACCGCGATCGAGAGACCTCGGGGAAGGGTCCCACGACGCGTCCGCGCACGAATCGCACGCTCAGGCCGTCGAGGCGTTCCCGCTCGCCAGGCGTGTAGCAGGCTGCACTTCCGAGCGCACCCACGGCGAGCACCTGCACCGCTATGCCGCCGCCGTGCTGAATCCACCCCGGCTCGCTGTCCAAGCGCGACTGCACGGTTCGAATCGTACTATCGGACAGTAACTTTTGAGTTAAACATAATCGATATTTGATACTGAACAACAAGAACGTAATCGAATAACGTTCGATGCTTTGCTCCAACGATCGCCTAGCAATAGCGCAGGCGCTGGGTGCACCGCTGGATAGGGAGCGTCTCGAGCAAAAGCGGGCTAAGCGGATTTCGGTTGCCGCGCCGTTTTCGGTGTCAATCGAGAGCCCACAGAATACCTTCAACGCTTGGAGGAGCGGGCGGTCGGCTGGATGGGTCGGTTCGTGGACGTGTTTCGAGCGAGAGTCGAAGCGCTCCCGTAGTCGCGGAATTGAGACCGCTGTGGTGTTGGTGCGGAGACGGGACCCTTTTTTGCTAACGCTTTGCAAACGGACGGTGCGGAACGGGATGGTACAGGGTGACGCAGCATGACACGGCGCGACGTCGGACCTAGCACAGGACGGCACGCGCAAGCGCAGGGTGACACTAGACGAGACGACGCAGGCGAGATAGCTAAGGGCAAAGGCGTGACGGTGAAGGGGTGGGTCAATTCTAGACAGGCGGCCGGTGATGCGCCGGTTCGGCGGGGTGGGTCAATTCGAAAGCGGCGGAGGTGGGTTACTTTCAATAAGGTGTTGGCAATAGCTCCGGCTTTCCATCGACGCTCGCGGTGAGGGTTGTATAGCCATCATTCAGCCTCCACCGTGTTCATCCAGGAATTTCAGGCAGATGCACGCCACACATTCGACAGCAGGTGCGGCGAATAGACCTGCGGAGGGCTTGGGTGGTCCTCGCAGGCGGGAAGGGTGTCGTGCCGAGGTCGCTTAGACAGGGAACAAGAGGAGTATCCCTTGCAGTCTACGAAGGGCATCTCCCAAATCTTTGTCCGATTGTATCAGGCCGTTGACATACTTAGATGCTGCCTCAGCAGCTTGTCTGTCGGTATAGTTAGTTGTCTCCCTGAGGGTCGTCACTATATCGATCTTCGCAGTAAGATAGCCAGTATGCCCTGTCGAATAAAATGCCGCGTAGATTCGGGCAAGAACAGAGAGAAGATCATCTATGATAAGCTTGACCTCGACATCGGTCTCATTCTTTTTGTTCTCTCGAGAAAAGCTTTCCAGGAAGGAAAATCACCTATGCTTAGTTGGCGCGCATAGAGATATTCGATTTGCTTGTACGTATCGTCTCGTTTGGCTTCGCCGTGGAAAGGGATGAAGAATCTGGAAATTCTCATCACGAAACGTTCGAAAACGATTTTGAATTTCTTTAGCCGTTGCAAGAAGGCCTTCAAGTCGCACCTTCGCATCGCTTGTAGTTGGTTGCGCAAACGCTTTGACGTCGAAGGTTAAGACGATCAGGTCTTTGGCCTCTTTCGAGAAGATTCACTTACTAGCTGTAAGACCGTGTCGCGACGCTATGACCGTCCATTTCTCTTGGTCTTTACGCAAGTCGATCCTAAAGAATACATCGTTGTCGGTTATTGTCGGTCGCAAGGCATTCCAGACAACGAATACGCTAGCTCCACTAGCAGGCTCTCCATTTGCGAAAACCTTTCCAGCTGCGGTTATCATTTAGTGCCAGTTTCAGCGCCTCGTGTGAGAAGGTTCGTTGGTATAGCAGTAGCAATGGGCTACGTACGGATTGCCGCAATGAGTGCAGCTGTGAGCGCCGAACTCGACACCCTAGGTAGAGTGCCGTATAAGGCTGTCCCAGCGGCACGAAGCCTACGATGACGAGGTAAAGCGCAGTTGGCTCCAGGATCCGAAGCTGGGCACGGACATTAGCAGAGAGATCGGGGATCTAAAGATTCCAAGATGGAGAGCTGAGAGAGAATGGGGCAGCCGCCGCTATCAGACCAACCGTGAATAATATTGCAGTTACCTCTGTTGGGAAGCCAGAGAAGGGTGTATATGCTTTGCTTATCCACCGTCGACTCCGGCGACAGCGCCGCGGATATCATGCCGTGGTCTTTCCTATACCAGAGGGTCCTTCGATCACAAGCCCTCTGCCGGCGTGCGCAGCGCCACGAGTAGCGTATCGTATTCAGCCGGTTAAACAGAGGTGCAAGTCGGAACACCGATAGCGTGAAGACTCTTCTAGATTGGGTTTGGACACACGAGTTCCTCCCCAGACGAAGGTTTTGGCGAACTGTTCTGGGGTCTAGCCAGTCGATCCTTCCTAATCGAGCGATCTCATCAAGTTCCAAAGTGTGCCACGAGCATCACCGAGTCCACTATTAATAACTCAGCGCCTCCTGGTGGCGGCGATATAGTTGCTGAAGCATGGCTGGAGCTCGCTGTTCCGCCAGTCAACCATGCCCCCAAGAATGCGCCAAGCAGCGCCCATCATCGCACAGCCCGGGTCTCGAAGGCACCACTCAGCGTGCGCGCACGACGATCCCGCTGCCCCGGACGAGCGTGCCGTGATAGAGAAACGCGATCTGCCGGAACGTCGCGTGTTGGTCGAACTCCGTGAGCGCCGACACCGCGTCGACGGGCACGATCACGCGAAACCACCGGAGCGCCGCGCTCCCCGCCGTGTGGAGCACGCAGATGTTGCTCACGGTACCGACGATGATGAGCGTGTCGATCCGACGCCGGTGGAGTTCGTGTTCGAGCGGCGTCCCGTAAAATCCGTCGTAGCGCACCTTCCGCAGGACGAGGTCGCCCGCCCTGGGCGCGAGCTCAGGGACGATCTCGGCGCCCCACGTGCCCGCCTCGGCGTGCGGCCCCCACAGCGCCGCCTCGGGATCGTCCGACTCGTGCCAGTCCTGCGTGTAGATGACCGGCATACCGGGGGCCCGCGCGGCGGCGAGGAGCCCCGCGATCACGGGGATGGTGTTCCCGGCGCCCGGCACGCAGAGGCGCCCTTCGGGATTGACGAAATCGTTCTGCATGTCCACGATCAACAGCGCCGTCGTCGCGGGGGCGACGTCGACGCGCGACTCGACCGTGTACTCCGGAATCTGGATCATCGCGCTCCCCTTTCCCACCCAAGGATTCGTTGCGGCGAGTCGGATTCTGGAGAGCCCTGGGCTCCCTCGCGGAGAGTTGCATAGACTGTCTCTGCCGCCGGCTCGAGCCGTTGCCTTCCCGCCGCGAGCAGCGCCGCCTCGTTCGCCATCTTCATCAAATCCGCCGCTGAACCCTGGCGTCCGTCGCATCAGCGCGTCAGGTTCACGTCGTCGGCGATCGGCTCTCCAGTGCGTTGATGGACATCCGGCCAAAGGCAGCAGGGCGACAATCGGAGCTCGCAGCTCGGCTCGCCGTCCTGAAGATAGCAAGAATCCTCCGTGTTTGATGATCTCGACAGAGAATCTGGAGCAAGTTTCCAAACACATGATAGAGTAGGGTGGCGCAGTAACCAACGTGTCTACCCGATTGGGTCGCCAAGTCTTGCTAGCGCTGCGCGAAACGAACGGTGACGGAACAGGTTGGTGTCCGACGACGAGCACCGCGCGAACGTAACGAAGAGCCGAAGCCGACGGGGACGGCACGTGCGGGCGCAGCGTGATACGGGACGACAATATATGTTTGAAGCTCTTAACCCGGGCGTCGGGGGTTCGATCCCCCCACGGCCCGCCAATCACAAACTGCGTCCGGAGCGGCTTTGCGCTCTTCTCCACCCCCCCCGCCCGAAAGAGGGCGGATGAGCCCATTTGTCGAACGCCATCATGAGCGTGCCGTGAAGGCCAGTGCGGTTCATCCTAACGCACATCTTCACATCTACGGGAGACTGGATGAAGCGGCTTTGGATAAGCCGTTGCGGGAATATGCAGTTCCCAACGCGGCGCATTCCTCTCGAAGCTGTCATTCTGTTGCTTGCTGACGAATTTGAGATTCCCTGCGCCACGGAAGAGGTGGTTTGGCGTCCTGCATTGGCGGAGGCAGATCGACTGTTCCGAGAAATTGCCCATGATCCGCAGCCTTAGCCTACCGTGCGATAACTTAGAAGCCTGGATTTCCGTTTTATGACGGAGCGGAAACCGTGGAGATGCGTCGAACGCCTTGATCTGTGCGGGTTTGAGGGCGGTGGCGACACATGAGAGTCGTCGACAGCCACTGCCATGCCGCACTGGTTTGGTCCGAGCCCGTCGAGCTGTTGCTGCATCAGATGGACGCGAACAAGGTCGATCATGCGGTGTTGATCCAAATCAGCGGGATTACCGACAACCACTATCAGGATGACTGCGTGCGCCGCTTCCCCGGCCGCTTTGCCTCAGTGGTCGGCGTGGACGCAACGCGCTCCGACGCATGCGACCAGCTACGGCGGCTGGCCGAACTGGGGGCGAGCGGGGTACGGCTCCGCGCCACGACTCGATCACCCGAGCCCGATCGGTGGGCGATCTGGCGGGCTGCGGCGGCTCTGGACCTCTCGGTCAGTTGCCTGGGGGCGCCGGGGGATTTCGTCGACGGGGAGTTCGTGCGCTTGGTGGAGGAGCGCTCAGATCTGCGTCTCGTGATCGAGCATCTCGGGGCGTCCAATCGTCCCGAGAACTACACGCTCGAGGAGCGGCGACGCGTCTTCGACCTCGCGCGCTTTCCGAACGTGTTTGTCAAGATTCATGGACTCGGGGAATTCTGCCCGCGACCTGTGCCGATGCGGGACCCTCCATTTCCGCCCACGATCCCGCCCCTGTTTGAGATGGCGTACGATGCGTTCGGGCCGGAGCGCATGATGTGGGGCAGCGACTTCCCGCCCGTCGCCGGCCGCGAAGGGTATCGCAACGCGCTCAAGTACGCGCTTGAGCGGTTCGCCTCCCGCAGCGAGCGCGATCGGGAGAGCATTTTCGGCGCGGTGGCGCTCCGGCTATTCCCGCTGCGGCCGGCTTCGCGGACGGGCACCGGCTCGTGACGCGGTGGGCCCCGGGACGTCGTGGCGTGTCGGTTGCCCAGGGCGGTACTCGGAGACAACCCCGGTCTAGATGCGAGGCGCGTCTAGCGCGTCAGGAACTCGGTGACCGGCACGAACGTGATCCCCGCGCGGCGGAACTCGGGCAGCATGCGCTGCACGACGTCGGGCGCGCCGGTCGAGATGTGGGCGCCTGCGACCGCCCATCCCTGCCGCTCGGCAAGGGCGATGAGCCCGCGGACCTTGTCGGCGATGTGATCCGGCGGGATATCAAGGTACGTCGTGGTCGTCACGGTTGGCACGCCCAGACGGCGCGCCGTCTCGACATCGACCGACTCGGCCGTTTCCGGGTTTTCGAGGAACCACAGCCCGCGCGCCCTGAGGACTTCGAGGACGGCCGTCATGACGCGGCGATCGGCCGTCGCCAGCGACCCGGCATGATTGCTGACACCGACGACGCCGGGAACGCTGTCCAAGTCGCCCTCGACCACGCGCGCAATCTCGGCGTCCGTCATCCGCACCCACACGGTGCCGGTCACCGGCCCGAGGTCCCCGGCGTGGACGGGCTCGAGCGGCAGGTGGAGGATCGGCGTCAGACCATGCGCGGCAGCCGTGCGGGCGATCTCGGCCGAATCCCGCATGTGGGGAAAGATGCCGAGCCCGAACGGTTCGTGCATCGCGTAGATCGGCGCCAGCTCTGCGAGGCTCGCGCCAGCATGCTCGAAAACCAGCGCGACGCGGGGATGTTCGGTCCCGAACGCGTGCGGGGCCAGCAGCGCCAACCACACGCTGGCGATGACTGCCGCGCGGCCCGCGGCGCGCGACAGAAGGCTTGGGCGGCGTCCCGCCACTCTCGTGCCGGTTCCTGAACACACGGCGCGCATGACCTGCACATTCCGTGTGCGCCATGCATGTTCCTCGGCGGCGGCCCGTACGCCGTCCGAATTAGTCGGAGGAGTTGAGGCGGCCGGGCCGTAGAGAAACCGGGGGCGCGCCACGGACGACGGGGCGCACCGCTGACTCGAGGAGAGAGGAGAACGGAGTGGGCGTCACAGCCAGGCCGTGGTGGTCGTGGATTCGCCGCGCGTCACGCCTCGTGACCGCGATGGCGGTGCTCGTGTGCGCGCTGGGGTTGGGGGGCGCGGCCACCCGCGCCGCGAGCAGTCCGGGCACGGTGACGACGGTGCCGGGGATGCCGCCGGTCGTCGATCCGCGCAACATTTACAGCGAGACCGCTCCCGGGGACATCGCGCCCGAAGTTGCGAAGGATCTGCCGCGCGTGTACGTGCCAAACCTCCGATCCAACGACGTCTACGTGATCGATCCGTCCACGTTCAAGGTGATCGACCGCTTCCCGGTGGGGGTCGAACCGCAGCACGTCGTCCCATCCTGGGACCTGCGCACGCTCTGGGTGACCAACAATGCGGAGGGCCTGCCCAACGGGAGCCTCACGCCGATCAACCCGCGCACCGGGAAGCCCGGTCCGGAGATCCCCGCGGATGATCCCTACAACATGTATTTCACCCCGGACGGGGAGTACGCGATCGTCGTCGCGGAGGCGCGGAGGCGGCTGGACTTCCGCGACCCGCACACTATGGCCCTTCACGACTCCCTCAAGGTGCCGGGCTGCGACGGCATCAACCACGCCGACTACTCCATCGACGGGCGGTATGCGATCTTCACCTGCGAGTTTGGCCCGGGCCGCATCGCGAAGATCGATACCGTGCACCGCAGGATCCTGGGCTATCTGAGCCTCGGCTCGCACGACATGCCGCAGGACGTGCGCGCCGGGCCTGACGGGCGCACCTTCTTCGTGGCCGACATGCTGGCGGACGGGGTGTGGGTCATCGACGGCGACGCCTTCAAGAAGATCGGTTTTATCCCGACCGGCGTCGGCGCGCACGGCCTGTATCCGAGCCGCGACGCGACGAAGCTCTACGTCGCCGACCGCGGGTCGCACCTGATCCACGGCCCGCGCAACAGCCCGTACGGAAACGTGGCCGTGGTCGATTTCGCGACCCGCAAGGTCGTCGCGCGCTGGTCGGTTCCGGGCGGGGGCAGCCCGGACATGGGCAACGTCAGCGCCGACGGCCGCATCCTCTGGCTCTCCGGCCGGTTCGACGACGTCGCGTACGCCTTCGACACCACGACCGGAAAAGTCCGCAAGATCCCGGTCGGGCAGGAGCCGCACGGGATCGCGGTGTGGCCCCAGCCGGGGCGCTACTGCCTGGGCCACACGGGCATCATGCGCTGACGCCTTCGTGACCGACCGGACGGCCGCCTCACGCGGCGGCGACATCAGGGAGGGATGGACGTCAGCGTCATGCCGGGAGCGGCGAGACCGCCCGGAGGAATTCCCAGACGGAGCGCGTAGGTTACCGTGCGGAATTCGCACGCCCCGCTGGGAGGGACAGGCATGGGGACTCCGTTCGGACGTGCACGGACATCGGTGGCTCTGGCGCTCGTCGCCGCGATGGTCGTCCTGGGCGTTGTCGTGGTGCCGGGCTCGATCACGGGATGGGCTGCGGGCCCGACGACCTTCGTCTGGGGGAAGTCCGGCGACGCGGACACGCTGGACAACAACGTCAGCTCAAACGGCGAAACCTCGGAGGTCACGACCCAGATCTTCAACCTGCTGGTTCGGGCGAAACCCGGCCGGACCGACATCGAGCCCGACCTGGCGACGAGCTGGTCGGTCTCGTCGGACGGCTTGATCTGGACGTTCCAGCTTCGCCACGGGGTAACGTTCCAGGACGGCACGCCATGGAACGCCGCGGCCGCAAAGTTCAACTTCGACCGCTGGTCCGACACGAACAACCCCTATCATGCCGTCAAGGGCACCGACTACTATTATTGGGACGACTTCATGGCCGCCACCTTCCAGGAGTCCAGGGTCGCCGGTCCCTACACCTTCCAGGTCATCCTCAAGAAGCCCAACGCACCGCTCCTCTACAATCTCTCGATCATCGCGTTCGAGTTCAATAGCCCGGCGTCCGTGCAGAAGTACGGCGGCGCCGGGGTCGGCCTGCACCCAGTGGGCACGGGCCCGTACAAGTTCGTCGAGTGGGTGCGGGACGACCACGTGACGCTAGACGCGAATCCAGCGTTCTTCCGCAAGGGCCTGCCGAAGACACAGCGTGTGATCATGCGGGTCATCAAGGACAACTCGGCGCGGTTCCTCGCCCTTAAGTCAGGCGAGATCCAGGCGATGGAGGCCCCCAACCCCGACGACGTCAAAGTCGCGCTGAACGACCCAAACCTGAAGGAGACCTTCCGGCCGGCGTTCAACATCGGCCTGCTGCGGTTCAACCTGAACTACGCCCTTTTCAAGGACAAGCGCATCCGCCAAGCGATGGTGTACGCGCTCAACCGCAAAGCGATCGTCGACGCGCTGTACGGCGGTTATGGCCACGTCGCCGAGCAGCACATGCCGCCACTGATGTGGGGACGCGTCTCGAACCCGCCGCAGTACGTGTACGACCCCGCCAAGGCAAAGCAGCTGATGGCCGAAGCCCAGTACCCAAACGGGTTCTCGTTCGACTTCTGGTACATCCCGGTCAGCCGGCCGTACTTCCCGAACGGCAAAGACATCGCGACCGCCGTCGCGAGCGACTGGGCCCAGGTCGGGATCCGCGCACACCTGCAGACCGAGGACTGGGCGACCTACCTCAAGGACGAGCTGACCAACCGCTTCCCGATGTTCATGGGCGGATGGATTGGCGACAACGGCGATCCTGACGATTGGCTCGGGCACTTCTATCGGGCCTACGACCCCAACAACGCGTACCTCTCGTACAACAACCCGGCCGTCGTGGACCTCGTGACGAAGGCCAAGGTGGTCACCGACCAGAATCAGCGGGCGCAGATGTACGCGCAGGCCGAGACGATGGTCCTCAACGACATCCGGGACATCCCGCTGGCGCACGCCAGCGTCCCGCTCCTGCTGTGGAAGAACGTGCAGGGGCTGATCGGCCAGCCGGATGCGAACGAGTACATGGAACTGGTCTGGCTGCAGTAGCGGGCGGCACCGCGCTTTGCGCGGATCGTTCAAAGAAACACCCTGTTAGTCGCCCCACTTGGGATGCTTAGGACAGCCGGAGCGCCTTCGCGGGATCGATCTTCTCGAAGTCTTGTGCGAACGACACGAGGTAGTCGATCACGGCGGCCAATCGTTTTTTGCGCCCCGCTCCTTGAGCGCGGCGAGGGACGCCCAGTCTACCTCGGGCGCGCTCTCGAGGTCGACGTCCCAGCAGTCGACTGGAATGTGCACCTGTGCGCCTCGATACTCGAAAGCGCTGAACCCGAGCGGTGTGATCGCGTCGCCGAATAGGTGCCGCAGCGGCGGGTTCACGCCCCACTCGCCCTTGAACACCCCTGGCCGCAGGTCGATCGTTTCCTCGCCCCCGACGGCCAGCGCGATGGCCAGGTCCCAGATGTGGGGGCCCTCTGGAAACGCGTCGGGGGACGTCACGTGGCGGACCTTCCACCACTCCACGATGGCAAGCAGCATCCCCAGCTCGCGCACGTTGCGGCCGGTCCGGATGAGCACCTCACGGTTGCCGCCGTGGCCGTTCAGGAAGATCACCTTGCGGATGCCGTTCTGATGGAGGCTCCGGCAGATGTCGGTGTACACCGCCTCGACGGTCTCCCGGTGGATGGTGATCGTTCCCGGATAGTGATCCATCTTGTCGTTCTCGCCGTACGGCAGCGCGGGCAGGGTGACGAGCCCCGTCCGCCTCCCGACCTGGTCGGCGATCCACGCGGTCGAGGTGGTGTCGAACCCGAGCGGGGTCGGACCGTGCGAATGCATCGTCCCCACGCCGATGAGCGCGGTGTCGGACCGCGCAAACGCCTCCTCCGCCTCCTTCCAAGACATTTCCTCCAGCCGGTGTTTGGTCACCCTGCCACCTCCGTTGTTCGGCCTTCCACCAACCCACTCGCAACCCAGTGCAACCCACTTGCTCCTACGCCCCAACGGCCGCGCCCTCCTTGAAACGACGGTCAGAGTTTGCCGGCCAGACGCGGGACGAACATGGCGCGAAACCTCACTGAACAGGTGGGAGGTCGAACACCGGCACTGTGTCTTCTCAAAGCAAGTCCCACCGGTTGCAAACGCCTTGCAAACGAACGGCGCGGAACGGGATAGTACACATCGACACGGCATGACACAAGGTGAAGTCAGAACCCGCACGGGACGGTACGCGCAGGCGCAGTTCGACGCTGGGCGACAATCGATGTGCCGAGCTTTTAGCCCGGGCGTCGGGGGTTCGATTCCCTCACGGCCCACCAAAGTGGAAAGGGGGCGCGTCCCGAGCAAGCTTGGCGCCGTCCGACCACGCGGATGCCACCGCCGGAGGACGAACTGCGACCCCGTGCGCACCAGCGGCCTCAATCGTGCGATCTGGTATGAGCAATGACGAGCGCACCACGCCACGGGAGGGCCTCCGCCGCAACGATTGTCAACCAAGCACAGTGGTGTGCTCGTCAGGCTCATACCAGATCGGAGGCTATCTCTTCTCGCGCAGGTCGCGGGCGAACGACCGATGCGCTTCTGGGTGTCATTTTCGGGCTCGACCTTGATACGTCCGGGAAGGTCAACGTTGGCGCTTCGATCTCGCGGCCTCAGCCTCCGTGCGCGTAACCGTCACCACGGGGGAGGTGGCGGCGAGCCCAAGACGGAATCCAATCGGGCTAGCCAGATCAGTTGAGTCGGGAGGCGAGATCGTGCGTACGGGCTTTTTTCTCCCCCAAATCGGTCCGGCTGCGAGTCCCCGCGCGGTGGCGCAGGTTGCACAGCGCGCCGAAGCGCTGGGCTACGATAGCGTGTGGGTCACGGACCGGTTGCTGTATCCGCTTAGTCCCCAAACGCCGTACCCCGCGACCCCGGACGGTTCGCTGCCGGATGTGTACAAGCATGTCCTGGACCCTTTGCAGACCCTGACGTTCGTGGCCGCGGGCACCCAACGGATCGCGCTCGGGACGAGCGTGCTGGATATGCCGTTCTACAACCCCGTGCTGCTCGCGCGACAACTCACCACACTGGATGTCTTGTCAGGAGGCCGCTTGCGCGTCGGGTTCGGACAAGGGTGGTCCAAGGATGAGTACGACGCCGTGGGTATCTCCCCACGGGGGCTGGGCCGGCGCGCGGACGAGTTTCTCCAGGTGCTCAAGACGATTTGGACCAGTGATCCTGTCGAGTTTCACGGTCGATACTTCCATATTCCCAGGTCCATCATCAAGCCCAAACCCGTCCAGAAACCTCATCCCCCAATCTACCTCGCGGCCTATTCTCCGGGTGCCCTGAAGCGGGCAGCGACCATGGCAAACGGGTGGCACCCCGTGGGGGTGCCGCTGGAAGGAATGCAACAGATGATCGCGGGCCTGCGGGAGATGGCGCGTGGGGCGGGACGAGACCCGGGGGCGCTCGAGATCGTCGTGCGCGCGAACCTTGCGATCACCCCTCGGCCGCTGGGCAAGGAGCGCTGGATTTTTGCCGGCGCCCGCGACGAGATTCAATCCGACATCCAGGCGGTCCGAGCTCTTGGTGCGCATGAGCTTGTGTTTGACGCCACGTTCTCGCCGGGAGTCGAGGCCGAGGGTGACTTCCTTAAGATCGCGGAGGAGATGCGCCGCATGGTCTGACGTATGGGGGGTCGTGTCGAATCCGCACCTGGATTGGCCGATGTCCCCGGCGGCGTTGACTTCCGCGTAAGAGATAGCCGTGCCCCGGGGGGGCAATTGTCCTGAAGGTACCCACCGGCGGTGCGCAAAGAAGCATCGTAGTAGCCGCCAGCGTCTCTGAAATCGCCGACGATGTCCCCGGCGGCGTTGATCCCGTTGGGTTCGGTCCACGTCGCTCCCGGGACATCGAGTGTGACAAACGTAAGTGAAACTGCCGAGGCTGAGGGCGTGATACCGAGCGCGCAACAGACGATCAGTATACCTACCAAAGCCCAAGGTCGCCGCCTTCTCCATCCCACTCTGGCCGTTTCATAACCTCGTTCATGGCCAATCCCCTCCACTGTCCCGCTTTCGATCGCGCCAGAGGACGTGTCCTTGTCCTGACAACAGTGGCGCGCAGCGGTTTCGGTATCGGTCGAAGGGCCCATCGGATCACCTGAGATCCGTAGTGGACGCCGTGGTCGGGTAGTCCTTCCCAGCTCACTGGATCTTCATCGCGGGAGGACCCCACGCGTAGTTCACGATGGGCACGCAGGACTTGCCCGCCACGCTGAGGCTCGCCGTTCCCGATTGCTGCCCCACGACCGCCGGCGAGACGATTGTGGGGGGAAGTGTGCCGCCGTTGGAAATGACGTTCTCGCCCCTGATGATCTCGCTACCTGATGTGGATATGTAGGTGACGTGGTCGCTGGCATCAAATCCGTCCCCGTAGACAGCAAACGAGTTCCCATCTGTCGTTACAAGCTCCATCCAAAGATGACAGCTTCCATCACGTGCTTCGATCGGAAATGGGAATGCCTTTGCGAAGGCTTTCACCGTCTCATCAGTGGAAATGAGGCCGATGCGAAAGGGCTCGCCCTTGGCGTATCTCAAAGCGACGAAATTGACCGTGTCGAGGCGTAACCCGCCAAGAGTCAAGTTACCTGCCCCATCAGTGATTATTTGGGAGCGAGAGTCCACCCCAGGTGCCGCTCCAAATGGCCAGAACGATATGTGGTAGGTCTTGCCATCCGGGAATCCCGACGTGATGAGGTGATAGGAGACTCGTGTTGTACCCTCCGCCACATCCCGGCGGTCCTCCTGAAGGGCCAGTTGGACTCCCGCTGTGTTCGAGTCGGGTCCCCATCCGAGCAGTGCCTTAACCTGGGGGGAAGCCTGAGTGGAATTCTGAGCCTGACTTAGAGGTAACCACACGCTCATCATGATGAGGCTGAGCAGAAGTAGTGTTGAAGAGACGAATCGTGTCTGTCTCATCGGTCCGCCGCCTTCAGTTCCTCGGCGTCACAAAAGGCCCCGCCTGAGCCGGCTTCATGACGAACGATGAGGCGAACGCCGTGATCGAGGCCTCAGGGGGAGAGGCGGAAGTTGCTGTACACGACCTGCAGCGTGGCCGGATACCTTGCCGCCCAGGTCTCCACCGCATCGGCGATCTCGACCGCGCCGGACGTATCTGTGGGACCATGCAGGTATGCGTACAACGCGTCGCCCGCATCCTTGAGGTCGCCAACGATTTGACCGGAGGCGTTGATCGGCCATCCGCCGCGTGGCATCCCGTCCTGGGAATCGACCGCGTGTGAGACCGCGACACCCGGGATAGTAAGATACAGGGCGCAAGCGACGGCCATCGCACTTACGAAAACTCGATTTAGCCGCATCGTTCGTCCCTCCTCTGGCCGTTCTTGCCTCGACCCGTCCAACGTGTCCCGATCTCTTCGGTCCAAAGCGTAGCAGCCTCAGGCAGTCCCGACATCGGCCGAAGGGCCCATCGATCCACGCGGGACCTCGGGAAGCGGACGAATCGGCGAGTCTGCGTACCGGCCGACGGTTGAACCGGAATTCTGACCACGACCGAACACCTGACCGGTTAGTGAGATCCATGCCCTCTTCGCGCGAGAGGCCGGGATACTCCACTGGGCATCTCGCGCCGGCGTAAGGATCGGCGGGAGCGCTGGAGCCCGCGGCCGGGGTGGCGGCTCCATCCCGGCAGTCTTGGACGGCACGCCCACTCCCGCCCCGGCACGCGGCGATGCGGTATTGTATTGCGAGGACCTGCACCCGACATCGGGCAACGAATCCCACGTCGTTCCGTTCCGCCGTTCAGAAGTGGATCTCCATCGTCAGTTCGAGCACAGCGTCCCCGAGATGGATGTTCGGCATCGTGAGCGTCGCGGCGGCGGTGAGTGGAGGCTGAGGGATCGGGTCCAGATCGCCTCGTCGACGTGCTTCATGAGGGCTGCCTGGTGTGCTTGGTTCGTCGCGTAGCCAATGGACCCGAACCAGAACCACGACCAAAAAGATTGGCCGGGATTATAAATGAGACTCTTGGCCTGCTGCGCCGTGAGCGCAGTGGTCTGATCGCCCTGATCGCTGAGTAGCGCAATCTGACCGGGATCGACGTGAAGCGTTCCGGCCGCATGGTTCTGGAGCGTCAGTTCCATTTCGAACAGCACCTGGGGGGCCAGCGGGGAAAGAGACGCGGTCACGGAACCCGACTGCCCCGAACACGCCGACGACGGCGGGTTCACAGGTTGCGCCGCGACGGGCGCTTGGAAGAGAAGGAGGACGGCCGCCGCGGCGATCCACGCGCGGTACCCGATGCGCCTCTGCGGTCCACACGACGCCTTCCGGACTTCTGGTTCGGCGAACGGCACATCCGGTCTCATGGCTTGCCCTCCCCATCGGCGGCGAAGACGTCGAGCTCGCCGCATCCGGCGTTCGCGCAGAATCTACGCTCGCCCGCGGGCATCCGCATCGGGCGAAGGGCCTAGCGAAACCGGCCGCTCCGGGCCGGCGGCGCCCGGGACGAGATGAAACGAAGTGCAAGACCGCGGAATGTCCCGCGCAAGGTGTGATCGGCTGGGCCCTTCGACCGATGCCGCAAGGTCGCACCGCCACTATCGTCAGGACGGAGACGTTGTCTCGAACGACAATCGGACGCGAGAGATTGGAAGGGATGGACCGTGGACCGCTACGGAGCTACGCGATGGCTCTTCAGGGGGATCCTCCGGCTGGGTTTTGGGCTGCGGGTTACGGGCGACGAGCACGTCCCCACCCACGGTGCCGTGATTCTTGCCGCGAACCATGGCAGCCAGATCGACCCGATCGTCCTCGCGACAGCCATGCCGCGGCGCTGCACCTTCCTGGCCGCGGCCGAGTTGCTCACGATGCCCCTGCTGGGGACGCTCGTCCGCCCGTTCAATCTCGTCCCGATCAAACGCGGTGGGTTTGACCGCCGCGCCCTCAAGCACTGCCTGGACCGCCTCGGACGTGGAGAGGCGCTGGCGATCTTTCCAGAAGGGAAGATCAGCACCGACGGACGGCTCCAACCCGCCCGCGACGGCCTCGGATTCATTGCCTACCACGCCCGTGTCCCGATCGTACCGGTGGGGATCACGGGGACCTACGAGGTGTGGCCGCTGGGAACACGAAGGCCTCGTCGGCGGAGGATCACCGTCCAGATCGGTGAAGCGATCGAACCCGAGGGGACACCGACCAGAGAGCACGAATCGGTCCTGACCGCACGCGTGATGGCCGCGATCGGCCGGCTCTCGGGCACGGCCGCAGGATCGTCCGTACCATTCTCGACCGGGGCATGCCCGGATGCACGCGAACGGATATGCCTGCCGAGCGCGGCGGACTAACGCGGGGGTGATGTCTGTGGAGCGGACCTGGTTGCGGCACTACGATCCCGGAACCCCTGCCACCCTGTCCTACCCTGAGGTGCCGCTCTTCGGGCTCCTCGAGGAGAGCGCCCGCCGATTTCCGGACCGTCCGGCGGTGATTCTGGCCGGACCGAGCGGCCCGTCTACCCTGACCTACTGCCAGGTCGACGCCCTGGCCAACCGGTTCGCGAACGCCTTGATCGCGCTCGGCATCGGACCCGGCGACCGCATCGCGCTCCAACTCCCCAACGTTCCACGGTTCGTCATCTGCTTCTATGGCGCGCTGAAGGCCGGAGCGGCGGTGGTCCCCATCAATCCGCTCTACACGGCCGGTGACCTATCGACCATTCTCAAGAACGCCGACCCGAAAGCGATCGTGACGCTGCCGCGGCTTGCGCCGCACGTCGACGAAGTGCTCGCGCAGGACGGCCGGACCACCGTGATCGTCACCGAGCCGTACGACGACTGCGGCAAGGCGTCGTGGCGTCCGCTCTCCACGCTGCTCGAGCACGCCGCGTCCCACCCATCCAAGGTGACGGTCGACCCGGCGCAGCTCGCCATCCTACAGTACACGGGTGGCACGACTGGCGTCCCCAAGGGCGCCATGCTCACCCACCGGAATCTCGTGGCGAACTGCACGCAGATGCGCTACTGGCTGAACGATCTCCGGGAGGGCGATGAACGGTTCCTGGCGGTCGTGCCGTTCTTCCACGCCTACGGCCTTACCGTCGCGCTCAACACGCCCATCGCCGCCGGCGGAAGCGTGATCTGTCTCCCCATGGCCGAGTTTGACGCGCGACTGGTGGCGGAAGTGATCGCCCAGTACCGCCCGACCGTCTTTCCCGGCGCCCCCGCCGTGTACGACGCCATCAACCGGGTGAAGGATGTCCGGCGGTACAATCTCTCATCCATCAAGGTCTGCGTGAGCGGCTCCGAGAGCCTGCCGCGGGAAGTCCAAGCCGAGTTTGAGCGGCTCACCGGCGCCACCGTCGTCGAAGGGTACGGATTGACCGAGGCTTCGCCGGGAACTCACACCAACCCCGTCCACGGCCTGCGGAAGGTGGGCAGCATCGGCCTGCCGCTTCCCGATACCGACGCCATCATCGTGGATCAGGAGACAGGAGCGCACGAGGTTCCTTCAGGCGAGCCCGGGGAGCTGGTGATCCGCGGTCCGCAGGTGATGCAGGGCTATTGGCACGCCCCTGAAGAGACGGCGGCCGTGCTCCGAGACGGCTGGCTGCACACCGGAGACGTCGCCCGGGTGGACGAGGACGGCTTCTTCTATATCGTCGATCGCATGAAAGATCTCGTGATCGTCGGTGGACGGAAAGTCTACCCAAGCGAGATCGAGGCGTGCCTGCGCGAACATCAGACGATCGAGGCCGCCGCGGTGGTCGGCGTTCCGCGCCGCGTCGGCAAAGAACTGCTCGTGGCCCAGGTCGTGCTCAAAGACGGCGTGGACGCCGAACCGGAGCAGCTCAGCCGGGAATTGCTGAAGTTCCTTCGCGCGCGGCTGGCGTCATATAAGGTGCCCCGACGCCTGCACATCGTCGATGCGCTGCCCAGGTCCCCCGTGGGTAAGATCCTCCGGCGCGACGTTCGCGACGCGGAGACTGCCATACTCCAACGTGACATTCGCGACGCGCGGGCCGCCAGAACCGACCCGGATGGCTAGAATGAGTGACCAGCCGACCCGGCCGCTCGCTCTCTCAGAGCTCGTGTGGCTCGGGGTCTTCTGGTTTGCGGTCAGCTTCAACTGGGGCGCGCTCCTCACCGTGGTCGTCCCTGCGGAAGTGCTCCGGTTCGTCCCCGAGTCGCAAAAAGGGCTGTATCTCGGGCTCCTTTTCGCGGGCGGCGCGGTGATGGCGATGGTGGTGTCACCCGTCGTCGGGGCGCTGAGCGACCGCTCGACCCTTCCAATGGGCCGACGGCGGCCATTCGTCGTGGCCGGCGTGCTCCTCGCCGTACCCGGGCTGCTCGGCATGCGGTACGCACCGACCTACGCCACGTTTGCGGCGGCTCTACTCTGGGTTCAATTGGCGGTCAATATCGCGGCCAGCGCCTTCAACGGTCTGATTCCCGATAAGATTCCTCCCGCTCAGCGGGGGGCCATGTCCGGGGTCATGGGAGTCATGATGATGGGAGGAACGATTGCCGCCGCCCTGCTGTCAGGCCGCCTCGTTGGGCTCGGGATGACCGGCGCCGTGTACTGGGTCATCGCCGGAGTCCTCCTCGCCGCGACGGCGCTCGTCGTCTGGAAGGTCCCCGAGACACCGCTGCGGGAGCGCCCGCCGTTCGTGCTACCGGCGTTCGTGCGGGCGTTCTGGATCGACCCGCGCCGCTATCCCGATTTCGCCTGGCTGTTCGTCACGCGGGGACTGGTCATGCTGGGGTTCTACACGATCATGACCTTCCTCCAGTTTTTCATCCGAGACACCTTGCACCTGACCATTCCCGCGGCGGCGCAGGCCACCGGGACGCTCAGCGCCGTCGTGATCGCGGCCGGTGCGCTCGTCGCGGTGGTGGCGGGATCGGCCTCGGATCGGCTCGGACGGAAGGGGATCGTGTCTACCGCGGGGATGTTCCTGGCGTTCACCTGCGTCGGCCTGCTCTTTCAGCCCCCCTTCCCCGTCCTTCTCTGGATCGGCGTGCTCTTCGGCATCGGTTACGGGGCATATACGAGCGTGGACTGGGCGCTGGCGATCGACGTACTCCCGTCGAGGGACTCGGCGGCCAAGGACCTGGGGATCTGGGCGATCTCGAACACGCTGCCACAAGTGCTGGCCCCTGCCATGGCCGGGCCGCTCCTCGACATCTTCAACCGGATGAGGCCAAATCTCGGGTACACGGTCGTGTTCTCGCTGGCCATCGTCGACGTGACGCTCGGCTCCGCGTTCGTCTGGAAGATCAAAGGAACCCGATAGGATCGCCCATGCGATCTCTTCACGCGAACCGTTTTCGAGGCCGTCCAGGAATCGGAATCCCGGACCGGCGGCTCCGGGCGGTCGCCTTCCAGAGTGCCGGCAAAATCAGGCTGGCTGGTTGGCACGGCGAGGCGTCCAGGATGCCCGCGACGATCATCCTTTGCCACGGCCTGCCGGGGGACAAGCGCGACATGGGGGGCCTCGCCCGCGCACTCATGGACGCGGGCTTCGGCGTGCTGGCGTTCGACTTCCGCAGCTGGGGCGAGAGCGGCCGAGGTCCGGTCACGTTCGGCCGTCGGGAGACGCAGGATGTGCTGGGCGCCGTCAGGTTCGTGCAGCACCGGCGGGCCGAACCGATACCGCACATCGGCGTCGTTGGGCTCTCGATGGGAGCCGCGGCGGCCATCATGGCGGCCGCCGAGACCCCGGCGATCGAAGCCGTGGTCGCCGACAGCAGCTATGCCAGGCTCGATCAGGCCGTCGACCGCGTCGTCGGGCGGTTCTGGGGGCCGCTTGCCGCGCTCACGCCGGCCTCCGCCTGGCGCCTCGGCGAGCGCCTCATCGGGGCGCCGCTCGCGACCGTCTCCCCCGTAGCAGCGATTGCCGGCATCAGCCCCCGCCCGGTCCTCATCATTCACGGGGTGAAGGATCGGTTGATCGATGTCCGGGACGCCCACGCCCTTTACCGGGCGTGCGGCGATCCCAAAACCCTCTGGATCATCGAGGAGGCCGGGCACGCGAGGACGCGCCGAGTTGGGGTCGAGGAGTATGACCGGCGCATTATCAGGTTCTTCCGCCAGCACCTCACCGGGACGCGGTGAAGGAGGGGTACGCCATGCGGCGCCCGAGGTCAATCACGGAGTTTCGGCCGGCCAAGCCCAATCGGGCCTTCATCAACCTCATGCGGCTGGTCAACAGGTTCTACGTGATGCCTCGGGCGCGCCTCGGCTGTCAGATCCGAGAGATCGAAAAGCTGAGGAACCTGCCCCCCGGGGTGATGATCATCCCGAACCACTCGGACTACGCGGACGCGCTGGTGGTGACGGAGCTCACGCGGCGGGCCCGCCGGTTCGTGACGTTCATGGCGACCCGCGAGACCTTCGACGTGCACCGCGGTCTGGACGGCTTGGTCCTGCAGTGGATGGGCGGATTCTCCGTCAACCGGGGCGGGGGAAACGCGAAGTGCCAGCAGTTTGCGAAGGAGATCGTCAAACGGAGAGAGTACGACCTGCTGATCTTTCCCGAGGGCGAGGTGTATCTCCTCAACGATCTCGTGATGCAATTCAAGCCGGGCGTCGCGATGCTGGCGCTGGAGGTAGCCAGCGAGAACCGCAAGGAGGGACGGCGCGAGCGTCTCGTCCGCATCGTCCCGGTGGCGATCAAGTACCATTATCTGGAAGACGTCACGCCCGCGTTGGACGAGGTCACGGCCGGGCTCGAGGTGACGCTCTTCGGCGAGCGCCGGTCGGGCCCGCTGTACGGCCGCATGTATGCGCTCGGGGTCGAACTGCTCAACGTGCGGGAGCAGGAATGGGGCATCCATTCGGATCCCACATGGGATGTCTACGATCGCACCCGTCACGTCCAGAAGTTTCTGCTCGACAGCCTCGAGCGCCGGTATCTCGAGCGGGTGCGGGACGAGCTGCCGTTTGACCGGGCGCGCCGGCTGATCCTTCACCTACTCGAGGCGCTGGACACCCTGCGCGCGCGGCAGAATCTTCCCGAGGCCGAGCGCACGGCGCTCACCGCGGAGCTTCGGCGGGACCTGCGGCGGGCGCAGGCGGCGGCTCGATCCGTCTCGTTCGCCGACGATTACCTGATCAGCCGTCCAACCGCTGAGCGCATGGCCGAGACGGTGACCAAACTCGCACGCGAGATCTACGGCCGCGAGGCGTTTCTGCCGAAGGTGAAGCGCACGGCAATGATCAGCGTCGGGGACCCCATTGATGTCCGCCCGTACCTGGCCGGGTACGACGACCGCGCGACCCGAAAGGAAACCATCCTGCGCCTCACCGGCGACCTCCAGGCGAGCATCCAGACGATGATCGACGCGGCCAACTCGGAAATCGACGCGGAAGCGCGGGCGTGAACCTGGCCGAGGCGCGGTCCGTCCGATGGGCGACGCGCTTCCTCGGGCGCCTGGCGGAGCATCAGGTCGCCGAGCAGGCGACGATCATCGCGTTCAACATTATCTACGCGCTGTTTCCCCTGGCACTGTCTCTCACGGCGATCGGGGGATACGTCTACCGCGGCGGCGCCGCGCGGGCGCAGCTGCTGCACGCGGTGCGCGCCGCGTTCCCCGCACAGGTCGCGAAAGAGATGACCGACGTGATCAACACCGCCGGCAGCCACTCCGGGCTCCTCGGCGTCATCGGGTTTCTCACACTCTTCTGGGCGGGGTCGAACCTCTTCGCCGCGATTGAGACGAGTTTTGCCCGAATCTTCAGCGCCCCGGCCCGCGGGATCGTCCACCAGCGCCTTGTCGCCTTCCTCGTGATCCTCGCGTTCTCCGCACTCCTCATACTGTCCATCGCGGCCGCAAACCTCGCAGTGTTCCTGGGAGGCCGCGGTGGGCCGGGGGCCGCGCTCGCGTGGACCGGCCGGCAGTCGCTGGGACTCTTGGGCGGCTGGGGGGTCGCGTCGCTCATGGTTCTCGTGCTTTACGCGGTGGTGCCGAACGTCCGGTTGCCCTTCCGCGCGCTGTGGCCCGGCGCCGTCCTCGCCGGAACGGCCCTCCAGATCGTCGCCCTGGTGTTTCCCTTGTATATCCGGTATCTTGCCGGGATCAACCGGTTTGGCGACGCCTTCAGCCTGACCTTTCTGCTGATGACGTGGTCCTACCTGGTCGCGTTCATCCTGCTGGCCGGGGCGGAGATCAACGCGCTCCGCCGCGTGTCCGTGAGCGGACCGTCCAGATCCAGCCAGTGAGCGCGGCTCCCATCATGACGGACCCGAACGCGAGTCGGGTCGCGAACGTCCCGCCGATCCGGCGGACGAAGAGAGCGGCCAGGGAGACGACCAGAGGTCAAACCACCGCGGGAGCCAGCCCCGCGTACTGCTCCGGGGCGCGCGCTCACCCACGCAAGCACGCCGCGCGAGGATAACGCCCGGCGAATTCCGGTGCTGAGACGAGAAATGGGTGTTCCTTTACAGAAAGGTGCGATTGCCGTCGGCGACCGCGATCAACGCGCCTCGTTGCGCCGGCCGAGACCCGAGCGGGACGCCAGCACCGCTGCCTCGGTCCGATGGTTCACTTGCAGCTTGGAGAGGATACTGCTGATGTGGTGCTTGACGGTCTTCTCCGCGATCGAGAGGCGATCGGCCATGTCCTGATTGCGAAGCCCCTCGGCTAGTAGGGCGAGGACCTCGTGCTCCCGGGGCGTCAATTCCGAGAAGCGCTGCGCTTGGCGGTGGTCCGGCTCCGCGAGACGGCTGAACTCTCGAATGACCCGGCTCACCAATCCGGGGTGCAGGATCCCTTCGCCGTCGCGCACGGACCGGATGGCGCGCAGGATCTCCTCCGGGCTCGCGTCCTTCAGCAGGTAGCCGCGGGCGCCCGCCTGCAGCGCACGAAAGACACGGTCGTCATCGGAATAGATCGTCAGGATGATCACCTTGATGGCAGGTGCCCGCTCGGCGAGCGTGTGGGTCGCCGCGATGCCATCCAGCCGCGGCATCCCGATGTCCATCAGGACCACGTCGGCCTGACGCTCGACGGCAAGCCCCACCGCTTCCTGGCCGTCGCCGGCCTCACCCACGATCTCGACGTCCTCGGCCATCGCCAGCAGGTTCGTCAGGGCGTGGCGCAGGACACTCTCGTCATCGGCGACGAGCAGCCGGATCTTCTGGGCGGCCTGGCTCACGGTGCCCCCTCCCGCGGTCGCGGAGCGGCGCGCAGCGGGAGCGCGAACGTCACCGTGGTGCCGCCCGAGGGACGGGAGGAGATGTCCAGCGTCCCCCCGAGTTCCTCGGCCCGCTCGCGCATGTGCTCCACCCCGAATCCGCTTCGGTGTCCGCCGCGGCCGGCGTCGAAGCCGACGCCGTCGTCCGTCACGCTGCACCTCACGGCATCCGCGGACCGATCGAGGGTCACGATCACATGGCCCGCGCGGGCGTGCCGTGCAACGTTCGTCAGTGCCTCCTGCAGGATTCGCCGGAACGCAAACTCCGAGACAGGTGACAGCGGGACCTCCGGCGTCCGGCTTTGGACCTCGGTGGTGATCTCCGTGTGGGTGGACAGCGCGGCCAGGTACTGTCGCGCGGTGGCCACCGCTTCGCCCGCCGATGGTCCCGGAGAGCGGAAACCGAGGACCAGCAGGCGGATCTCATCCAGGCCCTGCCGGAGGAGCTGCTTGATCTCCGCGAGCAGCGCGCCGGCGCGTTGTGGGTCCGTGGACAGCAACCGTTCGGCCAGTTCCAACGACTGTGTTCCCGCGGCCAGGATATGACCCACGCCGTCGTGGATCTCACGAGCGAGCCGGCCCCGTTCCTCTTCGATGAGCAGTTGCTCGCCGAGGCGCGCGACCTCCCGTCCGTGCGCCGCCTCCCGCCACGCCGCCCAGGCGGCCCCCACTCCGGCGAGCAGCAGGAAGAAGAGGCGGTAGACCACGATCCACGTCGCTTCGAACGTGGCCGGCCGGACAGCGAGCACGTACCCGAGGGTGACCCAGACGCTTAGCAATACCACGAGCCAGAGGTCAAGCGTCAGGGCGCCTTCGCCGAGAACGAAGAAGTAGGCGAGGAAGAAGTCCGAGGTCAGGCCTCCGAGAAGCCGGACTCCCGCACTCACCACGGTCGCATCGATAAAGAGGAAACCGTACTCGGCCCAGACCGGGACCTTCCCCCTCAGAACGATCACGCTGCGGACAAGAAGGTACAGCACGGCCACAGCCGCTAGCCGATAGAGAGAGCCGGGCCACGGGCCCAGCACCATCCGCCAGGCGGCCAGGCCTCCCATGAGCACCCACGCCAGGAAGGTGACCGCCCACTGTCGGTGCGTCCAGACTCCCATGGGCCGTGGTTGGGGCGACATCGAAGCGCCATTCGACACCCGGACAGGCCCCTCCCCCAGTGCCCGCGCGTGGAAGCCCGGCGGAAGACCTTCCAATGGAAGATGGCCGATGTAGTGATGCGCTTCGGAGCGGGCGCGCAATTGTCTCCGGAGCTGCCTAGGTCACGGAACACTCGTCAATTTCGGGCAAGGATGCTCCCTCTCCCGGCTCTTGCGCATCGTCTGCCGCACCCACGCGGGCACGTACCTGTTGACGAGCCTGTAGGGCGGGCCACCAGCGGCCGGACGTCCGGGACGATCCACCGCTAATCCTTTGGCTATTGTCCCATCGAGGGACGTAGGCCGACGCGCATCGTGGTTCCCTCCTAGCAGCGATATCGGTACAATATGTGTATACGTGCTATCCCGTAACATTGTCAATACGTGCTAACTCGGGGTATACTCAGAGCATGCGGAAGCAGAGGACGCTCGACCCGAAAGAACACGGTCGGCGCGCAGGGAAAGCGCGACTGGAAGCGATGACGTCCGAGGATCGCAAGCGGGTTGCCCGACTTGGTGCCGCGGCGCGTTGGAAGGGACTATCCAGGGCCGAGCGGTCCGAGGCCGCGCGCAAGGCCGTCCAGGTGCGGTGGGCGAAGACGAACCGGTCCAAGTCTTGAAGGCCCGAACGCGTCTGCGACGGACGAGGGGGTGGGTATGGGGAGGCTCAGACCGGCGACGCGTACGCAGATCGAAGAAGCGATTCCACTCGCGCTGATCCCCACGGTGGAGAATGTGGTCGACAACACGCGGGGATTCCTGAAGCGCTACGGCTACACGGCGACGCCCGACGAGGTGAAGCGGGTCCTGCGGGTGTTGCGGCGCAAGGAGCACTCGAGAGTCCCGTCACCGTCCTACACCGTGCGCCAAATGGACGCCTTGGTGCGGTTCCAGCGGGAGCGGCGGGCGCCGCGGTGAAGGGAGAGCGGTCGTGACGAACCCACGCAACCGAAGGTCGTGCGAGCTCGGTGGGCAAGGGTCAGAGCAAAGAGGGAGTCGCGTGGACGAGCGGCAAGCGGCTCATACTCCACCTGGGGAAGGGAGCATGGGTTCGTGCCAACTTACAAAACCAAACTCGTTCCAGCGTCGGAAGCGGAAACGCGGGTCGTCCGAGGAGACTCACATCCCCCAGTATTGAAGGGGCATGGAGGCATTTCGTATCTCTGCGGATCGTGCGGGGCGCTTATCATCCAAGAGATTACCCTCCTCGACGTCCAACGATACATGGATCTGCGTGTCGTCTTCAAGTGTCCCGCCTGCACTTCTTATAGCGAGATTGACTGGCTCCCGGTCGTTATCGAAAACCAGGCTTACTGAATCTGGATTCATCGAGCAGGTACTGCAGCATGACCCTGCCTCACGAAGTTCGCGACCCCGTCGCTGCAGCTCGTGTACTTTTGAACGCCGCGACCATGTGGGGCCGCGCGCAGACCTTCAACAAAGCCGAGGGCTGACGCCGATTACGGCGTTTGATGCCCCGCGATACCGGGACAGCTAGAGGAAATCGCGCCCGCGTCCTTATACTGGGTCATGCAGGCGGACAGGATGACCGGATTGGCTGCCGGGTGATCTCCCGCCACCCTCACGATAAACCCGTTGTCCCCTGCTTCCGGTCCCGCCGCCGGCCTGAGCGCCGGCCAACGCGCCGGACCGGCGGGTTACGGCGTCACGATGATCGTCCCGCGCATGCCCTGGGGGACGTGCACCACGCACCAGTACGTGAACGTGCCCGGCGTCGTGAACGTTAGGCTGTACTCGGTCGGTCCGGGAGGATTGACGGGAAACAGGATACTGGAGTTATAGTAGGTGTTGCCCGTGTGCGTCGCGCCGCCCGCGGGGGCGAGGATCTTTGGATTGTAGTAGAATGCCGGCAATCCCCTGGGTGTGGGCTGCGGCGTAAGGAACGCCGGGATGTCGCCCGTGCCGGCAAACGTCACCGTGTGGATCTCGTCTGGATCCTTCATGACCCAGCGGACTGTGTCCCCGACCTTGACCGTGAGGTTGTCCGTGCCGAACCGGTACAGCGCGATCCGCTGACTCGCATCGCCCACCAGCGGAGCCGTGTAGGTCGTCCCGCTGGGTCCCGTGGACGCTGTCGCACGCGTCGCGGCGCGGAGCTTCGCGCCCGCCGCGAGCCCGCTCGCCCTCGCCGTCGCCGCGAGCGCGTCATACTGGTTTTGCGTTCTAGGGTACGGCGTTCCGGCGGGCTGCACGATCACCGTGCCGACCTGCACGGGATGCAGCAGGCACTGGTAGGTGTACGTGCCCGGCTTGGTGAACGTCACGCTCCAACTCTTGTTGTTGGGCCCGAACAAGCCCGAGTTCACGTACGCCGATCCCCCGTACGTATGCCCGCCATTCGGATAGGCGACAGCCGAGGGAAACTCCACCCGTCCATCCTTCTGCGGCGCGGCAAGATCCGGCGGCTTCGCGCCTGACATGAACGTCACCGTGTGATCCGCCAGGGCCGTGAGCGTAAAGTCGATGGTATCGCCCACGTTGACCGTAATCGTCCGTGGATAGAAGTCCAAGAGCTGTACCGCGTGGTCGGCCGAGTCCGCGCCGACTCCCACGTGCCACGTCTTGCCCGGAGCCGCTGCGCCGGATCCCACATAGACGGCCACGCTGAGCGCCGCCGCGAACGCCACCGCCCACCAACGTCCCATCAACAGCCCCCAATCCCGGATGCGGTCCCGTTGCCCTGCGATCGCTACCTCGTAACGGCTCGTTACATTCTCGCGCGGTGGCGAAACCCCTGTTCCAGAGTTCCCGCCGGATTCATGGGGTTTAGGCAATGACGAACGCCCCGGCTGAATCGTCAGGGCGTTCTCTTCCCTGGTGCGCCGAGAGGAACTCCTTATGGCACGGCGATCAGGGCCGCTAAAACGGCGGAAATACTTTTGACTCGGCAGGCGGCTGTCTCCAAACTCAATCTCATCGCGTCCTAGTGTCCTGAGTCAGAGATTCGCTAACATAGTCCGGTGAGATTCGTCAAGATTGTCAGTACCTCGGGGCTCAGACTTATGGAAGCAACTTTCGACTCAGGACACTAGTTGGACATCTCCGAATCGCTACCGCGCGTTGCGAAACGGACTGAATGGCAAGGACGCTCCTCCTCCGGGCGCTTGCGCACCGTCTGCCGCACCGACGCGGGCCCGCACCTGTTGGCGAGCCTGTAGGGCGGGCCACCAGCGGCCGGACGTCGGGGGCGGCCGGAGGAGGTAATTTCCGTGCGTCGCGTGAATGCGCGTCCCAGTAACTCGGCTGTAGTAAGCCGAGCGCGAGCGCGTGGGGATGTTTCTGCGGGGGCGCGAGGGAGGAAGAGCGCGTATGCGGCGATTTCGGGCGGCTCTGGTTGCGGCGTTGCTCGCGTGTACACTGACAGGGATCACACTCCCTGCCCCCGCGTTGACGCCATTTCCGTTCACCATTATCGACGCTCCGAATGCTGGTCCGAAAGGGACCCAGGTGGAGAGCATCAACGATGCCGGGCAAATGGTGGGCGCCTTTACCGATGCGGGCGACAAAATTCACGGGTTCTTGCGCACCAGTACCGGCGCATTTGTCACCATTGACGTCCCCGGCGCGGCTTCAACCTACGCTGCCGGGATCAGCGATGCTGGGCGAATTGTGGGGGGCTTTGATGACGCGGGCGGTAAGAGCCACGGCTTCTTGCGCACCACGACCGGCGCGCTCACGACCTTCGACGCCCCCGGCGCGAGCGGCACCCAAGGCTCCGGTATCAACAGCGCCGGGCAAATCGTGGGAGGCTTTTTCGGGCGCGACGGCAATCAACACGGTTTCTTGCGCACGGCCAGCGGTGCCTTTACCGTCATTGACGTCCACGGGGCGAGCGGGACCACCGCTACCAGCATCAACGATGCCGGGCAAATCGTGGGATGGTATGCAGTGGGTCCGATGGGAAACAACATGAACCACGGCTTCTTGCGCGTCGCGACCGGCGTCCTTACTACCATCAACGTTACCTTTCCGGGCTCGTACGGCACCGAGGCCAACAGCATCAACGGCACCGGACTGATCGTGGGAGATTTTTTCGGCGCGGACGGCAGGCAACACGGCTTCTTGCGCACCGCGACCGGTGCCTTTGCTACCATCGACGCTCCAGGCCGGACCGATGTCGAGGTCACAGCCTCCAGCATCAACCACGCACGGCAGATTGTGGGATGGTTCGTTGAATCGTACGATCAGTATCACGGCTTCGTGACAGCACGATAGGTCGTTCCGGTTCCGCTCGTCGCCGCTCATCGCACGATGGTGCGCTCCGTCCAACCACCGCGCGCCATGGGCTTATCGTTCATTTTGAACGCACCGGCAACCCTGTGGCGTCACTCCGGTACCGATTTCGTCTGAGCTGGTCCGTGAGGCAAGTCCTGTCCCCCCGGAGGAACCCAGGTGGATCTCAACAGACGGTGCTCACCCGCAGCCCGGAGTGCCAGCCGGCCACCCGGCATTGGTGTTGACCCTTTCTTCGTGCCACGTCGGAGTGCCCACCTGTTGCCACCAATAGTCGAGGTCGCCGCACGCGTCGGTCGTGGTGATCACGACCGAGCCGCCGGCCAGCGTGATCGACCGCGGATCGTTCCACCCACTGTAATTACCGTTCCCGCCGTCAGGGTGCTGCAGATTCCATGAACCACTGCTAGCACCCGACAGCCACCAGTAGTCCAAATACGTTGGCGAGGTCGCCGAGTCAGTGGTATCGTCCGTGGCAACGATGACGGGGTTGCCTTTGGCCCAGGCGATCGATGGGCCACTGAACTCCCGGGTGCCGTTAGTGTTCACCTGCTGTTTGTGCCACGTCGCCGTCCCCGCGGCTTGCCACCAGTAGACGATGTCGCCAGGGCCCTGCATTGCGGCGATGACCACCGCGCTGCCGGTCCACGCGATGGAAGGATATGCGCCCCCACCGGAGTCCACGACCTGGCGGTGCCAGGGCGCCGTCCCGGCCTGCTGCCAATAGTAGCAGAGGCCCGCGTTGCATGAGTCGGCGATGACGACCGACGTCCCCGTCCACGCGATCGATGGCTGGCTTGGGTGGGCGTTCCCATCTTGGGACGAGACCAGCTGATGGTACCAAGTCGTCTGGCCTTTCTCTTGAAACCAGTAGTGCAGCCCGTTCTTGTCGATCGCGGCGATGACGACCGATTTGCCGGTCCACGCGATACTCGGCACGGAGTAGCCTACGAGGTACGTGAAGGGCGGCGTTCCGCCGCCGAAGGAACAGCAGCCCGGCGGACCCGTGGCCACTGTCTGCTGGTTCCAGGTGGTGCCGCCGCTCGGCTGGTACCAGTAGAAGATGCCGCCATTTCTTTGGTCTCTGGCGGCAATAATGACCGAACTGCCGGTCCACGCGATCGCGTTTGACTGATAGCCGGTTGGCGTCACGGGGGTCCACCCGCTCGCGCTATTCGGACAATCGTTGCCTGACGCGACCTGCTGCTTCTGCCAGGTTCCAGTGCCGACTTTCTGCCAGTAATAGAACAGGTTGCCGCCATCGGAACGCATGGGCGACGCCACGATCACCACCGATGCGCCGGTGTATGCGATCCCGCTGTTGAAGATGGCATCATTGCAGGTAAACGCGCGAGCGGCGGGGCCGGGGTAGACGGTGACGCCCAGCGCGAATGCGATCGAGAACGCGGCACTCAGCCCACGACGAGCCCACGACATCTTGCTCATGCCAGGCCTCCCAGTTGAGCTGACATGGTCCAGCCGACCGCAGAATCACGCCCGACGTGTGCGAAGGGCGTTGTCCAACGAAAGGATTTTCTAGCTGTTTGAGCCGTCCCCTTTTCGTGTGCACATCGGGAGCCTGGCTTGACGGCCTGGGCACGCCTGCGCCTATTTTCCCCACTCGGCATCTCTTGATCCGCGGGCCTTATCGATACGTCCGAAACCCGATCTATCTGGCAGGCGTTTCAATCATTCTGGGCCAGGCCGGGATCCTCGGGAACTTGAATCTCATAGCGTATGCACTGTTGGTATGGCTGGGGATACATGCGTTCGCGATTCTGTACGAAGAACCCACGCTTCGGGAGTCGTTCGGTGCTCAGTACGATGGGTATTGCGCGGCCGTTCCCCGGTGGGTGCCTCGGCGACCGGCGCTGAGGTTGGGCGCCGGAAGCGGTCGATGAAACCGCATCGGGTTCGGCGCGATCACCGGGTCGGTCAATCGACCCGGTAGTCCCACAGCTTCAACGGGAACTGGTTGGGCAGCACGACGATGTCATCGACCCGCACGCGGTCGGGGAGCGCGGCCAGGAACAGCACCGCATGCGCCACGTCCTCCGGCCGCATCATCGCGGCCCGCGTCTCCGCGGGGAGCGGCACCAGCTTCTTGTCCCAGATCGTCGTGTCGGTCGGGCCCGGGTTCACCATGCAGACCCGGATGCCGTACTGATGGTTTTCCGCCAGCAGCGCCTGGGTCAGGCCCACGACGCCGAACTTGCCGGCGCCGTAGGGCGCGACGAGCGGAGCCGCTTTCATCCCCGTGATGGATGCGACGTTGATGATCGTCCCTTTCCGCCGCGTCCGCATGCCCGGGAGGACCGCGCGGCAGCACAGGAATGTGCCGCGCAGATTGACGTTCACAATGCGGTCCCACTCGGCGATGTCGTAGTCCGCCACCTCGCTCGGCGCCACCGTGCCCACCCCGGCGTTGTTCACCAGGATGTCGATGCGGCCGAACGTCTTGACCGTGTCCAGCACCGCCGCGTCCACTTGGGACGGATCGGCCACGTCGCAGCGCAGGGCCAGCGCCTCACCACCGGCCGCGCGGATCTGGTCCGCCATCCCGGACACGTCCGGAAGCGTACGGGAGCACGCGGCCACCCGCGCGCCCGCCCCGGCCAGCGCCAGTGCCACCGCCCGGCCGATTCCGCGGCCGCCGCCGGTGACGAGGGCGACATCCCCCGGCCGGATCACGCGCGCGCTACCACCGGCCGCCGGGTTGTTCGTAGTGCACCCAGCGTCGAGCCAAGACGAAGTTCAGCAGTGTGAGCAGGAGAATCACAATGAAGAGACCCCACGCCAGCGCCGACGCATACCCCATGTTGAAGAACTCGAATGCCTCGTTGAAGATGTACATGACGTAGAACAGCAGGGACCCCCCCGGATCGCCGGATCCGCCCGAGAGCACGTACGGCTGCGTAAACGCCTGGAAGGCGGCGATCATGCCGATGATCAGGTTGAAAAAAATCGTGGGGGTGATCATGGGCACGGTCACGTGGCGGAACTGGGCCAGCGTGCCGGCGCCGTCCACCCGCGCCGCGTCGTAGAGGCCCTGAGGGACGTCCTGGAGCCCGGCGAGGAAGATGACCATGGGCTGTCCCATCATCCAGACGCTCAGAAACACGAGCGTGGTCTTGGTCCACGCCGGGTCGGTGAGCCAGTACGGCTGGGGCAGATGGACCAGGGCGAGCACGTGGTTCACGAGGCCGAAGTCGTGGTTGAAGATGAACATCCAGACGACGGTCGCGGCCACCGTGGGCATTACGCTCGGGAGGTAGAACACGGTGCGGTAGACCTTCATGCCCCGCACCTTCTGGTTCAGCAGCAGTGCCACGAGCAGCGCCGCGGCCAGCTGCAGGGGCACCGACACCACGGTATAGAGCCCCGTGTTGTACAGTGCCTGGTAGAATGCCGGGTCCCGAAACATGTGCGTGAAGTTGGACGGCCCCACCCACATGGGGCGGGTGATCATGTCCCACTTGGTGAACGCGATGACCAGAGAGGCGATCATCGGGCCGCCGTAGAGGAAGATGATCCCCAGCGCCCAGGGCACGAGGAACAGATAGGCCCAGAGCCAGTCGCGCTGGCGCTGACGCGTCATTCCGCCCGCGGCGTTCGCGTCCCGTGTCGGATGAGGCACCCGGGTGCCACAGGCAGGGCGCTCACCGCTACTGCCCGCGGCACCATCCGTCTAACTGGCCTGCGGCAGCGCCCTGATCAGGTCATTCACGGTGCCGGCGACCGCATCGAGCGACGCCTTGGGGTCCATCTTCTGCGGGCCCCAGACGTTCGTCAGGGCCGAGATGAGGGTGCTGTGCACCCCGACCCAGTTGCCGGCCACAGGCTCAGGCCGGCCGTACCCGAAGGCGTCCCGAATGACTTGGACGTTCCTGGGTACCAGGACCTTGCCACTCAGCTTGGTCAAGACGTCATTAAAGTTGTTCTTGCGCGTCGGCATGATGATGCCGTTGTCGACGTACGCGTTGAAGGCGTCAGGGCCGGCCAGGAACTTGAGCAGCTCCCAGGACTCGTCCGGATTTTTCGTGGCCTTCAACATTGCGTGTCCGGCGGAGGCGACCCGGGTTACCTTCTTGCCATCGGTCGGCATGGGCGCGACATCCCAGTCGAACTTGGCGTCCTTCAGAGCGATGAAGGCCGTGTAGAACGGCTCGAAGCCCGCCTTCCCCGCGGCCATGTAGTCGCCGAAGGTCTTGACGTTATCGAGGCTGGGATGGATCTTGTCCGTCCAGATCACGTCCTGGATGAACTGCGCCGCGTCGACACCGGGCTTCGCGTTCGCCGTGTATTGCGTGCGATCCGCGTTCAGCAAATCGCCGCCGTTCTGCCACGTCTTGACGGTGAACGCGAAGATGTCGGTGGTCATGCCGTACAGCCCGTAGACCTGGTCGGCGCCGGAGCCCTTGGTCATGGCCTTCGCCATCGTCACCAGGTCCTCCCACTTCCAGCCGGGTTTCGGATCGGGCAGGCCGGCGGCCTTCAGCAGGGTGCGGTTGAAGATCATGACAAACGCCGTCGTCTCCCGGGGCAGGCCGTAGACCTGGCCCTTGAGGGTAAAGTCCTGGACGGCGGGCGCCAGGTAGTCTCCCAGATCAAAGTTATCCTTCTTGATGAACGGACCCAGCTCCATGAAGGCGCCCCGCGCAACCAGGCCCGGGGTGATGTACGTGTGGTTCCACATCACGTCCGGCGGGATGCCGCCCGCCAGCATCGTCAGCACCTTCTGCTGCTGATCGACGGCGTTGCCGTTCGGGATCCACGTCACGGCGATGTCGATGTTGGGGTTTCTCGCCTTGAACATGGTGAAGAGTTGATCGTACATCGCGCGTTCCGTGTCGCTGCCGCGGCCCAGGTAGTTGAGCGTGACCTTGCCGCTGGGCGCGGCGAAACTCTTGGAGCCACCCGCCAGCACGCCGCCGAGGGCCGTCATGCCGACCCCTGCCGCGACCGCGCCGCCGAGCAACGTTCGCCGGCTGACTCGCCGTCTCACGGTGTGTCCCCCCTCTCTTGCTCGCAGAGACTTCCCTGCACCGAATCTCTGCACGAGCTTCACGCCACGCCTCTGGCGCCGAGCACGCCAGCCGCCCGATCCAGAAGGACGGCGGTCGTTTCCACCAGGGCCGGCGGTCCTCGGACGGGGCGCGCCGGCTCGGCGCGGGGCAGATCTCGCGGCATCCCTGTGGGCACGAGTTACTTGCCTCCGAGGCCGCTGAACTGCAGTCCTTCGATGAAGTAGCGTTGGGCGGCAAAAAAGACCACCAGCACCGGCACGAGCATCAGGAAGGACGCCGCGAGAAGCAGGTTCCAGCGGGTGGCGTACTGCCCGACGAAGTTGTAGAGCCCGAGGGCCAAGGTGTACTTCTTGGCATCCGTCAGGTAGATCAGGGGCGTCAGAAAGTCGTTCCAGTGCGTGACGAAGGAGAACATCACGATCGTCGCCACGGCCGGTGCGCTCAAGGGCAGCAGGACGCGCGACAGGATCTGCAGATGGTTGGCCCCGTCGATGCGCGCCGCTTCATCCAGTTCGTAGGGGACGGACATGAAGAACTGCCGCAGCAGGAAGATGTTGAAGGCGCCGCCCCCAAGCCACGTGGGAATGATCAAGGGCAGGAACGTGTTGATCCAGCCCATGTAGCGAAACTCGATGAATCGGGGGATCAGCGTCACTGCATCCGGAAGCATCACCGTGGAGATGACCAGCAGAAACAGAGCGTCGCGGCCGGGGAACCGTATCCGCGCGAACGCGTAGGCGGCCATCGGCGCGGTCAGCAGGGCGCCAGCGGCCGCGCCGACGAAAATCGTCAGGGTATTGAGGAGATAGCGGGCGAACGGAGCGGCAGTGACCGCCTCGACATAGTTCTCCCACCGGAACGTCCTCGGGATGATCTCCGGCGGAAACGCGAACTCCTGTCCCGCGGGCTTGAGGGACGCCGTCAGCAGCAGCAGCAGGGGAATCAGGTTGATGCACGCGCCCGCGAGCAGGGCCAGCCCCACGAGGGACCGGAGCCACATACGGCGAGATAGTCCGGCGCGCAGCTTCATATCAGTCCCGCCCACGGCAACCGGTGCACGGGCCGCCGCGCTGGACGGCGGGCCGGAGTCGGCTCCACGAGGTGCCCTGCCAGACACTCGCGAACACCCGGCACACACTGTGCCAGCTCGCACCGCTCGCGCGGAGCACGACGGAGCCCGGACCAATTGCCCGGCACACTCATTATACGCTCGCGCGCGCCGCGAATCCTGTGGACGCGGCCGCGTCTTCATGCGGCGCACACGGCTGCGCGCGACCGCACGCGCCCTGCGCGAGCCGAACAGGGACCTGCGGATCGCGGGGCGAACCGTCCGAGCCGTCGCGTCAGCGAGCGTGTCAGGCGACGACCGTGCACTCCGGAGGAACCGATGAGCAGGGCACCGGTTGGGATCGGCGTCGTCGGCATGGGACTGATGGGGCGGGCATTCGCGCAGATCTGCACCGAGATCGCCGAGACGCAGCTCGTGGGCGTCGCCGACACGAGCGAGCGCTCCGCCAGGGCCGCCGCGGAGCAGTTCGGCGTCCCCTCGTACCCGGCGGCCGGTGACTTGATTGACCGGGCCGAGGTGCAGGCGGTCATCGTCGCGACTCCCGAAGACGCCCACGTGGAGCCCTGCGTGCTGGCGCTCGAACGCGGCAAGGGCGTACTCGTGGAAAAGCCGATCGCCGACTCGGCGGCGCATGGCCAGATCATCGCGGCCGCCGCCGAGCGGAGCGGCGCGGTGCTGCTCGTCGGGCACGTGCTGCGGTTTCACCCGCATTTCGTCTTGGCCAAACAGGCGGTCGACGAGGGTGCCGTGGGGAGGGTGCGCCATCTCCACCTGCGTCGGCTCGCCAGCATCCGGGCGCAGGAGCGGCTGCGGGGCCGGTGTTCGCTGCCCGTCTTTCTCGGCGTCCACGACTACGACGTCGCGCGCTGGTTTGCGGCGAGCGAGCCGGTCCGCATCTACGCGGAGTCCCAGCGCGGCGTGCTCCGCGCACTCGGGTACGACGTGGAAGACGTCACGTGGGCGCTGGTCACGTTCGAGAACGGCGTGCTCGCGGCGTGTGAGACGGGATGGATCCTGCCCGGCGGTCACCCGGGCGGGTCCGATGGGCGCATCGCAGTGCAGGGGACCGAGGGTCGGCTCGATGTCGAGGTGATGCACCAGGGCATCATGCTGTCCGGACCCGATCGATCCAGCTTCCTCGACACGCTCTTTCTGCCCCGTGTCCGGGGGGAGCTGCGGTCGATCTTCGTCGATGAACTGCGCCATTTCTCGCGGTGCCTCAACGGGGACGCCGCGCCGCTCGTCACGGCCCGGGATGCGATCGCGGCCGTGCGGATGGCGGAGGCCGTGATCGAGTCCGCCCGGACCCACCAGCCGGTCACGATGGGACCACTGCGGGTTGAGGGATCGTGATCGGCGCGGAGGTCGCGGGTGGGGGGGGCCCCGGATGTCCGCGGTGACACCGCCCGATCCCGTCCAATTCGAGGTCGTGCGCAACGCGCTGGGTGAGGCCACCGAGGAGATGGCGCTCGCGCTCCGGCGCAGCGCGTACTCGACCAACATCAAGACGCGCCACGATTTCTCCTGCGCGTTCTTCGACCGGGATCTGCGGGTCGCGGCACAGGCGTTCTCGCAGCCCGTGCATCTGGGCTCGCTCGTCGAGCTGGTGCCGCGGGCCGTGCGGACGTACGGCCCGGCCCGGCTGCGCGCGGGCGACATGCTCGTCGCCAACGACCCGTACGACGGCGGCGTGCACCTGAACGACATCACGGTGATCGCCCCGGTGTTCTGTCAGGGGACACTGTTCGGTTATGTCGCAAACCTTGCGCACCACGTGGACGTCGGCGGCGGGGCGCCGGCGAGCGTCGGCGCGTTTCGCGAGGTGTTTCAGGAAGGCGTCATCATCCCCGCTGTCCGATTGGTCGAGGACGAGATCATCATCGACGACGTGTTCCGCCTGATCTTGGCGCAGATCCGGAGCAAGCGCGAGACTGCCGGCGATCTCCGAGCCCAGGTGGCGGCAAACGTGACCGGTCGGCGGCGCCTCGCAGCGCTGGTCGATCGCGTCGGGCTCGGCGCCGTGGAGGCGATCATCGACGCGCTGCTCGACTACACGGGGCGCCGGACTCGGCTCGACCTCGCCCGGCTGCCTCGCGGGGCGTTTTCGGCCGACGGGTACGTCGACAGCGACGGCTTCACCGATCAACGCGTCCGGCTGAGCGCGCGCGTGGAGATCGGCGAGGACGGCGTGACGTTTGACTTGACGGGATCGGATCCGCAGCGCCGGGCTCCGGTGAACTCGACGTTTGCGCAGACGTTCTCGGCGTGCGCGTACGCGCTGAAGTGTCTCGTGGACCAGGACATTCCCGTGAACCAGGGGTTCTACGACCTAGTGCGCGTGCACGCGCCCCTCGGCACCGTGGTCAACTGCCGGCCGCCCGCACCCGTCGTCGGCGGATGGGAGACCCAGACGCGGCTGGTGGACACGATCTTCAAGGCCCTCGCCCCCGCGCTGCCCGACCGGGTGCCGGCGGGCACAAAGGCGATGATGTGCCACGCCGGATTTGGCGGCGTGGATCCCGCGAGCGGCGAGTATCGCTGCTTCCTCGAGACGCTGGCGGGGGGATACGGCGCGCGGGCGTTCAGCGACGGTCCCGACGCGGTGCAAACGCACGGACAGAACACCGAGAACGCGCCGGTCGAGGAGACGGAGGCCAACTATCCGGTCCGGATCGTCCGGTATGAGCTCGTGAACGATTCCGAGGGCGCGGGGCGTTTCCGCGGCGGGCTGGGGTTGCGCCGTGACTATCTGTTTGCGGAGTACCCGGTGACGTTTACCGTGCTGGCGGACCGCGATCGCGAGGGGCCGGGGGGCTTGTTCGGAGGCCGCGCGGCGCCGCCGGCCGAATACGTCCTCAATCCGGCCGTCGAGGCGAGGCGGCTGGGCTCGAAGACGACCGTCGAGCTCGAGCGTGGCGACGTCGTCAGCTACCGCACCTGCGGCGGAGGCGGCTACGGCGCGCCGTTCGAGCGCGATCCGGAGAGGGTCCTCCGGGACGTCCGCGAGGGCAAGGTGAGCCTCGCCCGCGCGCGCGACGTGTACGGCGTGGCCATCGACGCCTCGGGCTGGCGCGTGGACGCCGAAGAGACCGAACCGGCTGCGGTCGCAACACACACCGGAGGGCTAGCGTGTCCGTCTACCGGCTGGGCGTCGACATCGGAGGCACGTTCACCGATGTGATTCTCGTCGATGAGGAGTCGGGCGCAGTCCACATCGACAAGGTGCTCACGACCCCGCGGGATCCTTCGATCGCGTTTCTCGACGGGGTCGAGCGCGTGCTGCGTCGGGCCGGTGCCGCGCCCGCCCGCGTGCGCTACGTCGTGCACGCCACCACGGTGGCGACCAACGCCATCATCGAGGGCAAGGCGGCGCGCACGGCGTTTGTGACCACCGACGGATTCCGCGACATGCTGGAAATCGCCCGCCAGGTGCGGCCGTCGCTGTACGATCTGCGCTTCGAAAAGCCCCGCCCGCTCGTGCCGAGGCAGTACTGCTACGGGGTGCCGGAGCGGCTCGACGCGCGCGGGCAGGTCCTCGTGCCGCTGGACGAAGCCGCCGTGCGCCGTGTCGCGGACGAGATCGCTCGCGAGCGGATGGAGGCCGTGGCGGTCTGCTTCCTCCACGCCTACGCGAACCCGGCGCACGAGCAGCTCGCCGGACGGATTCTGCGCGACGCGCTCCCCGGAACGGTCGTCTCGCTGTCGTCAGAGGTCGCCCCGGAGTTTCGCGAGTACTTCCGTGCGAGCACCACAGTCATCAACGCCTCGATCCAGCCGATCGTCTCGCGCTACCTCGCGCACATCGAGGCCCGGCTGCGTGCGATCGGCGCGTCGGCCGAGCTGCTGGTCATGCAGAGCAACGGCGGCGTGTTTTCGTTCGCCGCCGCGCGCGAGAAACCGGTCTTCATGGTGGAGTCGGGGCCGGCCGCCGGCGTGATCGCGGCCACGCACCTCGGTGCGACCCTCGGCTACCCGAACGCGATCTCGTTCGACATGGGAGGCACGACTACCAAGGCCGGACTGATCCTCGACGGGACGCCCCGGGCGACCAAAGAGTACGAAGTGGGGACGGCCGCGCACGCCGGCGTTGGAGGCCAGCGCGGGAGCGGGTATCCGATCCGAACGCCGGTGATCGACCTGGTCGAGATCGGCGCCGGGGGCGGGTCGATCGCCTGGATCGATTCGGGCGGCGGTCTGCGCGTGGGACCGACGAGCGCGGGCGCCGATCCCGGGCCCGCCTGCTACGGGCGGGGCGGAATCGAGCCGACCATCACCGACGCGAACCTCGTCCTGGGGCGTCTGAATCCGGACTACTTCCTCGGCGGCGAGCTACGGCTCGACGTCGAGCGTGCGAGGGGGGCGATCGCGGAGCGGTGCGCGGCTCCGCTCGGCATCGACGTCGTCGCCGCCGCGCACGGCATCGTCGAGATCGCGAACGCGGCGATGGTCAACGCCCTGCGCCTCGTGTCGGTGCAGCGGGGGTACGATCCGAGGGAGTTTGCGCTGATCGCGTTCGGCGGCGCGGGGCCCGTGCACGCGAACCGGCTGATCGCCGAGACCCAGATTCGGACCGCGCTGATTCCGACGAGCCCGGGCACCGCCTCCGCGATGGGACTGCTCGTCAGCGATCTCCGGCACGAGTACTCGGTGACGATGATCGAGCGACTCGATCGCGCCGAGGTCGGGGTGCTGGAGCAGGCGTTTCAGACGTTGGAGGCGGAGGGACGGCGCGCCCTCGCGCGCGAGGGGAGCCGCCCCGACGACGTGTCGGTCGTGCGCCAGATGGATCTGCGGTACGTCGGGCAGGGCTACGAGCTCACCGTCGCGGTCCCCGCGGCGCCGCTGGATTCCGAGGCGCGGGCCGGTCTGATCGCGCGGTTTCATGACGAGCACGGCCGAGCCTACGGCTACAGCGCGCCGGTGGAGCCCGTCGAGCTCGTCAACGTGCGGGTGACCGTGATCGGCGCGATTGCGAAGCCGGCGCTCCGGCGAGGGACGGTGCGCGGGCGAGGCCCGGCCGGCGCGCCGGTTTCGCGTCCGGTGTACTTTCAGGAGTGCGGCGGCTACGTCGACTGCCCGGTGTACGACCGATATCATCTGGCCGCCGAGATGGTCGTCCGCGGTCCCGCCATCATCGAAGAGTTCGACTCGAGTACGGTCGTGCATCCTGGCTATCACGCGCGCGCCGACGCGTTTGGGACCCTGCACCTGAGCGCCGCCGATGCGCCGGCGCAGACGCGATGAGACCGCGCGCGGGTCGCACGGCGTCCCGTCCTGATTGGGGAGCGTCGCGCACGTCCCCGCCGGGGGAGACGTGAACATCGCCGTCGTCGGGGCTGGGATCTTTGGCGTCGCCGCGGCGCTCGAGCTGCGCGACCGCGCCCACGCGGTGACGCTGTTTGAACAAGGTCGCGCGCCCTACGCGCGGGCCAGTTCCACCGACACGTCCAAGACGATCAGGAGGCTATACGGGCACAACGCGACGTACGTCGACCTCGTCGAGCGCGCCGCGGTCAAGTGGCGGGACTGGGCGGCGCGTCTCGGCGAGCCGATCTATGTGCGGACGGGGCAGCTCCAGATCGAGCGGGATTTTCGCCCCGGATCCCGCATTCACGACAGCTGGGAGTTCATGAGCACGCGAGACACGACGGTGGAGATCCTCTCGATTTCAGATGCGCGGGTGCGCTTTCCCCAGTTCCTCTACCGTGATGGGGAGACGTGCCTCTACGACCCCTGGGGCGGGTACATCGCGAGCGGCGACGCGGTCGCCGGGCTGGTCCGATTGGCCCGCGAGAGCGGGGTGGCCGTCCGGGAGGACACGCCCGTCACGGATGTCTCGGAAGACTCGACCGGAGCCCGGGTGCGCGCCGACGGCCGGGCGCTGCACTTCGACCGCGTGGTGGTGGCCGCCGGCGTGTGGATCGAGCGGTTGGTCCCGGAGGTCGGGCGGCACATTCGCCCCACCCGCCAAGAGATGGCGTTCTTCCAGCCGGACGACCCGGGCCTCCTGGCCTCGGGCGGGATGCCGGTGTGGGCCGTCAACCCCGAGACGGACGGGTGGTACGGGCACCCGCTGCGGCGGCAGGGCTGGGTCAAGGTCGCGAACGACCTCCGCGGCGACGTCGTCGATCCCGATGCTCCGCGGGTCGTCACGCCCGCGTTCCTCGACGCGGCGCGCGGCTTCCTGGCCGCGCGGATCCCGGCCCTCGCGCGCGCGACCCTCGTGGACAGCCGGATGTGCCTGTACGAGGAGACGCCCGACCGTCATTTCATCATCGACTGGGCGCCGGGCTCTCAGCGGATTCTTGTCGCCGGCGGCGGCAGCGGCCACGGCTTCAAGTTCGGCGGGTCGATCGGGGAGGTCATCGCCGACGCGCTGGAACACAAGGACGGGCGCGACGGAGCGCTCTTCCGCATCGGCCGACGGTTCGCCTCGGAGCCACATGACGGCGTGGGATGAGCGCGCGTGATCCGGGATCCTGAGCGGGTGCCCGACCCCGTCCGCTTCGAGGTCGTCCGCAACGCCCTCACGAGCGTGACCGAGGAGATGGCGACGGCGCTCAAGCGGAGCGCGTACTCGACCAACATCCGGACGCGCCACGACTTCTCGTGCGCGTTCTTCGACCGCGACCTGCGGGTCACCGCCCAGGCGTTTACACAGCCGGTGCACCTTGGATCCTTCGTGGAGCTCGTGCCCCGCGCGATCCGCGAGTACGGCGGCGCGCGTCTCCAGCCCGGCGACGTGATCGTGACGAACGATCCCTACTGCGGCGGCGTGCACCTGAACGACATCACGATGATCATGCCGGCGTTTTTCCAGGGCGAGCTCGTCGGCTATCTCGCCAATCTTGCGCACCATTCCGATGTGGGGGGCGGCGCGCCGGCGAGCATCGGGGCGTTTCGCGAGGTGTTTCAGGAAGGCGTGATCGTGCCTCCGGTGAAGGTGGTCTCCCGCGGGACGATCGTGGACGACGTGTTTCGCCTGATCCTGGCGCAGATCCGCAGCAAGCGGGAGACCGCGGGCGACCTGCGCGCGCAGGTCGCCGCGAACGTGACGGGAGAACGCCGGTTGGGCGACGTGTTCACCCGGTTCGGACTGCGCGAAGTTCGCGCCGACATCGATGCGCTGATCGAGTACACGCGCCGGCGGACCGGCGCGGCCCTGGCGCGGTTCCCCGCGGGAACCTATCGCGCCGAGGGCTTCGTCGACAACGACGGGTTTACCGACCGTCCGGTGCGGCTGTGCGCCGCCGTGACAATGGGGGACGCCGCCATCGAGTTTGATCTCTCTGGATCCGATCCGCAGCGGCGCGCGCCGGTGAACTCGACGCTGGCGCAGACGTTTTCGGCGTGCGCGTATGCTGCGAAGTGTCTGATCGACGACGACATCCCGGTCAATCAGGGGTTCTACGAGTGCATCCGAGTGCACGCGCCGCTCGGGACGGTGACGAACTGCGAGTCCCCGGCGCCGGTGGTCGGCGGATGGGAGACGCAGACGCGGCTGGTCGACGTGATCTTCAGGGCGCTGGCCCCGGTGATGGGCGATCGAGCGATCGCCGGGACCAAGGCGATGATGTGCCAGGCGGGCTTCGGCGGGATCGATCCGCGCAGCGGCGAGTACTATTGCGTGTACGAGGCGCTCGCGGGCGGCTACGGTGCGCGGCGGGACAAAGACGGACCGGATGCGGTGCAGGCGCACGGGCAGAACACGGAAAACGCGCCGATCGAGGAGATCGAGCTCAACTATCCCGTGCGGATCGCGCGGTACGAGTTAATCGAGGATTCCGAGGGTCCCGGGCGCCACCGGGGCGGTCTGGGGCTCCGCCGGGACTACCTGTTTCCCGACCACGCGGCGTCGTTTACGGTTCTCGCCGATCGCGATCGCGCGGGTCCCTGGGGGCTTGAGGGAGGACTTCCCGGCCGCCCCGCGGAGTACTGGGTGTCTCGCCGGGGTACACTCCAAAGGCTTGGGTCCAAGATGACCCTCGAGGTCGGCGCGGGGGATGTGGTGAGCTTTCGAACGTGCGGCGGAGGCGGATTTGGCGTGCCCACCGAGCGCCATCCCGCCCTCGTTCTGGACGACGTCCGCCAGGGCAAGGTGAGCGTCGAACGCGCGTGCGAAATCTATCGTGTCGTGGTCGACAGGGCGACCTGGACGGTTGACGCGGCGTCCACGGCGCGGCTGCGAGCGGTCCGGGACGGAACCCGTTCGGGCGACGAGGGCGCCAGCTGAACGCGCCGGCACGGCGGAGCCGCGCTCGTCGTCATCGAATGGTCAGGGGAAGCGCGCCCACCGTCGCCTCGCGGCCCCACCCAGGACCCCGGACGTGCGGAGGCGGCGGCGGGCCGCGCGGGAGCGGGCACGGCCCGTTCCCGGATGTGAGATGAACGGCGGAGGAGCGTGATACCGATGACGCAGGTGCCGGCGCGCTACGCGTTGACGGGGGCGACGCTGATCGACGGCTCGGGAGCGCCACCGCGCTCCGCGACGACCGTCCTCGTCGACGGGCGGCAGATCGCCAAGGTCGGCCCGGCCGGCGCCGTCGAGCTGCCCTCCGACCTTCCGGTGTACGACCTCTCCGGGAAGACGTTGATGCCCGGCCTCATCGACGGCCACGTGCATCTCCTGTCGTATGCCGGAGAAGGGCACCGCGACGTTCATCTCTGGAACGTCTTGACGTTCATCGAGGAACAGGCGATTCACGCGGCGGCGAACGCGGTGAAGGCGCTGCGCGCGGGGGTGACCACCGTCCGCGACATGGCGGGCTCACGCCCGGAGATCTCCGCCAAGCATGCGACGCGCGATTTCGTCGTGCCCGGCGCCCGCATCGTCGCGTCGGGGTTTGTCGGCATGACCGCGGGGCACGGCGACATGTTCGTGCCGGCCTGCATCGACCGGCGGATGTGGCGCACGGCGGATGGCCCGGACGCATGCCGGCAGCTCGTTCGGGAGTACGCGCGGGACGGAGTGGATCTGATCAAGATCTGCACGAGCGGGGGCGTCCTGTCGCTCGGCGACGAGATCGGCTGGAGGAACTACACGTCCGAGGAAGTGCGGGTGATCGTCGACGAGGCCCATGCGCTCGGCAAGCGGGTCGCGGTGCACGCGCACAGCCGCGCGGGGATTGCGCAGGCCCTCGACGCGGGCGTGGACACGCTCGAACACGGCTCCGAACTCGATCCCCCGCTGGTCGAGCAGATGGTCAACCAGGGGACGTGGCTCTGTCCCACGCTCGCGATCACGGAGTTCGTCGTCACGCGGGGAGCGGAGCGCGGCATCCCTGCGGCGGCGATCGAGAAGGCGGCGCCGGTGCGCCAGCGGCGCGTGCAGAGCATGGTGATGGCCTACCGCGCCGGCGTGAAGATGTTCATGGGGACGGACAGCTGCAATACGATGCCCTTCGGCTCCCACGCATGGGAACTCGAGTTGATGCACCGGTACATCGGCATGAGCCCGATGGAAGTCATCGCGGCTGCGACCGGCGGGGCGGCCGATGCCCTGGGTCTCGGCGACAAGACGGGCACGATCGAGGCGGGCAAGTGGGCCGACCTGCTGGTCGTCGACGGAGACCCCCTGGCCGACCTGGCAATGTTGCAGAACGAGGCCCGCCTGCTCGGCGTGTTTCGCGACGGGCGCCTGCTCATCGATCGCGGGCTCACCCGGCAGCGCGCGATCGCGCTCGGCACGCCGTAGCCGCACCCGCCAGCATGTGAAGGCGACGGCGCGTGCCGCGCCGCGCGTGCGCGTGTTCGCCTCCCGTGTGGGAACCGCACCGCCTCATTTTCACGGTCCCATCAGTTCTTAACACGGTCTTCACGGCATATTCACGACGGACCGCTACCGTGTGAGCGAGGCGGGGCGGATCGCCCCGTGGCGGCGCGGCGAGCGCCCATCGATCGCCTCCGAGGGAGGACGCGACATGCACATGACGGTGGATGCCCCCATTTCCGGCCGGCCCCTCCGTGAGGTGCCCATTTATCTGCACACCACGTGCGGGACGTGCGGCGCCGACGAGGGCGTGGCGGTGCGGTACCGGGGTTCGGTGCTCTGCCTCGACTGCTACCGCAACGCGAAGCGCGCGGCGCGCGAGCGGCGGCGCAGGCTCACGGTGCTCGGCGGCAAGGGAGCGTAGCGGGCGCGGGCGGCGCTGGAAGCGCGCGCGCCCGCGGGGTACGATGGGGGCGTGAACGCGCAGAGGCGGCGAGGTGCTCCCCGGCTACTGCCCGCGCTCGGACTCGCGGCCGCGCTCGCGGTGGGCGTGTGGGTGCGGCCGGCCGTGGCGCAGTCGTTCGCGCGGCAGATCCCGCTGCACGGCGTGTTTGTGCTCGTCACCATGGATCGGGTCACCTGGCAGCCCTACGAGTACGGAACGGGGTTCTTTTTCGACGCCGTCGGGGACGCGTACACCGCGTCCAACGTCGTCCGAGACGCCGTGAAGGATCCGTACCTCATGCTCGTCGCGCTGGTCGACGGCGCGGAGTACGCGGTGCACGTGGCGTGCTGGAATCCCGGCTCGACGGACCGGCCCCGGACGCCCAACCGCGATGTCGCCGTCGTGCACGTCGGCCCGGACGTGCCCGACTTCCCGCTGTGGTCGTACCATCCCGCCACCGTACCTCTCTCCGTCGTCCCGCTGCCGATCGACGCCGGCGGGCCGCCGACCGACGGGCAGAGCGTCCGGGTCGTGGGATTCGGCGGCCGCCGCGGGGGCCGCATTCCGGAGCAAGACACACCGGGGAGCGTGCGCGACGTGCGGCGCGCCGCCGACGGGACGGAGATCCTGACGGTCGCGTTCCCGGGCGGCGGCCCCGTGAACGGCAACGCGGGGGCACCGGTGGTGAATGGCGCGGGCAGCGTCATCGGGATCGCGGTGTGGCAGGTGGCGAGCGCGGGTTCCCAAGATGCGGTGGATGTCAGCGGCGTGGCGGCGGCGTCGCTCGGGTGCGTCGCCACGCTTCCGTCAGGCTCGTCCAGTCCCTTCCCGGCCCCGGTGCGGCCCCTCTAGCGGCGGACACCCGACGCGCGCGGCCGGCCCTCTCAGGCTACGGCATCTCGACGACGGCCTTGCAGAAGCCGGGCGATTTCGTCTCGAGCGCGCCGAACGCCGCGTGAATCTCGTCCAGGCCGAACCGGTGCGTGATCAGCGAGGCCACGTCGATCTGCCCGGTCTCGAGCAGGCGGAGCCCGGTTCGCACGCACGCCGTTTTCACGTCGAGCCTGCGTTCGTGGGCGTTCTGCACATCGAGCGCTTTCCAGTTCCAGAGCTGCAGGTGCACGTGTCGCCAGCCGCCGCCCTCGTTGTGGTAGCCGAGGATGGAGATCTGCCCATGCTCGCGCGCGAGTTCGCCGGCGAGCGTCAATCCCGGCTGCGTGCCGGACGCTTCGACCGCCACGTCCACGCCCCACCCGGGTTCCATGACCCGCCGCTGAGGGACCCGCAGCCGCTCCGGGAGCCGGTCGGGCGTATAGGCGTCGTGCGCGCCCAGGCGCCTGGCCGCCTCCAGGGCGTCGGCGCGGATGTCGATCGCGATGATGCGGCTCGCGCCCCGCAGGCGCACCGCCTGCAGCATCAGCAGCCCCATGAAGCCCACGCCGATGATCGCGACCGTGTCCCCGAGCTCGACGCGCGTCCGGGCCGCGGCGCCCACGATGCACGCCAGCGGCTCACCGAGCGCGTCGCGCACGGCGAGGCCGTCGGGGATCGGCACCACGCGGTCCTCGGTCGCAATGGCGTCCTCGGAGAAGCCCCCCCTGAACAGGCCGGTCACGGCCGCGCCCGGCTTCACGGCCGTCACGTCCGTCCCGACCTCGACCACCTCGCCGGCGACCTCATGTCCGAGCTCGAGGGGCGCCCCCTGGGGACCGGTCTTCCACTCCGGCTGCTCCGACGCGCACACACCGCACATGCGCACGCGGACCCGGACCTCCCGCGGCGCGAGGGCGCGCGGCGGCCGCGCCTCGAACTCAAAGCGGCGCGGGCCGACCAGCAGCGCATGCCGCGGACGGCGATCTTCCCGGAGCATTCGATTCACGGGGGCCTCCTACTGTTTGACCGATCCGGCGAGGGCGCCCTGCACCATGTAACGCTGCGCGAAGAGGACGAAGAGGAACGCGGGAATCAGGGCGAGCGTGCTCGCCGCGAACAGCGGCCCCCAGTTCGTCTGGTACTCGGCGACGAAGACGAACACGCCCACCGGGATCGTCTCCGCGTGGGGGTTGCGCAGGAACACGGACGCGATCAGGAACTCGTTCCACGACAAGAGGAACGAGAAGATCGAGATCGCGGCGACCCCCGGACCGGACAGCGGGAGCGCGATGCGCCAGAAGCTGCCGAAGTGCGAGCAGCCGTCCACCCAGGCCGCTTCTTCCATTTCCCGCGGCATGCCGTCGAAGAAGCCCTTCGCCATCCAGATGCCGTAGGGCAGCACGCCGGCGACGTACAGCGGCACCACGGAGAACCACGAGTTGATCAGCCGGAGATAGCCGAACAGGATGAACAGCGGGATTAGCTCCAGCATGATCGGAAACATCTGCAGGATCAGCACGGACCGCGCGTACCCCGCGGTGAACGCGTTCACGGTCCGCGAGAGGCTGTAGCCGGCCAGGATCGCGACGGTCACGCTGATGACGGTGGTCAGCACCGTGACCGAGACGCTCGTCCGTACGAAGCTCCAGAAGTCCGTCTGCGTCCCGAGGATGTGATAGTTCGACAGCGTCCAATGAAGCGGAAGGATGGAGTTCGTGATCAGGAACTCCTCGGTCGATTTCAGCGAGTTCACGAGAACCACCAGCACGGGGATGTTCGCCCCGATCGCCAGCACGACGAGGGCCCACACCCGCAGTCGGTGCCCGCGCCGGCGCGCGCCGGCCGCCCTGACCGCGAACGGCGCCGCGCCGGCGGCCGCCGCGCTCATCGGGCCGCCTCCACGGGTGCGGCGGCGACGACTTCACGGCGGGACCGCAGCAGCAGGAGGGCCAGGGCCATCAGCACCAGCAGGCTGATGATCGCCACCGCCGCCCCGTACCCGACGTTGTCGCCGATGAACGTGTAGTTGTACGACAGGACCATCAGGTTCATGGTCGCGGTCCCCGGACCGCCCTGCGTGAGCAGCCAGATCGTCTCGAAATCGTGGATCGAGAAGATCGCCATCATGATCCACAGCACCACCGACAGGGTCGCGATGTGCGGCCACGCGATGTGCTTGAACCACGCGATCCGGCCGGCGCCGTCGGCCGCCGCGGCCTCGGTCAAGTTGGGATCGATCGTCTGCAGGGCCGCGAGGCAGGACACCATCATGAACGGGTACGAGCGCCAGACCTTGACGAGCGTCACCGTAAACGCCGCCCACCCGGGGGTGGCGAAGAACGGGATCGATGACATGCCGAGCGCGTGGAGCATCACGTCGACCGGGCCGTTTTGGATCATCAGCCAGCGGAAGCTCTGGGTGCTCACGATCGACGGGATGATCCACGGGATCAGCAGGGCGCCCCGGTACAGGCCTCGACCGGCGAGCTCCGCGTTGAGCAGCAGCGCGAGGCCGAGGCCGATCAGGTAACTGCCGACGACGGTGCCGACCGTAAAGATCGCGGTGAAGACGACGGAGTGCTGGAAATCCGGGTCCTGAAGCAGCTGCGCGTAGTTATCGAGCCCGACGAATCCGCCGAGATCCAGCAGCGACCCGCCCCGAAGGCTGTACGAGAGGCCGACGATGAACGGGTACCCCATGATCAGGACGAAGATCAGGAGCGACGGTGCGAGGAAGGCGTACGGGAGCCAATCGATCGGCCGGCGCCGGGGGGCCTGTGTCAGGACCCCCCGGCGCGGCATGAGCGGAGCCGCTTCCGCCGATATTCGCCTGGCCACGATCTCTCGGGGCGCGCCCGCCTCTTACGCGGACCGCTTCATGATCGTCTCGATGCTCTTCTGCGCGGTCCCGAGCGCCTGCTTGGGATCCTTCCCGGACAGGAGGTCGTTGACGAGCACGGCCAGTTCGCCGATGCCCTCCACGGAGTTCAGCTGCGGGAACAGCGTCGGATAGTGCGTGCCCATCGTCCGTCCGACCGGGATCCACTCGGCTCTGGATCCGCTTGGCGATCGGGTTATTGAAGTACGGGTTCGCGGCCACGGACTTCCGCACCGGCACCTGCTGGGCGTGGCCTTCGTAGAACAGCGGTCCGTTGTTGACCGCCCACCACTTGATCCACGCCTTCCCGCCCTCGGGGTCCTTGCTCTTGCTGAACGCGAAGCAGTTGTTGACCCAGTACAGGGCGCCCTTGTCCCCGTGCGGTCCCGTGGGCGGGGTCAGCAGATCCATCTTGCCGGCCAGCGACGGCAGGAGCGCCGGCAGGGCCGGCTGGTTGATGTAGATGGCCGCCTGGCCCTCGGCGAACGCCTTGGTGGCGTCGTCCTTGCTGTTGCCTGGGGCGTTGGGGCTGATGTAGCCGCGCTTGACCAGGTTGGACAGGAAGGTGGCCGATTCGACGTTGCGCTCGCTCACGACCGCGACGTTCCGCTGCGCGTCGAACAGGCCGCCGCCGTTCTCGAAGAAGAAGTTCATCATCTGCTGCCAGCCGAACTGGCCGGACGCGAACGACTGGAGGTAGATGTTCTTGGCCTTCAGCGCCGCGCCGACCTTCATCATGTCGTCCCAGTTCTTCGGCTCTGTCAGCCCGTTCTGCTGCAGGATGTCCTTCCGGTAGTACGCGACGCGGATGTCCATGCCGCTCGGCAGGCCGACGTAGTGCCCCTGCCATCTCATGAGATCCAGGATGCCGGGGAAGAAGTCGTTGTACGTGCCTTCCGTCTTATACGCGGCGACGACGTCGTCGAGGATGGACGTCTGGCCGATCGCGTTGTACTGCCACGGCATGTAGGCGGTCCCCGCCACCGCGTCCGGCTGCGTCCCCGACGCGATCGCCGTCCCGAGCTTCTCGTACCAGGTGTTGCTGCCGCCGCTCGGGATCGCGTTCCACGTCACCGAGTAGGCGCTCTGCGAGCTGCTGAACTGGGCCGCGAGCTTCTTGTCGACGTCCGCGTACTCCGGCCCGCCGCGCACCGAGATCCACCACTCGACGTCCTTCGGGGCGGCGAACGCCGCCTGGCCGCGCGCCCCCGGGCCCGCCTCGAGGAGGCCCGAGAGACCTAGCCCCGCAAGACCCACTCCGGTTCTGGTCAAGAACTGCCGTCTCGTCACGCCTCGCCCTGCCATGTGGCTCTCCCTCCCTCTCTCCGTTTACTGCCTCCTGCCGGTCGTCGGTCCGCTCGCGGTGTCGCGAGACGCGCGCCCGCCGCGTCAGGCACCGCCCCTGGGATATCCGCACAGTGACTCGCTGCCTCTGGCCGTCACGATCAGGTTTTCCTCCATCCGCACGCCGCCCCACCCTTCGATGTAGACCGCCGGCTCGACGGCGAGCGCCATGCCCTCCTCGAGCACGTCGTCGCTCGCCGGATGGAGCGTCGGGATCGGGTCGTGAAACTGCAGCCCGACGCCGTGCCCGAGCTGGTGCGGAAACTTGTCGGCGAGGCCGTGCCCGGCCAGGGACTTGCGGGCGAGCGCGTCGAGGTCCCGCGCCTTCACGCCGGGCTTGACGGCGGCGATCACCGTGTCGATGGCGCCGCGGACCGCCCTGAAGAGCGTCTTCGTGCGGTCGTCGGGCTCGCCTCCCACCACGAACGTGCGCGTGAGGTCGCCGAAGTACCCATCGGCGAACGTGTTGAGTTCGACCAGCACGGGCTCGCCCGCCGCGAGCTTCTTCGCGGTCGACATGCAGAACGGGCGCCACGAGTTGGCCGAGTTCGGCCCGGACATCGCGAAGCAGAACCCGCGGGCGCGCTCGGTCCCCCGGTGCCCCACGCCGGCGCCGTACGCGCGCGCCTCGACGGCGCCCGCGACCGCGGCCTCCGTCACGCCCGCCCGGATGGCCTCCGCGGCGGCCTCATATCCAAACGCCGCGATCTCGTTGGCGCGGCGGATCGCGTCGATCTCCGCCGCCGACTTGACCGCGCGGCTGCGCAGCAGGACAGGCGTCGCGTCGACCAGGGTCGCGCCCGGCGCGCTCTCACGCACCATGCGCAGGGTGGTCTCGGCGATGACGCGCGCTTCCCCCGCGACGTTGTTCGCCGCCACGAGTTCGAAGCTGCCCTCGTACCCGATCCGGGCCTTTCCCAATCCTTTGTCGGCGACCACGCGCTCGAGCACCGGCTTCGTGTCGCGGTTCGCGTTCGCCATCTTGTCCATGTTGACAAACCGGTACGGGCGCACGTCCGCGACCCAGCCCCGCTTCACGTAGTCGAGCTCCGAGAACGGCGGGATGAGGGTCACGTCGCCGTCCTTCGTGACGACCGCCGTCGACGCCCCGATCACCGGCCAGTACCCGGTGACGTACAGGACGTTCTCGGGCAGGCGGCAGACGAGCGCATCGAGGCCCGCCTGCTTCATGCCGTCCCGGAGCCGGGTCAGGCGCTCCGTGTCCACCGGGTTAGCCATACACGAAGTCGGGCTCGTCCGGCCCGCCCCACTCGATCTTGATGCCCTGGGCGGCGGCCAGTTTCCTGATGTAGTACACTGCGGCGAGCGTCTCCTTGATGAACGCGTCCGTCGCGGTGGGGTGCCGGTACACGCCCGGCGACGCCGCGCGTCCCCGAGAGACGCCCGGCACGTCTTCCAGCTCGATCGAGATGACGCCGTCGAACTTCACGTCGCGCAGCGCCACCAGGACCGCGGTCCAGTCGATCTTGCCCTTGCCCGGGCGCCAGTGCACGTTCGTGGTGCCGTCGTTGTCGGAGAAATGGCAGTGGAACAGACGGTCGCGCAGCTGGTAGATCACGGCGTGCGGGATCTCCCCGACCGGGAACAGGTGGCTCGGGTCGAAGTTGACGCCGAGCACCGGGGACTTCACGTGCTCCATCAGCCGCAGCATCGACGCGGTGTTGGCCATGTACCGGAACGGGTGGGGTTCCATCGAATACCGGAGGCCGGCGGCCTGCACGATGTCCGCGCACTGCCGGACGGAGTCGACGTAGATCTCCCAGTTCCGCTTCCAGTCCAGCCCGGCCGGGTAGTCGGCCTGAAACACCTGCATATGGGGCCGGTCGGTGATGCGCGGCACCTCAATGTTGAACGGATAGGCCGAGACGGAGTCGATGAGCTTGGCGCCGAGCTTGGCCGCGACGTCGACGCAGCGCTTGAACAGCTCGATCGACTGCTTCTTCTCCGCGGGGTCGTCGCTCGACACGCCCTTCGGGTTGTTGACGAACTGCGAGATCTCGAGTCCCTCGGACGCCACGAGGTCGCGGAGCTCCCGGATCTTTTGGGGGGTGTAGTACTCGAGAAACTCCTCGTTCCAGACGATCAGTTCGACGGCCTTGAAGCCGAGCTTGGCGATTCTGCGCACTTCGTCGTCGTACGGCGGATCCCAGCGAAACGGCCAGACCGATGCCCCGAACTTCATTCCATCCTCCTTTAGGTGCCGGACTGATGCGCTGATGCTGCCGTCGTGCCCGCTCCCGAATCAAGACCACCAGAGCCGCTCCCACCTGGGGGCGCGGCTCCGATACTCGGGTCTCTGGGCCAAGCGTTCCACGGCCGCTCCGCGAACCCCTGCGCAGCACGCCCCGGCCGTCAGCGGCGGTGGAACACGATCGCGTAGCTGTATGGCCCGAACGAAACGGGCGGATCCGGGTCGAGCCCCGCCGCCCGCAGCCACTCGGACGCACGGTCCTCAGGCACCCGGACGTCGAGGGGAGGCCCAGCCGGGCTCTCGCGGGGCGCCCAGTCGGCGGCGAGGCCGCGGCCTCCGGGCCGCAGCACCCGCCGGAGCTCGCGCAGGAACGCGGCCGGGTCCTCGAGCTCGTGAAGGAGGAAGGTGGCGAGCACGCGCCCGCAGCTCTCGCCGTGGAGCGGCAGCAGCGATTCCTGCGAGAGCACCGGGCGCACGTGGGCGATCTCCTCGGCGGCCAGCCGCCCGCGCAGCAGCGCCAGCATCTCCGGCCGGATGTCGACGGCGAACACCCGGCCTCCCGGCTGCACGAGCCGGGCGATCGGAATCGTCAGAAACCCCGGACCGCATCCGACGTCGGCGACGACCTGCCCGGGATGGAGATCGAGCATCGCCAGCGCCTCGGCCGGCGGATGCAGCTGCGCCCGGTCGTCCGAGAGCAACCGGGCGGCGTTGGCCGGATCGAACTTGTGAAACCTGTGGGGCTCCATCGCGATGCCTCCTTGCGCGGGCGACGCGCCGGCGCCGCGCGGTCCACGCCACATCCGGAGGATTCGACGGCGGATGGCCCCGATCTTCGTTACGCCGTGTGCACGAAAGCCGGGTACCGGGTTCGTACGTTGATAGTGTTACCTGTGTCCCAGGAACCATCCCGTCCTATCGTCACGCGACGCGGTGCTGCGCGGTCGTCGCGACGCCGTGGCTCGTGACCGCGCCGGTCCGGGGCACGACGTCGTGCCGCGGGCGAAGGCAATGAGTGTCGAGACCCAGGTGCGTGTGGTGGTCGCGTCCGCGGCGGCGCGCAGTGCGGGCAGGGGAGCGAGTTGCGGCGAGGAGCGAACGAAATGGCCGGGCACAGTAAGCACCGAATAGCCAAGTGCCTCGGCTTTGCGCGCGCGCTCTCCACCCAGGCCTTCCGAGTGGTCGCGCGAGCCATGCGTGCCCCGAATCGAAAAGGTCTGGACGGCGGATGACGATGCGCCGCTACGCCCATTCGGGAAACACCTGTTTCCAATTCTCGTGGATAATCCGGTCCTGGATGTCCTGCGGTATCTTGGGTAAATTGGTCCCTTCGACCGGCGCATTCACGTTGTGCAAGCCGTTGATGACGTTGGTGATCGTGCCTGAGGGGAAGTCAGACGCGAGGAGGATCTTGTGATCAACGCCGTACTCCATCGCCGTGACCATCGCCTGCCAATATCGCCAGGGACGGTAGTGGACCGCGCTGATGTCGGTGTAGACGTTCGGGCATTTGCGGATCAGGACAATCACATCCTCTTCCCAGGGGTGGCCCAGGTGGGCGATGATCATCCGCAGGTCGGGAAACTCCATGGCGATATCCTCTAACTGGAGCGGCTGCGCCCACTTGAGCCGCGCGCGGGTGGGAAACGTTGTGCCCTGGTGCCACATGATCGGCAAATTCAGATCCTGGCATTTCTTGAAGAGCGGCCAATGCTTCTTGTCCTGGGGATCGAAATGCTGGTACGTGGGACCGAGTTTTAGACCACGAAGGCCCAACCGCGTGACGCAGTGCTCGAGCTGTTCGACACAGTCTGGCTCGTTTGGATCAACCGACGCCCATCCCACCAGTTTCTCAGGATGCTGCCGCACGTAGTCGGCAATCAACTCATTCGGAACCCAGATACCCGACGCCCGGGCCTGGAGGCCGAACACGACCACCTTGTCGGCCGGCTCGGAAACCTTCCAATGCACCTCGGGCGTCGAATCGTACGAATGGAGGTCCAACTGTGCCGCGTGCGCCTGCCCGCCCGACCGCCGGAGTTTCACGAGTTTGCTGGCCAGAGCTTCCTCCGCGTATTGCTGTGCGAGGTGGTCCGGGTACCACATCAGGTGAGTATGGCAGTCGACGATCACGGTTGCCCCTCCTGCGTCCTATTTCATTCCGCGAGGATTCCGAGGTCTGCCAGCGTCCGGGTGAGATCTTCACGGTCCTGGGGGGATAGCGGAACCATCGGTAACCGCATCGTCCCACCAGGCAGGCCAAGAAGGTTCATCGCTTCCTTGACCACGGTGATCGCATGGCCGCGTTGCCGCTCACGCAGCCTTGTGAGTGGGCGGATCTTGTCGGCGACGAGCGTGTGCAGTTCGTCGAAGCGGCCAGCGATGCCCAGGGTCCACACCGCGAGCGTAAGGCCGGGGACGAAGTTCACCAAGCCCGACGTGAACGCCTGGGCGCCGGCCGCGAAGTACGGCGCCGCGAGGGCCTCGGCCATGCCGTTGATCCACATCATGCGTCGGCCGAGGTCCTGAACGCACTCGGAGAACAACCTGAGATCTCCGCACTCGTCCTTCAGCGCGATCACCGAGTCAATCTCCGCTAATCGCCGCAGCAGAGCGAGAGATACCACGGCCGTTCTGGTACTGTACACGACCATGCCCAGACCGCACGCCCGGGCCAGCGTTTGATAATGTCTGGCGATCCCCTCGTCAGACGGTTCGACGAAATACTGGGGGTGGACCAACAGTCCATCGACGCCCACCGATGACGCGTACTCGGCAAGGTGAGAAGCCACACGAGTACCGTGGCCGATACCAGCCAGAACCGGTACGCGACCGTGTGCGGCCTCGGCCGCGGTACGGATCGCCCCTCGATACTCGTCCAGATCAAGCGAAAAGAACTCACCCATCCCGCCGCACACGACGACCGCGTGCACACCAGCGTGCACGAGGTAATCCACATGCTTAGCCAGTCCGTCGACGTCCAACGTATCGCGGGACGTGAACGGCGTTGGGGTGAATGCCAGGACACCCCTGAGCCGGGCCTTCAGTGCGTCAGGCTTCACGGGTGCCCCCCTCTCGGCCCCCCCTGCGGCCCGTTGCTGGTCCGCAATGTTGAAGGGCGTCAGAAGCCCTATCGTCAGCGGAGGGTCTCAAGACGCCAGCCTTCGAACGCCCTTCGCCGATGCCAGGTTGTGGCACGTTCCACATGAACCCGACCTTGCCGAGCGTGAAGATTCGCGCATCACCGTCGCGCCAGAGGAGTCGACCGGTGGTCACGAGGTAGTCAAGTGCCGCGCGGTGGCTCGATACGGTGACCGCACGCTCAGCGGCGAAGCTCAGACATCTGTTGACGCCGTCGAAACCGAGCGGGTCGCGCAAGGGAAGGACATGTGTTTCGTGTTCCGTATCAAGCGCATGGAGCAGGCTGAGCGCTGCGTGAACTCCGGCAGCCTTGGGGGCGTGCGAACCCGCGGTGATGAAGATCGCCGGCTGCTTCGTACCGCCGGTCCGAGCCGCCAGCAGCGGCGTGCCGTCGATGGCCCGTCCCCATTCGTGCAGGGGCTTTCCGCTGTCACGCAGCGCCGCAAGAACGTCACTGGTCGTGAGGTGTTCGTCGAGAGCGGGACGACTCATCGTCGTGGCACCAACGTCTGCGGCGCAGGCGGATACGCATACCGGATTGTTTCCTGTGGCATCAGACGTCAGCCCCCTGCAATATGCAGATCACCACCCGGGAGGGAAACGGTTGATGAGGTTCGTGGTCGCGACGGAGAACTCCCTCGAGGAACCGCGCACAACAGACGCTCCATGCCACGTTGCTTCGCCATCGTGGTGCGCAGCGGGCCGGGTCCGGAGTGCGACCCGCGGCATCGTGATGCCGAGCACTTCGGAGCGTATGGGTACGGCCGCGAGCGCGAGATCACTCGCTGCCGGTGGCACAGGGTTGTACGGGACTTGGTGACCGGGCGGTGTCTTGGCGATCCCGAGTGCATGCGCGTCCACACACAGACGTCGCGACACGCGACGGGACCGTCCTCGCGGCTCTGCCGCGCTGCGGTGGCGGCCGGCCGCCCGGCGCGGGAGGCGCTTGGAATGCAGGTGGGCGACGGTGCTGCGCGAACACATCGACCGGCGCATGACCGCGGGCGCGCGATGGCGCACCGTAGATCGATGGCGAGCATTTTGGGCTCGTTTCGAGGAGGAAAACCGTCATGCCGCACACGGAGAGCCTCCGCCGTCCGCTGATCGTCGGGACCCGGGGAGCCGTCAGCACCTGTCATCCGCTCGCCACCTCGGCCGGTCTCGAGGTCTTGTGGAAGGGTGGCAACGCCTTCGATGCGGCGGTGGCGGTGGCTGCGGCGCTTGGGGTGGTCGAGCCTCTGTCGTGCGGGGCTGGCGGTGACGCGTTCGCCCTCTGCTACGACGCCCGGCGGAACGAGACGGCGGCGCTGAACGCCGCCGGTGCCGCGCCGCTTGGGGCGGATGCCCGCGAGTATGCCTCGGGCGGCATCCCGGTCCACGGCATCCGATCGGCGACCGTGCCCGCCGCGGTCGACGGCTGGCTTGCGGTGCTCGAGCGGTACGGCACGCTCCCGGCGGCGGACGTGTTTGCGCCGGCGATCGCGTACGCGGAGGAGGGCTATCCGGCCGGGCTGCACGACACGCACGCCATCGACCACTACGAGCCGCTGCTGAAGGCCGACCCTGAGGCGGCGGCGGTGTTTCTTCCCGAGGGCCGGCCGCTCGCGTTGGGCGATCGCATCGTGCAACGTGATCTCGCGGCGACGCTGCGGGAGATCTCCCGCGGCGGCCGCGACGCGTTCTATGCGGGAACGTTCGCCGACAGCCTGCTGCGGCGATCGCGCGAGGCCGGCGGTTTGTTCACGAAGGCAGATCTCACGCCGGCGCACGCGTCATGGCACGAGCCGGTGGTCACCGACTACCGCGGATACACCGTCTATGCCCAGCCGCCCGTGTCTCACGGGTTTATTCTCCTCGAGGCGCTCAACATGCTCGAGGCGTTCGATCTTCCCGCGCTCGGCCGGAACACGGCGCGGCTGGCGCACTGCATGATCGAGATCAAGAAGCTGGTGTTCGCGGACCGTCACGCGTACGTCGGCGACCCGGAACTGGTCGCGGTCCCGCTCGACACCCTGTTGTCGAAGCGCTACGCGGCCCACCGTCGCGGCGCGCTGGACCTGACCAAGGCGGCGACAGAAGTCCCGCCGGGCCCTGTGCCCGTGTCCGCCGGCGGGTCGGATACCACGTATTTCGCGGTCGGCGACCGCGAGGGGAACCTCGTGTCGTTCATGCAGAGCCTCTACCGCGGCTTCGGGTCCGGCGTGATCGTCCCCGGGACGGGCGTGCTCTTGAACAACCGCATGGGCGGGTTCTCCCTGGATCCGCAGTCTCCGAACGTGCTCAGGCCGGGCCGGGTGCCGGTGCACAACATGGCGCCGAATCTCGTCGGGAAGGACGGTCGCGTGTTCTTCGCGCTGGGGACGCCGGGCGGGTACAGCCAGGTGCAGTCGAACATGCAGGTGCTCACCAACGTGCTCGATTTCGGCATGAACATCCAGGAGGCGATCGAGGCTCCACGGTGGGTGCACGGCGGATCGACGGTGGGCGGGCCGGATGCCGAGGTCACCGTCGATCCATGGATGCCGGCGGCGGTGCTCCGCGGCCTCGAGGAGCGCGGGCACCGCATCATGGTGCTCGGACAGGAGCCGCCGCCACCCCGCGGCAGGACGAGTGAGTACACCACCTCGCGCGTCGAGGCGGTCCTGATCGACCACGCGCGGGGCGCAATCTTTGCGGGCGCCGATCCCCGCTCAGAAGCCCAGGCGGCGGCCTGGTAAGGGCGGCACGCCGGTCCATTAGCGTGGAGGGCCCAGCTCCGCGGAGGAGAACCCGGGCGCTGACGTGAACGAAATCGTGGACGGGTGTGCCCCTCTGTGCGGCCCGCCCGCACACGGAGTCGGGAGGTGTCGGTATGCGCCGGATTTGGGTCGCGGCCATCCTGCTCGCCCTGCTCGCCGGCTTCTGGCCGGGCGGCGGTGCTGGGGCGCAGCAGAAGAGTGCGCTCACGTTCTGGAGCTGGCGCGAAGAGGACCGGGCGTTCTACGAAGGGATGATTCACAAGTTCGAGGCGCAGAACCCCGGCGTGACGATCGACTTTCAGACGTTCAAGCCGACGGACTACGCGACGGCGCTGTCCGCGGCGATGCAGGCCGGCAAGGGCCCGGACATCCTGCAGGTGCGCGCGTACGGCGCGCTGCAGCCCTTCGCGCGTCCGGAGTTTCTCGTGCCCCTTGAGGACAAGGTCCCCGAACTGAAGACGTTCTCGCCGCAGTGGCTCGACGGGGCCCGCAGCCGGGCCGACGGCAAAGTGTACGGCGTGCCGTTTGCCGTGCAGACGCTCGTCGTCTTCTACAACAAGAAGCTGCTCGCCCGTGCGGGTGTGCAGCCGCCGCAGACGTGGGACCAGTTCATTGCGGCGCTCAAGACCCTCAAGGACCACGGGATCACACCGCTCGCGAACGGCGGCAAGGAAGGCTGGACGTTGGAAGTGGCGTTCGGGGTGCTGGGGCCCACGTTCTTCGGGGGGCCGACATTCTACGACGCCGTGACCCACGGGCAGACGACGTTCAAGAACCCCGCGTTCACGGGCGCCCTCGCAAAGTTCGCGGATATCCGCCCGTACATGCCCCAGGGGTACATGGGCGTGGCGTACACGGACATGCAGCAGCTGTTTATCAACGAGCAGGCGGCGATGTACGTCGGAGGAATCTTTGAGCTCGGGTACTTCGAGAGCCAGAACTCGTCCCTCCAGATGGGCATCATCCCCGGTCCGGTGGTGCGCGCGGGCGACACCCCGTGGGTCAGCAGCTACGACGACGGCAACTACGGTGTGAACGCCAAGACTCAGTATATGGATGCCGCGATCAAGTTCATCCGGTTCACCGCGACGCGCGACTGGGGGCAGGCGTTCACGGACCAACTGAAGCAGATCTCGGCGGTGCCGGGGATCCAGGTGCACGACCCGCTCCTCCAGCAAGCGGTCGCCTACATGCGCCACTCGACGCCGTACCTGATGCTCGTGGGGTTCCGCTGGCAGAACCCGTCCGGCAGCGACCTCATCCAAAGCGACCTCCAGGGCCTGTTTACCGGCTCGCTGACTCCGGACCAGGTCGGCGCGGATGTAACCAAGGGACTCGCGACCTGGTTTGCCCCGTTCCGGGGACAGTGAGCGTCGACCCATCGATCGGATAGTGGCCGGGGCGGGCGGCGACCCGCCCCGGCGTCTTCGAGCATGATCCGTTGGCGGTGACGCCGCGGGTCTCCCCACTTCGCCCGCGGCTGTCGTACCATGCGGCGCGGGGCCTGTGGGTCGCGGCGTTCCTTGCGCCCGCGCTGGTGCTGTTTACGGTGTTTCTCGCCTACCCGATCGTCGGCGCGATGGCCTACAGCCTGTACCATTGGGACGGGCTCGTGCGCGGCGGCTTCGCGGGCCTCGCGAACTTTCGCCGGCTGTTCACGGCGTATCCGTACCAGGAGCGGATGCTCAACGCGTTCTGGCACAACGTCGTGGTGTTTGCGCTCACGATGATCATCCAGAACGGGATGGGGCTCGTGTTCGCGGTGCTGCTCGCCGGCCGGACGTGGGGGGCGCGGGCCTACCGTGCGATCTTCTTCATGCCGGTCGTCCTGTCGCTCGTCGTCGTCGGGTTTCTGTGGGAGCTGTTCCTCAACCCGATCTGGGGCGTGGTCAACAAGCTGCTCGTGCTCGGCGGCCTCGGCGCGCTCGCGCGCCCGTGGCTGGGCGACCCGCACACGGCGCTCCTGAGCCTGATCCTCGTCAACGCGTGGCGGTGGGTCGGGTTTCCGACGATCGTGTTCCTCGCCGGCATCCAGGCGATCCCGGACGAATATCTGGAGGCGGCGCGGCTGGACGGCGCCGGGCCGGCGGCCATGTTCCGGAAGATCGTGTTCCCGCTGCTCGCGCCGCAGGTGAACATCATCGTGATCCTGACGTTCATCGGCGCGTTCAACTGGTTCGAGCTGCCGTATGTCATGCAGGGCGTGACCGGAGAGCCGTTTCACTCCACGGACGTGCTCGGGCTCCTGTTCTACCGTTCCGCATTCGGCGCGGTCGACACGGGGAACCCGGACGTCGGGCTCGGGTCGGCGATCGCGGTGGTGATGTTCGTGCTGATCCTGGTGACGAGCGGCCTGGGCGCCGTGTACCTGCGCCGGCGCGAGGTCGAAGGATGAGCGCCGTGCCGGCCCCCGCGCCGGCTGGAGGCCGGCGCCCCGGGGCGGTCCTCGCGGCGGGCGCCGTGCAGGCGCTGCTCGGGGCCAACACCCTGCTCGTCGTTCTGCCGATGCTGTTCATGGTGCTGTCCTCGCTCAAGACGACGCGGGAAATCTTCCAGCAGCCGTTCGCCCTGCCCGGCGCGGTGCGCTGGGACAACTACGCGCAGGTGTGGGGGGCCGCGCACTTCGCCGCCTACTTCCGCAACAGCGTCGTCGTCACGATGGTCTCGATGGCGCTGATCCTGCTGACCGGCACGCTCGCGGCGTATGCCCTCGGCCGGTACCGGTTCCGGGGCAACGATCTGCTCTTCCTTTACTTCCTGGCTGGCATCATGGTGCCGATCCGGCTGGCGATCATCCCGCTGTTTGTCCTGATGCGGGACCTGAACCTGCTCGACAACCTGTGGTCGCTCGTCCTCGTGTACGCGGCGTCCGGGCTGCCGAGCGCGATCTTCATCCTGACCGGGTTCCTGCGCACCCTCCCGCTGGAGCTCGACGAGGCCGCGCGGATCGACGGCGCCGGCGAGCTCGGCATCCTGCTCCGCGTCCTGCTGCCGCTCGTCCGTCCGGCGCTCGCGATCGTGACGGTCTACAATGTGATCCCGATCTGGAACGATTTCTTCTTCCCGCTGGTCTTCATTCACGAAGACCGGCTGAAGACGCTGCCGCTGGGGCTTACGGTCTTCTTCGGCGAGTACCAGACAAACTGGGCGCTGCTGTTCGCCGGTCTGACCCTCGCCGCCGCGCCGGTGCTTGCCCTCTACGTGCTCCTATCACAGCAGTTCATCAAAGGGCTTACGGCGGGCGCGGTCAAAGGATGACGGACGGCCCCGAGTGACACTCGGTGCCGATCTCTCGGTCGCGGAGGCGGCAGCATGTGGTTGACCGTGTTCTTTATCCTGCTGGTGCTCTGGCTCGCGTCATTCTTTATCTTGCATATCGCGGGGGCCTTGATTCATCTGCTGCTGCTCGTCGCGGTGATCGCTCTCGTGCTCCACCTCATGCGGCGACGCTGAACACCTAGCCGTCGTGACGTTCGTCGAACGGCAGGCCGACGTAGTTCTCGGCGAGGGCCGTCGACGCGGCGCGCGATCCGGTTACGTAGTCGAGCTCGGCGAGCTGGATCTGGTCGGCGAACGCGCCCCCGGTGCCGCGGTGCAGCATCGAGGTCATCCACCAGGAGAAGCGCTGGACCTTCCAGACCCGGCGCAGGCAGGTGTCGGAGTAGCGGTCCAGCAGGTCCGTGCGGCGCCCGTGGTAGTAGGCGGCGAGCGCGCGGGCCAGGACGCGCACGTCGGCGGCGGCGAGGTTCAGGCCTTTGGCGCCGGTCGGAGGGACGATGTGCGCGGCATCGCCCGCGAGAAACAGCCGGCCGTGCCGCATCGGATCGACCACGAAGCTGCGCATATCGGTGACGCCCTTCTGGATAATCGGACCATCGCGCAGCTCCCAGCCGCCGCCGCGCTCGAGCCGGCGGCGCAGCTCCTCCCACACCCGGTCGTCCGGCCACGGGTCCAGGTCCGTCCCGGCGTCGCACTGGAGGTAGAGGCGAGAAATCTCCGGCGTGCGCATGCTGAGGAGCGCGAAGCCGCGCTCGTGCCGCGCGTAGATCAGTTCCTCCGACGCCGGCGGGACCCGCGCCAGAATGCCGAGCCACGCGAACGGGAAGTGGTGGTCGTACGCGGTGAGGACGCCCGGCGGGATCGACGCCCGCGAGATCCCGTGGAAGCCGTCGCAGCCGGCGACGAAGTCGCACGCGACCTCGCGCGTCTGGCCGCCGGCGCGGTAGCGGATCATCGGCGCCGGGCCGTCGAGGCGGTGGAGGCTGACGTCCTCGGCCTCGAACACGAGCGCGCCGCCCGCGTCAAGGCGCGCGGCGATCAGATCCTTGATGACCTCGTGCTGCGCGTACACCAAGATCGTCCGGCCGCCCGTCAGGCCGCTCAGGTCGATGCGGTGATCGCGCCCCCCGAAGCGGAGCACGATGCCGCGGTGGACCAGGCCCTCGCGCCGCATGCGGGTGCCGACGCCGGCGTCGTCGAGCATCTGGGCGGTCCCGTGCTCTAGGACGCCGGCGCGAACGCGCGTCTCGCAGTGCTCGCGGGTGCGCGCTTCGAGGACGATGGAGTCGATGCCCTCGAGGTGCAGCAGGTGCGAGAGCAGGAGCCCGGCCGGCCCGGCTCCGACGATCCCGACCTGCGTGCGGGCGGGCGCGGTCATCGCGGGCGTGGGTTCAGCCCGCGTCCTGTGCGTTCGCCACGGCGCGAAACCGCAGGAGCACCCTGTCGATGAAGGCGTCGGCGCTGCCGAGGTACGCCAGCGGGTCGAAGGCGGCCGCGAGATCCGCCGGGCTCAGCGCGTCGCGGATCTCCGGATCGTCCACGGCCGTCTCGCGGAGCGTGAGGCCGCTTTCCATCGCGCGGGCGCACGCGGCCTCGACCATCCGATAGGCCACGTCCCGCCCGACCCGCGCGGTCAGCGCCGCGGTCAGCGCCTCGGCCATGATGAGGCCGCCGGTCATCCGCATGTTCCGGGTCATCCGTTCGGTGTCGACGTGCAGGTCGCCGACCGCGGCGCGAACGTGGTCGACCGCTCCCGCGGTGTAGCGGAACAGCGCCGGCAGCGCGTCCCACTCTGCCTGCCAGCTTCCGATCGCCCGTTCGTGCTCCTGCGCCATGGTCCCGAACAGGACCGGCAGCGCGGCGAGCGCCAGCCGCGCGCTCGCCAGCGCGGCCATCGCGTTCACGGGGTTGCGCTTGTGCGGCATCGCCGACGACCGCCCCGCGTCGTCGCCTCCGGCGGACACCTCGCCCACCTCGGTCTGCGAGAGCAGCGCGAGGTCGGTGGCGATCTTGGCCATGGCGCCCGCACCGATCCCGACGCCCGCGCCGATCTCCGCGATGCGGTCCCGCTCCGCGTGCCACGGCAGGTCGGGCACCGCGAGCCGGAGCTCGTCGGCCAGCAGCTCGGTCACGTGGAGCCCGTCGGGCCCGAGCGACGCGAGGGTTCCCGCGGCGCCGCCGAACTGCAGCGCGAGGACGTGTCCCCGCAGGTCGCGCAGCCGTTCCACGGCCCGGGTCGCGAGCCCGACCCAGCGCGCGGCTTTGAGGCCAAAGGTGATCGGCACGGCCTGCTGGAGCAGCGTGCGGCCGGCCATCGTGGTGCGCCGGTGCCGCTCGGCGAGGGAGGCGCACGCCGCGCCGACCTCGAGCAGCCGGGCGGAGAGCAACGCGATCCCGTCCCGGACCTGGAGCACGACCGCGGTGTCGATCAGATCCTGGCTGGTCGCGCCCCAATGCACGAACCGGCGCACGTCCGCGTCGACCAGCCGCGTGATCGCCTGCACGAGCGGCACCACGGGGGTGCCGGTGCGCGCCGTCTCCCGGTAGAGCGCCTCGACGTCGATATGCTCGATCCGGCACGCCGCCGCGATCGCTTCGGCGGCGTCGTGGGGAATCACGCCCGCGCGGGCCAGGGCGCGCGCAAGCGCGGCCTCGACCTGGAGCATCCGGCGCGCGAGCGACGCCCCCGAGAAGATCTCCGTCATCTCGGGCGTGGTGAACATCGCGCCCGGGCCGTCGATCATGCGCGGCTCCCAGTGCCGCGGATGGGCCGCGCGCTCATAGGTCGAAGAACACCGTCTCCGCCCTGCCCTGCAGCACGACGTCGAACCGGTACACGGCCGCGCCGTTCACCAGGGTGCGCGCGGCCACGAGCGTGGAGCGTCTGGCGTCCGGGACCCGCTGGAGCACCGGGTCCGTGCGGTTCGCGGCTTCGTCGTCGAAATAAATCCGCGTCAGCAGGTGGTTGAGCAGGCCGCGCGCGGACACCGCGAGATTGACGTGCGGCGCCTGCCACGCGTCCGCGACCGTAAATGGCACGGGGCCCGGCTTCACGGTCTCGAACCAGTAGGCTCCCGCGTCGTCGGTGCGGGCGCGTCCAAACCCGATGAACGTCGGGTCGAGCGGGACGTCGCGCCGGTCGACGGGATGCCGGTACCGGCCGCGCGCGTTGGCCTGCCAGATCTCGAGCATGGCGTCCGACACGGGCGCGCCGTCGCCGTCGCGGACGCGGCCTTCGATCCGGATCCGCTCGCCCTGCGTGAGCGGGGTGACCAAGACGTTCGCGCCGTTTTGGATGATGCCGTGGAAGAACGGGCCGACGGTTTGGGACGGCGTCAGCCCGAGCCGCGTCATCGACCCGCCTGCGCCGCCGTCTCGAACGGCTCGAACGGCGTTGCCTTCGGGCCGCGCAGCACGATGTCGAACCGGTACCCGAGCGCCCACTGCGGCTGGGTCACGTCGTGCGCGTAGGACGCGATCAGGCGCGCGCGCGCCTCGGGGGTCGGTACCGCCGCCATGATCGGGTCGAGCGCGTGCAGCGGGTCCCCGGGGAAGTACATCTGCGTGATCAGCCGCGCCAGCCACGAGGTGCCGAACAGCGAGAAGTGGATGTGCGCCGGCCTCCACGCGTTCTCGTGGTTGAGCCACGGATACGCGCCGGGCTTGATCGTCGTGAACCGGTAGACGCCCTGCGCGTCGGTCAGGCAGCGCCCCGCGCCGAGAAAGTTCGGATCGAGCGGCGCCTGGTGCTGGTCGACCACATGCCGGTAGCGCCCCGCGGCGTTCGCCTGCCAAATCTCAATGAGGGTCCCGGGGACCGGGTCGCCGTCCGCGTCCAGCACGCGGCCCGTCACGATGATCCGCTCGCCGATCGCTTCTCCGCCGGTGCCGGCGTTGCGCGTCAGGTCGCTGTCCTCTTCGGCCACGGCGCCGAGCGCCGGGCCGGGCCCGGTCAGCTCCGACAGCGTGGGGCGAAACTCCACCAGCGGGGCTTCGGGGGCGCGCCGGACGGTGCTCCTGTACGCCTCGTAGAAATACGGCGGAAAGACGTCGGGATCGTGCCCGATCGGGGTCACGGCGTGCGCTTCCTTCCGCGGCGCGCCGGCCGCCGCGCGCGCGGCGCCGCGGTCCCGAGTTCGGATTTCGCGACGGCGAACGCGGTGTTCGCGGCGGGGACCCCCGCGTACACCGCGACGTGCAGCAGCATCTCGGCGATCTCGCCGCGCGGGACGCCGACATTCCGGCTGGCCCGCAGGTGCAGCCCCAGCTCCTCCCGCCGCCCGAGCGCCGCGAGGATCGCGATCGTGATGAGGCTTCGCGTGCGCCGGTCCAGTCCGGGCCGCGCCCAGACCGACCCCCACGCCGTCTCGGTGAGGAACCGCTGGAACGCGGCGTCGAACGCGGTCTCGTTGGCGCGCGAGCGCGCCACGTGCTCCGCGCCCAGCACTTCGGTGCGGACCTTGTGCCCCGCGCGAAACCGGGCCCCGGCCGCCCCGCGCGTTCGCCTCGCCGCCACGGCTAGGGCACCCGCCTTCGTGCCGGCAGGCCCCGGACCGCCGCGGTGGAGCCGGGCGCTACGACCATACCTCGCGCGCGACCTCTGCGACGAGGCGCAGCTTGGCCCATTGGTCCTCCTCGGAGAGCAGATTGCCTTCCATGGTGGACGCGAAGCCGCACTGCGGGCTCAGCGCCAGCTGTTCGAGCGGCACGTAGCGGCTTGCCTGGTCGATCCGGCGCTTGAGCTCGTCGCGCGACTCGAGCTCGGGCCGCTTGCTGCTCACGAGACCCAGGACGACGGTGGTCCCGCGCGGCACGTAGCGGAGCGGCGCGAACGTGCCCGACCGGTCGTCGTCGTATTCCACGAGAAACCGGTCGACCTGGAGCGTGCCGAACAGCTTCTCCGCAATCGGATCGTAGCCGCCCTCCGCGTACCAGTGACTGCGGTTGTTGCCGCGGCACAGGTGCATCGCCACGATGAGCCCCGGGCGGCGGACGCCCTCGAGGCACGCGTTGTCCGCGCGGATCGCCTCGTCGAACGCGGCGTCCGGATCCTGATGCAGCTCGGTGCGGATGAACTCCCGCCACTTGGGGTCGATGAAGTAGCTGTAGCGGGGCGCGTCGATCTGCACGTACTGGACGCCGTCCGTGGCCAGCGCCTGGACCTCGCGCTTGACGATCGCGACGATCGCCCACAGGAGGTCCGAGGGTGTCGCGTACACGCGGTCCGTCACGCCCCGCTTGTACGCGATCGCGGGGAACTGGTTCGCGGTCGGCAGCGTGATCTTGACGTCGCCGGGGCTGTGCGCCTGCATGAACTCGAGCTCGTGGGCCGTGAGGCGGCGCGCCTGTCTGAGCGTGTCGGTCACGATGCCCGCGACGCTGCTGACCGCGGCCGGCGCGGCGGCTCCCGCCTTCCACGTCCGCGCGACCGCGTCGCCCAAGTCGAACCCGTCGACCGCGTCGGTGAAATCGCTCATGAAATTTCGCCGCCGGAGCTCGCCGTCGGTGAAGATCGTGAATCCGAGCTCGCGCTGCTTCTCGAGGACGCGGGCGATGTGCCGGTCTTCGAGCGCGCGCAGGCGCGCCGGATCGGCGCCGTCGGCGCGGGCCTCCAGGATCTCGCGGGGCCGCAGCAGGCTTCCGACGTGGTCGGCTCGGTACTTCACGGTCACGGTTCCGATCCTCCCGGGAGTGCGCCGCGCGGCCGCCGGACGGGCCCGGCGCGGCTCGCTCGCACCCAAAAACCCGTTCGCCGCCTCACGGGGTAGTCCTTTCCTCGGGCCTGCGCCCGAGCGCGCGAATCGCTTCCATGAACCCGCCCGGCACGGCGATCACCACCACGAGGAAGAGGATCCCGAAGACGAGCAGGTAGAAATCGCCGAGCCTGAGCGACAGCGCCTCGCGCAGCAGCAGGAAGAACGCCGCGCCGGCGAGCGGGCCGAGTACCGTGCCGACGCCGCCGAGGTACACGATCAACAGCGGGTCGAACGTCCACAGCGGGCCGAACGCGGACGACGGGTAGAAGCTCAGCTGGTAGAAACCGTAGACGCCGCCGGCGGCCCCGGCGAAGAGCGCGCTCAGGATGAACGCGGCAAACTTGTGGCGGAACGCGTGCACGCCGATCGCCTCCGCCACGCCTTCGTCCTCCCGGATGGCGGTGAGGCCGCAGCCGAACCGGGAGCGCGTGAGCCACCACGACGCCGCGGTGACCGCAGCCAGCAGCCCCAGCGCGAGCTCGTAGCGCGGCGCGAGCCGGTACGTCGCCAGCATCCGCGCCGGCAGCGACGACACGTTCGGGAGTGCGTTGCCGACCGTGATCCTCAGAATCTCGGCCACCGCGAGCGTGCCGATCGCGAAGTAGGGTCCGCGCAGCCGCAGGCACGGCGCGCCGATGATGACGCCCGTGACGGTCGCGGCGGCCGTCCCCAGGGCGAGCGCTTCGGCCGGCGGCATGCCGCCGAGCCACAGCGTCCGCGTGACGAGGGCCCCGAGGCCGAAGAACGCCGCGAGCCCCAGGTTGACCTGTCCGGCGAAGCCCCCGAGCAGGTTCCAGCTCTGCGCGAGCGCGGCGTACAAATACACGAGAAACGCCCAGTCGAGGACCGCCTGATTGTCGGTCGCCCTCGGAAGAAGCGCGAGCGCGGCGGCCGCCGCCGCGGCGCCGCACGCGGTGAGCACCCCCGCCGCGCGCCCGGTCATTCGCGCGAGAACAGTCCCTGCGGCCGGACGCTGATGACGACCAGAAACAGCACGAGGCCCATGATCTCGCGATACGCGTTGCCGAGCACGAAGCCGCTCACCGCCTCGGCGACGCCGAGGAACAGGCCCGCGACGAACGTGCCGAAGATGTTCCCCATCCCGCCGAGCACGACGACGATCAACGCCTTGAGCGTCCAGCTCAGGCCGACGGTGGGATTGACCGAGGCGGTGACGCTGACGAGCGCGCCCGCGACGCCGGCGAGCGCGCTGCCGAGCCCGAACGCGCCGAGGAAGACGCGCGGGACGGGAATCCCGACGATTTCGGCGGCTTCGACGTCGTCCGCCGTCGCGCGCACCGCGGTGCCCCACCGCGTCTTCTGTAAGAACACATGGAGCCCGGCGAGCACCGCGAACGCGACGCCGAGCGAGGCGAGCCGCAGGACCGGTACGACGACGCCGCCGACCGGAAGGACCGCGCCGGAGGCCGCGGTTTCCACCGCCCGCTCGTCGGCCGTCCACGCGAGGAGCGCGGCCGTCTGCAGCACCAGGCTGAGGCCGAAGCCGATCAGGATCGAGTTCTTGAGCTTGAGATCGTCGGGCGCGTACAGCAGCCGCGCGAACAGCAGTCGGTAGAGTAGCGCGCCGATCAGGAACATCGCGGCGGCGCTCGGGACGAGCGACATGAATGGGTCGACGTGCCACAGCGTGAACAGCCAGAACGCGGCATACCCGCCGAGCATCAGCAGTTCGCCGTGGGCGACGTTGAGGATCTTGAGCACGCCGAAGACGAGCGAGAGGCCCACCGCGGCGAGGCCGTAGAGCCCTCCGATGAGGAGCCCGAAGATCGCGTTCTGCTCGAAGATGCTCAGCGGCATCGGAGCGGACGGGGCTCCCCGGGCTCACGCTCTCCCGAGGTAGACCCGCACCACCTCGGCGTGCCCGAACGCGTCCTCGGGCGTGCCCTCGGTGACCTTCTTGCCGGCGTGCATCACCACGACCCGGTCGCACAGGGTGCGCACCGCCCGGACGTTGTGCTCGACCAGCATGACCGTGATGCCGTCGTCGCGCAGCCGCCGGAACAGCGCGATCTGCTCGTCGACCTCGGTGGGGTTGAGGCCGCCGGCCGGCTCGTCGAGGAGGAGCAGGCGGGGCCGGCCGGCGAGGGCGCGCGCGATCTCCACGCGCTTCCGGTCGCCGAGCGCCAGCGACGCGGCCAGCGTCTCGACCCGCCGCGTCAGGCCGGCCCCCGCGAGCAGCGCGCGGGCCTTTTCCCGGGCGAGCGCCGTGGAGGGCGCGCGCTCCCGGCCGTAGAGACACGCCACGGCCACGTTGTCGAGGGCGCTGAGATTGGGGAAGACCCGGACGAGCTGAAAGGTTCTGGCGATCCCGAGGCGCGCCCGCCGGCTCGGCGGATCGGCCGTAATCCGCCGGCCGGCGAAGTGCACCTGGCCGCCGTCCGCGCGCAAGGCGCCGGCGACCAGGTTGAACACGGTGGTCTTGCCCGAGCCGTTCGGTCCGAGCAGCCCGACGATCTCGCCCTCGTGGACCCGCAGGGAAAGGCCGTCGACGGCGCGGACGCCCCCGAACGCTTTGGTCAGGTCGGTGATCTCGAGCAGCGCGGCCGAGCTATCTGGCACGCCACGCGGGGGCCGGGTAGATCATCGGAATGCCGCCCAGGTTCTTCGGCCAGACCATCTGCTGCTGGCCGTTCTGCCACTGGACGATGACGGTCGGGACGATCCCGGTCCCGTCCGGTCGGAATTTCACCGGCCCTTCCACGGTCATCATGTTGGTCGACGCCATCGCGTCCCGGATCGCGGTGCTGTCCAGCTTGCCGGCCCGCTGGATCGCGTTCGCGACGATCTGCACGCACGCGTACGCGGGGCCGACGACCACGTCCGCCGGGCGGCCGTACTGCGCCTGATGCTCCGCGTTCAGCGCCGTCACGCCCGGGAACTGCTCCGAGTGATGCCAGCCCGGCATGAGGAGGACGTCATCCCCGTCCTTGCCGAGGGCCTGCGACCAGGTGACCGCATCCGCGGCGCGCACGATGACGGCGATCTGCGGGCTGAAGTCCAGCTGCTTCATCTGCCGGATCATCGTGATGCCGTCGGGCGGAGTCGGGAGCGCGAACACCGCGTTCGCGCCGGCACTCTTGGCGCGCAGGATGATGTCGGACAGATCCTGAGCTCCGGGGCTGTACTGGGCCCGCAGGACGACCTGGTAGCCGTACTCCTGCGACCGGGCTGTCCAGTTGTCGGCCATCTCCCTGCCCCAGTCCGTCCGCTCCTCGAAGATGGCGACCCGGGTCGGGCGCTGACCGGCCGGGATGCTCGCGTTGAGCGCGCGGTACGTCTCGACCGCAAGCTGGGGGGACTTCGGGAACGGCGAGAAGAGGTACTTGAAGCCCTGCTCGTGGACGGAGTGCAGCGCGAACGCGACGCCGCAGTACGGGATCTTGTCCTTCTCGGCGACCGCGGCCGCGGCGGCGTGCAGGTCGCTGCCGAACCCGCCGAGGAACACGATGCTGCCCTGCGAGCCGAGCGTTTCGAACTGGCTGACGGTCTTCGTGGCGTCGGACCCGTCGTCGAGGATCGTCAGTGCGAGCGGGATCTTCTGCCCGCCGACGCTCACGCCCCCCGCCCGGTTGATGTCGGCGACCGCGAACTGATATCCCGCGCGGATCTGGGCGCCCCCGCCTCCGTAGCGGCCGCTCAGGGGAATCACGGCTCCGAGCTGGATCGTCGCCGGTGCGGCGCCGATCCCGGGCGTCACCGGCAGGCTGACCGCCAAGCCGACGATCGCGATGACCAACGCAAGCGTGCGCATCCCCTGCACCTCCAGGTGGCGTGCTTGTTAAGGGCGTTGGGTTTGACGTGGGCTCCCGTTCCCCTCTTTCGAACGCGCGGCGCGCCCGTCGCGCCAGAAGGATGGGAATGGACGGACCGACGAGAAGTGATCGTCGCGAGACCGAGCGGCCCGTGTTGGCGAACGGGCCGACGCATGGGGAGGTGCCTCGATGGCAGCACCGCAGTTCCGCGCCGGGGTCGGACGGGCGACGATCACGCCGCCGCTCACGGTGCCGCACGCGGGTTGGGGGGCGGCGACGCACGTGTATCCCGAGGGCATCGAGACCGACTTGTGGTCCACGGTCCTGGTCCTCGAGGACGGCCAAGCCCGCGCGGCGATCGTGGATCTCGATCTGGTCACCATTACGACGCAGGAGGCGCAGGCAATCGCGGCCGCGGTCGGAGGCGAGTTGGGGATCGCGCCCGAACAGATCCGGGTCTCGGTCACGCACAACCACACGGGGCCGCCGGGGAGCCGGTCGCATATGACCGCCGGCACCGAAGCGCTCCAGCGCTACTATCAGTCGGTTCCGGAGTTCTCGGCCGGCGCGGCCCGGATCGCGCTGGCGAACCTGCGGCCGGCGCGGATCGGCATCGGGTCGGGGCAGAGCCGCGTGGCGGTGAACCGCCGCGAGGACGCGCCGGGCGGGCGGATCGCGACCGGCGTGAACTTTAAGGGCACCATCGACCCCGAGGTGTTCGTGCTCAGAATCGACGGGACCGACGGGGCGCCGCTCGCCGCCATCGTCGGCTACACCATGCACCCGACCACCGCGGGCCCGACGTTCCGGCGCATCACGGCCGACTGGCCCGGCCACCTCAAGCGCACGGTCCAGCGTCTCACCGGGGCCACCTGCGTGTTCGCGCAGGGCGCCACCGGCAACGTCGGCCCGGGGCCCGAGGGGTACACGAGCGATGCCGAGGTCATCCGGCGGCTCGGCAGGCTGGTTGGGTACGAGGCGGCGCGCGTGCATCTCTCGCTCCACGTGCCTCAGGTCGAGTTTGCCCACGAGCGGATCTGGGAGTCCGGGGCGCCGCTCGGCAAGTGGATCAGCCGGCCCGTCGCATCGCCCGAACCCATCGTGCGGACGCGCACCGTGCAACTGGCGCTCCCGCTGCGGGAGCAGCCGGCGCCGGCCGAGGCCGAGGCGCGCTCCGCGAAGGCGCAGCGGGCGCTGCAGGAGTTGGTCGCCCGGGGCGCGCCCGCCAAGGAGATCGAGGCCGCGACGTTCGTCTCGAAGCGCGCCAACATGGTGGTGGGCCGGGCGCGCGCGTACCACGGACGAACCGAGGCCGCCGTCACGCTGCACCTGCTGCGCGTGGGCCCCGCGGTGCTCGCGGGCATTCCGGCGGAACCGTTTGCCGAGATCGCGCTGGCGATCAAGGCCAAGTCGCCGTTTCCCCACACGTGGTTCGGCGGGTATACGGGCGGCTGGGCCGGCTACATCCCGATCCCGGAGGAGTACCCGCGCGGCGGGTACGAGGTCGACACGACGCCCTTCGCGCCGGAGGCGGCGGCCCGCGTCGTCGACGGCACCCTCGCCGCCCTGCGCGAGTTCCACGCCGCTCCGTAGCTGCGGGCGGGGCCGCGTCGGGGGGAGGCGCGCGCTAGGCGAGATACGCCCGCGCGTACTCCGCGTAGAAGCGGACGGCGTCCAGGTACGCGGGGATCGAGACCCACTCGTTCGGCTGGTGGGCCAACTCGGCCTCGCCCGGCCCGTAGATGATCGCGGGCACGCGCAGCCCAGATTGGTAGATGGACGCTTCGGTGAAGTACGGAACCGCGCCCGCGGTCTCCGGCCGGCCCCTCAGCCGCGACGCGACGTCGATCGCCGTCTGGACCGCCGGCAGCGCGGCGTCGGTTTCCACCGCCGGGGCCGACATCAACACGTCCACCGCTACGTCGAAGTCGAGGTCGCCGCACGCCGACCGGATCGCCGTGACGACGCCCTCGTGGTCGGTGCCGGGCACGGTCCGGATGTCCACGTCCACCCGGCACCGGTCCGGCACCACGTTCACCGCGGCGCCGCCGCGGATCGTGTTGATGCTCAGGGTCGACGCCCCGAGCAGGGGGTGCGGAACGCGCGGTAGGCGCATCGTCCGCACCCGTTCGATCACCTGCTGCATCCGGAGGATCGCGTTGATGCCCTGGTCCGGCATGGAGCCGTGTGCCGTGCGGCCCAACGTGGTGATGGCCAGCCACATCGCGCCTTTGTGCGCGACCGCGACGCGCCCGCCGGTGGGCTCCCCGACGATCACGGCCCCCGCGCCGGCCAGCGCACCCGAGTCCACGAAGGCGCGCGCGCCGAGCAGGTTGACCTCCTCGCCGGCCGACGCGGCCAGGACGAGGTCGCCCCGCAGGGCCACGCCGGCGCGCTTGAGGCCGACGAGCGCGAGCACCATCGCGGCCAGGCCGGACTTCATGTCGGAGGCGCCCCGCCCGTAGAGGCGCTCCCCCACGACCGTCGCCGACCAGGGGTCGTGCTCCCACGGGACCTCTCCCGTCCCGACGGTGTCGGTGTGCCCGCTGAGGATCAGCGCCGGCCGCCCGCCCGTCCCCGGCAGCCGCACGCAGAGATTGGCCCGGCCGGGGGCGAGCGATTGGGACTCCGTCGAGATCCCCTCGGCCTGGAAGTACCGCGCCAGCACCTCGGTCAGCCGCGCTTCGTCCCCGGGCGGGTTGACGGTCTTCGTGTTGATGCACTCCGAGAGGAGTGCGACGGCCTCGTCGGACGTCACCGGCAGATGCATGATCGCCTCCTTGCGCGGTGCGGCGTAGTCCACGCGGTCTTCGAGCGCTCTGGGATGGAGCCGGCACGCGCCGCGCTGTGATGTCTAGTCATCGACGACCGGCAGCGCGATCGCGCTGCCGCGATAGATCCGGTGGGTGGCCTGCACGAAGTCCTGCGGCTCCGCAAAGAAGATGTTCGGCACGAACGTCTGCGGGTTGCGGTCGTACAGGGGGAACCAGGTCGACTGGATCTGGACCATGATCCGGTGCCCGGGCAGGAAGGTGTGGCTCGCATGCGGCAGGCGAATGTGATAGGGCAGCGGCGCGCCCGGCTGCAGCGCACGCGCGGATGAGACGTCCTCTCGATAGCGTCCGCGAAAAATGTCCGCGGAGATCATCTGCTGATAGCCGCCCATTTTCGGGCGGGCCGGATACTCGTCGGGCCAGACGTCGATCAGCTTGACGACCCAATCGGCATCGCTGCCGCTGGTCGATGCCACCAGATCGGCGTAGGGCTGTCCGGCGATGCGCAGCGGCGCCGCCAGCGGGTCGGTCTGATACGTGAGCACGTCCGGTCGGCCATCCACGTGACGCTGGTCTTCCGTCAGCCACTGCCCCCAGCCGTCGCGATCGTCGCGCGGAATCGGCCGCGGCCGGTACGGGACGGGTTTGGCGGGATCGGAGACGTATTCCTCGAAGCCGCCGGCCTCGGCCGGCGCCTCGAATCCGAGCCGGCCGTCCGCGAGCAGGTACAGCGGACGCGCCGCCTGGATCGGCGGCCACTCCTCGCAGCGCCGCCAGCGGTCGGCGCCCGTTTCGTAGACCCAGACGGGCGGCAGATCCGGCCGGGGCGCGTCCTTCAGGGCGCCGTCGAGGAAGGGCTGCATGATCGTGCGCCGGAACCAGGCCGCGGTGTCGCCCTCGAACTGGAGGTTGCCGATCGCGCGGCCGTCGGCCCGCGCACCGCCGTGGTTCCACGGCCCGAGCACGAGAAACGCCTTCTCATGCGCGGGATCCTTCGCCGTCAGCGCCGCGAACAGGGCCGGCCCGCCGTAAATGTCTTCCTGGTCGAACAGGCCGGACACAATCATCAGCGGGACGGTGAGCGGCTCGCCGGCGAGGATGCGGTCCAGCGCCTGGCTCTGCCACCAGGTGTCATAGGCCGGATGCTGTGCGAGCGCCTGCCACATCCCGAGCCCCAGAATGCCCTTGGCGCGCGCGAGGGCGCCCGCGGATCCGGCGCTCAGAAACTCCGCGTAGGTGTCGTAGACACCGCTCCACCACTGCTCGTCGCCCTTGCGCGTGGCCTGCTGCCCGTAGATGTATTCCAGCATCATGCCCTGCCGGAACGCGCCGTTGTGGAAGAAATCGTCGCCCATCCACCCGTCGACCATGGGCGCGAAGGAGACCGCCGCCCGGAGCGCCGGATGGGGATGCAGCGTGGACATCAGCGTCGTGAACCCGCCGTAGGACCCGCCGATCGTGCCGACCCGGCCATTGCTCTGCGGGACGTTCCTGATCAGCCAGTCGATCGTGTCATACGCATCGGTCGCGTGGTCCACGCCGGTCGGGTTCAGCGGCCCGATCGGCGGCCGCACCATCACATAGTCACCCTCCGACCCATACTTGCCGCGGATATCCTGCAGCGCGACGATGTAGCCCGCGTCGACCGCGGTAGCGAGCATCGGCTGCACGACCGCCGCGAGATGCGGCGAGCTGAAGCGCGCGGTGGCTTTGGCCGCGTCATAGGGCGTCCGGGACAAGAGCATCGGCGCGTCCGTCACCCCCTTCGGACTCAAGATGATCGTCTTCAGCGCCACGCCGTCGCGCATCCGGACCATCTCGGTGCGGCGTTCGAAGTCCCAGGACTCCGTCCGGGGCTCAAACCGCTCAGCGGTGTCGCTCGGCGACCCAAGTGGGAGTTCCATCGTCCCTCCGATCCGATGTTGGCGGTACCTGCCGGGTGTGTGCGCATAGAGGTTCTCTAGACGAAGGGCGCACATCCTCCGCCCCGCCCTTTGCCGGGGACGCCGGGCGGCGTACGCAGGAGTGGCCGCGCGACTATGGAAGGTCTCGTGAGCGCTCAACTTCGCAGCTTTCTCTCACCCCCGCAGCGCACCGGAAGGAGGGATTGACGCTGGGAGCCTTTGGCCTGATTTTGGCAAACCGCGGCGTGCTGCTCGGCGCGGTGACCCCCGATGAGATGCTCGACCTCGGCGAAGCCGCGGACCGGTCCGGCGCGTTCCGGTCGCTGTGGGTCGGCGACAGCCTCCTCGCGAAACCGCGCCTGGAATCCGTGATCGTGCTCGGGGCGCTCGCGGGCCGGACGCGGCGCGCCCGCCTCGGCGTCGCGTGCATGGCGACGTTCGCCCACCGGCATCCGGTGCTGCTGGCCGCGCAGTGGTCGAGCCTCGACGTGCTGTCGAACGGCCGGGCGCTGCTCATCGCCTGCCTCGGCGGGGCCGACGAGATGAGCGCCGCGCAGGCGCTCGAGCACCGGACGATGGGCATCGCCTCGAAGGAGCGCATCGGCCGGCTGGAAGAGGGCGTGGCCCTGCTCCGCCGGCTGTTCACCGAGGAGCACGTGACCCACCACGGGCACTTCTATCAGCTCGAGGGCGTCACGATCGAGCCGCGCCCGGTGCAGCGGCCGCTGCCGATCTGGATCGCGAGCAACCCCACCACCGTCACGTACAAGGTCGGACAGGCCGTGGACCGGCGGAACGTCGAACGTTCGTTCCGCCGGGTCGCGCGGTTCGCCGACGGATGGATGACCAACAAGATCCCGCCCGCGGTGTTCGCCGAGCAGTGGGGCATCATCCGCGAGATGGCCGCGGAGGACGGGCGCGATCCCGACGCGCTCGGGAACGTCCTGTACCACAACATCAACATCAATCCCGATCGGGCGCAGGCGCTCGAGGAGAGCACCCGCTTTCTGAACACGTACTACACCGCGAATTTCACGCCCGCGTTCGTGGAGGCGTGGACGACGATGGGCACGCCGGCGCAGTGCATCGAGCAGTTTGAGGGGTATTTCGCCGCCGGCGTGCAGGAGATCGCGCTGCGGCTGACGTCGTGGAACCAGCGACGTCAGTTCGATCTCTTTCTCGGCGAGGTGGCACCCGCGTTTGCGCGGCACGGCAGCCGGGCGCGGGCGTAGCGGACGCGGCCGTGGAGGGCCATCATGGTGCGTGGAGGTGAGGAGAATGTCGTCTGAGTCGCGTACGCGCGGGACGGTGAGTCGGCGCGCGCTGCTCGCGGGCGGCCTCGCGCTCGGCGGGGCCGCGGCACTCGATCTCGGGATGGGGCGCGCGGTGCCCGCGCTGGCCGCCTCCGCGGCCGTGCCGAAGCGCGGCGGCATGCTGACCGCCGCGCAGGAGGTGGACCTGCTCACGCTCGACCCGCACACGAACTCGAACTTTTCGGCGCTGCAGGGATACGAGGGCATCTACGAGAGCCTCACTACCTTTGACGAGAAGATGACCGTGGTACCGGCGCTCGCGCAGAAGTGGGACGTGACGAACGACGGCAAGACGTACACGTTCCACCTTCGGCCGAACGTCAAGTTCCACAACGGGCAGCCGATGACCGCGCAGGACGTGCAGTACAGCATCGCGCGCGTGCTGAATCCGAAGACCGCGGCGCCGCTGCGCAGCTGGTTCGACGCGATCCAGGAAATCAAAGTGGTCGATCCGCTGACGGTGGAGCTGAATCTCTCGGCTCCGTACCCGGACCTCCTGAGCGCGTTCGCGGCGCTGCGTGCGTCCGGCATCATGCCGAAGGGGTACGCTGAGCAGGTCAACCTCACGACGAACGCGATCGGCACCGGCCCGTTCAAGCTGGTCGAGTACATCCCCCAGGAGCACATCTCCTACACGCGGAACGCGGATTACTGGGATCAGCCGCTGCCGTACCTCGACGGGATGACGTTCAAGATCCTCAACGAGGAGGCCGCGCGGCTCGCCGCGCTCCACGCCGGGCAGATCGAATACGCGGCCCTCAGCGCGCAGGGCGCGGCGCAGCTGGGTAACGCGCCGGGGATCCGCGTGCTCAAAGCCCCGTACGCCTGGCTCGGCGTCCATGAGCTCAACGTCACCCAGAAACCGCTCGATGACGCGCGCGTCCGCCGGGCGCTGCGGATGGCCGTGGACACGGGCGACGTCATCGCGAAGGCCGTGTACAGCGGGGGCGTGCCGTCCGGCCCGATCAACACGGGCTTCGCGCCCTGGGCGCTCGATTCGCAGACGCTCCCCTACCTGAAGCCGGACATCGACGGCGCCAAGAAGCTTCTCGCGGAGGCCGGCTATCCCAACGGCGGATTCACGATCGAGATCAAAACCTCGCCCCAGTATCCGGAGATCGTGGCCAGCTCGCTCGTGATCCAGCAGGCGCTGCGCGCCCTGAACGTCACCGTGAACGTGCTGCAATTGGAGTGGGGGACGCTGTCGGCGGCCATCACCCAGGCGGTGCAGACGGGCGGGAAGGCCGGCGGCCAGATCTTCGCCACCGCCAACACGTTCCGACCCGGCCCCGATGCCTATCTCTTCCCGTTCTTCGATTCCAAGGGGTCGTATAACCTCGGGTACACTAATCCGGCGCTCGACGGCCTGCTGTCGGAGGCGCGCTCGATCACGAGCCAGGATCAGCGGCGCAGCCTGTACGTGGAGATCCAGCGGACCCTGTTGGCGGACTCGCCGTTCTGGTGGTGGTACGCGAAGTTCAACATCGAGGCGCTCTCGTCGAAGTTTCAGGGCTATTCGCAGTCGTTCACCGGGCGCCGCATCTTTCTGAAGAAGACATGGATGGCCGGCTGACACGCCGGACGGGACGCTCCGCGCGGTGGTGACGCCGCGCGGAGCGTTCCTCACGGATCTGACGTGGGACGAGGCTGAGCCGGTCCTGCGCGGCGACCCCGTGGTCGTGGTGCCGGTGGGGGCCGGGGCCAAGGAGCACGGCCCGCACCTGCCGCTCGGCACCGACCGGATCGTGGTGGAGTATCTGGCGCGGCAGCTGGTGGAGCGGACGCCTGTGCTCGTCATGCCGACCGTGACGTACGGCTACTACCCGCATTTCTCGTCGTTTCCGGGCAGCACGCACCTCGAAGCCGGCACCTTCCAGGCGATGATGACGCAGCTGATCCTCTCTGTGCACCGGCACGGCCCGCGCCGATTTTTCGTGCTCAACACCGGGGTGTCGACGTACCCTGTGCTGGAGATCGTCGCGCGGGATCTGGACCGCAGCCACCGGCTCCTGGTGGGTGTGACCCGGATCGGCGACCTCGGCGGCCACCGCACCGCGGGGCTGTTCAGTCAGCCGGCGGGCAGTCACGCCGACGAACTCGAGACGTCCCTCCTCCTGGCGATCGCGCCGGACGTCGTCCGTGTCGCCAAGGCGGTGCGGGAGATTCCCGATCGCCCCCACGCGAGGGGAATGTTCGTGCCGCCGATGTACCATCGCGAGCCGGGTCCGGGCTACTCCGCCACCGGCGTCTACGGGGACGCCACGCTCGCGACCCCGGAGAAAGGGCGGACGATCGCTGCGGCGATGATCGAGGATCTTATTGCCGGGGTGGACCAGCTGCGCACCGCGCCCGCGGCGCCGCTGTGAGCACTGCGGTCCGATCGGGCGCGAAGGGCGGCACAGACCGGTCGGGACTGTGCGTGATTCCCACGTTTGAACTGCCGACAAGGTGGGGAAAACGTGCTTTAAATCGTTAACAGCCACGCGATAGGCTTCGTACGGAATACGGTGATCGTGAGGAACGGGTCGCACGATTCGCCGCCGCCCGGCGGCGTGGCGCGTCTAGATCGCGAGGGAGGCCCGCTGCTGCGGCCATGAGAGAGCCGGATCGTCACACCGGTTCGCCGGTCGGCACCGCCGTCGCGTATTGGCCGGTCATGATCTGCCTGCTCGGCGCGTTTCGCGTGCTGAAACAGGGTCACCCGGTCCACCTCCGCAGCGGCAGCAAGTTTCAATCGCTGCTCGTCACCCTGTCGACGCGCCGCGGCTACTGCGCGCCCCGCGAGGCGCTGCTCGAGGCGTTGTGGCCCCGCAGCGCCGAGTCGTTCTCACGCCAGTCGCTGAATACCCTGGTGCACAGCCTCCACAAGCGCCTCGGCGACGCGCTGGACGGCGCGACGCCCGTCGTGCACGCGGACGGGTACTACCGATTGAACGTCGAGGCCGGCGTGCGCGTCGACGTGGGGTGCTTCGACTCCCTGGTCTCCGCCGGCGAGCGCGAGGCCCGGCTGGGCAACACGGTCGCCGCCGCGGGCGTGTACAGCGAGGCGCGGGACCTGTACCGCGGGGACCTCTGCGTCGGGGGCGACCCGTACGCCGTGGTCGAGCGCGAGCGCGTGCGGACCGCCTACCTCACCCTCCTCGCCAGCCTGGCCGACTCCTATTATATAGAAGGCCGATACGACGCCTGTCTCCGGGCCACGCTGGAGCTGCTGGCCGCCGACCCGTGCCGCGAGGACGGACATCGGATCGCGATGCGCTGCCACGTCCGCCGCGGCGAGCGCGCGCAGGCCCTGCGGCAGTTCCAGCTGTGCCGGGCCATCCTGCGCACCGAGTTCGACGCCGAGCCCGAACCCGCCACGATCGCCCTGTTCGACCAGGTCCGCCTCGCGCCCGACAGCATCTAGCCAAACCTCATCGCACGTTCAGCACGTCATCAGCCCCGCATTCACGGGGCCCTCAGCGTTTCCTCAGCACCGGCGGCTATGATCGGCGTGGGTCACTCAATGCTACTGTGAGGTATGCCTTGGAGAGTGTCCCGCCCGAAGGTCTCCAGGACAAGCGCTACATCACGCTGATTTTGCGGTTGCTGATCGATAAGCACGGGGGGCTGGTGCATGGCGAAGTGGCGGATATGGACGGAACGGCGGGTCCGCGATTCGCGGGCTGGCAGGCGTTGACGCCGGCCGTTCAAGAGTGGCTGGTGAGCATCGGGCAGGGCGAGTAGAGCGCACACGGGCACGTGGGACTCGAAGGCTCGCGGCACGGCGAACGGTCCCCAACGTGGCTGTCAGAAAAGGAAAGGAGCTGCCATGGCGATCTCTCCGACCTACCCGGGCGTGTATATTCAAGAGGTCCCCAATCCGGTTCACACGATTGCCGGTGTGGCGACGTCCATTGCCGCGTTTGTCGGATACACCGCCCGCGGTATCGATAATCGAGCCGAGCAGATCTTCAGCTTCTCGGACTTTGAGCGGCTGTTCGGCGGGCTCGCGTCCGACAGCGAGGTCAGTTATGCCGTGCAGCAGTTCTTCGGCAACGGCGGCACCCAGGCGTACGTCGTGCGCGCCCCGCGGCACGGCGCCTCCGGGGCCCAGGTCGTGTTCAACAGCCTGACGTTTACGGCCCTGAGCAGCGGGACCTGGGCCGACGGGCAGTTGATCCTGGACGTCGACTACAACGGGGTTGACCAATCGACCGACGCCACGGCGTTCAACCTCACCGTCACCAACCTGGTCGATGGCACGGTGGAGACGTTCCCGAACGTCTCCCTCAAGAGCGCACAGAACAACTACATTGTCGCCATCGTCAACGATCCGGACAACGGATCCCAGCTCGTGAACGTGCAGGTGAGCGGGGCGCCGGGCGCGGCGCCGGTCGTCACGGGCGTCGTCGGCGCCGCGCTGACGACCTACGGGGTGGACAGCACCCTCGGCGGCACGACCGCGGTGGCCGGCACGGTTGCGCTGACCGCGAGCTCGACCGCGGTCGTCGGCGCCGGCACGACCTTCACGAGCGCGCTCCAGGTCGGGCAGTGGATCGAGTTCGCGTCGGATGCCACCCACCAGTACCAGGTCAGCCAGGTCGTCGACAACACCCATCTGTCCCTCGCGACGCCGTTCCTCGGGGCCACCACGGGGTCGACGACCGTGACCGCGGCGAACGCCGTGGCGAACCACGACTACGGCGTCCTCCTGAGCGTGACATCGCCCACCACGCCGCCCGCACCGCTGCCGCTTAACATTCGAGTGTTCTCCAACACGAGCGCGCTGCCGCAGACCGTCTCGGGGCTGGCAGCGCAGCTCCAGCGGGCGATCAACTCGGCGCTTGCCGTGCAGATGCCGGGCGCGTCCGTCACCTGCTCGGTGGCGGGCACGGGCACCAGCCAGGTCATTCGGGTGAACGCGCTCTTGCCGCAGATCCCCGATGCGGTGGTGTCGCTGGCGGCGCCGACGGCGGCGGGGCTCTCCGACGCGTCCGCGACGCTGGGATTGAGCGCGCCGGCCACGACCAACGTGGCCCACTACGCCCTCGGAACGGGCAACGGGACCGGGAGCGGCTGGGGCGGGTCCCAGACCAGCTCGACCGCGGGATCCGACGGTTCGGGTCTCCCGCAAACGGGTGACCTGATCGGCGACCAGGGGATGTTTACCGGCATCTACGCGCTCGAGAAAGTCGACCTGTTCAACCTGTTGTGCATCCCGGAGGCCACGCGCGCCGCGCCGGGCAATCCGTCGGCCCTCGACATCACGGTCGATCCGAACGCGATCTACAGCGCGGCGATCGCCCTGTGCGACAGCCGGCGCGCGTTTCTGCTGCTCGACGCGCCGCCGAACGTCAACACCGTGTCGGGAGCCGTGGACTGGAAGACCAGCGGGCTCACGGTCAGCGACGCGAACGGTGCCGCGTTCTTCCCGCGGCTGCGGCTGCCGGATCCGCTGAACAACTTCCAACTGCGCACCTTTGCGCCGTGCGGGGTCGTCGCGGGGTTGTACGCGCGGATCGACGGGACGCGGGGCGTGTGGAAGGCGCCGGCGGGGACCGAGGCGACGCTGTCGGGCGTGCAGAGCCTCGTGTACAAGATGACCGACGCCGAGAACGGCGTGCTGAATCCGCTCGGGCTGAACTGCTTCCGCACGTTCCCGGTGTACGGCTCGGTGCTCTGGGGCGCGCGCACGCTGGTCGGCGCGGACGCCGACGCGAGCCAGTGGAAGTACGTGCCGGTCCGCCGCATCGCGCTGTTCCTTGAGGAGAGTCTGTACCGCGGCACCCAGTGGGTCGTGTTCGAGCCGAACGACGAGCCGCTGTGGGCGGCGATCCGGCTGAACGTCGGCTCATTCATGCAGAACCTGTTCCGGCAGGGCGCGTTCCAGGGGCAGACGCCCGCGGACGCCTACTTCGTCAAGTGCGACAGCGACACCACCACCCAGGCCGACATCGATCTCGGCATCGTGAACATCCTCGTTGGGTTCGCGCCGCTCAAGCCCGCCGAGTTCGTCATCATTCAGATTCAGCAGATGGCCGGACAGGGCCAGGCGTAGACGCCGGCGGAGGGGGTGTGCCATGGCAGAGTTCGTCGTGAACGCACAGCGGTTCGACCCGTACAAGAACTTCAAGTTCCGGGTCAAATGGGACGGACGGTACGTGGCCGGCGTCAGCAAAGTGTCGGCGCTCAAGCGCACGACCGAGGTCGTCAAGCACCGCGAGGGCGGCGACCCGAGTACCAGCCGCAAGTCGCCTGGCCGGAGCGAGTTCGACGCGATCACCATGGAGCGCGGCGTGACGCACGACCCCGAGTTCGAGGCATGGGCGGCGAAAGTGTGGCAGATCGGCGCCGGCCTCGGCAGCGAAGTGTCCCTCAAGGACTTTCGCAAGGACGTCATCATCGACTTTTACAACGAGGCCGGCCAGCTCGCGATCAGCTACAAGGTCTACCGGGCGTGGGTCTCCGAGTACCAGGCGCTTCCCGACCTCGATGCCAACGCCAACGCGGTGGCGATCCAGCACATCAAGCTCGAGAACGAGGGCTGGGAGCGCGACACGTCCGTGACGGAGCCGACCGAGCAAAGCTTTACATCGACCTCGGCGTAGCGCGAGGCGTCGGTGGCGGCCGGGACCCGAGGAGCCTCCGCGGAGCACCGGGGCGCTGCGGTCGTTGCGGGCGGGCCCGGCGGGGAGGTGTGCGCGCTCGAGGGCGGTCGTCTGCTCGAAGCCTGGGAGCGTGGCACCGTGCAGGACGACCTCGATCGCGCGCTGACGCTGCTGGCGGCGGCCTGGCCCGACGCGGCGCCCGAGGCGCTGGCGCGGCTCACTATTCCCGTGCGCAACCGCGAACTGCTGCGGCTCCGGTGGATCAGCTTCGGCCCGACGCTCGAGGGACTCACCGCGTGCGGCGCGTGCGGTGCGCGGCTCGAGTTTTCCGTGCCGATTCCCGAGGTGCTCGACCGTCTCGAGCGGCTGGGTGCCGGCGACTCGGTGGCGTGGGCGGAGGGGGGCGCGGCCTGCACGCTCCGCGCCGTCACGACCGACGATCTGCGTGCGGCCGTGCTCGAGCCTGACGACGGGGAGGCGCGCCGATGCCTGCTGGCCCGCTGCCTCTCGGTGAGGGGGAGTGGCGCGGACACCGACGCACTTGTGGTTGTCCGCTCGGATCCGAGGACGCTCGCGCGGTTCGATCGCCTTCACGAGGGGGCGGAGATCGTGTGTGAGGTGCTCTGCCCACAGTGCACGGCAGTGGATGTCGTGGATCTGGACATCGCGAGGTTTGTCTGGGACGAGGTGCGGCACGCGGCGCTGCGCTTACTCCGCGAGGTGCACGCGCTGGCGTCAGCCTACGGCTGGTCCGAAGAGGCCATCGCGGCGCTGACGACCCAGCGCCGCCGCGCCTACCTCGAGATGGTGTGGGCGTGACCGGCGTCGTCGACCGGATGATCGCGCGGGCCCGGGCGCCGCTGTCGCCGGTGCGGCCGCTGCTTCCGTCGCGCTACGAGTGGGACCACGAGCGCGTGGCCGCGGAGACCGCGGGGCCAGTCGAGGACGTATCGGAGCAGTGGACCGCGCCGCCGCCGGACTCGGCCACGGCCGGCGCGAGCGAGGCGGCGGCGGTCAACGGGCCGCATCCCGAGTCGACCGCCGCCGAGATCGAGACCGAGACCGGCCGCGCGGCGCCGCGCGCTGAACGCCGCGCGGTCGACAGTCCTCTGGCCGTGCGGCCGGCTCCCGCAGCGCGACCGATGCTGAGGACCGAGGGCGCGCTCCCGCCTGCCGCGGCACACGGCGGACCCGGGCGTGCCGCGATGCCCGACGCCGCGCGACCCGGGTTGCCCGCCCCGGCCGATCCGGCCGCGCCGTTCTCGGCCGCCGCGCGGCGGGATGCGGCGGGTCCCGCGGAGACGAGCTTCCGTGCCCCGCGCCCTCCCGTCGAGGAGCGGAGCGAGGGGCCGCGGGACGGGTCGGGGCGTGAAACATCGCCGCCGCCGCGCGCGCGGGCGGCCGCGGAGCCGAATGAACGGCAGGCGCGCCGCGGCACGACCGAGGTGAGCATCTCGATCGGGCAGATCGAAGTGCGGGCGGTCCCTCCGGCGGAGCCGCGGCGGAAGCCGGCGCCCCGTCCGCGGGTGTCGCTTGCCGAGTACCTGCGCCGTCGCGGGGAGGCCGGACGATGAGCGACTACCTCGCGGTTGCCGGCGTGAGCGCGGTCCTCAAATGGATGCTGAGCAATGCCCTGACCTCGGGCGGCCCGAGTACGGTGCTGACGGGGGCGACCAGCATCACCGCGCTGTCACCCGACCTGGTGTCGACCGGACCGGAAGAGCAGCCGCAACTCAACCTCTTCATGTACTACGCGAGCCTGAACGCGGCCTATCGCAATTCCGCGCTGCCGTCTCGCGACTCACAGGGGCGTCGCGTGAGTAACCCCCCGCTCGCCCTGGACCTGCACTATCTCATCAGTGCGTACGGCAAGAACGAGTTTGACGCGGAGATCATCCTGTCGTGGGCGATGCAGATGTTCCATGACAATCCGGTGCTGTCGCGGCAGACGATCGAAAGCTCGCTCGAGGCGATGGCTTCGGGCGGGTCGCCGACGCCGGAGGTCCTGCTGCTGACCGGCACGACGCTCGCGGACCAGTTCGAGATCATCAAGATCACGCCCGAGGCGCTGTCGAACGACGAGATCTCCAAGCTGTGGATGGCGTTCGAGACGCACTACCGGCCGACCACGTCGTACCAGGTCTCGGTGGTGCTGATCCAGGACACGGCGTCGTTCAAGTCCAACCTGCCGGTGCAGTCGCGGAACATCGCCGTGCTGCCGTGGCAGAGCCCGATCATCACCGGCGTCTCCCCGAGCGTGATCGGCACGGGCGAACAGCTGACGATCGTCGGGCGGAACTTCATCGGGGACGCCGCGAGCGACACGCTGATCGCCTTCGGTCAGAATCCCCCGGTGGTGCCCGACACGGTGCAGAACGCGTGCATCCGCATCACGATCCCGGCCAGTCTGGAGCCGGGCGTGCAGACGCTGCGGGTCGTCCGGAACGTGCGGTTCGGCGTCTCCACCGATCCGCACCCGGGCTTCTCGTCCGGGATGACGGCGTTTTCGCTGGCGCCCACGGTCACGACCCCGCCGCCGATCACCGCCGCGGTCGGGACGACGGTCACGCTGGGCGTGTCGCCGGCGGTGGGCCGCACCCAGCAGGCCGTGCTGCTTGTGGGCGACAATGCGATCGAGATCGACGCCCGGCCGCCGAGCGACCCGGACACGTCCACGACCCTGAGCTTCCCGATCCCGGCCGATTTTCCGTATTCCACCCCGGCGGTCGCGCTGCCGATGCGCCTGCAGATCGACGGCGCGGAGAGCCGGCTGGCGCTGGATCAAACGCCCGGCAGTCCAACGTTCGGGCAGTTCCTTCCACAGATGACCGTGACGGGACCATGACCATCACCTGGCAGGACAGGAATCACCGCCGCCTGATCCGGGCGCTGGATCGCGTGTACGCGACGATCACGCGGAGCACCGAGCCGGGCGCGAGCGCGCCGCCGCCCCGGCGGCGGGCGCGCCAGCCGGCGAGCGCCGTGGCCGAGGCGCCGACGGCGCTCGAGCGCCTCAGCGGGGTGTTCGGCCTGACGCCGTTCGAGCAGGACGTGCTGCTCTTGTGCGCCGGCATCGAACTGCAGGCACGGTTCGCCGGCGCGTGCGCCGCGGCCCAGCAGGACGCGCGCCTGACGTGGCCCACGTTCAGCCTGGCGCTCGCCGCGATGCGCGGGGCGCACTGGAGCGCGATCAGCCGCGACCGCCCGCTCCGGTACTGGCGTCTCATCGAGGTGGGGCTCGGGGACAGCCTGCTGCGGAGCCCGCTGCGAATCGACGAGCGAATCCTGCACTATCTCGCCGGCGTGCCGTGCGCGGACGAGCGCCTCGAAGTCGTCGCGCAGGCGAGTCCGCCGCCCGCCGTCCCGCTGTCCGGGTCGCACGGCCGGAGCGCGCACGCGGCGGGACGATACTGGACCCGCGCCGCGGACGGCGCCCGCGATCTCAAGCCGGTACTCCTGATCGGGCGCCGCAGCACCGATCAGGCGGCGGTCGCGCACGACGCGTGCCGCTTGGTCGGCATTCACGCGTTCGTGATGCACGCGTCCGACGTCCCGGCCCAGGCGGTCGAGCGCGAGCAGCTCGCGCGTCTTTGGAACCGGGAGGCGCTCCTCATCGGTGCGGGTCTCTACATCCAGACCGGCGGGGTCGAGGCGGCGGATGGACACCGGGCGCTGGGCACGTTCCTGGAGCATGTCCGGACGCCGGTCGCGGTGGAGGTGCGCGAGGGATCGCCGCTCGAGCAGCTCGACGGCTTCCGCGTGCACATTCCGGCGATCGCGCGCGCGGAGCGCCGGGTGATGTGGGTCGAGGGGCTCGGCCCGCTGGCTGAGCAGCTCGATGGGGCGCTTGACCGGATCGTCGATCATTTCCAGTTCGACGCCGCGTCGATCCAGCTCGCCAGCGCCGTGGCTAAGGACGCGGCGGCGGTGCCGGGCGCCGGGGATCCGACGCGGCTCACGTGGGAGGTGTGCCGCGCGCACGCGCGGCGGTCGCTCGAGAGTCTCGCGGTGCGGGTCGAGCCGCGGGCGGCGTGGGCGGACTTGATCCTGCCGGAGCTCCAGATCGAGACCCTGCGCCAGCTGGTTGCGCAGGTCCGTCAGCGGTTCGTCGTGCATCATGCGTGGGGGTTTGCCAGCCGGTACGGCCGGGGGCTCGGCGTGACGGCGCTGTTCGCCGGCCCGAGCGGGACCGGCAAGACCATGGCGGCCGAGGTCCTCGCCGCCGCGCTCGAGATGGACCTGTTCCAGATCGACCTGGCGTCGGTCGTCAGCAAATACATCGGCGAGACGGAGAAGAACCTGCGGCGGGTGTTCGACGCGGCGGAGGAGAGCGGCGCGGTGCTCTTGTTCGACGAGGCGGACGCGCTCTTCGGCAAGCGCAGCGAGGTTCGCGACAGCCACGACCGCTACGCGAACCTCGAGATCAGCTATCTCCTCCAGCGTATGGAATCGTACAACGGCCTTGCCGTGCTGACGACCAACATGCGGCACGCGCTGGACACCGCGTTTCTCCGCCGGATCCGGTTCATCGTGCAGTTCCCGTTCCCCGACGCGCCGCAGCGCCAGCGCATCTGGGAACGGGTGTTCCCGAGCGAGACGCCGATCCGCGCCCTCGACTACGCCCGACTGGCGCAGCTCAACGTGCCGGGCGGGATTATTCGCAATATCGCGACGCACGCGGCGTTTCTCGCCGCCGACGCGGGCGTGGCGGTGGACATGGCCCACCTGCTGCGCGCCTCCAAGGTCGAGTACGCGAAGCTCGACAAGCCGCTCACGACGGCGGAGCTCGGGGGCTGGACATGATCCGGCGTCCGCCGTCGCCGCCGGACGGGGCTGCGCGCCCGCGTGCGTCGGCACCGGTCCGCCGCGGGGGACACGCCCGGCAGGCTCCGTCCAACACGGCGCTCCGGTTGCGCATCGGACGTCTCGTGCTCGACGGCATGTCGCGCGCCGACGAGCGACGCGTCACCGCGGCGATGGCGTCCCACCTGGCGGCCCTCATCGATCGCACGCCCGGGCTCGACTGGTCCCGGGTGCCGAGCCTCGGCCGCCTCGACGGCGGCACGGTGTCGTCGCGGGCCACGCCCGACGAGATCGGCCAACATCTGGCGACACGGATTTTCGGGGGGTTGATGCGCGATGTCTGACATTTCACCCCGGCTTCAGAAGGGGGCAATCATCTCGCTCGACCCGAACACCGGGATCCCCCTCGGGACGATCTCGCTGCAGTACAACCCGGACTCGATCACGCGCTCGCTCAGGCCGCAGAGCATCGGCGACGAGCCTGACCGGACGGAGATCCTCCGCCTCAAAGGGCCGCCGATCGAGACGATCAAGTGCACCGTCGAGATCGACGCGACCGACCAGCTCGCGGCCGGCGACGCGAACACGATGAACTTCGGCATCCAGCCCCAGCTGGCGAAGCTCGAGCTGCTCGTGTATCCGTCGAGCCTCGATCTGATTGCGAACGAGGTGCTGTCGCTGATCGGCACGATCGAGATCCTGCCGATGGAGTCGGAGCTGACGCTGTTTGCGTGGAGCAAGACGCGGATCACGCCCGTGCGGATCACCGATCTGGAGGTGACGGAAGAGGCGTTCGATCCCCAGCTCAACCCGATTCGCGCCAAGGTCTCGCTCGGCATGCGGGTGCTGAACGTCAACGACGTCGGGTTCCTGACCCCCGCGGGAGCGCTCTACATGGTCTACCAGATCGAGAAGGAAGCGCTGGCCCTGCTGTTCGGCTGAGGGAGGGACGGGTATGGATCGCGCGCTCGCAACGTTGGTCAAGGCCGCCGCGGGCACCGGCGCGCCGACGAACCCAAACAGCCGCTATTACGGATTCGCGGTCGAGATGTACACGCGGCCGGACGGTATCGCGGTGGCCTATCTCCAACGCCGCATCATCCCGCAGCCCACGATCTACACGTCGCTGATGAGCTACGCGGTCGTCGACGGCGACCGCATCGACAACCTGGCGGCCAAATATCTCGGCGACCCGGAGCTTTACTGGATGATCTGCGACGCGAACGGCGTCACCGATCCCGACTCGCTCACGGCGCAGGTCGGCCGCACCATCCAGATTCCGATCGCCTCGGGCGTTCCCGCGAACGCGCGCAATGGCTAGCGGATTATACCTCACGCTCCTGATGGGCCCGGTCGAAGCGGTGCCGGTGCCCAAGCCGCTCATCGACGCCCTGACGTCGGTGGAAGTGACGGTGTCGGCGACCAGCCGCACCGGCTTTCAACTGGCGTTCACGCTCGCGAACGACTCGCCGCTTCAGACGTTCTTCCTGCTGGCGTCGGGCGCGCCCCTGCCGGTGTTCCGGGTGATTCTCGTGGTGACGTTCGGGGGGCTGCCCGAGACGATCATCGACGGGATCGTCCAGCACGTGGAGGTCACGCCGAGCGCGATGGCGGGGTCGTCCACGATCACGGTCACGGGACAGGACCTGTCGGCCGTCATGGATCTGATCGATCTGTCCGGGCTGCCCTACCCCGGCATGAGTCCGGATCTACGCGTGCTGACGATGCTTGGGAAGTACGCGGTGTTCGGCGTCATTCCCTCCGTGGTGCCGGCGATCGCGCCCGATATCCCGGTGCCCGTCGACAAGATCCCGACGCAGAAGGGCACGGATTTCGCCTACATCCAACAGCTGGCGAAGGAGACCGGGTACGTCTTCTACGTGGAGCCGGGGCCGGTGCCGGGGACGAGCCAGGCGTACTGGGGGCCGCTCGTCAAGATCGGGGTGCCGCAGCCCGCCCTCAACGTGAACATGGACGCGTGGACGAACGTCGAGAGCCTCAACTTTCGGTACGAGCCGCAGTCCGCGGTGCTGCCGATCGTGTTCATCCAGGATCAGACGACCAAAGTCGTGATCCCCCTGCCGATCCCGTCGTTCAACCCGCTCAACCCGCCGCTCGGCATGGTCGTGCCGACCCCGCAGAAGATCGAGGAGCTCAAAGACACGGCCAAGCTGTCGCCGGCGCAGGCGCTCATGATCGGCCTGGCGCGGGCGACCGAGACGGGCGACGTGGTCACCGGCGACGGGACGCTCGACGTGCTGCGGTACGGGCGGACGCTCAAGGCGCGCTCGCTCGTGGGGGTGCGCGGCGCGGGGCTCGCCTTCGACGGGCTCCACTACGTCGAGAGTACCACGCACAGGATCAAGCGCGGTGAGTACAAGCAGAGCTTCACGCTGAAGCGCAACGCGCTGATCTCGAACCTGCCGGTCGTGCCGACGATCGGGTTCTAGTCGAGAGGGAGGCCGATGGCGGACAAACTGTTCGGCAAGTATCGCGGGATCGTGATCAACAACATCGATCCGATGCAGATCGGCCGTCTGATGGTGCAGGTGCCGGACGCCTCCAACATCCTGCCGTCGACCTGGGCGATGCCCTGCGTGCCGTTTGCGGGAACCCAGTCGGGGATGTTCGCCGTCCCGCCGATCGGGTCGGGGGTGTGGATCGAGTTCGAGCAGGGGAACACCGATTACCCGATTTGGACGGGATGCTTCTGGGGCTCGGCCGCGGACCCGCCGGCGCTCGCGCTCGCGGGAGTCCCCGGCCTCCAGCAGATCGTGATCCAGTCGGTCGGGCAGAACACGCTGATGCTGAGCGATACACCGGGGCCCACCGGGGGCATCCTGCTGAAGTCGACGTCGGGGGCGATGATCGCGATCAACGAGATCGGGATTACGATCAGCAACGGCCAGGGCGCGACGATCGTCATGACCGGACCGAGCATTACGGTCAACGAGGGCGCGCTCGAGATTGTCTGAGCACGGGAGGAGACGACGGTGGCGGGGTTCTTGTTGCATCAGGGCGCGACGGTGATGTGCAGCCACGGCGGGCAGGCGATGGCGACCGTGCCCAACCCGCGCGTGCTCGTCAGCGGTCAGCCGACCACACTGGTGACGGCGCCGTGGGTGGTCGCCGGATGCCCCCTCGTCCCGCCGCCGATCCCGCCGTGCGTGATGGGGCAGTGGGTCCTGGGCACCGTTCGCGTGACCTCGATGGGGCAGCCGCTTGTGGTCCAGAGCGGACAGGCGGTGTGTGTGCCGACCGGGACGCCGCTGATTCCGGTCGTATCGCAGATGCGCGTCAGCGCGGAGTGAGGCCATGAGCAGCCTGGCGTTTCCCTACGAGTTCGATACCACCGGGCGCACGGCGACGACCGATCTCGCGGACCACATCCGGGACATGGTCCTGCAGATCCTGCTCACGTCCCCGGGCGAGCGGGTGATGCGCCCGACATTCGGCAGCGGGACCGCGACGCTCGTGTTCGCGCCGAACAGCGACGCGCTGGCGGGCGCCCAGCAGCAGATCATTCAGGCGTCGCTCCAGCAGTGGCTGGCCGACCTGATCCGGGTGCAGTCGGTCACGGTCACTGCGCAGGACGCCACGCTGTTGATCACGGTCGTCTACACGATCATTCAGACGCAGCAGCAGCAGACCGAGCAGTTCGTCTACGGCGGAGCCAACACGTGATTTACTTCTGCGCCCAGAAGAACCGCAGCGCCCTGGTGCTCCAGCACCAGGGTCTCAACGGGATCGACTATCTCGAGGTCTCCGATCAGGACGGCCCGAACGGCTGCGGCACGCGCCTCGTGCTCACCATGCTCAAGGACGCCCGCGCGCTGGGGCTGACCCCCTCGCAGGTGCTCGTCAGCGGTGGAGAGCCGGTCGTCGCGATGACGGTCCTGGACGTCCTGGCGCCGACGCCGGACACGCCGCGCGCGGTGACGGTGGATCTCGCGGAGACTGGCGACTTTGCCCCCTATGTCCTGCGCCTCGTCGCGACCCCGGAGACCGACGACCCGCCGGATGGGATCGATCCGGCGCTTGCGGCGGTCAGCTTCTCGTTCAAAGCCGGCTGTCCGACGGTCGGTGACTGTCTGCCGGACACGTGCTGCCCGGCGGCGGTGACCCCCGAGCCCGATCTCAACTACCTGGCGAAGGACTATGACGGCTTCCGGCAGGTCATGCTCGATCGCATGGCCGTGCTCACTCCATGGACCGAGACGCATCCGTCCGACCTGGGGATCGCGCTCGTAGAGATCCTCGCGTACGCGGCCGATCACCTCAGCTACCAGCAGGACGCGGCAGCCACGGAGGCCTACCTCGGCACTGCGCGCAGCCGGATCTCCCTGCGCCGGCACGTCAAGCTCGTCGACTACCGGGTCGGCGAGGGCAACAACGCGCGGGCCTGGGTGTACGTCCGGGCCGCCGCGGGCGGCGTGCTGCTGCCGGCCGGCACCCAGCTCTACACGCGGGTACCCGGGCTGCCGGTGACGGTCGCGCCCGGGACCGTGCTGGCGCGCACCCTGACGTATGGGAGCGCCGCAGGCTTCGCGACGATGCAGGACCTGTGGCTGTACCCCGAGCAGAACGAGATGGACTTCTATACCTGGAGCGACGTGAACTGCTGCCTCGTGCCGGGCGCGACGGAAGCGACCCTCGTGGGCACGCTGACCAGCCTCGCCCCCGGAACGGTGCTGATCTTCGAAGAGGTCATCGGCCCCGAGACGGGCGATCCCGCGGACGCGGATCCCGCGAAGCGGTGGGCGGTGCGGCTCACCTCGGCGCGGTGCACGGACTACAAGAATCGCGTGCTGGTCGACCCCCTGACCGGCGCGGCGGTGACCCGCATCGCGTGGGCCGCGGCGGATGCGCTGCCGTTTCCGCTGTGCTTGTCCTCGACGACGACGCCCGGTGGGAAGGCGGTGGGCGGGGTCAGCGTCGCACGCGGGAACGTGGTGCCGGCGGACCACGGGATCTGGCAGGATCCGGAAGACCTCGGCGAGGTGCCGCCGGCGCCTCCGGCCCCGGTGCTCGAGACGAGCTGCGCGTGCGGCACGCAGGGGCTCGTCTCGACGCCCCAGCCGCGCTACTACCCGCAGCTGGCGCAGAGCCCGCTTACGTTCGCGCGTGCGCTCGACGCGTCGGCCGCGGCCTCAGCGTTTCTCACGGACACGTCGCAGCCCGCCCCGCAGCTTTCGGTCCAGGACGACCAGGGGCAGGCGTGGGCCGTCCTTGCGGACCTCCTGTCGAGCGACGGCCTCGCGCGTGTCTGCGTCGTCGAGATCGAGCGCGACGGCACCGCGTTCATCCGGTTCGGCGACGGCCAGTACGGTGCCGCGCCCGAGACGGGCGCAAGCTTCCAGACGACGTACCGGGTCGGCAACGGCACGGCCGGCAACGTCGGGCGGGACACTCTGGCCCACGTCCTCACCGGGATCGCCGGCGTGGCCGAGATCCGCAATCCCCTCGCCGCCTTCGGCGGCGTCGATCCGGAGACGATGGAGCACATCCGGCAGATCGCCCCGTCCGCGTTCCGGACGCAGTTGCGCGCGGTGACCGAGGACGACTACGGAACGCAGGCCGCGCTCGATCCGGCGATCCGCGAGGCGCGCGGCACGCTGCGGTGGACCGGCAGCTGGTACACCGCGTTCGTGTCGCTCGACGCCGCGGCCGGCGACACGCCCACCGCCGCGCTCGTCGCGGCGACCACCACGCGGCTCAACCTGCTGCGCATGGCCGGCGTGGACCTCCAGGTGGAGGGCGCGGTCATCGTCGGGCTCCGGATCGAGATGGCGATCTGCGTGGACCCGGACCAGTTCCAGGGCGACGTCGAGGCGGCGCTGCTGCGTCTCTTCACCACCGGCGACCTCTGCGATGGCACGCGCGGGGTGCTCAACGCCGACAACTTCACGTTCGGAGAGACGATCTACACGAGCCCGCTCATCGCCGCGGCGCAGGGCGTCGAGGGCGTCACGTCGGCGGTGATGACCGTGTTCCAGCGGATGGACGATCCGTCGATCGACGGGGCGGCGGCCGGATACCTGACGATGGGGCGCCTCGAGCTGGCGCGCTGCGACAACGACCCGAGCCGGCTCGACCACGGGGTGTTCGTGCTCCACATGGACGGTGGCAAATGAACGGGTCCTGCGAAAGTCCCGAACCGCAGCTGTGCGGGTGCTGCGTCGGCGTCGGACCGGAGACGCCCGAGCCCATCGGGAACCGGCCCGGTCTGTCGGCGATCGCCTACCGGGTCGGCACCCACAACGCGTTCAAGGCGAGCATGCTGGCGGCGCTGTCGGATCCCTCGCTCCCCGCGCTCGCCGCGCTGCGCACACGCGACGACTCGGACTTTTCGATCGCGCTCCTCGACGCGTGGGCGAGCGCCGCGGACATCCTGACGTTCTACCAGGAGCGCCTGGCCAACGAGGCGTACCTGCGCACCGCGGTCGAACAGCGGTCGGTGATCGAGCTCGCCCGGCTGGTCGGGTATCGACCGTCGCCCGGCGTCGCCGCGTCCGCGTTCCTGGCCTTTACGCTCAGCTCGGCTCCCGGCGCGCCCGCGAGCGTCCTGATCGAGGCGGGCAGCCGCGTGCAGAGCGTGCCCGGGCCCGGGCAGACCCCGCAGGTGTTCGAGACGATGAGCGACGTCACCGCCCTGGCCAGCGCGAACGCGATCGCGGCGCAGCGGACCGTGCCGTGGGGAGTCAACCCCGGCGACACGTCGATGTGGATCACCGGCACGGCGAACCAGATCAACGTGGGCGACCTGCTCCTGTTCATCGGCAGCGGGTTTCAGACGTCCGATCCTGTGAACTCCGGCCAGTGGGACTACCACGTGGTCACCGCGGCGACCACCGACCCGGTATCCCAGAATACGTACGTCGTCTGGGACTCCGGACTCGCGGGCTGGTTCCCGGCGAACGACGCCAGCGTGCAGGTCTACGTCTTCCGCAAGAAGGCGGCGCTCTACGGGGTGCAGGCGCCGGACCCGCGGACGCTGTCCTCGACCAGCGCGGCGAACGTGCCGGGCTACGTGAGCGCCAGCAGTGACTGGGGGTACACGTACGCGGGCAACTCGCAGGTGAGCCTCGACGCCTCGTATCCCGGCATCTCGCCCGCCCAGGGCGGTACGCCCCAATGGGCGGTATTCACCACGCCCTACTGGGTGTACGGCCCGCTCGCCGCCCAAGGCTACGCGCCGTTCCAGGTGCTGTCCGCGGGGGACGCATCGACGCCAATGTATACGCTCACGTCCAAGACGACGCAGCTCACGCTCGCGAACGAGCCATGGCTGGACAGCAGCGGCAACCTGTTCGTGACCGGCGACGACATTCTCAGTTACCTTGTCGCGGTCACCCGCAGCGTGACGGCCTACGTGCAGAGCGACCCACTTCAGCCCGCCGATCCGCCGTACCTGCCGTGGGCGTACGACGGCACGTACGCGCGTCAGACCGGCGTGCTGCGGCCGGTGGAGGGCTCGAACCTCGAGATCGTTGGCGGGCAGCAGATCGCGGTCGGCCAGCCGGTCGCGGTTGCCGGCCAGCGTCTGCGACTCCAGGTCACCACCGGCGCCCAGGCTCTGTTCGTGCCCGCCGGCGCGTCGGGGAGCCTCGGGGTCACCGACGGCGACGCGTTCCTGGTCGACGCCTTTCCTCCCGGACCGAGCGGCTCCACGATCGTGGGCGCGCAGGAATGGCAGGCGATCACCACGAGCGGCGTCGCCGGGGCGCTGCACGTCGCTCCCGGGAACCTCGTGCTGCTGCCCGCGGTCCAGAGCGACGCATTCACCGGCGAGGCGGCGGCCGTGAGCGCGGTGGCGGTCGCGGGACCGATTACGACGCTCAGCTTCGACCAGCCGCTCGCGCGGCTCTACGATCGGGCGACGGTGACCGTGAACGCGAACGCGGTTGCGGCGAACGACGGCGAGACGGTGCAGGAGATCCTCGGCAGCGGCGACGCGACGAACCCCGCACTCTCGTTTACGCTGAAGCAGTCGCCGCTCACCTTCACGAGCGCCCCGAACGGGACGGGCGCGCTGTCGACGCTCGAGGTCTGGGTCAACAACCTCCTGTGGCACGAGGTGGATGACTTCCTCGCCTCAGGCCCCACCGACCGCGTGTTCGTGACGCGGACGGACGACGCGGGCGCGGTGACCGTCCAGTTCGGCGACGGGATCCAGGGCGCGCGCACGCCGACCGGGCAGATGAACATTCGCGCCACCTACCGCAAGGGCATCGGCGCCGCGGGAAACGTCGCGGCCGGTCAGCTGTCGCAGCCGCTGGACCGTCCGCAGGGGCTCATGAGCGTCGTGAACCCGAGCGCCGGCACCGGCGGCGCGGATCCCGATTCGGCGGATGATGCGAGGCAGAGCGCCCCGCTGCACGTGCTCACGCTCGACCGCGTGGTCTCGCTGCTCGACTACCAGAACTTTGCCCAGGCGTTCGCCGGGATCGCCAAGGCGCTCGCGACGTGGAGTTGGGTCGGCCGCAGCCGCGGGGTGTTTCTGACGGTCGCCGGCGCGGAGGGCGCGGTGTTCCAATCCGGAGATCCCACGCTCGTGTATTTGGTCCAGGCGCTGCGCGACTCGGGCAATCCCTACGTGCCGATCACAGTGATGTCGTACGTCCCGGTGCTCTTTGAGGCCGGCGCCGCCGTGCGCATCGACACGACCGACTACGACCCGACGCAGGTGCTCGCGAGCGTCTGGCAGGCGCTCGCGCAGGCGTTCGCGTTCGACCAGCGCGCTCTCGGCGAGGGCGTCGCGCAGAGCGAGGTGGTGGCGCTGATCCAGGCGGTGCCGGGTGTGATCGCCGTCGAGATGACGGCGTTTGGGCTATCGGGCCAGGCGCCGCCGGCGTCCGGTGTGCTGCCCGCGGTTCTCCAGGCGGCGTCCCCGGTCAGCGGTATCAACACCACGCCCCAGGCGGCGCAGCTGCTGCTCCTGGATCCTGCCTCCCAGGGCAATCTCACGGTGTGGTCATGAGCCTCGGCGCCGATCAGCTGTACGCGCTGCTCCCCGCGGTCTACCGCACGCGGGACGAGGAAGCGGGGTCCCCGCTGTACGCGCTGCTCTCCGTGATCGCCGAACAGGCGGCGGTGGTCCAAAACAACATCGAGCAGTTGTACGACGACGAGTTCATCGAGACGTGCGCGCCCTGGGTCGTCCCCTATATCGGGGACCTGGTCGGCGCGACGACCATCTACGACATCACGGGGGTGTCGACCGGCAGGCGGGCCGAGGTCGCCAACACGATCGGGTACCGCCGCCGCAAGGGGACGGTCCTCGCGCTCGAGCAGATCGCGATGGACGTGTCCGGCATGCCGGCGGCCGCGATCGAGTACTTCAAGCGGGTGATCACCACCGAGAGCATGCGGCACGTCCGGCCGCACCACGCCGCGACCCCGGACCTCAGGCGCGGCGGTGCGCCTCGAACGGCTCGAGAGTGCGTTCGACCTGGTGAACCGCACGGTCGCCGTCCGGCGGATCGCGCCCCGCGTGCTGCCGACCGCGGATCCCGACCCGACCGCGCTCGCGCTCCATCTGCACGGCGGCGGCCGTTACAATATCCCGGATGTCGGCGTCTACCTGTGGCGGTGGGAGAGCCTGCCCGTCGCAAACGCCCCGGCATTCCGGGTGGACGGACGGCGGTACATGTTCAGCCCGCTCGGGCAGGACATGCCGTTGTTCAACCAACTGCCGCCCCGCGACTCGTTCGCCCGGCTGACGACCCGGCTCGACGTCCCGCAGCCGATCCTCAGGCGCGAGTTCGCGCGGCGGCGCGAGGAGTTTTACGGTGAGAGCGCGAGCATTCAGCTCTACGCGGACGGGCAGGTCGTCCCGGTCTCGCAGATCTGCTGCCGCGATCTTTCGGATGGGCCGGCGGGGACGTGGGGCTGCACCGCGAGCGGGAAGATCGCGATCGACCCCCTGCTCGGGCGGATTCAGCTCGCCGCCGACGTCCCGGTGCCGGTGGACCTGCGCCTGAGCTACAGCTACGGGTTCCCGGCCGAGATCGGAGGCGGCCCGTACGACCGGTCGGCGAGCCTGTCGATTCCCGATCCGCTGGACCGGACGCTGACCGCCGTCGTCGGCACCCCGGGCAGCCCGACGGTCGAGGATGCGGTGGCGCAGTGGAACGCGCTGCCGCCGGGGTCGACCGGTCTGATCGTGCTGCCGAACTTCGAATCGTACGACGTCGACCTCACCGGGTCGGCTGCGATCTCGCTGCCGTCCGGCAGCCAGCTCTGGGTCGCCGCCGCGCAGGTGCACGCGGCGGGCGCCCCACCGAGCTACGACAGCGCGTGCGTCACGCTCCGCGGCGACATCCACGTGAGCGGCGTGCAGCAGCCGGGCGGCGATTCCGGCGCGGTGCCTGTTGCCGGCCAGTTGGTCGTGAGCGGCCTGTGGATCTCGGGGGCGGTCACGATCCTGGGCGACCCGGCGAATGTGCAGTTCCTGGACTGCACCCTCGTCCCCGGTCTCGCGCTGACCCGAGACGGCAAACCGCAACTGCCGGGAGAGCCGAGCATCGTGGCCGAGACGGTCGAGACAAGCGTGGGTCTGTCTCGGTGCGTCTCCGGTCCGATCGGTGCGGCGGTGGGAGGCGTCACGCGCATCTGCTCGAGTTTCGTCGACAGCTCGTCCTGGTGCGGTGTCGCCTACGCCGGTCCCGACCTCGCCTCCGAGGGCGCCGACCTGCACATCGAGGACAGCACCGTGATTGGGAAGGCGCGGGTGCACACCATGGAGCTCGCCAGCAACACGATCTTTCTGTCCCACCGGCCGCGGCACGACCCGTGGGCCGCCGCCGTGTGGTGCAGTCGTCAGCAGGATGGGTGCATGCGGTTCTGCGTCGTGCCGTCCGACGCGATCACCCCGCGGCAGTACCGGTGCCTGCCGGGCGATCCGAGGCAGGAGGACGCGCTGCGGCCGACGTTCGTCACGCTGCGGTACGGCCATCCGTCGTACGGGCTGCTGAGCGGTGACGTGCCCTGGGCGATCTGGACCGGCGCCGACGACGGCGGGCAGATCGGCGGCTACCATCTGTTGAGCGAGACCCAGGCCGTTCGAAACGTCCAACTGCGGACCCAGGAGTATCTGCCGTTTGGGCTGGAGGCGGGCATCTTCCTGGAGCCCTCGCGGCCGGTCGTGCTCCTCCCGGTGCGCTACTACGGGTACGGCGTGCGGCCGGATCCGGACTTCTGCCGCGAGGATGAGGATGAGCTGCTGTTCGTGGGGATTGGCGCGAACTTGATTTGACGCGCGGCGGTTCGGACGCCGAGGACCCGGCCGGGCCAAAGGAGACGTGCTTATGAAAGGCGATTTCAGTCGCATCCGGTTCGCTCCCACCAAGCACTACACCGCCGTGCTGCAGCAGCAGGGGCGGGTCGCGCTCGACGCCGATCAGAACGAACAGGCGGCGATCGACGCCTACCTGCGCGACGTGGAGCTGATCGACGTGGTGGGGCCGTACGGCGGGCCGCAGGGCGACGCGGGCTTCGCCATCACCGTGGCGAACAACGGGATCTGGATCGGACCCGGCCGGTATTACGTCGAGGGCCTCCTGTGCGAGCAGGTGGGCCCGCTGGAATACGACGCCCAGCCCTACCTGCTCGATCCCAGCCAGAGCGCCTCCGCACTGCTCCAGCAGCTCCAGAACGGCTCGTTCAGTGCGATCCGCGTCTACCTTGAGGTGTGGCAGCGCCTGGTCACGGTGCTCGACGACGCCTGCCTGCGCGAGCCCGCCCTCGGCCAGGCGGACACCACCGCCCGCCTGCAGACGGTGTGGCGCGTGGTGGCCGACGGAATCGCCGCGGCCACGCCGCCGTCTCGGCTCGGGACGCATTTTGCTTCGTTCAGCAACCGCCTCGTGCTGCTGGAAGCGGCGCAGGCGACGCTGGCGACCAGCCAGGCCAGCGCCGCGCAGAGCGGGTTAACGCTCAATGTCTCGAGCGGCCTGACGATTAACAAGACCGCGATCGGCGGCGCGACCGCGCCGGCGGGGGCCGTCGATTGCTGCGCCGAGATGTACAGCGAGTTCGGCACGCCGCGGACGAACCTGGGCGGGCTCAGCGTGCAGACTGGCGGCGCCGGCGCGGACTGCACCTGCGAGCCGACGCCCCCGGCCGGGTACCGCGGCCTGGAAAACCAGCTCTATCGGGTCGAGATCCATCAGGGCGGCGACGAGACCACGGCGACGTTCAAATGGTCGCGCGAAAATGGGTCGGTCGTCTCCGCTGTGACCAACGTTTCCGGCGCGAACATCACGGTCGACAGCCTGGGACCGGACGCGTACCTCGGCTTCGCGCCGAACCAGTGGGTGGAACTCACCGACGATACCTACCTCTTTGGGCCGGTGCCCAACCAGCCGGGAGAACTGTTTCAGATCCAGAGTGTGACACCTGAAGAGCTCACGATTACGCTGTTGCAGCCGGCCTCGGCGGTGGACCCCACGAAGAATGCGCGGGTGCGCCGGTGGGAGCAGTTCGGCTCCTCGGCGGGTCCCGCGGGCGTGCCGCTGTCGGCGGGGACGTGGCTCGACCTCGAGTACGGCATTCAGGTGCAGTTTGCCCCGGGCCAGTACGAATCCGGCGACCACTGGTTGATCCCCGCGCGCACCGCGCTGGGCCAGATCGACTGGCCGCCCTGCGACAGCGACGGCGCGGCGTTCCAGCCGCCGTACAGCACCACGGTCTATCGGGCGCCGCTGGCGTGCCTGCACTGGAACGGCACCACTGAGCAGGTCGTGCCGGAGGAATGCCGGCGGTTCTTCTCGCCCTTGACGGACCTGGCCCCGGCGGCGGCGACCGCGCTGCACGTCACCAAGATCAACTGGTCGAACGACGACGTGCTGACGCTGGACCAGCTCGTCGCCGCCGGCCTCGTGGTCACGCTCGACCAGGGAGCGACCGGGAAGGTCGACGCGGCGACGTTCGCCGTCTCGCTGGAGCTGGCGGCGCCCGTGAAGGGCGCCGTGTACGGCACCAATTTCGCGAGCGCCGGCGGGACCGGCGCGGCGGCCGCGCCCACCGTGCTGCGCACCGTCACCGTGCTGGACGGGCCGGTCGTGGTACAGGGGCAGACGCTGACGTGGCAGATGCCGTACCTGCCGAACTCCTACTCACAGGATCTCACCTTGAACGAGATCAACACCGCGCTGCTGGTCGGGGCGAAAGTGTCGCTGTTTACGCGCGCGCGCGTGCGGCTGCTCGGCCGCATGATCTACTCGACCGGCGCCGCCACGCCCGCGTTCAACGAGGTCGCCTTAACCCAGGCGACCGGGGGCGGCCCGACCGTGTACCTGGACGGGCAGTGCTACGGCACGCCGGGCGTTCGGGCCGACGGCGTGACGCCCCGCAACGATCTGGTGCTGCCGTCGGGCAACAGCGAGAAGGCGAGCGACTTCGAGAGCTGGTTTTACTTGGCGCCGGTGCTGACGCTGACGAGCCTCGCGATCCAGCCGTCCGCGGTGGACGTGCTGCCGGGCACCAACACGATCATCGCGGCGCCGGGATCGTGGACGGCCAACACGGCGTTCGCCGTCGGCACGCAGATCCTGGGGCCCTCCGTTCAGGTGCTGCAGGTCACGGTGGCCGGGACGTCCGGCGCGCAGGCTCCGCAGTGGCCCGCGACCGTCGGCGCCACGGTGGGCGATGGGACAGTGCGGTGGCAGGTCATGGCGCCGACCGCGGTCGTGCCGCAGGGGACCGTGACGGTCAACTACCCGCCGCTCACGAACGTGACCGTAGGCCTGTCGGTGTCGGGCGGCGGCGTCGCCGGCATCGTGAGCGTGCCGCAGAGCGTCACCGTGCAGGCGAACTCCACGTCGGCGACGTTTTCCGTCACCGTGAACGGCAACCCGGGGTCGCAGACGCAGTCGTATACCATTATCGCCTCCCTGCCGTCGGCCTTGGGCAGCGCGTTCACCCAGTCGGCGACGGTGGAAGTGACCGGGTATGAGCAGATCGAATAGGTGGACGCCATGATCGACGCGATCACGCATGGACGCGGCGCGGACCGGAACGGCGGGCCGGTCCGGGCGGTCTGGTCGTTTTGGAGCCGGCCGTTCCACGCCTATAAAGGCGGAATCTGGACCAGTCCGCTGCACCATCTGCTGGCCTGGGGCCTGTCGGTCCATGCCGCGCGCCGCCACTATCCCGATACGATGCTGGTCACCGACCGGGAGGGCAAGCAGTTGCTGGTCGACCGGCTCGGGCTGCCGTTCACGCACGTCTCCACCGAGCTCGAGCGGCTGCGGGGGGCGGACATCGGCTGGTGGGCGCTCGGGAAGGTCGTGGCGTACGGTGTGCAGGACCGGCCGTTCGTGCACCTGGACAGCGACGTGTTTCTCTGGAAGGCGCTGCCGCGCGCCGTCGCGGAGGCGCCCGTGTTCGCGCAGAGTCCCGAGTACTTTCACGGCATCAACGAGGGCTGCGGGCCGCGCGACATCGAGGCGGCGTTCGCCGCACACGGCCTCGCGCTTCCCGTCGAGTGGGAGTGGGCGCGGTCGAAGAGCACGCAGTTCTTCAGGGAAGAAAACTGCGGGATGGTCGGGGGGTCGCACCTCGCCTTCTTCCGGTATTTCACGGAGACCGCGCTCGATCTCGTGCTCAACCCGCGCCATGCGCCGGCGTGGGCGCGCCTGCCCGACAAAGCGGGCTACAACATGATCATCGAACAGTTTCTGCTCGCCGCGTGCGTCGAGTACCACCGCTTCCATCCCGATTCGCCCTATCGGGGGGTGAGGATCGCGCACCTGTTCCGCTCCTGGGAAGACGCGTGCAACCCGCAGCGCGCGGCGCGCGTCGGATTTACGCACCTGATCGGCGGCGCGAAGTCCAGCCCCGCGGTAGCCACGCGCCTCGAGGCGCGCATGCGCCGTGAGGATCCGGGATACCTGCGGCGCTGCGAGCGCGCCCTCGGAATGGCCGGGTAAATCGAGATGGCGACGGCACCTCACACCGAGGGGGGGGACGTCTAGCCGGTGTCGGTCCACGCGTTTCAGGCGCAGCCGCGCACGACGCAGTCGGCTGGCAGGCGCCCCGCGCCCGGGGGGCCCGCCGCAGTGCGCGCCCGTTCGTTTGGGCATCAAGCCGCCCGCGCGTCCGCACCGTCTCCGCCCGGGCTCGGGCGCGAGGGCGCATCCGAGCCCCCGGCGCTCGAGGAGGATCGCGCGGGCGAGCAGAGTGGGAGCGCGTCCGAGCGCACGGGCCTTGTGGCCGCCGGCGGAGACGGCGTGCTGCGCCGCAAGTGCGCGTGCGGAGGAGACGCGGGCCCGAGCGGGGAGTGCGAGGCGTGCAAGAAGAAGCGCGAAGCAACGCTGCAGCGCTCGGCGCGGGCAGGCGCGGCGGGGCACGGCCGTGACCAGGCCCCGGCCGTTGTGTACGACGCGCTGCGGTCGGAGGGGCGGCCGCTCGATCCGGGTTCCAGGGCGTTCTTCGAGCCGCGCATGGGCTACGACCTCGGCCGCGTGCGGGTGCACACCGGTGCGCTCGCGGCCGAGTCCGCGCGCGCGGTCAATGCGGATGCGTATACCGTCGGCCGCGACGTCGTGTTCGCGGCGGGCCGGTTCGCGCCGGGGACCGCGGACGGCAGGAAGCTGCTGGCCCACGAGCTGGCGCACGTGCGTCAGCAGCAGGGCGCGGTAGGGCGGTCGTCCGCCGGTCTCCGCGTCGGTGATCCGGCCGACGCGGAAGAGCGCGAGGCGAGCACGGCGGCCGATCGCGTGGCGGCCGGCCTTGCGGCTGCAGCGGTCGCCGCGGAGCCGGGCGGCGTACTCCGGCGTCAGACCCCAGGCGACAAAACCACGGACGATGACGACTCCGATCAGGGCGCTGCGGAAAAGCCGATCTCTCGGGCTGAAGAGGTTCAGATCTCCAAGACGTCTCCGGGCCAAGTGTCGACGACGACACGGCCGACCGTGATCAGCCTCTACAACTTTGCGATCGATGGGGCCGCGCTGAAGCCGGAGCATCGGGCGGCGCTCGCCGAAATCGCCGACATCCTGAAAAGCGCGGACGCGAACAAGGTCGGCGTGCTCGTGAAAGGGCATGCCGACTCCAGCGGGTCGGCCGCCGTGAACAAGCCGCTCTCGCAGCGGCGCGCGGAAGCCGTGCAGCGGGTACTTGCACAGATGGCTGGACGGGCGGTTGATTCGGGCTGGGCCGGGGATACGGAACCCGCGGCCAGCAACAGCACGGTCGAAGGACGCGATCGAAACCGGCGGGTGGATATCTATTTTCTGCCCCGCGGCGTGGTCGCCCCAGCGCCCCAACCGCAACCGACGCCCCAACCGCAACCGACGCCGCAGCCCCAACCGACGCCGCAGCCCCAACCGACGCCGCAACCCCAACCGACGCCGCAACCCCAACCGCAACCGGCGCCCCAACCGAAGCCACCCACGACGACCCAGCCGCCGACCGAGGACGATCCATCGTTTTGCGATCGCCATCCCATTATCTGCGGCAGCATCGTGGGTACCGGGGTGGGCGTCGGGACAGGTATCGCCTTTTGCATCATGAATCCGGAAGTCTGCCTCGCGCCGGTGCTGCCCGTTCTGCCTGGGTTGCCCGGAGGCGGCGGCACCGAGCCGACGGACACCGACACAGACAAAGATAAGGACAAAGATCAGGATAAGGACAAGGACGAGGATAAAGACAAGGAGGAAGAAGACAAGAAGAAGAAACGGCCGCGGCCGTGCCCGATTTCCGTCAGGCTGCCTTCCGGGCATCGGAACGCCGTCTATATCCCCGGTCTGAATCGGCTGATCGACTCGTTCTCGATGGAGGTTGACTTCAAGAACGACGACACCGGTTGCGACTGCAGTTTGGGCGAGTACAGGCAGATGGTGAAGTGCGTGTTCGCCGAGCGCGACCACGGGACCGGCAAGATGGTGTCGGTGCCGCCGACAGGCGTCGCGTGCGGACCGGGTGCCAGCGAGCAGGAAGACCTGTTTCAGAGGGGCGGGTTGTTCCCGTACGGCGTCCGCTCCTCGCCGATCGGCAACATCGACGGCGACGAATTCCAGCCGACGCCGCGCGCGACCGGCTGCGAGTACGAGGGATCTGATTCCCCGGGCATCTACGGGATCAAACCCGGCGAGCACGTGCGGTTTCGGTTCGAGTTTCGGGCGGGGCCTGTCGACGCGCGTCTCCGGTCCCTTCACGTCGGCAGCTGGAGCAGCTGGATCTCCGAAGGGGACATCACGGCGCCCAAGCCGACGCCGCCCAAGCCTACCCGAACGCCGACGCCCACTCCAACCCCGACGCCCACTCCTACGCCGACGCCGACCCCCACGCCCGCGCCGCAGCCCAGGATCGCCGATGAGGGGCCGTCGATCGGCCCGGCGCCGGCATCCACGCCTCGGTCCCTGTTCTGTCATCCGGACGGCATCGAACTCGGCTGCGCGACGCTGGAATTCCTCCAGGACGCCCAGCGTGCGCACTTTACCCCGACCCAGGACGACGTTGACAAGGCGGTCGACATCGAGCAGGACGTGCTGCTGAAGGCGTTCCCGCCTCCGCCGATGGTCGACATCCACCAGGCGGAAGAGATACAGATGTACATTCTGAACAAGCGGACCGAGGCGTACTGGCGCGTCTGCAAATTCGCGCAGACGCATTTCATGCCGCTGCCGACGGGGCCGTGTCATCTCTGATGGCGGTTCCCGTCAGGCGGGGTTGTAGCGCCGTGGCCGCCACCTCGTCGCTCGCCGCCGTGCCGTGCGGGTGGACCGGGCATCCCGCGCGGCTCGGCGGACACGCGCCCGCCAGAACGGCGTTGGCAATCAATGGAGCCGCGCGTGCCGATCGGGGCCGTTGACGATCCGCTGGAACACGAAGCCGACGCGATCGCTGAGCAGCTGCCGGCCATGATGGAGCCCGCGGGCCCCGCCGCGGCGGGCGGCGACGTGCCAGGCGCGGGCCCCGCTGTCGGCCGAGGCGCCGTCGATCGTGCACGACGTGCTGCGCTCGACGGGCCGGCCGCTCCTCGCGTCAATGCGCGTGTTCTTCGAGCCGCGGCCGGCGCAGCCACGCATCGCACGAGGTCACGACGAGTTTGGTCGGCCCACACTGCCAGCACCAGTCGCGGTGGGGAGCCGGGAGAGATAGAGCGATGGCGATGATGGCGGTGCAGGTGCTACGTCCCGCGCAGCCGACGCCGACGTCGAGCCGCCGGCCCGGTGAAAACCCCTTGGCGCCGAAACGCGCCCCGGTATCGAGGCAGACGGCCTCGCCGGGCGCGTGCGGACCGCCGTCGAACGTCGGCGGGCGGCCCCGGCCGTCGGCCGCCGAGGGTGCCGGCACGGCGGCGCCGATGCAGCGGAAGTTGAGGGTTGGCGCGGTCGACGACCCGCTCGAGCGGCAGGCGGATCGGGTGGCCGACCAGGTGGTCGTGGATCTGGGGAGTCCGACGGCTGCCGGCGCGGGCCGGGGCGTGCTGCAGCGTAAGTGTTCGTGCGGAGGTGAGGCGGCCAGCGGCGGGGAGTGCGAGGCGTGTAAGCAGAAGCGCCTGCAGCGTGTGGCGTCGGGTCCCGCTGGCGCTGCGGCCGCACCACCGCTCGTCCATGAGACGCTGCGTTCGCAAGGACGGCCGTTGGACGCGAGTGCGCGGACGTCGATGGAGTCGCGCTTCGGCCACGATTTTGGCAAGGTGCGCGTCCATATCGACGCCCGCGCCGCGGAGTCGGCCGGCGCGGTGAACGCGCTTGCCTACACGGTGGGGCACCATATTGTATTTGGCGCGGGGCAGTACGATCCGCACTCGGCGACGGGCGCTAGGCTGATTGCGCACGAACTCACGCACGTCCTCCAGCAGGACGGAGGTGCTGAACGGCTCCAGCGTCAGAGCGACACCTCGTCGGGGGACGGGACCTCGGGTATCGACGCGTCCGGGGGAGGAGGCGTGGACAGCGACACGTCGGGGGGCGCAGCAACCGCGACGTCCGACGACTGCAGCACGCCACTGAGCATGACGATCGTAAAGTCCGGTGCATTCAAGGGCGGGTTTACGCTCGACACGTATTATCCGATGCTCGCCGGGCATTGGCCACACCCCGGTACGGCGGGACCCTGGGTCACGGCGGAACGCGCCGGCGTCAACGTCCAATTGTTGGGACGCATTCCGCCTGTGTGCTCGCCCGACCTATATGCGATCAATCAACAGCGTGTGACGAAGCTCTTCACGGTGGACGGTGTCACGCAGGCCGATCAAGGCCAGACGCATTCTGATGATTTTGGAGAGCAGCAGTGGGATACGTCACGTCCACCGTTCCGCCAGGTGTGGCTGGCTCCAGAATCAACCGGTATGGTCCCGACGATCACGTTTGCGGATACCCCCGATGTTGCCTTCGTGTTCCAAGGCCAGCGTGCGCAGAGCGTCGAGCGTGACGTCGATTACACAACGACCCTGACGGGCCCGAGCGGCAGCGAGTCTGTGATTTGGTCAACCTCGGTCCGGTATGCCGACGGGAAGGTGACGACGAACACCGTCACGTGAACGATAGCTGGTACGGGCCCTTTCGGCAGGACGCGCGGACGTCGCTGCCCGCAGAGGAAATCGACGGTACCAACCGGAATCCTGAAATGTAATATTTCACGCCAGATGATCGTCACACGAGACGTCCTTTCGAGGACGCCTCACCGGCTGAAGGCTATCGCAGTCGCTCCGTGCCTGCGCATGTGGGCCACACGCCAGTTCTGACCGGCGGGAGGAGAGGACGCATGAGAGCATCCCGATTCGCAGTCGTGCTTGCCCTGCTCGTCATCATCGGAGTGGGCGCGGTGCCCACCGTCGCCGCGCCCACGATCGTGCTGCAGTTCCCGTCATGGCAGGAGGACGAACCCGGGACGTCGGGGTGGTGGAAGGATCAGATCGCCGCCTTTGAGCGCGCCCACCCGGACGTCAGAATCGAGTTCACGAAGGTCGCGCTCGCCGATCACACAGGCAAGCTCATCGCGGAGTTCGCCGCCAACACGCCGCCGCAGATCGTCCACGTACCGGCACAGACCTATTTCGTGTTCGCCAACCGGGGCTGGCTCGAGCCGCTCGACCGCTACCCCGGGATGGACGACATCAAGAAAGCGTACAATCCGCTGCAGCAAAAGTCGTGCATGTGGCAGGGCGCCACCTCGTGCGTCCTGATGCTGAACTACGGATACGCCATGGTCTACAACTCGAAGCTGCTGGCTGCGGCCGGGCTCCCGGTGCCGAAGAACGCCACCCAATACCTCGCCGCCCTCGCCGCGATGACGAACCGGTCGCAGGGCCAATTCGGTGTGGGGATCGTGACGCTGCCGGGCTTCAACATGGTGGCGCACATCGCCGTGTTCGTCTACGGCGCGGGCGGACGGTGGACCGACGACAACGGCAACCCGGCGGTCAACACCCCGCAGGCGATCCAGGGCTTTACCTGGTGGAAGCAGGCGGTGCTGACCGCGACGCCCATCGGTCAGGAGTCGGGGACGCTTCGCCAGTTGCTGGTTCAGGGCAAGATCGGATCCTACAACGACGGCCCCTGGATGCAGGGCTTCGCGCTGGGCGCCGACCCGTCGGTGCGGCCCTACCTGCGCGCCGCGCCGCTGCCGTTCCAGGTTGAGGTGGGCGGCGCCAGTAACGTCATCGCCATGCCGAAGAACATCCCGCAGGCACAGAAGGACCTCGTCTGGGAGTTCATCCGGAGCGGCACCACCCAGGAGGCGCAGCTGCGGTACGCGCTCGCGGTCGGCGCGCCGCCGCCGAGGTTGGATGTGGTGATTCCCGCAAATCAGCGGAACGCGCTCCCCTTCTATGACGTGTACGTCGACGCCGCGAAGCGCGCGGTCAGCAACATCCCATACGGGCTAGAAACGAAGGCCGATCAATTCATCCAGATCGTGTCGGAGCAGGCACAGCGCATGGTCGTGCAGAACGCGCCGGTGCCCGCGGTGGTGCAGGACATGGAGAATCAGCTTATGGATCTGAAGCGGCAGTAGTGCCCGTCGCCGCCGGGCGGTGCTCCCGGCCGCGGGACGGAAGCGCGGGGTGACGACGCAGGCGCCGGCCATGCGGTCGGGCGCGGCGTTGGGCCCGCGCCGGCGGTGGCTTCGGAGCCCGGAAGCCTTCTCGCTGTTTCTGCTCGCGCCGGCGATCGTCACGATGGCGCTGGTGGTGCTCTACCCGGTCGTCGCGGCGGTGAACATGAGCTTCCACCGCGTGGACATCTACACGCCGGGCACCCGGCAGGGCCCGTTCACGCTCGTGAACTACGCGGCGCTCGTCCACTCGGCCGCGTTCTGGCAGTCCGTGTGGATCTCGACCGAGTACGTGGTGCTCTCGGTCGTGTGCTCGCTGCTGATCGGGTTCGGCACCGCGCTGCTGCTCAATCAAGCGTTTCGCGGGCGCGCCGTCGCGCGGATGCTCGCGGTGCTGCCGTGGGCCGTTCCGTCGGTCGTGGCGGCCAACATTTGGTGGTGGATCCTTGATCCGACCTACGGCATTCTGAACTGGGTGCTGCTCCGGCTCGGCGTCATCGCGCAGCCGGTGAACTGGCTGGCGTCGACGGGGACGGCGCTGGTTTCGGTCAGCATCGCCACGATCTGGAAGGGGTACCCGTTCTTCACGATCATGGTCCTGGCCGGACTGCAGGCGATTCCCCGGGATCTGTACGACGCCGCCGCGGTAGACGGCGGGGGGCCCGTCGCGGTGTTCCGGTCGATCACGCTGCCGGGGGTCCGGAACATCGTCGCGCTGGCGACCCTGCTGACGGTGCTGTGGGTATTCCGCGAGTTCACCTATATCTGGGTGCTGACGGGCGGCGGCCCGGTGCGCGCGACGGAGACGCTGGCCGTGATGACCTATCGGGAAGCGTTTTCGTTCTTCCAGATGGGATTCGCGGCGGCCGTCGGCGTGGTGACCCTCCTGATCTCGACGGTCGCCAGCGTCCTCTTCATCCGCCAAAGCGGGTTCGAGTTCTACTGAGATGCGGTCCGATGCGCGCGCGCTCCAACGGTACGGCCATCGCGTCGCGGTGTGGTGCGTCGTGGGCCTGCTCGTGTTTCCGATCTATTGGATGTTCAATACGTCGCTCGCCCCGCAGAACCAGATCTACGTGTATCCGCCCCAGCTGATCCATCCGGGGGCGACGTTCGCGGCCTATGCGAAGGTCTTTCAGGAGCGCCCAATGGCGCGCTGGTTCCTGAACTCGCTGTTCGTGGTGCTGTTGTCGGGCGTGTACTCGCTCACGGCGGGCGCGCTCGCCGGATACGGCCTGTCGCGGTTTCGGTCCCGGGGAACCGGCACGCTCGGCTATCTGCTGCTGGCGAGCCGGATGCTGCCCACCACGCTGCTGGTGATCCCGCTGTTCGTGGCGATGAGCGCCGTGCATCTGATCAATACGCTGTGGTCGGTCGTCATCGCCAACGTGACGTTCATCATGCCCTTCGCGACGTGGATGCTGAAGGGATACTTCGACGGCATCCCGCGGGAGCTGGACGAGGCCGCCTACATCGACGGCAGCTCCCGCCTCGGCGCGCTGGCGCGCGTCGTGCTGCCGCTCGCCGCGCCCGGCCTGGCCGCCACCGCGCTGTACAGCGCGATCCTGGCCTGGGACGAGTACCTGTTTGCCCGCACATTCCTGACGTCGACGTCGAGCTGGACGATCGCGGTGGGCCTCGGCTCGTTCCGGGGCGAGTACGTCACCTACTGGAACGAGGTGATGGCCGCGTCCCTGATCGGCACGCTGCCGCTGATCGTGATTTTCCTGGTGCTGGAGCGCCAGCTGGTGCACGGTCTGACCGCGGGCGCCGTCAAGTGATCCGCCCCGGATACGAAGGGAGCGAGCGATGACCACGGACCCTCGCACGGCAACCGAGGCGGCGTTTCGCGATGCGCTCGCGCGTCTCGGCTTCCCGGCGTCCGACGATGAACAACCAGACCTGTGGCAGATGGCCACCGATTTGCAGGAGCAGGCGGCCGAGCTCCGGCGCTTCCTTGAGAACGCGGGCGCCCGGGCGCCCTTCGTCGGCGGCTCCCCTGCGGACGGCCCGCAGTCGACGTGAGCGACGACGCGGCGCTCTGGTTCGGCTCGATCGCCGAGCTCGGCGCGCGATACCGCGCGGGCGAGCTGTCCCCGGTTGCGGTGACCGGCGCGTTCCTCGAGCGCATCCGACGGTTGGACGGGCGGCTGCACGCCTTCATCACGGTCGCGGATGCCCGGGCGATGGTCGACGCGGAGACCGCGGATGCCCGCCTGCGGCGCGGCGACCCGAGCCCGTTGCTTGGGATCCCGCTGGCCGTGAAGGACAACATCGCCACCCGCGGGATCAGGACGACCGGGAACTCTCGCGTGCTCGAGGGCTGGATTCCGGACCGCGACGCGGTCGTGGTCGCGCGCCTGCGCGCCGCCGGGGCCGTCATTCTCGGCAAGACGAACCTGAACGAGCTCGGGTGGAGCATCCCCAGCGACGACGATCTCTGTCCCCCAGCCCGGAACCCGTGGAACCCCGAGTACGCCGCGATCGGATCGAGCAGCGGATCGGGGGCGGCGGTCGCGGCTGGGATGGTCGCCGCGGCGCTGGGCACAGACGGCGGCGGGTCCGTGCGGCTGCCGGCCGGCCAGATGGGCCTGGTCGGCGTCAAGCCGACCCACGGGGCGGTGTCCAGCGCCGGATCGCTCTCGGCTGGCTCCACCATCGGAGACATCGGCATCCTCGCGCGATGTGTCGATGATGCCCGCATCGTCACCGGCGCGCTCTTGGCGCACGAGGCGAGCCCGATCGGGCACGGCGCGGCGCGGCCGGGGCGCGACCGGATCGACGGCGTGCGGGTGGGGGTGCCCCGCCGGTTCATTGATCAGGTGCCCGTGGAGCGTGAGGTCGCCGAGGCATTCGAGGCGGCCCTGACCGTGCTTCGGCGACTCGGTGCGGTCGTGACCGATGTCGACCCGTCGGGGCTGGCGGCCGCGCGCACCGCCAATTTCGTCTCCCTGATCGCCGAGCACTACGCGGCGCACGAGACGTTTCTGCCCCGACACTGGACGCGCTACGGGCGGAGCGCGAGACTATACCTCGCGCACGGGGCGTTCCTGTCCGCCGCCGACTATCTCGCCGCGCGGGAGACGGGCCGGGTCGTGCGCGCCGAGATCGACCGGATCCTCGAGGAGGTCGAGCTGATCGCCACACCAGTCTCGCCGGTCGTGACCGCCGAGGCGGCGCGGAGGCCGGGAGCTCATCGCCGCGGGGTCAACGCGAGCTTTACCGCTCCGTTCAACCTGACCGGCCATCCCGGCGTCTCCGTGCCGTGCGGCATCGGCGAGACGGGACTCCCGATTGGGTTTCAGCTCGTCGGCCGCTACCATGCGGAGGCCACCGTGCTCGACGTCGCGCGCGCCTACGAGCAGACAACGGAATGGCACCGGCTGCGGCCGCAGCTCGATGCACGGGGGAGGCGGTCGTGACGGACCCGCGTCTTGGAGCGCTGACGTGAAGATTGTCAAGATCGAGCCGCTCGTGCTGCGCGCCCCGTACGGCGAGATGGAGGCGTACTGGGCCCAGGGCTTCTGGGGCGAGCGGCCGCAGGGCGCGGCCAAGCCGCCGGTGCTGTCGCCGCAGCGGGTCCGGGACACCACGCTGTGGCGGTACCGGGCCGCCTATCCCGCCCACATCGACACCACGCTGGTGCGCGTCACCACGGACGACGGCCTGGTCGGCTACGGGGAGTCGCACGCGCCGATCGCGCCCGAGGTCGCGGCGACGATCATCGACACGCTGCTGGCGCCGCTGCTGCTCGGCGAGAACCCGCTCGCGACCGACCGGTTGTGGGAAAAGATGTACGCCAGCATGCGGATCCGGGGCCACCACACCGGATTCATGGCGGAGGCGATGGCCGGCGTGGACATCGCGCTGTGGGACATCGCCGGCAAGGCGGCGGGGCTTCCGATCCACCTGCTGATGGGGGGCGACTACCACGAGCGGGTCCGGTGCTATCAATCGCACCTCCCGGTGCTCGAGCCCGACGAGATGGCCGCCATCGCCGCGCACCACGCGCAGGAGGGCTACCACGGAATCAAGATCTCCGGGGGGGCCGGTCTCGCGGTCGACGTCCGGAACGTCGAGCGGATCCGCGAGGCGGTGGGGCCCGGCGTCGAGCTGATGCTGGATGCCGGCGGCGTCTACGACGTGCCGACCGCCTCCCGCATCGGCCGGGCGCTGGAGCGCAGCGGGGTGCTGTTCTTCGAGGATCCCCTGCCGCCCGAAGACCACGCCGGCTACGCGGAGCTGTGCCGGACGCTCGACGTGGCGGTCGCGACCGGCGAAGCCGACGCGACCCGCTATCAGTTCGCCCGCCGCCTGGAGCGGCGCGGTGTCGACGTCGTCCTGCCGGACGTCAGCCGGTCCGGCGGCCTCACGGAAACCCGCAAGATCGCGATGCTCGCCGATGTGCACAACGTCCGGCTGTGCCCGCACAACAGCGTCTGCTCGGCGGTGCATCATGCCGCGTCGCTGCAGCTGTGCGCGGCGATCCCCAACTTCCTGTTCTACGAGTTCTGGGCCGGCCACAACCCGCTGCTGGACATCACGACGGCGCCGCTCGTCTTGGACCGGGGATACCTCACGGTGCCTCAGGGTCCGGGGCTCGGCATCGAGATCGACGAGAACAAGCTCGAGCGGCTGCGCGTGCGCCGATGAGGAGGCCGAGATGAGCCGCCACGTCCCCAGAGCGGTGGTCGTCGGGCCGTTCAGCGCGGACGCGCTCGCCGACCTCGGCAAGATCGCCGACGTTGTGCGGGTGCCGGAGTTTGTGATCGAGAAGGTGCGGCCCCACCTGGCCGACGCGGAGATCCTGGTCACGCGCCGCATGCCGATCGACGCCGCGACGATCGCGGCGTCGCCGCGGCTGCGTCTGATCATGAAGCCGGGCGTGGGCACCGACGAGATCGACGTGGAGGCGGCGCACCGGCGCGGCATCGCCGTGCTGAACACTCCCGGCGCGAACGCCCCCGCGGTGGCGGAGTTGACGTGGGGGCTGATCGTCGGCCTGCTGCGCAACATCCCGCGTCTGGATCGGGCGCTGCGCGAGACGCATCGATGGGATCGCTTCGAGTTGGGCACGGAGCTGTACGGCAAGCGGCTCGGGATCGTCGGGGTCGGCCACGTGGGCTCTCGGGTGGCCCGGGTCGCGGCGGCGCTCGACATGACCGTCGTGGGGTGCGATCCGTACATCGACGCGTCCGCGGCCCCGGTCCCGCTCGTGTCGCTCGATGAGCTTCTCCGGACCTCGGATCTCGTGTCTCTGCACGTGCCGCTCACTGCGGAGACGCGCGAGATGATCGGGGAGCAGGCGCTCTGGCGGATGCCGGGCGGCTCCGTGCTGGTCAACATGTGCCGGGGCGAGGTGGTCGATGAAGCCGCGGTGCTCTCGGCGCTCACGGCCGGCCGCCTCGCGGGCTACGCCTCGGATGTGCTGCGCGGCGAGGTGCCGGGGCGTGAACTGGTGTCGCCCCTCCTCGGCCATCCGAACGTGCTGCTCACGACGCACGTCGGCGCGTGGACGGTCGAGACCGATCGCCGCGTGTGCCGGACCACGGTCGCGGCCATCCGGGTCTGGCTGGAGGAGTCCGCGGCACGATGATGGCGACCGCCACGGATCTCGGCCAGCTGCTCCGCCGCGCCGCCGACCGCACGGTGTCCTATCCATATAAGTGCTGGGGCTTTGGCGAGGCGGTCGCGATGCTGGGCCTCCTGGCCGCCTCACGCGCGGCCGGCGACGATCGATACCGGAGCGCCGTGGTCGCCGGGTTCGACCGATGGTGGTCCGCCCGCCGCGGGACGCTCGGCTTCGCGGATCACGTCACCCCGGGCCTTTCGCTCCTGTCGCTGGCGCGCCGCGACCGGCGGTGGATGCCCGCGGCGCTCGCGCTCGGCCGATTGTTCGCGCGCGTACCCATCCTCCACGGCGTGCCCGTGCACCGGCCCGACCTCGACCGGTTTCGATCGCACGTCTGGGTGGACTGCCTCTACACCGACGGCGCGTTCCTGGCGCTGCTGGGTCTCGAGACCGGCGACGACCAATGGTCCGACCTCGCGTGCGCGCACACGCGCGCCTACGTCGAGGTGCTGTGGGACGCCTCGAGCGGCCTGTTCTGCCACGGGTACGACGCGGAGACGCGGCGGGCCAACGCCGTCCACTGGGGGCGCGGGAACGGCTGGGCGCTGATGGGGTTGGTGGATCTGCTGCGATTTCTCCCCACGGCTCAGGAGTTCCGGCGGACGCTCGCCGACGTCATCGGACGTCAGGTGGAAGCCATGGTGCGGCTGCAGGACGCGAGCGGGCACTGGCACACGGTGGTCGACCGCCCGGAGACGTATCTCGAGAGTTCGGTCGCGGCGATGATGGCCTGGGCCGTTCCGCAGGCGGTGCGACTCGGCGCCGTGCCCGTCGGCCTGCGCGAGACCGCGCTCGACGCCGCGGCCAGGGCGCGGGCCGCCGCGCTGGCCGCCACCGACCCGCAGGGGAATCTCACGGGCGTCTCCGAGGCGACGCCCGCGGAGGATCTGGCCACGTACGCGACGCGGCCGACCGGCGTGTACCCGTGGGGCCAGGGTCCGCTCCTGCTGGCGCTCGCCGACGCGATCGCGCCCGACAGCGTGTGGGAGGTGGTACCGTGAAGATCGCGGCGATCGACGCATTCGCGCTGCGCGTCCGCGGCCCCGCGGCGCCGGCCTACTGGGGATCGCAGGCGTGGGCGTCGGGCGCCGGCGCGGCGCGCGCGCCGTGGGAGGAGTATCCGCCGCGGTGGCGCATGCGGGCGAGCTACAGTCAGACGCTCAACACCGTCATCGTCCGGATCACGACGGACACCGGCCTCGTCGGCTACGGCGAGGCGAAGGCGCCGGTCGCACCCGAGGCCACACGCGAGATCGTCCGCGATCTCCTGGCGCCGGTCGTCGTGGGCGCCGATCCGCTCGATATCGACGTCGCGTGGGAGCGGATGTACAGCACGATGCGCCTCAGGGGACACGCGAGCGGGTTTCTGCTCGAAGCGCTGAGTGGGGTCGACCTCGCCCTGTGGGATCTCGCCGGCAAGATGCTCGGCGTGCCCGTCTGCAAGCTCCTCGGCGGCGCGTACCGCGACCGCGTCAAGGTGTACGCGTCGGGGCTCCCGGGGCTGACGCGCGCCGGCGACGCGGAGGCCCGCGACCGGCTGCAGCAGGGCGCCCGCGCGCTCGTGGCCGGGGGCTTCCGGGCCATCAAGCTGGCGATCGGATTCGGGGTGGAGGCGGACGCGGAGACCGTGCGCGCCGCGCGGGAGGCCGTGGGCGCGGACACGCTGCTGCTGGCCGACGCCGCGGGGAACTACGACGTGGCGGCCGCCGGCCGGCTGGGCCGCATCCTCCAGGAGTGCGGGGTCGGATGGCTCGAAGCGCCGCTGCCGCCCGAGCACGTCGACGGCCACGCGCAGCTGGCGCACGCGCTCGAGATCCCGATCGCGACCGATCTGCTGTGCACGCGCTATCAGGTGCGCGAGTTTCTCGTCCGCGGCGCGCTCGACGTCGTCCAGCCCGACGTCTGCCGGTCCGGCGGCCTGACCGAGTGCCGCCGGATCGCGCAGCTGGCGGACGTGTTCGGGGCGGGCGTCGCGCCGCACGTCAGCATCGGCTCCGCGATCCAGTTCGCCGCGAGCGCGCACCTCGCGGCCGCGACGCCGAACTTCGTCATCATGGAGTACTGGATCGGCGACAATCCGATCGGCAACCCGGTGCTGCGGCGCCCGCTGCGCCTGGAGGACGGCATGCTCGAGGTCCCGGTCGGGCCGGGGCTCGGGCTGGATCTCGATGAAGCCGCGCTGCTGCGGCACGCAACCTGACGCGAGGGGGAATGCGCATGAGCCCGTCGACCGCATCGCCGTTTCACGGAATCGTCCCGATTCTGCAGACCCCGTTCGACGACGCCGGGGCGCTCGACCTGGACAGCCTGCGGCGGGAGATCGAGTTCTGCCTCCAGGCGGGGGTGCACGGCGTCGTCATTCCGGCGAACGCCAGCGAGTTCTTCACGCTGTCGGACGCGGAGCGGATGCGCGTCACCGAGGTGGCCCTCGAGGAGGTCCGCGGCCGGGTCCCGGTGATCGTCAGCGCGAACGGCGTCAGCAGCCATGCCGCGGTCGCGTTCACGCGCCACGCGATCGCGCACGGCGCCGACGGCATCATGGTGCTGCCCCCGTACGTCCGCCGGCCGGGGGAGGCCGGCGTGCACGCCTACTACGAAGCGGTCGCCGAGGCGGCCGACGGACGCCCGGTGGTCGTCCAAAACGCCGAGCCGCCGCTTGGGACGCCGCTCGCGATCCCGTCCCTCGTCCGGCTGATCGAGCGCGCCCCGGCGATCCGGTACGTCAAGGAGGAGGTCACGCCCGGCGGGCACCGCATGACGGCGCTGCTGCGGGCGGCCGGCGACCGGCTCGACGGCGTGTTCGGCGGCCTCAACGGGATCTGGCTGCTCGGCGAGCTCGACCGGGGCGCGTGCGGCAACATGCCAAACTGCGCGCTGGTCGACGTGCAGGTGCAGGTCTACACCCTGTACCGCGGCGGCCGGCGGGAGGAGGCCGAGGCGCTGCACCTGCGCCTGCTGCCGCTGCTGGTGCTCGGCAGCCAGTACGGCGTGGGGTTCGCGAAAGAGGTGCTGTGGCGGCGCGGGATCATCCGCACCAGCGTGGCGCGGGATCCCCAGGCGCCGAAGTTCGACGAGTACGACGTCGCGGAGCTCGACCGCTATCTCGTCGGGGTCAAGCCGGCGATGGTCGCGCGCGCCTGACGCGGCCCCCCCGCAAAGGAGCCCCGTGATGCCGACGACGCCTGTGCTGCCGACCCTGACCGTGCAGCGGCTGACCGACACGGTCTACCGCACGCTGAAAGAGCAGATCCTTGCCCGGACGTTTCTTCCCGGCCACCGGCTCAAGGTGGACGAGCTCGCCGAGCAGCTGGGCGTGAGCCGGACGCCTCTCAAGGACGCGCTGAACCTGCTCGCGTCCGAAGGGTTGGTCGAGATCGTGCCGAGGCGGGGCACCTTCGTCAGCGACGTGTCCGCCGCCGACATCGCCGAGGTCTTCGAGATCAGACGCGCGCTCGAACTGCTCGCGGCGGAGACGCTCGCCGAGCGCATCACGCCGGACCAGCTGGCCGCGCTCCGCGCGGAGCTGAACGCCCTGCCGCGGGCCGGCGACCACGCGGACGCCTTCGAGCACATGCGGCGAAATCTCGCGTTCCATCAGCGCTTCGTGGAGCTGGCCGGCAACCGCCGGCTGATCGAGCTGTACGAGGAGCTGCGCGCCCACATCCAGATCGGCCGCGTGCACGCGCGGCGCACCGATTGGCGTGCGCGCCTGCGCCAGGAGCAGGTGGAGCACGAGGAGATTCTCGCCGCGCTTGCGGCGCGCGACGCGGCGCGCCTGCGCGCGGCGGTGGACTCGCACATCAAGCGGGCCAAGGCCTCGCTGATCCGGGATCTCGAATCCGGCGCGGCTCCGCGGCCCGGCGGCGCGCGCGTCAGCCGCTGACACGGCGCCGGGTGCCGGCGGCCGCCTCAGAGTCTGGCGCAGATCGCGTAGACCACCACGCCCCAGGAATCGCCTTTCGTGCGGTCGATGCCGGTGGCCTGCCATCCGTTGGCGCCGTTGGGCTCACTCTCGATGAGGATGCCGTGCGGGTCCGTCACGAAACTGCTGCCCACCTGATAGCCGACCACGGCGCCGCCGCCCAGCAGGTCTTTCCCGGCGGGGCAGGTTGCACCGACTGTTTTCATACTGGTGCTGAGCGATTCACCGGTCGCCGCGCGGACGGTCTGGTACCCCGGACTGGGCGAGGCCGAGACACGAGCGAGCGTCGCGTTCAACAGCACGGCGGCGCATAGGACCGCCAGGAATCCGACTATGTAGGTGCCTGTTCCGAGATACTTCCGCATGGGTCCGCCTCCCTCGTCTGACCCGGAGCGTCCCGGGCCGTGCGCTCGCCACTCGGCTGTCCTATCGCTGTGCCGCCTCCTCGGGGGCGCGCCGTTTCAGTGGAGCCGCGGGTCCAGGGCGTCCCGCAGCCCGTCCCCGAGCACGTTCACGGCCATCACGCTGAGAAAGATCGCGATGCCGGGGATCGTCGAGACCCACCACGCCTGCTGTAAGTAGGACCGGCCCTCCGAGACCATGGCGCCCCATTCGGCCGTGGGAGGCTGCACCCCGAGTCCGAGGAAGCTGAGCCCCACGCCGGCCAGGACCGCCGTGCCCAGCCGCAGCGTCAGCAGCACCACGATCGGCGCGAGCACGTTCGGCAGGATGTGCGTTCTGATGATGCGTCCCTCGCTTCCTCCGACGGCCCGCGCCACCTCGACGTACGCTTCCTCTTTCACCGGCAGCACCGACCCGCGCACGAGGCGGCAGACGCCGGGTATCCCAGAGACGCCGATCGCGAGCATGACGTTTTGGAGGCCCGGGCCGAGCACCGCGACGATCGCGATCGCCAGCAGCAGGTCCGGAAACGCGAGCCACACGTCGACGACGCGCATGATGACGTCGTCCAGCCGGCCGCCGTAGTAGCCGGCCGCGACGCCGAGCGGCACGCCCGCGGCAAACGACAGGATCACCGCGATCGTGCCGACGGTGAGCGAGATGCGCCCGCCGTACACGAGCCGGCTCAGGAGATCGCGCCCGAACGAATCCGTCCCGAGCGGAAACGCCGCGGACGGCGGGCGCAGGCTGGCGTTGAAGTGCGGCTCGTTCGGATCGTACCGCGCGATGTATGGGGCCAGGACCGCGCAGAGGAGCAGCGCGCCGATCACCGCCGCGCCGACCATCGCGCCCCGGTGCCGGGCGACCCGGCGGAGGCCGATCGCGCCGTGCGACAGCGCGCGGACCGGCCGGCCGGCGCCGGCGGGGTCAGACGTACCGGATGCGCGGGTCGACGAGAGCATAGAGGAGATCCACGCAGAGGTTGACGCCCACGAAGATCGCGGCGGCGACGAGCACGACGCCCTGGATCACCGGGATGTCCCGGTTGAGGATCGCGTCCACCGCGAGGCGGCCGAGTCCGGGCCACCCGAAGACCAATTCGACGATGACCGCGCCGCCGAGGAGCCCGGCGAACTGCAGCCCGACGATCGACAGCAGCGGGATCAAGGCGTTCCGCAGGCCGTGCCGGTACAGGACCCGCAGCTCCCCGGCCCCCTTGGCCCGCGCCGTGCGAATGAACTCCTGCCGCAGCACCTCCAGCAGGCTGCTGCGGCACAGGCGCGCGATGATCGAGGCCGCGCCGGCGCCGAGCGTGACGGCGGGGAGGATCAGGCTGCCCGGAGTGTCGGCGCCCGCGGGCGGGAACCAGCGCAGGTAGTAGGAAAAGATCAGGATCAGCACCAGCCCGAACCAGAAGCTCGGGAGCGAGATCCCGGCGAGCGCCGTCATGGTCGCGGCGTAGTCGAGGAAGCGCCGGTGGTGGATGGCGGCGAGCGTGCCGAGCGCGAGGCCGAGCACGATCGCGACGGCCATGCTGGCCGCCGTGAGCCGCAGCGTGTAGGGGAGGCGGAGCACGATCTCGGCCGCGACCGGACGCCCGGTGCGGATGGACCGCCCCATGTCGCCGTGGACGAGCCGCCACAGGAAGATCCCGTACTGTACCGGGAGCGGCCGGTCGAGCCCGAGCGTGTGCCGGAGCTCCGCGGCCTGTTCGGCGGACCCGTAGTCCTGGAGCATCACCTGCACCGGGTCGCCGGGCACCAGGTGGATCATCAGAAACACGAGGATCGAGATGCTCAGCAGCACCGGGACGAGCGTCAGGAGCCGCTGGGCGATGTACCGGTGCACGGCGGCCGCTACTTCTGGATGTACGTGTCGTTCGTGAGCAGATCCCCGTACTTGTCCTCGTAGAAGTCGTGGACCCACGGCTGCGCGAGCGTGATCGTATAGGGGCTCGCGAGCGGAATCCACGGCGCCTGCTGGAGGAGGAGCTCCTGGAGCTGCCGGTACACCGCCATTCGCTGCGCGGGGTCCACGGTCGTGCGGCCCGCGTCCAGCAGGCGGTCGACCTCCGGGTTGGCAAAGTGCACCCGGTTCGTGCTGGACATGCGGCCGCTGTTAAAGAAGTAGTACAGGATGTCGGCGTCGGGCCAGCCGTAGCTGATGAGGAGTGCGTCCTGCGCGCCCGAGGCGGTGCGCGCGAGCAGCGCGGCGGGGTCCATCTGCTCGATGCTCATGCGCACGCCGACCTTCTGGAGTTCGGTCTGGATGACGACGGCGATCCTGACGTTCGTCTCGAGCGCGTACGTCCACACCGAGAACGCCAGCGGCTGACCGTCCTTCTGGAGCACGCCGCCGGGGCCCGGCTTCCATCCCGCTTCCGCGAGCAGCTGGCGCGCGCGGTCGGGGTCGTAGTGGTACGCGTTCTTGAGCCCCTTCGCGTATCCCCAGATCGTGGGCGCGAGCGGGCTGTCCATCGGGACGGCGAGCTTGTTGAGGGCGTAGTCCACGACCTCGTCCCGGTTGATCGCCCAGCCGAGCGCCTGCCGCACCCGGACGTCGGAGAAGATCGGCTTGGTGACGTTCAGGCCGAGGTACAGACCGCCGTCCGTCGGGGTGCGGATCACCTGATACTTTCCGCTCGCGATCAGCTGCGGCGCCTGGTCCGCCGGCGCGGCCGGCAGGATGTCGAGGTCGCCGCGCTGGAACGCGATCACCCGCGTCGATTCGTCGGGGATGATGCGCGTGACGACCGAATCGACGTAGGGCGCCCCGCGGTTCTTATAGAACTTCGGCGCCCACGCGTAGTCGGGATCGCGGTCGAGCACGATGCGGTCGCCCGGGATCCACTGCCGGAACTTGTACGGGCCCGCTCCCACCGGGTTCTGCCCGTAGTTCGGGCCGAGCTTGGCGATGGCCGCCGGGGAGAGCATGCCGAGGAAGACGATGCGCAGCGACGAGAAGATCGGGGCGTAGGGCTGCTTGAAGACGAACCGGGCCGTGAGGTCGTCGGGGGTCTCCACCCGGTCGATCGGGCCGATCCAGCTGGCGCCCGGCGCGCCCGTCTGCGGGTCGATCAACCGCTCGATCGTGGCGCGCACGGCCTGCGCGTTGAACGGCGTCCCGTCGTGAAACTTCACCCCGGGATGCAGCTTGAACGTGATCACGAGGCCGTTCTGCGAGATCGTCCACGAATCGGCCAGGTCCGCGACGAAATCGCCGGTGCTCTTGTCGGCGGTGACAAGCTCATCGTACAGCAGCGCGTGGATGAACGACCCCGAGGGCGTCTTGTGCGGATCGAGCGACGGCGGATCGGAGTCGGTCACGAGGTTCAGGGTCCCGCCCCGGACCGGCGCCCCCACCCCGGGCGCGGCCGCGGCGAGGGCCAGGACAAGCACGAGCAGGCAAGCCAGACGCATGCGCAGCACGGTGACGTCCTCCTCGATCGGCCGCGGCATCACTCGCATGGATCCCGGCGCGGCACGACACTGCCCACGCCGGACTTCTGTGACGCCGTCCTATCCCCTGCGTTGCGTCACGACGCCAGCCCCGGATGCGAGCCCGCCGTCATGAGTCGGCGGTTGCGCCGCGCTGAAGGCTCCGTCCATCCATCCCGGGGGCCGGGAGATCGAGGTGATGCAGGACAGTCGGCGCGATGTCGACGAGCGACGTGGGCTCGAGTCTGGTGGTGCCCGCCTCAAAGCCGGGGCCTTCGATCATCAGGAACGGCGACTGCTCGTACCGGGCGAGACCGCCGTGCTGACCATAGCCGAAGCGATCCGGCTTCCCTTCCCGGGGCTTGGCCGCAAGACTGGTGCCCGGTACCCCGTACTGATTGGCGCCGTCGCTGGCCCGCATCGAGACGGCAAAGGCCAAGCCGTGTCGGGGCGCCTGGCCCACCTCGTGGAGTTCGTCCGCGGGGATGACGCGGCCGGCCCAGTCACAGCCGACGAGGAACGTGCGCAGTTCCGGCAGCCGCTCACGACGGCTGGGATGCACGTAGACGAGGGCAGCGGTCCCGTTGGCCGCCGAGATGACGTCCCCGGACGCCGGACCGGCCTTGAGGCCGGCCTCGACGAGCTTCGCTTCCACGTCCACCACGCCCACGACCGTTTGATGGCCGTGGTCGGCGCCGGTGACGAGCAAGACGTCGTCGCCGGCCTCCCGGAGTTTGTCGACCGCGTCGATCACCCACCCGACATGTTCGTCGGTCTGCCGCAGGACCGCGAGGTGCTCGGGAGAGCCCAGCGCCGCGGCGTGCTGCGTCTTGTCCGGCTCATGCAGCCACAGGACGGCAAGCGCGGGCCGCCGCTCTATGAGGATCTCCGTGATGAAACGGCGCGCAACCATCCGGTCGCCGGCGAGATCGGACGTGCTCCGCAGCGCGTCGGCGTCAGGGACCGGGATGCGCCCCGGCCCGAATGAGCCCGCGTGATTGTACACGAACCCATATCCATCCGGGTCATGCACGTACGCGGCGCCGGGGGAGGCGTTGCTCATCGTGATCGCACCGCCGCGGTGCTGCACGCGCTCGGCCAGCGTGGGGACGCCGAGCGACGTCCCGGTGACGCGGCGCTTCTGCTGGAGGAAGTCCGGGCGCCCGGTGTCGTAGCGCACCAGGACACCGTCCTCCAGGAGTGCCAAGGAATTGCCCTGGAGTTCATGCCGCGCCGGCTGGCAACCGGTCGCGACGCTGGCCGACGCGACGCGCGTCGCGGAGGGGAACACCGAACGATGCATCATGAACTGGACCGCACGGCGGCGAAACCCTGCGAGGCGCGGCGTGTACCCCTCGGTCACAAGATCTCGCCGCATCCCGTCCGTGATGACGACGACCACGCGTTTCATCTCCCACCGGGTTCGACCTGCGGCCTCTCCGGGTCCTGCGCCGCGTCCCCGCGGACCCGGACGACCACCATTGGTTAATCGTCCCTTCACGCGCGCTGCGGCTCGCCATCACGCACGGTTAACATGCCGTGCGTACCGTGTCCGTGAGCAGGCTCCACGCCCTGCGACGCCAACGAACGGGGGGCCACGTGCGTAGACTAGCGGCGGTCGGCGTCATCGCGATCCTGGCCTTACTGGTGGGCGCGCCCACCAGCGCGGCGGTGCCTGATCTTCAGACGGCGACGCCAATCAAGCACCTCGTCGTCATCTTTGACGAAAACAACTCATTCGACCATTACTTCGGCACCTATCCGAAGGCGGACAATCCGCCGGGCGAGCCGCCGTTTGTAGCCCGGCCCGACACTCCGGCGGTCAATGGACTCACACCGGGCCTGCTGACGCACAATCCCAACGCGGCGGCGCCGTTTCGACTGGGCCGCTCCATGGCGCACACCTGCGACAACGACAACCACTACCGGGACGAGCAGCAGGCCTACAACGCCGGGCTCCTCGACGGGTTCACCGCACTGAGCGCGCAGGATACCGGGTGCACGCCGAATCTGTCGATGGGTTACTACGACGGCAACACGGTCACCGCGCTGTGGAACTACGCGCAGCGCTTCGCGATGAGCGACAACTTTTTCGCGTCCACGTTCGGGACGACGACCATGGGGCACCTGAACCTCGTCGCGGGACAGACGCACGGCGCGGTCCCGGCCTCGATCCCGAACGCGGTCGTGAACGGCTCGGTGATCGGAAACGTCAACCCCGCCCAGGACGACTGCGCGACCGGCGCCACGGTCGTGATGAACAACCGGACGATCGGCGATCTCTTGAGCGCGCGCGGGATTTCGTGGGGCTGGTTCTACAACGGATGGGCTGCGACCGGCGTCCGCGACGGCAAGGCGGTGTGCCGCGCCGATTACAACTCGCACTTTGTGCCGTTCCAGTACTACGCCTCGACCGCGAACCCCCATCATCTGCCGCCCTCCGCAGTTGGTGCGATCGGACAGACCGACCAGGCCAACCATCAGTACGATGTTACGGATTTCTGGCGCGCCGCCGCACAGGGAGCCCTGCCGGCGGTGAGCTTTCTCAAGGCGCAGGTCAACGAAACCGGTCACCCAGATGACTCAACCCCGCTCGCCGAGCAGCGGTTTCTGGTCGACACCCTGAACCGCCTGCAGCGGACCAGCGCATGGGCCTCCATGGCGGTCCTGATCACCTACGACGATTCCGACGGCTGGTACGACCACGTCATGCCGCCGATCATGAGCCGCTCGAACGACCCCGCTCAGGACGCGCTGTTCGGCCCCCAGAAGCTGTGCGGGACGCCGCCGGCCGGCGCCTACCTGGACCGGTGCGGCTACGGTCCGCGCCTGCCGCTTCTGGTGATTTCGCCGTTTGCGCGGAGCAACTACGTCGGGCACACGATGGCGGACGTCGGGTCGATTCTGCGGCTGATCGAAGACAACTGGGGTCTCGGCCGCCTCGGCGACCAGTCGTTCGACGCGATCGCCGGATCGCTCCTCGACCTGTTCCGCTTCGGCGGTCCGAGCACCGCGCGGCTGTTCCTCGATCCGGACACCGGAGAGCCGACTCCCTGACCCGGACGACGCCGGCCGCGCGCGCCGCCCAGGAGCGCCCCGTCGTGCTTCCGAAGTAGCGGAAGCGTCGGTGCGCGCGCCGGTCGCGTGCACGGGGAGGGTCGCATGACGGTGCTGCTGGATACACGGGTCCCGAGGACGCTCGATCACCTGCTGACTCAACTGACGGACGATGCGCTGCGCGGCGCGCGCGTGGAAGCCTGGCTCTTCGAGGGAGCGGCGCGGCGGCGGGCCGCCGAGCATCGTCTCGCGGCCGCCGGCGTGCGCGCGCAGGTGCGCAGCGCCTATAAACCGCTGCTGCACTTTTTTCTCGAAGAGGTCGAGACCGCCGGGCTGCGGCACGTGACGATCCGGTACCCCGTCTGCGAGCCGGCGGCCAGTGGCCGGTTCCTCGTCGAGGCCTATCCCCTCGCGCCGCTGCTGGCGGGCGTCGACACGCGGTTCGTCGCCGGCGGACCCGCCCTCTCCTATCACGTCGAGCTCGACTACCACGATGGCACGGCGGCCGCGCACGACGTCTTCGTGCCGAGCCGCGTCCGGGAGGACCATCTCGGCGAGCGCCGGCTGTCGCCGACCGGGTGGCTTCGAATCACGGGATCGCGAGGTGGGCGGCGCGACGTCGATGAGTCGCTCGAGACCGACTATGAGACGATCTTTCGCACCATCATCGAGGCGATCCAGGCGCATCCGTGGGGGCCGCGAGAGCCCCAGTTCGACCAGTTGGTGATCAGGACAGAGATCCCCGGCGAGGAGCGGCGGCTGCCGTACTACGAAGAGTGCGTCAGCACGGGCGAGGCGATGCACGAAGACCTGTACTTTTCGGTGCTCGAGGTGTTCAAGCACCGCGCCGGCCGCCCGGTCGACGACCGCAAGACACGGCCCGGACAGATCGTGCCCGACGTCCACTACACCGACGGCGAGCCGCGGGCGCGCGTCGCGCTCGAACCATTCGCCGTGGCCGAACCGGCGCTTCCCGCCGTTCCGCTCGAGACGGCCGCCCAGGCGCTGAGTCTCGAGCGGGCCCACGCGGAGCTGGCGGCGCTTGGCGGACGCCGATTCTCTGCGACCTCACGGCAGGGCCGCGCGGTGCCCGGGATCTACCGCGCCGGGACGCGCCCGGCGATCGTCGTGACCGCCGGCCAGCATGCGAATGAGACCTCCGGGGTCGTCGGGGCACTTCGAGCGGCGCGCAGGCTCGCCGAGGACCCCGGGGCGAATTTCGCGGTGATCCCGGTGGAGAATCCGGACGGGTACGCGCTCCATCGGCAGCTGTGCGCGATCCATCCGCGGCACATGCACCACGCGGCCCGGTACACCGCGTTCGGCGACGACCTGCAATCGCGCACGGAGGAGCCGTGGCACGAGAAGGCCGCCCGGCTGGAGGCGTGCCGCCTGAGCGGCGCGACGCTGCACATCAACCTGCACGGGTATCCGGCGCACGAGTGGACCCGGCCGCTGACCGGCTACCTGCCGCGCGGCTTCGACGCCTTCGCGATCCCGAAGGGGTTCTATCTGATCGTGCGGCACCACCCGGACTGGGCCGACCGCGCCGTCCTGCTTCGGACCCGGCTCACGGAGCGGCTCGCGCGCATTCCCGAGCTCGTCGCGTTCAACCGGGCGCAGCTCGCGAGCTACCGCGCGCACGCGGGGGAACCGCCGTTTCCCGTCTACCACGACCTGCCGTGTCACACGGTCGAGGACGAGCGCGCCGCCACCCCGCTGCTGTTGATCACCGAGTTCCCGGACGAGACGATCTACGGTGATCTGTTTGCGCTCGCACACACGGTGCAGATGCACACCGTCCTCGCCGCGGAGGAGATCCACGCGGCGCTCGATCGCCCGGCGGGGTAGCGCGGGCGCGGCGCTATTTCTCCAGCAGCGCCTTCATCGGCTGCCAGTAGGCGTGGGGCCATCCCTTTTTCTTCGCGCTGTAGTCCTTGTCGGGAACGCCGACCTGGGTGAACCGCAGGCGGGTGCCGCCGGGCACCTTGGTCAGCTCGTACGTCACCGTGGAATAGTGAAACTTCGGCCAGTTGGCGGACCGCCAGAACTGGACGATCTTCTTCCCGGGCACGAGCTCGAGGTTGGCGCCGCTGAGGTAGCTGCCGTAGGCGGTGAAGGCGCCGCCGGGCTTGCGGCTGATGCGCGCCGGGCGGCCGCTGAACTTGGCGTGCGTCCGCGAGTCCATCAACGCCTCGTAGACCGCGGTCGGGCTCGCCTTGATCGTGACGGTCTGGCGGATCGTTTTCGGCATCGAATCGCCTCCGTGGATGTGTGCGCGGAAACGGGCGCGAGCGGCCGCCCGGCGTTCCTCACCGGATACTTCGCGCCTTCCGCCGGGTCGTCCCCTGCGTCGCCGGAGCGGCGGCCGGAGAGATCGACCGTCGACGGCGCCGGAGATCGGAGGCACGGCGTGCCGCGGCGACCGGTCTCACCCGCACGCCTCGCCGCCCGCGCGCCCGGCATGGTGCACGCTGCTCACCATCTCGTAGAACTGGTCGGCGAGGGCCCGGGCGCCAAACCGCTCCGCCACGCGCGCCTGCAGGAGGCGCAGCCGGTCGTCCGGCGGCGGCGCGTCCCTGAGCGCCCTCAGCCGGGCGGCGAGCGCCCCCTTGGCGGACAGATCCGCGAGCCAGGGCCCGTCCTCGAGCACAAACCGCCCCGCGGCGTGACGATGGCAGATGATCGGGACGCCGGCCATCGCGGCTTCGATCAGCGCCAGCGACAGCCCCTCGTACAGGCTCGGCAGGACGAACACATTCGAGATCGCCAGGACCCGTCTTACGTCCTCGGGGGCGAGGGTCAGCCAGCGCACGTTCGGGCCGAGTTTGTCGCGGGCCAGCGTCTTCAGCGCGTCCGTCCCCGGCTCGGGGTGCCCGCACAAGACAAGCTTCAGAGATGGATCGCGCAGTGCCGCGGCCTCCTCGATCAGGTAATCGAGGCGCTTCTGGTAGCTGTTCCAGGCCGCGACGCACACGACGATCCAGTCGTCGTCGGCGAACTGCATCTCGCGCCGGAGCTCCCGAGGAGACTCCGCGGGAGCGGTGTACGGCACGTAGTGCGGCAGCACCCGCATCTTCGCCGCGTCGACGCCCGCCCGCACGCCGAGCGCCAGCGCGTCCGGGTGCATCTGCTGGATGAGGTCGAAGGCGCGATAGTCGTGCGGGGGAAACACGCTGTTGGCGAAGACGATCTTGAACTTGAGGCGCAGGAGCTCGCGGCTGGAGGCCAGCACGCGCCCGAGCAACAGGTCCTGGACCCAGACCACGTCCGGCCGCCACGACCACAGCTTGGGGATGAACCCGAGACCGAAGGTGCGCTGTTCGACGCGGTAGCAGAATCGCCAGAGCCGCGGCGCATTCAGCGAGCGCACCGCGCCGAGCGGTGAGCGCAGCAGGCGATCGCGCGCGATGTTCCACACGGGCTCCGCGTCCGGAAACGCGCCACCGCTGAACAGCTTGACGCGCAGCCTGCGGTCGGAGGACAGCGCCGCGTGCCACCGGGCCGTCGCGATCTCAAACCCTCGCTGCACGTGGCCCAACCCGCAGCTCACCAGCGCGAGTTTGATCGGCCGCGCGTGGGAGCCGGCGGACATCGGCATGACGCGGAGTACGGGAGCGTCCGCGCGGGTTCCTGTGCGCGGCAGGATGGCCGCCGGACGCGCCCGAAACGGGTACGCAGCGCACCGTCGGGACGATCGAGTCGGGCGCCCATGCCTCGATACGCAACCGGGAGTCCGAGAGCCGATGCCACTGCAGCCGTCCAGCACCATCCGCCACGCGGATCTCGGCGATGTGATCGTGATTCTGGACCTCACCAGTGAGTCGTACCACGTCCTCGATCCGGCGGCGCGGTCGATGTGGAATCATCTGCTGCGCCTGCCCGCCCGCGCCGACGTGCTCGCGGCACTCCAGCAGGAGTACGCCGTCGAGCCGTCGCGGTTGGAGGCCGACCTCGACGCGTTCGTGGAGCGCGTAGTCGCGCAGGGGTTTCTTGAGACGCGCGCGTCCGAGGCGCCGGTCGAGGGGCCGCCTCACGCGGCGCCCGCGAAGCGGGGCTGTCTCGCGTGGCGCGCGTGGCTGTGCCTTGCGATGACGGCTCGGTCCCTCGCCACCCGGGGATTCTCGTCCACGTACCTGCGGTATGCGCGTCTTCCGGCGCCGGCGACGCCCGCCGACGGCGACCGCGCGCAGGAGCTGCTGCGGCGCGGCGTGGCGGCGTTCCGGCGCGCGGAAGGCTTTTTCTACATGCGGAGGGCGCCCCAGGACTGCCTGCCGCGCTCCCTCGCGCTCTTCCGGTTCCTGCGGTCGCTTGGGCTTCCGGTCGAGCACCGCATCGGGGTGAAGCGGTTTCCGTTTACCGCGCACGCCTGGGTTGAGTTTCGGGACGCGGTGGTGCACGAGAGCGAGGCCGTCTGCCGGACCTTCACGCCCGTGGCGACCCTGCCGTCGTGAGGAAGTTCGCGGGATCGTGCGAACCCGGGGACGGCCGGTGGGTCCAGTCCCGGCCGGCGCCGGAGATCTTCGGGGCGCTGCACGTGTTGTACCGGGGATACATCGCCAACCGGGCCCACCTCGCGGCCGAGGCGCACGCACGGGGCGCCGCGCTGCCGGACTGCGCGGACGGGCGGCTGTTCGCGCTCGCGTACTCGTGGTGGGGCGCCGACCTTCAGGCGCACGTCACCGGCGAGTACGCGGTGGCGGTCCTCGACACCGACCAGCGCACGCTGGTGCTGACGCACGACGCGCTGGGCGTCGTGCCCGTGTTCTACGCCGAACGCGGCGCGGCGATCGAGTTCGCCTCGCACCTCGACGCGCTGCTCGAGATGACGGATGTCGGCGCGCTCGACGAGCAGTACCTCGCCGAGTTTCTCGCCTCGGTGAAGCCGCGGGGCGAGCGCACCCCCTACCGCGCGGTCCGCCGGCTGCTGGCCGGGCGGACGCTGGTGCACCGGCGGGGCCGCGTCGAGCTCCTCGACACATGGAACCTGGCACGCGTGCCGCCGGCCGCCCGCGCTTCTGACGGCGAGTACGACGAACGGTTCCGGGAACTCCTCCGCGAGGGCGTCGCCGCGGCCCTTCCGGCCGCGGGCCCGGTGTGGAGCGAGCTCTCCGGCGGCCTGGATTCCTCGTCGGTCACATGCGCGGCGGCGGAGTCGGGGCCGAGGCCCGTGCACGCGCTGTCGCTCGTGTACAGTCGATCGCGGACCGGCGACGAGCAGCCCTGGATGCGCACGGTCGTGGCGAAGTACTCCCTGCCGTGGCACGTGCTGGATGTCGACGCCACGCCCCCGTTCTCGGAGATCCCCACCGAGTTCTATGCCGAACCCAATCCCGTCATGCTGACGCCGGGTCTCTACCGCCGGTATAACGAGCTGATGGACGCCCACGGCGCCGCGGTGCTGCTGACGGGGCGGGGCGGGGATCTCGTCCTCGGCGGGGACTCGCCGCAGCCGTTCTATCTGGCGGATCTGTTCTACCGCGGGCGGTGGGGCCGGCTCCTCGGCGGGCTCCGCGAGGTGCAGGGCGCCGGTACCGACGAGCGCGCCCTGCCGTTTCTGTTCTTCAAGAACGTGATGCAGCCGCTCGGTCGGTACGCCGCGCGGCTTGAGCTTGCCGACGGCGCCGACCCCGGTCTACCTCCGTACCTCCGACCCGAGACGGTGCGCCGGGCCCGCCTGCGCCGGTGGGAGCGCCGACGGGTGCCCACGCGATGCCGCTCCGTGGGCGGCCAGTACGTCTGGAACCGGTTGTGGAGCGTCTGTCTCGGCGCGGGGACCGCCGGCGACCAGCGCGCCGAGTCGTTCGAGTTCCGCTCTCCACTGCTCTACCGGCCGCTGGTCGAGTTCATGTTCGCGCTGCCGGCGGAGCAGATGGCTCGGCCGGGGCAGGACCGCGTCCTGCAGCGCCGCGCGCTGGCGGGGCTCCTGCCGGAGGTCGTCCGCCTCCGCCGGGGCAAACGGGGAGGGGAGCAGGCGTACTTCGAAGGGCTGCGGAACTCGCGGGCGTGGACCGAGATGCTGACCGATCGTCCCCGCCTCGTCGCGCGCGGGCTCGTCGACGCGGCGTCCTGGGCGGATGCGGTCGCCCAGGCGCGATTCGGGCGCACCCACCGGATGCCGCTGTTTCTGAACGCGTGTGCGATGGAGGTCTGGCTGCGGCAGATCGAAGGCCGCTCCCCGAGCCGCGAGGCCGCCGCGGAGGACCGCGGCGGCCTCGCCGGACCGATCGCGCACGGCGGCGTCTAGGGACGCGCCGCTGGAGGAAGACGCGTCCGCCCGCGTTGAACTTAAGCCGCGCACAGCAGTGTCATCGGGACGTGACGTGGCTGCGCCCGGTGTTGCCGACTCGCCACATGGAGGTGTCTCAGTGGGTTCTGCCAACGATCGCGAGTACCGCTCGCCGGAAGTCGTGTGTTTGGGCAAGGTCGTCCCGCTTACCGAGGGAGCCGACACCCTCGTCGCCGAGCTGCCCGGGGACCCGAGCGGCGGATACTACAAGCCGTACGCGGTGCCGGAGACAGAGACCGAGCGCTAGGACGAACGTTCGCTGGACTCCGCTCCGACCGGGAGGCAGGCAGGCGACATCGTTCGATCGGTCGGGTAGCGGGTGCGGCGCGGGTCCGCCGGGCCGGATGCGGCACGGCGGACCTTCGCGTCTCCGCCGGCTGGGAGACAGATCTCAATGACCCGCACGCCACAGCGGTCACATCTCATCGTCAACTTCTGCGACACCGCGTGGGGAGAAACAGTCCACGCGCTGACGATCGCGCGGGAACTCGTCGCGTCGGGCGACACGTGCGTCGTCCTCACGAACAACCGCGACCTGCTGCGGCTGTCCAATCACTCCGGGCTGACCATCGAGGCGGCGGATCTCTCCTTGGGCTTGGAGCGCTGCATCGACGCCGCGGTGCGCCGCACTCCGGCCGGCTCGCTCATCCTCGCGGACTTCGCGACGTTCGACAACGCGCTGCGCAGAACACGTGAGGACCCGGCATTCGTGCGGCGCTACGGCCTGCCGACGATCGTCGTCGACACGTGGGATTCCACCGAGAGCGGCGCGACGCAGGATTTTTTCGGAGACCAGCCCGTCCGCATCGGCGACTGGGCGGCGGGGTTGGGGGCTCGGCTGCTGCCGGCTCCGCCCGTGCGGCCCCATCCGCGCCCCGGCGTGTACGCCGCGCTGCTGGCGCCCGTCGCGCGCGGTGCGGAGCCGCGGCGGCTCGGCCGGGCGCTGTACGGGCTGCCGGCCGACGTTCCCGTCGTGCTCTTCTGCACCTCCGGATGGCAGCACGTCAGCTTCGAGGGAACCCGGGGCCACGCGCTCGCGACGGCGCTTCCGCACGTGCTCGCCGGGTATCTCGCACAGATCGAGCCGGCCGTGCATCTCGTGCACCTCGGCCCCGAGCCGTATCCGCTGGGCCCCGTACTGGGGGAGCGGTACCGCTGGGTGCCTCCGCAGGCGCCGGAGCGCTTCTCGGCGCTGCTGAGCTGCGTCGATGCCGTGCTGTCGGCGAACGTGTGGACCTCGACGATCAGCCGCTGCGTGGGATCGGGCGTGCCCGTGCTGATCGCGCAAAACAGCTGCCGGGCCGAGACGGTCGACGAGGCGGTCGCGTGGTTCGGGGAGCGCCCGCCGCGCGAGACCCTGGATCGCATCGAGCGGCTGCTGCCGCTCTACCCCTTTGGCCTGTGGCCGTTCGGCTGGTCCGCGTTTTTGGCCCCGCTGATGCGCGACAACAGCTATCTGCGCGCGGTCGAGCGCGTCGAGATCTTGCAGGAGCGCGCGTTCATCGAGACGTGCACCCGCGTGCTGTTTGACCGGGCGCGCCGGGAGGAATCGGCCAGGCAACAGGCCGCCTACGCCGACCAGGTGTCGCGGCTGCCTCGCGCCGCGGACGTCATCCGGAGTGCGATCGAGCGCTGCGGCGAAGCCCCCGCGGAGCCGCGGGCGTAGCCGCCGGCCGATCTCGGCCGCCGCCGCGGAGAGCCGCGCGGTCGCGTTGACGCTAGGGCCGCATCCAGGCCGCCCGGAACCGCATCATCGTATCGGGGATCCCGGGCACGCCATGGATCCGCCGGTCCATGCCGACCATGAGGTTCTCGAACGCGAGGAACGTCCACGGCGCATCGTCGACCAGTTGGTGCTGGAGCTGCCGGTAGAGCTGGACCCGCGCGGGACCGTCCGGGACCACCCGGGTCTCCTCGAACAGCGCGTCGACGATCGGGTTGCTGTACCCATCCGAGTTCACGGTGCCTTGGGAGCTGAAGTAGTTGTACATGGTGCCGTCGATGTCGGGGCGGAGCGTCACCGAGCCGATGAAGGCCTGGTAGCGCTTGGCCGCGATCCGCTCACGCAGCGTCGCTGGGTCGTCGGTCTGCACGGTGACGGTGATCCCGGCCCCCGCCGCCTGGGTCTTGACCAACTGCGCCAGCCGGGCGGCGTCCTGGGACGTGGAGATGTCGAGCGTGACGGTGAACCCCTGCGGCTGTCCGCCCTCGGCGAGCTTCGCGCGGGCCTCCGTGAGGTTCGTCCCGATCCCCCAGCGGCCGATCGTCGGGTCGAAGTACTGCTGGTACACGGGCGAGATCGGACCGTACGCCGGCCGCGCCTGCCCGGCGTAGACCGTCGTCACGATCTGATCCCGGTTCAGCGCGTAGGAGATCGCCTGCCGGAGCGCCTTGTTGTTGAAGGGCGGGATCGCGTTGTTGAGCCGGAGCACCGGCCACCGCGCCCCGGCGAGCGAGAGGGTCCGGAACCGGTTGTCGGCCCCGATCGCGTGCTGCTGATCGGCCGGGACCGTGTCGATGACATTGACGACGCCGGCTCTGAGGTCTTCGACCTGCACCGTCACGTCGGGGATCGGCCGGTAGACGAGCCCGTCGAGATACGGCAGGCCGCGCTCCCAGTAGCCGGCGAAGCGCTTGACCGCGAGATGATCGTTGGTCACCCACTCCACGAAGCTGAACGGACCGGTGCCGACCGGGTGCAGCCCGTACTGGGCGCCCCACTTCCGGACCGCGGTCGGCGACGAGATGAAGCCGGGGCCGTCGGTAAACCAGGCGAGCAGCGGCGTGAACGGCCCGGTGAGATCGAGGGCGACCGCCGAGGGGCTCACGACGCGGACGGCTTTGATGGACGCGAGGCCCGCCCGGAACGCCGAACCGCTCGCGGGGTTCAGGATCCGGTCGATGTTGAACTTGACGGCGGCCGCATCGAACGGGGTGCCGTCCTGGAACCGCACGCCGCGCTGCAGCTGCAACGTGACGCGCGTGCCGTCGGGCGAGACCGTCCAGCTCTTGACGAGCCCCGGCGTGATGGCGAACGCGGGGTCGCGTGCAAGCAGCGGGCTGTAGATCGAGTACAAGATCTGCCGCTCGGAGGCGCGCGTGTAGCGGGCCGGATCCATGGTGTCCCAGGTGCCGCCGATTGCGACGGTGAGCGTGCCTCCGCGCGTTGGCGGCGGGACCGGCGTCGCCGACGCGGCGGCGCCGCTTCCCGCGAGCATCAGGGCCGCCGCGGCGGCCGCGGCGCGGATCGCGACTCCGGGCATCATGGCGCGGGCGGCGGCTGCGTCACGTCGGCGGCCGACTACGCGATCACGATCGTGCCGCCGGGGGCATCCACTTCCACCGCCACCACGCCCGCGGTCTTGGCGGGCTCGACGCTGGTCGACGCCGCGATTTCATCCCCCAGCAGCCAGGCGAGCTGGCGCGCGGCGACCGCGGGATTCGGATCCCCGAGCCGCAGCCGCCGGATGCCCCGCGCCCCGGAGGGATGCGTGACGGGCATCGCGCCGGGATGCTGGTCGGGCGTCACGCCCCACTCGATGAGGAACGGCAGCAGGCTCGATTCGTGCGGCGGCGTGAGCATCAGCGAGCGCCAGCGGAGGGTCACGCCGTCGGGGCGCGTCCGGGCTCCCTCGTACGGCTCGTGCAGCTTGAGCCCCGCGCGCTGGAGCTGCGCCCGCAGTCCCAGCAGACGATCGGTGCGCGCCGCCCACGTGACAAACGTCCGGCCCTCCTGGATCGCCCGGGCGACGCGCGCGGCGCTCGCCGACGCCTCTCCCGGGTCGACCACCGCGATCAGCTCGAGGTAGGAGGTGCCGAGCGGCACGATCATGTTGCCGGTCCCCGCCCCTGGGTGGCGTCCTCCCTCGATCGCGCGGAGCCCGTACGCGTCCTCCATCTTCCGCGCTCCCTCGGCGAGATCGGGCACGGCGATCAGGACGTGGTCGATCCACACGCGCGGACGCTCGAGCACTCGGGATCCCTCCTGTGTGGTGCGTCTCGGACCGGCGCGCGGCTACTGGAACTTGGGCAGCACTTCGTGCATCACGCGGCGCAGCTGCCCCAGTTGATCCCAGCTCGTGCAGCGCAGCCCGATCGAGTCGATGCCCATGCGCTCGTAGACGCGGAGATGCTCGACGCACTCCTCGGGCGACCCGGCGGCCGTCCAGCTGGCGACGCGGTCCATCGGGGTGTCCATCGTATAGTACGTGTCGAGGAAGCGCTTCGACTCGGCGAGCGCGGCGTCCCGGTCCTCGTTGACGTTGATGTTGTGGTACAGGCACGTGGGGAACTGGGCGGGATCGCGCCCAAACTCGCGCACCTTGTTCCGGACGTCCTGCAGCCGCCACGCCACGTCTTCCGGATCCGACAGCGAGGTCATCCACCCGTCGGCGTGCTGCGCGGTCCGGCGGTGCGTCCGTTCGATGACCACGCGCGAGGCGCGCGAGTTGTTGGCGATCCAGATCGGGGGCCGCTTCGCCGCGGGGCGAGGTTCGATGGTCACGTTGCGCACCCGGTAGTGCCGCCCCTCGAAATTGACGTGCTCCTCGGTCCAGAGGCGCCTGAGCAGCGTGATCCACTCCACGAGCCGCTCAACGCGCGCCTTGTTGTCGACGCCGTACTGCTCGTCTTCGACGGCCGCCCCGGCCTGCGGGACGATGCCGGTGCAGGCGACCAGCACGGTGCGGCCGTTCGAGAGCAGGTCGAGGCTCGCCCACTGGTACGCCAGCAGCAGGGGATCGCGCAGCGGAAAGCTCGCCATGCACGCCGGCCCGATGCGGAGGCGTCTGGTGCGCGCGGCGACGCCGGCCATGAGGGTGATCGACTCCATGCGCGGCTTCGCGAAGAAGCTGTCGCCGACCCAGAGGTACTCGAAGTGCTCCGACGTCTCCGCGATCTCGCTCATTTCGAGCATCCGGTCCGGCGTGATCGCCCCGAAGAGCACGCCGCGGTTCGGTAGGGTCAGCCCAAACTTCATCGTGCCCGCACCTCCCTGTCGCCCGGGCGGGTGCGGATGCGCGGCCGCGTCGGCCGGCGCGGTCCGCTCCCGCGCGGTCCGTCAAGATTCCCCTCGCGCGCCCCGAGCCCCTGCGGGCGGACGGTCGAGGAATCGCCGCCGCCGCAGCGAACGTACGGAGCACAGCCGCGCAGCACGCGGACGTCGTTTCCCGTCCTGGAGGACCGAAATGTTGACGCGACGCAGTTTGTTGAAGCTGGGCGCGGGCGGACTCGCGGCGAGCGCGGTCGGGGCGCTCGGGCGCGGGTCGGCGGAGGCCGCCGCGCCGCCGTCGCAGGTCGTCATCGCGATTTGGGGCCTGCCGGTCCGCATCCTCGGCAGCAACGAGGCGGTCTTCTCGTACGTCAACCTGTTGATCAACGATTCGCTGACCGCGGTCGACGGCCAGGGCAACGTCAGCGGACGGCTCGCCGCGAAGTATCCCGCCTCGCCGGACGGCAAAACCTACCTGGTGACGCTGCGGGACGCGAAGTTCCAGGACGGCACGCCGATCACCGCGCAGGACGTGAAGTTCAGCTACGAGCTGTATCTGCACCCCAAGTACCCGACGACGGCGCCGGCGTTTCTCGAGATCGCGGGCGCCCAGGACTACAAGGCCGGGCACGCGCCGTCGGTCACCGGGATCACCGTGGTCAATCCCCGCGTCGTGCGGTTCATTCTGAACCGCCCGTATCCGTTCTTTTACGAGCAGATCGGGACGGCGGCGGTGCTGCCGGCGCACGCGCTCGCGAACGTCGACGTCGCGCGGCTCCAAGAGGCTCCGTACGCGCGGAAGCCGATCGGCGCGGGGCCGTACCACCTCGCGGACTGGCGTGAAACGGAGAGCATCACGTTCGAGGCGTTTCACGATTACTGGGGCGGCGCGCCGACGCTGCCGCGCGTGGTGTTCAAGCTGATCACGGAAGACGCGACCGTGCTGGCGGAGCTGCACGCCGGCAACATCGACGCGGGGCGCATCCTGCCCGAGGCCTACAGCCAGTTCCAGAACGACGCGCGCGTCTCGACGCTGCGCGTGCCGGGGGACACGTTCTATTGGTTCGCGCCGAACTTCAAGGATCCGATGTTCCAGGACGTCCGGGTCCGCCAGGCGATGGCCTACGCCGTCAACCGCGAGGAGATGCTGCAGGCGCTGTACCGCGGGCTCGGGACGGTCGCCCAGAGTCCGATCCATCCGAGCCTCTGGCAGTACGACAAGCAGCTCAAGGGCTACACGTACGACCCCACGAAGGCGAAGCAGTTGCTGGCCGAGGCCGGGTGGACGCCCGGGCCGGACGGGATCGCGCAGAAGAACGGGCAGCCGCTCCGGGCGAAGTACGGCTTCCTCGCCGGCAAGGACTATCAGGATCAGGCCCTCCTGATCCAGCAGTATCTCCGCGCGGTCGGGATCGCCATCGACGTGCAGTCGCTCGAGCGCGGGGACTTCTTCAGCCGGTATTTCGTGCCGGGCGCGCCGATCGAATTGGTCGGCATCGCGTGGTTCAACCTGATCTTTCCGCCGCAGGCGGAGCTCGAGGGCAACTTCATGAGCACCGGGGCGACGGCGCAGATCATCGGGTACAACAACCCGAAGATGGACCAGCTGCTGCAGCAGGTCGTGCTGACCACCGACCGCAAGGTGCAGAAGGGCCTGTACGATCAGATCCAGGAGCTGGTGATCTCGGACGCCCCGCACATCCTGACGATCCGGCCCGACGTGATCTGGGGTCTCAACAAGACGTTCGTCCTGCCGAGCGGGGTCACTTCGCTGCGCGACTTCTTCGGGTCCCTGCCGCGGTGGAAGACCCGCTGATCCGGACGGCCGCGTGGGCGCGTACCTTGCACGGCGGGTGCTCGTGCTGGTCCCGTTGCTCTTCGGGGTCACGGCGATCACCTTCGCGCTCCTGGTGCTCGCGCCCGGCAACCCCGTCGACTTTCTGATCTCTCCCGAAGAGCGCGGGTTTACCGACGTCTCGGTGCTGCGCCACCAGCTCGGGCTGGACCGCCCGCTCCCGGTGCAGTACGTGTCGATGATGGCGGAGCTGACGACCGGCCGGCTGCGCAGCTTCAGCGACCGGCGGCCCACGATCCAGCTGGTCGGGGAGGCCCTGCCGACGACGCTGATCCTCACCGCGACGTCGCTCGCGGCGACCGTCGCGCTCGCGATCCCGATCGCGGTCGTCTCCGCGGTGCGGCCGTACAGCGGAATCGATCACGCGGCGACGCTGTTCTCGCTGCTCGGCATCTCGCTGCCGACGTTCTGGCTCGCGCTCGGGCTGATCTACATCTTCACCGAGCGGCTGGGCGTGCTCCCGGCCAGCGGACTCCGTCCCGTCGGCTCCGCGGGGTACGCGCCCGCGGTGATCTGGCCCTACCTGATCATGCCCACGGTCGTGCAGGCGCTCAGCATCCTCCCCGTGCTGGTCCGGTACGCCCGATCGTCGCTGCTGGACGCGTTCGGCCAGGACTACGTGCGGGTAGCGCGCAGCAAGGGGCTTGGCGAGCGGGCCGTCCTCGTGCGCCATGTCGGGCGAAACTCGCTGATCCCGGTGCTCACGGTCGTGGCGCTGCTCCTGCCGTTCCTGCTGAGCGGCTCGGTCGTGGTGGAGACGATCTTCGCCCTCCCGGGGCTGGGGCGGCTCGCCGTGGGCGCCGCGCTGGCGCGCGACTATCCCACGGTGCTGACGACCACGACGGTCGCCGGGGTGCTCGTGGTCCTGAGCAACCTCGGGGCCGACCTCGGCTACTTCTACCTCGATCCCCGGGTCCGGGATGGCTAGCCAGCTCGCCGGGCCCGCCGCAGAACGCGGGCGGGGGGCGGTGCCGCGGACGCGGCGCCGCGGAGCGCGTCACCGGTTCGTCCGCAACCCGCGGGCGATCGCGGGGGCCGCGATCATGGCCGCGTTCGTGGTGGTGGCGATCGCCGCCCCCACCCTCGCGCCGTTCCAGCCGGACGCGCCCCACCTGCGCGCGATCCTGCACCCGCCGGCGTGGCCGTACCTGCTCGGCACGGACAATTTGGGACGCGACATCCTGAGCCGCGTGCTCGTCGCCTCCCGCGTCTCGCTCGCGATCGGCGTGCTCTCGATGCTGGTCTCGATCGTCCTCGGGATCCTCGTCGGCGCCTGCGCCGGGTTTTCCGCCGGCGCGGTCGACGCCGTGCTCATGCGCGTGACCGACGTCGTGCTCGCGGTGCCGGTGTTCTTCCTGGCGGTCGCGTTTCTCGCGCTGTTCGGGCCGAGCGTCCCCGGACTGATTTGGATCATCGGGCTGACCGCGTGGCCGCCCACCGCCCGGCTGGTGCGGGCCGAGTTCCTGAGCCTGCGCGGGCGGGACTTCGTCACGGCCGCGCGCGCCACGGGCGCGTCGGGCGGCCGGATCGTCGTCCGCCATCTCCTGCCGAACGTCGTGGCGGTGATCGTGATCTCCGCGACCCTTCGCGTCGGCCTGGCGATTCTCACCGAGGCCGGGCTGAGCTTCCTCGGGCTCGGCGTGCAGCCGCCGCAGCCGAGTTGGGGGAACATCATCGCGGACGGGCGCGAGTACCTTGCGACGGCATGGTGGGTGTCGTTGTTTCCCGGGCTGTGCGTGTTCCTCGCGGTGATGGGGTTCAATCTCGTCGGGGACGGCCTGAGGGACGCGTTCGACCCGCGGCTGCAGGTGTGACCGCAACTCGGTGTGGAGGTGTGAGATGGCCCGAATCATACTGCGAGGCGCCGGCGTCTTCGACGGGACGGGACGCCGGCCCGAGCGCCGGACAGTCGTGGTCGAGGGGGAGCGCATCGTGGACGTGCTGCCCGACGGCGGGGGGGACGCGGCCGGGGACGCGCGGGTCATCGACCTCGGTGGATGCACCCTGCTCCCCGGGCTGATCGATCTGCACGTGCACCTCGGATACGGCCCGCGTTCGTTTGCTCCGACCGTGGCGGCGACCGCGCTGCGCGCCGCCCGCAATCTGCGCGCCACCCAGGCCGCCGGCATCACGACGGTGCGCGACGTCGGCACGCTCGGTGGGATCGCGGCTGCGGCGCGCGACGCGGTGGCGAAGGGCGATATCCCCGGGTCGCGGGTGGTGCCGTGCGGGCAGATCCTCTGCATGACCGGCGGACACGGCTCCGAGCCCCCGGCGCCGCCCGGTATGGCGCGCGAGGTCGACGGCCCCGACGACTGCCGCCGCGCGGTGCGGGAGCAGGTGAAGGCGGGCGCCGACTGCATCAAGGTCACGACGAACGGCCCCCTAAACGTCGTCGAGCTGACGCAGGAGGAGCTCGACGCGATCGTCGACGAGGCCCACCGGCTCGAGCGGCGGGTCGCGTGCCACGCGTCGATCCTGGGATCGAGCCGGATGGCGGTGCGCGCGGGCGTGGACACGATGGAGCACGGGTCCGATCTGGACGTGGAGACCGCCAAGCAGATGGCCGACCGCGGCATCACGCTGGTGCCGACGCTGCTCGTCATGAAGAGCATCATGGACCGGTGGGACGAGTACAAGGCGATCCCGATGTTTCGTTCGATCCCCGTGCGGGCGAAGCGCGCGGTCGAGAGCTTTCAGATCGCGCTCGCCGCGGGGGTCACGATGGGCACGGGGACCGACCTGTTCTTCGGGATGGGGCCGTTCGAGTCGCTGCCCGAGGAGATCGAGTACATGGTGGCGTGCGGCATGGACGCCGGCGCGGCGCTGGCCGCCGCGACCCACCACGGGGCCGCGGCGCTCGGGATGGCCGACCGCATCGGCACGGTCGCCCGGGGCAAGGTCGCGGACCTGCTCGCGGTCGGCGGCGATCCGACCGCCGACATCTCGATGCTGCATCGCGTGGCGCTGGTCATGCAGGGCGGTGAGATCGTGAGGGACGCAAGACCGTGACCGCCGGGCAGCGCGTATAGGATGGAAGGAGTCCGGGAAATCGACACGCAACTCCAGCCCTGAGACGGCGGCGGCCGCTCCCGTGGACCTGCTGGCGGGCGGCGCCCCACGGGGACAAGGAGCCCAGCGATGGCACGCAACACCACGACGCTGCTCGATCACGGTGACGTGTTTCCGGTCGTCCGGCTCTCCTTGGTGGACGGGGGCACGGTGGTGCTGCCCGCCGAGTTCAGCAGCGGGTGGACGGTGATCTTGGGATACCGCGGCCACTGGTGACCGTACTGCCGTCAGCAGTTGGCTGACTTCGAGAAGAACATCGGAGAGTTCACGAAGCGCGCAGTGACGATCGTCGGACTCTCGGTCGATCCGCTGGAGGAAGCGCGGAAGACGGTGGAGCGCGGCCGCCTCACCTTTCCCATCGGCTACGGGGTCGACGGCCCGGCGTTCGCCTCGCAGACCGGCGCGTTCTACGACGCGACGAGGGGTTACCTGCAGGCGACCGGGTTTCTCCTGGAGCCGGGTGGCGTGGTGGCGCAGGCGGTGTACAGTACCGGTCCGGTGGGCCGGTACGTGGCGGCCGACGTGATCGGCCTGATCGACTACTTGTCGAAGAAGCGTCCGTAGCGCCGCGTGACCGCTCGGCGGCACGGTCCGGCGTGCGGGCGGTGAGCGAAAGGAGCGTGGCGCATGGCCTCCGCGCACCAGACCGTCCGGACGATGTGCCCGATGAACTGCCATCCCACGCTCTGCGGGATGCGCGTGGAGGTGAGGGACGGACGCCTCGTCAGCGTGGCTGGCGATCCAGAGAACCCGGACAGCCGAGGCTTCCTGTGCGTCCGCGGGCGGGCGTCGCGGGAGATCATCGGCAATTCCAAGCGCCTGCTGTTCCCGCTCGTCCGCGACCGACGAACGGACGGCGCGTGGCGGCGGGTGGACTGGGACGACGCCCTCGAGATGATCGTGGCCCGCATGCGGTCCGTCGGCCGGGAGTCGGTGGGGTTTTGGCAGGGCCACGGCCACTTCGCCAACAACTACGGGACGCGCATCGCCTCCCAGCTCCTGCGGCGCTTCGCCAACTTCTACGGCTGTCAGTGGTGGCACCCGGCGATGATCTGCTGGGGTCTCGGCGGCTTCGGCGTTGGGCTCACGGGCCCCATCGAAACCAACACTAAAGAGGACATGGGCGCGCACGCGAACCTGATCGTGCTCTGGGGCGCGAACCTGGCCAGCCAGCCGAACACCGGCCGCCCTCTCGCCGCGGCGCGCCGGCGCGGCGCCGGGGTGGTCACGATCGACGTCCGCGACACCGAGGCGGCGGCGCACTCGGACGACGCGTTTATCATCCGGCCCGGGACCGACGCGGCCCTCGCGCTTGGGATGATGCACGTGATCGTGCGCGACGGGCTGTACGACGCCGGGTTCGTGGACGCCCACACCGTCGGCTTCGACCGGCTGGTGGAGCACGTGCGGGGGCATCCTCCGGAGTGGGCCGCGCGCGAAACCGGGCTCGCGGCCGACCGCATCGTGGCGTTTGCCCGGCGGTACGCCGCCACCCGGCCCGCGATGATCCTGCTCGGCGGCAGCTCGATGCATAAGGGCGCGAACGGCTGGCAGGGCGCGCGGGCCGTGGCGTGCCTGCCCGCGCTGACCGGAAACCTCGGGGTGCCCGGCGGCGGTCTCGGGCCGCGTCACGGGAGCGCGAGCCACGGTCAGGCGCTGGCGGATATCACCGAGCCGGCACGGCGGCCGGCGGGGCACTACATCCCGAACCAGATGCCGCGCATCACCGAAGGGCTGGCCGACGGCCGCGTGCGCGTGCTGTGCCTGTTCGGCACGGACATGCTGTCCTCGTTTGCCGACGCCGAACGGGTGGCGGAAGGCCTCGCCCGCACCGATCTCGTCGTCACGCACGACCTCTTCATGAATGACACCGCCCGCCGCTGCGCCGACGTGGTGCTTCCCGCGACGGCCTGGCTCGAAGAAGTGGGCTGCAAGAGCACCAACACCCACCTGTACCTGATGCCGAAGATCCTCGACGCGCCCGGCGAGGCTCGCTCGTGCACGTGGCTGCTCCGGGACCTGGCGCGCCGGCTGCCCCTTGTCGATTTCTTCCCGTGGGAGACGGACGAGGGGCCGATCGACGCACTCCTCGACCACCCGGCCACGGGCCGCGCGACCGTGGCGGCGCTGCGGGCCGAGGGCGGGATGCGCGCGCTGAACATCTCGCACGTGGCCCACCCGGATCGGATCTTTCCCACGCCCTCGCGCAAGGTCGAGTTCTACTCGGCACGCGCGGAGGCGCTGGGGCTCCCGGCGCTGCCAGTGTACGTGTCCCTGCCGTCGTCCGCGCGCCACCCTTTGTGCTTCCGGCAGGGACGGACGCTGACCCAGTTTCACGGGTTCTACGACCACGGCCGGGCGCTGCCCACGCTCGCGCGCCTCGATCCGGAGCCGGTGCTGTGGCTGTCTCCTGCCGACGCGGCGGCGCGGGGCGTGGCAGACGGCGCCCCGATCCGCATCTTCAACGATCGCGGGGAGTTTCGAGCGCGCGCACACGTCACCGATCGCGTGCCCGCCGGCACCGTGTGGATGCGCGACGGCTGGACGGGTCTGAACCGGGTCACCTCGGGGGTGTCCACCATCCCCGACGACGCGGTGGACCTCTTCGGCTTCTCCGCCGGCCAGGCCGCCTTCGACGCGATGGTAGAGGTGGCGCGCGCGGAGCCGGTCGCGTCCGAGGCGGCGGCGGGATCCTAGCTGGCTCCCGGCCGCGTGTTCCTCAGTCGCGCCGTTGCCCGTGTCGTCGTGGTGATAACGGAGACGTCGTCGTCATAGAAGACGCCGCCTGAGACCGCCGGATCCGTACGTTTCGGTCGGAAGTGTGATGCGTGTCACGGTACCGCCTCCGCTCGCGAGTACAATGAGGACACTGTCTCGTCGGCGTTTCCTGCATTGTGACTCGTGCTAGGGGAGGTCCGGGATGTCGAGGATCCTTGTCCTAGGCGGCGGTGTCGTGGGCCTGTCCACGGCGATCATGCTGACTCGGCAGGGCCACGACGTGACCGTGTTCGAACGAGACCGCGAGCCGGCTCCCGGCTCGGCGGAGGAAGCCTGGCACGCGTGGCCACGCCGAGGGGTGGCGCAGTTCCGGCAGCCGCACTATCTGCACGCGGCCGGCCGCCAAATCCTCGACCGGCACCTCCCGGACGTCAAGGAACGGCTGCTCCGCGCCGGATGTGTCACGTTCGATATCAGCGCGACGATGCCGCCGTGCATTACCGACCGGACGCGGCGGGAGAGCGACGAACGCTTTGTGACGGTGACCGGCCGGCGCTCCACGATCGAGCACGCGGTCGCACGCGTCGCCGAACGGCTCCTTCCTGTCGCTCGAGGCGTCTCGATCGTGGGTCTGCTGACGGGGCCGTCGGTGACGAAGGGGATCCCGCACGTGACCGGCGTTCGCACGACGGCCGGCGACACGTTTTCCGCCGACCTCGTCGTCGACGCGATGGGGCGAGGTTCCAGGCTGCCCGACTGGCTCGAGGCCATCGGAGCTCGCCGTCCAATCGAGGAGGCCGAGGAGTCCGGATTCATCTACTACACGCGGTTCTTCCGCACCACGACGGGAGGAGTGCCGCCCTGCCGGGCCGGGCTCCTGACGCATTTCCATTCGTTCTCGCTGCTCACGCTTCCGGGCGACTCGTACACATGGTCGGTGACCGTGTTCACCTTCTCGGGCGACCCGGTGCTGAAGACGCTCCGCGATCCCATGCGTTGGGCGGCTCTCGTTCACGCATGTCCGTTACACGCGCACTGGCTCACCGGTGAGCCGATCACCACCGTGCTCCCGATGGGCGGCATCACCGACCGGTATCGTCGCTTCGTCGTGGACGGCGTGCCGGTCGCGACGGGGGTCGTCAGCGTGGGTGACGCCTGGGCGTGCACGAACCCCCTCGGCGGACGCGGGATCACCATGGGCCTCATGCATGCCGTCGGCACGGCCGAGGTCGCACGACAGCATCTGGACGACCCGCTGGCGCTCGTGCTCGCACAGGACGCCATGACCGAGGCGCGGGTGACGCCGTGGTACCGAGACACGGTTGGATTCGACCGGAGGCGGACCGCCCAGATCAACGCGATCATCCAGGGCCGGCGGGCGTCGCCGCCGACGGATCCCGGGAGCGCACTGTTTGTCGCCATGCTGTACGATGCCGAGGCGTTCCGAGCCGCCATCGAGATCGCGTCGCTGCTTGCGCTACCGCACGAGGTGATGGCGCGGCCCGGAATGCTCGACCGTATCACCGACCTCGCCCGCAGTCGCGAGGCGGTCGCTCCTCCCGGTCCATCTCGGGACGAACTGGTCCGGCTGCTGGCATCGTGAAGAGCAGGCTTACCGTCGTGCGGGGATCCCCGACGAGGACGTCACCACGCTCCCGACCGGGACCACTTAGTACAGCAGGTGAGACTGTACTCGCGAGGACCACCCCTGCGGGTTCGTCCACTCCGCGATCCGATCCGCGACATCATCCGGACCGCGCTCGAGGATGGGCCGTATATCGCGCCGTCCGATCAGGCGGTCGAAGTGGTTCGCCCCCGTCACGTTCGCGGCGGTCGGATAGGCCGCCCACCGGCACTCCTGAGGGTACAGCGCCCAGACCAGCGCCATGAGACGGAGTCCGGTCGCGACCGGACGGAACGCCTCTTCGTCCGTGACGTGGAGCATCACGCCCGAACAGCTCTGCCCGGCGTGCCGGCCGGCGCACGGCGTGAAGCGCGCGGGTCTCGCCGCAACCCCGGGAAGCCGGCACGCGGTGAACGCGTCCCACAGCGCCGTTCCGTTCATCCACGGCGCGCCGACGATGCGAAACGGCACGCCCGTCCCGCGGCCTTCGCTGACCGAGAGCCCCTCGAACAGTCCCGTGCCCGGATACAGCTGCGCGGTCTCGTACGACGGCAACGCGGGCGAGGTCGGGACGAACGGCAGGCCGAGCGACGGCCACCGCGGACGCCCCTCCCACCCCTGCATCCGCACCACGGTGATCTCGGCGCCGATCCGACGCTCGGCGTTCCACAGCGTCGCGAGCTCGCCGGCCGTCAGCCCGTGGCGCACCGGGATGGACCACCGGCCGACGAGGCCCGGGGGAAGCGTCTCGTCGTAGAGCGGGCCCTCCGCGGCCGATAGGTCGCCGCCGAGGGGGTTCGGACGGTCGAGGATCCAGAGCGGCATCCGCGATTCCGCGCAGGCTTCGAGCACGTGCGACAGGGTCCAGATGTAGGTGTAAAAGCGCGTGCCCACGTCGGGGAGGTCGAACAACAGCGCGTCGAGGCCGGCGAGCGCATCCGGCGCCGGCCGAAACCCGGTTCCGTACAGACTGCGCACCGGCAGGCCCGTGAGCCCGTCCGTGGTATCGTCGACGGCGGCGCCGTCCGGCGCCGCCGCCTCCAGCCCGTGCTCGGGCGAGAACAGCGTGACGACCTGGACGCCGGCGTCGAGGAGGGCCCGCCGCGCCGGCACGAGGGGCCGCGGAGCGCAGGCCGTGGCGGCCGCGTCATTCGTGATCAGCCCGACGCGGAGTGAGCGCGCCCGAGGAAACTCGGCGAGGAGATCGACGCCGAACCGCACTTCATGCCGACGCGTCATGAGTCCCGCTCAACGGTGCCTCGTCACTCTCCGCGGCGTGAGCGCACGGGCGCCGCGTGTCATCCGGCGCGCTTGAGCGTACCGCGCCGGTCCGGAGTTAGGAGGCCACCCGGAACAGCACGCCGAGCGCGTAGGTCGCCCCGCCCACGATCGCGCCCGCGACGGTCATCTCCAGCCCCGACGACCACCAGCTGCGCAGGGTGAACAGCGATTTCGCCGCGCCGACGAGAAAATGCGCGATGAGCGAAACGCCTGCGGCCCACAGGACCGCCGGGGTGCCGCTGAGCCAGAAGAACGGCAGCACCGGGACGAACGCCCCCACCCCGGTGCTGACGCCCGCGGCAAGCGCGGCCTGCCACGGATTGCCGCCCCCGCCCGTGCCGCCCATCTCCTCGGCGACGAGCGTCTGCAGCATCGCCTCCGGGTTCTGGCTGAAGTGCTCGGCCAGCTCGTCGGCTTCTTGCTTGGACAGACCCTTGAGTTGATAAAACAGCGACAGCTCTTCCTTTTCCTCTTCCGGATTCTGCTCGATCTCCCGGCGCTCGCCCGCGACGTTGGCGGCCGCGACCTCGGAGGCCGACCGCTCGGCGAGGAACGCGCCGACCGACATCGAGAGCGCCGACGCGATCGCGCCCGCGAGCCCTGCCGTGAGCACGAAGCTCGAGCCGTTGGTCGCGCCGGACACGCCGGCGACGATGCCGAACACCGCGCCGAGCCCGTCGTTCGCGCCGTACACCGCGCCGGAGATCCAGCTCGAGCCGCTCTGGTGCCACGTCTCCCGGCCGAGGATGCGGCGCAGGCGTCCCTCCGGGGACTCGCCCGTCGCGGGGGCGCCCGGTCCCCGCAGCTCTTCGTCGGCCCGCGCGTGGGAGCGCTCCTCCGTCCGCAGCTCGGCCAGCAGGGTGTCCGTGTCGGCGTCGCCCGTCGGAGATCCGTAGACGCCTTCGACCTCGCTCTCCTCCAGCGATTCCCGCCACGCCAGCACCTTCTCGACCGGCGCCAGCGCGATCTGGAGGCGCGTCCAGAACGGCAGGCGGATCGAGCGGGCGTCCGGAATCTGCGCGCCCAGTTCGCGCAGCCGCGCCTCCAGCCGCTGCCGGTGCGACGCCTCCCCCTCGGCCATGCGCCGGATGATCGCCGCCCGCTTGGGATCGCGCTCCCGCTCCGCGAGCGCCTCGTAGGCCATCCGCGCCTGAATCTCGCCGCGCCACGCCGCGAGCAGGCGTGCGACGGCGTCCTGCGTGGGCGGGGCCTGGGGCGTGGTCATCGGCGCGGCATGCGGACCGTCATGACGGCGGCAGCGCCTTCGACATGTCGACCTTCTCGAATTCCTTGGCGAACTCCACGAGATAGTCGGTCAGGCGCGCGATCGCCTCCTCGCCCCGCTTGCGCAACCCGTCCAGGTCCGCGGGGCGGATCTCGGGCGAGCTCGCGATGTCGATGTCCCAGGCGTCGACGGGGACCAGCAGCTGCGCGCCGCCGAACTCGAAGTTGTTGAACCCGAGCGGCTTGATCTTCGCGCCGAGGATCGGCTTGAGCGGGGGGTTCTTGCCCCACTCGCCCTTATAGCCGCCGCTCCGGATGTCGGCGACCTCCGGGCCGTCGATCGCGACCGCGAGCGCGAGTTCGGAGATGTGGCTGCCCTCGGGAAAGAGCTCCGGCATCAGCTTGCGCTCGACCGTCCACCACTCGACAATCGAGATCAGCATCCCGAGCTTCCGCACGTTCCGCCCGGTCCGGATCAGCGGGTCGCGATTGCCCCCGTGGCCGTTGAGAAAGATGACTTTGCGGACGCCGTTGCGGCGGAGGCTGCGGCAGATGTCCGTGCAGAACGCCTCCATCACGTGCTGCGAGATCGCGAGCGACCCGGGATAGTCCCGCATCTTGTCGTTTTCGCCGTACGGCAGCAGCGGGAGGATCATCATGCCGGTGCGCTTGCCTACCTCGTCGGCCAGCTTGTCGACCGAGATCGCGTCGATCCCGATCGGGGTCGGGCCGTGCGCGTGGAGCGTCCCGACCGCCATCATCACCGTGTCGGACTTCTTGAACGCTTCCTCGGCTTCGATCCAGGACATCTCTAGGAGTCGAAACTTCTTCACGTTGTCCGCCTCCTCATGGATGGGGGTGCCTCGCGGGGCCGTGTGCGCTCCCTTGCGGCTTTCACCGTCTCGACGCGGGCTTCCTTTGATCAGTGGGGCGCCCGGACGCGACTCGCCGCGCGGCGCGCGGGACGGCCGCTCAGAGGACCGGGTGCGCTCGGCTCAGCCGCTGATCCAGGTCTTTTTGAGGAAGATGCGCCGGCCGGTGAACGACTGCGCGTAGCCCTGGAGCTTCGACGACATCGCCTCGATGCTGAACTTGGTGTACCACCACCAGTTGGGCGAGTCGTCCAGCAGCATCCGCTGGATCTCGATGTACAGGCTGCGGCGCTCGTCGTGGTTCGAGATCGACCGCGCCTGGTTCATCAGCGCCTCCAGCGTCGGGTTGTTGTACCCGCCGTCGTTGGCCGTCCCGTGCGCGGCAAAGTAGGGATAGACGTAGCCGTCCGGGCCCGGCCGGAAAGTGTTGGCCGACGCGAAGATCTCGCCGCCTTCCTTGCCGCCGGTGCGGATCTCCAGGTTGTGCACCTGTCCGTACGCGCCCCACTCCATCTGCTGGACCTGGGTCGTGACGTTCAGCTTGTTGAGCGTGTCCTGCACCACGAGCGTGCTCGCGACGAACTCCGGGTACTGCGGAGAGCACAGCATTTGAATCGTGAACCCGCCGTTCGGGTACCCGGCCTCCGCGAGCAGCTTCTTGGCGCCGTCCAGGTCGGGCTTGAGGTACGGCAGCGTCTTGGGATCCACCGGCCAGTCGCCGTACCCGGTGGGGACCGGGCCAGACGGCACGCCGGCGCCGTAGACGGCTTTCTGGATCACCTCGTTCGTGTCGACCGCCATGCGCAGCGCCCGCCGCACCCGCGCGTCGTCGAGCGGCTTCCGGCTGACGTTCAGGTAGTGCAGCGCGACCCACGCGTTCGGGGCCTTCAGGACGACGATCCCGGGCGTCGCCTGCAGCCCGGCGATGCTCTGCGCGCTGAGCGCGGCGTACTGAATCTGGCCGGAGCGCAGCGCGGCGACCCGCGTCGTCTCCTCCGTCAGGATCTTGAACGTCATCCCGTCGAGGTACGGCAGCGGCTGGTCCCAGTAGTCCGCGTTGCGGGCGTACGTGATGTGATCTTGGGGGATGTACTCGACGAGCTTGAACGGCCCGGTCCCGATCGCCTTGATCTTGACGTTTTCGCGCTCGGCGTAGCCCTTCGGCATGATGCCGGACGCCCGCAGGGACGCGAAGACGCCGAGGAGGTCCGGAAACGGGGCGTTCAGGTTGAGTTGGAACGTGAGCGGGTCGACCACCTTGGTCTCCTGGACCGCGTCGAGCCACGACCGCCAGCCGGATCCCGTCTTCGGATCCAGTACGCGATCGATGCTGTACTTCACGTCGTCCGCCGTAAGGGGCTGGCCGTTGTGGAACTTGACGTTCGGACGGAGATGGAACGTGTAGGTCTTGCTGCCGTTGGTGATGTCCCACTTGACCGCGAGCGCCGGCACGACATTGGTCTTCTCGTCGTACCCCGTGAGGCTGTCGTAGATGTGCTCGAAGCCCTGCAGCGCGGAGAAGTTCGCGTCCGTGTGGGGATCGAGGCTGACCGGGTCCACCTCCTGCGCCGCGATCAGCGTCCCTCCGCGCTTCGGCGTCCCGGCGGACGCCGCCCGGACCGCGTCCGGGGTCCACGGCGCGCCGAGGCCGAGCCCGGCGAGGCCTCCGGCCGCGGCGGCGCCGCCGACAAGAAACGCGCGCCGGCTCAGGGTGTCCGTTTCGCGAGTCCGTGTCCGTGCCATGGGCCCCTCCGAGATTCGAGTTTCCTGGTGGTTCGCCGTGCGGGGGTGCCTCCCTCCGCGCGCCGCCCTCCCGGCTCAGAACGTCCCGCGCTCGAAAAACGCGCCGAGCAGGCGGACGATCGCCTCGAGGTCCTCCTCCCGGACGGTCTCGATCGGGCTGTGGGTGTAGCGGGTCGGATAACAGATGAGGGCCGCCGGGATCCCGTTCTTGAGCAGGGCGGCGGAGTCGGACGCGAACGACTGAAACGACACGTGCTGGATCGGGATGTGCTCCGCCTCGGCGGCGTGTGCGAGCGCGTACGTCAGGCCCTTGTGATACCGGATCCCCGAGTCCTTGTGCACGAGGACGGGGCCCGCGCCCAGCCGGCAGGGGACTTCGTCCGGCGAGATGCCTGGCACGTCCCCGGCCGGGCCGACGTCGAGCGAGATCCCCAGGTCGTAGTCCCGCCCCAGGGCGTCGGCGCCGATCAGCCCCCCTTCCTCCTGGATCGTGCTCGCGATCCACAGGTCGTAGGTGAGGCGCGTCCGATCCGCGCGGCGGGCGACCTCGAGGGCGATCGCCAAGGCGGCGCGGTCGTCCATGGCCTTGCCGACGATGTTGGCGCCCAGGCGGGAGGTCGGCGGCGGGTTCCAGATCACGGCCGCGCCGGGATGCACGCCCACGTGCTCGACCTCGGCGCGCGATCGGAGGCCCAGATCCACGAACACGTCCGGCCACCCGAGCGCGCCCTCACGCTGTCCCGCTGCCCGCAGGTGCCCGGTGCGCGCGCCGACGACCCCGGGCACCGACCCGTGCTCGGTCATGACGAGGCAGTGCTCGCCCGCCAGCAGCGGGGACGGCGGGGCCTGGCTGCTGATCAGGCCGCCGCCCGTCATCAGGCGGAGGAACCCATCGTCGGTGATGCTGCGCACGATCACCGCGATCTCGTCCGCGTGCGCGACGAGCACGGCCTTCTTCCCGCGGCCGCCGACATGCCCGAGGATGTTCCCCACCGGGGTGGCGGAGACGTCGCATCCCGCGGCGCGGAGCGTGTCCGCCACCAACGTCTGGACTTGGTCCTCGTACCCGCCCGGTCCCGGCATGTCGCACAGCGTCTTCACGAGCTCAAACACGGCGTGTCCCCCTTGTGGTGTGATCTTCGTGCCTCCGCTCGACGGTCCGTCCCCGCGGGTCAGGCGGGCGCGCCGTCCGCGACGGCCGCCAGCACGCGCAGAAAGTTCTCGCGGTAGACTTTGCGCAGGGCCTCCTCGGAATATCCCCGTGCTCGGAGCTCGGCGGTGAGCCCGGGCAGATCCACGGGGCTCTGCATCCCGAGAAATTCTGAGCGGACGTATCCCTGCCGCGGGCCCGCGTCCGATTCCGCGATGCCCGGCGCCGCGCCGAGCTCCCAGCCGTAGTGGAAGAAATCGGTGCCGATGCCGACGTGGTCGATCCCGGCGATCTCGACCACGTGCTCCAGGTGGTCCGCCCACCGGCCGATGGTGGGGTCGCCGCTCGCCACAAAGTTTGGGACGGCCACCATGCCGACCAGCCCGCCGGCCGCGGCGATCGCCCGGATCATCTCGTCCGTGACGTTCCGCAGATTGTCTTGGAGCGCCCGCGCGTTCGAGTGGCTGGCGATCACGGGTTTGACGGAGGTCTCGAGGATGTCCCGGGTCGTCCGGTCGGACCCGTGCGACACGTCGACGATGATGCCGAGACGGTTCATCTCCTTGATGGCGGCGCGGCCGGCACGGCTCAGCCCCCCGTGCGTCTCGTTCTCCCAGTTCCCGTCGGCGAAGAGCGTCCGGCGCGCGTGCGTCAGCGACACCATCCGCAGCCCGAGCCGGTGCACCAGCCGCAGCGCGGCGAGATCCTGTCCGAGCGGCTCGGCGCCCTCCAGCGCGACGAGCACCGCGATCTTGCCGGCGCCGTTGATCCGGCGGAGCTCCGCGGCCGAGCCGGCGATCTCGATCGCGTCCCGGTTCTCCTCGATCTCCGTCAGGAGGCCGTCAAGGACCCACAGTGCGTGCCGCAGCGCCCCTTCCGGGACGTACACGCTGGGCGTGAAGATCGCGCCGACCACGGCGCTCACGCCGCCGGCGCGAAACTGCGGCAGCCAATACGTCCGCAGCGAATCGTAGACGCCGTCGAATCGCTGCTTGGCCATGATGATGGGGAAGTCGTCGTGGCCGTTGATGATGCCGATCCGGCGCGTGAGTTCCGCGTCGGCGTCGGTGAAGTGGCGATCGGTCATGCGCGCTCCTCTGCGTGGTTCCGCCGGTGCCGGGGAAGGACGGGGCACCCCTGCCCCTTTCGAACCCGCCGGGCTAGGTCCTTCAGGCGTTCGCGTCCGAGGAGAAGCCGGACGTGACGGCCAAATTCCACGGCAGCCGGTCGGCGCGACCCGGAATCGGTCCGGGCGGGGAGGGACGTTCTTGCACAGCGTGCTGCTCGTGATTTCCACGTTCCTGGCATCCGGGGTCGAGTTTGTGGAGGCGCTGACGATCGTGCTTGCCGCCGGGGTGAGCCGGGGCTGGCGGTCGGCCCTGGTCGGCGTCGGTGCGGCGACCCTGTCGCTCGCGGCGCTCGTGGCGGTGTTCGGCCCCGCGCTGACGCTGATCCCGATCGGCGTGCTGCGGTTCGTGGTCGGCGCGCTGCTGCTCGTGTTCGGGCTGCAGTGGCTGCGGAAGGCGATCCTCCGGGCGAGCGGCTACAAGGCGCTGCACGACGAGGAGGCCGCGTTCGGCCGGGAGCTGTCGGCGGCCCGGGCCGCGGCGCCGGTGACGCGCGCCGGGCTCGATTGGTACGCGTTCACGCTCTCGTTCAAGGGCGTGCTGCTCGAGGGCCTCGAGGTTGTGTTCATCGTCGTCACCTTCGGGAGCGCCGAAGGCGCGCTGCCGCTCGCCATTGCGGGTGCGGCCGCCGCGCTCGTACTGGTCGGCGGCGTCGGGCTCCTCGTGCACCGTCCGCTGAGCGCCGTCCCGGAGAACTCGATGAAATTCGCGGTCGGGCTCCTGCTCTCGACGTTCGGGACGTTCTGGTCGGCCGAGGGCGCGGGTGCCGACTGGCCCGGCGGCGACGCCGCGATCCTGGCCATCGTGGTGTTCTACGGCGCGGTCTCGTTCGGCCTCGTGACGCTGCTGCGGCAGCGGCGCGTTTCGGCGGCCGCCGTCGGCGGGGGAGACTGAGGTGGGCGCCGTCGCGGGGTTCTTCCGGTTCTGGTACGATTTCATCGTCGGTGACGATTGGACCGTGGCCGCCGGGGTGATCGCGGCGCTCGTCGTCATCGCATGGCTGGCGCGCGCGCGCGTGCCGTCGTGGTGGCTGCTCCCGCTCGCGGTCGTGCTGCTTCTGTTCGCGTCGCTGCGCCGGGCCACTCGGGAGACCGGGTAGCGCGTTCAGTCGGGCACGCCGTCTCGCGGGGACTGAGGTGCGGCGGGCGGCCGCGACGGGTCCGCCGACGCCGCGTTCCCGCCGGTCCGGTCCAGGAGCAGCGCCAAGAGGGTCCCACTGGGTACAACCTGTGGATATCTGTGAGTCTTAACAGTTTCTTTTGTATTCATTCATTGTAGGTCGGACCCACTGCCCCGTGTCGCCCCGTTGGCGGCGCAAAGCGCCGCGGCCACCCATCGAAGGCGCCGATGTCCGTTCTTCCTCGGCGAGACGCTCATCCAGGCGTGCCGGGTCGCGACCAGCGGCGGGCTCGGCTGCGGCCGTGCCTTGGGCAGCGGGCCGTGACGAACTGTGAGCGCAGGGCGTCCACACAGGGCCCGCGATCAGCGCGGCGCTTGACGACGTCGCGACGGGCGGTCGATACTGAGCGAAGGTCGTTCCTGACACTCCGTCGCCGGGGACGCGGCCCGACAGGCTCGGGACGGTTGATCACGGATCCGGTCCCACGTGACGGATCTGGAGGCGAGCCGAGGTCATGTGGTCTGCCGATTCCACGCGCGGCCGTGCCGCGCGGTCCATCCTGATCAACGGCCGCATCCTGCGGTGGCCTGCGCAGCCCGTGGTCGTCGTCTGCGTCGACGGGTGCGATCCCGCGTATCTCGCCGCCGCACGTGAGGCCGGGGTCGTCCCGACGCTCGAGCGGATGATGGGCGACGGGTTCGCGGACACCGCGCTCGCGGCGATGCCCACCTTTACGAACCCCAACAACGTGTCGATCGTCTGCGGCGCGCCGCCGTCGGTGCACGGCGTCTCGGGGAACTACTACCTGGAACGCGAGACCGGGCGGGAGATCATGATGCTCGACGCGAGCCTGCTTCGGGCGCCGACGATCCTGGCGCGGTTCTCCGAAGCCGGGGCCGCGGTGGTGGCCGTCACCGCGAAGGACAAGCTCAGGCAGGCGCTGGGGCACGGCGTGCGCGGGATCGTCTTCTCCGCCGAGCGCGCCGACGTGTGCACGGAAGCCGAGCACGGCATCACCGGCGTCGTGGAGCTGGTCGGCCGCAAGGCGCCGGATCCTTACTCCGCGGATCTCTCCTTGTTCGTACTGGACGCGGGGCTCCGGCTCCTCGAGACGCGGCGGCCGGATCTCATGTACCTCTCGCTGTCAGACTACGTGCAGCACAAGTCGGCCCCCGGATCTCCCGAGGCGAACGCGTTCATGCATGCGGTGGACGGCCGGCTGGGCCGCCTCGCCGCGCTGGGGGCGCGCCTCGGCGTGATCGCCGACCACGGCATGTCCGACATGGCGCTGGCGGACGGGCGGCCGAACGTGCTGTATCTCGGCGACCGGCTGGACGACGCGTTCGGGCACGGGGCCGCGCGCGTGATCTGCCCGATCACCGATCCGTTCGTCAGGCACCACGGGGCGCTCGGCGGGTTCGTGCGCGTGTACGTGATGCGCCCCGGGCTCGAGTTAGATGAGGTGCTGCGGTACATCCGCGCGCTGCCTGGCGTTGCGCTGGCCCTGGCGCGGGAGGCAGCGTGCGCGGAGTTCGATCTGCCGGTGGATCGCGAAGCCGACATCGTGGTGGTGGGCGAGCGGGGACGCGCGCTCGGCTCGCGCGCGGCGGAGCACGATCTGTCGGGGCTCGTCGGAGAGCGTCTCCGCTCGCACGGGGGCCTCGCCGAGCAGCCGGTGCCCTTCATCCTCTCGCGGCCGCTGACCCGCGCCGGCGCGGCGCGGGCGGCGCGGAGCCTCCGCAACTACGAGATCTTCGAGTACGCCCTCAACGAGTGTGAGTGACTGTGCTGGCGGGCTCGTACGCGAGCCCGTCCTTCATCACGACCTTGAGCCGAGCGGGATCGGCGACAATTGAGATGTCGGCCAGCGGGTCGCCGTCGAGGAGGAGCAGGTCGGCCCGGCGTCCGACTTCCAGCGTGCCGATCTGATCGTCCATCGCGAGCAGGCGCGCGGCGTCCCGGGTGGACGCGACGATCGACTGCATCGGGGTCATGCCCGCCTCGACCATGTAGACGAGTTCGCGCGCGTTCTGTCCGTGGCCGAGCGCGCCGGCGTCCGTGCCCATCGCGATCGGCACGCCCAGCTCGAGCGCCCGGCGAAATCCCACGCGCTTCTTCTCCAACATCGTGGGCACGCGCGCGGCGGTGTACGCCGGGACCGAGGTCGGATCCCGGCGGATCCGCTCCACCATGCGTTGCGTCACGCTGAGCGTCGGCACCATCCAGATGCGCCGGCGGGCCATCTCCTCGAGCTGGAGGTCGCTCGCGAGGCTGCCGTGCTCGATCGTGTCCACGCCGGCCGCGAGGCACATGTCGAGGCTCTCGCCGCCGTGCGCGTGCGCCATCACCCGGACGCCCTTGGCGTGCGCCTCGTCGACGATCGTCCGGACCTCGTCGAGGCAGAACTGCCGCGTCGTGTACCCGCCCCGGGGGGAGCCCCCGCCGCCGTTCGTCGCGATCTTGATCCAGTCGGCGCCGAGCCGGAGGACTTCGCGGACCTTGCGGCGCGCGCCGTCGACGCCATCCGCGGTCGCGTCCGGAATCCCCGGCAGGCGCGGGAAGTCCGTCGACAAACCGGCCGGCTGCGTGAGGTCGCCGTGGCCGCCCGTCTGGGAGATGATCACGAGGCTGATCAGGAGGCGCGGCCCGGCCACGATCCCCTGCTCGACCGCCATCTTGACGCCGAGGTCGACCCCCGCCGCGTCCCTGAGCGTCGTGACGCCGGCGCGCAGCGTGTCCTCCATCCAGCGGCCGACCTGCAGCACCGCGAGCGACGGCGCCAGCTGGAACCGCCGCTTGAGGTCGAGGCCGAAGTGCGCGACGTGATCGTGGCAGTCGATGAGGCCCGGCATCGCCGTGAGGCCGCGGCCGCCGTAGACGGCGGCGCCGGGAGGCGCGGCGTCCCCGGTCGCGGCCGGGTGCAGGTCGACGATGCGGCCGTCCTCGATCACGATCGCGGTTTCGCCGCGCGGGGGCGCGCCGGTGCCGTCGATCAGCCGGCCGGCCGTGACGACGGTCCGCATCGCGCGGCTATCCCCGGGCCGGCGACCGGCGGGCCTGCTGCTCCTGGCTCAGGCGCAGGAACGCCGGCACGAACTCCCGCGCGTACGCGACCATGCCGTCGAGGATCTTGCGGCCACGTTCCTCCGTGGCGACGGTCCAGTCGCCGCTCGCGCCGCTCGGCAGCACGTCCGAGGCCTCGTTGAACAGGCCGATCGTAAACCCCTTGAACGCGCCGGCGCGGAACGACGTGGCCGAGATCGGCCCCGCGGTCTTGACGTACCCGCGCGTCTCCGCATGGCCGTCCCGCGTGACGGCCTCCGGGTGGAGGCCCATCATCACCGAGATCGTCGGCTCGCCTCCGTGCCCGAACACCTTCGCGGCGTCGGGGATCACGTCGCGGCCCACGTGCTCCGCGAGCCGCCACGGGTACAGGATGCCGAGGACGATGCCGTGCTGCCGCCGCACCTCGACCGCGACCGGCTCGATCGCGGCCTCGTTCGGGCCGTGGTTGTTGACGATCAGGATGTGCCGGAACCCGTGCCCGATGTACCCGAACACGACGTCCCGCACGAGCGCCTGCAGCGTCTCGAGCCGCAGCGTGATCGTCCCCGGGAACGCGGTGTACGGCGTGTATCCGAACCAGAGCGGCGGCGCGACGTACACGTGCTCGAGGCCTTCCGCGGTCCGGTGGCACACGTACTCGGCGAGGATCGTGTCGGCGCCGACGTAGCCGGCCGGGCCGTGCTGCTCGACGCACCCGATCGGCAGCATCAGCACGGAGCGGTCCTTCGGGATCGCGCCGATCTCCTTGTAGCTCATGAGCGCGAGGCTCGACTTGCGCGCCATCTCACATCCTCCTGTGCGAGAGACCGGGAGCGGCCTGCCGCGGCGATTTGTAGACGATGCCGTCCTTCATCACGAGCTTGACGCGGGCGGGATCCGCGACCACGGAGATGTCCGCCAGCGGGTCGCCGTCGACCAGGATCAAGTCGGCCAGCTTGCCGGCCTCGACCGTGCCGAGCGCGTCCCGCAGCCCGAGCAGCTCGGCCGCGGACTTCGTGCTGGCCACGACGGCCTGCATCGGCGTCATCCCGGCCTGGACCATGTAGACCAGTTCCTTGCCGTTCTCGCCGTGGCCGAGGGCGCCCGCGTCGGTGCCCATCGCGATCTTGACGCCGTGCTCGAGCGCGTACTTGAAGTTCCGGCGCTGCGTGTCGAAGACGAGCGGCAGCTTGGCGGCCACGTACGCCGGCAGCGACTGCGGGTCGGCGTCCAGGTGCTCCTTCATCCGCTGCGTGACGCTGAGCGTCGGCACGAGCCAGATGCCCTGGCGGGCCATGCGGGCGATGTCGGCCTCCTCGGCGACCGCGGCGTGCTCGATCGAGTCGACCTGCGCCTCCAGGCAGAGCTTGATCCCGTCGCCGCCGTGCGCGTGCACCATCACGCCCTTGCCGGCCGCGTGGGCCTCGTCCACCATCGCGCGCAGCTCCTCGAGCGTGAACTGCCGGATCGCGGGCCCGCCCCGGGGGTTGCCGACGCCGCCGGTGGTGGCGATCTTGATCCAGTCGGCGCCGAGCCGGAGGACCTCGCGGACTTTCTTGCGGCACTCGTCGGGCCCGTCGGCGATGCCGTCCGGCACGCCGGGCAGCCTGGGGAAATCCGACGTGAGCCCGCACGGCTGGATGAGATCGCCGTGTCCCCCGGTCTGGGTGATGATCACGAGGCTGATGAACAGGCGCGGCCCGGCGATGATGCCCTGGTCGATCGCCATCTTCAGGCCAAGGTCCGCGCCCGCGGCATCCCGAAACGACGTGATCCCGGCGAGCAGCGTCTCGGTCGCCCAGCGGCCGACCTGCAGGACGGCGAGGCTCTGCGGCGTGTTGAACCGGCGCCGGAGGTCGTGCCCGAAGTGCGCGATGTGGTCGTGAGTGTCGATCAGGCCCGGCATCAGGGTGAGGTCCGGGTGCTCGTACACCGCCACCCGATCGCCCACCGTGCCCAGCTGGGACGCGGGCCGCACCTCGGCGATGCGGGCGCCCTCGACGACGACCGCCACGTCGCGGCGCGCGTCGCTGCCGGTGCCGTCGATCAGCCGCCCGGCCTTGATGATGCTCGTGGATGCTGCCACGGATGCTCCTGTTCTGCGCGCCGTCCGGCGCGCTACGGCAGGCTCTTCCCGAGCCGGTTGATGAGGGTCTCGAGCTCGGCGAAGTTGTGCCAGCCGAGCTCTCGGTCGTGGTCCTCGATCTCGTAGATCATCCGGTGGAGCGTCGCGTTGAGCGGCACCGGGACGCCGACCTGCGCCGCTTTGTCTTCCAGGGGGCCGTGGCCCCACCGGACCTCCGACTTGCGCTTGCGGTAGACCAGGTCCCAGTGGATGCCGGACCCCTGCTTGACGTAGGTGTGGGTGCCGGCCCGCTGGTGCTCGATGGCGAACCGCGCCTGCTTTTCGACGGTGGCCCGGATCCACGCGAACAGCCGCTCCGTGTCCGCGTGGGTCTCGGGGAAGTACAGCGCCGGCTCGAAGAACGGGCCGCCGGGGACGTCGATGCCGTGCGCGCGCGCCACCTCCAGCGACTCCCGCACGAGCGGTCCGGTCACGCGCTGCGCGCGCGGGTCGGCGAGGACGACGTGATACGGGAGGTTTACGAGCGCGCTCGCGACGGTCTGCGAGCCGAAGCACGTCTTCGCCCAGATCCGCGCCGTGATGTCGGTGAGCAGGTGGCACTCCGCCATCTTCGAGAGTAGGCGGTGGACCGCTTCCGCGCGGGGCGTGATGCGGCCGTCGAGCTCGCCGACGTACACTGGTCCTTCGATCACGAACTCGAGATGGCCCGGGTCGACGTACGCCCCGCCGTAGTCCGGCAGGGCCCCGAGGGTGCGGTCCGCGCCGACCGCGGCGGCGATCACGTCCTCGTTCACCAGGCCGTTCTGCAGCGAGACGATGAAGCCGTCCGGCCGGAGCAGATGCCGGATCCCGTCCACCGCCTCGCGGGTGTGCTGGGACTTTACCGCGAGCAGCACGCACTCGAGCGGGTCGGTGAGCTCGTCCGGGGTGTACGCGCGCTGGGGCCCGAGGCGGTGGACGCCCCGCCCGCCGTCGATCCGGAGGCCCGTCGTCCGGAGCGCCTCGACGTGCTCGCGGTTGGCATCGACGAACGTGACGTCCTCACCGCCCATCGACAGCCAGGCGCCCGTCAGGCCGCCGATCGCTCCCGCTCCGACGATCGTGATCCGCATGCGCCGGCCCTGGGCGCGGCGCGCCCTACGGGTACTCCTTGCCGAGCGTGCGGATCAGCGCGCGCAGCTCGTCGAAGTTGTGCCAGCCGAGCTCGCGGCGGTGATCTTCGATCTCGTAGATCATCTGGTGGAGCTTGGCGTTGAGCGGCACCGGGACGCCGACCTCCCGGGCCTTGTCCTCGAGCGGGCCGTGGCTCCACTGCACCTCCGACTTGCGCTTCCGGTAGACGATGTCCCAGTGGATGCCCGAGCCCTTCTTCACGTACTTGTGGCCGCCGGGCTGCTGCTCCTGGCGCCGGTAGGCGCTCTGCTTCGCCTGCGCGTCATCCATAAACGTGAACAGGCGCTGCGTGTCCGCGGCCGTCTGGGGCGCGTAGAGCGCCGGCTCGAAGAACGGGCCGCCGGGGACTGTCACGCCGTGCGCGGCCGCCACCTCGAGCGCCTCGCGGACGAGGGGCCCGACGACCCGGCGGGCGCGCTCCTGCCCGACCACGACGTACGAGGGAGCGTCCACGAGCGCGCTCGCGACGATCTGCGCCCCGAAGCAGGTCTTCGCCCAGATGCGCGCGGTGATGTCGGTCAAGAGCTCCGCCGCCGCGACGTGCGAGAGGAGCCGGTGCACCTCCCGGACGCGCGGGGTCAGGCGGCCGTCGAGCTCGCCGACGTACACCGGCCCCTCGATTACGAATTCGAGGTGTCCCGGGTCGACGTACGCGCCGCCGTAGTCCGGCAGCGCCCCGATGGTGCGCGCCCGGCCGATCACGGACGCGATCACGTCCTCGTTCGCGAGGCCGTTCTGGAGCGAGACGACGAAGCTCTCGGGGCGCAGCAGGTGCTTGATCCCCTCGACGGCCTCGCGCGTGTGCTGTGACTTCACCGACAGAAAGACGCACTCGAGCGGGTCGCGGAGCTCGTCCGGCGTGTACGCCCGCTGGGGTCCGAGCCGCTGATCCCCCCGCCCCCCGTCGATCAGGAGGCCCTGCGTGCGCAGGTGCTCGACGTGCTCGCGGTTGGTGTCGACGAACGTCACGTCCTCGCCGGCCATCGACATCCACGCGCCCGCGATGCCCCCGATCGCGCCCGCCCCTACGATCGTGATGCGCATCGTCGTCCCTCCGGTGTGCGCGGTGACGCTGCGTGGGGATGCGGCGAGCGGCGCCTCGACCGCGCCGCGCAGACCGCACCGACGGCTACTTCTCGCCCGCCGGGCGCCAATACCTCTCGCCGGGGCGGGGAGGAGATCCGGGACGGTGACCAGAAGCACGCGTGCCAGTACGCGGCGGGCTCGACGCGGCACGGGTGGGGCGTGGACACGGTCACCGCCGGCGCAGACGCGCGGCCGTCTCTGGAGGCGGGGCTGAGCGTGGTCGGCGGGGGGGTGCTCGGGATCGTCGCGCGGCCGGCCGGGGCGCCGTGGCGGGACCCGTCGTGACCGTGTTCGTGCTGCGCCGGACGATCGGGCTCATCCCGCTCCTTGTCGGCGTGTCGATCATCCTCTTCTGTCTCCTGCAGTCGATCCCCGGCGGGCCGATCGCGGTCTACCTCGATAATCCCTACATCACCGCCAAGGATATCGCGCTGCTCCGCCACCAGTTCGGGCTCGATCAGCCGCTCTACGTCCAGTACTTGCGATGGTTCGGCGCGTACGCGGCCGGGCACTGGGGCGTCAGCTACGCGTCGGGGCAGCCGGTCGCCATGCTGATCGCGGGCCGGGTGCCGGCGACGCTCCTGCTGATGGGCACCTCGTTTGCGCTGGCGCTCGCGTTCGCGCTGACGGCCGGGGTCTACAGCGCGCTCCGGCAGTACTCGGCGGCGGACTACGGGATCACCGTGGTGGCGTTCCTCGGGATCTCGATGCCGGTGTTTTGGTTCGGCCTGATGCTCCAGCTGGTGTTCGCGGTGCACTTCGGCTGGCTGCCCGTGGCCGGGTTTGGCGGCGGCAGCTGGGTCGACACCGTGCGGCACCTGGTGCTGCCCAGCGCGGCCCTCGCGATGTTCACGGCCGGGCGGTGGAGCCGGTACACGCGGGCCGGGGTGCTCGACGTGCTGCGCCAGGACTACATCCGCACGGCGCGCGCGAAAGGCCTGTCGCAGCGGCGGGTCGTCTCCCACCACGCGCTGCGCAACAGCCTGATCCCCGTGGTGACGGTCGTCGCCCTGGACCTCGCGGCGCTCGTCTCGGGCGCCGTCGTGACGGAGACCGTGTTCGCGTGGCCGGGGATGGGCAACCTGCTGATTCAGTCGATCCGGAACGCGGACTACCCGACGCTCTTGGCGATCCTGATGCTCAGCTCGTTCGCGATCGTGGTCGCCAACCTGGCCGCCGACGTGTTCTACAGCCTGCTCGACCCGCGGATCGTCTACCGATGAGCATGCGCGCCGCAGCGCTGCCGCTCCGGCGGTCCGGCCTGTGGCTCGACGCGTGGCGCCGGTTCGCGCGTGACCGCCTGGCGCTGACAGGCGGCGTGGTGCTGGCGGTCCTCGCGCTCGCCGCCGCGGGCGCGCCGCTGTTCACGCAGTACGCCCCGGATCAGGTCGACCTCCAATCGCTGGACGCAGCGCCGTCGGCCGCGCACTGGTTCGGGACGGACGACCTGGGCCGCGACGAGTTCAGCCGGGCGCTGTACGCTGGCCGCGTATCGCTGTCGATCGGCGTCGCGAGCGCGCTCGTGTCCGCGAGCGTCGGCACCACGGTGGGCGCCGCGGCCGGCTACTACGGCGGGATCGTCGACAGCGCGCTGATGCGCCTGACCGACGTCGTGCTGTCGATCCCGCCGCTGCCGCTCGTGATCGTGCTGTCGGCCATCGTGAAGCCGTCGCCGCTGACCCTGATCCTGATCATTGCGGGGATCGGCTGGATGGGGACCGCGCGCCTCGTCCGGGGCGCGCTCTTGACGATCCGGGAGACCGAGTACGTCGAAGCGGCGCGCGCGGTGGGCTGCGGCAGCCTGCGGGTCATTCTCCGCCACGCGCTGCCGAACGGGCTCGCGCCGGTGATCGTGGCGGCCACGCTGGCCGTCGGCAACGCGATCATCACGGAGTCCGTGCTCTCGTTTCTCGGCGTCGGCATCCAGCCGCCGACGGCCTCGTGGGGGAACATGCTGCAGAACGCGGAATCGACGATGGCGAGCAAGCCGTGGCTGTCGGTGTTCCCCGGGGTGTTCATCCTGCTGAGCGTGCTCAGCGTGAACGGGCTGGGGGACGGCCTGCGGGATGCGCTCGACGTGAGGTCGAAGGAATGAGGGGCGGGCCAGCCCGCCGCCGGCCCACGGGGCCGGGCGCAGCGTGAGGAGGGAGCGGATGTCGAAGATCGCGATCGTGGGGTGCGGGGCCATCGGCGGCCTGGCCGGCTTCTACATGGCCCAAGCCGGGGAGCCGGTGCTGTTCATCGATCAGAACGCGGAGCATGTGCGCGCGATCCGGGAGCGGGGCATCTCCGTGAACGGGATGTACGGGCCGATGGCGATCGGGCCACAGCGCGCCGTCACGCCCGCAGAGATTGAGGAGCCGCTCGACGGCTTGATCTTCCTCGCGTGCAAGTCGCAGGCGACGGCCGCCGCGATCCGTGGCATCGCGCCGCACGTCGCCCCGACCGGCTGCGTCGTGTCGCTGCAGAACGGCATGAACGAGGACACGATCGCCGAGGTCGTCGGCCGCGAGCGCACGATGGGCGCGCTGCCCGACTACGGCGGCGCGTACCTCGATCCCGGCGTGCTCGAGTCCGTCCACGCGGGGGTCGTGTACGTCGGCGAGCTCGACGGCCGCCTGACGCCCCGCGCGCGCGAGGCGGCGCGCCTCTTGGGAATCGGGAAGAACACGTGCGAGCTGCTGACCGACATCGTCGGACGGGTGTGGACCAAACAGGTCTACAACTCGCAGATCGTCGTGACGGCGCTGATCGACTCGGCCGCGGTCCTTGCCGACAAGAAGATCCAGCGGCTGGCGGGGGCGAACGTGCGCGAGGCGATGCAGGTGTCCGACGCGGCCGGGATTAAGCTGCACGGCGACGAGTGGTTTCACCCGGAGCTGTACCACCCCAAGACGCCGGCGGACACCGAGAAGCTCCTCGCTTCGTACGACCGGCTCGTCGAGCACCTGTCGGGCCACAAGCTGACGCCGGCGCCCGGAGGCTACCAGTACGTCAAGAAGGCGAGCGGCATCCACTGGGACATCGTCTACCGGAAGCGGAAGAGCGAGGCCGCCTATCTCACGGTGGTGATGATCGCCGACAGGTACGGGGTCAAGGTCCCCCTCAACGAGCGGATCGTCGGGATGATCGCGGAGATCGAGGACGGGAAGCGGCAGCTCGGCTATCATAACATCGAGGAAGCGAGCGCGTACGCGGCGCAGCTCGGAGTCGCCCTCCCGTAGGTGGCGCCCTTGGTGCCCGGCACTCCCGACACGTCACACTCGATGAGGCCCGCAGCATGACGGCCAGCGTGGTCGGCTGCAGGCCCGCGACTGAGAGAGATGGAGGATAGGATGAGCGTAGAATTGTCAGATGATCAACGGTCGATCCGCGACGGCGTGCGCGATCTGTGCGAGAAGTTCCCCGATGCGTACTGGCGCAAACTCGACGAGACCGCCGCGTACCCGGAGGAATTCCTCAAGGCGCTCTCGGCGGGCGGCTGGCTCGCCGCGCTCATTCCCGAGGAGTACGGCGGGACCGGGCTCGGCATCACGGAAGCGTCGGTCATCCTTGAGGAGATCAACCACTCCGGGGGCAACGCCGGCGCGTGCCACGCGCAGATGTACATCATGGGGACGGTGCTCAGGCACGGGAGCGAGGAGCAGAAGCGGCGGTGGCTGCCCGAGATCGCGTCCGGGGCCCTGCGCCTGCAGGCGTTCGGCGTGACCGAGCCGGCCGCCGGCTCGGAGACGACGCGGATCCAGACGACCGCGGTGCGCCGGGACGGCCGCTACATCGTCAACGGCCAGAAGGTGTTCATCTCCCGGGCCGAGCACTCGGAATTGATGCTCCTGCTCGCGCGCACGACCCCGTACGAGGAACTCAAGGACAAGACGCGCGGTCTCTCGGTGTTCATGGTGGACCTTCGGGAGGCGGTCGCGCGGGGCACGGTGCAGATCAAGCCGATCCGCACGATGATGAACCACCATTCGACCGAGCTGTTCATCACCGACCTCGAAATCCCCGCCGAGAACCTGATCGGCGAGGAGGGCCTGGGCTTCCGCTACATCATCGACGGGTGGAACGCGGAGCGGATCCTGATCGCCGCGGAGTCGATCGGGGACGGACGCTGGTTCATCGAGCGGGCATCGAAGTACGCGAAGGAGCGCGTCGTGTTCGGGAAGCCGATCGGCGCGAACCAGGGGGTGCAGTTTCCGCTCGCGCTCGCCCACGCGCACCTCGAGGCCGCGAACTTGATGCGGTTCCACGCGGCGGGCCTGTTCGATCAGGGGAAGCGCTGCGGCGCCGAGGCGAACATGGCCAAGCTGCTCGGAGCGGACGCTGCGTGGGAGGCCGCGAACGCGTGCCTCGACGCGCACGGCGGCTACGGGTTTGCCGCGGAGTACGACGTCGAGCGCAAGTTCCGGGAGACCCGGCTGTACACGGTCGCCCCGGTCAGCAACAATCTCGTGCTCGCCTACCTGGGGCAGCACGTGCTGGGCCTGCCGCGGTCCTACTGAGGATCCCGAGGCCGCGCCGATGGGGGGCAACCGGATGACGCGCCGAAACACGAAGCAGGCCGACGACCGCAGCGCGGCGCCGACGGCCGGGATCCTGGGCGGGATTCGCGTCCTCGACCTGACCCGCAACATCGCCGGGCCGTACTGCGCGATGATCCTCGGCGATCTCGGCGCCGACGTCATCAAGGTGGAGCGGCCGGGGAGCGGGGACGACTGCCGCGAGTGGCGGCCTCCGTCGTGGCACGGGTACAGCACCACGTTCGTCAACTTCAACCGCAACAAGCGCAGCCTGGCCGCGGACCTCGACAGCGCGGACGGCCAGGAGATCGTGCGCCGGCTCGCCCGGCGGGCGGACGTCGTCGTGGAGAGCTTCCGCACCGGGAGCCTCGCGAAGCGCGGCCTCGATTACGCGCAGGTGCGCGCCGACAATCCCCGCGTCATTTACTGTTCGATCACCGGGTTCGGCTCGACCGGCCCGCTGCGGAACCGGCCCGGGTACGACCCGATCGTCCAGGCCTACTCCGGGATCATGAGCACCACCGGCGAGCCCGGCCGCGCTCCGGCGCGGACGGGTCCGTCCATCGTCGACAACGGCGCGGGGATGTGGTGCGCGCTCGCGGTGCTCGCCTCGCTGTACGCCCGCGAGCGCACCGGCGAGGGCAGCCGCATCGAGACCAGCCTGCTCGAGACCGGCGTGGCGTGGATGGGATACCACCTGCTCGGCTATCTGGGCACCGGCCGGGTCCCCGGCCCGGTGGGATCCAAGGCGGTGATGATCGCGCCGTACGAGGGCTTCAAGACGCGCGAGGGCTACCTGCAGCTCGCGGCGGGGAACGACCAGATCTTCAGGCGGCTCTGCGACGTCCTCGAGGTGCGTGAGCTTCTGTCGGACGCGCGGTTCGGCACCAACGCGGACCGGGTCACCAATCGCGACGCGCTCCACGAGCTGCTCGAGGCCCGCTTCGTCGCCCGCACCGCGCGGGAGTGGGAGGACATCCTGCTCGAGCACGACGTCCCGTGCAGCTGCGTACGGACGCTCGACCAGGTGGCCGCCGACCCGCAGGTCGAGGCGCTCGACATGCTGCCCGCGGTGCCCTATCCGCCGATCCCGGATCTGCGGCTGGTCAACCAGGCGTTCCAGATCAACGGACAGCGCGCATCCCGCCTGGAGCCGCCTCCGGAATTGGGGCAGCACACCGACGAAGTCCTCGCGGAATGCGGCTACACGGCGGATGAGATCGCGGTCCTGCGGCGGGAGAACGTCGTCGGCTGAGGGCTGAGGCGCGCGCGGCTACGCGGCGCCGCCCCAGCGGATCGTGCACGCGCCCCACGTGTAGCCGGCCCCGAACGCCACCATCACGCCGAGGTCCCCGGGCCGCACGCGGCCGGCCTCGATCGCCTCGTACAGCGCCACCGGGATCGACGCCGACGACGTGTTGCCGTACCGCTGCACGTTCACGAAAAACTTACTCTTCGGCACGCCCAGCCGGACCGCGACGGAGTCGATGATCCTGAGGTTCGCCTGGTGCGGAATGACGAAGTCCACGTCGTCCGCGGTGAGGTGGGCGCGGCGCAGCGCCTCGCCGACGGCTTTCGGCATCTGCTGGACCGCGAACTTGTAGACCTCCGTGCCGTTCATCGCGAGAAAGTGCTCCCCGCGCTCGACCGTCTCGAGCGACGCCGGCGAGCGGCTGCCGCCGGCGCGCATGTGCAGGTGGTGCCGCCCCTCGCCGTTGCCGCCCAGCACGAATGACAGGAATCCGGACCCCGCCTTGGCGGGCCGGACGACGGCCGCGCCCGCCGCGTCGCCGAAGAGCACGCACGTCGACCGGTCGCGCCAGTTGGTGATGCGGGAGAGCGTGTCGGCGCCGACCACGAGGACGGTCTCGGCCTGGTCGGACATGATCGCGCCGTGCGCGGCGCTCAGCGCGTAGACGAAGCTCGAGCACGCGGACGACACGTCGAGACAGCCCACGGTGCGCGCGCCGAGCCGCTCCTGCAGCAGACACGAGACGTTCGGGAACGACGTGTCCGGGGTCGCCGTGCCGACGATGATCAGGTCGAGGTCGCTCGCGCCCACGCCCGCCGCGGCGAGCGCCTCGGTCGCCGCCCCGAAGGCCAAGTCGGAACTCGCCTCCTCGGGCGCCGCGATCCGGCGCTCCTGGATGCCGGTGTGGCTCCGGATCCATTCATCGGTGGAGTCGATCGTTGGGGCGAGCTCGGCGTTCGTGACGACCCGTGCGGGGACATACCGTCCCATGCCCACGATCGTGGATCCGCTGTGCATCTCGCTGCCCTCGTCGTCGGTTCGTATGCGGCGCGTCCTGTCCGGCGGGTCGTGCGCGGGCACACGTGAACCCAGCACCACACTCCCGGCAAGGATGACTGAGGCCGCCCGGCGTCAGGCCCCGAGGCCAGCTCGGCTTCCCCGTCTACTTCGAGACGGACGGGCCGGACCCTCCGCGCGGGCGCGTCTACTTGTTAATGCCCGCGGGGGCGGAGGACCGGCGCGCCACGCGCCCGAATCCTACGCCCGCCGGCCCGGCCGCGCCGCGCGCCGCCGGGCCGGTCGAGGACCGCACGCGGGAGGATGAGCCGGTGAGCCTGTACTACGAGGACGTGGAGATCGGGACGGTGTACGAGAGCCCCGGCCGCACCATCACCGAGTCGGACGTCGTCGCGTTCGCCGCGCTGTCGGGCGATTGGAACCGGATCCACACCGACGCGGAATACGCGAAGACGACGCCGTTCGGGCAGCGGATCGCCCACGGACTGCTGGGCATCGCGATCGCCTCGGGCCTGGCCGTGCGGCTCGGAACGTTCGCCGACACCACGATCGCCATGCTGGGGGTGGAGTGGACGTTCCGCGCACCGGTATTCATCGGGGACACCGTGCACCTGCGCATCCGCGTCGTCTCGAAGCGCCGCACGTCCCGCGGCACCCGCGGGCTCGTCGTGCGGCGCCTCGAGCTCCTGAACCAGCAGGGTGCGGTGGTGCAGGACGGCACGATCTCCCTGATGGTCACGGCGCGCTCGGCGGAGGGTGAATGATGGATCCCCTGCTGCGCGCGCGGCACGCGCTGGTGACGGGCGGCGGATCCGGGATCGGCCGGGCGATCGCGCTGCGCTTCGCGGAGGAGGGCGCGCACGTCTTCATCCTCGATCTGAACGACGAGGCCGCGCGGGAAACCGCGGACGCGGTGGCCGCGCTGGGGCGCACGTCCGGGTGGGCCCGCGCCGACGTCGCCGACGCGCGGCAGGTCGCCGCGGGGGTCGAGGCTGCGGAGGCGCGGCTCGGCCACCTCGACACGCTGGTGAACAACGCCGGGATCACGCGGGACGCGACGATCGCGAAGCTTGCCGAGGCGGACTGGGACCTCGTGCTTGGCGTCCACCTCAAAGGCACGTTTCTCTGCACCCAGGCGGCGGCGCCGCGCCTGCGCGCGGCCGGGGGCGGCGCGATCGTCAACATCTCGTCGATCTCCGGCAAGATCGGCAACTTCGGCCAGGCGAACTACGCGTCCGCGAAAGCCGGGATCGTGGCCCTGACCAAGGTGACGGCCCGCGAGTACGCCCGCTACGGCGTGCGCGCGAACGCGATCCAGCCTGGGCTGGTCGACACGGCGATGACGCGCGTCATGACGCCGGAGATGATCGCCCAGCGTGTCAAGGACACCCCGCTCGGCCGCATCGGGAAACCGGAAGACATCGCCAGCGTCGCGCTGTTCCTCGCGAGCGACCTCGCCGCGTTCGTGACGGGCGCGGTCATCGAGGTGACCGGCGGGCGGTTTATGTGACCACCCGGCCCGCGGCGGCGACAGGGACCCGTGCCGCCCCCGGAGAATCCGCGAGAGGTGCCTGACCCCTGCCGCTCGGTGAGCGGTTGACTTCCGATTCCCCGACTCCAGCCAAGCCCGTTCCACCGCCATCGCCCGCGGGCGGCGCGGCCCACATGCACACGCTGCTCACGGTCAACAACGCGCTGTCGGCGGCGTCATCGGCCGCGATGGCGATCGTGACCCCGTTCGTGCCGCTCGACATCGCCGCCCAGGGCGGATCCGACATCGTGATCGGGATGGCGGTCGGCGCCGCCGGCCTGCTGCCGCTCCTGCTGTCGGTCCACGTGGGCGCGCTGGTGGACGAGCGCGGCGTCGTCTTCGTGTCGAAGGCGGCGGTCGTGATCTATGTCGTCGCCGGCGTGCTCCTGGTCGCCGGGCACAGCATCCCCGCGGTCACGGTGGCGTACGCGCTCATGGGGGTCGGCAGCATCGCGATGGTCGTCGCCACCCAGACCGTGATCGCCGCCGTCAGCGATCCATCCTCGCGCATCCGAAACTTCGGCTACTATTCGGTGTGGAGCGCGGCCGGGTCGATCATTGGGCCGGTCGGCGGCGGCTTCGTCGCCCAGCAGTGGGGGTTTCAGGCGGCGTTCGCGCTGGTGCTGGTCTGCATGGTGCCGGCCTATCCGCTCGCGGCGCTGATGCGGTCGGCGCCCAAGGCGCCGCGGCACACGGTGTCGCTCGCGACGGCGCACACGCACACGGGCACCGTGTGGCGGCAGGCCGGGGTGCCCGCGATCCTGATCATCTGCTTCATCGTCGTGTGCGGCCAAACGCTGAAGCAGTCGTTCTTCTCGATCTATCTGCAGAAGGTCGGGCTCTCGGCGACCCTGATCGGGCTCGCCTACGCCGCGGACAGCCTGTGTCAGGTGGTGGTGCGCCCGGCGCTCGGCCCGAACGTGGTGCGGTTCGGCTACGGGACGCTGCTCGTGGCCGCCACCGCGATGTCGGCGGTCGCGCTCGGGGTGACGCCGCTCCTGCACACGTTCTGGCCGCTCGTGCTCGCGTCCGGGCTGATGGGAGTGAGCACGGGCGTGACCCAACCGGCGACGATGAGCATGATGGCCGAGGCGGTCGGCGCGGAGTTCTGGGGGCTCGCGATGGGCATCCGCCAGGTCGCGCAGCGCTCGGCGTCCGTGCTGAGCCCGATCGTGTTCGGGGTGATCATCAATGTGTCGGGCATCGAGGCCGCGTTTTACGTCGGCGCCGCGGTGCTGGCGGGCAGCGTACCGATCGTCGGCAGCCTGACGCGGCAGTTTGGGGCTGAGCGGAGGGACTAGTTCTTGCCCGGCCGGTCGCGCGGCAGACAGGCCGGGGCGCCCACTGACTCGCGCGCCGCCAACACGCCCGGCGTCACATAGGCGTGTTGGCGGCGGAGATTCCTGTCAGCGCGCGGCTTTGCGTACGGTCCGCGTGGCCTTTCGCGCCGTGCGACGCACCTTGCGTGTGGTCACCCGTGCGACCTTGCGTCCGGTGCGGCGTACAACGCGCTTGACTTTGCGGGCAGTGCGGCGAACCGTTCGGCTCGGTGAGGTATCGGTCATGTTTCATCTCCTTTTTACGCGAAGTGTGGTTCGTAGTTCCCTTCTTCGGCCGCGCAAGAATTCCTGCGTGCGCGCACGGCGTTGTCCGCGCCGCCGCGCACACAGGGGCCGGCCGCGCTCCCGCAGAACGCTACAGCAAGGTCGCGGTTTCCCAGGGGTGGGCTTAGATGGATGATCTGAACGCGCTGAAGCGCAGGGTGCGCGGCACCGTGGACGAGATGCGGGACGTATTGGTCTCGCTCAGCCGGCGGATCCACGAGACGCCCGAGCTCGGGATGCAGGAGCGCCAGGCGGCGCAGTGGCTGACCGCGATGTTGCGCGACGCCGGGTTCGAGGTCACGCAGCCGATCGCGGGCATGGAGACGGCGTTCCGGGCCGACGTGCCCGGGTCGGCGTCGCGGCCGCACGTCGCGCTGCTCGCGGAGTACGACGCGCTGGCCGGGGTCGGGCACGCGTGCGGGCACAACCTGATCTGCATGGCGAGCGTCGGCGCCGCGGTCGCGCTCCACCGCGCGATTCCGCGGCTGCCCGGCACGCTGACCGTGCTTGGGACGCCCGCCGAGGAGACCGCGGGCGGCAAGGTGCCGATGGTCGAGCAGGGCGTGTTCGACGGCGTCGACGCCGCGATGATGTTCCATCCGTCGAAGTCCAACTGGTGGGTGCGCGGCGCGTTGGCCGCGCAGGGGCTCACGATCACGTTCCACGGGCGGTCGTCCCACGCCGCCGCGGCGCCGGAGAAGGGCATCAACGCGCTCAACGCGCTGCTCCTGACGTACCACGCGATCGACTCGCTGCGGCAGCACGTCACGAGCGACGTGCGCATCCACGGGGTCATCACGCACGGCGGCGACGCGGCCAACGTGGTGCCGGCGCTCGCGGTCGGGGAGTTTCTCGTGCGCGCGAACACCCAGGCGGCGCTCGTCGGCGTCATGGCCCAGGTCCAGCGCTGCGCGGAGGGCGCGGCGGTCGCGACCGGCGCGCGCGTCGAGATGAAGACGGGCGCCGTCTACGCCGAGCGCAACAACAACCGCACGCTCGCCGGACTGTTCGGCGACAACATGCGCGAGGTCGGCGTCGAGGGTGAGGAGCCGGCCGCGTCCGGCGGCGTCGGGTCGTCCGACATCGGCAACGTCAGCCTCGTGGTACCGACGATTCACCCGTACGTGAAGATCACCGACGACGCGGCCGGGCACACGCCCGAGTTTCGCGAGGCGTCGGCGTCCGAGCGCGGCTACACCGCGATGCTGAACGCCGCGAAGGGCCTCGCCACGACGGCGCTCGACGTCATGTACCGCCCCGGGGCCGTGGACGAGCTGTGGGCGGAGTTCCACGCGAGCCAGCGGCGCTGATGTCCCCCGCGCCCGGGACCACGCTCGGATCGACGCTCGCCCGACGCTAGGACAGGAGGAGCCCCAGTGCCGACGGATCCCCGTGACGCAGCACGCTCCGCGCCGGTCGCGGCGCCGGAGCGTGCGGAGGCGCCGCCGTCGCGGCCGCGCCTCTACCAGCCGATGGTCCTCCGCGGCGTGACGCTGCGGAATCGCATCGTTGTGTCCCCGATGTGCCAGTACTCGTGCGAGGCGCACGACGGCATGGCGACCCCCTGGCACCTGGTCCATCTCGGCACCCGGGCGGTCGGCGGCGCGGGACTCGTCTTCTCCGAGGCCTCCGCGGTGGCGCCCGAGGGCCGCATCGCACCCGAGGATCTCGGGATCTGGTCCGACGCGCACGGCGACGCGCTCGCGCCGATCGCGGCGTTCGTCCGGGCGCAGGGTGCTGCGGTGGGCATCCAGCTGGCCCATGCGGGGCGCAAGGCCAGCACCGCGCGCCCGTGGGAGGGCGGGAAGGCCGTCCCGGACGACCGCGGCGGCTGGACCCCGATCGCACCGAGCGCGGTCCCCTTCAGTGACACGTACCGCGTACCGCATGAGATGACCGAGCGCGACATCGCCGACGCGGTCCGGGCGTTCGCGGCGGCGGCGGCGCGGGCGCGCCGCGCGGGCTTCGACGTGGTCGAGCTGCACGCGGCTCACGGGTACTTGTTCCACGAGTTCCTGTCGCCGCTCTCGAACCGGCGGACCGACCGCTACGGCGGCGGCTTCGAGAACCGCGCGCGGTTTCTGCTCGAGGCCGTGGACGCGGTGCGCGCGGCGTGGCCGGACGACCGGCCGCTGTTCGTGCGCCTCTCCGCGACCGACTGGGTCCCCGACGGTTGGGACGCGGAGCAGAGCGTCGCGCTGGCACGGACGCTCGCTGCGCACGGCGTGGATGTGGTCGACGTCTCGAGCGGCGGCACGTCGCCGGCCCAGCAGGTCCCGCTCGGGCCCGGGTATCAGGTGCCGTTCGCCGAGCGGATCCGGCGCGAGGCGGGCGTCCCGACGATGGCGGTGGGATTGATCACGTCGGCCGAGCAGGGGGAAGAGATCCTCGCCCGGGGCCAGGCCGACCTGATCGCGATGGCGAGAGAGCTGCTGCGTAATCCCTACTTCCCGCTGCACGGGGCCCAGGCACTCGGCAGCCCCGACGCCGCGCCGTGGCCGCCGCAGTACGTGCGCGCGAAATGACCGCCGTGCCGGCGGATCAGATCGCGAACATCTCCGGCGTCGCGGCGCTCGTGCGGCGCGCGATCGGGCCGGCGTAGCACGAGCCATGCCGACGACGGCGACCAGCCTGGACGATATCCGCGCCGCGCGGGAGGTCATCCGGGGGCGGCTGCACCGCACCCCGATGCTGACCTCGCGCATCCTCGGCGAGCGCGCGGGCGTGCAACTTTTCCTCAAGGCGGAGAATCTTCAGAAGACTGGGGCGTTCAAGGTGCGCGGCGTCCTGAACAAGCTCCACCACCTGTCGGACGAGGAGAAGCGGCGCGGCCTGATCACGATTTCCGCGGGCAACCACGGCCAGGCGCTGGCCTACGCCGCGGGCGTCGAAGGCCTGCGCGCCACGATCGTGATGCCGGGGAACGCGCGGGCGACGAAAGTTGCGGCGTGCAAGACGTACGGCGCGGAAGTGATCGTCGGCGGGACCGTGCACGAGGCGTTCGAGACGGTCGAGGAACTCCGGCGGACGCGCGCGCTCACCCTCGTCCACCCGTACAACGATCCATTCGTCATCGCGGGCCAGGGCACCGTCGGCCTTGAGATCCTGGAGGACGTGCCCGACGTCGACGTCGTCTACGTCGGGATCGGCGGCGGCGGGCTGATCTCGGGGGTCGCGGCCGCGATCAAGCTGAGCCGCCCCGGCGCGCGGGTGATCGGGGTCGAACCCGAGGGCGCGCCCACGCTCACCGCGGCGCTCCGGGAGCACGCGCCGGTGCGGCTCGAGACCGTGCACACGATCGCGGACGGCCTGAGCGCTCCCATCGCGGGCGAGCTGACGCTCGCGGCGGTCGAACGGTTCGTCGACGAGGTCGTGCTGGTGTCCGACGCCGAGATCGCCGAGGCGATGACGCTGCTGCTGCAGTACGCGAAGCTCCTCGTCGAACCGGCCGGGGCCGCGGGGCTCGCCGCGCTGCTCGCCGGCCGGGGCGCGCCGCCCCGAGGGGGCCGCGCCGTCGCCCTGCTGAGCGGCGGCAACGTCGACCTCAGCCTCCTCAAGGACCTGCTCTGAGCGGGCGCACGCGCCGCTGATGAAGATCACCCGCGTCGACTGCCACGTGCTGCTCGATCCTGGGATGGACACGGGCGCGACCAGTTCGGCGCAGGACGACCTCGTCGTGGAGATCCACACCGACGAGGGTCTCACCGGCCTCGGCGAGACCGACTGCAATCCCTGGATCGCCCGCGCGTGCATCGAGGCGCCGGGCACGCACACGATGGGGCTCGGGCTCACCGAGATGCTGGTCGGCGCGGACCCGCTCGCGGTCGAGGCCCTGTGGGAGCGGCTGTACGTGGGCTCGGCGATGAACGGCCGCCGGGGGGCGCTGATCCACGCGCTCGGCGCGATCGACATCGCGCTGCACGACCTTCGCGGCAAGGCGCTCGGGAAGCCGTGCTGGGAGCTGCTCGGGCCGGCGCGGGCCGACCCGATCGTGCCGTACGCCTCGCTGCAGCCCGACGTCTCGGGGTTCGACGCGTACGTCGCCGCGGTGGTCGACTGGGCGCGCGACGCGCAGCGCCGCGGTTTCACCGCGGCGAAGCTGGAGATCACTCCGGCGGGCCCGTACGCGCACAAGGGACTCCGCGCGCCGTACGCACGGATGCGGGAGCCGCTCGCCGCGGTGCGAGAGGCGGTCGGGCCGGCGTTCACGCTCATGGTCGACGTGCAGTACGCGTTTCCGGACGCCGACACGTGCCTCCGGACGATCCGCGGCTGGGAGGAGTACGATGTGCGGTTCCTGGAGACTCCGCTGCCGTCCGACGACCTGGACGGGTATGCGCGGGTGAGCCGCGAGCAGCCGATCCCGATCGCCGCCGGGGAGTGGCTCGCGACCCGGTTCGAGTTTCTCGAGCTGATGGACCGGGGACGGATCGGGGTCGTCCAGCCGGACGTCGGCCGGGTCGGCGGGCTCACCGAGGCCCGCCGGGTGTGCACCCTCGCCGGGCAGCGCGGTCTCCCGATCGTGCCGCACGCGTGGAAGACCGGGATCTCCATCGCCGCGGCCGCGCACCTGGCGCGGGCGACGCCGCACTGCGCCTTCATCGAGTTCCTCCCGGCGGAGCTGTGCGAGTCTGCGCTGCGCCGGGATCTCGTGCGGCGGGGCCCGGAGATGGTGGACGGCGCCGTCCGGCTGCCGGACGCGCCGGGCCTTGGTGTGGAGCTGAACCGGGACGCGCTCGAACAATTCAAGGAGGCGGCCGCACGGCGCGGCCGCTAGTCGGAACGCCCGCACCCCGTGCGGGGAGAGAGGAGACGGCATGGACGTCACGCGCACCAAGGCGAAGCCCGCCACGCGGGCGATCACGATCGAGGATCTCATGGAGTTCCGGATTCCCAACGATCCCCAGATCTCGCCGGACGGGTCCCTCGTGGTCTGTCCGGTGACGGCCGTCGACGCGCCGTCCAACGGGTACCGGACGCACCTGTGGATCGTGCCGATCGACGGCGCGCCGTGGCAGCTCACGGCGGCGGCGGCGCGCGACGTCAGCCCCCGCTGGTCTCCGGACGGCACGCGCGTGGCGTTCGTCTCCGACCGCGGCGGCAGCAAGCAGCTGTGGGTGATCGCGGCCACGGGGGGCGAAGCGCGCGCGCTCACGTCCGGGAAGCTGGCCCCGGGAGAGCCCGTCTGGTCTCCCGACAGCCGGTGGATCGCGTTCGTCGGCAAGCCCGAGCCGGAGGCCGGGCAGGAAGAGAGCGACGTGCGCGTGATCTCGCGGCTGCGCTACAAGCAGGACGGCGAGGGCTTCTGGGACGGCCGATGGAAGCAGCTGTTCGTCGTGGCCGCGGACGACGGCGCGCCGCGGCAGGTGACGCGGGGCGAGCACGATCACATCGCCCCGGCGTGGTCGCCGGACGGGCGGTCGCTGGCCTACGCCGGAAACCCCGCACCCGACGCGGATCTGAGCGGCGTGAGCGACGTGTGGGTCGTGCCGGTCGACGGCGGGAAGCCGGCGCGGCGGCTGACGGAAGGCGTCGGGCCGGTGCAGCAGCCGGCCTGGTCGCCGGACGGGTCCCGGATCGCGTACCTCGGGCACGACAACGAGTACTGGGGGGCGACGCACCTGCGGGTGTGGGTCGTGCCAGCGGCGGGCGGGGCGCCAGAGTGCCTCACGCGGGGATACGAGCGCAGCATCGGACATCATTTGAGCGGCGACGTCCGTCCGATGCCGTCGTCCGGGGGACTCACGTGGGCGCCCGGCGGCGGCCGGATCTACTTCCTGGTGACGGACGGCGGAAACACCCAGGTGGCGTCCGTCTCGACGGGAAGCGGCGAGGTGCGCCTCGAGACGCGGGGCGACCACGAGCTAGTGGGATGCTCGCTGGATCGCGCGGCGCGCCGCGTCGCCTGCGTGGAGAGTGATCCGGTGTCGCCGGGTGAGGTGGCGGTCGCCGACCTCGACGGGGCCGAGTCGGGCGCCGTCCGGCGCCTCACGCGGTGGAACGCGGCGCTCGTCGACGGCCTCGCCCTCAGCCGGCCCGAGCGGTTCGAGTGCCGCGGCGCCGACGGGTGGCCGATCGAAGGGTGGGTAATGAAGCCCGCGGGGATCGGGCCCGGCGTGCGCGTGCCCGCGGTGCTCGAGATTCACGGCGGACCGCACAGCACCTACGGCAACGGATTCATGCACCAGTTTCAGCTGCTGTGCGCTGCCGGCTACGGCGTGATCTACTCGAACCCCCGCGGCAGCCACGGCTACACGCAGGCGTTTACCGCGGCGACTCACCACGATTGGGGCGGCAAGGACTACGAGGATCTCATACTGGCGCTGGATCACGCGCTCGGCGCGCACGCCTGGATCGACCCCGATCGGCTCGGCGTCGCCGGCGGCAGCTATGGGGGCTACATGGTCAATTGGATGATCGGCCACACCCAGCGGTTTCGGGCCGCGGTGGCGCTCCGCAGCACCTGCGACCGCTACAGTCAGTGGGGCACGTCCGACATGGGCATGGAGAACGGACGCTGGGAGTTTCCGGGCGACCCCTGGACCGCGGAGGGCTTTTACCGGGAGCGGTCGCCGCTCACGTACGTGGCGCAGATGCGGACGCCGCTGCTCTTGACGCACGGCGAGAATGATCTGCGCTGCCCGATCTCCCAGTCGGAGCAGCTCTTCGTTGCGCTGGTCAAGCAGGGCACGCCGACCGTGTTCGTGCGGTTTCCCGGCGAGAGCCACAACATGTCGAGCGCGGGAAAGCCCAAGCACCGCATCGAGCAGCTCAAGCACATCCTGGGGTGGTTCCGGAAATATCTGGTCGGCGGGTAGAGGCGCACGGGCCGGACGCGCGCCCGCGCCGGCGGGTCAGGGCTGTGCGTGCCGCGCGTACTGCCAGAGCGCCCGGTCGAGCGTCCGCATCGTGATGCCGCACCGCGACGCGGTGCCGCGGCACCACAGCGTGTAGCGCCGCCAGAACTCGAACTCGTACGTGGAGGGCGGCGACGCGATCCCGGCGGACCAGAGCGCCCGCACGTCCAGGATCGGGTACGGCTGCCGGTGGGTCCAGTGGAGGATCGCCGAGGCGATCGGCCAGCCGACGCCCTGCAGCAGCGTGAGGACGGTGATGCGCAGCCGCTCGTTCGGCGTCGACAGCGCGGTCGCGGAGATGGCCCGGATGTCGGCGGCCTCGTTGCGCGCGCAGAGCGGCTGCGACCGCGGCGTCTTCCACCGCGCCAGCGCGAGGAACTCGGCTTTGGTCAGCCATCCACGCGCGCGCGCGCGGGCCGCGACGCCGGCTTCGAGCAGGGCGTCCTGCGACGCGTCGAACCGTGCGGCCCACCGCGGGATGTCGCGCGCCGGGAAGCGCAGGGCAAACTCCCACGGGACGGCGCGGGTCACGCGACTCAACCGCCTTTGTTCAGCGGTGGGGGGCGATCAGGCCGGCGGTCACCCGCGCCCCGCCTGATCGGCCGGGCGCTCCCGCCGCGGGCGCCGCATGAGCCCCGTGAGGAACCCCGCCGCGACCGCGAGGGTCTGCCGGCGCGCCTGCACCTCGTCCCGCGCGTTGCGCCAGCGCCGGCCGAGCTCCGTCAGGTCCGCGTCGATCGCCGCCCGCAGTTCCGTCAGATGTTTTTGAGGATCTCGTTGCGCAGCCATTGGATGTCGCTCCTCACCTGGGCGGCGACGGCGTGCAAGCGCCGCAGCGTGAACCCGCGTATGCCGATCGCGACCAGCACGGCGATGATGACGAGCGTCCCCGCGAACGTGATCAGGGCGGCGAGCCACGGCGGCAGCGTGAGCGCCAGCAGCAGCACCACGGTGAGAAGGATGAGTCCGACCGCGTACACGCCGATGACCGCGGCGAGCCCGATGCACACGAGTCCGCGGACGATCCCGCGCACCGTCGCGCGCGCCTCGTCCTGGGCGAGGTCGCGTAGGCCCGCGCCATCGCCGCGACGTTCGCCACAAGCCGCTGAATGATTGCCGCGGCCGACTCGTCGCGCGTCGGCGCGTCTGTGCCGCCGCGTGACGATCCGGTCGGCAGATCGCTGGCCATGCGCGTCACTCCCTCGCTCGGGTGCTGCCCGGATCTCGTTCCGGGGGTTGTTCGCCGCCCCGGCGCGGATGTCCCGCACCCCGCGCCGCGGGCCCGGCGCCGCCGGCGGCGCGCTATCGCGCTTTGGTGATCAGGGCGACGTAGAGCGGTCCGCGCGGCGGCAGAAACCGGGTCGCGGTCCATCCGGTGCCGCGCAGGATCGCCCGCATCTCATCGCGGGACACGAGGAGATAGTCGAACCACGGCGTCGCGTAGCGCCGGTACCGGACCCTGATCCGCGCCTGCCCCGGCAGTCTGCCGCGGCGCCTGTTCGCGCGGTGATACGCGCGATGGGCCGGATTGTCGGTGTCGTGGGGGTCGAGACTCTCCGCGAGAATGCGGGCGTCCGGATCCGTGATCGCGTGCAGCCGCGCGAGCAGCCGCCGCGCCCGCGCGCGACTTCCAAAGAGCCCGAAGTTGTTGCCGAGCATGAGGACGGTGCCGAACGTCCCGAGCGACGGGCCGACGTCGCCGATGGACAGGACCCTCACGTGTCTGAGCCCGCGGCGGCGGCACACCGCGACGGCGAGCGGGGACACGTCGATGCCGAGCACGTCGAGCCCGCGGCGCTGGAGATAGAGGGCGTGCCGGCCGGCTCCGCAGCCGATGTCCAGCACCCGGCCCCGCGCGAGCCGCACGGCCTGCCGGTGGCGCGGCGGCCAGTCGCGGTACTCGGCGAGGAACTGCTCGCGTCCGCCCGAGATATCGACGTAGCCGTCGTCGCGCTCGATCACCTCGTACCCGCGGCCACGGCCCCGTAGGTAGTCGCGGAGCGCGTGGCCGAAGGCGTCGTGCGTGTCGCGCATCCGGAGTCTCGCGTCCTCGGGCGTGTCGGCGGGTCAGTCGGGCGGCACGAACCGATAGACGGGCTCGAGCATCCTCGACGCGTCGTCGGGCCGGAGGCGCGCCATCTGCGCCTTGATCATCGCCACCCGTTCGTAGATCGCGTCGGCGTCGGCGTCGTCGAGGCGCAGGCCCTGCTGCGCGGCCTCGGCCGCGAGCCACTCGCGCGTGAAGGACGTCATGCGGTCACCTCCAGGGCGGGACGCCGTGTGTGCCATTCGGTGTGCTGCTCGTACGCGCGGCCGATCCGGAGCAGCGTCGTCTCGTCGAACGCCTTGCCGACGAGCTGCATCGCGACCGGCAGCCCGCCGGCCGTAAACCCGCAGGGCACGCTGAGCGCCGGATGTCCGGTCAGGTTGAAGGGGATCGTGAACTTGCCGATGTCCGCGGGAGGCCCGGCCGCCTCGACCTCCAGCGTAAACGCCGGCGCCGGCATCGTCGGGGTGACGATCGCGTCGACGCGCCGGAGCGCCTGCGAGAGGTCCTGACACCACAGGGCGCGGATCTGGGCGGCCTGCTGATACTCCGCGGCGGTGAAGAACGCGCCCGACGCGATGCGCCGGCGTGCGCGGGGTCCGTACTCCTCCCACTGCCGCCGCATCCGCGGGCGCGTGCACGCCGAACGCCTCCGCGGCGAGCAGCAGCCAGCCGGCCGGGGCGGCGTCCGCGGCGCGCGGCAGGTCGACGGGCTCGACCCGGGCGCCCAGCTCCTCGAGGCGCGTGAGCGCCGCGCGCACGAGGCGGCCGACCTCCGGATCGATCTGGTCGTAGAAGTACTGCGCCGGCACTCCGAGGGTCAGGTCCCGCACGCCCGCGTCGATGTCCGCGGCGTAGTCCGGCACCGGCCGGCCGGACGCGGTGGGATCGAGCGGGTCCGGGCCTGCCATCGCCCGGAGCAGGACGGCGCAGTCCGCGACCGAGCGGGCCATCGGTCCGACGTGGTCCATGCTCCAGCTGAGCGGGAACACGCCGTGCCGGCTGACCCGTCCGTAAGTGGGTTTGAGCCCGACGATGCCGCAGTAGCTCGCGGGCCCGCGGATCGACCCGCCGGTGTCGGACCCCGTCGCGAGGATCGCGAGCCCCGCCGCGAGCGCGTTCCCGGATCCGGCGCTCGAGCCGCTCGTGTACCGCGACGTGTCCCAGGGATTCCGGGGAACGCCGAAGACGTCCGTGCCGCCGGTGGCAAACTCCGTCGTGTTGGTCTTGCCGAGCAGGATCATGCCCGCGTCCGCGAGCCGCCGCACGACGGTCGCGTCCGCGTCCGGCACGAAGTCCAAGAGGGTCCGCGAGTGGCACGTCGTCCGGATGCCCCGCGTGAAGATGATGTCCTTCTGGGCGACCGGCAGCCCGTGCAGCGGGCCCCGCCGGCGGCCGGCGGCGATCTCCCGCTCGGCCTCGCGCGCGTCGCGCAGCGCCGTCTCCCCGCACACCGTGATGTAGCTGTGGAGCGTGTCGTTGTAGTGCGCGATCCGCTCGAGCAGCGCCGTCACGATCTCGACGGGCGAGAGCGAGCGGCGCTCGATGCGGTCACTGAGCTCGACCGCCGACAGGTAGCACAACTCGGAGTCCATCGAATCCCTCCCCGGGGGCGCGGCGATCCGCGGTGCGTCTTCTCCCGCCGTGATTCTCCTCGCGGCCCCGCGCTTCCCCCGCCCGCTCACCGTAGGAACGTGCGCGCGCCGCGTGGAACGTCAGGCGGGTTAGCGCGTTCATGTCGTGGGACCCTCGGAGGCGCATCGTGTCCGAAGTAGAACGAAAGCTCCAGGCGATGGGGTTGACGCTCCCCGACGCTCCGGCGCCGGTGGCCAACTACGTCCGCGCCGTGCAGGTCGGCGACCTCGTGTTCTTGTCGGGCCACGGTCCGACCAAGGACGGCGCGGCGGCGTATCGGGGCAAGCTGGGTCGGGAATTCTCGGTGGCGGAGGGCTACGAGGCGGCGAAGCTCGTGATGCTCAACTGCCTCGCGTCGCTCAAAGAGGCGATCGGCGATCTCGACCGGGTCCGGCGCATCGTGAAGCTGCTCGCGATGGTGAACAGCACGCCCGACTTCGTCCGGCAGCCGGAGGTGATCAACGGCGCGTCCGATCTGCTGGTCGCCCTCTACGGGGATCGCGGTCGGCACGCGCGGTCGGCGGTCGGCATGGTCGCGCTGCCGTTTGACATCCCGGTCGAAATTGAGATGATCGTCCAGGTCTCCTAGGCCGGCGCGCGCGCGGCGCGATCAGGCGAGGTGCGCGCGGTGCAGGACGGCGTAGATCGCCCCCATGAGCTGCCCGATGTGGTCGTCGTTGCGGCCCGGGATCGAGGTGGGCTGGCTGTTGAGGCCCACGGCGATGATCGTGCCGGTGGTCGGCACGTAGGCGTAGAGCACGCGGTAGCCGAGCGTTTCCCCCTCGTAGAACCACACGGTGCCCGTCTCGGCCGTCGTCACCTGCGCCACCCCGAGTCCAAAGCCCCGGGGGTCCCGGAGCGTCGTCGTCACGATCGGGGCGCCGGTGTTGGTCGAGACGATGCGCAGCAGCTCGCGGCGCTGCGCGGGGGCGAGCGCGGGGCCTTCGTACAGCGCCCGGACCCACGTCGTGAGGTCTTCCATGGTCGAGACCATGCCGCCCGCGCCCTGCGCCCACGACAGGCTGAGCGCGCTCACGTCCCGGCCGATCAGTGACGCCGCCGGCCGCAGCGACGGATCGTCGTTGAAGTAGTATCCCGCCACCAGGCGCGCCATCACGGCCGGCGGGTAGTGGCTCGGGCTGTAATACGTCGCCCGCAGGCCGAGCGGCCCGAGCAGCCGGCGGGTCAGCTCGTTCGTGTAGGTGTCGCCGGTGGCCTTCTCGACGATCATCTGCGCCATGATGTAGTTGGTGTTGGAATAGACCCAGCCCGGTCCCCGAGGCGGCGCCGGTCCGACCGCCGGGTAGGAGAACGCCACGAGCTCCGCGGGCGTCCAGTCGGTGTCCGGCCCGCTCCCCAGCGCGCTGATGAACTCCGGCGTGTCGTCGTAGGTGGGAATGCGGGTGGTCATGTCGAGCAGGCTCCGGATCGACATGTCCTTCCACGCCGGGTACTGCGGCAGCCAGCGGCCGAGGTGGTCGTCGATGCGCAGCGTTCCCTCCGCTTCCAGCTGCAGCAGCATCACGGCCGTGAACGCCTTCGTGTTGCTGCCGATCTGAAAGAGGTCGCCGGGCGCGACCGGCGCCCCGCCGCCGATCCGGGTCCGGCCGGCCGTGACGTTGATGTTCGTCGAGGCCCCGCGCACGCTGACGCTCAGCGACGCCGCGGAGATGTGCTCGATCGCCGAGCGCGTGGCCAGATAGTGGTCGAGCGTCTGCTGCAGCGCGGGGAGCACCGCGCGGGTGTCCGCCCCGGCGCCCGAGCTCCGGCCCGGCGCGAGCGTCACCACGAGCAACGCGGCGATCGCGAGCACCGGGGCCAGCGCCCGGCGGTGGCGCCCGCGGGCGATCATGCAACCCCTCCGAGGGCCAGGCTCTGGATGACCGCGCTCGCCTTGAGGCCCGAGCCGGTGAGGATCAGGACCGTCGCGCCCTCGAGGGCGCCGTGCGCGCGGCGCAGCTCGGTGAGGCCGGCGTACGCGACTGCGGTGGTGGGCTCGACGAACAGGCCGCGGCGCCCGAGGTCCGCGAGCGCGCCGGGGATGGCTTCGTCGGCGACGCGGACGATCGTGCCGCCGCTCTCGCGGACCGCCTCGAGCAGCGCCCGCCAGCGCAGCGGCGAGGCGGTCGCGATCCCCTCGGCGAGGAGGCCGGGCCGCGGCCGCACCGCGGGCAGGTGGTCCAGGTTGCGGTGGAACGCCTCGTAGAGCGGCGCGCACGCGTCGCTCTGCACCGCGACGAGCGCCGGCAGCCGATGAATGCGTCCGGACGCGAACAGCTCGCGAAATCCCTTCGCCAGCCCGAGCAGCATCGTGCCCTGCCCGACCGGCAGCACCACGCGGGCCGGGGCGCCGTCAAGCTGCTCCGCGATTTCGAACGCCGTGGTCTTCAGCCCCTCGGCGTAGTAGGGATCCCACGCGTGGCTCGCGTAATACGCGTGCTCCGCGGCCGCGATCGCCGCGTCCCCCACGGCGGTGCGATCTCCGGGAACCGGCACCACCTCGGCCCCGTAGGTCCGCATCTGCGTGAGCTTGGCCGCGGACGCCGCCGCGGGCACGTAGACGGTGCACCGGATCCCGGCAACCGCGCAGTACGCCGCCATCGATGCGCCCGCGTTGCCCGAGGAGTCTTCGATCACGTGCCGGAGTCCGAGATGGCGGAAGCGCGTCACGACGACCGAGGTCCCGCGGTCCTTGAACGCGCCGGTCGGCGCCTCGTACTCGACCTTGGCGTAGAGGCGGTCGGGTTCCCCGCCCACGGGGACGAGCGGAGAGCCGCCCTCGCCGAGCGAGACCGGCTCGACCCCGTCGGGCGCGGGCACGCTGTCGCGGTACCGCCACAGGCCCTGGCCCGGGCCGGGCCCTGTGAACCGGACGGTGTGCGCCACGCTCAGGAGGCCGCCGCAGCGGCACCGCCACACGCAGTCCTCGTAATGGTAGGTGGCGCCGCACGATTCGCACCGGCGGTCCCACCGTGCGTCACTCATGTGCTCCTCCACTCGGAACCTGCGCTGCTCCGCCCCGCCCCGCTACTTTCGCAGGGACGGCGGGGTCTCCTTGGCGAAGCGCATCAGGCCAGCCCGCGGACTCGCGCCATCCTCGTGAGGTGATCGACCGTGGACGACCTCAACGCGCTCAAGGACCGCGTCTGCAAGGAAGTGGACGGACTCAGCGGCGATCTCGTCGCGCTCGGCAAGCGGATCTTCGAGCACCCCGAGTTTCAGTTCGAGGAGCGCCAGGCCTGCGCGTGGCTGACCGAGTTCCTGAAGGCGGCCGGGTTCGCGATGGAGGGCAACATCGCCGGAATGGAGACCGCGTTTCGCGGGACCGTCCGCGGCTCGCGGGCGCGCCCGCACGTGGCGCTGCTCGCGGAGTACGACGCGCTGCGCGGGCTCGGCCACGCGTGCGGCCACAACCTGATCTGCACCGCCAGCGTCGGCGCGGCGGTCGCGCTGCACCGCGCCGTGCCCTCGCTGCCCGGGACGCTGACGATCCTCGGCACCCCCGCCGAGGAGGGCGGCGGCGGCAAGGTGATCATGGCCGAGGCGGGCATCTTCGAGGGCATGGACGCCGTGATGATGTTTCACCCGTCGCGCTCGAACTGGTGGGCGCGCGGCGCGCTCGCGTCGCAGCGCCTCACGGTCAAGTTCCACGGCAAGTCCTCGCACGCGGCCGCGATGCCGGAGCGCGGCATCAACGCGCTGAACGCCCTTCTCCTCACGTTTCACGCGATCGACTCCCTCCGCCAGCACGTGACGAGCGACGTGCGCATCCATGGGATCGTCACCAAGGGCGGCGACGCGCCGAACGTCGTGCCCGAGTACGCGGAAGGGCGGTTCAGCATACGCGCGGCGACGCGCAGCGCCCAGCGGGAGGTCATGGTGAAGGTGAAGCGGTGCGCGGAGGGTGCGGCGATCGCGACCGGCGCCCGGGTGGAGATGGAGACCGGCCACACCTACGCGGAGCGCAACAACAGCCCGGTGCTCGTCGGGTTCTTCGGGGAGAACCTCGCCCGGCTCGGCGTCGAGGGCGAGGAGCCGCCGAAGTCGGGCGGCATCGGGTCCTCGGACATCGGCAACGTCAGCATGATCTGCCCGACGATCCATCCGTACCTCTCGATCGTCGACGGCGACGTGGCCGGCCACACTCCTGAGTTTCGAGAGGCGGCCGGCTCGGACCAGGGGTACCGCGCGATGCTGAACGCGGCGAAGGGGCTGGCGATGACGACCCTCGACGTGATGTACCGGCCGGGCGCCGCCGACACCGCCTGGACGGCGTTTCGGGCGAGCGTCGGCGCGGCGACCTGAGTCCCGCGGAGCGCACCCGCTAGGCGGATCCGCGCGGCGCCGGCATCGGGGGGCGCCGGGTGTGCCAGTCCGTCGCGTCCTGGAACGCGCGGCCGAGATCGATCAGCGTCGCGTCCTCGAACGGTCCTCCCACCAACTGGACCGCGGCCGGCAGGCCCGAGGTGCTGAAGCCGCAGGGCAGCGACAGCCCCGGCAGCCCCGCCAGATTCCCCGCGGGGGTGAGCGCGGCGTTGCCGCGCGCCGGCGGGAACGCCGGACCGGTGCGGGGCCGTTTGCCCGCGCGCGCCGGCCGCCACTCCGGATCGATCGGCTCGTCGACCCGCGGCGCGGGACCCGGACGGGCCGGGGCGAGCAGGACGTCGACCTCGGTGAAGATGTGGGCGAACGCCTCCTGCAGCAGCCGGCGGACGCGCATCGCGTTCAGGTAGTCCCGGGCGGACACCTCGAGGCCCGCGACGAGGCCGAGCGCCTGCCGCTGGTCGGCCAGGTCCTTGAGGCGCGGGCTGTCGATCAGGTCCTGGAAGATCGTCGATCCCTCGGCGCGGATGACGATCCTCGCCGCTGAATCGATCGGCAGCGGCGGGAGCGACACCTGGCGGAGACGCACCCCGAGCCGGCGGAACTCCCGGACCGCCCCGTTGAGCGCGTCCCGGATCGACGGGTGGGCGGTCTCGTCGAAGTCCACCGGCGCGTAGCCGACGCGCAGCTCCGACGGTTTGCGGGGTCGCCGGTGCATCTCGAACCCGCGTCCGGCCGTTCCCGGGTCGCGCGGGTCGCCGCCCGCGATCGCCTCGAGCACGAGCCCGCAGTCCTCCGCGGTGCGGCACATCGGGCCGATCTTGTCCATCGTCCAGGCAAGCGCCATCGCGCCGTAGCGGCTCACGAGGCCGTAGGTCGGGCGCAGGCCGGTCACGCCGCAACTCGACGACGGCGAGAGGATCGAGCCCGAGGTCTCCGAGCCGATGCCGAACGGGACCATGCCGCCGCCCACCGCGGCCCCGGTGCCGCTCGAGGAGCCGCCGGTCCAGTGGTCGCGATTCCACGGGTTGCGCGCCGGTCCCGTCAGCGACGCCGACGGCCACCGATAGCCCCCTCCGCCCGCCAGTTCGATCATCGCCAGCTTGGCAGCGAGCACGGCTCCGGCACGTCGAAGCGACGTAATCACCGCGGCGTCGTAGTCGAAGATCTGCCGGGCAAATGGCGGCGCCCCCCAGGTTGTCGGGACGCCGCGGAGCGCCAGCAGGTCCTTCGCGCCGTACGGAATGCCGGTGAGGGGGCCTGCGCCGCGGGCGGCCCGCAGCCGGCGGTCGGCGGCCCGGGCCTCGCGCAGCGCGTGCTCGGGGAGCATCCGCGCGACGGCGTGGTAGCTCCGTCCCACGGTAGACAGGCGGTCGAGCGCGAGCCGCGTCAGTTCCATGGAGGAGATGCGCCGGCGCCGGAGCGCGCGGTGGAGCTCGCCGATCGTGGCGTACAGCGGATCGTTCACGGCAGCGTCCTGAACACGGAGGCCGGTTCGAGCGCGACCGCGATCGGGGCCTCGCGCAGGGTCCGGCCGGATAGGCCCTGCAGGCGGATCACCTCGCGGAGTTCTCCGCCCGCGGCGGGCCGCGCGCGGCGCGCGGGTCTGCGCCTGCGGGTGAGGGGCTTCGGTGCGCGTGAGCGTCGGCGTGTCGTCATGCCGGTTCACTACTACGCCGCGGTGGCGTTGTCCTATGCCCGCGGCTCTGAGCGTCCTCGGGTGCCGGCGTTCGCGAGACCCTGCGCTATACTGAAGGGTGAATTGACAGCCACCGCGGAACTGTCGTCGTCGAGACCGCCCTCGCCCGCCACACGCGAGGCACCCTGCCGCGCTCGGCTGGGTTAGACCCCGTGCCGCTCGCGTCGGCCCACCGACGTCCTCGCGCGCCGCGGGGATCGCGGGGCGCGCCGGATCCGCCGTGGGCTGACGCCGGAGAGGAAGGATCCCGAGCCGTGGCCATCGCGTGGTACAGGACGAAGTGGTTCCGGGTCGGCGGCATCGTCCTCCTGCTCGGGCTGCTCGGGGCCGCCGCGGTGCCGTTGCTCGTCCCGGTCGACCGCGTCAGGCCGATGCTGATCCGGACGCTCGAGGCCAAGATTCAACGCCCGGTCCAGATCGACGCGGTGCGGCTTCATGTGGTGCCGACGGTGTATCTGCAGGCCATCAACGTCCGGATCGGAAACCCGCCGGGATTCCCGCAGGGCGACACGGTCCTCGTGAAGTCCGTCGATCTCAACCTTGCGCTGCGCGCGCTGCTGTCGCGCGAGCTGGACATCACGTCCATGACCCTGAGCGGCGTGCGCATGAATGTGCTCCGAGACACGACCGGGCGAACGAACTTGGAGCTGCATCTCCGAGGGGGCCTGCTGAAGCTTGGTCGCGTGGGCGCGATCGCGGTGACGAACGCGGAGATCGCCGTGGCCGGCTTCGACGCGCACACGGGGAAGGTCACACCCCTACTCACGGTGAGCGGAGTGAGCGCCAGCGCGCGTCCCATCGATCTGACCGCGCCCGATCCGACGAAGCAGCTCGACGCGACCGCCGTCCTGCGGGGCGCGCAGATCACGACGCCGTTGCTGGCCGCCCCGGTGCGGTTCGACGCGGGCACCCTCGTCATCAAGGACGGCGCGGCGCGCGCCACGTTCGCCGCCGCCCTCGGTCCGATGCGCATGACGGGAACGGTCGCGATCGCCGAGCTCGAGCCACTCTCGGTGATCATGTTCGACGTCGCGGTTCCCGAGCTCGATGTCGCCGGCATGAAGCGGCTCGTGATCCGCGGTGCGCGCGGTGCTTTCGCCGTCGCGCCGGCTCGGCGCCTCCTCGCGAGCGGTATGATCGCCATTGACCGGGTCGTCCTGTCTCCGCTCGAGGCGACCGGGGTGCGCGGTCGGGTGAGCGTCTACACGAACGAGATTCAAGTGGCTCCGTATGCGCTCTCCGCCTACGGCGGGACGATCCGGGGCGCGGCCTCGCTGCAGTATACCGCCGCGGGCCTGCCCGTGGTCGCGACCACGACGGTGCGCGGCCTCAACGTGGCACGGGCGGTGAGCGCCCTCTCGGCCGGGGACGCGAGGCTGACGGGGTCGCTCGACGCGGACCTCGGGCTGGCGACCGACGCCGGAGGGGATCCCGAGGCGGTCCTGACGGGGGCGGGGACGTTTGCCGTGCGCGACGGCTCGTTCCCGAGACTGGAACTCAAGGGTGCGATGGTGAAGTTCGCCACGGCGGTGCGCCTGATCACCGTGCCCGCGGGGCCCACGCGGTTCAGCTACCTCGGCGGAGACGTGCGCATCGCGCACCGGCGAGTGTACAGCAACGCCATTCGCCTCGATGGGGACGGGCTCGAAGGCACGGTCCGGGGCAGCTTCGGCTTCGATCAGACCCTGGATTACTCGGGGACGGGTGCCTTGAGCACTCCGCCATCGGCCCCGTCGAAGGGCGTCCTCTCGGCGGTGGGGCGGCTGCTGCGCAAGGTTGTGCCGGGGACGTCGGGCGCCGCCGGGAAGCAGGTCGCGTTCTCGGTGCGGGGGACGTTCGACGATCCCAAGTTCTCGCGGGGCGGCGGGCGGTAGCCGAGCCGGGGCCGCGTCCCAGACGATATCCACATCCCCTCACGCGGGGGCGGCGGACACCACGTACAGACGGCGAGCCGATGTGCGAGACGCGGCGGCGCGGCGCGATGACTGGGGGCTGTGATGCCTGGCACAGGATCTGAGGCTCCCATTCCTTCTCCCCGCGGCGCGACCCTAAGGGCGATGAGCCTCGCCGCCCTGGGTGTCGTGTTCGGCGACATCGGCACCAGCCCGCTCTACACCCTGAAGACGGTGCTGAACCTTACCGGCCCGCACCCCGATCCGCCCGTCATCCTCGGCGCCCTGTCGCTGATCATCTGGACCCTGATCATCGTGACCAGTCTCAAGTATGTCTCCGTCGCCATGCGGTTCGACAACGAGGGCGAAGGCGGCATTCTCGCGCTCATGGCGCTGCTGGTGCGCAAACGCAACCCCGGGCCGGTCGTGCTCGCGGTCGGGCTGCTGGGCGCCGCGCTGCTGTACGGCGACGGCGCGATTACGCCGGCGATCTCCGTCCTGTCCGCGGTCGAAGGGTTGAACATCATCGCGCCGTCGCTCGGCGCCTACGTCCTGCCGGCGTCCGTGGTGATTCTCGTCGCGCTGTTTTGCTTTCAGCCTCAGGGCACGGCGCGGATCGGCAGGGCGTTTGGCCCGATCATGCTGGTGTGGTTCGTGGCGATCGGCCTGCTCGGACTCTGGGGCGTCGCGCAGCATCCGTCGGTGATGCTCGCAATCAATCCGGCGTACGGCCTGTCTTATCTGTTCTCCCACGGGCGGGCCGGGTTTCTCGTGCTCGGCGGCGTGTTTCTCTGCGTGACGGGGGCTGAGGCGCTGTACGCGGACATGGGGCACTTCGGTGCCGCGCCCATCCGGCTGGCGTGGTCGGCGCTCGTCTTTCCGAGCCTGGTCCTCAACTACGCGGGGCAGACCGCGGCCGTCCTCTCGGGCGCGCCCACGTCCGACAACATCTTCTACCGCCTCTGCCCGCCCGCGCTGCTCATCCCGCTCGTTGTCCTCGCGACGGTCGCGACGATCATCGCCAGCCAGTCGATCATCACCGGCGCCGCGTCGATGACGCGCCAGGCGATCCAGCTCGGGTGGCTGCCGAGGCTGCGCATCACGCAGACGTCCGCGGAAGGGTACGGGCAGATCTACGTCGGGACCGTCAACTGGATGCTCATGATCGCCACGTGCGGGCTGGCCATCGGATTTGGCAAGTCGGACAATCTCGCGGCCGCGTACGGGATCGCCGTATCGGCCACCATGCTGGCGACCGACGTACTCGTGTTTCTCGCGATGCAGGCGGTCTGGGACTGGAGCCTCGCGAAGGCGGGCGCCGTCGCCGGCGCGTTTGTCGTGGTGGATCTGTCGTATTTCACGGCCAACCTGGCCAAGGTCGCGTCCGGCGGATACGTGCCGCTCGTGCTGGCGCTGTTCGTGTACGGCGTCATGCTCATCTGGCATCGCGGCGCGCGGGAGGTGACGGCGCGGCTTGGGGAAGTGGTCATTCCCGTCGGCACGTTCTTGGAGAAGGTCGCAGAGGGTGGCGTCCCGCGCGTGCCGGGCACGGCCGTCTTCCTGACCCGCACCAGCTTGGATGTGCCGCCCGTCATGATCTGGCACGTTCGGCACGACCGGGCGCTGCACGAGCGGCTGCTGGTGCTGACGGTCAACACGGAGCCGGTTCCCTACATCCGGGACGCCGCGCGGCTGACGTTCGCGGAGATCGCCCCCAACTTCTGGCGCGTCTCCGCCCGCTACGGCTTCATGGAGCGGCCGGATCTTCCGGGCCTCCTGGCGCAGGCCCGGGCCGAAGGGTGCGCGATCAATTTTTCCGACATCACGTACTACGCTGGGTTTGAGACCATCGTGGCGCGCGACGACGGCATGGGAGTCCCGAAGTGGCTTGAGATGCTGTTTGGCTTCATGCAGCGCAACTCCGTCCACGTGAGCGACTACCTGCGGATCCCGTCGGATTCACTGGTCGAGATCGGCCGCCAGGTCGCGATCTAGCCACCCCGGCGCGCCGGGCCGTCCACGCGCGCGCCACCCCGTCGACGAGGATCTGGCGCGCGCGGCGCGAAGAGCCTAGCGCGGCGGCGCGGTCGGCCAAGCGCCGGCGGGAGGGTGACGGCGATGCGTGAACGCAGTGCGCGACGCGAACGACACCGGTGGTTCGGCGGGGTGCTGGCCGCGGCGGCGATCCTGCTGCTCGGCGGCGCCGGCGTGGGCGCCGCGCCGGTCCCGGGCGGCACGCTCACGATCGGGCTCGATGTGGATCCGACGACCTTGGATCCCCACCAGTCCGCCGCGGCCGCCTCGTATCTCGTGGGCAGCCTCAACATCAACGAGAGCCTCCTGTACCAGGATCCCGCCGGCAAGCTCCTGCCGTGGCTCGCCACCCGGTACACCGTGTCGCCGGACGGACGGACGTTCACGTTCGATCTCCGGACCGACGTGCGCTTTTCCGACGGCGCGCCGTTCGACGCGGACGCGGTCAAATGGAACCTCGACCGCATCGTGAACCCCAACTTCCGGGCGGGCGGATCCATTACCGCCCTGGTCGGCTACACGGGGACGACGGTCGTCGACTCCCACACCGTCGAGATCAGGTTCAAGGACCCGTACGCGCCCTTCCTGTCGTACGCCGCCGCCGGCACGCTCGGCATGGTGTCGCCGAAGACGACCGCCACGCAGACGCCGGCCCAGACCGGCCGGGCGCCGGTCGGCACCGGCGCGTTCATGGCCTCGGAGTACGTGAGCGCCGACCACATCACGATGGTCCGGAACCCGTCGTTCACCCGGCGCGAGCCCTGGAGCGACCACGAGGGCCCAGCGTACCTCGATCGCGTGATCTGGAAGATCATCCCGGAGAGCATGACCCGCGCGATCACGCTGTCGTCGGGCGAGACGCAGATGATCTACATCCTCGGCTACGGCACGACCACCGGGTCGATTTTGAGCCAGCTGCAGCGGGATCCGCAGATCAAGGTGGACTCGTACCCGTTTCCCGGATCCGCCTACCTGTGGCTGATCAACGTGCGCAAGCCGCCGACCGACGACGTGCGGGTCCGCCAGGCGATCCTGTACGGCATCAACCGCCGGGCGATCATCGCGGCGATCTACCGGGGGCTCGGCCAGCCGGCGTGCGGGTACGTCAGCCACATCCTGCTGCCCGACCCGGTGGCGTGCGCGTCGTATCCGTACGATCCGCAGAAGGCCGGCCAGCTGCTGGACGAAGCGGGATGGAAGATGGGACCCAACCACGTGCGCGTGAAGGACGGCAAGCCGCTGCAGGTGGTCATCAACTCGCTCAACTCGGGCGGCGGCGATCTGCCGGACATCCAGCCGGTCCAGGGCCAGCTGCTGGATCTCGGGTTCCAAGCGCAGATCAAGAGCCAGGCGTTCGGCGCCCGGACCCAGGACAACTTCACCTGCGCGGACAACTTCGGCACGATCTTCCTGCGCGCGAACGATCCCGACACGCTCTACGCGCTGTTCGGATCGGCGAACATCGGCAGCAACTTCAACTGGTCCTGCTACTCGGACCCCGAGACCGATCGGATGCTGGCCGAGGGGCGCAGCACGCTCGATCCGGCCAAGCGCCGCGCCATTTATCTCCAGCTCGACCGGACGCTGCTCGACCGCGCGGTCGCGATTCCGATGATGGACGAGCTGGCGGTGTGGGTGCGCCGGCCGAACGTGCAGGGAGTCAAGTACAACTACCTCGTCTACCCCGCGTTCAGCGACGCCTACCTCGCGAAGTAGGCGCGGGCGCGCCGCCTAGCGGCGCTCGACCGCGAGCCGCACGCCGAGGGCGACCATGACGGTGCCGGCCGCGCCGTCGAGGGCGCGCCGCACCCGTGGGCCGAATCGCGCGGCCGCGCGGGCGACGACGGCGCCGTACAGCGTCAGCCAGGCCGTGACCATGATCACGAAGGCCGCAGTCATCGCGGCGATGCGGAGCGGTCCGTCCGAGGGCTCGATAAACTGGGGCACGATCGCGATGAAGATGACGCCGGCCTTCGGATTCAAGAGATTCCCGAACAGCCCCTGCAGGTAGGCGTCCCGGGCGCCGAGCGGCGCCGGCCGCGCAGGGGCGGGGACCGCGGGCTCCTCGGATCTCCGGGCGGCCGCCCAGAGGCTGCGGAGACCGAGACACACGAGGAACAGCGCGCCCGCCAGCTTCAGTCCCGCGAACAGCGCCGCGGACGTCGCGAGCAGCGCCGCCAGCCCCAGGGCCGAGCACAGGCCCCAGCCGAGGATGCCGGTCCCGACGCCGAACGCGGTCGCCCGGGCCGCCCGCGCGCCGCCTTTGAACGCGTTGCGCGCGACGAGGGCCATATCTGGCCCTGGCGTCACGATCAGCACCGCCGCCACGGCGAGATAGGTCAGAAACCGCGCGTCCATCGGACCTCCTCTGGGTCGACCCCGCTGGGCTCGGTGAGGCCAAGCATCGCAGGGCGGATGCGTCCTGTCAACGGCGGCGTCTTGCCCGCGGCCCGCGGGCCTGCCAGAATGAGCGGGTGAGCGGCGCCGCGCACGCCCCGGTCCTGATCGTACCGTTTCGCATCGGACAGCCGATGCCGGTGCCGCGCGTCGACGTCGAGCACGAGGTGCTGCGCCCGTCGCTCCCCGACGGGACGCCGCAGGAGCGACTCGGGGTACTCTGCGACGCGATCGCCGCGCGCACGGCCGCGAACCCTGTGCGCGCCGTCTACATCGGCGACTGCGTGCTGACGCTCGGCGTGCTTGCCGGACTGCAGCGGCGCGGCGTGGCGCCGGCGCTGATCTGGCTGGACGCGCACGGCGACTTCAACACGTGGGAGACCACGCCCTCGGGGTTTCTGGGAGGGATGCCGCTCGCCATGGCGGTGGGGCGCGGGGAGCAGACCATCGCGCGCGCGGTGGGCCTCCGGCCGATCCCGGAGGACCGGATCGTGCTGGTTGACGGTCGAGATCTGGATCCTGGCGAAGCGCGGGCGATCGCGGAGTCGCGGGTGGCTCACGTGACCGTGCCCCGGCTCCTCGAGATGCCGCTGCCCGCGGGGCCGCTGTACGTGCACCTGGATGTCGACGTCGTCGATCCGGGGGAAATGCCCGCGGTGAGCTATCGCGCCTCGGGCGGACCCTCGGCCGAGACGGTGCGCGACGCGGTCGCGCGGCTCGCCTCGGCGGGGGACATCGCCGCGTTCTCCATGACGCTCTGGGAGCCCGGGCTCGCCGGAGCGGACCGGTCGGAGGCCGCGGCGGCGGGGCTCGCGCGGCCGATGCTGGGGAGGGGCGCTACGTCTTCGGCTTCGCCGCCTTCGTCTGGCGCTCGTCCAGCAGGGCCTTGAGCGTCCCGAACGCGTCATTGACCACGGGATACCCGGCGTAGAGCGCGACCTGCTTAAACATCGCGATCAGTTCCGCGGGCGTGACGCCGATGTTGAGGGCGCCGCGGAGATGGTTCTCGGCGTTCCGCCCGAGTGCGATGAGCACCGCGCAGGTCATGAGGCTCCGGGTGCGCAGCTCGATGGTCTCGTCGCCGTACACCCCGCCGTAGGCGTGCTCGGTGATGAAGTCCGCATACCCCGGGTCAAGGGCGCGGAACACCGCGATGCCGCCCTCGCGGTCAGGCCAGAGGCGCCGACGTATCGCGCGTCCGCGCTCCAGCAGCTCCTGGTCCGTCATCCCGCCCTCCTCCTGCCCCGGCTCGTCGCGACGCGCACGTGGGCGAGCGCGTGGCCGCCTCTCAGAACAACTGCCGCTTCCCGAGGAGCGCCCGCAGCGTGGTCATCTTGCCGATGTGGTACCCGCGGTGGACGCACGCGCTCACCATCAACTCACCGACGTTGGAGTAGGAGCGTCCCTCGCTCGGGGTCGGCGTGTCGTAGTCCGCGGTGGCGGCCGCCTTGAGGAGCGCCTCGTGCGTCCGCTCGAATGCCTGCCGCACCTCGGCGAGCGGCGGGTACTCGGCCCGACCGCCCGTGCCCCGCTTGAAGAGGGTCGCGTACGATCCCGGCAGCTCGACCGGGACCCCCGCGAGCGTGACCCACCCGGCCTCGGTCAGCGTGATGTGCCCGAGCTGCCAGATGACCGGCGTGAGCCCGGCGATCACCCGGCCCGCCTCCTCGTCGGTCAGATCCGCCGTGCACAGCTGCACGCGCTCGTGCGTGCTGAGAATCCCTCGGGCGGGCATCGAATTGGCGTTCATAGAGTCCCGTCCTTTCCGGCACACGGATGGCCGTGCGTACAGCCCGGAGTGGAGTCTATCCGAACAGCCGCTTCTTCTCGAGGAGCGCCCGCAGCGTGGTCATCTTGCCGATGTGGTACGCGCGGTGGACGCACGCGCCGACCAGCATCTCGCCCACGTTCGAGTAGCCGCGGCCTTCGACGGGGGTGGCCAGGTTTCCGGAGGCGGCGATCGTGAGGAGCGCCTGGTGCGTCGCCTCGAAGGCCGCCCGCACGTCGGCGAGCGGCGGGTACTTCGCCTGTCCGCCCGTGCCCATTTTGAAGAGAGCCTCGTACGACGACGGCACCTCGACCGGGACGCCGCCCCGTTTCGCGTAGCCTACCTCGGTCATCGCGACGTGCCCGACCTGCCAGATCATCGGCGTGAGTCCGACGACCACGCGCCCCGCTTCTTCGTCGCTCAGGTCGGCGGTGCACAACTGGACGCGCTCGTGCGTGTTGAGGAGGCCGCGCGTGAGCCCGGCTCTATAGTCGTCCATCTGGGTCCGTCCTTTCCGGCACCCGGGGGTGCCCGTCGACGTGATCGGCGCGCCGAGGGCGGCGGCCGACCCGGCCTACTGGACCTGCGCGCGGGCCGCGACGGCCCACGTCTCCTGTACGACACCTCCGCGGGCGACGACAAGGCGTTCGGCGAGGTTGACGGTGGGGCAGACGTGCGCGGGCAGGACGTGGACCAGATCCCCGACCCTGAGGCGGCGCGCGTCCTCGGTCAGCTGCACGCGTCCGTGCTCCTCCCAGAGGCGGTCGATCTGACAGTCCGGGTAATCGAGCAGCATCCCATGGCTCGGGCCTAGGCTGCTGTAGGGTCCGAACTCGCTCGTCAGCACCTTGCTGCCCGCGTCCAGGACCGCGACGTCGCGGGAGGGACGGCTGATCACGCGGGCGAGCACGGTGAGGGCGCACTCGTCAAGCGTGGCCGATCCCCACTGCACCTGCATCGCGTCGTTGAACACGTACGTGCCGGGGCGGATCTCCGTGACGCCCTGCACGCGCGCCGCCGGCCGGCCGGTCGGCGTGGAGCCGACGCTGACCTCCGCGATCGGAAACCCCGCGGCGCGGAGGCGCTCCGCCTCGCGCACCATGATCTCCCCTTCTTCGCGCCCCGCCGCGTCCAGATCGGGGAGATACCCGCGGTAGGTGAAGATGCCCGCGATGCGCAGGCCGCGGAGGCGCGCGATCCCGCGGGCCAGCTCCAGCAGCGGCGCTCCCGGCGCCGCGCCGCAGCGGCCCAGGCCCGAGTCGACCTCCAGCATCACTTCGAGCTCGAGCCCGGCGTGCGCGGCAGCGGCCGCGAGCGGCTCGGCGCTCTCCAGGCTGTCCACGCCCACGCGGACGCGGATGTCGCGGGCCAGCGCGATCAGGCGCGGCAGTTTGGGGCCGCCGATGATTTCGTAGGCGAGGAAGACGTCCCGGACGCCGGCGGCGGCCATCACCTCGACCTCCCCGGTCTTCGCGAGCGTGAGCCCGACGGCGCCCGCGTCGAGCTGCCGGCGCGCGATCTCCACGCACTTATGCGTCTTGCCGTGCGGACGCAGCTTGACGCCCGCGTCCCTGGCGTACGCCGCCCACCGGGCGATGTTGCGCTCGAGCCGGTCGAGGTCCACGACCAGCGACGGCGTGTCGAGCAGGTCTACGCCCCGCGAGGGGGCCGCGACCGCCGGCATCAGCGGGCGGCCCGCGCGCCTTCGGGGCCGGTCATCCAGACGGTCTTCGCCGCGCCCGGCGCGCGCTTCCGCTGCGGCACGTCGACCGGGTAGCCGACGTACAGCATGCCGATGATGCGCTGGTCCGGCGTCACGCCGAGGTACTCCCGGAGCGGGCCGTAGCTGCGAAACTCGCCGGAGCGGAAGTAGGTGCCCACCCCGTCGCTCCAGGCGGCGAGCATCACCGCGTACGCCGCGCCGAAGGTGGACCAGACGTCTTCTTCGCCGAGCTCCGGATCGCTCGACGGCTTGACGGCGAACACGATGATCGCCCCCACATCGGCGGCGCCCGCGTAGGCCTTGTCCAGTACGGCCTGCGCCTCCGGCGCGCCAGGGTTCGGGAGCTTCGTACGCTGAAAGTCGCGCCGGAGCTCGGCGAACCTCCGCTTGGCGTCGCCCTCCAGCACGTAGAACGTCCACGGCTCCGTGACGCGGTGGTTGGGGACCCACACCGCGGCATCGAGCCACTGCTCGATCATCGCGCGGGGCACCGGATCTGGCTTCATGCGTGAGACGCTCCGCCGGGTGCGGATTGCGTCCAAGACGGTCGCGCTAGCCTGTCGGTCCATGAGGGCATGACCTCCGTGTGAGGGCGGACGTGAGAGAGGTTTCGCTGCGGGGGCTCGGGGCGCCTTTCGGGCGCGGTCACGCGGTGGCGCGGCTACACGGATGCGGGGTCGCCGACCCCTCGGGCCGGCTGGTCGCCCGCGTCGATGACGCGGCGCTCGAGCGCGGCGATCGCGTCGGCGTCGAACCGCTCGTCGGCCTCGCGCTTCAGCAAGAAGATCGCGGTGTCCGGCGGGACCTCCGCGCAGTAGGGCCGCCAGGACGTCATCGCCTCGAAGGTGTCCGCCACGGCCAGCACCCGCGCCTCGGCGCTGAGCTGCGGGCGGGTGAGCCGCCACGGATACCCGCTGCCGTCGAGCCGTTCGTGGTGCAGCGCGGCCAGCCGCGCGACTTCCTGGAATGCGTCGACACGGGACAGGAGTTCCCACGTCCGGGTCGCGTGCTCGACGATGGCCTGACGCTCGTTCGCGTTCAGCGGGCCGGGCTTCTCGAGGATGCGGTTCGACACGGCGAGCTTCCCGATGTCGTGCAGCAGGCCGGCCCGGTAGAGGCGCCGCTGGGCGTCCGCGTCCATGCCGAGCATCTCCGCGATCCCGCGGGCGTACGCGGCGACCCGCGACGAGTGCCCGGACGTGAAGGCCGTCTTCGCGTCGACGATCTCGGCGAACGATTCGGCGACCCGGTCGAGCTGCGACTCGTCGACGCGCCGCACCGCCTCGGCGGGCTCCGTGTCGCGCACCATCTCGCGCGCCTCATCGCTCCACGCGCGCGTCCACCACTCGTCGTCCTCGCCCCACCCTGCCAGGGTCTCGACGAGCGCGGGGTCAAACCACGTGCCCGACAGCGCGCGGATCGTCTGGAGGGCGGACGGCACGCCGCGGTCCGTCACGATCACCTCCACCGTCTGGGCGAGCCCGACGATGCGCGCGAGGAGCGGGATCGCCTCCCCCACGAGTCCTTCGGGATGGCCTCGGCCGTCCCAGTGCTCGTCGAGCGCGTGGATCGCCTGGGCCGTGGCCTCGGGAAGTTCGAGCCGCCGCGCGATCTCGGCGCCCCGCTGCGCGCGCAGCTGGACGAGCTCCCGCGTGTTCCGGGATCCGGTGAGCGCGATCCGGCTCATGTGGCGCACCCGCTCCGGCAGCGGACGCCCGATGCCAGCCGAGCGAATGCCGGAGATGACGGCATCGGTCTTGCGGGGCCAGTTGAGGGCGCGGAGCCGGCGCTTCACGATATGGTCGTCCGATCCGAACAGCGCGGCCATCCGCTCCGCGTTGCTGGATCCGCCGGTATCCTTCAGCAGGACCGCGTAGTGCAGCGCGGAGCGCGTCTCCGCGTCGAGGCCGACGGCTCCGGCCAGCCGCATCGCGACCAGGCACGATCGGATTGCGTGTCCGGCCGTCTGGCCCTCCGTGAGGTCCAGCGCGTACGACAGCGAGGCCAGCACGTCTGACAGGCTCACCGCGGCGGTCAACACGCTCGCTCCTTTACTGCTGTTGTCCAGCGCGTGCCGGGATCACTCGGAGTTGCGATCCGGCACGCGCGGATCGCCGCGAGGGTTTCGCGATTACCATACCCCCGGGCGGACCGGCACAGACCTTTCGCGGTCATCAGTGCGGCCCCCGTCGGACGTCGGACCGTGGCACGCGGCCGCGGCTACGCTTTGGCCGGCTGGGGCCGAACGCGGATATGATCGAGATGCTGGCGCACGATCGGCTCCAGCTCCTCCCACTCGATCGCCGTCTGGCGGCCGCCGTCGAACTCGTGTTCCATCCAGGCGTGGATCTCGTGGAGTCCCGGGTCGTCCTTCGCCGGCTCGATGCCCATGTGCTGCTTGATCAGAAAGATCAGGCCGGCGATCCCCGAGTCTTTGGTCAGCGAGACCTCGAGCGGCCGGCCGAGCAGGGTCGGGACGTCAAACGGCGCGTACATCCACCAGAACTTGTTGAGTCCGTCGGCGTGGATGCCCGCCCGGGTCCGGTGCGCGTCGCGGCCGTACAGCGGATACTTGGCCGGCAGCGGCTCGCCCATCTCGGCGTAGAGCGCGGCGAGGTCGTTCAGCGCCGTGAAGTCGGGGCGCGCGGTCGGGAAGTATCCCATCCCGATGAGATGCAGGAGGACTTGCTCGAGCGGCGCGTTTCCGGTGCGCTCCCCTTTGCCGAGGCACGTGCCGTTGATCGCGCCGCATCCCTCGCGGATCGCGGCCAGACAGTTCGCGACCACGAGGCCGGTGTCGTTGTGCGGGTGGAACTCCAGGTCCTCGGCCACGAGCCCGGCCTTGCGCATCGCGCGGAAGATCAGCGGGACGCTGCGGGGCAGCGCGACGTCGTCGTACGGCAGTCCCAGTCCCATCGTGTCGCAGATCCGGAACTTCGGCCGCAGCGAGGGTCCATACGGCGCCGCGGTGTCCATGACGGTCTCGATGAAGGCGAGCATGAAGTCCATCGACGCGCGGGTGGCGTCCTCGAGGTGCAGCCGCGGCCGGACGCCGGCCTCCAGGGAGATCTTCACCGCGTCGAGATACGTCCCGGCGGCCTGCACGCGGCCGCCGGGCTTGAACTTGTGAAAGGTGTGGTAGTCGGAGGCGGACGCCAGCATGCCGGTCTCGCGCATCCCGAGGGTCTTGATCAGCTCGACGTCCTTCGGGGTCGCGCGGATCCATGTCGTCGGCTCGATCGGCGCGCCGCTGCGGAAGCGCTCGAGCGCGCCCTGCAGCGCGGCGCGGTCGGAGGCGCGGTAGACGAAGAACTCCGCCTGCCGGATCGCGCCCGAGGTGCCGGTAAAGCGGCACAAGAGGTCGTAGATCCGGAGACTCTGGCTGGTGGTCAGCGGCAGCCCGCCCTGCTGCCCGTCCCGGTGTGTCGTTTCGGTCGTCCACGCCTCCTGGGGCAGCGTCGCGGGGCGGTGCGTCCAGATGTACCGCGGGAAGTCATCCCGCGGGAAGCTCTCGAGGAAATATTCCGGGGCGCTCGGATCGGTGATCTTCGGCACGACACCCTCCTCGCTGTCGATCAGCGTGTCCGGCCCCGTGCGACCGTCGGCCGCGCCCGGACCGGGCCCGCGTCGTGGGCCCAGCGTGTCTAGTATACTGCCGGCGCCGTCCGGCCGCCAGCACCCGTTACTCGGCGGATGCGACGTCCGACGCGGACACCCGCTGGCCCCGCCGCATGAACAGCACCAGCGGCAGGCACGCAAAAAACACGATGCCGATGACACCGAACGCGTAATCGTATGCGACCACGTAGGCCTGCTGGGTGATCCAGGCCTGGAGCGTCGCGAGCGCCTGCATGTGGGCGGTCGTGGCATCGCTGCCGTGCGCGATGAATCCCGCCTGCAGCAGCTTCCACCACTGCATGAACTGCTGATTGTAGATGGACGCGTACTTCATCAGATTGGCGCTCGCGGTCACGACCTTGTGGTCGACCAGCGTGATCACGATCGCGGTGCCCAGGCTGCCTCCCAGCTGCCGGACCAGGTTGTACATCCCGGTGGCGTTCTGCATCTGCGGCCGCGGGATCGTGGACAGCGACGAGGTGGACAGCGACACGAACATCAGCGAGAACCCGATCCCCTGTAAAAGTTGCGGCACGAGGATCTGCACTTCGCTCGTGTTCAGGTTGAACTGCGCCATCATCAGCCCGGCGCCGCCGCTCAGCAGCAGGCCGCAGGGCAGCATGATGTACACGCCGAGTCGGTTGTAGAGCATGCCGGCGATCGGCATCATCAGGAGCATGCTGAGCGATCGGGGGATCAGGGTCACGCCGGCCTGCGTCGCGCTGTAGCCGAGCAGCTGCTGGAAGAACAGCGGCATGAGAATCATGCCGCCCCACAGCGCCAAGCCGAGCACCCCGATCACGATCGTCCCGGAGGCAAACGACGCGTTCCGCAGCACGCGAAGGTCCACCACGGGGTCCTTCACGCGCAGCTCCCAGAGGACGAACACGGTCAGGGCCACGACCGAGACGATGACGAGCGTCGTGATGAACGGGCTCCCGAACCACCCGTCCGTTTCCCCCTGCTCGAGCAGGATCTGCAGCGAGGCGAGGCCGACCGCCATCAGGCCGATGCCGACGCCGTCGATGCGGCGGATGCCCTGCGCCCGCATGTACGGCGGGTCGATGATGAACAGCGACGCCATGAACAGGCCGATGATCCCGATCGGGATATTGACGAAGAAGATGAACGGCCACGAGAGGTTGTCCGTGATCCAGCCCCCGAGGCTCGGCCCAAGCGCGGGGCCGAGCATGCCGATCATCGCAAACATCCCCATCGCCTGCGCCTGTTCGTTCGGCGGGAACGTCTCGCGCATGATCGCCTGGGAGACGGGCTGGAGCGCTCCGCCGCCGATCCCCTGGAGGACCCGGAAGGCGATCAGCTCGCCGAGCGTGCGGGACATGCCGCAGAGGGCGGACGCGATCGTGAAGATGGTGATCGACAGCATGAACATGCGCTTGCGGCCGAGCACCGACGCCACCCACGCGGTGAGCGGCATGATGATCACGAGGGTGATCAGGTAGGAGGTGCTGACCCACGTCACTTCCTGGGTGGTGACCCCGTACGTCGCCTTAATATGGGCGAGCGACACGTTGACGACGCTCGTATCGATCGCGCCCATCATGCCCCCGAACAGGATGGAGGCGGAGACGACCCACTTGTTGGGCCGCGGCGGGAACGCCGCGTCCGCCGAGGGCCGCCGGGAGGGTCGCGGTCGCGGCCATTGCGCTCGGCCTACTTGTCCACCCGTCGCGTGTCGATCGCCACCTCGCAGGACAGGCCGACCTGCAGGAGCCGGCCGGGATCCGTGCCCTGAACCAGGGTGATCTTGACGGGGACCAATTGGACGACCTTCACGAAGTTGCCGGTCGCGTTATCGGGCGGCAGGAGCGCGACGGACGACCCCGTCGCCGCGCCCAGGCTTTGGACGTGGCCCTGGAAGACGCGGCCGCGAAACGCGTCCACGGTGATCCGCACCGGATTCCCGACCTGCACGTTGCTGAGCTGCGTCTCCTTGAGGTTCGCGACGACCCAGATGTCGTGGGCGATCGTCACCGACAACAGCGGCTCGTTCGGCTGCACGACCATCCCCAGCTCCGCCGTGCGGTTCGTGACCCATCCGTCGGCGGGCGCGCGGATCAGCGTCCGGTCGAGGTTGACTTGTGCCGTCGTGACCGCCTGCGCGGCCTGCGCGGCCTGCGCCTGGGCCTGGGCCAGCATCTGCGCCTTCTGCTGCACGAGCGTGTTGCCGGCCTCGGCCTGCGCCAGGGTGCCCCGCGCCTGCGCGATCTCCCCCTGATTCACCGTGATGTTCTGTTCCGCGATGGTGACCTGCTGGAGGTTGGCCTTCGCCGACACCAGCGCGGATTGGGCCTGCCGCAGGGCATCCTGAGCCGAGAGATACGCCGCCTGCGCGGTCTCGTACGCCGCGTTGTCGGCGTCGACCTGGGCCTGGGCAATCGCCCCCTCGGAGAGGAGCTGATGGTCGCGGGCGAGCGTCTTTTGCGCCGCATCGGCGTTCGCCTTGGTCGAGGCGATGTTGGCTTGCGCCGTGGTGACCTGTTCCTGCGCCTGGGAGACCGCGGCGGCCGTCTGCTGCCGTTCCATGTTCAGCTGTGCCTGGGCTTGGGGCAGCTTGGGCGTGGTCGCCTGGAGCGCGCCGCGCGCGACGCTCAGGCCGGTGCTGTACTCCTCTTGCTGCGCGTTCAGCGCCGCCTGCCCGGCATTGACCTGCGCCTGGGCGGCCGCGAGATTCGCCCGCGCGGACCCGAGCGCGAGACGGTAGTCCGTGGGATCGATCTGGACCAGGACCTGTCCCGCGCGCACCAGCTGGTTGTCGGTGATGTCGAGCTTGACGATCGTGCCCGTGATCAGGGCCGCGACGGGCGCGACATCGCCGGTGGTCTGGGCGTTGTCGGTCTTCACGATCCCGAGGTTCGACCGCCAGTACGCGAACGCCGCCGCCAGGATGATCAGGACGACCAGGGCGGCCACCGGAAGCGCGAGACTCCGTCGGGACCTGCGGGTCGCAGGAGGCGTCTGCGGCTCGGGCGCCGGGATGTCACCATCCCGCCCCGAGCCGGTGGGGCGCGTTTTCTCAGCGTCGGCGGCAATCGTCGGGCCAGCCTTCACGTCGACTGCGCTAGGTGCGTCGTTCATCGGGTCTCTCCCACTCCTTCGAGTGACGGTGCTCGGCCGGCCGCCTGCTCCTGCAATACCTGCTCGCGTATTCCCCGGAGCCGAACCAGCCGTTCCTGCAGTTCCTTGTGAAGCTTCGCCAGCCGCGCCGTGCGCTCGTCAACGATGCGCATCTGAGACTGTGCCAGCGCCATGGCCTGATCGAGCAGCCCGAGGCGCGTCGCCGGATCCGTGGCCTGCTGGTACGCCTCGCGGATTTCCGCGCGCACCGCGTCCGCGTGGAGCGTTTCCTTGATCTCAGCGAGTGAAATGCCGAGGAGCGACTGCAACTCCTTGATCCTCAGCAGCAGGGCGATCTCCGCCTCGGTGAAGAGGCGAAACCCGCCGGCGGTTCTCCCTGAGGGGGACAGCAGACCCACTTCTTCGTAGTAGCGAATCGCGCGCGGAGTCAAGCTCGTCCGGCGGACAACTTCTTCCATGCGGTAGTTCGCTTGGGGTCCGGTGGGATCTTGCTCCTCTGAGATGGGTGCCTGACCGTCCGTCATCCGCTCATTCTCCTACCCAAAGCTTAATCAAATAGCGCTTTAGGGATTATAACATACTCTTCCGTTAACGTGACATTGCCCAAATTACTTCCGTTGTTGCCGCCCGTTTTCGGGGCGCCGGGACCGTCGCCATCCCTTCCGTCACGTAAACGAGAGATTCTACTCCTGCTCGCCGCCTGCCTTGACTTGCCTAGAATGGTTCGACCTGCCCCCCGAGGCGGTGCTGCCTCGGAAGGCGCCTGGTGACGCGGGTCGAGGCCGGCACTCACGGGGTGATTCGTCCGTTGAAACTGGCATCGCTTCTTGCTATGCGCCGGCCGGAGCAATCCTGTTCCGGATGCCTATATGTATTCGTATTCGCCTTCGACGTATAATCGAACACCGGTTCGCGTGGCGAAGGCGGCCGTTGCGCATGCGCGCCTGCGGGTATAAGATTCTCGTTGCCGCCCAAGGCGGCAGCGCGTGGGGGGCATAGCTGGGGGGATCGCGTCGTGCGACCGTCTTGGAGGGGCTACGTCAGCTTCGGGCTCGTGACGATTCCCGTTAAACTGTACACGGCGACCGAACAGAAAGACGTTCGGTTCCGACTGCTGCACACCGTCTGTCATACGCCCATCAAGAATCAGCGCTTCTGTCCTCACTGCGACCGCGTGATCGAATGGGCCGACGTCGTCCGCGGGTACGAGGCGAGCAAGGGTCGCTTCGTGCTCGTGACCGACGAGGAGCTGGAGCAGATTCCGATCGACACCAGCGGCAACGTGAATATCGCCGGGTTCGTCGAACTCCAGGACATCGACCCGATCTACTACGAGCGGTCCTACTACGTCGCGCCGGACGAGGGCGGAGCCAAGGCGTTTCTCCTGCTCGAGGAGGCGCTGCGCGAGGCGAACCGGGTGGCGATCGGCAAAGTGGTGATTCGGGAGAAAGAGCAGCTCGTGTCGCTTCGCCCGTATCAAAAGGCGATGGTGCTGAGCACGCTGTTCTATGCCGACGAGGTGCGGTCGCTGTCCGGTCTGGAAGAACTGCCGGTGGAGGCCACGGTGCATCCCAACGAGCGGAAGATGGCCGTGCAGCTCGTGGAGAATCTCGCGATGGAGTTCAATGTCGAGGAGTTCAAAGACGAGTACCGTGATGCCCTCATGGCGATGATCAGTGCGAAGGGTAAGGGCGAGGAAGTCGCCGGGCCGAAAGAGGCGCCCGCCCCGGGCAAGGTCGTCGACCTGATGGAGGCGCTCAAGCGAAGTGTCGAGATGGCGAAGGGCAGCCATCGGCGGCCGGCGGCCGACGGCAAGAGCGCCCGCGCCGCGGGCCAGCAGCGGCGGGCGGCGGGCGGCATGCACGAGCGTCCGCGATAGCGATCGTCCCCAAGCGCACGCGCGTGACGCGCCGAACGGCGGCCCGGAAGGGCCGCCGTTCGGACTATCGTCGGAACTGCGCCGGCGCGCTTACTTCCAGGTCGCGTAGATCGCGGCCCACTTCTCGTTTGGCGTCACGCTCACGCCCTGCAGATGGTTGGTCGCGACCATGTAGAAGTCCTGACTCCAGAGGAAGATCCACGGCGCGTCCTTCCAGATCATCTGCTGCGCTTCCTTATACATCGCCTCGCGCTTCGTTTGATCCGGGACCGTCTGGGCCTGCAGCAACAGGTTGTCGACGTCGGTGTCCTTGTAGAACGACGGCGCCAGCCCGGTGGGCGGCCACTGCCCCGAGTAGAACTGGCCGAACAGCTCGCCGTCGGCGTCCAGGTACTGCGTCGCCCACCCGAGGATGAAGATCTGAAGCGGGCTCTGCGCCAGCGGAGTCACCATCCACTTCACGTACGTCGGCCAGTCGGAGGTCTGGACGTTCGCCTGGATCCCGACGTTGCTGAGCTGCGCCGCGACCGCCTGGGCGAACTGATAGTCCTGGATGTACCGCCCCGTGGGGGTCCGGAAGTCGAGCTGGAAGCCCTGGGGGTAGCCGGCCTCCGAGAGCAGCTTCTTCGCCAGCGTCGGGTTGAACGGCCACCCGCCCGCCTGCAGCTTGGTGTATCCAAACAGCGCCGGGGTCGTCGGCGACTCGAGCACGTGCGCGAGGCCGAACAGCACGCTGTGGATGATCGCATCCTTGTTGATCGCGTAGTTGAGGGCCTGGCGTACCCGGACGTCCTTCAGCGGTCCGTATTGGTTGTTGAGCCCGATGAAGACGTCGCGGTCGCTCGCTCCGGAGATCACCGTGAGCGTGTTGTCCTTGCGGAGCGTGGGAACGTCCGGGGCGGGCGGTTCGTATGCCATCTGGACGTCGCCCGCGCGCAGCATGGTCTCGCGCGTGCCGGCGTTCGGCACGACGCGGAAGATCACCGTGTCGAAATACGGCTTCTTCCCCCAATAGTTCGGGTTCTTGACGAGCGTGATGTGGTCGCCGTGCACCCACTCCTTGAACACGTAGGGACCCGTCCCGGCATCCGTCGGGCCGAGCACGATCTTGTCGTTGCCGATCTTCTTGACCGCGGTCGGCGAGAGGATCATCCCCGGCCCCGCGGCCATCCGCTCGAGCAGCGTCGGACTGGTCTGCTTGAGGTGCAGCACCACCGTATACGGATCCGGGGTGTCGATCCGGGTGGCGTCGATGTCGGTGAAGTAATACCGGTTCGGATTGCGCACGCTGGTGTCGAGCCACCGCTGGACGTTGAACTTCACCGCGTCCGCGTTGAAGTCGGTGCCGTCCTGGAACTTGACGCCCTGCCGCAGTTTAAACGTGTAGGTCAGCCCGTCGGGGCTCACCGTCCACGACGTCGCGAGCTGCGGCGTGAGCTTCGTATACTGGGGCTGGCCCGGTTCCACGCCCGAGCGCTCGTCGTTCGGCCAGATGAGCGAGTCGAACATGTATTCCACCATGTTGGACACGGTGGTGGTCGTCTGCCCTTCGGGGTCGAGCGTGTCGGCGTCGATGCCGACGGCGATCGTCAGGGTGGTCGGCGCGGCGGCGAATCCTCCCCGGGGGATCACGAGGAGCACCACCGCCACGACGCAGGCCACCAGCAGCGCGACGACGGGACGTACGGCCGATCGGATCATGGCTCACATCCCTCCTTCTTGCGTATGAGGCTATGCGGCCGGAGCCGCCGATCTGGGCGCGGAGGGTCCCGCGCGACAGGGCTATCTACAGTACGCGCTGCCGGGGAGGAATTCCTTTGGACGAGGCTTGCGGACTAGGCAGACGACTGCCACCGAAGTAGAATATGCCCCGGAGGGGTGCGAGAGCTCGGCTGAATCGGGCGGTCTCGAAAACCGCTAGGCGGGCAACTGCCTCGGGGGTTCAAATCCCTCCCCCTCCGCCAACGACCCATGAGTGCCATGGGTCGGCGCACAGGCTTATCGTCCGAGCTGAAGCGCGTCCCGCTGGAGAAATTGCCGCCGTGTACTACATTGTACTGCGTTGTACCATGTACTTTAGACGACGGAAGAACCAACCCGTTTTATTATCAGGTCCGCCGTGTTCGTCCAGCGGAGTGCGTCGATGACTTGATCCTGACTACCGCGGTTGTACGTCGATCGGGGGCCCACTCACGTGCATCTGATCGCGGATTCGGCCCGCAAACTCTGCCGCTCCGTAGCAGCGGAACTTGAACTCCGTGCCGTCGCGTAGCGCCACGGTCACGACGCGCGTGCCGATTCCGAAGCGATCAGTAACCGACGTAATGTCCGCCAGGGGTACGCGACGGCTCATATTGTCTTTGTGAACGAATCGGTTCATTGCATTCGGTCGGAAATCGAGACAATCTGGCAAGAGATACATGGTGCCACCGACCCATAAGCCCCTATAGTTTGCCTTGAAAAATTTAAGAGCGATCTTTACTTCCGCGTCCATTGGAAATCCCAACTCAGCGGATTTGATGAGAGCGTTTACTATCTTTTTGGCAACAATGTTTGCTGGCTCCTCCATGAATTGTTCACCTCCGTCATCTATGTTAGGCACACCATGATTTGCAAGCAATAGGCGCGGTGGAGGACCGGCTCGCGCCCTTGACCATGGAACGTATGCTTGCCGTGATGAGCTGCCTCGCGGAGTTCACATCCTTCCCCTTCGCCAAGAACCCATGAAAGACATGGGTGCGCACGCAGCGCCTCTTGTCCGACTCCGATCGCTTCTCGCGCGAACACTCCGACCATGGTAACCGCTTGTACTACTCCGTTTCGCTATGGCAGGCCGCCGCGCGGACTCGGACGGATGCCCATTTCGTGACGCGGACGTGATCTGGACCGGCATGGGGCGCGCGCCCGATATCCTGGTGGCTGTGGGGAGCGTATTCTTTGAATTGAGGAGAGATGTCAAAACCTGCAGGGGGATGTGCCGTGTCGACTTACGTCACCGTCCCGATCGACGAGAATGGCATCATTTCCGATTTATACCTCCCGTCAATTATCTCCGAGTCAACGCACGACCCGTTCCGATTTTCCGATGTGTTCGTCTACTCGCACGGTTGGTGGACCAATGCCGCGCAGGCCATGACGGACTATAACCACTTCGTCGTGGATCTCACAAGATGTCTCCTGCAGATAGCTCCGGCGCCGCCGTCCGATCTCGCCCTCCCCCGGTCGTCATTTCCGATTGCGCTCCATTGGCCGTCTATGATTAGCGAGGACCCAGGTTCTCTTGCGAACGCTGCGGAACTCGCGACCTTTTTCTCAATGGGGAAGCGCGCCGACGTTGTCGGCCAACATGGGGTATCATCGCTCGTGAGAATGCTCTACAACGACTGGAACCCGCCGACGTCGGACATGAAGTTGCGCCTCAACTTGATCGGGCACAGCTTTGGCTGCCGTGTGGTATGTTCCGGGTTGGCCACGGCGCTCACGACGATTGCTCAGGAGCAGCGCCGACTTCCCCAGTCAATCCAGTTGAGAGTGGTACTGCTTGCGCCGGCCTTCAACAGCGATGAGCTCCAACATGACCAGGATTACGCTGCGCTCACCGAACCGGAATTGGACCTGCGCATCCTGGCAACCCGTTCCGACGGGGACACATCGCTCTGCACGTGGTATCCGCGGGCCGAAGCGCTGAATTTCTTCGCAAAGGAGCCCGTGACGGCGTTGGGCGGCGCAGGTCCGAGCGCACAGACTCTTTCTGACTTTGCCTCAAGCGGTACCGGTATTTCGGTGGGCCCCGGGTTTACGTATAAAGGGGTCGTCACGAACACCGAGCGCCTCGTCGTCGCAGATCTCAGCGCATTGCATGCCGCGAACCCCGATCATGTGACGAGCAAGTTCGCCGGCCATCACTCCGACATTTACTACAACGAGATTTACGAGCTGATCGCGGGATTTCTGTTCACGCGTTATCCGTTGGGGGTCGCGCCGCCTCCGGAATCACGCACCCCTGTTTTAGAATCGCCGGTGACCGCTCGGTAAGCGGGCGCGCCGACAAGCCCCGAGATGCTCGGCGAACGGGACGGCTCGAAGGTGTAAATTCAATCGCCGGGCCAGAATGTCGAGGACGTTCCGCGAGGTCAATCAAACTGGCACAGCTATGGCGGGCGCAAAACTGCTAGGAGGGTAACTGCCTCCGGGGGTTCAAATTCCTCCCCTTCCGCCAATGCCCCATCAACGACATGGGTCGGCACACAAGCGTGCCCGTTTGATTCGAACCGCGTCTTACCCGAGAACTGCGGCCATGGTAACCGCTTGTCCTGCTTCGCTTCGTTATGGCAGGCCGCCGCGCGGACTCGGACGGATGCCCCACTTCCTGACGCGGACGTGATCTGGAACGGCATGGGGCGCGCGCCTGATACCCTGGCGGCTGTGGGGAGCTATTATTTAACTTTTGCACGAAATCGATCAGTAGGTGAAAGGTACAGCCGCGGGACGAGAGCCGGAAAACGTCGAGGGGCGCATCGCAGTAGGCTTTGGGGAGGTGAACCTACAATGGGCGAGCCGGGTGGAAGCTCAGGGGCACCTGATTACGTGATCCGGCCGCCTGCTGCATTTCGGCCGGAATGTCCATCAAACTATTGGTGCGACGGAACCGTTAGATCTAACGCCTGCTGCGGGTAGTGGACTGCTCCTCTCGGTCGGTGCCCGCAGGGTGTGGGTCCGGGGAATATGTTCCTCTCGATCGGTGCCCTGCTTGTTTTGAGTGCGGGCATTGGGCTCGCCCTCTCGATTCTCATTGCGGTGATCTTCCGCAAGTATGCGACGCCTGAGCATGCCGTCGCTGACAGCTTCAGTGAGTTTCACACACGCCTGAGCCAGCTGCAAGGTCAGTTCTCGAGCGATTGCGCCAATCCGGTGGTGCCAAGCGGTGGCTCAGCCGACGCGGCCCGGAGAGAGGTAGGCGAACACCTGCATAGCATCAACAAAGAGCTTCGTCGGAACGGGCTGCCGTGGGTAAGGGGGACAGGCTATATTAGCCTCTGGGAACGCCTGCACCGTGCCGAAGAAGCCCTCATCGAATTTCAGCCTTCGGGGGCGGTCGTCGCGGGGGCGATCCTGACGCGCAGCGGCTTCGCGGTTCAAAAATTCCACGCTGCGAAGACGTGATCAAGCAACTGGGGCAGGCTGTCGAGGCCATTGATCCGTCCGCTCGGAAATACCTTTTTGATCCTCCCACAGCGGCTCTGCCACTAGTCATCAAGAGCCAGCGCAGGCTGGACGACGCAATTGTCGGTGTCACGTGGTTTAGAAGCTCTCGCGGCGAGCGGGGGCACGCCCCCGTACCATTGGACGTCCGACGACGCGACGCTGCCGCAGTGGGCAATGCTGAGCGATACGGGCGTGGTGGGCGGCACGCCGCCACGGCAGACGGTGGGGCCATGCGGATTTACTGCTCGCGTGACGGATAGCGCCAGCGTGACGGCCACCAAAGATTTTGCTCTAACTGTCCGCGAGCTGGAGAATGCGACGCTGCTCGATGCGACGTTGGAAGGGCGTACAAGGGAGTCGGGAATCAGCAAGCGGCGTCCGCATACACGAGTGGTCTGATCAAAACTCCTTGCAAGGCGGAGTGGGACTTGCGCGAGAGGGCGTGCTGACCGGCGCGCCGGCGACTGCCGGGATGCTTCGCGTTTCGGCGCGGGTCGAAAGCGAAGGGCAAGAGATCACCGAAGATGTCACATTAGTTGTGAAGACTCCAGCGGATCGGATTGGTGACAGTGACGCAGATCGAGGCACATTGGCGCGGGGTGTGTTGCGCACTGTTCGCCTCGTCATCGATGAGTTCGCGACCAAAACTGGAACGCGATCGTGCTCGCCCGCAATCGCCTCGCGGAACTCATGTTTCTCACGGGACTGCTTGGGTACGCGTTACTCGCGATTGCCATCGGGGTGAAGGCGCAACGGAACTCGAAATTGGCTGCTGCAGCGGTTTTCTATCTGGCTGGTGCGACAACGGGGCTGCTCAGCCGACTGTACAGTGAGTCCCAAGGATAACGCGGTCGTCGGGAGCATTGATCGGACTATGGTCTTGTGCCGATGCGGGTCTGACATGCTGGTAGTGTCCGGTTTGGCGGCAATTTTCGGTGTGGTGTTGGTGGCGATGCTGCCGCAAGCTGTGAGTGCGTTCACGAGCGCGGTTGGGGCGGTGGTAACGCGACCCAGCATGCCGTCGTTGGCAGATATTCTCGATCTCGAAGGGCACCTCGCTTACATCATTGTGGCGGCGGTTTTTGGCCTGACTCCAGGCTGTTCTTTAACCGGCTCAGGGCCTGGCCGACACTTTTCAAGAAGGATTTGAAATCCACCAGCGCCCATCAGAACGAGGCGTCGATGCGGCAGGGGCGTCGGTGTGGGGCGCCAGGGTTCAACGGCGGCCCTTCACCATCGCGGAATAGATTACGCGTTGATCCTTTCCGAGTGTAGGATGTGATTATATCGTTCAGTATGCCCCCCCACATAATATGGGATTTTGAATGCTCTGCCAAAAAAAGGATAGTTTTGAATTTTTCCGTCGAAGAAATGTTCGATCACCAAGCGGTAAGCGCTCGGTGCCTACCGCCATGTGCCGACGGTCCACACTGACACCCGCCGGACTGCGGCGGATGACGGTACTCGCTGCGCGGCTGTGCTTCCGGATCGAGGGAACGGGGGGCAGTCAAATGCGGCGTGGCTGGATGCTGACGGTGCTGATCCTCGGTTGCGTGTAAGGTGTCGACGGCACCATCGCTGGCTGAAATCACCGGCATGCTCCGCCTGATTAAAGCGTCCACGTTGGCGGATACTTTGGAAGAACAGGGATTTGATGGTCTGAAGATGAAGCCGCAGCGCGGCGGCGCTGCCATCTCGCGGCGAGGACAGGTGCAGCGTCGCAAGCGGGCGGCAGACAGTTGACGACGTAGTCAATGCAACCCTCCGCGAGGGGGGCGTGGAAATGGGGACGCGGCTGCAAGGGAAGGTGGCCCTTATCACCCGGGCATCTCAGGGAATGGGACGCACCGCGGCGATCTGTTCGCGAAGAAGGGGCGCGTGTCGCGATCGTCGACGTGGACGAGGCGCAGGGCGTCGAGGTCGCCGGCATCATCACCTCCGCCGGCGGGGAGGCGCTGTTGGTCCGCGCGGACGTCAGCGACGCCGGGCAGGCCCGCGCGGCCGCCGATGCGACCGTCGCCCGGTTCGGCCGCCTCGACGTGCTCTTCAACAACGCGGCCGTCCGCGCGAACGGCGCGCTCCACGAAATGTCCGAGGAAGACTGGGATCGCGTCGTCGCCGTCAACCTCCGAGGCGTGTTCCTAATGTCCAAGTTCGCCATCCCGTATATGATGAAGCAGGGAGGCGGCTCGATCATCAACATGTCGTCGGCTGTAGCGTTCGTCGCCATGGAGCGGCGGGCGGCGTATATTGCGACGAAAGGCGCCGTGCTGGCGCTCACGCGCGCGATGGCGACGGACTACGCGGACCACCACATCCCCGTGAACGCGTTGTGCCCCGGGACCGTGGCGACACCGCGTCTGGTCGCGTCCCTCCGGCCGCCGGGCGCCGGGGCGCAGGCAACATACTGCCGGTCATCTACACGTCAGGGGACGCTGGCCCGGCCGGATGAACTTGAGGCCGCGGCGCTGTTTCTGGCTTCCGACGACTCCAGCTTCATGACGGGCGCCCCGCTGAACGTCGACGGCGGGTTCATCGCTGGCCGGCGGGCGTGGCCGGCCCAATGACCCGCAGACCACCGCGCCGCACCCACGGCGCGGTCGGGAAAGAGGCGTGAGAGCTGTGGCAACGGTGATCGAGGCTCCGGCGCAGGCACCTACCGCATCGCTGGCCCGGTTCATCGCCGGCCTCGGGGACAGCCGCTGCACGCATATCGATGAGGCCGCGTGCTGGGCGCCGTCCCCGAAAGCTCGCGGCCAGGAAGCCTGGGCGAGCTCGTCCCTGCGGAAGGCGCGGACGACGGATTCGAGCGGTGTGACGCCGCTCTTGAAGAGTCCGCCTCCTCCTAGAGGCCCTTCGCTCCTCCGGCATCAGGTTATGCCGTCACGTGCGGCTTACCGTCCACTACCTCCCACTACCCGTCTGTTACAAGACGCTCTAGCCGTTCCAGCGTGAGGTCGCACAAGAATTAACAACCAGCGTCGCGGAGGAGAAATCATTGGTCCGTGTGTGCGCGGTTGGAACGGCGACCACTGGCATTCCAGCATCTCGGGCAGCTAGCACGCCTTTTTCCGCGTCCTCCAGCACCACACATCTGGCAGGCTCCGCCCCGAGATGTTGAACGGTATGAAGAAACACATCGGGATAGGGTTTGGCGCGCGGGACACTTTCTCTGGTCGCAATCACGTCAAACACACTTGCAGCACCGATCTTGCGAAGCACGGGGTCGACATCCACCCGAAACGCAGACGTGGCCAGCGCGAGGCGCACGTGTGACCGCAGGGCGTCAATCAGTTCGAGCGCACACGGCATCGGTTGCAGTTCGGCCTCCAGCAGCGTCGAATAGTAAATCAGCTTGCGTCCTCTCAGCACCTCTGGGTCGCGTCGGACGCCACGGGCGCGTAGGTAACTCGATGCCACCGGCGCTCGGATCGACAACGCATATCATCAACCGAGCGGCATGCCAATTTCTGCGAGCGTGTCTAGCCAAGACCGGTAACGCAGGCCTTCCGTGTCAACGAGAAGTCCGTCAAGGTCGAAAATAACGGCCTGCAGCGCTGCCGCGGATGGCATGATCGTTAGCGGTACCCGCCGTAGATCGCGTGTCCGGCATACATCCAGAAACAGTCAACGATCTGGAATCCGACTTCGCGTAGCCAGTCCAACTGGTCGACGAGGCGAGACGGCTGATCCACCGGATCCGGCACATCCAGCCGGTAGTGGTTCCAGCGATCATCTCCAAACCCATCGCGCGCGCGCGCATCGCCGAACCTGCGCAGGCTCCGCTCTTGGACCGCCTCGTCCCACTGCGAAGCAAAGAGACGCGCCACATGAGGCGTCGCCGCCTCGACGAGATCAGCGACGAGGAGCGCGCCCCCGGGCTCCAAGCGCGCGGCCAAATCCGCGAACAGACGCCGTTTCTCAGGCCCAGGGATATGGTGAATCGCAAGCGAGGAGATCACACACCGCAACGATACCGGAAGAGTGGCCCGCCAATCGTCGGTACTGTGAGCAACATCTGCGTGCTGCACACGTCGCCGAAGATCCGAGCAACCGCCGCTCTCGCTCCAGCATCACGTCGGAACCGTCGAACGCGAGCACCTGGCACCGGGGAAATCGCTCGAGCATCTCCTTAGCAAACGTCCCATCGCCCGCAGCGAGCTCGACGATCGTGAACGTTTCGTCAGCGTCAGCCGGGATCAGGTCGAGAAGAACGCGCCGCTGCTCTTCGCGTGCAGGAACGTACCCGTCGCCGATCTCGGCGAATCGCTCAGAGTCGGCTTCAGTCCAGCGCGACGGATCGCCGGGATTGCGTAACATGATCTCGGCAAAATTCGCGATTGTCAGTGATTGCTCCCGCTCTACCAACGGTAGAGGGTGCCACACAAGTGTTTGCTGAAATGATACATGCCGTTCGCTGAACGTTCGCTGGCGTGCCCAGAGAACGGGACGCCATGAAAGGAGGTGGGTTTTCGGAACGAGGCGATCTCGTGCAAGCTCGTGTTCGCCTACCGGTGGAAGTCCGGTCCGGGTAAGCGCCAGGGCGCCCGGTAGCAGGCTCCTGGTGCGAGGTGGAAACGCCTGGCACTGAAGCGGAGCGTCGAAGGCCTGAAGTCGAGGAAGCGACCGCTCAGCCCGTAACATGACGTGAATCCTGCCGCCTCGTGAAGTTAACCCCGCAAGGGGACCAGAGGGAGCCGAGTCGGGTAGTTCGCGACGAAGGCCATGGAAAGCGTGAAGCGCTTGGAGATGCAGCGCTGAAGGACCCTCCGGGGTATGGGGAGCGGGATGAGCGGAAGGTGGACACGGGAACTGGGGACACCCGCCCCCCGGGTGACGGACCGTTTCCGGCCGTTGTACTTCTCCCCGGCTGTGACGGGAGCTTCGACACGATCAACGAACACTACTTGGCGCTCTTTCAGCAACAAGGGTACGTCGTACTCGCGCTTGATGTGCACGGGTCGAGACACGTCTGCCCAAACTTGTCGGCGCTTCCTTCCTTTACCGTAGCGAAAGACGCGATCGGCGCGCACGTCTATCTGCGTTCGCTCCCCTATGTTGACGCGAACCGTATCGCGGTCGTGGGATGGAGCCTGGGAGGCGAAGCCGCCTCGTCCGCGGGCAACAAGGGATCGATCGTCGGCGCGCTCACTGAGTGGTGCCGGCTGCCTTCGCGTTCTATCCGGATTGCGAGTATCTTCTGCATTACGCGAAAGATGCTCGCGTCCCCACGCTCATCCTGATTGGGCAGGCGGACGACTGGGATTCGCCTAGCGAGTGCCAGGACGCCGCGCAGGCCTCGCAGCAGAACGGGCAGCCGGTCACGATCCAGACGTTCCCCGGAGCGCCTCACGCGTTCGACGTGGCTCCGAAACCGATTGTGTATCTGGGGCACAAGGAGGCGTACGATGCGGCGGCAGCAGCAGTGGCCCAGAGCGCGCTGCTGAGTTTTCTCGGGGACAATTTCAAATAGCACGGCTATTTCACCACCCAGGTCCTAGCGGCGGCGGTGGGGCCGGCAACTGCCCCGGGGGTTCAAATCCATCACCCTCCGCCAATGATCCAGGAACCACGTGGGCTGCGCACGCCGTGTCCGACTCGAACCGCACCCCAGAATATTAGCCGCCGTGTGATCTCGGGTGAGAATGCAGTGGCTGGCTTCTTTGGGGGGTGTTCGTCGTGCACCGATTCGAACTACAGGTTCTGCGGCGCCCAACGCGCAATGACGTCGCGGACCTGGACGATCAGATTGCGGCGTTCAACTGCGACGCAACCAACGCCCCGGGACGACCTGGAACTCGGCATCTTCGTCCGCGGCGGCGATGGCAGCCTCAATGTCGACGGCGAACCTACTTCGTGAAAATCGCGTTCCCATCAACGACCGTCACGAGCCGCCACCCCTGGGCGCTGAGTGCATTGAGATTGGATGCTGCGGCTGCGCACCTGGATGCGGCGAAATTTAATTGAGCGTTCACGTTGCTCGCCCGGCCCTGGGTGCGGAGGCTGCTTGGACACCCGTGATTTGACCCAGGGTGAACACGGTGTATTGAATGGACGTCGCGGCGTACGAGGCCGAGTGAGGCGTTCCGATGAGGAACCCAGCCCGAAGACGGCAAGAACAAATCCTAACAGTGTGCTCCGCACCAAATCACCCCCGGCCTCTGGACGGCACTCGCTTCGGACGGCTCTGGGCGCCCCTCGCTCGTGCCGTTTCGTCGGGACGATGTTGTTGAGGCCTTACATTGTGGGCGCAACTCTTAATCGTAATAATTGAGTCCACGCGCAGGGACCGGCTGCAGACACCGCAAATAAGCGGTTGAAACGAACACACAATGTGCAAAGAGGTGTGGATCATGCGATTTCTTGTGACCGCGGAATACGTCGAAGTGGGCGCGTTGCTGCCGCCGGAGGCGATCGGCCCGCTGGCGCAGCACGTTATTCTCCCGAGTCTCGAAATGTTGGCGAAGTGGGAGCAGGACGGCAAGATCCGTGGCGGCGTGCATGCCGGAGAGCGATCCGGCGCCTTCATTGTCGACGCCGCGTCCAACGAGGAAGTTGGAACGCTCCTCGCGAGCCTGCCATTTTGGGGGCTGGTGAAGTGGGACGTGACCCCGCTGCAGTCCTGGGCGTCCACCGTCGAGCGAGACCGAGGCGCCTTTCAAAGGGCCGCGTCCGGCGTCCCCAAGCGCTGACTCGGCTGTGTGAGATGAGCTCCGACCCCGTGCCGGGGCGCCCGTTGGCCCCCGGCGCGGGGGGCAGCGTGGCCAATAGGCCGGCAGGTCCCCTCGACGAACCCGTTCGGTTCCGCGGACTTTGAGAATCATGAGATCTTCATAGACTCTTGGCGAGTTCTTCTCCCGGCTGCGGGACCCTCAGAAGTGTCAGAACCTTGCGGCCCGCGACGGCACGGGCACGCAGGGTAGATCCGAGCCTCTGGGGTTGATGGTCGTGCTGCGGGCACTGGCAAACGGTCGGGTGGCTCGGTTCGTGGTCTTGAGTGCGGCGTTTGTCGCGTTGAGCGGACTTCCGGCGTATGCCCAATCGGGCGGACACTACCGGCACAACCAGAGCAGCGAGTCGTGCCAGGCCGGCCGCTGGCAGCAGGCCAACACGTGTCGGGGTCAGCCTCAGCAGTATCGGGGGCCCGAGTATCAGGCGCCCGCGCAGCCTCAGCCGGATCGGGGCGGGCCCGCGCAGTCTCCCGCGCGTATTCCAGACGATGGAAGCAGCAAGTAGGCGCGCGAACAGGCCTACGGCTCACGCTGAATGAGACGCGGTTTCGCGGACTCCCTCCCGGGCCGGGTACCCTGGAGGGAGTCCGTTTCCGTCCGCGCCGCGGCGGCGGGACCGATGCTCGGAGTATCGCCCCAGGAGAACACGAGCTGGTCGGTCCCGGCGACGTGATAAATCGTCACGAGACGGCCGCCCACGCAGCGCTCGCCCGCCTTCGTCATCGCGCACTTCTCGCTCGCAGGGCCCAAGAACTTCAGCAGTGCTGCTGACACTTCCCGTATTGATTCCAGAGCGCCGAATTCGAGAGACACTGCGGCTGCTGTGGAAATGCCGCGGCCACCGCATTGTAAACGGCATAACTGGGCGGCTCGCGGCGAGGACCCCGAACGAGCGCGTCCCCAAGGGGTCCGCCCGCAAAGCGGCACGAAGAAAGTCATCACGAGCGAGCGCATGTTCATCCACTTCCGCAGGGTCGCCGCGCCGTGTTCGACGCAGGGTGCCGCCGGCCAGCCCGGCCTTGATTCGCGCCCGGTCCGGCCTTTCGTGCGGGGCGGGTTTGGTCCTTCACTCTAAAACGTCGCGCCGCACGCGGCGACGGGCCCGAATGCACCGGCTCCTGGCGCCGACGCCCGCGGCACCGTGTCCCTTCGTGTTTGCTGAGTCGCCGGACTTGTCGATCGAACTGGCCGCGGGGTCCCGCCAGTCCGAATGGCGGCCGATCACGCGTGGTGGTTCAATCGTCAGGCCGGCAGTTCGAGGGGTTCCACGGTGCGGGGCGAAACATGGGGAATCTTGCGGGATTGGAGCGCCGCGCGGCGGCAAGGTGTGCGCCGTTCGTCTCCCCGCCGGCGGAGGGGATCCCGACGACGACGATCCCCTCCGGATCGGCTCATTCTATGATGGAGCGTGTATGCCGGAACGTGCGTTCCGCATCTTGGGCATCCCGGGCAGCCTGAGGCGGTTTTCGTGGAATCGCGGGCTGCTCGTGGCGGCGCGAGAGGGCGCTCCCTCAGGAATCGAAATCCACATCGCCGATCTCTCCCCGATTCCACTGTTCAACGAGGATGTGGAGGCCGCCGGGGCGCCGCCGGCGGTCGAGGCGTTTCGGCAGGAGATCCGCGCGGCCGATGCGCTGCTGATCGCGGTGCCGGAATACAACTATTCAATGCCGGGCGTGCTCAAGAATGCGATCGACTGGGCGGCCCGGCCTTCGCGAGAGAGTGCGCTGCGCCGTAAACCCGCGGCGCTCATGGGGGCGGGCGGCGCGAGCGGCACGGTGCGCTCCCAGCTCGCTCTTCGACAGGTGTTCGTGTTTACCGAGACCTACGTGCTGCCGAAACCGGAGCTGTACGTGCGGAACGCCGCCGCCAGTTTCGACGCCGAGGGCCGGTTGACCGACGCCCACGTGCGCGACCAACTGCCGCCGCTGCTGGCCGCGCTCGTCAAGTGGACGCGGGCGGTCGCCCACATGAGCGACGACGCGCGCTGACCCTGTAGGAGCGCCGCGGTCCCGCCGTGGCGCGGCGCCGCGGAGATACGGCGAGCGGCGTCGCGCTATCCCGGCGGCGGGGCGGGTGTCAGCCCGTGACGGCGCATGATCTCGACCATCTTTGCCCGATCGGGCGGACCCCCGGCCGCGGAGACCATCACCGCCGTCATCTCGCGAAAGTACTCGGGGCCGAGCACGCCGGGACTGATCACGCAGAGCTGCTTGACGTCCTCGGAGCCGCGATTGTCGAATCGATGGACCGCGCCGCGGGGGATGCACAGCGACTGTCCCGGCGCGACGTCAAACGGTGCGCCGTCGACCGTCCAGGTCAAGACGCCGGTGAGGCCATAGACCGTTTCTTCGTACCGGTCATGACTGTGCGCCGGCGCGGTCAACCGCTCTCCCGCCGGAACGGTCAATTCGAAGAGCGCCGCGCTGCCGTTTGAGTCGGCGCCGGTGACCAAGAAGCGAATCCCCAACGGGCCGGCCTGGATCATTTCATCCGAGGCATTCACCCGGAGCGATGTCATGCGAGCCCCCTTCTCGGCGCGGCCGCGGAGTCTCTCTGTAGCGCGGGGTGGAGATTCATCGGCACCGAATCGCGATCCTCCGACGCCGGGCGGCGGTCCGTCCGCCATGCCCGGCGTCGGCGAGCCCGGCTGCTCAACTCAAACCTGCCCTACTGCTCAGCATTTTCTTGACGCGTTCGACCCACCCGCGTATAGTCAAAATCAAACTTCATACCGTGCTGGGTGGGTGCCCCCGGTTCGCCGGGGGTAAAAGGGAAGTCCGGTGCGCGGTCCGCGGGTACGACGCCCGCGGGTGCCGCAACGCCGGCGCGGTCCCGCCACTGTAACGGGGAGCTGTTCCGCAGCGCCACTGGTCATCTGGGAAGGCGCGGAGCGGCGATGATCCGGAGCCAGGAAACCTGCCCGTCCAGCTGCGTACGGCGACCTTCGGCCGAAAGGTAAGTACGCCCGCGGCGCACCGCCGCTTTTGGTCCCCGTGCCTCGATCGTTGGGGCCATTTTATTTTGGGGCGCGTGCCGCGAACGGGGGGATTGGGATGCGGTACCGCAGTGCACGTGTCTCCGTGTGCGTGTGCGCGTTCGTGGTCTGCCTCAACGGTGTCGCGGCCACCTCCGCTCGCGCGCAGGAGGCGCCGCCCGGTCCTCCGACGTTCGAACTCCCGGAGATCGACGTCGCGGGGCAGCGCCCGCAACTGCCGTCGACGACACCGGCGGCCGTCAGCGTCATTACCTCGGACGAGATCGCCTCGATGGGAGCGCTGACCGTCGGCGACGTACTGCGCGTGCTGCCCGAACTGACAATCAAGTCGAGTGGGGGGCCGGGCTCGCTGACCACCGTGAGCATTCGGGGATCGTCGTCGACGCAGGTGCTGATTCTCATCGACGGCGTCCCGATCAATCGTCCGGATCAGCCGTCGGTGGACCTCAGCTCGCTTCCCATCCAAGACGTGGACCACGTCGAGGTGCTGCGCGGCCCGTTCTCGGGGCAGTATGGCAGCAACACGCTGGGCGGCGTGATCAATATCGTGACCAAATCGGCCCCGGAGACCACGGCCTCGGCGCGCGGCGGTTCCTACGGCGCGAACGCCGGCATCCTGTCGTACGGTGGGAAGACCGGCAACCTGACGTACCTTCTGCAGGGGATCTCGAACGGCGACTCGGGGTTCACCACCGACACCGGCTACAACAAGACCACCGAGACGGCAAAGCTCCAATTGGCCACGAGCGCCACTTCCGGGTGGACGCTTTCGGTCAACCAGTATTCCGGCATGGTGGGCACCCCCGGGCCGCTGCCGGTCGCGACGCAGGACCCGCTGGCGAACACGGTGGAGTCGCGGACGCTCGCGGATCTGACGTGGCAGAGCGGGCAGCCCGACGGGCCGGGAACGATGTTTCGCCTCTACAGCCTCGACGACGGGGTGGGGTTCAACTCGCCGGGGATCGCGTACCAATCGTTCGACGAGGCCGATCTGTGGGGGGCGCAGGCGCAGGCGGTGCTGGCGGCGGGCCACAACAACCTGGTCACGCTCGGTGCGCAGTTCCAGGGACAGAGCGTCGCGCACACCGACAACGCTCCCACGGAGTTCAACGACGTCGGCAACGACCTCGGTCTGTACATCGAGGACAACTGGCAGATCGGATCGGCGGCGTTGATCACGGTCGGCCTGCGGGACGACATCTTTCAGCTGTACGGCACGCAGGCGGATCCCTGGGGCGGCGTGGTCATCCTTCTCAGCGACCGGGCGTCGCTGCGATTCGCGGCCGGCCGGTCGTTTCGGGCGCCGAGCTTCGATGAGGTGGCGCCCGCGTTCAATGGAAACCCCAATCTCCAGCCCGAGATCGCGTGGCAGTACGAGATGGGCTTCGATTATACGCTCTCGCCCAATCTGGCCGTACACCTCAGCGGGTATTACACGAACGCGGTCAACTTGATCACGTCCGTGCCGCCCCTGTTTGTCCCCCAGAACGTCGGTCATGCGATCGTGACCGGCGGATCGATCGAGGTCGTGGGCCGGGTCACCGACCGCCTGTTCTTGCGCGCGAACTACACGGATCAGATCGCGACCGACGAGTCCACCGGGCTCAACGTGATCTACGTGCCGAAGCAGATGGCGAACTTCGAGGTGATCTACAGCCTGTCCCAGGCGACCCGCGTCGACGTCACGGTGAGCTACGTGGGGGACCAGTTCAACGACCCGGCAAACACGCAGCTGGTGCCCGGGTATTGGCTGACGTCGCTGACGGTCAATCAGGCACTCGCCGCTGGCTGGGGGCTGCAGGTCGGGATCGCCAACGTGTTCGATGTGCCGTATCAGGCGACGCTGAACTATCCCGAGCCCGGCAGGACCTTCTTCGCCACGGTGACAAAGAGTTTCTAACGGCGATTCGGAGCGGAGCGTGGCGGTGCGCGTAGTTCGGCTGCTCGTGATAGGATTGGCCGCTGCGGTGGCCCTCGGCGGCGCCGCGATGCTGTGGCGCCATCAGGCGGCTCCGGTCCCGCCGTCAGGGACACGCGTGCCCGCCGGCCTGTCCGGTCCGACCGCGCAGCAGGAGGGCGATGTGCTTTCCCAAGGGGCGCCGTCCGCCTCGCTTCCGGCGCCGCGGGTGCCGCGAGCCGCACCGCGCCCGGTCGTTCCCTCAACCGAGACGCCCGGCCCCGTTCCCCGGCCGCCGCGCGATGCGGCCGTGCCGCCCGACAGGGCGCGACTCGGCCAGGCTGCCCCGCCGCCGGCGGCATCCCCACGCGACCGCGCGTCGCGTCCGGAGAGATCATCCGGCAGGTCGTCACCGGATGAGTCGGCCGCGTCGCAGGGATCGGCCGCGGCCGGGTCACCGCAGGCGCCCGCAGCGCCGCAGGGAGCCGCGGATGCCGCGGGCGGTGGAGCAGGCGGGACGACCGGGTCCGCGATCTCCGGCTCTGGTCCGCCGCTGGCCGCCGCGGCTCCGGCGCCCGTCCCTCCGGTCATCAGCCCGCCGCGCGTGCTGTCCACCGGGACCATGGAATATCCAGGAGATGCGCTTCAACTGACCCTCAAGCGTCAGGATCTGGGCGCCTCGCTCACGATCGTGGCGCCGGACGGTGTGGTGCGGCTTCGCGCGCTGGTGCTGGCCGACGGCAGCGTGCGCAGCGTGGACGTGGTCGGGACGTCCGGCTCGAACACGCTGGACCGCTCGGCCGCGGACGCTGTGCGGCACTGGCAGTTTGCTCCGGCGACGCGGGATGGGACGCCGATCGACGCGTACGTGACGCTGAGGATTCGCTACGTGGTTCGCTGAGCGGTTGCGGTCAGGGGACGGGCGAGGCGGGCGGCGGCGTCGTAGACGCCGAAAAATGCGAGCGAGTAGATGAGATCGCTCGCCACGGTGTTGCGGAAGAACGGGATCCCCGCGAGGTAGGACGCCCAGAGCCCGTTCAGGCCGTGCGGATACAGCGGTCCGAGCCACTCTCCGAAGTTCGTGACCAGGAAGAACAAGACCGACGCGGCGAGCGACGTGGCGATGATCCGAACCGGCGTCCGGCCGCGCCGCAGCGTGAGCCCCAGCAGCCCGATCAGAACGAAGCTGCCGTAGACCCACACGAACCCGGGATAAAAGCCGAGGACCGCGTCGGACAGGGCAAGCGCGGCGAGCGGCACGACGAGTCCCATCCCCCGCGGCAGCACCGCCCCGCCGAACAGAGCCATGGCGCCGATCGGCGCGAAGTTCCACGGGTGCGGCACGACGCGCAGCACGGCCCCGATCCCGATCAGCGCGTACGGGATCGCGTCGAACCAGCCAGCGTCGTGGGCCCGGGGGCGTTCGCTCCTCACAACCGCGACCGTTCTCCGGGAGACGCGGAGATCCCTTGTGGGGATGGGCCCACGGGCCGTGCTCGGCGGGGCAGGAAGGCGCCGCGTTCGGGACAAACTCGTACCGCGTGCCGTTTATCTGCGTGGTCACGGATCACGACTATCTGACGTTCGAGCCCGAGGAGCGCGTACTGCGCCCCGTCGGCGTCGAGCTCGTGGTGGCGGGCCGAGAGCGCGCCGCGCTGCGCAAGGCGTTTGCCACGGCAGACGCGTTGCTGAGCCAGTACATCCCGATCGATGCCGAGACCGTCAAGATGTTGCCCCGGTGTCTCGTGATCGTGAGGTACGGCGTGGGTTTTGACGCCGTCGATCTCGCGGCCGCGACGGAGGCTGGGATCTGCGTCTGCAACGTGCCCGACTACGGGACGCAAGAGGTCGCCCTCCACGCGATCACCCTGCTGCTGGGGGTGCACCGAAGGATCGCGCAGTACGACGCAGCCTTGCGGCAAGGTCGATGGCTGGCCGGTCCGGAGGTCGTCCCACCGATCCACCGCCTGTCCGGGCGTACACTCGGCATCGTCGGGCTCGGCCGGATCGGCAAGGCCGTGGCTTCCTACGCGGCGCCGCTCGGCCTGCATCTGCTTGCGTACGATCCGTACATCACCAGAACCGCCGCCATCGAGGCGGGGGCGGTCCTGGTCGACTACGCGACGCTCTTGCGGCAGTCCGACTTCGTGACGTTCCACACCCCATTGACCCCGGAAACCCGACACCTGCTGAGCGATGCGGAGCTGCGGCTGATGAAGCCGGACGCGCTGGTCGTCAACACCGCCCGCGGCGCGGTCATCGAGACGGCGGCGCTCGCCAAGGCGCTGCGCGAGGGGCGTCTTGCTGGCGCGGGGATTGATGTGTTCGAGGGAGAACCGCTCGCGCAGAATCACCCGCTGCGGAGTACACCGAACACGCTGCTGACCCCGCACGTCGCCTGGTACAGCGAAGAGTCCCAGCAAGCGCTCAAGCGGATGGCCGCCGAGGAAGTCGCGCGGGTCGCGCGCGGCGAATGGCCGCGGTCCGTCGTTAACCCCGATGTACGCGCGAACGCGCGCCTCCAGGCCAAATCCTAGCGCCGCGGTGACCCCGATTCTGAAGTAAGGTGCTGCCCTGCCGATTGTTCACGGATCGTGGTGCGGTGGCGGCCGGGTCATGGATGTGACGAGCGGCCAGCCGCGTTCCTCCGGCCCGCAGGGATTCGCTGATGCGGGTGACGCGGGGCAGCGATGATACACACGCCCCGGCCGTGGGGAACATATGTTATAGGCCCGCGGGCGCCGCGGGCTGTCCCACAGCCGGGAGCACTGACGGAGCCGGGGCGACACCCGGCTCCGACGTTTCCGTCCAGGCCGGACGGAGAGCCCGATCGCGATCCACGCTCCTGCCCGCCGGCCGGGCGTCCCCCTGCGGCGTCCGGAGGGGACATCGCGCATCATGCTACAATAGGTTCGAGGTGATCGTGTGTGGCATTAGTGCTGACGTTTCCCTGCGGACGGTGCGGCAAGAAGTACAGCATCTACTATCCGAAGACGTTCGTGTATTCCGTCTACGGCACGGGGACACGGGCGCAGGGCGAGCGAGAAGACGCCGAGGAGATCACCTCGGGCGCCGTCGAGGTAGCCCGGAACCACGCCGAGAAATCCGGAAACATGTGGATCGACGTGAGCCAGCAGGCGAAGATCACCTGTACCTGCGGCAAGAACCTCGATTTGAACCTGGCCAATCATCCGCGCGTCCCGGAGCGGAAGCGCGCCGCGCCCGTTCGTCAGACCGGCGTGATCGCGTTCCCGAGCGCCGCCCCGAAGAAGCCCCCGGCGTCGATCTCGTAGTTCGCGGCGCCGGCACGCGGCGCGTGCATCATTCCGGGGGCGCTGCGGGGGATCGCGCGGCGACCACGAGGTGCGTCACTTTCATGCCGCGCGGCGTGCGTTCCGCTTCGTACTCAACCGGCTCTCCCGGCTCCAGCCGGCGGCGGCCGGCGCGCCGCACAATCCGGCGGTGGATGAACACGTCGTGACCGTCGGCATCCAAGAGGAAACCGTATCCCATCCGGCTGTCAAACCACTTGACGGTCCCGTGTTCCACAGGCGGTTGATTAGACGGGGCCGCCGCGCCCCCTGGACGGCGCACCCGGGCCGCCCGGCCGCCGCAGCTCCACCTGCGGGGTTAGCCCGGCGAGGATCAGATCCACCGACGACGCGACGTTGGTGTGGACGAGCAGCAGATCGCGCTGTGAGACTTCGACGACGCTTTCGAACGTTGGAGGCTCCGTCCGCTCGAGCGCGGTGTGCCGCGCGCTTTCGCGCCGCTCGGCTTCTTCGGGCGAGAGTACGACCGGGCGCGGGCTGCCCACGAGGCACGCGAGGTCGGGGTTGAACACGACGTCGCGCAGCCGGTGGCCGTGGGCCGTCGCGACGAGTTGGACGCCGCGCCTCGCGACCGTCCGGACCACGCGCGCCTCGGCCTCGAACCCGATCTCATCCACGATGATCGCCTCAGCGCCGTGATTGACGACCGCCTGCAGAAGGATTCGAGCCTGGAGATCCTCCACCGCACCGGGGCGCGCGGTGTCGGGAAGCGGGATCTGGAGTCGCCTCGCGCGGCCGATCGCCGGGTGCGGGATTTGACCGTCCCCGCCGATCTCGTTGCTCGTATCCGCGATGACCGTGCGTCTGCCCAAGGCCCCCGAGAGAAGATCGGCTGCGCTTCTCAGCAGGGTGGTCTTCCCCACTCCGGGTTTGCCGATCACGAGCACGCTCCCTCCGGCGCCCAACAGGTCCGCGATCGGCTGTGCCGCGCCGGGAACGGTCCGACCCGCCCGGAACGTAAACCCGACGATCTCATGGTAGCGGTCGCGGATGCAGGCGATGCGGTGCAGCGTGCGCTCGATGCCGGTGCGGTTGTCGTCCCGGAAACGGGTGACCCGCCCGAGCACGTACTGCAGGTCCTCGTGGCTGACCTCGCCGGCGAGGGTCTGGAAGCCTGTGCCGCCTCGGTACCGTACGGAGGGAGGCCTTCCGAGATCCGCTACGATCTCTTCCAGCGAGGCGGCGTCGATCGCGGGAATCTGCGCCACGATCCACCGGGGGACGAGCGCGAGCAGCCGCTCGATGTCCGCCTCATCCCGAGCTTCGCTCACGGTGCCGTGGCGGCGAGGCGGTTGACGTCCGAGAACAGCGGTTCGAAGGTGAACGGGACCGCCGCCGCGGGATGATCGCCCGATGTCAGCGGGAACAGCGACAGCGTAACCTGCACGGAACGGGCGGTTCGAACGGACGCGTCGATCACGCCGTTCTCCGTCGCGCCGTGGGGCAGCAGCTCCGGGTGCGTGCGGTCGACACTGCCGCGCGCCATCGCGAACGGCACCAGCGTACCGTTGACGCGCACGAGCACGCCGACGGGCCGGAGCGCGACGTCAGCGTCGCCGTTGTTCGTGAGGCGATAGCGAATCGAGACGCTCACTATCGTCCGCGTCACGTCGAACACCGCCGCGATCGGCCCAACGGTCTGGGTCACTTCCAGGGACTCGGGAGCCGCCGGCCCGCCGGAAGCCGCGTCCGGATGCGCGCTCGCGTTCGCCGGCGCGGCTTGGTGTGGGCTCGACGGGGTGGCGATCGCCGCGCGCGCCGCGGTCCCCTGGCCCGCGGACGGTTGGGATGGGGCGGCGGCCGGACCTGGACGACCCGGCGCCGGTGCGCTCGCGCGCGCAGGCGGCGCTGAGCCGGCGGCATTCCCGGACCGGGTGACCACATAGACGACATCGGCGGTGCGCGGGCCCGCGGCGATCGTGAGATCCCACACCGAGGTGACGTCACCGAACCATACGACCATGTTGGTGACCCCCGCGTTCACCTGTGGCTGCAGAATCACGTCGAACACATCCTGCCCATGCTTGACCGGGGTCGCCGTGACGAGGCGGGGATCGCCGATCGCGACCGCGTCGATCCGATGGTCGGCGCGGACGACGGTCGCGAATCCGGGCTGCAGGCGCAGCGACGTCCGGGTGTCCGATCCGCTGACGTATACGGTTAAGGGCGGCGGGGAGGCACGGACCGTTCCTGCCGCCAGCGCGACGAGCGTCACGAGGAGCGTCCCGGCCGCGGCGCGGCGGAGCACTGTCATCCGCGTTCCCTGAGGAATTGCTCCATCCGCTCGGTCCCCCACTGCGAGATGTTGCGTCCCTCCATCAGCAGCTTGCTCTTGAGGCGCCGGATCTTCTCCTGCTCGAGCGGCACGGCGATCGCCGCCAGGGTGCTGCGGTCGACCCCTTTGAAGAACCGCAGCCCGCCGGTCGCGGGCGGACGTACCCGGTGCGAGGCCACCTCATCATCGACCCAGGTCCGGATGACGTCCTGCATCAGGCGGCCCTCGAGCACGAGACGCGCTCGAAACTTGCGGTGCAATTCCTTCGGGACGTGGATGCCCATCTTCGCCTCGCCGCGCGCGTCCGACTCTCGCCGGCCGTCTCGACCTCTCTCACGCATTTCGCCACCCCCACCGTGACGCATGCGTATATCCTAACATATAGACGTTTGAGCGTTCTAACAGTTTCATGTCCCTTGGCGCGGGCCGCTGGCTCAGTGCAGTCCGTACGGGGATCGAACCTGAAGCTTGACGGCCACGTCGCGCAGCCGTCTCAACATGTGGTCGTGCAGCCGCGCGACCTGCGTGACGATCACCTCAGGATCCTCACCGTTTTCTGCCAGACACTCCATCATCGAACAGAAGAGCGCCTGGGGCAGACGCGTCGCGCAATCGAGCGCTTCCTCGACGGTCAGCTTCCCGGATCGTTCCGCGCCCTTGACCTGCGCCCAGAGCTTGTCGAAGAGCATGTACGCCACCTCGTCTGGGACGTCTGTGTGAGGGTTGCGCATGCGGCGGTCGCGCGTTGCGTCATTATCCTAAGGGCGGAGGTCGGTTGCGGCAAGCCACGTCGCGAACATGCTCGGTTCACTCCGCTAACGTGCCGCACCATTCGCGCCGGCGGCGCCGATGTCGGCGGCGGCCGTGTAGTGTACTATTAGGCCGGGCCCCGCGTGGGGACGTTCGAGACAGACGTGATGTGAAAGAGGTGCTTGCATGGATCACAGCCGCAACCTTGTCACGCCAGCCTGGCTGGCCGCGCACGTGGCGGACCCGGCGGTCGTGATCATCGACTGCCGCTTCGACCTGACGAACCCGCGTGCCGGGCGCGAGGCGTATGACCACGCGCACATCCCCGGGGCCGTTCACTTGGACCTTGAGCGCGATCTTTCCGGACCGAAAGCGCCTCACGGCGGACGGCACCCGCTGCCGGAGATGTCCCGATTCGCCGAGAAGATCGGCCGCGTCGGCATCGACGAGCGGGTGGTGGTGGTGGCGTACGATGCGCAGAACGGGTCCTTCGCTGCGCGGCTGTGGTGGATGCTCCGCTATCTCGGGCACGATCGCGTCCAGGTGCTTAACGGTGGATGGCAGGCGTGGCAGCGGGGCGGCTTTCCGACGACCGCCGATGTCCCGACGACTATGTCGCGCAGGTTCGTGCCGAAGCTCAGGTCCGGCGTGCTGGTGGACATCGATGACCTGCGGGCTCGGCTGAAGCGTCCGGGCACGCGCCTCGTGGACTCGCGCACGCCCGAGCGCTACCGCGGGGACGTCGAACCGCTCGATCCGGTCGCCGGACACATTCCCGGGGCCGTCAACCTCCCGTGGACGGACAACCAGGACGAGACGGGCGCGATGAAACCGGTGGAGGATCTGCGGCGGCGCTTCGCGGGCCTTCGAGAGGGAGACGCCCAGCCGATCGTCTACTGCGGATCGGGCGTCACCGCCTGCGCGAACCTGCTCGCGATGGAGGAGGCGGGTCTTGCCGATGCCGTGCTCTATGTCGGCGGCTGGAGCGATTGGTGTTCCTATCCGGATAACCCGGTCGCGACGCGCGACTAGCGCGGCACGCCGGCCCGCACCGCGCAGCGATGGGGGCGGGACCACTCGGTGGCCCCATCCCGGTGACTGAGTGTATTCTCTCCTGACTTCTTGCGCTCGGCCGAGAGGGGTTGTCTCCGTTGATTCCGGCGCTCCGCGCCTCGCGGCCCCGAGCTGTCGGGCCAGGTCCGGATCTATTTAGTGGCGCTCGTTCGTTCGACAGCAGAGTAAAGTTCTGTTTGACAACATGACCGGGTGAATATAAACTCGTGCAAGAGTCTGAGCGCCGGGGGGCGCACCCGTGGTGTTGACGCTCGGGGAGAAGATCCGAACCGCGCGGCTCGATTGCAGGCTTACGCAGGAGCAACTGGCCGGCCGAGAGTTCACAAAATCCTACGTCTCCGAACTTGAACGCGGCACCCGAACTCCTCGCTTGACGACTCTCAAGGTGCTTGCCAGGCGGCTCAATCGTCCCTTGTCCTATTTTCTCGATGGCGTGCTCGAGGACCGCGAGCCTGAAGCGTTTCTTGAGATCGGCGTCGCCCACATGCACGCGGGAGCGCTGTCAGAGGCGCAGGCCTCCTTCGATCGAGCGCTCGAGCTCGCGGCGCAGCACGATGACGAGGTGCTCGAGATTCGGATCGAGCTCTCGATGACGGTTGTCGAGCGCCAGTTGGGACGCGCCGGGGCGGCATGGAAGCGGGTCAACCGGTGCATTCAGGCGCTCGGCCAGAGCGGCGACCGGGCCCTGCTGGCCCAGGCCCAGGCGCTCCTTGGGTGGCTGCGCCTCGACGCCGGCGATGCATCCTCGGCGCTGTGGGCGTTCGAGGCGGCGCTCCAACTCGTGAAACTGCTGCCCCCCGACCCGGCCGTGCTGGCCGACCTTCACGCGGGACTCGGAGAAGCGCATCTGCAGCTCGGTCGCGGCGACGAATCCGAGCGAGCGTTCCGTGCCGCGCTCTCCACCGCGGAGCCGTACCGCGACCCGTCCCACGTCGCATCATGGCATCTCGACCGCGCGGTCGTGGCGTCGCAGAGTGGTCACTTTGACGACGCGACCGAACAGGCCATGCGGGCCCTGGCCGTCTACCACACGATGGCCCACAAGCGCCGTCTGGCTGGAATCCATCAAGCGCTAGGGCGGGCCGAGGCCGCGAGCGGGCGGTGGGCCGAGGCGGAACATCACTACAGGTCGAGCGTGGCGCTGCAGTGCGCGGCGGCGAACTGGCCAAAGGCGGCGGAGATTCTCGGCGTGATGGCGGAGACCGTGCTCGCCCGTACCTGGCCTGACGGCGCCCGGGCGATCGGAGAGACCGCGCTGGCGCTTCTGTCCTACGACGAAGGACACCGCGATCGGGCCGACTACCTGCGCGTGCGCGGGATGCTCTGTCGTTTGCTCGGGAAGGCCGATGAGGCGCGCACTGCGCTCGACGAGAGCCTGCGCTTGCTCGAAGCGACGGAGCGTGACCGCGAGATTGGAGTGATCCGGCTCGAGCTCGCGCTGCTGGCGATCGAGACGCGGGATCTTGACGCGGCGCGCCATCAGCTCAAGATGCTTCGCGACAGCGCGCCGCCGCACCACCCGTCGAGTGGGTTCTAACTTCCGCCGCCCCTTCGGGGCGGTGATCTCTCGCCCCGCGGCAGGTGCGCCGTCACGGCGCGCGCGCGGTCGTCTCAGAAGAACCTCCACTCCCCGTAGAGGAAGTAATAGGCGAGGACGCGAGTCAAATAGACGATCAGCCGCATGAGGACGTAGCTGATCGCCAGCAGTCCTAGAAAGAACCAAATCCGAAACTTCCACTCGGGCGCGGGGCGCCTGATCGACCGTCACCCAACCTTTCTTCGCGCTGGTGCCCGTACGTCAGGGTGGGCCGCGTCTCTGCGTCCGGGTGCCGATCGTTCGCGGACCGGCCGCCGGGGCTCCACGACACGGCTCTTCTGGCTCTTCGCGCGCGTTCCTGTCCGGCGCGCTGCGCCCGAGACAGGGGCGGACCTCCACAACTTCTTCGCAGGGTCCACGTGAGTTTTGCATGAGTTTGTCGCGGGAACTTCACGGGCAGTCGCTATCGTGGTGGGCGAGGCGCAGGAGACGGTTCGCCACAGTATCCGAGGCCGCAGCCGTCGACCCGCCCCCTGAAAGGAGATGGCGTCATGTTGCGGGTACGCTGCCCTGAGTGCGGAGCTGAATCCGAGGTCATGCCACAGTATGGGCACGAAGTCGTGTCGGTGTACTGCCTCAAGCATACCGGCGGAGCCGAATGCCACACCCGCCCGGTGTACATGACGCCGATCCCCGCGGTCCAGGGGGCAGCCGCGCGCGAGCCGGTGGCCGCCTAACCCCGGATGCGGCGTCCGGGGCTTGGTGACGGCGCGACACGAATGCGAAGCGGCCGGCCGACCAGGTGCGCCCCGGTGGCCGGCCGCCGTGGGCGAGGACTTTGACAGGCGATGCTGATCTTGGGATAATGTTGGGTGCTCGCGATCGCGGCGTCTGGGGGCGGTTAGCTCAGGGGTAGAGCGCATCCTTCACACGGATGAGGCCGCAGGTTCAAGACCTGCACCGCCCACCACACACCTCTTTGCACCGGACATGACACGTGGAGCGACAATGATCGTCCGATACGATAGCGACGCCGATGTGCTTCTTGTCAAATTGCGAGACGAGCCTCCGACCGACACTGTCGAAGAAGAAGGCGGGGTCATCATCAGCTACGGGGACAAAGGGCTCCCTGTGAGCGTGGAGTTCCTTAACGCTTCGCGGCACGGCTTTGTTCAGCGCCGGGACCCAACTGTCACGTTGGCCGGTCTAAAGGCGTCAGCGTAGGCAACTCTTGATCTAATTTAGTTCGCCATGAAAAACGTGGGCGCAAACCCTTGTAAAATCTGGGTTTCCATGCGCGGTGCGAGCGCAAAATGATAGGATTCCCGACCCGAAGATCGAACTGATGCAACGGCCAAGCAACACCGATTCGACGCTCCTGGGAGGGAATCCCAATGCCGCTTCTTCGCGCTCCGGTTCCCGGCTCCTGCTCCCGAGGCCGGCCATGTTGAGGCTGCGGGACCCGCAAGGCTCGCTGTGGGATCAACTCCTCCCCGTCCAAGCGCGGACGCTGAGTGCCGAGTTGACCGCCGTGGATACGTGCTTGGCCGATGAGCGGTTCTTCGAGCCCTACCTGCAGCGCTTCAACACGCTGATCGGCCGGCCGACCGTCCGGTCGAGACGTACCTGCGCTTGATGTATCTGAAGCATCGGTACCGCCTCGGCTATGAGTCCCTGGTCAAGGAAGTCACGGACAGCCTGCACTGGCGCCGATTCTGCCATCTGGCGTTGGACGCGCCGGTGCCCGCACGCGACCACGCTGAGCAAGCTGACCCGGAAGTACGGGCCCGACGTCGTGCACGACTTGAATCGGGCCCTGGTCCAGCGCGCTCGCGAGCACAAGCTCATGCGGTGCCGCAAACTGCGCATGGATACGACGGTGGTGCAAGCGCCCATCGACTATCCGACGGACATCGGGCTGCTGGCCGACAGTGCGCGGGTCGTGACGCGAACGGTGCGCCAGCTCCAGGCCGCGGGCGTGGCGGTGCGGACGGGCTTGCGCTCCCGGGCCCGCAGCATCAAGCGCGCGCTGGCCACCGTCGGCCGCAGTTTGCGCATGCGGACGGACGAGGCGAAGCAGGCCGTGCTCAAGCAGACGGCCCGCGTGCTCACGGGCACGAAACAAATCGGCCGGCAGGCGGAGCGGGTGCTGCGCAACAGTCGGCACGTCGGGCAGCACATCGACGCGAAGACGGCCGCGATGGTGAAGCGGACGCGCGTCCGGCTGCGGCGCCAACTCGAGTTGACGGCGCCGGGTCGTCACGCCAAACGCGGACGCGTCTCAAGGGGACGACGACGATTCCGGATCGGATCGTCAGCGTGTTTGATCCCGAAGCCCGTCCCATCCGCCGCGGCAAGCTGAGCGCGAAGACGGAGTTCGGCTACAAGGCGCTGCTCACCGAGACCGAAGATCGGCTGATCACGCACTACGAAGTCCATATGCGAAATCCGGAAGACGGCAGTCTGCTGCCTGCGGCGTATGCGGGACACACCGAGACGGTGCCGGGGACGCCACACGTCGTCGCCACCGATCGCGGGTTTGGCACCAAAGACAATGAGGCATTTCTTGAACAAGGCCGGCGTGAAGCAGCATCAGCCTTCCCATAAAGGAAGGACGAGCGCGGCGCGCGCCGCGCATGAACGCCAACGATGGTTCCGTCGACAACAACGATGGCGCAGTGGGCAGGAAGCGACGATCAGCCTGGGCAGCCGCAAGTATGGATGGCGATACAGTCGATTGCGCGGTCGCAGCTGGTGCCGATACGTGGATCGGGTTCGGAATTCTGGCCCACAATCTGGACCGAATCGTGGTGTTGGGGACAACGACGATGAGCTTCAGCGCAAACGATCACTTCCACACTGGCCGCGCGAGCGCGTGCAGGCACGATCTCGTGTTCGCCACCATTTAAGCCTCTCGGCAGAACCGTGTCGACCGGAGCACCCGAGCACGCGGGCGGATCACGTCAGCGGAATGGCTTCCGCAGTCACCGTTTGCTCGGATCCTAACATGCGGTGGAGCGGCAGCAGCTCGTTCACGCCGCGCAGGGTACGGATGTACTGGATACGCGGCGCAGTGGATCACGGCGCGTGAACTCGCTGAACTGGAACCGGACATCGACCCAAACGTGATCGGCGACGGGCCCGTCATGTTTTTCCGCAACGAAGGGTGGCTTGACCCGGTTCCGCACACGCACGCAATGCTCTCTGCGGCGATCCGTACGGGTGCTGCGCTCCATACTGGCTCGCGGGTGATCGAAACGCGCATTGAGTGCGGACGCGTGGTGCAGGTGAAGACCGCGTCTGGCGCGACCTTCAATACCGAGGTCGCAGTGCGCTACGCCGGACGGTGGGTCAGTGACGTGGCCCGTCTCGCCGGGGTGACGATCCCACTGGCACCGACCGTCGGGTTGCTCGTCACGACGACTCCGGCTCCCACGTGCCTCCGCCGCATCGTGCTCGTGCCCGATTGCGATCTTCGGCCCGACGGCGCCGGCCGGCTGAGGCTGCACATGGAAGACACAGACGCCGATGCTTCCGCCGGCTCAAGACCTCGTTCGCCGGGCCGCCCGGGTGCTGCAGGGGTTCGACGGAGTCAAGGCGGAAGCGGCCAGAAGCGGCATACGACCAATGCCGGTAGACCGTCACTCGGTGGTCGGGCCGATTCCGGGTGTCGACGGATACTATGTGGTGGTGACGCACAGCGCAGTGACACTGGCCGCCTTCCTCGGCCAAGCGGTGGCCGAGGAGATCGCGCATGGCCGTGTCGACGTTCACCTGACGCCCTTCCGACCGGCGAGGTTCTTTGTGGCGTAGGAGGGACAGCGATCCGCTCGGAGCCGTGATCGTCGTTCGCAGTTTCAGAAGCGCAGGGACGTCACACCGCACGCGCGAAGGAACGCCTAGGCTGCCGTCCCCACCGGGACGTCCTTGCTCGTGGGGCTCGGTTGTGATTGGCGAGATGAGGAGCCCGTCGATATGACGTACGAACCTGTCCGGCCAAAGAGTTTTGCGGACCGACGTTCGATCGTCCCGGACCCGGGAGCCCACCGATCCCATGGAATCTAATGAGTCTCATCCATCGACGAGTCTGGCACCGACATTTCGAGTCCGCGCGCTGGAGATCCACAGTGACTACGCATGGAATTTCGAATGGGTGCAAAAGGCGCTCGCCTTCATGGAACGGCGGGCGCTCAACGCACTAATCCTCCATCGGAACGACATCGTGGACAATGTCGTGTATCCGGGGCGATATTTCGGGGCCGATCGTCGTCCCTACCGGAACATCGTGGAGCGCTACCAGGACAGCTTCAGGACATTGTACCGGTACACGCCGACGCGGCGAAGCCGGCCGCTTCAACATCGGGACTATCTGGTGCGGGTCATCGAGCAGGCCCGGCGGCGTGGCATCGACGTGTATCTCCAAAATAAGGAGCTGTGGTTTCCGGACATCCTGCTGGAACTCCACCCCGAAGTGTGGATCGACGGGACCGTCTGCGCCACGCACCCGTTTTGGTGGGAGTTCGTCGAGACGAAATACACCGAGCTGCTGGAGGACTTTCCGGGACTCGCCGGCATCATCACCTCGCCGGGCACGGGGGAGAGCCGGGTGTCGATCGCCGCGAATCGCTGCGCGTGCGATCGTTGTCGAGCTACCGCACCGCGCGACTGGTATCGCCGGCTGCTGGACGCCATGCGCGGCCCGATCGTACGCGCCGGGAAGCGCCTCGTGGTTCGAGACTTCGTATTCGACGCCGCGGCGCAGGGCGAATTGGCCGCGGCCATGGAAACGTTCCCACCAGACGTGGTCGTCTCCCTGAAGAACACGCCCCACGACTACTATCCAACGTTTCCCCACAATCCCCGCATCGGACGCGTTGGGGACCATGCGCAGTGGGTCGAGTTTGACGTGATGGGTCAATACTTCGGCTGGGGGCTGGGGATCAGCGTGATGACCGACGACCTGCGCGCGCGGATGCGCTACGGGCGCGCCCGTGGGGTCTCCGGTGTGATCTTTCGGACCGATTGGGAAGGGCTCGAAGCGCACACGGCGTTCCACACACCGAATCTCCTCAGCCTGTACGCGGGATCGGCCCTGGCGGTGAATCTCGACACGCCCGCCGCGACGATCGCCGGCGACTGGCTCGACGGAGAAGATCTCCTCCGCCCCGATTTGGACGCCGCCTCTCGTACCGCCACCGCCGCGCGGGTCGCCGATGCCTTCGGGCGTACCTGGGACATCGTCCGGCGCAGCCTCTATCTCAACGATTGCGTCTTTTCCGACTCCAGCCTGTACCCCGTCAGCCTCGAACACGCGTGGTGGCTGGCGGAAGAGAAGAACAGTTTGCGCAACTGGGATCCGTCGAAATCGGACGCGCTCTCGGTCGTCGACGAGGCGCACGTTCGTGCGCTGCTCGAGGAGAAGGACGAGGCCGTCCGGTTGGTCGCCTGGCTGGCCGATGCGGTGGGCGAGCTTCAGGACGTGCTGACCGACGCCGCGTGGCGCGACCTCCAGTGGCGCGTTGATGTCTTTCGACGTTACGTCTTGGGATTTCGCACGATCGCGCACGCCTGCGTCCTGACGAAGTACCTCGCCGACGAGGCGGGGCGCGCCCGAGTCCCATTTGCCGACACGGCGGATGCGTTGTGGCAGGCGCGGCTCGGCGACCTCCGGGCGCTCGCCGCCGAATTCGACGAGTTCGCGGCGGCGACGTCGCTGCCGTACACGGTCTATCTGGTTCTGAATCCCGAACGCCTGCGAGCGCTCGCGAACGACCTCGAGGCTCGGCGAAGGTAGGGGTCCCGCCGTCGCGGCGTTCGCGGCGCGCGGCGGCCGACGTATCCTATGGGGCGCGGTACACCGCGAGGCCGTCCTCCAACACGGTGCGGGCACGGCCCAGACTCAGCAACATCCTGAACTGATGCGGGTACTGGTGACGCTCGAGCGTTGGGGCCAGGCCCGTGAGATACTCGTCGAGGGCCCGCAGGCTCGCTGCCAGCGCGGTGTCCACGCTCGCGCGCGTCAGCGCTCCTTGACGCAACCCCTCGACGTAGAGGCTCACCTCCGTCAGCGCACGGAACCCGGCGATGTACTGGACATACCATCCGAAACACTCCCGCAGCCATGCGTGAAACTCGGCCGGAATCGCACCCGACGAATGCTCCACCTCGCGGCGGAGCGCCGTGATCTCCGACATGGCCTCGTCCTTCTCCGCCAACGCCGCGTCGATCCCGGAGGCATCCATTCGAAGATCGTTCGCTCTGGCCGGGTCCCAATCGACCAGCGAGTGCTTCCGCTCCATCGTCCACCATGCCTTACGCACGCTCAGCGGAAACTGACTGCTGTCGTGAAACACAAAATCTCGAAGGTAGATTCCTTTGCGGATCACCGCCCAGGTGCGGTCCCACACCCCGGCCACGAAGCTGGCGGTATCCGCGTCAGCGGGCCACCCAGCTTCCTCCAGCCACGTCCGCAGGATCGATGCCGCGGGGGCGTCGTCGCCGCCCGCCAGTCGTGCCGCGGCGATCAGGTTCGCGCGGTTGGGCGTCTCGAGACACCACCAGTCGTTGACGCGCTCCCATTCGGTGCGGAAGAGGGCGCCGCTCACGCCCCTGGACTGAGCGTGGCGGAGGCGCTGCGCGAGATCGTCGCGCATGAAGACCGGAAAGACCCCCCATCCGTAGAACTGCCCGTACACATCGTATTCCACCCACTGCTCGCGGCGCAGGGCGCCGATCGCCGGGTTGTCGGGAAACGTCGGGTAGAAATCGTGCGGGGTCACCTTCATGCAGAAGATGACGTCGGCGGGGGCACGATTGACCGCCTCCGTGAGGGGACGGTGATCGGCCGGTCGGTAGGCGAAGTCCCGCACCGCCAAGCGGAGCCCCGCGTGCGCCAACGGGGCGTACACGCTGGCGATGATCTGCTCATACCAATCCGCGAGGGTCGTGTGCTCGCAGAGCGGACATCGACACTTGTGCTGCGCTCTCGAGGCGCGCCCCTCCGGGGAGCCGGGGCTCATGATCACGCCCGCCAACTGCGGGAAGTCCTCGGCCAGCTCGGTGAACTTCGCCCCGAGAAACTCGAACCACACCGGCTCCGACGGGCAGATGCGTCCGTCTTTCAGCAGATGCGGGAAGCGCTCGAGCACCTCGTCGGGGAACGTCAGCTCCTTCAGTTCGAGCCACACCGGGATGTCCTGGCGCGCCGCCAGTTCGAGAATCGACGTCAAGTAGGCGCGATTGTTGTGGATCGCGTTCTCGCCGCGACGCACTGGGGTGCTGTCCCATTCCGTGTACGGGTCGAAGTAGCGCTTCGGGAAGATAAGGCGTGGCCCGAGATCGGTATCGTGGAGGACGAGCGCGTTGAGATCGTGGCGCTTGGCGAAGGTGAGCGCTTCCACGATCCGCGGCCGCTCCCACATCCTCGTCCCGCAGAGCTCAAGACCCCGAAACTTCAGCGGCACACCGCGCCTCCTATCTCAGCGTCCCGACGGTAAAGCCGTGCAGCATGTACCGGCGCAGCAGCAGGGCAAAGGTCAGGACCGGCAGGATGGTCAGGCACCCGGCGGCCGCGACGATGCCCCAATTGAGCTGCTCTTCCATCTCCATGAACGAGAGGATGGAGACCGGCGCGGTCACCGCGTTGAAGTTCGTCAGGACCAGCGCCGCGAGAAACGAGTTCCAGATGTCGATGAACGACAGGATCGCCACCGCGACCAACCCCGGAGTGGCGAGGGGCATGACGATCCGGAAGAACGCGCCGATGAGGCCGCATCCGTCCACTTCGGCGGCGTCGATCAGTTCGCCGGGCACGGTCCGAAAGAACCCCAGCATGATCCAGATTACGAACGGGAGCCGCACCGCGACCTCGAACGCGGTCAGGGTCGAGACCCGGTCGATCAGGCCGAGCGCCCGCACGGCGAAATAGACCGGAATGATCGTGGCAACCGGCGGAAACCCATTCGGTATCAGTACCGCCAGCAGCAGCCACCACCGTTTGCCCCGGAACGGCAGGCGGGCGAACGCGAAGGCGACCATCGCGCCCAGCACGACCGCGGCGGCCGTGCCCCACACGGAGACGTTGATGCTGTTCAGATAGTAGCGGCCGAACCCCGACTGGATCAGCTGCACGTAGTTCGTGAGCGTCGGCGGGAACCAGAACCGCGGCGGCTGCAGGAGGAGCACCCGGTCGGGTTTCAACGACGTGAGTAGCATGTAGTAGATCGGGAACAGCGTGACGAGGACCACGAGGACCACGAGCCCGATCACCCCGGCGCCACGGAACGTCCACCGCCGCCCGCGCCGCGTCACCGCCGGACCCTCATTCGGCCTCGACCAGCCGCAGGTATAGAACATACAGCAGCACGAGCACGCCGAGCGATACCACGACCATCGCCGCGGCGCTCCCCATCTGGAAGAACTGGAACGCCGCTTTGAAGATGTGCACGCTGAGCATGTCCGTCGCGTTTCCGGGCCCGCCCCCGGTCATCACAAAGGGCTCGGCGAACAGGCGAAACGCCTCCATCGCGCGCAACAGCGCGGCGACCAGCAGCGTGTCGAAGATCACCGGCACCGTCACGCGGGTAAAGCACCCCCACCGCGAGGCCCCGTCGAGCTGCGCCGCCTCGTAGAGTGCGCCCGGCACGGTTTCGAGCGCGGACAGGCTCAGCAGAAACGTGAACGGCGTCCAGTGCCAGACGTCCATCAGCATCACCGAAACGAGCGCCAGCCGCGTGCTGGTCAGCCAGGCCACGCCCGGCAGCCCGAGTAGCCGCAGGCCGGCGTTGATTGGACCGAGGGTGTCGTTGAAGAGGATGTACCAGATGAGTCCGACCACTGCCGGCGTGATTACCATCGGGGAGATCACGACCGTCTTCAGCAGGTCGTTGGCGCGCGCGCCCCCGTGAACGAAGACGGCGAGCGCGAGCCCCAGGGTGACCTCGACCACCGTGACGACGACCATGAAGCCCAGCGTGCGGCCGATCGAGCCGACAAACGCGGGATCGGCCGCCAGTTGGAGGTAGTTCTGCACGCCGGCGAACACCGGCGACGACTGCTCTTGCAGGTTCCAGGTCGTCAGGCTGAGGTAAATCGTGTACAGCGCCGGCAGGATGCGCCCAACGACCAGGTACGCCATCCCGGGTACGAGGAAAAACCACAGCGCGAGATCTCGCCGCCGCCGGACCGAGACCGCCGGCGCAATCACCGAAGGCGCGCCCGCAGGTCGTCCGCCAGCGCCCGGAGGCGCTCCGGGCTGAGCAGGATGTAGACTACGTGGGACAAGGACGTGGATTGCGCCAACGCGTCGAACTCGGCCGCGAGCGCCTCGAGGTCGCTGAGCCGCGCATCGAGGGTCTTCCGCGCCTCGTGGACCCACTGTACGCGGTCGCCGGCGCCGTCCTCAGTGACCGCCTTGGTCAGGACGCAGGCGTGTCCGGCGGCGCGAAACGCGGCCGTATACCGGCGGAACACGTCGAAGCGGGTCACGAGATCCCCGTGCGCGCTGTCGCTCAAGACGTCACCGAGGTCCGCGACCTCCGCGCAGAGCCTCTCAACCAGGCGCAGCGCGTCATCCTTCTCCTCGAGCAGGCGGCGGACGTTGTCGGGGTCGTCGACCCGGAGCGCGCCCGCCCGGGATGGATCCCAGTCCTTCAGGCTGTTCTTTTCTTCCGCCAGCCACCACGCGTGGTCCAGGCTGACCGGCAGGTTGCTGGAGTCCGAGAAGACGCAGTCGTTCATGTACAGGCTCCGCCGCACAATCTCCCAGGTTTGATCGAGCACGCGCGCGACGCGGTCCGCCGCGGCCAGCCGGACCGCGGGCGCCAGGCCCGGGCGCAGGAGGTTCTCCTGGTCGAGCCATTGCCCGACAACCGCGGCCCCGGGCGTTTCCAGATCCTGGGCGAGCGCGGCACCGGCATAGAGGCTGACCACGTTCGGGCTATGAAACGTCGTGTGCGCTTCGAGCCCTTCCCAGTCGGTGCGGAACACCACGCCGCTGGCTCCGCAGGCGCGCGCATGGCGGAAGCGCACGCGGAGATCCTCCGTCATCACGGCGATCCCGATGCCCCAACCGAAATACTGACCCAACACGTCGAACTCGATCCACTGTTCGTGGGCGCCCACCCGTCCGATCCGGGGATTGTTGGGGAACGTCGGGTAGTAGTCGTGGGGTGTGTTCTTGAGTTCGATGACCACGTCTGCCGGCAGCGCCTCCATGGCGGCTACGATCTCGGCCTGTGCCGCCGCGTCGAAGACGAAGTCCCGCACTACGAGGCGCTTGCCCACCCGCGCGATCGGCTCGTACATCGCTTCGAGCAGCTGCCGATACCATTCCCGGGGCGTGGTGGAGCGGCACCGTGCGCAGGTGCACCGGTTCGCCGAGATCGAAACGCGGCTCTCCCCGGTTGCGGGCGAGGTAATGATCCCTGCCAGCCCGGGCAGGTCTTCAAACAACTCCGTGTACTTCGTCCGGACGAACTCCCACCAAAACGGGGCAGTCGCGCACACCGTGCCGTTCTTCCAGAGGTCCGAGTGCAGTTCGAGCAGGATCTCCGGGAACCATAACTCTTTATTCTGGAGATACACGTCGATGCCGTAGCGGTGGGCTTCGTGGACGACCCGCCGCAGATAGTCGCGCCGCTGCAACGGTCCACTGCGCCGCGTCGGCGTATACCGGTACAACGTGCGGTACATGTCTTGATACCGCTCGAAGATGTTGCGATACGTCCGCCGGTCCGCGCCGAAATATCGCCCCGGGAACACCACCTGATCGATGATGTCGTTCCGCTGCAGGGCTAGCGCGTTGAGGCCGTGCGCCTGCGCGAATCGGAGTGCTCGCTGCACCCAGGGAAAATCCCATACGTACTCGCTGTTGATTTCGAGCAGCCGGGTACGAAACACGGGCTCCGTTTCGCTGGTTTCCATGTGCGTTCGACGCGCCAACCGCGCGTCCTTAGGAGAGCTTGATCGTATCCAGAGTGGTTTGAATCTGCCGCTGCGCGGTGCTCAAGGCGCTCTGGATGTTACCGCCGGTTAGCACCGACGAAATCGCCGTGCTGACCTGGTCGGCGATTTCCTGCGCGCGGAGGATGCTCGGATACGGCAGGACGCCCACGTCGGTTTGGGCGCCTGGATCGGCTTCCGCCCGGAGCACGTATCCGGCCGCAGGGTACTGCGCGATGGTCGCCTCGATCGCACGCGCGCGGCTCGGCATGTACCCGGGATGCTTCTTGGCCATGTCCACCTGTGCCTCCGTGGTCGAGGCCGCGATCAGCAGCTGCAGGGCGGCGGCTTTGTGCTCGGACCGCGACGACACGGCAATCACGCCCGGGCCGTCCCGGAAGGCATGCTTCCATCCCCGAGGGTGGTTCGGCTCCGCAGGGGGCAGCGCGTAGCCGATTTTCCCGTATACGGGCACGTCCGGCTTGATCGTGTTGAGCACCACGCGGTCAAAGTACTGCACGATCATCGCGGCGTGACCGCTCGCGAACAGGGCCGTGGATTCCGCGCTGCTGTCGTTGAGGTTGCTCGACGGCTGGATGGCCAGCAGGGCCTTGTACATCTGGGCGGCCGCGAGGCCGTTCGGCCCGTCAAACTCAGCCTTGCGGGTGCGCGGATTGTACAGATTGATCCCGTACGCGAGGATCATGTTCTCGTAACTGTGCCACAGATATACGCCCTTCTTGTTCGGGAACGCGCTCCCGTAGAAATCGGCATCGAGCGGCTTCCCCGCGAGCAGCTCGCCCCGCTTGCGGGTGAAGAACTGACCGATTTCCAGGAACTGCTGGTAGCTATTGGGCGGGGCGAGATCGTACCCGAAGCGTGCTTTGAACGCGGCTCGTTCGCGGGGATCCTCAAACAGATCCAGCCGATACGCCACCGCCGGCGTGCTCGTGGTCGTCGGGATTCCCAGGGTCCTATTCTGGAATCTGACCGCTCGCTGCGCCGCCTGCGTGAATTCGGGCCACGCAAGCGTGCTTTGGCTCCCGGTGCTCGCGATCAGGCCGTCCAGCACGTCGATCATCCCGCGATTGTAGAACTCGTACATGTTCTGAACGCCGAGGGTATAGATCAGATCCCAGGTGTTCGCGCCGCTGACAAAGTCGAGGACCACCTTTTGCGTCAGTTCGTCGCCGTTGAGGAATCGGGCCTGCAGGATCATCCCCAAGGTCTTCGCAATCTCGCTCATCTTATCGGCGAGCGCGACCTCGTGGACCTCAGGCGACGTGATGAAGTTGATCGTGACGCCTTGGAACTGTCCTTTCGGCTGTGCCGTAACCGGCCCAGGGGTCACCCCTGCGACCACGGCGGCCCCGCTCGCGCCGACTGCAAGCTTCAAGAGCGTCCGTCGGTCCATTGTCCGCGTCGCCACTGCCTTCACCCCATTCATCGGCAGGTCTGCACGCCACTTAAAAACATGCTACCGGGTGCCGTTGGAACCTCATATCGGATCGCGACCTGATTTGCCCGTACGATGCCCGCCCCATGCCATGCTCGGCCGGGATCGTGTCCAATCGTGTCCATTAGAAGCGCCCACCGCAGGCCACAACGATTCCAGAGACCGAGGCAATCGTCGAGCGTGCCCGGCGGATCTTGCGGTGGCTACTCTGATGCTGATATTCTGAATTAGGAAGCTGCAAGATCAGCCCGGGGGGCCCGCCGCCATTTACCTGGATCTGCAGGTTCCTGCGTCGCACGTCAAGGCGTACTGCCGTACACGTCGGCTGGAGCTCGGTGACAATCGAGGACCTCGATTCGGTCACAGCTCACGTGGCGCAGGGACCGGTCCCGACGAGCTCGGTGAGGGGCTTCGCCCCGGCGCCGTCGACGAGCTCGTTGGGCATCATCGCGGAGGCCCCGGCCGGCGGCGGCATCAGCGACAGCAGCGGGGCGAACGGTGTCTTGAGCTTCAGCACCACCGTGTCGCTGCCGGAGGCCGTGACCGACTCGACCGACTGCTACACGAACGTGCCGTACGAGTTGACCCGGCCCCACCGATTCAGCGAGGCGATCACATCGTCCGGCCCCATCGTCTTGCCGTTGTGGAACGGGACGTTCCGCCGGAGCGTGAACGCGTACGTCAACCCGCCCTTGCTGACCTCGTAGCCGGAGACGAGCGAGGGCTGCACGCGCCAATTGGCATCGAACGCGAACAGTTCCTCGAATACGCCGAGCGTCATGTTCGCCGTGAGCGAGGCCGGCTGGACGATCACGTCGAGCGTGAGCGGTTCGCCGACCGCGTCGATGCCTCTCAGACTCACTCGGCGTCTGCCCGCCTCCGTTCGCGGTCGGCGCCACTACAGATGCAGGGAGCGTTCCATGTTGAACTTGTAGCGGTCTCCCCGATACACCGCCTGGCGGTACTCGACTCTGTCGCCGTCGGGACCATAGATGAGCGACGTTACGTTGAAGACGGCCGTCGGCGCGACCAGGTCCAGCATGTCGGCCTCCTCCGCGGTCGCCATGCGGGCCTCAAACGTCTGCTCCGCTTTGAGCTCGCGCACGCCGGCCCGCAGCGCGTAGTGCTCCGACGGCGCCGCCACGTCGCAGAACGCGACCAAGACCTCGTGCATCTTCGGCGCGGAGAAATAACTCTTGTAGAGGACGAGCGGTTCGCGGTCGCCAAGCCCGAGCCACACGAGCCGAATGAGCATGGCATTTGGCGGCACCGAGAGCAGGCGGCCGAGCACGAAATCGGCGGGCTCCTGCGTGCGCGCGATTACCCGCAGCGCGGGCGCCATGTCCTGGGCCGCCACCGTCTCGCGGAAGACGGTCGCATGCGCGAGCGGCTGATTGATCGGTCCGTGCCCGGTGACGAAGGTGCCGCGTCCCTGGACCTTCTTCAACATCCCGACCCGGGCGAGTCCGTCGAGAGCTTGGCGGACCGTGGAGCGGCTCACGCCGAACTGCTCGGACAACTCCCGTTCCGAGGGCAGTTGAGCGCCCGTCTCCCAATCCCCCCGCTGGATCCGGGTATTGATCGACCCGACGAGCTGCCGGTAGAGCGGCTGCTGGTCTTTGCTGTCGATCACGATGGCAGGGGCACCTCGGGCAATGGGTTAAAAGTGGGTCATCTGGTACGTACCAATGGATACCACGTATACAACAGACTTTTCTCGATTCCTTTTCTGCGCTCTGACAGCTGGTTTAAGCCGCGCTCGAACCTGTGTTCGATATGTGTCCGCATGTTTCTCCGTCAAGTCACGATCCGCACTTAGGACGGACTCTCCAGATGCTCCGGATCCTCGACGGGGACAAAATCGTTTCCGGCTGGCGCGAAAATTTCGACCAGACATAGAGTGTCTGATCCCGCAGCGCTGAGCGCATGGCGTGTGTGCGGAGGAATGAAGACGACATCGTCTTTGTCGACGAAGCGCTCCTCCCCCTCCACCGTGAGCCGGCCCCGACCTGATAGAATCCAGTAAATGTTCTCAGAGTGATCGTGCGAATGGTATGGTCCTGGAGGTCCGGAGGGTGCAAGGCGTACGATGCGCACATCAACGTGCCGCGCCCCGATGGCGTCTGTCGCCAAGAGGATCGCCGTCCCGCGGTTGTTCCTCAGCGGCACCGTCCCGCACTGCGAAACGTTCATCACCCGGTACATGCTCGGCCTCCCCTGTTCATACACGCAGCGGGACCCGCGCGCAGCGTCGCGACGCGGACCGCGCTTCATGCCGGCGCGACGTCCGTCTCAACCGGCGCTGATGAACTCGCATCCCTGCTCGCGCAGCCCGCGTTCGATGTTGGCAATATTGGTGACGTCGCCGCGTCGCAACACATCTTGGACGCCGGCATAGTGTCCCAGCAACTTCTGCGTCTCCTCGGCGATCTGTGCCGCGTCGGCAGCCCGCACGGCCACGATGCCGTCGAGGTCGGCCACGATGATATCCCCGGGATGGACGACCACGTGTCCGCACGCGATCGGTACGTTCACCTCACCCGGACCGTCGATTGGTCCCATCATCGCCGACACGCCCCGGGCGAAGACTGGGAGTCCGTCCTCCTGAATTTCCGTGACGTCGCGCACGGCGCCGTCCATGACAACCCCGGCCAGCCCCCGGTGCAGTAATCCCCGGCAGACGTTCCCGCCGATGAGCGCTCCGCGAAGGCTTCCGCGGGCGTTGATGACAAGCACGTCGCCGCGGCGGGTCTGCTGCATTGCGGCTTTGATCACATTGAAGGCTCCGGTTGGCACCGAGACCGTGACGGCGGACCCAATCACCCGCCCCATCGGGCGGTAGGCCGCTTGAATTCCGTTGTCCATGGTGCCAGCCCGATTCATCGCGTCCGAAATATCCGGCGTGCGCAGTCCGGCAAACTTCGCCAAGAGCGTCGGCTCGGCGCGCAGCGCGGTCGCGTACACACGAAATCCTACTGGCATCTCAGCCTCCTCTACCTCGCAGTTTGGCTCCGTCCGATCCATGCTCGCTCGCGGTGTTGCGCGTCGGTGACGCTGAGGGAGCCTACGGGGGCCTGCAGCGCCGGGGCAGATTCCGGCGGCGTGGCGGAGTTGTACGACGAACACTCCGTTCCATGTCATCCACTCCGCTTCAAGCGCGGGTCTAGCGCGTCCCGAAGTCCGTCACCCATCAAGTTGAAGCTGACGGCCACCACGAGAATGGCGAGCCCCGGAAACGTGATCAGTAACGGTGCGCTCGTAATGAAATTCCTCGCCGTCGACAGCATCGCGCCCCACTCCGGCGTGGGAGGCTGTGGACCGAGGCCGAGAAAGCTCAAACTCGAGGCCGTGAGCATTGCCGTGGCAAGCAACAGGGTGGTCTGGACGATTAAGGGAGGGACGATGTTCGGGGCCACGTGACGCAGCATAATGCGCCCGGGTCCCGCACCCATGGCCGTGGCGGCGAGCGTATACTCCTCTGCTTTGACGACCAAGGTAGAGCCGCGGGCAACCCGGGCGAACGCCGGAATCGAATACATGCCGACGGCGATCATGACGTTGGTCGTGCCGACGCCCAGCGCTGCGATGATGCCGATGGCCAGCAGAAAGCCCGGGAGCGCCATGAGGATATCGAGCACGCGGGACAGCACCGCATCCACCGCGCGCCCGAAGTACCCGGCTGCAAGCCCCGCGAGTGCGCCGATCGGCAGGGCTAACGCCACGGCTCCAATGGTGATGAACAACGTCTCGCGAGACCCCACGATGATCCGCGAAAGAAGATCACGTCCCAATTCGTCGGTCCCGAGCCAATGGCTGCGCGAGGGCCACTGGAGCTGATGTCCGAGACTGATCGACGTCGTCGAGTAGGGAGCGAGCGAGGTGGCAAAGCATGCGGTCAGCAGAACCACTCCGATCACGATCATCCCGGCTGCGGCCGGGCGATGGCGCAGAAATTGCCGCGCTGCGATCCTCGCATACGAGGTGGGCGGCGCGGGCGGCGTGCCGTAGGTGCCGATCATGGGCCGCGGCGGCTGCGGCCCAACCGCGCGCCGAACCTGACCCGACGCGGGAGTGTTCCCGCGCCCGGCGGGACGGCCCGCGGGGGGCAGCTCGTTCCGTCCCGCATCGGACTAGTCGTAGCGGACACGGGGATCGAGGTACGCGTACAAGACGTCGACGGCGGCGTTCATCACCACAAAGGCTGCGCCGAGGATCATCAACCCGCCCTGCACCACCGGAAAATCACGCGACCGGATCGCGTCCACGAGCATGCGTCCCAATCCCGGGCGAGAAAACACGGTCTCGGTCACGACCGCGCCGCCGAGGAGGTATCCAAACTGCAGACTGATCACGGTCACGACCGGGACGAGCGCGTTGCGAAGTGCATGCCGGAAAATCACGGCGCGTACCGAAAGGCCTTTGGCGCGCGCCGTGCGTGTGAAGTCCTGCCGGATGACTTCAAGCAGACTCGAGCGCGTCATCCGCGCAATGATCGCGACGGAGGCTGCGCCGAGCGCCAACGCCGGAAGCACCAGCGCGCGGATGCCAGCCGCACCGCCTGTTGGGAACCAGCGGAGCTCCACGGAGAACAAGAAGATCATCATCAACCCGACCCAAAAGATCGGCAGCGATACCCCGAGCAGCGCGCCTACCATCGCCACATGATCCACGAACGAATACTGATACGTCGCAGACACCACCCCGATGATCACCCCGAGCACGGTCGCCAACACCATCGCGGCCGTGGCCAACTCGGTTGTCGGCCAGATCCGGCTGCGAATCTCCGTAATCACCGGGCGGCGCGTGATGATGGACCGGCCGAGATCGCCCCGAACGACGCGGCTCGCCCACAGTTCGTACTGCACATACAGCGGCTTGTTCAGGCCGAGATTGACCCGAATTTGTTGGATGTCCGCGGGGGCCGCGTCTTCTCCGGCGAGGACAAACGCCGGATCACCGGGCGCGAGATGCAGCAGCCCGAACACGATCAACGAGATCGCCACCATGACCGGAACGACATACAGGAGCCGACGGAGAACGACCCGGTGCATCAGCGGGCGCGCGAGACGCCGCCATAGCGTTGCCGGACGAGGCCGTATGCCCTCGGCCGGCGGTGGACGGCCATCGCGGAAACGCCTATTTGGTGACGTTCGTCAATCGTAAGTCCCCGATCGGCAGATAATCGTAGCCCTGCACGCCCTTGCGCGTGGCCAGGAGGTTTGCTCGAATGAACACCCAGACGAACGGGGCGTCATCCCAAATCAAGCGCTGCGCCTCGGCGTAGGGTGGTTTGCGCGCGTTCAAGTCGAACGTGGAACGCCCTTTGGTGATGGCGGCATCGACGCCGGGATCGCAGTAGCCGGACCGCGAGTCACTCTGGGGGATCGATGTCGCGGCGCATGTAAACAGCCGGTACAGATGAAAGTCGAGATAGGCGCTCGACCGGATCTGCATACTCGTCCATCCCGCCATCGTATCGGGATCTCGCTGCAGATAGTCGCCCAGTCCCGGATTGTCCGTCGTACGAAGATTGATCTTAATCCCGACGGCGGCCCAGTTGGCCTGCATCGCCTCAACGACCTGCTCGTCACCGGCCCACCGTCCGGGGACGTAGAACAGGTTGCCCTCAAAACCGTTCGGATATCCCGCGCCCGCCAAGAGCTGTTTCGCCTTCGCCGGGTCGTACGTGTAGGGGCTGAACGCCACGTAGCCCCACGCGCCCGGTAGCCCTGGGCCATCCGGCACCCGTCCGGCCCCATGCATGATGTTCTTGATGATGCCTTCCTTGTCGATCGCGTAGTTCATGGCCTGCCGCACGGCCTTGATGCTGAACGGTGGCTTGGATTGGCGCATCTCCGACGTCACGTGCACGAGCGAGTCCGTCTGAATGACGACGATGTTCGGATCCGCCCGCAGGGAGTTGAGGTCCCCCGGCGCCACGTTCATCGCCATGTCAATTTCTCCGGTCTTCAGCATCGCGCTCCGCGCCGCGTCCTCGGGAACCTGCCGATAGATGATCTGAGGAATCTTGGGCGTCCCGCGCCAGTAGTCGGGATTCGCGACGAATGTCAGATGATCGTTTGGGACCCATTCGACAAACCGGTACGGTCCGGTACCGACTGGATGATGTCCAAAGTCGGCCACACCGTATTTCTTGAGCGCCGTCGGGCTGACGATCAACGCGGTCTGGTCCATCAACAGGAACGGCAGGTCGGGAAACGGCTGCGCCGTGATGATCTGGACGGTGTACGGATCGACCACCCGGACTTCTTTGATGATCAGGAAGACCGCCCGCCGGTAGGCTCCGGTGGCCGGGTCGTTGATCGAATCTAGGGTGACTTTGACGGCGTTCGCGTTGAACGGCGTCCCGTCCTGGAATTTGACGTTTCTCCTGAGGTGAAACGTCCAGGTGACGTTGTCCGGGCCGACCCCCCAGGACGTCGCCAGGCCAAACCTCGGATCGGGTTCCATCTTCGCGTTGAAGCCGACCAGCGGATCGTATAAGAGGTAGAAGAGCGAGCCTGGCGGCCCGATGCCAGGAGGCGGATAGAGCCCGATCGGCTCGCTTCCGTCGGCAAAAATGAGGGTCGATTGGAACAGCGGAGCAGTGGCCCCAACAGCAGTGAGGACCAGCGGGACCAGCATGATCGCGATGACCTTCCACAGCCTCGACACCAGCCGAGACAAGGGACACAGCCCCCTTTCGATGCCAGTCGCTAGGATTGGTGCAGACGGTTCGCCAGGGCGCCACGTCCTCCTGCCGCGCGATGATCGGCCAGAGATTAGGTGGGCAGCGCGCGGCGGTTGGCACCGATGATGACTCGTGACTTGGCATTCTCTCGCGCGAGATGCCGTGAGTGCGAAGGGTTCGGCGGACTCCTGTCCCCGGTGATATTGTCAAACGGTGGGGCCCAGGAGGGCGCGCCAATCTCTGGTCGTGTGCGGGCAGGCTGAGATATTGCAGCGGAGGAGATGCGAATCCATGAAGATCACACAGCTGGGCAGTGGAACACCGACGCCATCGCTCGTTCGCGCGGGCTCGGGCTACTTGGTGGAGGTGGGCGATGATGTGATCGTCATTGATCACGGGCCCGGCGCCCACCACCGGCTGCTGCAGACCGGCAAGCGCGCGGTGGACGTCACGCACCTGTTTTTCAGCCATCTCCACTACGATCACTGCTGCGACTACGCGCGTCTGCTGCTCACGCGCTGGGACCAGGGGGCCGATCTCATTCCCGAGCTCAAGGTGTACGGGCCGGCCCATACGCAGCGGATGACCTCGCTCTTGTTCGAGCCCGGCGGCGTGTTCGGCCCGGATCTGAACGCGCGCATCAACCATCAAGGCAGCATTGACATCTTCGAGAAGCGGGGCGGGAAGCCGCCGCGGAAGTGGCCGAAGCCGGACGTGACCGTCGTGAAGCCCGGCGCGGTCATCGACGGCGAGCGCTGGCGCGTGACCGTCGCGGAGTCGTCGCACGTGCAGCCTTATCTCGAATGCTTCGCATACCGATTTGACACCGAGGAAGGCTCGCTCTGCTACTCCGGCGACAGCGGTGGCGTGTGCCCGAGCGTCGTCAAACTCGCGCAGGGATGCGACGTCCTGATTCACATGAACCACTACATGAGCGGTACGGAACCGACGGCCGCCTATCGCGCCGCGTGCGGCAATCATCTCGATACGGCTGAGGTGGCGAAGCAGGCGGGCGTGAAGACCTTGGTGCTGACTCACATGCTCGAGCAGATCGACCATCCGGGCGTACGCGAGCGGATCCTGCGCGAGATGATGGCCATCTATCCGGGGGACATCATCTGGGGTGCCGACCTCATGGAGTTCACGCTCGCCGGTCCGCGGCTCGGGAACATGGAATAGCGGCGCCCACGGTACACGTCCGCGGCCGCCGCTTCACCGCGCCGCGGTCAGGATCCCGCCGGGCCGTCAGACCTGAGCCAGCGGGGCCGGGGTGAATCCGATCTCGTCGAGCGCGGTGCGCAGCCGGAGTCCCACGGCGTCATTCAACTCGACCAGCGGCGGGCGGACGGTCCGCCACCGCGGCTCGTTCTTCCAGACGGCGAGCAGATACTTCTGCGCGACGATCTGCCCGAACTCTTGAATCTTCAACCGGAGCTTCTTGACGGACTCGTGCAGTTGTTTGGCTTCGGCTTCCCTGCCGCTCCGCTGGAGCTCGATCGCCTTCGCGATCTGCGTGGCATTGATGTTGGCGGTCGCGGTGATGCACCCGGCCGCGCCGAGCGCCAGCGCCTCGAACAGCGGCAGTTCCGAGCCCGGATAGACGATGAGCCCGGGGACTTCGGTCAGGAGGCGCCGGGTATTGGCCCAGTCGCCCGAGCTATCCTTGATGCCGACGATCTGCGCCGGGAACGCCGAGTGGAGCCGCTGCACCAGCTCGATCGACAGGCCGACGTGAGCGACCGGCGGAATGTGGTACAGGTAGATGTGGAGGTCATTCGAGCCCACGCGCTCGATGAGGCGAGCGTAATACGCGAACAAGCCGTCGTCGGTGACATCCTTGATGTAAAACGGGGGCAGCACCATCGCTCCCGCACACCCACGGTCGACCGCATGGCGGGTCAGCCGCGCCGTGTCGATCAGGTTCGTCAGACCCGTCCCCGGAATCAGCCGCTTCGGATCGACGCCGCGGTCGATCAACCGATCGAGGGCCCCGATGCGCTCGTCGATGCCGGCCGACAGCGCCTCCCCCGTCGTCCCGAACGGGGCCAGCCCCGCGCATCCCGTCGCGAGCAGGTGCCGCGCGTGGTCGACGTAGAGGTCCAGCGCGATCGAGAGATCGTCGTTGAACGGGGTCAGGGTCGGTGCGATTACGCCACGAATCGGCTCAACTCGGGCTGCCATGGACGACTCGCCTCCGGAGAAAAGTCAGTCGTTGCTCTTCTGTGTTACCTGCTTTCATATTACCACGCGCACGGGCGCCCGCGCATCGTGTGGATCAGGCCAGTCCTTCTCCCTTCGCCGCGACTGCCAGCCGCGCATCGAAGGAGAGGAGGGCTAGTTCGGGCAGTTCGCCCTGAAGGCTTTTCGCGACGGCTAAGTGCCACAGGTCCGCGCCCCGCAGGGGCCACTTGAGCGACAGGTCCCGGACGACCTTCCAATCGGGTGCCGCGTTCAGCCGCCGCCAGGGGCCGTCTTCAAGCGCCTCGCGCGATGCGGCAACAAGGCTCTTGCCCAGAGCGCGCTCACGTTGCAGTCGTGCAATCACCGCATGTACCTCAGACCACGCAAGTGTGGAAAGGAAATGCACCGCAGGGCTGCGGGCATGACGGCCAGCCTCGTCACTGTGCTCGTCTCGAAAGAGCGCGGACAGGATCGCAGAGCTATCCCAATACAGCGCACTCGTTACCTCGGCGCTCACGAGCCGCGGTCCTCGCGTAGCCACCTCTGTGCCAGACTACCTTCGAGAGGTAGCGGTGGAGGGAGGTGCCGCGCCTCGCGGCGCGCAGGTTCCACCAACCCCGCATCTTCCAGCCGACGGACGCGCTCGGTAAGCGGCAAACTCGGACCCGAGATCGGCACGAGCCGTGCCACGGGATTGCCTCGTTCCGTGATGAGCCATTCCTGTCCACGTTGCACGTCCCGAAGGAGCCTGCTCAAGTGCGCCTTCGCGTCACGCACCCCGGTCGCTCTCGTCTTCATAGAACTTCTCCCTTAATTATTGTAGATACTAAGACCACATTGGTAGGATAGTCTTTTGGACCACATGTGTCAAGGTTCCGGGTGGCGTCGCGCCGAGGAGGTCCGTGCGTGCCGGACGAAAGCGGGGTCTCAAGGGCAGGCATGATAACGTCTTCCGACACGGAACGCATCCGGAGCGTCTACGAGCGGTTCGCGCCGAGCTACGACCGGTGTGGATCGGCCGGCGAACTGCTCGTCCTGCGCGGCCTCCGGCGCAAGCTGATCGCCCGCGTCCGGCGCCAGCACGGGTGCAGAGTGCTCGAGATCGGGATCGGGACGGGCATCAACCTCCCGTACTACGATCCCACGTGCGTCGTCACGGGAGTCGACTTGAGCCGTGCCATGCTGGAACGTGCGCTGGCGCGCGCCTATCGGCTCGGCCGGCAGTTGACCGTCGAGGTGATGGATGCCGAGCAGCTGGCGTTCGGGGACGCCACGTTCGACTCGGTGGTGTCCACGCTGACGTTGTGTACGACCCCCGACCCGATTCGAGCGCTGCGCGAGATGGGGCGCGTCTGCCGGCCGGGCGGCCGCGTGCTCCTGCTCGAACACGGCCGCAGCCGCCGCCGCCCTGTGAACTGGCTCCTCGACCGCCTCGCCCCCGGGCACTTTCGACGGCACGCGTGCCACCTGACCCGGGACGTGGCCGCCCTCCCGGCAGAGGCCGGGCTTCGCGTGTCCCGCCTGGAGCGGCACGTCTTCGACATGCTTGTGCTGGTCGAGGCCAGCGCCGCGTCGGCATGATCCCCGCAATCGGCAGCGCGCTCCGTCTGGCCTTCGCGATGCTGTGGGAGATCCTGTGGCCGCTCGTCCTCGGCTTTCTGCTTTCCGCGATCGTGCAGGCGCTCGTGTCCAAGAAAGCGATGGTGCGGCTGCTCGGCAGTGACTCGCCGCGCTCCATCGCGCTCGCGACGCTGTTCGGGTTCGCGTCGTCGTCCTGCTCGTACGCCGCCGTGGCGCTGGCGCGCGCGCTCTTCCGGAAGGGCGCGGACTTCACCGCGGCGATCGTCTTCGAGTTCGCCTCCACGAACCTCGTCGTCGAATTGGGCATCATTCTGGCCGTCCTGCTGGGCTGGCAGTTCACCGCGGCGGAATTCGTCGGCGGGCCGATCATGATTCTGATCCTCTGGGGCGTATTTCGGGTCACGCTGCGCCGCTCTCTGGTGAGCGAGGCGCGGCGCCAAGCCGGGCGCGGTGCCGTCGGCCGCATGGAAGGTCACGCCGAGATGGACATGTCGGTCGTCGACGGGCGACCCTTTCTTGCACGGTTGATTTCTCCTGAGGGAATGACGGCGGTCAGCCACTACTTCATCATGGACCTGGCCGCGGTGTGGACGGATATCCTGGGCGGATTGCTGATCGCGGGCGCGATCGGCGCGTGGGTCCCGGCCACCTTCTGGAAGACGTTCTTCCTGGTCTCTCACCCGACCGCGGCGCTGATCTGGGGACCGCTGGTCGGGCCGCTGATCTCCGTCGTGTCGTTTGTGTGCTCGGTCGGTAACGTCCCGCTGGCAGCCGTCCTGTGGAACAGCGGCATCAGCTTCGGCGGGGTCGTCGCCTTCATCTTCGCCGATCTGCTGATTATCCCGATCCTGAACATTTACCGCAAGTACTACGGCGGCCGCATGGCGCTGTATCTGTTCGCCACGTCGTACGCGGCAATGGCCGCGGCCGGGCTGGCGGTCGAACTGCTGTTCCGCGCGGTGGGCGCGGTGCCCGCCGTGCGCCACGCGATCGTGCCGGAGGCCCATCTCACGCTGAACTACACGACCGTGTTGAACGTCGTCTTCCTTGCGATCGGTGCCGCGCTGCTGATCCGGTTTCTCAAGACCGGCGGCGCCGAGATGCTGGCGATGATGAACCGGCCGATGGGATCCCCCGAGTGACCGCCGCGGCCCCGTCGGAGCCGCTGAGACCCTGCGCGCCTACAGCAGCGCGTGGGCCACTTTCCGGGTGGCGCGCACGATATCCGACTCGTCGCGTTCCGTGAAGAGCGGGTTCAGCTCCAGGAGCAGCACGCGCTTCAACAAGTCATCGCTCTGCGGGAACATCCCCTTCTCGAGCCGCGCCCGGCCCTTGTAGCGCGGGCACTGCCAGGAGCAGGGGTGCTCCGCGAACATCCGGCGCTCGATGATCTGGTCGAAGTGGTAGTAGACGTGCTGGCCGCTGTCCCACGCGACCCCGACGTGCACCCCCTCGGCCGTCAGCGCGGTGCTGAACTCCCGCGCCGACTCCGCGGTCGGCAGGTAGAACATCAGCGTCGCCCCGGTGTCGCCGTCGGGGTCGGGCAGCCGGCGGATCGTCAGGCCGTCGATGCCGCGCAGCCCGTCGATCATCGCGGCCTTGTGGCCGCGCATCTGCTCGAGGATCCACTCCATGCGCGCGAGCTGCACGAGCCCGAGCGCGCCCGTGATCTCGTTCATCCGGAAGTTGATGCCGATCATCAATTCGGTGCCGCCCGGAAACGTCTCGTCCAGCTCCTCCATCCGGATCGAACCCTGGTCGTGGTAGCGGACGGCCCGCGTCCACAGCTGGGGCGAGTCGGTGACGACGATCCCGCCTTCGCCGGTCGTGATGACCTTGTGGTACTGCATGCTGAAGGCGCCGATGTCCCCGATCGTGCCGAGGCGCCGGCCCCGGTAACGCCCGCCGAGCGCCTGGGCGGCGTCCTCGACGATGCGCAGGCGGTGGCGCTTGGCGATGTCGAGGATCGGGTCCATGTCCGCCCCGGCCCCGCGCATGTGCACCGGCAGGATGACCTTGGTGTACGGGGTGACCGCGGCCTCGATCTTGGTGGGGTCGAGGGTCAGCGTCTCGTCGATGTCGACGAACACCGGCACGGCGCCCAAGTGGACCACCGCGTTGATCGTGGCGATCCACGTGTACGTGGGGACGATCACCTCGTCCCCCGGGCCGACGCCGAGCGCCGCGAGCGACGTCAGCAGCGCCGCGGTGCCCGAGGTGACCCCGACCGCGTGCTGCGCGCCCACGGCCTTCGCGAACGCCTGCTCGAACTGGGTCACCTTGTGGAGCGGGCGGGGACCATAGTGACGGAACAGACTCTGGCTGTCCAGCACCTCGAGCACCGCGGCTTTCTCCGCGTCCCCGATCAAGAGCCCTCCCGGGTACCCGGGCAGCAGCGGTTCCGTTCGAACCGGCGTCCCGCCGTGGACGGCCAAACGTTCCTCGGTGCCCTTTGGCATCTCTTCCCTCCCGGTTGGTCCGGCGGATCAGCTCGCGTAGTCGGCGATGTGCTTTTTCATGCGGGCGGCGAGGCGCTCGACGTTGCGCTCGAGCCGCGCCGCGCCCTCTTCACGCGTCGCCAAGCGCGGGTCTTCCTCGGCGGGGAGCATGAAGTCGGGGGTCGGGTGCCCGTCGAACGCGGCGCCGTTGACGATGCCGAAGTCGCGGTAGCGCAGCGGCGTGCCCTTGGGCGGCAGCGCGCTCAGATCGACGCTGCCCGGCGCCTCCACCATCATGAACGCGGTCTCGCCGCGTCCGGCGTGCCCCGGATCCTGGCCGGCCGGGGCGGGGGAGCCGCCCGCCGATTCGTACAGGACGGTGACCCGCGGCGTCTCGTTCTCCTCCAAGGCGACGCGGCGCAGCGCCCGCTGGTGGTTCGGGGCGCCGTGCCCGTTGATGATGACGATCAGCCGCCAGCTGTCCTGCTTCAGCAGCCGGACGATCTCGCGCACGACGACGGCGAACGTCCCTTCCTCGATGTAGAGGCTCTTGACGGGGAAGCCCGGGAAGTCCATGCCGACGACCCGCTCGTGCCCTTCGAAGCCGAGCGGGCGCAGGCCCTGGGGGCCGTCCGGGACGCGCACGGTCTCGGAGCCGAGGTGGTAGGCGGGGAGGACGACCCCGCCGACACGCTTGGCGACTTCGACGGCGACCCGATGGGCGGCCATCGCGTCCGTGCCCATGGGCATCGCGGGGCCGTGCCACTCGAGCGGCCCGAACGGCACGTACACGACCGGACAGCGCCGGCGCGCCTCCGCGATCTGCGGGGGGCGCATCAGCTCAAACTCGACCAACTCTGCCATGGGATCCTCCTCTGGAAACGCGGCTGCGCGGCCGCGCGGCGCGTCCGGACGGCTCCGCGCGGCTCACTGCTCCGTACCGGGCGGTCACGAAGACGTTTCGTCGTACCCCGCGACGTTCGTGATGATCGGGTGCCAGTCGAACTTGGTATCGAGCGGGTAGATCGGCCGCGTCACCTGCCGGTACGGCAGCCGCGTGAAGTCCATGTCCGCGTAGCCCGGGGTCAGGGCGAGGATTTCCCTCGGCGCGATCGCCCGGATCGGCGCCATGAGGTAGCCGAGCTTGATCACCACCATCTTGTGCTTGAGCGGATCGATGCCCGCCTTCTTGAAGTCGTCCGGGTGCCGGTAGATGTACCGCCGGTCGGAGAGGATGACCCGGATGCCGTTCGCGTTGAGCGTCGCGAGCCTCGCGTCCCACGCCCCGGCCGCCGGCTGGTACAGATGCTCCACCGTGCCGGTCAGTTTGACGGGTCCGCCGCGGACCGTGTCGAGCTTGCCGCCGACCTCCACGGTGACCTTGGCGCCCTGCCCCGCCTTGAAGCACGCGTCGGTCGCGACGGCGTCGGGAAACCCCGCGACGACCGCGTCCGGCACCTTCTTGGCCACGAGCCGCGCCAGGAAGTGCGTCGAGTCGCCGGGTGCGCCCGCGGTCGGGTTGTCGCCGGAGTCCGCGATGAACACCGTGCGCTCCGACTTGAGCGCCTGGTCGATCGCCTCGTCGGCGGTCGCGGCGACCTCCTGGTCGAACACGAAGTGCTCGCGCTGATCCCACATCGCCTGCGCCATCCGGCGCGCCTGGCGGCGCGCCAGCGGGAGGGCCGCGTCGTTCTCGGCGGTCACGAGGACGTTGGCGCCGGCGTGCCAGGTGTCCGCCCACCCGAAGCCGATCAGCACCTCGGCGTTCAGGATGCCCGGCATCTGCTCGATCTCGAGCGCCATCTTGAGCATCGACTTCATCGGCTCGACCGCCATCGTGGACCGCTCGCCCGGCAGCAGGAGCGGAATGCGGATGAACACCGGCCGGGGCCGCAGCCGCCCGCGGACGACCTTCGTCAGGATGCCGAGCGTGCGCTGCAGCGTCTCGGGCGCGTCGGCGTGGGGCGCTGTGCGGAAGCACGCCCAGGTGTCGGCCTTGTTCGCGAACTCCTCGGTCAGGTTCGCGTGGGGATCCAACCGCACGGCGATCGGCAGGTCGCGCCCGACGGCCGCCCGGATCATCCGGACCTGATCGGTCTCGCCGCTCCAGACGTTCTCGACGAGCATCGCGCCGTGCAGGATCATGCAGATGCCGTCGAGCTTGCCGGCGTCCCGCAGCCGGGCGAGCGTCTCGTCCCGCAGCTCGAGGTACGTCCGCTCCTGCACCACGCCGGAGGGACAGCGAGCCGACGCGACGAGCAGCGGCACCGGCTCAAACTCGAACTTCTTCGCGGCCTCCGCCAGTCCGGCGTAGCCGAGGATGTCGGGCTCCCGCAGGACCCGGAAGTCCTCCATCGTCTGCGGGATGGGCGAAAACGTGAGAGCCTCGTGGCTGATGCCGGCGATGCCGATGCGCATGCGTTCCCTCCTATTTGATCGCGCCGCTTCCCAGTCCCTGGACCACCCACCGCTGCAGGAGCACGAAGATGACCACGAGCGGGAGGCTGGACATGGTGGTGAGCGCCATGATGCCGTTCCAGTCGCGCACGTACTCGCCGAAGAACGAGGACATGCCGACGGTCAGCGTCTGCGAGTGCGTGGTCTCCGTGAGCACGACGGCGAGGAGATACTCGTTCCAGGCGCCGATGAAGATGAACGCGGCGACCCCTACGACCCCCGGCACGGCGAGCGGCGCCACCACCTTCCAGAGCGTCTGGAGCCGCGTGCACCCGTCGATGAGCGCCGCTTCGTCGAGCTCGTGCGGAATCGAATCCAGGTAGGCCTTGATGAGCCAGGTCGACAGCGGCAGGAGAAACGCGGTGTTGGCCACGATCAGGCCGGGCACCGTGTCGTACAGCCCGACGACGTGGGCGAGGCGGAAGTACGGGATGATCAGGACGACCCGTGGCAGCATGAGGAGGCTCAGGATCGCCATCAGCATGACCTGGCCGCCGGGCAGCCGGAACCGGGAGAACCCGTAGGCCGCGAGCGAGCCGAAGAACAGCGCGAGGACGAGCGCGCCGAACGACAGCTCAATGCTGTTCTTGAAATAGGACTGGTACGTGGGGTTGTTGAGGATCTTTTCGAAGTACACGAGCGTGATCGATCTCGGCCACAGGACCGGCGGGTAGTTGAGCACTTCCCGGATCGGCCGCACGGCCGCGCTCACCATCCACGCGACCGGCACCAGGATCAGCACGGTCGAGAGGACCGTGAGGCCGACGACCCAGATCTGCCGGGAGACCTCCGCACGGCGGCGGCGCGAGCCCGCGGCGGACGCGACCGTGGAGGCTACCATGATTCCTGCTGCCGGCGCTGGAGGACGCGCAGGTAGACTTGGGTGATCACGGTAAGCAGCAGCAGCATGATCGTGCTGGCCGCGGCCCCTTCGGTCAGGTTCCCGTCCATCAGCCCCGTTCGGTAGATGTAAAACGCGACCGTTTCGGTCGCGCGGCCGGGCCCGCCCTGCGTGAGCATGTTGACGAGGTCGACGTGCCCGAACGTGGTGATGATGTCGAGCGTCGAGAGGGCCACGAGCACCCCCCTGAGCTGCGGCAGCGTGACCGCCCAGAACCGCTGCCACCCGTTCGCCCCGTCGACCTTCGCGGCGTCGTACAGCTCCGGCGGGATGTTCTGCAGACCGCCGAGCAGGGCGATCATGTAAAAGGGATAGCTCTTCCAGGTGTTGACGAAGATGATCGAGGCGAGCGCGAGGTTCGGGTTGCCCAGGAAGTCGATCGGGCGGGTGATGTGCAGGACGCCCGTCGCGATGTAGTTGAACAGGCCGTACGGGTCGTACAGCAGCGACCACATGAGCGCCGCGGCCGCGGTGGAGAAGACCCACGGCAGGATGAGCGCGCCCCGCATGACGTTGCGCAGCGAGTGGCTGAACCACACCTCGTGCAGCAGGAGCGCAAACGCGAGGCCGATCGACAGCTGCAGGACGACGGACGCCACGGTAAAGATCGACGTGTTCCAGACCGCGTTCCACCAGATATAGTCGCCCAGGATCTTGGTGTAGTGGGCCACGCCGACGAAGTGCCACACGCCGTTGTTCACGTCCTGCAGCCCCATGCCGATGACCGTGACGATCGGGTAGATCGCCGTCACGATCAGGTAGAGGATCACCGGCCCGACAAAGAGGTACCCGGTGGCATAGGCGGGCAGCCGGCGCCGGGACGGCGCCGTTGCGGCCGCGCGGGCCGGAGCTATCGCTCGTGCCACGTGGGAGTCACCCGCTCTCGGAGACGCGCGCCCCGGCGCCCGTATCGGGCGCCGGGGCGGCGTCTGCGCGCGCTACTTGGACTGGTCGATCGCCTGCTGCCAGCCCGCGGCGATCTTGTCGAGGCCCTGCTGCGCCGTCTCCTTGCCGCTCATCATGTCCTGCCAGTCGCTCTTGAAGCTGTCGAACAGCCCGCCGGTGGCCGGCAGGATCGGCAGCGTGATGTTCGCCTTCGGGTCCTGATTCGCCATCTGCCCCGCGTACTTGAGCATCGGATCCGTGCTGCTCGACAGCGAGTCCATCGAGAACTTGTCCGCCCACGGGAGGCTGACGGCCTTGGTCATCATGATCGACGCCGGCTGGGAGTAGAGGTACTTGAGGAACGTCCACGCCGCGTCCTTGTTCGGCGACTTGGCGCTCATCGCCACACCGCTGCAGCTCCACAGGTAGCCGCCCGTCCGAGCGTGCCACGGCGGCGCGTACGCGATCTTGATGTTGGGGTCGATCTGCTTGGCCTTGCTCCAGATGAAGGGCCCGTCGATGATGCTGTCGACCTGCCCGCTCGCGAGGTACTCGAGCATGCGGGTCTGGTCCTCGCCCATCGATCCGGGAACGGCCAGGCCCATGTCGTAGAAGCTCTTCCACCAGTTGACCGCTCGGACGCCGGCCGCGCTGTTCAGCGTGATGTGGCCGCTGGCGTCCATGAACTGACCGCCCTCCTGCGCGAGGCGGAAGCCGAAGTACCGGGTGGCGACAAACCCGCCGTCGCCGAACGTGAGGCTCATGCCGTACCGGCTGCTGGAGGTGTGCATCGCCTTCTCGACCGAGACGAACTGGTCCCAGCTGGTCGGGGGCGACAGGTGCGCCTGCTGGAAGAAGTCGACGTTGTACGCGAACTGGTACGGGATCAGGTACAGGCAGAACGACAGGGTGTCGCCGTTGATCTTGCGCAGCGTGGTCGGCAGCAGCGTCTGGGCGAACGGCTTGTCCTTCGCCAGCCACGGATCCAGGTTCTCCACGTAGCCGAGCTTCTTCAGGCCGATCAGCCACGCGCCCTCGGTGCCGAAGACGTCGTAGTTCTCGCCCGCGGCGGCCGCGGCGTTCAGCTTGGTCGGCATCTCGGGGTAGGGGGTGTCGACGACGTCGACTTTGATGTTGGGGTTATCCTTCGCAAAGCCGGCCATCAGGGCGTTGAAGTTGTTGGGCCCCCACTCGTTGACCCACCACTCCATCCATTTGATCGTGACCTGCGAGGTGGCGGCGGTGGCGAACGTGGAGATCGACAGACTCAGGATCGTCGCAACGGCGACCAGGACGGCGGTACGCAGAACCGGTTTGTGCCGCATCGCGCTTCCCTCCCGAAGTGACGCCTTCGTGCGGGACACGCGGAGGAGCGCTGCCTCCCCCGCGTGCTTTCGCGTGGGATTAGGCGTTGGGGCGGCCGGTTCCTCCCTGCGGGGCGGGGGGTTATTTCCAGACGTGCACGTAGCTCGGGGGGAGGGTGAAGGTCTGCCGGCTGGCCTGGGCCGCCACCGTCAGGGCCGCCCCGGCCGCGCCCGCGGGCGTCTGATCCCAGACCCCGATGTCGAGCCGGGGGAGCCGGGCCGGGTCCGCGTGCCGTCCGACCGTCCAGCCGATCGTGGTGAAGAGGTAGTGATACCCGGCGGTGTTGGCGAGCGCGATCAATTCCGGGGTGTACTGGCCGTACGGGTACACCATGGCGTCGACGGGTTGTCCCGTTTCCTGTTCGACGATGGTGCGCGCCTTCACGAGATCGGACGAGACCCGCGCGCGGTACTCGGCGTCGGTCTCGCGGCGCCCGTCCGGCAGGACGGCGATCCCCACCGTGGCGGCCGTGGTCGCGCCTCCCCCGATGCCGATCCCGCGGTGCAGGTCGTAGGTCTCGGTGTAGAAGCGGACGAGGCCGGTCTGGCTCATCGCCTTGATCTCGTCCCAGGTGAAGTCGTGCGCGATGCGGCCCACGTTGGCGACGATCAGGAACACCGCCGCGGGGATGCGGTCGTGCTCGAGGACCGGCAGCGCGTAGCGATAGATGCCCGCATACCCGTTGTCGAAAACGACGCAGACCGCGTTGGGCGGCACCGGCGCGCCGGCCGACACGAACCGCTCGAGGTCCGGGACGGACACGAAGTGAAATCCTTCGCTGAGCAGCAGGTTCATCTCCGCGGCGAACTCCTGCGGCGAGACCGTGTCCGTGTCGCGGGGTACCGTCGGCGAGACGTCGTGGTAGGTCAGAACGGCGATCTGGTCTTGATAGTGGACGGGCGCCTCCGGCGCTGCGCCCGCGGGGGTGCCGGGCGCCGCGAGCAGCGCGGCGGCGCCGAGTACGAGCAGCGTGCCCCGTGCCCATCCGAGCCGCATGCGCTCCACCTCTCGTGCTGTCGCGCGAATTCGATCGTGACAGTTATAGCAGTGGACGCGCGGGGCCGCAAGCGGAGGCGCGCGCGCTCCCGGCGTTGCGGGCGCGCCCGGGGCGCGCTATGCTGGACCCGTGACCCGCCGCCGTCGCACCGCCGGCCGCAGTGACCGCGGATTTTCGCTGGTCGAGCTCGTGATCGCGCTCGCGGTCCTGGCGCTGATCCTCGGCATCGCGGTGCCGGCGTACCTGGGCAGCCTCGGAGGCGGCAAGCCCGGCACGAGCGTCGTCAACACCAAGAGCAACAAGGCGGCGGTCGACGAGGCCGCCGCCACGGCGGATGCCTGGCGTACGACCGCGTATACCTGCTACCTCCAGAGCCAGAACGCGACCTCGTGCAGCAGCAACGAGGCGATCGGATTCACGCAGCCGGCCGGCAAGTACTGGAACTGGACGTCGCAGCCGCAGAACGGGGTGGCGGGGGCAACGTACACCGTCGTCAACGCGGAGGGGGAGCCGGCCGCGCTGACCGTCTCCTGGCCGTCCAACAACGCCGGCCTCGAGAACGGCGAGACGTACGTTGTCAGTCTCTTCATCTCCGGGACGAGCCGGGGCCAAACGACCGCGACCTGCCTTCCGATCAGCTGCTGACGATCGTCCGCCGGCGCACCCCGGCGGACGATCTGCATCAGATCTTTACTCCGCATTCACAGCTCCTTCGATGGATCTTCAAGCCGTGATTTTACCGTATTTCTGAGGCGTCCATTCCGCAGTTCGGTGGCGTCCAGGAGGTTCGAAGATGTTCAAGCAGTGGAGATGGATGATCGGGATCGCGCTGGTGAGCCTGGTGGGGCTGGTCGGCGCGCAGGCGTGGGGGCAGGCTCCGCCGCCCTCCCAGCCGCAGGGTCCGGGCCAGCGGCCGCAGGGTCGGCCGCAGGGCGCGGGCCAGCGCCCCGCGTTCCGCGGGCACGCGCGTCCGGTGATCGGGACGATCGCGTCCGTGTCCGGAAGTTCGTTCGTAGTCACGACGTGGGCGAACCGCCCGGTGACGGTGCAGACGACGTCCACGACGCGCGTGCTGACCCAGCAGCAGGGTACTGTGGCCGACCTGCAGTCTGGCGATCTGGTGCGCATTATGGCAACCAAGGCCGCGAATAACGGGGTGGTCGCGGTCCGCCTGAGCGACACACCGGCCGCGCTCGCGATGGCGCGGGGCGGGCGTCCCGGGGGCGGCCCCGGCGGTCCGCAGGCCGGCGCGCCGCGGAGTGGTTTGTGGGGCGGCCGCGGGACGATGGTCATGATCGACGGGCCGCTGGCCGGGGCCCCGTCGGGCGGCGCCGTGATGGTCGCGCTCCCGGTCGGGGCGCCGCTGGCGGTGGCCGTGCCCTCGACCACGCGCATCTCGCGGACCGTCTCGCTGCCGGTATCGGGGCTCGCCGTGGGCACCCACGTCGCGGTGGTCGGCACTCCGGCGGCGGCCGGCGGCGGCCTCACGGCCGTGACGATCTACGTCCCGGGCGCGCCGACGCGGTAAGCGGTGCGGGCCGAACGGATCGGGTGATCGCCGTGCAGGGGGCGGCGTCGGCGCGAGCCGAACGCCGTCCCTCTGCGTCTTACTCCTCGGCGGCCGCGCGATCGGCCGCCGTGCCGCGGCGCATCAGGAGCACGAGCGGCAGGCAGAGGAGCGAGATCCAGCCGATCACCGCGAACGCGTAGTCGTATCCCACCACCGTCGACTGCTGCTGGATCAGCGTCCGCAGCCAGCCGAGCGCCTGCCAGTGCGCGGTGGTCGGGTCGCTGCCGCGGGTGATGAACATGTGCTGGTACATGTTCCACCAGCGCATGAAGTTCGGATTGGACGTCGACGCGTAGCGGACGAGGTTCGCGCTGGAGGTCGTCGTCTTGTGGTCGGCGACGGTGATGACGAGCGCCGTGCCGAGGCTGCTGCCGAGCTGCCGCAGGAGGCTGTTCATCCCGGTCGCGCTCTGCATCTGCGCGCGGGGAATCGTCGAGAGCGAGGTCGTCGTCAGCGACACCCAGACAAACGACGAGCCGAGGCCCTGGATGAACTGCGGGAGCAGGAGCTGCGCCGGCCCGCTCGCCAGGGTGAAGCCGGCCATCATGAAGCAGGAGACGGCGCTTAAAATAATCCCGATCGGCAGCATGATGTACACGCCCAATCGGTTGTAGAGGTTGCCCAGGATCGGCATCGTGAACACCATCGTGAGCGTGCGGGGCATGACGGTGAGCCCCGCCTGCGTCGCGCTGTAGCCGAGGCTCTGCTGCAGGAACAGCGGCAGCAGGATGAAGCTGCCGAACCGCGTCATGCTCACGATCCCCCCGACGAACGTGCCCGCGGCGAACGACACGTTGCGGAGAATCCGGACGTTGACCGCCGGCTCCGGCACGCGCAGCTCCCAGAACACGAACGCGGTCAGCGACACCACCGCGAGCACGATGAGCGTCAGGATGAAGTCGCTCTGAAACCACCCGTTCCGCTCACCCTCCTCGAGGACGACCTGCAGCGACGCCAGCCCGACCGCGAGCAGGCCGATGCCGACGCCGTCGATCTTCCGGATCTTTCGCCCCCGCATGTACGGCGGATCGACGATGTACCGCAGTCCCATGATCAGGCCCAGCACGCCGACGGGGACGTTGACGAAGAAGATCCACGGCCAGGAGAACGTGTCGGTGAGCCAGCCGCCGAGCGTCGGGCCGATCGCCGGGCCGAGCAGGACAATCACGCCGTAGTATGCCATCGCCTGGCCCTGCTCTTCCACCGGAAACGTCTCGCGCATGATCGCCTGCGCGGTCGGCTGCAGCGCGCCGCCGCCGATCCCCTGGAGCACGCGGAACGCGATGAGCTCGCCGAGCGTGCGCGAGAGGCCGCACAGGAGCGAGGCGACGGAGAAGATGGCGATCGCCGCGAGAAACATCCGCTTCCGGCCGAGGATCGACGCGACCCAGTTCGTGAGCGGCAGCGTGATGACGAGGGTGATCAGGTAGGACGTGGTGACCCAGGTCACTTCCTGCGTGGTGACGCCGTAGGACGCTTCGATGTGGGCGAGGGAGACGTTGACGATGTTGGTGTCGATGGCGGACATCATCGATCCCGCCAACACCGACGCGGCGACGATCCATTTGCCGTGCTGCGCAAACTGATTGTCGCTGCGTGCCGCCAGCGTGATTCCCGCCGCCACGGCCTACCCCCCGCTGGGGAGCGAATCGACCGGCGGCGGCCGGTCCGCGGCCGCCGCCGGGGTGAGCGACGATGAATTCACCGGATGACGCGCCGGCGCCTTCAGGCGCCGGCGCGGTCCCGCGGTCCGTCGGAGTCGGCGGCTAGCGGGATCCCCTCGAGCGGCCCGTGTACCGGTAGGCACGCTCCAGGAACTCGCGATCACCGCCGCGTCCCGGAAACCGGAGATGCGCCCGCGGGGTGTCCGGGGTGATGACGGTGCCGTTGATCCGCCAGTGGCGCTTGATCATCGCCGCGATCTTTTCGAGGACGGGCTCGGCGCCGTGCAGGACCACGCCGTTGCGCCGTCCCCCGGGCGGCGCCGGCCAGTTGCCGTCGAGGTAGCCGCGCAGAAACGGCGCGGCGAGGTCCGACGGGACGTCGTCGAGCAGGGCCGGATCGTCGCCGTGGATATCCGAGGAGATGCCCCATGGGAGCAGCGCCTTGCACAGCGTTTGGTCCCGGATGTAGAGCTGCCACCCGAGCAGGCTGCTCTGGCAGAACTCGTGCCGGACGTGCGGCTCCGTGAGGTCGGCCATCAGCGTGTCCACGTACGCCTGCGACCGGCCGCCGAGCGTGATGATCAGCGCGAAGGACGTGCCCTGTCCGCAGATGCGCGCCGCGGCGGTCAGGAATCCGACCCAGTACACCTGCACGTCGGCCGGCGGCAGTCCGGGCTCGGCGACGCGCGTGCGGAGCAGCGGCACCGGATCCGACAGGCGGGCATCGGCCACCGGCGACAGGATCTGCTGCACCATCTTCAGCGGCAGGTGCTGGTTGTCGGCGATCTCGCTCGGGCTGCGGCCCTTCCGCGCTGCCCCGCGGATCTGCGTGACGTGCACGCGCCGTTCGAGTTCAGCTGCGCTTCGCATGCGCCCGCGAATCACCACGGGCGGCCTACGACTCGTTCCCGGGCAGCGACTCTTGCTGAGGCGCGGCCGGGTCCGTCGGGATGGGGGCTGCGGGGACGCCCGATTCTGACGCCGGAGCCTCGTCGGTCGGGGCCGTGTGGCCGCGAGACTGCCGCCGCGCGAGCTTGGCGTCGCGCTTCGCCTTCTGCTTGAGTTCGCGCGCACGCTTGGCCGCGTTGTAGTTTGGACGACTCACCCAGCACGCTCCTGCGAATCCGAAGTACATCATAGTATACCACTCGGGCGCGCGCTTCCCGGAAGTCTGCGCGGTCCGCGGGCCCGCGCGGGGCGCCGCGCCGCACTCGTGAACCGGGCCCGGACTCGCCCACCCGTACGCGTGTTTGACGCCGCAGGCCCGTCTTGGTACAATAATCGTGTCGTCATACATGCGTTCGGCGGGGGATGTTGACACCGTCCCTCGCGGTGTGTCGCAGGCCTTCTTCGTGGCGAGTTGGTCCCGGCGAGACACGCGCAGGATGCCGGCACTAACTTGAGCGGCTCAGCCGCACCCGGCCCTTCAGGCCGGATCACGAGGAGGCGATTTGTATTAGTACTGTAGTGACAGACACCGTTGTGACAGACGTGGAAGTGACCGATCCCCTGAGTTCGTTCGACAGCCTCGCACTTCGCCCGGAGACTTCCCGGGCCATTCACGCGTTGGGCTGGACCACGCCCACGCCGATTCAGGCCAAGATCATCCCGATCATGACCTCGGGCCGGGACGTCGTCGGGCAGGCCCAGACCGGATCGGGCAAGACCGGCGCGTACGGCATCCCGCTCGTCGAGCGCCTCGATCCCGCGAAGCGCACCATCCAAGCCCTGGTCCTGGTGCCGACGCGGGAACTCGCCCTGCAGGTGGCGGGCGACGTGCGGGCGCTCGGCCGCGGGCGCGGGCTTCGGGTCGTCGCGCTGTACGGCGGGCAGTCGATCGACCGGCAGTTCGCGGACTTGAAGCGGCATCCCCACATTGCGATCGCGACCCCGGGCCGCCTCTTGGACCACATGGAGCGGCGCACCGTGAACATCGGGACGGCGGAGATCGTCATCCTCGACGAGGCGGACCGCATGCTGGACATGGGGTTCCTGCCGGACGTGTCCCGCATCCTCGGCAAGACGCCGAGCTCGCGCCAGACGGCGCTGTTCTCGGCGACGATCCCGATGGAGATCCGGTCGATCGCCTCGCAGCACATGCGGCTGCCGGAGTGGGTGGCGATCGAGGCCCGGGCACGGACCGTCGAAACCGTCGAGCAGTTCTATCTCGAGGTGGCGGAAGAGGACAAGGTGAAAGCGCTGCGCCGGCTGATGCGGGACGAGCCGATCACGTCCGGCCTCGTGTTCCGCCGGACGCGGCACCGTGCCGACCGGCTCGAGCGGGCGTTCGCCCGCGAGGGCGGGGTGGGCGTGATCCACGGCGGGATGCGCGAAACGGCGCGCCTTCGGGCGCTGCGCGACTTCGAGGAGAAGCGCGTGCGCCTGTTGATCGCCACCAATGTCGCGTCGCGCGGGCTCGATCTTCCCGAAGTCTCCCACGTCATCAACTACGATATCCCCGAGGACGTCGACACGTATATCCACCGCATCGGCCGGACGGCGCGCGCGGGACGGCGCGGCGTCGCGATCACGTTCGTCGGCCAGTACGACATCGATCTGTTCGATCAGCTGCAGCGCGGCATCGGGTCCGCACTGCGGCGCCACTCCCTCAATATCTACGAGAGCGGCCACCGGGCGCGTTAGCCTCGCCGGGTCGCGAACGGATCGGGCCCCGACGGCGCATCGCGCGCCGCCGGGGCTCTTCGTGTGTGCGCCCGGTGCGCCGGGGCGGCCCCTCCGCTCATCGCGCGCGAGGTCGGTCGAGAGGTCGCCGCGCACGTGCACGTCCCCGCGTGCCGGGGCACGGCTCATGTGAGACATCACACCACTCCGTTCGTCTGTATACATGTAGTGATCATGCGCGGCGATGTCCGTGCCGCGCGCCGCTCCCCAGGCGGGGGAGCCGTGAGAACGTGTCTCATCGACCGGCCACACACGAGCCCGATCGGATGAGACCGCGTTCTTGATGGGCGGGGTAGGACGGGTGTTCTGTATGGGGTCAGCGGCGGATCTTGCAACCTATCGCCGCGCCGCGATTCGGGCGAATTCTGGGGCTGCTCGACGGAGGCCTCTGGTTCTCTCAAAATCTTTCAAGATTCCTCCGAGTTCCAGGAGGAAAAAAGCAAGTAGTGTCGTATGTAGGGTATGCGAGGGCCAAAATAGGCCCCCCTGGACACCAAATATCGAAAGGAGGGCCCAATTCGTGGCAACCAAGAAGAAGGCAGCCAAGAAGGGTAAGAAGCGCTAAATCGCAATTAGGTACGGCTTTTCCCGGGGGGTGCTGCCCGAATGAGGCAGGGCCCCCCGGACGTTTTCCCGGGCGGCGCGCGCATCGCGGCGCGCCGAGGCGGCGGAGGATGATGTCCGCTCCGGGCGAAACCTTCGCCGTATGACGGATCCCAGGATCGAGAAGCTCGCCCGCGTCCTGATCCACTACGCGCTCCGCCTGGAACCCGGCCAGCTCCTGCGCATCCGCGGGCCCGCGCTCGCCGCGCCGCAGATTCTCGCCGCGTATCGTGAGGCGCTGGTCGCCGGCGCGCATCCGACGGTGCGGATCAGCGTCGAGGGCCTCGACGACATCTACTACCGCACGGCCACGGACGACCAGTTGCGCTACGTCTCGGCGCTCGACCGGCACGAGGTCGAGACGCTCGACGCGGAGCTGTCGTTTCTCGGCGCCTACAACACCCGGGCGATGACGCGGGTCGATCCCGGCCGGATGCGGATGCGCCGCGAGGCGACGCGGGAGCTGAGCCAGCGGTTCATGGAGCGGGCCGGCGCGGGCACGCTGCGGTGGTGCCTCACGCAGGCGCCGACCCAGGCCGACGCCCAGGAAGCGGAGATGTCGTTCGGCGAGTACGAGGCGTTTGTATACGGCGCGGGGCATCTCGATGAAGACGATCCGGTCGCGGCGTGGGAGCACGTCGCGCGCGAGCAGGCGGCCGTCTGCGAGCGGCTCGCGCGCATGCGGACCCTGCGCATCGTCGCGCCGGACACCGATCTGACCGTGCACGTCGCCGGCCGCAAGTGGATCAGCGCGGCCGGGACGCACAACTTCCCGGACGGCGAGGTCTTCACGGGGCCGGCGGAGGACGCGACGCGCGGCACCGTCCGCTTCAGCTTCCCGGCGCTGTACGGCGGGCGCGAGGTCACCGACGTGCGCCTCGTGTTCGACGGCGGACGCGTCGTCTCGGCGACCGCGGCGAAGGGCGAGCAGCTCCTCCAGGCGATGCTCGACGTCGACGCGGGCGCCCGGGTCCTGGGCGAGTTCGCGTTCGGCCTCAACTACGGCATCCAGCAGTTTACGCGCAACATCCTGTTCGACGAGAAGATCGGCGGGACGCTCCACATGGCGCTCGGGGCCGCGTACCCGGAGACCGGCGGGAAGAACACGTCCGGCCTGCACTGGGATATGATCCTGGATCTGCGGGAGAACGGCGCGGAAGTCTTCGCCGACGGCGAGGTCGTCTACCGGAACGGCCGCTTCCTCACGTAGGCCGCTCCCCGCCGCGCGCGCGCTCGACGCGCTCGAAGAGGGCGGCGAACTCGGCCTCGGTGCGCTCGGTCACCTCCTCCGCCATCTCGGCGTAGCGGCGTCCCTCACCCGCCTTGATCTGGATGTTGGAGAGGACGCGGCCCTCGAGCTCGCGGAGGAGTGCGAGCACGTCGTCGGCCGGGACGCTCCCCCAGTCGCCCGCGAGCACGCGGTCCACGAACTCGTCGAGCGGGCGGGCGTCGTCTTCGCACACCTGCGCGTACAGCTCCCACAGGCGCGCGCTCATTCGCCTGCGCCCCCGAGTTCCCACGCCTCGAGCAGCGCGGCGACGCTCCACGCCTGGGCGATGCATCCGGCCGCGCCGTACGGGGACGCTCCCTCGAAGATCTCGCTCACGGTGCCGAGTCCCGCCTCCAGCAGGTGCGCCCGGAACGGCTCGATGAGGCGGCGCGCCGCCGCGCGGTCGCCGGTCGCGCGCACGAGCGCCGTCGCGTACGGGCCGAGCCACCACGCCCAGACCGTGCCCTGGTGGTACGCCTCGTCCCGGGAGACGACCCCGCCCCGGTACCGGCCGCGGTAGGCCGGGTCGTCGGGGGCGAGCGACCGCAGGCCGAACGGCGTCAGCAGCTTCGCTCCCACCGCGCCAAGTACCGCGCGGGCCGCCGGCCCGTCGACCAGCGCGTGGGGCAGCGAGAGCGCGAGCAGCTGGTTCGGGCGGAGCGACCGGTCGGGCGTGCCGTCCGGCGCGATGACGTCGTACAGGTAGCCGCCGGCGTCGTAGAAGAACGCGCCCGAGAACGCGCGGCGAACCGCGGCCGCGCCGCTGGCGTACGCGGTGCCGTCCCGGCCGAGCATCTCCGACCAGCGCGCCGCGACACACAGCAGTTCGTGCCAGAGCGCGTTCAGGTCGACCGCTTTGCCCATGCGCGGCGTGATCGCGCGGCCGTTCACGCGGGCATCCATCCAGGTCAGGGCGAGCCCGGGCTCGCCCGCGGTCAGCAGGCCGTCGGCCGGATCGACGCGGATGCCGTGGCGCGTGCCGGACCGGTACCGTTCCGCGATCTCCCGGATCGCCGGGTACACTCGCTCGAGGAGCTCGCGGTCCCACACGCGCGCGAGGTACCGGTCGAGCGCGTGCGCGTACCACAACGCCGAATCCGCGCTCGTGTACTCCGGAGGGGCGCCGTCGTCCGGGAACCGGTTCGGCAGCATGCCCTCGCTCACCACGTCGGCGAAGGAGCGGAGGATCTCGCGCGCGTCGTCGAGCCGGCCGGTGGCGAGCGTAAGCCCGGGCAGCGAGATCATGGCGTCGCGCCCCCAGTCCTCGAACCAGTGGTAGCCGGCGATCACCGAGTGCCGGCCGGCGCCCTGGACGAGGAACGCGTCCGCGGCGAGGACGAGCGCGTCGCGGAGCCCGCCGGGCCCCGGCAGCGTCGTGGGATCGCGCGGGAGCGCGCCGGCGCGGTCGATCAGCGTCTGCTGCCGGCGGCGCTCGTCTTCGTAGGTGGTGCCGGCCGCGGACGCGTCCGGCTCCGCGGAGACGCGCAGGGTGAGGTCCTCTCCCGGCTCGAGCGACGCCTCGAACACGCCGGGCACGTAGAGGTCTTCGATCGCGTCGAGCCCGCGGTCGCGCTCGACGCGGTGCAGGACGCGCCAGTACCACGCCGGGGAGTCCGCGAAGCGGCCGCGGTCCACCGTGAGCGTGTACGGGACGGCGCCGGGCCAGGGCGTGACGCGGATGCCGCCCGGGATCGGCGCGACGTCGAACTGCCACCCGGGGTCGCCGTAGGTGTGCGTGTGGTGATCGCGCTCGGTCAGGTAGGGCCGGATCGCCATGCGCAGCGCCGGGCCGCCCGGGAGCAGCCGGTACCGGACGCAGGCGGTGTTCCGTCCGCGCGGCATCCAGACCGCCTTCTCGAGCACGGCGCCGGAGACCGCGAACGTCCAGACGGGAATCGAGCCGTCGAGCCGGAAGCCCGCGAGCGAGCGGTACCCCTCCGGGTCGATCGTCCCGTCGGCGTACTCGTTCGTCCCGAGCTCGACGAGGCGGCCGCGTCCATCGCGGAGATCGATCGTCTCGTCGACCTTCGCGACCAGCACGGTGCGGCGGACGGGCGGGGCGAGCGCGGCGACGAGGAGGCCGTGATAGCGGCGGGTGGTCGCGCCGGACACGGTCCCGGACGCGTAGCCGCCGATGCCGTTCGTGACGAGCCACTCGCGGCGGAGCGCCGCGTCGAGAAACGAGAGGAGGGAGTCCGGCAGGCTCAGCATCGCGCGCCGCGCGGCCGCCGGGACCCGCGGCGTCGCGCTAGTGGCCCTCGAGATAGCGCTCGACGTCCATCGCGGCCATGCAGCCCCAGCCCGCGGCCGTCACCGCCTGGCGGTACCGCTGGTCGTGCACGTCGCCCGCGGCGAACACCCCCGTGATGTTGGTCATCGTGTGCTCGCGAAGCCGCACGTACCCCTGCTCGTCCAGTTCGACCTGGCCGCGGAACAGCTCGGTGTTCGGATGGTGGCCGATCGCGAGGAACAGCCCGTCCACGGGAAACTGCTCGACCGCGTTCGTGCGGAGGTCGCGCAGTGCGAGGCCCGTGACCTTGTCGTCCCCCAGCACGTCCTCGATGACCGTGTTCCAGCGCACACGGATCTTGCCGTGGTTGAGCGCGCGCTCGGCCATGATTTTGCTCGCCCGGAACGCCTCGCGGCGGTGGAGAATCGTCACGCGGGTCGCGAACTTCGTGAGTACCAGTGCCTCCTCCATTGCCGAGTCCCCGCCGCCGACGACCGCGACCTCCTTGTTGCGGAAGAAGAACGCGTCGCACGGCGCGCACGAGGAGACGCCGTGGCCGATCAGGCGCTGCTCGTTCGGCAGCCCGAGCCAGTTGGTGCCCGCCCCGGTCGCGATGATCACCGACTCGCTGGTGAGCGTCCGGCCCCCCACGGCGATCTCGAACGGGCGCCGGCGCAGCTCGACCGCGGTCGCGTCCTCGTCGATGAAGTCGACTTCGAAGCGCTCCGCCTGCCGGCGCATGACCTCCATCAGCTCCGGCCCCTGGATGCCGTCCGCGAACCCCGGGAAGTTCTCGACGTCGGTCGTCATCGTGAGCTGCCCGCCGCGCTGGCTGCCCGAGATCACGAGCGGCCGCAGCTGCGCGCGGGCGGCGTAGACGGCCGCGGTCAGTCCCGCGGCGCCCGACCCGATGATGACCACCTTGAGCGTGTCCGCCATGCCGTGCACCTCCCGGCGGGGGTGGTCCCGCCGCCTGCTTTCACAACGTGTCCGGCCCGCGAATTCTTCCCCGCCCGGGGAGGCCCGCCGCGCGATCAGGCGCGGGCGGCGAGCACGCGGTGGTGCTGGACGAAGTTCGTCCGGCCCCGCGCTACGATCGGGACCGAGCCCATGATCACCACGGCGTCGCCGGGGCGCGCGAGGTGCCGGTGGAGCAGCTCCCGGTCGACCGCCCGGATCATCGCCTCCGTGCTGTGCTGGAACGGCACGACGAGCGGCCGGACGCCCCAGCAGACGCTCAGGAGGCGCGCCACGCGCTCGTCCTCCGTGCACGCGAGGGCGGGGACCGAGGGGCGGAGGCGCGAGATCGCCCGGGCCGCCCGGCCGGTCGTCGTCAGCACGACGATCATGCGCACCCGGCAGTCCTCGGCGATCTCCTGCGCGGCGGACGCGATCGACTGTAAGAGTGTCGGGCGCGCGAGCGGGCCGGGACCGTCGAAGCGCGTGCCGGCCTCGACCGCCTGCGCGATCCGCACCATCGTCGCGACGGCCTGCACGGGGTACCGGCCCACCGCGGTCTCGGCCGAGAGCATCACCGCGTCGGTGCCGTCGAGGATCGCGTTCGCAACGTCGGAGGTCTCGGCGCGCGTCGGGCGCTCGTCCCGCACCATCGACTCGAGCATCTGCGTCGCGGTGATCACCGGGACGCCCCGGTCGTTCGAGACGCGGATGATCCGCTTCTGGAGCAGCGGGACCTGCTCCGGCGGCAGCTCGACGCCGAGGTCGCCGCGGGCGACCATCACGGCGTCGGACGCGGCGACGATCTCCTCGAGGTTGCCGATCGCCTCGAAGCGCTCGAGCTTCGAGACGATCGGGACCGACCGCCCGAGCCGGCGCATCACGCGCCGGGCGTTCTGGAGGTCCCGGGCCGAGCGGACGAAGCTCAGCGCCACGAAGTCGACGCCCGCGCGCAGTCCGTAGCGAAGGTCCGCGAGGTCCTTCGGCGTGAGCGACGGGCCGCGCAGCGGCACCCCCGGCAGGTTGACGCCCTGGTGGCTGTCCAGCACGCCGCCCTCGACGACGCGGCACCGGACCTCCTGGCCTGCGCGGCCGAGTGCGAGGAGCTCGATCATCCCATCGCGCAGCAGGATGCGCTGGCCGCGGCGGACGAGGCCGGTGAATCGGGGAAACGCGATCGGGATCCGCTCCGCGCCGCCGATCACGCGCCGCGTGGTCAGGATCACCTCGTGGCCCGGGACGAGGTGCACGGGATGCGCGAGGCGGCCCACCCGGATCTTCGGGCCCTGCAGGTCTTGCAGGATCGCGAGCGGCGCGTCGGCGCGGCGGGCGACGCTCCGGAGGCGCGCGATCAGGCGTCCGTGGTCGGTGCGTGCGCCGTGGGAGAAGTTGATCCGCGCGACGTCCATCCCGGCCGCGAGCAGGCGCTCGAGCACCTTCTCGCTGTCGCTCGCGGGGCCGATCGTCGCGACGACTTTCGTCCCGTGGGAAGTGATGGGGCGCGGTACCGCGTGCGCGCTCGGCATCAGGAACCACTCCTCCCCGCGGCCGTCCGGGCTCGCGGGACGCGGACCCGCATCGTGCCGTTCCTGCGTGACGGTCCGGGCATGTGCCATCGTCCCCACGACAGGTCTTCGCCGCGGGACCGCCCATTCCCGACCAGGCGGCGAATATTGTTGGCGCGGGTCGGGGGAGGAGCGCGGCGCGGGCGGATGCAATTGCAGGAAGGGCCGCGGTACGGCGCGTTCGGCGGCCGGGAGATGGGCATGGCGATCATGGCGATCAGCGTCACCCCGGTGGGGACGGGGTCCCCGAGCGTGGGGGCCTACGTGGCGGAAGCGGTGCGGGTGCTCGAGGAGAGCGGCCTCCGGTACGAGCTGCGCGCGATGCACACCGAGGTCGAAGGGGATCTGGAACGGCTGCTCGCGCTCGTGCCCGAGATCCACCGCGCGTGCTTCGCGCTCGGGGCCCAGCGCGTGTCCACCGTGATCAAGATCGACGAGCGCCGGGACGCCCCGTCGTCGATCGCGGGCAAAGTGCGGTCGGTCGAGCACCGCCGCCGGCGCGCGTAGGCGGCACCCGGGCGATGGGCGGATTCGCCTCCGGGTGGCTCGAGCGCTGGTTCGAGCGCACCTACAAGATTCAGCCGATCGGCTCGGGCGGGTATATCCTGCGCATCGGGTTGATCCGTTATCGCGGTCCTCGCGTGGAGCTCGCCGACGGGACGGTCGTCACCGCGGGCGATACCGTGGGCGAGCTTCACATGGACAACGCGCGGGCGCAGGCCCTGCACCAGGAAGGGCACGGCGGCCTCAAATTCCGCCGCGAGGTCTTCCGGGCGCTGCCCGCGCTCGGGGCCGAGCTCTCGATGAAGCCGGAGTACGGACCGGTGCAGGCGTTCTGCGGTGCGAGCTTGTTCTGGCACGGGGCCGCCCGGGCCGGATTCGAGGACCGGCCGCTCCCGGCGTTCGAGCGGTGGTGGCTCACGTGGTGGGAGCGCCACTTGATGGCGAGATACCATCCCGAGGGTCGACAGCGCCTCGACGAAGGAAATCGGACGGAACTGCGCCAGATCTGGATCAGCCGGAAGACGCTGCTGCGCTACGCGGAGGCGGCGGCGCGGCGCGGCGGGGCCGCGGACGGCGCGGCTGCCCCACAGAGTTCCGCGGAGGCCGGCGCGGACGACCGGGGCGGGTGAGCCGGCGGCGACGGTGTCGCCGGCCGCGGTGTGACGGGGACGGGCCGCTGCGCTACGCGGGGGCCGGTGCTTCGACCGGACGCGGCGGCGCAGCCGGCCGTGCCGTGGGGTGGCCGATGCGCAGCGCCAGCCCGGCCGCGAGCAGGCAGAGCAGTCCGGAGCCGGTAAACGCCATCTGATAGCTCCCGAGCCAGGTGTGGACTAGCCCCGCGCCGTACGCCGCGGTCGCGGCGCCCAGCTGGTGCGCGGCGAAGATCCATCCGTACATCACCGCGGCGTTCTCGCGGCCGAACAGATCCGCGGTGAGGCGCACGGTGGGCGGGACCGTCGCGACCCAGTCGAGCCCGTAGAAGACGGCGAACACGGCGAGCCCGATGACGCTCGGGCCGAACGAGTTCAGCCCGAACGGTAGGAACACGAGCTGGGCGCCGAAGGCGACCGGAAGAAATACGAGCGACAGCCCCCGCAGCCCGTAGTACCAGCACAGGAGATAGCGGCTGTTCAGGCGGTCGGACAGCCATCCCGAGAACGTCGTGCCGAACATGTCGAAGACGCCGATCGCGGCGAGCAGGCCCGCGGCGGTGACCTCGGGGATGCCGACGTCCATGCACGCCGGGATCAGGTGCGTCCCGATCAACCCGTTGGTGCTCGCGCCGCAGATGTAGAAGGTGCCGGCCAGCAGCCAGAAATCCCGCGAGCGCAGCCCCGTGCGGAGCGCACCGAACGCGGCGCCGGCCGCGCGGCGCGGCGGCGGGGGCGGCTCGGGACCGTCCGTCGGCGCGCCGAACGGCCGCAGGCCGACGTCGCGGGGGGCGTTGCGCATGAAGATCGCGACGAGCGGGATCGCGACGAGGGCCGCCGCCATGACGACCAGCGCCGCGGTGCGCCATCCGCTGGTCACGACGAGCCGGGCCAGTCCGGGGAGGAACACCAGCTGCCCGGTCGCGCCGCTCGCCGTGAGCATGCCCAGTACGAGGCCGCGGCGCTTGTCGAACCAGCGGTTCGAGATCCACGCGCCCAGCACGCCCGCGACGGCTCCCGCGCCTGTCCCGACGACGAGGCCCCAGAGGAGATAGAGCTGCCACGCCGCGTGCATCTGCGTCGTGAGTCCCACGCCGATCGCGAGCAGGGACAGCGCGCCGAGCGCGACGTACCGGGCGCCGAAGCGATCCATCAGCGCCGCCGCGAACGGCCCCAGGAATCCGTACAGCAGCAGGTTGATCGAGACGGCGAGCGACACGGTGGCCCGGCTCCAGCCGAACTCCCGCTGGAGCGGGACGATGAGCACCCCGGGCGTCGAGCGGACCCCCGCGGCGACGAGCAGCGTGAGGAACGTCGCGCCGAAGACGATCCACCCGTAGTGGATCCGGCCGCGGGCGATCGCGGGCGCGTTGATCATGCCGCCGCCGTCCTCGCCGCGTCCATCACGCGCCCTCCAGGGCGGCCAGCCCGAATGCCGCGACGATCCCGCCGGAGACCACGTTGATCCAGCGCATCAGCGGGGCGCCGATCCGTCGGTGGAGCGCGCCGACCGCCGTGCTGAGGCACAGCCACCACGCGGCCGACCCGAGGAACGTCCCGGCGGTCAGCAGCGCCGCGTAGGCGGCGTTGGGACCGTTCGCCGGCGCGATCGCCGTGAAGATCGCCGCGAACATGAAGATCGTCATCGGGTTGGTGATCGTCAGGAGCACCGTGGACGCGTACGCGCCGAACCGGCTGTCCGCCGGCGCCGCGCCCGCCGCCTCGGACGGGCGCGGCGCGAACGCGGTGCGCGCGCCGAGATAGAGAAGCAGCAGGCCGCCGATGAGATGGAGCGGGCGGGCGTGGTGCACGAAGAACTGCGACAGCGCGGTCAGCCCGAATCCCGCGACGGCCGCGTAGAACGCGTCCGCGGTCGCCGCTCCGAGCCCCGAGACGAACCCGATGAGGCGCCCCTGCGTCAGGCTGCGGCGGATGCACAGCACCCCGATCGGCCCGACGGGCGCCGCGATGGAGGCGCCGACCAGGAACCCCTTCACGAGCGTGGTCAGTTCGTGCACGCGCGCATCCCCGGACGATGACGTACCGCGCTAAACGCGCGGGGTGAGGCCGGGATTCCTCGTGTCGCCGCGCGGCGCGGGATCCAGCAGCTCGCGCAGCGGCACGACCTCGAACCCGCGGGCGCGCAGCCCGGCGATCATCTCGGGGAGCGCGTGCCGCGTGTTCTCCGGCGTCGAGGGGTGTCCGCCGCGGTCGTGCAGATTCACGATCGCGCCTTCGTGCGCCGCTCGGACGACGTGCACGGTCATCCGCGCGGCGGACGCCGCCGCGGCCCAGCCCTCGGAGCGCACGGACCAGAGCACCCGCGTCTCGCCGAGCTGCCCCGCCCGCACGTAGGCCGCCCAGTTGAAGGTGCCCCACGGCGGCCGGAAGTAGTGCGGGGCGGCGCCGACCGCATCGGCGATCTCCTGGGCGCCGCGGTCCACCGCGGCGATCGACGCGCCGGGGGTGAGCGTCCACAGGTGCCGGTGGTCGAACGTGTGGTTTCCGACGTCGTGCCCGGCCGCGGCCACGCGCCGCGCGAGCGCGGGGTGCGACGCGACCTGGCGTCCCACCATGAAAAATGCCGCGCGGACGCCGGACGCCGCCAGCACGTCGAGGATCCGGGGCGTGTGCTCCGGGTCGGGGCCGTCGTCGAAGGTGAGCGATACCTGCGCGCGGCGCGGGCCGCGTTTGACGACGCCGACCCTCAACCCGCCGGCGAGCGTCTGGGTGCCGATCGTGTACGCGAGCGCTCCCGCCGCGAGGACGGCGGCGGCGTCGAGGCCGAGCTGGACGGGGTCGCGAAGCGTGCGGGGCACGCGGTTCCGCCCGCTAGCCCTCGACGGCTTCCATGCGCCAGCGCGTGGACGTGCCCGCGGCCAGCAACAGCAGCCCGCCGCTCAGGTAAAACGGCGAGGAGGGGTTGGCCCACTGCCACAGGTAGCCGCCGACGAGGGGACCGATCACCCCGCCCATCCCCTCGATGGTCATCGCGATCCCGAGTCCGGCGCCGCGGACGTCGTCCGGCAGGAGGCGCAGCAGGATGCTGTTCCAGGCGGGGAGGACGAACGCGTACGCGATGCCGATCCCCAAGAAATCGAGCAGCAGCAGCGGCAGCGACTGGCAGAACGGCAGGGCGATCAGCAGCAGCGCGACCGCGGCCAGCCCGAGGCTGTAGGTCCGCCGCCGGCCGAAGCGGTCGCCGATCCGGCCGGCGCGCGCCATCAACGCGAGCGCGGTCCCCACGCTGAGGAGCAGGAGAAGAAACAACTCGCGCTCCTCGAGCCCGCGCACGTCCTCCAGGTACGGGACGATGATCGGGATCAGCACGCCGGCCGCGATGATCTGCGGGATGATGCTGGTCGCGAGCGCCGCGAGCGCCCGCATGACGGATGGCACCAGATGGCGGATGCTGGGGGTCGCGAGCCCTTTCGGCTCCGGCGCGCGCTTCGGCACCCGGAAGCCGAGCAGGGCCGCGGCGAGCAGCGGGATGATGAATACGCCGAGCGAGATCGGATGGGCGGCCCGGCTGATGAGCGTCGCGAGCCCGATGCCGGCCCCGCCCCCGAAGAACCACGTCGAGAACACGCGCCCGAGCGCGCCGCCGACCCCGGCGCCCGCGCCTTTGGTCAGGCGGGTGAGCGCGGCCGGCCATAGCGGTGCGGCCGCCGCCCCCATGACCGCGAGCGACACGAACACCTGCCAGGTGGCCTGCGCGAGGACGAGGGCGACGAACGCGAAGAGGTACAGCCAGAGACCCCACAGCAGCATCGAGCGGGTCCCGACCCGGTCGACCGCCCATCCCGCGGCGAGCTTGAGCGCGACCTCGGCGAAGAAGTAGGTGGAGACCGCGGCCCCGGTCGTGCCCATCGGCCATCCGAACCGGATCGTCAGGATCGTGGGGAGGAGGACGAACAGCAGCGCGCCGTGGACGAACTCCACCATGGCGATCGTAACCGCCAGGAGATCGGTTTCGCTTCGCAGCATCAGGGGGTCGCGGACGGCAGCGCGAGCGGCTCGTGAGACGCCACCCCGCTGCGGTTCGCGATCCGGGCGAGTTGGGCGAGTTCGTCGACGACCACTTCCGCGGCATCCGGCCGGCCGAGCCCGGCGGCCGCCTGCCGCATCGCGGCCAGACGCTCAGGATGCGTCAGCAGCGTTTCGAGCTGGACGCGCAGCGCTCGTGGGCTGGCCGCGGCGAGCGCCGCGCCGCGCTCCACGAGGAACTGGGTGTTGCCCTCCTCCTGTCCGGGAATCGGCCGGAAGATCAGCATCGGCAGCTGCTTGGCGAGCGCCTCGCTGATCGTGACCCCCCCGGCCTTCGTGATGAGCAGGTCGCTCACCGTCATCAATTCCTCGACGTTGTCGATGTAGCCAAACACCTGGACGCGGTTGTCGGACCGCGCCATTTTCGCGCGCACATCGTCCTCGAGACGCCGGTCGTAGCCGCAGACGACGAGCGCCTGCACCGGGCGCGGGAACCGGCTGAGCATGCGCACGACGTCCCCGACCCCGCCGAGCATCGCGTACGCGCCGGCCATCACGAGGATCACCGGTACATCGGGCGCGAGGCCGAACTTTGCCATCAGCCGTCCGCGGTCGAGCGGGCGGATGAATTTCCGCTCGATCGGGAGCCCGGACACGACGATGTGGTCCGCCGGGATGCCGCGCTCGATGAGGCCGTCCCGCACCAGCCCGTTCGGCACGCAGTACCGCTCCACGCACGGGTGGATCCACTGGCTGTGGGTTACATAGTCGGTGATCACGGTGAGGCAGGGGACGGACGTCCGCCCCGCGATCTTGAGGTCGGACATCGAGCCCGCGGGCGTGCAGTGGACGCAGCAGACGGCGGCGGGCTGCTCCTCGTCGAGATACCGAGCGAGGCGGTCCATCCCCATGCGGTTGATCGCGCGCTGCACGAACGAGTCCGGACGGATGTCGCCGGTCAGCTTGTAGAACATGCCGTACATCATGGGCGCGCGCCGGACGCTCGTGATGTACGAGAACTTGGTGACCGCGTCGAATACCGGGTGCACGAAGCGGGCGAAGTAGTCCACCATCTCCGCGCGGCCGCCGGTCCGGGCTTCCCACTCCGCGGCGATGGCTTCCCCTGCGCGCTTGTGCCCGCCGCCGTAGTTGCAGGACAGGATCGAGAGCAGCATGCGGCTCACCCGCGCGCGCGTCCCTCGTCCGTGGTGGCCGGATCGGCGCGGCGGCGGCCGGCTCCGGCGAGCGCCGGCGGCGCTGGGTGGATCACCCGGATGCGCCGCGGCAGGATCGAGAGCGTGAACACCTGGCTGGCGTCGAGGAGGCTGCCGTCGACCTGCGCCTCGCGCTTCTGATCGAGGGTGATCGTGGCTTCGGCGCACCGCTGCACGCTGAGCTCGGGAACCGGGAGGCGCCGCAGGAGGCGGGCGGTCTTCCGGAATCGGCGGCCGCCGAGCTCCTGCAAGAGGTACAGGTCGAGCAGGCCGTCCGAGAGGCTGGGGGCCGGCAGCGCCTGCAGGCGCTCCCCGTACATCCGACCGTTCGCGGCCGCGATCATGGTCGCGCCGCCGCTGTACACTTGGTCGCCCACCCGGATCTCGACCTCGAACGGATCGAAGCCGGACGACAGGAGCGCGAGCGCCGCGACGTAGTACACGGACCGGTTGCGCGCGAGCCGGTAGCGGGCGCGCAGCGTGTTCACCATCTTTACGACCTGCACGTCGGCGCCGAGGCCGAAAATGTGCAGGAAGTGGCGGCCGTTCACGACGCCGACGTCGATCGCGCACTCCCGGCCGCGCCGCAGGACGGCGATCGCCTTCTCCGGATCCTTCGGGATGCCGAGGGAGCGGACCATTTCGTTGCCGGTCCCGCACGGGATGATGCCGAGCGGGAGCGCCGAGCCGCTTTGGATGATCCCGTTCACGGCGCCGTTGATCGTCCCGTCGCCGCCGAGCACGACGACGCGGTCGAACTTCGACCCGTCGCGCCTGAGCGCCGCGGCGAGGAGGGTCGCCGTCGCCTCGCCCGTCGGGGACACGACGAGGTCGTAGTCATGCCCGGCCCGCTTGAGCGCGTTGGTGAGGAGCGGGAGCGCGTCGCGCGAGCGTCCCCCACCCGAACGGAGATTCGCGACGACTAATGTGGCCGGCATCGCATCACTCCTTCACGATGCCCGCGGGGAGACACGGCGTGGTCGAACGGGAGGCGGTCATAACCGCGCTCATTATGTTCCAGAGTGGCACGGAGTGTCAAACCACACATGCTTTATCATTCGCGCCGCACCGCGCAATCCCCCCTCAGCGCACGAGCGCCCCGCCGAGGGAAACGCAGGCGGCACGTAGAACGGGAAACACGTTGCGCGGCGCCGTTCGTCGGCACCGCATTCGAGTCGAGGCGCGGAGGTGCGGTGTGGCGTACGCAGGAGGCGCGTCCGAGTTCGGGCCGCGGCCGGTCGCGATGGGGCGCCGCGGCATGGTCGCGTCCGCCAACCCGCTCGCGACGCAGGCCGGGCTGCGCATGTTCGCGCAGGGCGGGAACGCCGTGGACGCCACAGTGGCGACCGCGGCCGCCGTCACCGTCGTGGAACCGTACTTTTCATCGGCCGGCGGCATCGGGATCGCGGTGCTGTCGCTGCCGGACGGTAGTACGCGCACGCTGAACTTCATGGGCCCCAGCCCGCGCGCGGCACGCCCGGAGCAGTTCAACGTCAAGACGCAGGACAGCGGGATCCTCGCGCCCATGATCCCGGGCAACGTCGCCGGGTGGGGCCGGCTGCTCGATGAGTTTGGCAGCCTGCCGTTGGCCCAGGTGCTTGAGCCCGCGATCGAGCTGGCGGAGCGCGGGATGCCGGTGACGCTGTTCGACTATGTGCGGACGACGCAGGCGCTGGACCGGCTGACGTGGCCGGATGCCGCGCGCACGTTTCTCCGCGACGGCCAGCCGTACCAGCCCGGGGAGATTCTGCGGCAGCCGGGCCTGGCGAGGACGCTTCGCACGCTCGCGTCGGAGGGCTGGATGGCGTTCTATCGCGGCAGCCTGGCCCGTACGATCGGCGCGTACTTCGCCGGCCACGGGGGCCTGATCACCGAAGAGGATCTGCGTACCTATCCGGACGCGATCACCTGGGAAGCGCCGGTCACGGCCCGGTACCGCGGCTTCGAGATACGGACGACGCCGCCCCCGACCAGCGCCGTGCAGGTGCTGCAGACGCTTCGGATCCTCGAGGCGTTCGATCTCCATGACGAGGACCCGCTCGGCCCCGACGCGCTCGCGACGATCGCCGAGGCGATCCGCCTCGCGCGGATGGACTGTCACAAATACGTCGCCGATCCCCGGTTTGTGGACGTGCCCCTCGCCTGGATGATCTCGGATGAGCGGATCGATGAGCTGCGGGCGGAGGTCGTGAAGCGTGTGAAGGCGGCGCGCCGCCGCGGCGCGCGCAACGGGAACGCCGGCCGCCGCCCTGCCGCGCGCATCCGCCGCGCCCGCCGGGCGCCGGAGCGTTCGACGACGCATCTCGGCGCCGCGGATGCCAGCGGGCTCGCCGTCAACATCACGCAGACGGTCGGGAGCTCCTTCGGGTCGGGCGTCGTGGTCGGGGACACGGGGATCACCATGAACAACGGGCACCATTGGTGCACGCTCATTCCCGGGGACCCGCGCGTGCTCGCGCCGGATAAGCGCCGGGAGTCGCCGACGTCGCCGGTCCACGGGTTCGCGGTCCACGAGGCTCCGGTGGCGCCGACCCACTCGTTCAACGTCGACCCGCACGGGCCGGCGCAGGGGTCGCGGGGTCCACGCCTCGCGTTTCTGGTCGGCACGCCCGGCTCCTACAGCATTCCGCAGACCACCGCCCAGGTCATCGTCGGGCTCGTCGAGTACGGCCGGAACATTCAGGACGCCATCGCGGCGCCGAGGTTTAGATGGAAGGACGACGTCGGGGATCCGCTGCCTCCGGACACGCTGCTCTTCGAAGGACGGTTCGCGCCGGCGACCAGGCGCGCGCTGGCGGCCCGTGGGTACAAGATCGAGGTGCTCGAGGATTGGTCGATGCGGGTCGGCGGCGCCCAGGGGATCGTGTTTCGTGATGACGGTTGGCTGCAGGGCGGCGCCGATCCCAGACGCAACGGGTATGCGATGGGCTGGTAGACGAAGAGCGCGGCGAGGCGCTCTCGGGCACTGCACTACGCGGGCGGGGGGGCGACCGTGCGAGGGAACTGGGGTTTCATCGTGCTTGCCATCTACTTGATTCTGAGCGCGTTCAGAGAGTTTGGCATGTTCTTATACGTGGGCAGGTTGTTCGGCGTCCTCGCGTTTTTCGCGGGTGTCCTGATCCTGTACGAGCAGGCGCAGCAAGCACAGCAGAAGTAGGGCGTCCTGCCCGGTACAACCGCGAGCGGGCCGAGATCACCAGCGGATGTCTTCCCACGGGCCGTCCGCGCGGTGTTTGCCGGGCGGTCCGTGGGCAATCCGAAAGGGGTTCCCTTACGAAGGGATAATATGGTGCGGTATCTCTGTTCCCTGAGATCGCCCGCATCGGCTCGGAGCGGTAGCACGCGGGACCACATTCGCCATACGGGGGGGACACTGAATGCAGAAGTCGATCACGAGGCTCGTCGTGTGCGTCCTACTGGTCTTTGCTACGGCAAGCATGAGCTCGGCGGCCACAATGCAGCCCTCGCTGTACGATCGTTTGGGCGGCCTGACGGCCATCAAGGCCGTGGTCGACCAGTTTGTCACGAACGTGGGTGCCGACAACAAGATCAACAAGTTTTTCACGGCGACCGTCGCGGATCCGCAGCGCCTCGCCACCTTCAAGACGAACCTCGTGAACCTGATCTGCCAGGGCACCGGCGGCCCGTGCAAGTACACCGGCAAGACCATGAAGGCTGCGCACGAGGGCATGGGAATCACCGACGCGGACTTCAACGCGCTCGTCGGCGATCTCGTCGCCGCGCTGAACAAGTTCAAGGTGAGCGCCCAGAACCAGAAGGACCTGCTCGCGCTGCTTGGTCCCATGAAGGGCGACATCGTCGGACAGTAACCGTATCCTGGAATTCAGAGGGATGAGGCGTCCTGAGTTCCGCCCACGCGGCTCGGGGCGCCTCTCTGTTGGGCGGGCGAGATGACCGGGCTGCTCGGAACCGGGGCAACGCGCGCCGCCGATCTCAACCTGCTGGCGCAGCTCGCGATGGCGGCGGCCCTGACGGTGGGGATGTTTCTCGCGCGAGCCGGGCGCTTTCGCGCGCACGCTTGGACCCAGTCGACGGTGCTGCTGCTGAACCTCGTCGCGATCGGCAGCGTCATGCTGCCGTCGTTCCGCCGGCAGGTCGCGCCCTCAGTGCCGTCGGGCCTGCACGATCCGTATTACGTGGTGGCGACGATCCACGCGGGGCTCGGGACCGTGGCAGAGCTGCTGGGACTCTACGTCATACTCGTGGCGGGGACCAAGATGTTGCCGAGCCGTTTGCGCTTCCGGAACTACAAGTTGTGGATGCGGACGACGTTGGGTCTTTGGTGGGCGGTTGTGCTCCTTGGCATCGGTGTGTACACCCTCTGGTATGTGGTGCCGTCGCCTGCCGCGACGCCCCAGGCTTCGCAGCCGGCGATGATGATGGTGTCATTGAAGAACTTTGAGTTCACCCCCACGCAGATCACGGTTGCTGTCGGGACCACGGTGCAGTGGACGGATACCGGCGGACGTCATCAAATCGTCGCGGATGACGGTTCGTTCAAGTCCGACGTGCTGTTGTCGGGCGCCACGTTTCAGCAGAAGTTCGACAAGGCCGGCACATACCTGTACTACTGCCAGTTTCACGGCGGACCGAAGGGCCAGGACATGTCCGGGTCGGTTGTGGTGAAATAGGCCTGCCACTTAACGCGAGAACGCCTGGTCGGCCAACACGGCGAAGCGGTCGCGCGCGGGTGGGTCGCCCTATCCATGGCCGTGTCTCCTGTTGTGGGTATTTGTCCCTTATTGGGCTGTACGGCTTGGGCGCACCCTGATTGGGACCGCGTCGGTTGCGCTTGAGTCCCGACTCGGATCTCAGTAAATGTCTTCTCGAAGACCTGCTAGAGTCGTTCGAAGCCGCGACGTGCCAATCTCTTATTGTTGCTGGTCCGGATCTCTTGTATACTGACACCTGGCTCGACGAGCCGGCGTAGCTCAGCGGTAGAGCAGCTCATTCGTAATGAGCAGGTCATCGGTTCAAATCCGATCGCCGGCTCCACGTATTTCCCGTAGATTCCGCGTTTTCTGCACCGCTTCCGAGGCTTCGCCGAGCCACGTTCGCGTGAGATCTTGAGAATACATTGCTTCTCCCAACCGGACAGTGGTATCGTCAAAGCAACACCCCCCAGGAGGACATCGTGAAGCTTCTGATCATACGCCACGCGATTGCCGTCGCTCGGGACACGGCGCAGGTGCCGGACGAGGATCGTCCGCTCACCGAATACGGGAAGCGACGCTTCAAAACGGCGGCGCGCGGTTTGGTCCGAATCTGCGGGCGTCCAGACCTGCTGCTGACGAGCCCGCTCCTCCGTGCCGTAGCCACGGCTGAGATAGTCGCCGAAGCATGGGGCGGGATCACCCCGACCCATGAACCAATTCTCGCCCACGGCAGCCCGCAGGACCTCATCAACGTACTGTCGCAGCATACGGCACACCAGAAGATCGCCATCGTGGGGCACGAACCGTTGCTTTCGGGGTTGCTGGCCCGGTTGTTGGGTAGCGGGGAGCACCGAAGCCTTACCCTTCGAAAAGGCGGGGTCGCCCTCGTCGACATACCAGGCCCGCCCTCGGAGGGAGGACGACTCGACTGGTTGCTGCGTCCGAGGATCCTCCGCGAGCTCGCATAGACCTCTGCAGCGTACCGCTGCGCGCTCGTGCACCTTCCCGGCGCTTCCTTTGCTGAAAAGACAACCTGGACTTTGTCGGGATACTGTCAGAGCAGCGCACTCAGAAGGCGCGGGTCACGAGTTCGAATCTCGTCGGCGGCTCTAGTGTTTAGCAAGGGTTTCCGCACGTTCCATCCAGCCGTCCCCCGCGCTTTGCGTAATCTTACTAATCCGCGCGTCGGAGCCCGACCCCAGCATCCGTTCAGCCACGAGTGCTGCCGGCCGTGCATCTGCTGGTGATGTGGGCGCCACCGGATCCACGGACCGAGCGTCCATTCGGGACTGCTGGACCCGTCCGTCGGGTGTTCATCGCCTGTGGATGTTGAGCAGTGCCAGTGTGCTCGATGCGGCCGGCACCTGCGAACACCTTCGCACCAGAACCGTCGGGCGCGGTGAGCCGTGGTCGGTCACGGCGCGCACGCTCGAAGTGCGCGCCGGCGACGGGCTGGCGCCCGATGCCGTGCAGGCGCTGCGGCGGACCGTCCACAAGGAATAGGTTCTGAGATGGGGCCAGACCATCGAGTGTGCAACTCTGCACAGTGGGCCAATTCGTGCCGTGCTACACTCAACACAAAGGGGTGCTTGCTGAATCGGCAGGCGGTACCTCTTGCGTCAGCCGACGAATCTCAGAGAGGGAAAGGGAGGAACGGCCATGGCGCTCGACAACGATCGGAACCGTGTGTTGGCCTCGCTACGAGATCGATCGGAAAGCGTCGACTGCGCTGCTTTGGCCCAGATCGTTGGGCTCGCCCAACAAGCGGTGGAGCGTCATGTCCTCTACTGCGCGGACTACGGTCTGGCCACATGGAAGCGGCAGCGCGATGGCTTGGGGCGGGTGGCGATTACTGCCAGGGGCCTCGACTATTTGGGCCGGCAGAGCCTGTAGGACGCCCGATCGGATGCCCATCGAACTTGGTGGCGCGTTCGGTCACCCACATCCATGTTCACCGCGCCTTTACGCAAATCATGGACATCTGGCCTTAGGACACAATCTGTGGCGAGGTGCCCCGTGGGCAAATACATCCGGGCGAAGTCTGGGTTACCGTGGCCCGTGAGCGGAACGTATGTCTGCGATAAGTGCCACGCGCGCACACGAGCCGCATCGGTGTCATCGCACCGCGATGTCCCACCCCTCGTGGAGACCAGCGTGCGTGTAATTGTGCCTACTTCGTGTTGAGTGAAGATGCTCGCCGCCAAGATGACACGTCGCAAAGCCTCAAGGTGACTGCATCACGTGATGCGGCGCCACCGATGCCCGGTACTGTCCTGATAGGATACTTCCCAACGAAGCACGTGCGTCGCGTCGTCAAGGGAGGCAAGCAAGCACTCCACGCCTGAACCGCCAGTGCCACCGCTGCCGTGGTAGCGGATACAGCGGACGGCAGCATACGAACAAGACGCAGCCGCCGGTAACGTAGATCCAGCACCAATCTGAGCTTACATCTTGGCGTGTGCCTCTGGAGTGAGCGAGATGTCGTCCACGACCATGCGTATCGAGGACTACGGACAATAAGCGTCTCTACACACACCAGTTGGCAGACGTTTGCTCGCCGAGTCGATGGTCTAAGATTAGGGGCGGTTCAATCGGGCAAGGTTATGCGGGCCGCGAGGCGCTGCGCGGGAGGGACCGTTGATGAAAGCTGTGAGGAAGCTCGCTCCCGGATTTGGACATGTGGATTATGTTGACGTTGCGAAACCGGAACTTACACGTGGATATGTGACGTTGCAGGTGGAGGCAGCCGGGATCTGTGGTACGGACCTGCATATTCACGATGGCGAGTATGCAAGTCAGCCACCTGTCACGATGGGTCACGAGGTATCTGGAACCGTATTCGAAGTCGGTGAAGGGGTGACTGGATGGCGGCCGGGCGATCGTGTCACCACAGAGACTTTCTTTTCCGTGTGCGGCCGATGCCGATACTGTCGAGGTGGGCAGCCCAATCTCTGCCCGGAGCGCCACTCGATCGGATCTGGGGCCAATGGAGGGTTTGCAAGGTACCTTATGGTGCCCGCGAGTAACCTTCACTTGCTTCCCAATGAAGTGTCATTTGCGGCGGGGGCTCTCACGGAACCCCTCGCTTGCTGCGTGCATGCCGTTCAACGCGCGGGCGTTGTTGTTGGGGATGTGGTTCTCGTCTCAGGCCCTGGCCCGATTGGACTCCTATGCGTGCAACTCGCCCGTATCGCAGGGGCGCACGTGGTCGTTACGGGAACCGACGCGGATGCGATCCGGTTGAAAAAGGCCGCCGCTTTAGGAGCGCACACGGTGCTGAACACTCAGCATGACCCCGAGAAACTCAGGCCCGTAGTTGGGGAACTCACGGATGGGGCCGGGTTTGATGTCGTGATGGAGTGCGCCGGCGCACCGGCGTCAGCAGCCAGTTGTCTCGCCTTCGTACGCCGTGGCGGCCGCTACGCGCAGCTGGGTCTCTACGGAAAAACGATCCCGATTGACCTCGACGCAGTGTGTTTCAAGGAGCTGACGGCCACAGGGACATTTGCTCAAATTCCGTCGGCGTGGCAGACGGCGATAAGGCTGATGGCTTCGGGCCAAGTAAGCACGGAATCCTTGATTTCCGAAATGGTCCCGCTATCACAGTGGGACAGGGCATTCGACAGTCTCCGTCGGAAGAACGCGATCAAGATCTGCCTCTTCCCAGACGCTGACAATTGAGCGGTCCACCCGGCGTCGTGGCGCCATAGATCCTTGTCCGAGTCCAGAGTGACGTGCTGATTCCGTGAATCTCGCGGGCGACCTCTCTACATCGCACGTCAGATGGGGCGGTTGTGGGAGATTCCCCGAAAACGCACTCGGAATACGCACGCCAGTGGCCGGATCTCCATGTCCACTCCGGATTTCCGCACCAAGCTGACGGATTCCGCTCGGGACTCCTTCGTATACGGTGGTCGTGTCTTCCCCACGGTGTCGCCCACTTCTCGCGATCGAGACGCGGGATCTCGACTCGGCGTGCCACCACCTCAAGATGCTTCGCGACAGTGCCCCGCCGCGCCACCAGTCGGGCGGGCTCTGAGTTCCGGAATGCGCCGCGGCACGGCGCCGACGGGTCGCGCAGAGACGCCGCTCCACCGGCAGGATCGTTCTTACGCGCCTCCGAAGGGTGCCCACGCCGACGGGCTGAATCGGGGAGGCGGTATGTTCGATCTGGTGATTCGGGGCGGCACCCTCGTCACGGCGGGGCAGACCGGCGTGGCCGACGTTGGCATTGAAGAGCAGCATGTGGTGCAGATTGGCGGCGAGATGCGCGGACGGCGGGAGATCGCCGCGGCGGGCCTGTACGTATTTCCTGGCGGTGTCGACGCGCACGTGCACCTGAGCCAGCCCGCGCCGCCCGCGCCCGGGCGTGAGTTGTGGGTAGATGACTTCTTCAGCGGCTCCCTCGCCGCGATCGCTGGCGGGGTGACCACCGTTGGCAACATGACGTTCCAGTGGCCGGGCGAAACCCTCGTGGACGCCCTCGAGCGGGATCTCAAGGCGGCCGCCCGCGAAGCCGCGGTGGATGTCATTCTGCACCCGGTTCTCACGGAACCAACCGACGCCGTGATCGCCCAGATCCCCGCGCTCGCGGATTCCGGCCACACGAGCCTTAAGATCTTCATGACCCGCTCCAACTTCGAGCCCCAGCTTGAGCGGTATCTCGAGGCGATGCGCCAGGCCGGGATGGCGAAGATGCTGACCCTGGTGCACTGTGAGGATGGGGCGGTGATGCGGTTCGTCCACCAGCGGCTCGCGGCCGAGGGGCGCGATGCTGTCCGCTACTATCCGGACAGCCGGCCGGTGTACACCGAGGCGAGCGCGACGGAACGTGCGATCGCGATGGCCCAGGCAGCAGGCGCTCCGATCTACGTCGTGCACCTTTCATCGGCGGCGGCGCTCGCACACTGCAGACGCGCCCGCGCCGCGGGCGAGCGGGTGTACGTCGAGACGCGGCCACTCTACCTATACCTGACGCGGGAGCGGTTCGAGGAGCCGGATGGCGCGAAGTACGTGGGCGCCCCGGCCCTTCGGGAGCCGGCCGACGTGGCGGCGCTCTGGGGCGGCCTCGAAAGCGGCGACATTCAGTGCGTCTGCACCGATCATGCACCGTGGAACCTTCGCCAGAAGCTCGACCCCACGCTGACCGTCGCGAACGCGCGACAGGGGGTCGCGGACCTCGAAACCCTGATGCCGATGCTGTTTTCGGAGGGGGTCGTGAAGCGGGGCCTGTCCCTCAGCCGGTTCGTGGAGCTCACGAGCACGAACGCCGCCAAACTCTTCGGCCTGTACCCGCAGAAAGGCACGATCGCCGTCGGCGCCGACGCCGATCTCGTGGTATGGGACGCCAAGCAGCGCCGCAGGATCGACGGTGCGTTGATGCAGTCCCGTGCGGGTTATTCCGTGTACGACGGGCTCGATGTGCAGGGATGGCCAGCGTACACGATCAGCAGGGGAGAAGTCGTGCTGGACCATGGAACCATCTCTGCGCCGCGGGGCCGCGGCCGGTGGGTGAGGCGGGGCCCGACAGCAGCGCTCTAACCGCCTCGACCACGGCCTATTGCTGGTGCCCGGCTCCCCGGGGACAGATTGGATAGAGCGAATTTAGGTTTGCACACTCAACCCATGGTGGTCCGTGTATCTTTGGCGTTTGGTCCACGTCGGCCACCGTCAGCGGTTGTCCGAGTCCACCCGAGGAATTCTCACAGGAGGTAGAGTTGTTACTGGCCTCTCGGGATCGTGGTGGGAAGCCATCGCCAGTCTTGTGTGTTACTCGGCACTCTTCACAAAGGTCCGTTCTCGTATTTGGCTCGACTCGTGTATCGAAGGAGTTCGGGAAATCGAACAGAAACTCCAGACCACTTGTTTCCAACGACGATTCTAATGGGTTCCCATTCCGGCGCGGTGGGCATCCAATGCGCGTAAAGAGGGGGAGTGCATGCGGATGCGGGCGGTGGTGACGGCGTGCCTGGTCGTGGCGCTGGTGGTTGGGCTCGGCGCAGCTAATGGCGTGCTTGCACGGACATCGGATACCGTTACCATCGCGCAGGGAGCCGACATTTCGAACGGGGATCCGCATCGGACAGGTTTGACCACAGACTTCAACGTCCTTGCCAATATCTATGAGACACTTGTGAGCCGCGATCCGGATTTGCATATACAACCTGGTCTCGCCGTGTCGTGGAAGGTCGTTGGTCCCACTACGTGGGAATTCAAGCTGCGGCAAGGAGTTCGCTTTCACGATGGCGAGCCGTTCAATGCGCGGGCCGTCAAGTTTTCCATCGAGAGAGGGAAAGATCCACGATTTCGCTGGGCACGGGCATTCATGCTTGCGCCGATTCGATCCGTAACAGTGATCGATGATGACACCGTGCGCTTTGAAACAACAGGCCCGATCCCAAGCGCACTTTTCCTACAATTGCTGGCGGTAAGTAGCTTTATCGTGCCGCCGGGATATCTGGGGAAGAATGGTGACGAGGCGCTCATACGACAGCCCGTTGGCACGGGTCCGTACCGATTTGTTCGCTGGGTGAGGGACGATCATGTTGAGCTGGAGGCCAACCCGACGTACTGGGGCGGTCGTCCTCACATCGGACACGTGATAGTTCGGGATATCCCGAATGACGCCACGCGACTTTCCGAGCTTCTGGCCGGCTCCGTGGATATCATCAACCTTATCCCGCCCACGCTATTTTCGCCCATTCAGAGTTCCTCAAGGACGAAATTGGTCCAGGGCGCTAGCTTGTCGATTTTCTTCATTCACTTCAACCTGATCAACATTTCGAAGGACCGGCCACTGGCCGATCCTCGTGTCCGGCTGGCTCTCAACTATGCCGTGGCGCGAAGACAGTTGATCACGACAATCATGCATGGTATCGGCACACCCGTGGCCACGTTCTGTGTGGCACTTCAATTTGGATGTGATACGTCAATCCCCGTGACGTCGTACGATGTGAGCCGCGCCAAAACCCTGCTTGCCCAGGCAGGATATAGCAACGGGTTCGACATGACGATCGCGACGACTTCGGGTTCGTATCCTGGAGATCGGGATCTGACTCTCGCCGTGTCGGATCAACTCAATCTGATAGGTGTGCGTGCGCACCCAGTCATCGTCGAGTACGGCATCCTCCAAACGCAACGGGTAAACCGGAAGGTCACATGGGACGCAATTTTCACGCGCGCAACAAGTTTTTATGCCAACGCTGGCGAGCTTGGATTCTCCAATTTCAGTAGTAACGCTGAAGCTTCTCTGTGGTCACCAGCCGATCCCGAGTTTGAACAGCTGTTGACAGAAGCGCAACAGTCTTCCAACGACACCCAGGCCAAGGCGTTTTTGCGCAAGGCTCAGCTGTTGTTCCGAGACGAATCGCCGTCGATTCCCTTATTGACTTCGCCGAACGTCTATGGAATGAGTCATGATTTGCAGTGGACGCCTCGCCCGGACCTGCTTTTGACCATGGCGAGTGCGTCCTGGCAATGACCCTCATGCGGGGAGACTGTGCTAGTTGGCGCAACTGCGCACGAGTGGTTTTCACGAATGTACGCGAGGCGCGTCCGCGTCGCCGAGCGGTTGTCCGATGTCGACCGGATCCGTTTATTCGTCGGAAGGTGTGCCACCTTGGTTAAGCGGGGCGCACAGTGACGGTAAACGTCAGCTCCCGCTCTACGGAGAACATGGGGGCCCGCTAGCACCGGGACGCCCTTCGCGAACGCACCTGTTTTCGCTACGTTGGGGGTGGTGTGTTGTGGTCACAGGTGCCGAGACGATTTACGGAGCCAAGGGATGGTCCGTGCGTGATCGGATGTCCCGCCCGCTTATCATGGGGTTGCGAGGGATGGTTTCCGCGGGTCACTATCACGCGGCCTTTGCGGGAATGCGTGTTCTTGCCGCTGGGGGCAACGCGGTCGATGCCGGGGTGGCTGCCGGTCTCGTGCTCAACGTCGTACATAATGACATGTGCAGTCTTTCAGGCGTTGCCCCGATCATGCTCTATCACGCTCAGACACAGACACTCACGACGATCGCCGGAGTGGGCGTGTGGCCCGAGGCGGCGACGCTCGAATATTTCCTAAACGAGAAGCAAGGCACCATTCCGGATGATCTTACTCGTTGCGTGGTGCCAGCCGCCGCCGCCGCTTGGTTACTCGCATTACGAAACTACGGCACGATGCGATTTGGTGAGGTGGCTGCCGATGCGATCAGTTTGGCAGCCGAAGGATTCCCAGTGTATCATTTCATGGCCCGCAGTATTCAGACGAATGTCGCGGGATACCGGAAGTATCCAGTGAATCGCGAGGTCTACCTCCGTGATGGTAACGCGCCCGAGGTCGGTAGCGTCATCGTACAGCGGGATCTTGCGGCGACACTTCGCGCGATGGCGGAGGTGGAAGAGCGCGCCCACGTCGGCGGACGGGAGCGGGCGCTAGACGCGGTCCGGGACTACTTCTACCGTGGGCCCATCGCCAAGGCGATGGTAAAGTTCTCGCAGGACCACGGTGGGTTATTCGCGCAAGAGGACTTCGAGACGTTTGCGGTCCGCGAGGAACCGCCACAACAAGTGCGCTACTGCGGGGACCAAGTGTACGGCTGCGGTCCTTGGAGCCAGGGGCCCACACTCCTGATGGCGCTCGGAATCCTTGACGGCGTGCCACTCGGGGCGTACTCACACAACGGTCCCGACGCCGTCCATCACATCGTCGAGGCACTCAAACTGGCGTTCTCCGACCGCGAGCGCTACTGTGGTGACCCGCGCTTCGTGGACGTGCCGATTGACCACCTGCTGTCGGCGGCCTATCTAGCCGAACGGCGAGGAAGGATCGACCCCTCGCGCGCGTGGCCCGAGATGCCGCCCTCTGGCGACATTCCAGGATTCCCAAGTTTCGCAACGGAGGCGCCGCCATCCACGACAGCCGCTACCGCGACTGACGATCTCGTGGGGACGTCGTACCTTGCTGTTATGGATCGGCATGGCAACGCATTTTCCGCCACGCCGAGCGATGGCTACGCCACCGGGCCGGTCATTCCGGGGCTGGGACTCCACATCTCTGACCGTGGAACTCAGGCGAGCTTAGATCCCGGTAGCCCGAACGTAATTGTCCCTGGAAAGCGGCCGCGGCTTACGCCCAACCCCGCGATGGTGTTCCGGAACGGTGTGCCCTTCATCGCATTTGGCACGCCGGGCAACGACCGGCAACCCCAGGCAATGGTCCAGGTCCTGAGCAACATGCTGCGCTGGGGTATGAATCCCCAAGAGGCGGTCGAGCAAGCGCGTGTCGCTTCCTACTCTTTTCCGTCATCGACCTATCCCAACAAGTACGAACCTGGCATGCTTCGAATCGAAGGTGGGGTGCCCGACGCGACCGTCGTAGAATTGCGGCGCCGCGGACACACTGTAGATCTTTGGCCGAGATGGTCGTACTCTGCCGGTGGAGTCTGCGCCGTTCGGAGAGACATCGACGGTGTCTTCACGGGAGGTGCCGATCCGCGGCGAGAAGCGTACGTAGCTGCTCTGTGACGATGCCGCGTAGTTGCGGGTGAGGCCGACCTCCGTGTCCCACGACAGTACGTGCAGGCCTCAACGCTGGTCTCGGTTCTGGCCTTTGGGGGACGCTGACGGTGAGACGGTCCGGACGGGCGGTCCCTTGTATTCGCAACAAGCCCTGGCATCGCGATAGCCGGCTTCCGCGGAGCTTTGAAACATGATGCCGGATGAGTGCCACGCTGCGCTTGGAATGTGCGGAGCCGCTCTCCAGCGGTTTCAAGGGTAATCTGCGCACTCGGAATGCGCAGGCATGAGTTCGAATCTCGTCGCTGGCTCCAAGTTTGTCAGCACCTTCTTTCGACCGCGAACTCTTCTTGCGCGGCGGATGAGGCAAGCGTGTATGTTTGCCACTGGCGAGTTTTCTTCGTGGCGCAGGAGTGTTCCTATCGAGCAGAGTATCTGGACTGCGGCGACCGAACCGAATGGGGCGGATCTCGGTCCGCACGCTCGACGTCCTGGGCACCGGCAGCCTCATAGATGCTCAAGCCGGGCCCGGCTCGTATGACGCTCTACGAGTGAGACCTGACCTGCTTGCCGGGGGGCAATAGCATGGCGCAGCGACAGGTCCCGATCGACTGGGTTGATTTTGAAATGGCGTTCACGTCGCGCATGGACGAGTGGGCGTGTTACCTCGACCTCCGGACGGGGAAGGTGCACGTCGTCTCGACGTCGATCGATATGGGTGACGATGGGCTGAGTGACGAGGATGAGGCCCTGAGTGAGGAGGCCATCGACGCGGGTCTCACGCAGGGATGGTTGCTTCGGATCGAACCGGTGGAATCATCCGAAGAATACGAATGGATGGTCGAGTTCACTAGCTCGATCGGCGACCCTCGGCTCCGGGAACTCCTTGAGGTTGCTCTGGATGGTCGCGGTGCCTTCCGGCGATTCAAGGACGTGCTCACGAGATGGCCTGAAGAGCGCGCGCGCTGGTTCGCGTTTCACGACGAGTGTCTACGGAACGCGATGCTGGAATGGCTAACCGCGCGCGAGATCGAGCCCATGTCGGTGCCACCAGAGAGGGCCCCGTAAGGCGGTAGCGCAGACGCGCGGGCTTCGCGTGTGCTCGGGGGAGCGGATGCGGTGACCGAGTTTCATCCGGCCTGGATTGAGCAGTGTGAGGCGGCATGCGCAATTCGGACTCGGTGGGGTACCCAGAAGGCCCTTGGCAATCTGATCGGGGAGAAGCTGGTGGAGTTCATGCGGGCGGCAGAGACGGCTCCCGAGTGGCGCGAGCAACTCCCGATGTTCATCGCGGAGATCAAGCGGCTCTTTTCTCGGGAGGACATCCGGGCGTATCTCGATAAGATCCGCCGAGTGGGGCCGCTGGGGCATGTCCTTACCGATGAACAATTCGAAGAGTTTCACGAGGCGGGGGCGATCGAAGACGACCCCATTGGTGACGCGGAGAATGTGCTTCGAGTCGAGCGGGCGCGGACGTTGCTGTTGACGGAGTGAGGTGGGCGCGCGACTTTTGCTCAGCTGGCGATTGCCGGCAGGGGGCCTCCGCGCCGCCCGAGTGTATCTTGTGAGTGTGTGAGCTTTGGGGGTTGAGGGGGATGGAGGCCATGGGGCGACCGTCGAAGGGCGGGGGCCTTCGCATTCCAGAGGCCCTTCGGAGCCAGACCGAGGGGATCTTCAAGATGACCGATATGTTTTGCGCCGAGCACCTGGACGCGGAGTACGCTGACCTGTGCTGGAGGCTCGTGGCCAGGCTGGCGCGCAAACGGCCCTCACCGCTCGTGCGCGGGGACCTGCGCATCTGGGCAGGGGCCGTGATCCACGTTGTCGGGAGCCTGAACTTCCTATTCGACCGGACGCAGCGTCCACACTTGACGGCGCACCGATTGAGCGCTTTGACCGGGATCCCCATGAGCACGCTGGCCAACAAAGCCAGGTTGATTCGGGATGTACTGAGGATCGGCCTGTTCGAGCCCGAACTCTGCCACCGGGAACTTCTGGAGCGCCACCCGATGGCGTGGTTGATCTCAGTCGACGGCTTGATCGTGGACGCCCGCATGTTGTCGGCCGAGGTCCAGGCGGAGTTGCGACGGCGCGGGCTGCTTCCTCATCTGCCGGTCGCACATCCGGCCTGCAATGAGCCCTAAGCGCGACTCCTACTGCGAACGGCTTGGCCTGTCGGTTCCACGTCTCGAAGACGTCGCGGACGCAGTTCAGGCTCTTCCACCTTATGGCGGCTGCGCTCCTGGAGCGTGGCCGTCCGATGGGCCTCAATGTTGAGGCCTGCGGGGGTCGTCGCCGGGAACGGCGACCTCGCGCTCTCGCCCAAGAAGGCTTGGCATGGCATGGGACCGATCTACCGGCACGCCCAGGGCCGCTTCGGGCTGAGCCTCTCGTCGGCGTCGCTGAAGCACATCCTCCGGACCGCAGGGCTGCGTGCTCCCCGCTTCGCGGCACTCGCACCGCCTCCGGAGCCGGCGCAGCCGGCGGACGAGATACCACTCTCCGAGAAACGAGCTGGACGTGGCCTTTTGTGATCGCTTCACCTCCGGGTTCTCGGCGCTCCGGCAGGCCGCCGCAGTCTTCGATGCGCAAGCCGACGTCCCGGTGGACGTTGTGGTCGAGTCGGTACCAGGGTGGGCCGGTGGGCCGATCCGTGGTCGCGCGCCCGGCGGTCGTGGTCGTGAATATCGAGCGTGGGTCGTGACGGTGTGGCAGGGCACTAAGAAGGTTCTAATCGACCGCCGCGAAATTCAGTCGGCCCGCATGGTCGGAGGTTCCGATGGGTCCTGAGCATAGAGGAGGGATCGCGAAGCCGACCATCGCCGCGGTGCTGGCGCAGTTCCTCGCGGACCAGCGTGAGCGGCTTGCCCCAAGGACGTTCATACGGTACGAGCAGGTGGTCGAGCTACTCAGGCACAGCCTAGACGGTTATGCCTACCAGTCGCTCGACGAGGCCGATGCAAAGCTCTTCGACCGCCTTTACAACGCGGAAGACAAGGAGCACCGGGAGTTCTGCGAGATCTTCGGGCCGGCGCATATCCTGCCGAACGTCGGTGCGTTCCTCAACTACTTCATGGTTCGGAAGGTGATCGCTGGCGCAGACCTCTTGCGCGCGGCCGGGACCGTGACGGGGAAGCTGGCCGCCTGGCTGATGGAAAAGGGGTATGCCGGGAGCGAGGATGCCAGCGATGCCGCAGAACGTGGCGCCGCCGCCATGCGTGATCTCCCGAAGGCCAAGGAGCTGGCATCCCGCCTCCGCCGATTCACCGAAGACCAAGAGCTGTGCGACGAAGACGACGAGGTTGAGGATCACTTCACCATCACGCGGGTAGAACGCGATAAGGTTTGGCTCGAGGGGATGCTCGACGGACGGGAGCTGGGTCCCATCGACGTCCCGGAGGACATCAGCCGCCGCTGCAAGGTCGGCTGGACGATCTCCGGCGTGGTCTGCCGCGTTGTCGGGAGGTGGCGGATTGTCGAGGCCTGGAACGTGTACCCGGGGTGAGCATAGTGGTCGGAGCGAACAACTCGCACGGCGATGCCAAGCGGTACAGGAAGAGGATATCGGTTCTCGATCTCCTGAAGCCTGGGGAGGCCGAGACCATCCTGCGTCACCTGCTCGCCGCCCATCCAGAGTTTGGGGTCGAGGCCGAGCAGATCGCCAGATCGGTTCTGAACGACGTGTCGTTCGGGTCGGTTGCCGATGACGTCGAGGATCGCGCGCGGGCTTTGGGCCTTGACGACCTCAACGGCCGCGCGGGGTCGTCATTGGACCGCCTGACCGCGGGGCATTCATGGGAGTTCGGCTATTCCGTATCGCTCGTAGATCTGGGCCAATCGCTCCCTGAGCTTAGGATCTTTCAACCCTCCAATTGAGTCCACCCAAATCTTGCCGCTCGCCCGATCGAAGATAGCCACTGCCGTTTCACTGGGATCGCGACGGGGATGGTAGAGGATCCCGTCCGGCGCGCGCGGGTGCGACCAGAACGCGAGGCTCCAGCGTCGCGCAACGAGGTGAGAGCCGCTCGTTAACCGGCCATCGGCACCGAGACGCCCCAGCCCCGGCCCTCGCAAATCGACACAGCGCAGCGGTTCCTGAGGCGTCACCAGGGCCAGGCCATAGCTTGCAACCGTACTACCCGAGACCGGGACCGTGGCACCCGAGGCCGACATCGTGATTGCGGCCAGGGTGCCAGGCGCTGGCAAGAGGGTTTCCGCGAACGCTACGAACGTCGTGGTGCCTGTATACATGACCCCGTACTCACCATGGGGTGCGTCCCAACGGTTCGTTCGCGAGCGGCCGAAGAATTTCGACGTATGCTTGAGCCGGTGGATCCGATACAATTCTGAGGATTGTTCGGTGATGGGAAGCGCTCGCCGCGAAAGATCAAGCGGTGGATCAGGGTGTCCGCCAGGTGCGTCGTCAGGTTCAGGCTGCGCCATGCTCGCCAAAAAGCGCCGCGGCTGTCTTTACTTCTTCCGTCTTCCCCTTCCGTAGGGCATCGAGAGGCCTCTGGTCATCGAGCCGATCGTTCGGGCTCAGCATGAAAATGAGTTGTGCCCATGGATCATTCGGTTCGAGCGCGCGTAATACGCTCTCCCACCCCGACAATACACCATGTCGGACAAATTGCCATGAGGGATACAGATATCCGCGGCGCCCGACAGTAAGCGCCAACAGTTTCTCTGATTTACGGCGCTTGTCCACTGATTGGCGCGATACGCCAAGATGTGAGGCAACCCGCTCGACGGTCCAGGCTCCGCCTTCTGCGTCCAGGAGTTGTTGGCGGGCCTCGAGGCCTCGTGCGCGGGCAGTAGTCAGGATCTGCTCCGGATCTGTCCGGTCGACCATCTCCGGTGCTTCGAGCACCCGCAGCACGGCCTGGATATTTGTACTTGCCGCCGCCGCTTCGCCAAGTGTGGGTGTCGGAACGCGACGGAGCGCCTCGGTTGCCGTTGCCAGCCAGCGAGTCAAGAGCGCTTCACGAAGTTCATCGCCGCGGACGTTGAGAGCCTGGCTCACTGCCTCGGCTAGGGATCGCGACGTGCCTTTGAGGGTGAGCGTATCCGGAGATCGCCCGCGGTCCCGAATCCGAACTGTCTCACGAGTCGCAGCAGTGCGCGTCATAGTTGTTCAACCGCCTTCTCACTAAGGGTTGACTAACTATAAGAATATAATACAGTATATCTCTCGTCAACCCCAATATTCTTCGCCAAGCTTCACGCGCGCCGGGTTTTGGGGCACCCTTGGGGCACGCTCGCCACCGTCAGGGATCTTCGCGGCTCCCGTCTATCTCAGAAGTCTCGATTCCACTACGATCTCTAGCCTCTGGAGACATAGTGGATTGCGGTAGATTCCCTGAAAACGCACTCGGAATGCACACGTCAACCTCTCCGTGCGTTGGCGTGGCGAGCACTAGGGTCTTCGCGTGCCGGCAATTGCACGTTGTACTATGCGAGGATCACGCTGAATCACCGCGAGGAGGATTCGAGCTGGCCGATCTGGTACGGCGCGGCCCTGCTCCCACTGTTCGATCGTCCGTTGTGCGAGTCCAAAACGCTGGGCAAATTCTGCTTGCGTTAGGTTCATCTGGTCACGGATTTGCCGCACATTGGGGATTGGTGGTGTATGAACGGCACGAATCCTGACATTGGGTGGCAGCTCTGGTGCGGTGTCCGGATCCGCAGCTATCCACCGCTTGATGTCCTTGGCAGTTGCCACCCGCACGCGCTTGAGGCCGACACGGCCTCTTGTCCTACGAATCTCCCCTCGAGAACGTCTGGTGGTAGACATTTCGCTCCCTTCTTGATGCGGGTCGTGCTGAGATTATCCGCTTTACCTCGCCGCGCAGTGTGTAGACCACGACAAAGATGTCGTGGTCTACTTTCCCCATTGCGACGATTCGTTGCTCGTGGTACTCGTGGCGAGCATCTTGTCATTCCAACACATCGCCGTCAAAGATTCTTGATGCGCACGCGAAGTCAAATCCAACGCTCCGTCAAGTTCTTGTCACTCTTGCTCTGGTCCCATTCGAACATGATCTGCAGTCAACACCGCGAATGGCGATGATATCATTAGTACCAATTCTAGGGTACTACGCATTCCGCGTATCCGTTAATAGCGTATGCTTAAGCACTGCTGTAGACTTTTAGAACATGGTATTTGAAATTCGGCGCACTCGGCGTGCGCAAGTCATCAATTCGGATTCCGCAGCGTGCGCCTCCATTTTTCACGAAGGGTTGAACAGTTTTGCGATCGTCCAGTGTTGCCGCTGACGGAGCCGACTACGACGCATCTCCCCGGGCGCCGGCGGAGAGGTTTCCACTGCCGCCAAACGCCTGGAGGATTCTTTCCATCAGCTGTGGCACATCTGCCGCTGTCGGGCGCTCGCCGCGCGTGGTAGCCTCGTCGACAAGACGGCATAGTCGTTCGCGCAGGAGCGTACGCACTCTCCCTGGGAACGGATTCAGGGCGTGATTCGCGGTGGTGACGAACGCATCCGACCAAACCTGCTCGTAGGCCTCCCGCTCTGGTCCGAAATCGAACTCTGGTAGGGAGCCTCTCCGGCCTCGCATCTCGGCCCGCCGCGTGCCGGTGGCAGTGTCGTCCACGGCAAACCGATCGTCCACGGAAACGCCAAATTGGTCAAGAGCATACCGACGGGTGATGATCCCTCGGTGCACGTCGTGTGCGACCTCAAGCGGGTCTCGTTCTAGCGGATCACCATACCCCCCGCCTCCCGGTGTGCCGATGCGCAGCACGTCCCCGAACTCTAAATGAAGCACATCGATTTTGCCGATATCGACTTCGCGTTGCGTTCCTGGATTCAGCAACGTATAGCCGGTTGCCCCCGGGCGCCCCCCCAGGCGTCCCCATGGACGGAAGGTGTACCGGTCCATCGCTCTGGAGGTTATCGTGGCCTCGGGAGCGAGGATCTGTAGTTCGATCTCCATCCCGGCGCCACCGCGGTAGCGGCCGGCGCCGGCCGAGTCGGGACGCAGGCGGTAGTGTCGGATTCGAAGCGGCATGTCGGCCTCAATTGACTCAACCGGAATGTTCCGAAGGAAGCCAATCGCGAACTCGATGCCGTCGATGCCGTCCTTCGTCGGACGTCCTCCCGATCCGCCAACCAACGGTTCGACCACGCTCACTTTGCTGCCGCCGGTCTGGAGATCTGGCACCTGAAGCAGGAAGATGGATCCCTGGCCCGCCCCCGCCGCTGGAACGATATCAGGACGAGCCTGGGCCAGCGCTCCCATGATCACGTCGACCAGGCGAACTTGGGTCGCGGAGCGGTTCCCAACCGCTACCCCAAACTCTGGATTAAGCACGTTACCTCGAGGGATGACCAGCGAGACCGGACGAGCCAGCCCGGAGTTGTACGCTAGGTCACCGCGAACCGACCGCAGATACCCGATCAACGAGAATACGAACTGCCAGTGTCCGTTGCGGGCGTGCGACGGTAGGTTATACGATTGGCGTGTTTGCGGGTCCGACTCTGAGAAATCGAGGGTGATGCGCCCGGCCACCACACGCATCGCGAGTTTGAGGCGGATGGGCCGACCGCCGCCGGAATCGCCCTCGAGATAGTCCCAGAACACGTACGTCCCGTCGGGAATCTTGGAAAACTCCTGAAGCGCCTGCTGCTCCGCGTAGTCAAGCACGTCACCGATCGCACGCTGTACCGCATCGATCCCGTACCGTTCCAGCAATCCCGTGACGCGTGCCTCGGCCCGGTTGAGGGCGGAAACCAGCGCCTTAATGTCACCCCAGTTCTGGTCGGGAATACGGCAATTGGCCCGGATCAAGCCCAACAACTCACGATTCAACTCACCGCGGCGGAACAACTTGGATACCGGGATGCGAAGGCCTTCCTGGTAGGTCTCGTAGCTGGATGGGGCGATACTTCCCGGTACGATGCCGCCCACGTCAGAGGAGTGAATGAACGCCCACGCGTAGCACACGACCTGCCCTTGCCACCAGACCGGTTTCCAGACATAAATATCCGGCAGGTGAGTCGCCATTCCACCGGTACCCCAAACGTCGTTCGAGACAAACACATCCCCCGGCTCGACGCCGAGATCAGCCGATGCTCGGATCGCCACATCGCAGGGCACGCCGATCATGAGGGCGATCCCGTAGTTGGTTGGGGCCGCCATGACTTCACCTTCTAGCGACACGAGTGCCGCACCGAAGTCGGAGGTTTCCTTCACAAACACGGTGTGGCCGCCGCGGAGGATTAACGAAGCCATTTCCTCGACAATGGCTTGCAATCGGCTCCGAAAGACCTCAACCATGACAGGGTCGATCGCGCGCTTCGACATCACTTCCCGTGCGCCTCCCCAATCGGGTTGCTGTGAGCGTCGACGCCGATGCAAAATTCCATCCGCACGACTGTTGGTCGTGCGAGGGGCGTGGGGCCCACAACCGCTTCGCCCAGCATCAACGCGGTGCGATCGCACGTACCGGCGGTCATGTCGCTCCTCAGATGATCTTGAGTTTGGCCTGTGGCTCCGGCCGCCACCCGGCGCGCGATGCGTTCCCTCTGGGGACGGCCCGCGGCTTGGGTCTGCGCGTCGAAATTTCGCGGGCTAAGCTCGATACCCTTTGCCGAACGAATGCGGGCCCGGGTAGGCGCGGTCTCTCGGGAGACGTCCATTCGGAGCCGACCATCGGCTCGCGTCTTGCGCAGTGCACAAGTTCGGTCTTGTCGCCGACTCAACGCGCAGCCCCGTCGCCCTTACGTCGGATGATCGTGGGATCATGATCGGCCGCTATCCCGACGTATTTCTAGCCTAACGCATGTTCCATATTGACGCGTCGAGGCCGTGGGGGTGTAATGCTCATAGGGACCCTGTCGACCGAGTCGACAGCATTGGCGGATCGTTGGGCGCTCAGAGGTGCAGACAGGAAATCGGAGGTGACACCTTATGGAGGAGTCGACGGTCACGACTTCCCCTTCTGAGATCATTGGCATGCTGCATCTGATTCGTACATCCACGCTCGCGGACATTCTTGAAGAGCACAGGTTTCACGGCGCCATGCACGGTCGCATTCACTGTATCGTGAACCCAGAGCGTAAGATGGTGGGCCGTGCGATCACGATGAAGAAAGCCGTATACCGATCCGATGCGCCAGAAGCCCGGTTGAGTTCGTCGCATCACCTCTTTTTGGTCCTCAATGAGGCGCGGCCCGGTGACGTGCTTGTGATCGACGGCCAGGGACTGATGGATGCGGCATCGTTTGGGGACCTGGCCGGGCGGGCCGCGCGTGCGAGAGGCATGGTCGGGGCGGTGTGTGACGGCGCAATCCGAGACGTACGTGACCTGCGAAGCACCGGTCTGTCTGTATTTGCGGCGGGCGTACACACCTCTAGTGGCCTGAAGCGACTGCTCAGTTTGGACATGAATGTGCCAATTCGCTGCGGCGATGTCCCAGTGACTCCGGGCGACTACATCGTTGGCGATGAAGACGGCGTTGTCGTCGTGCCGTCGACGATGGCGCAGGCCGTCATCTCCGCGTTTCGCGCCGAACAGACAGAGTTCGCAGAGGCTGCGTTCATCGAGGCGACCGGAGATTTTCTCGGAGCGATGAAGCAGTTCGGGCGCGCGTAACCAACAGCGTGAGGGCGGTGGTGCGTGACAGAGCGCGTGAAGATTGTCGTCTTCGCTCAACTCAGTGAGGCACAGCTCGCCCGAATTCGAGCGGTGAGTCCAACCCTGGATGTTCGGTACGTCGGCGAGCCGTTGAGCATTCGCGAGAACCGGGTGTTCTTGTCACTGCCGGCGGAGGACGCGGCGGCGCAGCTACGTCCGCTGCTGAGTGACGCCGACATCATTTTGGGATACCCGGGCGATTTCACCCCTCCGTACCCCACGCCGAAACTTCAGTGGGTCCAGCTCCTCGGCGCGGGCACCAACCATCTTCATAAGACCGGTCTCTGGCGCAGCCAGGTGACCGTGACGAACGCGAGCGGCGTGCACGCGGTCGCGATGAGTGAGTACGCCCTCATGTGCATGCTGATGCTCACGAACGACGCGTGGCGACTCCTTCGGCAGCAGCAGGCGCACACGTGGGAACGATGGCACCGGCCGACGCTCGCCGGCCGTTCCGTGGGCATTCTCGGATACGGGGCGATCGGGTCCGAAGTCGCCCGCCTGTGCGCCGCCTTTAATATGACTGTCCGCGCGCTGGACATCACCTTTCCTGCCCATCGCCTCAACATCGGATATTTGAGCGAGGTGTATCCACCGCAGCAGCTCCGCCACATGCTGGCCCTCAGTGATTACGTCGTCAACTGTCTCCCATTGACGGAGAGCACCACTCACATCTTGGGAGCCGACGCGATCGCTACGATGCCGAGCGGATCCTTTATCATCAGTCTGTCCAGAGGCCCCATCGTGGATTTCTCCGCGCTGACCGTGGCTCTCAAGAACGAGCATCTCGGCGGCGCGGCGCTCGACGTGACCGAACCGGAACCGCTGCCGGCGGACAGTCCGCTCTGGGACATGCCCAACGTGATTATCTCGCCGCACATGTCGGGAATCTTTCAGACATACATGGATCGGCTCACAGACCTGTTCTGCCAGAACCTCAGATTTTACCTCGGCGGGTACCCTCTCGTGAACGTCGTGGACAAGGGAGCCGGGTACTAAATGCGTACGGGCAAGCCCCGGGTGGTGCTTGCCGATTTTATCAGTGGCGAATCGCTCCAGGCCTACCGTGCCTTGCCCTCGGCGAAGCACCTCGACCTCGTGGCTCCCGGGGGCCCCGCGCATGACGACTTGGTGAGGTTGATGCGCACCGCCGATTTCCTCCTCGTACGTCGCCGCGCACTCGGCGCCGCGGCTTTCACCGAGGCGAAGGGATTGCGCGCCGTCGTGGTCGTCGGGGAGCGTGTGGACCTCGATCAAGCGGCGCTGGAGGCGCGCGGCGTGCTCGTCGAGCGGCGCCCGCGCCTGACGGCCCATGCCGTCGCCGACCTCGTCTTCGCGATGATGTTGGTGCTGAGCCGAGATCTGCTTGCGGCGCACCGCGGGGTCGCCGCGGGCGCCTATCGAGATCGAGGCTTGACGCCGCAGCCCACAACCGAGACCCAGGTCGCCTTCAACTGGCTCGGGCTGAAGGATGAGGGGCCGCTGTTTGGCAAGACGATGGGGCTGATTGGGCTGGGAGAAATCGGATGTTTGATCGCCGTGAGAGCGCGCGCCTTCGGGATGAATGTCTGTTATCATAAGCGTCGGCCGTTCCCGCCACATGAAGAAGAACGGCTCGGAGTCGCATACCGGTCGCTTCCGCAGCTGTTGTCCGCAAGCGATTTTGTCAGCGCGCAGGTGCCGGATACGGTCGAGACCCGGGGGATGCTCGGGTTCGATCAACTGCGCTCGATGCGCCCCACATCCTATTTGATCAATGCGAGTCGCGGACGAGTCGTGGATGAAACGGCGCTGGCTGAGCTGCTGCGAGACGGGCGCATCGCCGGGGCCGGCCTTGACGTGTTCTGTCAGGAGCCGCTTCCGAGCGACAGTCCGCTGGCGGCGCTGCCGAACGTGATTTTGAGCCCGCACATCGGCGGCGGCGGCACGACGACCCTTCTCGGAGAGATGGAATCCGCGTTTGCTCGGATTCTGGCCCTTTGGAAAGGAGCGGAAGGTTGATGTTGGGGCGTGGACGGCTGGAAGGCAAAGCCGCTCTGATCACTGGCGCGGCCTCGGGGATCGGGCGCGCATCCGCTCAGCTCTTCGCGTCGGAGGGAGCGTCGGTGCTTGTCGTCGATATCGACGACGACGGGGGGCGGCAAACCGTGGCGGATATTCGGGCGGCTGGCGGGCGCGCGGACTTTTGCCATGCCGACGTGTCGGTGGAGGCGGACGTTCGGGGAGCCGTTGAGCTGTGCGTGCGCGCGTTCGGCAAGATCGATATCCTCTACAACAACGCCGGGGCGGTGTTCGGCCTCGACATCACCGACGTGACCATGGAGATCTGGCAAAAGGAGGTCGGCGTCAACCTCACAGGGGTCTACCTCGGCATGCGGTTTGCGATCCCGCACATGCTGCGTCAGGGCGGTGGCGCGATTCTCAGCACCTCGTCCAACGCCGGGATCATTGGGCGACCGGCTATTCCCGCCTACGGCGCGGCGAAAGCCGGGGTGGTGATGCTGACCAAGGCGGTGGCGCTGCAATACGCGGATCGGGGCATTCGCGCGAACTGTGTGTGTCCGGGGTCGGTGCGTACGGCCGCGATGGGGTTCGGGCCCAAGAATCCGGCGGAACAAGAACGCGCCGAACGGGCACTGGCCGCGATCATTCCGATGCAGCGAGTGGGCGACGCCAAAGAACTCGCGTCCGCCGCGCTCTTTCTGTGTTCTGACGAGGCGTCCTACATCACCGGCGTCGCGCTGCCGGTTGACGGCGGCCGAACCGCCGGCATGGCTGAGCCGCTGCGCTAGACCGGACTCAAGGGAGGCATACCATGTCCGAGTTCATCGTTCGATACCTTGATACCGTTCCAGAAACGGAACCGGTGCTGGGACTTCGGATGCGCAGTTGGGCCGGTGCTGGGCTCTCGGCCGTTCATGCACGGCTCGCACCGAACACCGCCATGCCGCAGCATCGCCATGTCGCGGAGCAGATGGGCATCGTGCTCGAGGGGATGATGACGATCACGTGCGCTCACCGCAGCGAGCGCGTGTCGAGCGGGACGGTGTATCGGATCGCCTCGGACGTTCCCCACAGCGTGCAGGCGGGACCCGAGGGGTGCGTGATCATCGAGATGTTCGCTCCGGCGCGAGAAGGCGTGCCTCGGTTGGCATAAGGCGGTGTAGCCGTGGATCTCGGACTCTCCGGACAGGTGATGTTGGTGACTGGCGGCTCCAAGGGGTTGGGCTTTGCCATCGCCGAGGAGCTGCTGCGAGAGGGCGCGATGGTTGTCATCTGCGCTCGCCACCGTGACGAACTCGATGCCGCGGCGCGCCGACTCGAAGCGCTCGGCCCCGTCCTGGCGGTGCCGGCAGACGTCACGCTGGAGGCCGACACCGTCAATCTCGTCGAAACGGTGCGGTCGCGCTTCGGACGGTTGGATGTCCTTGTCAACAACGCCGGCGGAGCGGTCTCGGGATCATTTGACCGTTTGACCGATGCCGATTGGCAGCATGATTTTGAAATGAAGGTGCTCGCGACGATCCGCCTCTGCCGGTTGGCGATGGCGCACATGCGGGCTCGGGGATACGGACGAATCATCAATATCGGCGCGACGATGGGGCGCGCGGTCGATCCACGCTTTTTTGCGAGCTGCACGCTGCGTGCAGCGTGCCTGTCGCTGTCCAAGAACCTCGCCGTGGAGGCCGCCCCGGCCGGCATCACGGTCAACTCGGTCAACATCGGGTTCGTCGAGACGCCGCAGTGGCGTACCATTCATCAACGCCAGGCGCCTCAGGAGCCGTACGAGGACTTTATTGCCCGTATTGGGCGTCTCGAGGTGCCGGCCCAGCGATTCGGGAAGCCGCATGAGGTTGCCGGTCTCGTGGCGTTTCTGGCGTCTGAACGGGCGAGCTACATTACCGGGGCATCGATCGACGTGTCGGGCGGACAGGGATCGTACGTCTAACGGATCCGTTCGAAGGGGACCGCAGAAGATGGAGCAAACGTACCTGCTCGGCGTGGACATCGGCGGCACCTTCACCGACTTTGTGCTGTGCCACGCGGTAAGCGGCAGAATCTGGTTGAATAAGTGTCTCACCACGCCCGAAGACCCCGCGCGAGCGGTCCGAGAGGGTCTTGATGCGCTGATGGCGCGGGCGGAGGTCACCGGGGCGGAGTTCCAGGTGATCATTCATGGGACGACGCTCATCACCAACGCGCTCATCGAACGTAAGGGGGCGCGAACCGCCCTGCTCGCCACGGACGGCCATCGGGACGTCCTTGAGATCGGCAACGAGATGCGGTACGACAGCTACGATTTGTTTCTCGAACGACCTGAACCTCTGGTGCCCCGCCCCTTGCGCTTCGATGTGGTCGAGCGCATCGGCCCAGACGGTGAGATCGTGCACGCGCTCGATGAGGCGGCGGTGGTGTCCATCGCGTCGCGCCTGCGCGAGCACGACGTGGAGTCAGTCGCCGTGTGCTTTCTGCACTCGTTTGTCAATCCGAGCCATGAGCAGCGCGTGCGCGTCCTGCTGGAGCAGGCGCTGCCCGGGATCGCCGTCTCCTTGTCCAGCGAAGTAGCGCCCGAGATCCGCGAATACCCGCGCATGTCCACGACGGCCGCCAACGCGTATGTGCAGCCGCTCGCGAAGAGCTACGTCCGCCGCTTGCACGCCGATTTGGAAGCGGCCGGCTACGGGCGGCCCCTGTACATGATGCTGTCGAGCGGGGGAATCGTCACGCACGAGACGGCCGCGAGGTTTCCGATTCGACTCGTGGAGTCGGGGCCGGCCGCGGGCGCGCTGGCCACGGCGGCGCTCGGCCGGCGTTTGAAGCGACGCGATCTGCTCGCGTTCGACATGGGCGGGACGACCGCCAAGGCGTGTCTGGTGCACGACGGCGCGCCCAGCACGTCGAAGGAGTTCGAGGTCGCCCGGGTCAAGCGGTTCATCAAGGGGAGCGGCCTGCCGCTCCAGGTGCCGGTGATTGACATGATCGAAATCGGCGCCGGAGGGGGCAGCATCGCCCGGGTCGACAGCATGGGCCTGCTGAAGGTCGGCCCGGACAGCGCCGGTTCGAACCCCGGTCCTGTCTGCTACGGCCGGGGCGGCGATCGGCCGACGGTCACCGATGCCGATCTCATGCTCGGCTACCTGGATCCCGCGTTTTTCCTCGGGGGCACGATGCCGCTGGACGTGGCGGCGGCCCGTGCCGTGCTCGGCCGCCTCGGTGTGCGGTTGGGCATGAGCGAGACCCAAGTCGCCGCCGGCATCTTCGCGGTCGTCAACACCAACATGATCGCGGCCGCCAAGATGCACATCGCGGAGCGGGGTCGCGATCCGCGGCGATATTCGCTTGTGGCGTTCGGCGGCATGGGCCCGATGCACGGCTGCGCAGTGGCCCAAGCTCTCAAGATCCGGGAGGTGATCTGCCCGGCATCGGCCGGGGTGCTCTCGGCGTGGGGCATGCTGGTGGCGCCGACCGCGTTCGAGTTCGCGCGGTCATTGGTTGCGCGATTGGACGATGGGGCGCTGCGTCAGGCCAACGTCGTGCTCGGGCAGATGGCGATGGAAGGGGAGCAGATGCTGGCGGAAGCCGGGGCGGTCGGCTCCGGGCTCCGCGTTCAGCGCGCCCTGGATATGCGGTACGTTGGGCAAACGAGGGAGATCACCGTCCCGCTCCCGAATGACGGGGCCGGCGTCACCGTTGACGTCGTTCGGACGGCCTTTGCTGCGCGATACGAGGGCCTGTTCGGCCATGCTCATTCCGACGTGCCGCTCCAGATTGTCACATGCCGGCTCGTCGCCACATCACCGGCTCGCACGGTGCCGAATCAGGTCGCGCAGCTGGAGCAGGGCGGTGCCAAGAAAGGCGAACGCCCGGCCTTTTTTGACGGAGCGTTTGTGCCGACGGCCGTGTACGATCGATACCGTCTCGCGCCTGGGGCCGCGCTTGTCGGCCCGGCGGCCATCGAGGAGCGTGAATCGACGGCGCTCGTTCCTCCAGGTGCGACCGCGCGCGTGGACGAGCACCTGAACCTGATGATCAGTCTGCCGGAGGGGACGTAGGATGTCGGCGCCGCGCGTGCAGATCGATCCCGTGACCCTCGAGATCTATTGGAACCGCCTGATTACCGTGATGGGTGAGACGGATTTGACGCTACTTCGGACGGCGATGTCTACGATCGTAAGCGAGGCGAAGGACTTTGCCTTTGTGCTGCTCGATGCCGACGGCAACGGTCTCGCCCAGTCGATCGACAGTCTCACCGTCTTTACCGGCATCCTCCCCTATACTGCGCGGCATCTGTTGAGTATATTCCCGCCCGAGGAACTGCAAGACGGCGACGTGCTGCTGACGAACGACCCCTGGATTGGCGCTGGGCACCTTCCTGACTTCTGCTTCGTGAAGCCGGTGTTCCACGCGGGCCGTATTGTCGCCTACATGACGTGCCTGGTCCATATGGCGGACGTGGCGGGGTCGTTGAGCTACTTCGGCGCCCGCGACGTCTTTGAGGAAGGCGTGAACCTTCCACCCTGCAAGCTCTACCGCGCCGGCCAGCCCAGCGCGGAGATCCTCGCGATCATTCGAGCCAACTCGCGCGTGCCCGAGATCTCGATCGGTGACGTGCGGGCGGTCATCTCCGCGCTGCACGTGGCGACCGAGCGCCTCCGGGAATTTCTGGACGATTACAACCTCCCCGGGCTGCAGGATGTCTCCGCGAGCATCCGACAGCGGTCCGAGGACGTCATGCGCCAGGCGCTGCGTGTGATCCCGCCTAGGACCTACAGTCACGCGGTGACCATCGACGGGTTTGGGGACGACACCGTGACGATCGCGGTGAACATCTCCGTGCGCGATGGAACGGCGACGATCGACTATGCGGGCAGCTCGGCGGAGACGTTCACCGGCGCGATCAACGTGTGTCTGAACTATACACGCGGCAGCACGCTCGCGGCGATCAAATCGGCTCTGACGCCCGAGATTCCAAGCAACGAAGGGCTGTTTCAGCCGATCGCGGTGCTTGCGCCCGTGGGGTCGATCCTCAACTGTCGCAGTCCGGTTCCGGTCCGTGGAAGGTCGGCCGTGGCCGTACACGCGTGCGAGGCCATCTTCGGTGCACTGACCCCGGCGATCCCGGACAGAGTCATGGCGGGGAGCGGTACCTTCTGGGGCGTGTGGATGACCGGCCGCTTTGACGACGGGCGGCCGTTCAGCGCGGCGATGCTGCCCAACGGCGGTATGGGGGCCAGCGGGCGCAAAGATGGGCTTTCGACGACCGCGTTCCCCTGGAACAGCATGGTGACGCCGACAGAAATTCTTGAGAATCAAGTACCTCTATACCTAGAGCGCAAGGAGTTGCTGCCGCGTTCCTCGGGCGACGGGCGTTTCCGAGGCGGCCTCGGTCAGCGTCTCGTGTTTCGTCCGAGGGGCGACACGCCGGTGACGATGTCGCTGCGGCCGGTGAACCTGCGCTTTCCGCCGCCCGGATTGATGGGCGGGGACCCCGGGACGTTGGGACGCGTCCTCCTGAACGGCCGATCTGCGACGGAGACGGTATTTACACTGCGCGCGGGGGACGTACTGGTCTGCGAGCTGCCCGGCGGCGGCGGGTTCGGGTCCGCATCGCAGCGCAGCGATGATTCGCGCTCGCGAGACACGGAGCTCGGCTATGCCGCGCCCGCGCCGGGGGGTAGTGAGTGAACGGGCGCGTGCACGAGAGAAGCGCCGAACGAGTCCGTTCTTCTTTCTAGCGGAGGGTCGTCACCATGGTGGATCGGTCCGCCGGCGTGTCGCAGCAGGGCGCGGTGGGACGTTTCGCGGCGCTTGAGGCGATCCAAGACCGCATCTTGTGGTTGAGCATGCTGATGATTCACCATGCAAATCGGGTGCGGCCCAACCCCAGCGGTCTAAAAGTCGGGGGGCACCAGGCGTCCAGCGCGTCCGTGGTCTCGCTCATGACCTCACTGTTTTTCGATTTCATGCGGCCGGGAGACCGGATATCGGTCAAGCCGCACGCAGCGCCGGTGCTCCACGCCGTCCACTACCTGCTGGGCAATCTTGACCGGCGGTATTTGACCACGCTTCGTGCATTCCACGGTCTGCAGGCGTACCCGAGCCGCACCAAGGATCCGTTTCCGGTCGACTTCTCCACGGGGTCCGTTGGATTGGGCGCCGTCGCGCCGAACTTTGCCGCGTTGGCGAGCCGCTACGTCCACGCGCACTTTGGGTGCCCCGAGGAGACGGGCCACCGGTTCATTTCGCTGATTGGAGACGCCGAGCTCGACGAAGGGTCCATTTGGGAGGCGGTGGCCGAGCCGGCGCTGACGCAGTTGGACGACGTGATCTGGGTCGTCGATTTGAATCGCCAGTCCCTCGACCGGGTTGTGCCCGGGTTGCGTGTGCGGCAGCTGGAAGCGATGTTCCAAGCCAACGGCTGGAAGGTCATCGAGGCCAAATACGGGCGGCAGCTGACTGAGGCGTTCCGGCGGCCCGGCGGCGACGCGCTGCGCCGGCGGATCGATGAGATGTCGAACGAGGAATATCAGTACCTTCTTCGTGCCGGTGTCTCCGTGGTGCGCCGGGAACTCGGAGAAGATCTTCTTGCCGATCGATCGGACGGTGCCGTAAGGAGGCTCCTCGGCGATCTCGGCGGACATGATCTGCAGGTCCTTCACGACGCCCTTGCCGACGCCGATGCCGTGCGGGGGCCCTCGGTGATATTTGCCTACACCATTAAGGGGTGGAGGCTGCCCATTGCGGGAGATCCGCTGAACCATTCGGCCCTTCTGACATCCGAGCAAATGGACACGCTTCGGAATCAGCTTGGAATTCCGGCCGATGACGTATGGGCGACGTTCCCGGCGGATAGCGAGGAATCGCGAGTGTGCCGGGAGACGGGGCTGACGGTGGACGCGGCCGCGCGCCGCCCCCACTCGGTCGAGGACGTACCTGACGATCTTGGCCGGGAGTATGGGGATGTGACGTCGACCCAAGGGGCGTTCGGACAGATTCTCACCACGCTCCTGCGGGTCTCTCCGGGCGTCGCACGCCGGGTCGTGACGGTGAGCCCGGATGTCGCGATTTCCACGAACTTGGGGGGATGGATCAACCGCGTCGGCGTATGGCATCCGACGGACGATCAAGACCCCTTTACCGTGCTTGGACCACGTCTCATCCAGTGGAATCGCAAGCCGCAGGGACAGCATATCGAGCTGGGGATCTCTGAGACAAACCTGCTCATGGCGCTGGGGCAGCTCGGTCTCGCCGGGGAGAGGACAGGAGAACCGCTCCTTGCCATTGGCACGCTGTACGATCCGTTTGTGGCCCGCGCTCTCGATGCCTTCGTATACGGCATTTACTCAGGCAGCCGATTCGTGTTGGTGGGGACCCCCTCGGGAGTGACACTGGCTCCCGAAGGTGGGGCCCATCAGTCAATCGTGACCCCGCTCGTTGGGGAAGGGTTGCCCGGGGTACTGTACCACGAGCCGTGTTTTGCGCTTGAACTCGAGTGGCTTCTCCTGGACGCCCTTCGGGCGCTGTATAGTGCCGACGGCGGCCGGGCAACGTACTTCCGGCTCAGCACGGCGGTCGTCGACCAAACACTGCTTCCCGGGACCGATCGCGAACAACTGCGCAAGAAGGTTCTCTCGGGGGCCTACCGCCTCGTCGATCGTGCCGCGGACCCCGGATGCCAACCGGGCAGAAACACGGTCGAGATCTGGGCCACCGGCGTCATGGTGCCCGGGGCGGTGCGGGCCTCCGAGGAGCTCCTTCAGGATGGCATCTATGCGAATGTGGTGAACTGTGTGAGTCCGGGCCTTGTCTATAGGACCTGGCAGGACGCGACCCACGAGAGCCTCAAGCACCTGCGGCCTGCACCGGTACAGATGCCGGTGAGTGGTCCGGTGGTTACGGTTATTGACGCCCACCCCGCGGCCCTGGCCTGGGTCGGCAGCATGCTCGGACGAAAGGCGTATCCATTAGGTGTGGTGCGTTTCGGTGAGTCCGGGCTGCCCGCGGACTTGTACCAAGCCTGCAAGATTGATTGGGAATCGATCTACGCAGCGTGCTGTGTTGCACTGAAAGAAGCACAGTAGGCGCCGCAGCGGAATGCGCACACCATCGGAGTACGAGAGTCTCGGGCCGAAGCCGACGGGAGTGATCGCATGGTGACTGATATCGCCTCTCCAGTCGAGGCTCCGACAGCGGCGATTGCTGATTTCGTGGTCAACATGCAGTTTCGGGACATCCCCCGATTCGTCGTTGTGAGCGCGTGTCAATGTGTGATCGACAGCGTCGCCAACTCGATCGGCGGGGCCGCCCTCGAGCCGGGGCGCATCGTCGTGGATTACATATCCGCGATGGGCGGGGCGAGGGAATCGAGTATTCTCGCCACGGGCCTGCGGGTGCCGTCAGCCCTCGCGGCGTTCGTAAACAGTCACCTCGTGAACGTGCTTGATTTCGATGACACCTTTGAGTACATTGCACACCCAGGTGCAACAGCCATTCCTCCTGCCCTTGCGGTGGCGGAGAGGGTTCACGCGTCCGGCGAGGCGCTTCTGACCGCGATTGTGGCGGCGTACGAAGTGTCGTTGCGTATTGGCTTGGCGATTCAGCCGTCGGCGCAGCGGCACCGAGACGTCTTTGGTCTCGGCACCTGGCAAACGTTCGGGGCGGTGACCGCCGCGGCGAAGTTGCTTCATCTTGACGCCGACGCGGTTCGACATGCATTTGGGCTCGCCGGATCCGTGGCTCCGGTACCCCACTGTCGCAAACTGGGGCTTGAGCGGGAGGAGCGTCCGTTTGCGTGGGGCAAGAACAACTATCATTATGCGTCGCTCGCGGGCGTGACCGCCGCGGACCTGGCCAGCAGAGGTTTTTTGGGAAATCGGTTCGTCCTTGACGGACCGCATGGGTTCTGGCGGATGGCTGCGTCCGACCAATGCGATTGGCGCCAATTTACCGCGGGCCTTGGCGAGGATTGGTTGCTACCCCGCACCTCGATGAAGCCGTACGCTGGGTGCCGATGGACGCATTCCAGCATCGATGTGGCATTGCGGCTGGCCGGCCGGTTTCCACCTGATCGGATACGGCACATCCAAGTGTTCACGTTTTACGAGGGCCAAGTGAGCCTCTCCGCAGCACACCCGCAAAACATCATCGACGCGCAGTTTTCCCTCCCATACCTGCTGGCCCTGTGTTTTCTCGGACGATCGCCAGATCGCGGGTTGCGCGAAGGGGACTTGACCGATCCGATGGTTCGCGCGTTGGCGACTCGCATTCGAGTCATAGAGGATCCGGCGTTCACAGAAGCCTACCATCTGCGAAAGGTTACGCCGAGCCGGCTGATCGTCGAGCTGGAGGATGGTGCCATCCTTGAGGAGTACTGCGAAGTCCCCCGTGGCGCTCCCACGGACCCGGTGTCACCCGAGGAAACGCAGGCCAAGTTTAACTCGTTGGCAACGCCGTTGTTGGGGACCCGGCGAGCGCAGCGCGCACTCTCGGGCATGCTCGCGTTAGACGCCGTTGCCGACGTGACCGCATGGGTTCGGTCGTGGGCCGGGTCTGGCAGACGCGGCAAGGCGGGATCAACTGCGGTTGGATAATTTGCCGGCGGCGGGCGGATCCACAATTTGTGGGAGCACACGCGGTTTCCACCCAAGCGCGCTCCCGGCGATATGTCTTGGGTGTTGAAACGGAGACGTTCATCCAGCTTCTATATCTCGTCACGCACGGGTGTTCGCAGTTGACACCATTCGGACTACTTTCTATTATGAATCAATCCTGTCGACCGGGTCGACTAATGCCTAGGCACTCAGGCAAGTTGGGCGTTCTGCCACGCGTAGCTCCGGACGGGAGCCGGTTGTCAGACCGAATCGCCGACACCCTTCTCCAAGAGATTCTATCCAATCAGATCGCGCCCGGCGATGCCCTGTCGGAATCGAGACTTGCCGCTCGCTTCGGGACTAGCCGGGCCCCCGTGAGGGAGGCGCTCCAACGGCTCGAACGTGAGTGTGTAGTCGCCATCATCCCCCGGGTGGGCGCGCGCGCTCAGGCGTTCACCGCGCAGAGCGCAAACGACCTGTACGATTTGCGGATCGCTTTGGAGTCGCATGCGCTTCGCCGCTCAGCGCTCAGCCCAGAAGAGTTGGAACAGTTACACCGGATCGTGGCGGAAATGGAAAGAGCGGCACGCATGCACAAGATTCGGGATGTTGTGGAGTATGACCTCAGTTTCCACGAGGCAGTCTGTCGGTTTTCCGGCAATCAGCGACTCGTGGAAGCGTGGCTACCATTGCGCCGAAATGCAAAAGCTCTATATTTTTTCATGATGAGCCGCATCCCCGTAGACGTGGGCGCGCTTCCGCAATCTCACAAGGCTATTATCGGGGCGTTGAGCACTGGCGACACGGAACACGCCGCGCGGTTGCTGACCGAGCACATCGAACAAACCCGCTCGGAACTCGTTAGTCTGCTGGGACGTGACGAAGAGCGCACCGTGGCGCGTTTACCGGGTACGGTGTAGTAGCCTGTACTGACTTGTTCTCTCGGGATAGGAGAGACGCGTGGAGGCACTGGGCTCCGGATACGTAGTGGGAGTCGAGATCGGTGGCACGTTCACCGATATTATCCTGCTCGGCGAACATGGGATCGTTGAAACCGCTAAGGTTCCCACCACGCCGCGGAATCCCGCGGAGGGCGCGTTAGCGGGTCTGTTGCAGTTGTCCGTCCCGCTGTCGGCACTGCGCGCCGTGGTCCATGGGTCCACGATCGCGACGAACTCGCTTCTGGAGCGCAAAGGGGCGACGACAGCGCTGTTGATGACCGAGGGGTTCAGGGACGTTCTGGAGATTCAGCGGGAAGAACGCGACCGGATATATGATCTTCGCTACCAGAAGCCACAGCCGCTCGTACCGCGCGAGCGTGTGCTGCCCGTGCGCGAACGCGTTGACGGCGCGGGGCGCATCATTTGTCCCTTGGAGCTGGGCGGCATCCAAGCCGCGATTAATGAACTCATCGAGAAGGAACACGTGGATTCGATTGCCATTTGTCTGCTGAACTCCTATCTGTACCCGAGGCACGAACAGCAGTTAGCGGAGCTCATTCGCCGGTGCCACCCGGATCTTCATATTTCCATCTCCTCTGACGTGCTGCCCGAGTTCAGAGAATACTACCGTGCGAACACTACCGTGATCGATGCGTTCGTGACGCCGAAGGTGAGTGCGTATGTCGGCGCCATGGGGGCAAAAATGTCCGACGAGGGGTTGCGGGGAGAGTTCATTGTCATGCAGTCGAATGGCGGGATCCTTCCGGCGGAAGCTGCGCGAACCCATGGTGCGTGGATTCTGCTATCGGGGCCGGCCGCGGGAGCGGTAGCGGCCGCTTCGATTGGGACGGAGGCCGGCTATCCAAACGTCATCTCCCTGGATATGGGAGGGACGAGCGCGGACGTGTGCCTGGTTACCTCGGGCGTCCCCCACCTGACGACGGAGACGGAGATCGATCACCTGCCGATTGGGTTGCCCATGACGGATATTGCAACCATCGGGGCCGGCGGAGGCAGTATCGCCCGTATCGACGACGGGGGGATGCTCACAGTCGGACCCGAGAGCGCAGGCGCCGACCCCGGTCCGGCTTGTTACGGACGTGATGGTCGCGATGCCACAGTGACCGACGCGAACGTGCTGCGAGGGTTGATCCGCCCAAAGTCGTTCCTGGGCGGACGGATGCCGCTCCTTCCTGAGCGCTCTCGGACGGTGTGTGCGCCACTTGCCCAGCGGTTGGCGAGAGATATTGAAGATGCGGCCGAGGCGGTGTGCCGGGTGGTTAACGCCAATATGGCGCAGGCGATCCGGGTCGTCTCCGTGTCCCGCGGGCATGATCCGAGAGATTTCGTGCTCGTTGCGTTTGGCGGTGCGGGTCCGCTTCATGCCGCGGACCTCGCCGAGGAGCTCGAATTGGAGCGGGTACTGGTCCCACGCCATCCGGGACTTCTCTCCGCGTACGGCCTGCTGGTCGCAGACTTTCGCCGGGACTACGTGCAGACTCGCGTCTCTCCGGCGGCCCAGACGACGAGCGCGGAAATCCTGGATCAATTCGACAGGCTAGAAGTTCGAGGGCGGGAAGAGTGCGGTCGGTATCGGTCGATTTCCCACATTGCGCCGGTGGGAATGTCGCTTGACATGCGCTACCACGGGCAGGCGTACGAGTTGATGGTTCCGGTCACGCGACGAGACTTTGCCGCGTCGGATCTCGGTTGGTTGTCCGACCGCTTTCATACCGCTCACAAGCTGCGTTACGGACACGCCTCCCCGCGTGACGCCGTCGAGATCGTGAATTACCGGCTATCGCTCGGGGCCCCAGGTGGTCTGACGAGTTTGCGCGAGACGGCGCTGCCCAATGGAAATCGGGAGACGAAACATCAGACCACGCCTGACGCGACGGGCCGTGTCTACCACAACGGAGAATGGGTCCCCGCAGCATATTGGCGCCGCGAGCAACTTAGCAGTGGGCAATGCTGTCAGGGGCCGTGCGTGATCGAGGAACCGACCGCGACGACCTATGTGCCTGCCGCCTGGCAGGCGGCAGTAGATCACCGCTACAATCTTCTCCTGACACGCAAATGAGCGACGGCACGTTTGGACCGAAGGGCTTCCGAACCGGGAGTGGCGCGGGATAGAAGAACGCCAGGGGGTCTCGACTGCCATGCGGGAGACGACAACCGTAGTGGACGAGTTCCGACTCGACCCGGTGGACTTCAATGTCATCAGCCAAGTCATCATGAGCATCCCGAAGGAAATGAGTGCGAATCTATTTCGCGTTGCCTATTCGACGATCGTCCGTGAGGCGAAGGACGCGTCGGTTGTGCTGATGGATGCGGCGGGGCAGATCGTGGCACAGTCTGACAACATGCCGTTCCATATGAATTCGGTCGGCGAGGCGTTCAAAGGGTGTGCCGCCAAGCATGACATGGCGACGCTGGAGCCCGATGAGGTGGTAGTACACAATGATCCGTATGCCGGCGGTCAACACTTACCTGACGTCTTTCTGTTCACCCCCGTTCGTGCCGACGGCCATCTGTTGGGTTTCTGCTGTACCGTCGCGCATCATCTCGATGTCGGTGGTGGCGGTCCTGGGTCGTTGAACCCCCTGGCGACCGATATCTTTGGTGAGGGAATCGTGCTCTCGGCGGTCCGCGTCCGGGTGCCCGGCGATTTTGGAATTGGCACGCTTGGCGAAATCATCGCCTCGAACGTACGAGTCCCGGACAAGACGCTTGGGGATTTTAACGCGCAGTTGACGGCAAACCGGACGGGCACGCGGCGGATGCAGGACTTGGTACGAAAGTACGGCTTCGCCAAAGTGAAGGCGGTCATGGGAGAGATGATCACGTACTCGGAGCGTCGGACGCGCGCAGAAATCGCCAAGCTTCCGAGCGGCGTGTACAGTGCGGAGGAACGGGTCGACGACGACGGTTTTTCCGACCGGTCCTATCGCGTGTGTGTGACGGTTCGGTTGGAGGCGGGAGAGATCTACGTTGATTTTGCGGGTACCGACGGAACCGCGCGAGGCATTATCAACGCGCCACGGGCCTCGACCATTTCCGCGGTTTATCTTATCCTCAAGAATCTTCTCACGGGTCCTGACGTCCCTCCGAACGAGGGGTGCAATCGGCCGGTGCACATTTCAATTCCTCATGGGTGTTTACTCAATCCCTATTATCCCGCACCGGTGCGCGCGAGAGCCAACGTGTGTCAGCGCGTTGTGGACGCCATCATGCAGGTCTTTTCACAGATCGACCCCGAACGAGCGGTCGCATGCTGTCACAACACCATTATCGCGGTCAATCTTAGCCGCCTGACTCCCGCCGGATGGTCGGTCTTTAGCGAGCCCCTGCGCGGCGGCTATGGGGCGAGCCGGGATGGTGACGGAGCATGTCAGTGCGGGACTCCGATTGACAACTGCCGTAGCACCGCGGTGGAACCGACTGAAACAGACTTTGGTTTCTTCCGACTCGTACGCTACGAGTTGCTGACCGACTCGATGGGGTACGGCACGCACAACGGTGCGCCGAGCGCGGTCCGAGAGTACGAGATCCTCGAGGACGGGGTCATTTTTACGTCCTTTTCCGACCGGCATAAGACGGCGCCGTGGGGTCTTTTTGGCGGCATGGCCGGGCGTTCGAATCGTTTTTCCGTCTTGCGGGGCGGAGAGGAGATCGTGCTGAAATCGAAGTCTTCATTCGAACTGAAGTCAGGCGACCGCCTGACGATTGTAATCGGAGGCGCGGGGGGATATGGGGATCCGAAGCAACGTGCACGGGAGTTAGTGGAGCGTGACCTGCGGCAGGGACGGATATCACAGACCGTCGCAGCTGAGATTTATGGCTATCGCGGATAGCAGCGCGGAGGGGCGGCACCGAAACGGTACGGGGATAGACACGTTTGGGTTTGCGCATCCACGCCACACGGGGGTGACAAGATGAACCACCGGAGGATATCTCGACGTGAACTGGTGAGTCGTGCCGCAGCGGTCGCGGGCGCTGGGATTTTGGGGCGAGATCTCACGGCGGCTTCTGTTGCTTGGGCGGCACCGTCTTCGACGGGATCCAATGAGCTCGTCATGGGCTTGACTCCTGATCCGACATCGATCGATCCGCGGGTCGCTTACGCTACGTCGATGTTCGGTCCTGTGCAGCAGATGATGTTTCAAACCCTGGTGTTTCATGATCTCCGCGGGCAGATCACCCCGCTGCTCGCGGAGCGGTGGGAACTCGTTGATCCGACTCATTTGAAGCTTTACTTGCGCAAGGGCGTCAAGTTTCAAAATGGGGAACCCTTCAATGCCGAAGCGGTCAAGTTTACACTGGAGAGCTTCCTTGATAACAATCTCAAGTTTACGCAGAAAGCATTTCAGCAGTTTCTGCCCGCGATTGGTTCCGTGCAGGTCGTCGACGACTCGACGGCCGTGTTGGTCTTGAAGCATCCCTCCCGGTCGGCGCTGAGTAACTTGGAGATCATCGGCATGGTGCCTCCCGTGCAGGCTGCGGCAGACGGCGCGAGTTTTGGTACAAAGCATCCGGCCGGCACCGGGCCGTATCGATTTGCGGAATACGTGCCTGGGGTGCGCTGGGTGCTCGAGCGGAATCCGTCCTATTGGGGCACCCCCGCGCGAACCGACCACGTGACCATCCGCTTCATTCCAGACGACGCCGCACGGGTCGCCTCGCTGGAGAGCGGCGAAGTATCGATCATCGACAACGTCCCACCGGACTCGGTGGCCCGGTTGCGGGCCTCAACGAATGAGAAGATCGTGTCTTCCAACACCACGCGCATCGTGTACATCGAGACGCGGTGCGACCGCGCGCCGTTCAATGTGGCGAAGGCGCGCACGGCCGTCAACTACGCGGTCGATCGCGCGCGTATCGTCGGGGACTTGTTTCAGGGGCACGCGCAGGTGGCGCATTCTGTGTACAGCCCGCTCATTCCCGGCTATAATGGCAGCCTGCCGCAGTACGTCTACGATCCGTCGACGGCGAAACGCCTGCTTTCGGAAGCCGGGTATCCCAATGGCGTGAAGATCAAGTTTGGATACCCGACCGGGCGATATTTGAACGACAAGGCCCTAGGTGAGGTGCTCACCGCGCAGCTGAGCGGAGCCGGGTTCGATGTGGACGCGGAAACGGGCGAATGGGGCACGTATCTCGGGAATGCACTGGGAGGCAAGTACGACGCATATATCCTCGCCATCGGGACCATCACGTTGGATCCCGGCTATGCGACGACTCAGTTCGGTACAGGCGCGGCATTCAGCAAGTTTAGTGATCCAGAGATAGACGCGCTGCTACTTCAAGGAGACCAGACATTCGATCCAGGGAAAGTCGCGGCCATTTACCAGAAGATCCAGGCACTAGTGTGGGCGCGCGGGCCGTGGGCGCCGCTGTACTTTCAGCCGGAATTGGACGCCACGAGTGCGAAAGTGAGCGGGTACGCGGCGCGGCCCGATGAATACGTTATATTTTCTTCCGTGGTGGTGAACAAGTAGCATCACCGGGCGGTCCGAGACGATGAACTCTCGGTACCTCCTTGGACGCTTGTACCAGGCGTTGGTGGTCATCGCCGTCGTCATCGTCATTGCATTTGTCTTGCTCCGAGCGGCGCCCGGCGACCCCGCCTTGCTGATGCTCCCCCCGGAGGCGGGCCCGAAGTTGGTCGCGCAAGTGCGCGCCTCGATGGGCCTCGACCGGCCCCTTATTGTGCAGTTCTGGGCGTATGCCGTGCAAGTCGTCCACGGGAATCTCGGATGGTCGGAACGGTTCCACGTGCCGGTCGTGCAGGTGATCGAAGAGTTTTTCCCACGCACGTTGCAGCTGGCCGCCACGGCCATGGTGGTGTCGAGTGTCGTGGGCATTTCGCTCGGTGTGCTGGCGGCGGTTCGCGCTCGGTCGCTCGCGGATGTTGCGGTGACGTCACTTGCCGTGATCGGGCAGTCCGTGCCCGGATTCTGGCTCGGGCTCATGTTGATCGTGGTGTTTGCAGTGGAGCTCGGCTGGCTTCCGGCGTCCGGGGGGGGCGGGCTGGGTTTGATCTTGCCGGTCGTCACATTGAGCATGTACATCATGGCGCTGATTGTCCGTGTCACACGGTCTACCATGATCGAGGTGCTTTCACAGGACTATGTGCGCACTGCTGTCGCCAAGGGATTAGCGCCGCATCGGGTGATCGTGCGCCACGCGTTGCGCAACGGATTTTTGCTCATCTTGACCGTCTTGGGTCTGCAACTCAGCAATGTGATCGGCGGCGCTGCGATCACTGAGGCGGTGTTCGCGTGGCCAGGCTTAGGGACCGTTGTTTTTCAGGCCGTCGCATGGCGTGACTATGCGCTGGTACAGGGGGTGATCCTTTTTTCGGCGATTAGTTTCGTGTTCATTAACCTCTCCATCGACGTGCTGTATACGGTCCTCGATCCGCGTGTCAGATACGGGTAGCCGATTGACCGCTATCGTGCCCGAGATGGCCGGATGCCGTGGACTCCGTATACCGACTCTCGCGCGCTGGGCAATCTGAGCGGCTGGTCGGGTCGTGCGGCGTTTTCGTAAGCATCCGGGCGGGGTGATCGGGTCCATCATCGTGTTGATGGCGTTGTGTCTTGCCATTGCCGGGGGACGGGTCGCTCCGACGAACCCGAAGGCCATCGATCTTGACAACCGCCTGTTGCCGCCTCTTTCAACACGCGCGGGGACGACGCACTATCTGGGTACCGACCAGGTGGGGCGGGATGTCCTGAGTAACGTTATCTCGGGTGCACGTGTGTCAATGACGATCGGGTTTGTATCGGTCTTGGGGGCCGGAACCGCAGGACTGGTTCTCGGTCTTCTGGGTGGGTATTTAGGAGGCAATGTCGATTGGACCGTTCGGGTTATCACCGACACCCAGATGAGCATTCCGTTTCTGTTACTCGCACTTGCGGGCGTCGCGATCTTTGGCCATGACGTGCGCGCACTCATCGGGATTTTTATCGCGACAAGTTGGTACGTGTACACTCGTCCGGTTCGCGCGTTAGTGCTTTCCCTCAGGGAGACCGCATTCATCGAGGCCGCGCGGGCCATCGGGTGCAGCTCCGCTCGAATCCTATTGTTCCACATGTTGCCGAGCGTGTTGGGGATCGCCGCAGTTATCGGCTCCTTAGAATTGGCCCGGATCATTGTCGTCGAAGCCTCCCTGAGCTTTCTTGGAGCCGGCGTCCCCCCAAGCACACCATCATGGGGGAGTTTGATATCCGATGGGCGTCCGTACCTTCGCGAAGCATGGTGGATTTCCGCGGCGCCCGGGGTGGCCCTGACGATTCTCACGGTAGGCGTGTATCTGATGGGTGATGCGCTACGAGATGTCTTCGATCCCACGAGCGAGCGTTGGAAGGTCCTGCGGTAGGTGATATGGTGACAACAATCGAGCGGAGGTGCATCGCATGGAAGGGCCCCACAAGCTGCCCACTGCTGAACTGGAGCCAGCAAGGATCATTGGGATGTTGAGATTGGTACACACCTCGACTGTGGTAGACATCCTGGAACAGCATCATTTCCACGGAGCGGTCGATAATCGCATTCGGCCACTGGTGCATGGTGACACCAGACTCGTGGGACGCGCACAGACCCTGAAGAAAGCCGCGTATCATCCCGAGGCGCCGCAAGCGAAGGACAGCCCCTCTCACCATTTCTTCCCGCTCTTGGACCTTGCGACGCCGGGTGACGTGATCGTGATCGACGCATCCAGTATTCCCAACGCGGCATCCTGGGGTGGCCTTCTTGGCCGTGTCGCTCGGATGCGAGGCATTGGCGGTGCCGTGATCGACGGCGCGGTCCGGGATCTTGCGGATCTTCGCGCGATCGGGTTGCCGGTCTATGCGACCAACCTCACCACACTCAGCGGTCATCATCGACTCATGAGTCTGGCCATGAACGTTGAGATTGAATGCGGCGGTGTCCCCGTGCACCCGGGCGACTACATTGTGGCTGACGAGGATGGCGTCGCGGTCGTGCCCGCCCGTATGGCTCCGTTCGTTGCAGACGCGTTGAAGGCTGAACAGAGGGAGTTGGCCATTGGGGCCTTCATTGAAGAAACCGGGGACTACGTGGAGGCGGTGAAGCGATTCGGTAGCGAGTAGATGCCGATCCGGGGTCCACGACCAGGGGCCGGTGCGTGAACGGGAGGTCGCGTTTTGACCGTATGCTGCGGGCTTTCTCGCAAACGTCCAACTTCTGGGGGACGACGATGGCGGGGCCGGCATGCCAGTAATCGCCGAGATGGCGGGGATGCTTGAGGTGCGCTGGGAGCGGGTTACAGTGTCCGGCGAACCAATCTCAGTGACAATCGCGCGGCCAGCCTGATCCTTGGCCGTGCGCGTGACCTCCGGTCACGTATGATGCCATGTCCTCGGTGGGTGACACGATGATGACTACCATTGCTGTGCTCGGTGGCGGCAACGGCGGGTTCGCCACCGCCGCGTATCTCGCGAGTAAGGGACATACCGTTAGCCTAAGCGAACACCCACTGTTCGAATCGACCCTGCGGGCCGTCCGCGAACAGGGCGGTGTGATGTTGCGCGGCGTCGCGGGAGACGGTCTTCAGCGCGTCGCCGTGCGCTCCCTGTCCGATGCACTTCACGATGCGGGCATGGTCATTGTGTGTGTCCCGGCCTTCGGCATCGAGCCTTGGGCTGAAGCCCTGGCGCCCCATCTTCGTAAGGAACATCTCGTCGTGTTGAACGGCTCCGCTTGCGGAGGCGCGCTCCGGTTTGTGAGGCGGTTGCGCGCTGTGAATGAGGGTGCGCGCCCTCAAGTGGCGGAAACAGCTTCCTTGACGTTCGGGTGTCGCAAATCGGGCCCTGCAGAAATCACGGTTTTGGTCCTGGTGCAGGGCGCGTTCTTTGCCGCGTTTCCGGGGACCGCGACGCCGGAAGCCGCTGCAGCATTCGGCACCTTTTTCCCAATCACTCCATGCCGCAACGTCTTGGACACCACCCTGAACAACGGCAACCCCGTTTCACATGTGCCCGCGGTGGTGCTTAACGCCGGACGCATTGAGCGCGCGTCGGGGGAGTTCTACTTGTATACGGAAGGCATCACGCCGGCGGTTGCCAGCGTCATGGAGGCGGTTGACCGCGAGCGCTTGGCATTGTGTCGCGCGGTCGGTGCCCCGCCGGTGACTTCGCTGGAGCGGATCGTAAAGTACGGTTACGCGAAGCCCGCGCAAGACTTCTGGTCAACCTACCACAATAGCGACGTGTATCCTGCTGTCAAGGGACCCGCGTCTCTGGACGAACGCTATCTTACCGAAGACGTGTCGTTCGGCCTCGGGGTGTGGTCGTCACTGGGGCGCGCACTGGGAGTGGCGACCCCGCACATCGACGCGCTCATTCTCCTTGCCGCGACACTCCTGGGGAAACGGCTTCCGCAGCCGCTGGGGCTCTCGGATCTGGGCCTCGAGGGCATGGACGCAGCCCGCATGATTGAGTTCGTCATGCGGGGGACGTGAACGCGGATCGGTGATCACTCGCTCCGTCCGCCCGGGATCAGATGCTCCGCGTGGACAGCGTGAAGGCATCGAGAGGGGGTGCAGTTCACAGTGGACTTTGGACCATCGCTGGGAGAGATCGTTCGGAAGCGGCCTTGAGGGCTTGGCTCGGTCGATACGGAGATCGTGGCACGTGCGGCTCGTGTGATTCCGCTCGCATGTCACATGTTCTTGGTATCGATAGTGCACGGTGGCGGGACCGAACGAACGGAGCTGAACGAGTTGGTTGGTTCTTGGCAAATTCCGGAGGGAGGGAGTCTCATGGCACATGACGCACAATCGACGCGGTGCAGTGTTGAATATGTTCAGGTCACCGGGTTGGGCCGTCCGGTAGGAGAGTATTCTCCTGTGGTGAGTGTGCGGGGAGCACGGTTACTGTTTGTGGCGGGCAAGGTTGCTATCGATGAAGAGGGCAAGATCGTTGGGGTGGGCGATATCGAGGCGCAATGCCGCCAAGTAATGAAAAACCTCAAGGGCGCGCTTGAGGCGGCAGGGGCTCACCTCGATGATGTCGTCAAGCTCACGGCTCTGCTCACCGATCGAGCGCATTCAGCAACTTGGCGCCGCGTGCGGCAGGAGTTCTTCACCAAGAATCTTCCGGCGAGCACGGGATTCATCGTCGGGGCGTTGGCCAGCGATGAGTACATGATTGAAGTGGATGCGATTGCCGCGGTCTGCGATTAGTGAATAAGCGTGAATGGACGCGCGCGCATCGCCGATAGGGTTCGGGGCCGCGACTGAGGTTTCTGTGTCTGTCGGCGGGAAAAATCATCCCACGCAGAAGGCGCGCTGGCACCCGAAAGGTGTCACGGGGCCGGTCACGGCTTTGCGTTGAGGCCGTTTACGAGGGTACAAGCGGGCACACAAGTATGCGCATACCGGAATCCGACCCGGGGATCTCCCATGCCGGTCCTGCGGGAAGTCTCGACGCTCAGTGCGCGACAATCCCGCGGTTCCAGACAGGAAGTCTTGCCGCTGGTTCCACTTGCTTCGCGGAGGACTTTGCTCAGCGTTCTCCCTAAGCCTCGCGGGCCTTGTTGTTGCAGGTGCTGTACACGGTGCGCAGTGAGCGGCAATTGATGGAGCAACTGGATTACAACTTGCTGTTTCGCTGGTTCGTCGGGTTGAACATGGACGAGCCGGTCTGGGACCCGACGACGTTCACGAAGAACCGCCAGCGGCTGCTGGACGGCGATATCGCGCAAGCCTTCTTCACGCGCGTACTGGCCCAAGCGCGGGCACGGGACCTGCTGTCGATGGAGCACTTCACCGTCGACGCGACGCTCATGGAAGCGTGGGCGGGCCTGAAGAGCTTTCGCCCCAAGGACGACGACCCGACCGACCAGCCGCCGCCGGATGATCCCGGGAACCCGACCGTCAACTTTCACGGCCAACGCCGGAGCAATGCCACGCACCACTCGACAACGGATCCCGAGGCGCGCTTGCAGCGCAAGGGCCACAGCCGGGAAGCGAAACTGTCCTATCTGGGCCATGTGCTGATGGAGAATCGCCATGGCTTGGTGGTGCGGGCCCAGGCGACCGCGGCGACGGGCACGGCGGAACGGGACACGGCCGAAGAGCTGCTCGAGCAGGTGGCCGGCGAGCGCCGCGTGACGGTCGGTGCCGACAAAGGCTTCGACACGCCGGAATTCGTCCAAGCCCTGCGCGACTTGAACGTCACCCCGCACATTGCGCAGAATACCAGCAAGCGGCGCAGTGCCGTGGATCTCCGAACCACCCGGCACCCCGGGTATGAGATCAGCCAACGCATCCGCAAGCGGGTGGAAGAGATCTTTGGCTGGCTGAAGACCATCGGGCTGATGCGCAAGTTGCACCATCGCGGCACTGATCGAGTGGACTGGATGTTCGTGTTTGCCTGTGCGATCTACAACCTGGTGCGGATCCGCAACCTCCAGGCGGTACCCACTTGAGGACGCCACACCTCGGGCTGATGCCGAGGGTGTATGGAGCGCGCGGAACTCGCGCCAGCACATCCGAGGAGCTTCAGTTGGCATGATCACTCCCGAACCGAGCACGATGATTGGCCATAAACGCGTTTTTTCCGCGGCCTGCTAGGGCGGACGCAGGGCGGTTGCAGGGACACAGCTGCTGTCCAGCGTCTCTCCGAAATCTACCGTCGCGTCGGCGCTGCCGCGGGCGATCGGTCGCGATCGGCTCGCTGCTCGCGGCGCCGCACGCTCGCCCCGGACCGTAGCCTCGACTGCTGCCGGGCCGCCGTGAGTCCCGCCTCGGTATCGACCGGGTGCCCCAGGTCGCCGAGGGACCGGCCGAGCGCCTCCAGACCAGCGAGCAGCCACTCGGGTTTCGTGTAGCCGAGGTGGCCGATCCGGATCAGCTCGAACTTCGGGTGACGGGTCACGCCGCCGCCGATTACGACGTCATATGCCTCTCGGGCCCGCACCGAGACTGCCTGCGCGTTTGCGCCTTCCGGCATCAGGATGGGCGTCACCGTGTCGACGGCGTAGGCGTCATGGGGCAGCGTCCGAAGGCCCATGCCCCGCGCGGCGGCCCGGGCCATCCGCCCGAGTCGCCGGTGCCGCTCGAACACCTTGGGCAGCCCCTCGCGGACGATGAGCCCAACCGCGGCGTGAGCTCCGAACACGATGCTCACCGCGGTCGTGAACGGCGTACCCGGCAGGGTGCCGTGGATCTGCGCGCGGGCCTTGCGGAGGTCGAAGTAGTACTTCGGAAGGCTCGAACGCTCGGCCGCCTGCCACGCCCGCTCGCTGACGCTCACGAAGGCCAGTCCGGGCGGGCTCATCAGCGCCTTCTGGGACGCCGTGACCGCGACGTCCACGCCCCAGCCGTCGGTCTCGATGGGGATCGCGCCGATCGAGCTGACCCCGTCCACCATCAGAAGGGCCGGATGGCCGCCAAGCGCCTCGCGGACGCCGCGGACGTCGTTCAGGACGCCGGTGCTGGTCTCGCTCTGCGTGACGAGGACCGCGCGGTACTCGTGTCCCGTATCCGCGCGGAGGCGCTCGCCGACCTCTGCCAGCGGCGTCGGCTGTCCCCACTCGGCCATCACCCGATCGACCCGGACTCCGTACTGCTCGGCGATCGCCGCCCACCGCTCGGCGTAGCTACCGTTGTTGACCGACAGCACGCGATCGCCCGCGGATAGGAAGTTCACGATCGCGGCCTCGAGCCCGCCGGTGCCGGTCGCGTTCAGGGGGATGATGTCGTTCGCCGTGTCAAAAATCGTCTTGAGGCCCTGGAGGAGCTCCCGCACCATCTCGCCGAACGCCGGTCCGCGGTGGTTGACCATCTGGCGGTTCATCGCCCGCAATACTGCGGGCGGCAGCGGCGTGGGACCGGGAATCAGTAGGGTCGTACGGGTCATCGCTCTCCTCCTCGTTGCGTGTCCGGTGACGTCCATTCTCGGTTGCCGGCACCCGCCCTCCCGTTCTGGTGTTGGCCCGCCACCGTCCGCGGGCGGTCGGCTGTCGGCGAACACCTCGTCGGCGGTTCCCATGCGCCGAAGCGGTCGGCATTAAGCCATGTGGTTCGGGTGGATGTCCGCGAAGACCTCGCCGGCGCCGCCGGCGATCCACCGCTTGTCACGGCCCCGGAAAACCCGGCGTTCCCTGTTGCGGCGCCGCTCGATCCATGACAAAGGCTCCCACTGCTATCCGGCTCGGTACGAACTTCGCGACGTCGGACTCCAGCAACCTGATATCAGCCTCCCTTGTCGGAACACTCGCTCGCTCGCCCACCGGTAGATGCTCTTCGGAGACACTTTCAGGATGCATCCGCGACTCGTTTCATGAGACCGGCCGCGCGGGGGACGGAGGCGGACGTAAACCCCGTCGTTCCGCACCTCCGTCGCGTACACGACGAGCCGCTTTTCCGAGGTGCCGAAGAGCGCCTCGCCGGTCCGGATGTCGAATTCCCACGCGTGCCACGGGCACCGGATGACGCACGCGTCCAGCCCATAGTCCTTGTCGCCCGGCGCGGACGGCACGATCGTGCCGCCGAAGGGGCCGAGGGCCACGGGCGCGCCTTGGTGCGGGCACATGTTGCGGATGGCGTAGAGGCCGTGGGCGGTGCGGATCACACCGATCGAGCGGCCGCCAACGTCGCGCAGCACGACGGCGTCCAGAGGAAAATCCTCAAGCGCCCCGACGCGGATCGCCTCGTCCGGACGCGTCACCCGGGCGTCCTTTCTAGAAGCGTTCGCCGAACGTCTCCAGGGCGTTGCCGGCGTAAATCCGCTGTTTCAACGGCTGCGGCAGCGCCGTGAAGACCTTGAACGGATCGTCGTTGTCCCAGTGCGGGTAGTCGGTGCTGAACAGCAGCGTCCGCTCCGCCCGCATCGCCTTGAGAAACGGCAGGAACTCCTCCTCATTGTCCGGGCCGTCGACCGGCTGCGTCGTGTACCGGATGTGCTCGAAGACGTACTCGCTCGGCGGGCGTTTGACCCAGGGGATCTCGGTCCGCAACTCGCGCCACCGCTTGTCCATCCGCCACAACGTGGAGGGCAGCCACGTGAATCCCCACTCGATGAAGACGACCCTGAGCTTCGGGTAGCGCTCGAAGACGCCCTCGAAGACCAAGTTCACGGTGTTGGCCATCCCGAGCGCAAAGTTTGACACGTTGCGCTCCGCATACGTCTGAGGCACGCCGCCCGCGAGGGTCGGGGCGCCCTGGTAGGTGCCCTCGCCCCCGGAAGGGTGGTTGACGACCGGCAGATCCGCCTCTTGCGCCGCCTCGTAGACCGGGTTGAACCAGGTGTGGCCCATCATCTGCTGGAGCAGCGGCAAGAAGACGGCGGCCACGCCCTTCGATCCCGCGTGCTTCCGGATCTCCGCCGCCGCGGAGACGGGATCGTGGGGCGACACGACGAGGGTGTACCGCAGGCGATCGTCGCGCGGCAGCCACTCCTGCACGAAGTAGTCGTTGAGCGCCGACAGATATGCGGCGGCCAGGCGGGGGTCCGTCCAGGTGTTCACCCATTCAACCGGCACGAGCAGCGCTTCGCTGATCTGCCACTTCGCCATGAGATCCTGCTGGAGGAAAGCAAGGTCGCTGCCCGGCTCGCCACCCGACGGCGGCACGGCATCCCACCGATTAATCGCCCCGCTCGGATTCGGGTAGCGGAAGGGATGTCGCTTTACCTCGCGCTTCAACCGCGCGAAGCTCTCGAACTGAGTCTGCCACGCCTTGGTCATGTAGGGCAGCAGCGAGCGGACGCCTTCAGCCGGAGTGACGTGCACGTCGCAATCGACGATCCGGAGTGCCTGCTGCTGCGCGGGTGAGCGCGTCTCGACCATCATCACACCACCTCGTGCGTCATCCCGCGGGCCGATCGCCGCGAGTATGCTGTCGATCCGTGTTCTCCCCTCGACGGTGCGCCCCCGGCCGCCTAGGACAGCGCCGCCGCGATCCGCGACGCCGCCTCTTGCATGACCGCGGCCGGCTGCAGCAGTGTCGCCCGCATGTAGCCTTCTCCGGGCCCGAAAGCCGTGCCCGGATAGACGAGCACGTTCGCCTGGTCCAGCAGGCGGACACAAAACTCGTACGACGATTCGCCGCGCGACGGGACGCGCGGGTAGAGGTACAGGGCGCCGCGCGACCAGCGGCCGCCCATCCCCAGCGGCTCGAAGGCGTTCAACAGAATCTGGCGCCGCTCCGCGTAGGTCCGGCGCATCTCCTCGACGCAGTCCTGGGGGCCCTCCAAGGCCGCCAGCGCCGCCGCCTGTGACACTGCCGGCGCACAGATCGTGAGCGTATGCTTGATCACCTCGATGGGGCCGACGAACTCGCGCGGGACCACCATATAGCCCACACGCCACCCCGTCATGGCGTAGATCTTGCTGAAGCCGTTGATCATGACCGTCCGGTCTCCGAGTCCCGGCTCGGCCGCGATGCTCGCGTGCGGCGGCCCTTCGTAAACGTACCGTTCGTAAATGTCGTCGGCGATGACCAGGAGGTTATGCCGGCGCGCGATGTGCCCGAGCGCGGCGATCGTATCGTGTGGGATGACGGCTCCGGTCGGATTCTCCGGGCTGACAACGACTATGAGCTTGGTCCGGGGCGAAATGAGCGCCTCGACGTCGCGCGGATCGACCACGAAGCTGTTGGCCTCCCGGGTCGGCACGAACACCGGTACGCCGCCCGCAAGCAGAATTGCGCGCGAATACGAGATGTAGTGCCGGTCGGCCAGCAGGACCTCGTCGCCCGGATCGAGCAGCGCCTGAAACACGACGTACATCGCTTCCTGTGCCCCCGCGGTGACGATCACCTGGCCCGGGCTGACATCGACGCGATAGTCGCGCCTGCACTTTTCCGCGATCGCTTCCCGGAGGTCCTGCCGGCCCTGCCAGTGCGTGTAATGGGTCGCGCCGCTGTCGAGGGCGCGTTTCGCGGCCTCGACGATGTGGGGCGGCGTCGGCAGGTCTGGATCGCCGCGACCGAGGGACACCAGGCCCTTGCGGCCCTCCGCCAGCGCGAGCAGCCGCTCGCGATCCCCGACCCCCTCTTTGGCCGCCCGCTTGGACACGCGCGGGGCCATCGTTTTGTCGGACGGAAGACTCATCCCCGCTCTCCCTCCGGTGCATCGCCCCCCTGGAAACACGAGGCTGCGACGTCGTGGCGGCCCCGCGCCATCGCCCGCAGGCGTTCGCGGTCTCCAGTACGGTTGTTTGGCGTGCGTGTTGCCGCACCCGCTGCGACCGTCTGCCTCTCGGACAACGTCATGCGGTATCCCCCACGGTGTAGTTTGGTCGCGTACGCGGTGCGCGAACGCTAGCGACGACGCTCCGACTCGAACATCTGCGCGAATCGGAACCACACGGCGGCGGCGAACACGATCCCGTTGACGTAGTAGTCCAAATCCAGGTTCTCGTCTGGCGAATGGATCCGGCAGTCGGGATTCGCGAATCCCGTCAGCACGGGCGGGATCCCCAGCGATTCCGCGAAAACGCCTTCCGCGGTGGGGCCGCGGCGCTCTGCGGCCCATGCCGGCCCGAAGACTTCCATGCCGGCCTGGCGGATGGCGCGAACGATCATCGCGCTGGGCTCGGTGTGCCACGTCGGGGTCCGCGCCGAGATCACGCGCATCTCAACGTCCACGAACCCGCAGGAATCGAGGTGCTCGCGAAGCTTCTGCGCTTGACGTGCGGCGTCAAGCCGCGGGGGGCACCGAAAATCAAGCTTAGCGCTCGCGCGACGCGGCACGGCCGTCATCAGCACTCCCGGCGTCGTCTCCCCCGCCCAGAGGCCGCAGATCGTGCAGGTCGGCTCGACGTAGAACGCGCGGACCAGTTCCTCGCCGGTTCGTCCGGCGGGGAAGGTGTTTCGCCGCAGCCCGTGCTGCGCCCGAACGGCGTCCACGTCGAGGTCGCGCGCCTTCTCGCGGAAATATTCGCGATCGCCGTCGGTCACCGCGGCGAGGTCGTCGCTCCATCCTGGGACGACGACGCGGTCCGACGCGACGTCCTTGATGGTCCGCAGCGCTTCGATCAGGCGCCAGGCGGCGTCGTGCACGAGCACGGCCCGACTGCTGTGGACATTTTCGCCCGCCGTCTCCACCGATAGTTCGACGTAGAGAATACCACGACCGAACAGATCGACCCGCGGCAGCCCACTCGAAGCTTCGGTCGATCCGTCGAGGCAGAACAGACCCTCGGCACCGCGAAGCTCGGCCGCGTGACTCAGGACCCAATCCCCGAGATGCGCGGATCCGAGCTCTTCCTCCCCTTCAATCACGAGCCGTACGTCGACCGGAAGCCCGCCGGCCGCCAGACAGGCCTCCGCCGCAAAGACAAACGCCAGGCATCCGCTCTTGTTGTCGACCGCACCGCGACCGTAGAGCCGACCATCGTGCACCTCACCGGCCCACGGATCGTAACTCCACGCGGTACGCTCGCCCGCCGGCTTGACGTCATAGTGGGCGTACCCCACCACCGCAGGCGAGTTCGACGGAACCGGACCGCGCGCAAACAGTGTCGGTCCGGCGCCTGGGATCGGGTCCGCCCGGACGCGCAGCCCGGCGGTGACTGCGACATGCTCGAGGTACTGCGCGGCCGCGCGACACTGTGCCACATCGGTGGTCACGCTGGGAATGCGCACAAAGTCGCGCAGCACGTCGACATACCGTTGCCGGGACGCGCGCACATGCTCCCGCACCCTCGTGAATCGGGCCGGCAGCCCCTCGACTCCGTCCGTCATCGCCGCCCTCCTCGCGCGCACGAACTCGCCGCACGCCTAGGTCTTGCCAATCCTCGAGTCGTCCATGTACACCCTGGTCGTATACGTCACGCCGCGCACGTTCGATCGGAACCGTACGGTACCACCGGTCGGTACAGCGGCACGTACAACCCGGCGTCCGCGATGCGGCTCCCGATGCGGCGAAATCCGCTTCGTGGCATCCGTCTCAACCTCGGCCTGAACCCGAGCATGGTGACCTCGGCTGCGTCCCGACTCGAGTCGGGACGCCATCGGACGCGCTTCGTCTACGCCCCAGGGCCGGCGGGTTCCGCCTGGTCGCGGCATGCGCGCCCCCTCTGCGGTCGGCACTACGCGGTCACCGACGCCTTCTGGCGGAAGAACGCGCTCAGGTGATCAACGACATACGCCACATCGTCCTCTGTCATTTGCGGGTACAGCGGCAACGTCATGATTTCACGAGCCAGGCGTTCCGTCACCGGAAGGGCGCCGGGACGGAGACCCGCCCGATCGCGATACGGCGCGTCGAGGTGAATCGGGGTCGGATAGTGCACCTGAGTCTTGATCCCCTGCTGCCCGAGGTACCGGCGAAGCGCTGGGCGGTTCGGCACGCGGACCTCGAACCGGACGTACGAATGCTCCGCCCACGCACGCTCCCCAGGAAGCTGGAGCGGGAGGGATCGTTCGGAGATCAGCGTCCGGTACAGCGCGGCCCAGCGCCGGCGCTGCGCGACCCACGCCGGCAGGCGGCGCAACTGAACCCGCGCGACCGCCGACAGCACTTCAGACTGCCGGTAGTTGAAGCCGACCTCGTCGTGAGACACGGCGAGGTCCGCGTCCGGTCCTTGGTGATAGTGTTCTCCCCGTCCGTGGTTGGCGAGATTGAACACCCGCCGCACGCGCATCTCGTCGAACGAGCCGACGGCGCCGCCCTCGCCGCCGCACGTCATCGCCTTGTTCTGCACGAAACTGTAGCACCCCATGTCCCCGAGCGTGCCCACGGATCGCCCCTTATAGCGGGCGCCGATAGCCTGACATGCGTCCTCGATCACGAACAAGTTGTGGGTCCGCGCCTGATCCAGGATCGGATCGAGATCGACTGGCGATCCCGCGGTATGGACGGGCATGATCGCGCGAGTCCGCGGCGTGATCGCGGCCGCGACGGCAGCCGGATCGATATTGTAGGTATCCGGCTCCACGTCGACGAACACCGGCGTGGCCCCGACGAGCGACACGCAGTGCGCCACGCTGACAAACGTGTTGCTCGGAATGATCACCTCGTCGCCAGCGCCGACGTCGTAGGCGAGCCACGCGAGGTGCATCGCCGCGGTCCCGTTGGCCAAGTTGGCGATGTGCGGCCGTCTGCCGTCCGGCACGAGGTAGGCGCCGACCTCCTCCTCGAGGGACTTGCCCTCCGAAGCCTCGTGCGGCGACGTGCGGATGTAGTGCCCTGACTCAAGGACCCGACACGCTGCGTCCTTCATCTCCTGATCGACAAAGGGCCGAAACGCCACGGTGCGGCTGGCCATACCTGCCTCCTCACTCAACCTGGTTCTGACGACGCCCCCCGCTGGAGGGGTTCCTCAGGCGATCTGCCGATCCTTCCATAGTTCGGAATTGCGTTGCAGAATTAATCTGGATTCGTACGGTTTCGATTGTCCATTCCGTAAGACGCTTCGGGTGAGGCTAGGTACGGAGACCTCGGATCCGCACGCGGGCGCGCCGTCGCGTTCGCCCCCGGCTCACATCCTTCGCAGGCGTGGGTCGAGGGCGTCTCGAAGGCTGTCCCCGACCAAGTTCACCGCCAGCACGAACGTCAGAATCGCGAACCCAGGGAACGTACTGATCCACCACTGGTATAGGTAGTCGCGCCCAGCGGCCACCATCGAGCCCCACTCGGGCACCTCGGGCGGAGCCCCGAGCCCGAGGAAGCTCAACGAGGCGAAGGTCAGCATCGCCCGCCCGACGTCCAGCGTGCTCAAGATGACGATCGGCGAAATGGTTCCCGGCAGGACGTGACAGGTCAACACCCGCCAGTCGGAGGCACCGAGGGCACGCGCCGCCTGCACGTACTCGCGGTCGCGCAGCGAGAGGACTAAGCCGCGCATGTAGCGCGCGTAGGACGGCCACCACGCGATCATGATGGCGATGACCGCATTGCGAATACCCGCGCCCAGCGCCGCCGTGATGACCATGGCGAGGATGATGGTGGGGAAGGCGAGCATGAGGTCCGTGAAGCGCATCAGCGCCTCATCGACCTCCCTCACGAACCCCGCCGCGCTTCCGATGACTGACCCGATGATCATCGCCAGCACGACCGCCACGACCCCAACGGGGATCGACAGCCGTGATCCGTAGATCACGCGGCTGAGAATGTCGCGCCCGAGTTCATCGGTCCCGAACCAATGAGCGGGCGACGGCGGCGCGAGTCGTGCCGGAATGTCCTGGGCCAGTGGGGCGTACGGAGCGATATGAGGCGCGGCCGCGGCCACGACCAACCAGACCACAATCACGCCGAACCCGCAGAGCGTCAGAGGCGCCCGCACGAGACGACGCGGCAGCGACCGCGCGATCAACCGGCGCCGACGCGGGGCGGAGAGCGACGCGGAGTCAACCCTGGCGTTCACCTCAGCCCACCCGGATCCGCGGGTCGAACATCGCATAGGCGAGGTCCACCAGCAGATTGACGAAGATGTACACGGCGGCGACCACAATGCCGACCCCCATGATCGCCGGAAAATCAAGAGATGTCGCGCTGCTGAACGCGTACATCCCCAAGCCGGGCCAGGCGAACACGGTTTCGGTCACCACTGCCCCCGACAGCAGGTCCCCAAAGCTCAGGCCGATCACCGTAATGACCGGGATGAGGCCGTTGCGCGCCGCGTGCACGAGCATCACACGCCGCCGGCGCAGTCCCTTTGCGCGCGCCGTGCGGACGTAGTCGTCGCCCAGCGTCTCGAGCATACTGCCGCGCATGACGCGCGTGATCCGGCTCAAGCCAAAGCTCGACAGCACCAGGGCCGGGAGAATCATGTGGCTGGCCCAGTTCGCGACCACATCCATTCGGCCGGCGAGCAGGCTGTCGATCAGCAAGAACCCCGTCACGAACGGCGGGGGGACAATCGTCGCATCCAACCGGCCCGGAGACGCGGCGATTCCCAACTGAGCGTAGAAGATGAGCAATGCAACCAACCCGAGCCAGAATACCGGCATCGAGACGCCCAGCATCGCGACCACGCGAGCCACTTCGTCCACCAGCTTTTCGCGATTGATCGCCGCGAGGATTCCGAGCGGCACGCCGACCACGACGCTGAAAATCAGCGCAGGCACTGCCAGCTCGATCGTCGCGGGCAGGTGCTGGCGGAGATCAAAGATCACGGACTGCTTGGTCGAGATCGAGGTGCCCATGTCGCCGTGCGCGAGGTTCCACAGGTAGATCAGGTACTGCTGGTACAAAGGCCTGTCCAATCCCCAGCGATGACGAAAGGCCGCGACGATCGCGGGGTCGGCCGCGGCCTGGTCACCGAGGTTCGCTGCGACGGGATCGGCGGGCACGGCGTGAGACAGGACGAAGCTGATCATGGTGATGCCGATCAGCATCGGCACCAGCAGCGTCATCCGCCTGAGGATGTAAGCTTGCAGGCCCACAATCAGCCCACGGCCGTACGGGGGCCGGCCCGCGTCAAACGGCGCGGCCCCCCGACGTGCAGCCTAGCTCTTCCGGACGGCAGCGTAGTCCACAAACCAGGTGCTGGCCAGCGTCACGCCGTGGACATTACTACGGAACGCATACGGTGCCACCGGCTGGTACAGCGGGGCGTAGGGGCCGATCTGCGCGATCGTGCGATCGACTTGCTGGTACAGGGAGGCACGTCTCGCGGCATCGACTTCGGCCTGCGCCCGGTCCGCGAGGGCGGAGAGCTGCTGCGCCTCCGGACTCGCGTCCGCGGCCCACCCCGCCCGCTTGCCGACGGTGCGCCCCGGAACAAAGACAAGATAGTCGCTGACGTCCGGAAAGTCCGCCGCCCAGGCCCAGAGCCCCAACTGATCTTTGCCATCACGGAACTTCTGCAAGGCGACGCTGGACGGCAGGCCGTCCAGGCTGAGTTGGATGCCGACTTTCGCCAAATCCGCCTGGACCTTCTGCGCGACGATGCCGAACTGCACTCCGTAGTAGACGTTCCCGGTCGAAAATGAAAGCGTGCCGCTGAGATTGCCCGCGTTGGCTTCGGTGAGGAGTTGCTTGGCCCGGGCGATGTCCGTCTTCGCCGCCTCCGACGGCGGCATCGCGCCGGGCAAATTCGTGGGAATCACGCCCGCCAGCCGGACGGCGCCGGGGCCGGCCAGGGCAAGCACGCCTTGGTAGTCGATCGCGTACCGCACCGCCTGCTGTACCTTCGGGTTGCTGAAGGGCCCGCCGACCTGCGGGTTGTTGTTCATGACCACATACAGGAGATTGAGGGCAAGACTCGTGTTCACGGTCACGCCCGGGGAAGTTCGCAGCGTCCGTGCTTCATCGGGACCGATCCCCCACGCGATGTCGAGATTGCCTTTCTGGATCAGCAGCTGTTCTGTGGCGGGCTCCACGATATCCTGAACGACCACGCGTGAGATCGGCGGCGGTCCCCCCCAGTGACTGGGGTTCGCCGTAAGCACCGCCTGCTGGGCCGGCGTATAACTGTCAAGCACATACGGCCCTGAGCCCGCCGAGTGGGCGTTCAGATAGGACTCGGCCTCGTCTTTCGTCTTCGCATCCGGGCTGGCGTCCCCACCGTGCTGCATCACGTCCTTGCTGTCCACCGCACCGCAAACGGGGCTTGCGAGAATCGGGATGATGCCAGGATTCGGGGCGTCAAGCCGGAGCACAACGGTCCCCGGATCGGGCGCCACCACCTCCTGCACGCCGTCCAAGAGGAACGCACCGTTCCCCTTGATGTACCGGACGCGGTCCAACGACCATTTGAAATCGCTGCTCGTCAGCGGATTGCCGCTCGCGAAGCGCACATTGGGACGGAGGGTAAATGTGTACTCCTTGCCGTCGGGCGACACCTTCCAGGACGTCGCGAGCGAGGGTTTGGGAGATTTGAGGTCCTCGCCGACGAACGTCACCAGCGAATCGTAGATGGCATGGCCGACGTTGCTCGACCCGTTCTCCAGCTGTCGGCCGGGATCCAACGTCTTGATATCGAAGCTGAACGCCACGGTCAGCGTATCCGCCGCCGCCGATGCGGCCGAGGCCGCCCAGGGCCCGACCGCCCGGTTGGCCAACGCGTATCCGATCCCCCCGCCAGCCAAGCGCAAGAAATCACGACGGTGAAGCCCGGACGTGATCGCGTGCTTCCCATACTTGTTCATTCGTGACCCCCTCTGCGTCGTAAGTACGCGTTCGACTGCTTCAAACGCGCTATCCCCGTGAGCTCGTAGAATCTTTGCGCGGCGCGACGACTTTCATGAGGCGTGCTGACGGCTTCCAGCAGCGCTCGATCCCTGCCCAGGGAATCGAGCGCGCGCACGCGGTCCACTCCCGGAGCCGGCGAGGAAACCGGCCTCCGGTCTGGCGTTGCAGTGTGTCGCATCCCGCAGTTCGGCGAATTGCGCCACAAGGCGCCCAACGGCTGTCCCATCGCAGTGGGCCGCACCAGCCCCTGCCATGCTACCCGGCTACGCCTTGCTGATCGTCGAGTAGTCGACGTACCAGCCGGTGTTATAGGTCACGCCCTTGAGGTTGGACCGGTACGCGATCGGCACCGCTGGCTGGTAGAGTGGAATGTAGGGCCCGTCGGTCGCGAGCCGCCGGTCGATCTCCTGGTACAGAGCGTCCGCCTTGGCCGGATCCGTTTCGCTCTCCGCCTGCTGCCCCAGTTTGGTGATGTCCTGCGCCTCCGGACTCGAGTCCGGTGCCCATAGAAGGCGCTGGCCGACGGTTCGCCCGGGAAGGAAGACGAGATAGTCGCTCTGGTCCATGTAATCAGCGAGCCAGCCGCCGAGCCCCATCGGCAGTTTGCCCTGCCGTATTGCCGTGATCTCGATCGCATACGGCTCGTCGATGAGATTCAGCGTGATGCCGATGGCGGCCAAATCCTGCTGAAGCTTCTGCGCCAGGATTGCCAGGTCGAGGCCGAACCCTGCGTAGGTGCTCGAGTAGAAGAACTGCCCCTCGAGGTTCGTGAGATTCGCCTGCTGCAGAATGGCTCGGGCGCGCGCTTTGTCCGTCTTGGGGGCCTCGCTCATCGGCCGCGCGCCGGGGAAACTCGGCGGGATGATGCCGGCCGAGCGGCGGGAGCCCGGCGCCGTCAGCGCCATCACACCCTGGTAGTCGATCGCGTAGCGAATCGCCTCGCGCACCTTCGGGTTTGCGAACGGTCCGCTGACCTGCGGATTGGTATTGAAGATATGTCCACCACGTTGAGCTGGGGGAACGAATTCACGGCGACACCGTCGACATGGCGCAGCTGGCGCGCCTGGTCGGCCTGAATGTTGACGGCAATGTCCATGTTGCCCTTTTGCACCAGAAGAGCCTGCGTGCTCGACTCGTCGACGTTCCTGAATGACGACCCGGTCGAGCGGCGACGGTGCCCGCCAATAATTTGGGTTCTTCGTCAGCACGATTTGCTGGTCGGGACGTACGAGTCGAGCGTGAACGCGCCCGTCCCTGCGGAGTGCGGAGTTGAGGTACATTTCCGCATTGTCCGTTTCGCCGGCATTCGGCCCGGCGTCGCCGCCGTGCGCGATAACGACCTTGGAGTCGAGGGGGGCTCAGCGACGGCGTGGTGAGGATCGGGAGCAGTGCTGGCTTGGGTGGCTCAGCTTGATGACGAACGTCGTCGGATTCGGCGCGTCTACGCTCGACACGCCGTCAAGGAGCCAGGCGCCGTTCCCCTTGATGTTGATCAGCCGCTCAAATGACCATTTGAAGTCGGCCGCGGTCAACGGGTTGCCGCTCGACAAATTTGACGTTCGGCCGCAGCTAAAGGTGTACGTGAGCCCGTCCGGCGAGATCGTCCACTGGCTGGCGAGCGACGGCCGGATCGTTTTCAGATCCGCGCCTGCGAACGTGACCAGCGTGTCGTAGCAGTCACATGGTCGATGTTGTTCGTCGCGTTTTCGAGCGTGCGGCCCGGATCCAGCGTGTGGATGTTGAGCAGCGTCGCGACGCGTGAGTACCTTGCCGCCGGCGGACTGCCGCGGCCGCCGAGCGACTGTCCGCGACAGATAGCGCGCCGCCGCCGAGCATCGCCAGCGATGCGGCCACGCCGGTCCGGAGCACCTGCCGCCGGGTCATCCGGAGTCCTGGGCGTTCGTTCAAGAGCATCGTCCACCCCCTGCGTGGCGTGTCGTCGAGTACCCGTGCGGATGTCTAGGGCATTGACATGGGACGCATGACAAGCGACCATCCACCATCGATCAGAATGTCCTGGCCGGTGAGGTACGCGGACGCGTCGGATGCCAGAAACACGCACAACCCCACCATGTCCTCCGGCTGCGACACCCGGCCGAGTCGGGATCAGATCGATCGTCATCTTGGATCGGGCCGACGTCCGGTCGGCCGGGCGCTCCGGCGACGCGATCGAACCCGGCGAAATCGCGTTGGCCGTGATCCCATCGGCCGCCCATTCGACCGCGAGCCCGCGCGTGAGCGCCATGACGGCGCCCTTCGACGCGCTGTACGAGGTCCGCCGGACCACCCCTTTCCGCGCCGAGATCGAGGCGATGTTGATGATCCGGCCCTTGTGCTGACGGCGCATAAATGGGTAGACTGCCTGGCAGGCGTGCAAGACGCCGCGGACGTTCACGCCCATGATCCAATCGAAGTCCGCCGCGGTGTGCTCCGCCGCCGTCTTGTCGACCCTCACCGCGCCGTTATTGACCAGGACATCGATCTGCCCCCATCGATCGGCGGCGAAGGCTGCCATCCGCTCGCAGGCCGCGGGGTCGCTCACGTCGGCCGCGCACGCTCCGCGCTCCATCCCTCTTTGCGCAGCGCGGCCGCCGCCGCCTTGCCACTGTCCGCATCGCGGTTGGCGATGAGCACGTGGGCTCCCGCGCCCGCGAGCCCGCGGCTCAGTCCCAATCCAAGGTTGCGGTTGCCGCCGGTCACAATCGCCACTCGACCGGCAAGCGAAAAGAGATGCAGGGTCGGCAGATGCGGCGCTGGCGATCCGGAGCGATCGGCGGCGATCATAGGTCGGTCTGGTCCTCCCTCCGAGATGCGGTGCCAGCCATGACAGATGCCGTTCCCTATTTGGTGCGCAGGATTGGCTTTCCTCCCGATACCGACAGCCAAACGAAGATGTTTCGAAAGACCATTTATTTGGTCGGCAGATTCGGAAGGGAATTTCATTTCTGGGAGGGAACCGCGTGGCTGTCGCACCGCATCGCCGCCAGGTGGGAGGCGCCAATGCCGGAATCCGACTCCGTCAAGACCGTCAAACGGTCCCTCGACATTCTGAACCTGCTTGCTGAGGACGGACGGCAATTGGGTGTCATCGAACTGAGCAAGTGCCTCAAAACGAGCCAAAGCACGGTGTACCGGATCCTCTCAACGCTCGCAGACGAGGGCTACGTCACGCAGGATCCGCGAACGGAAAAGTACCGCCTCGGGCTGCAGGGCATCATCCTCGCCGGGGCCGCCCTCAACCAGCTCGAGATCCGCAAGCAGGCGATCTCGATCCTCGAGCGCCGTGGTTTCGGCCACCAGCTACAACGCCAATCTCGGCATCCTGCACCGGCAGCACATGATGTACATCGCCAGGATCGACGGCCCGAAGAGCGCGCGGATGTACACGCCCATCGGGCGGCGCGCGCCCGCGCACGCGACCGCACTCGGCAAGGCGATCCTGGCGTTTTTGCCGGCCGACGCAGCGGCGCCGATCGTGGACGGAGCGGCAGCCTGATCGCCTGCACGCCGCACACGATCATCGACCCGGCGGTCCTCGCCGAAGAACTGCGCCGGATCAGGGAGCGCGGCTACGCGGTCGACCGGGAAGAGCTCCTCGCCGGCATCTGCTGCGTCGCCGTGCCGGTACGCGGGCCGTCCGGGAGGCGTCGAGGCGGCGCTCAGCCTGTCGGCGTCCGTCTTTCAACTGCGCGAGGAGGACACGGAACAACTACGCCCGCGTGCTCCAGGACGCGGCCTACGAACTGTCCGGGCGCCTCGGGTACCCGGTTTGAGTGTCGGCGTCCAAGCCGCGCGGTGCGCGTGATCACGACGGGCGGGACGATCGCGGGAAAACGGCTGCCGTCCGGGACCGTGGCCCCCGGCCTCGGCCCGCCGAACTGCTGGCCCGCATTCCGATGGTAGGCGAGTATGCCGAGTGCGAGGTGGACATTGGCTGGAGGTGCCGAGCAGCGCCATCGGGTTCCCGCAGATGCTCGACCTGGCCGCGGCGGGTGACGGGCGCGCTCGCGGACCCGGGGCTCGCGGGCGTCGTGATCACCCACGGGACTGGCACGCTGGAGCAAACGGCCTATTTCCTCGACGTCACGTTGGGGCACGAACGGCCCGTCGTGGTGACCGGCGCGCTGCGGAATCCAACGCTGCCGAGCGACGACGGCCCTGCCAACCTGTCTGCATGCGATTCAGGTCGCCGCGTGCGAGCGCTCACGCGGTCTTGGGGTCCTGGTGGTCATGAACGGCACGATTCATTGTGCGCAGGGATGTGACCAAAACCAGCCCGGCGAATCCCGCGGCCTTTCAGTCGCTCGAATTCGGCCCACTCGGCGCAGTCGACGAGGACTATGTGTTTTTCGCGCGGCGGCCGTTCAGACGGCCGCGGGCCGTGCTGCCGGCGGCCATCAACGCGCGGGTCGAGCACCTTCCGTTCGCGGCCGACCCAAGCGACACGCTCCTCCGGGCCGCGATCGAGGGCGGCGCCCGCGGCCTGGTGATCGAATGCGGGCGGATGAACGCGTCGTACGTCGAGCTGTTGAAGGACGCGATGGCCCGCGGGATCACCGTCGTCGTCGCGAACCCGTACCCTACGGGCCGCCTGCAGCGGAATACCTACCGCCACGAGGGCGGCGAGTCGCACCTCTTGTCGCTCGGGATGATCTTCGCCGGCACTTCGGGCCTCAAGGCCCGGGTCAAGCTCGTCGCGCTCCTAAGTGCGGGCCTCAGCTGTCGCGAAATCAGAGACCTGTTCCACGCGGAGTGGCAGTAGGCCATCCGGCGTGTCCGGCGGCGTACGCCCTCGAGTCGCTCACCGGACCGATCCTCATCGGAACGAACCGTGTGAGTTCAAAAGGGGGCAGGCGATCCATGGAGAAGTCTTGCGGGTGTCGAAAGACCGTTTCGCTCCGCGTACTGTCGCTCCGTCTGAGTGACATCATCGTTCCATGATGCCGTCCCAGCGGCGGTCTTTGGGAGAAGGTACGCCGATGACTGAACGGTCCTGGTACTGCGTGCGTACGCAATCGAGACGCCAGCCGTCCTATGACATCGCGGTCGAGCGCGGCATTCTAGAGCCCAAGGGCATCCGCGTCGAACCGGTGGACATGGACGACCCCAGCGCCTTCGACCGCGCGGCCCCGCTGGTCGATGCCGTGCTGCACTCCCGCGGTATCCTGGACGCGGCGAAAATCGATAGACTGACCCGCTGCCGGATCATCGCGCATTACGGCACTGGCGTCGACCGGCTCGACGTGGCGGCGGCCACCGCGCGGGGCATTTGGGTGACCAACGGGCCGCTCTACGCGGTGGACGAGGTCTCCTCGCACGCGATCGGTTTCATGCTCGCCGTCACGCGCAAGCTGGTCGCGGCCGACCGGGCGGTACGGTCCGGCGAGTGGCACATCAAGCCGATCGTCCCGGTTCGGCGGATGGCCGGGTTGACCCTCGGCCTGCTCGGGTTCGGCAACATCGCGCGGGCGACCGGGCGCAAGGGCCGCGCGCTCGGCCTCGACGTCATCGCGCACGACCCGTACCTGGGAGAGGCCGTCTTCCAGACCGAAGGCGTGCGGTCCGTGGATTTCACGACCTGCGTGTCCGAGGCCGACATCCTCTCGATCCACCTCCCGATGACGCCCGAGACGCGCCAAATCGTCTCGCGCGAGGCGATCGCGATGATGAAGCCCGGCGCCGTCGTGGTCAACACGTCGCGCGGCGGCGTGGTCGACGAGGTCGCCCTCGTCGACGCGCTGCGCGAGGGGCGGCTCGCCGGCGCGGGGCTCGACGTGTTCGCCGAAGAGCCGCTGCCGACCGACCACCCGCTCCTCTCGCTCCCGAACGTGACGGTGTCGGGACACATCGGCTTCTACTCTGAGGACTCGATTAGGCAGGGCCAGCGCGACGCCGCCCAGCAGGTGGTCGAGGCCTTCGAGGGCCGGCCGCCCGCGTTTCTGGTCAACCGGCAGGTGCTCGACAGCCCCGCCCGCTGAACGCGCTCGCACCCCGAGGAGGGATTCGACATGGCCGATGATCGTGTGTTGTGCATCAGCGCCCACGCGGCGGACTTCTGCGTCCGGGCGGGCGGGACGCTGGCCCGGTACGCCGCGGCCGGGTCGCACGTCCGGGTGGCCGTCATGAGCCCGGGCGCGCGCGGGGAGTCGAACGAGTTTTGGAAGGCGCGCGGCGGCAAGACGACCGAGGAGGAGGTGGCCGAGGTGCGGCGCACCGAGGCCCGGGCCGCGGCGGAGATCCTCGGCGTCGAGATCGTCTTCTACGACTACCGCGACCAGCCGCTGACCTTTGATTTCGATCGGCTGATGCGGCTCGTGCGCGAGATCCGGACCTTCCGGCCGCGGATCATCATCACGCACCCGGCGAAGGAACCGTACAACCCCGATCACACGACGACGTACCAAGCGACGATGGAGGCCGCATACTACACTGGTCTGGCCGGCGTCGAGCCCGATCTGCCGGTCATGACGCCGACGCAGATCTTCGCGTGCGAGCCCACCCAGCCGCTGACGGAGATGACGGGCTTCGTGCCCGACTACTACATCGACATCACGGACACGATGGACGCGAAGATGCGCGCGACGGCCGAGTTTCGCGCGCAGCCCTACCACGTCGAGCGCTACCGCACGCGCTCGCAGCAGCGTGGCACCCAGGCCGCGTACGTCGCGGGAGATCCCGCCGTCAAGTTTGCCGAAGCGTTTCAGCGGCTCACGCCGTGGTGCGGTCGGCTCTTCCCGTAGCGGATTCGAGCCGCGGGGACCGCGTCGCCTGAGCGCGATGCCCGCGAATGGCCGCGGCCGTCCCCTGGGGGACGGCCGCGGTCGCTTCAGGGCGAGGAGCGCGGCGCCGCTACGCCGCGGCGCGGCCCTCCTTGAAGAACGCGATCACCGAGTCGGCCACGCGGGCCAGCATCTCGTCGGTCATGTGCGGGCCCACGGGCAGGGAAAGGTTCTCGCGGCACAGCCGCTCCGCGATCGGGAACTGGCCCTCGCGGGTGCCGTAGCGGGCCTTCATCGGCCCCAGCAGGTGCAGCGGCGTCGGGTAGTGGATGCTCGCCGCGACCTCGCGCCGGCCGAGGAACTCGGCCAGCGCGTCGCGCTGCGAGGTCCAGACCACGTAGTGCAGGTACGACGGGTTCGCCCAGGGACGCTCGGGCGGCAGCCGGAACGGCAGTCCCGCGTCTTGGAAGCGCGCGGTATAGTACGCGGCGCCCCGCCGCCGCTTCGCCGTGAAGTCGCCGAGCAACTGGAGCTGGAGGCGGCCGAGCGCGCACGACATCTCGGACAGGTGCATGTTGTAGCCGATCCACCGCTGATCGTACCAGCGCGCGTCGGTGCGGCGGATGAAGCTGATCTGCTCGTCCCGCAGCCGGCCCTGGTCGCGCAGGCTCGAGATGCCCTCGGCCAGCGCGCGGTCGTTGGTGACGACGGCGCCGCCCGTGCTGAACACGGTGATCATCTTGCCGGAGAAGCTGAAGAACCCCGCGTCGCCGAGACCGCCGGCCGGCCGGCCCCGGTACTCCGCGCCGAGCGCGTGGGCCGCGTCCTCCAGCACGAACACGTCGCGCGCCCGCGCCGCGGCGACGATCGGGTCCATGTCGCACGGGAAGCCGTACATGTGGATCGGCACGACCGCGCGGGTCTTCGGGGTGATCGCCGCGGCGGCCGCCGCCGGCGCGATGTTGCCGGTGTCGGGGTCGGCCTCGACCAGTACCGGCGTGGCGCCGAGCTTCACGACGGCCGCGAGGACGCCGATGTAGGCGTTCGCGGCCATGATCACCTCGTCGCCCGGGCCGATGCCGCGCGCGTCCAGCGTGAGCATCGTCACCGACGTGCCGGAGTTCGCGGTCACGCCGTAGCGGCAGCCACAGCGCTGCGCGAGCTCGACCTCGAAGCGCTCGGTCTCCTGGCCGCCGAACGTCTTGCCGCTTTCCAGCACCTCGAGCGCCTTGCGGCGCATCTCATCGGTCACGATCGGCGCGCGGTACGGAATCTTCATGCGCCCCTCCCTTCTCTGGATCAGCCGCGGCCGGCGAAGAACTCCGCGATCGCGGCCGTCACGTACTCGACCTCGGCCTCCCCCACCGCGGGGTGGCACGGCAGCGACAGGATCTGCCGGCACGCCGCCTCGCTGCGGGGAAACTGCCCTTCGCGGTAGGGCAGCCTCTCGGCGAGCCCCGCCTGGAGGTGGACCGGCACGGGATAGTGGACCGCCGTCGTGACGCCGCAGCCCTGCAGGTGTTCCGAGAGCGCGTCGCGCTCCTTGAGCCGGACGACGTAGTGCAGCCACGTGTGAGCGGCGTACGGCCGCTCCACCGGCAGGCCGAGCGGCAGGCCGAGGTCGCGGAACCGGCGGGTGTAGTCGGCGGCGGAACGCCGCCGCTCCGCGTTCCAGGCCGGCAGCTGGTCGAGCTGGCAGGACGCGACCGCGGCCACCATCTCGGTCAGACGGAAGTTGTAGCCCAGCGCGTGAATCTCGTAGCCCCCCCGGCGGCCGTGGTACCGCCGGTCGACGAGGTCCTGCGCGAGGCCGGGATCATTCGGTGGTCGCGGCGCCGCCCACCCCGGTGGCGGAAATACCCTTGTTGCTGAACGCGAAGACGCCGACGTCGCCGAGGCCGCCGGTCGGCCGATCCTTGTAGCGGCCGCCCAGCGTGTGCGCCGCGTCCTCGAGAATCCGCACGCCGCGGCGCTTGGCGAGCGCGCACAGCGGGTCCATGTCGACCGCGTGGCCGTAGCAGTGCTGGACGGCGATTGCGCGGGTGCGCGGCGTCAGCGCCGCCTCCACCTGATCCACGTCGATGTTGTCGGTCTCGGGCTCGACGTCGACCAGAACCGGCATGGCACCCAGTTGCAGCGCCGCCTCCGGGACGCCGCCGTAGATGTTGGCCGGCATGACGACCTCGTCACCGGCACGCACGCCACACGCGTGCAGCCCGATCAGGATCGCGCTGCTGCCCGACGTGCAGGCCACGGCGCGGGCCGTGCCGCTCAGCGCCGCCAGTTTCGCCTCGAGCGCATCGGTGTAGGGGCCGAAGTAGTGGATGCGCCGCCGCATCACGTCGTGGACGGCGCGCAGCATCTCGTCGGTCACGGGATAGGGGAACTTGTACGGGATCTCCATCCTGGCGCGCACGTCCTTGGCGCGCACGTCGGTCGACATCATCGCACCCCGCTCAGCCTCCGGCATGCGGCGCCGCGTCGTCCGCCGGCGCCGGTGGTACGAAGCCGTGTGGAACCGCGGGATCGCCGGGGACGGCCTCCCGCGCGCGCTCGAGCCCGTCCCGGTGCGCCGCGACGTTCTGCACGATCGCGGCGAGGTCGTCGTCGTCCACGGCGATCCCCCGGCGGGCAAGCTCGGCGCGGATCTCGTCTGTCCGGTCCTGCCCGCCGCGCGTCATGCCGCGGCCTCCGCGAGCGCCGGGCGGCGCGTGTGCCAGGGCGTCGCCTGCTCGTACGCATGCGCGATGCGGAACAGCGACGCTTCGTCGAAATACCGGCCCGCCAGCTGCATGCCGACCGGCAGCCCCGCGGAGGTGAAGCCGCAAGGTACCGTGAGCGCCGGATGCCCCGACATGTTGAACTGCCGCGTGCCCCAGCTCGTGTCCGGGGGCTCGTCCAGCTGCATCTCGACCGAAAACGCGGGCTGCGGCAGCGTCGGCGTCACGATCGCGTCCACCCGCCCGAGCACCGCGTTGACCTGATCGGTCCAGGCGACGCGGACGCGCGCCGCGTCCTCGTACTCGCCGCTCGTGTAGCACGCACCCGACGCGATCCGCCGGCGGGTGCGCGTGCCGTAGTCGCGCGCGCGCTCGCGCAGGCCCGCCGCGTGCAGGCCGTAGGCCTCCGCCATGATGAGAACCCCGCCCGGCGCGGTGACGTGCGCGGCGAGCCGGAGATCGACCGGCTCGAGCCGTGCGCCGAGGGACTCCAGCTGGCGCAGCGCCGCGCGCAGCGCCGCGTCGACCTCGGGATCCAGCCCCTCGTAGTAGTGCTGCCGGGGGACGCCGAGGACCATGCCCCGGATCCCCGCCTGCAGCCCCTCGGCGAAGTCGGGGACGGGCGCCCTGGCGCTGGTCGGATCGGCCGGGTCGTGCCCTGCCATGGCGGTGAGGAGCAGCGCGCAGTCGGCCGCGCTGCGTGCCATCGGGCCAACGTGGTCCATGCTCCAACTGAGCGGCAGGAGGCCGTTGCGGCTCACGCGCCCGTAGGTCGGCTTGAGACCGACGATCCCGCAAAAACTCGCCGGGACCCGGATGGAGCCGCCCGTGTCCGAACCGGTCGCCGCGACCGCCAGGCCCGCCGCGAGCGCGTTGGCCGAGCCGCCGCTCGACCCGCCGGCGTAGCGGCCGAGATCCCACGGGTTGCGGTGCACGCCGAACAGGTCCATCGTGCCGCAAGCGAACTCGGTGGTGTTCGTCTTGCCGAGCAGGATCATGCCGGCGTCGCGGAGCCGCCGCACGTGGGTCGCGTCGCGGTCCGGTACGTACTCGAGCAGGCAGCGCGAATGCGCGGTGGTCCGCACGCCCCGCGTCAGGCTCACGTCCTTGTGCGCGACCGGCAGGCCGTGCAGCCGGCCGCGGCGGCGGCCGGTCCGCGCGATCTCCTGCTCCGCCGCGCGCGCCTCCGCGAGAGCCCCCTCACCGCAGACCGTGATGTAGCTCGCCAGCCGGCCGTTGTACCGGTCGATCCGCCCGAGGAACGCCCGGACGATGTCGACGGGCGAGACCTGGCGCTCGTCCAGCAGGCGCCCGAGCTCTACGAGCGAGCGGTACGCGAGGTCGCGGTCCATGGGAACTCGGCGATCGCTCCGATGACGTGGTCGATGCCGGCCCCCATCTCGGGGTGCGACGGCAGCGTCATGATCTCCGACACGATCCGGTCCGCGACCGGCCGGGGCTCTGGATCCACCCCGGTGCGCGCCACGTAGGCCGGTTCCCGGTACACCGTATGCCGGTAGTGAATGCCCGCCTCGATCCCCCGCTCGGAGAGAAATGCGACGAGCTCGTCCCGGCGGGCGGTGCGGACGACGTAGTGAAACCACGCGTGCGCGGCGTACGGTAGCTCGACCGGCAGGCGAAGCGCGGCGCCGCGGGCGTTGAGCCGGGCGAGGCCTTCGGTGTACCGGAGCGCGTTGGCGCGCCGCACGGCGCTGTTGCGGTCGACGCGGGAGAGCGACACGCGGCCCACGGCCGCGAGCGACTCGCCCAGCGTATGGTTGAAGCCGACGAGCGCGAGCCGGCCTCGGTACGCCGCGCCGGACTCCCATCCGTGCCGGCGCAGCAGCGCCATCCGGCGCGCCCACTCGAGGTCCGAGGTGAACGCCATCCCGCCCTGTCCCGCTACCGTGACGATCTTCCGTGCGAAGCTCGTGAAGCTCGCGTGCCCGAGCGACCCGACCCGCCGCCCCTTGTATCGCGCGCCGAACGCGTGGGCGATGTCCTCGATCACGAACAGCCCCCGCCGGCGGGCCAGATCCATCAGCGGATCCATGTCGACCGGATGGCCGTAGTTGTGGATGGCGACGATCGCTTTGGTGCGCGGCGTCAGCACCGGCTCGACTGTGCTCGCGTCGAGGTTCGCCGTCGCATCGAGCACGTCGCAATAGACGGGCGTCGCGCCGACGTGGATCGCGCACTCGGGCGCGGTCAGGTACGCGTTCGCCGCGCAGACCACCTCATCGCCGGGGCCGATGCCCATGGCCAGCATCGCGAGGTGCAGCGCCGACGTGCCGGAGGATACGCCGACTCCCCGGGCCGCCCCGAGGTACGCCGCCGCTTCGCGCTCGAACGCCTCCACCTCCGGCCCGTCATAGTACACTGGCCCGGCCGTGGGACGCAGCATCGCGTCCCGCATCTCGTCGTCGAACGGCGTCCACAGGCACCGGTACCGGACCGGTGCCGCGGCCTCACCCACCGTAGAACTGCTGGACCGCCGACGCAACCTCGCCGATGTCGTCGGGTCCAAGCGTCTGGTAGCACGGCAGCGTGAGGATCGTCTGCGCCAGGCGCTCCGTCACGGGGAACGTGCCCTCGGGCGCGCCGCAGTACGGCTGGTACGCGTGGTCGAGATGGATCGGCGTGCCGTACTCGACCATGACGTGAATGCCGCGCTTCTCGAGGTAGTCGCGCAGCTCGTCGCGCCGCGGGGTCTGCACGACGAACCGCAGCATGGAGTGCTCCGAGTACGGCCGGGTCACGGGCAGCGTAAGGTCGTGCTTGAATTTGCTCATGAGCGTGCCGTAGAGGGCCGCGTTCTCCCGCCGGCGCACGTTCCACTCGTCGAGGTAGCGGAGCTGAATCCGGCCGATCGCCGAGAGCAGCTCGTTCTGGCGGTAGTTGAACCCGACCAGCTCGATCTGCTGCGCCCGGTAGATGTGGTAGGCCTTGTGTCCGTCGAACCAGCGGCGGCCGCGGCCGTGGTTAGCCAGCATCATGCAGGTCTCCCAGATCTGGGGATCCGAGGTGACCACCATGCCGCCTTCCCCGCCGACCGAGATGCACTTGTTCTGGACGAACGAGAACGCGCCGGCCTCTCCAAAGGTTCCGAGGAACTTGCCCTTGTACCTGGCGCCGGCCGCGTGGCAGACGTCCTCGACGACCTTGAGCCCGTGGCGGCGCGCGATCGCCATCAGGGGATCCATGTCGACCGCCTGCCCGTTCATGTGCACCGGCATGATCGCCTTCGTCTTGGGCGTAACGGCCCGCTCGACGAGCGCGACGTTCATGTTGTACGTATCCGGCTCGACGTCCACCAGCACGGGCTTGGCCCCGCACAGGATGATCACGTCGGCGACGGAGGAGAAGGTGTTCGGCACGGTGATGACCTCGTCGCCGGGGCCGATGCCCGCGGCCAGCAGCGCGATGTGCAGGGCAGCGGTGCCGCTCGAGACGTTCACCGCGTGGGGCGCGCCGATGTACGCGCAGAACTCGTCTTCGAAGCGCTTCCCCTCCGAATCGTCGAGGGGAAAGCTTCGAATATACTTGCCGCTCCGCAACACGCGCGCGGCGGCCTCGATCATTTCGTCCGTCATGACGGGCTTGTAGCGGACGTCGCGAACAGGGGTCTGGGCCATCGCTATCCCTCCTGAGGTTCGGCAAGGAAATCCTTCGCGGTGAGAGAAACAACCCCTCCAAATACCGCTACATTGTTTCAAAAAGCGAAACGGTATTTCGATTCTTCACACAAACACCGAGGAGGAGTTGTATGCTCGAGGGACACTGATCCGCGCCCGAGATCTCGGAATGGGGCTCCATGATCGCATCGGCCCGGAACAACCTCGCCCAGTGACGGATCGCAGACCTTCCTCGGGCTCGCGATCTCGATCCTGGTGCTCGCATTCAACGTGCTGGGCGACGGGCTCCGGGATCTGCTCGATCCGCGGGTTCGGTCGCGGTAGCGGAGCGTGTGAAGGAGGACGTACTTGGCGAGAGACGACGTATGATCGGGCTCCGGCTCGGCATTGAAACCGGCGGCACCTTCACCGACTGGGTGCTGTCCAGGGGCGACCATATCGAGGCGACCGGCAAAGTCATGTCCACGCCGGCGGAGCCGGAGCGCGCGGTGCTGGCGGCGGTGGCCGAATGCGGCGTGCCGCCGTCCGAGATCGCCGCGCTGATCCACGGCTCGACCGTCGTGACGAACGCGGTGCTCGAGCACAAGGGCGCCCGCACGTGCCTCGTCACCACGAAGGGCTTCCGCGACGTGCTGCTGATCCAGCGGCAGGCCAAGACGCGCCTGTTCGACCTGTTCTACCGGCAGCCGGAGCCGCTCGTCTCCCGCGACCACATCATCGAGGCCGACGAGCGCATGGGGCCCGACGGCGCCGTCCGGCGGCCGCTGCGGGACTTTGCCTTCGTCGAGCATGTCGCGCGGCTGGTCCGCGAGGAGCGCATCCAGTCGGTCGCGATCTGCTTTCTCCACTCGTACGCCAACGCCGTGCACGAGATCGCCGCCGAAGAGGCGCTCGCCGCGGCGCTGCCCGGGGTGGCCGTCACCCGGTCCTCCGACGTCCTGCCGCAGTTTCGCGAGTACGAGCGCACCAGCACATCCGTCATCAGCGCCTACGCGAAGCCCGTCGTGGACCGCTACCTGTCCCGCCTCGAGGACCGGCTGCGCGCAGCGAGACTTCCGCGGGCCCGTCACCATCGTGCAGGCCAACGGCGGCACCATTCCGGCCCACGCGATCCGGCGCCACGCGGCGAAAATGATTCTGTCGGGGCCCGCGGCCGGCGTCGTCGGCGCCACCACGGCCGCGCTCGAGGCCGGTTTTCTCAACACGATCACCTTCGATATGGGGGGGACCAGCACCGATGTGTGCCTCGTGACGGACGGCCGGCCGGGCGTCACGCGCGAGTACAAGATCGCCGGGTTGCCGCTCAACGTCCCGATGATCGACATCACCACCGTGGGCGCCGGCGGCGGCAGCATCGCCGACGTGGACCGCGGCGGCATTCTCAAGGTCGGCCCGGAGAGCGCGGGCGCGGACCCGGGCCCGGCGGCGTACGGCAAGGGCGGCAGCGCGCCTCACCGTCACGGACGCGAACGTCCTGGTCGGGCGCATCCGCCCCGAGGCGTTCTTCGGCGGGCGGCTGCGGCTCGACGCGGCGGCCGCCGAGGCGGCGCTCGGCGCCCTGTCCGACCGCGTGGGGCTGCCGCGCCTCGAGACGCTCGAGGGCGTGCTGCGCCTCGTCAACGTCACGATGGCCCAGGCCGTCCGGCTTGTGTCCGTCGAGCGCGGACACGACCCGCGCGACTACACGATCGTGGCGTACGGCGGCTCCGGGCCGCTGCACGCGGTGGCGGTGGCGTCCGACCTCGGCATCTCGCGCGTGCTCGTGCCGGTCAACCCCGGCCTCGTCTCCGCGTACGGCCTGCTGCTGGCCGATACGCGCCAGGACTTCTCGATCACGCGCGTCATGCTGGCGGCGCGCGTCGCCGACGAGGACGTCGCGGCGCTGTTCGCCGACCTCGAGGCCCAGGCGCACCGGGAGTTCCAGTCCTACGAGCGTCCGTGGGCGGAGGTGACGTGCCGCCGGGAAATGGACATGCGATACGTCGGCCAGGCCTACGAGATCGGCGTGCCGTGCGACGGGATGCCGGTCGCGGCGGCGGTCGAGGCGTTCCACGAAGCGCACCGGGTCCGCTACGGGCATGCGGTCCGCGAGCAGGACGTGGAAGTGGTCGGGTACCGGCTGATCGCCGCCGCGCCCTCGCCGCTGCGCGCGATCCGTCCCGCGCCGGGCCGGCGCGCCGGCCCGGCGCCCCGCGCCGAGGGCTACCATCCCCGAGAGCGAGATCGACGCCGGCAGCCGCCTCCCCGGGCCGTGCGTGATCGAAGAGCCGACGGCGACGACGTACGTGCCGGACGGCTGGTCGGCCCGCGCCGACCGGCTCGGCAACCTCATCCTGGAGGCCGGCGCATGAACCCGGTGACGCTGTCGGTGATCGGCCACGCCTTCGCGGCGACCGCGGAGGAGATGGGCGTCAACCTCTACCGCTCCGCGCACTCGACCATCGTGCGCGAGGTCCGCGACATCGCGACGGCGGTCCTCGATCCGCGCGGCAATACCGTCGCGATCGCCAACTACATCCCGCAGCTGCTGAACGCGATCGACCCCGCGGCCGCCGCGATCGCCGAGGAGTACGAGTTCGCGTCGCTCCAGGACGGCGAGGCGTTCGTCGTCAACGACCCGTTCCACGGCGGCCAGCACATCAACGACGTGCTGCTGTTCACGCCGATCCGGCTCGACGGCCGGCTGCTCGGCGTCAGCTGCGCCAACGTCCATCACCTGGACCTCGGGGGCGGCGCAGCGGCCAGCAACGCGCGGGCGACCGACGTGTTCCAGGAGGGCATCGTCTTCCCGCCGATGCGGATCCCGCTCGACGACGAGTGGCGGTCCTCGCCGTTCGGGAAGTTCTTCGGCGCCAACGTGCGCGCGCCCCGGACCGTGCTGGCGGATTTCGACGCGCAGATCGCCGCGTGCCGTACCGGCGAGTCCCGCGTGCGGGCGCTCGCCCGGAAATACGGGGTGGACGCGATCGCGGAGTTCATGGCCGACGTCCAGGACTACGGCGAGCGGATCTCCCGGCAGGCCATCGCCGCGATCCCGGACGGCGAGTACTACGGCGAGGCGTACATGGAGGACGACGGCACCGGCGCGGGCCCGTTCTACGTGCGCGCGACCGTCCGCATCGCCGGGAGCGACATGACGATCGACTTTGCCGGCACGGACCCGCAGGCGCGGGGCTTCATCAACGTGCCGTGGGGCTCGACGCTCTCGAGCGTCCGGACGACCGTCGCCGCGATCCTCGGGATCACGCATCTGCTGGTCAACGCCGGCAGCATGCGGCCGGTCCACGTGACGGCGCCGCTCGGCTGCCTGCTGAACCCGCGCTGGCCGGCCGCCACCCGGGCGCGGACCAGCGCCTGCTATAAGATCTTCGACGCGGTCAACATGGCGCTCGCGCCCGTGCTGCCGAGGCAGCGTGATGGCGCCGGGCTTCGACGCCCAGACCGGCATCTCGTTCGGCTACCGCGCGGGCGGCCACGCCCGCATCCTCTCCGAAGTGCTCGGCGCCGGGAACGGCGCGCTGTGGTGCCAGGACGGCGCCGACGGCATGATCATGCCGCTGACGAACGGCCAGAACACGCCCGTGGAATCGGTGGAAATCGAGTTCCCGTTCCTCGAGATCCTGCGCTACGGCCTCGTCCCCAACTCCGGCGGCGACGGCGAGTATCGCGGCGGCCTCGGCATGGAGCGCGCGTACCGCATCCTCGAGGAGGACGTCACGTTCGGGCTGCACTCCGATCGGCACCGCCACGGCGCGCCGGGCCTCTTCGGCGGGGGCACGGCGGCGCCGGGCGCGTGCGTGCTGGTGCGCGACGGGACGGCCCGAGTGCTCGGGTCGAAAGTGCACGAATCGCTGCGGGCGGGGGACCGCCTGATCGTTCGCTCGGGCGGCGGCGGAGGATACGGCCGCCCCGAGCACCGCGCCCCCGAACGCATCGAGCAGGACGCGCGCGAGGGCCGGCAGGTCCACGGCGCGAGCGTTCCCTCGCCGGGCGATAACCTCTAGCGACGCGGTGGCTCAGACCCCGAGGCAGATCGCGAGAAGCAGAGCCACCCGACGCGGAGTCCACGATGAGGTCCCGAACCTTCCTGCCTCCGCGCCGGGATGCAGACGTCGCAGGTGCGCGCGCCGGCGCCCCGTCCGCTACGGCGGCGCGGGGGCCGCCGGCGCGGTCTCGTCCGGCGAAGTGGCCGATGACCGCGTCGATGACGTAGGCCAGTTTGTCGTCGCTCATGTGCGGGCCGACGGGCAGCGACAGCGTCTCGGCGCACAGCCGCTCGGCGACTGGAAACTGCCCCGCCCGCGTACGGTTGATGGAACCGAAGCGCCTTCGATATCGCTCGACCGTACGCCCGTCCTCCGGAAGGAGCGGTGCGCACTTCCTCTGGCTCAGTCGGACGAAAATCTTGTGCTCGTATTCTCGCCGTCCGAGTGCCTCGAAGGCAACGCATTCGCGCCCGCCCTGTGGACCGCCGGCCCACGTGCCCGCGTACGGAAGCCGTTGCGCGTTGGAACGTCCGACTACCTCGCGGCGATGGAATGATTCGGTCACGTCCCCAGAAACGCGATGATATCTACCTCGACGCGCAGCTCCGGACTGCCGAGTCCTGCCACGATCAGACCGGTGTGAGGCGGCCGATGGTCGCCGAAATGCTCGAACCGCACCTGGCTTACGCCGGGAGAATCAGCCCGGTCGACGAGATACGTGGTCACTTTTACAACATCACCCCACCCCGCACCCGCGGCCGCAAGCACCCGACCAATGTTCGCATACACTTGCCGCGCCTGTGCAACGGCATCTCCGGGGCCCACTATGTTCCCCTGTGCGTCGCGACCGACTTGGCCCGCAAGGTACAGTGTGTCACCCGCGCGAATGGCGGCGACATAACTCGGCGTCCGATGCACGTCCTCGGGTTGAATAATCGTGCGGACGGGTCGATTCAACAGTGCACCTCCGTCATGTGTCTGATGGCCGATTGCGTGATGCTCCGTCGATGGGCGCGGCGCTCCCTCGAGAAACGCCGACTCAGACGTGCCCGTCATCTTGTTCGCGTGCCACCCCGCCGTCAGCGGAGACCGACGTGGCACACGAGCCGAAGCCGATCGCTCGTCAGCTGGCATCCCGCGCCAAAGAGGGCGCGTTTGGCAGTGTCGCAACTAGACAGGACCGCACTGCGACCCACCGGGGCTGGTACGTCACCGATACCGGGGGCGGGCGGTCTGTCCGTTACGGCCGGACGGCCGCCGCCGTCTCGCGCCCGGCGAAGTGGCCGATGACCGCGTCGGCGACGTAGGCCAGCTTGTCGTCGCTCATGTGCGGGCCGACGGGGAGCGACAGCGTCTCGCTGCACAGCCGTTCGGCGACCGGGAACTGCCCCGCCCGCGTGCTGTATTGCTCCATCACCGGCGTCAGCAAATGGAGCGGCGTGGGATACAGGGCGATCGCCTCAATCCCGCGCTCGGCCAGCGTCTCTCGCAGCGCGTCCCGCTCGGGGCTCCAGACGGTGTAATGGAGGTACGACGGCGCCGCCCACGGTCGCGCGGGCGGCAGCCGCAGGGGCACCCCGGCCTCCTGAAAGCGCGCGGTATAATACGCGGCCGCCCTCGCCGGTGCGCCACATACTGCGGCAGGCGCCCCAGGTCGATGCGGCCGAGCGCCGCGCAGAGCTCCGTCATGTGCATGTTGTAGCCGACCCAGCGCTGGTCGTACCACTGGGTGTCGGTCCGCCGGACGAAGCTGATCCGCTCATCCCGCACCCGCCCCTGATCCCGGAGGCTCGACAGGTCCTCCGCGAGCGCGCGGTCGTCCGTGACCGCGCCGCCGCCGGGCCCGAAAATCGTGATCATCTTCCCGAAAAGCTGAAGAACCCCATGTCGCCGATGCCGCCGGCCCGCCGGCCCTTGTACTCGGCCCCGAGCGCGTGCGCGGCGTCCTCGATCACGAACAGGCCGTGCCGCTCTGGCCGTCTCCATGATCGGGTCCATGTCGCACGGAAACCCATAGTCGTGAATGGCGAAGACCGCCTTCGTCCGAGGCGTGACCGCGGCCTCGACCGCGTCCGGCCGGATGTTGGACGTCTCGGCGTCGACCTCCACAAATACAGGCGTGGCGCCGCGCTTGACGACGGCGGCCAGCACGCCGACGTAGCCGTTGGCCGGCAGGATGCACTTCGTCGCCCGGGCCGATGCGCTTCGCGTCCAGCGCGAGCAGGCAAATCGAGGTGCCCGAGTTCGCCGTGACGCCGTACCGGCGGCGGCACCACGCGGCCAGTTCCGCCTCAAAGCGCTCGGTTTCTTCCCCGCCGTAGGTCTTCCCGGTCTCCAGCACTTCCAAGCGCCTTGCTCCGCTGCTCGGGCGTCGGGGCCATCAACCGGTTCGGAATGTTCATCTGCACACCGCCTCGGTGGCGCATGATCGTGAAACAGGCACCGTGGACGTTCGATCACATCGCCGCGACTCCTGTGGTTCGAGGACTTCGCGCGGCGCGAACCTGAACATTAGTGTGCATGGCGGCCTCACACCACCGAACGCCATCTCGCCGACCTGGCGGCATGGGCCTCGGGCCTGAACATCTCCGACATCCCGGCCGACGTTTTGCGGCGGGCCGCCCTCATCGTCCTCGACCTCGTCGGCTGCAACCTCGCCGGCAGCCGCGACGACGGGATGCCCGCGTTCGCGACGGCGCTCGGCCTTCGGCCAGGCCGTGCGACGCTCGTGGGGACGGCGGTTCGAGCGGATCCGGCGGCCGCCGCTCTGTTCAACGCCGCGGCGATCGTCGCGCTCGAGCTCGACGAGACGAACCTGTTCGCGAAAGGTCATCCCGGCGCGCATGTCTGGCCCGCGGTCCTCGCCGCCGCCGAGGACGAGGGACGCTCAGGCGCCGATCTCCTGACCGCGTTCGTCGCCGGCTACGAAACGGGCGCCCGTGTCGGCCACGCGTCGCAGCTGTCGCCGTCGGTTCACCCGCACGGCACGGCCGTCGCGGTCGCGGCCGCGGCGGGCCTGGCGAGACTCTGGAGGTTCTCGCCGGAACAGTTCGCGGCGGCGGTGCAGCAGGGCGCGGCCCTCCTCGTCGCCGGCGGACTGGAACGCCGCGCGGCTTGGCGGCACGGTGCGGAACCTCTTTGCCGGCGTCGCGGCTCAGAACGCGTTCGTCGCGGCCGAAAGCATCCGGAGCGGCCTGACGCATGACCCGGCGGCCCTCGATGCAGTGCTCGGTCAGATCCTCGGGACGGGTCTGGAGGCCGCGGCGCTGTCCGCAGGGCTGGGCGATGAGTGGGCGATCACGGGTGAGCTCTACTTCAAGCACCACGCGTGCTGTCTCGGAGTCCACAGCGCGCTCGACGCGCTGCTGGATCTCCGGCGGCGCGTGCCGTTTGCTCCCGATCGCGTGCGCCGCGTCGTGGTCGCGACGTACCGTTCGGCCGCGCTCTTGGGCAACCGCGAACCCGCGACCCCGCTCGCGGCGAAGTTTTCGATCCCCCACGCGCTCGCCGCCGCGATGGTGCTGGGAGAGACGGGACCCGGCGCGTTCGACCGAGTCGAGCCTTCGCAACGAGCACATCAGATCGCTGTCTCGGCTGATCGACGTCTCGGAGGATCCGTCCCTGACGGCGCGCCTGCCGGCCTCGCGGCCCGCGCGCGTCCTCGTCACGCTGGACGACCGGCAGCTCGTCGGCGAGTGCGCCCGGTCGGAGGGGCTGAACGCCGGGGCCGGGCGGACGCGCGATTGAAGAAAAGTTCACGAGGCTGGCGGAGCCGGTGATCGGGCCGGACGCCGCGGCCGCCGTGCCGGGACGCCGTCCGGCGGCTCGACACGCTGCCGCACGCCGCCGCCCTGACCGCGCTGCTGCAGACCTGAGAAACGGCGCTGCAGAAGGGCGGCCGGGCTACAGTCGCGGCTCGGTCCGCCCCGCGGCCCGGACCTCAAGCCACCGGCCGCGGCCCCGTTCGGCGGTGATCTGGGTACGATCGAGCACCACGTCTCCTCGGCTGATGGTAAACACGGGCCATCCGCAGACCTCGCGCCCATCGTACACGGAATATCCCGCGCGCGACTGCATCGACGCGCCGTCGATGGTGCGCGACAGGTCCGGATCCCAGACGACGAGGTCGGCGTCCGAGCCCACCGCGATCGTGCCCTTTCGCGGGTACAGGCCGAAGATCTTGGCGACGTTCGTGCTGGTGAGCTCCACGAAACGCGACAGCGAGATGCGCCCCGTGCGGACGCCTTCCGAAAAGAGCATCGGCATGAGGGTCTCGAGATCGGCGACGCCGTTCCGCACGGTGGCCACCGTGAGCGAGGGATCGGTCTTTTGACGGAGCGTCCACGGCGCGTGATCCGTGCAGACGGCCTGAATATCGCCGCCCGCGACGCCGGCCCAGATGGCGTCGACGTCCGCCTGCTCGCGAAGCGGAGGCGCGCCGGTGTATTTGGCGCCGTCCGGCTCCTCGAGCCGTTCGCGGGTCAGATACAGGTAAAGCGGCCGTGTCTCCACATACACGGGCAGCCCCTCGGCGCGGGCCGCGCGGCACCGGGCCAGGGCCGCCGACGAGGAGAGATGGACCACGTAGACCGCGGCGCCCGTCGCCCGCGCAAAGCCGATGGCCCGTTCGGTCGCGACCGCTTCCGTGTAATCCGGCCGGCTCTCGGGATAGTGTCGAAGACCGGCGCGGCCTTCCTCCGCCAGCCGTCCTTTGAGAAACCGCTGGAGCGCGCCGTCTTCGCAGTGCACCAAAGTGATCAGCCCGGTCTCGGCGGCGGCGCGCATCGCCCGGAGGTACCCGTCGATCTCCGTGTCGAAGTTGTCGCGGCTCATAAAGATCTTCAGGCTGCCGTGCCCCTGTGCCGCGAGCGTGCGCACTTCCTCGATTGCCGCCGCCGTCGGTTCGGTCAGCACGGGGTGCAGCACGAAATCGACCGCCGCGTCGCGGCGCGCCGCGGCGAGATCCCGGTCAAGCGCGTCGCGCACCCGCTCGCCGGCCCACTGAAATGTCATGTTGCCGATCGTCGTCACGCCGCCGGCGATGGCCGCCCGGGAACCCGTCCAGAAGTCGTCCACCCACAACTCGCGACCGGGCTCCGGCCGCGCCGCTTGGCTGAGATGGACGTGGATATCGACGCCGCCGGGAAGCACATAGCGGCCGGCCGCATCGAGCTCGCGCCGCCCGCGCATCGCGCCCCCCACCTGCGCGATCACGCCGTCTCGAATGCCGATATCGGCCGGGCCGTTCCACGCCGCGGTGACGATAACGCCGCTGCGAATGATGAGGTCATGTTCCATATGCGTGAAGATCAGATTCGTAGGGACGGACCAGCGGACCTTTCAGGTGCTACACGACCGCCGAGACTGCGCGGCGTTTTTGCTCTCTAGGCCTTGCGGGAGACCTTGCGCTTGGGCGCCTTCTTGCCGCGTGAGGTGTTCAGCGCAGCCGCCGCCCTTACGAGACCCCTGAACGCGTTCTCGTCAATCTCATGTTCCGCATCGATAACGATGGCGCGGAAGGCGTTGCCTTCGAGACTGGCATTGAAGAGGCCGTTCGGGTCCTTGAGAGAAGCGCCTTTGGCGAAGGTCAGCCTCACGTGGTGCTTGTAGGTCTCGCCGGTGCAAATGATCCCTTCGTGAGACCATACCGGAACCCCGGCAGGGTTCGATGGCTTCTTCCATTTCCGCTCTTCGACGACGTCGGGGGCAGCTTGCCTGATGAGAGCACGAAGCCGGGAGAGGGTCTCACCCCGCCAGTCGCTCAACTCCGCTGCTCGTGTGCCGATGAACTGGGATGCAGTTTCGCCGGACGCCAACTCTGGACCCTTCATGGTCCGAACTCGGGAACCTCTGTCTCCCCGTATACCTTGCGCCTTTTTCGCCACAGCATCACCAACGAATCGTATTTGCCCGCGTGCTCCAAACTTATCAATCGGAATTTTCAATGAGTATTGAGCCCAAACAGCCCTTCGCGCCACTCCTTGCTTTCCCACGGAGATTTCCGTTTTTGCGCCCCCGCTCCTCTAGTCTCTACGGTAGCGGCCTGATTCGAGGACGAACGGGGACCGGATCGCCTGAGGGCTCAGCGCGTCTCGTCGTTGAACGCGTCGCGTAGCTGTTTACTGAGCGCCCGGTAGGGGCTCCGCGGATTCGGGAAGCAAGACAGGGAAGTTGGCGGCGGACGGCGCATTAGAGACCCCGGGCGCTATTCAACGCGCGCCGCTTCACTGCTGCCGGACACCCGGACAGGCGGAGGCCATCGTCATGCCGGAGAGTGCCGTGCCGCCGGCGTTCATTGTGATCGTGCCCCGACCATGAACGCGCCGGTGCCAGACCTCAAGCTCGCCACCTGGAACGTCAACGGGATCCGGGCGCGTCAGGGCGAGGTCCAGCAATGGATCGAGCGCGAGCGCCCGGACGTCGTGTGTTTGCAGGAGATAAAGGCCGCGTCCAACCAGGTGCCCTCCGCGCTGTGCGAGATGGAAGGATACTGGTGCTACTGGCACGGCGACAAAGGCTACTCAGGCGTCGCGCTTCACATCAACAAGACGACGGCGCCCGAGCGGCCGGCGTTCGTTCATCCCGTCGTTCGATAGCGAGAGTCGTATCGTGGTGACGGAAGTCGCCGGCATCACGATCGCGTTCCGTCTACGTGCCCAACGGCGGTCAGGGACTTCGCGGCGAAAATGCGGTTCCTGGAAGCGCTCGACGAATACGCCGCGTCGTTCCAGACTGAGATCGGCGAGACGCACGGCCACTCGTACTGTGCGGCGATATGAACGTGGCGCGAGCCGACATGCGATGTCCATCCAAAGGAACGCAAGCCCGCGCGCGATCGGACAGCTGCCCGAGGAGCGCGCGATGATCGAGCGGATCCTCGGCCGCGGCCTGGTCGACCTCGGGCGCGCGCTCGATCCGGACAACGACGGTCTCTTTACCTGGTGGGCGCCCTGGCGGAATATGCGGCAACGCAACATCGGCTGGCGGCTCGACTATGTGTTCGTAAGCGCCTCACTGGCAGCGCAGGCAACCACGTGCCTGGTCCAAAGAGATGTAGGAACCAGTGACCATGCACCGGTGATGGCTTGCTTCAGATCCCAACGCGTCGTGACCCCGTGACGCCGCAGCGACAGCGACCGACCGCCGGCTGGCGCCAACCGGTCGCACCTGCGAGTCAAACCCATTCTCGGATGCCGACCGGCCCCCTCGGCCTGCGGGCGACGGGACGGTACGTCGGATGACAACATCGGCGCGGCTGTCGCGCACGAGGCTGGCGCATCTACCGGAGACGGTCGTGCGACCGCGCTACGACCCTAAGACTGTCGGCACCGACATCGTCCATCTCGGCCTCGGTGCGTTTCATGGCGCGCACCAGGCCGTCTACACGGACGCGGCCTGATGCCCGGCCCACATCGGGCGATTCGGCCGCGCTGCCGTCCCTGGGTTCGCCCACGTAATCGAATGCACCCGTTTGTGTGACACACCGTTCTCCAGCAGGCTTGGGAAGGCGAAGAGATTCTGATCAAGGAGGATCTCGCCCGATTGCGCTGATTGTTTCTTTGTCGTCAGCTTTCTGCGCGCCGCCCGCCCGCGGCATGCCCTTCGAGCAAGCCGGTGGACCTGCGCACTCGGAATGCGCAGGTCAACGGTTTTGACCCACTCGCGGCCCCCGAGGATTCGTGGGTCTCTTGCGAGGCTCGATCCTGCCGACCACCGCCGGTGGAGCCATTTCAGTGGCCAGTCATCCGGTACGAGCCAGGACAGCAACTTCTCTATTGAGGCGAGACCCGAGCTTGTCTTTCTCGACCTCGAGGTCATAACGAGATTGAAGGTTAAGCCAAAATCTCTCGGACGTTCCGAAGTGACGCGCCAATCGAAGCGCGGTATCAGCACTGATCGACCGAGTTCCGTGTACTATTTCGTTGATTCGACGCGACGGAACGTTGATCGCCTTGGCCAATCTGTACTGGCTGACTCCTAAAGGCTTGAGGAATTCCTCATTGAGGACTTCGCCTGGGTGGATGGGCGGTGTCTTTTTCACTGCCATCGGCTATACCTCGTCAATGATAGTCGACGATCTCAACGTCATGAGCGTCTCCATCCGTCCACCTAAAGCAAATACGCCATTGATCGTTAATGCGGACGCTAAATTTGCCCTTTCGATCCCCAGAGAGTTTCTCCAGTCTATTCCCGGGCGGTACTCTTAGGTCATCCAGCGATTCCGCCGCATCGATTACGAGAAGTTTCAGTAGCGCCTTTCGCTGAACCTCCGGCGCAAACTTCCGCGGTCGCGCTCGTTGGAAGACTCGTTCCGTGTCGCGATCTCGGAAGCCCCGAATCACAATAGAGATAATAACGCGTCACGTTACTATTGTCAATTGATTTAGGCGCACTCCGAATCCGCACGTCAATGTGCTCACCAGCCGGGACTCGGGGTCTCGCTCCGAAAGACGATCCTCGCCGGCTGGGCGCCATCCGCAGCGCGTCCGTGCGGCACCCGACCGCCTCGGCGGACGCGGCCACGCTCCGGCAGCTCGAGCGGATCGAGGAGTACCTCGAGGCGCGCGGCTATCTCACCCGGCGCGCCGCCAAGACGTCCACGCGGTAACCACGTCGCGATCCCCCCGCGTGACGTCGGGGGCTTCCTTCCCGAGCCCGCACTCACCATGTTGCGAGAAGGCGTGGTTCGCTCAGACCGAGTTGTACTCAACCGACTCCCACCGACCGGTTTTCCCGCTCCTCAGCACCGCCCCATGGACGGAGACGGCGGCAAGTCCATCGTGGAACGTCGGATACGCGACCTCGGCCTGATCAGATGGGTTCCCTGCGACGATCGCTTCGTACATGTGCGCGACGAGCTGCTTGAATGTGTCCGCAAATCCCTCAGGAAATGCTGCACCGTATCCCACGTAGCCGCGGGCTCTGTCCGTCAGCAACGCGGGATCTCTCAACACGATCTGATTCGGCACGTGGCGGCTTCCAACCCAGAGCTCATTACCGTCGGGAGCGTGCCACGCGGCCGCCTGACGGCTGCCGTCTACTTCGACGGCATAATCGTACCTCCGGCCCGCGGAGGCCTGCGAGATGCCCAGGATTCCGCGGCATCCTCCGCGGAAACGGACGAGCAGGTGGGCAATTTCCTGGCCATCCACCTTCGTTTCGGGGCCATCCGGTCCGCCCGCCCGCCGCCGCGGGTGAACGGTTCGCAAATCCGCGCACACCTCTGTGATCACATTGCCGACCACAAAGGTGACGAGGTCGATGAGGTGGCAGCCGATCGTGGACAGCGCCACGGACGGTCCGCCGATGGACGGGTCAAGCCGCCAGTTCCAGTCCGTGGCCTCGAGCAGACCATCCTCCAGCACCGACGCCCGCACCGCCACGATCTCTCCCAGATCCCCGCGCCGCACCCGCTCGCGGAGCTCCTGGATCAGCGGGTAGAATCGCATATTGAAGCAGACCGCGTGAACGCCGCCGGCGGCCACCGCCGTGCGCGCGAGTTCAAGGGCCTCGGTCTCGGTGATCGCCAGCGGCTTCTCGAGCATCACGTGCTTGCCGGCCGCCAGCGCCTGCAGGGCCATTGGATAGTGGAAGACGTTGGGCGTGCAGATGTGCACCACGTCGATCTCGGGATCCGCCAGGACGAGAGAGAAGTCCGCGGTCGCGGTCTCGGCGCCGATCTGGTCTCGGGCCGCCTTCGCCCCAGCGTCTGTTCTCCCGACGACGACTCGAACCCGAGCGCCCGCCCTTCGGATCGCTTCGGCATGGATGCGTCCGATCGTCCCCGGACCGACGACCGCCGCCCGCACGTCGGCAACGTTCCTCACGCCGGTCCGCCTCATGGAGATGCGTCTCGCTGACTCGCGCCGTATTTCGGCAGCCAATACTCTAGGTAGAGTCGTTCACAGTCGGGGCTGCAGAAGAGTCGTGTTTCCGACGCTGCCTCTACCACCCAGATATCACGCGGAATCATCTGGCCGCAGAGAGAGCAGTTTAGCACGGTGGTGTCCCACCAGTCGGCATTCCGCTGTTCCCAGTGGCCTGCCATTTCGGCCCTCCTCTGATTACCTGGCGGCCGGCAACGCGGCGGTACCGTTCATGTCCGCGCGCCGGGCGGCCGTCGCGTCGACATCCAGTTCGTGACGGCCGTCCACGGTTCGGGTCACTACGCCGTACAACTCGCGTCCCGCGTCGGCTGAGATGAAACCCTGCGTGATGTCACGCAGCACGGCCTCGCTCGACCGCTGCGTCGGGTCGCCGTAGCCCCCGCCGCCCGGCGCCTCAAGGAGAATCTGGTCTCCGGCGGATACCACGCAGTTGACAAACTTCGCGGGGCTCGTCGTATGGTAGACTTCCTTGAACGTCCGGAACGTGGTGTCTCCGCGTTTCTTGATCAGGATCGCCGAGTGATTGGCGCATCCGCCGCCGAACAGCCCCCAGGGCGAGACTCTTCATGCGCTCGAACACGGCGCTGACGGTGATCTCGGCCGGCGGGAGGACCTCAATCACACGCTGGGTGCCGAGCCCGCCGCGGTGCGTCCCCGGACCGCACGAGTCCTGCACGAGGCGGTACCACTGCGTGAGAAACGGATACCGCGTCTCGAAGACCTCGACCGGGGTGTTGCGGCAGTTGCCGTTCGGCACGATGAGCGCACTGTTGCCGTCCGCAAACGCCCGGCCTCCCCAGCCGCCGCCCTCGAAGTGATAGTTCACGTAGTACTGATTGGTGTCGGGGTGGACGCCGCCGAACAGGAAGTTGCACGAGGTCCCACCCTCCGCCGCGGCGACCCGCTCGGGGACGGCCTCGGCCAGGGCGCCGAGGATCAGATCGACCATCCGCGGGTGGCTCTCCGTATTGCCGGCGACCGAGGGCCCCGGATAGCGCACGTTGACGCAGGTCCCGGGCGGCGCGATGATCTTGATCGGCCGGTAGCAGCCGGAGTTGTGCGGGATGTTCTTGTCGGTCACGTGGAAGATCGCGTTGTACGTCGCCGAGGCCGTGACGCCAAACGTGGCGTTCACGATCCCTTTCGCCTGCGGGTCCGAGCGGGACCAATCGGCGATGATCTCGTCGCCCCGGATGACCATCGTGACCCGGAAGTGCGTCGGGTTCTCCGTCGCCCCGTCGTCCTCCATGACGTCCTCGAAGGCGTACTCTCCGTCCGGCATGCGCCGGATCTCCTCGCGCATCCACCGCTCGGCGTGGTTCATCAGTTCCCGGCAGGCCGCGTTGATGAACGCCGCGCCGTATTTATCGAGCAGCCGGTGCATCCGCCGCTCCGCGATGTGGAGGGACCCGATCATGGCGTGGAAGTCGCCCCACGTGTTGCGCGGCGTCCGGTGGTTGGCGAGGACGAGCTTCCACAGATCGTGGACGTACTCGCCGCGGCGCATGATCTTGACGAGGGGCAGCCGCAGGCCCTCCTGGAACACGTCGGTCGCGGTGGCGGCGAACGACCCGGGCGCCATGCCGCCGATCTCGGCGACATGCCCGATGTTGGCGGCAAACCCAAACAACTCTCCCTCGTAGAAGATCGGCTTCAGCACCATGTGCTCGGGCATGTGGCAGCCGCCTCGGTAGGGGTCGTTGTGAATCACGACGTCCCCTTCCTCGAAGCTGTCGAGTCCGAGCTCCGCGATCGACCACTTGACCGTGTACAGGATCGCCCCGAGCTGGGCGGGACAGAACTCGGCCTGTGCGATCATCTCGCCGTCGCGGTTGAACAGCACGCACGAAAAATCGAGTCCCTCGTTGAAGATCGGGGAGTAGGCCGTCCGCATCATCGCGGTGCCCATCTCCCGACAGATGTTGACGAGATGGTTGTGGATGACGCTGAGGGTCGTGAGATCGGTCGGATCCGTCGCGGACGTCACGGCGTCACCTCTGTTCTCCCATCACGTTGGCCGCCGCGCGCCCGCCGCCCGCCCCGGCGTCGATGCCGGTGATCACCAGCATGCCGTCGCGAGTCACATCCAGGTCCTGTCCGGGGTGCACCAGCGTGACGGAGTTCTCTTCCTCGATGAGGGCCGGGCCCCGGAGGCGCGCCCCGGCGCCGAGATCTGCCCGTCGGTAGACCGGGCAGTCCTGCCGCCCGCTCGTCTTGAAGTACACCTGCCGCACGGTGCGGGCCATCGGAGTCGCCTGCGGGGGCAGCGGCGGGAGATCGACCTTGGGCAGGGGCCCGATGGCGCTTACCTTAAAATGGATGAACTCCATGGTTTCTCCGGCGATGTGGTACCCGTAGAACTGCTCGTGCTGCCGGTCGAACCGGCGCATGACCTCGCGAAGACTCTCCGACGAGATCGTCCCCGGAGGCACCGGGATGTCCTGCTCGTAGTTCTGACCGAGGTAGCGCATGCTGATCGATCGGAGGAGGAGGGGCGTCCCGTCGAACCCCTCGGCGCGAAGGTCCTGCACCGCGGAGGCGGTCATCTCGTTGAACCGCTCCTCGAACCGCGCGGGGTCCAGGTCCGTCGAGCGGTAGCCGTGGGTCCAAATCCGGTCCACGCGCAGGTCGGCGAGCAGCGCGCCGAACGCCGACCCGAGCCCAGGATGCGGCGGCACGATGATTCGCCGGATGCCGATCGCCTCGGCCAGATCCGCGGCGTGGAGCGGACCGGCCCCGCCAAACGCCACCAGGTCGAACTCGCGCGGGTCCAGGCCGCGCTCGACGGTCACGAGGCGGATCGCGTCGGCCATATTCTCGTTCGCCACGGCGACGATGCTGTGCGCGGCCGCCTCGACGCTCAGCCCGACGCGCGCGGCGATCTTGTCGACCGCGGCCCACGCCCTCTCGGGATGGAGCGGCAGGTCGCCTCCGAGGAAGAAGCGCGGGTCGACCCGGCCCAGGACCACGTTGGCGTCGGTGACCGTGGCCTCGGTGCCCCCGCGGTCGTAGCAGGCCGGCCCCGGATCGGCCCCGGCGCTCTGGGGCCCCACCTTGAGAAAGCCGCCGTTGTCGATCCAGGCGATCGATCCCCCTCCCGCGCCGATCGTCGTGAGATCGATGAACGGCGCGGCCACCGGGAGCCCCCACTCGACCTGGTACTCGGTCGTGTACCCGTACTCGCCGTCGGCCACGACGCCGACGTCGGTCGAGGTGCCGCCCATGTCGAGGCTGATGACGTTCCCGGACCCGGCGCGGTCGCCGAAGTACTTGCCGGCGATGATCCCGCCGGCGAGACCGGACAGCAGCAGCTGCACCGGCTGGGACTCCGCGGCCGCCGCCAGCATGTTCCCGCCGTTGGACTTCATCACCGCCCACGGCACGGTCACGCGCCGGCGCGCCAATTCATGGTCGACCTCGCGGACGAACCGGCCCACCAAGGGCTTGGCGTACGCGTCGATGATCGTCGTGAGCCCCCGCTCGTACTCGCGCCAGATCGGCGCGACGTTGTGCGAGAGCGAGACCGGCACGGCGGGAAAGCGCTCGGCCAGGAACTCCGCGATCCGCTGCTCGTGCACCGGCGTCGCGTAGCTGAAGAGCAGGTTCACGGCGATCGCGACCGGCCGGCCCGGCTCCTCGGAGAGGCGCCGCGCGACCGCGGTCCCCAGCCGTTCCAGCGCCTCGTCGGTGAGCGGCACCACCACGCGGCCGTTCTTGTCCACTCGTTCGGCGACACCCAGGCAGTCGCGCCGCTCGCAGAACGGATCCGGCTTGATCCACTGCAGGTCGTAGTGGTGCTTGCGGTTGAGCCGCTGGATGAACGGGACGTCCTCGAATCCGGCGGTCGTGACGTACAGCACCCGCGCGCCGGTGCGCGTGTGCACCGCGTTGAGCGCGATCGTGGTTCCGAGGATGAGAAACTCGATGTCCTCCGGCGGGATCCCGCACCCGTCCAACGCCTCGAACACCGCGCGCTGGGGAGCGGCGGGCGTCGACGGGCGCTTGGCGACGACGAGCCGCCTGGCGGCCACGTCCACGGCCACGAGATCCGTGAACGTTCCTCCGGTGTCGATCCCTACGCGATAGCTCACACGGGCCTCCTCTGGCGCCGCGACCGGACGCGGCCTGCCGCGGGTCCGCCGGATTTCGGCGATCCGGCCTTACCGTGCTCGACACGCGGCGCGATGCTGAAATCCGGCGCGCACCTTTCCTCGATCGGCGTCACTCGACCACAAACGGCTGCCGTGGAAACGTCGTGAGCAGCTCGACGCCCCGCTCGGTGACCAGGCCGACCTCGCCCACCGGGACGAGCATGGTGCCGGTCTCGCGGTCCTCGATCTGGGGGTGAAACACGACGACGTTGCCGGCCTGAAAGGTATCGGTGCTCCCTCCGACCAGAAATGGTCTCTCCGAGTAATCGAGACCGTGGCCGTGCCCGATGCGCGGCGCCGCGAGGCGGTATCCCGTCTGTTCGGCGACGTCGTAGCAGGCGCGGACCACGCCGACCGCCGGAAGTCCGGGACGCGCGACGGCCGCGGCGGCGTCCACCATGCGGCCGGCGGCCGCCGTCAGAGCCTCCAGCGCGCGGCACGGCCGGCCGATCGACCCGGTGCGCATCGCCTGGATCCAGTACCCCGCGTACGCCACGTACGCGCCCAGGGCGAATTGATCGCCGTCCTCGAGGAGCCGGTCGTGCGGGCGTATATCGAGCGGTTCTGGCCATCCGGTGGGAGGCCCCGAGCACATCCAGAAGTGCGCGTAGTCGGCACCCTCGGCCCGCATCGCGGCTTCTCCCTGCGCGACCACCTGATGTCCCCAGCGGCCGGCGCGGGCCTCGCGCGCCAGCCGCTCGAACCCCAAGTCGATCAGCGCGGCGGCACGCCGCTGCAGCACGATCTCGGCGGGGCTCTTGACGGCGCGCAGCTCGGCGATGACGTCCGGCAGGTCATCCACCAGCATGTCGCTCAGCGCCCGCTTCAAGCTGCGGTAGACGCCGTGCGGCACCGTCGCGGCGGCCACCAGACCCACCGGCCGTCCGGCGAGCCCGCGCTCCGACAGAATCTGCTTGGTCATGCCGCCGTAAGTCGCGGGAGGCTCGTCGGCCGCGCGCGGGTCCACGTACGTCACGGAGACCGAGCCCGGATCCGGCGAGGCGGTGACCCGGATGTCCGTCAGCCAGGACACCTGTTTGATCTGCGGAACAAGCGCGGGCAGTCCCGTGTACAGCAGCACCGGATCGCCCTGTACGGGAATGACCACGGCGCACTCGCTGTTCCGGTCGAGGTTCGACCAGTTGCTGATGTAGCCGACGTGGCCGGTCTGGTTCCACATGGCGGCACGGGTCGCGGAGAACGCCACGACCGCGGCCAGGCCGCGTGCGGCGGCGAAGGCCCTCACGCGCTCCGTGCGCTCGCGGCACTCCCGCGCGGTGATGCTGCGTTCCGCATCCAGGACCGGTCTCATGTGCGGACCCTCGCTTCGATAGATGACCTGTGCTCGGTGGGTCACACCCTGCATCTCGCTGCCGCTCGGGGCCGATCCGTCGATCAGATCCGCTCTGCCAGATGCGCCCGCTTCGCCGCGTCGGTGAACAGGTGCGCGTAGTGCCGGTCGACGTAGCGGATGCTCTTGCGGACCCACAGCTCCGGGTCCTGGTCGGGGAGGGGCGCGATCTCGAGACAGTGGGGCAGATGCTCCGGGTCGGGAGCCTCGGCCTGAAGGATCCGCAAGATCGTATCGACGTCGACGGACCCGTCGCCCAACGTCGAGCACATGATCTTGGGCTCTCCCTCGAGCGTCTTCGGTTGGACGCGCATGTCCTTCAAGTGGGTCATGACGGTCCACTTCGCGACCGCCTTCACCGCGTCCACCGGGTCCTCGATCACGCTGAGAGAGTTCGCGAAATCGAAGTTCACGCGGAGCCACGGCGAGTTCACGCCCTCGACGACCCACGCGATCTCCGAACACCGGTAGTCCATGTGATTCTCGAACGCCATGCCGATGCCGATGCGCTCCGCTTCCCTGCACAGTTCCTTGAAGTTGCCGATCATCCGCTTCACCTGCACGTCGATCGGCGGGTGCTTCGAGAAATGATTGTGCTCGACCGCGCCGTTGTGGACCGCGGAGAGGATTGGTGCGCCGGCGACCTTCAGCAGTTCCATCTGTCTGACAAATTTGGTCCGCTCCGCTTCCCACACGTGTCCCTCCGCGGCGAAATCGGCGTTGGCTCCGCCGACCAGTTCGACACTGCGGGACCGCAGGTAGTCGCGCACGGAGTGCGCGTGGTCCTCGTCCTTCAGCCAGGCCGCGGTCATGTACAGCGGGGACAACCCCAGCTCAGCCGCCTTGTCAATGATCCACTCGACGTGGCGCCCCGGCGCCGGTCCGGTAATCGAGTTGACGTACGGAAGCGGCCGGCCGTAGTTCAAAAACGACGTCTCCGCGACATTAAAGAGGTAGACACCCGCGTTGTCGTGGCGGAGCGGAGGGTAGCAGACCCAACGGTAGCTGGCTTGAGACAGACCCAACCTCATTTCTCACCCCGACGATCGATTTTCAGCGCGCGGGCGGTGGTCCTGGAGCGACCCGCGCCGCCCGCTCCGCGCGGTCGCGCCGCGCGCACGCGGCGTCGCCTACCAGTTGGTGTGCGAGCCGTCCGCGCGGCGGAAGTGCGGCAGCTCCGTGAATACGAACTTGGCCGGGTCGGGCAGCGCGCGTTCGTCGATGTCGATCCCCAACCCCGGCGTCGTCGGCACCGGATATCGGGCGCCGTCGAGCCGGGGGCGGTTCAGAAAGATGGGGGAGACATGCCTCCCGGTGTCGTCGCCCGGAGTTTCGCGGCATTCGAGCCAGGCGAAGTTCGGGATCGCGGCCGCGAGGTGCACCGTCGCCGCGGTACACACCGGACCGAGCGGATTGTGAGGCATCAGGTCGATATAGTGCGCCTCGCACCACCCGGCGACCTTGACGGCTTCGGTAAAGCCCCCCACATTGCACAGGTCGAGGCGGGCATACTGCATCAGCCCCCGCTCGATGTAGGGGAGGAACTGCCACTTCGACGCGAACTCCTCCCCGACCGCGAACGGCACGGTCGTGAGCGTGCGCAGCGCCGCGTAGGCGTCCGGGGTCTCGTCGCGGATCGGCTCCTCCAGGAAGTCGAGCGTGCCGGCGGGCAGCCGCTGGCAGAACGACGCCGCTTCGGCCACGCTCAGCCGGTGGTGATACTCGACCCCCAGCACGGCGCCGCGGCCGACCGCCTCGCGCGCCGCGATCACCCATTCGACCGTCCGGTTGATGGATTCCCACGGCTCGAAGCGCGTCGGGTCCTCGGTCGGCGGCTCCGGCGGGTTGAGACGGATGCAGAACCATCCTTGGTCCAGCACGGTTTTGGCGAGTTCCGCCATGCGCGCCGGAGTCGACGCCTTGACGGAGGCGAACGTGGGGATGAAGTCGCGCTGCCGTCCGCCCAGCAGTTCGTAGACCGGCACGCCGAGCGCCTTGCCCTTGATGTCGTAGAGCGCGATGTCGATCGCCGCGATCGCGGCGGTCAGGACGCGGCCGCCTTCGAAATATTGGCTGCGGTACATCTCCTGCCACAGGGCTCCCGCGCGCATCGGGTCGCGCCCGATCAAGAACTGCGCGTAGTGTTCGATCGCCCCCATCACCGCCCGTTCGCGGCTGATCATCCCGGATTCGCCCCAGCCGTAGATCCCCCGGTCGGTTTCGACCTTCACCAGCAGCTGGTTCCGGTCGCCGACGACGACGGGGAAACTCTTGATGGCGGTGATCTTCACGGACGCGACACCTCCCTAAGCTGCCCCTCGTGACTGCGCCGGTACTCGGCGGGCGGTGCTCCGAAGACAGACCTCACCGCCCGCCGCGCGGCTTCTTCGGCTCAACTCTTCAGCGTCTTTTGGATGGCCGCCGCGCCGTCGGCGAGTCCCTGGGGAATGGTCTTCTGGCCCAAGACGATCGCCTGGGACGTTTCCAGGACGATGCGCATCTGGTCGGTGATGCCCGGGTTGGGCGTGATCCACCACTTGCCGCCCTCTTGCGCGGCCAGGAAGAACGGCTTGTAGCGCGGGTCGGTGAACCGCGTGGCGTTTTCGGGCGCGTCGGGTTTGCGCGCCGATGGGTTGACCAGGAACGCCGTGATGTTCTCCGGGCGGTACATCCACTCGAGCAGGGCCCACGCGCCGTCCTTGTTCTTCGCCTGGGCCGGAATCGAAAAGGCGCTCACCGACATCGGCGTCCCGTAGTGACCGCCGCGCCCCTTGACCACAAACGTATTGTAGTGGTCGGGCCCGATCTTCGGCAGGATCGCCTTGATGACGAAGAACCCCGTCTGCATCATGGCGACCTTGCTGCCGCCGAACAGGGGGTACAGGTCCTGGTTCGTCGAGGCCATGCCCTGCTCCGGAGCGGCTTTGGCCTTCCAGATGTCGACGAAGAACTGGTAGGTCTCCGCCATCGCCGGCGAGTTGAACGTGCTGCGGGTCCCGTCCGCCGAGACCACCGCCGCCTCGTTCGGCAGCATGATCGGCGCCAGCCCCTCGAACATCCAGGTGTCGGGCGTCTTCATCGGCCACATGTACCCGAACAGCGACGGGTCCTTCGATTTTACTTCCAGGGCGGTCTGCTTGAGCTCCTCGACGGTCTCGGGGACCTTCGTGATCTTGAGCTTGTTGAAGAGGTCCTCGTTGTAGTAGGCGCCGCGGACCGACCAATCCTTGGGCAGGCCGTAGATCTTGCCCTTGTAGGTGACCTTCTCCCACGCGGTCGGCAGGAACTCGTCCTTTTTGATCACCTTGGAGCCGGCGATGTAATCGTCGAGGGGCTCCAGCCAGCCCTTCTCGACGTATTCGGGATATTTCGCCGGGTCGGCCCAGTACGTGTCCGGAGGGGCGCCCGAGTTGAGGAGGGTGATCACCTTATCCGGCCATTCCGGGTAGGGCACGCGGTCGACCTGCACCTGAATGCCTGTCGTCTGCGTGTACTTGCTGAACACCCCGTCGGCCTGTTTCGTCAAGTCGTCGTTGATCGGCACGTCCAGGATCGACACTGTCTTGCTCGGGCTTGCGGCGGCCGACGTCGATGCCGGACGCAATGCCGGGACGGCGGCCGCCCCCAGTGCTCCCGCCGCCAGCGCCAGGACCCGGCGGCGCGTCAACGACGGCGTGCTCGGAATCGCGTTCTTGCTCGTGCCTCGCACTCGCTTCATCGTCTCCCTCCTTCTCGACCGCGTCCTGAGGGCGCGGCAGGCGTGCTCGTCCTCCGATCCGGATCGCACCCTCCTTTGACCGCCGACGTCAGCCCTTCGTCGCACCTGCCGTGAGGCCCTGGACCAGGAACCGCTGCAGACAGAGGAACAGCGCCGTGATCGGCAGGGCCATCAACACCGCCATGGCGAGGAGCAGGTTCCAGTTGTAGACGAATTCCCCGATGAACGAGTAGAGGCCGACGGTCACCGTCCGGACCTCGTCTGTCGTGGTGAGGGTCAGCGCGAAAATAAACTCGTTCCACGTCACCAGCGACACGTAGACCGCCGTGGCCGCGAGGCCGGGGAGCGCGAGCGGCATGACGATCCGCCAGTACAGCTGGGCCCGGCTCGCGCCGTCCACGAGCGCCGCCGAGACGATTTCGAACGGGATGGTCCGCATATAGCCGGTCAGCATCCACACGGCCAGGGGCAGGGTGTAGGCGATATAGGTGATGATGAGCGCCTGCAGGCTGTTGAGGAGGCCGAGGGCGCCCCACGTTCGATAGAGCGGGATGACGATGATCACGGCCGGAAAGAGCTGCGTCGCGAGCGTCGCCAGCACGATCGTCCGGCGCCCCCGGAACTGGTAGATGCTCAGCGCAAACGCGGCGGCCGACCCCAGCATCAGGTTGACGACCAACGTGATCGCGGTGATGACGATGCTGTTCAGGAAAAACCGGCGAATGACCGGACGCTGCAGCACATCGCTGAAGTTGGCGAGCGTCGGATGCAGGGGAATCAGATGGGGCGGGACCGCGAAGACCTCACGCGCGGACTTGAACGCACCGGAGAGCAGCCAGAGGTACGGGAACAAGAAGATAACGAGCAGAGGGACTACGACAAGATAGACCCAGCCGCGGCGGAAGACGCGGGCCCAGGGGCGCATCACAGCGCCTCCTCGCGGCCGCGGAGCCGGAGGAGCGCGGCGAGGTACGCGCCGATGAGCACGAGGGCGATCACGAACAGCATGACCGATCCCGCCGCTGCTCGGGGGAGGTGCGAGTCTTGAAACGCCGTGAAGTAGACGTAGAGCGGCACCGTTTCGCTGGAGAGCAGCGGACCGCCGCCCGTGACTACGTAGATCGTGTCGAAGTTGTTGCTCGCCCAGATGATATCGAGCAGGAGCACCATCACGATCACGGGCTGGAGTTGGGGCAGCACGACGGACCAGAACCGCTGCCATGATCTGGCGCCATCCACCACCGCGGCTTCGATCATTTCCCTGGGCACCGCCTGAAGCGCGCCGAGCAGCATGATCATGTAGAAGCCGTAGGTGCGCCAGACCTGCACCATCATCGCCGAGAAGAGCGACACGCTCGGGTTTGTGATCCACCCGCTGGCCAGAAACCCGAGTCCGAACCGCTGCAAGCCCAGATTGATGATGCCGTAGTCCGTGTTGTACATGTACCGCCAGATGATGGCGGAGGCGATGCTGGGCGTCAGCCACGGGATCAAAAACAGCACACGGGTCACGTTGACTCCCGGAAACGGAACATTAAGCAGGAGCGCCAGTCCAAGGCCGATGCCGAAGGACAGCGCGACCACTCCGCCGGTCCACATGAGGGTATGGCCGACCGACGCCGCGAACGCGGGATCGGATGCGATCGCGGCGTAGTTGCTGAACCCGACAAAAGGCGGGGCGTGGCCGACCGGCGCCTCACCGTAGAAGCTCGTGACGAGGTTGTACATGAGCGGGTACGCGCTGATGCCGAACATGACGCCGTAGGCGGGAAGCAACCAGCCGGCCAGCCCGAATCTCCGCTGCAGATCCGCCAGTCGCAGACCGGCCGGAGCCTCCGCCGCGCCGGCCCGCGTCCTCGCGTCTGCCACGTTCGACCCGCCTCTCATCGGGCCCCGATGAGCGGGATCCGATCCCGGAGATTTCGAACGCCCGGCCAGACCGGAGGGTTCGCTCGCCCGCGCGTGTGATACTGCGTGGACCGCACGATAGCACAGACGCGCCGGTCCATGGGTTAGTTTCCCTCCCGCTCGTGGAACAGGGGTTGCCCTCGGACGCCGACATCCAGGCGGAACACCGCCCCGGTTTCGTCCTCCGTCACGTACAGCGAGTGGTTCCAGAACGCCACGTTTGACGGCAGGGAGCCGCCCGCCGGAAGACGCGCGACCAGTCGCCCCGCGGGATCGACAACCGCAATGATCCCGGTGGGGCGGTGGGTCACGTAGAGATTGCCGTCGGCCCCAACGGCCATGCCGTCGGGGCCGAGCCCGTCGGTAAACTGGAAGAGCACCCGCTCCTGACCCAAGGTGCGATCGCGCCGAATGGGAAATGAGGACACGCGGTTTGACCCAGTCTCAGCCACAAACAACATGTCCTCGGCATCGTTCAGCGCGAGCCCGTTGGGATACAGCTGCCCAGACGTCAGCAGGCTCAAGCCGTCCCGACTCCAGCGAAACACCGCGCCGGGCGCCGTGGCCTCCCCGGCACCGGGATCAGTGAAGTACAGTTCACCGTTCCGGTCAAAGATCAGATCGTTCGGCCCGAGTAGGGCCTGACCGTCGAAGGCGTCGATGACGACGGTGAGCGCTCCAGACGGATCGGCGGCCAGGATCTGCCGCCGCACCATGTCCGCGATGAACAGGCGTCCGTCGCGGTGGAACTTGGTCCCGTTGGGCTTGCCGTCGGTGGTCACGAACCGCGAGGAACGACCGTCGGGCGTCACCTTGACGATAAACCCGTCCCGGCGGTTGCAGACAAACAGGTTTCCTGCCGGGTCGAAGCTGGGACCTTCCGGGAACCGCTGCCCTCCGACAAACAACGCGGGGATCACACCGCTCAGCGGACTCACCACGGTGCCAGCCCTTCGTAGCCTGCGGCGAGGTCTTGGACCAGCGCATCGGCGCTCACGCCAACTGTGCTGCCGGGCGTGGGAAGACACCACCCGAGCAGACCAACCGGGCGCCCCAGATGGGCCAGTCCAGGACACCCCAAGGCTCCCGACGCGGCAGCTCGCATCCCAGCCTCCACCACGTTTCGGCCACCCCTTTGAGCCAGTGCGCGCGGCTCCGACGAACAGGGTCGGGTGCGCGCGTATCCGGGACGCTCAGCCGTTTCGCATGCGTATCAGTGGTGCGCTACTCCGAGTAGCCGAGTTGAACCGATACTGCCGCGGCAGCGGCCTTTACCTGAGCGATGTAGTGCACGAGGTTGGGGCCATCGAACTCTCCCGTCGGCCCCGAGACATTGAGGGCGGCCGCGACGCGCCCGGTGTGGTTCCGGATCGGCGCCGCGATGCAGCGAACGCCCACCATCGTTTCCTCGTCGTCTGTGGCATAGCCCTGCGCGCGCACCAGCACGAGTTGCTCCTTGATCTGGCGGACGTCGGTCGTAGTCTTCAAACTGAGCGGTTGGGGAGGGTGTGCCGTGAGAAAGCCCTCCAATTCAGCCGGTGACAGGTCGCCGAGGAGCGCTTTCCCCAGGCTGGTACAGTGTGCCGCATACCGCTCGCCCAACATCACATGGCGCCTGAGCGAGCGCGGTGGGTAGGCGACCGCGAGGACTACCACGTCGCCGTTGTCCAGCATTCCCAATTCCGAAGTTTGGCCACAGTCCCGAGCGAGTCTCTGAAGCTGTGGCTCGGCCATCTGAGTGAGAAAGTGAGAGCTCTGGTACGCTGCCGCGAGTTCGAGCGCCTTGAGGCCAAGCCGATACAGCGGCTCGTCGCCTGACCGCTCGACGAAGTTCATCTGTTCCAGTCCCCGCAGAAGCCTGAGGGCCGTGGCTTTGTCGAGGTTTGTGGCTTTGGCAAGGTCGGCCAGGGAGAGTTCGGGCCTGTGTGCCGAGAAGCAGCTCAGCAAGCCAAGACCGCGCTCGAGGGCACGGGTACGATACGTCTCCGCCGGACGGCGCTGTGTCCGAATCGGCGGGGCAGCCTTGATATTCGTGAAACGCTGTTTCATATACGTACGCTATACTAAACGGTCGATCACGCTGCGGTCAAGAGCTTTGATCCTCAAAGTCGGGTCATCGAACGGGGCTTCGATTGCTCGCCCGTGAGAGGCCCGCCAGTGGCCCCCTCTTGTTCGATCTACTCACCGTTTCGAGCACCGTGACGCGGTATGGTACGCTCAGGTGTGCGGTACACGCTTTGGAGCCGAGGCATGAGGTTTCTTGCAGTCAGCGACGAGATCGACGAGCAACTTCTAGCGCCCACCCCTCCTGAACGGGCCGCTGGCGCGCGTTTCATCGTGTCCTGCGGCGATCTTCCGAGCGACTACCTGGAAAGCCTCGCCGATCGGTTCCGGGTGCCCCTGCTCTACGTCCGCGGGAATCACGACAGCCGGTACGAGAATCCGCCGCCCGGTGACGACATCGACGGGCGCATCGTGACCGTCGACGGGGTGCGGCTGCTCGGGTTCGAGGGGTGCATGTGGTACAACGGCGAGGGAGTGCAGTACACCGAGCAGCAGATGTGGTGGCGCGTGCTGCGTGCGCGCGCGGCGGCGTTGGGATCGCGGGGCGTCGATATCGTGGTCGCGCACGCGTCGCCCTTCGGCGTGCACGACGGTCGTGATCGGGCGCACACCGGGTACCGGGCGTTCTTGAGCGTGCTGCGCGCGCTGCGGCCGCGATATTTCGTGCACGGACACAACCATCTGTCCTACGTGCCGAAGGGGACCCGCGTCACGACCGTAGGGGAGACGCAGGTGGTCAACGCGTTCCGGTCAATCGTGCTCGAGATCGACAAGACGCCCGCCGGCCGCCCGTCATGACAGAGCGGCGGCTGAAGGAGTTCGAAGAGGTTCAGCGGGCCCGCCACGCGCTGACCGCGCGCCCCCTCGGCATCATTCCGGTGCCGCTCGAAGAGATCGTCGGTAGCGTCGGCCGCGCGCGCTACTTTCCAAAGGGGCTCCGGTCCGGGAGCGGCCTGACGCCCTCGCGCGTGAAGCGGTTGGTGGCGGCGCTGGACCGGGGCGAGATACTCCCCGCCGTGGAGCTCTACCGGATCGGAGACGAATACTTCGTCGCGGACGGCCATCACCGGGTCGCGGCGGCTCGGCTCGCCGGCGCCGCGGAAATCGACGCCGATGTGACGGTGTACTTGCCCGAGACCCGCCGGCCGGAGGACGTCATCGCGCGCGAGCGCCTGCTCTTCGAGCAGCGCACCGGCATCACGACGATCGTGCTGCACGAGGTCGGACAGTACCCGAAGCTGGAGCGCTGGATCGCCGACGTCGCGCGGCAGCGCGGACGGGGTTCGTTTCGCAGCGCGGCGAGAGAGTGGTACGCGCGCGAGTACATGCCCACCGTCGAGGGCCCGCACTTCCGGCGTGTGCTTCGGCGGTTTCCGGGACGGTCGCCCGGCGATGTGTTCGTGTACCTCGGCGATCACAAGTGGATCATGAGCAAGGCCGCCGGACGCGACGTCGGCATGCAGGCCGCATTGGAGGACTTCGAGCGCCGGGTGGCCCAGCCCGGCCCCCGCGCCTTCGCGCGCTGGCTGGAGGAGCTGGCCGCTCTGCTCCCGCGGATCGCCCGGAAGACGATCCGAATGGCTCGGCCGAGGGGCGGGCGGCGGTAGCATGCGGGCACCGCGCCCCCGACGTGCGCGTCCACGAGTTGGATTCGTTCGCGGGTTACACGAGCGTCTGCCGCTGTCGTCTCACGACTAACCACTAACCACGACTGCTTCCGGTGCACGTATCAGAGAGGCGAAGTCAGCCGGGCCATGTCCGTAGCGTTGCGCGCACGCCGGTTTCGGTGAGGCTGCGGAGCGCCGCTGAGACCAGCGTGACGAATGCCTCGTGCGCGACGAGGTCGCTGCTGCCGAGATCGGGCAGCCCGAATACCGCCTTCACCTGTCCCTCAGGATCCGACGTGCTGGAGACGAGTGCCCGCAGCCGGTCGGCGCGGGGGTCGATGAGGGGCAGCGCGGTGCCGTCGTCGGCCCGCCCTCCACAGAAGCGGATCCACGCCGCGAGGCTGAGTGCGATGCGCACCGGCGACCGCCCGCGTGCGAGCAGCACGCGCGCCGGCTCCAGCAGGCGCTGCGGCAGCTTCTGCGAGCCGTCCTCGGCGATGCGTGCGGTGCGATCCCGCAGCGCGGGGTTGGCGAAGCGCGTCAACAGGGTGGCGCAGTATCCGGCCAGATCAACGCTTGGCGGAAGCGACAGCGTCGGGACCAGCTCGGCCATCAACGCCCGGATATGCGCGGCGAGCGCCGGCTCCCCAATGGCTTCCGGCACCGTCGCCCAGCCGGCGAGCTGGCCGAGATAGGCGATGCTCGAGTGGCTGCCGTTCAGCAGACGCAGCTTCATCTGCTCCCATGGGTGCACGTCCGTCACCATGGTGGCGCCCGCGGCCTCCCAATCTGGGCGTCCGGCGGGGAAGCGGTCTTCCACCACCCACTGCGTGAACGGCTCGGTGACGACGGGCCAGGCGTCCTCGACACCGAGGGCCGCGGAGACGTGCGCGCGGTCCTCGGGCCGCGTGGCGGGCACGATCCGGTCCACCATGCAGGAAGGACACGCCACCTTCTCCTCGATCCAGCGCGCCAGCTCGGGGTCCTGCAGGCCGGCAAACTGCACGAGCACGCGGCGAAGCGTGGCCCCGTTGGCGGGCAGGTTGTCGCAGGACAGCGCGGCGAAGGGCGCCGCGCCCGCCGTGCGTCGCGCGCGTACCGCGGCCACGAGCATGCCGTGCACGCTGCGCGGCGCCTCGGGGTGGGCGAGGTCGTGGCGAATCGTGGGGTCCGTCTCGTCGAGGTCGCCGCTCGCGGCGGCCCGGCAGTAGCCCTTCTCCGTCACCGTGAGCGACACGATGCGCACCTCGGGCATCGCCATGCGCGAGATCAGTTCCTGCGGGCTCTCCGAGGCGACCAGCACGCCGGTCAGCGCACCGATCACCCGAAGCCGCTCTCCCGAGGCGTCCCGCTCGACCAGCGTGTAGAGCCAGTCCTGCGGTGCCAGCGCGTCGCGCGTGTCGGGACGGCGCGGGCTCACACCGAGGATCCCCCAGCGCGGGTCCGCGGCCAGCACCGCGTCCGTGTATACGGCTTGGTGCGCGCGATGAAAGGCGCCAAGGCCAAGATGGACGATGCCCGTGCGCACCGAGGAGAGATCGTAGCGCGGCCGCGCCACCGCTGCCGGCAGCTGCGTCAGCGTCGCGCGGGACAATCGCGCCAACGCCGTCATCCGCCGTACCGCCGCGCCGCCCACTCCCGGAATCCGGGGTCGGGCACCGACGGGTGCCGCTCGGACGGGCCGAGATCGTGACCGTGCACGCGTCCGGGTTCCCAGAAGCGCGGCCGGCCGATGGGTCCCGTTAGCACAAGGAGACGGTGTGGACGCATAGACAGCCGTTCAATTCGAGCCAGCACTCGTGAGCACCACCATCATGGACAATTCCGGCCGCCGCCTCTCAGGAAGTGCCGTGCCGCGGCGCGGATCGCACCGACTCGACCGCCGCCGCTCGCTGCGCGGCCGCCATCACCTGCTTCAGCGGGACCCCGTGCCGCTCGGCAAGGGCGCGGCACGCATCGAACTCGGGCGCCATGTTCACGATGCCGGTGCCGTCGCTGGCGACCTTCACCGGGATGCTCCCGAACTCCGTTTCCACGTGCACGATCCGGCGTTCCATCGCGTACCGCGCGACCTCGTACGTACGCACCCCGAGCGTCGTCGTCTCCGCGAACAGAATCCCCGACAGCGCTCGGGCCAGCTCCGGCGGCGCGAGGACGCGCACCAGCTGACCGGGGCGGCCCTTCTTCATGACCGCTGGCACGAGCGCGACGTCGAGCGCGCCCGCCTCGAAGAGGCGCGCCGAGACGTACGGATAGAGCTGCGGGTTCATGTCGTCGATGGACGTCTCCAGCATCACGAGCCGCTCGATCGGGAGACCGCGGCCGTCCGAGGGCATCGCCGACAGCCCGTCGACCGGCGCGTCCAGCGGGGTGCCGACAAACAGCCTGAGCACGTTCGCGCGCGGCGGATCCGCCTTGCCGGCGCCGGTTCCGATCCGTTCCAGCCGCATCGGCGGCAGCGGGCCCCATCGGGTCACGAGGGCCGAAAGCAGCGCCGCGCCGGTTGGCGTGAGGAGCTCTCCCTCGACGTCGCCCGAATAGACCGGCATGCCCTCGAGCAGGACTTGCGTGGCGGGCGCCGGCACGGGCACGACGCCGTGCGCGATCTTCACCCAGCCCCGCCCGACGTTGACGGGAGATGCGACGACGGGGTCGAGTCCGAGGGCGTCGACGCCGGCGAGCACGCCGACGACATCCACGAGCGTGTCGAGACCGCCGAGCTCGTGTAGGTGCACGCGCTCGATCGGCACGCCGTGGACCTCGGATTCGACCTCGGCGAGGCGGCGGAGCACCGCGGCTCCACCGTCCCGCACCGGCGCGGGGACCCGGCTGGCGGCCAGCGTCTCCATCAGACGCGGATAAGGACGCGCATGGGGCGGATCCTGTTCGACGAGTTCCACGCGCAGCGCGGGTACCCCGCGCCGCTCGCTCCGGGTCACCCGCACCTGCACCGGCACGCCGAGATTCTCAACGACCTCTCGAAGCGCGTCCTCGGGCCACCCCGCGCCGAGCAGGGCGCCGAGCAGCATGTCGCCGCTCGCCCCGCTCCCGCAATCAAGGTACCCGATGCGCATGCGCCCCCTCGGATTCCGTCGAGACGCCGCCCGCGTTGATGCGCGCGGCGAGGTAGCCCGCGCCGAACCCGTTGTCGATATTGACGACCGCGACGCCCGGGGCGCACGCGGTGAGCATCGTGAGCAGCGGGGCGAACCCGCCGAGGTGCGCGCCGTAGCCGACGCTCGTCGGCACGCCGATGACCGGCGCGCTGGTCAGCCCGGCGACGACCGCGGGGAGGGCCCCGTCCATGCCGGCGACTATCACCAGCACGCGGGCCCGCTCAAGGAGCGCGCGGTGTGCGCCCAGGCGGTGGAGCCCGCTCACGCCGACGTCGAACACGCGCTCCACGTCCGCGCCCATGACCGCCGCGGTCCACGCGGCTTCTTCGGCGACGGGCAGATCGCCAGTGCCGCCGGTCAGCACACCGACACATCCGATCCCGCGCGCCGGTACGTCCCCGAGCACCAAGAGTCCGGCCTCCGCGATGTGGCGCGCGTCCGGAAGCGCCGCCGCCACGCCGGCCGCGACCTCCGGCGTCGCCCGCGTCAGCAGCACCGGGTCCCCGCTCCCGCGCAGCGTCCGGGCGATGTCCACGATCTGGGCGACCGACTTTCCGGGGCAGTAGACCGTTTCCGGCGCGCCGCGCCGCAGCGGCCGGTGCGTGTCGATCTTCGCGAAGCCGAGGTCTGTGAACGGGAGCCAGCGCAGTTCGGACAGGGCGTCTTGGACGGAGACGGTGCCGGACCGCACGCCGTCCAGCAGGCGCGCGAGCGCATCCTCGTTCACGGGACGTGCCCGCCGGAGACCGGCGCGGTGTCACCCGCCGGCACGAACTGTGCCGAGAAGCGTCCCGATCGGAGCCCGTCGGACGCGACGCGGACCGCGGCGAACCCGATGGCGCGAAAGGCTTCCGTAACCCCCTCTAATAGGGACGCCAGGCGCTGGATCTCCGATACGGGCACCTCGATGCTCGCGGTGGCGCCGTGGTGGCGGACCCGCACCTCGTGGAATCCGAGTTCATGCAGGACGCGTTCAGCCGCCTCGATCTGACTCAGCGCCAGCACGGTCACCGGGGCCCCAAACGGCAGCCGCGACGCGAGGCAGGGCGCGGCCGGCTTGTCCCAGACTTCGAGCCCGATGCGGCGTGCGAGCACGCGGACGTCCGCCTTGCCGAGGCCCGCGTCGAGCAGCGGCGCATGCACCGCGAACTCCTCGGCGGCCCGCATGCCGGGCCGGTAGTCGCCCCGATCATCGACGTTGGCGCCGTAGGCCACCGCCTGGAGCCCGAGGGCACGCGCGAGCGCCGCCAGCTCGGTAAACAGCGCGTGCTTGCAGAAGTAGCAGCGATGCGCGTCGTTTCGGAGATAGCGCGGATCCTCAAATTCTCGAGTCTCGACACGGACGTGGCGCACGCCGAGCCGGCTGGCGATCCGCTCCGCGATCGCCAGCTCATCCTGCGCAAGCGAGGGGGACACCGCGGTGGCCGCCACGCATCGCTCGCCGAGCGCCTGGATAGGCCGCGGCCAGCAGGTACGCGCTGTCCACCCCGCCGGAGAACGCGACCACCACCCCGCCGAGGCCCCGCAGGAGCGCGTCGAGCCGCGCCTGCTTGAGGGCGAGCGCGTCGACGTTGGCGTCTTTGGCCGGTTGCTGTGTCTGCACTGCCGCGTCCTCGATCCTCAACCGGCGTCGCTGACGTTGGCCAGCGATCCCGGAGCGATGTGTCGCACGCCCCCGCCCGCGCGGCGGATCAAAAGTTCCCGTGCGGCGTCCGGGACGCGGGATGCGCCTCGGGAATTGGGGAGGCGAGCACGCCGTCTTCGGTGAACACGAGCGGCTTCGCCGGGCCCACCCGAACCGCCTGGGGCACCAGGTCCGGAAGCACGGCCTCGGACACCGCCAGATCCCCAAGGGCGAGGGTGTTTTGCACGTAGACGATCCGCGGCTGACCCTCCGCCGGGACGGGAGCCGCCAGCACGGCCGCCTCGACCGCGTCCCGGTCGGTCGCCATGATCGCGGGAAGGCGGATGCTCTCGGTCACGGTGGACGTGAGGGCGTTCATATACGTCGCCGCGAGGTCGATCTTCTCGAGCACCCGCTGGGGGACGAAGTCCGCGAGGCCGATGCCGTTCGCGTTCCCGTGCGTCTCGGCGGTGAGGTCGAGGACCACGATCTTGCGGATGACCGGTCCCCCCGAGGCAAACGGTGTCGGGTACCGCCCCGTGATGTTCGGATCCATGCCGTCCCCGCTGATGTTCTTGCCGATTTCCTGGACGATCAGGACGTCAATGTCCTGGACGGGCAGCCGCGGCATGAGGCTGCGCGCTCGCTCCAGCAGCGGAGGCTCGCGGTCGAGGAACGCCTCGGGGGGCACGACGGCGATCTCCACCGGGATATCGTAGGCGTCCTCCACCGTCGCCACGCCGAAGAGCAGCGGGGCCTTCGCGCGCACGATCTCCCATCCTTCAAGAAGACGCGCCGCGAAGCGGCCGAATCCCGGGGCGTGCATCGCGTGCGCACCCCGCTGCTTGCCCACGCCGATCACCGCCATTTTGATCAGGCCGCTCTCGATCCGTCCTCGAAACGCGGTGTGCGGCTTGATGCGTCCGATGACGACCGCCGCCCCGGCCTCAAAGGCGCGCCGGTCCCAGTAGACGCCGGAGCCGTCCGCGAGGTGACCGAGTTCGACGACGTCCATCGATGAGACGATCGGCGCCCCGACGTCGGTCTCGGTGATCCCCAGGCTTGCCAGCACTTCCGTTTGTCCTTCTGCCGTCGCGCCGCCGTGGCTGCCCATGGAGGGGACGATGAAGGGCTCGGCCCCATGGTCGCGCAGCAGCCGGACCACCAGTGCCGTGACCTCCGCGATCTTTGCGATTCCGCGGCTGCCCACCGCCACGGCGACCTTCCGGCCGCGGGGGATGCGGCGCACGATATCGGGATCGGCAAACTGGCGGCGCAGCTCCTGGTCGACATCGCACGCTCCGGGGGACGGAAACGTCTGGGACACACGCGTCATTAATGGAAGCGCCGGCGATGCCGGTGCCCGGACCCCTCGAATGCTTACCGGCCGCTGCATAGGGACATCATCCGCCTCGCGTCTACGGTGAACTCAAAGTTCTCGTTTGGCGACGGCACACCTCCCATCGATGGAGCCCCGTGCGTTCTGCTTGTCCGGTCGGCTGCCTGTCAGGCGAGCGGGGAAGCGTCCGATGTCACGACCGACGGGATGACGGCGAGTCACGCGGAGGCTCGTCATGCCCGTGTGTCCGAGAACTCTCGATGTTGTTGTGATCGTGAGCCGCGGGGAGCGCAGTCGTACTGTGCAGGTCACGATGCTGAACCAGATCGCCTGTGTGAGATCGACCGGGCCAGAGAGATTCGCCGCTCACGATGACGGTGAGGGCGGGAGAGGAGACGTGGATGGGGGGCCTTCACGGTCACCCCAATCACCGCGCCTCTCCGCCACCCGCCCGTGGTGTCTCGTCAGTGCGCGGCGCTCGGCCAGCCCAAATGTGGTAGTATACTATTAGCATTCTGGTAGTGTGTCAATTGACGGATCGCCGCGACGACGATAACTCGGGCGTTGCGGAGACAGTCGCATCGTGACGGCGGCGCGCGGCACGGATCATCATACGGGCGCACCGGCAGAGGCCGTAAACCACATGGGAAAATCGACAATCGAGCAGACACGATATCAGTGGGCGTACGAGGAAATCCGCCGACGCATCATGGACGGCGATCTGCCTCCCGGGGCCCCGCTGTCTGAGTATCAACTGGCGGAGCTCCTGCAGGTGAGCCGCACGCCCGTCCGGGAGGCGTTGAAGCGCCTCGAACACGAGGGGATCGTGCGGTCGGCCCCCAACCGGGGGGCGTTCGTGGCCGAGTTGTCCTTGCAGGACATCATGGAGATCTACCAGATCCGCGAACAGCTCGAGGGGGTCGCCGCCAGAATCGCGGCACAATCCATGCCTGCGGCCGACGTCCAGGAGCTCGAGGAGGAGCTCCGGCGTGCTGCCGCGCTCGCGGCGAAGGGCCACGTTCGGGAGACGTTTGAGTCGGATGTGCACCTCCACAAGCAGATCATCGGCGCGACCAGGAACCGGCGGCTCGTCACGATCCTGGCGACGCTCGACGACCAGGTACGACGCATTCGGTCCATGTCTCCACGGACACCGGGCCGGCTCGAGGCGACCCTCCGGGAGCACAATGAGATTGTCGCCCGCATCAAGGAACGCGATGCGTCGGGGGCCGAGGCCGCCATGCGACGCCACCTGCAGGCGGCGTGCGAGAACGCGGTCCACCTGATCTTTCCCGCTTCGCCGGCCGCCGCGCTTTCAGCGCTGGTGCCGCTTCCGCAGCAGCGATAGCCGTGGATGCTCCGTTGAGCGCGCACACGGTCGGCAGTGGCACGTCGGGCCTCGGTGCGGGTGGGGAGTGTCCACGGGCGCGCCGGTCTTCGAGGACCGCGCGTTGATCTCGATCAAGGCACGCAGGCTCCCAACGTAGAGGGCGGACCGGAAATCCGCTCCGTCGCGAGGTGAGGCCGCATGGGCGAGTTGGCGGAACAACTGTGCAGGTGCTCAACCAGCAGCGTGGCCGATGCGCTCGACGAGTTGAACGTGGGGCGCGGCGGGGTCGTCGACGGCCTGCGGGTTCTCGGACGGCGCCGGCGTGCGGCCGGTCCCATCGAGACGGTATTGGCCGAGGTGGACCTGGTCCCGCGCTATCCGGTCGGAGAGTTCTCCATCGGGCGCCAGATCGAGATCACGGAGCCCGGTGCCATGCTGTTCATCGATGCGCTCGGCAAGCCGGTGTCCAACTGGGGAGGACTCGCCACTCGTGCGGCGATGCAGCGAGGGCTCGCGGCGGCCGTGGTCCGGGGCGGCGTCCGGGACGCGGAGGAGGTCGAGACCCTCGACTTCCTTCTGGCAGCGGCCCACGTCACGCCGCTCACCGGCAAGGGGAGGATCCGCTACGTCGAGCGGGCCGCGGCGTTAGAGTGGGGCCGTATCCACATCATCCCCGGCGACTGGGCCCTGGTCGATCGGACCGGGATCGTCGTGCTCCCCGCGGATGTGGTGGGGGAGGTCGCACGCCGGGCCGTCGAGATGGAGGCGGCGGATGAGCGGTTCGCCGGGCTTCTTGATCAGGGACTGGGATTTGAGGACGCGCGGCGCCGGGTGGGGCACTTCTGACGCGCACGACCGTGCCGACGGGTAGGCACGGTCCCGCGTGACCGCCGGGAGTTGTGAGATGTCGACCCGCGAGCCAGCGCTCTCGCATCGTGTTAGAGTGTCAGAGGAGATCCAGCGGAGCGTCCACTGGTGGAGCGCCTCGATCGTCCAACCCGCAGACAAGATCGCAGGAGTCCTCTCTCCACGATGGGAATGTTGGCATCGCGATCTGCCTTCGTCGTTGCATCGAGTCCGATTTGCCCTGGCGCGGCCTCTGACGAGGTTTCGGCCCTGCGGCCGCCGATCGTGCCGGACTAACTCACGAAGGGGGCAACCATCATGACACGAAGTGGCGGGAGGCCGTGGTCACTCGTGCTGGCGCTGGTGCTGTTATGCGTCGGGATTGCCGGGCCCGCTTCCACGCAGGTTTCCCCGCAGCCGAATGAGGTGGTCGTCGTCGCGCTGGACAACTTCGGCCGGGAAGTGCTGGATCCCACGCTGGACAGCGGCGACGGGAAGCGCTACGCCGGCAACACCACCGACTATTTGGTCGGGCTGGGGCCCGATGGCAAGCTCAGCAGAGAGACGGGCGTCTTGAGTGATTGGGCGATGGGCCCCGATGCGACCATCTACGTCCTGAAGGTGCGGCGAGGCATCAAATGGCAGGACGGCGCGGACCTGACCGCGGACGACGTGGCGTTCACGATGACCTACATGGCCCGCAAGGAAGCGATCTGCCTGTCGTGCGGCACCCTCAAGCAGAACCTCAGCAAGGTGGAAGCGGTCGATCCGTATACGGTGCGCGTCTACCTGAAGACCCCGGATGCGACGTTCATTGATGAGATGGCGCCGATTGAAGGCGATGCCAAGGTCGTCCCCAAGCACTTCATCGATGCGCACGGCGCCGACGCGTACAATCAGAGCGGGATGGGCAGCGGCCCGTGGAAGCTTGTCGAGCGCAAGATCGGCGACTACGCGCTCTTCGAGGCCAACGCCGGCTATTGGCGAAAGGGCGGCATCCCCGGATTCAAATATCTGCGCTTGAACCTGGTGCCGGAGAGTCAGACCGTCTTGGATATGCTTCGGACCCGGGAGATCGACCTCGGGGCCGTCGGCGCGGACCAGCTCCGGCTGGTCCAAGCAGCCGGGCTGCGCGTCCTCGGTCCGAGAGACGTGTCCACGCATGTGGTGATGTTCCCCTTGAGCTATGATCCGAAAGCGTGGGCGCACCGGCTGGAATTCCGCGAAGCGCTGTCGCTGGCGGTCGATCGGGAGGCGATCATCAAGCGGTTTTATCCGCCCGCGATTGGGGATCCCTACGATAATCAGACCGCCGCGTTTTTCAGCCCACGGACGTTGGGGTATGATCCGCATCTTGGCAAGTATGCCTACGATCCGGCGGCGGCGAAGCGGCTGCTGCAGCAGGTCGGGTACGACGGCACCGCCATGAAATTTTGGAGCTTCGTGCTTGCCGGAGCGAGCGAGCTTCCGCAGGTGGCCGACGTGATCGCGCAGATGTGGCAGGCGGTCGGGATCAATGTGCAGGTCGTCCCCACGGACTACGGCACGTATTGGTCGATGGTGACGCCCGCGAAACAGACGCTGAACCCCGCGGTGATCAACGTGGCGATCATGACTCCGCGGGTTCGCCCGACGGTGCTGGGCAACATGCGGGTCTACGCCGTCAGCAAGGCGGATGGCGGGCTCGCGCAGTTTTACTGGGATCCCGCCGGGGCCGATACCCTCGTGAACCAGCTGAGTGGGATCGTGGATCCGCTTGTGCGCGCGAACCGGCTGCTGCAGGTCAACCAGCGCATGCATGACGAGTATTGGGCGATTCCCGTCGCGCTGCGCAACGCGACGTTCGCGGTCGGACCAAAGGTGCAGTCGTGGAAGCCCTTCCCGGCCGTGCTATCAGAGTTGAACTTTCCGAGTCTCGCGCCCGCGAAGTAAGCCCAGCGTGCGGGCCTCGTGACGAGTTTTGCGCTGTCCCGCCTTGCCCAGGCGATCCCAACGCTGGTCGCCGTGAGCGCCATCGTCTTCGTGATGGGGCATGCCACCGGCGACCCGGCGGCGCTCGTCCTCCCGCCCGAGGCCTCCGCATCGGAGCGCGCCGCATTCCGGCAGCAGAACGGCTTGGATCGGCCCCTGATCGTGCAGTACGCGATCTTCCTCAACGAGGCCGCGCGGGGGAATTTTGGCAACTCGATCCGCACGGGCGGGCCGGTCATGACCCTGGTGCTCAGCCGTCTGCGCAACTCGCTCAGGCTGGCCACCGTGGCGGTCGTCCTCAGCCTCGCGGTGAGCGTTCCGCTGGGAGTGGCCGCGGCGGCCATGCGCGGCTCGCTGTGGGATCGGCTCGCCTTGGGATTTTCCTTCCTCGGACAGGCGTCCCCGCCGTTCTTCATCGCCATCGTAAGCGTGCTGCTCTTCGCGGTGCTGCTGGGGTGGGTCCCGGCGGGCGGCGCCGGGTCGTGGAAGAGCTATATCCTGCCGTCTCTCGTGCTCGCCTGGACCATCAGCGCCGGCATCGCGCGTCTCGTGCGCTCCAGCATGCTCGAGACATTGGACACCGAGTACGTCAAGTTTGCGCGCCTCAAGGGCCTCGCGGAGCCGAACGTCCTCGTGAAGCACGCGCTACTCAACGCGCTGATCCCCGTCGTCACGTTTACGGGGTTGATGTATGGGACGATTATCGCCTCCGCCGTGACCGTGGAGGTGGTCTTTGCGTGGCCGGGACTCGGCCAGCTGGCCTACCAGGCGATTCTCTGGCGCGACTTTCCCGTCTTGCAGGCGACGGTCCTCATGTGGACGGTCCTGATCATCGTGGTCAACTTCATTGTCGACGCGGTGTATTTTGTCGTCGATCCGAGGATTCGGGGGTAGGCGTGGTCTCGTCTTCGTCGTGGGCGGGTTACCAGAAGACGGCGGCGTTCCTGGCCGCGTTCCGGGGGCTGCCGAAGACGTCCGCCCTCATCATCGCCTTGGGCGTGGGCACCGCGGTCGCGGGCGGCGCCATCGCGCCGCATCCGCCGACCGAGATCAACCTGACGATGGCGTACCAGCCGCCATTGTTTATCGCGGGGGGCAGCCCGCGGTACCTCCTTGGGACCGACGGGGAAGGCAGAGACATCCTGAGCCGGGTGATCGTCGGCACGCGGGTCTCCCTGGAGCTGACCGCCGTGGCGATCGGGATTTCGGTGGTGATCGGCACCGCGCTTGGCGTCGCGGCCGGGTATTTTGGCGGCTGGGCGGACGCGCTGGTGATGCGTTCGGTGGACGCGATGCTGAGTTTGCCGACGATCCTGCTCGCGTTGATGCTTGCGCTCACCCTGGGGCCGAGTTATTGGACGGTCGTGACGGTGCTGGTGCTGGTCTTGTGGGCGCGCTACGCGAGGTTGATGCGGGGGGTCGCCAAGACCGTTCGCGAGAGGGATTTCGTCGCGTACGCGCGCATCTCGGGGCGGTCGCACGGGTGGATCATGCAGCGGCACATTCTTCCGCATCTGGTCGACACGATGCTGGTCTTCTCGACGCTGCAGATCGGGCTGACGATCCTGATGGAGGCGTCCCTGAGTTTTCTGGGCGCCGGGGTGCCGCCGCCGACGCCCACGCTTGGACAGATGGTCCAGGACGGGCGGTCGGTGCTGGAGCTCGCGTGGTGGGTGAGCGTGGTGCCCGGTCTCGTCATCATGCTCCTCGTGGTGGCGTTCAATAACGTTGGCGATTGGCTTCGCGACACGCTCGATCCGAAGCTGCGGCAGCTCTGATCGATGCGCACGACTCCGGCCCGGGTGTCCACCTCCCCACGCCTGCTCCGGAACATGGCGGCGGTGTGAGCATGCCGGCACCGGGGCCCGCGGTCTCCCCACACCCTGGCCCGGACTCGATCTCCGGCGACGCGGCGGAACGGGGTCGGCCGATTCTTGAAGTCCGGGACCTGGAGACACACCTCTTTACCAAGCGCGGGGTGGGGAAGGCGGTCGACGGGGTCAGCTTTTCCCTGCGACGGGGCGAGACCCTCGGGTTGGTCGGCGAGTCCGGCTCCGGGAAGAGCCTGACGGCGCTCTCCATCGTGGGGCTCAACCCCAAACCGGCCTCGCGGATCGTGGGCGGGCACGTGCTCTTCCGCGGCGAGGACCTGCGTGGAAAGCCGGAACCTGAAATCCGGAAGTACCGCGGACGCCACATCGCGATGATTCTCCAGGATCCGCTCACGGCGCTGAACCCGGCCCTCACGATTCGCAGCCAACTCTACGAAGCGCTGAGGCTCCACCGCGGGCTGTCGGGCCGCGCACTGCACGACAGCGCGACGGCCATCCTGTCCACCCTGCGCATCTCGGATCCGGATGAACGACTGAAGAGCTTTCCTCATCAACTGAGCGGCGGAATGCGGCAGCGGGTGGTCGCGGCGATCGCGCTGTCCTGCCAGCCGGAGGTGCTGATCGCCGATGAACCGACGACCTCGCTCGACGTGACCGTCCAGGCTGCGTTTCTGAGATTGCTGGAGGATATCCAGCGGGACACCGGTGTGGCCATCTTGTTCATCACGCACGATCTCGGCATCGTGGCGAGACTGTGTCACCGCGTGGCGGTCATGTATGCCGGGAGGATCGTCGAGGCCGGCGAGACGCGGCAGATCTTCAGCGATCCCGCGCACCCCTACACCGAGGCGCTCCTGAAGTCGCTGCCGACCGTCGACGGCGCGCCGCGCCGGCTCACGGCGATTGCGGGGTCTCCTCCTTCGATCTACGGCTTGGGGCGCGGGTGCCCATTCGCCCCTCGCTGTTCGTACGCGCGAACCGAGTGTACGATCGAGTATCCTCCGCCGGTCGAGATGGGCGTCGACCGTGTCGTGCGCTGCTGGAGACACGTCTGATGGAGGCGCGTCCCGTGCTGCTGCAGATCGCGGGACTGCGGAAGTATTTTCCGGTACGGTCCTTTGCGGGGTTCGCCCGAAAACACTTCGTCAGGGCCGTCGATGGAGTGACCTTCTCCGTGCACGACCGTGAGACCGTCGCCATCGTCGGGGAGTCGGGATGCGGGAAGACCACGATCGCCAAGCTCATCCTGCTACTGGAAACACCAACGAGCGGGGCGATCTTATTCCAGGACGCCGACATCAACCGGATCCGCGGGAGCCAACTGTTCGACTACCGGCGGGCTGTGCAGGCGGTGTTCCAAGACCCCACGAGCTCGCTTGATCCCCGCATGCGCATCGGCGCCATCATCGCCGAACCCTTGATCAACGGCATGAGCGCCGTCGAGAAGCGCGCGCTGGTCGGACGGCTGCTGGCGCGGGTCGGGCTCGATGCCTCGTTGTCGAGCAGCTTTCCGCACGAACTGAGCGTCGGTCAGCGTCAGCGGGTCGCGATCGCCAGGGCGCTGGCGCCGTCGCCGCGGCTCATTGTGCTCGACGAGCCGGCATCGAGCTTGGACGTGTCGATCCGCACGCAGATCATGAATCTGCTGAGTGATCTACAGCAGGAGGAGGGGTTGAGCTACCTACTCATCTCGCACGACCTTGCCACGGTGCGATATCTGAGCCACCGTGTGGCGGTGCTGTACATGGGGGAGATCGTGGAATTCGACACGACGGAGTCGTTATTCACGCATCCCCTCCACCCGTACACCACGGCGCTCCTTGCGGCCGCGCGGCCCGCACAGCGCGGCGAGAGCAGCGACGCCGTGGTGTGGCAGGGCGAAGTGCCCTCGCCAATTTCGCCGCCGTCCGGATGCCGGTTCCGAACCCGCTGCCCGCACGTTTTCGAGCGCTGTGCCCGGGATGCCCCGCACCTCCATGACATGGGGGCGGGGCACCGGGTCGCCTGCCATCTGTATGACGACGCAAGTCCGCGGAGAAAGGAGGGCTGACGGACCGTGCGGATCGTTGCTGGAAGCCGTGGGGTGCTCGGGCGCGATCGGGTCGAGGTGGACCGGCCGCTCCGCGGGTCATGAACACGTCCGCGCGCGAGAGACACCCGACGGTGCGCGTGTACGGGTTGGCCAGGGAATCGCAGTGACTGATGCTGCCCATCGTGCGTGGATGGGCGCGAGGAGGAAGCGATGAACAACGGACCCAGGACCATTGATCCGCGCGTGATCGAGGGGTTCCGCCAAGTCTGCTGCGCGTGTGTCGGAGACGTGTTGGGCGGCCTCGGCCTGAACGGCATCATCGGTGGACTCGCCCCGCTGGACCGCAAGATGAAACTGTGCGGTCCGGCCGTGACGATGCGGCAGATCGCATCACGCGATCGCCGGAATTGGGCGCGACACGAGAAGGTCCTTGTCGAGATGACTCGTCCGGGGGATGTGTTCGTCATCGACGCGGGCGGCCGGATGGACGCGTCTCCGTGGGGCGGCAACGTGACCTACGAGTCGCTCACGCGCGGCCTGGAAGGGACCGTGATCGACGGGGTCACGCGGGACAGCCAGGAAATCATCGACAGCGGCTATCCCGTCTTTACGCGGGGCGTCACGCTGTCACACGCTCACGGTCTCTTCCACAGCACGTGTCTGAACAACGAACCGGTGCAAATCGGGGTGTTTCCCCGCGCAGTGCTTGTGGCTCCGGGTGATTTGATCATGGGAGAGGCGGACGGGCTCGTGGTTGTTCCCGCCGAGCGGGCCAAGGAGATCTTGGAACTCGCACAGCGGCGCCATGAGGGAGACATGCGGTTTCACGAGCTGATGAAATCCGGGAAGGTCCACGGTGATCCCGAGGTCAATGCCCAAGTAGCGAAGAGTCGCGCCCTCGAGGGCGTGGAGCAGGCCGAAGACTACAAGTGGTAACCGGAACCCCGTAGGGGTGCTGACGTCCGGTCTCCTCTGCGCCCCGACGCTGGACCGCGTGGGGCGCAGCGGGGGGAAGCGGGGCCGTCACGACTGCGCAGCGGTCGGCGACGGGCGACACGGTCCGGGAACCGCGCACGGGAGGAGATGCGATGGAGGCAGTGGAGTTTCCGCAACTGACTGACGAGATGCTTGCGGCAGGGAAACGGACGATCAACCCGGAGGAGAGAGAGCGGCCCGCGTGCTTTTCGGTCCTGACGCGCGACGTGATCCGCCGCTGGGCATACGCGATCGGCGACGGGAATCCCCTGTGGTTGGACGACGAGTATGCGAAGGGCACGCGGTGGGGCGCGATCCTCTCTCCCCCCACGTTTCCCGAGACCGCGGTGCGCGGCCCCATCTTCAACCCGCTGAGAGCGCCGCGGGCGGCGGCCGGCGCGCCGGCCGCCGCGCCGTCGAACCTGCCGGGGCAGACGTCCAGCCGCGGAGGAGGATTTCCGGGCCTCGCGGGGCTGCAGGTGGGGCGCGAGTTCACGTTTTACGCTCCCGTCCGGGTCAACGAGGAGATCCGCGGGATGCAGCGTGTCGTCGCGATCGTCGACTCGGAAGGGCGCACGCACGACGACTGCATCGATGGTGAAGCCGACGTGGACGCTGCGCTGGCCGCCGCGATCGAGGAGTGCGCCGCGCGGAAGACCCGGATCGCGATTCAGACGTTCGACATCAAAGTCTACAGCAAGCGGAACGGCAAGCTGCTGATGCGCTGCTTCCATCACATGGGGCGATTCGCGCGCGGCATCCCGCTCGAAGAGAGCAAGTATCGCGACGTTCCCGAGCCCTATTATACGCAGGAAATGATGGATAAGCTCGTCCGGCAGCACGAGCAGGAGTACCTGCGTGGACGGGACGTGCTGTACTGGGAAGATGTGAAGGTCGGCGATGAGCTGCCGGGTACGGTGAAAGGGCCGCACACGCCGAACGATTACATTCTCTACCACGCTTCGTTCGGCGGATTTTTTGACGTGACCGACCGGCTGAAGTACCTCATGATGAAGCGCTTCCCGGGTACCGTGGGGATCGATCCCAAGACGAACGTTCCCGATTTCCCGATCTCCATGCACCTCGACGAGTTCTTTTACAAGGCGATGGGCTATCCGCGCGGGTTTGACGGCTCGATGCAGCGGATCAGCTGGTTTGGGCACCTGATCACCAACTGGATGGGCGACGACGCGTTCTTGCAGAAGCTGGCCATTTTTCACCATCGGCCGCTCTTCCTCTACGATATGATGTGGCTGCACGGCCGCGTCGTGTCGAAGGATGAGCGCAATTCCGCGGTCGATCTCGAGTTATGGTCCGAGAATCAGCGCGGGGAGCCCGTGTCGCACGGGACCGCGCGCGTGCTGCTGCAGAACCGGGCCAAGCGACCGCTTCCGTTTGCCGACTACGGATAGCGGCGCCGGCGCTCCGGCCGGCAGGACGTAGGGAGCCGAGAGAAGAAATCGCGCCAGCGCGGCTCGCACGTTGGGGTCGAGCGTGATCGGGAGGTGGTCGCCATCAGCGCGTCGGGTCCGTTGGCGGGGCTGCGTGTGTTTGATCTGACCATCGCGGGGGCCGGTCCACGCGCCGGCCGCATGCTCGCCGAACTGGGAGCGGAGGTCCTGAAGATCGAGCCTCCCAACGGCGACGTCATGCTCAACCGGCCGCCGACGCAGCACGGATGGCCGGTCGGGTACACGCACTTCAACCGCGGGAAGAAATCGCTGCTGCTCGACCTGCGCAACCCCGAGGACCTCGCGCTCGCGCACACACTGGCGAGAGAGTCCGACATTTTTCTCAACAACATGCGGCCGGGGGTGACGGAGCGGCTGCATCTGGGGTACGAGGACCTCGCGGCGCTGAACCCGCGGATCATCTACGGCTACATGTCCGCGTGGGGGCGATCCGGCCCGCTGGCGCAGTGGCCGGGCGCGGATCCGGTGGTGCAGTTCTTCTCCGGCTGGTGCAGCATCCAGGGGCAGGATGGCGGCCCGGCGGAATTCGGCCGCTACGTCGGCCATATCGACGACAGCGGCGCGGCGGTGCTGGTCGGCGGGATCCTGCAGGCGCTTCTCGACCGTGCCGTGACTGGGCGCGGGCAGCGCGTCGACGTGTCCCTGCTCGGGAGCTCGCTGGCCGTGCAGCTCACGCGCCTGAGCCAGCACCTCGCCGGGAGCGAGGCGCGGCCGCTGGGGAGCGCGAGCTCGACCACGGCGCCGCACCAGGCGTTTTTGTGCGGCGATCACAAGTACCTGGCGGTCGGCGTCGAGCATGACGACCACTGGCGGGCGTTCTGTCAGGTGTTGAGCGTGCCCGAACTGGCCGCCGATCCGCGCTTCGCGACGAACCCCGACCGCGTGCGGCACCGGAAGGAGCTCGCGCGGATCATCGAGGGGATCTTTCAACGATCGCCCAGCAACTGGATCGCGATCCTGCTGGAGCGGGCCGGCGTGCCGTGCAGCCGGTTCTATGATTGGGAGAACATCAAATACCATACGCAGGTCCGTGACAACGAGTATCTGAGTGAGGTCGACGTGCCGCACCAAGGCAAGATGTATCTCGTCAATCCCCCGTGGGAATTCAGCGAGTCGCCGCGGCCGGAGCTGAACGCGCCGCGCCCGGGTGAGCATACGGCGGAAGTCCGCGCATGGCTGCGCGAACGGTCGGACGGAGTCGCCCCGACGCCCGAGCGGCCGGCGGCCGGCGCCGCGCCGGATGCGGCCGCGGCGGCCCGGCCCGCGCCGCGGACGGCCCTTAGCGGCATCACCGTGATCGACGTGACCCAGGGGCTCTGCGGTCCGTTCGCGTCCCAGCTGTTCGCGCAGGCGGGGGCCACCGTGATCAAGGTCGAGCCGCCCGGCGGCGACTACGCCCGGCGCATGGGGCCGCCGTTCGTTGGGGGAGAGAGCGCGGTGTTCCTGGCGTTGAACCGCGGCAAGGAGAGCGTCACCCTCGATGTCTCGCTCCCCGAGGACCGTGAGCGCCTGCGGGCGCTGATTCGGCGCGCGGACGTGTTGCTCGAGGACTGGGGTCCCGACGTCGCCGAAGAGCGCCAGCTCGGATACGCGCAGCTCCGCGCGGAAGACCCGCGGCTCGTGTACGCTGCGATTACGGCGTTCGGAGATCGGGGGCCGCTGCGCCATCGGCCCGCGTCCGAGTTGATCATCCAGGCCATGACGGAATATCACCACGGGATCGGCGTCTCGACGGACCCCCCGGCCCGGGTCGGCGCCGACGTGGCCAGCATGAGCACCGGGATTTACATGTTCAACGCCGTGCTCGCGGCCCTGTTTCAGCGCACGCGCACGGGGAAGGGCCAGCGGATCAGCCTCAGCAAATTTGGGACGCTCATCTATGCCCGCGGTACCGTGTGGGCGGCGCAGGGCGATCCCGATGATTGGGACGGGTGGGCGGCGCGCCCGTTCTTCCCCCCGGACTACGGCTACAAGACGAAGGACGGCTGCGTCTACTTTTTCATCATGCGCGGAGACGAAGAGCAGTTCGACGGGTTGATGATCGCCCTCGGGTTGGAGGCGCACCTCGCGGACCCGCGGTTCGGCGGCGGCGGACGGGACGCCCTCGGCATCGGGCGCTACGCCGCGGAGCTGAAGCCGATCTGGGAAGACGCGTTCCGAAACTATACCACCCAAGAGCTTACGGAGATGGTGCAGGTCTATGGCGGGTTGATCGCGCCGCTGTACGATTACGAGAGCCTGTTTCGCGATCCGAACGTGGCGTTGCTGAAGCTCCTGCGCGATGTCGAGGATCCCGATCGCGGCACCTACACGATGCTGAATCCTCCCTGGGAGTTTTCCGCGCTGTCGACCGAGCTCGGCGCGCCGGCGCCGCGTCCCGGACAGCACACCGAGCGCGTGCTGCGGCGGTTCGGGCTGCAGGACGAGTCCGCCCTCACGCAGCGGTAGGCTCCAGGACGCCGCGACCGCCCGCGTCCGCGGGAAGCGCGATCGCGCCTTGGGGCTGCGTCGGGGTCCGGCGCTAGACCTGCGGTCCGGGAATGGCCGTGCGTGACCGCTGCAGCCGCGGGTCCAGCGCGTCGGAGATCGCTTCGCCAAAGAGACTGAGCCCGAACACCGCGACCGTGATCGTAATCCCGGGCGCCAGCGCGAGCCATGGGGCCTGCAGCAGATACTGACGCCCTTCGTTGGACAGCATCGCGCCCCACGAGGGCGTGGGCGGCGGCGGTCCCAGCCCCAGGAAGCTCAGCGACGCCTCGACGACGATCGCCCACCCGAGGGACACGCTCATTACCACGATGTACGGGGTCAGGCAGCTCGGGAGGATATGGCGGAGCAGGATGCGAGCCGTGCCCGCACCCGTCGACCGGGCGGCATCCACGAACTCGCGTTCCCTGACGGCGATCGCCGTGGCCCGGACGGCGCGGGCCGACTGTGGGATGAGCGCCACGGCGATGGCCGCGATCAAACTGACGTCCGAAGCCCCAAACGCCGCCACCACGGTCATCGTCAGAATCAGGACGGGAAACGCCAGCAGCGCATCGATCACCCGCTGGCTGAGAAGGTCGAACATGCTCCCCAGGTAGCCGCTCCCCAGCCCCCACGCGGCGCCGACGGTCGCTCCGATCATGACGCCCAGAAACGACACGGTCGCCGACGTGCGCGCGCCCCACAGGACGCGGCTGAACACGTCCCGTCCGAAGTTGTCGGTGCCCATGAGGTACCGCGCGCTCGGGGGATGGAACAGGTCGGTGTAGTGCGGGTCGATGGGGTTGTAGGGGGAGACCACGGGGGCCGCGACGGCGACGAAGAGAATCAGGAGCGTCACCACCGCGCCGAGGATCCACGCGGGATTTCTGAGTAGGTGGGCGGCGAACGCCCCGCGCCGCGTGCGGCGCCGGCGGGCGCTCACGGGGCGGGGGGAAGTGCGGCCAGGGCGTGCGGCTCTTCGTCGGCGCGGGCGGCGCCGGCCGGCCCGCCCCGGCCCTCCGAGCCGCGGGGACGCCTCGGTCGAACCGGCAGGGTCGGACTATCCATGGCGGATGCGTGGATCCAGCCACGCGTACGACAGGTCGACCGCGAGGTTCATCAGGACGAGCAGGCCGGCGAACATCACCACGGTCGTTTGGACGACGGGGTAGTCGCGCTGCAGGATCGCGTCCACCAGGAGCCGGCCCACCCCGGGCACGGCGAAGATCTGTTCCAGGATGACCACGCCCCCCAGCAGCGATCCGAACTGCAGGCCGGCGATCGTGATGACCGGCAGCAGCGCGTTCTTGACCACGTGCCGCGTGACGACGGTGCGCTCGTGCACGCCCTTGGCCCTGGCCGTTTGGACGTACGGCTCCGGCAGCACCGACAGCATGGACGCGCGCATCATGCTGGCGAGAATCGCCATCTGATAGAAGCCCATGACCAGCGCCGGCCAGACCATCTGCTGCAGGTTCTCCCACGGTTGCTCCCACAGCGGGGCGTAGCTCAGCGGCGGCGTCCACCGAAACAATGCCGACAATCCCAAGATGACCAGGGTGCCGGTCCAGAAGATCGGGAGCGAGAGGCCCGCCTTGGCGACGAAGCGCACGAGATAGTCGGTCCGGGTGTCGAGATGGGTGGCCGCGATGACCCCGAGGGGAAGCGCGATGCCGGCGGACACGATCGCCGTCATGGCGGCCAATTCGGCGCTGACCGGCACCCGCTCCACGATCTCGCTCAGCACGGAGCGGCCCGTGATGAACGACTGCCCCGCGTTGAGCGTGAGGATGCCCGTGATCCACGACGTGTACTGCACGGCCAGCGGTCGATCGGTGCCGAGCTTGTGCCGCAGGGCGGCGAGCTGCTCGGCGCTGGCGCGCGTGTTCGAGCCGCCCTCGCCGCCGCTGTTGAGGATGAGCAGCGCCGGATCGCCCGGAATGACGCGGAGGATCGCAAAGACCACTAGGCTGACGAGCAGCAAGGTCGGAAGAATCAGAAGGGCTCGCTTCAGCGCATAGCCCGCCATCGCCGGTGCGGTCACCGATAGGGAAACGGCTTCCCGGCCCGGCTTTGGAGCGCGACCGTGGCGCTGCCGACGGAGATGCGCTCGCCGCGTTGGTTGTCGCCCCACAGCTCGAGATCGACCGAGGCGTCGGCCTCGTGCTTCGCGACGACGCGTCCGCTGATCCACATCGCGTCGTAGAGAAACAGCGGCCGGCGGTGGAACACGTTGAGGGTCCGGATGACGGCGTCGTCGCCCATCCAGTTGGTGACGAGGTGTCCGAACCAGCTGATCCGCTGCATCGAGCCGTCGAAGCCGCGCGGGTACCCCATGGACGACGCGGCGAAGCCGTCGAGGTGCATGTTGTGGGGGAACTCCGGGACGTTGGTCTCCGGATCGACGACCGCGGCGCCCGGGAAGCGCTTCAGCAGCAGATACTTGATGCGATCGGTCACGTCGAAGAACGAGCCGAACGCGGAGTGATACATGATGTAATCGCTCGGCGTGTGCGGGCCCTTGACGATCGTCGGGACCGCGTCGCCGACCGCCACGTCCTCCCAGTAGAGGACGTCCGCGCCGCGCAGGAATTCCTGCTCGTGCGCGTCGATGATGCGGCCCATCTCCTCGTCGGTATAGTACGGCCGCGGGACATCGCGGTACTTGCTCTCCTCCATGGTGACGCCTCTGGCGAAGCGGGCCATGTGGTGGAGGCAGCGAAACAAGAGCGCCCCGCTGATCTTGCTGTACACTTTGATGTCGAACGTCTGCAGCGCGATGCGCGTGTGCGGCGCGGCGCACTCCTCGGCGGCGCCGGCGAGTGCCGACGCCGCGTCGACCTCGTCTTCGATGCAGTCGCCCGCCGTCCGTCCCTCGGAGTCGACGATCGCGACGACGCGCTGCATGCCGCGGAGTTCGTCGTTGACGTGCACCGGGTTGTAAAACGTGAACTGCCGTCCGGCCTGGAGCCCGGCGAGGCCCGGGAACCCGCCGCCGCGGCTCGCGGCCTGTCCGGGCAGGCGCGCGGCGGCCTCCGCCTGGGCGGGACGGGCGCGTCCGCGCGCCACCCGCAGCGGATTGAAGATCGGCCCGCGCACCGCGGTCTCCGGGAATGTCGGCGGGACGAGGATCGACCCCCACCGCGTGGCATTCGCGTACTCGTCATCCAGCCACAGCGGGTTCGCGTCGCCGATCGTGTACGCCCACCGGCGGATGACGTCCTTCGTCATCTGCGAGAAGCAGGGCGGCCGCTCCTTCTCCTCCCGGCTGATGGTCCGCCGGGCCGCCTCGAGCGTCTCGTCGGTGAGCTGTGGAAACTGCGTGTCCGCCACGGGCATCCTCTCCTACGTCTGGTCTGCGAGCCGGCGGCTGCGGCCGGCGTGCCGCGCCGGCCGCGCTACTTCGTCAACCACGAGGCATCCCAACTGAGCCCCCAACGGTCGCCGGCCTGGGGGAAGTTCTGCACCCGAGGCGAGCTGACGAAGTACGGCACGACCCACACCATCGGCGCGGTGCCGTACAGCTCGGTGAACCAGTGCTGCTCGATCTGCCGCAGGTAATCTTTCCGCTTGTCGGCGCTCAACTCGGCTTCCTGCTTCGTCCACAGGTCGCGGGTGACCGGATCGGCATCCTGCCCGGTGAAGTTCAAGCGGCCGTTCGCGGTGATCACGCGGCCGAAGTCGTTGATGGGGAAGCTGGTCCCCGGCGTGAACACCATCGCCTGATGGTCGCCCTTGGCGCCGGTGTCCCAGAACTGCGCGTCGTCGACCGGCTTGATCGTGGGCTGAAACCCGACGGCGCTCAGCTGCTGCGCGGCGAACTGCGCACCCTCGAGTGTGGAGGACTGCACGCGCGTAAGAATCGTGAAGGGCAGGCCGTTCGCGTAGCCGGCCGCCTTGAGCAGCGCCTTGGCGTCGGCCAGGTCCTGGTCCTTTGACTGGCGGTACCCGGGCAGCTGCGCCAGATCCGCCGCGGAGATGCCCCACCCGGGCGGGAAGAACCCCGGCAGCATGCCGTCCCCCTTCGCGATCACCTTCACGGCGAGCTGGCGGTCGGGGGCGAGGAACGCCGCCTTCCGCACGCGGACGTCGTTGAACGGGGGCTTTTTGCTGTTCATCATGATGTGGTAGCCGAGCAGGCTCGGCACCGGCCACTTCTTGGCGTCGTGATTCTGCGACTGGATCTGCGCCACTTCCTGACCGGTGAGCCACTCGGGACCGGACCGGCCGAGCGTGTCCACGCGTCCCGTGGCCACCGCTGCGAGCCGCGTGGCGCGGTCCGGGACGATCGTGAACCGGATGCCGTCGAAATAGGGCAGTCCGGGGTGCACCCCGTAGTCGGGGTTTCGCACGATGTCGAGGTAGGCGCCCGGCCGGTATTCCTGCAGCTTGTACGGGCCGGTGCCCACCACCGTCGTGTTGAGGTCGGCGCCGGTTTGGAGGATGTGCTTCGGGAGAATCATCGCGTACTCTTCCGTCAATTCCGTCAGGAAGTCCGCGTCGGGCTGCTTGAGCACGATCCGAAACGTCGAGGCGCTCAGCGCGTCCGCGCTCGCGACGTTCTGCATCGTCTCGATCATGGTGTTGTCCGTTCCCGGGACCGGCTTGCCCATGGTTTGCAGGCTGTAGACGATATCGTCGATGGTGAGCGGCTGGCCGTCGTGCCAGCGGATGTTGCCGCGCCGCATCGTAAACGTATAGGTCTTGCCGTCCGGCGAGACGCTCCAGCTCTCCGCGAGGTCCCCCACGACATTTTTCCACGTCGTGGTGTCGGTCGTGACGATCCCGTTGTAGCAGGGAGCGACCGGCATGATTGAGATGATCGAGACGTTGCGCCAGGGGTTGAGGCCCGCGGGGTCGGCGGCCAGCGCCACCTGGAGCGTGCCGCCCCGGACGGGCTTGGGCATCGCGGCCGCGGCCGCGGCGAACGCGGACGGAGCGCGACCGGTGGAGCCCCACGCGGTCGCCATCCCCGCCGCGCCTGCCAAGCGGAGCAGCTGGCGGCGGGTCATCCGGGTAGTCGGGCGGTGTGACATAGCTGTGCACCTCCTGGAGGATCGTCGCGGATCTTCTCGGAGCGATGCGCTACGCACACGTACGCGTGCATCCGCGCACGGTTCGGCCGAACCTCACCCGCTGTTCTTGCCGTCGCTCCGAAACTCCTACCGATGCCGGTCACGGTATTGTTACGGATCGCGGGATGACTCGGTTTGACGACGGGACGACGTCCCACGACCCGGGTCCCGGTACGGCCGCCCAGGTCGCCGCCCTGTGCCCGGTTGAACGCGAGGCGCGCCGGCCACTCCGCCACCGGTCGGGCGGCCGCGCACTCCTGCCGCTGAATCGCGACCGCGCCGGCCGTCGTAGAGGGACGATCATAGTCCGGAACCGAATCTCGCAGGGTCCGGGCCTCGGCTCCGCGTGTGAGTCGACGGCCTCGCAGCGCGTGCCCACGCTCGCGCGGCGTCTCGGATCGACGATGGCGGTGCCGGCAGTCGAGCGCGTGCGACGAGGTGCGGCCTCGCGCTGCCGGCGGCCGAGGGAGAAGGGGTGTCGAGTGCACGGTTCCGACGAGACCTCAACAATGGCGCAGCTGGTCAGCGACGATGTGTATCAACTCCGACTGCCGTTCGCCAACACCCGTCTCGTGTACGCCAACGTGTATCTGGTTCGATCGACCCAAGGGTGGGTGCTCGTGGATGCGGGCAGCGACGAAGACGTCAGCCGGGCGCGCCTGCGGGCAGCCCTCGCCGAGATCGCGCACCGCGGTGAGCGCGTGCAGGAGACGTGGGTGACTCACCTGCACCCAGATCACTACGGAGGGACGGGCGAAGTCACCGACGGATCAGGCGGATTCCGCTACACCGACCAAGATCGCGTCCTGCTCGGGCGGGCGGCGCGGCTCGTGAACGCCGCGGGATACTGGGAACGCCATGGCGCTCCCGAGCGGTTCGCGGAGGAGACCCATGAGTGGTTTCGCGCGCGGATGTCCCAGCTTCCGCTGCCGTCGCCGCACCACCCGCTGGCGGACGGGGATGTACTGACCTCCGGCGGCCGTCGCTTTGAGGTGCTCTCCACCCCCGGCCATACACCCGGGCACGTCTGCTTTTACGAGCCCGCGACGCAGCTGCTCCTCACGGGCGATCACATCCTCCCCAGGGAGACACCCCACGTGGGGCTGTGGCCGGGCGAGATGGACAACCCGCTGCAGCACTACTTGAACGCCCTCCGGCGCATCCGCGGGCTGCGCGTCCGTCTCGCCCTGCCGGGCCACGGGGCGCCGATCTCGAACGTGACCGAACGCATCGATGTGATTCTGAATCACCACGCCGAGCGCTTGGCGGACGCGGAGCACGCGGTCGTGGACGGGAGCGCCGAGGGGGTGTCCGGCGACGGCGCCTCGACGTACGAGGTGGCCGCCCGCATGCGATGGTCGATCCCGTGGGAGCGGCAAACCGGCCACGACCGCGCGCTGGCGTTCACGGAAGCCCACGCACATCTCGAGGTGTTGCGGAGCGAGGGGCGGGTGCGCCGGTCCCCCGAAACGCAGGGAGACGGGGCGAAGGTTCGCTGGGTGCGGGCCTAGCTCTTGGAGGTCCGCCGAACGGGCGCGGTCGGGACCTGTGTGTCCGGTCGCGCGGGGAGGAGTTCGCGGCGTCAAAACGAATCCGCGGCCAGTGTACGCCGAGCTCGTGGGTATGCGTGCCGACGTCTCTGAACATCCTGTCGAGAGAGAGGCCCCCGTGAGAAGACGGGCTGGAGGGCTGCGGGCATGACGCTGAACGGCGGATCCGGGAACGGCGGCGCAGGTGCCGCGCGCCGCGCGCTCTCGCGCCGCCGGCTGCTCGGCCACGCGGCGCGCGCGGCGGTGCTCCTCGCGCCGGGCCTCAGCGGCGCGGAGCGGGCGTCGGCGGCGCTTGCCCCTCGGTCGGCGCCGGCCGGCCTCCTGCGGGTCGGACTGTCGGACCTCGGGTCGGAGCGCTTTGAACCGCGCATCGATGTGGCCGGATCGATGTTCGTCTGGTCCGAAATCGTCGAGCCGCTCATCGGGGTCGACGCGGACGGCAAGCTGAGCACGACCGGGCTGGCGCCGCGCTGGGAGACCAGCCCGGACGGGAAGAGCATCACGTTCCATCTGGTCACGACGGCGCGCTGGCACGATGGGGTCGAGTTCACCGCGGACGACGTGAAGTACAACTTCGATGTGTACTACCGCGCCCCGGGCACGCTGAACTTTGCCGGCGGGTTCATCAGGACGAACGTGATCTCGACGACCGTGCACGACAAGTCCACGATCACGATCGCGCTCAACTCGCCCGTGGCGCCGAACCTGGCCCAGTTTGGGGACGCCGAAGGCCTGCTCTATATCGTTCCGAAGCATTACCTCGAGGCGAACGGGTTCGACGCGATGGCGAAAAAGCCGCTCGGCACCGGGCCGTGGAAGTTCGGGGGGCAGCAGTTCGGGGAGTGGGCGGAACTCGAGAGCAACACGGACTATCGCGACCCGGCGCGCGTCCCCCGGTTCAAGACCGCGAGAATTTCCGGAATCGCGGAACCGGCCACGCGGGTCGCGGCGCTCCGGACAGGCCAAGTCGACATCGCGCAGGTGGACCCGAACGACGTCCCGGGGCTGCAGCTCGCCGGGTTCACCATGAGGCCGCTCAGGTACGGAGCGCTCACCGTGGGGTTCTTCCTGAAGGGGTACGATGCCGCGAAGATCGCGAATCACGTGGAGTTTCGCAGGGCGCTGAACCTTGCCATCGACCGGCAGGCGATTTTCAAGGCGATTTATCCCCCGGGGACCGCTGAGATCCTGCACGGGAGCGGGCTCTACGCCCCCGGGGCGATCGGGGACGACCCCGGTCTGCAGCCGTATCCCTATCAGCCGGACGAGGCGCGCCGGCTGCTGGCGGGGATCTACCACGGGGAGCCGATCACGATCTGGAGTTTCTCGCTCGGCTTCGACCCCGAGCAGCTGCAGGTGAACGACCTGATTCAGGGATACTGGCAGAAGATCGGCTTGAATGTGAATGTCCAGCGCATCGAGTACGCGACCTTCCGGCCGCGGGCGGCGACGCAAGACTATCCAGGACCGGCCGAAACGGCGGTGTTTGCGCCCGCCCCGAGGCCATCGATGGTCTCGCAGATTCTCGTGTACCTCGTCGCGATCAGCGACGGCGGGACCATCGACATCGCGATCGACCATCAAAAGGCGAAGAGCTGGTACGACGAGCTGGTGCAGATCAAGGATCCCGCCATGCTGCAGCAGCGCCTGCGCGACATCAACCGTGAGATGTACCGGGAATACTGGAACTTTCCGCTGTTCCTCAAGCACATCCCGTACGCGTACCAGAAGACGGTGGCGTCCTGGGAGCCCGGCGCGTACCATCGCGAGTACATCCGGCTGTGGTCCGCGGTGCCCGCGTAGCGACCGGCACGTGCCGGCGACCGCCGCGCGTCCGGGCGAGAGTAGGATTTCCGGCGAATCAAGTCTAACTGACACCCGCTCGTCTCGGAGAGGTGGCCGCGTGTCACGCGGTCGGAGGGCCCCATGCTCGAGGTGACCCAGCGCGATCGCGTGTGTTTTCTGCGCGTGTCGGCGCCCGCACGTTTCGATGAGTCGGCCGCGGCGCTCGCCGGCGCCCTCATCGAGGCATGCACGCACATCCACGAAGGCGATGATCCGGTGGTCGGCGTCGTGGTCTCGTCCTCCGACGCCGCGTACTGTCTCGCGCCGCCCCAGAGTGCCGACGACTGCGACCGCGTGCGCGATCGTTGGGCCGCCGCGACGGACGCGATTGCCGGTCTTCGCGCGCCGACGATCGCCGCCATCGACGGGGACGCGGTCGGGCCGGCCTGGGAGCTTGCGCTGGCATGCGATCTGCGGATCGCGGCGAGCGAGGTCCGTGTCGGCAGCCCGGAAATTCACTGGGGGCGGATTCCGGCTGCCGGCGGCACCCAGCGGCTGACTCGTCTGGTGGGGCCCGGCGTCGCGGCGCGCCTCTTGCTGTTGGGGGAGATTCTCGCGGCGCCCGACGCCCATGCACTTGGGCTGCTGCATCGCGTGGAACCCCGCGAGCGTCTCGGCGTCTCGCTCGATGAGATGCTCGCCGGGCTCCGCGACTCCGCGCCGATCGCCCTCGCGTACGCCAAAGAGGCCGTGCACAGCGCCGGGGACCTCGCGCTCGCGGACGGCCTGCGTCTCGAAGCCGATCTCGCGGTGCTGCTCCAGACGACCGGTGACCGCGCGGAGGGGATCGGCGCGTTCCTGACGCGCCGTGCGGCGCACTTCCAGGGCCGATGACCGAGTTCGCGCCGCTCGAGGACGTGCGTGTGCTCGACCTGAGTCGCGGGGGCGGCGCGGCCGTCTGTGCGCGGCTGTTTCGTCAGCTCGGCGCGACCGTGGTGGCGGCGGATCCCGCTGCGGCGGACGCGCGCCCCCTCTTCGAGGCCTCGGATCTCGTCCTCTCGGATCTTCGTCCATTCGCCAGGGCCGCCGCGTACTTTTCGCAGGCTGGTCGCGCGCCGGCGCGTGGTCACGCCGTGGTCTCGGTGACGCCGTACGGGTGGGTCGGGCCCTACGCCGATCGCGACGCCGATGCGGAGCCGGACCTCGACCTCGACGGTCCCATCGTGCGTCACCTGGTGGGGGCGCATGCCGCGGTCGCCGCGCTCGGGGCGCTCCGCTGGGCGCGCCGTCACCGGTGCGGCGCGTTGGTGCAGATCGCGGCGATTGAAGTGCTCGCCGGGTGCCTCGGCGCTCGTGTGCCCGATGCCGCGTGCCCGCGCTGCGGTGGGGCGGTTTCGACGCGCGACCGCGCGGACGCGCAGGCGGCGGTCGTGCCGTGTGCCGACGGGTACCTTGGGGTCACCGCGTCCACGCCGGCCGACCGAGCGATGCTGGCCGCGCTGACCGGACTCGACGCGAGCGGCCCCGTCGAGATGGGCGCGCGTCTTACCGAATGGCTTCGGACACGGCGGCGGCACGACGCGTTCCACGAGGCGCAGCGGTGGCGGCTGCCGATCGTCCCGGTGCTCGATCCGGCAGAGGTGCTGGGCGACGCGCAGAGCGTCGCGCGGGCTGCGTGGACGGTCGGAGCGCGCGGAGAAGTCACGGCGCGGTCGCCGTTTCGCGGCGCGCCGGGGCGGCGGACGAGACCACGGCCGGCCGGCCGAGGGATCACGCCGCTGTCCGATGTGTCGATCCTCGACCTGGGGATCGTCTGGGCCGGTCCGTACTGCGGCCGGCTCCTCGCGGGCTTGGGCGCCACGGTCGTGAAGATCGAAGCCCCCGATCGGCCGGACGGTACGCGATTCTCCGGCATGGGGCAGTGCTCCGGGACGTTTGGAGATCTCAATCGCGGCAAAGCGAGCCTCGTGGTCGATCTCACCGTCCCCGCGGGCCGCGACGCGTTTCGCCGGCTCGCGTGCGGGGCGGACGTCGTGCTCGAGAACTACAGCCCGCGGGTGATGCCCAACTTTGGTCTGAGCGGGGAGGCGCTGCGTGACCTCAACCCGTCCCTGGTGATGCTGTCGCTTCCGGCGTTTGGGTCCACCGGTCCCTGGGCCTCCTACGTCGCGTACGGCAGCGGACTGGAGCTCGCGACCGGTCTTGCCTGCAGGCCGCCCCTCGCGCCGCCGGCCCCGGCGTCGGTTCCGTACCTTGATTATCTGGCAGGCGCGTACGGCGCGGTCGGCGTGCTGGCCGCCCTCATCGGCCGCGACGCGGGCGGCGGCGGGGCGCACGTCGAGATCGCGCAGCGGGAGGTCGCCTGCCAGGTGCTGGAGACGGTGTTGCGCGGCGGCGCGTGGCGGCCGTTTCCGTGCGCGGACGCGGCGGTCCTGACCGCCCATCCGCAGCTCGCCGCCCTGGGATTCTTCGCGACGGCTCCCGCGGACAGCGCGATCTGCTATCATTACGCCCGGCCGCCGTGGCAGTTCCAGGGCGGGCAGATCCCGGGCGAGCGCCCCGCCCCGATCTTCGGCGCCGACAGCGTGTCGGTGCTCGCGGGCCTGGCGCGCATCGACTCAATCGAGATCGAACGTCTCGTGAGGGGCAACGTGATCCGGACGTCGCGCCACGCGACCGGTGGGCCGCCGGATGGATGAGACGGTCCTCTACGAGAAGGTGGACGGCGTCGCGTGGGTCACGCTCAACCGCCCCGACCGGCTCAATGTCTACAACCTCCGCATGCGCGACGAGCTGTTCGAGGTGCTGTGCGCCGTGCGGGACGACCCGGAGATTCGCGCGTTCGTGCTGCGGGGCGCGGGGCGGTGCTTCTGCGCGGGGGCGGACCTCACGGAGTTCGGGACCGCGCCCTCCCCGACCATCGCCCGCCGCGTGCGGTTCGGGCGCGACGTCTGGGATGTGCTGGACGGCTTGGAGGTCCCCACCGTGGCGGCGCTGCACGGTGTGGCGCTCGGGTCGGGGCTGGAGATGGCGCTGTTCTGCGATCTTCAGATCGCCGCGGAGGAGACGGTCCTGGGCTTCCCGGAGGTGCGCCTCGGCATGATCCCGGCCGCCGGCGGGACTCAGACCCTTCCGCGGGCGGCGGGGACGTCGTACGCGCTGGACCTGCTGTTGACCGGCCGGCGCGTGCAGGCGGCGGAGGCGCAGCGGCACGGGATGGTGTCGCGCGTCGTGCCCGCGGAGCGCCTGGACCGCGAGGTCGCGTCGGTCGCGGAGGCCGTGGCTCGGCTCGACCCGTGCGCCGTGCGCGCCATCCATCACCTGCTGCGCACCGGGGTGGACGCTCCGCTCGCAACCGGCCTGCGGCGCGAGGCGGTGCTCGGCGCGGTCGTGGCCGCGCAGGGGCACGGCGTCGAGCGGGGCGCATGAACGTCGCGGAATTGCTGTGGATCCCGGCCGGGATGATGCCGGACCGCACGATCGTCCGGTTCGACGGGGAACAGGTGACCTACGCGGAGCTTCAGGACCGCGTGGGACGCACCGCCGGGGCGCTGCGCGCCCTCGGGGTCCAGGCCGGGGACCGGGTCGCGGTGCTCGACACCAACACGCCGGCCGTCATTGAGGTCGCGTACGCCGCCGCCAGCCTCGGTGCCGTCTTCGTGCCGCTGAACTATCGAGCTCGGAGCGGGGAGCTGCTCCACATGGTCGACGCCGCGGCGCCCCGCGTGCTGCTGGTCGGCGCACGGTATCTCGATCTCGCGGGCGAAGTGGGCCGCGCATGCGCCGCGCCTCCGCGGTTTATCACGCTCGAGCATCCGGTCCCGGGGCTCGCACACCTCGCGGACGCGACGGCCGAGGCCGATGCGGTGCCGCCGGTCGAGGTGGCGGACGACGATCTCGCGGTTCTCATGTTTACGAGCGGCACGACGGCGAACGCCAAAGCCACGATGCTCGCGCACGCGGACCTCGTCAACTACGTGTTCGGGACGACGGATGCGGCCGACGAGTCGGAGAACGAGGCGGTGCTGATCGCGGCGCCGATCTACCACATCGCCGGATTGACGGCCGTGCACACGGCGATGTTCGCGGGGCGTCGGATCGTCCTGATGCGGCAGTTCGACGCGGGGGAGTGGCTGCGGCTGGCGGCGGAACAGTGCGTGACGCACGCGTTTCTCGTCCCGACGATGCTGAAGCGCGTGCTCGATCACCCGGCGTTTGCGTCGACCGACCTGTCGGGCCTGCGGGTCCTGTCCTACGGGGCAGCGCCCATGCCGCTCAACGTGATCCGGCGCGCGATCGCGTCGTTCCCGCCGTCGGTCCAGTTCGTCAACGCCTTCGGCCAGACCGAGACGACCGGCACGGTGACGATGCTCAGTCCGTTGGACCACCGTTTGGATGGCGCTCCGGGCGAGGTCGAAACGAACCTGCGCCGGCTCTCGTCGGTCGGCCGGCCGCTTCCCGACGTGACGATCCGGGTGATCGATCCGCAGGGGAATCCGCTCGGGCCCGGGCGCGTCGGCGAGGTGACGGTGCAGACCGCTCGCGCGATGCGCGGGTACTACGGCCAGGCGGCGGCCACCCGCGCCGCGCTCCAGGACGGGTGGGTACGGACGGGCGACCTCGGCTGGCTCGACGAGGACGGCTACCTCTACCTCGCCGGGCGCAAGTCCGATCTGATCATTCGCGGCGGCGAGAACATCGCGCCCGAAGAGGTCGAGGTCGTCCTGAAGTCCCACCCCGCGGTCGACGAAGTCGCGGTGTTCGGCGTCGCGGACGAGGAGTGGGGGGAGCGCGTGGCCGCCGCGGTGGTGCGCCAGCCGGGGGCCGAGGTCACCGCCGAGGACCTGATCGAGTTCTGCCGCCAGCGCCTCGGCAGCTTCAAGAAGCCCGAGTTTGTGCTCTTCACCGACGTGCTGCCGCGCAGCGCGCTCGGGAAGCTGCTGCGGAAAGACTTGCGTGTCCTCTACGAGGCGGAGCAGGCGGCGCCGCCCCGGAAGCCGTAAGGGAAGGGCCGGACCGGCGGCGTCCGCCGGCCGGATGGGTCGGACGCGGGTCTCGATCGTCGTGGGTCACGGGAGGGTGTGTCGTGGCGAATCAGTCCGGAAAGCGTTACGTGTGCGGGGTCTGCGGGACGGAGATGCTGGTGACCAAGGGCGGCGACGGCGCGCTGACGTGCTGCGATCGGCCGATGGAGCCGTTCGGGGCGCCCGGTGCGAGCGCCGGGCAGCCGAAGCAGGCCGGCGGGGAGGCGACGCGTGGCTAACCAACTCGGCAAGCGATTCGTCTGCGAGACCTGCGGGACCGAGACCCTGTGCACGAAGGCGGGGGGCGGGACCGTGGCGTGCTGCGGCAAGCCGATGGAGCTCAAGCGCCCGAAGCCCCTGCCGTCCGGGGACTAGCCGGCGAGGTCGCCTATGTCCCCGTCCGCCGATCTCGGCGTGGTGAACGCCCGCGTAGTGGGCGCGGTGCCGCCGGCGCCGCGCGCCACCGCGCTTGCGATCCGCGCCGGCCGCATTGTCGCCGTCGGGGCCCTGGCGGACGTGCGCGGCTTCTTCGGCGTGGAGACCGAGGTCATCGACGCGGGCGGCGCGTGGGCCGTGCCGGCGTTCCACGATGCCCATCTGCATCTGCTGAGCTACGCGCGCATGGGCGCGAAGCTCGATTGCGCCGGCCTGCGGAGCCTCGGCGAGTTGGGCGGGGCGCTCGGGCGGCGGGCGGCGACGCGTCCGTCGGGAGCGTGGGTGCGCGCGGTGCGCTACGACGAGACGTCGTGGATCGACGGGCGCCATCCCGATCGGCACGACCTCGACGCGGCGGTGCCGGAGCATCCGGTGCACCTGCGGCACCGCGCGCTGCACCTCGACGTCTTCAACACCGCGGCGCTGCGGCGGCTGCAGCTCACCGATCTGCCGATGGGCGGCCTCGAACGCGATCCGCGCACCGGCGCGCCGACCGGCCGCGTGTATCATGCGGGGGACCGCCTGCATCAGGTCCTCGAGCATCCGACGTACGACGAGCTCGCGCGCAGCGTCCGGGACGCGTCCGAGCGGCTGCTTGCGTGGGGCGTGACGAGCGTGCAGGATGCGTCGATCACGAACGGCCCGGCGGAGTGGACGCTGTTTCACCGGCTGGCGGCCGACGGATACTTGCCGCTCCGGGTGTTTTTCATGCCCGGCGTCTCGTCGTGGCGGCAGATCCCGTGGGCAGACGCTCCGAGCGCGCGGGTGCGCCAGGGGCCGGTGAAGTTGATGGTCGAGGAGGGGGCGACCGACCCCTCCCAGCTCCGCGCGGCGGTCGCGTCCGTCCGGGGCGCCGGCCGCGCGGTGGCGCTGCACGCCGTCACCGAGGCGGAGGTCGCGCTGGCCGTCGATGCGCTCGGTGATGCCGGCGCCCGGCCGCCGGCCCCGCCGTCCCGGATCGAGCACGGGGCCGTGATTCCGGACCAGTTCCTCGGTCCCTTGCGTGAGGCCGGCGTCTTCGTCGTCGGACAGCCGTCGCTCGTGCACGACCGCGGCGATGTGTACCGCGCCGAGTTTCCCCCGGAGCTGCACCCCTGGCTCCATCGCGCCGGCTCGCTCGTGGCGGCCGGCGTGCGGTACGCGGCGAGCTCCGACGCGCCGGTGACCGAGCCGATTCCAGGGGTGGGGCTCGCCGCGGCGCGGCGCCGCCTGACCGCGAGCGGCGCCCCGCTTGGGACGGACGAAGCGCTCGGCCCCCTGGCGGCGCTCGCCGCGTTCACGCGATCGCCGGCGGAGGCGGTCGGCGCGTCCGGCGCCCTGGGGCGCGTGCGTCCGGGGGCGATTGCCGACGTGGTGCTGCTCGACGACGAGGTGCTGGAGGGGACGGACCCGGTCGCGGCCCGCCGTCCGGTCCGGATGACGGTCATGGACGGGCGCGTCGTCTGGCGGCGGCCGGATCTCTCATGACCGGGTTTCCTCACCTGTTTGCTCCATTGACGCGCGGCCCGCTCCGCGTGAAGAACCGTCTCATGATGATGGCGACCGTCAACAACCTCGGGACGAACGAGGCGATCACCCCGGCCCAGATCGCGTACTACGCCGCGCGGGCGCGCGGCGGGGTCGCGGCGATCGTGACCGAAGGGCTTTCGGTCCATCCGACGTCCATTCCGAACAACACGATCCCGCTGGCCTACCGGGAGGAGCTCCTGCCGGGGCTGACGCAGCTGGCCGCCGCGGTGCACGCCCACGATGCCGCCATGTACGGGCAGCTGTGGCACGTGGGACGCAACGCGCTCTGGAACCCCGTGGCAGTCTCGTGGTCGCCGTCCGCGGAGCGCGATCCGGTCAGCGGAAGCACGCCCCACGCGATGACCATCGCCGAGGTCGGCGAGATCGTGGCCGCGTTCGTCGAGACCGCGGAGCGCCTCAGGCGTGCCGGCTTCGACGGCGTCGAGCTGCACGGCGCGCACGGGTATTTGATCACACAGTTTCTCTCGCCGTGGAGCAATCGCCGCGGCGACGGATACGGCGGCGGCATCGAGCACCGCGTGCGGTTCGTCCGGGAGATCATCGAGGGCATCCGGCGCGCGTGCGGGCCGGACTTTGTGGTTGGGTTGAAGCTCTCGATCCACGAATACGTCCCCGGCGGTCTTACTCTCGAGGACAGCCGGGAGATCCTGACCCACCTGAACCGCTCCGCGCCGCCCGATTACGTGGGGGTCAGTCAGGGGAACTTCAGCGGCAGCCTCGAGCGCCACGTGCCCGACATGCGCTTCGAGCCGGCCCCGTTTCTCAGCCTGGCCGAAGGCATTCGCGACGCCGCGGCGGCGATCCCGATCGTCTTCATGGGACGCGTCGTCGGCCCGTCGGAGGCCGAGTCGATACTCGCGTCCGGCGCGGCCGACCTGGTCGGGATGGCCCGGCCGCTGATCGCGGACGCCGACCTGGCCCGCAAGGCGTTGGCGGGGGAGCCGGAGCGCATCCGCCCGTGCGTCTTCTGCAACGCATGTTGGGGGGAGATTCACACCATGCGTCCGGTGGCCTGCATTTACGGGCCGGAGACGGGACGCGAGGCGGAGTGGAGCGAGGACACGCTCCCGCCCGCGGCACCCCGGCGTGTCGTGCGGATCATCGGGGCCGGCCCCGCGGGGCTGGAAGCTGCGCGGATCGCGTCCCGACGCGGCCACGAGGTGCACGTGTACGAGGCGCGCGCGCGGGCCGGCGGTCAGGCGTCGCCCGATGCCCTCGTGCCGGGACGCGAGGAGTTTGGGAAGATCGCCGACTACCTCATCCGGGAAGCGACCCGCGCCGGCGCGCAGATCCATCTCAAGCACATCGTGGACGCGGAGGCGGCCGCGCAGTGGATCGCCCGCGGCGACGCGGTGGTCGTCGCGACCGGCGCGGAACCGGATCCGCCGGCGGTGCCGGGCGCGCGCGCGGTGTACACGCTGGAGTCCGCGCTCGCGCGCAAGGCGTGGGCGGGCGCGGGCGTGGTCGTGGTGGACGAGATCGAGGACGAACCCGTGTACGCGGCGGCCGAGGCGCTCGCCGCGCGCGGCGCGGTGGTCCGCGTGGCGACGCGGCGTCTGCAGATCGGGCGGCGGCTTGCGTTCGTGAGCCTGATCGGCGCGCTGCGCCGGCTCGCGGAGGCGGACATTCCGATTCTCACGTGCTGCGTGCCCGTCCGGATGGAGGGCCAGACCCTGGTGACCCGCCACGTGTTCTCGGGGCGGGAGGCCGCCATCGAGCGCGTGGATGCGCTCGTGTGCTGCGGGCCCTACCGGGCGCGCGACGCGGTCGCCCGGAAGCTTCAGGGGCGGGGACTTCCCGTGCGTCTGATCGGCGATGCGTACGCGCCGCGGCGGATGGCGGTGGCCGTGCTCGAAGGACATCAGGCCGGTCGCACGGTGTAGCGGGTTGCGACCGCGGCGGGATCCGAGTTTGGGCCCGCCAGGTGTGCGGCACGCTCGCTGAGGCGGCGACGTCGAGGAGGACGGTGCCATGGGTGACGAGTCAGCTGTGAGCGTGCACACGGGTGCGTCGCCGACGGAGACCGTGCTCGCGTGTATCGACACGTGGCGCCGTGCACCGCTCCCGGCCGAGGTGTCGGCGCGCACCCGCCAGGTCGTCCTCGACACGATCGCATGCTACATCGGGGCGACCGCCATGGACGCGGGGCGGCGTTTGCTGGCGTTCGCGGAACGGTCGTCGGGTCCCGCGACGCTCTTTCCGTTGCGCCATCGCGTCTCGGCGGAGGCCGCGTCGTTTGCCGCCTCCTCCATGGCGAATCTGCTCGACGCGGACGAGGCGCTGTTCAACCGCGGCCACCACGCGTGCGCGATTGTGATGCCCGCGCTCATCGTCGGCGGCGTGTACGGCACATCGGTGGACGACGCGATGCGCGCGATCGCGATCGGGTTTGAAGTGGCCGCGCGCGTGTCGCTCTCGTGGTCGTACTACACCGTCGAGAGCGACGGCTCCGTCCGCGGCGCCGACGTCACCGGGCTGAGCTGGATCGTGCTCGGGGCCGCGGCATCGATCGGTCTGCTTCGCGATCTGGACGGCGATGCGATGCGGTCGGCGCTCGGCATCGCGGCCTACGGGGCCCCGATTCCGACCAACTCAAACTGGCATGTCGCGTACCCGCCGGACAGCATGACCAAGTACACGCTGTACGGCGCGCTCGCACAGCACGCGGTGTCCGCGGTCGAACTGGCGGCCCTGGGATTTGTGGGATGCCAGAACGTCTTGGACGGGCCGCGGGGATTTCGCCGGTTGATCGGCGCGACCACGTGGGACGATGACGTGCTGCGGGATGGACTCGCCGGGACGTGGACGATCGTCCAGACCGGCTTGAAGCGGTACCCCGCGTGCCGGCTCTGGCACGGCGCGCTGTACGGGTTGGAGCAGCTCGTCCGCGACGCCCGCCTCGCTCCTGCGGATGTCCGGCACGTCGAGATCGACCTCGCCCTCCTGCATCCGACCCAGATGCGGCTCGCACGCGAGTATCCCGAGCTGACCGAGATCTCGGCGCAGTTTTCCGTGCCCTACGGCGCCGCGCAGGTGATCGAGCGCCGTCCGCCCGGACCGGCGTGGTATCGTCCGGACGCCCTGTCGAGCGAACGGACGCGGGAGTTGATGCGGCGGATCGACGTGGCGGTCGACCCCGTGATGAACAAGGAAGCCGCGGAGGAAGTCAAACGGGTCGGGCACTATGGGTACCGGCTGCCGTGGGCGGTCTCCGTGACGCCGGCATCGGGCACGACCCTCCGGGCATCCGGCACCAACGCGCCGGGGGATCCGTTCGTGCCCGCGCTCGATATCACGCGGCGCGAGACGGAGGAGAAGTTTCGCGAGTTCTATCAGCAGGCGTACGGCACCGGCGCGCCGCCGGCGTTCTTGCGGTTGCTCGATGCGCCCGACGCCACGTGCGCCGAGCTGCTGGGCGCGCTCGGGTAGCGCCGCGCCGTCCGACGGTCCTCTGCCCGGGGTGCGCCGCCGGCCGCGTCACGCGGGACCCCGAAGGCGCGGGTCGAGCCGATCGCGGAGCCAGTCTCCGAGCACGTTTGAGGCCAGGACCGTGAGCGAAATCATCAGCGCCGGGATGCCGGCGACCCACCAGCTGATCTGCACGGTGTCGCGGCCCGTGGCGACCATGGCGCCCCAACTCGGCGTGGGGGCGGGCACGCCGGCCCCGAGAAAGCTCAAGCTCCCCTCGAGGATGATGATCCATCCGATCTGCAGCGTGGACAGCACGATCAGCGTATTGAGCACGTTCGGCAGGATGTGCCGGACCAGGATGCGCGAGTCCGGCGCGCCGGCGGCCTTGGCCGCGGTGATGAAATCCCGCTCGCGCCACACCACCACTTCGCCGCGCAGCAGGCGCGCGAAGCGGGCCCACAGGACGAACGCGGTGGCGACGACGACGAGCCAGAAGCTCGGGCCCGAGACGGCGACGACCGTCAGCGCGAGCAGGATGGTCGGGAGCGCGAGCGAGACATCGACCGCGCGCATCGTGACGGCCTCGATCCATCCTCCCGCGTAGCCCGCGAGCATCCCGAACGACGCGCCGGCGGCACCGCCCAGCAGCAGGCTGACGGCGACGATCGACAGGTCCGTGCGCGTCCCGAAGATGATGCGGCTCAGGAGGTCCCGTCCGTCTTCATCCGTGCCCAGGGGATGGGCCCAGGACCCGCCGGCCATGAACGCCGGGGGCTGCCGGCTCGCGATGGGGTTGATGTCGAGCGGCGAGTACGGCGCCAGCAGCCCGGGCACGATCGCCATGACCAGGATGATCAGGGCCCACGTGAGGCTCAGGAACGGCCGCCGGGACGGCCGCGGGGCCGCGCTGCGCCTGCGGCGGCGCGGGGCCGTGCGGGGGCGGAGCCAGGCGCGGAGCCGTTCGGAGATCACAGGTGAATGCGCGGATCGAGCACGATGTACAGCAGATCCACGGCGAGGTTGAGCAGGACGATGATCGCCGCGGTCGCGGTGACCGCGGCCTGCGTCAGCGGGTAATCGCGGTGGAGGATCGAGCTGTAGATCAACGACGCGATCCCCGGCCAGTTGTAGACGATCTCCACGGTGACGGCGGACGTCAGGATAATCCCGAAGATCAGGCCGACGAACGTGGTCAGGGGAATGGTGGCGTTTCGGAAGGCGTGCTTCCACAGCACGACCGCCTCGGACAGCCCCTTGGCGCGGGCGATCTTGATGTATTCGGCGTCCAGCACGTCGAGCAGGGACGAGCGCAGCAGCCGAACGATCCCCGCGGCCATGAACCAGGCGATGGTCACGGCCGGGAGAATGTACGATTGCCACGACTCCATGCCGCTCGCCGGGAGGAGGCGGAGCCAGACCGAGACCACGCTGATGAGCAGAATGGCGGACGCGAAGGTGGGAATCGACTGCCCGGTGACGGCCGTGCCCATGGCCAGGTGGTCGACCCACCGGCCGCGCCACACGGCGGCGGCGGCGCCCACGGGAATCCCCACGACGAGCGTGATGAGGAGCGCCAGCGCGGCCAGTTTGGCCGTGTTGAACAGGCGCGGAATGATGATCTCCAGGACCGGCCGGCGATACGTGATCGAATCGCCGAAGTTGCCGGTGGCCACGCCACCGAGGTAGATGGCGTATTGCTGGTAGAGCGGTTTGTCGAAGCCGAACAAGTGGATATAGGCGGCGCGCTCGGCCGGGGTCGTCGTCATCGGCAGGATGACATCGGCGGGATTCCCGCTGAGGTGCCCGGCCGCAAATACAAACGTCACGGTGGTAAAGAGCGTCAGGACCGTCTGAGCCAGTCGGGCCAGCAGCAGCCGGGACACCGTGCCCTAGTTGACCTGCGGATTACAGCAGCGCGCCGCTGGTCTTGAGCGCCACGACGCGGTCGGGCGACGCGTCCAGCCACTCCGCGAGGACATCGTCGCCGCCTTCCCCAACGTCCGGTGCGGCGCGCCGCGGCGCGACATGGGCCTCGCTGAACTCGATCGGGAACCCCAGGGTGCGCACGCGACCGAGCGTCGGATGGTCCAGCCAGGGCAGGTACCCATTGTCGATCAGCATGGGATCGGTCTTGGCCTCGTCGATCCGCCGGATCGACGACCAGGCAAACCCCACTTTTCGATCGTGGAACAGCTTCGCCCACTCGTCGCGCGTCCGCGTGGCAAAGATCTCGTCCAGGATTTTGATCAGCTCGACGGCGTTGCGGGTCCGGGCCTCCAGCGCGGCGAACCGCGGGTCCGCCGGGTCCAGGCCAAAGAGGCTGCTGAATTCGTCCCAGAACCGGTCTGCCTCCGGCTCGGTGAGGAAGATCCATTCGCCGTCGCTGCAGCGGTAGAAGTTGTTGAACGGCGCCGAGTGGGTGCGGCGGGAGTGGCGCGCATAGCACGCGCCGCTGAACAGCGAGATGTTCATCGCGTGTCCCATCGCGTGCATCTGCGACCCGACGAGCGACGTCTCGACGCGCTGCCCGCGGCCGGTCCGCTCGCGATCGAACAGCGCCGTCATGATGCCGAGCGCCAGGAGCGTGGCCCCCATCGTGTCGGAGGTGGCGTTGTGGACCATGAACGGCTGATCGTACTCCCGGTCGCCGGTGAGCCACATCGCGCCCATGCGCGCTTCCACGGCCTGCCCGAACGCCCGATCGTTCGCCTCCGCCGATTTGCTCCCCCATCCCGTGGTGACCGCGTAGACGAGGCGGGGATTCAGCGCGTTCAGGGTGTCGTAGTCCAACCCGACACGCTCGAGCACGTTGTTGCGAAAATAGTTGGTAAAGAACACGTCCGCTTTTTGGGCCAATTCGTGGACGATCGCCCGCCCGTCGGGGTGCTTCAAGTCGACCCCCAAGCTGCGCTTGTTGCGGTTGACGAGTTCGATCCCGACGTGGCGTCCGCCCGGGAGCTCCGCGGGCAGGCCCCAGATCCGGCTCACGCCCCGGTACGGGTCGCCGCGCTGCGGATCCTCGATCTTGACGACGTCCGCTCCAAGCTCGCCGAGCATGTAGCCGGCCGCGGTCCCATTCACGTAGGCCGTCCACTCGAGGACACGGATGCCGTCAAGGATCTTGCGCGTGGGAGCTTCAGGCATGTGATCCTCACTCCGCGGTCGGCGGTGAGCGCGATCGACCCGCCGAGAATTGTCTCAGGGCTCATCCCGGAGCCTGATACGCGGCTCATTGTAGCCGCCCCGCTTTTCAGTGTCAACGCGGCGGCGCGCGTGACGCGGTCAGGCCTGCGGGCGATCTCGCGCGGCGCGGGCGTGAGCACGCGCGTCATGGATCGCGTGCCGAGCGGCGCGTCGATGGTGCGTCGGTGCCGCGCGCACCGCAGCGCGTCCCGGGGGAGCGGAAGCGTCCCGGGCAGGACCGGCGCCGCGAAGCCACGAAAAAACGGCGCGCGCATACAGGAGGCCCACACACCGTGTCGAGCTGGCCGTTGAAGGACGTCTGCATCATCGCGGGGATCGGGACGGTGGGGTATTTCCGCCGGTGCGACCGCACGGAGTTGTCGTTGGCGGTCGAGGCGGTGCTGCAGGCGTCGCAGGACGCGGGGATGGACGTGAAAGAGATCGACGGGGTGATCACCTACCAATACAACAACGATTCGATCCGCCCGCAGGAGCTGGCCCAAGCATTGGGCATCCCGCGCATGCGCCTCTGGATCGAGAACTACCTGGGGGGCACGGTGGGGGCGGAGTTGATGGCGATCGCGGTGATGGCGATTCACTGCGGGATGGCGAAGAACGTGGTCGTGTACCGGTCGGCGAAGCACCGGTCGGGACGGGTGCGGATCGGCGGATCGGGGGCGAGCGCGGACACGGGGGGGTTGGAGCAGTTTCTGGTGCCGTACGGCTGGGCGAACTTCTTCACCAGCATGGCACCGATGATGGTCCGGCACATGTACGAGTTCGGGACGAAAGAGGAGCATTTGGGGAGCGTGGCCCTCAACGCGTACGCGAACGCCGCGCTGAACGAGCACGCGGTGGGCAAAGGCTGGGGCCCCAAGACGATGGCGGAGTACATGGAGTCGCCGTACCTGGCGTACCCGTTTCGGCGATGGGACTTCGCGAGCGAAGCGGACGGGGCGTGCGCGTACCTGGTGACCGGGGCGGAGCACGCGCGGAATCTGCGGCACAAGGCGGTGTACATCACGTCGCTGGCGCAGTCCGCGACGCCGGAGCCGATGCATGCGGGGCGGTTCGCGCACTACGACTACGGCGGCAACAGCGCGATCGAGGGCTCGGCGGCGTATTTTGCCGAGGACCTGTTCGGGCGGGCCGGGATGTCGAGGAGCGATATCGACGTCGCGCTATTGTATGATGCGAATTCCCTGGAGATCATCAAGCAGCTGGAGGGCCTCGGGTTCTGCAAGCAGGGGGACGGCGGGCCGTTCGTGGCGTCGGGGGCGATTGGGCGGACGGGGCAGCTGCCGGTGAACACGAGCGGGGGACTGCTGGCGGAAGGGTACTTCCACGGCACCAATCTCGTCAACGAAGCGGTCGAACAGCTCCGCGGCACGGCCGGCGCCCGGCAGGTCAAGGACGCCGAGGTCGCTCTGTACACCTGCGGCGGCGGGGGGGCCGGCGGGGGCGGCGCGATTCTGACCACGCGGTAACCGTCCGCCGGGCGGCGTACGTAGACGCGTGACGCGGAGCACTGGGCGGGGGTCCAACGTCGTTCCTTCGCGAAGCGGGCATGCAGGTCGTAGACGAACGGCGATTCCTCGAGGAGGCGCCGCTCGTTCGTGCGTCGGTGGGCACCACATTGTCGCGTGAAAGGAGGTCCTTGGTACCGGCCGGAGCTCCTCCATGCCGGCGCGGTACACAAGACACCCGATGACGTCGAGCTGGCCGTTGAAGGACGTCTGCATCATCGCGGGGATCGGGACGGTGGGGTATTTCCGCCGGTGCGACCGCACGGAGTTGTCGTTGGCGGTCGAGGCGGTGCTGCAGGCGTCGCAGGACGCGGGGATGGACGTGAAAGAGATCGACGGGGTGATCACCTACCAATACAACAACGATTCGATCCGCCCGCAGGAGCTGGCCCAAGCATTGGGCATCCCGCGCATGCGCCTCTGGATCGAGAACTACCTGGGGGGCACGGTGGGGGCGGAGTTGATGGCGATCGCGGTGATGGCGATCCACTGCGGGATGGCGAAGAACGTGGTCGTGTACCGGTCGGCGAAGCACCGGTCGGGACGGGTGCGGATCGGCGGATCGGGGGCGAGCGCGGACACGGGGGGGTTGGAGCAGTTTCTGGTGCCGTACGGCTGGGCGAACTTCTTCACCAGCACGGCGCCGGAAGCGGTCCGGCACATGTACGAGTTCGGGACGAAAGAGGAGCATTTGGGGAGCGTGGCCCTCAACGCGTACGCGAACGCCGCGCTGAACGAGCACGCGGTGGGCAAAGGCTGGGGCCCCAAGACGATGGCGGAGTACATGGAGTCGCCGTACCTGGCGTACCCGTTTCGGCGATGGGACTTCGCGAGCGAAGCGGACGGGGCGTGCGCGTACCTGGTGACCGGGGCGGAGCACGCGCGGAATCTGCGGCACAAGGCGGTGTACATCACGTCGCTGGCGCAGTCCGCGACGCCGGAGCCGATGCATGCGGGGCGGTTCGCGCACTACGACTACGGCGGCAACAGCGCGATCGAAGGCTCGGCGGCGTATTTTGCCGAGGATCTGTTCGGGCGGGCCGGGATGTCGAGGAGCGATATCGACGTCGCGCTATTGTATGATGCGAACTCCCTGGAGATCATCAAGCAGCTGGAGGGCCTCGGGTTCTGCAAGCAGGGGGACGGCGGGCCGTTCGTGGCGTCGGGGGCGATTGGGCGGACGGGGCAGCTGCCGGTGAACACGAGCGGGGGACTGCTGGCGGAAGGGTACTTCCACGGCACCAATCTCGTCAACGAAGCGGTCGAACAGCTCCGCGGCACGGCCGGCGCCCGGCAGGTCAAGGACGCCGAGGTCGCCCTCTATTCCTGCGGGGGAGGCTCGACCGGCGGCGGGGGCGCGATTCTCACTGTGAAATAGAGGAGGCTCCACGATGGATGCACCGCTGACTCGGCCGCTTCCCATCTGGGACACGGATACCGTCGAGTACTGGACGGGCGCGCGGGAGCACAAGTTGATGGTCAAGCGCTGCACTCGCTGCGGACACGTCAGCTTTCCGCCGCACCCGATCTGCCGCCGCTGTTCCTCGATGGAGTTGGAGTGGGTGTCCTCGGCCGGCCGCGGCCACATCTACACGTGGACCACGGTGTACCGGAGTACTCGTCCTGAGTTCGTCGCCGACGTGCCGTACACGCTCGCGGTCGTCGAGCTCACCGACTATCCGATCCGGATCCCGGCACGGCTCAAAGGCGTGGCGCCCGGCGAGGTGAAGATCGGGGCACCGGTGCGCGTCGGGTTTGAGGACGTGACGCCGGAGGTGAGTCTCCCGTTTTGGGAGCTCTCGGACGACTGATCTCGGATCCTCGGCGTCTCCTCGAAGAGCGGGGCGCGCGGTGCTCGCGTTCCGGGATTCGCACTGACGGGAATCGGCGGGTCGAACAGCGGCGCGCGTCCGCGGAGGAGAGGAGTTCGGAATTGCAAAACGAATCGGGGGAACCTGTGGCGCGCGTGCGCGTGCGGCGCATGCGCGAGCTCACTTGCGAGGACGCTTTGGAGGGAGGCGGGCATGACTGAGAAGCACCGTTCCAAGAAAGGCGTGAGAGGCGCCCCGGCTCCCGCGCTGTCCCGTCGAACGCTGCTTGGACACGCCGCGCGCGCGGCGGCGCTCTTGGCCCCAGGTCTCGCTGTCGTGGAGCGGGCGTCGGCCGCACCCGGCACACCGCTCCTGGCGGCCGCGGGGCCGCGCCAGGCGCCGGTCGGGACGCTGCGCGTGGCCCTCTCCGACATCGGGTCGGAGCGATTCGATCCGCGGATCGACTCGGCCGGCTCGCAGCTTGTGTGGGCCGAAATCTTCGAGCCGCTCATCGGCGTCGACGCGGACGGGAAGCTGGACAACTCCGGGCTGGCTCCCCGCTGGGAGATCAGCCCGGACGGAAAGAGCATCACGTTTCACCTGGCCGCGGCGCGCTGGCACGACGGGGTCGAGTTCACCGCGGACGATGTGAAGTACAATCTCGACGTCTACTACCGTGCGCCGGGCACGTTGAGCCTCGCGGGCGGGTTCATCAAAGCGAACGTGATCTCGACGACGGTGCGCGACAAGTCCACGATCACGGTGACGCTCAACTCGCCGGTGGCGCCGAACCTCGCCCAGTTCGGCAACGCCGAAGGCGAACTCTATATCGTGCCCAAGCATTACCTCGAGACGAACGGGCTCGACGCGATGGCGAAGACCCCGATCGGGACCGGGCCGTTGAAGTTCGGCCGCCAGCAACTCGGGCAGTGGGTGGAAATCGACAGCAACACGGACTACCGCAACCCGGCGCGCATCCCGCGGTACAAGACCGCGCGGGTCTCCGGGATCGCAGAGCCGGCCACGCGCGTCGCGGCGCTCCGGACGGGCCAGGTCGACCTCGCAGAGGTGGATCCCAGCGACGTGCCGGGACTGCAGCTGGCCGGGTTCACCATGAAGCCGCTCCGGTACGGCGCGCTCACGGTCGGGTTTTTCCTCAAGGCCTACGATCCGAGCAAGATCGCGACCCACGTGGAGTTTCGCAAAGCGTTGAACCTCGCCATCGACCGGCAGGCGATCTTCAAGGCCATTTATCCTCCCGGGACCGCCGAGATCCTCCACGGGAGCGGGCTGTACACGCCCGGCGCGATCGGGGATGATCAGAGTCTGCAGCCGTATCCGTACCAGCCGGACGAGGCACGCCGGCTGCTGACGGGACTCTACCACGGAGAGCCGGTCACGATTTGGAGCTTCTCGCTCGGCTTCGATCCCGAGGAGTTTCAAGTGAACGATCTCATCCAGGGGTACTGGCAGAAGGTCGGCCTGAACGTCACCGTCCAGCGCATCGAGTACGCGACCTTCCGGCCCCGCACGGCGACGCAAGACTATCCCGGGCCGGCCGAGACGGCGGTGTTCGCGCCCGCCCCGCGGCCGTCGATGGTCTCGCAGATTCTCGTGTTTCTCGCCGCGATCAGCGATGGCGGGACCATCGACGTCGCGATCGACCATCAACGGGCGAAGGCCTGGTATGACGAACTCGTGCAGATGAAGGACCCGGCGATGCTGCAGCAGCGGCTGCGTGAGATCAACCGGACGATGTACCAGGAGTACTGGAACTTTCCGCTGTTCCTCAAGCATATTCCGTTCGCGTACCAGAAGACGGTGGCGTCCTGGGAGCCCGGCGCGTACCATCGCGAATACATCCGGCTGTGGTCTGCGGTGCCGGCCTGAGCACGAGCGGCTGGGAGCGGCCGTTGGGAGGGAGCATAGATGTCTGTCATCGCGACAACTGAGTCGACGGCCTGGTCGCCGACGGATGCGCTGCTTGGGTTCGTGGACACGTGGCGCGGCACGCCGCTGCCGCGGGACGTCCATCAGCGCGCCAAGCAGGTGGTGCTGGACACGCTCGCCTGCTACGTCGGCGCGACGGGGCTGGCGTCCGGCCGCGTGTTGAAGGCGTTTGCGGAGGAATCGACCGGAAGTTTGGAACTGTTTCCGTTCTCGTCCGGGGTGTCTCCCGATGCCGCCGCGTTCGTGTCCGCGTCGCTGACCAACCTGCTCGACGCGGATGATACGTTCTACAACCGGGCGCACATCTGCGCCCCGATGGTGGTGCCGACGCTCATTCTGGGAAGTCTCCACGGGAGATCCTTGCGCGACGCGGTGCGCGCGATCGCGATTGCCTACGAGGTCACGGCCCGGATTGCCCTGTCGTGCGCGGCGCGGTACTACACGGTCGAGGGGAACAAGGTGAGATCCGCGGCCGTCGCCGGGTTCAGTTGGGTCGCCCCTGGCGCGGCACTGGCCTTGGGGCTGATCCGCGGCCTCGATGCGGTGGCGCTCAGATCGGCGTTCGGCGTCGCCGCCTACGGCGCTCCCGTCCCGACGAATTCCAACTGGCACGTCGACTACCCGCCCGAGTCGATGACGAAGTACTGCCACTACGCCGCGGCGGCGCAGTCCGCGATGTCGGCGGTCGCGCTGGCCGCGCACGGCTTCGTGGGACCGGGCCGAGTCTTCGATGGGCCCCATGGCTTTCGCCGGCTGATCGGGGCGAGCGATTGGGACGATACCGCGATCCGCGACGGGATTCCCGGGCGGTGGGCGGTTTCCGAGACGTCGCTGAAGCGGTATCCGGCGTGCCGATTGTGGCACGGGGCGCTGTACGGCTTGGAGCTGCTGGCGGGCCAGCACGACGTCGCGGTGGAGCAGATCACGAGCGTCGACGTCAAGTTGGGGATGTTGAATCCGATGCAAGTGAGACTCGCGACGGAACAGCCGCCGCTGACGGAGATTTCGGCGCAGTTCTCGGTCCCGTACGACGCCGCGCAGGTGCTCGAGCGACGGACCCCGGGCCCGGCGTGGTATCGCCCGGAGCAGCTGCGCAGCGAGCGGACGATGAGCCTGATGAAGCGCATCCACGTGTCGGTGGACCCCGAGTTGAACAGCCAAATGGCGGAAGAGGTCAAGCGGGTCGGGCACTTCGGGTTCCGGACGACATGGGCGGTGGCGATCACGTTGGACTCGGGCAGGGTGCTCACGCAGTCGGGCGGCAATGCGCCGGGCGACCCGTTCATTCCAGAGTTGAACACGCCTTTTGACGAGACGAAGACCAAGTTCCGCCAGTATTATGAGCAGGCGCGGAGGGCCGCGCCGTCGGACCAGGCACAGCAGACGCTGCTCGACGACAACGCGACGTGCGCAGAGGTCCTCGCGGCGCTGCAGTGAGGATCCGGCGTTCGACGGGCCGGGCCCGGGGCGCCGACCTGAACATCCCGTGCCCGCTGGACGCGCGTGACCCACGCTCAGCCGGAGGCGCGTCCGCGCCGTACGATGCATCAGGAGACCCCAGTCGACGGTCGCAACAATTCCGCGGCCGAGATCGTCATGGTCTGGTCCGCCTCCGGGTGGTCCTCACCGTGCGGCGCGGCCGCGCGAGTCACGGTGTGCCGTGCGATCCTCGCGTCCGACGCGGCGCCGTGCTCAGCCGCACACCTGTCGAAATACGCGCAAAAAATTGCCGCCCATGATCTTCTGAACGTCCTGCACGCTGAATCCCCGCGCGAGCAGAGCCGCCGTCAACCGCGGCAGACCGGACGGACTGTCCAGGCCCTCCGGGTAATGCCACGGCGGCGGCGGATATCCATCGGCGGTCCACACGCCCTCGGCCAGCAGCCGCCGGTATAGGGCGGCCGCCACGCGGGTCGGGGCCACTCCGGCCATGCCGTCAAAATAGTCGAGACCGAGCGCGATGGCGTCTGTCCCCACGAGCTGCGCAATGTGCTCGATATGCGCGATCAAATGCTCGAGCGTCGGCTTCGGGACGGGCGCGACGAACGCGGGGAACCCCACGACGCCGATCGTGCCGCCGCGCGCCGCGACCGCGCGGATCTGGTCGTCACGAAGGTTGCGGACGGAGTCGCACACTGCCCGGCAGTTCGCGTGGCTGAAGACCGGCGGTGCGCTCGACACGTCCATCGCGTCCATCGTGGTGCGGTACCCCGTGTGCGACAAATCCACGATGAGGCCCAGGCGGTTCATCTCCTGGATCATACGCACACCGAACCGCGACAGTCCGGCGTCGGTCCGCTCCTCGCAGCCGTCGCCCACTCGGTTCTTGCGGTTGTACGTCAGCTGCACCATCCGCACGCCCAGCCGCGCGTACGCCGCCAGCAGGTTGAGATCGTCGACCACGGGATCCGTGTCTTGGAAGTGAAAGATGATGCCGAGGCGGCCCTGGTTCTTCGCGGTCGTGACATCGGTGGCGCGCGTGACGTGAATGAACTTCTCCGGATGGGCTTCGATCCGCGCGAGCCACCGCGCGATACTCCGCATCGCACCATCGATCCCATCGGACGCGTTGAGGGATGGCGCGACCGCGGTGGTGCCGCCGCGAATCCACTCGTCGATCGATTCTTCGCGGTTGGCCAGGGGACACGTGGCGTCGATCACAATCGCCTCGCGGTGCACGAGCTCCGCGTCTGGTGGTGTCACCGGTCGGCCCTCCCACGCACTCTGGATCGCATTCCGAGCGGCCTCGTTCTCGTTCCCATACGTGCGCCTGGTTCCTGCATGTCCCGCGCTTCGGAGGGTTCCTCGCGCCCGGTGCCCAAGCACAGGGCGTCATGAGCCGGACGGTCGTCATCGGGGCGGGCGTGATCGGCCTTGCCTGCGCCTACGAACTGCGGCGCCGGGGCGACGAGGTGATCGTACTCGACCGCATCGGACCGGGGGCGGCCGCGTCGGCGGGAAATACCGGATGGATCGTCCCCTCGTTTTCCGGTCCCGTGCCCGCGCCGGGGCTCGTGGGTCAGTCCGTCCGGTGGATGCTCTCGTCGGACAGCCCGCTGTACGTGAAGCCGCGCCTGGACCCGGGGTTTCTGCTGTGGCTGTGGGCGTTCTGGAAGTACTGCACCAAGTCCGCGTACGAAGCCGGCCTCGACGCGGTGGCGGCCCTGAACACACAGACGATGGCGTTGTATGACGCGCTTGCCGCCGACGGCGTCCGCTTTGAGATGCACTGTCAAGGCGTCCTGTTCGTGTTCCTCGGGCGCGCGGCGCTCGAGCATGTTGGAGCCGACTTGGAGCGCATGCGGAGGTACGGATACGAGCCCGCGGAAACCCTTACCGCACACGAGGTGCGCGATCTCGAGCCGCTCCTGTCGGCCAATGTGATCGGCGGGATCGTGGCGGGCCGCGAACGGCACGTGAGACCGGAGAGCCTGGTAGCGGGGTTCGTGGAACGGTTGTCGGCGCTGGGTGTCGACCTTCGCGGCGGCACCGAGGTCACGGGCTTTCGGCGCCGGGGGCCGACGTCGACGAGTGATCGACGCGCGGCCGGCGGCATCGGGGCGGTCGAGACTTCGACGGGGGCCATCGACACCGACCGCGTTGTCGTCGCCGCCGGCGCGTGGTCGGGACAACTGGTGCGCCACCTCGGATTCCGTCTGCCGCTGCAGGCGGGGACGGGATACAGCATCACGCTGGAGCAGCCGGACGCGCAGCTGGGCCGGCCCCTCTACCTGGATGAGGCGCGCGTGGCGGTCAGCAACTTCGATGGCGCGCTGCGTTTGGCCGGCACGATGGAGCTGTCGGGCCTGAACGCCGGCCTCAATGCGCGGCGTGTCGGGGCGATCCTCCGGTCGGCGGACCGCTACCTCGTGGGCTGGCGGCGCGCGCTCGGCGAACGCGTCTGGGTCGGGATGCGGCCGCTCACCCCCGATGGCCTGCCGGTGATCGGCGCCGTGCCGGGCGCAGACAACGTCTATCTGGCGACGGGACACGGCATGCTCGGCGTGACGCTGGCGCCGGCGACGGCGGTGGCGCTCGCCGAGCTGATGGTGACGGGACGCCGGAGTGCCGCGCTGTCGCCGTTCGATCCGGCGCGCTTTCTCCCGCGGCGGTCCTCGGGACGCGTGCCTCCGCGCGGCGACCCGCGGGTCCGGTCATCCGCAGTACCTGACCGTCGCGAAGCCCCGAGCGGCGGGCGTTGGATGTCGCAGTGAACCGGATCGTGCTGGGTGGCGCGCATTGGTACGTCAGCAGCGCCGCACACCACCTGGGCGCGGCCATGCGCTGCGTCCAGAGCACTTTGCCTTCCTGTCTTGGGCACACCCGAGAACGACACGAAAGACTGCTGGATCCGCTCGAAGGGGCGACTCCCTAGCTGCGTTGGGAGGCGCCTCGCGTGGGGACAAGCGTCCTCGTGGGACCTGGACGCAGTGTGCTCGACCTCCGGTCTTACTCTTGATTGCTGGATCAACCAGCCGCTACGGAAAGATGCCGAGCGCCGCTTCGAGTAGATGGGACACCACGTCCGCGGCCCGGCGAATGTCGTTGCTGTCTCCTGTGCTGAGCGCCTCCGCCATCACGTCCCGCGCGTGCTCGACGAACTGCTGCGCGCGCTCGGCGCCCGGGAGCCGTTCGTTCTTCGCCTGCGCGAGCGCGGGGATAATCCCGACCGCAACGTTCTTGGAGTCCAGTCCTTCGCCCGGGTTGCCCGCCTTTTCCTTATACAGGGAGTCCGTCGGACCCACCAGCATGTTGCGCACGCTCCAGCCCAGCGACTTCAGGATCGTATCGGGAACTTCGTCCGCCACCGACTGAGAGAGGTCGATCGCTTTTTTGAATTGATGGTACGGCACGTGATACGCCGGTCCGTTACCCACGTCCCCACCTCCGTGCCTGTTGAAGCTCTTTACGATAGGCTTCGCGCTTCACGAACGGCGTCCTCCAGTGTCATGGCCCGCCCCTCGTGCCACGCCGTCGAAAACGCATCGTCTCCAAGTTCGGTGCGCGCCGCGCTGATCGGAGCATCGTACGGGTGGTCCGCCGGCGGCAGGGGAGTTTGTAGGACTTCCCGCAGCGCCTCCGCTGCCCCGAACAACAGCGCCGCGCGCCGTGCCTGCCCCTGCGCGGACGCCAGGCACGCAAAGCCTTCCAGGGCGTACGCGATGCCGCGTTCATCGCGCAGCTCCTGCCGGATCACGAGGCTTTCGTCGATGAGCGACCGTGCCGATGCGTAGTCCCCCCGGTTGCACGCGACAAACCCGAGGTTGACCAACGCCATGGCCATGTTCTGCTTGTCGCCGCGCTCGCGCCAGATGGTCAAACTCTCCCCGATCAGCGCATGCGCGGTCTCAAAGTCTCCCTGGCGCTGGACGACGCGCCCGAGGTTGTGGAGAGAGTTCGCGATGCCCCACGCATCGCCGAGCCGCCGTCTGATTGCCAGGCTTTGCTCATAGGCATCGCGTGCGGACGCGTATTCGCCCTGTCCGGCGGCCACCATGCCCAAGCCGTTGAGCGCGGCGGCGAGGCCCGCCTCGCTTCCCACTTCTCGCCACAGCGCCAGCGCCTGCCGCTGGAGGCGCTCGCCGGCGACGAAGTCGCTCTGCCCAAACACGGCGAGACTGCCGGCCCCCTGTAACGCTTTCGCGCGGATGGCGGGCGGGACGTGCTCGCTCCCGCGCAGCAGCGTCTCCAGCCATCTTCGGCCTTCCACGAAATGCCCGCGGATGAACCAAAACCGCCATACCGCGCCGGCGATCCGCAGCCCCGCCTCGGTGTCGTGGCCGGTGGTCGCCCATTCCATGGCCGCCCGCAGGTTGTCGTGTTCCGCGGCAAGCCGGTCCAGCCACGCCGCCTGCTGGGCGCCCACCAATTCGGGCTCTGCGTGCTCGGCCAGCGTGACATACCACTCGAGATGGCGCTTTCTTGCGGCCTCCACCTCTCGGGCGTCGGCGAGCTGCTCCCGACCGTACTGCGCGACGGTCTCGAGATAGCCATAGCGAACGCTTCCATGCTGCTCGTCGGTCAGTACCCACGACTTGAGCACGAGCTGTGTCAGCAGGTCCAGCGTGTCGCTGACGCGCACGTGACCGCCCTCGCAGATTGCCTCCGCCGCTGCGAGCGTCCATCCCCCTGAAAAGATGGACAAGCGCCGCATGGTGGCCTGCTCCGCGGGCGTCAGCAATTGATATCCCCAGTCCATCGCCGCCCGGAGCGTCTGCTGCCGCGGCAGGGCCGTCCGGTTTCCTTGCGTGAGCAGGCGGAAGCGGTCGCCCAGGCGCGCGGCAATCTCCTCAACCGACAGCGTCGGGGTCCTCGCGGCTGCCAGCTCAATCGCGAGCGGGATGCCGTCGAGATGCCGGCACACCTCCGCCACGGCACGGGCGTTGTCCGGGGTCAGCGTGAAATTCTGCCGGACCGTCGCCGCCCGTTCCACGAACAGACGGATGGCTTCGTAGTCCATCAGATCCTCCAGGGGCGGCAGGTGCTGCGGATCGGGGAACGACAGCGACGGCACCCGCCACACGGTCTCGCCCGGAACGCCCAGGACCTCCCGGCTGGTGGCGAGTACGCGCAGGCCCGGGGAGGCTTGCAGCGTGGCCGCCGCTAGCGTGGCACACGCGTCGACCAGATGCTCGCAGTTATCGAGGATCAGCAGCAGCTGCTTGGGGCGCAGCTCATCCATCAGCATCGCGTCGAGCGAGCGGCCGGGCGCCTCCCGAACGTCGAGCGCCGATGCCACCGTCGGCAGCACCAAGCCTGGATCGGACAGGGCGCCCAATTCCACGAACCACACGCCGTCGGGATATTCCTCAAGCACCCCCATCGCGGTCGCGAGGCTCATTCGCGTTTTTCCGCAGCCGCCGGTGCCTGTCAACGTCAGCAGGCGGGTCGACGCGAGGAGGCGCCGTAACTCAGCGAGCTCGCGCTCGCGTCCCACGAAACTGCTGAGCGGGCGAGGAAGATGATGCCCACCGATGCGTAGGGACCGCAGCGGCGGGAAGTCCGGGGCCAACCCGGGATGCAGTACCTGGAAGAGTCGCTCCGGCTCGCGCAGGTCTTTGAGACGATGCTGCCCCAGGTCGCGGAGGCTCGTGCCCGCCGGCAGCTTGTCTTCGACGAGGCTCGCTGTTTGACGCGAGAGGAGAATCTGTCCTCCGTGCGCCGCTGCGCAGATGCGCGCGGCCCGATGGACGTCAAGGCCGACGTAGTCCTTACCGGCATGCACCGGCTCGCCCGTATGCATGCCCATGCGTACGCGAAGCCCCTCACCTGACGGCCACGGATGTGCCGCGATCGCCTGCTGCCCCGCAATGGCGGCGGCCACGGCATCCGCGGCACCCGGGAACACGACCAGGAACGCATCGCCCTCGGCACCCACTTCGGTCCCGCCAAGACGTCCGAAGGCGTCACGGAGAAGTCGATGGTGCTGTGCGAGCACGTCCGCAAACCCGGTGTCTCCGATGCGTTGAAGGAGAACCGTCGAGCCTTCGATGTCCGTGAAGAGCACGGTGACGGTCCCAGGCGGCAGACCAGACATCTGGGAAACTCCTACCGGGCCGCTCCGTACGGAGAGCGCAACGCGCGATCGTGACACGGTGTCCCGTTCGCCTGCATCCTTCGCTCCCCACGCGTTCGGCGGGCGCAGCGTTGCGCGTTCCCAGCGGCCCGTGTCTGGAATTCATGTGGAGTTTCCCGCACTCCTCCCCCTGCCAGGCTTCAGCCCGGGATGGGGCGTGGACGCGCCTCTCGGCGTGCTGGCGACGGAGCCGCATCGTTGATCGACTGCCGCGGGGTGCCGATCCCGGCGGTTGAGCGGTCAACGCAGGGTCAAGATTCCGTGCGCTCGGTGAGGGGCGCTGATGCCGCATGCCGTCCGTCACGGGCGTCCAGCTCCGACACCCGCGCGGCGTCCGCGTTTCGCGGGCGATCTGCGATCGAACCATGAACGGGGCGGCCGTGGAGGTCGTCGCGGACATTGGGGGGTGTCCACCCGGAGGTGGAACATGCTGCAGAGAGCGTTTACTGGCTGGTACGCTCGGCCGCGCTGCGAGCTCGCCGCCGCTCCGAATGCAATCGGGGCAGAGCCAACGCGCGCCGCGTGCTCTCGTCACTCAAGCACGCTCGCCTACTGTTGGGAGTCTCCGTGCGCGTTGCCGTCCTTGTGAGTGGGCCATGGCTGGGCCACGTCCGATGGCATCAGGACGGTCCTGGGGGCGTCGTCGTTCGCCATCACCGTGTCCGCCGCCAGGAGAGCTCCCGCGGTGGCCATGACCAGGAGGCCCGGGACGATCGTCCAAAACAACTCCATCGACATCGCCTCCCTTGCGTGCCCATTCTCGTGTTCGGCGCGTGCGTCGCCGGCTAGCTCTTCTGAAGCGGCCGAGTAACCGGAATAAAGTTGATCGAGTACTGCTGCGCGACGGGGGTCCGGGTGCGTACGGCGGGCGTCGCGGCCGCGTGGAGCGGGAGGACCGTCTCCTGCGTGTGTGGTTGAAAGTCCCGCGCGTCATCGTCCGCCATGGCGGCGGCCGGTGACAGGTTCCAGCCCGCTCCCAGGGTGAGCATCGCGAGCGCGCCGCTAATCTTGTTCCAGTAGGGGGTCATGACGGGCCCTCCTCTTTCGTTCGACTTCGTGCCCATGGTAGCCGACACGGCGGGGCATGACGTTGACACGGATCACGGCTGGCATGTGATCTTGCTCACAGTTCTCGTGGGCGGTGACATGGGGGCGGGGCTGGATTGCGCGGCGTTTCATGGCTGGATCCGTCGCGTGCGTGCCGTGCGCGGTATACTAGGAACGTACGCTGGACGGAGAGCAGGAGGCATGCATGTCCGGCCGGACGATCCTCGCGCACACACCGCTTTTCGTCGGCTTGTCGAGAGCTGAGTGCGATGCCCTGGCGGCCCTCCTTCATCCCCACCTATATAGGAAGGGTGCCGTCATCTTCTCGGAAGGCGATCCGGGGAGCACCCTGTACCTGATCGAGGACGGCGAAGTGAAGCTGACGATCCTCTCCCCCGATGGGAAGGAAGTCATTCTGGCGTTTCTCGGTCCGGGCGGGTTCCTCGGTGAGCTGGCGTTGCTGGATGGTGGCGCGCGGTCGGCGACCGCGGTCGCGCGGACTCCTTCCAGGCTCTTGGTGCTCGAGCGCGAACATCTGCTAAAGTTCCTGGAGGGCCACCCGAAGGCCGCCGCCTCCATGCTGGCCGCGTTGAGCCGCCGGCTGCGCCGCACGACCGATCTGATCCACGATGCGGTGTTCCTCGATGGCCCGACCCGCTTGACGAAGATTCTCCTCCGGTTCGCGGACGTGGAAGCGAAGGACCGGCCTGGCCCGGACGGCGTCTTGGGTATGCCCCGGCTGACGCAAGAGGAGCTGGCCGAGGTGGTGGGGGGAACCCGCGAGAGCATCAACCGGTGGCTTCGGATCCTGGCCCGTGAAGGGTTGGTGCGCCGCCGCCGTGGTGTCGTGGAGGTGGTCGACCCGGAAGGATTGCGCAAGCGGCTGCCGAGACTGGTGAATATCGGATAGCGTCCGCCGTCAGGGCGCACTCCTCCTATTAAATGTCCGCCGCGATCCCGGCTTGGCCGAACGGCCGGCGGGTGCGTAGGCGGTGCGGGCTCAGGTCACCGATCCATCTTGAGCACACCCGAGAACCACACGAGGGACTGCTGGATCCGCTCGAAGAGTCGGCTCCCATGAGTGCCGTCGTGCTCCACGGCTTCGTGGGGGACCCCGGCCTCCGTGAGGTGGTGGCTCAGCAGCCGGTGTCCGTAGTGAAGCTCGAACTCGTCGTGATAGCCCACGTCGAGTCGAATGCCGAGCAGCGCGCGGAGGTTGGCGAGCCGCGGCTGCCACGAGACGACGGGATCATAGCGCAGCCACTTGTCCCAGAGTTCGGGGATGACCCTGCCGCTCGGAAACTCGATCGGCAGATCCGCGTAGTACGGAGGCTTTGCCACGTTCGGCGTATAGCAGGACGCGATCCCATAGCAGAACCAGGAGTTCACGTTGCCGTTGACGGGGCCGTTGGGTTCTTCCGGGAAGCGTGAGCTGTAGAAGTGGTAGAACCAGGGTTTGTGCGTGTACTCGAAGTACGAATCGGCGGACAGCAGTACCATGGCGCCGAACACGTCGGGATTGCGCGAACCGAGATGCCACGCGCCGAGGCCGCCGGACGAGATGCCGAACACGCCCCGGCTGTCCCGCTCCGGCAGCGTCCGATAAGTCCGATCCACGTACGAGACGATCTCACGCGTGACGTACTGCTCGAAGTTGCCGTTCACGGGCGAGTCGACCCACTGGCTGCAGCCCAGCCGGCTCCAGCCGTCGGGCATGACGACGATCATCTCCTCGGCGCCGTGGCTGCGAATCGCGTCGTCGAGCACGTCTCCGATCGGCGGGCGCAGGGCGCCGTTCTGCACCCACGGGCCCTCGGTCCACCCGGTGGCGCGCCGGCCGAACCCGTGCAGCAGATAGGCGACCGGGAACCGCCGCCGCGACTGCGCGTACCCCGGAGGTAGATACACGACAAGATCTCGGCGGGTCGGATCGCCCATCACATTCCCGGCCAGCTGCTGGCTGTCGATCTGCACGACCTCGATCATTGGTCTCCCTCCCGGCTTTCGTTGATGCACCCGATCGCTCACATGCACACCCCACCCACTACCTCGAGGAGCGCCGTGGTGTCTCTGTGGCGCCGGCGTCGGAACCGCTGCCGGGCGGCGTTCGAGGTGCGGGACGCTACAGGGATGCCTCGAACAGCGGGACCCGGACCATCTCGGGCACGGCGATCAAGCCCTTGTCGGTGAGCCGGATCGCGGGGATCACACTCAGCGGAAGCAGATTGAAGCCCATGAAGGGCAGCGAGCAGCCCGCCTCCGTCCACGCGCGCTTGAGCGCCGCCACCTCGTCGGCCACCGCCGTGGCACGATGGTCGGACAGGAGCCCGGCGACCGGGAGCGCGACGTGCGCCCGGACCTGACCGCCGCGGACCACCACCACGCCGCCCGCCGTGTCGCGCACGGCTTCCACCGCGAGCCGCATCTCCGCTTCGTCGACGCCGGCCACGATCACGTTGTGCGCGTCGTGCCCAACGGAGCTGGCGACCGCTCCGTCGGTAAGGCCGAAGTCAGCCAGCAGCCCGTGGGCCGCGCCGCCTCTGTTTCCGTGGCGCTCCAGGACCGCCAGAAAGCACAGGTGATGACGCGTCAGGATCTCGTCCCACGCCGCGCCTGCGGGGACGTCGATGGTGTCGTGAATCGTCGCGATCCCGGGCATCGCGACGCGGATGATGTGGGCGCGGCAGGGCCCCGGCGGCAGCTCCGGGGTGAGGCGCGGCATCGTGGGGATTCGCACCGTCGCGTACGCGGCGCGCGGGTACGCATAGCGTTGAGACAGCGCCTCGTCCAGCGCCGCCGTGATCTTCCGGCGCTCGACGACCAACGTGCCTCCGTACCAGGTGTTCTGCGGCTCGAGGTCGTCGTTCAGCAGGACGATGTCCGCGCGGCGCCCGTGACCGAGGCCGCCGAGCTCGCCGTCCTGTCCGTATCTGGTGGCCGGGTGCAGGGAGCCCAGACTCCATGCCGGCGGCTTCGGGACGCCCGCGGCGACGGCCTGACGGACCACCCAGTCCAGCCCGAAGTGAAAGAGATCGTCGGTGTCCCGATCATCGGTGCAGACGCAGACCCGCTTCGGGCTAGCGAGGAGCTCGGTGACGGTCCGGATCGCCGCCGGAAGGCTGTGCCACGGCGTCGTCGGAGGGCCTCCGCGGAGAAACACCCAGAGGCCCGCCTCGAGCAGGTCGTCGGCGATCTCCCGGCTGACGGCTTCATGGGTGTCGGTGACTCCGCTGGCGGCGTAGGCCGCGACGAACTCCTGCCCGTACACGTGTCCGCTCACCGGCAGTCCACGGGCCAGCGCCTGCTGGATGATCGCGTGGGAGCGGGGATCGCCCAGGGCCACTTGAACGAAGTCCATCTTCTCGCCCAGCGCGACCGCTTCCGGCCAGCGGTCGAACAGCCGGCCGATCACCTCGGGCGTGAGGCTGCCGCCGGCGGTCTCGAACTCCTCGGTGGTGGCCGGGATCGTGCTCGGTACGGTGAGGAAGATATTCAGAGGCGCCTGCCGCGCGTCTTCCAGCATCCACTCGATGCCCTGCTCGCCGCAGACGTTGCCGATCTCGTGGCTGTCCGCGAAGATCGTCGTCGTGCCGTTCAGCAGCGCCGCCTCCGCGTATGCGCACGCGGTGACCATGCTGCTTTCGATATGCACGTGCGGGTCCACAAGCCCGGGGGCGAGGATGCCGCCGGCGGCATCGTAGAAGCGCGCGCCCGAGTCTCGCCGGCACCGGCCCGCCGGGACCACCGCGGCAATCCGGCCGCGGTGAATGAGGAGCTCTCGGTTCTCCAGCATGCGATCGGTATAGACGGACAGGATCCGCGCGCCGGTAATCACGATGTCCGGGGGGAGTCGGAACGACGCGACCGCGGCGAGATCGCGGGTCAGTGTGTGCAGGGGAGAGACTGAGAACCGGTTCATGCGCGGGCTGCGCGCCTCATCTCCGGTGTGCCTTCGCAGCATGGTAGCAGGGGTAGTCATTCGCGTCAACGTTGAGTCGATCGTTTCGGGTGATGTCGCGGTGGCGCGACGGGACGACAAGCGCCGCTCCCACGCAACGCATCGGGCGGAGTTCCGGCGAGGCCGGTACACTGCCTGCCCTGACACGCGGCCATGTGAACCGCTCTCGGCCCGGCTCCATGATCGCCGCGGGAGTTGTGTGTCTTCAGTGGGGGGTGCAAATCGTCGTGCAGCCCCGCCGCGCTTCGGCGCACCCCCCTGGCATAGGCTGGAGCGGCGCAAGCATGCGCCGCGGGAGGTAGGGGCGCTGTTCTGGATCGATGGAGCTCCGTGCGGGCATGGCTTATCTGCTGAAACAAGCGTATACTAATGGAGCTTCCCCTTCCTTACGCCCGCGACCACGACCCCGGCAATCGGTCGGCTCCTCGGAGGAGAAGGTACGCGATCGCAGCTAGCGCGACCGGAATGACTCTCTGAGGAGGACGACCATGGCAATCGACAATGAACGGAATCTCGTCTTGGCTACCCTGCGAGATCAGTCAGGCGGCGCGAACAGCTCGGCGTTGTGCGAGCGGCTTGGTCTCGTCCAGGAAGTCGTGGAACGCCATCTTCTCTACTGTGCGGATTACGGGTTGGCGACCTGGAAGCGCATTCGGAACGGATTGGGCGTCGCGATGATCACGGATCGAGGTCGCGACTACCTAACGCGTCAGGGCCGGTAGTCTGCGGCGTCGGATTGGTTGTGCTATCCATTGACAGTGAATGGGTCGCGGACAGGCGCGGCGACGCTGTCGATGGGTACGCCGACCCGCTTTGGGCTGCGGCAGCTAGGCATTCGGCACAGTGTGCGGAGGGATTGCGATGCCAAGAGAACGGCGTGAGGTCTGTAAGGAGTGCGGGCGGGCGAAGCCTGCGCTCGCGATTGAGCAGGGAGATGAATTTTGCTCGACCGGCTGCGCGCGGCGTCACAACCGGATGGGCTTGGGGGAGCGGACAAATCGTGGTACCGACGCGCTGTGGGAGAGCGCAGAGCCCAATTTGGCGCGCGCCCTCGTCGGCAGCCACTAATATATCGAACATGCGTACCCAAGCCGAGCGGCAGTCTAAAATACTGGCTCGTTAACCGAGTCGACAAAAACGCTTGTATTTACCTGACAAATTTGTCATACTTAAGGTTGCATCAGCAGACTGCATAGTCGGTTGGTAGCCTGGTACGATTGGATGGGTGAAAATCATGGGAGTTGGCACAGTCAAGTGGTTCAATGCGGAGAAGGGTTACGGCTTCATTACCCCGGACGACGGCAGCAAGGATCTGTTCGTTCACTTCAGCGGCATCGTGGGCGAGGGGTACAAGTCGTTGAATGAGGGGCAGAAGGTCGAGTACGAGCCCACGCAGGGTCAGAAGGGTCCGCAGGCAAGCAACGTCCGCGTCGTAGGCTAACACACTACAACAACAGACACGCGATCCTGTGTACACGAGGGGGGCGGTTCAACCGCCCCCCTCGTAGTATTTTCACCGACCGAGCGATATTGGCTGTCTCATTTACAACAGGACGCGCGCCTGCGTGACGCCGCGCCAAGGTCCGGTGGGATGCACGTGCGCGAAAGATCCATCGCGCGCCCGATAGTCTGTGACGGCGACGTCCGGTACGGTAGCATCGACCGACGGTCAGGCTGCTCGCGGCCGCAGGCGTGGTGCGGGTCGACGCACGTATCGGTGTTTCGGAGGCAGCGGCGATGGCAGATGAACCAGCGAACGGCCCGGCGGAGGCCGCGGAGCGAACGCTTGCATTTCTGCGCCACGTCCAGGGCGGGGGGACCGTCGAGGCGACCGAGTGGATGCCCGACGAGTACCGCCAGCGGCTGATCCGGTTCATCGAGGCGCACGCCAACAGCGAGGTCATGGGCGCGCTGCCCGAGCGCGAGTGGATCCCGCGGGCGCCGTCCCTCAAGCGCAAGCTCGGCCTGACCGCGAAGGTGCAGGACGAGGTCGGCCACGGTCAACTCCTCTACCGGATCGTCGAGGATCTCGGCAAGCCGCGCGAGCAGATGCTTCAGGATCTCATCGCCGGCCGGACGAAGTACCATAACGTCTTCCATTACCCCACGAAATCCTGGGCCGACGTCGGGGTGATCGCCTGGCTCGTTGACGGCGCCGCCGTGATCAGCCAGGGCGCACTGGTGAAGACCTCGTACGCGCCCTACGGGCGCATCATGAAGCGCATCTGCTGGGAAGAGGCGTTTCACCTCAAGCACGGGGAGGATATCTGCCTCACGCTCGCCGCCGGGACGCCGACCCAGCGCGACATGCTGCAGGAAGCGCTCACGCGTTGGTGGCCGCCCGTGATGATGTTCCACGGGCCTCCGACCCCGCCCGAGACGGATCCGGACCTCCGCTGGCGCATTAAGCCCAAGCCTAACGACGTGCTGCGCCAGGAGTTCCTCGATCATTACGTGCCTCGCATCCGCGAACTCGGACTGGTGCTGCCCGACCCGCGGCTGCGCAAGGACGCCGAGACCGGCCGGTGGCTCTACACGGAGCCGGATTGGGCCGAGCTGCGGGAGATTGTCCGCGGGAACGGGCCCGCGAGCCGCGTCCGGCTTTCCTTCCGCCGCCTCAGTTACGAGGAGGGCGCCTGGGTGCGGGATGCGATCCTCGGCCGCGGTGCCGCGGCCTAGCAGAGACCTCACATGAGCGAGCACACGCTGCGCGTGTTCGAGGTGTTCAGGCAGGAAGCGCCGTCCGACGCCATGACCCACGAGGGCAGCGTGGTCGCCGCCGACATGGACCTCGCCTGCCAGTACGCCCTCAGTGCGTTTTCACGCCGTGCCGAAGCGCACCGCCTGTGGGTGGTGCCCCGAGAGGCGATCCGCCAGATCGACGATCCTGATCTACTGCGGCCCCCGGGCGATCACCGCTACCGCTTGGCGCGCACGTACCGGGGCACGATCGAGAAGCGCCGCCGGCTGCGCGCGCGGCTGCTGGGGGAAGCGCCGTGAGGCCGGCCGCGCGCGACGCGCTCGCCCACGCGCTGCTCGCGACCGCAGACGACGAGCTCGTGCTCGGCTACCGCGACACGGAGTGGACGGGTGCGGCGCCCGTCCTCGAGGAGGACGTCGCCTTCAGCTCGATCGGGCAGGACGAGGTCGGGCACGCTCGGCTCTTCTACGCGCTCCTGCACGAGCTGACAGGGGTGCCGCTGGACTACCGGGCGCGGCGGGCGGACGAGTATCGGCACGCCTGTTTTCTCGAGACGCAGACGGCGCCGCGCTACAGCCCCGACGGCAGCCACCGCGGCGGGAGCGACTGGGCGTACGCCATCGTCCGCCAGTACCTGTACGATCTATTCGACGCGGAGCGTCTGGCGGCGCTGCGCGCCTCGGCCTGGGACCCGCTCGCCCAGGCCGTCGACAAAGTCCAGCGCGAGGAGAAATACCATCTCCAGCACGGCCGGATGTGGCTCGAGCGTCTCGCGGGGGGCGACCAGGTCGCCCGCGGCCGGCTCGAGGCGGCGCTGGCCAGGGCATGGCCGCATGCCCTCGCGCTGTTCGAGCCGACCGAAGGGGACGATGTGTTGCTGGCGGACCGGCTCATACCCGTCGGCTCGTCGGAACTGCGGGACCGCTGGCTGGAGCGCCTGCGGCCGTCTTTTTCAGCACATCATCTGGCGTTGCCGGCCGAACGCGGCCGCTCGGGCGGCTGGACGGTTACCGTCGCCGCGTCGGCGGGGGGCCGCGGCGGCCGGCATACGCCGGACTGGACGGATCTATGGAACGAGATGACGAGCGTGTACCGGTTGGATCCGGCGGCCATATGGTGATGGACGAATCTTCGATCGTTCGGGATGCCATCTACGGGCGCGACGAGGCGACAGAGCGGGCCGCGTGGGCGGTCCTCTGCGAGATCGCGGACCCCGAGCTGCCCACCTTGTCGCTCGTCGATCTCGGCATGATCCGCCGCGTGCGGCTGGATGGAGCCGCCGTGCACGTGGAGTTGATGCCGACCTTTCTCGGGTGCCCCGCGCTGGCGATGATGGAGTCGATCATCGAGGAGCGGCTTCGCGCGTTCGGGACCGTCCGCGTCGAGATCGTGCGGGACGAGGCCTGGACGACCGACCGCATCACGCCGGCCGGACGCGAGAAGCTGCTCGCGGCAGGTCTTGCGCCTCCGCCGCCGGGCGCGCTCGACGACGTGGCGGCGCTCTCCGGGACGCCGTGCCCCTACTGCGGGTCCGCGGACACGGTGCTGCACAGCCCCTTCGGCCCCACGCCGTGCCGGGCGGTGCACTACTGCCGCGCGTGCCGCCAGCCGTTCGAACAGTTCAAGCCGGTCTGAAGCGCCGCCTCACGGCATCCACGGTCTCGGTCGCGTCGCACACCGTGCGGCGAGTACCCGTCGCGATCGGCTCCCCTCGGGGTGTCGGGGTGCGTTCGCAGCCGGGCCCCATACGCACGCGGTGGGGGGATCCCCGTATAATATCTCTCGTAGAAGACTCATGCTGTTCGACCGAGAGGCGATGATGCGCGCGAAACTCGATCACGTTGGCATTGCGGTTCGGAATCTGGAGGACGCCGTCCGGTGCTACGGTCGGTTCGGGCTGCGGCCGTCGCGCGACGTGTCGGTCGAAGGCCTCCGCATCGCCTTTCTTCCTGCGGGAGAGAGCCAGCTCGAACTGCTGGAGCCGACCGGTCCCGACACGGTGGTGGGCAAATTCATCGAACGGCGCGGCGAAGGGCTGCACCATCTGTGCTTCGAGGTGAGCGACCTTGCGGCCGCGCTGGCGGAGTTGAGCCGCGAGGGCGTCGAGTTGGTCGATCGATCGCCTCGAGCGGGCGTCGACGGGAAAGTGGCCTTCATCCACCCGCGCTCGTGCGGCGGCGTGCTGATCGAACTGGTGGAGAAGCCCTCCGGGACGGGCTCGTGATCCCGCGCGCGGCGGCGCCCCGCCCGGGGCAGGCGTTGCCGCGCCGGTGATGGAATACCCGCGTGACATCCGGTCGGGAGCACGGGTCCGCGGGCATGTCGTGAAGACCGTGAGGCGGTCGTGCCGGTTTCCGTCAAGCACTCTCAGTTGATCTACGATGCGCTCAAGGCGTGCGGCGTGACCCTGGTCTCGGCGCTCCCGGAGACATGGCTCGTCCATCTCATTCGGATGGCGGAAGACGACCCGGAGATGACGCTCGTGCGCCTCGCCAAAGAGGAGGAGGGGGTCGGCATCTCCGCGGGCGCCCACCTCGCGGGCGCGAAGTCGGCGATGCTCATGCAGAACCACGGCTTTCTGGCCAGCGTGAACGGCATCGTCTCGCTGGCGCGCCTCTACCGGATTCCGCTCCTGATGCTGATCAGCTATCGCGGCGAGTTCGGCGAGCGCGATCCGTGGCAGACCGAGGGGGGCGGAACGACCGAGCCGCTGCTGCAGGCGCTCGACATTCCGTACGATCGGCTGGACGATCCCGGCCACGTCGCGCACCGGATTCGGAAGGCCCAAACGCTGGCCGAGTCGTCGCTCAAACCGGTCGCGCTGCTGCTCTGCCGGGACCTGATGTGGGAAGAATGACGGTCCGCCGCGGCGCCGCGCCTTCCCCGGAGCACTGATGCTTCGCATCGAGGCCCTGCGGGCCGTCTATCCCCAACTGGAGCGCTGCGTCGTCGTGACGATCATGGGCGCCGTCTCGGCCGAGCTGCAGTCGATCGGGCACCGTCCCGGATTCTTCTACCTGCAGCACGCGATGGGGCTCGCGTCCTCGATGGGCCTCGGCATCGCGCTCACCCGTCCGGAACTCCCCGTGGTGGTGCTCGACGGAGACGGCTCCGTGCTCATGAACCTCGGCGGCCTGACCACGATGGCCCGCTACCGGCCGGGCAATCTGCTGCACGTGGTGTTCGATAACGAGAGCCTGCTGTCGGTCGGCGGGTTTCCGACGGCGACGTCGACCGGCAGCGACATCGCCGGGATGGCCGCCGCCGCCGGCATCCCGCGCACGGCGGAAGTCCGCACGATCGACCAGTTCACCGCGGCGTTCGACGAGGCGCTGGGGGCCGGCGTGCTGACGACCCTGGTGGCGAAAGTAGAGGCCAAGGGGCCGCCCGTGTTTCTGACCGACCTTCCCATGCTCGAGAACCGCTTCCAGTTCCAGCGACATCTGCGGAGCGTGCGTCCGAGTACCGGGTGACCGCGGGCGCCCGGACCGGGGCCGGACCGAACGTGAGGGGCCGCCCGGATCCGGCACGGCGCCCACGACATGCGCGGAGAGGATGAGGGCGATGGCGAGCGTGTTGGAACAGCTGGTCGAGGAGCTTCGGTCGGGCCGGATCCAGGTGGTCGATCTGACGCAGCCGCTTGAGGCGGACACGCCGGTCATCGGGCTGCCGCCCATCTTTGCTCCGTCGCCGGGCTTCTCTATGGACGTGATCTCGCGCTACGACAAGGCGGGCCCGGCGTGGTACTGGAACACCCTGCACCTCGGCGAGCATACCGGCACCCACTTTGACGCGCCGATCCACTGGGTGACTGGGAAAGACCTTCCCAACAACGCCTGCGACACGATTCCGGCCCATCGCTTCGTCGGGCCCGCCGCGGTGATCGACGCCACGGCGGAGGTCGAGCGGAACCAAGATTTTCTGCTGATGCCGGACCACGTCGCCGCGTGGGAGGCGCGTCACGGGCGCATTCCCCCGGCCTCGTGGGTCCTGCTGCGCACCGGGTGGAGCTACCGGCGCGACCCCAAGGAGTTTCTCAACGTGCAGCAAGACGGTCCGCACACGCCCGGGTTTCACAAGTCGACCTCCGAGCTCCTAGCCGGCGACCGGGGCGTCCTCGGGGTGGGCGTGGAGACCGTTGGGACCGACGCGGGACAGGCCGGCACGTTCGATCCGCCCTTTCCGAACCACACCATCATGCACGGCGCCGGGAAGTTTGGGCTGACGAGCCTGTGCAATCTCGATCGGCTTCCGCCGACCGGCGCGGTCGTGATCGCGGCGCCGCTGAGGATCGTGGATGGAAGCGGCAGCCCCGTGAGAGTGCTGGCTCTCGTCCCGGCCTGAGCGGCGCGGCCGGTCACCGCATATCCACCTGGGATCGGAGTGGTACGGCGCGCCCCGGAGCAGGACGCCGTGGAGACGAGCGCGTAGGACTTTCCCGTAGGTCTTCGGCCGGCCCGCGCGCTTCGGCGGGACGCGCCGCGAGGAGGATGGTGATGAGCGACAGCACGCTCCGCGTTGGGGTCCTCGGCGCCGGAAAATGGGCCGCGTCCGCGCACGTCCCCGGGTGGACGCGCGATCCGCGCGTCAAGGTCGTCGTGATCTGCGACGTCGAGCAGGACAGGGCGAAAGAGGTCGCGGGCCGCTTCGGGATCCCCGAGACGACCGGCGACTGGGAAGCCGTGGTCTCGCGGCCCGACCTCGACGTCATCGACGTCGTGACGCCGTCCCGCACGCATTTCGAGCTGGCCTGGGCCGCGCTCAACGCCGGCAAGCACGTGCTGTGCGAGAAGCCGGTAGCCCGCGACTTTCGCGACACGCGCCGGGCGGCGGCGCTGGCGCGCGAGCGCGGGCTCAAGACCAAGCTCGGATTTACCTTCCGCTACAGCCCCGGGGTGCGGTACGCGTGGGCGATGATGGAGGAGGGCTTCGTCGGCCGGCCGTTCGTGTACAACGGCTACGAGCAGAACTCGCAGTGGCTGGATCCGAAGACCCCGCTCCGTCAAGTCGACCACACCGCGGACCAGTCGGTGCTGCGGACCTCGTCGCTCGAGGGCTACGGGGCCCCGGTCATCGACATCGGCCACTGGTGGGTCGGCGCCGACTACACCCGCGTCGTCGGCACGATGCGCAACTTTATCCCGGAGCGGATGGTGCGCGACACCGGCCGCACCATGCGCATGAACATCGACGATGGGACCATCTACATCGGCGACTACGCGAACGGCGCCATCGGCACCATCCAGACGAGCTACGTCACGATCGGCAACTACCCCGGCATCGAGGTCCGCCTCTACGGCGAGAAGGGTGCGATCATCTGCCGGCTGATCGAGGAGTTCGGGGTCGCCGAGACCATCAAGGTCGCGACGCCGGGCGAGGTCGAGTTCAAGGAGCTCGAGATCCCGAAGCACTTCTACCCGAAGGACGGGCACCCGCGTGAGTCCTGGCGCACGCTCTTCTATGCGAACCTGGTCAAGGACTTCATCGACGAGATCCGCAGCGGGGACGCGCGCAACCAGGGTAACTTCGACGACGGCGCTTGGGTGCAGGAAGCGATCAACGCCGTCGAGCGCTCGTTCCACGAGCGCCGCTGGGTCGACCTTCCGCTGGAGTCCTAGCGCGGTGCCGGCATGAGCGGCGGAGCGTCCACCACGCCGGGCGGGACGCCGGGGTTCGACGCCTGGCTCGACGCGTTTTTTGCCTCGTACTACCGGCACCGTCCGGTGGACGCGACCTTCGTCGGCGTCCACGCGTACGACCACCGCCTGCCCGACCTGTCTCCCGACGGCACGGCCGCGCTCAAGGCCGAGATGGAGGCGCTGCTCCGGCGGCTCGGAACGCTTCCCTCCGAGCGCCTCAGCGAGGCGCAGACGATCGACCGCCGGCTGGCCGAGGGGTTCCTCCGCATCCAGCTGTGGGAGAGTGACTCCCACCACTTTCAGCGCGGCAACCCTAGCACGTATACCGGCGAGGCGGTGTTCGGCATCATCAGCCTGCTGCAGCGGGAGTTCGCGCCGCTCGAAGAGCGGCTCGAATCGGCCGCCGCGCGGATGGAGGCGATTCCCGCGCTGCTCCGCACCGCCACGGCGGCCGTCCGGACGGCGCCGGCCGCGTGGATCGCGCGCGCGATCCGGGAGTGTGACGGGGCGCTCGCGCTCTTTCCGGCGGGGATCGCGACGCTGCTCGCCGGGCGCGGCGTCGAGCACCCGCGCGCCTCGGCGGCCGCCGAGCGCGCCGCCGCCGCCTTCGTTGAGTTCCGCCGGTACCTCGACGTCGACCTCCGCGCCCGCGCGACGGACGCGTACGCGTGCGGGGAGGAGCCGTTCGCCCTGCTGCTGCGCTGGGGACACTGCTTGGACGAGGACGCCCGGACGATCGCCGCCTACGCGGACGACCAGATGGCCGTGTGCGAGGCCGAGCTCGCGGCGCACGCGCGGGAGTTTGGGGCGGCGACGTGGCGGGAGGCGCTCGCGCAGCTGGCGGAGCGCCACCCGACGGTCGACACGTACTACCGGCGGTACCAGGAGGTGTGGGACGCGGCGCGCGCCGCCGCCGAGGCGCACCGGCTGGTTACCTGGCCCGACTTCCCGATCCGGTACGTGCCGCGGCCGCGGTGGGCGCGGCAGGCCGCCCCATTCCTCTATTTCCTGCACTACCGCACCCCCGCGCCCTTCGATAGGGTGCCCGTGCTCGACTACCTCGTCACGCCGATCGAACCGGACATGCCGGAGAGCGAGCAGCGCCGGTTGCTGCGCGCGACGAACGACAGCGTGATCAAGACCAATCACGTGGTGCACCACGGGGGCCTCGGCCACCACATCCAGAACTGGCACGCCCCCCGCGCCGCCTCCCGGATCGGGCAGGTGGCCGCGGTCGACGGCGCCGCCCGCCTCGCGATGTTCTGCGCGGGGACGATGGCCGAGGGCTGGGCGTGCTACGCGACCGACCTGATGAACGAGATCGGCTTCCTCGATCCGCTCGAGCGGTACGCGCAGCGTTACGCGCGTCTCCGGATGGCGGCGCGCGCCGTGGTCGACGTCCGGCTGCACAATGGGATCTACACGCTCGACGACGCGATCGCATGCTACCGGGACCGCGTCGGCATGTCCCCCGAGGCGTCCAGGGACGAAGCGGTCAAGAACAGCCTGTTCCCCGGCGCGGCGCTGATGTACATGGTCGGCACGGACCTGATCCACGGCCTGCGCCGCTCGCTGGCCGCGCGGCCGGGGTTTGATCTCCGCGGGTTCCACGACCGGTTCCTGTCGTACGGGTCGGTCCCCGTCGCGCTCGTGCGGGACGCGATGATCGGGTCCCGCCCGCTCGGCTGACGGGCCGGACGCGGGCGCTGCGAGAGGAGAAGCCTCTCGCCGCACCGTAAACAGGCCGCGTGACCGAGCGGCCGGCGGCGCTCTTGCAGCGGCTGTCCGGCGCCACAGGAGGGATGCCTATGGGACATCAGGGGCAGGGCACCAGCGGACGGTTCGGGCGGCGGCGATTTCTCGCCGCGGCCGGTGCATCGGCGGGCGCACTCACGCTGGGATGGGCCGGAGCCCCGCGCCGGGCGGCGGCCGCTCCGACGCGGGGCGGGACGCTGTCCTACGGGTTGGGGTTCGATCTCGACGGCACGATGGACCCGCACGTCACGAACTTCGATTCGACGATCCGCGTGACCCAAAACATCTGCGAGCCGCTCGTCTGGGAGCCGAACCCGGGACACTTCGTGCCGGCGCTCGCCGAGTCGTGGACGATCTCCTCCGACGTGAAGACGTACACGTTCAAGCTGAAGAAGGGCGTCAAGTTCAGCGACGGCACGCCGTTCAACGCCGCGGCGGTGAAGTTCACGATGGACCGGATCGCCGATCCGGCCACGAAGGCGGGCCAGTCCCACGACCAGCTGGGGCCGTACGACCACACCGAGATCGTCGACGACTCCACGGTCAAGCTGGTGTTCAAGGAAGGCTACGCCGCGCTGATGACCAACCTGAACGGCTACATCGGGATCGTGTCGCCGGCGGCCGTTCGCCAGATGGGCGCCGACTTCGCCCGCCATCCGGTCGGCACCGGCCCGTTCCTGTTCAAGGAGTGGGTGACGAACGACCACATCACGCTCGTGCGGAATCCGGACTACAACTGGGGCTCGTCGTACTTCACGAACCGCGGGCCGGCGTATCTGGACTCGGTCGTGTTCAAGATCATTCCCGACCCGTCCGTCCGGACCGGGACGCTGACGAGCGGGGAGACCCAGTACATCGACGGCATCGATCCGCTCCAGTACGGGTCGCTGCTTCGGGACCGGCGCTTCTCGGTGGTGCGCAAGGGCAACCCCGGGTCGGGGCGGCTCGTCCTGCTCAACATGACGAGCAAGGGCCCCATCTCCGACGTCGCGGTGCGCCACGCGATCCAGTTCGGCGTCGACCGCGAGGGGTTCAATCAATCGGTGTTTCATGGCCTGATGGTCGTCTCCGGGAGCCCCCTCATGAAGCCCACGTTCGCGTACGATCCGGCGTCCGCGCAGCTCTACCCCTACAACCCGACGAAAGCTAAGGCCCTGCTCGAAGAGGCCGGGTGGAAGGTCGGCGGCGACGGGACTCGGACGAAGGGGGGCCTGCGGCTGACCCTTGACTTCCCGATCATCGGGCGGGCTCAGGACAAGGCGATGGCGGAGTCGTTCCAGGCCAGCCTGGTCGACATCGGGATGGACGTGCGGGTGACGCCGCTCGAGATCGGCGCGTTCAGGGCGCGGGTCGCCCAGAATACCTACGACGCGAACTTCATGTGGCTCGAGTACGGCGACCCCGACGTGCTGACCGCGATATTTCACACCCAGAATCCCGGGCCGGGGTTCAACCGCGGGCGGTACAGCGTGCCGGAGGTGGACCGCTGGCTCGAGCAGGCGGGCGCCACGAACGACGCGCCCACGCGGATCAAGCTGTACGCCCAGATTCAGCAGCGCGTGCTGAACGACGGCGCCGTCGTGCCGCTCATCGACACGATCACGTACAACGCGAAGCGGGTCGAGGTGCACGGCGAGGTCATGGACGCGCTGGCCGATTACGTGTATCTGAACGACGTGTACGTGGCGAAGTAGCGCCGCGAACACCCCGTGCGCGAAGCCCCGTCCGGCGCGGCGCGGTCCCGCCGGCGGGGCTCGAGGACGGGCTGACCGCCGCGGCAGCCGACTGAGCCGGCGCCCATGAGCCGCTACATCACGCAGCGCGTGATCCACCTGCTCCCGATCCTGATCGGGATCTCCGTGGTCACGTTCCTGATGCTGCACCTGATCCCCGGGGACCCGGTGCTGATCTTCGCCGGCGACAAGCCCTTGACCGAGCAGCGGCACGAGGAGCTGCGCCACGAGCTGGGGCTGGACCGGCCGCTCTGGGCGCAGTACTGGACGTACGTCACCGGGATCGCGCACGGGGACCTCGGTGTCGGTCTGCACAGCGGCCGCCCGGTGCTGGACAGCATCCGGGAAGCCGCCCCGGCGACGGCCGCCCTCACCTTGAGTGCGCTCGGCGTCGCGGTGGTCCTCGGCCTCGGCCTCGGGATCGCCGCGGCGCTCGCCCACGGGACTTGGTTCGACACGGTCACGATGACGATCGCGATCCTCGGCGTGTCGATGCCGGTGTTCTATCTCGGCCTGCTGATGATCATCTTCTTCTCGTTCGATCTCCGCTGGTTTCCCGCGACCGGGCAGGGGGGATTCTCGCACCTCGCGATGCCGGCGGCGGCACTCGGGCTCGTGACCTCGGCGGTCCTCGCCCGGCTCGTGCGGTCGAGCATGCTCGCCGTGCTTCGCGAGGACTACGTGCAGACGGCCCGGGCGAAAGGGCTGCCCCGCGCGATCGTGGTCCTGCGCCACGCGCTCAAGAACGCGCTGATCCCCATCCTAACGGTCCTCGGCCTGCAGCTCGGCGCCCTGCTCAGCGGCGCGGTGGTCACCGAGACGATCTTCTCCCGGGCCGGCCTGGGCCGGCTCGCGGTCGACGCCATCTTGAACCGCGACTATTCGCTGGTCCAGGGGGCGGTGCTGTTTTCGGCGCTCGTGTACGTCATCGCCAATCTGCTGGTCGACGTGGCGTACGCTGCCGTCGACCCGCGCATCCGGTACGAATAGTGGGCGCGCAGGGAGTTGCGCGATGAGCGCCGGCAGGCCCGCCGCGAGCGCCGCATCACCGGCGCCGCCGCAGACCGGTGCCCCGGCGATGCGCCGGTCGCCGGCGCTGCTCGCCCGGCGCGCGTCCCACAGCAAGAACGCGCTGGCGGGGGGCACGCTCCTGGTCCTGATCGGGCTCGCGGTCGTGCTGGCGCCGCTGATCAGTCCTTACAGCCCGTTCGCGACGAACCAGCGCGCCGGGCTCGCCCCGGTGAGCGCGGCGCATCTGATGGGGACCGATCGGTTCGGGCGCGACATCTTCTCGCGCGTCCTGTGGGGGGGCCGGCTGTCGCTGCTGGTGGGGGTCGTCTCCGTCTCGCTCGCGGCGACGGCCGGCGTCGCCCTCGGGCTGGTGGCGGGGTACTACGGACGGACCGCCGACACGGTCATCATGCGCTTCGTCGATCTCTTGGTGTCGTTTCCGAGCATTCTCTTGGCGCTCGCGGTCGTCGCAACGCTCGGGAGCAGCCTGTTCAATTTGATGATCGCCGTCGGCATCTCGTCGGTGCCGAACTACGTGCGTGTGACCCGGGGGATGGTCCTGACGCTCAAGGAGCGGGAGTTCGTGCTCGCGGCGCGGGTGGCTGGGTGTCCACCCTACCGGATCATGACGCGCCACATCCTGCCGAACGTGGTGTCTCCGCTGATCGTGCTGACCACGTTGGGCACCGCCGGCGCCATCATCACCGGATCGACGCTGAGCTTTCTGGGGCTGGGGATCCAGCCGCCCACGCCCGAGTGGGGCAATATGCTTGCCGACGGCCGGGAGTTCCTGGGGACCGCGTGGTGGGTGGCGTTTTTCCCGGGGCTCGCGATCATGCTGGCCGTGTTTGCGATTAACCTGCTGGGAGACGGGCTGCACGACGTGCTGGATCCGCACGTCCGGCTGTAGCGGGGACGCGGCCCGAAGCCTCGGGCGCACCTGAGACCGAGGATGGATACGAACACTTGCACACGAGGAGGGACAGATGGAATTCGAACGCAAGGTGGTGTGGTTGACGGGAGGGGGCGGCCGCATCGGCCCGACGATCGCGGCCGCGTTTGCGCGGGAAGGCGCCGCGGTCGGGATCTGCGACCTCGACGGCGCGCGGGCCGAACGCGCGCGGGACGCCGTGCTCGCGGCGGGCGGCCGGGCCGTGGCGATCCAGGGGGATGTGAGCGTCGAAGCCGACGTGGCGCGCATGCTGGACGGCATCACGGCGGCGGTCGGCCCGGTGGACATCCTCGTGAACAGCCACGGCGTGTCGCCGAACATGCCGCTGCTCGAGATGGACCTCGAGACCTACCAGTCCTCGTTCACCGTCAACACGCAGGGGTGCTTCCTCACGTGCCGCGCTGCGGCCCGGCAGATGGTCGCGCGCGGCGCGCGCGGCACGCTGATCAACATCTCGTCCGGCGCCGCGACCTCCGGCCGCCCCGGGTCGTCCGCGTACTGCGCGTCGAAGGCGGCGATCAACATGCTGACGCAGGTCTTCGCGACCGAGCTCGGCCCCCACGGTATCCGCGTGAACGCGGTCACCCCGGGGCTCGTCACCGACCATCCGCTCCACCGGGGCGAGGGCAGCCATCCGTACCTGAATCTGATGATCGACATGACGCCGCTCGGCCGGACCGGCGTCCCGGACGACATCGCGGCCGCGGTGCTCTCCGTGGCGTCCGACCGGCTGGCGTGGGTTACCGGCGCCAATCTGGAAGTGACCGGGGGCTCGCACTGCGGGCGGACGAACGCGCCGTTCACGCCCCGGCTGGGCGCGCAGGGACGGCCCGCGTGACCTCCGGCCGCTGAATCCAAGGAGATCACGCGGCTCCCACCGCGGCTGCACCGCGCACTCGAGAAATTCGTCTACGACGTGCTCGGGGATCCGAGTGCTCCGCGCACCCCGGCATCTTCTGCACCTGATCCAAGACGCGGCCGGGTGACGCCGCACCCGGTGCGCCTCGCGGCGATCACGATGCGCCGATGATCAGGTCATCGAGCCGCTTCGTAAACCGGGTGACCGGCTCCGGTGCGTCGCTGCCCACGATCACGGTGTCCGAGTTTCGGAACCCGCCGAGCCCCGGCACGAAGAGCGCCGGCTCGGACGAGAACACCATCCCGGCGCGCAGCGGCCGGTAGTTGAAGGCGGTGTCGTCGGGATACTCGTGTCCTGCGATCCCGATGCCGTGTCCGGCACGATGGTACAGGTACTCGCTGGTTCCCGCCTCGTTGTGGACCGCCTGCGCGACCGCGTCAATCTCGGCGACGACGTGGCCCTCGGTCATCACCGCGATGGCCGCGTGCTGCGCTTTCGACATCACCTCGAAGTATCGCCGCTGGTCGGCGCTCGAAGGCCCGATCACGTAGGTGCGTTCGTTCTCCACGCCGTAGCCGTTGATCCGGAGGACGACGACGCTGAGCACGCTGTCGCCGGGTCGGAGGGCGCGCCCCGAATTGGCGCCCGAGTTGTGCGGGCAGATGCTGTCCTCGCCGGCCACGCCGGAGGCGCGGACTTCGATGAGTTCCGCAGGGTGCCGCTGCGCGACGTGCACGCCGAGCCGGCGTGCCGTCTCGAGCGACACCTCGATAATCGGGACCCCCGGCGCGAGCAGCGCCTTGAACTGCGCCTGCCCCCAATCGCTGAGCTCGCCGCAGACCCGCATCAGCCCAAGTTCCTCCGCCGACTTGACGAGCCGCAGGTCGCGGATCACGTCAGCCCGATCTTCGAACGCCAGGTCCGGCAGCGCCGCCCGGATTCCCGGCGACACGGGGCCGAGGGTGTCCACCGCGACGCGCCCCCGCCGGACCCCGAGGTCCCGCAGCGTGTCCACGAACAGCCGGTCCCACTCGGGCCGGAGGTACGTGCGGCGCACCTCGCTGAGGTGTTCGAGGTAGATCCGCGCGTCCGTCACCCAGCACGATTCGCGGGCGACCGCCATCTGAAAGTGGTTGGTGGAGAGCTCGTTGAGGATGAGGACGGGATCGCCGTCCCGCGGGAAGATCGCGGCGACCGGGCGTTCCCACGGCTGCACGTCCAGGTGGAAGTTGCTCACGTAGAAGAAGTTGTCGCTGGTGAACACCACGTACGCCTGACAGTCGTGCTCGGTCAGGAACGCCCGCAACGCGTGTCGACGCCGGCCGCCTTCATTCAGTGAGAGCCGCAGCACCGTTCGCCTCCCCCCTCCTCGCGCGGTGGCGCGTTCGCGCCCTCCTGCTCATGCGGCGGCCGCATCCTCGCGCCGCCGCCGCGTCCCGTTACGGTCGCGCGGTCCCGCCGTCCGGCGCGATCGCGTAGCCTGCGGGCGGATCCACGCCCAACAGATGCCGCACGAAGTAATCCCACCGCCGCCGGACGAAATAGGGGTCGCTCGTACACCCATGCGGGCGGTTCGGCAGGAGCAGCAGGTCGAAGTCCTTGTTGGCGGCGATCAACGCGTCGACCACCTGCAGCGTCGATGCCGGATGCACGTTCTCGTCCATCTCTCCGTGCATGAGGAGGAGCTTCCCCGCGAGCCGGTGCGCGAGGGTGACGTTGGACTGGTCGTGGTAGTGCGCACCGACCGGCAGCCCCATGTAGCGTTCGACCCAGGACGCCTTGTCGAGCCGGTGGTCGTGATTTCCCGCGGACGAGACCGCGACCGTATAGAATTCCGGAAACGTCAGCATCGCGCGCGTCGACGCGTACCCGCCGGCGGAATGGCCGTAGATCCCGACCCGGGTGACGTCGAGGTACGGATAGCGCGCCGCCAGCTGCCGGATCGCCGCCACGTGGTCGGCGATTCCGCCGTCCCCGAGATCGCGGTACGAGCGGTCGCCAAACGCCTTCGAGCGGTACGGCATGCCCAGTCCGTCGATCATCACGACCGCGAACCCGAGCTCGGCCAGGGCGTGCGCGTGCCACAGATCGCGGAACTTGTTGGGGACCGCGGTCGTGGACGAATATCCTCCAAACGACGTCGGCGCCTGGTTGGTCTGCGGTCCGGCATAGATGCTGTCCAAGATCGGCAGCCGATCGATCGACCCGGCCTGGAAGTGCGACGGTCGGATCAGGATCCCGTAGATGTCCGTCGTCCCGTCACGGGCTTTCACGCAGAAGCGCTCGGGCGGCGTCCAGCCGAGTTCGCGGAGGCGGTCGGCGTCTCCCCGCGCCAGCTCGCAGAGGACGGCGCCGTCCGGTGCGCGCAGCACCGCGACCGGGGGTGCGTCGACGCGCGAATAGGAATCGACGAAGCACGCACCGGACGGCGCGAAGCTGACCTGATGCGTCGCGTCCTCCGGGGTCAGCACGACCGGCTGCCCGCCGTCCAGTCCGACGCGGTAGAGATGGTTGAAGTACGGGTCGCGACCCGGCTCCCGCCCCATGGCCGTAAAGCAGACCTGCCGGCCGGCCTCGTCGACGTGCACCACGTCCGTGACCATCCACGCGCCGGTCGTGAGCTGCCGCCGCAGCGCCCCGGTGCTGCCGTCGTAGAGATAGAGGTGCCCCCACCCGTCGCGCGTCGAGTACCAGAGTACCTGGGCGCCGCCGTCCAGGACCCTGACAATCGGCGCGCCGCCGCTGTGGCTCGGGTGGGGCTCGATCGCGGTCTCGCCGTGCTCTTCAACCAGCACGCGCGATTCGCCGGACTCCGGATCGATGGCCGAGAGGCGGTACGACTGGAAGCCGCGCCCCCGCGTCACGGCGTAGATCCGGGCGCCGTCGGGGCTCCACCAGATCCAGTCCGGACGCAGCGGGGAGCCGTAGTACAGGAGGGGCACGGGTTCGCCCCGCACGGCGCGAGAGGTGCCGCGTTCCACGTCGACCACCAGCAGATCGGCGGTGGGGACCCGATCGTCGCCGGGCAGCGGATAGGCGTACGAATGCAGCACCGGGCGCCGGCTTCCGTTTCTCGGGACCGACTGGACCAGATGGTACGTCCCTGCGGCCCGCCGGTCCAGCCGATAGGAGAGGATCCGGCGGCTGTCGGGCGACCACAGCACGGTGGGGGCCGGGGGCGCCTCCGGCGCGGGAATGCCGGCGGCCTCGAGCGGCGATGCGAGCGGCGTGCCGTAGTCGTGTTCGGGACGGCCGTCGGCGGTGAGGGCGCGGACGTCGCCCGTCTCCGTCGAGCGGATGCGGAGGTTGTGGTCGTCCACGAAGACGGTCCACCGGCCGTCGGGCGACGTGGTGCCGGTGCGGTCGGCCCTCCGATCCAGCCGTTCGCACGTTCCGCCGTCGAGATCGTACACCCACCGGACAGCGCCGACGTCGAACTGGATCGCTGCGCCCCCGCGCACGAACTCGATGCGGTCGAACGGGAGGGACCCGGCCTCGTACGGCGTGCCCGCGGCGCGCGACAGCGACGCCGCGAGCCGCGCGTGGTCGAACGCCGGCTCCCGTGTTCCCCGGTGCGAATCCACGACGACGAACGTCCCGCCGCGACGGGTCCGCGCGTGATACCAGAATCGCTCCCCGCCGTCGAGCCAGTGCGGGTCGACCGTCATGCCGAGCAGCGACCCACCGATGTGCCACGGAAGGAACTGCTCGGCGCGCGCGTACGCGGCCGCCGGCAGCGATCGGGTGCCGCGCGCGTCGGACGGCCGCCCCGCGGCGTCGTCGCGCTCCATCGCCGCTACCCCTTCGTCCCCGCCAGCGTCTGGCGGCGGCCGGCCGCCACGTTCGCGAGCTGGACGCTCGGGCTCGAGAGCATCCACTGCAGCACGAACGACCTGGCGGCCGCGATTTGCTCGGTCATGATCCGCTCGGCCCGCGCGCCGTCGCCGGCGACCAGCGCCTCGATCAGATCGTGGTGTTCGTGCGAGGCCTCCTCATTCCGGTCGCGCAGCAGGTGCCCCATGTGGTGGACCCGCGCGACCTTTTCGAGCACCGCGACGACCATGTCCGCCAGCACGCGGTTGCCGGACGAGCGTGCGACGATCGTGTGAAATTCCGTGTTGGCCCGCAGGAACGCCTCCGCGCTCGCGCGGTCCCCGACCCGATAGCGGGCTTCGCACAGCGTGTTGAGCCGCCGGAGGTGGGCGCCGTCGACGTGGCTCGCGGCGCGCCGGGCGGCGGCCGGTTCGAGCAGGAGGCGGACGTCGAAGAGCTCCTGCACGTGCTTGAGCGTGATCGGCGTGACGACGTAGCGCTGGCGGGTCACGAGCTCGACGAACTGCTCCTGGTACAGGCGCTTGAGCGCCGCGCGGACCGCTGCCCGTCCCACGCCGTACAGGCCCGCGAGCTGCTCTTCGCTCACCGGCCGGCCCGGCTCGAGTTCGCAGCGGATGATGTCGCGTTTGATCAGCGCGTACGCGGTCTCGGTCAGCGGTCGCGCGCGTTGGTGCCGGGCGCGCCGAGCGGTTGGCATCCTCACTCCTCCCGCGTGTGCTCTCTCGCCGTCCGACCGGATTCTCATCTACCATAATCGGGTAGACGAACGTTGTAAAGCGGGCTCCTGAGACGAGCGGGACGGGCTCCCGCCGTAATTGACACGGGCTCCCGGCGCCGCTAACATGAGGGCTAACGCCGTTCGGACGCCGACCTCGAAGCCATAGCGCAGCGTGAGAGGAACGCGACGTGTGGAGCTACTTCCTCAGGCGTCTGCTCCTGTCGATCCCGACCGTCCTCGGAGCGGTCACGCTGGGTGTTCTGCGTGATGCGCGTCATCCCGGGGGACCCGATCGCGCTGCTCATCCCGCCGGATACCCCGGGCGCCGACACCGCGGCGGCTGCCGCCAGGATCCGACACGAGTACGGGTTCGACCGGCCACTGTATCAGCAGTATCTCCAGTACCTGCGTCAGATGGCCACCGGCGACTTCGGCCGGCTCGATCCGGCAAAACACGGTGGTGTCGGCGGACCTCGCGTTTCGCGTGCCCAACACCCTGGAACTCGGGCTGCCCGCGCTCGCGCTGTCCATCGTGCTGGGGATCGCGCTCGGCACCGTGTCGGCGGTGCGCCGCGGCACGTGGATCGACGGCGCGGCGATCTTCGGGGCGCTGTTCGGCGTGTCGGTGCCCGATTTCTGGCTCGCGCTGATGCTGATCCTGCTGCTGGCGCTGCGCTTCCCGCTGCTGCCCCCCTCGGGGTGGGGCGGCCCGATCTACACGGCCGCCGGCGCGTCTCACCTCGTCCTGCCGGTCATCGTGCTGGCGCTCGGGAGCGCCGGCGCGCTGGCCCGGTACACGCGCTCGAGCATGCTCGAGGTGATCAACCACGACTACGTGCGCACGGCGAGGGCCAAGGGGCTCAGGGAGGCCGCCGTGATCAGGCGGCACGTGCTGCGTACGTCGCTGCCGACGATCATCACGCTGCTGGGGCTCGGGTTCGGCCGGGTGCTCGGCGGTACCGTGATCGTCGAGACGGTGTTCGGGTGGCCGGGCGTCGGCCGGTACCTCGTGAGCGGGATCAACGGCCGCGATTACCCGGTAGTGCAGGCGGCCGTGCTGCTGGTCGCCGTCTCGTTCGTCGCGGCGAACCTGCTGACCGATCTCATGCTCGTCTACGTCGACCCGCGCATCAGGTACGGTTGACGGGCGGAAGCGACGGCCCGGCGGCGCGTCCCGCGGATGGACGTGCGGCTGCTTCGATCGGGCGTCAGCCCGGACCGTTCCGCCTGCGGTCGGATCGTGCAGCCCGGCCCGGCGTACGGAGCGCGGCGGGATCACGACGCTGCGCCGCCTCGGACGCGAGCTCGCGCGCAACCGGCTGGCGTTCGTCGGCGCGCTGTACCTGGTGGTGATCTTGAGCGTCGCGGCGCTGGCCCCGACGCTCTCGCCCTACTCGCCGCTGAGGCAGGACCTCCTCAGCCGGCTCGACCCGCCGTCGGCCGAGCACTGGCTCGGCACCGACGAGGCCGGCCGCGACGAGCTGTCGCGCCTGATCTACGGGGCCCGGGTATCGTTGTCCATCGCCGTGATGGGTACCCTGGGCGGGGTCGTGCTGGGGGCTACGTTGGGGCTGGCGGCGGGTTTCCTCGGCGGGACAACCGACCACGTGGCGATGCGGCTCGTCGACGTGATGTACGCGTTTCCGGGCATCCTGCTGGCGATCCTCATCGTCGCCGTGATGGGGCCCAGCCTCCTCAACCTGGTCGTCGCCCTGACGGTGTTCAACACGCCGACGCTGGCCCGGATCGTTCGCGCGAGCGTTTTGTCGCTGAAGTCGCGGGAGTTCATCGAGGCGGCCCGGGCGATCGGCGCCGCGCAGCCCCGGATCGTGTTCCGCCACCTCGTGCCGAACACGCTCGCGCCCATCATCGTGAACGCCGACGCTCGGCGTCGCCGGCGCGCTCCTCACCGCCGCCGCGCTCGGGTTCCTCGGCGTCGGCGTGCAACCCCCGACGGCCGAGTGGGGCGCGATGCTGAGCGCGGGGCAGGAGTATATGCGGAACGACTCCTACCTCGTGACGCTCCCGGGCCTCCTGATTCTCCTGACGGTACTGTCGGTGAACCTGGTCGGGGACACGCTGCGGGACGCCCTCGACCCCCACCTGCGATGATTGGAGGTGACATGTCGTCGAAGTCGGGAAAGAGGGTCGTGACGGTACGTCCGGCGCGTCACGCAGATTAGGGATCGGGGAGGGATGTGCATGGACCGCTCGGTGGATAGGCGTGACCTCGTGAACGCGACGCTTCGCAGCCCGACGTCGCGCCGCGCGCTCCTGCGGCGGGCGGCGCTCGCCGGCCTCGCGCTGCCTGCGGTCGGCGGATGGCTGTCCAGGCCGGGACTTCCCGCGGCGTGGGCCGCGGCCGCGAAGGGCGGGACCGCCACGGTTCCGGCGACCGCCAGCCCGACGTCATGGGACCTCACGAAAGCCGATTGGATCACCTGGGGGTCGGTGAACTATCTGTACGACCGGCTGCTCGACGCAGACAACAACGAGAACCTCAAGCCGATGCTCGCGACGTCGTGGAGCGTGTCCAAGGACGGGATGACGTACACGCTGAAGCTGCGGCGGGGCGCCACGTTCCACGACGGGACGCCCTACAACGCCGCGGCGGCGAAGTTCAACTTCGAGCGCCACACGCTCAACAAAGACTCGCGGTACTATCCCCTCTGGGGCCAGATGGTTGACCGCATCGAGACGCCGGACGATTACACGGTCGCGGTGGTGCTCACCCAGCCCAACGCGGACATGCTCTACAACTTCGCAGACTGGGGCGCGCTCCAAGTCAGCCCCACCGCGATGAAGCAGCTCGGCGCCAATTACCCGTCGCACCCGGTGGGCACCGGGCCGTTCAAGTTCCAGGCGTACGTGCCGGACAGCCACATCCAATACACCGCCAACGCGCAGTACTGGCAGAAGGCGCCCATGCTGGACGGGCTGCTGGTCAACATCCTGCCCGACATGAACGTCGAGATGGACAACCTGCAGGCGAAGACGCTGGACCTGCTCTACTACGTTGACCCCAAGGACGTCGCCAACGTGAAGAAGATGGGGGCCGTCTTGGAGGCTCTCACAGTGCCGGGCGTCAGCTTCATCAGCATGAACCTCACGCAGCCGCCGACCACGGAGCTGGCCGTGCGGAAGGCGATCGCGCGCTCCGTGGACCGCGACGCCATGATCCAGAAGCTGCTGTACGGGTACGCCGTCAAGTCGCGCGCGGGCGCATCCCCGCAGTCGCACTACTACAACGCCGATGTGCCGATGATCGACTACAACCCGGCCGAAGCCGCGAGGATCCTCGACGAAGCCGGCTGGCAGAAAGGGCCGGATGGCATCCGGCAGCGGAACGGCACCCGGCTGTCGTTGAGCCTGCTGTCCGCGAGCTTCCAGAACCAGCCGCTCATCAATCAGGTCATCCAGGAGCAGCTCAAGGTCGTGGGCATCGACTCGCAGATCACGAGCCTGGAATGGGGCACCTACCTCGACACGTGGCGGGAGAACAAGGGCGGGTGGAACATCACGTTCGGCTCGCAGGGGTCGGTGTTCGCCTCGACCGCGCTCATGGAGTGCTCGTGGCAGCCGAACGCGTACTGGAACATCTGCCAGCTCGGTAAGAGCACGGATCCGCAGATCCAGAAGGTGGCGGCGCAGCTCCTGTCGATCCAAAATGATGCGCTCGCGACTCCGGATCAGACGAAGCGCCGGGCACTCGCGAAGCAGGCGCAGACGCTGTACCAGGACAACCAGCTGACCATGTGGCTGTGGCACGGTCAGTCGCTGACCGCCCTGCAGCCGTATCTCAAGGACTACGACATGGTGTGGCACGGCCGGGTCGTGGGGCTCTCACGCGCCTGGCTGAACAAGTAGGTGTCCGCGGGCGGCGGGCCGGACGGCGCCGTTCGGGCGGGAGAGGAGTGGCGGGGGGCGGCGGGCGCCGCGGAGGCGCTCCGCCGCACCGACCGCCTGGTCGCGGACCTGTACGCCCGCTACGACGCGCTCCTGGACCGGGAGCGCGAGCTCTTCATCCCGACGCCGGAACGGTTCGACGCGCTGCTCGACGAGATCCGCGCGGCACGACTGGCGGCGGATCGGCTGGACGCCCCCCTGGGGGCGCCGGCCGCGGTGGTGATCGAGAACATCCAGGAGGTGCTGGACGCGTTTGATGCGCGCGTCCGCGCCGACCGGGAGTTCCCCAACCGGTTCGTGTCGCAAATCGCCCGCAGAGTGACGGCGCTGCTGCGGCTCGATCCGCGCTCCGATGCCGAGCGCGCCGACACGCTCGACGCGCTCGCCTCACAGATCGGCGCGGTGGTGCGCGCGGCGGCCGATCGCGCCGCGGAGCTCCCCGGCGACCGGCGCGAGATCACGGCACGGACGATCGGCGAGCTGACGGCGTTTCTTGCGCAGCTCGACGGGGGCCCGCTCGGGGCGGCGATGCCCTCCGTGTCCGCGGGCACCGTGAGGGCGCTCGAAGGGCGGCTGCGCGGGGCCGCAGACACTGCCCGGGCGGCGGCGGACCATGTCCGGCGCGCCCGCGCGTCCGTGGCCGGCTCCCCGGATCCCCTCGACTATGTGGAGACGCTGCGGCGCGTCTACGGGATCGAGATCGGGGACCTCGTGGCCATGCATCGAAGCGAGGTCGGGCGGTGCCGCGTGCACCTTGACGCGGCCGCGGCGCGGTGCGATCCGTCGCGCGACCCGTTCCAAATTCTTGACGACGACCTCGGCCCGTACGAGAGCGCCGACGCGATGGACGCGGCGATGCGGCGGTTCGTGGCGCTCGCCCGGCAGCGGTCGCTCGAGCACGTCACCCTCCCGGACAACGAAACGTGCGCGGTGTGGCGCGTGCCGGAGTACCTCAGCGACTCCTACCCATGGGGTGGCTACTTCTCGTTCGGCAGCCCACTCGCCGGGCAGCCGCGCGGTGCCGTGTTCCTCAACGCCGGCAACTACCGTACGGTGACGCGGGGGTGGGTGGAACTGAACGCGATCCACGAGTGCTATCCCGGGCACCACGCGCAGTTCGTGAAGACGGCCGTCGGAGACATGCCGTTGAGCTTCAAGGTCGGGACGGCCACATCCCGGGCGACCCCGCTGTCCGAAGGCATCGCCGTCCGCACGGAAACGCTCATGCAGGACATCTTCGACGAACCGGCGTTCCCGGTGTTCGTGGCGTTTCGCCGGCTCCACACCGCGCTGCGCATCTGGATCGATCTCGTCCTCCACTATTTCCAGGACCCGCACCCGGCCGAGACGGCCGTGGCGCTGTACGTCGAGCATCTGCGCCTCGCGCCGCACGTGGCCCGCGGCCAGGTGTACTCGCAGCAACTCACGCCGGGCTACTTTACGACCTACTACTACGGCGTCACGGCGCTGGAACGGATCGAAGCGGCGTGCGGCTGGGACGAGCGCCGGTTCACCGAACTCGTCTTTCTCGTGCGGCAAGGTGTCGCTGGCGGTGTTGAAGCGCCTGCTCGGGCTGCCGGCGCCGGCCCAGCGGGCGCTCCTGAGAAACTTCTCGACGCTCGTCATGTAAGCGGCCGGCGCACGCGCTTCTGTCTCGGCGCCGCCGCGTCCGCAATCCCCGAGGGCGCGACGTGAGGACCGCCCCCGTGCGCATATCCCGGGTGACATGCGGCGCCGAACCGGCGCGCACGCTCGTACGATCGAACCGGTTGAGTCCCAGGACGCGTCAGTCGCGGTACGGTGCGCGTGCGTCGAACTCCCGCGCCGCCCCATCCATGCGCACGAACGCGGCGCCGAGTCCGGCCAGCGCGTCGATCAACCGCTCCAGGAACAGCATCCGGTGGCCGCGGCCGATCGCCTGCGGATGAAAGGTGTAGGTCAGCACACCCCACTCCGTGGTCCGCACCATGTACCGAAAGTCGTCGGTCCAATTCTCGAGCACGTCGCTTGAGGACCGAAGACCGGGCAGGACGCCGGTATACTCGAAATGCTGGTAGTCGGACAGGGACCAGCTCACCGGCATTTCGATGAGCGGCGTCGCGGTCCCGAACCGCGCCGGCGCGTCGCTGGCAAACACGTCGCCGCGGCGGGCCCGGTACGGTTGCGCGTCGTGCGCCATCATGCTCGTGTCGTACGTGAAGCCGTGCGCGGTGAGCAGGTCCACGGTATGCGGGCTCAGATCCCACGACGGCGATCGATATCCGCTCGGGGTCACCCCGATCACGTCGCGAATCGCCGCGAGGCCGCGGACGAGCACGTCCTCCTCCGCCGCTCGCGGCAGCGTCGCGGGCGGTTCGTGGAGATACCCGTGGTGGCCGATTTCGTGCCCCGCCGCGTGCACGCGGCGGCACAGCGCCGGGTACGTGTGCACGGTGTGGCCGGGGATGAACCACGTCGCCGTGATTCCGCGGCGCGCGAGCAGGCCCAGGATGCGCTCCGCGCCGACGACCCCGAACTCGCCCCTCGAGATCGGAGTGGGCGTCGTCATGCCGCGCAAGATCCAGCTGGAGAGCGCATCGAAATCAAACGTGAGGCACGCGAGATGACGGGCCACCCGCACTCCTCCGGGCCCGCGGGCTCCGAGCGCCCGCGCGTCCCCTGCGCCGCCCGCGGAGGTATTCGGGCGCGGTCCCCCGGGGGCCTGCGCATGGGACGCCGGCGTGCCGGCCGGTCCCGCCCGACCGGACCCGCGGGTTGACGTGTCTGCGATGGTCCCGGCCGCACGGCCGGCCAGCACTCCGGTGAATCACTAGGCTCGAGCGACTTCGCACTTCACGCGTCGAGGTGCCGCGCGCGTCGTGTCCCGCGGGCGTTGTGCTGGAGTCCTCGGCGGCGCTGCCAATCCGGTACCGGGTCGTTTCCGAATAACATACCAAAGGTTGCATTCAGGTCGCGGGAGCGCAGCCGCCCGCGATCCTCGGTGCGACGGAGACCACTCGCGTCAAGGAGGGAATGGCATGTACAAGTCCGTGGGTAGGCTCGCGGTAGTCGCCCTGCTGGTGGCGTGCACGACCACCATGAGTTTCGCTCAGACCCAGTCGCTCTACGACCGGTTGGGCGGGAAGGCCGCCATCACGGCCGTGGTCGACCAGTTCGTCGCGAACGTCGGGGCGGACAACCGGATCAACGGCTTCTTCAAGGCGACCGTCGCGGATCCGCAGCGGCTCGCGAACTTCAAGATGAACCTCGTGAATCAGATCTGCCAGGGCACCGGCGGGCCGTGCACGTACACCGGCAAGACCATGAAGGCCGCGCACCAGGGCATGGGGATCACCGACGCCAACTTCAACGCGCTCGTCGAGGATCTTGTGGCGGCACTGAACAAGTTCAACGTGCCGGCGCAGACGCAGAAGGACCTGCTGGCGATTCTGGGCCCCATGAAGGCCGACATCGTCGGACAGTAGCCGCCTCGAACAGCGGTGGTGTGCACACAGGGAGCCCGGCGCGGGCTCCCTGTGTGCTGCCGCGCGGCCGGCTGGATCCGACGCGCGCCCGACGGGAGGACTGGCGCGCCGGGCCAACAAAGTACAGGTCGCGGATGACACGGGATCGCGAGTGGTGGGAGCGCGACCCCGTGCGCTTTGTCTCGGGCGAGCCCGGGGTGGGTATGGACGCAGCGGAGTGGCTCGTGGCGCTGACCGGCGCCGACACGTGGAGCTTCGGGGTGGTGCCCGGCGAGGATCTCGCCCGGCCGTTTCTCGTCCCGCAGACGCTGAACGTGCGGCACGGCCTGTTCATCATGGAGAACCTCGCCACCGAAGTGCTCGCGCGGGCGCGCGTCTACGAGTTCATGTTCGTGCCCACGCATCAGAAGACGCGCGGGTCGACGGCGGCGATGATCGCGCCGGCGGCCGTGACGTAGGTCCGAGAGGCGGCACTGCATCATGCCAGATCGGTACGACATCGCGATCATCGGCACCGGGGCCGGCGGCGGGACGCTCGCGTACGCGCTCGCGCCCACGGGGAAGCGCATCCTGCTGCTCGAGCGCGGCGGCTGGCTGCCGCGGGAGAAAGAGAACTGGGACGCGCGCGCGGTGTTCGTGGACCAGCGCTACCACACGACGGAGCTGTGGTACGACAAGAACGGCCAGCCGTTCCGTCCGGGCACGAACTACTACGTCGGCGGCAACACGAAGGTGTTCGGGGCGGTGCTGCTGCGGATGCGCGAGCGGGACTTTGAGGCGGTGCCCCACTACGACGGCACCTCGCCCGGCTGGCCGCTCCGCTACGAGGATTTCGCGCCGCACTATCTCGAGGCCGAGCGGCTGTACGGCGCCCACGGCCAGCGCGGCACCGACCCCACGGAGCCGCCGTGCGACGCGCCGTATCCGTTCCCGCCGATCCGGAACGAGGCGCGCATGCAGGAGGTTTTCGACGGGCTCGCCGCGCAGGGGCTGCATCCGTTCCCGCTGCCCGTGGGCGTGCGGCTTGACGAGGCCCAGCCCCACCTGAGCCCCTGCATCAAGTGCGACACCTTCGACGGGTTTCCGTGCCTCGTCGACGCCAAGCACGACGCCCACACGACCTGCGTGATGCCGGCGCTCCGGCATCCGAACGTGACGCTGCTGACCGGGGCCAGGGTGACGCGCCTGTCGGTCGGCGCGAGCGGGCGCGAGGTGACCGGCATCCACGTCGACCGCGATGGGCACGCCGAGGAATACGCCGCGGATCTCGTGGTCGTGGCGTGCGGGGCCGTCAACTCGGCCGCGCTGCTTCTCCGCTCCGCAGGCGACCGGCATCCCCACGGGCTCGCCAACAGCTCGGGGATGGTCGGGCGGCACTACATGTGCCACAACAACTCGGCGATCCTGGTCGTGTCGCGGACGCCGAACCCGAGCAAGTTCACCAAGACGATCGGGGTGAACGACTTCTACTGGGGCACCGACGACTTCGACTATCCGATGGGGCACATTCAGACCCTCGGCAAGTCGCTCCCGCCGCAGCTTGAGGGCGACGCCCCGTCGATCCGGATCCCGGGGGTGGAGATGACGCTCGAGTTCATGACCCACCACGCCACCGATTGGTGGGTCACGACCGAGGACCTTCCCGATCCCGACAACCGCGTCGACCTCACCCCGACCGGCGAGATCCGGCTCGCCTACACGCCGAACAACGTCGAGGCGCACCGGCGCATCCTCGACCGGCTGCACCGCGCGCTCGACCGGGTGGAGGGCGGCGTCGTGCACTTCCTGCCGCATTCGGTGTACCTGTCGAAGCGCATCCCGCTGGCCGGGGTGGCGCACCAGAACGGCACGTGCCGGTTCGGGACGGATCCCGCCACCTCGGTGCTGGACGTCACGTGCAGGACCCACGACGTCGACAACCTCTACGTCGTGGACGCGAGCTTCTTCCCGTCGAGCTCCTCGGTCAACCCGTCCCTGACGGTGATTGCGAATGCGCTCCGGGTCGCGGGTCGTCTTCGGGACCGGATGGCCTAGCGGACCATGGAGATGCGCGAGGGGCGGCAGGGCAGCGATCCGGCGGTGGAGACCGGTGCGGCGGCGGACGCGGGGCCGACCAGGTACATCGATCCCGACGCGGAGCGGCGCCGGCGCGACGAGGCGCGGGAGGGACAGTCGCCCTGGTACCAGTGGGGCCCGTACCTCTCCGAACGCCAGTGGGGCACCGTGCGAGAGGACTATTCCGCGGACGGGAGCGCGTGGCAGTACTTCCCCCACGACCACGCCCGCTCCCGGGCGTATCGGTGGGGCGAGGACGGCCTGCTCGGCATCAGCGACCGCCATCAGCGGCTCTGCTTCGCGCTCGCCCTGTGGAACGGCGCGGACCCCATCCTCAAGGAGCGCCTGTTCGGCCTGACCGGCCCGGAGGGCAACCACGGGGAGGACGTCAAGGAGTACTACTACTATCTCGACGCCACGCCGACCCATTCGTACCTCCGGGCGCTGTACCGGTACCCGCAGCGGGCGTATCCGTACGCCGAGCTCGTGCGCGAGAATCAGCGCCGCGGCCGGTTCGCCCCCGAGTACGAGCTGCTCGACACCGGGGTCCTGGCCGAGCACCGCTACTTCGACGTGACGGTCGAATACGCGAAGGCGGCGCCGGAGGACATCGTGATCCGCATCACCGTCACGAACCACGGGCCGGACGCCGCCCCGCTCCACGTGCTCCCGACGCTCTGGTTCCGGAACACGTGGGCGTGGGGCCGCCGCGACCACCGGCCCGTCATCGACGCCATCGAGACCCGGGAGGCGTCGGCCGGCGGCACCCGGCTCCTCCGTGCCGCGCACCATGAGCTCGGCGAGCACTGGCTCGCCTGCGGCGGGGCGCCCGATCTTCTGGTTACCGAAAACGAGACCAACGCGGCCCGGCTGTGGAACTTGCCGAACAGCTGTCCCTACACCAAGGATGGGATCAACGACGCCGTGGTGCAGGGCGCCAGCGACCGCGTCAACCCCGCCGCGACGGGGACGAAGGCGGCGGCGCACTACCGGCTCATGGTCGGAGCGGGAGAGGCGCGGTCGATCTGGCTCCGCCTGTCGGCGCATCGCCTCCCGGCGCCGCTAACGGACGCCCACGAGGTGCTCGCGGAGCGGCGGGCCGAGGCGGACGCGTTCTTCGACATGCTGGCCGTCGCCGACATGTCCGACGACGCCCGCCGCGTGCAGCGGCAGGCATTCGCCGGCCTGGTGTGGAGCAAGCAGTACTACGCGTACAACGTCGCGCACTGGCTCGACGGCGACCCGGCAGGCCCGCCGCCCCCGGCCGAGCGGCGCGGCGGACGCAACGCGGCGTGGCGGCACCTCAACAATTCCGAGGTCCTGTCGATGCCGGACAAGTGGGAGTACCCGTGGTTCGCGTCGTGGGATCTCGCGTTCCACACGATCCCGCTCGCGCTGGTCGACCCGCAGTTCGCGAAGGATCAGCTCATCCTGCTGCTGCGGGAGTGGTACATGCATCCGAACGGGCAGCTCGCCGCGTACGAGTGGGCGTTCAGCGACGTGAACCCGCCCGTGCACGCGTGGGCCGTCTGGCGCGTCTACAAGATCGAGAAGCGGATCACCGGCCGGAGCGACCGGATGTTCCTCGAGGCCGCGTTCCACAAGCTGCTGCTTAATTTCACGTGGTGGGTGAACCGGAAGGACGTCGAGGGCCACAACGTGTTTCAGGGCGGCTTCCTCGGGCTCGACAACATCGGCGTGTTCGACCGCAGCAAGCCGCTGCCGGCCGGCGGCCACCTCGAGCAGTCGGACGGGACCGCGTGGATGGGCATGTTCTGCCTGAACATGCTGACGATCGCGCTCGAGCTGGCGCGCGAGAACCGCGTGTACGAGGACGTCGCCACCAAGTTCTTTGAGCACTTTCTCTACATCGCCGGCGCGCTCAACAACGTCGACGGGGACGGGATCGCGCTGTGGGATGACCAAGACGAGTTTTTCTACGACGTGATGCACCTGCCGGACGGCCGCCGGGAGCGCCTCGGCGTGCGCTCCCTCGTCGGGCTCATCCCGCTCCTGGCCGTGGAGACGATCGAGCCCGATCTCCTGGAAGCCCTGCCCGGCTTCAAGGCGCGCCTCGAGTGGTTCCTCGAACACGAGCCGCGCCTCGCGGGGCTCGTCTCCCGGTGGCGGGAGCCCGGCATGGGCGAGCGGCGCCTGCTCGCGCTCCTCCGAGGCCACCGCATGAAGCGCGTGCTGCGGCGCATGCTGGACCCCCACGAGTTCCTGAGCGACCACGGCGTGCGCGCGGTGAGCCGGTACCACGCCGATCACCCGTACGTGCTCCACCTCGACGGGATGGAGCACCGAGTCATGTACGACCCGGCGGAATCCACGAGCGGCCTCTTCGGCGGCAACTCAAACTGGCGGGGTCCGGTCTGGTTTCCGATCAACTATCTCTTGATCGAGTCCCTGCAGAAGTTTCACCACTACTACGGCGACGATTTCCTCGTTGAGTGCCCGACGCGATCGGGGGAGATGATGACGCTGTGGGGCGTGAGTCAGGAGCTGTCGCGCCGGCTCACGCACATCTTCCTGCGCGGCGCGGACGGGCGGCGTCCGGTCTTCGGAGCGAACGAGCTGTTCCAGCGAGATCCGCGCTGGCGCGATTACGTGCCGTTCTACGAGTACTTTCACGGCGACACGGGGGCGGGGCTGGGGGCGAGCCACCAGACCGGGTGGACGGCGCTGGTGGCGAAGCTGCTGGATCAGACGGACGGGCGCTAGCGCCGCGGCCGCGGTGCCTCGGTCGTCCTACGCGGTGTGGCGGCGGGTCGGCGCGTGCTCGTGTGATCCGGCGGCGGCCATCATCGCCCGGCGGACCAGGTGCTCGAGCGGGCGGTCCGGCTCCCGGTCGGCGCGCTTGGCCTCCCGGTAGCAGTCGACGCAGAGCGCGGTCCCGCGGTACCGGATCGCCAGTCCCTCGTCGCAGCCGCAGGCCTGGCACGTCGTCTCACGGTAGAGCGGCAGCTCGGTGAAGCTCCGGATCATGGCGCTGGCGCGGTGCATCACAGTCCTCCCTGGATCATCATGCCGGCTCACGCCGGGACGGGCTCGGGCTCCAACTCGACCGCGGGGGCCGCGGCCGCGGGTACCATGACCGGAATCTCGGTCATCAGAACGGGAGAGGCGTGCTGATCGAACCCGGCCGTGTGCTTGAGGCAGTACGCGGACACGACCTCGTCCCCGTACCGCGGCGCGATTTCGGCTTCGATCCCGCACTCCGAGCAGACGAACCGCTGCATCGTCGATCGCCCGACCTTTCCAGCTTCGCGCGTCTTATCGAACGCGAGCCCTTTTACTTCTGAAGACGCCCCGATCGGCGCCCTGTCTCACGCGCGACCCGCACCTCAGTTTTACCCAACACGGCGGACCGGCTCAATGGGCTTTTCGTCCGCGGTCCTGGTACCAAAGACGGAGCGGACCGGGCCGCGGTTCCCTGCCGGTGCGGGGGGGCCGCGGCCCCTGGCGGAGTTGCGGGGCCGCCGGGCGAAGATCTACAGGCGTGGAACACCGGGGTCGCGGCCCTGAGACGAATGGCCTAGGGGGACGGCGTGAAAGTGTACATCGCGACCGACATGGAAGGGATTTCCGGCATCGTCGACCGGGGTCAGATCTCGCCCCCGGGCCTCGACCTCGCGCGCGGGCGCCAGTTCCTCACCGACGACACCAACGCGGCGATCCGCGGGGCGCTCGCGGCGGGGGCGAGCGAGGTGGTCGTGTCGGGCGGCCACGGCGGCAACGGCATGCGCAACATCATCGACGAGCGGCTGCACGAGGCGGCGTGGCTGATCAGCGGCGACAGCCGCCCGTCGATGATGGAGGGGCTCGACGGGAGCTTCGCCGCGGTGGTGCTGATCGGGTACCATTCGCGCCACGGCCGCAGCGGCGTGCTCGACCACACGATCACCGCGCGCGACATCTACGAGATCCGGATCGAGGGGCGGCCGATCGGCGAGATCGGGCTCGGCGGACTCGCCGCCGGCCGCCACGGGGTGCCGGTGGCGCTGGTCAGCGGCGACGACCGCCTCGTCGGAGAGACGCAGGAGTGGTTCCCGTGGGCGGTGCCGGTCGTGGTCAAGTACGCGATCGGCCGCCACGCGGCGCGGTGCATGCATCCCCGGAGGGCACAGGAGCTCATCGAGCGGTCGACCGCCGACGCCCTCGGACGGCTCGCGATGATGGCGCCGCTCGTCCTGCCGCCGCCGCTCGCCGTGGAGGTGCAGTTCAAGCGCACGTCCCACGCGGACGAAGCGATGCGCGCGGCCGGCGCCGCGCGCGTCGACGGCTGCACGGTCGGCACGAGCGCCCCGGACGTCGAGACCGCGCTGCAGTTCGTGCAGACGTGCATCAAGCTCGGGGCGACGGCGCAGAACGCGCCGATGCGGTAAGGGGGGACGTCGTGAAAGTCTACATCTCGGTGGACGTCGAGGGCGTGGCGGGAATCGTTGATCAGGCGCAGGGCTCGGCCCCGGGGCTGGACTACGCGCGCGGGCGGCGCCTCATGACCCGGGAGGCGGCGGCGGCCGTGCGCGGCGCGCTGGCCGCGGGCGCCACCGAGGTCTGGGTGTCCGACGGGCACGGCGCGAACGGGATGCGGAACATCCTGATCGAGGACCTGCCCCCCGACTGCTGGCTGATCAGCGGCGACGGCCGGCCGATGGGCCAGGTGGAAGGCCTGGACGGCTCGTTCGATGCCCTGGCGCTCGTCGGGTACCACACCCGGCACGGGGTCTCCGGCGTCCTGGATCACACCATCAACGGCCGCGTCGTCTATGATCTCACCCTGAACGGGCAGCCGGTGGGCGAGGCGGAGCTCAACGCGGCCGTGGCCGGGCATCTCGGGGTGCCCGTCGTCTTCGTGTCCGGCGATCACGCGCTGATCCGCGAGGTCGGGATGAGCCTGCCGTGGGCCGAGGGGGTGGCGGTGAAGGAGGCGATCGGGCGGCACGCCAGCCGGGCGATGCATCCCGAGCGCGCCTGCCGCGCGATCGAGGACGGGGTCGCGCGCGCGCTCGGCCGCACCGGGCAGGCGCGCCTCTACGAGATCGGGACGCCGGTCGTTTCCGACCTGACGTTCAAGTACACTACGATGGCGGATTCCGCCGCCCGGCTCCCGGGCGCGGAACGGCGCAGCGACCTCACGATCCGCCTCACGGCGCCGGACGCCGTGGCGGCGTTTCCGCTGATCATGGCGGCGATCCACCTCGGCGGGTTCTCGATGGCCGCGCCGATGAAGCTCGGCGGCGGGGGCGCGCCGGGCACGTAGCGCGCGGGCCGGCGGGGGTCCCCGGCCGTCCCCGGATCGGATGTCCACGGCTTCGACAGGAGGTGCGGCATGGCGGAGTTGAGCGCGGAGTCGATCGCGGATCTGAAGCGGCGCGCGTGCGGCCGGATCGACGAGATGGGGCCGGCGCTGATCGCGGTCTCCAAGAAGATCTGGGAGACGCCCGAGCTCGGGTTTCAGGAGCAGCAGGCGGTGCGGTGGCTCGCGCCGCTCCTCGAGCAGTCCGGGTACGCGGTCGAGACGGGCGTCGGCGGCCTCGACACCGCCTTCACGGCCCGGAGATCGGGCGCGGCCCCGGGCCCCACGGTGGGCGTGTTCAGCGAGTACGACGCGCTGCCGGAGCTCGGCCACGGCTGCGGCCACAACCTGCTCGCGATCTCCGGGGTCGGGGCGGGGATCGGGCTCGCGGCCGTGCTCGCGGAGCTGCCCGGGACCGTCCGGGTGCACGGCACCCCCGCCGAGGAGGGCGGGTCGGGCAAGACCCTGCTGCTCCGGGAGGGCGCGTTCGACGGGCTCGACTTCGCGCTGATCTTCCACCCGAGCGCGGACGCGAACGTGCTCGAGCGGATGCGGACGGGCCAGGGGCTGATGTTCACGTTCACCGGAAAGCACGCCCACGCTGCGTCGAACCCGGATCTGGCGATCGACGCGCTGAACGGCGTCATCGCGCTGTTCAACAACGTGAACCTGCTCCGCCAGCATTTCCGGCCAGACGTCAGCGTGACGGGCAGCATCCCGGACGGCGGCGGCCGGCGCGCGTTTCCCGTGACCGCGACCGCGCGCATCGTGGTGCGGGTGTTCGAGGGCGAGACCGACTTCGTCGCGCTCCGGGAGATGGTCGTCAACTGCGCCCGGGGCGCCGCGCTCGCGACGCGCACCGGGCTGCGGATCGAGTACGGCAACCTCGAGCGCGGCATGAAGCTGAACGATGCCGTGACGGCGCTGGCTGCGGAGAACGCCGCGCGCCTCGGGATCGATCTCGGACGCCGCCGGACGACCGGCGGCATGTCGGACTTCGGCAACGTCTCGCACGTGGTGCCCGCGACCCACTTCAGCACCGCGACGTGGCCGGCCGGGGTCACCGCGCACACGCCCGAGGCGGTGGCGGCGAGCTGCCAGCCGGAGGCGTTCGCCGCCGCGCTCGCGGCGGCCAAGATCGAAGCGATGACCGCGATCGACCTGCTGGCCCGGCCGGAGGCGGCGGCGCGGGCACGCCAGGAGTTCCGCGACCGGGACACGGGCACCATTCCCGTGAACCCGGACGCCTAACTGTGCGTGTAGGAGGGAGGACGCGGCCGCAAGGATTCGTGCGTCCGTCGCGAATTGTGAGGGACAGCGACACGATTCAGGAGGTGGCGGACGGATGAGGCATTCGAGCACGCAAGAGAATGCGCGCGCGCGCTCGCGCGGGCGGCTGTCGCGGCGCGAGCTGCTGCGGCTCGCGGCCGCGGGCGGTGCCGCGGCGTCGTTCGGACGGATCTTCGGGGGTCCGGCCGGCGCGCGGGCCGCGGCGGCCGCGCAGGGCGGGGAGCTGACCTACGGCCTGACGAACCGCTTCGACACGCTGGATCCGAACGTCACCACGTTCTCCGACGTCGGGCGCATGTCGTACCAGCTCTTCGACCCGCTGGTCTGGGAGTCGAAGCCGGGCGTGTTCGTCCCGGGGCTCGCCGAGCGGTGGGAGGTCAACGCGGCCGTCGATCAGTACACGTTCCACCTGCGGCGCGACGTCAAGTTTCACGACGGCACCCCGTTCACCGCGGACGCCGTGAAGTTCACGTTCGACCGCATCGTCGACCCGACCCTCAAGTCGCAGAGCGCGTTCTCGGTGATCGGACCGTACGACAGCAGCACCGTCGTGGATCCGTACACGGTTGTCGTCAAGTTCAAGACGCCCTACGCGCCGTTCCTCAGCTCCGTGGCGCAGTCGGTGCTGTCCCCGGTGTCGCCGGCGGCGGTGCAGAAGTACGGGAAGGACTTTGGCACCCACCCGGTCGGGACCGGGCCGTTCAAGTTCGACTCGTACCAGACCGACAGCGTCGTGCGGATGGTGCGGAACCCCGACTACCGGTGGGCGCCCTCGTTCTTCAAGCACCAGGGGCCCCCGGCCCTCGATGCGATCAGCTTTCGGATCATCCCGGAGCCGGCTACGCGTCTGGCCGCGCTCAAGTCCGGCGAGGCGCAGGTGATCCAGGACGTGCCGACGCAGGAGTACGCTGGGCTCCAGCACGACAGCTCGGTCCAGCTGCTGCAGGGCCCGCTCGCCGGATCGGGGTTCACCATGATGATCAACGTGACCAAGGCGCCGACCGACGACGTGCGGGTGCGCCAGGCGCTGGAATGGGGCATCGACAAGACCGCGCTGATCAAGGTGGTGTGGCAGGGCGTGTACCAGCCCGCGAGCAGCGTGATCAGCTCCACGCTCTTCGGCTACGATCCCGCGACCCGGAACGTCTACCACTACGATCCGAAGAAGGCCGGATCGCTCCTCGACGAGGCGGGCTGGAAGATGGGCCCCTCCGGCGTCCGGCAGAAGGGGTCGCAGGACCTCGTCCTGGAGATGTACTACCGGTCGGACGACTCGGATTTTGTCGGGATGGCGACGTTCATGCAGGCCATCTACGGCCAGATCGGGATCAAGATCGATCTGCAGGGGCTCTCCCAGGCCGGCTACTTCAACGCCGTCCGGGCGGGCCAGCACAACCTGCAGTTCTGGTGGGAGACCGCGGCCGATCCGGACGTGGTGCGGATTCTCCTGTACTCGAAGAACGCCGACGGCGGGACCAACCGGAACCGCTACAAGAACGCCGACATGGACCATTTGATCGACCAGGCAGCGGCGACGACGAACCCGGTGCAGCGGAAGCAGCTGTACGCGGAGATCCAGATGAAGACGCTGCAAGAGGCGATCATGGTGCCGATCTCGGACCCGCTGAATATCTTCGCCTACGGGAAGGCCAGGGCCACCGGCCCGCTGCTTGACTGGTCCTCGACGGATCTGCTGCTGTACGACGCCCAGCTCCTGAAATAACGCTTCGCCCGAGCAGGATGCAGGACCGTGGGGGCTGGCGCGCGCCGGCCCCCGCGGTGTCTCCCTCGCGACCCCGGTCCTCCGAGCGCCTTCCCGCCGGCCTCACGATCTTCTCGAGATCCCAATTGGCCGTTCACAGGATCTCCACCCGGCCCGGGTATCCTATAGGTGGAGGCGGGAAGGCAGAATTTAGCCCCCGCCAGAAAGAGAGGGACGGACGATGCGTACACTCACGGCGGCAGCGGCGGTAGTCATGATGGTGGGGGTGGCGTGTCTTGGCTTCGCGGGCATCGGCGACGCCCAAACGACTGGACTGCAGGTACAGGGGACCCTGGCGGGAGTCAACTGTCAGACCGGGCAAGTGGTCCTGAACACCTCGGGCGGCCAGACGACCCTGGATGCGACGGACCAGTCCGCGGTGGACCTGAACGGATCGCCGATCGCGCTGTGCTCGCTCGCGTCCTATACGGGGGCGGCTGTGACCGCGACCGTAGTCCCTAGCAACAACGAGTTCGTGCTGGGTCAGCTCAACGTGACCGCGCAGGCGGCCGCCGCTCCGGCCCCGGCGACCGTGTCCAGCGGCTCGTCGGTCCTCGGCATCGCGCTTGGCGCGCTCGCGATCGGCGCGCTCGCGTACATGATCGGCAGGAGCTCGGCGCCGGCTCCGCAGCCCGTGCCGGCGTACAACAACAACGGCTACAACAACAATAATAACTACCGTGGCCAGAGCCAGCGCTGCCCGAACAACAACAATAACAACAACCAGTATTGCCACCGGTAGCAGCGGAACCTTCGGCCGCAGCCGGATGGTGACGAGCGAGCCGCGGGGCAGCAACCCCGCGGCTCGCGGCGTTGCGGAGGCCGCACGCCTTACCCGGGGCGCGCGGCCTCCGCGTCGATGTCCACCGTGTCGGCATCCGGCCCGTCGTCCAGGCCCGCGAGCACGATGAGGCAGAGCACGAACACCAGCACGTGCACGGCCGTGCACCACAGACAGATGGACCCGACCAGGAAGAGCTCAGCGTAGACGAGGTAGAACACGAACGCCAACCCCGCGAGCGCCCACGCCGCGCGGAGGGTGCTCGCCGGGCCGCTGCCGCGGGCGGCCGCGAGGCCGGCGAGCGCCGCGAACCACACGAGGCCGAGGATGGGCACCGGCACCGGCCCGACCGTCGACTGGGGGCTCGAGGTCACGCGCTCGCAGTTGATGACGCCCACGGTCGGACACGCCAGCACGACGCCCTGCGTGAAGTGCGCCGCGGTCAAATAGGCGGAGATCCCGATCCCGAGCACGCACAGCACGTACACGGCCGGCCGCTTCCACGCGCCGGTGCGCGGCACAGCGCTCACGGGACGATCGTCAGTGCGCCGCCGTGAGGGTGGTGTGCTCGATCAGCTGAATCGCCGGGATCCCGCACACGGCGGCGGGTTTGTTCGAGGTCGCGATGCAGATCGCGCCGGTCAGGACGTCCGCCGTCCCGATGATCCCGCGCGCCTCGGGGGTCGTCGGGTCCGAGAGGCGGGCGGCGATCGCCGTCCAGGACTTGCCCGTGAGGAGGTCCGGCGGGAAGGTCGCTCCCGAGAACACGAACTGGTTCGCGATGTCAAGGAACGGGATCGATCCGGCCGCGTCGGCCGGCACGTACGGCGGCGCGTCATACGTTTGCAGCAGCGCGACCTCGCTCGCGTCGGGCGTCTCGAGGGGCGCGTACTGGCCGTTCACCTTGGTGTTGGTCTGCATCTCCACCGCCGTGAAGTCGACGTACTGGCTGTGGTACGTCGCCCCGTGGAACGTAAACGTGGCCGTGCCCGGGAAGATGTCGTCCGTGGCGGAGTGGCTCAGGCCCAGATTCTCAAAGTGGCCGAAGCGGTTCAGCGCGATGACGACCCCCCAGCGCTCCGCCGCGCAGAACGGGCAGTACTCCGCGCCCATGTACACGATGCGCGGCAGCCCGGATTTCCCGACAAGCGCGGGGCCTTTGATGTGCGCGAAGGTGCCCTGCGCCGAGCCCGCCCCGACCGCACCCACCTCCGAGATCGGGAGCGACTCCAGGGTGGTCATGAGCGCCGGGGGCACCGGGCCGGTCGCCATGGCCGCCGCGCTGCCCTGGTTGAGGAACTTGACCGCCACCATGATGGCGATGACCACGACCGCCCCGATGCCGACGAGCAGCGCGATGGGCGGCCCCTTCCGGGGGGCGCCGCCTTCGCGGCGCCTCGAGCATTCGTTCGGTCCTGCTTGGGTGTCTCGGCACGCTTCGTCATGCCCCCATTATACGTGGTCGCGCGCGCAAGGTCATCGTCGCGGGCCGCCCGGGCCCGAGGAATGTTCCCGGCTCTCCTGGAAGGAGCACCGCGTTCCCCACGCGGCCGGCGCCGGGGTATGTCCGCCGCCGGGGCGCGGAGAGCGGGAGAGACCGATGGCGATCACGCCGACGATCGAGCAGCGCAAGATGGGCGAAGCGATCGACCGCTTGGTCAGCGTCGAGATCACGGGCCGGGGCGTGATCGGCGAGCTCTACGCCGCGGCGCGCCTGACGCAGTCCGGTCCGCTCTGTCTGGACGCCGCCGCGCGGCTGGCCGCCCGGGTGCACAAAGGGGACGTCGTGGTGCTGGCGACCGGCCTGCCGACGTACCCGTGGTTTTCCGGGGAGCAGGACGGCCCCGTGGGAGCCGCGACCCTCGCCCGCGCCCTCGTCGTGGGGGTGGGGGCGCGCCCCGTGATCGTGACGGACCCGGTGAACGTCGAGATCTGCCGGGCGGCCCTCGGCGGGGCGGGGCTCTACGTGCGCGCGCTCGAGGACGTCGGGCGGCTGCCGACCACGGCCGCGGTGCTGCCGTTTCCCCTCGGGTGGGACGAGGCCAGGACGCGGGCGCGGGAGCTGCTCGACGCGCTGCGGCCGTCGGCCCTGATCGCGATCGAGCGTCCCGGCGCCAACGAGCACGGCCACTACCACGCCTCGGCCGGCGGCCGCATCACCGACCACTGCGGCAAGATCGACGCGCTGTTCGAGCTGGCGCGCGGGCGCGAATTGCTCACGATCGGGATCGGCGACAGCGGCAACGAACTCGGCGCGGCCGCGGTCCGCGAGGGGGTGCTGCGCGCGGCGCCCGGCGCCGCACAGTGCCGCTGTCCGTGCGGGGGCTCCGTCGTGCCGGCGCTCGAGCTCGACCTGTTCATCGCCGCCGCGATTTCGAACTGGGGCGCGTACGGGATCGAGGCCGCGCTGGCGATCCTGCTCGGGCGCCCCGAGGTGCTGCACGCGCGCGAGATCGACGCACGCACCTACGAGCTCTGCGCGGCGGCGGGCGCGAACAACGACGGGCCGGGGCTGCTGGACGTCGGCGCGGACGCGATCTCCGGGCGGCTGCACGGCCATGTGGTGGACCTCCTCGGCCGCATGGTGCAGAGCGGCATCGATTTCGGATGGATGCACCGCGAGCCGCGGTTTCCGTGGCTGTGAGGGGCCGCGTCTCGATCGCCGGTTCGACGCACGCGTACCGCCGCACGGGCGACTCAGGACGGGAGGGATGAACGGATGCGTCTCAAGAAGGCCGTTGCGAAGATGCTCGAACGCGAGCGAATCTGCCGGGTGGCCACCGCCGACGGCGCCGGCCGGCCGCACGTCGTGCCCGTCTGCCACGTCGTCCACGGCGGCAAGATCTACTTCGCCACCGAGCGCGGCAGCCGAAAGATCCGCGATCTTGAGGCCAATCCGCGCGCGGCCGTCGCCGTGGACGTGTACTCCGAGGAGTGGGCGCACCTCCTCGGCGTGACGGTGCAGGGCACGGTCCGGCTGATCCGCGCCGGGTCGGAGTTTCGCGCGCTGCGGAAGCGGCTGTACGACAAGTACCCGCAGTACCCCGAGGAAGCGGCCATCAGCGAGCGCGACGACGTGTTCGTTGAGGTCACGCCGACGCAGGTGAGCGAGTGGGGGCTGAGCTAGCGTCCGCACGGTCGGAGGGACGCGGCCGGCCGCGCAGAGGGATCTCCTGCGCGGCCCCGAACCGTGGGTGGAAGTCCGATCGACCCATGACGCGTTCGGGGTGGAGCCGGTGAAACTCATACTCGCGGTCGTGCCCCAGAGAGAAGCGGGCGACGTGACGCACGGCCTGGTCGCCGCGCAGTTTCAGGTGACGCGGTTCGCCAGCACCGGCGGGTTTCTGCGCCGCGGCAACGTGACGCTGTTGATCGGGACCGACGACGCGAAGGTCGACGAGGCGCTCGCGATCATCAAGCGCCTCGCGGGATCCCGCGGGCCGACCCACCAGGGGGAGGGCGGCACCGCGCTGGTGCTCAACGTCTCCCAGCTGGTCCGCGTCGACGGCGGCGCGGGTCAGGCGTCCCCGGTGAAGTAGCCGGCGGCACCCGCTCCGCTCCGCCGCCGGCGCGCCTGAGAACGGAGGCCGTCGGATGCGCATCACCGCCGTCAAGACGCTGGTCACGTGCCCCGGGCGCAACTACGTCCTCGTCAAGATCGAGACCGACGACGGCGTCTACGGCTGGGGGGACGCGACCCTCAACGGCCGCGAGCTCGCGGTCGCCGCGCTCCTCGAGCAGCACCTCGCCCCGCTTCTGATCGGGCGGGATCCGGACCGCATCGAGGACACCTTTCAATACCTGTCCCGCGGCTCGTACTGGCGCGGGGGTCCGATCCAGATGACGGCGATCGCCGGCATCGACCTCGCCCTCTGGGATATCAAGGGCAAGCGCGCCAACCTTCCCGTGTACTCGCTGCTCGGCGGCCGGTGCCGCGACGGCGCGCTCGCGTACACGCACGCCAGCGGCAGGGACGCGTCCGCGGTCGAAGAGCGGGTCCGGGAGGCGATGGAGCGCGGCTTCAAGGTGGTCCGCGCGCAGGTCGGCGTGCAGGGCACGGGGCTGCGCGGCACCTACGGCGTGCCGGAGGGCAAACCGACCGAGGCGCTGCTGCCGCGCGAGGAGACGTGGGAGCCCTCGGTGTACCGGCGGGCGGTGCCCCGCCTGCTCGAGCACCTCCGGACCCATCTACCCGAGGAGCTCGAGCTGATCCACGACATTCACGAGCGCCTGACGCCGATCGAGGCGGCCGGCCTCGCCCGGGAGCTGGAGCCGTACCACCTGTTCTTCCTCGAAGACCCCCTGCGCCCAGAGCATCAGGAGTCGTTTCGGCTGATCCGGCAGCACACGACGACCCCGCTCGCGATGGGGGAGCTCTACTTTAACAAGTGGGAGGCGCTGCCGGTCATCACCGAAGAGCTCATCGACTACATCCGGTGCGATCTCGGACACACCGGGGGCATCACCGAGGGGCGCAAGATCGCGGCGATCGCGGAGCCCTACAGCGTGCGGACCGCGTGGCACGGGCCGGGCGACATCGGGCCGATCGTCCACGCGGCCAACGTCCATCTCGACCTGGCCGTGCCCAACTTCGGGGTGCAGGAGATGGTGTTTTTCAGCGACCAGGTGCGGGAGGTCATTCCGGGCGGCCCGACGTACCGCGACGGCTACCTCACGGTGACCGACGCCCCGGGGCTCGGCACCGACGTCAATGAGGAGGCGGCGGCGAAGTATCCGTACCGCCGCGCCTACCTGCCCGTCACGCGCCGGCTCGACGGCTCCATGCACGACTGGTAGGGCCGAGGCCCCGGCGGCCGCTAGGCGCGGGCCGGTTCGGGCTTGCGATCGACCGGAATCGCCTGCCCGGTCTCCTCGTTGAACAGGTGCACCGCGTCGTGGTCGAACGCCACCGCCACCCGCAGGCCGAGCGGAGCGCCGGCACCCGTGCGGTCGAGGACGGTGACCGCGGCCCCGCCGTTCAGCCGGATGAACAGATACGTGTCCTCGCCCATGATGTCGGTGTCCTCCACGACCCCCTCGAGCCAGGGCCCCGTCCCGTCGCCGGATCCGGGGGCCCACCGCACGTGCTGCGGGCGCACGCCGAGCGTCGCGGTGCCTCCCTCGACGGCCGCGGCCCGCACGCGGGGGCGCGCCGCCGCCTGACCGTCGGGCAGCACGCACTCCGTCCCGGCCGCCGCCTCCCGCACCGTGACCGGCATCAGGTTCATCGCCATGGTGCCGACGAAGCCCGCGACAAAGACGTGCGCCGGCTGCCGGTAGATCTCCGATGGGGTGCCGACCTGGACGACGACGCCCCGGTTCATCACCACGATCCGGTCGGAGAGCGCCATCGCCTCGGCCTGATCGTGCGTCACGTAGATCGTCGTGACGGGGAATTGGCGGTGGAGCCGCTTGATCTCCCCGCGCATCTGCATCCGCAGCTTGGCGTCGAGGTTCGAGAGGGGCTCGTCCATGAGAAACGTCTGCGGGCGCCGGATGAGTGCGCGCCCCAGCGCCACGCGCTGCTGCTGCCCGCCCGAGAGCTGGCGGGGCAGCCGGTCGATCATGCCCGTGAGGCCGAGCACCTCGGCCATCTCGTTGACGCGCCGGCCGCGCTCCTCCCGCGGCACGCCGCGCATCCGGAGGGGGAACTCCATGTTCCCGCGGACCGTCTTGGACGGGTAGAGCGCATAGTTCTGAAACACCATGGCCATGTCGCGGTCCCGGGGGTCGAGGATCGTGATGTCGCGGCCCCCCAGCCAGACCGACCCGGTCGTCGGGGGGATCAGCCCGGAGATGATGTTGAGCAGCGTGGTCTTCCCGCAGCCGCTCGGCCCCAGAATCGTCACGAACTCGCCATCGGCGACGGCAAGATCCACCGGCTCGAGCGCGACGACCTCGTGCCGGCCCGGAAACCGTTTGCTGACGCGCTCGAGGCGCAGGTCCGCCATGCGTGCCTCCCGTTCAGTACTTGAGGGCGCCCTTGGTCAGCGCCGAGATGAAGTAGCGCTGGAGCACGAGAAAGACGATCACGACGGGGATGCTCATGCCGATCGCGGTCGCCGTCAGCCCGCCCCAGTCGATGCTGCCTTCGTTGAAGTACGCGTACAGCCCGAGCGGCAGCGTCCGCATGTCGGCGGACGAGATCATCGCCAGGGCGTACAAGTACTCGTCCCACGCCAAAATGAACGTGTAGATCGCCGTCGCGACGAGGCCGGGCACCGCCGCCGGGAGCGCCACCTCGGCGAACGCGCGCCACACGCTCGCGCCGTCCAGCCTGGCGGCGACCTCCATCTCGGGCGGGATGCCGTCGAAAAACCCCCGCAGCAGCCAGATGTTCAGCGGGAGGCTGAACGTCAGATAGCCGAGGATGAGCGAGCCGTAGGTGTCCAGGAGGTGCACGGCGTTCATCAAAATAAACAGCGGCACGAGGAAGTTGACGCCCGGGAAGATGCTCCCCAGCAGGATCGTGTACATCAGCGGATTCCTGCCGGCGAACGAGAACCGCGAGAACGCGTAGGCCGCCGGCACGGCCACGAGCAGGGCGAGCGCGACCGTCGAGAACGACACGATCAGGCTGTTGAGGAAGTACCGGGGAAAGAAGACGCCCTGCTCCCTGGGGTGCACGAGCCCCGCGTAGTTGCTGAGGGTCACCGGGTGGGGCAGGAGGTGGGGCGTGCTGGTGAAGAGCGCGATGGGCGGCTCGAGAGACGCGGTCAGCATCCACACGAACGGCACGAGCGAGAACGCGACGAGCAGCAGGAGCACCAGCGCGTGCGGCGCGCCCCGCACGGCCCGCGCGAGCCGCTGGCCCGCGGTCACCGCGAGACTCCGGCGCGCGTCAGCGTGCGCACGTACACGACCGCGAACCCCATCAAGAGGATCGAGGTGACGCACGAGGTCGCGGCGGCGAGCCCGAATTTGTGGTCGGTAAACGCCTGGTTGTAGATGTAGTTGGTGATGACTTCCGAGTGGTGCAGCGGGCTGCCGCCGGTCATGACCCACGGAATCGTGAAGCTGTTGAAGTTCTGCAGCGTGAGCAGCATCATAGTCACGAGCAAGACCGGCCGGATCGCCGGGATCGTGACCTCCCAGAACGTCCGCCATGCGGTCGCGCGGTCGAGCCGGGCCGCCATCAGCAGCTGTTCCGGCACGTTCTGCAGCCCCGCGAGCAGCATCAGCATCGCGAACGGGAAGGTCTTCCAAACGTTCGTCAGGATCAGCGACGGCAGCGCGAGGTTGATGCTGGTCAAGAACAGGATGGGATCCTTGATCAGGTGCCAGGCGATGAGCTCGCCGTCGATCAGGCCGTAGTCGCTCTGGTACAGCCAGAGCCACGCGTAGCTCGCCACGACGTAGCCCACGACGTAGGGCATCAACAGCGCCGCCCGCACCGGCCCGCGCAGCACCTTGAGGTTGTTGACGGCGACCGCGGCGGCCAGGCCGAGCAGCATCCCGGCCGCGGTGCTGCCCACCGTCCAGACGAGCGTGTTGCGGACATCCAGGTAGAAGACTGGGTCGGTGAAGACGACCTGGTAGTTGCCGAGCCCGGTGAACGTCTGGCGGAACGAGTCGCTCGTGTTCCGAAAGAAGCTGAGGTACACCGAGTACAGGAACGGGTAGGCCATGACCACGGCCACCAGCGCCACGGCCGGCAGCACGAACAGATACGGGGTGACGCGGGACAAGAGCGGCGGACGCCGTGGGGTGGCCCCCTCGTACGCCGCCGCTCTTACCGCGCCCATGGTCCCTCGCTACCGCGCTGCCACACGCCGCCGTTCGATCGCGCGCGGCCGGCGATGCTCAGGATTTCATCGACTGCTTGACATCCGCGGCGGCCGCCGAGGCCGCCTCCTGCGGTGACGCCTGCTTCAGCAGGACCTTCTGCAGCATCGTCGGGATCGTCTCGTTCCAGATATGCGCGCCCGCGGAGACGAGCGGCACGTTGACCCCGTATTTCACCATCTCGATCGTGACGTCGTTGAACAGCAGCAGCTTGTTGCGCTCGATCTGCGCCGGCGCGTTGTTGGCCGCCCGGTTCGCCGGGTTCGAGCCCAGGCCGGCGAGCCTGGCGTTCCAGTTGGGGGATTCGTAGGCGCGCAGGAACTCGTACGCCGCGTCCACGTTGGTGCTGTTCTTGTTGATGTGGAAGTTCGAGCCGCCGAAGACGACCGCCCGCCGGGCGGGGCCCATCGGCAGCAGGCCCGCGGCGAGCTCGATCTTCGGGTTGGTCTGGTGCGCCAGCGCGGCGTCGGACGGGTGGCAGATCATCATCGCGGCCTTCTCCGCCAGGAACAGGTTGGCGACGTCGGGCTGCGCGCTGTCCAGGGCCGAGGACTGCACGCTCTTGTCGACGTTGTACATCCGGTCGTAGAGCTGGAGCGCCGCCACGGTGCCCGGCGAATCGATCCGGACCTCCTTCCAGGTCGGCTTCGCGGTCAGCTCGTCGAAGATGCTGCCGCCGTAGGCCCACATCGCCGGGGCGAATCGGAACGGCGTGTTGCCGTTGTTCAGCTTGGCGACCATCCCGAAGCCGGCCTGTCCGGTCTTGTCCTTGATGCGCTTCGAGTACGAGGCGAGATCATCCCACGTCGCCGGGGGCTTGTCCGGATCGAGGCCCGCCGTCCGGAACATCCCCTTGTTCCAGACCAGCATCATCGCCTCGTTGTTGGACGGGATGCCGTACAGGGTGCCGGACGGGTCCGACGGATTCTGGTTGGTCTGCAGCGCCTGCGGCCAGAAGTTGGTCGCCGGGATGCCGAGCTGGTTCAGGTCGATCGGGCGCAGGACCCCGGCGTTGATGAACTCGCTGGACCACGCGATCGCGACCCGGACGATGTCCGGCGCGCCGCCGCCGCGGAATGAGATCTCGAGCTTCGGCAGGTAGTCGGTGTACCCGTACATGGTCATCCTGAACTTGATCTTCGGGTGCTGCTCGGGGAACCAGTTGTAGAACGCCTGCTGCTGCGCGACCCCGTAGTTGTCGGGGGCGGCGGACCAGTCCCAGACCCCGAGGTCGCCGCTGATAGTCTTGTTCGGCGCGTACTCACCGGCCGCCGCGGCCCACCCGCGCTGCGGGATGGCGGACGCCCCAATGAGCGCGGCGCCACCGGCCTTGATAAACGATCTCCGGGTCAACCCCATGGTCGTCCCTCCTGTCGTGATGTCACTCGGCCTGTGCGGAGCCCCTCTTTGCGCGGACACATTCGAGTCACGCGTGCCGTCCCCTCCCTGATGCCGTGGCGTGTCGTCCGTCAAGCCGGGCTGGCGCCCACGAGCTGCTCCACGCGGTCCCAGCGGACGTCGATCCCGAGGCCCGGACGGTCGGGCAGGACGAGGTGTCCGTGCTCAATCGGGAGCGGGGCCGTCAGGATCTCGTCGCGCCAGGGCGCGTCGACCGCGAAAAACTCCAGCCGCGAGAAGTTCGGAATGGCCGCGCACAGGTGCGCGCTCGCCAGCGAGGCGACCGGCGAGTTCGGGTTGTGGGGCGCGATCGGCACGTAGTACATCTCGGCCAGGGAGGCGATCGCCTTGGCCTCCGACAGGCCGCCGGTCCGCACGATGTCGGGCATCAGCAGGTCGGCGGCGTGCGTCTCGAGCACCCGCCGGAACCCGTGGCGCGTGAATAGGCGCTCGCCGGTGCAGATCGGCACCCGGACGCGCCGGCGCACGTCCGCCATCGCCTCCGGATTCTCGGGGCCCACCGGCTCCTCGAGAAACCAGAGCCGGTACGGCTCCAGCACCTCCGCGAGCCGGATCACCGACGGGACGTTCAGGCGGGCGTGGGTGTCGATCGCGATCTCGATCCCGGGTCCGACCGCGGTCCGCACCGCGTCGACGAGCCGCGCGGCGGCCTCCAGCTCCGCGACGGTCGCGTCGCGGCTGTCCGGATCGACGGCGGTCAGCGGGTCGAACTTGAGCGCGCCGTACCCCTGCGCGACGATTTTGCGCGCCGCCTCGGCGTACGCGTCGGGCGCGCGGGGGACCCCCCGGAACCAGTTGTTGGCGTACAGCGGGATCCGGGTGCGGTACGCGCCGCCGAGCAGCTGGTAGACCGGCAGCCCGCTCCACTTGCCGACGATGTCCCAGAGCGCGATGTCGACGCCGCTGATCGCGCCCACCGACGCCCCGGCCGACCCGACGTAGGTGAGATGGCGCTGCATCTTGGTCCACAGCGGCCCGACGCGGCGCGGGTCGTCGCCGCGCAGCAGCGCGTCGAGCTCCGCGAGGGCGCCCTCCACGGCCAGGCCGCCGGGAAAGTTCGTCGCGTCGCCGACGCCACGATGCCGGCGTCGGTCTCGACCGAGACGAGAATCCACGGCCACTCGAGCGAGCTCGGCAGGCGGTGGCTGCGCACCGCCGTGATCTTCACGGCGCTACCGGAACCACGCGGTGCCCGCGCGGAGGTGCGCGCGCGCCACGTCCTCGCGCAGCGTGATCCCGTACCCCGGCACGTCCGTCACGTGGATGTACCCGTCCCGGATGACCGGGCCCTCCACGAGGTCCGCCCACCACGGGATCATCCGGGCGTGATACTCCAGCAGCAGGAAGTTCGGGACGGTGGCCATGACATGGCACGCCGCGATCGTGCCGACGGGGCTGCTGACGTTGTGGGGCGCGCACGCCTTCGAGTAGGCGTCGGCCAGATCCGCCACCTTCTTGGCCTCGGCGAGGCCGCCCATCTTGGGGATGTCGGGTGCGATGATGTCGACGCCGTGATCGACGATGAGGTCGCGCAGGCCCTCTTTCAGGTACCGGTTCTCGCCGCTGCAGATCGGGATCGGGCTGCGCGCCGTGACGAACCGGTGCCCCTCGATGTCGTTCGCCTGCACCGGGTCCTCCAGCCAGCGCGGCCGGAACGGCGCGAGCGCGTGGGCCAGCGTGACGGCGTCCCGCGCGTTGTACTTCCAGTGGCAGTCCACCAGGAGGTCGGTCGCGGGACCCATCTCCGCCCGGACCGCGGCGATCATCCCGACGATCCGGTCCACCTCCGGGTTCGAGAGCGTCCGGTTCCAGGGGTCCAGCTCGTCCGGCGACGCCTTGTCGATGTCGAACTTGAGCGCCGTGAAGCCCTTGTCCAGCATCTCGCGGGCGACCTTGCGCGCCGGCTCGAACGACTCCCACCCGTGAAAGCCGCAGTCGGCGTAGATCCGGATCCGATCCCGAAACTTGCCCCCGAGCAGGCGGTACACCGGCACGCCGGCGGCCTTGCCCGCGAGGTCCCACAGGGCGATCTCGATCCCGCTCAGCGCCGTCACCATCGTGCCGGAGACGGAGCCGGCGCCGACCAGGCGCCGCTTGAGGAAGGTGAAGAGGGGTTCGACGTCTCTGGGATCGCGGCCGATGACGTGATCGAGCACGGCCGGGCTCTGTAGGATCGCGTGGACGCCCGCGCCCCAGTACGCTTCGCCGAGGCCGCTCACGCCTTCGTCGGTCTGGATGCGGACCAAGATCCAGTCAAAGTTTCCCTGCACGGCGACGCTCTCGACGGCGGTGATCTTCACGGATCCCCTCGTTTCGCACGGGTCTAGGCGACGACTGCCGCGATAGTCTCTCGTGATTCCGCGATTTCTGGTGATCCCCCTGCCGCGCGGGGCGGTCCGGGGAATTGTAACGGCCCGTGCGGGGGACGGCACGGCCACAGGGGAATCCGCCCCGCCGAACGAATGCTGGAGGAACTCGTCTTGCCGGAGGTGGGGTTCATGCCCGAGCGGCCCGTGCAGTTTCCGTGGGAATCGTACTATCGGTCTGGACTCATCACGCGCCGGCAGCTGCTCAAGCTGAGCACGATGCTCGGCACTGCCGTTGTGGTGGGCGGGGAGGCCGGCATGCTCGCGGCGCCGGAACGTGCCGCGGCCGCGGTCGCGCCGGCGGCCCAGCAGGTGCTGCGCTATCCAGACACGGAGCCGTTGCACTTCGACCCGGCGACGATGGAGGCGCGGCCCGAGATCCTGATCGGCATGGCGCTGTTCGATCCGCTGATCACGTTCGATGCGAGCGGGCACGTCGTGCCGGTCGCCGCCCAGTCATGGAACGTGTCGTCGGACGGCCTCACGTACACGTTTCACCTCCGCTCCGGCATGCAGTGGTCCGACGGGCATCCGGTGACCGCCTCGGACTACGAGTACGCGTGGAAGCGCGTGATCGACCCCACGGTCGCGAGCGATTACGCGTCCGCGTTCTACCCGATCAAGGGCGCGCTGGCGTACAACAAGGGCCAGACCAAGACCGCCGACGGCGTGGGGATTAAGGCGCTGAACACGCTGACGCTGCAGGTGGTCCTGGCCGCGCCCGCCGCCTACTTCCCGAGAATCGTGTCCACGTGGAACTGTCTGCCCGTGCCCGCGCTGGCAGGTCGAGAAGTACGGCAAGAAGTGGGTCGAGGCCGGCAACCACGTCGGCAACGGCTCGTTCATGCTGCAGTCCTGGGAGCACGACAAGCAGATCGTGCTCGTCGCGAATCCCACGCTACTGGGGGACGAAGCCAACGCTGCAGAAGATCGTCTTCACGCTGAGCGACGATCCGTTTACGACGAGCCTGCCCGCGTACGAAAACAACGAGCTCGACATCACCGACCAGATTCAGCCGGCCGATATCGCGCGCGTGCGCAGCGATCCGACGCTCAGCAAGCAGATCCACAAGTTCCGGTGGTCCGGTACGGCGTGCCTGTTCTGCGACACGACGAACCCGAAGTCCCCGCTCAGCAACGTCAAAGTGCGCCAGGCGCTTTACCTCGCGATCGATCACACGCGCATCGCGAACGACGTACTGCGCGGCATCTACGATTCGGCGCTGACCATCACGCCGCCTGGGACGATGGGTTCGCTCGCGACGCCGCCGCTCACGGGCGGGGTCGCCCGCGCGAAGGAGCTGCTTGCCGAAGCCGGCTATCCGGACGGCAAGGCCTTCCCCGGATTCACGATCACGTGGGGCAATCTGGTGACGTTCAACCTTGTGGCGCAGGCGCTGCAGCAGATGTGGAGCGACTCGCTGAACATCACCGTGAATCTCCAGCAGATGGACTCGAAGGGGTTCAACGCCGCGTTCAACTCGTACGGGTCGCAGCCGTACGGCGCGTTCATCAGCCGGTGGGGCTCCGACTACGAAGATCCGGCCAACTGGGCGAACATCCTGTTCGATTCCGACCAGGACTTCTTCCACACGAAGTGGCACAATGTCCAGTTTGACTCCCTCGTCCGCGCCGGGTCCGCGGAGCTCAACGCGACGAAGCGCAAGAGCGACTACGAGTCGGCGGAAAAGATTCTGAACACCGAGCTGCCGGCGATCCCGCTGTATCACCTGGGCGTCATCATCGCGATCAAGCCGTACGTGCAGGGGTTCGCGCTGCCGCCGGCCGCCAGCGCCTGGTACGGCACGTTCGCCCGGGTCAAAATCCTGGACCACTAACCCGCGCCGGACAGAGGCCGCGCGCCGCGCGCTTCCGATGGGGGTCTATCTCGCCCGCCGGGTTCTGCTGGCGATTCCGACGATGGCGGTCGTGTATACGCTGGCGTTCCTTCTGATTCATGCGACGCCGGGGGGACCGTGGGACAACGCGGAGAAGCCGCTCGCGCCGGAGGTCATCCAAAACATCAAGATCAAGTACCACCTGGACCAGCCGATCTGGGCGCAGTACCTGCTCTACCTCGGCAACGTGCTCCACGGCTCGCTCGGGCCGTCGTACGTGAACACCTCCGAGGACGTCTCGGAGATCATCAAGGAGTTCTTTCCGGTCTCGCTCCAGCTCGGCGCGGCCGCGATAGTGTTCGCGGTCGTGGTCGGGCATCCCGCTCGGCACGCTGGCCGCCGTCTACCGCAACACGCCGGTGGACTACGCGGCCACGGGGCTCGTGGTGCTCGGGATCTCGATCCCCAACTACGTGATGGCCTCGCTGCTCGTGACGGTCGTGGCGGTGGAGCTGCACTGGCTGCCGACCGGCGGGTGGGGCGGGTTGTTCGACGTCCGCCTGCTGATTCCGATGGTCGCGATCGGCTTTCGCCCGGCGACCGTCCTCGCCCGGTATCTTCGGACCGCGCTCCTCGACGTGATGCACCAGGACTACATCCGGACGGCGCGCGCGAAAGGGCTGTTTGGATCGCGCGTGATCATTCATCATGGCCTCAGAAACGCGCTCACGCCGGTCGCGACCGTGTCCGGGATTCTCGTCGCGGACGTCGTCACCGGATCGTTCTTCGTCGAGACGATCACGCGGGTGCCGGGCATCGGCCGGTATTTTGTCACGGCGGTGACCGGACGGGATTATCCTGTGCTGCTGGCGCTGGCACTGTTGTTCGCCGTCATCATCATCACGATGAACATCCTCGTCGACCTGTCCTACGCCGTGCTCGACCCCCGGGTGCGGTATTCATGACGCGCGCGGCGCGCCGCCCGATGCTCGGCCGGCGGGGTGGGCGCCACGGATAGCCCGTCGCTCGTCGGGACCCGCGCGCCGGCCTCCCGGGAGGCCCGCCGCCGGTCGCGGCGCGCCCTCGTGCGGTTCGCCCGGCACCGCCTCGCGATCGTGGGCGCCGTGTGCCTGCTGGCGATCGTGGTAATCGCGATCGCCGCCCCCGTGGTCGCGCCCTACCGCTACGCCCGGCAGGATCTGCTGAACACCTACGCGCCGCCCGACGCGCGCCATCTGGTCGGCACCGACGCGCTGGGGAGGGACGTGTTGAGCCGGCTCATGTACGGCGCGCGCGTGTCCATGAGCGCCGGGGTCGTGGCCACCGCGATCGTGCTCACGATCGGGGTGCCGACCGGCCTCGTCGCGGGCTACTTCGGCGGGATGTTCGACCTGCTGCTGATGCGCGTGGTCGACGTCGTCTACGCGATCCCGTTTCTGCTGCTGGTCCTCTTGCTGCAGGTCTTTTTCACGGCGTTTCTGCCTGCGGTGAAGGCCGGGCCGCTGCTGTGGCTGCGCATGCTGAACCAGGATACGGGGGGCATCACCGCGATCGTGCTCGCGCTCTCGCTGGTCGGGTGGCTGGACGTGGCGCGGGTGGCCCGCGGCCAGACGATCGCGCTCCGCCACCGCGAGTTTATTCAGGCGGCGAAGAGCCTCGGCGCCTCGGAGCGGCGGATCGTCGCCGCGCATCTCCTGCCGAACATCGCGGCCCCGATCATCGTCATGGCGACGCTCTTGATCCCGCAGTTCATCATCGCGGAGGCCGCGCTGAGCTTCCTCGGCCTCGGCGTGCAGCCGCCGACGCCGAGCTGGGGCATCATGATCCTGGACGGCGCGAACGCCATCGAATCCTACCCGCGGCTCGTGATCGCGCCCGCGGTGGCGCTCGCCGTGACGCTGCTCAGCCTCAACTTCGTCGGCGACGGCCTGCGCGACGCGCTCGATCCCTCCGGCGAGCGCTGACCCGGCGACGTCGACCCCCGGCGGGGCCTACGCCGTCAGCGCGCCGCCCGTGAGCAGCGGGTCGCCGTCGAGCGTCAGGGTCGGCCGGTACATCATCCCGTCGAAGTGCGACGCCGCCTTGGTGGAGCCGCCGAGGTTCGCGCTGGTGCCGATCCCGATGTGCACGGTCCCGAACGCCCCGTGGTCCTGCGCCCAGACGCCGGTCAGCATGAGGACCTCCGGGTTGAGCCCGACCGCCAGCTGCGCGATGTTGTAGACGGCGGCGTCGCCGAGCGACGCCCAGATGCGCGCGATCATGCGCGCCTCGTGTCCGCCGTCGACGCGGACGATATTGCCGCGCTCGACCGTGCAGACGACCGGATCCCGCAGCGGCCCGCCGAGCCGCAGGTTCGGAATGCTGCCGTCGAAGACCAGGACGCCCTGCGCCGATCCGTCCCTCGGTGAGACGTTCGCCTCGATGTTCGGGAACGACGAGAACTTCCCCGGACGATCGAGAATGCAGTCGTGCGCGTTGCCGGCCCGCGCCGTCAGGTCAAACGTGCAGTCCGTTCCGCCCGGCGTCGTGAGGTGCGCGGCCGCGGCGCGGGTGAGCCGCACCGCCACCCGGCGGACCGTGGCCGACTGGGCCTCGAAGTCCGCTTCGGCCCCGCCGCGCGTCAACTGCCCGAGGGTCGCCGCCGGCAGCGACAGCACCCGCGTTCCCCGGTCGAGCGCCGCGTGCACGGCGCTCGAATGGCTGATCGAGTAGCTGACCGGGATGAGCGCGACGGTCGCGGCCTGGAGTGCCGCCGAGACGATGCCCGGGGGCTCGTCGCCGTCGACCCGGCGCGGCGTCATCAGGGTCGTGACGACGTCGTCGGTCACTTCCAGCGCCGCGGCCGCGAGCATGTCGGCGACCTCGACGGTGTCGGTGTCCGCGACGACCACGACCGACTCCCCGGGCGCGACGCGCGCGCACGTCCGCACGACTTTCCGGGCACCGGGCAGGAAGCCTGCCAGCGTCATTCCGCGCCTCCGACTCGTTGTCTTCCGAACTCCGGGCCCGCGAGGGGGCCGGCCGCGCCGATTCCTCGCCCGCGCTACCGCGGGACGTCCGCGCCGCGCCGGATCAGGATTTCGCGGAGGCGCCGGGCGACGATCTCCGCCTCGCCGGGCTGCAGCGTCCACGACGCGATCTCGAGCGCGTCCTCCTCCTGCGGGACCGGCACCACCTCGATCGGCGGATCGCCGGCGCGCAGCTCCTCCGCGATCTCTGCTATGGACCCGTCCGCGGCCGAGCGCCAGCGGACGCGCAGGTGCGGCACGTGGTTGGAGATCGCGGGGACGAACTGTTCCGTCTGGATGCGCGGGAGCGGCTCGAGGGCCGACCGCAGCCCCGACACGGCCGCCTCCCAGGCGCGCCACTCGGCGTCGTGATCGCGGCGGAGATAGGTCTCGACGGCGACCAGCATGCCGATCACTTCTTCCTTGCTCACCTTGAGGCCGCGGCCGACGGTGTCGCTGTGCGGCGCCGTGTTCAGCCGCGCCGCGGTCACGAGGTCGCGGCGTCCCAGCAGCAGTCCCGCACTCTGCGGGCCTCCGAGCCCTTTGCCGCCGGAGACGGCGACCAGGTCGAACCCCATGCGCGTGTACGCGAACAGAGTGTCCACCGGCGGGACGTCGGCGGCCGCGTCGTTCATCGTGGGCACGCCGCGCCGCTTCCCGACGGCGATGAACTCCGCGGCGGGGATCCGGCCGCTCGGCGCCGCCTTGTTCAGAAAAAGCAGCAGCGCCGTCTGATCGGTGATCGCGCGCTCCAGCTCGTCGCGCGTGTCCACCTCGACGAGCCGCACGCCGCAGGCGCGGACCGCGTGATCGTACAGGAACCGGTGGGCGCGCTGCATCACGACCTCGTGCTTCATTCCGGTCAGGTCCGGCAGCCGCCGGATCCGCTCCGGATCGTCTCCCGTGATGCACGCCGCGGTCCCGAGCATGAGCGCCGCGGCCGCGCCGGACGTCACCAGGGCGGCCTCGCACTCGAGGAGGTGCGCGATGCGGGCGCCCACCGCCGCGTGCACGTCCTCGAGCCGGGCGCAGCGGCCCGACACCGCGGCGATCGCGTCGACCACCTCCGGGCGCATCAGCATGCCTCCGAACTTCGTGTACGTCCCGGCGGCGTTGATGACGGTGCGCACGCCGAGGTCGGCGAGGAAGTCCCTGCGCGGTGCCGTCCCTCAAACGGCGTGCGTGTCGAGGTTCCGCATCGCTGCTCCTCCCCGCGCCGAGCCGCGGTCCGCGCACATGGGCGGCGCGGGATCGTGCGTACCGGCGTCGAGGCCTTCGCGGGGGTCCGGCCAACTCCTGGTCCCGTCGGCGCGCGGCGCCCGGAACCCGTCCGCTACCGGCAGACGGGATTCAGCGCGCCGCGGGTCATCGCGAACCCCAGGTGCCTGTTGGGCGAGCTGGCCCACGCGAGGAGGCCGACGACCTCGCCCTGATCGTCGAGGACGGGCGACCCGCTGTCGCCGTGCACGGCGGTGCCCTGGAGGGAGATCGTGAAGATCGGCGTCCCGTCCGACGCCGCGACGATCTTTTGCACGGTCCCCGGGGTCGACAGCGCGTAGGGGATCGACCCCGCGCTGCCGCCGTACCCGACGAAGTGCACCGGCTCCCCGACGACCGGATCTGGCCCGAACCGCAGCGCCGGAAACGACGGTAGGGGGCCCTGGTGCGCGTAGCCGTACGGCGTCAGGCCGGGCGGGTGGAGACTCCCGAACGGGAAGTCGGGCGCGGGTGCGAGCCGAATCTCCGCGACGTCGCGGCTCGGTTCGACCGGGGAGGAGGGATCCCCCCACGGATCGTGCGTCAGCACGCTTGCGCAGACGACGGTCGCGCCGTAGAACTCGCCGTTGACGAGCGCCACCAGCTGATACGCGGGGTTGACGTACGCTTCGTACACGACGTGGCTGTTGGTCAGCGCCGTGCCGTCCGGGGAGATGAAGAACGCCGTCCCTCCGGCGACGTCGTAGGACCGCTGCGGGACGCGCGGCACCGCGAACACCATGAACACGCCCGCGAGTGGATTCTCGCCTACCGCGGGCGATTCCGGAGGCGGTTGCGGCAGCCGCTGGACCAGCGGCGGGGTCGGACGGAACGTCTCGAGGATCGCAGAGATCGTCGCGAAATCCGTCCTGATGCGACCCGGGTCGTTCAGGGTCGCGCCGTACGCGTAGTAGCCGGTCTGTCCGACCGCCATGAAGACCATGACCGAGTACAGAGACACGGGACGCTCGGGGACGGGCGCGATGGCGTAGACGTAATATGCCGGCAGGCCGGCGACGGTGGCGGCGCCCTCCTGAAGGACCCGCAGACCGGACGGTGCCTGTGGTGCCGCCCGGAGCGCGTCGACCATCTGCAGGGGGTCGACCTGCGAGTTGGACTGCGTGAGGGGCACCGCCGTGACGACGAACATCGGGGCGGCCTGCGAGGCGCCTCCCGGGCCAAACGCGATCAGCCCGCTGGTCCCGCTCGTGATCAGGGGGCGCGCTGCGGCCGGCACTTCTTTCGCCAGGACCGCCGCGTCGAGCGGCCCCGCGCTCCAGTCCCCGGGCAGGGTGATCGTGAACTGCCCGCGGTCGTCCGAGACCACCCGCGCGGCCGGCTGTGCGACGGCCGGGGTCAGCGCCGCGCCGCACAGGGCAAGCAGGCAGACCGCCTGCGTCCACCGCCGCCCTACGGTTGTTGATGTGTGGTGACGCAACGACGATCTCCCCCCGCGCGCTCGCCCGGCTCTGGTTCAGTATTATACCCACAGCGGGTCGTTGGGAGGAACAGTTCCCGGGAAACGCGTGCCTCCGGACCGGCGGCGTCCAGCCCTCCGGTTGACGGGGCCGGGGCGGCGTGTTTTTATGGATGCGGGTTCGAAGACGCGCCGCGGGCTGTGACGCCCTCCGACGGGTTCCGTCGGAGGGCGTGCGCATGCGCGGACGGGAGGCGGGGCCGTGGAGCCGACGTGGCTCGTGACGTTTCTGGCCGTGAATTTCCTGCTCAACGTCACGCCGGGACCGGCCGTGCTGCAGGTCGTCGGACACAGCATGGCGAACGGCTGGCGCCCCGCGCAGGCCAGCATTCTCGGCATCCTCTCCGCCAACGCGGTGTACTGCGGGTGCTCGGCGCTCGGGGTCGGCGCCGTGATCCTCGCGGCGCCGCAGCTGTTCGAGGCGGTCAAGTACGCCGGCACCGCCTACCTCGCGTGGCTGGGGATCTCGGCCCTGCGCGGCGTGGGCACGCTCGGGGCGGCGGCGGTCAGCGTGGGCCCGCCCGCACGTCCCTCGGCGCTGTTCCGGCAGAGCTTCGTGCTGCAGAGCGCCAATCCCAAGTCCGTGCTCTTCTACTGCGCGATGCTACCGGTGTTCGCCGGCGCCGCGGAGGGCGCGGCGGGGCGCATCGTGCTGTTGGGGATCTTCTCGTTCGTTCTCGAGTATCCGGTGTTGCTGGCCTACTCGCTGCTCGCGTCGCGGGTGCGCGTCTGGCTCTCGCGCGGCCGCGGCCGCATCCTGCTGCAGGCCGGCAGCGGCCTCGCGCTGCTCGCGGCCGCCGGCTTGGTGACCGCCACGCACTTCGACCTGCCCGGGTCGTAGCTCGGGTCCCTCGCCGCCCCGCCTACGGTTTCGCGGCGCGCACCAGCGCGAGGTATTCGTCCACCGTCTCCGTTCCGGTGATCGCGCGCAGGATGAGCTCATCGACGCTGCCGCGCCACGCGTCCAGCGCGTGCGCCACTTCCGCCGGGGAGTCGGCCGCGATCGCGGTCTCGATCGGGGCGACCTTCATGCGCGCGAACTGCGCCCCGTACGCCGGGATGCCGGCGTACCTCGCTCCCTCCGCGAGCACTTTGGCACGGGCGGCGGCCCCAAGGGACAGGCGGACATACGCGAAGATCTTCGGCGCCTGCCGCCCCGCGGCGGCGGCGCCGGCGCGCACCAGGTCGGCGGACTCCCGCGTCTGCGCAGGGGTCAGCCAGTTGAACAGCACCGCGTCGGACACCTCGCCGGCGAGGCGGCACATCTGCGGACCGAGGGCCGCGACGATGATCCGCGCCGACAGCTGCGCCCGCAGCGAGGCGACGCCGCTGCGCACGCGGGCAAGGGCGCCGGGATTCGCGCTGCCCACCCCGAGCAGCAGGCGCGTGAGCGGCAGCCCCTGCGCCCGCACATCCCGGACGATGTCGTCGGGTCCCCGGGTCTGCAGGGGGACGACGCCGACGCCTAGATCGACGCGCCGCGTCTCCGGGACGGCCAGCGCGAGGGCGGCGAGCCCGTCGATCGCCCCGGGATAGTTCGTCCAGAAGGACGTGTACCCGAGTGCCTCCGCCTCGCGCGCGGACGCGCGGATGATCTCGGGCGCCGTGCCCGCGTACACCGCAAATCCTCTGCCCATCGCTGATCCCTCCGAGGTGTCCGGCGGCACCCTGCGCGCCGCCCGCTACGAGTCGACGCGCGTCCCGCTCTGCGCCGCCGCCGGCGCATCGGGGTTGACCACGTTGATGGGCGAACCGGCGGCGTAGGCCGTGATCTGGTCGAAGATGTCGGCAAACTGGATCTCGTATTCGTCCCGCGAGACGTACCCGATGTGCGGCGTGCACACCACCTGCGCCATCCCGAGCAGCGAATCGCGGGGGTCGAGCAGGGGCTCCTCCTCGAACACGTCCACCGCCGCCATGCCGGGGCGTCCGGCCCGCAGGCCCTGCACCAGCGCGCCGGGCTCAATGAGCGCGGCGCGGCTCGTGTTGACGAGCAGGGCGTCCGGTTTCATCCGAGCCAGGTCGGCCGCGGTCACGATCCCGCGCGTCGCCGCCACCAGGCGCAGATGCAGCGAGACGATGTCGCACGTCTCGAACAATTCCGCCTGGCCGCCCGCGGTCGCGTAGCCGTCGGTCCGCGCCCGCGCCAGCGAGGGCTCGCGGGACCACACCAGCACGCGCATGCCGAACGCCCGGCCGTAGCCGGCCACGACCGCCCCGATCCGGCCGTAGCCGAAGATGCCCAGCGTGCGGCCGCGCAGCGTGCGGCCGACGCCGATCTGCCACGTCCCGGCCCGGAGCGACGCCATCTGCTGGGGGATCTGGCGCACGGACGCGAGGATCAGCCCCCAGGTCAGCTCCGCCGCGGCGTAGGAGGGCGTGCCCGCGTGCTGGCTCGACGACACGATCACCCCGAGCCGCGTGCAGGCATCGACGTCGATGTGCGGGTAGACGCTGCGCTGGCTGATGAGCCGCAGGTGGGGCAGGCGCTCCAACAGCGGCGCGCGGATCGCCGTCCGCTCCCGGATGAGCACGAGCGCCTCCGTGTCGCGCAGACGCGCGGCCAGGACGTCGGTGTCCTGCACGTGGTCGTGCCAGATCGTGACCTCGTGCCCGGCGAGCTTGCTGAAGCACCGAAGGGTCCGAAGCGTGTCGTGGTAGTCGTCCAGGATGGCGACCTTCATGCGTCCGTCTCCCCGTGGACGCCCGTCCGCCAGGGCGGCTCGGATCGTCTGCGAGAACGTTTCGTGCCGGCATCGTTCCCCCCTCTCACGCGGCCGTGACGCCGGATCGATCGCCCGCGATGCGTCGGCCGCGGGGGGATGCCGCCGAGCCCGCGAGAGGAGCCCGCGGCGGTGCGGACCGAATCCTTGTGCCGGAGCGGACGCACGCACGGCCTTGGGCGCGGCGGCCGCACGAACGGGAGGTCTGCGCGTGCATCTCGACCGCGACACACGCTGGAACCGTGCGGGCGCCCCCTCCGCGCCCGGCGCGCGCGCCGACGCATGACGCTCTCACTCTGGGGATTTGCCGGGTACCTGCTGCTGTACCTCGCGGTGGTGACCGGCACGGCGCTCTCGTCGCCCGGGCTGCGGCGGCGGCTGCCGATGGTCGTCCGCAGCAGCGGCACGCACACGATTCTGTCGGTCGCGGGGTTGGTGGCGACGGCGGTCCACACGCTGAAGGGCGTCGCGGCTCCGCAGGGAGCCCAGTTCGGGCTGCTCGTGTTCCTCTCACCGGGCGGGCCGCTCGATCTCGGACTGGCCCTCGGCGTGGTCTCGCTGTACCTGCTCGCGGTCGCCACCGCCGTTGTGTATCTCAAGTACGCGCTGCCGGGGCCGCTGTGGCGGGGCGTCCACGCGCTGGCGTACCCGGCGTTCGCCGCCGCGGTATGGCACAGCGTCGCGATCGGCGCGAACGCGTGGCTGCCCGCGGTCCAGGGGATGTACGCCGTGACGGCCGGCAGCGCCGCGGCGCTCGTCCTTGCGCGTCTCGTGGAGCTCGGGGTGAGGGCCGTGCGGCCGCGCGCGGCGGTGCGGGTGCCGTGACCGCACAGACCGTGAGGGGAGGAGCCCTCTCGCCGCGCCTGGAACCCCAGACGCGGCGGCTGCCACCGCGCGGCGATCACAGCATCACCACTTTAACGGCGCGGTGGAAGGGGACGTACTCGTGGATCAGGCGACAGTAACGGTCGACTTCGGCCGGAGCGCCGGTGCGCTCCGGCCGATTTGGCGCAGTATCGGCTACGACGAGATCAACTGGACGTATACGGCGCGGGGGCGGGCCCTCTACGACGCGCTCGGGCGGGTGTTTCGCGGCCCGGTCGCGGTCCGGAATCACAACGCGCTGACCAGCGGCAACGGCCTCGCCGGGCCGGCCTGGGGCTCCACCAACATTTACCACGAGCTCGCGGACGGCCGGATGGCGCTCGACTGGCGCTGGGCGGACCAGATCTATGACGTGTACGCCGAGCACGACTGCGAGCCGATCATCGAGCTCGGCTTCATGCCGCGGGATCTGTCCGCGCAGCAGTCGGCGACCGCGTCGTTCGGATCCGGCCAGGACCTCGGACGCGAGCCGTACGAGAGCGGCGCGTGGAAGTATCCGCCCAAGGACCTGCGCCGGTGGCGCGAACTCTGCGGGGCGTTTGTCGCGCATCTCGTCGGCCGCTACGGTCCCGAGCGCATCCGGCGGTGGCGGTTCGAAGTCTGGAACGAGCCGGACATCCAGAACTACTGGAAGGGATCGCTCGACGAGTACTGCGCGATGTACGAATCGGCGCGCGCCGGGGTCAAGGACGCGCTTGCGGACGCACAGGTCGGCGGTCCTGCGACCACGTCGCGGGGCACGGAGTTCCTCCGCAAGGTGCTGGCGCGGATGGACCGCCCGGAGTTCGCCTCGTTTCACACGAAGGGCGCCCACTACACGCCGCGGCGGCACTACAATCCGTTCCTGCCGGCGCCGCGTGAGACGCCGTCGCTCGGCCAGATGCTCGGCGACATCCGGCGGGACGTCGCGGTGGTCCGGGAACGGTTCCCGGACGTGCCGATCCTCGTGGACGAGTGCGACCCCGCGGTGGGGACGATCTACGGCGTCTACGACAACCCGAACTTCATCGTCTGCAACACCACGTACTACCCGACGATCCTGTGCGCGCTTGCCGACGAGCTGCTGCGCGACGGCGAGATCGAGCGGTTCACGACGTGGGCGTTCTATTTCGAGGGGAAGCGCTGGTTTGAGGGCAACCGCACGCTCGTCACCAACGAGAACGTCGAGCTGCCGGTGGTCGACGGGTTCCGGATGCTCGAGCGGCTCGGCGACCGCCGCGTGGAGGCCAGCGCCGACAAGGTCGGGGTGCTCGCGGGCGACCGCGGGGTCATCGTGTACCACCACGTCGACGCCTGGTGGGAGGAGGGCGCGACCCAGGTGACCCTGCGGTGCGTGGGTGCCGGGTCCGGCGTGCGCGTCTGGCGCCTCGGGGACAGCCACGCCCGGTGGCGTGAGATGGGGTCGCCCGAGTGCCCGTCGGCGGAGCAGGTCGCCGCGCTCAGAGCGGCGAGCGGCCTCCAGCCGGGCGAGACGGTCCGGGGAGAGGGCGGACGCCTCACGCACCGGCTCGACGTGCGGGCGCACGAAGCCGTGCTGTGCGAGGTGCTGCCGTAGAACTTGGGTTGATCGGCTGCGGCGGCATGGGCCGCCGGCATCTCCACGGGCTCGTGGAGCTGCACCGCGCGGCGGGCGATGCCACGGTCCGCCTCGCCGCGGTCGCCGACCGAGACCGGGCGCGGGCGTCGACGTTGGCCGCGGAGGCCGAGCGGCTGCTCGGGCGCCCGCCCGCGGTCTTTCCGGATCAGGACGCGATGGCCGCGTCGGGCGCCGTCGAGGCGGTCGCGATCACGACCGGGACGGAGTCGCACGCGGACCTGTGCTGCGCGGCGCTTGAGCGCGGGCTCCACGTGCTGGTGGAGAAGCCGCTCGCTGTCACGGTGGCGGAGTGCCTGCGCGTGCAGCGCGCCGCGGCGCGGGCGGGCCGCGTGGTGGGCGTGGCGGAGCAGGTGCGGCGCGAGGCCGCCCACCGGCTGGCGCGCGCCGCGATCGAGAGCGGCCTGATCGGCGACGTGCGGATGGTGATCGATGAGGCGTTTTCCGGCGGCGATTCTATTCTGCTGACCCCGTGGCGCCACCGGAAGTTCACCGGCGGCACGCTGCTCGACGTCATGGTCCACACCGCCGATTTGCTCGAATACCTGGCGGGCCGCGTGGCGCGGGTGGCCGGCCAAATCCGGCTCGCGGAGCCGGTGCGCCGCTCGCGGGGTGACCCCGGGCCGGTCAGGAGCGCCTCGTACTACGACGCGTGGGTGCCTGAGCTCCCGCGGGAGTTCGCGGCGGACGCCGAGGATGAGGCGGCCGCGGTCCTGCAGTTCCAGTCGGGCGCGCTCGGGACGTGGACGACCAGCCAGGCCGCCCATGGGGAGGCGAGCCGCGCGCGGTGGATCTACGGCAGCCGCGGGTCCCTGCGCATGCCGCCCGACCGCTCGGGAGCCTCCCCCGTGTTCACCCCGGACCGGGGGACCGCGCTCGAGGGACAGGCCCTCGTCGACGCGGTGCCGTCCTACCGCCTCGATGAGCTCAGCGCAGCGGTCTACGGCGGCGCGCGGCACGTGCCGTCGGAGCTGCCGTTTCCCCTGATCGATCACAAGCTCGTCGCGATCGAGCTCGGCGACTTCGCCGACGCCGTCCGGCGCCGCCGCGCGCCCGAGGTGGACGCGGCCGAGGGCACGCGTAACATCGCGCTCGTCTGGGCGGTGTGCGAGGCGTCGCTCGCCGGGGGCTGGATGGACGTCGCCGAGGTGGAGCGCGGCGAGCACACCGCGTACCAGGATACCCTGCGCCGCGCGTAGGCGCCCCCCGCGCTGCGCCGCGGTTCCGCGGCGGCTCGATCGCCGTCGAGCATGTTTTCCGCACCCTTCGGTTGCTGCCGCCGAGATGGTCGTTACAAGAGCGTCCGAGGAGCAGGAACCCGGTCCCGGTGCCCGAACCATAGGGCGCCCTAGGCCCGGGGGCCTTGGGGTGCACGAGGACGCTGAGTGAGGGGTGCACAGATGCGGCGACATCGACGGCTAGGAACGATGCTCCTGGTCTTTCCCGCACTGCTCTTAGTGCTCGCGTCTCCCGGTCGGCCGGCGTCGATGCCGGAGATCAAGGTCGGCACGGTGCTCCCGCTCACCGGGGCGTTCGGCTCCGCCGGGCTCTACTTCCGGCAGGGCTACTCGATGGCGGTCGACGACGTCAACAACGCGGGCGGCCTCCAGGTCGGCTCCCAGAAGTACCACATCAACCTCATCATCCTCGACGACGCGAGCAACGGCACGCAGTCCCGCAGCCTGGTCGAGAAGCTGGTGACCGACCAGCACGTGAACTTCCTGCTGGGCGGGTACGACACGTCGCTCGTCGAGGCGCAAGAGGTCGTCCCGGATCAGTACAAGATTCCGTACGTGGAGGGCGGCGGCGCGGCCTCGGATATCTTCAAGCGCGGGTACAAGTATCTCTTCGGCACGCTCGCGACGGTGTACGACATGGGCACGACCACGGCCGACTTCCTGACCTACGAGATGAACCAGGGGAAGCTGCCGAAGCCGCTCACCGAGGCGGTGGTGTACGAGAACACCGATCACGGCAAGGACTATATCAACGCGCTGACCGACGAGGCGAAGGCGCACCCGGATCTGTTCAAGATCGTGCTCAGTCAGCCGTTCCAGCTCAACGCCAGCGACTTCAGCCCGCTGCTCCAGCAGGTCAAGGCGGCGAACCCCGAGGCGTTTCTGTCCGACGCCCATCTGCCGGACTTCATCACGATGCAGCGGCAGTATCTGCAGCTCGGGATGTACAACCCGTTCATCTCGTACGGCGCCCGCGGGCCGGATCAGGCGGGACGCAAGGCGCTCGGCGCCGGCGCGGACTATCTCATCGCCGCGCTGTGGTGGACGCCCGCGCTCAAGGATCCGGGCTCGCAGCTCTTTTCCGACCGGTACGAGAAGGAGTTCAACGCGACCCCGGACTGGTTCCAGGCGCTCGGCTACGACACGGCGCGGGTGTTGTTCGCCGGCGTCCACAACGCCAACAGCCTCGACGGGACCGCGGTGCGGGACTCGCTCGCGCACCTCGTGTTCAAGAGCGCGCTGATCCCGGGCAACGTGATCCGGTTCGGTGCCAACGGGCAGATCCAGGGATCGCCGTACGTGGTCGTCCAGAACACTCCCGGCAACACGGTGCGGATCGTGTGGCCGCGGAACCTCCCGGAGACGAGGGACGTGACGCTGCCCGTGCCGCACATGCCGTAACGGCGGCGCCGGGCCGGACGCCCGGACGGCGGCCCTTGTGTTGACGGCCCAAAACCTGATCTCGATCGGCATCGCGGCGCTGCTGACGGCGGGGCTGTACGCAGCCATGTCGTACGGCCTCGCCCTCATTTACGGCGTCATGAAGGTGATCAACCTCAGCAACGCCGGGTTCCTGATGCTGGGGGCGTTCATGACGTTCGTGTACTTTAACGCGTGGCACCTCGATCCAATGCTCGGCGCCGTCGTGAACCTGCCCGTATTCTTTGTGGCCGGCTGGCTCCTGTACACGCTGCTGGTCCGGCGGGTGATGGCCGCGCTGCCGATCGCCTCGCTGCTGCTCTTGTTCGCGGTGTGGCTCGTGCTGCAGAACGTGGCGCTGCTCATCTGGGGAAGCGACGACCACTCGATCATCACGGCGTACACGTACAAGGCCGTCGAGATCCTCGGCTACCGCATCCCGCTGACGCGGCTCCTGGTCTTCGGCATCGCGGTGGCCGCCCTCGGCGTGCTCCACCTGGTCCTCGGCCGCACGTATCTCGGCAAGGCGCTGCGGGCCACCGTCCAGGACCCGCAGGCCGCGGTGCTCGCGGGCATCGACACCGAGCGGCTCAGCGCCCTCTCGTTCGGGCTCGGCACCGCGCTCGCCGCGTTCGCGGGCGGCCTGCTCACGCTCTTGTTCAGCTTCACGCCGGACTTCGGCGGCGACTTCCAGCTCAAGAGCTTCACGATCATCGTCCTCGGCGGCCTCGAGAGCTTCGCGGGGGTGATGGTCGGCGCGGCGATCCTCGCGTTCACGGAGTCCTACGCGGTGCTGTTCATGCGTGCGAGCCTGCAGAACGTGCTCGCGTACGCCCTGCTCGTGATCGCGCTGATCGTGCTGCCCGGGGGCGTCTCCCAGCTCTGGACGCGGAACCGTTCGTGACGGCCGACCGCGCGCGGCGCGGGCCCGCCGCGCGCCCGGAGCTGCTCATCGCGGCGGCGCTCGGCATCGCGCTGGCGTTCGTGCCGGCGCTGCGGCCCGGCGACCTCACGCTCCTGAACCTCGGGTTCTTCACCCTGCTCTATGTGGCCCAGGGCGTTTCCTGGAACATCCTCGGCGGCTTCGCCGGATACATTTCGTTCGGGTACGCGGCGTTCTACGGCCTCGGCGCGTACACGACCGCACTGTTGTGGATCGCCGGGTGGCCGCCGGTCCTCACGTATCCGGTCGCCGGGCTCGTCGCCGCGGTGTTCTCGCTCGTGATCGGGGTGCCGACGCTCCGGCTCGTGGGTCCGTACTTCTCCATCGCCACCATCGGCGTGGGCGAGGCGATGCGCATCCTGATGCTGAACCTCGACCGGATCACCGGCGGCGCCTCCGGGCTCAACCTGCCAACGACGGTGCCGTCGAAGGCGTGGTTCTACGAGGCCGCGCTGGTGCTGGCCGCGGTGGCGTTCGCCGCCGCCGCGTGGGTGCGCGGCGCGCGGCTCGGGCTCGGCCTGCGCGCGCTGCGCCTGGACCAGGAGGCCGCGGAGAGCCTCGGCGTGCGGACCGCCCTGTTCAAGAACCTCGCCCACATCCTGAGCGCGTTCTTGGTCGGCGCGTGCGGCGGGCTGTTCGCGACCTACTTTCAATACGTGCATCCCGACACGGACTTCAGCTTCACCGAGAGCATCAGCCTCGTCTTGATCTGTCTGATCGGCGGCCTCGGCACGCTGTGGGGACCGGTCATCGGCGCCGTGATCTTCTACGCGGTCCAGAACTACCTCCAGTCCAGCTATCCGAACCTGTACCTGCTCGTGTACGGGGTGCTCCTGATCTTTGTCCTGCTGTTCGAGCCCCGGGGTCTCGTGGGCCTCGCGACGCGGCTGTGGGAGCGGGGCCGCCGGCCGGCCCGCCGCACCCCGGCCGCGGCGGACGCGCCCCCGAGCGGCTCCGAGGGCGCCGAATGAACGCCGCGCTGGCGCTTGTCCATCTGACAAAGCGCTTCGGCGGGCTGGTGGCGGTCCACGACGTGTCGGCGGAGATCGCCCCCGGGCACATCACGAGCCTGATCGGTCCGAACGGCGCGGGGAAAACGACGCTGTTTCGCATGGCGAGCGGGCATACCCGGCCGTCGTCGGGCGCCGTGTTGCACGACGGCGTGAACATCACGGGGTGGAGCCTCCACGCCGTCGCGCGGCGCGGGGTGTGCGCGACGCATCAGATCGTGCGCCCATTCACGGAGATGACCGTGCTGGAAAACGTCCTGGTCGGGGCCACGTTCGGCGGCGGGGCGCGTCTCGGCGGCACGGTGCCGCGCGCCGAGGCCGAGGAGGTGCTGGAGTTCACCGACCTCACGGCGTGGCGCGACGCGCCGGCGTCGGTGCTTACGCTCGCGATGCGGAAGCGGCTCGAGATCGCCCGCGCGCTCGCCACGCGCCCGTCTGTCCTCCTGCTCGATGAGGCGCTCGCCGGGCTGACGCCGACCGAGTCGCAGCAGGCGGTCGGTCTCGTCCGGCGGATTCGGGACCGCGGGATCACGGTGGTGATGATCGAGCACGTGATGCGGGCCGTGATGGACCTGTCCGACCGAGTGCTGGTGCTCAACTACGGACGGCTGATCGCCGACGGGGCGCCGTCGGTCGTGACGAGCGACCCTTGGGTGATCGAAGCCTACCTGGGGAGCCCGGACGCGTCGGTGTCACCGTGATCGCGGACGTTCGGCCCGGGCCCGCGGACACGCCGCTGCTCGAGGTCGCGGGCGTCGCGGCCGCCTACGGCCACGTGCGGGCCCTGTGGGACGTGTCGTTCACCGTGCGGGAGGGCGAGATCGTCACGCTGCTCGGCGCGAACGGCGCCGGCAAGACGACCACGATGCGGGTCATCTCCGGGCTGCTTCGGCCCGAGCGGGGAGAGGTCCGAATGGCCGGCCGGCCGATCCAGCGGCTGCGCGCGTCCCAGATCGTCGGGGCGGGCGTCGTGCAGATCCCCGAGGGACGCCATCTGTGGCCCCGCATGACCGTGATCGAGAACTTGGAGTTGGGCGCGTTCACGCCGCGCGGCCGGGCCCGCGTCCGCGACACCATGGCGTCGGTCCTGTCGCTGTTTCCGAGGCTCGCGGAGCGGCGCGCACAGCTCGCGGGGACGCTCTCTGGCGGGGAGCAGCAGATGCTGGCTATCGGCCGCGGGCTGATGAGCCTGCCGCGCCTCTTGATGCTCGATGAGCCGTCCCTCGGCCTCGCGCCGCTGCTCGTGCGCGAGGTCTTTGAGACCATCCGGCGCATCAACGGCGAAGGGGTGACCGTGCTGCTCGTCGAGCAGAACGCGCATCAGGCGCTCGAGATCGCCGCCCGAGGCTACGTCCTGGAGACCGGCCGCATCGTCCGTGCGGGTACCGCGGCCGACCTGCGCCAGGATCCCGAGATCAGGCGGGTATATCTCGGAATCTAGGCCGGATGTCGGCGACCTGCCGTCGTGGAGCACGGTGCCGCTTGGCTGCGGCTGCTCGATGTGACCGGCGCGTTACGCGATAGGACGGGGTGCTGGGCGCCATCGACCGCGGCATTCGTGGTAAGATCAAATCTGACTAAGGGACACCGAGCGAGCCGGGTAACCCACCGCGTTGCGCGGTACGGGACGATGGCCGCCCAGGCTGGCAACTCCTGACGCCGAAGCCACACCTTGCGCCGCGCCCGCTACGCTTCGGGACCGCCGTGGCAAGAATCAGCGAGAACCAACCGAATACCTAACTTTGGTGGGATGACCCCAAGTCCGTCGAGGCTTACAATATGGTCCACGGGCGTGCACAACATGGTCCTCGATCGACGCGGGATCCTCTCGTGGTCATCGCGGGCCGCCGCCGCGTGGTGACCGGGACGCTCGGGGCAGCGGGGACGGAAGGACAGCCAAGGCCGATCGAGCCGGAGGTGTCGTAATGCACATCACGTTGCCGTTGGCGATGGTGCTCCTGTTCTTGGTCACGGTGATGTTCGCGGTGGGTCTCGAGGAAACCCCCGGGCAGGTCCTGGCCACCATCAAAAACGGTCCGCTCATGGCGAAGCTCCTCGTCGCGAACCTCGTGCTGATGCCGGTCATTGCCCTGCTTCTCTTGAAGCTCGCCAACCTGTCGGAAGACATCGTCATCGGCATCCTGCTGATGGCGGCGGCTCCCGGCGTCCCGTTTCTGCCGCGGATGGCCGCCTCCGCCAAAGGGAATGTCGCGTTCGCGGTCGGGCTGATGATCGTGCTGCAGATGGCCTCCGTCATCACCACGCCAGTCACGCTGAATCTCATCCTGCCTGTGGACGCTGTGGTCAAGGTCCCCGCGGCTCGTATCATCACCTCCCTGGTCTTGTTCCAGCTGATTCCCCTCGCGCTCGGCATGCTGATCGCGCACCGTTCCGCGTCGCTGGCCGGCACGCTCGCGAAGCCGGCCAAACTGCTGTCGACCATCGGTCTGATCGGGACGGTGGTGTTGTTGATCGGGCCCCACCTCGACGTGGTGGGCAAGGTGTTCGGGGGAGGCGCGCTGGCGATCATGTTGGTGCTCGTCGTCGTCGCGTGGCCCATCGGCTGGGCCCTGGGCGGAGCGGATGTGGCCTCCCGGAAGACCCTGGCCCTGGGCACCAGCCTGCGGAACGTCGGGCTGTGCCTGCTGGTCGGCACCCAGGACTTCCCAAACACGGGTGTCGTCGCCGCCGTCGGGTCCTATCTGCTGATTCAAGCCGTTGCGAACCTGATCTTCGCGAGATATCTGGGCCGCGCGTCCAAACCGGAACTGGGCGGGGCGTCGGCAAAACCGGTCTAGGCGTCAACCGGCTGTTCGATACGCGACATGGTGAGACAAGGGGAGTAGCGATGGACGAGGTCACACACTCGGCGATCGAGATACGAGCAAGAAAGACGTCGACCGGTTCGAAGCAGGTGCTCCCGCCGGCGCCGGGCATGATGTGGGTCCCGGGCGGGACGTTTCAGATGGGTTCGGAGCAGTACTATCCGGAAGAGGCTCCGGTCCACCGGGTCACCGTCGACGCCTTCTGGATGGATCAGCACACCGTGACGAACGAAGCGTTTGCCCGGTTTGTCGACGCGGCCGGCCATGTCACGTTCGCGGAGCGTCAGCCTCGAGCGGAGGACTATCCCGGAGCGCTGCCGGGAATGCTCGTCCCCGGGTCCCTGGTCTTCCAGAAGCCCGCGCAGCGCGTCGATCTGCAGAACATGACCAACTGGTGGGCATACGTGCCGGGGGCGGACTGGCGGCACCCGGAGGGCCCGAACAGCTCAATCGAGGGGCGGGAGACTCATCCGGTCGTGCACGTCGCGTACGAGGACGCGAAAGCGTACGCGGCGTGGGCAAGGAAGTCCCTGCCAACCGAAGCCGAATGGGAGTTTGCCGCGCGCGGCGGACTGGACGGCGCGGCGTACGCCTGGGGCGACGAGTTCGCGCCGGACGGCCAGATGATGGCGAACACCTGGCAGGGGGAGTTCCCCTGGGAGAACCTGCGCACCGACGGGTACGAGGGGACGGCTCCCGTGGGGTCGTTTCCGGCGAACGGGTACGGGCTCTACGACATGGCGGGTAACGTCTGGCAGTGGACGATGGACTGGTATTATCCGCGCCACCCCGAGGAGGCGCAGAAGGCGTGCTGCGTGCCGGTGAACCCTCGCGGCGGGAAGAAAGATGCGAGCTACGATCCGGCGCAGCCGGACATCCGGATTCCACGGAAAGTCCTGAAGGGCGGGTCCCACCTCTGCGCTCCCAACTACTGCCTGCGGTATCGTCCCGCGGCGCGATTTCCCGAGCCGATCGACACTTCGACCTGCCACGTCGGGTTTCGATGCATCGTGAGGGCATCGGCGAAGTCGTAAGCTCGCGGACTTCCTGGGCGACGGCCGGGCACCCGCACGGTCTCGTCCACTCCGGGACGGAGACCAGCACCCCACCGCCCGAAGACGATCCGAATGCGCCGTAGATTGGTCTCGGGCAAACGCGGGAGCGATTCGGGTCAAGAGATCGGGAGTCGGCCACCACATTCACGAGTCGCGAAAGGAGCGAACGGATGGATTTCCTCCCAGCTTTGCGCGCCACGGCCATTTTTCACACATCGTGGGACGCGTTCACCATCATCGATCTGATCGCGGCATCGACGAATGCGCTCAACGGCGCGTTGCTCGCCCGCCGTCCCGATCACTATAAGAACTACACCGATGTTGGCATCCTCGCGATGGCATTCTTGGGCGGGATCGGCGGCGGCGTCTCGCGCGATATCGTGCTCAACCGTGTCCCGGCGGCGTTCACCAACCCGTGGTACATGGTGGTGTGTGCGGCGGCCGGGCTGATTGGGCTCGCGATTTCCTACAGAACCGGGCAAAAGTTCCGCGAAGGGATCTTTCAGATCATGACCGCATTCTCGCTGCCCTGGTACGCCATCGTCGGGGCAGACGCGGCGTTGCACGCGCACCTGCCGCTGTTCGCCGCGGTGATCGTCGGCATCATCGGCCCCACGGCCGGGCGGTACTTTATCGACATCACGTCGCTGGTTGTGCCCAAGCAGTTCGTCCAAGGGGAGTGGTTTGTCGGTACCGCCATCCTCGCTTCCGTCTTATACATCATTCTTGCCGGCGTGGGGCTCACGATCTGGCCGGCGGCCCTCATCACCTTCGCCATTGCGTTCGGGTTCCGCCTCCTGGCACAGTCCCTGAGGTGGGAGGAGCCGGAGCCCTGGGAGCCTGCGCCGGTCCGGGCGACGCCGAAGGTGGGCGACACGTTGGAGGAATCTATTCATGAAGAGTTTGAGAAGAAGTAGCGACGCTTGTCCGCAAGGCGGGCACCGGGGCGCTTGGGCATGCGCGGCGCCGGCCGTCGTGGACCTCGACGCATGACGCGAACGACGACGACACAGCGGAGCGGGGAGGGTGGGCACGGATCGAAGGTCGTTTTGAGCAGTGGCGTGTACACTATCTTGGGGAGGAATCAGGATCATGCCAACGCCTTCTGCACAACCCAATATCGTCTTCATCATGGCGGACGACATTGGCTGGTTCAACATCGGGGCCTATCATCAGGGCATGATGGCGGGCCGCACGCCGAATCTCGACCGGCTGGCCGCTGAGGGGATCCGGTTCACCGACTACTACGCGGAAGCGAGCTGCACCGCGGGCCGCGCGCAGTTCATCACAGGGCAAATCCCGATCCGCACCGGCTTGACGACCGTCGGCCAGGCGGGCGCGAAGGTGGGCATGCCGGACGAAGCTCCCACGATCGCCGCCGCCTTGAAGTCGATGGGGTACGCGACGGGACAGTTCGGCAAGAACCATCTGGGCGATCTGAACCAGTATCTGCCGACGCTCCACGGCTTCGACGAGTTCTTCGGGTATCTGTACCACCTCGACGCGATGGAGGATCCGTCGCACAAGAACTACCCGCCCGCCCTCAAAGACAAGATCGGGCCGCGCAACATGGTGCACTGCTGGGCGACCGACAAGGATGATCCGACCGTCGATCCGCGGTGGGGCAAGGTGGGCAAGCAGAAGATTGAGGACGCGGGCACGCTCTACCCGGATCGGATGACGACCGTCGATGATGAGATCCTCGCCCATGCGCTGAAGTTCATCGACGGCGCGAAGGCGAGCGGCAAGCCGTTTTTCTGCTGGCTCAACCCGACGCGGATGCACGTGAAGACGCATCTGTCCGAGAAATACAACAATCTACGCACGCCGGAGAACGGGTGGTCGATCCACGAGGCCGGCATGGCGCAGCTCGACGATATCGTCGGGTCGGTCATGAAGAAGCTCAAGGACGACGGCCTCGACGGCAACACGATCGTCGTGTTCACGACGGACAACGGGACGGAGAACTTCACGTGGCCGGACGGCGGACAGACGCCGTTCGCCGGCGGCAAGGGGACCGTGCTGGAAGGCGGCTTCCGCTCCCCGTGCATTGCGCGCTGGCCGGGCAAGATTCCGGCCGGCAGGGTCGAGAACGGGATCTTCTCGGGGCTAGACTGGTTCCCGACCTTCGTGTCCGCCGCGGGCAACCCGAACATTGTCGCGGAGCTCAAGCAGGGCAAGCAGTTCGGCGGCAAGACGTACAAGGTCCACCTCGACGGCTACGATCAGACGAACCTCATCACGGGCAAGGGGCCGTCGAACCGGCACGAGGTCTTCTATTTTGCCGAAGGCACTCTGGGCGCGGTGCGCCTGAACGACTACAAGTACCGCTTCATCGACCAGCCGCAGGGATGGCTGGGCGGCACCGTCAAGGTGGATTGGCCGATCATCGTCAACCTCCGCCTGGATCCGTTCGAGCGCACCGGGATCTCCGGCTCTCTCGCGTTCTACAACTGGTTCGTGGACCAGTTCTGGCGATTCGTCCTCGTGCAACAGGTGGTCGCCATGGGGGCGCAGAGCTTCATCGAGTTTCCGCCGATGCAGAAGGGCGCGTCGTTCAACATGGAGGCGGTGAAGGAGCAGGTCGAAAAAGCGATCCTGGCACACCACGGGCAGTAGGCGTACGCGGATTGGATAGGCGCTGACATAGGGGGGGTGCTTCGCGGCGGCGGTGCCCGCGCGGAGCATCCCCTCGAGTCACCAGTCGGCGCGGGGTAGGCGAGCCGCACCGGATCGTCTAGGTTCCGTCGCGACGTGGGTCGAACGGCGACATGGACGGCCCAGGGATCTGCAGGGGATCCCATCGAGACCACAAAGGAGATCAGCAATGCGACAACAGGGCTTGCGGGCGCGCACGGTGGTGTGCGTCATCGCGGTAGTGAGTGCGGTGCTGGTGCTTGGTCTGCCGTTCACGGGGGTACGGGCCCAGGGAACCGTCGACCCCGATGCCGATCACACGTTGCGGGCGATGACGACCTATCTGGGACATCTCGGAGCGTTCAGCGTGGATTACGACGTGGACACGCAGGTGATCGATCACAGCGGCCAAAAACTAGACGTCACCAGTTCGGGGAGCGCGCTCATCCAGCGGCCCGGCAAGATCTACGCGACCCGCAAGACCGGAGTCACCGATGCCGAGGTCTATCTCGACGGCGGGACGCTCACGCTGTACGGCAAGGTGAGGAACATGTACCTGCAAATTGGACACCTCGGGACCATCGACGCGGCGATCGAGGCGGTACGCAGTCAGCTTGGGCTCGATTTGGCGGCCGCCGACCTGGTGTACACGGATCCGTACCCGGGCCTGATGACCGACGTGACAAGCGGCGTCGATCTTGGGTCCGACGTCGTTGGCGGCATCATGTGCGAGCATCTGGCGTTTCGGGCGGCCCAAGTCGACTGGCAGGTGTGGGTGCAGGCGGGGGCGAGGCCGCTCCCGATGAAGTATGTCATCACCAGCAAATGGGTGACCGGCGCGCCCCAATACATCGTGGACTTCCGCAATTGGAACAGTAGGCCGAACGTCGATCCGCAGCGGTTTGCGTTCACGCCGCCCCAAGGGTCCAGGAAGGTCGACACGATTCCCACGAACGTCATCGGCGAGATCGGGGAGGGTCAGCGGTGATCACAAACTCGAAGGGCTGGACCGTCGCGTGTGCGATCGGAGCGGCCGCGGTCGGGCTGCTCGTCGCGAGCAATCCCGGCGCGCTGTTCCTGGACGGGTCGCTGGTGTCCAAGGCGGAGGCGGTCGTCGGGATGCCCCTGACGCCGGTCAGCGTGGCCGGCGTGGCGCGCCGGACGACGCGGCGCACCATCGCGCGCTCATCCATTTACGTCAACAGCCTGCCAACCGCGTGCGTGCAGACCAACATCAACGGCACGCTGCTGTATCAGTGCGGCGCGACGTACTACCAACCGTACGGGACGCAGTACGTCGTCGTGTACGTCAACTGAACGGGGCGGCGGAGTTCGCGATCGGGGGTCGCTGACGGGGATGTGACGTGCGGCGCGCGCCGGACGCCGTGGGATCCGGCGGGCGCCGCGGTCGAGCGTACGCTTCATGGCGTCGGGCGCGTTGTACAGACGGCCCCAGTCGTCGAGCGCGGCGGGCTCACGCGAGCGGCCGTCCGCGGTGAAACCCGGGAGCGGGCACACGTCCGGGGTTGAGAGAAGATGCAGACGGAGGGGCGAATGCGCACGGGTCCGGCATCGAGCGATCGGTTCGACACGGAGAGCGTCCACAATCTGAGCGGCGCCGTGTTCGCATTCGCGATGACCCTGCTCATTCTCAATCTGGTCGTGCCGGTCATCCCGAAGGGCGCGCCCAATTCGGCCCTGGCGAGTGCGCTGCTCACCCTGTGGCCCCACGTCGCGACGTACGTGATCAGTTTTGGGTTGATCGCCAGCTATTGGGTCATGCACCGAAGGATGTTTACCTTCATTCGGGCCGCCGATCGAACGTTTCTCTGGATGAATTTGTACTTCCTGATGTTCATCGCGTTCATGCCGTTCGCGGCGAATCTGATGGGGACGTATCCTCGGTACCGGGTGGCCTTGCTCACGTACGCGGGCACGGCCCTCGTGACCCTGCTGATTCAGACCGCGGAATGGCGGTACGCGAAAGTGCGCGGCTTGGTCGATCCCGATCTTGACCCCCGGTGGGCTGTACATCTGGACTGGAGGCTCCGGGGGGGGATCGGTCTCGTCCTCGTGTGCATCGGTGTGTCGTTTTTCGATACGCTCGTGAGTCTGTTCACCCTCATTCTCATGCCTGTCTTGAGCCTGTGGCCGGCCCACCCACATCTCCGGGACCCGATGGCGGCGTCCCGCGAACGAACGGTGTGAGCCTGCCGCGCGCGATGGACGACGGGATCATGTTGGCCCTCGCGGTCGCGGGGGTCACGGCGCGTCCGCGAGACTCGGGGCGGCGGTCACGCGGCGGGCCTCCCGCCCGACGGTGCGGCGCGCTACGGCCGCGGCGCGCCGCGGCCCTCGGTGTGCGCGCTTGCGGCGACACGTGCCGCCGGCGTCTGGACGGTCCCGCGGTTGAGATTCGACTGCGCCTCCCGGGTGGTTCCGAGCGGTCCGTTGACCGTCCAGTAGCGCGTCCCCGCCACGAGCAGCGCCTCCGCCGGGAACCGCGTGATCACCTCGCATCCGTCCTTCGTGACGACGAGCTGCTCTTCGATGCGCGCAGCCGACCAGCCGTCCGACGCCGGCCAAAACGTCTCGAGGGCGAACACCATCCCTTCCTCGATCACCTCGGGATGATCGAACGAAACCAGCCGGCTGAAGATCGGCTTCTCCCAGATCGACAGGCCCACGCCGTGGCCGTACTGCAGCGCGAACGCCGCCTCTTCGTCGGCGAACCCGAACTCCTCGGCTTTCGGCCACACCGACACCACCTGGGCCGTCGTGACGCCCGGACGGATCAGGCTCAGCGCCGCGTCGAGGTAGTCGCGGCACCGGCGGTACGCGTCCACCATCGCCGGCGACGCGCTGCCCACGCAGAACGTCCGGTAATAGCAGGTCCGGTAGCCGTTATAGGCGTGCAGGATGTCGAAGTACGCCGGGTCCCCGGGGCGCAGCACGCGGTCGGTGTAGACGTGCGGGTGCGGGCTGCACCGCTCGCCGGAGATCGCGTTGACGCCCTCGACGTGCTCGGATCCCAGATCGTACAGCACTTTCGCGACGAGGCCGACGCATTCGTTTTCCCGCATCCCGGGCCGCAGCGCCTGGTAGAGCGCGTCGTACGCCGCGTCGACCATCATCACCGCGGTCGTGATCAGGGTAATCTCGTCCTGGGTCTTGATCTTGCGGACCTCCTGCATCAGGCTCTGCCCGTCGACGACGCGCACGCCCGCCCGCTGCAGCGCAAATAGGACCTGCGGCTCCACGATGTCCACGCCGACCGGCGCGTCCTCGAGCCCGCGCGCCGCGAGCTCGGTCTTGATCTTCCGGGCGACGTCCTCCGCGCTCTCGGGGTACGCGCCGCGCAGCGTCGAGATGCCGGCGCGCGACCGCTCACCCAGCCACGGGCAGTAGAGTTGGTGGTGGCGCGCCGCGGACCCGAAGTCCCAGAGGATCGGCACATCGCCCCGCGGCAGCAGCGCGAACCGGACGAGCTTGTCCATCGCCCACGTGCCGATGTGGGTCGCGGTGATGTACCGGATATTGTTCATGTCGAAGCAGAGGAGCGCGCCGAGCTCCGACGCCGCGAGCATGCGTGTGACCCGCGCCAGACGCTCGGTCCGGAGCCGCTCGTAGTTGACGCGCTCCTCCCAGTCGACCGTCTGCAGCCCGAACGTCTTGATGCCCATCGCGTGGTCCCTCCCGTGTGATGTGGCTCTGGCGCCCGTTCGGCGCCGGGCGGCGGCGGTCCCTGCGCTCGCCCGCGGCCGTCGTGCGCGGGCTGCCTATCCGGCCCGGTCGGACTCGGGTTCGGGGCGCGGGCTCGACAGGCGCACCAGGACCTCGAACAGGGCGGCGAAGTCCTGTTCGGCCAGTCCCATCGCCCGCGCGGCGGTGAGTAGCTCGTTGGTGGCTGCGGTGGTCGGGAGGGGAACCCTGAGCGTTCGTCCCATCTCGAGCGCGAGCAGCATGTCCTTCTGCATCATGGTGCAGTCAAACCAGGCGTCCTCCGGCATCTGGAGGACGAACGGCCCGCGGTACTTCAACATCGGAGAGGCGATGACGCTGTTCAGCAACACGTGCGCGGCCGTCTTCCGGTCGATACCGCCGCGCTCCGCCAGCAGCACGCTCTCGCTGAACGCGAGCATCTGCACGGCGAGGCTGAGATTGGTCGCGACCTTCATCAGCACCGCCTGGCCGTTGCCGCCGACGTGGGTGACGACGGGTCCGATGTCCAGGAGGATCTGCCGGACGCGCTCGACCGCGGCCGCGGGCCCGCCCACCATCACCGACAGGCGTCCCTCCTCGAGGGTCGCGACGCTGCCGGAGACCGGCGCGTCCAGCATCTCCGCGCCGCGTTCCCGGACTCGCTCGGCCAGCGCCCGGCTGGCGGCGGGGCTGACCGTGCTCATGTCGACGAGGGTCTTCCCCGGGCCGAGGCCGGCGAGGATCCCGTCGGGTCCGTCCGTCACCGCGTGCAGCGCGGACGTGTCGGTCACCATCGACAAGGTGACCTCCGCGCCCGCGGCGACCGCCCGGGGGCTTGACTCGAGCCGCATGCCGGCGGCGACGAGCCATTGGGCCTTCGCCGCCGTCCGGTTGTATCCCGAGACCGGGTGGCCGGCGTCCAGCAGCCGCTTGGCGATCCGCCCGCCCATCACTCCGAGCCCCACGAATCCAAGGGTTGTCACGTGCGCCTCCTCCGGCCGCGTTCTCAGCGGCTCCCGCGCGACAGACGCGGATCCAGCACGTCGCGCGCCGCGTCCCCGACGATGTTGAGACAGAGGACGACCAGCGTAATGGCGAGACCGGGGAACACGCTGAGCCACCAGCCGTGCGGAAAGTACTTCTGGGCGTCCGCCAGCATCGCGCCCCATTCGGGCGAGGGTGGCTGGGCGCCGAGGCCAATGAAGCTCAGCCCGGCCGCGGTGAGAATGATCGTCCCGATGTCGAGCGTGGCGAGCGCGAGCACCGGCGGCAGGGCGTTCGGCACGATGTACCGCAGTGCGATCCAGACGGTCGGCAGCCCGACCGCCACCGCGCCCTGCACGTAGTCGCGCTGCCGGATGCCGAGCGTCACCCCGCGCACGAACCGCGCCACGCCCGGCGTCCCCCCGATCCCGAGCGCGATCATGACGTTGAAGAGCCCGGGCCCGAGCAGCGCGACGACGAACAGCGCGAGAATCAGTCCCGGCATCCCGAGCATGATATCGGTCAGCCGCATCACGACCAGATCCAGCCACCCGCCGGCGTACCCCGCCGCCACACCGACCGCGGTCCCGAACGCGAACTCGATCGCGACGGCGACGAGCCCGACGGTGAGCGACAGGCGGCCCCCGTACAGCATCCGGGCCCACACGTCGCGCCCCATGCCGTCGGTGCCCAGCAGGTGGGCGGACGACGGCGCGTGCAGCCGAAACGGGATGTTCATGACGAGCGGGCTGATCCGGGCGAGCTCCGGCGCCCCGATCGCGCTCAGCACGATGACGGCCAGGATGACGGCGGCGACCCGCGTGGTGCGTCCGGTGTTCCAGAAGCGCGTCACGCCGGGTCCTCTAGTCGAATCGCACGCGGGGATCCGTCAGCGAGTACGAGAGGTCGACGAGCAGGTTCAGGATGAGAAACACCGTGGACGTGTAGAGCACGATGCCCTGGATGAGCGGGTAGTCGCGGGCGAAGATCGCCTGCACGGCGAGCGTGCCGATGCCGGGCCGGGAAAACACCTGCTCGACGATGATCGCGCCGCCCAGCAGGCTGCCGAACGACAGCCCGACGATGGTCACGATCGGATTGAGCGCGTTGCGCAGCGCGTGGCGGAGCAGCACGATGCGCTCACCGAGCCCTTTCGCGCGAGCCGTCCGGATGTACTCGGTCCGCAGGACTTCGAGCATGCCCGCCCGGGTCACGCGCGCTACGACCGGCGCGCCCGTCGCGGCGAGCACCGCGGCGGGCATCACCATCGACTGCCATCCCACGGCACCCGCGACGGGCAGCCATCCGAGATCGACCGAGAACAGGTAAATCATGAGGATGCCCAGCCAAAAGCCGGGCACCGACAGGAACAGGAGCGACCCGATCAGCAGGGCGCGGTCGACCGACGAGCCTTGGCGCACCGCGGCGATGATGCCGGTCACGAGCCCGACCAGCGTGCCGAGGCCGAGCCCCGTCAGCGCGAGCTCGAGCGTGTACGGGAACCGCTGGGCGAGAATCGGCCCGACGGGCGTGTGCGACTGCCACGAGTCTCCGAAGTCGCCCCGCGCGGCGTGCGACAAGAAGTCGCCGAGCTGCACGAGCAGCGGCCGGTCCAGGCCCAATTGGTGGTGGACCAACTGGAGGGAGGCGACGCTCATCGCGCCCCCGCCGTACAGCGCCTGGGCCGGATCGCCGCCGATCATGCGCATCAACGCGAAGGTGAGGACCGCGACGCCGAGCCACACCGGGACGAACAACGCCAGGCGCCTGAGCGCGTACATGCCGTCAGGCCGCGCCGCGCGGCACGACCGGGATCAGCAGATGGCTCGCGTGATCGCGATCGTGCAGCACGGCCTGCGCGGCGGGCCGCGCGACCGCGTCATCTCCCGGCGGCGCGCCGGTGTTTGGGTTGCGGTCGTAGGCGGGCCAGCGCGCCGACATCACGGCCACCCGGACGCGGTGGCCGGGCAGAAACACGTTGCTGATTGCGACGAGCTCGATGCGGTACGTGTACGGGCGGCCGGGCTCGAGCGGAGTCGGGTCGGGGTGGCCCGAGTCGTTGCGGTACGACGCGCGGACGATGCCGTCGCACAACGCCAGGCTGGGGCCGTCCGGCGCGACGTCGTAGAGGGTGGCGGCGAAGTCCGTGTCCGGCGCGTCCGTGGTCGCCTCGAGGGCGACGACCGGATGTCCCGTCACCTCGAGCGGCTCTGTGAGCGGCGCCGAGGTGTAGACGAGCACGTCCTCGCGCCCGAGCAGCCACCGCTGGTCCAACCGGACCTCCGGAGGGAACCCTTCCAGGACCTCGCTCGACGGGGTCGGCGCGTCCGGGTCGTACGTGTAGCGGTCGGGCGGCTCGCCCGCGGGCGGCGCGGCCGGTTCGAGCCGGCCGTCTCCCCCGGCCGTGTTCGCGCGGCCGCCGCTGCGCAGGTACCAGCGCTCGGCGACCGCCGCCGGCGGCGGCCACGTCGGATCGTCCCGCCAGCGGTTCTCCCCCATGAGAAAAATCCGGCTGCGGCAGCCGGGCGCGAAGTCCGTCGGCGCCGCGCCCTGGCCCTTGAGCCAGTAGTCGAACCAGCGGAGGTGGATCGCGTTCATGTCGAGCACCGCGGCGTCCCCGAACTCGAGCTCGCCGTGCCGCGGCTCCGGCGACCGCGTGCCGGCGTGGTCCCAGGGTCCGGACAGCAGGAACTGCCGGTCGCGGGCGGGCGAGTGCGCGGCCATCTGATGCCAGTAGTACAGCTGTCCGAGCTGGTCTCCGTCGAACCAGCCGGTGATGTGCAGCACCGGCAGGTCGACCAGGGCGAAGCGACCGAGCATGCCCATCCGCTGCCAGTAGTCGTCGAGCGTCGGATGCGCGAGCCACACGCGCCACTCCGTGTTGAGGCGGCCGGCCGCGAGATCGACGTCCTTGGACGGCCGCGCGCGGACGACGCGCGCCCAGTCGATCAGCTCCGGCGGCTGCACGGTCCGGCCGCCCACCATGTTCAGCCACCACATGGCCCACGGCGGGCGCAGCTTGCCGTGCCGGTAGGGCAGCTCCTCCATCAGGCGTCCCGCCGCCGCGGTGCTGACGAGCGTCGTGAGGTGCGGCGGGCCCTCGCGCGCCGCCAGCCACTGCACGAGTCCCCCGTAGGAGCCGCCCATCATCCCGACCCGGCCGTTCGACCAGGGCTGCCGCGCGATCCACTCGACGGTGTCGTACCCGTCCTCGGCCTCGTTGATGAAGGGGTGCCATCCGCCGTCGGAGTCTCCTCGGCCGCGGACGTCCTGGCTGACGAAGGCATAGCCGCGGGCGGCGAAATACTGCGCGACCTCTACCCAGTAGAACCGCGGGTTCTGGCGCCGGCCGTTGTCGTACGGCGTCCGCTGCAGGATCGCCGGCCGCGGCGCCGGCCCGCTCCCGGGCGCATCCGGCAGGTACAGATCCACCGAGAGCTCGACGCCGTCGCGCATCGGCACGCGCACGTCGAGCTCGACCCGCACCGGCGCGAGCGGGTCCGGGTTCATCCCCGTCCTCCCGCCGCGCGGCCGCGGATCACTTGACGACGTAGGCGTTCTCGATCAGGAGGTCTCCCGTCGCTTTGTTCAAGATGAGGCCCCCGAACCCGCTCTGTGCCACGCGGCCGTTGACCTCGGCGGCGAGCATCGCCCAAGGCGCATCGGTGAGGTACTGCTGCTGCATCCGCTGCATCAGCTGGAGGCGCACGGTCGACGAGATCGTGGTCTGATACAGGCGCGAGAGATCGGTGAACGCCGGGCTGTTGTACGTCGAGTAGTCCAGCGCGCCCCCCGGCTGCAACGCGAGCCGCATCACGAGGCCCGGGTCCGAGCTCCACGCATAGCTCGACGCGGAGATGTCGTAGTCGCCCGCCTTGAGGTGCGCGAGGGCGGTGGTGACCTCGTACGCGGTGATCGTGGTCCCGATCCCCACCTGCTGCAGCTGCGCCTGGATCACCTGCGCGAGATCGGTGAACGGCTCGTAGGACCGCGTGACCATGCGCAGCATGACGGGGCGTCCGCCGCGCTGCAGCGTGCCGCCCTGCAGCGTGTACCCGGCCTCGGAGAGGAGCTGCCGGGCGCGGCCGAGATCGAACGGGTAGTAGTTTTCCGATCCCTTCCAGTAGCCGACGAGCAGCGGGCTGAACGGCGCCCAGTTGGCGACCGCGTGGCCGTTGAACACGCTCGCGACGACGGCGTTCCGGTCCATCGCAACGTTGATGGCCTGGCGCACGCGCAGGTCCTGAAACATCGGGTTCTTCAAGTTCATCTCGACGTAGTAGACTCGCGGCCCCACCGTCTGGAAGAATTGATACTTGGGGTTCTTGGCGTAGGTGTCCCACTGCTCGGGGGGCACGTTGAGCAGCGCGGAGAGCGCCCCGGCCTGGAACGCCGCGAGCTGCGATGTGGGCTGCGGGATGATGCGAAACACCAGCTGGTCGAGGTAGGGCGGACCCTGGTGGTCGAAGCTCGGCCCCCACTTGTACGCGGGATTCCGCGCGAGCGTCACCGACTGCCCCGGCAGCCATTCCTTCAGCATGAACGGCCCGACGCTCGACGGGTGCTGAGCGTACTCGTTTCCGTACTTCGCCACGGCACTCGGGTCCGTCGGCTGGAGGTACCCCGCGATCGCCAGCGTCTGCAAGAGACCGCCGTCCGGCTGCTTCAGGTTCAGGACGAGCGTCGTGGCGTCGGGTGCCTCGAACGAGGCCACCGACGACAGGAAGTCCCGGTCGTAGGGCGACGCGGTCGCCGGGTCGATGTCCCGCTCAAACGTCGCCTTGATGTCCGCCGCGGTCATGGGTCTCCCGCTGTGGAACATGATCCCGGGCTTGAGGTGGAAGGTTAGGGTCTTGCCGTTCGGGCTGAAGGTCCATCGATCGGCGAGCCACGGCACGATGCGGCCGTCCGGCGCGATCACCGTCAGGGCCGCGCCGATGTAGTTCGAGATCTCGTCCTCGTCGGCGAGCGTCATCCGGGGCGCGTCGAGCGTCTTTGGGTCCTGCTGCAGGGCCAGGACGAACGTGCCGCCGTTGCTCGGCGCCGCCGCGCCCAGGGCCGCGGACCGGCCCGCAAAGGGGATCAGGGCGAGCGCGATGACGACGGCCCCGGTCCACCACGAGGTCCCGAGCGGCCGTCTGAAGGTACGCACGGACATAGGATCCACACCCCTTTTCCACGAGACGCGCGCCGGCCGGTCCGCCGCGCGCGATGGTGGTAGTGTCTTAGACTTCCGCCGGATGACTCCTCTCGATCGGCGCGCGGTGCCGCCGTGCCAGAGCCGGTCCGCGGTGGGTCCGCTTACCAGACAAACGGGACGAGCCGGTGCCGCACCCGCCGCGTGTACGCGTCGTAGCCGTTCAGTTCCCGTGTGAGGAACCGTTCCTCGAGCAGCGCCCGCACGATGATTGTGCCGATCAGAATCAGCGCCGCGAGCGCGCCCGCGTACGATTGGAGCCACAGGGCCATGCCGATCAGCAGCACGCTCCCGCCGGCGTAGAGGGGATGCCGGATGACGCTGTAGATGCCGGTGTCGACGACGGTCTGCGCCTCCGGGTGCTTGACCACCGTGGCCGCGAAGGCGTTCTCCTGGATTCCCAGCCAGGCGATCCACCAGCCGGCGAAAAACAGCGCCAGGCCCAGGGAGGACACGAGCGGCCCGGGCGCTCCGAGCAGGTGGAGGCGGAACACGTCCAGCGAGATGAACACCAGCAGCGCATAGAACTCGAGCAGGAACAGGCTGAGGACGATCTTGTCGGCGAGGGGCTGCTCCCGCTGAAGCGGCGGCTTGAGGCGCTCCTTGACGAGATCCGCGCTGGCCGGCAGCAGCGCCACGCCGGCGGCGAGCGACAGCGCCGCGAGCGCGCCGAGCAGGACCCACGCGTGCCACCAGTGCAGCGTGCCCGCCGGGACGAACAGCAGGGCGCCGAAGAACGCGATCCAGAGGACCGCGGTGACGATCAGCTTGACGACGAGCGACATCGTCCCGTCCTTTCTCCGTCGAGGTCCGACCCCGCACCAGTATACGCCGGGCCGTCCACGGCCGTCCCCGCGGGCCCGGTCGGGCGGGCGGCCCCGCCCGCGCCAGCAGGTCAGCGCCCGGGCGGGGCGAACCGGTGAGGTCGCGGGGCGTCGTTCGTGCGCGCGGCGCTCCGCGAGACCCCGCCGCGGCAGGCGCGCGAGGAGGCATCACGCGATGCAGTACGTTCGTCCATCGCCACAGACCGTGCAGTGGGGCTACTTTGATGCGTCGGCAAAGCCGGCAGCGGAGGTCGACCCGGGCGAGGTGTTCCGGCTCCGGAGCGTCACGGGCGCGCCCAATGATGCCGTTCCTACCGACTGGATTCCACCGGAGATCGCGGAGATCCACGCGGCGGTGCACGACCGCGGTCCCGGAGGCCATCTCTTGACCGGACCGGTGCGCGTGCGCGGGGCCCGGCCCGGACACGTGCTGCAGGTCGACATCATCTCCGTGGCCCTGGGCGCGCGCTACGGTATCAACAGCGTGGGTCCGCTCAAGGGCATCTTCCCCGACGCGGTCGACGCGTGGGACAAGCAGATCATCCCGCTCGACCGCGAGCGGGGGATGGCGACGCTCCCGCCCGGCCTGCAGGTGCCGACGCGCCCGTTCTTCGGCGTCATGGGGGTGGCGCCGCCCGCGGCGTGGGGGCGCATCGACACGGCGCCGCCGAGGCGCCACGGCGGCAACATGGACAACAAGGAGCTGATCGGAGGGACGACGCTGTTCCTGCCCGTGTGGGCCGACGGCGCCCTGTTCAGCGCCGGCGACGGGCACGCCGCGCAGGGCGACGGCGAGGTCTGCATCACGGCGATCGAGACATCCCTGGAGGGCGAGTTTCGGTTCGGCCTGCGCACCGATGTGGAGCTCGCGCTGCCCGTCGCGGTCACGCCCACGCACTTCATCACGATGGGATTCGACCCGAGCCTCGACCGCGCGGCGCGCATCGCGGTGCGCTCGATGCTCGACCTGCTCGAGCGGTACGGGGGCATGCGGTGGCGCGACGCCTACGGGCTCGCGAGCATGGCGGTGGATCTGCACGTGACCCAGGTGGTGAACGGCGAGAAGGGGGTCCACGCGATGGCGCCGCGGGCCATTCTCAAGCAGCTCACGACGCCGCTGCCGTTTCTCACGGGGCTCTGATCCGCAACACGACGAGAGGTGCCGTGGTGAACTCGACGACGCGCGGCCGGATCACGAGACGGGAGATGCTGCGATACGGGGCCGCCGGCGCGCTCGGCGCGGGCGCGCTGGCGGGGCTCGCGCTGCCGAGCGCGTTTGGGCAGACCGGCCGCCGCGGCGGGACACTGCGGGCCGGCTTGGACACCGATCCGTTCATTCTCGATCCGCACCGGTCGGTCGCGGTGCCGGACCGCCAGGTATTCCAGAACCTCTACGACAAGCTGGTGGACACGGACGAAGATCTGAAGATCGTGCCGATGCTGGCGGCGTCGTGGACGATTTCGGCAGACGGGACCACGTACACGTTCAAGCTGCAGCCGAACGTCACGTTTCACGACGGCACGCCGTTCGACGCGGCCGCGGTCGTGTACAATTTCGACCGGATGCGCGACCCCAAGTTCCCGTCCGCCCGCCGGAGCGAGATCGGACCGATTACGTCCGTGACCGCGGCCGATCCGTCCACGGTGGTCATCAAGCTGGAGCAGCCCTACAGTCCGCTGCTGTACGTGCTGACCGACCGCGCGGGCATGATGGTCTCTCCCACCGCGGCGCAGAAGGCCGGGCTCGATTTTGCCCTGCACCCCGTGGGGACGGGACCGTTCTCGTTCGTCGAAGAGGTGCGCCAGGATCACGTGACCCTGCAGCGCAACCCCTCCTACTGGGTGCGGGGACTGCCGTATCTGGACCGCGTGATCTTCCGCTATCTTCCGGACGACAACGCGCGCGTCGCCAACCTGAAGTCCGGCGACCTGGAGATGGTGGCGGTGGTGCCGGCCCCCCAGATCCCGCAGCTCGCCGTGGAGGCGCGGCAGCCCGGATCGTCGTTCAGGCTCCTCGAGCACGGCGCGTTTCCGTGGACGGGATTCTGGCTGAACACCACGAAGCCGCCGTTCAACAATAAGGCGCTCAGGCAGGCGTTCAGCGCCGCGATCGACCGCACCGCGATCGCGAACGTCGTGCTGCAGGGGGCGGCGTATCCCGCGTACTCGTTTTTCCCGAACGGGACGCCGGCGTACGACCCGGCGTGGAAGATCCCGCCGCGAGATCTCTCGCTGGCGAGGGAGAAGCTCCGCACCGGCGGGAGCCCGACCGGGTTTGCGTGCACGCTGCTGACGTACCAGGGACAGTCCAACGTGAGCGTCGCGCAGGCCGTCCAATCGATGATCGCCGACGTCGGTATCCAATCGCAGATCCAGGTGCTCGAGGCCGGGGCGCTCATCGCCACCCTGACCAAAGGCGAGTACCAAGCCGGATTCGCCGGATGGAGCGGGCGCCCGGATCCCGATTTCGACGTGTATCCGTTCATGACGAAGTCCGGCATCCCGAACTTCAACTTTTCCGGGTACGTGAACTCCCAGGTCCAGGACCTGCTCGACGCCGCCCGCGTGCTGCAGAACATGGACCAGCGCGCCCGCGCGTATCGCGAGGTCACGCAGATCCTCGCCGACGACATGCCGTACGCGTGGATTTCCTTCACCAAAGAGTACAAGCTGGTGTCGGTCAAGGTGCGCGGATTCGTGCACGTGCCGGATGGGTTACTCCGGCTGCGGACGGTTTCGCTCGCGTCCTGATCCGCGCCGCCGGCGCGCGGGACCATCGCGCCGGACCACCTGAGGAGGAGCGGTATGAGCCTGGAGGCGGGAAACGGGACGGGCCTGTCGGTCGAGCAGCTGCTGGCGCTGCGGGGAGTCGGGGCCGGCGACGCGCCGCAGTGGGGAACGGAGACGCCGCGGTGGTCCCCGGACGGGACCCAGCTCATGTTCGCGTCGGGCTTGAGCGGCGGCCTTGAGCTGTGGAGCGTGGCGCCCTCCGGCGGGGCGCCGACCCGGCTCACCGTGGGCCTGGGCGGCGTCGGCCACCTCGCCTCGTGCATGCCGCAGTGGTCGCCGACGGGGGCGGCCATCGCGTACGTGTCCGCGAAGAGCGGCGCCGACGAGGTCTGGCTGTGGTCGAGCGACGGCGGCGCCGACCGCCAGCTGACGCGCCTTGGCGCGCGGATCGAGGCGATGAGCTGGGCGCCGGACGGGCGCTCGCTCGCGGTCGCGAGCAACAGCATGGGGACGTTCGATATTTACCGGATCGCGGTGCCGGACGGCGCCGCGGTGCGGCTGACGCGCGATCAGCGCTACGAAGTGTATCCGTCGTTCACCCCGGACGGACGGATCTTGTACGTGCGGCTGAACGAGGCGTGGACCGACCACGACGTGGTGCTGATGAACGGGGACGGGACGCGGCCGCGCGTCGTGCTGCGGGACACCGACTTCTTCGACTACCACTACGGCAAGACGTTCAACTACCCCAAGGTGTCGCCGGACGGGCGGACGTTTCTGTTCCGGTCCCACCGGAGCGGGTGGATCAACGTTTGGGAGGCCCCTGTCGAAGGCGGGGAGGCCCGGCCGATTGCGCCCGCGGAGGCGGATCAGGGGGACGCCGCCTGGTCGCCCGACGGCCGCGCGATCGCCTACACCGAGAACCACAACGGCACGCTGGACCTGCGGGTGGTCGCGCGCGAGGGGGGAGCGCCCCGGGTGCTCGTCGCGCCGGCGATGGGGGTGTGCGCCGGCCCCGCGTGGTCGCTCGACGGTGCCGAGGTGAGCTATCTCCTCGGCACGCCGACGGCGCCGAACGACATCTGGGTGGTGGCGGCGGCGACCGGTGCGGCGCGGCAGCTGACGCGCTCGATGCTCGGCGGCGGGGTGGCGCAGCGGCTCACGGTGCCCGAGAAGATCACGTACCCGGCCGCTGACGGACGGACGATCCACGCCTACCTGTACCGGCCCGCGTCGCCGTGCGGGGCCTCCCCGGGCATTCTCTGGATCCACGGCGGGCCGACCAGCCAGTTCGTGGACTCGCTCCAGCCGCTGGTTCAGTACTTCGTGCAGGCGGGCTACACGCTGCTGCTGCCGAACGTGCGGGGCAGCTCGGGCTACGGGCGGGAGTTCGAGGATCTCAACAACGGGGACTGGGGCCACGGGGACCTGCGGGATGCGATGGGGGGAGCGGACTATCTCCGCGGGCTGACGGGCGTCGACGCCGCCCACATCGGCATCACCGGCACGAGCTACGGGGGGATCCTGAGCATGGCGGCCGTTGCCTACGCGCCGGCGGGGACGTTCCAAGCGGCGATCCCGTGCTCCGGCTACGCGGATTTCGCGCACATGCACGGGGAGCAGGAACTGCGCCACGTGAAGCTGCTCGAATACGAGTTCGGGACGCTGGAAGACCATCCGGACGTCTACCGCCGCTGCTCGCCGCTGTATTCGGTCCCGCAGGCGGCGACGCCGTGCTTCGTCATCCACGGCGAAGGCAAGTACCCGGGTTCGGCCGCCGCCAAGAACTTCGCGCTCGCGCTGGAGGCCCACTACAAGGCGTTCTGGTACAAAGCCTATCCGGGCGAGACGTACTACGTCCTCGGGGAGTCGAACGTGAAGCAGATGCTGCGCGACATGCGCGACTTCTTCGATCTGTACCTCAAGGGAATCCCGCACCGGCGGGCCGACGACGGCACCCGTCCGCACACGCACCTGAGCGGGGTGCGGCCCTGACCTGAGCGCGTCGGGTCTGCGCCGGGGTCCCGCCGTCGGCTGTCTGGAGGGGATGGCGCGTCTAGGCCTGAACCCTCCTGTCCATGACGGACCCGTCTGTGCGTTCCGCTCGTCCCTGGGAATCCACGCTCGCCGGGTTTCGCGAGATGTTCCTGCTCAGGCCGGACGTGGTCTTTCTCAACCACGGATCGTTCGGCGCGTGCCCGCGGCCGGTGTTCGAGGCCTACCAGCGCTGGCAGCTCGAGCTCGAGCGGCAGCCCGTCGATTTTCTCCACTACCGGTTTCCGGATCTGATGGGCACCGCGCGGGAGCGTCTCGCGGCGTACCTCGGCGCCGACGCCGATGAGGTCGTCTACTTCCCAAACGTCACGACCGCGCTCAACGTCGTCGCGCGCTCGCTCTCGCTCGGGCCCGGGGACGAGGTGCTCGGCAACGACCACGAGTACGGCGCCCTCGAGAAGACGTGGACGTTCCTGTGCGGTCCGCGCGGTGCCCGCTATGTCCGCGCCGAGCTGCCTTGTCCGATCGAGTCGGCGGACCAAATCGTTGAGGCGGTGTGGTCCCGGGTCACGCCGCGCACCAAGGTGCTGTTTCTCAGCCACATCACCTCGCCCACCGCGCTGACGCTCCCAGTCGAGCCGCTCGTCCGCCGGGCCAAGGACGCCGGCATCCTGACCGTGATCGATGGCGCCCATGCGCCCGGGCAGATTCCGCTCGACCTCCACGCCCTCGGCGCGGACTTTTACGGCGGCAACTGCCACAAGTGGATGTGCGCGCCGAAGGGATCGGGGTTTCTGTACGCCCGCCGGGACGTGCAGCCGCTGCTCGACCCGCTGGTCGTGAGCTGGGGATGGCCGGGCAGCTTCGTAGACGTGCAGCAGCGCCAGGCGACGCGCGACATCGCCGCCTATCTCTCGGTGCCGGCCGCGATCGAGTTCCAGCAGGCGCACGACTGGCCCGCGGTCCAGCGCGCGTGCCACGCGCTGGCGCAACACGCGCGCGCGGTGCTCGCCGGTCTCAGCGGGCTGCCGCCCTTGTTCCCGGACTCGCCGGAATTCTATGCGCAGATGGCGTGCGTGCCGTTTCCCATCGCCGACCCCGACGCGCTGCGGCGGCGCCTGTGGACCGAGCAGAAGATCGAAGTACCGGTCACGTCCTGGAACGGGCGGGCGCTGGTCCGCGTATCGATCCAGGCTTACAACACCGAAGCCGACGTCGACGCGCTCGCCGAGGCACTGCGGCCGGCGGTCGGGGGCGCAGCCGCCGGGTAGCCCGGGTTCCGTCCCGCCGGTCCTCCGCTCGTGCTACTGCAGGGGCGGCCGCCGGCCGGCCCACGGCCGTGCGGCTTCGAAGCACGCCGCGGCCGTGAGCACCCGCGCGTCCTGTCGCCAGCCCGCCACGATCTGCAGTCCGACCGGCAGCCCGCCGGCCGTGTAGCCGCACGGGACCGAGATCGCGGGGAAGCAGGTCAGGTTGAACGCGAACGTCGGGATGAGCATCTCGAGATGTCCCGAGATCGCGCGGCCGGCGATCTCCTTCGGCAGCCACGCGGCGACCGGAGTGGCCGGCACGGAGGTCGTCGGCAGCACCAGGAGATCGTAGCGCTCGAAGAACCGGCACAGCCGCTGGTGGTACGCGGTGCGCGCGACCTCGGCCTCCCCGATCTGCTCGGGCGTCATGTTCCGGCTGAGATCGAGGCGCTGCACGAGAATCGGGTCCATCTGATCGCGCCACTTGGCCAGGTACTTGCCGACCGTCGCGACGCGGGTGGCGACGTTCAGGGCGAGGAACGGCGTCATGATGTCCCCGACCTCCGGGGACGCGCTCTCGAGGGTGCACCCCATCTCCGGGAACGCGCCCGCGGCGGCCTCGCACACGGACGCGATCTCCGGGTCGACCGCGGCGGCCCCGCCGAGATCCGGCGTCCACGCGACCCGCAGGCCCTTGACCGACGCGCGGTCCGGCAGCGCCGCCCAGTCCTCGCCGGTGTGCGGCAGGCTCAGCGGATCGCGGTCGTCGGGACCCGCCATCACCGAAAACATCAGGGCCGCGTCCGCGACCGTCCGTGTGATCGGGCCGTTCGACGACATCGCGCTCCACCCGGCCGCGTTGGGGTAGCGCGCGATCCGGCCCTGGGTCGGCTTGAACCCGACGATGCCGCACCACGCCGCCGGGTGGCGGATCGACCCGGCGAGGTCGCCGCCCTCGGCGAGGGGCCCCAGGCCGGCGGCGACCGCGGCGGCCGCGCCGCCGCTCGAGCCGCCGGGCGAGCGGTCGAGCGCCCAGGGGTTGTGCGTCGCGCCGAAGACGCGGTTGTCGGTGGTCGGCTTGCAGCCGAACTCGGGCGTGTTCGTCTTGCCGAGGAGAATCGCGCCGGCCCCGCGGATCCGCTGCACGAGGAGCGCATCCTCCTCCGGCACGTTGTGCTCGAAGATCTTCGAGCCCATCGTCGTCCGCACGCCTTTCGTGGCCGTCAGATCCTTCGCGGAGAAGGGGACCCCGTGGAGCGGGCCCCGCGCCCCGCCCCGGACGACCTCGCGCTCGGCGGTCTTGGCCGCGTCGCGGGCCTGCTCGGCGGCCACCGTGACGTACGCGTTGAGCGGCGGGTTGATGCGCTCGATCCGCGCGAGCACGGCGTCGACGACCTCGACGGGCGACACTTCTTTGGCGCGGATCATGCGCGCGAGCTCCCGCGCCGGCTTCCAGCAGAGATCGTCAGCGACCACGGCATCCTCCCATCGAGCGGTGCTGCGACGACCGTTCGCCGCGGGCGGGCGGGATTCCGCCGCGCGCGCGGCGGCTAGGCGGCGAACCGGTCGAGCCGGAACAGGTTGAGATCCCACCGGCTGCGCCCGTCCGTCGCGAGTTCGGCCATGATCTCCCCGACGACGCTCGCGAACTTGAATCCGTGGCCCGAGAAGCCCGCGGCGATGGAGACCTGCGGACATTCGGGATGGACGTCCAGGATGAAGTGTTCGTCCGGGCTGTTCGTGAACAGACACGTCTTGAGGGCCATCGTCGGCCCGTCGGCGTCGGGAAAGTACAGGCGGATGCCCTCGCGCAGCACCGCCTCGTCCTGGGGGTGGATCGCCCGGTCGACGCGGTCGGCGTCCGTGGCCTCATCCCGGTGGTGGTACTTCCCGAACTTGAACCCCGGGACGCCGTACTCCGGGAAGCCGTAGAACCGTCCGGCCGGTCCTTCCATATTAAAGACGGGGAACGTGTCGAGCCGGAACCGCTCCGGCCGCAGCGGCCGCGTCCAGATCAGCACCTGACGCTCCGGCACGGCGAGGCGCGCCAGCGCCGGCACGAGTTTCGACGCCCACGGCCCGGCCGTCAGCACGAGCTTGGCGGCCGTGTACGCGTGCCGGGAGGTCCGGACCCGCACCCCGCCGCCGTCGGGCTCCCAGGCGACCACCGGCTCGCGGGCGCGTACCTCGGCCCCCGCGTCGTGCGCGGCATTCACGTAGGCGACGATGGCGCGCTCCGACATCACGAACCCGCCGTCCGGCTGGTACACCCCGACCATGTCGGACGGCAGGCGGTACCCCGGGAAGCGCGCGTGCAGCGCGTCTGCGTCGAGGGTTTCGTGGTGGAGGTGGTGCAGCTCGCACGACCGCAGCGATCCGCGGATGGTGGCGCTGTCCCTGGGGCCCGCGTCGATGCTGCCGGTGATGAGCAGCAGGCGCTCCGACGAGAGGTGCTCGATCTCGCGCCACAGCTCGTAGGCGCGGCGCAGCAGCGGGACGTAGGACGGGTGCTCCCAGTACGCGAGGCGGATGATGCGGTTCGTGCCGTGCGACGACCCCTGGTCGTGGGGGATGTCGAACTGCTCGAGGCCGAGCACGCGCAGCCCGCGGCGCGCGAGCTGGTACACGGTCGCGCTGCCCATCCCGCCGACCCCGACCACGATGACGTCGTAGTGCGCCACTGGCGGCACCTCCAGAGGCCCCGTTTCGGAGCCTACGGTGATGATTCGGTCGCGCTCTACGCGGCCCTGCCGCCTGGTGTTGCTCGGGGGTCCGAGCTGGTGGCGGACCTCAGGCGCCGGGACACAGCGTCCGGCGGCCTCCGCCGCACCGCAGTCGCATCAGGCGATCGGATGCGGGTTTGTCTCGACCGCACTCGAGCGTAATCGATCAAGCCGCGGGTTCTTCACTCTGGGGTGTGCGCTGCCGAAGTATATCGGCTGCATATACACTCCGAACGCGCGCACCACACGGATCGGCGCCAGCTTGACGTCCGGCGAGGTCACGTCGACGGCGGCGGTTCGGATGCCGGCCTCAAGTAATCGGGACACGCAGGTTGAAAGGTTGGCGGGCTCGCGATAGCTGGAGCGCAGGCTGGCGAGCGAGGCGGGCGCCTCCGTATCGCCGCGAAACGAATCCAGGCCGGTCGCATGCGCGGGATGCACGTAATAGAGTGCATGATCCAGGCTGGTCACGACATCCTCGTTCTTCAGAACGTCGCGATGCCTGCCGTCTCGCATCAATCGGCGCATGTACGCGCCGTAGTGGCCGTGTTCAAAGACCGCTCGCTGCAACGCGATATCGATATCCGGGTGAGTCCCGAGTCCGATAGTGACACCGGGCCACGAATGCCCGTCACCTAATCCGAGACAGACACACGTGGGATGGCGCGTGCCCACGTCGAGCACATACAGTTCCGTGGTTGCGCCCAGACGCTCAGTGTCCCGCAACGCCTGAGACGTGGCGTGATCGCAACCATCTTCCGCAACGCGCCGACCCGGGCGTCGCGCAAGCCAGAAGAGCATGAACGCATCACGCTCAATCAACTCGTACAGCGCGCGCAACGCTGCGTCTTCGAGGGTCGTACCGGCAGCGAGACCGCTACTCGTCGTTTGGCAAAAGCGTTCGTCGGCGGCGACCGGAAAATTCATATATGTTGCGAGCGCGGGGACCTGCACCAGTTCGTTCGTGTCGAGCCAATGCCCGGGGGCCCACAGCATGCGCCGGTCGGGGTCGAAGCGCGAATACGGAAACCCGGGTCGTGCATACACCGCATCGTCGTACAAAACCAGCCAGCGCGGATCGAACGCCCGGTCCGCCAGCGTGCTGAATGGCGCGTACGTGAGTGTAGATACGTCCCAGAGCGACGCGGCGTACCGCTCGAGACCTTCTCCCAACGCACTGCGAATCGCATCCTCGCGGGTGGCACCCTTGCCCTCGCCATTGAAACTCGGACGCAGACCGTGTCCGTCGCGGTACGGAGCCATGACGACGCTGCTGCAGGACGGCACGACCGCTGTGTCGGTCCCGTCGCCGTCGTAGAGCAGCACTCGCCGCACGAGCCCGGCCCGAGGATCGGCGAGCAGCCGCAGCTCTTCCGGGACGTGCAGCGAGTGCGTCAATGACGCGAGTTTTGACGGACCCACTATTGCTGCGGCCCCGCCGCACGTCTCGCACCAGGGCATCGGCAGCACCGAGTGCAGCGTAGAGATTTCGTCGCCTTGGATGACGACGCATCCGTAGGCCGCGACATCGGGATAGCGAAGCGCAAGGAGCACGTTCTCGGCGGCGACGCGAGCTGCAACGGGCTCCTCCAGGGCTCGCGGGTGGCTTGCGCCAGAGATTGAGTCGAACAGGCGCAGTCTGCAGCAGTTCCAGCAGGCCGTGTGCATCGGGATAGCCAAAGGCCCGTAGAAGACTTCCGAGCCGTGCCTCCAGATTGGCATCGATCGAAGGCGGGCTTGGTGGATGTGTCGCACCAGCCGCAGCGCATCATGAACATCCAGACCGGAAAGGTCGATGATTGCGAACGCGCTGTCCGCCGCCGTTTCGCGCGCGCGGATCCCGAACCCAACCAGGTGATCCATCACGCGGGTCGTCAACGCGGTCTGCCGGGGCGCCCACACAGAGGCTTCGTCATCGGACGACGCGGTATGCGCGGTCTGAGCCGAGGATATCCGGACGATATCGGCGTCCTCGAGTTGACGACCAAGAACGTCAACCCAGTCACGTGAGTAAGGAAGATCCTCCCCGCGTATCTCGCCTGCGTTCCCGAGCGCGGGGAGGACCTCGAACATAAGACCATGCGCTGAATCCTTGTTTAGGCGAAAACACCCCTTCGACGACGAAACAATCGCACCGTCGCGCGTCGCCGCTATCCGGACGTTGGGCGCGAGGCGAATGCGATTGCTATCCGCCTCTGGCGCCACCGGCAGCGGGACCGGTTGCTCCGGCGCTTCCTGCCTCGCTGAGCACTTTCAGGGCTTTCATGAAGGTCTCGCCACACGGCTCGCATTGATTGCATTCCATGCACTGGAAGCGCCTTGCGATGATCGAACTGATGGTCGCCAGGGAGTCGACGATCTTTTCCATATCGTACTGCTTTCCCGGCATAGGTCGCCTCCATTGGGCATGATAGTCGTCCTCGAGCGCGAAACGCTAGCTGAGCCTTTGGGACACCGAGAGGAGCACTACGAGACAAGATCGTTACACAGCCATTGTGGGGATAGCGGTTGAAGGGGTCAACCCTCAAAAGGTCAATTACGCGGTCGCGAACGATAGCAGGAACCTGCCTGATAACTATCCCGTCGCGGCGACGAAGATATCTCGCCCCTGTTCGAACCGCCGATCGGGCCCGGATAGGTGATCTTAGCGACCGTGTTTCGGCCCCGTTCGGCGGTCGGCGTCGTCGTCATCGGATTGATCCGCGAGCGGCGCGAGGCCGGTATCTCGCCGTCGGCACTCAGGCAGGAATCGTGATCGGCGCGGCCCAAGGGGATGCGCGCGGCGGTCGACCGGGTGCGGATGGGCGCCGGTCGCGCGTCGATGCGAATGATCCCTACGCGGGGTGTGCGTGTGGCCGAGGTCGACAGATACGATGCGATCGTAATCGGATCCGGGCAGGGCGGAAACCCGCTCGCGGAAGCGTTGGCCGGAGCCGGCCGCCGGGTCGCCATGATTGAACGGAAGCACGTCGGTGGCACCTGCGTCAACGAGGGCTGCACCCCGACGAAGACGATGGTGGCGAGCGCCCGGATCGCGTATCTCGCCCGCCGCGCGTCGGACTACGGGGTGCGCGCCGGCACCGTGACGGTGGACATGACGGCGGTGCGGCGCCGCAAGCGCAGGATCGTCAACCTCTGGCGGAGCGGGAGCGAGCGCGGCCTGAAGAAGGCGGCGGGCCTGGACCTGATCCGGGGGGAGGCGCGGTTTGAGGGGCCGCGGCGCGTCGCGGTGGCCCTCTCGCGCGGCGGCACGCGCGAGCTGGTCGCGGACCAGATCTTCATCAACGCCGGCGCGCGGCCGGCGCGGCCCGCGGTCCCGGGGCTCGAGACCGTCCCGGTGCTCGATTCGACGTCGATCATGGAGCTCGGGGTCCTTCCGCGGCACCTGCTGGTGCTCGGCGGCGGCTACATCGGCTTGGAGTTCGGGCAGATGTTCCGGCGATTCGGCAGTGCGGTGACGATCGTCCACCGCCACGGGCGCCTGCTCGATCGGGAAGACCCGGACATCGCCGACGCGATCGAGGGCGTGCTGCGCCAGGACAAGGTGAAGCTCGTGCTGGACGCCCAGACGCTGCGGGCGGCGCCGGGGCCGGGGCGGACGATCCGCCTGACCGTGCGCGCGTCAGGGGCCCGGTCGCCGCGCACGCTCACCGGCTCCCACCTCCTCGCGGCCACCGGGCGCGTGCCCAACACCGATCGTCTCAACGCGGCGGCCGCCGGCGTCGAGCTCGATGCCCGCGGCTTCGTTCGCGTCAACGAGCGTCTCGAAACGACCGCGCCCAGCGTGTACGCGCTCGGCGACATCAAAGGCGGGCCGGCGTTCACCCACATCTCGTACGACGACTTCCGCATTCTCGAGACCAATCTGCTGCGGGGCGGGCAGGCGACGACCCGCGACCGATTCGTGCCGTATACCGTGTTCACGGACCCCGAACTGGGCCGGGTCGGTCTCGGCGAGACCGAGGCGCGCGCGCAGGGGCGCGCGATCCGGGTGTTTTCGATGCCGATGCGGCGGGTCGCGCGCGCGGTGGAGATGGACGAACCGCGGGGGACCATGAAGGTGGTCGTGGACGCGCGGTCCGGGCAGATTCTGGGGTGCGCGGTCCTCGGGATCTTCGGCGGCGAGCTGATGTCCCTGATCGAGGTCGCGATGATGGGCGGCCTGCCGTATACGGCGCTGCGGGATGCGACGCTCGCCCATCCGACGCTCTCGGAGGCCTTCAACAACCTGTTCGACCGCTAGGCGCACGGGCGTCCGACAGGGCGCGGCGCGTCCGCGGCGGAACTCTTCGATGCGTGGCGCGGGCATGGGCGCCCCGCCGCGCGGGTCCGTACGATTCGACGCCCGAGGAGGCGTGCCGTGGCTCGACATCTCGTGTGCCTCACGTTCGACTTCGACGCGATCTCGAACTGGATCCACCGCGGCGCCGTGACCCCGACCCAGATTTCGCGCGGGGAGTTCGGGCTGGTCGGCGCCGCGCGCATCCTCGAGTTGATGCGGGCGCGGGGGATCGCCACCACGTGGTTCATTCCGGGGCATACGCTGGACACGTATCCGGAGATGTGCCGGCGCGTGCACGCGGAGGGCCACGAGATCGGCAACCACGGCTACCTGCACGAGCCGCCGGCGACGCTCACGGCCGCCGAGGAAGAGGCGGTGCTGGTCCGCGGCAACGAGGCGATCCGGCGCATCACGGGCGCCGATCCCATCGGCTATCGGTCGCCGGCGTGGGACCTGAGCCCGCACACGGTGCCGCTGCTGCTCAAGTACGGATTCACGTACGACAGCAGCATGATGGCGCACGACTGCCACCCCTACCGGGCTCGGCAGGGCGACGAGTTCGCTCCAGACCGGCCGGTGCGGTGGGGCACCCCCACGACGCTCGTCGAGATGCCGATCGCCTGGTCCACGGACGACTTCCCGCACTTCGAATACGCGCGCCGGGGGGATACGGTGCTGCCGGGACTCCGCCGCGGTGGCGACGTGCTGGAGAACTGGGTCGACGACTTCCGGTACATGGTCCAGCACGAAGAATGGGGCGTGCTGACATACACGTTTCATCCCCAGGTCTCGGGGCGGGGCCACCGGATGCTGGTGCTGGAGCGGCTGATTGATGCGCTCCGGGAGTTGGGCGCCACGTTCGTCCGGATGGACGCCGCGGTCGCGGAATTCGTCCGGTGGGAAGCCCGGCGGCGGGCCGGCTCGGCGTAGGCGGCGCCTGATCGAGCGAGCGCCGGCTACCGCGCTCTGGTGATTTTGCGCAGCCCCCTGGGGTGGTCGGGATCGTGGCCGCGCGCGCGAGCGAGATGGTAGGCCAGCAGCTGCATCGGGATCGCGTACACGTGGGGGCTGAGCCGTTCGTCCGGCGTCGCGGGGACCTCGATGGGCAGGGCGGCCAAGCGGAGGACCGTCCGGTCTGACGAGCAGATGACGGTCTGCGCGCGCCGGTCCTTGAGCCGCGCGGCGAGCGAGGCGAGACCCGCCAGCACCCGCCCGGGCGGGGCGGCGATCAGCACCGGAAACCCACGGGCGATCACCGCGATCGGTCCGTGGAGGAGATCCACCGCGGAGATCGGCTCGGCCGCCACGTAGCAGGTCTCTTTGAGCTTGAGGGCGGCTTCGCGCGCCGTCGCATAGTTGTAGCCGCGCGAGGTGACCACGCACTCGACGATGCGGCGCCACCGGCCCGCGACGGTCCGCACCCGGTCGTTGGCGCCGAGCGCTGCCGCGAGAAGACGCGGCAGGTCGCGGTGGGCGCGGAGCAGGCGGCGATTGGCGGTCGCCTCGGCGATCAGCAGGCTGAGCGCGGTCAGCTGCGCCGTGTAGGTCTTGGTGGCCGCCACGCTGCGCTCGGGACCGGCGTGGAGGAGCACCGTGTCGTGGGCCGCGCGTGCGAGGGGCGAGTCCTCCCGGTTGGTCACGGCGATCGTGCGGGCTCCGCAGGCGCGCCCGGCCTCGAGGAACTCCACGATGTCCGGGGATGCCCCGGACTGCGACAGGCCAATGACGAGAGCCCGGCGCAGCCGCAGGCGCGCGCGGTACACGGTGAGGACTGACGGGGCGGCGAGCGAGACAGGAACGCCCCACACCGTTTCAATGAGATAGCGGCCGTAGAGTGCCGCGTTGTCGGAAGTGCCGCGCGCGGCGAGCACGACCAGATCCGGCGGCGTGCGGCGGAGCCGCCTACCGAGCGCGGCGATCGCGGTCCCCTCCAGGTCGCAGACGCGCGCCACCGCGTCCGGCTGCTCGGCAATCTCTTGCCGCATCCACCGGCCGGGATCCGTGCGGGACGGCGGCATGCGGCCTACAGGAGACGCGCCGCGACGTCGTCGGCGGTGAGTTCGATCAGCGCGCCGCCCGTCGTCCCATTGCCCATCGTGCAGTTGACGACGAGAGTCGCGCCCACGCGCTCGATCCCCGCGGACTCGTGCACATGCCCGCAGGTCAGCACGCGCGGGTGCGCGCGCTGGACCAGGTCCAGGACGTGCCGCGTGCCGATCCGGTGCCCCGAGCGCGCGAGGTCGAGCGTGCCGGCCGGTGGTTCGTGCACGACGAGGACGTCGCACGCCGACGTGACGCGCGGGCCGCCGAACGACACGCCGTCGATGACGACGGGATCGGGGCCCGCCAATCCCCCGCGCCGGGCGATCTCCGCCGCCGCGTGGAGGCCGTCGACGTTGCCCGCCACCGCCAGCACGGGCACCGAAAACGCGCCGAGCAGGTCGAGCGCGTCCTCGCCGTGGCCCGTGTCGGTGAGATCGCCCGGCAGCAGCACCACCGCGGGGGCGTGCTCGGCGACGAGCTCGCGCACGCGCGCGATGCGCTCGGGACGGCCGTGCAGGTCGGCGCACGCGAGGATTCGCACCCGGTATCCTTCGACGCGGCCGTGCGCGGTTCTTGCGAGCACGGCCGACGGCAGGGAGCGGCGACGCGCGGCGGGAAGACCTGCCCGAGAGCCGTGTCGCGGCGCGAGCGCGATGGGCAGCGGGAGGACGTGGCGATGAAGATGTACGTGGGCGGCGAGTGGATCGACAAGCGGCAGACGATACCGGTGCTCAACCCGTTCGATGGATCGGTGATCGACACGATCCCGAAGGCGGACGCGGACGACGTCGAGCGGGCGCTCGCGACCGCGGTGCGCGGCGCCCAGGCGATGCGCCGGCTGACCGGGTTCGAGCGCTTTCAGATGCTCCGCAAGGCGGCCGACCTGCTGTTGGCACGCAGCGAGGAGTTTGCGCGGACGATCACGCTCGAAGAGGGCAAGGTCATCGGCGAGGCGCGGGTCGAGGTCACGCGGGCCGCGGAGATCATCGCGCTGTCCGCGGAGGAGGCGAAGCGGCTGTACGGGGAGGTGATCCCCCTGGACGGCGCGCCCGGCGTGAAGACCCAGATGGGCTTCACCCTGCGCGTGCCGTGCGGCGTGGTCGTCGGCATCAGCCCGTTCAACTTCCCGCTGCACCTGGTGTGCCATAAGGTGGGCCCGGCGCTCGCCGCCGGCAACGCCGTGATTCTGAAGCCCGCGAGTGACACCCCGCTCAGCGCCCTGAAGCTGACGCAGCTGCTGCTCGAGTGCGGGGTGCCGGCGGACGGCATCCAGTGTATCACCGGCAGCGGCGGCACGATCGGGGAAGCCTTGTGCGCGGATCCGCGCGTGCGGAAGATCACGTTCACCGGCAGCCGCGACGTCGGCGAGCGGATCTGCAAGGTGGCGGGCCTGAAGAAGGTCACGATGGAGCTCGGCAGCAATTCGCCGCTGATCGTCATGCCGGACGCGGACCTCGAGAAAGTGGCGACCGCGGTGGCCGCGACCGGCTACGCGAACGCGGGCCAGGTCTGCATCAGCCTCCAGCGCATCATTCCGCTGCAGCCGATCTACCATCAGTTCCTGGAGGCGCTCAAGCCGAAGGTCGCGGCGCTGACGACCGGCAATCCGCTTGAGGAGGCGACGCGCGTGGGCCCGATGGTGCGCGAAGAGGACGCCCGCCGCGTCGAGACCTGGGTCAAGGAGGCCGTGGCCGGCGGCGCCAAGCTCGTCGTCGGCGGTGAGCGGCGCGGCGCGATCCACTCACCGACGGTTCTCGCGGATGTGACCCGCGAGATGCGGATCTCCCGGGACGAGTTGTTCGGGCCGGCGGTCGCCGTGTCGCCCGCGGAGTCGATCGACGCCGCGATCGCGATGGCCAACGACACCCGCTACGGGTTGTCGGCGGCGGTGTTCACCGAGAACCTGAACTGGGCGATGCGGTTTGCGCGCGAGGTCGAGGCCGGGAACATCCACATCAATTGGGGGCCCCAGTGGCGGGCCGACCTGATGCCCTACGGCGGGTTGAAGGAGAGCGGGTTCGGGAAGGAAGGGCCGAAGTACGCGGTCCAGGAGATGACCGAGACGAAGATGGTGGTCATGCACCTGCCCTAGCGGACGAGCGACGGCAGTTCCGCGGTCGGGCTGCGGCCGGGTCGCGGGGGCGCCGGCGGCCGGCGATCGGCCGCAGCCCAGTGACGTAGGAGGAGTGCATGCCGAAGAAGCCGCACGGGCCGACGGGGCAGGGCCCCGCGAGCGGGACCACCGTGAACGAGCATCTGGCGAACGAGCGGACGCATCTCGCGTTTCTGCGCACCGCGGTCGCGCTGATTACGTTTGGGATCACCGTCAACCGGTTCAGTCTGTTCCTGATCATCAACGACAAGCTGGCCCCGGGCTCGGGTCCGTTCATCCCGCTGTTCGGGGTGGAGCAGGTCGGGTTTTCCGTCGTGATCGTGGGCGCCCTGCTGATCGTGTGGGCCGCGGTCCGGTACCAGCAGGTCAGCCGCCAAATCGATCGCGGGGAGTATCGTTCGAATCCGAGAATGGTCTGGATTGTGACCGCGGCAGTCCTGGTGTTCGGCGTGGCCAGCCTCTTCTGGCTGTTTCAGCGCTAGGCCCGGGCGCCGCGCCGCGATATGACGGCGCCGTTTCCGACGAGATGCGGTCGCGACACCCACCCGCGCGACATGGGAGGATGACGATGCAGGCGATACGCGTGCACGAACCGGGCGGCCCCGAGGTGCTGCGGTACGAGGAGCTGCCGACCCCGACGCCAGGCCCGGACGACGTGGTGGTGCGGTTGGAGGCGTCCGGCGTAAACTACGTCGACATTTATCAGCGGATGGGTCTCTACAAGATGGCGCTGCCGTACACGCCGGGATCCGAGGGAGCCGGGACCGTCGCGGACGTGGGTGCCCACGTGCGCGATCTCCGGGTCGGCGACCGCGTGGCGTACTGCGGGGCGCTCGGGTCCTACGCGACGCACCACGTCGTGCCGGCCGCGCGCCTCGTGGCTCTGCCGAAGTCGATGGACAGCCAGCGGGCCGCGGCGCTGATGCTGCAGGGGATTACCGCCCACTATCTGTGTCACTCGACCTACCCGCTCAGGAAGGGCGACACCACGCTGGTGCACGCCGCCGCCGGCGGGGTCGGGCTGCTGCTCGTGCAGATGGCGAAGATGCTCGGCGCTCGCATCATCGCGACGGTGTCGACGAAAGAAAAGGCGCTGCTCGCGCGGGAAGCCGGGGCCGACGAGGTGATCCTGTACACTGACCAGGACTTTGAGGTCGAGGTGAAGCGCCTCACCGGCGGACGCGGCGTCCAGGTCGTCTATGACTCGGTGGGGAAGACGACGTTCGAAAAGAGCATGAACTGTCTGGTCCCGCGGGGATACCTGGTGCTGTTCGGGCAGTCGAGCGGGCCGGCCCCGTCGATCGACCCGCAGATCCTTCAGTACAAAGGCTCGCTCTTTCTGACGCGGCCGACGATGGGGCACTACATCGCGACGCGCGAGGAACTGCTCGCCCGGGCGAACGACCTCTTCGAGTGGGTAACCTCCGGACGGCTCCGTGTCCGGATCGACCGGACGTTCCCGCTGGCCCAAGCCGCGGACGCCCACCGGACGCTCGCGAGCCGGGCCACCGCGGGCAAGGTGCTGCTCCTGCCCGGTTAGGTCACGAGCCGCGGGTACAGCCGCGCGGCCAGCGCCATCAGGGCCGCCGAGAACGCCAGCAGCACCGCGAAGTCCACGCCGAGCCCGTACACGCTGGTGCCGCCCTGCACCATGAGGGCGCGCAGGCCGTCCACCTCGTAGGTCAGGGGGTTGACGGTCGCGATGATCTTGAGCCAGCCGGGCATCAGTACGATGGGATAGATCGCGTTGCTCGCGAAGAACAGCGGCATCGTCATCACCTGGCCCATGCCCATCACGCGCTCGTGCGTCTTCACGATGCACGCGATCACGAGCGAGAACGTCGAGAACACGGCGGAGCCCATGACGATCAGCAGCAGGACGCCGAGGATGTTCAGCGGCTGCCAGGTCGCGTGGATGTGCAGCAGGAGCGCGAGAATGTACACGATCACACCCTGCGACAGCGCCCGCACGCTGGCGGACAGCGCCTTCCCGAGCACGAGCGAGACGCGCGAGATCGGGCTGACGAGGTATTTCTGCAGCACCCCCATGTCGCGCTCTCGGATCGCCGAGACCCCGTAGAAGATCGCGATGAACAGCACGCTCTGGGCGAGGATGCCGGGCGCCATGAAGTCCAGGTACGTCAGCTTGCCGGTGGGGACGCCGCGCAGGTGCGACATGACCTGCCCGAACACGACCAGCCACAGCGTCGGTTGGACCGCGCGCATGAGCAGCTCGACCGGGTCGTGCTGGAGCTTGCGGATCTCCGCGTCGGCGACGGTGAAGACGTGGCCGAGGAACGTGACGAACCCCGCCGGACGCTCAGGATAGACGGCGGGCGGTGCGGCGGGTGCGTAGGACCTCACCATAGTTTCCTCCTGACTCATTGATGCTGGCGCCGGTGAAGTGCATGAACACGTCGTCCATCGACGCGCCGGCGCCGACCTGCGTCTTCAGCTCCTGCGGCGTGCCGATCACGGCCACGCGCCCGAGATGCATCACGGCGACGCGGTCGCACAGCCCGTCGGCCTCTTCCATGTAGTGCGTCGTGATCATCATCGTGGTGCGGAACGTGTCGCGCAGCCGCAGGACGTGCTCCCAGACGGCGCGGCGCGCGACCGGATCGAGGCCGACCGTCGGCTCGTCCATGAACAGGACCGCCGGGCGGTGCAGCATCGCCTGCGCGATCTCGAGCCGGCGGATCATCCCGCCGGAGTACTGCCGCACCAGCTGCTGGGACGCGTCGGTGAGCCCGACGAGCTCGAGCGCCTCCGCGATGCGCTGCGACCGGTCCTCGGCGCGCAGGCCGTACAGCCGCGCGGAGACGAGGAGATTTTCGTATCCGGTCAGCGCCCCGTCGGCGGAGAGCGCCTGGGGCACGTAGCCGATCCGGCGCCGCACGCGGGACGGGTCCTGCGTCACGTCGCAGCCGGCCACCCAGGCCTGTCCCGCCGTCAGCGGCAGCAGCGTCGTCAAGATCTTGATCATCGTGCTCTTGCCCGCGCCGTTCGGGCCGAGCAGCCCGTAGATCTCGCTGGCGCCGACCTCGATGGACGCCTCGTTCACGGCGATGATGTCGCCGAAGCGCTTCGTCAGGTCCACCGTGCGGATCGTCGGCGCCGGCGTCTCTCGGGGGTGCTCGTCGATCGCCGGCGTCAGGACGGCGCCCGCTTGGTCGTCTGTCATCGGTCTCCATTCACCTCCGTGTCCGTGAACGCTGCCGCCAGGGCGTCGAAGTGCTGGGTGAGGCGGCGGAGGGTCGTGTCCGGGAGTAGCGCCAGCACGCCCGCCGTCCGGCGCCGTGCCGCTTCTTTGGCGCCTTCGAACTGAGTCCGCCCGGCCGGCGTCAGCCGCAGCGTGACCTCACGCCGGTTCGCCAGGTTCGTCGTCCGGGTCGCGATGCCGCGGTCGACCAGCCGTCCGACGAGCGCCGAGCACGTCGGCGGCGTCACGCCCAGGTGATCGGCGAGCGCCCGCAGCGTGCAGCCGCGATTCCGGTAAAGGTACGACATCGCGCGGTACTGCGCCATCGTGAGCCCCGGCATCCGGCGGCGCATCTGCGAGCGGATGAACCGCATGGCGAGCGGTGCCACGTCCAGCAGCCGCGCGGCGCATTCTCCCGCCGCCCGCGACGGGACAAGCCGGGCCGGTGCGCCCACGCCCGACCGGGGAATCATTCGATTCGCCTCGCGAACTGTTTGTGACACTAACTGTATAGTAGCGCGGACGCATCCACCTGTCAACCGGACGGACCTGTGCCTAGCGTCGTGCGGGGGTCTGTTCCTTGAGGGCGGCGTCCAGGGCGTCCACGATGCGCTGCATCAGCGCGGGGCGCGCCTGCGCGCCGAGATGTCCGATCCGCACGACCTTGCCCGCGAGCTGGGTCAGGCCGCCGGAGATCGCAATGCCGTGGCGCGCGCGAAGCGCTGTGATCAGGGCATTCGCCTCGATACCCTCGGGAGGATACGCGACCGTCACGGTGGGCGAGGCCCACCGTTCGTCCGCGAATGGCCGAAAACCGAGGCGCTCCAGGCCCCGCCGTAGCAGCAACTGCGCCTCCCGGTGGCGCGCGTACCGCGCATCGAGTCCCTCGGCGAGGATGCGCTCGAGCGCGCGGTCCAGCGCGAAGATGTTGTTCGTCGCGATCGTCACGGGGTACGGGTGGTGGGGCCAGATGCGCTCGTACTCGCGCCAGGTCCGCAGATTGAGATACCAGCCCCGCGGGCCGCCGGACTGCCGGTCGATGACGTCCCAGCCGACCTGGGTGACCGCGACCGGCGCGAGGCCGGGGGGCGCTTCTAGGCACTTCTGCGACGCGGACGACACCGCGGCGAATCCCCACGCGTCGGTCTCGACGGGCATGCCGCCGAGCGACGACACCGCGTCGACCGCGACCGGGACGCCTTCCTCGCGGGCCGCGGCCGCGATCTCCTGGACGGGGTTAATGACGCCGGTCGACGTGTCGCTGTGCACTACCGCGAGCAGTCCGACCTTAGTGCGCCGCAACCACGTCCGGACTTCGCCGGGGTCGGCCGGCCGCTCCCATGGGATCGCGAGCGTCTCCACGCGGGACGAATGCGACTCCGCGATCTGCCGCACGCGGTCGCCGAAAAATCCGTTGACGACGACCCCGACCGATCCGTCGGCGCCGATCAGCGTGCTCAGCATCGCCTCGATGCCGCCGGTGCCCGAGCTGGGCAGCGGATAGATCGAGCCCGCGGTCCGGTAGACCTGGCGGAGGCGGCCGATGAACGCGTGGTAGAAGACGAGCCACTCGTCGCCGTAGTGCTGGCGCGGCTGCTGCGCCATCGCGGCAAGCACGTCCGGTTCGACGGGGACCGGCCCGGGGATATGGAGGGCGATCTCCTTCTCAGCCATGAACACGAGCCTCCTCGTCGCGGGATACGCGTGCCGGTTCGGTGGCGGCGGGCCGGCCTCCTGTAGGGCGGACGAAGGCCCGGGCGGCCGCCGGCCGCCCGGGCCACGGGATCGCGCCGCGCGCGGCTAGAGCAGCCCGACGCTCTTCAGCCAGTCGGTCGTCGCCTGGCTGACCGACTTGCCGTTCACGACCTCGAGCTGCAGCTCCTGGCTCACTTCGGAGGTGAGCTTCGGCGCCAGCGGGTTCAGCGTCGTGGCGATCGCGGGGTCGCGGTGGAGCGTGTCGTCCCGCACGATCGGCGCCGGGTGGTAGATCGGGAACAGATGCTTGTCGTCCGTGAGCAGCACGAATTTGTCCTTGGCGATCAAGCGCGCTCGTCGTGTAGCAGACGTTCACGTCGGCCTTGCCTTCCTGGACCGCGGAGAACGTCAGCGGTTCGACAAGCACCGTCGCCTTGCCGAACGTGAAGCCGTACCGGCTGTTCATGCCGGGCAGCACGTTGGGGTCGGTCTGGCCGTCCGGCGGCGTCGCGACGGTCAGCGTGGACGCGGCGGACCCGAGGTCCGAGACCTTCGTGGCGTGCAGCTGGCCCGCGCGCGCCTGCGTCGAGCAGATGCCGTAGGTATCGTTCAGCGGCGCGAACGCGAGCCACGTGATGTGGAACTGCTTCTCGTAGCCGGCCTTGACGAGCGCGTAGTCCTGCTGATCGTTGTGCGTGGACGTCAGCTTGAGCCGCGCCAGGCCGGTCGCCGTGAACTCGGGGTAAAGGTCGATCTGCCCGCTCACGATCGCGTTGTGGACGATGTCGTTCGTTCCGAGCTTCGCCTTCTCGGTGACGTCAAACCCCGCGTGCCGAAGCAGCTGCGTATACATCTCGGTCAGCAGCTGCGCTTCGGTGTCCAGCTTGCCTCCGACCGTGAGATGCCCCATCGCGGCGGCTCCCGCCGCGGTCCAGGAGCCTCCGCCCGCGACGAGCAGCGCAATCGAGAGCGTGCACGCCGCGAAGGCGCGCAGAGCGCGAACGTATCGTCCCATCTATCGTCCCCTCCTCGTGGTGCTCGAATCGAGCCGTGTGTGCACGTGATGTCCGCGTTCCGAGCGCGGCGTGCGGGTGCGTCTCACCTCCGGACCGGCTCCGAGACTCCCGCAGGGGTGAGGGCGCGTTGCGCCCATCCCAGCGACAGCTCGGCGGCCATCGCGAGCAGCGTCACCGGGACCGCTCCCGCGAGGATCTGGGTCGTATCGACCTGATAGAGGCCGGACAAGATGTAGTCGCCGTACCCGCCGGCTCCAATGATCGACGCGAGGGTCGCCGTCGCGACGATCTGCACGACTGACGTCCGGACGCCCGCGGCGACGACGGGCAGGACCAGCGGGAGCTGGATCCGCCGCACGATCTGCCACCGCGTCATCCCGCAGCCGCGGGCGGCGTCGATCATCGCCGGGTCGATGCCGCGGATGCCGGTGTACGTGTTCAGGAGGATCGGCGGGATGCCGAGCACGGCGAGGGCCACGAGCGACGGCGTGAAGCCGAGCCCGAGATACGGAATCGCGAACGCGAGAAACGCGATCACGGGGATCGCGCGCATGAATCCGCTCACGTTGATCGCGAGGAACGCCAGCACGGGGCGCCGCGACACGGCGATGCCGAGCGGCGTGCCGATGACGATGGCCAGCGCAGACGCAGCGGCGCACAGCGTGATGTACTGGAGGGTGTGCGCCGCGTAGGTGTTGGCGGGGTCGGCGATGAACGCGGCGAGGCGCCCTAGCACGGCTGCGTCCTCCCGCCGCGCGGGCGCGGACGCGCGCTCATGCGGTCGTCACCGGGAGGCGCCCGCGGTTCAGCGCCTGCTGGACGAACAGCAGCACGACGTCGGCGGTGACGGCCAGCGCCCCGATCACGATGCCGCCGCCGAGCACCTCGTCGTAGTTGCTGTTCTGGATGCCCGTGAAGATCAGGTCGCCGAGCCCGCCGGCACCGACCAGGGCCGCCAGGGAGGCGATGCCGATCGTGGTCACGGTCGCCACCCGGACGCCGGCGACGATCAGGGGAAGGGCCAGCGGCAGCACGATGCGGCGCAGGATCTGGCCGCGGTCCATCCCCATCGCGCGCGCCGCCTCGAGCAGCACCGGGTCGATCCCGTCGATCGCGGCGACCGTGTTCCGGATCAGCACCAGTTGCGCGTACAGGATCAGCGGGATGATGATCGTCGTCGCATTGAGCCCGGTGAACGGGACGAGGAAGGAGAGCAGCGCGAGGCCCGGGATCGTATAGAGCAGGCCGGCGACGGTGATCACGGGCAGGTACAGCCGGCGGTACCGCGAGATCGCCACGGCGAGCGGCAGCGCGATCACGACGGAAATGAGCATGCTCGTCGCGACGATCGACAGGTGCTGCGCGACAAGATGCGGCAGGCTCGACGGGTCGGCGAGGTTGTACCGGGCGGGATCCAGCAGGAACGGCATCGTCGCGTCTACCGGGCCGCGGCGTGCGCGCGCGCGCGGGTCATCGGGCGGGCGCGGGCTCGCCGCGGCGGGTGCTGGCGATGTGACGGTTGATGGACGCGAGCGTGACGAATCCCATCGGCGCGCCGCCCTCGTCCTCGACGGCGAGCGCGGCCGCGCCCGTGTCGAGCAGCGTGACGATGGCGTTGAGCAGCGTGGCGGTCGGACGGACGCGGGGCGCCCCGTCGTGCGCGCGGCCGTCGGCCGGGCCGGGCTCGAGCGCCATGGTGACCGGCAGGTACTCGAGCTGGCGGACGATGTTGTCCGCTCCCATGAGCTGGCTCACAAACTCGTTCGCCGGGCGCGCGAGGATCTCGATCGGCGTGCCGACCTGCGCCAGGTGCCCCTCCGACATGACCGCGATCTGATCGCCAAGGCGGAGCGCCTCTTCGACGTCGTGCGTGACGAACAGAATCGTCTTGCGGACGCCGCGCTGGATCCGCAACAGCTCCTGCTGCATGCGGCCGCGCGTGATGGCGTCGAGCGCGCCGAACGGCTCGTCCATCAGGAGCAGTCCGGGGTCCGCGGCGAGCGCCCGCGCGATCCCGACCCGCTGCTGCTCCCCGCCCGAGAGCTGCCGGGGAAAGCGTTGCCGGTACTCGCGGGGCACGAGCCCGACGAGCGTGAGCAGCTCGTCGACGCGGCCGGCCAGACGGTCCCGCTCCCAGCCCGCGATCTCGGCCGTCACCCGGACGTTCTCCGCGATCGTCATGTGCGGAAACAGGCCGACCTGCTGGATCACGTAACCGATCCGCCGCCGCAGGGCGATGGGGTCCTCGTCGAGGACGTTGCGTCCGTCGATCAGGATCGCCCCCGCGCTCGGCTCGATCAGGCGGTTGACCATGCGCATGAGCGTCGTCTTGCCGGACCCCGATGTGCCGACGATCATGCAGATCGTGCCCGCGCGCACGTCGAAACTGACGGCATCCACCGCGGGTCGGGGGGCCTGGGGGTAGTGTTTCGAAACGCCGCGAAACGCGATCTTGGCCACGCCGTCCAGGCTGTTCATGCACGCCCCTGGCTCGAGCCTCGGTAAGCTGCTGGCCGTACGGTTCCTTATTATAGGCGAGGAGGGTGGCATTTGCAAAAGGCCGCGGCGCGTGCATCCGTCGGGCGGAGTTGGTCCGCCGGACGCGGTGTATAATGTCTGGCGTGGCCTCCGCGTTCGCACGTCCTGCGATCAGCGCCGAGCACCTGACGAAGCGGTACGGTGACACGGTGGTGGTGGAGGATCTCTCGTTCACCATCGGCCGCGGCGAGATCGTCGGCTTCCTCGGCCCGAACGGCGCGGGGAAGACGACGACGCTCGGCATGCTGCTCGGGCTGCTCAACCCGACTCGGGGCGCGGTGCGCATCCTCGACCTGCCGATGCCCCAGGAGCGGCAGCGGATCCTGGCGCACGTCAACTTCACGTCGCCGTACGTCTCCCTTCCCGGGAACCTCACCGTGTGCGAAAATCTGTTTGTGTTCGCGCGGCTGTACGGCGTGGCGGGGGCGCGGGGCCGCATCGACCGCCTGCTCGAGCGGTTCGGGCTGGTCGCGCTGCGCGACCGCGCGGCGGGGCGGCTGTCGTCCGGCGAGGGCACGCGGTTGGGGCTCGTCAAGGCGCTGCTCAACGATCCCGAGGTCCTGTTCCTCGACGAGCCGACGGCCAGCCTCGACCCGGACAGCGCCGACCGCGTGCGTGCGGTCCTGCGCGACATCGTGGCGGAGCGCGCGATGACGCTCTTCTATACCTCCCACAACATGCAGGAGGTCGAGCGGTTGAGCGACCGCATCCTGTTCCTGCACCGCGGCCGCCTGCTCGCGGACGGCACGCCGGCCGACGTGCTGCGTCGGTTCGAGCGGGACACGCTCGAGCGCATGTTCCTCGACCTCGCGCGCGAGGAGGAGAGCGCGTGGACGCGGTAGCCGCGGCGGTCCCCCCGCTGCGCCGGGGCCTCAGCGGCGGCCGGATCCTGGCGCTGCTGCAGCGCCAGGTGTACCTGTACCGGCGCAGCCTGATCCGGTCGCTCGAGATCGTGTACTGGCCGCTGATGGACCTGCTGGTGTGGGGCTTCCTGAGCGTGTACGTCGCAAAGCTTCAAGGCGGCGCCGGGGCGATCGCGTTTCTCCTCGGCGGGATGATCTTGTGGGACCTGTTCTTCCGGGCCCAGCAGGCGATCTCGGTGTCGTTTCTCGAGGACATCTGGACGCGCAACCTCATCAACGTCTTCGTGAGCCCGATCAGCACCGCGGAGTTTCTGTGCGCCACGATGCTGCTCGGCGTGTTGAAGGTGGTCGTCGTCGGCGCGCTGCTCGGCGTCCTCGCGCTCGCCTTCTACGCCTTCAACATCTTTCACTACGGGCTGCCGCTGCTGCCGTTCGTCCTCAACCTGATCGCCGCCGCGTGGGGCATGGGGATCATCACGACCGCGCTCATCCTCCGGTTCGGTCAGGGCGCCGAGGCGCTGGCCTGGGCGGTCGCGTTCCTGTTCCAGCCGTTCTCGGCGGTGTTCTATCCGGTCGCGGTGCTGCCGCCGGCCGTGCAGCGCGTCGCCTGGCTCCTGCCCACGACGCACGCGTTCGAGGGCATGCGCGCGGTGCTCGCGGGGAAGCCCCTGCCGTGGGAGCACGTGGCGTGGGCGGCGGCCAGCAACGTGGTGCTGTTCGCGATCGCCGTCGGCGTGTTCGCGTGGGTGATGCGCATCGCGCGCGAGCAGGGCCTGCTGCTCCGCTCGGAGGGATAGGGATGGACGGACGCACGGCGGTCGATCGCGGGCCTCTCGAGGAGGGCGGCCGTGTCCTCGCCGGCACCTCGGGCTTCGCGTTCGCCCAGTGGAAGGGCGGGTTCTACCCCGAGGGCCTCCCAAACGACCGGTTCCTGTCGCACTACGCGTCGGTGCTGCCGACGGTCGAGATCAACGTGTCGTTCTACCGGATGCCGACATCGTCGATGCTCGCCGGCTGGGCGGCGCAGACGCCGGAGGCCTTCCGGTTCGCGATCAAGGCGCACCGGCGCATCACGCATCAGAAGCGCCTCCGCGACGTGGACGATGACCTGCGGTGGCTGTACGAGCGGGTGTCGGAGCTCGGGCCCCGGCTCGGGCCGGTGCTGTTTCAGCTGCCGCCCACGCTGCGCCGGGACCTCGAGCTGCTCGAGCGGTTTCTCGCCGCGCTCCCGCCGCTGCCGTACACGGCCGTCGAGTTTCGCCACGCGAGCTGGCACGACGAGGCGACCTACGCGCTGCTGCGCAAGTACCGGGCGGCCTTCTGCATCGCCGAGGACGACAAGAGCTGCGAGCCGCTCGTGTATACCGCGCCGTTCGCCTACTACCGGCTGCACCGGCTCCGGTACACGGACGAGCAGCTGCAGACGTGGATCGAGCAGATCCGGGCCCACGCCGAGCTCCGCCCCGTGTTCTGCTACTTCACGCACGAGACCGGCACCGAAGCGGTCGAGTACGCTTCGCGGCTCCTCGCGGCGGTCCGTGGGACTTAACGAGTACCGCCGCAAGCGGCGGTTCGACAAGACGCCGGAGCCGCAGGGCGCGGGCCCGACGGCGGCGGCCGACGCGCTGCCGAAGTTCGTCGTCCAGGAACATCACGCGACGCGGCTGCACTGGGACCTGCGGCTCGAGATGGAGGGCGTCCTGCGCTCGTGGGCGGTGCCGAAAGGCCCGTCGCTCGATCCCGCGGACAAGCGCCTCGCCGTGCTGGTGGAGGACCACCCGCTCGAGTACGGGGAGTTCGAGGGGATCATCCCGGAGGACAACTACGGCGCCGGGAGCGTGATGCTGTGGGACCGCGGCACGTACCTGTGCCGCGAAGGCGATCCGGCCGCGGCGTTCCGGGCCGGGAAGCTGACCCTCGACTTTTTCGGGGAGAAGATGCGCGGCGAGTTCCACCTCGTGCGGACGAAGCGGAACGAGGGGCGCGACTGGCTGCTCTTTAAGGGGAAGGACAGTTTCGCGGCGCCGGGGTACGTGCCCACCGGGACGCGGTCGGTCAAGAGCGGCCGGCCGATCGAGGAGATCGCGTCCGACGCGGGGGCCCGCTGGCTGCCGGGCACGCCGCCGGATCCGCCGGGGCGGGCCTCGCGCGCCCGGCGAGGGCGCAAGTCCGGCGCCGCGCCCGGCGGCGACGACGAGGGCGCCGACCCGTTTCCCAAGCCCTTTCCGCCGATGCTCGCGGAGTCGACGGAGCAGCCGTTCAGCCGGCCCGGATGGCTGTTCGAGGTCAAATGGGACGGGGTCCGCGCGCTCGCCTACATCCGCCGCCGCGGCCCGCTGCAGGAGATCACGCTCTCCAGCCGGACGCAGCACCGCCTCAACGCGCAGTTTCCGGAGGTCGTCGGCGCACTGAGCCTCCTCGACTGCTGGGACGTGGTGCTCGACGGTGAGATCATCGCGCCCGACGACCAGGGCCGGTCGAGCTTCGCCCAGCTGCAGCAGCGCCTGCACCTCTCAGGGCCGGACGTGGCCGACGCGGTCCGCCGCATCCCGGTCGTCTACGCCGTCTTCGACTGCCTCTATCTCGACGGGCACGATCTGAGACGCTCGCCGCTTTCCGAGCGGCGGCGGGTGCTCGACGGGATCCGCCTGCCCGCCGGGGTCATCCGGACCGACGTCGTGGCGGACGACGGCCGCGCGCTGTTCGACGCGGCGCGCCAGCACGGGCTCGAAGGGATCGTCGCCAAGCGGGCGGCGAGCCCGTACCTGCCCGGGGTCCGCAGTCCGGCGTGGCAGAAGATCAAGATCCGCCAGGCGCTCGATGCCGTCGTGGGCGGGTTTACGCGGGGGAAGGGCCAGCGGGCGCGCACGTTTGGGGCGCTGGTCCTCGGTCAGTTCGATCCCGGCACGCACGCGCTCGTGCACGTGGGGCAGGTCGGCGGCGGACTGGGCGACGCCGACATCGCCGCGCTGCGGCGGCGGCTCGACCCGCTGATCACCCCGACTCGCCCGTTTGCCACGCGGCCGCGGACGCTCACGCCGGCGACCTGGGTGCGTCCGGAGGTGGTGGTCGAGGTCACGTACGGCGAGCGCACGCCGGACGGCGTGCTCAGGCATCCTGTGTTCGTGCGGGTGCGCGACGACGTGCGGCCCGAGGACGTGGTGCTGGCCACGAGCGCGGACACCGCGGCGGCCGCCGGGACGGCGCCCGAGCGCCTTCGCCCAGACCGGAGCGCGGCGGCGGAGGTCGGGCGCCCCGCGGCCCCGTCGGGGCTCGTGTTCACGAATCTCGACAAGATCTTCTTTCCGGAGCTCGGCCTCACCAAGGGCGATGTCGTCGAGTACTACCGGCGCATCGGCCCGCACCTGGTGCCCCACCTGCGCGACCGCCTTCTGACGCTGCGGCGGTTCCCGAACGGCATCCACGGCGACGATTTCTTCCAGAAGGACGTGACCGACGCGCCCGCGTTTGTGCGCCGCATGCGGGTCTGGTCGGATCAGGGCAAGCGGGACATCGAGTTCGTGGTGGGCGCGGACGGCGCGACGCTCTTGTGGCTCGCGCAGTTGGGCTGCATCGAGATGCACGCGTGGTTCTCGCGGATCGCGCCGGTGCCCGGGCGAGGCGCCGGGCGGCCGACGGCCGCGTTCGCGGGGTCGGAGGCGGCGATCGAGGGCAGCGTCCTCAACTATCCCGACTCCGTCGTGTTCGACATCGACCCGTTCCTCTATCCGCCCGGGACGGGACCGACGCGCCGCCACGGCGAGATGGATCCCGATTACAGCCGGCGGGGGTTCGACGCGGCGCGCGAGGTCGCGCTCTGGGTGGGCGACGCGCTCGAGGCCCTCGGCCTGCGGACGTTTCTCAAGACCTCCGGGAAGACCGGCCTCCACGTGTTCGTGCCGATCGAGCGGCGGTACACGTACGCGGAGACGCACGCGTTCGCGAAGACGGTCGCGACCTGGCTGGCCGACGCGCATCCCGACCGCGTCACGACGGCGTGGGCGGTCACCGACCGCGTGGGCAAAGTGTTCGTGGATTACAACCAGAACGTGCGCGGCAAGACGCTCGCGAGCGTGTACAGTCTCCGGCCGGTGCCGGAGGCGACCGTGAGCGTGCCGGTGACCTGGGCGGAACTGCGCGCGGGTGTCGACCCGCTCCGGTGGACGATCTCCACCGTGTTCGACCGGCTGGCCGCGGTCGGGGATCTTTGGGCGGACATTCTGCGCGTCCCGCAGCGCCTGAACGTCGGCGCACCGGCGCCGCGCGGCGGGGCCCGGCGGACGCCGGCGAAGGGCTCCGCGGGCTGAGCGCGCCCGGCCGTTCCCGGCGACGAGGAATCTCGGGGGAGGAAGCGGAACAACGGTCGTGGCCGCGGGTGTCGGCGGCCGGGGAGGTACTCACGATGGCTGAGCAAGCGCAGTGGCTCTGGTTTAACGGCGAGATCGTTCCACGGGAGCGCGCCACCGTGCACGTCATGGCCGCCACCGCCACGCGCGGCGCGAACGTGTTCGAGGGCGTGCGCGCGTACTGGAACGGAGACGAGCGCGAACTGTACATCTTCAGGAATGACGACCACCTCGCGCGGCTGCGCGAGTCCGCGAAGATCATGCGCATGCCGATCCCGTGGTCTCCGGAGGAGCTGACCCGCGCCCAAATCGACGTCCTCCGCGCCAACAAGTACGAGGGGACCGCATGGTACCGGTTGTGCCTGTACGTCGGCGAGGGCGAGCAGACGTCGTACCCGCCGGCGGAGCCGCCGATCGGCGGCTACATCGCGACCCGCCACGCGCCGCACACCAAAGGCGTCACCGACGGCGTGGACTGCGGGGTCAGCTCGTGGCAGCGGATCGCCGACACGTCGATGCCGCCGCGCGTCAAGGCCGGCGCGAACTACCACAACAGCCGCCTGGCGGCGATGGAAGCGAAGAACCACGGCTACTCCGGGCAGCCGATCATGCTGAACGAGCGCGGCAAGGTCTCCGAGGGCCCGGGGGCCTGCCTGTGCATGGTCCGGCGCGGGACGCTCGTGACGCCGCCGGTGACGTCGAACATCTTGGAGTCGATCACGCGCGAGACGATTCTGGAGCTTGCGCGCGACGTGCTCAAGGTGCCGGTGCAGGAGCGCGAGATGGACCGCACCGAGCTCTACGTGGCCGACGAGGCGTTCTTCTGCGGCAGCGGGGCGGAGATCACGCCCATCAACTCGGTGGACCACTACGCCGTGGGAACGGGGAAGCCCGGTCCGATGACGCGCCGGCTGCAGGACGCCTATTTCGCGGTCACCGAAGGGCGGGTGCCGCAGTACCGGCACTGGCTCACGCCGGTCTACGCCGGGGCGAAGGTGACCGCCCGCTCGTAGCCGGGTCTCACGGGTGTCACACCGGGGGCCGGCCGCAGTCGCGGCCGGCCCCCACGTCATCCGTGTGCACGGTTAGCGGCGCGCGCCCACCTCGGGCCGCGCGTACAGCGCCTCGCGCCGGTGCCGGAGGGCGGGCAGCTTCTCGCGCACCCGTGCGATCCGCTCGAGATCGACGTCGCCGATGAACACGCCCGGTTCCTCGCCCCCGTCGACGAGGGTGACGCCCATCGGGTCCACGAGCCGGCTGCGGCCGGCGAAGGTGTTGCCGACCTGGTCCGCACCCGCGACGAAGATCGTGTTCTCGATCGCGCGCGCGGCGAGCAGCGTCGTCCAGTGGTCTTCCTTCAGCGTCCCCGCGGCCCACGCGGCCGGAAGCAGCAGCACGTCGGCGCCGGCGAGCGTCACGAGGCGGGCCAACTCCGGGAACCGCAGCTCGTAGCAGACGAGCAGGCCGAACGTGCCGAGCGGCGTGCGCACGACGCCCGGCGGCTCGCTGCCGGGGACGATGCGGTCGGACTCGCGGTACCCGAACGCGTCGAACAGGTGCGTCTTGCGGTACCGCAGCAGCAGGTCGCCGCCGGGTCCGAGCAGCACCGTGGTATTGAACGCGCGCGCGGCCTCGCCCGGCGCGGTTTCCCAGATCCCGCAGCCGACGTACAGCCCGAGCGCGCGTGCCTCCGCGGCGAGGGCCGACACAAACGGCCCGTCGACGGGCTCGGCCACCTCGGCGGCCGTGACCGGGTCCTTGGGCGCGAGGAACGCCATGAACACCTCGGGCAGGAGGGCCACATCGGCGCCGCGCTGCTTGGCGTCCCGCAGCGCGCGGCGGGCGGCATCCAGATTCTCGGGCTTGCTGGGAGACGAGCCGAGCTGGCAGAGGGCGATGCGCATAGGAACCTCCCGGGCGGGCCGGGTGAGAACCCGGCCGCACGTGTTACTTCACCGGGCCAGCAAGTCTCCCTCCCCCGGGACGGCGAGGCCCCGCGTCCGCAGGGCGAGGGCGGACGGACGGCGCGGCGCGTACGCGGCGACGATCTCCGCGCCGAACAAGAACGTGCAGGCCAGCGCATAGATCCATGCGAGCAGCGCGACGATCACCCCGAGCGACTGGTACAGCGACGTGTAGTCCGCGACCCGGCCGATGTACAGGCCGACCAGATAGTTGATGATCTGCCACAGGATCGTGGCGATCAGCGCGCCCGGCCATGCCTCGCGCCACCGGACCGGGACGTTCGGGAGGAACCGATAGCCGACCCAGAAGACCACGAACTGCGCCACCGCGGGAAACAGCGCGGCGATCCTGCCAGCGGCCTGCGGCGTGATCGGCACGCCCACGAGCGGCGCCAGTCCGCTGAAGCGGATCAGGCGAATCGCGAGCACCGTGCCGACCATCGCGCCGATAAAGATCAGCAGCGATCCCACCATCATCAGCACGCCCACCGCGACTCGAGTAGGGAGGAAGCGGCCGCGGCTCTCGAACACGCGGTCCAGCGCGACCTGCAGGGCGCCGAAGACGCCCGTCGAGGACAGGATCAGTGTGATGCTGCCCCACCAGCCGTAGGAGCCGCGGTGGGCGTACGCGTCCTGCACCGTCTGCACGAGGATGTCGGGGTGCTGGGCGCCCCCGAGGATGCGCCCGAGGATCCGGTCGATTCGCGCGTGCGGGAAGGCGAGGCTCAGGAGGATCGCGAAGAGGACCGCCATCGGCAGCAGCGAGAACAGCGCGTAGAAGCTGATCGCGGCTCCCGAAAAGAGATCCCCGTGCGTCCACAATCCGCCGATGGCACGCCCGAACGCCCGACCCAGCCGGGGGGCGTTCAGCCACGCCCCGGGCGTCAGCCGGAGCGCCGCGGGGATCGAGGACGGGACCGCCTGGTCTCTAGCCATACCCTCTATCCTTTCCCCGTCGATGGGAACACTCAATCTGAATCGGCAAGGTCCACGGAACCGGACCGGGAGGTGCCCCATGAGTAGGCGATGGTTGAGGCATACCATGCAGGCCGGCGTGTTCCTGCTTGCGGTAGCGGTGCTGCTGTCCGGGTCCTCCGCGTCTCCCGCGCCCGCCGGCGGTGACGTCGACGTGCTGACGTTTCACGGCGATCCCGCCCGGACCGGGTGGAACGCCGCGGAGCGCGCGCTGACTCCGGACAGTGTCCACGGCGGCCGCTTCGGCAAACTCTGGACGGCGGCCATGGACGGGGACGTGTACGCCCAGCCGCTCGTCGCCTCCGGCCTCTCGGCGTCGGGCGCGACGCGCACGCTGGTGGTCGTCGTGACCGAAAACGATTCGGTGTACGCGCTTGACGCGGCGGACGGGAAGCCCGTCTGGGGCCCGGTGTCGCTCGGCGCCCCGGTCCCGCGTTCCGCGCTGCCCTGCGGCGACATCGATCCCGTGGGGATCACGAGCACGCCGGTGATCGATCGCGGGTCGTCCACGGTGTACGTCGTGGGCCTGACCACTCCGGACGGCGGTCGGACGAAGGTGTTTCGGGCGGCGGCGCTCGACTTGGGAACGGGGCGCATGCGGTCGGGCTGGCCGGTCGTGGTGACGCCGCCGTCGTCGTCCGGACTGCACTTCGATTCGGGCGTCCAGGAGCAGCGCGGCGCGCTGGTGTTGGTCCGGGGTGTCGTCTACGTCCCGTTCGGCGGGTACTGGGGCGACTGCGGACCGTACCACGGTTGGGTCGTCGGCATCCCCGCCGATTCGCCCGGCAAGCAGGAGGCATACGCCACGCCGACCGGCCGCGAGGGCGGCATCTGGGCCGCGGGGGGCGTGTCCGCGGACGGCGACGGCAATCTGTACGCGGCGACCGGCAACAGCGATTCGAACGGATCCAACGATTTCGGCGATACCGTGCTCCGTCTGACCACGCAGCCCCTGCGCTTCTCGGGGGCGGCGCGCGACTACTTCACGCCGAGCAATTACATCGCGCTGAACCAGGACGACGTCGATCTCGGGTCGACGGTGCCGCTCGTGGTGCCGGCGCAGCCCGACGTGGCGACGCCGCATCTCCTGTTCATCGCCGGGAAGCAGGGCGTCGCCTACCTCATCAACGCCGATCAGATGGGCGGCCTCTCGAAGGGCAACGGAATCACCGGCGAGGGCGTCTACAGCCAGTGCGTGTTCGGGACGTGCCAGGGCGGCGCGCCGCAGGTCTTCTCGTCCGCGGCGTACTGGGACGCGGGGACGCGCGGGCGGTTCGTGCTCGTGCCCGGGCACAGCCGGCAGCCGGCGCCCTGCGGCGGCACCGGGGGGGTGGTCGCGCTTCGGCTTGGGACCGCCGGCGGATCGCGCGACGCGGCGTTCACGGTCGCCTGGTGCAGTCCCTCGATGGAGAGCGCCGGGGCTCCGGCCGTCTCGAGCGCCGGCGCGGAGGACGGACTCGTGTGGGTCGTCGACACGCGCGCCGGCGGTCCTCGCGCGGGTGACGGCACGCTGTACGCGCTGAACGCGCTGACCGGCGCTCAGGTGTACGCGTCGAGCGGTGCGGACGCGCTCGGGAGCTCGCGCCAGTTCATTACGCCGGCGGTGGCCAACGGCCGCGTCTATATCGGCGCCGGGCGCACGGTCGCGGCGTACGGCCTGCGGTAGGCTCGAGGCGGCACGCGCCGCGGGTCAGGGGGTCAGGTTCGCGGGGATCAGGCGCTCGACGATCACGACGTCGCGCCAGATCCCGTCGAGCCGGGCGTGCCGTTCGTAGGTGCCGATCTCGCGGAAGCCGAGCGAGCGGAGCAGCGAGAGGCTCGGGACGTTCTCGGGAAACACGCGCGACACCAGTTTCCAGAAGCCGGCGCGCTCCGCTTCCTCGATGAGCGCCTGCATGGCGGCGCGGCCGGCGCCGCGGCCGCGTGCCGCACGCGCGACGTAGACCGAGAACTCTGCGATCCCCGCGTAGCACTCCCGCGGGCGGTACGTGGACGTCGAGGCGAACGCGAGCACCTGCCCCGCGTCTTCGACCACGACGATTGGATGCGTGCCGTCGAACCATGCCTCGACGTCCCGCGCGGACCGCGGGCGGGTCTCGAACGTGGCGACCCGATCCTCGATGCCCTCGTTGTAGATCCGGGCGATCGTCTGAGCATCCTGCGGCGTTCCCGGCCGTGCGCGCATCCGTGCACCTCCAGCCCGTCCTGACACGCAAACGCCCCCGGGGGGTCCCCGGAGGCATCCTGGCCGTACTGCATTGTAGCACGGCGCGGACCGCCCGGGCCGGGCGGAGAGGCGTGCACCTTCCGGCTCCCGAACGGTGGGAGCGTCCGACGAATCGCCCGAACCGGGCCGGCGCCCGGTCAACGCCACCGCGTGGGGAGAAGAGCCATGGAGATCCGTCGTGCGCACGAAGGGGATGGTGAGCGCGTGCATCCGCTGCTCGAGCAGTTGATGCACGCGGACCGCGAGCGCCGGGGGGGCGCGTGGCGCGGCGCCCTCAAGGATCCGGACTACGCCGCCTGGGTGGCCGAGGCCGACGGCAAGGCGATCGGCTTTCTCGATCTTTTCGTCCTGGCCGACGTGGCGCACGGCGCCAACATTGCCGTGATCAATAACCTGGTCGTCGATGCGGGATACAGAGGCCGGGGAGTCGGGACCCGCCTGCTGCGGGCGGTCGCACAGCACTGCCGGGAGCGGGGCGCGGTGGAGACGCACGTGTGGACGGCGCGAGAGAACGCAGCGGCGATCCGGCTCTACACGGCATGCGGATTTGTCGACCGCGGCGTGCTGCTGGAGCTGGAGCTGTGATCGGCGCGTCGGTGAGCGGACGGTCCCGAGGTCAGAAATAGTTGGACGTGATGCCGCCGTCCGCGACCATCACGCTGCCATTCACCCACGTGGACTCGTCCGACGCCAGATAGAGCGCGAGGCTGACGATGTCCTCCGGCCGTCCGAAGCGGCCCATCGGAATGCGGTTGAGGCGCAACTGCTTCGCGTCCGGGTTATCGAGGAGCCACGACGTCAGGAGCGGCGTCTCGATCGGGCCCGGGGCGATCGCGTTGGTCCGGATGTGCTTGGGGCCGAACTGCACGGCGAGCGATTTGGTCAGCGCGATGACCGCGCCCTTGCTCGCGGTGTACGCGTCCTGGGGGACCGTGCAGCCGACGAGCGCCACGAACGACGCGACGTTGATGATCGAGCCGCCACCGCCGCGCAGCAGCTCCGGGATGCCGTGCTTGCAGCACAGGTAGATGCTCTTGAGATTCACCGCCATGACGTGATCCCACACCCATTCCTCGACGTCCACGACGGAGCCGTCGCGCTCGGGGAAGATCCCCGCGTTGTTGTAGAGGATGTCGACGCGCCCAAACGTCCCCACGCCCGCGCGCACCATCTCCCGTACCTGCGACTCGACCGAGACGTCGCAGGCGACCGCGATCGCCCGGCCGCCCGCGGCGGCGACGGCGGCGGACGTCTCCTGGACGGCCGCGGGCGCGATGTCCGCGGCGACGACGCGCGCCCCCTCGCGCGCGAACGTGAGCGCGGCGAGGCGGCCCATCGCGCCGCCCGCGCCGGTGATCACGGCCACCTTGTCGCGCAGTCTCATCCGATGCCGCCTCCTCAGATCCGCTCGAAATTTCGGGCGAGTTCCCAGCACGTGACCGCTCGATCGTACTCGTGCTGCTCGAGCGCGGCCGTATGGTGGTAATGGTCCACGACGCGGTCGCCGAACGCCGCGCGCGCGATCTCGCTGCGCCCGAGCTCGGCGGTCGCCTCGCGCAGCGTCGCCGGAATGCGCGGAAGCCCCTCGGCGTGGTACGCGTTTCCTTCGAACATCGGCGGCGGCTCGATCGCGTGCTCGATGCCCCACAGCCCGGCGGCGATCGTCGCGGCGAATGCGAGGTACGGGTTCACATCCGCGCCGGGGATCCGGTTTTCGAGCCGGAGGCCCTGCCGCTGCCCGACGACCCGGAACCCGCAGGTGCGGTTGTCGTGGCTCCACACCGCGAACACCGGCGCGAAGGTGCCCGGGAGGTAGCGCTTGTACGAGTTGATGTAGGGGGCGAAGAAGTAGGCGAGCTGACGCGCACCGGCGAGCTGCCCGCCGAGGTAGTGGCGGCACGTCGCGGACATGCCGAGCGGCCGCGCCGCGTCGTCCCAGAAGAGGTTGCGCGCGCCCTCAGTGTCCCAGAGGCTGCTGTGGAGGTGGCAGGATGACCCCGCGAGGTCGGCGCGCCACTTCGCCATGAACGTGACCGCGATGCCGTTGAGGGCGGCGATCTCCTTCGCGCCGTGCTTGAGCAGCGTGTGGCGGTCGGCCATCTCGACGGGGGTCGCGTAGCGCAGGTTGATCTCGTGCTGTCCCGGTCCCCACTCGCCCTTGCTGAATTCGATGGGCACGCCGGCACCCATCAGCGAATTGCGGATCTGCCGGACGAACCATTCTTCCTTGGTCCCCTGGAGGATGTGATAGTCCTCGATGTAGTGCCCGTAGGGCGTGAGGTCGTGGTACTGTTTCTCGCGGGCGCGCTCGTACGTCTCGCGAAAGATGTAGAACTCCAACTCGGATGCGACCATCGGCAGCGCGCCCATGCGCGCGGCGCGCGCCACCTGAGCCTGGAGGATCTGGCGCGGCGACTCGGCGACCGGCGCGCCCTCGTCGTCGCACACGTCGCAGAGAACGAGCGCGGTCCGTTCCAGCCAGGGCAGGCGCCGCAGCGTGGCGAGATCGGGACGAAGCTGCACGTCCTGATAGCCGGTTCCCCAGCTGGTGAGGCGATAGCCCGGAAGCGGCTCCATTTCGACATCGCACGCGAGCAGGTAACTGCATGCGTGGGCGCCGCCGGCGGCGACCTCGTCGACGAAGAACCGTCCGGTCACCCGCTTGCCCATCAGGCGTCCCTGCATATCGACCATCGCGGCGATGACCGTGTCGATGCCGCCCTGGGAGACCTCACGGGTCAGGTCGTCGAGCGTCAGCGGTCCTGCCGCGGGTTGCGTCATCCGAACTCCACCTCTTCGCGGTCCCGGGTCATCCGTGACCGCCATCCGCCGTAGACTCCGTCTTGGACCCGCGAACCACCTGCTTGGGCCGGCGCGCCCACGCGGGCGCCGTCGCGGTGACCAACCCGGCGCATCACGTGCCCGGCGAAGGAGTCTTGGCGCCGTCCGCCCAAGCCTCATGCAAACGGGAGGTGGCCGCGTGACGCGAGACGCGCTCTTCGGCACTTGGAGACTGCTCTCAATGGAATCGGCGGACACACAGAGATGGAGTCGGCGTCGCGCGTTCGGGAGAATCCGCGGTCTCGAACACCCGTGCAGGCCGCATATTCGTGATTGGGTGAAGAGTCGGCGAAAAATCGGTGAAGAATCAGACGCAGACCAGGAGTCGTGAATTCCGGGAGCATAATTCTTTCAGCACCACGGACCGGTAGACGGCACGTCTATCTTGGAGGGGGCATAGTATGGTGGAGGACCTCAAGCGGATCAGTACGTTCTTGGTCGCCGCGCTGGTCGTTCTGGCGCTTGTCTCGATCGCGGCCGCGCAGTCGCCGGCCAACCAACCAATGGGCAGACTCGTGGCCGCTGCCTCGCACGAAGGCCAGCTCACCGTTATCGCGCTGCCGCACGACTGGTGCGGGTACGCCGACGTCATTAGCAGTTTCAAGCGGAAGTACGGGATCAAAGTGAATGAGCTGAACCCGGACGCGGGGTCCGGCGATGAAATCGAGGCCATCAAGGCCAACAAGGGCAACAGCGGGCCCCAGGCGCCGGACGTGATCGACGTCGGATTGTCGTTCGGCCCATCGGCCAAGCAGGCCGGGCTGCTCCAGCCGTACAAGGTCGCGACGTGGAACAGCATCCCGAACGACCAGAAGGATGCGCAGGGGTATTGGTACGGCGATTACTACGGCGTGCTTGCCTTCGAGGTCAACACCGACGTCGTCAAGACCGTCCCGCACGACTGGCCGGATCTGCTCACGCCGCAGTACGCGAACGCGGTCGCGCTCGCCGGCGACCCGCGCTCGTCGAACCAGGCGATTCAAGGCGTGTTCGCGGCGGGCCTGTCGGCCGCGATGGGACACGTGGACGGGGCGGCGGCCGCGGGCTTGAAGTATTTCGCCACGCTGAAGAGCCGCGGCAACTTTGTGCCGGTCATCGGCAAGGCCGGGACGATCGCCCAGGGCGCGACGCCGATCATCCTTCGCTGGGACTACAACGCGCTCGCGGATCGCGACACGCTGAACGGCAATCCCAAGATCCAGGTGATCGTGCCGCAGACCGGCGTGGTGGCCGGCGTGTACGTGCAGGCCATCAGCGCGTACGCGCCGCACCCGAACGCGGCGAAGCTGTGGATGGAGTACCTGTATTCCGACGAGGGGCAGCTGCTGTGGCTCAAGGGCTACTGCCACCCGATTCGCTTCCAAAACCTCGTGAGCACCCACAAGGTGCCGGCGGACCTGCTGGCCAAGCTGCCGCCCGCGGCCGGGTACGCCAAGGCGCTGTTCCCGACGCTCGCGCAGCAGGGCCAGGCGGCTCAGGTCATCACGAAGCAGTGGGACACGGTTGTCGGGGCAAACGTGAAGTAGCCCCAACGGTCCCGTCGGCGGTCGGCTCCTGGTTCCGTGTGATCTCTGGCGCCCGCCCCGTCCCCCGGTGATCCGGGGGACGGGGTAGGGCGCAGACCGCCGTCATGGCACAGCGAACCGTCCTCGCCGCCGATCCGCCTCCCGCGGCCGTCCCGCCGGTCCGGCACATCTCGTGGGCATGGGTCGGCGTCGTCCCGTTTCTGATCTTTGCGCTCTTGTTTCTCATCTTGCCCATGGGGCTCTTGATGGTGGGCGGGTTTCAAGACGCCCAGGGGCATTTCACCCTGGCCAACGTGTTCGATCTGTTTCAACCCAGCATCGTGAGCGCGTATCTGATCAGCATCAAGGTCAGCGCCGCGTCGGCGATCGGCGGGGCGCTCGTCGGCTTCCTGCTCGCGTATACGGCGATCGCGGGCGGCCTGCCCGCGTGGGTGCGGCCCACCGTTATGACGTTCTCGGGCGTCGCCTCGAACTTCGCGGGGGTGCCGCTGGCCTTTGCGTTTCTCGCGACGCTGGGGCGCGCGGGACTCGTGACGGTGCTGCTCGTCACCCTCTTCGGCTTCAACCTCTACAGCACGGGGTTCAATCTTCTGAGCTTCGCCGGCCTCACGCTCACCTATATGTACTTTCAGATCCCGCTCATGGTGCTGGTGATGGCGCCGGCGATCGACGGGCTCAAGCCCGCGTGGCGGGAAGCCTCGGCCAATCTCGGCGCGGGCGTGTGGGATTACTGGCGGTACATTGCGCTGCCCATCCTGTTCCCGCCGGTCCTCGGCGCGTCACTCCTCCTGTTCGCCAACGCCTTCGGTGCCGTCGCGACGGCGTACGCGCTGACCGGGAGCTCGCTCAGCATCGTCACGATCCTGCTGTACGCGCAGATTCGGGGGGACGTGCTGCACAATGAGAACCTCGGCTACGCGCTGGCGTTGGGGATGATCGTCATCACCGGCCTCTCCAACGCCGCGTACATTTGGCTGCGTGGACGCAGCGAGCGGTGGCTGCGGTGAGGCGGGGTCGGCTTGGATCGTGGCTCGTGATGCTGTTCGGCGTGCTGTATTTCTTCATCCCCCTGCTGGGGACGTTCGAGTTTTCGCTGCGCTACTTCCGCGGCCGCTACAGTTGGGAAGCGTACCGGATCGTGCTCGCGGACCCCCAGTTTGCCGCGACGCTCACCTATTCGACGGTCCTGGCGCTCGCCACCATCGTCGTGGGCGCCGTGCTGGTCGTTCCGACCGCGTACTGGATCCAGCTCCGGCTCCCCCGTCTGCGGCCGCTCGTCGAATTTATCACGCTGCTGCCGCTGGTGATTCCCGCCATCGTCCTTGTGTTCGGCTACCTGCGGCTCTACAACAGCGCGTCCTGGCTGCCGCTGACGGGCAGCGACCGAACCACGGACCTGCTGCTGATGTTCAGCTACGTGACGCTGGCCCTGCCGTACATGTACCGCTCGGTCGACACCGGGCTGCGCGCCATTGACGTGCACACGCTGACCGAGGCCGCGCAGAGCCTGGGTGCCGGATCGTCGACGATCCTCCTGCGGGTGATTCTCCCCAACGTGCGGGTCGCGGTGGTGAGCGGTGCGTTTCTGACGTTCGCGATCGTCATCGGCGAGTTCACGATGGCGAGCCTGCTGGATCGCCCTGCGTTCGGTCCGTACCTGCAGCTGATCGGCGCGAATCGCGCCTACGAGCCGGCGGCGCTCGCGATCATCAGCTTCGCGATCACGTGGGCGTGCATGGGGTTCCTTCAGATTTTCGCGCGGGGCGCCGCCGGACAGGCGGCCGGGACGCACTAGCGACGGACCACGCCGTGCGGTGGGCGGAGGCGGCATGACCTTTCTCGAGCTCGCGGATCTGCAGAAGCAATTCGGGACCACCACGGCGGTGAAACACGTCCAGCTCGAGGTTGAGCGCGGTGAGTTCGTGTCGCTGCTGGGACCGAGCGGGTGCGGCAAGACGACGACGCTGCGCATGATTGCCGGGTTCGAGCTGCCGTCGTCGGGCGCAATCCGCCTGGACGGAGTGGACATCACGCGGACGCCGCCGAACCGGCGCCACGTCGGGATGGTGTTCCAATCCTACGCGCTGTTTCCCAACATGAACGTCGCCGCGAACATCGGATTCGGACTGAAGGTGGCGAAGCGGACCGCCGCGGAGATCAGCGGGCGCGTGGACGAAATGCTCAACCTCATCAAGCTCCCGGAGCTCGGGCATCGCTACCCCTACCAGCTGTCCGGCGGGCAGCAGCAGCGGGTCGCCCTGGCGCGCGCCCTCGCGATTCGGCCGCAGGTGCTGCTCCTCGACGAGCCGCTCTCAGCGCTGGACGCGAAGATCCGCATCGCGCTTCGGGCCGAGATGCGCGCGATCCAGCGTGAGCTGGGCATTACCACCATCTACGTCACGCACGACCAGGAGGAGGCGCTGTCCCTCTCTGATCGCGTCGTGGTCATGAACGAAGGACGCGTCGAACAGATCGGGACGCCGTTTGAGGTGTACAATTTCCCGCACACGGCGTTCGTCGCCTCGTTCGTCGGTACCCTGAACATCCTGCGCGGCCGGGTGTCCGACCCTGCGCGCGGTGCGATCGCGATCGACGGGCAGGAGGTGTTCGCGCCGAGCGGACTGGAGCACTCGCGGCCGGGCGACGCGTGCTCGTTCGCGCTTCGTCCCGAAATCGTCTCGATCGGCGATGCTCCGGGAAACGCGAACCGGATGCAGGGCACGGTTGAGGACGTGACCTTTCTGGGCTCGATCGTGCGGATCCGGGTGCGCTTCAAAGACAACGCGATCTCGCTCGACACGTTCAGCAACCCGCGGATGTCCCCGCCGCAGCGGGGTGAAGCGCTCACGGTGAGCTTTTCGCGTGAAGCCATGCTCGCGCTGGAGGCGTCTTCCGCGACCTGACGCAAGGCACGTTCCGGCGATCGCGAGTGTGCCAAGACGCCAGCCGGGGGCGCCCAGACGACGCCCCCGGCTGCGACACGCCTACTTGCCGCGATTCTGGCACGACTGGTTCGACTGACCCTGTTGGTTTCCGCACTGCTGTCTGGAGTTCTGCTGCGGCTGATGCGCCGGCGTGTTGGTAGGCTGCCGGTACGCAGGCTGCGGCTGATGGACCGGCGTGTTGGTGGGCTGCCGGTACGCAGGCTGCGGCTGATGGACCGGCGTGTTGATAGGCTGCCGGTAGCAGCTCGGCTTGGACCGGCGTGTTGTGGCTGCCGGTACGCAGGCTGCGGTTGATGGACCGGCGTGTTGGTGGGCTGCCGGTACGCAGGCTGCGGCTGATGGACCGGCGTGTTGATAGGCTGCCGGTACGCAGGCTGCGGCTGGTGGACCGGCGTGTTGGTGGGCTGCCGGTACGCAGGCTGCGGCTGATGGACCGGCGTGTTGGTAGGCTGCCGGTACGCCGGCTGCGGCTGATGGACCGGCGTGTTGGTGGGCTGCCGGTACGCCGGCTGCGGCTGATGGACCGGCGTGTTGGTGGGCTGCCGGTACGCGCGGGCTGCGGCTGGTGGGACCGGCGTGTTGGTGGGCTGCCGGTACGCAGGCTGCGGCTGATGGGCCGGCGTGTTGGTGGGCTGCCGGTACGCCGGCTGCGGCTGGTGGGCCGGCGTGTTGGTGGGCTGCCGGTACGCCGGCTGCGCCTGATGTTGCGGAACGCCGTGGGCTGGGAGGCGATGGAGTTCGGCCGCCATCATATGGGCCGGTGCGTCCCAGTGCGGATCTCCCTGACGGACTGCGGCACTCACATACGTGCTCACATTCGCCCCCGCGTACGGGCGATACGCCGGCCGATAATAGTGCTGCCGATATGGACCCCAGTACGGATACCGATAGACGTGCCCGGCGGGATCACGCGAGACGAGGTATGGATTACCGTCGACCGTCACCGTACCAAGGACGATGCCGACGATCGGCAGGGCGACCGTAATGATCGCGGCCGACGCAGGATAGAATCCCGTGTATCGCCGGTAGCCGGCATGGTAGTAGTACCGGTAGTAGCCGCCATAGTAGGGATACAGGTAGTAGTGTCCGTCAGGGGCGTAGACTGCCAGGTAGAGAAGTCCCGTGACCACGACCGTTCCCAGCACGGTACCCCAGATGGGGAGCGGAGCCACGACCTGTGCCGCGACCGGGGCCACGGCGATGGGACCGGTGACGTTCACAGCCGTGGCGACGCAGCTGGTCTCCGCTAGCTGTGAGCCACACTGTTGCCGGCGCACCGACGTACCCCTCGAGGCTGCAGAACGGCAGGTTCGTCGCGTCCACGCTCGCATACGAGTCATTTGACGCGTCAAACGTCTGCTGGCCGCTTGCCGTATTCACGACCACGGTCCCGGACTGGCAGTCGACGGCCGCGATCGTCCCGCGCACGGCTACGGTCGATTGTGCGGACGCGACCCCGTTCAATCCGAGGAGTGGAAGCATGAGGCTCAGCGCGATAGCGATGATCGCTTTCATGAGGCACCTCCTTGCACGGCCAGTCGCTCGTGAGGCGCTGTCTTGCAATCCCCGGCGTCACCGAACGTCGGCTGTGCCTCTTTGAGGTTACCCCTCGGACATGAAAACCTAGCGCACGCCGCATGCGGAACTCGTGAAGAGCTAATGAAGAAGCCAGAGGCGACGATGACTGCGCGATGTTCGTCGCGGTGGAGCGGGCTGAGCCGTCGACGCGTTGCGTGACGTTCCGAACAGGTGCGGCGCAGCGTCGCGCCCTCGCGGACGCCGGGCATTCACGATCCAGGGAGGGCTTTCCGGCGCGGCGAAGGAGGCCGCGTGACTGCGCGGGGGACGTCGTGCGAGATCAACGGCGAGCGGCTGTGGGCCGCGCTCATGGCCATGGCCGAAATCGGCGCGACGGCGGACGGCGGGGTGCGGCGGCTCGCGCTGAGCGATGAAGACCGGGCAGCGCGTGAACGCTTGATCTGTTGGTTCGAGCGCGCCGGCTTGGCGGTCCGCGTCGACGATCTGGGAAACATCTACGGGCGGCGCGCCGGGACAGCGCCGCACGAGGCGTCCGTCGTCATGGGGTCGCACCTCGACACGGTCCCGACCGGCGGCAGATTCGACGGGGCGCTCGGGGTGCTCGGCGCGCTCGAGGTGGTGCGCGCTCTCGACGATGCCGGGCTCCGGACGTGGCGCCCGCTCGAAGTCGTCTGCTGGACCAATGAAGAGGGCGTCCGGTTTCCGCCGGCCATGCTCGCCAGCGGAGTCATCTCCGGTCAGTTCACACGGGACCAAGTGTACGCGGTCCGAGACGACGCCGGGCGCACCTTTGGCGAGGAACTGCACCGCATCGGCTACGCGGGTGCGGAGGCGTCCCGGCTGTCCGCCGCCGCGGCGTACCTCGAATTGCACATCGAGCAGGGCCCCGTATTGGAAGAGGCGGGCGCGGACGTCGGCATCGTCGAGGGCGTGGAGGGCATCTCATGGAGCCGCATCGAGGTGACCGGCCGTGCGGCGCATGCCGGCCCGACCCCGCTCGCGGATCGTCGGGACGCGCTTCTCGCCGCATCCAGGCTGGTCGTCGCGTTCCGGGAGATCGCGGAGCGCGCGCCCGGCGTCCGGGCCACCGTGGGACGCCTCGAGGTCGTGCCCAACGCGATCAACGTGGTGCCCGGGACCGTGCGCCTGACGGCCGACCTCCGCGCGCCGCGAACGGAGGCGCTGGACGAAGCGCTCGCCGCTGTTCGCGAGGCGTGCGCGCGCACGGCCCGCGACGACGGCGTGACAGTCGAGGCCGCGGAATTCTGGCGGAGTCCGCCGACCCCGTTCGCTCCCGACGTCGTCGCGGTGATCGCCGAGGCGGCGCGGGTGCGCGGATATCAGGCGCGGCGATTGTGGGCCGGTGCGGGACACGACGCGAAGTACCTCGCGGACCGGTTCCCTTCGGGGATGATCTTTGTCCCAAGCGCGGGGGGCCTGAGCCACAACCCGGCGGAATGGACGGCGCCGGACGCGTGCGCGAGGGGGGCCGCTGTGCTGATGGGCGCGGCGCGGGCGCTCGCGGAGCGCGCATAGTATGCAAGGCACGGTCGCAGCGGCGCGGCGCCCGTCGGCGCCGAGGCCGCATCGTGGTGAGCTGCTCCGAGCGGGAGAGTCCTAGGGCAGGTCCGAGCGTACTGCGGCCGTCAGGGGACGACCCGGCGGAGGGACGGTATCCGCAGCAGGATGATCGCGTCCCTTCCATCCACCGCCTTCGTCTGTGACGCGGACGAGAAATTGTAGACTCGTCCCGAAACCGGACCGCGCACACTCAAGGGTGCGTCGCCGACGTAGTGCAGGATGACGTGGCCGGGCGGGGCCGGCTTCGTCGTGCCGGCCGATGGAACCGGCCGTACCGATTGGGGGCCGCTCGGCGCCGCATCCGGATTCGACGTGCGTGCAGCCGGCGGCGGATTATTCCGCAGGGCGGCGCGTTTCTGTCCGCAGCACATGAGTCGCGCTGTCCTCCGAGAGGTCGGGCATCGATGTCAGTGCGACCGGCGGCTGACCGAGGCGCTCCAGCAGGCATGCCGCGCCCGAGAGTGCCAGCCACGAAAACAGCCATAGCAGTGGGTCGCGAGTGACGAAGAGCGCCGCGGGAGCGGCGATCCACAAGCTGAGACACTGAAAGCAGTCCATCAGCGTCGCCGCCCAGCCGTGTCCCAAACTGGCTCGGATGCGCGCGATGACGTCCCCGGGTCCATCCTCGGCCGCCACCAAGTGCGTCACCCGCCACGTGGCGAGTCCGGCCAGGACGAATCGTGTCCAGAAGCTGACGTCAGCCATCGCGACGGGTGAAGAAGGCGCCGCGCGGTCCTTGGCCGCGCGTCCGTTACGGGGTGGTTCGCGCGGCGCGCCCGGTCATCCTGCGGCCGCGCCGCGTGATGCCTCGTCCCCTCCGCGCGCGGCCCGGGGCGTGCCCGCGGGGAGGAGGCGTCTTCGGGAGCGGGAACAGTTCTAGAGCAGTACGTCTGCGGGATCGTGGTCCGTGCCCCGGAGGGATCTGATGGCCGCGTTTGACGCCCGCCGCATCGCCGAGGATCACCGCGACGAGATCGTCGCGCTCGCGCGTGATCTCGTGCGGATCGACACGACCAACACCGGCGTGATGCCGACGGGGAACGAGACCGAGGCGGCGCTCCACCTGCAGAAGACGCTGCGGGCCGCTGGCCTCGACGGGGAGGTCCACGGCCGGGTACCCGAGCGCGGCAATCTCTTCGCGTCGCTTGCCGGACGGAGCGGGGACACCGCGCTCGTCCTGCTGTCACATACGGACGTCGTGCCCGCGGGGGATCTGAGCCAGTGGACGCACCCTCCGTTTGCCGGGATCGTCGAGGACGGGTTCCTGCACGGGCGGGGCGCGGCCGACATGAAGGGCACCGTCGCCGCGCAGGCGATGACGCTCATGCTGCTGAAGCGCCTCGGGGTGCCGCTCGAGCACGGCGTTGGGTTCGTGTGCGTGGCGGACGAGGAGGCGGGCGGCGCGTACGGCGCCGGATGGTCGGCGGCGACGTATCCGGAACGGTTCCGCGCCCGGTGCTGTCTCTGCGAGGGCGGCGGATCGTTCGTGCAGCTCGACGGGCGGGACTGGTGCCTGCTCGGCGTCGGAGAGAAGGGCCGGTACGAGGTCACGGCGGTGTTTCGGGGCCGCGGCGCGCACGCCGCCAGGCCGTGGCAGGGGGAGAACGCGTTCTTTAAAGTCGCGGACGCGCTCGCGCGCCTGCGGGACTATGAGCCCGAGCGCGACGTCGCGGCGCCGATCTTCGACACGCTCGCCCGCGCTCAGAGGCCGGTCACGGCGGCCACCGTCGACAGCGTGATCGCCCGGCTGGCGTCCTCGCACGGGCGCCTCGCCGACCACCTCCGGCAGGTCTCGCGTCTCGTCATCACCCCCACGCTCGTGTCGGGCGGGGTGAAGTCGAACAGCGTGCCGGATGCGTGCCGTCTCGTCTGCGACGTCCGCGCGTTGCCTCAACAGGGACCGGCGTACGTCGCGGCGCTCGCCGAGCGTCTGCTGGCCGGGGCCGACGTCCGGGTCGACCAGACCGCGGTCGCCAACCAGTCGGCCGCGCCCCGGGATCTCGTGGCGGTCTTCGCCGACGCGCTGCGCGACGCGCTCGGCCGCGACGCCGACGTCGTGCCGACCCTGAGCGGAGGGTTTACCGACTCGCGGTTCGTGCGCGAGCTCGGCGTGCCGGCCTACGGGTTCGCGCCGGGGCACCCGGAGAGCGATCCATCGAAGCACCGCGCCCACGGGCCGAACGAATCGGTCGCGATCCGAGACCTCGTGGTGCAGACCGCGACGTACCTCGGGATCGCCCACCGGCTTGCCGCGGCGCGCTAGCCGCGATCGTCACAAAGGAGGGGAGCACCGTGTTCACCGCGTTTGTGTTCTTCCAGACCGAGCGGCGCCGCACGCAGGACGTGGCACGGCAGCTGGCCGAAATCCCGGGGGTCGCGGAGGTGTACTCGATCACGGGGGAGTGGGACATCATCGCCGTCCTGCGCCTCAAAGACTACAGTCAACTGTCCGATACCGTGACCGGGAAGATGGTGGAGATCCCCGGCATCGTCCGCACGAACACGCATCTCGCGTTTCGCGCATACCCCCAGTCGCTACTCGAGCGGTCCTTCTCGGTGGGGCTGGAAGACGAGCCGGAGACCGGCGGCCGGGGCACGTAAGCGCGCCGCCCGCGGACCGCGCCTCGGCCGCGATCGGGTTGGGCGCTCCGCGTTCAGCGGTCCGCCGCGCCACGCACGGACGGCCCGCGCTGCGCGCGTGCTACAATGGTAGCCGGCGATGCGATTCCGGCCCGAAATCGACTACTACGAGATCCTTCAAGTGCACCCCCGCGCCTCCCAGGAGATGATCAAGAAGGCGTACCGCACGTTGATGGGCGAGATGCGCGGGCACCCGGATCTTGGGGGGGATCCGGAGGGCGCGAAGCTGATCAACGAGGCCTATTCGGTGGTGGGCGACCCGGATCTCCGCCGCGCGTACGACCGCGCGCGAGGCGGCCGCGACCCGCGGCCTGCCGTCGGCACGACGCCTGCCGGGCTCGACCGCGCCGGCGCGATGTTCAACAAGCTCGTGCTGACGGCCGCGGTGGTCGGCGCCGGCATGATGCTGGCTCGTCTGCTCGAGAATCCGGCGCTGACGCTTGCCGACGCCGTCGCGATGGTCGCGGTGCTGCTGCGGATCTGGAGTCAGGCCGCGATGACCCGAGGGCGCTGATCCGGCCCGGGCGGAGCGGCTACTTCGACGACGCGGCTTGCAGCTTGGCGCACGACGCCTGAATGCGCTGGAACGCGTCCCAGGTGGCGACGTACTGCCCCCGCAGCGCCTGCTGCTGGCGCTCGATCGACTGATCGTCCGCCTCCCGCTGCTGGCGGAACTTCTCGAGCGTCTGCGCGGCCTGTTCCATGTCGGCGTAGTCGGCGCGGAAACTCGCGCGGTCCCGCGTGAGCGCGTTTGTGTCGGCGGTGAGGCGCGCCTGCACCTGGTTCATCCGGTCGTCGGCTCTGCGCTCGTAGTCGATCTGCCGGCTCAGCGCGTCGATCGCCTGCTGGTCGTGGCGGACTTTGACGTCGTCGGCCCCGGCGCGTGCGCGGTCCTGCTGGAGCGTCTGCGAGTCCCGCGTGTCCTGGGCCCGGAGGGCCTGCATCTGCTGGTCATACGCCCGGTCGTCGCTTTCCCGCTGCGCCCGCTGCTGGACCGTCGCGGTGGTCCCGGTGGTCCCGGTGCTCTGTCCCATCCCCTGGCCCGTCTGTGCGCCGACGGTGCGTGCCTGCAGGACGTACGTCCGATAGGTGCTCGCCCGCTGCTGCTCGAGCTGCTTCATCGCCTGCTCGTCTTGCTGGACCCTGGTTTCATCGGCCTGGACCCGCGCCTGATCCTGGGCGAGTGCCTGCGCGTCTTGGTCGGCCTGGGCCTTCAGCGCGGTCAGCTGCTGCTCGAGGCCCTGGAGATTCGCTGGCCCGCGAAACGCGTCGAGGTCGTGCTGGTCCCGCGCCGCCGTGGCCTCGTCCGCCTGCACGCGCGCGCGATCGCTCCGGATCGCCTGATCGTCCCGCGCCGCTTGCGCGTAGTACGGCTGCATCTCCTGTTCGATCGTCTGGTCGTCCTGCTTTTTCTGGGCGGTGAGCTGCAACAGCGACCGGCGCACCTGATCGTGGGACGCCTGATCCGCAGCTTCTTGCCCGAGACACTCTTCGAGCGCGATTTTGGGGGACGCGGTTTGCGGCTGGGTGGTAGCCGTAGTGGATCCCGGCGTCGCCGGCGTGCCGCCGGAGGCGGCGGCGCCCTGCACGCGCGCGGTCGTTCCGAGCAGCATCAAAATCGCGACGACCGCGGGCAGCGTCTTCATGCCAGGGACCCCCTGCGCCGCGGAGCCCCGGTCGGTTCCGCGGGGCGGGCGCAGCACCTGTTATGCCCAGATCGTGCGGCGCCCAGCCGCGTCCGCCCGTGCCGGACGAGGGTCTACAGCGGCGGCGCGTCCCCGGTCCACGGCGTGGCCCCTTCATACGCCGCCGCGACGCGCAGGATCTGCAGCTCCTCGAACGGGCGTCCGGCGAGCTGGAGTCCCACCGGGAGACCGCCGCGGGTGCGGCCGCACGGGACCGCGAGGCTCGGGAACCCGAGGAAGCTGAACGGCCGGTTCATGACCGGCGACCCGGTGGACGCCAGTCCCTCGGGCGCCGGGCCCGGGGCGGCCGGGGTGGCGAGCACGTCGACGTCTTCGAGCAGCGCCCGCATCTCCCCGATGAGCCGGGTCCGCACCTGCTGCGCTCGGACGTACGTCGGAGCCGGGACCTCGAGTCCGGTTTCGATGATCGCACGCAGCTTCTCGCCGTACTCCGCCGCGCGCGTCCGGTAGCGGTCGAGGTGCACGGCCGCCGCCTCCACGTTATGGATGAGCTCGTGCGCGTCCATCCCGGCCTCGAACGCGTCGGGCAGCCGCACGTCCCGCACCGCGAAGCCGAGTGCACGGAGCAGGTCCACCGCGCGCCGGTACGCGTCGTGCGCCTCCGGGTCCAGTCCGTCGAAGAAGTAGCGGTCCGGGATGCCGACGCGCAGCATGCGTACGCTCTCCCGCTGGGCGTCGCGATCGTCGAGCGCGGCCGCGTAGCGCGGCGGCGCGGGACACGAGAGCGTCGCCGGGTCCCCCGGATCGGGTCCGGCGACAACCTCCAGCAGCACCGCGACGTCGCGGACGGTGCGCGCCATCGGGCCCGGGTGGTCGAGCGTCCACGCGAGCGGATGCACGCCGTGGCGGCTGACCCGCCCGAACGTCGGCTTGAGGCCGACGATGCCGCAGAACGCGGCGGGCCGGACGATCGATCCCGACGTTTGGGAGCCGAGCGCGCCCTGGCACATGCGCGCCGCGAGCGCGGCCGCGGAGCCGCTGCTCGACCCGCCCGGCGTGTGCGCGAGATCCCACGGGTTGCGGGCGGGCGACGGATCGAACGACGCGAACTCGGTGGTGTGGGTCTTTCCCAGCACGACGGCGCCCGCACGGCGCAGCCGCGCCACGGCGGTCGCGTCGGATGTTGGCACGAACCCGGCCATGATCGGCGAGCCGCACGCCGTCTCGATCCCCGTGGTGTAGAAGATATCTTTCACGCCGACGGGGATGCCGTGCAGCGCGCCGCGCGTGTCGCCGCGGGACGCGAGCTCGGAGAGGCGCTGCGCATCGCGCCGCGCGTCGTCGCGGCACAGGCGCGCCCACGCGCGCACCCGCGGTTCGATCCGCTCGATCCGTTCGAGCGTGGAGTCGAGCAGTTCGACCGGCGAGAGCCGGCCGCGGGCGATCGCGTCCGCCGCGTCGCTGAGCGAGAGCGCATACGGCTCACGCATCGCGGGGCTGCAGGCGAGGCGCGCCCGCCGGCTCGGTGTCATGCGAGACCGCCGCGCGGTGCACGGCGTCGATCCGGCGGCGTGTCCGCGCCATCTCTTCGTCAAAGAGTGCGCCGCGCTCGTCCGGCAGCGCCAGCAGCGTGCGCATCGCAGCGACGGGTGAGATGTCTCGGTCCATGCGGGCGCCTCCTTCGAGCACGATCGCGGCGAGAATACGGAATCGTTGGCGCGAGGCGAAACGTCTTCCTGCCGTCGTGTGGCGATGCCGCGACGGCACCGTTGCGACGTGCGCGCCGCAGGCTGCCTGGGGGTGCGCGGGCCGTCTCGGAGGACCGCCGCCGCTCCGGAAGGAAGCATCCGGCAGGCGCGGAGAGATTTCGCGCACGCGCGGCGCGACCCGCCGCTTCGATCACGACAGACCGCACGCATCTCGATTCGATCGCCGGGGGCACAGAGGCCAGATGGCTCATCACCGCCGGTTTCGTTTTGGAATTCAAGTGCGCGGCGCCGCGACCGCGCCAGCCTGGCTCGCGAAGGCCCGGGCGACGGAGTCGCTCGGATACGCGTCTTTGATGCTCCCCGACCATTTCCACGAGCAGCTCGGGCCGATCGCCGCCCTGACGGCCGCCGCGATGGTGACCCGGTCGCTTCAACTCGGCGTGCTCGTGTTCGCGAATGACTTCCGCCATCCGGTCGTCCTCGCCAAGGAGCTGGCCACGCTCGACATGGTATCCGGGGGCCGCGTCTGCGTCGGCCTCGGCGCCGGATGGGCGCGGAGCGATTATGACCCCGCGGGGATAGCCTACGATCCGGCGGGGACGCGGATCGAGCGGCTCGCGGAGTCGTTGACCGTGTTGAAGGGCCTGTTCGCGGACGGACCGCTTACGTTTCAGGGTCGGCACTACCGGATCTCGCAGCTGGAGGGCCTGCCGAAACCCGAGCAGCGGCCGCATCCTCCGTTCCTGGTCGGCGGGGGTGGGCGCCGGCTCCTGTCGCTCGCCGCAAGAGAGGCGGACATCGTCGGAATCAACTCCGCCATAACCGGCGGCGTGGCGGCGCCCGGCTGGGCGCCGGACCGGACCGCCGAGGCGACCGAACAAAAAATCGAATGGATCCGGGAGGCGGCCGGTTCCCGGTTCGACGATCTCGAACTGTCGGTGATGTGCATGCTCATCGTGATCACCGACGATCGCGACCGCGCCGCCGCCGAGCAGGCGGCGCGGTTCGGGGTCGCCGCGGCCGACCTGCTCGAGTCGCCATACGCGCTGTTTGGGACCGTGGAGCAGATCGCGGATACCCTCCAGCGGAGGCGCGACCGGTTCGGGATCTCGTACATCATGCACCCTCCCGAGGTGACGTCGCATCCGGCGGCGTCGCTCGAGGCGTTCGCGCCCGTCGTCGCGCGTCTCGCCGGGCGCTGAGGCGGGGCCGGTGTCGGGCCGCGCCTCACAGAGAGGGCGGCGCCCCGCCGAGGAGAAAGCCTAGAGCCGTATGACCACAGTGGCCGCCGCGCAGGCGGAGTCTCCGCTCGTCCTGGCGCTCGATCTCGGGAGCTCGTCGGTCCGCGCGATCGCCTACGACCGTCTCGGCCGCGAGGTGGACGGGGCGGCTGCGCGCACCGAATACGAATGGCGGCGGACGCCCGACGGCGGCGTCGAAGCCGATCCGGACGCGCTGCTGGACGGGACGTTCTCGGCGATCGACCGCGCGCTCGCCGCGATGGGCGCGCACGCGCCGCGCCTTCGCGCCGTCGGGATCTCGACGTTCTGGCACAACATCTTAGGGGTCGGCACCGACGGGCGGCCCGTGACCCCGCTGTACTCCTGGGCCGACGAGCGGAGCGCCGCAGCCGCGGCGGCCCTGCGCGCGCGTTTCGACGAGGAGGCGGTGCACCAGCGGACCGGGTGCGTGTTTCATCCGAGTTATCCCGCGGCGCGTCTGTTGTGGCTGCGCGGTGCGCATCCCGACGCCTACCGCGCGGCCCGGACGTGGCTCAGCATCGGAGAGTACCTGGCGCTGCGCTGCTTCGGCCGCGCCGCGTGCAGCATCTCGATGGCGTCGGGGACGGGGCTCCTCGATCAGCGGCGGTGCGTGTGGGACGCGCCGCTGCTCGAGGTCCTCGGCCTCACCCCGGACCGCCTGTCGCCGCTCGTGGATCTGGACGACTCGTTCACGGGTCTGGTCCCGGCGCTGGCGCAGCGCTGGCCGGCGCTCGCCGCAATTCCCTGGTTGCCGGCGGCCGGCGACGGCGCGCTCGCAAACCTGGGGACCGGGTGCGTCGGTCCCGCGCAGGCGGCGCTGTCGATCGGGACGAGCGGCGCGATCCGCGTGCTCCGGCGAGGTCCCGTGCCGGAGGCGCCGGCGGGGCTGTGGATCTACCGCGCCGACCGCGCGCGCGTGCTGCTCGGCGGCGCGCTCAGCAACGGGGGCAGCGTGCACCGGTGGCTCGTGGACCGCGCCGCGATCGTGCTCTCGGGCGACGTGGATCGGATGCTGCGCGGGCGGCCCGCCGACGGGCACGGTCTTGTCATGCTGCCGTTTCTCGCGGGCGAGCGCAGCCCGGACTGGCCGCTCGCGGTCCGCGGCGCAATCGTCGGCATGACGCTGCGTACGGACCCGCTCGACCTCATGCAGGCCGCGCTCGAGGCGGTGGCCTATCGCTTCGCGCTGATCTGGGATCTCCTGCGCGCGGCCGTGCCGACCGTCCGTGAGATCGTGGCGAGCGGGGGCGCGCCCGCGGGGTCGCCGGCGTGGGTGCAGATTCTCGCCGACGTGCTCGGGCACGAGATTGCCGTGTCGGAGGAGGCGGAGGGCAGCAGCCGGGGGGCCGCGCTCGCGGCGCTCGAGGTGCTCGGCACCGCGCGGGCCGAGGATCTTCCCGTCGCGCACCGGGCGGTGTACGCGCCCGACGCCGCGCGGCACGCGCGGTATCGCGAGGCGCGCGCCCGGCAGCGCCGGATCGAGGCGGCGCTCGCCCCGCTTCAGCCTGTCGTCGGAGGGTACACACTCTAGCGACGAACGCCGTGCGGATGCGTCGCTCCCGGCCGCCGGCGGCCGGGATGGTGCGCTAACCCTACGCCGCTCGGTTACAAGAATTTCCGACGCCGTTCGTGTGACAGCCGCCGGTCCTCGCCGTACAATATGCGGAGAGTCCTGCGGGCGCTGTGCCAGGCGCCGCGACCGTGCCGCCCCCTGGAGGAGACCATGGCGATCGAAACCCAGACCCTCGACAATCTGTGCGTCAATACGATCCGGACTCTGTCGATCGACGGGGTGCAGAAGGCCAAGTCCGGACATCCGGGCATGCCGCTCGGCGCGGCGGCGATGGCCTACGTCCTGTGGACCCGCTACCTCCGCTACAACCCCCACAACGCCGACTGGCCGGACCGCGACCGGTTCATCCTCTCCGCCGGGCACGGCAGCATGCTGCTGTACAGCCTGCTGCACCTCACGGGCTACGACCTGACGATCGAGGATCTGAAGCAGTTCCGGCAGTACGGCAGCCGCACGCCGGGACACCCGGAGCGCCACTGCGCGCCGGGCGTCGAGGTCAGCACCGGACCGCTGGGGCAGGGGGCCGGCAACAGCGTGGGCATGGCGATCGCGGAGCGGTGGCTGGCCGCCCAGTTCAACCGGCCCGGCCACCAGATCGTCGACCACCGCACCTACGCGATCGTGAGCGACGGGGATCTAATGGAAGGGGTGGCCGCGGAGGCGGCCTCGCTCGCGGGGCATCTCCGGCTCGGACGCCTCGTCTGGCTGTACGACGCGAATCTGGTCACCCTGTCCGCGACGACGTCGGTCACCTACACCGAGGACGTCGGCCATCGGTTCGAGTCGTACGGCTGGCACGTGCAGCATCTCGCCGACGGCAACGACCTCGCCGCGGTTGACCGCGCGCTGGCGGCGGCATGCGCGGCGGAAGATCGCCCGTCGCTGCTGGTGGTGCGCACGCACCTCGGATTCGGCAGCCCGCACAAGCAGGACACGTTTCAGGCCCACGGTGAGCCGCTCGGGGACGACGAGGTGCGCGCCACCAAGCGTGCGCTCGGGTGGCCCGAGGACAAGACGTTCTACGTCCCCGAGGACGCGCTGCGGCACTTCCGGGAGGCGGTGCCGCGGGGTGAGGCGCTGGAGCGGGCGTGGCGGGCGCGGTTCGACGCCTACCGCGCGGCGTTTCCCGATCTGGCGCGCGCGTTTGAGCAGGCCCTCGCCGGCGAGATCCCCGGAGGATGGGAGCGCCTGCTGCCGGTGTTCAAGCCCGAGGACGGACCGCTCGCGACGCGCGAAGCGTCCGGGAAGGCGATGAACGCGATCGCGGGAGCCGTGCCGACGCTGATCGGCGGCTCCGCCGACCTCGATCCGTCGACGTACACGATGCTGCGCGGCCTGGGCGATTTCGAGAGCCCCGAGGCGGAGGGCGCAGACCTCGCACAGGGCAAGGCCGGGGGGGTGTGGGGCTACGCCGGACGGAACGTCCACTTCGGGATCCGCGAGCACGCGATGGGCGCGGCCGTGAACGGCTTGGCGGCGCACGCGGGCGTCCGGCCGTTCGGCGCGACGTTTCTCGTCTTCTCGGACTACATGCGGCCGAGCGTGCGCCTCGCCGCACTGTCCCATCTCGATTCGATCTTCGTGTGGACGCACGACAGCATCGCGCTCGGCGAGGACGGGCCGACCCACGAGCCGGTCGAGCATCTCGCGAGCCTGCGTGCGATCCCGAACCTGCTGGTGATCCGCCCGGCGGATGCGAACGAGACCGTCGAGGCGTGGCGGACGGCGCTGCGCCACACGTCCGGGCCCGTGGCGTTTGTGCTCAGCCGGCAGAAGCTGCCCATCGTCGACCGGACGGGGCTCGGCGCCGCGTCGGGCGCGGCCCGGGGCGGGTACGTGCTCGCGGACCCCGCGGGGGGCGCCGTGCCGGAGGTGATCCTGATCGCCACCGGGTCGGAGGTGTCGCTGGCGCTTGAGGCACACGCGCGCCTGGGGGCGGACGGTGTCAAGAGCCGCGTCGTGTCGCTGCCGTGCTGGGAACTGTTCGACGCGCAGCCGCAGGCGTACCGCGACGAGGTCCTCCCTCCCGCGGTGCGCGCGCGCGTGACGGTGGAGGCCGGCGCGACGCTCGGGTGGGAGCGCTACGCGGGCGACGCCGGCGTCATCATCGGGCTCGACCGGTTCGGGGCTTCGGGCCCCGGGCCGGTGGTGATGCGCGAACTGGGATTCACCGTCGACCGTGTCGTGGCGGCCGCCAGCGCCGCGCGCGACCGCGCGCGTGAGACGATGGCGCGCACGGCGAAAACGGCCGGGACGGCGAAGACGACCAAGAAGGCCAAGTCGAGGTGATCGAGATGGCCACGGGCGGGCGTCAGGCAGGTGAGAATCCGCTGCGGGTCCTGCGCGCGGCGGGGCAGAGCGTCTGGCTGGACTTCATCGACCGGCCGCTGCTGCGCTCGGGCGAGCTCGCGCGTCTGATCCGCGACGACGGGCTGTCCGGCATGACCAGCAATCCGACGATCTTCGAGCGGGCGATCGCCTCGAGCGCCGACTACGACGCCGAGATCGCGGGGATGACCGAGCGCGGCCGGAGTTCCGTGGAGATCTACGAGACGCTCGTCGTCGCCGACATCCAGGCGGCTGCGGACGCGCTCCGTCCGGTGTACGATGAGGCCCGGGGCCGGGACGGGTACGTCTCGGTGGAAGTGTCGCCGCTGCTCGCGTACGACACCCCAGGCACGATCGAGGAGGCCCGGCGGTGGTCGTCCCTGATCGGCCGTCCGAACCTCATGGTGAAGATCCCGGCGACGGTGGAGGGGATTCCGGCGATCGAGGAGATGATCGCCGAGGGGCGCAACATCAACGTGACCCTGATCTTTTCGATCGAGATGTACCGGCGCGTGATCGACGCCTACCTGCGCGGGCTGGAGCGGCGGGCGGCGCTCGGCGGCAGCCTCGCCGAGACCGCGTCCGTGGCGAGCTTCTTCGTCAGCCGGATCGATACCGAGGTGGACCAGCAGCTCGAGGCGCGCGTCAAGGGCGCCCGGCCCGCGCAGGCCGAGCGGATTCGCGCGCTGTTCGGCAAGGCCGCGATCGCGAACGCGAAGCTGGCGTACCAGGCGTTCCGGGACGCGTTTGGCACGGCGCGGTTTGCCGCGCTCGCCGCCCGGGGCGCGCAGGTGCAGCGGCCGCTGTGGGCCAGCACGAGCACGAAGAACCCGGCCTACCCGGACCTCTTGTACGCCGAGGCGCTGGTGGGGCCCGACACCGTGGACACGATGCCGCCGGCCACGCTCGCCGCGTTCCGCGATCACGGCCGCGTGGCTCCCCGTGCCGTGATGGACGGGCTCGACGAAGCCCGGGACGTGGTGCGCCGCCTGGGCCCCGCCGGCGTGCGCCTCGACGAGATTACGGCGCTGCTGCTCGACAAAGGGGTCCAGGCGTTCGCGGACTCGTTCACGCAGCTGCTGGCCAGCATCGACAAGAAGCGCGCGGCAGCCGCCGCGGCGCCGCGCTGAGCGGGTCGGTCTGCGGACCACGGGGATGACGGAAGGGGGTCCATCGATGAAAGTCGGATTTGTCGGGTTCGGCCGCATGGCCGGCAACATGGTGACGAGGATCCAGCAGCGAGGCCACGAGGCGGCGGTCTACGCGCGGCGTCCCGAGGTGCGCGCGGAGGTGGCCGCGAAGGGCGCGGTGCCGGCGGCGTCGGTCGCCGAGCTGGTCGAGAAGCTGGCTCCGCCGCGGGTGGTGTGGATGATGGTGCCCGCCGGTGACGCGGTGGAGCAGACGATCGCGGACGTGACCCCGCGGCTCGTCAAGGGCGACATTCTCGTGGACGGCGGCAACTCCAACTACCACGACACGATCCGCCGGGCGGCCGCGGCGAAGGCGAAGGGCATCTCGTACCTCGACGCGGGCACGAGCGGCGGGATCTGGGGCTTGCAGGTCGGCTACTGCATGATGGTCGGCGGCGAGCCGGACGCCGTCCGGGTCGTCGAGCCGGTGTTCCGGGCGCTCGCGCCCGAGGGGGGGTACCTGCACGTCGGGCCGAGCGGCGCCGGCCACTACGTCAAGATGATCCACAACGGCATCGAGTACGGGATGCTGCAGGCGTACGCCGAGGGCTTCGCGGTGCTGCACGCGGCGCCGTTCAAGTTCGACCTCCGCGCGATCAGCGGGATGTGGAACCACGGCAGCGTCGTGCGGTCCTGGCTGCTCGAGCTCGCGGAGCGGGCGTTCGCCGACGATCCGGAGATCAGCCGGATCAAGGGCTACGTCGCGGACTCGGGGGAGGGGCGCTGGACGGTGCAGGAGGCGATCGATCGCGACGTCCCGGCCCCGGTGATCACGCTCTCCCTGCTGCAGCGCCTGCGCTCGCGCGAGGACGAGAACTTCGGTGACAAAGTGATCGCGGCCCTCCGCAATCAGTTCGGCGGGCACGCGGTCAAATCTGAGTAGCCCCATGAGCTATCCCGCATCCGCACTGCCCGAGGGCGTCCGGCCCCGCCGGACCCCGGATCCGTGCGCCGTCGTGATCTTCGGGGTTACCGGCGACCTGGCGCACCGCATGCTGATGCCGTCCCTGTTCCGGCTGTCGCGCCTCGGCAGAATCGCGCCGAACTGCGCGGTGGTCGGGTACGCGCGGCGCCCCAAGACGAATGAGGCGTTTCGCGAGGAGATGGCGACGACCGTGCTCGGGGCGTCTCCGTCCGAGGCCGATCTCGCGGCGTGGAAGGCGTTCGCGCCCGGGCTCTCGTACGTGCAGGCGGAGTTCGAGGACAGGCTGGGCTACGAGCGCCTCAAGGCGGAGCTCGACCGGCTGGACCGCGAGCGGGGCACGGAGTCGAACCGCGTCTTCTACTTGGCGACCGCCCCCGAGTACTACGGCATCATCGTCGAGTCGCTCTTGGAGCACGGGCTCGTGACGCGGCCGCCGTCCGCCGCGTCGGTGCGGCCGTGGAGCCGCATCATCGTGGAGAAGCCGTTCGGCCGCGACCTCGCGAGCGCGCGCGAGCTGAATCAGACGCTGCTGCAGACGTTCGACGAGAACCAGATCTACCGGATCGATCACTACCTCGGCAAAGAGACCGTGCAGAACATCCTCGTGTTCCGGTTCGCGAACGGCATTTTCGAGCCGATCTGGAACCAGCACTTCATCGACCACGTCCAGATCACGGTCGCCGAGGGCGTCGGCGTGGAAGGGCGGGCCGGATTCTACGAGACGGCCGGAGTGGTGCGCGACATCATCCAGAACCACATGATGCAGCTGCTGGCGCTCGTCGCGATGGAGGCGCCGGTGGTGTTCGAGGCGGACGAGGTCCGCGAGGAGAAGGTGAAAGTGCTGCGGTCGGTGCGCCGGTATACGCCGGACGACGTCGACCGGTACGTGATCTTCGGACAGTACACCGCCGGGCACCTCGGGGGGATCGACGTGCCGGGCTACCTGTCGGAGGCGCGCGTGGCGCCGGACTCGCGCACGCCCACGTTCGTCGCGATGCGCGTCTTTCTCGACAACTGGCGGTGGGCCGGGGTGCCGTTCTACCTCCGCTCGGGGAAGCGCATGCCCCGGCGCGTGACGGAGATCGACGTGCAGTTCAAGCGCGCGCCGCTCCGGCTGTTTCGCGACGGCGGCCGCGAACCGAATCTGCTCACGCTCAACATTCAGCCCGACGAGGGCATCTCGCTCAAGTTTGTCGCGAAGGCGCCGGGCAGCCTGATGACGCTGCAGCCCGTCGAGATGGGGTTCGAGTACGAGAAGGCGTTCGACCACGCCGAGGCGCTGTCCGCGTACGAGCGCCTGCTGCTCGACTGCATGGTGGGTGATCCGACGCTGTTCACCCGCCGCGACGAGGTGGAGGAGGCGTGGGAGCTCCTCCAGCTTCCCCTGACGCACTGGGATACCTCGACGGCCTCGCCCCACCCGTACAAGGCGGGCACGTGGGGCCCGGACGCCGCGCGCGTGCTGATCGAGCGCGACGGGCGCCGCTGGCGGCCCTCCTGATCAGCTCACGCACGGGGCGCCGCCCTGGGACGCGCGGCGGCTCATCGGGTCCGGCTACAGCCGCATGGCATGGAGACGTGGCGGGAGCCGTCTTCCTCCACGCGGCGAGTGAGCCGATCCGGGCGCGCCGCAGGCGAACCCACCGAAGGAAGGGAGTTGACGCCCCGCCGCCGCATTAGGGCTGCGGGTGGTGGAATGAAGGCCCTCGGCGGCGGCCCTGGGAAAATGCTGTCGGCGGAGGTAGGATGGATGCGGATTGAAATTGTGCTTGGCGGCGAAGTGTTTCATGCCACGCTGTTCACCGATTCAGCGCCAAAGACAGCAGGCGCGATGATCAAGGCGCTTCCATTTGAGGGGCGCGCCGTGCACGCGCAGCTCAGCGGCGAGATGTTCCGGATGTTCGATCACGCCCCGATCGACGTCGAAGACACGGAGAACCGTGAGTCCTTTCAGTACCCCGGCGAGATCGTGTATTTTCCGCCCATCAAGGAGATCGCGATTGCGTATGGGGCGGCGCGTTTTCGGGGCACCGCGAGCCCGGTGTACTTGACGCCGCTCGGGGTGATCGATGAGCACGAGATTCCCCGGCTGGCAAAGGTGGCCGAGCGGTTGCAGTGGGACGGGGCCAAGCCGATCCAATTCCGCCGCGCACAAGGTGCGCCGGCAGCGCCCGCCGTCGAGGCAGCTGGGCGCCAGATCGTACTCGACATGGATGGGGCCTCGACCGTGGCGTCGCTCCTGGATCTCGCCCCTAAGACCGTTGAGGGGCTCTGGAACGTGCTTCCGCTCACTGGACAGGTGACCAACACGACGTGGAGCGGCCAGATGCTGCGCTTCTGGGGCAGCGATGGCAAGCGCGGGGAAGTCCCCATGAAGATCGAGGCTCCGGAACACGGCGAGGTGCTGCACTGGCCGGGGTACGTGTACTACTACCCGGGGTTACGGGGCATTCGCCTGTGCTATGGACAGGGGCAGTATAGCGGCCCCACGAGCGTGTTGACGCTGACGCCCCTCGCCAAGCTCACTGGCGACTGGAGTGCGTTCCGCAAGAAAGCCGCAGCGATCATGTTCGAAGGCGCGAAGACGATGACGATACGTCGTAAGGAGGGATAGCCTTGGAATTGCAGTTGGAGCTCTCCGGGGTGACCGGCCGGGTCGCTCTGTTTGAAGACAAGGCGCCCCGGACGGTCCGGGCGCTGTGGGCGGCGCTGCCGATCGCCGATCGCGGTGTGCAGGTGAAATGGTCGGGCGACGCGTGGCGCACTGAGGGCGACTATGACATCGGCGTCACCGAGGTGGAGAACGAGGGCCACGTGCTCGCTCCCGGGGACCTGATCTATTACCCTCGGATGAAGAAGATTGGGCTCGCCTACGGGCGCGCCGAGTGGCGGCATCCCGACCTGTCAATCGTGCTGCACGTGTCCGTGATCGGCAAGGTGACGACAAACCTCGACGCACTGATCCAGGCGAGCACGCGCGTCTGGATGGAGGGTGCCCAGCCCATTCGGTTGAGCCGTGTGGGTTAACGGTCCGGTCTGACGCGGGAGGCGACAGTCCCCGCCGCTCACGGCTGCATCCCTGGGCGACGCTGTACGACAGCGGCGCCCAGAACCGTCTTCATCACCCGCGCTGCCCGGGGTTCAGCGCGCCCCGGATGCCGCAAGCCCGGCCTCGTCAAGAGTAGAAGATCTGCCGCTCGTTGACGTGCGCGCAGCCGCTGGCCCCGACGCCGAGCGTCCCCAGCGGGCAGGTGTTTGCCGGTGGTGCCCTCCGCCTGCACGGACCCTACACGTCCCGAATGCGGACGCGGCGCAGCCACGCCTCGACCTGCGCGAGCGGACGGACCCGCGCGTACTTCTGCGCCATGTCAAACAGGTTCATCCGGTGGGGAGTGTCAGCGCGGTCGAATACGCATTCCTCCACGACGACCGTCCGGAACCGATAGTCATGCGCGTCGACCACGGAGGCCCGGACGCACCCGCTGGTCGTGCAGCCGGTGACCAGAACCGTGTCGACGCCAAGCCCGACGAGCTGCCCGGCGAGCGGAGTCCCGAAGAACGCGCTGGCCGCGGCCTTCTGATACACGGCCTCGCCGCGGCGGGGTGCGAGGGGATGGACGATCTCCGTGCCGATGCGGGCCTCATGCCGTGTGACGTCCGATGTCTTCGGAAACCCGCGTGTGTATATCACGGGCACCCCGCGGCCCCGCGCGACGCGCAGCAGCCGCGCGATCTTGGGGATGCTGCGCCATGCCACCTCGCCGCAGCTGTTCCGAAATTTCGCGATGGAGGCGAGAATCGGCTCCGGCCGGTCCCCGGTGAAGTTGTACTCCATGTCGACGACCAGCACGGCGGGCCGCCGGCCTTCACGCGGCAAGCGCCCATAGCCGGCGCGTCTGTACACTTCGAGTTCGTCGGCCTCGATGAGTCCATCCCACGCCTGCATTTCGCGACTCCCCTCACGATCCGCTCGTTGGGTACGGTGTGCGCCCGCGACCCGTCAGCACGCTGCGGCCGCCACGGGCAGGCTCAGCGGGCCCGCGGCCGCGCGTCTCGCGCCGACGTCAATCACCTGCTGCTCGATCTTCGCGTAGAGCTGCTTCCGCACGTTGCGGTCGCAGGTGGAGTTGGCGTCGTCGAGCATCTTGTCCGTGACGTGGTCGTCCGACATCCATTCGACGAACTGATGCATGCCGCTGCCGACCGGGTGCCGGCCGAGATCCTTCCCGTATTTCTGCCATGCCGCGGGGGACACGATGAAGCCCGGCCGCTCGACGAGTACCCCCATGACGCCCGCGTACGGCCTTTTTAGATGAAAGACGACGGTCGTCGGCCCCTGCGCCTCGCAGCTGGCCAAAAACGGCGAGGGCTGCTTGCCCTGCGGCGAGTTGTTGGCCGGGTCTAGCATGAAGTCGATGTTCCACTTCACCCACGGATTGGTCATGGGACATGCCTCGCGGGTCGATCGAATGTCCACGTGCATCGCGTTCCTCTCGGATGATTATAACAGGCGCCTCTTGGTACCATGCCCTGCGTGGCCTCCGATAGGTGCCCGGTTACCGCTTTTGAAAAGTAGTTGCAAAGTTCCGCGGCGGGCACACCAGGATCTGGCGTACTTCGCCGGTCGATACGCCCGCATGTCGTTGAGTTCGATGTTCGGCTTACACGTCCGTGAGAGCAAACTCTGGAACGGCGTATATCCGACGCGGTCGCTGGGACAACGGTGTGCATCGGTGTCCCCACCTGCCGGCCGCCGCGCCGTGCGCGCGTCAGTCGCCCAGGAGGACCGCGGACAGGGCGTCGACGAACCGGGCGTTCTCGGCGGGCGTGCCGATCGTGATGCGCGCCCAGGTCGGCAGCCGCCAAAGGCGGCCGGGCCGGATGATGACGCCGCGCGGGAGGAGACGCGTCGCGACATCGGCGGCGGGCTGCCCCAGATTCACGAGGATGAAGTTTGCCTGGGTCGGCAGATGCTCGAGGTCCATCTCGGTGAACGCCCGCGCGAGGAACGCCTTCCCGGTCCGGTTATTCTCGAAGGCGGCGTGCCGGTACGCGTCGTCCTCAAGAACCGCCAGCGCGCCCGCCTGCGCGAGCCGGTCGACCGCGAACGGCTCCCGCACCTGGTTCATCGACGCGATGAGCTCCGGATCGGCGATTGCGTAGCCGACGCGCAGGCCGGCGAGCCCGTAGATCTTCGAAAACGTCCTGAGCACAATGAGATTGCGGTGGCGGCGCACCAGCGCCACCGCGTCGGGGAACGCGGGGTCGTCCGCCCACTCCCCGTAGGCCTCGTCCATCACGACGAGCGTGTCGTCGGAGACGCGCGCCAGCAGCGTCTCGGCCTCGGCGTGCGTGATGATCGAGCCGGTCGGATTATTCGGGTTGCAGACGATCACGGCCTTCGCGCCGTCGGACGCGTCCGCCATCGCCCCGACGTCGAACCGCCAGCCCGCGAGCGGCACCTCGATCGGGATCGCGTCGAGCAGCAGCGCGAGCGCCGCGTACGCCGTGTACGTCGGCGCGCCGATCACCACCCGGTCACCGGCGTCCAGACACGCGAGCCCCAGGCACGTCAGCACGTTGTCGACGCCGTTCGCGAAGAAGAGATGTGAGGGGGTCACGCCGAGCCGCGCGGCGACGGCCCCGCGCAGCTCCGTGCATTCGGGATCGGGGTAGTGGTGGATCCGGTCGATCGCGTCCACGAGGGCCTGTCTGACGCGCGGCGAGACGCCGAGCGGGTTTTCGTTGCTGCCGAGCTTCACGACGTCGGCGAGATGGTAGCGTGCCTTAATGTCCTCGGCGGAGAGCCCGGGGATGTACGGCTCGATCGCCGCGAGGGCCTTGCGCGCGAACGGACGCGGCTTGCTCACGCGTGCTGACTCCTTCCGTGTGGTCCGTGGTCGTGGGCCGCGGCCGGCGATCTCGTGCGCTGGCGGTGAGGCCGCGCGTTCAGGGTACCGAGAAACTGCCCCCGGTGTCCAGGCCCCGCCGGTCAGCGCGTCCGCGCGCGCGTGACGCCGTTCACCACGAGCTCGGCGTACCGCCGCAGAGCCGCGGCGCCCGCCGTGCTCGTCAGTCCCGCGTGCGCCGCCCACTCGCGCAGCCGCTTGTCGGTCACCGATGCCACGGCGCTGGCGTACGCGGATGCGGGTTCGGCGACGCGGCCTCCGGGCGCGTGCGCCGCGGGATAGGCCAGGCGCCGGTCGAGCGCCCGAAGGAGGCGCCGGTGCTCGGCGCTGATCTCCCGCGCGGCGGCGGGCCGGGTGGGCTCGGGGGCCCGCGGGCGCCGGACGCCCGCGGGATGGCCGAGGAGCGCGTCGAGCGGGACTCTCAGGACGTCGGACAGACGGACGAGGTCGGACAGGGGGATTCGCCGCTGGCCCATCTCGTAGCGGTCGATCGCGCTCGGGGAGCGGTCGAGCCGTGCGCCGAGCGCCGCCTGCGAGAGACCGGCGGCCTCCCTCAGCGCCCGCATCCGCTTTCCGAGCCGCGCATAGTACTGCTGGGATGAGGTCGTTGACATTTTGTCACGAGGAACATACCAAACTATTCAGACTATTGCAAGACATCCGTCAGACTGTTCAATGACAAATTGGTGAGAATGGATTGACAAATCGTCAAGTCATCGCTACGCTGGGCCCAGCCGGAACGGCCCGTACCATCGCGGGGAGCGCGCGAATGCGAGTGCGTCTCAAGCGTGCAGCAGTCGAGATCGTCCTGGTGCGCCGCAACCTGACCAAGACCGCGCTCGCCCTCCATGCGGGGCTCCACCGGACGCACCTGTCCGACCTGCTCGCGGGGCGCACCGCCCCCGGGCCGCAGACGCGGCGCCGCTTGCTCGAAATTCTGGGCGGTGAGTTTGACGACTACTTCGAGATCGAGGAGCGGCGCGGCCGGGCGTCGGACGAGGAGCGGGTGCTGGCGGCGCTGGAGTTCCGCCGCGGGCAGGCCGGCGCGGCGGCGGCTGAGGCCCTGCGCCGTCTCATGTCGCTGTGCGGCGCGCTGCGGGCCGGGGTCCGGCTGGAAGCGGCCGACCGCGTGTGGATCGAGAGTGAGTGGAAGCACGCGCAGGCGGGACGGCGGACCGCGGTGGCAGGCCGGCGGGGGGCCCCGCGGCGGGCGAGGTAGTGCCGTCAGTCCGGGGAGACGCCGGACTCGAGGATGGTGACGATGCCCTGGGTGGCGTCGAGGCGCGCCCGCACCCCGACCGGCAGGGTGAGATGGTACGCGCCGTGTCCGCAGGCGAGACCGTAGATCGCCGGTTTGCCGAGTGGGACGATGCAGTCGTCCAGGATCTCGCGCAGCGCTAGGCTCGGCCCCGATTCCGCGGGATAGCGGCACTCGCCGATGATGATCCCGGTCACCTGCTCGAACACGCCCGCGAGCCGCAGGTGCGCGAGCTTGCGGTCGAGCCGGTAGAGCCGGTCGCCCAGGTCCTCGAGGAACAGAAGCCGTCCCCGAAACTCCGGTTGGTACGGCGTGCCGAGCAGCGCCGTCAGCAGCGCCGCGTTGCCCCCGATCAGCTCTCCCTCGGCCTCGCCCGCGACCAGCGTCTCGATCTGGGGCGCGCCCGGCGGATTGGCGAGCGCGCCGAGCGGCTCGGGCCGCGCGACCGCCCGGAGGCACTCGAGGAAATCGTGCGGGTCCGGTTGGGACAGCGCGGTCGTCATCGGTCCGTGGAACGTGACCACGTGGCAGTGTGTGTGCAGGGCCAAGTGGAGCGCCGTGATGTCGCTGTATCCAATGAAGACTTTGGGATGGGCGCGGATCAGGTCGTAGTCGAGCGCGTCGAGCAGGCGGTGCGCGCCGTAGCCTCCGCGGATGCACAGGACCGCGTCCACGGAAGGATCGCCGAACATCACATGGAGATCCGCGACACGGCCGGCGTCGCTGCCGGCCAGATAACCCCGCGCGTCGAGCGCGTGCTCGGCGATGACGGTGCGGAATCCCACGCTGAGCAGGCGCCGCCGCGCGGCCTCGATGTGCTGCGGGGTGGTCGCCCCCGCGGCCGTCGTCGGGCCCGAGGGCGAGACGAGCCCGATCGTGTCGCCCGGAACGAGGCGCTTGGGCTTGCGAAGTGCGGGCATGCCGGGTGTTTCGCGGGCAGCATCCCCGCATCCTCGCTGCTCTCCGAGTGGGGCCGCGAGCTGATACGCTTGAGAGGCGTCCGTGGTGCACGATAACGTATGGACCGCGCGCTCCACGGCGCGGTGCAGATGGTATTGGCGTGGCTATCGCGAACACCCGAGCCTAGCGGTGCCCGAGGTGCTCGGGTGGACCAAAGGAGGATGTTGATGTTCAGACGTGTCGGCGTGGCTATCGTGGTCGTCGTTGCGGTGGGGCTGATGGGATGGGGGCGCCTCGGAGTCGGTCGGGCGGCGGTGCCGGCGCCGGGGTCGAGACCGGCGGTCCAGGTGGGGATGGTGTACTCACAGACCGGTGCGCTGTCCGGCTACGGCGCGCAGTTTCGCGAGGGCTTCGAGGTGGGTCTTGCGTATGCGACGTACGGCACCGGAGCCGTCGGCGGACACAAGATCAATGTCACCTGGAACGATGACGCCGGCGATCCGGCCAAGGCGGTCTCGGAGGCGAAGGATCTGATCGGGCAGGGCGTTAAGGTGCTGTCCGGTCCCGTGAGCTCCGCCGTGGCGCTTCAGGTAGCGCCGCTCGCCGCCCAGAACCACGTGCTGCTGATCTCCGGCCCCGCGGCCGCCGACGCGGTCACGGGCGTCAACCGCTACACGTTTCGCTCGGGACGGCAGACCTACCAGGACATCCTGACGGCGAAGTCGTTCGTCGGCGATCTGCGCGGCAAGAAGGTCATGGTCTTCGCGCAGGACTACGCATTCGGTCAGGCGAACGTGGCCGCGGTTCGCACGGTGCTCGGCGGCGAGGGCGCGCAGGTGAGCCAAGTGCTCGTGCCGCTGAGCGCCAACGACTTTACGCCGTTCGCGCTGCAGGTCACGCAGGCCAAGCCCGATCTGCTGTTCGTCGCGTGGGCCGGCAGCACCGCGACGGCGATGTGGCAGACGCTCGACCAGCAGGGCGTGTTCTCGGCCACGACCGTGATCACGGGACTCGACCAGCGGTCGACGTACGCGACCTTCGGGCCGGTGGCCGCGAAGATCGGCTTCCTCTCTCATTACGTCTATCAGGCGCCGCGCAACGGAGTCAACACGTATTTGGTCGATGCGCTCAAGAAGAAGGGCGCCGTGCCGGATCTGTTTGACCCCGACGGGTTCGTCGCCGCGCAGATGATCGCGCACGCGGTGCAGATCGCCGACGGCGACGACGTCGACAAGATGATCGCGGCGCTCGAGGGATGGAGCTTCGTCGGCCCCAAAGGGGAGCAGTTGGTCCGGGCCGCCGACCACGCCATGCTGCAGCCGATGTTTCAGGTGAAACTGGTGAGCGCGGGCGCCGGGTTTGAGCCGCAGCCGGTGAAGACGCTGCTGCTGCAGGACGTGGTGCCTCCGGTTACGCCCTTCAAGCCCTGAGCGAGGTGTCCGTCCCGCCGCGCCCGGATGACGGGGGCGCCGCCGCGACGGCGGCGGCGCCGGTCCTGCGGACCGAGCATCTCCGCTTCCATATCGGCGGCGTCATGATCGTGGACGGCGTGTCGCTCGACGTCCGGGCGGGCGAGTTGGTGTCTGTGATCGGGCCGAACGGCGCGGGCAAGACGTCGTTCTTCAACCTGCTCTCGGGACTCTACCGGCCGACCGGCGGCCGGATCGAGCTGGCCGGCCGGGACGTGACCGGCGCGCCGCCGCCGGATCGGGCGCGCGCCGGGTTGGGCCGGAGTTTTCAGACGGCCAGCGTGTTTCCGGGGCTCAGCGCGTTCGAGAACGTGCGCCTCGCCGTGCAGCTGCGGAGCGGCGGCGGTCCGCCGTTCCGTCGGCGGCGCGCCGACCGTGAGGAAGCCGCCCAGGCGCACGACGCGCTCGGGCAGGTCGGCCTCGCGGGGCGCGGCGGCGACCGGGTCGGGACGCTCAGCCACGCCGACCGGCGGAAGGTTGAGCTCGCGATGCTGGTGGCCGCGCGGTTCGACGTGCTGCTGCTCGACGAGCCGACCGCCGGGCTGAGCGTAGAAGAGATCCCGATGGTGCTGGCCGTCATCAGAGCCGTCCACCGCGACCGGGGCACGACCGTGCTCATGGTCGAGCACCGGATGGACGTCGTCGGCGAGCTCTCCGACCGGATCGCGGTGATGCATCACGGCCGGCTGCTGAGCTATGGCCCGCCCGCTGAGGTCATGGCCGATCCCGCGGTCCGGGAGGCGTACCTCGGAGCCGCGCCGTGACGGCGCTGCTCGAGGTGCGCGGTCTTCGCGTCGCGCTCGGCGGATCGCGCATTCTCGATGACGTCAGCTTCACCGTGCCCGAAGGCGGCGTGACGGCGCTGCTCGGCCGCAACGGCGCGGGCAAGACCACGACCCTGCGGGCGATCCTGGGGCTCGTCCCGCGGTCCGGGCAGGTCGTCCTCGCCGGTCAGGACGTGGGCCGGCTCGCCGCGCACGAGGTCGTCCGGCGAGGGATCGGGTACGTGCCGGAGAACCGGGACGTATTCAGCGGGCTCACGGTGGCCGAGAATCTTCGGCTCGCCGAGCGCATGCCGCAGCCGCGCTACGGTCTCGTCTACGAGCTCTTCCCGGAGCTGCGCGATCGCGCCGGGCAGCGGGGCGGCACCCTCTCCGGGGGCCAGCAGCAGATGGTGGCGATTGCCCGCGCGCTCCTGAATCCGAATCGCATCCTGCTGGTCGACGAGCCGACCAAGGGGCTGGCCCCGATGGTGGTCAGGCGCGTGATCGAGGTGCTGGCCGAGGCGGCCCGGAACGTGACGGTCCTGCTCGTCGAGCAGAATCTGGAGGCGGCCCGGGGACTCGCCCGGCACGCGATCGTGCTCGATCATGGGACGACCGCGTACGCGGGTCCGTTCGCCGCGCTGGCCGGCGACGCCGAACGCATCCACCGGCATCTCGGCGTGGCGCTCGCACCGGCGGACCCATGACCACGGTCGTCCTCCTCGGGGTGACCGGGCTCGGTCTCGGCGCGCTCTATTTTCTGATGGCCTCGGGGCTCTCGCTGACCTACGGCCTGCTGCGCGTCCTGAACTTCGCCCACGGCGTGTTCCTCACAGCGGGGGCCTACACGGCGTGGCTGATCGCGTCGCGGATCGGCGGTCCGGACGGCGTCCGCGACGCGGCCGCCGTCGCCGGCGCGATCGTGGTCGGGGGGATCCTCGCGGCCGCCGTCGAGCTGGCGCTGATCCGCCCGCTGTACCGGCGGCACATCGAGCAGGTGCTCGCCACGGTCGGCGTGGCGCTCGCGCTCGGGGCGCTGGCCGAGGGGATCTTCGGCGCCGACGCGAGACCGGTTCCGGTCCCCGCCTGGATGCGGGGCGTGACGCCGGTGCTGGGTGCCGCGGTGCCGAACAGCCGGTTCGTGACGATCGCCGCCGCGCTGCTCGTCCTGGCCGGTCTCGGCGCGTTCCTGCGCTTCACGCGCTGGGGGCTCGTGGTCCGGGCCGGCGTCGAGAACCGGGAGATGGTGCGGGCCCTCGGCATCGACGTGCAGCGCGCGTTCACCCTCGTCTTCACGCTCGGCGGGGTCGCCGCCGCGCTCGGCGGCGCGCTGAGCGATGGGTACTTCGGGACCGTGGACCCGCAGCGCGGGACCGCGATGCTCATCTACGCGTTCATCGTGGTCGTGATCGGCGGGCTGGGGTCGATCGTCGGGTCGGCGGCGGCCGCGGTGCTGGTCGGGCTCCTCCAGCAGTTCGCCAACTACTACGGGTCGGTCTGGTGGGGCTTTCCGTCGGCGGGGGACCTCGCGATCGTGCTGCTGCTCATCGTGGTGCTGCTCGTGCGTCCGCGGGGGCTCGCCGGAGGCCCGGGATGACGCGCGGCCGCGTGCTGGCCGGTCTCGCGGTGGCGCTCGCGGCGGTGCCGTTCGTGCCGGCGCGCATCCCGGGGATCTTCCCGGCGCCGCTCAACGCGCCCGGCACGCTCCAGCTGCTCGCGCTCTGCCTGGTGTTCGGCGCGGTCGCCCTCAGCTACGACCTGCTCTTTGGGTACACCGGCCTGCTGTCGTTCGGGCACGCCCTGTTCTTCTCCGCCGGTGCGTACGCCGTGACCATCGCGCTGTCCCGCTGGCAGTGGCCGCTCGTGCCCGCGCTGGCGCTCGCCGCCGCGGTGGGTCTCGTCCTGCCGCTCGCGCTCGGGGCGGTCGCGCTCCGGGTCCGGGGGATCGCGTTCGCGATGGTGACCCTGGCGTTTGCGCAGGCCGGGTCGATTCTGGTGTACAGCAACCCCGGGGGCCTGACCGGCGGCGAGGAGGGCCTCGGACTCGTGGTGGACCGGCTGCCCGCCCAGCTCATCGGCGTGGCGAACACCCGGTACCTGTACTGGATCGCGCTCGCGTACCTGATCGTCGCGTGCCTCGCGGCCTGGGGCGCCGTCGCCTCGCGTCCGGGCCGCATCTGGCCGGCCATACGGGAGAACGAGCTGCGGGTGGAGGTGCTCGGGGCGCACACATACCCGTTCAAGCTGTTGAGCTTCGTCGTCGGCTGCGGGCTCGCCGCGATCGGAGGGGTCGTGTACGTCCTGCTGGTCGGGGGCGCGTCGCCTTCGATCACGACCGCCGCCCTCAGCCTGGCCCTGCTGGTCATGGTGGTGCTCGGCGGCGCCGGCAGCCTGTGGGGCGCGGTGCTCGGCGGCGCGCTCTACGAGTACCTCGACTTCCGTCTCGTGGCGCTCGCCGGGTCGTCGGGGATCCACGCGCTGCCGGCGTGGTTGAGCGTCCCGCTCGGCGAGCCGCTGTTCATCCTGGGGATCTTCTTCATCCTGCTGGTGCTGTTCTTCCCCGGCGGGATCGCGGCGGTGCCGGGCCGGTACCGGATGGCGCGTGCCGCCGCCTCGGACGGGCGCCGGGTCCCCGGTGCGAGCAGCGCCCCATGACCGGGGAGCGCGCGGGGCGCGAGATCGATTTCCGGACCGGCGGCGGCCGCCTGCACGCGCTGACATGGGGCCCCGCCGCCGGCGATCCTGTGCTGTGCCTGCCCGGACTGACGGCCAATGCCCGCGGCTTCGACCTCATTTGCGAGCGTCTGGCCGCCGCCGGCCTGCGCGCCGTGGCGCTGGACCTGCGGGGGCGCGGGCGCAGTGAGGTGACGCCGCCGGGAACCTACGGGTGGGAGGCGCACGCGCGCGACGTGCTGGAGGTCGCGGCGGCGTGTGGGCCCCGGCGCGTCGGCATCATCGGCTGGTCGATGGGCGCGTTTGTCGCGATGCAGGCGGCGCGGACCGCGCCCGGGCGCATCGCCCGCACCGTCCTCATCGACGCGTGCGGGCAGCCGCCCGACGACGCGATGCCACTGATCCGCCGCGCGGTCGACCGGCTGGGCGCGTCGTACCCGTCCGCGGACGAGTACCTCGCGCGGCTCCGGACGCTGGGGACGATCACCCCCTGGCATCCGCTGTGGGACGGGTACTTTCGGTACGAGCTGGTCACCGCCGCCGACGGCGTGCGCGCCCGCACGAGCGCCGAGGCGGTGCTGGAGGACCTAGCGTACGGAGACGCCCACGACCCACGCGCGCTGTGGCCGGCGCTCGACATGCCGACGCTGCTGCTTCGCGCCGCGCGGCCGCTGGTGCCGGACGGTCCGTGGATCGTGCCTCCCGAAGATCGCGACGCGTTCGCGCGAGCCGTACCGGGCGCCGAGGTCCTGGAGGTCGACGCGAACCACTACGGGATCGTCACGCATCCAGCGGCGCCCGAGGCGATCGCGCGGTTCTTCGGGTAGGAGGGCCGCGCCGCGTAGCCCCGCGGCCGTCGGCGGCGTCAGTGCGAGGCAGCGCCTGCGGGCAAACCGCGCGGCGTCTCCCGTCGGCCGCGCCGCGGGCATGTATACTTATGGGCGGGCTGTGCTGGCCCGGCTCAGGAGGGAACCGTGGCGAACGGGCGGCAGCGATCATCGCCGAGGCGCGCGTCGGCGAGACGTCGACGGATACCGTGGATCGCGATCTCGCTCCTGACGGCGGGCGCGATCGGGCTCGTCTTTATCTTCGTGCGCCTATTCGAGGGCCCCGGGTCGACCGCGGACGTGGGACCGGCGGCGTATCCCTACCCGTGCCTGCCGAATGAGGGGACGGCGCAGCACATTCACCCCTACGTGCGGATCGTGCTCGACGGCGATTCGATCACCATCCCCGCGTATGTCGGCATCCGCGACATCGGCGGCACGGCGTGCTTCGAGCCGGTCCACACGCACGATGCGTCCGGAATCCTGCACATCGAGGCCGTGAGCCCGACACAGTTGTTCACGCTCGGCGATTTCTTCGCGATCTGGCGCGATACGTACCGCACCGCCGAGGTGCACAACGCGACCGTCCCGGTGAGCTATACGGTCGGGGATCTCTTGGGACGCCCGATCGATGCGGGCCATGACGTGCGGCTGCTGGTCGATGGAACGCTGTCTCGCGCCGGCCCGACGCTGGTGCTCAACGCGCTCGACTACTGCACCGCGGCGATGACGAATCCGCCGTGCTTCCCGACCGCGGTCGCCGATCCGTATCCGCCGTTCCTCGTGCAGCGATACGGGACCGGCCACGTGATCGTCCTGCAGTACGCGGCGCGCGGCGGGTCCTGACCGGACCGCGTCCGCGTGTCCGGAGGGCCAGGCGGAGCGATGACGAATCGGAGAGCATGGTGACTTCGGCCGGTGAGGGTGTGACCCTGAAGCGCCTCCTCGTCCCCCTGGACGGGTCGCGGCTCGCCGAGTCCGTGATCCCGATCGTGGTGTCCCTGGCCGCGCACCTCGAAGCCCGCGTCACGCTGCTGTACGTCATGGAACGGCAGACGCCCGCCACGGTGCACGGTGACCGTCACTTGCACGGCACCGCGGAGGCCGACGCGTACCTCACGGACCTGTCCGCGCGGATGCTCGCGGCGGGCGTCGTGGCCGACCGCCACGTGCACCCGAACCAAGAAGGCGACGTCGCCAAGAGCATCGTGGACCACGCCGGCGATCTCGCGGCGGACTTGGTCATTCTCGCCACGCACGGCGGGGGAGGGGCGCGCCGCGTGCTGTTCGGCAGCGTCGCGCAGCAGGTCCTCCGACGCGGCACGCGGCCGGTGCTGCTCATCCGTCCGCCCGAGACGGCGCCGTCCGCGTCGGCCGCGCCGTTTGACGTGCGCCGGCTGCTGGTGCCGCTCGACGGGCAGCCCCCCGCGGAAGCCGCGATGCCGTTCGCGGCGACCATCTCCGCGGCGTACGGGGCGGAGGTACTGCTGGTCCGCGTGGTCCCGACGCTCGCCACCCTCGGCGGCGACCGGGTGAGCGCGGCCCGCCTGACGCCGACCGCGGCCGCGGCGTCGCTGGACTTGGAAGAGGAAGAGGCGCGCCACTACACCGACACGATGGTGCGCCGGTGGGAGGCGGACCGGCGCCGGGTCACCGCGACGGTCATGCGGGGCGATCCCGCGCAGATCCTGCTCGACGTCGCCGCGCAGGCGCCGGTCGACATGGTCGTGATGGCCAGCCACGGCCGCGCCGGCCTCGACGCCGTGTTCTCCGGGAGCGTCGCGTCGCGGCTCGCCGGACGGATCCAGGCGCCGCTGCTGCTCGTCCGGGCGCCGTGACCGGCCGGCGCGCGTCCCGCGGCGCGCCTCCCATTTGACACGGTAGAGCGCCGGGGCTATACTCGTTCAAAAGTTCACACCGTGACGTCCGGAACGCACGAGACACGGTCGCATCAGGGAGCCGATCCAGAAGAGACGCAGCAGCCGACGACGGAGCGACGCTGGACCACGATCGTGGTACGGGCCGGACGAGCCACGAAGCTCAGCCGGGGAGCGCCAGACGCTCCCGCGCTGGGCTTCTGCGTTTTGTGTAACGGCAGCCGACCGGTGGGAACGGCGCCGGAGTTCGGCACGTAGGTTCTGGGGTAGAACAGGAGCGCGGGCCGGATCGCGCCGCCGGAGTGCGGACGATGAAGCCGCGGGGGCGAGTGAGCGGGATGAGCGAAATCACGACGGTCGAAACTTACGTGGCGGCAAGCCGGCAGAACCCGCGTTTGGCCCGCACCACGCTGCACTACATCGCGGACATGATCGACTACTTCGGCAAGGCGCGCGTGTTCGAAGGCATCTATGGCATGGACCGGCAGCTGGACGACATCGTGGACTTCTTCCGCGGGTACGCGATGAGCATGGAGCGCCGGCTCCTGCTCCTCGTGGGGCCGCAGGGGTCCGGCAAGTCGATGACGGTCGACAAGCTGAAGCGGCGGCTCGAGGAGTACTCGCACAAGCCCGACGGTATCCTGTACGCGGTCGCCGGATGCCCGTTTCACCAGCACCCGTTCGATCTGATCCCGCTGGACGCGCGCGAGGCCGAGGGCATCTGGTGGCACGAGGAAGCCGTGCCGTGTCCGGTCTGCGAGCGGGCGGTGGCCGCGCGCGGCGACTGGCGGACCGTGTCGGTGCGGCCGCTCCTGATCTCGGCCCGCGACAAGGTCGGGGTCGCGAAGCACACGCCGACCGACCTGCGCCGGGAAGACATCACCAACTTCGTCGGCAACATCAACTTCGCGATGCTGAAGGAGCGCGGCTCGACCTATGATCCCGACGCGTACGATTTCGAGGGCAAGGTCATCTGGGCGAACCGCGGGATCCTGGATTGGACCGAGGTGTTCAAGAGCCGCCGGCAGCTGCTGTCGCTTCTGCTGGAGCTGATCCAGTCGAAGCGCATCGACCTGGCGAACTTCCCGACCGTCCACGTCGACGAGGTCGTGGTCGGGCACACGAACTATCCCGAGTACAACGTGTTCCTGTCCGAGGACATCATGGAGCCGCTCCGCGGGCGGATCCACAAAGTGGACTTCCCGTATAATGTGGACATCGGCGGCGAGATGCGGATTTATCGGGGACTCGTCGAGCGCGCGAACCGCGCCCGCGGGGAGCAGAAGCACGTCCCCGGGGACGTGTACGAGCTCGCGGCGACTTATGCGATCAAGACGCGGCAGGAGTCCGAGGGACTCCGCGGCCTGTCTCCGCGGTTCTTCGAGGACGCGTTCTCGCTGGCGTACACGCGCGCCAACCGGTGCATCGACCTCGAGGTGATCACGGACGCGATCGAGCAGACGTTCGCGCACCAGTCGATCAAGGACCTCAACCTCAAGGACCTGCTCAAGCTGTTCGAGGAGACGAAGGTTGAGTTCATCCACAAGAAGGTCGACGTGATCGTCGAGGAGATCGTGCCGAGCCACTTCTACGATTACGGCCAGAATCTCTACCTGAACTACCTCGACGTCGCGGCGCGCAGCGTGCTGGGCGAGGCGATGTCGGACGGCGACAAGGAGCTGCTGGACGACATCGAGGGCGTCCTGGTGCAGAAGCGGCAGATCAGCCGGCAGGGGCGAATCGCGTTCGAGAACGTCCTGCTGGAACGCCGCGACGAGCTGCGGCGCATGAGCTACCGCGACAACGAGCATCTCGCCGGCGCGATCAACGAGATCGTGTTTAACAAGATCAAGAACTGCCTGCGGTTGTACGACAAGACCGAGGAGATGGACGCGAAGAGCCGGGACCTGCTCGACGTGCTGCAGCGCAGCGCGATCGAGGAGCACGGCTACTGCGCGTCGTGCGCCAGCGCGCTGTTCAAGGTCATCGGCCGGAGCTTTTAGCCACGGCCGCCCGGAGCGCGGGACGATGAAAATACACCGCGGGCGGATCGCCCAGTACAAGCACGACCAGATGCTGCGGGATTACCTCAAGCAGAACCTCAACGAGCTGATCCAGCAGAAGGAACTGATCGTCGACGGCCGGGTGAAGACGCAGATCGCCACCCTGGATCTGCCGACGCTCAAGTTCGGCGAGGAGTCGCAGTTTCTCGCCCAGGGCGGCGGGAGCGGGGCCGGCGCGGGCGGGGGCGCGGCGGGCGCCGGCGGCGAGCAGGTCCAAGCGCTCGGCGGCCTTCTCGGCGGCGATCACCACGGCAAGGAGCTGACGGTCGAGCTGGATTTCGATGAATTCGTCCGGCTCGCGCAGGAGGTGCTGCTGGACGAGCTGCGGCTGCCGACGTTTCGCGAGCCGGCCCGCGCCGGGGAAGTGGAAAGTCAGGATACCTCGGAGCTCGACGACCTGGAGCGCGTCGGCCTGCGCGCGGATCTCAACCTTGAGGAGACGATGACGCAGAGCCTGCTGCGCAACGCGCGCGAGCGCGGCCGTCTCGACTACGACGTGGACGTCCAGCAGGACGCGTGGTACTTCGTCGAGGATCCCGCGACGTTCCAAAACCACCGGTCGGTCGAGATCTACGTGCTCGACATCTCGGGCTCGATGCGGGGCGAGTACCTCGCCCTCGTGCGCAAGACGATCTTCGTCCTCTGGCACTACCTGGAGCGCCGTTATCCCACGAACCTCCGCCGGTACGTCGTGTTCCAGGACGTGGCGGAGGAGAAGACGCGCGACGAGTTCTTCTGCGTCGAGTCGAGCGGCGGGACCCACATCAGCACCGGGTTTCGCAAGGCGGTCGAGCTGCTCCGCGGCGTGACGGAGCACGACAAGTTCCTGTTCATCTTCACCGACGGGGAGACAAGCTCGGGCGATTTCGACCTCGCGAAGCGCACGTACGAGGAGGCGCTCGAGGCGTTCGACGTGGTGACCTACGGCCACGTCAACCCCGGCGGCCGGGGCATCGGCGGGTTCAGCGAGCACGCGCAGGAAGGCGTGAAGACACGCGCCAATGCGGTGTTTGCGAATCTCGTGGATCTGGAGACGATTCGGACCGCGATGCGGCAGTTTCTCGAGTTTTTCGACACACGGAAGACCGCCGCGTCGCCGCGTTGATCGGAGGGCCGGGACGATGATGCAGACCGAGTACGACCAGGTCATCTCGCGGATCGAGGGCCTGGCGCGCGACCGCGGGCTCGCGTTCGACCCGGTGATCTTCCGGATGACCGACAGCGACGAGATCGCCGAGGTCGCCAGCATGGGGCTGCCCAACCGCTTCATCCACTGGTACTGGGGCGGCACGTACAAGGAGCTGGTGACGCAGCAGAGCAAGGAAGTATTCACGATTCTCGAGCTGGTGCTGAACACCGCGCCCTCGCACGCGTTCCTGCGCAGCACGAATACGTACCTGCAAAACGTGCTCGTGATCGCCCACGTGTTCGGCCACGCCGATTTTTTCGCGAACAACCACTGGTACCGCAAGTCCAACAAGAACATGCTGAACGCGACCGAGCAGCACGCGCGTCTCATCCGGTCGTACGAGGCGCAGTACGGGCAGGAGCGCATCGAAAAGCTGCTCGACGCGCTGCTGACCGTGGCGACCTCCGTGAACACCTTCGAGCGGAGCCAGCCGGAGCGGCGGAAGCGCCTGATCTACTACCTCGAGGAGCGGGCGCCGCTCGAGGAGTTCGAGCGCGTGCTGCTGCAGGCGATCCGCGAGGAGGCCGAGTACTTCGACCTAATCCAGCGGACCCACCTGATCAACGAGGGATGGGCGACGTTCATCGAGGCCGAGCTGCTGACGCGCCTCTTGACCGCGCGGGAGTGGGCGAGCCTGTCCGTGCAGCTGTGCAATCGGCCGGCGCCCTACACGATCGGCTATACGCTGTTCAAGCACCTTCGCGACCGGGAGGGGTTTGCGCGCGCGCTCGAGGTCCGGCGGTTTTACGAGGATGTCAGCCTCATCGACGTCGCGCTGACCGAGGACCTCGTGCGGCGCCTCGACATCTTCGTGTACGATCCGAAGGAGAAGCAGAAGAGCTACGACCTGCAGAAAGTGAAGGACATGCTGATCACGCAGAAGCTCTACAAGGGCGAACCGCGGGTCGAGGTGGATCCGGCGTCCCAGGGCCGCGATCTCCTGCTCGCGCACATGGACGAGGACCGCAAGATCGAGTCCAAGCGCATCGGGCTGTTTCTCAAGTCCGTGTACGCGCTCTGGCGCAACCCCGTGAAGCTCCGCGCGAACGGCAAGGTGTATACGTACGATCGGCGGGGGCTGTCGTCGACGTAGCCCGACCCCGCAGGGGACGCGCGCGCGGCCCCGGAATCTCCCGGCGTGGATGTTCTTGAGGTGAAGCGCACCCTCCACGGTGAGGAGCGGACGTACGCGTGCCGGGCGGCGGAGTGCTCCCCGGAGCGTGCGGTCCTGCTGTACACGCTGGCGCGCGACGGCCGGGTCGGCGGGCTGACGCTTCCCGCCGGGACGCTGACCGTTGCCTACTACTGGGCGGCGCGCCCCTACAACGTCTACCATTGGATCGGTCCCGACCGGAATACGCTCGGATACTACTTTAACCTCAGCGGCCCCGCGCGTATCGCGGGCGACCGGCTCGAGTGGGAAGACCTGGAAGTGGATATCCTGGTGCTCCCTGATGGGCGGCACGAAGTGCTCGACGAGGACCGGGTGCCGGCCGCCGCGGCGGCGCGGCTGCCCGAGATCGCGGCCGCCCGCGACGCGGTGCTGCGCGATTACCCGGACGTTACCCGCGGCGTCGAGGCCGCGTCGCGCGCGCTTCTGGCGCGCGACCCGACGCTGCTCGCCGGGCCCCCGGCGGGCGCCTGATGCCGCCGCGCGGCCGCGTCGCCGTGGTCACCGGGTCGAGCCGCGGCATCGGGCGCGCGATCGCGCAGGCGTTCGCGCGCGACGGCTGCGCGCTCGTCGTGAACGCCGCCCGGTCCGTCGCGGAGGCGGAGGCGGTGGCGGAGGCGATTACGGCCGGCGGCGGCCGTGCGGTCGCGGTGCAGGCCGATGTCGGCGATCCGGCGCAGGCGCAGGAATTGATCGCGCGGGCCCTCGAGGAGTACGGGCGCGTCGACGTCCTCGTCAACAACGCCGGGATCGTGGACCGCTCGGATCTGTGGCAGATCGACGAGGCCGGCTGGGCCGCGATGATGGCGGTGCACGTCACGGGGCCGTTTTTCGCGAGCCGGGCGGCCGCCGAGGCGATGCGCGGGCAGGGAGGCGGCGCGATCATCAACATCGCGTCGATGCGGGGGATCGAGCCGGGGTCGGGGCCGCTGCACTACAACGTCAGCAAGGCGGCGGTGCTGATGCTCACGAAGTGTCTCGCGCGCGATCTCGCCCCGCACGTGCGGGTGAACGCGATCGCGCCGGGGTACACGGAGACCGGCTTCCACGCCGGCCGGACGATCGCGGAACGCGAGCAGATCAGTGCGAGGATTCCGCTCGGGCGGTTCGGGCGCCCCGAGGAGGTCGCGCGCGCCGCAGTGTTTCTCGCCTCCGACGGCGCCGCGTATATGACGGGGCACACGCTGGTGCTCTCGGGCGGCGTGGTGATGGCGTAGGCGGGCCGCCGTCCCGGACTACGATTCCTCGAGCTTGCTGTCCTTCCGGGGAGTGTCGCCGGCCTGCGTCTGGCCGAAGTCCGCGGGCCGCACCTGGTCGATAAACTTCTTGAACTCCTCGACCTCGTGCTCGTCGAACGCCTTCTTGAGCGGGATCGCCGCGGCCGCGACCTTGTCCTCGACGAAGATCGGCGCCTCCGCCCGCAGCGCGAGGGCGATCGCGTCGCTCGGGCGCGAGTCGACGATCACCTCGGCGCTTTTGGTCCGCAGGTGGATTTCCGCAAAGTACGTGCCGTTCTGGAGGTCCGTGACGACGATCCGGCTGACGCTGACCGTCAGGTGCGTCAGCATCGTGCGCATCAGATCGTGGGTCATCGGGCGCGGCATCTTCTGCCCGCGCAGCTCGAGCGCGATCGACTGCGCCTCGCTCTGGCCGATCCAGATCGGCAGCGCCAGCGACTCCGCTTGATCGACGAGCAGGACCACCGGGTTCATCTGCTGGTCCATCGCCACGGTGCGCACTTTCACCGAGATCATGCGTCGCCTCCAGGGCACCGACCGGGTGCGTCGAGTTGTTCCCATTATAACAGACGAATCGGATTTGGCCCGGCGCGCGGTGAATCTTTTGAATCATTCTGCGGCGGGCGGGCCGGGGCGAGCGCGCGTCTGGCGCGAGGAGATCTGGGGCATGTAACGGGTCGGTGCCCCAGGCGGCGTGAATGGGCAGGCAGGAGAACCGGCCGTCGGCAAGAATAGGCTCGGAGTTGATCCGCGGGGGGGCAACGATCCGGAGGTCGTCCGGATCGGTCCGGCGGCGGGGCGCCCGACGGGCGCCACTGCGGACATCACTGGAGGCGCGGAGTGATCAAGTACGTCCTGGTGGCGCTGACGTGTGTGTGCAGTGCCGCATTCCTCTCGCTCGTTCCGCATGCTGACGCTTCCTCGGTCTACGTCGTCCGTCAAGGGGACACGCTCTGGGCCATCGCGGGCCGCCTCGGCGTGAGCGTCGGGCAGCTCGCCTCCGCGAACCACCTGTCGCTGACCGCTACCATCCAGCCCGGGGAGCGCTTGGTGTCTCCTGGGAGGACGGACGCGTACGTCTCGGCCGGCGCATCCGCGTCCCGCGCCGCAGTCTCGCCGGTGCGCGTGCTGCGCACGCTCCCGTCGCGCGGCGTGGCGTTCACCTCGTCGGTGGTGCGGACGGCCCTGCGATTTCTCGGCCGGCCGTACCAGTGGGCGGGGATTGGGAACCGCGGGTTCGACTGTTCTGGGCTGGTCTACCGCGTGTACGCGATGATGCGGCTGTCGGTCCCGCACTCCTCGTTCGACCAGTTTCGTGAGGGCGTCGCGGTGCCGCGCGGGGCGCTCGCGCCGGGAGATCTCGTCTTCTTCCACACGTACAGCTACGGCCCGTCCCACGTCGGGATCTACGTCGGCGGCAACCAGTTCATTCACGCGTCGACGGACCGCGGCGTGATCGTGTCGTCGCTGTCGGAATCGTATTACGCGTACCGCTATCTCGGCGCACGCCGGATCTAGGCGCGGCGTCGCCGCCGCGGGGCTCACGGCCGGGCGCCGGTAACATGAGAAAGGGACACCTGAGGGTGTCCCTTCCCATTTGCGCGCGGCGCGTGAGACGGCCGGGTCAGGCGGTCGCCACGCTTTCGCAGATGGCACGAAACTCGTCGATCGTCAAATAGTGCCGGGTGTACGACGTCGCTACCGCGGCCCGGGCCCGGCGGAGGATGGTCTGCCACCCCGCCTCGTCGACGCGGAGGCCCCATTCCGCGATCAGCTTCTTGAGGAACAGCGGCTCGCTTGTGGTCGCGCTGCTCCGTTCGCGCCCGAAGAGAATCTTCGCGCCGATGCCGGACTCGAACCGTCGTCCCAGCACCTCCGGGGCGATGCCGATGGAGGCCTCGGAGACCGTCGCGCCGCTGAGGTGCCCGAGTCCCTCCTCCCGATTCCAGTTCTCGCCCACGAGCGGTTTCCACGGGGCCAGCGTCACCCCGAACGCTTCGCGGGCGAAGTTGGCCAGGTCGTACAGCGCGTCCAGCCTGATGCCGGTGTGGACCCCGTAGACCTCGAGTACTGCGGCGATCTCCTCGAGCGCGCACGTTCCCCCGCGGTCGCCGATGCCGATCACGGTCGCGTCGATCCAGTTCGCGCCGCCTTCGACGGCCGCCAGCGAGTTGGCGGTCGCGCAGCCGAGGTCGTTGTGGTGCTGGATGTACACATCGCACGTCCCGATCGCCGCCTTGACGCGCCGGACGACCGACCGGGAGGCCAGCGGGTTGCTGTTGCCCCGGCTGTCGACCAGGTAGACGCCGTCGGCGCCGGCGCCCGCGATGGCGCGCGCGAACGTGACGACCGTGCCCACCCGGGTGCGCATCGTGTCGCCGATCCACGGCACCACCCGCACGCCCTGCGCCTTCGTGTAGGCGGTCGCCTCGCTGACGGCGTCGACGATCATCTGCTTGCTGAGCTTGCCGGTGAAGTCGGAGACCGTGTCGTCGTACGACCAGTGGTAGATCGGGCAGACCGTCTCGGCGCCCAGGTCGATCTGCTGCGTGAGGGGCCCGCGCCAATCACCCGACAGCGGGACCGGCACCGCGGGGCCCTTCGCGGCGAGCGGCGTCTTGCACCCCAAGCGGCGGTACGCGCGGGCGAGGTCCCGCTCGTCCTCCTTCATCGTGTGGCTCGGGAGCGTGATCTCGCCCACCCCCACCGCGTCGAGCCGTCGCATCAGCTCCAGGCGCGTGTTCCAGTTGAGCTGGTGACCGACGCAGTCGTCGCCCTCGGTCAGGGTGCAGTCGATCACGTGCACCTTGGTCGGCATGCCAGCGCGCTCGGCCAGCACCTCGGGGTCCCAATACGCCGGATTGACGAGCCACTGGCCCGGCTTGTGCCACGGTGTGGAACTGGACATGCGAACAGCGAAATGAATGAAATGGATCGTATCGTTAAGTAAGAGAAGAGAGAGAGAAGAATAAGATTGAGATATAGAGAAGAAGTAGAAAGAGAAGAAAAAAAAGAGAGAAAGTAGAGAGAGAGAGAATAAAATAATAAGAGAGATGGAAGAGGAGGAGAATAAGAGAGAGAAAAAGATAAAGAGATAAAAGATAAAGAAAATGAGAAGAGAGAAATTTAAAATAGTAGATAAAGGATAAGAGAAAAAAGGAGATAATAAGGATAAAAATGAAGGAAAGATAGATAAGAAAGAGAAGAATAAAAGAGAGAAAGATAAAAAGGGAGTAAAGAGGAAAGGATGAGATAAGTAAGTAGAGATGAGATATAAAAGGAGGAAAGGAGAGAAAGAGAAATATAGTATGTAGAGAAAAAGTATAAAAAAAGAAGGGAAAAGAAAAAAAAGATAAAAAAAGAAAGAAAAGTGAGAAAATGAGGAGTATAGAGATGATAGAAACGGGAATAGGAAAAATAGTAGGAGGAATATAAGGAGGAATAGGAAGAATAAATAGGAGTAAAAAAAAGGAAAAAGAAGAAGAAAAAGAAGATAAATAGAAGAAGAGATAAGATTAAAAGAGAAAGGAGTGAGATTAGCTAGAGTGGTTATGAGAAAAAAGGTAAAGATATGAAAGATAGTACTAAAAGATGATGTAAGAGGGGTGATGGTGAAGGAGAAAAAAAAGATATAAATATAGAGGAAGATAGAAAAGATAAAGAAGAATAGAGATATAAGGATGTAAGATGAGAAGGAATAGGTATAGAAAAAAGAAGTAGGTAAAAGAATAGAAAGGGTAGGAAAGAATGAAAAGCAAGGTAGTAAGAGAGAAGGAAAAAAAGGATATATAAAGAAAAGAAGAAAAAGTGAAATAGAAGAGGAAAAGGAAGAAGGAGAAAGATGAAAGAAGAGAAATATGATGATAAGATGGAATAGAAAGAGGAGAAGAAGAATGTGAAGGAATGAAGGATATATTAGTATAAGAAAATAAAGGTAAGATAGTATTGATAATAAAAATGAAGAATGGAAGAGGAAAGAGTAATAAAATAAGGGAAGAAGATACACGTTAAGACTATAGAAAAAGAAAGGCGAGGATATGAAGCTCTGCTTCGGACATTGCGCCCTTCAAGCCGAACAGGAGCTGTCGTTAAAATGTTGCAGATAGTACACGCCGTCGGCATCGATGATCAGCGTGTACGTCAGGTTGCAGAATAACAACAATCGTTGGAGGTACGCGGAACTGCGGGCTAACAGCGAGACCTCCAACGACAAGATGGCGCGGACCTCGCGCAGGCACACCAGACTGACGAGCTCCTGAAAAAGCGCACGGGTGGTGCCGCTGCGACGGACAGGCACAGATCGGCATCGATCACGAGGATCTTGGATGGTAACACCGCAATCGGGTGGCTTACTCCGCCAGTGCATACTGCCGGGCGGTAGACTCGGTGTGTTCGCGCACCTGGGTCATAGTGGACTGTAGCACATACACGATTGCCAGACGCTCGCGGTGAGTGGGCGTGATCGTACTAGCGTCGCTCATGCGCGTTAGACACGGCGGCGAGCGCGGCCTCGAGCATGTTGGCCAGCGGCGCCACGAGTTCGCTCGTCGCGCCGCTGAACCACACTCAGGTCAGCTCGCCGCGGGTCAGCAGTTCCAGGTTGATCGCGGAGATCTCGGCCAGCGTCGCCTCGATGCGGGCGGTGAGCATGACAAGGCGGCGTACCGCCGCCGCCAGCGCCGCCGGAATATACAGGAGACGCCGTCGCGTTCGCCGCCGGACCGTCAGGAACACGTACGGACCGTGCAGCTCCCCCCGCGCGCACCGGCAGCGCGGTTTCCCACACGCCGGTGCTGGATTACCAGCGCGCCGTGCATGACCGCCTCGAGCGTCGGGAGGCTGCGTGCCCGTTGGGTCCGGCGCGCGCGTAATTGCCTCGTGCTGAGCTTGGCGAGTGGTATCTTTTGTATGATTGGTACCGCCAGGGCCGCGATGTCCTCCGGCCCGACCTGTCCCGCGGCCAGGGCGTCCAGCATCGCCCGCCCAGACTTGCCTAAAATGTCGCTCACAACTGACCCGAGTTTGATGTTCCCGCCTTCGAGGACCTTCTGGATGCGGTTCGCTTCCGCCGCCCGTTCGCTCACCAACGTGATGCGGTACCGGACCAGTTCCCGCAACTCGCGCTGCGGCCGCGACGGAATCAAGCTGGCTTTCAACAGGCCATGGCGCATTAGATCGCAGATCCATTCCGCATCCTGCACATCGGTCTTTCGCCCCGGGACGGCTTTCATATGCGCCGCATTCACGACGTACACCGTCATGCCTGTCGTTTCCAGCAGGTTATAGAGCGGCTTCCAGTACACGCCCGTGCTTTCCATCGCGACGTGTGTCACCTGCAAGGCACCCACCCAGTCCAGTAGCGTCAGCAAATCCCGAGTCGTCGTACCAAAGGTCCGTGCCTCGCTGTGTCCTGGGACCACCCTCCTTTGACGCTGGGATGCGGGTGTGTGCGGGGCCTACATCGATTCCACGTGCCGCGACACGGCGCGCCACTGCCTGGCTCGGCTCCGCAGCCGGATGATCACTTCGTTGCACGCCGCGGTGAGGATCATGAGCACGGTCAGGGCGGCGAACACCCCGGCCGCGTCCAGCGTGTTCGCCGAGGTGGCGATGATGTAACCCAGCCCTTTGGCCGACACGATGATCTCCCCCGCGACGGCGCCGATGAACGCGTAGGGCAGGGCGATCGTCATGCCGGTGACGATCCAGTCGGCCGTGGCCGGGATGATCACCAGGGACAGCACCCCGAGCGTCCGCGCCCCGAGGATCTGCACCGACTCGATCAGCTCCGAGTCGACGTCGCGGACCCCGTTGAACGTGCTGTAGAACATGAGGAAGAACACGACGACCGCCGCGAGGGCGATCTTGGACGGCGCGTAGATACCGAAGTACAGCACGAACAGCGGGGCCAGCGTCACCTTCGGGATCGCGTACAGCCCGGTCAGCAGCGGGCCGACCGCGCGCGACAGCATGCGGAAGACGCCCAGGACGAATCCGGCGACCAGCCCCAGCGAGACGCCGACGCCGTACCCGATCAGCGCCTCGGAGGTGGTCGCCCATAGGTGCGGCCAGATAAACCCGGTGCCGATCCACTCGGCGAGGCGCGCCGCCACCGCGGTCGGACTGCTGACAAAACGCGCGTCCAGGACGCGCCCCGACATCCACTGCCACGGCACGATCACGGCCGCCGCGACCGCCGCCCGCCACAGGAACAGGCGGACCCCCGAGAGCCGGCGGGGGACGCCGTCGTCGGCGATCCGCGCCCCCGGCGCTCCCTCCCCGGTGCCCACCGCGATCGTCATGCGCGCAGTCCCCCGCGACAGGCGCCCGTCACCGTTCGGCCCGGCGCCATCCGAGCAGCACCCGCTCGAGCCGTTCCAGCCCGACCGTGATGGCCACGGCGACGATCATCAAGACGCTGAGCGCCGCGAACATGTTGGTCATGTTGAACGACCCCTTGGCCCACATGGTCAGGTAGCCCAGGCCGCGGGTCGACGCGATGATTTCGCCGATGACGGCGCCCTGCAGCGCGTAGGGAAACGACGTCTTCAGGCCGACGAAGATCTGCACCGCGGCGGTCGGGAGGGCCAGGTACCGGACCTCGTCCCAGCGCGACGCGCCCATCAGGCGGACCCCGACGAGGAGATCCTCGTCGAGCGCGCTCACGCCCGCGTAGACGTTGAGGCAGACGAGGAAGAACACGATGAACGCCGCCACGAGGACTTTGGGGGTCAGGTCCAAGCCGAACCACAGGACGAACAGCGGGGCGAGCGCGATCTTCGGGATGCTGTACAGCGCAAGGATGTACGGGCTCAGCACGCGCGAGACGTTCTGGTACAGTCCGAGCGCGAGCCCGGCCGCCACCCCGGTGCCCGCGCCGAGGAGGAACCCGAGGATCGTGGACTCCATGGTGTAGATGAGGTGCGGCCACAGGAATCCGGTCGCGATCCAGCGCCACACCGTGGGGAATACCAGGGTCGGCTTGCTGACGAAAAACGCCGGGACCAGCGTCCCCGAGACGGCCTGCCAAGCGGCGAGGACCACCCCGACGGTGGCGGCCTGCATCGCCAGCACGACCGCGGGGCGTTCGTGCCAGGGCGGCGCGGCCAGCCGCACGCGCATCATGCTACCCGGCCTCGCCCGTCTTGTAGTCGTCCTCGATCGCCTTCCACAAGATATCGTGCAGGGCGCTGAACTCGGGCGTGAACCGCACGCGGAACACGTCGCGGGGCCGCGGCAGGTTGATCGGCTGGACGAGCTTCACGGTCCCGGGCCGGCTCGTGAGCACGATCACCCGGTCCGCGAGGGTGATCGCCTCGACGATGTCGTGCGTGACGAACACGATCGTCTTGCGCGTCGCGGCCCAGATGCGCAGCACCTGGTCGTGCATGATCAGCCGGAGCTGGGCGTCGAGCGCGCCGAACGGCTCGTCCATCAGCAGCGTTTCGGGATCGTAGATGAGGCTGCGTGCGAGCAGGACGCGCTTGCGCATGCCGCCCGACAGCTCCGCGGGGTAGTGCCGCTCGAATCCGGTGAGCCCGATCATGCGCACGTACTGGTCGATGAGGGTCCGGCGGCGCGCCGGCTCCACGTGCCGGATGCGGAGCGGCAGGCCGATGTTGTCCTCGACCGTGCGCCACGGGAGGAGGTTGTCCTTCTGGGTCATGTACCCGGTGCGTGTGTTGATGGCCTGGACCGGCTGGTCGTCGTATCGGACCGTCCCGCTCGTGGCGCGCGCGAGTCCCGCGGTCATGTGGAGCAGCGTGGTCTTGCCGCACCCCGATGGGCCGAGCAGGGCGACGAACTCTCCGCGCTCGATCGACGCGGAGATCCCGCGGACGGCCTCGACGGTGCGGCCGTTCTTCTGGAACTGCTTCGTGATGTTCTCCCAGACGATGATCGGTCCGACAGGCATCCTCATCCCTCGCGTCACGGCGAGACGCAGATGCACCACTGAATGACGTCGACGACCCCGGTACGTGCGGGGGGTGTGCGGACCGCGCCTGTCGCGCGCGCCTGCGGGACGATGTGCGTTCGACGATCGCGGCGCGTGGACCCCACGCGCATCCGTCGAGTTCGTCGGACGGCCGACACTTCCTGCCATCCCAGGTAATCGCGCGGTCGCGGAGAATCGGCTACGGTACGGCGCGGGGACCGGCGGCGTGCTCGATCCCGCCGATCGCCGCGCCGGGAATGACGGCACGCCGCGAGGGCGTGCGAGGGGGTAGACGGATGAGAAGCGGGACCGTGGGACGGGCGAGGGCGCGGCCGGCGGCGGTCGTGATCGTGCTGGTCGCGGCCATGTTCGGCGGCGGCACGCTCGCGGGAGGCCCGTTCGGGGGCGCGCCCGCGGCGCAGGCAGCGGCACCCAATCTCGGCAAGGTGGCGCTGATCGACGCGGGGGTCGGCCTGCTGTACGTGCCCGCGAACATTGCGAAGGCGAAGGGGTACTTTCAGCAGCAGGGCCTCGACGTCGAGATCTCCGTCGCGAGCACGGGGGCGGGCACCGACGCGACCGCCGCGGTGATCGGCGGCAGTGCGCAGTTTACCGATACCGGCATGGCGCAGATCACCGACGCGGTCGATCAGGGCAGCCCGCTGGTCGCGATCGCCGGGTCGATGACGGAATACGGCGTCAGCATCGTCATTACCAAGGACGCGGCGGCGAAGGCCGGCGTGACCGCGGCGTCGCCGCTCGAGGCGCGGCTCAAGGCGCTGAAGGGACTCCGGATCGGCATCTCCGCGCCCGGATCGGCGACCGACCAGTTCATGCGCTACGTCGCCAAGCAGGCCGGGCTCGACGCGGACCACGACATGACGCTCGTCGCGCTCGGCAGCGTCGGGGCGACGCGCGCGGCGTTTGCGCAGCGCCGGATCGACGGGTTCGTCCGGTCCTCGCCCGACCCCGAGGCCGCCGCGATTCAGGATAACGGGATGATCCTCCTCTCGCAGACCGGCGTGAGCGGCCTGCCGTCGATGCGGGGCTTCATGATGAGCGTGTACGCGACCAACAAGACGCTCCTGACGCAGCACCCCGAGCTCGTGCGGGCGTTCATGGTCGGGCTGACCCAGGGGGAGAAGTTCCTGGCGGCCCGCAGCGACGAGTCGAGCCAGATCTACCGGACCCTCCGCGGCGGCAGCATCCCCACCGACATCTGGGACGCGGCGTGGAAGAACAACTATCCCGCGATGGCCAAGGATCCGGTCATCGGGCGGCACAACGTGGACGTGACGTTCTCGATCCTGCAGCAGATCGAGGGGAAGGCGCCGGCGACCACGTACGACCAGGTGGTGAACAACTCGTTCGCGCAGCAGGCGGACGCGCTCCTGAAGAACTGGACGCCCTAGGTCAACGGCCCACCGCGCGCGAGGAGAACCGACGGTGCCGACGGCCGGCCATCGACTGAAACAGCTCATCCGCGCGCCGGAGATCCTCGTGCTCCCGGGGGTGTTCGACGGCTACAGCGCGCGGCTCGTGCACCGCGCGGGGTTCGCGGCGGCGTTTGTCACCGGCGCCGGATTGTCCGAGGACCGGCTCGGCCGGTCGGACGTCGGCATCATGGGGTTGGCCGAGAATCTGGACGCCTCGCGGGCCATCGCGGCGTGCACGGACCTGCTCCTGCTCGGCGACGCGGACACGGGGTACGGCAACGCCGTCAATGTGTGGTTCGCCGTGCGGGCGTTTGAGCAGGCGGGCCTGGCCGGCGTCATGCTGGAAGACCAGGTCTGGCCGAAGCGCTGCGGACACATGGCGGGGAAGGAGCTCATCTCGGCCGACGAGATGGTGCAGAAGATCCGGGCGGCGTGCGACGCGCGCGTCGATCCGGATTTCGTCATTAAGGCGCGCACCGACGCCGCCGGCCCGCTCGGCCTCGACGAGGCCGTGCGCCGCGCCGTGCGGTACGCCGAGGCCGGCGCGGACCTCGTGTTCGCGGACGCGCTGCTGTCGGCGCAGGACATCGAGGCGTTCTGCCGCCGCGTGCCCGCGCCGGTCTCGGTTAACATGGGGTTCGGCATCCGCCAGCGCGGCACGACCCCGCTCGTGTCCGCGCGCGAGTTGCAGGCGATGGGGGTGGCGGTCGTCATTTTCCCCCGGCTGCTGACCGCGGCCGCGGTGCGCGGCATGATCAACGGGCTCGAGGCCCTGCAGGAGTCTCTTCGCACCGGCCGCGTCGTGGAGCGCCCCGAACTGGCGGTGTCGTTCGAGGAGTTGAACGAGCTCGTCGGGCTTGGGGAGATCCAGCAGCTGGAGGCGCGCTACCTGACGCCGGCGCAGCTGGACGCGAAGTACGGGCGCGATCGAGGGTAAGCCGCCGGCGGCGGCCGCCGGACCAGCGCATCAGGACGCCGCCGTCCGTCCCGGGACGGCGCGCCGCGCCGGATGCCTCCGCTGAACGAGGCACCGCAGAGGAGGGCGCATGGGGTACGAGTCACTGGCCGGCGATCTCTCGCTCGTGCTGACGGGCGAATCGCTGATCACGCGGGCGCTCTCGCCGTTCCGGGAGGACGGTTTCCTGCGGCTGATCGAGCTGCTGCGCGCGGGCGATGTGACGTTCACCGACGCCGAGATGCTGTTCCACGACTACGAAGGCTGCCCCGGCGTGGCCCACACCGGTACGTGGATGCGGGCCGATCCCAGCCTGATCGATGAGCTCAAATGGGCCGGCATCGACCTGTGCGCGACCGCGATGAACCACGCCTACGATTTCGGCGAAACCGGCGTCCTGGTCAACATCGCCAACTTGAAGAAGCACGGCATGGTCTACGCCGGCACCGGCGAGAACCTCGCGCTGGCGCGGGCCCCCGGGTACCTCGACACGCCGAAGGGGCGCGTGGCGCTCGTCGCCGCCTGCGACACGATGCGGGTCCAGGGCGCCAAGGCGGTCGATCAGCGGCCGGACATGAAGGGAAAGCCCGGCGTCAACCTGATCGCTGCGGAGCGCGAGTACACCGTGGACCACCAGGCGTTCGCGGACCTGACGCGCATCGGCGCGGCGATGGGGTTCGGCGCGGCGGCGCGCGGCTCCGGCGGCGGGGGCGTGTACCGGTTCGGATCGGGTGCGGTGCGGATGACGATCCGGGAGGGCGATCGGTTCGGCGTGACCACGCTCCTGGACGAGCGGGATCTCGCGGACAACATGAAATGGATCCGTGAGGCCCGCAAACTGGCCGACTGGGTGCTGTACAGCTTCCACAGCGGGTTCCACGGGGCGGCGTTTGAAGACCCGGCCGACCACGTCGTGGCGCTGGCGCACGCCGCGATCGATGCGGGGGCGGACGTGTTCGTCGGACACGGCTCGCACTCGGACAAGGGCATCGAGCTTTACCAGGGGAAGCCGATCTTCTACAGCCTGGGCGACTTCATTCTCCAGAACGACACGGTCCTACGCCAGCCCGCGGACGCTTACGCCCTGTTCGGGCTCGGGGCCGACGCCACCCCGGGCGAGTTCTACGACGCGCGAAGCGGCACGCAAACGCGGGGCCAGGACGTGAAGGCGGTCTACTGGCAGACGGCGGTCGCGACGGTGCGGTGGCGGGATCACCGCCTCGAGGAGATCCGGCTCACCCCCGTCGATCTCGGCATGGGGCTGCCGCGGGGGCAGCGCGGGCGTCCGATGCCGGCGGAGCCGCCGCTCGCGGGCGAGATTCTCGCACGGTTTCAGCGCATGTCCGCGCCGTTCGGCACGCGGATCGAGATCGCGGGAGACTGCGGCGTCATCACGGCGGGCTGAGCGCGCCGGACACGGCGCCGTGGAGACCGCGGCGCGCGTTTGGGGGGTTGATATGGCCATTCGGGTGGAGCGGCACGAGCACATCGCCGTGGTGTGCATCGAGCGTCCGGAGGTGCTGAACGCGATCGATGCCGTGGACCGAGCCGCGCTTCGGGCCGCATGGGACCTCGTGCGCGCCGACGAGACGATCTGGGTGGCGGTGCTGACCGGGGCCGGGGACAAGGCGTTCTGCGCCGGGAACGACCTCCGCAACCCACCGCCCGAGCCGGAGCAGTTCGTCGCCGGCTATCTCGCCGCGGGTCGCGAGAGCATCATCGCGGGGATGGACATGACCAAGCCGCTGATCGCCGCGGTGAACGGGTACGCGCTCGGGGGCGGGTTGGAGCTCGCCCTCGCGTGCGACATCCGGATCTGCACGCCGAACGCGCAGTTCGGAGCGGTGGAGGTGAAGACCGGCACGATGGCGGCCGCGGGCTCGACGCAGCGGCTGCCGCGGATCGTCCCGCACGCCGTGGCGATGCAGATGCTGTTGACCGGAGACCGCCTGACCGCCGACGAGGCGCTGCGCAGCGGGCTCGTGACCGAGATCGTCCCGCAGGAGCGGCTGCGGCTCCGGGCGCTCGAACTCGGCGCCAGGATCTGCCAGAACGGACCGCTGGCGGTGCGGGCCACCAAGTTCGCCGCGACGCGGGGGATCAACATGCCGCTTGGGGAAGGCATGGTCCTCGAGACGCTGCTCTGGGGCCTGCTGCGGGACACCGAAGACCGCCGGGAAGGCCGTCAGGCGTTCATCGACAAGCGGCCGCCGCGGTTCAAGGGCCGGTAGGAGGTTCGTCCGGATGCACGTGCTGACGGGCGAGCACGCGATCGCCGAACTCGACCCGCCGCTGCGCGCCATCGATCCGACCGTCCGCCTGAGCCCGATCGGTCCGGACGGCGAGCTCGACGGCGACGTCTCGGACGTCGAGGTGCTCTTCCGATTCTTTCCCGGTGAACGCTTCCCGCTCGGCGCGTTGGGGGGAGATGCGCTGGGCCGGGCGCTCGCGCGTCTGCCGCGGCTCCGATGGATCCACACGGGCGGCGCGGGCGCGGACGGCCTCTTGATCCCGGAGGTGCTCGCCCGCGATCTGGTGCTGACGAGCTCGACCGGTCTGAACGCGGTCCCCGTGGCCGAGACCGCCGTCGCGCTCCTGCTCGCTCTCGCCAAGCGGCTGCCCGCGCACCTGGGGGATCAGCGCCAGCGGCGCTGGCAGCGCCATCAGAAGCTCGAACTCGACGGGATGACGGTGCTGATCGTCGGGCTCGGGCGGATCGGGACCGAGGTGGCGCGCCGATGCGCGGCGTTTGGCATGCGCGTCATCGGGGTGCGCACCCGACGCGGCGCGGAACCCGGTGTGGAGCGGATCGTCGGGCCGGACGGGCTGATGGCGGCGCTCGGGGAGGCCGACTGGGTGGTCCTCACGGTCGCGCTTACGGACCAGACGCGCGGTCTCATCGGACGCGCGGCGTTCGAGGCCATGAAGCCCGGTGTGATGCTGATCAACGTCGCGCGCGGCGCGCTCGTCGACGAGCCGGCGCTCTGCGATGCGCTCCGGTCCGGGCGCGTGGGCGGGGCCGCGCTCGATGTCTTCACGACCGAGCCCCTGCCGCAGACCAGCCCGCTGTACGATTTTCCGAACGTCATGCTCCTGCCGCACAATGCGGCGTCATCGCCGCACACGCGCCGCCGGGCGCTCGGACTCTTTGTCGACAACTTTCGGCGCTTCCTCAGCGGCGCGCCGATGCGCAATCAAATCGATCCGCGGCGCGGGTACTGACCGCCGCGCCGCGCGGATCGAGAGGCGCGACGCGCGCACTCCGAAACTACGCAGGCGCGCCACGATGCCACGCTCGTGCCGGACGAGCACGAGGGAAGGCGGGGCGAGAGGAGGGGAGGAAGGGGGGGGGGGGGGGGGGGAGGAGAGAAGGAAGGAGAGAGGAGGAGGGAGAGAGGGGGGGGCCTCCGGGTGAGGCTGCTCAGCGGGGCGCCTTCGCGCGCAGTTCATCCGGCGCGCGCGCCGGATGGGTGCAGACGGAAAGGGGGGCTAGAGGGTGGGGGCGACGAGTAGGGAGGGGGCCGGGGGAAGGGCCGCGGGGGGGGCGAGCGGGGAGCGGCGGACGCACACGCGAGTAAAGAAGGACGCGCGCCGCGAGCGACACGCGGCGGCCAGAGAGACGCCGCCGCGCGTCTCAGCGGAATAGGCCGCGGAACGCGCCGCCTAACGCCGCGAAGCTGTTCGAAGATACTACATGAGCCGTCGGGGCAGAGTTTCTGGTGGCAGGCGGCAACGTGACGTTCCGCTCCGGCGGACGCGACGGCAGTAATCAGATGGTAGTGGCGCCGACCGAGAGTATGGCGTAGGTGGGCGCTCGCGCGGATGCGAATCGTCAGAGTGGCGCGGATGTGGAGGGGAACCGGCATCGCGTGGGGGCCGCCGTGGGTGATGCGACGCTCGTCCTGCTGCACCCGGTCGGCCTCGACGCGGCATGCTGGCAGTTCCTGGACCTGACATCGCCGGTGGTGCCGGAGTTCCCTGGGCACGGGGCCCGCCCCGGCCCGAGGCGAGCTGGACGCTGGACGACGCCGCGGACGAGGTCGCGGCGTCCGTGGAGGGACCGCTCGACGTCGTCGGGGTATCGATGGGCGGGATGGTGGCCCAGCACCTCGCGCTGCGGCACCCCGGCCGCGTGCGCTCGTTGGTGCTGGCATGTACCTCGGCGCGCGCGCACAGGGCGGCTACGTTGGAACGAGCCGATGCGATCGCGCGCGGCGGGATCGAGAGCGTGCTGGACTCGACGCTCGCCCGCTGGTTCACTCCCTCGACGCTCGCCGAGCCCCATCACGTGGGGGTGGCGTACGCGCGGCAGCGCCTACGGACGGACGATCCGGTGACGTTCGCGCAGACGTGGCGCGCGATGGCCGAGCACGACGTGGTCGAGCGCCTCGGGCGAATCGTCGTGCCGGTGACGGTGATCGCCGGTGCGCACGACACGGCGTCGCCGGTCGAGCAGCGGCGTGCGGTGCAGCGGAGCCTGCCGAACAGCCGGATGGAGGTCCTCGACGGTCCGCACATGCTGCAGTTGGAGGTTCCGCAGGTCTTTTCGGACGCGATCCGCCGCCATCTGCGGTGGGTCGTCCGCGGCGGGACGGGCTGAGAGGCTTCGAACACAGATAGAGCGGAGAAGCTCAACTGTCGGCCGGTAGGTCTGACCGGCATCGGCCGCCGCTGCTGCGCAGGCGCACGCATTCCACTCGGCACGATGGGCCGTCCGGTTTCGGTCGCTTCGAGGCATGCGCTTGATCGACGCGTCGTGGCGCGTGCGCGCCGACCGCGTGGTCGCGCCGACGCCGCCACCGAGGTGTCGTCCGAGGCACGGTAGTGCGGGAGGTGAGTCCACGCTGACTGACGGCGCGTGTGGCGGCTAGTGCGGGCCGGCGTGGCGAGGCCGGGCGTCGGCCGCGGGAGGCCGACCGATGAGCGCGGCATCGAGGGCCGATTGTGCGGTTGGCCGAGGTGCCGGCCGAGGCGCCGTCCCGGCGGCGCGGGAACCGGCTTACGTGTTGCGCGGCCGGGGTCTGAGACGCGGTGGATGCGCGTGACGCTGTGCCGGCTGGATCCGGCGGACGGTCGACGTCCGTGACGTGCCGGGGGCCGGCGCCGAGTACGTCTAATACTCCAGGGCGCGTCCGCGTGCGCCGGACGCGAGGACGACCTGATCCGACACGGCGGCTCCATGCGGAGCGCGTCACGATCCGCGCGGTAAGCGCCGGCGGCGTGCACGTCCTCCGGTGGATGCCGGTGCCGCGGAGATGCCGTCGAACGCCGACGGCCGCCCGCCGGCGCCGCCGCGGTCCGCGGCTCGGCGCGCCGAGACCGGAGCGAACCGGCGTCACCGGCCACATCAACATGAGCGCGTACCGCTTCGCGCGCGCGGGGCAGACCACGCGCTGGCGCACGCGACGCTCGATGTCCTCCGGGAGGGCGGCGGCACAACCTGCACTACCACGAGGGGATCGATGCGACCAGCCTACATCTGTCCGAGGGACGGTCGAGGCGCAGGTGGCCGGCCGGACGTACCGCGAGATCGGACCGCACTCGCTGATGGTGTCGAGTCGAAGATCCGCACGGCTCGCGTCGTGGGCGCAGGGGGCGCGAGTGTTGCGGCTGGGCGCGAGCGTCGGGCGGGACAGGGGGGAGTGGTGCGTGGGGTGTGAGGGAGGGAGGGGGGGGGGGGGGGGGGGGAGGTGGGGGGGGCGTAGGGTGTGGCCCGCAGAGGAGGTGTAGCGTGGAGGAGACGCGTCAGCTCGCACGGTTTGCGTCCCGGACACAGTATGAGGATCTGCCTCCGGATCTGGTGGCGCAGGCAAAGATCTACATCCTCGATAACCTCGCCGCCGGGTTGGTGGGGAGCCGGCAGCCGTGGGCGCAGATTGTCATCGGGCTCGTCCGGGATCTCGGGGGCCGCGGGGAGGCCTCCGCGTTCTGCCAGGCGTGGCAGACGGACGTATCGCGCGCGGCGCTGCTCAACGGCACGATGATCGGGGCGTTCGAGATCGAACACATCGGACACAGCGCGCACGCGAGCGGGACCGCGTTCCCGCCGGCGCTCGCCGTGGCCGAGCGCGATCATCGGGACGGCCGGGCGCTCATCACCGCCACACTGGTCGGGTACGAAGTGGTGTGCCGGATCGGCGCGGCCCAGACCGGCGCGGTCGAGCGCGACCGCGGGTTTCACAATCCCGGCGCGAACGGCCCGTTCGGCGCGGCGGCCGCGGTCGGCAGCCTGCTCGGGCTCGACGAGACGCGGATGGCCTGGGCGCTCGGGATCGCCGGGTCGAGCGGCGGCGGGCTCACCGAGTTCGTCTGGGAAGGGGCCATGACCAAGCGCATCCACCTCGGGCGGGCAGCCCAGCTCGGGCTGGAGAGCGCCCTGCTGGCGGCGCGCGGGTTCACCGGCCCGACCACCGTCCTCGAGGGGCCGTACGGGTACTTTCACGCGTTCTCGCCGCGCCCCGCGGTCGAGAAGCTGCTCCCGGGGTTGGGGCACGAGTGGCTCTCTCGGCGGCTGACCGTCAAGGCGTACCCCAGCCACGCGACGACCCAGGCGATCGTGCACGCGGTCCGCGTGTACAAGGACACACACCCGGTTGACCTCTCGACGCTGACCCGCGTCTCCGTCACCTCGGGCGGACGGGTCGTGGAGCCGCGGCACTTTGATCGGGCGCCCACCTCCATTCTGGGTGCGCAGTACAGCGTGCCGTACGCGCTGGCCGTCGCGCTCGTCCGCGACATGTCCAATCCGTTGGTGTTCGGCGTGGACGTACTCGAGGACCCGGCGATCCGCGGCCTCGCGGCCAAGATCGAGGCGCACGAGGACAACGAGCGGTTCGGTGACGACCACCATGGGTACGTGTCGGAGATCACGCTTGAGTTCGGTGACAGATCCGTGCGCCTGCTGGCGGATGGATTCCCGGGGGCGCTCGCGCAGCCGCTCGACTTCGCCGGGATCACCGAGAAGTTTACGCGGTTCGCGACGCCGGTGATCGGACGCGCCCCGGCCGCGGCGATCGTCGAGCGGGTCGCCGATCTGGAGCGCCTGGGCGACGCGGCCGACCTGGCGGCGCTGCTGCGGGCGCCGCATGTTCCGATCGGACACAGGGGTGACCGGGGATGACGGGACAGGCCTACACAGCACGGGCGGAGGGCCCGGGCGCTGGTAGAGGACTTGGGGCGGTGGTGGGGAGCGAGCTGATGGTGCTGGACAGCGTGGGGTGGGGCTCTTGGGAGCGGGGCTGGTGGTCGGTGGGCTGCGGGCGGCGCTGGAAGGGGTGGAAGCGCGGGAGACGTGAGCGTGTGGGAGGGATGAAGCTGTCGGCGCGAGCGCGGCGCTGGCGAACGGGACGGCGGTGCACGGGTTCGAGTTGGATGATGTGGGGGTGGGGGGTCATAACGGGTCGGTGGTGCTGACGGCGGGGCTGGGGCTGGCGGAGCACCGGGGCGGGGTGACGGGGAAAGAGCTGCTGGCGGCGGTGGTGGCGGGGGTCGAGACGGCGAGCCGGGTGCAGAACTGCATCGGGCGGGCGCCGCACGTGAAGATGGGATTTCACGGGCCGAGCGTGATCGGGACGTTCGCGGCGACGGCGGCGGCGAGCCGGGTGCTGGGGCTGAGCGGGGCGCGGTGACGGACGCGCTGGGGCACGCGGGGCAGCAGACGGCGGCTATGGCGGTGCAGCACGGGGGATGGGGAAGCGGCTCTTGGCGGGGAAGGCGGCGCAGAGCGGGACGCTGGCGGCGGTGCTGGCGGAGGCGGGGTTCACGAACGTGCGGGACATTTTCGAATGCGAGTACGGGGGATTCTGTTCGGCGTTCAGCGGGGGGCAGCGGACGTACACGCTGGAGGAGTGGTGAGCGGGCTGGGGACGCGGTGGGACACGCCGGGGGTGAACCGAGATGGGGCGTGCCGGGTGCCGATCCACCCGGCGCTGGAGGCGCTGCGGGGGCTGCAACGGGAGCACGGGGTGCGGGCGGAGCAGGTGGCGCGGATGCGGGTGTGGCTGGACGAGGGGGCGTACAAGGCGGTGGGGTTCGGGTGGGAGCCGACGACGGTGACGTCGGCGCAGATGAACTTGCAGTACTGCGCGGCGCAGCTGCTGCTGGAGGGGGACGTGTTCGTGGACCAGTTCACGGACGCGAAGCTGGCGGCGGTGTTGGATATGGTGCGCCATGAACGATTCACGACACGTCGATGGACCCGCTGCACCGGACTTCCGAGCGCAAGGTGCGGATGGAAATACAGCTGCGGACGGACGGACGGTCGAGACGACGGCCATGACGCGGGGAGGTCCGGAGAACCCGCTCGGGCCGGCGGACGTCATCGAGAAGTTTCGCAAGATCGGCCGCCGCTGTCTGTCTCCAACCGTCAGGACCAGTTTCTCACTGTCGACGATGAGGGGGAGTGGGGGGGGGGGCGGCCCACATGGGTAATCGCCTCGCGGCCGGCGAAGCGGGACGCGCAGGACGGGCACGCGATGCCAGAAACGTGGGGGACCCGAACGGATGAATCCGGCATCGGTGGATCTTCGCGATAAAACGGCGATCGTGGGCATCGGAGCGACGAAGTTCGACGCGATGTACCGGGATCTCGATCCGGAACGGTCCCCGTACGAGCTCGCCGCGGAGGCGTTCCGGAAGGCGCTCGAGGACTCGGGGTTGGAGAAGCGGGAGATCGATGGGCTGATCTGCGTGCGCGTCCCCTCGTACCAGCGCATGGCCGACGTGCTGGGCCTGCCGCGGCTCCGTCTCGTCAACGTGCTCGAAGGCGCCGGCCGGATGGCCGGGGCGGCCCTGCAGTACGCGGTGATGGCGGTCGCGACGGGCCAGGCCCAGACCGTCGCAGTCGTGTACGGGAACAACGGGCGCTCTGCGGGCGCGCGCTACGGCGGCGCCGTCGATCCGAACGCGACGACCGCATACGACGCGATGTACGGAATGACGTCGCCGGGCGCGTACGTGGCGATGATGTTCCGGCGCCACCAGTACGAATACGGTACGACCGAGGACGCGCTGGCGGCGCTCGCGATCAACAACCGCAAGAACGGCGCCTTGAACCCCGATGCGGTCTTTCAGAAGCCGATCACGCGCGACGAGTACTTCGCGGGGCGCTACGTGGCGGAGCCGCTCAGGCTCTACGACTACTGCCTGATCAACGACGGCGGGGTGGCCTTCATCGTGACCTCCGCCGACCGCGCCAAGGGGCTGCGGCACCCGCCGGCGTACATCGCGGCGACATACGCGGCGACCGAGCTGACCAACTTCTACACGGTGCGGGACTGCTTCTACGGCGCGTGCCAGGACATCGCGCAGCGACTCTACCCGGCGGCCGGCGTCGGGCCCCGCGACATCGACTGCGCGCAGATCTACGACAATTTCACGCCGACGATACTGTTCAGCCTGGAGGGGTTCGGGTTCTGCCCGCGCGGGGAAAGCGGCGCGTGGGTGCAGGGCGGCCGGATTGAGCGGGGCGGGGAGCTACCGATCAACACCGGCGGCGGCCACACGTCCGAGAGCTACATGCAGGGGTTCGCGCTGACGATCGAGGCCGTGCGGCAGATTCGGGGCGAGGCAGGCCCCCGTCAGGTGGCGAACTGCGAGGTCGTCCAGTACATCTGCGTCGCGCCGATCTGCAACTCGCACATCCTGCACCGGTAGCGGCCAAAGGAGCGGAGCATGGACACGCCGGCCTACTCGAAACCACTACCCGTGTTGACGAAGCTGAACGCGCCGTTCTGGGAAGGGACGAAGCGCGGCGAGCTCCGGCTCCAGCGCTGCCTGGCGTGCGGGCACGTCTGGTTTCCCCCGTCCACGCACTGCGCGCGGTGTCTCGCCACGACCTACGAGTGGATAACGGTCTCGGGCCGGGGCAAGGTCTGGTCGTGGATCGTGATGCACCAGCGGTATTTCAAGGCGTTTGATGCCGACCTGCCGTACATCGTCGCGATGATCGAGCTCGCGGAAGGCCCGATGCTGATGAGCACGCTCGTCGGCATTTCGAAGGCGGAGATTCACTGCGATCTTCCAGTCAGGGTCGTCTTCGAAGACGCGACGGACGATATGGCCGTGCCGAAATTCACCTCGGGATAGGGCGCGCTCCGATGACGGCGCTGCTTCCACTTGACGATCTTGTCGTGCTCGAGACGGGTGAGGGGATCGCGTCGGCCTATGCCGGAAAGCTGCTGGCCGAGGTCGGGGCGACCGTGATCCGGGTGGAGCCGCCGGGCGGCGGTCCGTTCTTCCAGTCGGCTCCGCTGGTGGGCCGCGACGGCGGGACGCGGGTGGGCGCGCCGTACCTGCACCTGAACCGCGGCAAGCAGAGTGTGGGGCTCGATCTCCACGGCGCCGGAGGGCCGGAGGCCTTCGGCCGGTTGGCCGCCACCGCGGATGTGCTGCTCGACGGGCTCGGGGTGCGCCCGCTCGCCGAGCTCGGGCAGTCCCACGAGGCGCTGTGCCGGCGGCATCCCGGGCTCATCGTGGCCGCGATCACGCCGTTCGGCCTGACCGGCCCGTACCGCGATCTCGCAGTCTCCGACTTCGTGCTCCTGGCGCTCGGCGGCCTGCTGAATATGATCGGGTACCCGACCCGCGAGCCGCTGCAGCTTGGGGGCGCCCAAGTCCAGTACGCGGGCGGGATCAGCGCGTTTACGGCCCTGATGGCGGCGATTCTGTATCGGATCGCTACCGGGATCGCTCGGCGCACGGGCAGCTCATCGACGTGTCGCTGCTCGAGTCCGTCGCCTACATAGAATGGAAGAGCGGGGCGTACTTCGACACGGACGGCCGGGTGCGGCGCCGCGGGTCGGACTCCGAGTGGGTGGTGCTGCCCGCCCGCGACGGCCACATCGGGCTCGTGTATCAGGCTGAGGACTGGGCGGCCCTGAAGGCCTTCCTGCAGCTCGACGGCCTGGAAGACGAGCGATTTGCGACGCGGCGCAGCCGGACCGCGCACGCGCGCGAGCTGCAGGCGATCGTGGCGCCGTGGTTTGCGGCGCGGACGAAATCCGAGATCTACCACGAAGGGCAGGCGCGCGGCGTCCCGCTCGGATACGTTGCGACGATCAGCGACCTGCTCGCCTCGGAGCAGTACGCCGCGCACGGGTTCTGGCAGACCTGGACTATCCCGGGATCGGGCCGGCCGCGTACACGGGTCTGCCGTATCGGGCGGCCTGGGCGCCGGTGCCGCGGCGCGCGCCGGTGCCAGGGGAGCACACGCGGGAAATTCTCGAAGAACGCGCGGGCTACTGGCCGACGAGCTCGACCGCCTGCAGCATGCCGGGACGATCGCGCCGGCGCCGGCCGGCGAATGACCGCGCCGGGCTACGGACAGCTCGTGCTCTTCGAGCGGCACGACGGGGTCGGCCGCATCACCTTGAACCGGCCCGAGAAGCGCAACGCGCTGAGCCGGGCGCTGCAGGAAGAGCTACGGGCGGCGCTCGATGCGGCGCGCGCCGACTGCCGGGTGCTGGTGCTGACGGGCGCCGGGCCCGCGTTCTGCGCGGGGGTGGATCTCTCCGAACGGCGCGAGACGTCCGGCACGACGCGGGTCGCCGCGAGGCGAGCGGCGTCCGGGACGCGGCGCGAGCCGATGCGCGCGATGTGGGTGGAGACGAACGAGGTGATTCGGAGGCACCCGGCGATCATGATCGCCGCGGTGAACGGGTTCGCGCTTGGGGGCGGGCTGACGCTGGTGCACAACTGCGAGCTGGCGGTCGCGTCCGAACGGGCGGAGTTCGGCATGCCGGAGGTCGGGTTCGGGATCTTTCCCGCGGTGTCGGGGCCGGCGACGATCCGGCGGCTGCGGCCGAAGCACGCCGCGCACATGATTCTGACGGCGCGGCGGGTCGACGCTCCGACGGCGGAGCGATGGGGCTTGGTCAATGCGGTCGTGCCCCACGAGCGGCTGCTGGAGGAGGCGGAGGGGCTGGCGCGGCACATCGCGCAGTTCGATCCGGTGGTGCTGGACTACAGCAAGAAGGCGATGCGGGATCTCGCCCTGATGCCGTGGAGCGAGGGGATCGGGTACGGCAGGTACGTCAACAGCGCGATCCGGGAGCACTCGCAGGCGTCGCGGGAGGGTGTCGACCGCTTCCTGCGCGGGCAGCGGAATCCTGGCCAGGGCACCGACGCCGGGGGCCGATAATGGAGGGATCGATGGGGCGCGACAGGACGCGGCGCGGCTGGGCCGTTCGGCGGGGACGCGCTGCGGGGACTGCGGATCGCCGACCTGACGATCATCACGGCCGGCCCGAACGCCACGCAGATGCTCGCGGATCTCGGGGCCGAAGTCGTGAAGGTGGAGTCCGGCCAGCACCCGGATCCATTTCGGTTCTGGCACGCCCCGTTGGGGAGCGCCGCCGAGGCGGCCCCGGATCCGTGGAACTGGTCCTGTATGTTCAACATGCTCAACCGGAACAAGCTCGGCGTGGTGCTCGACCTGAAGCACCCGCTCGGCAAGGAGGCGTTTCTCCGGCTCGTCAAGGTGAGTGACGCCGTCACGGAAAACTTCCGGCAGGGCGTGATGGACCGGCTCGGCCTCGGCTTCGACGACTCCGCCGGGTCAATCCGCGGATCATCCTATTGTCGGTCGGAAGCCAGGGAGTACCGGTCCCGAGCACGGGTACCGGTCGTACGGGTCGACGCTCGACGCGCTGTCGGGGCTGATGAGCCTGACCGGGTACGAGGATTCGCCCCCGGTATGGTCCGGGCAGGGCATGAACTATCCCGACCAGGTCGCATCGATGTTCAGCGCCGGACTGTTGCTGGCCGCGGTGCGCTATCGCGACCGCACCGGGCAGGGATGCTTCCTCGACGTGTCGCAGCGCGAGCTCGTAACGACGATGATCGGCGAGTACGTCCTGGAAACCACCATCAGCGGCACAACGCCGCGGCCGCGCGGCAACCGCCGTCCGGGGATGGTGCCCCAGGGATGCTTCCCGTGCGCGGGCGAGGATGCGTGGGTGGCGATCAGCGTGGAGACCGACGCGCAGTGGCGGGCCCTGTGCGAGGCGATCGGACGCCCGGACTCGGCGACCGACGATCGCTACCGGACGGCGGCCGCCCGGCGCGCCACACCGAAGAGCTGGAACAGGCGATCGCAGCGTGGACGCGGTAGCGGTCCAAGCACGAGGCGATGCAGCGCCTTCAGGCCGCGGGGGTGCCCGCCGGCGCGGTGCAGTCGGGCCGCGACATGCTCGAGGATCCGCAGTTGGTGAGCCGCGGGTACTATGTGACCGCGCACAACGTGTAGGCGGGCCCGCAGCGGCTCCGGGTGGCGCCCTACCGGATGACGGCGACCCCTCCCGCGATGACCCGCGCGGCGCCGACCTTGGGACAGGACACCACTACCGTGCTGCGCGACCTACTGGGGTATTCGCCCGACGAGATCACAGAAATGGAGCGGTTGGGCGTGACCACCGTGGGGGCGAGTCCGGGGAGGCGCTCCCGAACTGCGCGTACCGCACCGGCGTCGAGTTAACCATCCCCGGCGATCCGCACGCGCCCGCGAGCCCGGGCGGCGCGGCATCGAGCTGGGTCGTGCGTGGTGCGTCGATGACGCACCATCCGTTCTGACAGCCGTGGGAGGCGATTCTCGATGACTAGTTCGGCAGCGTCACGCACGCGGCATGGGCGCTACACTCGGCGGTGGATCCTGCGCGCCGGCGCGGCCGCGGCGGTGGGTCTTGCGGGCGGTCCGGCATTTGCGCCCGATCGGGCGACGGCGGCGGGCGTAAAGCGTGGCGGCGTCTACTCGGGGTCGCTGGATGCGGATCCGGCGAGCCTGGATCCCTACACGACCGCCAGTGAGGGCGTGGCGGAGTTCGCCTGCTATTCGTACAGCCGGTTGTTCATGCTGAAGTCCGGCCCAGGGACCGTCAAAGGATCGATCGCCGTTGTGCCGGACGCGGCCGCATCGTACCGGGTCTCGAAGGACGGACTGACCTACGTGGTGCAGCTCAAGAGCAACGTCCGGTTCCACGCGCCGCTTGACCGCACGATGACCGCTGACGACGTGGTGTTCTCGTGGGACCGCATGAACGGCCGAGTGAAGGGGACCAGCCCGAGCATCCGGCTCACGAACCTCAACATGGTGGAGTCTGTCACGGCCATTGGTCCGCTGACGGTGGTCTTTCTCCTGAAGACGCCGTATCCGTTTTTCACGGGGCGTTTGGCGGATCCGAAGGGGCTTGTGATTTTGCCGAAGGAGGCCTGGACCACGTTCAACCCCACCGAGAGGATGATCGGATCGGGGCCGTGGATCATGGGGCAGTACACGCCCGATACCGTCGTGCAGTTTCGGCGGAATGCCGCGTGGCATCTGGGCCCCGAGCTCCCGTACTACGACACGCTCACGCTCAGCATCATCCCGTCGTACGCCACCCGACTGACCCAGTTTCAGGCGGGCCATCTCGACGCGCTGAACGTCGAGGGCGCCGATCTCAAGCAACTGAAGGACACGGTGTCCGGCGTGCAGATTTACGAGACCCCGGAGGCGCCGCTGAGCGTGCTCAATTTTTCTCCGCACGAACCGCGCTGGGACGACGTGCGCCTGCGGCTCGCCGTTTCGATGGCATTGGACGGGACGCGATGCTGGAGTCTGCCTACAGCCTCAAGCAGGTCGCGCAGGCCGGGTTCCCCGTGGCCCGGAAGTGGCACAACAACGTCCCCGCGGCGTTCGCGGACTACTGGCTCGATCCCAAGGGGAGCCGCATCCGCGCGAAGGCCGCGGCGGGGTTCAAGTACAATCCCACCGCCGCGAAACAGTTGGTGGCGGCGGCCGGCGGCCCGTTCGACACGGAGTTCCACTACGCGGCCGCAAACTCGCGGTACGGCGATGCGTACCGCGTGATCGCCGATTTGACGGTGCAGTACCTCGGTCAAATCGGGATCAACGCGCGCGGGATCGAGGAAAGACTACAACGCTGTGTTTATCCCCCAGACCGGCGAGGGCGGGCGGTTCAACGGCTTGATGTACATCCCGCAGACGCGCACCGATCCGTTCGCACACCTGCAGTATCAGTTCGTTGACCCCGGGCACCCTTTGTATGGGCACCGGAGCCACCCGACGATCACCGACCGGATCCAGAAGATCCAATCCCTGCTCGACCCGGCGGAGATCCGATCGCAGATTCTCGACGTGCAAAACGACATCGACGAAGCGATGTTCATCGTCCCGATGGAGTTCGGCGCCGCGCCCAGTTTCGTCGCGTACCAGCCGTACATGCGAAACGTCCTGCAGTACCAATCGCTGGGCGAAGGGGGCGCGACGGAGAACCTGCCTTCGTACTGGTCAAGCCGCTGACGGCCGCCGATGCGGCCGTACGTGATCCGTCGGTGCGCGCTCGCGGTGCCGACCATCATCGGCATCACGATCGTGGTGTTTCTGTCGGTGCACTTTCTCCCCGGCGACATCGTGACGCAGCTGATCGGCGCCGACGCGCAGTACATCAACCCGGAAAACGCGGGCCGCAATGGAGCGGCGGTACGGGCTGGATAAGAGCCTCGCCGAGCAGTACGTCGCGTGGTGGGAAGATCTGGCCGCCGGCAGCCTCGGCCGGTCGCTGATCAGCGGACGTCCAATCACCTGGGACCTTGGGGTCCGGCTACCCGTGACGTTCGAGCTGAGTTTGCTCGGTATGGTGATCTCGCTCGGGATTGCGGTGCCAACGGGTGTCTTGTCGGCGGTTCACCGTGACACGCCGCTCGACTACGTCATGCGCAGCTTCTCGATCCTCAAGCTCGCCGTCCGGGCGTTCTGGTTCGGCCTCCTCACGATTACGTACGGGTTCATCCTGTTTCGCTGGACGCCGCCGCTTCATTTCACGCCGGTGTGGGAGGATCCGCTCGCGAACCTGCGGATCGTGTGGGTGCCGGCCGTCATCCTCGGCACGTTTCTGGCGAGCAGCGTCATGCGGTTCACGCGCACGGCGATGCTGGATGTGCTGCACCAGGATTACGTGCGGAGCGCGCGCGCGAAGGGGCTCGCCGAGACCGGGGTGGTCGTGCGCCACGCGCTCCGCAACGCCCTGATCCCGGTCGTGACGATCGTCGGCCTCCAGGTGCCGGTCCTGGTGGGGGGCACCGTCGTCCTCGAGCAGATCTTTTCGATGCCCGGTGTCGGCAGCTTTCGGGTGACCTCCGTGCAGCAGCGCGACTATCCGGTGGTGCAGGCCATCGTGCTCCTGACGGCCGTGGTCGTGGTCCTGAGCAACCTTGTGGTGGATATGGTTTATGTGCTGCTCGATCCCCGGATCAAGTACTCGTGACGAACTCGCGCGCGCTGCTCCGGTTCGCCCGCACGAAGCCGCTCGGCGCGGCGGGAGGCGTGATTGTCCTCGTGCTGATCCTGTGCGGTCTTCTGGCGCACGAGATCGCCCCGTACCGCTACGATCATTTCGACGTGTCGCAGCGGCTCGAGCCGCCGTCGAGCCAGCACTGGTTTGGGACCGACGAGCAAGGGCGTGACGTGTTCAGCCGCGTGATCTACGGCGCGCAGTCGTCGATACTCATTGGGTTCGGCGCGGTCGCGATCTCAGCGGTGATCTCCATCTCGCTCGGGCTCGTCTCGGGATTCTACGGCGGGTGGGTGGATCTGTCCCTGCAGCGGCTCGTGGACGTGTGGCTGGCGTTCCCCGGGGTGATCTTCGTGATTCTCGTCGTGTCGGTGCTCTCGAACAGCGGCACGACGCTCGTGCTGACGATGGGGACCCTGCTCGCCGCCGGCTCGTCGCGGATCGTGCGCGCCGCCGTCCTTGCGATCCGGGAGATGTCGTGGGTCGAGGCCGCGCGGGCCGCCGGGGCGCGCGACGGCCGCCTGGTGATGCGCGGCCTGTTGCCGAACATACTCCCGATCGTCATCGTGAACGCGTCGATCCAGGTCGGGATCGTGATCCTGCTCGAGACGACGCTTTCGTTCTTGGGGTTCGGACCGCCGCCGCCGTTTCCGTCCTGGGGCCGGATGCTTTCGGAGGCACAGACTCAAATGCTGTATCATCCAAATCTGGCGGTGTTCCCGGGGCTCGCGATCACCGTCGCCGTCTACGCGTTCAATATCTTCGGCGATGCGCTCCGGGACGTGCTCGACCCACGACTGCGGGGCCGGGGCTAACGGCGCGGGGCGGGGGCGCGCGCTGGCGCCGCGCGACGGCGCAGCGAGCTCGGATCATCGGGGGATGGGTGCGCCTGCCCCGTGCCGGCCGCGCCAGCCGGGATCAGTCCGAGGAGGGCCGCGATGTCTGAACCGCTTCCGATCGTGCTCATTCCCGGCCTGCTGTGCTCGGCCCGGCTGTACGGCGAGCAACTGCCGGCGCTGTGGCGGCACGGTCCCGTCGTGCTCGCCGATCACACGCGCGGCGACAGCATGGAGGAGATCGCGCGGCAGATCCTCGCCGCGGCGCCGCCCAGGTTCGCCCTCGTGGGCCTCTCGATGGGCGGATATCTTTCGTTCGAGATCATGCGCCAGGCGGCGGACCGGGTCCCCCGGCTCGCCCTGCTCGACACGACCGCGCGAGCCGACATGCCGGAACAAAGCGAACGCCGCCGCGCGCAGATCGCGGTCGTCCGGGACGGGCGGTTTGGCGAGATTCCCGACTCGCAGTTCCCGGTCTGGGTCCATCCCGCCCGGGCGCACGACGAGGCGCTGCGGCGGATCGTGCGGCTGATGGCGGAGGAGACCGGCGCCGAGGCGTTCATCCGTCAACAGACCGCGCTGCTCAGCCGTCCCGACTCGCGGCCGGGGCTCGCCGCGATCCGGTGTCCGACCCTGGTCCTGGTGGGGGATGCGGATCAGGCGACGCCACCCGATCGGGCCGCGGAGATCGCCGAGGGGATCGCGGGGGCACGGCTCGTCACCGTGCCTGGGTGTGGCCACCTGTCGACCCTTGAGCGGCCGGCGGAGGTGACGCGGGCGCTCCTCGAGTGGTTGGAGGCGTGAGCGCCAGTGGAGCGGCGAGCGGGTCGCGACGGCGCTGCCTTACACGCCGCGGCGGAGCGCGCCGAACAGCCACTGGCTCAGCGCGATCGCGACGAACGAGAAGGTAGCGAGGATCGCCGCCAGGCTGAACGCGACGTTCGGGTTGCCGCCGAAGTACGTGAACCAGATGTCGATCGCGGCGGTCATGGTCTTGGACGTGTAGAGCATCAGGGTCATGCTGACCTCCAGCGTGACCTGCACGAAGATGAGGGTCCAGGCGGCCAGGAGCGCGGGAGCGTGCGAGCGGCATGAGGATGCCCGCGACTGCCCGGCCGGCGCCGGCGCCGTGGACCCGGGCGGCCTGCTCCAATTCCGGGTCGATCTGGGTCAGGCTGGCACTGATCCCGCGGATGCCTTGGGGCATGAAGTGGGTCACGTAGGCGATCAACAGGATCGACGGCGTCCCGTAGACGCCGGTCGGGATGAAGAGGTACGCCCACAGAATGCCGAGGCCGAGGCTGATCGCGGGAACCTGAAAGCGGGAGCATCGCGAGAAACCCGATCACGCGGGGCCAGCGCGATTCGCTCCGCGAGACGAGATAGCTGATGCCGCTGCTCAGGCCGAGCGTCACCGTCGCGGCGAGCAGCGCGTAGAGGAACGTGTTGCGGAGCGCGAGCGCGGTCGTCCCGAGGCTGGCGAGCTGCGCGTAGTTCTGGAGCGTGAAGAGGTTCGGGGTAATCTCCGGCGTGAAGTACCGCATCAGTGACACGAGCAGCAGCGTGCCGTACGGGGCGGCGACCGCGATCAGCAGGTAGAGGATCGCGAGGCCGCAGGTCAGGTGCCGCCAGGGGCCGAGTGCTACGGGCTTCGGCGCACTGGCTTTGCCGGTGACGGTGATGAACCGGCGCTGGAAGCGCGTCGCGCGGCTGTTGAGGAAAAACCCCACGATCGTGATCACGAGCAGCAGGCAGCCGATGGCGGCCGCGTAGTTCGGGCGGCTGGGCGAGTCGACCATGGAGAGATAGAGCTCGTACTGCAGCGTCGGGATGCGCGCCCGCAGTCCGATGACCACCGGGACGATGAACTGCTCGCTCGCGAGCGAGAAGATGAGGAGCGAGGCCGCGGCGATGCCCGGCGTGACGAGCGGCAGCGTAACGCGGCGGAGCGTCGTGAGCACCCCGGCCCCCGCCGTCCGCGAGGTGTCCTCCAAGCTCGGGTTCAGCGTGTCCAGGATGCCGACGATCAGCAGATACGCGAACGGAATGAAGAAGAGCGATTCGACAAGGACCATCCCGCCGATCGAGTAGACATTGACGAGCGTCCACGATCCGGGGATCACGTGGCGGGCCCAGTCATTCAGGAGGCCCACCCGCGCGATTGGCGAGGATCGTCCACGCGATCGTGGTCAGCACCGGCGAGAACAACATCGGCAGAATGAAAAGGATGCGCGAAACTGGCGGCGGTACGGCGTGTCCGTACGGCTGACGATCCACGCGAGGAACGCGCCGACGGCAACCGAGGCGACGGTGACGCACACCGAGACGAGGAACGTGTTCTGCATCGCGGGCAGATTGGCCGTGGTGAGGAGTTGGGCCCACGACTTGAGGGTCAGCGTGGCCCCGGGCGTGCCGGGCGAGTCGCTCAGCACCGACGCGTACAGGAGCGCGCCGATCGGCAGCACGGCGAGCACGACGGTGAGAGCCAGTGTCAGCGCGGTGGCGAGCGAGGTCCCGAGCGCACGCAGGTCGCCCTGGATGACGGCGGTGTCTCCCCCGGGTTCGATTCCGGAAACGCTCATCCGGCGGCGGGTTCGCCGGCGAATCCCAGCACGGTCGACGACGGTGCGCTCGAGACAATCCTGCGGTGCCGGGCTGCCATCCGCTGTCCTCCGACTGGACGGTGAGCTCCGCCTCTCCCACGGCCACGAGGTATTCGATCTGGGACCCGAAGTACGTGCGCTCGCGCATCCGCATCGGCCAGCAGTTGGTGTCGCCCATCGGTTCCTTTCCGAGGCGAGAGGCCCTGCCGGCGCAGGACGACCTGCACCGCCGCATCCGGGGCGGGGGCTGCGGGCAGCGCGCACTGGATGGTCAGACCGGCCGCGCGCACGGTCGCGGTGCGGGTGCCCGCGTCCCACCCCGCGAGGCTTCCCTGCAGCAGGTTGCCGCCGCCGACGAACTGCGCGACGAACAGGCTGGCGGGGCGGGCGTACAGATCTTCAGGCGTGCCGTCCTGGAACGATGCGCCCGCCGTTCATCAGCACGACGCGCTCGCAGATGGCCATCGCCTCGGTCTGGTCGTGCGTGACGTAGATCGAGGTGACCCCCAGCTGCCGCAGCACGATCTTGAGCTCGCCGCGCATCTGGAGTGCGGACGACGCGTCGAGGTTCGACAGCGGTTCGTCGAGGAGGACGATCTTCGGGCCGCGCGACGAGGGCGCGGGCCAGGGCCACGCGCTGCTGCTGCGCCGCCGCGACAGCTGATGCGGGTAGCGCCGGCCGAGCTCGCCCAGGCCGAACGCTGGGCGAGGGCGTCGACGACGCGCTGGGGCGATCTCGGTTTTGGCGACCCGTCGCATCTCGAGGGGATAGCCGACGTTGGCCGCGACGGTCATGTGCGGCCACAGCGCATACGATTGGAAGACCATGCCGATATCCCGCTGTTCGGGGGGGGAGGTCGGCCGGCCGTCGGCGACCAGCCGGTCGCCGATGTAGATCGCGCCCGCGCTCGGCGTCTCGAGGCCGCCGAGGCACTTGAGCGTGGTGGTCTTGCCGCACCCCGATGGGCCCAGCAGGGCGACGACCTGGCCGGACGGGATGTCGAGCGAGATCCCGCGCAGCGCCGTGACGTCGCCGTAGGATTTGCGGAGGGATTCGATGCGGATGGATGACATGGCGAAGCGGTGCCGAGACGGCTTAGGGTGCGCCCTGCGCGCGGCTGGCGATCGAGACGGCCGCGTGTGCGGCGCGATGCAGAGAGGGGCCCTCCTCGTATTGCTCGGTGTGTGCTTGAATCACCGCACGACGTGTTCGCTTCGTCGCGGTCCGCTCCCTTTCAGCTCGTGGGCGATCCACGTGCGACGCGCGGGAGGAAATGTCGAGGGCCGGCCCCGAAGCCGATCGGCGGCCCGGAGCCCCGCGCAGAGGGGAGCCGGCCGCAAGGCCGCATGACGGAAGGCAGGGAGCCATCGCGATGTTGACCGGGACGCTGGCGATCTTCGCAAGCCGTTTCTCTCCAACGTCGGCCGGACAGCAAGTCCTGACTTGAGCGACACCGCGCACGACCCGCGTGTCTGGCAGGCGGTGATGTCGATCATCGCCGACCTCGGCGCGGAGCCCACGCTCGCGCTGTTCGCGCCCCGGCCGGCGGACTACGACGATCCGCCGCGCGCCGTGTGCGCGTCCATGACGAAGTCCGATCTGAACGTCCTCTTGGCGTCGACCGGGATGCTGCACAGCGCGGCGTCGATGGAGGCGATGGCGGGTGGCGTGCCGTGCATCTGCATGGACGGCGGACTGCGCCTCGAGAATTTTCAGGCCGGGGCGGTGACCGCCGACTACGCCGAGATCGCGAGGATCAAGCATTTCGTGGCCAAGAACGTGTTCGGGCCGCACCCCCGGCAGGTCCGGGTGGCCTCGCGGTTCGGGACCGACTTGACCTATTCTGTCGAGGGGCGCATTTTCGTGCCGCCGCTCCGGGGCCCGGAGTACGATCCGTTCAAGGTGTACCGCCGGACCGAGGAGGGGCGGGCGCGCAGCCCCCTCCACGCGTGCTGGTTCCCGACCGGGGAGTTCAACATCCCGCCGGTCGAGGGCAGCGCGAACGGCAAGGCCGTGATCGACCTGAGCATGCATCACCTGGGCCGGCTGCAGAGCCCGATCGAACTGACGGTCCGCGACGGCCGCATCACGACGATCGACGGCGGCGCCGACGCGCGGACGCTACGGGACTATCTGGCCGCGTACGGCGACGACAACGCCACTCAGTTCCCAACGGAAGCATCGATCGGGCTCAACCGCCAGGCGCGCGTGACGGGGGTCCAACGCGAGGACAAGAACATTTTTGGGTCGATGCATTTCGGGCTCGGTACCAACATCGACGTCGGTGGGACCGTGAAGAGCAACATCCACATGGACGGCGTGATGCTGGAGCCGACCTTGATCGTCGACGGCGAGGTCAGGATCCACGACGGGAAGTTTCGCGTCCCGGTGACGGAGTAACATCGCACGCTGCACGGGCGGCGCGCGGGACGCCAGGGTGATAGGGATGACGGGGCAGACGTACACAGAGGGGCTGGCGGCATTTATCGCGGGCGTACGGTATGAGGACATCCCGGCAGCGGTGCTGGGGCACGCGAAGCTGATGGTTCTGGACAGCGTGGGGTGCGGGCTGTTGGGGGCGGGGTTGCCGTGGTCGGTGCGGCTGCGGGCGGCGCTGGCGGGGGTGGAGGCGCCGGGGGACGTGAGCGTATGGGGAACGGGGACGAAGCTGTCGGCGCCGACCGCGGCGCTGGCGAATGGGACGGCGGTGCACGGGTTCGAGCTGGACGATGTCGGGGTGGGGGGCCACAACGGGTCGGTGGTCCTGACGGCGGGGCTGGGGCTGGCGGAGCACCGAGGCGGGGTGACCGGGAAAGAGCTGCTGACGGCGGTGGTGGCGGGGGTAGAGACGGCGAGCCGGGTGCAGAACTGCATCGGCCGTGCGCCGCACGTGAAGATGGGGTTTCACGGGCCGAGCGTGATAGGGACGTTCGCGGCGACGGCGGCGGCCAGCCGGGTGCTGGGGCTGAGTGGGGAGCAGGTGACGGACGCGCTGGGGCACGCGGGGCAGCAGACGGCGGGGCTGATGGCGGTGCAGCACGGGGGAATGGGGAAGCGCCTCTTGGCGGGGAAGGCGGCGCAGAGCGGGACGCTGGCGGTGGTGCTGGCCGCGGCCGGATTCACGAACGTGCGGGACATTTTCGAATGTGAGTACGGGGGGTTCTGTTCCGCGTTCAGCGGGGGGCAGCGAACGTACAAGCTGGAGGAGTTGGTGAGCGGGCTGGGGACGCGGTGGGAACGCCGGGGTGAACTTCAAGATGTGGGCGTGTCGGGTCCCGATCCACCCGGCGCTGGAGGCGCTGCGCGAACTGCAGCGGGAGCATGGGGTGCGCGCGGAGCGGGTGGCGCGGATCCGCGTGTGGCTGGACGAGGGGGCGTATAAGGCGGTGGGGTTCGCGTGGGAGCCGACGACGGTGACATCGGCGCAGATGAATTTACAGTACTGCGCGGCGCAGCTGCTGCTGGAGGGGGACGTGTTCGTCGATCAGTTCACGGACGCGAAGCTGGCGGCCCCGGCGGTGTTGGACATGGTCCGGCGCGTCGAGACGATCTACGATCCCGAGCTTGATGCGCTAGGCCACTTTCAGCGGCAGGAGCGGGTGGAGGTAGAGCTGAAGGACGGAGGGGTTCTGCAGACGGTGGGCATGACGCGGGGAGGCCCGGAGAACCCGATCGGGCCGGCGGACGTGATCGAGAAGTTTCGCAAGATCGGTCGCCGCTGCCTGTCCTCGACCATTCAGGACGAATTTCTCAGCCTGTATGACCGTGTCGAAACGCTGCCGGACGTCGCGCCCTTGATTGCGCTCCTCCGCGTCTGAGCGCCGGGCTGTTGGCTGCCGCCGCCGTTCCCGTTCGGGCGCGCGAGTTCCGGCACGACCACACGCGTTCCGCGTGCGAATGCTGCTGAGTGGGAGGGAGACTCGTGTTGATCAGTGAGACCCAAGACGGACGGCGGGCCAGCCGGCGATCCTTGCTGCTCGGCGCGGGGCGCCGCATCGGCGACGCGGTGCTCGGTGCGGCGCTCCTGCGCTTGGGCGTTCCGGATGCCGCGCTGGCGCAGACTCGAGCCGATGGGCCGCAGGGTGCGGTCACCGCCGCGGTGGCCGGGTCGCCCCAGATCGATGCCGACGTCCAGGAGGTCTACACGCAGTTCGTCCGGACGGAGATGCCCGGGGTCCCCGTTGAGCTCGTCCAGGCGGCGAAGCGCGAGGGCACGGTCACGTTCTACCATCTCGTGAACCCCGCCAACACGGTTATCGTCGCGGCATTTCAGGATCGGTTCCCGTACATCAAAGTGGAGACGCAGGAGATGAACGGGGGCGCCTTGGTGCAGCGGTTCATGTCCGAGGCCGAGGCCAAGGCGAGGATTGCCGACGTCGTGCAGTTGTCGTCCACTCCGGATGCCCAGAAGGCGCTGGCGGACCATTTCGTGCTGCAGTATTCGTCGGAGGCAGAGCACGACTTCCAGACCACCCACTACGTGCCCGGCTACATCGCGCCCGTGTCCGGCGAGGTGATGGGAATCGGATACAACCCCCAGCGGATCTCCGATGCCGACGCCGCGGTGTTTCGGTCGTGGGACGGCCTGATGGATCCCCGGTGGCACGGCAAGCGGTTTGCGGTCGCCGAGGTGCTGGGCGGCGGCTCGACGGAGCTCCTCAACTACTACGAATACCAGAAGTACGGCACCCGGCTGTGGCAGCAGATGGCGAGCTCGGGCTACGCGATCTATCCCGGGGCCGTCCAGCAGAGTGACTCGGTGGTGTCCGGCGAGACCGACATCGCCGCTGGGATGCCGGGCGCGCTGATCGCCGCGAAATGGGATACCGGCGCCCCGATCCATTGGAAGTTTCCGCAGCCGTTCCTCGCTGCCCCGGCCGCTCAGTTCATCAACGCCTCGGCGCCGCACCCCAACGCCGCCAAACTGCTTCAGGAATACTGCTTGACTCGGCAGGCGCAGGAGTTCATCGTGGCCGGCGGCAGCGTGTCGTTTCGGACGGGCGTGCAGCAGACGGCGAAATATGCCCACGAGGCGTGGTACATCGCCCCGGACGCAAAGCTGTTCTGGAAGTTTACCGACCAGGCACTGGCGGCGACGATGCCCGACATCGCCGCGAAGTGGAGGGCGATCTTCAAGTGAGCGGGCGGGTGATCCCCGGTTACGCCCCTGTGGTGTGTGCCCCGGCTCGAGGTACGGACCGTCGACGGCGATCGAGCGCACGCCGGCGGAGGCTCGGAAGGAGGACGCCGTGACGATGGCTACGCCGGGCGATGGACAGCTCGTACTGTTTGAGCAGCGTGACGGCGTCGGACGCATCACATTGAACCGTCCCGAGAAGCGCAACGCGCTGAGCCGGGCGCTGCTGGGGGAGCTGCGAGCGGCGCTCGACGCCGCCCGCGCCGGCTGCCGAGTTGTGGTGGTGACGGGCGCCGGCGTGGCGTTCTGCGGGGGAATCGATCTCAGCGAGTCGCGCGAGCTTCGCGGGCTGCGAGCCGCGGAGGACCCCTCGGGGACAGATGCCGCTGAGGACCGCGCCGCCCAGACGCCCCGTCCGGTGCCACTCCGGGACGTGTGGGTGGAGACGAACGAGGTGATCCGGCGGCACCCGGCGATCATGGTCGCCGCCGTGAACGGGTTCGCGCTCGGGGGCGGGCTGACGCTGGTGCACAACTGCGAGCTGGCGATCGCGTCCGAGCGGGCGGAGTTCGGCATGCCGGAGGTGGGATTCGGCACCTTTCCGGGAATCGCCGGGCCGGCGACGACTCGGCGGATTCTGCCCAAGCACGCCGCCGACATGATTCTCACGGCGCGGCGGATCGGCGCCGAGACGGCGGAGCGGTGGGGGATCGTGAACGCGGTGGTGCCGCACGAGCGGCTGCTCGAGGAGGCGGAGGCGCTGGCGCGGCACATCGCGCAGTTCGATCCGGTGGTGCTGGACTACAGCAAGAAGGCGCTGCGGGAGCTGGAGCTGATGCCGTGGAGCGAGGGCATCGGATACGGCGGGTACGTCAACAGCGCGATTCGGGAGCACTCGCAGGCGTCGCGGGACGGCATCAGCCGCTTTCTGAGCGGACAGCGGAATCCTGGCCAGGGGGCTGGCGGGCAGTGACCGTATCTCGCGGCGCGAGAGGAGAGATCGGCGCATGGCCATGATCGGATACGGAGAGCTCGTCCTGCTCCGGAAGGGCGACGGCATGGGTGTGATCACCTTGAACCGTCCTGAGAAGCGCAACGCGCTGAGTAGTGCGCTGCAGCTGGAGCTCCGGGCGGCGCTGGAGGACGCGCGCGCCGACTGCCGCGCCCTCGTCGTGACGGGCGCCGGCGTCGCCTTCTGCGCCGGCGTCGACCTGGCCGAGCAGCGGGAGCGCCGGGCGCAGGGCGGCCAGCGCGTCTACGCGCACGGCGGCAACATGTGGGTGGAGACGAACGAGATCATCCGGCGGCATCCGGCGATCATGATCGCCGCGGTGAACGGGTTCGCGCTCGGCGGCGGGCTGACGCTGATCCACAACTGCGAACTGGCGATCGCGTCCGAGCGGGCCGAGTTCGGCATGCCGGAGATGGGGTTCGGCACGTTTCCGGGGCTGGCCGGGCCGGCGACGATCCGGCGGATCCTGCCCAAGCACGCCGCCTACATGATTCTCACGGCGCGGCGGATCAGCGCCGAGACGGGCGCACGGTGGGGGATCGTGAACACGGTGGTGCCGCACGAGCGGCTGCTGGAGGAGGCGGAGGCGCTGGCGCGGCACGTCGCGCAGTTCGATCCGGTGGTCCTGGACTACAGCAAGAAGGCGCTGCGGGAGCTGGAGCTGATGCCGTGGAGCGAAGGCATCGGGTACGGCGGGTACGTGAACAGCGCGATCCGGGAGCACTCGCAGGCGTCGCGGGAGGGCGTCAACCGCTTCCTGAGCGGGCAGCGAAACCCCGGCCAAGGGGCCGACGCGGAGAAGGCATGACCGCGGGATCCCGGGTCGCGGAGCGGACGTGACGGTGGTGCGAGGGTACACGGAGGATCTCGCCCAGTTCATCGCCACCGTGACATTCGATGATATTCCCCTGCCGGTGGTCGAGCACGCCAAGCTCCTCGTGCTGGACAGCCTGGGATGCGGGCTCCTCGGAGCCGGACTGCCGTGGTCCGTGCGGCTGCGCGCCGCGCTGCAGGCGGTCGAAGCACCCGGTGACGCGAGCGTGTGGGGGACCGGGGTGAAGCTGTCGGCGCCGAGTGCGGCGCTGGCGAACGGGACGGCGGTGCACGGATTCGAGCTCGATGATTTCGGGACCGGGCACAACGGGGCGGTGGTGCTGCCCGCGGGGCTCGCCCTGGCGGAGCACCGGGGCGGGGTGTCGGGAAAGGACCTGCTGACGGCGGTCGTGGCCGGCGCCGAAACCGCGAACCGCGTGCAGAACTGCCTCGGGCGCGAGCCGCAGGTGGCGATGGGATTTCACGCGCCGAGCATTATCGGGACGTTCGCGGCGGCGGCGACGGCGAGCCGGGTGCTAGGCCTGAGCGGGGCGCAGGTGACGGACGCGCTGGGGCACGCGGGGCAGCAGACGGCGGGGCTGATGGCGGTGCAGCACGGGGGGATGGGGAAGCGGCTCTTGGCGGGGAAGGCGGCGCAGAGCGGGACGCTGGCGGCGGTGCTGTCGGCGGCGGGGTTCACGAACGTCCCGAACATCTTCGAGTGCGAGTACGGGGGCTTTTGCTCTGCGTTCAGCGGCGCGCGTAAGACGTATCGGCTCGAGGCGCTCGCGGAGGGTCTCGGGACGGACTGGTACACGCCCCGCGCGCACTTCAAGATGTGGGCGTGTCGCGTGCCGATTCATCCGGCGCTGGAGGCGCTGAGCGCCCTTCGGCGGGACCACCCATTTGCGGTCGACGACGTCGAGCGGATTCGCGTGTGGCTAAACGAGGGAGCCTACAAAGCCGTGGGGTTTCCCTGGGTCCCGACGACCGTCACCTCCGCGCAGATGAACCTCCGGTACTGCGTGTCGATGCTGCTGCTCGAACACGATGTGTTCGTCGACCAGTTCACCGACGCGAAGCTGGCCGACCCGCGCCTGCTCGACCTGACGGCGCGGATCGAGACGATTCACGACCCCGCGCTGGATGCGGCGGGCCACAAGCCTCAGCGCGAGACCCGGATCGAGGTGCACCTCCGCGACGGCGCGGTGCGCCGCGGAGTCGGGGTGACCCGAGGAGGCGCCGGGTACCCCATCCGGCCCGAAGACGTGACGGAGAAGTTTCGCAAAGTCGCGGGCCGCTGCGTCTCGGATCAGGTGCGGGACCGGCTCGTCGATCTGGCGGCCCGACTGGAGACGCTGTCGGACGTCGCCCCGCTGCTCCAGTGCCTGCGCGCGTGAACGCCGGATCGGGCGGCGGAGGCGGCGCGTGCGCGCGGCAGGAGTGGGGATGGTGGAGCGGAAGGTCGAGATTGTCGTGCACACCGCGTCGCATCGTCCGCGCGGGATGAGCGGGGAATCGAATCGGGCGCGGCCTCGGTCTTATGATCGGCGGACGCCGCCGGCCGCGACCCGGCATCTGGGAGGGTGAGAGCATGCGAGGACGCTGGTACGGACAGTCGTCGTTTCGATTGGAGAGCGGTACGCAGTCAGTCTGTATTGACCCGTTTGCGCCACCGACCGAAGCCAATCGAAAGGGACGGCAGTTTGATTATCCCGCGATTCGGGATGTCGCAGCCCAGGTGCTGCTGATCACGCACGAGCACTGGGACCACAACGGCGTCGAGGCAGTCAGCGGGTCTCCGACAACGTTTCGCTCCAGAGCCGGTACGTTCGAGTCGCCGATCGGCCAGGTGCTGGCGATCGCCTCAGAACACGATGACGTGGCCGGGACGAAGCGCGGGTCGAACATCATCTTCGTCTTCTCGCTCGGAGGCGTCCGCGTTGCCTACTTCGGGGATTTCGGGCAGCGCGATCTGCGTCCGGAGCAGGCCACCGTCATCGGCCATCCCGATCTGGTGTTTATGCCGGTCGGCGGTGGCGCCACTTCCGGCGCGGACCAGGCGTTTGCCATCGTGACGCGCCTCGGCGCCCGGTGGATCGTGCCGATGCACTACCGCACCTCGGCCATCAATTTTCTCGAGCCGGTCGACGCGTTTTTGGCCAAGTATAAGCCCGGTCAGATCGTGCGGTTCGACCGCCCCGAGTTCGATACCGACGATCCGAGGATGTCGGCCGCCGCGCCGGTGGTGGTGCTGCCCGCCGTCCCCGCGGGCGCGTAGCGCGGCTCCGGCGGCGCGGCGGGACCGCGGCGCATGCTGATTCGGGCAGATCTGCACACACATGCTTTTGGCGACGGGCGGTTCGGCCCGTCGACCGCGGATCTGGTCGCGGCGCTGGTGGACGCCGCCGTCGACGTTGGGCTCGACTGCCTGGCGGTGACCGATCACGACGACCTGCGCCCCGGACTCCTGGCCGAGGAGTACGTGGCGGCGCGCGGCCTTCCGATTCTGGTGGTGCCGGGCATGGAGGTCACCACCGAGGGCGGACACCTCGTGGCCCTCGGGGTGCGGACGCCGATTCCGGGATGGCAGCCGCTGGCGGAGACGATCGCACAGATCCGTGCGGCCGGGGCGATCAGCCTGCTGCCCCATCCGTTCTTCGATCACCTGCGCTGGCGTACGGACGTCGACGCGATCGAGCGATTCAACAGCCGGTACGGCGATTTTGAGGTGGCGGGCGCGCCGGTCGCCGTCGTCGCGAGCAGCGACGCGCACGGGGCGGCGGACCTCCGGGGCAGTGCTCACCACACGCTGATCGACGGTGTCGCGCTCCGGTGGTCGGCGGTCGCCGATGCGGTGCGCGCCGGTCGCACCACCGCCGTCTGACCCTACGACCCCGGCGCCGGGCCGCAGGGCGTACCCATCACCGAGCGCCTGGGGGCCGAATGTTCATCGAGGCCAATCTTCGGAACGTGACCCTTGACGGGCTGCCGCGGCTGTCCGCGTTTGCGGAGGACGTGGGGTTCGACGGCCTCGGGCACTCCGAGGTGACGCGCGATCCGTTTCTTGCGCTGACGATCGCCGCGTCCAACACGCGCCGGGTGCGCCTGACGACGGCGGTCGCGATTGCCTTTCCGCGCAGTCCGATGATCGTCGCCTATCTCGCGCGCAACCTGCAGGAGCTGTCGCGGGACCGTTTCGTCCTGGGTCTCGGCACGCAAGTGCGCGCGCACATTCAGCACCGATTCAGCAGCGAGTGGGGGGCTCCCGGCCCGAGACTGCGGGACTACGTCGAGTCGCTGCGCGCGATCTGGGACACCTGGCAGCGCGGAGTGCCGCTGGCGTATCAGGGAAAATTCTACTCCTTCACGCTGATGACGCCGGAATTTTCGCTCGGCCCGACGGAATATCCGCCGATCCGGGTGCAGATCGGCGCGATGAACCCCTACAACGTGCAGCTCGCCGGAGAGATCTGCGACGGGGTGCGCCTGCACTCGTTCGTGACGCCGGAGTACATCCGGGACGTGATCTGGCCGAATCTGCGCGCGGGCGCGGCCCGGCGCGGGCGCTCGCTGGACGGCTTTGAGGTCATGGCGGGCGGGTTCATCGCGACGGGCGCGACCCAGGCCGAGGTCGACGCGGCGCGCGAGAAAGTGCGGTACCGCATCGGGCACTACGCCTCGACGCGGTCCTATCTCCCGGTCCTGGAACATCACGGGTGGACCGACACGTTTGGGCAGCTGCGCGAACTGATCGCCGCGGGGCGCTGGAAGGCGCTGGCGTCCGTGATCACGGACGAGATGCTTGACCGGTTTTGCGCGGCGGCCACCTACGAGCGGCTGCCGGGCGTGATCCGCGACCGGCTGGGCGGGCTGGTCGATGGCGTCGTGCTGCCGATGTCAGAGGAGCTGTACGCGCATCGCGACCGAATGGCGTCGACCGTGGCCGAGCTGCGGGCGCTTGCCGCCGCCAGCCGGGCACCGTCCGTGCGCGGGTGATCGTCCGGCCCCCTCGCGCCGGGCACGCGCACGGGCGCACTCGACCGGATGACAAGGAGTCCCTCGGAGGCGAACATGGCGGAATTGACGGAACAGCGGGCGGTCGTGACCGGCGCGGCGCGCGGGATCGGGTTCGCGATCGCGAAGCGGCTGCTGACCGACGGCGCGGTGGTCAGCGTGTGGGATGTCGACCGCCTCAAGGCCGACGAGGCGGCGGAGCGTCTGCGGCCGCTGGGCGATGTGCACGCGGTCGCGGTCGACGTCACCGACGCGGCCGCCGTCGCGGCGGCGGCCGAGGCCACGGTCGCGCGACTCGGGGCGATCGAGATCCTCGTCAACAACGCCGGCATCGCCGGCCCGAACATGCCCACGTGGGAGTATCCTCCGGACGCGTGGCGGCAGGTCCTTGATGTTGACTTGACGGGGGTGTTCCACTGCTGCCGCGCGATTATTCCCGCGATGCTCGCGCGGCGCTATGGCCGCATCGTCAACATCGCCTCGATCGCGGGCAAGGAGGGCAACCCCAACGCCCCCGCCTACAGCGCGGCGAAGGCCGGCGTCATTGCACTGACCAAATCCCTCGGAAAAGAGCTCGTGGGTACGGGCGCGCTGGCCAACTGCGTGACCCCGGCCGCCGTGGAAACCGACATTTTTTCGCAGATGACGAAAGAGCACATCGAGTACATGCGGTCCAAGATCCCGCTCGGACGCTTCTGCACGGTCGACGAGGTCGCATCCCTCGTCGCCTGGCTCGCGTCCAGGGAGTGTTCGTTTTCCACCGGGGCGGTGTTCGATATCTCTGGGGGGCGTGCGACCTACTGAGCGGACCCGCCTCGCCTGCGCGGCGCTGGGCGCCGGGCGTACGAGCGTGCCACAGATCGCGTCAGCGTGGCGTTTGCCTGCGCGTCAGTCCGGGAACACTTCAGGTGACGGCTGAAGGACCACGGTGCCGACCGGAGGTGATTTCGCGTGCCCTTCGACTGTCCGTTCTGTGAACGGGATCGTCCTCCCGGGGTGTCTCCCCGCGCGTACGTATCGTGCCCGCACCCATGCTTTCGTTCGCTGATGTCGTCCCAACCCGGCGGAGACTACGCGTACCATGCGCTGGGTATCGACATCAATGTGGGGTTTCCAGTCGCCGGGGACGTGATGGACATCGATCGTGCGATCCTGGCGATCCTCGAGCGGCACTACGTCCGTATGGACGGCGTCTGGTTCGCCGAGACCAACGAGATGGTCGCCGCAGCGCACCGTGAGATCCGAAACTATCTCGCGTCGCTCGAGGTGTGCGTGATCGTGTAAGACGATCGCGGGACGGTGCCCGCGCAGTCCGACCGTCGTCTGAACCCTTGCCGATGGGTCCGGCAGATTCCGCAGCCCGCCGCTGAAGCGTTGACTGGCAGAGTCGCGAGGACCGTCCCGACCCCCGAGACTGCGGTCCGCCATGGCGCCATAGCCGCGCGGTCGCCGCAGACGGCCGTCGATCCTTGCCGAATGGGCCGGCACTCTTGTGCGGCCCGTTGAGGCGTCCGGAGACCGCTGCGGGGAGTCGGCGCGAACACGGCTGGAGGGTGTCACGGACGAGTAACTCGGAGGCCCCGGGGCGGGAAAGGCTCTCTGGGAGGAGTTCGGGACCGCAGAACGGAAATTCCGGCCGGATCATACGCCGGGGGACCGCCGCGTCAGTCACCGCGGGCTCGTGTCGACGGAGTACGTTCCTATGCGCGCGGAGACACAGCCGAACAGCGGAACCTGGCGGCAGGGCGGTGCCACGGATGCACCGGCCGACCTCGAACTGCGCGACGTTACCAAGTCGTTCGGCGCCGCGCCGGTCGTGAACCGGCTGTCGCTTGCGGTCGGGCGCGGCGAGTTCGTCACGATCCTCGGACCGAGCGGCTGCGGCAAGACCACGACGCTCCGGATCGTGGCGGGGTTCGTCTCGCCGGACGTCGGAGACGTGTTCATCCGCGGGACCGACGTGACGGCGCTGCCCCCGGATCGGCGCGGCATCGGACTGGTGTTCCAGCACTACTGTTTGTTCCCCCACATGACCGTCGCGGCGAACGTCGGGTACGGCCTTCGGCTGCGCGGCCTCCGCGGGGACGCGCTGACGCAGCGCGTGCGCGAGGCGCTCGACCTGGTGCGGCTTGACGGGCTCGACGCGCGGTATCCCCACCAGCTCAGCGGCGGCCAGCAGCAGCGGGTGGCGCTCGCGCGCGCGATCGTAATCCGGCCAGCGGTCCTGCTGCTGGACGAGCCGCTCAGCAACCTGGATACCAAGCTGCGCCTGACCATGCGGGACGAGCTCCGGCAGCTGCAGCGGGATGTCGGCGTCACAACCGTGCTCGTAACGCACGATCAGGAGGAGGCGCTCGCGCTGTCGGACCGCGTGGTCGTCATGAATCACGGCCGCGCGGAACAGGTCGGCCCGCCCGACGCCGTCTATCGGCGGCCGCGTAGTCCATTCGTCGCCGAGTTCCTCGGGGCCAAGAACATGTGGGACGGCGTGGTCACGATGCGCGACGGTCCGGTCGCCCTCATCCGCACCGCCGATTTTGAGATCGCCGCCGCGGTCCCCGAGGTGCGCGAGCCGACGCCGGTCGTGGTCATCGTGCGGCCCGAGGCGATCTCGATCGTCCCGGACGACCGCGCGGCGGCGCGTACGGGCCGCAATCGTGTGGCCGGTGAGGTCCGCAGCGTGCAGTATCTGGGCGCGTGGATCGAATACATCGTTCAGGTAGGCTCGACGCACATCCGGTTGATCGCGCAGAATCGCGAAGGCAGCTCCGGCGCCCCGGACCCGTCGCTGGACGGGGGACGGGTCATCCTTGAGTGGAGCGCGGCGGCGTGTCACGTGATCCCGCCGGCGTGAGCCGTCCGCCGGGCGGCGGTCCGGCGCGCCGACGCGGCGGCGGGCGGGTGGGGGGGCTCTTGCTGCTTGCCCCGAGCGTGACGGCCGTCCTGGTGTGTTTCGTCGTGCCGCTCGCGCTCATGGTGTCCGCCGGCTTCGACCGGTTTGCACCGCCGAGCACCGTGATCCCCGCGTTCACGCTGGACAACTTCGGGCGATTTTTTGGCGATTCGTTTTACCGCGCGATCTTCGTGCAGACCGTGGGGATGGGACTCGCGGTCGCCGCGATCTGCGCGCTCCTATCCTATCCGCTGGCGTACGTGCTGGCTCGCGGGACGGCGCGGTGGCGGGGCGCGCTGGTACTCGTGATCTTGTCCCCGTTGATGATCAGCGTCGTCGTTCGTAGCTACGGGTGGACCATCTTGCTGATGCAGGGCGGTCCGCTCGACGCGGTGTTCACCGCGGTGGGGCTGCCGGCCCCGCACCTGCTGTTCAGCATGACCGGGACGATCATCGCGCTCGCCGAGGTGCTGCTGCCGTTTATGATCTTCACGCTTTCGTCGGTCCTCCAGCACGTTGACGCGGGGCTCGAGGAATCCGCGCAGAGCCTTGGGGCCAGCCGCTGGCGGGTGTTTCGCGACATCGTGCTGCCGTTGAGTTTGCCTGGGCTCGCCGCGGGGGGGCTGCTCGTGTTTGTGCTCGCGATCAGCGCGTTCGCGACGCCGGTGCTCGTGGGAGGGGCTACGACCCAGGTGATGGCCAGCGTGATCTTCGGCGAGGCGACCAACGCGCTGAACTGGCCGTTCGCGTCCGCGATGAGCACGTTCCTCATCGTCTTCATTCTGGCGCTGGTCGCGGCGCAGGGCTGGTTGATGCGGCGGGCGCGCGCGTGGGCCCCGGGGCGATGACGCCGACGGGAACGGCCGTGATGCCGGCGTCGGGCCGCGCGCGGGGGCGCCGCCGGGTCCGCGCGGGCTCGGCCCTCGGGACGGCGTTCAACGCCGGCGTGATCGTGTTTCTCCTGGCGCCGATCGTCATCATGATGATCGAGTCGTTCAACTCGGGCGGCTACCTGCTCTTCCCGCCGCAGGGGGTCTCGCTGCGGTGGTATCAGGCGTTCTTCGACAACGCCGATTTCGTCGAGTCGCTGCGCATCAGCCTCGCGCTCGCGTTCGTGGCCACGCTCGTGGCCACGACCATCGGGGTGATGGCCGCCCTCGCGCTTGCCGCGGGCCGCTCGCGCGCGGCCGTGATCGTGAAGAGCGGATTGGTCGCTCCGGTGACGGTCCCGGGGATCGTGACGGGAACCGGGATGCTGATCGCGTTCAGCCGGGTCAATCTGGAGGGGTCATTTCTCAGCCTCGCGATCGCGCACACCGTGTTGATCCTGCCGTTTGTCGTGCTGATCGTCTCCGCGGGGCTGGAGGCGTTCGATCGGTCGATTGAGGAGGCGGCGCGCAGCCTGGGCGCCGGACAGCTTCGTGCGTTTCTCACGGTCACGCTGCCGCTGATCCGGGGCAGCCTGGTCGCCGCTGCGGTGTTGGCGTTTCTCACCTCGTTCGATGAGGTCGTCGTCTCCCTGTTTCTCGCCGGACCGCTCACCACCACGCTGCCGGTCCGGATCTTCCACTACGTCGAGGGATCGAGCAGCCCCCTGATCGCCGCCGTCTCGACGCTGCTGGTGCTGCTGGCCGGCGCCGTGGTGCTGACGCTTGATCGGACGATCGGGTTCACCCGGTTTCTCTCGAGACGTCCGCAGGATAGTTAGCGCACGGCGAGGAGGCAGAACGATGCGCACGATGCTCCGCAGTCACGTGGTCGGTGTTGCCGTGGCGGGCCTGCTCGTGATCCTGATCGGCGGGGCGGGATGGGGGGCGCCGGCTCCGGAGAACTTCGGCGGCGAGCAACTCGTCGTCACGATCCCGGGAGGCAAGCAGGAGGACGATTTCACGCGGCTCGCGTTCCAGCCCTTCGAGAAGCTGTACAACGCGAAGATCTCCATCGTGGAAGGGTCGACGTTCGACATCCTGGCGAAACTGCGCGCGCAGCGCGCGAATCCGCAGATCGACGTGTGGACGATGGCCGAGCCCGGCCCGATCATCGCCCGCGACGAAAAGCTCGTGGAGCCGATGACGGTGGCCGACGTGCCGAACCTCGCCAAGCTGATTCCGGCGGCGCAGTGGAACCGCCTGCCGGACGGCAGTTACCCGTTTGTCGACGTTGAGCTGACCGCGATCGCCGTCGGGTACAATCCAAACTTCGCGCACACGGTGCCCACGAACTGGAACCAGCTTGCCGACCCGATGTACAAGGGGCATCTCCTGATGCCGAACATGAACGTCGCGGCGGGGGTCGTGCTGCTGGTCGTGCTGGCGCGCGTCAATGGCGGCAGCGAACGCAACATCGACCCGGGATTCGCGGCGGCGGCGAAGGTGCGGCAGAATGCGATTACTCTCTGGTCGTCCCACGACCAGGTCGCGACGATGCTCACGCAGGGGACGGCGTGGCTGACCGTGGAATCGGTGGACCGGTTGGGTCCCTTGAACCGGAGCGGCGCCCCCATCAACATCGATTACCCGCAAGATGGGGTCGTGGCGATCGGAAACTCGATGGGTATCTCGGCGGGCACGCGCCACAAGAAGCTGGCGGAGCGCCTCCTCAACTACCTGCTCGCCCCCGAGCAGCAGAGTGCGCTCAGCGCCGCCGGCATCTTCTTTCCCCCGGTCGCGGGCGTGCGGATGTCGCCGCAGGTGTCGTACTACTTTCCGCCGTACGTGATGAAGAAGGCGATCGCGCTCGATTGGGAGCAGATCGCGCAGCACGCGGACGTGTGGCAGGAGCGGTGGAACAAGGAGATCGTGAAGTAACTCTGCGGGCCCGATCGGCCGTCCGGGCGCGGGACGCGCGGAGACCAATCCGAGTACGATAAGGGGGGAAACGATGCGCCGGGTCCTTCGCAGCCACGTGATCGGCCTCACGCTCGCGGGCCTGCTCGTGATCTTGATCGGTGGAGCGGGCTGGGGGGCGGCGGCTCCGCAGAATTTTGGCGGCGAGCAGCTGGTGATCACCATCCCCGGCGGGGAGCAGGAGGAGGACCTCACCAAGTACGTCGTGCAGCCGTTCGAGAAGCTGTACAATGCCAGGATCTCCATCGTGGAAGGCTCGACGTTCGACATCCTGGCGAAGCTGCGCGCGCAGCGCGCGAATCCGCAGATCGACGTGTGGACGATGGGGGAGCCGGGCCCCGTCATCGCCCGCGACGAGAAACTCGTGGAGCCGATGACGGTGGCCGACATGTCGAGCCTCGGCACGCTGATCCCGGCGGCGCAGTGGAACCGCCTCCCCGACGGCAGCTACCCGTTTGTCGACTTCGAGCTGACCGCGATCGCCGTCGGGTACAATCCGAAGTTCGCCCACCAGGTGCCCACGAGCTGGAACCAGCTGGCCGACCCCATGTATAAGGGGCATCTGCTGATGCCGAACATGAACGTCTCGGCCGGCGTGGTCCTGCTGGTCGCGCTGGCCCGCGCGAACGGAGGCAGCGAGCGCAACATCGATCCCGGCTTCGCCGCGGCGGCCAAGGTGCGCCAGAACGCGATCACGCTCTGGACCTCCCACGACCAGGTCGCGACGATGCTCTCCCAGGGGACGGCGTGGGTCGCGGTGGAGTCCGTGGACCGGCTGGGTCCCCTGAACAGGAGCGGCGCTCCGATCGACATCGACTATCCGGAAGACGGCGTCGTGGCGGTCGGGAACTCCATGGGGATCTCGGCGGGGACCCGCCACAAGAAGCTGGCGGAGGCGTTCCTCAACTTCTTGCTCGCCCCCGAGCAGGAGGGACCGCTCAGCAATGCCGGGGTCTTCTTCCCGCCCGTCCAAGGCGTGCACATCTCTCCGCAGCAGTCGCTCTACTACCCGCCGTACGTGATGAAGAAGGCGATCGCGCTCGACTGGGAGCAGATTGCCCGGCAGTCGGATGCGTGGCAGGAGCGCTGGAACAAGGAGATCGTGAAGTAAGGACGCAAGCCCGGCCCAATTTCGCTGACGCCAAGGAGCTGTCGATGTTCGAGGCCCTGTTCAGCCCGCTGCAGATCGGCCCCGTCACGGTCCGCAACCGTGTGATGCACCTGGCGACGCGCACGCTGCTCCACGACCGCAACCAGGTCAGCGACCGGCTGATCGCGTTTTTCGAGGAGCGGGTGCGCGGCGGCGTCGGGTCGATCGTGCTGAGCCAGCCCCGGCCGGCCGCGCGCCACGCGGAGCCCGTGGCGTACGGGCGCGACACCATTCCGGGGCTGCGCCTGCTGGCCCACGCGATGCACCGCAGCGGGGTGCCCATCTTCGGACAGCTGAACGACAGCGGGCGCCAGCACCGCACCGATGCGATCCCGTTCCTCCAGGGGCCGTCGCCAGTCCCGTGTCCGTTCAGCGGCGGCACGCCTCACGAGATGACGGTGGACGAGATCCGGGCGGTGACGGCGGGGATGGTCGTGTCGTCGCGGCACCTGCAGGAGGCCGGGATCGACGGCGTCGAGATCCACGGCGCGCAGGGGCATCTGCTGCAGCAGTTCCTGTCGCCCGTCAGCAATCACCGCACCGACGCGTACGGCGGGTCGCTCGCGAACCGGCTGCGGTTCCACCTCGAGACGCTCGGCGGGATTCGACAGGCCTGCGGACCGGAGTTCGTCATCGGCCTCCGGCTGGGCGTCGAGGAGTTCACGGAGGGCGGGCTGACCTTTGCTGAAGCCCGGCTCGCGGCGTCGACGATCGCGGCCACGGGACTGATCGATTACCTGTCGATCAGCCAAGCCAATTTCAACAGCATCGCCAAGTTCACCCCGGACCGCCGGGATCCGCCGATGCCGCATGTCCAGTTTCCGGCGGGGATTCGCGCGGACCATCCGGGCGTGCCGGTGGTGGCCTGCGGGCGCATCTTGGAGCCGGCGCAGGCGGAGCAAATCCTTCAGAACGGCCAGGCGGACCTGATCGGCCTGTGCCGGCCCCTCTTGGCCGATGCCGACTGGGCGCGGAAGGCCTTCGAGGGCCACGCGGCCGAGATCCGGCGGTGCATTGGATGCAACCAATGTTGGAGCTGGACCGGGGCGGGCCGGCCGATCGCGTGCGTCGAGAATCCCGTCACGGGCCGAGAGCTGGAGTTGGGAGGCGATACGCTGCGGCCGGCCGAGACGCCGCGGCGCGTCGTCGTGGTCGGCGGAGGGCCGGGCGGGATGGAGGCGGCGCGGGTCGCCGCGATGCGAGGACACCGCGTGACGCTGTTCGAGCGTGAGACGCGCCTGGGCGGGGCGGTGGTGGACGCGGCCGTCGTGCCGAGCCAGGCCGATGTGGGCTGGCTCGCGGAGTTTCTCGGCGATGAGATGGGGCGGACCGGGGTGGAGGTGCGTTTGGGCGTGGAGGCCAGCGTGGACGAGGTGCGGGCCGAGCGTCCGGACGCGGTCATCGTCGCATGCGGCGCCGCGGAGATCCGCGATGGATTGGGGGACACCGGGGCGGTGCCGGTGCACACCCCGGTGGAGATCCTCCGCCATACGGCGGCGGCCGGAGACCACGTGGTCGTGCTGGACGAAGACGGGTACTACGAGGGGTGCGCCATCGCCGAGTTCCTGGCCCAGCGCGGCGCGCGCGTGCACCTCGTGACACGGTTCTTCGAGGTGGGACGGGAGATCCCGACGACCTCGCTCACCACGACCTTGGGCGCGTTGGACCGCCTCGGCGTCGAGCTGGTGCCGACGGCCTGGCTGGCGCGCGTGGACGGCCGCGACGTCCGGCTCGCCCACTACTACAGCGGTCGCGAGTGGTCGCTGCGGGACGTGGACAGCCTCGTGCACGTCGGAGGACGCTCGGCGCGGAACGCGCTGTACCTTGCTCTCAGGGGCACGCTGCCAGAAGTGCGCTGCGTCGGTGACGCGTACATGCCGCGGCGGATCGCCGACGCGGTGCGGGAGGGGCATGCCGCCGGGCGGACCGTCTGAGGCGCGCGGCGGCGCGGCGGGAAGACGCGAGCGTCTGGAGCGGGAGCGTCAGCGGCGCAGCACGCCCTCGCAGATCTCGCGAAACTCATCCACCGTGATGTAGTGCCGGACGTAGGACGTCGACACCGCCGCCCGGGCGCGGTGCAGGATCGTCGCGAACCCGGCGTCGTCGACCTCCAATCCCCACTGCGCGATCAGCCGGCGGAGAAAGACCGGCTCGCTCGTATGCGCGCTGCTGCGCTCCCGTCCGAACAGAATTTTTCCGCCGATCGCGAACTCGATGGAGCGCCCCACGACCTCGGGGGCGATGCCGATCGTCGCCTCCGAAACCGACGCCGACGCCCCGCTGAGATGTCCGAGGCCTTCCTCTTTGTTCCAGCTGCTCCCGACGATCGACTTCCACGGCGAGAGCGCGACCCCGAACGCGTCCCGCACGAAGCAGCCGAGCTCGTACAGGGCCTCCAACCGGATGCCCGTGCGCACGCCGTACATCTCCAGCAGGGCGGCGACCTCTTCCAGGGCGGCCGTGCCTCCCCGGTCGCCGATCCCGAGCACCGTGACATCGAGCCACGTGGCGCCGCCCTCCGCCGAGGCGATGGCGTTGGCCGTGGCGACACCGAGGTCGTTGTGGTGCTGGACGCAGACGTCGCACGCGCCGACGGCCGCTTTGACCCGGCGGATGAACAGCCGGGACGCGAGCGGCGTGCTGTTGCCTCGGCTGTCCACCGCGTAGACGCCGTCCGCGCCGGCGTCGGCCATCGCGCGGAAAAACTCGCACACGATGTCGACGCGGACGCGCATCGAATCCTCGGCCCAGGGTACGACCCGCACCCGCTGCCGCTTCGCGTAGCGCACCGCTTCGCCTATCGCGTCGACGATCGCGTGGGGGCTCAGGGCGCCTGTGAAATCTGAGATGACGTCGTCGTACGAATAGCGGAAGATCGGGCAGATCGTCTCCGCGCCGAGATCGACCTTGCGCGCGATCGCGCCCTTCCAGTCGCCGGCGAGCGGGATGTCGATGCCCGGGCCCTTGGCCGCGAGCGGCGTCCGGCAGCCGAGCCGGCGGTACGCCCGCGCGAGGTCAGCTTCTTCATCGGAGGTGGTATGGCTCGGCAGCGTGATCTCCGCCATGCCGACCGCGTCCAGCCGCCGCATTCAGCTCCAGGCGCGTGTTCCAGTTGAGCTGGTGCCCCACGCAGTCATCGCCTTCGGTCAACGTGCTGTCGATCAAATGTACTTCGGGCGGCATGCCCGCGCGCTCGGCGAGCGCCTCGGACTCCCAGTACATGGGGTTGACGCGCCATTGACCGGGCCGGTGCCAGGGGACCGAACGAGCCATCATACCCTCCTTGGGATCACGCATGGGAGCGCACCCGGCGGCCGGGCGCGTCCGTCACGATGCCCGCCGACGGGGTCGATCTACGGGGTCCACGTCTTCAGCGAGGCGTCGGCGTCCTCGGCGAACGACGTATTGACGAAGTCGTCGAACTTCACCGTCGGCGCCGCTCCCAGGACGGCCTGCAGGAATTGGTAGGTCACGTCGACGCTGTGACGGGTGATCAGGGGATCCTTGGCCATCGCCGGGTAGTTGTTGGTCCAGGCCGCGTTCCAGATGTCCGTCGGCGTGTCGCCGCCACGGAGGCCGCGGAACACCGCGTTCGCCTGGTCGCTCTGCGCGGTGAGGAACTTGCCGCCCTTGGTGAGGCCGCGGACGAACGCGCGCACGACACCCGGGTGCGCCGCCAGATAGGCCTTCGTGGTCACGAACGAGCCGAACAGCATTCCGCGCAGCTGCGGGATGTCGCCGCGGGTCTGCGCGACCAGGATGAACCCGTTGTCCTGGATGGCCGCCGCCTCCGGCTCAGGCGACGAACGGACAAATCCGTCGATCCGGCGCTCCTTGAACGCCACGCGCATCGCCCCGACGCCCCCGATCGTGATCAGCGACATGTCGTGGTCGGGATCCACGCCGCCCAGCTTGGCCACGTACCGCGTGAACTGGTCGGTGGCGGTGCCGGGGGCCGAAATGGCGATGCGGAGCCCCTTCAGCGCCTTGAGGCGCTGGGGAAACGGCGTGGCGGCGGTCACCCCGGCCTTGTCCGCGGCTTCCTTGGAGATCACGAAGCCCACGGAGAACTCGGTCGTCGAGGCCGCGATGGCCACGAGCGGACTGCCCTGCTCCACCGCGTCGATCACCTGCGTGAGCCCGGTATTCGCGAACTGGACGCTTCCGCCGATCAATGCGGCGACGGCATCGGTCCCGGCGCCGGAGTTCACCACGCTCACGTTGACATTGAGTCCCTCCTGCTTGAAATATCCCTTGGCCGCGGCGATGTCGCCGGGCGCGTAGATCATTCCGATCCCCGCGTCGAGCAGCTCGACCGTGCCGAGATTCGGCGTGGCGGCGGCGGCGCCGAACGGTCCCGCGCCCCCACCGCCGATTGTGACGACGCCCAGCAGCAGCGCCGTGACCACCGCTGCGGCGCGGATGCGAGCGGGATGCCGACCCGCAGTCGACCTGGACGCGCGTGCCTCGTGGACCTCCGACCGCTGTCGTATCATGATCGAACCTCCCTGAACTCGCGTGACGTCGGCGCGGCGCGGCGCGCCCCACGCCTCCCCACGGGTCCTGCCGAGCGTGGCGTCGGGTGCGATCATCGCGGCCGCCCGCTGGCGGCCTGCCCGCGCCGCGTCCCCGGGCGTCCGATTCCACGCCATTCCGCCCCGCCCCTTCGGACGGGGTCGCCGGGGCCGTTCCCGCGTGTCCCTGACCCCGCGTTGAGGCGGCCCCCTGGGACCGCTCGACGTGCGATGCGCGGCGCTCGTCCGGGGCCCGCTCAACGACGGGACGGAGCGCGTGCCGCGTCGAAGCTCCATAGATGGTGTTCTCGCTCGTCGATGCCCTCGACATCCGATCTCTGCGCCGCATCGCGGATGATCTGTCGTTTCATCGCGGCCAGCAGTATAACGCGGATGGGCGGGTGCTGTCGCTCTCCGGAGACGCGTCGGCGATTCGTGCGACCGTGCGCGGCACGCGAGAGTACGACGTGTCGCTCGCCGTCGAGGGCGGCCACCTCGAGTACGCGTGCACATGCCCGCGGGCCGCCGACGGGTCGTTCTGCAAGCACTGCGTGGCGGCCGCGCTCGCGTGGTCGGCGCGGGCGCGGCGGACGCCTGACGGCACCGATGCCGCGCCGCGCCGCCTTCGCGCGGTGGCCCGGCCGTCCGCGGGCCCCTCGTGGAAGAGACGCCTCGCGTCGCTCGAGCAGGCGATGGGCGCGGACTCGCATGACCCGGCGGGCTGGCCCGCCGGGCGGGAGATTTTGTACGTGCTTGATCTGGCGCCGGCGCCCAGCGGGCTGGGGCTGATCCTGCACGTGCATACGCGGCGCAGAAAGGCGACCGGCGGATGGCAGGTGTTCACGAGCGTCCCGGCGGTCGGCGGCCAGATCGACGATCTGCCGGACCCCGCCGACCGGGAGATCTTCGGCCTGATGGTCGGGACGGCGGACGCCTACGGCTACGCGTGGCACTATCAGTGGAGCCTGCGCCGCGCCCTGTCGACGCGCCACGTGATTCCGGCGCCGCTGCAGGGCACGCTGATTCCGCTCTTGTGCCGGACGGGCCGCCTGCAGCTGCGGCTGCCCTCGGGGCAGGAGAGTCCCGTCGAGTGGGACGGCGGGCCGCCGTGGGACCTGCACCTCGAGGTCACCCGGGACGGCGCGGCCGGCGGCTATGCCGTGTCTGCATCGCTCCGCCGCGGGGACGAGCAGTTGGCGCTGTCCTCGCTTGCGCTGATGCTGCCCGCCGGGTTTGTGGTCAGCGGCGGGCGCTGCGCGCGGCTCGCGCACCCCGGGACGTTCGCGTGGATTGCCGAGCTGCGCCGGGGCGGTCCCATCACGGTGCCGGCGTCGGAGGCCGAGGAATGGCTCGCCGGGCTGCTGCGTCTTCCGTCGCTTCCGTCGCTGGCGCTCCCGCCGGAACTCCAGTACGACGAGGTTGCGGTGAGCCCCGCACCGAGGCTCGCGGTCCGCATGGCGCCTCGGGAGCGTCAGGCGCAGGTGCTGTGGGGCACGCTGTCGTTTGACTACGAGGGCGAGGTGGTCGACGCACACGAGCCGGGCCGCGGGCGCTTCCAGCGCGACCAACGGCGCCTGATCGTGCGCGATGCCGCGGCCGAACAGCGCGCCGCGGCGCGGCTGATCGAGCTGGGATTCCGCCCGGCCGCCGCCGACCGCCACGGAGGGCCCGCGCTCGAGCTCGCGCCCAGGCTGCTCCCGCGTGCGACGCGGGACCTGGTTCGGGAGGGATGGCGCGTCGAGGCCGAGGGCCGTTTGTATCGGTCTCCCGGCGCCGTCAGCGTGGAGGTGGCGACCCGCATCGACTGGTTCGAGCTCAAGGGTGCGGTCGCGTTCGGCGACGTGTCGGCGCCCCTGCCTGCGGTCCTCGCCGCGGCCCGCCGCGGCGACACGGTCGTGCCGCTGGGCGACGGCACCTTCGGCGTCCTGCCCGAGGAATGGCTCGCGCGGTACGGGCTCCTCGCCGGGCTCGGGACGTCGGAGGGCGATGGGCTTCACTTCGCCCGCAGTCAGGCGGGGATCCTCGACGCGTTGCTGGGCTCGCAGCCCGGCGCGGTGTGGGACGAAGGGTTTGCGCGGGCGAGGGAGGCGCTGCACCGGTTTGGAGGCGTCACGCCCGCGGACCCGCCGGCCGGCTTCCGGGGCGTGCTGCGGGACTACCAGCGGGACGGACTCGGCTGGCACGCGTTCTTGCAGCAGTTCGGGTTCGGCGGCTGCCTCGCGGACGACATGGGGTTGGGCAAAACGGTGCAGGTGCTGGCGCTCCTGCTGGCGCGCCGGGGTGAAGGGGCCGGGCCGTCGCTCGTCGTTGTGCCGAAGTCGCTCGTGTTCAACTGGAAGCAGGAGGCCGCGCGGTTTGCGCCCGAGCTGCGCATCCTCGACCATACCGGCACCGCGCGAAGCACGCCCGGGGACCACTACCGCGGGTACGACGTCGTCCTCACCACGTACGGGACGCTCCGTCGGGATGCCGCCGCGCTGTCGGGGTTCGTGTTCGACTACGTCATCCTCGACGAGGCGCAGGCGATCAAGAACGCGGCGACGGCGACCGCGAAGGCGGCGCGCCTCCTGCGGGGGGCCCACCGACTTGCGCTCAGCGGCACCCCGGTGGAGAACCATCTCGGCGAGCTCTGGAGCCTCTTCGAATTTCTGAATCCCGGGATGCTCGGCGCGTCCTCGGCGTTCCGGCACAGCGGCGCGGAGCTGCGCAATCCGTCGGCGGAGACCCGCGCGCTCTTGGCCCAGGGGCTGCGCCCGTTCGTGCTGCGCCGCACGAAGGAACAGGTGGTCCGCGAGCTCCCGCCCAAGCTCGAGCAGACCCTGTACTGCGACCTGGACGCGCCTCAGCGCGCCGCCTACGACCAGATCCGCACTCACTACCGCCGCTCGCTCCTCGCCCGCGTCGAGCGCGAGGGGCTCGGACGCTCGAAGATCATGGTCCTCGAAGCCCTGCTCCGGCTCCGCCAGGCGGCCTGTCACATCGGGCTGATCGATCGGACGCGCGCCGGGGAGACGAGCGCCAAGCTCGACGTCCTGCTCGCGCGCCTCGCCGAGGTCATCGAGGGCGGCCACAAGGCGCTGGTGTTCTCGCAGTTCACGCGCTTCCTGGCGATCGTGCGCGAGCGGCTCGACCGCGACCGCGTGCCCTACGCGTACTTGGACGGCAGGACGCACGACCGCGCCGCGCGCGTGGCCGAGTTCGAGGGAGACCCGGCCTGCCGGCTGTTCCTCGTGAGCCTCAAGGCGGGGGGGCTCGGCCTGAACCTGACCGCCGCGGACTACGTGTTTCTGCTGGACCCGTGGTGGAATCCCGCGGTCGAGGCGCAGGCGATCGACCGCACGCACCGCATCGGCCAGGTGCGGCCGGTGTTCGCCTACCGTCTGATCGCGCGCGACACCGTCGAGGAAAAAGTCCTCGCGCTGCAGGAGTCGAAGCGCTCGCTCGCCGAGTCCATCATCACCGCGGACAACAGCCTGATCCGCACCCTGACGCGAGAGGACCTCGCGCTCCTGCTCTCCTGAGACGCCCGCACCGGTCAGATCACGTTCAGTTCGAGAAGACGCCGTCCCTCGACGACGCGGGTGAACGACAGCGGCGTGAGATCGAGGCTGCGGTAGCCGCCGTCCACGATCAGCTCCGCGACGCCGCGCCCGACGCCCGGCGACTGCTGCAGGCCGTGGCCGCTGAACCCGTTCGCGAACACGACGTTCGCGAGCGACGGATGGGGCCCGACGATGCCGTTGTGATCGAACACGTTGAACTCGTAGTACCCGGCCCAACTGCGCACGAGCTTCAGCGCCTCGAACGCCGGCACACGCGCGGCGAGGGCCGGCCATATGGGACGGTGGAAGAGGCGCTCGTCGACCTCGAGCGGCGCGTCGTCGGGGTCCTCGTCCCCTTCTTTCGGAGACGTGCCGGAGAGAAAGTACTGGCCTTCGGGGCGGAACCACACCCCCGACGGGTCGATGATCAGGGGGCATCGCGGCAGCGCCTCGCGGCACGCCACCACGAACACGCAGCGGCGGCGTGCCCGTACCGGGAGGTCGACGTCGAGCATCGCGGCGACGCGCGCGGCCCAGGGGCCGGCGGCGTTGACCGCGGTGTCGCACGGCAGCGTGGAGCCGTCGTTGAGGACGACGCCGGTGACGCGCGCGCCCCCGCGCGCAAACCCCGTCACCTCGCGCGTGACGTACCTGGCCCCGAGCGACTGTGCCTTCCGGCGGAACGCCTGCAGCAGGCTGTAGCCGTCGAACCAGCCTTCCCCCGAGAGGCCGAGCGATCCCGCGGCGAGGTCGCCGGTGGTGAGCCACGGGAACCGGGTGGCAAGCTCGCCCGGGGTCAGCAGCGCCACGTCGACCCCGCGCTCCCGCTGCACGCGGTGGTTTTGTCTGAGGATGGGCGCCCCGGCTGCGGTCGCGAGGAACAGGTAGCCGGGCTCGTTGAGGCCGACATCCGGCCGATCGCCGTCGACGGACAGCTCCGCGCCGGCGCGGCGCAGGAACTCGACGCCGAACCGGGACAGGTCGATGTTGACGGGGGTCGAGAACTGCTGCCGGATCGCGCTCGCGGAGAGGGCGGAAGACGCCCTCCGGTACGTCGGGTCGCGCTCGACGACCACGACCTCGCCCGAGAACCCGGGATGGTTCGAGAGAAAATACGCGATGGCGCTCCCGACCACCCCACCACCGACGATGACGACCTTGTGCGTCGCGCTCCCTCCCTCGCCCGCGCGCGCGCCCTGCTGAGCCCGCGCCGTGACGTTCTACTACGCACCGCTCGGGCGATCTTCCTCGTCGGACCGCGCCGCCACAAGGGAACGATCGGCGCGGGGATGAAGACGACTCCCGGCCGCGCGCCGGGCTGGCGCGGCCGGGCGCACACCCGCGAAGGGAGCGAGACGCATGGCGATCGAGCCACTTGAGAAGGCGCAGGCCTCGCCCGCGGCGAGGGCGATCTACGAGGCGATCGAGCGGACCGGGGCGCGGCCGTCCAACTTCATTAAGATGCTGGGGCACGCGCCCGGGATCCTGACGGCGTTCAACGCGCTCAGCGAGGCGATCTGGGCGGACGGGGCCCTCCCGGCGAAGCTCAAAGAGCTCGTGTACCTGCGCGCCTCACTCTTGAACGGGTGTTACCGGTGCACGCTGTCCCACACCGCGGGCGCGAGACGGCGCGGCTACACCGACGAGCAGATCGCGGCGCTGAAGGAGCCGCAGGGCCGGCGGCGGGCGGATCTGTTCAGCCCGGTCGAACTGGCGGTGCTGCGGTTCGCGGACCTGCTGACGACCCGGCCGGGCAACATCGATCCGGTCGACCTCGAGGCGCTCGGGCACCACCTCGGGACGGCGCAGATCGTCGAGCTGGTGGCGACGATCGCGACGGCGAACTGGACCAACCGGATCAACGAGGGCCTGCTGACGCCGCCGGGCTAGCCCGGGGACCGCCTCGTTGCCGAGCAGCCGCGGGAACCGCCACGAGACGACCGGCCGGGGCGACGGGATCGACGTGCGCCTGTCGGCTGCGATCGCGCTGGCCAAGACGACGGCGACGCTGAGCCGCGCGCTGCGGCGCGGCGGGGGGACGACGATGCCCGGCCGGGTGGCGCGGGCCATCGAGCCCCGCGTGGTCGGCCTCCTGTCGCGCCGGCTCCCGCTCGGCACCGTCGTGATCGCCGGCACGAACGGGAAAACGACGACCGCGCACCTGCTGGCCCACATCATGCGCGCGCTCGGACACCGGCCGGTCCACAACCGCGCCGGCGCGAACCTCGCGGCGGGGATCGCGTCCGCGCTCGTGGAGCACGCCGATCTGCTCGGACGCCCCCGGGGCGACCTCGGGATCTTCGAGGTGGATGAGGCGACGGTGCCCCGCGTCGTCGCCGGCCTCGCGCCCCGCGTCGCCGTGTTCCTCAACCTGTTTCGCGACCAGCTCGACCGGTATGGTGAGATCGACTACATCGCCGGGCGGTGGCGTGAGGCGGGCGCCGGGCTCTCGCCGGACCTCGTGGCCGTCGCGAACGCGGACGATCCGCTTGTCGTCGACGCGGTGCGCGCGCTCCCGGGCCGGCTGGTGACGTTCGGTCTGGAGGACGAGCGCTACGCGCGGCCGGTCGTCGAGCACACCGCGGAGGCGCGGTACTGCTACCGGTGCGGCGGGGCGTACGACTACGCGGTCACGTACTTCGGCCACATGGGCCGCTACCGGTGCCCCACCTGCGGCGTCGCGCGGCCCGCGCCGGACCTCGTCGCGCGCGACCTGACGCTGTTCGGACCGGACGGGGCCGAGTTCACGATCGACGCGGGGGCGGGCGGCGCCGCGCGCGCGCGGACCGTGCTCCCGGGTCTCTACAACGTGTACAATGTCCTCGCGGCGGTCGCCGCCGCGCTCCAACTGGGGGCGCCGCTCGACCGGGCGGCCGCGGCGGTGGCCTCGTTCGCGCCTGCGTTCGGCCGGGCCGAGCGGGCGACGGTCGATGGGCGCGAGGTGCGCCTGCTGCTCGTCAAGAATCCGGCCGGGTTCAACGAGGTGCTGCGGAGCGTGCTGGCCGAGGGACCCCTGCCGGTCGTGCTGATCGCGATCAACGACCTGACGGCCGACGGCCGGGACGTATCGTGGCTGTGGGACGTGGACGCCGAAATGCTCGCCGGCCGGGTGGGCCGCGTCCTCGTGACGGGGATTCGCGCGGAGGACATGGCGCTGCGGCTGGAGTACGCCGGCGTGCCGGCGGAGGCGATTGAGGTGGAGCACGGCTACGACGCGGCGCTGCGCCGGGCGCTGGCGCTCGCCACGTCCGGACGGCTGTACGTGCTGCCGACGTACACGGCGATGCTCGCGCTCCGGGGCGTGCTGCAGCGGTGGGGGGCGGTGAAGGGCTTTTGGGAGACGTGACGCCGACCCTGCGCATCTGCCATCTCTACCCCGATCTCCTGAACCTGTACGGGGACCGTGGCAACATCATCGTGCTCACCACCCGCGCGCGGCGGCGCGGCATCGCGGTCAGCGTGGTCGAGGTCGGCCTCGGCGACGCGATCGCGCCCGACGGCGCCGATCTGTACTTCATCGGGGGCGGGGAGGACCGCCAGCAGCGCATCGCCTCCGAGGACCTGCTGCGCCTGAAGCGGGGTCCGCTCGCGGAGGCGGCCGCCGGGGGCGCCGTCGTGCTCGCGGTGTGCGGAGGCTATCAGCTCGTCGGACGGTTCTACCGGCCGGCGGAGGGCGAGGATCTGCCGGGGCTCGCCCTGCTGGATGTGTGGTCGGAGCACGCCGGTCCCAACACGCCGCGCCTGATCGGTAATCTCGTGATTCAGCCGGACGGCGATGCGCCCGTGATGGTCGGATTCGAAAACCACGGCGGCCGCACGTATCTCGGCCCCGGCGCCCGGCCCCTCGGCCGGGTCGTGTCGGGATTCGGCAACAACGGGCGGGACGGGTGGGAGGGCGCGGTCTCCGGCCACGTGTACGGGACGTACTTGCACGGCCCGCTACTGCCGAAGAACCCCGCGTTCGCCGACCGCCTGATCCGCGAAGCGCTCGCCCGCCGGCAGCCCGAGATCGTGCTCGCGCCGCTTGCGGACGCGCTCGAGGCGCGGGCCCGCGAGGCGGTGCTGTCGCGCGTGCGTCGGCCCCAGTCGGCATGAGCCGGGGGACCACCCGCCCGCTGGTCGCGATCGCGGCGGTGGTGGGACTCGCCGAGCTGGGCTTCGCGACCGTGATCCCGCTGCTGCCGCTGTACCTCAAGGAACGGCTTGGAGCCAGTGCCACCCTGGTCGGCGTCGTCGTCGCCGCGTTCGCCGCGGTCGAGACCGTGTGCAAGACGACGTGGGGCCACGTGGCCGACCGTATCGGACGCCGCCCGGTCGTGGTGGGGGGCCTCGTGCTGGCCAGCGCCGCGCCGATCGTGATGACCGTGCTGCGCGTGCCCTGGCTGTTCGTGCCGCTGCGCCTGGTGGACGGGACCGGCAGCGCCGCGCTCTGGCCCGCGACCGCGGCCGCGATCGTCGACCGGACCGCTGCGAACCGCCGTGCGACCGGGATGGGCACGCTCAACATGTTTTTCCTCTCGGGGCTGGCGCTGGGGCCGAGCCTCGGGTTGTTCGTCTCGGGGGCGTTCGGCAGCTACCGGGCCGGGTTCTATCTCGCGAGCGGGCTGCTGCTCGCCGCCGCCGGACTCGCGTCGCTCGTGCTCGGGGACGAGCGCGCCGCCCCGGCCGAGACCTCCGGCGGCACCCCGGTACCCGGGCGCGGCGCGAGCGCATGGCGCAGCGTCGTCGGCACCGTGCGGGCATCGCCGCAGCTCAGCGCGATGCTCGCGGTCTCGTTCGTCCAGATGATCGGCGTGGGGCTGCTCGCGCCGATCCTGGTGATCTACGCGCACGAAGTGGTCGGGCTCAGCGATCAGATGATCGGCGCGGTGTTCTTGGTCGTGGTGCTCGCCGTGGCGGCCGGGTCGATTCCCGGCGGGCGGCTCGCCGATCGCGTCGGCCGGGCCAGGACCGTGGTGTGGGGGATGACCATGGCGAGCGCCGGCATGTGGCTCCTGCCGGCAGCGGGGCGGGGCAACCTGATCGTCCTGGGCGTCGCGGCGGCGCTGCTCGGCGCGAGCTATGCGCTGTCGTCTCCGGCGTGGCTGGCGCTGATGAGCGAGGCCGCGCCCCCGGGCCGCACCGGGATGGTGATGGGCGCGTCCGAGACGGCGCAGGGCGCCGGTCTCATCCTCGGGCCCGCGTTCGGCGGCGCGCTGTACGATCGCTTCGGCCCGCCGGCGCCGTTTCTGGCGAGTGCGCTGCTGCTCACGGCCGGCACCGCGCTCGCGATCCGGGCGCGGTCGCGCGCCGAGCGTCGGCGCGATCAGACGGCCGCGACCGGCCGGGACACGACGAGGGGGGTGGAGGCGATGAGTGACACCGCGAACGTCAAGCGGGGCAGCGTCCTCGGCGCGATGGGGTGGATGTTTCTGATCTCGATCCTGCTCTTCTGGCTGCCGGTGATCGGGCCGCTGATCGCGGGCATCGTCGGCGGCAGGAAGGCTGGGAGCGTCGGGAATGCGATCCTGGCGGTCATCCTTCCGGTGATCTTCCTCGGCGCCATGCTCCTGTTTTTCGGGGCCGCGCTCACCGGGATCCCGCTGCTGGGCGCGCTCGTCGGCGTCGGCGCCGCCGCCCTGATCCTGCTGCACGACGGGCCGCTGCTGCTGGGCGCGATTATCGGGGGCTTGGTGGCGTAGTTCCGAGCTTTCCGACGAACGCCCACAGTCCGGTCCGGCGCAGCAGGCGCACCACCACAAGGACGAGGCAGAAGCTGAGGACCGACACGGCGCCGCAGATCTCCGCCGCGGGCCGGACGTTGGGGACGCCGGCGAGCGACAGGATGCCGAGGACGACGAACAATCCGAGCGTCGACCAGGCGAGGAGCAGCGCGGCGCCGCAGGCGCTGATGCCGACGATGGCTTCCAGCGCGAGGCGCCGCGCGCCCGCGGTGACGAAGAGCGTCCGCGCGCGGCTGAGCAGCGTGATCACCCAGAGGATGCGGAACAACGTGACCATCGCACGACCCGTGGCGCGTTGATCGGCGAGCGTCGACCCGGTGCGCCCGCACTCCTGATGATACCGCTCGGGCGGGCGGCGTTCCTCCGGGAGCGCGCGGCGTCCGTTCGAGCCGGGCGTCCGGTCCCTGCGCCCGCGCGCCTCGTGTCCCGCGGTGACCGCCGCCGCTCAGGCCCGGCGGAACGACCGCGCTACGCCCCGTTGTGCACCGCGTCGCCGTCGACGATGCCGCGCAGGTAGGCGACGTACCCGTCGAACGCTTTTCGGCCGGCGCGGGTCATCGTGACGCGCGTGCGCGGCTTCTTGCCGACGAAATCCTTCTCGACCGCGACGTACCCGGCGCGCTCGAGCGCCGTGATGTGGGCGCCGAGATTGCCCTCGGTCGCGTCCACGATTGACCGCAATCTGACGAACTCGATCTGTTCGCCGACCGGCAGCGCCCGAAGGGTCGCCATGATCCTGAGCCGGACCGGTTGATGAATGATTTCGTCGAGGCGCGCGACGGTCATACGCGCCGCATCCACACGCCCACGAGCAGGAGGGAGCCGCAGAGGACTGCGGCGATCCACAGCGCGACGTGGTCATGGACCGTGAACGAGACGGCGAGCGTCAGCATCGCGGTGCCCACCCCGGCGGCGGCGTACCGGCCCCGTCCCGCGTAGACGCCCCACAGCACGAACACCGTAGCCAGGAGGAGCGGCGCGGAGGCCCAGGCTACCCGCTCGGGTACCCGGGCCATGAGGGCGAACAGGCCGGCGTACGAGAGCGCGACGGCCGCGAAGATCGCCCAGATTTGCCACCCGCCGGCCACCGCGCGTCCCGACGCACGGGTGATGGCGATGCTGGCTCCAATGCCAACCGTGGTCGCGAGCCAGAACGCGGCGTTGGCGTGGCGTGGATCGAGTCCGGCCGCCCGATAGCCGATCGCGTAGCACACCAGAAACAGCAGGGCCGTCGTGGCGAAGTCGCGCCACGTGAACGCGGTCCGGCCGACCCTCGGGGCAAGACAGGCGGCGAACCCAATAGAGTCCACCGCGCCCCACACGACGAACCACTGCATGGGAAACAGCTGTTCCAGCGCATAGCCCGCGATCGCCAGGATTCCCCACATGATCCAGTACGGCGTGGTCGCCTGATACCCATAGAGTGCCGAGCTGCGCGCCTGTGCGCGCGAGAGATCCTGAAGCGTCGTGGCCGCCTCTTCCCGTGAGACCGACATCGGCGTCCCTCCGTGGCCCGTGGTCCGGTTTCTTTCTTGACACAGATAACTCTATACGACAGAGTAATCTGTGTCAAGGGGTATTTGCAGAGGAGATGCTACCGGGCTGTCGGCGGCCGTGACGGATGCGCCAGCCTAGGCGGGGCGTGCGGCGGTGCGGCTCAGCCCGACACGGGGAACGGCAGCAGCCACGCGAGGGCGAGCAGCAGGCCGAACAGCTGGTGCAGTCGGGCGGTGTTTCGCAGCGCCCCGAACGTCAGGACCCTCGGGTCCGTTTCGACGCGTACGAGCCTCCAGGCATCGGCGGCGAGCGGCAAGGTCGCGAAGACGAGGAGCGCAAGCAGCGGGAGGTGGCCGAGCAGCACGCCCGCGATGACCGCGACGTAGGCGCCGGCGAGGCACAGCGCGTATTCGGCGCGGGTGCCGGCAGGGCCGAGGGTCGTCGCGAGCGTGCGCTTGCCCCTGGCGCGATCTCCCGAGAGATCGCGGAGGTTGTTGACGACGAGAATCGCCGTGACGAGCGCCCCGACCGGAAGCGACGACCACAGCGCCCCGGTCGACACGCCGTGCGTCTGCACGTAGTAGGCGCCGAGGACGATCACCGGCCCCATGAAGAGAAACACCACCAGGTCGCCGAGCCCCATGTACCCGAACGGCACCGGGCCGCCCGTGTACGTGTAGCCCGCCAGCACGCTCAGCACGCCGATGACGAGGATCGGCCACCCGGCCGCGACGACGAGCACCAGGCCGAGCACGCTCCCCAACCCGAGCAGCGCGAGGCCGCCGGCGCGCACGGCGTCCGGCGAGAGCAGGCCCCGCTGGATCGCGCCGCCCGGGCCGATTGACTCGGGGGTGTCCACGCCGCGGACGTGGTCGTAGTAGTCGTTGATCATGTTGGTGCCGGCATGAATCGCGACGGACGCCACGAGCGTGACGGCGAACAGCAGCGGTGAGAACTGGCCCGTGCGGGCCGCGACGGCCGACCCGACGATGACCGGCGTCGCCGAGGCGGTGAACGAGTACGGGCGGGTCGCGCGCCACCACGTGGCGAGCGTCTTCACGACCGGGCCCGCGCGCGGCGTGCGGACCGGCGCCCATGCGGCGCGGCAGCCGAGTGCGCCGAGGCGGGAGACGAGCGGGGTGGGATGCCGGGCGTCGATCCGGTGGGCGCGCGATCGTGGGAGCTCCGCATCTCGTCGCCGCTGGTTTGGCGCCGGTGCGGCGGGTTCCTGCCGATGGCCGGGCCTCGCCCGCCGGGGGGCGTGGCCCGGCGTAAGATGATACTCTAGCACCTGATGGATCAACTCCAGCAGTTAGGGGATCCGGCGACGCTGCTGCGGCAGATATTCACCCCCACGGTGCTCGTGTGGGCGTTGATCGGGACGGTCGTCAGCGGCGTCGGCTTCGCCGCCTATCGACGCGGGAAGAAATCGAAGCGGCGGGTGCTGGTGTGGGGCGGCGTCGCCCTCATGGTCTACCCGTACGTCGTGTACGATCCCATCGCGATGATCGCGCTGGGCGCCGCGATCTGCCTCGGGATGGTGGCGCTCCGAGACGCGCTGTAAGGGGATCCCGGGCGGCCGGGCCGCAAATCGGGGGAGTCAGTCTAGGGCGTCGCGCAGGAAGATGATCGCGAAGATCAGCACGGCGCCGATTACCGCCAGCGCGGCTGCGCTCGGGACGAAATAGGGGTAGACCATGAGGACGACGCCTCCGAATACGGGAACGAGGCGGTCGGTTTTCTTCCCGTAGGCGAACGCCGCCATACCAATGAGGCTCAGGAAGAAATTTAGCGCGAGCGCCATGACACGCCACGCCGGCGGGTGCGCGGGCGGGATTTCTTCCGCCCGCGGCCAATCTCTCCCGCGAGGCGATAGATGCTGCATGAAGAGAGGCGGATCATATGATCGTTGTGCCCAGAGCCACCATCGCTCGGACGTGTCGGGTCGGCGCGGCGTGGCTGGCGGTGTGCGCGGTGTTGCTCCTGATCCCGGTCAGCGCGGCGCAGGCGGATTCGGACGCCCTGTGGAACATCCTCCACAACCTGTGCGTGCCCGACGAGCAGCAGCACGGGAATCCGGCTCCGTGCGCGGTGGTCAACCTCAGCGGCGGAGAACAGCACGGCTACGTCCTGTTGAAGGACATCGCCGGCGCCACGCAGTTCCTGCTGATGCCGACGGCAAAGATTACGGGCATTGAGAGTCCCGCCATTCTCGCCCCGGACGCGACGAACTACTTCGCGATCGCCTGGCAGTCGCGCACCTACGTCGAGGCGATCGTCCAACAGACCATGCCGCGGAACGACATCAGCCTGGCCGTCAACTCGGTGTACGGCCGTTCGCAGAACCAGCTCCACATCCACATTGACTGCGTGCGTTCGGACGTCCGCAACGCGCTGCGCGCGGCCGAGCCGACGATCCGCGGAGCCTGGGCGCCCCTCGGCGTGGCGCTTGAGGGCCACCAGTATTTGGCGATGAAAGTGGAGGGCGCGCAGTTGCAGGTCAATCCCTTCAAGCTGCTTGCGGACGGCGTGCCGGGGGCGCGGGACGCGATGGGGTACCAAACGCTCGTCGTCGTCGGTGCCACGTTCTCCAACGGCCACGACGGCTTCATTCTCCTTGACGACCGTGCCAACGCGGCGACCGGGGACACTGGGAGCGGCGAGGAGCTTCAGGATCACACCTGCACGTTATGATGCGGCGGCCGCAGTCGCCGCCGGGTTGTCTGGAACGGATCGTGGCGTGAGGGCGTGCATGCGCATCTTGACGCGGGGCGGTATGCGCACCGTGCACAGACGCTGGTCGTGATCGGGTGATGTCGGTGATCCAACCTCCCGAGGCGACGCCGGTGCCGTGGGGCGCTGTGGCGGCCTATACGGTGCTTCGTGTGGCGTTTGGGTTCGCGATGTTCATGCACGGCGTCGCGCGCCTCGTCGGCGGGATCGACATCTATGCCCACCGCTACCTTGCGGGCTTCGCACATGTCCCGCTGCCGCACGACCTCGTGGCGCTGGTCATCTATGCGATCCCGTATATCGAGGTGGTCATCGGGGCTCCCGTGGTGCTTGGGTTGTTGACACGTTGGGCCCTGCTCGCAAACGCTGCGCTGCTCCTCGTGTTCATTTTCGGGACCGGGATGCAGCAGAGTTGGAACGGAGTCGAAACGCAGCTCGTCTATACGTTCCTCGTGTCGCTCCTGCTGTTGGGGCTGGGCCTCAACGTCGTGTCGCTCGACGATCTCGCTGCCCGGAGAAGAGGCGACTCGGACTCGCGCTGACGCCGCGTGTTTCGGTGACATGGTGGTCCCCGAGGGCTATAATAAACTTCCCAAGTGGCCCCCGCGCGCAGCACGGTGGGTAGGGCAATTGGGAAGGCAAGGACGTGGATGGTTGCGGCACGTGCTCGTTCCGGGGGGCGATTCGTATGCATGCGGCAACCTGCCTCGCGTGGTCACGGTGGTTGCGTGCCGTCCTGACGGCGTTGTGGCTGGCCGCGGCGCTCCCCGGCAGTACGCTCGGAGCATCCGCCGCCCCGGCGGCGCCCGCGCAGCCGCCTGCGCTCTCGCTTCAACAGTTGTTCAGACAGAGCGCTCCTGCGGTCGTCACCATCACACAGGTCGACAACGGCGGCCGCGTGCTCGCCCTCGCCAGCGGATTCGTCGTGTCCCCCTCCGGCGTGATCGTGACGAACCACCACGTCATCGCCCCAGAGCCGGGAGCGGTGCAGTTGGTGGTCAAGCTGCCGCGCGGGGACTCGTTTACCGACGTCCGGATCATCTACCAGGATGCCCGGCATGATCTGGCCGTCCTGTCCGTCAAGGCGTCGGGACTCACGGCGCTGAAACTGGGGGATTCGGATCGCGTCGAGGTCGGTGATCAGGTGGTAGCCATCGGAAATCCCGAGGGCCTCAACCTGACGTTTACCGTGGGCGTGGTGGAGGGCATCCGGACGGATCCGAGCAACGGATCCCACTTCATTCAGCATCAGGCCCCGATTTCTCCCGGCTCAAGCGGCGGCCCGCTCCTGAACGCGCAGGGAGAAGTGATCGGGATCAACACGTTCGAGATTCAGAACGCGCAGAATCTGAACGGGGCCATCCCCATCAACGACGCGAAGCCGTATCTTGGTGGCGCGGCCACCATGACCTGGCAGCAGTTCGCGCGGGCGGCTCCGGCCGCTCCGGCGGCGCCCGGCCCCGCCTCCGGACAAGCGGCGCCCCCCCAGGGGAGCGCGCCATCCGAACCCGGCTCATCGTTTTTCATGAAAGTCTCCGACTACCGGGGTGGTGAAGACGGCTATCGGGTCGGGTTCACCGCGGGTGTCTACGACACCGTCTCCCTGTTCGCGACCGTGGCACAGGGGCCAGGCGGGATCGACAACCAAATGCTCCTGGCGCTGTTCCAGTGTGTCGACGGCCAAGGTGATGCGCTCGGCCAGCTCGCGGGGTGGGTGACGGCCCAGAGTCCCCCGGGCGATTACTCTGAAATCTCGGCGATCGTGGACGCCTGTCAGCAGACGGGCCCCTCGCGTGAAGTGGTGTTCATGACGGGACAACTGTACCGTGACAGCGCCAATCCTCTCAAGGAGGGGTTCGTCGCGGGCGTCTACGACACCATCTCGATGTTCGCGGGGGCGGCCCAAGGATCCGGCCTGGACAACCAGCGCGTCATCTCATTCTTCCGCTGCCTGGACAGCCACGGGGACACGGTCGCCTCCCTCAGGTCGTGGGTCGACCTCGCCGTCTCCGGCGGATCGCCCGATGACGTCGCATTCCTGGTTGTCTTGGCGGCCTGTCCGGGATAGTGCCAGGCGAACGGGAGACGGAGGCACAGGCGCGGGCTCGGGAATCTCGCATTCAGGCCCCGTTCCCTACGCGGGTGCGTGCGTGGCATGTTGTAGTCTGACAACGGCCACGTCATTCAGCAGACCCCTCGGAAACGAACGCCTGCAACTCCTCTGAGACTTCTACTCGGTTCGCTTCTCTGTTCGAACGAGCGTATACTAGGGAGGCTTCCCCTTCCTTACGTCCGCGACCACGTCCCTCGCACTCGGTCGGCTCCTCGGAGGAGAAGGTGCGCGATCTCAGCACGCGACCCGACCAACTCTTGAGGAGGACGACCATGACGATCGGCACCGGCACCGTGATCGAGCACTCTGTGCACGCTCCCGGCGAACGCATGAAGGCGATCGTATACGGGAGATACGGGTCTCCCGACGTTCTCGAGTTAACGGAGATCCCGAAACCCGCGCCCAGGGACCATGAAGTCCTGATCAAGGTGCACGCCACAACCGTGACCTCTGGAGACTGGCGGGGCCGCACCCTCAATGTGCCAAGGGGGTTCGGGCTGATCTCGCGACTGGTGTTCGGCATCTCCAGACCGCGACAGCCCATCCTCGGGTCAGAGCTGTGCGGGGAGATCGTAGCGGTCGGCAAGACCGTCAGCAAATTCAAGGTAGGCGACACAGTCTTCGCATTCAGCGGCATGCGGATGGGCTGCTATGTCGAGTACAAGTGCATGCCTGAAGACGGCGCGGTCGCGCTGAAGCCCGCGAACCTGAGTGACGAAGAAGCCGCCGCCATTTCGTTTGGCGGCACGACTGCGCTGATCTTCTTCAGAAGAGCAAAGATCCAGATCGGGGACAAAGTGCTGATCAATGGTGCGTCTGGCGCGGTGGGAACCGCCGCAGTACAGCTCGCCAGGCACTTCGGGGCAGAGGTGACCGGCGTGTGCAGCACTGGCAATCTCGAGCTCGTGAAATCAATCGGGGCCGACAAGGTGATCGACTACACCAAGACGGATTTCACCCAGAACGGTGAAACCTACGACATCATTGTCGACACCGCAGGTACGGCGCCCTTCTCCCGGAGCAAAGCCTCACTGCGGGCCGGGGGACGCCTGCTTCCGGTTCTCGGTACATTGGGCGACATGCTCCAAATGCCGTGGGTCGCGATGACGGGCAACAAGCGGATCGTCGCTGGTCCAGTCAGCGGGCACGCAGCGGATCTCCGTTTTCTCGCAGGGCTGGCCGAGTTAGGACAGTTTAGACCGGTGGTCGATCGGCGCTATCCCTTCGAACAGATCGCCGACGCTCACCGCTATGTTGACACGGGCCGCAAGAGGGGGAATGTCGTCATAACTTTCGAGAATCGTCACCAACACTGACGGCGGGATTGGCATCCTACAACATCAACGACAGCCTCGACAAATGCGGACACGGACAGACGGGCTGACTCGACGAACGAAGAGCGTGCGGCCGCGACGATACGAATTCAAGGTGCATCCACACGATGGGGGAAAGCCATGAGCAGTTGGGGGAAGATGAGACTCGCCAGCGTCGTTTTTCCCGCCGTCAGCCTGTTTGTATGGACCCCACCGTTTCACGCGTCTCCAAAGATCGAACCCACGTGTCCTCCGGGATGCACCTGCGTTGGCCCGCGTCACTTGCCTGTTTGCGGGTGAATAATCGCTAATAGGACAACCGCAATACCCGGCCAATTCACAGTCCTATCGACCGTGTTGCTCCGCTCGCCCTGCGAGGAGATGGAACCGTCACAGTGGTCGTGTGGATGGGTGGGTATTGGGTCGCAGAACGAGGTGGAGCTTTGTGCTGCGCTTGAGGAGCGGCAGCCTTGACCCTAATCCTGAATCGTTTCTATACTGGGAGTTGAAGGTACGCGAGTCAAGACGACCCATGGGAGGGTGGCGCGATGGATCTCACCGGAAAGAAAGTGGCGGTACTGGCTGAGGATTATTACGAAAACCTGGAGCTTTGGTATCCGGTTCTCCGGCTTCGCGAGGCCGGCGCGCATGTGACGATCGTAGGGCCAAAGATGGGCGAGAGCTACAAGAGCAAGGAAGGCTACCCCGCGAAGGCCGAGTTGTCGATGGAGGATGCCAAGGCGTCGGAGTTCGACGCGGTGATCGTGCCCGGTGGATACGCGCCGGATCGGATGCGCCGGCATGAGCCGATGCTGCGGCTCGTCCGGGAGGCGTTCGGACAGGGGAAAGTGGTCGCGTCGATCTGCCACGCGGCGTGGGTGCCGATTTCGGCCGGGATCCTGAAGGGCCGCACGATGACGTGCGTCAGCGCGGTGAAGGATGATGTCATCAACGCCGGCGCGCACTACGTGGACAAGGAAGTCGTCGTGGACGGCAACCTGATTTCGTCCCGGACCCCCGCGGATCTGCCGGCGTTCTGCCGCGAGATCATCAAGGCGCTCAGCACGGCGAAAGTCGCGGCGCGCGCCTAGCGCGGCGTCCGCCGCTCAGTGGTGCACCGGCCCCGTGCGTCTCGGTGAGGGCGCAGGCGGCCGTGATGTGCGCGTGGCGGAGACGAGTCTTCCATCATGATCCTTGAAGGATTTCCGGTCGGCCCGGTACAGGCGAACTGCTATCTGTTCGGCGACGAAGCCGCCGGCGAGATGTTCGTGATCGATCCGGGCGACGAGGCGGAGCACGTGCTCGCGGCGATTCGCCGCCATCGGAGCCGGGTCGTCGCGATCGTGAACACCCACGGGCACTTCGACCACGTCCAGGCGGTTGACGCGGTGCGCAAGGCGACCGGCGCGCCGTTCTGGATTCACGAGGGGGAGCGCGAGGTGCTCGAGCAGGGCCCCGCGCGGGCCCGCCAGTTTTTCGGCGTCGAGCTCCCGCCTTCTCCGATCCCGACGCGCTGGCTGGCCGACGGCGACCGGCTGCAGGTCGGGAGTCTCAGCCTCGTGGTGCGCCACACGCCCGGACACAGCCCGGGCGGCGTGTGTCTGATCGGCGATGGTCTCGCGTTTGTCGGGGACACGCTGTTCGCCGGCAGCATCGGGCGGACGGATCTCCCGGGCGCCAGCATGGACGTGCTGCTCGATTCGATCACCCGCGTCCTGCTGCCGCTGCCCGACGACACGGTCTGCTATCCCGGGCATGGGCCGGAGACGACGATCGGCGAGGAGAAGCGCTCGAACCCATTCATCGCGCCGCTCGTCCGCGACGGGTGACGGGAGCGCCGCCGGACACCTCCGCGGCTGACGTCCGGGCGCAGTCGCGCGTGCCGCGCCTGTTGTTTGTCCACGGCGCTGGCGGCAGCGCACACAGCTGGGATCTTCAGCGGCTCGCGTTCCCGGACGCGATCGTCCCCGACCTGCCCGGTCACGACGGGTCCGGGCCGGGGCGCCGGACGATCGCCGCGTACGGCGAGTGGCTGCGGCGCACCGCGCTCGAGCGTGCGTGGGCACCGGTCGTGCTTGCCGGCCACTCGATGGGCGGCGCCATCGCGCTGTGGTACGCGCTCGAACATCCCCGAGACCTTGACGGGCTCGTGCTCGTGGCGGCCGGTGCGCGGATGCGCGTGCACCCGGACCTGCTGGCCCTGCTGCGTGCGGACTATCCGGCGGCCGCCGACCGAATCGTCGACATCTCGCTCGCCGCGTCCCCGCGAGGGCGTCTCGCCGCGCGCCTCCGAGACGCGATGCTCGCGGTGCCGCAGGACGTCACGCTCGGCGACTTTGAGGCGTGCGACGCGTTTGACGTGCTCGGGAAGCTCGATGCGGTTCGCCTGCCGACGCTCGTGATCGTCGGCGGCGAAGACCGCATGACGCCGCCCAAGTTCGCGGAGTATCTGCACTCCCACATCGACGGGTCGAGCCTGGCGGTGATCGCCGGCGCCGGACACATGGTCCATCTCGAGCGGCCCCGTGAGGTCAACCAGGCGATCCGGGAGTTCCGCGCCGGCCTCCGGCGCGGGGGATGACGGCGCCGTGCGCGCTCCGCCGGCGGCCGGTCAGGGAGCGGGCGGTACCGGCAGGCGGGCGCGCAGCTCCGCGACCAGTACGGTGACCCCGGCGAGCGCGAGGGCCGTCGCGACGGTCCAAAACAGCGTGGCGTAGCTTCCCAGCCACGCCCCGAGGAGCGCCGCCCCCACCGGGGCGAGCGCTCTGGCGCCGTTTGAGCTCGTTCCGATCGCCCCGTTCACGCTGGCGTAGTAGCGGCGCCCAAACACGTCGGCGACGGCGGCCGGCCGCGCGAGCGTCGCCATGCCGTTTCCGGCGCCGAGCAGCAGGATCGCGGGGAGCAGGGTCGGGAGGCGTCCCACGAACGGCAGTAGGGCCATGCCCGCGGCCTGCACGAGGAAGACGGACCCGGTGACGGCCCGCCGTCCGACCCAGGCGGAGATCGGCACGAAGACGAGGCGGCCGGGGATCTGCATCGCGCCGATCCAGCCGACGGCCGCCGCCGCGTACGTCGCCGCGTATCCGTGCTGTGCGAGGAACGGGATCATGTGCACGGTGACGGTGACGCTCGCGAACGCGGAGGCCGCGAACGCGACGCTCAATGCCCAGAAGAGGGACGTGCGCAGCGCCTCGCGCAGCGTGACCCCCTCGACCGGCGCGGGCGCGCGCGGCTCGACCGTCTGAGGCGGGGGCGGGGCGGCGGCGCGCAGGGCCAGCGCGTGGATCGGGATCGTGATCACCGCGAGGATCACGGCGAGGATCTCGACCGCGGTGCGCCAGCCGAACCGGACGAGCAGCGCGGCCTCGAACGGCATGAAGATGGTGCTCGCGAGGCCGGCGACGAGGGTCACGGTCAGGAGCGCGCGGTCGCGGTGCCTGGTGAACCACTGCACGACCGCGGCGAACGCCGGGTCGTACAGCGTCATCGCCATCGCGAGCCCCATGCCGCCCCAGACGAGGTACAGGACGGGCACGCTTCCGGTCCGGGACCACGCGAACGTCAGCGCGACGGCCAGGCACGACCCGAGGGTCATCAGCCCGCGCGGCCCGCTGTGGTCCAGCCACCGCCCGACCGGGATCGCGGCGGCGGCGCTCACCGCGAGGGCGAGCGAAAACGCGCCGGTGACGGCGACGGGCGAGGCCCGGAGGTCGCGCTCCATCGCCTGGAGGAACACCGGAAATCCGTAGTAGATGATGCCCCACGAGACCAGCTCGGTGACGGCGAGGGCCGTGACGATCACCCACCCGTAGTGCACGCGCGGCGCGCGCTCGATGCCGGCGGTGCCCGGAGAGGAAACCACGGTCCTACCGGTTCCGACACAGCGGGCGCGGTCCCTGCCGCGCGGCAGGCGGGAGGACCGCCGCGGACGCGCGCGGAATATCGAGCCATGCCGCCGATCACCGACACGGACGCGCTGCGCGGCGCGTCGCCCCGCGATCTCCGGCTCCGGATCCGGCGCGGCGAGTGGACCGGGGTGACCGCGGGCCTCGCGCCGGGGTTCGCGCAGACGAACCTCGTTGTGGTGCCCCGGGAGATCGCCTACGACTTTCTCGTGTTCTGCCAGCGCAACCCGAAGCCGTGTCCGTTGGTCGACGTCGCGGATCCGGGTAGTCCCGAGCCGGCGTTCTCCGCGCCCGGGGCCGATCTCCGGACCGACGTGCCGCGGTACCGGGTCTACCGCGGCGGCCGCCTCGAGGAGGAAGTGACGGAGATCACCCGGCTGTGGCGCGACGATCTGGTCGCGTTTCTCCTCGGGTGCTCGTTCACGTTCGAGCACGCGATGGAGCGGGCCGGTCTTCCCGTGCGACACATCGAGGACCGTCACAACGTGCCGATGTACGTGACCTCGGTCGCGTGCCGGCCGGCGGGAGCGCTGCGCGGCCCCATGGTCGTGACGATGCGGCCGCTCCCCCCGGCCGCGGTGCCCCGGACCGTGCTCGTGACCGGCCGGTATCCGAAGGCGCACGGCGCGCCCGTCCACGTGGGAGACCCGGCCGTGATTGGGATCCGCGATTTGGCCAGGCCCGACTTCGGCGATCCTCCGCGCATCGAGCCCGGCGAGATGCCCGTGTTTTGGGGGTGCGGCGTCACGCCGCAGGCCGTCGCGATGGCGGCCAAGGTGGATCTCATGATCACCCACGCGCCCGGGCATATGTTTGTGACCGACCTGCTGGACGAGGACCTGACGAGCACCTGACCGTCGTTCCGCCGCCGCGGCCGTTCACCGTCGTGATGCGCCGTTCTGCGCCCCGCGCCGCCGTGCGTGCGCTCGGCAGATCCACGCGGCGCATCCGACTTTGAGGAGGCGACGTGGACGCACACGATGACCGGACCGCCGCGCCCAGGCAGTCGTGGATCGCGGTGCTCGCGATCTTCTCGATCACGTCGGTGGTCGAGACGATGGGCGTGAGCCAGATCTCGGCGTTTCTGCCGCTGGACCTCAGGACGATGGGGCTGGCCCCGGGGGCGATTCCGCGGCTGGTGGGCCTCCTGAATGCGCTGATATTCATCCTCGGCCTGCCGCTCGTACCGCTGTGGGGCGCGTTCGCGGACAAGTACAGCCGCAAGCTCGTCATCGCCCGCAGTGCCGTGGTGGAGGCGCTTGTGTTCGGATTGGTCGCGCTGAGCCGCCGGCCGTGGGAGCTCGCGGGCAGCCTCCTGCTCGTCGGGTTCCAGTTGGGAAACACGGGAGTGATGCTTGCGACGATCCGCGACGCGACGCCCCGCAACCGCCTCGGGACCGCCGTCGCGATCTTCGGCTCGATGTCGCCGATCGGGTTCGCGGCCGGTCCGGCCGTGGGCAGCCTGCTGCTGGACCGCCTGCACGCGCCGATCGCCGCCGTGTATGGGCTCTCGTCGGCCCTGTCGGTCGGCACCGCGATTCTGCTGATGGTCGGGCTGCGAGAGGTGCGGCCGTCGATCGTGCCGACCGCGACCGTGCTCCAACTAGCGCGCGCGGCGATGCGCGGTGTGCTGATCGACCCGGTCACCCGGCGGCTGTTCGTCCTGTTCGGTTGCACGCTGTTCGCCCGGTGGATGGTGTGGCCGTTTCTGCCGATCGCCGTCGAGCGGGTCCACGCGGGCGGGGCCGGCCTCGCGAGCGCGATCGCGCTGGTCGTCGGCACGGCCGCGCTCGTGGGCGGCGTGGTCTCCCCGCTCGCGGGGACGATCGGCGACCGGATCGGGTTCCGTCCGGTCATGATCGGCGCCATGGTGGGCGCGGGCGCGGCGTTCGCGGCGCTGCCGGCTGCGTCCACCGTGACCAGGCTCGCGGTCGCCAGCGGCGCGGCGGCGGCGTGCGGGGCGGCCGTCAGCGCGATGGTGTTTGCCATGCTGGCCACCGAGGTCCCCGCCGAGCGGCGGTCGGCGACGCTGAACCTGGTCTATCTGCCGCTGTATCTGGCCGGGATCGCCGGGCCGGCCGCGGGTGCGCTCGTCGTGGGGGGAGGGCTCGGCGCGGTCTTCTACACGGCCGCCGCGGTGGTGGCCGCGGGGGCGCTCTTCGCCTGGACGTCGATGGCTCGGCGCACGCGGCCGGCCTAGCCCCTCCGGCCGCGCCCCGGCTACGGGCTCTTGACTTCGACTCCTGCGATCCGCTCGAACACTTTAACCAGCGCGACGGTATCCTCGCCTTCGAGGCCGAGCCCCCGGGCGAGCGTGAACGACAAATAGGCGCCGGCGGTGACCGGCGTCGGCAGATTGTGCTCCTGCGCCAGCTCCTGCGCGAGGCGCAGATCCTTGTGGGCTAGGACGATCTGAAAGGCGGCCTCGAACTGACGCTTCAGAATCCGGCTGCCTCGTCCGGGGATCTGGTTGGTGGCCCCGGTGCCGGCGGCGAGTCCCTCGATCATCCGCTGCGGCTCCAGGCCGGCGCGCACGCCCAGCGGCAGGAGCTCCGCGAGGAGCGCCATCGATGACAGCGACAGCGCATTGTTCAGGAGCTTGATGACGTGGCCGGTGCCGGACCCGCCCATGTGCACGATCGTCTGCCCCATCGCCTCGAGCACCGGGCGCACGCGGGCCAGGTCGTCGGGTGCCCCGCCGACGTAGATCGTGAGCGTGCCCTCGCGCGCGCCGCGAGTCCCCCCGTGATCGGGGCGTCCAGCATCGCGATGTCGCGTTCGCGGAGGCGTTCGGCGAGCATGCGTGTCGAGGCTGGCCGGCTGGTGCCCATGTCGATGAACACGCTGCCGGGTCGCCCGGCCTCGAGCATGCCGCCGGGCCCGAGGACGGCGGTTTCGACCTCGGTCGAGCTCGGAAGACACGCGATGACCACGGAGCAGTCCGCGACCAAGGACGCGAGCGATGGGGCGATCCGCGCGCCCAGCGCCTCGAGCGCCTGGGCCGGCTCGGGCCGTCGGTGCGCGATCGTCGTCACGTCGAAGCCCTTGCGAACGAGGTTCGCGGCCATGGGCTGACCCATGCGGCCGATGCCGATAAATCCGATGCGCTCAGGCATGATGGGTCCGCCGGCGCGTTGGCCGATGCTGCGGCGCGGCGGAGGGCCTCCCTTCGCAAGATCGATCGAACCCGCGTCGAACGGGGAAGAGTTCGGATCGGACGGGAGGGCTTCCTTCGCACGGGCACGTAGAAGACATTTAGACTGGTGCCCCGGGGGGGACGGATGGCACGCACGGCGGATTTCAACTGTGATCTCGGCGAGAGCTTCGGCGTCTACACGATCGGCGAGGACGCCGAGATGATGCCGGTGGTCACGTCCGCGAACATCGCCTGCGGCGTGCACGGCGGGGACCCCCTCGTCATGGAGCGCACCGTCCGGTTGGCGCTGTCGCACGGGGTGGGCATCGGCGCGCACCCGGGCTTCCCCGATCTCGCCGGGTTCGGGCGCCGCGACATGCGCCTTTCGCCGGACGAACTCCGGACGACCCTGATCTACCAGATCGGCGCGCTGTGGGCGTTCGCCCGCGCCCAGGGGGCGTCGCTGCAGCACGTCAAGGGCCACGGGGCGCTGTACAACATGGCCGCCAACGACGAGGCACAGTCCCGGGCGATCGTGGACGCGGTCGCGAGCGTGGATCGTTCCCTGATTTTGGTCGCTCTCTGCGGATCGGTCATGGAGCGTGTCGGGCGCGAGGCCGGCCTGCGGGTCGCGGGGGAGGCGTTCGGCGACCGCGGCTACCGGCGCGACGGGACGCTGGTGAGCCGGAGCCATCCCGGGGCCCTCGTGACCGACCCGGCGGCGGTGGCGCGCCGGGTGGTGCGCATGGTGACGGAGGGCATGGTCGAGGCGGCGGACGGCGGCGAGGTGCGCCTCGCGCCGGACACGATCTGCTTTCACGGCGACACACCCGGCGCCCCGCGCCTCGTCCGCGCGGCGAGAGAGGCCCTGACCCGCGCCGGCGTCGAGATCGCGCCGCTCGGACAATGGCTGTCGTAGAGTCTCCGCGCGCCGTGTGGATCGATTGGGGCCGCACGATCGCGTACATCGACCACAGCGGGAGCGAGCTGGAACGTGCGCGCCTGCGGGGCATTCTCGGCCGGCCGCGTCCCGACGCGAAAGTGATTCGCGGCCTCGAGGCCCGACAGCGCGACGACGGCGGTTTTCCGTACGGCTTCGTGCAGGGACGGCCGTCCACGGTCGACACGACGGCGACTGCGCTCGCGTGGCTCGACGACCTGGGGCTGTTGGACAGCCTCCACGCGGAGCGCGCGCTCGTGTTCCTCGTGGCGGCCCAGCGCCCCGAAGGGGCGTGGGACGAGCCCGCCGCGCTGTTCCGGTACAGCCCGCCGCCGCAGCTCGTCCCCGGAGATCTCCGGGTGCGCGTGGCCTCGACCGCGCTGGTCGGCTACTGGCTCGCGCGCGCCGGGGAGCGCGGCGACACGGTGATGCGCGCGGCGGCGTACCTCCGGACGCATCAGGCGCCGAGCGGCCGGTTCGCCGGGTTCCTGCGCGCCACGTGGCTGGCGGCGGCGCTGTTCCACATGGTGGAGGGACCGGGGGCGGCGCCGGTCGTGCGGGCGTTCGACGCGCTGGCCGCCGTCTCGCCGGATCACTGGCGGCCGGGCGCGCTCGCGCAGGCGCTCGGCGTCCTCGGAGACGCCGGCGTGGGCGCGGACGTGCTGTTCGTCGCCGACAGCCTGACGCGTTTGTGCGCCGCGTGCCAGCCCGACGGGTCGTGGATCTCCGAGGACGGCGACGCCTATCACGTCGAGGTGACGCTGCACGCGCTCCGTGCGCTGCTTCGCTACGCTGGAACGGCCGGGGGAGCCGAGCGCGCCGGCGCCGGCGTGGCGGAGGCAAACTCTTCTCTCGAGGGGACGATCCGATGAGTGAGCAGGTCGTGAAGGAGCTTCAAACCGTCGTCAGCGCGGCGATCGAAGAGCGGCGCGGGCTCGTCGTGTACTCTCGGCTGGAGCCGGTGGAGGTCGACCGGCTGGCCCGTAAGATTGAGCGGGACACGCTCGAGAAAGTGCAGGGTCTCCTGCCGGAGGAGACTCTGGATCAGCGGGTGCTCGGTCTGCGGAACCGGCTCAAGCGGATGCAGGACGAGTTGGAGCAGCTGGGCGAGTTGGGGGACATCCGGGAGCACAGCCGGAGCTTGCAGACGGACGAAATCTTATGGCAGACCTTCGAGGACGTGGCCTGGATGCTCGGCGTACAGTAGGGTCGGGGTGCCTCAGCGGCGCCTGCCGCCGCGCTTCGCCTCCGTGTTGCGCTTCAGGTCGAGGAGCCGCTCCTCGCTTTCCTTCATGAACCGGGTGAGCTTTTCCTCGAACGTGGCTTTAGATCGCGCGCGAGCCTGCCGCTCCGCGGGGTCGAGCGCCTGCTTGACGGAGAGATCAAGCTTGCCCTTGTCGTTGTAGCCGAGCACCTTGACCTTAATGCGCTCCTGCTCTTTCAGGTAGTCGCGCACGTCCTTGACGTAGGTGTCGGCGATCTCAGAAATATGGACGAGCCCGCTTTTACCGTCTGGCAGTTCGACGAACGCACCGTAGTGGGTGATCTTTACGACGACGCCCTCAAGAACCGTGCCTGCTTCCAAGCTCATACTTTCAGCCTGATCCTCCCCAGTCTAGAGACGCAGAGCGTATTATACCGAGGCCCGGGTAGGGGTGTCAAGGATGTGTAACGCGCGCCAACGGTGAGGAATAGGACCCGGCAGGCCGGGCATCCGGGAGCGGGTTGGGAACGCCGGAAACAGCGTGATGGAGAGTGGGCTCGAAGCGATCGGCTTCGAGAGGGTGAAGAGCGCAGCGAGCACAGCGAGTGCGAGAGCCGGAGCAGCCACCAGCGCCCCGGTGTTTAGGAGGTATCGAAGCGGATTTGGATGGCGGGTCTCGACTCCTCGGGAAGCAGGTGATGGCGCAGGTCCTCGAGGAGCCGGCGGGCGATGTTTTTGAGACTGCCAAACAGTGCCAGCGGCGTTTTGCCGTGCCGCTGGGCCAGATGCTGAAGCAGACTCCCCCGCTCCAGTAGTTGCAGCATCATGTGTGCGATCTGCAGGAGATAGTAGTAGGCCTTGATCAACTCCGGATCGGTGCTGTAGGGATGCTCCAAGTTCAGCTCGCTGTTTTTTTGGACATTGAATCCCGCCTCAATCGTCCAGCGACGTCGCCCCCCTTTCATCGCGATTTCCACGACCGTCTCCCGAGTCACCGGCAGGTTCGTCATCCACACGAACGTCGTCGTGGTGTCCTTGACCGTCTCCTCGCACAACAAGGCGTTGAACCGGTACGGGCGCCGGTGCGCATCCTCCGCCGTCATCCCCGTCGCCCATCGGTACGCCTGCCGCGTGCCATTCGGCAGGGTCAGCCGCAGGACGTGCTCCGGGCACAACGCCAACACGGCCTGAAACTCGGTCCAAGCAGTCTGCGCGTTCCCCGCCTTGAACGTGAACACATAGCTCCAGCCCTGGGCTTCGACCAACCGCACGGCCGGCGCACACGCATACAGCGCGTCACTGGTCACACACAAGGCCGTCTGGGGATACGCCTCCCGCAGGCTCGGTACCAGGCGGCGAAACGCGGCCAGCTCGCAGTCTTGCTTCCATGAGTCCAGGTCGCGCCCCGCCCGCGCCGGCCGATCGGCGTTCTCGATAAACGCCGTCCCCATGGACAGCCCGAGGCCGCCGGGCCCGAGGAGTTTCGCCTCTTCGACCATGTGCAGATACACGTCGTGGGTCGCATGACGCCGCACCAAGCACTGGGGACAATGCTCCGTGCGAAAGTGGAGATGGCCGGTCCCGTCGATCGCGACCACCACGCGCCCCAGCAACCGCGCCGCATCCAGGACTTTCATCCGGAGGAGCCGCCGGATCATCTGCGTCCGCAGCGCCGCCAGCGGCGCGCTCCCCACATGCCCCAAGAAGTGATCCAACGTGTCGTGCACCGGCAAGGTCGCTTGCTGCGTGCCGGCGAGCCGATTGACATTGCCCAGCACCTGCGTCGTCGCATCGCGTAAGTCAAAGTCCAACTGGCGCCGGCTGCCCAGCTTGCAGCAGAACAGCAACACCCCCCACCAGGCCAGAAACTTCTTGTCGTACTCGATGAACGGCACATATCGGGTGTCCGGCAGCGCATCCAGCCACTGATTGAGCGCCGGCCAGAAGTGCTGGACCGTCCGCCGAAAGGCGGAGCTCAGCGTCCCGTGGATCGACCCGCCCGCTGCTTCCGGGCGCGGACGTGGCCCCGGATCCGCGCCAGCGCTAGCTCCGTGCTCTCCTGGATCACCTGGCGCAGCCGCTGGTATTCGTCGACCCATGCGCGAACCTCAGCCACCAGCTCGACCGGGACATAGGTGGTCTGGGTCTTGCCGTCGACCGAGCGCGTCAGGTAGTGCCCCACGTGGAGCGCCCCCTGCGCGCAGTGGCACCCCGGCCGGCCGCAGCGCCGCGCGATTTGCACCAAGCTCGCCGCCAGCACCGGCCCGCGGGCCTGTAATTGCTTGACCCGCGCGTCGAGCTGGCGACGCTGCAGCGTCGGGTGGTCCCGCATGCGCATGGTTCATTCCCTTCGACACCACGCCCCGCGCCCCCACCCCGCGCGCCGCCGAGGATGCCTGCTAAGCGATCCACTATTCAGTATTGACCCCTGAAATTCCTGCTGCGAAGAAAATAATTGGCGAGAAACCGCCTGGGGACACGCATCGTCGCGGACGCGTGCTGCTAACCGCTTACCGCGGGGGGGCGAGGTGCGACGAATTCTTATTCTTCAGGGCTGAACGCGCGCCCGGGGCTCCCGCCGTCGGAGCGGGCGGCCGCCTGCCGCGTCAACCGGACGACGGGTCCTGGTAATCGGGCTGGCGCGTGTGCGGCACGCCGCCGACGCTCGCGAACCCTCGGCGACGCCGGCACCGGCCAGACCCCGAGCTACGGGGCCATGGTGATCATCCATGAGACCCCGAAGCGGTCGTCCACCATGCCGAACCGCGGCGAGAAGAACGTCTTGGTCAGTGGCATTTGCACCTGCCCGCCGTCGGCCAGCGCCGCGAACAATCGCTCGGCTTCGGCCTCGGTCGCGCACGTGAGCGTCAGCGCGAACCCCTCGAAGTTGGGATGCCCGAGGCACCGACCATCTGACGCCAGGACGATCGTGTCGCCGATGCGGAGGTTCATGTGCATCACCTTGTTCTCCGCGCCGGGCGGCACCATGCCCTGGTCCTGGGGACCGGGGAAGTCCTTGAAACGCATGAGCATCGTGACTTCGGCCCCCAGGGTGCTGCCGTAGAACTCGGCGGCTTCCTCGCACCGCCCGTCGAAGAACAGATACGTTTGCAGCTGCATCGCGGTACCTCCGTCTGGGTTGACTTGCGACTCTACGATCCACGCGCTTCCCGAGGCCGTCGGGCGGCCGCGAACACGCGTCGTCGTTCGGCCCTACGGTTCGAGGGAGAGCGAGCGACCGAGCGGCGCGCTGTGCCGCGATCTGGCATGGGCGGGCGTGAGCCGCCAGCGGCCGTAGGCGACAAACGCCGACAGGAGTCCCACCGCCAGCGGAAACATCGCCGGCGCGGTCCCGGCGTTCCAGAGCGTGAACGCCGTCGCGCCGATCATGACGATCAGCAGCCCGGCGGCGGCCAGCGGTGTCAGGGCGGGGCGGATGCGCAGCACCCCCGGCAGGATCAGGCCGATCGCGCCGAGCAGTTCGGCCGCGCCGATGGACCGCACCAACGGGCCCGGCAGCGGCATCTGTTCCGTCAGCATCTTGAGCGGCATAACCAGCTTGACGCCGCCTGCGAGGACAAAGACGAGCGCCAGCAGTCCCTGCACGATCCACAATGCGCGGTTCATCGGCCGTCTCCTTGGCGCCTCACCGTCGTGCGCGGACACAAGGTGAGGAGAATAGGTTCCTCGATCGTGCGATGGTGCCGCAGCTCGGCGAGCGTGTCCGTCTCTGCGACGCGCGTGACGGGGTCGGCCATCTGGGTCGTCCCGTGTCAGGCGCGCGCGAGGTAGTCCGCGAGCTGGTCCAGCGTGCCCCCGAAGCCCCGCTGCATCGAGTCGTGCCCCGCTTCGAACGCACGGTGCTGCGATGCGGTCGCCTCGATTGGGCGTCCCCGCAGCGTGACCGTCGTCTTCCCGGCGTGCTCGGCGAACGTTACCGTGGTCAGGACTTGCAGCGGCCAGTCTTGATTGAACGGCGCTCGGATCGTGTTCCCCAGCGCATCCGAAAATGAGTTCACCAGCACGATCCGTTCGGGCGCGTGGATCTCTCGGTACACGAATTTCCCCCACATCTCCTGGCCGTTCGGGGCGCGCATACAGTAGTGCAGCATGCCGCCCGGGCGCAGATCCAACGTGGCCGAGACCCACGTGAAGCCCTTCGGCCCCCACCAGGCCGCCAAGCGGTCGGTTTCGGTCCATGCCTTGAACACAAGGTCGCGCGGCGCGTCGAAGACGCGCGTGAGGGTGAACTCCCGCTCGCCGGAGTGGTCGGCGGTCATCGCGGCGAGGCGCTCCTGCAGGCGGCCGAGTGTCTGATTCAGGCCTTCGATGGCGCCGTACTGCTTCACCGCCGCCTCGCGCTCCGCGGCCGTGCCGAAGAGCATCCGGACGCTGACCGTGGTCCGGCCGCCCTCTTCGGCGAACGTCGCCGTCACCTGAAAGGCCGGCGATACGTGCGCGTAGACCAGGCGTTCCGGTGTCACGATCTCGCGATAGACGACCTCGTTGGGATAGTCGACGCCGTCCGGGCCGTGCATAATGAACCGCCACGCGCCGCCGGGCCTCACGTCCATCTCATGGATCGTGACGGTAAAGCCGTTCGGTCCCCACCAGTGCGCGATGTGGGCCGCATCCGTCCACATCTGGAACACGAGGGCGCGCGGCGCGTCGAAGACGCGCGTGGCGACGATCTCGCGATCGGCGGTGCTGTCGATCGGATCGCGTATGGTGGCCACTGTTTTTACCTCCGTGGGAGCTCGTGCAGGAGCGCGCCAGGGCGATCCGCGCACGGCACCGGGGCCTGACTCACGCCGCGGCGAGATACGTGTCGAGCCGCTCCAACTGCTGCGTCCATCCCGCTTCCGCCCCGCGCAGGTGCGGCGCGCCCTCGGGGGTGGCCGAGAGCACATGGGCCGTGACCGTGAGCGTCGTCGTGGCGCCGTGATCGGCGAACGTCACCGTGTGCCGCACGGCAAACAGAGGGCGCCCGGTCCCGTCGAGCGCGCTGCCGACGAAGACGATCCGCTCGGGCTCCACGATCTCCTCGTACGTGCCGCTCATCGGGTACACGGTACCGTCGGGCCCACGCATGTGGATGCGCATGGCACCGCCGGGCCGCACATCCAGCTCGCAGACGGGGTTCGTAAAGCCGCGCGGCCCCCACCACTGCGCCACGCGCGCGGGATCGGTCCACGCCTGGAACACCAGGCTGCGCGGCGCGTTGAACGTCCGCGAGAGAACGAGATCAGGCGTTCCCTCGTTTGCCGCGCGGTGTGCGGCGGCGTCCTTTGCCGGCATGCTGCTGCTCCTTTCTCTGCACTTCGCGGAGATAGTCGTCCAGACGATCGAAGCTTTCCGTCCAGAACCGACGGTATGGTTGTACCCAGTCCGCCACGTCCTTCAACGGGCCCGCGTCGAGCCGGCACGGCCGCCACTGTGCCTCGCGGCCGCGCGCGATCAGCCCGGCCCGCTCGAGCACCTTCAGGTGCTTGGAGACGGCGGGCATCGTGATGTCGAACGGCCGCGCCAGCTCGGTCACGGAGGCCTCCCCCGCGATCAGGCGCGCGAGGATCGCGCGCCGGGTCGGATCGGCGAGCGCCGCGAACGTGGTGCTCAGAGGGTCGGTCGACATCGTGTTGTTCACCAGTTGGATATATAACCTATTGGTAAAGTACGCGAAACGGGACGGTTTGTCAAGGGGCGTGTGCGTTCTAGATCATTGACGCCGCCGTGCGCACCGCCGTTAGGGGCGCGCCTCGTGACAGGCGACCCAGTGATCTGGCGCGAGCTCCCGCAGCTCCGGGGCCTCGGAGAAGCATCGGTCGACTTTCCACGGACACCGGGGGTGGAACCGGCAGCCGCCGGGCAGGCGGACCGCGCTCGTCGGCTCGCCGCGGATGTCCACCGCGGTCTGGGTCGCGCCGGACACCTCGGGGATCGCCGAGAGCAGGGCCAAGGTATAGGGGTGGCGCGGACGGGCAAACAGGTCCGCGGCGGGCGCGTGTTCCACGATCTTGCCGAGGTACATCACCGCGACCGCGTCGCTCAGGTACCGGACGACCCGCAGGTCGTGCGAGATGAAGACCATGGTCAGCCCGAGCGAGCGCCGCAGATCGAGCAGCAGGTCGAGGATCTGCGCCTGGATCGAGACGTCGAGCGCCGAGACCGGCTCGTCGGCGATAAGCAGTTCGGGTCCGACGGCGAGGGCGCGGGCGATCCCGATCCGCTGCCGCTGTCCTCCGGAGAACTCACCCGGATACTTCCGCGCATCGGTCGGCCGCAGCCCCACCTGGGTGAGGAGCCGGGCGACCCGCGCTGGCCGCTCCGGCGGAGCGGCGATGGCGTGGACCGTCAGCACCTCGAGCAGCGCGCTGCCGACCGTCTGCCGCGGATCGAGCGACGAGTACGGATCTTGGAAGACGACCTGCATGCGCTTCCGGTACGGCAGCAGGTCGCGCTCGTCGAGGCCCGCGAGGTCGACGCCCTCGAACCACATCTCGCCCGCGTCGGGGCGATACAACCGCAGCACGCACCGCCCGAGGGTGCTCTTGCCGCAGCCGGACTCGCCCACCAGTCCGAGCGTGTGCCCGCGGTCGAGGTCGAACGAGACCCCATCCACCGCGTGAACGCGCTCCGGGGTCCGGCGCCGCAGCAGATCGAGCGGACCGCGCGGCAGCGGAAAGTGCTTCACGAGGTTACGAACGCTGAGCAGCGGCTGCGGCACTCCAGTCGCTCCCTACGCGATCGGCTTTGATGCATCGGCTCACGCGCCCCGGCCCGACCGGGATGAGCGGAACCGCGGCCGCCACGCACTCCGCGGAGGCCAGCGGACAGCGGGGCGCGAACGCGCACCCCTCGGCAAGTCCGACCGGGTCCGGCGGCGTGCCCGGGATCGGCGTGAGCGGCGCGGCGCGGTCGACGCTCGGCACCGACCCGATCAATCCCATCGTATACGGGTGCCGAGGGTGCGCGAACAGCTCGTCGGTCGGCGCGAGCTCCACGATCTGCCCCGCGTACATCACCGCGACCCGGTGCACCGTCTGGCGGACGACCCCGAGGTCGTGCGTCACGAGTACGAGGGCCATGGACAGCTGGCGCTGGAGGCGGCCCAGCTCCGCGAGGATCTGGGCCTGGATGGTCACGTCGAGCGCCGTCGTGGGTTCGTCCGCGAGCAGCACCGTGGGGCGACGCGCGAGCACGATCGCGAGCATGACGCGCTGGCGCTGACCGCCCGAGAGCTGGTGCGGGTACGCGGCGAGGCGCCGTTCCGCGTCGGGGATCCCCACCTGCCGTAGGAGCTCCACGACTCGCCCGCGCCGTCCGGCGCCGGCGGGCAGGACTTCCGAGACCTGGCGCTCGATCGTGAGCACCGGATTGAGCGCGCTCGTTGGGTCCTGGAAAATCATCGCGACGCCCTGGCCCCGAATCCGCTCGAGCTCCGGCTCCGCGAGCGCGACGAGGTCGCGGCCCCCGAACCGGACGGCGCCCGCGGTGATCCGGGCCGGCGGATGCAGCAGGCGCATGACGGCGCGGCAGGTCATGCTCTTTCCCGAACCTGACTCGCCGACGAGAGCGATCGCCTCGCCCGGAGCCACCCCAAACGTCACGTCGCGCACCGCGCGGACGGTGCCGCGGGGGGTGGGGATCTCGACGCTGAGGCCCTCGACTGACAGCGCGAGATCGGTCACTGGCCGCGGATCCGCAGGAGGTCGGTGAGGCCGTCGCCGATCAGAATGAAGGCGATGCCGGCGTACATGCACGCGAAGCCCGGCATCGCGGCCGCCCACCAGGCGTTGTAGATGTACATCCGTCCTTCGGAGATCATGAGGCCCCACTCCGGTGCCGGCGGGCGGACGCCGAGCCCCAGGAACCCCAGCGCCGCCGTGGTGAGGATCACGAGCACGACGTCAGAGGCGAGGAACACGACGGCGGGGGGAATCGCGTTCGGAAGCAGGTGGCGCAGGATGATCCGCCAGCGGCCGAAGCCGAGCGCGCGCAGCGCGTCCACGTATTCCAGTTGCTTGTCGCGGAGGACCTCGCCCCGGACGAGGCGCGCGAAGATGATCCAATCGGTGACGCCGATCGCGACGATGATGTTCCCCTCCGACGGCCCGAGAAACGCCACGATCGCGATCACCAGCACCGTGAACGGCACCGCGGAGATGACGTCGACGGCGCGCATCACCACGGCGTCTGCCCAGCCGCCGACGTACCCGGCGACCCCGCCGGCCATGCCGCCGAACACAAACGGGAAGATCACCGCCAGGATCCCGATCCGGAGGTCGATCGCGGCACCGTACAACACCCGGGTGAACACGTCCCGGCCGTAATTATCAGTGCCGAACCAGTGCGAGGCGGACGGCGGCAGCAGCATCGCGTTTAGGTTTTGAGCGGAGGGGTCGTACGCGACGAGCGCCGGGGCGAGCGCGGACGCCGCAAGCAGCACGAGCACCATCCCGCCGCCGACGGCAATCCCGAGCGGCACGCGCACCCGGATCCTTCGGGCCGGCGCCAGATCTCTCGCGAGTGTCGTCACGCGGCCACTCCTACGGAATGCTGCAGGATCGCGTCGCCCACGGGGGCCGCGTCGGCCTCAGCCCATCCGCAGCCGCGGATCGAACAGCGGGTAGACTAGGTCTGTCGCGAGGTTGATCAGCATCGTCCCGAAGGCGAAGATCAGGGTCAGCGTCTGCACCACGACGTAGTCGCGCGAGTAGATCGAATCGACCATCCACGAGCCGAGCCCCGGGATCGCGAACACGGTCTCGATCACAACCGCCCCGCCGATCGCAAACGACAAGCGGGTGCCGATGAGCGTCACCATCGGGAGCAGCGCCGCACGCAACACGTGGTGGAAGAGGACGGCCCGCCGGCGCAGCCCCTTTGCGCGGGCGAAGTCCACGTACGCGGTCGACATCACGTCCACCAGCGACGAGCGGAGATTCCGGCACAGCACCGACGCGAACACGAGTGACAGCGTCAGCGCGGGGAGAAACAGGTGGCTCAGGTGGCCGAGGGCGCCGTCTCCGTAGCCGGTCGCGGGCAACCAGCCGAACTTCAAGGAGAACACGATCAGGAACAGGATCCCGACCCAAAACTGCGGCGCCGCAAGCGGCAGCGCCATCGCGGCGCGAATCACCTGGTCCGGCCACCGGTTGCGGTAGAATGCCGCGACCACGGCGAGCGGCACCGCGATCAGCACCGAGAGCACGAGGCTATAGGTGACCAGGAAGAACGTCACCGCCGCCCGCGGCGGCAGCATCTCGGTCACCGGCGTCTGATACCGCAGTGAGATCCCGAGGTTGCCCGTGAGCAGGTTCCGCATGTAGACGGCGTACTGCTGCCAGATCGGGCGGTCGAGCCCCCACTGGCTCCGGAGGGCCGCGATCGAGGCGTCGGACGCACGGTCGCCCAGGATCGCCGACGCCGGGTCGCCCGGCACCAGCTTGATCAGTAGGAAGATCAAGACCGTGACCAGCAGCGCGATTGGCACGATCTGGCCGAGACGGCCGAGCGCGTAGCGCAGCATCCGGTGGGTCTCCTCCGGCTACTGCGAGACGGTCACATTCTGGAACAGCCAGGGCCCGGTCGCCATCTGCACGAAGCCGTGCATGTTCTTGTTGATCGCGATCGTGTACGGCGCGTAGTAGAGCCAGATCAGCGGCGACTCCTGAATCGCGAGCTCCTGCATCTGGTAGTAGATCTGGCGCCGCGTGGTCGCATTCTGCGCCGTCATGCCGTCCTGGACGAGCTTGCTCATTGCCGGGGACTGGTACCCGGTGTGGTACGACTTCGACGTCGTGTAGTCAAACTCGTACGACGCGAGCTCGGACGGGTCGGGCACGTCATTCGTCCAGCCGCGGAGCGTGACCTGATAGTCCAGCGAGATCATCCGTGAGCGCGCGGCGGCGGGGTCGAGCGGCACCAGGTTGAGGGTGACGCCGATCGGCGCCCACATGTTCTTCAGCAGCGTCGCCGAGGTGTTTGCGTCGTTCTGGCCCGACGGCACGATCACGGTTAGGGTCACCGGCGTGGCGACCCCGGACTCGGCGATCAGCTGCTTCGCCTTTGCGATGTCGTACGTGTATGCCTTCAGGTTTTTGTCGAAGTATAGGGTCGTGATCGGTAGGAACGATGTCGCTGGCGTGCAGTTGGCGTAGCACGTCGCCTTCACGATGCCGGCGCGGTCGGTCGCGTACGCGAGTGCCTGGCGGAACTTCACGTTGTTGAGCGGCGCGGCGGTCACGTTCAGGAGCACCATGAAGACGGCCGTCGAGGGGTTCAGCTGCACGTCGAGGCGCGGATCCCGCTGCAGCACGGACACTTGGGCGAACGGCGGGTAGTCGATCCCGTCAAGTTCGCCCGCCTGGAGCGCGATCATGCGGTCGTTGTCGTCTGGGATATAGCGGAGGTGCAGCTCGTGCGTCCGCGGTTGCCCCTTCACGTAGTAGTAGGGGTTGGCCTGCATGTCGATCTCGTCGCCCTTCTTCCACGCCGTCATCATGAACGGGCCGGACCCGACCGGTTTGTTCGCGAAGTCGTCGGCCGTCGCGCCGCGAAACACCTTCATGGGGAGGATGCTGTTCGAGAACAGAGAGATGTCCGAGAGAAAGGGTGCCCACGGCTGCTTCAGCGTAATCGCGACCGTGTGGTCGTTCACCGCGACGATCGCCTGCACGGGATCGAGGGCCCACTGCCACGGCCCGTTGACGTCGTGCGCCCGCTGGAGCGACCACACCACGTCGTCCGCGGTGACCGGGTCGCCGTTCGAGAACTTCGCGTCCTGCCGCAGCAGAAACGTCCACGTCTTGCCGTCGGAGGAGACGGACCATTTCTCGGCGAGGTCGGGGATGAACCCGTCGCCTGCGACGTTCACCCGTATCAGCTGTTGGTAGATCTGCATGAACGCCCAGATATTGGGGTTCTGGTCCTGCGTGACCGGATCGAGGTTGGTGGCGGCCAGGTTGACGCCGAACTGGATCACGGACTTGTACCCCGCCGCCGTCGCGGGACTGAACTGCCCGGCCGCGAGTGCGGCCGCGACCACCAGGACCATCCCCATTCGCCCGATGCGTATCATCATCCGCCTCCTCGAACAAACCGCTTCGGCGCGACTGACCGCCGTGCCCCGCGCGTGCTAAGGGTAGTATTTCACGAGAGTCGCGGAGACCGTTCGTGGGGCCCCAAGTGGCTTCCTCCTGCGGACCGCGGCCGGCGAGGCGTGCCGGCGCTGGGAGCGGTGGACGGGGTGCCCGGCCGATGGATCGGTCGGCGGCGCGAGCGGGGCTAGCGGTGGAGCTTCGTGAGGAGCGATGCCAGGCGGGACATCAGCCGGTCGAACCAGCCCGCGCGTGGAGCCGGGCCGACGCTCTGGTCCACGGTGCCGGCGTTCGGATCCGCGGCATCGGAGTTCGGGGCCGCGGATCCGGGCGTCCCGGAGTGCCCGCTCGGGACCACCATGAACTCGATCTCGCCGGGACGGACGAGGCCGAGCTCCGTCCGCGCGAGATGCTCGATGTAGGCGTTGTCCGTCTGCAGGCGGCCGATCTCTTCGCGCAGCTCCTCGTTCCGGATCACGAGGGTCTGGCGCCGCTGGTCCAGCTGGGCGGCCTCCCGGGCGAGGGCGTACGTGCGCGCGTACTGGCCCACGAACGCCACGGTGCCCCAGACGGCGACCACCGCGGCGCACACCATCAGTACCTGACGCCGGCGGGACGGCGGCGGGCGCCGGACCTTCGGCTGGCGGGCCCGGAGGCGGGCCGCCGCGAGGCGGTGGCCGCGCGTTACCATCTCGCCGCCACGCGCGCGTGGAGCGCCCGGGCCGGCAGCGGCGGGCTCCGGCGCGGGGCGAACGTGCCCACGAGCGCCGCGCGGGTGCGCTGCCAGATGTCGAACGACCGAAGCACGCCCCGCCAAAACGGCGTCAGCGTGCCGTCCTGCTCGAGATGGAACCACGCGAGCGCGACCTGGCGAAGATACCGCGCGGTCTCGGGATACGGGGGCACGCCGTGGTGGTGCTCGACGGCGTCGGCGCCCGCGTTGTACGCGGCGAGCGCGAGCAGCAGGTTGCCGCCGAACCGCTCCACCAGGCGGTGCAGGTAGGACGCTCCCACCGCGAGATTCGCTGCGGGATCGTCCATGCACGGGGGGACGGTGAGCCTCGCGGTCTGCGGCGGGCACGCCTGGGCCGAATCAACCTCGCGCCAGGTGGTAGGCAGGACCTGCATCAGGCCGTACGCGCCGCTGCGCGACCGCGCGCGCGCGTTGAAGCCGCTCTCGGCGGCGACGACCGCCGCGACGATCGCGGGGTTGAGGGCATGCGCCGCCGCGGTGCGATTGATGAGATCGGCGTAGGGGATGCCGTGCACCGCGCGCGCGGGGCCGTCTCCGCGGCGAAAGCGCGCGATGGCCGACCGGATATGCTCCGTCGTCAGCAGGTAGGTGAACACGAGTGCGAGTAGGAGGGCCGCCGCGACGCATCCTGCACACAGCGCGATCCACCGCGGCGCCCCTCCCGCGCGGCGATCCTTGGCCATAACTGTTCCGAGAGTTCTGGGCTTGGCGCAGGATTCCTGCCTGCGGAGCCGCTCAGCGCTCGCGCGCGAACGCGGCGCGCCCGGGATACCGGGCGCTTGCGCCGAGCATCTCCTCGATGCGGAGCAGTTGGTTGTACTTGCAGACGCGCTCCGAGCGCGCCGGGGCGCCGGTCTTGATCTGTCCGGCCTCGGTCCCAACCGCGAGGTCGGCGATCGTCGTGTCCTCGGTCTCGCCCGAGCGGTGGGAGATGACCGCCGCCCAGCCCGCCGCGCGCGTCGTCTGAATCGCCTCGAGCGTCTCGGTGAGGCTGCCGATCTGGTTCAGCTTGATGAGCACGGCGTTGCTGGCCCGCTCCGCGATGCCGCGGGCGATCCGCGCCGGATTGGTCACATACAGGTCGTCGCCGACGATCTGGACCCGGTCTCCGATGCGGGCCGTCAGCGCGGTCCACCCCACCCAGTCGTCTTCGGCCAGCCCGTCCTCGATCGAGAGGATCGGGAAGCGGTCGACCAGGCCGGCATAGTACTCGACCATCTCCGAAGGGGCGCGCCGCGTCCGGCCGGCGTCGAGCACGTAGTCCCCGTCGTGGAAGAAGTTGCTCGCAGCGGGGTCGATGGCGAGCCCGAGGTCCCGGCCGGGGGTGTAGCCCGCCCGGCCGATCGCCGAGATGATCAGCTCGAGCGCCTCCTCGTTGTCCCTGAGACGGGGCGCGAAGCCGCCCTCGTCGCCGACGCCGGTCGCGAGGCTCCGGTCGTGCAGGACGCGGTGCAGTTCGTGGTACGTCTCGGCGCCCATCCGCAGCCCGTCCGCGAACGACGGCGCGCCCACGGGGACGACCATGAACTCTTGGAAGTCCAGGCCGTTGTCGGCGTGCTTTCCGCCGTTCAGGATGTTCATCATCGGAACCGGCAGCAGCGTCGCGGCGGCGGTCCGACCGAACGCGAGCTCGGCGAGGCGCTTGAACAGCGGGATCGCGCGGTCCGCGGCCGACGCCCTGGCGACGGCCAGCGAGACGCCGAGGATCGCGTTGGCGCCGAGGCGGCTCTTATTGGGCGTGCCGTCCAGGTCGATCATCGCCTGGTCGATCTCGGCCTGGGCGGCGGGATCCCGCCCCGCGAGCAGCGGCCCGAGCGCGGTGCGCACGTTGTGCACCGCCTTCAGCACCCCCAGGCCGCCGTACCTGGCGCGGTCGCCGTCGCGCAGCTCCAGGGCTTCGTGCACGCCGGTGCTCGCTCCCGACGGCACCGCGGCGCGTCCCATCGCACCGGAATCCAAGATCACGTCCGCCTCGACGGTGGGGTTGCCGCGCGAATCCAGGATCTCCCGAGCCGTGATGGCATCGATCTTCGACACCGACGTCCCTCCCTCTCTGTGCACCCGCACCGCCGACGCCGCGCCGCACGCGGTCATTCCGCGGGCGTGCCCTCGAGCATCTCGATCCACTCGACCTCGCCCGGCCGGCGGTGGCCGGCCGGGGTGGCGAGCACGCGCGCGCGGATTCGGCGGTCGGCGATCTCGATCGTCAGGACATCACCCGGCCGGACCGTCGAGGCCGGCGGCACCGCCCGTCCGTTGAGGGTGACGCGGCCCGCGTGGCACAGGCTGTTGGCCAGCGCCCGCCGCCGGACGAGCCGGCTCACCTGCAGAAACTTATCGAGACGCACGCCACAGCGCGAGCAGCTCGTCCGGGGAGCAGTCGCGGATCGACCGGCCGCTCTCGCGCACCGCCTGTTCCAGGCGCGAGAACCGATCCCGGAACTTGTCACACGCCGCGCGCAGCACCTGCTCGCCGTCGAGCCCGAGATAGCGCGGCAGGTTGGCGACCGTGAATAGGAGATCGCCGAGCTCCTCGGCGACGCGCTCGGGGGCCTCGCCGGCGGACGCACGCTCGAGCTCCCCGAGCTCCTCGCGCACCTTGCCGGCGGCCTCGGGCAGGCCCGGCCACGTAAACCCGGCCCGGGCGGCGCGGGCCTGCATCTGCTGCGCGAGCGCCAGGGCCGGCAGCGCGCGCGGAAGCCCGCCGAGGGCGCCCTCGGCGGGCGCTCCGCCGCCGGGCGGGGCCGCCGCGCCGTCCCGCTCCTCCGCTTTGATCGCTTCCCAGCGCGTCAGGACGGCGTCCGGCGTCTCGGCCCGCGCGTCGCCGAAGACATGGGGATGGCGCCGCACGAGCTTCTCCGCGAGGCCGCTGACCACGTCGTCGATGGTAAAGGCGCCATCCTCGCGGGCCATCTGCGCATGAAACACGACCTGCAGCAGCAGGTCGCCCAATTCCTCGCGCAGCCGGTCCGGCGCGCCCGCGTCGATCGCCTCGAGCGTCTCATAGGTCTCTTCAAGCAGATACGACCGCAGCGTCGCGTGCGTCTGCTCGCGGTCCCACGGGCACCCTCCCGGACCGCGCAGGCGGGCCATGATCGCGACGAGGTCCTCGAACCCCTTCCGCTCGGCGTCCATCTCAGCCCTTGCTCGGGCCGCGGCCGGCCGGCAGGCGCCGGTCGCCCCGGGCCCCCGCGAGCGACGGTCCGTCGAGGCGCGGCACGCCCGCCGCCACCCCCGCGGCTTGCGGCGGCAGGCCCGGGTGCAGCGCCCGCGACAACTCTTCCAGCACGTCCGCGACGGCGCGCACCGTTTCCTCAAACCCGGCGCCGGCGCGCACCCGGATGCCGTCCGAGGTCCACTGGGCGCCGCTCTTCGGGCGTCCGAGCCTGGCGCGCGCGCGCGCCGCGAGACTCTGCGGATCGGCGGGCCGGAGGAGCACGCCGTCGCCGTCCCGCGAGATCGCCGCGATCCCGACGCCGCGGGCGAGCACCCGGAGGCGGATCACCTCGCCCAGGCGCCGCGCCGGCTCCGGCAGCGGCCCGTAGCGGTCGCGCTGCTCCGCCAGCGCGGCGTCGAGGTCCTCGATCGTGCGCGCCTCCGCCAGCCGCCGGTAGGCCGCCATCCGCTGGCTCGGCGCGCTCACGTAGTCGTCCGGCAGGAACGCCTCGGCGTCCAGATCGACCGTGGTTTCCGGCAGCTCCTCGACGCGCTCGCCGCGGAGTTCCCGGACGGCTTCGTCGAGCAGGCGCATGTACAGGTCGAACCCGACCGCGGCGAGATGACCGTGCTGCTCCGCGCCGAGCAGGTTGCCGGCGCCGCGGATCTCGAGGTCGCGCATCGCGAGGCGCAGGCCCGACCCGAGCTCGACGAACTCGCGCATCGCGACGAGGCGCTGCTCGGCCTCGTGCGTCAGGCGCGCCCCACGCGGGTAGAGCAGGTACGCGTACGCCTGCCGGTCCGCGCGTCCGACCCGCCCGCGCAGCTGGTACAGCTGCGCCAGGCCGAGGAGGTGCGCGTTCTCGATGACGATCGTGTTCACGCGCGGGATGTCGAGCCCGATCTCGACGATCGTGGTGCAGACGAGCACCTTGTGCCGGCCCCCGAGGAAGTCCAGCATGACCTGCTCGAGCCGCGCTTCGGGCATCTGCCCGTGGGCGACCGCGACCCGCGCCTCGGGCACCGCGTCGCGAATGCGCCGGGCCGCCCGGTCGATCGTGTCGACGCGGTTGTGCACCACGTACACCTGTCCGTCGCGCGCGAGCTCGCGCCGGATCGAATCCTGGATCAGCGGCCGGTCGTCCTCACGGATGAACGTCTGGATCGGCTGGCGGGCGTCGGGGGGCGTCTCCATCACCGACAGGTCCCGGAGCCCGGCGAGCGACATGTGCAGCGTGCGCGGGATCGGCGTCGCGGTGAGCGTGAGGACGTCCACCTGGGTCCGCAGCTGCTTGAGACGCTCCTTGTGGGCGACCCCGAAGCGCTGCTCCTCGTCGATGATCACCAGGCCGAGCGCGGGGAAGGTGACCGATTTGTTGAGCAGTTGGTGCGTGCCGATCAGCACGTCCACCGCGCCGTCCCGCGCGGCCGCGATGATCGCCTTCTGCTCCTTCGGCGTCTTGAACCGGCTCAGCATCTCGACGCGCACCGGGAACGCCGCGAACCGCTCCCGGAAGACCGTCTCATGCTGCTGCGCCAACAGCGTCGTCGGCACGAGGACGGCGACCTGCTTGCCGTCCATCACCGCCTTGAACGCCGCGCGCAGCGCGACCTCGGTCTTGCCGTACCCGACGTCGCCGCACACGAGGCGGTCCATCGGCCGCGGCGCCTCCATGTCGCGCTTCACGTCCTCGATCGCCCGCAGCTGGTCCGGCGTTTCCTCGTACGGGAAGGCGTCTTCCATTTCGCGCTGCCACGGAGAGTCCGGCGCGAACGCGTGCCCGCCGGCGCGCTCGCGCTCCGCGTACAACTGCAGGAGCTCGCGCGCCATCTCCCGCGTGCGCTCCCGCACGCGGCGCTTCTCACGTTCCCACTCGCTGCCGCCGAGCCGGTGGATCTGGGGCGTCTGGCTGTCGGCGCCGACGTACCGCTGGACGAGATTGATCTGGTCCGTGGGCACGTAGAGCGTGTCGCCCTGGGCGTACTCCAGGTGCAGATAGTCGCGCCCGCCGTCGCCCATCGCGAGCCGCTCGAGGCCTCGGTACAGCCCGATCCCATGGTGGATGTGCACGACGAGGTCGCCGGGCACGAGCTCCGTCCAGCTCTCCAGCCGCGCGCCCTCGCGCATCCACCGCACTTTCTTCGCGCGGCGGTGCCAGCCGAGGATCTCGCTGTCGGTGATGACGACGAGATCCCCGAGTGCAAATCCCTCGGTGAGCGGGTGGGGGATGACGAGCGCGCGTCCAGGCTCGGGCACGTCGCCGATGCCGTCCAGCAGCGTATACGGGATCTCGTGCTCGGCGAGGAGCTCCGCCATCCGGTGCCCCTGGCGGCTCGCAATCACGACGCGGTCCTTGTCGGCGAGCCGCTGGCGGATGTGCCGGGCGAGTGCGTCCATCTGGCCGGCGAACGGCTCCACCGCCCGGAACCCGAACTCCACCACCTCGCCCTTGGCGGGCCGGTGGAGGGTCGACAACGACAGCCCCGCGCGCCCGTCGAGGACCTTCGCCACGCGGTCCCACCGCACGACGGGAAGCGGCACGTCGCGGGCGATCTGCTCGGTCTCGACCGCACGCTCGTACGCGGCGGCGGCGTGGTCGTAAAGGGCGCGTGCCTGGCGCTCGACTTCCTCCGGTTCGTCGAGCACGCAGACCGCGTCCGCGAGCGCCTCCGGCAGGACCGGCCCGTCGAGTCCCGAGACGCGCGCGGCCAGCACGGTGACCCCGTCGAGCGCGGACACGGTCCGCTGCGTGTCGGGCTCGAAGACGCGGACCGACTCCACCTCGTCGCCGACCCACTCGATCCGGACCGGACGATCGTCCGTGGACGGGAAGACGTCGATCAGGCCTCCCCGCACCGCCATCTGCCCGGGCACCCCCACCAGGTCGACGCGCTCATAGCCGCCCGCCGACAGACGCGACGCGACGTCCTCAAGCCGTACCTGGTCGCCCACGCGGAGCGCCACGCGCGTCCCAGAGGTCCTGGTCGGATCGGGGAGCGGCGACAGCACGCCCGCGGCGGCGGCCACGACGACGACCGGATCGCCGCGCCGGACAGCCTCGAGCAGCCGCTGCCGCGCGCCTTCGGCCTCGACCGACGGGCGATCCTCAGGGGAGATCGTGTCCCACGGGGCCAGCACGTGGACGGTGTGGCTCCGGTCGGGGAGAAACGCCGACAGGTCGTCGGCGAGCTTCTCCGCCTGGTCGCGGGTCGGGGTGAGCACGATCCACGAGGGCACGCGGCCGCCGGCGTGCGCCACGCAGGCCGCGATGAGGCAGGCTTTCGCCGAGCCGGCCGGCCCCGTGACCCACGGGTGGCGACGGCGGGCGATTTCCTCGGAAACGAACAGAAACTCCCGTCTGCGCTGCAGAAGCGGGAGTACGCCGGACAGCGACATGAGAATTCCTCCGCTCGACTATTGTACGGGAGGAGCCCGCGTGAGGCAATGGGGCGTGTCACGCGGTCGACGCGCGCGACGCGTCGGGATGCGCGGACGCGGAAGCCCCCGGCGAGGCCGGTGATCGAGGCCGGTCCGTCGTCACACAACCGGGGCACGAGCCGAAAGCGGGTGTCGTCGCCGAGGAGTCAGACGGCGCCCGCCAGACGCACGTCGCGGGGCGCGCAGCAGAATGCGTTTCTCGATGCGGGGCGCAGCTCGCGCGGACGCGGCGGCGTCTCCGCCGGGCTGCGGTCGATTATTTCTTGGTCTTCGGCGGCGCCCCGGCTTTGACCGGGTTCTTCCGCCTCGGATGCCCCTTCCAATCCTTCGGCTTCTTTATGCAGACGCCGTCTTCGATGCATGAGCTCACTTGATAGGTGCCCGAGAGCTTGTATTTGCATGTCTGCCGGCGTGATCGTGGCGTCGAGCGTGGATTGTGCGTGCCGTCCCTACTGGGCGCGAGCTCGTCGCGGTCGGCCGGTCGGCGCCCCGCGGGGACCGATCTTCCGGGGTACCGTCACGCGGCGGTCGGCCGGTTACTCGGTCGACGACGCCGGCGGGGCGGTGAGGGGCGCGCGGCTTCCCCGATACCAATTGGTGATCGGCAGCCGGCGGTCTCTGCCGAACGCCTTTGGGGTGATCTTGATGCCCGGCGGCGCCTGGCGCCGCTTGTACTCGCTGCGGTCGACCATCGCGATCACGCGCGCCACCACGGTCGGGTCAAACCCTTCCGCGACGATCTCGTCGGCCGAGCGGTCGTCTTCGACGTACCGCTCGAGAATCGGGTCGAGCGTCTCGTACGGCGGCAGCGTGTCCTGGTCGGTCTGATGCGCGCGCAGTTCGGCGGTCGGGGCGCGCTCGATGACGCCCGCCGGGATCAGATCCCGCCCGGCCCGGGCGTTGCGCCAGCGGGCGAGATCGTACACGAGCGTCTTCGGGACGTCCTTGATCACCGCGAACCCGCCGGCCATGTCGCCGTACAGCGTCGCGTAGCCGACGCTCATCTCGCTCTTATTGCCGGTCGTCAGCACGAGCCAGCCGAACTTGTTCGAGAGCGCCATGAGGAGATTCCCGCGGCTCCGCGCCTGCAGGTTCTCCTCGGTGATGTCGGGCGGCCGGCCGGCGAATGCCGCGCGGAGCGCGGCCTCGTATTCCTTCACGACCCCGCCGATCGGCAGCTCGAGCACGCGGATCCCAAGCGCCTCGGCGAGGGCCGCCGCGAACCGGCGGCTGTCCTCGGAGGTAAACTCGGACGGCATCGTGACGCCGTGGACCGCGTCGGCGCCCAGCGCGTCGACCGCGACGCACGCCACGAGCGACGAGTCGACGCCGCCGCTCAGGCCCACGACGACGCCCCGGAAGCCGTTCTTCCGGACGTAGTCCCGCGTGCCGAGCACCAGGGCGCGGTACACTTCTTCCACCTCGCCCGGGGGCGCGGGCGGCGGGACGGTCGGCAGCGCGGGGCGTTCCATCCGTCCGGCCGAGTTCGAGAGCGTGTAGACGGGCGCTCGGATCCCCTCGTCGCGCAGCGCGTCCGTGGTCCGGATCGAGTTGTACCGGCGGATGCCTCGGATCGCTTCGACGTCGAGATCGGCGACGATGAGCGCCTCTTCGAACGCCGGCCCGCGGGCGACGATGTCGCCGGTCGGGCCGACGATCAGGCTCAGCCCGTCGAAGACGAGCTCGTCCTGGCCGCCGATCAGATTGTTGTAGACGACCGCCACGGCGTAATCGCGCGCCCGCGTCTTCAGCATCTCCTCGCGGAGGCGCCACTTGCCGCGCGCGTACGGCGATCCGTTGATGTTGACGGCCACGAGCGCGCCGGCGAGCGACTGCGCCAGCAGCGGGCCGCCGGGCGCCCAGATGTCCTCGCAGATCGTGACCCCGACCGGCACGCCGTGGATCACGAACACGGGGCTGTCGGTGCCCGGCTGGAAGTACCGCTTCTCGTCGAAGACCCCGTAGTTCGGCAGGCGCATCTTGCGATACACGCCGGCGATGCGTCCCTCGTGCAGCACGGCCGCCGCGTTGTACAGGTGATCGCCGGAGTCGGCGAACCCGACGACGGCGGCCGTCGAGGTCGCGTGCGGCGCGATCTCGGCGAGGCACCGGAGGTTGTCGCGGATGAAGTCGGTCTTGATCAGCAGATCTTCGGGAGGATAGCCGGCGATCGCGAGTTCCGGGAAGGCGACGACATCCACGCCGAGCGATTGGGCTTCCTCGAGGCGCTCGATGATCTTGCGGGTGTTGCCCTCGAAGTCCCCGACCGTGGCGTTCATCTGGGCCATCGCGACCCGGAATCGAGGCGTCATCCTCATTCCTCCTGCGGCGGGTGCGCCACCCGTCGGCCTCCATTATAACACCGGTCGATTTCACCGGCCGCGGCGAGGGGTTGTCCGCGTCGGATCCGAACCCCTTGCGTCGGCGCGGCGGTCGGTCGCCGCTGCGCCGACGGGGGGGCCTCATGGGAAGTCAGTTGTCCGTGAGCGCGGCGGGCGCCGCGGGGTTTCTGGCGGACGTGCAGCACCTGACCGGCGCGCTCGGGGCGGCGCCGGCCCGTGCGGCCACCCCGGCGGCGGCGCTGCGGGAGATCCGGCACCTGGAGTGCGTGCAGATCGACCCCGTCGCCGTCGTCGAGCGCAACCAGCACCTGGTGCTCGCCGCGCGGGTGCCGGGCTACGCGCCCGCCCGGCTGGTCGAGCTGCTGCACCGGGGGCGGCTCTTCGAGTACTGGGCCAACGCCATCTGCGCGATTCCGATCGAGGATTTTCCGATGTTTGAGGGGACGCGGCGGTGGTTTCAGCGGTACCTCGCGTCCGAGATCGCCGCGCTGCGACCGGTCGTGCGCCGGATCGTGGCGCAGCTCGAGAAAGAGGGTCCCCGGCCGGCGCGGGCCTTTGTGTCCCCGGAGCGGATCCGCGGCCATTGGGGGGCCGAGGCCAAAGCCACGTCCCACGCGCTGACGCTTCTGTTTCGCGCGGGCCGGCTCGTGGTCGCCAGGCGGGAGGGCGCGGAGCGGTACTTCGCGCTGCCGGAGCAGGTGATCCCCGCGGACCTGCGCGCCCGCGCGCGCGCGGTCACGACGGCGGAAGCGAACGACGCCCTGTTCGGGAAGTACGTCCGGGCGTGCCGAGTCTTCGATGCGCGCGATCCGCGGCTCGGATGGGGCAGGGTTCCCGCCGCCGCCCGGCGGAACGCGCTCGCACGCCGGCTTCGCGCCGGGGAGATCGTGCCGCTCAGGATCGAGGGGGTCGCGCGGCCGTACTTCGTGCGCGCGCAGGACGTCGACGCGCTCAGGCGCCGCGACGCGGCCGCGCGGGTCGGCGGCGAGCCGGACGAGGGGGTGCGCTTCCTCGCGCCGCTCGACAACCTGCTCTGGCGGCGTGAACGGCTCAGCGACCTCTTCGGCTTCGAGTATCGGTGGGAAGGATATACGCCGGTCTCGCAGCGCCGGTACGGCCACTACGCGATGCCGATCTTGAGCGGCGCCCGGCTGATCGGGAGGCTCGATCCGCGGCTCGACCGAGAGCGGGGGCGTCTCGTCGTGCGGCTGCTGCACCTCGAGCGGGGCGTTGCGCCGACCCGACGCCTGCGCGACCGCTTGGCCGCGGCGCTCGAGCGGTTCGCCGCGTTTCACGGGGCCCGCGACTACGCCGTCGAGCAGACCGACCCCCCGCGCCTGTGGAGGTAGGGCGGGCCGTCCCGCGCGCAGGACGAGGGCCCGCCGGCACAGCCGGCGGGCCCTCGCTCGTCTCTTCGCGGATCCGCGCCGCGCGTCCGCTTATACGTCGTAGTACAGGAAGAACTCGTAGGGCACGGGCCGGATGTTGACCTCGTGGACTTCCTTCGTGCGCTTGTAATCGATCCACGTGTCGAGCAGGTCGCGCGTGAACACGTCCCCCTCGAGCAGGAACTCGTGGTCGTCCTCGAGCGCCGCGAGCGAGACGTCGAGCGACCCCGGCACGCTCTTGATCTTGGCGGCCTCATCCGGCGGCAGCTCGTAGATGTTCCGGTCGAGGGGACCGAACCCCGCCTTCGTAGGATCAATCTTGCGCTTGATCCCGTCGAGGCCGGCCATCAGCATGGCCGCGAACCCGAGGTACGGGTTGCACGTGGCGTCCGGGCACCGGAACTCCAGCCGCTTGCTGCTGGCCGCCGCGGGGCCCGAGAAGTACATCGGGATGCGGATCGCGGCGCTCCGGTTGCGCTTGCTGAACGCGATGTTCACCGGGGCCTCGTAGTGGGGGACGAGCCGGCGGTACGAGTTCGTCGTGCACGCGCACAGGCCCAGCAGCGCGTTGACGTGGGTCAGCAGCCCGCCGACGTAGTACAGCGCCTCCTGGCTCAGTTCCGCATAGCCGCCCTCGCTGTAGAAGAGGTTCGCGCCGCCCTTCCACAGACTCTGGTGGACGTGCATGCCGGTTCCATTATCGCCGAACAGCGGCTTCGGCATGAACGTCGCGGTCAGGCCGTGGCGGCGGGCGACGTTCTTCACGATGTACTTGTAGCTCATCAGCGAGTCGGCCATTCTCGCGAGCGTGTTGTACTTGATGTCGATCTCGCACTGCCCGGCCGAGGCGACTTCGTGGTGCTGCATCTCCACCTCGATGCCCCAGGCTTCCATCTGCAGCGACATCTCGCTGCGGAGGTCGAGCAGCGTGTCGGCCGGCGCGACGGGGAAGTACCCCTCCTTCGAGCGGATCCGGTTGCCCATCCCGGGCTGGCCGGTGTTCCAGATCGCCTCGGGCGAGTCGATGCTGTACCCCATCCGCTGGGGGAGCACGTCGTACTGGACATTGCTGAACACGAAGAACTCGGCCTCGGGACCCCAGTAGCTCGTGTCCGCGATGCCCGTCGTCTTGAGGTACTCCTCGGCCTTCTGGGCAACGTGGCGCGGATCCCGCGTGTACGGCTTGCCCGTCGTCGGATCGTTGACGTTGCAGATGACCGAGAGCGTCGGCACCTCGGTGAACGGATCGGGCCGCGCGCTCGCCGGGTCCGGCATCAGGATCATGTCGCTCTCTTCGATCGCCTGGAACCCGCGGATGCTGCTGCCGTCGAAGCCGATCCCGCGCTTGAACGTCTTTTCGTCGATCTGGCTCGCGGGGATCGTCGCGTGCTGCCAGGTGCCCGGCATGTCCACGAACTTGAAGTCCACCATCTTGATGCCGTGGTCCTTAATGTAGGCGACGACTTCCGACGCGCCCATGTCCTTGCCCGCCATGGCCTGCACCTCCGTGTCCCCACGGGACAGAGTCGGTTCTCGAAAACAAAAACGCCTCCCGAGCGAATGCTCGAAAGGCGTCAGGGCCTCCGGTACGTCACGGTACCTGGCCCGGTTATACCATGTGCCCGACGGCCCGTCAACCGGGGCGACGCGCGCGGGCGGGCGGCGCGCGATCCGCGCCGGTGCTTCAACAGATCGAGGGCGCCCCTGGAAGCTGGACGCCCTCGACGCCTATGTCGGACGTGAGTTACAGCTCGATCGACTCGAGCATGGCATCCAGTTCCCGGCGCAGTTCCGGCGTGTTGTGGTGACCGTGGCTCGCCACCGCGTGGGTCGCCGCGGCCTCGAGGAGATCCGCGCGCTGCCCCGCCGGGGCCATGATCACCAGCCTGCAGTTCTTTTCACTGGGGAACCGCCCGCAATTTGCCATGAGCCACTGCCCCTTCGCCAAGCCTGCCTGTTTGAGTTCCATCTCGATCAACTCCCTTGTGTGAATGTCGTCCGCCGCGTGCGGCGGTGTGGTGCCGGACCGGTGCTGGACAAGGATCCAAAGACGGGGCCCGCTCGACGCAACCCGTCAGGTGAGTCGGGCGTACGCGGTCATTCCGGTGACGTCGATGACCACCACGGGATCGGCTCCGACGACCCAGGCGTCGTGCCCCGGGGGCAGCACCGACACGTCGCCCGGCACGAACTCCTGTTCCGTTCCGTCGTCCATCCGCACCCGCAGGCGTCCCGCGACGTGGTACTGGGTGTGCGGCGCTTCGCAGCTCTTCGTCTTCACGATCGGTCGAACCGAATCGGACCACTTCCACCCGGGCTCGAACGTGCCCCGTCCAAACGTAATGCCGCCGAGCGTGACAAGTTCCAACTTGCCCTTTGGAAACGACCGCGTTTCGTCGGGCGCGTTCAGGGTCTTGTGCTGCATCGGTGCCATCGTCCACCCCCTTCTGCCATCGGCTGAGCGATTGCTCTCGGCGCTAGCGTACCGCGCCCCCGTTGCCGTGGCGTTCCGGAGGCCTTCCAGGGCTGTTCATGCGGAGTTCAAATTGGGGGTTCTGCCGGATCCGGCGCCTGGCGGGCCGTCAGACCAGATCGGACGCGAGCCGGAGGTTCTCTTCGAGGGTGTCGGTGCGGCCGCGGAGCCTGGCCGAGGCCCACGCCGCGCCGCCGAGCGCCTCCCGGAGCCGGGTGACGACGCGCTCGTGGTCCGGCTCGTCGACTGGCCAGCGGGGGGTCCCGATGGCCTCGCGCATCCCGTCCGCGGCGCCGAGCAGGCGCGCCGCCGGCTCGACACTGCCGCCGGCCTCTGCGACGCGCGCCAGGCCCTCCAAACACTCGATGATTCCACGCTGGTCTCCCAGGGCCCGGCGGCGCTGGAGGCTGTCGCGGATCAGCCGGGCCGCGTCCGGGAGGTCGCCCGCAGCGCACGCCACCATGCCGAGTTGAAACAACGGCGTGGCGAGGTCCCCGTCGGGATTGCTGTGCTCGAGCAGCCGGAGGCTCTCCTCGAGCAGCTGCTTCGCCCGCGCGTGCTCGCCGCGGTACCGGGCGAGCGTACCCAGCCCGGCGAGCGATTCCGCGATCCCGCTCGTGTCCTCGAGGGCCCGCTGGACGGGGAGGCTCTCGTCGAACAGCGCCGCGGCCCTCGCCATCTCGCCCCGGGCGAGGGCGACGAGCCCGAGGCCGCACTTCCGGTACGCGGCGTCCCATTTCTTCCCGAGCTCGTCCGCCAGCGCGATCCCCGCCTCCAGCAGGCCGGCGGCCCGCTCGTGCTGGCCCCGCATCAGCGCGATCCGCCCCAGTCTGCCGAGCGACGCCGCCACCGCCGGTTTGCGGCCGAGCTGACGTTGCAGTCCCAGCGCTTCTTCCATCAGGACGTCCGCGCGTCCGTATTCCGCGTGGTTCGTCGCGAGGATCCCGAGTTGATAGAGACACTGGGCGATCCCCGCCGTGTCCCCGACGCGGCGGAAGAGCGCCAAGCTCTCCTCGAGCAGGCGGGCGGCTCCCCCGGGATCCCCCTCGTGCAGGGCCACCGTCGCGATCTCGGCCAGGGCGACCGCGCTCGTCCACGGGTCGGTCACCGACCGGCCCAGCGCCCGGCTTTCCTCGCAGATCGCGACGCCGCGCGCATGCTGGCCGCGGTGCCACGTCGCGTGGCCGAGCCAGGCGAGCGACAGCATCAGCGCCTCCCGATCTTGCTGCCCGCGCGCGATCGGGACCGCCTGCTCCAAGACCGCGCCGGCGTGATCGAAGTCGTCCTGCGCGAAGGCCAGCCGTCCGGCTCCGATCAGCACCCGCATGCGCACGACGGGGTCGGCCCGTTCCGAGCGCAGCGCGCGCTCGAGCCAGTCGCGTCCCTCGCTGAGGTAGCCGCGCCCGTGCCAATATCCCGAGAGCGCCGCCGTCATCAGCACGCCCGCGTCGTCCGCCTGTTGGCCGAGCGACCACTCGAGCGCGGCGCGCAGGTTGTCGTGCTCATTCTCGAGCCGGTCCAGCCACACGGCCTGGTCCGGTCCCCTCAACGCCGGCGCCGCTTCGTCGGCCAGGCGCCCGAAGAACGCGCCGTGGCGTCGGCGCACCGCCACGGCCTCGCCCGACTCGACGAGCTTGGTCTGGATGTACTGCCGCACCGTCTCCAGCAGGCGGTAGCGGCCCGGTTCCATCAGCACCATCGACTTGTCCACGAGCTGGGCCAGCAGGTTGAGCACGTCCACCTCGTCGAGCGCGTCGCCGGCGCCGACGGCCTGCGCCGCGTCCAGCGTGAATCCGCCGGCGAACACCGAGAGATGCCGCAGCAGCGCGCGCTCCGGTTCCGGCAGGAGGTCGTAGCTCCAGTCCATGGCGGCGCGGAGGGTTTGGTGGCGGGACATGGCCGTCCGCGTGCCCCCGGTCAGCAGCCGGAACCGGTCGTTGAGGCGGGCGGCGATGACTTCCACCGGCAGCGCCTTCAGCCGTGCCGCCGCGAGTTCGAGCGCCAGCGGGATCCCGTCGAGGTGCGTGCAGATCGCGGCGACCATCGACGCGTTCTCGGCCGTCAGCGTGAAGCCCGGCTGGCTCAGCGCCGCCCGCTCAAGGAACAGGCGTACCCCGTCGTACTGCAGCAGGTGCTCCGCGCGCCCGGACTGACGCGCGTCGGGAACCGACAGCGATGAGACCCGATACACGGCTTCGCCCGCGACGCCGAGCACCTCTCGGCTCGTCGCCAGAATGCGGAGATCGGGACAGCGGCGGAGCAGGGCCTCGGCAAACTGCACGCATCCGCTCGCGACATGCTCGCAGTTGTCCAGCAGCAAGAGCGCGCGCTTGGTGAGCAGATAGTCGCTCAGGGCGGTGACGAGCGACCGCGTCGTCTCCTCTCGAAGATCGAGGACGGAGGCGACGGCCTGGGGGATCAGCGTCGCGTCGGGCAGGACGGAGAGGTCGACCAGCCAGACTCCGTCCGGGAACTCCGGCTGCGCGCCGGCCGCCACTTCGAGCGCGAGGCGGGTCTTGCCGACGCCGCCGGCGCCGACGAGCGTCAACTGCCGGCTGGCCGCGAGGCGCTCCCGGACCTCCGCGAGCTCGCGCGTCCGACCGACGAAGCTTGTGAGGGCGAGCGGGAGGTTGGTGCGTCCGCGCGCGGGCTGGTCCGCGGGCGGTCGCGCCGGCGCGGGCGGCGGAGGAGCGGCGGGGGGCACCGTGCCGGCGACGACGTCCTCGTAGAGGCGCTGGCTCGCGGCGTCGGGCGCGGCGTCGAACTCGCGGCTGAGCGCCTCGCGCAGGATCTGATACTGGCGGAGCGCATGCAGGCGCTGGCCCGTGGCCGCGTACAGACGCATCAGGCCGCGGTGCGCCTCCTCCCGGCCCGCGTCGGCCACGAGGAGTAGCTGGAAGGTCTCGATCGCCTGCCCGTACGCCCGCTCCGCCTCATACAGCGCCGCCAGATCGTACAGCAGCGCGAGATACTCCTGCTGCAGCGCGTCCCGCCGGCCGACGGACCACTCCTCGTACCGGTCCTCGGGAAGCACTTCACCGCCGTACAGGCCGAGGGCCGATTGATACGCGTCGATCCGCTTTGTCGTCCTTGCGCGGATGACGGCCTGCTCGAACGCGTCGGCGTCGATCCACACCGCATCGCGCGCCAGCATGATGACGTCGTCTTGGAGCGACAGTGTGCGTGGGGCCGGCGCGGGCCCGTCGGCTTCGAGCACACGTCTGGCGATGTGCATCGCCTTGCGGAGGTTATTCGCCGCCGCGGGGGGCTCGAGGTCGGGCCACAGCCACTCGGTGACCTGCTCCCGGTGGAGGCGGTGGCCCGGGGTGAGCGCCAGCAACTTGACGAGGGTTCTCGACTTGCGAAGGGGCCACGCGGCGGAAGGAATCTCCCGGGGTCCGGACGCCACCCGGAACCCGCCGAGAATCCAGATGCTCAGTTGGCTGCCCGGCTCCTCGAGGTGATCACCCGGCATGCCCGCACGCTCCTTTGCCCGTCGGCTTTCGAGGCATGCGTCGCGGATGCCTCCACGGCCGCGGGCGGGCGCCGGGGGTTCCCGGGGCGCTTCGGCAGGCGCCGGAGCGCGCGGTCCGAAAGTCATTCAGCGGCGCGGCCGGCGGTCGCGACGATATCGCGGAGGGATGGCCGATGCTCGCGTACGTGTTTTGGCACTATCCGGATGCGGGGCTGGACGCTGGACGGTACGAGGCGCACCTTGCTGCGTTCCATCGCGCGCTCGCCGCGGCGTCGCCCGATGGATTTCTCGGATCCGCGGCGTACCGGATCGACGGGGCTCCCTGGCTCCCGGGCAGCGATGGATACGAGGACTGGTACGAACTGGCCGACTGGACGGCGCTCGGCGTGCTGAACGCGGCCGCGGTGTCCGCGTCCACGCGCGGCGATCACGATGCCGTGGCGGGCCTGGCGGACGGCGGAGCGGGTGGCGTCTATCAATCGCTGCGTTCGGCCGCTCGCGGCGCGTCAGACGCCGGGCTGTGGCTCACCAAGCCGAGAGGCACGCCGTATTCCGAGTTCATGGGGGCGTTGGAGGCCCTGCCAGCGGTCTTCGCACTGTGGCAGCGGCAGATGGTGTTGGGGCCGACCGCGGAGTACTTCGTCGCCGGCCCTGAGGCGATGCTCGAGCACGCGATCTTCCCCGGCGGCTGGAAGCCCCGGTTGATCCGCCGGCATCGTGTGTTCTGAACTGGGAGCCGGCACGGAGCGGGCGCGGCGTGCTCACCGGATGGCTCGTCACAGGCGCACGCGCCACCCGCGGCACGACAGGCCGTGCTGATAGGCTGGGCTAGCGCTCGCGGCCGGCGCGCCGGCGCGCGGGGCGCTTGGCGCGCGGCTTCGACGCGGCGGTCGACCGCTTGGCCGCCGCTTTCTTGGTCCGAGCCGGTTTCTTGGCTTTGGCCGCGGCGCGCTTCGGCCGCGGAGGGGGCGGCGCGGCCTGCGGGCCGCCGACCGGCACCAACTCGAACTGCGCGGTCGGCGCCGGCACCCCGGCGCCCTTCACCGTGCCCGGCAGAATCCTAAATACCGGACAGAGGAAGACCTCGATCCGGCCGCCGCCCGGCGCAAACAGCGCCGGCAGGTGGAGCGATCGAAGCCCGACGAGCGTCAGGGGGCCGGTCGGCGGCGTGCTGAGCCACCGGCGCGCGGTCTCGTAGGCCGGCGTCCCGGGGACGGCGACCGCGGTGATGCGGGTCTTCCCGGCCGCGTCGCCGAACGCGAACAGGAACGGACGTCCGTCGACGAACTGGCTCCGGCCCCCGTAGAACTGGCCGGTCATGTACACGTAGGCGGTTTCGACCACCGGCGCGTGCCGGAACGTCATCGTGCCGCCCGTGAACGCGACGCGCGTGGACGGCTGGAAGTCCGGAAACGGCATCGGGTGGACGGCGTCGATCTGCGCCCACTCCGCCTCGCCGGGCGCGTCGATCGAGACCGGCGGGAACGTCAGGCCGCGCTCGGTCACGATGGTGCGCACGGGGTGGATCTCGAGCAGATGCGGGATCACGGGGTGTCCGACGGACGCGTGGTCGGGCAGCATCCGCAGCAGGCCCGTGACCGTGACGCGCTGCTGCGTCCCAATCATCTCGTCGAGCAGCCGCGCGTACTGGCTGTGCCCGGTGCCGCCGGCCTCGAGCGCCCCCGGCCGCACCGCGTTCTGGATGACGCAGGCGATCGTGTCGCGCGTCGCGCCGTCGGCCGGGGCGGGCGACAGCCCGAACGCCACGCCCAACCCGTACTCGCCTTCGCCGGTGCGCGCCGTCACGTACCCTTCCGCGGTCACGTCGATGCCCGGCGAGAACCGGAGGTACGCGAGCGGCTCGGCGCCCGAGACGACGAAGTCCTGCTGGTCGCCCGAGCTCGGGAGGATGCTCACCGCGCTCAGCACCCGCAGGAGGTCCGCGGGCGTCCGCACCTCGATCCGGCCCGCCGGGCGCGCCGGCGTGTGCTGGCGCATCTCGTCCGACACCAGGATCGCGCGGGCGATCTCCCGCATGGGGGTGCGCGTGTTGCGGCTCTGCCGCTGGATGCGGAGGAACGCTTCCTGCTCGTCGATCCCCTCGCGCTGCATCAGGATGCCTTTCGCGCGGTCGACCAGCTTGCGCGTCTCCAGGGTCTCCTTGAGGTTGCCGACCTCCTGCTGGAGCGCGCGCAGCTCCGCGAAGCGCGCCATCGCCACCTCGATCACGGGGACCAGCTCGGCCTCGCGCACCGGCTTGACGAGGTAGGCCAGGACCCCGGCCTCTTGGGCCCGCTGGACGAGGTCGCGCTCGCTCCACGCCGTCAGGAGGATGATCGGCCGCGGCTGCCGCGTCATGATCGTTGAGGCGGCCGAGATCCCGTCGAGCCCCGGCATCTTGATGTCGAGGAAGATCAGCTCCGGGTTGAGCTTGGCGGCGAGCGCCACCGCTTCCTCACCGTCGCTCGCTTCCCCGACCACCGTGTAGTCGTGCTCCTCCAGCATCGTGCGGAGGCCCATGCGGATGACCGGCTCGTCGTCGGCGATGAGGATGCGCATCGCGTCGGTCATCCTACGATCCCTCCGGGCGCGGCATCGTGATCACGGCGTGCGTGCCCCCCGGGCCGCCGAACGTAATTTGGCCCTTGAGGTCGCTGCCGACGAGCGTGTGCACGATCTGCAGGCCGAGGCCGGCGGACCGGTCCGGCACGAATCCCTGCGGCAGGCCCACGCCGTCGTCCTGGACCTCGACGCGCAGCGTATCGCGCCCCGCGGCAAGCGTGATCATCACGGTCCCGCCGCTGCGGCCCTCGAACGCGTGCTCCAGCGCGTTCTGCAGCAGCTCGTTCACGACGAGCGCAAGCGAGGTGGCCTGCTGGCTCGGCAGGCTCAGGTCGTCGCCGCTCACCTTGATCTCGAGCGTGAGGCCCGGCCGGGCCATCGTCTGCCGCACCGTCTGCGCGACGCGCTCGAGCATCTCGTGGACGGCGACCTGCCGCAGGCCGTCGGCGGCGAGAATCTCGTGGACGCCCGCGATGCTCAGGATCCGGTTGATCGTCTCGGTGAGGACCTCGCGGCCCGAGACTTCGCGGCCGTCGCGCAGCTGCAGGCGCAGCAGCATCGCGATCATCTGGAGGTTGTTCTTCACCCGGTGGTGCATCTCGCGCACCATCGCCGACTTAACCACCAGGCTCGCATTCTCGATCGCGAGCGCGGTTTGGTTCGCGAGCGTCTGCAGCATGCTGATCTCGGACGGCGTGAACGTGTGCCGCCGCGCGGTGTAGCAGTTGACGACGCCCAGCGTGTGGTCCCGCACGCGCAGCGGCACGGACAGGAGCGACCGCACGGGCGACGGTTCGGGCAGCTCGTTCGTGCGGAAGCGCGGATCGTCCGCGAGATCGTGGCTGACGGCCGGCTGCCCGGTCGCCGCCGCCTCCCCGGGAACGCCCTCACCGACGCGCAGCGTCCGCCGGGGCCGCGGCCCGGGGGCCTCGGGGTGGGAGGCGGCGAGCACGAGCTCCTCGCCCTCGAGCAGCATCAGCGTGCACAGCGGCGCCTGCAGCACGCGCGCGGCCATCTCCACGAGGAGGCGGAGGATCTGCTCGAGATAGAGCGGAGACGTCAGCGTCTCGCTCGCCTCGGCGAGCGTGCGCAGCTCGAGGATCTGGCGCCGCATGCTGTCGTGGAGGCGCGCCTTCTCGAGCGTGCCGCTCGCGAGATCCGCGATGATGCTCAGCAGCTCGATCTCGTCGTCGCCCCAGGCGTGCGCGCCGGTCGTCTGGACGTTGATCGCGCCGAGCGTCCGGCCCTCCACGGTGAGCGGGACCGCGAGCAGCGATTGGAACAGTGACTCGTGGGTCTCCGGCAGGAGCTTGAACCGCGGGTCCTGCACCGCGTTGGTGGACGCGACCGGCTCCCCGTGCTGCGCCGCCCATCCGGTCAGGCCCTCGCCGAACTTGAGGCGTGCCGCGCCGACCGCGTCGGCGGCGAGCCCCGTCGTCGCTTTGAGGACCAGGTACTCGCGCGAGGCGTCCAGCAGATAGATCGAGCAGCTGTCGACGGGCATCACTTCCGCGGTCGTCCGGGTGATCAGGGTGAGCGTGGTGTCGAGGTCGAACGTGGCGCCGATCGCGCGGCTGATCTCCCGCAGCGCCGAGATCTCCGCGGTCTTGCGGGCGAGCTCCCGCGCCGTATCGTCGGTGTGGCTCTGCTCGGGCGTGATCGCCCCTCGGCGCGGCACTACGGCCTCCCGCGGCCTCGGATCACTCGCCGGCACCCGCGGGCGGCATCGTGCTGGCGGCCGCCGCGATGTCCTCGGCCCGGAACGTGCTGCGGCGGTTGATCGCGACCGCCCAGGCCATCAGCACCAGCGTCACGATCACGACCGCGGCGCGCACGCCCATCGGGATCGGGGCGATCGTCACCGGGGCGATCAGGAGGCTCACGAGGTTCATGACCTTGATCAGCGGGTTGAGGGCGGGGCCGGCCGTGTCCTTCATCGGGTCGCCGACGGTGTCGCCGATCACGCCCGCCTTGTGATAGTCGGTGCCCTTGCCGCCCAGGAACCCGTCTTCGATCTTCTTCTTCGCGTTGTCCCACGCGCCGCCGGTGTTGGCCTGAAAGACGGCCATGAGCTGTCCGGTCAGGATCGCGCCGGCGAGAAAGCCGCCGAGCGGGGCCGCGCCGAGGCCCATGCCGACCGCGATCGGGGCCGAGATCGCGATCACCGCGGGGGAGAGCAGCTCGCGCTGCGCGGCGACCGTCGCGATATCCACGCACCGGTAGTACTGCGGCTTCGCCGTGCCCTCCATGATCCCGGGAATCTCGCGGAACTGGCGCCGGACCTCCTCGACCACCTCGAACGCCGAGCGGCCGACGGCGCGGATCAGGAACGCCGAGACCAGGAACGGCACCGCGCCCCCGATCAGGAGCCCGATGAAGATCAGCGGGAGGTTGACCTGGATCCCCACGTGCTCGACCGCCGCGGCGACGGCGGTGCCGCCCTGCTGGAGCGCGCGACCCAGGTCCTCCGCGCTCGTCGAGAGGCGGGCTTGGTCCACGAACGAGCGGAACAGGGCGGTCGCCGCGAGCACGGCGCTCGCGATCGCAAATCCCTTGGTGAGCGCCTTCGTCGTGTTGCCGGCCTGGTCCAGCCGCGCGACGACGTGGCCCGCGTCGACCCCGCCCGCCGCGGCGGGGTCGTGCGCGATCCCGGACATCTCGTAGATGCCGTTCGCGTTGTCGACGATCGGGCCGAACGTGTCCATCGCGAGAATGTAGCCGGTCATCGTGAGGAGGCCGAGCCCGGCCAGCGCGACCCCGTACCCGGCGAGCGCGAGGTCGCCCTGGAAGATCGTGAATGACGCGAGGATGGTGGCGGCGATCGCGAGCGTCGCCCAGACCGCGGACTCGAGGCCGAAGCCGAGGCCGGACAAGAGGAACGTCGCGGGGCCGGTCTTGGTCGAGTACGCCATCTCGGTCACCGCCCGACGATCCGGGTTCGTGAACAGGTCGGTCAGCCAGCGGATGAACAGCGCGAGCACGAGGCCGCTGAGCAGCGCGAACGAGAAACGCCAGTCGGGGCTGCCGGTGCGCGGATCCAGGAGGTAGTACGCGTTCACGAGGCCGAACCCGACGATCGCCGCGCCCGCGGAGATCCACAGGCCGCGGGAGATCGGGGCCATGGGGTTCTCGCCCTCGCGGGCGCGCACGGACACCGTGCCGAGGATCGACGCCAGCACGCCGACCGCCTGCACGAGCAGCGGAAACAGGATCAGCTTGAGCGCGAACCCCGCCGCGGCGGCGCCGTACGCCGCCAGGAACGTGGGGTCGAGCAGCGCGCCGGCGCCGAGGATGATCGCCGCGACGAGCGTGACCTCGTACGACTCGAAGACGTCCGCCGCCATGCCCGCGCAATCCCCGACGTTGTCCCCGACGTTGTCCGCGATCGTCGCCGCGTTCCGCGGGTCGTCCTCGGGGATGCCGACTTCCACCTTGCCGACGAGATCGGCGCCGACGTCGGCCACCTTCGTGTAGATGCCGCCGCCGATGCGCATGAACAGGGCGACGAGCGAGCCGCCGAAGCCGAATCCGATCAGGACCCGCGCGGCGTCGCCGCGGAACACCACGAAGATGATCGTCGCGCCGAGCAGGCCCAGTCCGACGGTGAACATCCCCGACACCGTCCCCGCCTGAAACGCGGTTTCAAACGCGTCCTTGAAGCTGCGCGTCGCGGCATACGCGGTCCGGACGTTGCCGCGGACGGCCAGGTTCATGCCGACGAACCCGGCGCCGTAGCTGGCGAGGCAGCCCATGAGAAACGCGGCCGCGATGCCGACCGCCAGCATCGGCGTCGCGAAGATCGGCCGGTACAGGAAGAACAGCGCGAGCGCGATCGCGATGATGAACAGCGACATCGTCCCGAACTGCCGTCGCAGGTAGGCACGTGCCCCCTCCTGGATCGCGGCCGCGACCTGCTGCATCGACACGGGCCCGGGGCTGCGGCGGAGCACCCGGGCGCTCACCCACCCGCCGTAGAGGAGCGCCACCGCCGCGGTGGCCATGACCAGCCACAGGAGGCCAAATTCGAGCCCTCCAAACGCGGGGAGTGTAACGCTACTCTCGCTCATCACGGAGCCTCCTGGACGACGAGTATGGCGCGGCGTTCTTCATAATACCAAAGCCCGGACGGGCGATTCAAGAAAAATCACCCCTTCGGGGCGAAATTCGACGATTTTCGCCGGGATCTTGCGGCGGGGGACCGGATGTGGTAGGGCCGGCGGTTCGCGCGCCGCCCCAAGGAGCGGCGCGGCGCCGCGCGCTAGTGGCCGGCGGCGCCGAGCGGCAGGAAGCTGATCTGGGCGGTCGTGTCGATGCCGTGCTGCGCAAAAAAGCCTTCGTTCACTTCCAGGGCGTAGCGGTACGGCGCCTTCGAGTTGTAGAACGGGAACGGGCCGTTCAGCGGGTCGGCGGCCACCGGCATGTCGAGCAGCGTCACGATGTGCCAGCGCGCGTCCATGAACGCGATCGACAGGGGGATCAAGGTGTTCTTCATCCAGAACGCGTCCTGCTGGGTGTCCGAGAACGAGAACAGCATCCCGGAGTTCGGCGCCAGCGACGTGCGGCACATCAAGCCGTACTCCTGTGCGAGCGCCGAGTCCGCGATCTCGACCTGGACCCGGGTGACGTCCCCGTGCTCGTCGAAGCTCAGGACGCCGTGCTTGTACGTAAAGGTTTGGATCGGGCACGCGGGGTTCGCCGGTGCTGTGGCCGAGGCGCTGAGGGCGAGCGCGAGCACGCACACGGCACCGATGACCGCGGTCACTGTTCGCATCACGTCCTCCTATCCTGAAAACGGGTGGCCGGCCGCGGAGGTTCCCCGCGGGCCTAGTGTACCACGCCGTCGATCCGGCCGAGAATCTCCGGGACCGCCGGATTGTCGTCCGCGTCCTCGATGTCCAGGTGCGTGAGCCCCGCCAGGATCTTGACCTCCACGTCCGCGGCCGGCGTCGAGATGTGCGACAGGTAGAACGAGGTCGCGCGCACGGTGCGGATCAGGCCGTTGCCCGCGCCGAGGAGCAGAACCGGCACCGTCGTGTAGCGGACCTGGGTCAGGCTCGCGAACCGCCGGGAAAAGTCATCGCTCGTGTCGAGGCCCGACGAGAGGCCGAGGTCGAGCACGAGGCGCCACGGGACGTACCATTGGGTGAAGTCCGCGCCCGGCTCGAGGATCGCCCCCTCTAGCCCGCGCAGATTGACGTGCCCCGGCGGCACATCCTGGCCGTACGGCATCCACTCGATGAGCGGGTGGCCGGGCGCCGGCCGACCGCTCTGCATGTTGAGCAGCCCGTTGGGATTGACGTGCCAGGGATCGGGCATGCGGTCGAAGATCCCCACGGGCGTCCCGATCGAGGCGCGGATGAACAGGTCCGGCTGCGCGACGTCGGAGAGCGAGCCCGCGAACTGGGCCTCGTTGGTGATGGGCTGTCCGGGGCCGCGGGGGTAAAATGGCAGTACGCTGGCGCGGTCCGGCTCGAAGTAGGCGTACGTCGTCACCACGTCCAGCAGGATGCTGTCCTTCGGATGCGCCACGCTGTCGATATCCGCGAACGGGCCGACGTGCCCGCGGCTGCCGACCAGCTGGCGCACCCCGGGGATGTCGGGGAGCAGGGGGATGTGGATGCCCTCGAGGTACTGCGAACTCGACAGGCGCGGAATCACCGACAGGGGCGCGCCGTCGAGCAGGACGAGGCCGGCGATGTCGCGGTCCCCGGCATACGGAGACGCTAGGGGCCGTCCTTTATCGTCGATCGCAACCGGATCCGGGCCGGGCACGCGCCCGAAGTCGTACCCCGCGTACAGTGCCGAGAGGATGCCCCCGAGGGAATGGCCGCCGAGGAACACCCGCGCGGCCGGGTAGCGGCGGCGGGCTTCCTCGACGATCGCGTGGATGTCGCGCAGGTGGACGTCCAGCCCCCAGTACGCGGCGAACGGCACCGCGGAATCCGGCAGCGGCCGGTAGGTCACCCCGTCGATCGCGAGGTTGCCGTAATAGTAGCCGAGCGCGAAGTCCGGATCCTGATAGGCGAGCGCGGCCGTGACCCCGCGCCGGTCCTGCAGCAGCGTGGCCCGGGGCGCGACCACCCACACTTCGACCGCGGGGTCGCCCGCGACGAGCGCCCGCGCGAGAATGTCGAGCGTGTTCGGGCCCGAGTTGAGCCCGGGGACGAGCACGAGCACGCTGCGCGGGGCTGCGGTGCCGACGGCAAAATACCGCAGCGCGACGCCGCGGTTGTACTCGGGGGGGGTGTGCGGTTCTTGGGCGCCCGGCACGTCGACGGGCACGCGAAGCACGGTCGGCGTGGACGGTTGGGCGGTGCCGATGGTCGGGGCGGCGACTCCAGCCAGCAGGAGCGTGCATGCGAGTGCAAGGCATCGACGACGGGTCATCTCGTTCCTATACGTTTGCGGAGGGAAGGAAATGCCCTGCAACGGCACGAACCCACAGAGCCCCGTGGCTGACTATGACGTGATCGTGGTGGGAGCAGGTCCCGGCGGCGCAGAGTCCGCCCGGACCGCCGCGCGCGCCGGCCTGCGGACCCTCGTCCTCGAGGAGCACCCGACGGTCGGCGTGCCGAGCCACTGCACGGGCAAGCTGTCGTTCCACGCGTTCGACGAACTGGAGATTCCGCGCAGCCTCGCGAAGACCGCCGTGTCCGCCGCGGTGCTGTACTCGCCGAGCGGCGTCGCGATCCGGGTGCGCCGCCGGCACGTCGACTCCTACGCCGTCGACCGGATCACGTTCGACCGGTGGGTGGCGGAGCGCGCCGCGCGCGACGGCGCGGAGCTCCTGACCGGGGTCAAGGTCACGGAGGCGGCGCGCCAGAACGGGCACATGCTCGTGCGCGGTCGGCGCGGGGACCGTCCGTTCGAGGCCCGCGCGCACCTCTTGATCGACGCGGAGGGCTCGGCGCCGCGTCTGCTGGAGCCGCTCGGCGTGCCGATCCCGCGGCGCCACGCGTTCGGACTGCAGTACGAGATCCGCGGCATCGGGGGCATCGAGCCGGACACGCCCGAGATGTTCTTCGGCGACGACGTCGCTCCGGGATTCTTCGCCTGGCTGATGCCGGTCGGCGACGGCGTCGCGAAGGTCGGCCTGGCGGTGGACCCGCGACGAGCCACGCGGGCGCCGGTCTGGTACCTCAGCCGGCTTCTCGACGAGCATCCGGCGCTGCGCGGCCGCATGGCGGGCGCCGTCATCGAGCGCAAGGTGGCCGGCCGGATTCCGCTCCTCGTCGGCGACGCGCCCACGAGCGCGGACCGCGTCCTCGTGGTGGGAGACGCCGCGGGTATGGTCAAGGCGACGTCCGGGGGCGGCATCTACTATGCGATGACGGCGGGCCGCGTCGCGGGAGCGGCGGCGGCGCGGTACGTCGGCGGCGATCCCGGCGCGCTCGGATTTTACGAGCGCGGCTGGCGGGAGCGCATCGGCCGCGAGGTCCGGTTCACCGCGTTCAGCCGCCGCGCGATCAACCGGCTGTCGGACGCCGAGCTCGACACGGTGATGCGGGCGATCGCGGAGAGTCCCAGGCTGCTCGCGAGCATCGGCGACGCCGGCGATACCCAGTTTCAGTCCAAGCTGTTCGGTCCGCTGCTCTGGGGGTTGGCGGGGGTCACCCTGCGCCGCCCCGTGGTCGCCCCGCTCGTCGCGAAGGCGCTGGTCGTCGGGATGTTCTCCCAGATGTAGCCGCGCGAGCGCATGGCAGGATGCGTCTCGCGGCGACACGAATCACGCCCCATGCGCGTCATCGCCGATCTTCACCTGCACTCGAAGTTCAGCCGGGCGACCAGCCGGGACATGGACGTCGAGAACCTCGCGAAGTGGGCCGGTCTGAAGGGGATCACGCTCGTCGGGACCGGCGACTTCACCCACCCGGTGTGGCTGCGGGACCTCAAGGCCAAGTTGACCCCGAACGGCCGGGGGCTCTTTACGCACGGCGCGCAGCACTTCATGCTGACGGTCGAAGTCAGCAACATCTACCCGCAGGGCGGGCGCCTGCGCAAGATCCACAACATCATCCTCGCGCCGGGCTTCGAGGTCGTGGACCGGATCAACGCGGTGCTGGCCCGGTTCGGCAGCCTGATGGCCGACGGCCGGCCGACGCTGTCGCTGCCCAGCGACAAGCTCGTCGAGTACGTGATGGAGATCTCGCCCGAGTGCATGGTGATTCCCGCCCACGTGTGGACGCCGTGGTTCTCGCTCTACGGGAGCAACTCCGGGTTCGACGCGCTCGCGGAGTGCTTCGGGGACCAGGCGAAGCATATCGTCGCCGCGGAGACCGGCCTCAGCAGTGACCCCCCGATGAACTGGCGCCTGCCGGAGCTCGACCGGGTCGCGCTCGTGAGCAACTCGGACGCCCACTCGCCGGCCAAGCTCGGCCGCGAGGCCAACGTGCTCGACTGCGAGCTCGACTACCGGGAGATCCTCCGAATTTTTCGCGAGCGCGACCTCACGAAGTTTCTGTACACGATCGAGTTCTTTCCGGAGGAGGGCAAGTACCACTTCGACGGGCACCGGTCGTGCCAGCAGCGGCTGTCGCCCGACGAGACGAAGGCGGCCCGGGGCAAGTGCCCGGCCTGCGGGCGCGCGCTCACGGTGGGCGTCATGTCCCGTGTGGAGGCGCTCGCGCGCCGCGCGCCCGGCGTGGACGCGGGCACGCGGGTGCCGTTTCGGAGCCTGATCCCGCTGGAAGAGATCATCGCCGAGGCGCTGGGCGCGCAGCCGGGCACCGGGGCGGTGCGCGACGAATACCTGCGGCTCGTGCGGGAGCTGGGGAGCGAGTTCGCGGTGCTGCTCGACGTGCCGCTGGACGAGGTCGCCAGGCACACCCGCCCGCGCGTCGTCGACGGGCTGCGCCGCGTGCGGGACGGGCGCGTCGTGATCCGTCCCGGCTACGACGGCGTGTTTGGCGAGATTCACATCTTCGAGGGAGCCGACGAAGCGCCTCGCGCCGGGCAGCCGGCGCAGACCAGCCTCTTCTGAACGCGGGGCCGCCGGCGCGCGCCCCGCGGGGGCGTCCGGCGGCCGGCGGCGCGCGGCGGTGGTGCTCCATCCGGGCGCCGACGCGCGCGTTCGCGCGGGTCACCTGTGGATCTACCGGGCGGAGATCGCCCGCATCGAGGGGGAGCCCGAGGACGGCGCGCCGGTGGCGGTCCTCACCGCGGCCGGGCACGACCTCGGCACCGGACTCCTCAACACCCACTCGGTCATCACGGTGCGCCTCATGGGGCCCCCCGGCGCGGAACTCGACGAGGCGTTCTTTCGGCTCCGGCTGGAGCGCGCCGTCGCGCTGCGCGCGCGTCTCGCACGGGGCTCGACGGCCTGCCGCCTTGTCTTCGGCGACGGGGATCTCCTGCCCGGCCTCGTCGTCGACCGCTACGCCGATCTGCTCGTCGTGCAAACCCTCACGCTCGGCATGGACCGCCGGAAAGAGATGCTCGTGCGCCTGCTGAGCGACCTCGTCGCGCCCCGGGGAATCTTCGCCCGCAACGACGGGGCCGTGCGCCGGCTCGAGGGGCTGCCCCGCGAGGCCGGCTGGCTCGCCGGCGGCGGTCCGACGGAGGTCGAGATCGAGGAGGACGGAGTCCGTTTCCTCGTGGACGTCGCCCGCGGGCAGAAGACGGGATTCTTCCTGGACCAGCGTGAGAACCGCGCGCGCGCCGCGGAGCTCGCGCCCGGCGGCACCGTGCTCGACGGGTTCGCCTACACCGGGGCGTGGGGCATCCGCGCCGCGAGCGCCGGCGCGGGCGCGGTCACGGCGATCGAATCGTCGGCGGACGCGGTCGCGATGGCGGCCCGCAACGCCGCGCTCAACGCCGTCGGCGGCCGCGTGTCCTTGCTGACCGGCAACGCGTTTGACGAGCTCCGCCGTCTCGTCCTCGCCCGCGCCCGGTTCGACCTCGTCGTGCTCGATCCGCCGGCGTTCGCCAAGACGCGGGGCGCCGTCGCCGCCGGGCTCGCCGGCTACAAGGAGGTGAATCTCCGCGCGCTCAAGCTCGTGGCCCCCGCGGGGTGGCTCGTCACGTGCTCGTGCTCCTACCACGTGGACGAGGCCGCGCTGCGCGACACGGTGTGGAGCGCGGCCCGCGACGCCCGACGGTCGATCCGGCTCATCGAGACTCGGTTCCAAGCGCGCGACCATCCGGTCCACCCGGCGATGCCGGAAACCCGGTATCTCAAGTGTCTCGTGTTCGCGGTGGATTGACCGGCGCCGCCGCGGCCGGGCGGAAGGCGCTCGGGTTGGTGGTTGCAGTCTGAGAACGGCCGCTATATAATGAAGGAGAAAATGAAATCCGGATGTGTTGGTTGACTCAGCGGGAGGAGAGCCGGGCGGACTCTCCTCCTTGTCTCTTTTTGGCCCGGGAGACGTGCGGGTCGTAGGCGCGCGCTCCGGAAAGGCATGGTGAGAGAAGTGGTGGTGTCTGGCCACCAGGTGCATATTACCGACAACCTGGACCTGCTGCTGGCGGTGCTGCCTCCCGAGACGCGCCGGCAGATCGAGGAGCAGTCCGATCTCGACGGGCTGCTCGAAGTGGTGCTCGACCTCGGCCGGGAGCCGGAGGCGAGGTTCTCGGGGCGGGTCGTGCGGCTGTCAGACCGGTTCGTGACCCGGGAAGACATGCTGCACGTGACGAGCCGCGTCGGCACGTTTGGGAAGGACAACCGGGCGGGGATCGAGCGCACGCTGCACCGGATCTCGGCGATTCGCAACCGTGCCGGGGACGTCATCGGCCTCACGCTGCGCGTCGGCCGGGCGGTGTTCGGAACCGTGGACATCGTGCGCGACGTCATCGAAGCCGGGCAGAGCGTGCTGCTCCTCGGCCGTCCCGGCGTCGGCAAGACGACGCTCCTGCGCGAGAGCGCGCGCGTCCTGAGCGACGAGGTCGCAAAGCGCGTCGTGATCGTCGACACAAGCAACGAGATCGCGGGCGACGGCGACATTCCCCACCCCGGGATCGGGCGCGCCCGCCGGATGCAGGTGACGTACCCCGAGCTGCAGCACGCGGTCATGATCGAAGCGGTCGAGAACCACATGCCCGAGGTCATCGTGATCGACGAGATCGGCACCGAGGCCGAGGCGCTTGCGGCGCGCACGATCGCGGAGCGCGGCGTCCAGCTGATCGCGACCGCGCACGGCAACACGCTCGACAATCTGCTGCAGAACCCGACGCTGTGCGATCTGATCGGCGGCATCCAGGCCGTCACGCTGGGCGACGAGGAAGCCCGGCGGCGGGGGACCCAGAAGACGGTGCTCGAGCGCAAGGCGCCGCCGACGTTCGACGTCGTCATCGAGATTCAGGAGAAGGACCGGCTCGCCGTGCACCACAACGTCGATCGCGTGGTCGATCGGTTCTTGCGCGGCGCGATGCCGACCCCGGAGATTCGGACGCGGACGCCCGAGGGCGAGGTCCGGATCGCCATCGGCAGCGCGGACGAGCCGGCGGCGGCGGCGAACGGCGACCGGCCGCACAGCCGGGCGGCCAGCGCGCCCCACAAGGTGGTGCGCATCTATCCGTACGCGGTCAGCCGCAACCGCCTCGAGCGGGCGATCCACGAGCTGCGGGTGCCGGCGGCGATCACCGACACCCTGCACAGCGCGGACGTGCTGCTCACGATCAAATCGCAGGAGAAGCGGCAGCCGAAGCGCCTCCGGGACGCGGGCACGCGCGGGCTCGCGACCCACGTGATCAAGAGCAACACCCTGTCGCAGATCGAGGGAGTGCTGCGGGAGATTTTCGGGGTCGAAGAGCGCCTGAGCGGGGAGGAGGTCGCGCTCCGGGAGGTGGAGGAGGCGATCTCCGAGGTGATGTCCTCGGCGCAGCCGGTCGAGCTGTCGCCGCAGAACTCCTACGTGCGCCGGCTCCAGCACCAGCTGATCGAGCGCTACGGCCTCGCGTCGGAGAGCAAAGGCACCGATCCGTTCAGGCGGGTGGTGATCTATCCGCAGTGAGCCCCCCGCGGCCGGTCCGGCCAGCCCGACCGGCCTGTTCCTAACGCTCGAAGGTCCGGAGGGCGCCGGGAAGACCACGCAGGCGCGCCGGCTCGTTGAGGTGCTGCGCGCCGAAGGGCACGACGTCGCGCACGTCCGCGAGCCCGGCGGGACCCCGATCGGCGAAGCGATCCGCGCGCTCCTCCTCGACCCGCGCCACGGCGAGCTCGCCGCCCGCACCGAGATGTTGTTGTTCGCGGCCTCGCGCGCGCAGCTGGTCGCCGAGGTGATTCGACCGGTCCTCCTCCGGGGTACACTCGTCGTCTGCGAACGGTACATCGACGCGTCGCTCGCCTACCAGGGGATCGGCCGGGGCCTGGGGGTCGAGGTGGTGCGCGCCGTGAACGCGGCGGGAACGGGCGGGCTCATGCCGGACCTCACGCTGCTCCTCGACATCGAGTCGGCCGTCGGCCTGCGGCGGGCGCGGGCCGCCGCCGGATCTCGCGGACGGTCGGAGGCGTGGGACGGAGGCGACCGCTTGGAGCGCGAGGCCCTCGCGTTTCACGAGCGCGTGCGGGAGGGGTTTCTTTCCCTCGCGCGGAAAGACCCAGAGCGCATCTGCGTCGTCGACGCGCGCGGGACGCCGGACGAGGTTCACCAGCTGATCATGGGGCTGGTCCGCGAGCGGCTCGACACTGGACGGCAGGCGACCGAAGGGAGACAGCGCCCATGAAGCTGATCCTCGCGATCGTCCAGGAGAAGGACTCCCGCAAGCTGATGGAAGGTCTCGTCGCCGCGGAGTTCCAGGCGACCATGCTCGCCAGCACCGGCGGCTTCCTCCGGGAAGGCAACTCCACGATCCTCATCGGCACGGACGAGCACCGCGTCGACGGCGCGCTGGCGGTCATCCAGAAGACGTGCCGGGTGCGCGAGCAGCTGGTGAGCCCGCTCCCTCCGGTCGTGGAACCGGTCGACTCCTACATCTCGTACCCCGTCAAAGTGCAGGTCGGCGGCGCGACGGTGTTCGTGCTCGACGTCGACCGTCTCGTCAAGATCTGATCGCCGGTCCCACCGTCACAGCACTCGCACCCGCGGAGCCGCGTGCGCCTTGAGGCTCCGTGCAACGAATACGCATGGGCGCGGCGATGCGGGCCCGCCGTATTCATTGCTCTCGTCGTGTGTCGTTAACTCCCGAGGACGTTGATCGCGCGCGCCCCGACTACCACGATGGCCACGAGCGAGATGGCGCCTTGCACCAGCATCAACAGCTTCGCGCGCGAGGTGAGCGGCATCGTGTCGGTGGGGCTGAACGCCGTCGACGTCGTGAATCCCAAAGACAGGTAGTCGGCGAACGACGGTCGCCAGTCGGCCGGGACGTGTGCGGGGGTCCCCATCTGGGCGAAAAACCAATCGGGGCGGATGCCTCGGTCGCTCGCCCGGGCGTTCGGACCGCCTCGATCGATCTCCCAGTAGAGCAGGGAAAACACCAGCACGTTCGAGGTCCAGATGACGACGGACGAGGAGAGCAGTGACAGTCCGCTGACACTCCCTGGATGTCGGACGATCGCGTCTGTCAGCACCTCGAGATTCACCACGATGGCCGCGGTCACGGCCGCAATGAAGAGCAACGTGACCGTGCGCTCGATGCGCAGCCATACCGCGCTGGCAGGAGCCGCGGAGACGGCCGCCATCGGGGCGAGCACCACGGCGGCGGCGACGGACCACGACCAGATCGGCACCACGCGCACCCGATTGGGGAGCCACGTGTCCAGCGCGACCATGGCGAGGATGGTGAGCGCGGCGGGCCACCGTGCTTCGTGCCGCGACGGCTTCACCGACGCGTCTGACGCTGGAGCGCGCGCTCTCACGCCGAGGTCCTCGCGGGGCGCAGAGGCCGCGACGCGGCGATCGGTCCGTGGAGGGATACCCGGGCGTCGGTGGATGCCCGTCTCTTGCGGGGCGCGCGGATGCGCCGGCTCAAAGGCGTTATTCGCGGACCCACCGGTGGCGTGCGCATCGTACTGCCCTGAACTTCGATCTGGATCGGCGGTCTCCTACGGCATCGTGCGATGCGCGACCCGATCCGGGACGACCGCGGATGGCGTCCGGGGATGGAGTCTGGCATACTCTACTCATGCGAGGACTGCGTTGGCCCATTCGTCCGCCCCGAGGCCTCGATCACCTATGCCATTCGCCGATCTGATCGACCAGCGTCACGCCCAGGCGCTGCTGCGGGGCGCGCTGAGAAGCGGCCGCGTGTCGCACGCGTACCTGTTCGTCGGTCCCTCCGGGGTCGGCCGCCTCGCGACGGCGCGCGCGTTCGCGCAGGCGCTGCTGTGCGCGGAGCCCGGGGACGACGCGTGCGGGCGCTGCCCCGCCTGCCGCAAGGTCGCCGCGGGCGCGCACCCGGACCTGCGCGTCATCGCGCCGGGAGGGCGCACGGAGACCGGGGCGGAGCGCCGGGCGGTCGGCATCGATCAGATCCGTGAGCTCAAGCGCGAGGCCGCGTACGGGCCGTACGAGGGGCCCCGCAAGATCTTCATCGTCGAGGACGCCGAAGCGATGCGGGCGGAAGCCGCGAACAGCCTGCTCAAGATCGTGGAAGAGCCGCCGCCCGGCGTGATCATGGTGCTGATCGCGGAGTCCGCCGCGGCACTGCTGCCGACGCTGGTGTCGCGCTCGCAGTTGGTCCGATTTTCGTTCGTGCCGACTCGCGAGATCGCGGACGCGCTCGTGGAGCGCTTCGGCGTGCCGGCAGACCGGGCGCGGTTTCTCGCCGCCATCTCCGGCGGCCGCGTCGGGACGGCCGTGGCCGCCGCGGCGGCCGGCGACGAGCCCTTCGACCGGCGGGTCGAGGTGCTGAAGACCCTCGACGCGGTCCTGCGCGGCGACACGGTGGTCCGGCTCGACGCCGCCGAGTCGGTCGCGCGCCAGCGCGACGAGATCGAGCGCTGGCTGGATATCGCGCTGTTGTGGATCCGGGACGTCGTGGTGTGGCAGGAGACCCAGGACCCCGCGCAGCTGGCGAACCTGGACTCGCGCCGGGACGTCGCCGGGTGGGCCGCGTGGGCCAAGCCGGACGGGCTCCGGAGGGCCGCCGCGGCGATCGAAGAGGCGAAAGTGGATCTCACGCGCAACCTGAATCCGCGCCTCGTCCTGGAAACCCTGTTCGCGCGGCTGGACCTCGGGACGCCCGCCGCGCCCTCCGCCGCCCCGCGCCGCTGATCGCGGCGCCGCTACTCGCCGGGCGCGGAGACCGCGCCGCTCAGGCCGAGCTGGCGCTCGACGAGGTCGGCGTACAGTCCGCCGCGCCGCGAGCAGGCTGGTGTGCGTGCCCGTTTCGACGAGGCGTCCCTGGTCGAGTACCGCGATCAGATCGGCGGCGCGGACCGTCGACAGCCGGTGCGCGATCACGATCGTCGTGCGGTCGCGCATGAGTGCGTCGAGCGCTTGCCGCACGAGCGCCTCGTTGAGCGCGTCCAGGTGCGAGGTGGCCTCGTCGAGGATCAGCACGGGCGCGTTCTTGAGGAACGCGCGGGCGATCGCCACCCGCTGCCGCTGGCCGCCGGACAGCTGCACGCCCCGCTCGCCCACGCGCGTGTCGAGGCGGTCGGGCAGGCTCGCGACGAGGTCGGCCAACGCCGCGCGCTCGAGCGCGAGGCAGGATCTCCGCGTCGTCCGCGTCCGGCTTGGCGAGGAGTACGTTCCCGCGCAGGGTGTCGTTGAAGAGATACGTGTCCTGCGCGACGAGCGCGATCCGGCGGCGCAAGTGGTCGAGCGCGTACGCGCGCAGGTCGTGGCCGTCGAGGGTGATCGAGCCGCTCGCGGGATCCCAAAAGCGCAGCAGGAGGTTCGCGGCGGTGGTCTTGCCCGCGCCCGAGGGGCCGACCAGCGCCACGGTGGCGCCCGGGGGGACCTCCAGACTGACGTCTGAGAGCGCCGGGCGGCGCGCCCCAGGATAGGCGAACGTGACGCGGTCGAACCGGATCGCCGATCCGCCGCGCGCAGGCGGCCGCGGGGTCTCCGGGCCGTCGGTCACGGTGACCGGCTCGCGGTGGACGCGGTGGAGCCGCCGGGTCGACGCGAAGGTATCCGCCAGCTGGCGGCCGACGTTCGCGATCTCCGAGACCGGCAGGAACGCCGCGACCGCGAGCAGCGTGAGCAGCGGCAGCACTCCCGGGTCGAGGCGCCGGTGGGCCGCGAGCCACGCGCCCGTAGCGGCGACGGCGAGGCCGCCGAGCCCCATGCTCACCTCCAGCTGGGCCGTCTGGTGCGACAGATCCCGGTAGAACTCGAGGCGCGTGGTTTGATAGGCGCCGACGATCTCCATGAACTCGGCGCGGCGGCGGCCGACCGCCTGGAACGCGACCAGCTCCGAGAGGCCTTGAATCGTATCGGCGACGTGGGCCGTGAGCCGCCCGAGGCCTTCCCGGGCGCGGGCGCCGATCTCGTCGATGCGCCGTCGAAGGAACAGCGGCCCGATCGCGACGTAGGCGAGCGGCGGGAACAGCGCGAGGGCGACGGGCCACGCCACGATCGCGAGGACGACGAGGACGGCGGCCGGGGTGAGCAGCGCCACCGCCGCCGGGGTGAGCGTGTGCGCGTAGAAGAACTCGATCGTCTCCACGTCCTGCGTGGCAAGGCCGACGAGGTCCCCCGACCGGCGGCGCAGCAGGTACGCCGGCGCGAGGGCGTCCAACTTCGCGAACAGCGCGATCCGCATATCGGTCATCAGTTTGTACGCCATGACGTGGGCGAGGTAGGCCTCGACCCACTGCAGGAGCCCGACCAGCGGCGTCACCACGGCGAGCAGCACCAGGAGCCGGCCGTACGGCGCGTGGTGCCGCACCGCCACGACGATCAGGGCGCTCGCGACCGCGACGCCGACGAAGGCTGAGACGCGGCCGATCCCCGACAGCATCGTGACCGCGAGCATCCCGCGCAGCGGCGCGACGAACCGGAGCAGCATGGCGACGGTTCCGCCGAGCGGCAGCGCATCGGCGCGCACGATCGCGTCCGACGGCTCCTCTTCATCCGCGCTCCCGAGGAGGTCGGGGGTGCCCCGCGCCTCCGCGGGACGCGCCGCGCGCGGCTCGGCCGCGGGGCCGCGTTCCTCCGCCTGGCTTCCCATCAGGCGCTGATACGCGCCGTCGAGCCGCATCAATGCGTCGTGCCGGCCGCTTTCGACGACCCGACCGCCCTCGACCACGAGGATGCGATCCGCGTCGATCACGCTGGAGAGCCGATGCGCCAGGATCAGGGTCGTGCGGCCGGCCATCAGCCGGTTGAGGGCCTCCTGAATCACCGCTTCGTTTTCCGCATCGACCGACGACAGGGCCTCGTCGAGGATCAGAATCGGCGCGTCGCGCAGGAGGGCGCGGGCGATCGCGAGGCGCTGCCGCTGCCCGCCGGACAGCTTGGCCCCGCGCTCACCGATGACCGTCGCGTATCCCTGGGGCAGCAGCTGGATGAACTCGTGCGCGTTCGCAGCCCGCGCCGCGGCGTGCACCGCGTCCGCGCTGGCGTCCGGCCGGCCGAGCCGGAGGTTCTCCTCGACCGTCCCGTGGAACAGGTAGGTGTCCTGCTGCACCACCGCGATCCGCGCGCGCGCCTGTTCGGGGTCGATCGTCCGCAGATCCCGGCCGCCGATGCGCACGACGCCCTCCTGCGGGTCGTACAGCCGCAGCAGCAGGCGTGCGATCGACGACTTGCCCGCGCCGCTCGGCCCGACGATCCCGACGCGCTCGCCGGCGTCGACGGAGAATGACAGCCCGTCGAGGGCGATGCCGCGCCGGCCCGGGTAGGCGAACCGCACGCCCTCGAACGCGATCGTGGGGCTCAGCGACACCGGCGCCGTCCCGGCCCCCGGCAGCGCCGGTACGTCCGCGTCGAGCAGCGCCGTGATGCCGATCGCCGCGGCCTGGCCGACGAGGCCCTGATGCAGCACCGTCCGGAGGTCGCGCAGCGGCCGGAAGATCTCGGTGCCCGCCATGAGGACGATCAGCAGCGCCTGCAGGCTCATGAGCCCATGGGAGACCCGGTAGGCGCCGAGCGTGAGGGCGACCGCCGCGCCGCTCGCCACCACGAAGTCGGCGACCCCGCGGCTCGAGAGGTTGGTGGCGAGCACGCGGATCGTGTCGCGCGACAGCGCGCGCGCCCGGTCGGCGAGCATGCGCCCCCGCGCGGCGCTCTGGCCGAACGCCTTCAGGGTGGCGAGGCCCTGCAGCGCGTCGAGAAACTCCTCGCTGAAGGTCTTCTGCGACGCGCGCAGCGCCATGCTGGCGCTCCGGCGGCCCTGGTGGGCCGTCGACGGCAGCACGAGCCCGAGCAGCGCGAAGACGAGCATCGTCGCGGCCACCGGGACGTCCCACCATGCGATGAACAGGAAGATCGCGACCGGCGTCAGCGCCGTCACGCACAGCTGGGGGAGGTACTGGCCGAAGAACGTCTGCAGCTGCTCGACGCCGTCCACGATCGAGAGCATGACGCCCCCGGTGCGCTCGCCGGCGAACCACGCCGGACCAAGCGCCGCCACCTTGTCGTAGAGTTGGCCCCGGAGGAGCGCCTGGATGCGCGACGCGGTGCGGTGCGCGATCATCGCCCGCGCGTGCTCGAGCACGCCGCGCAGCAGCACCGCCGCGGCCGCCGTGGCGATCGGCAGCAGCAGCGCGTCCGTCGGCGCGCCGCGGAGGACGAGCGCGAGCAGCCAGCCCAGGGCGACGAAGCGGGCGATGCCGACGAACGACGCGAGGAGTCCGACGGCGACCGCCGCCGCGATCCGTCCGCGCACCCCCCGCATCAGGGCCCACAGGCGGCGATCGAAGTACATCAGCCCTCCGCCGTCACCACGGGTGGATGCGGGCGCCGCGCCTATCGGTGGTCATCGTCTTAGTGCGCGATCGCCCGGACGAGGATCAGCAGCGCGAGGATCCCGAGCGCGACCGCCCACCACGGAATTCCCCGGCGCTGTTTGGCGGGCTGGTCGCCCCGGGCGGCGCACGTCTCGCAGTAGTTGCCCGAGGACGTCCGGACGAGGCACGAGGAGCACAGCGCTTTGCCGCAGGTCGCGCAGTAGCCGAGCGCGAGCCGGTCGGGGTGGTTGGCGCACTTCATCCTGCCACCGCCGCGCGCGGCGCCGGACGGAGGCGCTTGAGGAGCATCACGTTCTTGCGGTCGGGGCCCGTGCCCGCGAACCCGGGCGTCTCGATCACGCCGGGAAGGCGGCCGAGCACGGGGTTGGCCAGCACGGCGCGGAACCCGGCCCGCCCGATCCATCCCTCGCCGATGTTCTCGTGACGGTCCAGGTGCGATCCAAGCGCGCCCTTGGAGTCGTTGAGATGCAGGACGCGCAGGTGGCGCGCGCCGACGGTCCGGTCGAACGCGGAAACCGCCGCGGCGACGCCGCGCGGCGTCCGCAGGTCCCATCCGGCGGCGTACAGGTGCGCCGTGTCGAGGCAGATCCCGAGCCGCCGGTGGCCGACCGTGTCGAGGATCTCCCACAGCTCCTCGAACCGGCCGCCGATCGTGCCGCCGGCGCTTCCCTCGAGCAGGACCATCGCGCGGCCGCTGTCGCGCAGCGCGCTCCGGATCGCGCGCCCGATCCGCCGCCGGGCCTCGGGCCAGGGCGCGCCGACGGCGCTGCCGATGTGCGTGATCGCGGCGAGGCCGCCGAGCGCGTCCATGCCTTGGACGGTGTGGGCGAGGGCGGCGACCGAGCGGCGGTGCAGGCCGGGATCCGGCGCGGCCAGGTTGATCAGGTACGGCGCGTGGGCGACGAGCGGCTCGAGGCCCGCCGCCCGCCGGCGCCGGCGGAACTCGGCGAGATCGGCCGGCTGATACGCGACGCGCCGCCACTGGCGCGGGCTGCCGACAAAGATCTGCAGGCACTCGCAGCCGATCGCCTGGGCACGGGGGATCGCGTCGTAGATGTGGCCGCTGATGGAGACGTGGGCGCCGATGGGCACGCCGAGATGGTTCGGGGCGGCCGGTGGTCCTTCCCTGCGTCGGCGGGCGGAGGAGCGCTCCCGGCGGCTCGCGAAGCCAGCGCATCACGCCGCCGCCCGCCGACGGGCGGCGCGTGCGGCGAAGGAGGACGGCGATGGCCGAACATGCAGGGCGTGGCTTTACGACGCGCGCGGTGCACGGGGGCAAGATCCCCGACGAGAACAAGTCGGTGGTCACCCCGATCTACCAGACCGCGACGTTTCGCTACGACACGGTGGAGGAGGGCGCCCGGCTCGGCGCCGAGTCCGCGCCCGGCTACTTCTACACGCGCTGGGCCAACCCGACGACCGACATGCTCGAGCAGAAGGTCGCGCTCCTCGAGGGGGCGGAGGCCGGGCTCGCCGTGTCGAGCGGCATGGCCGCGATCTCGACCGCGGTCCTCGGCCTGGTGCGCGGCGGCGACCACGTGGTGGCGCCGAAGGCGGTCTATCAGGCGACGTTCGGGATGCTGCACAGCCTGCTGCCGCAGTACGGGGTGGAGACCACGTTCCTCGACGACCCCGATCTGAGCGCGTACGAGCGCGCGATCCGTCCGAACACCAAGCTCCTGTATATTGAGACGCCGAACAACCCGCTGCTCGGCGTCACCGACATCGCCGGGGTCGTGGCGCTGGCCAAGGCGTGCGGCGCGTGGACCATCGCGGACAACACCTTCGCGACGCCGTACAATCAGACCCCGCTCGCGCTCGGCGTGGACCTGGTGTGCCACAGCGCCACGAAGTATCTCGGCGGCCACCACGACGTCACGGCCGGGGTGCTCTGCGGCGGGCGCGACCTCGTCCGGCGGTGCGTGGGCACGATGCGCATCTTCGGCGGGGTCCTCGATCCGTTCGCGGCGTACCTCGTGGTCCGCGGCATCATGACGCTCGGCCTCCGGATGCAGCGGCACAACGCGAACGCGCTCGCGCTCGCGCGGCACCTGGCTGCGCATCCGGACGTCGCCCGCGTGCACTATCCCGGCCTGCCCGGCCATCCGCGCCACGAGGTGGCGGCGCGCCAGATGCCCGGCGGCTACGGGGGGATGATGAGCATCGAAGTGCGCGGCGACGTCGCGGCCGGCGCGCACTGCGTCGAGGCCCTCCGGGTCGGCAAGCTGGCCGTGAGCCTCGGCGGCGTCAGCACGCTCGTGACCCACCCGGCCTCCACGACGAGCGTAAATATGCCTCCCGAAGTCCGCCGCGCCGCCGGCATCGCGGACGGGCTGATCCGGATCTCGGTCGGCATCGAGGATCTCGACGATCTAATCGCCGACTTCGACCAGGCGCTCGTGCAGATCTAGGAGACGGGCACCCGGCCCACCCCGCCGGCACGCCGTCCGACAAGGGTTCGCCCGCGCATAGGGAGTACCATAGCGGTGCGCACGGTGTCAGGCGCAGGGAGGTGCGGGATGAAACGGCGTGAGCTGCTCAAGACCGCGGTGGCGGGGGCGGGTCTGGCCGCGCTCGCGGGATGGCGCGTCACGGAGGCCGCGGCGGCGGGCCCCGCGCGGGGCGGCACGCTCTCGTGGGCGTACACGACGATTCCGCTCCGGCTCGATCCCCTCTGGACTCAGGCGCGCACGGACAGCACCACGATCTCGAATATCTGCGAAGGCCTGGTCAGGGCGAACGCGACCGCGACCGCGGTCGAGCCCGCGCTCGCCGCGCGCTGGACCGTGAGCGGCAACGGCCTCACGTATACGTTTTACCTCCGCGACGGCGTCCGCTTTCACAACGGGAAGCCGGTGACCGCGGACGACGTGGTCGCCTCGCTCACGCGGTCGCAGACGCTCGGGGTCTACAAGTGGAGCCTGGCGGATGTGAAGACCATCGTCAAGCTCAACGACACGACGGTCGCGCTCGTCTTGAACGCGCCGGTGGCCAGCATTCTGGCGCGCCTGGCGATGATCTCCAACGCCGTGTTTCCGAAGGACGAGATCGACGCGATCGGGCAGCAGGAGTTCAAGAAGCCGATCGGGACCGGCCCGTTCATGGTCCGCGAGTGGGTGCCGAACGACCACCTCACGCTCGACGCGAACCCCCATTACTGGGAGATGGCCCCGGACGGCAAGCCATTTCCCTATCTCGACGGGGTGAGCATCAAGCAGGTGCCCGAGGACACGACCAAGGTGCTGCAGATCCAGGCCGGCGACCTCAACGGCGCCGAGGCGATCCCCTTCAGCCAGGTCCCGGCGCTCAAGCGCGACCCGCGCGGGCAGCTCCTGACGTTTCCGCAGCAGCAGGTGTACTTCATGGTGCTGCAGCTGACGCGCCCGCCGTTCGACGACGTCAAGGTCCGCCAGGCGATGAGCCTGGCGCTCGACCGGTCCGTGTTCGTCGACCGGGCGACGTCGGGGGTCGCGGTGCCGGCCAACTCGCTGATGCCGAAGAGCGGCCTCTACTGGAACGCCCGGGCGAGCCTTCCGTTCGACCCGACGAAGGCGAAGGAGCTGATGAAGGAGTCCAAGTATCCGACCGGGCGGAGCGGCATCACGATCCAGCTGCCGAGCGGGAGCCAGATCGGCCGCGACAACGCCGTCCTCGCCCAGCAGATGTGGGGGGAGGTCGGCCTCCAGGTGCAGATTCAGGAAGTCGACGGCTCGGCGCTCTCGGCCGCGTGGTACAAGAGCAGCTTCGACGCGATCTCGGGCTACCAGTGGACGAACGGGATGATGGACCCCGACCAGCTGGTGCAGTTCTTCTTCGTCGACCCGAAGATGAACACCGGCTACCAGCCGAGCGATCACGCGGTGCAGCTCGTGAAATCGGCGGCCGAGGAGCTCGATCCGAAGAAGCGGGCGCAGATGTACTACGAGATCCAGAACATCTACGACGCCGACATCGGCGGGACGATCCCGCTCTACTACACGCCGTCGGTGAACTATCTCACGCCGACCGTGCAGGGGTTCGCCCGGACGCCCCTTGGCGTGCCCATTTACTGGAGGACGTCGCTCCGAAAGTAACGGCGCGCGTCGCGGCACGCGGGAGACGTCGATGAACCGGCGCGGGTATATCGCCGGCCGGCTGGCGCAGATGACGGTGACGTTGGCCGTGCTCGCCGTGCTGGTCTTCTATATGATCCGGCTCATCCCGGGCGATCCCGTGATCACGATGCTCGGCATCCAGGCGACGCCGGACTCGGTGGCGGCGCTGCGGCACCAGCTGGGGCTCGATCGCTCGGTGCCGGTCCAGTTCTGGATCTTCATCACCGGGCTCGCCCGCGGCGACCTGGGCAACTCGATCCTGGTGCGGGAACCGGTGATGGTGCTCGTCCGCCAGCGGCTGCCGGTGACGCTGTTCCTCGTGACCTACGCGATGATCCTGGCGACGATCATCACGATCCCACTCGGCATCGCCGGGGCGCTGCGGAAAGACAGCGCCGCCGACCAGGCGATCCGCGGATTCTCCGTGCTGTGGATCTCCACCCCGAGTTTCTGGGTGGGGATCCTGATGCTCATCGTCTTCGGGGTATGGCTGGAGTGGTTTCCGGTTGGCGGCGGAGGCCGGACGTTCGCGGAGCACGCGTACTACCTGTTCCTCCCGGCCTTGACGATGGGCCTCGGGGTGTCCGCGGTGCTCATCCGGAACCTCCGCGACGCGATCCTGGCCACGCTCGGCGCCGAGCACGTCGTCGTGGCGCGCGCGAAGGGGCTGCCGGGGCGGCGCGTCATCGTCCGGCATGTGCTGCGCAACGCGATCCTGTCGACCGTCACCCTGCTCGGGCTCTATATCGGGTTTCTCGTGGGCGGATCGGTGATCATCGAGTCCGTGTTCGCGCTCCCGGGGATGGGCAGCGAGATGGTCGCCGCGATTCTCGGACGGGACTACCAGGTGGTCCAGGGATTCACGCTCGTCTACGCCGTGCTGGTGTCCGTTGTCTACCTCCTCACGGACATCGCCTACGCGCTGATCGATCCGCGCGTCTCGCTGTGAGGCCGCGCCGCCCGTGAACACGACGACCGGCGAGGGGATCGCGGGGGCGGTGCCGTCCGCGAGGCGGCCGCGCCCGTTCCTGCGGGCGTGGCTGCGGAGTCCGTCGCTCGTGGTCGGGGCGCTCGTGATCGCGGCCGTCGTCGCGGCGGCGTGCCTCGCACCGTCGCTCGCGCCCTACAACCCGATCCGGCAGGACTACGCCGCCGCGGTGCAGCCCCCGTCGGCGGCGCACCCGCTCGGCACGGACAAATTCGGGCGCGACCAGCTGTCGCGGATCATCTACGGGACGCGGATCGATCTCTCGGTCGGGTTCCTGTGCACGGCGCTGCCGCTGGTGGTCGGCGTCGGCGTCGGGGCCGTCTCGGGCTACTACGGGGGCCTCATCGACACGGTCTTGATGCGCGTCATCGACGTGCAGGTGGCCTTTCCATTCTACGTCCTGCTGATCGCGATCGTCGCGATCCTGGGGCCCGGCCTGATCAACATGTACTTCGCCTTGATCCTCGTCGGCTGGGTCGCGTTCGCGCGGTTGATCCGAGGGGAAATCCTGATCGCGAAGCAGCTGGAGTACACGCTGGCCGCACGGGCGATCGGCGCGAGCGACGCCAGGGTCATCGTCCGGCATCTCCTGCCGAACGTCATCGGCCCCGCGGTGGTCTTCGCGATGTCCGCCGTCGTGCTCAACATCCTCGCCGGCGCGTCGCTCAGCTTTCTCGGGCTCGGCGTGCAGCCGCCGATTCCGGAGTGGGGCGCGATGATCGCGGAGTCGCGCGAGTACGTGGAGACGGCGTGGTGGCTGCCGACGTTTCCCGGGATCGCGATCACCATCGTCGGCATCGCGTTCAGCCTGGTCGGCGACGGTCTCTCGGGATTCCTGCGGCGCAGGCGTTCCTGACCGGCGGGCCCGCCCGCCGAGGCGCTACCCCGCGGACCAGCCGCGCACGATCTCGGGGATCTCCCGCAGCGACGTCACGCGGGCGGTCGGCCGGACCCGCTGCTCGAAGCTCGGGTTGTCCGGATGGGGCTCGATGTCGACCAGGATCGAGCGCATCCCGACGCGCTCGGCTCCCAGGACGTCGTAGCCGAGCGAATCGCCCACCATCACGGCGTCGGCGGCCGGGATCCCCCAGGCCTCGAGGACGTGGGTGAAGATGTCGGGATGGGGCTTCCGGCGGCCGAATCCCGCCGAGGTAACCAGCGGGTCGAAATAGCGGAAGATATCGTGCCGCTGCGTGAGTTCCACGATGGATCGATGCCCCGTCGCGTTGCTGATCATCCCGAGCCGGAGGTCCATCGCGACCAGCGCGTCCAGCGATTCGTGCGCCCAGGGATAGAGGCGGCTGATCCGCACCTCGGGCTTGAAGAACGCGGCCTCCGCGCGGCGGAGCGCCGCCTCGTCCGGCCGCAGGCCGGCCTCGCCGAGTGCCGCGGCGATCGTGTCGGAGGCGAGGGACTCTACCTGGTCCTCGTCGGACCGGCGCGCGGCGCCGAGCCGCAGCTCGAGGAGCCGGGCCGCGAGCGCGTCGGGATCCCGGCAGCCGAGCTCGGAAGCGGCCCACGCGCCGAGCGAGGTGCACACCTGCTGTTCGATCTCGGGGCCGGTGCGGCGGATGAGGGTGCTGCCGAGATCGAAGACTACGCCGCGCACGGGAGACGTCGCCACGCTGGTGTCGTACCACGCCGGAGGGGATTGCTCCTTCGCCCCCGAACATCGCCGTGAGTCCATGTCGCCAGACCCCGCACACCCGCCGTTGGAGTCCCGCCCGTCCACCCCGCGGAAGATCCGCGTTGCCGTGCTGCTCGGCGGACCGTCGCCCGAGCGGGAAGTGTCGCTGCGCAGCGGCGAGCAGGTGGTCGCGGCCCTCGATCCGTCGCGGTTCGACGTGCTGCCGGTGGAGATCAGCCTCGACGGCCAGTGGCTGCCGCGTCCGGATCTGCTGCGGCTGGCCGAGTCCGGCCGCGCGCCGGACGGCGGCGCGCCCGCCGAGGCGCCGGCGGCGGTCGCGCTGGTGCCCCAGGCGCGGCGGATCGACGAGGTCGTCGGCGGCGGGGTGGTGGACGTGGCGTTCATTGCCATGCACGGGCCGTACGGCGAGGACGGCACCGTCCAGGGGCTGCTGGAGCTGCTCGGCATCCCCTACACCGGGTCGGGCGTGCTCGCGAGCGCGCTCGCGATGGACAAGCTCCGCAGCCGGCAGATGCTGCAGGCGAACGGCATCCCGGTCCCCGCGTACGTCGCGGTCGACGACGTCCACTGGCCGGCCGACCGCGCGGCGGTCGCGGCCCAGGTCGGCCGGGACCTCGGGTATCCGTGCGTCGTCAAGCCGAACGCCGTCGGCTCGAGCATCGGGGTGACGATCGTGCGCGACGCCGACGCCCTGCCCGCGGCGGTCGACGCCGCGCTCGAGTACGGGACCCTCGCGCTGATCGAAGAGTACCTCGAGGGGACGGAGCTGACGTGCGCCGTGCTCGAGGACCCGGACACGGGAGAGGCGCAGGCGCTGCCGGTGATCGAGATTGTCCCGAAGCGCGAATTCTTCACGTACGAGGCGAAGTACGTCTCGGGCGCGTCCGAGGAGATCGTGCCGGCGCGCATTCCCGCGCACGCGGCCGCGCGGGCCGCCGAGGTCGCGGTGCGGGTCCACCACATCCTCGGCTGCGAGGGGTGCTCGCGGATCGATCTGTTCCTGTCCGGCGGGAACATCGTGGCCCTGGAGGCCAACACGATCCCCGGGATGACCCAGGGCAGCCTGATCCCGCTCGCCGCCCGCGCGGGCGGCATCGAGTTTTCCGATCTGCTCCGGCGCGTGATCGGCAGCGCGCTGCGCCGGGCGCGCACTCGGAAGCATCCCGCGCGGAGGGCATGACGATGGCGCGCCTGCGGCGCAACGAGTACGTGAAATCCCACGGCCTCGGGAACGACTACCTCGTGATGGACCCGCGCGCGCTCTCGGTCCGGCTGACGCCGCGGGCGATCCGCCTGATCTGCCACCGCAACCTCGGCGTCGGGTCGGACGGGATCCTGACGCTCGAGCGCAGCCGCCGCGCCGAGTTCGGGGTGCGGATTCTGAACCCCGACGGCAGCGAGGCGGAGAAGAGCGGCAACGGCATCCGCATCTTCGCAAAATTTCTGTGGGACCACGGCTACACCCGGCGCCGCGCGTTTCGCGTCGAGACGAAGGGCGGGGTGGTCCCGGTCACGCTCGACCTGCGGGGGCGCAAGGTGCGCTCGATCACCGCGGGCATCGGACGCGCGACATTCCGCAGCCGCGAGATCCCCGCGACCGGCCCCGACCGCGAGATCGTCGGGGAGCGCGTCGAGGCCGCGGGTGACACGCTCGAGGTGACCGCGGTCTCCGTCGGCAACCCGCATTGCATCGTGTTCGTGGCCGATCCCGCCGCGGTCGATCTCGCGCGGCTGGGGCCGGCGCTCGAGCACCATCCAATGTTTCCCAACCGGACCAACGTCCAGTTCGTGCGCGTGGACTCCCCGAGCCGCGTCACGATCCGGATCTGGGAGCGGGGCGCGGGGGAGACGATGGCGTCCGGCAGCAGCTCGAGCGCGGTCGCCGCGGCGTGCATCCGGCACGGATTCACGGGGCGTCGCGTGACCGTCGCGAGCCCGGGGGGGACGCTCACGGTCGAGGCGGGGCCGGACGACGTCCTGCACCTCACCGGTCCGGTAGAAGAGGTCTGCCGAGGGACGTTGAGCCCGGACCTGCTGGCCCGGCTGCGAGGAGGCGCGCGATGAAGAAGGTGCTGTACGTGGTGCTGGACGGTCTCGGAGACCGCCCGGTGCCCCAGCTCGGCGGCCGGACGCCGCTCGAGGCGGCGGCGGTGCCGTTTCTCGGCGCGCTCACGCTCGACGGCCAGACCGGGCTGGTGCAGACGGTCGGGAAGGGAATCGCGCCCGAGTCGGACGTCGCCGTCATGGCGATCCTCGGCTACGATCCGTTCAAGTACCACACGGGGCGCGGTGTGTTCGAGGTGGTCGGCTCCGGCATGGCGTTCGCGGACGGGAATCTCGCGCTGCGCGGCAACTTCGCGACCGGCGAGGGGCGCACGATCCTCGACCGGCGCGCCGGGCGCGATCTTGCCTCCGAGGACGCGCACGCGCTCGCGGACGCGCTGACGCGCGAGATTAAGCTGACCGCGGCGCCCGCGGAGCTCGAGGTGCAGGCGAGCATCGGGCACCGGGCGGCGGTCGCGATCCGCCGGCGCGGCGGGCGTCTGTCGGCGAAGATCAGCAACACGGATCCGGCGTACGGGCGCGTCGGCGACGGGCTCGGCGTGGCCAACGCGGTCGTGGGCAACCAGGTCGTGCGCTGCGAGCCGCTCGACGGCAGCGAGGAGGCCCGGACCGCCGCGGCCCTGGTCAACGAGTTTACCGACCGCGCGCAGGAAGTGCTGGATCGCCATCCCGCGAACGCGCGGCGCCGCGAGCGCGGACGGCCCCCGGCGAACCTGCTCCTCGTGCGCGATGCGGGCGACCACCTCCCGAAGCTGCCGCCGATCGCGGAGCGGTTCGGCATCGAGTTCGGCTGCTTCGTGGAAATGCCGGTCGAGCGCGGCATCGCGGAGCTCTCCGGCATGACGGTCATCCCCGTGCCGCCGAGCGGGGCCGACAAGGAGCGGGTCTACGCTGAGTGGGCCCAGACGGCGGCCCGCGAGTACCGCAACCACGGCGGGCTCTACATCCACATCAAGGGGCCCGACGAGCCTGGGCACGACGGCGACTGGCGGGGCAAGACCGCGATCATCGAGACGATCGATCGGGTGTTCTTCGGCACGCTCCTCGATCTGGTATCGCTCGACGATGTCGTGATCGCCGTCACCGCGGACCACGCGACGCCGGCCACCCTCGGTCGGCATTCCGACGACCCGGTCCCGCTGCTCGTCGCGGGCGCGGGCGTCCGGCCCGACGGGAGCCGTGTCTTCAATGAAGCGGCGTGCGCGCACGGCAGCCTCGGGACCTTGATGGGCACCGACATCATGCCGCTGCTTGCGCGCCTCGCGAAGGACGCCTAGCGCGCACCGGCGGCGCGATGCAGGGGCCGGGGGAGCATGCGTCAGGCCCGGGCCGGCCGCGTGCGGCGGCGCTGCCGAGGCTGCGGCCGCTCGATTTCTTCCCGGTGCGTCAGGGAGGCGAGACCGTGATCGCGGTCCGCGACCCGGAAGGCTTTGTCGACGGCGTCATGCTGCTGCCGCCGCCGGTGTATTTTATCGCCGCGCTGCTGGACGGGCGGCGGACCGCGGCGGACGTCCAGGCCGAGTACGTCCGCCGGTTCGGCGGCGACCTGCTGCTCCGCGCGGACCTGCAGCGGCTGCTGGAGGAGCTGGACCGGGTCGGCCTGCTCGAGACCGACGCGTTCGCGGCCCGGCGCCGCGCGGTGGAAGAGGCGTTTCGCGCGTCGCCGGTGCGGGCCGCCCAGCACGCCGGCGCGTCGTACCCTGAGGATCCCGACGAGCTCCGCGCGGTCCTCGACGGGTACCTCGGCGGGGTGGATCCCGGCGAGCTCGACGGCTTGGCGCCGCGCGGGATCATCGCGCCGCACATCGACTTCCCGCGCGGGGGCTGGTGCTACGGGTGGGGGTACGCGGCGCTGCGCGCGTCGCGCGCCACGTCGTTCGTGGTGCTCGGCGTCGCCCACACCGCGCCGCCCGCGCCCGTCGTGCTGACCGAGAAGTCGTTCGAGACCCCGCTCGGGACCGTCCCCGTGGATCGGGAGCTCGTGCGCGCGCTCACGGCGCGGACCGGCGACCTCACCGCGCACGAGATCGTGCACCGCACCGAGCACTCGCTCGAGTTCCCGATCGTGTTCATGCAGCGGGCGCTCGACGGGCGTCCGTTCAGCATCGTGCCGATCTTGTGCTCGAGCTTCGAGGGCTGGGCGGCGGAGGAGCCGCCGCGCGGCGTGGACGAGGTCGAGCGCGTGGTGTCGGGGCTGCGCGAGGTCGTGCGCGCGCGTCCCGACGTCGGCCTGGTGGTGAGCGTGGATTTCAGCCACGTCGGCCCGCGGTTCGGAGATCCGGACCCCGTCACCGACGCGCTGGCGTCCCGCACCTCGCTGGCCGACCGCGTGGTGCTGGAGGCGATCGTGCGGGGCGACCCGGATGAGTTCTGGCGCACCGCCGCCGCCGGGGGCAATCCCCGGCACATCGACGCGCTGTCCGCGGTGTACACGGCGCTGCGCGTGCTCGAGCCCGTTGAGGGGCGTCTCCTGCGGTACGGACAGGCGCTCGATCCGGCCGGCGGGATCGTGTCGTTCGCGAGCCTGGCGCTGCTCGAGGGGACGCGGCGCCCCTGACCGCGCGCGGCGCGTGCGCGAGAGTGCCGCGTGCCGCGCAGGTTCGTCGCGGTGATGTTGTCGAACGCGTCAACGCCGTCCTGCTGGATCGGCCGGCGGGCGTGCGGCCGTGATGTGACTTCGTTGGAGCCCCCGGAGCGTTTAGACGCGCGTCCGCGACCGCCGGGTCATCCTTGATCGTAGGCTTGTTGGAGGCGCTGAATATCAAGTTTATCCATTTGCAGCATCGCGTTCATGACTCGCTGCGTCTTCGCGTTGTCCTTATCTTGCATCATCTTACCCAGGATGGTCGGCACGATCTGCCACGACACCCCAAATTTGTCCTTGAGCCAGCCGCAGCGATTTGGCACTCCGCCTTCAGAGAGCTTCTCCCACAACTCATCGACCTCTTCCTGCGTATCGCAGTGCACGACAAACGAGATCGCTTCCGTGAACTTGAACTGCGGGCCGCCATTTAACGCCAGCCACTCCTGTCCGTTGAGCTGGAATTGCACGACCATCACGGTTCCCTTCGGTCCCGGACCCGCCTCTCCATAGCGACTCATGCCCAGAATCTTTGAGTGCTTGAAGATCGACGTATAATACCGCGCCGCCTCTTCCGCGCGTCCGTCGAACCACAAGAACGGGGTGATCGTCTGCATACGGCATTCCTCCCTGACTACACTCGTGTGGCCTGCCACGTCGTGAGGATGTGGCAGCCCGACGCGTAGCGCGTTCTAGGTATTCCCTCCCCGCGGATGCGGTCCGTGACACTGGATCGGTGTGGGTCGCCCGGACAATCGACATTGCGCCCGAACACACCGCAGGGACGACGGGCCGGCGCCCCAGGCACACTCGGCGCCGCCAGGGATGTGCCAGATGGCCGGTCGTGCAGCCCCCTGATCTTATCGGGGTGTTCGGACCTCTGGTGGGTTCTCCAAACACGCGCTCATCGTGTTCCAGATCCGGTCCAGCCCCGCCTGCACGTAGGCGGACGGAAGCCCGTGGTTCAGCCGGAGATGGCGGTCGATCCCGAAGTGGTCCCCCGGCACGGCGAGGACGTCCTGCTCCGCGAGCAGCCGCTCGCACAGCTCGATCGAACCGATCGGGAGGTCGTACCGGACGAATCCGATCGCGCCGGCATCCGCCGAGCCCAGCGACAGGCGGTCGCGGTGCTGCTCCACCCACCCGGCGAGCTGCGCAAACCCGCGCGAGACGTACCCCCGGCTGCGCTCGAGCAGGCGCGCGCGCACCTCCGGCGCGAGGGCGATCGCGGCGAGCTTGTTGCTGAGCATCGACGAGCTGATCGTGGTGTAGTCCTGGCGCGCCCAGATCTGCGCGGCCACCTCGGGCGGCGCCACAACCCAGCCGATCCGCAGTCCGGGCAGCCCATACGCCTTCGAGAGGCCTCCGGTGGCGAGCACGCGGTCGTACCGGCCCCAGAACGACGGCGTGACCTCGCGCCGGACGCGCTCCGCGCCCGCGTACACCTCGTCCGCGAGCAGCCACGCGCCGACCCGCTCGGCCGCGGCGACGACCTGCGCCATCTCGCGCTCAGTCAGGATGTGGCCGGTGGGATTGTTGGGATTGCAGACGGCGACGACCGTGGTCCGGGGCCTGACGGCGGCCTCGAGCGCGTTCAGGTCGAGCGCCCACGCGCGCGACTCTTCGAGCGCGAACGTGCGGACGTCGATCCCGGCGTTCTGCGCGACGCCCCAGAGCTGCATGTAGTTTGGGCGCATGAGCGCGATCTCGTCGCCGGCGCCCGCGACCGTCTGGAGCGTGTTGAAGTTCGCCTCGGCGCAGCCGTTGGTCACGACGATCTGCTCGGGGGTGCTGCCCGGATACAGCGCGGCGATCCGCTCGCGCAGCTCGGGCAGCCCGTTGGTCTGCGGGTACGTCAGCGGCGTGCGGAGCAGCGCCTCGACGCCGGCCGCATCGGTCACGAGTTCGCCGAGGGCGAGCGGATGCACGCCGCTCTCGGAGAGGTTGTACGCCACGCGGTTCTCCCATTGGGAGAGGAGGCGCTCCAGCGCGAACGGGTGGAAGCGTACGGTCATGTCCTCACCTCTCGGACGCGCCGGCGGCGCGCGAACTCCGCCGGACGCGCGTGGTCTCCGGTCAGCCGGAGCGCTCCGCGAGCACCACGCACTCCACGTGGTACGTCTGCGGAAACAGGTCGAGCGGTTGCACGGTGCGGATCGCGTACCCGCCCGCGACGAGGTCCTTGAGGTCGGGCGCGAGCGTGGTCGGGTTGCACGACACGTAGATGACCCGCGGGGCGCGCGCCTCCGCGATGCGGCGCATCACGCGCCCGCCGGCGCCGCTGCGCGGCGGGTCGAGCACGAGCAGGTCCGGCGGCGCCGCCCGGCGGCGCAGCTCGGGCAGCGCAGTGCGGACGTCGCCGCTCGCGAATTCGACGTTCGGAATCGCGTTGAGCACGGCGTTTTCCCGCGCGGCCTCGACCGCGGACGGCGCGACCTCGATGCCGTACACGCGCGCGGCACGCCGCGCGAGGGCGAGCGCGAACGTCCCGACGCCGCAGTACAGATCGTAGACGGTCTCGCCGCCGCCGAGCGACGCGAACCCCTCGAGGGTCTCGGCGAGCCGCTCCGCCTGCGCGGTATTGGTCTGGAAAAACGTCTCGAGGCCGATCCGGAACCGCAGGCCCGCGAGCTGTTCGATCAGGTGGCCGCGTCCGGCCAGCACCGTGAGGCCCGCGAGCGGGACGCCGTCCGACGGCCCCGCGTTCAGGCCGTGCAGGACGCCTACGATGCGCGGCTGCGCCCGCATCAGCCGCTCGGCCAGCCCCTGGAGGCCGGGTACCTCGCGCGCCGTGGTGACCACGCCGACCATGATCTCTCCCGTCGCGCGCGCCTCGCGGATCACGACCTGCCGCAGGAGGCCCGTGTGGTCGCGGGCGTTGTACCGCGACAGCCCGGACCCGTCGGCGAACTCCCGCACGAGTCGGAGGATGTCGTTTGCGGCGTCGCTCTGCAGCAGGCAGGTGTCGATCGCCACGACGCGGTCGAACGCGCCGCGCCGGTGCAGTCCGAGCGACCCGTCCGGGTGGAACGCGAACTCCATCTTGTTCCGGTAGCGCCAGGGATCGGCCATCGCGATGATCGGCCGCACCTCGACGTCCCGAACGCCTCCGAGGTGCGCCAGGCTGTCGCGCACGATGTCTTCTTTCGCGGCCGTCTGCGCCTCGTACGCGACGTGCTGCCAGATGCAGCCGCCGCAGGGGCCGAAGTGGGGACAGGGGGGCACCGCGCGCAGGGCAGACGGCACGTCGACCGCGGCGAGGTCGGCCTCGGCGTACCCCGACTTGATGCGCCACGGGCGCGCCCGCACGCGGTCGCCCGGGGCGACCTCCGGCACGAACACGACGAACCCGTCGACGCGTCCGACGCCGCGGCCGCCGTACGCGAGGCGGTCGATCGTGAGCGCGACCTCCTCGCCTTTCTTCACGGGCGGGCGCGCGCGGCCCGCGGCGGTCGACATGAGGCCATCATACCACGCGACCCGCCGCGCTCCGAGCGGCCGGGCGCCAGTGCGCGATCCACAGCCCCGCCACGACGCAGCCGAGTCCGGCGAGCGCGAGCGCCGACAGCGTCTCGTGGAGCAGCCATGCGCCGAGCGCGGCTGCGGTGATGGGGCTGAGCGCGAGGAACACGGTCACGCGGGTCGGCTCGGCGTGGCCGAGCGCCCAGAGCCAGAGGTAGTATCCGACGCCGCTGTTCGCCCCGATGAACAGGACGGCCAGCCACCCGTCCGTCGTGAACCGCAGCGGCTCCCGGAAAAATCCTTCGCCCCCGGCGAGCACGGCGAGGAACGCCACGGCGGCCAGCATCGCAAACGCGCTCACCGGCAGGGTCGGGTATTTCCTGAGATACGGGCGGTAGAGGACGCTGCAGACCGCGCCGCACAGCGCGCTGGCGAGCGCCGCGATCCCGCCCGTCCACGCGCGGGAGACGGCCCCCGCGCCGATCGCCCGCTCGCCGAGCGCGAGGGCGACGCCGACGATCGTGAGCAGCACCCCCGCGGTCTTCGCCGCGGTGACGCGTTCGCGCCCGAGCGCCGCGCCGAGCAGCATCGTCAGGAGCGGCATCGTCGCGAACAGCAGTGCCGCGCGCGCCGACGGGATGAACCGCAGCGCGTAGTTCAGCAGCGCGATCAGGAGACCGAACTGGATGATGCCGAGCAGCGCGAGCGGCACGAGATCGCGCCGCTCGAACCGCACGCCGCGCGCGGCGGCGAGTGCGGGCGGCAGCAGGCAGCAGAATCCGATGACGTAGCGGAGCAGCGCGAGCGACGCCGGTCCGGTTTGGTTGACGACGACGCGGGTCGCGACGATCGCGGACCCGACGAGCACCCCGGTCGCCGCGGCGGCGCCCGCGGCGAGGAGGCGGGTTCGCGCGGCCGCCCGATCCGCGGAGACGGCCGGGCTACCGGGGGCGCGGTCCCGGATGCCGGGCATGGCGGCGCGTGGCTGCGGGATGCTTCGCGAACCGGGCGGGCCGCGTCATCGCGGCGCGGTCACAGATCGAGATCCCACGTTTCGCCCACGAGGTCGTGGCCGAAGCCATGGTACGGTTCTTCGTGCGTCAGCCGGAACCCGGCCTCAACGTAGAGGTGACGGGCGGCGAGCAGTACGTTGTTGGTCCACAGCGTGATCGACCGGTATCGCGCCAGCCGCGCGAAGCGGACGCACTCGTCGACGAGCCGCCGCCCGATGCCGAGCCCGCGCGCCGCCGGCTCGACGAGCAGCAGGCGCAGCTGCGCGACCTCGTCGGACTTCCGGACAAGGAAGACGGATCCCACCGGCTCCCCGTCGCGTTCCGCGATCCAGCAGCGCTCCCGCTTGGGGTCGAACTGCCGGATGAACGCGGCGGCGATCTCCGCCACGAGCGCTTCAAACGTCTCGTCCCACCCGTACTCCCTGGCGTAGAGCACCCCGTGACGCTGCACCACCCAGCCCATGTCGCCCGGCTGGTGCGCGCGCAGCAGATAGGGGGCCGGCCGCTCCGGCGGCGCTCCCAGCACGCGTTCGATGGTGCTCATGGACGCGATCAGCGCCGCTTGCTCGGCGTCGGACAAGGTCCCGAGCAGTTGGGCGATCTCGTCCCGCGACCGCGCGTCGAGCGGCGCGAATCCGCCGTGTCCGGTCGGGGTGAGGGTGATAACGTTCTGACGGCCGTCCGCGTCGGACCGAGTCCGCGCGATGAATCCGCGGCGCTCGAACCCGCGCAGGATGCGGCTGAGATAGCCCGCATCGATCCCGAGCTCCCGGCCGAGCTGCGTCGCGGTCGTCCGCTCGCGGTGGGCGAGTTCGTAGAGCACGCGCACCTCGGTCAGCGAAAACGGGCTCTTCAGATATCCGCCGAGCACGCCGATCTTTTGCGTGTAGAAGCGGTTGAATCGCCGCACGGCCGTGACGCGCTGGTCGAGTTTCGGTTCCATTGACATTTGATAGCTCCGACATATCGACTACGCACGACCAATTGACTTACGCATTCAACTAATTGATTATAGCAAGCAATACGGAATTGCTTTCGATCTGGTTCCACTGTTGACACACGAGAAGGAAGCGGACATACTTGGGGCAACGGGTGGTCTAACCACTAGGCCACTCGCCGGGGGCGGTACGAACGACAAAATCGTATCGGCCAGCCCCCTTCAACCAGAATCCACAATGCGTTCTAGCCCGGAAGGAGGCGCAGCGATCTCCCCGGTGCCGAATGCCGAGCGGCCGGTCCAGGCCGACCTTGAGCCTATCAGAAAGACAAAGATCTACGCCGAGGTCGCCGCTCAGATTCACCGTCTCATCGCGGAGGGGCGCTTGAAGCCCGGCGACCGGCTGCCCGCCGAGCGCGAGCTGGCCGAGGTGTTCGGCGTCAGCCGGACGTCCGTCCGTGACGCGATCCGCGTGCTCGAGACCCGCGGCCTCGTTGAGGCGCGCCACGGCGAGGGCACGGTCGTCAAGCAGATCCCGATCGACGCCATCGTCAGTCCGCTCGCGGACGCGCTCTCGTCTTCCAAAGATCTCGTCGCGGATTTGTTCGACATGCGCAAGATGCTCGAGCCGCAGCTCGCCCGCGCGGCGGCGTTTCGCGCGACCGAAGACGACGTGCGCGCCCTCGAGGAGATTGTGGCCCGCCAGCGCGGGCGCGTCCTGGCCGGCGAGAACGCGGTCGACGAGGACCACGCGTTTCATTACCGCATCGCCACCGCCGCCAAGAACCCGGTGATCCTGCGCACGATGGACGTCCTCATGGACCTCCTGCGCGAGAGCCGGGTCCGATCGCTCCAGGGCCCGGGACGCGCGGAGATCTCGCTCGAGGGGCACTACCGGATCCTGGAGGCGATTCGCCGGCGGGATCCCGAGGGCGCCGCCGTCAGCATGCGGGTGCACATCGAAGAGATCGAGACGATTCTGTTCCCCGCCGGGACTCCCATTGCGGGCCGGGCGGAGGGAGGTGTCCCATGGGACGCGCTGTCTCGGTAGAGATCGTCTACCGGGGGATCTATCAGAAGACCCTGGCGAAGAACATCAGCCGGGGCGTCGTGCTCGCCGCGCGGCGGGACGGCAAGATCGGGATCGCGTTCGGTCGGTACGGCGACTCCCCGGAGCGGAACGGCGTGCCGGCGAAGAACTTCGCGATCGTCGCGCCGAACCAGGACGAGCTCGAGCTCAGCATGGCGCAATACGAGCCGCAGGAGACCGACGTCACGATCTCAGTTGACGACATGTTGTGCAAGGGCGTCGAGTCCTGGGCGTGGTACGGTCTTCAGCCGATCAACCAGAAGGTCAAGGAGAACGGCATCCTGGTCGTGACCTCGACGCTGCCGGCGGACGAGATCGTGAAGTTCTGCCACCGGAAGCCGTACCCGTACCGCCTCGCCGTCATTCCCGGCATCCCGAGCTTCTCCGGATTGTGGGTGTACAAGAACGACCACACCGACGTCCGGATCCTGGGGGCGCTCGCCAAGGTGTGTCCGGATCTCGTGGGCCTCGACGCGATGCTCCGGGCGGTCAAAGAGGAGTGGAAGGACGACCTGAAGGTGGTCTCCGCCCGGCGCTCCTACGAGCAGACGGAGATCCGCGTGGTGAATCCCGACGAGGGCAATCCCGAGATCCCGTACTCGTTCGACCTGCCCGGCTGGACGACGATGCGCGAGGGCGTCGCCGTTGACGCGATGGTGCTCGGCGAGCCGGTGACGTTCGGCGACCAGGTCGGCGGCTACCGGCCCGCCCGGAACCCCTACTTCAAGAAATTCTCGACGCGGACGATGCGGCCGGTCGTCGACTTCGACAAGTGCGTGAAGTGCACGCTGTGCTGGCTGCAGTGTCCGGACAGCTGCTTCGACGTGACCCCGGACCAGACGTACGACGTCAACGCGGAGGCGTGCTGCGGCTGCGGCGTGTGCGCCGCGGTGTGCCCGGTGGACGCGTGCATCACCATGGTGAACGAAGCCGCGTTCACCGACCACAAGAGCCAGTGGGAGCGCTACAAGACGGACAAGCAGGAGTACGCGACCTGGCTCCGACAGGTGACGTCGCAGCAGCCCGAGCGGTCGCACGGGTTCCGGTACCGCGGGCAGTACCAGGAGCAGATCGCGAAGTCGCGCGCGGGCTCGGGCGGCGAAGGGGGAGGCGAGTAGTGGACGCGGAGGCGACGGCGGTCCAGCCCGCCGAGGTGGAACAGGAAGCCCTGATCAGCGGCAGCGAGGCGGTGGCGGTGGCCACCAAGCTCGTGGATGTGGACGTGCTCACGGCCTATCCGATCCGGCCGTACGACACGCTGATGCAGTACGTCGCGAAGCAGATCGCCGACGGCGAGCAGGACGCCGAGTACATCGTCGCCGAGAGCGAGCACAGCCAGTTCGAGATCGCGAAGCACGCGTCGGCGGTCGGCGCACGGGCGATGTGCGGGTCGAGCGGCGTCGGCTGGTGCTACGCGTTCGAGGCGATCGCGGTCACGCCGGCGCTGCGCCTGCCGCTGATCGCGATGGTCGGGAACCGCGCGCTCGACGATCCGGGCGCCTTCGGCACGGAGCACAACGACGCGCTCGCGGCGCGCGACCTGGGATGGCTCCACGTATGGGTGGATACCGCGCAGGAGGCGCTCGATACGACGCTGATGGCGTACCGCGTCGCGGAGGACCACCGCGTGTTTCTCCCCGTGGCCATCAGTACCGACGGCGCGTTTCTCACGCACTCACAGTCGCTCGTGAAGGTGCCGCCGCGCTCCTGGGTCGATCGGTTCCTGCCGAAGTACGACCGCGGGAACATGGTGTTCCACCCGGACAACCCGATCACGATCGCCCCGCAGGTGAACGAGGACTGGCTGATGGAGATCCGGATGCAGACCGACCAGGCGATGCGCCACGCGTCCGGGGTGATCGAGGAGGCCTGGAAAGAGTTCCGCGGGATCTTCGGCCGCGGCGAGGGCAGCCCGTTCTTCGAGGAGTATTACACCGACGACGCGGAGATCGTGCTGGTCGGGATGGGCACGCTCTCGATGCCCGTGCGCGTGGTGGTGCGGAAGCTGCGCGAACAGGGGCAGAAAGTCGGATTCGTGCGCATCCGGTGGTTCCGGCCCTTCGACCACGAGGGGCTCGGCCGCGTGCTGTCCCGCTTCCAGGGCATCGGCGTCATCGACCGCGACTTCTCGATGGGGTCGCCCTTCAACAGCGGGGTGGTCGCCAACGAGATCCGCGCGGCGCTGTATCCGCAGGACCGCCGTCCCCCGGTGGTGGGGTTTATCGGCGGGCTCGGCGGCCGCGAGGTGACGATCCCGAACGTGCGCGAGATGTTCGACCTGACCCGCAAGGCCGCCGAGAGCGGCAAGTCCCCCACGGACACCGTCTGGATCGGCGTCCGGGCATAGGGAGGAGACGCGATGGACAGTCCTGAGACGACCACGATCCCGCTGCCGGTCCTCGAGCCGTTCAAGGGTGTGAAGCGGGTGCCGCTCGAGGAGTATTACACCTCCGGGCACCGCACGTGCCAGGGGTGCGAGTCGGCGCTGGTGATGAAGCTGATGGTCAAGGCGGCCGGCCCCCGCACCGTCGTGCTGGGCAGCACCGGCTGCATGTACGTGGCCAACACCACCTACTACAGCACGCCGTGGGTCGTGCCGTGGATGCACACGCAGCTCGGCTCCTCCGGGTCGGCCGCCGTGGGCACCGCCGCGGGGTATAAGGCGCTGATGCGGAAGGGCAAGATCAAGGCCGAGCCGATCAACATCATCTCGTTCTGCGGCGACGGCGGCGGGGCCGACATGGGGCTATCCGCGATCTCCGCGGCGCTCCAGCACACCGAGTACAACCATCTGATCCTGCTCTACGACAACGAGTCCTACGCCAACACGGACATTCAGGCGTCCGGCAGCACGCCCTACGGCGCGTACACGTCGTTCAGCCCGGCCGGCAAGGCGAAGCGGATCCTGAACCGGCGCTGGAAGAAGAACACCGCGGCAATGCTGGCGGCCGGGCATTCGGAATGCCGCTACGTCGGCACCGTGTGCGCCAGTTACGCGGTGGATTTCATGAACCGGATCCGGAAGGCCCTCACGATCGGCGGTCCGACGTTCATCCACTCGTTCGACCCGTGCCCGAAGGGCTGGGATTACGATCCGATGCTGTCCCACGAGATGGGAGAGCTCGCGGTCCTGTCCGGCGTCTTCCCGCTGTTTGAGGTCGAGGACCACCAGCTGAGGCTGTACGGCAAGTCGAAGCAGATCGCGGAGGGGCGCCAGAAGCGGCTCCCCGTGCGCGACTATCTGCTGAAGCAGGGCCGCTTCGCGCATTTCAACGACGACGACATCGACTACTATCAGGCGAAGATCGACGACATGTGGACCAAGTGGCTGATCCCGGGGGTGTTGCCGTTCGGGACGGACATCCTCAACGACCAGCCGCCGGCATAGACTGACGCGCTCCGGACGAATCATGCTCGCGTTGCGGCGGGCGGCGCGCGGGCTCGTGCCCGGGCCGCCCGCCGCGGTTCGTTTGACGGTCGTCTCGGGGCAGTGCTAGAATGACGACGCACTCACGGAGCCTCCCGTCCCGGGGACGTGGAGGCTCGTGTTGTGCCGCCGCCGGCGTGCCGTCGGCGACCACGGCGCGGGAGGCGGAGGATGCCGGGGCCATCCGGGCAGTCCATCGAGGAGAGCGGGTTCGTTAAGGAAATCCCCTCCAAAGCCGCGCAGTTCTCCGAGTGGTACACGGCCGTCGTGCTCAAGGCCGAGCTCGCCGATTACTCGCCGGTCCGGGGCTGCATCGTCGTGCGGCCGTACGGGTACGCGATCTGGGAGCTGATGCAGCAGGGCCTCGACGGCCGCTTCAAGGCGACCGGGCACGTGAACGCGTATTTCCCGCTGTTCATCCCGCAGAGCTTTTTCGCCCGCGAGGCCGAGCACGTCGAGGGGTTCGCGCCCGAGCTGGCGTGGGTGACCCGCGGCGGCGGCGAGGAGCTGGCCGAGCCGCTCGCGGTCCGCCCGACGTCCGAGACGATCATCGGGCACATGTACGCGCGCTGGATCCGTTCGTACCGCGACCTCCCGGTGCTGATCAACCAGTGGGGCAACGTCGTGCGCTGGGAAAAGGCCACGCGGCCGTTTCTCCGGACGATGGAGTTTCTGTGGCAGGAGGGGCACACCGCGCACCGCACGGCCGAGGAGGCGGAGGCCGAGGCGCGGCAGATGCTCGAAGTCTATCGGGACTTCGTGGAGACCGACCTCGTGATCCCCGTGCTGTCGGGGCGGAAGCCCGAGAGCGAGAAGTTCCCGGGGGCGCTGCGATCGTACACGATCGAGGCGCTGATGCCGGACGGCCAGGCGCTCCAGTCGGGAACGTCGCACAACCTCGGCCAGAACTTTGCGCGGGCGTTCGACATCAAGTTCCTGGACAGCGACAACACCGAGAAGCTCGTGCACACGACGTCCTGGGGCGTGAGCTGGCGCGCCCTCGGCGGGCTCATCATGGTGCACGGGGACGACCGCGGCCTCGTGCTGCCGCCGCGGGTCGCGCCGTTTCAGGTCGTGATCGTGCCGATCCTGGCCGGCAAGGACCGCGATGCGGTGCTCGCGGCCGCGCGGGAGCTTGCCGGCACGCTCACCCGGGCGGGCGTGCGCGTGCGTCTCGACGACCGCACCGAGGTCACGCCCGGGTACAAGTTCAACGACTGGGAGATGCGCGGCGTTCCGCTGCGGCTCGAGCTCGGCCCGCGCGACCTCGCGCAGCGCCAGGCCGTCCTGGTCCCGCGGGTCGGCGGGGCGAAGCGTCCGGTGCCGCTCGACGGCATTGCGGCGGCGGTCGCGGACGCGCTCGGGATGTTCGGCGCGGAGATGTTCCGTCAGGCGAAGGCGTACCTGGACGCGCACGTCGTCTCGGCGACGACGACCGACGAGCTGGTGGCGGCGATCGCGGACCGGCGCGGGTTCGTGAGGCTGTGCGCGTGCGACGCGGAGGGATGCGAGCAGGCACTCCGCCGCGCGAGCGGGGCGTCGCCGCGGGTCGTCATGGACGAGGTCCCCGAGGGCCCGTGCGTGGGGTGCGGCGGGACCGCGACTCAAGTCGTGTACTACGCCCGCGCGTACTGACCGGGATGGGCACCGATCCGGCGTCTCTCTCCGCGGACGCCGAGGCGCGGCGCTGGCGTCGGCGGCACCTGCTGTGGAGCCTCGGCGCCGGCGTCGTCGCCGGCCTGGCCGCGGTCGGGCTGTGGCTGTCGTTCGGCCCGGCGGGGCGCCCCGGCCAGCCGGCCGCCTCGCTCATCGGCAAGCCTGCGCCTGAGTTCTCGCTGGCACGCCTTGCCCTCGCGGGGGGGACGCTTTCCCTGAGCAGCCTCCGCGGCCGGCCGGTACTGCTCAACTTCTGGGCGTCCTGGTGCGGGCCGTGTCAGGCGGAGACGCCGCTGCTCGTGCGGGCGTATCAGACGTACCGGGCGCGGGGCGTGACGTTCGTCGGCGTGGACACGAACGACGACCGGGGTGCCGCGGTGGCGTTTGCGCTGCGGTACCACGTCGACTACCCGACGGTGTACGCGCCGGGCGACCGGCTCGCGCTGGCCTACCGGATCGTGGGGCTGCCGACGACGGTGTTCGTGGACGCGGACGGGGTCGTCCGCGATGAGGAGCTCGGGGGGTTTGCGGACGCTGCGGGCGAGCGGGATCTCGCCGCGCGCCTCGACCGGCTTCTCCGAGGCGCGCGGTAAGGCCGCAGGGAATCTCCGCGCCGCCGTCTAATCACATCGGCAGGGCGTTTTGCGCCGCAGCACGCGAGCGCGTCACTCCGTCGCTCATGGTCCGGAGGTGGTGGATGTCTTCCCGTACGCTCCTCGCCGGGGCGTTTTTGCTGGTGTGCCTCGGGCTCTCCGCTTGTACGGGACGGCAGATCCTGTCGATGCGGGCGCAGCCGCCCGCGGCGCAATCCGCGGGCACTCCGGCGGCGCCGCTGGCCCCGTTTACGGGACCGGCGCTCGCGGCCACGACGGACTACCCCAAGAACCCGAATTCGCCGCGGCCCGAACCCCCGGCGGAGTACGCGAATCTGAAGAACCCGCTCCCGCCGACGGCGGCCAACCTTGCCCAGGCGAAGGACCTGTTCACGGCCAACTGCGCCCCGTGTCACGGACTGACCGGCCAAGGCGACGGCCCCGCCGCATCCGCGCTGAATCCGAAGCCCGCCGCGTTTGCGACGCCGATCCACGCGAAGCTGCCCGACGGGTACTACTTCTGGCGGGTCACGAAGGGCGGCAGCGTGCCGCCGTTCAGCGCCGCCGGCTCGGCGATGCCGCCGTGGGAAGGTTCGCTCACCCCGAACCAGCGGTGGCTCGTGATCTTGTACGTGAAGAGCTTCTCCGCGCCTCACAAGTGACCGGAATGCCTGAAGCGGGTGACGGCGGCCCCGCGGTCGAGCGCGTCCGCGCCGCGTGCGCCGCGCGGCAGCTGTCGGTTGAGATCATCGAATATCCCGCAGGCACCCGCACCGCGGCGGACGCCGCGCGCGCGGTCGGCACCTCGGTCGCTCAGATCGTCAAATCCCTCGTGTTCCTCGCGGACGGCACACCGATCCTCGTGCTGGCATCGGGCGTGAATCGCGTCGATGTGGGGAAAGTGGCGCGGCTCGCCGGGGCGGCCCGCGTTGAGAAGGCCTCGGCGGAGGCCACCCGAGACGCGACGGGGTTCGCGATCGGCGGCGTGCCGCCGCTCGGGCACCGGCGGCCGCTGGCCGTGTACGTCGACCGCACGCTGCTCGCGCACCCGATCGTGTACGCGGCGGCCGGCACGCCGCGCGCGGTGTTTGGGGTCGCGCCCGACGCGCTGGCGCGCGCGGCCGGGGGGACCGTCGCGGACGTGGCGGAGGAGCCGTCGCCCGACGTCGCTCGCTGACGCCGGCGGGCGCGGGACCGACGATGGCCGTGCTGGTCCGGTCCGCGCGCGCCTCCGATCTTGACGCGGTGTTCGAGGTCTGGTGGGCGACCGCCCGCCCGGGCAGCGGCGCGGCCCCACCCGGGAGTCCGGCGCTCGTGCTGTTCCGGCACGAGCTCACCACGGGGCAGTTGTGGGTGGCGGAGGAAGAGGGCGAGCTCGTCGGGTACGCGGCCTCGTTCGTCCGCGAGGGCGTCATGTTTCTTGCCGATCTGTTCGTCGTTCCCGCGCGGCAGTTGCACGGCATCGGCACCGCACTCCTGACCCAGGCACTCGAGCACCCCGCCGCCACCCGCTGCACGATGAGCTCCCTTGATCCGCGGGCGCTCGCGCTCTACGTCCGCGCGGGGATGCGACCGCGGTGGCCGCACCTGCAGCTCGCCGCCGATGCGCCGGATCTCGCGGCACTGCCGGGCAAGGATGTCTCGGTTGAACCAGCCGCGGTCGGCGATCCAGCGTTCGCGGCTTTGGACGCCCGCATCGGCGGCCGGGCGCGTCCCGAGGATCACGCCTTCTGGGTCGAGATCGGGGCGGTGCCGCTGTGGTTCGTGCGCCGCGGCGCGCGCGTGGGGTACGGGTACGCGTGGATCCGGAAGGACGCACGCGGATCTGAAGTGCGGTTGGGTCCGCTCGGTGCCGCGACGCCTCCAGATGCCGCCGCGTCCGTCGGCGCGGCCTTTCGATGGGCCGCGGAGGCGGCGGCCTCGGCTGATCGGGGAGCCGCGCCGCGCACGTGGATGTACCGGGTCGCCCTCCCGGCGCCGCACGCGGCGCTCGAATCGCTCTTGGGAGCGCGGTTCCGCATCAGCGGGATGGAGATCTTCTGCTGCTCGCGCGACGATCTGTTCTGCGACCCCCAATTGTACCTCGCGCTCGCGGGGCCGGAGGGGACGTCAATCTTCTGATGGGTCCTCGCTACTTCCACACCTCGCCGTAGACTCGTGCCCAGTTCCCGCCCATAATCTGCGCCGCGTCGTCGTCCGAGTAGCCGCGTGCGAGGAGTCCGAGCGTCAGGTTCTGCCATTTCGCCATCGAATTCGCTTCTTCGGGAAAGATCCACGGCAGCGGCGGATATACGGACGGTTTGTACGGCCGGTTCGGCAGCTGGCCGAGTGCTCCGGTCTCCGTCATCATCTCCGCCGGATTGATCTCTTCGGTCAGGTCCGAGCCGAAGCCGACGTGGTCGACGCCGACGAGATCGACGACGTGGTCGACATGCGCAAGCAGATCCTCGAGCGTCGCCTTGGTGCGGCCGTCCGCGGTCAAGAGAAACGGGAGAAAGCAAATGCCCATGACGCCGCCGGTTCGCGCCATCGCCCGAATCAACTCGTCGCTCGCGCTGCGGGGATTGTTGCGCAGCGCCCGACACGCCGAGTGCGAGATGATCACCGGCGCGCGGGACACCTGGGTCGCCTCCAGGGCCGTCGCCTCGCCGGCGTGCGACACGTCGACGACCATGCCCACCCGGTTCATCTCCGCCACCGCGGCGATGCCGAAATCGGTCAGCCCGCCCTGGACCCGTTCCTGGCACCCGTCGCCGAGCAGGCTCCGCTCGTTGTAGGTGACCTGCAGGGACCGCACGCCCGTGCGGTAGAGCGGCTCGATGTAGTCGGTGTCGTCCTCGATGATCGCCGGATCCTGCGTGCCGATGATCACGCCGACCTTTCCGTCGGCCTTGGCGCGCCGGATGTCGTCCGCCCGGGCGACAAAAACGGCCTTGTCCGAGTTGTGGGCGACGCGGTGGTGCCAGGTGCGCACCAGCTTGATGCCCTCTGTGAACGTGTGGGCGTCCACGCCGGCCTGGCTGAACGCGGTGATTCCGCCGTCGAAGAGCCGCTGCAGGTAGGGCTCGTTGAAGCGCAGCGTCGAATGCGGATGCGCGATATGATCGGGGCACATCCCGTCGATGACGATCGCGCCCGCGTGCACGCGCGCCGCGCGCGTCCGCAGCGCATCGTTGACTGGGATCCGCACTCTCGACATGGCCGTGTCCCTTCTTTCCGCGGATGTGCCGCGTCACCTCGATCGCCTCAAGATCATCTGCGGTCGCGGCGGAATCCTTCGGGCTCCATCCCGACAGACGTTCGCCCGGGTCGTGGGTCAATCTGAAAGTCTGCGCCGCTTCCCGGACGGAGGAGCCGGCGGGCCATGTCGGCGCGATGCGCGTGACTCGTCCAGTCGGTGTTATACTACGGAGGTGAGGCTTCCCGGCTGGCCGGGATGCAACGATCGCGCTCATGCGGTTCGCACGCGATCGACCCGTTCCAGCGGCTCGGACGCAGGCGCACGGCGATTGACGTATGATCGATTCTGCTCTTCGCCGAGGTGACCTGAATGGGCAACGGAAATTTTCGGCCGGGCACGTGGAGTAAGCTCCCGTCCAATTGTTCCCGTGATTACAACCTCACGTTTACACGCTGCGCGCAGTGGGGCAGCTACGCCTTCAACCAGTGCCTGTCGTGGATCGTCAACGCGACGGTGTCGTGCGTGCAATGGGCGTGGCAAGCGGTACAGACATGCGTGGCATGGGTTACCAATGCGACGCAACAGTGCGTCTCGTGGGCCCAGCAGGCCTCGCAGAACTGTTGTACCTGGTGGCCGTGCTCCTGGGGCTGCGCCATCGTCACGACCATCATCAGCTGGGTCTGCCTGCTGGTGCAGATCGTCGTCACGGTGGTCTGCGTCGTGTTCGCGATCATCGTCACCGTGTTCTGCGCCCTGTTCGCCGTCATCGTGACCGTCGCGTGCGCCATATGGGCCGTGCTTGTCTACGTGTTCTGCGTGTTCTGGAGCGTGATCTCCATCATCTTCTGCATCTCCAACGCCAACGGCGGAACCGCGTTCCTGCTCACCGACGGAACCGTGATGATGCAGGAGTGCTACGAATATGCGTACGGCGTAGGCATCCAGACCCGCAGATGGTGGAAGCTCTCACCCGACCAAAATGGCAGTTACGTCAACGGATCCTGGAGCCGTCTTGCGGATTCCACCCAGGCGCGGAAGTACTTCGCCTCCGCCGTGCTCGCCGACGGCAGGGTCCTGGTCTGCGGCGGTGAGTACTCTGACGCCGGAAGCGATACGAACACCTGCGAAATTTACGACCCCGTAGCCAACTCATGGACGGTGGTGAACACTCCCACGACCGGCGGGAACCAGCCCCAGACATGGGGAAACATCGGCGACTCACCGAACACGGTACTGCCCGACGGCACATTCCTGCTGGGCTCGCTGAACTCCGCGAATATCGCCAAGCTCGCCCCGGCGACCCTCGCCTGGACAGCGATGAGCCAACGTCCGGTAGTGAGCAGCAGCGCTGAAGAATCCTGGGTGCTGATGCCCGATAACACCATCGCCACCCCAAGCTGTTCCGATGCCCCCACAACCTGGGTCTACGACATCGCCAGCGACCAGTGGAATCAGGGCAACAATCTGCCGACCAGCATCGTCCTTCCGCCCAGCGGAGACGTTCCTGAGACTGGACCGGCCCTGCTCCGCTACGACGGCACGGCCTTCTTCCTCGGCGCCAACCAGCACACCGCCGCGTACTCGGCCGCTGCCAACCCGCAGTGGACCAACGGGCCCGATCTGCCCCCGCTGTCCGGCTCGAACATCGGCATCATGGATGGCCCCGCCGCGCTGCTGACCAACGGGAACATCCTCTTCGGCGCAGGTCCCATCGATGCCGCGGGGGACTTCCTGAGTCCCAGCTCCTACTTCGAATTCGACGGCACGCAATTCAACCGCACGAGCGATCCGTCGAACAACAACTGCCCGACGTACGTGACCCGGCTGCTCCTGCTTCCGGACGGGAGCGTGATGTTCTCGCGCGAGGATGACTCATCGTTCTACGCGTATCAGCCCGCCTCCCCAACGCCGCAGGACAGTTGGCGGCCCGTCATCCAGAGCTGTCCTGCGAATCTCGTTCCTGGCAGTACGGTGCAAATCTCCGGGCTGCAGTTCAACGGGCTCTCGCAGGCCGTCGCGTACGGCGACGACTCCTCGGCCGCCACCAACTACCCGCTGGTCCGCGTCACCAACACCGGCAACAATCAGGTGCGTTACTGCCGCACCTTCAATCACACCACCACCGACGGCGGGGGCAACACCATTCCGTCCATGGGAGTGGCCACCGGCGCCGAGGTCATCACCACCAATGTCGCGATCCCATCGGATCTGAGTTCCGGCTCGTACGCGGTCGAGATCGTCGCCAACGGGATCGCGTCCCAACCCTTCAACGTGACGGTCGGCACCCGTCGCTCCGATGGCTGAACAGGGCACGGCCGCCAGCTGAACGACCACGACGCACCCGGAGGACACGAAGATGAACCTGCGCGCCCGATTCAATCCCGGGAAGCGAACGCCGGCCGGCCCCGGCCCGGTGGATGACTGCGGGTGCGCCACGGGCGCCCAATTCATGGGTGTGGCGTTTGCCGGTTCCACAGCGTGGTATCTCTCGCGATGGCACGCGTATTCCGTTGGGGGAATCTGCGGGCGCGTCCTGCTCGTCTCCTTCGCCGCCGCCGTCCTGGGAAAAATCGTCGGCATCGTTCGGTACCGTTCGAAACACTCCCGGTCCTCACCGCCGTCACGCCGCCGTCAAGCCGTAGACAAGCACGCACTCGCGAATCTCGGAGAGCGTGGTTAGGAGCCAGGCCACTGCCTGGCGGGCGGAGAAATCGCCGACCCTTGGTGTGTCCGGAGCGCACAGTGACCCACCACCTCCGCCCGCCTCGCCCGTGTTGCCTTGCCCCATGTGGGACGGCGTGCTATCATCCGTGCACAACCACATAGCAGCAGCCTTCGGGGCAGGGTGAGCCGGGCACGCGCTCGGCAATTCCCGATCGGCGGTACAGCCCGCGAGCCGGGCCGCGGTGGACGCGGCCGGGCAGGATCTGGTGAGAGTCCAGAGCCGACGGTATAGTCCGGATGGAGAAGGCGCCAGCGTGTCGAGCCATGCCCCGAGGGCGCAGTTTGCCTCGGGGGTTTTTGTTTTGATGGCACCGATCCATACAGATGACGAGCGATTCATGCGCGAGGCGCTCGACCTCGCCCGGCGGGGGGCTGGGACGACCAGTCCCAATCCGATGGTGGGTGCCGTCGTCGTGGCGGACGAGGCGATCGTCGGGCGCGGATACCATCCCCGACCGGGCGAACCGCACGCAGAGGTGTTCGCGCTCCGCGACGCCGGCGCCCGCGCGCTCGGCGCGACGCTGTACGTGACCTTGGAGCCGTGCGCCCACTGGGGGCGCACCCCGCCGTGTACCGAAGCGATCATCGGGGCGGGCATCCGGCGGGTCGTGGCGGCGATGCTCGATCCCGACCAGCAGGTCAGCGGTCGGGGCCTGCACCGGTTGGCCGAAGCCGGGGTGGCGACGAGCGTCGGCGTGGCCGAGCGCGACGCCCTGGACCTGAACGAGGCGTACGTCAAGCACCGGACCCTCGGCCTGCCGTGGGTGACCGCGAAGTGGGCGATGACGCTGGACGGGCGGATCGCGACCCGCTCGGGGGATTCCCGGTGGATCTCCGGGGAGCCGTCCCGCGCGCTGGCCCACGAACTGCGCGCCGTGTCCGATGCGATTCTCGTGGGCATCGGCACGGTGCTGCAGGACGATCCGGCGCTGACCGCGCGCGGCACCGCGGGCGCCCGCAGCCCGCGGCGCGTCATCCTCGACAGCACCCTGCGCGTGCCGCCCGGCGCGCGCGTGCTCGCGCGGGACGGGACGCCGGTGCTGGTCGCCACGACGGAGCGGGCCGACCCCGAGGCCCGGCGCGCGCTCGAAGCGGCCGGCGTCGAGGTCCTGGCCGCGGGCGGCGCCGACGGGCGGGTGGACCTCCGGGCGCTGCTCGCCCATCTCGCGCGCGCGGGCGTGATGAGCCTGCTCGTAGAGGGCGGGAGCGCCGTGCTCGGCGGGTTCGCGGACGCCGGGCTGATCGACACGGTCGTCGCGTTCGTCGGCCCCGCGATCGTCGGGGGGCCGGCGCCCGCGCCGGTCGGCGGCCGCGGGGTGGAGCTCTTGGCCCACGCGTGGCGCCTGGGGCGCATCGCCGTCCGGCAGCTCGGCGACGACGCCGTCATCGAGGGGCGCGTCCTCCGGCCTGACAGATCCGGGGGAGGCGCCTAGCGATGTTCACCGGGATCGTCGAGACGACCGGCGTCGTCCGCGCGCTCGCCGCGGGCGACGGCGGCGCGCGCATCGTGGTGGAGGCGGGCGCGTTTCTCGACGGCGCCCGCGTCGGGGACAGCATTGCCGTCAACGGTGTGTGCGTCACCATCACGCGCACCGGGGGGCCGCTGTTTGAGGCCGACCTCGGCGCGGAGACGCTGCGGCGCACCACGCTGGGGCAGCTCCGGCCCGGCGCGCCGGTGAATCTCGAGCGCCCGCTCGCGGTTGGCGACCGCCTCGGCGGGCACGTGGTGCAGGGCCACGTAGACGGCGTCGCCCGCGTGGTCGAGCGGCGGCCGGACGGGCCGGGATGGTGGGTGGAGATCACGCTCCCGCCCGCGCTGACCCGGTACGTGGTGGAGAAAGGCTCGATCGCGGTGGACGGGGTGAGCCTGACGGTCGCGTCGATCGCGCCCGAGCGGTTCGGCGTCTCGCTGATCCCGCATACGTGTGCGGCGACGACGCTCGGGACGCTCCGCGAGGGGGCGTTCGTCAACCTCGAGGTCGACGTGCTGGCGAAGCACATCGAGCGGCTCGCGGCGCCGTATCTCGGGGCCGCTCGCCCGGAGGAGGATGGGAAATGATGGTCGAGCCCACGAAGGCCGCCGACGTGTTCGCGCCGGTGGAGCACGCGATCGCGCGGATCCGCGAGGGCGGCTTCGTCGTCGTCGTTGACGACGAGGATCGGGAGAACGAAGGCGATCTGGTGATGGCCGCCGAGCGGGTGACCCCGGAGGCGGTCAACTTCATGCTGAAGCACGCCCGGGGGCTGATCACGGTCCCGCTCACCACGGCGCGGCTCGCGGCGCTGGATCTCCCGCAGATGGTCTCGCACAACACGTCGCACCAGGGCACCGCGTTCACGGTGTCGGTCGGGGCCACCCATCAGATCACGACCGGTATCTCGGCGCACGATCGTGCCGCGACGATCCGGGCGCTGGTGGATCCGGCGACGCGGCCCGATGATCTCTCGCGCCCGGGCCACGTGTTTCCCCTCCGGGCGACGCCGGGCGGCGTGCTGCGGCGCGCGGGCCATACGGAAGCGGCCGTCGACCTCGTGACGCTGGCCGGCCTGGAGCCCGGCGGAGCGCTGTGCGAGATCATGAGCGACGACGGGACGATGGCGCGGCTGCCGGATCTCGCGCGGTTCGCGGAGCGGCACGCGCTGCCGATGATCTCCGTGCGCGATCTCATCCGGTACCGGCTGGCGCGCGACCGGTTCATCCGCCGCGAAGGCGCGACGCGGCTCCCGACGACGTTCGGGGAGTTCACCGCGGTGGTGTACGAGAACACGCTGGACGGCGCGAGCCATCTCGCGCTGACACTCGGCGACCTCAGCGGGGACGCGCCCGTGCTCATCCGGATGCACTCCGAGTGCCTGACCGGCGAAGTGTTCGGGTCGCTCCGCTGCGACTGTGGCGACCAGCTGCGGATCGCGCTCGAGCGCATCAGCGCCGAAGGCCGGGGCGTGCTGGTGTACATCCGCCAGGAAGGCCGCGGGATCGGCCTCACCAACAAGATCCGGGCCTACGCGCTGCAGGACGCCGGCAAGGACACCGTCGAGGCGAACGAGCTGCTCGGGTTTGCTCCCGATCCGCGCGACTACGGGGTCGGCGCGCAGATCCTCGCCGACCTCGGGCTGCGGCGCGTGCGCCTCCTGACCAACAACCCGGCGAAGCGCGTCGGGCTGGAAGGGTACGGGATCGAGGTCGTGGAGCGCGTCGCGATCGAAATCCCGCCGAATCCCGAGAACTACCGGTACCTCAGCACGAAGCGGCACAAGCTGGGGCACCTCCTCCACCTCGAGTGATGGCCGGCGCCCCGGACGGGATCGAGCGCGGCGACCGGCGCGGCGCGGGACTGCGCGTCGCGATCGCGGTCAGCCGCTTCAACGAGCACATCACGCGCCGCCTCCTTGCCGGCGCGCGCGAGGCGCTGCGCCGGTGCGGGGTGGACGACGGCGCCGTCGGCGTCGCGTGGGCGCCCGGGGCGTTCGACCTCCCCGTCGTCGCCCAGGCGCTGGCGCGCTCCGGGCGGTACGACGCGGTCGTGTGCCTCGGGTGCGTGATCCGGGGCGATACGGCGCACGACCGGTACATCGCGCTCGGCGCCGCGGTCGGGCTGGGCCGCGTCGCGCTCGACGCGGGGCTCCCGGTCACGTTCGGCGTGCTCACGACCGAGACGCTGGCGCAGGCGGAGGACCGGAGCGGCGGCGCGCACGGCAACAAGGGCGAGGACGCCGCGCTGGCCGCGGTCGAGCTCGCCAACACGCTGCGCGGGATCGTCGGCGGCCCGCCGGCGCGGGGTGCCGGATGACCGAGACCGGGCGCGAGGCGGCGGGCACGCTCTACGAGGGCGGGTCCATTTACACCGGCGAAGAGGGCGCGCCGCGCGCGTCCGCGCTGGCCGTGCGGGGCGGGCGGATCGCCGCCATCGGGGAGACGCGGGAGCTGCGCGACGCCTTTCCCTGGTTTGCGCGCGTCCCGCTCGACGGCCGGACGGTCCTGCCGGCGTTCACCGACAGTCACATCCACGTGGCGGGGCTCGGCCTGTCGCTCCGTCAGGTGGATCTGCGCGGCGCCCGGTCGCTGCGCGAGGCCGCGGCGCGCGCCGGCGAGGCGGCCCGGACCGCGCGGCCGGACGAGTGGATTCGGGGAGTCGGCTGGGACAAGAATCTGTGGCCCGAGGGGCGGTTTCCGACGCGGGACGACCTCGATCTGCTGACCGGGGGCTGTCCCACGGCGCTGCGCAGCAAGGACGGCCACACGGTCTGGGTGAACTCCGCGGCGCTCGCGCTGGCCGGGATCACGCGCGAGACGCCGGATCCCGAAGGCGGCACGATCGTCCGTGATGCAAGGACGGGTGAGCCCACGGGCCTCTTGGCCGAGCGGGCGACGTATCCGGTGATCGCGCTGGCCGGACGCCCCTCCCCGGGCGCGCTGGAGCAGGCGATCGTGGATGCCTCCGCGATGCTGCACCGCGCCGGCGTCGCCGGCGTGCACGTCGTCGAGGGCGGCGACGTGCTCGCCGCGTTCCAGCGGCTGCGGGCGCGCGGGGTGCTCACCCTGCGCGTGTGCATGATGCTGCCCGAGGACGCCCTCGACGCGGCGATCACGCTCGGCGTGCGCAGCGGATTCGGCGACGAGACGCTCCGGCTGGGCGGCGTCAAGATCTTCTCGGACGGCGCGCTCGGCTCGCAGACGGCGAGCATGCTCGAGCCGTACGAGGGACAGCCGGAGAACTGCGGCGTGGTCGTCCGTACCCGCGAGCAGCTGCACGCGCTCGTCACGCGGGCCGCGGCCGCGGGCATCGCCTCGGTCGTGCACGCGATCGGCGACCGCGCGAACCGGTGGGTGCTCGACGCGATCGAAGCCGCCCGTGAGGATTCGGCGCGATTTGGCCTCCGGCACCGGATCGAGCACGTCCAGGTGCTGCATCCGGACGACCTGCCGCGCCTCGCGCGCCTCGGCGTCGTCGCCTCGATGCAGCCGATCCACTGCACGCAGGACCGCGACATCGTGGACCGCTATTGGGGGGCGCGCGGCCGGTACGCGTACGCGTTCCGGTCGCTGCTCGCGTGCGGTACCCGCCTCACGTTCGGCTCCGACGCGCCGGTCGAAACGCCGGACGTGCTCGCGGGGATCCACGCGGCCGTCGCGCGGCGGCGCCCGAACGAACCCGACCGGCCGGCATGGCGTCCCGAGGAACGCCTCACGGTCGGCGAGGCGGTGCGTGCTTACACGGAGGGACCCGCATACGCGGCGGGGGAGGAGCGCGAAAAAGGCCAGCTGCGGGCCGGGTACGTCGCGGACTTCGTTGCGCTGTCGGCCGATCCGTTCACGGCGGATCCCGACGCGCTGGCGGACGTGCGGGCCGTGCTGACCGTCGTCGGCGGGGAGATGCGCTACGCGGGTCCGTCGGGAGTCGGCGGGTCTTCGTCCTCGTCGTCCCCGTAGTCCTCATCGAGCGCCGGCACATCGAGCGGTTCCGGCTCGTCGGCGTCGTCGTCCTCGCGCTCGATGAGGGTCTCCTCCTGGTACCCGCACTCGGGACATTCGTAGACGACGATCTCGCCGCGGACGTCCGCCGTGACGACCTCCATGTCTTCCTCGCACTCGGGACAGGGCTTCGTAAATGGGATGGACATCGTCGCGGGTCCGGTTCGCGGCGCGGCCGGGGCCTCCTCCTGGCGCGTGGAGCCGGCGGAAACGGCGCGGGTCCGGGCGGACGCCCGGACCCGCCGCGCGCGCCCGTCACGCGTTAGCCGATGTGGTAGGCGTCCACGCGCTTCGCCACGACGTCCCAGTCGAGGAGATCGAAGAACTTGTCGAGGTAGGACGCTTTGCCGGTGCCGTAATCGATGAAGTACGCATGCTCGAAACAGTCGAGGGCGACGAGCAGCGAACAGTTCCAGATCGGGTACGTGTTTTGTTCGTCGCCGATGAAGTTGAACACCTGGCCGGCGTCCCAGTCGTAGGCCGTCCAGACCCACCCCCGGGCCGCGACCGCGGTCGCCTTCATGTCGGCCTTCCACGCGTCGAACGATCCGTACGCCTTCTCGAGGAGGCCGTTGACCTTGCCCGACGGCTTGCCGCCCTTCCCACCGAGCAGCTCGAAATACAGCTCGTGGTTCTTGACGCCCCCGAGCGCGCGGGAGAGCTCGACTTTCAGCTCACGGAGCTCGGAGTATGTGGGATTGGCCTTGGAGAGGTCCACCCCGCCGCTGGCGAGCCGGTCGAGGATCTCGTTCGACTTCCCGACGTAGCCCTGGTACAGCTTGTAGTGCTCCTCCATGGTCCTCTTGCTGATGCCGTTCAGCTCGACGTCGAACGCGCGAAACTTCTTCGCCTCGTACTTTGGCATGCACGATCCCTCCTCTGGGCGTGATACGAGTGACGTGTCTTCCGGCGGGGATGTCGGGAGCACGTTGATTATACGTCCCGCGCACGCGCGCGGGCAAGTCGCGGTCAGATGTTCGGGGCGCCGTCCTCGCGCGTCACGTAGGCCTCTTTCGTGTACGTGCCGCGGCGGCCGCAGTGCGGGCAGGTATGGTAGTTCGCCGCGAACGTCGCCTTGGCGAAGTTGCGCGTCGCCATCCGGATCCCGGTGTCGAATTCGCGTCCGCACGTCTGACAGTGGACCAGCACCATGAGTCTCGCCATGCGCGGATTACCCGTGCGCGCCGCGGCGGGTGCGGGCCGCGGCGATGTCGGCGCGGTGCCAGAGGCGGTACCGGCCGGTTCCGAAGATGGGGGCGGGAAGGTCCGCGGTGCCAGCGGGGTCGAGCAGCGACGCCGGCGGCACGCCGAGCATCTCGGCGGCTTCGACGACCGTGACAAAGTCGTCGCCGTCGCGCACGAGGCGGCATACCTCAGCCAGGAACGACGCGTCGGCCGCGGGCCGCGATAGGAAGAACTGGACCGCGCTGCCGCCGCTCGCGTGCGCCTGCTTCGTCAGGTTGGCGAACCGGCGCAACTCATCCGGGTAGCCCCGCAGGTGGGACAGCACGATGGCATCCAGATCGGGGGCGGCGACGTGTTCCGCCAGCGCGGATCCCTCCTGCGCCTGCCAGGCGCCCGCCCGAACGCGTGCGGTCTGAGATCGTGGTGGTGCCGAAGGGGAGACTCGAACTCCCACAGGCTTTCGCCTACTACGCCCTGAACGTAGCGCGTCTGCCAATTCCGCCACTTCGGCACGCGGCGCTCGAGCGCAAATAGCATACTGGAGCCGGACAGACAGTGTCAAGCAACCGGCGCCGCGCGCGCCGCGCGGCGCGGCTCAGCGCGGTTGCCCGGGATCGTCCGCGAGCGCGGCGACCGTCTCGGCCAGGCGCGTGAGATCGGGGAGCACGCGGGTCGGCCGCACGTCTCCGAGCGGCTCCCCGTGGCGGTTGATGAAGACGGTGCGGAATCCGAGCGCGCCGGCGGGGACCATGTCGTGGTACAGGCTTGCGCCGACGTGCACCGTCCGGTCCGGGGCGGCGTGCGTCTGGGCCTGGAACCGTGTCCAGTGGGCCGAGGCCGGCTTGTAGCTGCCGGCGTCCTCCGCGGTGACGATCGCATCCGGCACGCTGCCGAGTTGCGCGATCGAGAGGGCCAGCAGGTCGCGATCGACGTTCGACAGGATCGCCAGCCGCCGGCCGGCCCGCCGCAGCGCCTGGAGAGCGACCGTGACTTCGGGAAACGGCCGCCAGCGCGCGAGCGATTCGGGCAGCACCCGCTCGCGGCCCTCCGGCAGCGGGTGGCCGAGGCTCCGCATCAACCTGGCGCTGGCCTCTGCGAGCACGTCGCGGTACGGCCGGTAGGCCTCGTGCTCGACTTCCGCTTCGACCGCGATGTAGCGGACGGCGAGCGCGCGTCGATCGACCGGCGGCGGCAGCAGCGGCACCAGCACGTCGGCGACCCCGCCCTCCCAGTCGATGAGGGTGCCGTAGCAATCGAAGGTGACCCATTCCACGGGCATCGGCGCACACGTTCGGCGAACGCGGCGGGCAGTCCTGTGGATTCGGGCATCAACGTTTGTCCCCGTGCGTTCTTGGGTAAGTGTGAGGTACTTCTGCAGTGTTTCGGAGCGTGACGTCGCCGGCGGTGGTCGGGGCGACGCCGGGCGGCGGGATGCGGTGGTTGGACGAAGTGGCGGGGGGACGGGCACATGATGGCAGCCAATACCCACACCAAAGGGCAGGTGTGGCTCGATCGTCCGGCGATGATCAGCGGACTGCGGGTCACCGTGGTCATCTGGATGGCCGTGGCGCTCTCCGGATGGGCCGCCGCCTGGGCGGCGTACTCGCACACGCTGTCCGCGCAGCAGAGCGCCGCGCGCATGGCGTCGATCGCGGGGCTGACCCCGGTGTCCGGGCCCGGCGTCGAGGTGGTGCTGTCCGATTCCACGCGCGCGCTCGCCCCGGGCGACAGTCCGAGTGAGCTGCTCGTGCAGGACAGCGACCTGGTGTTTCTCGAGATGGCACTGTGGTACGGGGGCGCCGAGGCCGTGGCGGTCAACGGCGTGCGGATCACCGCCAAGACGTCGATCGTCTCGGCGGGGCCCACGATCGTGGTGGACGGACACCGGCTGGTGGGGCCGTTCCACATCACGGCCGTGGGAGATCCCAGGCTCCTGCGGGGTGTGCTGATGACCCGCGAAGGGTACGCGGCGCGGCTCCGCGAATTCGGGCTCAACCTGCAGATCGTCGACCGGCCCCACCTGACAGTGCCGGCCGCGGCAATGGGATCGTCCACCCAGCTCTAGCCCGCCGCCGCATCACGGGGCGGAACACGGCAGTCGGAGGAGGGGAGGAACTATGGGGATCCTGGCCTGGATCGTGGTGGGCATCATCGCGGGGTGGTTGGGGAAGATGGTCGTCCCGGGGGAAGGCCCGGGAGGTATCCTCGGCGACTTGGTCGTCGGCATCGTCGGCGCGCTGATCGGGGGGTGGCTGTTCACGTCGTTTGGGCATGCGGGCGTGACGGGCATGAACATCGGATCGATCATCGTGGCGTTCATCGGCGCGGTGATCCTGCTTTTGATCATGCGCGCGCTCACCGGGCGGCGTTCGGTCGCGTAACGCCGTTCGGCGCGGCGTCGCCGCGCGGGTTCCGGACACGGGTCCCCGGCCTTCCAGGCCGAGGGCCCGTGTGCTGTGTGTGCGGGCCGTCGGCCGTGTTAGGGCCGTTCGGCCCGCGGCATGTTGAACGCGTGCAGGCTCGGCATCAGCCCGAGCGCGCACAGGGGCAGGATCGCGCCCGCGATGGCGAGTGCCACGGGGAGCCCGAGGACGGACGCCACCGCGCCGATGCCGAGTGCGCCGAGCTGGTTCAGCCCAAACGTCGCGTAGTACAGCCCGAGGACGCGGCCGCGCATGTCCTCGCGCGCGCTGACCTGCAGCACCGTCGCCATCGTCGCATCGTACGTGCTGCCCACGTACCCTACCAGCGTCACGAGCACGAGCGACGGGAGCAGCCACGGCGAGAGGCCGAACAGCATGACGCCCACGCCGAACGCGATCGCGGACGCCACCAGCACCGTCCCCGTGTGCGCCACGTCGCCGCGGGCCGCGACGCGCAGCGTCGCCGCCAGTTGGCCGACGCCGCCCATCGCCGCGAGGTAGCCGAGTCCAAGCGCGCCGACCTTGAGCACGTCGCGCGCCATGACCGGCAGCATGTACTGGTACGAGAAGCCAAACGACTCGATCACCAAGCTGAGCCCGAGCAGCCCGCGGACCGCCGGCGCTCGCACCGCGTACCGCAGCCCCTCGCGCACGGCCGCGACGAGGGGTTCGGTGCTCCGCCGCAGCGGCCGGGGATTGTGGAGGGCGAACAGCGCGCCGATGCCGATCACGTACGCGGCGCAGATCACGAGGTAGTTCTGGCCGACCCCCGCGCGCGCGATGATCGCGCCGCCCGCAAGCGCGCCGAGGATCCTTACGATGCTGCCGGCCATGAACTGAAACGCGTTGGCGTTCAGCAGGCGCTGTTCGCCGACGACGTCGTAGACAAGGCCGTTCGTCGTGGGCTTGCCGACCGCGAACGCGCAGCCGGCGAGCGCCGCGTAGAGCAGCACGTGCCAGAGCTGGACGCGCTGGGCGAGGACCAGGACCGCGAGGGCGAGGGCAAGCGCGGCGGAGGCGGCCTGCGTGATCAGCAGCAGGGACCGCCTGGGCAGGTAATCGGCGAACGCGCCCCCGGCGAGACTGAACAGGCATTGGCTCGCGCCCCGCACGCCCGCGGCGAGTCCGACCCAGAGCGGCGACTGCGTCAAGATGAGCACCAGCCATCCCTGGCTGATGAGGTCGACGGTCTGGGTCATCGACGTGCAGAGCGTATTGATCCACAGCCAGCCGTATCCGGGGGCGTCGAACGCGTGGGAGAAGCGGGTGGGCCGAGCGAGCCTCAGGGGCCATCCTCCACGGGGGGCTGCGCCCGTCGGCAGGCGCACGAGGCACTGGTTCTCGGAGAAGCGGTGCGCCGCCTGCCTTCCGACGGCGCTTTGCAGGGGTGTGGCGCCCGGGAGGCGTATAGACTAGGTGACGAACGGTCCGGACTGGACCGTTCGATCTCAGTCAGAGGGGAGCGATCCTCATGCAGACTTCGGGTTGGTTGAACGGTTCCATGAACCGCCGGACGCTGCTGCGGCGGACCGCGGCGGCCGGACTCGGGCTCGCGGCGCTGCGGGGAGCTTCAGGGCTCCTCGATCCCGCGGCGGCCTCGGCCGCGAATTTGACGCTGTCCTATCCGAGCTGGATGTTCAGCGAGCCGAGCACCGGGAAGTACTTCCGCGACATGAGCGCGGCGTACAGCCAGGCGCACCCGGACGTCAACATCGATCTGATCCAGCTGCCCGCGGGGCAGTACGTCGAGAAGATCTTTACCGAAGTCCAGGGCGGCCAGGTGCCCGACATTCTCCCGCTGTTCACGACGCAGATGCCGCAGTACATGCAGCTCGATCTGCTGGAGCCCCTGGATCCGTATCTCGACAAGTCGACGTTCAAGAGCAAGCTGCTGCCGCTCCAGCGGTTCGCGCAGAAGGGCGGCAAGAACTACGGCATCGTGCTGACGGCCTCGCCGCAGGGCCTGCTGATCAACCACCTGCTGCTCGAGAAGGCGGGGGTCCAGATTCCGACGAACCTCGACGAGCTCTATACCGCCGCGGACAAGATCTACAAGGCGACCGGCGTGTTCGGCTACGGCGTGCACACCGATACCTCCGCGATGCTGCTGTCGTACGTGTCGTGCATGCAGTGGATCTTGGGCAACGGCAGCGATTTCACCAAGGCCGACGGCACCATCACGTGCAACGCGAAGGCGACCGTCGAGGGCTTCCAGCAGATGATGCGGTTCGTGAACGCGCCGTTCGCGCCGAAGGGGCAGGGCTGGTACCAGCTGCGCGAGATGTTCGCCGAGGGCAAGCTCGCGATGCTGTGGGACGGGCCGTGGGACCTCGGGCAGGTGAAGACGGTGAACCCGAACCTGTACCCGTACATCGACATGGCGCCGTGTCCGACCAAGACGCACGCCGCGATCACCGGCGGCGCGTTCTACGCGATTCTCCGGAAAGAGCAGAACAAGCAGGCGGTCTGGGACTACCTCGCGTTCGCCACGAGCGACGAGTGGCAGCGCCGCTGGATCGAAGTCGAGGTGCAGGTGCCCGGCATCGCGATCGAGCCGGCCGCCGCGTTTATTCGGACGAACCCCGGGTACCGCTACGTGACCGAGATCGCGGCGAAATACGCGACGGGATTCGGGTATCTGCCGCCCGGCTACGTGAACGTGGCGACCGCGCTGCAGACGAAGGTCATCGCGCACGTCGGCGACATCTGGTCCGGTACCAAGTCGCCGCAGGTCGGGATGGACGAGTGCCAGCGCGAGCTCGAAGCGTGGGCCAAGACGCTGCCCCCGGGTTCGCGGGACTAGACGGTCCGCCGGCATGTGGGGTGAGGGCGTAGGCGGAGCACCGGGCCGGCGACGTTGAGGCAGCGGACGACCGCGGGCGCGGGATCGCTGCGATCCCGCGCCCCGCGGCGCGCTGAGGGGCGCGTGGCATCCCCGTGAGGCGCGAGCGGCGCGTGTTTGCGATCCTGCTGATGGCGCCCACGGTAGTGTGGACGCTGATCGTGCTCGTCTATCCCATCGCGATCACGCTCCGGAACAGCGTGCACCGTGTCGGCACGGGGTTCGAGCCGCATCCTCCCTTCATCGGCCTCGCGAACTACGCCGCCCTCGTCCAGGATCCCGTGTTCTGGAAGGCCGTCCAGGTGACCGTGGAGTTCACGGTCGGCAACCTCGCCGGCTCGTTCGGGTTCGGACTCCTCACGCGCGCTCCTGCTGCAGCACCGGTTCTGGGGCCGCCCGGTCGCGCGCGCGATCCTGCTGCTGCCCTGGGCGATGCCCCAGGTCGCGGCGGTGGTGATCTGGCGGTGGCTGCTGGACACGCAGTACGGCGCGGCGAACTACATCTTGTGGCGCCTGCGCCTGTCGCCGACGCCGAGCATCCAGTGGCTGTCGAGGCCGAGCCTCGCACTGTACGCGGTCCTGATCGCGACCGTCTGGTGGCAGTATCCCATCGCGACGACGTTTCTCCAGGCAGGGATCCAGTCCGTCTCGCTCGACCTCTACGAGGCGGCCGGGATCGACGGCGCAAACGCGTGGCAGCGGTTCCGCCACGTAACGTGGCCCGGCCTGCAGCCCGTCCGAAACATCCTCCTCTTGATGCTGCTGTTTTGGTCGCTCGGTCAGGTGATCATCATCTGGGCGATGACCAACGGCGGGCCGGCGCGCGCGACGCAGACGCTTGCCATCCTAGTCTACACGCGCGCGTTCAACGACTTCGAATTCGGCAGCGCCTCGGCGCTCGCGACGATCGTCCTCGTGGTCTCACTCGCGATCGGCCTGCTGTACTACCGGCTGGTGATGCGCACCGAGCCGGTGGTGTAACCGATGCGGGCCTGGGGCGTCGCGCGGACGGCGGCGGTGCGAGCCTGGGGTGCCGCACGGCCGGTGGTGCTCTACACCGGGGTGGCGGTCGCCTGCCTGGTCGTGGGATTTCCTATCTACTGGATGGCGGCGAGCGCGCTCGAGCCGGGAAGCCTGTTCAACTTTCCGCCGAGCTTCTTTCCGCTGCACCCGGTCTGGTCGAACTTCACGCAGATCTTCACGATCAACCCGCTGGCGCACTGGCTCGCGAACAGCCTGTTCGTCGCAGCGGGCACGATGCTGTGCTCGGTCGCCCTCAGCATCCACGCGGCGTACGGAATGTCGCGGCTCCGGACCCGGCCCGTCGTCGCGCTCGGGTTTCTGATGCTCATCGGACAGATGATCCCCGTCACGGTCCTGACGATTCCGTTCTACATCTTGTTTAGCGAACTGCACCTGCTCGACACGCTCAGCGGCGTCGTCATCGCGACGACGACGTTCACGGTCCCGCTCTGCTTATGGATGCTCAAGGGATTCTTCGACGGCGTGCCCCGCGAGCTCGACGAGGCCGCGCTCACGGACGGCTGCACCCGCTTGGGGTCCCTGTACCGCGTGGTGCTGCCGTCGGCCCTCCCCGGTGTCGTGGCCGCCGCGACCTTCGGCTTCATGACCGGCTGGAACGAGTTCTTCTTCGCGAGTATTTTTCTGAGCACCGAGACGAAATGGGTCGGGACCGTGGGACTCGTGACTTACATGGGGCAGTACTTCGTCCAGTGGTCGGCGCTGATGGCCACGGCGTTCGTGATCTCGCTCGTGCCGGCGGTGCTCTTTCTGCGCACGCAGCGGTACATGATGGCGGGCATCACGCAGGGCGCGGTGAAGACATGAGCGCGCGCCCGACGGCGCGCGGGGAGGAACGACGGTGCTGAAGGTCGCGGTGATCGGCGCCGGGCTGCTCGGGGCCCGGCACGCGCGAGTGTACGCCGAGCACGCGGGATGCCAGCTCGTCGCGGTCTGCGATCTCGACCGCGGACGCGCGGAGGATGTCGCGTCGCGCTACGGGGCACGCGCCTACACGTCGCTGGAAGAGCTGCTGCGTGCGGGCGCGGATGCCGTCTCGGTCGCGACCCCGGACCACGCGCACTACGCGCCCGTCGCCGCGTGCCTGGAGGCCGGCGCCCATGTGTTCCTCGAGAAGCCGCTCACGATCGACCCGGCCGAGGCCCGGGCGCTGATCCGGCTCGCGACCGAGCGCCGCCGCGTCCTCATGGTGAACTACAGCCAGCGCTGGCTGCCCGAGCACCGCCGCATCGAGCAGCTGATCGCCTCCGGCGCGCTCGGGGAGATCGTCTTCGTCGAGTCGCACCGCTGGGACGCGGCCTGGGTGCCGACGCGCATGATCGCGCCGTGGGCGGAGCGCACGACGCCGATCCACTTCATGTCGAGCCACGACATCGATCTCATTCTGTCGTGGACCGGGCGGCGCGCGCAGCGTGTCTACGCGGTGTCCCACCGCGGGGCGCTCGGGCGCCCGAACGTCGTGGACGGCTACCAGGCGCTGATCGGGCTCGAGGGCGGCGTCCGGGTGAGCCTGCACTCGTCCTGGATCCTGCCCGAGACGTTTCCGTCGGCCGCCGACAGCCGCCTCGAGATCCTCGGCGCGCGCGGCGCCGTCTTCTTCGACGGCAACCGGCGCGAGATGTCGGTGTTCGCGCCGGGGCACAGCGAGCGCGTGCTGTTCGGAGGCCCGCGGACCGCCGACGAGGTCGGCGGCCGGATCGTCGGGGCGTTCGTGGACTCGCTCCAGGCGTTTCTGGACGCGGTGGCGGCGGACGATCGAGACGGGCCGACGTCGGCCCGCCGCACGCTGCCCGTCGTGGAGCTGCAGGCCGCGGTCCTCGCGTCCGCGGAGCGGGGCAGCGAGGTCACGGTAGACGCGGAGCCGCCCGAGGCGGCGCAGGAGGGGAGACGGTCATGAAGGTCGTGGACCTTGTGGTCGACCGGATCAACATCGCGTTCACCCACACCATGTCGTCGGCGACGTCCCGAGCGAGCGGGATGAGCAAGTGCATCGTGCGGCTCCGCACCGACGACGGCGTGGAGGGACTCGGCGAGGCCCCGGGCGGCGACGCCACCCACGTGGAGATTCTGCGGGCGTACGCGGAGCTGCAGGGCCAGGATCCGTTTCGCATCGAGGCGATCGTCGAGCGGCTGCCAGGGCCGCACCGCGGCCTGTACGGCCCGACCCCGACGGCGATCTCCGCGCTGGAGATGGCGCTGTGGGATATCAAGGGCAAGGCCGTCGGCCGGCCGGTGTGCGACCTGCTCGGCGGCCGGTATCGGAGCCGGGTCGCGGTGTGCGCGCCCCTGTTCACGCACGAGGACGCGGAAACCGATTTCGCGTCCGCGACCGTGGCGCTCGCGGACGAGGCGATCGCGCGCTTTGGGTTCAGCGCGGTCAAGGTCAAAGCGGGCGTGTATCGGCCGGGGGCGGAGCTCGGCGCCCTGCGCGCGCTGCGGACGAAGTTCGGCGACGGGCTCGCGATGCGCGTCGACCCGAACGGCGTGTGGTCGCCGGAGGAGAGCATCCGGTTCGGTCAGCGCGCCCTCGATCTGGATCTCGAATGGATGGAGGACCCGACGTGGGGCATCGCGGGGATGCGCCGGGTCCGCGCGAGCGTGCCGATCCCGCTCGCCACGAACATGTGCGTGCGGAACTTCGACGAGGTGCCGGTCGCGATCCGTGAGGACGCGGTCGACGTGATCCTGGGCGACCACCGCATCTGGGGCGGGATGTGGCCGACGCGGAAGCTCGCGGCGCTGTGCGAAGGGATGAACATCGGGTTTGGGCTGCACAGCTCGCACGAGCTGGGCATCGCGACCGCCGCGCGGGTGCACCTGGCGGCGGCCACCGCACATCTCAGCTATCCGATCGACGTGACGCACTGGTTTCACGCCGACGACGTGGTCGTCGGCGGCGGACTGCCGATCGTCTCGGGGATGATCGACGTGCCGACGGGCCCCGGCCTCGGGGTCGCGTTGGATCGCGAGGCGCTCGCGCGCGGCGTCGCCAGCTACGAGCACGACGGCGAGCACGTGTCGACGTTCACGAATCCGTCCCGCTACCGGTGGTGGGCGTAGCCGCACGCGGGAGCGGTACGGTGCTCGGACCTCGGTCGCGGTCGGCCCCTCGGCGGTGCCCCAGCGCCTGACGCACGCATGCCCTCGTAGGTGGCAGGCCTCGGCGGGTCCGTTGTACGTGCAAACATCTGAGTGTATTGACATCTAAATATCTATCTGTTACGTTGCATCCACGAGCTTGGTTGGACGTCTGACGCAGGCCTGTGGCGGCGGCGGGCGAGGTGGAGACGGCCCATCGGGAGTCTCCCGGAGCATGCGGCACACGGCAGACGGTGTCACGAGCCACATACCACGAACGTGTCGGAGGTGACGGCGTGCTGAACCGAATCCAGTTGATCGGACGGCTGACCCGGGACCCAGAGCTGCGCTACATTTCGAGCGGACAGCCGATGGCCCAGTTCACGCTGGCCGTGGATCGCGACTTTCGGAACACGGAGGGCGAACACGAGGCCGATTTCATTCAGTGCGTCACCTGGCGCACCCTTGCCGAACAAGTCGGCCAGTACTGCGCCAAGGGGCGGCTCGTCGCGGTGGAAGGACGGCTCCAGACGCGCAGCTATGAGGCACAGGACGGCACCCGCCGGAAGTCCACCGAGGTGGTCGGCGACCGCGTGTGGTTTCTCGACCGTCCCCGTGGGGACGCGCGCGCCGACGCGCCCGACGAGGAGACCGTGCCTGATGCCCTCGCCGAGGCGGAGGACCCGACGCCCTCGCACTAACGCAGTCCGCGTGTTGATCGACTGCTGATGCCGTTGCGTGGACGGGGCACCCGTTGTGGTGGACGTTCCTCCCCCCTCCGGAGCGTCGGGCGCCCGCGGCGCCCCCTCGTCCACCAGCGTCCACAGTGGTACGCAGGGTAGGGCGCGCGGTTTGAGCGCGCGATGCCCACTGTAGTTCCGGTCGTGTCCCCTCGCGCCGTCTAGGCGCGCGCCACTTTCTGTCCCGCGTTTCCCCTTCGCCTGCGCCGCCCCGAATTCGGGCGCGGCGCAGGTCTCGCCATGCCCTCGCCGTCCTGGCCTCGGCCGCGTCCCCGACGTCTCGCATGCGCTCGTCATCACACGCATCGAAAGGAGATGATCGCCATGGCATCTGCTCCGGCCGCGGCCTCGCTGCTGCGGTTGACGTCGCGCGACCGCCTGCTGGTCACACTGCTCGCAGAGCTTCGGTATCTCACGGTGCACCAGGTCCGGCAGGCATGTTTCCCAACGCTCTCGAGCCGAGCGGCCTCGCAGCGGCTGTCACTGCTTCGCGGCCGCGGGGTGCTCGACTGCCTGCGCCACCGCACGTTCGACGACCGCCGGGCGTTTTGGGGGCTCGGCGCGCTCGGGCGCGCCGCCGCCGCAGCGCTCTCCGACGGCATCCCGCTCCGTCCGGCATCGGTGGTGGTGGGCGCGCTGTTGATGGACCATCTCGTGGCGACGAACCAGATCTTCTGCGACCTGTGCGGCGCGTGGCGCGCCGGAGGGCTCGCACCCTTCTCATGGGTCGGCAGCCACCACGCGCGCGTGGATCTCGGACTGACGCATGTGGTGCCTGACGCGATGATCATCGTCCCCGGCCGTCGGGGCGAACGATGGCTGTACTGCCTCGAGCGCGATCGCGGCACGATGTCCGCGGACGCGCTGGCCGACAAGTTCGCTCGGTACCGGCTCATGCACGAGCGAGCCCGCGAGCACCGGGGCGACCCGCTGTGGGATGCCCTCGCCGATTCGTGCCTCATGGTCGCCTGCGACGACGAGCCGCGGGCGGTGCGGGCCGCCGGGCTCGCCGCCGCCGCCGGCCTCGACCGTGTGTGGGCCGGCCTTGCGCAGGACTGCGCGGCGTCGCTGGCCGCGGCTGTGGAGTGTCCGGGCGGCCCGGAGGGCGGAGACCGCGCGTTCTCGGTCCGGCTGTCCGGGGTGCTCGGGGGCGTTCTCTACCCGCCGGAGCCCCTGGGGACCGGCGCCGGCGCGGGAGATCCGTCATGAAGCGCCGGGGGCTTGTCCTCGGTGGTCTGGTCGCGGCCTGCGGCGCGCTGGTCGTGCCGTCCCCGGGCAGCTGGTGGCTCGCCGGATGCGCGTGCGTGTCGATCTTGCTGGGGACACTCGGGACGGCGGACGCCGCCGGACGCGATCTGCCGCCGATCGCCACCGCGTCGTGGGCCGCGTGGTCCGAGGCGCGAGGATTCGCATCCCCGGGTCCGTTTCTGCTCGGGATGTGGCCCGGCGGCTCGCGACGGCTCTACCTCGGCGAGGAGCAGGTGTCGGGGCATGTGCTGGTGCTGGGCCCGTCGAGGTCCGGGAAGACCGCGGGCGCGATCGCGCCCAACATTCTCATGCGGGATCCGGCCCGGGAGAGCATCATCGTGATGGACGTCAAGACCGGCCCGCGCGCGCTCTGGAACGTCGCGGCGGGCCGGTACGGCGATCGCGCCCACCTGTTCTGTCCGCTCTTCGAGGGGTCGGTCGGATACAATCCGCTCGACGACGTGCGCTCGATCGGCACGGCGCAGCGCAAAGCCGCGCTGCTGGTGCACAACACGACGCCGCGAGATCTGTCGGGCGACGCGCGGGTGTACACGGGGGCCGCGCGGGACCTTGCCGCGCTCCTGTTCCTGCACGTGCAGCAGGATCGTGAAGCGGGAGGGCACACCGTGGGGGCGGTGTACCGGCTGCTGCTCGGGGGCGCCGCCGCCGTCCGCGACGTACTGAGGGACAGCCGGATGCCCGAGGTGCGGGAGCGGCACGGCATGTTCGCGGCGCGGGAGCGTCGGGTGCAGGAGGCGGCAGTCACCGGGCTGCTCGAGCGCCTCGCCCCGTGGGCCGACCCGCTCATCTGCGACGCGACCGCGTCGCACTGGGATCTTGGGCGCCTCGGACGGGAGCCGATCGCCCTCTTCATTCTCCTGCCCGAGGACGAAGCCCAGCGGCTGCAGCCGCTCATTGCCTGGCTCGTCGCGGACCTGCTCGACGGCCTCATCACACAGGCGGATCAAGACGGTCTCCGGTGCCCGGTCCGGATGTATCTGGACGAGTTCCGCCGCTTCGGCTATCTCTCCGGGCTGAGCGACCGGCTCGCCACGCTGCGGGAGCGGCGCGTCAGCGTCGTGCTCGGTCTGCAGGTCCTCAGCCAGCTCGAAGAAGTGTACGGCCCCAGGGAAGCGCGGACGCTGCTCGGCAACACGGAAACCAAAGTGATCTTTCGGGCCGGCGATCTCGAGACCGCTCGGATGACGAGCGCGTGGCTCGGGAATACCGCGGTCCCGTCCGTCTCGGTCACGCACGGGGAGCGGTCGGGGCGCAGCGCGACGATCCGCCCGTATGTGCGCCCGCTGGCCCCGCCCGAGGACCTCGTGCGGATGCCGGAGCGCGCCGTGATCGTGCTGACGGGGACCGCGCGGCCGCTCGCGCTCTGGCAGGCGCGCTACTACGAGGCGGACGATCTCGCCGCGGTCGCGCCCCCCTTTCCGCTGCGGCGGCGTACGGGTCCGGTGCTCCCGCCGGCGGTCGGTCCCTCGCGCGGCGCCCGCGCGACGCCGCGTGCCGGGGCCCCGCGGCCGTCGGGCGGCGTGCGCCTGTAAGCCAGGGAGGCCTCTCCGCGGCGAAGAACCGGACGATCATGTGGCGGCATCCGACGGCCGGGGCACGATGAGCGAGATTCCAGGCGCCGCCGACGTGGTCATCATCGGCGGAGGCATCGTCGGTGTCTCCGCCGCGTTTTTTCTCGCCGAGGCCGGCGGGATGCGCGTCGTGGTGCTCGAGCGGGGGGCGATTGGGTCGGGCGCCACCGGGCGGGCCGCCGGCGTGATTCTCCTGCAGGTCGAGTCCGAGGCGGAGGTGCGGCTGCAGCTCGACAGCCTGGCGCTGCACCGCCGGTTGTGCGACGAGCTCGGCACCGATCTCGCGGCGCACGGCAGCCTGCTGCTGTGGACCTCCGAGGACGAGGCGGCCGGCGCGCGCGAGCTCGCGGCCGTGCACCGCGCCTGTGGAATTCCTCTCGAGCTGCTCGACGCCGCGGAGATCCGCCGCCGCTTCTCGTATCTGGAGGCCGACGATGTCGTCCTGGCGACATTCTCGGCAGACGACCCGTGGGCGACGCCGCTCGCCGTCGTCCGGCGGCTCGCGGACGCGGCCCGCGCGCGCGGCGCCGCGATCTGCGAGCACTGCGAGGTCACCGGCGTCGACGTCGAGGACGGGCGGGTGTCGGGGGTCCGCACCGCCGCCGGGACGATTTCGACGCGCGCCGTCGTGAACGCGGCGGGCGCGTGGGCGCGGGTCGTGGGCGACCGGTCCGGGGTGCGGATCCCGGTGGCGCCCCGGAAGCGTCAGGTGTTCGTCCTGGATCCCCAGGGAACGCTGCCGCCGGACGCGCCGTTTATTATGGAAGAGCGGCGCGACTACTACTGCAAAATGCGGCCGAAAGGGCTCATCATGGTCTGCGGGCAGACCCGGGGCGACACGCTGGATCCGACGGTGGAGTGGGGGTACCTCGACGAGGCGCTCGAGCCGACGCGCCGCCGCATCCCGGCGCTTCGGCTGGCGCCGGTCACGGGCGCGTGGGCCGGGATCAGGCCGATGCCGCCCGACGGACGGCCCGTCATCGGCACGGTCCCGGGCCTTGAAGGCTACGTGGTTGCGGGCGGCCTCGCGGGGCAGGGCTTTGCGCGGGGCCCGCTCGCCGGCCAGATCGTGTCCGAGCTCGTGACGACCGGACGCTCGCAGCGGGATCTCGAACCCTACCGGCCCGACCGGTTCGGTCGGGAGCCGCGGGGCCGCTAGACGCGGATGTGGACCGACACGCACCTGCACCTCGATGACGCGGCCTTCGACCCTGACCGCGACGCGGTGGTCGCCCGCGCCCGAGACGCGGGCGTCGACGCGTTGATCTGCGCCGGCACGTCGGTGGACGGCAGCCGCCGTGCGATCGCACTCGCGGAGCGGTGCCCGGAGGTGTGGGCGACGGTCGGGATCCATCCCCAAGAGGCCGCGGCGGCGAATGAGGAGGCGCTCCGCACCCTCGAGTCGCTGGCCCGCCATCCACGGGTGGTGGCGGTCGGCGAGACGGGGCTCGACTACGTGCACGAGCGCGCGCCGCGAGCCGTGCAAGCAGATGCGTTTCGCGCGCACGTCCGTCTCGCCCGCACCGCCGGCCTCCCGCTCGTGGTCCACAATCGTGAGGCGCACGACGATGTCGAGCGGATACTACAGGAGGAAGGGGCGCCGTCCGTCGTCATGCACTGTTTCAGCGGCCCCCCCGAGATCGCGACGCGGTGGGCCGCGATGGGCTGGATGCTCTCGTTCGCGGGCCCGCTCACCTTTGCACGGGCCGACGCCCTGCGGGAGGCCGCGCGGCGTGTGCCGGACGACCGGCTGCTGATCGAGACCGACGCGCCGTACCTGGCGCCGGCGCCCATGCGCGGGCGCCGATGCGAGCCGGCGTTCCTGGTGCATACCGGCCGGGCGCTGGCGGCCCTCACGGGCGTGGCCGAGGATGCGCTCGCGCGGGTGCTCGCCGAGAACGGCAAGAGGGTGTTCTTTGGTCCGCGGTTCGTGGTAAGGTAGGAGCGGGTGATGGAGGGGCGCGGTTCGTGATGACGAAGAGTTCTCGCCGGTCTCTGCAGCGGGGAGCGTGGGCGTCCGTGGCGGTGCTGCTCGGCGTCATGCTCACCGCCGGCCGCGTCCCGGTCGCGGCGCTGACCTTCCCGAGCGCCGCCGACGAGACCAAGTTGGGGGCGCAGATCGCCAAGCAGATCGAGACGCACTACCGGCTCATCAACGAACCGCCACTCGTGGACCGCGTTACCACGGTGGGCGCCGCGCTCGCCAAGGTGGTGACCCGCCAGGACCTCACGTATCACTTTCTCATCGTCCAGTCGCCCGCGGTGAACTCATTTGCCGTTCCCGGCGGATGGGTGTACGTCACCCAGGGGATGATGCAGTTCGTCCGGACCGACGATGAGCTGGCGGCGGTGCTCGCCCACGAGCTGGCGCACATCGACCACCGAGACTACTACATCCAGCAGGATCGCGAGTCGCACCTGACCCCGGCCATGTGGGCCGCCCTCGCGGTGTCCATTCTGGCGCAGTCGCCCGGACCGTTTCTCGCCGCCCAGTACGGTATCCAGGGCTCGCTGTCGTCGTTCGAGCAGGATCTGGAACGGAACGCGGACGAAACCGCCGTCTTGTACCTCGCGAAGACGTCGTACTCGCCGGTCGCGATGCTGACCGTGCTCGAGCACCTTGCGGAAACCGACCGGCTGTCAGGGCAGGAGGCCGTGGACCAGCTGGTCCAGGACCACCCCGACACGAATGCGCGAGTCGCCGACGTCAGGGCGATGCTCCAGCAGCTCGGCATCCCGATCGTCCGGCGGACCGCCGAGGGGTATCTGCGCATCAGCCTCGACCCGCCGAACCCGGCCGGCGCGCAGCCGGTGACGATCAGGGTGGACGGCAGACCGGTACTCACGCTCGGCGCCGTCGTGGGAGGTCAGATGCCGCTCCAGCGGGCGCAGACAGTCGAGGATCAGCTCAACGGATTTTTCAACACCGATCCGGCGCCGTACGACGTGCGCGTCAGCACGCTGCTGGGTCAATCGAGCGTCATCGGTGCGCAGACCGTCCTGTATCGGGTCGCTCCAGAGGACGCCAGCTACGCGCACGTCGACGCGGACGCGCTCGCGATGACGGTGCGCACCCAGCTGGCCCAGGCCATCGACAACGCTCCGTACAATCGCAAGTTCTGAGCCGGCGTGGAGCTGCACGTCGCGTTTCTTCCTGCGGAGGCCGGTGACTGCCGCGGCCGCGCGGTCGCCGTCATCGACGTTATTCGAGCGACCACCTCGCTGCTGGTCATGGCGGAGCGCGGGTGCGACGGGGTCGTGATCGCTCCCACGCTTGAGGCGGCGCGCGCGTTTCGGGCCGGCCACCCCGACGTGCTGCTGGCCGGGGAGCAGGGAGGCCGCGCGCCGCAGGGCTTCGATTTCGGCAATAGTCCGGCCGCATTCGCGCGCGCGGATCTTGCGGGACGCCGCGTGGTGTTTGCCACGACGAATGGGACGCGCGCGCTCCACTTCGCCCGCGGCGCGCCGGTCGTCCTCATCGCTTGCTTGCGCAACCGGTCGGCCGCGGCGCGCGTGCTCATGGACGAAGCGGCCCGCGGCGGCCTCGACATCACGCTGATCTGCTCGGGGCGGGAAGGGCGGTTCGGGCTAGACGACGCGTACACGGCCGGGGCGATTGTCGACGCGATCCTCCGTACGGCGTCGCCGGCCCCGGTGCTCACCGATGCCGCGGCGGCCGCGCGCGTCTTGTTCGAGGCGTATCCGGACGCGGGGACGCTGCTCCCGACGACATGGGCCGGCCGCAATGTGATCGAGGTCGGGCTCGAGGCGGATTTGGCCGTCTGCGCGGAACTTGATCGGTCGGTCGTGGTGCCGCGGATCGGCGAGCGGGTGCGTCTGCTCGACGAGTAGGCCCCGCTAGATTCTCGAGCGAACGTGGAGGCCGCTCCATTTCGCGATCTGCCACGTCGCTTTCATCTTGTCGGCGTACCCGCGAAGGAGCCCGTGCTTCTCCTGTTTGGGGACGTGCCGCAGGCCGCCGAGCGGCACCGTGCGCGTGTGCAGCCCTGCGGTTTTCAAGTAGCGGTTCAGGGCCGCTTCGATTCCGAAGCCCGTATTTTCCAGCTCGGCGACGCCCTCCAACACCGAGCGGTTGAGCGCACGCTGGCCGCTGAGGATCGGGAAGAGGGTCTGGATGAAATCGCGCGTGATTTGGCCGATCGAGCCGTCGGCGGTTCCCATCAGGACCGGCTGCAGGAGGTCTCTGACGTGTTCTGCCGTGAGTCCCACGAGGTCTCCGTCGAGCAGCAGGATGATCTCCGCGTCGGTCACGTTCAGGCCGGCGGCGATCGCACCGCCCTTTCCTTGGTTTTCTCGGAGTGCAAGGACGCGGGCGCCGTGGCGGCGCGCGGTCTCGACCGTGCCGTCGCGCGAGCCGTCGCTGACGACGATCACCTCGTCCACAAGGAGACACCGTTTCACGGCGCAGACGACCTCGCCGATGGTGCGTTCCTCGTCGAAGGCAGGGATAATTGCGGCGACTCGAGGCATCGGGCTCCCCCTAATCTGCGTGTTCCCTGTTCGGTGGGATTTCCTTCGACATTTTGATCGACTTGCCTCGATGAAGCGTAGGTGGAGTTTGTCAATCGTGTAACATCCCAGTTCCCCTCCAGTGTCCATCTTCGGATCGCGCCCAGGGGAGGTGTCCTTGCCCTGACAATAGTGGCGCGCCGCGGTTTCGGCATCGGTCGAAGGACCCATAAATCTGCACCGACCCGGCTTTAATCGCGCGACCGGTCTCGCTGGTGCCCTGGCCACGGATGCGGCACTCGCATTTCGGCGCGGGCATGGTGATAGGAGGTTCCTCTGGTATAATGACAATACGCGCCCGTAGCTCAGCGGATAGAGCGTCGGCCTCCGGAGCCGTAGGTCGGGGGTTCAAATCCCTCCGGGCGCGCCATATTTTATTAGGGTTTCTGCGCGTAGTCGTGCTAGCGTTCGGCTACTCCTGATAACGGATTGATAACGTCGGGGAGAAAAGCCGGCAGATGCGCCTTCTCCGCCGAGGGGCCGATGATGTCTTTCGAGAACGGTCTCGCGGATAAATCATTCAGATGAACAGTATTCCCCCGCAAGAGCGCAGACTTACCATTTAGTCACAGTTTTTGCCCACCGTAGGATAAAGGTGAAATCCGGCGAGATCCTGGTTCCGCGCGGGGTGAGCGCATGCGAAGGTTCGCAGCAGGGGTCACGATTTTACTTGCGATCGTGATGATGCTCGCGCTAAAGGATGCGCGAGCCAATTTGATCACCAATGGAAGTTTCGAGACGCCATTGGTACCGGTGGGGAACTTTACGAACTTCTTGACCGGGAGTACGTTAATCACCGGTTGGACTGTTACGGGGCCAGAAGTCTCCGTAGTGAGCGGCACGTTTACCCAGTCCGGCTTCACCTTTCCTGCCCAAAATGGCAATCAGTGGCTTGACCTCACCGGAGATGGGACAAATTCGTTTGAAGGCGTGGTGCAAACGGTCAGCACGACACCGGGAACAAACTATGATTTGTCCTACTGGGAGGGGAATGTGTCCGGGGGGGTTTTTGGCACTACAAGTACGGTCGAAGTACAATTGAACGGTGTGTCTGCTGGTTCTGTGACGAACAGCACCCCGGGCACCACGTTGACCTGGCAACAGTTCGCCCTTCCGTTCACGGCGACCGGCGCCACGACGACAATCGAGTTCGACAATCTTGACCCCAGCAATGACAACTCCAACGGCCTCGACAACGTGGATTTGGAACTCGCAAGCACATCACCGGTTCCGGAGCCGTCTTCGCTCTTGTTGCTGGGTTCTGGATTGTTCGGGTTGGCCGGCTTGGTGCGGCGTCGCTTCGCCTGACTAAGTTGATGTGCCGGTTCAGATAGAATCGGGGGTTCAAATCCCTCCGGGCGCGCCATATTTTTTACGGGTTCCTGCGCGTAGACGTGCTGGCGTTCGGTTGTTCCTGATAACGGATTGATAACGGCACCCGAGTCGCAATCATGGACCCATGGAGAGTAACGATGGCCAGCAATATCAGCAAATACGTCGTTCTGAATGAGGGCGATGGTTTGAGGTTTCAATCCGGGCCGGGTCGGGACCTGATTTTCAAGGTCACGGGCGAGGACACAAACGGAGCGTTCGATTACTTCATCGTCGAGGTGGCCCCGCATGGCGGCCCGCCGCTGCACGTCCACCACGCGCAGGAAGAGACCATCCACGTGCTGAAGGGCCGCTTCAAGATACGCATCGGCGACTCGATTTCCACACTCATTGAGGGCGGCTTTGCTTATCTGCCCTCCAAGGTGCCGCATGCCTTCCTGAACCTGACCGATGCGGGTGGCGAGATTATTGTGGTCTACACGCCCGGCGGCGGGCACAAGTTTTACGAAGAGTTGGGGCCGGTCAGCCGGAGCGCGTCGCCGGACCGGCAGAAGATCGCGGCGGTGTTTGAGAAGTATGGCATGACCTTGCTGGGCGGACCCTTGACGGCGGATTAGAACGAGTTCCAACCCAAAAGGCTGCGTCCACCGCCGCTCTATCGCCGGGAGTTCAAATCCCAGGGCGCGCCGTATCTTATCAGGGTTCCCGCGTAGTCGTGCTGATGTTCGGTCGTTTCTGATAGCGTACGCGCGCCTTCCCGAATGTCCGCGTTGGCAAGTTGGCTTTCAACACATGCTGACTTTGACGACCTTCGCACCGGCTTGCAACCCAATGTCGTTGCCAGAGGCTGGCTATCGGCCTGGTTCCTTCGTCCGAGTGTTGGAATCATCCCTTAGGATGGCGGACCCGGAATTGTTGCGCGCTAATGAACTAGTTCGAGGGTTCGGTGTTCCCCCCCCCAAAGGAGGATGGACAATATAGTGAGACGATGAGTAGGAGTGAAATAGACGGATGCCCGAATGGAATACGGTGTTGGCGGTAAATTTGGAGGTCAAAAATGTTGAATCTCCGGCCGCTTAGTACCTGTATTCTCGCTCTGGCTGCGATCGTCACGGTGGGCTTCGTGAAAGCCGCATCAGCTGATGTTGTCACCCTGGATAACTTCACGGTCACACTGAATGGCACGACGATCTTCGACGATTCGTTCGGTGCAGGTCTGACGCTGGCGGGGGGCAATCCCCCCGGTGCAATTCTGCCGTCGGGGCAGAACTTTTCTAATGGCACGCCGGCAAACTACGGGGTCATCGGGACGGTAACCGAAACCGGAAACAGGGCGATACTAGATTCAGCGCTCGGAGCCAATTTCGCCGGGGGGCTCGCTAAACTCAATAACACCGACCTTCAAACAGGTCCGCCGATCTCTCCCTTCTCCTTGACGCCGAACGACGCTTTCACGACAACCGCCTTGTACAATCTCACCGTGCCCTCGAACGTCGGTGGGTTTTATCAAGTCGAACTCGCAAGCAGCACCGCCTCGAATAGTGGGGATGGGATGGGCGACGTTGTCTCGGTCGACGTTTGCACCCCGCCGCAGTTTGGCGGTCCACCACTGTGCGGGTCGGCTACCGCCCCCAGCATTCAACTATTTGATCGCAACTTTGCCGCCAATACAGGGACCGTTATTGGTCAGGCTCCGCTGGTCACCAGCAATCAACAGATCCTCTTTGAGCTTTCCCATCCTACTCCCGGGACACCCGATGTCTTCGGATCGTATGCCTACGTGAACGGAGGCGTCGAAGGTCCCTTGACGCCTCTCGGGGACTATACCGGCCTGTTCCAGGGCCTGAACTACACTCAACCAGGCTTTACACAGTTGACTGTTACCCCTGAGCCGTCATCGCTTATGCTACTGGCCTCATCGATCCCAAGCGTTCTTGGGTTTGCGTGGCTCAGGCGTCGGAAGGCGGCTGGCTGCCGGTCCTAGATCAAGACACGGACTTGAGACCGTATTGGCGCCGGGCAACGTGCCGCTTGTTCCTGCGGGCGGCGCGCCCCGGCGCTGCACTGCCGAACGTGTTTACTCCGTGGGTGAGAATCTACTCGATGGACTTCCGCCGAGTTCACCAATCGATCCCGTCGGGCGTGCCATATTTTTCACGGGTTTCGGAGCCAGCGCGTGTTGGTGTTCGGCCAGTCCTGATACCGGATTGATAACGGGAGTGGGCAGATGGGGGGACGTTCTTGAAGCGACGAGTCGCCGATAGTCCGCTTCGAAAGGCCACCACGATCCGACTCGCCGGCAGCCTGTTTGTGAAGTTTCTCGCGCCAGATCCCAACCTCCCGATTTACCCGAACTCAGCGTTCAATCTGAAAGTCAGGACCGTACCTAACGCCGCATGCGTTGCATCCCACGGCGCGCCTTTTGACGCCACGATTTCGCGGCCGAAACAAAACGCGGACAAAAGCGGGCATGTCGCGTGGTTTGTCAAGAACGGGAGTGCGAGCGGCTTGCGCACCGTGACGGTCACCTGCACCCAAAGCGGTAAGAAAGGCATACTGTACTTCTCCTGGGTTACCGCGTGACGGCACGGGGACGACAAACCGGGGAAGTAGCGCAGGGCAGCGGCTCAGGGCACGGGATTCTAGAATCGCGAAGCGTCCGACAGATGCTTGGTGGACCTCCAACGCGTGCTGGTGTTCAGCCGTTCCCGCAGCACGGATGGATCGTTGGACCCGAATCAACCGTGAGAAAGGGAAGACCTACCTCATATTCTGCCCGTGCAGTGGATCCCGCAGGAGAGTTAGGCCCGAGATCGATCAGGGAGGAGCGCAGGGGGAAATGCGGAAACCTCCGCCGGGATGCTGTCTATTGGACCTCCGGGTTGGGTGGTGACATCGTGTCACGGAGGGGCGTGCGTGTGCCCTTCGGTCCCGACGCACTATCCAGATTGCTTCCTTATCTGGGGGTGGATCGTCCTGCTACTGGTGACCGCCCTCCTGCTCGTCGCGTTCGGGTTCTCCGTACGCTCGCGCTTTCTGACGCCCCCCGCATCGCTGAGCGCGTCTCAACGACTGCAGCGCCAACGGAGTTTTTGGATCGTCATGTTCGGGGTGATCATCGGGCAAGGCGTCGTCATCCTGGCGACGCATCAATCCGTGAATTCCTACGTCACGCTGCTGGTCCTGGCCGCCGCTGTAGGCATTGCCTACGTCATGTGGTCGCGCTCCCTTAGACGCCGGAAACCATTATAGACGGGTGGCGTGTAGACGTCCGAGCCGAGAGGTCCGAGCGTCTCTTGTTTCATCCGGGCGCCGCGACTAAACGTCGTCTATTAGCCCCAGGGTCGGGCCGCTCTACAACAGCCTTCGGGTAGCCGGGTTCAAATCTCGAGCGCACCGATGGTCGAGTCCCGGCGACACGCGGTCTGTCAGATTCGTTCTGACCCCATGAAGTGTGAGGGCCCAGACGGAGTCCGGGCCCCTTTCATCGTCGGCTCGCCCGACGCTACTGGACGTCGTATCCCACCTCCAGGCCCACGGTGCCGGACGCGTTCTTGCAGAATACGTGAACCGTCCGATGCCCCTTCGGGAAGTTCATGCCGAGTTTCCACGCCCAGGTCACTTTGCCTTGGTCATCAGCTTGGACGTTGGGCAGATGGTACTCTGACGGGGCTCCGCCCTTGGCGCTTCCGCCGGGTTGCGCACCCTGGATGTCACCCGAACACGTCGTTCCAGTCTGCGTCTGCACAACGAGCTGTTGGGAACCTCCGGATGCGATCGGCGATACAATCGATACGAGCGTGACCGTGAGCGCATCGGCAAAGCTTGGCCCCACCGCGACGGTGACAGCCGCGAAGATCGTGAACACGACAGCGAGTGCACGCACGCCAGTCCCTCCTTATGTGCCGTTTGCGAGCGGGCCTCTATTCGGCTCGCGCGGGGACTCCTCCTTGCGGACATCGCATGATCCCGGCAACGTCGACCGCGGGGTGCTGGTCGACCTCGCGGCTCGATCGTATGGAGGGAATCAACTGAGTCTGAAGAACGAGGCGATAGCCGCACACAGGATCGGGCGCGCGACGTTCACAACCTGGCGTGCGCTGCGTACGGGAGGCATATGATGACAGCTTCTCGGAAGAGCAAGCGGAAGGCTGTCGCGGCGAGTGGCCGCAGCACAGCACGCCCGCCCGGAGGAGCCGCGTGGCGTCGACCGCCCGCGCGGCGAAGGCCAAGCCGGCGATTCTGATCAATGAGAAATCCGTGCGGTCGCGCCCACGTCCGGCGCGGAAGCGCCGCCCGTAACGAGACCACACGCCGAGAATCGTCGCCGCCTGGCTCATGGTATTTCAATCGCGGCGATATCTATCGTCTCGACCGCTCCCACGTCTCTGCACACTCGCCTTCGCGACCGCCGCGTCGGCGGTGTTCTTGGGGCGTTTTGTTCGACGATCGGCGGCATGATGTCGTCTGGGGCACGCCGCGTGACTCTGCGGGTGGGCTCGTGACGGTGCGTGGCTTCGCGGCTGTCGGAGGTGCGCGCCCCGGGGCATGGTCCGCCGTCTCCGAAGCGGTCGTGAGAGGTCGTACGGGAGGAGATGATGCCGATGGGCGTTGGTGGGATCGCGATGTGGTACATTCAGTCGATCTACGCGGAGAACGAGGACTTTTCGTTCACGCATGATATCGAGTTCGCTCCCTCCAGCATCGGGGCCACCGGGTTCGGGAACTACCTGATGGTGAGCGGATCGCCAAACTACTACTATATTGGCGTCAGCGAGTACCGCACCCGCGACCCCGAGACCGGCGTGGATACCGTCCACACCTTCGGGACGAGTTACGGCACCGTCGCGCCGGCGTTCTTCGATAACAACGTGGACAGCGTGACCTACGCGATCGGCCTCGGGAATTCCAACTGGGTGTGGATCAACGTGACGATGCAGCTGTTCTTCTTCGACTAGGGGGCGCGCCATGATGATGATGGGGCACGGGAAAATCATTGCTCCGGAGGCGAGCTCGATCTGCGTGCTGTACGATCCGGCGGATGGCCGGATTCTCCACATGCATCGGGTGACGACGCTGCCCGGCGGCCGCAGGATGGACGCGAAAGCAATCGAGGCGCGCGCGTTCGAGCTTGCCAAGCAATGCGGCGCGGACGTGTCTCGGGCGCACGCGCTGCAGGTCGATCCGCGGGACGTCACGCCGAGTGTGCCTCACCGGGTGGATGTGCGGACACGGCGCCTCGTGGTGCGGCCGGGCGGCATCCCGTCCAAGTGGGGGCGCGGTTGATCCACGCGACCCCGCTCGCGGGCGACGAACCGAACGGGCGGAACACCCAGGAAGTCCCGGCGGCGCATCTCGAACACGATCCGGCGTGCGTGTGGGTCGCCGTGGGCGGCGGCCGCGCGGCACTGCGGCGCGTGGTCGAGAACCCGGGTATTGGGGGAGCGTAATGGCAGACGCGTCGAGCCTGCAGCCTTGGCGAGTGGATCAGATCGGCGGCATGACGGTGGAATGGGATCTTGGCATTCCGATGGACGACGGCCTCGTGCTCCGCGCCGACGTATTCCGCCCCGCGGCGCGGGGCCGGTACCCCGTGATCCTGACCTACGGACCGTACGCGAAGGGCCTGCCGTTCCAAGAGGGGTATCCCGATCAGTGGCGGCGTCTCAGCCAGAACCATCCGGAGGTGTGCCGCGGCTCGACGTGCCGTTTCCAGACCTGGGAGGCGGTTGATCCTGAGAAGTGGGTACCGGACGGCTATGTTTGCGTGCGCGTCGATTCGCGGGGCGCAGGTCGCTCGCCGGGTTTCTTGGATCCGTTCTCGCCGCGCGAGACCCGGGATTTCTACCTGTGCATCGAATGGGCGGCGGAGCAGCCCTGGAGCACGGGAAAGATCGGGCTGCTCGGAATCTCCTACTACGCCATCAATCAGTGGCACGTGGCCGCGCTGCGCCCGCCGCACCTGGTCGCGATGTGCCCCTGGGAGGGGGCCGCGGAGTGGTACCGGGACATGACGCGGCACGGGGGGATCAAGACGACGTTTTGGGACAACTGGATGACGAAGCAGGTGGTGACCGTGCAGCACGGTCGCGGCGACCGGGGGCCGCGTGACCCGAATACCGGTCTGACGGTGGCCGGCCCGGAGACGCTGTCGGAGGAGGCGCTCGCCGCGAACCGCGCCGATCTGCGGCGTGCCGTCCTGTCGCATCCGCTCGACGACGCCTATCACCGGGAGCGGTCTCCGGATTGGACGCGCGTCACGGTCCCGTTTCTTTCCGCGTCCAATTGGGGCGGGCAGGGGCTGCACCCGCGCGGGAACGTCGAGGGATTCGTGCGGGCGGCCAGCGCGGAGAAGTGGCTCGAGGTGCACGGGTTGGAGCACTGGACGCACTTCTATACGGACTACGGGGTGGCGCTGCAGAAGCGGTTCTTCGATCACTACCTCAGAGGCATCGACAACGGCTGGCAGGACCAGCCGAAGGTGCTCCTGCAGGTGCGTCATCTGGACCGGTTCGTGCCCCGGACGGAAGACGCGTGGCCGATTCCGCGTACGCGGTGGACGCGCTTCTATCTCGACGCCGCGGGCTCGGCGTTGTCGCGCGAGACGGTCCCGGCGGGCGCCTCGGCCGAGTTCGAGGCGCTGGGGGAGGGCGTCACGCTGTCGTCTGCGCCGCTCGAGCGCGACACCGAGCTCACGGGGCCGGCGGCGGCGAAGCTGTTCGTGTCGTCGAGCACGGTCGACGCGGACATCTTCGTCGTGCTGCGCGTGTTCGACCCCCAAGGCGGCGAGGTCGACTTTCAAGGGGCGCTCGATCCGCACACGCCGATCGGCAACGGGTGGCTCAGGGCGTCGCACCGGCGGCTCGACCCCGACCTGTCCACGCCGTGGCGCCCATACCACAGTCACGACCGGGCGGAGCCGCTCGTCCCGGGGCAGGTCTACGAGCTCGACGTTGAGATCTGGCCGACCAGCCTCGTCGTGCCGCGGGGCTACCGGATCGCGCTCACGATCCTGGGGAAAGATCTTGAACGGCCCGGTCCCGGCCTGCAGATCAAGAGCTTCGCCGCGCCCTTCCGAGGGTCCGGGCCGTTCCTTCACACCGATCCCGAAGATCGTCCGGCCGCCGTCTTTGGCGGGCGGACCACGCTCCACACCGGCGGCGCGCACCCCTCGTTTCTGCTGCTGCCCGTGATCCCCAATTAAGGCGGTGTGAGATGGATGAGGCGTTGATTCCGAGCGCGTCGCAGGTGCCCCGGTTTTCCGGAATTCGGACGTTCATGCGTCTGCCGTACGTGCCGCGGGTCGAGACGTTTCGTCCAGACGTCGCGATCATCGGCATTCCGTTCGACACCGGGGCGAGTTTTCGTCCCGGCGCCCGCTTCGGCCCGTCGGCGATCAGGGACATCTCCGTGCTGCTGCGGCCGTCCAACCAGTTTCACAAGGTCAACGCCCTCGAACGGCTGCGGGTCGCGGACGCCGGCGACGCGCTCGCCATCCCCGGCGAGATCGCGCGCACCTATGAGAACGTCGCGCGGCAGTGGGCGGAGCTCGCGAACGCGGGCATCATCCCGATCGCGCTCGGGGGCGACCACTCGATTACGCTGGGCGAGCTGCGCGGATTGACGCAGAAGTACGGCCCGCTCGCGCTCGTGCATTTTGACGCGCACACGGACACCTGGGACAATTACTGGGGGGTGCGATACACGCACGGGACCCCGTTTCGGCGCGCGTGCGAGGAGGGGCTGCTGGATACCGCGCATTCGATTCAGGTAGGTCTGCGCGGCAGCGAGTACGCCCCGACCGACTTGGACGACGTGAGGCAGCTCGGGTTTCAAGCGCTGCTCGCGCAGGATCTGCTGTCGCTGACGCCGGCCGAGGTGGCGGATACCGTCCGCCGGCGGGTCGACGGGCGTCGGGCGTTTTTCAGCTTTGACGTCGATTTCTTCGATCCCGCCTTCGCACCGGGCACCGGCACGCCGGAGGTCGGGGGCCCCACGAGCGCCTTCGGGCTGCAGACCGTGCGGCACCTCACCGGCATCGACTTCATCGGGTTCGACGTCGTGGAAGTCCTGCCGGCCCACGATGTCTCGGCCATCACCGCGCTGCTCGCGGCCAGCCTCGCGTTCGAGTTCTTGGCGCTCGTCGCGGTGCAGCGGGCGGCCGTGCCGTCGCGGGGCGCCGACTAAGATAAAGCGGTCCGTCCGCCGCCCGGTCCGCGCGGGTCGCTAACGCGCGGCCGGGGGGACCGCGTTCACCACGTAGCGGGGCGCTTCGTTCGACAGCGCCCGCACCACGTTTTCGACGGCTTTCCGCTGCAACTCGCGCACGGACTCCTCGGAGTAGAAGGCGACGTGGGGCGTCAGTACAAGCGTGTCGAGCGCGCGCACCGCCTCGAGATCGCGCGGCGGCTCGGTTTCGAGCACGTCGAGCGCCGCTCCGGCGATCCATCCCTCGCGCAGGGCGGTGACGAGGGCGTCGTGGGCCACGAGGGGCCCGCGCGAAGTGTTGATGAGATACGCGGTCGGCTTCATCGCCCGGAGCGCCGCTGCCCCGATGAGGCCGCGGGTCTCGGGGACGAGCGGTGCGTGGACGGAGACGAAGTCGGAGCGGGCGAGCAGGTCCTCGAGCGTGACCTTCTCGACGTGGGCCGCCGCCATGTCCTCGCCGCTCACGTACGGGTCGAACGCGATGACGTCGAGGCCCAACGCCTGCGCCTTGCCGGTGAGCCGGCGCGGGATCTTCCCAAATCCGATGAGCCCAAGCACCCGCCCCCGCAGCCGGTGCATGGGCGCCGCATCGCGCGCGTCCCAGCGCCCGTCCCGCACGTGACGGTCGAGGAGCGCGACCTTGCGGGCGCACGCGAACAGGAGCGCCAGGGCGTGGTCGCTGACCTCGTCGATGCAGTAATCCGGGACGTTTGTCACCGGGATGCCGCGCGCGGTGGCAGCCGCCACGTCGACGTTGTCGACGCCGATGCCGTAGCGGGCGATGATGCGGCACCGGGTGAGCCGTTCGATGACGCGTCCCGTGACCGGCGCATAGCAGACGAGGATCGCGTCCGCGTCCGCGACGTGGTCCACGAGTTGGGCATCCGACGTCGCCTGCAGGGCGACGATGTTGACGCCCATTGGGTCCAGCAGCGCGTGTTCGATCTCGAGCGACGGAAACACGTGGTCTGTGACGACGACCTTGACTGGACTCATGCTGGTGTCTTCTTAGTTTTGCCTCGCCCTTCCTGTACGTCGTGGTACCTGTGACGTCGGCCGGCGGGGTGGCCCGTTCCCGTGGCGACCGCGCCCCGCGCTGCGTTGGAAGGAGCGCCGGGGCCAAAGTGGAAGCCCTAGGGCAAATCGACACGCCTCGTTCCAGGAGGTCCGCTGTCGTGAGTCGCCGTCCCCGTGTTGTCCTGGCCCTCGTCGCGGCGATCGCCGGTCTGTGTGTCCTCACGGTGCCACTCTCGGCCGGCGCGGCGATCGCGCGGCCGACGAACCTGCGCCCGGTGCAAAGCAAAGCGGACTGCGCGGCGGCCTTGAGCCTGATGGCCGTCATCTGCGGGACCGCGGTCACAGAAGGCAAACTCCAACTGATCTGGGACGAATCGGACAAGGGTGCAACCGGGTATAAGGTCTACGAGCTCGGGGCCGGCGGCCAGAAACTCTTGGGCACGTCGACGGCGCGGTACTACTTGGTCAACAGACCGTCAGAAGGCTACGCCAACCTCTGCTTCGCGGTCGCGGCGTCCGTCGGGAGCCGGGCCTCCGCGGAGAGCTCACGCTATTGCTATGCGCCCGGCGCGACCGCGGTCACGCGGTCCTTTAAGCCCACTCACACGATTACACAAGTCGCCTGGACGACGCCCTCGGGTGTGGCGTGCAACGGCCTGACGGTCAACGCGCCCGAGCCCGGCTCCTTCTTTTTCCAGGGCGCGGACAAGGACTTCGGCTCCGCCTTCACGGCGTTCTTCCCGTGGCTGACCAACGAATCGTCGACCTCGGGCCGGGTCGGCATCGGCGGCGTGTACGTCGGGAACGAGGCGGCAGTCATGCAGGTCAACGTGCAATCCGGGGCGTTTACGATCGTGAACTGCACCGTGGTGCAGGGCCAGCGCATCACGGCGCAGATTCACGCGCTCGGGGGCGCGGCGTTCAATCTCGGATCACTGGTCCATCATAAGCTGTACTCGGCCAGCCTGACCCTCACCGTGTCGCAAACCGTGAACGTCGCGTCCAATAGAGCCACGGTGTCCAACGGTGGGTGGTGTCCGATCTTCATCGGGGCCGCGAATCGGGAGTGGTGGCTTTCGCCTCTCGGGAACCTGACCTACAACAACGCGGCGCGGATCAACGTCGTTTCCCAGCCGGCGGCCCCCATCGACGTGACTTCGCTCGTCTCCGCCTGGGCGTCCGTCAGATACGCCAACAACTTTGGATTCATCGTGTCGAGTACCCTTCCGACTGGCGCGGTTCCCATCGTCAGCAACGCCTGCCTCACGAAGTTTTCCACCCCGTCGCTGCAAGTTGTGTCCTTTTAGTCGCCGCGCCTCGCACGCCGCTTAGGCCTTCGCGTCCACGCCCCGCCCCGTGTCGGTGGACTCGCGGCTCAGGATGAGCGCCGCCAGGCCGAGGGGGAGCGCGAGGCCGAATGGCGGCACGGGGCTGACCAGGGCCAGCGCGCCCCCGAGGAGCGGTCCCAGAAACAGCCCGTAGTCGATCGCGCTGTTGTACACGCCCATCGCCGTCGTGTAGCTCTCGCGCGCCGTCCGCCACGTCACGCGCGTCGCAAACATCACCGGGATCACGCCAAACGACGCGCCGTAGCATGCACCGAGCGCCAGGAAGCCGGCTGGCGAGCGCAGGAGCGGCACGAGGACGGCGGCCGCGCTCATCCCGACGATGCCCGCCGGAGCCACCCACGCCGCGCGGCGGTGGGCGATCATCCGGCCCGTGGCGATCTGCATGAGGGTGTACAGGCACCCCTGCACCGCGAAGACCCAGCCGACCACGGCGACCGAGATGCCGTGGTGCGCCATCTGCAGCGGGAGAAAGGTCGACCACAGGCCGCTGATGCCGAAGCACAGCATGCACGCCGCGGACAGGCGGACCACGGTCCGATTGGCGAGCACGCTTCGCAGGTCGTGAGACGTGCCTGCGGGGGCCGCCCGCCGCGGTGCGGTTGCGGCCGCGACGGCGGGCAGGGCGAGGAGGCTCATCGCGCTCGCCAGGTAGAATGGGGCCCGGTCGCCGTGGCGTGCGGCGATGAACCCGCCGACCGCGGGACCGACCAGCGTGGCCGCGGAGGCCCAGAACCAGTACACGCTGAGCACACGTCCGCGCGTGCTGGCGGTGGACGACTCCGCGACCGCGGCCTGCAGCGGCGGCACGAAGACCGCCCTGGCGCCGCCGATCGCCCCGAGCGTCGACGCGACTGCTCCGGCACTCCGGGCCGCGCTCGCCAGGACGAGGCAGATCGCGTTCGCCGAGAAGCCGGTGACGAGCGCCGCCCGCCTGCCGACCGCGCGCGCGACGAACCCGGCCTGCAGTTCCACGGTGCCCATGACGAGGCTCAGGATGCTGATCAGGAAGCCGATCTGTGCCGTGGTGTAGCCGAGGCGCGCGAGATGCAGAGGGAGGACGGGCAGGACCAGCTGCCAGGAGATATTTCCGCAGAAGCCCGCCGCGGCGAGCAGCAGCACGCGCGCGCCAACGCGCTCGACGCGCTTATCCATCACGCGGGGTCACTCCGCGGGCGACCGGCTGCGGCGGCGGATCACGGTTTGTAGTGCCACATGACGCCGTGGCCGCAGTCCCCGGTGAACTTTACCCCCGCGGATTCCGCGTTCTGCACGGTGGGATGCACGTGGAACGTGGTGAGCTGGCCGGGATCGAGCGGCTTGATCGGCACGACGCTCGCCTCGATCGAGCGGTCGTCTTCGTCGAAAAAGTACGCGATGACGTCGCAGGTGCCGCGCGTGTTCCCGTCGTTGCGCACGGTTCCGAAAAACCAGTTGACGGTGTCGTCCGACGTGCCCAGGTCCAAGTAGTGCTTTTCCACCACGACATAGTACGGGCCCGAAGACGAGGACGACGCCGCGACGGCCGGCGCGGCGCGGTTCAGCCCGGCATCCAGCACGGCACGCACGCGGTCGACGGCTGGCATCGCAAGCACGGCGGCCGCGGCGCCGATCACGACGCCGACGGCGAACGCCTGCCAGAGTGTCCGCGGCGCCGGCGGGCGTCTCCCGTCCGGGCGCACCGATGCGTCTTGCGGCATGCCCGTGGATTCTTGAGGACGAAGCGCGATGCCTGCCGCGCCCGGGTCCAGGCAGGGGTTTGTTTCGAAGGCGGCAAACCGGTGAGCCTGTCGCTTGCGTACCGCCCGGCCGCGAGGACGGCGGCCGGGAACCCACGATCGCATCGAGGTGGCGCGGTGGAGACGCTCGACATACACTTTCACGTGGTGCCCTCGCAGTTTCTCGACGACGTGCGCCGCGGGACGTTCAGCGAGGCCGTGACCATGGAACGCGCCGACGGCCGGGAGCGGATGGTCCAGCATGCGCCGCCCCACATCGTCCTTGAGCCGGGCGGCGGCGGGCTGCAGCCCGACGTGTACGACGAGACCCTGATTCTCTCGGCGATGGACCGCAAGAAACTCGACGGGGCGGTGATCGGTCCCTCCCCGGGTCAGTTTTACTACTGGGCCGCGCCGGAGATGGGCGAGCGCATGGCGCGCTCCGTCAACAACGGCATCGCGGCGATGGTGAAGGCGCACCCCGACCGGTTCATCGGCATCGGCACGGTGCCGATGCAGGACAGTGAGCGCGCGGTGCGCGAGCTCCGGCGCGCCGTGACGGAGCTCGGCCTTCGCGGCGTGGAGATCTGCACCCACATCGCCGGGGTCGATTTGGACGCCCCGCAGTTCATGTCGGTCTACGCGGAGGCGGAGCGGCTCGGCGTGCCGTTCTTTCTTCACCCTCAGAATACGGGCGACATCACCCGGATGAAGGAGTACCATCTGTGGAATCTCGCCGGGTTCCCGCTGGAGACGGCCCTCGCCGCGAGCCGGCTGCTGCTCAGCGGGACGTTTGAAAAGTACCCGGGGTTCAAAATCATTCTCGCGCACGGGGGCGGGTATTTCCCGTACCAGGTCGGCCGGCTCGACCACGGCTACACCGTCCGGAAGGAGCTCCAGCATCTTCCGCGGCGTCCCAGCGAGTATCTCGCGAACATTTACTGCGACACCCTGACCCACAACGCGCTGTCGCTGCGGTTCTTAGTCGATCGGATGGGCGACGACCACGTGGTGATCGGCAGCGACTATCCGTTCGACATGGGCTACGACCAGCCGGTTGAGATGGTCAAGGCGAGCGGGCTGGGCTCGGTGCGAGAAGCTAAAGTGCTGGGAAAGAACCTCGCCAAGCTGATGAAAGTCGGCTGAGCGGCCCGCGCCGACCACCACGTTCGATTCGCCACAAGGGAGGTGCTCGCATGACGCTCGGCTGGGGAATCATCGGGACCGGCGGGTTTGCCGGCAGCGCGGTCGCGCCCGCGATCAGCGTGCTCGGAGACCGCGGCACGCTCATGGCGGCCGTGAGCCGTGACCGCGGCCGCGCGGACGAGTTCGCGGCGAAACACGGCGCCGCGCGCGCGTACACCGCGTACGAGGACCTGCTGCGCGACCCGGCAGTCCAGATCATCTACATCTCGACGCCGAACGCCCAGCACGCGGAGCAAGCGATCGCGGCGGCGCGGGCGGGCAAGCATGTGCTGTGCGAGAAGCCGCTCGCGCTGACGTCGGCGGACGCGCGGAGGGTCGTGGAGGAGTTTGCCAAGGCTGGGCTGAAACTTGGCACGCATTTTCAGACGCGGCATCACACGGCGTTCGTGGAGACGAAGCGGCTGCTGGAGGAACGCGCGATCGGCGACGTGATTCTCGTCCAGGTGGAGGTCAGCCCCGGGGCGGCCCCGCTGGGCGGATGGCGGACCGATCCGTCCCTCGCAGGCCTCGGCGTGATCAACAACCTGGGCGTCCACGCCTACGACCTCCTGCGGTACCTGCTCGGGTCGGAGGTGCGCGAGGTTGTCGCCCTGACCAACGTCGGGAGGACGCAGGAGCTGGAGCGGATGGCGGTGGCGCTGCTGCGGTTCGAGAACGGGGTCCTCGCGTACGTCAACGCGAATCAGAACGTCCCGTTCTACCAGCCCGACATCGCGATCTACGGCACGTCGGGACGGATCGTCGGGGCGGACTGCACGCGGCCGTTCCGTGACGGCGAGCTCCGCGTGCTGACGGAGGCCGGCGAGCGGGTGACGAAGCACACCAGCAGGGACGCGGTGGTGCGATCGGTGGCCGCGTTCAACACGGCGGTGGCGGAGAACCGAGAGCCCAACGCCTCGGGCGTCGACGGGTGGCGGAACGTGCAGGTGACCGAGGCGTTGATCGCCTCCGCGCGCGAGGGGCGGCTGACGCAGGTCGCGCGCTGACGTCGGCGCCCGCCGAGGTTCGGACCGGCGGAGGAGGAGCGCAAGAGACGCGCATGGCGGTTCCCAGCCTCTCGGATACGACCGCGCTGCGCCCCCAGCGGCCCAGAAGCCTCGGGGCGTTCCTGCGGTCCGCGGAGGCGCGCCACCAGCTGTGGGGCTACGTGTTCCTGGCGCCCATGTTCCTGCTGCTGGTGGCGTTCAAGTTCGTCCCGATGGTCCAGGCGTTCTACCTCAGCCTCACCAACTTCGATCTCTTGAGCCCGCCGCATTTCGTCGGCCTCACCAACTACGCCAGCCTCTTGCAAGATTCGACGTTTCGCCAGTCGGTGACCGTGACCGCGTACTTCGTGTTCGGGGTCTGCGTGCCGCTGTGGTTTTTCTCGCTCGGGCTCGCCCTGATCTTCAACAGCGCTCTCCCGGCCAGGCACCTGCTGCGCATGGTGTACTTTCTCCCAGCGGTGATGCCGGTCGTCGTCTACGCGACGGTCTGGCGCTTCTTGTTTCATCCCTACGGGCTGCTCAACGACGGCCTGCACCTGTTCGGGGTGGCCCCGATCAACTGGCTGACCGACAGCCGGTGGACGATGCCGGGGTTCATCCTGTCCGCGTGGTGGCGGTTCGTCCCGTACTTCATGATCCTGTACCTCGCCGGACTGCAGAACATCTCGCACGAGTACTACGAGGCGGCCGCGATCGACGGCGCCTCGGGCCGGCAGCGGTTCTTCGCGATCACGCTGCCGCTGCTGCGCCCGACGATTCTGTTGGTGATGGTCGTCTCGCTGATCTTCATGTCGAAGGTCTTCACCAACGTGCTGATCATCACCGGGGGCGGCCCGGACGGCGCCACCTCGGTGCTGTCGTTTTTCATCTACCAGAACGGGCTGCAGTTCTTCAAGATGGGCGTGGCCTGCGCGGCCTCGATCTTCCTGCTCGCCGGCATGGTCTCGTTTACGCTGATGCAGCTCGGTGTGTTCCGGGACGGCCGGACGTGATCAGCGGCCGCGGCCCGTACCACACCGCGCTGTACTGGACGCGCTTTGTCCTCGTCGCGGGCTTCGGGCTCGTGCTGCTGATCCCGATCTTCTGGATGCTGTCCGTCTCGCTGAAGCCGCTCGTCGAAGTGTTTCAGCTGCCGATGCAATGGCTCCCGCACCCGCCCGAATGGCATAACTACCCGGACGCGTGGAATCAGTTTCCGTTTACGCGCTACTTCGAGAATAGCTTGATCGTCTCGGTCGTGGTCACGGTCCTCAACGTGGTCCTGTCGGGGTTCGCGGGGTACAGCCTCGCCAAGTATCGCTACTTCGGACAGCGCGCGCTGTTCATTGCGATTCTCTGCACCCTGATGCTGCCGATCGAGGTCTTGATGGTGCCCACGTTCTTGATCGTCAAGGATCTCGGATGGCTGAACAGCTACCAGGGGCTGATCGTCCCGGTGGCCGCCGATGCATTCGGCGTGTTCCTGATGCGGCAGTTCATGCTGCATCTGCCCGACTCGCTCATCGAGGCGGCCCGGATCGACGGCGCGGGAGAACTGCGCACGTATTTCTGGATTGTCGTGCCGCTCGTCTGGCCGGCCGTGTTCACGCTCGCTCTCTTCACGTGGCGCGAGACGTGGGACTCGTTTGTCTGGCCGTACATCATCATCACGAACGACAGCCTGCGCACGGTGCCGCTCGGGCTGCAGCAGTTCCAAGCGCAATACGTGACGACGTACAACCAGCTCATGGCGATCTCGACGATCGCGATGGTACCGCTCATGCTCGTCTTTTTCTTCTTCCAGCGCACGTTCATTCAGGGGATCACGCTGTCCGGGTTGAAGGAATAGCGCGTGGCCCGCCTTCCGCGCGTATCGGATCCCGCATGACACCCCGCGTGTTCGTCGTCCAGCCGGTCCCCGACGCCGCGCTCGCGCTGCTGCGCGAGGTGGCGGAGGTCACCGTCTACCCGCATCTCGACCGGCAGATCACCACGGACGAACTCGTCGCGAGCGCGAAGCGCACCGACTACCTGTTCGCGATGCACGAGACGATCGTGCCGGCCGAGGTCGTACGCGCGAACCCCCGGCTCCGGGGCATTTCGGTCGTCGCGCGGTCGGCCGAGTTCATCGATCTGGCGACGGCGCGCGAGCTTCGGATCCCGGTGGCGACGCTCTATCCGGCCGACGAGATCTACGGCCGCATCGCCAAGGCGACGGCCGACCTCACCGCCGGCATGCTGCTGAGCCTGGCGTACCGGTTGCTCGACGCGGATCGCTTCACGCGGCAGGGGCGGTTCAAGCAGGAGCAGTCCCTGGCCCTCATGGGCCTCGGGTGTCCCGGGAAGACGGTCGGGCTGATCGGCCTCGGCGTCGTCGGCGAGCTGCTCGTCCCGCGGCTGCGGTCCTTCGAGATGGAGGTCCTCTACACCAAGCGCACGCGCCTCTCCGAGGCGCGCGAACGGGCCCTTGGGGTCACGTGGGCGTCCGGGAAGGACGAGGTGCTGCGGGGGAGCGACTACGTCTGCATCGCGTGCGACTACAATTCGAGCACGCACCGTCTGATCGGCGCCCGCGAATTCCGCCTGATGCGGCGGTCGGCCTACCTCATCAACACCGCGCGCGGCCGCATCGTCGACGAACCGGCGCTCATCGCGGCGCTGCGCGACGGGACGATCGCCGGGGCCGCGCTGGACGTGTACTGGAATGAGCCTCCCGAGACGCACGACCCGGCTCCGAGCGAGGCACTGTACGATCTGCATAATGTCATCCTTGCGCCCCACAACGGGGGAGCGACGTGGGACGTCCGCACCGCGATGACGGTGTCGTGCGCGCAGAACATCGTCGCCATGATCAAAGGGGAACGGCCGCCCGGACTCTGCAACCCCGAGATCTACGACGGGTAGGTCGCCGAACCGTGCGAACACCCATGCCCCCCACGCGGCCTGAGCCTCGGCGCGCCGGGGCGGAGGGACCGCCCGCGGCCCCGGATCAGGCGCCGCCGCGGTCTCGATCCGGGGCGTCCGGGTGGGGCGGGGAGCAGGAGCGCCGCCGCTGAGCGAGAACACGCAGGGACGAATGACGACGGTCCGTGCCGCGCGGTTTAGCAGGCGACAGTAGGCGTCCGGAGGGAGGAGTCTGCGCGTGAAGAGCCATGGCCGATTGGTGACCGCGATTCTGCTCGCAGTGGTGCTCGCGATCGGGGTGACGATGTACGGCGGGGTGGGCGTGCCGTCCGCCAGCGAAGCCGCGGGATGGACGCTGCCGTCGGGGTCCGTTAACCTCGCCTACTGGGACGGCGGCGACAGCACGAAGAGCAATCTGGTCCAGACAATGCTCCGGCAGTACGCGCAGCTCCATCCCAATTACAAGGTCCAGTTCACGACGGACGTCTTTTCCGATAAGGTCGCGGTCGCGTTGAGCGCTGGGACGGTGGCGCCGCTGTTTGAGGTCGCCGACTGGAACCTGCCGAAGTACATCCAGGCCGGGCTGCTCGATCCGCTCCCGCCCGCGGCCTGGGGCCGGCAAACCGTGGCGCAGGTGCTCGACGGGTACATTCCGCATCTCCTCGACGCCCAGTACGCGAACGGCAATCTGTATGCCGTTCCGGACCAGCAGAACGCCCACAGTCTCTACATCGACAACAATTTGTTCAAGGCGGCGGGCCTCGACCCGGTCAAGGACGCGCCGAAGACCTGGGCGGACGTCGCGCATCTCAATCAGGTGCTGACCAAGCGGCAGGGCAACCAGATCGTGCAGAAGGGCTTCGAGATGCGCTACGTTTGCCCCGACGGCCACTGGGTGGCCCAGATGTTTCAGATCCTGCTGTACCAAGCCGGCGGCCAGATGTTTCAGGGCGCCCAGCCCGCCTTCGACAGCGCGGCGGGCGTCAAGGCGCTTGAGACGTGGAAGAGCGTGACCGTGGCGCCGCAGGTCACGCAGAACACCTGCGCGTCCCCGTACCAGGATTTCGCCGACGGGCAGGACGCGATGACGTTCATGGGGCCGAACGGCGGTCCGTCGATCGAGCTGATCAATCCCAAACTCGCCGGCAACTACACGGTCGTCCCGCTGCCGCAGCTGGATCCGTCGCACCCGGCGACGATCGTCTACTCGTTCAACTGGGCCGTCTACGCCAAGGCGCCCGCCGATCAGAAGATGGTCGCGTGGGATCTGGTGCACTACCTGAGCTCGCAGCCGCTCGTGTGGTGGAGCCAGATCAAGTTCCTGCAGTCGCGGCAGGGCTGGTTCGATACCCCGGAGGCCAAGGCCACGCCGTTCCTCGGCGTGTTCATCCATGACCTGTCCGTGGGCCGCCCGGTGGCCCGCACGACCAACTATCCTCAGCTGCAGCCGATTTTGGGCCGGATGATCGATCGGGTGATCCTGAACAACCAGGACCCGAAGGCCGCCTTGGACCAGGCCGTCAGCGAGTACCAGCAGGCGACGAAATAACGATGGAGTCGATCGACATCCACTTCCATGTCGTGCCGCCGGCGTTTGTGGAGGCGGTGCGCCGCGGGGAGTTCTCGGACGTCGTCCACATCGAGCGGAGAAGCGGCACCGATCACATGCTCTTTCACGCGCCGCCGGACGTGGTGGTCGAGCCCGGTTCAGCGCTGGACCCGGCGGAACACGAGGTGCCGTTGATCGTGGAGGGGCTCAACCGCCGCCAGCTCGACGCGGCGGTCATCGGGCCGTCTCCGGGACTCTTTTTCTACTGGGCCGGCCCGGCCCTCGGGGCCCGGCTGGCCGGCGCGCTCAACGACGGCATCGCGGCGATGGTGCGAGCCCATCCCGACCGGTTCATCGGGATGGGCACCGTGCCGATGCAGGACGGCGCGCTCGCGGCGCGCGAGGTCGAGCGGGCGGTGACCGAGCTGGGTCTGCGCGCCATTGAGGTCTGCACCCACGTCAACGGGGTGGACTTGGACCACCCGAGTTTCACGCCGATGTTCGCCGCGGTGGAACGCCTCAACGTGCCCGTGTTCATTCATCCGCAGAACTGGGGCGACATGCGGCGGTGGAAATCTCACCACATTTGGAATCTGGTCGGATTTCCGACGGAGACCGCGCTCGCGGCCGCGCACCTGATCTTGGGAGGGGTATTCGAGAAGTTCCCCCGCCTCAAGGTGGTCCTCGCGCACGGCGGCGGATATTTTCCGTACCAGGTTGGCCGGCTGGATCATGGGTACGACGTGCGCCGGGAGTTGAACGAGCATCTGCCGAGGCATCCTAGTGAATATCTTGGCGGCATTTACTGCGACACGCTGACCCACAGCGGGATGGCGCTGCGGTATCTACTCGAGCGGGTCGGCGACGACCACGTCGTGATCGGCAGCGACTATCCGTTTGACATGGGCTACGACCATCCCGTCGCCATGGTGCGGGAGAGCGGGCTGGGGCGGGAGCGAGAAGCGAAAGTACTCGGCAAGAATCTGGCCAAGCTGCTCGGAATCGGGTGACCGTCGACCCCACGCCCGACGGCCCGTCGGGCGTGGGGTCGAACCTCGATCGTTCCAGCACGCGCCGCCCGGCGGCCCGCACGCTGACGCTGGCCATGGGACTGGTACCGCCTCGCGTAGCACCATGCCGATTCGACGGGCGCGCCGCATGACGCAGCCGAGGACTGCGCGGCCGCGCTGACGCGTCGGACGGTTCGGTCGGACATCGACAGGTGAGGTGATGGGATGGCGGAGGGACGCGACGCCGGGGTCGGATTCCGACGCGTTGGATTTCTCGACCTGATGGGCGGCGGTCAGGTCACGGTCGACGGCAACTACGCGTACGTCGGACACATGGCGCCGCCCCTGGGGACGAGCATCCTGGACGTGTCCAATCCGGCGGATCCCCGGGTGGTGGCCCAGCTCACCGTGCCGGCCGATATCCATTCGCACAAGGTGCGCGTGATCGGCGACGTGATGCTGGTGAACTATGAGCGGTTCCCGGAGGACGACCGGGCGCCGCGATCGGTCGGGCTCAAGCTCTATGACATCGCGGACCGGCGGCGGCCGCGCGAGATCTCGTTTTTCCCCACGCAGAACCGCGGGGTCCACCGGTTTGATGTCCAGGGGACCCAGGTGTTCTTGTCGACCGGCTGGGAGGGCTTCCGCTCGAACATCCTTGCGATCGTGGACGTCGCGCAGCCCACGAAGCCGACGCTCGTCGGTCGGTGGTGGTTTGAGGGGCTGCAGGGCGACGGGTTTGGACCGCCCGACTACTGGGTCCACCTGGCGCTCGCGCGCGGGGACCGCGCGTACGTCGCCTGCGGAGTTGCGGGCGTCCGCATCGTCGATATTACCGATCGGTCCCGACCCGCCACCGTGAGCGGCGTCCAGTGGAATCCCCCGTACACGCCCCCGACGCACACGTTCTTGCCGGTGCCGCACCTGATCCGGAACCGGCGGTTCGCCGTGGTGACGGACGAGGACGTGATCGACAACGTGCTCGAGGATCCGCCGGCGTTTATGTGGATCCTCGACATCACGGACGAGACGCGCCCGGTGCCGGTCGCGACGTACCAGGCGGATCCGGACGGCCTGGTCGTCCCCGGCAAGCGGTTTGGCGCGCACCAGCCGTGGGAGCATATTCGAGAGGACAACATCGTCTTCGTGACGTGGTTCAGCGGCGGGCTGCGGGCCGTCGATATCAGCGACCCCTACCGGCCCCGGGAGGTCGGCCGCTACATTCCTCCGGCGGTCCCGCCGCAGCCGGCGGTGCAGTCGAACGACGTCTTTGTCGATCCCCGCGGGCTGGTGTATGTGATCGACCGGTATCGCGGCCTGACGGTGCTCGAGTTTCGGCCGTGAGCGGCGGGGGCCGCCGAGGGATCGCACCGTGCCGGGGCGAACTCGATGGTATTCAGCCGCGGTGCACCGGCTCCGTGAACGTCGACCGCCCGGCCCCCACGTGTTCCTGCGGCCGGGCCGTCCGCGTGCCCGCGCGAATCATCTTGGGAGGTGAGTCGTGAAGCCGAAAGTATTTGTGGTGCAGCCGATTCCGGACGTCGCGCTTGACCTGATGCGCGAAGTGGCGGACGTCGACGTCTTTCCGCGCCTGGACCGGCACTTGAGCGAGGACGAGTTGATCGCCGCTGCGAAGCGGACCGACTATCTGTTCGTTATGGGGGGCAACCTGATTACGGGTGACATCCTCCGTGCGAACCCAAACCTGAAGGGCGTGGTGCTGGTGCACCGCCGCATGGCCCAGAACCCGATCGACCTCGATGTCGCGCGCGAGTGCAACATCAAGGTCGTATTCCCCGACCCGTGGGACCGGGTGTACCAGTACATCTGCCGGGCGACGTGCGACCTCGCGATGGCCATGATCCTGGATTTTGCCTACCGCGTCCTCGACGCGGATCGCTACACGCGCGCCGGGAAGTTCAAGCAGGAGCACACGATGGCGCTGATGGGGATCGGCTGCCACGGCAAGACGCTCGGGTCGGTGGGGCTGGGCCGCGTCGACCGAGTTCATGGTGCCGCGCGCGAAGGCCTTCGAGATGAACGTGATCTACACGAAGCGCACCCGGCTGCCGCTGGAACAGGAGCGGGCGCTCGGCGTGGAATGGGTGCCGGACAAGGACGAAGTCCTGCGGCGGAGCGACTTCGTGAGCGTGGGGGTCGACTACAATCCGAGCACGCACCTGATGTTCGGGGAGCGCGAGTTTGCGCTGATGAAGCCGACCGCGTACTTCATCAACATCGGACGGGGCCGGATCGTCGACGAGCCCGCGCTCGTGCGGGCGCTGCAGAAGGGCACGATCGCCGGCGCGGGGCTCGACGTCTACTGGAACGAGCCGCCGGTCACCCGCGAGCCCGCGCCCAGCGAGGAGTTTTTCAAGATGGACAACGTGATCTTGGCCCCGCACAACGGGGGCGCCACGTGGGAGGCCCGCGGCGAGCTGACCAAGGACGCGGCGCGCAATGTCGTCGCGCTGATCAAGGGCGACGAGCCCCGCGGGCTCGTCAAGTGGTAGCGAAGCGTACCGCGGCGGCGGGCGCGGCACCCGACCTCGGGGGCCGCGTCCGCTGATCCGCCCGGCCCGCGTCGCGCGCGGGGCGGCCGTGCGCCGGGCGGGCCGGGTCGAAGGGATGCAATGACGGCACGCGCGCGCGTCTATCTGACCCAGCCGATCCCGGAGCGCCCGCTGCATCGTCTCCGCGAGCTCGCGGACGTTACGTCCAACCCCGATCCGCTGCACATCGCGACCGCCGAGGAGCTGGCCGCCGGCACCCGCGACGCGGACGTGCTGTTCTGCCTGCTGCACGACCGCGTGGACGGGTCGCTGCTGGCGCAGCGTCCGGGGCTGCGGCTCATCGCGTCGATGGCGATCATCCCCGCCAACATCGATGTCGCGGCGGCGACCGCGCGCGGCATCCCGGTGACGGTGATCCCGCCGCTCGTGACCGAGGCGACGGCCGACGTCACGATGGCGCTGCTGCTCGCGGTGGCGCGGCGCGTCGTCGAAGGGGACCGGCTGCTGCGGTCCGGCGTGTTTCCCGGCGGACAGTCCACGTATCTCATCGGCGGGACCGTGCACGGGAAGACGCTCGGAATCGTCGGGTTCGGCGCGATCGGCCGCGCCGTTGCGGCGCGCGCACGCGGATTCGGGATGCGGGTGCTCTATATGAAGCGCACGCGCCTGCCCGCGGACGAGGAGCGCGCCCTCGGGCTCGAGTGGGCGGCGCTGCCGGATCTGCTGCGCGAGGCGGATTTTGTGTCGGTTCACGCCCTGCAGACGGCGGACACCCATCATCTGATCGGCGCGCCGGAGCTCCGCCAGATGAAGCGGACGGCGTACCTGCTCAATACCTCCCGGGGACCCCTGGTCGACGAAGCGGCGCTCGTGACCGCGCTGCGGGAGGGGTGGATCGCCGGAGCGGGACTCGACGTGTACGAGCACGAACCCCGCGTCTCGGCCGGCCTGTTGGGGCTCGCGAACGCGGTGCTGGTGCCGCACATCGGCAGCGCCGATCGCGAGACGCGGGATCGCATCGCGGGCGTCGTCGTGGACAACATCGCCGCCTTCCTGCGCGGCGAGCGGCCGCCCAACGTGGTGAATCCGGAGGTCTACCGGCGGTGACGCGCCGCGGCGATCGGATCGCGCGGAGGGCGCTGCGGCTGCGGCCCGGGGCCGGGCGATGCCCCATCATGACGGTGGAGGGCGGCGTATGCCGGGGGATGGCGTGACGCGGACTGGGATGGGCGCGGAGTCGTGGTCGCGCGGCGCCGGGCTCGTCGATTTCGAGGCACGGGTCGACATGTCCCGGCTCCGGGCCGGGCGGTGGGCCCGCGCGCGAGCGGCGCTGGCCGACGCGAAGCTCGATGCGGTGCTGGTGTGGAAGGAAGAAAACGTCCGGTATCTCACGAGCCTGCGGCCGCAGGTGATCGCGGGCAAGAACGGGGTGCTGAACGGCGCGCTGTTCACCCGCGACGGTGTTGCGATTCTGTTCATCTCGGGCGGCGATCGCGATCGCGCCGAGGCGTCGATGCCCTGGGTCGCCGAGTTTCATACCGTGCCGATCCTGGAGGAGCCCGGGCTGGTGCGCCACGCGGCGACCGCGATCATCCCCGAGGTGCTGCGCCGGCACGGACTCGCCGGCGGTGCGGTGGGGATCGACCTCGCGAGCAAGCTGCTCATGGATGCCCTCGGCGAGACGTGTCCGGGGGTTCGGTGGGTCGACGGCGACGCGGCGATGCAGGCGGCGCGTCGCGTGAAGAGCGCGGAGGAACTGGCGGTGCTCGAGGAGGCGACCGCCATCGCCGAGGCGGTGACCGCCACGGCCGTGGCCCACGTCGCGGCCGGCGTCCGCGAGTGTGAGGTGGCGGCGGAGGCGGTGCGGACCCTGTACCGCCTCGGCGGCGAATACCCGCATGTGACGACGCCGTTTGTGGCGAGCGGGGAACGGATGTCGCCGCCGACGCGCCTCGCGACCGACAAGTTGATTCGCGAAGGCGACCTCGTGTTCATCGACATCGGCGCGATGTGGAACGGGTATTTCGGCGACATCGGCCGGACGGTCGTCTGCGGGACGCCGTCGGCCGAACAGTGCCGGATCTATCGCACCGTCTGGGAGGCCCTCCAAGCTGGGATTGACGCGATGCGCCCCGGGGTCACGAACGTTGCCGTGGCCGCCGCGATCCGGGGACGGGCCGAGCATCATGGGCTCGCGGAGCATTTTCTCAGCCTGTTCATCGGGCACGGGATCGGCTGCGGGTCGAACGAGCCGCCGTATGTCGGGGAAGACATTCCGGGAGCGGCGGCGGTCGTGCTCGAACCCGGCATGGTGTTTGCGCTGGAGCCGCTGATCTGGGTGCCCGGCGTGGCCGGCGGGGGCGGTGTTCGTCTCGAGGACATGGTCGTCGTGACCGGCGACGGGGCGCGGCGCATGTCCCGGAGTCCGTACTGCGAGGCGCTGCTGGCATGAGCGCGGGCGTCGTCGCGGAAGAGCGCACGATCACAGCGGTGGGGACACATCTCAGAAGGGGAGGCGACAGGGCATGAGTGAGCATCCGTTTCTCGCAGGGAAGCACGAGCTTCAGCCGCGCCGCGTCTACAGCACGTCCGGCACCGACTGGCAGGGGCGGGTGAACTTTGATCGCCTGCGGCGGGAGCGCCTGGCGCGTGCGCGGGAGATGATGGACAAGCACAATTTGGGCGCCCTCATTCTGTTTGTCGGCGAGAACGTGCGGTACGTGACGGGCGTGTACCAGGGCAACTGGAAGAACAACATCTTCATTCGCTACGCGGTGCTGGTCCGCGGCAAGGACCCCGTCCTGTTTGAGACGGTCGGGAGCGACATGGTGTGCGCCCAGATCGATGCGCCGTGGCTGCACGAAGTGCGTCCCGCGATCACGTGGAAGTGGTCGGAGGGCGCGGAGCCCGAGATGGCGACCCGCATGGCGACCTCCATCGCGGACGTGCTGCGCGAGGGCGGGGTCGAGAAGGAGAAGATCGGCATCGACATCATGGACATGGTCGCGTACCAGGCGCTGACGAAGCAGGGGCTGAACATCGTCAACGGCTGGCCGGCGATGTCTCAGGCGCGGGTGATCAAGACCCTCGACGAGCTGGAGTGCCACAAGATCGCCGCCGCCCACGGGGACGCGGCGATGTGGATGGCCAAGCACGAATGGGCGAAGCCGGGCGTGCGCGAGGCGGAAGTGTGCGCCAAGGTCAACGAGTACCTGTACCGGAGCGGGTTCGACTTCGTCTACGACATCATCGTCGCATCGGGCGGCAACACGAGCCCGTACCGCCGGTGGCACACCGACAAAATCATTCGGCAAGGCGACCTGATGATCATCGACATCAACGCGGTCGGCCCGGGCGGCTACTTCATCGACTTCGTGCGGTGCTGGAAAGTCGCCCAGCAGCCGACGCAAAAAGAGAAGGACCTCTACAAGGAGTGCTACGACTCGCTCTACGCGGCGATCCACGCCATCAAGCCCGGGGCGACCAGCGCCGATGTCGCGAAGCACTTTCCCGTGTACGACGACGACAAGTACGGAAGCGTGTCGCTGCAGCAGTTCGCCCACAGCATCGGCCTGAGCCTGTACGAGGGGATGTGGATCTCGCGCGCGTACTCGCTGAAGTACCCGGCGGAGCTCAAGCCGAACATGTATTTTGCGATCGAGACCTTTGCGGGCCATCCGGGTCTCGAGCAGACGGTGCGGCTCGAGGAGAACCTGGTGGTGACCGACAAGGGCTACGAGATTTTCACGCTGTGCGAGCACGCCGACGACATGCGGCAGTAGTCGGGGGCACGGCGGGCGTGTGTGTCTAGGCTGAGCGCGGGGGTCCGGCATGATCGTTGACGTGCACAGTCATTTTTTCCCGGACCGGTTTCTCGCGGCGCTGGCGCGGGACGGCGCGGCGCACGGCGCGCACGTCGAGGACACCCCGTCGGGCAAGATCGTGTGGAGCAGCCCGAGACAGGCCTCGCCCATCGGGCCGGTGTTCTACGACGTGGCGGCCCGGCTCGACGCCGTGGACCGGTGGGGGATCGGGCTGCAGGCACTGTCGCTGTCCCCGCCGATGCTGTACTGGGCGCCGGCCGCGCTCGGGCGGGACCTCGCGGCCGTGTTCAACGATGAGCTCGCGGCGATCGCGGCCGCCCACGCCGACCGGTTCGTCGCGCTCGCGACCCTCCCCCTCCAGGATATCGACGCCGCGGTGGCCGAAACCGCGCGCGCCGCTCGACTCGGGTGCCGGGGCATCTACATCGGGACGAATGTGAACGGACGCTACCTGGACGATCCGGCGTTCGGGCCGCTGTGGGACGCCGCCGTCCGGCTGCGCCTGCCCGTGTTCACCCACCCGCTGCACAACGCCGGCGAGGAGCGGATGACGGGATGGCACCTGCCCAATTCCGTGGGGAACCCCGGGGAAACGGCCCTGTGCGGGGCGCGGCTGATCATGGCCGGCGTGCTGGATCGATTCCCCGATCTCGAGATCGTGCTCGCCCACGGCGGCGGCACGCTGCCGTTTCTGGCCGGACGGCTGGATCACGCCTACGCGGTGCGGCCGGAGGCCAAGACGGCGATTCCCGCGCCGCCGTCGGCCTACCTTCGGCGGCTGTACTTCGACACCATTACCTTCAACGACGAGGCGCTGCGGTTCTTGATCAAGACCGTCGGACCCGAGCGCGTCATGCTCGGGACCGACTACGCGTACGACATGGCCGATGCCGACGCGATCGCACGCGTCCGACGACTCGCTCTTGGCTCGAGCGACACCGAGGCGATTTGCGGCCGCACCGGAATGCGCGTGCTCGGTCGTGCGCCGACCGGACGCTGACACGACGCCGTGAGTCCCGGGGGGTAGCGTCATGCGGGCCATGGTGATCGAGCGCTACGGCGCGCCGCTCGCGCCGCGCGACCTGCCGGTGCCCGTCCCCGGTCCCCACGAGGTGCTCGTACGGGTGCTCGGGTGCGGCGTGTGCCGCACCGACCTCAAGATCGTGTCCGGGGCGATGCCATTCTCACACGACGTCCCGCTGCCGCATGTGCCTGGTCACGAGATTTCGGGCGAGATCGCAGCGCTCGGCGCCGGGGCCCGGGGCGCCGTCGGTGACCGGGTCGTGGTGTTCAACTACTGGTCCTGCGGGCGGTGCGTCCAGTGCCAGGCGGGCGAGGAGACCCTGTGCGAACACCTGCGCGGATGGGTCGGGTTCACGAGCCCGGGCGGATTTCAGGAGTTTCTTGCCGTTCCCGATGACTGTGTCCTCCCGCTGCCGGCCACCGTCCGTCCCGAGCACGGGGGCCCCCTGTCGTGCGCGGTTGGCACGGCGTTCCACGCCACGGTGTCCCGGGGCGGGGTGCGCGCCGGCGAGACCGTCGCGGTCCTCGGCGCCGGCGGGGTCGGCCTGCACATCATCGAGGTGGCGCGGGCGGCCGGCGCCGGCACGTTCGCGGTGGACGTGCAGCCGCACCGCCTGGACGCGGCGCTGGTAGTCGGCGCCGATGCCGCGTTTCCGGCCGGTGCCGAGGCCGTCGCCGGCGTGAGACAGGCTACCGGCGGGCGCGGTGCCGACTTGGTGCTCGATACGGTCGGGCACGACGACTCGCTGCTGGCGGCGTCGCAACTCGTGCGAACGGGAGGCAGGATCGTGCTGGTGGGATACACCACCCGGGCGGAGGAGTATCCGCGCCTTCCCAGTCACGGGCCGGACGAGCCCGCGCGCGACGAGATCGAACGCGCGGCGCAGCTCCGCGCGCGTCACATAGCGCGATCCGATCACCGTCAGCTGCCCCAGCGCGACCCGCGCTCGGGCGCGGGACGATCGTGCGCACGGGCACGGGTCGGACTCGCCACGACTAATGGGTTCCGTGCAGGAGGTTCTGTAATGCGGGCGGCAGTCCCGGGATGTTCGGCAATGACGGTCCCTGCGGCTGCGGCTGTCCAGATGTCTGCCCGCCTGTGAGCTGCGGCACTCCGGTCGCGGCGAACTTCGGGTTGCTGACCGTTCCTCCAATGGAGAACGATACGACGGCGGTGGTCGCGCCTGCGGCGCCCGGGACGATGCGGCTCAGCAGCGCGGCGGGCGACAGCGCGCCCCCCGACGTCAGGGAGACGATGCCGGTGCCCGCATAGTTCAGCGTGCCGTCGAACCCGACGCTGCCGTGGGCCGTTCCCCGGATCGCGTTGGCATCGAGCCGCAGTGCGGTGCTGTACACGCGCTCCCGTGCGATGCGCACGTCTCCGCCGAGCGAGCGAAACGACGTGGTCCCTCCCGGGACCCCGACCTGCAGCGACTTGGCTATTTGCGCCAGCTGGCTCGGCATGCTGATCCCGGGCAGCGTCCCGTTGACCACGGCAAAGGTGCCCGTGCCCGCGAGTGCCGCGAGCGGGTCCGCGCCGAATGCGGTCGAGACGTCGAGATCGGCCTGCAGCGTGCCGGTCACGCCAGGGTTCTGAGGCGCGGCGGCACGCAGCAGGTCCGCCAGGTTGACGCCGCGCACCGCGGCGGTCGCCACCGCCGGGAGATTCGCTGCCGCGTAATCGACCCGCGCGCTCCCCCGCACGGTGCCGCCGTATGCGGACAGCTGGTAGGGGTCGGCGCGGACCGTGTCCGTGTAGATGGCGAGATGGCTGTGAATCTGCGTGACGGTGAACGGCGGGACGACGGCGCGGTTGATGGTGACCTCGCCGCGCGCGATCAGGCGCCGCGGTCCCGGCGGACCCGAGAGGGACGAGCCCGGCTGCGTGCTCAGGAGGCGCCGAACGGTAGTGAGGTCGAGCTCCGGGATCTCCGCGGCGAACGTGATCAACGGCGGGTTCATGCCGACGATGGCCGCGGTGCCCGAGGCACGAATCGTCCCGAGCGTGACGGCAAACGTGGCCGTGCTCCGTCCGTCCCGCAGCGCGATCTTACCCGACTGCACCACGATGGGCATCGTGACCAGCGGCGTGACGATCCGTGCGTGTGTCAGGGTCGCGGTGACGGAGAGGTGGCCCATCCAATCCGGCGCGCTCGGATCGACGGCTCCGACCGTGGCGTTGAGACCGCTCAGCGTGACGACGGGCGCCGTGTGTGTGTGCCGCGCGTCGAGGGTGTCGACCGTGAGGGTCACATTGGTGATCGTAATCGCGCCGATGGGAGCGAGGCTGATGAGGGGCTGCGCCCCCGGTGCGGCGGCTGTGACCGGCGGGCTGGGATGCGGGAGCGCCGGCGCGCCGTAGTTCGTCCGGCCCGCTGGATCGTTCAACAGGGTGACCTGGACTCCGCTGACCGCGATCGATCGGATTTGCAGCCGGCGCGCGAGCAGCGCCCGAGGCTCGATCCCGAGATCCACGGAGCGCGCCTCGAGCGCGTTGCCGCGCGGGAATCCTGTCGGATTCAGGAGGCGCACGTCCGACGCGTGGACGTGCACGCGCGGCCACAGCTCGAGCCGAAGCGATCCGATCTGGACCTGGTGTCCCGTGCTGGACGTCAGGTACTGCTCGAGCAGGGGCCGGTAGCGGTCGACCGGGACCAGAAACGGCGTGGCCGCGCCAGCCGCGACGACGAACACCACGGCGCCCACCGCCCAAATCCACCAGCGTGTTCTGCCCCGTGTATTCCCCATCGCTGCGCTGGCGTCCAATCACGGCGTGCCGCCGTGTGCGGACGTCCTTCTCACCGCTCCGGCATCAGTCGCATACGTCAATGATACCTGGAGCGGGCGGTTACCGCCACGGCGGCGTGAGGCCGAGCTGCTCGAGCTTGGCCTCAAGTTCCGCGCGTTCGCGATTGCTGGCCAGGCTGCCGTCCTTTCTCCGGGTGAGCAGGCCGTGCTCCTCGGCTGTTTTCATCGCTCCCGCGGGGTCGTGTCGGCTCAGCAGCCGCACGACGGCCGCCTCGATGCGGGAGAAGTGGACGGCGTGCCGACGGTAGTCGAGGAACGCCTCCCAGACCAGGGGCACCCAGTTTGCGACGATCTCGCTGCCGATGGTGGTTGCGTAACAGCGGATCTCATACTGGGCGTGGTCGTCCATCCGGAGGTCGAGGAAGTGCAGGAGGTTGTGAAGATCGATCTTCCAGTACGCCTCGGTGTAGGTCGAGAGCGGCAGATCCTTCCTGGCCTGCTCCCGCGCCACGCCTGCGGCGATGCGCTCCTGATAGACGGCCCGCGCCCGCTCCTGAAGGTCGCGCTCCTCGGCGCTGAGACGGCTTCCCACGTCGGCGGGCACGGTGCCGCTGCTTCCCTGTCGATTCAGTGTCGACTGCAGGCGCCACTCGCCGGGCGGGGTGCGCTGGGCGGCATCGATGGCGACCGAGTAGCGGGTCGAGTACTCGTTCACATTGGCGGTGCGGTGGCGGATGTACTGCCGCCACGTGTCCATCGGAACGCGGAGGTGCAGCTTGAGTTCGCACATCTCGAACGGCGTCGTGTGGCGGTGGCGCATGAGGTAGCGGATCAGGCCGCGGTCCTGGTGTACGCGCTTCGTGCCCGATCCATACGAGATACGCGCCGCTTGCACGACGGCCGCGTCGTCTCCCATATAGTCGAGGAGGCGGATGAAGCCGTCATCCAGGACCTGAAGCGGTCGTCCGAGGATCGCATCGAGCGCGGGCACGCTGGGCCGTGTGAGGACCTCGGCAACGGGGCGGCCGTCCGCGTCCGGAACGCGTTCGGCGGATCCGGTGAGACCGGGGTCGGTATCGGAGAGATGGCGGCTCATCGCGAGTTGCCCGCGGCGGCGGGCGGCGAGTCCGAGCGGCGGCGACTGTGGACGGTTCGCCTGGTTCGTGGCGGGAGCCGCCGGATCTCGTTCGTCAGCGACACGTGCGCGCGAGCCACGGTTACTGGCACGCCGGTAGCGAAATCGTGATCGGCACGCCGAAGTCGTAGTAGTCGATGGTGACCTGGCCCGTTTGTCCGGAGGCGGAGCCGGTGGACATGGCGCGCCGCGGCAGTCCGGTGGTGGACGCGACATCGATCGTGGTGTTGGTCATGACGTTGCCGTCCGCAGCGGTCGTCACCGCCACGTATGTGTGCATCGGAACGTTGTCGATCGTCGTGGCCGGTCCGCGCGAGATGTTGATGGTGCCCTGCAATCCCTGGGTAAAGTTCGCGATCTCCGTGGGATCCGTCGGCAGCATGCCCGGCCCACAGTCCCAGTCGGTCGCGCCGTTCGCGGTCGTCAGGCGGTGGCGGCTTTGGCCTGCCACCGTGATGTCCTCTTCCCCCAGGCCGGCGTCGAGGAGGAACGTTGCATGCGAACGATCGGGCAGCACCTCCCACGTCAGCGTCCCGTTTCCCTGCGGCGTGACCGTCTGGATCTTCATCTTAAACGCGGGCAGCGCGAGCAGCTTCTGAAACGCGGCATTGAGTTCTTGCCACGCGGCTTGGTCACCCGTGATCTGCAGGTTGGCCTGGGACGCACGGGCGCACGCGAGTATCGCGATCGCCGCCAGCGCCGCCGACAGCCACCTTCTCCCCGGCGGATAACGCATCGGGTACCTCCAAGAGCACCTCCTCGTGCAGTTCGTCGGCGGCGCCTGCGTTCCTGTGAGTGAACACGGTCCAAGACCGCGCACGGCGCGCAACGGCTGCGCGTCGTACCGCATGCAACCGCGCGCGCTTGCCGGGGCTTCTCGGCTTGGGGGTCGACCGGGTGCCGTGGTGAGGTCGCGGCGGCCGTGCCCCGTCAGGAACTTTTCGAGGCTCCCGGGCGCTTTCGAAACCATTCGGGTCCGAGACGTGAAAGGGGTTTGTGAATGATGCGGCTCACCGCATGTGGGATGTTCGTCCTCGCGCTGGCCCTGGGGGGCGCCCCCGCGTGGGCGCAGCAGACGCAGCAGACGCCCGCCGCGCACCCGGCCGCGAAGGGGGCGCGCGTGATCGGCACGATCAGCACCGCGTCGCCCGGCACGATCGTGGTGACGGGGCGCGACGGCAAGGCGATCACGGTCAAGACGACGGCGGGGACCAAGATCGTCGGCCGCGCCAAGGGGACCGTGACGCAGATCGCGGTCGGCGATACGATTCGCGTCGTGGCGGACGAGGGGCAGGACGGCACGCTGACCGCGACGGGCGTGCAGGACGTCGCGGCGAGCGTCGGGCTGCCGGTTCGCGGACGCGGCGGCGAGAGACAGACACAGAACGGGCAGACGCTGGTCGCCGGCACGGTCGCGCAGGTGCGTGACGGCGCGGTGTCGATCACCTCCGCCGACGGCAGCGCGACCACCGTCGGCGTGCCGCAGTCGGCGCGGATCGAGCGGCTCTCGACACTGCCGTCGGGGAGCCTCGCGGTCGGCGCGCGCGTGATGGTGCAGGGCACGCCGAACCAGGATGGGAGCGTGAGCGCGCTCGTCGTGTTGGTGGACGGAACGGCGGCGCACTGACGGACCGGCAGCGGCACGCGGCGGGAGGCTCCCTCGGAAGCCCCCGCCGCGTTGTTACGGCTTCGCGCAGAGCAGCACGAGTTCGTCCCAGGCGAACTGCACGTCCGCGCCGTCTCGGCGGATCTGGAACGCGGCCGCGGCGTCGGGGGGCGCGGTGAGAAACTCCGCCCGCAGCGACTCCGCGACGTCGGCCGTCACGCCGGCTCGCCGCACCCAGTCGTCGAACGTCAGCGGCACGTGCGTCATCACGGCCGCGTTCACGCGCAGTCCGCACTCCTCGAACAGCGCACGGAGACGGCTCGGCGGGTCACAGGCCACGTGCGAGGGGTCGCGTCGAACTTCCCAGCTGTTCATCAGCGCGGCGAGACGCGCGTCCTCCGGCGCGCACGTATCGACGAGGACGATGCGGCCGCCCGACCGTGCGACGCGCGCCATCTCCGCCACCGCCTGCGTGAGGTGCGGGAAGTGGTGAGCGGCGTGGCGGCACGTGACGAGATCGAACGCGCCGCTGCGGAACGGCATCGCCTCCGCGTCGCCGAGGCAGAACTCCACGTTCGTGACGCCCCGCCCGGCCTGCAGGGCGCGCGCCTCGCGCAGCATGCCGGCCGTCATGTCGAGCCCGACGACCCGCCGGCAGTGGGGCGCGAGCGCCAGCGCGGTGAATCCGGTGCCGGTGGCGACGTCGAGCGCGCCCTCGGAGGCCGCGGGCGCGGCGAGGCGCAGCAGCGCGTCGAGCCCTTCCGAGTGCCGGTGCACCTGGCTCACCGCGTACCAGGCGGCCTGGCGGCCGAACTGAGAACGGACGGAGCGTTTCGGATCGTCAGGCATCGAGTCCTCCGGGCAGGATCGCGCGCGGCGCGGACGAATGAAGCCCCGATGGGTCTTCCCGAATGGCACGCGTGGCCGGTCCTGCTCGTGCTCACCCTCGCGGGTGACGTCCTGTGCGTGGCGCTGGCCGCGTTCGGTGACCTCACCGGCCGCACCCGCATGCCGCATGCGTTCTGGTGGATTCTGTGGCTCGCGCAGATTCCCCTCGGGCTGCAGATCGTGCTGGGCCTGGCGCTGTACTCCGAAGGGGCACGCCCCCGCACCGCCATGCATTTCCTGTACGGGGCGCTCATCGTGCTGACGCTCGGCGCGCTGTTTGTGCTTCGTCCGGGGAGCGCGAACCGACGCCGCTGGGTGCCGGACGAAGCCGGGTTCCGCGAATCGCGGTGGCTCGCCGTGCTCTGTCTGTTTCTTGCCGGGCTGGTCGGGCGGGTCTACATGACCGGCGCGATCGGGCATTGACAAAGCGCACGCGGGCCGTGTACAATTTTTGGACATAGCCCGGGGTTTCAGTTCGACCCGCCGAAGGTCGCACAGGCTCACGTGGGTGAAACCAAGGGAAACGCCGCCGGAGGCGCGGAGTCGGCGCCGCAGCGGCGGTAGAGGCGATGAGGAGACCGGATCGCAGCCGTTCCGGGTCCGAGAGAGCTGGGGACAGGTGAGAACCAGCATCCGGCGCTGCGAACGCTCCACTCCGAGCCGCGGGAACCAAAGGCCGCTCAGGCGCGCCGAGTAGCACCCGCCGGAACCCGCCGTGACCGGGTTGAGTGCCGTCCGGGCCGCGCTGGCCGGACGGAACTAAGGTGGTACCGCGGGGAGTCCCGTCCTTAGAGGGCTCCGCGCGGTTTTTGTTTTTCGCGAGGATGTTGGGACAGGCGCAGCGATCGACATCGAAGGGGGACGGGGACCATGGCACGGCAGACGACGTCGGTCGCGAGAGCGACCACCGCCACAACGACAAAGCGGATGAGTGGGGCTCAGGCGCTCGTGGAGAGCCTGCATCGCGCGGGCGTCGACACGATCTTCGGGCACCCGGGCGGCGCCGCGCTTCCGCTCTACGATGCGCTCTATGACGCGGGGCCGTTGCGCCACGTGCTCGTCCGCCACGAGCAGGTGGCCGCGCACGCGGCGACCGGCTACCACCGGGTGACCGGCAAGGTCGGCGTGTGCATGGCAACCTCCGGCCCGGGCGCGACCAACCTGATCACCGGGATCGCCGACGCGATGATGGATTCGGCCGGGATCGTCGCGATCGTCGGACAGGTCCCCACGTCGGCGATCGGCAGCGACGCGTTCCAGGAGGCGGACGTCATCGGCATCTCGATGCCCGTGACGAAGCACAACTGTCAGGTGCAGCGGGCGCTCGATCTGCCTCGGATGGTGCTCCAGAGCTTCCTCATCGCCGGCAGCGGACGCCCGGGGCCGGTGCTGGTCGATATCCCCCGCGACATTGCGCAGACGGAAGCGGAGTTCGAGTTTCCCGAGCAGGTGACGCTGCGCCCCGGCAAGGTGCCGCCGGCGGTGCCGAGCCCGAATCAGATCGCCGCGGCGGCCGCGCTGCTCGCGGGGGCGGTCCGGCCGGTCATCTACGCGGGCGGCGGCGTGATCACGTCGAATGCCGCGCCCGAGCTGACGGCGCTGGCGCGGCGGACGCGGATCCCCGTGACGACGACGCTCATGGGGAAGGGCGGATTTCCGGAGACCGATCCGCTGTCGCTCGGCATGCTGGGGATGCACGGCACCGCCTACGCCAACTACGCGATCAACGCGGCCGACGTCATCCTCGCGGTCGGCGTGCGGTTCGACGACCGGGTAACCGGGCGCCTCAAGGATTTTGCTCCGGGAGCCAAGTTCATCCACATCGACATCGATCCGGCGGAGATCGGGAAGAACAAGCCCGCGCACGTGCCGATCGTCGGCGATGCCAAGGAATCGCTGCGGGTGCTCGACGGGCAGCTCCGGCCGCCGGACACGGAGGCGTGGCACCGGCAGATCGCCGAGTGGAAGGCGCGGTACCCGCTGCGCCACCGGCAGCGCGGCGACGTGATCAAGCCGCAGTTCGCGATCGATGAGATCTACCGCGCCACCGAGGGGAAGGCGATCGTGGTCACCGACGTCGGCCAGCATCAGATGTGGGCCGCGCAATTCTACCTGACGACGGAGCCCCGCACGTGGCTGTCGTCCGGCGGCCTGGGGACCATGGGCTTCGGGTTTCCGGCGGCGCTCGGCGCGCAGGTCGGGCGGCCCGACGCGCTGGTGTGTGCCATCGTCGGCGATGGCAGCTTTCAAATGACGCTGCAGGATCTCGCCACCGCGGTCGACGCGAAGCTTCCGCTGAAGATCTACATCATCGACAACGGGTCCCTCGGCATGGTCCGCCAGTGGCAGGAGCTGTTCTACCGGGAGCGGTACTCGCACGTTTTCCTCAAGAACCCGGACTTCGCGAAGATCGCGGAGGCGTACGGCGCGGTCGGGATCAACGTGGGCCGGACCGACGAGCTGCGTCCCGCGATCATGCGCTCGCTGGAGATCACCGACCGCCCATGCCTCGTGGCGATCACGTGCGATCCCGAGGAGAACTGCTATCCGATGATCCCGTCCGGCCAATCGATCAAGGAGATGATTATCGAAGATGAACGCGTCCGCGATTGAGCTGCTCGGGGGCACGGCGAGCCCGGCCCGGCCCGGCGCGATGAAGCACACGATCTCGGTGCTCGTCGAGAATGCCCCCGGCGTCCTGTCAAAGGTCTCCGGCCTGTTCCGCCGGCGCGGCTACAACATTCACAGTCTGGCCGTCGGCGTGACGGAGCAGCCGTCCGTGTCGCGCATGATCATCGTGGTCGAGGGCGCGCCGGAGATCCTGGAGCAGATCATCAAGCAGCTGAACAAGGTCATGGAGGTTATCAAGGTCAACGACGTGACGGGCTTCAGCACCGTGGACCGCGAGCTCGCGTTGATCAAGCTCAACGCGTCGCCGACGACCCGGATGGAGATCATGGAGATCAGCAACGTCTTTCGCGCCAGCGTCGTCGATCTGACCGAGAAGACGATGACCCTCGAGGTGACGGGGCGCTCAGACAAGATCGACGCGATCATGTCGCTGCTGCAGAAGTACGGCGTGCGAGAGATGACGCGGACCGGTCAGGTCACGCTCGTTCGCGGCACGCAACCCACTTAGGAGGCCCGAACCCATGCCCGCCAAGGTTTACTACGAGCCCGATGCGAACCTGAACGTCCTCCGCGGCAAGCGCGTCGCCGTGATCGGCTACGGCAGCCAGGGGCACGCCCAGGCGCAGAACCTCAACGACAGCGGCGTGTCCGTCGTCGTCGGCCTCTACAAGGGGAGCCGCTCCTGGGCGCAGGCCGAATCGGACGGCCTGGAGGTCACGACGGTGTCGGAGGCCGCGGCCCGGGCCGACGTGGTCCAGCTGCTGATCCCCGATGAGATCCAGGCGCGCGTGTATCAGGAAGAGATCCGGCCGCACCTCGGCGCCGGCAAGGCGCTCGGCGTGTCCCACGGGTTCAGCATCCACTTCCACCAGGTGGTCCCGTCGCCGGATGTCGACGTCTTCATGATCGCGCCGAAGAGCCCCGGCCACCTGCTGCGGCGGATGTACGTGGAGGGCAAGGGTGTGCCGTCGCTGCTCGCGATCCATCAGGATGCGAGCGGCCGGGCGAAGGCGATCGCGCTCGCGTACGCGCACGGGATCGGGAGCCTCCGCGCGGGGGTGATCGAGACGACGTTCCGCGAGGAGACCGAGAGCGATCTGTTCGGCGAGCAGGCCGTCCTCTGCGGCGGTGTCACGGAGCTGATCAAGGCGGGATACGAGACGCTGGTTGCCGCGGGATACGCGCCGGAGATCGCGTACTTTGAGTGCCTCCACGAGATGAAGCTGATCGTGGATCTGATCTACGAGGGCGGGCTCAGCCTGATGCGCTACTCGGTCAGCAACACCGCGAAGTTCGGCGACTTCACGCGCGGCCGGCGCATCATCACGGACGAGACCCGGGCGGAGATGCGGCGGATCCTCGCCGAGATTCAGAGCGGCGCGTTCGCCAAGGAGTGGATCCTCGAGAACCAGGCGGGGCGGCCCGTGTTCCAGGCACGCTACCAGCAAGAGACCCAGCAGCCGATCGAGGAGATCGGGAAGGAGCTGCGGGCGATGATGCCGTGGCTGCAGCGCACCCCGGCCGCGCCCGCACCCCAGCCCAAGAAGTCGGAAGCGAAGGCGAAGCGCTAGCCCGAACGACCGGCCGCCGGCTGGCGGCCGGGACCCGGCGGCGGGAACGACCCGCCGCGCGGGGACGCTCGGCGGCGCACGGGCGGGAGACCCCCGCGCGGAAGCGCCGGCCGCAGCGAGACGCGGAGGACGCGGAGATGGACGAGCGGATTCGGATCTTCGATACGACCCTGCGGGACGGCGAGCAGTCGCCGGGCTTCACGATGAACCAGGCGGAGAAGCTGGAGGTGGCGCGCGCGCTCGCCGCGCTGCGTGTGGACGTGATCGAGGCCGGCTTCCCGATCAGCAGCCCGGGCGACCTCGAGGGCGTGCGCCTCATCGCGCGCGAGGTCCGCGGCCCGGTGATCGCGGGGCTGGCGCGCGCGGGCCGCCAGGACATCGACGCGGTCGTGGAGGCGGTCCGGGACGCGGAGCGGTCGCGCATCCACGTGTTCCTCGCCACCTCGGCGATCCACATGGAGCACAAGCTTCGAATGACGCCGGACCAAGTCTACGAGGCGTCGGTGGAGTCGGTGCGCTACGCCCGCACGTTCACCGACGACGTCGAGTTTTCGGCCGAGGACGCCAGCCGCTCCGACCCGGACTTTCTATGCCGGGTGCTCGAGGGCACCATCGCGGCCGGCGCCACGACGATCAACGTGCCGGATACGACCGGGTATGCGACCCCCGACGAGTACGCGGAGCTCCTGCGGTCGTTGATGGAGCGGATTCCGAACAGCGACCGGGTGATCTGGAGCGTGCACTGCCACGACGACCTCGGCCTCGCCGTCGCGAACTCGCTCGCCGCGGTGCGGATCGGCGCGCGGCAGGTGGAGTGCACGATCAACGGGATCGGCGAGCGCGCGGGCAACGCGTCGCTCGAGGAGATCGTGATGGCGCTCCACACGCGGCGGAACTACTACGGCATCGGCACCGCGCTCGACACGACGAAGATCTACCGGACCAGCCGGCTGATCAGCGCGATCTCGGGCATTTCCGTGCAGCCGAACAAGGCGATCGTCGGCGACAACGCGTTCGCGCACGAGGCTGGGATCCATCAGCACGGGGTGCTGATGAACCGCGCGACGTACGAGATCATGACGCCGGAAACGATCGGAATCCCGAGCAACAAGCTCGTGATGGGGAAGCATTCGGGCCGGCACGCGCTCAAGAAGCTCCTCGACGACAACGGCGTGCGCCTCTCGGACGCGGAGCTGCAGCGCACGTTTCAGGAGTTCAAGGCGCTGTGTGACAAGAAGAAGCACGTCACAACCGAGGACATTCTGTCCCTGGTGGAGAGCGAGATGGATCTGCGTGGGGCGCCGCAGACCTATGCGCTCAAGGCCTTCCACGTGTCGACGAGCAGCACGCTGCCTCCGATGGCGTCCGTCACCCTCGTGCGCGGCCAGGAGTTGTTCACGCAGGAAGCGTCCGGCGACGGGCCCGTCGACTCGATGTACAACGCGATCAACAAGATCGTCGGGCTCGAGGCGACCCTCGCCGACTACGCGGTCAAGGCCATCACCGGCGGGACGGACGCAATGGGCGAGGCCACGGTCAAGGTGCGTCACGGCGAGCGGTTGTTTGTGGGCCGCGGGACCAGCACCGACGTGCTCGACTCGAGCGCCCGAGCGTACCTGGCCGCGGTCAACAAGATCATCAACGAGCGGCAGCCGTCGATGAGCAAGGTCAACAGCTGACGCGCGGCACCGCGCGGCCGGATCCCGGGAGCGCCGCGGGCCCGGACCCCAACGAGGAGGACGCCCGAGTGGCTCATCCCAGCCGTCTCGCGCGGTATGACCCCACGCGTCAGAGCGGGACGCCGGGCGCGGGGATTGCGCCGTCGGCCGACGATACGCTCCGCATCGGGACGGTGACGTGATGCGCGACACGACGCATGCGCCGGATCTCCGCGCGCGGGCGCGCCGATGAGTGCCGCCCGCACGTACTGCGTCGCCGTGATCCCCGGCGACGGAATTGGGCGCGAGGTCATCGCCGAGGCGGTCCGGGTGCTCGCCGAGGTAGGCCGGCGGTACGAGGTCGCCCTGTCGTTTGAGGAAGGGCTCGCCGGCGGCGGCGCGATCGACGCGGTGGGCCATCCGATCCCGCTGGAGACGGTGGAGTTGTGCCGGCGCTCCGACGCGATCCTGCTGGGCGCGTGCGGCGGGCCCAAATGGGACCGCGGTCCGGTCCACCTGCGGCCCGAGCAGGCGCTGTTCACCCTGCGGAAGACGTTTCAGCTCTATGCGAATCTGCGTCCGGCGATCGTGTCGGCGCCGCTTGTGGACGCTTCGCCGCTGCGGCGCGATCTCGTCGAGGGCACCGACATCCTGATCGTGCGCGAGTTGTGTGGCGGCATGTACTTCGGCGCCCAATCGCGGGCCGGGACGGGGGAGGCGGCGACCGCCACCGACACGCTGCCGTACTCGGTCGCGGAGATCCGGCGGGTGGTCAAGAAGGCGTGCGAGATCGCCCGGCTCCGGCCGCGCCGCAAGGTGACGTCGGTGGACAAGGCCAACGTGCTCGAGACCTCCCGGTTGTGGCGCGAGGTCGCGACCGAGGTCGCGCGCGACTTTCCGGACGTCGCGGTCGAGCATATGCTGGTGGACAACGCGGCGCTGCAGCTGGTGCGCAACCCTCGCCAGTTCGACGTCATCGTGACCGAAAACACGTTCGGGGACATTCTCAGCGACGAGGCTGCCGGCGTGATCGGCTCGCTCGGACTCATGCCGTCGGCGAGCCTCGGCGAGGCCGCGCCCGGTCTGTTCGAACCGGTGCACGGCACCGCGCCCGACATTGCGGGCAAGGGCATCGCCAATCCGCTCGCGGCGATCCTGACGGCGGCGTTGCTGCTGCGCTACGGCGCCGGGCACGAGGCGGCCGCGGCCGCGATCGAGACGGCGGTCACCCGGGCCCTGGCGGACGGGTGCCGGACCGGGGACATGGCCGGTACCACCGCGCCCCTCGGGACCGCGGCGATGACCGACGCCGTGCTCGCCCGCCTTGCGTAGCCCGGCGATGCGCATCCTCGTGATGGGCACCGGCGGCCTCGGGGGGTACTTCGGCGGGCTGCTCGGACGCGCCGGTGAGGACGTGGTGTTCGTCGCGCGCGGCGCGCATCTCGAGGCGATCGCGTCCCAGGGGCTCCGCGTGGCCAGCCCGGACGGCGATTTCGTGTTCCGGGGGCGCGCGGTCGCGCAGCCGGCGGAGGCGGGGTCGGTCGATCTCGTGCTCTTCGTGGTGAAGACCTACGACGAGGCCGCGGCCGCGGAGGCGATCCGCCCGGTGATGGGTCGCGAGACCGCGGTGCTGTGTCTGCAGAACGGCGTCGAGACGGAGGACCGGCTGGCGTCCATGTTCGGCCGGGCCGCGGTGCTCGGCGGCGCGACGTACGTGTCGGCGGGGATCGAAGCGCCGGGCGTCATCCGGCACTCCGGGCGGTCGGGCACGATCGTGTTCGGCGAGCTCGACGGCCGCGTCACGCCGCGCGTCAACGCGATCGACGCGACGCTCCGGCACGCCGGGATTCGAACCGAGGTCGTCACCGAGATCATGCGGGTGCTGTGGGAGAAGTTTGTGTTCATCTGCGCCGTCGGCGGGATGACCGCGACGACCCGCGTGACGCTTGGCGAGGTGTGGGATCAGGTAGAGTCCCGGGAGATGCTTCGGGGGCTGATGGAGGAAACCGCGGCGGTCGGCCGCGCCCGGGGCATCCTCCTGGACGGGGTGGTCGAGCGTCAGATGGCGCTCGTCGAACATTTGGTCGGCGGAGCGGACTACCACACGCGCGCTTCGCTCTACCATGATCTCGCCGCGGGGAAGCGCATGGAGCTCGACGCGCTGTGCGGGGCGGTGGTGCGGATGGGGCGCGACGCGGGCGTCCCGACGCCGTTCAGCATCGCGGTGGTCGCGGTGCTGCGGCCCCACGAGCGCCGCGCCGCGGCAAACCGCTGAGCGGTCTTCTCCGTTCGCTTGCATTGGTCGCCCCTGCGGCATACAATACGCCTGTCGTGCACACCGGTCGTTCATCGTGAGGGGGCTCGCGGCCGCCGCGATCGCCGTGGGTGACGGACTCGCGGTGGTCGCCCGGCGGCGCCGGCGTCGTCTGCGGCTCGCCGCGGCGGCGGCCGGCGCGGTGCGGTGTCCCTTTCGCGTCACCCTCGTGACTCCATCCAGATGCTGACCGCCTCACTGTCCGGTTCGCTGTACGCCCACAGGCAGGAGCTCGCGGCAGGCGCGGTCGCCGTGGGCTACGGGCTCGTGGCGGCCGTGGTGGTCGCCCGAGGGCGGTTCCGGCGTCCCTGGGTGCTCGCCGCGTTCGCGGCGGGCGCCCTGCTGTTCCCGTTCAGCGTTATCCTCGTGAGCTCGATCCAGACGTTGATCGCCACCCTGTTCGGCTGGGACGTCGACGCCTTCAGCTCCAGCCTGGGCATCGGGCTCGTGGGCGCGGCCACCGCCGCCGCGATCAACGAGATCCTCAAAGTCGCGGTCGCGCTCGTCGCGACGTCCAGGGACCATGCCGAATCGGACGCGGCCGTGTACGGCGCCGCGGTCGGCGCGGGCTTCGGGGCCGTCGGCGCCTACCAGGTCGTGGCGCTCGCGCTGATCGCCCGCGGGCTTCAGATCGGGGCGCCCGAGAACTTGGTCACGCCGCTCGCGCAGCAGTTTGGGTTCGTCGCCGCGAACGCCGCGTCGACCGCGCTGGCCGCGTACGGCGCGACCCACGGGCGTCTTGCGCTGTACCTCTTCGGGGCGATCGCGTGGCAGACGCTGTACGGGCTCCTCAGCGTGCTCTTCACCCTGCAGCTGTTCGCGACCGCGGTCTGGACCGTGCTCAGCGTGGTGGTCGGGCTCGTCCTGCTGGCCTACGCCGTCGTGCTGAGCTTGCGGCGGGCGCCGCCGGTTCCGGATCCCCCCGCGTGATGGACGGGCCTGCCGTCGACGGCGCCGCCGCTCGGGATCGGGTTGCGGACGGATGGCGCCATTTGGCGGCGTTCTTCCGCCACGACGCCCGCGAGCTGCCCGACGCGATCGCCGCGTTCCGCGAGGCCGAACGGGCGCAGCGGGCCGCGGGCGGGGGCGAGGAGCTCGTGAACACGCTGCTCGGCCTCTCGCTGGCGCTGCGCCTCGCGCGTGATCCCGACGAAGGCCGGCATGCGGTGGTGCTGGCCCAGGAAATGGTCAACATCGTCCGCCGGCACCGCGGAGACGCCGAGGCGCTGCCGTACCGGGCCGCGCTGGAAGCCGCGTACCGGGACCTCGCCGACGTCGAGCAGGGAGCGGCGGCGGACCGCGCCGCGGAGGAGGGGATCGAGGCCTGCGACCGCACGCTCGCGCTGGCGCGGCGGCTGCGGGAACCCGCGGCGGTCCCCGCGTCCCAAGCCACGAAGGCCGCGCTGCTCCACCGGCTCACCGCGCTCGGGGATTCCTCCGCGGCGCCCCGGCGCCCGCGCGATGCGCTGCGGCTGTTCGCGGCCGCGCTCGACGCGTGGCCGGCGCGTGACGTCGAGGGCCGCGCGGCCGTGCTGTGCGATTACGCGGAGGCGCTCGCGGATGCGGGAGAGGCCTCCCGCGCGGAGCGGTTCGCGCGCGACGCGGTGGAGGCGCTGCGCCCGACCACAAACCGCTATCTGTTGGCGCGGGCCCGCCGCGCGGAGGCGCGCGCGGCGCTGGCCGTCGATCGCCGGGATGCGCTCGACCTGGTAACCGCCGCCGCCGCGGAGTTTCGCGCGCTCGGGTGCGAGTGGGACGCGCGGCAGGTTGAGGCGCTGGTGTAACCGAACAGGGCGGGTGTTTCACACAGTGACGCGTCAGCGTGGAAAGGCGGCCGACGCCGTGGTCAATCCGAAGCTTCGGGGCCCGCTCGCCGATTCGTTGTTTCGCGCGGTGCTGCAACTGCGCACCGTGGACGAATGCTACCGCTTCTTTGAGGACCTGTGTACGATCGGGGAGGTCCAGGCGCTGGCCCAGCGGTTCGCGGTCGCTCGGATGCTGGACCAGGGAAAGACCTACCAGGACATCGAGGCGCGCACCGGCGCGTCGTCGGCGACGATCAGCCGCGTGCGCCGGTTCCTTACCTACGGCGCGGACGGATATGCCCTCGTGCTCGGACGCCTGGGGCGCACCGAGCGCGTGGCCCGCGCGCGCCGCACGACGCGCGGCGATGCGCGCCGCAACGGCGGGCGGTCCGGGCATGCCTGAGCCGTTCCGCCGGCCGGCCGCCGTCGGTCTCGTCGCCGCGATCGTGACTCTGTGTCTGCTGGCCGCGGCCGCGGCCGCGCAGACGCTGGACGATCGCGTGTACGCGGTGGCCCGTCAGCTGCTCTGTCCCGTGTGCCAGGGCCAGACCGTCGCCGAGAGCGATGCGACGGTGGCCCAGGAGATGCGCGGAATTATCCGCCAGAAGCTCCAGGCCGGCGAGACGCCGGACCAGATCCTTCAGTATTTCGTCGGTCAGTTCGGCGACAGCATCCTGGCGGAGCCGCCCAGGCGGGGCGTGTCGTGGCTGCTGTATCTCGGCCCGCTGGCCGCGCTGCTCGTCGGGCTCGGCATTGCCGCGGTGGTGATTCGACGGTGGGCCGGCCGCCGCGTCGAGCCCGCCGCGACCACGGCGGCACCGGACCCCTCCGATCTCGCGCGGCTCGCCCGCGAGCTCGACGCGCGCGACCGCTGATCTCTGCGCCGGCGCCCGGCTAGTATTTCACCAGCGGAATCTGCTTCATGGCGTCAAAGTTGACGATCGCGTACGCCTTGTTCTCGAGCTGATAGTAGCGCGCCACCTTCTTCTCTGGAATGACGGCCTCGAACTTCGGCATATAGGACTGCAGCAGTTGCGCGCGCTGGATCTGGATCGCGAGAAAGTCCTGCGTGAGCCGCTTCGCGGTGGCGTCGGGCAGGGTCTGGTAGTTGGCCGCGTATTCTTGGGCGTCGGCGGCGAGGCGGTCGCCGAGCGCGACCAGGCCCTTCTGCAGCGAGTCGTACACCGGCCAGAACGCCGTGGCCTCCGACTGCGTGAGCTGCATGTTCTGCGCGACGAACGACTTCTTGTCGGCCTGGATCTGCTGGCGCACGATGTCCATGTTGTTCGCCGGCGCGTTGCCGGGATTGCTCGCCGGCGGGGTCTGCTGGGCGTTCTGCGACCGCGCGGGGCCGGCGAACACGGCCATGCTGCAGATCAGCGCCACGACGAGCAACAGCGTTCCACTTGTCTTCATTCCGATCGTCCTCCTGGGATGCGTGATGGGGCGTGCCGGAGCGGACCATTCCGTGCCGGCTCGGGAAAGCCCTCCCGCGTGCACGCCGCCCGCCGGCGTTGACGGTGACGCCTCAGTATGCTACCATAAGCCGCGTCTTTGATACTGTAGTGCTTTATCCGACTAAAGTACACGACCCCACGGCACGGTGCGCCGCGCCGGGTACCGGAAGAGAGGGAGCGCGTCCGATGCGCCTAGAGCGCTGGCAGCAGATTCCGACGGGCACGCGCGACCTGCTTCCCGACGAGACCGCGCGGGTGCGTCAGGTGGCGACCGGGGTGCTCGAGCGCATGCGCCGGTGGGGGTACCGCGAGGTGACCACCCCGACGCTCGAATACCTCGACGTGCTGGTCTGGGGTGAGGGGAGCGCGGCCGGGGATCAGTTGTTCAAGCTCGTGGACCGGGGCGGCGAGATCCTTGCGCTGCGTCCGGAGATGACCACGTCCGTCGCCCGGCTCGTGGCGACGCGGCTGCGGTCGGCGCCCCTGCCGCTCCGCCTCGCGTACGCGGGACAGGTGTTTCGCTGGCGCGAGGCGGGGTCCGGGCGCCTGCGGGAGTTTCCCCAGGTGGGCTGTGAGTTGATCGGGGCGGGCACCCTCGAGGCCGACGCGGAGATCGTGGCGCTCGCGGTCGAGGCGCTCGCGGCGGCTGGGGTGGGCCAGTTCTCGATCAGCCTCGGACACGTCGGGTTTCTTCGCGCCCTGCTCGCCGGGCTGCACCTGCCGGAGTCCGAGCTGGAGGATGCGCAGGCGCTCCTCTACCAGAAGGACTTCGTGGGGCTCCGTGCCCTGCTCGAACGGCACCACGCCGACGCGTCGCACGTGAACGCGCTGCTCGCCCTGCCCACGCTGCGGGGGCCGGCGGCCCTCGAGGAAGCGCGGCGCCTCGTGGATGCGCCGGAAGTCCAGGCCGTGCTGAGCGACCTCGCCGGACTCGAGCGGATGCTGCGTGCCTACGGCGTGTGGGACGCCGTCACGGTCGACCTCAGCATCATCCGCGACTTCGAGTACTACACGGGGATCGTGTTCGAGGGACACACGGCCGCGCTTGGGGTCCCGCTGCTCGGCGGCGGCCGGTACGACCGGCTGCTCGAGCGCTTCGGCGTGTCCTGGCCGGCGACGGGATTCGCCGTGCGCGTCGAACGCGTGCTGTCGGCCGACGAGAGCGGTGCGGGCGGCTGGGCGCCGGACGCGGTCGTCGCGTTCGAGAACGGCAGCCGCGACGCGGCGCTGGCGTGCGCGCGCGCGCTGCGGGACCGAGGGCTGACCGTCGCCGTGGAAGTGCAGGGACGCACGTGGGACGATGTCGCGGATGAGGCGCTGGCCCGCGGGACGGGCCGCGCGCTGCTGGTGCGGGGTCAGACGGTCGTCGTCCGCGAACGCGGCGGCGAGGAACGGACCGTGGCGCTCGAAGACGTGACGCGAGGACACGGAGAGGAGGACGCACGATGGAGACGGTGACGATCGCGATTCCATCCGGACGCCTGCTGGAGGGCACGCTGCAGACGCTCGAGACCGCGGGCTACTTCGCGCCCGGCGAGTGGCGCACGACGCGGCGGCTCATCCTGCCGAGCACCGACGGCGCGATCCGGTGCCTCATCGCCAAGCCCGTCGATCTGCTGACCTACGTCGAGTACGGCGCGTCGGATCTGGGTGTCGCCGGGAAGGACACGTTGCTCGAGCAGGCGCAGGACGTCTACGAGCTCGTGGATCTCGGCTTCGGCTTCTGCCGCGGCATCGTCGCGTTTCCCGCCGCCACCGCGGCGGGGTGGGAAGCCAAGAGCCCGCTGCGGATCGCCACGAAGTACCCGCACGTAACGGAGCGGTACTTCTGGAGCCAGGGCCGCCCGGTCGAGATCATCGCCATGCACGGGAGCGTCGAGCTCGCCCCGCAGGTCGGGCTCGCGGACGGGATCATGGATCTGGTGATGACGGGGCGCACGCTCGCGGAGAATCAGCTCGTGGAGGTCGCGGAGCTGTTTCGCTCCACCGCGCGCCTCGTCGTCAACCGCGTGAGCCTGCGCAGCCGCGCGGAGGCGGTGCAGGCCGTCGTCCAGCGCCTCCGCGCCGCGGTGGCGCAGCGCGCCGCCGTGACCTCCGGGTAGCGGGGGAGGGCCGCGCATGGACGTCATGAAGCTGCACGAAATATCGCCGGAACGGCTGCGGCGGATGCTGCGCCGGTCGGGGGCCGAAGTGTTCGGCCCCGAGCTGGTCGCGCACGTGCGCGGCATCATGGAAGACGTCCAGCGTCGCGGGGATCAGGCGATCGTCGAGTGCACGCAGCGGTACGACGGCGTCGAGCTGACCGCGGACCGTCTGCGCGTCGGCCCCGACGAGATCCGGGCGGCGCACGCCGAGGTGGACGACGGCCTCCGGACGGCGCTTGCGACGAGCATCGAATGCGCCCGCCGCTACAGCGAGTGGCTGCGTCCGCCCGCGCTTTCGCTCGACGAACTCGCGCCGGGCACCACGGTCGGCGTCAAGTGGACGCCGGTCGAGAGCGTCGGCCTCTACATCCCGAGCGGCAAGGGGGCGTTTCCGTCGACGCTCATCACCATGGCCACGCCTGCGGTGGTCGCGGGGGTGGACGAGATCGCGGTGCTGGTGCCGCCGCGCAAGGACGGCACCGCGGATCCCGCCCTGCTGGTAGCGGCGGATCTGCTCGGACTCACGCAGGTGTTTCGGTGCAACGGCGTGGCGGGCATCGCGGGGCTGGCGTTCGGGACGGCCACGCTCCCCGCGGTCCGGCTGCTCGGCGGTCCGGGGAACCCGTACGTCACCGCCGCGCAGATCGCGGCCCAGGCGTCCGGCGTGCGGCTGCTCGCGGTGCTGGGTCCGACCGAGTCGATGATTCTGGCCGACGAGGGGGCGGATCCGGCGCGCGCGGCGCTCGATCTCATCAACGAGGCCGAGCACGGCAAGGACTCGGCGGCGATTCTCGTCACGCCGTCGGCGGCGCTCGCCGAGGAGGTGCAGGCGGCGCTGCCGCGCTATCTCGCGCAGCTCCCCGCCTGGCGGCGCGAGTTTGCCGAGGCCGCGATGAGCGACTACGGCGGCGCGGTCGTGACGCGGACGCTCGAGGAAGCCATCGGGTTCGTGAACCTGTACGCGCCCGAGCACCTGCAGATCGCGACCCGCGACCCGTTCGCGACGCTGCTCCAGATTCGCAACGCCGGCGAGGTGTTGGTCGGGCAAGACACCCCGTTTTCCGCGGGGAACTACGCCCTCGGCGTGCCGGCGGCTCTGCCGACCGGAGGCGCCGCGCGGGTCGGCTCGGGCGTGACGGTGCTGAGCTTTCTCAAGGCGACGTCGGTCGCGCATCTCGACGCGCGCGGCCTCGCCGCGGCCCGTCCGGTCGTCGAGCGCCTGGGGCGCTACGAGGATTTCCCGGCGCACGTGCTCGCCGTGACGGCGCGGGGCGAGCAATGAGCCGCGAGGGCCGCGCGCTCCGGGCCACGGGGGAAACGCGGGTCGAGGCGGCGTGGGTGGTCGACGGAACGGGCCGGGCCGACATCTCGACCGGCGTGGCGTTCTTCGACCACATGCTCGCCCAGGTCGCGCGCCACGGCCGGTTCGACGTGTCGGTCGCGGCGACCGGGGACCTCGCGATCGATGCCCACCACACCGTGGAGGACGTCGGCATCGCGCTCGGCCGCGCCCTTCGCGGGGCGCTCGGGGACGGCGCGGGCATCCGCCGCTACGCGTCCGCGTACGCGCCCCTCGACGAGGCGCTGGTGCTCGCGGTCGTTGACGTGAGCGGACGACCGTTCCTCCACTACGCCGTGCCGGTGCCCCGCCAGCGCCTCGGCGCGTACGACACCGACCTGACGGAGGAGTTTTTCCGGGCGCTGGCCATGCACGCGGGGATTACGCTGCACGTGATGCTGAGCCACGGACGGAACGCGCACCACATCGTGGAGGCGGCGTTCAAGGCCTTCGCGCTCGCCCTCGACCGCGCGACGGAGCTCGACCCGCGGATCACGGACGTGCCGTCGACGAAGGGGACGCTCGCGTGATCGCGATCACCGACTACGGCGCGGGTAATCTCCACAGCATCCGCCAGGCGCTGGTGCGCCAGGGACTGGACGCGAGGGTGACGGCGGACCCGGGCGCGCTCGACGAGGCGGCCGCGGTCGTCGTGCCGGGGGACGGGGCGTTCGGCCCGGCGATCGAGCGCCTAGAAGCCCTGGGGTGGGCCGAGCGCATTCGCGCGTTCGTGGGCTCGGGGCGTCCGCTGCTCGGGATCTGCCTCGGGATGCAGCTCCTGTTTGACGAGAGCGAGGAGGACGGGGTGTATCGGGGCCTCGGCGTGCTGCGCGGCCGCGTCGTGCGGCTGCCGGACCGCGTCAAGGTGCCGCACATGGGCTGGAACCAGCTGCGCGTGCTCCGCCCGTCGCCGCTGCTCGACGGGGTCGCGTCGGGCGCCTACGTGTACTTCGTCCACTCGTACTACGCGGAGCCCGACGATCCCGAGGTGATCGCGGCGACCACGACCTACGGGGGCGAGCTGGCCGCGGTGGTCGGCCGCGGCAACGTGTGGGCGACCCAGTTTCACCCGGAGAAGTCGGGCACGGTCGGCGTGCGGATGATCGAGAGCTTCGCGAGGTGGGCGGTCGGTGCTGGTACTCCCCGCGGTTGACATCCGGGGCGGCCGCTGCGTGCGCCTCGTCCAGGGCGTCCGGGACCAGGAGCGCGTCTACGGCGACGATCCCGTCGCGGCCGCGCTCCGGTGGCAGGACGCCGGCGCCGCCTGGGTACACGTGGTCGATCTGGACGGCGCGTTCGACGGCCGGCCGCGCAACGACGCGGTGATCGCGCGGATGATCGCCGCACTCCGGGTTCCCGTCGAGGTCGGGGGCGGCATCCGCGATCTCGAGACGATTCGACGCTACCTCGACGCGGGCGCGGCGCGGGTGATCCTCGGCACCGCGGCGGCCTCGGCGCCCGAGGTGCTGCGGGACGCGTGTGTCGCGTTCGGCGACCGGGTCGCGGTGGGGATCGATGCGCGCGGCGGCGCGGTCGTGACCGAGGGATGGGTGACGTCGACCGGCGAGCCGGCGCTCTCGGCGGCGTCGCGCGTCGTCGCGAGCGGTGCGCGCCGGATCATCTACACCGACACAAGCCGGGACGGCATGCTCGCCGGCCCGAACCTCGCCGCCTTCGAGGCGATGCTCCGGGTCGCGTCGGTGCCTGTCATCGCGTCCGGCGGCGTGGCGTCGGCCGACGACGTGCGCCGCCTGCGGGCGCTGGCATCCGCCGGGCTCGAGGGCGTCATCGTGGGGCGCGCCCTGTACGAGGCGCGCGTGACACTCGAGGACCTGCTCGAGGCGGCGGCCTGACGGATGCTGGCGCGCCGCGTGATCCCGTGTCTCGACGTCGCCGACGGCCGCGTCGTCAAGGGGATTCGCTTCGTGAACCTCCGCGATGCCGGCGATCCGGTGGAACTCGCGGTGCAGTACGACCGCGAGGGCGCGGATGAACTCGTGTTCCTGGACATCACCGCGAGCCACGAGCGCCGGGGAATCATGGAGGACGTGGTCCGGCGGACGGCCGAGGTGCTGACGATCCCCTTCACGGTCGGCGGCGGCCTCCGTTCCGTGGAGGATCTTCGCCGGATGCTGCTCGCCGGCGCGGACAAGGTCGGGCTCAATACCGCCGCGGTCGAGCGGCCGGATGTGATCCGGGAGGCCGCGCGCCAGTTCGGCAGCCAGTGCGTCGTCGTGGCGATCGACGCCAAGCGCGCGGGAGCCGGCCGGTGGGAGGTGTACGTCCACGGCGGCCGGACGCCGACGGGGGTGGACGCGGTGGAGTGGGCGCGGCGGGCGGCCGCGCTCGGGGCGGGCGAGTTGCTGCTGACGAGCATGGATGAGGACGGCCGCGCGGACGGCTACGATCTCGAGCTGACCCGTGCCGTCACGCAGGCGGTCCGGGTCCCGGTGATCGCGTCCGGCGGTGCCGGCACCCCGCAGCATCTGCTCGATGCGATCCAGCAGGCGGATGCGGACGCGGTGCTCGCCGCCTCGATCTTTCACTTCGGGACGTACCGCATCGCCTCGGTCAAGGAGTTCATAGCGGCCCACGGGGTCCCCGTGCGCCCGGTGGAGGGAGCGAGGCCATGAGCACCGCGGAGACCGTGACGTTCGACGCGTCGGGGCTGATCACGGCAGTCGCGCAGGACGCGTCAACCGGCGCCGTGCTGATGGTGGCCCACATGAACCGTGAGGCGCTCGAGCGGACGCTGGCGACCGGGCAGGCATGGTACTGGAGCCGCAGCCGGCGCCGGCTGTGGCGCAAGGGGGAGGAGTCCGGGCACACTCAGCGGGTCCGGAGCGTCCGCATGGACTGCGACGGGGACGCGCTCGTCCTCACGGTCGACCAGGTCGGTCCGGCCTGCCACACCGGCCATCCGACGTGCTTCTATAGAAGCATCACGATCGAGGGGACCGAGATCCGCGTCGGCGACGCCCCGCCGGCCGCCGACGCCCGAGCGTCGGAGGGCGGGCCGGCGGTCCTGCGCGAGGTGGCGGCGGTCCTCGCCGAGCGGCGGCGGGCGCCCCGTCCCGGTTCGTACGTCTCCGGGCTGTTTGCTGAGGGGCTGGCCCGCCTCAACGAGAAAGTCATGGAGGAGGCCGCCGAGGTCGCGCGGGCGGCGCGGAAGGAGACACCCGATCGTCTCGTCGAGGAGACGGCCGATCTCTGGTTCCACAGCCTGGCGCTGCTTGTGCACCAGGGGGTCGACCCCGCCATGGTGTTCGACGAGCTTGCGCGGCGGCGCCGCTGAGCACGCCCACGTGACCAGGCCGCGGTCCCGGATCCTGCCGCCAGCGGCGCGGGGCGCCGGACGAGCCCGGTGATGCGGTACGCCATCTTCTCCGATGTGCACGCCAACCTCACCGCGCTCGACGCGGTGCTCGCGGATGCCGAGGGGCGCCGGCCCGACGCGTATCTGTGCCTCGGCGACGTCGTCGGCTACGGACCCGATCCGAATGAGTGCGTCGCGCGGGTGCGGGCCCTCGGGGCCGAGACGGTCGCGGGGAATCACGACCGGGCCGCCGTCGGGGACGCCGATCTCAACACGTTCACCCCGCTCGCGCGCGCAGCGATCGAGTGGACGCAGCACGCCCTGACACCCGCGACCCGGGCCTGGCTGGCGGCGCTCCCACTGCGTGTGCGCTGGAACGGGTGTCTCGCCGTCCACGGCAGTCCGCGCGACCCGATTTCGGAGTACATTTTCGATCTGCCGACCGCGCTCGCGAACTTCACCGCCGCCTCGTTTGCGCGGTGCTTCGTGGGACATACGCACGCGCCGGGCGTCTTCATGCTCGAGCGCGACGGCCGCGTCGCCGCGGCCGGGCTGCCCGACGGGCCGCCGGTGCCGCTGAGTCCGGACGCGCGCTACATCGTCAACGTCGGGAGTGTCGGTCAGCCGCGGGACGGCGATCCTCGGGCCGCGTACGTGCTCTTCGAAACGGAGCCGGAGACCCTCACCCTCGTGCGCGTGGCCTATTCGGTGGCGTTCACGCAGGCGAAGATGCGGGCCGCCGGACTGCCGGAAGACCTCGCCGGCCGCCTGCGACTCGGCCGGTAGGGTCTCCGCGGCCGGCGGCGCCGGCGTGCCTCGTGTCTTGTCTTAGGCCTCCGCCAAGGCGCGATGGACGAGGTGGATCGCGATGGCTCCTTCGCCCACCGCCGAGGCCACGCGCTTCACGCTTCCCGAGCGGATATCGCCCACCGCGAATACCCTCGGACGGCTCGTTTCCAGCATGTGTGCGGCGCGGGGCGGCGCCGACGCGGGGGTGGCGGTCGGGGTCTCCACGTCGCGTCCCGTGAGAATAAATCCCTTGTCGTCAAGGGCGACGCAGCCCTGCAGCCAGTCCGTGCGCGGCGATGCGCCCGCCATAATGAACACGTGGCGAATGGCGTGCTCGGACGTCTCGCCGGTTGATGTGTCCAGCCAGGTGACACGCTCCAGGTGCGTGCCGCCCGCGAGGCCGACCATCTCGGTGTGGTAGTGCAGGTCGATGGCGGGGTTCTTCTCGATGCGCTGCACCAAGTAGCGCGACATCGTGTCCGCCAGTCGGCCCGAGCGCACGAGGATATGGACCCGGCGCGCCGTCTGCGAGAGGAACACCGCCGCCTGCCCGGCGGAGTTTCCCCCGCCGACCACGATGACCTCTTCCTGTTCGCACAGCTGCGACTCCATGTGCGTCGCCGCATAGTAGATGCCCTGGCCCTCGAACTGCTCCAGCCCGGCGAGGGCCGGCTTGTTGTACTGCGCCCCGGTCGCGATGATGACGGCACGCGCCGACAGGCTGGTGTCGTTGTCCAGGACGACCGCGTACGGGTGCCGTCCGCAGTCCAGCAGTTTGGCAGCGTGGGCGACGACGAAACTGGCTCCAAACTTCTCGGCCTGTGCGATCGCGAGGTCGGCGAGTTCCTGTCCGGAGACGCCGGTGGGAAAGCCCAGGTAGTTCTCGATCTTCGAACTGGATCCCGCTTGCCCCCCGGGCGCAGCCGCTTCAATCACCAGCACGTTGAGGCCTTCCGACGCCGCGTACACGGCCGCGGCCAGGCCCGCGGGTCCGGCCCCCACGATGATGAGATCGCGGACCTCCGCGTCATTCATCGTGCGGTTGAGGCCCAGGCAGTCGGCCAGTTCCTGGATCGACGGATTCCGCAGCACGGAGCGCGCGTTGCAGATGAGCACGGGAATTTCGTCCGGGGTGACCTGGAAGCGATCGAGGAATGCCTGTGCGCTCGCATCCGCATCGAGATCGACGTAGGTGTAGGGATGATCATTGCGCGTCAGAAATTCGCGCAGACGCAGCGTGTTGGCCGAGTGGCGCGACCCCAGCACGATGACGTTGCCCTGCCCGCGGCTGATGAGCTGCTGGCGGCGCAGGATGAAGGCGCGCATCAAGATCTCGCTCAACTGGGCGTCCGTGGCGACGAGCGACCGCACATCGTCGCCGCACACTTCAAGCACCTCGCCCGGCTCGGCGACGCGCGCACGCGCGAGCGCCGCGTGTCCAGAGATCAGCGTCATCTCGCCCGTGAACTGGCCCGGGCCGTAGGTCGTGATCGTGCGCTCGCCGGTCAGATCCGGCTGCACGATTTCCACGTGCCCGGACAGCACGACGAAGCACGGGACATTCGTGTCTCCGACGTCGAACAGGATCTCGTCCTTCGCGACGCGCCGCACTGTGCCGAGGGGGCGCACGCGATTGACCTGCGCGTCGGTCAGGACCGGGTACGCTTGCGCCTGCGCGTCGGGCGCGCCGGGCAGCGGCAGAGACGACATGGTCTCCTCCTCTCACGTGGTCGCTGTCCCGATCACCGTATCACGGCTGTGCGTGGTATCGACCATCTCATCGCGCCGTCCGGGGAGGACCCCCGCGGCCGGCGCGTTCCCCACCACTCTACTCCTGCGCGCGGATTCCGTGGGACGGCCGCGGTGCCCGCCGGTTCCGCGGTTCGCCGCACCGCAGGGGACGTCGAGATCGGGCGCGATCGCCAGCGACTCGCGGGCGCGTTGCGTGACGGGAGGGTCCGAGTCGTCACGCCGCATGCGCGGGACCGCGTCGCCGGAGGGTGCCCCGCGCAGGAGGGAGCGCTTTCGGGATCGCCGAACCTGAGCCCGTAGCACCCTGCTGGCCCGAGGCCCCTGCGTCCATCACGCCGCACCCACGGCGGCGCGGAGCGTCTCTGGGGCGGCGCTGAGCGTATACGGGAGGGATGATTGTGGCGCACAAAGAGACGGACACCGTCCGCCGGCCGATCACGAGCGAGGATCTGCTTGCGTTGCCGGTTGCCGGCGACCCGCAGATGTCGCCCGATGGGTCGCAGGTCGCCTACACGCTGACCGTCGTGGACCGAGAGGCGAACGCGTACCGGACACACCTGTGGCTCGTGCCCACGGGGGGCGGGGAGCCGCGGCAGCTGACCACGGCCAAGGCGAGGGAGACGGGCCCGCGGTGGTCCCCGGACGGGGCGCACATCGCGTTCGTATCCGATCGCGGCGGCGACAAGCAGGTCTGGGTGATCCCGGTCGGGGGCGGCGAGGCGCGCGTGCTGACGACGGGGAAGCTCTCGCCGTCCGATCTCGCGTGGGCCCCCGACGGCCGCGCGCTGGCGTTTGTCGGCAAGCCGCCGCTTCCGGCCGACCAGCGCGAGGACAGCGACGTGCGCGTGATCTCACGCGTGCGCTACAAGGCGGATGGTGAGGGCTTCTGGGACGGACGCTGGAAACAGATCTTCGTCGTGTCCCTCTCTGGCGGCGAGGCCCGCGCGGTGACGCAGGGCGACTGCGACCATCTGGCGCCGGTCTGGTCGCCCGACGGCCGGTCGCTCGCGTACACGGCGAACCCCGATCCGAATGCGGACCTGACGAATGTGACGGACCTCTGGGTCGTCCAGGCCGACGGGAAGGGGACCGCGCGCCGGCTGACGGACGGACGGGGGCCGGTGCAGTCGCCGGTCTGGTCCCCCGACGGCGATCGGATCGCGTACATTGGACACGACAACGCGTGTTGGGGCGCCTCCAACTGGCGGGTATGGATCGCGCCGGCGGCGGGCGGCGACGTCCGGTGCCTCACGGCCGACACCGACCGCAGCGTCGGACACCATATCGCCACCGACCTGCGCGCGCATCCCTCGTCCGGCGGGATCACGTGGGCGCCCGACGGGCGCCGGCTGTTCTTCATGCTCGGCGACGGCGGCAGCACCCAGATCGTGTCGGTGCCCTCCGACGGCGGGTCTGTGCAGCGGGAAACACAGGGCGAGCACGAGCTGATCGGCTGTTCGTTCGACCGCCGCGCGGCGCGCCTCGCGTGCGTGGAGAGCGACGCGCTGACCCCCGGCGAGGTCGTGGTTGGCGAGATCGGCAGCGGACAGCCGCTGCGCCGGCTGACGGACCACGCGGGCCCGCTGCTCCGGACGCTCGCGCTCGCGGTCCCGGAGCGCTTCGAGTTCGCGAGCGTGGACGGCTGGACGGTCGAGGGCTGGGTGCTGCGGCCGCAGGCGGCCAAGACGGGACGGGTCCCTGCGGTGCTCGAGATCCACGGCGGGCCGCACGCGGCCTACGGCAACGCGTTCTTCCACGAAATGCAGCTGCTCGCCGCCCAAGGGTACGGCGTCGTGTACCTCAATCCGCGCGGGAGCCAGGGCTACGGCGAGACCTTCACCGCGGCGACGCGGCACGATTGGGGGGGCAAGGACTACGAGGACTTGATGCGCGGGCTCGATCACGCGCTCGCCGCGCATCCGTGGATCGATCCCGCGCGGCTCGGCGTCGCCGGCGGCAGCTACGGCGGGTTCATGACCAACTGGGTGATCGGGCACACCGACCGGTTTCGCGCCGCCGTCACCATGCGCAGCATCAGCAACTCCGCGAGCCAATGGGGGACCTCGGATCTTGCGTACATGAAGGGCTTCTGGGAGTACCCGGGCGAGCCGTGGGAGGCGCCCGAGTTCTACCGGGAGCGGTCCCCGATCACCTACGCGCCCCGGATGAAGACGCCGACGCTCATCCTGCACAGCGAGAACGACTACCGGTGCCCGATGGAGCAGGGCGAGCAGCTCTTCATGGCGCTGAAGAAGCAGGGCGTGCCGACGCTCTTCGTGCGGTTCCCGAACGAGAGCCACGACCTGTCGCGGAACGGTCAGCCGAAGCATCGGATGGAGCGGCTGCGCCATATCCTGGCGTGGTTCCGGACCTACCTCGCCGGGGACGGGGCGGCGGGCGCCGCGAAGGCCCGGGGTCGGGTCGAAAGCGTCGCGGCGGATGCGTAGCCGTTCCCGTCCATGACCCGCATCTACACCCGGACGGGCGACGCGGGAGACACCGGCCTCTTCGGAGGCCAGCGCGTGCCGAAAGACGACCTGCGCGTTCGAGCGTACGGCACCGTCGACGAGACGAACGCGGTGCTGGGGGTGGCGCGAGCCGCGGGCCCCGGCCCGGAGATCGACGCCGTGCTCGAGCGGCTGCAGCACCATCTGTTCGACCTCGGCGCCGAGCTCGCGACGCCTCCCGACGCGTCCGCAGGCGCCTCGGCCCACGCTCCGCGCGTGGTTGCGGCCTGGGTCGAGGCGCTCGAACGCGACATCGATCGGTTCGAGGACGCCCTGCCCCCGCTGCGGACGTTCATTCTGCCGGGCGGGACCGCGGCGGCCGCCGCCCTGCACCTGGCCCGGACGGTGTCACGGCGCGCCGAGCGAGAGATCGTGACGCTCGGCGCGCGCGAGCCGCTGAATCCGGAGCTCCTCCGCTTCGTCAACCGCCTCTCGGATCTGCTGTTTGTGCTCGCACGCGCGGCCAATCAGGCGGCGGGGCGAGCGGACATCGTCTGGACGCGGACGGGCTAGGCGCGTCCGGCCCCCCGAGATAGGCGCGGACGATGAACTCGCGCTCGACGAGGAGGACGCGGCGATGACCGGCCCGGCGCTGACGCTCGACCAGGTCCTCGGCATCACATTCACCGCGGGCCACGCGTGGTCGCCCGACGGCCGGTCGATCGGATTCATCCACGACGACGGCGGCCGGTATACGCTGCGCGCCGTGGATGCGGCCGGCGCGCGCGTGACCGAGATCTCGGAAGGTGACGCGCCGGTCACGGCGTTCGCGTGGGCGCCGGACGGCCGCCTCGGCTATATCCAGGGAGGCCGCCTCCTCGCGGCGACACCCCGGCGCGGGGCCGGCGGCGCGGACGGGTGGTCGCGCGTCGAGCTGTACGCGGGCCCCGGCGACGTGACGGCGCTGTGCTGGGCGCCCGAGGGGGTTCGCTGCGCGTTCGTCGCGTCGGGGCAGGCCTGGATCCTGGATCTCGCGGGGCCGTCGCTGCGCGCGCTTGGGTTTCCCTGGACCGTGCGGCCCCTCTACCACGAGTCCGCGCTCGCGTGGTCTCCGGACGGGGCGATGCTGGCGGTCGCGGTCGTCGACGGCGGCCAGTGGGATCTGGCGGTTGCGTCGGCCTCGGGCCGCGTGCTCTGGCGCTCCGACACCGAGGAACTCGAGGGCCCCTTCGTGTGGCTCCGGCCCGGACGCCTCCTGTTCGCGCGGTCGTCGGTGCCGTATACGGTCCGGGAGTGGTACGTCCTGGACGTCCACGAGGCGTCTTCGCGTCCGGTGCCGCGTCTCGTGCACCGGGCGGAGGAGCCCGAGGGCCTCGGCGGCGACTTCGTGCCACAGCCGCATCCCGACGGGCGGCACGCGGTCCTCGTGCTGCGCCATGAGGGATGGTGGCACCTGTACCTGCTCGACACGGACACGGGCGCCCTCAGGACGCTGACGGGGGGCGAGGCGGAGGACGTCGGCCACTCGGTCGACGCGCCGAGGATCAGCCCCGACGGGCGCGAGGTCGTCTTTTCCACGAACCGAGTCAATGTCGGGCAGCGTCATCTGTTCAGCGTCGACCTCGACAGCGGTGCGCTGCGTCAGGTGACGCGGCCCGCCGGGACGAGCGTGGAGCCGGAGTGGTCCCCCTCGGGCGCTCAGATCGCGTTCAAGCACAGCACGGTGCGTCACGCGCCGGAGATTTGGGTCGTCGATCGCGGCGGGGGCGGGATGCGCCGTCTGGTCGGCGCGATGCCCCCGGGCGTCGAGCCGGCCCGGTTCCCGCTGCCGAAGCCCGCCACGACCCGGGGGGCGCTTGACTGGGAGATCCCCGGGTATCTTCTGACCCCGGAACCCCTCGAGCCGGGTCGCCGGTACCCGGCGCTCGTGTACGTCCACGGCGGCGGCCACCGGCAGATGCGCGACGGCTTTCCGCCGCTTGAGGCGTACGCGTTCTTTTATGCGGTGTCCCTGTGGCTCGCCGGGCTCGGCGTCGTCACGTACATGGTGAACTACCGCGGCGGGATCGGGTACGGCCGGACGTTCGAGCAGGGCAACTCGAAGGGGCTCGGAGTGCTCGAATGCGAGGACTGCGTCGGCGCCGGCGAGTACGTCAAGACCCTGCCGTGTGTCGATCCCGACCGCGTCGGCGTCTGGGGGCTCAGCTACGGAGGCTGGCTGACGCTCGCGTCGCTCTGCCGGTCGCCCGAGACGTTCGCGCTCGGGATCAATCTCGCCGGGATCTGGGACTTCGACCGCTGGATGGTGTGGGCCAAGGAGTCCTACCGCCCGCCGTACGATTACTTTCTCGGCCGCGCCGGCGGCACGAGCGAGCAGGCCCCGGACGTGTGGCGGAGCGCCTCGCCGCGGTATCTCGTCGAGCGGATGCGGGTGCCGCTCATCAACTTCCACGGGACCCGTGACGCCGCGGTGCCGTTCGAGCAGCTCGATCTGATCGTCGACGACTGCGTGCGGCACGGGAAGACGTTTGAGACGCACTACTACCCGGGGGAGACCCATCTGTTTACGCACCGGGCGACGTGGCGCGACGCGCTCCGAAAGGTCGAGGCCGCGCTGCGCGCGCACCTCGGCGTGACGGACCGCTGACCCGGCGCGCCGGGATTCGTGGCGCCTCTCGCGTGCCGACGGCTGGCCGCACCCGGCCGGTGACGCGCTGCGCGTCGGCGGCGCCCTGACTCGCAGGGGATGCCCAACCGCTCAGGCTGATGAAGATCCACCGTCGCATCCACCCGTGGATCGATGCCTCTGACTTCGGGGGTGTCGTACCATGGTGTTGGATGGCGAACAGTCACTGGAGGCACGGCATTTGCACCAGGGAGGTGGAGACATGCCGCAACCAACGTGGAAGCCTCAGGAAGGCTCTGAAACGCCCGGCCGACTCTACGCCGCCGAGACCAATTCGCTCCCAGACACCGCTTTCGCGTTTCCGCGCGCGCGCAAAGAGCCGATGACCGATGCGGCGCACGTGCGCAACGCGATCGCGAGGTTTGATCAGGTGCAGGACGTCACCGACGCCGAACGCGATCTCGCGTTTGCCAACATTCGCGCCGCGGCGGCACATTTTGGCATCGAGATGAAGGAGACGAGCTGGCACCAGCTGGGTGCGCGCCGGGCGTAGCCGGCACGCCGAGCGCCGAGACCCCTGACACCCCGGGCCCCTGACGCCGTTCGCGTCGAGGTGCCGGCCGCCCGGCGTGGGTTACTCGTGCCCGGAATCGTGCGGCGGCGGGGTGGCCGGCGTCCGGTAGGGCAGCGGGATGTACTCGACGGACGGACGCCGCCGGCCGCTCTGCGGATAGAGCTGCATCAGATCGTAGATCGCTCGGGGCATCTCCGTGTTGACGTCGAACCCGAGCGTGCGCGCCTCCGCAACTCTGATCGGGTAGTCGTGCGTCCACGTGCCCCCCGTCAGCGCGGCGGCGAGCGATTCGGCTCCCTCTGGAGGCAGGCGGCGGCTCGCCAGCGTGACGACCGCGGCATGGACCTGCGCCAGCGCCTTCCTGGAGACGTCGGCGAGGATCAGCGTCTCGTCGCTGACCCGCTCGATGGGCTTCCGGTTGACCGCGGCGACGATCGAGACCGCCGGATACTGGCCCAGCTGCGGATCCACCGGGCCGAGCACGGCGTGCTCGTCCATCACGATCTGGTCGGCGGCCAGCGCGATCAGGGTGCCCCCGGACATCGCGTAGTGCGGCACGAACACCGTGACGCGGCCCGGGTGGTCGCCGAGCGCCCACGCGATCTGCTCGGCCGCCAGCACCAGGCCGCCCGGTGTGTGCAGGATGACGTCGATCGGCAGGTCGGGCGGCGTGAGCCGGATCGCCCGCAGCAGGTCCTCCGAGTCCTGGATGTCGATGTAGCGGACGACCGGAATCCCCAGGAAGTTGACGGTTTCTTCCCGATGGATGAGCGCGATCACGCGGCTCCCGCGCTGCCGTTCGAGATGCTGCAGGAGGCGGAGCCTGGACATCTGCTGAAACTGGCGCGCGAGAATCGGCTGGAGCACCGATAAGAGGAAGAGGATCCAGAGGACGTTGGACAGGTTCATGAGGCCCTCCCCGGCCGCCGCCGCCGTCCCGGCGCGCGGTGGCTCCTGTCTGTTTGGCGGGCGCGCGCCGCGATCCTGCGGCGGGCCGGGCCCGAGAGCGGCCGGCCAGCGGCCCCGGGGGAGGAAACGCCGGAGCCTGGCCCGAACCCCCACCCAGGTTCCCAAGGTCAAGTGTCTGGAGTTCCCATGGCTGATCAGGCAGTATCGCATTCGCACGCCCCTGCGTATCCGTGGTGGCTGCAACCGTTCGCCACCGTCGTCATCCTCAGTGCGTTCGTCGTGTACTCGATCTGGGCGGCGCTGCAGGGCCGGGGCTACATCGCCCCGTACCTGTCGCCGTTCTACTCGCCGCCGGTGTCGTTTCGCGGGATCCCGATCTCGCCCGCGTTTTGGGTCGTGTGGGTGCCGGCGGGATTCCGGGCCACGTGCTATTACTACCGGAAGGCCTACTTCCGCTCGTTTTTCCGCGACCCGGTGTCGTGCATGATTCCCGAGTCGCGCGCGCAGTACGCGGGCGAGACCAAGCTGCCGTTCATCCTGAACAACCTCCACCGGTACATGCTGTATCTCGCCGTCATCGTCCTGGCGTTCCTGTGGCGCGACACGTTCGACGCGTTCTTCTTCAACGGACAGTTTGGGGTGCACCTGGGGTCGCTGCTGTTCCTCGTGAACGTCCTGCTGCTGAGCGGGTACACCTTCGGGTGCCACGCGCTGCGGCATCTCGTCGGCGGCAACCTCGACTGCTTCTCGTGCGCGCGGGGCGGGCGCGTCCGGTACCGGTTTTGGCAGTGGGTGAATCCGCTCAACCACCGCCACGCGTTTTGGGCGTGGGCCAGCCTGTTCTCCGTGAGCTTCGTCGACATCTACATCCGGCTGCTGCTCGCCGGCGCGATCACGGACCCCAGGTTGTTCTGAGGAGGGGGCGCCGCAGTGGCTGACTGGTACGAGACGCATCAGCACGATGTCCTGATTATCGGCGCGGGCGGCGCCGGCCTGCGCGCGGCGGTCGCCGCCGCGGAGGCCGGCGTGTCGGTCGGCCTGGTCTGCAAGTCCCTGCTCGGGAAGGCGCACACGGTGATGGCCGAGGGCGGCATCGCCGCGGCGCTCGGAAACCTGGACCCCCAGGACAACTGGGAAGTGCATTTCGCCGACACGATGCGCGGCGGCCAGATGATCAACGACTACCGGATGGTCGAGCTGTTCGCCAAGGAGGCGCCCGACCGAGTCTACGAGATGGAACGCTGGGGCGGCCTGTTCGACCGGACGCCCGACGGGCGCATCATGCAGCGGCCGTTCGGCGCGCACACGTACCGGCGGCTGTGCCACGTCGGCGACCGCACGGGCCTCGAGCTGATCCGGACGATGCAGGACAAGGTCGTGCACTCCGGCGTCGAGGTCTACATGGAAGTGACCCTGACGCGCCTTCTGAAGGACGGCGACCGGATCGCCGGCGCGTTCGGCTACCGGCGCGAGGACGGACGCTTCGTGCTGCTGCGGGCGAAGGCCGTGGTGCTGGCGACCGGCGGCTGGGGCAAGCTGTTCAAGGTCACCAGCAACTCCTGGGAGTGCACCGGGGACGGCTGCGCGATGGCGTACGAGGCCGGCGCCGAGTTGATGGACATGGAGATGGTGCAGTTCCATCCGACCGGGATGGTCTGGCCGTCGGGCGTGCGCGGAATCCTCGTCACCGAGGCGGTGCGCGGCGAGGGCGGCATCCTCCTGAACTCCAAGGGCGAGCGTTTCATGCAGGTCTACGACCCGAAGAAGATGGAACTGAGCAGCCGCGACGTCGTCGCGCGCTCCATCTACAAGGAGGTCCAGGCGGGGCGGGGGAGCCCGCACGGCGGGGCGTTCCTCGATATCTCCCAGCGCGGCGCCGAGTACATCAAGAAGAAGCTCCCGAGCATGTACGACCAGTTTCTCACGCTCGCCGACATTGACATCACGACGACCCCGATGGAGGTCGCCCCGACGATCCACTACGTGATGGGCGGAGTGCGCGTCGGGCCGGGCACGGGGCAGACCAGCATCCCCGGGCTGTTCGCGGCTGGCGAGGTGGCGGCGGGGCTCCACGGGTCGAACCGGCTCGGCGGCAACTCGCTGAGCGATCTCTTGGTGTTCGGTCGGCGCGCGGGCGAGCACGCCGCGGCGTACGCCAAGGGCGTGGCGCAGGAGCTGCGGGTGGACGACGCGCAGGCGGATGCGGAGCGCCGCCTCCTGCTGCGGCCGTTCGAGGGCGGCGGCACGGAGAACCCGTACCAGCTCCATGAGGAGCTGCAGGACGTGATGGGCACGCACGCCGGGATCGCCCGCACCGGCGACCAGCTCAAGGAAGGCCTCCAGAAGATCCTCGCGCTCCAGGCGCGCGCGGGGCACATGCACGTCAGCGGCTCGATGCTGTTCAACCCCGGATGGCACACGTGCCGGGACGTGCGGTTCATGCTCGAGCTGTGCGAGGCGATCCTGCGGGCCGCGATCGAGCGGACCGAGAGCCGGGGCGCGCACTGGCGCCTCGACTTTCCCGATCAGGATCCCGAGTGGGGACGCAAGAATCTCGTGGTCACGCGCGAGGGGGACGCCATGACGGTGGCGGCCGCTCCGGTGCCGCAGATGCCCCCCGAACTGGCTCGGCTGCTCGCGCCAAAGGTCTAGGAGGCGGCGATGGCGGACGCAACGTTCCACGTCTTCCGCGGCGATAAGGCCGGCGGGGACCTGCGCACCTACCAGGTGCCGGTGATCGAGGGCATGGTGGTGCTCGATGCGATTCACTACATCCAGGCCCATGCGGATTCGACGCTCGCCTGCCGCTGGAACTGCAAGGCCGCGAAATGCGGCTCGTGCAGCGCCGAGATCAACGGCAAGCCGCGGCTGATGTGCAAGACGCGCCTCGATGCGTTCGCCGGGGAGCCGATCACGGTCCGGCCGATCAAGGTGTTCCCGTTGATCAAGGATCTCGTGACGGACGTCTCGTGGAACTACCGTGTGAACAAGGAGATCCCGCCGTTCACGCACGCGCCGGACGATCCGGGCCCGTGGAAGATGTACCCGGAAGACGTCGACCGACTGTTCGAGTTCCGGAAGTGCATCGAGTGCTTCCTGTGCCAGGACGTCTGCCACGTCCTGCGCGAGCACGACGGCACCGACAAGTACTACGGGCCGCGGTTCATGGTCCGCATCGCCAGCCTCGAGATGCACCCCAAGGACGTTGAGTCCCGCACCGCGCTGCTGCACGGGCGCGGCGGCCTCGGGTTCTGCAACATCACGAAGTGCTGCGAAGAGGTCTGCCCCGAGCACATCCACATCACCGATAACGCGATCATCCCCCTCAAGGAACGCGTGGCCGACGACTTCTTCGATCCGTGGCGCGCCCTGCTGCGCATGTTCGGCGGGCGGAAGGAGCCGCGCGGGACCTGATCGACGCGGGGTGGGCGTCGCGCCGCCCGGCGATGCTGGAAAGGAGCAGGTTCGATGCTGACGCTTGACACGCTCACCCCTCCGAAAGAGGGCCAACGGATCGAGATCCGGGACGGCAGGATGCACGTGCCGGATATCCCCATCATCCCGTACATCGAGGGCGACGGTACCGGCCCCGACATCTGGCGCGCGACGGTGCGCGTTCTCGACGCCGCGGTCGCGCGGGCGTACGGAAAGAAGCGCCGGATCGTGTGGTTCGAGGTGTTTGCCGGCGAGAAATCGCACGGCCGATTCAAGACCTGGCTGCCCGAGGACACGCTGCGCGCGTTCTCTCACTACGTCGTGGGCATCAAGGGGCCGCTGACAACGCCGATCGGCGGCGGGATGCGGAGCCTCAACGTCGCGCTGCGGCAGCTCCTCGACCTGTACGCGTGCGTGAGGCCGGTCCGCTATTTCGAGAACGTCCCGAGCCCGGTGAAGCGGCCCGAAGACGTCGACATGGTGATCTTCCGCGAGAACATGGAGGACATCTACGTCGGGTACGAGTTCGCGAGCGGCACCCCCGAGGCGAAAAAGCTGATCGAGTTCGTGAACCGTGAATTCAAATGGAAGGTGCGCGAGGACTCGGGCGTCGGCCTCAAGCCGATGAGTCCGTTCGGCAGCAAGCGGCTGATCCGGAAGGCAATCCAGTACGCGATCGCCCACCAGCGCCCGAGCGTCACGCTCGTGCACAAGGGCAACATCATGAAGTACACGGAAGGCGCGTTCAAGGACTGGGGGTACGAGCTCGCCCGTGAGGAGTTCGGCGGCCAGACGATCTCGTGGGACGACGTCGAGAAGCACCACGGCGGCAAGACGCCGGCGGGCAAGGTGCTGATCCAGGACTACATCGCCGATGTTACGTTCCAGCACGTGCTGACGCGCCCCAAGTCGTTCAGCGTGATCGCGACCCCCAACCTGAACGGCGACTACCTCTCGGACGCGGTCGCGGCGCAGGTGGGCGGGATCGGGATGGCCCCGGGCGGCAACCTGAGCGATCACCACGCGGTGTTCGAGGCGACGCACGGGACCGCCCCCAAGTACGCCAACCTCGACAAGGTCAACCCCGGCTCGCTGATCCTCTCGGGCGTCATGATGCTGGAGCATCTCGGGTGGAACGAGGCCGCGGACGCCATCATCCGTGCGCTCGAGGCGACCTTCCGCAAGAAGATCGTGACCTACGACCTCGCGCGCCTGATGGACGGCGCGCGTGAGGTCAAGACGAGCGAGTTCGCGACCGCCGTGATCGGCGAGCTGTAGTCGCAGGGGAAGGAGAGCAGCCCGTGCCAGCCACACACGCAAAGGTCAGCATCGTCGGCGCCGGCAACGTGGGACACACGGCGGCGCAGTGGATCGTGTCGCACCGGCTCGCCGACGTCGTGCTGGTGGACGTCGTCGAGGGGATGCCGCAGGGCAAGGCCCTGGACATGAGTCAGGCGGGGCCGATCGAGGGGTTCGATGTCACCATCACCGGCAGCAACAGCTACGACGACACGGCGGGCTCCGACGTCGTCGTCATCGTCGCCGGCGTCGCCCGGAAGCCGGGGATGACGCGTGAGGACCTGCTCAACGTCAACGCCGGCATCGTGACGAGCGTCACCAAAGAGGTGGCCCGCCGATCGCCGCGCGCCGTGCTGCTCGTGGTGACAAACCCGCTCGACGTCATGGTCTACCTGGCGTATCAGGCGAGCGGGTTTCCGCCCGAGCGGGTGATGGGCCAGAGCGGGGCGCTCGACAGCACGCGGTTTCGCACGTTCATCGCGCGGGAGCTCGGGGTGTCGGTGCAGGACGTCTCGGCGATGGTGATCGGCGCGCACAGCGACACCCACATGGTGCCGCTCGCGAGCTTCGCCTCCGTCGGCAGCATCCCGCTGCGCCATCTGCTCCCCGCGGACCGGATTCAGGCGCTCGTCGAGCGCACGCGGAAAGGCGGCGCCGAGATCGTCGCCCTCCTCAAGACCGGGAGCGCGTTCTTCGCCCCCGGGGCGGCGATCGCGCAGATGGTCGAGGCGATCCTGCTCGACCGCAAGCGCCTCATCGGGCTCTCGGCGTACCTTACCGGGCAGTACGGCGTCCGGGACCTGTTCGTCGGCGTGCCCGCGCTGCTCGGCGCGGGCGGCGTGGAGCGGATCTACGAGGTTCCGCTCGATCCCGCGGAGCGCGCGGCATTCGACGAGGCGGTCAAAAACATCCGCGAAAACGTCGGCCTGGTCACGAGGTAGCGCGATGAAACTGCACGAGTACCAGGCCAAGGAGATCTTCGCGCGCTACGGGCTGCCGATTCAGAACGGCACGGTCATCGAGCGGCCCGAGCAGATCGCCGGGCTCTCGCTGCGATATCCCGTCGTCGTCAAAGCCCAGGTGCTCGTCGGCGGCCGCGGGAAGGCGGGGGGCATCAAGCTCGCCGCCACGCCGGCCGAGGCGGAGGAGCGGGCGCGGGGGATCCTCGGGATGGACATCAAGGGCGAGCGCGTCACGCGGGTGCTGGTCGCCGAAGCCGTGGACATCGAGACCGAGTACTACCTCGCGTTCGTGACCGATCGGCGGACCGGACACGTCGTCGCGATCGCGTCCGCCGAGGGCGGGGTCGAGATCGAGACGATCGCGCAGACCGACCCGGAGAAGATCGCCCGCGCGGAGATCGAGCCGTTTCTCGGGTTTCGGGTGTTCCAGGCGCGCGCGCTCGGACGGCGGCTGTTCCTGTCCGGCGCGCTGCTCGACGAGTTCGTGAAGATCGCGACGACGCTGTACCGCCTGTACTGGACCGAGGACGCGGATCTCGCGGAGATCAACCCACTCGCCCGTGTCGGCGGTCACCTGCTGTGCGTGGACGCGAAGCTCGTCCTCGACGACAACGCGACGTACCGGCACCCGAACCTGCCGGTCAACGAGGAGATGACCGAGCTGGAAGCCGCGGCCAAGAAGCACGGACTCTCGTACGTGGAGCTCGACGGCGACATCGCCGTGATCGGCAACGGCGCCGGGCTCGTGATGAGCACCCTCGACCTGCTCGCGCACTTCGGCGGCCGCGCCGCGAACTTCCTCGATATCGGCGGCGGAGCCAGCGCCGAGTCGATGCAGACGGCGCTTGGGATCGTCCAGCGGAAGCCCGGCGTGCGGGCGGTGTTCATCAACATCTTCGGCGGGATCACCCGGTGCGACGACGTCGCGCGCGGGATCGTCGACAATCCACCGAAGGTGCCGGCCAGCATCCGCCTGACGGGGACGAACGAGGTGGAGGGGCAGCGCATCTTAAAAGACGCCGGCATCGCCGCCGGGATGGATCCCGACGAGGGCGCGCGCGTCGCGGTGCAGCTCGCGAAGGCCGCGTCCGGACAGCGGGGCGGACGCTGATGGCGATCATCGTCGGCGGCAAGACGCGTCTGCTCGTCCAGGGGATCACCGGGTACCAGGGCGCGTTCCACACGAAGTTGATGCTCGAGGCGGGCACCAAGGTCGTGGCGGGCGTGACCCCCGGCAAGGGCGGGGAGCGCGTGCACGGCGTCCCGGTGTTCGACACCGTGGACGAGGCGGTGCGGCAGACCGGTGCCAACGCGTGCTGCATCTTCGTCCCGGCGCGGTTCGCCGGCGAAGCGGCGCTCGAGGCGATCGCGAGCCACCTGAACCCGGTGGTGATCATCACCGAGGGCATGCCGGTTCACGATGCGATCGAGGTGCTGGCGTACGCGCGGCAGCATCATGTGCGCCTCCTCGGCCCCAACGGGCCCGGCGTGACCACTCCCGGACTATGCCGCGTCGGCATCATGCCCACGCAGCTGTTCAGGCCGGGGCCGGTCGGGCTGGTGTCGCGCAGCGGGACGCTGACGTACGAGGTGGTATGGGGGCTGACGCGGGCCGGTCTCGGCCAGTCGACGGCTGTGGGCCTCGGCGGCGATCCGGTCGTCGGGACCTCGTTCGTGGAGGCGCTCGAGCTGTTCAACCGCGACCCCGACACGCACGCGATCGTGCTGCTCGGGGAGATCGGCGGGAGCGCGGAGGAAGAGGCCGCGCGGTACATCGCCCGCGAGGTCAAGAAGCCGGTGGTCGCGTACATCGCCGGCCGCACGGCGCCCGTGGGCAAGCGGATGGGGCACGCGGGGGCCGTCATCTCGGGCACCGAGGGCACGGCGGACCACAAGATCAAGGCGCTCGAGGCGGCCGGCGCGCGCGTCGCCGAGCTCCCGAGCGGCGTCGCCGAGCTCGTCAAGACGCGCCTGTCGTAGCGCGGGGCGCCCGGCGCGCGGGCGCGGCGCGGTCGGGGACCGACCTGCTATAATAAGTCGATGTTCGGGCTGCTCATTCGCTGGGCGATCAATGCGGTGGCGCTCTATCTGACGACGCTGCTCGTCCCCGGAATCCGCGTCGACGGGATCCAGGGACTTATCATCGCCGCGCTGGTGCTCGGGATCGTCAACGCGCTGCTGCGGCCGGTGGTGCTGCTGCTCACGCTGCCGCTGACGATCGTGACGCTCGGGCTGTTCGCGCTCGTCGTCAACGCCGTCATGCTCTACATCGTCTCCGCGGTGACCCACCATCTCGTCATTGCGAACTTCTTGTCCGCGTTCATCGGCGCGCTCGTGCTGAGCGTGATCAGCTTCATCCTCTCCCAAGCGGTGGTCGACTAGTGAGCCGCTCGCAGCCCATGGCGGGCCCGAGCGCCGGCGCCCTTGCCGACCGCGTCGAGTTCCTCATCGTGACCGGGTTGAGCGGCGCCGGCAAGTCGCAGGCGACGCACGCGCTGGAAGACCTCGGGTTCTTCTGCGTCGACAACCTGCCGCCGGCGCTGATTCCGAAGTTCGCCGAGATCATCCAGGAATCGCAGGGCCGCATCCGCCGGGTCGCGCTCGTGATCGACGTGCGCGGCGGAGAGTTCTTCAACACCCTCGACGCCGCCCTGGCCGCCCTCAGCGCGCTCGGGATCAACTACCAGATCCTGTTCCTCGACGCCTCCGACGAGGTGCTCGTCCGGCGATTCGAGGAGACGCGCCGGAAGCACCCGCTCGGCGGCAGCGTGCTCGACGGCATCCGCAGCGAGCGCAAGCGCCTGCAGCCGCTGAAGGAGCGCGCGCACAAGATCATCGACACCACCGGGCTCAGCGCGCGGGAGCTGCGGGAGGAACTCGCGGACACGTTTCTGCGCACCCCCGGCGCCAACGCGCTCACCGTCAGCGTCTCGACGTTCGGCTACAAGTACGGGATTCCGATCGACGCCGACCTGGTCTTCGACGTCCGGTTCCTGCCGAATCCGTACTACGTCGAGGGGCTGCGCGCGCTCCCGGGCCAGAGCCCCGAAGTGCGGGACTGGGTGCTGCAGTGGGAGCAGACGCGGGAGTTCCAGCGGCGCTTCCACGACCTCCTCGCCTACCTGCTGCCGCAGTACACGGCGGAGGGGAAGACGCATCTGACGATCGCGATCGGCTGCACGGGGGGAAAGCACCGGTCGGTCGTGATCGGCGACGATCTGACCAAGTTTCTGCGCGCCGCGGGGTACCCGGTCCGCATCAAGCACCGGGACGTGAGGAAAGAATGAGCCTGAACGGGTCGGGGAACGGGGCGCCGCTCGGCCGGCTGCGGGTGTGGCTGCGCTGGCTCGAGCCCGGGCTCGGCGTGAAGCGGTGGGTCGCGGTGATGGCCGTCGGCATCCTGCTGGTCAGCTCCGGCGCGGCGCTGATCGTGAACGTCAAGCTGCTCGACGTGCTGGAGGTCGCGCTGATCCAGGCGATCGACGTCGCGTACCGGGTCACCGGGCACGTCTTCTCGCCCGTGCTCGGCGGCCTGCTGCTCCTGGTGCTCGGCGTCGCGGTGTTCGTGTACGGGCTGCGGGAGACGATCCGGTCGTTCGTCGACGTGTTCCTCCCGCGCGGCGATCCCCGGCTCGTCGAGATGCTGGTGCAGCAGCGGCAGCTGCAGCGCGGCCCCAAGATCGTGGTCCTCGGCGGGGGCACGGGGCTCAGCACGCTGCTGCGGGGGCTCAAGCGGGAGAGCACGAATCTGACCGCGGTCGTCACCGTGTTCGACGACGGCGGCTCGTCGGGACGCCTGCGGCGCGAGCAGGGGATCCTGCCGCCGGGCGACATCCGCAACTGCCTCGTCGCGCTCTCCGAGGCGGAGCCGCTCCTGACGCGCCTGTTCGAGCACCGCTTCACGGGCGGCGCCCTCGACGGACACAGCTTCGGCAACCTGTTCATCGCGAGCATGCTGCAGGTCGAGGGCGACCTTGAGACGGCGCTCCGGGAGTGCAGCAAGGTGCTCGCGATCCGCGGGCGGGTGCTCCCGACGACCCTCCACGACGTCACGCTGTGCGCCGAGTTCGCGGACGGGTCGATCATCGAGGGGGAGTCCGCGATCACCCGGGCCGGCGGCACGATCCGGCGCGTGTTTCTGCAGCCGTCGCGCGTGCCCGCGCTGCCGGGGGTGCTCGAGGCGATCGAAGAGGCCGATCTCATTGTGCTCGGGCCGGGCAGCCTCTATACAAGCGTCCTGCCGAACCTGCTGGTGGGCGGCGTTACGGACGCGCTGCGCCGCGCGCGCGGCCTCAAAGTCTACATCTGCAACGTCATGACGCAGCCGGGAGAGACGCTTGGGTTTACCGCGTCCGACCACGTGCGCGTGCTCCTGGAGCAGGCGGGTGCGGGGCTGTTCGAATACGTGCTCGTCAACAACCGCCGGCCGCGGAACCAGGCGCTGCTCGCGCGCTACGGGCACGAGGGCGCGACGCCGGTGGAGCCGGACGTGGACGCGATTCGCGCGCTCGGCCTGCGGGTGATTCCCGACGATCTGATCAGCGAAGAGGCCCTCGTGCGCCACGACCCCTGGAAGATCTCCGCGGTGCTGATCCAGCTCCTGGCGACGGTGTCGCCCGAAGCGCGGGCCGTCGCGCGCGTGTAGGAGGTTTGCCACCGCTGCGCGAACCATGCGGATATTGACGGCCGCGGCGCGCCTCACGTCCCGGGGGCGGCGCCGGCGTGCGCCGGCCGCCCCTGACTGGTGATCCAGGCGTCCCGGCCGGCCCCGGCCGGGGTCAGCAACGACGCCGCCGTCCCGGTGTGTCCGCCGGGCGGCGCGCGGCTGAGGAGACGAGATGCTGCTCGACTGGGGATACGTCGCGATCTTCGCGCTCGTCGGGGCCGGCATGGTGTCGATGCCGCTCGCGATCATCGCACTCATCAGCCCGCGGAGCTCCTATCCTCACAAGCGGGATACGTATGAGTCCGGGATGGCGCCGATCGGCGAGGCGTGGTCGCAGTTTAACGTCCGCTACTATCTGTTCTCGCTGATCTTCGTCGTGTTCGACGTTGAGATCATCTACCTGTACCCGTGGGCGGTGGTGGCGCGCAGCCTCGGCGCGCCGGCGTTCTACTCGATCGTGGTCTTTCTCGCGGTCCTGGTCCTCGGTCTCGCGTACGCGTGGCGGAAGGGCGCGCTGGAATGGACGTGATGCCCTGGTACGTCGAGGTGCTGCGGGCGATCGTCGGGACGATCATCATCTTCAGCGCCGTCGCGATCGTGACCGCGATGCTCGGGGTGCTGCTGGAGCGCCGGATCAGTGCCTGGATCCAGAGCCGGATCGGCCCGGTGCACGTCGGCCCCCGCGGCCTGCTGCAGACCGTCGCCGACACGTTCAAGCTGCTCCAGAAGGAATACATCCTCCCCCGCAACGCCGACGCGGTGATTTTCTCGAGCGCCGTCATCGTGGTCCCGCTGGCCGCGCTGCTGGACTACGTCGTGCTGCCGTTCGGCACCACGCGCGCGGGGCCGCTGATCTACCGGGACCTCAACATCGGTGTGCTGTACTTCGCGGCGACGTCGTCGCTGATCGTCGTCGGCATCCTGATGGCCGGCTGGGGCTCGAACAACAAGTACGCGCTGCTCGGCGGCCTGCGCTCGGCCGCGCAGATGGTGAGCTATGAGATTCCGATCGGCCTCGTGCTGATCACGATCGCGATGCTCGCCGGATCGCTCTCGACCGTGACGATCGTGAACGCGCAGACGCACCTCTGGTTCATCGTCTCGCAGCCGGTCTCGTTCGTGATCTTCTTCGTGGCGGCGATCGCGGAGGTGAACCGCGCGCCGTTCGACCTCGTCGAGGCCGAGAGCGAGCTCGTCGCCGGGTACTTTTCCGAATACACCGGGATGCGCTTCGCGCTGTTCCAGCTCGGCGAATACGGGGAGATGTTCGCGATGGCGGCGCTGGCCGTGACGCTGTTCTTCGGCGGGTGGCAGGGCCCCGTGCTGCCGTCGGTGGTCTGGTTTCTGATCAAGCTGTACGTGCTGGTGTTCGTCTTCATGTGGGTGCGCTGGACCTATCCGCGGTTTCGGATCGACCAGCTGCTGAACTTCTCGTGGAAGATCCTGATCCCGGTGGCGCTGGCGAACCTCGTCGTGACGGCGTTCTTCGTCATCGTGGTGCACTGATGGTCGGAGAGGCGCTCGCGTTCTACCTGCTGGCGGCGATCACCCTCGCGTCCGGCATCGTCGTGGTGACGAGCCCGAACCTCGTCCACAGCGCGGTCGCGCTCGTCCCCGCGCTGCTGGGCGTGACCGGGCTGTACATCCTGCTGAACGCGGAGTTCCTGGCGGGGGTCCAGGTGCTGATCTACGCCGGCGGCATCACGGTGCTGATCCTGTTCGTGATCATGCTGACCGAGGGCGCCACCGGGCTGCGGGTCCCGCAGCGGAATGAGCAGGGGCCGATCGGGGCGGCGGTCGCGGGGGCGGCCGCGGCGGTCCTCATCGCCGTCGCGACCCGGACGCCGTGGGCGCACGGCGCCGGCGTGCTGCCGTCCTACACGCCCGGCGCGATCGGGGAGAGCTTTCTCGGCCCGAACCTGCTGCTGTTCGAGGGCACCTCCGTCGTCCTGCTCGTGACGCTGGTCGGCGCGATCCTGATCGCTCGGAAAGAGGACTGACGATGATCACGCTCACCCACTATCTCGTGCTGAGCGCGCTCCTGTTTGGGCTCGGGCTGTACGCGGTGCTCACGCGCCGGAACTCCGTGGCGATGCTGATGGGCATCGAACTGATGCTGAACGCCGCCAACATCAACCTCGTCGCGTTCAACAAGTACGCGGCACCGGGGGCGATGCAGGGGCAGATCTTCGCGCTGATCGTGATCACGATCGCGGCGTGCGAGGCGGCGGTCGGCCTGGCGCTGATCCTCGCCGCGTACCGCCGGTTCGAGACGACATACGTCGACGAACTCGACACGATGAAGGGATAGGCGGCCGGTGACCTCGCTCGTCTGGGTGATCCCGCTCCTGCCCCTCGCCGCGTTTGTCGCGGTGACGTTCTGGGGCGAGCGCCTGCCCGGGCGCGGGGCGTACGTCTCGATCGCCGGGATCGTGCTCGCCGGGGCGGCCGGCCTGGTGGTCCTCGCCGACGTGATCGGCGGGGCCCGGGCCGACGTGACGTACACGTGGCTGACCCTCGGCACGCGCCCGCTGGTCGTGGGCTTCGTGGTGGATCCGCTCAGCGCCGTGATGCTCGCGATGGTCGGGGTCGTCGCCTCGCTGATCACGATCTACTCCGTCGGCTACATGGCGGGCGACCCGCGCTACCCGCGGTTTTTCGCGTACCTGTCGCTGTTCCAGTTTTCGATGCTGTTCCTGGTGCTCGCCGACAACCTGCTGTTCATCTACGCCGGGTGGGAGCTCGTCGGCCTGTGTTCGTACCTCCTGATCGGGTTCTGGTTCGAGCGGCCGGCCGCCTCGCGCGCGGCGCTGAAGGCGTTCGTCGTCACCCGGGTCGGCGATTTTTCGATGATGATCGGCATCCTGCTGCTGTTCCTGCACACGGGGTCGCTGCGCTTCGACGAGATCTTCCGGGCGCTCGGGGCCGGAACGTTCGGCGGGCCGACGCTGACGCTCGCGGCGCTGCTCGTGTTCGGCGGCGCCGTCGGCAAATCGGCGCAGGTGCCGCTGCACGTCTGGCTGCCGGACGCGATGGAGGGCCCGACCCCCGTCAGCGCCCTGATCCACGCGGCGACCATGGTCGCCGCCGGCGTGTACCTGGTCGCCCGGGCGTATCCCGTGTTCTTCTTGACGCCGGGCCATCAGGCACTGACGATCGTGGCCTATGTCGGCGGGATCACGGCGCTCGCGGGCGCGACGATGGGCCTCGTCGAGAACGACATCAAGCGCGTCCTCGCCTACTCGACGATGAGCCAGCTCGGCTACATGTTCCTCGGCCTCGGCACGCTCGGCTACACGGCCGGGATGTTCCACCTGCTCACCCACGCGGTCTTCAAGGCGCTGCTGTTCCTCGCGGCCGGCAGCATCATTCACGCGGTCGGCACGAACGACATGAAGCGGATGGGCGGCCTGACGCGCGCCCTGCCGGTCACGTTCTGGACGTTTCTGATCGGGACGCTCGCGCTCACGGCGATCCCGCCGTTTGCGGGCTTCTTCAGCAAGGACGCGATCCTGGTCGCGGCCTACCTGCACGACAAGACGCTGTGGGGGCTCGGCCTCGCCGGCGCGTTCCTCACGTCGCTCTACATGGGGCGGCTCTGCTGGTTCACGTTCGCCGGCACGTACCGCGGGGGCGACCCCGAGGCCGCGCACGGCGCGCCGCACGAGAGCCCGCGGGTCATGACCGTGCCGCTGATCATCCTGGCGGCGCTCGCCGTGGTGCTCGGCTGGGTGGGCGCGGACGTGTTCGGCAATCCGTTCGCACGGTTCATCTCCTTCCCCGAACTCACGGCCGCGCCGGGGACGCTCGGGCTGGTCGGCGCGTCGCTCGCCGCCGCGGTGCTCGGCTGGGCGGCGGCGGGGGCGCTCTATCCCTGGCGCCTGGTCTCGCCGGCCGCACTCCGCCAGGGGCTCCCGTGGCTGTACACGCTGCTCGTGCGCAAGTACTACGTGGACGTGGTCTACGACTGGGTGTTCGTGCGTGGGGGCGCGGTCATCGTGTGGATCGCGGACGCGTTCGACCGCTACGCGATCGACGGGCTCGTCAACCTGCTCGGATGGCTCGCGCGCCAGGTTGGGTTCGGCGTGCGGGTCCTGCAGACGGGGCGTGAAGAGACGTATCTGCTGCTGGCCGCGCTCGGCGCCCTCGTGATCGTGGTCGTGAGGTTGGTCTGGTGACGGGCCTGCTGAGCGTCATCTTGTGGCTGCCGGTCGCGGGCGCGCTGGCGCTGCTGGTCGTGCCCCGGGACCGGCTGGCGGCCCTGCGGGGCGTCGCGCTCGGGACCGCGCTCGCCGACCTCGCGGCGGCATGCTGGGCCGTGGGCGCGCTCGACCGGGCGCACGCCGGCACGCTGCAGCTGGTGGAGCAGGTGTCCTGGATTCCGTCGATCGGGATCAGCTATCACCTCGGCGTCGACGGGCTCAGCCTGCCGCTCGTCGTGCTCACCGCGCTGCTCGTCGTCCTGTGCGTCATCTACTCGTGGCGGGTCGACGTGCGGGTCAAGGAGTACATGATCGTGCTCCTGCTGCTCGAGAGCGGCATGATCGGCGTGTTCCTGGCCCTCGACCTGTTCCTGTTCTACGTGTTCTGGGAAGTCAGCCTGATTCCGATGTACTTCCTGATCGCGATCTGGGGCGGCCCCCGGCGCGCGTACGCGTCGACGAAGTTCTTCCTCTACACGCTGGCCGCGTCGCTCGCGATGCTCCTGTCCATCCTGGTGGTCTACCTGCACGCGACCCCGAGGACGTTCGACCTGCCGGCGCTCGTCGCGCAGCATCCGCTCGCCGGCGACCTGCCGCTCGCGGCGCTCGCGTTCTGGGGATTCTTCCTCGGGTTCGGCGTCAAAGTCCCGCTCGTCCCGTTCCACACTTGGCTGCCGGATGCGTACGCGGAGGCGCCGACCTCCGGCAGCGTGCTGCTCGCCGGCGTGATGTCGAAGCTCGGCGCGTACGGGTTCATCCGGATCGCGCTGCCGCTCCTGCCCGAGGCGTTCCGCCCGATGGCCGAGCTGGTGGCCGTGCTGGCGGTGATCGGCGCGGTGTACGGGGCGCTGGTGGCGACCGCCCAGACGGACCTCAAGCGCCTGATCGCGTACAGCAGCGTGGGCCACCTCGGCTACGTGATGCTGGGCGTCGCGGCCGCCGCGGCCGCCGGGAGCAACGTCCAGGCGGCGACGATCGCCCTCACGGGCGCGACCCTGCTGATGGTCGCGCACGGCATCATCACCGGCGCCCTGTTCTTCCTCGCCGGGGTGCTCGGCGACGGCGAGGCCCGGACCCGCAACCTTACCGAGTTCGGCGGCCTCGGCGCGCGCCTGCCGGTGTTTACCGGCATGACGATGCTGGTGATGCTGGCGTCGCTCGGGCTGCCCGGGCTCGTGGGGTTCGTCGCGGAGTTCTTGATCTTCCTCGGCGCGTTCCAGATCTACCCGGTGCTGACGGTGCTGGCGCTCGCCGGCGTGGTCTTGACCGTCGCGTACCTGCTGTGGGCAATCTCCCGGCTGTTCTTCGGCCCCCTGAACACGCGCTGGGCGGCGCTGCCCGACATGGACGGGCGGGAGCTTTGGGCGGTGGTGCCCCTCGGCGCGCTCATGGTGCTGTTCGGCGTGTTCCCGCGGCCGCTCGTGGACGTGATCAATCACGCGATGGTCGGCATCCTGAGCCTCGTCCGGTGACGGGAGGACGCGCGTGAATGTGCAACTGATTCTGCCGGAGCTGCTGCTCGGAGGCCTGGGGCTCGGTCTCTTGGTGCTCGAGCTGTGCACGGCGCCCGAGGAGAAGTGGATCGTCGGCTGGGTCGCCGTGGTCGGCCTGCTGGTCGTGCTGGTGCCGTCCGCAGCGCTCTTGGCCGGCGCGCCGCGGACGGCGTTCGCCGGCACCTACGCGGTCGACCCGTTCGCGGCGCTGTTCAAGCTCATCGCGGTGGTGAGCGGGGTCCTCGTGATCCTGTCGGCGATGGAGTTCTTCCGCGGCCGTCCGTCGGCGCACGAGGGCGAGACGTACGCGCTGATCGTGTTTCTGGTCCTCGGGCTCGCCGCGATGGCCGCGGCCACGGACCTGATCGTGCTGTTTCTGGCGATCGAGTTCGTCTCGCTAATCTCATACGTGCTCGCCGGCTCGCTGAAATCGGAACGCAAGAGCAGCGAGGCGGGGGTCAAGTACTTTTTCTACGGCGCGGCCGCGTCCGCGGCCATGGTGTACGGGTTCTCGCTGCTGTACGGCGCTGGCGGTACGACGAATCTCGTGCAGCTCGGACGCGCGCTGGCCGCCCTGCCGACGCCGTTTCTGGTCGTCGGCTCCGTGCTGGTGTTGGCCGGGCTGGGGTTCAAGACCTCGCTCGTGCCGTTCCACCAGTGGACGCCCGACGTCTACGAGGGCGCGCCGACGCCGGTCACCGCGCTGCTCTCGGTCGGCAGCAAAGCCGCGGCGTTCGCCGCGCTGTTGCGCGTGTTCGAGGTGGCCCTTCCGCCGGGTGCGTGGGTGCCGATCCTCGCCGCGCTCGCCGCGGTGACCATGAGCCTCGGAAACCTGGCCGCCCTCGCGCAGCAGAATATCAAGCGAATGCTGGCGTACAGCTCGATCGCGCAGGCGGGGTACATGCTGATCGGCGTCGTCGCGCTGGCGGCCTCGCCGACGCCGATCGGCGCCGGGACCGGGGCGCTGCTCTACTACCTCATGGCCTACGTGTTCACGAACGTCGGTGCGTTCTGCGTCGTGATCGTCGTGGAGCGGGCGCTCGGGTCCGACGCCATCCGCGACTACGCCGGGCTCGCGCAGCGCGCGCCGTGGACGGCGCTCGCGATGGCCGTGTTCATGCTCTCGCTCACCGGCGTCCCGCCGACCGCGCTGTTCTGGGGCAAGTTCAACCTGTTCGCCGCCGCGCTGCAGAGCGGGTTCGGCTGGCTGGCGATCGTGGGGATCCTGAACAGCGCCGCCTCGTTCTACTACTACGCGGGGGTGGTCCGGGTGATGTACGCGCAGAGCCCGGCCGATCCGTCGCCGCTGCCGGAGGACGGGCTGGTGCGCACCGTGCTCGGGCTGACGGTCGCCGGCACGCTCGTGCTGGGCGTCTTTCCCGAGCCGTTCGTCCGGCTCGCCCAGACCGCTTCGATCCTGCTCCGCCCGTAGGACCTTTCTTTACGCGCCTTTCGTGCGTTCTGTCTTGACACCCCTTCACGTGTTTGTTACGATCTGAGCGCGCGAACGGCCTGGGTCTGTCCGGGCCGCGTGTCCGAGATGACGCTCGGTTCACGGTCGCTATTTTTTTGTCTATGGGAGTGTTCATGGCGCAGCCCGACACCTCCAACCTGTCCTCCGACGACCGCATTCTCCACGAAATAGCCGCAACGGAACGTACGCTCCAGGAAGAACTTGTCCGCGCCCGCGCCGAGGCGGCGCAGATGGTGGACCAGGCGCAGCGCGAGGCGGACGGGATCCGCGCGGCCGCGCGCGAACAGATCGCCCGCGAGGAGGCGGCTGCCGCGTCCACGGTCGCGGCGGAGACGAAGGCGACCACCGCGGAGGTGCTGCAGCGCGCGCAGGCCGAGGCCGAGACGATTCGCGCGCACGCGGCGCAGCACGTGCCGCAGGCGGTCGAGCTCGTGGTGCACGAGGTTCTCGGGGGTCGTGCGTGATCGTTGCGATGAGCCGGGTCACCGTCGTCGGGCCCCGGCGCCTGCAGCGGCGGGTCGTCGAGTCGGTGCAGGATCTGGGCGCGCTCCACGTGGACCACGTCCGCCCCGCGGACGAGGCGTTCGCCCCGCGCGCACTCTCTGACACCGACCAGGGTGCCCGCGCCGCGTGGGACAGCACGCGGGCGCTCGCCGAGGGCGTCCTCGCGCTCCTTCCCGTCATCGAGATTCCACCGGTGGAGACGGCATCGTACGCCGCGCAGACCCCGGACGTCCTCCGGGATCGGGTGGCTCCGGTCGACGCGCAGGCGAAGGAGCTGACCCGCCAGCTGCTTGACGCCGAGGAAGAGCTCGAGCTGCTCCGCGCGTACGGGTCGACGATCCGCGTGGTCGGACCGCTGCTCGCGCTGCTGGAGGGCAGCACGCGGGTGGAGTCCGCGGGGTTCATGCTCGAGGCGAAGCCGGGGGCCGCGGAGGCCGTGCGGAGCGAGCTCGCCCGTGCTACGCAGAACCGGGCGGTCTCGGTGATGCGCCCGGTCGACGACCGGCGGATCGGCGTGGTCGTGGCGTTCGCGCCCGAGGACGCCGACGCGGTGCGGGCCACATTGACCCGCGCCGGCGCGAGCGAACTCCGGCTGCCCGCGAGCGTCCAGGGGATGCCGCTGCGCGAGGCGGTGCCGTTCCTCGAGGAGCGCGGCCGCCGCCTGCCGGGCGAGCTCGAGGAGATCCGAGGACGCCTGATGCGCCTCTCGCAGCAGTCCCGGGCGGAGGTCGTGGCGATCGCGACCGTCGCGCGCGACGCGGTGCACCGCTTCGAGCTGATGCTGCAGACGCCGCAGTCGGAGCACGCGTTTCTCCTGTACGGGTGGGTGCCGACGCGCGAGGTCCCGACGGTCCGGACTGAGATGGCGAAGCGGTTCTCGAAGGACGTCGTGGTCTACGACGAGCCGGCGCCGGTCCATCACGCGGAGCAGGTGCCGGTGCTGCTCGACAACCCCGCGTGGCTCCGTCCGTTCCAGCTGTTCTTGGGGATCTTCGATCCGCCGCGGTACGGCGAGTTCGATCCGACCATCCATTTCGCGATCGCCCTGCCGCTGTGGGTTGGCCTGATCGTCGGCGACGTCGGGTACGGCCTGATCTGGGTGGCGATGACCCTGTTCTTCGCTGGGAAGGCGAAAGCGGGCCGGCCGTGGCGGGCCGTCATCGCCGGGCTGGACCTGGGCTTTACGCTGTCCCCGACGGTGCTCCGGCAGGTGACGACCCTGCTCACCTATATGACGGTGTGGATCATGATCTTCGGGGTGATCTTCGGGGAGTTCTTCGGGCAGCTGCCGCAGCAGGTGATTCCGGGGTTTCACCCCATCTTCGACCGGGTCACGGGCCTGACGACGTACCTGTATCTGTCGGTGGGGTTCGGGCTGGCGCAGGTGTACCTGGGCCAGATCATGCACATGATGAAGGCCGTCCGGCACCACGACCGGCGGGGACTGTTGGAGGCGATCGCGCTGCTCAGCGGCGGGACGGCGATGTTCCTGTGGGTCGCGACCCAGGCGCAGGTGCTGCCCACGGCGTTCTTCAGCCCGGTGATCCTGGGCGTGGTCGTCTTGTTTGTCCTGGTGCTGGTCTTGTCGTGGTCGCTCAGCAGCCTGATGTGGGTGATGGAGGCGATCTCCACCTTCGGCGCGTTCATTTCGTATGCGCGAATCTTCGGGGTCGGCATGGCGGCGGTGGCGCTCGCGATCGTCGCCGATACCGTGGGGGGCGGGTTCAGCATCTTGATCTTGGGCCTCCTGGTCGGGCTGCTCGTGCACCTCATCTTCTTCGGGATCACGATCATCGGGCACGTCCTCCAACCGGCCCGTCTCTACTGGGTCGAGTTCTTCTCGGCATTCAGGTACTACGACGACACCGGACATCGCTATCGTCCATTCCAACGTACCGGAGGTGGGGTCTCGTGAAGCACCGGAAGCTCCTGCTAGGATTGAGCGTCGCGGCTCTCTGCGTGATCGGGTTTGCGCTGGCCGCGTCCGCGCAGCAGCCGGGCGCGAAGCCCGAGGTCAGCCCGGGCGCCGGCGCGATGGGGATCGGCGTCGGCCTGGCGATCGGCCTCGGCGCCGTCGGCACCGGGATCGCGCAGTCCCGCCTCCTCGGTGCCGCCGCGGGCGTCATCGCGGAGCGGCCGGAAATGTTCGGACTGATGCTGGTGCTGTTCGCGCTCCCCGAGACGCTCGTCATCCTCGGGCTGGCGCTGGCGTTCTTCCTCTACGGCAAGATCTAGCGCGTCCGGGAGGATCATGCTGCTATGGCAACCGAGTTGAGCCGTCTGCTGGAACAGGAGGCGAAGGCCGAGAAGGACAAGGCCCTCGCCGACGCCCGCGTGCGCGCGGACGAGATCCTCGCGGCGGCCCGCCGGGATGCCGAGGGGTTCCTCGAGGTGGCGCGGTACCGCCTGGCCACCGAACGCGTGCAGGAGATCGCGCGGGCGACCAGCACGGCCAGCCTGCGCGCGGCCGCGCTGGTCCTCGCCGCGAAGGATGAGGCGATCCAGGCCGTCTTCGCGCGGGCGGAGGCTGACCTGCGCACGGCCGCGGCGGATCCCGCGCGGCGGCGCGCGATGATCACGACGTACCTGGGCGAGGCCGCCCGCGACCTGACCCCGGGCCACGTGGTCGAGGTCTCGACCGGGGACGCCGAGGCGGCGCGCGACGCCGCGAACGCGCTTGGGCTGAGCGTCGAGGTGCGCGAGAACGCGAACCTGACCAACGGCGTGCGGCTCGTCAGCGCTGACGGCCGCTCGGTGGTCGAGAACGCGCTGGGAGGCCGGCTCGCCCGCGCGCGGCGGGAGTTCGTGTCGCGCGTCGCCGAGGTGCTGTGGGGCGCGTGAGCCTCCGCAGCGGCGAGCGTCCCACCCATGGGTGATTTCGCGTACATCAACGCCCGCGTCAAGGTGATGAACTCGCGCCTGCTGCCGGCGGCCCGCCTCGACGAGCTGTTTCGCGCCTCCGATCTCGACGCGGTGATCCAAGGCCTCGCGGATACCCCGTACAACGTGGAGCTGGCGGAGGCCCTCAGCCGCTTCACGGGCGTGCGCGCCGTCGACGAGGGGCTGTCGCAGAACTTCTCGCACACGACGCAGCGGATTCTCAGCTTCGCCGACGGCGAGGCGCGCGACCTGATCGAGGTCGTGCTGCTGCGCTACGACCTGCAGAGCCTGCGCGCGATCATTCGCGGCAAGCTCACCGGCCGCAGCCAGGACGAGATCGTCGGCACGCTGTTTCCCGGCGGATTGCTCACCGAGGTGAAGCTGCGGGAGCTCCTGCAGCAGCCGGACGTCCGCGCGATCGCGGACACGCTGACGACCTGGATGCACCCGCTCGCCGGCGCGGTGCGCGAGGGGGCGGACGCCCTGCAGCGCGGCGGCAGCCTGCTCGACGTCGAGTCGGCGCTCGACCGCGCCTACGTGCGGTACGGGAGGCGGATCGCGGACACCGAAGGGGACGGAGATCTCCGCCGGTACCTGCAGGCGGAGGTCACCATGACCAACGCGATGACGGCGCTGAAGCTCCGGCGCATCAAGGAGCTGCCCCGCGAGGAGCGCGAGCGGTTCTTTGTACCCGGCGGGACGTTGCCGCTCGACCGCTTCCTCACGCTCGCGGATCCGCAGTCGAGCCTCTCCGAGATCGCGTCGATGCGGCTGTTCGGGGCGGAACTTGCCGGCACCGAGACGCTGTCCGAGATCGAACGCGCGATTGAGCAGGCGTTCCAGCGGATGGCCGCGCGGATGTACATGGCCGATCCGCTCGGCGTGGGCGTCGTGATCGGGTACCTCGCCCGCAAGGCCGCGGAGATCAGCAACCTGCGCGTCATCGCGCACGCGCGCCAGCTCGGCATTCCGGAGGACGTGGCGCGTCGGGAGATCGTCGGTGTCTAAGCTCGCGGTGATCACGGATGGTGAGACGGCGACCGGGTTTCGCCTCGCGGGCGTCGAGGTGCGCGAGGCGGACACCCCGGTCCAGGCGCTCGAGCAGCTGCAGGCGTGCATCGCCGCCGGCTACGGGGTCGTCGCCGTCAACGAGGATCTGCTCAAGGGGACCGAGGACGCGCGCGCGCGCCTGATGCGCGGCCGCGACCTGCCGATCATCGTCCCGCTGCCGCCGGCGCGGGCAACGCAGGAGAGCGGCGAGGCCTACATCGCGCGCCTCGTGAAAGAGTGCATCGGATTCGCCGTGAAGATGAAGTAGGAACCACACCGGAGCGCGTGAGGAGGACGGAAGCCATGGCGGTCGTAGGGGAGATTACTCGCATCTCGGGCCCGGCGGTGATCGCGAAAGGCCTCGCCGGCGCCCGGATGTACGACATCGTCCGGGTCGGCAAAGAAAAGCTGATCGGCGAGATCATCCGCCTTGACGGGAACACCGCGTTCGTGCAGGTCTACGAGGACACCTCCGGGCTGTACGTCGGGGAGCCCGTGGAGTCGACCGACGCGCCGCTGCAGCTCGAGCTCGGACCGGGGATGCTGAGCGGCATCTACGACGGCATCCAGCGCCCGCTCGACAAGATCCGCGATCTCCAGGGGGACTTCATCTCGCGCGGCGTCATCGTGAACTCGCTCGACCGCGACCGGAAATGGACGTTCGTGCCGAAGGTCAACGCGGGAGACCGCGTCGGCCCGGGCGACATCCTCGGAGAGGTCCAGGAGTACTCGTACGCCCACCGCATCATGGTGCCGCCGGACGCCGAGGCAGACGAGGTCCAGGAGATCCGCGGCGGGGAGTTTACGGTCACCGAGGTGATCGGCAAGCTCAAGAACGGGCGGGAGCTCCGCATGATGACGACGTGGCCGGTGCGCGTCCCGCGTCCGGCCGCGCGCAAGCTGGAGCCGACCGAGTTGTTCATCACGGGCCAGCGCGTGCTCGACGTCCTGTTTCCGGTGGCGATGGGCGGGACGGCCGCCGTCCCGGGTCCGTTCGGCAGCGGGAAGACCGTCGTGCAGCAGACGCTGTCCAAGTGGTCCAACGCCGACATCATCGTGTACGTCGGCTGCGGCGAGCGCGGCAACGAGATGACCGACGTGCTGACCGAGTTTCCCGAGCTGGAGGACCCGCGCAACGGCCGGCCGCTGATGGAGCGGACGATCCTGGTCGCGAACACCTCCAACATGCCGGTCGCGGCGCGCGAGGCGAGCATCTACACCGGGGTGACGATGGCCGAGTACTTCCGCGACATGGGCTACCGGGTCGCGCTGATGGCCGACTCGACCAGCCGGTGGGCCGAGGCGCTGCGCGAAATCTCGTCCCGGCTCGAGGAGATGCCCGCGGAGGAAGGCTACCCGCCGTACCTCGCGAGCCGCCTGTCGGCGTTTTACGAGCGGGCCGGCCGGGCGGTCGTGCTCGGCAAGGACGAGCGCGTGGGCGCCGTGACCGTCGTCGGCGCGGTCTCGCCGCCCGGCGGCGACCTGTCCGAGCCGGTCACCCAGAGCACCCTGCGGATCGTGGGCGCGTTCTGGTCGCTCGACGCGCAGCTCGCCTACCGCCGGCACTTCCCGTCGATCAACTGGAACCGCTCCTACAGCCTGTACGAGACGCTGCTGAACGCCTGGTACGGCGAGCACGTCGCCAAGGACTTCACCGACCAGCGCGCCTGGCTCAGCGCGATGCTCGCGCGCGAAGCCGGACTCCAGGAGGTCGTGCAGCTGGTCGGTCCGGACGCGCTGCAGGACGACGAGCGCCTCGTGATCGAGCTCGGGCGCATGATCCGCGAGTTCTTCCTCCAGCAGAGCGCGTTCAGCGAGGTCGACGCGTCCTGCTCGCTCGACAAGGCGTACTGGATGATCCGGGGCATGCGGGCGTTCTACGAGCAGGCGGGCGCCGCGCTCAAGCGCGGCGACGTGACGATCGACGAGGTCATCAACCTGCCCCAGAACGAGGTGATCGCGCGGTTCAAGGAAGTGCCGAACGACAAGTTCCGCGCGCACATCGATGAGTTCTTGAAGACGCTGCCCGACGCGTTCAAGGGCAGCGGAAAGACGGCGGTGCCGGTCGCCGGCAACGGACAAGCCAAGGAGGCGGCCCGATGAACCTTGCGACGAAGCGCTATACCAGCATCAGCTACATCTCCGGCCCGCTCCTGTTCGTCGAGGGCGCGCGCGACCTGTCGTTCGGCGCGATCGTCGAGATCCACGTGCAGGACGGCAGCGTGCGCGGCGGCCAGGTGATCGAAGTGTCGGACAAGAACGCGGTGATCCAGGTGTTCGAGGAGACCCGCGGGATGGACCTCGCCAAGACCTCGATCAGCCTGCGCGAGGACGTGGCTCGGATCGCGGTCAGCCGTGAGATGATCGGGCGCCGCTTCAACGGCCTCGGCGACCCGATCGACGGGCTGCCGCCGATCATCCCCGAGAAGCGCCTGCCGCTGCTGGGCGCGCCGATCAACCCGGTCGCGCGGGACAAGCCCGCGGAGTTCATTCAGACCGGCATCTCGACGATCGACGTGATGAACACCCTGGTGCGGGGGCAGAAGCTGCCGATCTTCTCGGGCGCCGGCCTGCCGGCGAACGAGATCGCGGCGCAGATCACCCGCCAGGCGAAGGTGCTGGGCGAGGCCGAGCAGTTTTCGGTCGTGTTCGGCGCGATGGGGATCACGCAGCGCGAGGCGTCGTTCTTCATCCACGAGTTCGAGAGCACCGGCGCGCTCGCGCGCAGCGTGGTGTTCATGAATCTCGCGGACGATCCCACGATCGAGCGCTTGATGACGCCGCGCGCCGCGCTGACCGTGGCCGAGTATCTGGCGTACGAGCTTGATATGCAGGTGCTGGTGATCTTGACGGACATGACCAACTATTGCCTCGCACCCGAGACCGAGGTGCTGCTGGCGGACGGGACGGTCGCGGCGATCGGTGGGCTGGTTGACCGGGTGGTCGCGCGGGAGTGCGATCTTGGGTCGCTGCCCCCCGTGTTGTCATGGAACGGCCGCGCGGCCGTACCGGCCGCTATCACAGACGTCCAGAAGCTTCGGTACCGAGGTCGCATGCTCCGCATCCACACCGCCTCGGGGTCGGAGTTCTCGGCGACGCCCGACCACAAGATTTTGATCGATACTCCCGATGGACCGGTGATGACGCCGGCTGGCGATCTGTCCGTGGGCAATGGTATCTATGCCTCCAAACGGGGTCGGACGTCGGCCGCGACCCAACTGGGTATGGAGATGGGGAGGCAGGGATCGTCAGCGGCGGTTGCGATCCTGGAGCGAGTGTCTTCGGCGGAGTTCGCGCTGGATGCGATTACCAGCATCGAGCCGTTCGACTACAACGGATTCGTTTACGATTTCACCGTGGGAGGAACGCACAACTTTCTCATCGAGAACGGACTCGTGGTCTCCAACTGCGAGGCGCTCCGCGAGATCGGCGCCGCGCGAGAAGAGATCCCGGGGCGGCGTGGTTACCCGGGCTACATGTACACCGACTTGGCCAGCCTGTACGAGCGCGCGGGCCGCCTGAAGAACAAGAAGGGTACGATCACACAGGTGCCGATTCTCACGATGCCCGACGACGATATCACGCACCCGATCGCCGATCTGACCGGGTACATCACCGAAGGGCAGCTCGTGCTCAGCCGTCCGCTGCACCGGCAGGGGATCTACCCGCCGATCAACCCGCTGCCGAGCCTGTCGCGCCTGATGAACAACGGCATCGGCAAGGGGCGCACGCGCGCCGATCACCGGCAGGTCGCCGACCAGATGTACTCGGCGTACGCGCAGGGCCTGGATCTCCGGCGCCTCGTCGCGATCATCGGCGAAGAGGCCCTGACGGAGAACGACCGCATGTACCTCCGGTTTGCGGACGCGTTCGAGCAGGAGTTTATCAACCAGGGCGGGGCGGACCGGTCGATCGAGGATTCGCTGGCGCTCGGATGGAAGCTGCTGTCGATGTTCCCGCGGACCGCGCTGACGCGGATCAGCAAGGACCACGTGGACAAGTACTACTTCGGCGAGGAGATGCAGAAACTGCACCCCCAGAAGGTCGATGTCCTGGAGAGCTTAGGATCGGCCGCCGCACGGCGGCCCCGGGCAGGGATGGGCGAGACATACGACGGGTGGAGCGGACAGCGGCGATGGCTGACACGGTAAGCCCGACTCGGATGAACCTCCTGCAGCGCCAGAACCAGGTGAAGCTGGCGCAGCAGGGGGTCGATCTGCTCAAGAAGAAGCGCGACGCGCTGGTCGCGGACTTCTTCAACATCGTGCGCCGGGCCCTCGCCGCGCGCGAGCGGCTCATGCTGAACGCGGGCGAGGGCTACACCTTGCTCAGCCTCGCCAAGGCCGTCGAGGGCCGCGAGGTGCTCGAATCGGCGGCGCTCGCGGACTCGAGGCGCCTCGAGGTTGGGATCGAGACGAGAAACGTGTGGGGGACGCGGATCCCCACGATCACCACGAGCGAGGTCCGGCGCAGCGTGCTGGCCCGCGGCCAGGACCCGGTCGCGGTGACGGCGCGGACCGTGGAGAGCGCCGACCGCTTCGAAGAGATCGTGGCCGCGCTGCTCGACGTGGCGAGCACCGAGGTGACGCTGCGCAAGATCGGCGAGGAAATCCGGAAGACGACCCGCCGCGTGAACGCCCTCGAACAGGTCGTGATCCCCCGCATCCGGGGCGAGATCCGGTACATCCGCGACGTGCTCGAGCAGCGCGCCCGCGAGGATGTGTTCCGGCTGAAGCGGATCAAGGCCAAGCTGGAGGCCAAGGCGAAGACAGCCGACGCATAGCCGGCGGCGCGGGCTCCGGGGATCGGGCGTCCGGCCGCGGGCGCCCGGGTGGTGGCGAGATGGCGGAGTGGCGTGAGACGGTCGCGGCGGTGTTGGGCGTCCCCGGCATCGTCATGTTTCTCGGGGCCGTCGACGTCGGCAAGACCACGGCCGCGACGGCGCTGGCGATCGCCGCCGTTCGCGCGGGCCGCCCGCCCGGGGTCGTCGACACCGACATCGGCCAGTCGGACATCGGCCCGCCGACGACAGTGGGGCTTGGCATGGTGGACCGCCCGGTACGGCAGATGCTTCAGATTCCACTCACAGCGGCGTACTTTACCGGAGACACGACCCCGATGACCGTCTTTCCGTGGCTGCTTGAGGGGACGGCGCGTCTCGTCGCCCGGGCGCAGGAGCTCGGGGCCGCGATCGTCATTCTGGACACGACGGGCTGGATCGACGGTCCGGCGGCGGTCGCCGCGAAGCTTCGCAAGATTCGCCAGATCGGACCGCGGCATCTCATTGCGATCCAGCGGGCCGACGAAGTCGAGCCGATTCTGAGTCAGGTGCCGGCGTCCACCATGATCCACCGTCTCCATCCATCCCCAGAGGTCCGGAGGCGGTCGCCCCGCGAGCGCCGGGCGTTTCGTGAGCAGCAGTTCGCGCGCTACTTCCGCAATGCCCGTCCCGCGACCGTGACGCTGGAGGCCGTGCGTACGGAGCGTGCCGTCGTCCACGCCGGCCGCCGTGTCGCTCCCGGACGCGTCGTGGCGGAGCTGCCGCCGCGCGCGCTGCGCCATCGTCTGGTGGGGCTCGCGGACGACGCCGGGGATTTTCTCGGGCTCGGGACGATCGTGGCCGTGCGTGCGGCGGTCGGTGAAATCGATGTGGTCGCGCCCCTCGGGGCCGTCGGGCGGACCACGGTGCTTCAATGGGGCGCGATGCAGGTGGCTCCGGACGGCCGGGAGGAGCGCCGCGCCGCCGGGGCGGCGTGACGTGCGGGGAGGACCCATGCGCGTGCATCCCTGGCAGGTCCTGCTCTGCGCGGTCGCGGTGGCCGTGGGGTTCGGGCTGGTCGTGCAGGTGCGCACCGAGCGCTCGATCGAGACCAGCCTGCAGGTCCCGTCCGGCCGGCTCGGCGAGGTCGCGTACCGGTACCGGCAGGCGGAGCGCGAGGACGCGGTGCTGCGGGATCAGCTCGCCTCGCTGCGTCAGGAGATCGCGGACGAGGAGCTGCGGGCTGCGGCGGGACGTCAGGCGACCGCGGCGCTGGGTCCGGAGCTCGCCCGGATGCGCGCCCTCGCGGGGCTCACCCCGGTGTCCGGGCCGGGGGTGCGGGTGACGATCACCGACAGCAACCGTCCGCTCCGGCCCGGCGAGGATCCCAACTTGGTGCTGATCCACTACTCGGACGTGCACGCGGTCGTCGCCACGCTGTTCGCCGCGGGCGCCGAGGCGGTGGCGGTCAACCAGGATCGCATCGCCGGCACCACGGGGATCTCGTGTGTCGGCACGACGATTCTCTGCAACGCCCGGCGCCTCGCCCCACCGTATCAGATCGACGCGATCGGCGACCCGGCAGTGCTGCGGGCGGCCGTGAATGCGCGTGGCGGGATTCTCAATGAGTTGCGGGCGTTCGACTTTCCGGTCACAGTGGAGCTGGAGCGCGAGATCCGGCTTCCGGCGTACACGGGGACGTTCGTGCACCAGTTTGCACGGCCGGTAGACAAAGGAGGGTAAGCGCGATGTGGTTGCCGATTCTGGGGCTCGCGGCCGGCTTGGCCCTCGGCCTGCTCGTCAGCGTCCAGGTGCCCCTCACGTACGTGAAATACAGCGCGATCGCGATTCTGGCAGCGGTCGACACGCTGCTCGGCGGGATGCGCGCCCAGGTCGCGGGGCGGTTCGACCTCCGCGTGTTTCTGTCCGGGTTCATCGTGAACACCCTCTTCGCGGCGCTGCTGACGGCGCTGGGCGACCTGCTCGGCCTCGACATTTACCTGGGGGCCGTGGTGGCGTTCAGCATCCGGATCTTCAACAACATCGGGTTCATCCGGCGCGACCTGATCGGGTTGATCTGGCGCGCGCGGCCGATCGAGGCGGGTGAGACCTAGGCGGACGGCGCGGGACGGACGGCGCAGCGTTCGGCGGGGCGGGCGTGGGAAGACCAAGGAGGCGGGAGATGGCGCGGATCGGGATCAACGGATTCGGTCGGATCGGCAGGCAGACCCTTCGAGCGTGTCTCGAGCGGGCGCCGGGACTGGAAATCGTGGCGGTCAACGACTTGGCGGACGTCCGTACCAACGCCCATCTGTTTAAGCACGACAGCACCTACGGGGCGTTCCCCGGCACCGTAGAGGCGCGCGAGCGCGCGATTGTCATCAACGGACGCACCGTCGCCGTGCTCTCCGAGCGGGATCCGGCGAAGCTCCCGTGGGGCGATCTTGGCGTGGATCTCGTGATCGAGTCCACCGGCCACTTCACGGACGCCGCGAAGGCGGCCGGACACCTTGCGGGGGGCGCCAAGCGCGTCGTGATCAGCGCGCCGGCCACGGGCGAGGACCTGACCGTCAACATGGGCGTCAACCATACGGTGTACGACCCGGCAAAGCACCGGATCATCAGCAACGGCTCGTGCACGACGAACTGCCTGTCGGTGACCGCGAAGGTCCTGTCCCAGACGTTCGGGATCCGCACCGGCTTCATGAACACCGTGCACTCGTACACCAACGACCAGGTCGTGCTCGACGTCGTGCACAAGGACCTCCGGCGCGCGCGCGCGGCGGCCCTGAACATCATCCCGACGACGACGGGGGCGGCGAAAGCGATCTCCCTCGTGCTGCCGGAGCTCAAGGGGCGGATGAACGGCTTGGCGCTGCGGGTGCCGACGCCCGACGGTGTCCATTGTGGATCTGACGGTGACGCTCGAGAAGTCAGCGAGCGCGGAGGAGATCAACCAGGCGTTCAAGCGCGCGGCGGAGGGAGCGCTCAAGGGCTACCTCGGGTACTCCGACGAGCCGCTCGTGTCCATGGACTTCAAGGGCGACCCGCGCAGCGGGATCATCGACGCGCTGTCGACGCTCGCCTCAGGCGACATGGCAAAGGTGCTGTCGTGGTACGACAACGAGTGGGGCTACTCGTGCCGCGTCGCCGATCTCGCGAGCTACCTGATCGAGCGAGGTGTGTGATGCGGAAGAAGACCGTCCGCGACATTCGACGTCCGCGGACGTCGGGTGTTCGTCCGCGTGGATTTCAACGTGCCGCTGGATCACGGCCACATCACGGACGACCACCGGATCGTCGCCTCGCTTCCGACGATCACGTATCTCCTGGACCATGGTGCGGCCGTGATCCTCGCGTCGCACCTCGGGCGGCCGAAAGGGGTCGACGACGCGCTGCGGATGTCCCCGATCGCCGCGCGGCTCAGCGAGCTGCTGGGCAGGCCCGTGCGGACGCTCGATGACTGCGTGGGGCCGGCGGTGCAGCAGGCGGTCGCCGCGATGAAGCCGGGCGACGTGGTGCTGCTCGAAAATCTTCGGTTTCACCGGGAGGAAGAGGCGAACGATCCGGCGTTTGCGCGCCAGCTCGCGTCGCTGGCCGACGTGTATGTGAACGACGCCTTCGGCACGGCGCACCGTGCGCACGCCAGTACCGCCGGAATCGCGGCGTACCTGCCCGCGGTCGCCGGTCTCCTGATGGAGCGCGAGCTCCAGTTTCTCGGGGGCGTCCTCGAGCGGCCCCGGCCTCCGCTCGTCGTGATCTTGGGCGGGGCGAAGGTCAGCGACAAGATCGGCGTCATTCAAAATCTGCTCCGGCTGGCGCAGACGATGCTGATCGGCGGCGGGATGTGCTACACGTTTTTGCGGGCGGCCGGGGCCGAGATCGGTGCCTCGCTGTGCGAGGAGGACCGGGTGGACCTTGCCCGGAGTCTGATGGTGGAGGCGAAGCAGCGCGGGGTGGATCTGATGCTTCCGGTGGACGTGGTGGCGGCCCAGCGCGTCGAGGCGGGCGCGGCCACCCGCACGGTCGACGCGCGGGAGATTCCGGACGGCTGGGCCGGGGTGGACATCGGGCCCCGCACCGTCGCGGCGTTCAGCGCTCCTATCTCGGGCGCCGGGACGGTGCTGTGGAACGGACCGATGGGGGTGTTCGAGATCCCGGCCTTCGCGGAGGGGACGCGCGCGATCGCGAAGGTCGTGGCCGAGTCGCCCGGCGAGTCGATCGTCGGGGGCGGCGACACCGGGGCCGCGGTCGAGGAGTTCGGATACGCCGACAAGATGACCCACATCAGCACCGGGGGCGGCGCGTCGCTGGAATTCATGGAGGGCAAGACGCTGCCGGGTGTCGCGGTCCTCCAGGACGCCTAGCCCATGCGCACGCCGCTGATCGCCGGAAATTGGAAGATGCACCTCGTGCGCGGGCCGGCCGCCAGCCTGGCCCGGGAGGTGGTGTCCCTGGTTCGGGACGTGGCCGGCGTCGACGTCGCGCTGTGCCCGCCCGCGACCGCGCTGGACGCGGTGGGCCGGGTGCTGGCGGGGACCCGGGTGCTGCTCGGCGCGCAGACCATGCATTGGGAGGCGAAGGGCGCGTACACCGGCGAGATCAGCGCGCCGATGCTCGTCGATCTGGGCTGCCGGGTGGTGATTCTTGGGCACTCGGAGCGGCGGGTCCTCTTTGGCGAGACCGATGAGCAGGTCGCGCGCAAGACCGCGGCCGCGCTCATCCATGGTCTTACCCCGATCGTCTGCGTCGGCGAGATGCTCGACGAGCGCGACCGGGGGGAGGCCGCCGCGGTGATCGCCAGGCAGTTGGGGGTCGTGCTCGACGCCGTCCCCCGGGATGCGGTGGCGCGGTTGGTCATCGCGTACGAGCCGGTGTGGGCGATCGGAACCGGACGCACGCCCACCGGGCCGGAGGCCAATCAGGTGGCCGGGCTGATTCGGGAGCGCCTTGCGGCCGCCGGCGGCAGCGATGCGGCGGGCGCGGTGCGGGTGCTCTACGGCGGCAGCGTCAAGCCGGACAACATCAGCGAATTCCTCGACCGGCCGGAGATCGACGGGGCGCTCGTCGGCGGAGCCAGCTTGGACGCCGCCGCGTTCGCGGCGATCGTCCGGGCCGCGGCGCCCTAGCGTCCGGAGCCGCGCGGGCCCGTCCGGGGCCTTGGAACGCTCCCGCTCCTGTGATACCCTAGTGGGGCTGTCCCAGTTGGGGGTGAACGTGTGACCAATGTGGTGCTGATCATTCAGCTGATCGTCTGCGCCGCGGTCGTCGGGATCATCGTGCTGCAGGGCCCGAAGGGCGAGGGCCTGGGCGCGATCGGCGGCTCCGGCGCGCGACTGTTCCACGGGCCGAAGCCGCGCGAGACCCTGCTGCTTCGCGTCACATCGACGCTGGCGATTCTGTTCGGCGTGACCACCATCTACCTCGTCATCGCCAAATTCGGTCACTGAGCTGACGGTCCCGGTGCCGCGACACCCGACGCCGTTCTCTTCGCTGGACGACGTCGACCGCTACGTGGTCGATTCCCGGGCCCGCCTCCACAGCGCGTCTCACGAGGAGATCTTCGCCGGCGCGACGACCGACGTCTATTTCGTCCGCACGCTCGAGATTCTGCGATCCCTTGGGCTTGCCGATACCCCGGTGGTGGCCGAGATCTTCACGAGCGGCGACGGCGTGCTTGCCGGCGCCGATGAGGTCCGCTATCTGCTGCGGGACGCCGGTGTCCGCATTGAGGCGCTGCCCGAGGGCAGCGCGTTCTCAAACCGCGAGGTCGTCATGCGGATCGAAGGACCGTACGCGCGGTTCGGCATGTACGAGACCGTGCTGCTTGGGATGCTGGCCCATGCCAGCGGGTGGGCGACCGCGGCGCGGCACGTGGTGACCGTGGCCAAGGACACGCCGGTGTACTCGTTCGGGGCGCGTCACGTGCATCCGGCGGTCGCACCCGTGATGGAGCGGGCGGCCGTCCTCGGCGGCATGCGCGGCGCTGCCTGCATTCTGGGCGCGAGGCTCGCCGGCCAGGAACCCGTCGGCACGATGCCCCACGCGTTCATCCTGCTCGTGGGGGACACGCTGCGGGCCGCGGCGGCGTACCATGAGCGGATGCCGTCTGGGGTTCCGCGGCTCGTGCTGGTCGACACGTTCACCGATGAGGCGATTGAGGCGGTTCGCGTCGCCGACGGGATGCACGGTGCCTTGACCGCGATTCGCCTCGACACGCCCCGCGAGCGCGGGAGCGTCACCCCGGATCTCGTCCGGGAGGTCCGGGCCCGACTCGCCCTCGCAGGGCATCCCGCGGTGCAGATCTTTGTGTCGGGCGGCGTGACGCCCGAGCGCATTCCGTCGCTGGTCGAGGCCGGCGCCAACGCGTTTGGCGTCGGCAGCTACGTGAGCGGCGCGCCTCCGCTCGACATGACCATGGATCTGCGCGAGATCAACGGCGCCCCGATCGCCAAGCGCGGCCGCATTCCCGGGCGCACGCCTACCCCCCGTCTTCAGGCCTGAGCACCGGCGGCTACCGGCCCGCCTGGGCCGCCGCGCGGAGGATCGCCGCGAGACTGCGGTCGATGTCTCGTTCGGTCGTGGCCCACGACGACACGCTGAGACGCATCGCCGCCTCGTTTCGCCACAGCGTCCCCCCCGCCCAGCACGTGCCGTCCGCCTGCACGGCCTCGATCACGCGGCGGGTGGCCTCCGAGTCTCCGAAGGAGACGAGCACTTGGTTTAGGACGACGTCGTTCAGCACACGATAGCCGGCACGGCGCAGCCCCTCGGCGAAGCGGCCCGCGTAGCAGCAGGTCCGCTCGACGAGATCGGCGAGACCGGACCGGCCGAGATGTCGCAGTGCGGCCCACACCTCGACGGCGCGGGCCCGGCGCGACATCTCCGGCGTGTGAAGGTGCGGCTCTCGGCCCGTCTGTTGGACCAAGTAGGCCGCGCTCGCCGCCATCGACGCCTTCAGCGCGGCTCCGTCGCGCACGAACGCGATGCCGCTGTCATACGGCACGTTGAGCCACTTGTGGGCGTCCAGCGCCCATGAATCTGCGAGGTCGACGTCCTCCGTGAGATGCGCCCGCGAGGGGGCGGCGGCGGCCCAGAGCCCGAATGCTCCGTCGACATGGATCCAGGCGCCGGCTCGGCGCGCAATGGGACAGATCTCTCGAGCGGGGTCGAACGCGCCACTATTCACATTGCCCGCCTGAAGGCAGAGGATCGCCGGGGCCGCGAACGCCGGCAGCGCGTCCGCCCGCATGCGCCCCTCACCATCGACGGGCACTCGTACCACGCGGTCGCGACCCAGCCCGAGCAGCGTCAGCGCCTTCAGCAGGCTCACATGAACGTGGTCCCCAACTACGACGGTGATCGGTGGTGCGCCGAACAATCCCTGCGCTTCGACGTCCCACCCGGCGCGTGCCAGCACCGCGTGGCGAGCGGCTGCGAGCGCGGTGAGATTCGCCATCGTGGCGCCGGTGACGAACGCGCCCGCGGTTCCTTGCGGCAGGGCTAGTACGTCGACCAACCAGCCGAGCGCGATTTCTTCGAGCGCCGACGCGATCGGGGAGCTGACCGTGAGACCGGCGTTTTGGTCCCACGCACCGGCGAGCCAGTTCGCCGCCACCGTGACGGGCAGCGCTCCTCCAACCACGAAGCCGAAGTACCGGCCACCGGCCGAGGCGACGGTGGCCGGCGAGCCGAGGTCGTCGAGCAGCGCGAGGACCGCTTCCGGGTCGGTCGGCCCGTTCGGCAGCGGACCTCCTAAGTCCCTAAGGCGTGAGATGGCGGCCGCAGTCGGCGACACGCGGCGGTCGCCGAGTCCCCGCAGGTACCGTACTCCACGTTCGGCCGCGTTCGCGAGTAGATCTCCCATACGGCGCACACCTCCGGAGCCGCAGATTCTGCGGAGCGGTGGCTTCCTGACCGCTTGCGCGGAACCCTTCCCGATTGATTGACACTGGCGAATAGCGGTCCGTATAATGAGGAGGCCCTGCTGGGAAGGCAGGGCCTTTCTCCGCGCCGGGATGGCGGAATCTGGCAGACGCGCACGTTTGAGGGGCGTGTGGGGAAACCCGTGGGGGTTCAAATCCCCCTCCCGGCACCAGTTCTACTCACCACATCCGCATTCAGATTGAGTAAGCGTGCCGTGCATCTCACCCGGCGGGCCCGCACCGCGAGACGGACGACCGGAAGGTGTTGGTGAAGCGGCGGCGAACGTTCCTGCCTACCACGGCTTCAGGCAGGGGCAGAATCTTAGTTTGCGGCCGATTTCGTCGCGGGCTGGTGCAGTTGTGAGTGGCCTGCGACAGAATCCGCGAGACGACAATCGCGGGGTACAAAGCGGGCCATCAGAGATCGTGAATTTGAAGGGGGACCATGTCGTGCAACGTATTCAGCCGGTCGATGAACAGAGCGTTTCGCCGATCGTCCAACAGGCGTTTGCGGATGCGGCGCGGCGTGGCGCCCCCAACCCCACGTTGTTGCGAATTCTCGCACGCCACCCCGTGGCGCTGAATGCATTTTACGCTGGATGGCAGTCCACGTTCTACGATGGGATCGTTGAACATACGCTGAAAGAACTGATGCGCGTGCGGATGGCGCGGCTCAGGAACTGTGGTTATTGAAGCGGAGTCCGCTCTGCCGTGGCAGAGCACATGGGACTCACCGACGCTAAGATTGAAGCGACCTGGGATCCTGGCGATCCGATTTTTACACCCCGCGAGCGGGCCGCGCTCGAAATGGCATCGTTATTCACTGAAGACTATCGTGCGATCACAGATCAACACGTGCAACGCTGGAAGGAGTGGTTCAGCGACGAGGAACTGATCGAGCTTGGAGCATTCATGGCCTTGGCCGATGGATTCGGCAAGCTCGTGGAAATGTTGGGGTTGGGTCAATACGATCAGCACTGCGAATACGAGATATAGGGACGTCGGCCATTCGCCGATGGTCGAGTCACCGGCGAAAATCGTGGAGTTGATCAGGAGGTCCTGGGCCCGGCGCTCTGCCGCGCATAGTTGCTCAATTAGGCTACAAAATCGGCGCTTGGCAAATTGTCCAAATGCGAAATCCCCCTCCCGGCACCATCGATCACGAACATTCCCGCGAGATTGCCGGTAATCCGAGCCACGAGATGCTTCTCCTCCCGGCGTAGGACAGTCGTGTCCACAGCCAGGGACAGCATCTGCCGAGCGTCGTCCACGTTCGTTGACAGTGTAGCCCGCAGATCCCATAAATACCGCTCCATGACTGTTTGAACCGAGATAACCGGTGCCCGGCTGGCTTTGTGTCGCGCACAGCTTGCTCCGTAGCTGCCATGCGTCGTTCGGCGTCCTCCAGCACCTGTTTGGTGGCGTGATGATACCAGATCGAATTGGATTGTCGCGCCATCGATCAGAATCTGCGACTCGTGCCGCGGTTGCGCGACAACGCAGTGCAGCACGCGGAGGGCGCGGTGACAGAGGGCGATTGGAAAGTCTCGTGCTTCTAGTGTCCTGAGTCGAAAGTTGCTTCCATAATTCTGAGTCCTGAGGCGCTGATAATACTGACGAATCTCACCGGACCATGTTAGCGGATCTCTAACTCAGGACACTAGGTGGTCTTGCTGCCGTTGCTCATGGGACTACCTAATCGTAGTGGCCGGGCCGACAGGCAACTCCGGCAGTGCGCCGGAAGGAGCGCCTGCCCGGTTTCTCGAAGGTCCGATCCATCTCGATTTCCGCTGGGGTGCTGTCATACGAATGCAGTTCCGACCGTCGTTCAATACGGGACGGAATTTCATGGCTCGCTGTCGCGATGTCGGCAGGGGCAGCGTTCGCCGAACCGTATCGCGTGTCGCGGTTGCGATCGCTTGCTGTTGCCTATCCGCACTGCAGCCGTCTTCTGCTGCTCAGTTCCAGCCTCCGTCGGTGACCGGTGCCATAAAGCCATTCTTCTACGGTCGAGCGTCCATCGCAGGCCTGCCGGCGGACAATGGAGTCTTCGTCGATGCGGTTATCGTGCAGGGCGTGAACGACTACACGGTCTGCGGCCAAACGACGGTCGGCGCGAACATGACGTTGTTCAATAGCAGCAGCACCGGCCCGGGCGCGTACACGTTGGTAATCGACACGACGAAACCAGAGTGCCTTAATAAGAAGGCCCAGTATACTTTCTTTATCAATTCGGTCCGCGCCCGCGCGGTGACCAATCCGGGCTTTACCGTGAACGGCGGAACATTCCACGTCGACTTAGATGCGGCCGAAGTCGCGTTGGTGACAAACGGGGCGGCCGGCGCGCCCGGCGCCATAAACAAGAATGCACCGGTAGTCTATTTTTACGGAATCGTTCAAAATCCCCGCGGCGTTGTCCGCACGGGCACCCAGGTCACTGTGAAAACTAAGGACGGTACGTGTAGCGACGTCGGACGGACCCGAACTCTGATCTGGGAGCCGAAAGCCAAGGGCTATGGGCGAATCATGGAACAGGGGTTCTACTTCGTCACTATTGAGGGCAGTGCCTGCGAAAATCGCATGGGAACATACGTGTTCGACGTCGCCGGCCAGTTGAGCAGGACGATTCAGTATACTACGCCGCCGTACGCGAATGGCTTTCGCGTCGATCTGAATGCGCCCGGTGCCCCTTAGCGCTTCACATAACCTCGTGCCCGGGAAGAATTTCTAGCGGGACCTGCAGCGCCACCATTCCGCGCAACCGGATACGCTCAAGGAGGAGTCACGCGAAGCAACGGCGGCCGGACGACCCTACGTGCATCACGTGACGCGCGGGCCTGCTACCAGATCGTGCCGGCGGTCATCGGCCAGTACACCAATGACGAAATCCCCCTCCCGGCACCAGCTCTATCGGTCAAGAGTCCGCGGTCGTCGATCTGTAGCACGCCAGCCAGATTGCCGTAGAAGTACGCCACGTGGGATGTTCCCTCCCGTTGCTGCACGATGCGATCGACCGCGCGCGCCAGCAGTCGGCGCGCCTTCTCGGTGTTCGTCTCCAGCGTCTCACGGAGATCTCGGAGAAACCGCTCCGCCGAGACGGTAAATGGCTCGATGTCCGTTGGCTTTCGAGCTGCGGCGAGCGCCGCCTCCAGGCATGAAAAAATCTGATATGTGACACAAGGGAACGTCCACGGGGGATGCGGGATGCGGCGATCTATGGCTTGGGTGAGTATCATGATCGTGAGTTGCGCCCTGGGTATCACGCTCCAAGCCCAGGCAGTTTCATTGAAGTTTGCCACGCTCGATGCCCCGGGCGCTCACACGACCTTTGCCCAAGGAATCACCCCCGCCGGGCAGATCGTGGGCCGGTTCTGGGACGCGCGCGACAGAGCACACGGGTTTTTCCGCACGTCATCGGGCACGTTCACTACGATCGATGTCCCGGGTCCGACAGACACCGAAGCCTACGGGGTCAACGCCGCTGGGCAGATTGTGGGCCGGTTCTGGGACGCATCCAGCGCCGTCAGCCCGTATCACGGCTTTCTGCGCATCTCTGGGCGCGTAATTGTCACGATCGATAACCCGGGCGCGACAAAGACCGAAGCCTACGGGATCAACGACGCCGGGCAGATCGTGGGCGACTTTCAGGACGCACGCAGCGAGTGGCATGGCTTTTTGCGCACCTCAGTGGGCATGGTCACCACGATCGATGTCCCTGGTGCGACGGACACGTATGCCTCTGGAATCAACGACGCCGGGCAGATCGTGGGCGACTTCCAGGACGCACGCGGCATTCACGGTTTTTTGCGCACCTCGTCTGGCACCTTCACGAAGATCGATGTCCCGGGCGCGACGTTGACCAATGCCGATGGAATCAACGCCACCGGTCGAATCGTGGGTCTCTTCAAGGGAGCAGGCCCCGGGCAACATGCCTTCATCCGCACCTCCGGCGGCACCTTCACCACGATCGATGTCCCGGGCGCGAGGGAGACCCATGCCAATGGAATCAACGCCGACGGGCAGATCGTCGGCGACTTCTGGGACGCGCGCGGCAAGATCCGTGGCTATGTCGCTACTTCAACCCCATGAATTCGTGGATTGCTGCTCCATGAGTGATGCGGGCGCTTCCTGGTGGTTCCACCGTTTCGTGGTTGCCGTGCGGCCTTGCCCGTCTCCCTGCTGTCGACCGGCCTCTTTCTGCCATGGCGGAATCATCCGGCAGTGTGGTCGGAAGCCGGACGATGTGCTTATGCCACGAATCCAGTCGCGACGGGTTCTTCGGAAACCGGAGAATCCCCCTCCCACCAGTCAGCCGTTCCCGCAGACGGTTGGCCCTCGGTTCTTGTGGAACGAGCAGATGTACCGGCCGCTACCTCGGGCCGTATAGTGGGCACCGCACTCAGCGCATCGCAGGAGACCCGAGAACAAGTAGGCATGGCGGGTGGCCCCGCCGCCTGACCAGGCTTCTGACGTTCCGAGCACGAGTCTCACGTGTACCTCCCAGGCCCGGGATCGGAGCATCTCGGTGAAGGAAGCAGGCAGGAGAACGGAGAGTTGCATGAGAACTCGCCGCGCAAGTAGGCGGTCCTGATTTGATCGGCTCGGAAGGACCGGTTGCGCCGAGGCTACTTGTGATGGAAAGCGGGGACCCTTCCACGGAAACTAGTCACGGTGATTTGCCTGGTGCACAATGGAAGTTCCTGAAGACGGAGGTTGAAGCATGCAGGCGATGCGGAGTTCGATAACACGGTGGGGGAGTGCGAGTGGAGCGGCTGTGGTGCTGATGCTTTCGCTCGCAGCGACGGCGCTGGCAGTTTCGATCCTTCTGCCACCGGGCGGGAGTGTCGCTGTTCCCGCGACGACCGCCGCAACGGAGCCCAGCTTGGCGGGAGGCACGCTCCACGACGCACTGCTACCGTTCACGATCATGAGTGCATCAGGAGCGGTGGTGTGTGCGGGGCAGCTGCAAGATCGGGTTGTGCGATCGAACACCACGGGTCAGATCGATTTCTATTACCGGATCCGTGCGACCACAGGCCCCGGCGCCATTGGTCGAACATCTACGGCGAGCTTTGGCGGCCTACCACTCCGTATCGGCTACAGGACCGATGGACTGGGCACGGTGGCACCAAAGGTGGCCGCGCGCAGCGCCGCACCCGGGGCGCTAATAACGTTTAGTTTTGATCCCGCACTATCATGTGCGCGACATCAAGAGTCGCGGTTCATCCTGATCAGGACGCCCGCGAAGAACTTTGTCGCCGGAGGCAGCACAAGGGTGATCGCGACGACAGGCGCGCTCGTGTCGCTGCCAACTGTCCAGCCGTAAAGTCAGCGCAAGCAGCGTCGCACCAGATCACTGTCGTGGAAAGGCGACCAACAGCAGGTTCCAGCATTTGTCCGAGCGGTTTGAGGGGCGTTGGAGAAGCCGAAGACGACCCTGGTAACGTTCCAGACGGGACGGCCCAATCTCTCCTCGTCCGACTGCGTCTGCCTGTCTCCTTCCCGTTTTCGGAATGTCGATAGTATCTTCCCGTCGCTCAGCGTGAGAATGAGACTACTTTATTTGCGTCTCTCATCCGGGCGAGAATGCCTCGGCATTGCCCTGCCGCAAACGTAAAAGGGGGGGCTGACTCGAGGAACCATGCTGGCTACTGCCTCTGCCTTTTCTATCCACGCCCCCCAACTATTTCTCAACAAACCGGAACGATCTAATTGGACGTTCCAAATAAACGCCACCCAACACCATTCGCTTTCGATCTCGTCCGGACAGAACGCCCCATTAGGCTAGTCGTACCTGTGCGTGTCTCTCAAATAAAATTCCTCTCCCGGCACCAGCACCATCGGTCAGCGTCCCACTGCTTGTGTTGTTACTTATCCTGATCCTGAGCGCGCCCGCAAGACTCCCATGCATGTAGCTGGCCGAGAGGGCGGAATCTTTCACAAGACTAAAGGCTGAATTGTCCAATGACGTTCTGAGCAGGACCCTGAGAGGAGCCAACGGAAGATGGCTTTCAGAAGATCGTGTCCGCAAAGCATCAATAGCCTGAACTTGGCGAGAAGCACGCAACGTTAAAATTGCTAACGGGCTCGCACGCGAGACATCGACAGTTAGCGTTTCCTGCGGGCACCGGCGGAGGACTCGCGTTGACGAATGCTCGACTTGTATGATGGCTTAGCTGCGGGGCTTCCTTCCTCACAGCGCATTTTAGGTGGTGTAACATGGCGTCGGAAAACGCTTCGTTGCGCACCTCCAAGAAGTGGTTGAGATCACCCTTACAATTTGCGGCAGCGGGCCTTATTTGGTCGGCCCTTAACGATGGTGTTGCGGTGGCATTTTCGTATTTGAACGGTATGCATGGGAAGTTGTTTGCTTTGAATGGAGTCTACAATCAGTATCTAGTGCTGGTTCATGTTGTCGTAGCTTACATTGTGTTCCCCTCGGTTTGGGCCTTCTTTGCCTGGACGGACCAAGCTCCTCAACGGATGCTGTGCGATCTGAGGAGGGATGGGGTATTTGCAGAAGAGCCTGGATGTACAGAAGAGGACAGGGAAGTATACTCGGGCTTCAATCAAAGCTCCTGATCTTTCTTGTACGCCGTGGGTATCCTTTTCATTCTAGCGGGAGCATACTTCCTCTGGGCTAGCCCGCCGACGCACGAACCCGGCATTGTATATAATATTCGGAGCCATCTCCCGAGTACTCTTCTGCTGTGGTTCATGCTGTGGCTGATTCTTTGCAGACTCGTGGAAGCCATCTTGGCGCTCGACAAGATCCTTCGGACCCGGAAGGTGTGCCTACGCCCCTTTCATCCTGACAATGTGGGCGGATTTGGAGCGCTGGAGCGATATGCTCGAGGATTGTTGCTCTTCTTTGGATTCGTATTCTTCGGGCTCTTGATAGATTCCCTGCAGACAGTATCAATCAGGCGGGAATCGCATGACGTGATTCTTCTAGTTTACATCGGGGCGTTTGTCGTTCTGACTCCTGCCCTCTTTTGGGGAACCTTGTGGCCCAGCCACACCGCGATGATTCGGGAACGAGACCGACTCCTTCGCTCGCTCATTCCTAATGACTGGCAACGAACTTCGTTCGGGCACGTCAACGACAGCGCGTCGACGAAACGGCAGCTTGAGCAGGCCGACGCGGCACGAAAACTGCATGATACTGTTATGGATTTCCCCGTGTGGCCGTACCATTTTGGGCCGGACGTGCTGGTTCCGTTGACCGAGAGTTTCGCCGCGGCGGCGATCGCGCACCTCGTGGTGAACATCTTCTTCCACGCCAAGTAATGGATGGATTGGGCCCGTGGATAATAAGGTTCATCCGGCATTTTCGGGAATTCCAGGAAACGCGGCCATGATCTTCAGGAAGAAGTAGCCATCGTCTCGGTAGCCGTACCCCATGCGCTTGAGGACCTTGATCTTGTTGTTGATGCCCTCGAGGAGGCTGGTGTGTAACGGATAGCGACAGTGCGCGATGATCCCGGGGAGCCGCATCTTGAGATGGCGGGCAAACGTCTTGAGGGGTTCAATGCGACTGCGGATGGCACGGTGGTACCAGTCGGTGAAGAAGCGGGTGGCGGCGCCAGGATAGGTATAGTCCCACATCTGCTTGAGATCATCCTTCAGCACGTAGACGGCCGCAAGCCGCCGGTTGGCTGCCAAGAGGTCCTGGAGTCGTACGCGATCCTCCGGTTTGACGTTCTCACGATTGCGCAAGAGGAGCCACCGCGCGCCTTTGATCACCTTGCGGGCTGCTTTGTCGCGCCGCACGCGATTGGCTTCGTCCACGCGCACCCGGTCAATGACTTCGCGCCCGTACTTGGCGACCACGTGGAAGAGGTCATAGACAAGGACCGCGTGCGGACAATGGGCGCGCACTTCTTCTTCGTAGGCCGTGTTCATATCCATCACCACCGCCTGCAGACGCTTGCAGCCCTCGCCACCTAACAGCGCGAAGAAAGGACGGACGTCGTCGCGACTCCGGCCTTCGCCGACCCAGAGCACGCGTTTGCGCCGGGGTTCGACCACCACCGTGGCGTAGCGGTGGCCCTTTCGCAGGGCGAATTCATCCATCGCAATCGTTGTCACGTTGGACAGGTCCACCGGGAGCAACTGCTCTGCCAACGCGGCCACGTCCAGGTTTTTCACGGTGTCCCAGTCGAGGCCGTAGAACTCTGCCACGTGCTTCACCGGCAGGATGCGGCAGAGCCGGACCACGCTCTCCGCCAGGCGCGTGGTCACCCGGTCCCAGGCCGACAGCCAGGACAGGGCCTCCATTTTGGGGCCGCACGTGGGACAGGCAACGCGGTAGCGCGGCACCCATACGTGAGTCTCGGCGTCGAGCAGCGGCAGATCCCGGATGCAGCGGACCACCATCTCATGCGCCTTCGCCGTCTCTTGGCCGCACCCGGAGCACCGGAAGGTCCGCTTCTCGCGGGCCAGCGTGATCTCCACCCGCGGTTTGCCGGCGCCCGTCGTTGGTTCGATGCGCTCCACCAGCTTCACCCGATAGCATTCCCACCCGACCAGCACATTGGTAGACTGATCATGAGGCAAGGTGCTCCCCCTTCCCTGAAGCGCCGTGTTCGCAGCACGTGCTCAAGGATAGGGGTGTGGTACCTTGCCTTCAACTTATACGGCTATCCCGGTTTTGCCTGAAGAACCGATAATAAACCTTCACGATCCATCCAGGACCGCGCGGACCGTGTCTGAGATAGGTAAGCAATCTCCTGGATCCGGGCTCCGGCCCCCGGCGCTACGGGAATGGACGGTAGTGTTGCCTCTCACAACTCCGATCCCGTTCTTCTATACCCATCCATCCGAGATGCACGATGTCACTCGCAGATGCATTCGCCTGCAACGGGGTGTCTGACTACCGGGCCGACCGCAAAATGCCGCCTTGGGTGATCTCGGCCCCGTAGCTATGTTCGAGGGCGAGTCGAGCAGAGTTGTGGGCCTGCGACAAGGCCCCTGTGCTTATTCAAGCAGATCGGGATTTCGGCCCACCCTCCCGATCCCAGGCTACGCGCACACGTGCGTGTCTCTCAAATCAAATCTCCCTCCCGGCACCAACACCAGCAAGCACCTCGTCGTCCAACCGTAGGATTCCGGCCAAGTTTCCGCGCACCTCCGCCCACAGACGCCCGTCCTCGTCCTGTCGCAGAACAATCCGATCACGACCCGAAGACAGGAGCCGGCGCGCCCGGGCGGAACGAAGCTAAGTGCCGATGTTCGCCGATTGTAGGTCTCACTCTGAAGACCTGCAACTTCACACCCACCAGCATGGCATGGGTTTCGTCCGCCGCAAGCCGCAGGCGCTTGACGGTCTCCGACTGTAGCGCTTTCGATATCGCGTCGGCCACCACGATGCCTCCTCCCCAGGGCTTAGTTTAGATTGGTTTGCCGTGAAAAACGTGGGCGCAAACCCTTATATAAGCAAACGCATCGCTTCCTCCGCGCCACGTGGCCGGCCCTCCGCACGAGGAGCGCGGACACGGGTCTCGCGCGTCGCGAAGCCCGCCGCCCAGGAGATTGAAAGAGACGGTGTTCGACCGCTGCTCGCACGCGCCGATCGACGAGAAGGTGGAGGAGTCTCATTAACAGACCAGAACCTCATCCGGAATAGACGTGAGCGCCGTGGCGCCAGACACCGGAACAAGAAAGGGAGACCGCGATGCTGCGTGCAACGCGCAAGACTGATCAAGAGCCCTGTCCGGCATCCGCTCCGTACCGGACGCGGCTGACGCGTCGCGATCTGCTCCGCTCGACGGCCGCGGTGGGGACGGCGGCGGCGCTCGGCCGGTACGCCGGGCCTGCGCAGGCGGCGGGTGCGCCGCAGAAGGGCGGGACGCTCCGCATCGGGTGGATCAGCGATGGGACGACCCTCGATCCCCATTACTCCGTCCGATTTCCTGAGCGGCCGGTGATGTACTCCGTGTACAACACCCTCGTGTCGTCGTCGCCGACGTTCGACATCAAGCCGGAGCTCGCGCGCTCGTGGGCGATCTCCAACGACGGGGTATCCATCACGTTGCAGTTGCAGCCGAACGTGAAGTTCCACGACGGGACCAACTGCGATGCGGCGGCCGTCAAGTGGAACGTCGACTTCATGCTGGATCCCGCCAACAACTCGCCCCAAATGAAGCAGCTCGCGCCGTACCTCGCCGGCTGCGAGGCGCAGGGGCCGACCACCGTCGTGTTTCGCTTGAAGAAGCCGTACGCGGGCTTCCTGGCCGTCATGGTGGACCGGCCCGGGTTTATCGTGTCCCCCGCGGCGTGGAAGAAATATGGGAAGGATTACGCCCGGAATCCGGTGGGCACCGGCATGTACCAGTTCGGGGAGTGGATGTCGGACGACCACATCACGCTCAAGCGCTTCGACGGGTATTGGGATCGGAACCTACCGTATCTCGACGGGCTCACCTACCAGGTGGCGGAGAATCCGACGGTGCGGGACACGATGATACGCACAGGCCAGCTGGATATTACGTCTGAGCCGGTGCCGACGGACGTGCCGGCGATCGCGAAGTCGCCGGGGGTGAAGATCATCAGCGAGAACCCGTCCGGGCACTGGTACGGGGTAGAGTGGGGTCTCGATCGGCCGCCGTTCAACAATAGAGCGGTGCGGCAGGCACTCTGCTACGGTGTCGACCGGGACGAGTTCGTGAGCGTCATCCTCGGCGGGCGCGGGACGGTGGCGAAGGGCCCGACCCCTCCGCAAGTGTGGTGGTACAATCCGGGCACGAGAGGGTACGACTACAATCCCGCCAAAGCCAAGCAGCTCCTCGCCCAGGCCGGATATCCGAACGGCTTCTCGGCCGAGTTCTCGACGGAAGCTACGCCGTTCGGCGTGCAGTACGCGCAGCTGTTGCAGGCACAGCTGAAGCGCATCAACGTGAACATTACGATCAACCCCATTGACGACGCAGATATCGCCCAGGCGCAGTTGTCGGGACAGTTTGTGGAGGCCGACTGGACGCTTCGCGCGGATCCCGACGGCCTGCTGCGGATCCTCTTCTACACCGGCAACTACGCGAACGGGGGCAAGTACTCCAACCCGGCGGTCGACAAGATGCTCGACGACGCGAACTCGACCTACGATCGGAACGCGCGGAAGCAGATCTACGCGAAGATCGAGCAGCAGGTGATCGACGACGCGGTATTTCTGTGGATCTACTACCCGTCGGAAGACGCCCCGATGCGGACCCAGGTCCAAAACTATGCCTGGTTCCCGGATTCCGTGCCGCGGTACCGGGACCTGTGGTTGGCCAAGTGACCCGGGGTGTGGCGCTACATCGCCGCCCGGCTGCTGGCCGTCGTCCCGATGGCCTTGGTGCTGACGATCGCGGTGTTCTGGCTCATCCACGGGATACTCGGGGACCCGGCCGCTGTGATGCTCGGCAAGGACGCCGACCCCGTCACTGTGGCGCGGCTGCGCCACCAGCTCGGGTTTGACCGACCGATCTACGTACAGTACGGGGATTGGCTCGGGCACGCCGTGCGAGGCGACCTAGGCCGGTCCATCCGGAACAGCCAGCCGGTCGCCGAGGCGATCCGGGAGCGCCTCCTGCCCACCGGTGAGCTGACGCTGCTTGCGATGGGATTCGCGCTCGCGATGGCGCTCGTGCTCGGCACCGCAGCTGCGGTCCGCATCGGAACGCCTACGGACCTCGCGGTCTCCAGCGTGTCGGTCGTCGGCGTCACCATGCCGAACTTCATGGTCGGTATCACGCTGATTCTGATCTTCGGCCTCGCGCTCCAGTGGCTGCCGAGCGGCGGATTTGTATCGCCGCTGACCGATCTGCAGCACAACCTGCGCGACATGGTGCTCCCGACACTGACCCTGAGCTTTGGCTATATCGGCACCCTGAGCCTTGTCCTCAAATCCAGCCTGCACCAAACGCTGCAGACGCTCTACGTGCAGACCGCGCGCGCCAAGGGGATCTTCGAGCGCCGGGTGCTGGTCCGGCACGCGCTCCGCAACGCGCTGCTTCCGCTCGTCAGCGTCTTCGGTGTCGAGGTGGGGCGGTTGTTCGGCGGGGCAGTCGTCACCGAAACAATCTTTTCGCTGCCGGGCGTCGGGCGGCTGCTCATCGAATCCATTACTGGCAGGGACTTTCCGGTGATCCAGGCGATCGTGATCTTCATGGCGATCGGCGTACTCGTGGTCAACCTGCTCGCCGACCTCTCGTATGCGTGGCTCGATCCCCGCGTGTCGTATGATTGAGTCACCGGCCGCACGCGGGACCGTCGCGGAGCCCGCGGCGCGGGCCCGGCGTGCAACGCGGTGGCGTCGGTTCGCAAGGAACCGGCCGCTCGCGCTCGGGACCTGCCTGATCGCCGCGGTGGTTTTCATGGCCATCTCGGCGCCGTACATCGCGCCGTACGATCCGCTGGCGCTGCATGCCAATCCCAATCACACGAACGAACGTCCCTCGCGCACGTTCCTGCTCGGGACGGACGATCTCGGCCGCGACAACCTGAGCCGGGACATCTACGGGGCGCGCTTATCCCTGGGCGTCGGGTTGGGAGCCGTGCTGGTCGGATTCGCGGTCGGCCTCCCCTGGGGCCTGGCGAGCGGCATCGCGGGCGGCCGCGTCGACTACGTGCTGATGCGGCTCGCCGACGTCGTCCTCGTCTTTCCGGGGCTCGTCCTGGCGCTCGTGATCCGGGCGTTCCTAGGCGCGAGCGTCTGGAGCGTCGTCGTCGCCCTCGGCGTCACGATCACGCCCGCACTGGCCCGCATCGTACGCGGCGAGGTGCTGAGCCTCCGCGAGCGCGACTTCATCACTGCCGCGGTCGCAGTCGGCGCCCGCCGGGCCCGCATCATCGTGCGGCACGTCGTGCCGAACATCCTGGATCTGCTCGCGGTGCTCGGCGCGATCTACATGGGGGGCGCGATTCTCACCGAGGCGAGCCTGTCGTTCCTCGGATTTGGAACCCCGCCTCCCGCGCCGAGCTGGGGGCAGATCCTTCAGGAGGGATATTCGTTCCTCCCGCTTACGCCGTGGCCCTCGCTTTCGGCCGGCGTCGCCATCTTTCTGACGGTGCTCGGGTTCTATCTCGCGGGCGCGGGGGCGAGGCGAGCCTTGCACCGCGAGCGCGTCTGACCCCGCTCAAGGCCAACTGCCATTCGCCCTTGACGGTCTGGTAGCAGAATCACATGGCGCAAACGACGAGAGAGTAGGAAACCGGCGACGTCAATGGTACGCCCAAAACACTTCGAAGGTTCCTCAATATACCGCTCGACCAATCCCGGGAGAACGCGGACAGCCGCTCCCACCTGCTGTTTGACGCTGCCCGGCGGCGTTGAATCTTGGCCTCGGCAGCTTCGATTATCTCCAGTAGCGTCGTCGTGGCCTTGCCGTCTCGCGCTGTCGGCGGCCGGGGAGTTCGAGAGTGGACCAAGCCCTGACTGACGGCAGCATCCTGTTCTAAGAGCGGCGAAAGGGCCTCGGAAACAGTGGAACGGAGCTACCGATCCGGCGGCTCCGTTCCACTATTTCCGCGTCGCACGCGTTACGGCGTCACACTACGGCGACGCTCTTCCGTCGGCGTAGCAACCACATCAGGCTCAACATGCTGGGGCTGAACAGTGCAAGGGTTGCTGGCTCAGGCGTAGGTACAATATTGTAGCTACCGGCCCAGTCGGCCCCGGAACCGTCGCCGTTCGTTTGGTAGAAGGCGACCGTAAACACGTTGGCACCCGTGAGCCCGGCCGGGAGCGTGACGACGCCCGTGTTCTGGCTCGTACAGCCGATGGGCATGGCAGCGCATGTGGACCCCGGGGTGAGATCCGGAGCGAACAGCTCCGTGCCGTTGATGTATACGGCAGCCGTATCATCCGCGAGGACGTCCACGGTACCTCCGGTGCCGACGTCTCCGGTCGGCACAGTAAACGCTTCGTTGATGGTCACGATGGCCCCATTCGGGAGTGAAATGCCACCGTTCCCAGTTTGAGCGCACGAGATCCAGGTCGATGCGGGAAATGCCGTCGCCCACGCCGATTCGGGCGAGTCTAACACCGTCAAGCCGGAGGCGGCACAATCCGCCGATGTCCCTGTGCTAGTGAACGGTATTCCAGTCGCGCTGTCCAATCCAATCGATGTTGCCGATGCAGGGGTTGCCCCGGCGAGCAACGCGCCGCCGATCACTATGCTCAGGCCAACCACGAACAACAGTTCCCGCCTGTACGGTTGTGTCGCCATCGTAGCCTCCATGCAGCCGCGGACTCTGCCAAGCATATCGATCCGCACGATTCACCAGCCTCACTAGTATGCCCGAGATGAGGAAACCCGTCGTCCGTCTCAGGAAGGATTCGCACGTCTTTATTGATGAATCGCTTGAGTGGTACCAAAGTACTATTAGAATTGTTCTCGCGGTCTCGGGGATCATTGCGGACTTGCAAAGCGCGGACGGACTCTCGATGAGTATTCAGTAAGGATTCCTTTTGGCAGCGCCAGCACTTACTCGGTTACCTAACGATCATCCGCAAAGCAAAGAAGCGACGACGTAGACCCGGGGCCAGTCACCGGCCGGGGCGTGAACGCTCTTGGCTGATTGTGTTTGATGTCGTGTTGTAAGCGGAGGTCTCCGGCGTTGACCGTGAGGAGAGGAAGATCAATCGCTGCTCCCGGCCGACGCGTACGTGCTCCGTCGTGCGATCAGTTGCAGCGCACCATCCGTGAGTCGAGCGTGGACTAGGGAGCACTACCCACGCATCTGGGCGTGCGAGCTCACGCAGAGGTACTCGTCGGCGAGGGTATCCGACTACCGACCGTCCGTAGGGTGTAGCCTTTAGTGTGACCTCGAACCCGCTTCGGGTGCTCGAGGGCGGGTCGGGCTGAGTACGGCCCGGCGACGATGACCCGGGAGCTTGCCTACCCCGATCGCCGCCTCAGCGAATTCCTCTGATCCCAGGCTACGCGCACTGAGATTGCCTCGGACCTCGGCCATCAACCGGCCCCCATGACGCCTCAGCGCGCCTACGGGACCTGCAGGCGCAGGGTCACGGCGTTCAACTGTTGCATCAGGCCCAGCACGTCCCAGTTGACGTTACTCTCCGAAAGCTTACCGCTGGTAATCGTGTAGATGTTGATGCCCGTAAGGATTATGCGCGTTCCCGTGGCAGGAATCCCCATCCACGCACCTCGGTGGGTTCCCTGGGCCTCCCACCGCGTCACGACCTTGTCACGCGCGCTGACTTGCTCAATAATGTTGTGCTGTAGATCCGGGAAGGCTGCGTACAGCAGTCGATAGAAGCGCTTTGTGGTTTCCAGGTTCATGGGCGTCGGAATTCCCGGGAAATGCAGGACGTAAGAAGGATCAAACATTTCATCAAAGACGGCGAAGTTCTGTTTGTCTAGCTCGACAAACCGCCGACGGACCAATGTCTCGTTCGCCTCTACTCCGTTTCCCGGCGTAGCGATCATGATTCTCCTCCTCCTCCCAAGCTGAAAACATCTCTTCTTTGAGAAAGGGCTCTACCGTTGAAGGAGAGCGGCTGCCATTTCAGGGGTGAACGGGTCGGCCTCTGGGTCAGGTGGATTCCGTCTGAAGCTGCATACATCCTTCACACGGATGAGGTGGTAGCGTCAACACGCCCGCGAAAATCGCAACAACGAAGAAGGCTGCTGAGGTGCGGAGCTCAGCGGGCCCTCCAACAGACAGCTGATTGCGATACTTTCGTGAGGACCGCCCTCCGGTTCGATTCCCGAGGGCAAGGAGCTTCCTTCGCCGAACAATCCCGTCATTTCGTCGTAAGTGACACTGGCAGTTCCATATCTCTGCGCGGTAGGAGGACGTGCCATGTCGGACGATACCATCGGCCCACTGAAATTGCGAGTCGGCCAGACGGCGCGACTGACCAAGACCGTCGGCGATGCGGACCTGCGGCTTTTCGCCGAAATTACCGGAGACTTCAATCCGCTGCACTTTTCAGACGAATTCGCCGCACGCACGCGCTTCGGACGGCGTGTTGCCCAAGGAGGCATCGCCGCGGGCCTTTTGAACGCGCTTGTGGCAATGGAGATGCCCGGGCCCGGTACCGTTTTCATGAGTCAATCGCTCAATTATCGCCGTCCGGTTTACGTTGGCGATACGCTGACGGCTTCCGTCGAAGTCCTCGCACTTAAGTCCGACAAGCCTGTCTGCCACTTAGCCTTTGTTGTCACTAATCAGGGGGGCGACACAGTCCTAGATGCCGAGGCCTGGACCTACACGCTCCGGCCGGATCTGGAGCGGCCGAGCGCGGGCGTGTTGTAGTCTCGCTCAGATCGGGCCGCGTCGAGGACCGGTTGCACGGATAACTGCGAACTGGATCAGTAAGAAACAACGCTGCAGGTCATCCATTCTGCAGCTAGGGCGGCTTCGAATCGACGCGCGGGGCGCCGTGTCGAGGACGTGCCCGGCGCACGTGTGAGGATGGTCCTAGATCTGCTCCAACCCGCGCAGGCGCGGATCGAGGACGTCCCGGAGTCGGTCGCCGAGCAGGTTGAACGCCAGGACCACGATCGTAATGACCACCCCAGGGATCGCCGGCATCCACCACGCCTGCCACACCAGGTCCTGCGCCGACGCGATCATCTGTCCCAGACTCGGCGTCGGCGGCTGGATCCCGAGGCCGAGGAAGCTGAGGGCGGCCTCAAACACGATGACGATTGGCAGGTGTAGCGTGGCCAGCACCAGTACCGTCGGCAGCACGTTCGGCAGGACGTGTTTGGCGAGAATTCGCCCGTCGGACGCGCCCACGGCACGCGCCGCCGCTGCGAACTCGCGCTGCCGCAGCGCCAACACTTCCGCTCGTATGACCCGCGCGTAGCCGGGCCAGCCGGCGATCACGAGGACGGCCACGATCTGCGTCAGTCCGGTGCCGAGCACCGCGACCACCGTGACGGCAAGCAGGAGCGACGGGATGGACAGTTGGGCGTCGACCACGCGCATCAAGATCATGTCGATCCAGCCGCCACGGTACCCCGTCACGAGGCCGACGGTGAGGCCGAGGAGTATCGAGAGGGGCACGACCGTGAGCGCCACCATCAGTGAAATGCGCAGCCCCACCAACAGCCGGCTGAGCACGTCCCGCCCCAACTGGTCGGTCCCCAGCAGGTGCACCTCGCCGTCGACCGGGACGAGCGACGGCGCGTGCACGGGGACGCTAAGGTTCTGCGCCGCCGGATCATAGGGCGTGACAAACGACATCCCGAACGCCGCGACGAAGAGGACGGCCAGCAGTGCGGCGCCGCCCGCTCCGGACGGACTGCGCAGCAGGCGCCGGAGCGTTGTGGCTCGCCGGCCGCTACGCGCCCGCGATGCCGCGAAGACGAGGGTCGACCCAGCCATAGACGAGATCCACGGTGAGATTGACTGCGAGGAACACGGCGGCAGCCACGATCGTCGCGCCCTCCACCACGGGGAAATCGCGGCCCAGCACCGCTTGGACGGCCAGGCGTCCCATGCCCGGCCACGCGAAGATCGACTCCACGACGAGAGCGCCGCCGAGCATCTGCCCGAAACTCAATCCCAGGACGGTAAGCACCGGAAGCGCCGCGTTGCGCAGGGCGTGTTTCAGCAGCACCACGGGGCCGGCCAGCCCCTTCGCGCGGCCTGTTCGAATGTAGTCTTGCTCGAGGACCTCGAGCAGGCTCGCGCGTGTGAGCCGGGTGACCTGTGCCGCGTAGAAGCCGCCAAGCACGAACGCGGGCATGATGAGATGACCGAGTCCGCCGTACCCCGACACCGGAAACCAACCAAGCTTGACACCGAAGACGATGATGAGCAGCAGGCCGAGCCAAAAGCTTGGCATGCTGCTCCCGAACAGCGCCAGGGTCATGGCGGCCGAGTCGAGACCCGAACCGCGCCGTACCGCCGCCACGATCCCCAGCGTCACGCCCAGCACGACGGTCACCGCCAGTGAGGAGAGCGCTAACTCGAATGTGGCCCCGATGTGCTCCCCGATGACCGTCGTCACCGGCAGGCCTTGATAGTAGGAATAGCCGAGGTCGCCGTGGGCAAGGCGCGCGACGAACCGGCCGTACTGGACCCAGAGCGGTTGATCGAGACCGTAGGCGTGCCGGATCGCGTCCATGTCCTGCTGGGTCGCATCTTGCGAGACGAGCAGTGCCGCTGGATCCCCCGTGACGTGGAGCAGCACGAAGACGATGGTGACCACACCAAGCATGGCGGTCAGCGAGAGCGCCAGACGGCGAATCAGGTAAGCGGTCACGGCGGACGGAGGCGCGCGATCACGGCATCGCTCGGCTCAGCGGCTCCAGGACGCGTCGAATGCCGGAATTTCCAGGTCCGGCCGCGGGGTGAAGTTCAGGTTGTTGCTCATCCCGGTCGCGTTGGGGGCGCTGAACAGCGTGAGGGCCGGGGCCTGGTCCTTGTACATCACCTGCAGGCGCTTGGAGACGTCCCGCATTTGCGCTTCGTTCGGAGCCGACTGCGCCTCCTCGATGAGCTGGTTGAAGGGGTCGTAGCCCGGCCGCCACTGGGACCATTCGCCGGGTGAGTAGAACGCGCGCAACGGGATGATGTAGCTGATCCCAAAGAAATCGGTGAACCGCGTGAACCAGCCGTCCTCGGGCAGCTTCCGAGCTAGCACCGACTGCAGCTGCACGCCGATTTCCGAAATGTCCACGCGCGTGCGGACGCCGACCTGGTTCAGCTGGCTGGCGACCGCCTGCACGATGTCGCGGTCCCCGGGATAGGTGCCGACCGTCCCGCTGATGCTGAAGTCGAATCCGTTGGAGTAGCCCGCCTCGCGGAGCAGCGCGCGCGCCTTGTTCGGGTCGTAGGTGAACGGCTGGACCGACGGATCGCAGGCCTCCATCACCGGGGTACAAAACGTCGCGATCGGCGCGCCAACGTTGTGCAAAACGCTCGACACGATCGCTTGGCGGTCGATAGCGTAGTTCAACGCTTCTCGGACGCGGGGATCGGCGAGCGGCTTGTCCTTGGTGATATTGACGAGGTTGTAAATGACGAAGAAGACGCTCAGGCTCTTGCCGACCACGAGCTTTGTCCTCGGCGACGTGGTGAGCGCGCTGAACAGCTCAGGCGGTAGCAGATTGGCCAATTGTACGGAGCCCGCCAGCAATTCCGCGACCCTCGGGGCGTCGGTCGGGATGACTCGAAAGACGACGTGGCTGATCTTCGGCCGGCCGCCCCAGTAGTCGGGGTTCGCCTCGAGCTCCATGCGGTCGTCCTTCACCCAACTGACAAAGCGGTAGGGGCCGGTCCCCACAGGGTGGCGCGCCAGCGCGTCGGGGCCGTTCTGCTTCAGATAGCCTGGGGGCACGATCATCCCGTAGTACCCGAGGAACCGCGGCAACTCAGGCCAGGGCTGCGAGGTGGCGATCCGCAGTGTGTTTTCGTCCACCACCGTCACCGACTTGATCAGGCGCAAATCCCCGGCGCCGGGCCAGTGCGTCGCCGGATCGAGCATCCGGTCGAACGTGAACTTGACGGCGTCGGCGTTGAAGGGCTCGCCGTCCTGGAACTTCACACCCTGCCGCAGTTTGAACTCCCATGTAGTGGGATCAACAGTCCGCCAGGAGAGCGCCAGCCCGGGGTGCAGGTTCAGGTCGGCATCTCGGCGCACTAGCGTGTCGTAGACATTGACAAGGACGTTTACCGTTGCGGTCCCGGTGCTCTTTCCGGGGTCGGCCGTGTCCGGGTCGGCGCTCTGCGCCACCACCAGTGTCGGCGGCGTCTGCGCCTGGACCCGGAACGCGAGGCTTGAGCCGAGCGCGAGCACGAGCGCCAGAGCGAGTGCGCAGGCGGCGACCTGCCGACCTCTGCCGTGTATCATTGTCCGCACCTCCCGTTCATTCTCCTGGCCACCTTCGCGAGCGCAACTCCAGGCGGTGCCCACCGGCCGCCCAACAATGACCAATCACGCGGCGGGCACAGGAACGTTTCTTTGTGACCTCGTCATTTGCTCTGACCTCCCCCCAAGGACGTCAGAGTGCGGGTAGGGAGCCGTTCGCGGTCAACCGGGTGCCTCCTTTTCGCCAACCAGCACGCTGAGCGCCGCGGTGGACTATGCCCTCATTTCGAGTACCCGTGCGATCCGGGGCCTGCGGCGGAGGTTGGCCGGCGGGAGCCAGCCCACTTGTGCCCGGTGAGACGGTACGATACGAGACGCCCTCCCGGCACCAGGAATCACAGGAATCGGGCGTTCCTTTCTGTTAGTCGTTGCCTTCGTCTGTGAGACTCCGCGCCCACTCTACAATGCGTTGAGCTTGTTTGGCGCTCACCTGCGCGTCCTCGGGGCGGCACCGCCGCGCTTCGTATTCGACCGTATTTTTCTATCAATCAGTGCTTCAAGTTGCGTCGCAGCGCGCCGGGCGCCTTCATCATCCGGCAGCAACTGACGAACGAGCCGAGGCTGGTCGGCATGAGTTTGGCTGGCCGAGCGAACCCCGGCGGATGCGACACATACGGCATCCGCAGCGGCGATGGCAGTTGAATCGCCAGCGGGGCGGCAGTGTCCCAGCGTTCCGCCGAGAGAGCCTCGAGTGCTTCAGCTAGGTGTTGCTCTGCTTTTCTCAGATAGTTGGCACCTTGGGCCCGGGTTACTGTGCGGACGGGAACGGTCAGAGATTTTGATGGGCGTTTTTTATCCACGGCCGAGCACCTCGGCGAGGCTGGAACTGGCGAGGACTCGGCCCTGTGCGATGATTTCGCGGATCAGAGTATCTCGTCTGCGGAGGCGGCGCCGTACCTCATCTCGGCGAAGTACCAGGAGCGAGACAGGCCTTCCAAACCGTTCACTCATTTTGCCGCGGGTCTCATCGATTGTGTCCTGAAACCCCGGTGTACGATCTAAGCTGTTTGAACTTGCAACTACCAGCAGATCTACGTCGTACCGACGCGAAAGCTGACCGACAGTCGACGACGAGCCCTGTGAAATTAATTATGGTCGCACAATGGCTGCAAGAAGAATCCGCATGAATGTGAAATAAGCGAAGATCCACCAAAGAACTGCGGTCAATTGGAGCACGCTCCCCCTGAGGATTGGAAAGCGCCCCAACACCTGTTGGCGATATCGGGTCGCGACGACGTAACTAATGATCACAGGCGGAATGATGAGCGGCAACACGAGTACGAGAAGGTCCCTGATCACTACCGGACCTAGCCCCGAAAGGCCGTGCTGTACAGCGTCGTTCAGTTGTGCTTGCTGGCTCGAATGCATGCGACCGTCCCAATTTGGTTCGTCAATATCCGATCCCCGTACACCGACTATCATGCCCACCGCCCCAAAGAGAGCGACCAAGTTGACGGCTTGTTTCCAGTTCGGCAACCTTGGGGCTTTCTATTCGACACAATGACATACAAGGAAGGAATGCAAGTGAGAAACTGGAAAGCCCGGCTTAGGAATAAAGGAAGTGACGGGTCGACGGCGAATCTCATATTATCCCAGCGTTTACGAATCGGCGGAGCTCGGGGTGGGGAGTTCGACACCGCCCGACGATTATCGTCGTGTGGGGGCACGTACGCGCGTGGAAGACAACGATTGAACCATTCGAAATGCAGAGGAGAGTGGACCATGAGTCAGCAGGAGACCATGCGACAGCAACTGGAGAACAGCCACGGGGCCATGTTAGCCGCATCGGAGGGCATGTCGGCGGACGAGATGGCCCGCATTCTGGCCCCGGGTTTGGCGCCGGTGATCTGGCAGTTCGGCCACCTCGCGACCGCAGAAGCAGGGATCGGCGGGTTTGCCGGCGGAAAATTCGCGCCGCCCAAGGAGTTCTCCGAGTTGTTCGGACAGGGCACCGGGACGGGGCCCGCGCGCTACCCCGCGTTCGGCCAGGTCAAGGAGGCGTTTGACGGCGCCAACCAGGCGCTCGTCAAGATCGCCCTCGAGGCCGATTACGAGACTCCGCTGGACACGCCGCTGAGCAAGTATTTCGGGACCGTCGGGGGGATGTTGACGTTTCTCCTCTACCATCGGGGCTGGCACATGGGGAAAGTGACCACGCTGCGCACGATGCTCGGAAAAGCCAGGCTGTTTGGGTAGACGGTTGTCCGGGGGCCCGGAGGGCCTCGCGGCGCCCCGGGCCGCCATTGTCGTCACACCCTAGCCACGCTGGCCAGCGCGTCGGGCGTCGTGACAATATGCCCATCGGTGCCAATCCGGAAACGCTGGCGCTGATGCGGGGATGGCCGAGCGCGCGCTGACGGGGTAGGGGGCGAAACTACCGAGATCGGCCGCATGGTGGCGCTCCCGACACGCCGTGCGCTCGGTCCCGCAGCGTTATCCCCGACGATCTCTGAGCCCAACTCGAGCCGCTCCTCCCTCCCGAAAAGCCACCCGGGACTCCCGGGCGTACGGTGGTACCCTTCCGCCAGGTCGTGGACGGCATCCTGAATGTGCTCCGCACGGGCTGTCAATGGAAGGCGTTGCCCAGGGAATATGGGTCCGGCTCCACATGCCACCGGCGCTTTCAGGCATGGGTCGACGCCGGCGTCTTCGAGCGGCTGTGGGGGTACGCTGCTGGCCCGGTACGACGAACTCCGAGGGATCCAGTGGCGCTGGCAATCGCTGGACAGCACCATGGTCAAGGCACCGTTGGGGGGCTCACACAGGCCCGAATCCGACGGCAAGGTCGGGACGAAGCGCCACACGCTGACCGATCAACGCGGCGCCCCGCTCGCCATCGTGGTCACCGGGGCCAACTGCCATGACATGAAAGCGGCGACGGCCACCCTGGATAGCCTCCCTATCCAGCGGCCCCGGCCGACGCCGGAGCATCCGCAGCATCTGTGCCTCGACAAAGGGTACGACCACCCGGAGATCGAGGTGGCCGTGCGGAAGCGGCACTACGTCCCCCATATGCGTCATCGCGGTGAATGCCTCCCGAGCCGACGGCGGCATCCGGCGCGGCGCAGGGTCGTTGAACGCACGGGCGCCTGGCACAACCGGTTCCGGAAACTCCTCGTCCGCTACGAAAAGCGGATGGAAGATTACCGAGGGTTGGTGCATTTCGCATGTGCTCTCATCGTCTACCGGCTAACGGCCTTGGGGTAGGTGCTTATCACCGGTCGACGATCTTCCAGTAGGAGTCCTTCCTGACGATCTTGCCGTTACGGAATTCGAAGTGATCGCAACCGCGGACCTCTACGCGCTGGCCGTCCGGCGTCGTGCCCGTAAGTAGCCACTCGGAGACGCCTTTCGTTCCGCATACCCAGTGGCTGTCCTGCCCATAGTGGACGTCCGGAAGGCCCGCAAACCGGCTGGCGAGTCCCTCGCGGACCTGGTCCTTTCCGACAAGCCGCCGTCCCCACGCCTGAGGACCACGCGGCATCTCCAGGACGCAGTCGTCCGCAAAGAACGCCATGATCGCACCCAGGTCGTGGCGATTGAACGCTTCGAGAATTCGCTCCAGGGTGTCGACAGTTACCTCGTCGCCGTGCGTCATGTGTCGCTGATTCCATGGTTGTCGCTGGATTACCTATGCGGGATGAGAAGGCAACCGTGGGCGACCCATGGGGGTCGGTGAAGCAAACACAGTAAAGGCGGTGCACCGGCGGCCCCTGGAGGAGCTAGCGAAGCTCGGTCTCCCAATGAACGAAGGGAAGAGCCGATTGGTGGATCTGGTCGGTCGTTGACCCCCTGTGAGGTTACGCACAGTTTCCCGATTCGTACCGTGCTACGCTTTGCCTAAGAGATTGTCCTCACAAGTTTCATGGCGAGGAAGAATCACGCTCAATAGAGTCGAGCGTATCCGAGATGAGAGGCGGAAACGCCAGTGTTATGGACGGTGTTCGCGGTCCTGGTCGTATTGTGGCTGTTCGGGTTCGGTATGCATGTCGGGGGCAACCTGATTCACGTGCTGCTGGTGTTCGCGTTGATTGTGCTGGTCTTCAACCTGTTTAGTGGTCGTCGGGCGCTGACGTAGGCAACTTGATGAAGGGAATGGAATGATCTCGGTCGGACCATGCGCTCCGGTAGGTGCTGGGCAACAACAAGAGGCGTTTGACATCATGAACAAAGATCAAGTTGGCGGGAAGCCGGACGGTCTAAGACGTGGTCGTGCCGCCGCTCGCCACCATGGCCGGTGTATTGTCGGCCATGCGTGAGAGCGTCAACTGGATGCGACTGAAACGCGACACAAGGGAGGATGGAACATGAGCGAACGAGGGAGTTTTGCGGTGGGGCTGATATTGGGTGGAGCGGTTGGCGTCGCGCTCGGTATGCTGGTCGCGCCGGTGCCCGGGCGTGAGACGCGCGAAAAGCTGCGGCGCAAAGGTGGGCAGCTACGGGACCGCGCGCGCGAGCACGCTGCCTCCGTGGCGGACGATGTAGCCGACCGGCTTCGGGTCAACGCCGACGATGTGATGACGCGCGTGCGCTCGATGGCGGGCGACGTGATCGACCGCGGACGGTCGGTCGTCGAGGAGCGAGCTGGGCATCTGCCCGACGCGTTCGAGTCCGGAAAGGACACGGTGCTCGGCAGGTAGGGCGATCCGCGACGCACTGACAATTCCGGATGTTGAGATGCCGGGGCTGACCGCGTCGTGGCCGCAAAGGCAAGTAAATGGTCATCCCGCAACCGGGCGAATACGACCAATGCCACAAGATAAACGATGCTACCGGATCCTGTCTGTCGTGTATCGACTAGTGTCGGGGACGCCCACGGTGGGCGCGGGTACATCTTACTGAACACGGGAACTCCCCCTCCCGGCACCACCGCTTCCGAAGCTCTCATACAAGTTCAGCAGCCCCGTGACGACTGACGTGCAGGCACGCACCGGCGGGTCTGGGCTGCAGGAAAACGGTGCGGAGCTCTCCAATACAAGACATGGAAACTCCGGCTCTAACGGTGCGAACCGACGCATTCTGGATGGAGCCTGGGGGTCCAGAAATATTGCCCGCCCTCGAGATCAAGCAACCTCGGTTCTTATCTAGCACGCGCTGGCAGACCTGATTCTCGGGCCTGCCAGTGTGCTAGCTGGAATATTTGATGGCGAACGGGTAGCCGAGGCTCCGACTACGAGGGAGGTGTAGACATGCGTGCGGTCCGTCGAACGTCTGCTCTGCTGCTCGGTTTGTGTGCCCTCGTTGTGCTTAGCCTCACGGCCACGATATTTGCCCAACCAGTCATCAAGAACCCCGACACGCTGGTGATCGTGCGGATCAATTCGCCGGAGAGTCTGGACCCGGCGTGGGCCAACGACATCTACAGTCGCGAGCCGATCGCCTATATGGTCTACGAACCCCTGATCTTCTTTGATGGGGGGTCCACGAGCCGCTACATTCCGATGCTCGCGACGAATGTGCCATCCGTACAAGACGGCACGATTTCCAAGGATCTCAGGACCTACACGTTTCACATTCGGAAGGGTGTGAAGTTCCACGACGGCTCGGTCATGACGCCGGACGACGTTAAGTACTCGATTATGCGCTTTGCGTTGGTTGATCGGGACAGTGGCGGGTCGTGGATCGTGCTGACACCGTTGATCGGGCGGGACGGCACGCGCGATGCCAATGACAAACTGATCCCCACAGTGTTCGCCGAGATGGACCGGGCGATTCAGGTGAAGGGCAACGACGTCGTGTTCACACTCAAGGAGCCGTACAGCGGCTTTCTCTCGATCATGGCGTCGTTCTCGCTGGTACACTCTAAGGCCGCGGTGGTGCGGGCCGGGGGATGGAATGGCACGGGCGACACCGTCGCGAAATACAACAATCCCGCGAGCCCCGACAAGATGGAGCTGTTCCAACAGGATGCCGGCACCGGTCCTTTCCGGTTGACCAGTTGGAACCGGTCGGTGAACCAAATCGTGCTGGAGCGGTGGGACGGCTACTGGCGCGCCCCGGCTAAGTTGCGCCAGTTGGTGTTCAAGGTCGTGGCGGACTTCCCCGCCCGCCGGTTGATGCTGACGACCGGCGACGCCGATATCATCGAGGCGGGGTATCCGGACCTGACGTCGGTGCGGGGCGCGGCCGGCGTCCGCATCATCGAGAACGTCCCGCAGCTGTTTACGCAGTCTTTCTTCATGAACCTCAAGATCAATCCCGAGGGCAACCCGGACGTCGGCAGCGGCAAGCTAGATGGAAACGGCATCCCGCCGGACTTCTTCTCCGATATCCACGTCCGACGCGGTATCGCGTACACGTTCGACTACGCCACGTACTGGGGCACCGCTTGGAATGGAAAGATGATAGCCGGTAACGGCCCAGTGCCGGCGGGGCTGCTCGGGTACGACGTCCGCAACCCGTGGTACCAGACAGATCGGGATAAGGCGGTCGCGGAGTTCAAGCAGGCCTGGGGCGGTCAGGTGTGGGACAAGGGCTTCAGCTTCACAGAGACATTTAACGCGGGCAGCCCCCACCGCATAATCGGGACGCGCATTCTTAAGGAGAACCTCGAGTCACTGAACCCCAAGTTCCGACTCGACATCCGGTCGCTCCCCGGGCCGAGCTACTTCCCGAACATCTCGGCGCACAAGGGGACCCTGTACTGGCTCGGGTTCGGCGTCGATTTTGCGGATCCGGACGACTTCGTCGCGGCGTACATGCACAGCGGGACGAACTATGCGCCGCAGTACGGGTACTCGAACCCCGCGCTCGACAAGCTGATCGAACAGGCGCGGACGGAGACGGTCACCGCGAAGAGGGCCGATCTCTACCGCCAAATTCAGAAGATCGGGTACGACGACGTGCCCGTCGTGTATCTTGGATATGGCACGGTACCGATCGTGTACAGGGACTGGGTGCACGGCTGGTACACGAACGCGATGTTTGCGCTGGCGTGGTACTACTATCCGATCAGCAAGCAGTAGCGAGCATCGAGCCACAACGCGGATGCGTCGGCGTGGCACCGCGTCAGCGGAGCCGGTCTCGCGAAGGAGTACCGGTGATGTCTAAAGGCGCAGGACGCGTCGTGCTGGATCGATTTGACAGCTACGCGCTTCGGGGCAACCCGCACGGAGACCCGCACGTGCGGACGATTCCCGTGTACCTGCCGCCGAGCTATGAGACGTCGCGCGAACGGTACCCCGTCATTTTTTGGTGCCACGGGTTCGCGCAGACGGCGCTTTGGGGGGTCAATGGGAGCCCGGGGATTCCGTCGTTGGGCATGTGCATGGATCGCGCGATCGCCGCGGGTGCGCCCGAGACCATACTAGTCATGATCGACGCGTTTACACGCTTCGGTGGGTCGCTGTACCTCAACTCGCCGGCCAATGGTCAGTATGAGGACTACATTATCAACGAGTTGATCCGGTACATCGACCGAACCTACCGGACACTCCCCAACCGGGACCACCGGGCGGTGGACGGCAAGTCGAGCGGCGGGTTCGGGGCGCTCGCGCTTGCAATGCGCCATCCGGAGCACTTCAGCGCCGTCGGCTCGCACAGCGGCGACATCTACTTCGAGGCCGCCTACCGTCCGTTGTTCTGGGAGTTCCTGAATCAGGTGCATCGCTCCGGCAGCGTAGAGAAGTTCCTTGACGACTATCTCGCGCGGCCGAAGCGATACGACGCAGCGTACATCCCAGCGCTGTCGATGTGTTTCTCGCCGAACCCCGCTCGGCCTCCGTACTACTTTGATCTGCCGATGGATCTCGTGACCGGCGAGTTGGTGCCAGAAGTGTGGGCGCGGTGGATCGCGCTCGATCCGGTGTCGCTGGCGGAGTCCTGCACCGACGCGCTCCGCGCGATGCGGGTCATCTACCTGGACTGCGGCAATCGCGATCAGTACTACCTGCATTTCGGTGCGCGGCTGCTCTCGCGCAAACTGACGAGCCTCGGCATCGCGCACGACTATTTTGAGTACGACGACGACCATCTGTACGTAAACTACCGGTACCCGGAGTCGCTTCGCCGCCTCGCCGCCGCCATCGCCTGAACGCGGCGGTGGGACGTGAGTGCGTCAGGAGACACTGTTGGCAGTCCGCTACCGCAACCACGGGCAACGCGACCGACCGATGGTGGCGTGTCAGTGTCCGCTCGCGATGTCCGCCCGGGTGTCAATCATCTACGCGGACGTCAATCCCGCCGATTACGCGCCGGTAGACGCCGACGCAATCGTGTGGAGGGTGCTCGACTCGCCGCAGTTCGGCCCGGGATCCATTGTCGATCTCCACGGCGGCTCGGGACCGAAGATAACGCGGCGCGCCTGGCGGGGCCCGTGCCGATGATCGAAGCACTCCTGCGGATTATTGATCGGTTGCGGGTCCGCGGGCTCGAGCCGGTGGGCCTCGACGAGTTCGCGTTTGACCGTCCGTGTTTGTGGCCATCCGAGAGACGTGCGCGAGGCGGGGTGTGTTCGTGACGGCGTATATCCTGCGGCGCCTGTGTCTGCTGCCTCTTGTAGCGTTTGGGGTGACGCTGCTGATCTTCGGCCTGCTTCAAGCGCTGCCGCCGGCGTCTCGGGCGATGCTGTTCATCCAGAATCCGGAACAGTCCAACGCGATCGCCGCGGTCATCCGAAAGTACGGCCTCGATAAACCGATGTACGTGCAGTACGGCCATTGGGTGTGGAATCTGCTGCACGGCGACCTCGGGTACTCGCAGTCCGCGCGCATGCCCGTCGCGCAGGCGATCACCACGTTTTTTCCCGCAACCGTTGAGGTAAGCGTGTACGCGTTCGTGTTGATCGTTGTTGTGGGCGTGACTCTCGGGACGGCCGCGGCGGTACACCGCGACCGGGTCGTCGATCACCTTTCGCGGATCCTGTCGATCTGCGGGTACTCGCTGCCGGTCTTCGTGTGGGGTTTGCTGCTGTTGTTGGTATTCTACGGGCGGCTACAATGGTTTCCGCCAGAGCGGTTGTCGCTCGAGGCGGGACTGTATACACAATCGACGGCGTTCCATCCGTACACCGGCTTGATGACCGTGGATGCGGTGCTGAACGGCGCGTGGTGGATCTTCTGGGACGCACTCCGGCATCTCGTGCTCCCCGTACTCACGCTGACATACTTCCTCGCGGCCACCTTGGTGCGGATCACCCGCTCGGCGCTGCTCGACGCGCTGCAGCAGGACTACGTGCGTACGGCGCGCGGCAAGGGGCTGCCGGAGTCTGCGGTGATTGGTCGGCACGCCCGGAAAAACGCGCTGATTTCCGTGATCACCCTCAGCAGTTCGATTGCAATCGGGTTGCTTGGCGGAGTGGTTATCACCGAGACGATTTTCAACTTTCCTGGGATCGGGCGGTGGGGGGCTACGGCTGCGCTGGAGCTCGACCTACCGGCAGTGGCCGGATTCGCCCTGCTCGTAGCGGGTCTTACCGTCTGCGTGAACCTTGCCGCCGACGTGCTGTATAGCTGCGTGGACCCGAGAATCCGGCTGCGATGAGCCGGGGAGAGCGGTGACGACGATTCTTGGGACGCTCGCCCATCGTGTGATCGGGGAGCCGATCGCGGCGGCGGCGACCGCGGCGCTCTTCGTGTGCGTCATCACGCTGTTTCGGCGGCCATGGCCGATGCTGCAGGGCTTGCGTGCCCGTCCCCTGGCGTGCGCCGCCGTGTGGGTCGTCACGGGATTCGCGATGCTTGCGACTGCGGCGCCGCTCCTTGCGTCGCCAGCCTCGCTCCGCAACCCCTACCTCATCCCGACGACCGGGTTCGCGATCGAGCCCCGCCCACCTGACGCGGCCCACCCGTTCGGCACCACCGAGAATCAGTTCGACCTGTACTACGGTATCGTGTGGGGCACGCGCACGGCGTTCGAGGTGACGCTCAGCATCGTTGGGGTCTCGCTATTGCTCGGGTTCACGCTGGGGGGCGCGGCGGGGTACGCTGGTGGCCTGGTGGACGAGGTCGTGATGCGGACCACAGACGTGTTCCTCGCCTTTCCAGGGCTTGTGCTCGCCGTCGTCATCGTCGCGGTCCTGGGGAAAGGGCTCGACAAGATCATCCTCGCCATCGGGGTGGTCAACTGGCCGATCTACGCCCGTCTCGTCCGCGGCGAGGTACTCTCGCTCACCGAGCGGGAGTTCGTGACAGCGTCGCGGGCGCTCGGCGGGAGCCACCTGCGCGTACTGCTGCGGCACGTCATGCCGAATGCCGTGTATCCGTTCCTTGTGTACGGCTCCCTCGACATGGGCAATATCGTAATCGTCTCCGCCGCCCTCAGCTTTCTCGGGCTCGGCACTGAGATCGGGTATGCCGACTGGGGTCAGCTGATCGCGCTGTCGCGGCAGTGGATCCTCGGCGCCCCAGGCCACGCGTTCCTATTCTGGTACACCGTGGCATTCCCGGCGGCGGCGATCACACTGTTCGTGCTCGGGTGGAACATTCTCGGGGACGCGATCCGCGACTTCGCGGATCCGAGGCTGCGGCGACAGATCCGCTGAGGTACGCGCAGGCACCACTCCTATGGGTGCGCGCCTACGCCGGGCGGGTCCGCCGGGGGCACACGGCGCCGGGGGTCCACGACCTCCGCCGAGAGGATCTCGGGAATGTTGCCGATCTCCCAATACCGGACGCGCGGCTCGCCCACTTCTGGCACCAATCTGAGCGTTCCGTGATGCCGACACGGTTTCAGCGACCCGTACAGCGCGGGACGGCGCCATGCACCAGGGCACTCTCGGATCCACTGGCTAGA
>CAWDRG010000010.1:0-206814 GCA_963804645.1 uncultured Bacillota bacterium
TAGCGAATGCCGCACCGCACGGTCGCCTCCGGCGGCCTGCACCTCCGGCGCACGCTCGACTCCGGACAGGCGTTTCGGTGGCGGTGGGAGGCGGCCCCGGACGGCGGCGAGATCGCGGTCGGGGTCATCGGCCGGCACCGCGTCCGCGTTCGCCAGGATGCCCGGGGCATTCAGCTGCTGTCCCCGCGCTCCGTGGCCGCCGGAGACGCCCTCGTCCGCTATCTGGCTCTCGAGGAGCGGCGCCGCGGTGCAGCGGGCCCGGCCGCGCAGGCTCTCCCCGAGATCGAAGCGACCCTTGCCGCGGACCCGGTGCTTGCCAGGATTTTGCCGCATACGCGCGGCACCGGCCTGCTTGTCCAGGATCCGTGGGAAGTCGTGATCTCGTTCGTCATCTCGCAGAACAACAACATCCCCAAGATCGCACGGTCGATCGACGGTCTCGCCCGCGCGCTGGGCGAGCCCCTCGGGGCCGGCGTGCACGCGTTTCCGACCCCGCAGCGACTGGTGGAGGCGCACCCGCGTACGCTGCGGGCGTGCCACCTCGGCTACCGGGCACCGTACGTTCGGGAAGCGGCGCGCCGGGTCGCCGACGGGCGGCTCGACCTGGACGCGCTGCGGCGCCTGCCCGAGGACGAAGCGCGCGCGGCGCTGTGCGAGGTCCCGGGGATCGGCGAGAAGGTGGCCGACTGCATCCTTCTGTTCGCGCTCGGGCGCGCGGCCACGTTTCCGGTGGACGTCTGGGTCCAGCGGGCGGTGGAGCGTCTCTACTTCCGCGGCGAGCCGAGACCGGTGCGCGAGGTGCGTGCGTTCGCCCGCGCGCGCTTCGGGCCGCTCGCCGGCTACGCGCAGCAGCATCTGTTCGCGTACGCGCGAGGGTACCTCAAAGGGTGAGCGTGACGAAGGAACCGGGGTGGCACCGAAGAACGAATGCGGGCGCCACACCGGATCTGTAGGGCTTACCGAGTTCCTTCAAGAGGCGCCAATGCCGTCCATGCTGATTCACCAAATCTGGCTGCAGGGTGCAGACGCGATCCCGGGTCACTATCGAGACTACGCAGAATCGTGGCGTACCATGAATTCGAGGTTTACGCATCCGATCTGGACGGACGCGCACATCTCGCAACTGCTCCAGGCTCATTATCCGCGGCTGTCACGGCTCTACAGGAGTTACCCGCATCTAATCCAGCGTGCGGACGTCGGACGGTACGCGATCCTACATCATTACGGCGGGCTGTACGCGGATATGGATTCTCGTTGTACCCGGCCAATCGTTGGCCTGCTGAGCGAGGCCGCTCATGGTGAACGCGCACTCCTGGAAGGCGTTCATGGAGTGACCATCCGGGTCGGGATGTCGATCGAGCAGCTTCTTGCCAGAGCTCCGCGTTGGCCGACCGAAGCGGTGAATAACTCCTTCCTCTACGCTCCTCGCCCCGGTCATCCCCTGATCACAGCCATTGTGGACAGACTGCCCCGTGCCGCAACGCGGCAGGGATTGCACTTGGAACACCACATCTCACGAACGACTGGACCCCTGTTCCTGTCGCGATGCTTATTCGAACTGTGGCGAGACGGCGTCGCGCCTGAGTATCGGGTCCTGTCGCCGGAGGTGATCGATGCCTACCGCACTCACGATACCGATGTGAACTGGATGCGAGAGCGTCCACTCTACCGCCGCTTTGTACGATCGCGCCTCGCCTGGGAGAAAAAACGGTACGTTCCGCATGCAGGGGCGTAATCGTGAAGGAACGTTGCACGCGGCGGCGAGGGGATGCCGCAAGCCGGCAACTGGATGGTCCAAGTCTCGGAGGTCCCGCGTAGAAGCGACGGGGGCGGCGGACGTCGCCGTTAGCGCATTGACACCGTAATTGCGCCCGACCCGGGCTCCGTGATCTCCCCGATGACCGCCACGACCGATACCTCGCGGCGGCGCAGCGCGGCGCGGAGCGGCTCGAGGCGCGCCTCCGGCACCGCGATCAGGAGACCGCCCGAGGTCTGCGCGTCGCACAGGATCACCTGCGCGTCCTCGGGCACGCCGTCCCACAAGACGGCATTCGCGACCGCCTCGCGATTGCGCTGCGTGCCGCCGGGGACCGCCCCCGCGCGGACCAGCGCCCAGGCCTCCTCGAGCACCGGCACGGCGTCGGCGTGGATGTGGGCCCGCACGCCCGCCGCGCGGGTCATCTCGTGCAAGTGCCCGAGCAGCCCGAACCCGGTGACGTCGGTCGCCGCGGACACGCCGACCTCGAGCATCGCCTCGGCCGCCCCGCGGTTGAGCGCGGCCATGACCGCGATCGCCGCCTCGGCGGTCCCCGGGGTCGTGCGTTCCTGCTTGATCCCGGTCGTGATCACGCCCATGCCGAGCGGCTTCGTCAGCACCAGCCGGTCGCCGGGCCGGGCGGTGGCGTTCGTGACGATCCGCCCGGGGTGGACGAACCCGGTGACGGCCAGCCCGAACTTCGGCTCGGGATCGTCGATCGTGTGCCCGCCGATGACGGCCACGCCGGCCTCCGTGCACTTGTCGCCGCCGCCGCGGAAGATCTCGCCCAGCACGTCGAGCGGCAGCCGGGCCCGCGGGAACCCCGCGATGTTCAAGGCCAGGCGGGGCGCGGCCCCCATCGCGTACACGTCGCTCATGGCGTTCGCGGCCGCGATCGCCCCGAACCAGTACGGGGAGTCGACGACCGGCGTGAACACGTCGACCGTCTGCACCAGGGCAATTTCGGGCGTGACGAGGTACACTCCGGCGTCGTCCTGGGTGGCGGTCCCCACCAGGACGGCGGGGTCGGCGATCGGGGGCAGGTGGCGCAGCACGTGCGCCAGGTCCGTCGGACTCAGCTTCGATGCTCAGCCGGCGCAGGCCACCATGCTGGTGAGCCTGATCCGCTCACGCTCGCTCATCGATCCCCTCTCCGCCCGGGCGGTCCGGGCCGCCTCGGCGCCCCCCAGGTGCTCCGGCGCCGGGTTCATTGTAGCATTGGCGCAGGCCGCCGAAATTCCGTTTCTCACCGGACCGGTCGCCTGTTATAGTAGGGTCCAGAGACGCGCGATGGCGATCAACCTGCACCAGCTCAAGATCTTTCATACCGTGGCGAAGTCCGGGAGCTTCTCCCGCGCCGCCGCGGAACTCATGATCAGCCAGCCGTCCGTCAGCATCCAGGTGGGCGACCTCGAGCGGCAGTTCGGAGTCGATCTGTTCGAGCAGGCGGGGAAGACGGTCCGGCTGACCGAGGCGGGCCGGATCCTCGACGACTACGCGAACCAGATCCTCACGCTCATCGAGGACACGCGCCGCGCGATGGACGAGGTCCGCGGGATGCGCCGCGGGCGGCTCCTGATCGGCGCCACGCAGACGCCCGGGACGTATCTGCTCCCGAAGGTGCTCGGCCGCCTCAAGACTCAGTACACGCACCTCGAGATCGCGCTGCGGATCGCCAACACGCGGCGCATCCAGGAGATGCTGCTCCGGCGCGAGATCGACGTCGGCGTCGTCGGCGGGCGCGTGACGTTTCCGGACCTCGAGACGGTCACGCTCGCCACGGACGAGCTCGTGCTCGTGACCGCGCCGGGACACAAGTTCACATCCCTGCCGTCGGTGCGCGTCGCCGACCTGTCCGGCGAGCCGTTCATCCTGCTCGAGCGCGGCTCGGGCACCCGCGAGGCCCTCGACGACGCCCTGCACCGCGTCGGCATTCACATCACCCCGGCGCTCGAGCTCGAGAGCATCGAGACGGTCAAGCAGTCGGTCGCCGCCAATCTGGGGGTCTCGATCCTTTCGCGCGACGCGGTCGCGCTGGACGTCGCGGCGGAGCGGCTGCGGATCGTTCCGGTCGACGAGCTGCGGATCCAGCGGGAGATCGTGCTCGTCTACCACCGAGACCGCCGCCTGCCGCCGATCGCCCGCGCGTTCGTCGATCTGGTGACGTCGCCCGCGCGTGACGCCGCCGTTCCCCAAGAGACCCCGAGCGGCGCCGCGTCGGGCACCGCCGACGGCGGATAGCGTGGCGGCCGGACTGGACCGAGCACCGCGGCCGGCGGGAGGAGACGACCGGTTGGAGATCTTCGAGATCGTGACAGACAAACTGTATCAGCGCGGCGCGCCCGAGGACGTGGGGGAATGGCAGTCTGTGCTGGCGCTCAAGATCGACGTGGTGTTGGATCTGTTCGGGACGCTGGACCCCGGCGTCCCGACGGCGCCGAACTCAATCCTCTACATGTTCTGGCCGATCGAGGACCATCCCCAGCTCCCGGACGTGCAGATCATGAACATCCTCGTCGACACGATCGTGCGGCTGATCCAAGCCGGCCACAAAGTGCTCGTCCACTGCCATAAAGGCAAGAGCCGGTCGGGCATGATCAACGCGCTCGTCGTCCGGCAGCTGCACGGGATCAGCGGCGCGGACGCGGTCGATCTCGTGCGCCAACAGCGCCCCGGGTCGCTCGGCAATCAGGTCTTCGCCACCTACGTCCAGGGGCTGGCGGCGCCGGCGGCACCCGCGCCCGCGACTGCCCCGCCCACGTAACAGCGGCGCGCTCCCGCTGGGGGAACGCGCCGCCGCGTTCGCGTGCCGGATCGCGCCGGCTACGGGGTCATCCAGGTCGTGCGCAGGCCCAAGTATGACGTGTTGGTGTAGTGCTGGTAGCCGTGAACGTTCTTCCGCAGCGCCTCGTACTGGGTCGAGTAGAACAGAAACACCATCGGCACCGTGTCCTGCAGCAGCTGCTGCGCCTGCTGATAGATCGCCCGCCGCTGCGCCTCCGCGGAGACCGCCCGCCCCTGATCCAGCAGCTTGTCGAACTGCGGGTCCGAGTATCCCATGACGTTCAAGCTGGCACCCGTGTGGAAGTTGTTATAGAGGAAGTCGTCGGGGTCGACCTGGCCGGACGTCCCGAGGATCGTGAGCGTGTAGTGCTTGCCGATCACGGTCGGGAGGTACACACTCCAGTCGGCGGCCACGATCTTCACCCGAATGCCGATCTTGGCCAGCTGCGCCTGCACCAGCTCCGCCGGCGTCCGCAGGAAGTCGTACGTGCTCGTCACGTACATCTCCGCGTCCACCCCGTTCGCGAAGCCCGCCTCCGCCATCAGCTGCTTCCCTTTGTCCACGTCCACCTTGTTGTAGACGTTCTTTGTGAACGCGTAGTAGTTCCCCGGTGGAATCGCCGTCCCCGTCGCCGGCACCCCGCCGACGCCGAACAGCGCCGTGTCCACGATCTGCTTCCGGTCGATCGCCCACGCCATCGCCTGCCGCACCTTCACGTTGTTGAACGGCGGCACCGTCATATTAATGTAGAGTCCGCGGAAGTTGGCCGACAGGCCCCCGACCACCTGGATGTTCGAATCCCCCCGCAGGCTCTGCACCTCGGACGACGGGACGTACTCGATCCACTCGACGTTCCCGGTCTTCAGCGCCGTCACCCGCGCCACCGCGTCCGGATAGAAGTCAAACTCGATCCGGTCGATGTACGGCAGCCGCCGCCCCGTCGCGTCGAACCCCCAAAAGTCTCCGCTCCGCACCAGCACGAGGCGCTGCTGCGGCGTGTACTCCACGAACCGGTACGGGCCCGTCCCCACGGGCTCCGTGTTCAAGTCGCCGTCCTTCTCCACCACCTCGTGCGGCACGATCACGTTCGTGGACAGCGCCAGCTTCGCCAGCATCGGCGAGAACGGCTGCTTCAGCCGGATCGCCACCGTGAGCGGTCCCGTCGCCGTCACCGAATCGACGATCGCGAAGTCCGACGCCCGCGGCGACTTCGTCTTCGGGTCCCGGATCCGGTTCAGCGAGTACACCACGTCGTCCGCGGTCATCGCCCGCCCGTTGTGGAACTTCACGTTCCCCCGCAGCGTGAACGTCCACACAAGCCCGTCCGGGGACGCCGCCCACGACGACGCGAGGCCGGGAATGATCCGCAAGTTGGGGTCGACCTGCACCAGCGTGTCGTAGACGTTCTCCATCATGTTCCGCGTCGCGGTCGCCGTCGTCAGATGGGGATCGAGCCCCACCGGATCGGTCTGCATCCCCGCGCGCAGCGTCCCCCCGTACCGCGGCCCCGGCGCCTGCGCCAGCACCGTCGGCACGACCAGCAGCAGCACCAGTCCCATGATCCCGAGCCACCGCAGCATCCGCATCGTCTCTCCCTCCCGGATCGTCTTCCCGGACCCCCGTCGCGCGCCGGCCCGGCCGCCTAGGGGGTCATCCACGTCGTGCGCAGTCCCAGGTACGATGTCGTGAGCCAGTGCTGGTACCCGTGGACGTTGTTCCGCAGCGCCTCGTACTGGGTCGAGTAGAACAGGAAGACCATCGGCACCGTGTCCTGCAGCCGCTGCTGCGCCTGCTGGTAGATCGCCCGCCGCTGCGCCTCCGAGGACACCGCCCGCCCCTGTTCCACCAGCTTGTCGAACTGCGCGTCCGAATAGTTCAGGTAGTTGCTGGCGACCCCAGTATGGAACGGATTATAAAGGAAGTCGTCGGGATCCGCCTGGCCGGAGTTGCCGAGAATCGTGAGCGTGTAGTGCTTCTGGAATACGGTCGGCAGGTACACGCTCCAGTCCGCCGCCACGATCTTCGTCCGAATCCCGACCTTCGCCAGTTGGGCCTGCACCAGCTCCGCCGGCGTGCGCAGAAAGTCGTACGTGCTCGTCACGTACAGCTCCGCGTCCACCCCGTTCGGGAAGCCGGCCTCCGCCATCAGCTGCTTCCCCTTGTCCACGTCCACCTTGTTGTACACGTTCTTCGTCATCGAATAGTAGTTCCCGGGTGGAATCGTCGTCCCCGCCGCCACGATCCCGCCCACACCGAACAGGGCCGTGTCCACGATCTGCTTCCGGTCCACCGCCCACGCCATCGCCTGGCGCACCTTCACGTTGTTGAACGGCGGCACGGCCGTGTTGATGTAGATCGCCCGGAAGTTGGCCGACAGGCCGCCGACCACCTGGACGTTCGAATCCCCCCGCAGGCTCTGCACCTCGGACGACGGCACGTACTCGATCCACTCGACGTTCCCGGTCTTGAGCGCCGTCACCCGCGCCACCGCGTCAGGATAGAAGTCGAACTCGATCCGGTCGATGTACGGCAGCCGCCGCCCGGTTGCGTCGTACCCCCAGAAGTCTCCGCTCCGCACCAGCACGAGGCGCTGCTGCGGCGTGTACTCGACGAACCGGTACGGGCCCGTCCCCACCGCCTCCGAGTTCAGGTCGCCGTCCTTCTCCACCACCTCGTGGGGCACGACCACGTTGGTCGAAAATCCGAGCTTGGCCAAGAGCGGCGAGAACGGCTGGTGGAGACGGATCGCCACCGTGAGCGGACCCGTCGCCGTGATCGTGTCGATGATCGCGAAATCCGACGCGTGCGGCGACTTCGTCTTCGGGTCCCGGATGCGGTTCAGCGAGTACACCACGTCGTCCGCGGTCATTGCCCGCCCGTTGTGGAACTTCACGTTCCCCCGCAGCGTGAACGTCCACACAAGCCCGTCCGGGGACGTCTGCCACGACGTCGCCAGGCCGGGGACGATCCGCCCGGTCGGATCGATCTGCACGACCGTGTCGTAGACGTTCTCCATCATATTCCGCGTCGAGGTCGCCGTCGTCAGATGGGGATCGAGCCCCACCGGATCGGTCTGCATCCCCGCGCGCAGCGTCCCCCCGTACCGCGGCCCCGGCGCCTGCGCCAGCACCGTCGGCACGACCAGCAGCAGCGCCAGTCCCATGATTCCGAACCACCGCAGCATCCGCATCGTCTCTCCCTCCCGGACCGGGTCAGCCGATCCCGTGCAGGTGCGGGTCGAGGGCGTCCCGTACGCCGTCGCCCACGAGGTTGAACCCGAGCACCGTCATCGTAATCGCAATCCCCGGCGCGATCGCCGGCCACCCGCTGAACGTCATGACCTCCCGCCCCTCTGCGATCATCAGGCCCCAGCTCGGGGTGGGCGGCTGGGTGCCGAGCCCCAGAAACGACAGCGCCGCCTCGGCAAGGATCGCGAACGCCAGCCGGAGCGTGCTCTCTACGATCAGCGGAGCGGCCGCGTTCGGCAGAATGTACCGCCGCATGATCAGGAGATCCCCGGCGCCGATCGCCCGTGCGGCGTCCACGTACTCCTCGTGGTGCACCGTCAGCACCGCGCCCCGGGCGACGCGCGCCATCGGGGCCGAGTACACGACCGCGATCGCGAGGACCACGTTCCAGAACCCGCCGCCGAGGAACGCGAGCAGCGCGATCGCGAGCAGGATCGCGGGGAACGCCAGCACGACGTCCGACACGCGCATCATGCTCGCGTCGAACCACCGGCCCCAGAACGCCGACAGCGCGCCGAGCGTCCCGCCGACCGCGAGCGCGGCGCCGACCGACAAGAGGCCCACGGACAGCGAGACGCGGCCCCCGTACAGGACGCGCGTCAGCAGATCGCGTCCGTACATATCGGTGCCGAGCAGGTGCGCCGCCGTCGGGGACTGAAGCCGCAGCGCCGGGGCGATCTGGACTGGGTCGTAGTGTGTGAGCAGCGGGGCGGCCACCGCCCCCGCGATGACGAGCGCGAGTAGCACCACGCCGACGCGCGCACCCGGATGCCGCCACACGCGCGCCCCGAGCCAGGGCACGCGCCGCGGCCTCGGCTTAGCCGTAACGAACGCGAGGGTCGATGAAGCCATAGCACACGTCGACGCACAGGTTGACGAGAATGAACGAAAACGCGATCGCGACGACCGCCCCCTGCACCACCGGGTAGTCCCGCAGGTTGATGCCCTCGAGCGCGTAGCGGCCGATCCCGGGCAGGCTGAAGATCTGCTCGATGATCACCGCGCCGCCGAGCAGCGTACCGAACTGCAGCCCGACGACGGTAACGACGGGGATCAGGGCGTTCCGCAGCGCGTGCCAGAGGATGACGCGCGGCTCGTTGAGACCCTTCGCCCGCGCCGTCCTCACGTACGCCCGCGAGAGCACTTCGAGGAGGCAGCTGCGGACGATCCGGGCGATCGCCGCGGCGAGCGCCAACCCGAGCGACACCGCGGGCAGGATCATGCGGTCGAGGTTCGCCCCGAGCGCCTCCGCGGGCGAGATGTAGCCCGTCGGCGGCAGCCAGCCGAGCTTGAGCGAGAAGAGCAGGATGAGCAGCACCGCGAGCCAGAACGACGGCACGGACAGCCCCAGCAGCACGAACACGTTCGCGAGATAGTCGGGCGCGCGGCCGCGGTTGAGCGCGGCGACGATGCCGGTCGGCACGCCGATCGCGAGCGCCACCGCGAGTCCGAGGCACGAGAGCTCCATCGTCACCGGGAACCGGTAGACGAGCTCCCGTCCGACCGGCAGGCCGGTCCGCAGTGACCTCCCGAGATCCCCCCGCACGGCCTGCCCCAGATAGTTGCTGAGCTGCACCGGGAGGGGTTCGTCGAGCCCGAACAGCTTCTTGAGCTCGGCGACGCGCTGCGGCGCGATCGAGCCTTCGAGGCTCACCATTTCCGTGACCACGTCGCCCGGGACCAGACGGATCAGCAGAAAGACGGCGATCAGGACGCCGAGCGCCGTCGGAATGGCCAGCGCAATCCGCCGAACGATGTAGACGCCCAGATGCACTCCTCTCCAGGGACGGCCGGTCCGCGCAGCGGCAGGCGTTCGGCCGCGGTCGGACCGCGCCGGGTGCCCCCTCCGGCCGGGCCAATCCTTTCGCAGGGCATTCGCCGAGCGGCGGCGATGTCCCCTGTCATGGTCGGTAACATGTCATGGTGTTGGGGCGCCCGGCCGCCGAGATCGGGGCCGCGAGTCTGGGGCACCGCTCCACAGGGAAACCCGGCCGCACCGCCAAAGGTTCCCCGGTCACGAGTCACGCGCAGGCGGCGAAGGAGTGTAGCATGGTCCACGACGACCATCTCGAGATCTTCCAGCGCATTCGTTCGAGCTATGCCGACCTGAGCCCCAGCTTCCGCAAGATCGCCGACTTCCTGCTCGAGTCGTACCGTGATGCCGCGTTCCTGCCCGCGTCGCGGGTGGCATCCCGCGCGGACGTCAGCGAATCGGTCGTCGTGCGATTTGCGAGCGCGCTCGGCTACTCGGGCTATCCGGAAATGCTGCATGCCATCCAGCGCATCGTCAAGAACGAGCTGGCGCCGTCGCAGCGTTTGGTGGGCGACGACACTGAGGAGGACCCGGAGCGCAAGGACGTGCTCGGGCGGACCGTGGCGGCCGATATCGAGAACCTGCGGCGCACCGCGAGCGACCCGCTCACCTTGGCGGCCTTTGACCAAGCCGTCGCGATGCTGGCAGACGCCACCGAAGTCTACTCGCTCGGTCTCCGCCGCCTGGGCAGTCTCGCGTCGATGTTCGGGGCGCTCCTGCGCACCGCCGGCATCCGCACCCAAGTCCTGACGCACGGGCATTCCGAGATGTTCGAGCAGCTGTACTACCTCAAGAAGGAACACGTGCTGGTGGCCTTCGCCTTCCAACGCTACACGAAGCGCACGGTCGATGCGATCGAGCTCGCGAATCGACGGGGCGCCGGCTCCCTCGTCATCACGGACTCGCTGACGTCGCCCGCGGCCCAGGCCGGCCGCGTCTCCCTCATCTGCTCCGTGAAGGGCGAGTCGTTCTTCAACTCGTACGTCGCGGCGGTCAGCGTCATCAATGCCGTCACCACGGGCGTCGTCGATCGGCGGCTGCGCGCGACGCGTCGCGCGCTCGACGAGCTCGACGCGCTGCTGCCGGATGAGGATTTTTTCGGGAGAGGCCCTGACGTGTAACCGCCCGCGGGACGGCGCGCGAGTGTCGCCCGCGGATCAGCCGCGCCCCTTCGACCGCAACTCCCCGGCTCCCCGCATCCACTCGACGGTCACGCGCAGGCCGTCGTCGAGACCGGCGCGCGGGCGGTAGGCCGTCTCGTCGAGCAACCGCCGGATGTCGAGCGGTCCCCGGCGCGCACGGGTCAGCAGCGGGGGCACGTTGGCGTCCCCCGGGGCCGCCTCCCGGTAGCGCAGCGGAATGATCCGTCCGAGACGCTCCAGCACCTCACGATGCGTGTACCCTCGGTCTCCGGCCGCGTTGTAGACTCGATAGTCGGCATCCTCGCGCGCGAGCAGTACGGACACGACGCCGGCAAGATCGTCGGCGAGGATCCAGTCCCGCACACCGTCGAGGTGCGCGAGCCGGATCTCCTCGCCCCGCAGCGCCAACTGCACGCAGTCGTAGACGACGGACATCACGCGACGGGAGTGGGTCATCGGGCGCTCCATCGGCCCGTACACCCAGCCGACCCTGAGCGACACGGTCGAGAGATGGTGCCGCGCCCGGTAGTACGCGCAGAGCTTTTCGCCGGCCTCTTTCGTGATCCCGTAGAGGCTGGACGGACGCAGCGGGTCGTCCTCGGTAATGGACAGATGCTCCGGCGTGTCGCCGTAGACGGCGGCGGAGCTAATGTACACGACCCTGCGGGTCCCGCCGCGGTGCGCGGCATCAAGCACGTTCATCGTGCCCATGAGATTCACGTCGACGATCTCACGCGGCATGTGCTGCTCCATCTCGTGATCGGGCGTGATCGCAGCCGCGTGGACGACGTCCGTGGGTCGAAACTCGTCCCACACGCGACGCAGCGTCTCCGTCCGGGCGACGTCGCCCGGGACGAGCGTGACCCGCTCCGTGACGTCGTGGAAAAACGCGTCCCGGAGCGGGTCGGACGCATCGCCCTTGCGGGCGAAGCACAGCACCTCGTGCCCCTCGCGGGCGAGCCGCCGCACGATGTTGACCCCGACCGACCCCGTGCCGCCCGTGACCAACACGCGCATAACGCGTCGCTCCCTCGGGCCGCGTGATCGCCGGCGCGGCTGAGACCCTACCGGGCCCCTCGCCTGAGCGCCGGGTCGCGCGCCGGGACGACCTCGCTGACCGGGATCGCCACGCCGTAGATCTCGCGCGCGGCGTCGACGGAGACGTATCCCTGGCGGACATCCTCCAGGACGCGTTCGGGTTCCCGCTGCTTTGGATCGCCGAACCCGCCGCCCCCCGCGGTCTCCACGACGAGTAGGTCTCCCTCGCGCATCGTCACCGGATTCTCGGGGATCGCGGCACCGTTGAGCCAGGCCCGCACCGGGCCGCCTGCCAGCCCACCAACCAGCCCAGGTGCGGGATGCCTGACGAAATTGAAGCGGACGCTGACCAGCACCGGGCTCTCCGACCGGCAGCGAAACGTCACACGCTGCCCCACGCCGCCGCGCCGGCGGCCCGCCCCGCCGGAGTCGGTGGTGATCTCACGGGACATCTCGAGCGGGCAGAGAGTCTCGAACGTCTCGGTTGGGATCATCGTGCAGTTCGTCGGGAACACGGTCACGTTCCAGCCGTCCTGGTCGAGCGTCGCGCCCATGCCCCCCTTTGGCATCAAGCCGACGCCGAAGTACGATCCGTCGGGCCGCGTGCCCGACACCTTCATGATGACGTTGTGGCCGCAGCCGGCCATCGCGAGCGCAGGGTCGGCCTGCACCAGCGCGCCGCACAGCGCCGTCGTGATGTGCACGCCGGTTCTCGTCCGCGCGTAGATCGGCGCCGGCGGCGCGGAGTTGAGGATGCTGCGCGGCGGCGCGGCCACGGTCACGAGGTCGTACGACGGCCCGAGGTTGGAGAGCGTCGGCGAGAACAGGTATTGGAGCGCGTACACGGTGTCGGACAGCGTGTACGGGATCGGCACGTTGATGGGCCAGTGGGGCAGCTGCGGGCTCGTCCCCTCGTAGTCGACCCGCAGGAGCGACGATCCGGCCGTGAGCGCCACGGCGATCCGGATCGGCTCGTCCGCGGACTCCACCCCGCCGGTGCCGTCGGCCACATGGGTGTAGCGGTACGTGCCCGGCGGGATGCGCGCCACCGCCTTCTCGAAGGCGCGGAGCGCGCGCACGCGAATCTCGGCCGACACCCGGGTAAAATCACCAAGCCGCGTGTCGACCATGAACTCCCGCACCCGACGGTCCGCCACGGTCAAGGCGGCGCGGAGTGCCGCGATGTCTCCCATCACCTCGGTGGGCAGGCGCACGTTGGCCTGCACGAGTGCCGCCAGCGTCTCGTTCAGCTGCCCGCGGGTGTACAACCGCGTCGGCGGAATACTGAGCCCCTCCTCGTACAGATCCCACGCCCGGAAGTCGCCGACGACGTTCCCGATGTCCGGCAGGTGTGAGATCGCGCCCACGAACGCCACAAGCGCGCCTTCGTGGAACACGCCCTGGAGCAGGAATAGGTCGTGCTTGTGCCCCGCGACGATCCACGGGTCGTTCGTCACGAGGATGTCTCCCGGCGCGATCGTGTCCGCGGGGATCTGCGCCAGCATCGCCCGAATGCTGCGCGGCATGCACGTGACGAACAGCGGCATCGTCTCGGTCGGCAGCGCCAGCGGATCGCCGCGCGGATCGCTCATGCCCACGGCGTAGTCCTTGCCCTCCCGCACGACCGCCGAGAACGCGGTGCGGAGAATCGTCCGGTCGGCCTCGTCCATCATGGTGCGCAACCGGGCCAGGATGATCTCAAGATCCACGGGGTCGAGGTCCCCCTTCGCCGACGGCCTCCACGCCGACGCGCGTGCCACGTCGATGACGAGATTGCCGAACGCGTCGACCCGCGCCGTGCACCCGGGCGGCAGGACCGCGGTGCTGTGCCGGTCCTGCACCAGCGACGGGCCGATCAGCTCGGCGCCGGCACCGAGGGTCGACCGGTCGTACACCGGGCACTCGACCGGGCCGACCCCCGGGACCAGCACGACACGCCTCGCGATCGGGGCCGCCGCTCCGGACGGGCGCACCTCGGGAATCCGCACGCGTGGCCGAGGTCCCGACGCCCACAGCCGGATCGTCCGGACCTCGATCGGGACGCGCAGGTCGTGCTCGCCGTAGACGCGCTCGTAGGCCGCGGTGAACAACGGCTGGAGCGCCTCCGGATCGACGGCGGCCTGGGACACCGCCGGGAGCGCGACCGCGACCTCGTACCCCTGCCCGGCGTACCGCATGTCCAGCGTGAACGCGAACGTCATGTCATCCGGCGCGATCCCGGAGCGCTTCAACACGTCCGCGGCGCGGGCGGTGAGCTCGGCCATGACCTCGCGCAGCCGGCCCTGGTCGAGCGCGTCGAGCCGCGCGATGAATGTGTGGCTCAGCTCGAGCGCCGGGGAGGCCGAGACGAAGCCGAACGCCGACAGGACGCCGGCCGCGGCAGGCACAACCACGCGGGCGATCCCGAGTTGCTGGGCGATCGCGCACGCGTGCAGCGGCCCCGCGCCGCCGAAAGCCAGCAGGGCGTACGCGCGGGGATCGCGGCCGAGCTCCGTGATGTGCAGCTTGACCGCGTGCGCCATCGACTCGGTCACGATCTGGTAGATCCCGGCCGCGGCGGCCGCCGCCGACCGACCCGTCTCCCGCGCGAGGGGTTCGACCGCCCGCTCCGCCCGGGCGCGATCGAGGCGAAGCCCCTCGCCCAGTTCGGCCCCGTCGGCCATGTAGCCGAGTAACAAGTTGGCGTCCGTCACGGTCGGCCGCTCGCCCCCCAGCCCGTAGCAGGCGGGGCCGGGATCGGCCCCGGCGCTCTGAGGGCCGACCTTGAGGAGCCCGAGATCGTCAATGTGGGCGAGCGAACCGCCCCCGGCCCCAATCTCCATCATCTCGACCGTGGGAATACGAACGGGCATGCCGCTGCCGCGCTTGGTGCGATCCGCGCGCCCCACCTCAAACGACGCCGTGCGCGACGGCGCGCCGTCGTGCACGAGGCACGTCTTCGCCGTGGTCCCGCCCATGTCGAACGCGATGAGATCCCGCAACCCCAACAGCTCGCCGTAGAACGCCGCGGCCAGCGCCCCGGCCGCAGGCCCCGACTCGAGGAGGCGGATCGGCACCTGCACCGCGACGTCGGGGACGGTCACGCCGCCGTCCGACAGCATCAAGTACAGGCCGCGCCGGAACCCGGCCGCGGCGAGCGCCTCGGCAAGCTTCGCCACGTAGCGCGCGGCAAACGGCTGGATGTACGCGTTGGCGACCGTGGTCGACACGCGCTCGTACTCGTTGATCTCCGGCGAGACCACACTCGAGAGGCTGACGGAAAAGCCGCGCGCCGCCGCCGCGGCGCCGATCGCGGCCTCGTGTGCGGGGTTCCGGTACGCGTGGAGGAGACACACCGCGACGGACTCCACCCGCTCCCGTTCAAAATCGTCGAGGATGGCGTCCAACTCGTCCGCCTGCAGCGGCAGCACGACGCGCCCGTCCGGGCCGATGCGCTCTCGGATCTCGCGCCTCAGGCGGCGTTCGACGAGCGGCGCCGCCCTCAGGATGTGGCGGTCGTACGGATCGTACCGGTTCTCCTTGCCCGTCTCGAGGACATCGCGCGTCCCGCGGGTGGCGATCAGGCCGACCCGGCATCCCTTGCGCTCAATGAGCGCGTTCGTGACCAGCGTCGTCCCGTGGACCACGTGCGCGTCCGCCACGTCGGCGAGACGCAGCCCGGCGTCCCGCAGCAGCGCGTCGAGCCCCTGCATGATCCCGAGCACCGGGTCGTGCGGCGTGGTGAGCTGCTTGTGCGTCCAGGAGCGGTCGTCCGTCTCCCGGAGCAGCATGAAGTCGGTGAATGTCCCCCCGACGTCGATCCCCAATCGGTACACGGCCGCTGCCTCCTCGCCGCCGGCCCCGGCGGTCCTACCCGTCCCGCGACGGCGCCGCGGACAGGAGCCCGAGCTCCCGGAGCGCATCCGCAGCCCCGCGCAGTGTCGAGAGATTCATCCCCGCGTAGTTGGGCGAGAACACCACGCCGCTGCCGCCGGCGCGGTACGTCGCGAGCACGCTCCGCCGGACGATCTCCGGCGTGCACTTCGCCTGGTCCTCGCGCGTGCGCGGCGCGTCGACTCCGATCCCCATGTACACCGGCACGCGCCCGGCCACCGCGCGGACGGTCGCGAGGCACTGCCCGTACACGTAGGTGTCCGGGTCGAACCCGCGCTGGACCACCTCGTCCCACGGCGCCTCGTCGAGCTGCAGGAAGCGGTACATGAGCGGCGTCATCTCCTGCGGCGTCACGTCTCTTAGAATTGAGCGGTGCCACTCGGCCATTTCGGCGGCGTAGATCCCGCCCGCCTGGTGCTGATAGGCGATCGGCTTGACCCAGTCGCACCAGCCGGTCATCTCCGCCCACGGCCACTCGGCCTTCCGGAGCGGGTTCAGGTGGTTCCGGTTCCACACGTTCAAGCCGAACCGCAGCGACGGATTGCACCGCTTGACGATGCCGTAGAGCTCCCGGTCGAGGTCCTTGTCGCGTTCGACCCAGAAGCGCTCCCAGAGCAGCAGCTCCGGATGGTCGTACAGCACCCGCAGAAACTCGACGAGCGCGCCGTCCGGAAGCTCCTCCCCCGCCCGCGCGCGCTGCACGTAGTCGTACGCGTCGCGGTACGCGTGCTGGATGCGTTCGACGTCGAGGCCGCGCCGGTGCGCGAGCGCCCGGCAGTGCTCGCAGAAGCACTGCGGCGCGCCTCCGCCGATCAGGGTGTCGAGCGGGCTCCGCCGCTCGTTGCACCACATGATCCCGTCGATGTCGTAGCTGCGGCAGTAGTCTTCGACGATCGCATGCCACCACGCGCGGTAGTCTGGATGGTTGAGGCAGGGCGCGCGCCCGACACGGTCCATCACGTCGATCTCAAGCACCCGCGGCAGGTCCGGGAGGGCGACGGTCTCGGCGGCGCCGTGCCCCTCGTAGTGGAACAGCGGCTCCATGATCTCGGGGTACACCTGCATCCCGCGCCGGCGGGCTTCCGGGATGACGGCGGCGAGGATGTCGACGCCCCGCAGCGCCTCGTCCTCGGCGCGGAACTGCTTGAAGATCGTGCGCTGGTAGTACTCGGGGTGCTCCGCGATGTACGACCCGCCCCGCAGCGGGGTCGGATCCTGCGCCCCGTGATCCGGCCACCCGTCGAGCTTCCAGGAGATCCTCCGCCCGACTTTCAGTCCGAGCCACGAGAGCGTGCCGATGAGCAGGACGTTGATCCCGAACTCGTCGCGCAGCCGGTCGAGGAGCGGCCCGACCTGCTCGTCGATAAAGCTCACGGGGCTGATCTGGATCCCAACAAACTTGTCGCGCCCTCCCACGAACGTTACCACCACCGCTCCGGCACGCCGCGCTCGGCGTAGAATGCCGGCATCTCGATCCGGCGGCCCGTGCGGCTCGACTCCTCGCACGCGGCGATGACCCCGAGCGTCCGGAGGTGATCGGCGCCGGAGGGCTCCGGGCGGCGGCTGCCGCCAAGGAGCTGGCGAAGCACGTGCGTCAGCATGAGGCGCGCATCGTCGACGAGCTGCTCCTGCGGCGGGAGCGGGATCGGCTCGGCGGCGGTGGCGTCCGGTCCCCGCGCGATGCGCAGGTCAGAGAACATCTCGTGCTGGAAGAGGGCGCCGCGCTCACAGTCGGTGCGCCACAGGAACTGCGTCATCTGCGTCTGCGCCGCCCAGGTGCCGAAGTAGTTCACCAGCAGGTCGCCCGTCAGCTCGAGGATCGCCACCACCGTCGCGTCGTCCCGATACATGCTCCACGGAGGATTGTGGCACCGGCACCAGACCCGCTCCACCTGGGCGTCGTACACGAAGCGGATCTCGTCGACGTGGTGGATGGTCTGCTCGTAGAGCATCGGCTGGTGCATCACCAGCGGATACTTGTTGAGCCGCGGCAGCTGCCCGTCGCGGTTGCGCCAGTAGATGTAGCGCGCGAAGCTCGGCGCCCCGATTTCCCGCGTCCGAAAGATCTCACGCGCGCGCGTGACGCAGTGCTGGTAGCGGAAGTTCACCCCGACGGCGAGCCCGCGCCCGGCCGCCTCCGCCGCCTCCACGATGCGCACCGCCTCGGTGAGATCCATCGTCAGCGGCTTCTCCGAGAGCAGGTGCGCGCCGCTCTCGAAGATCGCCATCGCCTCCCGGACGCGGTCCATCGGCGGCGTGGCCAGGACGACGACGTCCGGCGCGAGCGCCCGCAGGGCGCCGTCGAGACCGGCGAAGCACGACCTCGGGCGCGGCGCCGACCTGGGCCTGAGCCCACTCGAGGTTGGCGGGCAACGCGTCGACGTAGCCGACCACGCGCGCGAGCGGCTCGTCGTGCAGGAGGCGCGCCCAGGTCTTCCCGCGCGCCCCGACCCCGACGAGCAGCGTCCGCACGGGCTGATCCATGCCAGCTCCTTCCCGCGTGTGTGAGCCTGCCGGCCGCGCCGCACCGCGCGGGAGACCGCCGGTTCCGCGCGGGGACGACCCACGAAGCCGTTCTTCATATCAGCAGGAAAACCTGCCGAGAGAGGTGAAGCCTAAGAGGTTAATTGCGAGGACACACGGCGGGCCCGTCGTCTACGCTTCACCGGTCGCTCCCCGGGCCGCCCCCGGCGTCACCGCGCCCAGAGGGGAGCACGCCAGCGCATCATGACACGTGACGGAGCCTCGTTGATCGACCGGATCCTCTCCGCCCGGGCGCGAGAAGTCGGCCGGGGATTTCCGGTGCAGACGTCCGTCCCCACCCCAGGGCTGATCACACTGTCCGGCGGCACCCCGGACTTCCCGACGCCGCCCCACGTCATCGAGGCGGCGAAGCGCGCCCTCGATGACGCGCACACGACCTATACCCCGTGGACCGGGATCCCAGAACTGCGGCGCGCGATCGCGGACAAACTGCGTCGCGACAACGGCATCGCCGCGGATCCGGAGTCCGAGATCCTCGTCACGACCGGCACCCAGGAAGCGCTGCAGGTCATCTGCAAGACCCTTCTCGACCAGGACGACGAACTGCTTATCCACGCGCCGTACTACGACGAGTATCGGCGCGACGCGCTCGTCGCCGGCGGACGGCTCGTACCGGTGCCCACGCGCGAGCGCGACAACTTCGCGATCGACGCGGACGAGGTCGCCGCCCGTATCACGCCGCGCACGAAGGGGCTGATCCTCGTCACCCCGAGCAACCCGAGCGCCGCCGTCCAGACGCGCGAGACGCTCTCGCGCATCGCGGACGTGGCGAAGGCGCGTGACCTCGTCGTGATCGCCGACGAACTGTACGAGAAGTTCGTGTACGATGGGCACCGGCACCACAGCATCGCGTCGCTCCCCGGGATGTGGGAGCGCACGATCACGGTCAACGGGTTTTCCAAGTGCTATTCGATGACCGGGTTCCGCGTGGGCTACATCGCGGCGCCGGCACCGCTCGTCCGCGCGATGCTGCCGCTCAAGCACGGCATGACGATCTGCGCGCCGTCGGTGTCCCAATGGGCGGCACTGGCGGCGCTCACCGGACCCCAGGACTGGTTCGGGCCGGTGCTCGCGGAGTACGACGCGCGCCGACGTCTGTGGATCGAGCACCTCACCGCGATGGGGCTCAGCTTCGGAAACCCGCAGGGCGCGTATTACGTCTACCTCAATACGGCGGCCACGGGGCTCGACGCCGCCGACCTCGCCCAACGGCTCCGCCGGGACCACCGGATCGTGCTCGGGTCCGGCGGAAGCATCGGCGCCGAGTGGCGCCACTACATGCGGGGATCGCTGGCCGTACCCACGGAGACACTGCGCTGCGGGCTCGAGCGTCTCGGCAGCGCGGTGACGGACCTCGTCCGCGCGCACGCTTGACGCCGGCCGCGACGGCGGCCGAGCACACGAAGGGGTGATGCCTCGATGGAGCGACCTGGACTGACCCGACGCCAGCTGATCCGGCGGGGAGTGGTCGGCGCCGCAGGCGCGCTGTTCGGCCCCGGGCTCGAACTCCTCCGCCCCGCGCTCGGCGCGGCCGCGTCGGCTGACCTCACGATCGCCACCACCGCCGATCAGGAGCCGGCCTCCCTCGACGGGCAGGTCGACCCCTACCAGTCGGCGTGGCTCTACAACTCCTTCGTCACCGATCCGCTCGTCGTGCTCTCTCCCTCCGGCAAGTACCTCCCCAACATCGCGACCCAGTGGAGCGTCTCCTCGCAGGGCCGGATCTGGACGCTCTCGCTCCGCCCGGGGGTCACGTTCCAGGACGGGACGCCGCTGGACGCGGACGCGGTCAAGTTCAACATCGACCGCGTGATGAACCCCGACACCCACTCGGCGCTGATGGCCAACTACCTCGGGGTGAAGAACTTCCTCAAGACGGAGGCGATCGACAAGAACACGATCGAGTTCATCTACAGTTCGCCGGTCCCGGCGCTGTTGTACGGGCTCAGCATCTGCCCGATCTGGTCGCCGGCCGCGATCCGGCAGTACGGCACGAGCTTCCAGCAGCACCTCGTCGGCGAGGGCGCGTTCAAACTCACCGAGTGGGTCCGAGGCGATCACGTGAAGTTCGTCAAAAACCCCGGATACCGCGGCGGGCCGCCCGTCCAGGATCATACGGGCGCAGCGTACCTCGACAGCATCACGGTGAAGTTCGTCGGAGACGCGGGCGTCCTCGGGCAGGTGCTGAAGACCAACGAGGTCCAGATGGTCGCCGGCCTGCCGGCGCAGGCCCTGCCGACCTACGCACACGATCCCAACTTCCAGGTCATCGCCGGGTACCAGCCGGGGAACGGGCTCATGTTCACGATGAACACGAGCCGTCCGGGGCTGAACGACATCCGGGTGCGCCGCGCGCTGCGGTACGCGTACGACCAGGACAAGATGAACCAGACCCTCTACAACGGCACCTACACGGTCGTCAAAGGACCGCTCACCAAGTACACGCTCTATTATTGGAAGGGTGCGGAGCAGGCCTATACCTACGATCCCGCCAAGGCGAAGGCGATGCTCGACGACGCCGGGTGGAAGGTCAACGGCAGCACCGGTATCCGCGAGCAGAACGGCAAACCGCTCGCCCTCACGATGATCATGCTCCACCACCAGGAGATCGGCGAGTACCTGGCCGCCCAGTTCCGGGACATCGGCGTGTCGCTCACGCCCCAGGTCGTGCCGGGTCCGGTGCAGCTGCAGCGCGCGCAGAGCGGCGACTTCGACCTGATGTACGAGCGCCTGCGCAGCTACGAGCCGGACATCCTGTACGATGAGTACTACTCGAAGAACGCCGTCCCGGGCGGCTGGGCGTGGTCGCGTTATCAGAACGCGGACCTCGACAAGCTGCTGCTCGAGAGCCAAGGGACGACCGATCCCATGGTGCGCCAGACCGCGTTCCAGAACGTGCAGAAGTTGGTCACCGAGCAGGCGCTGGCCCTCCCGACCCTCGACGATCCGCAGTTCTACGCGATGCCGAAGAGCGTGAAGGGGTTCAAGCTCGGGGCGGTCGGCGGCTGGTTCTTCGTCAATGACATCCGGATATCGTAACACACCCGCACGGGTGCGGAGCCGGCGGCGGGATCGCTCCGACGCCGGCGCGATGCGCGCGGCGGACTGACCGCGTGGGGAGCTACCTCGGCCAGCGGATTGCGGTGCTGGTCCCGGTCGTGCTGCTCGTCTTTTCAGCGGTGTTTGCGATCCTGCACGTGCTGCCTGGCGACCCGGTCCAATTGATGCTCGCCGGGGCCGAGGCGGGCGTGACGACCCCGGAGCGCATCGCGCAGCTGCGGAAGAGCATGGGGCTCGATCTCCCGCTGCACGTGCAGTACGGCCGGTTCATCGCCGACGCCCTGCGCGGCGACCTCGGGGAGTCGATCCGGTTCCAGGCACCGGTCAACGACCTCGTCGCGACGGCCGCGCGGCAGACGCTGGAGCTGAGCCTGGCCGGCATGGTGGCGGCGCTCGCGATCGGGATCCCGCTCGGCATCCTTGCCGGGCTGCACGAGAACGGTTGGGTCGACAGCCTCTGCATGCTGGTGGCGCTCCTCGGCGTGTCGATGCCGCTGTTCTGGCTCGGGCTCCTGCTGATCCTGTTCGTGTCGATCCACCTCCAATGGCTGCCGGCGATCAGCGGCGACCAGCTGCGGGGGATCATCCTGCCGGCGTTCACGCTGGGGTTTGTGTCCGCGGGCATCATCAGCCGGCTCATGCGCGCGAGCCTCATCGACGCGCTGCGGAACGACTACGTGCGCACCGCGATGGCCAAGGGACTCCCCCGAAGCGTGGTCGCCACCAAGCACGCGCTCCGGAACGCCCTCATCCCGGTGATCACGATCGCCGGCCTCCAGTTTGGCGGCATGCTGAGCGGCGCCGTCATCACCGAGACGGTGTTCAGCCGTCCGGGCCTCGGGTCCCTCATCGTCAAGGCGATCTTGTGGCATGACTATCCGCTCATTCAAGGAGCCGTCCTCCTCACGTCCGTCTCCTACGTCGTCGTGAACCTCGGGATCGACGTCCTGTATGCGTGGGTCGACCCACGGATTCGCTATGCGTGAGACGGCACGATGGTAACGCACGCGCCGGCGCGGCCCGCACTTCGGATCGCGGGGGCGCGGCGCCGGGCGGGCGTCATGTGGCGCACGTTCGGCAGGCACCGCGGAGCGGTGGGCGGCACGATCGTCCTGCTGCTGTGGATCGGCATCGCGGTCTTCGCGCCCCACCTCGCCCCGTACGACCCGCTGTCGCTGAGCGGCGTCGGGCGGCAGCCCCCCTCCGCCCCGCACCCGATGGGCACCGACCTGCTCGGGCGCGACATCCTGAGCCGCGTGATGTTCGGCGCACGCATCTCACTCGCGATCGGGCTGATCAGCGTCGCGATCGGCGGCGTCTCGGGATCGGCGATGGGAGTCGTCGCAGGGTACCACGGCGGTCGGATCGACGGGGTCCTGATGCGGATCGTCGATGCGATGCTGGCGTTTCCCGGGCTGCTCCTGGCGCTGATGGTCATCGCGGCGCTCGGCCCGGGCCTCACGAACGTGATGCTGGCCGTGGGGGTCTCCTCCATCCCGCTCTACGCGCGCCTCGTGCGCGGGCTCTGCCTCGGCATCCGTCAGATCGAGTACGTTCAGGCGGCACACGCGATAGGAGGGTCCGATGCCCGGATCATGCTCAGACACGTCACGCCCAACATTCTCGGACCGGTCGTGGTCCTCTCGACGCTCCAAGTCGGCAGCGCGATTCTCGTCGGCTCGGCCCTCAGCTACCTCGGGATGGGCGCGCAGCCGCCGACGCCGGAGTGGGGGCTCATGACCTCCGAGGGGCAGGCCTACCTCGCCGGAGAGTGGTGGATCTCGACGTTTCCCGGCTTCGCCATCCTATCCGCGGTGCTCGCGATCAATCTGATGGGCGACGGGCTGCGCGCCGCCCTCGACCCCCGGTCGACGTACCGATGAGCGCAACACGGGCGGTCTCGTCTCCCATCCGCATCGGCATCATCGGCGCCGGCATCGCCGGCGAACGTCACGCGGAGGCGTTCTCCAGGCACCCGGGGGCCGTCGTGGCGGCGTTCGCCGAGATCGACGCCGGTCGCGGGGCGCGCGTTGCGGCCCGCTTCAACGCGCGCCACTACACGGACTACCGCGACATGCTTGACGCCGGCGTCGATGCGGTCATCGTCTGTCTCCCTCACGCGATGCACCGCCGGTGCGCCCAAGAGGCCGCCCAGGCGGGCGCGCACATCCTCATGGAAAAGCCGCTCGCCACAACGCTCGAGGACGCGGCGGCGATCCTGGACGCCGTCGACCGGGCAGGCGTCCGGCTCATGCTCGGCTACGTCCACCGGTTCCGGCCGGAGGTCGAGACCGCACGGCAGTTGATCCAGAGCGGCCAACTCGGCCGCCCGGCGACCGCCCTCGACCGCTTCATGAGCGGCGGCATGGGGGACACCCCCCGATGGGTCTGGCATCCTCAGGAGGCGGGCGGCGGCGTCATCATGTACGGCGGCGTGCACGCGATCGACCGGCTCCGCTGGCTCCTGGGCGCGGAGATCACGGAGGTCTACGCGCGCACCAGCGTCTACTCCAATCCCGCCCCCGTCGAAGACGGGGTGTGCGCGGTGCTGACGTTTGCCACCGGCGCGAGCGCCGTGTTGTACGAAAACGCGCCGGGATTCGGCCGCCTCGGCCCGTGGACGACCGAGGTGTTCGGGACCGAGGGGGCGCTGATCATCACGACGGGCGCCGGGGTCGAGTACCGAAACGCGGAAGGCGTGCGGCGGTGGGATTATCCCGAGGACCAGCGGTTCGCCCAGCAGGCGGCGGAGTTTCTCGCCGCGATCACCGAGCGCCGACCTCCATCTGTCAGCGGAGAAGACGGGCTGCGCGGGCTTGAGGTCGCGCTGGCGATCTACCGGTCCGCGGCCAGCGGCCGCCCGGAGCGCGTGCGAGCGTAGGCCCTCCGCGCCGGCCGGTCGCCGATCACAACTCCGCGATCACAGCAACGGCCGCAGCCACCGCCCCCATCCGGCGTCTCCGACCACGCGGCCGGCCCGCATCACGACGCGCCCGCGCACAACCGTCGTGACGGGCCGGCCCCGCATCCGCATCCCGTCGTAGCAGAGTGCGGTGTCCCGGGACTTGGTGTATAGCTGCCGGTGGTCGTGGACGTACTCCGCGGCCACGTCGACCAGCGTCAGGTCGGCGTCCGCTCCCACGGCGAGGGTTCCTTTCCGCGGCCACAGCCCGAACAGCTTCGCGGGATTCTCGCAGACGAGACGCACGAGCTTCGAGAGCGTCAGCCGGCCTCGGTGCACCGCGGTCAGCATCAACGGCAGAAATTCCTCGAGCCCCGGAAGTCCGGGCGGAGCGGCCCAGATGTCGCCGTCCACGGGACCCTTCTCGCGCACGAGAAAGGGCGAGTGGTCGGTGCCGATCACATCGATCCGTCCGTCTGCGACCGCCTCCCACAGCCGGTCCTGCATCTCCGCCAGTCGAAGCGGCGGATTGCATTTCGCGTACGGCCCCCACTGCTCCAGCGCATCCTCGTTCAACATCAGGTAGTGCGGACACGTCTCGGCCGTCACGGGAAGCCCGCGGCGCTTGGCATCGCCTATGAGCTCCATCGCCTCCGGCGCGCTGACGTGCGCAATCTGAAGACGGGCGCCCGTCGCCGCAGCGAGCGCGATGCACTGCCCGACCGACAGCGTCTCCGCGAGGGGCGGCCGCGCCCACGCGTGCACCCGTCCGTCGCGGCGGCCGGTGGCGCGAGCCCGTGCCTCGGTCACATCCACCAGTTGCTGGTCCTCGGCGTGGACCACGTGCAGCCGTCCGGTGCGGGCGGTCCGCTCCATCACCTCGAACATGCGGCCAGCGTCCGGGCAGGAGATCCCGAGAAATTCGGCCTCACGCCCCGAGGCCGGGGTGGTGCGAAACGTCTTGAACGCGATCGCCCCGGCCTCCGCCATCCCGGCAATCTCCTCGAGATTGTCGTGGCTGGCTCCCGCGTACAGACCGAAATCCACGAGCGACTTGGGTCCGACGATCTCCGCACGCTCTCGCAAAATCACCGCCGTATGCACCGGGGGCTTCGCGATCGGCATTTCGAGGATCGTCGTCACCCCGCCGGCGGCTGCGGCCTGCGTCCCCGTGGTCCAGTCCTCCCGCTCGAGCACGCCGGGGTCCCGGAGGTGCACGTGCGTGTCGATCACGCCAGGCAGGACGTACAGGCCCGCGGCGTCGATCGTGTCCCGGGCGTCCGGCAGCGCGTCGTCGCGGTCGACCGCCACGATCTTCCCATCGGTCACCGCGACGCCCCCGCGCCAGGCCGCGTCCGGCGTCACCACCGTCCCCCCGCGCACGACCAGGTCGGCGATCACGATGTCACCTCGTTCCCCACGAAGGTCCCCGCATCGCGCACCGGGCGTAGACGATGCGGCTCCGCTCGCGGGCTGGCGCGGATCGCGGCTCCCGGGACACGTTCATCCCACCTTCAGCAGCCTTGCCAAGTTCTTGCCCAGCACTTTCGTCTCGCGCTCGGGCCCAAGGTTGAGGCTGCGCACCGTGTCGACCGGCGTCTCGTCCCCCATGTTGAACGGATAGTCGGTGCCGACCACCACGTGATCGTCCCCCAGTCGGTCGAGCAGGAATCGCAGCGACAGCGCGTTGTGGGTCAAACTGTCGCAGTAGAGGTTCTCGAGAAACTCGCTGGGGCGCCGGGACAGACGTTGGCGGGCCGCACGCCGCGCCGCAAACCCGTGGTCCAACCGTCCGACCTGGTAGGGAAAGTACCCGCCGCCGTGCGCCAGAATGACCTGCAGCCTCGGAAACCTCTCGAACACGCCCCCGAAAATCAGCCGCGAGGCCGCGAGCGACGTCTCCGTCGGAAATCCCACCAAATTCCACAGGTCGTAGTCGTGCAGGCGGCGCATGTCGCCCCAATTCTGCGGATGGAGGAACAACGGCGCGCGGAGACGTTCCGCCGCGGCGTACACGACGTCCAAGCTCGGATGGTCCAGATCCATCCCGTTGATATGTGTGCAGATCTCGGCCCCGCGAAGGCCCAGCACCGTGACCGCCCGCTCCAGCTCCCGGGCGGCTGCGTCGCCGCTCTGCATCGGAAGCGTGGCCAGCCCGAGAAACCGGTCCGGATGTCCTCGCACCATTTCCGCGAAGCCGTCGTTCTGCATCCGGGCGATGCGTTCGCCGACCTCGGGTGCCGTCCAGTAGTAGAACTCCTCGGGCGACGGCCCGAGGACCGCCGCGTCCAGCTTTCTGCGGTTCAACGCCTCGATGATCAACCGCTCATCGTACAACTCGACCTTGAGGGTCGTCCCAGGCTCCAAGACGACGTCGGCGGGAGCGTGATAGATCATGCGTTCCACGCCGTCGCGTCGCTCTGTCTGCACGGTATCGGCGAACGTGCCACGGCGCACCGCGTCGACGAACCGGGGGGAAATCACATGGCAGTGGATGTCAATCGATTCCACGATGTCTACCGCCTCCGAAAGCGATTTCGGCCGTCAGCCGGGCCGCCGAGAGCCATCCGTTGGCCTCGTCCGGCGACGGGCTATCGGCGAAGCTCCAACACGCTCAACCCTCGGTATCGATCGATGAGATAGACCAGACCGCGATCGTCCACGAACACGTCGTTGGACTGCGGGACGAATCCGCGCGCGCCGTCACCCGGCACGTAGCGAGCGATCTCTTGCGGGCGGTACGGGTTCGAGATGTCCACCGCCCGCAGCCCGCCGCTGAACCAGGTCACGTACACGATGTTATCGTCGCGAATGTGCTCCCACGGCTGATGCGCTCCGAACCGCTTGCCGGGCACGATCAGATCGTCCGGCTCCGCCTGATAAGTCGCGACCGGCACGGGGCGGGCTTCGTGGGTGATGTCCAACATCCACATGAACGCGGGCGGATCCTCGAGCACGTCGTCCTCCACGTCCTCGTCGGTCACGACCGCGAACCGCCGGTTGCGAATCAAGTGCGGCACCGGCAGAAACGTGTGCGTCGGCGGCTCGTACGGGGGGTTCCACGCGGTGGCACCCACGGTGCGCGGGTGCGCCGGGTCGGAGATATCCACAATCACCGCGCCCTCCCGCCCGCACGCCAGGTACGCTCGGTTCCCCCGAGCGAGTGCCAGATGGACCCAGTACCCGCGGGGCGGAGGTGGCGCCCCGGGGATCTGACCCGGCAACGCCCAATGCCCCACGACGCTCGGCGATGCGGGATTCGAGATATCCAGGATCAGCATGATGTTGCGCTGAAACGCCTCCCAGGTCGTGGACAGAAACACGTGATCTCCTTGAAGATCGAACCGGTGCACGCCCCGAGCCTGCGTCCGAAAAAACGCAATCTCGCGCGGGCGGCATCGATCGGCGATGTCGAACAGCTTGACCCCGACCGGACGCTCGTGTGAATCATCGTCCTCCGGGAACCGCTCGTAATTCACGAGCATCACGTCCCCGGTCACCCGCACCTTATGGGAGTGGATATCCGCGGGCACGCTGATCTGGGACACCACCCGCATCTTGGCCGGATCGCGCACGTCCACGATCGTCGTACCGACCGGAGGTGCCATGTGGCCGATATAGGCGAATCCGCCCTCGACGACGACCTGCCCGCCGCCCGGAAGGTCGAGATACCCCACCGGCCGGAATGCCGCGACTGTCTCCCGTACGTTCGTCATCGGTTCTGATCCCGCTCCACTGCGAATGACTTGCGCCCCGCTCCGCCCATCGTGCAGCGTCTCCCGCCCCCGCGCATGCTGGCGCCGCTCACCTCTTGGATGCGCGCGGCAACTCCACGGCGGGCCGGTCCGGACTCTGCTTGGATCGCCGTGGTTGAAGTTGACCCGTTGCCGAACCCTGGTCGAGGCGCTATTTCAGGACTCGTCCGAAGAGATACGTATCCATGTATCGGCCGGTATCGAGCGCAATTCCCGCCTTGCGCCGGCCCTCAAGGCGGAATCCGAATCGCCGTGCCAATCGTATGCTGGCGACGTTCTCGACCGCAATTTCAGCCTCGACCCGCTTGAAACCTCTCCGTTTTGCCTCTGCCAGCACCGCCTCCACCAACCGCGTTGCAATTCCCCGTCCCGCATACTCGTGACGGACGACCCACCCAAGCTCTCCGCGATGCTTGGTCCGGCCGCGTGCTCTGGCAACGAAGCCGCACGACCCGAGGACGCGATTCTTGCCGTCGACCGCGACGAACGTAAACTCGTTCCGTTTTCGGTCAGCGTAGCGCTTGCGGAATCTCTCAACGTCCGACCCCGGTCTGCGCTGCGTCCCCGTATAGGGCAGGTGGCCCGCTCGAAAGTCCCTATTCCAGGCGTCAATGAAGCCTTTTGCATCGGACTTCCGTGCGAGCCGGATAGAAACCGCTGGCTGTGTCACACGTACCCCTCCACCCGTGCCGGGATCCCACCTATGATGCACCACTGCCGACAAGAAGTACGCGATACACTCCATCTTTTCCCGGCGCGATCAAGGTCCGCGACCGACTGCCATGTTGCGCGTCACGCGTGACCCAGCCGTCCGCCACACGCGTGCACACGTGGTCCGCCGCCGAATGCCCCGTCCGGGCGCGGTGGGCACCCCGAATTCCGGCAGGAGATCCCGATTGCGCCCGGAATGACTGCGCGCGAGCGCTACGGACGGTCTGACCTCGATCATACAATCCACCGCGACGTCCAAGACCGCCAAGAAGGGAGTGCACACATTGTCTCGCTGTTCGAACTTACCCGCTGGAAGGTCCCGATGGTGTCCCGAAGAGGTGGCCGGATGACGCCCTCACCGGTCATTCGGCGCGTGGTGCTGTGGCGGTGGCGCGAGCGCACGACGCCGGAGCAGAAGCTGAGGGCCAAAGAGGGCCTCGCCTACGTCAGCTACGCCAGCCCGAGCGCGGCCGCGATCGACTTCGGCGAGGACCTCGGACTCGCCCGCGAGGCGAACTACGGGCTGGCGCTCCTCCGTGATCACCGCGACAAGGCGGCGTGGGACGTCTACAAGGAGGATCCGCAGCACTACCGCGTCGGCGACTTCATCGACACGCTGACCCTTGAGGAGGTCACCGCGCGGGCGGACTACCTGTACCCGGGACCGGCGTCGGTCCAGGGGCGGGTGCGGCACCTGGCGCTCTACGTCTGGCGAGACGGCGTCGACGAGCGCGGCAGGCGAGAGGCGCGCCGCGCCCTCGCGGCGCTGCGCGCCGACTGCGGCGGTCTATACGCGCTCGAGGTCGCCGAGGACCTCGGCTGGGCGACGATCGGGAGAGCCGATCTCGTGGTCGAAGCCCACTTCCTCGACGAGACGCGCGCCAAGGAGTTTCTCGCCCATCCCGTCTACCGCGAGGCATCGGCGCTGCTCGCGTCGCTGACTCGGCCCGAGCGCACGGCGCAGATCCAGCACCGGATGAAGTCCGGGTGAGCCTCGTCGCTAGGGGCCGCGCATGACGTGGGACAAGCGCGCCGTCCATTCGTACTTGGTTGCCGCCGCAACGGCCTCCATCGCGCGGGCATAGGCCGCGCCGCCGAGCAGTCGTTCCGTCGCGGCGCGGTCCGGGAGTTGAATGTCCATGATCCAGTCGTAGTCGCTGACGAGCTTTCCGACGTTGGGACCGACCGCGACGCCCTCGACGCCCGGCACCGCCGCGAGCGCCCGGACAGCGTCGAGCGCCTGCTGCTTCGCGCCCTCGGACGCGCCGTCGGCCCAGACGAACATGGCGACGTGCTTCACGTGCCCATGCCGGGGCGGCGGCGCTTCGTACCAGTCGACACGCGCCGTAAGCTCGTCCCACGCCACCGACTCGTTGAACCGGGACCCGGCCCCGTGCGCGGGATCCGCGCTGTACGCGTCGTGTTCGTCCCAACCGTCGAAGTCGAGATGCAGGGCCACGTCGTAGTTGCTCGGCGGTCCCTCCGAACCGCGCCGCCACACCGGGGTGCGCTCGGCGTACGGGATCTCGCGCAGTCCCCGCGATCCGCCGAACAGGTCGTCGCCGTAATCGCCCGTACGGACCATCAGGCATTCCATCCGCAGATAGGCCAGGCCCTTCAGCATCTCGACGCGCAGCTCAGGCGTGGTCGTATCCCGCAGCAACCAGATCACGGAATGGCGCAGCATCGGCATCGTCAATACCCTCGCATGACGTGGGTGATCCGCGCGGTCCACTCGTACTTCGTCGCCGGCGCGATCACGCCCATCGCGTCCGTGTACGGGCCGCCGCCGACCACCGCGCGCGCGGCGGCGGTGTCCCGGCATTGGAGATCCACGAGCCAGTCAAAATCGGCCGCATCGGTGCCGACGCGTTCGCCGACCGCCGCGGCATCGACCCCGGGCGCGTTCGCGAGCCCGCGCACGGCGTCGAGCGCGCGCGCCCGCGCGGCGGCCGGCGCGTCGTCCGCCCAGAGAAACAGCGCCGTGTGGCGCACGCCCCCGCGCCGAACCAGCGGGGCTCCCTCGTACCGCCAGTCGATGCGCGCCGTAAGCCCATCGACGTTCACGGAGGCGTTGAAGCGCGCAACGGCGCGGTGCACCGCGTCACCAGCGTAGCGCGCCATGTCCGCCTCATCGTCGAAGTCGAGATGGAGCGCGGCGTCGTAGTTGCACGGAGGGCCCTCGCGGCGCGCGCGCCACCGAGGGCTCCGCTTCCACGGCGGTACCGCTTTGAGCGGGCTCGAGCCGCCGAGCAGGTCGTCGCCGTAGTCGCCCGCGCGCACCCCTGCGCATTCCATGCGGAGGAACGCGAGCCCGCGCAGTATCGCGAGCTTCTGCTCCCCCGTGATGGTGTCTCGATGAATGAAGAGCACGGTGTGTCGCAGCACGTCGCTCCTCCTCTGTTGGGGCGGCACGGTCCGCGCCGCCCATCGGCCGTCCGGCTACTGCCGCAGCCCCGTGGTAACGACGCCGCCGATGATCTGGCGCTGAAACACGAGAAACAGCACGGTCAGCGGCAGGGACGCGATCAGCGAAACCGCCATCAGCTCTGGAAAGTTCGAGGTCTCGGCGGACTGGAATATCTGCACCGCGAGCGGGACGGTCGCCTTCGAGGTGTTGCTGATGATCAAGAACGGCCAGACGAAGTCGTCCCAGGTCGACTGGAAGATCAGGACCGCCACGGTGAGAATCGCCGGCCACGCGAGCGGCACTCCGATGCGGAGAAACGTCCGGATGTGACCCGCGCCGTCGATCCGGGCCGCGGCGATCAGATCATCCGGGAGCGACAGAAAATACTGCCGCATCATCAGCACGCCGATCGCATTCGCGGCCACGGGGACGATCATCCCTTGATAGCTGTTGAGCCAGTGCAGCTGTTCCATCGTCAGGTACAGCGGCACCATGATGACCTCAAGCGGCAGCATCAGCGTGGTGAGCATGAGCACGAGCAGAAGATGATTGCCGACAAAGCGGTACTTCGCGAGCCCGTAGCCTGCGAGCGCCGCAAGGGTCACGTTGATGAGCGTCACGCTGCCGGTGACGATCGTGCTGTTGACGAAATAGTGCGTGAAGCCGACCGTCGCGTACGCCTCGGGGAAGTTGCCCCAGAGCGGAGGGCGCGGCACCCATTGGATCGGAAGGTCGAACACATGCGGGTTCGACTTCAGTGCCGTCGAGATCATCCAGAAGATCGGGATCAGGAACACGACCGCGGCGAGCGTGAGCAGCCCGAGCACCACGCCCTGCGCCAGCGCGGCACGCACGCGGGCCGCGCGCTTCGAGTGATGGGGTGCGACGGGCCGCGGGCTCATCGCGACGTCAGTCCGCGGGCCTGAACGCGCGCAGGCTGACCAGAGTCAACGCGACGATGATCACCAGCATCACGATCGCGGTGGCGGACGCGTATCCCATCCGGAAGCCCAGGAAGCCGGTCTGGTAGACGAACAGCGACAGCGTGGTGCTCGCGCTGTCCGGCCCCCCGCCGGTCATCACGAGCGCCAGCACGAAGTTCTGCACCGTGAGCGTGATCGAGAACACCAGCACGACGAGCAGGGTCGGCCGGAGCAGCGGCGCCGTAATCGAGCGAAACCGGCGCACCGTGTTGGCTCCGTCGACCTTGGCGGCCTCATAGAGCTCGCCTGGAATCGTCTGGAGCCCCGTAAGATAGATGACCATGCACAGGGGCGTGAGCCGCCAGGCCGTCGCGATCACGAGCGCCGGGACCACCCCCTGCGTGGAGAGCAGCCAGTTCACCGCCGGGAACCCGAGGCTCGTCAGCGCATCGTTGACGAGCCCGTAGGCGTTGAAGAGAAACTGCCAGAGGATGGGCACGACGATGATCGGCACCACGGCCGGCAGAAAGATGAGCGTGCGAAACAGCCCCCGCGCCGGCACCTTCTGATTCAGCAGGAGCGCGAGGGCGAGCCCCAGCACCATCGAGATCGCGATGGTCGCGCCTACGTAGTGCGCCGTCGTCTCAAGCGCCCCACGGAAGGCGGTATCGTGGGTGAGCCGCGCGTAGTTTTGGACGCCGATAAAGTGCCGGGTGTGTTGGGTGAGGTTCGCGTCGGTCAGGCTGAGCCAGCCGGCGTACGCCATCGGCCAGAACTTGAAGCACACAAAAAGGCCGAGCATCGGCAGGGCAAACACGAAACCCCACCACGGCTGCGTCGGGCCGAGCCAGCGGCGGCGAAACCTGGTCACGAAGCCGCTCGCCGGTACGTGCTCGCGGCCGAGCACGCGCGCCGTCCCCTGAGTACTCATGAATCGTGACGCCGCGGCGCGGCTCCGTGACGTCCACGGCCTTCACGGAGCAGCGTCATCGCGGTCGTCTCAGCGCGGGCGATGTCCGGCCCGCTATTTGCCGATCGACTGCAGGTATTCTTTCTGCATCTCGTCGAGCGCCTGCGAAACCGGCTCCTGCTTGAATACGACCTTCTGCACCCCGTCCTGAATCGCCATCTGCAGCTGTCCCCAGGTTTTGGTCTGGGGAAGCGGCTGCGCGTGGGCGAGCTCATCCCTGAACACATTGATAAACGGAGTGTCCTTCACTTCGGGTGAGGAGAAGAAGCTCTTCCGCGGCGACACGGAGCCGAGCTGCTGCCAGCGGACGCCGCTCTGGTTCGTGATGTAGTTGATGAGACTCCAGGCGGCGTACTGCTCATCGGCCGAGGCGTTCTTGTTGACGCAGTAATCGAACGAGTACTTGGGCGAGCCGCCGATCTGCCCGGACAGGCTCGGCAGCGACGAGACGTAGACGTTGCCCTCGAGCTTGGGGTTCAGGCGCGTGGCGAAGCTGAGGGCGTTCGCGCCGCCGTACGACATCACGTCAAGGCCGTCGGCAAAATCCTGGTAGGGCGAGGTCTGGACGTCCTTGGTGACGGTCGGCTCGACCGCGACATCCGGGAAGATCTGCATCGCCTTGGCCGCCGCCGCCGAGGTCAAGAGCGGGTTTCCGCTGGGGTCCAGCACCCGCGCGCCCTGCGATTCCACGGACGCGACGAACAGCATGGCGTACCATTGGGGGCCGGCGGTGTACCGGATGCCGAACCCCCGCTGGACGAGGTGATGATTGCTGTCGTACTTCGTCAGCGTCTTCTGCAGGGCGGCGACCTGCGCCCAGGTGTGCGGCACGTCCTGCGGAATCTTGAGCCCCGCGGCCGTGAACAGCGGCTTGTTGATGAACAGGCTCCACGCCGGTGCCACGCTCGGGAGGCAGTAGATCTGGCCCGCCCGGCTCTGCGCGTCGAGCGCGTGCGGAAGATACAGCGCGTAGATCTGGCTCACGTTCGGCACGTCGAACGGACCCGGGGTCGCCGGCGCCATGTACGGGATGAACCCCTCGATCCACGGCTCGAACGCCGAGAAGAGCGTCGGCCCGCCCCCGGCCGGCAGCTGGGTCGAGAGCTGCTGGAACGCCGGGCCGAGGGGCGCCTGCTGCGCCTGCACGGTAACGTTCGGGTGCAGCTTCTGCCACTCCGTGATGTACTTCTGTTCGAACTGGAACGACGGCAGCTCGTCGCTGCCGTTCATGGTGATCGTGATGTTCCCAGCCGGGAAGGCCGACCCGGCCGGACTTGCGGCGATGCTGCTGCCCACCCCGAAGGCGGCCGGGAGCACGGCCGCCAAGCACACTGCGATCCACACGAGAAGCGATCTGCGCACGATTCTCACCCCTAAGGGACTGTGGTAGAGTACGTTCGTTGTTCTCGACCGGTGGCGCTTGGCTGAGTGCTACGGTCACGGGTCTTGACATCCCGACGCGCCGGCTCGGCGCTCACGGGGCCTCGCCAGACCGACACGATCGCTGCGGCTTCAGCGCGGGCGAACGTCCGGCCCGCTATTTGCCAATCGATTGCAAGTACTCCTTCTGCATCTCCGGAAGTGCCTGCGAGATCGGCTCCTGCTTGAACACGACCTTCTGAACCCCGTCCTGAATCGCCTGCTGCAGCTGACCCCAGTGGCTTGTCTCGGGAAGTGCCTGCGCATGGACCAGCTCGTTCTCGAAGACACTGATGAACGGCGTGCTCTTCACCGCGCTGGAGGCGAAAAAGTTCTTCCGCGGCTGTATCGCACCGGTCTTCGTCCAATACAGATCGCCGTGGTTCGTCATGTAGTCGATCAGGCTCCAGGCTGCGTACTGCTCGTCGGCGGACGCGCTCTTACTGACGCAATAGTCGAACGAGTACTTGGGCGATCCCCCGACCTGCCCCGACAAGCTCGGGAGCTGCGAGACGTAGACGTTGCCGGTCAGCTTCGGATTCAGGCGCTCGGCGAAGCTGAGCGCGTTCGCGCCGCCGTACGACATGACGTCGAGGCCGTCGGCAAAATCCTGATACGGAGACGTCTGAACGGCTTTGGTGACGGAAGGATCGACCGCGGTCTCCTGAAAGATCTGCATCGCCTTCGCGGCCGCCGCGGACGTGAGCAGCGGGTTCCCGCTGCTGTCCAGCACCTGCGCGCCCTGCGACTCGACGGACGCGACGAACAGCATCGAGTACCACTGGGGCCCCGCGGTGTACCGAACGCCGAAGCCGCGCTGAATGAGGTGATGACTACTGTCATACTTCGTCAGCCGCTTCTGCAGCGCGGCGACCTGCGCCCACGTGTGCGGAACGTCCTGCGGGATCCTGAGGCCCGCCGCCGTGAACTCCGGTCTGTTAATGAGCAGACTCCATGAAGGAGCCGCACTCGGAAGGCAGTAAATCTGGCCCTGCCGGCTCTGGGCGTCGAGCGAGTGCGGGAGATACAGCGCATAAATCTGACTCATGCTCGGGAGCTCGAACGCGGCCGGATTCGCTGGCGCCATGTACGGGTAAAAGCCTTCGATCCAGGGCTCGAAGACCGAGAAGATCGTTGGCCCGCTCCCGGCCGGCAGCTCGGTCGAAAGCTTCTGAAACGCAGGGCCGAGGGGCGCCTGCTGCGCCTGCACGGTCACGTTCGGGTGCGCCTTGTTCCAGCCTGCGATCAGGCTCTGCTCGAGCTGAAACTGCGGCAGCTCGTCGCTGCCGAACATGGTGATCGTGATGTTGCCTGTCGGGAAGCCGGATGCGGCTGCACCGGCAGCGATACTGCTGTCCACGCCGAGCGCGGCCGGGAAGACGGCCGCCAAGAACACTGCGGTCCACACGAACAGCGATCTGCGCATCTACCTCACCTATGCAGATGTGTCGTTTACCACAGCGATCCTTACCGTGTGACCGAACAGCACTCGGCTTGATTCTACGGCGACCGGTGGGGACCTGTTCCGCTGTCAGCGCCGGTGATACACAGGGCGGCACAGACTCCCGCAGCCGGAACGGACCGGTGCCGACGGCAGTCAGCGCCAGATTCTGCTGCTCCGCGATGCCGTTCGGGATGATCCCGGACGCGCAGGCTGGCGAACTCGCTCAGCAGCCCCGGGGTGCGGCGCGTTCACTTACCCCGAAGAGCCAGATGGACTTTTGCAACAGAAGGTGTTCAGGCACAGATAATGGAAGTTCCGGATCATATAGACGTCGTTTCAGAGAAGGAACGACGAATCGGCAAGCCCGCAAAGGTACAGCATCCCCCGGTCAGGGGCGACTGCCGAAGACACTGTGGAATCTGAATTTAGGGAGGAAGAAGGTGAGTGACCAAGCCAATGTGGCTTTGGTTCAGAGTGTGTACCACGAGTTCAGCCGCGGCGATATCGCGGCCGTCCTGAATCACCTGGATCCGCAGGCGGACCTGAACTTCGAGGGGCCGTCGGCGATTCCGTGGGCTGGAAATTGGCACGGACGCGAGGGCTGGGCGAAGTTCTTCCAGGCGCTCGGCGAGAACCTCGACGACATCACGGTGACGATGGAACCGTTCGCGGTGCAGGGTGACAACGTGGTAGCGGCCGGGCGGTATCAGGCGCGCGTCAAGCTGACGGGCAAGCGGATCGATTCGCCGCTGGTGCATCTGTGGACCATCCGCAATGGCATGGTAGTACGGTGTCAGGAACTGACCAACACAGCGACAGAGGCGGCCGCATTTACTGCGGGCGCTGCAGCACGGTAAACGCGGCAGTCTCCTCAATTCTGAAATTTGCCGTTAAGGCCTCGCGCTGCGGATGAGACCATATTATGCTAAACCATTAACGCCCTGGGCGTACGTGGCAAACGTGTCCGGCACGTCGGTGATCGTATAGCCGTAGGTGTCGGCCGTGCGGACCGGCATCGCGCTGAGCACGCCGATCGTGAGCAGGACAGCCAGGAGTCGAACGACAATTCGCATCGGCCCACCATGCCAGGCGTCCGGCGCACCTCTCTTTGCGAATCAGGCGCGATCGTGCCGCGGTCCGCGCCGTCGCGTTGACGCCTCGAGCCGGTGAATGGTATCATCCTGATACAGTCGGAGATGCGTCCGGCGACGGCGACCTTCGGTCGTGCTGCTCCGGGCACGCCCGGCGAGTCGGAGCGCATCCGGACGGCGCGCGTGATCGCTGTTGCGTGCCAGGCGCGGCTGCCTGGAACTGCACTGACACCGCGGTGATGCTCTCGCCTCCGCACGGCGGGAGCACTTTTCGTTTCGGCGAGACGCGCGCGTCCAGGCGGACCGCGCCACACGCACCACGAGGGGGAGCGTCATGACCCGGACCACCCTGCTGATTCCCGGCCCGACCCCACTGCCGCCCGAAGTGCTCCAAGCGATGGACCGGCAGATGATCAACCACCGCGGCCCGGTGTTCGGCCGGATGATCCGGGACATCCTGGACGGCCTCGGGACGATCTTCCAGACGAAGAACGAGATCATCCCGCTCAGCTCGTCCGGCACCGGCGGCTTGGAGGCGTCGATCGTCAACTTCCTGTCCGCCGGCGACCGCGTCCTGTCGGTCAACAACGGCAGCTTCTGCGAGCGGTGGGCGGTGATCGCCGAGCAGTACGGCGTGCGCGTGGACCGCGTGGAGGCGGCGTGGGGGAAGCCCACCCCGCTCGAGGCGGTCGCCGAGCACCTCCGGAAAGATGCCCGGCGGGAATACCGCGCGGTCTTGGTCACGCAGAGCGAGACCAGCACGGGGGTGCTGAACGACGTGCGCGGCGTCCGCGAGGCGCTCGGCGATCACCCGGCGCTCCTGATGGTGGACGGGATCAGCTCGATCGGCGCGGTCCCGATCGACACCGACGGCTGGGGCGTGGATGTCGCCGTGACCGGCTCTCAGAAAGCGCTGATGAGCCCGCCGGGCCTTGCGTTCGTCAGCGTGAGCGCGCGGGCGTGGCAGGCGGCGGAGCGGTCCACGCTGCCCAAGTTCTACTTCGACCTGCGCAAGGCCAAGGCGCAGATCGAAGGGGCCTCACCGTCCACGCCGTTTACGCCGGCGATGAGCATCGTGTTCGCGGTGCATGCGGCGGTCGGCCTGATCCTCCGCGAAGGACTCGCGCAGGTGTTCGAGCGCCACCGCCGCCTGGCCCGGACCGCCCGTGCGGGCGTCCGGGGCATGGGGCTCAGGACGCTGGCCGAGGATGCGTACGCCGTCGACACGGTGACGCCGGTCGTGATGCCCGACGGCGTACAGGGACGCGCCGTCGTCGCGCGCGCGCGGGACGCGTACGACGTCGTGCTGGGAGCGGGCATCGGCCGCCTGGATCAGACGACCATCCGGATCGGGCATCTCGGCTACATGCTGCCGGAGTGGCTGCTCACCGGGCTCGAGGCGCTCGGCCGCTCCCTGAGCGACGTCGGACATCCGGTCGAGACCAACGCGGGCCTGTTGGCGGCGCGGCAGGTCCTCGAGACCGCGGCGCGGCGGTAGCCGATGCGAGCGGACGCCCACTCGTGATCGATCTCAGACTGCTGCGCGAACAGCCGGACCTCTTCCGCGCCTCGATGACGAAGCGCGGGCTCGACCCCGGCCTTGTGGATCGGGTGCTCGCCCTCGACCGGACCCGGCGTGAGTACCTGCACCGCGTCGAGGAGCTGCGCGCGGCGCAGAAGCGGGCGTCCGAAGAGATTCCCCGCCTCAGCGGCGAGGCGCGCAGCACGCGGATCGACGAGATGAAGCGGCTCGCGGCGGAGATCAAGGCCGAGGAACCCGCCCTCGCCGCGACCGAAGCCACCCTGAACGCGGCGCTGGCACTGATCCCGAACCCGCCGCATCCGTCGGTTCCCGCGGGCGGCGCCGATCACAGCGAGGTCCTCCGCCTGGTGGGGGAGATCCCGGCGTTTCCGTTCGCGCCGCGGGATCACGTGGAGCTCGGCACGCGGCTCGGCCTCCTCGACATGGAGCGCGGCGCCAAGGTGTCGGGATCGCGGTTCTTCTTCCTGCGCGGGGACGGCGCCCTGCTCGAGCTGGCCCTGATCCGCTACGCGGTCGACCGGCTGCTCGCGGAGGGCTTCTCTCCGACGATCACCCCGGTGCTCGTCCGCCAGGAGCACCTCCTCAGCATGATGGGCGGCGCGCTACTCGACGACCAGATGGTATACCGCGTCGAAGGCGAGGACTTGGCGCTGACCGGCACCTCGGAGATGGCGCTCGGCGCCATGTACGCCGGCGAGATGCTGGACGACTCCGCGCTGCCGATCCGCCTCTGCGGCATCTCGACGTGCTTCCGCCGGGAGGCCGGGGCGCTCGGCAAGGACACGCGCGGGATCTTCCGGGTGCACCAGTTCGACAAGGTCGAGATGTTCTCGTACTGCCACCCCGACCGGTCGTGGGAGGAGCATGAGCATCTGCTCGACGTGGAGGAGCGGCTGTGGCAAACGCTCGGCCTGCCGTACCGCGTCGTCAACATCGCCGCCGGGGATCTCGGCGATCCCGCGGCGCGCAAGTTCGACATCGAGACGTGGATGCCGGGGCGCGGGGATTACGGGGAGACGCAGTCGTGCAGCAACTGCACCGACTTTCAGTCACGCGCGCTCAACATCCGCCTGCGGCGGCGCGAGCGGGGGACGGAGTTCGTGCACACGCTGAACGGCACGGCGCTCGCGGTGCCCCGGACGATCGTGGCGATCTTAGAGAACTACCAGCAGGAGGACGGCAGCGTGCGGGTCCCGGTGCCGCTCGTGCCGTACCTCGGGGGGCTGACCGAACTCCGTCCGCGCCCCGCGCCGGGCGGCTAGCGCGCGCGCCCGCCGCGCGCCATCACGATCGCGCGGGCGCTATCCCTCGGCCGCGACGCGCGGCATCCAGTCCGGCCGTCCCGCTTCGAACCGCACGAGCTCGGCCTCGTGCTGGAGCGTCAGGCCGATCGGATCGAGCCCGTTGAGCAGGCAGTGCCGCTTGAACGCATCGATCTCGAATCGGTCCCGCCGCCCGAACCCGTCGACGACCGTCTGGCCCTCGAGATCGACCGTCAGCTGGTACCCCTCGCGCGCGGATGCGGTCTCGAGGATCTCCCGGATCCGCGCCTCGGGGAGCACCACCGTCAAGAGACCGATCTGCGCCGCGTTGTTCGAGAAGATGTCCGCGAACGAGGGCGCGATCACCACCGAAAAGCCGTAGTCCTGGAGGGCCCACGCCGCGTGCTCCCGCGAGGAGCCGCAGCCGAAGTTGCGGCCCGCCACGAGCACCGACCCCTCCCGGTACTGCGGCCGGTTCAACACGAACTCGGGGTTCGGGGAGCCGTCGGGAAGATAGCGCAGGCTCTGGAACAGGACGTCGCCGTAGCCGGTGCGCTCGATGCGCTTGAGGAAGCGCGCGGGGATGATCAGATCCGTGTCCACGTCCGCGCGGTCGAAGGGCACCGCCACGCCGGTATGGTTGGTAAACGGTTTCATCGCTCGCCCCCCCACGCACGGATGTCCACGAAGTGGCCGGCGATCGCCGCGGCGGCCGCCATCGGCGGGCTCACGAGGTGCGTCCGGCCCCCGGGCCCCTGCCGCCCCTCGAAGTTCCGGTTGGACGTCGACGCGCACCGCTCGCCCGGACCGAGAATGTCGGGGTTCATCCCGAGGCACATCGAACAGCCCGCCTCGCGCCACTCGAATCCCGCGCCGAGGAAGATCCGGTCGAGCCCCTCTCGCTCCGCCGCGGCCTTGACCTGCTGCGAGCCCGGCACGACGAGCGCCCGCACGGACGGGTTCACCTTCCGGCCGTCCGCGATGCGCGCGGCCGCCCGCAGATCCTCGATCCGCGCGTTGGTGCACGACCCGATGAACACTCGGTCGACCGCGATCTCCTGAATCGGCGTGCCCGGCCGCAGGGCCATGTACGCGAGCGCCCGCTCCACCGCGGCGCGCGCCCGCGGATCGGACTGCGCGTCCGGATCGGGCACGCGGCCCGTCACCGGCTCGGACTGCGACGGATTCGTGCCCCACGTCACGAACGGCTCGATCGTCTTCGCGTCCAGCTCGACCCGCGCGTCGTAGGACGCTCCCGGGTCGGTCGGGAGTCCCCGCCAATACTCCACGGCCCGCGCCCACGCCGCGCCACGCGGCGCGTACGGCCGGCCCTCCGAGTACGCGAGCGTCGTGTCGTCCGGGGCGATGAGCCCGGCACGCGCCCCGCCCTCGATCGTCATGTTGCAGACCGTCATGCGCCCTTCCATGGAAAGCGCCCGGATCGTCGACCCGGTGTATTCGACCACGTGCCCCATGCCGCCGCCGACGCCGATCTTCCGGATGATGCCCAAGATCAGATCCTTCGGCGTGGTGCCCGGCGGGAGCGCGCCGTCCACGCGGATCTCCATCGTCTTCGGCCGCCGCTGGGGCAGCATCTGGGTCGCCAGCACGTGCTCCACCTCGGACGTGCCGATGCCGAACGCGAGCGCGCCGAGCGCCCCGTGGGTCGCCGTGTGACTGTCTCCGCACACGATCAGCATCCCCGGCAGCGTGAGCCCCAATTCCGGCCCGATGATGTGCACGATCCCCTGCCGCTGGCTCAGGAGGCCTTCGAGCCGCACCCCGAACTCCGGAGCGTTCCGCTCGAGCGCCTCGATCTGCTTCTTGCTGATCGGATCGGTGATCGGCTGCGTACGCGGCCAGGTCGGCACGTTGTGGTCGAGCACGGCAAACGTCAGGTCCGGGCGGCGCACCCGCCGGTGATGGATCCGGAGCCCCTCGAACGCCTGCGGCGAGGTGACCTCGTGGACGAGGTGCATGTCCACGAACAGCAGGTCGGGCTCACCGTCGCCGCGGTGCACGACGTGCGCGTCCCAGATCTTTTCCACCAGTGTGCGAGGGGTCACAGGGCCTCCTGCGCGGCGGTCTCGGACCGCCGCGGGCGCCTACTCGCCGGCGGCGCGCCGCGCCGCCGGCACCCGGGCGTGGGATCGCATCCGCGGCGACGACTTGCCGGTCTCGCGATCGGCGACTTTGCTCGCGCCGTAACTGTCCGGCTTGGTCACCGCGGCGTACCCGCTGCCCTGCACCATCCCGACGACCTCGCGGATGATGCGCTTGGTCTCGCCGCGGTCGCCGACATCGAGGTGAATCTCGACCGGCAGCTCGCTGACGCCGTTCTTGGCCAGCTCCGCGCTGAGCTGGCTCGCCGTCTCAAGGCTGAGCGACGTCTCGTACAGAATGCGCTGCCGAAGGCTCTCGATCTTTCGGTTGCGAAACTTGTGGTAGAAGTAGCGGCCGCCCCGCCCGACACGATGGATCACCACCGCGGTCACAAAGCAGGTATCGTCGCCCAGCAGCGAGTCCGTGCCGATGATCAGATGGTACCGCTGCTCTGGCTGCTCCTGCATGTAGCCGACGAGATGCTGAAACATACGGTCAAAACTCAGCCGGCCGTGAGTCGGGCTAATGAACTCCATACGCTCACCGGGGCCAGTATACCCAAGCGGGAGGCGTCCAGGCAATCCTCGCGGCGGCCCGACGCCTCAGTGGGCCGGGGACCGGCGCGGGCGGCCCACGAGGGCGCGCGGCGCTCCGCGGGAGGGAAGGCCGCGATCCGGTCTGAAGCACCCTGCAACATCGCGGCGGGTCGGTCGACGGGGAGGATGTCATGCCCAAGCGGATCACGGTGACGGCCACGGGAGACGCGCTCATCACGCGGCGGATGCCGCCGTACGAGGACGCGGCGTTTACCGAGATGCTGCGGCTCGTGCGGTCGGCGGACGCCAAGTTCACCAACTTGGAAATGGTGCTGAGCGACTACCGCGGCACGCCCGTCGTTGAGAGCGGCGGGATGAACCTCTCCGCGGAGCCCGCCGTGGCCGCCGATCTGATGCAGATGGGATTCAACCTCACCGCGTTCGCCAACAATCATACGCTCAACTACGGCGAGGAAGGATGCACCGGGACGCTGGACGCCCTGGCGGCGATGGGATTGGTCTGCGCCGGCGCCGGTCGAACCCTGGCCGAGGCGCGGCTGCCCGCGTTCCTCGAGACGCCGCGCGGGCGGATCGGACTGGTCGCCTGCGCCTCGACGTTCTCGCCGGGACAGCGCGGCGGCGCGCAGCGTGCCGACACGCCCGGCCGTCCCGGCCTCAATCCGCAGCGCTTCGACACCCTGTACGTCGTCGATCAGGCGCACATGGACGCGGTGCGGCGCATCGCCGAGCGGACCGGCGCCGAACGCCAGCGGCAGCGCCGCATCTGGATGGGGTTCGAGCACCCGAAAAAGCGCGAAGGGGAGTTCGTCTTCGCCGAGCGCTCGTTCATCGTGGGCGAAGAGTTCGGCATCCGCACGGAGCCGCACGACGGCGATCTGGCCGCCAACACGCAGGCCGTCGGGGCCGCGAAGGAGATGTCGGACCTGACGCTGGTCAGCATCCACGCGCACGAGCAGGGCGCCGAGCGCTGGCTGCCGGCCGACTTCATCACGGCGTTTGCCCACGCCTGCGTCGACGCCGGCGCGGACATGGTGATCGGCCACGGCCCGCACCTGCTCCGGGGGCTGGAACTGTACCGGGGAAAGCCCATCTTCTACTCGCTCGGCAACTACATCTTTCAGTTCGAGTACCTGCGGCGGCTCCCCGCGGACGACTACGAGACCCTACGGGTCGATCCCAGCCGCACGGCGCCGGAGCTCTTTCGCGAACTGTCCAAGAACGACACGCAGAGCTTTGCCGCCGACCGGCACTATTGGGAGACCGTGCTGCCCCTCTGCGTGTTCGAAGACCGCCGGCTGGTCCGGATCCAGCTGCACCCCCTGTCGCTTGGCTTCGGCACGCCGTGGCCGGAACGGGGCACGCCGCGACTGGCGGCGGCGCCGGCCGCCGACGAAATTCTGGCCGCGTTCGCGTCGCTCTCGCGACCGTTCGGGACGGAGATCACGATCGACGGGCAGACCGGCGAGGTACGAATACCCTAACCCAAGGTGCCACGGTGGACACCGCCCAATTCCGCGCGTCGACGGGAACCTACTGCGGCGGCAGGCCGACGACGATCGACATCAGCGGCGGCGCTCGGAACGGTCGCGGCGGGATGTCTAGAGGTCTCGGCGGCCTTCGAGCGCGCGGGCGAGCGTCACCTCATCCGCGTACTCCAAGTCACCGCCGACCGGCAGCCCGTGCGCGATTCGGGTCACCCGCACGCCGAGCGGCTTCAACACCTTGGACAGGTACAGCGCGGTCGCTTCCCCTTCCACCCGGGGATTCGTGGCGACGACCACCTCGCGCACCTCGCCGCCCGCGACCCGCTGCAGCAGCTCGGCGATTCTGAGGTCGTCCGGCCCGATGCCGTCGAGGGGAGAGATTGCGCCCCGCAGGACGTGATAGACACCTTTGAACTCGCGGGTGCGCTCCATCGCCGCGATGTCGCGGGGGTCCTCCACCACGCAGATCACGGACCGGTCTCGCTGGCCGTTCGTGCAGAACACGCACGGGTCGGCCTCGGTGATGTTGCCGCACACGGAACAGTGCCTGATGCGGCGCTTGCAGTCCAGGATCGCGGAGGCAAGGGCCTCCGCATCCTCGTCCTTCATCGACAGCATGTAGAACGCGAGGCGCTGCGCGGTCCTCGGCCCGACCGTGGGAAGCTTGCCGAGTTCTTCGATCAGCCGCGCGAGCGGGGGGGCGTAGGTATACATCGGGCGCTCATCCGCCGAGGCCGGGAAGGTTCGGCAGATTCATCCCCCCGGTCACCGCCTTCATCCGCTCCGCGGCCACGTCCTTGGCCTTTCGCAGCGCTTCGCCCGCGGCGGCCAGCACCAAGTCTTCCAGCATCGAGACGTCCTGCGGGTCGACGACGCTCGGATCGATCGAGATCGACACGAGGTCTCCGTGCCCGGATACCACCGCCTTGACCATCCCGCCGCCGGCCGTGCCCTCCACCCGCTCGTTCGCCAGCGCTTCCTGGACCCGGGCCATCTCCTCCTGGACCTTCTGGACCTGCTTGAGCATCTTCTGCATGTTGAACATCGCTCACTCCCGACACAGCATGACGGGCAGGACGGACCGGCCCTACTCGGGGCGCCGGATCTCCTGCACCGGATTGCCGAACCGACGGACCGCTTCCGAGATCAGCACGTCTTCCCCCGCGGCCGGCTCCTCCGCCGGGACGTCGGGCGGCGCCGGCGTGTCGTCCAAAGTAAACCGCAGGCGCACGGGAGCGCCGAGCACGCGCGCGAGCGCGTCCTCCACAATCATGCGGTTCTTCCGGTCCTGCAGGTTCTCCATGTGGAAGCGGTGGCGCACCCCGAGCACGAGCTCGTTGCCCGCGAACTCCCGCGGCGAGCTCTCCAGCAGGAACGCGTGCACCGTGCGCGTCTGCGCCTTCACTTCCTCCATCACGCGCCCCCACTTGGTCTGGAGCAGCTCAAAGCTCACCGCCGCCGCGCCGGCATCCGGCGCGGGCTCGGCCGCCGACGGTGTCGGCACCGCGGCCTCGGGGGCGGGCGCAGGCGCGCGCTCCGGCTCCGCCCGCGCGGGCCGGCGGTCCGGCGGCGGGTCGCTGCGGCCGGGGCGCGGGACGCGCGTCCGCGGGGCGGCGTCCGGGGCGGCCGGCGGCGGGACCTCGGCCGGCTTCGGCGTCGGTGTCGGCGCCGGTCCTGCCGCATCGCGCGCCGGTGCTCCGCCGCGCTCCAACGCGGCGACCCGCGCCGACAGCCCGTCGAGCGACGGATCCATCTCCGGGCGTGCCGCGCGCAGGAGCGCCATCTCGAGTACGATCCGGGGCTGCGTCGTCTGCCGGGCGTCGGCCTCGGCGGCGGCCAGCAGCCGGATCTTCTGCGTGATCGCGGCCGGGTTGATCTTCGCACTTTGCGCGCGCAGCGACGCGAGCCGGGCGTCGCTGGTCTCGAGAATCCCCTGCGGCTCCGCCACCACGGCCACCACCAGCAGATCCCGGAACTGCTCGACGAGCCCCCGCAGCAGCTGCCGCACGTCGCGGCCCTCGTCGACCGCCCGCCCCGCGGCCACCAGGCACCGCGCGGCGTCGCCGGCGATGATGGCGTCGGCCAGCTCCTGCGTCACCTCTTCCTCGACCACGCCGAGGACGGCGAGCGCGTCCGCCGTCGTCACCGTGCCCTGCCCGAACGCCCCGAGCTGGTCGAGCAGGCTCTCGGCATCGCGCAGCGCCCCGTCGGCGCTCCGCGCGATCAGGCGCAGCGCGTCGTCGTCGATCGTGAACCCCTCCTCCGCCGCGATGGTCCGGAGCCGCTCGACGATCGTGGCCTGGGGGATCCGTTTGAACTCAAACCGCTGGGTGCGCGACGTGATCGTCGGGGGCAGCCGGTGCGGCTCGGTCGTCACGAGCACGAGCACCGCGTGCGCGGGCGGCTCCTCCAGCGTCTTCAGGAGGGCGTTCGCCGCCTCCGTCGTGAGCATGTGGGCCTCGTCGATGATGTACACGTTGTAGCGGCTGCCGACCGGCACGCGGGTGATCTTCTCGCGGAGGTCCCGGATCTCATCGATGCCGCGGTTGCTCGCGGCGTCGATCTCGATCACATCCAACGACGTCCCGTCGCTGATCGCGCGGCAGTTGACGCACACGTTGCACGGCGTCGGCGTGGGGCCGCGCTCGCAGTTCAGCGCCTTCGCCAAGAGACGCGCCGTGGTCGTCTTGCCCGTCCCGCGGTACCCGCAGAACAGGTAGGCGTGGACAATGCGGCCCGACGCGATCGCGTTCTGGAGAGTGCGAATGACGCGTTCCTGTCCGAACACGTCTTCGAACGTCTGGGGCCGCCATTTCCGGTAGAAGGACACGTGAGACAACGCGGATCATTCACCTCTCGCAGGTCTCGCGACGTATTCGCCGAACCTTAGGGCCACTCCTGGAGGTGCCGCATTCCGCTCCGACTCTTCGCCGCGATCTCCGCCGCCGCCGCGATCATCGTGTTCCTGGACGCGCGGCCGCGTGTCGGTCCCGCGCGGGCGGCGGCATGGGCGGCCGCCTCGCTGGCCGCCGTGGCCCTCGCCGTCCCGGCCTACCTCGTCACCCGCCCGTCGCGCGCGGACACGTGGGACGGGGCCGAGATCTTAGGGTTAACGCTGTTCTTCGCGGCGACGATCCCGACGCTTGCCTTCGTCTTCCGCGGCGCGTCGGGAGACCTCCCGCCCCTGCCCGTCATCGGGGCCCTTGCCGTCCTCCAGAACGCGGTGTTCGCCGGAGGAGCGCTCTACATCGTGCGGATGAAATACCGGCTCCCCCTCGCCGCGCTCGGCCTCACCGTCGGCCGGTGGAGCCGAACGCTGGTGCAGGGCGCCGCGGCCGGCGCCGCGGCGATCGCCGGAAACAACCTGGGACAGGCCGCGACCGTCTTCGTGCTCGGGCTCTGGATGGGGCATCGCGCGGCGGACGCCGTGGTCCAGCGGGACGAGCTCCGGACGCCGGTATTTCGCGTCCTCACGCTGGTGCACCAGCCTCTCGAGCTCGCGGCGATCGTAGTGCTGGTGGGCGTGATCGTGCCGATCGGCGAAGAACTGTTCTTCCGGGGGTTGGTGTTCGGCGCCCTGCGCCGCCGCCTGAACCGCCATCTCGCGGCGTTCCTGAGCGCGCTGTTCTTTACTGCCGCGCACCTCGAGCCCGCCGCGGCGCTGTCGATCCTGATGCTCGGGCTCGTCCTCGCCTACACGTACGAGTACACGGGCTCGCTGCTGCCCGGGATGATCGCGCACGGCGTCAACAACCTGATGGCGCTGGTCGCCTTCTACCAAAACCCGCCCGGCTAGACGCGGCCGGGCGGGCGGGGAGATCTTGGCCGTGCACCCACCGTCGACAACTTCTCCGAGGCGGTCCCCACGCAGCCAGCTCCGACCAGGTGTCCCCACGGCACACGAAACGCCTTACGTACCGTTGCTTCCTTCCGGACCTGGCGGGGTTGGTAAGATCTCGTTGCGCGGGACCCGATCCTCCTCACCGCTTACGCGGGCCGTTCCTCAGAGATGAGGCCTCGGGCGGGAATTCAGCCCCGCTGTAGCGGGTTGCGGGTACAGGGAACCGCTAGCTCCCCGCCTAGCACGGCCACCTGCCAGTATAGCACAGCCGCCCCGCCGCGCCCGCCCCGTGGGAGATTCGGCCTCGGCCGCCTAATGGAGACCGCGATCCTGACATCCCAGAGGAGCGTGTGATGAGGTCCCGGATGATCCGCGTCCTGCTGGTCCTCGCGATCGCCCTCCCGCTGCCCGCGTCGGCGGACTCGCCGGCGCGCGTGACCTGCGGGCCGCTCACCGCCCTCACGACGGGACAGAGTCCCGAGCAGCACGTCCGCATCGTGAAGGGCCCGGAGGTGCTCGCGTCGGCGGCGGAGGTCACGGACGTGCAATGCGCCTCGGGGTTCACCGGTCCGGCCCCGGCCCTGTTCATCACGATGTATACCGGCGGCGAGCACTGCTGCAACGTCCTTGAAGTGTACGCGGTCGACCCGTTTCGCCGGGTGCTCCGGTACGACAACGGCGTCGCCGGCTGGACCCTGCACCCCGCCGCCCGGGGGACGGTCGCACTCGTGCTCAACGACGGCCACTTCGACGGCTACGACGGCCTCTCGCACTCCTACTCCCCCGCCGAGATCCCCCTCGTCGCGTGCGACCGCGGCGGGACGCTGGTCGATTGCACGCGGGAGTTCCCGGACGTCATCAAGTCCTGCGTCGGTCTCTATGTGGACGCGCTGGGCTATGCCGGCAACAATCCAGAGGACGATGTCGCCGCGGAGGGCGGAGCGCTCGGCACGTACGCGTGCCAGTTGCTCGGAGGACAGGACTCGGTGGACGCCGTCGAGCGAGCGATCGTCCGTGAGAGCGGCAACGCGACCGCCGCACGGCGGATCGCCGCGTGGGTGCGGACCCATGCCGCGGACGTGCGTCAGTGGCTCGCCGTGCGCGGGGCGCGGCTGCTGTCACTCTGAGCCGCGAGGTCCGCGCGGCGCCTAGGGGATCGTCCGAGACGGCGGAGGCTGGCCCCCGGACGCGGCCGCCAGGCGCGCCTCGCCCCGGCGCCGTGCCGCGCGCGCGTACCGCACGGTCCACAGGATCAGCACGAGGGTGATTGCACCCGACTCGATCGGCCCGACGACGAGGGCCTCCGGGATCGACAGGCTGAACACGATCAGCACCTTGAGCGCGACCTCCGCCAGCCAGCCGATCCCCCACACCGCCGTCATCACGCGAAACACGTGCCGCGCGGCCGGGATCTGCCACAGCGCGTCAAACGCCGCCATCCGGACGGGATCGTGCCCCGTCGAGAAGTCGCGGCCGATGTAGAAGAGCAGCGGGCGGGGCGCCCAGAGCGAGGCCAGGCAGACCAGCGCCACGGCCCCCGTGACGAACGATTCCCGGATCAGAATCAGCCGCGGGCCGCCGCCGAGCAGGGCCGCCACGGCGCCGACGACGATCCCGAGCAGCACGATGACGCCGATGATGTCCAGCGACCGGCTGCGCACGATGCTGATCACGTTCGCGAGCGCCGGGAACACGCCCGACAGCAAGAGCGCGACGGTCTGCGACATGGCCGGGTCGTTGCGCTGGAGCAGCCGGTAGGTGAGATACGGGCAGACGACGTCCAGGAGCAGCATCGGCGCGAAGGTGCGCAGGCTCAGCCCGCTCTCCGGGTGCTGCGCGGCCATGTGGTGAGGTCTCCGGCGCTAGGGCTTCGTGACCATCATGTAGAGGACGATGAGCGGCAGCAGGGTCGCGATGCCGCCCCACATCGCCCACCGCTTCGACAGCCCACCGTACTCGGGCGGGAGCGTGCCGGAGCGGCGCGCGGCGTCAGACGCGGCGAGCATCCGCCGCTGGACCGGGATCAGCACGATCAGGTAGATCAGGACCGTCAACCAGAACAGGCCCTGCCCGTACTCGAGCCACGGCAGGCCGTGCAGCGGCCACGGGCGCCGCGCGGCCATCAAGTAGCCGGTCAGCGCGATCAGCACCGCGCCGGGCACCGTGAACACGAGGTCGGTCGCCGCGACCAAGCGGTTCGCGAACGCGATCGTCGCCAGGTCGCCGGTGCGGTCGGCGCGCGCCTTCCACATCGCGGTCACGATGATGTTGCCGACGAAGAGCACGGCGCCGAGAATGTGGAAGAACTTCACGACATCGTACATCGTCTCACCCAAAGGGTCGTCGAGGTCCTCCACGGACACGTGAAGGTCGGTCCACGCGCGTAGGTTCCGCTCTGGCCGGGCGCACTCCTGTCTTGCCCCGATCGGCGCCGCCGGACCGTGGCGGGGCATCCGTGGCCCAGGAGATGGCCGCCGCGCAGGCGGAAGCCGAGACCCGGAGTTTCTTCCGCGAGGTCTACGGCTGGATGATGCCGGGGCTCGCGGCGACGGGTGCCGCGGCGTGGTTCGTCGCGTGCGATCCCACACTCGTCCTCTGATGTGCTCATCGACGTGGTTGACACCCAGCGATAGGACTGCGGCCGTGCGCGTGGAATCCGTGTACGGATCGCACCCCCGACGATGCCGGGGAGAGCCCGCAGCAACCCGCACCGTCGGGGAGGTGACGTGTGGAGGATCGTCCGTGGCACCGGTTCTACGGGAACGCGGTGCCGCGCACGCTGTCGAACATCGGCGGCACCCTCCATGGGGTCCTCGAAGCGACCGCGCGCCGCTTCCCACATCGGCCGGCCGTGCAGCTTGCCGGCCCCGGATTTACCGGCATCGTCACGTACCGCGCACTCGACCGGCTGAGCAATCGATTCGCCCGCGCGCTGATCCGGCTCGGGATTCGGCCCGGCGACCGGGTCGCCCTGGCACTGCCCAACCTGCCGCAGTATCCGATCGCGCTGTACGGCATCTTCAAGGCGGGCGCCGCCGCAGTCCAGGTGAACCCCCTGTACCATGGCGACGACCTCGCGCACGTGCTCGAAGACTCCGGCGCGCGGGTCGTCGTCACGCTCACGCGGCTCCATCGGCAGATCGACGAGATTCGCGCCCGCACGGCGCTCGAGCACGTCGTGCTGACGAAAATCTCCGATTACTTTCCGCCGCTGTGGCGGACCCTCTACACGCTCGGACGCGAGCGCCGCGAGGGGGATGCGATGCCGCCCGGAGACGCGCTCGCCTGGCGCCGGCTCCTCTCCCGGGCGTCCGCGGCCGCTCCGGCGATTGCGGTGGACCCCGGCGCGCTCGCCGTGCTCCAGTACACCGGCGGCACCACGGGCGTGCCGCGCGGGGCGATGCTGTCCCACCATAACCTCGTCGTGAACGCCGCGCAGGGGGTCGCGTGGTTTGTCGGCCTACGAGAAGGCACGGAGTGCCTGCTCACCGTCGTCCCGCTATTTCACGCGTATGGGCTGCTCGTCCTGAACGCCGGCGTGCGGCTCGGGGCGTCCCTGCTCATGGTCCTGATGCGCCTCTTCGACGCGCGCCTGGTCGCGGCGCAGGTCCCGCGGTACCGGCCGTCGGTGTTCCCGGGCGTCCCGGCGATGTACGTCGCGATCAACCGCCTGAAACACGTGGAGCAGTACGACCTCCACAGCATCCGCATGTGCGTCTCAGGGGCGGCCGAGTTGCCAAGGGACGTCGTTGAGGAGTTCGAGCGGCTCACCGGCGGCCGGCTGGTTGAAGGCTACGGACTGACAGAAGCCTCGCCGCTCGTCGCGGCGAATCCGCTCTGGGAGGGCAGCGTGCGGAAGCCCGGGAGCATCGGGATCCCCCTCCCGGACACCGAAGCGCGGATCGTCGACATGGAGACCGGAACCAAGACGCTGGCCGTGGGCGAGCCCGGAGAACTCGTGGTGCGGGGACCGCAGGTGATGCAGGGCTACTGGCACGCTCCCAAGGACACCGCGAACGCGATTCGCGACGGCTGGCTCTATACCGGCGACATCGGGCGCACCGACGAGGACGGCTTCTTCTTTCTCCTCGACCGCAAGAAGGACATGATCATCACGGCCGGGCTGAACGTCTACCCGCGCGAGATCGAGGAGGTCCTGCGCCAACATCCAGGCGTGCGCCAAGCGGGCGTGGTCGGAGTGAAGCACCCGATCCGCGGAGAGACGATCGTCGCGTACGTGGTCCCGGAGCACCCCGGAGCGGACCCCAGCCCGCTCCGTGCCGACATCCGCGAGTTCCTCCGAGCACACCTGCCGAGCTACAAGGTCCCGAGGCGCATCGAGCTCGTTGACGCAATCCCGACCACGCTCATCGGGAAGCCTCTGCGCCGCGTGCTCCGCGACCAAGCCGCCCGGGATGGTGCGGACGCCCACGCAGAACCAACCGACGGCACCAGCGCCTGACCGCCCCACCCCCTCGCTAGAAGTACAGGTCGAGCCCCACGCTCCCCGTCTGGCTCGTCTGTACGTGCTCAGCACCGCGTCATACGTGACGGGAAGTCCGCGCCGTACGCGAGACCCGGCGGAGTTTGGACTGCGGCTGCGATGCGAAGTAGATAGCCTGTCGTGAACTTACGCCGTGCTGTGCCGTCTCCCGCCCGAGTAGCGCTGTTCCACGCCCCGCTTGATTGTCTGGCAGAACGCATACTGCGCGTGCCGGTGGAACGTGAACGGGCGATTAAGAAGCGCGAAAAAATGGGGACGGCCGTATGCGCACGCGACCCGCCCGCACGGTGTCGGGCGCACGTCTGATGAGGTTTTCCGACAACAAAGCGCCGGCCGTGCTACGCGGGACGCGAAGCGGAGGGCGCGCGCGCTACCGAAATACCCGCGCGCGGTCGGGCGGCCAGTAGATCATCACCGCTTCGCCGACGACGTTGGCGTACGGCACGAATCCGAACGACCGGCTGTCCTCGCTGTTGTCGCGGTTGTCGCCGAGCACGAAGATGTCGCGGGCGGGGACCGTGGTCGGCCCGTAGGTCCCATCGGTGGCGACGTGCAGGTAGGGCTCCGACAGCAGCCGGTTGTCGACGTAGACGCGCCCGTCGTGAATCCAGATCGACTGGCCCGGGGTCCCGACGACCCGCTTGATGTAGTTGCGCTGTGGAAAGTCCGGCGGGTGAATGACCACGATCTGCCCCTCGTGGGGCTGCGCGAACCGGTAGAGGAACTTGTTCACGAGCACCCGGTCTCGCGGCAGCAGGTTCGGCTCCATCGAATACTGCTCCACCTGAAACGCCTGCGCCACCGAGACCATGACCACCTGGGCCAGGATGAAGGCGATCACGAGCGTCCTCAGAAACTCCAGTCCGGCGCGGCGAAGGTCGCGCTTCTCCATTGGTCTCCTCACCTCGTGGGGCATCTGGCGGAGGGGGTGGGATTTGAACCCACGAGGCGGTTGCCCACCTACACGCTCTCCAGGCGTGCCGATTCGGCCGTGCTCTCGCACCCCTCCGGGCGCGCCAATTATAGCACAGCGCCCCCGCTCCGGCGGGGGCGCTGGCCGTGCCGTTCGGACCCGCTACTTCGCACGCGATGCGGCGAGCAGCACCGCCCGCTTCGTATAGACCTGCGCGAGGTGCGCGCGAAACTCCCCGGACGCGTACACGTCGCCCTGCGCATCCGCGGCCTTCGCCGCGTGCGCGGCCGCCGCGGCGACGGTCTTTTCATCGAGCGCCTGGCCGACCAGCGCCTTCTCCACCGCGGTCGCGCGATAGGCCTTGCCCTCGACCCCGTTGATGCCGATCGCCACCCGCTGGCACTTCCCGCCGCTCACCGACAGCACGACCGCCACGCCGACGACCGCGTACCCGCTCGCCGGGTGCGCGTGCTTCACGTACGCGGTCCCGGTCCCCTTGGCAAGCGCGGGCACGCGCACCTCGGTGATCAGCTCCGTCGGTGCGAGCGCGGTGGTCAGCATCTCCACGAAGAAGTCCTTGGCCGCGATCGTCCGGCTGCCCTTCGGGCCCGTAGCCACGATCTGCGCGTCAAGCGCCAGCACCGCCCCCGGATAATCGGCCGCCGGGTCCGCGTGCGCCAGCGCGCCGCCGATCGTGCCGCGGTTGCGGACCTGCATGTCGCCGATCACCCCCGCGACCTCCGCGAGGAGCGGGCACTTGTCCTTGAGCACGTCGCTGTGCTCGACCGCATCGTGCGTCGCGAGCGCGCCGATCGTCACCCCGTCCTTCGAGGCGGCGATCCCATCGAGTCCGGGGATCCGGCCGATGTCGACGACGACCTTCGGCTGCGCGAGCCTGAACTTCATGATCGGCAGGAGGCTGTGGCCGCCGGCCAGCACCTTGGCATCGTCGCCGTGCTCCTGGAGCAGGCCGACCGCCTCTTTGACGCTCTTCGGCGAATGGTACTCGAACGCCGCGGGAATCATCGTGTGGTCACCTCCGGGTCTGTGCTGCGTGGATCGCGTTCCAGATCCGCTCCGGCGTGAGCGGCATGTCGAGGTGCGTCACGCCGAGCGGCCGGAGCGCGTCGAGCACCGCGTTCACCACGGCCGGCGTGCTCGCGATCGTCCCCGTCTCGCCCGCGCCTTTGACCCCGAGCGGGTTGTGCGGGGACGGGGTCTCCGTCCGCTCGGTGATGAACATCGGGAACAGATGGGCCTTCGGAACGGCGTAGTCCATCATCGATCCGGTCAGGAGCTGGCCCTCCGGGCTGTATACCGCTCCTTCCCACAGCGCCTGCGCGATCCCCTGCACGACGCCGCCGTGCACCTGCCCGTCCACGATCATCGGGTTGATCACGCGGCCGCAGTCGTCCACCGCGACGTACCGCCGGAGCTCGACCTCCCCGGTGTCCGCGTTCACCTTCACCGCCGCGATGTGCGTCCCGAACGGGAACGTAAAGTTCGACGGGTCGTAATACGCCGACGCCTCGAGCGAGGGCTCGACCCCGGGCGGCAGGCTCCACGCGAGGTACGCCGCGAGCGTCACCTCCTGGATCGTCTTGACCCGGTCGGGGCTGCCGCGGACGGAGAAGCGGCCCTGGTCGAACGTCACGTCCGCCTCGGCCGCCTCCAGCATGTGGGCGGCGATCTTCGTCGCCTTCTCGCGCACGCGGCGCGCAGCGATCACGAGCGCCGCGCCGCCGACGACGGTCGAGCGGCTGCCGTACGTGCCCCAGCCCATCGAGACGGCGCCGGTGTCGCCGTGGACGACCTCGATGTCGTCGACCGGCAGTCCCAGCTCTTCCGCGACGATCTGCGCGAACGTCGTCTCCTCGCCCTGGCCGTGCGGCGAGATCCCGGTGAACACGGTCGCCTTCCCGGTCGGGTGCATCCGCACCGTCGCGCTCTCCCAGAGGCCTCCTTGAAAGCCGACGGCGCCCGCGACCTTGGACGGGCCGAGGCCGCAGATCTCCACGTACGTGCTCAGCCCCACCCCGAGGTAGCGGTTGTCCTTCGGGCCCTGCTTCTGGAACTCGCGCAGCCGCTGGTACCCGATGAGATCGAGCGCCTTCGTGAGCGCCGGCCCGTAGTTGCCGCTGTCGTAGGCCAGGCCCTCGGCCGTCGTGTACGGGAACTTGTCTGACGGGATGAAGTTCTTGCGGCGCACCTCGGCCGGGTCCATCTTCACGCGCTCGGCGACGAGGTCCATCATCCGCTCGATCAGGTACGTGGCCTCGGGCCGCCCGGCGCCGCGGTACGCGTCGACCGGGACCGTGTTCGTGAACACGCCCTGGACCTCGTAGGAAATGTTCGGGATCGCGTAGCACCCCGTCATCATGAGGCCGTGGAGGATCGTCGGGACGCCCGGGGCGGCGGTCGACAGGTAGGCGCCGAGGTTGGCCCACGTCTTGCCGCGGATCGCCGTCACGGTCCCGTCCTTGCGCGCCGCGACCTCGAAATCGGTAATGTGGTCCCGGCCGTGGATCGTCGCCAGATAGTTTTCCCGGCGGTCCTCGATCCACTTCACCGGCTGGCCGGTCGCCTTCGAGCAGAACACGACGATCGCGTCGTCCGCGTACAGCGGGATCTTGCTCCCGAACCCGCCGCCGACCTCGGGGGCGATGACCCGAATCTTCTGCTCGGAAATGCCCGTGACGACGGACATCAGGAACCGCGCGATGTGCGGGTTCTGGGTGGTCGTCCACACCGTCAGGTCGCCCGAGCCGCTGTTGTAGCGGGCGACGGTCCCGCGCGTCTCCATCGCGTTCGGGATCAGCCGCTGGTTCAGGAACCGCTGCGAGATCACGACGCCGTCCCGCTTCGCCTCGGCAAACGCGGCCTCCGCGTCCCCGCCGGCCACGCGCCACGTGAACGCCACGTTCCGGGGAGCGTCCGCGTGCAGCTGCGGCGCGCCGTCGCGCACCGCGCGCTCCTGGTCTACGATCGCCGGCAGCGGCGCGTACTCGACGCGCACGAGGGCCGCGCCGTCGCCGGCCGCAAACGGGCTGTCGGCGACGACCACCGCGACGCCGTCCCCCACGTACCGGACGACGTCAACCGCGAGCGCGGGATGCGGCGGCGTCTTGAGGTCGGACCCCGGGATCAGCCACGCCGTGGGAATCGGCTTGATCTTGCCCTCCAGATCCTTCCCCGTGAAGACCGCCACGACCCCGGGCAGCGCGCGCGCGGCCTTCGTGTGGACGCGCACGACCTTCGCGTGGGCGTGCGGGCTCCGCACGATCTGCGCGTAGAGCATCCCGGGCAGCTGCAGGTCGTCGACGTAGGTGGCCTTCCCGGTGATCAGGCGCGGATCTTCCCGCCGCTTGATCCTCGCTCCAAAGAGCTTGCTGACGGCCATGACGTCCCCCCCGTGGCGCTACCGCGCCGCCTTCTGTGGAGATTCGCCGCGCATCTTCTTGGCCGCGTACTGGATCGCGTTGACGATGTGCTGGTACCCGGTGCAGCGGCAGAGGTTCCCCTCGAGCCCCGCGCGGATCTCCGCCTCGGTCGGGTTCGGGTTGCGGTGCAGCAGCTCCACGGCCGTCAGCATCATCCCCGGCGTGCAGAACCCGCACTGCAGCCCGTGCTCCTCCCAGAACCCTTCCTGGATCGGATGCAGGTCCCCGTTCTTCGCCAGCCCCTCGACGGTGGTGAACGAGGCCCCGTCCGCCTGCACCGCGAGCAGCGTGCACGACTTCACGGCCTTGCCGTCCATCAGAATCGTGCACGCGCCGCAGTTGCTCGTGTCGCAGCCGACGTGGGTGCCGGTCAGGCCCAGCACGTCGCGGATGTAGTGTACCAGCAGCAGCCGCGGCTCGACCTCGTGCGAATCGGTGTGGCCGTTCACCGTGATCGTCACGCGATTCACCGTTCGTCCCTCCTTCATCCGTGGTGCCGGGATGCGCCGACGAGCGGGCGCTCGGCGCGCGCGGTCCGTCATGTTCGCAGGACCGCGATGCCAGACTCTCGTACCCGAGGCGTACACACGAGCAAGTGCGCAGCGATGAGCGACGGGCCCGGAGGATGGTCAGAAGATGCCGGGGCAGCGGTCGCGGTTGGGCCGTCGTCGTGGTCCTCGCCGTGTCTCGTTCGCGACGCGGGGGGGACTTCCTCCTCTCCATACAAGGGGCCCGCCGCGCCGCCCCGGGACGCTCGCCGCCCCGGCCCGGTGCGGTATACTGGTCCCCGCGGCGCCGCCGCACCGTCTCCGGGAGGATTCATGCCGACGAGCTCGCGCATCGCCTGTCCCGCGGGCTTCGAGTTCCTGCGCACGATCGAGGTGCTGCGCCGGGGGCCGCACGACCCGCTCCACTGGTGCGACGGCCGGCGCTGGCGCCGCCTGTTCGCCTTCGACGGCCGCGTCGTGCTCGTCGAAGCGACGTGCGGGCGGACCGTGACCGTCCGGCGCCTGGCCGGCGACGCGCCGCCGGAGGTGGTCCGGCGGCTCGTAACGCGCGTGCTCGGCCTCGACGACCCCGGCCCGGTGCGGCTCCGCGGCCTGCCGGCGTCCGTCCGCCGCGTCGCGCGCGCGCACCGCGGCCTCTCGCTGCCCGGCCACGGGACCCTGTTCGAGGCGCTGGTGCAGACGGTCCTCGGACAGCAGATCCACGCGAAGGTCGCGAACCGCCACCGCGCGGCGTTCATCTACGCGTTCGGCATCCGGTACGATTATCGCGGGCGCGGCTACTGGGCGTACCCCACGCCGGAGCGCCTCGTCGGGGTCCGCGTCCCGACGATCCGCGCGCTCGGCATCAGCACCGCAAAAGCGCGCGCCATCGTCGCGATCGCGAAGAGCCTCCGGACGGGCCGCCTCGTGGAGGACGCGATCGCGCGCATGCCCGCAGAGGAGGCGATCGCCGCGATGAGCGCCCTGCCAGGGATCGGACGGTGGACGAGCGAGTGGGTGCTGCTGCGCGGATTTCGGCGGTTCGATGTCGTGCCGGCCGGAGATCTCGCGATCCGCAAAGCCGTGGCGTGGTCCCTCGGCCGGACGCGCCTCCTCACTGAGCGCCAGGTGCGGGCGGCGGTGCGCGGCTGGGCCCCGCACGGGGGCCTCGTGACGTACCGCGCGCTCTACGCCCACCGCCAGACGGTCGGATAGCGCCGATGCCGTCGACCCCGCCGGATGAGCTGATCCGCCGCGCCGCGTCGCTGCAGCGGCATCTCGAGCAACTCGCGCTGGACGCGGCGCTCATCACCCAGAACGTCGACCTCTTCTACTTCGCGGGCAGCATGCAATCCGGCGTCCTCGTCGTGCCGGCGCGCGGCCGCGCGGCCTACGGCGTCCGGCGCGTGCTCGAACGGGCGCGCAGCGAGAGCGCGCTCGACCAGGTCCTCCCCCTGCCGAGCTTCCGCGGCCTGGCGGCGCTCGTGCGCGACGCCGTGGGCGGGCCGGTCCGCCGGGTGGGGGTCGAGCTCGACGTGCTGCCCGTCCAGGTGCGCGACCGCCTCGCGGCGGCGCTGCCGGACGTGGAGCTCGTGGATGTGTCGGCCGCGATCCGCACCGTCCGGACCGTCAAGTCCCCCTACGAGCTCGACAAGATGCGCGCCGCCGCGGTCCTCGCCGAGGCGATGCTGCACGCCGCGGTCGGCGCCCTGCGCGAGGGCATGACGGAGCTCGAGCTGTCGGGTGTGGTCGAAGCGGCGGCGCGGCGGGGTGGACATCAGGGCGTCGTCCGCGCCCGCGGCTGGAATCAGGAGGTCTACTACGGACATCTGCTGGCCGGCCCCTCGGGCGCGGTCGAGAGCGCGCCCGACACGCCCCTCGCCGGCGAGGGCCCGAGCGCGGCCGTGCCGTTTGGGGCCGGACACCGGCGCATCGCCGCGGGCGACCCCGTGATCCTCGACTACACCGGAGTGCTCGACGGCTACATCTGCGACCAGACGCGCACGCTCGTGATCGGGGCGCTGCCCGAGCCGCTCGCCGCGGCGCACGACGCGGCGGTCGCGGTGCTCGGGACGGTCGCGGACGCGATCCGGCCGGGCGTCACGCCGGCATCGCTGTACCGGCTCGCGGTCGAGCGTGCCGGCGGACTTGGGTACGCGGCCGCGTTCATGGGAGCCGGCCCCCTGCGCGCCCGGTACGTCGGGCACGGCGTCGGCCTGGAGCTCGACGAGTGGCCGGTACTGGCGGAGGGATTCACGGAGCCGCTCGTCCCCGGCGTCGTGTTGGCGATCGAACCCAAAATGGTGTTCCCGGGCGTAGGCGCGGTCGGGATCGAGGATCAGTTCGCCGTCACGTCCGACGGCGCCGAGCGGATCACGCGGCCGGCGCAGCGGGTATTCGCCGTCAAGCGCTGAGGAACGCAATCAAGGGACACCGACGGGAGAACGTCATGCACATGCCAATGCCGCTAGTGTATCGAACGGTGTGTACGGCGTCTTCAATCGCAATGCTGCTTTCCCTACCGTATTGGGCATATGCGAATGGCGCTGACTCGCCAGAAAAATTAGCGGCAACCATAGAAACCGCCTATGCATCGAAAGACAAGACCGCCTTGAACGCCCGGTATCTGCCGCGTCGTGAGAGACAGCAGATCGATGCGACCGTGTCGGTTGTGCCTCAGGATTTTGGCCGGAGCGTACAATCCGTAGAGTGGAAAAACACACGAACACCAACCAGCCCGCTGGTTCCTACACAGGGGCGAATGGTATTGTGCATACGTATTGTCCTGTGTCCGCAGGCACGATCACCGTCACGTGTGCCGATACATCCCCGGCGGTCTTCCAGTAGGGTGAAGAGAATGGCAGGTGTTATCTGGTGACAACCTGTTCGCGCCCGTCCTAGCACAGCCGGCTCCGGCAGCCTGCGCGCGAGAGGGATGCTCTGGGCCTGACCAGAACCAAAATCGGCGGCACGACACCGCCGCCCGCGGTCCGCTCGGGCGCCGCCCGGCGGATCTGCAAGGAGGATGCGCAGATGGCTAAAGCCCACGAACGTGAGGTCCCGACCGAGGTAACCGAGGCGGAGATCGCCGTCCACTGGCGGGAAGAAGAGCTCTACCGCCCCTCGCCCAAGTTCATCGCCCAGGCGAACCTGGCGGATCCCGCCGTCGTCGAGCGCTTCGCCCCCGAGCGCTTCCCCGAGTGCTTCCGCGAGTACGCGGACCTCCTGTCCTGGGACCGCTACTGGCACACGACGCTCGACACCTCCGACGCACCGTTCTGGAAATGGTTCGTCGGAGGCAAATTGAACGTGTCCTACAACTGCGTCGACCGCCATCTCGCGCAGTACAAGAACAAAGCCGCGTTCATCTTCGTCCCCGAGCCCGAGGACGCGCCCCACGAGGTGCTCACCTACCAGGAGCTGTACGTGCGCGTCAACGAGGTCGCGGCGCTGCTGCGGGACTTCGCGGGCCTCAAGGCCGGCGACCGCGTCACGCTGCATCTGCCGATGACGCCGGAGCTGCCGATCACGATGCTGGCGTGCGCGCGGCTCGGCGTCATCCACTCGGTTGTGTTCGGCGGCTTCAGCGGTGAAGCGTGCGGCCTCCGCGCCGCCGACTCCGGCAGCCGCGTGCTCATCACCATGGACGGCTACTACCGGAACGGCAAGCTGCTCGATCACAAGGCGAACGCGGACATCGCGGTCGCCGCCGCCGCCAAAGAGGGCCAGACGATCGACAAGGTGCTGGTGTGGCGCCGGCTCCGGGACCGCGGCGCGTCGGAGACGCCGATGGTGGCGGGGCGCGACCACATCATGAACGACGTGCTCAAGGCGTACGCCGGCCGGCGCGTCGAGCCGGTCTCGATGGACGCGGAAGCGCCGCTGTTTCTCATGTACACGAGCGGGACGACCGGCCGGCCGAAGGGCTGCCAGCACCGCACCGGCGGCTACCTCGCGTACGTCGCGGGCACGTCCAAGTACATCCAGGACATCCACCCCACCGACGTGTACTGGTGCTTCGCCGACATCGGCTGGATCACGGGGCACTCGTACATCGTCTACGGGCCGCTGGCGCTCGCGGCCACTGGCGTCCTGTATGAAGGCGTGCCCACCTATCCCGACGCGGGCCGGCCGTGGCGGATCGCGCAGCAGCTCGACGTCAACATCTTCCACACCTCGCCCACGACGATCCGGATGCTGCGCAAGGTCGGCCCGGACGAACCCAAGAAGTACGCGTACCACTTCAAGTGCATGACGACGGTCGGCGAACCGATCGAGCCGGAGGCGTGGCGCTGGTACTATGACACGGTCGGCAAGGGCGAGGCCGCGATCACCGACACGTGGTGGCAGACGGAGAACGGCGGCTTTCTGATCAGCACGAAGCCGGCGCTCGATCCGATGAAGCCCGGCAGCGCCGGTCCCGCGATGCCCGGCATCTACCCGGTGATCTACGACGAAACCGGGAAGGAGATCCCGGCGGGTTCGAACAAGGCGGGCAACATCTGCATCCGCAACCCCTGGCCGGGGATCATGCAGACGATCTGGGGCGACCGCGACCGGTACGTCCGCCAGTACTTCGAGAAGTACAACCGCGCCAAGGCCAGCAAAGACTGGCGGGACTGGCCGTACTTCGCCGGGGACGGCGCGATGCAGGCCGCAGACGGCTACTACCGCATCCTCGGCCGCGTCGACGACGTGATCAACGTCGCGGGCCACCGCCTCGGCACGAAGGAGATCGAGTCCGCGTGCCTCACGGTCCCGGAGATCGCGGAGGCCGCCGTCGTGCCGGTGGTCGACGAACTCAGGGGCCGCGTCCCCGAAGTCTACGTCTCACTCCGGCCGGGCATCGCGCCGAGCCGCGAGATCGAGGAGAAGGTGGTGCGCGCGATCGAGACCTCGATCAGCAAGATCGCGCGGCCGAAGGCGGTGCACATCGTCGCCGACATGCCGAAGACCCGCTCGGGCAAGATCATGCGCCGGATCCTCGCCGCGATCTCGAACACGATGGACACCGGCGACACCACGACGCTCGCGAACCCCGATATCGTCGAGCAGATCCGCCAGTCCGTGCAGGGCGCGGCGCCGGTCGCGACCAAGTCGGCGCCGGAGGACATCAAGCGGTTCGGGGACGAGCGGTAGCCGCCGGATCCGCAGCGGCCCGAGACAGCGGGGCGGGACGGCCTCGCCGTCCCGCCCCGACCGTTACTTCTTCATGTTGCCGATTACGCTGTTCGTGGTCGCCTGCGTCGCTTTGAGGAGGTGGCTGAAGGTCTCCTCGAACTGATCCTTCTGCTGCATCGCCTCCTGCAGCACCAGCTGGTCCTGCGTGGAGAGGTCCGCGAGCGACGAGATCTGCTGCATGAGGACCGACTGCGACACCCCGGGCGTGGCGGCGAGCTTCGCGACCGACGCGATCCGGCCGTTCAGCGTCCGGAACGCCGCGAGCTGTTTGCTGTCGATGGCCGTCATAGTCGCGTGGAGGCGCTCGAGCTGCGCAAGATTGGTCGACACGTCGTTCAGCGTCCGCAGGGTCGCCGAGGAGTCGACGGCGGCCCGGGATCCGGCGGCGAACGGCCCCAGGGCCGTCCCGATCGTAAGCAGCACCACCCCCAGCGATCTCAGCATCGCAGCGCCTCCCATGCGACCCCGGCCGTCATTTCATGTTCGCGAGAATCCGTTTCATCGTGTCATACCTCGACTTCAGCACGTTGCTCAGCACCGTGTACTGGCGCGAGTCGTTCTGCATCTGCTCCTGCAGCTGCAGGTACTGCAGATTGAAGCTCATCTGCGTCTGCTGCATCTGCTGGGTCGCCTGCATCAGATCGGTCGAGCTCCCCGAGGACCTTCCTGAGGACACCCCCGACGACGCGGCCAGCTTCGAGACCGACGCGACCTTGGCGCTCAGCGTCTCGTACAGCGTGGCCATCTTGCCGTGCAGCGCCATCATGTCCGCGTGCAGGCGGTCGAGCTGCGCGGCGGTGGCGGCCACGTCGTTGAATGCCTGCATCGCGTCCCGCTGCGCGGGCGAGGATTCCACGGCCCCTCCGGGCCCGGCGGCGAACGGAGCCAGGACCGTCCCGACCGCCAGCAGCACGACCCCCAGCATCCTCACGATGCGCATCGCCCATCCCCCCGGCGGGCCCGCCCGCCCCGTCCTGGTCCGGATGCCGGGCCCGGCCCGGGTCTAGGCCAAGCTCAGTTCGTCTCCGATGCCGCGCGCAAGCGCGTGCTCGTACGCGAGCTTGGCGCTCGCGACGTCCTCCACCGCGAGCCCGAGGGACTCGAACAGCGTGATCTCGTCGGCCTCGGTCCGCCCGGGGTGGCCGCCCGCGAACACTTCGCCGATCTCCGCCCGGATGTGCGACGGGCTGAGCGCGTTCATCCCGATCGGCACGACCAGATCGCCGGCCTCCGCGAGCGCGCTCTGCCGGCTGTCGACGAACACCCGGCACCGGCGGACGGCGTCGGTATCGAGCTCGCGCCAGTCCGGCAGGCACGCGCCGACGGCGTTGATGTGCATCCCCGGCTCGAGCCACTCGCCCTCAAGCACCGGGGTGCGGCTCGACGTCACGGTGCAGATCACGTCGGCCCCGCGCACGGCGTCGCGCGGCGACCGCACCGCCGAGACGTTCAAGCCGAGCCGCTCCCGCATCTCTCCCGCGAACCGGTCGGCGCGCTCGGTCGTGCGGCTCCACACGCGCACGTCCTCGACCGGCCGCACCTCGCGCATCGCCTCGAGGTGGCTGTGCGCCTGCACGCCGGCGCCGAGCAGCGCGAGCGTGCGGCCCGTCCGCGCGGACAGCGCCGCCGTCGCCGCCGCGGACGTCGCCGCGGTCCGCATCTCCGTGATAAGCCGGCCGTCGAGCAGCGCGCGCAGCGCGCCGGTCTCGGCGTCGAGCAGCAGGATCGTCGCGAGGTGCGTCGGCAGATCGCGGGCGGCGTTTCCGGGGTACACGGTCACGGCCTTGAGCCCGACCGCCTCCTGCGCGACGAGGTAGGCCGGCATCACCGCCAGCAGCCCGCCGTGCGCGCTGACCGGCACGACCGGGCGCAGCGGCTGCACCGCGCCCCCCGTGCTGAACGCGGCGAGGGTACGGTCCATCAGCGGGACGAGCTCCCGCATCGTCAGCAAATCTCTCAGGTGCGCTTCCCGCAGCAGCAGAGCCATCGGCACGCCCTCCGGGACGTCGGTCTCGACACACGGTCCCCTCCGGAGATTCTGCCGCGTCCGGAGACACTCCCGCCGCCGCGCCGGTGCCTACGGCGGCCGACGCCGGAGCGCGCCGAAGAACCGCCGGAGCAGATCCCCGCACTCCTCCGCGCAGACCCCGGCCGTGACCTCGACGACGTGGGACAGCCTGGGGTCGCGGAGGAGCTCGACGACGCTGCCGGCCGCGCCCGCCTTCGGATCCGCGGCCCCGTACACCAGCCGGGGAACCCGCGCCAGCAGCATGGCGCCGGCGCACATCGGGCACGGCTCGAGGGTGACGTACAGCGTGCAGTCGAGCAGCCGCCAGCCGCCGAGGTGGCGGGCGGCTTCCCGCAGCGCGAGCATCTCCGCGTGGGCCGTGGGATCGCGCAGCAGTTCCCGCCGGTTGCCCCCGCGCCCCACCACGTGCCCGTCGTGCACGACGACGGCCCCGATCGGCACCTCGCCGAGCGCGGCCGCGGTCTCGGCCTCCGCGAGCGCCTCGCGCATGAAGACCTCGTCGTCGCGGGGCACGTCGGCCGGGACGCCTACTCGCCGGGCGGCATCGGCGCGCCCTCGGCGGCGAGCCGGAGCGATTGGAGGGCGTTCAGGATCGCCGCGACGGCGGCGGCGATCTTCCGCGGGCGCTCCGCGTCGACGAGCTCGTCTTCCTTCAAGACGGTGCTCGACTCGACGCGCGCGCTGTACACCGGCGCGGCGTCCTCCGTCGAGAAGTGCTGCAGAAGGCTGATGCTCGGCAGTCCCGGATCGGTGGCGACCGGTGTCAGCGTGCGGCGGAGCGCGACGACGTCCGGCGGCACCAGCAGCCGATCCATCGTGATCTCGGTCACGAGCTCCCCGAAGACCTGGACCTCCTCGTGGACGGTCCGGGAGAACTCGACGCCCTCATCGTACTCGGCGATGTGGCGGCCGAACGACAGGGCGTCGACGAGAAACCGCAGCTCGGCCCACGGCCACGCGAACGTCTGCGGCGCGTCGACGTTCGGCTCCCGCTCCAGGTGCACGACGTACCGGTACTCGCGGCTCATGTGATCGACGTCGACGAAGAACGCGTAGCCGGAGACGACGAGGTGATTGTCCTCGAGCGCCTCGGTCAGCCGCCCGGCGAACTCGTGAAACGGATCGTGGTAGTCAAGCCGGCCCGCCATCGATCACCGCTTCCCGGCGGGGGAGGCCGCCGCGGCGTCGCGCATCGCCGCGACCTGCGCCTGCGCCGCCCGCAGAAACGTCCGGGTCGCGCTGTCGACGAACATCGTGGCGCCGAGCGCGCGGTACGCGCGGACGTCGTCCGCGGTGAGCGCGAGGATGCCCACGGCCACGCGGTTCGCGAGGCCCGCCTCGATGATGCGGCGGATCGCCGCCTGCACGTCGGGGTGGTCGACGCGGCCGGGATGCCCGAGGCTCTGCGACAGGTCCGACGGGCCGATGAACAGCACGTCGGCACCGGGCACGCGGGCGATCGCGTCCACCGCCTCGAGCCCGCGCCGCGTCTCGATCTGCAGCACGTTCAGGACGGCCGCGTTGCTGGCCGCCACATGGTCCGCGAGCGGCACGAGGCCCCACGACGCCGCGGGCGTGCCGCCCGCGAGGCTCCGCGTGCCCTCCGGCGCGTACTTGGTGGCCGCCACCGCGGCCGCCGCCTGCTCCACGGTCTCGATCTGGGGGATCATCACCCCAAGGCATCCCACGTCGAGCGCCTGGAGCACCTGCTTGGGCCGGTGGTCCGGCACGCGGGCGATCGGCGTCGCCCCGGCCGCCCGGCACGCGCGCGCCATCGCCAGCCACTGCTCGGGACCGAGCGGGCCGTGCTCGCCGTCGAGCAGCACCCAATCGTAGCCGGCCAGGGCCACGAGCTCGACCACTTCCGGACTGGGCAGCGGCACGATCGTGCCGAACGCGGGCTCGCCGCGGCGGAGCTTGTCGCGAAGCGGGTTCTGGAGCATCCATGCCTCCTTGAGGACGATCGCAGCATGGATTCCATCCCGGGCGGGAGAATTCCCCCATCATGCCCACGACGCTGTACGTCATCCGCCACGGGATCACGGAGTGGAACGCCGCGCACCGCCTCGCGGGGCGCCTGCCGGGCGTGCCGCTGAGTGACGACGGACGGCGGGAAGCGAGCGCAGTGTCGGCGCGTCTCGCCGCGGTCCCGCTCGCGGCGGTCGTCTCGAGCCCGATCGCGCGGGCGCGGGAGACCGCCGAGCTGATCGCGCGGCCGCACGGCCTCACGGTCGTCTCGGACGACGCGTTCACCGAGCGGGAGTACGCGGCGTGGCAGGGCTTGTTCTCAACCGAGATCCACGCGCGGTTTCCCGACGACGCGCGGGCCCTCGCCCGCGGGGAGCCCGTCACGGGGGTCGAGTCGGTCCGAGCGATGGCGGAGCGCGTGTGGGACGGCATGGAGCGGCTCGTGCTGGCGCATCCGGACGCCGCGGTCGCGATCGTCTCCCACGCCGATCCGATCCGCGCGCTGATCACGCGCGTCATCGGCATGCCGGCGTCGCGCCTGCGCGCCGTGACGATCGACACGGCCTCCGTGACGCGGATTCGCCGGAGGGCGCAGCGCGCGGTGGTGGACTACGCGAACAGCCGGACCCATCTCGAGGGCGCGGGCGCGTGCGGATGGCCCCCGGCCGCGGCCCGGGGCGTCGTCTAGGGCGCCGGGTCAGGAGTTGCCGATCAGAATCCCCGCGAGGAAGACGAGCCCGCCGCCGACCACGACCTGCAGCACGGACAGCCAGAAGCTCAGGCCGAAGTAGCGGTTCCGGATCATTGCGATCGCGACCAGCTCGACACCGACCACCAGGTACGCGACGGCTAGCGCGACCCCGAGGCGCGGGATCAGAAACGGCAGCGCGTGCATCATGCCGCCGAGCAGGGTCGCCATCCCGGTGATCGCCCCCCGGATGACGGGATTGCCGCGCCCGGTCACTTCGCCGGTGTCGGACAGCGCCTCCGCGAAGCCCATGCTGATGCCGGCACCCACCGCGGCCGCGCTGCCCACGAGGAACGCCGTGTGGGGGACCCGCGTCGCGAACGCGGTCGCGAAGAGCGGCGCGAGCGTGGAGATCGACCCGTCCATCAGCCCGAGCAGCGCCGGCTGCACCACTCTGAGTAGGTACCGCGAGTGCACCTCGCCGGCGGTCGACACCGGAGGGTCTGGCGTCGTCGGCGCAGCCGCGACCGCCCCCGCCGCCCCCTCGTCGTCGGGCGTCATCGCCCCCGCCCCGCCCGGCCCCGCCGGCACCGCGGGCACAGCCCGTGCAGCTCGAACCGGGCCGACCGCACCTGGAACCTCGCCCGGGTCGCGGCCGCGCGCTCGAGCTCACTGAGCCGCATCTCCGGCACGTCCACCACCGTTCCGCACCGCTCGCAGATCAGGTTCATGTGCGGCCCCACCCTCCCGTCGTATCGCCGGACCGGCCCGCCGATCTCGTGCACCAAGCCGAGCTCTGCAAAGAGGTCGAGCGTCGCGTACACCGTCGCCTGGCTGAGCCCCGGGAAGCGCCGCCGGACCTCCGCGTACACCGTCCGGGCGCTCGGATGCGTCGTCCGCCCCACGACCGCCTCGTAGATCGCCATGCGCTGCGGGGTCAGCCGCCCGCCGCGCGCGGCGAGCCGGCGGCGCAGATCGGCCGCGGGCGCGCCTATCTGCATCGGATCCTTATTAGTATTCATTCTAGATAAATAGTACTCCGCGCGGCGCCCGGCGTCAACGGCAGGGACGGGACGGGCCCGGGGCCAATCACCCCGCGAGACTCCCTGGGGAGGTGGACGATGCGGCTCGTGACGTTCGCGGCGCGCGGCCGGACGCGGATCGGCGCGCTGGCCGGAGACTGGGTGATCGACCTCACGAGCGCCGCGCAGGCGCGCGACGCGGCGGCCGGCGCGCCCCATCCTGCGGCGCAGGCCCGCGCGGCCGTCCCCCCGTCGATGCGGCGGTTTCTCGCGGGCGGCGACGACGCGCTGGCGCTCGCGCGCCGGCTCGTCGACGACACCCGCACACGCCTGACCGGCACAGGAGCCGCGGCCCTCGAAGCCGCGGGCATCGCGTGGCGGCGCGGCGAGGTCCGCCTCCTCCCGCCGGTCCCGGCGCCGCCGAAGATCCTGTGCGTCGGCCGCAACTACGCCGAGCACGCGCGCGAGGGCGGCAGCGCGCCCCCGGAGATCCCGATCTTCTTCGGACGGTTTCCCCACAGCCTGCTCGGCCCCGGCGAGCCGTACGTCATGCCGCGCGCGAGCACGCAGGTCGACTATGAGGGCGAGCTGGCCGTGATCATCGGCGCGGGAGGGCGCGACATCCCCGAAGCGCGCGCGCTCGAGCACGTCGCCGGGTACGCGATCTTCAACGATCTCTCAATCCGGGACTACCAGCGGCGGACGTCCCAGTGGATGCTCGGCAAGAACTTCGACCGCAGCGGCCCGTTCGGGCCGGCGCTCGTGACGCGGGACGAGGTCCCGGACCCCCAGGCGCTGACGCTCACGGTCGACGTGAGCGGCGAGCGAATGCAGGAGGCCGACACGAGCACGATGATCTTCTCGGTCGCCTATCTGATCGCGGACGTCTCCCGGGCGCTGACGCCTGGAGCCCGGGGACGTGATCGCGACCGGCACGCCGAGCGGCGTCGGATTCGCGCGCACCCCGCCGCGCTGGCTCCGCCCGGGCGACCTCGTCCGGGTCGAGATCACGGGGCTCGGCGCGCTCGACACACCGATCGTCGCGTCGGACCGGACGAGGTAGGTTCGCCGCCCCGGCGCATGCGCGCCCCACGCGGCATCGGCGGGGCGGGATCGCGGATCCCGCCCCGCCGGTTCTACGCGGCCCTGGGCGGGTGACGTCTAGCCGGCCGCGACCGGCGCGCCCTGGTCCTCGGCGCCGTAGTCGTCCCGCGCCGTTTGGTCCGTCCCGCGCGCGACCCCGATCAGGTCGAAGAGCACCGTCAGCACGATCGAGACCACGATGTTCAGCACAAACGCGGACAGCCCCGCGTACAGCGGCAGCGTGTGGCCGAAGACGTGGATGGGATAAACCGGCGTGAAGTTGTTCGTCACCGCCATGTAGGTGCCCCACACCATGCCGGCGAGCCACCCGAGGAGCAGCGCCACGTGATGGAACCACCGGGTGTACAGGCCGAACGCGATCGACGGGAACGTCTGTAAAATCCACAGGCCGCCGAGCAGCTGGAGGTAGATCGCGTACGCGTTCCCCAGGGAGAGGACGAACACGAGCGCGCCGACCTTCACGATCAGCGAGACAAACTTCGCGACGGACGCTTCCTCGCCCGGGTCGCTCACCGCCTTGAAGTACGCGTGGTAGATGTTCCGCGTAAAGAGGTTCGAGGCGGCGATGGACATGATCGCGGCCGGCACGAGCGCGCCGATCGCGATCGCCGCGAACGCGAATCCGGCGAACCACGCCGGGAACATCGCGTTGAACAGGCGCGGGACGATCAGGGTCGGCGACGGGGCGGTGATCCCCGCGGCGATCGCCATGTAGCCGAGGAGCGCCAGCAGGCCGAGCACGAGGGAGTACGCCGGCAGCAGCGCCGCGTTCCGGCGCACGACCCGGCCGCTGTACGAGGCGAGCACGCCGGTGATCGCGTGCGGGTACATGAACAGCGCGAGCGCGGAGCCGAGCGCGAGCGACGCGTACGGCATGTACGCCGCGGGCGGCAGGATCAGCGGAAGCCTTTCTTGGCCGGCAGCGCCGCCGCGGCGGCGGCGAAGATGTGCCCGTAGCCGCCGAGCTTGATCGGGATGATGATCACGGCCGCGATGACCGTGATGTAGATCATCGTATCCTTCACGAGCGCGATCATCGCCGGCGCGCGCAGGCCGCTCGTGTACGTGTACACCGCCAGGATCAGGAAGGCGATGATCAGCGGGAGATCGGAGGCCGCGGCCGAGCCCGTGATGCCCATCGTCGCGAGCACGACCTGGATGCCGACGAGCTGCAGCGCGATATACGGCATCGTGGCCAGAATCCCGGTGATCGCCACCGCGAGCGCCAGGCCCTTCGAGCCGTAGCGGCCGTTCACGAAATCGGCCGGGGTGATGTAGTGGTGACGCCGGCAGACGGCCCAGAGGCGGGGCATCAGGACGAATACCAGCGGGTACACGATGATGGTGTAGGGCACGGCGAAGAAGCCGAGCGCGCCCACCCCGAAGATCAGCGCCGGCACCGCGACGAACGTGTACGCGGTGTACAGGTCGCCGCCGAGCAGAAACCAGGTGACGACGGTCCCAAACCGGCGCCCGGCCAGTCCCCACTCGTTGAGTTGGGTCAGATCTCCCCGCCGCCAGCTGACCGCGATGAAGCCCAGGACCGTGACGAGGAGAAAGAAGAAGATGAAGACGCCGAGTTCCGTCCAGTTCATGACTCGGTCCCTCCTCGCGTGAGGCCGTAGATGATCGCGGTCAGGATGGCCGTCAGGAGGAGCCAGAGGAACTGATACCAGTAGAAGAATGGGATCCCCGAGAGCTCCGGCTGGTCCATGGCGTAGAACGGAGGCCACAGGAGCGCGATAAACGGGATCAACAAGAGGAGGTAGAGCGGGTGGAAGGCTGGAGATGAAGCGGCTTGATCGCTGCGCTTTCCTGGACCCGAACCCGATCCGGTCGCCACGGCAGACACCCCCCCGTCGTCATCACGCCGCACGGCGTGTCCTGGCGCGTTCAGAGCGACCCTGTACGCCATACCCCCCGGCTTTTCCTGGTGACCGGGCGCCGCCGCCGGCGGGTGCCCCCGCCGCGGGATTCCGGCGCCGCCTACCCAGTTTCCGCGGCCGCGAGCGCGGCGAGAAGGTCCGCGGCCGCCCCGGCGCGCGCCTCCCAGAACGCCGCGATCGGACCCGCGACGTCCTGCCACCGGCGGTGCCGCGGCGCCCACGCGCGCACCTCGGACTCGAGCCAGGCCAGCGTGCCTGCCGGATCTTGGGACAGCAGCGCGTCGAGCGCGAACCGGCGCTCTCCCATGCGGAGCCCGAGCCCGGTGTGCCGCGCCGCCCGGGCGAGATCCGCCCGCGTCAGCACGGCCCCGCTGCGGACCGGGGCCAGCAGACCCTGCAGAAACGCGGGGGCGCCCGCCTCCCGGGGGTCAGGAAGCGGAGGCGCCTCGCGCAGCTGCAGCGGGAGCACGTCCGGCGTCCCGCACGACGCCAGCTCGGCGCGGAGCGCCTCGCCCAGCATCGCCCCCCACGCGCGGTAGCACGGCGGCGCGAGATCCGCGAGTTTCTCCAGGTACGGCGGAAGCCAGGACGCGAGGTGTTCCCAGAGGAGGGCGCCGCGGGCTTCCTTCCAGAGCAGCCGCCGCGCGGGGTCGGACTCCCCGTCCTCGTGGTCGCCCAGCGCGGCGTAGAGCGCCAGCAGCACGGCGAGGTGGTCCGGTTCGGGAGGTGGAGTGCGGCCGAGCGCGCGCCAGAACCCCGCGACGCGATCGCGGGCCTCACCGCCCAGCATGCCCTCCCCATCGAGGTAGACGGACGCATACGGGTACAGTTGAAGGATGAACAGCTCGGTGAACTCGGCCGGATCGGGGCGATCCGGGAGGCCGAGGATGCCGGCGAGGCGCACCTGCTCCGGCCCGGGAGCCTCCGCGAGGGCGCCGAGCGCCCGGAACAGTTCCATCAGACGGCTCCGACGCGCGGCCGGGCGGGAACTCCCGGCGGCCTCTCGGCCGTCAGTCCCCGACCGGCGCGGGCGTCCCGCGATCGGGCAGCCGGTACGCCTCCTTGGCCGGCCGGAGGGGCCGCATCAGCCACCACGGACGCCGGCTGCCATCCGGGGAGTACCGGTCCGCCGGGCGCGTGAAGCCGAGCCATTTCGCGTAGACGTCGCGCGCCCGGGCGGTGTCGACCGAGATGTCGCCGTAGCGGTCCCCGGCCTCGGCCGGGCGGACCCGCACCGCCTGATGCCAGCAGTGCTGACCCGACACGGGGTCCGGGTGCACCGGGAACGTCAGGTTCTGATGCACGCCCACGTCGGTCCACCAGATGCGCAGCGTGTCCGGATCCGCGGACGCGTAGGGGGCGCCGCCGCGCACCCGATGCATCGCCCAGCGGTCCTCGCGGTGGTCGAGCGTCACCGTGGCCATCGCCTGGCGCTGCCCGGCGTCCTGGAGCTTCCACCGTCCCATGTGGTGGCTGCAGGCCACGACGCCCGGCCGGATGCCCTCCGTCACCCACGCCTTGACGACAAAGTAGCCGATCTCGGTCTCCACGCGGACCAGATCGCCGGTGCGCAGCCGCATCGGCGCGGCGTCGCGCGGATGTATCCACAGCGGGTTGGTGTGCGCGATCTCGTCGAGCCATTTCGCGTTCGCGCTGCGCGTGTGGATCTGCACGGGCAGCCGGAACGTCGAGATCAGCACCATCTGATCGGGGCCGAGCGCCTCCCGATGCACGTGACTGCGGAGGTACGTCGGCAGCGCGCACTCCGGCCACCCCCACTCCACCAGCGTCCGGGAGTAGAATTCCAGGCGGCCCGACGGCGTCGGGAACCCACGGACGATCTCCCCGTCGACCCGCACCCCGACCGGACGGCGTCCCTCGGCGTCGGGCTCCGGGCTGCCGACCGGCACGATGTTGGGGTCCGCGGGCTGAGGCGCCCGCGTGTACGCGCGCCCGAACCGGCCGACGCGGACGTCCTCGAGCTCGGCCAGCGGGACCCGGATCTCGTGGCGCGCCCCGATCTTGCGCGCGATCTCAAACGCCCCGTACCGGCGCATGAACGCGAGCGGAGAGAGCCCCTCGGCCGCCGCCCGCTCCGGCAGCCCCGGCACGGAGTGCTCGAAGATGTACCCGTAGTACTCGTCGACGCCGAGCTTCTCCCCCGGGGCCGCCTGCGACTCGAAGAACTTGCGGATGCCGAGGGTACCGTCGGGATCGATCCGCCACGACAGCTCGATCCAAAACTCGTTCTCCTCCCAGACCTCGCCGGGGTTCGCGGCGCGCGTGTCCGCCAGGCGCTCGCCGAGCCGCTCCCTCGCCGCGCGCAGCACGGGCTGGCGGAACCCGATCCACTGCCCGTCGTACTGCTCGTAGGAGTGCAGGTCGTGCCGCTCGGACGCGTGCCCCATCGGCAGGATGTAGTCGGCGAAGAACGCGGTCTCGTTCCACGTCGGGGTGAGCGCCACGTAGCAGCCGATGCGGTCGGGGTCGAGCAGCATCTCGATCCAGGAGAACCCGTCCGGATTCGTCCACACCGGGTTGTAGACGCGGGTGAAGTAGACCGCGAGACGCTTCCCGCTGTCGCGCAAGAGGTGCGGCAGCAGAAACGACAGCTCGTTGATCGCGAGCGGGTACTCGATCGGCCACGTCAGGTCGTTCCACGTGCGCGGGTGCGGCGGCACGTACATCGGCCGGGGCACGAACTTGTTCCAGGCGTTCGGGTACGTCCCGCCTTCCGTCGCGACGGCGCCGAGCAGCGCGTTCAGCAGGAACAGCGTCCGCGGCACCTGCCAGCCGCCCAGGTTGCCCGCGGCGGCGCTGCGCCAGGTGTGCGTGGAGAGGCGCGTCCCGGCGGTCGCGACCACTCCGGCGACCGCCTCGAGCGCGGACGCGTCGACGCCCGACTCCGCGGCCGCGAACGCGAACGTGTACGAGGCGTAGAGGCCCCGGAGCACCGCCTCGAACGCCTCGAACGTCTGCGGCCCGTCCGGATGCTCGTACGCCAGATATTCCTCCCAGTTCCACCAGCGCCGGACGAACTCGCGGTCGTAGCGGCCCGACTGGATCAGGAAGTTCGCGATCGCGAGCAGGATCGCGGCCTCGGACCCCGGGTGCGGCGCGACCCAGTGATCGGCGTGCGTGGCCGTGTTCGACAGACGGGTGTCGAAGACGATCAGCGTCGCCCCGCGCTGCTTGGCCTCGATGACGCGCTGCGCGTGGGGGTTGAAGTAGTGGCCGGCCTCGAGGTGGCTGCTGATGAGCAGCATCACCTCCGCGTTCGCGTGGTCGGGGCTCGGGCGGTCCGCCCCCATCCAGAAGTGGTAGCCGGCGCGCCCGCCGCTGCTGCACACGTTCGTGTGGGTGTTGTGCCCGTCGACCCCCCAGGCCGCGAGGACGCGCTCGGTGAACCCGTCCTCGCCGGGCCGGCCGACGTGGTACATCACCTCGTTCGGGCGGCCCTCGGCGATCGCGCTCCGGATCCGCGACCCGATCTCCCGCAGCGCCTCGTCCCAACTCACCCGCTCCCATTTCCCCTCGCCCCGCTTGCCGGCGCGCCGCAGCGGGTACAGGATCCGGTCGGGGTCGGTGATCTGGTTGAGGGTGGCGGGGCCCTTCGCGCAGTTCCGCCCCCGCGACCCCGGGTGCTCCGGGTTGCCCTCGAACTTGCGGACCTGGAGCGTCTCCCGGTCGACGTACGCGAGCAGGCCGCACGCGGACTCGCAGTTGAAGCAGGTCGTCGGCACGAGCATATACCGCTTCTCAACGCGCCGCGCGGGCCACGCCTTGCTGTCCAGCTCGACCCAGTCGTCCCACCGCTCCTTCGGCGGAAACGACGCCAGGTGAATGCGGCTCGGGCCGGGATAAAACGTCTCACCGCGCGCTTCCACGTCCCGCCGCGCGGCGCCGACCCGCTTGTTCAGCTCATGCGTGTCCATGCGGTCCTCCCTAGGCCAGCGGCACGCACTGGCCGGCCTGCACGTAGGCGTGCTCGTAGACGAGCAGCGCCGCGAGCGCGAGCGCGGCGGCGAGCCACCCGCCCGGCCCCGCCGCGGTCCCCGCGCTGCACGCCGCCACCGCTGCCGAGGCGAGCTGCGTCGACGGGCAGGCGGAGAGCGCGAGGAGCGCCGGCGCCGCCACGGCGGCGGCCACCGCGAGGACTCCGAGCCACACGCCCCACCGGAACGGCGCCCGGTACCGGCCCGCGGTCATCTCCCGTGCGGCCAGGCGCGCGTGCGCGGTCGCGTGCGGCAGGGCCGCCTCGCTCCAGACGAGCAGCAGGTGGAGTGCGCTGCCTCCCGCGACAATCTCCAGCAGCGGCCGCCCGGCCGCGGGGTCGAGGTACGCCGCGAACGGCAGCAGCGCGGCGGCGCCCGCGATGAGCGCCTGCACCAGGAAGTGCAGCGGCAGCAGCGGGTTCTGCCACAGATCCCGCGCCTTGGCCTGCGCGAACAGGTACGCCGTGTACACAGCGGTGAGTCCCGCGAGCACGACGCCGGGGACGGCGAGGGCCTGCGGCAGCGCCGGCCACCCCGCGAGGGCCGCGAGGAGGTGCAGCGCCAGCACGACCGCGTACGCGGCGATGATGAACGCCCCCCGCACGAGCCAGCTCCGCCACTGGGGGCGCGTGAAGATCAGGTAGAACCGCTCCGGATGCTTCAGATCCGCGATCAAGAGGCCGCCGGTCGCCGCGAGGAACGCGCCCGCCGAGCATCGGGGCGCCCCACAGCCACAGCGGGTTCGTCCACGAGAGCGCGCCGCGGAGCGCGAGGGCGACGAGCACCAGATACACGCCCGCCGCGATCCCTTTCGTCCACGTGTAGAGGCTGACGCGCCAGTGCCAGGGCGCCTCGTGGGGCACGTCGTAGCTGAGGAGCGCCGCGGCGGACGTGTTGTTCCACGGCGCCGGGACGCCGGACGGGACGCCGTCCGCGGCCTGCTCGCTCCACATGTAGAGCCCGCCGTCCGGCCGGCGCGCGGCCAGCGGATCGAGCGTCGCCTCGTGCGCGCCGTGATAGAAGAGCTTCGGCCGCGTGTCCTTCTCGGGCCGGCGCACCGCGACGGCGTCACGATGCACCATCTGCGCGACCCGCGAGCCTGGGTCGTTCAGATCGCCGACGAGGATCGCCTCGGTGGGGCACACGACGACGCAGGCGGGCTCGAGGCCGACGTCCAGCCGGTGCGCGCAGAAGTTGCACTTCTCCGCCGCGTGGTCCTCGGGATTCATGAAGATCGCGTCGTACGGGCACGCGGCGATGCAGGCCTTGCACCCGATGCAGATCGACTTGTCGAAGTCGACGATCCCGTCGCGGCGCGCGAACATCGCCCCGGTCGGGCAGGCGGTCACGCACGGCGCCAGGTCGCACTGGTTGCAGCGGGTCACCTGGAACGCGCGCCGCGCCTGGGGAAAGACGCCGACGTCCACGGACTTGACGTAGGTGCGGGTGACGCCGAGGGGCACCTCGTTTTCCGACTTGCACGCCACCGTGCAGGCGTGACAGCCGACGCAGCGCGTGTGATCGATCACTTTCGCCCACTTGACCGGACGCGCCGGGACCACGCGGGTCTCTGGGCCGGTCGTCCCAACGGCAAGCGGGGGCAATGGCGTCACTCCCGGAGTGATCGAGTCGGTGCGACCGGTACGGTTCGCCGAGGATTTGTCGGCCCCTGCTCTCCGCGGCGTTCCCCGCTGCGCGCGAAAGGGTCGCTCACCCGTTCGGGGGGGGACTGGGCCAAAAGTACGTTCCGGCGGGAAACCCGACTGTGCTATAATTTCGGGCATATGGCACCCCACAGCCGCCGCGGCGAAGCCGGATTGGCGATGATCATCCTGCTCGTGGTCATCTTGGCCGCAACGACGCTCCTCTTTGCGATGGCCAACATCGTCATCAGCGAAATCCTCACGGCGACCAACGAAGGCAACCAGGTCAGAGCCCAGAATCTGGCCGAAGCGGGCCTCGCGATGGGCTGGGCCGCGGTCGAAAATTGGAGCACGTGGTGCGCCGGGGCGCAAACGGGAACCGAACCGGCCTGCCCGCTGACCTACACGTGGAACAACGTCGGCGGCTATCAGCCCCAGGGCGGCTACGCGGCGGCGCAGATCGACACGACGTCGTCGCCGACACCCAGCGGGGCGTCCATTGCGAACTACGCGGTCAGGGTCGTGGTCGGCTACGGGAACACCACGTTTTCGACCCTGGCGGGCAACGCGGGCTCCGCCACCGCGACCGGCAACCCCACCCAGCTGGCGACCGGCGACGCGTTCGTGCGCCAGACCGCCCTGGTGCTGCCCGCCGCATTCTCGTTCGGGATCTTCAGCAACACGACCGCGATGGTCAACGGCGTGGCGTCGATGCCGCTCTCCTCCGGCGTCAACAACGGCAGCGGGATGCCGGTGCAGTGCCTGACGAACGCGGTGATCGCGGGAGGCGTGTCGGGCAAGAGCGACGTCACGGACATCTGTCAGACGATGGGGCCGCTGTTCTCCCCGAGCCCCACGACCGGGGGGATCAACATCGGCTATCCGCTGATCGGCACCGTGTACGCCAATAACAACACGGTCGGCAACGGCGTCGCGCCCATCAACGGCGGCAGCTACAGCCCCGCGGGCTCGCCCGTGACCGGCTGCAACAGCACTCCCGCGGCGCCGAGCACGCTGTGCCTGCTCCCGGCGGAGAGCGCGCCCTCGGCCGGCGTGTCGCTGACCGGACCGCTCCCGGCGGTCGCCTCCAACAACTCGGGCACCGCCGGCAATATCTACTCGGGCGGGGCGGCGCCGTTCCCGCTCTGCAACACCGGCGGGTGCGGTTCGGCCAACGTGGGCACGCAGTACCAGTTCCCGGCGTGGAACTGGAGTGCGATGAGGACCGCGGCGAACACGCAGGGTACCCTGTTTGCGTCCGCGCAGTTATTCTATGCGAAGGCGTGTACCACTTGGTACAACGCCGGCACTCATGTCACCACCATTCCCGCCGGCATGTACATGATTGAGGACCAGGCGGTGATCTTCGATAACGACCCCACCCGCTGCCTCGGCAACGTCGTGCTGCAGGGTGGTGCGATCGCGGTCTACTGTACGGGCAGCGGCGGCAACGCGCTGTGCGGCAGCAACAACGCGGTGAACTACCCGCCGGGCAACAACCTGCTGGGCACGGGGTTGAGCCAGCTGTGGAGCGGCTCGCCCGAGATCCCCGGCGGCAGCCCGGCGCCGAATTCATGCTCCAACACCACCCCGTGCGGAGACATCATCCTGGGCGGCCCGGTGACGGGAACCAGTCCGGGGTGCACCCCGCCGTCCAACCCGTGCTCCTTCACGTTCCAAACCAGCGGCTACGCGGGCGGCGGCGGCGCCGACCTGAACACGCCCGTGCTCATGGCCGGCGGAAGCATCGGCAGCTGCGCGAGCGGCTGCGTCAACGCCGTCACGTACAATGGTGTGCCGAACAACATGGTGTACGTCTACGGCAACGGATACGTGACCGGCGCCGGCGCAGAAGTGTGCGGCACGGTGGGGTCCGACTGCAACGTCGCCTACATCCTCCCGCCGTACAGCGCCCAGTCGAGCCCCCCGTGCGGAGTGGCCACGGGAGGCACCGCCGCCAACCCCGCCGTCCTCTACGTCAAGGGGATGGTCTACGTGCTCGCCAACCGGGACCGGCAGTTTGGCGCTCCGTCTCTGGGCGTTGATGCCTACTCCACCTACGGCTGGTGCGTTGAAGCCGATGCCAACGACACCGTCGCGATTCAGGGGGCGCTGGTGGGGGAGCAGATCTACGAGTTCGAGGGCCAACTGCTCTGGGACCCGTCGATGCACTTCGCCGGCTTCAATGCAGAGTGGGTGTTCTGCAAGCCAGCCTATTCGAAGCTGTGCTGCGCTGTCGAACTCGAACCCGCTGACCGCGGGCTCCGTCACGATCATCCCGCTGTCCGAATCCACCGGCCAGTAACCCTACCGGGCCTCCCCCTGTCGCCCGGCGCCCGTCCCGCCCGCATGTCCACGCGACGAGACGGGACGCGGCCACCTGCCCGGTCCACCCGACGCGACGCGGCAGCCCGGACGTGGCTTCAGACCTTTGAGGGCCACGTCCGGGCCGTCGATTTTCCCTCCGCCCGCGCCATGTTCGCGGCCGACGTCGTCGCGTTCGGGACCTACGCCGCCGTCGTACCGGGACGGGCCGCGCTCGAACGCCGGCAGTGGGCGAACGTGTGGCCGGCGATCCGCGGGTTCAGGTTTCGGATGGACGCGATGCGCTGCCTCGGGGGATCCGGCGGGATGTGCGTGGTCGTCCCGTGGGACTCCCGCGGCGTCCGGCCGGACGGCTCGACGTTCTCGCGACCGGGCCGGGCGACGCTGTTTCTCATCCGGCGCGGCGACCGGTGGGTCGCCGCCCACTCGCACTTCTCGCTCGCCCCCGCCCGCGCCGGGCGCACCTCCCGGTCACGGCCCAAGCGGTAACACCCGGTCCCGCCGCCTCAGCGTTCCGGGGGCTCGTCGCGCGCCAGGTCGACGAAGAATCCGAGCGCCTCGGGATTGCTCAGCGCGTCGACGCTCGCGGCGCGGTCCGGCGCGATTCCGGCGAGGATCCGCTTGACCGGCACCTCAAGCTTCTTGCCGCTCAGCGTCCGGGGGACCGCGGCGATCGCGTGGATCTCGTTCGGCACGTGGCGCGGAGACAGCTCCCGGCGGATCTTCGCGACGATTCGATCGCGCAGCGGCGCGTCGAGCACGGCACCGGCGCGCAGTACGACGAACAGGAGCAGCCGCCCGTCCTTCCCGAGCTCGCCCGTGTCGACGACCAGGCTGTCCACGACGTCCGGCAGATCCTCGACCACCCGGTAGAACTCGCTCGTGCCCATCCGGACGCCGGCCCGGTTCAGGGTGGAGTCGGACCGTCCGTACACGACGCAGCCGCCCTCGCGCGTGATCTTGATCCAGTCGCCGTGGCGCCAGATCCCCGGGTACGTCTCGAAGTAGCTGGCCCGGTACCGGCGCCCGTCCGGATCGTTCCAAAACCCCACCGGCATGGACGGCATCGGCTCGGTGATCACGAGCTCGCCCACCTCGTCGACGATCGACCGCCCCTCCGGGTCGTAGGCCTCCACCTTGGCGCCGAGCCCGCGGCACTGGATCTCGCCCGCGCGCACCGGCAGGAGCGGGCACGACAGGATGAACGCGGTGCACACGTCCGTCCCGCCGCTGACGGAGCCGAGCAGCAGGTCGCGCTTGACGTGCTCGTACACCCACTCGAACCCCTCGGGCGGCAGCGGCGCGCCCGTGGACCCCACCGCGCGCAGCCGGCCGAGATCGGCGTCCCGAGCCGGCTCGACCCCCGCCTTCTGGCATCCCAACAGGTACGGCGCGCTCGTGCCAAAGTACGTCATGCCGGTCCGCTCCGCGAGCCGCCACAGGACCCCCAGATCGGGATGCGCCGGGTTGCCGTCGTACAGCACGATGGTCGTCCCGACCAGGAGCCCGCTGATGAGGAAGTTCCACATCATCCAGCCGGTCGTCGTGAACCAGAACAGCCGGTCCTCGGGTCCGAGGTCGAGGTGCAGGATCAGCACCTTCAGCATCTCGAGCAGGACCCCGCCGTGCCCGTGCACGATCGCCTTGGGGAGGCCGGTCGTGCCCGACGAATACAGCACCCAGAGCGGGTGATCGAAGGGCACCGGCTCGAAGACGAGCTCGCGATCCGCCGCCCCGCCGGCGAGCTCGGCCCAGGGGTGCACGCCCGCGGGAAGCGGCCCGACGGGCCCGCCGAGACGCGGCACCAGCACGGTCGACTCAAGGGTCGGCAGCTGACGGCGGATCTCGGTGATCTCGGCCGTCCGGTCGAACGATCGACCGCCGTACCGGTAGCCGTCCGCGGCGACGAGCACGCGCGGCTCGATCTGCCGCACCCGCTCCACCACGCTGCGGATCCCGAACTCCGGCGCGCAGCTCGACCAGATCGCTCCGAGGCTCGCCGTGGCCAGCGCCGCGACGACCGTCTCCGGCGCGTTCGGCATGTACGCGGCGACGCGGTCTCCGCGCCGGACCCCGAGGCGCCGGAGCCCGGCGGCGGCGGCCCGCACCTTCTCGTAGAGCTCCGCGTAGGTGATCGTCTCCGGCGGCGCGTCCTCCGACGCGAACACGATCGCCGGGTGCGCGTCGCGCCGGCGCAGCGCGTGCTCCGCGTAGTTCAGCTCGGCCCCGGGGAACCACCGCGCGCCGAACATCCGCCGCTCGGGCAGCACCTGCGTGTAGGGGCGGCGCGGCCGGACGTCGCAGAATTCCCAGATCGACGCCCAGAACGCCTCGAGATCCGTGACCGACCAGCGCCACAGCGCGTCGTACGAGTCGAAGGCGAGCCCGCGCGTGTCCCGCAGCCACGCGAGATAGCGCGTCAGGTTCGCCCGCGCCCGCTCCTCGTTGGACGGCGTCCACAGCACCGTGCCTTCCACGCGATCCTCCGATCGGCCGCACGCATCCGCCGCGGCCGGTGCCGTCCTCTTCCGCGCCCGCGCGGTCCCGCTCCTGCCGCCGCCGCGCCGGCACGCGCCCCACGCGGCGCGGGGGATGCGCCAGCACGGCGTTCGCGGCTACGCCGGATAGATAAGCGGACGCAGTCCCAGGATATCGGCCAGCGTCTCGCCGCGCTCCATGCGCGCGCGCATCTCCGCTTCCTTCTTCGCGACCGCGTCCACCGCCGTCATGATGTCCGCGAGACGCACCCGCGGGATCACCGCGACGCCGTCCGCGCCCCCGACGATCAGGTCGCCGGGCCGGACCACGACCCCGCCGCACGCGATGTCGTCCTGCGTGGCCCCGACGCGCCGGTTGGCGCCCACCCGCGGGGTCACCGCCCGTGCGAACACCGGAAACCGAAGGACCCGCAGCGCGTCACGGTCGCGCACGGCGCCGTCGGTCACGAGGCCCGCGAGGCCGGACGCGCGCGCCTGCGTCGCCATCATCTCGCCGAACAGGGCGCCGCTCGCATCGCCGGCCGCGTCCACCACGACGACCGACCCCGGAGGCGCCTCGAGCAGCGCCTTGTGCACCGTGATGATGCTGTTCGCGTAGCACCGGACCGTGAACGCCGGACCGACGACCTCGGCGCCGTCCCACACGGGGTTGATGTCGGGAGCCATCACATTCGTCGTGCCCTGCGCGTCGCTGATCCACGCCGGCGAGACGCCCCGCAGCCGCTCGACCGCCGCCCCGAGCGCGCCGGTCAGGTCATACCGTGCATCCCCGTGCGCCATGCGTCCACGCCCCCTTGCCGCGCGCACACGCCGCGCGCGGCGCGAACCAGTTCGGCGCAGGCGAGCGGGAATCCCGGGCGCACGCTCACCCGCGCCCAGCGGGCCAAGGGAGGACGGCCGCCGCGGCCGAATCAAGGGAGCGTTCCCCCTGGGCCGGCATCGAGCGGAGGTGTCAGGATGGCGTGTCGCGTGTTCATCTCGGCGGACATCGAAGGGGTGGCCGGCGTCGTCACGAGCCTCCAGGTCGCCGACACGGCGAGGCAGTACCAGGAGGGGCGGGAGCTCATGACCGCCGAGGTCAACGCGGCGATCGCGGGCGCGTACGACGGCGGCGCGACGGACGTGACGGTCTGCGACAGCCACGCGGCGATGCAGAACCTGATCCCCTCGCGCCTCGACGAACGCGCGGTGCTCGTGCGCGGCGCGATGCGCGACTCGCTCCAGATGGAAGGGATGGACGCCTCGTTCCACGCGGTGTTCGTCACGGGAACGCACGGCCGCGCCGGCACGGCCGACGCGGTGATGGATCATACTTGGAACGGCGCGGTCATCTACAATCTCCGGATCAACGGGCGCACGGTCAACGAGACCGAGCTGAACGCGCTCGTCGCCCACCGCTTCGGCGTCCCCGTGGCGCTCGTCACCGGCGACGAGGCCACGCTGGCGCAGACGCGCGAGACCCTGCCGGACGCCGTCATGGTCCCGGTAAAGGCTGGCCGCGCGCGGGGCGCGGCGGCGAGCGTGCACCCCGCGGAAGCCTGCCGGCGGATCCGCGCGGGCGCGGCCGAGGCGGTGCGGACGCGCGGCAACATCGCCGTCCCGGCGGTCCCCTCCCCCCTCGTCATGGAGATCGACTACATGCGGACGGACATGGCGCAGACCGCGGCGCTCGTCCCGGGCGTCGCGCGCATCGCGCCGCGCACCGTCCGCGTCGAAGCCGACCCCGACACGATGTTCCGGATCCAGGAATTGATCGTCTACCGGCTGCGGTACGAGCTCTAGCATCGGCGGCCGTCCATTCAGCGAAGGAGGGAGATACGCGATGAGACTCGGTGAGATGACTTGGACGCAGGCCCGCGAGGCGGTGGACGCGGGCGTGACCGCGGTGCTGCCGCTCGGCTCGATCGAGGAGCACGGCCCCCACAACGTGATGGGCGACTATCTGGCCTGCGACAAGATCACGGCCGCCGCGACGGAGCTGACCGGCGACGTCATGGCGCCGGTCGTCCCCTACGGCTACTCCGAGTACTTCCGGAACTACCCAGGCACGATCACGCTCAGGGCGTCCACGCTCGCGCGGGTGGTCACGGACGCGCTCGACTGCCTGCTGCACCATCACTTCGCCCGCGTCGCCATCTTCAACGGCCACTCCGGCAACGGCAGCGTCCTCAACCTGGTCACGCGGCGGTTCCGCCGGATGCACGGCATCGTGATCCCGACGCTGAACGTGCTGGGGCTCACGCAGACGCCCGAGTTGATCGAGCGCGTCTACGGCGGGAAAGTCGGCCTCGGCCACGGCGGCGAACCGATGGGGTCGCTGATGATGCACGTCGCGCCCGGCAAGGTGCGCATGGAGCGCGCCGGCGAGTGGGGCCGGGGGCAGGTGTTCGGCGTGCCGACGGAGGGCCTCGATGGGATCCGCGTCGATGGCATCCGCGTGTCGGTCCCCCTCGACATGGAGGACGTGACGCCGCCGAGCGGGAGCCTGTCCGACCCGACGCTCGCGACGCCGGAGCGCGGTCGGCAGCTGTTCGACAGTGCGGTCGACGGGTGCGCACGATTCCTCCGGTGGTTCCGAAACGTGGACCCCTACCTCGGGAGCGGCGCGCCCCGATAGCGCGTGCGCGCGACCGGCGGAGCGCAGCGGCCGAAAGGAGGGGGTGTGGCGATGAGAGACCTTCACACGATCCCGCGGGTCCAGCTGGCGTTTACGCCGACGCCCCTCCAGGACGTCCCGCGGCTGGCGAAGACGCTTGGTCTCCGGCGCCTGCTGATCAAGCGAGACGACCAGACCGGGCTTGCGCTCGGAGGGAACAAGGCGCGCAAGCTGGAGTTTCTGCTTGCCGACGCAATCGCCCAGGGCGCGGACACGGTCGTGACCATGGGCGGCCCGCAGTCCAACCACTGCCGCATGACCGCGGCGGCCGCCCGGGTGTGCGGCCTGCGGGCGCAGTTGGTGTTCAACACGTACGACCTGCGGCCGGTCGACGACGTGCAGGGCAATATGATCCTCGACCGGTTGCTGGGCGCATCCTGGAGGTTCACCAAGCCGGGCCAAACGAGGAACGACTGCGTGCAGGAAGTCGCGGCGGAGCTCACCGCGCAGGGGCGCAGGCCGTACATCATCCCGGCCGGAGGCAGCAACGGCCTCGGCGTCTTGGGCTACGTCAGGGCGGCCCTGGAGCTGTCCGAGCAGTGCCGCGACCTCGGGGTGACGCCCGACTATATCGTGTGCGCTGGCGGGTCCTACGGAACGCAGGCCGGCCTCGAGTTGGGCGTGCGCCTCGCCGGGCTGCCGTCGCGGGTCGTCGGTGTCGGCGTGTCGGGCCTGGTCCCCGAGATTCACGCCCGCATCGCGTCCTTGGTGGAGGCGGCGGCGGGCTTCCTGGAGACCTCGGTTCCTGGGGCTGATCCGCTGGTCTGGGAGGATTACGCCGGCGACGGGTACGGCGTGCCGACCGAGGCATCGCGGCAGGCCCTAGAATTGGTCGCGTCGACGGAGGGCATTCTGCTGGACCCCGTGTATACCGCCAAGGCGTTTTCCGGCCTCATGGGAGAACGTCGCCGGGGCCGAATCACACCCGATGACGTCGTGGTCTTCGTGCACACGGGAGGCGCCCCTGCGCTCTTCGCCGAGCAGCGGCTGTATTGGGGGCCCGTCCCCACCGGCTGAGCGGCCCGCCGGCAGATGACGCGGCCCCTGTGAGGCTCGTCCCGCGGCAGGAGTACGGGCCTGCAGGCGGAATGCGTGGCCCATGTGGGTTCGGGTCGCGGCCACCGTGGGTATCCTGGCCGTCGCGGTCGCAGTCGGGATTCACCCCGCGTTTCCGGCGCCATCCAGCACCGCGCTCACCTACGCCCTGATCTCCACCGGGACGAGCAAGATTCCGGCCTTCACGACCACCGGAGAAGACGTGCAGGTCATGACGCAGCTGTACGACGCGCTGCTGCAGGTGGACCCGAAGACGCTCAAGGTCGGCCCGGACTTGGCCACCGGGTACACGGTCAGCCGCGACGGCCTCACGTGGACCTTCACGCTCCGCAAGGGCGTCAAGTGGCAGCGCGGTTTCGGCGACTTCACCTGCGCCGACGTACAGTTCACCTGGGCGCTCCACAAGAATCCGGACACGCATTCGTTCTGGCGGACGGAGGCCGAGACCGCGGACAGCGTGAGCTGCCCGGACCCGTACACGGCCGTGCTGCACCTGCGCGCGCCGTTCCAGGGGTTCCTTTGGAACGTCGTCAACGTCCAGCCGTCAACCGGGTGGGTGCTGTCCAAGGCGGCGTGGGACAAGCTCGGCCGGGCGGGCTACGAGAAGACGCCCGTCGGCACCGGCCCGTTCGTGTACGACACGCTGCTGGCCGGCCAAAGCCAGACGCTGACCCGCAACCCGGACTACTGGGGCCAACGTCCGGGTGTGGACACGGTCACGTACGTCGTCGTGGCCGACAGCCAGACCGCGGCGCTCGCGGTCAAGAGCGGCGCCCTCGACATCGACGGCACCGTCGACCCCGTCACCGCGGCGTCGTACAGCCATGACCCCAGCGTCCGCCTCGTGATGAAGCCCTCGTTCTTCATCGATTACCTGGCGGTCAACACGTCGCTCAAGCCGTTTGACAACGTGGACGTGCGCCAGGCGATGCGGGACGCGATCGACTACAAAGGGCTCGTGTCGTCGGTCTTCCAGAACTTCGCGGTCCCGGGCTACGCCGGACTGCTGCTGCCCGGGATGGTCGGCTACGACCCGTCGATCAGCCCGCAGAACGTGTACGCACCTGACAAGGCAAGAGCGCTGCTGCGGGAATCCGCCGTGCCGCTCCCGATTCGCGGATTCTTCACCACGTACAACGACACGAAGGACATCAACATGGCGCAGTTCATCGCCGCGAACTTTGCCGCGGTGGGGATCGACCTCCAGGCGCGGCCGCTCGAGCGGGGCACGCTGGTACAGGAGCGCGTCCAAGCCACGACCCCGGCCTCGGTGATCGGGACGATCTACACGACCGACCCGGACTTCGCGTTCGCCACCTTCACCAGCGCGAATCTGCCTCCGGCAGGGCTGAACATTCCGCGCTACACGCGGATCGATGCGCTGTACACACAGCAGCACACTGCGGTGACCGCCGCGGACCGCCTCCGCGCGGTCAAGCAGGCGTCTCAGCGGCTCGCCATGGACGTGCCGATCATCGAGCTGATTCAGCAGCAGGATCTCTGGCTCGCCAACCCGCGCGTGCAGAACTTCGAGCCCACGATTCTGTTTAGCGGCGACCCGCTCTGGCCGGTGACGCTGAGACCGTAGCCCGGTCGAGCCGTACGAGCGCCGTCTGGGACTACTCCGGGCCGAGACGCGCCCGCAGCAGCGCCTGCTCCGCGGGATTCGCCGTCAGCGCGATCGCGCGGAGGTCGGCCGCCCTCGCCTCTTCGGCGCGGCCGAGCGCGCGCAGCAGCTCGGCGCGGGTCGCGTGGAACAGATGGTACCGGTCGAGCGCCGGCGCGAGCGCGTCGGTCTCCGCGAGCGCCGCGGCGGGGTCCGCCGCGTAGCGGAGCGCGATCGCGCGGTTGAGGGCGACGATCGGCGACGGGTCGAACCGCGCGAGCACGTCGTACAGCGCCAGGATCTCCGCCCAGTCCGTCGTCTCCCAGGACGCCGCCTCTGCGTGGCACGCCACGATCGCCGCCTGCAGCTGGTACGGCCCCGGGTGCCGCAGCCGCGCCGCCTGCTCGAGGAGCGCGACGGCGCCCGAGATCGCCGCGCGGTCCCACCGGCGCCGGTCCTGGTGCTGAAGCAGCACGAGGCGCCCCTCGGGGCCGAGCCGCGCCCGGTCGCGCGCCCGGTGCAGACGGATCAGCGCGAGCAGGCCCATGACCTCAGGCTGATCGGGAAGCAGACGTGCGAGCAGCGCCGTCAGCCACTCCGCGTCCTCCGCGAGGTCTCGCCGTGCCGCCGCGGGCCCGCCGGTCGACAGATAGCCTTCATTGAAGAGCAGATACAGGACGCGCAGCACGCCGGTGAGGCGCGCGGTGAGATCTCCGGGGCCCGGCACGCGATACGGAATCCGCGCCTCCACGATCTTCCGCTTGGCGCGCACGATCCGCTGCGCGATCGCCGGCTCGTTCGAGAGGAACGCCCGCGCGATCTCCGCGGTCGTCAGCCCGAGGACGGCGCGCAGCGTCAGCGCGAGCTGCCCCTCCGGAGCGAGGGCCGGATGGCAGCACGTGAAGATCAGCCGGAGGCGGTCGTCGGGCTCACCCGGAGGACCGTCGGGCTCCACGAAGGCGCGCGCCAGCAGCTCCTGATAGCGGCTCTCGCGCCGCCAGCGGTCGATCGCCTTGCGGCGGGCGGCCGTGAGCAACCACGCGCCGGGGCGATCCGGGATCCCCTCGGTCGGCCAGTGCTGGAGCGCGGCCAGCAGCGCGTCCTGGACGAGGTCCTCCGCGTCGTTGAAGTTGCCCAGCGCGCGCACGAGCGCGCCGGTCAGCCGCCCCGTCTCCTCCCGAACGACGCGGACGATCGCGGCGTGCGTCGCCGCGACCGCCCCGCGCCCAGGGCCCTGGCTATCCACGCTCCACGATCGGCCTGATCTCCACCAGATGGTTCTGGGGGGCCGGCCACGACTTGGCGATCGCGATCGCGGCGTCGAGATCCGGGACGTCGAGAATGCCGTACCCGCCGATCGTTTCCTTGGCCTCGACGAACGGTCCGTCGGTGACGACCGGCTGGCCGCCCTTCCACCGCACCGTCGTGGCGGTGCTGGCGGATCGCAGCTGATGGCCGCCGATGATGCGCCCCGCGCGCGCATGCTCGCCCCACCACCGCATGACCGACTCGCTCGGACCCTCCTTCTCCATCGCTTCCCCGTCCGTCTGCACCAGCAGCATCATGTACTTCATGGCCGCGCTCCTCCCCAACCCGATGTGCGGTTCGCCTTCACCCTTCTCGACGAACGGAAGGGGCTGAATTCGACAGCCCCCGGACGCCGCCCGACGTCCTGGCGCGCGCGGCTAGGCGCGTTGCCGCGGGTCCAGCGCGTCGCGCAGGCCGTCGCCGACCATGTTGAACGCGAGCGTGACGACCAGAATCACGAGGCCTGGGACCACGACGAGCTGCGGGCTGCTCGTAATGTAGTCGCGGCCGATGCTCATCATCGCCCCCCACTCGGGCGTCGGCGGCTGGACGCCCAGCCCGAGAAAGCTCAGCCCGGACACGGTGAGGATCGCCGTGGCCAGGCGCAGCGTCGCCTCGACCACCAGCGGCGACAGAATGTTCGGAAACACGTGCCGCGCCATGATCAACCGCTCGCTCGCCCCGAGGGTCCGCGCCGCCTGCACGTAGACCTCTTCCCGTACCAAGAGCGTCGACCCGCGGGCGATGCGCGCGAACGGCGGGATCGAGTTGACGCCGATCGCGATGATGACGTTGCCCATGCTGGGGCCGAGCGCGGCGATGATCGCGACCGCGAGCAGAAACCCCGGCAGCGCGAGCAGGACGTCCATGATCCGCATGATCGCGGTGTCCGCGGCGCCGCCGCGGTACCCGGCCACCACCCCGAGCGCCGAGCCGCTCACGAACGCGATCGCCACGGCCGCGCCCGTGACGAGCAGCGTGTTGCGCCCGCCCCAGATGAGCCGGCTCAGCACGTCGCGGCCGAGCTCGTCGGTCCCGAGCGGGTGGGCGCGCGACGGGGCCGCCGTGGTATGGCTCATGTCGAACGCGTTCGGACTGTAGGGGGCGAGCAGCGGCGCCGCCGCGCTCACCGCGACGGCGAGTACCAGGACCGCGAGCCCCGCGACCGCGGCGCGGTGGCGCCCAAACTGCCGGACCGCCCGGGCCGCCGGAGTCTGCCCCGCCGGCAGCGCCGGCACCGCCACCGCCATCAGTCGAACCGGATCCGGGGATCGAGGTAGGCGTAGAGCACGTCGACCGCGAGGTTGACGACGATGAACGTGATCGACAGCACCATCACGGCCGACTGCACGACCACGACGTCGCGCGAGCGGATCGAGTCGACGATCAGCCGGCCGAGCCCCGGCCGGGCGAACACGGTCTCCGTCAACACGGTCCCGCTCAGGAGATACCCGAGCTGGAGCCCCACCACCGTGACGATCGGGATGACCGCGTTCCGAAACGCGTGGCGCATCACCACCGCCCAGCGCGTCGCCCCTTTGGCTTCGGCCGTGCGCAGATAGTCCTGCTGGAGGACCTCCAGCATGGCCGACCGGACCTGCCGGGCGATGATCGCCGTCGACGCCGCGCCGAGCGTCAGCGCCGGGAGAATGAGCTGGGCGGTCGTTCCGGCGCCGGTGCTCGGCAGCCAGCGCAGGTCGACCGAGAACGTCATCATCAGCATCAGCCCGAGCCAGAAGATCGGCATCGACACCCCGAGCGCGGCGCCGACCGACGCGATCGCGTCCCAGGCCGAGCGCTGGTGCGTGGCCGCGGTCACGCCCATCACGACGCCCGCCGCCACGGCCAGCCCCAGCGCGGAGCCCGCGAGCTCCGCGGTCGGCCGCACGCGGGTGGCGATCTCGTACGAGACCGGCCGGCGCGTGACCGCCGACCGGCCGAGGTCGAACCGGGCCAGGCGGCCCAGCCACAACGCGTACTGCACGTACACGGGGCGGTCGAGACCCAGCTCGTGGCGGATCGCCTGGACGTCGGCGGCCGTCGCGTCCGTGCCGGCCACGACCACGGCCGCGTCGCCCGGGATCATCTTCAAGATCCCGAACACGATCAGGGAGACGCCGAGCACCACCGGGAGGGCCCAGAGGACGCGCCCGGCGATGTGGCGCAGCATCAGGCTAGGGGCGCGGGCTCAGGAGCGGCGCGCGAGCTGACCGGGCACGAAGTCTCCGGTGGGCAGGACGATATAGCCCGAGGTGCCGTTGCGCGAGCCCCAGAGATTCACCATCTGGAACAGGTAGATCAGGGGCTGGTCCTGCCAGATCAGCGCCTGCGCCTGCCTGAGGATCGGCAGCCGCTTCGCCGGGTCGAACGTGCTGCGCTCCTGGTCGAGCAGCTTGTCGACCTGCGGGTTCGAGTAGCCGGTGCGCTGCTGCGTCCCCGGCACGTTCGTCGCCGCGGAGTCGTACATGCGGTAGAGGTGATAGTCGATGTACGGGCTGGCCTTGAGGAGCGACGTCATCGCCCCCGGGCGGGAGTCCGGATCCGACGAACTGCCGACCAGCAGCGTCGCGAAGTCCATCGAGTGGACGACCACCCGCAGGCCGATGAGCGTCCAGTACCCCTGGACGGCCTCGACGACCTGGGTGTCGCCGGCCCACCGGCCGTCGGTGATGTTGATCGTCAGGTCCATGCCGTTCGGGTAGCCCGCCTCGGCCAGCAGGTTCTTCGCCGCGACCGGGTCGTACTTCACCGGCGCAAAATTATAGCTGCCCCAGATCCCCGGGATCCCCGGGCTGTTCAGCGGGATCGCGTACCCCTTCATGATCCCGCGGATGATCGCGTCCTTGTCGATCGCCATGTTGAGCGCGCGGCGGACCCGGACGTCGTGGAGCGGCGCCTTCGTCTGCGCCGGCTCGAGCTCCGCGATCTCCGCGGCCGGCGTCGCACGGGCGGTCAGGCCGGTCTCCTGCTTGAGGGCGTCGATGTCCGCGGGCGGCAGATCCAGCACGACGTCCGCCTCGCCGGTCTTGAGCACGACCACGCGCGCGGCCGCTTCCGGAATCGGCCGGTACACGAACCGCCGCACCCGCGGCTTGGGCCCCCAGTAGTCGGGGTTCGCCGTGGCCGAGGCGTGATCGTTCGGCACCCACTCCTCGAACGCGAACGCGCCGGTGCCGACGGGGTGCCGCCCGAAATCCTGTCCGTAGGTCCGCAGCGCCGTGGGGCTCACGATCTTGGCGGACCCGTCGGCCATGAGCAGCGCAAAGTCGGGGTTCGGCGGGTCGGTGGTGAAGCGCACCGTGTGGTCGTCGGGCGTGGCGACGTCCTTGATGAGCTGGTAGTTGCCGCGCCGCGTCGCGGGCACGCTCTTGTCGTTGATGTGGTCGATCGTCGCCTTGACCGCGGCGGACGTGAACGGCGTCCCGTCGTGGAACTTGACCCCGGACCGCAGCACGAACGTCCAGGTCCGGCCGTCCGGGGCAACGCTCCACGAGGTCGCGAGCGCGGGCACGATCTCTCCCTTTTCGTTCCACTGGACGAGCCCGTCGAAGATCGCGTTGATGATCCCCTGGAACGGACCCGTGCCGACCGCGGGGTCAAGACTGTTCGGCTCGGTGCCCTGCGACACCACGAAGGTGTCGTTCCGCGCCACCGGACTCGACGCCGCGCGGACGATCACCGCGGGAACCCCCCGCGACGCGGCCCCCGCGCCGAGCGCGAGCGCCACCGCGCCCGACCGCACCGCCGCCTGCTTCAGCAACTCACGACGCCGAATCCGCTTCATGCCATCACTCCCCTTGTCGTAGTCCGGTCCCCCGTGCCCGCCCCGCTCCGCCTCCCTACCCTACGGTGACGCCGCCGCCTCCGGTTCGCGCGCCGCGGCACCCCGGGGCTCGAAGCCGTACAGCTCCGCCGCGGTGTCGTAGAAGATCCGTCGCCCAAGGTCCTGGGGCAGCCGCGGGAACGCGTCGGCCGGCGAGTCGAAGTCCCAGTGCGGGTAGTCCGACGCAAACATCAGGGTCCGCTCCGCGCGGTTCCATTGAAAGACTTCCAGGAGGTGGGCGGGCTGCTCCGGCTCCTCGAGCGGCTGGGACGTAAACCGGACGTGCTCCCACACGTACTCGCTCGGCGGCCGCGTAACCCAGGGGGTCTGATCGCGCAGACCCTTCCAGTCCGCATCCAGGCGCCACAGGAACGGTGCCAGCCACGCGTACCCGCCCTCGATGAACACCACGCGCAGCCGCGGGAACTTCTCGAAGACGCCCTCGAAGATCAGGCTGGTGAGGTGGGTCATGTACCCCTGCGGCCGGACCTGGCGGTTCTCCACGTAGTACGAGCCGTAGCCGGCGACCGACGGCTGGCCGTTGATCCCGGCGCCCTCGCTGCCGGTGTGCAGCGCGAACGGAAGTCCGAGCGCCTGGCACGCCTCGAAGATCGGGTGGTAGTAGCGGTTGCCGTACGGCAGCCGCGCCCCGTTCGCGACCAGCACCTCGACGATCGATGGGTGCGGGCCGGTGCGCTCGATCTCCCGCACCGCCTGGCCCACGTCCTGGGTGGCGATCAGCATCGCGCCCCGGAGCCGCGGCTCCCGCTCGAGCCAGTGCTCGATCAGGAACTGATTGTACGCGCGCGCGAGCGCGGCGGCGTAGTCGGCGTCCGGAAGCGTCCCGAGCGGCCGCAGCTCCTGCCCGAGGAGAATCGCGTACGCCACGTGGTACCGGTCCAGCAGCTGCTCGCGCAGCAGGTCGAGATCGGATCCCGCGTACCCGCCTCCGGCGGGCCACGCGTCGGCCCGGTAGCCGCGGTCGCCGCCGTTGAGGTAGCCGCCGCTCGGGAGGTTGACGCCCCACTGCTTGATGTCTTCCTGGTACACGCGCGGCAGGTAGGGCAGGATCTCCTTCATGCCGCGGTCGTGGAACCGGTTGTGGACGTCGCAGTCGATGATCGGAGCGGTCGGCGTCGCCGCCATCGCGCGTGCCTCCTCGCGGCCGGGCCTGTCCCGCCGGTCAGGCGTGCAGGATCACCAGCTCGCCCTCGGTCGTCACCGAGAACGTCTCCAAGACGACGTCCTCGACGACGGGCCGTTCGATCGTCACGTCGTACGTCTTCACCCGCATCCGGTGCGGGTTGAAGTACGTGCGCCCCGTCGCGATCTCGAACTCCCATCCGTGCCAGGGGCACTGGATGATCTCGTCATCCCGCGCGTACACCCGCTCGTACGGCCGCCCGGGAAGCGTCGTGCCCTTAATCCGACCGAGGCAGAGGGGCGCCCCCTGGTGCGGGCACCGGTTCCGAAGGGCAAAGAACCGGCCGCGGATATTGAACACCCCGATCGACCGGCCGTCGACGGTCACGATTGTCCGGCTGCCGGGAGGCAGCTCCGTCACCTTCCCTACCACGCACCGTGACATCGGCGGCGCACCCGCGCTCGGCGTGCCTCACCTTACGCGGCGGGGCGGGCCGAATCCTCCGCGTTCCCCGGGACGGCCCGCGCGCCGCGTGGGAGGCGGAGAGATGCGCGGCGAACTTCCCGTCCGAGAGCCGGCGCCTCCCGGGCGCCCCACGTCGAGTAGGAGCGATCCGCATGGCGAACGACGCGTTCACGGAGCGGGGCCCGAACAACTCCCTGACGGACGTCGGCCGCATCCGCGTCGGCCACGTCACGCTGGTGTCCGGGGACGGTCCGCTCGTCCCGGGCCGCGGCCCCGTGCGCACCGGGGTCACGGCGATCATCCCCGACGACGACATCTACGAGCACAAGTGCGCCGCCGGCGTCCACGTCATCAACGGCTTCGGCAAGATGACCGGGATCTCGCAGGTCGAGGAGATGGGCCGCCTCGAGACCCCGATCGCCCTGACGAGCACGCTGTGCGTGTGGCACGCGGCGGACGGGATCGTCGACTATCTCCTGCGCCGGCACCCGGATCTGGGACGGATCGGACCCACCTGCAACCCGATCGTCGGCGAGTGCAGCGACGCCCGCCTCAACGACATGCGGGGGCGCCACGTGCGCGCGGAGCACGTGCTCGACGCGCTCGACCGCGCCACGCGCGCGCCGGTCGAGGAGGGCGCCGTCGGCGCCGGCACCGGCATGATCTGCTACGAGATGAAGGGCGGAATTGGCGCGTCGTCGCGCACCGGCCGCTCGAGCGTGCTCGACCGGGCCGTGACGGTCGGCGGCCTCGTGCTCGCCAACTTCGGGCGGCGCAGGTTTCTCCGGATCCACGGCTGCCCGGTGGGTACCCTCCTCGATGAGGCCGCGGCGCCGCGGGACGCCGCCGAGCCCGGTTCCGGCCGCGGCGGCTCGGTGATCGTGATCCTCGCGACGGACGCGCCGCTGACGTCGCGGCAGCTCACCCGCGTGGCCCGCCGCGCCGCGGCCGGGCTGGCGCGCACCGGATCGGTGTACCACAATCACAGTGGAGATTACGTCCTGGCCTTCAGCACCGCGCGGGCGTACCCGCCCTTCCTCGGGGACGAGGACGAGCTGATCAACCCGTTCTTCGAGGCGGCGGCCGACGTAACCGAAGAGGCGGTGATCCGCGCGCTGCTGTGCGCCCGTCCGATGACCGGACGGGACGGCTATCGCGTCGAGGCCCTCGGCGCGGCGCGGCTCCGCGACATCTGGGATCGCTGGCGTCGCCGCCCGGACGCGGCACCCGGATCCGCGACCACGGCCGCGCTCGATCTCGAGGGGCTGGTGGGGCCGCGCGTGCTCGACTGAGCCGGCCGTGGTAGGTGCGGCCCGACCGGACACCGGCCGAGCGGACCCGGCAGCCGGGAGGGAGTGTGCGGTTCCAGAGACAAGTCTTCACCCAACACGGTTGCGGAGGGACGCACGTGAAACAACGTACATGGTTTGGCCTGGCACTGGTAGCCGTGTTTGCGATCGGCGTGCTCGCCGCGCCCGCGCTCGCCGATCCCACGGTGACCGGCGATCCGAGCGCGTGGGCGGACCTCAAAGCCGCGTGGATGAAGCTCTACTCGCTCCCGGGGTTTCGCGCCAAGGTGACGACCCAGAACGGCACGGACATTGTGATGGAGTTCGTTCCCCCGGACTCGATGCACATGACCGCGCAGACCCAGGCCGGCCCGATGGAGATGATCAAGGTCGGCCAGAAGACGGCGATGAAGCTCGGCATGGCGGGCGCGCCGGCCGGATGGCAGTGCCGGGACATCCCCCAACCCACGACCATGCCGGACCTGAATAACGTCCAGGGAGCGATCAATATCACCCGGGAACCAGATACGAACGTCAACAACACGCCCGTCCACGCGTTTCTCTACAGCGCGACCACGCCCGGATCGCAGACGACCAACAAGGGCACCTGGTACATCGGCATCCAGACCGGCCTGCCCGTGCGGTTCCTCATTGATGGAGGACCGGGGAACCAGAGCACCATCGACTACTACGACTACGGCGCGGCGATCACGATCACGATGCCCCCCTGCGGGTGAACGTCAGGCACGGAGCCGCGGCATCGACCACCGCGGGCACGCTCGGTTCGACCACTGATCCAGCGCGGCACGCGCGCCTCTCGGGCCGCCGACGCCGGCGGCGCGCCTCCGGGGCGCTGAGCGTCTTCCTCGCCCTCTGCCTCGCCGTCTCGACGATCCCGTCCGCGGCCGCCCCGCGCGCCCGGGACCCTCGCCGCGTTTCGGACGCTCGACCCGCTCCTCGACGGTCTCGTGCCGGCAACACTCTACCGGCCCGCGGGCGTCGGCCCGTTTCCCGGCGTCGTGCTGCTCCACGGCTGCGGCGGCCTCGGCCCGTCGATCTACGCGTGGGGGCGATGGCTGCAGGCCGCGGGATACGAGGCGCTCGTCGTCAACAGCATGGCCCCGCGCTCCGTGAAGACCGTGTGCGTCGTCGGCGGACATCCGACGGACCGCGACCAGGCGCTCGACGCGTTCGGAGCCCTCGAGTATCTGCGCACGCTGCCGGAGATCGACCCGCACCGCGCCGCCGTGATCGGGTGGTCGCACGGCGGGGGCGCCGCGCTCGAGATCGCCGGCGCCGCGTTCGTCGCGTCGGCGCTGCCCGCCGGCGGCGGGTTCCAGGCGGTGATCGCGTTCTATCCGGCGTGCACGCTCCTGCCGCGGCGCGGCTTCTCCGCGCCGACGCTGATCCTCATCGGGAGCGACGACGACTGGTCTCCGCCGCAGTCCTGCGAGGCGGGCGTGCCGCCGCTGCAGGCCGCGGGCGCGCCGCTCGAGTGGCACCTCTACCCGAACGCGACGCACGCCTTCGACACGCCGGGAAGCAGCCGGGTGCTGCACATCTCGGGACGGAGCTTCACGCTGCGCTACGACGCGCAGGCCGCGGCGGACGCGCACACGCGCGTCGCCGCGTTTCTCGCACAGCACCTCGCCGCCCCGCGGCCTAGGCGAAGCGCGCCGTGATGTAATCGGCCGCGCGAATCGCGAGCGCGACCATCGTCAGCGTCGGGTTGACGGCCCCCGGCCCCACGAACGCGCTCCCGCCCAGGACGAACAGGTTGGGGACGCCGTGCACGGCGCCCTGCGCGTCCACGACGCTGTCGCGCGGGCCGAGGCCCATGCGGCACGTCCCCATGTGGTGGGCGCCGGAATACACGCTCTCGATCGGCTCCAGATCCGCCCCGACGGCGTGCGTGGCGGCGGCGACGCGGTCGAACAGGCCGGCCCCGAACCGGTACGTCTCGCGATCGAACGCGCTCAGTGCATACTCCACGTGCGCGTACGGATCCCCGAAGCGGTCGCGGGCCCGGGACAGCGTGACGGCGCTCGCGGGGGCCGGGGCGGCCTCCGAGTGGAGCGTCAGCATCCGCTGCGCGCGCGCCGGCCGGAGAATCTCGAGGATCTCGCCGCCCGTCGCCGCTCCCTCGAGCGGCCGCTCCGGCGGGGGCACGATGTTTGAGGAGAACTCGATCTTGACGCCCCCGTGTCGGCCGCGGCCGGGCGGATCGAGGAACTGTTCGCTCTGCCCCGTGAACCGGCCGATCTCGCCCGGAAGGAACTCCTCGCCGTACGTGAGGCGCCCCGTCCAGAGATGGTGGAACGTGAGGTGCCTGCCGACGTGCTCGCTGAGCGGCACGCCGTCCGCCGCCCGCGCGCGCGAGGAGAGCAGCAGCAGGCGCGCGTTCTCGATCGTCCCGCCCGCCACGACGATCACCTGGGCCGGATGCTCGATCTCCGCGCCGCCGTCGTTCGGCCGGACGACGAGCGCGCGGGCGCGCCCGGTCCGGTCCGCGACGATGCGCCGGACGGACGTGTCGGGGTGCAGCGTGCACGCGCCGTCCGCCACGGTCCGCAGCAGGTGATAGTGTGGCGAGTAGCGGGCGCCGATCGGACAGACGTCGCAGGCGCCGAAGTTCTCGCAGGCCGGGCGGTCGCCGTACGGACCCCGCGTCGCCGCCTGCGGCGTGGTGTGGAGCGTGATCCCGCGGGCCGCCAGCCTGGCGGCGAGGCGCCGGTCGCCGTAGCTCAGCGCGAACGGCGGCAGCGGGTATGGACGGGACCGGCGCGCCGCGAAGGGATTGTCGGCGTCGGTCCCCGACACGCCGAGCAGCGCCTCCGCCCGGCAGTAGTACGGCTCCAGCTCATCGTAACCGAACGGCCAGTCCGCGCCGAACCCGTACCGGGTGCGCGTGCGGAAGTCGTTCGGGCGGAGCCTCGGGGTGATGGCGCCCCAGTGCGTCGCCGAGCCCCCCACGATCATGTGCCGCTCGCCGTTGAGATCGCGATGATACCCGCCGGAGAGCGTCAGCCCCTGCAGATCGGCCGGCGCGTCGTACGCGGGGTTGTCGTACCCGTGCAGGAACCGATCCTGAAACTGCGGCGCGTGCGGGTACGGATAGGGGCCGCCCTTTTCGAACACGTCGACGCGGTACCCGCGGGCCGCCAGGAAATGCGCCACGGCGGTCCCCACGATCCCCGACCCAACGATCGCGACACGCGTCTGCGGCATGCTGTCGTCTCGTGCGCGCCGAAGCGGGACGCGCGCTACGCGGGCGTCCGCCGGTACCGGTCGAGCCCGCGCGGCTCTCCCGGCCAGCCGCGATAGCCGAGCGCGGTCCACGCGTCGGTACGGGCAAACAGCGCCAGCGCCTCGTCGAGGATGTACCGACGATACGACGGCCAGGGACTGCCGCTGAGCGCCGTCCGCACCCCGTCCCAGACGTCCTCGGATCCAGGCGTGCGACCCGCGGGGACGAGCACGGCCCGCCTGACGGATGCCGGGCTGTCGGCAAATTCCCGCCCGCCCGCCGCGCGGGCGCCGCGGTCCACGTCGCGCACGAATGCCTCGTACAGCGCGTGATATCCGCGGAGATGCGCGGCGCGCCAGCGGTAGTACTCGAGGTAGTGCGCGGGATCGATCGGCACGCCGATCACCGTCTCCGACGCCGCCACCAGGGCCGCCGCGGCGGCGGCGGAGAGCGGCGCGGGCTCGGCGTCGGCGAGCGCCGGGTTGGCGCGCGCGCGCCCGAGTCCCGTGGAACCGCCGATGCGCCACGCGCCCCACGATGCCGCGGCCCCGGCGGCCGCGAGGACCATCCAGAGAAGCCGCCGTCGCGACCACCGCATCATCCGCCTCCGGTGCCCGATGTCCCGTCCCACGCGCCGCCGCACCACGGGCATCGTACCACGCGGAGGCGGCGCGCTGAGATGCGCGGGCGCCGCGGTTGACGCTGTTTGCGCCTCGTGGGTATAATCGGATGCACCCGTTTTAGTCTCTACTAAAACAACTTTGTGCCTTGGAAGGCGTGGAATGTCGGTCGTCACCGGCGTGATGCAAGATTATCTCAAGACGATCTACAAGCTGCAGCGGGACCGCGGCGCCGTGTCGACGTCGGAGGTCGCCGACCGCCTGCACGTGTCCCCGGCGTCGGCGACGAACATGATCAAGCGCCTCGCCCGGCTGCGGCTCGTCTCGTACACGCGCTACCACGGGTTCGTGCTCGCCCCCGCGGGACAGCGCATCGCGCTCGAAACGATCCGCCACCACCGGCTGCTCGAGCTGTATTTGGCGGAGCATCTGGGCGTCGGCCTGGACAAGGTCGACAGCGAGGCGGAACGGTTGGAGCACGTCCTGTCCGAGGACGTCGAGGCCCGGATTGCGACCACGCTCGGCAACCCGACGCGGGACCCGCACGGCGATCCGATTCCGGCGGCGGACGGCACGATCCGCGACGTGCGGTATCCCAGCCTCGACACGCTCTCTCCGGGAGACAGCGCCCGCGTGGCGCGCGTGAGCGACCGCAGCCAGGCGCTGCTGCGGCGCCTGACCGCGCTCGGCCTGCGGCCGGGGGTGACGTTGAAGATGGTCGCGCGCCGCCCGAGCGGCTGCCGGATCGAGATCGCGGGACGCGAGGTCCGCGTGCCGCGCAGCCTGTGCGAAGGAGTGTTCATCGAGTGGACCGGCGTCCCGACCCCGTCTTGACGGAGCCCCTCCCCGGCGATGTCCGCACCGTCTCGGCGGCCCAGGATGTGCTCACCGGACGCAGCACGCGCCGCGGGCTGCTGCGGCTCCTGCCGTTTCTCGGGCCGGCGTTCATCGCGTCCGTCGCGTATATCGACCCCGGGAACTTCGCCACCAACATCCAGGGGGGCGCCCAGTTCGGCTACCGGCTCGTCTGGGTCGTCCTGGCCAGCAACCTCGTGGCCATGGTCGTGCAGACGCTCTCCGCGAAGCTCGGCATCGCCACCGGCCGCAACCTCGCCGAGATGTGCCGCGAGGAGTTCACCATGCCGGTCGTCTGGGGCATGTGGGGGCTGTCCGAGGTCGTCGCCATGGCGACGGACCTGGCCGAGTTCGTCGGGGCCGCGATCGGATTCAACCTGCTGCTGGGGATTCCGCTGCTGTGGGCGGCCCTGCTGACCGGCGTGACAACGATGATCATCCTCGCGCTCGAGCGGCGCGGCTTCCGCCCGCTGGAAGCGGTGATCACCGCCCTCGTGGGCGTCATCGCGGTATCGTACCTGCTCGAAACCATCCTGGACCGCCCCGACTGGCACGCGATCGGCCAGTCGGTGGCCCATCCGGTGCTGGGGGCCAGCGACTCGGTGCTGCTCGCCGTCGGCATCCTCGGAGCGACGGTCATGCCCCACGTCGTCTTCCTCCATTCCGCGCTGACGCAGCGCCGCGTGACGACCGAGACGGACGCGCAGGCGCGCCAGCTGTTCAAGTTCGAGGTCTTCGACGTGGTGATCGCGATGACGCTCGCCGGCCTCGTGAACGCGGCGATGCTGGTGATGGCCGCGGCGACGTTCTGGGCGCACGGGCTGACGAAGATCGCCACGATCGAGGAATCCTATCGGACCCTCGCCCCCCTCTTAGGACACGCCAGCAGCTTCGTGTTCGCCATCTCCCTGCTCGCGTCCGGCCTCTCCTCCTCCGCGGTCGGCACGATGGCCGGCCAGATCATCATGCAGGGCTTTATCCGCCGGCAGATCTCGATCTGGGTGCGGCGCCTGGTCACGATGATCCCCGCGGTCGTCGTCATCGCGATCGGTCTGGACCCGACGCGCACCCTCGTCATCAGCCAGGTCATCCTGAGCTTCGGGCTCCCGTTCGCGCTCATCCCGCTGGTGATCTTCACGCAACGCCGGCGGCTGATGGGCACGCTCACGAATGCGAGGCCGACCACCGTGGTGGCGTGGCTGGTCGTGGGCATGATCGTCGCGCTCAACATCTACCTCCTCTACACGACCTTCACCGGGGGATAGCGCCGGCGCCCGCCGGGGCGCGGGGCCGCTGCGTGCGGCCGCCCCCGGGGCGTGCCCGGCTCCACGCCGTCGCACGCGCGGCGCCTCCTCGACGGCGTCCCGGCGGTGGAAGGATTGCGGTCATCGCGAAGACAATGGATGTAGCAGTGTCCGAACATCCCACCCTTCCGTGCCGAAGGGCGCGCGTACAGGAGCGCGTCTGTTCACCGCGTACGTCATGCGCGATGCCGTCCGGCATGACCGATCGCCGGCCGAGTCCGCTGCGCGCACCGGGCGCCGCGCCGGCGGAGCGGCCGCGATGAGCCGCGCGCCGGTGCTGGCGGCGCTCGACCGGCTGCCCCGGTTCGCGCTCGCGGCGCTGCCGACGCCCCTTGAGCGCGCGGCCAACCTCTCGCGCGCGCTCGGCGTCGAGCTCTGGATCAAGCGCGACGACCTCACGGGCCTGGCCCTCGGCGGCAACAAAGTCCGCAAACTCGAGTACCTCGTCGGGGACGCGCTCGCCCACGGCGCAACGTCGCTCCTGACCACGGCCGCGGCCCAGTCGAACTTCTGCCGCGTGACCGCCGCGGCGGGCGCGCGCGCCGGCCTCCGCGTCCACCTGCTCCTGCGCGGCACCGGCGCCGAGCCCGTCCAGGGCAACCTGCTCCTCGACCACCTCCTGGGGGCGGACATCCGGTTCACCGACGACATGGATCCCTACTCCGAGGGGACGAAGCGCCGCCTCGAGACGTGGGCCGACGAGGACCGTGCCGGGGGCGGCGTGCCGTACATCCTGTACATCCACGGCGGCTCGCACGTCGGCGCGCTCGCGACCGCGGCCTACGTCCAGGCCGCGGTCGAGCTGGACGGGCAGTGCCGCGCCGCCGGGATCCGCCCCGACCATCTCTACGTCGCGGTGGGATCCGGCAGCACGCTCGCGGGCCTGCTCGTGGGGGCGCGCGGCCCTGCCGAGGGGCTCGCGCGGACGCGGATCCGCGGGGTCTGCGTCAGCGCGCTCTCGAACGTCGTGGGCGAGAAAGTCCGCGAGTTTGCCGAGACCGCCGCGGCGCTGCTGGGGGCCGCGGTGCCGGCAGAGGCGCCGGACCTCGACGACGGCGAGCGCGGCCCGGGGTACGGCGTCCCCACCCCCGCCGCGCTGGAGGCGATTCACACGGCGGCCGCACGAGAAGCGCTCGTCCTGAACCCGGTGTACACCGGCAAGACGTTCGCGGGGTTGCTCCACGACATCGCGCGCGGCGTGGTCGCGAGGGGCAGCACCGTGATCTTCATGAACACCGGCGGCGATCCGCTGATCTTCGCGCACGCGGAGCGCCTCGCGGCGGAGCCCGCCGGCGCCGCACAGACTGCGAGGGGGTGAGGGAATGACGGAAGACACGAGGACCGCACGAGGACGGCTGACCCGCCGGCAGGTGCTCGGGGGCGCGCTCGCGACCGCAGGCGCCGCGGCCGGGGGAGTCCTGCTGGGGGCGCCGGAGGCGCGCGCGGCCGCCGCCGCACCCGCCGGGGAGCTGCACGTGTCGCTGCCCGCGGAGATCGTGTCGCTCGACCCCATGGGAGCGTCGGCGGCGGAGGAGTCGGTCCGGATCGTCGCCGCACACATCTTCGACACCCTCGTGGTGCGCAATACGCGGACGCGGGGATTCACGCCGGGGCTCGCGACGAAGTGGGAGACACCTGATCCCAATACGTGGGTGTTCACTCTGCGGTCCGGCGTCAAGTTCCACGACGGGACGCCGCTGACGTCGCGGGACGTGAAGGCGTCGGTCGATCGCATGATCGCGCAGCCGGGGCCGCTCGCGCCGCTGTGGACCGCGGTCGCCGGCACCGACGCCCCGAGCGACACCACCGTGCGGATCCGCACCAAGACACCGCTCGGGACGATGCCGGCGAACCTCTCGCTCACGTCGATCCTCCCGGCGGACAAGATGAACACGGCCGGGTTCTTCAACAAGCCGATCGGGTCCGGCCCGTTCAGCGTCAGTGCATACCGGCCCCAGGGCGATCTGGTGCTGGCGGCCAACACCGCGTACTGGGGAACGCCGCCGGGGGTCAAAACGCTGACGTTCCGGGACATTCCGGAAGTCGCATCCCGCGTCACGGCGCTCATCAACGGTGAGATCGATCTGACCTACGCCCTGCCGCCGGACCAGATCGCGTCGCTTCAGAGCAACAACACGCTCCGGATCCAGAGCACGCCGTCGTACCGCTACTACTTCATCTGGATGAACATCAAGCGCGAACCGTTCACGGACGTGCGCGTCCGGCAGGCGCTGACCTACGCCGTCGACGTGCCGACGATCTTGAACACGCTGCTCAAGGGCTCCGCGCAGCGGATGACCGCGCCGATCCCGTCCACCGTCTTCGGCTACGCGCCGCAGCGGCCGTACGCCTACGACCCCGCGAAGGCCAAGCAGCTGCTCGCCGCGGCCGGACACCCGAACGGGTTCGACGCGACGATGATCTGGAACCCGGACTCCGGCCCGCAGGACCGCGAGATCGCGCAGGCGCTCTTCTCATACTGGAACGCGGTGGGCGCGCGGATCAAGGACGGCCAAGCGGAACGGGCGCAGTGGCTCGACAAGCTGCTCAAACTCGACTGGGACATGGACTTCCAGACGAACATCGTCGTGACCGGCGACGCCGACTTCGTCCTCCGGCGCCTGTACACGACCTCGGCCAACCGCATGGGCTATTCGAACCCCACGGTGGACCACGTGCTCGACCTGGCGGCGCAGTCGGCCGACCAGGACAAGCGGAAAGTGTACTACGGGCAGGTGTGCGAGATCATCTGGGACGACTCGGTCGGACTGTATCCGTTCGAGCTGACCGCCACGTACGTCTCGCGCAAGGCCGTCCAGGGGTTTGTCCCGACGCCGTCCTCGCCGGTGTTCACGGCGGTGACCGTGCAGCGCTGACGGGTCCCGGCCACCGTGGCACGGCACATCGCCAGGCGCCTCCTCTACTCGATCTTCGTCCTGTGGGGCGCGCTGACGATCGTGTTCGTGGCCGTGCGGGTGATCCCGGGGGACCCCGCGCAGATGATGATCGGCAGCTCGGGCACCCAGGCGGACGTGGCGCGGCTGCGTCACCGCCTCGGTCTGGACGCCCCGATCGGCGTCCAGTACGTGCGGTACCTCGCCGGCGCCGTCCGGCTTGATTTCGGTCAGTCGCTCGTCCTCGAGGAGCCGGCCGTGCAGGCCGTGAACGAGCGCCTCCCGGCGACCGGCCTGCTCGCGGCGACCGCGATGGCCCTCGGCGTGATCGTCGGGCTGCCGCTCGGGGTCATCGCCGCCCTGCGCCCGCGCTCGGCCGCGGACTACCTCGTGTCCGTGGCCTCGCTCGCCGGTCAGTCCGTCCCGAATTTCTGGCTCGGCATCATGTTCATCTTGGTCTTCGCCCGACAACTGCGGTGGCTGCCGAGTTCAGGCATGGGCGGCCTGTCGCACCTCGTCCTGCCGGCGGTGACGCTCGCGCTGCTGCTCGTCGGCGTGCTCACCCGGCTCGTCCGCAGCGGACTCGTCGAGGTCGCCCAGGAAGATTACATCCGCTCCGCGTACGCGAAGGGACTCGCGCGGACGTCCGTGCTCCGCAAGCACGCGCTGCCGAACGTGATGATTCCCGTCGTCACCGTCGCGGGGCTGCAGCTCGGCAACCTGCTCGCGGGCGCTGTGATCGTCGAGACGGTCTTCGCGTGGCCGGGCGCCGGGCGGCTCTTGATCCAGGCGATCGGCAACCGCGACTACCCCGTCGTGCAGGTCGCGGTGCTGTTCATCACGATCTCGTTCATTGTCGTGAACCTGCTGGTGGACGTGAGCTACGGGCTTCTCGACCCGCGGGTGCGGTATCAATGAGCGCCGCCGCGCCGGCGCTGCCGGCCGTCGCGGCCCCGGAACGCGTGCGGTCGTCACGCGTCCGGCGGCGCCTCCTCTGGTGGAGCGCCGTCCTCGCCGCGTTCGCGGTCATCGCGATCGTCGGGCCCGTCGCGGTCCCGTACGATCCGATCACGGTCCGCCTCGGCGACCGCCTCCTGCCGCCCGGCGCGCACGTCTCCGACGGCTCGCGGGCGTGGCTCGGCACCGACCAGGTGGGCAAGGACCTCGTCGCCCAAGTCCTGCAGGGCGCGCGGATCTCGCTCGTCGTCGGCGTCTCGACGGTGGTGGTTGCCGGCCTGTTCGGCCTGGCCGTCGGGGTGGTCGGCGGCTACCGTGGGGGTGCGTTCGACACGATCATGATGCGGCTCGCGGACCTTCAGCTCGCGTTTCCGTCGATCCTGCTCGCGATCCTCATCGCCGCGGTCCTCGGGCGGAGCGTCGCGAACGTGATCATCACGCTGTCGGTGACCCGCTGGGTCGTGTTCGCGCGGGTCGCACGCGCGTCGTCGCTCGTCACGCGGGAGCGCGAGTTCGTAACGGCCGCGCTCGCCACCGGGGCCGGCACCCTGCGCCTGATCGGCCGGCACATCATGCCGTTCGCGCTCACGCCCCTGATCGTCATCGCCACCGTGGATCTCGGCCTGGTGATGCTCGCGGAGGCCTCGCTGAGCTTTCTCGGGCTCGGCACGACGCCGGCCCATCCGTCGTGGGGCCTCATCATCGCGACCGGGCGCGATTATCTGACGACGGCATGGTGGATCTCGACGATCCCCGGCCTGGCCCTGAGCCTCGTCGTGCTCGCGGTGGGGCAGTTCGGGGATGCGGTGCGGGACGCGCTCGATCCCCGGTCGGTGACGGGCACCTAGAAGGAGGCAGAACGTGGAGAGCCGGACGTTCGGGCAGACGGCACTGCGGTCGTCGGTGATCGGCCTCGGCACGTGGCCGATCGGAGGCGCCCGGTACGGCCAGAGCGACGACCGCGACGCGCTGCGCGCGATCGCCGCGGCGCTGGACGCGGGCGTGACCTGCTTCGACACGGCACCCTCGTACGGCGCCGGCCACGCCGAGGAGCTGCTCGGACGGGCCCTCGCCGGCCGGCGCGCCGACGCGGTGATCGTCACCAAGGGCGGCCTGGTCTGGGACGAGGGAAGCCACGTGCTCGGGCGCGACAGCCGCCGGGAGGCGATCGAGTCCCATCTCGCCGGCAGCCTCACGCGGCTCGCGACCGACTACGTCGACCTGTACCTCGTGCACTGGCCGGACCCGGCGGTCCCGCTGGAGGACGTGATGGGGACGCTCGAGGGCTTCGTGCAGAGCGGACGCGCGCGCTACGTCGGCGTCTCGAACTTCACCGGCGCCCAGCTGCGCGCGTCCGCCCCGGCGCTGCGCACGACGCGGCTGGCCGCGGACCAGGTGAGCCTGAGCCTGTTCGACCAGCGGTGGATGCGGGACGTGTTCCCGGCGTGCGAGGACCTCGGGATCGGGGTCATGGCCTACGGCCCGCTCGCGCACGGGCTGCTCACCGGGGCGCTCACCCGGTCCACCGTGTTCGACGAGGCCGACTGGCGGCGCAGCGGCACCCTGTTCGGACAGGCGCTGCTGACGCCCGGCAACTTCGAGCGCAACCTCGACGTCGTCGACCGGCTCGCGGAGATCGCCCGCGAGCGCCGGGCTCACGCTCCCGCAGCTCGCGATCGCATGGGTGCTCTCGCACCGCCCGGTCACGGTGGCGCTGATCGGCGCCCGAACGCCCGCGGAGATCACGCAGGCCGCGGGCGCCGCGGGCGCGCGGCTCACGGACGACATGCGGGAGCAGATCGACACGATCATGCGCGACGCGGCCGGGCTCTCCACGGTGCTGCCCACGTAGCCGAAAGCGCGGATCACCTGACCCCGTATCGAACACTGGGGGGCCGGTCGTTTCCGCGGAGGTGGGATCGATGACGCGCTCGCTGGCCCGCTGTGCCGTCGCGGCGCTCGTACTGGTCCTTGCGGGCGCAAACCCGATCGCCCCCCGGACGGCCGCCGCGGCCCTCCCAGTGAGCTTCAAGTGGGCGGTGCCGATCCATATCACGTTCACGGAGCATTTCCTCGCCGGCCGCGAGCCGGAGGTCGACCTCCGGCCGGCGATCGTGAAGCGCGGACTCGCGATACGCGACCAGGGCAACCGCGGCACATGCACCGTCTTCGCCACGACGTTCCTGATCGAATATCGAGCGGGCCGGGATCACCGGCGCGCACGGCGCCGCGGATGCGCTGTCGGAGGAGTATCTCAACTGGGCCGGCAACAAGGCGACGGGCGAGGACGCCGACGGCGGGTTCTTCACGAAGTTCATCGCCGGCTACAAGGCGTGGGGGATCGCCAAGAGCGCGAGCATGCCGTACCGGGCGACCTACAATCCCGCGCATCCCGCGACGCCGAGCGCGTCGACCATCGCCGCCGCCAAGGCGCTGTTTCCGGTGCGCTATCCGTTCACGATCCTCAAGGTCTGGAACGATCAGGTGGGGATGACCAGCGCGGAGCTGCAGCACGCGCTCGCCGCGCTGCGGTCCGGCCGTCCCGTGGCCACGGGGATCTGGTGGCTGACGAACTTCGCCACGGTGACCGTCGACGGCGTCCCGCTGCTCAAGGACTATCCCCGCAGCGCCAACAACACGCGCGAATCCCCCGATGTTCGACGGCCATTCCATCGACCTCGTCGGCTTCCGCGAGTCGAGCGCGTTCCCCGGCGGCGGGTACTTCATCTTCCGGAACAGCTTCGGGCCGAGCTTCGGCAACCACGGGTACGGGTTTGTCTCGTTCCAGTACCTCCGCACGTATTCGAACGACGCCATCGCGATCTCGCCGCCGCCCTGGCGGTAGGTCGCCGCATCGCGACACACACGCACGAGGAGGCGCGTCGATGAGCGAGACCGTGTCCTACCGCAAGACTCTGCCGGTCGCGGCCGCGGCCGAGGTCCTGGTCGTCGGCAGCGGCCCCGCGGGGCTCGGCGCGGCGATCGCCAGCGCGCGGAACGGCGCCCGCACGCTGCTCGTCGAACGCTACGGGTTTCTCGGCGGCAATCTCACCGCGGGGCTCGTCGGGCCGTGCATGACGTCCTACAGCCTCGACGGCCAGACGCAGCTCATCAAGGGGATCTTCGAGGAGATGGTGCTCCGGATGGAGCGGATCGGCGGCGCGATCCATCCGTCGAAGGTCGCGAGGAGCACCCCGTACTGCGGCTTCATCGAGTACGGGCACGACAAGGTCACGCCTTTGAGCCGGAGGCCGCGAAGCTCGTCGCGATGGAGATGTGCCTCGAGGCGGGGGTCGCCCTGCGCCTCCACACGTTCGTGGTGGACGCGGTGCTGGACGGCGCGGCGCTCACGGGGGTGGTCGCGGCCAGCAAGTCGGGCCTCGAGGTGCTGCGCGGGACCGTCACCGTGGACTGCTCGGCCGACGGGGACGTCGCCGCGCGCGCCGGGGTGCCGTTCGAGATCGGCCGCGCGGAGGACGGCTGGACGCAGCCGATGACCCTGTTCTTCCGGGTGCGCGGGGTCGACGACGAGCGCGTCGCGGCCTACTGCGCGGCGCACCCCGAGGACTACCGCCCGTTCTCGTCGCTGGTGCAGCAGGCGCGGGAGCGCGGCGAGTTCTCGATCCCGCGCCGCGGCGTCGGCCTGTACAAGACGCTGACGCCGGGGGTGTGGCGGATCAACACGACGCGCGTCCAGCGGCTCACCGCAACGAGCGCCGACGATCTGACGCGGGCGGAGATCGAGGGCCGCCGGCAGGCGCAGGAGCTCCTCGCGTTCTTCCGCAAATGGCTGCCGGGCTTCGAACGGTCCGAGCTGCTCGACACGGCGACGCAGATCGGCGTCCGCGAGTCGCGGCGGATCGCCGGAGAGCACACGCTCACGCTCGAGGACCTCGCCGCGGGGCGGGAGTTCGACGACGTGATTGCGCTCGCCGGCTATCCGGTGGACATCCACAGCCCGACCGACGACGGCGGCGGCGCCACGGGAGAGCTCGCGATCGCGAACATCTACGAGATCCCGTACCGGTCGCTCGTTCCGCTGCGCGTGGAGCAGCTGCTCGTCGCCGGCCGGGCGCTGTCTGCGACCCACGAGGCGCTCGGGGCGGTTCGCGTCATGCCTCCCGCGATGGCCACGGGCGAAGCGGCGGGCACCGCGGCGGCCATCGCGGTCGCCGACGGCGTGCTGCCGCGCCGCGTCCCCGTGAGCACGCTGCAGGCGCGGCTCGTCCGCCAGGGCGCGTATCTCGGGGAGCGGATCGCAAAGCGGGTCGGGGTGACCGCCTAGCGGACCGGGACGCCGTGCAGCCGCAGCCGAGGTGACGCGGCTGAGTCGCCCCCGGCGGAGCGAAGCGGGCGCAGCCCAAGAACCCCGCGCCGAATCGCCGCGACCAGGGGGACAGGGATGACCGTCGCACTCGTCACGGGAACCAGCACCGGCATCGGCCAGGCCGCCGCCCTGCATCTCGCACGGCAGGGGATCGACGTCCATGCCGGTCTGCGCACCCTCGAATCCGGCGCGGACCTTCTGAAGTGCGCGTCGACCGAATCACTGCGCGTCACGCCCGTCGTGCTCGACGTCAATGACGACGACTCGGTCCGCCAGGGCGTGCAGACGGTGCTGGACGCAGCGGGGCGCATCGATGTGCTCGTCAATAACGCCGGAGTGGGCGGCGGTGGGGCCATCGAAGACGTGCCGCTCGATTTCGCGAAGCGCCTGTTCGAGACGAACTACTTCGGCGCGATCCGAATGATCCGGGCGGTACTTCCCAGCATGCGTGCGCGCCGCACCGGCGCCATTGTGAACGTGAGTTCCGCAGCAGGGCGCGTGCCACTCGCGGGGCACGGACACTACTCGGCGTCCAAGCACGCACTCGGGGCCGCCAGCCTCATCCTCGCACAGGAAGTGCGTGCGCACGGGATCCGGGTGGTCGTGATCGAACCTGGCGTTATCCCCACGCCCATCTGGAGCAAAGCCGTGCGCCTGACCGACGAGGCTTCACCCTACTACGATCACCGACGCCGTCTGCAGCTGCTCTTTCAAAAGCTCCTCTTGGGCAGCCCAGCATCGCCGCAGGCGGTGGCGGAGGTCATCGCAGACGCGATCACCACCGAACGACCCCGGTTCCGGTACTTGGTGGGGGCCGATGCGGAAGCGCTCGTGCAGGGCCGCAGCGCACTCTCAGATGAAGACGTGATCGAGGACGCGCGGGCGATGTCCGACGCCGAGCATATCGAGATGATGCGGCGTCGCTACGGCATCGACCTCTCCTAACACCAGAGAACGGCGGACGCCTGCGCGTCCTCGCGCGACCGCGGATCGATTCCGACGCACAGCGCTCAGGCGTGCGCGAGGCGCCGTCTGAGCTCCCCCATCGGCTCGCCGCCGGCGAAGTGCAGCGTGCGCAGCCCGAGCGCGGCGGCGCCCTCGAGGTTCTCCCGGCGGTCGTCGACGAACAGCGCCCGCTCGGGCGCCACGCCGAGACGCACGAGGCACGCCTCGTAGATCCGCCGGTCGGGCTTGTTGCAGCCCACCTCACACGACGCCACGACCGCGTCGAAGATGCGCTCGGGCCTGCGGTCGGCGCGGATGTGCGCCAGCAGCTCAGGCGGACAGTTCGAGAGGATGGCGGTGCGCAGGCCCGCGGCATGGGCGTCGCGCGCGAGGTCCCACAGCTCCTCGCGGTAGCGCGTCCACGACTGCACGTCGAGCGCGATCAGCTGCGCCACGGTCTCCCCGACGACGGCCGACGGCCGCCCGACCGCGGTCAGCACCCGCCGCCAGTACGCCTCGGCGGTCAGCCCGCCGCCGTCGTATCCCTCGCGGTGCCGCCAGTACGCGGTCCGCAGCGGCTCCACGAGCACGCCGGCCACGCGCGCCATGGTTTCGACGCTCTCGGCCCGCTGCGGCCACGTCAGCACTTCGCCAAAATCCAGGATGAGCGCGTCGAGCGGCTCCACGGCGCCGTGTCCGCCTAACTCTGCCGCGTCTTGCGCCACTCGAGGAAGCGCTGCTCGATCTCGGCGCCCATGGGGTACAAACCGTCCAGCGACGCCCCGCGCGAGAGCATCAATCGGATGTACTCCTCCCGGTCTTCGTGCAGGAGGACGTCGTCCACCACGTCCGCGACCATCGCCAGCGGAATCACGACGACCCCGTCGTCGTCGCCCAGGATGATGTCGCCCGGGCAGACCAGCGCCCCGGCGCACCCGATGGGGACGTTGTAGTCGACGTTGAACACGCTGCCGCCGGGGCTCGCGCTGCCCAGACAAAAGATGGGGATGTTCTTCTCGAGCATGTGCGGCGAGTCGCGCACGCACATGTCCGAGACGATGCCGGCGGCGCCTTTCATCTTGATGCGCAGCGTCAGGAGGTCCCCAAACAGCCCCTCGTTCGTGGCGCCTCGCCCGTCCAGCACGACGACGTCGCCCGGCTTGATCGCCTCGATCGCGTCGTCGGGATGCCCAGGGAACAGGGTCCCCCGCACGTAGGCGATCGGCTGCAGATCGTCCCGGCCGGGCACGCTCCTGATCGTGAGCGCCGGACCCACCGTTTTCATGCCGCGCACCAGCGGCTTGATGGGCATCCAGATGTTCTTGATGCCCCGGCGCCTGAAGATCGTGGTCAGGGTCGCGGAGCTCGCCCGGCTCAATACCTTGATCGTGTCCGCGCTCGGTCGCGGAAACTCCGGTCCGTGCATGGGTGCGTTCTCCTTGACCTCGATGATCCGGCCGTCATCGGATCCGGGCCGGGCGCGTGTCGATCGCCTTACGGGGTGCCTACAGATGTCATCATACCACCGCGCCGGTGCGGTTCGGTCGGATCGCGCGATAGCGTCGCCGCGATCGGCCGCTCGGCGCATTCGACCGCACGCGTGCCGGCAAGGAATCGGTGCGGCCGCGACTAACCCGAGAGTGCGGGCGCGTACGGCCGCGCCGTTCGGAAGGGAGATCGAGATGCGCGTTGAGACCGTGCGGGCGATCCCGCTGCTGGCCACGCTGGACACGCCGCAGCGGACCGGGGTCGCGACCTATACGAAGCTCGGCGTCACACTGGTCGAGATCCGCACGGACACGGGGCTCGTGGGGTACGGCGAGTGCGTCGGACGGTATGCCCCGCGCATCTGGGCGGCGATCGTCGACGATCTGCTCGCGCCGCTCGTGGTGCACCAGGACCCCTTCGACACCGAGCGGCTGTGGGCGCACATGTTCCGGGATCTTCGGTCCTTCAGCGGCCACAGCCGCGGCATGCTGGTCGAGGCGATCGCCGGCGTCGACATCGCGCTCTGGGACCTGAAGGGGAAGGCGACGGGGCTGCCGCTCTACGCGCTGCTGGGCGGCGCCGTCCGGACGCGGCTCACGGCCTACGCGTCATCCGTCATGGTGCGCGAGCCCGAGGCGATGACCGCCGATGCGGTGGGCCTCGTCGCGCAGGGGTTCCGCGCGATGAAAGTCAAGATCGGCGCCGGCGTGGAGCACGATGCCGCGATCGTCCGCAGCATCCGCGGCGCGGTGGGCGACCACATCGACATCATGCTGGACGCCAACGGAGCCTACCGGGCCGCGGAGGCGATCGACCTGATCCGCCGGATCGAGGACTGCCGGATCACCTGGCTCGAGGAGCCGACCGTGGCGGACGACCTCGACGGGTACCGCCGCATCCGCGCGGCCACCGGGATGGCCATCGCCGCGGGCGAGGGCGAGTTCACCCGGTTCGGCGCCCGCGACCTCCTCGCCGCCGGCGTCATCGACGTCATCCAGCCGGACGTCGCCCGGGCGGGCGGGATCAGCGAGACCCGCAAGATCGTGGATCTCGCGAGCGCCCACCACGTGGCGTACGCCCCCCACGTGGGGTTCTCGTCGATCGTGTGCGCCGCCGCGACGCTGCACCTGGCCGCCGCGGCCACGACCTTCCTCACCTACGAGTGCATGTACACGCGGAATCCGCTGCGGGAGCGCTTGGCGACGACTCCGGTCGGCGGGCCGGCGCAGATGATCGATGGGCAGGTCCCCGTCCCGCAGGCGCCGGGCCTCGGGATCGAGATCGACCCCGACGCCCTGGCCTACTACACGGCGGGGTGAACCGGGCGCCGACCGAGGTCGGCGCCGGACAGCGTCGCGCGACGGCTCAGCGGGCCCGCGGCATCCGGAGGACGGGGGCGCCGAGCACGTCGGCGTTCACCACGCGCACCGGCGCCCCGGCCAGAAACGCCCGGATGTCATCGACCGCGCCGCCGTAGGCCTCCCGGTAGCCCTCGACCGTCACGTATCCGAGATGAGGCGTCAGCACGACGTTGGCCGTGCGGCGCAAGGGATGGTCCGCCGGCAGCGGTTCCTGATCGAAAACGTCGAGCGCCGCGCCCGCGATCGTCCCCGCGCGGAGGGCGTCGAGCAGCGCGCCCTCGTCGATGATCGGCCCGCGCGAGGTATTGACGAGGAACGCGGTCGGCCGCATCCGGGCCAGCTCCTGCGCCCCGATCAGCCCCACCGTCCGCGGGCTCAGGCGCAGGTGGATCGTCACCACGTCCGAGCGCCCCAGCAGCTCGTCCTTGGACACGAGCGCCGCGCCGCACTCGGCGGCGCGCGCGGCCGTCAGGTTTTGGCTCCACGCGACGACCGTCATCCCGAACGCCGCGCCGATCGCCGCAACCTGCGCGCCGAGCCGGCCGAGCCCGACGACGCCGAGCGTCTTGCCGCGGAGCCCCGATCCCACGGTCATCTGCCACCGGCCCTCCCGCACCGCCTGATGCTCCTGCGGGATGCGCCGCGCGAACGCGAGGATCAGTCCCCACGTCAGCTCGGCCGTGGGATACGGCAGCATCGGGGTGCCGCTCACCACGATGCCGAGCCGGGTCGCGGCGCCCAGGTCGATGGCGGCGTTGCCCATGCCGGTCGTGATCAGCAGGCGCAGCATCGGCAGCCGGCCGAGCAGGCCGGCGCCGAACGGGGTCCGCTCGCGCATCGCAACGACGATCTCGAACGGCGCGAGCCGCGCGGCGATCTCGCCCTCGTCCGTCAGGTGATCGCGAAACGTCTCGACGCGCACCTCCGAGCCGAGCCCGTCCCACGGGGCCATCAAGAGCGCCGCGCCCTGGTAGTCGTCGAGCACCGCGACACGGGTCACCATCCCGCCACCTCCACGTCGGCGTCCGGGAACCCCGGCCGTGAGCCACCCGGGGCCGGACTCATGCCGGGGGCTCCGGAATCGGCTCGATCCGGCCGAGCAGGAACAGGTAGCACAGGATCCCGATCAGCAGCACCCCGCCGGCGGCGAGGAAGGCGTTCGCGAACGAGTTGGTGGCGCCCACAATGAATCCCGTGACGGCCGGGGCGACCCCGCCCATGATGTTGTTGCCGAAGTTCATAATCCCGCCGACGGTCCCAACGCTTTCCTTGGGCGCGACGAGGCCGGGGAGCGACCAGCCCACAGGCGACGACGCCGCCAGGCCGCCGAGCGCGATCGAGATCCATGCGATCGCGACGGTGGGGTTCGTCGTGAACGCGGCCCCCAACACCGCGAGACCGAGCAGCATGCCGCCGACGAGGATCGTCTTTCGCACGGTCGTCTCGTGCCCGCCCCGCCGGATCAGATGGTCCACGAGCCAGCCGCCTACCACCAGGTCCGTCACCGTGGCGACGGCCCATGGAATCGTCGTGTACGCCGCCGACGAGAGAATGCTCATGTGCGCGGTCTTGACGAGATAGGCGGGCAGCCAGGTCAAGAAGAGGTAGAACACGTACCCGTAGGCCGCAAACCCGAGCGTGAGGCCCCATATCTTCGCGTGCCCGAGCAGGTAGCCCACCGGCGCGCCGCGCCGGGCGTCCGTGGGATCCTCGGGGTGGGCGCCGCCCTCGCGGAGCAGCTCGCGCTCCGCGCCGCCGAGCCACGGATGCTCGCGCGGATTTCGATAGATCCAGTAGAACGCGAGAAAATAGAGGAAGCTGAGGATCGCCGTCAACCCGAAGCCCCACCGCCACCCGAATCGCGTGATGAAGAACGCCACGAGCGGCACGCCGATGACGTTGCTGAACTTGGCCGCCGCGTCGAACAGCGACGTGGCGAGGCTGCGCTCGCGGCGCGGGAACCAGTAGCTCGTCGCCTTCGCGTTGGCGGGAAACACCGGCGTCTCGGCGACCCCGAGCAGCGCGCGGGCGGCGATCAAGTGGGACAGACTCGTCGAGAACGCGATCGCCGCGGACGAGACGCTCCACAGAATCGCGCTCCATCGGCTGATCGTCTTCACGCCGAGCCGGTCCAGCAGGATGCCGCCCGGCACCTGCAGCAGCGCGTACGTCCAGAAGAACGCCCCGAACAGCAGCCCGAGCTCCGCGGGACCCAAGTGGAACTGCGCGGAGAGCGCCGGCCCCGCGACCGAGAGGTTCACCCGGTCGAAGTAGTTGATGAGGACTCCGACGCCGAGCAGGACGCCGATCACCCAGCGGAGCCTGCCGGGGCGCGGCGCCGCCGCGGCGCCGGCCTGCTCTGAGATGGTGCTCATCCGCCCGTGTCCCCCTGCGTGTCGAGGCTGTGTCCGGTCGCGCGCGGGTGCGGCAGGAGCGTGCAGCGCGCCCACTGAGCAATACGGACGCCCGGCCCCGCTCTCCTTCAGCCCGCGCGGGCGGGGAGCCCGGACGCGGCGGCCGCGGACAGGACGGAGCCCAGCGCCACGGTGAGGAACGCGACCGCCGGCACGTGGGTCGCGTCCCACGCGGCCCCGGCGGCGAGCGGCAGGACGAACGTGCAGCTGTACGCGACGGCGAACATGCCCGCCGACAGCCGGTGCACGTCATGGGCCCCGGTGAGCAGCGGCGGCGTGGCGAGCGCCAGAATCAGGACCGTCGCCGTGAAAAACCCGATGAGCGCGGGCCCGGCGACGATGAGCCGGCCGGGCGCGAGGAGAAAAACCGCGAGCCCCGTGAGGATCAGGAGGCCCGCGGCGAGGAACGGCGCCCGACGGCCGAGCAGCCGCGGCGCGAGCCAGGCGACCATCACCGACGCCGGGATCTGCCCCGTGTTCAGCGCCGTGAGGCACGGGCCGATCAGCTCGGGGCGGCCCGTCGCGCGCAGGAACTCGGGGATGAACGCGTTCGCCCCGAAATACGCGGCCGACGCGCCGCCGAGCGTCAACCCGAGCCGCAGCGTGGGGGTCCCGCGCCAGTCCGGCCACCACAGGCGCGGAGCCGAGCCGGGCGCCGCCGGCGGGGCCGGGAGCGCGCGCAGCCAGAGCGCGGTCAGCAGCACCGGCACGGACCAGACGACGAGGCTCCACTCCCAACTGCCCCCGACGAGCGGCAGCACCAGCGGGAGGGTGAGCGCGGCGCTGACCGCCTCACCGATGAGCAGCCCGTTGCCGTACACGGCCGTCGCGAGACCCACGCGCGTGGGATACCACTGGCTCACGAGCGCGGGCATCGCGGGCTGCGTGATCGACACGCCCACCCCCATCACGAGCGTCATCGCGAACAGCACCGCGATCGACGGGCCGACGCCGCGCAGGGCGCCCGCCGCGGCGATCAGCACGAGCCCCAGCACCGCGGCGCGCTGCGCGCCGATCCGCGAGATCAGCAGCGACCCGAGAATCGCCGCGGCGGCGAGCAGAAACACCGGCAGACCGGTCAGCGCCCCGACGCCGGCCTCGCTCAGACGGAGGTCGCGGTGGATCAAGATCAGCACCGGCGGGACGGCGAGAATGGTCAGGCGGAGATCCACGCCCAACAGCCACAGCAGCAGCATCCGCGGCCAGAACGGGTGCGGTCGATCAGCGAGTGACACGGCCCTCACGCGGCTTCCTGCGGCGGCCAGGCGTGCGCGGCGCGAACAACCACGGCACTCTGGTACCACACTGAGACGCGGGTGTCAAATCGCGCGCCGTCCAGGGCAGGAGGGGGTGCGGCGGCGTGGTATCCAGCCGTATCGCCTCTCACTCCGCGGCAGACCCGCATGACCTCGCGCGCGCATGCGGCGCCCGATCCGCGGAGGAGGCGCTCTCGGGGGTGGCGTCATGACACCGGTGCGAATTGGGGTAATCGGCTGCGGCGGGATCGCGCGCAGCGCGCATCTGCCCGCGATCCGGCAGCTGCGGGGACAGGTCGCGCTCGTCGCGGCGGCCGATCTCAACGCGGCGGCCGCCCGCGCGGCGGCGGAACCGTGGGGCGCGGAGTCCTACACGGACGGCCGCGCGCTGCTCGCACGCGGCGACGTGGACATGGTCATCATCGCGACGCCCGAGGCGTGGCACCGCGAGTGGACCGAGGCCGCCGCTTCGGCGGGCGTGCACGTCCTGTGCGAGAAGCCGATGGCAACATCGGTCGCCGACGCGGACGCGATGATCGCGGCGTGCCGCCGCGCGGGCGTCCGGCTCATGGTCGGCCACAGCCGCCGGTTCACAATGCGGTACATGCAGGTGCGGCGCGCCGTCGACCGGGGCGAGATCGGCGCGGTCCGCCTCGTCCGCGAGAACGAACGCCGCGCCCGCGCCCGCACGGGCGAGACCGCGGCTACTACACCGCGACGCACTGGTCCGGGGACCCCGCGGTGTCGGTGGGCGCGGCGATTCTCAACGGGGTGCACGAGGCGGATCTGCTGCGGTGGTTCGCCGGGGCCGAGCCGGCATCCGTGTACTGCGAGCACAAGGTCACGGTCGCCGGCAACCGCGGGGTGCCCGACTTTCTGACGTTCACGGTCCGCTTCGCGAACGGGGCTGTGGGATCGAGCGAGCTCAGCAACTGCCTGCCGCCGGGCTACCCCGCGTTCCATCAGTTCGAGCTGTACGGCGACCGCGGCGCGCTGCGGGCCAAGGACCACGACCTGCTCAGCGTGACCCGCTTCACGGAGCAGGGCGCAGAGTTTCCGGGCACCTTTGAGATCCTGCTGCACAACCTGCCGGCGTACGTGCGCGAGCTGGACGCGTTCGTCGACGCGCTCCGGCACGACCGCCCGGTGCCGATGCCTCCCGAGGAAGCCCGCGCGGCGCTGGCGATCGCGATGGCCGCGGTCGAATCGGCGACCGCGGGTCGGGTCGTGCGGTTCGGAGCCGGCGATGCCGCGGGGATCCGGGCATGACGGCCCCCCTGCTCGTCGGCGTCATCGGCGCCAACCGGCATGCCGCGGCGATCGCGGACCAGGGCACGCCGCTCGGCGGAGCCCGCGTCTCCGTCACGGCCGCGAGCCCGGACGGCCGGGACCGCACGGCCGCGGCCGCGGTGGCGCGCCGGCTCGGGGCGGCGTTCGCGCCCCGGTGGCAGGCGGTGGCGCAGGATCCCGCGGTCTCCGTCGTGCTGATCGCGAGCGACGATCCGCAGCCGCGGCGCCGCGTGCGAAGCGGCGCTGCTGGCGGGCAAGGTCGTCCTGTGCCCCGCCCCCGCCGCCTCCAGCGCGTCCGCACTCGACCGCCTGACGGCCGCGCAGGCACGCGGCCGCGGCCTGCTGCTCGCGCCGGGCGAGATCCGCCACACCGGCGCCGGGGCCCGCGCGGTCCGGCTGGCCGCCGACGGCGAGCTCGGCGAGCTGCACTCGGTGTACGCGGCCCTCCGCCTGCCCGCGTCGGATGCGACCGCCGGCCGCACCTCGATCCTGACGCACGAGGGCTGGGACGTGTTCGACGTCGTCTGCGCGGCGGTGCCGCGCCCGCTGCGCCGCGTCTATGCGACCACCCTGCACGCGTTCGGCCATGCGGCGGTGGATACCGCGGTCATCATCGCGCGGTTCGACGACACGATCGCCACGATGGAGCTGTCGCGCTGCCTGCCGGGCTCGCTCCCCACCACCGCGCAGGGCGAGGTGGAGGTCGAGATCATCGGATCGCGCGACGCGGTGCGGATCGAGCCCTACCGCACCGCCGTCCGCCAGTACGGCGAGCGCGACGCGGCGCTGCTGCCCTGGAATGACGCCCCCGTGCTCTCGATGCTGGACCGCGCCCTCCTGATCGCCTCCGGCGGCGCGGAGCGATCCGACGACCTCGCGCAGGCCCGCCGCATCCTCGCGCTGGCGGACGCCGCCGAAGCGTCCGCCGCCCGAGGGGAGGCGGTCGAGGTGCCCTGACCGCCGGCCCGCGGGCCGGCGCACGTCCTACCGGTAGATCGAGTATTCGTACGATTTCGCGGTCATGAACTCCAGCAACGCCGGGATCCCCTCCTGCGTCTTCCGCACCGCGCGGCGGATCGCCGGGACGATCTCGCCCGGGGCGGTGACGCGTTCGCCGTGGCCGCCGAGCGCCTGCGCGAACAGCGCGTAGTTCCCTGAAATGTCCGTGCTGCGGTACTTGCGGGTCGACACCGGCATCTCCGGCAGTTCGATCGCCATCGCCTCGTTGTTCATGAGCACCGACAGAATCGGAATGCGCTCCCGCACCGCGGTCTCAAAATCCATGCCCGTGAATCCGATCGCGGCGTCCCCCCACACGTTGATGCAGAGCTTCTCGGGCGCCACGAGCTTCGCGCCCATCATCAGGCCCAGCCCGTACCCCAACTGCGTCGTCTTGCCCCACCCGATGTACGAGAGCGGCGTCTCCGCCTGCCAGAACGGGGAGAGCTGATCCCGAGGGCTCCCGGCGTCGTGCGTGATGACGGTGTTGGGCACGTCGACGGTATGCAGCAGATCCCAGATCACGCGGTACGGAGACAGCGGGGTCTCGTCGGACGTCAGCTTGGGCAGCCACAGCGCCATCCAGGCGCGCCGCCCCGCCGCGATCTCCTCGGCGACGCGGGCGGCCTGCTCGCGCCGGGGCGCCTTGACGCGGTCCTTGACCGCCGCGAGCAGCGCCTCGAGCACCAGCCCGGCGTCGCCGAGCACCACGTAGTCCGCCGGTACGTCCTTGTTCACGTCCGCGGGATCGAGCGTCGCGTGAATGACCGTCTTTCCGGACGGCATCGGCACCGCGTAGTTCGTCGTCGAAAAGCTCGCCCCGATCCCGAGGATCACGTCGGACTGCGCGAGAAAATCGTGCACCGGCTTGGGGATCGAGCGCCCCCCGGATCCCAGCGAGAGCGGATGGCTCTCCGGAAACGCGCTCTTGCCCTGCAGGCTGGTCGTCACCGGCGCGCCCAGCCACTCGGCCAGCGCGCGCAGCGTCTCCCACGCCCGCGCGTAGTGCACGCCCTGCCCCGCGTAGATGACCGGCCGGGACGCCGCCGCCAGCGCCGCCGCCGCCTGCTCGATCGCCTCGGGATCCGGGCCGGAGCGCGCGCCCGCGACCGGGCGGTACTCGACCGGCTCGGGCAGCTCTTCCTGAAGGACATCCGATGGAAACTCGACCATCACCGGCCGGGGGCGCCCCATCCGCACCTGGGTGAACGCCCGGCGCATCGCGGCGGGCGCCATGTTGGCCACGATGACCTGCTCCACCCACTTCGTCACGTGGCGGTAGTTCAAGGCCGCGTTGAAGTTCGGCGGCAGGTTGATCAGGCGGCGCGGGTAGCCGGCCGGGATGACGACGATCGGAGACGAATCGCCGTACGCCTGCGCGACGCCCCCGAACGAGTTCTCCGTACCCGGCCCCTGCTGCATCGCGAACACCCCGATCCGGCGGCCCGACGTCATCCGGCTCACCGCGTCCGCCATGTGCAGGCCGGTGCGCTCCTGGCGCACGATGATCGTACGGATGTCGACGACCGCGGCCGCCTCGAGGATCGGGTTCACGGGATAGCCGATCAGAAACTCCACGCCTTCGCGCTTGAGGATCTCCGCCACCACCGCCGCCACCTTCATCGCTCGCGTCCCTCCCCGTTGTCGATCGTCATCGTCCCGCCTGCCTCACGGGCCCGTGTACGCCGGGCGCTCGTCGCGCTTCAGCGCGTCCCAGCACGTCCGGCAGAGACGTCCGATGTGGTGGCTCGCCGCCGCCTTCCCCGGCCCCCCGTCGGGCATCGTCAGCGGCACCCGCCCCGTATAGACCGTCAGAATGAACAGCGGCCGCCCGCCCTCGAACACGATCCCCGCGTCGTTGAAGTTGCGGGCGGCGGTCCCGGTCTTGTGCGCCACCGTGGCGCCGGGCGGGAGCAGGAGCGGCAGGCGCTGCTGCAACCGCTGCCAGCCGAGAATGTCGAGCGCGAGCCGGCACAGCTCGGGACTGCACCCGAGACGCGCGGCGGCGCCGGCATCGTGCGTGCCCTCGAGAATCAGCTCCAGCAGGCGGCCGACGTCCGCCGGCGTGGTGACGTTCAGGCGCGACAGATCCGGCGGCGCGTCGGCCCGGCGCTCGGCCGCGGCGTCCACGTTCGCCGGGACCGCCTGGCGGTGCACGGTGCCCACCATGCCCACCGAGCGGCTGAACTCGTTGACCGCGTCGAGCCCGAGCATCTCGACGACGGTCCCGGTGCACGTGTTGTCGCTGACGATGATCATCATGACGAGCACGTCGCGCAGCGGCAGGGTGAAGCCCGGAAGGAAGTGCTGGAAGCACCCGCTGGTGCTGATCTGATGCTTGGCCTGCAGCACCACCGGTTGAGTGAGCGACAGCCGGCCCGCGTGGACGGCGCGGAGCGCGGCCATCAAAATCGCGACCTTCCGAGTGCTCGCGGAGGACACGACGACGTCGCCGGCGCGGTGCGCGGTCGCACCGGTCGACAAGTCCTTGACGTACCATCCGGTCTCAAAGGGCTGCGCGTCGCACAGCGCGTTCAGCCGGTCCGTGAGTGCCTGCATCGCCCCTCCCCCCGGCCGCGCTCGACCTCCCCGCGGCCCGCGGGCTCCGCGCCCCGAACGACGCGTCTTGTGGGCTTCGCCGCGCCCTCGCGCATGTCCCGTAGGCGGGCGCGGGGCGCACCCGGCGCGGTGTTATAGAATCATTACAGGGGTCGGGTACGATGAGTGCAAACGTCTGACCCAGAGGGTACCAACCATGCGGCGTTCCGTGTTCGTCCTCCTGACAGCCGGTGTGCTGGCGTTCGCGGTCTCCGGCGCGGCGTCGGGAGCGACCGCGGCTCCCGGGTTCACCGGCGGCGGGCCGTGGTACAACACCGGGGGGAAGTCCCTGACGCTCGCGGATCTCCGCGGCAAAGTCGTCGCGGTGGACATGTGGACCGCGGGATGCATCAACTGCTTGGACATCCTGCCGTACGTCAAGCAGTGGTACGCGAAATACCGCGACCACGGGTTCGTGGTCGTCGGCGTGCACACGCCCGAGCTTCAGTCCGAGCACTCCCTCGCGTACGTGCAGGACGCGGTGACGCGGCTCGGCGTCGCGTTTCCCGTCGTGGTCGACAACGACTACCGGATCTGGCACGCGTACAGCAACGAATACTGGCCGACGGTGTACCTGATCGACAAGCAGGGGCACCTTCGCTACTCGCATATCGGCGAGGGCGACTACGGTACGACCGAGCAGATGATCCAGCGGCTGCTGGCCGAGCCGAGCTAGGCGGGCGGCGGCCCCGATCTCACGAAGCCCGCGGCGCTACCGCGCCGCGTCAGTCGGCGGTGAGCGTCAGCCGGGTGCCCACGCTGTTTTGGACAAACGCGTCGGGCCGCAGCCGGTAGACCGCGCTCGCCGCCCGGTACCCGGTGCAGTGCGCCGGCGCGATGACCGCCGGCTCCAGCGCGAGCAACTCCCGCACGACCCAATCGATGCGGTCGTGGAAGAACGACGGGCCCAGGTGGAAGCCTCCCATCACGGCGTGCACCCGCTGGATGCCGGTGACGGCCTGGGCGTGGTGGACCGTGTTGACGATCCCCGCGTGCGCGCAGCCCGAGAGCACGACCAGCCCCTTGTGTTTCAGGTGCACGACCACCCCCTGATCGTCCCAGATCAGCGGATCGGGCTCCAGTCGGCCGTGGCGCTCCGCATGGTGCGCCGGCCACCCGATCTCGACCTCGTTCGTGCGCTCGACCTGTCCGGTCACAAGGACCATCCCCTCCAGCACCAGCGAGGGCCGTTCGGACTCGATCAGGTCCAGCCCGGCGTCGCGCAGGCCCTGCCGGGACAGCGGCACCAATCGATTGACGCGTCCGTTCGGCGCCACGGTGGCGCGCTTCAGGTAGGCGTCGGGGTGGAGGGTCAGCGGGAAGTTGAGGCGGCCGAGGCGCTCGTGCAGGCCGATCAAGCCAAACGTATGGTCCCAATGACCGTGGGAGAGGACGATGCAGCTCCACTCGCGGGGATCGATCTCCAAGCAGTCGAGGTTGTGGACGAGCCCGCCGGGACTGCCCCCCGCGTCGTAGAGGAGCGAGCGCGTGATGCCGTCGCGCGTGACCCTGACAAGCAGCGAGAGCCCGTGACCGCCGACGAAACCGATCCGGCCCTCCTCGCCCAGCAGCCGCGAGACGATCTTCGAGCCGCCCGCACCGTCGAGCCGCTGCACGACGCCGCCGCCGGGCATGGTTTGATCCACAAGATTCTCGTAGAGCGTGGTGATCTCCACACGATCGACCGGCTCCAACGCGATCCGCTCGCGCACCGCGATCTCCCCCCTCGCTGCCGCATCTCTCGCACGCGCCGCACCCACGACGCTAGGCCGTGCTCGCTAGGAGAGAATTAGCCGCAAGACGCCGCGCCCCCCGTCGTCATGGGGCCCGCATTCCCTTGCGTACGCGCGGAACACGGTGGCGCGGCTCCGCGTCGCGTTTCCCGTCGTGGTCGACAACGACTACCGGATCTGACACGTGTACAACACTGAAGGCAGACTTCCTCGATCGAGGTGTAGACAGGCAAAATTATATTGACCTATTTCTTAGGCGACAGGAAATCGCTTAATTTTTCCAATTGCTGAGTAAAACCGGCTTGTACACCTTGGACAGCCATTCCGGCTTTGGATCCGGTTTTGTAAATGGCTGCTCTAATTTTTATTTCGGTTTTTCCGCCCGCTGCAGTCAAAGTAAGTTCTGTGGTTTGGTCAATTGTGGTTTCTTCTTTTTGACCTTCTGTCCAAGCCTTCGCGGTATATGAAAGCGTTAAATTTGGTTCAACAGTAGTAAATTCTCCCAGCATTGGCCACTTTGTGCCTTTGTATGGGCCCATGGCTTCTCCCGCTTCCATCACAATGTAAATCCTACCGCCAACCCGCAGGTCAACTTCACATTCAGGAATTGTGACATTATTTGGTCCCCACCATTGCTTTATCATTTCCGGATCAGTCCAAGCTTGCCAGACCGTTTCGGGTGAGGTGTCATATGTTCTTGCAAACACTACTTCCTTAATCGGTTCCATTACGTTTTCCTTCCGTGTTCTTATTAATGAATACGAGCCGACGGTGTACCGCATCGATGAGCAGTGACGGCTTCGCGACTCGCATATCGGCGAGGGCGACTACGGCACGACCGAGCAGATGATCCAGCGGCTGCTGGCCGAACCGAGCTGACCCGGCGCAACCCCACCCCGCCAGCCGCGGCGGCGCGGCGAACGAGACCCCGGGGTGGCGGCCCTAGTGGCCGGCTTGCGCGCTGGCCTGGGCGATCAATTGGGCGACCTTTGAGTTCGGACCGACCGGCTCCACGAACAGCACCTGCACCGGGTTCACGTACATGCGGTCCGGCTCGTGGAGTTCCTTGCCCCGCTTCACCAAAATGTTCTTGACCTGCTTGGTCGTCGGATCCTGCTGGCTGACGATGTAGTAGACCTCGGTCAGCACCGGGTCCCGTCCGCCGTAGCCCGCGAGGCGCCCGAAATAGACCGCCCCGTTGATGAGGACGACCGCCTGGTACTTGGTGGGAAACTGCACGGCCGACCCGCGCACCTGGGCCACCATGTACCACAGCGCCGCGACAATGACGAGGATCCCCGCCACGAGCCACACGCTCCGGATGACATCAATGCGCCCCTGACTGTCCGTCATAGTCACCTTCTCTGCTCCACGGTTGGATTTTTCCCGGTGGTCGGGTTGGCGCATGCCGCTACCGCACGCTACGGCCATACCGCCGCATGCATGCGGAGAAAAAGAACCCGGGCTGTGTGTTCCCGCGCGCCGTGACTCCGCGACGGGCGTGCCGTGGCGCGCCCGTCGCGGACGATCATACCATTACCCGGCTGCCGCCGTCACTCCTTTGTACGCCTACCGTTACGCGCCGCGGTACCGGCGCCGCATGTAGCCGCACAGCCCGAGCAGGCTTGTCCCGAACAGCACCAGCGTGCTGGGTTCGGGCACCGGGGAGACTCCTGGGCCGATCACCAGCGTCAGGCTGGTAGGCGCAAACACATCCGTGCACGTCGTGGGACACGCCCAGTTCGTCAGGTCCATGCTCGAGAAATTGCCGGTCGACGACGCGAACTCCATGAACGTGAAGCTGTCCCCGGGGATGGGCGTGAACCCGTTCACGGTCGTAAAGTCCACCGTGCCGGTGAGGGCCGCCACACCCGACACATCCAGCACGCTGAACTGCCCTGGGGCCGTCCCGCCGAGATCGATCGTCAGGGTTCCGCCCGGACCCTGCGTGTAGTTGCCCGTGTCGGTCAGCGTCGCGGGGTTGCCCGCGGCGAAGGGGTTCACGAAACCGCCCGTGTTCTGGATGTTGCCGACAACCGTCCCGTCGCCCGACAGCGTGCCGCCCTGAATCGCGGTCACCGCCGCGTCGAGGCTGCCCCGCACCACGGTGCTGCCGCCCGTCTGCGTGTAGTTATTGCTGCTCGTTGAGAGGGTCTCGGTCTTTCCGACGGTGACGCTCCCGGCGCCGGCGTTCGTGAACCCACCGTTGGCGGCCAGCGTGTCGTTGCTCCCCTGCATGTTCACCGTCGCCGTTGTTGGTGGTCGCGCCCGTCACCGACACGTTGCTGTTCGAGCTCGGCGCGACGAACGCGAGTGTCGCGCCGGCGATATTGTTGAACATGCCGGCCACGCTCACGCTATCGGAGGTAGCGCTGAGGGTCACCGACCCGCCGCTGAGATTGTTGAAGTCGCCGGTGTCGGTCACGGTATCGTTGTTGCCGCTCAGCGTGATCGGGCCCGAGTTGTCCAAATCCGCGGTCAGCGTGTTGCCGTTTCCGGCGATCGTGAGCGTCCCGGCGGTGGCGAGCTTGCCCGTGATGCCGATGTTGCCGTTCGTGCCGGTCATCGACAGCAGCCCGCCGACGTTATTGGTGAACGCACCGCCCACCGTAACGGTGTTCATGTTCGCGGTCAGCGCGAGCCGCCCGCCGTTGTTGATCGTGAACGTACCCGTGGTCGTGAGCGTATCGCTGTTGCCGTTCAGATCGATGTTCGCCAGCGACATGCCGATCGACGGACCGGTCACCACCGAGGCCGCGCTCAGCGAGTTGGTGCTGCCGCCGAGGACGATCGAGCCCTGGTTCGTCAGCGCGCCGGTGACCGCGATGCTGCCGCCCGTCCCGTTCATCCCCACCGCCGCGCCGGCGGCCCCGACCCCGTTGTTGAAGGCGCCGCCCACGGTGATCCGGTTCCCGGTCCCGCTCGTCATGACGCTGCTGCCGAAGTTGGCGGTGAAATCGCCCAGGTCGGTCAGCGTATCGTTCGTGCCGCTGAGCGTGATGTCACCGGTATTCGTCACCGAGGCGACCGTCAGCGTATTGCTGGATCCGGCGAGCGTGACGTTGCCGAGGAACGCGTTGGTCAGCGCCCCCGTCACCGTGATGGCCCCGTTCGTGCCGTTCATCGCCACGTTCGCGTTGCCCTGGTTGTTGAAGGCCCCGGCCACGGTCACCGTGTTCGCGTTCGCGCTCAACGTGAGCGAGCCTGTCCCGAGCTGATTGTTGTTGAAATCACCCGCGGTCGAGAGCGTATCGGTGTTGCCGCCGAGCGTAATCGCGCCGTCGTTCTGCAGCGCTTGGGCCGAGGTGACGTTGAGCGCATTGCCGGTGCCCGTCAGATTGATCGTGCCGAAGTTCGTGAGCTGCCCGTTCAACGTGATGGTGCCGTTCGTGCCGCTCATCGCGACCGAGGCGCCGCCGCCGTTGTTGAACGCGCCGGTCACGGTCACCATGTTCGCGTTCGCGCTCAAGGTCAGCGAGCCGCCAGCGTTGTTGTTGAAGACGCCGGCGTCGGTCAGGGTGTCCCCGTTCGCGTTCAGGTTGATCGGGCCCGCGTTCGTCAGGTCCGCGCTGAGCGAGTCCCCGACGCCGTCGAGGTTGATCGTGCCGTTGTTGGTCAGCAGGCCCGAGATGCTGACCACGTTGTTCCCCGTGTCGCTCACGCCGTTGCCGGTGTCGAGCGTGCCGCCGTTGGTGAGATTCCCGGTCACCGTGAGCGTCGAGGTCTCCTGCACGCTCATCGTCCCGCTGTTCGTCAGCGTGCCGCCGGTGGGGGTAATGCTCGTGTTCTCCCCGATGAGCTCCAGCGAGCCCTCGACGCTGCCGAGCTTGCGCCAGCGCGCTCGTCGACCCGTTCACCTCAAACGTCCCGGCCAGGATCAGCCCCGCGCCACTCGGAATATCCGTGACGCCGTTCGGCTGATTGACCAGGTTCAGCGTCGCGCCGCCGGTGATGTCGAGCGTCCCGGCCGTCATCGTCAGCGAGTCGATCGTGATGCTCGGCGGCGTCGACGCGCTGCTGAGGGTCAGCAGGTTCCCCGGCGAGTTGAGCACCGCGTCAAACGTATTCGTCATGTTGTTGTTCGGGATACACGTCGTGACCGTCGGGCTGCAGGACCACTCCGACGCGGTCGTCCAGTTGCCGGAGCCGGTCGACCACGTGGCGGTGACGGCCCCGGTCCCCACGGACGACACCGCGTCGAGGATGACGTCCGTCGGGTTGTACGCGATCGTCCAGTTCACCCCGTCCAGTGCGAAGCCGCTCGACGGGGCGTTCGCGAACGTCCCCGACACCGTACCGCCCGGGTCGTTCAGGATCGTGAACATGTTGCCGACCGGGTTGAACCCATTCAGCAGCGAGATGCCGAGCTGCGAGCTGGCGCCAAGGGTCGCGTTCCCGCTCGTCAGGCTGAGCGCTCCAAAGTTCGCGGCGCTCGCGATCTGCGTGCTGAAGGTGCCGCCCGTCTGATTGTAGTTCCCGTTGACCGTCAGCGTACCGGGTGTGCCCGGCGCGCCCGGCTGGACCGTGCCCGCGGACACCGTCACGGGACCGTTGACCGTCCCGGTGCCCTGCAGCGTCCCGCCGTTGATGCCCACGCTCGCCGCCGCCAGCGTGCCGTTCACGGTCGTCGTCCCGCCGGACTGCGTGTAGTTCTTCGTGCCGCCGGCGCCGTCGTTGAAGGTGCTGCCGGATCCGACGGTCACAGTCCCCGGCGTTCGCGAAGTCGGCGCTCGTCGTGAAGACCCGGCCGCCGGTGACCGTGAAGCTCGATCCGATCGTCGTGTTGGCCGCCAGGGTCGACAGCGCGTCGAGGCCCGACTGCATCCACCACGTTCGAGTTCACGCCGTTCAACGTGATGTTCGCCGCGTTGTTCACCACTTCCCCGCCCGTGGTGCCGAACGAGGCGACCTGCAGCGTGCCCGGCGAGAGTCGTGGTCCCGTTCACGATGTACGTGCCGCCCGTCAGCGTGTTGCCGCTGAAGTTTGCGAGCGGCGTCCCCGCGACCAGCTGCATCGTGCTCCCCGCGTTCACCTGCATCGTCCCGTTGTTCGTTACGGTGCCGCCGCCGTTGAACAGCAGGGTCTGCCCGGGCGCGTTGGCAAGCAACGTCCCCGCGGCGTCGTTGACCACCGACAGCCCGTTGTCGCCGATATTCCCCGCGCCCTGGATGGTATTGTCGACGTTGGTCAGGGTCAGGCCGCCCGCCGTCTGGAAGATGATGGGGGTTCCGCCGCCGCCGGCCGTGGACAGCGTCACCGTACCCCGCCCCGCCCTGTAGCGTCGTGTCGGCGTTGATCTCGACGTCGGTATTGACGCCGCTCCCCGCGTTGATCTGGATGTTGCCGAGGTTGTCGAACGTCCCGAAGAGCGCCGTGGTGCTCGAGAGGGCGGCAGTATAGGTGCTCCCCGCGCTCACGGTCAACGCGCCCTGGGAGGTCCCATCCAAGGTCGCGGACTGTCCTTGCGGCGTGCCAAGGGTCCCGCCACTCAGCGTATTCAGCGTCCCGCCCGAGATAGTGGCGCCGCTTTGGATGCTCACCGTGGCGCCGGCGCCGTTCGCGGTGATGTTACCGCCAAGATTGTTCACGTGATTCTCGATCACCAGGTTGCCGCTGTTCGTGGCTTCCAGCAGCCCGGCGTTCGTCACCAGTCCCCCGCCATCCATCGTCAGGGTCGTCGTGAGGCCGCCGCCCGTCGAGTTCGCGTCGATCACTCCGCCGGCCTCGTTGGTCACCGCGAGCCCATTGTTGCCGAGGATGCCTTCGCCCTGGATGGTGTTGTTCACGTTCACGAGGGTCATGCCGCCCGCAGACTGCTCGATGAACGCGGCGCCGCCGCCGGTGGCCGAGGACAGGTTCACCGTGCCCCCACCCTGCAGCGTCAGCGTGAGTTGGCTGCCGTTCCCCAGCAACACGATCGTGTTGACGCCCGAGCCCCCGTTGATCTGGAACGTGTTGTCGTTGTTGATCGTGCCGAGGAGAGTAGTCGTGGAGCTCAGGGCGCTGGTAAACGTGCCGTTGAGCGTGATCGGCCCCGCGGTACCCCCGTCCAACGTCGCCGACTGGCCGACCGGCACGCCCAGGGTCCCGCCGTTGTTGTTCAGCGTCCCGCCCTGGATGATGGTGCCGCTTTGCAGGGTCACCGTGGCGCCGGCGCCGTTGGCGGTGATGTTGGCACCGGCGTTGTCCACGTTAGTCTCGATCAGCAGGTTGCCGCTGTTCGTGGCTTCCAGCAGCCCGGCGTTCGTCACCAGTCCCCCGCCGTCGAGCGTCAACGCCGTGATCAGCGGGCCGCCCGTCGAGTTCGCATCGATCACTCCACCGGCCTCGTTGAGCACCGTGAGCCCGTTGTTGCCGAGGATGCCCTCGCCCTGGATGGTGTTGTTGACGTTCGCCAGGGTCACGCCGCCCACAGCCTGCTCGATGAACGCGTCGCCGCCGCCCATGGTCGAGGACAGGTTCACCGTGCCCCCGCCCTGCAGCGTCAGCGTGAGTTGGGTGCCGCTCCCCAGCTCCACGATCGTGTTGACGCCCGAGCCCCCGTTGATCTGGAACGTGTTGTCGTTGTTGATCGTGCCGAGGAGAGTAGTCGTGGAGCCGAAGTCGGCGGTATACGTGCCGTTGAGCGTGATCGGCCCAGCGGTACCCCCGTCCAACGTCGCCGTCTGGTTTACCGGCGTACCCAGGAACCCGCCGTTGTTGGTCAGCGTCCCGCCCTGGATGGTGGTTTGGATGCTCACCGTGGCGCCGGCGCCGTTTGCGGTGATGTTACCGCCGGCGTTGTCCACGGTGTTATCGAGCACCAGGTCGCCGCTGTTCGTGGCTTCCAGCAGCCCGGCGTTCGTCACCAGTCCCCCGCCGTCGAGCGTCAACGTCGTGATCAGGCCGGGGCCGCCGGTCGAGTTCGCGTCGATCACTCCACCGGCCTCGTTGGTCACCGTGAGCCCGTTGTTGCCGAGGATGCCCTCGCCCTGGATGGTGTTGTTGACGTTTAGGAGCGTGACGCCGCCCACACTCTCCTCGATGAACGCGTCGCCGCCACCAACGGGCGTGGACACGTTCACCGTGCCCCCACCCTGCAGCGTCACCGTCGTGGCGCTCGCGGTCCCCAGGAACGTTATCGTGTTGGTGCCCGCGCCCCCGTCGATCTGTATCGTGCCGAGGTTGTTGATCGTGCCGGCGAGGAACAACTCCGTGTTCAGGGCGCTGGTAAACGTGCCGTTGATCGTCACCGCACCCGCCGCCGTGCTTCCGTCCAGATTACCTACATTCCCCGTCAGCACGCCCAAGGTCCCGCCGGCGTTGGTCAGCGTCCCGCCCTGGATGTCCGCGGCCAAAAGATTCACCGTGCTGCCGCTGCCGGCCAGGATGGTGCCGCCTGCGTTGTTCACGGTTGCAGTCACAATCGCCAGCGTGCCGCCACTCGTGGCTTCGAGCAGATTCGTATTGGTGACCCCGCCGCCGGCGTCGATCTCCAACTCGCCCGTTCCCGGCACGTTGGCATCGACGATGCCCTGATTGTTCAGGGCCAACCCGCCGTCCCCGACGAGGCCCGTGCCCTGAATCGTGTTATCGGCGTTGGTCAGCGTGACCCCGCCTACGCCCTGTAGGATGATCGCGTTACCGAAGCCGCTGGTCAGCGTCACGGTCCCCCCGCCCGACAGCGTGGTACTGGCATCGAGCTCCAGCAGGGTATTGAAGCCGCTCCCGGCGTTGATCACGATGTTGCCGCCGTTGATAATTTGCGACCCGTTGGTAATCAGCGTGCTGTTCAGACTCATGTTCAGCGTGTTGTTCGGGTCGACTTGGAGGCTGTCGACGTTCGCGGTGAACCCGGTGTCGAACGTCACGGTCGTGGGAGTCCCCAAGGTGCCGTTGGTGATGCAGACGTTGGTGCCGGCGCCGTTGGGCACCGTCCCGGTGCTCCAGTTCGACCCTGTGTTCCAGTTGCTGTTGCCGTCAGTCCACGACGTGGGACTCGCCAAGGTGCACGCCGCGGACGCCGGACCGGCGCCGAACGACACGGCCGCACCGAGCGCCAGCACAAGACAGCTAAATAGGAAGAACGCGGGCCTACGATGGCCCGCGCGCAGACGTGCCCCCACGAGCATCCACACCGCCGATAACTGACTCACGGTTGCCTCCCCCTTGCGATACGCACCGTACCACTGTCGCGTCCCGGCGCCAGAACACGCGCAAACCGCTGTGAATCCGCGATGTGACAGACACACCCGTAGTCGGGCTATGTTCCCCTATTGTTTCCAATGTCCACGGCCGGGGTAATCCCTCAATCGGAGGGTCTTTACGATCCGAACAGCGTTATCAGGCCACCCGACACGCCCAGGCGGTGCGCGCCGATGCTGAGGACAGATGCGGTGTCGCCGGCCAGTGCCACCGAACACCGCACCGCCTGACGCTGCGGAGACCGCCGGCGGCGCGCCGCCAGACAGCACGCCACCCAGGTGGAGGAAACCGCGGTGGAAGCCCCAAAGTATGGGGTATCGGGTAAGCGCGGCACACACCGCACGCGAAATCTGCTGATAACCGTCCCGACGCGGTCGGGCGCGCCCCGCCCGGTACGCTCGGCAGGCGGCGGCCGACCCGCCGCCCCGCCCTTCGGAGGCCCTATGGTAGACCGGTATCGGCTCGGCGTTGACATCGGGGGCACGTTCACGGATTTCGTGTTGTTGAACGAGGCGTCCGGCGCGGTAGAGATCCTGAAGATTCCCACGACACCGCGGGCACCCGCCGACGCCGTCGCGGACGGCGTCCGAATTCTCTCCCGACGACTTACGATCGACCCGGCGGTAATCGACTACTTCGTCCACGGGACGACCCTGGCCGTGAACACGCTGATCGAGCGCTCCGGCAGTCCGGTGGGCCTGCTCGTGACGAGCGGACTCGAGGACATCCTCGAGATCCGGCGGTTGCGGCTTCCCGATCCGCAGAATTTCTTCACGGATCCTCCGGCGCCGCTCGCCCCTCGCGAGATGGTGCGCGGCATCGACGAACGCCTCGGTCCGAGCGGCGGGGTGGAGCGGGCCCTCGATGTGGAGGACGCCGAGGCCAAGGCCGCGGAGCTGGTGGCCGCGGGCTGCCGGGCGCTGGCGATCTGCTTCCTGCACGCGTACGCGAACGACGAACACGAGGCGGCGGTCAAGCGCCGCATCGAGGCCCGGTTCCCCGGGCTGTTCGTCTGCACGTCGAGCGACGTGTGGCCCCAGCGCCGCGAGTACGAGCGCTCGCTCCTGACGACGATCAACGCGCACGTCGGCGAGCGGATGCGCGACGTACTTTCGGTCCCTCGAGCACGATCTGCGCGCGCTCGGGGTCGCCTCTCCGATCCTCTCGACGAAATCGAACGGCGGCGTCATGACGGCGCGGACGGCCGGCGAGCGGTCGGTCGAGACGTTGTTCTCGGGCCCGTCCTCCGGCGTCATCGGCGCGCACTGGGTCGCCGCGCAGGCCGGATTTCCGCGCGTCATCACGTTCGACATGGGCGGGACGAGCGCCGACGTCTCCGTGATCACGGACCGTCCTTCGTACTCGAGCGAAGCGCAGGCCGGCGACTTTCCGATCCTGATGCCGTCGATCGATATCAAATCGGTCGGCGCCGGCGGCGGGTCCATCGCCTGGATCGACCGGAGCGGCGTGCTGAAGGTCGGACCGCACAGCGCGGGGTCCGAGCCGGGCCCCGCGTGCTACGGGCGCGGCGGCACCGAGCCCACGATCACCGACGCCTACCTCACCATGGGCTGGCTGAACCCCGCGCGGTTCGCGGGGGGCGGCGTGCCGCTGGATCCCGCGGCGGCGCGCGGCGCGCTGACGACGTTGGGGCGGCGCCTCGGCATGGAGGCCGAAGAGATCGCGTGGGCGATCGCGGAGGTGGCCACCGCGAACATGTACGCCCGCTTCACGCCGTTTCTCACGAGCCGCGGCGTCAACGCCGAAGAGTACGCCGTGGTGGCCTACGGCGGAGCCGGCCCCACCCACGTCTGCCTGCTCGCGCAGGAACTCGGCCTGAGCCGCGTGCTCGATCCCGCGCATCCCCGGCGCCTTGTGCGCCCTCGGATGCCTCGTCGCGGATCTGCGGGCGGATTTCGTGCGCGTGCTCGACGCGCGGTGCGCCGGACTCTCGCCGGCGGCGCTGGAGGCGTCGTTCCAGACGCTGGAAACCGAGGCGCACGCCTGGCTCGAGCGCGAAGGACTCGCCGTCACGGCGCACCGGTTCGAGCGGTCCGCCGACATGCGCTACGTGGGTCAGTCGTTCGAGCTGACCGCGCCCCTGCCGGACCGGATCGACGGGTCGCTCGACCCGGTGCTCGAGGCGTTCTACCGCGTGTACCACGACGTGTACGGCTACGTCGACCGGGAGGCCCCCGTGGAGATCGTCGACCTTCGGATGCAGGTCGTGGGGGTCACCCCGAAACCGGCCAGCCTCGACGCACCGCCCGCCGCGGGCCCACGCGCCGCCGCGCACGGCGGCCGCGCGCCCGATCTATTGGAACGGGACAGATGGTGGAGGCGGCGGTCTACCAGCGCGCCGCGCTCCAGGCCGGGGATCGGCTGACGGGACCGGCGCTGATCGAGCAGGACGACACGACGACGGTCGTCCCGGCGGGCTTCAGCGCCGCCGTCGATGCGCAGCTCAACGTGATCATGGAAAGGCGGGCGCGATGATCACGGAACGGACCACGAATCCCGTCATGCTGGAAGTCCTCCGCAACCGCTTCCAGGCGATCGCGGAGGAGATGGCCTCACTCGTCCTGCGCGCGGGCCACACCGTGTTCGTGAAGGAGACCTCGGATTTCGGGGCCGCGCTGGTCTCGACGCGCGGGGAAGTCGTGTGCGCGCCGGTCAACACCGGGGTAGCGCTGATGGTGGGCGTGCCGTGCGACGTCGCGATCGAGCGCGCCCAGGACCTCGGGGTCGAGCCGGGCGACGTCTTCATCTCGAACGACGTCTGGGGCACCGGCGGCATGGCGACGCATCTGCCCGACATCTACGTGTGGAAGCCGATCTTTCACGACGGGCAGGTGATCTGCTACGCGTGGGCGTTCGTGCACTCCTCGGACGTCGGCGGAATCGTGCCGGGCAGCATCGCGCCGTCAAGCAATGAGATCTACCAAGAAGGCATCCGGATCCCGGTCTCCAAGCTGTTCCGCCGCGACGAGCTGAACCGCGAACTGCTGAACCTCATCATGGCGAACTGCCGCATCCCCGACCAGAACTGGGGCGACATCAAGGCCATGGTCTCCGGACTGACGCGCGCCGAGCAGCGCGTGGAGGCCCTCGTCGACCGCTACGGCATGGAGACGGTCCGCGCCGGCATCGTCGACGTGCTCGACTACGCCGAGGAACAGGCGCGCGAGGAGTTTGCCAAGGTTCCGGACGGGACGTACGTGTTCTGGGACTACATGGAGGGCGACTCCGGCGGCGGGCGGGCCATTCGGATGAAGGTGCGGATGGTCGTCGACGGCGGCGGTGTGACGCTCGACTTCTCGGATACCGACCCGCAGACCCGCCAATCGTACAACCTACCGTCGCATTCGCGCCGCGGGCACTGGCAGTTCGTCTTCTCGCTCGTCGGCTTCCTGCGCTCGGTGCGGGCCGGCATCACGTACAACTCGGGCCTGGCCCGTCCCGTCGCCCTGGAGATCCCGCGCGGCAGCGTGCTGAACCCGGAGCCGGGCGTTTCCGTCGGCAACCGCTCCGCCACGCAGATCCGCCTCGTGGACGTCATCATGGGCGCGCTCGCGCAGGCGCGGCCGGAGACCATACCGGCGGCCGGCGCGGGGCAGGGATCGATCTTCTTGCTGCGCGTGCCGGACCCGAACACGGGGCAGAGCAAGGTCAGCGTCATTCAACCGCTGTGCGGCGGGTCGGGCGGCCGGCCGACCAAGGACGGGATCGACGGCATCGACTTCTCCATCGGCTATCTCCGCAACATTCCGGTCGAGTCCATCGAGGCCGACATGCCGGTGCGCATCCGCCGGTACCGCCTGCGCGAGGACTCCGGCGGGGCCGGACGCTTCCGGGGCGGGGTCGGCCTGGAGATCGAGATGCAGGTCCTGGCGCCTGAGGCCACCGTGACCTCCCGGGCGATGGACCGCTACAATTTCAGGCCGTGGGGCCGCCTCGGCGGCCGACCGGGCGCCCGCGGCTACACGCTGCTGAATCCCGGCACGCCGGCGGAGCGCTCCATCGGGAAGATCGACGTCCTGCAACTCGAGTACGGCGACGTGATCCGCATCGGGACGCCCGGCGGCGGCGGATACGGGGACCCGCTGGAGCGCGACCCCGCCGACGTCGCGGCCGACGTCCGGCGCGGCGTCCTCAGCGCCAACTCCGCCGCCCGCGAGTACGACGTGGTGCTGCGCTCCGACGCCACGGTCGACGACGCAGCGACGCAGACCCGGCGCGCGGCGCGCCGCGCGGCGCGGGGACCGCTGCGGGACTTCGACTTCGGGCCCGAGCGCGAGGAGTACGAGCGCGTATGGTCGGATACCCTCGTCACCGGGCTCGTCCGGGCGCTCGACCCGTATCCTCCGAAGATGCGCACGCTCCTGCGTGAGCGCGTCTGCCGCGCGATCGACGCGGAGACCGCTGCGGGCCGCCCGGTGACGGTGGACGACCTCGCGCGGCTGCTCGGAGGCATCCTCGAATCGGTGGGCTACACGGCGAAGATCCCGGCACCGGCCGGCTGACGCAGCGGGCGGCCGCACCCCGTACCCTGGACGCACGGACACGCATCACATCTGGTACGCTGGAGGGAGCCACATGATGAAGGGCACGAAACAGGCACGCCCCGGCACGCACCGCCGCGCCATGACGCGCCGGGCACTGCTCACGTCCACGGCCGTCGGGGCCGCGGCGGTCGGCGGGGGAGCGCTCGGTGCGCTCGCCTGGGTCGCCGACGCGCCGGCGCCGGCACGCGCCGCGGCTGGCCCCAAGCCGCTCGTCATCGGGATCGACACGGACCCCCTCACGCTCGACACGCGGCTGACGACCCCGACGCAGGCGTATCCGATGGTCCAGCACATCTGCGAGCCGCTGACGTTCCGCCAGACCAACGGGGTCGTCCTCCCCTATCTCGCGGAGTCGTGGCAACGTGAAGGCGCGCTCGTCATGCGCCTCAATCTCCGCAAGGGCGTCAAGTTTCACAACGGCGAGCCGTTCGACGCCGAGTCGGTCAAGTACTCGCTCGACAGCGTGGTCACGCCCGACGTGTTTCCGAAAACGACCGGCCAGAAGCGCGCGTGGCTGAAGGCCATCGACTCGGTGGAGATCGTGGACGCCAGCACGGTCCGCCTGCACCTGAAGTATCCGTCCCGTGCGGTGCTCTCGTACCTCTCGCTGTTCGGGATGCTGCCGCCCCAGGCCGCGAGGACGGCGGGCGAGCGGTTCGGTCTGCAGCCGGTCGGCACGGGACCGTATCGGTTCGTCGAGTACGTGCCGGGCACGCATCTGGCGATGGAGCCGAACGCCTCATGGTGGGGCGGACGTGCGAAGAACGGCGGCGTCACCTTTCGGTTCCTCCCCGAGAACGCGACCCGCATCGCCGCGCTCGAAGCCGGCGAGGTGTCGTGGATCAACAACCTGCCTCCGGACCAGGTGGCGCGCATCAAGGGGAATTCCGGTCTGCGCGTCAATGAGACGATGTCCACGCGCATCATGTACCTCGGGATCGTGATGGACCGGGCCCCGTTCAACAAAGCCGAGGCCCGGCAGGCGGTCAACATCGCCATCGACAAGCAGGCGATCGTCGCGCAGCTGATGGGCGGCCACGGCGCCGTCGCCTCGTCCGTGTACTCGCCGGCGATCCTGTACTACAAAGCGCAACCGGCGTACAGGTACGACAAGGCGCAGGCCCAGCGGCTGTTTGCGGAGGCCGGGGTCGACCGCAGCACCCCGGTCAAGTACACGTACCCCACCGGCCGGTATCTGAACGACAAACAGGTCGGGGAGGCGGTCGGTGACATGCTGACGGACGCCGGCCTCACCCTGCAGTCGGAGAGCCCCGAGTGGGGCGTGCTGTTCGACGACATGGCCAAGGGCTATGCGAACCTGTTCTTGGTCGGCTACGCCGATCTCACGCTCGACCCAGACTACGCGCTCAATTGGCTGTTTATCAGCGACACGAGTTGGATGCGCTACAAGAATCCGCAGGTGGACACGCTGGTCACGAAGGGCGATGCGACGACCGACTCCACGCAGGCACAGTCGGCGTATCAGGATGCGCAGCAGACGATTTGGCACGACGCGCCGACCGGATTCCTGTATCTCCAGCCCGAAATCCACGGCACCAGCGCCAACTTCGTTGGCGATCAACCCCGCCCGGACGAGTACTTTCTGTTCTGGAACAACTCGCTGCGGTAATCATGGCGTCCGCGGGCGGCCGCGCAGGACCAGATCGCCCCGCCGCCCGCCCGCCGCGGCTCCTGGAGGGACCGTGGGCGGGCTCATAGCACGGCGCCTCGCCCACGGCCTCGTCGTCCTCTGGGGCGTCTCGGTGGTCGTCTTCCTCGTCCTCCGCGTCGTCCCGGGAGACCCGGTCCTCATCATGTTCCCGGAGGGCCTGTCCCCGCAGCGGCTGCGGGCGGAACATGCCGCCCTCGGCCTCGATCGCCCGCTTCTCATCCAGTACGGCGCGTTCGTGTCCCGGGCGCTCCACGGGGATCTCGGCGATTCGTTTCGCTACGAGCGGCCCGCGCTCGGGCTGGTGCTGCAGCGCTTTCCCGCCACCGCACAGCTCGCCGCGGTCGCGATGGCCATCACCATTCTGGTCGGGATCCCGCTGGGCTTAGTGGCGGCGGCGCAGCGGGGCGGATGGATCGACCGCACGGTCATGCTCACGGCCTCGTTGGGACAGTCGCTGCCCACCTTCTGGCTCGGGATCATGCTGATCGTGATCTTCGCCGTCGCCCTCCACTGGCTCCCCACCTCCGGCCGGGGCTCGCTCGCGCAGCTCGTCCTCCCCGCGGTCACGCTGGCCGGCTACAGCACGGCGCTGACCGCGCGCCTGACCCGTGCGGGCATGCTCGACGTCTTCGCGGAGCCGTACATCCGCACGGCGCGGGCGAAAGGGCTGCGCGAGATCACCGTCCTGATCCGGCACGTCCTGCGGAACGGGCTGATCCCGGTGGTGACGCTGCTCGGCCTGCAGGTCGGGACGCTCCTCGGCGGGGCGGTGATCACCGAGGCGGTGTTCGCCTGGCCCGGCGTCGGCCTTTTGGCGGTCAGCGCGGTGTTCACCCGCGACTACAACGTGGTGCAGGCCGTCGTGCTCCTATCCACCGTCATCTTCATCGTCGTGAACCTGTGCATCGACCTGTGCTACGTCGTCCTCGATCCCAGGATCCGGCTGGGGTAGCCGCCGTGGCGGAGCGCGCGGGGACACGCATCATCCGACGCCAGCACGCCGCGGCGGTGTTCGCGGCGCGCGCCGGGGCGGCGATCCGCCGCGTCGGCCGGGAGCGGTCGGCCCTTGCCGCCGCGGTCTTCGTGATGCTCGTCGTGGTCGGCGCCGTGGGGGCCCCGTGGCTCGCGCCGTACGACCCGGTGCGGTCTCACCTGATCGACCGCTTGCAGGCGCCGTCGTTCGGGACCGGCCACTGGTTTGGGACCGATCAGCTCGGCCGCGACATCCTGAGCCGCGTCATCGCGGGGTCGCGCGTGTCGCTCACGGTTGGCGCCGCGGCGGTGGTCGGCGAAGGCCTGCTCGGGACCGCGCTCGGGCTGGTGGCCGGATACTCCCGGGGCGTCGCGGACACGGTCATCATGCGCGCGGTGGAGGTCCAGCTCGCGTTCCCCTTCGTGCTGCTCGCGCTCGCGATCGTCGCGGCGCTCGGCCCGGGCGTCGGAAACCTCATCATCGTGTTCATCGTCACCGGATGGGTTGTGTTCGCCCGGGTGGTGCGGGCGCAGGTGCTGCAGCTGCGCGAACGCGACTTTGTCGAGGCGAGCAGGAGCCTCGGCGCCACGTCCGCGCGCGTGCTGCTGCGTCACATTCTCCCGAACGTGACCGGCTCGCTGATCGTGGTCGGGTCCTTCGAGTTGGCGAAGATCATCGTCTGGGAAGCCTCGCTCAGCTTTCTCGGGCTGGGCGTTCCGCCGCGCACCGTCTCGTGGGGCGCAATGCTGAGCGACGGCCGGCAGTACGTCGACACCGCCTGGTGGGTGGCCACATTTCCCGGGCTGGCGCTCGTAGGGGTCGTCCTCGCCGTCAACACGATCGGCGACGCGCTGCGGGACGCACTGGATCCGCGGGTGGAACGCGTCTGACCGGACGGGTGCACCGCCGGAGCATCAACCGGCGGGTCCCAGCACGCCCCCCGCGCAGAGCCGAATGGGACCCTACAGCGCGGGACGAAACGGGAACACTTGCAGGATCCAGCCGTCGAGCCGGTACACCCAGTCGAAGAGCAGCGAGGCCCCCATCACCACGAGGAAGGCACCGCTGACAACCTGGATCGTTCGCAGGTATCGGCTGACCGACCGCAGCATGCGGAACCCGGTCGTGAGCAGCAGCGCGGTTCCGAGGAACGGCAGCCCGAGCCCCAATGCGTAGACGAACAGCAGCGTCGCGCCATCGCCCGCCCGCTGCGTCGTCGCGGCGAGCGTCAGAATCGCCCCGAGGATCGGGCCCACGCACGGGATCCACGCGAACCCGAAGGCCATGCCGACCAGCAGGATGCCGGCCCACCCCGTCGGACGCTGTGTGATCTGGACGCGCCGCTCCCGGAACAACCCCGGGATCGGGACGGCCCCCAACATCACCAGCCCGAGCAGGATCACGATCGCGCCCCCGATGCGGCTCAGCAGTTCGCGGTTGGACAGCACAAAGCCGCCCACCAGCGACGCCGATGCCCCGAGCGACGTAAAGATCAGGGAGAACCCGAGCACGAACAGCGTCGTCGCGCCGAGAATTCGGCCGAAGTGCCGGCGGCGGTCCGCCTGCTCCATCTCCGCAAGGGACACGCCCGAGACGAACGACAGATACCCGGGGATCAGGGGCACGACGCAGGGCGAGAAAAACCCCAGGACGCCCGCCGCGAACGCGATCAGCAGATTCAGATGCGCCACGCGCGTCCCTCCGCCCCCACCCGCCGGGGTGCCCCGTACCGCCCGTTCATCGGTGGACGAGCGTCTCGATGGTGGCTTCGAGCGCCTGCTCGCTCGACGGCCCGTACTCCGCCCGCAGCAGGGTGCCGTCCTTCGCGATCACGGCCCAGAACGGCTGGACCGTGAAGCCGTACGCCTTCGCAATGCGGCCGTTATCGTCGTAGCCGTTCGGGAACGTCAGGTGGTACCGCTGCACGAACGCCTCGACGCCGGGCTTGGTGTCGAGGAGCCCGAACCCGACGATCGCGATCCCTTTACCTTGCCAGCGCTGATACGCGCGCTCCCACCCCGGCGCCTCACCGTTGCATGTCGGGCACCACGGCGCCCAAAACAGCAGGATCACCGGCGTACCCTTCAGGTCGGAGAGGCTGAGCATCTTTCCGCTGAGCAAGGGGAGGGTAAACGCGGGGGCGAGCCGCGGCGCAGCGGATGCCGCCGGCAGTGCTACAAGCGCCAGCGTCACCGCCCACAATGCCATTCGCACCAACACCCTCGACATTCGGCCGCATCCCTCCGGCGAACCACGTTCCCACCCGCTACCGTACCCTTCTATTGTAACGAAATGCCGCGCGGTGGTGAAGCCGCGCCGTCCCGCCGCGCCCGGGGTGCATGGCAGGAGCCGTGCGGCGTCGCGGTGTATCGGCCACGATGAGGTCAACCGCCGTCATCACACAGGACTTGCGGCGGCACGCGACATCGGGAACACGGGGGGCACACGGTGGCAAGGAAACCGGTCAAGAGACAGTCCGTCAAGAAGGCATCCCGGACGACGTCGACCACGCACATCGTCCACCGAGACCCCGCGGCGCCGGCCCATCCCGGTCCGGGGCGTTCCGGACGGGTCTTCCACGCGCAACGGTTCCCCGCCGCCGGGTTTTCCACGATCAAGAGCCCCTCGCAGTCATCGCCGCTGCAGCCGCTGCCAACGCCGACCGGGTTTCCGCCGTTTCATCTGTCGTTGGATTCGGTGCTGTCTGCGACCGCGATCCAGCGGATCCAACAGAGCGGACGGCTCGTCCTGCACGCGGTCGGCGACACGGGCGGGGTCAACACCCCCACGCCGCAGGAGGTCGTCGCCCGCTACATGGAGCAGGATTTCGCGACCACCGGCGATCTGTCGCGCAACCCGTCGTTTTTCTACCACATCGGCGACGTCGTCTATTACGCGGGCGAGACCGCGAACTATTATGCCGAGTTTTATGAGCCGTACAACCAGTACCCGGCGCCGATCGTCGCGATTCCCGGGAACCACGACGGCGACGTCAATCCCAACGCTCCCGAGGCGTCACTCGCCGCGTTCGTCCGCAACTTTTGCGCGAAGATCCCCGTGCATACCCCCGAAGCGCAGGATTCGCCGAGACAGGCGATGACCCAACCGAACGTGTACTGGACGCTCGAGGCCGAGCTCGCCACGATCATCGGGCTTTACAGCAACTGTCCAGAGGGCGGCGAGCTCGACCAGACCCAGATCGCGTGGTTCCAGGAAGAACTCGCCGCCGCCCCGCGCAACCAGGCCCTGATCGTCGCGGTCCATCATCCGATCTATTCGGCCTACGGACCGCATCCGGGGAGCCAGCCTCTCAATGCGGTATTGGAGGCCGCGTGCCAAGCGAGCGGACGGACGCCGGACCTGGTGCTCACCGGGCACGTGCACAACTACCAGCGGTTTACCGCGCCGCTGGCCGGGCGCACGATCAACTTCATCGTGGCGGGGGCCGGCGGCTACAACCAGCAGCTCCACATGCTCGCGAAGGAGTTCAACGCCACGAAGGTGCCGATCCAGATGGCCGGATCCCCGGGAACGCTGCAGAGCTTCTGTGACACGAACCACGGCTATCTCGTAATTCAGGTCACCGCCACGTCGATCCACTGCGAGTACCGTGCGCTCCCGAACGTGGATCCCAATCTTCCCGCCGCGAAGCTGCCGGCGGCCAAAGTGTACGACACCGTCGACATTCCCATCGGCGGATAGCGCGCCAGGCGCGCGAGGGACCGCGACCCCGGTTACCAGACCCTGACCGGGATGCCCTGGAGCGCCCGCAGATAACAGATTTGTCCCCCGTGGTAGCTGTCGTGGGCAATGAGGCCTCGGACCGTGTCGAGGTCCGCGGCGGCGTGGGCTGCGAGCGCCGCCGCCACGCGCGCCTGCGCGTCACGGAGCCCCTGCAGCGACGCGCGCCACGCGTGCTCCGTGACCGCTGGGATCGGACGCCAGTCCACGCCCACGTGCCATCCTGAGGGGCGCGGCGGCTCTCCCGAGATCCGCCGCGCCCCGCCGTCCTTCCAGAGCGCCACGTGATCGACAATCTGCCAGATCGAATTCCGCGAGGGCGCCGGCGTCCAGGCCGCCTGGGCGGCGGTCAGGTCCCTCACCGAGTCCCAGAGTGACACATGCCACCCCTCCTTGCCGAACACGAAGTCCATCCATTCTCTGAGAGACAACGACGTCGCGTCCACGATGCCACCTCTTCCCGCCGTGCGTATCTCGCACGACCGTAGGTCGCCGCACGGTCCTTGACCGCGCCTGCCTTCGGCGGCCGCGGGGTTCCGGCCGCGGGCCCGTTAATGCACCCGCCGCCCGCGCTAACCTCTTCGCCGATTGATACGGCGGATCCGGCTCGAGCGCCGTCGGTGTCATGGGTATCTCGCGGCGTTCGCAAGAGGCGGCTCCGCTGCCCGGATGGGCCCGACCCGCGTCGAGCAGCCGGGCCCAACCCGCCGGCCTTCGAACCCGAGCGGAGCGCTCATGACCGCGGGGCCGGCAGGGACGGGCGGGCGCGTTCGCGTATACCGCGATTCCGGCCATCCCGCCACCGTGGCGAAGTCCGGCCGGGACGCGGCCGGCGGCGGTGGGCGGCGAAGGAGGAAGAGCCGTGGCGGAACCGCGCGTGATCTACCAAGGCGGCCAGGGGACACCGATCGACGCGGACCAGGAGTTCTACGGACGCCTCGCCCGGGACACTGACCGGCGGACGCTGGTCGACAGGTTCGTCATCCCCCGCCGGTCCGGACGGGCCTGGATCGTCCCCGCCACCCACCTGTGTCGCATCGTCGCGAACGAAGGGCCGCAGGTCGGCGACTTGAACCTCTGGAACGCCCATAATCCCCGCGAGCGGTTTTGGGCGTCGCGGACCCGGCAGCTGCATGCCGCCCACGTGACGACGTACGATCGGCTGTGGTCGTGCCTCCCGTACTTGCGCCCGCTCGTGACCATCACGGGCGACAGCGTCGGCTACGGACTTGACGAGGACGGGGCGGGATGCCACGACCTCCTCGGCACCCGCTGCGACCCCTATGTGCACAAACTGCTCAACGGCGAGGAACTCGACGTCTGCTGTCACTCCAACCTTGTCCGGGCGGTTTCGGTGGCGCCGTACCGCCTCACCGAACTGGACGTGCACGATGTCCTCAACGTCTTTCAGGTCACCGGACTAACCCGCGACGGACGGTACTTCGTGAAACCAAGCCCCGCCCGGCGAGGAGATTTCTTCGAGTTTTTCGCGGAGCTGGATGTGCTCTGCGCGCTGTCGACGTGTCCGCACGGCGACCTTTCCGTGGCGATGTGGGGCTCGGAGCGCGCGGATCCCCTCGACACCTGCCGCCCGCTGGCGGTCGAAGTGTACAGACCGGCGCCGGAGCTTCTCGACGGCTGGACCCCGCCGCGACAGGCCGACTACCGAGGCCTGCACGGGCTGACGCCGCCATAAGGAAAGGAGTCCCGGCACGGGGCTGGTAATCCTACCGAGACCGCGCGGGCTGCGCGCTCGCGGCACCGCGGAGCGATCCGCACGCGCGGCCGGGGCATCCGCCCGCAGGGGACCACGCGCAGGTAAGCGCGAACAGGCTGGTACGTCGGTGGAGGATGGGCGCGCATGAAACTGCGGGAGCGGGTCGCGATCATCACCGGATCCAGCATGGGAATCGGCGAGGCGATCGCCTGGGACTACGCGCGCGAGGGGGCGCGGCTCGTGCTTCACTCCCGCGCGCAGGAACGGGCGGAACGCGTGGCCGGCGCCCTGCGGGCCCAGGGGCACGACGCGGTCGCGATCGCCGGTGACGTGCGCGAGCCGGCCACGGCGGCGCGGCTCGTCGATGCGGCGGTCGCCCGGTGGGAGCGCCTGGACATCCTGGTCAACAACGCGGGAACGTCCATGATCGGCGCGTCCGAAACGCTGCCCGCCGAAGGGTGGCAGATGACGATCGATACCAACCTGTCGGGCGCGTTCTTCTGCGCCCAGGCGGCGGCGAGGGTCATGATCCCCCGCCGGCGCGGCGTCATCCTGAACATCTCCTCGATCCTCGGCGAGGTCGGGCTTCCCAAGCGTGCTGCGTACTGCGCGAGTAAGCACGGGCTCATCGGCCTGACGAAGGTGCTCGCCGCGGAGTGGGCGCGGCACCGCATCCGGGTCCTCAGCATTGATCCCGCGTACATCAAGACGCCGATGGACGTGCACGATCAGGCGACCGGGGATTACACGGATGCGGACATCGAACGGCGGACGCCCGCGGGACGCTTTGGGACCGTTGAGGACGTGGCGCGCGCCGCGCTCTTCGCGGCGTCCGACGACGCCGATTACATCACCGGTTCGTGCATCACGGTCGACGGCGGGTGGGTCGCCTACGGTGGCTGGTAAACGCGACGGGCCGGGCCGGACCCGCCACCCTGAAGTGACGGAGCCGCGGCTCAGCGCCGCCGACCTTCGCGATCTCCTTCGATACATGCTGCTGCAGCGTCTCGCGGAGGAGCGCATCGTCGCCCTCTACCGTGGGGGCATGATCGTGGGCGCCTGCTTCACGGGCTACGGCCACGAGGCGACCACGGTCGGCGCCGCCTTTGCGCTCGGCCCCGACGACGTCGCCGCGACCCTGCACCGCGATCTCGGCGCACGGCTGGTCCTCGGGATGCCACTGCGGTACTACTTCGCGAACTTCTTGGGCCGCGTGGGCTCGCCGACCCGGGGACGGGAAGGCAACCTCCATATCGGCGGCCTGGGACCGCGCATTCTCCTCCACACCGATTTCATCGGTGCCAACGTCCCCGTGGCGGCCGGCGCGGCGCTCGCGTTCGCGGTCCGCCAGGAGACGCGGGTCGCGATGGCGTTCTTCGGCGAAGGGACGCTGGCTACGGGAGAGTTCCACGAAGGGGCGAATCTCGCCGCGGTGCTGCGGCTGCCGCTCGTCCTTGTCTGCTGGAACAATCAATTCGCGTACTCGACGCCGGTCGACCGAGAGGTGGCGGGTCCGATCGTCGATCGGATGGCGGGGTACGGCATGGCCGCCGCGGCCGTGGACGGCAATGACGTGCTCGCCGTGCACGCGGCCGCGCGGGAGGCGGTCGACCGCGCGCGTCGCGGTGGCGGGCCCACGTTCCTCGAATGCCGGACGATGCGCATGCGGGGCCACTCCGAGGCCGACAACGCGACCTACGTGCCTCAGACGCTGCTCGACGAGTGGCGCGGGCGCGATCCCGTGGAGCGCTTCGAGGCCTGGCTTGCGGAGGCCGGCGTGCTGGACCGCGCCGCCATCGAGCGGGTGCGCGCCGAGGTGCTCGCGGAGGTCGACGAGTCGCTGGCGTGGGCGGAAGCCAGCCCGGCTCCCGAGGCATCCGAGGTGACCCGCGGCGTCTACTGCGAGGAACGGCCATGGCCGTGATGACCTATCTGGAGGCCATCACGGACGGCTTGCGCGAGGCGATGCGGGCGGATCCGTCGGTCATCGTCCTGGGCGAAGACATCGCCGCGTACGGCGGCGCCTTCAAGGTCACGCAAGGCCTGTTCGAGGAGTTTGGGCCGCTGCGCGTGATCGATACGCCGATCTCCGAGTCCGCGATCGTCGGCGCGGCGGTCGGCGCGGCGCTGCTCGGCATGCGACCGGTCGCGGAAATGCAGTTCGCCGACTTCATCGCCAGCGCGTTCAACCAGCTCACGAATGTCGCGGCGACGTCCGCGTACCGCGCCGGGGGCTGCCTGCCACTGGTCGTCCGCGCGCCGTGCGGTGCCGGGACCCACGGCGGTCCCTTCCACTCGCAATCTGTCGAAGCGTACTTTTTCCACACGCCCGGCCTCAAGATCGTCATGCCGGCGACGCCCGAGGACGCGAAAGGCTTGCTGCTCGCCGCGATCGCGGACCCGAACCCGGTGCTGTTCCTCGAGCACAAGGCGCTGTACCGGTCTGAGAAGGGCGAGGTCGCCGCCGGGATGGCGCGCGTGCCGCTCGGCCGAGCGGCCCTCCGCCGCCCCGGCCGCGATGTCACGGTCGTGACCTACGGCATGATGGTGCACCGGTGTCTTGAGGCGGCGGACGCGGCGGCGGCCGAGGGGGTCGAGGCGGAGGTCCTCGACCTGCGCACCCTCCTGCCGCTGGACGAGGACGCCGTCGGCGCGTCGGTCGCGCGCACGAGTCGGGCGCTCGTCGTCCACGAAGACCGGCTGCGGGGCGGGATCGGGGCCGAGATTGCCGCCGCGCTGGGCGAGCGCTTGTTCACCTCGCTCGATGCCCCGATCCGCCGGATCGGCGCGCCGGACACGCCGGTGCCGTACGCCCCGGCGCTCGAGGCGGCATACCTGCCGGACGTCGACCGGATTCGGACGGCGATCGTCGAACTGGGGCGCTGGTAGGCGCCGGCACCGCGACGCGCCCCGATGAAACTTCGGAGCGGCGGGAGATCGTAAGAGGACGGTGTGCGGTGCCACGGGACCGCACAACACGCACCAGGGAGGTGACGGCATGCGACGATGGATGGTCGTGGGCGTCTTGCTGGCCACGGCGCTGGCACTTCAGGTACCGGGGTACGGAGCGGCGGGCGCACCTGTCTTGATCGGCGTCACCGTGCCGCTGTCGGGAAGCAGCGCGGAGGCGGGCCAGGACGTCCTCCAAGGGGCGCAGCTCGCGGTCAACCAGGCGAACGCCAAGGGCGGTGTACTCGGCCGCCAGATCCAGATCGTCTCCGCGGACGACGCGTGCGACGCGCAGCAGGGCGTCACCGCGGCCCAGAAGCTCGTCGACGCGGGCGTCGTCGCGGTCGCGGGGGGCTATTGCTCCTCGGCCGCGATCCCGGCCAGCGGCGTGTTCAACAAGGCGGGGGTCGCATTCGTCGCGGACGCGTCGACCAACCCGACCCTGACGGAGCAGGGCTTCAACAACGTGTTCCGCGACATCGGCCGCGACGACCTGCAGGGGCCGTTCGCCGCGAACTTCATGCTGAACACGCTGCACGCGCACCGCATCGCGATCGTGCACGACAACACCGTGTACGCGAAGGGATTGGCCCAGGCGACCCAAACGGCGCTCCAGGGCAAGCCGGGCGTCACGATCGTGTACTTCGACGCGATCACCCCGGGGGATAAGGACTTCAGCGCGGTCCTCACCAAGATCAAGGGCCTCAAGCCCGACGTGCTGTACTTCACCGGCTACTACGCCGAGGGCGGGCTGATGGCGAAGCAGTTCAAGGACCTCGGCGTGCCGGGACACTTCATGGCCGGGGACGCCAACAGCGATCCGGCGTTCCTCCAGGAGGCCGGCTCCGCCGCCGACGGCGATATGATTACCACCGCCCCGATCGCGGCGTTCCTGCCCGCGGCCAAGGCCTTCATCGCCGCGTACACGGCGAAGTACGGCAAGGCGCCCGGTCCCTACTCGGCCTATGAGTACGACGCGACCAACATCGTGATCGCCGCGATCAAGCGCGCCGGCTCGACGGACCGCGCCTCGGTTATCAAGTCACTCGCCGAGACCAAGAACTTCCCGGGGATCACCGGCTCGATCTCGTTCAATGCGAAGGGCGACCGCTCGGGCAGCGCGTACATGGTGCTGCTGGTCAAGAACGGCCAGTTCACGGCCTATGGCATGTAGGCCGGCGTCGGCCCGCCGGCCGCACGGCACGTCGGCCGCGAGCGGGACCGGATGACGGACGCGTGGCGGGGCCGCCCGTTTGGGGCGGCCCCGGCGCGCCGCCGGCGGTGATCCGATGGACATCGCGCTCCAGCAGCTGGTGAACGGCCTGACGGTGGGGGCGTTCTACGCGCTGGTCGCGCTCGGGTACACCATGGTCTACGGCATCATCCGCCTGATCAACTTCGCGCAGGGCGATCTGTACAGCGTCGGGGCGTTTCTCGGCCTGTCGCTTCTGGGCCTGCTCGGCGGGCTCACCACGCGCAGCGCGGCGCTCGCGACACTGCTGGGCCTGCTTGGGGCGATGGCGCTCACCGCAGTCCTCGGGGTGGTGATCTACCGCGTAGCCTACCGGCCACTGCTGGGATCGCGGCTGTCGATCCTCATCTCCGCGATCGGCGCGTCGCTGACGCTGGAATACAGTTTGTACCTCATCTACAGCCCGTCGTACCTCGTCTACCCGAACCCGTTCGGGACGGGCGGACCGCCGCTCGGGGACATCGTCGTCTCCTGGATCCAAATCGTCATCTTCGTCGTGAGCCTCCTCCTGATGGCGGCGCTCTACACCCTGGTCCACCGCACGAAGCTCGGCCTGGCGATGCGCGCGCTCGCGATCAACCAAGACGCCGCGCGGCTGATGGGGATCGACGTGGATCGCGTGATCGCCATGACGTTCGCGATCGGCGCGTCGCTCGCCGCGTTCGGCGGCGTCACGACCGGGCTCTACTACGGTCAGATCTCGTTCCTGATGGGCTTCCTGGCGGGATTGAAGGCGTTCACGGCGGCGGTACTCGGCGGCATCGGCAACATTCCCGGCGCGATGCTGGGAGGGTTCATCGTCGGCATCGTGGAGAGCCTCGCCACCGGATACATCTCGGGCCGCTGGAAGGACGTCATCACGTTCGCCGTGCTGATCTTTATTCTGGTCGTACGTCCCCGCGGCCTTCTCGGCGAGCGGGTCGTCGAACGGATGTGACGCGCCGCCAAGGCACGGCAGCCCGTCTGCGCCTCGGCGCGGCGGTCGCGGTCGGAATCGCGGCGTTGGCGCTGCCGCTGGTCGCCAGCCCGTACGTGGTCGACGTCGCCACGCTCATCTGCCTCTACGTCATGCTCGGCCTCGGCCTCAATATCGTCGTCGGGTACGCGGGCCTGCTCGATCTCGGGTACGCGGCGTTCTTCGCGATCGGGGCGTATACCACCGCGATCATGATGGTCCGCTACCACCAGCCGTACTGGGCGACGATCCCGGTCGCGGCGCTGCTCACGACGGCGTCGGGGGTGGTGATCGGCACCCCCACGCTCCGGCTGCGCAGCGACTATCTGGCGATCGTCACGCTGGGGTTCGGCGAGATCGTGCGCATCACCGCGACGAACCTGGACTTCACCGGCGGCCCGGACGGCGTGTGGGGGATCCCGCGGCCCGCGATCGGGTCCTGGGTGCTGAGCAGCGGGACGTCACTGTACTATCTTGGGCTGGTGCTCGCGGCCTGCGTCCTCGTGGTCGCCTACAACGTGGCGCACTCCCGGCTCGGACGGGCGTGGCTGGCGATCCGCGAGGATGAGATCGCCGCCCGGGCGGCGGGCATCAATACCGTCGTGTTCAAGCTCAAAGCGTACATGATGGGAGCGCTGCTTGGGGGCATCGGCGGGTCATTCTTCGCGATCAAGCTCACCGCGGTCGACCCCACGAGCTTCACCTTCGTGCAGTCGGTGAACATCCTCATGGTCGTCGTCCTCGGCGGGATGGGGAGCCTGCCGGGGGTCGTGCTCGGCGCGGCCGTCATCGTCGGGCTGCCCGAGGTGCTGCGCGCGTTTCAGACGATCCGGGTGCTGGCGTTCGGGCTGGGCCTGATCATCATGATGCTGCTCCGCCCGCAGGGCCTGTGGCCGAGCCGCACGGGAGAGGTCGCGCGAGAGACCCCGCCGACGTCCCCGCTGCGCCAGCGGCCTCTCGGGCCGCGCGAAGAGGGCGTCCCGTGAGCAGCCGGCCATCGACGCCCGCTGAGGCGGGCCCGATTCTGACCGTCGAGCGGTTGACGGTGAGGTTTGGCGGCCTGCTGGCGGTCAGCAACCTGTCCTTTGATGCGCGCACGGGTGAGATCCTGAGCATCATCGGCCCGAACGGAGCGGGGAAGACGACGGTGTTCAACTGCATCACCGGATTCCAACGGCCCGCGAGCGGCCGGGTCGTCTTCCGCGGACAGCCGGTGACCTCGCTCCCGCCCGACCTCATCGTGGCGCGCGGCATCGCGCGCACGTTTCAGATGATTCGCCTGTTCCCCGGTCTCGAGGTGATCGAGAACGTCATGATCGGGCTGCACGCCCGAACGCGTGCCGGCACCATTGGGGCAGTCCTGCATACGCCGGGCGAGCGGCGGGAAGAAGCGTGGGTCCGGGAAGAGGCCCGCCGGTGGCTGGTGTTCGTTGGGCTGGAGCACCGCGCGCGTCACCAGGCCCGAACCCTCGCGTACGGCGATCAGCGGCGTGTGGAAATCGCACGGGCGATGGCGACCGGGCCGCGGCTGCTCGTGCTCGACGAACCGGCGAGCGGGATGAACCCGGCCGAGAAGGACGATCTCGCCCGATTGGTCGCGGAGATCCGGGCGCTCGGCGTCACGGTCCTCCTCGTCGAGCACGACATGGGGGTCGTGATGGGGACGAGCGACCGCGTCATCGTCCTGAACTATGGGACGCAGATCGCCGAGGGCACGCCGGACGAGGTCCAGCGCGACCCGGCGGTGATCGAGGCGTACCTAGGCCAGGAGGACAACGCGTGACGACGCTGCTCGATGTCCGGGACCTGCGGACAGCCTACGGAGCGATCGAGGCCCTTCACGGCATCTCGTTTCACGTCGACGCGGGGGAGATCGTTGCGCTCCTCGGCGCGAACGGCGCCGGCAAGACAACAACACTGCGGACCATCTGCGGTCTGCTGGTTCCCCGCAGCGGCACCATCCGGTTCGCCGGCAAGCGGATCGACGGGCTTCAGGCGCACCGGGTCGTGCGGCTCGGACTCACGATGGTTCCGGAAGGAAGATGGATTTTCGGCGTCATGACCGTTGAGGAGAATCTGCGGCTCGGAGCGTATGTGGAACCCCACGTCCCCGCGGACGCCCTCGACCGCGTCTTCCAGCTGTTTCCCCGTCTCCGGGAGCGCCGGCGTCAGATCGCCGGAACGCTCTCGGGCGGCGAGCAGCAGATGCTCGCGATCGCGCGCGCGCTGATGACCAAGCCCCGTCTGCTGCTGCTGGACGAGCCGTCGATGGGACTCGCCCCAGTCATCGTGCGGGTGATGTTACAGACGATCGGGGAGATCAACCGGGCCGGGACGACCGTGCTGCTGGTCGAGCAAAATGCGAGCGCGGCCCTTCGGTTGGCCACCCGGGGATACGTGCTGGAAAACGGCCAGATCGCGCTTGAGGGGACCGGCGCCGAGCTGACCCGTCACGAAGGAGTCCGGCGAAGCTACCTCGGGATACGCGTCTCGCCCGGCGGGCCCGGTCGCTGAACGAGGGAGCGCCGCTCGCGCGCCGTCGGCACCCGATACCCTGCACTCCCGCCGTCATCGGCTCCGCGCGGCAGGCGGTGCCGCGGCTGCGTGCGCGTCTTTGGAGGTTGTCGCCCCCCGGACTGACGGCCAGCCCAAACGTATCGCCGACATCTCCAAGCCACGAGTCGGCACGACCCCATTGTGAGCGACACCAGGACCAATCCTGCAAGAAGCAGCGTGCGCACGTCGGGTCGTCTCCTCGATCCATATCACCGGACGGTGCGCTCGCATCCTCTACGCGACGCGTCCTTCGGAGGTGCACTCGGGATCCACCGAGAATTTCAAGTCCAGCATCTGCCGGTCGCCGCGTCGAGATACAGACGCCTCCGCGGAAGAAGGAGCGATGCGGGGGCGTTCGCTTCACTTCCTAAGAACGCAGGCGGCGCGATTCCGCGCACGCCTATCTGGCGGCGAACGGCGAAAGGAGGTACGCATGGCATCCGACGCGTCCGTGTTTGGCGCGGGGCAGCGCGCGGGAACGGGCACCACGGTGCACTGGCAGGAGCTGTGGCGCCACGAGCTCGAGGCGATGCTCCCGCAGGCCCCGGTGGTGATCGTCCCGTGCGGCTCGGTCGAGCAGCACGGCCCGCACTGCCCGATGGATGTCGACATCAGCCACACGCAGGCGCTCGCCGTCGCCACGGCGCGCGCGATCACCGAATTTCCCGTCGTGGTGGCCCCGCCGATCTGGATGGGGCTCACCCACTACAACATGGGCGAGATCGGCACACTTACGGTCAGCGTCGAGACTTACATCGCGCTCGTGTCCGAGATCTGCCGCAGCCTCTGGGCCAACGGATTCAAGCGGATCGTGCTGCTCAACGGGCACGGCGGGAACCGCGACATTCTCCGCGTGATTTCGATCAAGCTGGCGGGGGAGGACATCTGGGCGCTGCCGATCACCTACTGGGAAATGGTGCCCGCCGCGATGCGGGCGGCCGCCGACACGGACGGAAGCAGCGTCGGGCACGGCGGGGAGTGGGAAACATCCCTGCAGCTGTATCTGCGCCCGACGCTCATCGACCGGGCGCGGGCGGTCGCGGACCCGGTCCGCGAGCCGCGGTTCTCCGACGACGTCTCCGCGTTCACGGGATTTCCCGAGCGGCGGCGCGAGGCCGCGCACGGGGTGATGGGCAATCCCGAGACGGCCTCCGCGCGCAAAGGTGAAATCCTCTTCACCGCCGCGCGGGATCGGCTCGTGGACGTCTGCCGGCAGTACCATGCGCTGCCCGTCCGCGGCTATCGGGAGTTCGGCTCGCACTGTCCGTAGCGCCGGCGCCCCCGCCGATCGTCGCCGCCCAACGAGGAGGTAGCCTGTTGCAGCGCGTCACGCGACGGACGTATTCCGCCGGGCTCGCGATCGCGATCGGCGTGGCCGCCTGGCTGTATTACAGCTGGAGACTCTCGCTGACGGTCCCGGCCGGCCTCGACCTCTTCGACTTCGCGAACAATTTCCTGTACGCGGACGACATGCGCCACGGCAACTGGCTGCTGCACGGATGGGTCGTAACCCAAGACCCGCATTGGCTGACCGACGATCTCGTGTATGTAATCGGCCTCGCCGTACGAGGCTTCGACCCCTCGCTGCTCCATGCCGTCCCGGTGGTCGTCTATACCGTCCTCGTCGGCCTCGCCGCGTGGGCGGCGGTGGCCGGGCTGAACCTGCGCGCGGGCGAAGGGATCCTGGTCTCGGCGGTGGCCGTCCTCCCGCTCGTCTTCCCGTCTTCCGCGCTCGCCAGCCAGGTCCTGATCGGCCCGTACCACACGGGCACCACCGCCGCGGCGCTGGGCGCGATGCTCCTCCTCGCGCCGCGCGGCGGCGATGAGCCGCGCGCGGCGCGGATGCGCCGGACCGTCGCGGGAGGCGCCCTGCTCGCGATCGGCCGGATCGGCGATCCGTACATGCTGACGCTCGGCATCGTGCCGGTGATCGCGGTCGCGCTCTACAGCGCCGTCGTCTACCGCGCGCGGCCGTGGAGCACGCCGGCGGGCCTTCCGCTCACCGCCGCGCTCGTGGCCTGGGCAGGGGCGGCCGGCGTCCTCGCCCTGATCCCCCACCTCGGGGGATTCACGATGCGCGCATCGCTCGCGCCGTTGATTCCCCTCTCCGAACTCGGACCGCGCCTATTGAGCTTTCTCGGCACGTTCTTGGATCTCAGCGGCGGCGACATCTTCGGGATGAACTTCGGCAGCCTCCTGATCGTGACGCTCGTCCGGCTCGTGTACCTCTGCGCGGCCGCGTGGGCCGTCGCGCGCGTCCTCGGCGAGCTCCGCCGGGGCACCGAGCGGGACTGGACGACGTCGGTCTTGACCGCGGCTGTCCTCATCTCGGCGGCCGGGACGTTCTTGTACGGCCCGAGCGACTACCTCGGGACCGAGCACCGGACGCCGGTATTTCTGCTGATGGGCGTCGTGCTCGCGCGCGATCTCGCCGCGCGACACCGGCAGTGGTTTACGGATTCCGCCGCGCGGCGGACCACCGGAGCGGCCCTCCTGATCGGCGCGCTGCTCTTCGCGGCGCTTCCGCTCGACGAGCTCCAGCATCCGGCGGGGTTCGACGATCCGGCGCGGTTCCCGCAGCTGGTCTTGGCGGGATGGCTCGATCAGCACGGCCTGCGGCGCGGGTACGGGCCGTACGATGAGGCGTCGATCATCACGGTCGAGACCCACGGCCGCGTCACCGTGCGCCCGCTGATCTCGACGGGCCGCTACGGCGCGCCGCCGCGCAGTACCTGGAGGCTCATCCCCAACATTGAACTGATGGCGAACAGCGCCTGGTACGCTCCCTCGGCGGCTGGCACGTTCCTGATCGTGGACGGGCAGGACGTCGACGCGCAGACCGCCCGCGCGACGTTCGGAGCGCCCGATCAGACTTACCAAGTCGGGCAGTGGCAGGTATGGACCTGGTCGACCGGGATCGTGTGCACCCTCCCCGACGCCACGCCGCAGGTGCGGGCCGAGGAAGCTGGCGGGACGCCGCCCGAGGGCGCCTCGTGCCGCCGCGCGCAGGGACCCTCGGCGGGCGGATCGCCGCCGGCCCGCCGCGGCGATCGAGCAGCCGGGCGGCCTACGGTCCCGCGCTCGGTCGGGCAGACGGCGTCCCTCGCGGACGGGGACGTGATTCGAGCGGCAGTCGCCACGGGGCAGATCCGCCCCCGACGCTGACAGGGAGGTCGAACCCGTGAACCGACAAATCGTGCTTCAGAGCCGCCCGGCCGGGGCGCCGACGCCAGCAAACTTCGCGCTGGTGGAGCGCCCGATCCCCGAGCCCAGCGACGGCGAGGTCCTGACGCGCACGCTGTGGCTCTCCCTCGATCCCTACATGCGCGGGCGGATGAACGACGCGCAATCGTACGCGTCCTCGGTGCCGATCGGAGGGGTCATGGTCGGCGGGACGGTCGGCGCGGTCGTCGCCTCGCGTGATCCACGCTTTTCCGCGGGCGACATCGTGCTTGGCTCCGGAGGCTGGCAGGAGTACGCGGTCCTGCCCGGCGCGAGCCTCCGCAAGCTCGACTCGGCGCTCGCGCCGGTCTCCTTGTTCCTCGGCGTGCTGGGCATGCCGGCGATGACCGCCTACGTCGGGCTCCTCGATCTCGGGCGGCCGCGCGAGGGCGAGACCGTGGTCGTCTCGGCCGCGTCGGGAGCCGTCGGCTCGGTGGTCGGCCAGATCGCCAAGATCAAAGGCTGCCGGACGGTGGGCGTGGCCGGCGGCCCGGACAAGTGCCGCTACGTGGTCGAGACGCTGGGCCTGGACGCGTGCGTCGATCACCGCGCGCCGGCGCTCGCCGAGGCGCTCGCGCGCGCCTGCCCGAACGGCGTGGACGTCTATTTCGAGAACGTCGGAGGGGCCGTGCAGCAGGCGGTGTGGCCGCTGCTCAATCAGTTCGCCCGCGTGCCGGTCTGCGGCCTGATCGCCCAGTACAACGACGAGACGCCGCGGCCGGGCCCGTCCATGTGGTCCGTCCTGAGAAAACGCCTGTCCGTGCGCGGGTTCATCGTGTCGGACCACGCCGACCGGCTGGACGCCTTTCTGCACGACATGTCCGCCTGGGTCCGCGAGGGCCGCGTGAAATACCGGGAGGATGTCGTCGACGGCCTGGAGCATGCGCCCGAGGCGTTCCTCGGCCTGCTGCAGGGACGCAACTTCGGCAAGCTGCTTGTCCGCGTCGCCTCATAGCCGCGCGGACGCCTTCGCGCGCCGCCGGCGGTAGAGCTTTCTCGTGAGCAGGATCTGCCCGGTGTGGTAGGCGTCGTGCGCCGCTTCCCCGAGCAGCAGCTGGATCGCCGAATAGCGCGGGCCCCCGGCCGCGTCGAACGCCTCCGGCGACAGCGCACCTATCGTGGTCTGGAGATCTCGATGGAGCCGCTCGAGCATCGCCAGCGCGCGGCGAAGCTCCGCGGCGGTCCGGCCCGCACGCGGCCACGCCTGGTTCGTCTGCCGGCTGCGTCCCCGCACGCGCTCGAGGACGTAGCGCTTCCAGTACGCAACGTGGTTGATCTGCTCCCACACGGAGTGGACGCCGCGCCCGGGAGTCCACCGCGCCTCCGCCAGCGATACGCCGCGCAGCGCGGCCCGCAGGCCCCGGTGACCCCAGTTGCGCCGCGCGAAGGTGTCCTCGCGAAACCTCACCAGATCGCGCCGCGCGAGCGCGTCCGTCCTCGGACGCGCGGGGCCCCGCGTGTTGCGCCCTCCCTCGGCCACCGCCGCGCCTCCCGTCAGCCGGCGGCCGTCTTGCCGGTCGACCGGCTCAAGTAGCCCCGCGCCTCCAGGAACCCTTCGATCCGCTCGAGTTGCCGCAGCGTCTCGTCGTCCGCCACGGCCCCCGGATGACGGACGGTCGCGCTGCGGATCGCCCCGAGCCGCGCCAGCACCGCCTTGCGGAGCGACACGCCGAGTCCCGGCTGAAACTCGAAGCGAATCAGCGGCAGGATCGTGTAGAACAGATCCGCCGCCTTATCGATCTCGCCCGCGCGGTGCAGCGTGTACAGACGCACCAGCAGATCCTGGTACACAAATCCCGTCATGATCCCGCACGCGCCGCGTTCGAGCTCCTCCAGCGCGTACAGGCCGCCGTAGGCGCCGAAGATGCCGAGCGACGCTCCGGCGAGGCTTCGGACCCGGTCGATTTTGGGACCGGTCGGCGGGTCTTCGAGCTTCACATACTGGACCTGTGTGATCTCCTTATAGAGGCGCGCCAGCAGCGGCGGCGACAGCATGACGCGCGTGGCGATCGGACAGTCGTGCACGATGATCGGGACGCTGACCGCCTCACCAATCCGCCGATAGTACTCGAAGATCACCTCGTCACTCTGCACCGGGAGCGGGCCGACCAACAGCGCGTCTGCCCCGAGATCGACGGCGCGCCGGCTCGCGTGAATCGCGGCGTCGGTCCCGTTGGCAAAGACGCCCGCGACCAGGGTATGCGTGCGCGGCAGGGCCTCGCGGAACAGTCGGACGACCTGCTCGCGCTCCGCGTCGATCAGCCGGTCGACCTCGCCCATGACACCGAGAATCGCGAGTCCGTTCACGCCGCGATTCACCATGAACGCGGTCATCGTCCGGATGCTGTGCGCGTCGATCGCCCCACGCTCGTCGAACGGCGTCGGTACGATCGGATAGATCCCCGCCAACATCCGCATCCCTCCCCAACGGCCTCCGCGCTGTCGATCGCGGCGGCGGTGCGGGCCCACCGAAGTCGTCTGGCCGCACGAGCACCTCAAGCGGCGACCGGCCGGCTCGCGCGCGAACGCGACAGCGATGGGTATTTGGGTATTATGGTTGAACGCGGTCCGGATCGTCCCCTCCAGCAAGACCGGTCGACGGACGGAGGGGTTCCCGCGGCCGGGGCGAATTCGAGGGCACGCGGCGACGTGCGCGATCATCCGCACGCCGGCGGCCGTCGGCGTCCGCGTGTCTGTCCACGCTGGTGGAGGCGATCGCTGTGGCTCAAGATCTGCGCCCGCACACATCGCATTGGGGGACGTTCAGCGCGGAGGTGCGGGACGGCGCCATCACGGCCATTCTCCCGTACGCGCGCGACGCCGATCCATCCCCGCTCCTTCAAAACATCCAGGGCAGCGTCCGGCACCGGACGCGGATCGCGCAGCCGATGGTACGGGCCGGGTGGCTCGACCGGGGTCCCGGACCGGACGCGCGCCGCGGGGCCGAGCCGTTCGTGCCCGTCGGGTGGGAGACCGTCACCAACCTGCTCGCGGCCGAGCTGCGCCGCGTCATCGACGCCGACGGGCCGCAGGCGGTCTACGGAGGCTCCTACGGATGGGGCAGCGCAGGCCGGTTCCATCACGCCCAGAGCCAGCTCCATCGGTTCCTGAACTGTCTCGGCGGCTACGTGGGGTCGGTCAACACCTACAGCATGGGCGCCTCGGCCGTGATCATGCCCCACGTCGTCGGCCTCCACGGCGAACTGACACAGCGGGCGACCTCCTGGCCCCTGCTCGTCGCCAACACGCAGCTGATGGTCTGCTTCGGGGGCATTCCCCTCAAGAACGCCGCGGTCCAGTCGGGCGGCCTGAGCCGCCATGCCGTGCGCGACCACCTGCGCGCCGCGGCCGACCGCGGCGTGGACTTCGTCCTCTTCAGCCCGGTGCGCGACGACCTGCCGGAGTTTCTGCCCGTCGAGTGGCACCCGCTCGTGCCCGGGACGGACACCGCCGTGATGCTCGGTCTCGCCCACACGCTGATCACCGAGGGGCTGCACGACCGCCCGTTCCTGGACCGCTACTGCGTCGGCTTCGAGCGGTTCGAGCGCTATGTGCTCGGCCTCGACGACGGACGTCCCAAAACTCCGGAGTGGGCCGCACCGCTGTCGGGGATCCCGGCCGACGCGCTGCGCGCGCTCGCCCGCCGCATGGCGGGCTCCCGCACGCTCGTCACGGTCAGCTGGTCGCTGCAGCGCGCCGACCACGGCGAGCAGGTGCCGTGGATGGGCGTCACGCTGGCGGCGATGCTCGGCCAGATCGGGCTGCCGGGCGGGGGCTTCGGTTTCGGGTACGGCTCGGTCCAGGGAGTCGGCGGCCCGATCTACGTGGGAATGCCGGCCCTGCCGCAGGGGCGAAACCGGGTCGACGCGTTCATCCCCGTGGCCCGGATCTCGGACATGCTGCTGCATCCCGGGGAGATGTTCGACTACGACGGCCGCCGGCTGGTGTACCCGAGCATCAAGCTGGTGTACTGGTGCGGCGGCAATCCGTTTCACCATCATCAGGACCTCGGCCGCCTGCGCCGCGCGCTCGCGCGCCCGGAGACCATCGTCGTGCACGACCCGTTCTGGACGTCGATGGCGCGGCACGCCGACATCGTGCTCCCCTCGACGATGACCCTGGAGCGCAACGACATCGGCGGCTCGCTGCACGACCCGTGTCTCGTCGCGATGCACCAGGCCGTGGCGCCGTACGCGCAGTCGCGGAACGATTACGATACCTTCACCGCGGCGGCCGCGGCGCTCGGGGTCGGCGAGCAGTTCACCGAAGGACGCTCCGAGATGGCGTGGATCGCGCACCTGTACGACGGCTGGCGCGAGGGGGTCGCGCAGTTTGGCGTGCACCTCCCGGTGTTTGAGGAGTTTTGGCGCGCCGGGTTCTTCGAGCTTCCGCAGACGGAAGACTCCAGGATCCTGTTCGGCGCGTTCAGGGACGACCCGGAGCGCGCTCCGCTGAACACGCCGAGCGGCCGCATCGAGATCTTCTCCTCGACGATCGACGGGTTTCACTACGACGACTGCGCCGGGCATCCGACGTGGTACGAGCCGGCGGAATGGCTCGGATCGCCGGCGGCCGAGCGGTTCCCGCTCGTGCTGGTCGCCAACAATCCCCGGACGCGACTGCACAGCCAGCTCGACATGGGCGAGTTCAGCCGATCATCCAAGGTCCAGGGACGCGAGCCGGTCCGGATGCATCCGGACGATGCCGCGGCCAGGGGGATCGCGGACGGCGACGTGGTGCGCCTCTTCAACGACCGCGGCAGCTGCCTCGCCGGGGCGGTGCTGAGCCGCGACGTGCGGCGGAGCGTCGTGCAGCTCTCGACCGGAGCCTGGTACGATCCGCTGGACCCGACCGACCCGGGGTCCATGTGCGTGCACGGGAACCCCAACGTCCTCACGCGGGACCAGGGCACGTCGAAGCTGGCCCAGGGCTGCGCGGGCCAGCACTCGCTCGTGGAGGTCGAACGGTGGGACCGCCCGCTGCCGCCGATCCGCGTGCTGGAGCCGCCGCCGGTGCAGGTGCGCGACGGGCGCTGAGCGCCCGCCGCGCTCGCGCGCACGACGGGAGCGCCCCCGCTCCCGCGCCGTTCAGCGCACGCCGGCGCGCCCGAGCCCGGACTTGACGAGCTCGATCAGCGCGATCTCGCTGGTTTCCGACGTGGGCGTGTCGAGCACGATCTCGCCCGCGAACAGGAAGTTGAGGCGGTCGCACACTTCAAAGATCTGGCTGTAGTTGTGGACGATCATGATGATCGACACCTCGCGGCGGCGGCGCAGCTCCTGAATCAGCGTCAGCACGTGCGCGCTCTCCCGCACGCCCAGCGCGGCCAGCGGCTCGTCGAGCATCAAGAGTTTGGGAGTCCCCCGCAGCGCGCGGGCCACCGCGATCGACTGGCGCTGCCCGCCCGACAACAGCGCCACCGTGCTGTCCACGGACGGAATGTTGATGCCGAGCCCGTCCAGGTACTCCCGCGCCTCCCGCCGCATCCGGCGGTTGTCCAGCAGCGGCACGAGGCCCCACAATCGGGCCTTGAGTTCGCGGCCAAGGAACATGTTCTGGTACACGGTGAGATCGTTAATCAGGGCCAGGTCCTGATAGACGGTCTCGATCCCGAGCGCCCGCGCGTCCGCCGGCGAGCGCAGCCGCAGCGGCGCGCCTTCCCACTCGATCGTGCCGCCGTCCGGCTGGTGGAACCCCGACAGAATCTTGATGAACGTCGATTTGCCGGCGCCGTTGTCCCCGACGAGCGCGAGCACCTCACCGCGCCGCAGAAACAGATTCACATCGCGGAGCGCCGTCACGGCCCCGAAACTCTTGTGGACGTGAACGGCGCGCAGGATCACGTCCGCGTCGTCCGCCAGCGGACGCACCTCGGGCGGGCGGCTCATCGCGCGCGCATCCGAAACGTCCCGGTCCACACGTTCAGGATCATCGCCGCCACGATCGCAGCCCCAAGATAGATGTCCGACTGCGTCGCCTGGGCCCCGATCAGCACCAGTCCGTTGTTCAGCGCGGCGACGACGAACGCGCCGAGCAGCGTCCCGATGGCCGTCCCGGACCCGCCGAACAGCGACGTCCCGCCGATCACCGCGGCGGCGATCGCCTGGAGGGTCAGCCCGCTGCCTCCGGCGATCGGGTCCGCGGAGGTGTACTGGACGGCGTTGATGATGCCGATCAGCGCCGCCAGCCCTCCGGCGATCATGAAGTTCGCGATTTTCGTACGCTCCACGTGCACACCGATCTCCCGGGCCCCGGTCATGTTGCTGCCGGTCGCGATGGTGTGCAGGCCGAACGTCGTCCAGCGCAGGGTCACGGCAACCGCGCACGCGGCGGCGAACGCCCACAGGAACGGCGTAAACGCGGTGAGCGTGTGGAACGACCACAACGGCGTGGTGGGCGAGTACAGGTTTTCACCGAAGATCGCGTTGAACGGTTCCTGCACGAGCGTCGCGACCGGCTGGCTGTGGGCGAGGGTCACCGCCAGTCCGGAGACAAAGAACAGCGTCCCGAGCGTGGCGATCAGCGACGGCACCCGGAAGCGCACGGTGATCACGCCGTTGACGAACCCGATGGCGACGCCGATCAGGAGGCCGACGAACGCCCCGAGGATCAAGGGCTGGCCGCTGCCGGCGATCAGGTTCATAACGACCGGGGCGAGCGCGAACGTGCTGCCGGCCGACAGGTCGATCTCGCCGGTGATCATGAGCAGCGTCTCGCCGATGGCGATCAAGGCGATCTCGCCGGCGTCGCGCAGCACGACGCTGAGCTCGGCGGTGGTCAGAAACGCGGGATTGCGCGCCTGGAAGTACGCGACCAACACGAGGGCCACCAGCGCGATGCTGGCTTCTCGATACCGTGCCAGGACGGCCAGCACGGCCCGCGCCGCCGCCCCGAACGGCGCGTCCTGCGGCGTCGGTTCGGGCACGCCCGCGCTCATGGACGACCGCGGCCCGTCAGCGTCGCGTCACTCCGCCCGTCGGCGATCTACGCCGCGCGCGCGGGTGGCGAGGACCGGCGATCCATCTCGACGGCCTACTTGGGCGCCGCCGTCGTGCTGCCCTCGAACCGGCTGGACCCCGACAGGTATGGCCCGACCGTCTGCTTGGTCACGAACCGAAGCCCGGTGTCCGTATCCGAGGGGAACATCAAGCCGCCGGACAGCTTGTACAGGTACAACTGCACGGCGGGATAAAAGCCCTGCAGGTACGGCTGCTGATCGATCGTGAAGTCCAAGAATCCCTGGTTGATCAGGGTCAGCGTATCCGGCAGGAGATCGTACCCGCCCCCGGTCACGCCGCTTGCCGCGAGGTTGTACTTCTTCATCACCATCGCGACGGCGAGCGTGTCGCTGCCGCCCGTCGCAAACAGGCCCTTCACGGTCTTGTGGCTCAGATAGTAGCTTTCGATCCTCGAGAGCTCCTGTTGGGACTGCGGCCCCGCGTTGAGCACGTCGTAGGTCACCGGGCTGCCGGCTTCCTTGATGGCGGCGATGTTTCCGTCCAGGCGCGGTTGGAGGTTCAGCGAGCCCGGGGTGTCGATCGCCAGCATCACGTGGCTGCCCTTCGGCACCGACTTCAGCCAGCGGCGTCCCATCGTCAGGCCCGACTGGTACAGATCCTGGCCCACGTAGGCCAGGCGCTGGTTCCCGCTGGTCGCCGGGGCGTCCGAGTTGTACGCGACGACGGGAATACCCGCCGCCACCGCGTCGGCAATCGGCTTGTTGAACGCCGTCGGGTCGACGATCGACACGGCAATGCCGTCGACTTTCGCGGCGGTGGCGGTTTGAATCGCGGAGACCATCTCCGACACGACGGCGTTCTGCGATCCCGTCCACTGATAGGAACACCCCAGCATCGCGCACGCGTCCTGGACGCCGTAGATCGTGGGCGTAAAGAACGGGTTCGTGGTGACGTGGTTCACGAACACGAATTTGTAGGCCTTCTTCGGGAGGTCCGGTGCGGCTAGCGCGGCGGGGACCCCGCTCGCGAGACCCGTCGCGACACCGGCGGCCAGCGCGGCACCGCCGAACCCGGCCCTGGCCGCAGCGGCAAGCATCCGCCGGCGATTCACCGCCAGTGTGGCGCCCTCGGATTGCGGTCTGCCATTACGCATCCGGTCCATCGCTACACCCCCTGCGCTCTGAACTGCCACTGCCCACGCGATCGTCACCGCTCGGTCCCGTCGAGATGGCCGGCACACTGCCAGCATCCGCCGAGAGAGCATATGCGACGCTCCGGACGGCGCCGCCTCCACGCGTGTACTCGTTCGCCGGGTCGGGGTCGCTACCCTGGCCCTCAATCCATCCCGTGGCGGCACCGTTCGGGTACCGGTTGGCTCATCGGCTCCGGACGTTTCGCGAGCGCGCGATCGACCGCGTGCACGGTTCTGATCGTGCGCGCCCTGGCCGTCGCCCGTCGGCGTCACCCGCGGTCGAGACTCGGGAAGCGATGCCCACCATGCCCGGTCTCCTCGGTCGTCACGAAACGCGGGCCGTCCTGACGCACGCCTCTATGGGGCTCGCAGCAGGTGCTAGACCGTGTTCACCAATCGCGGCAAACGCTTGCGCAATCGTTCCGGATCCAGCACCTCCACCACACCCCGTCGGCGGCGCACGAATCCTTCGCGGGCGAGAATCCGAAGCCACCGGTTGATGCTCTCCCGCGTCCCGCCCACGAGTTCGGCCAGTTCCTCCTGCGTCAGCCGGGGGGCGCTTACGACGCCGTCCGGATCAAGCCGCTCCCTATCCCCCACTTGCGCAAGCCGGAGGAGGACCTTCGTCAAGCGGGTTGGACCATCGAGAAACACCGCGTCGTGTGTCAGATCAGTGGTGCGCCGCAACCGGCGGCTCAATGCGGCCAGCAGGGGAGCGACCGCGTTCGGGTGGCTGCCCAAGAACCTCAGGAGGTCCACTCGCTCCAGGACGAGGAGCTTGGAGGGGCTCCGTGCCACCGCCGTGGCCGATCGCATGCCACCGTCCAGCAGCGCAAGCTCGCCGAAGAATCCGCCCGATCCGAGCAAGGCCAGGATGACTTCCTTTCCATCGGGGGAAAGGAGTGTCAATTTCACTTCACCGTCTTGGATGAGGTACAGGGTGGTTCCGGGATCGCCCTCGGAAAAGATCACCGCCCCCTTCCGATAGGGATGAGACCGGAAGAACGCCGCGAGAGCATCACACTCAGCGCTCGATAATCCGCCAAAAAGGGGCGTCTCCGCGAGAATCATCCGGACGGACATTTCCCCTCCCCGCCCTGTCCGGCGTATCTTTCGATGACACACCGCGCGTGACACAAGCACGCGGGTTTCCGGTCGAGACAGGGGCGGTTTCCGAATCTAGTATCATGCGCCTGCACATCCGTCACCGTGACGGAGATCACACCGCGAGGTGATGTGGATCAACACCAGTTTCCACACGGTCGAGTACGATGGGCACGATCTCAAACGAAAGGAGGAAACCACATGCTGCGGTCATGGAAGGCGATAGCAAGCGCAGTGGCGATGCTTGCCCTGGGAACCGCGTGGAGTTTAGCAGCAGGTGCCGCCGTGGCGGAAGACGACACGCAGATCCTGATGCCACAGACTCCGATGCCCATCCCTGTGAGCCTACCGTCGTTGATCTCTGGCGCTACGGCGTATGATGTGCTGCCGCAATGAGTCCAGACGTTGGCGAGGCAACGCTGCGCCCGCCGCGGCGGGCGCAGCTAGCCCCAACGCCAACAGCGCGAATCTCCGATCCCCGGAGATTACGGGAGTCGCCTCGATGCTCAACGCTTTGATCACGGCCGCACCCCCTCTTCTCCGCTAGTGGAACAAGTCGCACTCCTACGCTAAGAAGTTGGAGCGACGTCGGTCTGGACCGCGTCACCAGCTCCTCGCCCAGGTCCCGCTGACCACGTGACATCGAACATGCTGACGTTCCGACGTTCATCGCCGGCGTCGCCTCGGTGAAACCGGCCTGTGACAACTTCGCAGGCGACCGGCACATCGCTGGACGCCGCGTGCACCGTTGGGTTGGGAACGGATCTTTCTATTCTCGACACGGCTGATCCAATGTGCGCAACATCACGTCCGTGTGTGACGCCGGTCAACGTGGCTTTCCGCAGTTTCAAGTACGATGATCCCGCAGCAAAAAAACGTAAGGAGGCGATGACAATGGAGCGGACGTGGAAGGCAGTGTGCAGCGTGCTGGCTCTGGTCACGGTTGGGGCGGTCCTGGCGCTGGCGCCGGGGGCGGCGCTGGCTGAGGACGCCAGCGCCAATGGCAACGGAATCGGCGTGGCGAGCGGCGGCGTCACCCTCGATCCCGCCACCCAGGTCGGGAACGCGCAGGGCGACCACGGGCAGTAAGCGGGTGGGGCAGCCGGAGATTGCGCAACACGGATGCTCGATCACGCGAATAGGCACAGCCGGGCGGAGTTGGTCTCGTCGCCCGGCTGTGCCACGTGAGGGCGTCATCGTCGAGAGCACCACCGGCCCCTTGGCCCTTAGTCACTCGCAGCAGCCTGCGGATCGTCCTTCCCGCGTCCACTGAGTATCCCGGTCGTCGCACCCCGCCGTCCTGCGGACATGCTGGACCCGTACCCCAATGGCGCCGCCACAGGATGGGGTGAGGGCCTGGACAGCGACCCCGGCCCGGCGAATGAGTGCACCTCGACAGAACCGAGCGGTTGGGAAGCGCTGGATGGTTCGTGTTGGCCGGTACGAGTGTGATGAAGCGGTTGCCCGCCCCACGTCGCAGGGCGGGCTAGTGTTCGCCAACCCCTCGCGACCCAACCGATCCCTCGCCGTCACACGCGGTCGACACGTGGAAAGCGGTCTACGGGAAAGATGTCGACGGTCGCCGATCGCTGCTGCACCAGCAGCCCGCCGTCGACGACCAGCAGATGTCCGGTGATGTACCGCGCGTCGTCGCTGGCGAGAAACACGGCGGGGCCCCCCAGGTCGCTCGCGTCTCCGACGCGTCCGAGCGGAATGTTCTCGCCGCGAGCCGTCCGGGTCTCGCGGTTCATCCCGCCGTTATCGATCGAACCCGGGACCAGCGCATTCACCCGGATTCCGTACGGGGCCAGATCCAGCGCCATGGCGCGGGTCAGCGCCTCCACCCCGCCCTTCGCGGCATCGTACGCCGCGTTTCCGCGATGCGCGCGGGACGCGCCGCCGCTCGACAGGTTAATGATGACCCCGGCGCCCTTCCGCGCCATGATCTGCGCCGCGGTGAACCCACAGAGAAAGACGCTCCGGAGGTTCACCGCGATGATCCGGTCCCACCACGCCGCATCGCCGTCCAGAAAGTGGCGCATGGTGTCGACGAGGGCGGCGTTGTTGACGAGCACATCGACGGTCCCGAAGCGCTGGACCGCCGTGCTGAACAGACGCTCCACCTGCGAAGCATCCGAGACATCGGCGGCCACCGCGATGGCCGAGCCGCCTGCCGCCGCGAGCGTTTGGACAACGGCCTCGGCGCCCGCCCCGTTGATGTCGTTCACCACGACGTGCGCGCCTTCCCGAGCAAATCGCTCCGCGATCGCGCGCCCGATACCGCCGGCCGCTCCCGTGACGACCACGGTTTTTCCAGACACCGTCCCGTTCGACGTCGTCACGGGAGCGCCAGCTCACCCAGAACGTCGGGGGTCGATACTGTCACCGATCCTCCCGGACACCGCGTCCCCAGGCGGCCACCAGCACGCGGGGCACGCTCCAAATCACGTAGCAGGCGTTGTAGCCGATCAAGGCTGCCAACACGAGCAGCAGGGACGATGGTCAAGTCGCGCACATCCCGCGGTCCTTCAACTTCTTCCAGGTCAGCGGCTGTCTGAACACGTCCCACACCTCCAAGAACGCCCCGCGCGTCCAGATGCACCTTCTCTTCCCCCTCATAGGATCCTTGCCTGTGCGTCGTGTCAAGCCGAATCGCGTGTACGTGGGAGACGGCGTTTCCGTCGACCCGGCTCCGCGGAATCCATACGTCGCCCGATAGACGCAAGAGGGTTCAAGCTGTACGTTCAGGGTGGAAACTAGCGCACGGGTCGCGTGTACCTCCAGCCGATAAGAGCAACCCCCAGCGGCGCGGGGGACGCAAAGCCTACGGGGCCCGATCGTGGGTCAGCCGAGGCTGCCGAAGCTGGGCAATCGTGTCCGGCTTTTTGCATTTGTGGAGGAGGAGCTGGAGGAATGACAGCAGGCGGCGTGTTGCGACGGCTGAATTGCCTGGCCAGGCCGGCGTGCCCAGCGCGGGGACTGAGTGCCTCGGCGCCGACCGAGTGTCGGCCGTATGCGAAGCGCTGCGGGAGGGATCGACGATGCATGCAAGATCGAAGTCGAAGCTCGCAACCGGCGTTGTGATCGGGATTTGCGTCTTACTGTGGGCCACTCCTCTCGCCGGTCAAGCCCGGGAAGATTGGCCGATCACGGAGACACAAGGAATACTTGCGACCGTGGACCTTGCAGGCATGACGGCAACACTCAGTACGCCCGCCGGGCCGCAAGTGTATACGCTGGCATCGATGACCGCCGTGCGTGTGGGTGGGGAAACGGAGACCCTCGGTGCGCTGCCATCGTTTATCGGTGCCGGGGCGGTGGTGCTGTCGACGACCGTCGGCGGGGCCGCGATTGCGGGGCGCGTGGATATTCTGGTCTTCCCTGCGGCCGGGACCGTGGGCACGGATACCGGAGGAGCCACCGGCCAAGAGGGTGGGCCAGGCGGCTCGAGCGGGTCCAGCGGCGCGCGCGTCGGACCCTGCTCGGAGTGCGGCAGCGCAGCGGGGACGGGTCCAGGCGGAGCCGGTGGCGGCGGCAACCGCAGCGGCAACGGCGGTGTTAATGAAGGCGGCGGTCGGCCATAACGACGACGCTCGCGAAGACGGTGACATCTGAGGCGATGGCCTCATCGATGAGACATTCACCATTGCGGAGGTCGGTCAGCAAGAGTTCGAGGCGTTGACGTAGAGGGTACGGGCCGGAGATCTCTTCGACCCACAGAGGCGACGGACTAGTGTCTGTCGCCTCTGGCGCATCGCGAGGTTCGCGCGGCGGCGGCGCGGCCCCCGCCGCCGCCGTACCCTACCGGCTAGGCGGCCCGCCATATGGGTATGGACATTTTGGCCCCATCGTGGCATTCTACGCTGGACGGTCTTGGAAGGTCTGACCGAGCCGACTGAGCGCTCGGGACGTTCCTTCCGAAAGAGCAAACCTGGGGCAACCTAGGGACGCAAAGTCACGGGACCCTCGACTGAGGGCCAGCCGGATTGCCGAGGAGGAACGGGATGACGCACCGCCCGCCATCCACCGCACGGAGTGTGTTCCTCATAGTCGCGGCTCTCGCGATCGGCGCGATCCCCCAGTCTTCGTCGGCCCAGATCCCGCCGAGTGCGGGAACCGCGATCGTGCGGACCGGCAGCGCGGCCACCACGTATGAGTATCTTACTTCGGACGAGAACAAGCTGCTTACCCTGGTCAACGACGTTCGTGCGCAGCATCATCTGGGTCCACTCGCCATGAATCCGTCCCTGCGCCAAGTCGCGCGTGACCACTCCCGGGAGATGATTCTTCAGGGGTATGTCGGACACGGCTCACCGTCGAACGAATCGTTCCTTGACCGGATGGCGCGAGTCGTCCCGGCCGGCACGCGGGTCGGGGAGAACGTGGCCGCCGCGCAAACCGCGGAGGCGGCACATGCGGCATTTGTGGCCAGTACCTACCATCTGCAGAACATGCTGACGCCGACGTTCCGCAGGGTGGGAATCGGCATTGCCACCGCCGGGGACGTTGTGATGGTCACGGAGGATTTTGCCGAGTAGCTGGCGTCTAACGCTCGTGGGGGAAAGCGCCCTCCCCATTCCAGCCTGACGCGTCGCGTTCCCCGGCTCCCGCAGCGCGAGCGTGGCTGCCCGGCGCGCCCGCGCGATTCCTACGTCGCCCCGCGCCGAAGATCATGCAGGTGCTTCATGACGCCGGTGCCGCCCTCGCCAAAGTATCGCGCCATGTCGAGATAGTCCCGATACAACTCCTCATAGACCCGCCTCGCCTGCCCGTCCGGGCGGTAGATCACACGCTCGGCGCTTCCCATCCGCCTGATCACCCCGGTCATGTCTGTCCCGCCGGCGGCCGCTGCGGCCGCGTAGACCGCCGCACCGACACCCGACGCGTCCGGCACCCGCGCGGCCAGGATCGGCCGTCCCGTCACGTCCGCGGTGATCTGTAGGAGCAGCGCGTTCCGCTCGGCGAGCCCGCCGCAAGCGTGCACCCCCACCACGGGCACCCCGCCGGCCTCGAACGTCTCGATGACGCGGCGGGTCCCGTACGCCGTCGACTCGAGCAGAGCCCGATACACCTCTGCCGGCTCGGTCGTCAGTGTGAGACCCAGCACGGCACCTGAGAGGTCGGCGTCGACGAGCGGCGTGCGGCACCCGTTCCACCAATCGAGCGCGAGGAGTCCCGACGCGCCGGGAGCGAGCCGGGCGGCCTCGCCCTCAAGTCGCTCGAACACACCGGCCTCTCCATAGCGTGACGGCACGCTCGTCCGCACGAACCACTGGAAGATGTCTCCCACAGACGCCTGCCCCGCCTCGTACCCGAACAGCCCGGGCACGATGCCGTCCTCGACCACGCCCGAGATCCCGCGGACCGGCCGGCGCTGACCATCGATCATGAGATGGCAGGTGGATGTCCCCATGATCATAACGAGGTGTCCCGCCTCGTGCACGCCGAGCGCCGGCACCGCGGCGTGGGCGTCGATCACGGCAACCGCTATCGGCGTGCCCGCCCGCAACCCGGTGCGCGACGCCCACGGGGCCGCGAGGCCGCCGGCCCGCGTGCCCACGGGACGCGGATCACGGCCCAGCGCACCGCGCAGGCCAGCGAGCCCGGGATCGAGCGCGCGCCAGAACTCTTCCACCGGGTACCCCGCGTCCTTCTGCCAGTGGGCTTTGTAGCCCGCCTGGCAGGCGCTCCGCGTTTCGGCGCCGGTCAGCTGCCACACGAGCCAGTCGCCGCCCTCGATCCACCGCGCCATCGCGCGCGACACGGACGCTGGCGCCTCAGCGAGCACCTGCCACCCCTTGGCCCACATCCACTCAGAGGACGTCTTGCCCCCGTAGAGCGCCAGAAACTCTCCGCCCGGCTGCGCGGCCATGGCGTTGATGCGATCGGCGTACGGCTGCGCCGCGTGGTGCTTCCACAGCTTGGGCCACGCGTGCGGCTCAGCCTGAAACTCCGGGACCAGGCACAATGGGGTGCCGTCGGCGGTGGCGGGCAGCACGGTGCACGAGGTGAAGTCGATCCCGATCCCGACGATGTCCTCCGGGCGTCCCCCGGCACCCACGGCACGCAGCAGCGTGTCCGCCGCCTCGAGCCAGTCACCCGGATGCTGCAGCGCCCAGTCCGGCGGCAGGCGGTCCGCCCGACCCGGCAGCGTCCGGTCGAGCACGCCGTGCGGATACGCGAACGACGCGGACGCCAGCACCCGGCCGTTGTCGACGTCCACCAAGACGCCGCGCGCGGACTCGGTCCCGAAATCGATGCCGACCGCGTGGCGGCTCATGCCCTCGTCAGGCGAACACCCTGTAGTCGATCCCGAACATCTTCGCGGCCCACACGAGCTCGTCGACGTAGTCGCCGTACACGCCGTGGATGTGGTTGCTGTCGTACTCGGACAAGAACACGTCCGGGGCCACCCGGAAGCGTGCGAACGCGTGGGGCCACGTCGGGCTCGTCGCGGCGGCCTTGGCCTGCGCGACCACCGGAGGGAACTCGACGAACTCTCCCGGCACGATCGCAAGCCAGTACCGGCCCCGCCGACGCGCCAGCCGCGCGAGCGTGACCGGGCCAGGCGCCGCGATGTGCATCACCGACGCGCCGCCGGCGGGAAAGTAGATGTCCGCGGGATACAGGCTCACGCGCGACAGGTTCACCGCGGGGTCGAGGGACTTACCCGCGAAGTACGTCGCGTGCTCCCCGGAGTTGCACAGGTCCCAGACGTCGTCGGCCGCGTCGTAGTGCCGCACGTCCGCGAACAGCACGGGGGTCCCCGCGATGTGCTTGAAGATCTCCATCGTCAGGGCGCCGTCACTGTCCGCCTCGGTCGCGCACACGATCGGATCGTGCGGACCCTCCCAGTCGTACGGGTCGTTGAGCAGCGCCTCGGCCACATCCATCGTGGCGAAGAAGTTGGTCATCTCCGGCTGGCCCTTGATCCCGCAGAACGCACACCGCCACTCATCGAGGATCTCGCGCACCGCCAGGTAGGATTTCAGCTGGCGGCGGAGGAGCGCGGGCGTCAGCCGCTTGCCGTCGTAGTGGATCGCCGCTCCGTGCCGCTCGAGCCACGCGATCCCCGCGTCGGCGCGCGTGTCGGCCATCGCGTCGGCGCGGCGGACGATCTCAAACTGATCGATATGCTCGATGTCGATGCCGAACTCGCGCCGCCACTGATCGAGCGCGGGCACCGCCGTGTACATGCCCATCGAGCGGCCGCCGATCAGTCCGTAGACCTCGCCGCGGAGGCGGTTCTTCGCGACCGCCGGCCGCAGAAATCGCAGCACGCGCTGGAACACCGCGTCGTCCCCAATGTCACCCGAGATCCGCCCGCAGAACACCCCGATCTGGTCCAGGCTGCCGGCCGCCGCGAGCATCGCTACCAACCCCGGATACGTGGGGTTGACGTTGCTCAGCAGGAGTAGCGGGTGCGGGACAAACTCCGCGGCGATCGCGGAGAAATGCGGAAACGCCCAGATGCCGTAGTTGAAGACGACCGCCTCGACCTCCTGCGCCGCCAGGTACCGCCCCTCGCGCTGCGCGAGATCGGTGGTCCACACGATCTCCCGGCCGGCGACCACGTCCCATCCGGCCTCGCCGAGCCGCGCGGCCAGGCGCGCCTGGAACTGTTGCGTGAGCGGCAGGAGTTCGCGGTGCATGTGCGGCCGTCCATCCGAGAAAGTCAGAATCCCGACCTTCGGCCGTTTCATTCGTCACCCCCGTCAAGACGGCTCGCGCCCGGCTTGCGTCAGCCCTTGATGCCGGTCGTCGTGATCCCCTGCGTGAAGTAGCGCTGGAGCAGGAAGAACGCGAGCAGCGCCGGCGCGGTGGCCATCACCGCGGAGGCCAGCGGCGGGCCGAACGCCGGGGCCGAGCCGCTTGTGCCCGCCTGGGCACCCATGTACTGTGCGATCCCGACCGGCAGCGTGCGGGCGCGGTCGCTGCTCGTCGCGATCAACGGCCACAGGAAGTTGTTCCACGAGCTGACGAACGTCAGCGCGGCGACCGCGGCCATCGCCGGACGGCTCAGCGGCAGCACCACACGGGCAAAGACCTGCAGGTCCCCGGCCCCGTCGATCCGCGCGGCCTCCTCGAGCTCGGCGGGAATACCCAGGAAAAACTGCCGCATCAAAAAGACGCCGGTGACGTTTGCGGTCGTCGGTAGAATGAGCGCCTGGAACGTATCGAGCATGCGGACCTGCGCGAAGATCAGAAACAGCGGAATCACGGTCACCTGGATCGGCACGAGCAGCATCGAGATGATGACGTCGTAAATGATGCCGCGGCCGGGAAAGGAAAACCGGGCCAGCGCGTAGCCCGCCATCGCATCGATGGCGACGACGATGGCGGTCGCGACGACCGCGACAACGACGCTGTTGGCCATCCAGCGGAGGAACGCGTACTTCGCGAGGACCCGCTGGAAGTTTTCCAGCGTCAGCGTCTGCGGGATCCAGTGGGGCGTGGCCGACAGGATCTGCCCCTCCGGCTTGAGCGCGGTGGACACCATCCAGATGATCGGGGCGACGGCGATGACCACGATCGCGACCTCGGCCGCGTACATCAGCACCGCGGCGACCTCGCGGCGGACCGTCCGCCGCGAGGTCACGCCGAGACCTCCGACGGCAGCAGCCGCTGCTGCAGCCACGCCAGCAGCAGCAGCAGCGCAAACGTGACGTACGCGATCGCCGACCCGTACCCGAGCTTGAACGTCTGAAACGCCTGGAAAAACAGGTATTGCACGAGGGTCAGCGTGGCCGTGCCGGGGCCGCCGCCGGTCATGACGTATACCTGGTCGAAGACCTGGAACGTGTTAATGATGGTCAGCATGACGACGACGAACGTCGTCGGACGCAGCAGAGGGATCGTGATGTGCCGCAGCACCTGCCAGGCGCCCGCGCCGTCGATCCGCGCCGACTCCTCGAGCTGCGGCGGGATGTCCTGCAGGCCGGCCAGGAAGATCACCATGTTGTAGCCGATGGTCCACCACACGGTGGTCAGCGCGATCGCGGGCATGGCCGCGATCTGACTGGACAGCCATGGGATCGGGCCGAGGTGGACCTTGGCGAGATAGTAGTTCAGCAGCCCGAAGTTGCTGTCAAGGATCCACGTCCAGAGAATGCCGACGACGGCCGACATCATCGCGTACGGCGCGAAGATCAGCACCCGCGCCGCACCGCGGCCGGCGATGGGCCGGTTGAGGAGCAGCGCGAATGCGAGTCCGAGTACGATCAGCGTGGGCGCCGTGAGGAAGAGGAAGTAGAACGTGTTCGCGACCGATGTGAAGAACAGCGGGTCGTGGACGAGCGCGCGGTAGTTCGCGAGTCCGACGAACTTCGGCGAGCCGACGATGCTCCACGACGTGAAGCTCGTCAGGAACCCGCCGACGACCGGACCGAACCGGAACAGGACGAAGACAACGAGATACGGCAGCAGAAACAGATACGGCGTAAATGGGGACCCACCCCCCACGAGGCGGTGCCCGTGTGCGCGCTGAGGCAGGACCTTCATCGTCGACGAGACGGCCCGGAGGTTCCGATGCCTCCGGGCCGCCGAACCGGCTCCGACTAGGGTGCCGCCAGAATCGCGTTGACCCGATTCCGCAACTCCTGCGTCACCTGCGCGACGGGCACGTCTCGCACCAGCGCGGCCTGCGCGGCCACCACGATCGGGCTGGGCGCCGCGGATGAGTACAGCTGCGCCGACTGCGTGACGTCGGGCAGCATGATCTCATACGCCTGCTCCTCCAGGAACCCCCTGCGCCCCGGAAGCGCCCGGAATGCGGCCGAGGTCCGGGCCGACAGCAGCGCCGGCAGGTTGCCGGAATTGCCCCATTCCTGGTCATGCTGCACGATCCACGTCGCCAGGGTGAGCGCGGCCTGCTCGCGCGCCTTGTCGTTCTGCTTGGGGATCGTCAGCAGGTGGCCGCTTCCCCACGCGGCCGGTGCCGCGAAGACCCGCGGAAACGTCGTGGTGTCCCAGTGGAGTCCCTTGACCGTGTTCAGACCGGGAATCTCCCACGGGCCGTCGATCAGCATCGCGACATGCTTCGTCACGAAGTCCTGGTACGGGTTCGTCTCGCCGACGGGGACGACGTGGTACTTGAACACGAGGTCCTGCAGCCACTGCCACGCCGCGTTCGACTTCGCGTCGCTGAACGCCGTACGGGTGAAGTCCGGCGCGATGAACGGGTCGCCCTGCTGGGCGAGCAACGCGTACCACATATAGAACCCGTGGTGGTTGTTCATCATCCCGACGCCGTACTGCGTGATCGTCTTCGGGTCGAATCCGGGATCGTCGGGATGGCGGCCGGCGGCGTCAACCGTCAGCTTCTTCGCCGCGGCAACGAAGTCGTCCCCGGTCGTCGGCAGCTTGGCGGGATTCAGCCCCGCCTGCTTCCACATGTCCGTATTCACGTACACGGCGTGCATGTGCATGTCCAGCGGGATCGCATACTGCGTCCCCTTGTAAAACGTGCCCTTCCAGGCGACGTCCATGAAATCCGACGCCTTGAACCCGGCACCCGTCACCATGGAGCCCATTGGCTCCAGAATGCCGAGCGTCGAGAACTGGGAGATGTCCTGGGAGTGCATCCCCATCAGATCGGGGGGCTGCCCGGCCCGCACCGAGGTCAGCAGCTTGTCGAACAGCGGCGTCCACTGCAGCGTCGTGAGCGTCACCCGAATATCGGGGTGTTCTTTATTGAACTGATCAACCATCTGGTGCATCACGTCGCCGTCGGGTCCGGTCCACCCACCCCAGAACGCGAGGTCCATGGGCGCGGCGGCCCGCGCTGGGGGCAAAGACGGCGCCACCACGAACGAGACGAGCACCAGGCACAACGCGAGACTCCATAGGCGTCGCATCGGCTACCCTCCGTGTGAATGCATCCGTCCGGCGCCCGCGCACCCAAGCCAAACGCCGCGACCGGAGGCGGTCTCTCATGCCGCCTCAATATAAAGGCTAGCGCCTCCCGAACCGGGCGCACTATCAGGCGCAGGCCCGATATTGGCACACCCCTGGGTCGGCCCGGAAGGAGGCGTACCCCGCCCGCCAAAGGACTCCCGCCGGGCCCGACAGAAGGTGGCGGCGTGCCGGTCGTGCGATGGGAAGACCTCATTCCGCGATGGAGCGGCGCGGAACCGTTCGGCGAGGTCATCGGTCACCACCCAAGCGTCGTCTGCGGGCCGCTCGCCGTCGGGCTGTGGGCGGCGCCGGCGCTCGCGTCCGCGGACGTGGGCTCCGGAACGGACGGACGCGACCTCCTCGTCGCCTGTTGGGACGCGTGCTTCGAGGGAGGTGTCTACCGCTTCCGAGGCCTCACCGCGGAGCTGAACGTCGAGGGGCCGGCCGAGCGCATTCCCGGCCTCTTTGGAAACGTCGATTCCGTGCCGCTGAGCGCCTCGTCTGCGCTGCTCAGCGTGACGCGGGACCGCCCCGAGGTCCTGCTGCGACAGGGAGGCTCTGCCGGGGAGCCGGCGGCCCTCGAGCTCGAGATCCTATGGGTGCGCGGTCCCGAGACGCTGCACGTCGTCAGAGCCTGCGACCTCGACGGCGACGGCATGTGGGACCTCCTGATCGGGACGGACGATTGGACGGACTACTGGCCGGACCGGCGCGAGTGGAACGATCCAGACTATCGCCCGTACGACGCGGGCGGCGGGTGGCGCGGGGGACCGCTCCGGGGCCACGTCTACGCGGCGCTCAACAGCGGCACCAACGAGCGGCCCCGCTTCGAGCGGGCGCGGCCGCTCGTGTGCGGGAGCCAGGCCTTGGAGGTGTACGGGGCTGCGGCGCCCGCGTGGGCGGATTTTCTGGTGTGCGGACGGCCGGACCTGGTGTGTGGAGATTTCCTCGACCAGCTCTGGTTTTTCCGGCACGTCGGCGGTCTCGCGTTCGATCCGCCGGTACCGGTCCTCGGCCCGGACGGTCGTGCCCTCAAGCTCCCGCAGAACATCCACGTGCCGATCGCCGTGCCGAGCGTCGACGGACGCGACGGACATTCGCGTCCGCCGGCGCTCCTGGTCGGCGCGGAGGACGGACTGGTGCAGCGACTTGCTCCATTGTCTCCAGCGGCGCGGACGCCAGCGTACGCCATGCCCGGGCCCGTGCTTCAACCCTGGCCCCCGCTCCACCCCGGAATCGTCCCGGTCCCGACGGTATGCGACTGGACAAACGGCGGCGGCCGGGACCTCATTATCGGCACCGGCGGAGGATGGCTGCGTTGGTATCCTGACCTGGGCGGCGATCCCGTGCGTCGCCACGGAGAACCGCTCACACTCCGGACGGCATCGCGTCCGATTCGGATACAGGCGGGGCACAACGGGTCTATTCAGGGACCCTCCGAAGCGAAATGGGGCTACCTGTGTCCCACCGCCGCAGACTGGGACGACGACGGTCGCGTGGAGATCTTGGCGAGCGACGTGATGGGCCGCCATCTTCTGTTTGCTCGCACGGGTGACCCCAGCGTCCTGGAGGAACCGGTGACGCTCCGCTACGGCAGCACGCCACTGCGTACCGCTTGGCGGGTACGCCCGGCGGTCACGGAATGGGGCGGCGCTCGCGGCGATCGACGATACGTGTGCGTGGACAGCGACGGTCTGCTGGTCGATCTGGCTCAGGCCGGCCTGGACCTCCTCTCAGACAAACGCGTGCTCCGGTACGCGGACGGCGTCCCCATCGCGTTCACGGAGGACGGCGGCGGAGGCCTCGGTCGCGTCAAGCTCGCGGTCTGCGATTGGACCGGTTCGGGACTCGGCGACCTGCTGGTGGGAACGCACGCGCGGGCATCGGTGCCTCCTGGTCTCTCGGGCGCACCCCGACACACGCACGGACAGGCAACGGTGCTGCTGCTCGAGAATCTCGGGACGCCCGGGCACCCGACGTTCGGACGGCCCCGCCAACTCTGCTATCGTGGAGCGCCGGTCCGGTACGGCATGCACGCATGCTCACCCGCGCCCGCGGACTGGTTCGGACGGGGCGTCCTCGATCTGGTCGTCGGTGCCGAAAGCGGAACGCTCGTACTGTTGAGGCGGGAGTGGCTCACCTGGTAGGCTGCGCGCCGCGCGAGAAATCGCGAAACCGCGAGCGCCCGCGGATCGCTGCGGCCCGGTCCTCGCGGCCGGGCGTGAGGCCACGGGAGATGCCGGCGCTGCCGGGCACTCGTCGAAACGGGTCATACCGACTGGCAGACTGAACGGACGCACCTACCCAACGCGCGCTCAGGACATGGTGCCGGGCCCAACCAACCTGGATCGGACCGTGGGCAACGCTGATCATGGCGGCGGATACCCAAAGACGTTGAGGCGCCGGTGCCCAGTCCCCGATCATCGGAACTTGGGGAGACTGGGCGAATCGGACACTCAAAGAAGTCCGCGGCAGCTTGGCGAACACCCTGTCGACGCACGAACGCCGCGGCCTAGACGTAGGGGATGGCACATGCGCGCGCGAACAGGGCTCCAGTAAGTTCGCCCCAGCCGCCCCCTGGAAGGCGCCGTGCACGACGCTCCCAACGTGTCCGCTCACCCACGCGAGTTATCTCGCCCCAGGCAAAGTGGTCCTGCTGCTGCTCGTCGCGCATGCCGTGGCGGTCGTTCTGCCCGACACGCTGCGCCGCACACGCGGCCGCAACTTGGGAATCCACGCTTAACCCTAGGCAAAAATATTTGAAATTTTGAGAGCGTCGCAAGTTGCGTGGGTCCCGAGAGTCGACTGGGCTCACAGATCGGTATCGTGCGGTTGCCAGGCCCTGAACGCCGGCCGGCCTTCAAGCACAACACGTCTCCCGCTCCCCACCGGCGGAGGGGCCGATCATGCGTAGCTCTGCTCTGCGATGAGCCGGGTAGGGTAGCCGAGAATGGTGCGGACGGTCCTGGCGTCTTTGGCAACGTAGACGAAAGCGTCGCCGTCGATCTGGTACTGGCCGGTCCACCCGATGGTGAAACTGGTGGCCGTATCTTCCACCTGCACTGGCAGAGGATCGCCCTCGCGGGCCACCGGCGTGGCGAGTTGATCGGCAGGATCCAAGACCCAGGCGTCGCCCGTCTCGGAGGAGAAGAGGACGAGTGGCCCGACGGTGATGATCCGACTGTCGTAGTCGGCGGCGCGGCGTTGAATGTACTGCACTTCGTCGGCGAGCCGCCACCTCGCTCCGTCCACCAACCTGGTCTCGTGGCCCTGCTTGCGCGATCGCCGAGCCATGCGCGTGTGTCCACCTCGGGTCCTATCTGCGGCGCGGGAGGGACCGATCCCGATGGAACGATTCTACCAATTGTTTGGCAAGTTCCTCGTGTTTGTCTACCATTGTTTCGATCGCATCGTGATCAACGGCTACTTGACCGGCCTGATGCGCCCGGAGAATGCGGTGTATTTTTTCCGAGACGTCCTGGGACGCCGCGCCATCACCAAAGAGGTGCTGCGGCAGCGGACCACCGATTACGCCCACTGGGTCGAGGCCTACGCGCGGAATCACCATGTGCCCATCGAGTGGGCTGCGAAGGGGGTCCGGAAAGAAGACTATGTGCGGCCGAGGCTGCGCCGGATGGAACGTGCGCACCGGTATGGGGTCTACTTCATCTTCAAGAGCATGGAACAAGGCCTGACGTTTCGTTCCATCATGCCCAAGTTTCCCACTGCGGATCCCGATTACCGCATCCTCCGCCCGCACCGGAGCCGCTTCACGCACTACTACTTCTACCTCCGGGACCACATCCTTGGGCCGATGGTGGTGCGGGTCGCCTCGTTCGTGCCGTTTCATACGACCTACTACCTCAACGGGCACTCGTTCATCGAACAAGAGCTGACCCGAGTCGGGCTCGCCTTCCGCAAGGACGATAATGCGTTTCTGGCCGTCGCAGATCCGACCGCCCTCCAGGCGGCCGCCGATCGCCTGAGCCCAACCGTCATTCAGCATCGGCTTGACTACTGGACCCTCGTGCTTGGCCCGAAGTTTTCTCGACGCGAACGCCAAGCCATGATGCTGCGCCGGTTCTACTTTCTCCAACAGGTCGAATACTGCCGAAACTTCATCTTCAAGCGGTGCTTCCCGATCCACACGCTTTTTGAGCGGTCCTGCGAGCTCGGCCTCAGCCAGTTGACCGCGCACCAGCTCTCCGAGGTCTTCGGCCTACGCCTGACCAAGCGGCTCAAGGGGAAGTTGCACACCACGCTCGAGCAACTCGCACAAGGCCATCATATCCTCCGGATCTATTGCAAGAGCGCCTTCCTCCGGCAGTACGAGAAGTTCGCCATGTTCCTGCGCAACGAGCTCTGCTCCAATAACCTCGCCGACTTCCAGCTGAAGAAAGGCCTCGCGCATCTGGGCGCCGTGCGGGAGACGTTTCTCGCCATCACCGACCGCTTCGCCGACGCGCAGGCGCAGTGGCTCAACGTCCACGTGGAGTTTCCACTCCTCCAACGCGTGGCGCTCCCGATTCAGGTCGGTACCGCCAAGGTGCCGGGCATCAAGATTCACGACGCCCGCATGATCCGCCTCATGGAAGTGCTGCTGGACGGGCGCACCATCATCGGTGGTCAGCGGGCGACAGAACTGCACCAGGCTGTCGTGACTCGATTCCATCTCTCCGCCGAGCGGTACGGGCTCAACCAACTCCGGTACGACCTCCGCAAGCTCCGGGCGCATGGGCTCCTCCAACGGGACGGCCGCCGCTACGCATATCGCCTGACCGACAAGGGGCTCCGCGTCGCTCTTCTCTTCCTGCTCTTCCATCAGCGACTCTGCGGACCTCTCGCTCACAGCCTCTTTCATCACCGGCCCGATCCCAAGACCCAGCTCAACAGTCCTCTCGAAGCGGCCTACCACAAAGCCGATGCGGCGATTCAGGACATCATTCAGCTGTTGCAGGCTGCTTGAGCGGGACTCGGTGCGCCCTTCTTGAAATCTTGAAGTGCTTCTGTCGAGGAAAGAGCGGCTAAGAATCTATAGACCACGAGCATTTCAAAGCGTATATTTTGGGTGGATAGGAGAACACGGGGCACCTGGACCTCCAGTCGATAAGAGCACCCTCCGATCGCGCGGAGGACGCAAAGCCACCGGGGCCCAATAACGGGACTAGCCGGGGCTGCCGAAGCTGGACGCAACCGTCCAGCTTCTTTGATTTGGGGAGGCTAGTCGGAGGCGCGCGGTGCGTGGGCTACTAGCCCGGCAAGATCGCGTAAGCACTGTGAGGCAGGAATGGGGGCGAGAATAAATTAGGGACAACGAGTCGGCTCGCGTGACGAATGATCGACCAATTACCCAAACCCGAGGCTGGGGGGACTCGGGCGCGCTAGGGAGGTTGGGACGCACTGGAGGAGTGGGTCATGCAAGCAAGATCAAAGCTCCAGATGGTAATCATCGTAATACTTGGGATTTCTCTTACACTGTGGGGCATTCCCCTCGCGGGCCAAACACAGGAACCCCCATCAATCACTCGGACTGAGGGAATTCTCGCGTCCGTAGATCTTGCAGGCATGACGGCGACGCTCAACATCCCCGCCGGGCAGCGCGTGTATGAACTGACGTCGGTCACCGATGTGCGCGTTGGCGAGGAGACAGAATCCATCAATGCACTGGCAACATTCGTCGGCGCGGCAGCGGTTGTGCTGTCGACCAATGTTAACGGTACCCAGGTTGCTGGGAGCTTGGACATCTTGGTCTTCCCCGTAGCCGGGACCGTGGAAGCTACCCTAGGAGCGGGGACGGAATACGGCGGCCCTCCTCCTGTTAGCGGTAGTCCGATTGTAAGTAACACGACGCGCGGCACTACCACTGGCGGCGGCGCTACTACTGGCGGCGGCACTACTACTGGCGGCGGCACTACTACCGGCGGCGGCACTACTACCGGCGGCAGCGGCAACAAAGGTGGTTGGGGCGGCTTTGGCGGTTGGGACTATTTCCGCGGTTGGGACCATTTCCGCGGTTGGGACCACTTCGGCGGTTGGGGCCGCTTCGACGGTCGGGACCGCTTCGGCGGTTGGGATCGCTTCGACGGTCGGGACCGCTTCGGCGGTTGGGATCGCTTCGACGGTCGGGACCGCTTCGGTGATAGGGACCCCTTCGGCGGTTGGGACGGTCGCGGCGGTTGGGGCGGCGTTGGGCCGTGTGCAATCTGCGATGATGCGCACGGGCTCATCCCTGACCCTAACCCTAAGGGCGGTAATCACAACGGCAAGGATGGCGGCAAGGGTTACGATGGCGGCGGTAAGGGCGGCAGCCACGACCCCGGCTACGATGGCGGCGGTAAGGGCGGCAGCCACGACTCCGGCTACGATGGCGGCGGTAAGGGCGGCAGCCACGACCCCGGTTACGATGGCGGCGGTAAGGGCGGCAGCCACGACCCCGGCTACGATGGCGGCGGTAAGGGCGGCAGCCACGACCCCGGCTACGATGGCGGCGGTAAGGGCGGCAGCCACGACTCCGGCTACGATGGCGGCGGTAAGGGCGGCAGCCACGACCCCGGTTACGATGGCGGCGGTAAGGGCGGCAGCCACGACCCCGGCTACGATGGCGGCGGTAAGGGCGGCAGCCACGACCCCGGCTACGATGGCGGCGGTAAGGGCGGCAGCCACGACCCCGGCTACGATGGCGGCGGTAAGGGCGGCAGCCACGACTCCGGCTACGATGGCGGCGGTAAGGGCGGCAGCCACGACCCCGGCTACGATGGCGGCGGTAAGGGCGGCAGCCACGACCCCGGCTACGATGGCGGCGGTAAGAGCGGCAGCCACGACCCCGGCTACGATGGCGGCGGTAAGGGCAACTACGGCGAGTCCATCGGCGAGCACGGATACGGCGGTGGCGATGACTACGGCAAGGGGTACGACGACAGCGGCCGTGACGGTGGCGGACATGATCGCGGCCACGAGAATGGCGGCCGTGACGGCGGCGGGCATGATCGCGGTCACGAGAACGGCGGCCATGAGAACGGCGGTCACGAGAATGGCGGTCATGAGGGCGGCGGCCATGAGGGCGGCGGCCATGAGGGCGGCGGCCATGAGGGCAGCGGCCATGAGGGCGGCGGCCACGAAGGCGGCGGCCATGAGGGCGGCGGCCATGAGGGCGGCCACGATGGCGGCGATCACGACTGCGGTGACAGAGGCTGATGTAACGGAATCATCCTTGCGAACATGACAGTTGAGGAGGTGGTTAAGGAAGAGCCTGATGGAGCGGGATCTTCGGACTACCGAGGCGATGGGTGGATCGATCCCCGTCGCCTCAGTGTATGTTGTTCGGGATGGCTGAGGCCGATTCTCTGAGGTCTTCTGCGCATCTCGTTCCGAGTAGACCGAGCGCGCCCATACCCCCGCGCATTTGTGCGGCATTTGCGATGATCACGCGCTTTCCCTGAGCCAAAAGCTTGTCGGCCACACCTCGTGTCCGCGATCGATGCAATCGGCACCCCGGCCTTTGCCCTAATCGGGATGCAGCTGGCTCAGGATCAAGGCATCCCGGTCCCGGGCGTGCTGCTGATGGGAATCATCAACGGGACCGGAGGCGGCTTACTGCGAGATGTCGTCGGCGGCGACGTACCCGCCGACCTACGGCCCGGGCAGTTTTCTTCCCTGTCCTTGCTGGCGGTATGCGTGCTGTTTCAGGCACTGACGCGTGAATTTCGCGTATTCGCTACCCAAGCGGCACTCATTACCGTTGCAGCGTACTTCGTCATTCGGGTCTTGACCGTGCGGGTCAACTGACAACCACGTGCGGTGCTGAAAGAACCGCCGTAAGAACACGTCGCCGCGGACACCATGCCGGCAGCTTGAGGGAGTTCGCTCTTCCGATGGAAGGAGTTACAGGAATCAAACCGGAAATCCCGGGCACAAAAAACTGTGAAGTGTCGGGAGGGTGCTCATGCCGGACACGCCAGACGCCGGGATGATCCATCTCCGTAGTCGTTACTCCGTGCAAGAAACACTGGCACGGCTCGAGTCGATCCTGCAGTCTCACGGTCTCACTATTTTCTGCCGCGTCGACCACAGCGGGGCGGCTGAAAAGGTCGGGCTGAAAATGCCCCCGACACAGGTGCTCATCTTCGGCAGCCCCAAAGCGGGCACGCCTCTGATGATTGCGTCCCCCACCCTTGCCATCGATCTCCCGTTGAAGGCGCTGGTCTGGGAGGATGCGGGTGGCACGGTTCGGATCACCTACAACAGCCCCGAATACCTGCAGCAGCGGCACAACATTCCCAGCGACCTTGTCAAGAACATCGCCGGGGCCGGCGCCCTCCTCCAACAAACTGCCGACTAGCCTCCGCTATGTCCGTCACCTCCCGTGCCGACACTTTCGGCCCGCTCCCATGGTTACCGCGCTGCGGCGTTTCAGTTGCTCCCCCTGGGTGCGTGAGTTCCTTAGCCCAGGCCACCTGCTATCACCCGCTGCTGCTGTTCAACCGGGAGGGCGATTGTCTGGCGGTGAAGCTGCGGCCCGGGAACGTCCACAGCGCTGAGGACTGGGACGCCGCGCTCCTGCCGGAGATCGAGCGGCAGCAGAAGCAAGGCAAGGACGTCGTGGTGCGGGCCGACGCGGGCTTCACCAAGCCGGAGCTGTACGAGGTCCTGGAGAAGCGCGGCGTGAAGTACGCGATTCGCATTCCCTTCAACGACACACTGGAGCAGGCTGTCGCGGAGTTGCTGACGAGGCCCGTGGGGAGACCCAGTCACAAGCCGGTGGTGCGGTATACGAGCTTCCGCTACGAAGCCGGCAGTTGGAAGATCGCGCGACGGGTGGTGGCGAAGATCGAGTTCCACTGCGAAGAACTGTTCCCCCGAGTGGGCTTTATCGTCACAACCCTGGCGACGGATAGCCGGGGAGTGGTGCGGTTCTATAACAAGCGCGGGACGGCAGAACAGTGGATCAGGGCCGGCAAGGAGGCGGTGAAGCTGACGCGGCTGAGCTGCCACCGCTTCCGGGCGAACGAGGTGCGGTTGTGGCTGAGCGTGATCGCGTACAATCTGGGAAACTTGTGGCGCCGGCTCGGCCTGCCGAAGCGGCTCGACACGTGGTCGCTGACAAGTCTGCAGCAGCGGTGGATGAAAACGGGCGGCCGGCTCGTGAAGCACGCCCGGTACTATTGGCTGTTGCTGGCGGAGGAACACCTGACCCGGCGGCTGTTCGGGGCGATCCTGCGACGGCTGGAGGCGGTGCCGGGGCCTGCGGGATAGCGCAGGCCCTCGCTCGTTGCAGCCACCTCGGGCGGCAAGGGGGCCGAGAATGGGGCAGTGTCCGAGAAATCGAATGGGGGTACGTCCGTACCAGGTGGGAAAGGGCGCGGGAGGATCAAACAGGCTTTCGCGGGTGGCTGCTGGACGCGGGCCAGCCCGAAGGTCGGATCGGAACCTCTCGTAGGAGGACCTCGGAAACGCAAAACGGAAATTCCCGATTAAAACGCGGGGGGGTTGAGTGACATGAAGAGACCGGAGAGGACAACGCGCTTGACACGGCGAGATCTGTTCCAGACGTCCGCGGTAGTCGCAGGCGCCGCGGCTGTGGCCCGGTGGGGCGGCGCGCTGGCGTTCCCGCGGATGGCCGAGGCGCAGGCTCCATACTTCCAGAGCTCCAACAATATAGTTTTCGTCGACAAGTGTCAGAGTCTGCAAAACCTGACGTTATCCCTGCAGGCCACGAGGGACTTGATCACGCTCGGGAATAATGGATTTTCGTTGCAGTTGAATTGCTATCCGCAGACCCATCCCCAAGCTACCTATCGGAACAAGCCGCTGATTTGGATGCAGTACGTCATGGCCGTACAAAGCAACTCGATTCTGTGGGGGATCCAGTACTTTTCCGCGGTGAAGGGTTTCGGCTTTAGCCCGAGCCCAAATTACGTCTCATTCGCCTCTGCCCCGTCGAATCGGGTGCCGGCAGGCTCGGTGATGAAGATTGCGCTCGACACTAAGGCCAACGGCAATGTGACGCAGGTGAAATTCAGCATCCAACGTGTTCCGTCTGTGGCGGGCCTTACCGGTCCCAAGGGTAAGGTTTCCAGCCACACGTTCACGTTCCCGTCTAACGCCTTGTGCGCGATCTATGGCTTCCAGGTCAATCTCGTAGGACCGCCTAGCGGCACCCACACCTGCAAATTCACGTCAGCAGATGGGTTCCTGAACTACTCGGTGTCCTCAGGTACGCTTGCGGTACCGGCCGGACGCCTTCCGGTTCTTCCGGGCGCACAGGGCAAGAACACCTGCGGCGGCCCTCAACCCATCACGGCCGAAACGTCCAATGTGTACTACGCCCAACCCCTAACGGCCTCCAGCAATCCGATGGGCCAGGAATTCGGCCTCGCGGTTCATTCACCCCGGCCACCGAAACTGTCGAAGTAGATTCAAAGCTACCTCGATGATCTGAACTTACGACATATTGCCTTCGACGATTGTGGGTGCGGAATGAATTCGCTTTGATAATTGTCCTGCTCGGTTGGAAGTGAGACAAACCCGGCCGTAATTGGGTGAGGATTTCCTACCCTCCCGCGACCTCAATTTTTCCCTCATCCTTCCAATAGCTCTGCCGGACCGTCAGGCCATGCTGGAGCTTCTGCCGTCGCTCGGCCAGCCGTGCTTCCGGGTCACCGCGATAGTAGTCGACCGGTCGCAGATAGCGTAACGCCGAATGCGGCCGGCGGTGATTGTAGTAATTGTCCCAGCGCGTCAGCGCAGCGACCGCCTTCCCGTAGTCGGTGATGTCTTCGTTGATCAATCCCTCCTCTCGGTGTGTCCGGTGCAGACGTTCAAGGCGTCCGTTCGACTCAGGATGTGCGACCCGGGTTCGGATATCGCCGGCTCCAGCGAGCGTCACGAACGTTCGCCATTCGCGGCTGATGAACTGGCTTCCATGATCATGCACGAGCTGCGGCTCACCGGGGCGACGGGTCGAGAGTGTTTCCAACGCCTCTTGCACCGTCAACATCACCAGATCTGCGTGCATCGTCATGTTGAGGTTCCAATGGACGAGATACCGACTGTACCCGTCGAGGATGTCGACGAGGTAGTACCAGCGCGGCTTGACGTACAGGTACATCAGGTCGATGTGCCACACTTGATCTGGCCGGTCCGGCGGCACCGGCCGCCGCAGCGGATCAGACGCAAGCGGAGGACGGCGCGCCAGCAGGTCGGCCGCCTGCAACACTTGATACACTTGGCCTGGCCGCAGATACGCGAGATCTCGATCCACCATGTCCCAGGCCAGGCGCTTGTAGCCCATCAACGGATGTGCACGCGCGAAGTCGCACACGGCCGCGCGTTCCGTCGGTGTCGGCGGTAGACCTGGCCGACGCCGCGGCGTGCGAGCGTCCACCAGGCGATCGCGCTCGGCTCGGTCCTTCCATCGATAGTAGGTCGCATGCGACACGTCGAGTTGGTCCAACACATCGCGGACAGAAGCTCGCTCACGGTCCCGATGTGGTGCACGGTGTCCAAGAGGCGCTGCTTCTCCTCTGCCGCGTAATGTCGATACGGCTTCTATGGCCAGAGCCCTTATCTGTTGAGGGACCCCGCCGTCAAGAGGGACCGTGTAACGATTTAGAAGCTATTCCCCCACCGATCGCGACCGCGGCAAAATGTGCAGCGTCCGACGGGACGATCAAAGCCGTGTCCCGAGAAGCGTTGGCAATTTCTCGCAGCCGAGTTTCGATGTCGAGATTCTGTGGAGGAATTAGGCCCGGACAATCACCTCCCGGAAAGACCGCGGAGATAGGAAGTCTGCGCCAGGGTGCCCAGCCTTATCTGGGTGCGCGGAGGTATAGCCTCCGGCGACATGATGAGTGATAGGTGCAACCCTGGAGCGGGCTGCGGCCGCATCCATCTTTTCGGGATGTCCACGGACAAGCCGTGGCGACATGGGCTTACTGGGAGCTGGCCGCATCCCATCTGGTGATCTCGGGCAGAAGCGCAGTAATCCCATCTTCAGGCGATCTCTGAGGCCGGCTGTTCGAACGACGGAAGGACGTTCACATCGACGGGCGCGAAGGCGCTTTCTCCCAAATTGCGAAGGATGTGGTGTGCACGGCGACAGATCTTGCGCGCGACCGACAGACATGCCCGCTTGTGGTTGAGGCGTTCTTTGACCTTCTGGTAGTAGCTACGATCAGGGGCTGTACGCCAAGCGGCGCATTGTGCGGCTTCGTACAGCGCCCATCGAAGCGCTTCGGGCCCCTGGCGAGAGAGATGGCCTGGAGGACGCTTGTCGTCCGATTCGTAGACGGTGATGTCCAGCCCCGCATACCGCACTGCATCATCCGAGGACGAGAATCTGATACAGTTTCCGAGCTCAGCCCAGATGAAAACGGCGGTAATGTCGCCGACCCCGAACAGGCGCTGCTTGAGGGCGCGGCAACCTGGCTGCAGCTTTGCAAAGCGCACGAGGTAGGCATCAAGGGGCATGAGCTGGCGGTCGAGATGCTCCATCACCTCAAGCCCCGTCGTCACAACTCGCCGCCCGGCGGCTGAAAGGTCAGCTGCGGCGAGCTGCTCCCGTCCTTGTGTCGTGGTGAGTCGGATGCTTGGTATTCCCTGATGGAACAGTTGCGCTTGGATCCGCTGCTGCCACTCTCGACGTTCATCGGCCACTGACTTGCGAAGCCGGACTAGGGTGCGAATCTCCAGCGCGTGCTCCGGAGGGAACCACGATTCCGGGAGACGTCCAGTGAGAAGCAGCTCCACCATGTGGTCGCAATCACGGCGGTCGGTCTTGGCCCGCCGCTTCTTTCCCCTGAGAGCCGCAGTGTCTGCCGGCTCAGCAAGATGGGCAGTCAAGCCTGCCCGTGAGATTTCCTCCGCGATGAAGCGCCATCCCGTGGTGGCCTCGAGCGCAAAGTGCGCATCGCGGCCCTTGAAGGGCACGAGGAATTCTCGTACCGTTTCCCTCAGTCCAGGAGCGATGCGACCCCGTTTGATCTCGCCGGTCTCGGTGTTCAACCACTTGAATGTGATCTGCTTCCTATGCACGTCGAATGCACCTATAATTTCCATTGGGACCTCCTCGATAGCTCCGCCCGTATCCTGGGCTTCAGCACGTGCTTTGTGCTTGAGCCGAGGGGGCCCCTCTCTCTCAGGGAGTCCCTCTACATGTCATCTTTTTTGAGCTGCAGCGTCTCGACGCTGAGCTCGGCGACGACCGTGCGTAACCGCACGATCTCGTCCTTGAGATACGCTTCCGTCGCGCTCGGCTTGCGGCCGCGCTTCTTGGCGCGTAGTGCCTCGAGCGCGCCGGTGCGCGCTTGCTTCTCCCATTCGTAGAACTGCGTGGGTGCGATCTGATGCCGGCGGCAGACGTCGCTCACCGGTTGCCCCGCCTTGCGGGCTTCGTCCAAGATCTGCAGCTTCTCTTCGGCTGTCCACTTCCGTCCGTTGGCTCCCACCAGCCACCCCCCGCCTCATCGAGTCTACCTCCGCTCGGTGACGCCGGGAAGGGCGGAACCCTCACCCAATTTTCAGCGCTTTTGGTAGAGTAAGGGGTCAGCGCGCCGTGCGGCTCGTCCGTCAGGCAATTCAGCCCTATCCACCTCCGTCGGTGGCCTGCAAGCCCATGCCGTGTTCCGGTCGCACACGTTTCTGATCCCTTCTCATCGAACCGGACGTGCGGAGTTGCCGCATCCGGCTCTCGGACTGAGTTCACACCAGGCTCACGAAATTACCACACGCTCGACGGCGTGAGCGGGTGCAGACCGCACTCCCGGTACAGGCGTCGGTTCGGAAACTGTCGGGTGCCCCGGCCACTGATCTTATGCCGTCGCACAAGGAATCGTCGGAGCCGATCCGTCACGTACCGGTCAACTTGCCGGTACGTCTTGGTCACTGTCCCGTAGCTGAAGAAATGCTGCCAGCCTACGAGCAGCCGATTGAGGTGTGTAATCACCTCGTCCATCGGACTCTGATTGTGCGGACTCAGATAGCGGTGGACATCCTGTCGCAGTCGCCGAACGCCAGCCTTGGAAGGCGCTGCACCCAAGTACCGCCAGCCGTTCTTCCGACTGTACATCGGTCCAAACGTGTACCCCAGGAAGTCAAAGCTCTCTCTTCGCGCGTTTACCACCCGGGTCTTCTCCTCGTTCAGCTCCAGCTTGATCCGCCGCATGAGATCCCGGGTCGCCGTCAAAGCCTCTGCGGCCGTGCCGCGACACAAGATCACCAAGTCGTCGGCATAGACTTGCACGCGAGCCTGGAGCTGCTGCTCATACCGTTGCTGCCATGCCAGCAGAAACCGGCGCATGTATAGCAGAGCGAGCAGCGGACTGATCACTCCGCCTTGCGGGGTCCCGCGATGACGATGGTTCCCGCCACTTCGTCGTGGCCGTCCGCGGTCATCCGGCTCAACCACCGGCGCCTGCAACCAAGCCTTGATCAACGCCAGCACCTTGCCGTCGCTGATCCGCCGGGCTACACAGCGCATGAGCTCCGCGTGCGGGATCGTCTCGAAGTACTGTCGTAGGTCGGCGTCCACCACGTCCGTGTATCCCGCCTTGACGTCCGCATGCACCTGCTTGACTGCTCCCAGTGCCGACCGCTTGGGGCGGTAACCCCAAGCATTGTCTGGGAGATCGGCTTCGAAAATTGGACCGAGCACGAGAAGCGCCGCCGTCTGGATGACCCGCGTCCGGATCGTCGGTATACCTAACGGACGCAAACTCTTGCCGTCCGCTTTCAAAATCTCGACGCGCCGCACGGGGTCCGCGCGATAACTCCCCTCCTGAAGTTCTCGTTGGATCTCCCGCAAGAACGACTCCACCCCGGCCGCCTCGATCTGCTCGAAGGTCACCCCATCCACGCCCGGCGCGCCAGCGTTCGCCCGCGCCCGGTGGTACGCGTGTTCCAGGATGTCCCACCGAGAGAGCTTGTCGTACAGGGTGTAGAAGCGAAACTGTGGCTCCTTCTTCGCCTTGGCGTACAGCCGCCGCTGGAGGATCCGAATCCGTTCCGGAGTTGCTAGGCTCATCGCCAATCCCCGATCATCTCGCCTCCATTGGACAGCACCTCAGAACTGAGGCCCCTTCCCTCCGCCGGCTTTCGCCGGACTCATCGGTACTACGCGCCTCTCCGCCATCTCCGCCCAACAGGAGCCCAAAGCTCCTGGACCTCGTCCTGGCCGGAGACTTCCCGTGTTGCGCGGTCCTCGCTCTCCCTGCGTGCCGCCTCCACTACCCCGGCGAGACGCTCAGGGCTCCGTCGGGTTCATCTCCTGAGCGCAACGGCCTTCCCCGAATGAGAGGCGGGTCGGCTCTCGCATCCGTTATTTCGGGGCCTGCTTAGAGTCTCGCTACGCGCTGCAGCCCGCAGGGTTGCAGAGTCTGACTTATTCAGACTCCTTTCCGGAGGGCTTCACCATGATCCGTTGCCAGATCACCGTGCCTCCGTAGCTACCGAGGCGTCCCGACAACTCCTCGGGCGGGACCTTCCCCCGCTAGAGGACTCGCGCCTTTTCACGGCGCTCTCTCACTTCGCCGCGGGCAATACATTGTCTCTCGCATCATGTAGGCCGGACCATCACGGAATTACACAATTAACGCTCATTCTTGCGTGGGTCGCGTGGCTGCAACTCGGTGCGTCGTCCGGTACGGCGCAGACGGACTCTGACCGGGCGAGTGCGGGTTTTGTCTTGCAACTCCGCGCTGCTTTTTTCACTCCTCGGACGCGTATCCTCTTCACACTCATTGACCAGGGGTGGACAGCAGCTGTTCACGGTGTGGACAAATGGTCCCAAACGGGTATGGTATAACCCTTGACATGCAGCGCACCTTCGCCACCCGGCTGTCGCGGGATGCCACGCGGGATCCCCTGCTGGAGGCGTACGCCGCGCTCTACGGGCGCGCGGAACGGACGCTTTTTGCCCGGTTACGCGCCGGCGGGCCGCTCGCCGCGACCAAGCGCGAGTTTCTCGGTCGCTTCGGCCTCACGGCCCGCCAGTTCAACGCCCTCGCGGCGAGTGTGCGCGGCAAGATCACGGCGATTCAAGCACGCCGGCCGCGGCTCATCACGACCCTCGAGCGCCGCCTCGAACGGGCGCGACAGGTCCTGGCGACGATGCCCGAGGGGACCAGCGCGTATCACCAGAAACAGCGGCGGCTTGGAGCCCTCCAGCAGCGCCTCACCGCGCTGAAGGAAGAAGAAGCCGTGGGGGCCGTGCGCCTCTGCTTTGGCTCCCGGCCGTTGTTCCGCCGGCAGTTCGCGCTGGCGGCGAATGGCTACGTCTCGCACGACGCCTGGCGCCGCGCGTGGCGCGCGGCCCGCTCCAGCCAGTTTTTTGTGCTCGGCTCGAAGGACGAGACAGCCGGCTGCCATATCTGAGAACGCTGCGCCCGTCAAGCCCCCCGTTCGAACGGGCGGACACCATTTTTTCTGCGCCTACCGGCATATTTGGGCACACGTCCCCCCGCGACGAGGCGGTCAAGGATCGCGAAGCGAGCCGAAGGCCTCGTCCTTGACGGCCGGGGGAGCGAGGGGTAAGGATTCCCGAACCGGTAGGCGCCGGGTCCCACGCACCGGCCGCGTTCGTGATCTTGATGCTTATGCTCTGCTGCTCACCTCACTCGTTGGTTCAGGTGCCCAAACACGCTCGAATCACCACGTCCATTTGCCTCGGTCTCGATCGCGTCGATGAGTCATATCTTCGCCCTTGCGAGCTGCATGAGGGTGTCCCGAAGGCGTGTCGCAATCAGGGCTACGAGCCTCGTGGGCTCATGGCAACCGCGCGCTTACGCCTTCGTGGACGCGATGACCCTGCGCTTGGGCTCCTGGTATGTTTCCTCCTTTGTCAGAATCCAATATGTGGCCTCCGCCAAGTGCCGGGCTACGGCTCCGATGGCGGTCTTATGATTCTTGCGCTGACGTACGCGAGTATAGAGCTGACTGACATGACGTTGCGGCCAATCCACTCGATGCTGACCGACCACTTCGGCTGCTTCCGTGTACGCCCATTTGAGATAGTGGTTGACATCAGGGCGCCGTCGGCCGATCCGGATCTTGTCCCCACTCGCGTGGACACGCGGGGTGGTGCCAGCGTACGTTGCGAGATGCGCGGCGTCAGGAAAGCGGCGCACATCACCCACTTCCGACAGGATCACGATACCCAGGATGAACCCGACGCCTGGCAAGCTCCTCACCCGCTCCAGTGCCGGCATCTTCGTGAAGACCTCGCGCATGCGATCTTCAAACGCCGTAATCTGCTCATCCAACCGATCGAGCTGCTCCAACAGTTGCTCAGTGGCGAAGCGGGCGTGCGGCGGAAGTTGCGCGAGTCTGTCGTTGAGGAGCACCCGGCCCTGCCGACCAAACAAATCGCTGAGGCCCGTCACCATCAGTGCGTACTTGGCAAGCGTGGCATGGATCCGGTTCTTGAATCGTGTCCGCATCCTGACCAGTACCATGCGGGTCCGCGGCAGGTCCCGTTGGTCGCGCATCTCGGCAGGGGGAATCCAAACTGTCGGAAGGGTCCCGCTACGTTGCAGATTGTTCAAGCTGCGTGCGTCCAGCTTGTCCGTTTTATTGATCATGCCAGACATCAGTTTGGCTTTGCGAGCGTGCACCAAACGGGGGACCATACCCGCCGCCTCGATCTCATCAACGAGCCAGTACCAATTTCCCACTGTCTCCACGGCGACCGACGAACCGGGCGTCCATTCCTTCAAGAAGGTCCGAATAGCGCCGCGATCGTGAGGCAGCCGCGTTTCTCGCAGCAGCTCTCCGGTTGGCCCTACTACCGAAACCCAGCCATTTCGCAGGACCAGTAGCAAGTGACCGGCGCGCTCAATAGAATCAGCCGATTCGTCTGATCGCCTGCCGCACGGCGTTTTTGCATTCGCGGACGCGGCTTGCGTTCCAACGTATCTTGTGCTATTAATTAAACAAGATGACTCGAGGACGGCTGCGACTCGATTACGAGGCGCCGCAGGGCGAGGAGGCGGCGCGCCTGCGCCAGCGGAAGCGCGCCTTGGTCCAGCGATTTCATCTGCCCGAGGCCCTCGACACCATGTTGCCCGGGTCCCTGACCTTGAGCCATGTGCGGTGCGGAAAACCGAACTGTCACTGCGCGACGGGCGACGGCCATCCCAACTGGACGCTCGGGTATATGCTCGACCGGAAGCCCCGCGTCCAGCACATCCCGCGCGCGTGGGCAGACGACATTCGGGCACGGGTGGACGCGGGGCGGGCATTTCAAGATGCCGTGCGCGAGGTGTTGGCGACCAACGTGCAGTTGCTCGTCCTGGCGCGCAAGCAACGGCGGAAGGCCCCGTAGCGGTGGGGCGGCACGAGATCGAGGCCTACGTCGAGAAAATCTTCGATTGGTCGGCGCTGCTGACCCGTCTGCCGGACGGGCGACGGCACCCGCAGCACTCGTGCCAGAAGGTCTTCGCCGCGGTGTTCTGGGGCGCGGTTGGGCGGATCCCGAGCTTCCATCAGTTGGAGTATGAGTGCAGAGCCGGGGGGCTGCGTCATCGCATTGGGCCGCTCAGTGAGGACACGCTGCGCTACACCCTCGAGCGCGTGGCGCCTGAGGCAGTGTTCGCGCTGGGCTGCGAAGTCGCGCGACGGCTGAAGCGCAATGGGGTCCTGCGCACGGATGCCGCGCAAGGCTTGATCGTGGCCGCAGTGGACGGGATCGAGCTTTGTCAGTCGTTCGTCCGCTGCTGCGACAGGTGTTTGGAGCGGATCGTAGACCGCCTGGTCGATGGCGTGCAGCAGACGGCGGTGCAATATTATCACCGCATGGTGGCCGTCGTTATTGTCAGCACCGCGTTTCCGATTCCGCTGGGGATTCGGTTCCAGGCGCCGGGCGAAGGCGAAGTCCCGTGTGCGCGTGCGCTGCTGGAGGAGCTCGTGGAGCGGCTGGGCCCGCGGTTCGTGGACGTGCTGGTGGGGGATGCGCTCTATCTGGGGAAACCGTTCATCGACGCCATCGAAGCGCTCGGGCTCGATTGGGTGTGCAACATTAAAGACAATCAGGCCGAGTTGCTGGCGGAACTGGAGCGCCGGCTGCCGGGGGTGGCGCCGGGCGAGGTGCGCACACCTCACGCCGCGACGCAGTGCTGGCATGTCCCCGATGTCTCATGGTTGGCGGGAGACCGGTCCGTGCGCTGCCTCAAGGAGGTGCGGCAGGAGGCGCAGACGCGGCTCCGGGTCGAGGGCGAAGGGGGGCACCGGACGCGGCGCAAAACGGTGGTGTGGGAAGAGAGCCTGAACCTGTACGCGAGCAACCTTGATGTGCTGGCGTGTTCCCCAACCGGGCTGGCGGCGCTGGGGCGCTCTCGGTGGCGCATTGATACTGAAGTCTTCCAGACGCTGACGAAAGAGTGCCAGCTCAAGCATCCGGCGGTGCACCAGCAGCACGATCAAGCCTTCATGGTGCTCACCATGATTCGCATTCTGGCCTATACGCTGCTGCTGGTCTTCTTTCATCGCCAGGTGCTGAGTCACGCCCGCCACACGCCGCCGACTCTCTGCCAGGTTGCGACCCAAGTCGTCCCAGCGTTCGCCCAGGTGCACCCCGACTCGAGTTGACCGGCAGCGCCGGGATGCCCAGGTCCGGAGTCGCGACTCGGACTCTTCGGTCCTCTCTCCGTCATCAGGTCCCACCGTTCCCGTTCGCTCACTCGTGCAGCTGCGAATCTACCGCCAGACTGTTCGACAGCTTGTATGCCGCCCCGAGACCAGCAGGCGTCTGGCTTCCCCCTGTCCATTTGCGAAACCGCTGTACCGAAACCGCGCTATAGTGCTTGTGCGCATCCAACGCGATATACTCCATTTGCTGCGCCTCCTCTTGTACCCGAGATCGCCTCTTGCGGTACGAGGGTACCACCGTACCCTCGGAGGCGCAGCGTTCTCATACCATCAGGGCTGCGTCGCCACGGTCGACCCGAACGGCACGATCACGCTGCGGCTGCGCCTGCCGAATGCGTGCGCCAGCAGCGGCAAGCACGTGGTGCTCGCCGGGCTGCGCTTCCGGTACGGGCACCAGGCGGTCGTCGCCGCGCTCGGCCGCCACCTCTCCCCCGACAAGACCAACTGGGAAGCCCTCTCCTGGCGGTTTGTGCGCGACCGCAAGGGATGGCGCGTGCTCGCCACGGTGTCGGTGCCCGGCGGCACGAGACGGAGCGTGGAGCACCTCGGCGTGGTCGGCGTGGATCTCAACGCGGATCACCTCGCGGTGACGGACGTGGACCGGTTCGGCAATCCGAGCGCCGCATTCCGCGTGCCGTGCCCGACGCGCGGCAAGCGCCATCACCAGGCGCTCGCGATCCTCGGCGACGCGGTGGGCCAAGTGGTCACGTATGCCTGTCTCCAACAGAAGCCCATCGTCGCGGAACGGCTGCAGTTCGACGCGAAAAAGGCGGAACTGGAGCGGCGAGGCGCCCGCTACGCCCGCATGCTATCGGGCTTCGCCTACGCCACGTTCCACGCGATCCTCGGGGCGCGCTGCTATGACGCGGGCATCGCCCTCCGGCACGTCAACCCCGCGTTCACGTCCGTGATCGGCGCGCACACCGTCGCCGACCGCTACGGCCTCTCCCGGCACCACGCCGCCGCCTGCGTCATTGGGCGGCGGGGCATGCACCTCGCCGAGCGGCCTCCCCGCCGACTGGGCGACCACGTCACCGTCCCCCTGCCCGTGTGGAATCGGGGGACGCATGTATGGTCGTTCTGGCGGCAGGTCGCGCGGCGGGAAGCGGCGCTTCGAGCGCACGGACGGCCGGGCCCCCCCGGGACCCGATCCTCGCTGGCACCAGCTCCGGGATCGCGACGGAGCGCGGCTCAGCCTGGGATCCACCGCACCAGCGGGTCGTCTGCTCCATCTGCCGGTGGAACTCCGGCACGCGAATCGCCAGCAGCACTGTTCGGCTGGCGTCTGGGGACACGTCCCATATGTCCCCCAGAAGTAGGAACGGTGGCTTATGTATGTTGCGAGTGGGGGTAACCCCGAGCCCCACATCAGGCCGTTTTTCCGCGTTAATATACCGTATAGTAGACGGAGGGTCGGGGCGACGCCAGAGACGACGGGTGACGAAGACCGGTGAGCGCGAGCCCGGTCCATCATCGGCGCTCCGCGGTGTCGTGGCCCTCCTTTCGTGATCAAGGTGGTTCGACGAAAAACGTCCTGGCGTTCGCCGCCGTAGTTTGGGTGAGTCGAAGTGGGTACGTCTGCTCTGGGGAGGATCGATATGGCGAAGGTGTATCTACTCAGTTGCCGTGAAGCCGGCGTTGATTGCAACTTTGAGGTCCGGGGTTCAAGCTTGGAAGAGGTCTTGCAACTCTGTGCTGATCACGGTATCAAGGAACACAACATGATGGCGTTTGGCCCTGAGTTGTATACGAAGTTGCGACGTTGTGTGAAGACCCTGGAGGAAGGGACATAACGGCCGAGAAACTGAGGCGGTCGGTGCGGACCAACCGACCGACGCACGTCCGTTCCGGGCTGGCTTGCCCGCACTCACTCCAGCCTCATCCTCTCCGCAGCGCAGTACCAGGCTCTCGTGGCCGAGGAGCCGCCGCGCCTCGTCGACACCCGCGCGCCGCCACGCGGCAACCCGCTTCGTGAGGAAGAACGCCTCGACGGCCTCATTCAGGGGATGACCATAGGCTTTTTCTGCGGCTTGCGCGTCGGACGGAACGGCTGAAACCCGCGTCGCGATTGGGTTGGCGGGCCCGGGGTGATTCCCACACCCGACCAGAGGCTTAGGAGTCCGCTACGCCGTCACGACTCGAGGCGACCAGCGATGAATCCGCTGGCGTATGACCTGGCGGCGGCCGTGAAAGCCTTCCGGTATTGGGACGCGGCGACGGAGGAGGTCCTGGGCGCACCCACGTCCTCGTCGAAACTCGAGGCACTCGCACGTGGGCTCCGCGACGCCCCGGCAACGGACGACCCAACCACCCGTCGTACGGGATCCGTTCCAGCCTTTCCGGCGTTGTGCTCGAAATACTCTCTCCGCCTTACCCCGTCGTGTTCCAGTGTTCTGTGCCGCAGACCGCCTCGCCAGTGGCAGCTCCTTGATGGGGAATCGCTCCCGTCTCTATCAACCGGTACAGTCGATCGAGCCGATGCATCACGACCGACCACGCGTACTGCTGCGTGACCGTCCGCCGAGCGTTGACGCCGAGACGCTCCCGCCGGTCAGCGTCGCGGAGCAGCGCGACAGTGGTGTTAGCGAAGGGCGCGACCCCGTCGGCGATCTCAACATCATGTCCGGGATGCACGTCCAATCCCTCGGCCCCGATCGATGTGGACACGACAGGTTTGCCCATTGCCATTGCCTCGAGGATCTTGAGGCGGGTGCCCGAGCCAACACGTAGCGGAACGATGACAACCGTCGCGTGTGCGAGGTGGGGCCGCACATCAGGGACTCGGCCTGTCACGTCGACGCCCGAAAGGCGTTCGAGGGCTTTGACCTCCGGGCTGGGACCGCGGCCGACGATCGACAGGTGCACATCGGGGATCGCCGCCCGGATGCGGGGAAGAACGTCGCGGCAGAACGATACCATCGCATCGACGTTCGGGTGATACGTGAAGCTCCCCGTAAACACCAGGCTGTGCGGCCGGCAAACGACCGGCTCGGGAGAGAATTCCTCGGGGTCCACGCCGTTTGGAATGACGGAGATGTGCACGCCGGGCACCAGACGCCGCAGCGCCTCGGCATCCGGGTCTGACACCGCAAGGCACTCGTGAAACTGGGGGATGATCCGGCGCTGGTAGGCAGACAGTTTGAGCACGTCGCTCCAGAGCAGCGCCCGCCGCCATCCTGGCGGCATATGCCTGACGAGCCGTTGAAACAGGATCGACTCGACGTTATGCAGGTCGAGGATTCTCGTGACCCCCCGCGCGGGCAACGCCACATGCGCCGTACGCAGGTTCTCCACCTGCACGACGTCGAATTGCTGGCGTTCGATGAGCGCGGAGAACTGGGCCTCGAACGCGGTCGAGCTCATGATCGCGCGATAGTACGGCGTCGAAGAGAAGAGGTTCGCAATGTGCACGTGCAGTGGGCGCCGGGTCTCGGGAATCGGCACCGTAACGACGGCCCGACAGTAGGGCGCGATCGTCGAAACCTCGTCACGCTCGCGCTCGTCGGTACCGGTCAGGAGCGTCACGTCGTGGCGCTGGGCGAGGTGACGCAGCAGATGGAAGGTGCGGAGCCCGCCGCCTGACGATAGGGTTGGCGGCTTGGTCGTGACCAGCAGTACGCGCATCAGAGCGCCTCGGCTCACCTCCCCCCAAAGTCGTCGTGCCCACATCGAGCGGGGTCTAGACAGTACCCTTCCTTCTATGAGGGCGCTGCTGTCAAGCCCCTGAATTGCTCACACATCTCGCGCTAACTGCAAAACACTGGCGGCCTGTCTCGCGGGTTCGGGCTAGATGCCTCGAACCACCTTCTATCCGTGCTGGCCACACTGAGCCAGACACCTCATTCCATGTTCGCTTTGCGGCGACGTAGTGGGTCACCGGGTAATGCCCGGCAAAGGGTCGCGGTCACACGCGCGCCCGGATGAGAACCACCCTAAGGCGTCGTCAATAAACAAACTTTACAGAAGAACATTGGTTACGTATACTGCTGAGTGTGACCGTCCTGCAGGCACTCAGACAGAAGGTCGCCGCTCTGTGGCCGCATCTGGATGAACGCGCCCGCCGCTTGTTCGCGGCGAGCGAAGCGCGGCACCTCGGTCGTGGGGGCGTGACGCTGGTTAGTCGTGCCTGTGGCCTGTCCCGCGTTACGATCACGAAAGGCTTGCATGAACTCGACGCGCCGGCCTTGCCGCCCGGTCGGGTGCGCCGCCCGGGCGGTGGGCGACCGAGCTTGGTGGCGCGCAATCCCGATCTGCCGCGGCGGTTGGAGGCGCTGGTCGAACCGCTCGCCCGAGGCGACCCGGAATCGCCGCTGCGGTGGACCAGCAAGAGTACGCGCATGTTGGCCGCCGAGCTCGCTGCGCAGCACCATCCGATCAGCCATGAGAAGGTCGCGCAGCTGCTGCGACAATTGAATTACAGCCTGCAGGCGAATCGGAAAATGGAGGAGGGGGCCGATCATCCGGATCGCGACGCGCAGTTTCAGTATATCAACGAGCAGGTCCGCCGCGCGCTCGCGGCGCACCGGCCGGTCATCTCGGTCGACACGAAGAAGAAAGAGCTGCTGGGCAATTATCAGAATGGCGGGCGGCAGTGGCGGCCCGTGAAGGTGCCGGCCCGTGTGAAGGTGCATGATTTCCCGGGACCGAGCGTTCCGCGTGCCTATCCGTATGGGATTTACGACCTGGCGCGCAACACCGGGTTCGTCAATGTGGGCATCGATCACGATACCGCGCGTTTGCCGTGGCGTCGATCCGCGGGTGGTGGCGCGCTGAGGGCCGCCGGCTCTACCCGCAGGCCCAGCGCCTGCTGATCACGGCCGATGGCGGCGGCAGTAACGGCTACCGGCTGCGCCAGTGGAAACTCGAGTTGCAGCGCTTCGCCGACGCGGCGGGACTGACCATCATGGTGTGTCACTTTCCGCCCGGCACGAGCAAATGGAACAAGGTCGAGCACCGGCTGTTCTCATTCATCTCCACCAATTGGCGCGGCGAACCGCTGCGGGATTACGAGACCATCGTGCGGTTGATTGTGAACACGACCACGGCGAAAGGGCTCACGGTCCGGTGCCGATTGGACCGGCGCCGCTATCCGGCCGGTCGGAAGATCTCCGCCAAGGAGATGGCGGGCGTCAACCTCACACCGCAGTCATTTCATGGCGAGTGGAACTATCTCATACGGCCACATGCAAATCTGTAAAGTTTGTTTATTGACGAAGCCTAAGTTCCCACGATGGCGGCGCTTCCAACCGCTGCCGCCGTGGGGGCACCGCAGGCCCCGACCGTCGATCAGATGTGCGTGAGGATCGGCCGGTGCGTGGTCATCATACACAGATTGTGGCCGGCGACCGTGATGCAGTCAACGCACGTCACAGGGGCTTCCGGGGAAGATTGATAGCAGAACTCCGGCACCACCCTCCCGCGGCCGCCGCCCGCAGCGCGGCGCGCATCGCCGCGGCGCCCAACGGCGGGGGACAGTGCGCGCTCGGCGGTGAACCCTGGCGTTCTCATCGTGGGCCTCCTTTTGGATGAACCCCTAGCGATCGATATAGGGCGATAGCTTCGTAACCAGAAACGGAAATTCCTCGGTCACGTCCACGCGACAAAAGAACTTCTCGACGACATCGGTGCTGCGGTTCCGGTACGAGAACACCACGTCTACCACGTTGCGCGTCCCGCTCAGGGGTGAGGGGACGACGTCCACGCCGATCAGCGACGCGTTGCGTTCGAACGCTTCAGCGGCGTTGGCATAGATGGCCGGATAGCGGACCGCGAGATAATTGAGCGCACGGTGCTCGTCGGTCGCCCCGGCGTTATCGGCCATCAGCATGAGGCGATCGAACAACTCCTCTGCCGCCGGAGCGAACGCCTTGGCGGATGTCTTCTCGCGCCTGGGAATGGCCTTCATCAGCACATCACGATCGAAGGAATAGAGTTGATCGAAGGCCACAATCGGGACCATGCAGCCCGTTGCACACTTCCGGCCCGGCCATGGGACCCCGAACGCCGATCAGGCAATCGAGATCCATGGGACTCGGCGTGGGGCGCAGCGCTTCCACCAGCAGACCGTAGTCCGCGAGCTCGCGCGGGACCACGATGTAGGTGTCGAGACCTTCAATCGTCATCACCCAGCACAGCTGGCGGACCAAATACCGATTCTCCGCCCGCGACAGCACCGCGTGAAGGGCTTGCCGATCCGTCAGCCCGCCTGTGTCCGTCCTGCCCGTGGCCTGGGCAAATTCTTTCTCCGTCGAAATTCTTGGAAAACGAGGCGCAATCCGGCCGAGCGCGTATACGTAGTGGGGTGCCGCGACATCCGCGCCGTTGGACCCTTGCACCGTGCCGCACGTCGGACACGCCTGCGGGGCGAGCGGGCGTACCGATGACCCAGCAGACGTCGCTGGCACCGGGGCATCACTCCCGCCGATTGATACAGTCGCCTCTGACTCCTTCACTTCCGGGTGGTCCATCGCGATTTGCCTCCCCCATCGAAGTTAGCGAGGCGCTCTGCGAGCGCCGGGCAGTAGTCCCTGACCGCACAGGCTCCGCTGGCGTGGTCAATGCACTATCGTGAGAAGCGCATCCACCGATTGAGCGTCGCGGCGCGCTTCTCGCAGCCGCCGCACGGCTTGATGCCCATCGCATACGTGACTCGTTTGATCGCGTCGCCCAGACCGATTTCCTCCTCGATGAGGAACCCCGGCAGCCGCACCCGATGTGGCTGTGGCGGCGGAGCGTCCCTCGGGGGCTTGGTGCCTTTCTTCCTCATGACACTCTCCTTTCGTGCCGTGTCGCGGCCATCATGTGATACGCGCCCCATGCATCGAGCACCGGCGGCGCGATCGCTCGCCGCCTCGGCATCCGCGCCGCGGTCACGGCCAGTTTGATCTGTGCCGCACTCGCGGCGGGAAACTCGGACCAGAGCAAGGCGACGGCACCCGTCACGAACGGCGCCGCCGCGCTTGTCCCGCTCACCGTCTGCTGCGTGCCGTTGGTCCCGAGGCTGGTAATGCGGTCCCCCGGCGCGCTCAGCCCCCTGCTGCCGATCGAGGCGCCCAGGTTCGATTCGCGGAGGATCCCGCCGTGCGCGTCGCAGGCGGCCACCGGGATGACCCACGCATGGCGGGTGATGGCGGAACTACCCACCATGCCCTGATTCCCCGCCGCCGCCACGATCAGGGTGCCGTGATGGGCGGCGTAATCCAACGCCTGTTCCACCGTACACTCGTCCCTGGGCGATGGTTGCAGAAATCCGGCACTGAGGTTGATGACGCGCGCCCCCGCGTCGACGCTGTCGACAATGGCGCGCGCCAGCGTTTCGGGAGTCGCACCCGGCATTTGACCGTTCCCATTCAGGACTTCCGCAAAGATCGGGCGCAGCAACAGCGTGCACCCAGGACAGATCGCCGGCGCCACGGACTCTCGCCGGGCAGACAGGACGCCCGCCACGAATGTCCCATGCCTACACGCGGCGCTGCCGGCCATGCGGCAGGCGCCCAGGGGTTCTCCCGGAAGCTCACGGATCGATGCGCCGGTCAGATCTGGGTGCGTGAGATCTACCGGCCCGTCGACGAGGGCCACCGTAATCTCGCGCCGACCCTCGCTGCGGCGCATCAAGGCGGGGAGTCGGACCACGTCCAACGCGGTCATCTCGCCGGCACCAGGTCCTTTCGACATCGATGCGTATCCACCGGATTTTGCGCCTGCGCCATTTCGACTCATCTTCGGCGCAGACCTCCACAATCGTGGGGGAGGAATCACGGGCCTCATTTGGAGGGCGTGATTTACATGGCGGGCCCGGGGTGAATCGAACACCCGACCAGAGGTTTAGGAGACCGATAGGCGCAGACACACAAGTGCCCCAGTACAAATTATTGCTTTTTGACTCGAGAGCTCCCTTCGTAAACGACATCCGATCTTACACCCTCTTCACCCCCATATCTCCACCGTCGGCCGACAGGTAGGTACCCCTTCGCGGTCTGGCGCGCATCCTTAGCGAGGAGCCCGGTGATGCTGACAGCATTCTTGAGCTTGCGCGCACCAATCGGCCAGAGAAGATGGCCGGTTGGTGCGCGAATTCAATACTATGCCATCGGAATCAGTTCAACTAATGACAAAACCCAGGCCCACCGCCGTCTCCAGTGTGGCGCTCGCCGCGTGTAACGAAACGGACCAGGTCTGGTCCCCGACAATCCCGTCCACGGTAATTCCGCCCCAGGCCTGAAACGCTTCGACGCACGCCTTCGTATGTGGCCCAAAGTTACCGTCGATCCCCTGCGGAGTCGTGATCCACTGCCCAGCGGCACCATTCGTGAGCAGTGTCTGCAGGCGGGTCACCACCGCTCCGGTTGATCCCACTTGAAGTGTCGGCATCGGGCCGCCATCCGGCAAGGCGGCCCAGGTCAGCGGCCCGACAATTCCATCAATCACCAGGCCCGCGCCTTGCTGGAATAGCTTCACCGCCGCCTCCACCTGCGCGCCGAATACCCCGTCAACCGTCAGCCCGAGGTCCGGCGTTCGGCGCAGCGCGCGCTCCAACCGCCTGACTGCGTCGCCCGTCGCACCCAAACTGATTGTGGGCTGTCCTGGATTAGCCATGATCTCCTCGATGAGAGTTTTGTTTTGGCTTTTCGACTCAGCCTCAGTGTACACTTGAGCGCCTTGCGTTGGGAGATTCCACCCCGGTTCGCCCAGTCCGTTCCGGACGGGTCCCAGAACAGCCGTGGGTCATCGGCTTCTAGGAGGGGGCGCAGAACGGCTCCTCATGGCGGGCCGGGCGGAAACAGGCCCAAAACCTGGACAGGAACTTTCGTGAAAGGGGATTCGAAGAATCAAGACGTAAATCCTATTTGTCGCGTGCATCTTACGAAAAATCTATCCGGAAATTTCCTCGATGAGACCGTACTTCCTGCAGCGGCGACGGGGGCTGACATGGCAACGATAGAAGGCTACGCGTCCGCAGTATCGGCGGCGCCTGGAGACAACGTGAACTTTTGTGTCCGGTCCGACGCGGCCCACAGCGCCTTTACGTTGGAGATCTACCGTCGGGGAGCCTCCGATCAACTTGTCCAAACCTGCAGCGGGACCGCGTTTACGCCCGGCACCCAAGACGATGCGAGCCTTGCGCTCGCCGGCTGCCAGTGGCCGGCGGCGGCCGGGTGCCAGATCACCGTCCCTGCGAGTTGGGCGAGCGGATACTACGTCGGGAAGATCACGTCTGTCGACCAGATCGCGTGGGCCCCGTTCGTCGTGCGCGCGGCCGCGCCGGGCGTGAGATCCAAGATTCTGGTCAAGATGAACGATACCACCGCGCAAGCATACAATGCGTGGGGCGGGCGCAGTCTGTACACGACTGGTCCCTTCACTGGTCGGGTCTCGTTCGATCGGCCGTATGCGTCCCCAGACCCGGCCACGCTGAATAATCTGAACCTCTACGAACAGTACCAGCTCCCGTTTGCCCAGTGGGCGGACGCGCACGGGGTGGACGTCGAGTACTGCTCCGCGGTGGATCTGCATACGAACCCGGGGCTGCTCGAGAACTACCGGCTGCTGCTCAGCTTCGGGCACGATGAATACTGGTCGTGGGAGATGCGCGACCAGGTGGAAACATTCATCGCGAATGGTGGCAACGTGTGTTTCTTCTGTGGCAATACATGCTACTGGCAGGTCCGGTTTGACTTCAGCAGCGGCGGGCGCATCATGATGTGCTACAAGGAAACCGACATCGGCTTCCCGGATCCCGATCGACAAGACCCGCAGCGGATCACCGTCCGCTGGGCGGAGGCGCCGCTCCTCCGGCCTGAGAACTCGATGACGGGCGTGGCCTACCGGAACGGTGCTGGCTGGTGGAACGATCCCATCGACCTCGCGAAGCGCGACCGGGGCTACACGGTGGCCAACTCGGCGCACTGGGTCTTCCAGGGTACCGGGCTGTCCGACGGAGATGAGTTTGGCAAAGGCACGAGCGTCGACACCACCATCCTCGGCTATGAAACCGATGCCGCGCTAATCACGCCGGGCAGCACGTCTCCCATGGTGCTCGGCACCGACGGCACCCCGAAGAACTTCGTCGTCTTGGCGACGGCGGACCTCACCGACTGGGGTCCCGGCGGACAGGCGGGGCACGCGACGATGGGATTGTATCAGCGCAACGGGACCGCGTTCACCGGCGGGACGGTGAACTGGGCGGGCGGCCTCAGCTTGGACGCATCGTGGACACCTGTCGATCAAATCACCAGCAATCTCCTGCGCGGGCTCGCTGATGCGCGTGTACCGGGTCTTGGGATCGCCAACGCGGGCTTCGAACTGTGGGCGAACGGGCTCCCCGCCGGGTGGACGCTCGAGGGCGCGGGCAGCGTGTCGCCGGAGGCCGCCGCCCCGGATCCCAACTTCAGCGGCATCCACAATGACGGCGGCGGTCACTTCAGCTTGAAGGTCGACGGGACCGCAGGAGAAACGTGGATCAGCCAGTCTGGCATCCAGTGCGCGCTCGGGGACACGTACGGCATCGGCTGCTGGGCCAAGGCGTCCAACCCTGGGGCGACTATTCGACTGCAGACGACCGACACCTGGGTAGATTTTGTCACCGCCGCGCACACGGGGAGCGGAAACTGGGAGTACCTATTCGCGGTGGGCTCGGCGCAAGGAACGAAAGGTCTCGTTCCAACCCGTGCGAAGATCCAGGTCGCGGCCGGAGTCCAGGCATGGTTTGACAGCCTCGTCGTAGTTGCGATTCCAGGCCATCCCAAATGAGTCGATCGGCGGTGAGCACGCTGCCGGCCGGTCACCATAGAATGGGGCGAGCGGCCACGTCGGCCCTGGTGGAGCGGGTACGTGCCCGCGACTGACGCTGCATACGATTGCCCCCCGTGTCGATGTACGCGTTTTCGTCGGGCTTCGTGACTCCTTGAGAAGAAAACTGGCCCCCGACCCAGTCCGTCGCCTCGAGGAGGCACACGCTGGCGCCCATGGCCGCCGCGCGTAGCGCCGAAGAGACCCTACCAAAGACTGGCACCGATCACGATCACATACAGTAGCTCTCGATAACGTCCGGGGATCGCCGCGTCGTGGCTGGCAAAAAAGCGAGTCCCAATCCAAACAGCTCGGGAATGAATTGACGCACTCGAGACCAGGCCGGCCTCCCAACAATCCTCATGGGCGAGCCCGGGGCGACGAACCGCGTGGGACCGGCACCAGTCCAGCCCGCGAGGTCCTATCCCAACCATTCCCAGAGTCTCGATGCGAGTTCTGCGCCCACCCAGCCGAGGCAAAGCCCGCCGACGACTTCAGATGTCCAATGATCACCCAAATAGACCAACGACGCCATCAGAGCGACGATAATGCCGGTTGCGAGTCCAGGCATCCGCCGAAGAGCCGTCCCCGCGATGAGCCCTACGCGCGCAGCGTGCCCCGACGGAAACCCGAACGGCGCGATGTCCACCCACTCAAGCATCTGTCCAAACGATGCAGCGTGCAGCAACTCACGGAAGATAAGGGCAAGCACGCCGAAGCCTGCGCCTGCGGCGGCCAGCAGCAGTAGCGCACGATCTCTGCGTGGCTCCGCGACAAGTAGGAGCAACAGCGCGACGCCCACGAGTCCGATCACGACGATGTGCGTCACGCCGAGCGCGCTGAGCACCGCAAACGGAGCATCCGGGGCGCGAATGAAATGACGCTTCAGCGAGTCCGGGGGCCCGGGATGAACGATCGCATTCTGGAGCACGACCGTCAGTCCGCTGATAGCCGCGGCCCCGACGGACAGCCACAGCGCCGCGCGACCGTAGCGCTTGAGTTCGAACAACAGGAGGACCAGGCCGATCGCTCCCAGAGCTGGGATGACCGTTCCCGCGTTCCCGAGGAAGACGATCATGGCGGTCGGGACGTCTAGCGCCGGCGCGGCCCGCTGTACCCAAAGCGTGATGGCGCGGTCGATGTGTGCCACCGCCGGTACATTCCCCGTGACGGTACCCGCGATGAACAGCGCCCCGGCGATCGCGATGCGGACCCACATGGTGACAGGCTTCGAGGGATGCCGATCGCTTCCTCGGGTGAAAGTCAGCCCCGCAGCCTAAGAAACGCTTGATAACCCTGCGTTTCAGACGCCCCGCGAAGGTGATCGTATCGCTGCGGTCATGCAGAGAACCCAAAATAATACACCCCCTCCGTCGCGTTCGTGAAGCAGTCCGGACTCGGCCCATCTGCCTCCGGTTCGACCCGACGTGGCAATATGGCGACGACTACCCGGAGAA
>CAWDRG010000011.1:0-247465 GCA_963804645.1 uncultured Bacillota bacterium
CGGACATCGCGGAGCGTTTTCTCAGTCTCCGCGGCGCCCAGAGGGTTGCCCGTTCGGAACACCCAGACACCCCGTTCCTTTTGCAGAGGAGCGGCGGTGCGCCTCGGCCGCAGGGTCACCACGTCACCATTCACCGCGAGATCGAGCGTATCCCCGGCCGAGAGCCGGAGCTCGTCCCGAACGGCCTTCGGAAGGACAACCCGACCCGCGCGGTCGACGATCACTTTACCATTCATAAACCCATTGTATCATGGTTCAACCCAGTTGGAAAATGGCATCGCCTGTCTCCAGCGAGGAGACATGACGCCGATGAGCGCGAGGGTTTTGGTCGGGGCAGTCGGACATGACACCGGCCGGTTGCTAACTAATGGGTTCAACCAACTGGCCACCCCACATCAAGGGGATGAATAGAAAGCTATAGACCTCGTATCGCACGTCTTTCAAGCGTTTGAGGTGGTCGGGGCGGTCGGACTTGAACCGACGACCTTCTGCTCCCAAAGTCTACACCGCCCACGTTGCCGCACATCAGGAAAACGCAGGCGGGGCCTGAAAACCCTTGTTCCACTTGCGTTTCCGAGGACCGTGACGTTTCGGGTCGCGTCGGACTGTTCAGGTTGGTTTAGGCACTTTTCGCCCGGCTAAGGCACGGGGAAGGCACGGACTCGGGGGGGCGAACACGATGTGAAGACGATGTGCACTCGTTCTACGCTGGAGGCACCGCTATGGGCCTGTCGACCCCGGCGATATGCCTCATGATGGCACAAGTATCCCACGCCCGAGCGACGACGCGCGGGCGTAGACCTGCTCAGCCAGGGCGATGTCGCAGGCGGCGATCCCGAGATTCAGGACCAAGATACGCTGCTCCGCGCTCGAACGTCCTTCCCGACGCCCGAGCAGAATCTCTCCGATCTCCGCGGCGATGGGCGGGACCCCGGTCGTGAAACGCGCGAGCACTTCCGCGTCGCCAAAGGGGCGCCGATCGTCGACGAACACTCGATCCACGACATGAAGAATGCCGGTTTCCTTCCCCCCGTTGTCGAGGACGACGACGGTGACGCCCGGCCTGAGCCATTCCGGTTCAAGCAGGCGCGTGGTGACGGAGGTAGTCACCGTGATGATCACATCCGCCGCGCGCGCGGCGTCCCCGCGATCCGCCGTCGGAACGAGTGTCGGCGTCACGCGCGGCCCCATCTCATCGCACAGCTGTCTGGCGGCGTGCCCGTCGCGACCAACGACAAAGACTGTGGCGAGCGACGGCATCGCGTGCCGCAGCATCGCCAGATGCGCTCTCGCCTGGACGCCGGTGCCCACGATGGTCGCGACCGCGGCCTCCGGCCGGGCGCACGCCTGAAGCGACACCGCGGTCATGGCGGCCGTCCGCATCGCGGTGACCACCGTTCCATCCATGACCGTGAGCACCGCCCCGGTATGAGGGTCGTTCAACACGATCAGCGCCGACAACGTCGGCAGCCCCAACGTCCGGTTGTTCGGAAAATCGCCGATCCATTTCATCCCAAACCCTGCGCTCCCGGGAAGCACCGCCGGCATGGCGTGCACGTGACGTCCTTCCGGTGGGTGGACGCCGAATTTCGGGGGCATCTCGACGCGCCCCTCCGCGCGCCACACGAGCGCGTCGCGGATGCACGCGATCGTGTCCGTGGGAGATAAGCTGGCAGCCTCCACGTCGGCGCGGGACAACCAGAGGATCCGTTGAGGCGGCACGCTGCTCTGGGTGTCAGGCATCGCGTCGCAGGAGACGCGTCAGCGTCCCGATGTCATCGAGTTCCTCGAGCCGGTCCACCGCCGCGGTGATGGCGTCTCGGCGCTCCGGGGTCACCACGTCCTGAGTCAGCGTGGCAAACTTCTCGCGCAGCTCGGCGGACGCGAGCGGCTGTTGCGGCGCGCCCTTCGGGTAGGTGACGTCCCGACGATACGTGGCCGTCGGCGTTTCCACCTCGATGACCGAGCGGTACAGGTCCGGATATGTGCGATCCAGTTCCTGGTCCCCAATCACCTGCACGCGCTCAGACAGCGATCGAATCTCCGGGTCGGCTCGCTGATCGCGCAGAATATCGAAAAACTGGACGGCACCCCTGTGCGCCGCCAATGCCAGCACGTACTGCGCACAGTGCGAGCGCAAGGCGTTGCCGTCGATCACGTGGTACCCGCTCGCTGGAAACCGAAGGGTCACCCGGCGAACGTCATGGGGCCGCACCTGCTCGGCACGAAGGATGTCGAGCAGGCCATCGAGGCCGGGGTGGATGAACGCGCAGCACGCGTACAACTTAAAGCACAGCTCCATCACCTTGAACTGCTCGCCCAGCCCGTCGAACAGTGCCTCCGCATGCCATTGGCCGGTGAACGCCTGCCCAAGCGGGTACTTGCCTTCGAAGATCATCGGCGGCCCGCCAAAGCCGCACGACGCGAGATGCGCAGCAAGCACCCCGTGCCGCGACGCCAACCCCATGTTGAACGGACGCGAGTGCTCCGTGTCGTCGCTCACCCATGCGAGGAGACCCGACGCCTCGGTTCCGGCCAGCCCGAACGCGTGACGCAGCGCCGGTCCCCGGAGCCCGAACAGACGCCCCGCCGCCGCCATGGCCCCGAACGTCCCGGCGACGCACGACGGGTGAAACCCACGCGCGTACAGCGCCGCCCCGCCCAGCGCATAGCTCACGCGACACGCGACGTCGATGCCGACAACGATCGCGGCGAGCACGTCCGGACCAGAGCGCCGCATCCGTTCGCCGACCGTCAGCGCGGCTGGCCCAACGATCGCGATCGCGTGCATGATCGCGCCCGGATGATGGCTCTCGATGTCGCAATAGTACCCGAAGGTCCCATTGACGAGCGCGGCGGTGGCGCAGTTGGTCCGAAGGTCAGTCCCAAACACCTGGGCCTCCGGGGCCCCTCCGGTCTCCCGGACGAACCGCTCCAAGACGGCGCCGATGTCGTAGCGCGACGACGTGGCGGAGAGCGCCGCGCCGAGGCCATCGTACAGAATGTCCTTCGTCCTCTGGATCACCGGCGCCGGAATGCGTTCAAACGGAAACGTCTCGACGAACTGCGCAAAGCGATCGGTCATGCCCGCGTGCCGGTCGTCCATCTCACGGCTCCTTGACGATCCGAACTCGAGCGCCGCGCGCGCTCAGGCGGGCCGCACTTGCAGCAGCGCGGCCACGTCGTTGATGTCCGAGACCGTCTCGAGATGATAGACCTGATCCATCAGCCGCTCCGCCGCGTCATGGGAAATCCGGGCTGCGGCCAGCCGGAGAAACTTCTCCTCCAGCTCCGCCCGTGTCATCGGGTTCTCACGGCGACCCTTGGCCCAGTCCACCCGTGCCGAAAACGTTCGGCCGCCGCGCGCGGTGACCTCGACCACCGCCGGCGACCCGGCTGGCCAGGGGTCCATCGCCGCGTCTCCGACAAGTGTCACCCGCTCGGACATCGAGCGGATCCGGGGATCGGCGCGCCGGTCCTGCAGGATATCGTTGGGTCCGATCGTCCGGTTCACCGCGGCCACTGCCATGATGTATTGGGCGCAGTGCGACTTGAGGGGGTTGTTGTCGATCACCGGTGCCCGATCGGCTTTGACGCGGTGCACGATCGCGGTGATGTCGTCGGGCGGGATCCGGTGCTCCTCTACGATCCCCAGGAGTGCATCCAACCCCGTGTGGATGTCGCCGCAGCACGGATAGCGCTTGTAGCCTCCGGCGCGGGTGATCCACAGCGGGGATTCTCCCAATCCGTCGGTCACGCGCTCGACGTGCGCCTCCCCGGCATACGCGTCGTAGATACTGTACTTGCCCGGGTCGAGGATCGCCGGCGGCCCGCCGAAGCCCATCTGGGCGAGCAGGGCGGCCGTCACCCCGCCGCGCGCCGCCATGCCCAGGCCGAACGGACGGGAGTCTTCCGTCGGATCGAACACCCACGTCATCAACCCCGCCGCGTTCGTCCCCGCGACGCCCAGCGCGTTGGCAAGCTGCCGCCGATCGAGCTTGAGAATGTGCCCGGCGGCCGCCGCAGCTCCGAAGTAGCCAAACGTCGCGGACGGATGGAACGAGTGTGGATAGGAGTGCTCGGTGCGGCACGCTTCGCTGGCCCGGGCGCAGACTTCGTAGCCCACGGCCAGCGCCGTCATGAATGTCCGCCCGTCGGCGTGCTCCCGTTCTCCGACCGCGAGCGCCGCGGGCACCACGACCGCCGGGACGTGCTGGCGCGCCACGCTGGCGCCTTCGATATCGGCCGCGTAGCCCATCGTCCCGTTGGCCAGGGCGGCACTCTCGCACGACGTTTTGAAATCGCGGCCGATGACGGTGGACTCCGCGACACCGCCCGACCGACGCGCGAGGTCGCCGGTCAGCCGGGACGCGCTGTACTGGGGCGACGACCCTAAGAGCAGCGCGCCGAACGTGTCGAGCACAATCGTCTTGATCTCGTCGACCGCGGAGTGCGGCACGTCCGCGTACGTGAACGCCGCCGCGTAGGCCACCAGCGCCGCCGTGACGCCGTCCTGCCGGTTCGATACGGACATCGGATCTCTCCCTCCCCTGGTGCTCTCAGTGGTTGCCGGTCAGGCATCGCGCCAACACCGACACGTCGTCGAGCGCGTCGAGCGTGCCCACGAGTTCGATGATCTCCGCGGCGCGCTGTTCGGACACGATGTCGCGCGCCAGCAGTCGAAACTTCGCCTTGATCTCCGCGTCGCTGAGCGCGTTCTCCGGATCGCCCGTCGGGTAGTAGACAGCCTCGGTGAACTCGCGCCCATCCCGCGTCCGGACGGTCGTAATCCCGGCCCACTGCTCCGGGAACAGTTGTTCCAATCCGTCGTCGCCGTGCACTCGCACGCGCGCCGCCAGCGCCGCGACGCGCGGGTCGTCGAGCCGTTTCCCGTCGAGCTGATCAACCTCGACCCGTCCGTCGTACGTCGCGACGGCCAGGACGTACTGCGCATTGTGCGAGGGGAGCTCGTTATTGTCGATGATGCCGGCCATGGACGTCGCGACCTTGGTCGAAATCTCGGCGATCTCGTCGCTCGCCAAGCCGTGTTCGCGGACGATCTTGAACAGGCCGTCCAACGGCGCGTGAATCTGGCGGCACGCCGCGTATTTCTTGAGGCTCGTGCGCATGATCTCGAACCGCTGCCCGAGCGCGTCGGTCAGGATGTCTGAGACGTCGCGCTCGATCTCACTGAATGCCCGGAAGAGATTGTGCTTCCCATCGAGCACGTGCGGCGGACCGGTGAACCCCAACACCGCCAGTTGCGCCGCCGTCACGCCGTTTCGGGACGCGATTCCGATCTGAAACGCCTTGCTCAACTGAGACGGCTCGGTCACCCAGGCCAGCAGACCGGACGCCTGACATCCCGCCAGCCCGAGCGCGTGCCCCATCTGCGGCGGCGCGAGCTGCAGGACTCGCCCCGCCGCGACCGTCGCCCCGAAGTTCCCGTCAATCGAGGACGGATGGAACGACCGCGCGTACAGCCGGACCGGATCCAGCGCGATGCCAACGCGTCCCTCAATATCGTAGGCGGCGACGAGCGCGGCGATCACCTCACGCCCGCTCAGGCGCCGCTCCTCGGCGATGCTCAACGCCGCGGGAACGACCACGTTCGCGACGTGGGCGTTCGCGGGATTGTAGTTATCGTCCAGTTCCAGGCAGTGCGACATCGTGGCGTTCGCAAAGGCCGCCGCGGTGGGCGACACCCGGAGACTTGTCCCCGCGACCGTGCAGGGGCCCGACTCCGCGAGCCTGTCGACGAATCGCGTCATGATCTTGCCGGCAGGGTAGCGTGACCCGGCCAGGAGCGTCCCGAGACAATCCAGCGTCACGTCCTTGACCCGGGCCACGACGGCCGCGGGAAGATCCTCGTATCGTAGCGTGCTTGCGTACTCGGCCACCCGATCGGTCACGTGCGTCATGCGATCCCTCCGCCCCCTCCCACACCTGCGAGTGCGAACGCCGAGAACAGACGTCCGACAAACTCGATGCCCGCGCAGTAGTCGTCCACCTGAATGCCCTCATCCGGTGAGTGAAATCGGGATCCGGGCGAGCCGATGCCGACATTGATCAAGGGGACATTGAGCGGCTGCGCCAGCTCATAGTACGGCGCGCCGATCCACGGGGCGACCGGATAAATGACGGGCTCCTGGTGGTAGGCCTCGCGAATGGTGCGCGCGATGATGCCGACCATCGGATGATCGAGCGGCACTTTCCCGGGGTGGCGCTCGCTGATCGGGCGCAAGGTAATCTGCTCGAATCCGTGCACGTCGAGGTGACGGCGGAGCAGCCCCTCCATCTCGCTCGGGCACTTGATTCGGCACGAGGCCGAACCGGACGACCCCGACCGCGCGCCGCGGCATCCCCTTGAGGGCGTCGAGCGTCCGTCCGGCACCGAAGCTCGACACCTCGAGGGTCGGCTCGAACAACAGACGCCGAACCGCCTCGCGACCGCCGACACCCAGCGTCAACCGCTCGAGACCAAGTCGGCGCTTCACGCTGTCGGCGTCGAACGACAGGTCGTCGAGCAGTCGCAGTTCGGCCTCAGACGGGCGCAGGGCATCGTCGTAGAATCCGTCGATGCGAACGCGCTCGTCGGGTCCCTTCATGCTCGCAAAGGCCCACACGATGTCCCACGCCGGGTTCGGCACAATCGAGGTCAGGCTGCTGTGAAACGTCTGCCGCGCGCCGACGCGCTCCATTTCGAAGAGGATCCGCCCGCGACACCCCAAACTCATTGCCGGTCGACCCCGGTCGTCGCGGTCGCCGCCCTCGCCGAGCGCGGCGTCAGCCCGCAGCAAATCCCGGTTCGCCTCCACCACTTCGCGCAGATGCGGGCTTCCCAGCTCTTCCTCACCGTCGATCACGAACTTGATCGTCAACGGGAGCGTCCCATGCACCGCCTGGTAGGCATCGACCGCGCACAACCGCGCCACCAGATCGCCCTTGTTGTCGCTGGCCCCCCGCGCGACGAGGCGTCCGTTCGCGATGGTCGCCGCAAACGGCGGCGAGGTCCACGCCTCGAGCGGCTCCGCGGGAACCACGTCGTAGTGATTGTAGAGCAGCAACGTGCGCGGCGAAGCGCCGGGCAGCGTGCCGATAATGAGCGGGTTGGCGCCCGCGGCCTGCCGGGTCGTCACATCGGCGCCAAGCGCCGTCAGCATCGATGTCAGACACGCGACCGATTCGGAAATCCCTTGGTTGTGGTAGGACACACTGGGGATCTGGCAGAGTGTCTGCAGCGTGGCGATGTACCGCTCGCGGTGTCGATCCACGTACGCGCCCAGTGCGCTCATCGGAACGCCTCCCGTCATCATGGCCGTGTCATCGGTGCCGCCCGCCAGTGGTCAGAGTCGGAGCCGGGGATCCAACGCGTCGTGCAATCCGTCGCCGAAGAGGTTCACCGCCAGCACGGTAACGGCAATCGCCGCCCCAGGGAACGTACTGATCCACCACGCAGTCTGAAGATTGTCACGGCCCTGTGCGAGAATGAGCCCCCACTCCGGCGTCGGTGGCTGCGCGCCCATTCCGAGAAAGCTCAGCGTTGCGGCGGTGAGGATCGCCACCCCCACGTTCAGCGTGGCCAGGACCAGCGCCGGTCCATAGATGTTCGGGAGAATATGCCGCGCCGCGACCCGCGCTTCGCTGCACCCGCCGGCCCGCGCCGCCTCGACGTACACGTTCTCCCGCGTCGACAGCACACACCCGCGAATGAACCGCGTGAATCGCGGCGCTCCGGCCACCCCGATCGCCAACACAACGTTCCCCAAGCTTTTCCCGAGCGCGGCGGCGATGGCGAGCGCCAGCAGGAGCGTCGGCACCGCCAGCATCACGTCGACGCTGCGCATAATGACGACGTCGACCCATCCGCCACGATAGCCGCTCAGCAGGCCGAACACGATCCCGGCCGACATCGTCATCGCGCTGGCGACGAGACCCACTGCGAGCGAGATGCGTGCGCCGGCCAGCACCCGGCTGAATACGTCTCGCCCGATCTCATCGGTCCCCATCCAATGCTGCGGGCTGGGTGATTCGAGTGCGTCCTCGGGAACCGGCCGCAGCGGCGAGTACGGCACGATGAGGGGGGAAAGGATCGCGGCGGCCACGAGGATCGCGAGCAGACCGGCGCCGACGACCGCGTGTCGATTGTGCCCAAGACTCCGCAGGGTTTCGGAGGCTCGCGACGACGAGGTCCACGTCGAACGCGAGATGTGGTCGACCGCCACCTACGCCCCCCGCCCTTCCCGAATGCGGGGATCGAGATAACTGTACGAGATGTCGACCAGCATGTTGGCAAGGACGTATCCGCAGGCCGCGACGACGAGGGTGGACTGCAGCACGGGGTAGTCGCGATAGGTGATCGCATCGATGATCAGCCGTCCGAGGCCGGGGCGGGCGAACACAGTCTCGACCACCACAGTACCCGACAACAGATTCCCGAGCTCGACTCCGATGATGGTGACCACCGGGATCAGAGAGTTCCGCAGGGCGTGCCGCAGGACCACCGAGCGCGGCGCGAGTCCCTTTGCCCGGGCCGTCACAATGTAGTCCTGATGCAACGTCTGCACCAAACTGCTCCGCGCGAGGCGGCTGATGACACCCGCGCTGTACAAGCCAAGCGTCACGGCCGGCATGATCAGCTGCTGCCAGGTCGTGCCGGTCGTGACCGGCAACCACCCCAACCAGAGAGAGAACACAAAGATGAGCATCAACCCCAGCCAGAAGCTCGGGATGGATACGCCCGACAACGCCGCCACGGTGCTCACGTTGTCGATCCAGCTGTGGGGACGCAGCGCGGCCACGGTGCCGAGGGCGATCCCGAGCAGCACGGCCAGCCCCAAGCCGACCAGGGCCAGTTCCAGCGTGGCCGGGAGGAACTCCAGAATAAGGCTGCTGACCGGTTGATTGTACCGGATCGAACGGCCCAGATCCCCTTCAAGAAGCGCCCCCAGATCATCCGTGTACTGCCGCCACAGCGGCCGGTCAAGGCCGTACTCGTGGCGCAACGACACGAGCTGTGACTCCGATGCGCTCCCCTGCGAGATGAGCAGCGCCGGATCCGCTGGCAACAGATGGAGCACAGCAAAGACGAGTGTGTACACGCCCAACAGGGCCGGCAGCGTCGTCAGTACCCGCCGGCCGACGAGCCTCACCACGGCGGTGGTCGATATCGCTCGTGCTGCGTGGCCGGACCCCGACTGGCCCGCGGACGTGCCTGCTGCTTAGGCTTGGATCCACGCATCTTGGAAGTACGGATACCACGACCGAGCGTCCATGTGAAAGTTCTTCACGGGGGTCGCGGTGACCCATACAAAGAGCGTGATATAAATTGGCACGACGTATGCCTGCTCGAGGATCCGCCTGGTCGCTTGCGACACCAGCGTGAACCGCGCCTTGCGGTCCAAGGTGATATCCTGCTGCGCCAGAAGCTGATCGAGCGCCGGATCGTTGTTCATCGACCACGCAAAGCTGCCGATGTTCTTCGACGCAAACAGGTCGACGAGGTAGTGTGGATCGCTCGCTTCAAACTCCCGGTTGATGACATGATACAATCCCTTGCTGCCCGCGACCGTCCGGTCGGCCGGCGTGCCGCTGATCAGGGTGGTCGAAAATCCGACGTCCTGGAGCATCGTGCACATCAGCTCTTTGTAGTTCTCGGTCTGGAAGCCGCTGGTAAACACATCCACGTGCAGCGGGGTGCTGCCCTTCATCCGGCGGCCGTCGGGACCTGGCTTCCAGCCGGCCGCGTCCAACGTCTCCTTCGCCTTCCCCGGGTCAAAGGTGAAGATGTGGTCCAGGGCGGGATCGTACCCATAGCTCGTCGGCCCGATCAGGTTCCACGTCGGGCGCGCGATGCCGGGATAGAACACTTTGACAATTGTATCCTTGCTGACCGCGTAATTGATCGCCTGTCGAACCGCGAGCTCGTCGGTCGGCGGTTTCTGCACGTTGATGAAGTTGAACCACGTCGTCCCCGGAGAGACGCCTTCGTACATGGTGAACGCGGGATCGCGACGCCACCCGGGGAGCATCCGGGGACCCGGCCACGCCTCAATCAGCAGCTCCTTCCGCCCGTTCATCAGCGCATCGCGCGTGCCCTGCTCGGGGAGGAACTTGAACGTCAGGCGCTCCAGGTATGGCGGGCCCGCGTTGGTCTTGCCCGGAAACGTCGTGCCCCACCGGTAGTCGGTGTTTCGCGCGAGCGTGATGTGGGTATCGCGCGCCCACTCGACGAACTTGAACGGGCCAGTCCCCACGAGGTGATTCTGAAAGTCCTGGCCGTACTTCTTCACCGCGGTGGGCGACGGAATCCCGAGGTACCCTTGGCTCAGCGAGTCGAAGATCGGTGCGAACGCCTCCTTCAGGCGGAGCTGCACGGTGAAATCGTCCACCACCACCGTCGAATCGTAGGGGCCCAGCAGCGACCTCGCGTACTGCGATTTGGTGGCCGGATCCACGCACCGGTCGAAGTGGAACTTCACCGCTGCGGCGTTGAATGGCGTCCCGTCGTGAAACTTGACGTCCCGGCGCAACTTGAACGTCATAGTCTTGCCGTCCTGGGAAACGTCCCACGACGAGGCCAACCCGGGATGGATGTTCAGGTCATTTCCCAAGTAGACCAGCGAATCGAAGACCATCTGGGTCACCATGGTTTCGGGCGGCCCCCAATACGACGCCGGGTCAAGCTGATCCAGCGTCCGGTACAACCCGACCGTCAGTTCCCCGCCCGGTCGCGGAGGGACCGTCGCGGGCGCGCTGGCCGCGCTCGCGGCCTCGGCGCGGCCCGAGAAGGCGGCTTGCCCCAGCATACCGAGCGCCGAGAGCGGCAGCATGGAGCCCATTCCGAGCGTAAGCGTCTTCACGAGCTTGCGTCGTGTCATGCCTGTCGCGCGCATACGGAACCTCCCGCGAGGTGTCCTCGGACTCCTTACCCCAGCTCTTCGGTTTGATCCTTGCCGATCCTTCCATTACGGATACGGGGCGGAGCCTCCAGCACGGAGGCGGCCGCGCCGCTTGGCTGCACGGCCGCGCCGGCGAGATTGCTCGGCAGCCCAGATGGACGGGCCCGTGGGGCTCGCCCGTCGCGACCCAGATGGCGCCCCGGACGGTGTCGGCGGTGCTCCGCCCGTCCAGCGTGTCGCTCCACTTCGTGATCGCGCCGAAAAATGGGTCAGTGGGAGACGCTGATGGGGGCCACGCGCGCTCTCTGGACGTGGCTTCGCACGATGATCCCGCTGTGATCGGAATGGCAGCGCCGCTGAGCCTGCCGGGTTCGTGCCAGCTCATCGACGCGCCTCGACGTTGGTCGCGTCCCCCGTAAAGTCCACTGCACCTCGTGGCGCCGGGCAACGCACTTCACGATACCTCGCCGCGTCACGTCGGTTGCCTTGGGTTCCCCGCCACACCCGGTAGACTGTCCTCCGATGGCCCAGACACCTGTGCACTCCCCACACCAAGCGGTCCCGCCCTCCACGCGCCCTGCTCAAGGCCGAGTCGAGCTCCGTCCCGTATCAACTGGAGGCACTCGAGGCTGTAACGCGCGCCCATGCGCGTGGAGTGAGGCGGCTTCTGGTCGTACTGCCCGTTGGGACTGGGAAGACGATCGTGGGCGCCTTTTTGATGAACGGCCTGAGGTCGGGTAGCAGGGTGGCGCGCCGGTCAGGTTACCGTTAAGGAGCCTGACCACGGTTCCACCCCGCCCCCTATCATCCGGATAGCGGGTTTTCCCCAATCCGGCTGGAAGAGCACGCGCTCAGTTGCAGCGTTCCCGATCCTTCCCAGCCTGTACCTGGGGAGCGATTGGTTTGCTGCAGCCTACAGCGTCGGTCCGGATCTTGGCGGTAGCCCGAGCGCGTTATCAGCACCCGCACCCTCTCCTTCTCCAACGCTGGCCTGCTCCCAGAGGCCCTTTGCTCCCGCTCCTTGTTATCGGAGCGATCATCGCTCCTACGGCCTCATGCGCCAGACTCTCCCCCACCAGTGAACTTCCCGAGTGAAGTCGGTTATATCACTGGCCTCACGGGTGAGAGCCCTTCCCCGCTTTGACCATCCACCCTTTGGATGTTGCCGCCACCCCTACGCCGGAGGGCTGGTTGCGTGCACACGCCCAGCTTCTTCCGCAACCACACTGGCCTTCGTCCCCTATGTAGAAACTTGGCACCCTCATTCCCACTGTGGCGCTGAGCACTCCGTTACCGGAGCTCTGAGTGGGCCTGAATAACGACGCTGCAGTGTTCACTTCATGTTGCGGCCCCATCCATCGCTCGTCTCCTGGGCCACCGACCGCGGCCTTTATATCTCTGCCGGGCCGCCGAGACTTGTACGTCCGGGCTTCCGTCTCGCGAGTCACCTCCTTCGAGACGCCGGACAACACTACCGCGGCAAGTTGGGCGACTCCGCGGGTCGGACTCTCACCGACTGAGTGTATGGCTTTACGGGCTGCACACATAGGTAACAGATTGTACCGGACACATGGGTAACACTTCCTCCTCCAAAATACCCCGTGTGAGGTAGCCAGGTCTAGTGTATAAGCGTTAGGCCGCTTCGACCGTGACCTTGTAGCCTAACCGTTCGAGCCGGTTGACTGCGTTGCGCACCACCGCTTCCTTCTTGCGCTCATCGTAGTAGTTGGCGCCCAGGTCCTCATAGGTGACACCGTCCCGCAAGACGTGATAGGCGATTTCCAAGATGTGGCGCCCCACAGCGATGGCGGCCCGATTTCCCCCACGGCGGGCGGCGATCCGCCGATAGATGGCGCCGAGGTAGGTGGCCTTGGTCCGTCCTGCGGCCCGCCCCGCTTCTGTGAGGGTCCGCCGGAGGGTGGGGCTGCCTTTGCGGGTGCGCGCCCGGCGGCGTTTCCCAGCACTCTCATTGCTGCCTGGACTCATCCCCGCCCAGGCCGCCAGTTGGGCGGTGGTCGGAAAGCGCGTCATATCAGTGCCGACCTCGGCCACGATCACCTCAGCCACGTGTTGATTCACTCCCGGGACAGTGGCTTCATACTACACCTCCGGCAGTAGCCTTTTGGAGTGACGGTTTGAGGTGCACGGGGGTGGCGGTCCTCTGGCGACACGCCTCTTCGACCGCCGGAGAAAAAGGAACACACAAGCGACCGCTCGTGTCGCGACGCGCTGCAAGCTTGCCTGCGTGGATCCAATCGTATACTGTCCATTTGCTGACCCCCAGTCGGCGGACAACCTCGCAGACCGTCAGCTCTCCTGGGCGAGGCTGAAAGGACGATGCAGGAATGTGGTAGGTGTGGCGGATCCAGCGGACAGATTTCACATCAAATGGCCGCCCCCCTTTCCGGGTCATTCCCGCCGTGTTGAGTGCGGTGACGATCTCATCATCCTGCTGCATCGCCAGCGCCCGAATCAGATCGACGACCGCACCCGGCGTCCGTTGAAGATCGCTGGCTGAGGCAGGGCGCTGGACGACGAGCTCCTCAGTCGCACCCGAGCGCCAGCGAATGCCGACGCCTACACGCGCACTGCCTGGAGCGGACCGTATCGTTACGTCCGCGACGAGCGCGCGAAGAATCCGCTTGCGGTCTCGGGCCGAGGTCGTAGGAGCAGCCCACAACGCGGGCACGTTGCGAGCGAGCGCCTCCAATTCTTGGCGCGATGGCAGCGGCGGCGCCTCCGCGCGCGCCCCCGCTAACGCGGTTTCCGCTTCCGCCAATGCGACGAGCGCAGTTTCCCATCGTTGCTCCAGGCTCCGCGCCACCAGGCGGTTCTCCGGCTCACACTGATGGAACGCTCGCTCCGCCCGCGCCGCCTCATAGCGCGCCCGCTCCACCGGGAGTTCAGCGGCCCGGATGCGATTGGTCCGTCGTGCTGCGATCTCATCGGCGGCCTGGAGTGCCAGAGCAATCTGGTCTGTCGTGACCACGTCTAACATCCGCCGGGCCACGGCATCATCGATCACATCCGCCCGAACCGTGCGACACTGCGGAGTCTGGAGGTGCTCGACACGGGAATAGGAACAATCGTAGGCGGCCTTTCCGGAGGCATAGGAAGCATACCTCGGCGTCATCATCCGGCCACAGCCGCCGCACACGACGATCCCTTGCAGCAGCGCCTCGCCTTCCCGCGCAGGGCGTGCGCCTCCGCTCGTGTGGTTATGCGCCAACCGGTCCAGATTTGCAAGATAGGTCTCCCAGCTGATGTACGCGGGGTGATGGTGAGGGAGAACCACAAGCCATTCCTCCCGCGGAAGCTCTACTCGCTTCCGCCGAATTGAGCCATCCGGCTGTACGATGCGCCGGCATCGGTATCGTCCAAAGACGTAGGTCCCAGCATAGACCGGGTTGGAAAGCATGCCAAGCACCCGGTAGTACGTGAGCCGGCCCCACCGGATCTCTCCCGTCCAGACGCCCCCGTGCACTCGCCGAGGAAACGGACGCCGGCGAAAGATGCCCGCCGCGCCATATGCTGATCCGCTGGCCTCGAACGCGGCGAAGACGTCTGTGACGGCCTGCCGGATCTCCTCGTCCAAGTCCATCACGGTACGGCCGTCCTGATCATACACGTAGCCGACTGGCAGCGGAACGCGTAATTCACCACGGGCCGCCGCGGCACGTTTCGACTCCTGCAACCGCCCGGCGAGGATATGAAGCTCTGCTTCGGACATTGCGCCCTTCAAGCCCAACAGGAGCCTGTCGTTAAAATGTTGCAGATTGTACACGCCGTCGGCATCGATGATCAGCGTGTCCGTCAGGTTGCAGAATTCCAACAATCGTTGGAGGTCCGCGGAACTGCGGGCTAACCGCGAGACCTCCAACCCCAAGATGGCGCCGACCTCGCCCAGGCACACCCGACTGACGAGCTCCTGAAACCCCGCACGGGTGGTGCCGCTGCGACCGGACAGGCCCAGATCGGCATCGATCACGAGGATCTTGGATGCTTCCCACCCCAATCGGGTGGCTTCCTCCGCCAGTGCATACTGCCGGGCGGTCGACTCGGTGTGTTCGCGCACCTGGGTCATCGTGGACTGTCGCACATACACGATTGCCAGACGCTCCCGGTGAGTGGGCGTGATCGTCCTCGCGTCGCTCATGCGCGTTCCCCCCGGCGGCGAGCGCGGCCTCGAGCATGTTGGCCAGCGGCGCCACGAGTTCGCTCGTCGCGCCGCTGAACCCCACTCAGGTCAGCTCCCCGCGGGTCAGCAGTTCCAGGTTGATCGCCGAGATCTCCGCCAGCGTCGCCTCGATGCGGGCGGTGAGCATGACCCGGCGGCGTACCGCCGCCGCCAGCGCCGCCGGAATATACAGGAGACGCCGTCCCGTTCCCCGCCGGACCGTCAGGAACACGTACGGACCGTGCAGCTCCCCCCGCGCGCACCGGCAGCCCGGTTTCCCACACCGCCGGTGCTGGATTACCAGCGCCCCGTGCATGACCGCCTCGAGCGTCGGGAGGCTGCGTGCCCGTTGGGTCCGGCGCGCGCGTAATTGCCTCGTGCTGAGCTTGGCGAGTGGTATCTTTTGTATCATTGGTACCAAAGATATCACCTGCCGCGGGAAACGTCAAGGGGTGCGACAGCACCGCCACCACGCGGAGCACCTCCACCAGAATGGAGGCGGTGAGAGGGTGTGGCTCCGGAGGGGCGCCGCGATCGGTAAAAGCTTCTGGCAACGCAATACTGCCGGCTGGCCCGGCATCACAAATGTAGATACGTCCACGAGTGGCGTAGCGGCGTGTGACCAGTATGGGAAGTCGCTGGTCCCTCAGCGGATGAAACGGATGGGTGACAACGAGGGAATCCGAAAGACTACTGACTGCACTCGTAGTTTGCGTGGACCGTCGGGATCGTGTCGAGCTGCGTCATCTGGGCCTCGAAAGGGACGAGGCGGGCCGTCACCTCCGCATCCAGGGCCGCGATCTGCTGGTCGAGATGTCGAATGTGCTCCAATTGGAGCCGCAGCATGAGGTGCTGATGCCGGGTGAGCCGCCCGCGCAATGCGTCGACCAACTGCTCTTGCGTGGCCCGCAACCGGGGATCCGCGAGCGCCGCGATGTCCTCAGGACTGCGCTGGCCCGTCGCGAGGGCCTCCAGCATCGCGCGGCCGGATTTGCCCAGAATGTCGGTCACCACCGACCCAAGTTTAATGTTGCCACCCTCCAAGACCTTGTGGATGCGGTTGGTTTCATCTGCCCGTTCGCTGACCATCGTGATGCGATATCGGATCAATTCTCGCAACTCTCGCTGCGGACGCGGAGGGATGAAGCTGGCCTTCAGCAGCCCGTGCCGCATCAGGTCGGAGATCCATTCCGCATCGTGCACATCCGTTTTGCGCCCCGGGACGGCTTTCATGTGCGCAGCGTTCACGACATACACCGTCATGCCCGTAGCTTCCAACAGATTATAGAGCGGCTTCCAGTAGACCCCGGTGCTTTCCATGGCTACGTGCGTAATCTGCAGCGCCTGCAACCACTCCATTAGGAGGAGGAGCTCCGAGGTCGTCGTTCCAAAGGTCCGAGTTTCGCTGCTGGCCGGCACCACCGCGTGGACGGTCACGGTTTTCTTGTGCACATCGCATCCTGCACACCGCTCGTACAGCACCTTCAAGTTCCCCACGGCTATCCTCCCTGCGACGGTTCGCGGCGATCCGTATAGAGGAATTCTCCTCCGCATGCTCGCCCGAAGGCGGCGACAATGCGTGGTGCGCCAGATCGCCGGGGTCAGACTCCCATCCACGGGCTCTCGGCACCAAGGAAACTTCGACCTCTCGTCCCCCGCCGCAGTCATGTCCTTCGATGGGGTGGGCCGATTTCATTCTGCGTGGTGCTGGCTATGGCCAGCATGGGGGGCTCCCCGAAAGGGGGAGGTCGGATGCCTTGGAAGGAGTGTTCGGTCATGGACGAAAGAATGCAGTTCGTCGCGCGTCGACTGGCGGGTGAGCCGATGGCGGAACTGTGCCGAGCGTTTGGGATTTCCCACAAGACCGGCTACAAGCTCTTCGAGCGGTATCAGGAATGCGGCCTTCACGGGCTCACGGACCGCAGCCGGCGTCCGTATCGCTACGCCAACCAACTGCCCTTTCAAGTCGAGAACTACATTCTCAATGTGAAGCGCGAGCACCCCAGCTGGGGGGCGCGGAAAATTCGCGAGCGCGTGACGCGCCGGTTCTCGGGGATTCCCCATCCCCGCGAAGAGCACGATCCATGCGGTGCTGGATCGTCACGGCCGGGTGGAGCGTCGCGGTCGGATGCGGCGGCGGGCTCAGGGCACCCCCTTGTCGCTCGGGCACCGTCCGAACGAAGTATGGTGCACCGATTACAAAGGCGAGCTCCTGCTTGGCAATCACCACTACTGCTATCCGCTCACGGTCACCGACCACGCCAGCCGGTTTCTGCTGGCCTGCGAAGCCCCCTCGTCCACCAAAGAACCCTACGCGGTGACGGTGTTTGAGCGGCTGTTTCAGGAGCGCGGGCTCCCGGCCAACATCCGCAGCGATAACGGCGTCCCGTTCTCGTCCGCGCACGCCCTCTTTCACTTGAGCAGACTGGCGGTCTGGTGGTTACGCCTCGGCATTGGCATCGAACGTATCCAACCCGGCCATCCCCAACAGAATGGCCGGCATGAACGCGTGCACCTCACGTTGAAGAAAGAAGCCACCAAGCCCGCCGCGGCCAACTTCCTGCAGCAGCAGGTCCGGTTTGACAAATTTATCGACATCTTCAACAACGAACGCCCGCACGAAGCGCTGGGCATGAAATGTCCGGCGGAAGTCTACCACCCGTCCCAACGTCCCTACACCGGCTTGCCGGATATCGATTATCCGCTGCATGACAAGACCATCGTGGTCACCCAGTGCAGTCGCATCTGTCTGGACAACCACAAGATCAACTTCAGCCAGGTTTTTGCGGGACAAGCCGTCGGCATTAAAGAGGTGTATGATGACATCTGGCTGGTCAGCTTTATGGATTATGACCTAGGGTACTTTGATCTAGAGACACGAGTGCTCGAACCGCTCGAAAATCCGTTCGGCCCGAAAGTGTTACCTATGTCTTAGGTACAAAGTGTCACCGATGTCTCCGGGCTGGACCTTTCCGGGACGCGCGGATCCCTGCATTCATATCGAAGGAATCATCGCTGCGTCGCTTCCTCGGTGAACCACCGCGAGTCCGGCGTCGCTCTCGGCGACAGGTGAGTTAGCTCATGAGCAGGCCGCCGTTCACATGGATGGTTTCTCCCACGATGAAGCTCGCCGCGTCCGTCGCCAGAAACGCGACCACGTCGCCGATCTCCTCGGGGCGGCCGATGCGACCGACTGGAATGCTCTGCCGCTGTCGGGCCGCCGCCTCAGGACTGACAGAGGTCCGCTGGAACCCCGTGTCGATCGGGCCCGGCGACACGGCCAACACGCGGACCCCGTGAGGCGCGAGCACGCGCGCCAACCCGCGGGTCAGCGTCGAGAGCGCGCCTTTCGCCGATGCATAGCCGAAGATGGTGTCCGAGCCTCCGAGGTTCGCCGTGGTCGAGAGGATGTTGATCACGACACCGCTCCCGCGTTCGATCATCGCGGGCGTGAGGCGCTGGCAGAGATAGAGAGGAGCGCGGTAGTTCAGGTTGAAGACGAGATCCAGAAACGCGGGGTCGAGCGCTCGCCAGGGGATCCGCCGAAGCGGTGTGCCGGCGTTGTTCACCAGAATATCGATCGGCGCAAATGGCTGGCCTCCTGGGCGAGACGGTCGACGTTCGCGGCTACGGTCAGATCGCCGTCCAGCACGCATACGCGGCCGCCGCACGCCTCGACCTCCGCAGCGACGGCCTGCGCCCGCGCGACGTTGCGATGGTAGTGCAAGCACACGCTCGCGCCGCGTCTAGCAAGCGCGCGCGCAATCGCAGCGCCGATATCGCTCGTGCCACCGGTGACGAGCGCAGTGCGTCCGTGAAGGTCCATGCGGTCGTTCCCCGTGCCGAGATCCGACGGACCTGTCCTCATACTCGAACGCGCTCCCCAATCCGCACTTCACGTTCCAAGAGGGCATGGGTCGCGAGATAGTCACCGAACATCCCCTGAGGAAGTTCCACCCCCGGCAATTCGCTCTGCCAATAGATACCATGCTCATACGGGTACGCATTGGCGGCCTTGCCCGGGCCCCCAGGCACACGGAGATCAGCGTACCGCTCGCCATCCGGATTCAGGACACGCATCGTACCCCGGCCGTCAACCGGGCAGTTGAAGAGGCCGGTCTTGACGAGCTTGCCGTTCCAAACAACCTCGCGCGGCACGCCCACGTGGACCGACACGACTCTCATGACTTTCGCCCTCCATTGGACCTGACGTGCTTGCGCAGTCGCAACGGGCGAGAATCCCTGTTGCGTTCTGTGCGCTCCGGTCCAGTCCAAACGTCGCCAATCATGTGCTCCACTACCAGGCGATGGCGCAGTGATTCCACGTCAGCCCCGCCTGGGCGGTCCGCAATCACGGCGGTCCCCTCAGTGCGATCGAGGATCGCAACCGCCGTGGAAGAGAGCCTTACCGAGTCACTTGCGAGGCCGCCAGCAGTGCTTGCCCGCGCGGATCGTTGATGCTGATGACTTCCCCCGTTGTATCGAGCGTCAGCAAGTGAAGAATCAACTGGGCCGGCCGCTCCGGCGGAAGCAATTGCCCGCTCGCGTGCGCAGCCCGGAACCGGGCCACGAGCGCTTCCCCCATCACCGCGGGGTCACTGGCTCGTACCTCGGCATTCATCACCGTATCAACCCCGCCGGGTCGAACCGCATTGACGGTTACCCCCGTCCCGGCGAGTTCGGCCGCGAGGTTGACGGTCAACATTTCCAAGCCCGCTTTGCTGACCGAGTAGGCGCTGGCGCGAAGCATGCCGGTCCCGGATGCGGCCCCGGTACTGACGTTCACGATCCGTCCCCACCGGCGGGCAAGCATGCTGGGCAAGACGGCCTTGATGCACCAGAAGGCGCCCGCCAAGTTCACGGCCAAGGCGCGGTCCCAGGCGGTGGGGTCGATCTGCACCGTTGGACCGAGTGGAGCCACTACGCCCGCATTGTTGATCAATATGTCGACCGGCCCGAGCGCCGCCTCGATCTCCTTCATAGCATCCGTGATTTTCGCCAGGTTGGCCACGTCGGCCACGACGGCGTGGCTTGGTGCGCCGGAGACCGCGAGGCGGGCGGCCACCTCCTGCACCTGGTCGTCGGAGCGCGCCACCACAGCAACCGCAGCGCCTGCGCGGGCCAACGCGGCCGCCGTGGCCGCGCCGATCCCCCGTCCACCACCCGTGACAACCGCAACCCGCCCAGTGAACTGTGACATCTGCATGTCCTCCTCAACTGGCAAATGACGTGCGCGTCATCATCAGTCATCGAGCAGCGGCGCGCCTCGCTTGCCCGGACGACTACAACCCGCCGCCGTTGCGCAGAACCGCCGTCTGCGTTCACCGCTCCGACTCTCCACGGCATAACGCGCGTGGGCCGGGCACCGATGCCCGAGCCGCCGTGGCAATTGGTAGCTCGTCCGGCTGTGCCTATTGCGCGGGTGCGCGACCGTTCGACCCGCCTACTGCCCGTTGCCGTCGCCTTGCGCGTTCCCCTGCCTGGTCGGCTGGACTTTGGATCGCGCCATCCATCGCGGCCCCGATTCCGCTGCCATTGTCCAGATCGTCCTGGACCAACGCGGCCCCGTTATCATTGCCACCACCGTCCCCATTGTCAACACGGTTTACGCACCGCCCACTACCTTCCACAGCCGATCCGCGTCATCGTCTCCTCGAGTCTTTCGGTGCGCGTGCATCCTAGTTGCTACAGGACGAAATCGTAGGCGCCGTCGTTGACGGTTCTTTCGCGAAGTTCTCTGTTTGCAGTCACGGCGCGGACGTGTGATGTGGTGCCGAGACGGTCGGGAACGGCTCCTCGACCGTCTTGTCGATGAACAGCGGCGAGCCAAGATACCAGACGATCGGTGCCAACAGCACGGCCAAGACGACAATCAACCACCACAACCTTCTGCGCATCGTCGGCTCCTCTCGGCGGTATCATCGGCAGGGAGGGGCCAGGGATCGCCCTTCCCTGCCGTACCGCGGGCTCCGTCCGCGCCGCTCAGTTCTGAACCAAGGGCTGAACCAATGGCGCACTGCCGAACACCACGTGGAACTGCTTGCAGTAAATCACAACTGACTTGAAGTTAGAGAGGTCGAACCCCGCGGGCAACGCGTAGTTCTGGTTGCCGATATTGCCCTTCAGCCGGCCCACTTCAAAGTCCCCGGCTGCCGAGAGCCCTGCGCTGTTGCGCGGAGAGGCATTCCCCGACAGATACACGTAGAGGTTCGGCCCGTTCGTGGACTTGAAGTTCTCCAGACGCACGACTTCGCTGCCGTCAGCTAACCGATACACACTGGCGGTACCGTTGACGTGGTGGATCGGGTCGATCGCGCCGCCGAACTGTCCCTGTTCCACCAACGTGGCTTGCGCCGCTTGCACCTGCCCGACGATGAGCGCGCAGAGCTGGAAGGCCATGCCCACAGCCACCATCACACCCGAAGCAACAGCGACGAACCTGTTGCGATTCATTCCCGCACCTCCGCACAATGGATTGGCGAGGTGTTCTCGCCTCGATGTCCTGCTGATCCTATAGTCTCATCGCCGCCCCATTCGTTACGGCCGCGATCGAACATCGCGATCGCTTGCGAAGAGAACCTTACCCATACCCGCTGCACGGCGCCGCCAGCAGTGCTTGCCCGCGCGGATCGTTGATGCTGATGACTTCCCCCGTTGTATCGAGCGTGAGCAAGTGAAGTATTAACTGGGCCGGCCGCTCCGGCGGAAGCAGCTGCCCGCTCGCGTGCGCAGCCCGGAATCTGGCCACGAGCGCTTCCCCCATCACCGCAGGGTCGCTGGCCCGAACCTCGGCGTTCATCACCGTATCCACCTCGCCGGGCCGGACCGCATTGACGGTCACCCCCGTCCCGGCGAGTTCGGCCGCGAGGTTGACGGTCAGCATCTCCAAGCCCGCTTTGCTGACCGCGTAGGCGCTGCCGCGAAGCAGGCCGGTCCCGGATGCGGATTTGGCGCTGATATTCACGATCCGTCCCCACCGGCGGTCGAGCATGCTGGGCAAGACGGCCTTGGTGCACCAGAACGCGCCCACGAGGTTGAGGGTCAGGGTGTGCTGCCAAGCGGTGGGATCGACCTGCACCGTTGGACCGAGTGGAGCAACTGCTCCCGCGTTGTTGATCAATATGTCGACCGGCCCGAGCGCCGTCTCAATCTCCGCCATGGCATCCGTGAGTTCATCTAGATTGGCCACATCGGCCACGACCGCACGGCTCTTTGCGCCGTCGGCCGCGAGACGGGCAGCCACCTCCCGAACCTGGTCGTCGGAGCGCGCCACCGCTGCAACCGCAGCGCCTGCGCGGGCCAACGCGGCCGCCGTGGCTGCGCCGATCCCCCGTCCACCACCCGTGACAACCGCAACACGACCGTCGAACTTTGACATCCGTATGCCCTCCCCACCTCGCAGGTAACGTGCGCGTCACAAGCAGGCATCGATCCGACTCGCGTCCCGGCCCTGCCGGGGGCTCGGGGATCCCTCGCCGTCGCGCGGAGCGGTGTCTGCTTTCGCCGAGGCGATACTCCGCGACAAGCGCGGGTGCCCCGGGCACCGATGCCCAAGCCCCCCCGGTCTATTGCTACTACTGGTGCTGGTCCGTGGACCGCAGGTACGCGGGCACGCCCCCGCTGTCCTGACTCATCGCAGCGTTCCGGGACTAATGTCCGCGGAGTATGGCCGCAGCGCGGGACGGGTACGACGGGTCCGTGTTGCCGCGCGCAAGCGTCGCGGACGCCCCAAGCGCGAGAATACCTCCAGAATCGCCGCAAGCCACCATCTGTCGCATCGCCTTTCGTCCTTCCCGCGAATCCTCCAGCAGTACGATATGCTCGATAATGTAGTCTAAGTTTGGCCGCTACGCATTACAGATCCTCAGACCCGCCTTTGCGGAGACCCAGGTGGGGACGCGTTGGGACCAACCCTGGCACCCCCCCCGCTCGTCAACTGTAACGATCGAGACTCTACCGAGACTACACGCGTGGGATGGTTCGGCATCCACAATCCCCAGGAGTCGCGTGGGTTGCCATGGAACGAGTTCACGTCCGTGACTACCGCTGGCGAAGGTTGCCAGTCGCGACTACGCCTGACCGTTCCGACTCAGAATACTTTCGTTCGGGAGAGCCTGCAGTGGCCGACGAGGAAGCGCTCCGTAGCTTGGAAGCCATCCATCGGCCCGAGCCCGAGAGCAAGCTTGTCGCTCGGCTTCGCGCCGGTGACGAGATAGCCTTCATGACCCTGACAGACCGACATTACGCGGCCATGCTCCGGCTGGCCTCGGTCCACCTCCCCAGGGGCGTGGCCGAAGACGTGGTCCAGGACACCTGGGTAGGAGTGCTCCGCGGAATCGACCGTTTCGAAGGCCGCAGCACGCTCAAGACCTGGATCTTCAATATCCTCATGAACCGGGTGAGAACCCAGGTGCACCGCGAGAGCCGCAGTGTACCCTTCTCCGCGCTACGGGACCCAGCGATGGAATCGGAACCTGCGGTGGATCCCAGTCGGTTCCGCGGCGCGGACGATCCGCGGTGGCCGCACCGTTGGGCGACGCCACCCAAGAGTTGGGGGGATTCCCCCGAGGATCACCTGCTATCCAAGGAGGCCGGGGCGCAGATTCAGCGGGCGATCGAGGGACTGCCGACGGGTCAGCGCGAGGTCATCACGCTGTGCGATGTCGAGGGATGGGACGCGGCGGAGGTGTGTCAACTTCTTCAAATCACGCCCAATAATCAGCGGGTGCTGCTGCATCGGGCTAGATCGAAGGTGCGGCACGCGCTCGAAGAGTACCTCGGAGAAGGGTAGCGGCATGATGCGCTCAGAAGAGATGCCTTGTCAGGAACTTGTCGAGGTGGTGACAGAATACCTGGAGGATACGCTCCCCCCGGCGGACAGGGTTCGCTTCGAAGAACACCTCCAGCAGTGCCCCCCGTGCAGGGTCTATCTGGCGCAGATGCGTCAGACGATTCAAGCGCTAGGCAGACTACCCCAAGAAGCGATCTCCAGGGACGGCCAACGGGGCTTGCTCCAAGCGTTTCGCAACTGGAAGAAGGAACGACGGCGGTAGCGCAGCGTCCGACCCCGGGTCCGTCCCATATCAGATGTCGCTGAGTGGGCAGCGTTGGCGGGAGGATCAAGACGGCGAAGGCTCTCACGCGAGCTCGGCCTTGATCGGCGTCGCACGGGTGGGACGCGCACTCGCGCAGGGATCCGGATTCTTCGCTCCTTGGTCGGCATCGTCTGGTGTCGTCGACAAAACCGCTCCGTGGCAGGGAACGGACGGGACCGCACAGGTGCCCGGCCGCGAAGGGAGAGCATCATGCCGGAAGATCTGAGCACGAAGGGTCCGCGGATCGGAGAGGTGTTTCCAGACGTGAGGTTGCCCGACCAGACCGGCACTCTGATCAGTCTACACCAAGCACGCCGCCATCAACGTGCGCTGGTTGTATTCTACCGAAGCGCTCGCTGGTGACCCTACTGCAAAACGCAGCTCGTGGAGCTGCGCGGAATCGCGGACGATCTTGCCCGCGCCGGCATCGCGCTCTTTGCGGTCAGTTATGACTCCGTAACCACACTCGCTTCCTTCGGCGCCAAGCACCGGATCACGTATCCCTTGCTCTCTGACGAGGGGAGCCAAACGCTCCGCCAGTTGGGGATGGTCGACGATGACTTGGACCGCCATGCCGCAGAGTTTGGGCGTGTCATACGGGACGACCAGCGCGGTGTCGCCTATCCGGCAGTCCTCGTACTCGACCAGGACGGAATCGTTGTCGAGAAACGTCTCCATCGCAACTATCGCATCCGAGACACGGGGACCGGGCTCCTTGAGGCTGCGTTGCAGATCGCAACTCCCGCCCGTGGCCTGGAGGCCGCGGCACGCGATGGCACCATCCAGGTCCGTGCCCATTTCGATGCGCCCGTGTACCGGCCGTACCAGCAACTGCGAATGACTCTAACGCTCGAGATTGCGGAGGGCTGGCACGTGTATGCCGAACCCGTTCCACCCGGATACACTGCACTGTTCGTAGAGATCGAGCCGGTCGCCGGGCTCGAAGTGGAACCGGTCACCTGGCCCATTGGTCGCAGCTTCCGAGTGACCGGCCTCGGGGAGGAATTTCGAGTACTTGATGGCACAGTGCGCGTAACGGTCCCGGTAACGTTCGCGGCCACCGCCGGAAGAGGGGACGTCACGGTGGATGTCACCATACGCTATCAAGCTTGTAGTCAGACCCTGTGTCTTCCACCGGCCATCGTGCGGTGCCGTCTTCCGGTCCGAGAGGCTCCCTTAGCGGAATAACCGCGCGAGCGAGAGTCAAAGGGTGTGGAAATTCAAGTGGCGTACCCTTTCCGAGATCCACCACAGCGGAACTCCTCCCTGGCCGGGGAGGGGAAGAGTACGCCAGTGCCGGCATACCAGCCGCCCCGGGTTGGACAAGGAGGAAGTACGCGCGACGCTGGATGTCCTCGCGCGTGAAGGCGCACGATCGACGTCTCCCCGACTCTGGTCCAGACACTCCTCGGGTTCCCCGCCGGTGACGATCCGGAACGTGATTACGTCTTCCGCTCGCAGGCGGGCGGGCCGCTCGATCCCGACAACCTGGACCGGGCCTTCAAGCGGCACCTCGTGGCGGCCCGCGTGCCCGACATCCGGTTCCACGATCTGCGGCACACCCACGCCTCGCTCCTCATCGCCGCGGGCGTGCACCCGAAGGCGATCCAGGCGCGACTCGGGCACACGTCGATCACGACTACGCTCAACCGGTACGGGCACCTGATGCCGAACGCGTTCTCCGGGGTGGGAGAGCGGCTCGACGCGCTACTCAGCGGGGGGCGAACAAGAGATGAAGACGGCCCCATTCCGGCCTCGGTCCACGTCCCGGTTAAGGCACGTGGAAGGCACGAGACGCGGGAGCCGAAATCGGCGATCGTCGCAAACCCTTGATAAATATGGTCGGGGCGGTCGGACTTGAACCGACGACCTTCTGCTCCCAAAGCAGACGCGCTACCAAGCTGCGCCACGCCCCGATCCATGCACATCCTTACTTCCCGTCAGAGCGAGTATACACCGCCGCGGCGTTCTACGGCTTGGCTGCCGGCGCGGCGGGCGGCTCTGGCTCCTCCACCTCGGCTGCGGACCGCAACGCCCGAACCATTTCATCCAGCCCCTGCTGCGCCTGATCGGGAATGCCTCCGACAAACGGCAACAGCAGACCGGAGAACTGTTCGTCCGCGGTCAGGTGCACCCGGCCCGCGCCTAGGTCGTCGATCGTGAAGGTCAGCGTACGTGACACGCCCAACAGGCTCCCGCCCCAGCTCAGGACGTGGTTCGGCGTCACGCTCAACACGGTGACCTCTACCTCCGCGGTTTGGCCGCCCGCATGAAGCTCCAAGTCGAGCGTCTCGCCCGCGGCGATCCGGCCCGTCGCCGGATAGATGTAGGGGTTCCACCGCGGGTAGCCGGGCAGGTCGGTCAGCAGCGTCCAGACCACGTCGACCGGTGCCTGAATCTCCACGTCGGCCTTCGCGTCGCGGTGGGTACTCAGCGCCGGGAGGTTGAACAGGTTGAACGACTGCCCCGTCACCAGCGCCGCCGCGAGCACCAGCCCCTGCAGTGCCGTCGAGATGCCGCGCCGTACCCGCCCCATCAGGGAGCACCCGCGCGGCCGGCGCGACCCGACCAGGCCGCCCCGCGGGCACGCGGCGAGGAACCTTGGGGCGCGGTGCGGAAATGGGGCCGGCGGGTCACACTCCGACCATGGAGCGTCTCGAATGTCGCAACCGTCACGCGGCGCATCCCCACCAGTGGCCCTCGCACCCCTCGCGGACGAGTATCTGCCGGCGCTGTACGAGACATACCCTCCGCACGCGGCGTCCCTCGGCCTCCACGAGTACGACGGCCGGGTCCAGACCTACACGGACGCCGCGCGTGCCGACCGCCTCTCGGCGCTGTCCGCCTTCGCGGCGCGGCTCGCCGCCATCGACGCCCGCACCCTCGATGCCGACGACGGCCACGACTCCACTCTACTACGTCTGGCGGTCGAAGAGGAAATTTTCGACCTGACGTCGCTCTGCGAAACCGAGTACAACCCGATGGCGTTCTCGGGGTCGCTCGATGTCAGCGGCTACGTGAAGCGCAGTTATGCGCCGCTCGTCGACCGCGTGGCGCGGCTCACCGAGCACCTGCGTCAGTTTCCCGGAGTGCTCAGCGCCGCCCGGACGCAGCTCCGGCGCCCGGTGCCGGCGCCGATCCTGGACGCGTCCCTCGAGACGTACGACGGGCTCGTCCAGTTCCACGAGCAGGACCTCCCGGCCGCGGTGCGTGCGGTCGGCGCGGGATCGCCCTGGACCGCGTTTGAGCGCGCCAACGAGGACGCGCTCGCGGCGCTGCGCGCCTTCGTCGCGTATCTGCGCGACGACCTCCGACCGCGGGCCATCGAGGCGTTCGCGATCGGCGAGGTCAGGCTCGAGACGATGCTCAGGCTCGGCGAGATGGTCGACATGCCGCTCGACCGCCTGCGCGAGATCGGCCGGGAGGATGCGGCGCGCAATCGTGCCGACCTCGAGGCTGCGGCCGCGCGCCTGGACCCGGGGGCCCCGGTCGGGGACGTCATCCGCCGGCTGGCGCGAGACCATCCCGCGGCGGCCCAGCTCGTGCCGGAGGCCGCGCGGGTACTCGAGGAGATCCGCGACTTCGTCGTCACCCGCGGCGTCGTCTCCATCCCGTCCGACATCCGGTGCCGGGTGGAGCCCACCCCGCCGTATGCGCGGTGGGCGTTCGCGATGATGGACACGGCCGGTCCGTTCGAAACCGCCCCCGAGTCGTTCTACTACGTCACGCCGCCCGACCCCGCGTGGACGCCGGAGGCCACTGAGGAGTGGCTCATGAAATTCGACTACGCCACCCTGCGCGACGTCGGGATCCATGAAGTGTATCCGGGACACTACGTGCACTTTCTGGTCGTGCGCGACGTCCCTCGCCGTCTCCGCCAAGTGCTGACGAGCTACTCGTTTGTCGAAGGATGGGCGCACTACTGCGAGGAGATGATGCTCGAGGCGGGCTATCGGGACGGAGACGACCGGCTGCGCGTGGCGCAACTGTCAGAGGCCCTGCTGCGCAACGTGCGGTTCGAGGTCGCGATCGGGATGCACGCCCGCGGCATGACGCTGACCGAAGCAACCCGCAGGTTCGTCGTGGATGCGTTTCTCGAGCCGCTGCCGGCGGAGAAGGAGGCCGTGCGCGGGACGTTCGACCCCGGCTATCTCAACTACACGCTCGGGAAGCTGATGCTGCGCAAGCTCCGCGACGACCTGCGTGCCGCGCGGGGCCCCGCGTTCACCCTCCGGGGGTTCCACGACGGCCTGCTGTCCCTCGGCGCGCCGCCGATCCCGCTGGCGAGACACGCGCTCCTGGGACGCACCGGCAACGCCCTCTAGCCGTCCGGGAGTATTCCCTCAGACTAGCGCGGCTCGTCCGGCGGGAGCGCGGGAGCCGTCGTGCCCTGCCCCCCGGCTGCGCGCTGTGCGTTCAGCGCCTCCGCCTTCGCGGCGGCAATCCGCTCCTCGCGGCTCATCTCCGCGCCGGCCGGCGCCGGAGCTGCCGCGTCGGCCGCTGCCGCGGGACTCGCCGCGGCGACCGGCACCGGCGCGGGGACCGGCTCCTCGCCGAGAAATTCGCGGCGCAGGTATCGCTCGACGCTCTGCCGGATCCGTTCCAGCTGCTCGGTCTTCCCCGCCCGGGCCTCATCGACCCACACGCGGTCGAGGCGGTACGTGACCAGCCGCTTGCCCTGCGTGAGGTACACTACGTAGTGCCCGAAGGTATCCTGCAGCACGAGCGTGCGGGCGCCGAGTCCCAGCCGGTCGGCAATCGGCGCGACCTCGCCCAGGACCCACAACTGTGACTCGGTGAGGGGGCGGTTCGTGAGCGTCTCGGCCGGGGTGCGCCCGGCCAGCGGATCGGTGAACGCCAGCTTGCTTCGAGCCGAGGAGGCCCAACGCCGCTTGAATGAGTCGAGCAGTTCGTCCTTCACGTCCCCGAGCGCGACGAGAATGGAAAATCCCCAGATCGTCAGCACCGCAAACAGCAGCGACCAGTAGGTCAGAAACTTGCTGAGCGTCATCGCCCCGCCAGAGGCTTCTTGACCCTCGCCCGCAGTTCGTCCTTCGCATCGACGAGGGCGACGAGGATGGAGAACCCCCAGATCGTCAGGACCGCGAACAGCAGCGACCAGTAGGTCAGAAACTTGCTGAGTGTCATGGGCGCCCTCCTACACGCGGGTCGTCGGTGGAACGTCCCGCTCGCCGCGGGCCGGTGGTCGTATTGGCGTCCAGCGGGCGCGGCTCCTTCCCGCGGGTCGCCAGCGCCGCGCGCAGGTGCGGCTCCGCCGCGCGAAGCGCCCGCGCGCGGTGGCTGATCCGGTTTTTCTCGTCGAGCGACAGCTCCGCCATCGTGCGCCCGTCGGCCGTCGCGACGAACACCGGGTCGTACCCGAAGCCGCCGCCGCCGTGCGGGGCCCGCGCCACGCGACCCTCGCAGGTCCCTTCCACGACGTGCACGGCGCCGTCGGGGAGTGCCACGGCGACCGCGGCCCGGTAGCGGGCGGTCCGCCCGGCCTCCGGCACCTCGCGGAGCAGCGCCAGGACGTGCGCGTTGCGGTCCGCGTCCGATGCGTCGTCGCCCAGGAACCGGCGCGAGCGGGGACCCGGCGCGCCGTCGAGCGCGTCGATCTCGATCCCGGAGTCGTCGGCCAGCGCCACGCAGCCCGTCGCCGCCGCCGCGGCGCGCGCCTTGCTCACGGCGTTCTCGGCGTAGGTCGCCCCGTGCTCGGGAAGCTCGCCGAGCTCCGGCCAGGCGTCGAGCGTCACAAACTCGGCGTCCAGGTGCCCGTAGATCGCGCTGATCTCGCGCGCCTTGCCGGGATTTCTGGTCGCCAGCACGACCCAGGCGCGCGCCGTCATGGAGCGGTCAGCGCGTCCCCGAGGGCCTCGCGCTGCTTGGCGATCAGGGTTACGATCCCGCGCTCGGCCAGCGCCATCAGCGCCGCGGCCTCCTGCTTCGTAAACGGCCCCCCCTCGCCGGTGCCCTGCAGCTCCACGAACTTGCCCGACTCGGTCATCACGACGTTCATGTCGACGCGGGCGCGGGAGTCTTCCTCGTACGTCAGGTCCAGCGTGGGGACGTTCTCGATGATCCCCACGCTGGTCGCGGCGAGGAACTCTCGAATCGGCAGCTTGGGGACGGCGCCGGTGCGCTTGAGCAGCAGCAGGGCGTCCACCAGCGCCACGAACGCGCCCGTGATCGCGGCGGTCCGGGTCCCGCCGTCCGCCTGCAGCACGTCGCAGTCGATCTGGATCGATCGCTCGCCGAGCTTCTCCAGATCGACCGCCGCGCGGAGCGACCGCCCGATCAAACGCTGGATCTCCTGGGTACGGCCGCCGACGCGGCCGGTCGCCGCCTCGCGCGAGTTGCGCTCGTGCGTCGCCCGCGGCAGCATCCCGTACTCGGCGGTCACCCATCCCTGGCCCCGGCCCCGCAGGAACGGCGGCACCCGCTCCTCCAGGCTCGCGGTGCAGACGACGCGGGTATCCCCGAGCTGCACGAGGACCGAACCCTCCGCGTACTTGTTGTACTTGCGGGTCAGCACCAGGGGCCGGAGTGCGTCCGGTCCGCGGCCGTCGCGACGCGCCATCGTGGACTCCTTCGAATCGCAGTGGGGTGGAGCGTCTGTTCGGGGCCGGAGGCCGGCGCTCCTCCGGCGCTAGTGGGACGTGGCTTGAGACTGCCCGACGAGGTAGTCCTCGACGCCGCGGGCGATCGCGTCGGCGATCCGCTGCTGCACCGCCGGGTCCCGCAGCATCGTCTCCTCCTTCGGATTGCTGATGAACAGGGTCTCAATCAGGGCGGACGGCATCGGGGCGTTCACGATGACGTAGAAGCGCTCGGTCTGCACCCCGCGGTCGGGCTCGCCGAGCGCCCGCGCGACTTCCGTCTGCACGGCCGCGGCCAGCGCCTGGCTCTGCGGCGTATAGTAGTACGTCGTCGTGCCCTGCGCGCCGCGGTTGACGCTCGCATTTGCGTGAATGCTCAGGAAGAGGATCCCGCCGTCGCGCTGGGCCAAGTCCGGACGATCTTCCAGCGCGACCGAGCTGTCGTCGGTCCGGGTCAGCGCGGTGTGCACCCCCTGGCGCTCCAGCAGGTCGCGCACCATCTTGCCGATCGCCAGCGTCACGTCCGCCTCGTGCAGCCCGGTTGGGCCGATCGCCCCCGGGTCTCCGCCGCCGTGCCCGGGATCGATCACCACCGTGGGCGCCCGCGGGGACGCGACCGCGCCCGGCCCCGGCCCCACCGCGGCCTGACTGCGGACCGCGGCCCCCCCGAACGTCACGGTGAGCGTGCGCCCGCGGTCGGTCGACACGGTGGCGTACGCGATCTTCTGGTTCAGGTGCACGAGAATCCGCGTCACGTTCGGGCGAAGGTCGAACTGGGAGACGACGACGTTCCGGATCGACGAGGTGCCGATCTCCACGTCTTTGCGCCGGTCGAGAAAGACGCCGCCGGAGATGTCGATCGCCAGGCGGTCCGGGTAGACCCACTGCGCGACCGAGTACGTGATGTGCTGCGAGGCGTGGATCACGAGCCGGCCCGCGCCCTCGTCGTACGTGACGTCGTTCACGTGGAACGCACCCGGCCGGTCGGCAAACGGCGGCAGCGGAGGAAGCGCGAGCGGCTCAGGGACCCCCGCGGGAAGGGCGGCCACCGCGGGCGCGCCGGACCCGGACGCGACCGGCGTCGGGGTGGCCGCCGGCGCATGCGCGGCGCCGGCAGGCGCAGGCGGTCCTCCGGCAGTGACGGGCGGGCGTGAGTCATGCAGCGGCGCCTGACGGATCGGCGGCACGTACGCGACCGTGGGCGCCGGCGGACGCGAGTCGCGCAGCGGCGCCTGAGGGGCCGGCGACACGGACGCGGTGGTGAGCACCGGCGGACGCGAGTCATGCAGCGGCGCCTGAGGGGCCGGCGGCACGTACGCGACGGTGGGCGTCGGAGGACGCGAGTCACGCAGGGGCGGCGGTTGCACGGCGGCGGGCGGTACCGTCACCTGGGTCGTTGCCGGCGTTTGCGGCACCCGCGCCGGGCCGGTCGCCGCCGCGCCGGGGATGGCGGACCCCACGACCAGGGTCACCGTCACCGTCCCCGGACTCACCGCGATCCGCTCGGGCACCGGGTGCGCGAGATCGAAGACCACGCGCGTCACATACGGATGGAGCTGAAACTGGGCCGCCCGCATGCCGACCACCGGGCCGGACCCGATCGCCCGGTCCGGGTCGGTGAGGCGAATCACCGCGCTCGTGAGGTCGACGACGATGCGCTCCGGATCGTGGAACACGCGGTCCACCGCGCGCACGGGCCCGCTCGCGGCCACCGACACCACGACGGTCCCGGCGTCTGTGTGCCAGGCAACATCGGTGATCTGCGTCGTCGCCTCGAGCGTGCCCGCGGCCGGGTCCTCTTTGACGAACGCACCGAGGCGCCGCAGCACGGACGCCACGGGTCCAACCAGCGTCCCGCCGCGCACGCTCGGGGGGACAGGCAGCGTCCACGACGCGGCGCCTGCGGTGGCGGTCGTCTGCCCCGCGATCAGGCGGACCGTGGTCCCGCCGGCACCGGTGACGATCATCGTGGCGGCTGCGGGATCCCACGCGGCCGTGGCGCCAAACGCCTGCACGACCGGCGCGATCGCCGCGATCAGGACACCCTGCTCGAACTGCGCGGCCGCGGGGACGGGCACTTGGACGTCGTTCACGACGATGCGAACCGGCTGCGGCTGTGCGGAGCCCGTCCCCAATCCTGCGGCAAGGGACAGAACGAGCGCGAGCGCGGCCGACAACAGCTTCATCCAGTCCTCCGACGAAAAATGCGACCTCGTGTGAACGCCGCGGGGGCCGTATTCGCGCCGCACGCGGAAAATCCTGCGTCGCCGGAGAGCGCGCCGGGGCACAGGACGTCGAACCGGCGTTACGAGACCTTGCGGGGGTCGAGCGCGTCCCGGAGTCCGTCGCCCACGTAGTTAATGGACAGCACCGCGAGGCAGATCATCAGCCCGGGGAACAACGCCATGTGGGGCGCGAGGTCGAGGTAGTTCTGCGCGTCGTACAGGAGGCGTCCCCACGACGGGATATCCGGCGGAAAGCCGAGTCCGAGAAACGACAGCGTCGCCTCCGCGATCATCGCGGTGCCGACCGAGAGCGTCGCCGACACGATCACCGGGCTCAGCGTGTTTGGCAGGATGTGGCGGAAGATCTGCGAGACCGGGCCGACCCCGAGGCTGCGCGCCGCCTCCATGAACTCCCGCTCCTTCACCGCCAAGAATCCGGCCCGCACCAGCCGCGCGGTGGGCATCCAGTTGAGGCCGCCGAGCACGACGACGATCAGCCAAAAGATGCCGAGCTGCGGCCCGAACATCTTCGCCAGCCCGTCCCGGTACAAGTAGAGGACGAGCAGCAACAGCGGAAGGCTTGGCAGCGAGATGAACACGTCCGTGAGCCGCATCAGGACGTGATCCGTCGTCCGGCCGAAAAACCCCGCGATGGCGCCCACGAGCGTGCCCAGCGTCATCGAGACCAGCATCGCGGCGAAGCCCACCGCGATCGAGATGCGCCCGCCGTACAGGCAGCGGGCCAGCATGTCCTGGCCGAGGTCGTTCGTGCCAAACGGGTGCGCCCACGACGGGGTCAGCCGCGCGTTATGGAAGTCGATCGCGCCGATCGGCACATGGTAGATGATCGGGCCGATGATGGTCGCGGCGGTGAGAAACAGGAACATCGCGCCGCCGGCCATCGCGAGCCGGTGCTTCCGAAACCGCCGCCACGCGTCGCCCCACAGGGTGCGCGGCGGACGGCGGGACGCGCGCACCGCCGCCGGCAGCGCGGGCTGGCCGACCGCGTCCGGGCGCACGCTAACCATAGCGAATCCTCGGGTCGAGCAGCCCGTACAGCACGTCGGCGATGATGTTGAACACCACGACGAGGATCGCGTAGACGAACGTGATGCACATTACGACCGGCGTGTCGCTGTTCTGGATCGCGGTGATCAACAGCGACCCGATCCCGGGAACGCGGAAGATCTGCTCCGTGATCACCGCGCCCGTGAACACCGCGGGCAGCCCGAGCGCCAGCAGGGTCACCACGGGGATCAGCCCGTTCCGGAGCACGTGGCGCACGATCACCTTCCCGGAGCGCAGGCCCTTCGCGAGCGCGGTGCGCACGTAGTCCTGCTGCACGTTATCCAGCATCGACGACCGGACAAAGCGCATCAGCGTGGCGGACGTGAACAGGGCGAGCACCACCACGGGCATCACCGACTGCTTGAGGATCTGCACCGGATCGGTCACGGTCGTGTTGTAGATGAACGGCAGCCAGTGCAGCTTCACGCTGAACACGATGATGAACAGGATCCCGGTGAAGAACGTTGGGAGCGAGAACCCGATGAACGCCAGCGTAGTGGCGACCTGATCGAAGATGGAGTACTGCTTCACGGCGGACAGGACGCCGATCGGGATCGCGAACAGCACCGCGATCACGTACGACGAGCCGACGACCGCCAGGTCCGTCGGCAGCCGCTGGCCGATCAGCTGGTCGGCCGGCACGTGACTCTGGAACGAATACCCCCAGTTACCCTCGACGAACGACGTCGCCCACTTGAACGTACCGCACGTAGACCGGATCGTCCAGGCCCAACTGGTGGCGGATGTTCATCCGCACTTCGGGCGGGATATCGGGGTTCGCGGCGAACCCCGCGAGCGGATCCCCGGGCGCGAGCGCGAGAATCGCGAACACCACCATGCTGATCAGCACCAGCGTGGGGATCGCATGGAGCAGCCGCCGCCCGATGAAGTGCGTCATCCCGACGCCACGCGCCCTCTCGTCGTGTCCGCCGCTAGCCCTTGCGCGTCCAGTCCGCGATGTTCCACGTCTCGTCGTCGAAGGCGGTCATGTTGCCCCCGGTGTCGAGCGTGTTCGCCCGCGCGGAGACGCTCTTCCGGTCGATCAGCGGGACGCTCGCGATCTGGTCGATCACGCGGTCGTTCATCTTGACCCACAGGTCGTGGCCCTTGGTCGGGTCGAGCTCGGACTGGACCTGATCGTACAGGTCGTTGTAGGTCTTATCCACCCAGCGGGTGCACGCGATCCCCGACCAGTCGTTGGACTTCTGCGGAATGTCCTGGGCCGTGTCGCCGGTGTAGAACCGCGCCATATAGCCGATCGGGAACGGCGAGCCGAACGTCGTGGTGAACATCTCGACGTCGGTATAGAAGTGCGCCCACGTGTCGTTGTTGCCGGGCCCGCTGCTGAAGAAGACGCCGGCGTCGACCGACTTGAGGGTCGTCGCGACGCCGACCTTGTCCCAGCCGGCCTTGACGATCTCCTGCTCCTTCTGCCGCAGGCTGTTGATGCTCGTCTGGAACACCACCGCGAGGCGCACCCCGCCCTTCTGCCGGACGCCGTCCGGGCCGCGCTGCCACCCCGCCTCGTCCAGGATCTTGTTCGCCTGGTCGGGGTCGTAGACGATCTTCGTGTTCTTCGAGGCCAGCGTCGTGGGCGTCGTCAGCGTGTTCGCGGTGGCGACCCCCTCCTGCCCGTACAGCTGATCGGCCATCGTCTGCCGGTCGATCGCGAGCGCCAGCGCCTGCCGGACCTTCGCATCGGTGAGGAACGGATGCGGGGCCTTTACCGACGACCGCTCCCCGTCCACGGTCTTGTTTGGGTCGGTAAAGTTGAAGTAGATCTGCTCGACGCCGCCCCCAGCGCCGATCAGCAGCTGGCCCTTCCCGCCCTTGGCGATGTTCTGCAGCACCGGCCACTCGACCTGAAGGTTCCACGCGTAGTCGTACTCGCCGGTCTCAAACACGGCGCGCGCGGCGGAGGTCGCGTCCCCCCCGCCCTTCATCTGGACCTGATCGAACGCCGGCTTGTTGGGATCACGGTAGTACGGGTTGATCTTGTAGACCACGAGGTCGCCGGGCCGGAAGCTGTCCACGGTATACGGCCCCGTGCCGAACGAGAGCAGATTGAACGGCGCGCTGCGGGCGTTGCTGCCGATGTACGGGTCGAGCGCGTGCCGGGGCAGGATCATCCCGTTCTCGCCGACGAACGGCTGGTACCAGCCCGGGGTCGGCGCCTTGAACGTGATCTTCACGGTCAGCGGATCGAGCGGTTCCACCTTCGCGACGCTCACGTAGCTGCCGTACGTCGTGGCGCCGGTCAGCTTGTTCGCCACGAACTGATAGGTGAACACGACGTCGTCGGACGTAAACGCGCGCCCGTCCGCCCACTTGATGTTCGGCTTGAGCTTGTAGACCACGGATTTGCCGTCCGCTGCCACCTGGCCGTTGGCCCGGGACGGCACGTTCGCCGCGAGCACGGGGGTGAAGTTCCCGGCGGAATCCGCCGACATCAGCGCTTCGTTGACGATGTGCGCCGCGTGGTAGTCCTTGGTGCCCTGCGCGAGGTGCGGGTTCAGGATCGTGGGCGCCTGCCAATAGAGCAGCTTGAGGGTGCCGCTCCCGCCGCGCTTGCCCGGCGCCGCGGCCCGCGCGACGCCCGGGGCGGCCGCGGACAGCACCGATCCAATGCCGGCCGCCGAGAGCCCGAGCACGGCCAACTTGCCGATCGCCTCACGACGGGTGATCCCGCCGGTCCGGAGGTCACGCACGATCCTGCGAAACGCGTCCCGCTTCATCGGTGTCCCCCTTCATAATCAGCCTACGGCATCTGCCTCCCTGCGCTCACACGCGAACCGCGGCGGCATCGTGCGGCACGCCGCGGTCCGCGTGTGAGCGGTTACGACTTCCGCGTCCAGTCCGCGATGTTGCGGGTCTCCGAGTCAAACGGGGACATGTTCTGCCCCACATCCAGGCTGTTCACGTGGCCCGACACGATCGTGCGGTCGATGATCGGCAGCGACACCGCCTGGTCGATGACCCGATCGTTCATCTTGATCCAGAGGTCGCGGTTCTTGTTGGGGTCCAGCTCGACGAGCGCCTGATCGTACCAGTCGTTGTACTGCTTGTCGATCCAGCGGCAGTTGTCGATCCCGGCCCAGTTGTTCACCTTCTGCGCCACCTGCTGGGACGGGTCCTTCGCGTACCACTGCGCCATGTACGACGCCGGGAACGGCGAGCCGAATGTGTCGGTGTACATCTGCACGTCGGTGTAAAAGTGGCCGACCGTGTCGTTGTTGCCCGGAGAGCTGCTGAAGAACACGCCCGCGTCGACCGACTTCAGGGTCGTCGAGACCCCGAGCTGGGCCCAGCCCTGCTTGATGATCTCCTGCTCCTTCTGCCGCAGGCTGTTCACGCTCGTCTGGAACAGCATCTGGAGCTTCACGCCGCCCTTCTGGCGAATGCCGTCCGGCCCGCGGGTATATCCGGCCTCGTCGAGGAGCTGATTGGCCATTGCGAGGTCGTACGCCATCTTCGTGTTCTTCGACGCGAGGCTGGTCGGCGTCGTCAGCACGTTCGCGGTCGCGTTGCCCTCCTGGCCATACAGCTGCTGGGCGATCGTCTGGCGGTCGAGCGCCAGCCCCAGCGCCTGCCGGACCTTGAGGTCCGTCAGGAACGGGTGCGGCGCCTTGAGCGACGACCGCTCGCCGTCCACCGTCTTGTTCGGGTCGGTCTGGTTCGTGTAGATCTGCTCCACCCCGCCGCCCGCGCCGACCAGCAGCTGGCCCTTGCCCTCGGCCACCATCTGCTGCAGCACCGGCCACTCGACCTGCAGGTTCCACGCGTAGTCGTACTCCAGGGTCTCGAACACCGCGCGGGCCGCCGATGTGGGATCGCCGCCGCCCTTCAACTGCACCCCGCTGAACGCGGGCTTGTTGGGATCCCGGTAGTTGGGGTTGATCGTGTACACCACCTGGTCGCCCGGCCGGAAGCTGTCCACCATGAACGGCCCGGTCCCGAACGACTTGAGGTTGAACGGCGCGTTCCGCGCGTTGCTGCCGATGTACGCGTCGAGGGCGTGGCGCGGCAAGATCATGCCCTGGGCGCCCACGAACGGCAGATACCAGGCCGGCGTTGCCGCCACGAACGTCACCTTGACCGTGAGCGGATCGAGCGGCTCGACCTTCGCGACGTTGACGTAACTGCCGTAGGTGTTCGCCGCGGTCTGCTTGTTGTGCACGAACTGGAACGTGAACACGACATCGTCGGCGGTAAACGGCCGGCCGTCGGCCCACTTGATGCCCGGCTTCAATTTATAAATGACCGTCTTGCCGTCCTTCCCGACCTGCCCGTTGGCCATGGACGGTACGTTGGCCGCAAGCACCGGCGTAAAGGTCCCGGCCCCGTCCAAGGTCATGAGCGGCTCGAGGACGACGCGCGAGGCGTGAAAGTCCTTCACACCGTCGGCGAGATGCGGGTTCAGGATGGTCGGCGCCTGCCAGTACAGCAGCTTCAGCGTCCCCTGCGAGCCGCGCGTCACCGCGCCGGCGGCCCGGGCCGCGCGCGGCGCGGCCGCCGAGAAGAACGCCGCGATCCCGGTCGCCGAGATGCCGAGCGCCGCGAGGCGCGTGATCGCCTGACGGCGGTTCAGCCGCCCCGTCCGAAGGTCTCGAAGCAATACCTCGAGTTGGTGATTGTTCATTAAGCGCCCCCTCCCCTACGTGTGATGTTCGGTCCGTGCGGGCCGCCGACTGCGGCCCGGGTGACGTCGGGGTCACCTCATGGGTTCTGTACGTGCGCAATTGGGTGGGGGTTCGCGGTGTTGCTACGAACTCCTCCGCCCCCGGCGCGGTTCGGCGGCCCCACCGGCACCCCGTGCGCCGCCGGGGATCCCGCGAACGAGGGCAATCCCGCCGCCCGCCCGCGCACGAACCACAGGATATTGGACCCCCACCCGGCGCCGAAGGTCTCGATCGCGTCCCCGGCCAACACACCGGTGAGCGTGGGCCGGCGGGCGTCGCGGCCCGACACGGGAGGGAGCCGGATGCTGCTGGCGGGAGACATCGGAGGCACCAAGACGGCGCTCGGCGTCTTCTCGCCCGAGGCAGGCCCCCGCGCCCCGCTGGCCGAGGCGACGTTCCGCAGCGGCGACTACGAGAGCCTGGAGGCGATCGTGCAGGAGTTCCGCCGGCAGCTCGCCCATCCGATCGACCGGGCGAGCTTCGGCGTCGCGGGTCCGGTCGTCGGGGGCACGGCCAAGATCACGAACCTGCCGTGGACGATCGACGAGACGCACCTTCGGCAGCTGCTCGGCCTGCAGCGGGTGCGGGTCGTCAACGACCTCGTGGCGATCGCAAGCGCCGTGCCCGACCTGGACGCGTCCGACCTGCACACCCTCAACACCGGGCGCGCGGTTCCCGAGGGCGCGATCGCGGTCGTCGCGCCCGGCACCGGCCTCGGCGAAGCGTTTCTCACCGCGAACGGCGGACACTACCAGGCGCACCCCTCGGAGGGCGGCCACGGCGACTTCGCGCCGCGTGGCGCGACCCAGTGGGGCCTGCTCGAGTCGCTCGCGCGGGACGGGTCGCACGTCAGCTACGAGCGGGTCTGCTCGGGCATCGGGATTCCGCGCCTGTACGCGCACCTCAAAGCGGCCGGGACCGCACCGGAGCCCGCGTGGCTGACCGGGCAGCTCGCCGCGGCGGCCGATCCCACCCCCGTGATCCTCCGGGCGGCGACCGAGCACGTGCCGCCGGCGGAGTTGGCGGTGGCCACGCTCGCGCTGTTCGTGTCGATCCTGGCGGCCGAGGCCGGGAACCTCGCCCTCAAGGTCCTGGCGACGGGCGGCGTCTACCTCGGGGGCGGCATTCCGCCGCGGATCCTGCCCGCGCTCGACGCGGGCGGGTTCATGGCGGCGTTCCGCGACAAAGGCCGGTTGTCGGCCCTGCTCGACGCGATCCCGGTGCACGTGATCACGCGTCCCGACGTCGCGCTCACAGGCGCGGCGCGCGTGGGGCTGGACCTGTAGCGCGGAGCCCCGAAGGCAAGCAGGGGCCGCCGCGCGCGAGGCCAAATCAGTGTGGTGCGACCTCGCGCCACCAACCACCGGAGGTGAGTCCGATTAACTACCGCCAGCTTGGACGTTCGGGACTTCGCGTGTCCGTCTACGGGCTTGGATGCAACTCGTTCGGCGGCCGCGCCGACGAAGCCACCTCGGCGGCCATCATTCATCACGCCCTCGACCACGGCGTCAACCTGCTCGACACCGCCAACACCTACACGGAAACGCGGTCCGAGTCGATCATCGGCCGGGCCCTCAAGGATCGGCGCGGGGACGCGCTCATCGCCACCAAGTGCGCGGGCAAGGTCGGCGACGGCCCCAACGACCGCGGCACGTCTCGGTGGCACATCATGCGCGAGGTCGAGCGCAGCCTCGGGCGGCTCCAGACGGATCACATCGACCTGTACCAGATGCACACCTTCGACCCGCACACGCCGATGGACGAGACGCTGCGCGCCCTGGACGACCTCGTGAGCCAGGGCAAGGTCCGCTACATCGGATGTTCCAACTTCACCGCCTGGCAAGTGTGCAAGGCCCTCTGGACGAGCGACCGGCACCACTTCGTCCGCTACGACTCGGTCCAGCCGGCGTACTCCCCGGCCGACCGCCGGATCGAGCCGGAACTCGTCCCGCTGTGCCTCGACCAAGGGGTCGGGCTCGTCGTGTACTTCCCGCTCGCGGGCGGCGTCCTGACCGGCAAGTACAAGCCCGGCGCCGAGCCGCCGCAGGGCTCGCGGGCGCTGACCCAGCCGCAGTTTCGCGAGCGCATGAACGAACGCAATCTGGCGCTCTCGGTCGCGATGCAGCAGCTCGCGGCCGAGGCCGGCGTCACGGTCGCGCAGCTCACGCTCGCGTGGGTGATCGGCCGCCCCGGGATCACGACCGCGCTCGTCGGCGCGACGCGCGTGGCCCAGCAGGAGGAAAACCTCAAGGCGGTCGACGTGACGCTCGCACCGGACATGGCGACGCGCATCGACGAACTCACCCAGGAGTTTGTGACGTTCTAGAGGCGCGGCCGTCCGGCCGCGCCGGGGACTGAGGAGGCACCGCAGATGGACACACCGCAGATGCACGGATTCCTGTTCTACCGCGTGCCGCCGGGGGAACGGACCCCCGCGGGAGCCGGGCGCGCCCGGGAGGCGCTCGAGGAAGCGTCGAGCGTCCCTGGAATCGCCGGTCTGTACACGTACAGCCTCGTCGGGTTCCGCGGAGACGCCGAGTTGGGTTGCTGGGTCGCCGCGTCCGATCCGGACGCGTTTCAGGCCTCCGCGGGCGCGCTCGCGCGCAGCGGGCTGGAGCTCACGTGGAGCTTGTGGGGATTCGTGCGCCCGTCGCAGTACACGGGGCGCGACGGCACGAACGTCACCGTCCCCGGATCGCGCCGCCGCTTTCTCATCGTGTACCCGTTCAGCAAGACCCATGAATGGTACCAGATGGCCCCGGAGATCCGCCGCACGATGATGATGGAGCACGCGCGCTTCGGGCACAGCTTTGAGGAGATCGAGCAGCTGCTGCTCTACTGCACCGGGCTGTCCGACTGGGAGTTCGTCGTCGGCTACGAGACCGACGATCTGACCAAGTTCCAAGAGTTGGTCACCGGGATGCGGAGCACTGCGGGGCGGCCGTACACGCTGCGCGACACCCCGACGTTCACCGGCCGGCATGGGTCGGTCGACGAGACGCTGCGCCGCATCTTCGGGTGAGAGGGAGGAGAGCGCCGTGGAGTTCGCGCGCGTCTATGACGTCCAGCTGCAAGCCCGCGAGAAGCTGCTGACCTGGGTGCGCCCGCTGTCACAGGCGCAGTACACGCAGGCGTTTCCCTTCGGCATGCGGTCCGTCCGGGGCTCGCTCGTCGAGATCGCCCGGGCGGAGTTCTTCCTGTCACACCGGCTCCTGGAGGAGCCGCTGCCGCCCGCCGGCGAGTGGCCGTTCTCCGAAGCCAAGCAGCCGACCCTGGCGGACCTCGAGCCGGTGTGGGCCGCGCAGTCGGCCGAGATCCGCGCGGCCCTTGCCCGCACGACCGATTGGGACCGCGAGGTGACCGCGCGGCTCGTGCGGGAGAGCGGACCGGTCCGGCTGACGGCCACGAAGGGTGACATCGCCGTGCAGATCCTCCTGCACGACGTCCACCACCGCGCGCAGGCGATGGCGATGCTGCGCCAGTTGGGGGTGGAAGCCCAGAACCTCGACTACATTCGGTTTACGCAGCGCGCAGAGCCGGATCCGCGGTAGCCGGTCGGGACAGCGCCCGTCTACGACACCGTTTCGTCCGGCGCGGCCGCGGCGTCCTCCACCGCGGCGTACACCGGGAAGATCCCGCCGAGCCCGGACGTGTCGAGCAGGCGGCGCGCGGGCGACCCCGGGGACGCAACGAGCACGAGGCGGCACCGGCGCGTGCCGATGCGGCGCCCGACCTGCAGCAGGGCCTGCAGGCCGCGGCTGTCGAGATAGGACACGGAGGAGAGCGACAGCACGACGACTCCGGACGCCTGCACCACCGCATCCTCGAGCATCGCCGCAAACCGTGCCACGTTGACCTGGTCGAGGTCCCCTTCGAGCGAGACGACGGGGACGGTCCCCACGAATCCGACCACCATCTCCGCCAGATCGTCGACCCGCCGGCGGGCGGTGGGCCGCTCCCGGGGCGTCTCGGCCGCTCGCAGCGTGGGCAGGGCCGCCGCGCGCTCCCGCAGCGGCGCGGCCGACGGGATCGCGATCGCCAGGCGGACCACGGTGCCCGTCTCGGTCGTGGTCATGTCCATGGCGTCCACCAGGCCGCGCATGAGGGTAATGCCCCGGCCTCCCCGCGTATCCGCGCGCTGCGGCCGCCACCGCCCCCGATCCTCGATCTCGACCCTGAGCATGTCTCCGTCGCGGCGCGCCCGGAGGTGCACCGTCCCAGGACGGACCCCGTAGGCGTGCTCGATCGTGTTGTTGACAGCCTCCCCGGTCGCGATGATCATCGCCGACGCCCGCGAGGCCTCCACCCCGAGGTTCTCCATCAGCTGCTGCATCGCGTGGCGGATCGGACGCAGGCTCGACATCGCCGCGGGGAAGACCAGGTCCAGGCGTTCGAGCGGGACGGCGTCCAGCGCGACCACGACGATGGCGATGTCGTCCGACGCGCGCCGGTCGCCGACGACGCGCTCCAGGATCCGCGCCGCGGGGTCGGCCGACGGCGTCTCGAGTTCACGCTCGACGGCGGACAGGAGCGCGGCGTGTCCCGCGACGGCGTCGCGCGACACCTCGACCAGACCGTCGGTGTACAGCACGACGAGCGAGCCCCGCGCGAGGTCCACGGTCCACGACGGCGCGGGCTGCGCTTCCAAGAACCCGAGCGGCAGCCCGCCCGTGGCGAGCGCGTGCGCGCGTCCGTCCACGGCCACGATCGGCGCGGGATGCGCCGCGGTCGCGTAGGTGAAGGTGAGCGCGATCGGATCCAGGACGCCGAACACCGCGGTCGTCATCGCCTCGTCCGCGTGACTCAGGCGAAGCACCTCGCTCGCGGCCGCCAGCACGCCCGCGGGCGCGCGGTGCTCGAGCGCCGCCGCGCGCATCGAGTGCCGCACCTGTCCCATGATCACCGCCGCGTCGACCCCGTGGCCCACGACGTCGCCGATCACGAGCGCGAGGCGGCCGTCCGGCAGCCGAAATGCGTCGTACCAATCCCCGCCGATCTCGGCGCCCGGGCTCGCGGGCACGTACGTCGCATGCACGTGCAGCCCGGGGACCTCCGGCAGCGTGACCGGCAGCAGCGCGTGCTGCAGGGTCTCCGCCACGCGGTGCTCGTGCGCGTACAGGCGGGCCCGCTCGAGCGCCTGCGCGCACAGGCGGGCGATCGCGAGCAGCAGCGCCCGGTCTCGGTCCGAGAACTCAAGCGGCGTCGGAAACAGGAACAGCATCACGCCAAAGGGGGCGCCCGCCGTCTGCAGCGGCAGCACCGCGCGCGCGCCGACCGGACGCGGCAGCGGCAGGATGCCCGGGAACGATTTGGCCATGACGTCGAGCGACTCGAGAAACACCGCCGCCCCGTCGCGCAGGACGTCGCGGATCGGCGTCTCGCGATCCTCGACCGGGATGCGCTGCCAGCGCCGGCCGAGCGCCTCCCCGAGGCCGATGTCGCGGATCGCCTCGAGCGTCTTGCCGTCGGCGCTCAACAGCGAGACCAGGGCCGCGCTCGCCCCGATCGCCGGCAGCGCCTGGTCGATGACGACCGACGCCACGTCCGCCGGCGTGATGGCTTTGGAGAGGCCGGCGGTGATCGCCTGGAGCCGCTCGACCGCCTGCCGCTGAATCTGCTCCGCCTGGTGCAGGCGCGCGTTGTCGACGGCGACCGCGGCGTGGCTCGCGAGCTCCTCGGCAAAGGCCAGATCGGACCGGGTGTACCGCCGTCCCGACGCGGTCGAAATGAACCCGAGCGCACCGAGCACCCGATTCCCGACCGTCAGCGGGACCACCATCATCGACCGGCATCCGAGCTCCCGCATCACGGCCCGCGTGCGGGGATCGCCGATGCTCCGGGCCAGCACCTCGTCGGTCGCGTCCTCGTACAGCACCGGCCGCCCGGTGCGGATCACCTCGGTCGCGAGCCGGCGCGCGCCGAGGTCGGACGGAAATCCTTCGCGCAGGGCCGATGCCAGCGGCTGCCGGTCGGGATCGTGGTGCACCACGGCCACGGGCCGGACCCGGCCGTCCTCGCCGACCAAATCGACGGTGCACAAATCGGTCACCCTGCGCACGGCGAGCGCCGCGAGACCCTCGAGTGTGCGCTGGATGTCGAGCGAGGACCCGAGCACGTTAGCCGCCTCGACCAGGAACTGCTGGTGACGCTCGGTGCGCTTCCGGTCCGAGATGTCGCGGACGACCGCCGAGGCGCCGCTCACGGAACCCGACGCGTCGCCGAGGAGCGAGACCGTCACGGCCACGTCGATCGGCGTGCCGTCCTTTCTGATCGCGACGCTCTCGTAGCGCTGGATCGGGCCACCGCGCCGCAGCAACTCCAGCCGCTGCCGCATGTTGTCGGGACCGTCCGCGGGCGCGAGCATCGTGATCGGCTTCCCGATCGCCTCCGCGGCGGAGTACCCGTATAGCCGCTCGGCGCCCGCGTTCCACGTCAGGATGACCCCATCGAGCGACTGGCTTAGGATCGCGTCGTCCGCCGACTCGACGATCATCGCCAGGCGGCTCGACGCCCCCTGCGCGACGCGAAGCCGCGCCGCGCCTTCGACCGTCGCGATCAGCACCAACCAGAACAGCGCGAGAATCGGCAGCGTCTCCGGAGACACGACCAGGGTGTACGCGGGCGGAATGATCAGGTACCATCCGGCGACCATCGCCACCAATCCGGACACGACCCCCGGCAGGCTGCCGAAGTAGTACGCGACGATGCCCACTAACGGGATGTCGAGAAATAGAAAGCCGTCCTTCGGGAACGACAAATGCAGGCACCATGCCACGACGGTGGTGAGCAGCGCCGCGAGGACGGCCACGATGATGCCCAGGACCGTCTCGCCGCGGTTCATCGACAGCGGAAGTTGCATTTGAAGAGGCCGACCAAGATTCGCCATCCGAACTCCCCCCAGAGGGTGGCGCGCCGAGCCCGTGCCCGAGGGTCCGGGCGGCGGCTCGGCGTCGACTGTTGTTCGCCGCGGACCGCCCCGCACCCTGTCCCGGCAGAGGCCCCGGCCGGACGGCCGGAGAAGTGGCCCGGGGAGCCGTACGCATGCCTCGACCGTATCGGATCGGCCTCGACATCGGCGGCACGTTTACCGACCTCGTGCTGGCCAACGACGCGACCGGCGAGATCCGCCTGCACAAGCTGCTGACGACCCCGCGCGACCCGGCCGAGGGGGCGCTCCGCGGCCTCGAGGAATTGTGCCGGGCCGCCGACATCGCCCTCGGCGACGTCGCGGCCCTCGTACACGGCACCACGCTCGTGACAAACGCGATCATCGAGCGCACCGGCGCGCGCACCGCCCTCATGACGACCCGGGGATTCCGAGACATCCTCGAGATGGGCAAGGAGCAGCGCTACGACATCTACGACCTCTTCCTCCAGTACCCGGCCCCGCTCGTTCCCCGGCGGTGGCGGATCGAGGTCGACGAGCGCCTCGCCCGGGACGGCACGGTGCTCAGGCCGCTCGATCCGGACGAGGTGCGGGCGGCCGCCCGGACGCTGGTCTCGCAGGGGGTCGAGGCGATCGCCGTCGCGTTCCTCCACGCGTACGCCAACCCCGCGCACGAGCGCGCGGTCCGGGACCTCCTCGCGCGAGCGCACCCCACCCTCAGCGTGTCTATCTCGAGCGAGGTCGATCCGGAGATCCGCGAGTACGAGCGCACCTGCACCACGGCCTGCAACGCGTACGTACAGCCGCTGGCCGACCGGTACCTCGCGCGCCTGGCTCGGGCGCTCGACGCCCGCGGCTTCCGCGGCCGGTTTACGCTGATGCAGTCCTCGGGCGGCACGATCGCGCCGGACGCCGCGCGCCGGTTTCCGATCCGCCTCTTGGAGTCCGGGCCGGCCGGCGGCGCGCTCGTCACCGCCTTCTTCGGCGCGCAGCTCGCCCGGCGGGATCTCGTCGCGTTCGACATGGGGGGCACGACCGCGAAGCTGTGCCTGATTCGCGACGGCCGCCCGGAGATCGCGCCGAGCATCGAGGCGGCGCGCGTCCACCGGTTCAAGCGCGGGTCCGGGCTGCCGGTCACCGTGCCGGTCGTGGACATGATGGAGATCGGCGCCGGCGGCGGGTCGGTCGCGCGCGTCGACACGCTCGGGCTCCTGAAGGTGGGCCCCCACAGCGCGGGCGCCTCTCCGGGGCCGGCCAGCTACGGGCTCGGCGGGGACGACGCGACCGTCACCGATGCCTGCGTCGTCCTCGGCTACTTCGATCCCGGCTCCTTTCTCGGCGGGACGATGCGGCTCGACCGGGACGCCGCGGCGCGCGCGCTCGGACGCCTCGGCGCCCAGGTCGGGCTCGATCCGATCGCCGCCGCCTGGGGCGTGTACCAGATCGTGAGCGAGAACATGGCCGCCGCGGCGCGCGTGTATCTGATCGAACGCGGGCAGGATCCCCGGCGGTTCGCGATGGTCGCGTTCGGAGGCGCGGGTCCGGCGCACGCGCCCCGGGTCGCCCGGATCCTCGGCGTCGAGGAGGTGATCGTCCCGCGGGCCTCAGGGGTCGCCTCGGCGCTCGGCTTCCTCGTCTCCCCCACGAGCTTCGATCTCGTCCACTCCCACCCGGGCGTCCTCGATGCGCTCGAGTGGACGCAGGTCACGGCGCTGTACGAGGCGATGGAGGCGCAGGGCCGCGCGCTGCTCCGCGACGCCGGCGTCCGGCCCGAGGAAGTCACCTGCCGGCGCCGCGCCGACGCGCGCCTCGCCGGGCAGTTCCACGACATCGAGATCCCGGTCCCCGACGGCCGCCTCGCCGAGACCCACGCGCCGGTGCTCGCGGCCGCGTTCGAGGCCGAATACCGGCGGCTGTACGGCACCTTCCTCCCCGGGCGCCAGGTGCAAGTGCTCAACTGGCGCGTCCTCGTGACCGGCCCGCCGCCGGCCCTCGCGCTCGCGCGTACCGGCGCGTCCCGGGAACCGACGGCGCGGCCGCGCTGCGGGGGCGACGCGCCGCCTACTTCCCCGAGACCGAGGGATTCGTGGAGGTTCCGGTCTACGACCGCGACCGCCTGGTCCCAGGCGCGCGCGTCCGGGGACCTGCGATCGTCGAGGAGCGCGAGGCCACAACCGTCGTCGGGCCCGGCGACGCGCTGACGGTCGATCCCCTCTCCAACCTGATCGTCCGGGTGGCCCCGCCCGCGGCCCGCGCGCCGACCTCGCGCGACGCGCGATGACGCCTCCGTTTGATCCGGTGTCGCTCGAGATCATGTGGAGCCGGCTCGTCCACATCGCCGAAGAATGCTGGATCACGATTTACCGCACCGCGTTCAGTACGATCATCGGCGAAGCGCAGGATTTCGGGTGCGAACTGTTCGACGCGGACGCCCAGTCGATCGCCCACTCCACGCGCTCGATGCCGGTGTTCAACCTGACGCTGCCGCTCGCGGTCCGGCAGATGCTGCGGGCGTATCCGAAAGAGACGCTCGCCCCCGGCGATGTCTTGATCACCAACGACCCGTGGATCTGCGCCGGGCATCTGCCCGACCTCGCCATCGTCACGCCGGTGTTCCGCCGGGACGCGCTCGTCGGCCTGGTGGGGTCGATCGCCCACGCGTCGGACATCGGCGGGACCCGGGACTCGTCCCTCGCGCGCGAGGTGTACGACGAGGGGCTGCAGATTCCACCGCTCCGCCTCTACCGGGCCGGCGTGCTCAACGAGGACCTCGCAGCGATGATCGGCCGCAACGTCCGGCGCCCCGAGATGGTGCTCGGCGACATTCAGGCGCAGGTCACGAGCAACCACGTGGGCGCGACGCGCCTCGTCGCGTTCATGGACGAGTACCGCCTCGACTCCCTCGCGGTGCTGGCGCACGAGGTGCAGGATCGGGCGGAGCGCGCCATGCGGGACGCGATCCGCGCGGTGCCGGAGGGGACGTACCGGAGCGAGGTCGGGTTCGACGGGATGGGCGAGCCGCTGCGGCTGCCCTGCGCGGTCACGGTCCGCGGAGACGAGATCACGGTCGACTGGACCGGCGCGCCGCCGCAGCTGCCGCGCGGCGGCGTCAACTGCACGTACCACTACACGGCCGCGCACACCACGTACGCGCTGAAATCGATCCTGACGCCCGAGATCCGGTCCAACGCCGGCTGCTACCGGCCGTTTCGCGTCATCGCGCCGGAGGGATCCATCCTCAACTGCCGGTACCCGGCCGCCGTAAACAGCCGCACGCATACGGGCTGGCACCTGGGTCCCGCGGTGTTCCTGGCGCTCGCCGGCGTCCTCCCGGACCGGGTGCAGGCGTTCACGGGTCTCCCGATCGGCATGGGCGCGTACGGCGTCGACGGCACCGGGCGGGTCTTCAACGACCACCTGTTCCAGGGCGGCGGCCAGGGCGCAAGCGCCCACGGCGACGGCAAGTCTGCGCTCCTCTATCCGACCTCCGCCGCGAACGTCTCGGTCGAGATGTTCGAGAGCCGCACGCCGCTCCTGGTGGAATGCAAGGAGCTGATCCCCGACAGCGGCGGCCCGGGACGCGCCCGCGGCGGACTGGGCCAGCGGGTGCGGATCCGGCTGCTCGCGGCCGGCCCGACGCCGGCCCTCGTCGACTGCTGGCCGCTCGGCCAGCTCGTGCCGACGCCCGGGCTGCACGGCGGGCATCCGGGAGCCTTGGCGCGCGCCCGCCTCGCCGGCTCCCACGGCGGGGCGCACGGAGAGGCCGCCGATCGATCGGGCGTGGTGGAACTGCGCGCGCCGGAGGAGCGCGCGACGATCGAGATCGCGGGGGGCAGCGGCTACGGACCTCCCGCCGAGCGGCCGCTGGAGCGCGTGCAGCGCGACCTCGACGAGGGGTACATCACGCCCACGGGCGCCGCGGCGTACGGGGTCATCGTGGAACGGGACGGACGGGCGCGGCGGCCGGCCGCCGGATCATCGGAGTGACGCGCGATCGACGCGGGACGCGCGGCGCCCAACAGGCCTGCGCCGCGCCGGCTAGGCGAGAGAGCCGCGCTGTTCCACCTTGAGATCGTCGGGCGCGATCCTCCGCTTGCCTCGCCCGGAGTTTTCCGCACCCACGGCCGCCGCCTCCACCTTGCGCTGGTCGGGGCGCACCTCCCGCTTCTGTCCTCGGGGGCGCCGCGGCGCGCCGGCCCAGTTGTCCCAGATGCTCTCCACCGTGTTCTTCAGCAGGGTCAGGTTCTCCGGCGTCGCCGTCCGGCACCGTAGGGCGATCTCGTCGACGAGGATTTCCATGCGCTCGATGGCATCGGCGAACTCCCGCACGGCGTCGGGCAGGTCGGCGCCCGTTCGCGAAAGATCACCGCTGCCCAACTTCTCGTCCCACAGCGTCCGGACGGCGCGCATTGTGTCGTCAAACTCCGCGGTGGCCTCACAGTCCGGCACGCTCACCACGGCCGCGCCGTCGAGCCGCACGATGTTCAGGGAGTCCCGCAGGCGGTCGGCGCTCTTCGGCAGCCCCCCGGCCGTTTCGATGTCCTCCAGAATACCCGCCAGCATCTTGGACACTACGCTCGACGCGATGAAACCCGAGATGTACACGTGGAGCTTTTGCTGCACGTCTCTCAGATCCCGCAGACGCGACGCCTCGACGGAGACCAGCCGGTCGGCGCCGTCGCCGGCGGCAGACGCTTCCCGGTCGACGTTCGTCACCGCCGACGTGTCGGCGGCCGGACGCACGTCGCGGGAATCATTTCTCACGAACACCGGGTCCGGGCCCGCGACGTCATGACGGGCGAGGTCTTGATGGAAGGTATTGGTCGCGACCTCCGGCGCGGGCTGGTCGACGACCGGCCCGCCCGCCCTCGGGCCGTCTTGCGGCCGGCCAGACCGCAGGATGCCGGTGATGGTCAACCCGGCGATAACGACGCAGGCGACGATGAACTCGGGTTCGGTCAAGTGGCCGGTGATCGCTGCGAGGATGACCAAGAGGGTCACGATCGCGATGATAAACAGCAACACTTGGTTGTCGATGCGCTGGATCGCGGCCTTGAGGGCATCCGTCAGCCCGGACAGAGGCGAGCCCCCGGCATCGGACCCGGACGGCGAGCCATTGGAATCTCCGCGCGGTCGACTCACGGCATGCGCGCTCCCCGCCCGTGCGTCGTCCACCCCATGGACGACTCTCGGGCCGCGCGACGACGTGCCGTCCCCCCGGCCGCCGCCGACGCGCCTCGCGCTATTCTAACATACGCCTCGCGTGGCGAGCGATCCGCGGGCGTCAGCGCTCCGCGACCGTGTACCGCTCCAGCCACTCCGCGGCCCTCCGGAACAGGTCGATCCGGTGGCTCGGCCGACCGCTGCCGCGAAACGCGTGGCTCTGCCCCGGATACCGGACAAACTCGGTCGGCACCCGCCCGATGGCGAGCAGCCCGATGTACCACTCCTCGCCCTGTCCAATCGGGCACCGATCGTCGGCCTCGCCGTGCACCACAAGCGTCGGGGTCGTCACATGCTCGATGGAGTGGATCGGCGACAGCCGCCGGAAGAGCTCCCGGTGGCCGACCAGATCCCCCCCGACCTCGCGCGGCGTGAACCACGGCCCGATGTCGGACGTCCCGTGGAACGACTCCGCGTTCACGACGGGTGCGCCGACGACCGCCGCCTTGAAGCGGTCCGTGTGCGAAGTCGTCCACGCGGTCATGAACCCGCCGTAGGAGTACCCGCTGACCGCGAGGCGCGCGGGATCCGCGATGCCGTCCGCCACGAGCGCGTCGACCGCGGCGAGCTGCTCCGGCAGATCGTGCTCGCCCCACCGACCGCGAATCCCGTCCTGAAAGGCCTTGCCGTACGAGCCCGATCCGGTCGGGTTCAGCGCGAGCACCGCCCATCCGCGGCACGCGAGCAGGAACATGTGGAGCGCCCCCCCGGGAAATGCGTTCCCGTGGTAGCTGTGGGGCCCCCCGTGGATCTCCACGAGGAGCGGCGCCGGACGCCGCCGGTCGGTCGGGGCGACGACCCACCCGTCGAGCGTCCCACCGTGCGGGCCGTCGAACAGCCGATGCTCCACGTGGGGCAACGCGACCGCCGAGAGCCAGGCGTCGTTGAGCCGCGTGAGGCGCCGCTCGTGGGTGCCGTCGCGATCGCACGCGTAGACGTCCGCCGGCGTCGACCAGTCGGTCGCGGAGAACGCGATCCGGTGCGCGCCGGCGGACAGCGCCTGGACCTGCCGCGCGCCCCCGACCACGGCCGCCACGGCCCCATCTGCCACCGCCACGCGCGCGACGTGCACACACCCGGCGTCGGCGATCGGCACGACGAGGGTGCGGCCGTCCGGCGACCACGCCGGGGGCGAGGTCGCCTCCGGCTGGCGCGCGAGCGCGACGGCCCGATCGTACCCCGCGGTCAGCGGGCGCGCGGGCCCGTCATCGACCGGCACCAGCCACACGCGCACCATCGCGTCCCCGAGCGCGGCGTCCTGCGTGTCGAGCGCGTAGAACGCGATCGTCCCGCCCTCCGGGGACCACGACGGGGCCACCGCGCGCCCGGCGTCCTCCGAAAGACGCCGCGCGTGGCGGCCGTCCGCGTCCATCACCCACACGTCGTACGCGCGAAGATCCATCGGACCGGTGCGCCCGCGCACATACGCGATCCGGCGGCCATCCGGCGACCACGCGGGAGCCGCGTGATCCGCCTCGCCGGCCGTGAGCGCGGTGACGGCGCCCGAGTCGAGCGCCGCGACGAAGAGCTGGGACACCGCGTCGAACGTGTAGCCCGATCCGTCGGCCTTGTACGCCCCGCGGGTCACGACGCGGGGACGCTTCGTCCACATCCCCTGCGCCGCGCGGTCGTCGGGCGGCTGATCCTTGGACACCCGCGCGCAGAACGCCACGCGCGCCCCGTCGGGCGACCACGCGGCGGGCCCGGCGCCGCCGGCCAGCGAGGTCAGCCGATGGGGCTCGCCGCCGCCGACCGGCAGGAGGTAGAGCTGCCCGGGCTTGCCGTCCCGGTCGGAGAGGAACGCGAGCCACCGCCCGTCCGGCGACCAGCGCGGCGCCCAGTCGCGGCCCGCGCCGCGCGTGAGGCGCGCCGGCTCGCCGCCGCCCGCGGGCACGACGTAGATCGCCGACCGATACTCATCGTGCTCGAGGTCCACGTCGACGCGCGTGTAGGCGACGAGGCGGCCGTCCGGGGACAGCGCCACATCCGGCACCGCCACAATCGACGCTGCGTCCTCCGCGCGCATCGCGCGGCCCGCGGCGTGCGGCGCGGCTCCTGCGTGTCCAGTCATCGGGCATCTCCTCTCAGGTGCCGGCCGTTCCCGACCGGTTAGTGACGGGCGCGAGTCTTGAGAAACGCGATCAGCTGGTCGAGTTGGTCCGTCGTGATGTTGCCGGCGAACGCCGGCATGTTCGTGCCGCCGTTCAGGATGCGCCACGTCATCTCGGCCGGCGACAGCCGGTCCGCGACGTAGGTCAGGTCCGGGCCGCGCTGGCCGCCCAGGCCGGCGATCGTGTGGCACGCCTCGCATCCCTTGTCGTGAAAGAGCGCGGCGCCCGCGACGACCGGGCCGCCGGAGGCGGCGACCACCGCCGCCGGCAGCGGCGGCGCGTCGAAATTCGGAGACCACGGCGACTCGGCGCCGGCGACCCACAGGGTGGCGATCATCATGCAGACGACGAGCACGCTGCCCACCGCCCACGGCCGCCGGGACGGGCTGCGCTCACCCCGGTTCGAGACGAACGGGATCAAGAGCAGCACGACCCCGGCCACCAGCGGGCTGATGATCATGAACGCGTTCTCGAGCGCCGGCGGAATGAGCGCGAGCGCGCCGAAGTACCAGAGCAGATACCAGTCCGGCCGCGGGTCGGCGCTCAGCACGGTCGGGTCGGGCGGCTTGTCCAGCGCGGGCGCCCCGAACACCAGCGCGGCGAGCACGACCGCGGTCACCATGCACACTCCGAACACGATGTCGCGCCACGCGGCATCAGGCCAGAACGGCTCGCCCTCCCGCTCCAGCATCGCCTGATACCACGCGCGGTACGTCTTCGGGTCCACGGGACGGCCCGCCTGCGGCGGCTCCGAGATGCCGTGGTGGAGTACCAGCCACAGGTGGATCGCGATGAACACAAAAATGATCGCGGGAATGAAAAACACGTGGAACGCGAAGAACCGGCTGAGCGTCTGGCCGCCCCAGGTGTCGCCGGCCAGGACGAAGTGGGCGACCGCGCCGCCGATCGCCGGGATCCGCCCCACCTGCTCGGCGACGACCGCGACGGTCCACACCGCCGTCTGGTCCCACCGCAGCAGCTGGCCTGTGAACGCGATCACGATCGTCACCATGAACAGCACGACGCCGGTGAGCCAGTTCGCCTCGCGGGGATACTTGTAGGCGCCCATCAGAAACGTCCGGGCCATGTGCAGCCCGATCAGCAGCACCATCGCGGACGCGGCCCAATAGTGGATGCCGCGCAGCACCCGCCCGAACGGCGCCTGGGTCGAGATGAACTGCAGCGTTTGATACGCGTCGTTGGTCGAGGGAATGTACGCGAGCGCCAGCGCGATGCCGGTGACCACCTGCACGAGAAACGCGAACAGCGTCGCGCTGCCGAACACGTAGTACCAGCGGGAGTTCGGCGGCACGGGATGGCGCAGCACCGGCCCCATCGCCTTGGACAGACCGGTCCGGTCGTCGAACGCCTCCCACGCGCGCCTCAGGATCCGCATCGTCGGCCGCCGTCAGTCGGTCGTGATGGGCAGCGGGCTCGTGAGGATCTCGACCTGCCCCTCCCGCACGCGCACCGGGTAGCGCGGCAGCGGGCGCGGCGGCGGGCCCGCCGCGACGGTCCCGTCGCCGTAGTAGACGCCGCCGTGGCAGGGACACATGAACAGGTTCGCGTCCGGCAGCCAGCGGACGGGGCACCCGAGGTGCGTGCAGTTCACCGAATACGCGATGAACGCGTCCTCACCGTCGCGGCGGAGCCAGGCCGCGGTCCGGGCGACGACACCGGCCCACGGCAGCGGCGACGAGTCAGCGAAGGCCACCTCGGTCGTCGTGCCGACCCGGAACGCCGTCGCGGGGCCGACAGGACGCCACACCGGCTCCGTGGTCTCGAACAGCGGGGCGACGAGAAACCCCACGAACGGAATCCCGACGATCGCCGCACCCCACAGGCTGAGCGCGACGCTCACGCGGGTGAGGAACTCGCGCCGGCGCACGCCCCCCGGGCCCTCGTCGCGCGCGGCCCCGCCGCAGGGGTCAGTCATGCGGCGTCCCCTCGCGCCGGATTTCGTTGATCCAGCCGACCGCGGAGAACGCGAGTAGGCCGAGGCCGATGACGAGGACCAGGTACGACGTCACGATCGCCCAGAAGACCAGCACCGTCCCAAACGCCGCGGCCACCGGCCACAGCGTGCGCCGCGGGAGATCCGCGGGCAGCGGGAGGTTCCACCCCTCCTGGCCGCCGGGCGCCGCCTCGCGCGCCGGGCCGCCGTGCTCAGATTCCATGGAGATCTCCTCCGAGTACGCCGTCGCGGATGCCGCGCGCGGGCGTGCGGTCCGCGCCGGCCTGGGTGCGCTCGCCGGCGCGCCACCACCAGCCGAGCGTCGCCAGGATCGCGGTCAGATACACGAGGCCGCCGGGCACCCACATCAGCAGGCCGCCGAGCTGCTGGTCCGCCTCCGGCGACAGCCCCCACGTGGTGCGGAGCATCGGCAGAATGCCGATCGGATCGGCGGGATGCAGATACGCCGGATAGAGCCCGGGCGGCGTCACGGTCAGGACGATCCCGAGCCCGCTCGAGACCAGCGCGGCGGCGAGCAGATACACGACCGCGCCGAGCGGCGGCATGCGGGACTCGCCGAGCGGCGCGCAGACGGGCCACCAGAAGATCACGCTCGCCGCGAGAAAGGTCAGATGCTGGACCACGTGCACACGCTCGTCGGCGAGCGCGACGTTGTAGAGGCTCGGCCAGTGCCAGAGCACGACGATCCCCATCCCGACGGTCCACGCCACCAGCGGATGGCGCAGCACCCGCTCGACGCGCCGGAGTCCGGGGTGGCCGAGGAGCAGGCGGACCCACGAGGCGGGCAGGCCGAGGATCAAGAGCGGCGGGACGACCAGGACGAGCAGCATGTGCTGCAGCATGTGCGCACTGAACAAGTAGCGGTCGCCGAGGACGTCCAGCGGCGAGAGGAGCGCCAGGGCGAGGACGACCATCCCCGACAGAAACCAGCCCCCGCGCCCGCGCACGCGTCCGCCGGTCAGCCCGAGATACCCGCCGACGGCGAGCGCGCAGCCGATGGCCACCGACGGCTGCCACGACCATGCCGCGGCCAGGGCCGCCCACCCGGTCATTTGACGATCGCCCACACGTAGATCATGGTGTAGAGCACGATCCAGACCGCGTCGACGAAGTGCCAGTACAGCGCGACGCACTCGACGCCCACCGAGGTGCGGCCGCGGAACTGGCCGGCGAGCGCCAGCACCAGCAGCGCCGCGAGCAGGACCAGACCGAGAAACACGTGCAGCCCGTGGAACCCCGTGAGGGTGAAGAACGTGGCGCCGAATAGATCGCGCGACACGGTGACGTTCGACTGGATCAGGCCCCACCACTCCTGCCCCTGGCCGAACAGGAACAGCCCGCCGAGGACGATCGTCGCGGCGAGCCACCCGATGAACGACCCGCGCCGGCCGCGCGTCTGCTCGCGCATCCCCCACCACAACGTCACGCTGCTGGCGATCAGGAACGCCGTGTTGAGGCCGGCCCGGTCCGGGTGCAGCACCTGCGCGGCCGTGGGGCCCGGGGACGGGTTCACATGGTAGTAAATGTACGAAATGATCAAGATCAGGAAGAACATCGCCTCGGACGCGATGAAGATCATCATCCCGAGCTGGGCCGCCGGCATCGGGAACGGCCGGGTCCGCTGCGCGAGCTCGCGCCACCACGGCGGCCGGTGCGACTCGGCCGGATGGGCGAGATCCCACAGCGGCCGGCGGCCCCAGATCGGCGGCACGCGGTCGAAGTTGTGCTCCGGCGGCGGCGACGCCGTCGCCCACTCCAGGCTCCACGCGTCCCAGGGGTTGTCGCCGGCCGGGGCGCCGTGGCGCAGGCTGCGCACGACGTCCACGATCCAGACCAGGACCGACAGCGCCAGCACGTACGAGCCGATCGTCGAGATCAGGTTGAAGAGGCCCCAGTACGGCAGATCGGGATAGGTGAACACCCGCCGCGGCATGCCCATGAGCCCGAGAACGTGCTGGATCATGAACGTCAGGTTGAACCCGGCGAACATGAGCCAGAACACCCACTTGCCCCACCGCTCGTCCAGCATCCGGCCGGTCATCTTCGGGAACCAGTAGTAGAACCCGGCGAACAGGGCGAACGCCGTGCCCCCGAACAGTACGTAGTGCATGTGCGCGACGACGTAGTACGTGTCGGTGACCTGCCAGTCGATGGGCACCGCGGTGAAGCTGACCCCGGTGATGCCGCCGATCGTGAACATCGCGAGAAACGCGAGGCAGAACATCATCGCGGTGGTAAAGCGGATGCGGCCGCCCCACAGCGTCGCGCACCAGTTGAGGATCTTGATCCCGGTCGGAATCGCGATCAACATGCTCGTCAGCGCGAAGAACGCGTCCCACTCGAATCCGAGCCCGGTCGCGAACATGTGGTGCGCCCACACCGCGAGGCTGAGAAACGCGATCGCCGCGGTGGATGCCGCGACGAACTCATAGCCGTAGATCGCCTTCCCGGCGAACACCGGGATGACCTCGGAGATAATCCCGAACGCCGGCAGCACCATGATGTAGACTTCCGGATGCCCGAACGACCAGAAGTAGTGCTGCCACAGCACCGCGGAACCGCCGCCGGCCGGCGCGAACACGTGCGCATTCAGCAGCCGGTCGATCAGCAGCGTGACCAGGGACGCGTTCAGGACCGGCAGCGCCAGCAGCACGAGCACCGAGTTGACGAGCACCATCCAGGTGAACAGCGGCAGCCGCGTGAGCGCCAGCCCCGGGGCCCGGAGCGCCAGGATCGTGACCATCAGATTGATCGACGCCGTGATCGTGCCGATGCCGGTCGCGAGGAGCCCGAGCGCCCAGTAGTCTTCCCCGGTCGTCATGCTGAACGGCCGCTCGCTGAGCGGCGCGTAGCTGAACCATCCCGCGTCCGGAGCGCCGCCGGCCAGATAGCTGTAGTACAGCAAGAGGCCGCCGAAGACGAGGAACCAGAAGCTCATCGCGTTCATCCGCGGGAACGCGATGTCCCGGGCGCCGACCTGCAGCGGGACGAGATACGTCGCGAGCCCGATCAGCATCGGCATCACGACGAGGAAGATCATGGTGGTCCCGTGCATCGTGAACACTTCGTTGTACGCCTGCGGGCTGAGGAACGTGTTCTCGGGACGGATCAGCTGCGTACGCATCAAGAGCGCCTGCACGCCGCCCAAGAGAAAGAACACCATCGTGGCCATCAGGTACATGAGGCCGATCTGCTTATGGTCGAGCGAGGCGATCCAGGCGTACCACCCCGTGTCGTCGTGCGCCGCCGCGGGCGCCGCGAGATCACCCGGCAGAGACAGGTCGCTCATTGACGCGTCTCCAAGTAGGCGACCAACGAGCGGACCTGGTCGGGCGTGAGGTGAAAGTTCGGCATCAGCACCCCGGGCTTCAGCGCGTTCGGGTCCGCGAGCCAGCGCGCCAGCGTCTCCGGGGTGTTCGCGGTGCGGCCGGCGGCCAGCGTCTGACGCGCGGCGAAGTGCGTCAGATCCGGGCCTACCGCGACCCCGGTGCCGTGGCAGCTGTCGCAGGTCATCGACGCGTACAGGTGCATCCCGGCCACCGCGTCGGGCGACGCGGGCGCCGGGGCCGGCTGCCGCTGGGCGGCCGTCCACGCCGCGAAGGCGTCGGGCGTCTGGGCGACGACCAGGATCCGCATCCAGGCGTGCTCGAGGCCGCAGAACTGCGCGCAGGTCCCGATGTACTCGCCGGGCGCGTCGGCCTGGAGCCAGATCTCGTTCGGGTGGCCCGGGATGGTCTGGATCTTCGGCGCCAGCTGCGGCACCCAGAACGTATGGATCACGTCCACCGAGTCGACCCGGACCAAGAGCGGGCGGCCGGTGGGGATGTGCACCTCATTGGCGGCGACGACGCCGTCCTGGGGGTACCGGATCTCCCACCACCACTGGTGGCCGATGACGACGAGATCGGGCTGGCGGGCGCCGGCGGACGGATCGACGGCACGCATCACACGCAGGGTCGGCACGAGGATCACCAGCAGGATGAGCGCGGCCGCGCCGGTCCAGACGTACTCCCACTTGGGCGCGGCTTCGACCTGGGGCACGTCCGGCTGGCCGGGGCGCGCGCGGAACCGGATCGCCGCCACCACCACCAGGCCGGCCACGACGACGAATACGGCCAGGCCGAGCCACAGCACAAACTCGAACAAACCGCGCGTCGCATAGGCTGCGGGAGATGCAGGGTTGAAGGGGGAGCTGATCATCGGGTGCCGCCTGCCCCTTGCACGCTGGCGTGTACCTTCCGCGACGTCCGCGAATCACGCGACTGCTTACACGCGCCGCCGCACCCTTCCTTCTTCCCGCCCGCTGTGCGCGGAGATCGCCGTCATTCGTGCGGAGTCCGCACGTGCCCCGTGGGACCGCGCGGTGGGAGAAGCGAACACGGGACCGGCCGCCGCGGCCGGTCCCGTGCCACATCGTGCCCGACGAGAAGCGGCGCCCGCCGCTACTGTCCCGCCGGGGTCTGCTCGAGCGTCACCGTCACGTACTGCGTGTGGCCCTGGCGCAGCACCATCAGCAGGATCTTGGACCCCACCTTGGCGCCGTGCACCGTCGTCACGAGCGTGGCGGGATCGGGGGTCGGATGTCCCGCGGCCTGCACGATCACATCGCCGCGCTGGAGGCCGGCCGCGGCCGCGGGGCTGTTGGGTGCCACGTCGGCAACCAGCGCGCCCTTGGTGTCGACCGCCAGGCCGAGCTGCGACGCGATATCCGGCGTCAGCGGCTGCAAGTACACGCCCAGGTACGGCCGGGTCACGTGACCGGTCGCGATCAGCTGGGCCATGATGCCCTTCGCGGTATTGATCGGAATCGAGAACCCGATGCCCTGCGCGTCCTCGAACTTGGCGCTGTTGACGCCGATCACCTGGCCCCGCGTGTCGATGAGAGGCCCGCCGCTGTTCCCCGGGTTGATCGGGGCGTCGGTCTGGATGAACGTTTCCTCCGGACCATTCGGCAGCGTCCGGCCCATGGCGCTGATCACGCCCGCGGTGACGGTGAAATTGAGGCCGTAGGGATTGCCGATCGCGATCGCCCAGTCGCCGGGTTGGAGCGACGACGAGTCACCCAGCGGCGCGACGGGCAGTCCGGTGGCCTGAATCCGCACGACCGCCAGGTCGGTCGCCGTGTCGGCGCCCACCACGGTCCCGTTGAACGTCCGGCCGTCGAGCAGGGTCACGGTCAGCTTCTGGGCGCCCTGGACGACGTGCGCGTTCGTCAAGATGTAGCCCTCGGGACTGACGATCACGCCGGAGCCGATCGCCTTCTCCTGCTGCGGGCCGGACGGCATGCCCGGGACCCCGCCGAAGAACGGGTTCATCGGCATGGTGTCGTTCGAGGACTGCACGGTCTGCACCGTGCTGATGTTCACGACCGCAGGCCGCACCATCGCGACCGCGGCGACAAACGGGCTCCGCACACCAGTGTCGGGCAGCGGTTGGACGGGTACCGCCGCGGCCTCCACCGCGTGCGGCGCGACGTGCTGCGACAAGGCCGCTCCCGCGCCGCCGCCGACCGCGGCGACGAGCGCGACCACGACCAGCAATTCAGCGTAGCGCATTCTTACCATTCGTTCGTGCCTCCCAGCCCCCAGGATTCCGAAGCGCCGCGTCGGGGTGCCGTGTGCTCAAGTGGATCTCGCGCTTCGGGACGTTTCGCACGCTTCCGTGTTGTAGTCTCCACACAAGAACGAGCCCGATCTCGCGCAGGTTCCGTCGGAATCGAAAAAAATTCTGGGTACGGAGCCGGGATCGCGGACCGAGCGGGAGGCGGTGCCATGCTGCGGCGCCCCTCTCCCCCGGCGGCGCTCGGGTCGGCCTGCGCGATGGGATGGGGCGACCGCGTCCCGCCGCGGCACTCCGCGACCCTCGCGGCGGTCCGGCCTCCAGACCCGGTGGGCATACATTCCTGCGGGGGGACGAGCGCTCGCAGGCATGGGGCGGCGGCCAGGGTGACGGGGATGGAGCGGCTCGGGCTGGGGATCGGCTTTGGCTTGGTGACCGGAGGCGTGCTCGCCCTCTCGGCGATCGCATTTACCCTCCAGTACTCGGTCAGCCGGATCCCCAACCTCGCCTTCGGCGAGCTGTTGACCTACGGAGCCTACACGGGCTACCTGGCGAGCCGGTGGACCCACAACCTCGCCGCCGCGGCGGCGGCGGCGGCGCTGACCGGGAGCGTGATCGGCTGGGCGATCAACGCGGGCATGATCGAGCCGTTCCTGCGGGCGCGCGTACGGACGTCCGCGATCTTCATCGGGACGCTCGCGGTCTCGCTCGTGCTCCAAAACATCATCCTGCTGGCCTTCGGCGGGGCGAGCATCGCGTACCCGCTGCCGCCGGAGGATTCGCAGCGCGTCGGGCCGTTCATCTGGACGCCCCGGGATGAGCAGAGTCTGGCCGCCGCCCTCGTCGTCATGCTCCTGCTCTACATCCTGCTGCGGCACACGAAGTTCGGCAAGGCCCTGCGCGCGATCGCGGACAACCGCGACCTCGCCCGGGTCTCCGGCATCCAGGCGCACCGCATCATTGAACTCACGTGGGGGCTTGGGGGCCTCGTCGCCGGATTCGCGGGCTTCGTCCTGGCCGTCACCCTCGGCACGCTGACGCCGACCTTCGGCTTTACGTTTCTCCTCGTGACGATGGCGGCCGCGGTCGCGGGAGGTCTCGGTCGGCCCCAGGGTGCCCTGGTGGCGGCGCTCCTGATCGGGATCGCGATGGAGGTCAGCGCGCTGTATGTCGACGCGTCCTATAAGCTCCTGATCGCCTTCGGACTCCTCGTTCTCGTCCTGTTGGTCCGCCCGGCGGGCCTCGTCGCCGGCGAGGGAGGGAGCGCCGCCGCGTGACGGCTTATCTCACCGCCCTCGCCACCGAGGGGTGCATCTTCTCGATCATGGCGCTCGGGCTCAACGTCATCTGGGGCTGGGCGGGCGATCTTGACCTGGCGTTCTATGGATACGTCGCGGTCGGTGCCTACATGGCGATGGTGACCAGCATCGGCCGGCTCCCCGCCCCGGCGCAGTATGTGCTCGGATGGCACCTGCCGTTTCCCCTCGCCGCCCTGATCGCGACCGCCAGTGCCGCCCTCCTCGCGCTCGGCGTGGGGGCCGTCGCGCTGCGGCGGCTGCGCGCCGTCTATTTCGCGATCGTGACGCTCAGCGCCGTCTTGATGCTGCAGACCGTCATCAGTGACTACACACCGCTGTTCAACGGATTCGACGGGCTGTACGGCATGCCGCAGCCGTTCAACGACACGCTCCATCTCGCCCCCCAGGCGTACTCGGTCTTCTTCGTCGGCTTCGCGCTGCTGTGTCTGGCGGTCGTCTACGTGCTGCTCGACCGTCTCTCCCGGAGCCCGTTCGGCCGCGCGCTGCGCGCGGTGCGGGAGCGGGAGCGCGCCGCCGCCGCCTTCGGCCGGAGCGTGTACGCGCTCAAGCTTACCGCGTACGTGCTCGGAGCAGCCCTCGGCGGATTCGGAGGCGCGCTGCTGGCCGCGTCCCAGGGGGCATTCAATCCGACCGCATGGCCGCCGACCGAGACGCTCGACCTGTACGTCGCCATCTTCGTCGGCGGCATGGGCAACATCCGCGGGGTCATCCTCGGGGTGTTCCTCGTGCTCGTCCTGTTTCAGGAGAGCACCCGCTTCGTCCCGGCGCTGTGGGGCAACCCCAACGTCTCGGTGGCGGTGCGCGAGATTCTTCTGGGCGTCATGATCCTCGTCACCATGCGGTATCGGATCCAGGGGCTGTGGCCCGACGGCGCGAAGCGGGTCCGGCGGCCGGCGCGACCGGCGGCCGGCACCGGGCCGGTGCTGCTCGAGGTGCGCGGGCTCTCGAAGCGCTTCGGCGGCGCCGAGGTCGTGCGGGACTGCTCGTTCGAGGTGCGGGAGGGCACGGTCGTCGGCCTGATCGGGCCGAACGGCGCCGGCAAGAGCACCGCCGTCGAACTCATCACGGGCTTCGCGCGGCCCGACGCGGGCGTGGTGCGATTTGCCGGCCGCGAGATCCAAGGCTGGGCCCCCGACCGCATCGCGCGTCTCGGCCTGATCCGGACCTTCCAGCTCCCCCACGAGTGGCCGGGGCTCACCGTCCTGGAGAACATGATCCTCGCCGCGCCGGCCAAGGGGCGGGACGCGATTTGGCGGCCGTTCTTCGCGGCCGGCGCGCTGCGCCGCGCCGAGGCCGCCGACCGGGAGCGTGCCGCGGATCTCCTGGACACGTTCGGGCTGCTGGAACATCAGGATGAGCTCGCGGGCACGCTGAGCGGCGGGGAGAAGCGTCTTTTGGAGTTCGCCCGCATCGCGATGGCCCAGCCCCGGCTGATGATCCTCGATGAGCCAATGGGCGGCGTGAACCCCGTCCTCGGCGCCCGCATCGCGGACGCGATCGCGCGCCTCGTGGCGCTGGGCGTCACGGTCGTCATCGTCGAGCACGACCTCGCCTTCGTCGAGCGGGTGTGCGACGTCGTGATCGTCATGGCGCTCGGCGCGGCGATCGCGACCGGGCCGCTGCCCGCACTGCGCGCCGACCGCGCGGTCATCGACGCGTACCTCGGCGAGGCCGCCGTCCATGCCTAACGCGCCCGCCCTCGCGGTCCACGGGCTGACCGCGGGCTACTTCGGCCCGCCGATCATCCAGGATGTCGAGGTCCACGCCGAGCGGGCCAGGATTACGGCGGTCGTCGGCCCAAACGGAGCGGGCAAGTCCACGCTGCTGCGCGCCGTGGCGGGCATCATCCGACCCGACCGCGGCCGGGTGTTCCTCGACGGCGCCGACGTAACCGGCGCCGCGCCGGAAGCGCTGGTACGGATCGGCATCGTCTACGTGCCTCAGGTCGCCAATATCTTCCCCGGACTGACCGTCCTCGAAAATCTCGAGATGGGCGGCTACGTGCGCGCCCGCGGGGTCCGCCGCCGGATCGGCGAGGTCTGCGGGCTCTTCCCCGCGCTCGGAGCGGCGCTGCGGCGGCCGGCCGGCACGCTGAGCGGCGGAGAGCGCAGCATGCTGGCGATCGCGCGGGGGCTCATGGTCGAGCCGTCGGTATTGCTGCTCGACGAGCCGAGCACCGGCCTCGCGCCGATGCTCCAGGCGGCGCTGTGGACGCACATCGAGGCGGTGCGGGACACGGGCGTCGCGGTCGTCGTCGTCGGGCAGAACACGCGCGGCACGCTCGCGCACGCGGACTGGGCCTATGTCATGGCGCTCGGACGAAATCGGCTGCAGGGGACGGGCGCAGACCTGCTCCGCAACGACGCCGTGGTCGACCTCTACGTCGGGCACCTCTCATGACGCGGGACGCGCGGAGCGGCGCGCCCGCCGGGCCGCGCGCGACGACGGAGACGGAGCACAGATGATGAGACGCACACGCACCGTCCTCGGCGCCGGCGTCATCGCCGCGGTCTTGGCCCTGACCCCGGGCGCGTCGGCGTTGACCGGACCGCCGATCCCCTTTGGGATGCTCGGACCGTTTACGGGGTTTGAGGCGGACCTCGGCGCCGCGATCGTGCAGGGCTCCAACGCGGCGCAGCTGGCCGTGAACGAGGGGGGCGGCGTCCTCGGCCGCGAACTGGCTCTCGTTCCGTCGGACACCGAGGGCGACGTGCAGGACGCGGAGGGCGCGATCAACTTCCTGATCGGCCCCAGTCACGTCGTCGTGATCATCGGCCCCGAGACGATGGAGTACTACACGGTGCGGCCGATCTTCACCCGCGCCCAGATCCCGGATCTGATGCAGGGCGGCGATGTGGCGCTGGATCATGAAACCGACCCGTACTTCTGGCGGGACAGCCCGTCGGACTCCGCGCTCACCGTCGCCATGGCGCTGTACGCGCACCGCCAGGGGTATACGCGGGCCGGGCTCCTCATGGTGTCGGAACGGTCGGCACAGACGATGAAAGTGCCGCTCGCCAGCACGTTTGCCAAGCTCGGCGGCCAGATCGTCGCGGACGTGACCGTCCAGCCGGGACAGACCTCGTACCGCTCCGAAGTGCTGCGGCTGATCGACGCCAAGCCGCAGGTGATCTTCACCGAGACCGACGCGGTGACCGCGGCGGTCGTGTTCGCGAACTTCAGGCAGCTCGACAACCTCGCGATCCCGTTCATCGGCACGGACCTCACCGCGGGAGACGACTTCTTGAAGGCGATCACCTACCCGGTGGCGCACGACCACCTGACATCCGTCTACGGCATCTCGACGTCGGGCCGGGGGACGTTCGAGCAGTACTACGGGCGGCTGTATCCCAGCCGGGAGCCGCTCGCGAACGCCAACTACGCGTACGACGCGGTCGTGAGCGCGGCGCTCGCGGTCGACCAGGCGGGCTCCACGGACGGGCCGAAGATCAACGCCGCGATGACGATGGTCACGAACCCGCCGGGCACCGAGTGCAGCGAATACGCCACGTGCCTTCGGCTGCTGCGGGCCGGCACCAAGATCAAGTACGCGGGCGCCAGCGGCAGCCTGGTCTACAATCAATACCACAACGTGTTCGGACGGTTCGGGGCCCTGCGCGTGGACGCGCAGGGCCGGCTCCAGTGGGTCACCGTGATGAGCGAGGAAGATCTGGCGGCCGCGGCGCCGTAGCGGCCGGACCGTCCGCGCGCGCAGACGGGAGCGTCTGCGCTCAGCGGCGAACCTGGGAAGATCGGCGGCACGCCGCCGCGTCCGGCCCGCGGCGCCCTGCCGCGGGTAGATCGGTCCCGGGGGAGTGGGGTGGCACACGCAGGCCGTGGCTCCGCGCGCGTCGCCGTGGACATCGGCGGCACGTTTACCGACATCGTGTGCGTGGCGCCGGACGGACGCGTGCACACGCGGAAGGTACCCTCGACCACCCGCAACTACGCCGACGCGATGCTTGGCGGCCTCGGCGATCTGCTGCGGGACGCGGGGTGCCCGGGCGACGAGATCGGCGACGTCGTGCACGGCACGACCGTCGCGTCGAACGCGATCCTCGAGCTCAAGGGCGCCCGCACCGGGTTGATCACCACGGCGGGGTTTCGCGACACCCTGGAAATCCGCCGGCTGCGGATGCCGCGGCTGTACGACCTCGGGTGGCAGAAGCCTCCGCCGCTCGTCGAGCGCCGCCTCCGCGTCGAGGTCCGCGAGCGCATCACCGGCCGGGGCGACGTCGCCGCGCCGCTCGACCGGGACGACGCGGCGCGCGCGGTGCGGCGGCTCGTGGCGGACGGGGTGGAGGCGCTCGCCGTCTGCCTGATCAACAGCTACGCGAATCCCGCCCACGAGCGCGCGGTCCGGGCCGTGGTCGAGCGCGTGGCCCCCCACCTCACGCTGTGCCTCAGCAGCGACGTGCTGCCCGAAGTCAAGGAATACGAACGCACCTCGACGACGGTCATCAACGCCTACCTCCTGCCGGTCGTCACGCGCTACCTGGAGTCGCTGATCGAGGGGCTGACCGCGATCGGCGTCCGGTCGCCGCTGCGCATCATGCAGTCGAACGGCGGTACGATGGACGCGCGCCGCGCCGCGCGCCTGCCGATCCACATCGTCGAGTCCGGACCGGCCGCGGGCGTCATCGGCGCCCAGGCCCTCGCGCGGCGGATGGCGCTGCCGGACGTGATCACCCTGGACATGGGAGGCACGACGGCCAAAGCGGCCATCGTGGAGCGCGGCGAGCTGCAGCGCGCGGCCGAGTACGAGGTGGGCGGCGGCATCATGCAGGGATCGCGGCTGCCCCGCGGGGGCGGCTACCTGCTCCGCGTGCCGTCGCTGGACCTCGCGGAGGTCGGCGCGGGCGGCGGGTCGCTGATCCGCGTCGACAGCGGCGGGTCGATGCGGGTGGGGCCCGAGAGCGCGGGGGCCGTCCCCGGCCCGGTCTGCTACGACCTCGGCGGGATCGAACCGACGGTCACCGACGCGAACGTCCTCCTCGGCTACCTCAACCCGGACGCCCTCGTCGACGGCGCCGTGCCGCTGAACGCCGCGCGGGCCCGCGAGGCGCTCGAGCGGTGCGTCGCCCGTCCACTCTCGCTCGACGCGACCGCCGCGGCGTACGGCGCCTACCAGCTCGCCTCCGCGAGCATGATCCGCGCGATCAAGGCGGTATCGAGCGAGCGGGGGCGCGATCCGCGGGGCTTCGCGCTGTGCGCGTTCGGCGGGAACGGCCCCGTCTTCGCCGTCGCGATCGCGCGGGCGCTCGGCATCGCGCGCGTGGTCGTGCCCCCCCACCCCGGTCTCTTCTCGGCGTTCGGCCTGCTGTACGCGGACGTCGAATGTCACCTGGCCCGCACCTACCGGCGCCCGGTCGACCGGGTCGATCCCCTCGAGCTGCGCGAGGCCTGGCGGTCCCTGGAAGAGACCGCGGTCCGCGAGCTCGCGGCGGACGGGTGGGCCCCGCGCGACATCGGCACGGCGCGCTCGGCGGATCTCCGGTACCGCGGCCAGTCCTTCGAGCTCACGGTGCCGGTGCCTTCGGGCGAGACCGGCGGGGCCGCGATCGGCTCCGTGGTCGACGCGTTCCACGCCCAGCATGAGCGGACCTACGGCCACCGCGGCGATGCCGGGGACCCGGTGGAGATCGTGATGCTGCGGGTGCACGCGCGCGTGCGGACGGACCGGCCGGGCGTCCCCGGCGGCGCACCCTCCGCAACCGCGGAGGACGGTCCGGCGCGGACCCGCCGCGCGTACTTCGGCCGCGACTCCGGCTGGTGCCTCACCCCGGTCGTGCGCCGCGGCGCGCTCACCGAACGCCGTCCGGGACCGCTGGTCGTCGAAGAGTACGACGCCACGTGCGTCGTGCCGCCGGGGGCGTCGGCGGCCCTCGATCAGTTCGGCAACATCGCGGTCGACGCGGGCGAGGGCGGCGCGCGTGTCGGCTGACCTCCGCGATCCGATCGGGCTCGAGCTCTTCCGGCACGCGCTCTCCGCGATCGCCGACGAGATGGCGCTCACGATCTACCGGACCGCCTACTCCGGCGTCCTCAAGGACGTGATGGACTACTCCACCGCCCTGTGCGACGACGCGGGGCACGTCGTGGCGCAGGGCCTGGCGCTGCCGAGCCATCTCGGCTCGATCCCCGAGGCGGCGGCGTCCGTGCTGCGGCACTTTGGCGCCGAGATGCGCCCCGGCGACGTCTACTGCCTCAACGACCCGTTCGACGGCGGCATGCATCTGCCCGACGTGTTCGTCCTGCAGCCGATCTTCGCCGGCGGGGAGCGCCTGGCAATCGCCGCAACGGTGTGCCACCACACCGACGTCGGGGGACGGGTCCCGGGCTCCAACGCCTCGGATTCCACGGAGGTGTACGCGGAGGGGCTCCGCATCCCGCCGATCAAGATGTACGACGCCGGCGCGCCGAACGAGACGCTGTTCGCGCTGATCGAGCGGAACGTGCGGCTGCCGGGGCACGTCCGCGGCGACCTGCGCGCGCAGCTGGCCGCCTGCCGCATCGCGGACGATGCGGTCGCGGAGCTCGTCGCGCGCGACACCCGTGAGGGAGTCCGGCGCCGGCTGCGCGAGCTCATCGACCACGCGGCGCGGATGACGCGGGCGGCGATCGGCGCCCTCCCCGACGGGACGTACGCGTTCGAGGATTGGATCGACGACGACGGCATCGATCTCGGACGGCCGATCCCGCTCCGCGTGGCGGTGCGCAAGCAGGGCGACCGGCTCGTCGTCGATTGGACCGGGACCGCGCCCCAGGTCCGGGGCGCGATCAACAACACCCTCTCGTTCACGAAGGCGGCCACCTACACGTGCCTGAAGGCCGCGCTGCCGGCCGACATCCCCGCGAACGAGGGATTCTTCCGGAGCATCGAGGTGATCGCCCCGCCCGGGACGATCGCGAACGCGGTCCTGCCCGCCGCGACCGCGGCCCGGGGGCTGACGGGGTTTCGGATGGTCGACTGCCTGTTCGGCGCGCTCGCCAGGATGCTGCCGGACACGATCCCGGCGGCGTCCGAGGGCGGGAACACCGGCATCACAATCGGCGGCTACCTGCCGGACCGGACGCCGTTCGTCTACGTCGACTTTCTGTGCTCCGCGTGGGGCGGCCGGCCGTGGGCCGACGGCCTGGACGGCAACGCGCACCTGTTCGCGAACATGGCGCTGCAGTCCGCGGAAGCCTGCGAGCTGGAGCAGCCGTTCGAAATCCTTGCCTGCGAGTTCATTCAGGACGTGATGGGCCCCGGCCGGTACCGCGGGGGCGCGAGCATCCGGCGCGACTATCGCCTCCTCGCGGAGGAGGCGGTGCTGCAGGTCCGCGCCGACCGGCAGGTGTTCCGGCCCTACGGCCTGTACGGCGGGCAGCCGGGCCGGCCGTCGAGAAACATCCTGAACCCCGACACGGAACCCCGAGATCTTCCGGCCAAGTTTACGATGACGCTCAAGCGCGGCGATGTGTTCAGGCACGAGCAGCCGGGTCCCGGGGGATGGGGCGACCCGCTCGAGCGCGATCCGGCCTGCGTCCTGCGCGACGTCGAGAATGAGTTCGTCAGCGCGGGGGCCGCGAGGGAGGCCTACGGGGTCGTCCTCGACGACGCCGGGGCGGTGGACCGCGCCGAGACCGCCCGACTGCGCGCCGAACTGCGCAAGGCCCGGAACTGGCCCGCGGTCCCATTTGTGACACGCTGAGGCACACGACCCGCCGGGAGGCACAGATGGTTGACGTGCGCGTCCACCTCGATCTCAAGGTCCCGATGCGGGACGGCATCCTGCTCTCCGCGGATCTCTACCGGCCGCCGACCGGCGAGCGGTTCCCGGCCCTGCTCTGCCGCACGATCTACGACAACCAGCGCCCGAGGGACGTCGAGTGGGCGTTCGCGTTCGCGCAGCACGGATACGCGGTCCTCATCCAGGACTGCCGGGGCCGCTACGACTCGGACGGCGTCTGGGACCCGTACGTGTGCGAAGCGGCCGATGGCTACGACACTCAGCAGTGGACGGGCGCGCAGCCCTGGTGCGACGGGCGGATCGGGACCTTCGGCGTCTCGTACGTGGGGTTTACGCAGATTCTCCCCGCGCCGCTGCGCAGCCCGTACGTCAAGGCACTGGTCCCAATCGCCAACCAGGAGGACAACTTCGGCCACATCTACTGCGACGGGGTGCTGCAGCTTCAGAACGCGATGAACTTCGCGTGGATCGGGAGCCGCGCGGTGCAGACCTACTACGCGGCCGCCTTCGGCGTGGCGATGTCGGCGGCGGGCGCCGCGCCGGGCGCGGGCCCCCGGCTGGTCGATCCGGAGGCGCTGTACCGGCGGCTACCGCTCATCTCCGCACTCGACGACATCGCCGACCGGCCGGCGTACCGGCGGTTCCTCAGCCACCCGACGTTCGACGACTACTGGAAGTCCTACAGCATGAAAGGCCGGTACAAGGACGTGGACACCCCCGCCCTGTTTCTCACCGGCTGGTATGATAACCTCGTCCACGAACAGTTCAAGTGCTTCGCCGGATGGACCCGCGACGCGCGCTCGCCGGCGACCCGCGCGCGCACGAAACTCATCGTCGGACCCTGGCAGCACTCGGCGCTCGGCAGCGCCGACCGGTTCGGGGACATCGAGTTCGGCCCGGCCGCCGCGCTCGACCTCGTGGACCTCCACCTACGGTGGTACGACTGCCGGCTGCGGGACGCTCCGAACGGCATCGACGACGACCCGGCCGTCCGCATCTTCGTCATGGGCGCGAACGTCTGGCGGAACGAGCGCGAGTGGCCGCTCATGCGCGCGGTCTCAACACCGTACTTCCTGCACAGTGGAGGACGGGCAAACTCGCTCGCCGGCGACGGCCGGCTCGATCGGACACCCCCGGAGGCCGAGACGCCCGACGCCTTCACCTACGATCCCGACCATCCGGTCCCGACGCTCGGCGGCCAGAGCATGATGCGCGGCAACACTGGCCCGAGGGATCGGCGCGCACTGGAGGAGCGTGACGACGTGCTCGTGTACTCGACCGAGCCGCTGCCGGGCGACGTGGAAGTGACGGGCCCCGTCGGCCTCGTCCTTTACGCGGCCTCGACCGCGGTGGACACGGACTTCACGGCGACGCTGGTCGACGTCCATCCTGACGGCCGGGCGATCAACATCTGCGAGGGCATCGTCCGCGCGCGGTTCCGGGAGTCGACCGAGCGGGAGACGCTCATCGAGCCGGGCCGGACCTACGCCTACCGACTGTCACTGTGGGAGACCAGCAACGTCTTCCTGCGCGGGCACCGCATCCGCGTCGAGATCTCGAGCAGCAACTTCCCGCGCTTCAACCGGAATCTGAACACCGGCGAGGCGCTGGCGAGCGGATCGCGGTGGCAGACCGCCCGGCAGACCGTCCTGCACACCGCGGAGGCGCCGTCCCACCTCCTGCTACCGGTGATCTCCTCCCCGGGCTAGCGGCCGGGCAGTCCTCGCAGCGGACGCAGCGCGGTCAGCGGACGGCGTCGGGACCGAGCAGCAGCACCGGGTGCTCGAGCAGGCGCTTCGTCTCGACAAGAAACGCGGCGGCGCCCACGCCGTCCGTGACCCGGTGGTCGACGGACACCGTCAGCGTCATGATCGGGCGCGCGACGACCGCGCCGTCGCGCACGACGGCACGATCCTGGATCCGCCCGACCGCGAGGATGCCGGCCTGCGGCGCGTTGATGATCGCCGAAAAGTTCGTGATCTCGTACATCCCCAGGTTGCTGACCGAGAACGTCGCGCCCGAAAACTCCTCCTGCCGGAGGCGGCGCTGGCGCGCGCCGTCCGCCAGGCGGTGCGCCTCCCTGCTGAGGGCGAGGAGCGGCAGCCGGTCGGCATCGCGCAGCACCGGGACCACCAACCCGTCGGGCAGCGCGACCATCACGCCGAGGTGGATCCGCCGGAAGCGCCGGAGCGTCGTCGGGGACACGAGGGTGGCGTTGAGGTCAGGCCGCGCGCGCAGCGCGAGCGCCACGGCCTTGAGAATGAGGTCGTTGATCGACAGCCCGGCGGCCTCATCGCCGTATGATTCTTTGAGCTGCGTGCGCAGGTCAACCGCGCGGCGCATCTCGACGTCGGTGCTCGCGTAAAAATGGGGAGTCGACTGCATGCTCTGCGCGACGCTCCGGGCGATCGCCTGGCGCATCCGCGACAACTCGGTATCCTCGTACTCGGGACCGCCGGCATCGGGCGCCGCACTCACGGCAGGCTGAGCGGCGGCCGCCGGCGCCGGCTGGGCGGCCGCTTCCACGTCCCGCTCAATAATCCGGCCTCCCGGCCCCGTGCCGGTCACCCGGGATAGATCCACGCCCCGCTCCGCCGCAAGCCGCCGGGCGATCGGCGAGACCTTCAGCTGCCCGTCCGACGGCGCGGAGACCGGGGCCGCGCTGGCCTGTGCGGCAGGCGCGGGCGGTACCGCCTTCGCCGCTCCCGTGGGGGCGGGCGTCGCCGCGGCGGCGGCCGCAGGGGCGCTGGGCGCGCCGCCGCCGTTGATGTGCGCGATCACGCCGCCCACCGGCGCCGGCTGGCCCGCCGGCACGACGATGTCGGTGAGCGTCCCCGCAGTCTCCGCCTCGATCTCGACGTTCACCTTGTCCGTCTCGATCTCCGCGATCACCTCGCCGCGCGCGATGCGGTCGCCGACGCGCTTGCGCCACGAGAGGATCTTCCCCTCGGTCATCGCATCGCTCATCTTCGGCATGATCACGTCAGCCATCGCACACCTCGCCCCGCCCTACCCGACGGTCCGGCGGATCGCCTGCGCGATCTTCACCTCGTTCGGCTGGGCCAGCCGCTCGAGATTGCGCGCATAGGGCATGGGCACGTCCTCGCCCGAGACGCGCACGACCGGAGCGTCCAGGCTGTCAAAACACCGCTCGTAGATCTGCGTCACGATCTCCGCCGCGACCCCGAACAGCGCCTGCTGCTCCTCGATCACGACCGCGCGGTGGGTCCGGCGCACGCTCTCGGCGACCGAGTCCATGTCGAGCGGGCGCAGGGAGCGCAGGTCGATCACCTCGCACTCGATCCCGTCGGAGGCGAGCTGCGCGGCCGCGGCCAGGGTCGCCGCGCGCATCCGCCCGTGCACCACGACCGTGATGTCGCGGCCCTCGCGCGCCTGGGCGGCGCTCCCGAACGGCACCAGGTAATCGCCGTCCGGGACCTCGCCGCGCGTGCCGTAGAGGGACGCGTTTTCCAGGAACATCACCGGATCGCTCCCGCGGATCGCCGAACGCAGCAGCCCGCGCGCGTCGGCGGGCGTGGCGGGGGCCACCACGACGAGGCCCGGGAAGTGGCCGTACAGCGCCTCGAGCGCCTGCGAGTGCTGCGCGGACAGCTGCACGCCGGTTCCGTTCGGGCCGCGAATCACCATCGGCACGCTGACCTGTCCGCCGGAGAAGTAGCGCACCTTCGCCGCGTTTTGGATGATCTGGTCCGCGCCCACGAGCGAGAAGTTCCAGGTCATGACCTCGATCACGGGATGCAGGCCGAGCATCGCCATGCCGATCCCCGTGCCGATGAAGCCGAGCTCCGCGATCGGCGTGTCCACGACGCGCTTCGAGCCGTAGCGCGCGAGCAGGCCTTCGGTCACGAGAAAGGTGCCGCCGTACACCCCGATGTCCTCCCCCATCAAGAGGACGTGGGGATCCCGGTCCATCTCCTCGATGAGGGTCGTCTTGAGCGCATCACGATAGGTTAGCTCTGGCACGTGGGTCCTCCTGACCTTGCCCGCGGCGCGGGGGCCGTCATGCCCGGTGCGCGTCCACGGGAAGCCCGGCGTAGATGTCCGTGAACAGCTCCTCGGCCGACGGCTCCGGGCTCGCGTCGGCAAAGGCCACGGCCTCTTCCACCCGCCGGTCGGCCCCCGCCTCGATCTCCTCGACCTTGGCGTCGTCGAGCACGCCCTCGGCCCGAAGGCGCTTCTCCACGGTCACGATCGGATCGCGCCGCCGCCACTCCTCGATCTCATGCTTCTCGCGATACGGCTGGCGGACATCGGCGGCGCCGTGCGCCGCGTAGCGGTAGGTCAGCGCCTCCACCGCGTGCGGCCGGCCGGTGCGGCGCACCTCGTCGATCACGCGGCGGGCGACCTCGTACACCGCCACGGGGTCCATGCCGTCGACCTGTTCGTTCGGGATCGCGTAGCTGTCGAAGCGGGACGCGAGCCGCGTCTCGGCCGAGGACCGCGGCACCGACGTCCCCATGCCGTAGAGGTTGTTCTCGACGATGAACACCACCGGACAGAGACCGTCCCGGCCCCACAGCCCGGCCATGTTCGCGCCCTCGTGAAACGCCCCGGTGTTCATCGCGCCGTCCCCCAGGAAGCACAAACACACGCGGTCGCCGGGATCGTAGCGGAGCGCATACGCCGCGCCCACGGCGAGCGGGACGTGGCCGCCGACCACCCCGTAGCCGCCGTAGAACCCGTGGGCGACGTCGAAGATGTGCATCGAGCCGCCCTTGCCCTTGCAGACCCCGGTCGCCTTTCCATAAAGTTCGGCCATGACGGCCCCGGGGTCCGTCCCCCGGAGAATGGGATACACGTGATCCCGGTACGTCCCGAACAGGATGTCGTCGGCGCGCAGCGGGGCGATGAACCCGATCGCCACGGCCTCCTGGCCGCTGTACAGATGCAGGTATCCGCCGACCTTGCCGCGCCTGAAGCTGCGTTCCGCCTGTTCCTCGAACCGCCGAACGAATACCATCTTGCGATACCAATCGAGCAGCGTTTCGGTATCCACGGCGCGACTTTGGGTCTTCTTCATCGACATCGACACCCCACCCGCACCATCGTCGGTCCATCCACGTACAACCTCATACCCTTCGGAGGTATTCCTCCGACGCCCTGCCGCCCCCTCTCGGACCTGCGAAACCAGGACCCCGCCCCGCGTGGGCGAAGGAGAACACCGGGTTCGGCCCCATGGGGGGAGGTCGGCGCTCGGCAGCGCACGCCCTGAGACAGGCGAGGTGCGGGACCGGCGCCGAAGCGGCGTGCATGGACACGGCGGCGCCGTCCGCACGAACGGCGCAGGCGCCGAGAGCACACCCGTCGCACCCAATCGCGAGCCAACCGACTCGCTCGGAGCACACGGCGTCGACGCGGCGCGCCGTTCGCCAGCCTCCGCGCCGGCCGACTCCACCAATACGCGACTCACCGGGGTGGTCAGGATGCACACGACGACGCGCGACCCGCGGCGGTCCCACGCGACACCCGACCGGACCGCGGCGGGAACCGCGCCGCACATGGAGCCCGGCCGATGACCGAGCGCATCACCACCCTGTTTTGCGACATCGGCGGGATCGTGCTGACGAACGGGTGGGACCGCGGGGGACGGCGGCGCGCCGCCGAGCAGTTTCATCTCGACCAGGCGGTCATAGACGAGCGGCACCACTTCCTGTTCGATACGTACGAAGAGGGCAAGACCACCCTCGACGACTACCTCCAGCACGTCATCTTCTACGAACCGCGCACCTTCTCGCTGGCGGCGTTCAAGGCGTTCATGTTCGAGCAGTCCCAGCCGCTCCCGGGGATGCTGGAGTTTCTCCGGAAGCTCAAGGCCCGGCATCATCTCAAGGTCTTCGCGCTCAGCAACGAAGGGCGGGAACTCACGCTGCACCGCGTGCGCACCTTCCACCTGGGCACCCTGATGGACGCGTTTGTCTGCTCGTGCTTCGTCCACGTGCGCAAGCCGGACCCGGAGATCTATCGGATCGCGCTCGATCTCGCGCAGGTGCCGCCCGAAACGGTCGTCTATCTCGAGGACCGCCCCATGTTCGCGCAGATCGGAAGCGAGCAGGGCCTGCACGCGATCCTGCACACCGACTTCGACAGTACGCGGGCGACGCTGGCCGCGCTCGGACTGACGCTGCCGTGAGCCTGGGGACGGCCGGACGCCGGCACGTCGACGCCGCCGCGAAGCCGCAGCAGCCCGTCGTGGTCGTCATCGTGGGCGGCGGCGGGGATCTCACGTGGCGGATGCTGGTCCCCGCGCTGTACAACCTCTTCCTCGACGGCTGGCTGCCCGACCGGTTCGCCATCATCGGCGCGGACCGCAAGCCGATGGATGACGACGCGTACCGCCAGCACCTCCGCCAGGGCGTCGACGAGTTTTCTCGCCGCGGCCGCGCGAACGACGCCGACTGGCACGCGTTCGCGCAGCGGGTCGGATTTCTGTCGATGGATTTCACCAGCGCCAGCGCCTCGGAGACGCTCACGCAGCGCCTCGACGCCGCGGACACCGCGCTCGGCGGCGAGGCGATCCGCGTGTTTTACCTCGCGGTGCCGCCGAATGTCGTCGCGACGATCGTCGCGCGGCTCGGCCCGGCGCTCGCCCACGGGGTCGACCGCGTGCGCATCGTGGTGGAGAAGCCGTTCGGCCGGGACCTCGCCTCGGCGCAGGCCCTAACGAAGACGCTGACCCGCGTCTTCGCCGAGCGCCAGATCTACCGCATCGACCACTACCTCGGCAAGGAGACCGTCCAGAACATCCTGGCGTTCCGGTTCGCGAACTCCCTGTTCGAGCCGATCTGGAACCGGCGGTACATCGACCACGTGCAGATCACGGTCGCCGAGGACGTCGGCGTCGAGCACCGGGGCGGGTACTACGAGACCGCCGGCGCACTGCGGGACATGGTGCAGAATCACCTCCTCCAGCTGCTCTGCCTCATCGCCATGGAGCCGCCGCTGTCGTTCAACGCCGACGAGATCCGCAACAAGAAGGTCGACGTGCTGCGCGCGATCCGGCCGATCGACCCCGCGCACGTCGGCAGCGTCGCCGTGCGCGGGCAGTACGGTCCCGGCGTGACCGCGGCCGGGCCGGTGCCGGGCTACCGCGAGGAGCCCGACGTCGCCCCGGACTCGACGACGGAGACGTTCGCGGCGGTCAAGTTCTTCGTGGACAACTGGCGGTGGGAGCACATCCCCTTCTACCTGCGGACCGGCAAGCGGCTTCCGGCGAAGGCGTCGGAGATCTCGATTCAGTTCCACCCGGCCCCCCACCAGATGTTCCCCCGCTCGGCGATGGAGCACTGGCAGCCGAACCGGCTCGCGATCCGCGTGCAGCCGTCGGAAGGAATCCTCCTCCGATTCCAAGCGAAGCACCCGGGACCCATCATGCACCTCGACCCGGTGGACATGCTGTTCTCCTACGCGGGCGCGTTTCGGGTCCCGTCTCTTCCCGAGGCCTACGAGACGCTGCTCCTCGACGTGATCCGGGGCGATGCCACGCTGTTCATGCGGGACGACCAGGTCGACGCGGCGTGGTCCGTCGTCATGCCGATTCTCGATGCCTGGTCGGCCGAGCGCCCGACCGACTTCCCAAACTACGCGGCGGGCACGTGGGGCCCCGACGCCGCCGATCAGCTGCTGGGGCGCGACGGCCGCCGCTGGATGCTCCCGACCACGCTGGAACCGCGGGAGCCCGATCCCGACTCATGAGCGCGCAGGCGGCCGCGGCATCGCAGCGCCCCTGGTGGTCGTACGTGGAGCCGTGGGCCGGCGCCTACGCGCTCTTGGGGTTCACCGTATCCGGGGGCCTGCCCATGATGCTCCCGCTCGCCGTCGACCGCAGCGGCAGCGCAGCCGAGGTGGGACTCGTGATGGCATCCCTCAGCCTCGGCACCGTCATGTCACCCGTATGCGGCGCGCTTGCCGACCGGTACCGGATCCACCGCATCCTGCTCACCGCCGGGATCCTCTTGACCGGCATCGCGGTCGCCCTGCTCGCATGGACCACCGGCGCCGCCCCGAGAGCCGGGCTGGCGTTTGCCGCAGGCTGCGGGTCGGCCGCCGCCTCGACCGTCGCGTATCTGTTCGTGGTCGAAGCCCATCCACGGGGCGAATGGCCGCACCGCTTCGGCGCGCTCCAACTCATCTATGTCGCGGCCCAGGTGCTCGGGCTCATCTTCGCCGGCTTGATCAGCCGGATCGACCTCCGTGCCGGGTTCATCGCGGACGGCGGGGTGGCGATGGCGGCGGCGCTCGTGGCCTGGCTGAGCACGAGGCGCCGCCGGTACGCCACGGGGGTCGGATTCGCGAGACCCGTTCCGGGCACGCCCAACCCGCCGATCGCCCAGCATCCCCCGGTCATGCGCGTCGAACACGCCCTGGGCGTGCACCGAGGGTGGCACCTCCCGAACGGGGCGATCCTTCGCCGCGTAGCGGCCTCGCCGTTTGCGATCTTTCTCGGGGTGTGGGTCCTCGCGTTCACGGGCAGCTCGACGTTCTTCGCGCTGTACCCGGTGTTCATGGCGCGCGTCTTCCACATCGGCCCGAGCCGCTCGTCCCTCGCGTACGCCGCGGCGGTCGGGTTGTCGCTGACGCTCTTCTCACCGGCCGCCCGGTGGGCGAATGACCTCGGCGCGGGACGGCTCGTCCGCGTGGGCATCCAGATCCGTCTCCTCGCGCTGCTCGTGATCGCAGGACTGAGCGTCCTCGGCGGGGCGACGGGCGCACTGGGAGCGGTGGTCGCATTTGCGGCGCTCGTGCTCGCCTGGGCACTGCTGGGCGTCAGCGGCCCCCCGCTGGCGGCGCGACGCAGCCCCGTCGGTGAGGGCGAAGGCATGGGATTGTACAACGCGGCGGGTGCGGCGGGCGGCGTGCTTGGCGGGCTCCTCTCGGGGTGGGCGGCGCAGACCTGGGGGTATGTGGCGATCCCGCTCGCCGGCGCCGCGTGCCTCGGCGCCGCGCTACTGCTGACCACCGCCGACCCGACCTGGGGACGCAAGCTCACTCCCCCGGCGGTCCCCGCCCCGAACGGATAGACCGCGCGAGATGCCGGACGACGGAGGGCCCACCGTGCTGCACACCGAGGAATACGCGCCGGGGTGGCCCGGCATCCCGGCGCGGTGGACGTCGAGCGCCAAATCCGGCGTCGGCACCGCGATGACCTACTCCAGCCGCGTGTGGTTCACGCTCAGCCACGGCATCCTGAACGAAGTGTACTGGCCCCGCGAGGACCAGGCGTGCATCCGGGACATGGGCCTTGTCGTAACCGACGGCCGGGAGTACTTCTCGCAGGAGAAGCGCCACGCGGAGCCCCGGGTCCAGTACCTCGCGCCTGGGGTGCCGGCGTTCCGGCTCATCAACACGAGCTTCGACCAGCGGTACCGGATCGAGAAAGAAATCGTGAGCGACCCGGCCCGTGACGTGGTCCTCCATCAGACGCTCTTTGTCCCGCTCCAGGGCGCACTGTCCGACTACCGACTGTACGTACTGCTCGCCCCGCATCTCGGAAATCAGGGCGCCGGCAACACCGCCTGGGCCGGCGAGTACAAGGGCAGCCCGATGCTGTTCGCATCGCGCAATGGGCTCGCGCTCGCGCTCGCCTGCTCGGTCCCGTGGCGCGCCCGGTCGGCGGGGTTCGTCGGCGCCTCGGACGGCTGGCAGGACCTGCTCCAGCACAAACGGCTCACCCGAGCGTACCGGCGCGCCGAGAACGGCAACACGGCGCTCGTCGGGGAGATCGACCTCGCGGCCGGCGGCGGGGCGTTCCTGCTGGCGCTCGGATTCGGCGACACACCCGAGGAAGCGGCGCTGCACGCGAACGCGAGCCTGTTCGACGGCTTTGCCGTCGCGCGGGATCGGTATGTGAGCGAGTGGGACGCGTGGCAGCGTACGCTCACACAGATCCGCGACAGCGACGGCCCGCGCGCACCGGCCGCGCCCGGCGAGACCCGGACGCAGGACGTCTATCGGGTGAGCACGGCCGTCATCCACACCCACCGCTCCAAGGTGGTGCCGGGCGGCGTGCTTGCAAGCCTGTCGATTCCCTGGGGATTCGCGAGAGGCGACGGAGATCTCGGCGGCTACCATCTCGTCTGGCCGCGCGACCTTGCCGAAGCCGCCGGGGGAGGCCTCGCTATCGGCGCCGTGGCCGGATTCCACAGCCTTCTCCGCTATCTGTACGTGACGCAGGAGCCCGACGGGCACTGGCCCCAGAACATGTGGCTGGACGGCCGCGCGTACTGGAGCGGCGTGCAGCTGGACGAGACCGCGTTCCCGATCTTGCTCGTGGATCTGGCGCTCCGCACCGGCGCGCTCCACCACGACGACCTCGCCCGTCTGTGGCCGATGGTCCGAAAAGCGGCGGCGTTTGTCGTGCAAAACGGCCCGGTGACCCAGCAGGACCGCTGGGAAGAGGACGGCGGGTACTCCCCGTTCACGCTCGCCGTCGAGATCTCGGCACTGCTCGTGGCGGCCGACCTCGCCGAGTCCAGCGGCGACCCCGCGGTGGCCCCCTACCTGCGAGAGACGGCGGACATCTGGAACGCCAACATCGAGCGGTGGACGTACGCCCAGGACACGGACCTTTCCCGCCGCCTCGGGCTTCACGGCTACTATGTGCGGATCGCCCCGCCGGAGGTCGCGGAGGCCGCGTCCCCGCTCGAAGGATTCGTGCCGATCAAGAACCGCCCGCCCGGCAGCAGCGCACTGCCGGCGTCCGAGCTGATCAGCCCGGACGCGCTGGCGCTCGTGCGATTCGGCCTGCGCGCGCCGGACGATCCTCGCATCCTCGACACGGTGCGGGCGATCGACGCGCTGCTGCGGGTCGAAACGCCGTTCGGACCCGCGTGGCACCGGTACAACGGCGACGGCTACGGGGAGCACGAGGACGGGGCGCCGTTTGACGGCACCGGCGTCGGCCGCGCGTGGCCGCTGTTGACCGGAGAACGCGCCCACTACGAGCTGGCCGCGGGCAATCGCGACGTCGCCGAGAGCCTCCTGCGCACGATGGAGGCGTTTGCCAACGAGAGCGGCCTCTTGCCCGAACAGATCTGGGACGCCCCGGACATTCCGGACCGCGAGCTGTTCTTCGGCCGGCCGTCGGGATCGGCGATGCCGCTCGTCTGGGCGCACGCCGAGTATCTGAAGCTGCGCCGCTCGCTCCAGGACGGCCGGGTGTTCGATGCGCCGCCGCAGGCACAGGCACGGTACGTGGGCCGCCCCGCGCCGGCCCCCGCGGTGACCGTCTGGCGGTTCAACCAGAAGTGCCGGTCCGCCGCCCTCGGCACCACGCTGCGCATCGAGACGCTCGCGGCCGCGACGGTGCACTGGACCCACGACGCGTGGCGGACCGTGACGGACACGCCGACCCGGGACACCGGGCTCAGCGTCTACGTGGCCGACCTGCCGAGCGCCGCGTTCGATCCCGGGGTCGAGATCCGGTTCACGTTCCTCTGGACGGAGGCCGTGCGGTGGGAAGGCGTCGACTTCACCGTGACGATCGCCTAAGAGCGGACCGAGGAGGAGATGCGCAGATGGACATCACCTTGAAGGGCAAGCGGGCCATCGTCACCGGGGCGAACTCGGGCATCGGCGAGGCGATCGCGATGGAGTTTGGCGCCGCGGGCGCGCGGGTCGCGGTGAACTACGTGGTCCACCCGGAGACGGCCGACCAGGTCGTCCGGCGGATCAAACAGGCGGGCGGCGACGCCCTCGCCGTCAAGGCCGACGTGTCGGACGCGGCGTCCGTCGCGGCGATGTTTGCGACGCTCGACGGCGCGTGGGGCGGCGTCGACGTGCTGGTGAACAACGCCGGGATCGACGGCCCGCGGGCAGCCGCGTGGGAGGCCGACCCGGCCGCGTGGCGCCGGGTGCTCGAAATCAACCTGATCGGCGCGTACATCTGCGCACGCGAGGCCCTGCGGCGGATGATTCCCGCCCGCGCGGGCGTGATCGTCAACCTCACGTCCGTGCACGAGCGGATCCCATGGACCGGGTACAGCGCGTACACGGCGAGCAAGGCCGGACTCAGCATGCTGACGCAAACGCTCGCTCTCGAGGCGGCGCCGTCCGGCGTCCGCGTGGTCGCGATCGCCCCGGGCGCGATCCAGACGCCGATCAGCCAGGACGTCTGGAGCAACCCGGAGACGCTCGCGGATCTGCTGAGCAAAATCCCGATGGGACGGATGGGCCGGCCCCAGGAGATCGCGCAGATGGCGGTCGTCCTCGCCTCGGACGTCGCCGGCTACATCACTGGGACGACGGTGTTCGTCGACGGCGGAATGATCAATTATGCGGCGTTCATGCACGGCGGCTAACGCCGCGGCGGGTTCGGTTAGCGGATATCGTGCTCCGTCACGAGACTCTCATACGGTTCGGTCATCAGTTGCGACGAGATCATAAAATCGGCGGACGCGCGGTTGCACGCCACGGGGATGTTCCAGACCACGGCGATGCGGAGCAGCGCCTTCACGTCCGAGTCGTGCGGGTGCGACCCGAGCGGGTCCCAGAAAAAGACGAGCGCGTCGATCGTCCCCTCTGCGATTCGCGCACCGATCTGCTGATCGCCGCCGAGCGGTCCGCTCCGCAGCCGCGTCAGCTCGAGGCCCAACTCCTCCTCGAGCAGCTTCCCCGTCGACTCGGTCGCGTACAGCGCGTGGCGGGCGAGCAGCCCTCGATTGAACCGCGCCCATGCGAGCAACTCGTCCTTCCGATCGTCGTGCGCGATCAACGCGATGCGCTTTTTCACGCCCATCGGGCGAGTGATATACGCCATGTCCAACTCCTGTCCGTCCGTCGTGACACCCTGAAGACCGTGTGGCAGCGCCGTCCGCGGCCGCGCTGCGTCCCCGAGGCCCCGCGGTGGGATACAAAACAAAGCGCCAACCGTGTGCGCACGGTTGGCGGCGCGGCCCACTCGCTCCCCGTCGTGTCTAGTGTCGTCTACACCGACATTATACCATTCACCATCTTGGGGAGCAACGACACGGCCGCGGTGCGCGCCGCGGTCCGGCGCGTCTCGATCGCGCTTGGCGCCCGAACGGCCATGCTATACTTGGCACGCACGTCACCTCGACCCGATCCGAAAGGGGGCCATGCAGCGCATGGAACGGCAGAGCATCTCTCCACCGGGGCGACCCCGGCCGACCAATCCGTACTCGTGGGGCACGCGCGTCGGCAACTTGGTGTTCACGTCCGGACACACCGGCGGCGACGCGTCCGGCAAGGTGCCGGACGACATCGGCGCGCAGACTCGCAACTGCATCGAGGGGTGCAAAGCCGTCCTCGAGGCCGCGGGCTCGGGCCTGCAGCACGTCCTCAAGGTGACGATCTTCCTGACCGACATCAAGGAGTTTGCCGCCATGAACGAGGTGTACCGCGCCTCGTTCCCCGCCGGCGACCTGCCCGCGCGCAGCACCGTCGAGGTCTCCGCCCTCGCACGTCCGGACCTTCGCGTCGAGATTGAAATGACCGGGTGCATCCCCTAGCGGCCGCTCGGAGCGCACGCGAGCCGCAGGAGGGGCGCCGTCCACACGGGCGCCCCTCCTGCGCGTCTCGCCGGATCGGGGCTACAACTCTGCGAGAAACCGGGTGAACCAGGCGAGGCGGGGCGCGATCGCGGACACGAGAATGTGCTCGGTGTCGGCGTGGGCGCCGTCGCCGACGGCGCCGAGGCCGTCAAGCGTGGGGATCCCCAGCGCCGCGGTGAAGTTGCCGTCGCTGCCCCCGCCGGTGCCCGTGGCCGCGAGCGCGATCCCCTCCTCGGCCGCGAGGCGCTTCGCGAGGTCGTAGAGCCGCCGCGACGCCGGCGTCTCCTCCATCGGCGGACGATTGAGCCCGCCCTCGATCCGCACCGACGTGCCGGGCACAAACGTCGGCCGGGTCCGGATGCGCTCATCGGCCCGGCGGGCCTCGTCCATCGTGCGCACCCGCAGGTCGATCTCCGCCTCCGCCGACGCCGCGATCACGTTTTGGCGGGTGCCGCCGCGAATGACGCCGACGTTCACGGTCGTCCCCTTGGCGAGGTCGTTGACGCGGTCGAGGTCGACGACTTGATGCGCCAACTCCAGCACGGCGCTGCGGCCTTTCTCCGGGTCGGCGCCGGCGTGCGCCGCGACGCCCCGCACCGCAAGCCGGTACATCCCGACACCCTTCCGCCAGACCTTGACGGCCCCCTCGGTCCCGAGCGCCGGCTCGAGCACGAGCGTGCACTCCGCCTGCGCGGCCAGCTGCTCGAGGATCGGGCGCGACGTCGGGCTGCCGACCTCCTCCTCCGTGTTCACGAAGAAGACGAACGTCTTGTCGCCGACGGCGCCGCTCTCGACGAGCGCGCGCAGCGCCCAGAGCGCCTGCACGTCTCCGTATTTCATGTCGAAGCAGCCCGGTCCGGTCAACCGGTCGCCGTCGATCCGGCACGGCATGCGTTCGAGCGTCCCGACCGGCCAGACCGTATCGACGTGGCCGAGCAGGAGCACGCGCCGCGGACCGCGCCCCACGCGCGCCTCGAAGTGATCACCCCAGCGCGTCTGCGGATGCCAGATGATCTCGGCCCCCGCGGTCCGCGCCAACCGGTCCGCCAAGTGTTTGCCGACGCGGTCCACCGCGGCCTTGTCCGTCGTCGGCGACTCGAGCCCGACGAGCGTCTGCACCTCCGCGAGCACCTCGTGCAGGTGGGCGTCGGCGAATGCGCGGTAGCGGGTCACGCGGGCACCTCCGCCGGGTAGGCGGTCCGGTTGAGGCCGCGCAGGTCGTCGACGTTGCGCGGGGACATGTGGCGCCGGCCCGCCTCCAGGTCGTGGATCAGCTCGATCAGCCGCTCGTTCAGCGGCAGGCGGAGGCCGTGCCCGCGTCCGATCTCGACGACCGGGCCGAGCTGCATGTCCACCTCGGTGCGGCGGTGCCGCACCGCGAGATCGCGCCAGATGCCGCTCTTCTGCTTCAGCGACGCGCGGTTGAGCGCGACGAGCTGCGCCACGCTGCGCCGGATGCCGGCCCAATCGCGGGGGGTGGCGAAGCGCATCGCGGTGGGGTCGTACCCGTCGAAGCCCTCGCATCGCACGCCCTCGGCCTCGGCGACCTGCACGACCTCCGCGGCCAGATTGGCCATCAGGGCGACGTTGTCCGGGGCTCCGAGGACGTCGGCCATCGTCGCGTCCACGGTCGCGGTCGCGAACAGCTGGGAGGCGTAGCCGAGCTTGCCCCACAGGTACCCCCAGATGTTGTCGGTCAGCGTCGTGTTCGGCAGGAACGCGCTGCGCAGCGCGTCGCCGAGCGCCTGCAGCCGCGGGGTGATCCGCCCGTCGAGCTCGCCGAGGTAGAGCGCCCCCGCCCCGCTGTACTCCACGCGGCCGGGCGCCTGATAGTCGGCGCCGAAGTTCACGAACGCGCCGATCGTCCGCGCGGCCCCGATCCGCGCGGCGATCACCCGCTCGTTGAGGCCGTTCTGCATCGAGACGACGTAGCTCGCGGGCCCGAGCAGCGGCACCACCGGCTCGAGCGCGTCGGCGGTGTGCAGCGCCTTGACGGCCAGCAGCACCGCCTCGGGGGCGCGGCCGGCCAGCGCGCCCGCGAGCGCGTTGGGCGTCACCGCGGGCACCCGGACGCGGACCTCGAGCCGCCCCTCGATCACGAGCCCGTCCCGGGTCATCGCCGCGACGTGTTCGGGGACGCTGTCCACAAACAAGACCTCGTGCCCGGCACGCGCCAGGTGCGCGCCCATCGTCCCGCCGATCGCCCCCGCTCCGACGATCACGAATCGCATCGACGCCACCTACCAGCCAATCGCGTAGCCGTTGCGCCGCGGATCGGCGGCACCGCCGATCCACCCGGTCGCGCGGTCCGAGAGGATGCCCTGCACGCCGCCCACACGCATCGACCATGCCCCGAGCGGCTCGACGGTGTACCCGCGCGCCGCCATGGCCGCGCGCGTGACCTCCGGGAGCCGCGACTCCATGCGAATCGCCGTGGCCGGCAGTTGATCGCCGACATCGTCGACCCACCGGAAGCGCGGCGCCGCGATCGCGTCCTGCAGGTTCAGGCCGAAATCGATGAGGTTGACGAGCACCTGCACTGTCGTGATGAGAATGCCGTACGATCCCGGGGTCCCGACCGTGCCCCAGAACTGCCCGTCGCGGAAGAGGTGCACCGGGGCGATGGGCCACTCGTGCATCTTGCCGGGTCCGATCAGGTTCGCATGCCCCGGCGTCACGGAGAACCAGTGCGCCGCGTTGTTGAGGCAGACGCCGGTGCCGGGCACGACGACCCCGCTCCCGAACCCGCTGCCGAGGCTGTTCGTGATGTTGACTGCGAGTCCGCTCGCGTCCACGGCGGCGAAATGCGTCGTCGACGCGCTCGTGCCGCCGGATCCGCCGACGGCCACGTGCCCGCCCGCGCGCGACGTACCGAGCCGCTCGGCGACCTGGCGCCTGAGCTCCGCGATGTGCTCCGCCGACAGCACGCGGGCCGTCGTGTCGGGCACGTGGTCCGGGTCGCCCACGTACCGGTCGGTGTCCATGCGGGCGGCCCGTCCGGCTTCGGCCACGAGGCCCACGTGCTCGGGGCCGAGGTGCTCCATCCGGCCGACCTCAAACCCGTCGAGGATGCGCAGCGTCTCGAGCACCTGCACCCCGCCGGTGGGAATCGGCGACGCGTACACCGTGACGCCGCGGTACGGCGCCTCGAGCGGGCGCGTCCATTTCAGCGTCCCGGGATACGCGCGGAGATCGGCCTCGGTGATGAGGCCCCCGCCTTCGCGCATCGTCTCGGCGATCTTGCGCCCGAGCGGCCCATCGTACAGATAGCCGGCTCCCTGCGCGCCGATCGCGCGAAACGTCGCGGCGAGATCGGGCTGCCGCAGCAGCGAGCCGACCTCGGGGACCTTCCCGTCGTGCAGGTACACCCGCGCCGCCTCTGGGTTGAGGCGCGGCACGAGCTCTTCCCACTCGGTCCGGTCGAACGGCGTGAACGGGATGCCCTGCTCGGCGTACTCAATCGCCGGCTCCAACACCTGCGCGAACGGCATCGTTCCGTGGTCGGCGAGCACGCGCGCCCAGCCGGCAAGGTTGCCGGGCACCGCGGGAGACAGGCACCCGCCGTCGGGCGGCGTCGCGCCGAACCGGTCGGGCGTGGCGGCGGCCGGCGCGCGGCCGAGGAACACGAGCGCGCGGGGCGTCTGGCCCGGCAGCGTCAGCATGAGGCTCCCGCATCCCGCGAGGCCCGACATGTACGGCTCGGCCACGCTGATCGCCGCGGCCGCGGCGACCACCGCATCGACCGCGTTCCCGCCCTGGGCGAACATGCGCACCCCGGCCAGCGACGCGAGCGGATTGGCCGTCGCCACCATGCCCCGGCGGCCGTACGCGATCGGGCGAAGACCAAACCGGGTCGCAAACGTCTCATGCGGCATGACGACACCTCCTCGGGGCTGGGACAGCGGAACGGCAACGACACCAGATCGGCTCCTTTGGTTTTGGACCCGCACGCGTGATCTCCTGCCGTGATCGGAGAGCGCGCGAGGCATGTGAGATGTGAAGAGGGACGGCCGCAGACGCCGTCCCTCTTCGTGTGCAACCCAACGATGGCGATGCTAACGCATGACGCGGACGTTCGCGGCCTGCGGACCCTTCCGTCCCTCGGACTCCTCGTACTCGACCTTGTCGCCCTCGTTCAGCGACTTGTAGCCCTCACCTTCGATCGCGCTGAAGTGCACGAACAGATCCTTCCCGCCGCTCTCCGGCGTGATAAATCCGTATCCCTTCTCCGAACTGAACCACTTCACCGTGCCGACGCCCATCCCCGATCCCACCTTTGTCCCGTGCTATCAACCGACTTTGCAGCCCGCTGATGCGAGCAATAATATGCCACAATCGCCCCGTGAAATCAATGGGGCCGAATCTCGCGATCGATCGAAACGGCGCCTGCAGCGGCGCTTCTACGGCCGCACTAAGCCGGGGACCCTGCTCAAGCACCACATCGCCATCAAGACCGAGCATTCGGGAGGTTGAGTACGCGCGGCTTCACCGAGATCGACTTGGTCTTCCACTCGGGCAATGCCGCCGACGGCGACTTGCCGATCCAGTTCGCTCAATCTCACGGATATCCACACCGGCTGGGTCGAAACGCGGGCCGTCATGGGCAAGGGACAAACGGCCGTCCGCGCGGCCTTGGAGGAGTTGCGGCAGGCCCTGCCGTTTCCCCTGCGCGGCATCGACTCTGACAATGGCTCCGAGTTTATCAACAATCATCTCGTGCGCTACTGTGCCGATCGAAGATTCAATTCACCCGCGGCCGCCCCTACAAAAAGGACGACAATGCCCACATTGAACAAAAGAACTACACGCATGTCCGCAAGCTGATGGGCTGGGAGCGCTACGATTCGCCGCACGCCCGCGCCCGCATGAATGACCTGTATCAGCACGAAGTGCGGCTCATGATGAATCTCTATCAACCGTCCGTGAAGCTGCTCCGCAAGGAGCGCATCGGGTCCCGGCTCACGCGGCGCTATGATGCCCCCAAGACCCCGCTCGATCGCCTGGCGGCTACGCCGGGCGTCGACGCGGCCACCATCCGCGCGCTCCACCAGCTCCGTGCCCAACTCGACCCGTTCGCGTTGGCCGCCGCGATCGATCAGAAACTCAGCGTCATTCACCAGGCTGCCAATCATCGCCTCAGTCCCCGCGATGCCACCATGCCGCCCCCGGCCGTCACACCGTCCGTTCGCGCCACCCATGCTCCTCACCGCTGGGACCACAACTGGTTCTTCCCGAAGGCGGTCGCCCAACGTCGCGGCAGCCGCACTCTGGTAAGAACTTAAATGGCGCGATGATACCTTCCCGGGTAAGATTACGCGTTAATGGCTTGACGGGGGGCCGCATCCGGTCACCGACGATTGTGCGGCTGCCGTCCGGAGCCGCGGAGGATGATCGCGAACCTTCGGCACCCTGCGCCCGCGGCGGACGAGTCTGTCTTCGCATGATGGAGGCGCAACGCCCCACCCCGTAGCGCCATAATCGCGGGATGCGGCACGTCCATCCCCGCACGTCAACTAGCGAGGGTGTTCGAACCTACTTGTTTACGTGCGATTTAATAGCCGCCTGGATCTTGGCCTTCACGGCGTCGAGGTTGAACGACGCCGGGTCTTGCATCGGCGGGTAGCTGAGGGCCGTCGCCGCCAACTTGCCGACGACTTGCTGCACGTACACGAACCGCCAGAACTCATGCCCCATGAAGTCCATGAAGTAGGACGGTGAGGACGTACCGCAGGAGCGCTCGAACGGATCAAGGCGCAGGTTGCAGAGGATCGGGAAATTGGCCTTGTTCTTCGGACCGAACCACCCCTCCGGCTGATCGATGAACGTATATTTGACATCATCGACGCGAATGGCGCCGAGTTCCGCCTCGTCGAAGTAGAAGAACTCATGACGGGCCGACGGGCCCTTTCCCGTGAGCATCGGCAGTTGATTGTACCCGTCGAGGTGGACCTTGTAGGTCTTGCTGCCGAGCTGCTTGCCTCCGAGCAGCTCTTGCGCGATATTGGCATCGCCGGCCGCGGCGACGAGCGTAGGAAACCAGTCCAGCGACGCCATGAGGCCGTTCTCCACCTTGCCCGCGGGGATCTTGCCCGGCCACTTGACGATACAGGGCGCGCGGAACCCGCCCTCGGTGCTCATGCCCTTCTCGCCCTTGAACGGTGTCTGCCCGCCGTCCGGCCAGCTGATGACTTCGGCACCGTTGTCCGTCGTCACGACCACGATCGTATTATCCTCGAGCCCCTGGTCCTTGAGATGTTGCAGGACCGCGCCGATGATGTCATCGAACTGCGCCATCCCCGCCTCGTACGTGTACCAGCTGTTTTGCGGCGTCTGCATCTTGCGGTATTTCTCCGAGAGGTACGTGTACACGTGCATGCGCGTCGTGTTCAACCACGTGAAGAACGGCTTCCCGTCCTTTTTGGCGCGGTCGATGAAGTTGATCGCGTTCGCCAGGATCTCGTCGTCGACGGTCTCCATGTTGAGCTTGATGCCGGGGGTCGGGTGCGGCGGCAGCGGGCCGCAGTCCTCGATCTTCTGCTTGCCCACCTTGCCCCACCGGGGATCCACCGTCGGATCGTCAGTGTCGGTGGCCCAGCAGTGCAACACGTTGCGCGGGCCCACGGTCTTGACCAGCTCCGGCGGATACGAGTGCCAGAACGGGTCCTCCATCGCATCCAGATGGTACAGGTAGCCGTAGAATTCATCGAAGCCGTGGAGCGTCGGCAGATACTCGTTGCGGTCGCCCAGGTGATTCTTGCCAAACTGGCCGGTCGCGTAGCCCATCGCCCGTAGCGCGGTGGCGATCGTCGGGGCCTGGGCCGGCATCCCGACCGTCGCCCCAGCCTGCCCCACCGTCGTCAGTCCGGTCCGGAGCGGAATTTCTCCCGTGATAAAGGCCGCCCGTCCGGCGGTACAGCTGGCCTCCGCATAGTAGTCGGTAAGGAGCGTGCCTTCAGACGCGAGCTTGTCGATATGCGGAGTCCGGCTCGCCATGATGCCGCGATGATAGGCCCCGATGTTGAACCAGCCGATGTCGTCGCCAAAGATCACCAGAATGTTCGGTTGCTTTGCAGCTGTCGCCATGTGATTCCCCCTTCTTAGAGCCTCAGCCTAGTGAAGCTGGTACTTCGTCAGGACGAGCGCCTTGTTCCGGACGCTGGCCGGCCACGCGGCTTCGGGACCGAACTGGATCTTCACGATGGTCTTGGCCGACGGCGCGTACCAGGCAAACCCCGTGCCGACCTGATGCTGCACCGGCGGGTTCCCGGCCGGCAGCGTCAGGACCGAGCAGAGCAACTCCACCGCGGAGAACATCCCGGCCGGCACCGTCACCGACCGCACGGGACCGACCCGCCACACGAAGTGGAACTTGGTACCCCGGTCCGTCCAGCGCTTGTTGGCGGTCAGCGGCCAATCCAGGAACAGGAAGTTGCCGACCTGCTGGCGCTGGAACATGGCGCCCCACTCCATGTTGGGCCGCACGCCGGCGCCCATGCCGGCGATCGTGTAGGACCCATCGGTCGCCGCGCTCTGTACGGTCATGGCCACGACGCCGCCCGTGGGGCCCGTCCAGGCCCACGTATCGCCGTGATACCACGTCGGTGGATTCAATGGGAGCTTCGCCATCGTCATCGGCATCGACTGGGCTGCGTTGAGTTGCAGCGGGAGCAGTCCCACCACGAGCGCAACGGCGATGAGCATCACGACGTTCGACATCCGACGCATACCGGTCACTATCGATCACCATCCCTCTCCAGAATGTGAGGGTACACGTGCCGTGCCAACCCGCTGATGACTGCTTGATCCACCTCCCTCCAAAAATGAATCTATCACCCCAACGGGTGTTCGTGGTATGCTTGCCGACCGCTCCTAGCTGTCCCCATTTTCATACTGTGTGGCGCCGCACGCGCGACATGGGGGACTCCCTTCGGTCGAGGACTCCCCCACGAAACGCCGTCGCTGGCCCGGTCACGTCGATGCGGCACCCAACGCGGCTCGATCGGGGTTCGGTGATGCCGGCCCGACGGTGTGACGATGTCGGGCGCGGCGGACGCGCGCACGCGTCACTGCTGAATCAGCGGCCGCCCGTGACACTGCTTGAACTTCTTGCCGCTCCCGCAGGGACAGCGGTCGTTGCGCCCGGCCTTGGCGCAGGCCCGCTGCAGGGCGGCGTCCTCCTGGGCCAGGACGCCCATCACGTCCGCGGCCGGCCGGTTCGCGCGCAGGAGCGACGCGATGATGCGCACGGGATGGTCGATGTGCGTGAAGAAGGCCTTATACCCGGCACAGAGATAGCTCAGGCCCGGCTCACCGTCGGGCGTCGTGATGAAGCGGCTCTTCGGACAGTCCCCGTGGCACGCAAACCGCACCGGGCACTCCACGCAGTACCGCGGCAGCGTCGTCAGCTTGTTCCGTCCGAACTGGAGCTGCTTGTCGGACGCGACGAGCTCGAGCATATGGGTGTCTTGGATATTGCCGAGAAGGTAGTCCGGCTCGACGAAGTGGTCGCACGAGTACAGATCGCCGTTGTGCTCGATCGCCAGCGCCGTGCCGCAGGTGGGCGAGAACACGCACATCGTCGACCCGAGCCCCATCCAGCTCCGCACCGCGCCCTCAAACGTCTGCACAAACACCCGGCCGACGTCGTGCCGGACCCACTCGTCGAAGATCGTGATGAGAAACGTGCCGAGCTGCTGGGCGCCGACCGACCGTTCCGTGACCGTCGTCCCCTGCTGCAGGAGCGTCCGGCCGTCGCTGTTGATCCGCTCGACCACCGGGATGAACTGCATCCAGTCGGTGCCCGCCTCGTCCCGCAAGAACCGGTACACGTCGAGCGGCGCGCTGCCATTGCAGCTGTTCACGGTCGTCAGGATGTTGTACTCGACTTTGTGCTTCTGGAGGAGGCGCAGCCCGCGCATCACCCGATCAAACGTGGGATGCCCGCCTTTATCCACGCGGTAGCGATCGTGCAGATGCCGCGGCCCGTCGATGCTGATGCCGACCAGAAAGTGCTCGTCGCGCAAAAACTCGCACCACGCGTCGTCCAGGAGCGTGCCGTTCGTCTGGATCGTGTTCTCGAACGTCATCCCGGGCCTGGCGTACTTGCGCTCGTACTCGATCGCCCGTTGGAAGAACTCGAGCCCCATCAGCGTGGGCTCCCCGCCCTGCCAGGCCACCGTCACTTCCGAGCTTCGGTGCGATTCGATCAGTTGGCGGATGTACGTCTCGAGGAGCTCGTCCCCCATGCGAAAGGCGCTCCCGGGGTAGAGCGCCTCCTTGGCGAGGAAGAAGCAGTATTCGCACCCGAGGTTGCAGATCGCTCCCCGGGGCTTGGCCATGACGTGAAACCGGGGCGGGGCGTGCCGCAGCGTCTGCGCGGTCTGACTCATCTCGATCCCTCCCCTTCCCGGTCACGCGGCCGCCGGACGGCGGCGCAGCCGTCTCAGCGCGATGCGGTCGCCAAGGCACGCTCGAGCCGCTGAATCGCCGGCACGGCACACACGACGCGTGGCGCGTCCGAGGTCGCCGCGCAGATCGCCGCCGTGAGCACGTTGGCCGTCCCGATGATCGCGCGCGCGTCGGCGGACCCCGGATCGGCGAGTTGCCCAATGATCGTGGACTGAGACTGTCCCTGCAGCAGTCCGGGGCTATACCCGGTGCCCGAAAGCACGTACCGGTTGGCGATGTCGATAAACGGAATGCCGCCGGCGCGCGCCATGTACGGCGGCGCGTCATACTGCTGGTAGAGCTGCGTGTCCGCGGCGCTGAGGGCGTCAAGCGGCGGATAGACCCCGTTCACCCGGACATTGCCGCTCTTCTCCACCCCGGTAAAGTCCACGTAGGTGCCCAGGTACGTCGATCCGTGAAATGTCAGCGTCGGCGTGCTCGGGAACTCGATGTCCGCCGCGGACTGCGAGTACCGCAGGCTCTCGAAGCGGCCGAACCGGCTGAGCGCGACCACGAGCGCCCACCGCTGGGCCGCACAGAACGGACAGAAGTCGCCGCCGACGTACAGCACACGCGGCAGCCCCCGCTCGCCGCGGAGCGTCGGTCCCGCGACCGGCACCGGCACCGCGGTGGTCGTGCCCGCGCCGATCGCGGCGGACACGGACATCGGGACGGCTTGCACGGCGTGCAGCAAGGCGGGCGGCACCAGCGCGGAGTCGGCGGAGGACGCCCTGGAAGGCGTGAGCACGGCCGCCGCGAGCGCGGCGCTCACGACGAGCGCGCCCGCACTGAGAAGGAACGCACGATACGAACGCTCGCGGCGGGCGGGCCGGTGAACTCCGCCGGAGTAGCCGTGCACGCGCACGTCGGCTCGCCCAGCCGTGCCTCGATGGGACGAACCATGACCGGAGCCCTCATCGCATCTGGACATACCTCACCCCCGCACCGCAGCTCACGGCGTACCATCCAGCCGTGTCATGCCGCAACCTCGGCGCCGCAACACGCACACCGGAGCTACCGCACCTGACACATCTCTTCAACAAACAGGATATCGCGCACCGAGGGGGCGCTTATATACAGCATTAACCTGATCTTGGCTGGGCCGTAGTACGGCACCGCCGCGAGATCCACAAGGGATGGTGCGCGACGCGGTCTAGCGGGGCAGGCTGGCTTGCGGAGGTATCTCGAACACGAGCAGGGCATCGCCGACCGGCCGCTCGTGGCCGTCGGAAGGCGAGTTCACCACCGTCGGCGCCGAGCGCCGCGGAAACCGCACCACCATCGTCACCGACCCGCCGCTGTCGAAGGCCATGGCCTGATCGGCCCCGAGCCACTGCAGGTACGAGGCAAGTTCCGGCTGCGTCAGCCCCACGCTCCCCCGCTGGCGCCCATCGACCCCGACGAGAAGCATCGTGTGACCGTCGCGCAGGATCCCGACACCGAGCACGGGACGCCGGATGTAGCGTTCATGCGGGGCGGGCGACCGCGGATCGTCGACCAGGCGCCCGTGCTCCACCAGCAGCGGACCCCCGCCGATCGCCAGGTGCGCCGACCTCCAGTCCGGGGTCGTCGCCAGATTGAGCAGGGCGTCGGCCCCGGCGATCACGTGGTCGCGGAGCCAGTCGGACGCCCGGCCGCGGCCGACCAGCAGCAGTTCACCCTTGGGAAACGGCGCGTAGTAGGCTTGACCCGGCCAGACCTGCTTCACGCGGTACGGCACGCCCGCGGGGGGCGACGGCTCGGTCGTCAACGAGAATCCGGAGTCGGCGGACGCCGGCTGTGCCTGGTCGCTCGGAGCCAGCTCGACGACGGTCTGGCGCACCCCCGGGTCGGGAGGCGGGGCCCCGTAGCCGCGCACGTTCGAGAGCGCGGTAATGCCCTCCCGGACGAGCCCGGTGTTGAAGCCCGCGATCCAGTACGACGTGTGGGCGTCGGGCAGCACCAGCGATCCGTCCCAATCGTAGCGCACGATCGCCGCGCTCCCGTCCTTCCCCACGGTCAGCGCGGCGCGGCTCGACGGACTCCGCAGCAGCTCGCCGTTCCGCACGACGATGTTCAGCGGCATGCCGGAGTCGCCGATATCGAAAAAGTCGCCGTTCACCCCGGCCACCGCCTGGGTACGCCCGACCATCGACGAGACCGTCTCGTCGCGACTGATCAGCTGCTCGTGGGCCAAGCCGAGCCCCAACCGTACGGTCGGGACGTTGAGATCGACGCGGAGCCGGTAGAGTCGGAGCGGACCGGACGACGTGAGCAGACGATACCGGCTGAGGGTCACGCCAGGGGCGATCGCCGTGGACATCCCGAACGATGCGCTGGCGGTACGCCACCACGGCGACGATGCGGCAGAGCTGGGCACGGCGAGAAGGCCAGCGAGGAGCCCGGCGCACAACAGGCCGACCAAGTAGCGAGCGCGATCACTGTGTCGATTCACGCGGCGATGATTAGTCCCGGCTCGTCTGCGACGTGGCATGTCTGTTCGAGGCTCGACCGACGGCTCCTGCTGCATCCCCTGGAAAGTGGCCGTCTGTGTGCGCCTGGGCCCCTCACTGGAGAAGACGGCGCAGCGCCGCGTCTGTCTCACCGCCGGTGCGCGCCCCGCCGCATCGGGCGCCGACGCCTCGACAGGGGACGGGCTCCGGACGCGCGAAGACCCGAGAGCGACCGCACAAAGGGAGGGACACGACGCATGCAGACACCAACGACGGCGACACGCACCACCCTGGATGCCCTGATGGAGGAGTACGTCGCCTGCCACCCGCGCTCGCGTGCCCTGTTCGAACGGGCGTGCCAGGCGCTGCCGGGTGGCGATACCCGCACGACCGTCTATTTTCGCCCCTTCCCGCCCTACATCGAGCGGGGCGACGGGTGCCGGATGTACGACGTGGACGGCCACGTGCTGCTCGATCTCCTCGCCAACTACACCTCGATGATCTGGGGCTACGCCCATCCCGAGATCGTGGAGGCCATCCGGCGTCAAGCCGCGCTGGGCAGCTCGTTCGCGGCGCCCACGGAGGATCAAGTGCGGCTCGCCGAGCTCCTGCGGGAACGGCTCCCCTCGCTTGCCAAGGTCCGCTTCACCAACTCCGGGACCGAGGCCGCCATGAACGCGATGCGGGCGGCGCGCGCCTTCACCGGACGCAGCAAAATCGTGAAGATCGAGGGCGGGTACCACGGCAGTTCGGACGCCGCGGAGATCAGCGTGCGCCCGGATCCGGCCTCCGCGGGCCCGGCGGCGCGGCCCCACGCGGTCCCCGCGCGGGGCGTGCCGGCATCCGTCGCGCGCGAGGTCATTCCCGCGCCGTTCAACGACGCCGGAGCCGTCGAGGCGATCCTGCGGGCGCACCCCGGCGAGATCGCCGCCCTGATCGTGGAGCCGGTCATGGGAGCGGGCGGCGTGATCCCGCCGCGAGACGGCTTCCTCACGGCGCTGCGGCGGCTCACCGAGGCGATGGACATCGTCCTGATATTCGATGAGGTGATCAGTTTCCGCCTCGACTACCACGGCGCGCAGGCACGCTACGGCGTCCGCCCCGACCTGACCGTGCTTGGCAAGATCATCGGCGGGGGGCTGCCCGTGGGCGCGTTCGGCGGCCGCGAGGAGATCATGGCGCTGTATGACCCGCGGCACCCGAGCGGGCTCGCCCACGGGGGCACGTTCAACGCCAACGCCCTGACGGTCGCGGCCGGCGTGGCCGGGCTCGCGCTCCTCACCGCGCCCGAGATCGACCGGCTCAACGCCGAGGGCGACGAGCTGCGCGCACGCCTGCAGGCTCTCTTCGACGCCTCCCCCGTCCCCGCGCGGGTCAGCGGCGTCGGATCCCTCTTGCAGGTGCACTTCACGGGCGGCGATGTCGCCGACTACCGGGACGGGGCGCGGGGCGACGTCGCCCTGTCGACCGCGTTCCATCTCGCGCTCTTGCTCGAGGGTGCGTTCGTCGCCCCGCGCGGCATGATGGCGCTCAGCCTGCCGATGCGGAACGCGGAACTCGACGAGGCCGTCGGCACGGCCGGACGCGCGCTCGCCCGCCTCGTGGACGCCGGCGCGCCGCGCTGACGACCGGCCCCGACGCCTGCGGTCGGGCTGAGTTCTGGAAGGGTGCGGCCGCCGCGCGGCCGAACCCTTCGGGCGTTCCCGGAGACGCCGGGCTCCACCCTTCCAACACGGTATGCCGCCGGCGTGGGGCAGTATCCCAGCGCGCACAGCACCCGCGGGCCAGCCGCTTCGGCCCGCGGGTTCGGGGAGGCGCCATCGTGAGCACGCCAGGGCACCCGCTCTCGATCTTTGTCACGGCGCCCGGCGCGTCGAGCGCGTCGGGCGCGCCGGGCGCCGTCGATGAGCGCGTCGCCAAGATCCAGGCCGCGGTCCCCGGCGTTGAGTGCCGGGCATTCCGTCAGGCGGCCGAGATGGCCCCGTACATCCAGGACGCCGATGTGATCCTCGGGTTCGTCGGCGAGGAACTCCTGCCGCGGGCCACGCGACTGCGGTGGGTCCATTCGCCCGCCGCGGGCCCCGACGACCTCCTGTACCCGGACATGGTCGCGAGCGAGGTCGTCGTGACGTGCTCGAAAGGCAACGGCGCCGTCCCGCTGGCGGAATACGCCATCATGATGATGCTCATGCTCAGCCGCAGCGCGGTGCGCGCGGTGCATGCCCACGACGAGCATCGCTGGGACCGCTTCGCCCACCCCGAACTCAACGGCCAGACCTGCGGGATCATCGGCCTCGGCTACTCGGGGCTCGATCTGGCGCTCAAGGCCAAGGCGTTCCACATGCGCGTCCTCGGCGTCCGCCGGACGGATCGGCCCGCGCCGAACGTCGACGCGCTGTTCCCGAGGGCGCGGCTGCGGGCATTCCTGAGCCAGTCGGATTTCGTCGTCGTGACGGCGCCCCGCACCCCGGAGACGATCGGGATGCTCGGCGAGGCGGAGTTCCGCGCGATGAAGCGCTCCGCCTACTACATCTGCTTCTCCCGGGGGGGCATCGCCGACGACGCGGCGCTGCTGCGCGCCCTCACGGAGGGATGGATCGCCGGCGCCGGGCTGGACGCGCACAGCGAGGAACCGCTCCCGCCCGACAGCCCGTTTTGGACGGCCCCGAACACGCTCGTCACGCCCCACAACGGCGCGACGAGCTTCGCGACCCCGGAGCGCGGGCTGGAGATTTTCATCGACAACCTGAGGCGCTACCTCGCCGGCCAGCCCCTCCGCAACGTCGTCGACAAGCGCGCCGGCTACTGAAACCCCCGGCCCGGGAGGCTCCCCGATGCGGATCACTGATCTCAGGGCCACGGTCGTGAAGGTATCCCGGTCGGAGTCGCTGTTTTCGGGCGGCGCCGGCGTGCGGGGCGTGGCGCGCCGCGCCCCCGACTCGTCGTATCAGATCATCGACCCGTATCCGACCGTGTACTCGACGATGATCGAGACGCTGCTGATCTCCGTCGAGACCGACGCCGGCGTCACCGGCATCGGCGAAGGACAGTGTCCGGTCGCCCCCGAGGCCGGAGCGGTGCTGGCGGAGCGGCTCCTCCGCCCGCTCCTACTCGGCGAGGATCCCCTCCAGCGGGAGCATCTCTACGGGCGGCTGTACTCGTCGATGCGCTGCCGGGGCCACGGCACGGGGTTCTTCGTGGACGTGGTCGCTGCGGTCGACAACGCGCTCTGGGACCTCGCCGGCCAGGCCGCGGACCAGCCCTGCTGGCATCTGCTCGGCGGCCGCGCGCGCGACCGGATCCCGGCGTACGTCTCGGGCCTCGTCGGCGAGACCCGCGACGCCCGGGTGCGCGAGGCGCTGGGGTACCGGGATCAGGGGTTCCACGCGCTGAAGATCTTCGGGGGACACGGCGCGGACGAGGATCTCGCGGAAGCTGCGGCGCTGCGGGAGGCGCTCGGACCCGACGTCGCTCTGTGCGTCGACCCGCAGTGGATGTACGACCCCCCGACGGCGATCCGGCTCGGCCGGGCCCTCGAGCGCCTGGGCGTGCTGTTCTTCGAGACCCCGGTCGCGCCCGAGGACGTGCGCGGCACCGCGGCGGTGGCGCGCGCGCTCGACGTGCCCGTCGCCGGGGGCGAGTGCGAGCGCACGCGCTACCAGTTTCTGCCGTGGCTGGAGGCGGACGCGCTCGATATCGTGCAGATCGACGTCGGGCGCTGCGGCACCACGGAGGCGAGGAACATCGCGCTGCTCGCGGGTGCGTACCAGCGGCCGATCACCCTGCATCTCGGGGTCGGCCTGTTCGGCTACATCGCGGCGTCGCTGCAGCTCGCGGCCTGGGCGCCGAACCTGCTGCTGGTGGAATACCAGCCGCAGATGGTCGCGCTCGCCTCCACGCTGCTCGAGGAGCCGTTCACCATCGAGGCGGGCGCGTTCGTCGTCCCGCCGAGGCCCGGCATCGGCGTGCGGGTGAACCAGGACGCGCTCGAGCCCCACATCGTCCGGCCGCGCGGAGGCCGATGGCGGGACGTGACCGAGTGACCGGCGGAACAGATCCGAGCATCCGGGAGGCGAGATCGATGTCGGAATCGCTGCGCGATCGCGCAGTACGAGAGTACCGCTACGACGCCCTGACGTGGCAGGAGATCAACGAAGCGGTCGAGCTCAAGAAGGTATTGATTCTCCCGATCGGCGCCACGGAACAGCACGGGCACCATCTCCCGCTGGAGACCGACACGAAGCAGGCGACCGCGTTCGCGCTCGAAGCCGGACGCCGCTCCCCGGAAGACCTGCTCGTCCTCCCCGCGGTGGCCTACGGGTACACGCACCACGTCATGGATTTTCCGGGCACGGTGACGGTCGAACCGAGCACCTTCATCCGACTGCTCCTCGACATCGGCCGCTCGGTCGCGTACCACGGGTTCAAGCGCATCATCATGCTCAACGGGCACGGCTCGAATCAGCCGCTGGTCGAGGCCGCGGCGCGGCAGGTCACGCTGCAGACCGACGCGGTCTGCATGTCGCTCGGGTGGTGGCAGCTCGGCGGCGCGTACTGGAACACGATCCGCACCTCCGGCATGGGCGGGAGCGCGCATGCGTGCGAGATGGAAACATCCGTGCTCTGGCACGTGGACCCGGACGCGGTGCGCACCGACCGGATCGCCGGCCAGATCCCGGGGTACATGACGCTGCCCGGGGCCGACCGGTGGCACTACCGCGATATCACGCTCGGCTCGGGTCCGGCGGGCCTGATGGACTGGACCTCGTCGTTCTCGGAAACCGGGTCCAACGGCCTACCGCAGCACGCCACGCCCGAGAAAGGACGCCTCCTGTTCGAGCACATCGTGGGCCAGCTGATCGAGCTCGTCCGGTGGTTCAGGACGCGGCCCGAGCTGACACGCGTCGACCACCACACGCGCACGCCGACGTTCGGACTGCCGTTCGACTTCTGAGCGCGCCGCGGGAGCGTCGGGCGCGCCCGCGTCACCGCAGCGCCGCGCCGACGCCGAGCACGCCGACGACGGCGAGAAAGCCGAGGACCAGCCGCTCGAACCCTCGGTCCGACAGGCGGTGCGCCAGGAGCAGGCCCCCGGCGAATCCGACCGCGAGCGCCGGGAGCAGGCGTGCGGCAAACCGGACGGTGGCCCCGTCGATCGTGCCCCCGAGCGCGAGCAGCACGACGCTCGTGAGGCTGGACAGAAAGACGTACACGACCATGTTGCTTCGAAATCCGCCTTTGGTCAGTCCCCGCGCGACGAGATACAGCGCGACCGGCGGGCCGCTCAGGCTGGTGCTGGTCGCCAGCACGCCGCTGAGCGCGCCGACGACCGCGGTCTGCGCGAAGCTCGTCCCCAGGCGCGGGCGCACGTTGGCAAGCATCGCCACCGCAAACGCCGCCGTGAGCCCCGCGATCGCGGCCTTGAGGGCCTGCGGGCGTCCCCACCACAGCAGTACCAGGCCGATCGGCATCCCGCACAGGCTCGAGAGATAGAGCGGGCGGACGACGGCCCAATCGACCGTTCGGCGGACCGCCGGCTGGAGCGTGAGCAGGCCGCTCGCGCAGACGCCGAGCAGTAGCGTCAACACCACCACCCGGGGCGCCGGATACAAGAAGGTCAGCAGCGGCGCGCTCAGCAGGTTGAACCCGAATCCCGTGGACGCGGCGGCGGCCGCGGCGAGCGCGATGACCAGCGCGGGCACGGTCACGCCCGGCACCCGAACGCCGCCGGGCCCGGGCGCGGCGCGGTCACGCGGGGGGCGGCGCGGGCAGAAGGTCCGCGGCGCCGATGAGCCGGCGAAAGGTCCGCGCCGTCTGCTCGTCCCACCCGCTCCGAATCGGCCCGCGGACGAACGGGGACCGGATCGTCCCGCGGAGCACGAGCAGCTCCTTGACCGCGCGCTGACCGCCGAGATGCGTCTCGAACGCGATGAGCGGCAGGTACCGCGCCAGGACATCCGCGGCCTCCCGCACGTCGCCCGCGCGGTAGCGGTCGAGCACGCGCACGAACACTTCCGGGAGCAGGCTGCTCGGCATCGTCCCGGCGGCCCCCTGCTCGAGCTCTTCGAGAAACACAATGCCGCCCGTCCCGCCAAAGATGCTCTGCACCGCGCCCGCGCCCAACCGCCGCATCTGACCGATCTTGACCGGCGCCCGCATCGACTCGACCTTGAAGCAGGTGAGCCGGTCCACGGTCCGGGCGAGATCCACTAGAAACGGGGCGGGCATCGTAATCCCGCTGAGCGGATGATCCTGGAGGATCAAAGGGACGGTGGTCGCGCGCGCGAGGGCCTCACTGTGCCGGCGGATCCCCTCGAGATCCGACAGCCACTGCCCGAAGAACGGCGGGAGAAACATCACCGCGGCGGCCCCAAGATCCTCCGCCTCGCGCGCGTACCGCACCGCCCCGACGGTGCTCGGATGGTTGCACGTCGCCACCACCGGGACGCGTCCCGCGGCATGCCTGACCACCGACGCGATGACGCGGGTGCGCTCCCCGTCGGACAGCGCGTACCCTTCGCTGGCGTTGGCCAGCACCACCAGCCCGTGAACGCCCGCCCGAAGCAGCGCATCGATTGTGTCGAGCTGCCCCGCCTCGTCGAGCTCCCCGCGATCGTCGAAAATCGTGGGGACGATCGGGAAGATACCGTCCAGGGCGCGTGCGTTCAGCATCGAGGTTCCATGCTTCTCCCCGCCGCCACCCTTCCCCCTGGTGCAACTTTTTCTCGCGCCGTGACGCTTAGGAGTGGCGGTCCCGGCTCAACGCGCCATCCATCGACGGCCAATCTATCGAATATTCTCTAGAACCGCCGGTAAAGGATACCTTAGGAGGCCCTAAGGCACGGCCCGCCTGGCCGTGCGCAATCAAGAATACAGTGCCGGGCTGATTGACGCGATGGGAGGATTGAATACAATTGTTGAGAAATTTGGTATACAATCGATTAGGTGGCCCTAACGAAAGGCCGCCGAGACCGGGGGCCGGGGGCTCAGGCATGGCGTGGCAGCGCCTAAATGCGAGGTCGGTATTTATCGCGACTGGCTTCGCTGCTGGTCGTCGGGCTCTTCGTCTGGCAGGGGCTGACGGCCCATGGGAATCCGGACCCGACGAACAAGCACCTCACCCCGCTCGCGGCCGTGGTCGATACCGGCATCTTGGTATTCCGGGAGGGCCTCGAGTCGATTCTCGTGCTGTCCGCCATCACTGCGAGCCTGTCTCGGACCGACCGGCGGTGGGGCCAGCCGGTCGCGGCGGGAGCCGGGCTGGCGTTTCTCACGACGATCGCGACGTGGTTTGTGGTCGTCGCGATCCTCGCCGATGTGAACGCCCCCGAGCTGGACCTGCAGGCCGCGACCGGCCTGCTCGCGGTCGTCGTGCTGCTCGTGATCATGAACTGGTTCTTCCATAAAGTTTACTGGAAGGGGTGGATCACCCAGCACACCCGGACGGAACGCGCGCTGCTCGACAACCCGTCCACGCCGGGCTCGGTGATCTTCCGGGGGCTCCTGCTGCTTGGGTTCGCCTCGGTCTACCGTGAGGGGTTCGAAGTGGTGCTGTTCCTCCAAAGCCTGCGGCTCCAGGTCGGGACGCACATCGTGCTGCTCGGCAGCGTGATCGGCGTGGCGCTGACCCTGGTCGTCGCCACGGTGAACTTCGTCTACCACCACCGCCTCCCGTACCGCAAGATGCTGATTCTGACCGGCATCCTGCTCGGCGGCGTGCTGCTCGTCATGGTCGGCGAGACCGTTCAGGAGATGCAGCAGGCGGGCTGGATCGCCACCACCAAGCTCCTGCACTTCGAACTGCCGGACTGGATGAACGTCTGGTTCTCCCTGTACAACAGCCGCGAGAGCATCACGGCGCAGCTGTTGGCGTTCCTCTTCGTCGTCGGATCGTATCTGATGGCGACCCGCACGCGGGTCGGCCGGGCCGCTCGCGAGGCCGTCGCGCGCCCCAACTAGGCCGCAGGCGGCCGGGCTCCGGCGCGCGCAGTGCCACGTGATTAGTCACGCCCGCGTTGGCCCGTGGCCTCATCGAGTGCAGACGCTCTGCTTGGCCGCAACCACCCAGGGACAGGAACGACAGTCAAGAACGGGGAAAATGCGCGCTGCAGGGTGCCGTGCTGCCGTAGCGTCACACTCCGCGGGGGCCGAATGAGCACCGTTCGAATCGCACTCGCCAACATCCGCTTCCCGTCGACTCCCGAGGAGTCGGTGGCGTTGGCCGAAGAGGCCATCGGCGACGCGGCCAGTGAGCGTGCCGACCTGATCTGCTTTCCCGAATGCTACATTCCGGGCTACCGCGCCATGGGGAAGCAGATACCGCCACCCGATCCTGGGTTCCTCGAACGAGCCTGGTCCGCCATCGCCGCGGCCGCGGCGAAGCACTCTCTCGCCGTGGTGCTCGGCACCGAACGCGTCGTGGATCGCGCCTTGTTGATCACTGCGCTGGTCATCGCTCGAGACGGGACCATGGTCGGGTTCCAAGATAAAGAGCAACTCGACCCCTCCGAGGAGGCCGTCTATGCGCCCGGGTCTGGGAGGCGGGTGTTCCAATCCGGTCCGCTGACATTCGGGATCGCGATCTGCCACGAGGGGTGGCGCTACCCGGAAACGGTCCGCTGGGCCGCCCGGCGCGGAGCACACATCGTGTTCCACCCGCATTTCCACGAAGCCGAGCCCGGCGGGTACGTGCCATCGACCTTCGCCGATCCGGCGAACTCATTCCATGAAAAGGCGGTGTTGTGCCGCGCCGCCGAGAATACCTGCTACGTTGCGAGCGTGAACTGTGCAAGTGCTGGGTCGCCGACCACGTCGGCGGTGGTGCGGCCCGACGGGACGCTGCTCAGCTACCAGCCCTACGGGAAACACGGGCTGCTCATCGCCGACATCGACACCACTGCGGCCACGGGACTTCTCGCGGCCCGCTGCAAATCGGCCTAGAGGCTCCCCCGCCTCCGACCCATTCGCGACGGCCGCCATCGCCGTGCCGCGGCCACCGGCAACGCCCTGCCGACCCACCCGAGTTGGAGCGACTCGGCCGGCACTGGAGCCTGGTCACCACAGTCGTCGTGATGAACCCACCGGCGACGTCCAACGTGCGCGGGCGCGAGGGCCGTCACGGCCTACGGCGCGTCCCAGATGTGGTGAAACTCGCGCGCATACGCCTGGGCGACGGATGCGCTGTCAATGATCACCAGATTCTCCCAGTTCCGATCCTCGGCGCTGTACGTCCAATTGAAGCTCCCGGTGAGCACCCGGGCCTCGTCGACGACGGCAAACTTGTCGTGCAAGATCCCCGAGGCACCGCCGATACCGGCACGAATGCGCGCGTGGCTGCCGAAGATCTGCGCCATGCGGTAGCTTTGACTCCCCCGATCGTGCGATACACTCTGATCCATCAGCAACCACACGTCAACGTGGCGCTGCGAGGCGGCGACGAGGGCGTCCGCGATCTGCGTCTCCGTAAACTCGTAGATGGCAACGAGGATCTCGCGCCGCGCCGACGTAAACGCCCGCACGACGGCGTCCCCGGGCCGATCCTGAGGACTGAAGTACACCGTGATGGAGCCCGTCGCCGTGGACGACTGCCCGAGCGCCGGCGGCACGCCCGCCAGCATCAGCAGCACGAACACGATCGTGCACCCGCGGCAGGCGGTGCGCATCACGTGATCACTCCCTCATGCGCACGGCATCGGTGCGCGGACGGATGGTTCGGTTGAGATCGGCGAACCGGGCAGGGGCACAGATGAGGCACCCCGGCTGAGCCTGCGCAGGGTTACGCGCCTGACGGGCGGCACCCCTGCTTTCCGGGACGCACGGACCGGGCTCCCCATGCGCACGCGACGGAGGAGACCGCGTGACGCGCATCGCAATCCACTACAGACAACTGGCGGCAGCACGGGTGGGAGGGCGTGATGGCGAAGACACGTGGTCACAAGGGTCCACGATTCGGTGTTGACGCGGACGGGAGCACGTCCCGCGGAGCGGCACGATGACCACCAACCAGGCCAAGGCGAAACTCCGCGACGGCGGGACCGCGCTCGGGACGATGGTCTCGGAGATGCGCGATGAAGAAGTGGCGTATGTGCTGGCGGCCGCGGGCTTCGACTTCTTCGTGATCGACACCGAACACGGATCGGCCAACATGGAGACGGTCCAGCGGCTCTCCCGCGCGGCGCGCAGCGCCGGCATCGCGCCGCTCGTTCGCGTGACGGAGATCGGCTACTCGTTTATCGCGAGGACGTTGGATGCCGGCGCGATGGGCCTCATGGTCCCGCATGTCGAAACGGCCGACGACGCCCGAACGATCGTGCGGTACGCGAAGTTCCCGCCGGTTGGCGAGCGGGGGTTCGGGTTGAGAAGCGCCGTGACCGACTACTCGGGCGCGTCGGTCCCGGACGCGATCGCCTGGTCCAACGCGGAAACGATGGTGATGGCGCAAGTGGAAAGCCAGCGCTGCCTCGACAATTTGGAGGAGATCGCGGCGGTGCCGGGCATTGACGTTCTCCTCATCGGCCCGACCGATCTCAGCATCGCGCTCGGCGTGCCGGGGCAGCTGCTGCACCCGAAGATGGAGGACGCCTACCGGCGCGTGGCCGATGTCGCGACTCGCCACCACATCGCCGGAGGGGTCCATCCCGCCGACATCAAGGTCGTGCAGCGCGGCCGGGACCTCGGGCTGCGGTGTCTCATGTACTCCGCCGACATCCGTCTCTTATGGGTGGCCGCGCGGGATGCGGTGCAAGCTCTGCGTCCGCGATCGTGACGAGTGGGGCGGAGGCACAACCGTAGCGCGCGGGTCCCGCTCCCCGCGAGTCAGCCCATGTAGCTTCCGCCGTTGACGTCGATCGTCACACCGGTCAGGTACGAGGAGTCGGGACCGGCCAAAAACCCGACGACGCGCGCCACGTCCTCGGCCGTGCCAAACCGTCCCAGGGGGATGCGCGCGATAAAGCTCTGACGAAGCTCGGCGGACCAGTGGCGGGTCATCTCCGTCGCGATCGGCCCCGGCGCGACCGCGTTGACCCTGATCCCGCTGGGGCCGTAGTGCCTGGCCAGGGTCCGGGTCACCCCGACGATCCCGGCCTTACTCGCGGCGTAGTCGACGCCGGTGGCGATCCCCCCGACTCTCGCGGCGATCGACGAGATGTTCACGATCGCCCCGTGCCCGCGGCGCACCATCCCCGGCAGGACGGCCTGCGTCACAAAGACGACGGTCTTCAAGTTGATGCCGACGGTGCGGTCCCACTGCTCCTCCGTCAGTTCCGGCGTCGGGACCTCGCTGATCACCCCGGCATTATTCACGAGAATGTCGAGCTGGCCGAACGCCGCGATCGCGGCCTCGACCATCGGCCCGACATTCCGAAGCTCCGAGAGATCGACCGCAAGGGCGACGGCCCTCCCGCCGGCGGCCTGCACAGCCCGTGCCGCGGCCTCCGCTTCCTGCGCGAGGCGATCCGCGATCACCACCGCGGCGCCGGCGCCGCTCAACAGATCCGCACACGCGCGCCCGATCCCGCGGGCCCCCCCGGTCACCAGCGCGACCTGCCCCGTCAACGCGCCGTCTGGAGCCACGCGGTCCCTCCCCTCGCCGTCCTGTCCCGCACGCACACGCCCGGTGCTCGACCGGAGCCGATCCATTCGACCCCACGTCGGGACACCGGAGGATCGCTTCGCCGGCGCCACGAAACGTCCTGGAGCAGAGCCGCCGTCAAGGCCGCTCCGTCGTGAAGGGGGCGCGCCATTTCCCGTCTTGAGTTTGGATTCTGCGTGCCGCTGTTTGCCAATCCCGGGGCGGCATTTTTCCGCACCCCGGCGTGGACTGCGCTCGACCCGGTCGCGGCGGTCGACGCCGCCGTCGCGGCGGAGCGTCTCGGGTACGACTCGGTGTGGGTCGCCGACCATTTGATGCACGGTCACGACGGCGGCATCCTGGAAGGCTGGACGACGCTGTCGGTCATCGCCGGTCGCACGAGCCGCGTGAAGCTCGGCCCGATTCACCTGGCCCAGCCGTTTCGCGCCCCCGCCCTCGCCGCCAAGATGGCCGCCACGCTCGACGCGCTCTCCGGCGGCCGGCTCATCTTCTTCTACGACTGCGGCTGGCAGGAACCGGAGGTGCGCGCGTACGGCCTGCCGTGGCCGTCCGAGGAGGAGCGCATCGACCGGATGGAGGAAGGCCTTCGGCTGATCGATGCGCTCTGGCGCGCCGACGAGCCGCTCAACTTTGCCGGCACGTACTTTTCGACCGCGGGCGCGATCTGCCGCCCCCACCCGCTCCAGCAACCGCGGCCGCCGGTCTGGCTCGGCGAAGCCCGAACCGACCGCTGGCTCGACGCCATCTGCCGCCACGCCGACGGCTGGAACAGCACGCCGGCAAGCCTCCCCCGGCTCGAGGACAAGCTCGGCAAACTCCGGGCCGCCTGCGGCCGTGCCGGCCGGGACCCCGCCGCACTCACGATCTCGCTCGAAACGCAGGTGCTGATCGCCCCCACCGAAGCGGACCTGCGGGCGCAGGCACGGGCGATCGCCGCGCTCCCGCCATCGCCGCGCGGGGCCGTCCGCACCGACCTCGTGACGGCGCTGCACGGGAACGACCCGCGCCCGATGACCGAGCTCATGGACGGCTGGGTCGCCGGGACGCCCGAGCAGGTCGTCCAGCGGCTGCGCGCCTACGCCGGTCTCGGCGTGTCGCACTTCATGCTGTGGTTCTTGGACTTCCCGTCCCGCGCGGGGATGCAGCTGTTCGCCGAGCAGGTGATGCCGGCGCTGCGGACCGGCGCATGAGCGGGCGTCCGCGGGTCGTCTTGTGCTGCAATGCGACCGTGCGGGAGGAGTATGCCACCGGCGAGGGCGTGGCCCGGCTCGAGGCCCTCGCCGACTGGGACTGGATCCGCTCCGAGGGCGTGTGCACGCGGCCGGGTGTCTGGGGGGGACCGTCCGAGGACCCGGCGGACGCGCAGCGGCTCAAGGAGCGCATCGGGGAGTGCGACGCCCTGATCGTGTGCCACGGGTCGCCGATGATCGACGCCGCGATGCTCGACGCGGCGCCCCGGCTGCGGTTCATCGGCGAGCTCGAGGGCGACCGCTTCGCAAACCGGATCGATGTCGAGGCGGCCGCCGCGCGCGGCGTGCGCGTCGTGGACACCACCCACGGCTCGTCGCTGCCGGTTGCCGAATGGGCCCTCGGGCTGATGCTGCTCGGCCTGCGCAACGCGGCCGAGCACTACCGCCGTCTCATCGGGGGCGAGGAGTACCGCCGCGCGCGCACCGACTCGGGCTTTCGCAAGGGGGAGCTGACCGGCAGCACGGTCGGCCTCATCGGGCTCGGGCACATCGGGCGCCGCCTGCTCGAGCTGCTCGCGCCGTTCCGCTGCCGCGTGCTGGTGCACGATCCGTACGTGCCGAAAGAGCTCGCGCTCGCCGTCGGGGCCCAGCTCACCTCACTCGATCATGTGATGGCCGACGCCGAGGTCGTCGTCTGCTGCGCGCCGCTCACACCCGGGACCCGGCGCATGATCGGCGCCCGCGAGCTCGACCTGCTCCGGCCGGACGCCGTCTTCGTCAACGTCTCGCGCGGTCCGATCGTCGACCCCGACGCCCTCATCGCCCGGGCGCGGCTCGGGGACATCCGGGTCGCCCTCGACGTCTTCGATCCGGAGCCGATTCCAGCGGGGAGCGCGATCCGGACGCTGCCGAACGTCTTCCTCAGCCCGCACATCGCCGGCGTGACGGCGGAGTGCCGGCCGCGCTTCTTCAGCTTTATGGTGGACGAACTGGAGCGCTTCTTCGCCGGCCACGAAACGATGTTCGATCTCACGCCGCGCGTGCTCGCGAACCGCCGCGGCGGCCCGTCCCCGTCGTCGTAGCGGGCCGGGTCCGCGCCGCTCCCTCCTCGACCCGCGTCAGCCCTTCAGTCCGGTCATCGTCACGCCTTCCACGAAGAACCGCTGCCCGAACGCGTACAGGAGAAAGATCGGCAGCAGGGACAGCGCGACCGCGGCCATGAGGATGTGCAGCTCCGAGTTCATCTGTCCGGAGAGCTCGGCAATCACGAGGGTCACGGGCCGGAGCTCCTGCGACTGGATGACGATCAGCGGCCACAGGTACATGTTCCAGGCGGTCAGCGCGGTGATCACGCTGTACGCCGTCAGCGCCGGCTTGGACAGCGGCAGGTAGAGCTGCCAGTACACCCGGAACGGGCTCGCGCCGTCGACCGTCGCGGCGTCGGCGAGGTCCTCCGGAATCGTCAAGAAGAACTGGCGGAACAGGAACGTCCCGAACGCGCCGTTCGCGAGGATCGGTACGATCAGCCCCGGATAGGTGTCCTGCCAGTGGAGCCGCACCACGATCAGGAACGTCGGGATCATCGTGACGACGAAGGGGATCATCATCGTCCCGAGATATGTGAGAAACAGCAGGTCGCGGCCGGGGAACCGCAGCCGGGCGAACGCGAACCCCCCCATCGTAGTCACGAGGCCTTGGCCGACCACCACGGTCCCCGCGAAGATGGCCGAGTTCAGAAACGACCGCAGCGTCAGCCGGTCCAGCGCGTCGGGATAGTTGGACCACATGATCGGGTTGGGAATCCAGCGCGGCGGGTACAGGAACACCTGTGAGGCGGGTTTCAGCGACATCGACAGCATGTACAGGAGCGGGACGACCATGAGAAACGCACCGGCCACCAGCACCGCGTACAAGAGGCCCCTGCCCCCGCGCGCCCGCAGTGCTTCCATCAGTAGTGCACCCAATAGCGCTGCAGCGCCCACAGCCCGGCCGTGAAGCTCAGCACCACGACGAACAGCACGTAGGCCATCGCGGACGCGTACCCCATCTGGAAGTACACAAACGCGGTGCGCCAGATATTGTACACCATGACGTTGGAACTCTCGAGCGGGCCGCCTTGGGTCATCACGCTCACCATGTCGAACGTCCCCAAGAGCAGGTTGATCGCGGTCACGATGAGGACGAAGAACGTCGTCGGCGTCACGAGCGGCCACACGATGTGCCGGAACACGGCCCAGGCACCGGCCCCGTCGATCCGCGCCGCCTCGTACAGCGTCCGGGGGACGCTTTGGAGCGCGGCCAGATAGAAGATCGTGTTGAGCGGCACGCGGTTCCAGATCGCGGTCAGGATCAGGGACGGCATCACGAGCCGCTGATTGAACAGCCAATCCTGCGGCGACACCCCGAAGAGGCCGACCACCTCGTTGAACGCGCCGAACTGCTTCGCGAACGCCCACTTGAAAATCGTCGCGGTCACCACCGCCGAGGTCACGAGCGGCAGGAAGTAGAGGCTCCGGAACCATCCCATCCCGCGCAGCGGCGCGTTCAGCAGCACGGCCAGCCCCAGCGGCAGCAGGACGGTGACCGGCAGCGTCCCGGCGACAAAATACGCCGAGTTACCCACCACTTTGGGCGTCAGGGGGTCGGTGAACAGAAAATGCGAGTAGTTCCCGAGGCCGATGAACTTCGGCGGCTCGATCATGTTCCAGTTGAAGAAGCTGGCCCCCAACCCGAACAGGACGGGGAAAAACATGAAGCCCAGGCACAGCAGGAGGTTCGGCCCGAGGAACACCAGCGCCCACAGCCACTCGCGCCGCCGCCGCCCGGACGCGGGCCGTGCCCGTACCCGGACGACGGTTGCCTCTACCATGTCAGCCGCTCTCGTGGCCCGCGACCCTGCGATGGCTAGCTTGGTTTCAGGGTCTTCAGGACGTTGTTCAGCGCGGTGTTGATGCTTCCGGCCACCTGTTCCGGCGTCGCCTGGTTGAGCGTGATCGCCGTCAGCCCGTTGGTCACCGCCTCGCGGAACTCGCCGGTCGAATAGAACGGCAGCCGCGGCGGCGTGATCCCGTACTTGAACGAATCGACGAACACGGCGTTGTCGTACGGAGGACCCGGAAGATCCCGCCAGAACGGGCTGTTGTAATAGCGCTTCTCCGCCGGGACGGTGCCGTAGGACGCGGTCATGATCCGCATCCCCTGGTCGCCGTACATGAACTCCAAGAACGCCCACGCGGCGTCTGGGTTCTTGGCCTTGGTCGTGAGCGCGTAGCCGACGGTGCCCTCGCCGGTCACCCGGCGCACCCGCCCCTTCGGGAAGTGCATGACGTCGAAGTCGTCCTTGAGGTCGGCCCGCAGCGTCGTGCACCAGAGCCGCTGGAGGGGACAGATCGCCGCCCGGCCCGCCGCAAACACGGTGCCCGAGTTTGACATCGTCTGGAGGACCGTCAGCGGCGCCCACCACCCGGCCTTGATCGGATCGGTGAGCTTCCGGATCGCCTCGATCCCCTCGGGGGTGTCGATCTCGGAGTGGGACAGATCGCGCGACACGATGTTGCCGCCCTCGGAGACGATCATCGGCACGTACGTGTACCATTGGTCGACGGACATGGCGGCCCCATACACCGCGACGTTGTCCTTGTCGAACCCGGCCTCATCGCCACGCCGGCCCTTGGTGTCGACGGTGAGACGTCGGCACATCGCCAGATACTCGTCCCACGTCCACTTGTTGGGCTCCTTCGAGGGATCGAAATGCGGCACCGTCACGCCGCCTTCTTTCGCCATCCGCAAGTTCACGTACGGGACGATGATGTCGCCTTCTTTCGGGAGCATGTGCAGCTGGCCGTCCACCATGCCGAGATTGAGGAAGGTGGGATCGAAGTCCAGGTACGGGAACCCCGTCTTCTTGGCGAACGGGATCATGTCGCGCGTGATGCCGGCCCGCTTGAACGGCGCCGCAAAGTTGTCGTTGGTCTGGACGATGTCCGGCAGCGTCCCGGCGACCAGGTAGGTCAGCAGCTTCTGGTCGTACGCCACGTTCGATTCGGCGGTGATCTTCACGGTGATGTTGGGATTGGACTCGGTAAACCGCGACCCCAGTGCCTGGTAAATCTTGACGTCGGCTGGGTTGGTTTGGGTCGTCAGGAACGTCACCTCGTACTTTTGACCCGCGGGCACCGGCGAACTGGACGCGGCGGCCAGCTTGGTCTGACCGCTGGCGGACCTCCTCGGCCACGTCGACAGCACGGCTCCTGCGGCACCCGCAAGACCGGCCTTCAGCACCTTTCTACGGCTCAACACGGAGCGCGATCGGCGCATACCAGCCCTCCCATGGCGCGTCTAGGCACAGGGCGGCGGATTCTTCAGTTCGGAAGGAACCTCCTGCACGCCCAACTGGGCACCCCTCCGGGCGGGGCCGCGGCGAGAGGTGCTGGAGGAGTGCGCAACGAGGGCAACGCATTCTCAGGTAGCCGTTCCACGACGCGGAGGAACCGGATGGAGCAGATCGATCTGGCGATCGTCGGCTGCGGAGGCATGGGCACGCGGCACCTCTACGGGGTCACGGAGCACGGGGCGACCGCGGGCGCGCTGCGCAGCATCCCGGCGTTCCGGATCGCGGCGCTGTGCGACCCCAACGAGCGCAACGCGAACCTCTTGGCCGAAACCGCCGCGGCTGAACTGGGCACGCGGCCGCGCGTGTACCCGACCCTCGATGCACTGCTTGAGGGATCCCCGGAGGTGGCGGCCGTCGACATCACGACCGAGCCGCACCTCCACCATCCGCTCGTCTGTCGGGCGCTCGACGCCGGCAAGCACGTCCTGGTCGAAAAGCCCCTCGCGCTCACCGTCACCGGCTGCAATCAGATGATCGACGCCGCCGCCCGCGCAGGACGCGTGCTGGCGGTGGCAGAGAACTACCGGCGCGACCCGCTGGTCCGGCTGACACGCGCCCTGCTCGACGCCGGTGCCGTCGGCGATCCGTGGATGCTGGTCGATGCCAGCGTCGGGAACGGGGGCCAGATCGTGATCACCCCGTGGAGACACCGCCGGGCCCGGGGCTGCACGCTGCTGGACGTGGGCGTCCACAACGTCGACCTGATGCTGTACTACTTTGGCCCGATCCAGCGCGTGTACGCGGAACTGGCCCAGTTCGACCGGGTGCGCCGCCGCGACACGGGCTCCGGGGGCGGCGACGGTGGCGACCGGGGCAGCATCCGCGCGATCTACGCCGCCACCAGCCCGGACATGCCGGCCGAGGTCACCCCGGACGTCGAGGACAGCGCCGTCGCCTCGCTGCGCTTCCACAACGGCGCCGTGGGAGACTGGATGCTCAGCCACGCCGGCCACGGGCAGAGCTGGCGCAAGAAGGCGCTGTACGGGAGCCGCGGGTCGATTGAGCCCGCGCCGCCGCGCAGCGGGCGCGGACCGAAGGTGTTCGTGGACGGCCGCCGCGAGGCGCTGCCGGACGAGGAGCTCCTCGCGATTGCGAAGGGGTTCGCGGTCGACGAGGGCACGGCCCACCTCTTCGGCGGCACCCGCCTGACCCAGTACACGTTCGAGTACGCCGCGATCGATCGCAAGATCACCGCGACGGTCCTCGGCGACTTCGCCCGCGCGATCGCCGCCGGGACCCCGCCGGAGGTGGGCGGCGCGGAAGCCCGCCACGGCGTCGCCGTGGTCAACGCGTTGTTTGAGTCGGCCGCGCTCCGCCGACCGGTCCTGGTGGCCGACGTCGAGCGCGGCGACCCCGCGGTGTCGTCGTGGCAGCGCGATCTGGATCGCGAACTGGGCCGGGCGTAGGCGATGACCCCGCCGGTGATGCGTCTCGGCTTCAGCGCCTGGGCGATGCAGGAGCGGCCCGTGGCCGAGCAGATCGAGATCGTCCGGACGACGGGGTACGCGAGCATCACGCTCGTCTCGGGTGCCGACCTGGGGCTCGACGCACTGACCGCGAATGCGGGGGAGCGGCGCCGCATCCGCGAGCGCCTCGACCGCGCGGCGCTCGAACTGTCGGCGATTACCGGCCACGCGGACCCGCTCGCGGCGGAGCCGGCACGCCGGGAGGCCAGCCGGACACGCATCCGCGCGACGATCGATCTCGCCGCGGACCTCGCCGGCCCTGGCGGCCCGCCCTGCGTCGTCACCATGGGGCGCGGCACACCGGAGCAGTACGCGCAGGAGCGGGGCGCCCTGGCGGACGCGTTCGGGGAGCTGGCGGCCCACGCGCGCACCCGCGGCGTGGTGGTCGCGCTCGAGCCGCACGTCGGGCAGATGATCGACCGGCCCGAGCGGGTCGCCTGGCTCGTGGAGGCGGTCAGCTCCCCGCATTTTCGCTTGAACTTCGACAACAGTCACTTCGAAGTGATGGGATACGACCTGGCCGACTATCTCCCGCAGCTCCTGCCCTACGCCGTGCACACGGAACTGAAGGACCAGCGCGGCCGCTTTCCGGCACACGAGTTTCTCGTCCCGGGCGAGGGCGAATTTGACTACGCCCGGTACCTCGGCGCGATGGAGCGCGCGGGCTATCGGGGCTGCATCACGGTGGAGATCAGCAAGATGGTCCAGCGCCGGCCGGGCTACGACCCGCGCGAGGTGGCGGCGCGCTCGTTCCGGACGCTGACCGACGCCGCGGCCCGCGCCGGAGTCTCCCTGATCACAGGCCAGGCGGCGTGAGCCGCGCCGCCCCGCCCGGCACCGACGGCGTCGCGCCCGGTCTGCAGTGCGCCCGCGGCCGAGCTAGGTGACCACGCCCGACCGCGCGCGCGGATCGAGCACCTCCCGCGCCCCGTCCCCGACAAGATTTGCCGCCAGCACCGTCAGCATGATCGCCAGGCCGGGAAACGTCGCGAGCCACCACGCGGTCGCGAGGTAGTCGCGTCCCTCGCTCAGCATCCCGCCCCAACTGGGCGCCGGGGGCTGCACGCCGAGCCCGAGAAAGCTCAGCGCCGCCTCGAAGATGATCATCAGCCCAACCTCCAGCGTGGCCACGACGATGATCGGGGAGAGCACGTTCGGCAGGAGATGCCGGACGAGGATCCGGCCGTCGCTCGCGCCGAGCGCGCGCTCAGCGTGGACGAACTCCTGCTCCCGCACCGCGAGCGTCTGCGCGTACGTCACGCGGGCGTAGCGCGGCCACCGGGTGCACCCGAGGACCAAGATCAAGTTGGTGAAGCTCGGGCCGAGGACAGCGACGGTCGCGATCGCCAGCAGCAGAAACGGCACCGACAGGATCACGTCGGCGAGACGCATCAGCACCGCATCCACCACGCCCCGATAGTACGCGCTCAGCACGCCGGCGAGCACGCCGGTGAGCCCGGCCATCCCGACGGCGACGAACGCGACCGTGAGCGACACGCGCGCCCCGTAGATGATGCGGGAGAGTACGTCGCGGCCGAGCGAGTCCGTGCCGAGCAGAAAGGTGGCGCCGTGGGCGGCGGTCCCCGGCGGCATCAAACGCCGCAGCAGGTCCTGGTGGAGGGGATCGTGCGGCGCAAGGAGCGGCGCGGCGATCGCGCTCAGGCCGACCGCCGCCAACAGGAGGGCCCCGCCGAGGCCCTGGACGCGCAGCGGACGCCGCGGCATCGGCCCCTTACCCCAACTGGATCCGGGGATCGGCGACACTGTACAGTACGTCCGCGAGAAGGCTCGCGAGGACGAACACGACGGAACCGACCAGGACCGCGGCCTGGACGAGCGTGTAGTCGCGTGCCGCGATCGCGTCGAGCAGGAGCCGCCCGAGCCCCGGCCACGCGAAGACGCTCTCCGTGATCACCGCCCCGCCGAGCAGGTTGGCCACCTCGATGGCGACCACCGTGATCACGGGGATCGCGGCGTTGCGGAGGAGGTGCCGCACGGTGACCCGGCCGCGCGAGGCGCCCTTCGCGCGCGCGGTGCGCACGTAGTCCTTCGTCGTTTCCTCGAGCACCGCCGCCCGGACCATGCGCGCAAACGTGGCGGCCGGCAGCGCCGCGAGCGTCACCGCCGGCAGCACGAGGTGCGACCAGCCGCCGGTGCCCGAGGGGGGCAGCCAGCGGAACTGGACCGCGAACAGCATGATGAGGAGGAGCCCGAGCCAGAAGGCCGGCATCGCCTGGCCGAGCAGGGTCATCGCCAGCACGGCCCGGTCGAAACCGCCGCCGCGCGCGAGCGCCGCCGGAATCCCAATGCCGAGCCCGACCGCCAGCGCGACCACGAGCGCGGTGCCCGCGAGTTCGGCCGTCGCGGGGAACCGCTGCGCGATGACCGTCATCGCGGGCTCATCCTGCCAGAGCGAGTCTCCGAGATCCCCGTGCGCCAGGTGCCACACGAACGCGCCGTACTGGACCGGCAGCGGGCGGTCGAACCCGAGCTGGTGGCGGAGGCGCACGATCGCGGACAGGGGCGCGCCCTGGGGCACCATCAGCAGCGTGGGATCCCCGGACAGATGCAGCACCACGAACACCAGGCTCGCGACGCCCCACACCACGAGCACCGCCTGCGCGAGGCGCAGCAGCAGAAAACGCAGCATGGACCCCGCTACGCGGGCCGGGTCACTTGGCCAGATGCATGTCGAAGATGAACATCTGCTCGTCCGGCGTCGGCTTCCACACGAGATCCTTGCGCGCCCCGTAGAGGTCGTACACCTGCCACAGGGCGACCGCCGGCACGTCGGTCTGAACGATCATCTGCGCCTCGGCGTACAGCTTCGTGCGCGCCTTCGCATCGAGCGTGACCCGCGCGTCGTCCACCGCCGTGTCGAACGCCGGGTTCGAGTAGCTGGCCCAGATCGACCCGGTGTGGAACAGCGGATACAGCACCCCGTCGGCGTCGAGGCAGGCGCACGACCACTGCCCGAAGCGGATGTCGCCCCAGTCGTGCTGCGGTCCCTGGATCCGGCGCAGGTAGGTGGCGAAGTCGTAACTCTGGAGCTTGGCGTTGATCCCCGACTCGGACAGCTCGCCCTGGATCGCCTGGACGATGCGCTGGTCGTACTGCGGCGACGTCGTGAACGTCAGCGTGACACCCGAGGGGTAACCCGCCTCGGCGAGCAGCGCCTTCGCTTTGGCGGGATCGTACGCGAATCCGGGAAGGTTCGGATCGTAGCCGAGGTGCTGCGGGGTCAGCAGGCCGTTCAGCTTCCGCGCCTGGCCGGCCAGCAGGGCCGTGATCAACTCGCGATCGTTGAGCGCATACGCGATCGCCTGCCGGACCTCCCGCTTCTGCGTCGGGCCGCCGCCGAGCGCGTTGAACGCGAGGTAGGCGACCCGCTCGGTCGGGCCGCTCAGCACCGCGAGCGCCGCGTTGCTTTTGATCTGCGCCACGCTGTCCGGGGTCAGTCCGACGATGAGGTCGGAGGTCCCCGCCTCGAGATCTGCGATCCGGGTCGCGGGCTCAGGGACCGAGTGGAACCGGACCGTGTCGAAGAACGGCTTGCCCCGCCAGTACGACGGATTCGCACGCAGCGTGATGAGGTCGCCCTTGGCCCAACTCACGAAGACGTACGGCCCGCTACCGAGGGGCTGGAGGTTGAACGCCGCGTTTCCCTTCTCCTTCACATAGGTCGCCGGCACGATGCTCAGGTTGACGAGCTGCGCGAGCAGCGCCGGGTAGGGTTTCGCGGTGATGATCTGGACAGTCAGCGGCGCGGTCGCCCGGACCTCCTGGATCGCGCTGTAGTTCCCGTACTGCGGACTCTTGAAGTTCTGGTCGAGGATGCGGTCGAGGCTCGCCTTCACGTCCGCCGACGTCAGCGGGTCGCCGTTCTGGAACTTGATCCCCGGCTGCACCGTGAACTCCCACGTCGTCGGCGTGATCGCTCTCCAGCTCTTCGCCACGCGCCCCGTAATCTGGCCGGTGGCCGGGTCGCGGGACAGCAGCGTGTCGAAGATGTTCCGGTACACATCGTAGCTGTTCGGGTCATACTGCAGTCCCGGATCGAGCGTCGCGGCGTCGTTCCCCTGGTCGATCGTGATCTGACCGGGGACCGCACCCACCGCGGATCCGCCCGAGACGACGAGCCCGCCGAGCAGCGCGGCGAGCGCGACTGCCGAAGCGGCGTGCGCTGTGAGCGAACGCATTCATTCCCTCCAGGGTCTGGCATGGTCGCCTGCGAGACGCGTGACGCGGCCTCAACAGCCGCCGCGACCGGTGGCGGAGTATTTGTCGCCACCGTCGCGAAACTCCTGTCCGCCAGCGCGAGCGCACCAGGGACGCCGGCACGGCGCCATCACCTCGAGGACGAGCGGCGGGCGCGGTCGATCTGCTCATGATCCGGAGGATCGGCACCGGCACGGGTGCACGTGAGGGTCGCCGCGGTGATCGCAAACTCCAGGGCATCTCGGATCGCCTGCGCCGGCGCCCCGACGAGCGCTGATCGAGATGTGCATCCCAGTTCCGACAGCCGCAGGAGCAGTCCCGACGCGAACGCATCCCCGGCGCCGACCGTGTCCACCACGGTGACGGGCGGCGCCGGCAGGTGAAACTCCGCGGCGGCGGTTCGCGCGTAGCACCCGCCCCCGCCGAGAGTCACCACCGTCAGCGCGGGACCCTCGGCCACGAACCGGGCGGCGGCCTGCTGCACCGATCCGCCGGGCTTCCACCACGCCAGATCGTCCGCGCTCAATTTCAGGACGTCGGTGATCGCCAGCGCCCGCGCCAGCACGGCACGGTAGGACTCGGGCTCCCGCACCAACGTGGGACGGATGTTGGGATCGAAGGAAAGCAGACAGCGGCCGCGCAGGCGGTCCGCTAGCGACATCACCGTCTCGGAGGTCGGCGGGGTCAGCAGACTGATCGACCCGAAGTGCAGGACCTCCGCGTCGTTGATCGCCGACGGCAGCTCGTCAAGCTCAAGCAGCGTATGCGCCGGATCGGTGCCGTAGAACGCGTACGTCGGCGGGGTACGTTCGGGCATGACGAACGCGAGCGCGCTCGGGGCCGCGGAACGGACGAGAAAGCGCGTCCCCACCCCCTCCCGCTCGAGCGCGCGGGCGAGAAACCGCCCGAAATAGTCGGTCGAGATCTTCCCGGCGAACTCCGTGCGTGCGCCGCAGCGAGACAGCCCGATCGCGACGTTGCAGGGAGATCCTCCCAGGTGCATGCGAAAGCCGGCAGGGCCCCCCGGCCCGTCGCACGGCGTGAAGTCGACCAAGATCTCCCCGATGGTCGTGAACAGTGTGCTCATCCCGCGAAGCGCCGCCGGCGGTACAGTATCGTGCCCCGCACGCCGGTTCGGCCCGCTGCATCGTTCACCCGCGGAGCTCGATCGTCCCGGCGGCGCGGCCGGGCATCCAATCGGTCACGCACGCGTCGGATCCGCGAGGCAACCGGGGATTCGTCTTCTACGGCATGCCTTTCGACGTCGCAGTGGGTGGCGCGGCGCCTCCTGTCTTGCCGGTCGGGCCAACTGACGGTTGAACGACTGGAGTCGCGGGGCCTGTCTTACCCGACCCGCCTCGAGCGGTCGAGGATCCCGAAGAGCCGCCGCTCAACCACCAGCCCGTATAATTGCTTCCGTTCCCCGGCTGAGCGTTGGCGTCCCCACCTTTGTCGCCGATCGGTGTGCCTTGCACGGTGCAGACAGGAGCGATTGGTGTCGCCCCGTCCTGGCCGCGATCGCCCCCGGTGGCTGTCGCGTTGCCCCCATTCTTCCCGCCACCCGGACCGCCAACACCTCCCAACGCCTTCGCGGCGCCGCCAGTGCCGCCCACGCCGGCCACGACATTCGCGGGTGTATTGGGATCACACTGGGCGTTTGTGAATATCACGGTTCCACCGGTGCCTCCCACGCCACCTTTCGCGGTCCCGTTGCCTCCAACCCACGAGCCCGACAACCCACCTGATGGACCCGGCCCGCCCGCCGCGTCCGCGCCGCCCGCCGCATCCGTTGGCGCGGCGACTGCGCTGCCATTCCCGCCTCGCAACTCGCCTGGACCTATCAGCGTGATCGGGGTGCCACTCAGGCCGTTTACGTAGACGTCGCCAGCCGCGTTTCCAGGCTCACCCTCGGCATACCCGTCGGCCCCGTTGGCGGCTGTCGCGTCAGCCCTTCCGTTCAGCCCGCTGTCACCACCGGCGATCGATCCGGTGACGATAACGTTCTCAGCGCAGCACAGCACCACGTCACCGCCCCAGCCCGCTTGTCCGCCAACGGCGGTCGCGCAGCCACCGAACAGTCCGGTCGCGTCGCTCGTGGCAGTCGCCGATCCGCCATTTCCTCCCTGCTGCCCCTGCACCATACCAGCAATCGTGATTCCACTCGCTGCCGTCAGAGCGACCGTCCCGCCGGGCTGCCCGGCACCGCCCTGTGCCCGAACGTACTTGCCTGTCGGTTCAACATCGGATTGACCGTATGCGGCCTGGGCGGCGTAACCGGACCCAGCCCCGACCACGCCGTGAACGACGATCGTGCCCCCGGACACAAGCGTAATCCCGGGAGACGGGTCGGTGCCGTTCCACTCGTTCGTCGAGGCGTCCGGCATTAAGAGGTCCCCGTCGATCTGGATAAGCGCATTGGCGACCAAGGTCAGTTGATCGTTCTGCTTCAACTGGAGCGTCACGCCCGCGTCAAGATAGATCATGTCGTATGCGTAGGTCGTATCGGTCGGGTCGGTGGGCAGGAGGTGGTAGGATCCGGATCCGGACGGTGCCGACTGGGGGGGCGGGCACCTCGGCGCAGTCTTCTGCCCAGGTGAATTCGGTGAGACCGGCGCACAATTCGCCTTCTTCCCCGTAATCACCGAGTAAGCGGCGGCGGCGAGGGCGACAAGAGCCAGAACGACCACGAGCTTTACGACCCACGCCAATGTTGTCCCCATCACGAGCGGAACACTCACGCTCACACCAACACCCCCCGGGGGCCACCGTGTCACGGTGCTTATTGCTCCGTGCGGAGATGCGTGAGACACGTTCAGCGGTGCCGGCGACTCTCCCTTCGTTCCGCACTTCGGTTCGATGACGTCATGTTCGCCCCAAGGTAGGGGTAAGACGTTGCGCGTACGTGGCCCCGACCTGAGGTGACCCGACACTGCAAGAGCTGGCCGCAAGGCGCCATCACTCGGCCGATATTCGAGAGTGAGAGCGGCTACGTGCTGTCCCGAACCCAGCACGATCGCCACACGTGGGTCCCTAAGAGCGAGATGGCCCTAGGGTTCTTACAAAATCAGCGGGCCGAACGATAGGAATGCCGGCGTATTGCTTCAACCGCAGCAAATGTCGGTCTCCCGACACGATGAGATCCGCTCGCCCCAACTCCGCACACTCCAGTACCTGGTTGTCCGCATCGTCGCGGAGTAGGCGGACCGCCCGATTCGGCCGCACAATTTCTCCAATTCGGCCATTCTGCCGAACGTACGCAAGGATCTCTGCTTCCGGAGTGTGAAACTTTGCGCGAAGCGTCGTGGCGAGCTCCGCGAGGATGATCGGAGATACGATGAGCACGCACCGCCGCTCCAGAACCGTCTGGTACGCCTCCTCGGGAAACCCTCCGAAAAGCGCCGAGATGAACACGTTGGTATCGAAGACGGTCCGGAGCACCGATCACCGCCCGTGCAGAATCCGATCCACGTCATCCTCGGTGCGAATGACAAGGCCTGCTTCCCGGGCAGCTCGATTAGCCGACCGACTAATTCGGGAGAATTCGGCTTTCTCCCGACTAATAAGATACGCTTCCCACATAGCTCTGAGCAACTCACTCTTAGTCTTTTGTTCCTTCCTCGCCGTCTGCTCGATCTGTCGTGCAATCCCCGGGGGAACAGAAAAGGCGAGGATCTTGGTCGATCGTCCCATAGGACACCGCCTCTAACAATTGATTGAGTCATACTTAGTATAACTTGCTGTTGGAGTGGGCGTCAAACAAAGACAGACGGGAGACCGCACTCGACGTTGACCTAGGGAGTTCACTCTGTGGCCAACCTCGGGAACTCCTGAAACGGATCAGTACTTGGTAGCTGGTTTGCGAGGCCCCGGAGGCCGGGTGGACACATCGTCGCAAACCTTACCGGCCACGTTCGCGAAAACATCATCGCCCCACGCGGAACGCCCGGCAGATGTCGGCAAAGCAGGCATTGCAGGACAATCGTCACGATACGACCTGACGGCTCTCAAAACCCAAGCATTATGTGGCGCGCCCGGAGGGATTCGAACCCCCGACTCGCTGCTTACAAAGGTAGGTCCTCGGCGACGGCGGCCGCCGACCAGCCACGACCCGGGCAGATTCTGCGAGGGTTCTTGCGAGCTGCAACCGACTCCACCAGACCCCCGGCACCTCCCGGTGGGAACCGCGCATTTGCGAGGCATTTGCAGACCTGGAGACCTCGCTGTAGCGCCACTCACCCAGACGCGGGCACCTGAGATGACGTGAACCCGCACGGTGAGCGGGTCCAGATGACCGACTCCACGGCCGAGCCAGGCAGGAGGCAGCGCCCGATCAACTCAACGAATCTGCTCACAAGCTTGCCGGTTTTGCCTCTCGCTGCGGTGTCTATTCTCCGAACGCGGCGAACCAAGCCCGCGCTTCTTGCATGAGCGTCCGCGATCGCAGGATTCGGACGCCCTCCCCCGGCCGGTAGTGACGGATGTTGTGGGTGATGAGAAGGCCCGCTCCGCCGCCGATCGCCGCCGCCAGGATGGGGATGTCCTTCACATCAGCGAGACCGCGCGCGCGTTCGATGTCATGCGCGGTCGGACGATAGATTCGGACGGCGACAGTACGCGGAAACTCGTCGAAAAATGGTACGCGCCGAGCAATTTGAGAGACAGGGTTCGTCGAACCTCCCCGACGGCGGCTTCCGGCAATATGCGATTGAGGAGGCCGATCTCGCCGAGGACCAGAATCGCGTGGCTCGCCCGCGGCGCGAGAAGAGGTCCGCGATCAGGACGTCGGCATCAAGACAGACCGAAACAGGCTCAGTCTTCGCGGTCAGGACCACCCAACTCTTTCAGCGAGAGCTCTCGCCCCCGGCGCAGCCGCTCCATCTCGGCGGCCAAGCGCGGCACGAGAAGCAATCGCTGGCTGAGGAGCACCGCCCCATCGAGATCGACGACAGTCAACGGATCTCCCTCGTCGAGGCGATACTTCTTGCGAAGAGCGGCCGGAAGCGTTAGGGTCCCGCGGCCACGGATTTGTATGGTTGTAGTCCGGATCATCCTGAAAGTCAGTATAGTAGAATTTCCGAGATCTTGCCAACCAACAAAAGCGGGCTTGCCGCGGGTCGCGCGTTAGGCCGCTTGTCAACGAAAGTGCCTCCTGGTAACATCATCGCAAAGTGATGACGGAGACGAGTCGCGTGAACGTGCCGGAGTCAAGAGAGCTGCCGACGGTGTGAGGGCAGTCTCCGGGGCGCGAAGACACTCCATCAGCTGCGGGGAAGAACGGCGCCACTGCTCAGTAGGCCCCGACGGTACTCCGCCGTTAGCAGAGTCGAGGTCGCTGCGAGCAATGTGACGGAGCGACGAAGTTCGGTGGCACCACGATGACCCCCCGTCCGAATGCGCGGGGGACTTTCGTTGTCGGGGTGCCACCGTGAACGCGTGTTTGGACAACGCAAATCGATCAACACATCGGCCGTCGCATTCGCCTCGCCGGCTGGCTTCACCAATGGCGACGGCTTGCCCACGTCGGGTTTCTGATCCTTCGGGATGGCAAGGGTCTAGCCCAGATAGTGGTCGAGGACGCCGAGCTTTCGGACCGGCTTGATAGGTGCCACCGCGAGTCGGTGCTTCGGATCGAGGGTGTCGCACGGGGAAACCCCCAGGCACCCGGCGGCATCGAGGTCAGCGAGCCGTCTGTGGAGATCATGGCAGCGACCGCGAGCGCGCCTCCACTCGACCTCAGTCGACCGACCGTCAAGGCCGCGTTGCCTTCCATCCTTGACCATGCCGCCGTTGCCCTGCGGCATCCCCGACTTCGCGCCCCGTTCGACATCGCGGCCGCGTCGATGGCAGGGTTCCGGGCGGTTCTGCGTGCCGCAGATTTTGTTGAGATACAGACCCCGAAGATCGTCGGATCGGCTACCGAGAGCGGTGCGAGCGTGTTCGCGGTCGAGTACTTCGGCGGTCGGGCGTTCCTAGCGCAGAGTCCGCAACTGTACAAGCAGGTCATGGTTGGTGTGTTCGAGCGTGTCTTCGAGATCGGTCCGGTCTTCCGCGCGGAGGCTCACGACACCCCGCGCCATCTCAATGAGTATGTCTCGATGGACATGGAGATGGGCTTCATAGACGATCACACCACGGTCATGAGCATGCTCACGCGGGTCATCGCTGGGATGGTCCGTGCCATCCGCGAGCAGGCGCCTGACTCGTTGGCCCGACTCGATGTCACTCTCCCGGATGTCCCACAGACGATCCCGACGCTGCACTTCACCGAGGCCCTCGCGTTAGTCGAGCGGGATAGTGGAGCGCCTCCGGAAAGCGACGTCGACCTCACGCCGCAACACGAGCGCTGGCTCGGGCGATGGGCGCGGGAGACGCACGCGTCTGACTATCTCTTCGTTGTGGGCTACCCAATGGCCAAGCGTCCCTTCTACACGCATCCCGACCACTCCCGCCCAGGGTACGCCAACGGCTTCGACCTCCTGTTCCGAGGGACTGAGCTCGTGACGGGCGGTCAACGTCTCCACCGCTATGACGACTATATGCTCGCGCTAAGCGAGCGTGGTCTGTCGCCCGAGCCGCTGACAGGGTATCTTGAGGCGTTCAAGCACGGGATGCCGCCCCATGGTGGCTTCGCGATCGGGCTCGAGCGATGGGTCGCGGGCGTGGTCGGCGCATCAAACATTCGTGAGGTGACGCTGTTTCCACGCGACCAGCGTCGAGTCACGCCCTGAGAGACGGATAATTATTGCGCGTCACTGTATCCGCAACCGCTCTATCGCCCCTACCCGACGGTGCGCCCGACGAAGGTCTGCGCCCACGAGGCTGCTATACCGCAGGGTAGTGCTCAGACTCTCATGCCCGAGGAGTCGGCGCACCTCGTCAAGACCGGCACCGCCGCGCAGCCAACTCGTCGCGGCGAAGTGGCGCAGGGCGTGCGGGTGCAAACGTCTATTCAGGGGCAAACCAGCCTTGGCGCTCAGCCGGTGTAGAACCTGGACAAAGTGCCGATACTTGAGCGGCCGGCCAGTAACTGGGGGTTTCCTCCCCGCAGAACGTTCTCGGCAGTAAATGTGCCAGAAAATAGCATAGGTGTTCCGCGGAGGAGCACAGCCCTTCGCCTCAGTGGTGACCGTCAGGAGCTACGCGGTTGCCTCCTCGACCTCGACGATCTCACACCTAGTCACGGACACACCGCGCCGAGAAGGCTACGGCGCGGGACGCCAACCGGCACCGTCATTGCGGATTTCTTCTGGCCCTTCTTGGCGCGTCCTCGTCGCGTCCGGAATCGAAACCCCAGCATCCCGGTCATCGCGGTTCCCAGCAGCACGAGACTCGAAGGTTCGGGTGCGGGGACAATCGTGCTGTCGAAAGTCAGGCCGCTCGTAAAGCTTTGGCCTCCGAAGCTCCCGGTAATTGGCCCATTCTTCGACTGCGCGTAGAACGTGTAATCGAGGTTGTTACCGCCGGCGGCAATAGGACCGAGGTTACTCACGTTGGTGAACAGAAAGGAGTTGCCGAAACTGAATCCGGTCTTCGTACCGCCATCACAACCCGCCCCCGCCGTATCCGCGCAATCGTCCACACCCGCCGAGGTGAAGTTTCCGTTGGTGAGAACACCAAAATTGAGTGTGGGATCAAAGGTGTCGAAATTATTGATGCCGTTGAAATAACTCACGTTAAGAGCGGCGGTCTGCGCACTGTTTGGAAGCAGTGTGAAGTCATACAGATACGTATAGATACCGTTGTTGAGAAAGGCCGAGCTAAAGTCGAGAGGTGTGGAAATTCAAGTGGCGTACCCTTTCCGAGATCCACCCACATCGGAACCTCCCTTGCCGGGGAGGGGAAAGGAGTACGCCAGTGTCAGCATATCAGCCACAACGGGGGTTGGACAAGGAGGAAGTCCGCTCGACTTTGGACGTGCTCGCGCGTGAAGGCGCGCAGCGCATGCTGATTGGCGCCTTGGAGCAAGAAGTCGAGGAGTTCCTCGGCCGGGCTCGCTATGAGCGTGGCGGGGCTCGACGGCGTGGGTACCGGAACGGCGCGGGGAAGCCGCGCAAGATCGCGGTCGGCTGCGGGACGCTCGAGGTCCGCCCACCGCGGGTACGGGACACTGAGGAGGGGTTTCAGTCCCAGCTGCTGCCGCGGTATCAGCGGTCGAGCAATGCGGTCCGGGCGTTGCTGCCGGAGCTCTACCTGCAAGGCTTGGCCACTGGCGACTTTGAGCCGGCCCTCCGCACCTTGCTCGGGGAGGCCGCGCCCCTGAGTCAGACGTCGATCGTCCGCTTGAAGGCGAGCTGGCAGGCCGAATACGACACCTGGGCCCACCGCCGGCTGGCCGCCCGCTACGTCTATTGTTGGGCCGACGGCCTCTACTTAAAGGCGGGGCCCGCCGATGAGAAGACGGCCGTGCTGATCATCATCGGGGTGACGGAAGACGGCCACAAAGAGCTTCTCACGATGATCGAAGGCTACCGTGAATCCCGTGAGAGCTGGCGGGATGTATTGCGGGACCTGCGCCGGCGTGGCCTCAAAGACGTCCGGGTGTTCACCGGGGACGGCGGTCTCGGGCTCTGGGCCGCGGTTGGCGAAGTCTATCCAGAGGCGCGGCAGCAGCTGTGCTGGTGCCACAAGATGCTCAACGTGTTGGACAAGCTGCCGCAGCGCCTCCAGCCGGAGGCGCGGACCTTGATGCGCGACGTTTACACCGCGCCCACGCGCGAGGAGGCCGACGCCCGGATCAAGAAATTCGCGCTGCGGTTCGAGCGGGACTATCCGCGCGCGGTGGCATCCCTCACCGATCACCAGGCCGAGTTGCTTACGTACTACGATTTCCCGCGGGAGCACTGGAAGAGTCTCCGGACGTCCAACCCGATCGAATCGGTCTTTGATCCGGTGCGCCTGCGAACGCGCGCGACACGCCGGATGCGCAGAGCACAAACTGGACTGCATCTGGTCTTCCAATTAATCCGTCGGGCAGAGCAGCGATGGCGTCGAATCGACGCACCGCACTTGGTCGCCAAGGTGCTTGAGGGTGTTCAGTTCGTCGATGGTGTGGAAGTGCTTGCGTCAGCGAAGAAAAGGAAGGGCGCCGCTTGATGCAATTTCCACACCTCTTGACTTTAGCTCGAAAGGCCGCAGCTGTGAGACTTCCACTCCAATCGGTTCCGGTGATCGCTGTGGTTAACGGCGCTCCGGCCGCTGCGCCGAACCCGCAGCCCGCTGCGGTCGCAGCGGCGCAGTCGACGTCGCCCGCGAAGGCCGGTACGGGCCCCATCGCAAGCAAACAAAGCGACACACACGCAATACCGATGTAGATCGCCGGGATGTGGCCCAGGTGTGCGAACATAGACCTCAAGGCGACAGCGAACCTTCCCGCCTCATGACTATTGCGGTACATGCGCCCGGACATGACGACCTCCTTCGCGGCCCTCGCCGAATCGCAGGGAGTTCCACTCCCGGGCGAGTGGCTGCATGTGCGATAGCCGCACGAGTACGGCATCAACCGTGGTCGAGTTCACGTGACATGTCAACCCTCGCTAACCTTGCACGCAGGTGATGCCGTCCAACGCGTTGGTGGGCGTTACCCGCGATGCGCTACCGCACCACAAGCCATGGTCGCAGACACCCCAAGATCGCCCCTTTGTGCGGCCTCGCGTTTCGTTTTTCACCTCGACTATTTAGCTCTTTTGCGCCAGCTCCTTCGTTCATGCGAAGGCTTTACGCGGCTCAGTAGGTATGGCGAACAGCAGGTCGCTCATATTCTTCCGTTGATCTGACCAATATTCCAGCCGCAGCCGTTCAGTCGCTCCGGCTCGGCGGTGTGCCCGCCGAAGGTCGGCGCCCACGAGACTGCTATACCGGAGCGTGGTCGTGAGGCTCTCGTGGCCAAGGAGCCGCCGTACCTCGTCGAGACCGGCGCCGCTCCGCAGCCAGCTCGTCGCGGCGAAGTGGCGCAAGGCGTGCGGGTGAGGCGCCTATTCGCCGGCAGACCGGCCTTGGTGCTCAGCCGATGGAGCACCTGGACGAGGTGACGATACTTCAGCGGCCGGCCCGCGCGGTCGCAGAATAGGAACGCCTCGGACGACGGCGCCGGGTGACGTGCGAGCCACGCCTTGAGGGCCCGCGCCGTTGTGGGGCCGACGAACGCCACCCGATCCTTCCGGCCCTTACCGGCACGCACGAACAGACCGCGGTCCGCCGGCCGCCAGTCCTCGACCAAGAGGTGCAGGACCTCATTCGCTCGCAGGCCGCTGTCGGCGAGCACGAGTAACAGGGTGCGGTTGCGCGCACCCTCCAGCGTCTCCGGGCAAACGGCGAGCACGGTCCGCAGCTCGTCTTCGGTGGGAACGTCCGGCAGCGTCTTCGGGGTGCGCATCGTAAACCCACGCAGCGGTGTCTCAGCAAGGGCGCCCGTCTCGACACACCAGCGAAAGAACGTCTTGAGCGTGCGATACGCTTGGTGCTGGTGAGACGCGCTGCGCTGCTGCAGGCCCACGAAGAACGTGCGCAACCCAAGCGGCGTCACCTCGGGGACCTCGGCCGTGAGGCGCCTAACCCACCATCCGTAAATCCGCATCGTCGCGGCCGTGCAGCCAGCGACACGCTTGGTCACTAGGAACGCCTCCGCAGCGTCCGCGAGCGGGTGAGCATTGGCTTTTCGGCGGGTTCCAACGAGGTCGAAGCGTCGGAAACGCTTGCTACACGCCCCGTCCTCCAGCCTGAGGTCGGGTAGCAGGGTGGCGCGCCGGTCAGGTTACCGTTAAGGAGCCTGACCACGGTTCCACCCCGCCCCCTATCAACCGGATAGCGGGTTTTCCCCAATCCGGCTGGAAGAGCACGCGCTCAGTTGCAGCGTTCCCGATCCTTCCCAGCCTGTACCTGGGGAGCGATTGGTTTGCTGCAGCCTACAGCGTCGGTCCGGATCTTGGCGGTAGCCCGAGCGCGTTATCAGCACCCGCACCCTCTCCTTCTCCAACGCTGGCCTGCTCCCAGAGGCCCTTTGCTCCCGCTCCTTGTTATCGGAGCGATCATCGCTCCTACGGCCTCATGCGCCAGACTCTCCCCCACCAGTGAACTTCCCGAGTGAAGTCGGTTATATCACTGGCCTCACGGGTGAGAGCCCTTCCCCGCTTTGACCATCCACCCTTTGGATGTTGCCGCCACCCCTACGCCGGAGGGCTGGTTGCGTGCACACGCCCAGCTTCTTCCGCAACCACACTGGCCTTCGTCCCCTATGTAGAAACTTGGCACCCTCATTCCCACTGTGGCGCTGAGCACTCCGTTACCGGAGCTCTGAGTGGGCCTGAATAACGACGCTGCAGTGTTCACTTCATGTTGCGGCCCCATCCATCGCTCGTCTCCTGGGCCACCGACCTCGGCCTTTATATCTCTGCCGGGCCGCCGAGACTTGTACGTCCGGGCTTCCGTCTCGCGAGTCACCTCCTTCGAGACGCCGGACAACACTACCGCGGCAAGTTGGGCGACTCCGCGGGTCGGACTCTCACCGACTGAGTGTATGGCTTTACGGGCTGCACACATAGGTAACAGGTTGTACCGGACACATGGGTAACACTTCCTCCCCTAAAGGGGGGGACGCGGATGCCCTGGAGGGAGTGTTCGGTGATGGACGAACGAATGCAGTTTGTCGCGCGGCGACTCGCCGGTGAGTCGATGGCGGAACTGTGCCGAGAGTTTGGGATTTCCCGCAAGACCGGTTACAAGCTCTTCGATCGGTATCAGGAATGCGGCATCCACGGGCTCACGGACCGCAGCCGGCGTCCGTATCGCTACGCCAACCAACTGCCCGTTCAAGTCGAGAACTACATCCTCACTGTGAAGCGCGAACACGCCAGCTGGGGGGCGCGGAAGATCCGCGAGCGCTTGACGCGCCGGTTCGCAGGGATTCCCATCCCCGCGAAGAGCACGATCCATGCGGTGCTGGATCGCCACGGCCTGGTGGAGCGTCGGCCTCCCGGCCAACATCCGCAGCGACAACGGCGTCCCGTTCGCGTCCGCGCACGCCCTCTTCAACTTGAGCCGACTGGCGGTCTGGTGGGTACGCCTCGGCATTGGCATCGAACGCATCCAGCCCGGCCATCCCCAGCAGAACGGCCGTCATGAACGGATGCACCTCACGTTGAAGAAAGAAGCCACCAAGCCCGCCGCGGCCAATCTCCTGCAGCAGCAGGCCCGGTTTGACAAATTTATCGACACCTTCAACAACGAACGCCCGCACGAAGCCCTGGACATGCAGTGTCCGGCGCAAGTCTACCGCCCTTCCCCACGTCCCTACACGGGCTTGCCGGAGATCGATTATCCGCTCCACGACAAGACCGTCGTGGTCACGCAGTGCGGTCGCATCTGTCTAGGCAACCATAAGATCAACTTCAGCCAAGTCTTCGCGGGACAAGCCGTCGGCATCAAAGAAGTGTATGATGACATCTGGCTGGTCAGCTTTATGGATGATGACTTGGGGTACTTTGATCTGGAGACACGAGTGCTCGAACCGCTCGAAAATCCGTTCGGCCCGAAAGTGTTACCCATGTCTTAGGTACAGCGCCACTAAGATAATTTGACATGGACGTCGAATAGGCCCCTCGCACGGGTTCGATCGCAGCCATCGTCGCAGCAACAATCGCAGCAGCGAGGTGAGCTTCCATGGCCGCAGCGTCCGCCACGCCGCCCGCCGTGCCCTCGGTCAATCTGGCTCAAATCATCAAGCTCCTGCACACGCATCTCACGGCAGCCTTATGTAACACGGTGTTCCAGCGGGTCCGGAATCGGGAACGCCAACGCCGCTGGTCTTTGGCCGCCCTGGCTCAGTTTTGGCTCACCGTGCTCCTCACGGGCCCCCGTTCGCTGACCCAGGCGTTGCGAGAAACGGGCATCATGTTCCCCCACCTGGGGCCGGCGGCGCGCACCTCTCCGGAGGCCTTTTTCCAACGCGCCGAGCGGCTGCGGCCCGACTTCTTCCGCGTCCTTTACGACGAGTATGTCGCGCACCTGGTGCCGGAGGCCCGCACGACCTACGCCGCCGCCGTGGCGGGGGTGCGCGAGCGCTTCTCCGAGGTCTGGATCCTGGACGGCACGCGCCTGGATGCGGTGGCCCATCGGCTCAAGCTCACCTGGGATGTCCGCTCGCCGTTGTTGCCGGGGTGCCTGCTGGTGTGCTACGACCTGTTCCGCGGCTTCCCCCGGCGCCTCTCGTTCTGCGCCGATGCCGGCCGGAGCGAACTGCAACACGCGCTCGAGCAGCTCCCCACCATTCCCCAAGAGACGCTGCTCATTGCGGATCGACTGTTTGCCTCGGTCAAGCTGGTGGCGGCACTCACGCACGGGAAGGGATGGCTCCTCTGCCGCCGGAATCGTCGGCTCACCCTGCGCCATCAGCGCTGGCTGCGCCGCGGCCAGTTCAAGGGCGGCACGCTGATGGAGCGCCTCGTCCTCGTCGGGTCGGGGCAAGGCACCCCGCCCCAGCTGATGCGGCAGATCCGCTATACCCAACATCGACTGACCATTGATCTCTTGACGTCGGTGCTGGACCCTCGGCGCCTCCCCGCAAAAGACGCGCTGGCATGTTACCGATTGCGCTGGCAAGTGGAACGGCTGTTTTCGGATCTCAAGGGCGTGCTGGATCTCCATCACTTCTACCTCGCCAGCCCGCGCGGGGTGGCCCAACAAGTCTATGTCGCGGCCATGGTGTATGCCGCGATGCGCGTGGCGCAAGCCCGCATTGCCGGGGAGCATGACCTGACGCCGGAGGAGTTGTCGCCCACCAAGCTCTTCCCGCGCCTTGCCCGGGCCTCGCTCACCTTCGTGCTCGGGGACCTGCATTTTGAGGCGACGCAACAGGTGAATCCCCGCGTGCGTTTAATCAAGCCGGATTGGTCGGAGCTCCCTCCCATGCAGGTCGCGCTGCCGGATCTCCTCGTCGAACCTCGTCGCGGCAAACGCCGCAAGCGTCGGTTCTGCGCGAGCCGGCACCGGTGGAAATCGTTCGCGCATGTGCGCGGCGCACGTAAGTTCGAATTATGTTAGCGGCGATGTGTCTTAGGTACGAACTGTCACCTATGTCTCCGGGTTGGACCCGTAAGGACTGGCGCGCCCGGAAGGATTTGAACCTCCGACCCGCTGCTTCGAAGGCAGCTGCTCTATCCCCTGAGCTACGGGCGCCCGACGTCGAGAGCGTAACACGGGACCTTAATTGAAACAAGGCCGAACGAAGCGCCCCGGCGGTGCGCCGCCAAGATCACCGTGTCACGGCGGATGAGCTACTCTCAGGGTTCACCGCTCCATGCCCGAATCTCGATCCAATGTCTGAGCGCTCACGGCACGCCGGACTCGGGCCGACGCACCCGCACCGGTCGCCGCCGCGCGTCGGGCATGCGTCGTCCGGGATGGCGATCCGGAGGCGCATCGCAGGATTCTCAGTAACGTTGGTGTATGTTCCGCGGGGAAACTTGTCAGCGACGGGGTGAAACCATGATGAGAACAGTGATGAAGTTCGGTGCCGCGGCGACGGCACTCGTGATGGCGCTCACCTGCGGCACGGGCGTGGCGCAAACGCTGGGATCAGACGTAAACCTGACCGTCAAGTACGGCGTGCTCGTCTCCCTGACGGGCACGAGCGGGGCATCGGGGCAGCTCTGGAATCAGGCCACAATCGTGGGCGTCGCCTACATCAACAAGACCCTGGCGCAGATGGGGCTGGGAAGCCACATCAACGCCCAGTTGGTCGACTCCCAGGACAGCCAGAGCGACGCGGCCTCGGGCGTGGAAGCGGCTCGGAAGCTCGTGTCCATCGATAACGTCAACGTGGTCATGGGGGACATCCTGAGCTCCGTGACAGCCGCCGTGGCGACGTCGGTCACCATCCCCGACCATGTCGTGGAGTTCACGGGGGGCACCGCGACCTCGCTGCCCCAGATTAACCCGAAGGGGATCCCTCCCCTGCTCTATCAGCCGCCGGCTTCCAACGCTTTAGAGGGCGCCGTCCTCTCGCAGATCATCGCCGCCGCGCTCGGTAGGAAAGCGGCCATCAACGTGGCCGCGGAAAACGACGCCTACGGCGCGGGGTTGGCCGCCGACTTCAAGACCGCGTGGACGGCGGGCGGCGGAACCATTCCCGAATACGTTCTGTACAACGAGAACCAGCCGACCCTGGATACCGCCGCGCAGCAACTGGTGCAGGGCTCCCCCACTGGGTGGCTGATCATTGACTTTTGTACCAACCTGCCCAAGCTGACCGATCCCCTGCAGCGGACCGGCCAGTGGAACCCGCAGAAGACGTTCGGTGGTGACACCCTGTCCGACTGCAAATCGCAGGGCCAACGGGCGATCCCGGGCATGCGCGTGGCGAAGCCGTACGTCGGCGGCGGCAGCACCCTGCCTCAATACCAGGCGTACTACCAGCAGACAGCCAAGGGCGGCGGCACATTCCAAGGGTGGACCGCGGAGGCGTTCGACAGCGTGATCGTGTCGTTTCTTGCCGCGCTCGAGGCGAGGTCCTCGGACCCCGCCAAGTTCGCACAGTACATTGTCCCGCTGACCAATGCCCCCGGCACCAAGTACACGTTCGTCCAGCTCGATAAGGCAATCACGGCGATTTTGAAGGGCGAGAAAGTACAGTACGAAGGGGTGTCGGGCCCGCTGAACTTCCTCAGCAACGGGGCCACGGGCGCGCCCGCATTTCAGATTTTCGAGATTCAGCCTGACGGCACCAGCCGCGTCGTCAAGGAGATGATCGTCAAGGCCCCGGCACCCTAGGTTCCGAGGCCGAGCCACTATGCAGCCGGGGCCAGTCGACAATACACACAGCCGGTTTGCGACGCTCACGACCCTACCGTTCGGCTCGGCGGTCCTGACCGACGGCGTGCTGTCCCGCCGGCAGGAGGTGAGCCGTGAGCGGTCGCTGTGGCATGGCCTGCGCATGCTCCACGCGGCCGGCAACTTTGAGAACCTCCGATACGCGGCCGCCGGCGGCGGCACCTACCGCGGCCCGTATTTCATGGACTCGGACGTGTACAAGTGGCTGGAAGCCGTCGGCTGGGAGCTCGGCCGGCGCCCCAACCCTGATCTGGAGCGCGAGGCGGAGCACGCGATTACGATCGTGGCGGCGGCCCAGCAGCCTGACGGATATCTCGACTCCTACTATCAGGTCGCGGAACCGGGTCGGCGCTGGACGGACCTGACCCAGGGCCACGAACTCTACTGCCTCGGACACATGGCGCAGGCCGCGGTCGCGCTCTCCCGGGCGTGCGGTAACAACCGGCTGCTCGAGGTGACCGAGCGGGCCTTCGCCCACGTCGACGCCGTCTTCGGCGAGGACAAGCGCATCGGTCTCGACGGCCATGCGGAGGTCGAGACGGCGCTCGTCGAGCTGTACCGCCACACACGCAAGCCGGAATACCTGCGGCTCGCCGCGTTCTTCCTGAACCATCGTGGAGAGGGACTGCTCGGCGGCGGACGGCTGAGAGATCCCGGCTACTATCAGGACCGGGTCCCGATTCGGGAGGCCGAGATCATCGAGGGGCACGCCGTGCGCGGCACGTACCTGCTGTCGGGCATCGTCGACGCGTACCTGGAAACGGGGGATCCAGCGCTGCTCGCGTCGTCGCGCCGCCAGTGGCACGACATGGTGGAGCACAAGCAGTATCTGACCGGCGGCATCGGCTCGCGGCGCTACAGCGAGGGATTCGGCAAGGCCTACGAACTGCCGGCGGACGCGGGGTACGCCGAGACCTGCGCCGGCATTGGCTCCTTCTTCTGGAACTGGCGGATGCTGCTCGCGACCGGGGACGGGAGCTACGCGGATCTCATGGAGCTGACGCTCTACAACGGGATCCTCTCCGGCATGGGGCTCGACGGCACCCACTACTTCTACGAAAACCCGCTGTCGAGCGACGGCACGCACGTGCGCCAGGAATGGTACCGCGTCGCGTGCTGTCCGCCGAATCTCATGCGGCTGCTGGCGTCGATCGGCCACTACCTGGCAACCGCCACCTCCCAGGGCATCCAGCTCCACCTCTACGACTCCTACCGGGTGGCCGCGCCAATCGCGGGCGGCCAGGTCGACCTGGAAGTTAGGTCGAACTATCCCTGGCAGGGCGAGGTCCTCGTTCGCGTCGCCGGCACGCCGGATCGGCCCTGGGAACTCGCCCTCCGTCTGCCGCAGTGGTGTCGAACGCCGAGCCTCCGCATGAACGGGCGGGAGTTGCCGCACACCGTGCGCGACGGCTATGCGACCGTCTCGCGGACGTGGAAGCCCGACGACGTCGTCGCGCTCGACCTGCCTATGACGCCCACCCTCGTCGCAGCCCATCCGTACGTCGAGTCGGCGCGCCACGCGGCGGCGATCACGCGCGGGCCGCTCGTCTACTGCGTCGAGCGGTGCGATCAAGACGCCGGCGTCGATCCCAAGGCGGTCGCGATCGACGTGACCGGCGCGCTTCGAAGCGAGTGGGACCCCGCGCTCTTGGGCGGCGTGGTGACGATTACGGCGCCGGGCTCGGCGTCGGACGTCACCGGCTGGACTCAGCTGTACCGCCGGTTGGACGACGTGCCGGCGACTCCGCGGCCGGCGCAGCTGACGGCCGTCCCGTACTGCCTCTGGGGGAACCGAGACCCCGGAGGCATGTCCGTGTGGTTACCCGTCCAGCAGGGGCCGGGCCGCGGACGATAGTCCGCGCGCATCCCCGTGACCACGCCGTTCGAATCAGTGCGCACCGAAGTCCTGGTGGTCGGGGGTGGTCCGGCGGGGATGGCCGCGGCGCTCGCGGCCTCTCAGGCAGGGGCCCGCGTGACCCTGGTCGACGAACGCCCCACCCTCGGGGGGCAGGTCTACAAACAGAGCAGTCCCGCGTTCGGGCTGACCCACGCGGCGCGCCGCGGCGCGCACTACCGTCGCGGCCAGCAGCTCATCGCCGCCGTCGCGGCCAGTCCCATCGACACGCTCACGGACACGGTGGTGTGGGCGATTTGGGGCCGCGACGCGTTCGTGTGCCGCCAGGACCGCGAGGTGCGCCGCATCGCGGCGGAGGCGATCATCATCGCGACGGGCGCGTACGACCGGCCCGTGCCGTTTCCCGGCTGGACGCTGCCGGGCGTGATCACGGCCGGCGGCGCGCACTCACTCGTGAAGGTGTTCCGGGTCTCTCCCGGGCGCCGCATTCTCATGGCGGGATCCGGACCGCTGTCGCTGTCGTTCGCCGCCGAGCTTCGGCAATACGGGGCTAATGTCGTCATGCTGACGGAAGCCTGCCCGCGTCCGACGGCGGCCGCGGCCCTTCGCCTGCTGGGCGCCGCGCCCGGCAACACGTCGAGCCTCGCGGAGGGGCTCAGGTACCTCTGGAGTCTCCGCCGTCAGCGAGTCCCGGTGCGCTGGTCGACCATGATCAGCCGGGCCGAGGGTGACGACCGCGTCGAGCGCGCGGTGATCACGCGGGTCGACCGGGATTGGCGGCCGCTTCCCGGGTCCGAGGAGGTCCTGGACGTGGACGCGATCTGCCTCGGATACGGCTTGCTGCCGTCGAACGAGCTGACGAGACTGTGCGGCTGCGCGCATGACTACGATGAGCAGCGGGGCGGCATGATCGCGAGGCATGACGCGTGGATGCGGTCGTCCGTACCGGGCATCCTCGTCGCCGGAGACGGCGCGGGCGTCTCGGGGGCGGCGACGGCGATTGAACAAGGGCGCGTGGCCGGTCTGGCGGCCGCCGTCGACACCGGCCACCTGAGCGCCGCGCAGGCCGCCGCCTTGGCGACGCGCGCCCGTGCGCGGCTCCGGCGGCAGCGTCGATTCCGCGAGGCGCTCGACCGGATGTACCCCGTGGGCCCCGGCGTGTACGAGCTCGCGAACGACCGCACCATCGTCTGCCGCTGCGAAGAGGTCACGCTGGGCGACATCAGGGCCGCGCTCGGCAGGTGTCCGGCGGACCCCCAAGGCGTCAAGGACTTCACCCGGGCCGGCATGGGCCTCTGCCAGGGCAGGATGTGCGGCCGCCAAGTCGCCGCCGAGGTCGCGCGCGCGACCGGCGTGTCGATCGGGGACGTCGACCCGGCCTCCGTCAGGCCGCCGGTGAAGCCGATCCCGATCGCGGCGGTGGCCGCGGAGATGCCCGAACGGCGGCGTCCGATCGTGGAGCTCAAGTCCTGAATGCACACGAACAGCCCGCCGGCGCCCGCGGACACCGACGTGGCCATCATCGGCGGCGGCCTCCTCGGCTGCGCGCTCGCCTTCCACCTCGCGAGGGCCGGCGTCGAGACCATGATGTTGGAGCGCGGCGAACTCAACCGGGAAGCCTCGGGCACGAACGCGGGCAGCCTGCACATTCAACTGCTGCGACCGCCGGGCATGGATGAAACGTGGTTCGAGCACTTCAGACCGCTGGTGCGGCTGCACGCGGAATCCGCCAGCGCCTGGCGGCGGCTCGAGCGGGAGGCGGAGATCGACGCCGGACTCCGGATGCACGGAGGGCTGCTCGTCGCCGAAACCTCCGACCAGCTGCGGATGCTCGAGCATAAGGTGGCGCTTGAGCGGGCCGAAGGCCTGGATACGGAGCTGATCAGCGGGGCCGAAGCGCGCGCGATGTGCCCGCTGCTCTCGGAGTCGGTGATCGGCGCCGACTACTGCGCCGACGACGGCGCGGCGAACTCCCTGCTCGTCGCGCCGGCGCTCGCGGGCCGGGCGGCCGAACGCGGGGCGCGTATCGCCACGCACCATGAGGTGCTCCGCATCGACGTCGCGGGATCCAGAGATTTCGTCTTGGCGACACCGGGCGGTCCCATCCGCGCGCGGCGGGTGGTGGTGGCGGCGGGCCCCTGGACCGGGCGGGTCGCCGAGATGGTGGGCGTCCACCTCCCGATCGGTCCCAACGTCCTCAGCATGAACGTGACGGAGGCGCAGCCGCCCGAGCTGAAGCTCCTGATTCAGCACGCCGGACACCGTCTCACGCTCAAGCAGACCCGCAGCGGCACGTACATCATCGGCGGCGGCTGGCCGGGCGAGTACGTCACGTCCGAAAACCGCAAGCTCACGTCGTTCGACAGTCTGGCGGGCAACATGTGGGTCGCGGTGTCGGTCGTCCCGCGGCTCGCACGTCTTCGCGTGATCAGAACCTGGGCGGGCCTGGGCTCCAACACCCCCGACTGGCAACCGATCATCGGCGAATGCCCGCAGGTGCCCGGCTTCCACGTCCTGTTCGCCGGCCTGGGGTTCACGCTCGGCCTGGTCTGCGCGCAGATGATGGCGGACCTGCTGTCCGAGCGCACGGCGGCGGGCAGCGCGCTCGACGCGTTTGCGCCGAGTCGATACGCTGGGGCCGCGACTTCATAGGCACGCAGGGGGGATCGCACGGCATGGCGAGTCTGCTCCTCCAACTCATCTACAACGGTCTGGTCGTCGGGGCGATTCTGGCGCTGGCCGGCCTCGGCGCGACCCTCGTGTTCGGGATCCAGCGGGTCGCCAATTTCGCGCACGGCGATTACATGACGGTCGGAGCCTACGCCGCCCTGCTGCTCGACGTCACGTGGTCCACCAACCTCGTCGTCGCCGCCGTCGGCGCGATCGTCGCCACGGCCGCGCTCGCGGTGGGACTCCATCTGGTGCTGCTCCGGCCGCTGCGCGGCCGCGGGCTGGTCGCGCTGTCGCTCATCACGGTGGGCCTCGGCCTCGTGCTGCGCGACGCGCTGTTCCTCATCGAAGGGTCGCAGGCGCGCCAGTACGCGTTCAATCAGGCGGCGGTGCTCAACCTCGGCTTCGTCCGCATCGCCCCCGGCGAGCTGTGGGCCGGCGCCGCGGCGGTCGTGGTGGTCCCTGCGGTCGCAGCGATGCTGGCGTGGACGTCGATCGGGAAGTCCATGCGGGCGGTGGCCGACAACCGCGATCTGGCAGAGATCTCGGGCATCGACACCGATCGGATCGGCCTGTATGTGTGGCTCGTGGCGGGCGCCCTCGCCGGGCTCGGCGGGACCATGCTGGGCCTCGTGCAGGGCGTGTTCGATCCCAACCTCGGATTCAACGTGCTGTTCCTGGTGCTGACCGTCGTGGTCCTCGGCGGCATCGGCAACGCGTTCGGCGCCCTGCTCGCCGGGTTTGCCCTCGGGCTGGTCATGGAAGTATCGACGTGGCCGCTGTTCTTTGGCGGCGTCCCAACCCAGTACCAGCCGGTCGTGGGGTTCATCGTCCTCATCCTGCTTCTGATGTTCAGGCCCCAGGGACTGCTCGGGAAGGCGCAAGTGCTGTGAGGGGGCGATGATGCATCTCCTGAACCCGCAGTTCTGGACGTTCGTCGGGGTGGTCGCCGGAATCTACGGGCTGCTCGCGCTTGCGCTCTACGTGCAGTTCTCGATGGCGGGACTCCCGAACTTCGGCCACGTCGCGTTTATGGCCGTGGCGGCCTACACGATGGCGCTGCTCGTGATCCGCGCGCACGTGGCGCTCGGGTGGGCCAGCCTGGCGGGCATCGCCGCCGCGGTGGCGCTGGGGTTCGTGCTGGGGATCCCCTCTCTGCGGCTGCGGGCGAACTATCTCGCGATTGTCACGGTCGCGGGCAGCGAGATGATCCGGTACCTGGCGACCAACCTCAGCGTCACCGGCGGCCCGGTCGGCTCCATGGGCATGTTGGGCCCGACGCAGTTCGCGACCTACACCACGTCCTGGCAGCCCTTCATCAACGGCGTCACGGCGACGCTGTCGCGATGGGTGGGCGGGGTCGCGACCAACGACTTCAGCATGCTGTGTCTCGTGTGGACGCTGCTGGCGCTGCTGCTGCTGCTCTTCCGACGGCTGGAGAAGTCGCCGTGGGGCCGGGTGATGAAGTCGATTCGCGAGGACGAAGAGGCGGCCGCCTCCCTCGGCAAAAACGTCTACGCGTTCAAGCTGCAGGCGCTGACCCTCGGGGGCATCCTGGCGGGCGTGGCCGGCATCCTCTGGGCCCTCGAGATCGGGGTGTTCGCCCCCGATGATTTTCAACCGACCCTCACGTTCTACGCGTACCTGATCTTGATCCTCGGCGGCATGAATCGCGTCTGGGCAATTCCGGCGGGTGCCGTGCTGTTCGGCGCGCTGTACTCGGGTACGCGGTTTCTCAACTTCTACCCGCTCTCGCTCGTGGACTCCGGCGACCGCGCGTACCTCCGCCTCCTGATCGTCGGCGTCGTCCTGGTCCTGCTGATGGCCGTGCGGCCGGAGGGGCTGTTCGGCAAGCGCCAGGAGCTCCTCCTCGAAAAATGACGGGCGCCCTCTTGGTCGTCACCGAGGTCTCGCGCCGCTTCGGAGGGGTGCGCGCCGTCGACGGCGCCAGCTTCACGGTGCAGCCGGGATCGATCACCGCCCTGATCGGCCCGAACGGCGCGGGGAAAACCACGCTGTTCAACATCGTCTCCGGGTTCCTCCGCGCCGACGCCGGCGCCGTGACCTTCGGCGGCCGCCGGCTCGAGAGACTGCCGGCGCACCGGGTGGCTCGAGCCGGCCTCGTGCGCACGTTCCAGGCGCCCCGCATTCTGACGCGGATGTCCGTCCTCGAGAACCTCATGCTCGGCAGTCTGGATCAGCCGGGAGAGCATCTGGGACGCGCCTGGCTCCACGGACCCACGTCGAGCCGCGAACGTGAAGTGCGGGCGGAGGCGATGGCGACGCTCGAGCTGCTGCGCCTCACCCCGCTCGTCCACGCGTATGCCGGGACGCTCTCCGGGGGGCAGCGCAAACTGCTCGAGCTGGGGCGCGCCCTAATGGCGACCCCCCGGCTGCTCCTGCTCGACGAACCTCTGGCGGGCGTCGCGCCGGCGCTCGCCGCCCAACTGCTCGATCACATCACCACTCTCCGCCGCGACCGCGGCATGACCTTTCTGATCATCGAACATGATATGGAGTCGGTGATGTCGATCTGCGACTGGGTCGTCGCGATGGACCGGGGGCAGGTGCTCGCGGCCGGGACGCCCGCGGAGATTCAAGCGAACGAGAGCGTGATCGAGTCGTACCTCGGACGCGTCCAGTCCGACGACGGCGCGCCCCACGCGCCCCGGCAGTCGGAGGACCGCTGAGGGTGGCGGACTACATTCTCAGCGTCTCCGACCTCACGGCCCGCTACGGGGACGAGGACATCCTGAAGGGCGTCTCCATCACCGTCCCGCGGGGGTCGATCGTCGCGCTGCTCGGGCCCAACGGATCGGGAAAATCCACCCTCCTCAAGGCGATCTACGGACTCGTCGTCAAGCGCACCGGCACCGTCCACTTCCATTCGAGGACCGGCCAGACCGTCGATCTGATGCGCCTGAAGCCGAACGAGGTCACCGCTCACGGCGTCAACATGGTGCCCCAGCTCGCCAATGTCTTCCCGGAGCTGTCGGTGTACGAGAACCTGGAGATCGGCGTCATTCGGGAACGGACGCGGACCGCGGAGCGCATGGAGCGCGTCCTCGGCGCGCTGCCGCTGCTCCGCGCCCTGCTGCGGCGCCGGGCGGCCACCCTGTCCGGCGGCCAACGGCAGGCCCTGGGCATCGCCCGCGCGCTGATGTCCAATCCTGAACTTCTGATCCTCGACGAACCGTCCGCCGGACTGGCGCCGCAGGTCGTGGACGAGGTGTTCCAGCAGGTGCGCGCGATCAATCAGAACGGCGTGAGCATCCTCGTCGTCGAGCAGAAGGCCCGCCAATGTCTGGCGGTCGCCGACTACGGCTACGTGCTCGACCAGGGCCGCAATCAGATCGATGGTCCGAGCGCCCAATTGCTGGCCGACCCCGAGATGGTGCGCCTGTACTTGGGCGCCCGGCGCCGCCGGACGGACGCCACGTGATGCACGGGGCGCGCGCGACGACCTGCGGAGGACGCGTGTGACGCCTTCCAACGAGACCGCGGCGCCCTTGCGCCTGGAGGGGGACGTCCGACGCGGTCGGAAAATCACCATCACGGTGAACGATCGGCCCGTGACCGCCTATCTGGGTGAGTCGGTGGCGGCCGCGCTCATCGCGGAAGGATGCCGCGCGTTTCGGCGGACGGCGCGGACTGGCGAGCCCCGGGGCCTATTCTGCGGCATGGGAGTCTGTTACGACTGCCTCGTGGTGATCGACGGCCTCCCGGGCCGCAGGGCGTGCATGACCGACGTGCGCGACGGCATGCGGGTGGCGCTCCAGGAAGGCTGGGGCGAGCCCGAACTCGGCCCAAGTTCGAACCGGTAGCCTGCGCGAAGACCACCCGCCCTCGACCGCTGTCCGCCGCCCTCACGCCGGCGCCGGGACGCGGGGGCGGCCGGGGCACTCCCCGACCGCCGCCGCGCCGCGCGCGTCCCGCGCCATTCTAGGAGCGTGCGACCGACTGCAGCATCGGCTGCGGCACGCCCGCCGCCCGAAGCAGCCGGAACACCTCGTCGTGCTCCTCCGCGCTCAAGTTCTTGAACGGCGGCCTGACCGTACCGCCCGTCAGCCCCACGTACTCGAGAGCGGTCTTCATCACGGTGATCGCCGAAAACGCCTCGTTCGAGCCGGGATCCGACCCGTGGTGGAACCGTTCGACGAACGGGAAGAGACGGCCGTGATGACGCTCCGCCTCAAGGTATTTCCCGGCCTGAAGGAGATCCCAGTACTCCAACTCATACTCCGGCCACCACGGGGCGATGCCGCTGATGAACCCCGCCGCGCCGTGCATGTGCGCCGTCGTCGCGGCGTAGCCGGCGGAACTGTCGATGTAGGCGATGCGGTCGTGATACCGGTCGAGAATCGTGTACTCGTCGATCAGCCGCACCAAACCGCTGTGCTTCATCGACACCACGTTCCGGATCTCGACCAACCGGCTCATGCAGTGCGTCGTGATGCATGAGTTGACGAACTGGCCGCGCCACGCCTGATCGTACACCATAATGCCGATGTCGACGGTGCGTGCCAGACGCGTGTACCAATCGACGATCGCGTCCTCGTTGAGCGGATAGTAGAAGGGCGGCGGGCACATCGTGGCGATCGCGCCGGCGGCGCGGGCGTTCTCGGCCAGCAGCGCGGCGACCCGATAGTCGTTCGTGGCGATGCCTGCCACGACCGGGACGGCGCCGTCCGACCCGCGCACCACCGCTTTCACGACTTCCAGGTGCTCCTCCGGCGACAGGGCCACGTACTCGCCGTCACCGCACGGCGCGATCAGAAACCCGGACCGCTTCCCGATGCCGCGCTCCACCATGAAGCGCACGTTGCGCTCGATCGTGGCCGCATTCAGGGAGTAGTCGTCGCGGAAGGTCGATGCCACGAGCGCGGCGGGACCGCGCAGTTTGGACCGTACCTCGTTCATATCCAGCATGTCGTCCGTCCTTTCCGGAGAGGAAATACACCGCTGGGGACATCCATCCGATCACGATGCAGCGCCCCGACACCAGCGCCGCAAGCGATTTAGACTTTGGAGTCCGGAAACCCTCCCGCGCGACGCCATCGGATGCGCGGTCACGCGGAGGAGCGGGCAGACCTCTCGAGGAATAGCAGGCGTCGCGCGGATCATGATGGGGATCGTTGCGACCGCCCCGATCGCGGCCGCCCGCCGTGACCGTCACGCCGCCCGTCCCGAACGGACGCCCTGTTCCATCAGCACCGGCACAGCCAGCATGGGTCTCGAGGAGGATGCATGCCCCGCGGCAGCGAGAGGTGGGTGGCAGATCGCGACGGCCCGACGCGTACGCTCTCCGCGTCCCCCGTGGCCGTCAGCGTCACCCTCTGCACGGCGCGCATCGTGCGCGTGCGGATCGGCCGGCACGAGCCGCACACGAACGCCTCGTACGTGCCCGCCCGGACGTGGCCCGGCGCGGCGTGCACCGAGACGTCCGGGCCCTCGGCCTCCATCGATACCGGCGCGCTCGTGGTGCGTGTCACCGCGGATCCGGCGAGTGTGACCTTCTGCGATGGGGTCGGCCGCGCACGCCTCAGCCTGCCGCTCACCGACCTGCGCGGAGCACCGAGCCCGCGGGTGCGGCTCGAGCTGGCAAGTGTCCAGCATTTCTACGGACTCGGTGGGGGCGGGCAGCAGTTCGACCGGCTCGGGACCACGAGACGCTTCTGGACGAACCACGCGAACCACGGCCACGGGGCGGACGTCCCGATCCCGCTCCTGCTGTCGCACCTCGGATACGGGCTGTTCTTCGACCACGCGGGCCCCGCCGACATCACCGTGGGCGGGGCCGAGGCGGGCCGGTGGGTCGAGTATCGCAGCGCGCAGGCACCGCTCGACCTCTACTACCTTGGCGGGAGCGATCTGCGCGAGGTACTGGGCGAGGTCGCAACGCTGCTGGGACCGGCACCGATGCCCCCCCGCTGGGCGCTCGGCTATCTGCAGTCGACGCGCCACTTCGAGAACCCCGAGGAGTGGCAGCGGCTCCCGGCCACGATGCGCGACAAGCGGCTCCCGTGCGACGGTCTCATCTTTCTATCCACGTACGGTGACTTCTTGGGCTGGAACCGGGGGGTCGGGCATTTGGAGTGTGACCTGCGATCGCTGCCCGAGCCGGCCGCGTACTTCGCGCAGCTGCACGCGCAGCACTTTCACGTCGTGACGCACGAGTATCCGGTGCTGCACTCCGCGTCGCCCCTCTACGCGGAAGCCTCCGCGCGGGGGTATCTGCTCGACGCAGGGTATCCGCACGCGGCCGCCCTCGAGCGCCCGACGGACAACTACCGTGAAGGCCAGCGCTATCTTGATTTCTCCAATCCGGAAGTCCGGGCATGGTGGTGGCAGCAGCACCGCCCGCTCGCCGAACTGGGGGTGGACGGGTGGTGGCTCGACGGCGGCGAAGGGCCCGCCGCGGACACCCGGCTCTACGCTGGAACCGGTGCCGACGTCCACAACCGGTACGACCTAATGCGGCAAGAGGGGTTCGCCGACGGCGAGGCGGCGGACCGCCCGGATCGTCGCGTCTTTCTCCTCTGCCGATCCGGGGGCGCCGGCATGCAGCGCTTCGGCGCGACCTGCTGGTCGGGCGACATCGACGCGACGTTCTCCACGCTCGAGGAGCAGCCGGCCATCGGCTTGAACGTTGGACTGTCGGGCGTGCCGTATTGGGGCACCGACGTCGGTGGATTCTATCAAGTGGGCCCGGACCGCGCGGAACTGTACGTCCGGTGGTTCCAATTCGGGGTGTTTACGCCGATCTTGCGCGCACATGGGCGCGTGTGGCGCGACCACGTGCCCTGGGCGCACGGCCCCGAAGTGGAAGCCATCTGCCGGCGGTATCTCGAACTGCGCTACCGGCTCCTCCCGTACACGTACAGCCTCGCCTGGCAGGCGCACCGCCACGGGCTCCCGCTGATGCGGCCCCTGATCCTGAACTATCCCGATGATGTCCGGGTGTGGAATCGAGCCACCGAATACCTCTGGGGTGACGATCTGCTCGTCGCCCCCGTGACGCGCGCGGGCGCGACGCACTGGCCCGTCTACCTGCCGGCTGGCACGTGGTACGACTTCTGGACGCACGAGCGGTACGAAGGGCCGGGCGGCATCACCGTCGCGGCGCCGCTTGACCGGCTGCCGCTCTTCGTGCGCGCCGGCGCGATCCTGCCGCTCGGACCAATCGTGCAGTATCACGACGAACGGCCGCTGACCGACATCGACTTGCTCGTCTACGGCGGACGGAACGGTGCGTTCACGCTGTATGAAGACGACGGCACCACGACAGCGTACCGTCGGGACCGATACGCGCTTACCACATTCGAGAGCGCCTCCACCGAACGGACGCTGACCGTACGCATCGCCGGCCCCGCGGGGGAAGCCGGGCTCATCCCGGCGGACCGCGCCTACTCGGTGCGCATGTGCGCGCCCGTGAGGCCGCGCCGCGTCCGGCTCTCCGGGTTCGGCGAACTCCCCGAACGGCCTCACGCGGGCGCTCCGGGATGGTGGTATGAAGACGGACGATTTGTCTGTGTTCGCGTGCCGTCTCACCCGGCCGTCGTCGACCTCGACTGGTAACGAGCCGCACACGTCCACGAGAGGCGCGCTCGCAGGGGCCACGTGAAACCTTGCGCGCACCCGCGGGGGCCGAGCGACCGCGGGCGCCCGCCGACCGGCACGCCGGGCGGGGCGGCGCTCAGCCGCCGAACTGCGGATTGCCCTGGTCGCCCTCCACGGGCGCCCCGGCCCGAAACCTGCAATTCGCCCGCCCTTTTGAGACGTCCGACGAGTTCGTCTCGCGTTGGAGCCACGCTCCCTCCGCTTCGCCGCAGATAAGACGTCGAATCATCCGACATGCTGCCCGCCGCCAGATGCACGCCGCGCCGGGGACACGGGCGGTCATCGCGTACCGGAAACACTTCATTTCGGCGGTTCGTGTTTAAATTAACGTGAAATTTCCAGTTTGGCGCCTGCGCTCCTCCCTCCGTGGAACCGCTACTATCAGGCTAGCGATGCGCATCACGAACCGCATCTATCCACGGTAGCGCCCAGGGATCGATCTTGTCTCTCGCCGAAGGCCTCGCCGCGGCTCCCCCTACTGGTGGGCGCGTTGGGCGCCCCCGTGCCGATATGGTATTAAGGATACGGGACCATGATATGGCGCGGGGTACGAAGGCAGACCGCGGCCGGGGGTCGTGGCGTTCGGGAGGGGACATGACGGAACTCTTTATGAGGGCGAAGACTTGGCTGGCGGCGGCACTGGTGGCGGTCCCGCTGCTCGCGCTCCCCGCAGCGGCGGCACCCTCCGCGTCCGAGATCCTCGCGCGCGTGGCGGCGGCGAACGGGTCGCCCCCAAACATGACGGCGGACGTGCTCTTCAAACTGTGGAAAGGCAAGCCGGTGGGCGACCCCTACTGCGTATTTGCCGGCACGATGGCGGTGCAGGACGGTCACCCCGCGATACAGATGTCGCGCGGCGGCACCAGCCTGCTCTGCGGGGCCATGGACCACTATGTCGTCGGCAGGCTGTTCGACGCGAGTGAGCCGATGGCGTCGTTTCTCAACCGCTTCGATTTCACCGTCGCAGGCGAGAAACAGGTGGGACCCGATACCTATTACGACATCGAGGGCGTATCCCGCGACCCCAAAAACAACCCTCACGGCATGGGCGCGTGGGTCGATTACAATACCGGCCTCATCACGGACGGCACCCTCCGGTACGATTGGGGAACCGTAAACATTCAGCAGCAGTATACGAACCTGAATAACGTCTGGGTGATGACGATGCAAGATGTGCGGTCCAGCAAGTACGCCGCGACGCTTCAGGTCGTCTACAGCAACTTCCGCGTGTCTCCCTAACGGCGCGCTGGGAATACCGGCCGCCGCGGCTTGCCGCCATCCGGGCCTCCCGATCCTGATCGGCGCGACCGCCTTCACGCGCGTGGGTGGCGGAGTGGAGGATCGCCCGACAGGGTCTAGGCGTCGGCTATGTCGGCGCCGGCGGGCTCGAGGGACGCGAGCCTCCACCCCGGGAGACGTCCTCCAGGTCGACCGCGAGCGGCCCGATGAGGGCCGCGCAGAAATGATACCAGGCCACCGTAACGGCGAGATCGATCACGCTTTGCGGCGAGAGGTGCCGGAGCAGAGTGGACATCGTCGCGTCGTCGATCGTCCGGGAGCGCGCGACCTGGTCGGCGTACGCCATCGCGGCGCGTTCCGCGGGCGTATAGGCGTCGCTGCCGCGCCACGCCCCGATCTCCGCGAGTTTCGTTTCCGAGACGCCGGCCTTGCGGGCCGCGGCGCGATGATGCACCCGCTCATACTCCACGTTCAGGACGTCGGCCGTGACCAGGATCGCGAGTTCGCGCAGCTGCGGAGGCAACGAGCTGTCTTCTCGGATGTACCGCGACATAGACATGAACGCGCGCAGCGCCGGTGGCTGGTTCGCCAAGATCCGGTAGAGGTTGACGAGTCCTCCCCGCAGCTGGATGATCTCGTCGTAAATCGCTCGGGCGTCTCCCGCCGCTCCCTCCGACTCCATCACATACTCGAGCCGCGCCATCCGCATCCTCCCTCTCTGCGCACTCATGATCCCGCTCCGGTCGGTCGGCGTCGGCCGCCAGACTCTGATCGAGCACCTGGAGCGCAGGGCACGTCAGACAAGCACGGACCGTGGCGTCAGGCGAGGACGCTGTTGGCGAGGTCGACGCCCGTGAAGTCGTCGAGCTCGCGCGCGGCCACCCGCAGCTGCCTCGCGAGATCTTGGATTTCGGCAGCGTACCCGGGCTGACCGCCCTGCCCATCGCCCGCGCTCTGGTATAGATTGTGCTGCTCCTCGGGGTCCGCGGTCAGATGATACAGCGAGTTCGGCCCGCCGCGGCTCAGGATCAGCTTCCACTCGTCGGTCCGCACGCATCGCTGCACGTACTCGCTGCGGTCCGTGACGGTCTCGATGTAGTACGCGTCCCGCCACGCCGGGGCCTGCCCCTCGAACCAGGGGCGGATACTGCGTCCCTGCGCATACGCCGGGACGGGGCCACCCGCCCAATCGAGGACGGTCGGCAGCACGTCCTGCAGCCCGACGACGGCGTCGACCGTGAGCCCGGTCCGGATCCGCCCCGGACACCGCGCGATCATCGGAATGCGGATCGCCTCGTCGAAACAGACCGCGTTGTGCCCGCCTTCCTCGCGGGAGAAGAACGTGTCCCCGTGGTCGGTGAAATACATGATCACGGTATTCTCGGCCAGTCCGAGATCGTCGATCGCCTCTACGATACGGCCGGTGTTGAAGTCGATGTTGCTCACAGCCGCATAGTATCCGGGAAACGGCACGCCGCGCCCCCGGTACGGCGCGTAGAAAGGCTCGGGCGCGGTGTACGGATCGTGGGGCGGATAGTACCCCTGCACCATCACGAACGGCTGCCGGCCGCGTGCGGCCCCCCGAAGAAACTCGAGGCAGTGATCCGTCTGCACGTCCGGCTTGTAGCGGCGGTCCGCCCCGACCTGGACCCAGTGGCCCCCGCGCGAGTTGAAAGCGTCCCACACGTCGAAACTGCCGGGGTTGCGGTGGCCGAGGCCCCACTTGCCGAAGTACGCGGTGAGGTAGCCGGCCGCCTTGAGGAGATCAAACACGGTCGTCGACACCTGTGCCACCGAGTGCAGCGCGTCGTCGACGCGGGGCACGTTCTTCGTGATGCCGTGCGCGTGCGGGTAGACCCCGGTCCACATCGTCGCGCGCGACGGCGAGCACACCGGCCAGGGGGTGAACCCGGCCGTGCACCGCGCGCCCTCGGCCGCGAGCCGATCGAGGCAGGGGGTCTCGACGAAGCGGTTGCCGTTGCACCCGAGGGAGTCGTAGCGCTGCTGATCGGACACGATCAGCACGAAGTTCGGTCGAGACGCCACGCCGCACCCCCGAGCGTCGACACGCATTTGGCGTGCCCGACGACGTTTGATACCATTATACGGTTCCCCAACCGGACAAGGGAGCGTGGCATTGTCCACCGCATTTCGCAACATTGCGATCATCGCGCACGTCGACCACGGCAAGACGACGCTGGTCGACGGCATGCTGCGGCAGAGCGGCACGTTTCGTGCGAACGAAGCGGTCGTCGACCGCGTCATGGATTCGAATGAGTTGGAGCGGGAGCGCGGCATCACCATCCTCGCGAAGAACACCGCGATCTTCTATCGCGACACCAAGATCAACATCGTGGACACCCCCGGCCACAGCGACTTCGGCGGCGAGGTCGAGCGCGCGCTGACGATGGTGGACGGGGTGATGCTGCTCGTGGACGCGAGCGAAGGCCCCCTGCCCCAGACCCGGTACGTGCTCAGCAAAGCGCTGGAGCGCGGCCTGCCGCCGATCGTGGTCATCAACAAGATCGACCGCGGCGACGCGCGCCCGGCGCAGGTGCTCAACGAGATTTACGACCTGTTTATCGATCTGGACGCGAAGGAGGACCAACTCGAGTTCCCGGTCCTGTACACGAACGCCAAAACCGGCACCGCCTCGCCCGCCGCGGACGTGCCGGGCACCGACCTCCAGCCCCTGTTCGACGCGATCGTCGCCACGGTGCCCCCGCCGGCGGGGCGGGCCGACGCGCCGCTGCAGGTGCTGGTGGCCAACCTCGACTACAGCGATTTTCTCGGGCGCATCGCCATCGCGCGCGTCTTCAACGGCACGCTGGTGGCCGGCAAGGACGTGGGGATCGCGAAACTCGACGGCTCGCTCGTGAAGACGCGCATCACCAAACTGTTCACGTTCAGCGGGCTCCGGCGCACCGAGGTGGCGGCCGCGGAGGTGGGCGACATCATCGCCGTCGCCGGGGTCGAGGGCATTACGATCGGCGAGACGATCACGGACGCGGAGACGCCGGCGCCGCTGCGGCGCATCGCGGTCGACGAACCGACGATCGCCATGCAGTTCAATGTCAACACGTCCCCCCTCGCGGGCCGCGAGGGGGACTACGTGACGTCCCGCAACCTGCGCGAGCGCCTCGAGAAGGAGCTGCTGACCAACGTCTCGCTGCGCGTCGAGCCGACGGGCACCGCCGACGCGTTCAAGGTGATGGGGCGGGGCGCCCTGCAGCTCGCGATCCTCGTCGAGACGATGCGCCGGGAAGGGTACGAGCTCATGGTCGGCAAGCCCGAGATCGTGACCAAGACGGTCGACGGCACGGTGATGGAGCCGATGGAACAGCTGACGATCGACGTCCCCGAGAATTTTGTCGGGGTCGTCGTCGAGAAGCTGGGCCCCCGCAAGGGGCAGATGACCAACATGCACAATCACGGCTTCGGCCGGGTGCGCCTCGAGTTCCGGATCCCAAGCCGCGGCCTCATCGGGCTCCGCAGCGAGCTGCTCACCGACACCCGCGGGACCGTCGTCATGAACGCGCTGTTCGACGGCTACACCGAATGGGCCGGGGAGATCCCGCGGCGTCCGACCGGGGCGCTCGTCGCCGACCGACCCGGGATGACGACCTCGTACGCCCTCTACAACCTGCAGGAGCGCGGCGAGCTGTTTGTGGGGCCCGGCACCGAGGTATACGAGGGCATGCTGATCGGCGAGAACGCGCGCGACAACGATCTCGATGTGAACGCGGTGCGCGAGAAGAAATTGACGAACATGCGCGCGTCGACGGCAGACCTGGCGATCCGGTTGGTCCCCCACCGCGTCCTGAACTTGGAGCAGGCGATCGAGTTTATCGCGGACGACGAATTCGTCGAGGTCACCCCGGGGTCACTGCGGCTCAGAAAGCGAGTCCTGCCGGCCGTGCGCCGGCACAACAGGTAGCCGCGGCGACCCGCCGAGCGTCCGGACCCCGTCCGGTCCACCTCCGCACGACTCCGCGCGCTGCAGCGAGAAAGGGCCGCGTCCGCGCTGCGCGGAAGCACACTTAGCGCCCCACCGCCAGCATCCCCGGACCGCCGTGTCCGCGATACGAGGAGGACCGCGATGCCCAGCCCGGCCCGTGACGCCGTTGCCCGCGAGTACCGCTACGAGCTGCTGACCTGGCCCGAGATCAACGAAGCCGTCGCCCTCAACAAGGTGGTCATCCTGCCCGTCGGGTCGACCGAACAGCACGGCCCCCACCTGCCCCTCGACGTCGACGCGAAGCTCAGTTCGGCGGTGGTCTACGAGGCCGCGCGCCGCGCGCCGACAGAAATGTTGGTGCTGCCCCCCGTCGCCTACGGCTACTGCCATCACGTGATGGACTACCCCGGGACGATCAACATCGAGCCGACGACGTTCGTGAAGTTCCTGCTCGACATCACACGCTCGGTCGCGTACCACGGCTTCAAGCGCCTCGTCATCGTCAACGGCCACGGCTCGAACCACCCGCTCGTGGAGGAGGTCGGCCGGCAGACCACCCTCCAGACGGACGCCCTGTGCGTCACCCTCAGCTGGTGGCAGCTCATCGGGCAGTTTTGGAACGCGGAGCTGCGCACCTCGGTCATCCCGGGCGGGTGCTCGCACGCGTGCGAACTGGAGACGTCGATGTATCTGACCGTGGACCGGCCGCACGTCCGGGAGGCCCTGATCGAGAGCCACCTGCCCGAGTTTCAGAAGATCCCGGGTGAAATGGAATGGCACTTCACGGACCTGGCGGGACCCAGCAGCCCCGCGACGCTCGTCGAGTGGACGTCGTCCTTCTCACCGACCGGGGTCATCGGCGAGGCGGCCAAAGCCACGGAGGAAAAAGGCCGCCGGGTGTTCGATCAGGCCGCGTTCCGCCTCGTCGAGATGGTCCGGTGGCTGCGCGCCCGGCCCGCCCCACCCCGCAGGGATCATCACGAGGTGCCGCCGACCTTCGCGCTGCCGTTCGGGTGGTAGGCACGCGCCGAGGCGGGGCGGTCGTCGGCGCGCGGTCTCGCTAGGTCTTCGCGATCCAGAGCGGCTGCGTCGGCGCCACCTGGTGCGGCACGCGCGCCTTGATCGGCCGGGCCCGGAGCTCGCGGCAGATCTCCACCAGCTCACGGCCGCCGGCCTCGATGACATGCTGACCTTTGGCCTTGGTGGCCTTGGTCGGATCGCCCTTGACGCCGTTGCGCGTGTCCATGCTCCAGTACTCGGTCATCGAGACCGGGTTCTTGAAGGACGGGTCGGGCTTGCGCCCGGCGAGATCGCCCCAGAAATGCGGCGACATCTGATAGGTGGCGTCCGGCGCCGCGCGGTCCATCTTCACGCGCGCCTCGTCGACCGCGAGGTACACCGACGTCTCGATCTCGCAGGCGTGCGAGGTGATATTGGACTCCCGCTCGGCATTGAACACCTGGCGCACGTCGTGCAGGTCCCACCACGACGTGAACGCGCAGTGCACGTCGGGCCGCTCGACGACGGTCAGGCGCGCCGCCATCTCCAGCACGGGACGGTTGCTCCCGTGGCCGTTCACGATCAGAATCTTGCGAAAGCCGTGGTGGGCGAGGCTGCGGGTGATGTCCAGCACGTACTCGACGAACGTGGACCAGCGGATCGTGAGCGTCCCGGGGAAATCGATGTGATGCGGGCTGTAGCCGATCCGCACGCACGGCAGGAGCGTGATCTCCTCGGGCGCCAGCTGCGCGGCCCGCTCGCAGATCGCCGAGGCGATCACGATGTCGGTATCCACGGGCAGGTGCGGCCCGTGGTCCTCGATCGTGGCGGCCGGGATCATGGCCACCCGGCCGGCGCGGACCGCGTCGTTGATGTCTTCCCACGTCATGTGCTCGTACAGGTACGGCAGTTTCGCCATAGTGCCCCCCCTCGATGTCTCGATCGTGCCGTTACAGGATGCGGATGCGCGGATCCAGCAGGTCGCGGAGGCCGTCTCCGAGCAGGTTGAACCCCAGCACCGTTACCGCGATCGCGCAGCCCGGCAGCACGGCGATCCACGGGTCGATGAGCATATACTGCCGGGCGTCGCTCAGCATCAGCCCCCACGACGGGGTCGGCGGCTGCGTGCCCAGCCCGAGGAAGCTCAGCGCGGCCTCGGTCAGGATCGCCGTGGACAGCGACACCGTCGTCTGCACGAGGAGCGGCGCGGACACGTTCGGCACCACGTGGCGCAGCACGATCGCGGGGGTCGAAGCGCCGATCGCCCGCGCCGCCTCGATATACGGCAGGCGGACGACCGCGAGCGTCGGCCCGCGGGCGATCCGGGCGAAGGTCGGCGCGTACACGATTCCGATCGCGAGCATCACGTTCGTGAGGCTGGGGCCGAGGATGGCGGTGATCGCGATCGCGAGCACCAGCGCGGGCAGCGAGAATAGCACGTCCATCACGCGCATCGCCACGTTATCCAGCCAGCCCCCGAAGAATCCGGCGGCGACGCCGGTGGTCCCGCCGATGCCCAGCGCGACCGCCACCGCGAGCACGCCGACGTACAGGGACACGCGGGCGCCGAAAATCAGCCGGTTCAGCTCGTCGCGGCCCAGCTGGTCGGTGCCGGCGATGAAGGTCTTGCCGGGCGACAGGAGCGGCGTCGCGATCTGCGCGCTCGGCCCGACGGGCGCGAGCACGGGGGCCAGCAGCGCGATCAGCACGATGCACGCGATCGTGACGGCGCCGATCAGGGCGACCGGGGTGCGGCGAAGCGCCCGCAGCCACCGCGCCGCGGCCCGGCGCCGGCCCGCGGCGCCGGGCGACGGCGCGACGATCGGGAGTGGCTCGCTCATGTCACTCGTACCGGATCCTGGGGTCGAGGTAGGTGTACGCGAGATCGACCGCGAGGTTCACGACCACAAACGTGGCCGCAAACAGCATGACCGTGCCCTGGACCACCGGGTAGTCGCGCTGGTACACGCCGTTGAGCAGCATCCAGCCCAGCCCGGGCAGCCCGAAAATCTGCTCCGTGATCACGACCCCGCCGAGCAGGTAGCCGACCTGGAGCCCGAGCACGGTGATGATGGGGATCAGGGCGTTTCTGAGGGCGTGGCGCAGCAGCACCCCGAAGGGAGGGACGCCCTTGGCCTGGGCGACCTTCACGAACTCCTGGCTCAGCACCTCGAGCATCGACGACCGCGTCATCCGGACGACGACGGCGACGAGGCCTAAGCTGAGCGACAGCACCGGCAGAAACATCTGCTGCAGGTTCACCCACGGCTGCGACCACACCGGGACGTAGATCAGCGCCGGCAGCCAATGAAACTGGTAGGAGGCAAAGATGATCAGCAGCACGGCGATCCAGAAGTTCGGCACGGACAGGCCGAGCAGCCCGACGATCTGGACCAGCGTTTTCACCCGCACGCTGCGCGATACGCTCGCCAGGATGCCGAGCGGGATGCCGACGATCGCGACGCCCACGACGCACAGGAGCGCCAGCTCGATCGTGATCGGCAGCCGAGACACGAGCAGATCGCCGACCGGCTGGCCCGATCGAAACGACACACCGAAGTTGCCGTGCGCCATGCTCACCAGCCAAAGCCCGTACTGCACGGGCACCGGCCGGTCGAGGCCGAACTCGTGCATCACCGCCGCCTTTTGGTCGGCGCTCAACTGGCCCTCGGTACCGGTGAGGATGTCGACGATCGTCCCCGGGAGCAGGCGGACGAGGACGAAGATCAGCACCGAGACGCCGAGTAGCGCGGCGATCGTCCAGAGGGAGCGTCGGACCAGATAGCGCATGCGGTGGGGTGTCGCCCGGCCTCAGGCCTCGGTCCGGGGCGCGGCCCGCGGAACCGTGCGCGCCCCGCCGCGCCCTTCCCGACGGGGACAGGGCACGACCCGGGGGCGCGCGCGCACCACCCACCAGCCCGACCGTGCCATGCGTCACCCCCGGGACGTCGCCTCGCGTGCGGTGTTCATTCCATGCAGGGCGGCGAACCCCCTGTGTGCACCGCGAGACGGCGCGCGGTCGACCGCCTAGGAGTAGCGGAGCCGGGGATCCAGAAAGTCGCGCAGCCCGTCCCCGAGCAGGTTCAGGCTGAGCACGCTCAGGATGATCGCGGCGCCCGGAAAGATGCTGATCCAGGGCGCCTGTCGCAGATACTCCTGCCCCCCGCTGATAATGCCGCCCCACGTGGGGATCGTGGGAGGAATGCCGACGCCGAGAAAACTCAGCGCTGCCTCCCCGAGCATGGCGTACGCGGTGATGAACGTCGCCTGCACGATCACCGGCGACGCGCAGTTGACCAAGATATGCCGCACGAGGATGCGCGCCCGGCGGGCCCCGATCGCGTGCGCCGCGTCGATGTACTCGAGGGACGCGATCACCAGCACGGACCCGCGCACCACCCGCGCGACGCGCGGGGTGTAGACAAAGCTCAACGCCAGCACGACGTTCCGGGCGCTCGGTCCCAGCGAGGCCATCAGCGCGATCGCGAGCAGAATGTCGGGAAACGCCATCACGCCGTCCATGATGCGCATCAGAATCTTGTCAGCGCCGCGATTCGTGCCGGCGATCAGCCCCACGACGATCCCCGCGGCGGTCGACAGCAGCGTGACGACCAGCCCGACGGTCAGGGAGAGCCGCGCTCCGTACAGCGTCCGGCTGAGGATGTCCCGGCCGTATTCGTCCGTCCCGAACGGGTGCGCCGCTTCCGGCGCGTGGAGACGCGCCGGCACGTCGATCGTGTTCGGATTGGTGGGCGCGAGCAGCGGCGCCGCCACCGCGGCGGCGGCCACCGCGAGGAGGATCAGGACGCCGATGCCGATGATGCGGCGCCGGCGCACCATCTTCCACAGCGTCGAGACGATCCCGGGCCGGCCCGGCACCCTCGCGGGAACGCGCACGGCCGCCGCCTGCTGGACCACGATCAGTACCTCACGCGGGGATCCACCGCGAAGTACAGCAGGTCCACAACCAGGTTGATGATGACGTAGGCGGTCGCGACCGTCAGCGTCACGCCCTGGATCACCGGGTAATCCCGACGCAGCACCGAGGACACCACCAGCTGGCCGATGCCCGGCAGGCTGAAGACCGTCTCGGTCACGACCGCCCCGCCCATCAGCGCGGCAAACGTCAGGCCGACCACAGTCAGGATCGGCACGAGCGCATTGCGCAGCGCGTGCCGGAAGATGACGGCGCGCCCACGCAGTCCCTTGGCCCGCGCGGTCCGGATGTAGTCGTTGCCCAGCACGTCGAGCAGGCTGCTGCGCGTAAACCGGATGATCAGCGACGAATTCGGGACGCCGAGCGCCAGCGCGGGCAGCACGAGGTACTGCAGGCTCTGCCGCAGGCCGTTGCTCGGCGACTGATATCCGGACGAGGGCAGCCATCCGAAATCCACCGCAAACAGGACGATCAGCGACAGCCCGAGCCAGAAGCTCGGCACCGCGGCGCCGAGCAGGGCGAGCCCCAGGCTCGCCTGATCGAGCCAGGAGTTCCGGAACACCGCGGACACGATGCCGACGGGGATGCCGATCACGAGGGCCACCGTCATCCCGAGCGCCGAGAGCGTCGCGGTGGGGCCGAGGTGCAGCGCGATGTCCCGGCTCACCGGGATGTGCAGAAACAGCGATTCGCCAAGGTCGCCGCGCAGCGCGCGCCCGATCCACAGCACGAACTGCACCGGAAGCGGCCGGTCGAGCCCGAGGTCGTGGCGCAGGGTCGCGACCTGCGCCTCCGTGGCATCCTCCCCCAGCATCACGCGCGCCGGATCGCCGGGCGTCACGTGCACCACCATGAAGACGACGACTGCCACGACCGCCAGCACGGGCAGCAGCGCGAACAGTCGTCCGGTCAGGTAAGACAGCACTCGATCGCCAGTCTCCCGTGAGCGGCTACGTGACGGCCTGCGCGTTCCGGGGCCCGGTGCCGGCTGGCGCGACGCCCCGCCGGTGTGGCCGCCGCATCGATGCGGAGCCGCGCATCGTCAACCGTCCCGACCTCGCCCGCCCGCGTCCATCCGCGACCTCCGCCATCCGATTGTCCGCGTGATTCCGCGCCGCGCCGCCGGGTCCCTCTCCCGGCGCGGCACCAAGGACGATCCGCCCGAATCGCCGCAGCCCCATGGTCCCGCTAGCGCACGGCTTCGACGTTCCACACGACCATGCCGAGCCTCGGCGTGAACCCCGGCAGGTTCTTGCGGCTCAACATCAAGCTGAACGCCGTCCCGGGCCGCACGATCGGGACCTCCTCGTACATCAACGCCTGCAGCTTTCCCCATAACTCAACGCGCTTGCGCGGGTCGGGCTCGGCGTTGAACTGCGCGAACAGCGCATCCTTGGTCGGTGTGTCCCACCACCCCGGGTACGCCGAGCTGAAGGGCAGCGCCAGCGCGGGGTCGGGCACAAACCCGAACGTCGTCACAAACACGTCCCAGTCGGCCGGCCGGGCGCGATGGTCGAGCACCGTTGCCCAATCCAAGACCTGCATGTCGACCTGAAATCCGGCCAGCCGGAGCTGCGACGCCGCCACAACCGTGCTCTTGAACGCCCAATCGTACTGCTGCGTCGTGAGCCACCGGATCGGCTGCCCGCCATACCCCGCCGACTGGGCGAGCTCCCGCGCGCGGTCGACGTTGTGAACATCGTACAGGCTGGCGCCGACAGTGGTGTACCAGGGCGTGCCCTTCGGGAACAGACTGGGATCGAGCGCGTACAGGTCGGGGTTGCCGTAGGTCGCGCGCAGGATCGACTCCATATCGAGCGCGGCGGCGACCGCCTGGCGCAGCTTCTGGTTCGTCATCAGACCCTGCTTCTCGTTGAAGAAGAATGCGAGGAACGATCCGGGACGGATCAGCCCGACGTCGACCCGCGGATCCGCCTTCAACGCGCTGTAGGCGTCCTGGTTGATCTGATCGGCGATGTCGTAGTCACCGCTCTGCACGCCCGCGATCCGCGCCTCGACCTGCGCCACCGGGTAGTAGTAGATATCGGTGGCGAGCGCGTCTTTGCGCCCCGCGTAGCCGCTCGGCGGCTCCGTCCTGGGCGGATACTGATCAAAGCGCGTCAGGTGCACGTACCGGTCCGGCGCCCACTCCACGAAGCGGTACGGTCCCGTCCCGACGAACTGCCGGAGCGGCTGCGTCCCGGCAGCGTCGGCGATCTCCTTCGGCATGATCACCGCGGGACCGCTCGACAGCGCCAGGAACGCCAGCAGGGGGGCGACCGGCGTCTTGAGCTTCATGACCACTGTGTCCGTCCCGGTGGCGCTCACGGATTCCACGTTCCGGTAGACCGACGGGCCGTACGCGCTCACCTTGCCCCAGCGGTTGAGCGAGGCCACCACGTCGTCGGCGCCCATCGTCGCGCCATTGTGAAACGGCACGTTGCCCCGCAGTGTAAACGTGTACGTCAGACTGTCCCGGCTCACGGTGTACGCGGACACGAGGACCGGCTGAATCCGCCAGCGGTCGTCAAAGGCGAACAGCCCCTCGTAGACCGGCAGCATGATCGTCGAGGTCAGCCCCGCGGTCGTCGCCACGGTGTCGAGCGTCAGCGGCTCGCCGACCTCGGCGATCCGGAGCGTGCCACCCCGCCGCGCCGGCGCCGCGAACGCGGCGGGCAGGGACGCCGCCCCGATCCCGCACGCGCCCGCGGCGGCCGAGAGCCCGCCCGCCGCGGCGGTCGTGAGGAACCCACGCCGGGTGATCCGGCGGCCGGCGGCCATCATGGGCGCCTCCTCAGCCCGCCTCCGGCTCGCCGCGCGCCGCCACGGCGCAGATCGAGTTCGCCGGCACGGACGGTCCGGAGATGGCGCATTACCCACACCGTTCCCGCGTGGGGCGCGGCGACGACCGCGGCCGTGTCGCCGAACTGGGTGAGCACGCGCACGAGCGGCTCGCCGGAGGTGACCTCGTCGCCGAGATCGTGCAACGGCTGGGCGAACCCGTCCGCCGGCGCGTTGAGCTCGGTGATGCGCCGGAACGGTCCCGCGATCTCCGGGGCCGGCCGGTCCCGGAGCACCCGGAGCCAGCGCAGCAGGTTCAGGACGCCCGCGTGATCCGCCGCGATATCGGCCTCCAGCGCGCCGCCCGCACCGGTCATTTCCACGCCGACCGTCGGGATGCCGAGGCGCGCGGTCTCGGCGTTGAACGTCCCCCGGTGATCCTTGAGCTCCCACAGCGTCGACAGACCGAACGCGCGGGCCGCCGCCCGCGAGCGCGCCTCATCCCCCAACCCCCGTCGGACGCCGACGACCGGATGATACCGCGCGCGGGTGCTGCCGCTGTGCAGATCCAGAAACAGCGCCGGCCGGAGCCGGACGATGCACGCCAGCAGCGCTGCGGCGAGGCGCTGCGTCGGCGTCCCGTCCGCGTCCCCCGGAAAGGTTCGGGCCAGGTTGACGCCGTCGATCGCCTCGGGGGTCTCACGGATCCCCGCCGCGGCCGCCCACGGGTTGCAGATCGGCATCGCGACGAGGGTCCCGTGCATCTCGTCGGGGCGCAGGTCCGCGATCGCGCGCCACAGCGCCTGAGGGCCCTCGTATTCGTCCCCGTGCACCCCCGCCACCGCGATGAACACGGGCCCGGGATGCCGACCCACCACCGCCACGATCGGAAGATCCGCGACCGGGTCGTCCACCGCCCGCGCGAGAATCCGCGTGGTCCCCGGACCGCAGCGCCCCGGGTCGAACTCCGCGAGCGTCATCCGCTGCTCCGGCATACCGCCTCCCCCAACGCAAGATCGCGGCATCTGCGTTCCCCTGGGCCCCGGCGCATTCCTGCGCCGGGGGCGCGCCGCCCGCGCGCGGCCGGAAACGCGGCGGTAGCCGCCGGAATCGGTGCCGATCGTCATCAAATTCTTATACAATTGCCATACCCTAGGGACCAAACGACCGCGAACGATGGGGGTGGCAGGCTACCAATGCGCACCGTGGCGGCGCCAGAACAGACGACCGTGCTGCTCGTCGACGATGATCATAAGATCATCTCGTTGGTCCGCATGTATCTGGAGCGCGAAGGGTTCCGCGTGATCGCCGCCTATGACGGCGCGCAGGCGCTCGAGCTGTTCGAGCGCCACCAGCCGGGCTTTGTCGTCCTCGACGTCATGCTCCCCCGTGTCGACGGCGTCACCGTCTGCCGGCGGCTGCGCGAGGGATCCGCGGTCCCGATCCTGATGCTGACCGCGCGGGTCGAGGAATCGGACACGCTGGCGGGACTCTCCGTCGGCGCGGACGACTACGTCACCAAGCCGTTCAGCCCCCGCGAGCTCGTCGCCCGGGTCCAGGCGATTCTGCGCCGCACGGTCTCGCACGGCCGTGCCACGTCCCGGCTCGTCCGCGGGGATCTCGTCATGGACGTGGACCGGCACGAGGTCACGATCGGCGGCCGGGGCGTCCACCTCACGCCCAACGAGTACAAGCTCCTGCACGCGCTGATGGAGTTCCCCGGACGCGTGTTCACGCGCGAGCAGCTGCTGACCCACGTCTACGCGTTCGACGAGGCGGTGGTGGTCGACCGGACGATCGATGTCCGGATCGGCAAGCTGCGCGAGAAGCTCGGGGACAATCCCGCCCAGCCGCGCTACGTGGAGACCGTCCGCGGCGTGGGCTACAAGCTCGTGGAGCCCAAGCGTGCGCGATAGGCTCCTCTGGCGGCTGCTCGGGGCCCAGCTCCTCGTCATCGCGATCGCGGTGGCGATCTCCGACACCATGATTACGAATCTCGCGTCACAGTCATTCATGCAGATCATGCAGCGCTACCACATCGACCCCACGTCGGTCGAGCACGACTTTCTCGCCACGGTCCACCACGTGCTGCTGGTCAGCAGCATCGCGGCGGCGGCGGCCGCGATGCTGCTCGGGTGGGTGCTGGTACGTCGGCTGGTCCAGCCGATCGGCGAGATGATGGTCCTGTCCGAACGCATCGCCGAGGGGGATTACGCGCGGCGCATCACCCCCCGGGGCCCCGATGAGCTGGTCCGCCTCGCTGAATCGCTGAACCGCATGGCGGCCGCGCTCCAGCGGGTCGAGGCCCTGCGCCGCGACCTCGTCGCGAACATCGCCCACGAGCTGCGCACGCCCCTCAGCACGCTGCAGGGCTATCTCGAGGCGCTGCGTGACGGCGTGACGCCGGCCACCCCCGCGACGCTGGCGTCCCTGCACGAAGAGGTGATGCGCCTCGTGCGCCTCGTGAACGCGCTGCATCAGCTGAGCCAGTTCGACGCGCGCATGTCCCGGCTGCGGCGGACCGAGGTCGACGTGCCGGTCCTCGCGCGCGGGGTGGTCGCCGCATACGCGCCGGAGTTTCAACGCCGCGGGTTCGTCGTCCACGAAACCTACGATCCGGCCGGGCAGCACGCGCACGCCGACGCGGATCTGCTGGGGCAGGCGCTCCGGACGCTGGTCGACAACGTGCTGCAGTACGCGCCGGACGGCGCCACGGTGACCGTGCGGACCACCCACACCGACCACGCCGTCCGGATCGCGGTGGAGAACACGGGCGAGGAGATCGCCGCGGAGGATCTCCCCCACATCTTCGAGCGCTTCTACCGAGGAGAAAAATCGCGATCGCGGGCCACCGGCGGCGCGGGGATCGGGCTGTCGCTCGTCCAGGAGATCGCGCGCGCCCACGGCGGGGACACCGGCGCCACGAGCGCGGACGACCTGACTGTCGTGTGGCTTACGGTCGCCGCCCGGTGACGCCGGCCTACCCCCGGTAGCCCGGCCGAATCACCGTCCGAAGATTCTTGACCTCCCCGATCGGCACCTCGATCAGCGCGGGCCGGTCGTGCGCGAGCGCCCCGGCGAGCGCCGTGCGCAGCGCCGCCGGCGTCTCCGCGCGCGCGCCGTCGATGCCGAACGTCTCCGCGAGACGCACGAACTCCGGGTTGAGCAGGTCGGACGCGATGGTGCGCCCGCCGAACGCCTCGCGCTGGGTGCGCAGCACGTTGCCAAACGCGCCGTCGTTGAAGACGATCGCCACGACGTTGAGGCGGTGGCGGGCCATCGTCGAGAGTTCCTGCACGTTGTACATGAACCCGCCGTCGCCGTTGATCGACACGACCTTGCGCCCCGGCGCGCCGGCCTGGGCGCCGATCGCGTTCGCGAGCCCGTGCCCGAGCGTGCCCTGGTACCCCGATGTCAGGAACGTGCGCGGCGCGTACACGGGGAACCCGGCGTTGGCCCAGTAGCCGACCTGGGTCATCTCCGACACGAGGATGCCGTCGTCGGGTAGGACGTCGCGAATCGCGGCCCCGTAGGCCGCCTGCGGCTGCAGCGTCTCGAGCAGCGCCTGCGCCGCGGCCCGGGCGGAGGCGAGTTCCTCGCGGCGCGACGCCCGCGTCCGGTTGTGGCGACCGACCGCGGCGACGAGCGCCTCCAGCCCTGCCCGTGCGTCGCTCTGGATTCCGATCGTCACCGGACAGTTGCGGCCGATCTCTTCGCGGTCGACGTCGAGCTGGATGACCGTCTGGCCGGACCGCGGGCCCCAATCGGACCGCGCCGGCTGGTAAAATCGGGTGCCGACGGCGAGCGCGACGTCCGACGTCGGGGTCAGTTCGGACGCGGCGACCATGGGCAGCGCGAGAGGGTGTCGGGCCGACACGGCGCCCTTGCCGTTGTCCGTCATGCACACCGGCGCTTCGAGCAGCTCCGCCAGCTGCCTGAGCGGCTCCCACGCCGCGGCCCGGAGGACCCCGCCGCCCGCGAAGATGATCGGCCGCACCGCGGCACCCAGCGCCCTGGCCGCCTGCTCGATCACCTCGGGATCTGGGGCGAGCAGCTCCCCTTCGACCCGCCCAACCGGCGAAACTTCGGCGGTCTCCTGCAGCGCGTCGGGCGGGATCTCGATCGCCACCGGGCGCGGACGCCCGGTCAGCAGCCGCCGAAACGCCTCGCGCACCACCTCCGGCACGTCGGCCGGCCGCGCCGCGCGCGCCGTCCATTTCGTGATAGAGCGGATCGCGCCCATCTGATCGCCGATCTCGTGCAGGAGCCCGCGGCCCATCCCGATGTCTCGGGAGGGGATCTGCCCGGTAATGCACAGGACCGGCGAGGAGCACGCGTACGCGGTCGCCAGCCCCGCCGACGCGTTCAGCAGACCCGGCCCCGGCACCATGATGCAGACGCCGACCCGGCCGGTCGTCCGGGCATAGCCGTCCGCCATGTACGAGACGGCCTGCTCGTGCCGCGTGTGGACGACGCGGAGCGCGTGGCGCTCCGCGTAGAGCGCGTCGAACGCCCAGTCGAGCTGGATGCCCGGCAGCCCGAACACGAGGTCGACCCCCTGCGCCCGGAGCGCCTGCACCAGTGCCTGCCCGCCGGTCAGCCGCGTCACCGTGCGGGACGTCCCGCCGGGACCCATCGCCATGCTCTTCCCTCCCCGCGCACGCGCGCCTGAGTTTGCTTGTTTGTAGAACTGGCTCGTCGCCAACTGCTGCGTGTCGTGGTTCGCCGTCGGAGCGGTTGGCTCAAAAGTACACGACCTGCAGCGACGGGGGCGAGAATTTCGTGAGACAGGTGTTTGTCGCGTTCGGCACGAGGTAGTTATTTTGCGGCGCGTTCCCAGGCGTGTCGGGACTCATGAGAATGATTCCGTAGGGCAGGTCATAGGCTTCCGCCACCGAGGTCACGTCGATCGTACCCGTCGCTGGCCGGGACACGACCTTCACCTCCCCCTTCGTCGAGCCGAACAGGTTTCCACTAGGTCCGTCCCACCATGGGTCAATCGCAGCCCGGACCCAAATCGAGCACCACCCACCCTTCGAGAGCGTGAAGTTTCCCGATGCCCCGCTGACCGTTTGCATCGCAGTGAGCGTCAGGTTGGCCGAGTATATCCGGACACCGCGGAGCCAGCCCGTATCGAATGCGACGCCCGCGAACGCGTTCATCCAGACCGACACCGACGCAACGCTTGAATTTTGACACGATTGGGTCTCAACCGGCACGTGCGGCGCCGCCGCGTTGCCGACGTACGTACCGCTCTGCGTGTGTTTGCCCTGGCCCATATACGGGAGCCAGGGGAACAGCACAGTCACGCCGGGGAGGCGCGGAGAATAGGATGCTCCGGATTGAGACGAGTTGGGGGGACAATTCAAGACGACAAGGTAGGGGACGACCGTTGCCGTACGACTGGGCTGAAGCGAACGCGTCGTCGCCGTCGCGCCCGGAGCATAGCAGTACCGCTGACTCACCGGAGAGGTGGCGCTGCCGACGTATGCCGCCACCGCAAAGCACAGGTTGGCGTAGCCCGCCGCTGACCTTTTAATCACGTAGTAACGCGCCGGCGCCGTGCCCAAGAAATGTTCGCCGCGGCCGCCGTATTGATACACCTTGTACCCGGAGATCGTTTTGTCCGACTCGTCCCAGATCAGTTGCAGGTCACCGGCTCTCACGGCTGCGTCACAGATGACGGCGAGCAGGCTGAGGGCCGACACACAATCCGCTTTGCTCTGCACCGGGCGTAGGTCCGTCGGCTGCGCAATCGCCGCGCCGGCGGAACGCGGGGCTCCTAGGGTCGTCAGAACAACAACCAGGACCACCACGGCCGGCACGATCGGCAACTGCCTCATGTCTTCTCCCGCGGTGCCGCGATTGACTAGGCTGAGACAGCCTCCGCACGCCAACCTCGCTCCGCCCGATGGTCGGAGTTCGGCGGGCCGGAAGCGCGGACCTTCGGGGCCCCAACGAGGGGCGATTGAGCAACCGTCCGACGAACAAACGGAACGCTCGCGGCCCGCGCCAATCACGCGGGCGGAAGCGATTGCGCCGCCGCCCGGTCGGCGACCACGACGGCCGCGTCCGGACGCACCCGTCCCGCCGGGATCGATGCATCTCCACGAATCAGGCGCGCGAGCATCTCGGCCTTGTCCCCGCCCGTGACCACCCACAGGATGCTCCGCGCGCGGTTGAGGATCGGGTAGGTCAGCGTCATGCGGCGCCGGCCCTGGTATACGCCTGTCAGGGCGACGTCCACGTCGACGACGTCAAGCACGGGGTCGCCGGGCACGAGCGACGCCGTATGGCCGTCCGGCCCGAGCCCCAGGTGCACGAGGTCGAGCACGGGTGGGGAGCCTGCGATCTCGCGCAGCGTGTCAGCGTAGCGCCCCGCGGCGGCGTCCAGGTCCGGCGCCTCCACCGGCATGGCGTGGATCTGCTCGGGGCGCAGCGGCGCGCGCGCGAGCAGCGTGTCGCGGAGATGGGTCAGATTGCGGTCCGGGTCGTCGGCCGGAGCCACGCGCTCGTCCACCTGCGCGACGTGGACCCGATCCCACGGCAACCGGAGAGCAGCCAGCGCGCGCAGCATCAGCCACGGGGTGCGGCCGCCGCTGAGCGCACCGACGAACCGGCCGCGCGCGGCCGCCGCCGCGGTCGCCTCCTCGGCGATGATCGCGGCCGCCCGCTGCGCGACGGCGTCCACGTCCGCACACACGTCAATCCGCACGAGCACCGCCCCCCGGCGCACCGCCCGGCCCCGCGGCCGAGCGCCCGCGCGGCGTCACACGCGCCGCGATCATTTCGCGCGCTTCTCCATGTGACCGCCGAACTGGAACCGCATCGCCGACAGCAGCTTGTCCTGAAAATCGGACGCGCCGCGCGACGTGAAGCGCTGGTACAGCGCGGCCGACAAGACGGGCACCGGCGTCCCTTCGTCGATCGCGGCCTTGATCGTCCACCGGCCTTCTCCGGAGTCCGAGACATGCCCCGTGAAATCGGACAGTTCGGCGTCCTGCGCCAGAGCGGTCGCCGTCAGATCGAGCAGCCACGAGGCGATCACGCTTCCGCGCCGCCAGAGCTCCGTGATGTCGGGGATGTTGAACTCGTACTGGTAGTACTCCGGGCGCCGCAGCGGTGTGGTCTCGGCGTCCGCCGCGTGGCGGGCCAGGCCGACGTTGGCGTCGCGCAGCACGCCCAGCCCCTCCGCGTACGCCGCCATCAGGCCGTACTCGATCCCGTTGTGAACCATCTTCACGAAGTGGCCGGCCCCGTTCGCGCCGCAGTGGAGGTAGCCCTCCTCGGCGGTGCCGCCGAGCCGCTCGCGCCCCGGGGTCCGCGGCAGATCGCCCCGACCGGGGGCCAGCCGCTTGAAGATTGGATCGAGGTGCTGCACCACGTCCGGCTCGCCGCCGATCATCATGCAGTAGCCGCGCTCCAAGCCCCAGACGCCGCCGCTCGTCCCCACGTCGACGTAGTGGATCCCATTGAGCCGCAGCTCCCTGGAGCGCCGGATGTCGTCAACGTAGTAGGAGTTCCCGCCGTCGATCACGATGTCGCCCGCGGACAGATGCGGGACAAGGTCGCCCAGGGTCCGGTCCACGACCGCCGCCGGGACCATGATCCAGACCGCCCGCGGCGGCTCGAGGCGCGCGACCAGATCCGCGAGCGAGGAGGCGCCGACCGCGTGCTCCTGCGCGAGGGTGCTCACCGCCTGCGGCGACACATCGAACACCACGCACTCGTGGCCTCCCCCGAGCAGCCGCCGCACCATATTCGCGCCCATGCGCCCGAGCCCGACCATGCCGAGTTGCATCGCCCGCTCCTCTCCTCACCTCTGCGATCGGTGCCCGCTCCGCCGGGGGCGCGCAGGAGCGCCCCCGGGTCGTGCCCCGACGGCGTGCGCACCGTCGACCCGCCCACTCAGCGGCGCGGCGGACGCGTCAGGACGAGGGGGCCCTGGCCGCGCGGTAGCGGCGGATCAAGTGGTTCGTCGAACTGTCGTGGCGCAGCGCGGGTTCCGCAGCGTCCTCCAGCTCCGGGACGATCCGCTGGGCGAGCACCTTGCCGAGCTCCACGCCCCACTGATCGAACGAATCGATCCCCCAGATCACGCCCTGGGTGAAGACCACGTGCTCGTACAGCGCCACGAGAGTCCCGAGAGTCGCCGGCGTGAGCCGCTCAGCGAGGATGGTGTTCGAGGGGCGGTTGCCTTCGAACACCCGATGGGGCACGAGCCACGCCGGCACCCCTTCGGCCGCGACCTCCCGCGGGGTCTTGCCGAACGCGAGCGCCTCCGTCTGCGCGAACACGTTGGCGAGCAGCAGGTCGTGATGCCGGCCGATAGGGTTGAGCGTCCGCTCGAACGCGATGAAATCGCACGGAATCAGCCGGGTCCCCTGATGAATCAGCTGGTAGAAAGAGTGCTGGCCGTTGGTCCCCGGTTCGCCCCAGTAGATCGGGCCGGTGTCGTAGGTCACCCGCGTCCCGTCGAGCGTCACGTGCTTGCCGTTGCTCTCCATCGTCAGCTGCTGCAGGTAGGCCGGGAACCGCTTCAGGTACTGTTCGTACGGCAGCACCGCCACGGTCTGCGCCCCGAAAAAATCGTTGTACCAGACGCCCAACAGGCCCATCAGCACCGGCAGGTTGCGCGCGAACGGGGCGGTGCGAAAGTGCTCGTCCATCCGGTGGAAGCCGGCCAGCATCGCGCGGAACGATTCCGGCCCGATCGCCAGCATCGTGGTGAGGCCGATCGCCGAGTCCATCGAGTAGCGCCCGCCGACCCAGTCCCAGAACTCGAACATATTGGCGGGATCGATGCCGAACTTCGCCACCTCCGCCGCGTTCGTCGACACCGCCACGAAATGTCTCGCGACCGCGCCGACGTCGCCGCCCAGCCCGCCGAGCGACCAAGCGCGCGCGGTGTGCGCGTTGGTCATCGTCTCGAGCGTCGTGAACGTCTTCGAGGAAATGACGAACAGGGTCTCCGCCGGGTCGAGATCCCGCACCGCTTCGGCGAAGTCGGTCCCATCGACGTTGGAGACGAACCGAAACGTCATCGCGCGATCGCTGTAGTACCGCAGCGCCTCGTACGCCATCACCGGGCCGAGGTCGGAGCCCCCGATGCCGATGTTGATCACGTTGCGGATGCGCCGGCCGGTGTGCCCGGTCCACGCCCCGCTCCGCACCCGGTCGCAGAACGCGGACATCTTGTCGAGCACGGCGTGCACGAGCGGTACCACGTTCTGCCCATCAACTTCGATCGAGGTGCCCCGCGGGGCGCGCAGCGCGACGTGCAGCACCGCGCGGTCCTCGGTGACGTTGATCTTCTCCCCGCGAAACATCGCGGTGATCCGTCCGCGGAGGCCCGACTCGTCGGCCAGCCGAAGCAGCAGCCTGAGGGTGTCCGTCGTCGCGCGGTGCTTCGAATAGTCGAGGAACAGCCCCGCCGCCTCGACCGTCATGCGCGCACCGCGCTTCGGGTCGCGGGCGAACAGCTCCCGGAGATGCACCCGCCGGATCGCCCGATAGTGGGCCCGCAGCGCTTTCCACGCCGCTCGCTTGGGAAGCGGGGTGCTCGTCCGGCGCGTGGGACGCCGTGCGGGGCGCGTAGTCATCGACGGGCTCCTCTCGCGTCGTCGTCGGCTGCCAACACCGCGGAGACGATTGCCGGCTACCTCAGCGCCGCGGCCTTGGACGTCATCACATCCATGAGCCCGTTCCACGACTTGACGAACGCCTTGGCGCCCTCGTCCTGCAGCCGCGCCGCGAGCGCATCGATGTCCACGCCGGCCTTCGCGAACCGCGCCAGCACCTCGTCGCTGTCCCCGCCGTCCGCCGGCAGCATCCCGCCGAGCTCGCCGTGCTCGGCGAGGGCCTTCAAGGTCGCCTCCGGCATCGTGTTGATCGTAAACGGCGCCGCGAGCGCCTTGATGTAGAGGACGTCCGAAGCCGTGGGATCCTTGGTGCCCGTGCTCGCCCACAGCAGTCGCTGCGGACGCGCGCCGGCGTTGTAGGCGCGCAGCCAGCGGGGGGCCGTCAGTAGCTCGCGGGCCGCCTTGTACGTCCGCTTCGCGACGGCGATCCCGAGATGGTTGCGCAGGGCGTCGGGCACGCTGCCGGCGACCGCGACGTCCCACCGACTGATAAACAGCGACGCCACCGACGCGACGTCCGGATTCAGGCCGGCGTCGATGCGCCGCTCGATGCCGCGCAGGTACGCGTCGGCCGCCGCCAGATACTGTTCGCGGGAGAACAGGAGCGTGACGTTAATCGGCACCCCCGCGAAGATCGCCTCCTCGATCGCCGGCACCCCCTCCGGCGTGCCGGGGATCTTGATGAAGAGGTTCGGGCGCCCCGCCCGTGCGTGGAGCCGCTTGGCCGCGGCCAAGGTGCTCGCGGTGTCGTGCGCCAAGAGCGGCGACACCTCCAGCGACACCCAGCCGTCCACGCCTTCGGTCCGGTCGTGGATCGGCCGGAACAGGTCCGCGGCTTGGGCGAGATCTTCGATGGCCAGCTCGAAGAACAGATCCTCGCCGGATTTTCCCGCGGCGCGCTTCTCCCGGATCCCCGCGTCGTACGCCGTGCTCTTGGTGATCGCCTGGTCGAAGATCGTGGGGTTCGACGTCAGCCCCGTGACCGAGAACTCCTCGACATAGCGGCGGAGCGTCCCGCTCCCCAGAAGATCGCGCGTGATGTTGTCGAGCCAGATGCTCTGTCCCAGATCGTGTAGCCGTTGCGTCGCGTTCATCGCCTCACCTCGGCAGTGGGTCACATCGCATCCTCTGTGCCCCGTATTTGGCGACCCGTCACGGACCGGCCTGCTTGTCCCCGAATCCCGTCGGAGGACCGGCGGCCGGACGCGACCCCCTCAGCCTACCCTGGTCCCGAGACGGCGCCGCGTAGCGCATTGTTAACGATCTCCGCGGCCTCGCGCACAATTGCGTGCAGGTGGGCCTGGTCCCGGAAGCTCTCGGCGTAGATCTTATAGACGTCCTCGGTGCCGGACGGTCGTGCCGCAAACCACCCGTTTGCCGCCACCACCTTGAGGCCGCCGATGGGGGCTTGGTTTCCGGGCGCGCGGGTCAGCGTGGCCGTGATGGCTTCGCCGCCCAACGTGGCGTCGGTGACGGCCTCGGGGCGCAGCGCCGCGAGCGCGGCCTTCTGCTCGCGGGTCGCCGGCGCGTCGATGCGCGTATAGTACGCGGGGCCGAACTCCGCCGTCAGCTCCCGGTAGTGCTCCCCCGGGTCCTGGTCCGTCCGGGCGGTCATCTCGGCCGCCAGGAGGTCCATGATCAGGCCGTCCTTGTCTGTGGTCCACACGGTCCCATCGCGCCGCACAAAACTCGCGCCGGCGCTCTCCTCCCCGCCGAAACAGCACGACCCGTCGAACAGGCCGGGCGCAAACCACTTGAAGCCGACCGGCACCTCGTTCAGCCGCCGGCCGAGCCGGCGCACCACCCGGTCGATCATCCCGCTGCTGACCACCGTCTTCCCGACCGCGGCCTGCGCGGGCCACGCGGGACGGTGGGTGAGCAGGTAGCGGATCGAGACCGCGAGATAATCGTTCGGGTTCAAGAGGCCCGCGGATGGTGTAACGATCCCGTGCCGGTCTGCGTCGGGGTCGTTCGCGAACGCCACCCGATAGCGGGCTTTGAGGCCGACGAGGCCGGCCATCGCGTACGGACTCGAGCAGTCCATCCGGATCACGCCGTCGTGATCGACGGGCATGAACGAAAACGTCGGGTCGATCACCGGATTCACGACCGCGACGTTCAGCCCATACAGGGCGTTGATCGGCTCCCAGTAGTATCGGGACGCGCCGCCGAGCGGATCGACGCCGAGCGTGAGGCCGGCATCGCGGATCGCGGCCATGTCGACGACGCTCGCAAGATCGCGGACGTACGGCAGGACCAGGTCGTCCGGATGGGTCGTGGCCGCGTGCAGCGCCGCCGGCGTCCGCCTGACCGCAGCGCTCCCCGCCCGCAGCAGCTCGTTGGCGCGTCGTTCGACCCACCCCGTGACGTCGGTGTCGGCCGGGCCGCCGTTCGTCGGGTTGTACTTGAAGCCGCCGTCCTCGGGCGGATTGTGCGACGGCGTGATCACGATCCCGTCCGCGAGATGATGCGCGCGCCCGCGGTTGTAGACCAGGATCGCCCGGGAGATCACCGGCGTGGGCGTGAACCCGTCGTCCCGCTGAATGATCGTCTCCACCTCGTTGGCGGCCAGGACCTCCAACGCCGTGCGCTGGGCCGGTCCCGACAGGGCGTGCGTGTCCTTGCCCATGTACAGCGGGCCGTCGACGGCCTGCGCGCGCCGGTAGTCGCAGATCGCCTGGGTAATCGCGAGAATGTGCGCCTCGGTGAACGTGCCGCGAAACGGTGAGCCCCGGTGCCCGCTGGTCCCAAAGCTCACCAGCTGAGCGGGGTCCTGCAGATCGGGCCGGCGGTCGTAGTACTCGCGTTCAAGCCGGGCGAGATCGACGCGCATCTCCGCGGGCGCCGTCCGCCCGGCGAGCGGCGACACCGCGCGGTCGAGTCCCGCGTCCTCCGTCTCTAGAGGACCGGGCATCGCCCCTCGGCGCGGCCGGCAGCCGCCGCCCGGTGAGTCGATCGGTTCTCCGCGCCGGCGATGGTCACGATCATCCTCCGCGCCCGGGCGGTGAGCCCGCGCCTCGCCCGGGCGCTGTGGTGCGTATCGTGCGGCGCCGGTCGGTAGTTCGATTCCCCGCCACCCTGCTCCTCCAGTGCCTCGCGCGAGGCGCGGGATCGGGCTCGTTCATATCAGAGCGCGAGCTGGCCGCCGTCGACGATCACGTTGGCCCCGACCATGAAGCTGCCCTCGTCGGACGCGAGCAGCACCGCCGCTCCGGCGACCTCGTCCGGCTGCCCGACTCGGGCGAGCGGCACCGGATCGGTCCTCGACGCGCGAAACACCGGGTCTTGAAGGCGCTCCCGATTGATGTCGGTCTCGAACGCGCCGGGCGAGATCGCGTTCACCCGAATCCCGAGCGGCGCCAGCTCGACCGCCATGCACCGCGTGAGGGCGATCACGCCGCCTTTGAGCGCGCAGTAGTGGGCCTGGTTCGGCGTCGCGACGACCCCGCTGATCGATGCGATGTTGATGATGGCCCCTCGGGCCCCGCGGCGTACCATCTCCCTCGCCACCCACCGGCTCGTCACGAAGTACCCGCGCAGGTTCACCCGGTAGAGCCGGTCCCAATCGTCCAGCGACAGCTCGAGCACCGGACCCCGCGCGAGCACCGCGGCCGCGTTCACCAGCACGTCAATCGGCCCGAGGGTCGCGGCGAGACGCTCGAGCGCCGCCGCGGTGCCGTTGGGATCGGCAACGTCCGCCTCCACGCCCGCCCCGCGCCGGCCCAGGCTGGTGACGGCCGCGACGGTGTCATCGGAGGCGCGGATGTCGAGCACGCCCACATCCGCGCCCTCGCGCGCGAACGCGAGGGCGATCGCCCGGCCGAGGCCGTTCCGTGCGGCCCCCGTGATCGCGGCCACCTTGCCGGACAATCGCATCGTTCCCATCCCGGTCTCCCCCGGCGGCATGCGTGCCGACCCGTCGGTCCTAGTGCGGACTGGCCGCCCACGGCGCCACGAGGTCGGGCGGCGCCCACGGCGGGACCGACGGCTCGCGGTCGCCCTTCGCCGCCGGCAGCGGTGCCGGCGCGCGTCCGGCCAGGTTCGCCGCCCGGCCGGACGTGAACGCCGCGATCCTCGGCAGCGCGGCGCGCACCAACGAGTAGTGTTCCAGCGGACCGAGGTCCACCTGCTCGGTGAACCGGTCGGTCAGCTCCGGGACCCCGGCGCCGCCGTTGATGGGTTCACCCAGCATGCTGGCCGTCAAGTTGATCCCGTCCCCCATGCCGTACGAGAACGCGGCCTCCGGCAGTCGTCCGGTCACCCCGGCCTGCGTGCCCGGGCTCTCCCGCGTCGGCCGGCGGGATCCGTAGAAGGCGTAGACGCGGATGCCCGGGGGGAGCGGCTGCGCGTTCAAGCGCTCGAGTTCCACGTTCTCGGCGCCCTTGGGGATCTCCCACGGCGCGCCGGGCGCCGGGCGCCAAAACGGGAAGGTCGGGAGGAAGCTGCGCGCCGCGGGGGTCCGCGCCAGCTTCGCCACCGGATACCAGGCGTAGATGTACGACATCACGGATCCTTCGTTCGGGACCGCGATCAGAAACAGGGCGTTGGTGATGCGCTTCCAACTCGGATCGAAGGCGGCGTCCCAGCGGGCAGGCAGCCCGCCGGCGCTGTACCCGACCACGTTGAAGCGGGACGCGTAGGCCGTCGGGAGCACCACGTCGCGGACGTAGGCCGCCAGCAGGTGCGCGGTGTCCTCAAGGCCGAGGCGCCGGGACGCGTACGTGAACCAAAACAAGTTCGGTGACGGTCCGGTGTCGGTGTAGCCCCATCGCCGGAAAATGCTCAGCACGTGCTGCTGCTTCCCCCAGATTTCGTTGAGATAGCCGGGCACGAGCACGGTCGGCAGCAGGAGCAGTCCGGTCTGTCGAGCCGCGGCGGTCTCGGCACCCTGCCGGACCATAATCTCGAGCGTCACCGGGGTATTTTCGCCGGGAGGGGGAATCGGGGGAAAGTCCGCCGTGACCACGCCGCCGATGCGGCTCTGCCCGCCCGCGAGGTCGAGCACGACCGAAAAATGGTCCATGGGGCCGGCAAACGCGGTCGTCGGCTGCTCGATGGTCGCCCCGTCCACCGCGGCGGTCGCGCCGATCGTCTCCGGGAGGCCGGGCTGGAGCCCGGCGATCGACACGCCGAAGGAGACGCGGCCGGGGCCGATCCGCTCGAGACTGGCAATGTGGACGGCGAGGGGGATGGTCGCCTGTCCGGACGATGCTAGGAGCGACGCGAACAGCGCCGCGCAGGCTGCGGCGGCTCCGATCTTCCACGCCGTCCGGCGTGCCGATCGACGGGCGCATGCCCGCGCACCCCGCGCCGCGCCGTCGGCGCTGCGCCGATACCAGATCGTATTCTCGTCGCCCCCGCTCATCCGCACGCTGACGTCTCCAGATACGGCGGCGGCCGCTGCGCGATGCCGCGCGGTCATCCGCCCAAGAAAATCTTTGCCCATCTCGCGGGGCCGTCACACCACCCCATCGTCCCGCGGCGTCCCGTCTCCACCCCATTGTAGTCCGCGCGACGCCGCCACCTCAAGCCTCGGGCCGGCCCGCCCGTGCGGTCACGCGCGGGAGCCGCGCTCCAGAGCAGGACGCCTCCACGTGGTGCGTCGAACCAACGGAGCCACATGCGTTCCTACCTCCTGCGCCGGACGCTCCTGATCGTCCCGCTCATCTGGGGTGTCGTCACGCTCGTGTTCATCGTTGTCCATCTGCTGCCCGGCGACCCCGCAGCCGTGCTGCTCGGCCCGTTTGCGACCAGCGATCGTGAGGTCGGACTGCGGCACATGTGGGGGCTCGATCAGCCCCTGATCACGCAGTACGTGCGCTACATGGAGAACGTCATCCAGGGCCAGTTCGGCACGTCGTTCCTGACGGGGGTGCCGGCCTCGACGCAGATCGCCGGCCTGCTGCCGTACACGATCGTGCTCGGCCTCGCCGCGCTCGTGATCGCGATCGGCGTGGGGATTCCGCTCGGGGTCGTCGCCGCGGTCCGGAACAACACCCCGAGCGACCACATGTCGTTGATCCTCTCGCTGGTGCTCGTCTCCGCGCCCAACTTCCTGGTCGGGATCGTGCTCCTGCTCGTCTTCTCCGGCCGGCTCGGCTGGCTGCCGCCGATCGGGGGCGGGACGTTCACACAGCCCGTGACGATCCTCACCCATACCATCCTGCCCTCGGTCGCGCTCGCGGCCGGGCTGCTCGCCTACCTCACCCGCATCACCCGGACGAGCCTCCTGTCGGCGCTGCGCGATGACTTCGTGCGGACCGCCCGCGCGAAGGGACTCGGCCGGAACGCGGTCGTCTTCCGGCACGCCTTCCGGAACGCGCTGCTGCCGATCCTGAGCATCCTCGGCCTCGCCGCCGGCGAGCTGGTCGGCGGCGCCGTGGTCATCGAGACCGTCTTCGCGCGGCCCGGCATCGGCAGCCTGCTCGTCAACTCTGTCACCGGCCGCGACTACGTGCAGGTGCAGGCCTGCGTGATCGTGCTGGCCGTCTCCTTCGTCCTGATGAATTTGGTCACCGACCTCTGCTACGCAGCGGTCGATCCCCGGATCCAGTACCGTTAGAGGCCGGTGACATGGCGCACGCGCACGCTCCCGTCGCTGCCGGCAGGCCCGCGGGGATCGCCCGGCCCCGCTGGCGCGGCTTCGCTCGGGTGCTCCGGCGCAACCTCCCGGCGCTGCTGTCGTTCGGATTCATCACCCTCCTGTTCATCGTCGCGGCCTTCGCGCCGCTGATCGCCCCGTACAACCCGTCCGTGGTCTCCGCCGCGGCGTCGTTCACCCCGCCGAACTGGCACCACCCGTTTGGCACGGATCTGTTCGGCCGGGACATCTTTTCCCGGGTCATCTACGGCACCCGGCTCTCCCTGCTGGTCGGCGTCGTCGCGGTCGCCATCGGCGCCACCGGCGGCTCGCTGCTGGGAATGCTGGCCGGCGTGAGCGCGCGCGGGATCGAACAGACGATCATGCGGGCGATCGACGTGGCGCTGGCCTTTCCGCTGATCCTGCTGGCGATCTTGATTCTGGGGTTTTTTGGGTCGGGCGTCCAAAACGTGATGGTCGCGGTCGGCATCGCCTATCTGCCCCGCTTCGCGCGCATCACGCACGCGTCGACCTTGTCCCTGCGGGAGATGGAGTACGTGGACGCGGCCCGGGCGAGCGGCGCCGACACCGGACGCGTGATCCTCCGGCACATCCTGCCCAATCTGCTGCAGGTGCTCGCGGTCTACGTCACGTTTTCCATCCCGGTCGCGATCTTGATCGAGGCCGGGCTCGACTATCTGGGGGTCGGCGTCCTGCCGCCGACCCCCACGTGGGGCGCGATCATCAACGAGGGGCGCCAGTCGCTCCTGCTGGCGCCGTGGGAGTCGGTGCTCCCCGGGCTCGTGATCATGTGCGCCGTGCTGGCCTTCAACCTCTTCGGCGAAGCGGTCGCGAACTTCCTCGACCCGAAGGCGACGATCGGCCTCAACGGCTGACCGGAGCCCCCGGCGCGGCTACTTGGAGAAGGTCACCTGCGAGAGCGGGTCGCCGCCGAACAGCACGAACGGCTCGTAGTTCTGGACCCGCGGGCTGACGAGCCACGTTTCCTTCAACACGTAGTACTCGACCGCCGGCACGTCGGCGGTAAGCCGCTGCTGAATCTGCTTCAACACCTGGTCCCGCGCCGCCGGGGTCGCCGCTGAGCGCTGCGCGTCGTAGAGCTTGTCGATTCCGGTGTACCGCGCGATGTTGAGCCCGGCCGGCGGATTCCCGGCGCCGATGAACGTGAGCGAGAACAGTCCGTCCGGGTCCGGAGACACCGCCGTCCCGATGACCGACGCGGGCGTCGTCGCCTTGATCCGCTCCTGGACGAGCGTGCCGCGCTCGAGCGGCCTCGGCTCCATGTTGATGCCGAACTGGGCGAGGTTGGCCGCGAGGAACTGCGCGGCGTTGATGTCGAGCGTATCATTGTACGTGGTGAAGAAGCCGTTGATCGGCAGCTTCACGCCCGATTCGCGGAGGAGCTGCCGCGCCTTCGCCGGATCGTAGGTGTTCTGCACGTTCACCGACGGGTCGAACCCGGTCATCCCCGGCATCATGATGCCGGAGTACCCGGCGGTGCCGTAGCCGCGGAGGACCGCGGACACGAGGCCCGGATAGTCGATCGCGTACAGCATCGCCTGGCGGACCTTGACGTTGTCGAACGGCTTGACGGTCGTGTTGATCTCAAGATAGTCCGTCCGCAGCGCGGTCTTCGCGATCACGACCACCCCGGGGGTGTTCTGATACTCGATCGCGATGATCGGGTCATTCGTGTTGACGATGTCGACCGCCCCCGCCTTGACGGCCAGCGCGGCCGTCTGGCTGTCGGCGATCACCTTGAAATCGATCTGATCGATCGCCGGCTTGGACCCCCAGTAATCGGGGCTTCGGGCGAGCACGACGTCCTGGGTTGGCGTCAGCGACTTCAGCATGTACGGGCCGCTGCCGATCGGGGTCTTCTCGTAGCCCGCTCGGCCGAGCTTGTCCCAGGCCGCCTTCGACATCACCCAGCCGGTCGAGGGCTCGACGTTTGCGACGTTCCAGATGAACCCCAAGAACGGCGTCGCGAGGTGGAAGACCGCGGTGTAGGGATCCGGACACGAGACGCTGTCGACCGCCGCGGCCTGCGTCTTCCAGAACGATCCGTTGGCGGGATTCTTGTTGAAATCCCATGTGAAGGCGACGTCGGCGCACGTCAACTCGCCGTAGCCCCCCTGCCACTTCACGCCCTTGTGCAGCACGAACGTCCAGGTCTTGCCGTCGGGGCTAACCGTCCACGACGTGGCGAGGGCGGGACCGATCTTCCACGACTTGGCGTCCGCCTGCACCAGGGAGTCGTAGATCGAGTTCATGATGTTCGTATCTTCCCCGGTGGTCGTAAACGCCGGGATCTTGCTGGTCCCGGTCGAGATCTGCGCGTAGACCAGCGTGTTGGGGTCGGCGGCTCCCGCCGGCACCCCCGCCAGGACGGTCGCCACGAGACACGCGAGCGCGAGCACCAGCAGGGTCGAGCGGAACGCGGTCGCCGGGTGACGTCGCATCGTTGCTCTGCCTCCCTTTCCGGATTGACGCATCGAGATCATCGTGGACCACTCACGCCGAGTTGGCCGATCCGCGTCCGCGCGGCCTCGCGCAGACGCGGCTTGCCCTCCAGTATACCTGCGCCGGTACGCCTTTCAAAGGGCAAACGCCGGCGGCCGCCCGGAGCGGAACCAGCCGGCGCGGCGGTCCGCTCCGGCTGGTCGGCGATCTGTCGGGCGCGGTGGGCCGGCACCCTTAGGACACGTCCCGGTCCGACTTCCCGCCGAGATCGAGGCGGGACGACACGCTGCCCGGCGGGAGCTGCGCGGCCAGGACGTCCGGGCTCTGGATCGCACGGGGGATCTCGTCCACCGGGTCCAACTCGGCGATCGCCTCCGTGTCGAACGCCCCCAACTCCGAGAACCGTCGGGCCGTGACGAGCACGCGGTTCTCGAGCGCGCCGATCACGCCGTTGTACGTGTGGACGGTGCTGCGCAGCTCGTGCCCCAGCCGGTTGATGTGTCCCGCGAGCTTCGCGATGCGGTCGTGGAGCTCACGGCCCAAGGCGCTGATACGCCGGGCGTTGTCCGCGACCTGCTCCTGCTGCCACCCATGCGCGACCGCCTTGAGGAGCACGATCAGGGTCGCGGGGCTGGCGAGAAACACCCCGGACTGGGCCGCATCTTCCACCAGCGAGGGGTCCAGCCGCAGCGCCGTGAGATAGAGCGGCTCCGGGAGGAACATGACGACCAGCTCGGGCGTCTGCGCGAACTGCTCCCAGTAGCTCTTCGCGCTGAGCATGCGCATGTGCTCCCGCACCTCGCGCGCGCTCTCCTGGAGCTGCAGCTCTCGGGCGGCGTCGTCCTCGATCACCATCGCCTGCAGGTACGACGTCAGCGGGGCCTTGCCGTCGATCGCGACGTACCGCTCCCCGGGGAGGCGCACGACGACGTCCGGCCGGAAGCGCTCTCTCGGCGTGCCGCCGAGGGTCGGCTGCACTTGGAAGTCCGAGTATTCCAGCATGCCGGCGAGCTCGATGACGCGCCGCAGCTGGAGCTCGCCCCACTGCCCCTGCACCGGCGTCGCGCGGAACGCACCGGCCAGCTTCGCCGTTTCGCGCCGCAGGCCGTCCTGGCTTTCGAGCAGCCCGCGCACCTGATCGCTCAGGTCGTGATACGCGCCCGCGCGTGCCTCTTCGATCGCACGCACCGCCTCGTTGAACGACTGCAGAGTCTGCTGGATGGGCTGGACGAGCTGCTCGACCGCGGCCTGCTTCGCCTCCAAATCGGACGAGCCGTGCGCCTGCACTTCGCCCAGCTTCGCCGTGGCCAGCTCGAGGAACGCCGTCTGATTCTGCCGCAGCGCGTCCGCGGACAGGGCCTTGAACGCCTCCCCCAACTGCGTCTGCGCCTGCTCGAGGAGCGCGGTCTTGCCCTGGGTGAGGAGCGCCAGCTTCTCTTCGACGCTCCGGTGTTCGTGTTCCAGCGCCGTCTTCAGCGATGCCATCTCGACGTCGCGCTGCGTGAGCGCGATCGACTTGGCACGCATCTCCGTCTGTTCCTGTTCCAGCATCGATTGGGTGCGCGCGACCTGCTCCTTGAGCGCCATCAGCTGAGTCCGCTGCAGATACCACATCCCTCCGGCTCCCACACCGAGCCCGATCAGCGCGGCCAAGATGATAAACACACGTCACCCCCCCTGTGTTGACTCCGTCACGCGGCCCGTTCGGTTCGGCCGTTCGCCCCCGACCCGGCCTCAACCCCGGTCGGGGGGACCCAGAACTTCCCCATTGCCCCCGCCGCTCCCTGTCTCGTCGAGGCGCCCGAGGACGCCCCTCCGGGGCCGGGGGGCGGGTGCACGAGGGCCCCACGCGGGGGGCTCGGGGAACGGCGAAGCTAGGGCAACCGGGACCGGATCCGCGGCGCCCACCGCCCGCGCGATGCGCGCGGGGGACGCTGGCACAGCCGTGTCATCCGGCGACCGGATCGGCGAGCAGGGCGTCGGCCCGCTCGAGCAGCTCCGCGGTCCGCGACCCGAGCCGTGCCGCAGCGCTTCCCGCGTGCGCGCGCGCCTGGTCCAGCAGGTCGGCCTCCCAGGCCGCCCAGTGCCGGCGCACCACGACGCTGCGCGCCTCGGGCTGCGCCTCCACCCACTCTTCCATGCGCTTCAGCCGCCACCACGCGGACGCGGCCGCGTAGTGCCCTTCCCCTATGGTCAGCGGTGCCGGCAGCGGCACGCCGACCGGAATCGGAAGAAACGCGGTCGTACACGGCGTCGTCATGGCGCACCACGCGATCACGGGGTCGCCGGAACACGCGTTCAGCTCCACCACCATGCTCGCCGCCGTCGCGGTCGGATTTTGGCCGGGATGGATGCACACCGAGGGCCGTCCGGCTCCGTTCGGGTGGGGAATGCGCCCCGTCGCGATGTGGTCACGCAGATGCCGCATCGCTCCCGAGACATCCACGGCGACGGTCCGGTCGAGGTACCGGCAGCTCTGCGCGAAACGGCCCTCGGCGCCCGCCCGGCGGGCCGGATCCTCGAACGCGGCGCGGAAATCGAGCTTCGTGCCCACGGGCGCGGTCCACCACCCGCGGTCCCTGGCGTACGCCTCGATGCCGTCGGAGCACTCGTCCCAGTCGTCCCCGATCGTGGCGAGGTTGGAGATCGCCGCGGCGCGGGCCATCCGCTTCGCCACCCAGTGGCGCCGTGAGGTCTCGAGCACCCAGGCGCCGGCGCGGTCGACGATCATGAAGCTGTTGTGGTAGCGCCGGTCCTGATCCACGGCCGCGCTCCCGCCCTGCCCGTGCTCGTCGAGCAGGGCCGTCATCACGTCCTTGGCGGTCGCCGCGTCCCGTGCCCGCTCCAGCGCGAGCCGGACGAGGTCCATGCCGAGCAGACCGGTCGCGTCGACGTCGTCGCGCGTGAAGAGCGCCGTGTTGCCGATGGCGACGCCGGCTTCGTTCACCCCGTGCTCGAACCCCCACAGCCACCACGGGCGGCTGCCGAGGACCGCCAGGGTGTGCGGCGCCTGATCGATCTCGAGGTACTGACACCGCACGGTCGACCCCGGATCGTAGGACCGGTGCGGCGCATGATACAGCGGCTGGCACTCAAAGGCGGGGCGGTCGCTGTTCTTGGCGAAAATCGTCCCGCGCTCGTTCCGAGCGGCTATCACGTCACAGCCCATCGACGCTCCCCCGATCCACGCTGTCCCGGTCCCGCCGGGGCCGGGCGCGGTCTCTGGTGACGCCGCTCTTCCCCGACACGGACCCGCTCCCCTGCCGCCGCGCCCCAGCGCACGAGCACGGCGCGCGGGTCACACGTACGGGACCACACCCCGTCCGGCACCCGTCGAGAATCGCGTCGGGGCAAACAGCGCGATGTCGTGCCGCGTCTCCCCGGACATCGCGAGGTCCGCCAAGATCTCCCCGACGACGCTCGCGAACTTGAACCCGTGCCCCGAGAATCCGGCGGCCACGGCGCATTGGGGCGCAGCCGGATGCGTCCCGATCACAAAATTGAGGTCAGGGGTGTTCGTGTACAGGCAGGTCTTCGCGGCGATGCAGGGCCCGGCGAGCGTCGGCAGGCACTGCGCGAGATGCGCCCGCATCTGCTCGATCTCGGCGTCACCCACGCGCCGGTCGATCGTCTCGGGTGTGCACGGGCTCATCACCAGCGAGAACGCGACTTTCGCGCCGCCGCGCGGGCCGTCGTGGGCGGGAAATCCGTAGAAGCGTTCGCCGCCGTGAGGAATGCACACGTGGATCGGGAAGCGGTCCGGGAGAAACGGCGTCGTGCCCCCGACCGGGTCAAACCAAAACATCACCACGCGCGCGATCGCGAACGGGAGCTCCAACCGGGCCGCGGCGCCGAGGACCCAGGCGCCGGGCGTGAGGACGAGGCGCGCGGCCTCGTAGACGCCCGCCGGGGTCACGACGCGGACGCGATCGCCGGACGGCAGCGCCTCCCACCGCAGGACAGGCTCGTTGAACCGAAGGTCCGCCCCGTGCCGGGCGGCCTGACCGAGGGACGCGCGGACCGCCGCTTCGGGATGGAGGAACCCCGCGCCCGGCTCGTAGACCCCGACCATGTCGGGGGTCGGCGCGAACGGCGGAAACCGGCGGCGGATCTCACCGGGATCCAGCTGCTCGTGCGCGATGCCAAACTCCTCGGCGCTGCGCAGCCCGCCCTCGATGACGCTGTGGTCCGGGCGCCCCATCGCCAGCCCGCCGGTGATGGTCAGCAGCGACTCTCCGCTCTGGCGTTCAAGCTGCCGCCACAGCTCAAACGCGCGGTGCAGGAGCCGCACGTACCCCCGTTCTTTGTACAGCGTCATCCGGATGATGCGCGATCCGCCGTGGCTCGATCCGCGGTCGTGGGCCTCGGTGTACTGTTCGAGCCCCAAGACGCGCTGGCCCCGCGCCGCGAGCTGGTGCGCGGCGGCGCTGCCCATCGCGCCGAGCCCGGCGACGATCACATCGAACGTGGCCATCCGCATCCCTCCATGCCGCGCCGCGCGGCGCCCCTCAGGCACCGACGACGGCGGCGATCACGGCCAGCGCGTTGTCACGATAGATCTTGCGGAGATCTCCCTCGGACAGCCCGCGCCGCCGCAGCTCCGCGGTGAGCCCGGGCAGGTCCTCCGAGTTCTCCATGCCCGCAAACGTCGAGCGCACTCTGCCCGGCTTCGGCTGGCCGTCGAGGTCCGCGATGCCCTGCGCGGCCGCGATGACGCGCTGATACCGGTAGAAGTCGGCGCCGATGCTGACGTGGTCGACGCCGGCCACCTCGATAAGGTGCTCGATGTGGTCGACCCACAGCGCGATCGTCGGGTCCTGCTCCGAGATGAAGCTGGCGACGGCCACCGCGCCGACGACCCCGCCGGACGCCGCGATCGCCCGAATCACGTCATCGGTGAGGTTGCGCGGATGGCGCTGCAGGGCCCGGGCGTTCGCGTGGCTGGCGATCACCGGCTTCGTGGACACCTCAAGGATGTCGCGGGTCGTCTCGTCAGACCCGTGGGACACGTCCACGACGATGCCGAGACGGTTCATCTCCGCGACCGCGCGCCGGCCGATCGCGGTCAGACCGCCGCGATCCTCGTGCTCCCAATCCCCGACGCCGAACATCGTCCGGCGCGCCCACGTGACCGAGACCATGCGCAGCCCGAGGCGGTGCAGCAGGCGGAGCGTCGACAGATCCTGCCCGAGGGGCTCGGCGCCCTCCAGCGCCAGCAGCACGGCGACCTTGCCCGCCCGGTTGATGCGTTCGATGTCGGCGGTCGAGCGCGCGACTTCGATGTCGTCCCGGTTGTCGTCGATCTCCGTGAGCAGGCCGTCGAGCGACCAGACCGCGTGGCGGAGCGCCGCTTCCGGGACATAGACCGATGGGGTGAAGATCGCCGCCACCACGGTGCCGACGCCGCCCGCGCGAAACCGGGGCAGCCAGTAGGTCCTGAGCGAGTCGTAGACCCCGTCGAATCGCTGCTTGAGGATGGCGACGGGAAAATCGTCGTGCAGGTTCACGATCCCGATCTTCCGCGTGAGTGCCGCGTCCGCCTCGGTGAAGTACTCGCTGCTCATCGTTCCTCCCCCATCGTCACGTCCCGCGTCGAACCGACGAACACCCCGCCGCCCCGGCCGGTCGCGGCGGCTCACTCGGTCGCGACGGTCACGACCGCGCCGCCGCGCTCGATGCTCGCATACGCCGCGTCGAGCACCGCGACGCTGTGAAACGCGTCCGCGGCCGTCACCGGCGGCGGACCGTGGCCGAGGCACGCGTCGATGAACGCGCGGTCCTCGTCCACGTAGCCCCACCGATCGAGCTCGCCCGCCGACGGCAGCTGCTGCCATGGGGCGTGCGGCTGCTCGCGCGTCGTCACCCGCACGCGATCCAGATCCTCGGACACGGCGAGCGCGTGGTCCCCGTACAGCTCGACGCGCTCCTGGGGCGCGGCCCACGACGCGTGCCCGCACGTGGTGAACGCCACCGGACGTCCCCCGGGACACCGCAGCAGCATCGCAATGTCGTCGTAGTCAGGGTAGCAGCTCCGCCGACCGAGCGCGGACACGCTCTCCACCGGACCGATCAGCCACGCCACCATGTCGACGAGGTGGATCGCCGTGTCGTACATGAAGCCCCCGCAGACCGCCACATTCGTGTACCAGCTCGGGGTCAGCATGTCGCCGTCGTTCATCTTCACGTTCGCCGACATGGGGACGAACCCCGCGTCGATCTGCCGCTTGAGAAACCGGTACGCGGGCGACCATCGTCGATTGAACCCCATCTGGTAGACGCGTCCGCTGCCCTTCGCGCGCGCCGCGACCCTCCGGGCGTCTGCGAGGGTGATCGCCATCGGCTTCTCGGAAAAAACGTGCAGCCCCCGGTCGAACGCCTCACACACCAGCGCCGCGTGATACACGTTCGGCAGCGTGATAAACACGGCGTCGATGCCCAGCTCCGCCAATGCTGCGAGCGTGGCACACGGGCGCGCCCCGACCGACTCGGCGGCCTCCCGGGCCACCGCAGCGGCCCCATCGGCGACGCCCGCGATCGTGACGCGCGGATCGGCCGCGAGCACGCTGAGGTGCCGTCTGCCCATCGTGCCCGCGCCGACCAGCCCCACCCGGATCACCACAGACCGATCACTCCCTTCCTGCACGCCGCCGCGGTGATCCGAACGCCCCGCGTGTCTCGTGCCGTCGCACGCACGGACGGCTACCGTCCCGGCGCGACCGGCAAGGGATCGACGCCGGACCCGACGGAGACCCGCCGTCCGGTCTCGGCCGCGAGCAGGAGCGCGTCGCAGACCCGCGCGCTTGCCGCTCCATCCTCGAACGTGGCGCCGACCTGCTCGCCGCCGGCCTCGACGGCTCGGCGGACGAATTCGTCAAATTGGTGGACGAAGGTGTGCTCCCACCCGATGATATGGCCCGGCGGCCACCAGCGCCCGCCGAACGGGTGGTCCCGTTCGGTCACGAGCACGTCGGCGAGCCCGCGCGCGGGACCGTCGCCGTGGTAGACGCGCAGCTCGTTGAGGCGCTCCAGATCGAATACCAGCGTGCCGCGCTCCCCGTTGATCTCGAACCACAGGTGATTCTTGCGGCCCGGACACATCCCGCTCGCCTCCAGCGTCCCCACGGCGCCGGCGTGAAACTCCAGCGTCGCGACGACGGCGTCGTCCACGGTGACCGGCCGATCGGCCCCCCCGTCCGGTCGCTGCGCCGTATACGTGCGCGTGGACGCCGTGACGGCCGCGATCGGGCCGGCGAGGAAATGCGCGACATCGATCGCGTGCGATGCGAGATCTCCGATGACACCGCTGCCTGCCGCGTCGCGGTCGTGACGCCAGGTGAACGGCGCGGTCGGATCGAGCAGGGAGTCGTCGCTGTACCGGCTCCGAAAGTGGTACAGGCGTCCGAGGCTCCCGTCAAGGAGCAGGCGACGGGCGAGCAGGACGGCGGGGACAAACCGGTAGTTGAAGCCGGTCATCGCCGCACGCCCCGACTCACGGGCCGCCCGCGTCATCGCGGCGGCCTCTCCGCCCGTGCGGGCCAGCGGCTTCTCGCACAGGACGGCCTTGCCGGCCCGCAGGGCGGCGATGCTCGGTTCGGCGTGAAGGCTGGTGGGCCCGACATTGATCACCGCGTCGATCGCCGGGTCGTCGATGGTCGCATGCCAGTCCGTCGTCCCGCGCTCGGCGCCGAGACGCGCCGCCGCGGCCGCGGCACTCGCCGCGGTCCGACCCACGACGGCGACGATCCGGCCGGTCGCGGGCGCTTCGGGAAAGGCGTCGGCGTGCCGGCGGACCGCCGACACGTGCGCACGTGCGATGCCGCCGTGGCCGAGCACGGCGATCCCGAGGATGCGCGTCATCGACCGCATCCCGGCCGCGGCCGATCGACCGCGCCGGGCCGCGCCGAGTCGATGGCAGCGGCGGACGGACGCGCGGTGCGCCGCGCCCGTGCGGTCTCTCGCATGCCCCATGCCTGGTTCACACGCTCACCTCCAACGAGATCCCCGTGTGCCGAAGCGTTGCCTCTCGCGTCGCACGCGCGATCGTCATCGACGAGTGGGAGAGTCGGGACGGACGGCGAACCTGCTCGCCCGAACGCCCGCGCCGCACCATGCCGCCAGGGCCCCGTGAAAGACCACCGCGGGCCACAGCGCCCACCCGCGCAGGCCCACGAGACCGGCGTAGATGAGCAGGACAGCGACAGCCGCGTTGTAGATCCACATCGCCGCCAACAAGCCGGTGGCGGCATGACTCCCCGCGTCGTTGCGCACCAGCCAGCAGGCCGCGCCCAACGAGCAGAGCGCGATCCCGGCGAGACGGGCCACGACCAGCGCGAGCGGCGTGTCGAGCGGTGCGCCGAGCAGGACCATGCTCACGACAGACGGGACCACGAGCAGCGCCAGCCCGGCCAGCATCTCGGCCACCGCCATCACGACGAGCAGCGTTCTCGTCACTGTGCCCTCCCCGCTTCGTTGGACGACGTGCCCGTCTGCGCCGACCCGGCAGCGCGCGTGCCCCCCGGGATCGAACGTACCTGGCTCCAGTTCGGCGGCGGCGGGGTCTCACCCCGTTTCCGCCGAACGCCGCGTGCCCCGCCCCGGTCGATTCCGAACCTGGCCGCAGTGAGGATTCAGCCCGGTCGACGTGATTCCATTTCGCGATGGGCACGAATGAGGGCGCCCCGGGCTTGCCCCCGCCGTGACACCGTCACGATGTCTTCCTTAAGAAGAAGCTGCGGAGGCGGTCCGCTCGGCGCCGTAGACCCGCGGCACGAGTGCGGCGCCGCGCCGCCAACTCCGGGCGCACCGGGCACCTCCGTGTTCGTGCGTGGCTGGGAGGACCCCGAACGAGGCGCCATGAACTCGTCATCACCGCCGCGGGCGCCGCGTCCTCGCCCGCCATCTCGGTCAGGGACCTCCGACACGACTCGCACAACCGAGATCCGCCTGGTGTACCTCGCCGGCCTCATCCAAGGGCTGGCCTTGGTGACATTTCCGGCCGCGAGTTCCATCCTCACCAGCCCGCGGGTGTACGGCCTCAGTGAGACCCAGTACGGGGCGATGTTCCTCCCGCAGGTTGCCCTGGCCATCGTGGCATCGGCCGCAGCCCCGGCGCTGGCGCGCCGGTGGGGGCTCAAGCGGGTGTTTCTATTGGGACTCGGCGCCAACCTGGCGTCGATGATGCTCTTGGCGGGAAGCCGACTGCTCGTGTCCTCGCCGGCCGTGGCGTACGGCGCGCTGCTGGTGGCCACCGGGGTGCTTGGAGGAGGGTTCGGCGTCACCGTCATGACGCTGAACACCTTCGCGCAGGAGTACTTTCCCGCCGCAGCCGACCGCGCGGTGCTGGCGATGAACGTCCTGCTCGGAGTTGGCACGACGCTCGGTCCGGCCCTCGTCGCCGTGTTTCTCGCGTTGGGCGCCTGGTGGCTGCTGCCGATTCTCACGGCGGCCGCGCTGCTCTGCCTCTTGGACATCAGCCTGCAGGCGTCGCTCACGCCCCACCCGCGGCCGACCGCCGACGCCGGAGGCCCCGCGCGATCTCCGGAGCGGCGTGCCGGCCGTCTCCCACGGCGGTTCTGGCTCTACGCCGGCGCCGTCCTGCTCTACGGCGTGATCGAGACGCTCTGCGGCAATTGGTCCACGCTGTACCTGATCCGTGAGCGACACGTGCCGACGCCGTCGGCATCACTCGCGCTAACGATCTTTTGGGCGATGATGACCCTGGGACGGGTCGGCGCCGCGTTCCTGTCGACCAGAATCGCCGCACGGTGGATCTATCTCGTCCATCCCGTCGTGATGCTGGTCGCGCTCCTGGTCGTGTCCCGCGCCACGACGACGGCCGGCGGCATCGCGGCGTTCGGTCTGGCGGGGCTCGCGTGCTCGGCCTTTCTCCCGTTGAGCATCAGCCTCGGAGGACAAGCGTTCTCGGATCTGACGGCGGTCGTATCGGGACAGCTGATCGCGTTCTATCAGATCGGCTACGGGATCGCGGCGTTCGGCGTGGGACCGCTGCGGATGGCGACCGGCGCCTCCCTCTCGACGATCTATGCCGGCGCCGCGGCGGCGGCCGCCGCGCTGGCCGTGCTCGCCGTGCGCATCACCGTTCGGCCGCCAGACGGCCGCTGGCGACGGCGGCCGTCGCCGATCGTCCGACACCCCCAAACATCTGACCGTCGCGACGCAGCGTCCAACGCGCCCGACCCGCCTCGACGTCCCGCGTAAGAATCGCCCCCGGCACCGGGTTCCTCCCCGGCATCCCAAATTACTATCCCGACCCTATAGGCATGCCAGGCCCGGATGGGTACGCTGATTGGAAATCGACACGCCGGAGACTGCATGCCCACAGTTCAGAACTGCATGATTGCCCGGGCCGTGGTGTTGCCCGCCGACGCCACCGTGGGCGACGCGGTCGCGCACATGCGCGCTGAGGCGGTCGGGCGTCTCTGCGTCGTCGATCACGACCGGCTGGTCGGGATTGTGACGCGGTCGGATCTGATGGGTGTCCTGCCGAGCGCGCCGACGGCCGATGCCGCGGAGGCGCAGGCGTTCTGGATGACCCCGGTGACGGCTGTGATGACGCCTCGTCCGATCGTCGTGGGGCCGGCCACCTCGGTCGCCACGGCCGCCAGACTCCTGCAGCGGCACCGCATCCAGGCGCTGCCCGTCGTGGATCGTGGCGCGCTGGTGGGCATCATCACCACGCAGGACATCGTCGACGCCCTCGGTCACCATGTCGGCAGCGATATCCGCGGGGCGCAGATGTCGGTGGCACTCCCCAACGACCTGGCGGACCTGCATCGGCTCACGGACGCCCTGGTCGCCTTGAAGGACGTGCTGTTCCCGCTGGCGCTGACGGTGCGGCTCAGCAAACACGAACGGCTCGCCCGGCTGATCGTCGGGACTGCCGAACCGCTCCGGGTCGCGGAGGAGCTCGCCGCGGCGGGCTTCAAGGTGTCCGGGCTCCGCGCCGACCCGGGGGCCTCCGCCTAGCGACTCCGACGACGGCGAACGGCCGCGCGTCGACGGTCCCCCAAGGAATCCCGGCGCGGCCGCTCGAACCGATCAGGATCATGACGCCCCCCGCGACTCGCAAGCCGGCCAAAATCTCGGTCCTGCTCGCCGACGATCACGCGATCGTGCGCCAGGGAGTCAAGATGATCCTCACCGCGGAGCCGGACATCGAGGTCGTCGGAGAAGCCGAGGACGGCCTCCAGGCGATCGAAATGGCCCGAGAGTTAAAGCCGAACGTCGCGGTCCTCGACGTCAGCATGCCCCGGCTCAACGGCATCGAAGCCATGCGGCAGATCCGCGCGGCGCTGCCCCAGACGCAGGTCCTCGCGCTCACGATGCACGCGGACGATACGTACGTGTTCCAGTGCCTGAAGGCCGGCGCCTCGGGGTACGTGCTCAAGCGCGCCGCGGCGACCGATCTCGTCCAGGCTATCCGGGCCGCCCGCCGCGGCGAAGCGTTCCTCTATCCGGCCGTCGCGACGGCGGTCGTGGCCGACTATCTGAAGCGGCTGGAATCGGGCGAGGGACGGGAAGCCTACGACGGGCTCACCGAGCGGGAACGTGAGATCCTGACGCTCGTCGCCGAGGGCGTGACCAATCAGGACATCGCGCAGAAGCTGTACATCAGCATCAAGACGGTGCAGACGCACCGGGCGCACATCATGGAAAAACTCGGCCTCCACGACCGCACCCAGCTCGTCCGCTACGCGATCCGCAAGGGGCTCATCGAAGCCTGACCCGTACACGCGCGCGCGCCGTGCCGCCGGGCTCCCCCAGCCCGACGGCACGGACGTCGTCGTCGATCCGCCTGCGTGCGCTACGCCCCGGTGATCGGCGCCCAGTCGTTGGGGCCGGCGCCGCCGATGTACTTCTCGATCTGCACCAATCCGGTGTGGCAGACCGGCCCCTGCGCCAGCTGCGACGTGCCGCGCTGGGCGGTGAGGTTATTGGCGCAGCCGCCCCGGTCCAGGCTGCCGATCGCCCCGGGCGTCTCCGGACGGTACCAGGCGCCTTCGTGGAGGATCACCACCTGCGGCCGCAGCCGCGGGGTCACCACCGCGCCGGCCAGCGCCTGCCCGCGGTCGTTGAACACGCGCACCACGTCGCCGGTCTGAATCGCGCGCGCAGCCGCGTCGGCCGGATTGATCCACACCGGCTCGTATCCGTTGACCTTGCTGAACTGATGCAGGGTGTCCACGTTGTCGTAGGACGAGTGCCGGCGAAACTGCGGGTGCTTGGTGATCAGGGCCAGCGGATACTGCTTCGCCTTCGCGCTGCCGAGCCACTCGAACGGCTCCATCCACTGGGGCGTCGGCGGGCAGTCCGCGTAGCCGTACTTGGCGATCGCTTCGGAGTAGATCTCGATCTTCCCGGACGGCGTGTTGAGCGGGTTCGCGCCCGGATCCTTCCGGAACGCCGCGAATGCCACGTACGCCGCGCCTTCCTCGTCCACCGGCAGCTTGTAGTAGCCCACCTGCTTGAACCGGTCGTAGCTCATCGGGACCTTCCCGGCCGCGTAGAGCTTGCGCAGCCACGCGTCCTCGGTGTCCATCCCCAACGTGAACTTGTCCTTGAACCCGAGGCGCGCGGATAGCTCGGTGAACACCTCGAAGTCCGACTTCGACTCCCCGAGCGACGCGATGATCTGGTGCTGGTAGACGACGTACCGCCAGAACTGCGTGATGTCGTTGCGTTCGAACACGGTGTTGATCGGCAGCACGATATCGGCCATGCGCGCCGTCGGAGTCCACCAGCTGTCCTGGACAATGATCGTGTCGACCGTCTGGAGCGCGCGCAGGTTTTCGTTGATCTGATCGTGCTGATTCAGCACCGCGCCGCCCACCCAGTAGGCCAGCTTGACCGTCGACTTCCCGGGCATCGGATACGGATACGTGCTGCCGTTGTGATGCACGGTGACCGGCGCGTTGAGCAGCGAGTATGCGAACTGCTGGTCCAAGAGCACCTGCTTGACCGGGTTCGCAACCCCCGGGAACAGGCCCGGCCCGGGCAGCGTCACGTGCGCGTCGCCCGCGCCGGCAAAGCCGGGGATCTCGAACGACAGCCCGCCGCCGGGCAGGCCGAACTCTCCCTTCATCGCCGCCAGCGTGATCAGCATCCGGACCTGCTGCTCCCCGTGATCGTTGCGCTGGATCCCGCGCGCGCAGGAGATCTTGACGCGCGGCGTCTGCGCGTACTCGCGCGCGAACGCGCGGATCCGGTCCGCCGGGATGTCCGTCAGCCCCGCGGCCCACTCCGGCGTCTTCGGCTGCTTGTCCGTCTCTCCCATCACGTACTGCCGGAACGGTTCAAACCCGTACGTGTACGTGTCGATGAACGACTTGCTGTAGAGGTTCTCGGTGATCATCACGTAGGCCATCGCGGCCATGAGCGCGCTGTCGCCGCCCGGGCGGATCGGCATCCAGACGTCGGCCATCTCGGCGGTCTGCGTGAACAGCGGATCGATCACGATCATCTTGATGCCCCGCTGCTTCATCGCCGCGAGCCAGTTCCGCACGCGCATGTACGACGGCCCGCGCACCTTCCAGTTGTCCACCGGGTCGGAGGCCCAGAAGATGAACGTCTTGGTGTTCTCGAGCGTGTCGGCCATCGAGTCGTCGGGATACATCTGCCCCCACGAGTACGGCGCCGCCCACTGCCAGCACGCGTAGCTCTTGTTGCCGATCAGGGTGGTGCAGCCCCCGTAGAGGTTGAGAAACCGCCCGACCTGTCCGAGTTTGGTGTTGAGGTTTCCGGCGGACTGCCAGCCGCCGATCACGCTGCCGAGGATCGCCTCGTTCCCGTACCGCGTCTTGACGCGCTTGAGCTCCCCGGCGACCAGGTCGTAGGCCTCGTTCCAGGTGACGCGCCGGTACTTCGGCACGCCCCGCGTCGCCCGGTTGCCGCCGCCGCCCGGCTTCCAGTCCGCCCGCACCATCGGATAGAGGATGCGGTCCGAGGCGTAGACCCGATGGTGCCAGTTGAGCCCCATCGGCGACGCCTCGTTGTCGGGATAGTCGAGGCTGCCGAGCCGGACGATCCGCCCGTCCTTCACGTACACGTTCAGCAGCCCTTCGCTGTCGGCCGTCGTGAGCACCCGCTCCGTGCGGGCCGTCGGATCGAGCGGCGCATCGGGCATCGCCGCCGCGGGGGCCGAGGCCGCCGCCGCCCGCATGATCTCGGGTCCGGTCAGCAGCGCGGTTCCCGCCGTCGCCGCCCCCAGACCGAGGTGCTGCAAAAATCGCCGGCGGCTCACACCCGCCGGTCCGGCTGCCGTACGATCCACGTCACTCGTCCCGCTCATCCACGCACCCCCTGGCGCATCCGCCGGTCAGCGGCATGCACACACCAATCGCCTCGGGGTACCACCCGCACCCAATTCGGCCCACGCGTGCCGCGCCGTCGCCCTGGTTCATCACTTCGACGATAGCAACGGCGCCGCGCTCCGCCTATCCGTCCGCGGCCCGATTCCTCGCCGGGACGCAATGCCCCGGACCCGCGCGGGCGCGCGGGTCCGGGGAGACATCGCACGGCGTCAGAACGCGGCGCGCCGGGGGACGTGCATGGCGTGCCGCAGCCAGGCCTCGTCCCGCTGCAGGTACTCGTCCAAGAGACTCGCGGCTTCGCGATAGAACGCGGTCGCGGCTCCCGCCCGCACGTCCACGACCCATTCGGGCACCCAGCGGCGCAGATGCCGGTCGAGAAACTTCAGGCGCTTGGCGAGCGCCTCGGGGGCGTCGCCCGCCGCGAGCTGCTCGGCGGATTCCAGCGCCAAGTGCTGCATGATCGCCAGTTCGACCGCGATGTGATCGGCCGGCGCATGAAACTCGTCGCCGACCCGGACGCCCTCTGTGCGCAGCCACGTCGTGACGTCCCCGAGCGCCTCCCCGTAGAACCGCCGCTCCGGACTCGTGTACACCGATTCGTACGGCGGCGCGAGCCCGGGGCCCGGCCCGATAAACAACCGTGCGTAGTCCACGGCCATCTCCTCGACCGTCGTCCCGGGATCGAGGTCCCGGGACGACGTGAGGCACTGCAGGAGGGGCCCGGCTTCATCCCCGACGCCGCACGCCACGGCCAGTTCCACGAGCGACGCCCGCGTCTCGTCGCTGCACAGGCGCACCCACGCGTCCTGGGTCAGTTCACGCGCGAACGCGCCCGACAGCAGCCCGTACAGTTCTGCGCGGGCCGCCTGGGCCGCCGCCTGGCGGCCCCCCGGCGACTCTAAGACGTCCTGGCCGTTGGCAACCATGTCAGGCTCCCGCCGGCGCCGTGAACGCCAGGACGGCCGGCGGCGTCCCCACATACTTCTCGATCTGCACGAGCGACGTGTGCGACGGGTTGCCGTCGGACAGCTTCGAGTTCGGTGCGTCGGTCGTCACGTTATTGACGCTCCCGTGGCGGTCGAGCGTCCCGGCCGCCCCGGCGTTCAGCGGATCGTACCAGCCGCCCTCGTGCATCGCGACCACGCCGCGCCGCGTGCGCGCAGTCACGATCGCGCCCGCGAGCGTCTGTCCACGCCCGTTGTACACCCGCACGATATCGCCGTTGGCGATGCCCCGGGCGGACGCGTCCGCGGGATTGATCCAGATCGGCTCGCGTGCGCCGACCTCATACTGCTGCCGCAGCCGCGTCTCGTCGATCTGCGAGTGCAGCCGATCCGGCGGGTGCGGGGTGAGCAGATGCAGCGGGAACTGCGCGGTCAGGGGGCTGCCCAGCCACTCGCTCGGCGCGAGCCACGTCGGGTGCGGCGGGCAGTCGTCGTACTTGAACGACGCGATGGTCTCGGAGTAGATCTCGATCTTGCCGGACGGCGTCCCGAGCGGGTGGCTCTGGGGGTCGGCGCGGAAATCGCCGTACCCGACCAGCTGCTCGGCGGCCGCGGTCACCGGGAACTCCATGTAGCCCTGCTTCCAGAACGTGTCGAAGTCGGGGAACGCGAGCCCGCGCTCCTGCGCCTGCTGCGCAGCGACCCCGTAGAACTGCCGGAGCCACGCCATCTCGTCCTTGCCCTCGGTGTACTGCGGGCCGAACCCGAGCCGCGCGGCCAGCGCGGCGCAGATGTCGAAGTCGTTGCGGGACTCGAACAGCGGCGGCACGACCTGCTGCATCGCCGCGATAAACGTGCTCGTGGCCACGAGGTCGTTGCGCTCGAGCGTCGTGGTGGCAGGCAGCACGATGTCCGCGTGCTTCGCGGTCGCGGTCCAAGCGTACTCGTGCACGATCGTGACCTCGGGCCGCTGCCAGGCGCGCACGACGCGGTTGACGTCCTGCGCGTGGTGGAAGTTGTTGCCGCCGGCCACGTACACCATCTTAATGTCAGGGTACGTGATCCGCTGGCCGTCGTAGTCGATCGTCTTGCCGGGGTTCAGCAGCAGATCGGTCCACATGTTGATCGGCACGAAATCCTTCACAGGGTTCGTGCCCGTGGTCAGCCCCGGAACGGTGGGCGCAGTGCCCACCGGGGCGCCGATCCGCGCGGGGAAGTCGATCTGGATGCCGCCGCCGGGCAGCCCGAACTGGCCGAGCATCGCGGACAGCGTGATCATCATCCAGACAGGCTGCTCGCCGTGCGACGCGCGCTGCAGCGGGTAGCCGCCCATGAACACGGTCCTCGACTTCGCCATGCGGCGCGCGAGCGTGCGCATCGTATCGGCGGAGACTTCCGTGATCGAGGCGGCCCACTCGGGCGTCTTCGGCTGCCCGTCGGTCTTGCCGGTCAGATAATCGGCGAACTGGGCGAACCCGACGGTGTACTTATCGAGGAACGCCTGGTCGTGGAGCTTCTCCGTGTACAGCACATACGCCATACCGAGCATCATCGCCGTGTCGGTGTTCGGGCGGATCACGATATGCTCGGCCTTCAGGAACTGGTCGGTGTCCGTGACGAGCGGGTTCACGGACACGACGGGGATCTTCGAGTCCCGGAGCTGCGTCACGTAGTTCATGATCAAGTGGCCGCCGTCGCCGGACAGCACCTTCGCGTTGACGAGCGGATCGTACCCGAACGTGACGACGAGGGTGCTGTTCTTGAGCAGGCTCGGCCACGCCGATCCGCGCGGCGCCGCGTCCCCGACGACGTGCGGGCTGATCACCGGCAGCGTCGGCGCGCTGTACGAGTTCACGTAGTAGACGAACCCGCCGTACTGGTTGAACATCCGCTGGATCGCTCCGACAGCCCCGTGGAACTTCCCAGGGCTCTGCCAGCCGTAGCTGCCGGCGTAGATCGCGCGGTTGCCGTACTGCGTCTTCACGCGCTTCATCTCGCCCGCCACGATGTCCAGGGCCTCGTCCCACGACACCCGCACGAACGGCTCGCTGCCGCGCCCGGCCGTATCGCTGGCGGACCGGTTCTTGTAGAACCCCTGGCGGATCATCGGGTACTTCACGCGGGCGGACCCGTACAGCAGGTCCGGCATGACGGTCACCATCGCGTTCGGATGCGGATCCTTCACGAACGGCATCGTGCGCACTACGCGGCCGCTCACGACCTCGGATGTGAACAAACCCCAGTGCGCGTTATTCAGCTTGGTCACGACCATCGTGTCCGTTTGGCCGCTCACCGGGAGCGCCCCGAGCAACGGCGCCGCGGCCAGGCCTCCTACCACTGCGCCCCCCTGCCACAGAAACGTTCGCCGTGTAATCGGTTTCATCGTCCGACCTCCCTCTCATGTCACGCCCATGTGGGCGTGTCGCCCTTGAGATATGCGTCCGTCATCCTCAGCCTACAGGGCCCGAGCGAAACGAGACATCCGTCCGAGGCCCGATTTCGCGCGCATCACCGCCCGACCGCGCCCCGCGCCGGCGCAGGCCCCGGCGCGAGGCACACCGAACCACACGGGAGCACGCACCGAGCCACACACGCTTCCACGAGGGGGACACGTCGATGGCACTTCCAACCGCGTACGAGGACTTTCAGAAGAAGTACCCTGGAATCTGGCAGGCCTACGATCGCCTCGGCGCCGCGGCGCACGCGGCCGGACCGCTCGATGAGAAGACACGCGCGCTGGTGAAGCTCGGCATGGCGGTCGGACGCCAGGCGGAGGGGGCCACCCACGCGCATGTCCGGCAGGCGGTGCGGGCCGGAGCGACGCCGGACGAGATCCGCCACGTCGTCCTCCTGGCGATCACCACCCTGGGGTTCCCCGCGATGATGACCGCCCGCACCTGGGTCGAGGAATCCCTGTCAGGCCGGAACGCCACTCCCTAGGACGACCGCCTCACGAACGCGCGAGCGCACGGCGGCCCTCCCGGATCCGATCGCGGGAGGGCCGCCGCACGCCGGGACGGCTACTGCGGCTTCGCGTGTGTCTGCAGGTACTTGAGCACCAGCGCCAGATCTTCCCCGGCGAGCCCTCCGTTCGAGGCCATGGCCTGCAGGTTGCCCGGCCACTGGTTCGCCGTAAACTGGTCCGGCGCGTACAGCGAGTGACACGTGCTGCAGTGCGCCTCGTACACCTGGCGGCCGTGCGTCCAGACGGCCTGGACGTCGGACGTGAGCGCGCTGGTGGCGACCCAGCCGCTGAGCGTGACCTGCGTCCACACCGTGCCGTAACTGTCCTTCGTCTGCGCGCCGAGCTGCCGCTGCGCCTGGTCGGGCTGGGTCACGTTCGCGAGGATGATCCGCTCCCCGACCGCCGTCACGACCGCGTTGCTCCCGGCGGACGAGTAGCCGGTGATGCTCACCTGCGCGTCCGCCCCCTGCGTCGTCGTCACGGTCACGGGCGTGCCCGGGGTCACCGTCCCCACCGCCGCGCCACCCGGGGCCTTCAACAGCTGCGCGGTCCCGGTCGTGTACGAGGTGCCCGGCCCCGCGGCTGCCAGCGCCGGCTCGAGCGCGGACGCCGCCAGCAATGACGCGGCGGTCCCGCCCACCGCACGGGACAGGCCCGGAGTCTCCGGCGCCGGCCGCTGCTGGTCGGTCCCGAGTCGGCCCGCACCGCTCCAGCCCATCGCGATGATCGCGGCCGCGGCCGCCGCGATCACCCATGAGTTCACACGTCGCATTCGCCACAACTCCCTTCACTACGCACTGCCACGGACATCTCACGCGCGCCCTGATGGGAGCATACCCCACCGCGCCGCTCGGCGGTACCCCATCAGGCGCCGGGCGGCGGGGTGAATGCCGTCACCGGCGGCGGGGTGCCCACGTACTTCTCGACCTCGACGAGCGCCGTGTGCGACGGATTCCCATCGGCGAGCCGCGAGCTCGGCGTATCCATGGTTACCATATTGACGTTGCCGTGGCGGTCCAGGGACCCGGCCTGCCCGGGGTTCAGCGGGTCGTACCAGGACCCTTCCCGCAGGACCGCAACGCCGCGGCGGGTCCGGGCCGTCACGACGGCGCCGGCCAGCGTTTGTCCGCGGTCGTTGAAGACACGCACGATATCCCCGTTCGCGATCCCACGGGCGGAGGCGTCCGCGGGATTGAGCCAGATCGGCTCCCGCTGTCCGATCTCGTAGTCCGCCCGCAGCGGAGTCTCGTTCAGCTGCGAGTGCAGCCGTTCCTTGGGATGCGGCGACAGCAGGTGCAGCGGGAACCGCGACGCGATGGGGCTGCCGAGCCACTCGGCCGGCGGCACCCACGCGGGGTGCGGCGGCACGTCGTCGTACTTGAACGAGGCGATCTTCGCCGAGTAGATCTCGATCTTCCCCGACGGGGTGGACAGCGGGGCGTTGTCGGGATCCGCCCGGAACCCGGCGTACGCGACCGCCTGGTTGGCGCTCTCCGGAATCGGAAACTGCAGAAATCCCTGCTGCCAGAACGCGTCAAACTCGGGCAGGTCGAGCCCGCGGGTCTTTCCCTGCTGCTGCGCGGCGGCGTAGAACTGCCGGAGCCACGCCATCTCGTCCTTCCCCTCCGTAAACTGAGGGCCGATCCCGAGCCGCGTCGACAGCGCCGCAAAAATGTCGAAATCGCTTCTGGCCTCGAACACCGGCGGCACCACCTGCTGCATCGCGATGATGAACTTGTCGGTCGCGAGCAGGTCGTTTCGCTCGAGCGTCGTGGTGGCGGGCAGCACGATATCGGCGTGCTTCGCGCTCGCCGTCCACACGTAGTCCTGGACGATGGTCACCTCGGGGCGGCGCCAGGCATCCAGCACGCGGTTCGTGTTCTGCGCATGATGGAACGGATTGCCGCCGGCCCAGTAGACCAGCTTGATCTCGGGATAGGTGATGCGCTGCCCGTCGTAGTCGATCGTCTGCCCTGGATTCAGCAGCAGGTCGACCCACATGTTGACCGGCACAAAATCCTTCACCGGGTTGGCCCCCGCCGCGAAGCCCGGCATGCCCGGCGCGCTGCCCACCGGCACGCCGAGTCCGCCCGGGAAGTTGATGTTGGCGCCCCCGCCGGGGAGCCCGAATTTGCCCAGCATCGCCGAGAGGGTGATCATCGCCCACACGGGCTGCTCACCGTGCGACGCACGCTGCAGCGAGAAGCCCCCGATCAGCTGGGTGTGCGAGCTCGCCATCCGCCGCGCGAGGGTGCGGATCGTGGCCGCCGGGATGTCGGTGATCGCCGCGGCCCACTCCGGCGTCTTCGGCTGGCCGTCCGCCTTCCCCGTCAGATAGTCGGTGAACGCGTCAAATCCCACCGTGTATTTGGCGAGAAACGCGGTGTCGTGGAGGTGCTCGGTGTACAGCACGTGCGCGAGCGCGACGATCAGCGCGGTGTCGGTGTTCGGCCGGATCGCGATCCGCTCCGTGCGCAGATACTGGTCCGTGTCGCTCTCGATCGGGTTCACCGACACGACCGGGGTCCCCTTGGCCCGCAGCTGGGCGAGATAGCCGGCGTCGTAGTGCCCGCCGTCACCGCCCGACAGCACCTCGGCGTTCACGAGCGGGTCGTATCCGAAGAGCACGACGAGGGTGGCATTCTGGATGATCGTCGGCCACGCGGACGCGAGCGGCCGGGGATCGCCCAGGACGTGGGGGGTGATCACCGGCAGCACGGGCGCGCTGTACGTGTTCACGTAGGAGACGTACCCGCCGTACAAGCCGAGCATCCGCTGGAGCCCTTGCACCGCCCCGTGGAACTTGCCGGCGCTCTGCCAGCCGTAGCTCCCGCCGTAGATCGCGCGGTTCCCGTACTGGGTCTTCACCCGCTTGATCTCACCCGCGACGATGTCGAGCGCCTCGTCCCACGAGACACGCACAAACGGCTCGGTCCCGCGTCCCATCGTGTCGCTGCTCGACCGGTTCGTGTAGAACCCGCGACGGATCATCGGATACTTGATCCGGTTCGGCGCGTACAGCACCTGCGGCATCGCCGCGACCATCCGGTTGGGGTTCGGGTCGTGCGGGAACGGCATCGTGCGCGTGCACCGATCCCCCGTGATCTCCGCGGTAAACGCCCCCCAGTGGGCGGCGTTGAGCCGCGCCGCCGGGATAATGTCCGCGGCGGCCGCCCGTCCGGACAACTCCGGGATCAGCGGAACGGCCACCAGCCCACCGACCGCTGCGCCGCTCTGCCACAGGAACGCTCGTCTCGTCAGTCTCCCCACTGCGACCCCTCCTCCCGATCACTCGCCCCGCGGGACCGCCGCCGGCGAGCCTCGGCCCAGATCTGCCTCACTGATCCGCCCCGCGCCGCCGCCCCCAAGGGCGCCGGACCGTCCCCGGGCGCAGGACCGCGGCGTAACCGCGCCCCTGCGCCCGCCCACGATGCTCCTACGCGCTCTGAGGCGGGGTAAACGCCGTCAGCGCGGGCGGCGTCCCCACGTACTTCTCGACCTGCACCAGCACGGAGTTCGTCGGGTTCCCGCCGGACAGCTGCGAGCTCGGCCCGTCCCACGTCAGGTTGTTCGCGCTGCCGTTCTTGTCGAGCGTCCCCACCGCGCCGGGCCTGAGCGGGTCGTACCACCCGCCCTGCCGGAACACCACGACCCCGGGCCGCGTCCGCGCCGTGATGATCGCCCCCGCCAGCGCCTGGCCCCGCCCATTGAAGACGCGCACGACGTCCCCGTTGGCGATCCCGCGCGCGGCCGCATCGGAGGGGCTGATCCAGATCGGCTCCCGTCCGCCGACCTGGTACTCCTGCCGCAGCCGCGTCTGGTCGAGCTGCGAGTGCAGCCGGTCCAGGGGATGCGGAGACAGCATGTGCAGCGGGTACTGCGCCGCCAGCGGGCTGCCGAGCCACTCCGAGGGCGGGATCCACGTTGCGTGGGGCGGCGTGTCGTCGTACTTGAACGAGGCGATCTTCTGGGAGTAGAGCTCGATCTTCCCCGACGCGGTGCCGAGCGGGTTCGCGCCCGGATCGGCCAAAAAGTCCGCGTACGCCACCACCTGATTGGCGCTGTCGGGAACCGGGAATTCGAGATACCCCTGCCGCCAGAATGTGTCGAAATCGGGCATGCTCATGTTGCGCTGCGCGGCCAGCTGCTGGGCGGCGCCGTACAGCTGGCGCAGCCAGGCGTTCTCGTCTTTCCCCTCGGTGTACTGCGGCCCGAATCCGAGGCGATCGGCCAGCCCGGCGCAGATGTCGAAATCGTGGCGCGCCTCGAACACCGGCGGGACCGACTGCTGCATCGCCACGATGTACCGGTCGGTGCCCAGGAGGTCGTTGCGCTCGAGCAGCGAGGTCGCGGGCAGCACGATGTCCGCGTGCTTGGCGGTCGGCGTCCAAGAGTACTCGTTGACGATGATCACTTCGGGGTGCTGAATCGCCTGGATCACCCGGTTGGTGTACTGCGCCTGGTTGAAGTTGTTCATGCCGGCCCAATAGATCATCTTGATGTCGGGATAGGTGAGCTTCTGGCCGTTGTAGTCGACGGTCTTGCCCGGGCTGGAGACCAGGTCGGTCCACAGGTTCAGCGGCACGAAGTCCTTGACCGGGTTCGTCCCCGCGGACAGCCCCGGCAGCCTCGGCGCACTGCCCAGCGGCACGCCCAGACCGCCCGGAAAGTCGTTCTGCACCCCTCCGCCCGGCAGCCCGATCTGTCCGAGCATCGCGGCGAGCGTGATCATCGCCCAGATCGGCTGCTCCCCGTGCGACGCGCGCTGCAGCGAGTACGCGCCGATCATCACCGTGCGCGACGCGGCCATCCGGTGCGCGAGGGCGCGAATCGTGCCCGCCGGAATCTCCGTGATCGGAGCCGCCCACTCCGGCGACTTCTCCTGCCCGTCCGCCTTGCCGCTGAGATAGTCCGCGAACTGCGCGAAGCCGACCGTGTACTTGTCGAGGTAGGCCTGATTGTACAGGTGCTCCGTATACAGCACGTGCGCGAGCGCCAGGAGCAGCGCCGTGTCGGTGTTCGGACGGATCGCGAGGCGCGACGTGCGGAGATACTCGTCGGTGTACCCTTCGATCGGGTTGATCGACACGATCGGGATCTTCGAGTCGCGCAGCTGCGCGAGCCACCCCATGTCCAGGTGCAGGAAGCTCGCCCCGGCCTGAATCTTGGTGTTGACCAACGGATCGTAGCCGAGCAGCACCACGAGCGTGCTGTTCTTGAGAATCACCGGCCACGCCGACTGCCTCGGCGCCGGGTCGCCGATGATGTACGGCGCGATCACCGGCAGCACCGGGGCGCTGTACGAGTTGATGCGGTACACGCTGCCCCCGTACAGGTTGAACATCCGCTGCAGCGCCGCGCCGGCCCCGTGGAAGTTCCCGGGGTTCTGCCAGCCTGAGGCCGCGGAATAGATGGCACGGTTGCCGTACTGGGTCTTCACGCGCTTGATCTCGCCGGCGGTGATGTCGAGCGCTTCGTCCCAGGACACGCGCACAAACGGCTCCGTGCCGCGCTTTGTCGTATCGCTGCGCGACCGGTCGCGGTAGAATCCCTGGCGCACCATCGGGTACTTGACCCGGCTCGACCCGTACAAGAGATCGGGCAGCACGGTCACCATCGAGTTCGGATTCGGATCCTTGTCAAACGGCAGCGTCTGGACGAGGCGGCCGTTCATGACGTGCCCGACAAACGGCCCCCAGTGCGCCACGCTGAGGTTCGTCGTCATCGCGGTCTGCGCGACGGCGGTCTCGCTGAGCGTCAATCCCACCAACGGCGCCGCCGCCAGCGCCCCCGCTGTCAGGCCGGCCTGCTTGAGGAACGTCCGTCTCGTAGTCGAGTTCATCCGTTCATCTCCCTTCCAGGGGCGTGCGCATGCTCCTCATCATTCTGCCGCGTGTGTGCGCACCACCATGTTCCAGCCTATCGACAGCCCCGGACACTGTGTATCCGGTCGCTAGCCGATTTTGCGGCCAGCGCCCGCGCGACGGCCCGCGGGAGGCGGTCCGGCAAATACGTTCGGGACCCGATGGCACGCCGCGCGCGCGGGCCCTATCATGTTGATGGAGCGCACGCGGCAACGTGCCGAGTCAAACGCCGCGATCGGGGAGACCGAAAGTCGGTTACGCGCACATCGGACAAGCCGCCCCCACGGAGACGTGGTGGGGTCCGGAGAGCGCCAGCCGACGGTAGGCCCTGCGGTCGCGACCGAAGACGGCACCGGCTGCACGACAAGTGCGCTCCTCAATATTTGTGGCGGGCGCGGCGGGAGGCGCATCGCCGCGGGGACCACCCTCCGTCTGGACCGTCCCTCCGGCGCAGTCTGCGTGCGGAGCCGAAGCGAGCACCGGGGCCCGTCGGTCGGCGCCGCAGACGAAGATAGAGTGGATTCGCGGCCGAAAGCAGGCTACACTGGGACAGCACTGCGTACCGACGTCGATCGCAGATCAGAGGGGGCGTGTCTGTGAACCGGGTCCGACGGGTCAAGAGAAAGAAACATACCGGCAAGGCGCGCCGCAGGAAGCTGCTGACGGAACGTCGTCGCGCCGCGGCACTCTCCGCCATTCTCAAGCCGAGTGCCGCCAAGTAGGACTCCCGGGAATCGCGCGTTCCAGCCAGCCAGGGGATAGCGGGCCAGCGGGGTGACCGGGAGTACTCAACGCGCCGCCCGGCGGTCAGCCTGGCGGACGCCGGAACGCGTGAGGACGAATGGGCGTGTCATTCGTACTCCAACACGACGAAACGATTCCACAAGGCGTTCGGCGGATCGTCCGCGGGTGCATCGACGACGCCTTGGAGCGGCTCACCGGCAACGGGGGCGTGGTGAGCGATGCCGCCGTGCACGAGGCGCGAAAGCGGTTTAAAGAGATCCGTGGGGTATTGCGCCTCGTCCGCGGCGAGTTGGGGCGTCCAGTATTTCGGCGGGAAAACCGTGTCGTTCGGGATGCAGCCCGTCCGCTGTCGGCGGTGCGGGACGCGGCGGTCCTGGTGGACAGCCTCGATCGCCTGATTGAGCAGTCCGCTGGACGCGTGACGCCAGACCAACTCGCGCCGCTCAGACAGATGCTCGTCGAACGTCAGCGCGCCGTACGCGAGCAGGTGATGGCAGGCGATCGGCCGGTGTCCGAGGTCGTCCGGCGCCTCGAACAGGCCAAGACGCGTGTCGCCCGCTGGCCGCTCCGCCGGCGCGGCTGGAGTGCGATCAAAGACGGACTGCGCACCGTCTATGCGCAGGGCCGACGGGCCATGCGCGACGCTCGGGCCGGGATCTCCGACGAGGCGCTGCACGAATGGCGCAAGCGCGCCAAGGACCTGCGGTACGCCCTCGAACTGCTTCAGTCCATGGGGCCCGAGACGGTCGCACGCCTGGCCGGGCGCGCCCACCGGCTCACGGACCTGCTCGGGGACGATCACGACCTGGCCGTCCTGCAGACGATCGCGCGGGACGCTTCCGCGGGCGGCGCGGGTGACGAATACGCCCTGCTCGCGCCGCTCATCGCGGAGCGGAGAGAGACGCTGCAGCGCGACGCGATCGCGCTCGGAGACACGCTGTACGAAGAACGCCCGCGGGACTTTGTCCGCCGGTTGCAAGGCTATTGGAAGCTCACGCGACAGGCGCACGAGCCGGCGGCACCGGCTCGCGCGTAACCGTTGAATTCCGGCCGCGTCCGACGGCGGGTCGGCGCCCGCGCCGCGGCCCGACGGCCGGCTACCGGACGACCAGCACCGGGACCCCGGCACCGTGCAGCACGCGTTCGCTCACGCTGCCGAGGATCAGTCCCCCGAGCTGCCCCAGCCCGCGGCAGCCGATCACGATCATGTCGGCCGGCATCTCCGCGGCCGTCTTCACGATAAGCGCCGATGGATCCCCGTTGCGATAGAGACGCGTGATCGGGACGTCCACGCCGGCGAACTCCTGGGCCGTGGTGTCGAGGATCATCTGCCCGGCACGCGCGAGCCCTTCCTCGAGAGTGTTGAAGTCGACCATCGTTTCGGGCCCGGCCCCACCGTAGGCGATCGCCGGGACGTGGCCGACGTTGATTAGGGTGATCTCGACTGGGCGCAGTTCCCGGGCGAGTCGGGCCGCGAGAGCCGCGGCGCGAAGCGCGTGCGGAGAGCCGTCAGTCGCGACGAGTAGACGCATCACCCACCTCCTTTCACACCGCCGAACCGGACACGGTCAGTACGTCCGGAAAGGTCCCACCTGCCGCCGAGCCACTTCGCTTCCACCTCTAAGGTACCATCGGGCGCCTCGGCGAGGCATCGGTCGCGCAGATGATTTGTCCCGCGCCGCCGCCGTCCAGGATCGGCCCTGGGCCCGATGGCGCGCGGCGGCGGCCCCGCAGTATCCTAGAGTTAGTGCACGAGCAGGCACGTGGATTCGAGGAGGCGCGCCCATGCATGCGCGAGAGATGATGAGTACGCCGGTCATCACCGTCCGCCCAGAAGCCCCGCTCAAGGAGGTCGCCGCGCTGATGATCGCGCGGGGAGTCAGCGGCGTTCCGGTCGTCGACCGGGACGGACGTCCCCTCGGCATGATCTCCGAATCGGACTTCCTCGCGCGCGAGGAAGTCGGACAGTACACCGGCGTCTTCACCCGCCTCGCCGAGACCTTCGGGGCGGGCGCAAAGGTCCACGGGCGCACGGCGGCGGACCTGATGACCAGTCCGATGATCACGGCGGGCCCCGACACGACGGCGCGCGAGTTGGGACACCTGATGGCCGCCAACGCCATCAACCGCGTGCCCATTGTCGAGGACGGACGCATCGTCGGTATCGTCACCCGGGCCGACGTGCTCCGGACGCTGATCCGTCCGGACGAGGCGATCACCGCCGAGATCCGGTGGCGGTTCGAGCACGAGCTGTGGATCAACCCGGATGACCTCCGCGTCGAGACGCGGAGTGGGGTCGTCACGCTGGCCGGCACCGTCGAGACGCGCGCGGACGCGGAGCTCTCAAAGCGCTGGGCGCGCGCCGTCGACGGGGTGGTGGACGTCGACGCGCAGGGCCTCCGGTACGAAGTCGACGATCGTCGGATCCGGGCCACCACCGACCACGCTCGCTAGGGTCTGGCACGAACGCCGCGCTCACGGGGCACGCGCAGCCCGTGAGCGCGCTGATCCCGGGAGATGTCAGCGCACCGTCCGCGCGTCCCGGTCGTCGCCCAGGGGGACGCCAGGCCCGTCATGGCGGCAGCCCCGCCGGGCGAGCGATGATTAGTCGACGCGCTTCTGGAAGCGGCTGATCGCCGCGGCAAAGACCACGATGCCGATGACCATCATCGGCACGATCTGACGCCACAGGTCCGGGAACCCGACTCCCTTGATCATAATGCCGCGGATGATCGTCACAAAGTACGTGAGCGGCATGATGCTGCCGAGAATCTGCAGCGCCCGAGGCAGCGACTCACGCGGGAAGATGAATCCCGACAGCAGGATGCCGGGCAGGAGAATCAGCTGCGTCATCTGCGCGGCCTGCTGAAACGTCTTCGACACCGTGGAGACCAGCGCGCCGATCCCCAGCGTGCTGAAGAAGAACACCAGCGACATGGCGTACAACAACAAGAGGCTCCCCTTGATCGGCACGTGAAACCACGCGCTCGCCAGAAACAGCGTCAGGGTGATCTGCACGTATCCGAGGCCGACGAGCGGGATCACCTTGCCGAGCATCAGCTCCAGCGCGGTGATCGGGGTCACCACCAACTGCTCCATCGTCCCCAGCTCGCGCTCACGCACGATCACGATGATCGCCTGGAACGTCGTGACAAACATCAGCACAATCGCGATCGTGCCCGGCACGAGAAAATTGACGTTCTCGAGGGTCGGGTTATACCAGGCGCGCGCCCGCACGTCGATCGGCAGCGCACTCGGCGCCCCTCCCGTCAGCCGCTGCGTCTGCTGGATCACGAGCTGCGTCGACAGCTCCTGGCCGATCTCGGACGCGATGCCGAGCACCGTGCGCGCCGACGTCGGCTCGGACGCGTCGACGATCACCTCCACCTGCGCGGTACGCCCGCTGCGGAGGCGCGACGCGTAGTCCGGCGGGATCCAGATCCCGATCTTCGCCTGGCCGCCGTCGATCAGCCGACGCACTTGGTCGAACGTGCTCGTGTAGTAGTCGAGGTCGACGTAGGTGGTGTTCGTGAACGCGTTGAGCAGTGTCCGGCTCTCCAGGGTGTGGGACTCGTCGAAGACCGCGGTGGCGATGTGGGTGATGTCGTTGCTCAGATACCCGTACAGCATCAACTGGACGATCGGCAGCGTGATGACCGAGATCAGCGTCCGCCGATCCCGCAGAATCTGGATGACCTCCTTGCGGATGACCGCAAACAGGCGACGACGATTCACGGACGACCCTCCGCGGGCGCCTGCGGCGTCCCGGCGCCGGGCCGCTCGACAAGGGACACGAACGCGTCCTCAAGGGACGGGGCCACCGGGCGGACCGTGTCGACCAGCACGCCCCGGTCCGCCAAGGCCTTCCGGATCGCCGGGATCGCCGTGTCCGGGTCCTGCACCGTGACGTGAATGGCCCGCCCGAAGAGGGCCGCCTCATGCACCTCCGGGACCTGCGACAGCGCGTCGAGCGCCATCCCGTACTGCGCGGTCATGATCTCGAACAGCGCGCCCGACATCTCGCGACGCTCGATCTCGTCCGGCGTGCCCATGGCGATGATCCGACCGCCGAAGATGAACGCGAGCGTATCGCAGTGTTCTGCTTCATCCATATAGTGCGTCGTGACCATCACCGTCACCCCGTCCTCGGCGAACTGGCCAATGAGGTCCCAAAACTCCCTCCGGCTGACCGGGTCGACGCCGCTGGTGGGCTCATCGAGAAAGACCATGCGCGGGCGGTGCAGCACGGCGCACCCCAGCGCCAGGCGCTGCTTCCATCCGCCCGACAGCGTCCCGGCCAGCGCGCGCTCGCGGCCCCGCAGATCGGCTCGGGCGATCCACTCGGCCGACCGGTCGCGCGCCTCGGGTCGCGATAGTCCGTACACCCCCGCGAAAAACGCCAGATTCTCTTCGACCGTCAGGTCGTCGTACAGGCTGAACCGCTGGGACATGTAGCCGATCCGCGCTTTGATCGCCTCCGGATCGCGCGCCACGTCGTAGCCGAGGACGTCCGCGCCGCCCGCAGTCGGGCTGAGGATGCCGCACAGCATCCGAATTGTGGTCGACTTGCCCGCCCCGTTCGGCCCGAGGAAGCCCCATACCGCACCGGAGGGGATCTCGAAGTTGAGATGGTCGACCGCCACGAACGCCCCGAAGGTCCGCGTCAGGTCGCGGGCCCGGACCGCGGCCGGCCGGTCAGACACGGGGGGTGCCTCCGGACGCGGTGCGCCGCTCCACAATCTCGGAGACAAAGACATCTTCGAGGGACGGCGCAATCTGCACGGCGTCCCGCACCGTGACGCCGCCCGCGGACAGCCTCGCGGTGAGCGCGGCGATCGCCGCCTGCGCGTCCCCGACGACAATGTGGAAGCGATCGCCGATCACGGTCTCCGAGAGGATCTCGGGGGAGCGCTGGATGATTCGGCGCGCGGCCGCCCTCGGCTCGGCCACGAACTCGACGACATCGCCGCGCATGCGCTGCTTCATGACGGCCGGATCTGCGACGGAAATCAACTCGCCGGTGTGCAGCAGCCCCACGGTGGTGCACCGATCCGCCTCGTCCATGTACGTCGTGCTGGCCAGGATCGTCACGCCGCCGCGGTTCAGGTCGTAGAGAATGCGCCAGAACTCGCGCCGCGACACCGGGTCGACCCCGGCGGTGGGCTCGTCGAGGAGCAGCACGCTCGGTTCGTGGATCAGCGTGCACGTGAGCGCCAGCTTCTGCTTCATGCCGCCCGAGAGCTGCGCGCCGAGCCGGTCTCGAAACGCAGCCAGCCCGCTGAACTCGAACAGCCGCCGGCTCCGTTCCTCGCGCACGTCCGGGGGCACGCCGAAGAGGTCCGCATAGAAGTTCAGGTTCTCCTGCACCGTCAGATCGCCGTACAGGCTGAACCGCTGGGGCATGTACCCCAGGCGCTCGCGCACGCGGTCCGGCTGTCGCCCGAGGTCGATCCCCTCGATCGTCACGGCACCCGCGTCGGCCGCGATCGCGCCGCAGAGCAGTCGCAGCGTCGTGGTCTTGCCCGCCCCGTCCGGCCCCAGCAGCGCGAAGATCTCGCCCCGCGGAACCTGAAACGACAGATGCTTTACGGCGACCGTCGCGCCGAATCGGCGGGTCAGCCCCTCGACGATGATCGCGGGCCGCTCCTGCGCCATCACCGCGGCGTCCGATCGTGTTCCGTCCCGACCAAGATCTCCGCGTCGGCCGGCATACCGGGTTTCAGGCTCAACTCGTCGTTGGTGAGCTGGATCTTGACCGAAAACACGAGTTTGACGCGGTCGCCGACCGTCTGAACGTTGACGGGCGTGAACTCGCCCTTGCTGCTGATCTCGACGACGCGCCCCTCGAAGATCCGGTTCGGGAAGCTGTCGATGCTGACCCGCGCACCCTGCCCCACCTTGACCTCCGCGATCTGATCCTCCGGGACATACGCCCGCAGCCAGATATCGTGCAGGTCGACCAGCGTGAAGAGGGGCGTCCCGGCCGCCACCACCTCGCCCACCTCGACGTACTTCGTCTGGACCACCGCCGCGCGCGGCGAGACAACAACGTTGTGGCCCGCGATCACCTGCAGGTAGGTCAGATTGGCTCGGGCCTGTGCGAGCGCGGCCTGGGCGGCGGCCAGATCCTGCCGCCGCTGCGCGATGACCGTGTAGCCCGCCTGCGCGTTTGCGAGGCCCGCGTGCGCCGCCGCTACCCCCGCGTGCGCCGCCGTCACCGCCTGCGTCTGGATCTCCACCTGCCGCAGATTCGTCCGCGCCGACGCGACGTTCGCCTGTGCCTGTGTCACCGCGTCCCCCGCGCTCCGCCGCTGCGCCACCGCCGCGTCGTATGCCGCCTGAACCGCGTCCACCTCGTCCGCCGAGACCGCGCCCTGCGCAAACAGCATCTTCTCCCGCCCCAGGTTGTTCCGCGCCGTCACGAGCGCCGACTCCGCGCCCCCCACCTGCGCCTCCGCCGACGCCGCCTGCGCCGTGGCCGACGCCACCGCGTCCCGCAGCGTCCGCTCCGCAATCGCCAGCTGCGTCTCCGTCTGCGGCACGCCCGTCCCGGCCGTCGTCACCTGCGCCTGCGCCGCCCCCACCTGCGCCCCCGTCACCTGCTCCTGCGCCGCCACCGCCCGCTCCGCGTCCCCCACCTGCGCCGCCGCCTGCTGCACCGCCGCCTGGGCCGCCGCCACCTGCGCCGCCGCTTCCTGGGGCTCCAGCTCCGCCACGACCTCCCCCGCCTTCACCGTGTCCCCCTCGTCGACGGTCAAGCGGATGATCTGGCCGGCGACCTTGGGGCTCACGTCGACCTCGGTGGCCTGGATCGACCCGGACGCGAACAGACGACCGGCTTCCGCACGCTGCTCGTACAGCCGCCATCCCGCCCAGGCCAGAAGACCCAGTGCCAACGCGACCAACGCGATCGTGAGGAGGATCCGGCCCCGTGGTGCGCGGCGCGCGGGCGCGTCGGCGGCCATCAGCGCGCCACCCCGGCCCGTGTCGCATCGGCGAGGAGCACGACGTGCGCCTGCGTGCCCGGCCGAAGGAGCTGGTCGGGCGTGTCGATGCGAATTTTCACGCCGAACATCAGCTTCACACGATCCTCTTTGGTCTGCACGCTGACGCTCGTGAACTCCGGCTGATCGTTGATCTGCACGATGCGGCCCGCAAACGTCCGCGAGGGCTGCGCATCGAGCGTGACCCGCGCGCGCTGTCCGAGCGTCACGCGCCCGATCTCGTTCTCGCTCAGATAGATGCGGATCCAGATGTCCGACGTGTTCAGCATCGTGTAGAGGGCCAGCCCCGCGGGGACCACTTCACCCACTTCGACGTTCTGCGTTTGAATCACACCGTCGCGGGGCGCCAACACGTCGTCGTGGCCCGCGATCAGCTCAGCGTAGCGAAGGGAGCTTCCCGCGCGCGCCAGCGCGGCTTGGGCGGCGGCCAGCTCCTGCCGCCGCTGCGCGATCAGCGTGTAGCCCGCCTGCGCGTTCGCGAGGCCCGCGTGCGCCGCCGCCACCCCCGCGTGCGCCGCCTCTACCGCCTTCTCCTGGATCTGCACCTGCATCAAGTTCGCCCGCGCCGACGCCAGGGCCGCCTCCGCCTGCGTCACCGCGTCCCCCGCGCTCCGCCGCCGCGCCACCGCCGCGTCGTATGCCGCCTGAACCGCGTCCACCTCGTCCGCCGAGACCGCGCCCTGCGCAAACAGCATCTTCTCCCGCCCCAGGTTGTTCCGCGCCGTCACGAGCGCCGACTCCGCGCCCCCCACCTGCGCCTCCGCCGACGCCGCCTGCGCCGTGGCCGACGCCACCGCGTCCCGCAGCGTCCGCTCCGCAATCGCCAGCTGCGTCTCCGTCTGCGGCACGCCCGTCCCGGCCGTCGTCACCTGCGCCTGCGCCGCCCCCACCTGCGCCCCCGTCACCTGCTCCTGCGCCGCCACCGCCCGCTCCGCGTCCCCCACCTGCGCCGCCGCCTGCTGCACCGCCGCCTGGGCCGCCGCCACCTGCGCCGCCGCTTCCTGGGGCTCCAGCTCCGCCACGACCTCCCCCGCCTTCACCGTGTCCCCCTCACGCGCCAGCAACCGCAGCACACGGCCCGGCAGGTAGGCCGTCAGACCGACGGGCGTCGCTTCAATAGTGCCCGCGCCGCCGATCGGACCGGGGGGCGCAGATTGCGCGTACACCCACCATCCGACGGCCGCGACGACGACGAGCGCGGCCGCGATGCGCGCACCCACCCCAGGGCGGCGTGGTGCTGACCCCATCGAACAACGCCTCCGTTTCCGCGGCTCACCGCCGGTGCTACCGTACCAAGCCCGACGCGCCCGAGCCATCGGGCCGACAGCCGATCCCGACCTCCAGGGGAGCGCGGACTCATGCCGTATTTGCCGCGCTTTGGGTACTTCTGCGCTGGCGGTACAAGTACCGTCTCGGGAGGCCCCGCATGCCGGCGGACGCCGGCTCGATGAAAGTCATGCCTCCGCCCGATGGCTCCCGCGGCCGATCGATGCCACACTGGACAGGGATAGACGTTCAGGAGGTCGGGCAATGAAGTACGTCACCGCGCGAGAGATCATGACTACGCCGGTCATCACCGTGCGACCCACGACCCCGATTCGCGACATCGCCGCGCTGATGCTCCACTCCGAAGTCAGCGGGCTGCCGGTCGTGGACAACGAGATGCACCTGCTCGGCCTCGTCACCGAGGACGACCTGCTGAGACGGGAGGAGGCACCGCTCGCGCAGCGCTCGGTCCTCTCCGAGCGCGCGCGCCCGCTGTGGCTCGAGCGGCTCCTGGAGCAGTATCAGGCGGCCGAGGCGGCGACGGCCCAGCAGCTGATGACGGCGTACGTCGAGACCGCCGACGAGGACACCCCGGCGCGCGACCTGGCGCGTCTCATGCTCAACCGGAAGCTGAACCGGGTGCTCATCCTTCGAAACGGCCGGCTCGTCGGCATCGTCACACGGGCCGACGTGCTCAAGGTGTTCGTGCGCAGCGATCAGGCGCTGGTCGATGCCGTGCGCGACACGCTGCGCCACGACCTCGATCTGGACCCGACGCTCCTGACGATCACCTGCAAGAACGGCGTCGTCACGCTCGCGGGTGAGGTCGCCCGGCACTCGCAGCGCGCGCTCGCGATCAAGTGGCTGCGCACGATCGACGGGGTCGTCGGCGTCGACGCGGACGCGCTCACGTACCGCGTCGACGACCTGGCCCTCGGGCAGGTCGTCCGCTAGGCCCGGACCGTCCGATCCCATGACCGAGATCCGAGGAACGGCACCCCCCGGGGCGAAATCCAGCGGCATGACCGCCGCAGCCGCTCCGTATCCGTCGGGGCGTGAAACCGATGTCGTGCTCCGGGACGGCAGCACCGTCCACGTCCGCCCGATCAGGCCGGACGACGAGGCGCGCCTCCTGGAGTTGCTCCGCGGCCTCTCCGAAGAGGCGCGCGCGCAGCGGTTCTTCGGCACCACCTCCGACTCCGCGCTCGCGGCGTACGCCGCCCGGGCGGTGGTGGTGGACTACGTGCGCCGGTTCGGGCTGATCGCGATCGCGGGCGCCGCGGAACGCATCGTCGGGCACGGCTGCTACGACGCGAGCGCGGACGGCCAGGCCGAGGTCGCGTTCACCGTGGCCGATGAGTACCAGGGACACGGGCTCGGCACGATCCTGCTCGGCCATCTCGCGGAGATCGCCGCGCTCCACGGCATCCGGGTGTTCGAGGCGTTCGTCCTGCCGGACAACCGCCAGATGGCCGATGTGTTCGCCAGCGCCGGGTTCCCGGTGCACACCGAGTTCACGGGGTATGAGCTGCGGGTCTCGTTTCCAACGTCGCTGACCGACGAGGCGCTCGACCGCTTCAACCGGCGGGATCAGATCGCCGCGGTCAACGCGCTCACGGCGTTCTTCGCCCCGCGCGGGGTCGCCGTGATCGGGGCCTCGCGGCGCCGGGGCACGATCGGCGGGGAGTTGTTCCACAACCTCCTCACGTACGGCTTCGCGGGCCCGGTCTATCCGGTGAACCCCGAGGCGGCCGTCGTCCAGAGCGTGGTCGCCTACCGGACGGTCGAGGAGATCCCAGGACCGGTGGACCTCGCGGTCATCGCGGTCCCGGCGTCCGCCGTCAGCGCCGCCGCGGAGGCGTGCGCCCGCAAACAGGTCCGGGCGCTCGTCGTCATCTCGTCCGGTTTCGCCGAGGTGGGGGAAGAAGGCCGCGCGCGGCAGGCCGAGTTGGTCCGCATCTGCGAGGAGACCGGGATGCGGCTGATCGGCCCGAACTGCATGGGCATCGTCAATACCGATCCGGCGGTGCGGCTCAACGCGACGTTCGCGCAGCGGACGCCGCCGACCGGCCGGGTGGGATTTTCCTCCCAGAGCGGCGGACTCGGCCTCGCGATCATCGAGTACGCTCAGGCGCTGAATCTCGGCATCTCCACGTTCGTCTCCGCCGGCAACAAAGCGGACATCTCGGGCAACGACCTGCTCAACTACTGGGAATCCGACTCCAACACGGACGTGATCCTGCTCTACCTGGAATCGTTCGGCAACCCGCGCCGCTTCTCGCGGATCGCCCGCCGGGTCGCCCGCACGAAGCCGATCGTCGCGGTCAAGAGCGGCCGGTCGTCCGCGGGGGCCCGCGCGACCTCGTCCCACACCGGCGCGCTGCTGGCGGCCTCGGACACGACCGTCGACGCCCTGTTCCGGCAGGCCGGGGTGATCCGCACCGACACGCTGGAAGAGATGTTTGACGTCGCGACCCTGCTCGTGCACCAGCCGCCGCCGCCCGGCCGCCGCGTGGCGATCGTGACCAACGGCGGCGGCCCCGGGATCCTGTGCGCGGACGCCTGCGAGGCGCAGGGACTCACCGTGCCGGCGCTGGCCGCCGCGACGCAGGCGCGGCTCCGGGCGCTCCTGCCGCCGAACGCCAGCGTCCAGAATCCCGTCGACGTGATCGCGTCGGCCTCGGCCCAAAACTACCAGGACGCGCTCGAGGTGATTGTCGAGGACCCGGGCGTGGACGCGGTGATCGTCATCTTTATCCCGCCGCTCGTGACGCGCGCGGAAGACGTGGCGCAGGCGATCATCGCGGGCACGCGGGCCGTGCGCGGACGCAAGCCGGTGCTCACGGTGTTCATGTCGGCGCGCGGCGTCCCCGACGCGCTCACCGCGGCCGACGTCCGCATCCCCTCCTACACCTTTCCCGAGTCTGCGGCGATCGCGCTGGCCCGCGTCGCCCAGTACGGCGAGTGGCGCAACCGCCCGCTGGGCACCCCGCCGACCTTCGACGGCATCCGGCGGGAGGACGCCGCCGCGCTCGTCTCGGCGGCGCTCGGCCGGGGCGGTGGCTGGCTCACGCCCGAGGAATCGTACACGCTCCTCACCTGCTACGGGATTCCCGCCGCCGCGCAGCGTACCGCCGCGACGCCCGACGACGCTGCCCGCGCGGCGGACGAGATCGGCGGCGCGGTGGCGCTCAAGGCCGTGGGCGCGCAGATCCTCCACAAGAGCGAGTTGGGGGCCGTCCGTCTGGGCCTGCGCGGCGCCGCGGAGGTGCGCGCGGCCGCCGAGATGATGACCGCCTCGCTCACCGCCTCGGGCCATCCGCCGGACGGATTCCTGGTGCAGGCGATGACCGCGAGCGGCACAGAGATGATCGTCGGCGTGGTGCAGGACCCCCAGTTCGGAGCGGTCGTCGCCTGCGGAGCCGGCGGCACCCTCGTCGAGCTGATGCGCGACATGTCCGTGTGGCTCGCGCCGCTCGCGCGCGAGGACGCGGCGGACATGATCCGGTCCCTCCGCACGTATCCGCTGCTCACCGGGTTCCGGGGGCGCCCCGCGGCCGACGTCGCCGCGCTGGAAGACGTGCTCCTCCGGGTGAGCACCATGGCCGAGGATCTGCCCCAGATCATCGAGCTCGACTGCAACCCCGTGATCGTCCATCCGCACGGCGCCTCGGTCGTCGACGCGCGCATCCGGGTCGCGGCGACGGAACCGGCCTCGCTGCTGAAGCGCCGGGCGTAACCTCGGCCGGACCGGGCGCCACCGACAGCGCGCCAGCGCGGGCATCGCCCTCCGTGTGGTATATTGATGCGGACGGAAGAAGGTTGTGTCGCATGCCGCTCGGAAACAAAACCGGGGTCTTTCGAAGCCTTTCCCACGTCCTCAACCGGTCGTTCACGCTGCGGGAGGCTCTCGACGGCGCGCTGCCGCGCATCGTCGAGCTCGCGGAGGCCGACGCGGGCTGGATCTTCCTGCGCAACGCCGAGACCGAGGCGTTTACCCTGGCCGCCGATGTCAATCTGCCGCCCTCCCTCCTCGTCGCCGGACGGCGGCGCATGGCGGGCGAATGCCGGTGCATCCAGATGCTCCGGGACGGGATGCTGACGCAGCCGGTGAACCTGGTCGAGTGCCTCCGGCTGGAGCAGGCGCTGCCGAACTCGCCGGACCGGCACCAGCACGCGACGATCCCGCTCTTGTCACAGAACGAAACTACGGTGGGGATCTTGAACCTGCTGCTGCCTCCCGAACGAACGCTGAGCGAAGCCGACCTCAACGTCCTCGAGGCGCTTGGGCACGAGGTCGCGGTCGCCGTGCAGCGCGCCCACCTGTTCGAAACGGTGCGCGACCGCGAGGCGACGACGCGGGAGTTGATGCAGCGCCTCATGACGTCCCAGGAGGAAGAGCGCAGGCGGATCGCGCAGGACCTGCACGACCACGCCGGGCAGATCATGACGGCGCTGATCATGCAGCTCACCCACCTGATCGGACATCTGAGCACCACGGACACGCAGAAGCTCACCGGCGAACTGGAGCGCTTTCGGGGCATCGCCGAACAGGGTCTCGACGAGGTCCACAAGCTCGTGTACGACCTGCGGCCGCTCATCCTCGACGATCACGGGCTCGGCCCGGCGGTCACGTCCTACGTGGAAACGCACATCCGTCCCGCGGGGCTGGAGGTCGATTTCAGGACCGTGGGACTGGAGGGCCGGCTGCCCCAGGAAACTGAGATCGCGGCCTACCGGATCATCCAGGAGGCCGTCACGAACACCCTGCGCCACGCGGAGGCGAAACGGCTCGAGATTCGGCTCGATCGACGCAAGGACTGGCTGATCGTCATGGTGCGGGATGACGGCAAGGGATTTGACGTCGAGGACACGCCGCGCGCTTCAAAGAGCCTCGGCCTTCACGGGATGCGTGAGCGGGCCGAACTGCTGGGCGGGACGCTGCAGGTGCTGTCGGTGCCGGGCGCCGGGACCACGATCCTTACGCGGCTCCCGTTCCTCACGCGTTCCGCCTGAGCCCCAGGCAACCCGGCCAGTCCCGCGTAGGAACGCGGGACCCCCCCGTAGGCCCGGGCGCTGTCTTCGCGTGGCCTCAGCTCGCCGGCCGCTCCGCGCCGGGCATTCTGGCCTCGGGCTTCGACACCGTCGCGGGGGGCGCTTCCTCGCCCGCCTCGCCGTAATAGCACTCCTCGCAGAACCGCATCACGATCCCGTCCCGTTCCAGTTCCTTGCGCACGGTGCGAAGGCCGCACTTCTCGCACGGCGATTGTGTCGTCATGGCCGGACCTCCCTGTGCTCGCGACTCTCACTTGACCCTACCATGGGACCCCGCCGACCGGCATCGGGCCGACAGCCGATCTTCACCGCGATGGAACCCCGCCGACCGGGACGCAGGGCAGCGCGCCGTCCCGCGCGGTCTATCGTCTCAAGATCGGACCCGCAAATCGGCTAGGCAACCGATGCGAACCCGTCGGCCATCGTCTACCGTAAAGGGGACGTGATGCGGATTCGCTGGAGGTCACGGCAATGAACTCATCCGCGCCGGTACCGGCGCCACGAATCATCGGGACCGTCACCTGGTACAACAAGGTGACTGGCTTCGGCTTTATCCGAGTCGAGGGCATGAGCGACGTGTTCGTGAACGAAGCCGCCATCGACGTCCCCGGCCGCCGGGTCCTGCGAGAAGGAGAAACCGTGGAGCTTGAGATCGTGAACCGCGACGGCCGGCGGGAGGCGACGCACGTCGTCCCGGTGAACTGAAGGCACACCGGCGGGCCCAGGCGGCTACGCCGATGCGGCACAATACAGCGCGCCCCGAGATTGGGGCGCGCTGTGTTGTACCGCGGGCCTCAGTGGACGATCAGCACCGGAACGCTCGCCCCGTGCAGCACCTGCTCGCTCACGCTGCCGAGAATCAGCCCTTGCACCCGGCCGCGGCCGCGACAGCCGACCACGATCAGGTCGGCGTGGACGCGCTTCGCCGTCTCGAGGATCGCCTGCGCCGGCTCGCCCTCCCGGGACACCGTGGTGACCCGGACGTGCGCGGTCGTGAACTGCTGCACGGCCTGGTCGAGATACCGGCGGCCCGCCTCCTCCAGCGACGCGTCGAGCGCGCCAAATTCCGCGCCGGCGCCGTACGCGAGGACCGGAATGTGCACGACGTGCACGACAACCACCTCGGCGTTCGGCATGCCCGCGGTCAATCGGACCGCGAGCGCGACGGCGTGCTGCGCATGCGGAGATCCGTCAGTCGCGATGAGCAGACGCATCCATCACCCCCGCACCCCGCGTGTCGTCCCCGGCCTGCCGCGGCGTCACCGTCCGGCGCCCACCGGCGCGCGCTCGTGGAGGTTCAGGAACAACTGAATGATGTCGGCCGCGCTCACGATCCCGAGCACCCGTCCGGCCTCGACGACCGGCACGCGCCTGACCATCTGGTCCAGCATCAGCGCGGCGACCTCTTCGACGGGCGCGTCGGGAGCGACGGTCACCGGATCGGCGGTCATCACGTCACGGACGCGCTGGCCCAGTTTCGCCGAGAGATCGACGAAGCTCACCATGCCCACCATCTGCTGCCGATCGTCCACGACCGGAGCGCCGTGGATGCGGTAGTGGAGCAGAGCGTCCCGCGCCTCGATCACGGACGTCTCGGGCGCGAGGGTGACGACGTCACTGGTCATGATCTCCCGTACTTCCATGGCCACCACCCCTTCCGGTGCACTCCCGACCTGCGGCTTTACCCTAGCATCCGCGCGCGAGCCGGGGCATCGGGTGTGGACCGGATTTCTCGGGGCGGGTCGGTCTAGACTCCAAATGTCCCTTCCAGCTCGAACAGCGCCGTGTCGAGCGCCCGCGTGCCCGCGAGCGCCTCTTCGATCGCCATGAGGGTCACCCGCCCGTTCTGCAGACCTGCGACGACCCCCGACCGCCCGTCGAGCAGCGCCTGGGTCGCCGTCGCCGCCGACCGGCTCGCGAGAATCCGGTCGAACGCCGTGGGCGCGCCGCCGCGCTGAACGTGCCCAAGTACGGTCGCTCTGGTCTCGGCGCCCGTGCGCTCGGTCAACTGGCGCGCGAGCGAGGTTCCGCTGCCCGCGCCCTCCGCAATGACGATGATCGTGTGGGTCTTCTGCGCGCGCTGGCGCGCCTCGATCCGGGCGGCGACCGCGGCCAGCTCCCACGGTGCCTCGGGCACGAGCACGATGTCCGCCCCCGTCGCCAGCGCGGCGTGCAGCGCCAGCCATCCGCACCCGCGGCCCATCGTCTCGACGATAAAGGTTCGTTCGTGCGACGACGCCGTGTCGCGAATCCGGTCGATCGCCTCGACGATCGTGTTCAGGGCCGTATCGGCGCCGATCGTGATGTCGAACGCGGCAAAGTCGTTGTCGATCGTCGACGCGACGCCGACGGCGTGCACGCCCCGCCCGTGCAGGGCCAGCACACCGGCCTGGCTCCCGTTGCCGCCGATCACCACGAGGCCGTCCACCCCGGCGCGCTGCAGCGCCGCGGCGCCCTCGGCCTGACCCGCCTCGGTCCGGAACGCGGGGCACCGCGCGGTATGCAGAACCGTCCCGCCCTCTTCGATGATCCCCCCGACGGAGTTGGAGCCCAGCGAGATCACATCGCCCTGGATCAACCCGATGTAGCCGCGCTGGATCCCGCACACTTCCACGCCGCGCGAGATCGCCACACGCACGGCCGCCCGGATCGCAGCGTTCATGCCCGGCGCGTCTCCGCCGCTGGTGAGCACCGCCATGCGCTTCATCGACCGGACCTCTCGGGCGCGCGCGGACGCCGGTTACGCAACGCGGCCCGCGCGGGCGCGTGCGTGCCGCGGCACGGATCCCTGGGCGCCCCGCAGGACGCCGCGGAGGTGTGTCCAGATGGCGCGCGCGACGGCCGAAGCGGCGGGCGCCGCTGGAACATCGATGACGCGCGCCTGCCGCCGCAGAAACCGGAGCATCGGGCCGGTCTCGCGGCGAAACCGGCGCAGGCGGCGCCGGACCACGACGGGGGTATCATCGGCACGGCCGCGGCCGAGCAGCCGCGGCACGAACACGCGGTCCGCGCCCCGAAGGTTGACGACGATGAGCGGGTTTGCGAGGCGCGCGGCCTGCAGCAGCCGGAGCAGCTCCTTGGCCTGCCCCAACGTCCGGGGATAGCCATCGAGGATCGCTCCGCGCTCGGCGATGGGCCGTCGCTCCTTCCGGAGCGCTGCCGCGACCTCCTCGCGCACCAAGCCGTTCGGCACGAGCCGCCCGGCCGCGACGTACCGCGCCACCTGCCGCCCGAGCCGCGAGTGATGGCGGATCTCGCTACGGAGCTGTTCGCCGAGCGCGATATACACGAAGTGATGCCGCGCGGAGAGCAGCGCCGCCTGTGTCCCCTTGCCGGAGCCCGGCGCGCCGATCACCAGCACGATCGGGGACACCGGGCGCCCCTCGGGCCAACGCGCGGCGCGCACCGCGCCGCGCGCGATTCGCGCGGGCGGCGTCGACGACCTTGCCACAGAGACCCCCTCCTCCCGTCTCGCTCGGCCGCGTGTCCCGGCGACACCGGATCGGGGGATCGACCCTCCCACCGGGTTCCCGGCCGATGGCATGCGCAATACGCCGGTCGCGATGCGGCCGGCGCGCGGACGGCGAACGCCGCCGCCCGTGCGCGGCACCGGCACCGTCGGATGCCCGCCTAGTCGGCCTCGCCGGTCACGGCCACGACGACCTTGCGCCGCTCCACCGCCGGCCTCTTGGGCATCACGATCTCCAGGACGCCGTGGGACAGCGTCGCGCGCACCTGCTCGGCCATGACATCGCCCGGCAGGGCGATCGTGCGCGCGAAACGTCCGGCGACGCGCTCATTCAGCAGCACCGCGCCCTCGCCGGCGACGGCGCGGGAGCCGCGGACCGACAGGATGGTGCCCTCGAGCGAGATCTCGACGTCCGATTCGCGCACGCCGGGAAGGTCCGCGGTCACGACGAAGGCGGTCTCCGTCTCGCAGACGTTCAGCGCCGCACCGTAGGACACGGCCTCGTCGACGAGCTGCGCGTCGCCGCGCAGTTGCTCGTCCATCCGCTGCACGCGGTCCCGCAGCGCCTCGAAATCCCGCCAGGGGTCCCAGCGGCCGGGATGCCACCACTGCATGCCAGGCTGCGCCGTCCGGATGTGAAGAAGCGCCATCGGATCCCTCCCGCCTCACCAATGATCTCGCGAGTTCACCACACTCATACCATGCCGCCGCGGTCGCGGGCATCGGACGTCCACCCGATCTCGGCGCTACGAGGACCCGAGCCGCCGCCGAGCCCCCCCGGCGCGATCGGGCGTCCGCTCCGGGCGCTCTGCGCGGCTCCCCCCGCAGTCCGGATACCAGTTCCCGGTACACCTGGCGCGTGCCGGTGATCTTCGATAGTATCTAAGGCAGTGCCTTGTGAGCGCTGGGACGGCCCGGGCGGCGGATCGCGGCGCGGACACCGTCGAGTCGGAGGAAACGGCCGGCGGCCGCGCGAAACGTTTCGCCAGTGACAGTGACGCTCCGGCTCGTCGATAGTTTTTGACGGCCGCGCCATGTGCGCGCATGTCCGCCATCACGCGACCCGGCCGCATCGCCTCCAGCAACGCGTGCGGGTCCCCACGGTGAGGCGCCGCGAGGGTCGGACCCATCGACGCGGACCGTCAACGAGCACCGTCGGCGTGACGCGGGACGCGCGCCCCGGATAAAGGAGGGGAACGTATGACCGCAGCGCCCATGTTTGGTCGGGATTCGCTCAAGACGCGCCGTACGCTAACCGTCGGCGGGGCGTCGTATGACTACTTCAGCCTGCCGGCGCTGGCCGAGACGGGCTTCGGGGCCGTCGCCAGGCTGCCGTACTCCCTGAAGGTCCTGCTCGAGAACCTGCTGCGCTACGAGGACGGCCGCACCGTCAGCGCCGACGATGTGAAGGCACTGGCGTCGTGGACGCCCGGGACAGCGCGGGAGATCGCGTTTCGCCCGGCGCGGGTGCTGATGCAGGACCTCACCGGCGTGCCCGCGATCGTCGACCTCGCCGCGATGCGCGACGCGATGGCGGCCCTCGGCGGGGACCCCGGCAAGATCAACCCGCTCTCGCCGGTCGATCTGGTGATCGACCATTCGGTGATGGTTGACGTGTTCGGGCAGGAAGGCGCGTTTGCGGCCAACGTCAAGCGGGAATTCGAGCGCAACCAAGAGCGCTACGCGTTCCTCCGCTGGGGGCAGACGACGTTTCAGAACTTCCGCGTCGTGCCGCCCGGCACCGGGATCTGCCACCAGGTCAATCTCGAGTACCTCGCCCAGGTCGTGTGGACCGCCGCCGGGGACGGCCGGATGGTCGCCTATCCGGACACCCTCGTCGGGACGGACAGCCACACCACCATGGTCAACGGACTGGGCGTGCTCGGCTGGGGCGTCGGCGGGATCGAGGCGGAGGCCGCGATGCTCGGGCAGCCGATCTCGATGCTGGTGCCCGACGTGGTCGGGGTCAAGCTGACCGGGACGCTCCGGGAAGGCACGACCGCGACCGACCTCGTCCTGACCGTCACGCAGATGCTCCGCCGCCACGGCGTGGTGGGCAAGTTCGTCGAGTTCTTCGGCCCCGGCGTCGGCGCGCTGCGCATCGAGGATCGGGCGACGATCGGCAACATGTCACCAGAGTACGGCGCCACCTGCGGGCTGTTCCCGATCGACGCCGAGACGCTGCGGTACCTCGCGTTCACGGGCCGCGACCCGGCGCGAGTCGCGCTGGTCGAGGCCTATGCCAAGGCCCAGGGGCTCTGGCACGACGAGACGACGCCGGTGCCGGTCTTCACGGAGACGCTGGAGCTCGACCTCGGCACCGTCCAGCCAAGCCTGGCCGGTCCGAAGCGGCCCCAGGACCGGGTGCCCCTCGACGGCGTCGCGGCGTCATTCAGCCGGACCCTCGCCGAGTCGTGCAAGGACGGGGCGCCGCGATCGATCCCGGTCGACGGCCGCCCCTACCACGTGACCGACGGCGACATCGTCATCGCCGCGATCACGAGCTGCACGAACACCTCGAACCCCTCCGTGATGCTCGCCGCCGGCCTGGTCGCGCGCAACGCGCTCAGGCGCGGGCTGTCGGTCAAGCCGTGGGTCAAAACGTCCCTCGCGCCGGGCAGCCAGGTCGTCACGGACTACCTGGAGCGCGCCGGGCTGCAGGCGGACCTGGACCGGCTCGGCTTCAACCTGGTCGGGTACGGCTGCACCACGTGCATCGGCAACTCCGGGCCGATCGACGACCGGATCAACGCCGCGGTCGACGCGGGCGACCTGGTCGTCGCCGCGGTGCTGTCGGGCAACCGGAACTTCGAGGGACGCATCCATCCGGCCGTCAAGGCGAACTACCTCGCCTCGCCCCCGCTGGTCGTCGCCTACGCGCTCGCCGGCAGCATGCGCGTCAACCTCGCGGCCGATCCGCTCGGCACCGCCCAGGACGGCACCCCGGTGTATCTCCGGGACATCTGGCCGTCCAACAAGGAGATCGCGGACACCCTCTCCACCGCGCTGACCTCGGAGATGTTTCGGAAGCGCTACGGGAATGTGCTGGAGGGCCCGGTCGAGTGGCGCTCCGTCGAGGCCGCGCCCGACGGACAGACGTATCACTGGGACCCCCGCTCGACGTACGTCCAGCACCCGCCGTACTTCGAGGGGATGCCGAAGCAGCCGCCGGCGGCCCTGCACGACATCGCGGGCGCGCGGGTCCTGGCGATCCTCGGCGACAGCATCACGACGGACCACATCTCACCCGCGGGATCGATCAAGCGCGACGGTCCCGCCGGCCAGTACCTCACGGCGCACCACGTGGGGCCTGCGGAGTTCAACTCATACGGAGCGCGCCGCGGCAATCACGAGGTGCTGATGCGCGGCACGTTCGCGAACATCCGCCTGCAGAACGAGATGGTCCCCGGCGTCGTCGGCGGGGTGACCCGGCACTTCCCGTCCGGGGATGTCATGCCGATCTACGACGCGGCGGTGCGGTACAAGGCCGAGGGAGTGCCGCTGGTCGTGGTGGCGGGCAAGGAGTACGGCGCCGGCTCGAGTCGGGACTGGGCGGCGAAGGGCCCGCTGCTCCTCGGCGTGAAAGCGGTGCTGGTCGAGAGCTTCGAGCGCATCCACCGCTCGAACCTCATCGGGATGGGGGTGCTGCCGATCGAGTTCGAGCCGGGCACGACGCGCAAGACGCTCCGGCTCCAGGGGACGGAACTGATCGACGTGATCGGCGTCTCCCGCGGGATCACGCCTCACATGACCCTGCGCTGCCGGATCACCCGGGACGCCGGAGGCGTCGAGGAGATCCCGGTGCTGTGCCGCATCGACACCGACGACGAGGTCGAATACTACCGGCACGGCGGCATTCTGCAGTACGTGCTGCGGCACCTCGCGGCCTCCTAGGCCGCAGGCCGTCGAGCGCCTCAGGGATCCTTGCTGACCGGTCCAGTGCAACCACGCGAGTTACCCGACGGCCTCGGCGTGCTCGCCGAGCTGGCCGCGGACATGCGCTGGACGTGGAGCCACGAGGCCGACGCGCTCTGGCGGGCCGTGGACGAGACGACCTGGCAGCGCACCGAAAACCCCTGGGAAGTCCTGCAGGAGGTCCCCCAGGCCCGCCTCGCGGAGCTGGCGAACGACCCGGCGTTCATGGCCGAACTGCAACGCGTCGCGGACGCGCGCCGGGCCTATCTCGAGTCGCCCGGGTGGTACGGCCGCACGTATACGACGCCGCCGCTCCGAGGCGCTGCGTATTTCAGCATGGAGTTCGGGCTGGGAGCCGCGCTGCCGCTCTACGCCGGCGGGCTCGGCGTGCTCGCCGGCGACTTCCTCAAGACGGCCAGCGATCTCGGCCTGCCCGCGGTCGGGGTCGGCCTCTTGTACCAGCAGGGATATTTCCGTCAGCTGGTGGACCCGACGGGCGCGCAGCAAGAGGCATACCCGTACAACGACCCCGCCGGACTGCCGATCCGGCCGGTCGTCGCGCCCACCGGCGCGCGGCTGCGCATTCCACTCGAGCTGCCCGGGCGCACGCTCCGGGTCCGGGTGTGGCAGGCGCAGGTCGGCCGCGTCCCCCTGTACCTGCTCGACACGAACGACCCCCTGAACCGGCCGACCGACCGGGGCATCACGGGGGCGCTGTACGGGGGCGGACCGGAGACCCGGCTGGCGCAGGAAATCGTGCTCGGCATCGGCGGCTGGCGCGCGCTCACCGCGCTCGGCGTGCCGGTGGACGTGTGCCACCTCAACGAGGGACACGCGGCGTTTGCGCTTGTGGAGCGGGCGCGGCAGTGCATGGTCCGCACCGGCATGACGTTCTGGGAGGCCCTGTGGGCGACGCGGGCCGGCAATGTGTTCACGACCCACACCGCGGTCGCGGCCGGGTTCGATCTGTTCGCGCCCGCGGTGATCGAGCAGTACTTCGAGCAGTATCTCGCGGAGTGCGGCATCGCCGTCTCCGACCTGCTCGCGCTCGGGCGCACCCGTCCGGACAGGGACGAGGAGCCGTTCAACATGGCCTACCTCGCGCTCCGCGGCTGCGCGGCGGCCAACGGGGTCAGCCGGCTCCATGAGGTCGTCAGCCGCCGCCTGTTTCAGCCGCTGTATCCGCGCTGGGTCGAACAGGAAGTGCCGGTCACCCACGTCACCAACGGCGTGCACATGCCCACGTGGGACTCCGCGGAAGCGGACCGGCTGTGGACGCGCGCCTGCGGCAAAGAGCGCTGGCTCGGCCGGACCGACGAGCTGAGCGGCGGCATCCGGACGCTCGACGACGAGGCGCTGTGGGACCTGCGGGTCACGCGGAGCCGGCACCTGATCGCGTATGCGCGCGCCCGTTTGAGTCTGACAGCTCCGCCAGCGCGGCGCCCACGTCGAGGCGCTCGGCGCCGTCGACCGCGTGCTCGACCCCGACGCGCTCACCCTCGGGTTTGCGCGGCGGTTTACCGACTACAAGCGCCCGACGCTGCTGCTGCACGACCCGGAGCGGTTCCGGGCCATCCTGACGAACGAGACGCGCCCGGTCCAGATCCTCGTCGCCGGCAAAGCGCACCCGGCGGACGAGACCGGCAAGCGTCTGGTGCAGGAATGGATGCGCTTCATCCAGCAACCGGAGATCCGGAGGCACGCCGTCTTCCTCGAGGACTACGATCATGCGCGCTGGCCCAACAGCTGGTGCAGGGCGTGGACGTGTGGATCAACAACCCGCGCCGCCCGTGGGAAGCGTCGGGGACCAGCGGCATGAAGATCCTCGTCAACGGCGGCCTGAACGTCTCGGAGATCGACGGATGGTGGGACGAAGCCTACACGCCCGAGGTCGGGTGGGCGCTCGGCGACGGCGAGATCCACGCCGGACCGGAGTGGGACCGGATCGAAGCGGAGCAGCTCTACCACCTCCTGGAGCACGAGATCGTCCCCGCATTCTACTCGCGCGACGCGCGCGGCATCCCGGAGGCGTGGGTGGCGCGCATGCGGGCGAGCATGGCGACGCTGACGCCGGTCTTCAACAGCAACCGCATGGTGCTGGAGTACCTCGAGCGGCTCTATCTCCCCGCCGCGCGCCGGTTTCAGGAGCGCAGCGCGGACGGCGGCGCGCTGGCGCGGGCGCTGCGGGCGTGGGAACTCCGAGTCACCCAGCACTGGGACGACGTGCGGTTCGGGCATCTGGACGTCCAGCAGGACGGCGACACCTGGGCCTTTCACGTGCCGGTGTTCCTCGGCGAGCTCGACGCGGACGACGTCCGGGTGGAGCTCTACGCCGAGGCGATCGGGGGCGAACCGGCCCGCGTCGAGATGCGCCGCTCGGAGCCGCTGCCCGAGGCCGCGAATGCGTTTGTCTACCGCGCCCATGTGTCCACCGCGAGTCCGGCCGCGCTGTTCACGGCCCGCGCGATCCCCCAGCATGCCACCGTCCAGCCGCCGTCGGAGCTGACGCTGATTCGCTGGCAGCGATAGCGCGCCGCCGCACGCCGGACGGCGCCCGGCCCTCCACGAAGGGGATGGGTCGCCGCCCGGGAAGACTTCCCGCCCAAGGCCCACGCGCGCGAGGAGGTGGCCGCTCGTGACCGTCCCGGTGACACGCGGAATGGTGGCAACGCGGCACCCGGCCGCGTCGCGGGCGGGCCTCGAGGCGCTGCGCGCGGGCGGCACTGCGGTCGATGCCGCCGTGGCCGCCGCGTTCACGCTGGGCGTCGTGGCCCCGTCGAGCACGGGCGTCGCCGGCTACGGCGGCTGCGCGCTGGTCCATCTCGCGGCGGAAGGCCGCACGATCGCGGTCGACTTCAACTGCCGGGCGCCGGCCGCGGCGCGGGAGGACATGTTCCCGGTCTCGGACGACGGGGCCGGCACCGTGACCGTGGCCGGGCAGCTGAACGGCGTCGGCGGGCTCGGCGTGGCGGTGCCCGGCATCGTCGCGGGCCTGACGTACATTCAGGAGCGGTTCGGCATCCTGCCGCTCCCGACGGTGCTCCAGCCCGCGATCACCGCAGCGCGGGAGGGGTTTGCGGTCGACAACACCACGGCCCTGATGGCCCGGACGATGCTGCTGCCGCACGCCGACCGCTACCCCGACGCCCTTCGCCTCTTCTCGATACACGGGCGTCTCCCCGAGCCCGGCGACACGCTCACGAACCCGGACCTCGCGTCGACCCTCGAGCGCATCGGACGGGACGGCCCCGGCGTGTTCTACCGCGGGGATCTGGCCGGCGCGATCGTCGAGGCCGTGCAGCGGGCCGGCGGCATTCTGACGCGCGGCGACTTGGCAGCATACCAGCCGACCGAATCGGCGCCGGTGCGGACGGTCTACCACAGCGCGACGGTCCTGACCCCGGGGCTCCCCGCCGCCGGGCTGACAATTCTTCAGATGCTCCGCGTGCTGGAGGAGCTCGGGTGTGAGGACCGGTCCGGGGACGCCGACCTGGCCCACCGCCTGATCGAGGTCGCCAAGGTGTGCTGGCGGGAGCGGCTGACCCGCTACGGCGACCCGGACGTCGTGCCGCAGGATCCCGACGCGGAACTCGGCGGCGCGCGTGTGCGCGCCCTCCGAGACCGGGCGGCCGCCGGCGTGGCGTCACCCGATCCGGGCGTCATCATCGCTCCCGATCCTCTGACCGGCACCGCGCACCTCTGCGCCGCGGATCGCCGGGGAACGTGGTGTCGCTCACCCATACGCACGGGGGAAGCTTCGGCAGTCTCGTGTCCGTCCCCGGCACCGGGCTCGTGCTCGGGCACGGGATGTCCCGGTTCGAGCCGCGCGCCGGGTGGCCGAACTCGATCGGCCCGGGAAAGCGTCCCCTGTTCAACATGGCACCGCTGGTCGTCCTGCGCGAGGGGAGGCCCATCCTCGCGATCGGGGCCGCGGGCGGCAGGACGATTCTCAGCAACCTCGCGCACGCGCTCGCGCGGGTGCTCGGTCGGCAGGAGACGATCGACCACGCCGTGGCCGGCGTCCGCTTCCATGTGGAAACTGCGGAACCGGTCCAGGTCGAGCGCGCGGGCGGGGCGCTCGCCGATGCGCTGGTGCGGCTCGGACACCGGGTCGAGATGCGGGAGCGGTTCGGCTCGATGCAGGCCATCGCCGTCGGTGCGGAGCCGGGGCGGCTCGCGGGCGTGGCCGACCCTGGCCTGGCCGGCACGGTCGCATGGGAATAAGGGCCCGGTGCCGGTCGGCGCGTCCGGCCGGCGGCGCGCGGTGACGGGACCCCGCGAGTCCCGCTCCCGCCCGGCTCACGCCGAACACCCGGTCAGGATTCCGGCGGCGGCCGTGACCCTCGACGGGGATCTCGTGGTCCCCGACGGAGCGCGGGCGATCGTCCTGTTCGCCCACGGCAGCGGCAGCAGCCGCCTCAGCCCCCGCAACCGCTTGGTCGCCGCCGTGCTCCAGGACGCGGGCTTCGCCACCCTGCTGATGGATCTCTTGACGCGTGAGGAAGAAGCCGCGGACGAGGCGACAGGCGCCCTGCGCTTCGACATTCCGCTCCTGGCTGCGCGGCTCGTCGCCGCCACCGACTGGATCAGCGCGCGGGCAGACACGACGGGCCTCCGCATCGGCTACTTCGGCGCCAGCACCGGGGCGGCGGCCGCGCTGACCGCGGCCGCCGAACGGCCGAGGCTCGTCGGCGCGGTCGTGTCTCGGGGAGGTCGTCCGGATTTAGCCGAGCCCGTGCTCGCCCGAGTGCGGGCTCCCACCCTGCTCATCGTCGGCCAGCGGGACCAGACGGTCATCGCCATGAACGAGGCAGCCCGCCGCGAGCTGGCCGCCGAAGCGCAGTTGATCATCGTCCCCCGCGCCACGCACCTGTTCGAAGAGCCAGGCGCCCTTGAGGAAGTGGCGCGGCTGGCCTGCGCCTGGTTCACGCGCCATCTCGCCTCCGGCGGCGCCTGACGCCCGGCCCCACCTCGCCCCGCGCTCGACCGAACGAATCCATGCTCCGCCTGATACCGCCGGAGGCCGCCCCGTCGCACAATAAGGTGGGACGCGCGGGTCATGGGTGCGATACGGCACCGAATCGGTGGCACGCAGTTGCGTATCGCGGCCGCGGATGGGACGCAAGGCACAGTGCGGGAGGCGTACGATCATGGACACGAGTCGACACATGATTCTGGCTCCGACGGATATGTCCGAGGCATCGGGACGCGCGGTGGCCCACGCGGTTGAGCTGGGGCACCGTCTGGGCGTCGGGGTGCTGCTGTGTCACGTGCTGTCCCAGCAGCAGGTCGATCAGCGCCTGGACGCCGGCGAGTTCATCGACGTCCAGCTCGACCAGGGCGCGCGATGAGCTCGAACGGTGGTACCGGACGCTGCTGCCCCGCGCGGTGCGCGAGCCCGTGCGGGTCGAACTCCACGTCGCATCGGCGCGCCGGTCGAAGAGATCCTCGAGCTCGCGGAGGACCGCCACGTCGAGATGATCGTCATGGCCACCCACGGCCGCGCCGGACTGCCCCGGGTGCTGTTCGGTAGTGTGGCGGAGGGTGTGCTCCGGCATGCGCCGTGCCCCGTCGTGACCCTGCGCATGAACCCCCAGCTCGCGCACGCGTGACGGCGGGCGCGTCATCGCATCGCGTTGGAGGAACTCCTAGGCGCGCCGCGAGCGCGCGCGGCGGTTGACCGACGCACCTAAGCGGAACACGTGTTGGGCGTGTTCTGAGTACGTTGAGCGGGCGCGGCCTGCGCCGGACGCATCAGATGGAACGACCGCGCGGGGTGCCGGCGGCCGGACCGGCCCCCGGCACCCGCGGCTCGCAGGCTACGCGGTTCGAATCAGCAGGACAGGGCACCGACGTCGCGCGCACGACCCCTTCGGCTACGCTCCCCAGGAAGAGGTGGCCGATCCCGTGGCGGCCGTGGGTGCCGATGACGATCAGGTCCGCCCCCCACCGCTGGCTTTCCGCCACGATCACCGCCCCGATCCGATCGCCGAGCGCTTCGATCGGCGCGACCGAGACCGCGGCGATACCCGCCGCGCGCGCTTCCGCCGCGGCGCGGTCGACAATCTCCTGTCCCGCCTGCCGCGCCGCCTCGACGATGGGGCCGATGTCGAAGCCTTCAGACGTGTAGAACACCCGCGTGTCGAGCACGTGCACGATCCGCACCTCGGCGCCCTGTTCCTTGGCCAGACTCAGCCCGTGATGGAGTGCCGTGGTGCTGCACGCACTGTCGTCGACCGCGATGAGGATGTGCTGATACATCTCGGTCCCTCCCTTCCGGCAGCCGGCTCAGACGCTGGCGATCGGCACGTAGTCGTTCGGGCGCTCACCCCCAACATACAGTTCGATCTCGACCAGATTGGTGTAGGCGACCGGCCCCTGCGCAAGCTGGGACGTCCCCCGCTGAGACGTCAGGACGTTGGTGCAGCCGCCGCGATCGAGACTGCCGATGCGTCCCGGTTCGGCCGGCGTGTACCACGACCCTTCGTGCAGCAGCGCCACCCGCGGGCGGATGCGCGTCGAGACGACCGCGGCGGCGAGCACCTGTCCGCGATCGTTGAAGACCCGCACGACGTCGCCGGTCGCGATCCCGCGGGCCGCGGCGTCCGCGGGGTTAATGAGGATCGGCTCGTACCCATTGACCTTGCTGAACTGGTGGAGCTCCAGGACGTTGTCGTACGACGAATGACGGCGGTAGATCGGATGCTTGGTGATCAGATGGAACGGGTACGTCGCCGCCTTGGGGCTGCCGAGCCATTCAAAGGGCTCCATCCACTGCGGGGTCGGCGGGCAGTCGGTGTACCCGAGTTTCGCGATGGCCGCCGAGTAGATCTCGATCTTTCCCGACGGGGTGTTGAGCGGATTGGCCGCCGGGTCCTTGCGGAACGCCGCGAAGGCCACGTACGGCGTCTCGTCGATCGGGAGCTCGTAGTAGCCGACCTCCTTGAACTGTTCGTAACTCATGGGGATCTTGGCGGTGGCGTAGATCTTTTGGAGCCACTGGTCGCCCGTCAGCCCCATCGTGAACTTGTCCTGGAACCCGAGCCGTGCCGACAGCTGCGTGAAGACCTCGAAGTCGCTCTTGGATTCGCCCAGCGAATCGATCACCTTATGCTGGTACACGACGTACCGCCACGTCTGACTGATGTCGTCGCGCTCGAGCAGCGTGTTGATCGGCAGCACGATGTCCGCGTGCCGCGCCGACGGGGTCCACCAACTGTCCTGAATGATGATCGTCTCCATCTTGCGGAAGACCTGCAGGTTCTTGTTCACCTCATCGTGCTGGTTGAGCGTGGAGCCGCCGACCCAGTAGATGAGCTTGATCTCCGACTTCCCGGGCTGCGGGTACTGATACGTAGTGCCGTTCTGGTGCATCGTGAAGGGCGCGTTCAGGACCGCGTCGGCAAACTGCTGGTCCAGGATCAGCTGGGTCACCGGGTTGGGGGCTCCCGGAAACCCGGTGGGACCGGTCCCCGTGACGCGGGCGTCCCCGGCAGAGCCGAATCCTGGGATCGACGCCGTCAGCCCGCCGCCGGGCAGCCCAAACTCACCCTTCATCGCCGCCAGCGTGATCAGCATCCTCACCTGCTGCTCGCCGTGATCCTGCCGCTGAATGCCGAAGCCCGTCGTAATTTTGACGCGCGGGGTCTGCGCGAATTCGCGGGCGAGCGCCCGGATGCTATCCGCCGAGATGTCGGTCAGCCCGGCCGCCCACTCGGGGGTCTTCGGCTGGTGGTCGGTCTCCCCCATGACGTACTGCCGGAACGGTTCGAATCCCACCGTGTACGTGTCGACAAACGCCTTGTTGTACAGGTTCTCGGTGATCATGACGTATGCGATCGCCGCGGCCAACGCCGAGTCGGTGCCCGGGCGGATCGGAATCCACTCCTGAGACACTTCAGCGGTGTCCGAGTAGAGCGGGTCGATCGTGATCAGCTTCCCACCCCGCTGCTTGAAGGCGGCGATCCAGTCGTTCGTGCGTCCCTGCAGCGGCCCGACCACCTTCTGGACGTTCATGGGGTCGCTGCCCCAGGCGATCAGAAGATTGGTGTTGGCGACGGTATCGGCCCACGAGTCGTCGGGGAAGATCACTCCCCAGGAGTACGGCGCGGCCCACTGCCACGCAGCGTAGCTCTTGTTGCCGATGCGGCTCGTGTACCCGCCGTAGAGGCTGAGAAAGCGGGCCAGCTGCCCCGTCTTGGTGTTCAGCAGACCCGTGGTCGACCACCCGCCGATCATGCCTCCGAAGATCCCCTCGTTGCCGTACTGCGTCTTGACGCGTTTGAGCTCCCCTGCCACGAGGTTGAGCGCCTCGTTCCAACTCACCCGCCGGTAGCGCGGGACGCCTCGAGTCTCACGGTTGCCGCCGCCGGGCTTCCAGTCGACCCGGACCATCGGGTACAGAATCCGGTCGGCTGCGTACGTCCGGTGGTGCCAGTTCAGCGCCATCGGCGAGGCCAGGTTGTTTGGATAATCGAGACTGCTGACGCGGATGATGCGTCCGTCCACGACGTGGACGTTGATCAATCCCTCGTTGTCGGCGCTGGCAAACACCCGCTCTGCCCCCGCCGTCGGCTCCAAGGACGTGGCGGCGTACGCCGCCTCCGGGCCCCGCGTCAGCACCTCCCCGAAGATCGAGGTCGCGGCCGCGGCAGCCCCTACGCCCTTCAGGAACTCCCGACGACGCACGCGTCCGTCCGGTCCCCCCGCATGCGTCCGTGCTGATGAATCAGTCATGACACGCCTCCCTGGTCCCGTGCCGGCGATCCCCGACCGTCGCACTCATGCGTGCCCCTCGACGCGCTTGCCGCCTCTTCCCACGGGACGCTCTCGCTTCGCGACCTTCACCGCTTCCACGCTAACAAGCGCCCCCCGAACGGAGTATCCGTCGTGCGCCCGATTTCCTGGTCCGTGCCCGGGATGGACAATACGAGTGGCAGCGCACCGCCCCGCGGCACGCATGGCCGACGCATCAGAGCGCTGCGGCCGACCGAGCGTGGACCGCACGGACCGTCCGGGCCCGGCTAGCGGAACCCGAGTGGGAACCCTCCCGGGGGGAGACGCGCGATGACTCGAGGGACCAACACCAGCGCGCCAGCCATCACGGACGCCGTCCTGCAGGCGCAGATCGAACGGGCCCGCACCCGCACGCTGGCCTGGTTGGACGCGATGCAGGCGCCGGGCCTGCCGGACGGCGTGACGCGCATCAGCGCCGCACACGATCCGGTCCGCTGGCCGGGGATGCTGCTGCCGGGCACCTATAACGGCGTGATGTGCCGGTACCTGCTGGACGGTCTGCCGGGCGTCACGGCCGACGCACGCATGCGGCCTCGTCGACTGGCTGCATGCGACACCGCCGCCGCGACGGTATCTTCCGGGTGCCTGGCATGACCGACGCGGACGTCTACAAGAAGGCGGACCTGGATGAAACGTGGCGCTACATCGACTTCCACGTCACGAACTATGCCCTCGGGGCCGTCGAGGCGCTGGATCCCGGCCGCGCTCCGCTCCTGACGTTCGCGCGCCCCTGGCTCGACCCGCTCACGCTCAAGGCCTGGCTCTCCGACCGCGACCTGCGCGACCCGTGGCAGGAGGGCAACAACATCGTCAACCTCGGCAGCTTCCTGCTGCTGATGCGCCGCTTCGACCTCGCGGCGCCGGCGCAGATCGAGCGCGCCATCGCCATCCTGTTCGACTGGCACGACCGCCTCCAGGAGCCGGCCACCGGGTTCTGGGGGGTCGGGCAACTCTCCGACGCACGCGCCGGGCTGGAGGCGATGGCCGGGTCGATGCACTGCTATCATCTCTGGTACGCGACCGGCCGGCCGCTTCGGTATCAGGACCACGCGGTGGACTACGCGCTGGCGCGTCCAGCCGAGATCGACACGGCGTGCATCGACGTCGATCTGGTGGATCTCCTCGTCCACGCGTCCATGCTGATCGACCACCGCCGTGGAGACACCGTCGACTGGCTGCGACGCAAGCTCGCGGCGCTGCTGGCGTTCCAGGCCGACGACGGCGGATTCCCTGACGAGCTCACGGGCATCCGCCGGGAGGACGGCTGGGTGCGCGGCTACGAAGAACCGCAGGGGATCTCCAACACGTTCTCCACGTGGTTCCGCTGGGTCGCCATCGCGATGATCGCCGACGCCCTGTGGCCGGGCTGGCACGCGTGGCGGTTCCGCCGCATGATCGGCATCGGCTACCGCCTGGAGTGCGCGCGATGACGGCGGCGCGCGACCCGTTCGCCCACCTCCACGACGAAGCCTACGCCGACGCCTACGCGACGCGGGTCGGCCCGCTGGACGCGGTCGCGATGGGCGGCCGGCGCCGCGTCCCGCTCGCCGGGGACTGGCGGTTCACGCCGGATCTGTTCGACGAGGGGCTGCGCCAGCGGTGGTTCGAGCAGGAGCCCCTGCCGCCGCGCGTGTGGACGACGCCGAGGGACTACGACCCGGATGGGGCAGACCTGGTGGCGGTGCCCTCCTGCTGGACGTGCGTGAAGCCCGAGTGGCGCTTCTTCGAGGGAGCCGGCTGGTACGCGCGGACGATCGACTGGACGCCGGCCCCGGCCGAGCGGGTCGTCCTGCGCGTGGGCGCGGCGAACTACGAGGCGCGGGTCTTTCTCAACGGCCGGTACCTCGCCTCGCACCGGGGCGGCTCCACCCCGTTCTTCGTGGAGCTCACGGCGCACCTCCACGCCGGCGCCAACCGGCTGCTGATCCAGGTGGACAACCGACGCCGCCCGGACCGCGTGCCGATGCAGCATTTCGACTGGTTCAACCACGGCGGACTGTACCGCGAGGTGGACCTGCTCGTGCTTCCCGCGGTGTTCATCCGCGCGTTCAGGGTATCGCACTGCCAGGGCGGCATCGCGGCGGAGCTCGTCGTCTCCGACCCGGTCTCGGGCACGGCGCACGTCGCCGTCCCCGAGCTCGGCGTGGAGTGCGCCGTGCCGGTGGTCGCGGGGCGCGGGGCCGCGACGATCCCGGCCGCGCCGGCGCTCTGGTCGCCGGCGGCCCCGCGCCTGTACGAGGTCGAGGCGCGCTTCGGCGACGACCGCGTCGCGGAGCGCGTCGGCTTCCGCGACATCACGGTGCGGGGCGAGGAGATCCTGCTCAACGGCCAGCCGCTCTTTCTCCGCGGCGTCTGCGTCCATGAGGACGATGTCGAGCTCGGCAAGGTCGCGACCGAGGCCGACCTCCAGCGCCGGTTCGCGCACGCGCGCGAACTCGGCTGCAACTTCCTCCGCCTCGCCCACTACCCCCACCACGAGCGCGTCGCCGAGATCGCCGACGCGGCAGGGGTGCTGCTCTGGTCGGAGATCCCGGTCTATTGGGCGATCGATTTTGCCAACCCCGACACCTACGCGGACGCGGAGAACCAGCTCCTCGAGCTGATCGCGCGCGACGGCAATCGGGCCTCGGTCATCGTCTGGGGCGTCGGCAACGAGAACGCCGATACCGACGCCCGCTACGACTTCATGTCGCGCCTCGCCGCGGCGGCACGCCGGGCCGACCCGACGCGGCTGGTCAGCGCGGCCTGCCTGATCAACCGCCAAACCTTTCGGATCGAGGACCGCCTGGCGGCGCGCCTCGATCTCGTGGGCATCAACGAGTACTTCGGCTGGTACGAGCCGGATTTTTCGGGCCTGGAGCGCCTGCTGGAGCACTCCCGCCCGGGCAAGCCGGTCGTCATCACCGAGACCGGCGCGGACGCGGTGGCGGGCCTCCACGGGGACGCGCACGAGCTGTTCACCGAGGAGTGCCAGGCCGAGGTCTACCGCCGCCAACTCGACTGCCTGGAGCGCGCGGCCTATGTCCGCGGGATCTGCCCGTGGATTCTGTACGACTTCCGGTCCGAACGGCGGCAGACCCGGTTCCAGCGAGGCGTCAACCGCAAAGGCCTGATCGCGGAGGACAAGGCGACGAAAAAGCTGGCCTTCCACATCCTCGCCGAGCGGTACGCCAGGATGGCCGGGCGCCGCACGTAGGGAGAAGGAACCGCCGCGCCGCGCCTGGAACCCCGACGCGATGGCTCCCCCCGGTACTGAAGCACCCGCCCGACGCCCCCCGTCCTCGCCCGCGGGGGGCGTCGGCGCGTGGTCCGACCGCAACGCCGCCTACATCCTCATCGCGCCGACGCTGCTTGGCGTCGTGCTGGTGGATCTCTATCCCCTGTTCTTCAACACGCTGATCAGCCTCGAGGAATGGAAGATCAGCAGCCCGCACCCGACCTACATCGGGCTGGCGAACTACGCCGCGGTGCTGCGCGATCCCGAGGCGCTCCACTCGCTGTGGGTCTCCGTGGTGTTCACGGTCGCGTCGGTGGCCGGGTCGTACGCGATCGGGCTCGGGCTCGCGCTGCTGCTCAGCCGGCCGATGTGGGGGCGCGGCGTGCTGCGCGCGGTGTTCATCGTCCCGTGGGCGATGCCGGCGTTCGTCGCGGCGCTCGTGTGGGGCTGGATGTACAACGACCAGTTCGGGATCCTCACCGCGATGGCCCACGACGTGGGTCTCCGTCATCCGCCGATCTTCCTCTCCGCGCCCCACGCCCTGCAGTCCCTCATCGCCGTGATGATCTGGAAGAGCTTCCCCTTCCAGTTCGTCGTGCTGCTCGCGGGGCTGTCCGGGATCGACAACGAGATCCTGCGCGCCGCGGAGGTGGACGGCGCCACGACGTGGCAGCGGTTCTGGCTGGTGACCTTTCCCCTCCTTCGACCGATCTCGATGATCGCGGTGCTGCTTGCCGCGATCAACGCGTTCCAGTACTTCCCGATCCCGTGGATTTTGACGCAGGGCGGCCCCGCGAACGCGACCAACGTGGTCCCGATCGCCGTGTACAACACCGCGTTCCTCGCGGGAGACTTCGGCTCGGCGGCGGCGATCGCCACGCTCATGTTTCTCTTCATCCTAGCGATGGGCGCGGTGTACCTTTGGCAGTACATCCGCGAGGTCCAGTCAATTGGGTAGCGCCCGCGCGCGACGGACGGCCGCCGACACCGCAGCGTTCCTCGCCGTGGCGGCCCTCGCGGTGGTCGCGCTGTTCCCGTTCTACTGGATGCTGCGCACGGCGTTCACGCCGCAGGCGGACGCCTACTCGCTGCACCCGACGGTGTGGCCGGGGGCCGTCACCTGGATCAACTTCGTCCGGGTCGTCACCTCCCCCAACATCCCGTTCGTGCAGTACTTCAAGAACAGCCTGATCGTCTCGGCGGCGACGACCCTTCTCGTGATCCTCGCCGGCTCCTGGGGCGCGTACGCGCTGGCGCGGATGGACTTCCGGGGAAAGAACACCTTCGGGATCACGCTGCTCATCATCCAGATGTTCCCCCCCGTCGTGCTGCTGATCCCGCTGTTCCTGGTGATGGCGCGCCTGCATCTCGTCGATACCTACCTCGGGCTGATCCTCGCGCTCGTCACGTTCAATCTGCCGTTCGTGACGTGGCTGCTGCGCGGCTACTTTCTTGGCCTGCCGAAGGAGCTCGAGGATGCGGCCCGGATCGACGGCTGCGGGCGGTTCGGGGTGCTGTTCCGAATCGCGCTCCCGCTCGCGGCGCCTGGCGTCGCGGCGGTCGCCACGCTGTCCATGGTGAACTCGTGGAACGACTTCCTGTTTGCGTTTGTGTTGATCAACAATGATGCCCGCAAGGTGCTCGCGACCGGACTCGCCTCGTATGGAGCCTCGAACAACGACTACACCGCGCTGTTCGCGATGGCGACGCTGACCACGGTGCCGATCGTGGCGCTGTTCGTGCTGTTCCAGCGGTATCTGGTCGGCGGGCTCGCCGCCGGCTCGGTCAAGGCCTGACGCGGGGTGCGGGTGACGGACGGCGTACTGGGGGAGCCCGTCCGGCTATCGGATCGCCGCCCGATGGCAGCCGCCGGGGGACGTTTCGTACCATGTGTGGGGGTGGGTCCCTAGGCAGGCGCTCAGCGTCGGGCGGTCGGGCATGCGTGCATCTAGAAACGATCCGATCGGCACAACGGGAGGGGATGCGATGTCGACACGCGCTCGTTCACGGAGAAAATTCCTCAAGGACTCGATCGCATTGGGACTGTTGGCTCCGGCGGCCGCGGGCCTCGCGGGTGCGGCCGCGCCCTGGCGCGCGGACGCCGCGGGAACCACACCGCTCGGCTTTTGGAGCCGGGAGAACTTCAACAACGGCGCCCGCGAACCGCTGCTCAAGGACCACTGCGCGGCGTTTGACCGGAGCCACGGAACGTCCACGGACATCGAGTTCATGGTCTTCCAGGAGTCGATCGCCAAGATGCTCGCCGCCATCACGGCCGGCAATCCTCCGGAGGTCGGGGAGCAGGGACCGGACGTCGGCACGCAGTTCGCCGCCTCCGGCGCTCTGATGGACCTCACGCAGGCCGCGCGCGACCTGGCGCCGACCTTCCTGCCCCTGCAGCGGGATGCGTACGTGACCTACCAGGGCAAAGTGTACGGCCTCCCGTGGTACAACGAGACCCGCGTGCTCTTCTATCACCGCGACCTGCTCGACCGAGCGGGCGTCCGCCCTCCCACGACGTGGGCCGAGTGGACGGCCGCGGCGCAGAAGCTGACGACCGCCGACCAGTTCGGGTGTGGGATCGCGGTGGAAGGCACGTGGCCCGGCCAGATGTGGATCCCGCTCGGGATCTCGAACGGCGGCCGCGTCATCGACAAGACCGGCAAGATCGCCTCCGACAGCCCGGCGATGCGGGAGGCCCTGCAGTTCGTGACGGACCTCTACCTCAAGTACAAGGTGGCGCCGCCCGCGACCCCGACGTACAAGAACAACGACGTGGTGCAGCTGTTCCTCTTGAAGAAAATCGCGATGTTCTGGTACAACGGCGACCTGCTCCAGACGATCGAAGCACAGAACCCGAACCTGCTGCAGAACGTCGGCGCGGTGGTGACCCCGGTGAACCATGCGGGGCAGACGAGCCGCTCGTTCCTCGGCGGGTTCGACCTATTCGTGTTCCAGAAGTCCGCGCACCCGCAGCTCGGGTTGCAGCTGCTGCAGTGGATGTACGATCCGGGGTGGTACACCCAGTTCGTCGTCTCGACCGCGGCGTCTGCCCTCCCGGTCGTCAAGTTGACCGCGAGCGCCGACTTCTACCAGCAGAACGATGCGCGGAAGGCGCTCGTGACCCAGCTCGCGACCGCCGTGCGCTACGGAGGCCCGGACTGGGGGAACACGCCGTGGACCGGTGAGGCCGAGGGCAAGTTCCTGTTCAGCCAGCCGATGGTGGACGTGATGAACGGGAAAGGCACGGTCGATCAGGCGATCACCAACATGACGTCGGCGCTTCGGACCCTCGCGAAGCAGTAGCCGTCAACCGCGCGGGCGGCGCGGTGAACGAAACGGCAGGCCGACGTGCGGACGATGCGGCGGTCACGAGGTGAGACCGGCCGGCGTTTGCCACCGCGCCGGCCGGTCTTTCGGCGACACCCGTCCGCGGTCGCTTGGGGCGAGCGGGAACAGGTCGCGATAGTGCTGCACGGTGATGCTCGAGCCATGATGACCCCCTCCTTCCCCGATGCGCGGGAGATCCGGACCGGAGCGCCCTGATGCCGAACACTCTACACTCAGCCCTTCCGGGTCCGATTCGACGAGTGCGGGCCTGACGGGACTGCGCGAAGCGCGACCATCCTCCGCTACGCCGCCGAGACCGCCTTCGCGCATTCGGCCGCGGTCGGCTTTCCGCTGTCGTGGTACCTGACACACGGGCTCTTCTGGCTCGTGCGGGACGCGCGCGTGGACCTCGCGGTCCCGGTGGAGCACGCGGCGACGCTCGAGGTCACCACGCAGGTCGTCGGCGTGCGCCGGGTCTGGGCCCGTCGCGTGAACGCGGTCCGCGATGCCGCGGGCGGCCGCGTCGGCACCGTCACCATGGATTGGATTCTCACCGATACCAACGGCCGCCCGGCGCGCATTCCGCCGTCGATGCTCGCCGCGTTTCCCATCCCCCCCGGCGACCTTCACCGTATCCAGGAGGAGGCCACGCCGATCCCCCCGATCGGCGCCCTCACCGGGCGGCATAGGGTGTTCGCCCACGAATGCGATCCCCGCGGACACATGAACAACGCCGTCTACCTCGACTTGTTCGACGACGCGCTGGCTGCGCTCGGGATCGATCCGCAAGCACGTCCCGTCAGCTACACCCTCGAATATCTGAGGTCGGCCCGATCGGGAGAGACCGTGGAGTACGCGGCGTGGAACACCGAGGCGGGCGCACGCCTGGTTGCGCAGATCCCGGACGGACCCGTCGTGTGGCGAGCGCACCGCCGGTCGACCGCGTGTCCCCCATGCCCCCGCTAGCGAGCAGGCGCGCGTACGGCGATTGGCGGAGCGCCGAGTCGCCGCGCAGACCGTGGTGTTCGCCGTCGTTGGCGTGGGCGCAGCCCCGACCGTGCCGTCCCTTAGCGGTGCGGCGTTCATGCGCCTGTCGGGCCTGACCAGTTTCGCCGACTGGGTCGCCTCGCGTGGACGCGGTGGCGCCGGCGGCAATGGTCGCACGCGCCGCCGGCACCGAGGCCCGATCTCCAGAGCGGCCCCCGCCGCTCCGCCGCTCAGAACGGGATGTCCATCTTCAACTCCAGGACGTCCTGGCCGAGCTGCACGTTTGGCATCGACAGCGTCGCGGCGGTGGTGAGCGGCGGCCGAGGCACCGGCGCAAAGACCAGGATCCCGTGGACGCTGCCGTGCGCGGGCACGCGATCCGGGAGCGTCGTCTTCAAATCCTGGAGCGCGTAGGAGTTCCCGGAGGCATCCCGCAGGACGGTCGCGGGCTTCGCGAAAAAGAGATTGGCCTCCACATCCGAGTTGTTTTCGACAGTCACGTCTGCAGACGTCGAGTCTGCGGCGAATTCCACCCGCGTCAGGGTCATGGCCAAGGGGCCCGACGCGGTACGCAGGGCCGTGGCATAGGTTCGGACCGTCGTCGTCGGCGGCGCGGTCTTGGCGGACGCGTCCTTCACGAGCCCACAACCCACGTGGATCGCCGGCAACGCCCCCGAATCATCGGACAGGCCGTCCACCGTCAGCATGAACTGATCGGTCTTCGGATCGGGCGGCTTGAAGTACACCGAACCTGTCCGCGCCGCGCCCGGTGGAATCTCGGTCACCGTCCAGATGGTGTCGTCGATGTGCTTCACCAGTGCGGCCCGCGCTTCCGTGGTCGCCAGGTAGCCGGTTAGCCCGAACGCGAGGGTTCCCACGATGACTTGTGCGGTATTGGAGAACATATTCTTCGCCTGTGCGGCCGTGAGCGGAACCGCTTGCTCACCCTGGTCGGTGATGAGCGTGATCTGGTTGGGGTCGTCGTGAATCGTTCCGTCGGCGGTGCTCCGGAGTACGAGCTCAATCTCGAGCACAACCTGGGGCACATGGGGAACGAGCGACAAGGTCAATGGACCCGAGTGTCCCACGCACCCCCTCGGCGGGGCACTCGCGGGCTGGGCCATCGCGGACGCCGGGATCATGAGGAGCACGACCGCAAGGGCGGTCGCCGCGCGGCGCCGTCCTCCCCGCCAGGCCGCGGCGGCCTTCCCGAGATCCACCCCGGTGCGCGTTCGAGGACGTCGCATGACGGGGGGTATCCCCCTTCCGGCCGGCGAAGGTTCCGCGCGTGAACCGTCCGATCCGGCGGACCCGCCGTGGCTGCTGACCGACCCTTGGCGCCCTCGTAGGGGTAGCGTGCGACTCCGACTGTGATGTGCATCACACTGCGCCTTCGGGGTCGAGCCGCCGGCCGCTTGGAGGGTTCGACGGCCGACCCGGATATCCTAGGCTGTCTTGAGGGGGCCCAAGGCGTCCAAATCAACAGCGAAGCGCTCGAGGGCAGTTGTGTGATCGAGATCGTAGACGGTCTTTCCGAGTACGACGAGGATGTGAGAAAGATCGCAACTGGAGCTTGATCCGGAGGAGACTAATACTGTGAGCAGGGGGGCCTCGATGTTCATTTGGCGGCTTCGTCGCTTCAAGGCCAACCGGAGGGAAGGACTGTTCCGTAGCCACTCACGACCCGCAGGCGGAGTGATCTTCCGCCTCACGCGTGCCCGCCTTCTCGGTTGGGCGGTCGTGGTGCTTCTGACGGTCCATGCGGGCGCGCTCGGCGGGTCTGCGCAAACGCCTCCGGCCCCGCCACCCGGGGCGGCGTCCGCCTCCGGGCCCCAAATCTACGTCACGGACTTCGACAATAACCGGATCGTGCGCATCGATGATATGACCGGCTCGGGTTGGGTCGCGTTGGGCAGTCTGGGTCCGGGGACGAACCAGTTCCATGAGCCGACCGGGATCTCCGCCGATCCTTCAGGGCGGATCGTCGTGGCGGACAGCTGGAACGACCGGGTGGTCCGCGTCGATGATATGACGGGGCATGGATGGAAGGTCCTGGGGACACACGGCAGCTTCTTGACCGGTGGTATGTTTCTTAGCCCGCAGGGCATCGGCACGGATCCGGATGGGAACATCTATATGGCCGATGCGCACTGCGTGTGGCGGATTAACGCGGCGATGAGCGGGGGGCTGCTCGCGGGCAAGTGTTTCCCGATCAAACAGTACTATCTCGTGCCTCAGAGAAGTCCGTACCCTGTCACGGCGGGAGGGCTGGCCCTCGACGAAAAGGGTCGCATCTACCTGACAGACAAAGACCAGGGTCGCGTCGCCCGCATCGACAACAGCAACGGCGGAGGCTGGATCGCCGTGGGAGCGCAGGGGACCGGTGCGCTGCAATTGAACGGCCCCCGCGGCGTCGCAGTCAATTCGCTCCGCATCTACGTGGCCGACTCCGGCAACAACCGGATCGTGCGAATGGATGACATGGCGGGCAATGCGTGGACGACGTTCGGCACCCAAGGCAGCGGCGTCAACCAGTTCAGCACGCCAACTGGCGTTGCCGTGGATGCACGCGGCAGAATCTATGTGGCCGACTCCGGCAACAACCGCGTCGTCCGCATCGACGACATGACCGGGGCCGGATGGACGACGCTCGGCACACAGGGGACCGGCGTCAATCAGTTTGGCAGACCGTTTGGGGTCTCCGTTCGCTGAGCCGCCCGTTGCGTCTCGAGATCAGCGCGTTCCGCGCCAGGGCGTGCCAGCGCCAACGCGGCTGCTAGGTCAGGCGTAGGTTCGGGTTGCCGCCGCTGCGTGGATCTCGAGTTCTTGGAAAGTCGGCCGCGCGGCTCCGGCGGCACGCCGCACTGATTTAAATTTAGGAGATCCGCGTCACCACGCGATCCTGGAAGCGAATCGAGGGATAGGCGCGGTCTCGAAGCGCTCGGTGCCCCGTGGATCGGACTGCGTGGGACGCAGATGGCTCCCGAGGCGATAGAAGGCCGCGGCGGAGCCGCGGTACCCGCGCGCCCAAATCTCGTTCAGGATCCGACTACCGATGCGATGCTGCTCCGTCGTCATCTGTTGGATCAGCGCGACGAACGGCGCGAGTTGTTGATTTTCTGTTGGTTTACGCTGGTAGCGCGGAGGCTCAGGACTACCCAGGGCGGGACGGTCTGACGAGAGAGGCCCAGTTCACGCGAAATGCGGCGGACGGAATGTCCTTGCGCATGCAACTGACGAACGGCGGCCCACGCTTCCATTGACAGCATCTCCTCCCCCCTTCACCCCAGTCTTGGAATGAGGGATTCGATGCCTCAGGAGGTGGTCAACTTTTGCAGAGAAACCCGGGCAAGCTTTCAACGAGAAACTACAGCGGTTGCGGAAGGGTGCCGAGAAGGTTACCTATCAGATTGTACTCGGATATTGTAAGAGGCCAACTACGTCGCGGAGTTCAGTCCTGCTCAGGGAAGTTGACTTGAAAACGCTCACACACCACAGACATTTCAGAAGTGGGTGCTCGTCCGAGAGAACGACATTCTTGTGAGTAATACTCCCACATGTCCTTACGCCACCAATTCATTGAGCGGTCGCCCTCGCCATAATCGTACACGAACCCCTTATCGACCGCTTTGAAGGGCACCGTCCTCACTTCGATCGTCTCAATGACACAAAGGGGTGCTCCGTTCCAATTGGTGACGATGCTCAGGTCCCCCACCTGTACAAGAGGCTTTCCCTTAACGTCGTACTCCCACAGCAGTGCTGAGGTTGCCGTCTTGATGCGCCTCACAACTAGTGTCCTGAGTTAGAAATATCTTCCATTGGACATGGGATGGTGCTATGGTGAGAGAAACTCCCGCCGGAGGATCTCCCATGCCCCGTGGCCGTGCCTTGGCACCCCTGACCCTGACGGTGGAGGAGCGAGACACCCTCGAGCAATGGCTGCGTCGCCGGAAGACCGCGCAAGCCTTGGCGCGACGGGCTGCGGCAGTCCTGGCCGCAGCCAACGGGGTGTCCAACCAAGACGTGGCCGCGAAGCTGCACCTGACCCCGTGGACGGTGGGCAAGTGGCGGCGACGCTTTCTGGCGCACCGGTTGGACGGGTTGTTGGATGAACCCCGTCCCGGCGCGCCCCGCACGATCCAGGACGCGGATGTGGAGCGCGTCGTGGCGCTGACATTGGAGAGCGCCCCACCAGATGCGACGCACTGGAGCACCCGGGGCATGGCGCGGCGGACGGGCATGAGCCAGAGTGCCGTCAGCCGGATTTGGCGGGCGTTTGTGCTGCAGCCGCACCGGAGCGACACCTTTAAGCTTTCGCGCGATCCGTTGTTCATCGAAAAGGTGCGCGACATCGTGGGCTTGTATTTGAACCCCCCGGATCAGGCTTTGGTCGTGTGCGTCGATGAGAAGAGCCAGATCCAAGCCTTGGACCGGACGCAGCCGTTGTTGCCGATGCGGCCGGGGCAAATTGAACGGCGAACACATGACTACATGCGCCATGGGACCACGTCTCTGTTCGCTGCCCTGGAGGTCAAGAGCGGGAAACTGCTGGGTCAGTGTCGGCAGCGTCACCGCTCCACAGAGTTCCGCGCGTTCCTTCGGCAGATCGAGACGGCGGTCCCGGACGGCCTGGAGGTGCATCTCATCATGGATAACTACGGGACCCACAAGACGCCGCTCATCCACCGCTGGATGGTACGGCATCCACGCTTTCATGTGCACTTCACTCCTACCGGCGCCACCTGGCTCAATTTGGTGGAGCGATTTTTCGCCGCGCTCACTGAAAAGCAACTCCGCCGGGGCGTCCACCGTAGCACCCGTGAGCTTGAAACCGCCATCTACCATTACATCGATCATCAGAACCAAGCTCCCAAGCCCTTTATCTGGACCAAAACCGCCGATCAAATCCTGGCGAGCGTCGCCAGATTTTGTGAGCGAACTTTTGACTCAGGACACTAGTATTACAAAGTCACATTACCAGCAGGACTTTGGCTACGCCTGTGGAATGGAGATAGCGAGCTCAGCATATATCGCACCTCTCGTCGCAGCAGACGTCGTTGCCGCGGGTGTCGCCGATGGTCACTTCGCCGCCCTTCACCGATCCCGCCCTGCGCCAGCGTTTCGTCGAGTACGTGACAGCCGTCCTCCCGGACCTGGGCCGCAAGGATCGCCAGCCGTGGGCGGAGGCCTATGTGCGCGGGTTGCTGCTCGAAGGCGAGCGCAAGTCCATCGAGCCCATGGCCAAGCGGTTGCCCGACGGGAATGTCCAAGCCTTGCAGCACTTTATTGGAAAGAGCCCGTGGCCCTATGCGCCGGTCCGCCAACGGGTGGCGGGCGTGCTGTGTCCGGACATGGGCCCGGGGCTGTGGATCGTGGATGAGACCGGCTTCCCCAAGCAAGGCACGCAGTCCGTCGGCGTGGCGCGGCAATACTCGGGGACGTTGGGCAAAGTCGCCAACTGCCAGGTGGCGGTCAGCCTGCATCACGCCACCGCGACGGCGAGTCTGCCTGTGGATTGGGCGCTGTTTCTGCCGGAGGAGTGGACGCAGGATCCGGATCGCTGTGCGGCCGCGGGCGTCCCCGGGCCCGTCCACCACCAGCCCAAGTGGCGCCTGGCCCTCGACCTGATTGATCATGCCCGCACCTGGGGCCTGGCCGATCAACGGGTGATTGCCGACGCTGGCTACGGCACGATCGCGGAATTCCGGGCCGGGTTGCGGGCGCGGCACTTGCCTTATGCTGTGGGCGTCGAATCGGGCACCGGCGTGTGGACACGCCGACCCCGACGGCGCCGACGGCCCAACCCCGGACGCGGACGACCACCCACGCGCTGGGACTACGGCGGCCAACGGCCGCCCAGTGTGGGGGACGTGGCCCGCGCGCTGCCGGCCGCCGCGTACCACACCGTGACGTGGCGGGAAGGGAGCAAAGGGAAACTCACGTCGCGCTTCGCCCGGGTCCGAGTGTGGCCCTCCCACGGGTACCACGCAGGCAAGCCGCCGGAAGACGAGCAATGGCTGCTCATTGCATGGCCCGCGGACGCCGCCCAACCGACGAAGTACTGGCTCGCCACCGCCCCACAGCGCATCTCGTTGGTTCAACTGGTCCGCTGGGCCAAGGCGCGCTGGCGGGTCGAGCAAGATTACGCGCAACTCAAGGATGACCTCGGGCTCGATCACTTCGAAGGCCGCCGCTGGCTGGGCTGGCACCATCACGTCACCATGACGACGATGGCCTACGGGTTCTTGATCCGGGAGCAACTCCGGCACCGCGTCGGAAGGGGAAAAAAACGGCGCGCGTCCCCACGATCCCCCAGGTCCGCGCGGAACTCCAGTACCTCCTGAAAACGTGGACAGGATACTGCATCGTGTGCGGCCAACTCGTCCCCGGCGCGATCAAAGATGACTCATCCTAGACATGACATAGGTCGAGTAGGACCAGCGATCGCTCGCTGGGACCCCTCTGCCGAACGGCTCGTACGGATCTCCCGTAAGCCGCTCTACCCCATGCCGACTCGTGAGTCATCAGGAATATATCCGAAGAGAGTGGAGCCCCAGACGGCGGTAGAAGAATGTTTCAGAGTATCGCCGCCAGTTCGCCGTGCGCCAGCGTTTGGCCATGAAGGCCCGCAGCCTCCGAAGGATCCAGCGGTCCAGCGGCCTCCCGATCCGTCGCAAGTCGCCAATCCGGAAGAATCGTCCCCAACCGCGGAGCACTGGATTTAGCAGCGCCACGATCTCGTCCGCCCGACGCGGTTGGTTACGCCGCGTAAGATGACGGACCTTGTCCCGGAGCCGCTGTATTGCTCGCGCCCGTGGCTGTAGGTGCAGTCCCTCCTCATCGCGCCAGAAGCGGAATCCAAGGAACTCAAATCCTTCCGTAATGTGAACGACCCGCGTCTTCGCAGGATGCAGTCGCAGTCCCAACTGCCCCTCCAGAATCTGGTGGACCTGCTCCAAGGCCGCCTCGGCGTCCTCGCGCGTTCGGCACACGATGACACTGTCATCAGCATACCGGACCGCGCGATGTCCTGCCGCGAGCATCTGATGATCGAAGGTGTTCAGAAACGCATTACTGAGCAGCGGCGAAACTACACCCCCTTGCGGGGTGCCCGCTACCAGGGTACGCTTCTTGCCCTCCTCCATCACCCCGGCCTGGAGAAACGCCTGCACGAGCCGGAGAATCCGCCCATCCGCCACCACCTCGGCGACTGCGGCCAGCAGCCGCGCATGGGACGCGGTGTCGAAAAACTGTTCAATATCGATTTCGACAATCCACTCGCCCCCGTGATGCAGGCTCGCCATCACATCGCCAATGGCCTGATGCGCTGACCGTCCTGGACGAAACCCGTAACTGGTCTCCGCAAACCGCGGCTCAAAGTGCGGTTCCAGCCGCAGACGCATCGCCTGCGCCACTACGCGATCTCGTACAGCAGGGATCGCGAGGCCGCGACGACGTCCATCGGGTTTGGGAATGTAGACGCGACGCCCGGGCTGGGGCACATAGGCATCGTCCTTGAGGGCCGCCTGGAGTCCTTGCAACTCCTCATCCAAGTGTGCCTCAAATGCCTCAAGGCTCTGACCATCCACGCCCCACGTCCCGTGGTTCGCCTTGACCAGCGTCCAGGCCCGCCGCAGATTCGGCAGGTACCAGACCTTGTCGATGAGCGAGCCGACCTTGATCGGATGCACGTCCTCCGCCACTCCTCCTCCATCCTGACCAGAGTCCTGTTGGTCGGGGTCTGCACCGGTCGCGGCTCGGGAGCTGCTCATGACAGAGATCCCTTACCCCGCGCTCGTCAAGCCGATCCCGCCTTCAGGCCACCAAGCATGGAGCGGGTCCCTTCGCTCTGCCAGGTTTCCCTGACCTCATCGCTACGTCTGGACCCGTCCGACTCCTGAACGTGCATCGGGTTGGCTTTTCCCCTTCCGGGTTATACCGTCCCTACCTGTCCGCGCAGGACCGAACCCTACTCGCGACAGGACACGCTCAGGCCTCCCCGGGTCATGCTGCTCTCTGTCCCACCATGCTGCCCGCACCCACGACTGATCCCCCCTGGTCTTCTCTGGATGCCCCTTCCTCCAGTACTAGCAGAGTCGGGCCTCCAGGGGTTCGCGCCGACCGGTTCGCCTGGCTTCGACAGCCTCGGCTGCGGCCTGGTGGTTTGCCTCA
>CAWDRG010000012.1:0-10305 GCA_963804645.1 uncultured Bacillota bacterium
CGCGGATCGAGAGGGTCCCGCGCGACGCACTCCGAAACTACGCAGGCGCGCCACGATGCCACGCTCGTGCCGGACCCTCCGGGTAGGCTGCTCAGCGGGGCGCCTTCGCGCGCAGTTCATCCGGCATCGCGTGGGGGCCGCCGTGGGTGATGCGACGCTCGTCCTGCTGCACCCGGTCGGCCTCGACGCGGCATGCTGGCAGTTCCTGGACCTGACATCGCCGGTGGTGCCGGAGTTCCCTGGGCACGGGGCCCGCCCCCGGCCCGAGGCGAGCTGGACGCTGGACGACGCCGCGGACGAGGTCGCGGCGTCCGTGGAGGGACCGCTCGACGTCGTCGGGGTATCGATGGGCGGGATGGTGGCCCAGCACCTCGCGCTGCGGCACCCCGGCCGCGTGCGCTCGTTGGTGCTGGCATGTACCTCGGCGCGCGCGCACAGGGCGGCTACGTTGGAACGAGCCGATGCGATCGCGCGCGGCGGGATCGAGAGCGTGCTGGACTCGACGCTCGCCCGCTGGTTCACTCCCTCGACGCTCGCCGAGCCCCATCACGTGGGGGTGGCGTACGCGCGGCAGCGCCTACGGACGGACGATCCGGTGACGTTCGCGCAGACGTGGCGCGCGATGGCCGAGCACGACGTGGTCGAGCGCCTCGGGCGAATCGTCGTGCCGGTGACGGTGATCGCCGGTGCGCACGACACGGCGTCGCCGGTCGAGCAGCGGCGTGCGGTGCAGCGGAGCCTGCCGAACAGCCGGATGGAGGTCCTCGACGGTCCGCACATGCTGCAGTTGGAGGTTCCGCAGGTCTTTTCGGACGCGATCCGCCGCCATCTGCGGTGGGTCGTCCGCGGCGGGACGGGCTGAGAGGCTTCGAACACGATAGCGTAGGGTGTGGCCCGCAGAGGAGGTGTAGCGTGGAGGAGACGCGTCAGCTCGCACGGTTTGCGTCCCGGACACAGTATGAGGATCTGCCTCCGGATCTGGTGGCGCAGGCAAAGATCTACATCCTCGATAACCTCGCCGCCGGGTTGGTGGGGAGCCGGCAGCCGTGGGCGCAGATTGTCATCGGGCTCGTCCGGGATCTCGGGGGCCGCGGGGAGGCCTCCGCGTTCTGCCAGGCGTGGCAGACGGACGTATCGCGCGCGGCGCTGCTCAACGGCACGATGATCGGGGCGTTCGAGATCGAACACATCGGACACAGCGCGCACGCGAGCGGGACCGCGTTCCCGCCGGCGCTCGCCGTGGCCGAGCGCGATCATCGGGACGGCCGGGCGCTCATCACCGCCACACTGGTCGGGTACGAAGTGGTGTGCCGGATCGGCGCGGCCCAGACCGGCGCGGTCGAGCGCGACCGCGGGTTTCACAATCCCGGCGCGAACGGCCCGTTCGGCGCGGCGGCCGCGGTCGGCAGCCTGCTCGGGCTCGACGAGACGCGGATGGCCTGGGCGCTCGGGATCGCCGGGTCGAGCGGCGGCGGGCTCACCGAGTTCGTCTGGGAAGGGGCCATGACCAAGCGCATCCACCTCGGGCGGGCAGCCCAGCTCGGGCTGGAGAGCGCCCTGCTGGCGGCGCGCGGGTTCACCGGCCCGACCACCGTCCTCGAGGGGCCGTACGGGTACTTTCACGCGTTCTCGCCGCGCCCCGCGGTCGAGAAGCTGCTCCCTGGGTTGGGGCACGAGTGGCTCTCTCGGCGGCTGACCGTCAAGGCGTACCCCAGCCACGCGACGACCCAGGCGATCGTGCACGCGGTCCGCGTGTACAAGGACACACACCCGGTTGACCTCTCGACGCTGACCCGCGTCTCCGTCACCTCGGGCGGACGGGTCGTGGAGCCGCGGCACTTTGATCGGGCGCCCACCTCCATTCTGGGTGCGCAGTACAGCGTGCCGTACGCGCTGGCCGTCGCGCTCGTCCGCGACATGTCCAATCCGTTGGTGTTCGGCGTGGACGTACTCGAGGACCCGGCGATCCGCGGCCTCGCGGCCAAGATCGAGGCGCACGAGGACAACGAGCGGTTCGGTGACGACCACCATGGGTACGTGTCGGAGATCACGCTTGAGTTCGGTGACAGATCCGTGCGCCTGCTGGCGGATGGATTCCCGGGGGCGCTCGCGCAGCCGCTCGACTTCGCCGGGATCACCGAGAAGTTTACGCGGTTCGCGACGCCGGTGATCGGACGCGCCCCGGCCGCGGCGATCGTCGAGCGGGTCGCCGATCTGGAGCGCCTGGGCGACGCGGCCGACCTGGCGGCGCTGCTGCGGGCGCCGCATGTTCCTGATCGGACACAGGGGTGACCGGGGATGACGGGACAGGCCTACACAGCACGGTCGGAGGGCCCGGGCGCTCGGCCCACATGGGTAATCGCCTCGCGGCCGGCGAAGCGGAGGACGCGGCAGGATCGGGCACGCGATGCCAGAAACGTGGGGGACCCGAACGGATGAATCCGGCATCGGTGGATCTTCGCGATAAAACGGCGATCGTGGGCATCGGAGCGACGAAGTTCGACGCGATGTACCGGGATCTCGATCCGGAACGGTCCCCGTACGAGCTCGCCGCGGAGGCGTTCCGGAAGGCGCTCGAGGACTCGGGGTTGGAGAAGCGGGAGATCGATGGGCTGATCTGCGTGCGCGTCCCCTCGTACCAGCGCATGGCCGACGTGCTGGGCCTGCCGCGGCTCCGTCTCGTCAACGTGCTCGAAGGCGCCGGCCGGATGGCCGGGGCGGCCCTGCAGTACGCGGTGATGGCGGTCGCGACGGGCCAGGCCCAGACCGTCGCAGTCGTGTACGGGAACAACGGGCGCTCTGCGGGCGCGCGCTACGGCGGCGCCGTCGATCCGAACGCGACGACCGCATACGACGCGATGTACGGAATGACGTCGCCGGGCGCGTACGTGGCGATGATGTTCCGGCGCCACCAGTACGAATACGGTACGACCGAGGACGCGCTGGCGGCGCTCGCGATCAACAACCGCAAGAACGGCGCCTTGAACCCCGATGCGGTCTTTCAGAAGCCGATCACGCGCGACGAGTACTTCGCGGGGCGCTACGTGGCGGAGCCGCTCAGGCTCTACGACTACTGCCTGATCAACGACGGCGGGGTGGCCTTCATCGTGACCTCCGCCGACCGCGCCAAGGGGCTGCGGCACCCGCCGGCGTACATCGCGGCGACATACGCGGCGACCGAGCTGACCAACTTCTACACGGTGCGGGACTGCTTCTACGGCGCGTGCCAGGACATCGCGCAGCGACTCTACCCGGCGGCCGGCGTCGGGCCCCGCGACATCGACTGCGCGCAGATCTACGACAATTTCACGCCGACGATACTGTTCAGCCTGGAGGGGTTCGGGTTCTGCCCGCGCGGGGAAAGCGGCGCGTGGGTGCAGGGCGGCCGGATTGAGCGGGGCGGGGAGCTACCGATCAACACCGGCGGCGGCCACACGTCCGAGAGCTACATGCAGGGGTTCGCGCTGACGATCGAGGCCGTGCGGCAGATCCGGGGCGAGGCAGGCCCCCGTCAGGTGGCGAACTGCGAGGTCGTCCAGTACATCTGCGTCGCGCCGATCTGCAACTCGCACATCCTGCACCGGTAGCGGCCAAAGGAGCGGAGCATGGACACGCCGGCCTACTCGAAACCACTACCCGTGTTGACGAAGCTGAACGCGCCGTTCTGGGAAGGGACGAAGCGCGGCGAGCTCCGGCTCCAGCGCTGCCTGGCGTGCGGGCACGTCTGGTTTCCCCCGTCCACGCACTGCGCGCGGTGTCTCGCCACGACCTACGAGTGGATAACGGTCTCGGGCCGGGGCAAGGTCTGGTCGTGGATCGTGATGCACCAGCGGTATTTCAAGGCGTTTGATGCCGACCTGCCGTACATCGTCGCGATGATCGAGCTCGCGGAAGGCCCGATGCTGATGAGCACGCTCGTCGGCATTTCGAAGGCGGAGATTCACTGCGATCTTCCAGTCAGGGTCGTCTTCGAAGACGCGACGGACGATATGGCCGTGCCGAAATTCACCTCGGGATAGGGCGCGCTCCGATGACGGCGCTGCTTCCACTTGACGATCTTGTCGTGCTCGAGACGGGTGAGGGGATCGCGTCGGCCTATGCCGGAAAGCTGCTGGCCGAGGTCGGGGCGACCGTGATCCGGGTGGAGCCGCCGGGCGGCGGTCCGTTCTTCCAGTCGGCTCCGCTGGTGGGCCGCGACGGCGGGACGCGGGTGGGCGCGCCGTACCTGCACCTGAACCGCGGCAAGCAGAGTGTGGGGCTCGATCTCCACGGCGCCGGAGGGCCGGAGGCCTTCGGCCGGTTGGCCGCCACCGCGGATGTGCTGCTCGACGGGCTCGGGGTGCGCCCGCTCGCCGAGCTCGGGCAGTCCCACGAGGCGCTGTGCCGGCGGCATCCCGGGCTCATCGTGGCCGCGATCACGCCGTTCGGCCTGACCGGCCCGTACCGCGATCTCGCAGTCTCCGACTTCGTGCTCCTGGCGCTCGGCGGCCTGCTGAATATGATCGGGTACCCGACCCGCGAGCCGCTGCAGCTTGGGGGCGCCCAAGTCCAGTACGCGGGCGGGATCAGCGCGTTTACGGCCCTGATGGCGGCGATTCTGTATCGGGATCGCTACCGGGATCGCTCGGCGCACGGGCAGCTCATCGACGTGTCGCTGCTCGAGTCCGTCGCCTACATAGAATGGAAGAGCGGGGCGTACTTCGACACGGACGGCCGGGTGCGGCGCCGCGGGTCGGACTCCGAGTGGGTGGTGCTGCCCGCCCGCGACGGCCACATCGGGCTCGTGTATCAGGCTGAGGACTGGGCGGCCCTGAAGGCCTTCCTGCAGCTCGACGGCCTGGAAGACGAGCGATTTGCGACGCGGCGCAGCCGGACCGCGCACGCGCGCGAGCTGCAGGCGATCGTGGCGCCGTGGTTTGCGGCGCGGACGAAATCCGAGATCTACCACGAAGGGCAGGCGCGCGGCGTCCCGCTCGGATACGTTGCGACGATCAGCGACCTGCTCGCCTCGGAGCAGTACGCCGCGCACGGGTTCTGGCAGACCCTGGACTATCCCGGGATCGGGCCGGCCGCGTACACGGGTCTGCCGTATCGGGCGGCCTGGGCGCCGGTGCCGCGGCGCGCGCCGGTGCCAGGGGAGCACACGCGGGAAATTCTCGAAGAACGCGCGGGCTACTCGGCCGACGAGCTCGACCGCCTGCAGCGTGCCGGGACGATCGCGCCGGCGGACGCGGGAGCGGCCGGCGAATGACCGCGCCGGGCTACGGACAGCTCGTGCTCTTCGAGCGGCACGACGGGGTCGGCCGCATCACCTTGAACCGGCCCGAGAAGCGCAACGCGCTGAGCCGGGCGCTGCAGGAAGAGCTACGGGCGGCGCTCGATGCGGCGCGCGCCGACTGCCGGGTGCTGGTGCTGACGGGCGCCGGGCCCGCGTTCTGCGCGGGGGTGGATCTCTCCGAACGGCGCGAGACGTCCGGGCACGACGCGGGTCGCCGCGAGGCGCAAGCTGCGTCCGGGACGCGGCGCGAGCCGATGCGCGCGATGTGGGTGGAGACGAACGAGGTGATTCGGAGGCACCCGGCGATCATGATCGCCGCGGTGAACGGGTTCGCGCTTGGGGGCGGGCTGACGCTGGTGCACAACTGCGAGCTGGCGGTCGCGTCCGAACGGGCGGAGTTCGGCATGCCGGAGGTCGGGTTCGGGATCTTTCCCGCGGTGTCGGGGCCGGCGACGATCCGGCGGCTGCGGCCGAAGCACGCCGCGCACATGATTCTGACGGCGCGGCGGGTCGACGCTCCGACGGCGGAGCGATGGGGCTTGGTCAATGCGGTCGTGCCCCACGAGCGGCTGCTGGAGGAGGCGGAGGGGCTGGCGCGGCACATCGCGCAGTTCGATCCGGTGGTGCTGGACTACAGCAAGAAGGCGATGCGGGATCTCGCCCTGATGCCGTGGAGCGAGGGCATCGGGTACGGCAGGTACGTCAACAGCGCGATCCGGGAGCACTCGCAGGCGTCGCGGGAGGGTGTCGACCGCTTCCTGCGCGGGCAGCGGAATCCTGGCCAGGGCACCGACGCCGGGGGCCGATGATGGAGGGATCGATGGGGCGCGACAGGGAGCGCGGCGCGGCTGGGCCGTTCGGCGGGGACGCGCTGCGGGGACTGCGGATCGCCGACCTGACGATCATCACGGCCGGCCCGAACGCCACGCAGATGCTCGCGGATCTCGGAGCCGAAGTCGTGAAAGTGGAGTCCGGCCAGCACCCGGATCCATTTCGGTTCTGGCACGCCCCGTTGGGGAGCGCCGCCGAGGCGGCCCCGGATCCGTGGAACTGGTCCTGTATGTTCAACATGCTCAACCGGAACAAGCTCGGCGTGGTGCTCGACCTGAAGCACCCGCTCGGCAAGGAGGCGTTTCTCCGGCTCGTCAAGGTGAGTGACGCCGTCACGGAAAACTTCCGGCAGGGCGTGATGGAACGGCTCGGCCTCGGCTTCGACGACCTCCGCCGGGTCAACCCGCGGATCATCCTATTGTCGGTCGGAAGCCAGGGCAGTACCGGTCCCGAGCGCGGGTACCGGTCGTACGGGTCGACGCTCGACGCGCTGTCGGGGCTGATGAGTCTGACCGGGTACGAAGATTCTCCCCCGGTATGGTCCGGGCAGGGCATGAACTATCCCGACCAGGTCGCATCGATGTTCAGCGCCGGCCTGTTGCTGGCCGCGGTGCGCTATCGCGACCGCACCGGGCAGGGATGCTTCCTCGACCTGTCGCAGCGCGAGCTCGTAACGACGATGATCGGCGAGTACGTCCTGGAAACCACCATCGGCGGCACAACGCCGCGGCCGCGCGGCAACCGCCGTCCCAGGATGGTGCCGCAGGGATGCTTCCCGTGCGCAGGCGAGGATGCGTGGGTGGCGATCAGCGTGGAGACCGACGCGCAGTGGCGGGCTCTGTGCGAGGCGATCGGACGCCCGGAGCTCGGCGCCGACGATCGCTACCGGACGGCGGCCGCCCGCGCGCGCCACACCGAAGAGATGGAACAGGCAATCGCGGCGTGGACGCGGTCGCGGTCCAAGCACGAGGCGATGCAGCGCCTTCAGGCGGTGGGGGTGCCCGCCGGCGCCGTGCAGTCGGGCCGCGACATGCTCGAGGATCCGCAGTTGGTGAGCCGCGGCTACTATGTGACCGCGCACAACGTGTCGGCGGGCCCGCAGCGGCTCCGGGTGGCGCCCTACCGGATGACGGCGACCCCTCCGGTGATCACCCGCGCGGCGCCGACGTTGGGACAGGACACCACTACCGTGCTGCGCGATCTGCTGGGGTATTTGCCCGACGAGATCGCGGACATGGAGCGGTTGGGCGTGACCGCCGTGGGGGCGAGTCCGGGGAGGCGCTCCCGGCCTGCGCGTCCCGCACCGGCGTCGAGCTAACCGTCCCACGGCGATCCGCACCGCGCCCGCGTGCCTGGGCGGGAACACCGGCGCCGGTCGAGGAGGAGCCGCGATGTCTGCACCGCTTCCGATCGTGCTCATTCCCGGTCTGCTGTGCTCGGCGCGGCTGTTCGGCGAGCAGCTGCCGGCGCTGTGGCGGCGCGATCCCGTGATGATCGCCGATCACACGCGCGGCGACAGCATGGAGGAGATCGCGCGGCGGATCCTGGCCGCGGCACCGCCCCGATTTGCCCTCGTGGGCCTCTCGATGGGCGGATATCTTTCGTTCGAGATCATGCGCCGGGCGGCGGATCGGGTCGCCCGCCTCGCCCTGCTCGACACCACCGCGCGGGCCGATGTGCCGGAACAGAGCGAACGCCGCCGCGCGCAGATCGCGCTTGCCCGGGACGGGCGGTTTGACGAGATTCCCGACTCGCAGTTCCCGGTCTGGGTCCATCCCGCCCGAGCGCACGACGCGGCGCTGCGGCGGATCGTGCGGCTGATGGCGGAGGAGACCGGCGCCGAGGCGTTCGTCCGCCAACAGACCGCGCTGCTCAGCCGTCCCGACTCGCGGCCGGGGCTCGCCGCGATCCGGTGCCCGACCCTGGTCCTGGTGGGGGATGCGGACCAGGCGACGCCGCCCGCTCGGGCCGCGGAGATTGCCGACGGGATCGCCGGGGCACGGCTCGTCACCGTGCCTGACTGTGGCCACCTGTCGACCCTTGAGCGACCGGCGGAGGTGACGGGGGCGCTCCTCGCGTGGTTGGAGGCGTGAGTGTGGTCGCCTTGCCGCGTCCCGATGGACCCGCACGCTCCTCGCGCCGGTGCCGGCTCGAACGGATGCCGCGCCGTCATGGCCCGCTCCGTTTCCGCGCATCGGCGATGCGGGCGCGCCGCGCGTGTGGGAGGAAATGTCGACGGCCGGCCCCGAAGCCGATCAAAAGCGGACCCGGGCGTCGCACGAAGGGCTGGCCGCGTGACGGAAGGCAGGGAGCCATCGCGATGTTGACCGGGACGCTGGCGTATCTTCGCAAGCCGTTTCTCTCCAACGTTCACCTGGGCCGGCTGCAGAGCCCGATCGAACTGACGGTCCGCGACGGCCGCATCACGACGATCGACGGCGGCGCCGACGCGCGGACACTACGGGACTATCTGGCCGCGTACGGCGACGACAACGCCACTCAGTTTCCAACGGAAGCATCGATCGGGCTCAACCGCCAGGCGCGCGTGACGGGAGTCCAGCGCGAGGACAAGAACATTTTTGGGTCGATGCATTTCGGGCTCGGTACCAACATCGACGTCGGTGGGACCGTGAAGAGCAACATCCACATGGACGGCGTGATGCTGGAGCCGACCTTGATCGTCGACGGCGAGGTCCGGATCCACGACGGGACGTTTCGCGTCCCGGTGACGGAGTAACATCGCACGCTGCACGGGCGGCGCGCGGGACGCCGGGGTGATAGGGATGACGGGGCAGACGTACACAGAGGGGCTGGCGGCATTTATCGCGGGCGTACGGTATGAGGACATCCCGCCAGCGGTGCTGGGGCACGCGAAGCTGATGATTCTGGACAGCGTGGGGTGCGGGCTGTTGGGGGCGGGGTTGCCGTGGTCGGTGCGGCTGCGGGCGGCGCTGGCGGGGGTGGAGGCGCCGGGGGACGTGAGCGTATGGGGAACGGGGACGAAGCTGTCGGCGCCGACCGCGGCGCTGGCGAATGGGACGGCGGTGCACGGGTTCGAGCTGGACGATGTCGGGGTGGGAGGCCACAACGGGTCGGTGGTCCTGACGGCGGGGCTGGGGCTGGCGGAGCACCGAGGCGGGGTGACCGGGAAAGAGCTGCTGACGGCGGTGGTGGCGGGGGTAGAGACGGCGAGCCGGGTGCAGAACTGCATCGGCCGTGCGCCGCACGTGAAGATGGGGTTTCACGGGCCGAGCGTGATAGGGACGTTCGCGGCGACGGCGGCGGCCAGCCGGGTGCTGGGGCTGAGTGGGGAGCAGGTGACGCACGCGCTGGGGCACGCGGGGCAGCAGACGGCGGGGCTGATGGCGGTGCAGCACGGGGGAATGGGGAAGCGCCTCTTGGCGGGGAAGGCGGCGCAGAGCGGGACGCTGGCGGTGGTGCTGGCCGCGGCCGGATTCACGAACGTGCGGGACATTTTCGAATGTGAGTACGGGGGGTTCTGCTCCGCGTTCAGCGGGGGGCAGCGAACGTACAAGCTGGAGGAGTTGGTGAGCGGGCTGGGGACGCGGTGGGATACGCCCGGGGTGAACTTCAAGATGTGGGCGTGTCGGGTCCCGATCCACCCGGCGCTGGAGGCGCTGCGCGAACTGCAGCGGGAGCATGGGGTGCGCGCGGAGCGGGTGGCGCGGATCCGCGTGTGGCTGGACGAGGGGGCGTATAAGGCGGTGGGGTTTGCGTGGGAGCCGACGACGGTGACATCGGCGCAGATGAATTTACAGTACTGCGCGGCGCAGCTGCTGCTGGAGGGGGACGTGTTCGTCGATCAGTTCACGGACGCGAAGCTGGCGGCCCCGGCGGTGTTGGACATGGTCCGGCGCGTCGAGACGATCTACGATCCCGAGCTTGATGCGCTAGGCCACTTTCAGCGGCAGGAGCGGGTGGAGGTAGAGCTGAAGGACGGAGGGATTCTACAGACGGTGGGCATGACGCGGGGCGGCCCGGAGAACCCGATCGGGCCGGCGGACGTGATCGAGAAGTTTCGCAAGATCGGTCGCCGCTGCCTGTCCTCGACCATTCAGGACGAATTTCTCAGCCTGTATGACCGTGTCGAAACGCTGCCGGACGTCGCGCCCTTGATTGCGCTCCTCCGCGTCTGAGAGCCACACCGAGCGTCTCAACCATTGACGATGGCTACG
>CAWDRG010000013.1:0-94313 GCA_963804645.1 uncultured Bacillota bacterium
TGTTTCTGTGGCCTCTCTTCGTTCAGGTTGGTCTTGCTACCCGTGGCGACGCCACAGGCGCGTGACCGAACTTTGCGAGACGCCGTGGCGTGCGGCCATCGTGCGACTGGACCACTGGGTGATCGGTCCCGGCGGCCGGCGCTGGGTGTCGGCCAGAATGCGGGCCTCTTTGCTGACCTGGATGACCTTGGGGCGCCCCGGCCGAGGGGCATCCTCCAGTCCGGCTACGCCGTGCTCGAGAAACCGGCGTTTCCACTGCTGCACCATGCGCGGCGCCAGCCCCACGCGCTCGGCAGTCACGCGCACCGAGTCGCCGGTGTCGAGGAGCAAGACGGTGCGGGCGCGACGGGCCAACCGCGCCTCCACGGTGCCGGCCCGGGCGAGCGCTTCGAGCACGTGCTGGTCGGCCTGCGAGAGCTTCAATCTCGGGAGGGTCGCCATACATGTACAGTACCATGAACCTACCCACTGTGTCACTTATTTTAGACTCGGAGCACTAGGCCACTAGTCTTTTGTCGGCAGAGGCTTTGCGAAACGGCCCAATCAAAGGACTTACAGGCGCATATCGCCCGGGTTCCCCGATTCGGAAAGACTGGCCACGCGGTTGAGTGCTGTGCCGAGTCTCCCAGGTTGGTCTGGATCGTCAGTTGCGGGGCGTCCGGGAACGTGCCGGCAAGGGTGACCTTGACCATGTCGGCGCCACCCCGCAGGGAAAACACTGGCGTCATCGTCAAAGGAAGCCGGGTCCCGCCTGCGAATCGAACGGGTCAATCGCAACGTTTTGCTCGCAGGAGGTGTCTGACGTGCCTCACCCTCATCGTCTTGTCCTCGCCCTGCTCGCAACGCTCCTCGGCCTGGCTACCCTAGGCGCCCCGCTTTCCGCTGGAGCCGCCCCAAGCACGGTCGTTCCGCCGCCGGCGCATCTGCGCCCGGTACAGAGCAAATCGGATTGCGCGGCGGTTCTCAATCTGGCGGCGTTTGTCTGCGATGCCGCTGTCACAGCTGGCGACCTCCAACTGATCTGGGACGAGTCAAACAAAGCCGTGACCGGGTACAAAGTGTACCGGGTCGACCGCGGGGGGCACACACTCTTGGGGGCGGCGACCGGGACGGCGCGCTACTACCTGGTGAAAAAGCCGTCCGGAGGCTACACCAACATGTGCTTCGCGGTCCAGGCCTACACCGGTAGCCATCCCTCCGCGGATAGTTCGGACTATTGCTATGCGCCCGGCGCGACGGCGACGACCCGCACGTTTAAGCCCAGCCACGCGGGCACGTCCGTCGGCGTAGTGTATGCCTCTGACCAGTGTGCGCCCTCTGGGGTTTACAAAGCCGCCGACCGCGACTTCGGTTCTGCCTTTACGACGTTCTTCTCCTGGCTCCTGAACGAGAAGTGGCCGTCGCAGCCGGTAGACGGTGTGTACGCCGGGACCGAGGCAGTAGTCTGGAAGAACCCGCCGCCCTGCACGAACAAGACGTCCGTGCCGGGACATCGTATGCAAAGCGCAAAAATTAGAGCGTGGGCGAAGGTGGTGTTCGATCTCGGAACACTCGCCCACAGCGGCAGCCACAAACTATATTCGGCGACCCTGAGGCTCGAGCCGTTGCAGACCGTGAGCCTTGCCTCCGGAAAAGCCACACTCTCCCACGGCCAATGGTGCGAGACATGGGAGATATGGGTCGGGACCTGCTGTCCCCCAGGTCCAACTGGGCGGGGATCAGGAACCTCCGTCAACGTACTCAATATTGTGCAACAATGGATCTGGTATGGCTCGACGAGTGGGACCGAGGTCGGCGCGTTCAGCGTCATGCCGTGGCTACGTTACGTTGTCGGGCCATCCCCGTCGTTTCCGAACGAGAACTACATCTGCCTCACGAAGTTCTCGACCCCATCGCTGCAACTCGTGTATTTCTAGGCGCCGCGACCCCGCGGCCGGGAGAATGAACCGGCTCCGCCAACGTTTGGGCAGGTGGTCCAGTACATCAGGGACGTCGGCCACTCTGGGGCATTTTCCCCGCGCCTCAGGCCCCGTGAGAATGGGCGCGACGATACCTCTTCAAGGAAACTATGGCCGTCTAACGGTCAGAATATGCAACCATTGCGAGCTCGCCGAATGCAGCGTGTCAAACAAGCCGGAATCGCGCGGCAACACCACCGGAAACTTCAGGCCCATCGCCAGCGTCCACGGCACGGTAGTTCGAGTGAAACACGCGTGCAGCACGGCGCGGGGGGATTCCATTGCACACCCGCGAAGTATGTCCCGGACCGCGCGAGACCGGACCGGGTTCGACAACTGGCCGACCGCGGGCGGCCTGGGGCCGCGGCGCACACGAGGAGGCGATTGATGGAAATTGAGGTCATCTTGGCGGGCGTCACCGCACGCGCGCGGCTGCTCGACGACAAAGCGCCCCGAGCCACCGCGGGGCTCTGGAAGGCGCTGCCCATCAAGACGGGCGCCGTACAGGTCAAGTGGTCGGGCGACGCCTGGCGGACCGAAGGGGACTACGACATCGGCGTGCTGGAAATCGAGAACGAAGGTCACGTCCTCGCAGCGGGCGACATCATCCACTTCCCCCAGTCGAAGAAGATCGGCGTCGCATACGGCCGGGCCGAGTGGCGAAACCCGGACCTCTCGCGCCCCGCGCGCGTCTCGGTGATCGGCAAAGTAACCACGAACCTCGAGGCCCTGGTGAAGACGAGCGAGCGCGTCTGGCTCGGGGGCGTCCAGCCGCTGGAACTCCGCCGAGTCGACTGACCCCGTCACACGTCACGGGGCCGCCGCGGCCCTAGTTGCTTTTACAGAGAGCGGTGGTCGCGATCCCTCATCTCAGGAAGTCAGCGAGAAGTCGGGTGGCTTTCCGAGTCGAGCCATCCCTCGAACGTCGGGCCGGCGAGGGCGGCGTGCGGGCCAGGCAGCAGCACACCCGCCTCATAGAGATCGTGGTCCGGGTCGGTCGGGTCGCTCACGCTCTCGATCCGCACCGAATCTCCGCGCCGGGCCACGAGAAGTCTCGCCATGTCGGCAAGGTCTTCCGCCCGCGGACCGGCGATCTCCGGGATCGGTCCGCTGGATCCGGGCGGCAGCGCCGCCTCCGGGTGGGTGCGAGATCAACAAGCGCCCGGGCGACGGTCCGGGCGGCGACGAGCTGAGTGCGCATCTCGTGACGGAGACGGACACCCATGCGCGTCATCACGCTTGAAGAACACTTCGCGAATCCGGAGTTTCTCGACGGTCCCGGGAAGCGGCTGAAGCAGCAGGCCTCCAGCGCCGGCAGCCCGATCGCGGGACTCCTTGACCAGCTGTGCGACGTCGGCGACACGCGCATCGCGGCCATGGATGCCGCGGGGATCGCGGTCCAAGTGCTGTCGCTGACGGCTCCCGGCACCGAGCAACTCGAGGCTGCGGACGCGATACCGGCGGCCAGGCAGGCGAACGCGTTCCTCGCGAACGCCGTTGCGCGGCATCCAACGCGATTTGCCGGATTCGCCGCGCTGCCGACCGCGGCCCCCGAGGCGGCCGCCGATGTGCTTGAGCGCGCGGCGCGCGAGCACGGGTTCAAGGGTGCGGTGATCAACGGTCACGTTCGGGGACGGTACCTCGACGACAGGTTTTTCTGGCCGATCTTCGAACGGGCCGAAGCGCTTGGCGTCCCGATCTATCTGCACCCCACCCCGCCGCCGCGGCCGGTGATCGAGGCATCCTACGGTGGGTTTGCGCCAGTCGTGACCGAGATGCTGGCGGGTGCGGGCTGGGGCTGGCACATCGAAACGGCGGTCCACGCGATCCGCATCATCCTGGGCGGCACATTTGACCGCTACCCGCGGCTGCAGTTGGTGATCGGGCATCTCGGGGAGACCCTGCCCTTCATGCTGCAGCGGTTGGATCGGATGCCCAGGTCGATGACGAAGCTCGACCGCCGCATCAGCGCGTACCTCCGGGAGAACGTCCACTATACGATCAGCGGCTTCAACTTTCTCCCGGCGTTCCTCGACCTATTCCTGGAAGTCGGCGTCGACCGCATCATGTTTTCGGCCGACCACCCGTACGCCTCGATGAAGGAGGCTCGTGCGTTTCTCGACCGGCTGCCGGTGAGTGATGCGGATCGGCAGCGGATCGCGCACGGCAACGCGGAACGTCTCCTCGGAATGTAGCCGGTGGCGGTTGAGGCACCGGCGCGGCGGCATAGCGGTCGGGGTTCGGCGGATCTGTGGTTGTAGCAACCGCCGGGACCCAACGAGGAAGCCCACTACGCCAAAGAACGGCGCGATCGAGCACTATCGTTGGCTGCCCACCGCCTCGAAGCACCGCCATCTCAACCGCCGCCCCGGATTGCGATCACCGGGGACAGCGGTTGAGGTGTTACCGGTGCGTCGGCGCCGCACGCACCGCGCGCCTTTGCTCAGGCCGCGTCAGGACATCCCGGCCGTTCGAGCGAACGTTAGGCGCCCGCCGGCGGTGTAAACGCCAGGACGGCCGGCGGCGTACCGACATACTTCTCCACCTGCACGAGCGACGTGTGCGACGGGTTGCCATCGGACAGCTTCGAGTTCGGCGCGTCACTCGTCATGTTGTTGACGCTCCCGTGGCGATCCAACGTCCCGATCGTCCCCGGGTTCAACGGATCATACCAGCCGCCCTCGTGCATTGCGACGACGTTGCGCGGCGTGCGCGTGGTGAGGACGGCGCCCGCAAGCGTCTGCCCACGTGCGTTGAAGACCCGCACGATATCACCGTTGGCGATGCCCCGTGCGGCAGCGTCCGCGGGGTTGAGCCAGATCGGCTCCCGCGCGCCGACTTCGTACTGCTGCCGCAGCCGCGTTTCGTCCAACTGCGAATGGAGCCGATCCGGCGGGTGCGGAGTGAGCATGTGCAGCGGGAACTGCGCCGTCAGCGGACTGCCCAGCCACTCGCTCGGAGCGATCCACGTCGGGTGCGGCGGGCAGTCATCGTACTTGAACGACGCGATGGTCTGCGAGTAGATCTCGATCTTGCCGGACGGCGTGCCGAGCGGATGATTCTGGGGGTCGGCGCGAAAATCTGCGTACCCGACCACCTGTTCGGCGGCGGAGGTCACCGGGAACTCCAGGTAGCCCTGCTGCCAGAACGTATCGAAGTCGGGGAACGCCCTCCCCTGCTCCTGCGCCTGCGCCGCGGCCACCCCGTAGAACTGCCGGAGCCACGCCATCTCATCCTTACCCTCAGTGTACTGCGGGCCGAACCCAAGGCGCGCGGCCAGCGCGGCGCAGATGTCAAAGTCGTTCCGGGCTTCAAACAGCGGCGGCACGGCCTGCTGCATCGCCGAGATGAACGTGCTCGACGCCATGAGGTCATTGCGTTCAAGCACTGTGGTGGCCGGCAGCACGATGTCCGCGTGCTTCGCGGTGGCCGTCCACGCGTACTCGTGTACCACGATGACTTCCGGATGCTGCCAAGCGCGCAACACGCGGTTGACGTCCTGCGCGTGGTGCAGGTTATTGCCGCCGGCCACGTATACCATCTTGATGTCGGGATACGTCAGCCGCTGGCCGTCGTAGTCGATCGTCTTGCCGGGGTTCAGCAGCATATCGGTCCACATGTTGATCGGCACGAAGTCCTTCACCGGGTTCGCACCGGTGGTCAGCCCCGGCACGGATGGCGCGCTGCCGACGGGAGCGCCGATCGACCCAGGGTAGTCGATCTGGACCCCGCCGCCGGGGAGCCCGAACTGGCCGAGCATGGCGGATAGCGTGATCATCATCCACACCGGCTGCTCGCCGTGCGACGCGCGCTGCAGCGGGTAGCCGCCCATCAGCACGGTCCGCGACTTCGCCATGCGGCGCGCGAGTGTGCGCATCGTGTCTGCAGAGACCTGGGTGATCGATGCGGCCCATTCGGGCGTCTTCGGCTGTCCGTCCTCCTTGCCGGTGAGGTAGTCCGCGAACTTGTCGAAGCCGACGGTGTACTTGTCCAGAAACGCCTTGTCATACAGGTTCTCGGTGTACAGCACGTACGCCATCCCGAGCATCATCGCCGTGTCCGTGTTCGGGCGGATCGGCACGCGCTCGGCCTTCAGGAAGTCGTCGGTAACGGTCGTCAGCGGGTTCACGGACACGACCGGAGTCTTAGCGTCCCGGAGCTGCGTCACATAGTTCATGATGAGGTGCCCGCCGTCTCCGGAGAACACCTTTGTGTTGACCAGCGGATCGTACCCCATCATCACGACTAAGGTGCTGTTCTTGATGAGGCTCGGCCATGCCGACCCGCGGGGCGCGGCATCACCGACCACGTGCGGGCTGATCACCGGCAGCGTCGGCGCGCTGTATGAGTTGACACGGTAGACGAAACCGCCATAAATGTTGAACATCCGCTGGATCGCCCCGACGGCTCCGTGAAACTTGCCGGGACTCTGCCAACCGTAGTCGCCGCCGTAAATCGCACGGTTGCCGTACGTCGTCTTCACACGTTTGAGTTCACCCGCCACGATGTCAAGGGCTTCGTCCCACGACACCCTCACAAACGGCTCGTTGCCGCGCCGCGTCGTGTCGCTGCGCGACCGGTCACGGTAGAAGCCTTGGCGGATCATCGGGTACTTCACGCGGGCAGGCCCGTACAGCAGGTCCGGCATGACCGTGACCATCGTGTTGGGATGGGGGTCTTTGGCGAACGGCAGCGTGCGAACGACCCGCCCGTCGACGACCGCCGCGGTGAACAGCCCCCAGTGCGCGTTGTTCAGCTTCATAACCTCAGCGGGGTCGGTCGCGGCATTCACCGGGAGCGCCCCGAGCAACGGGGCCGCCGTGAGGCCGCCCAAGACCATCCCCCCCTGCCAGAGAAACGTTCGCCGTGTGATGGGCTTCATCGTGCGTGCCTCCTTTCTGATTGGCGCGCCTCCTTGCAGACGCGTCCAAAATCATGATACGAATTCTCGATCGGATCAGGTATCAGTCGTGGGCCCTATTCATGCGTTAAACGGCGAAATGCTCCGGCAACCCGTCAGGGACGGGCCCGGGCGCGAGGCGCACGCGATCCTGAACAGGGTCTCCGGCCCGAGCCATTGCCGCCCAGCCCCGCCCCGAACTGTCCGGCGGCGACCACGGTGGCCGTACCGCCCAGAGCGTCGATCGCGCGGCGTTCCGCCCAGCGGGTCACCAGGAGCAGCCGTTCCGCCGCTCGAAGTGGATAGAGCAGCAAGGACCAACAGAATGGACAGAGCTCGTACTCGACCTACTCACGACCTACTCAAAGGAGACGTCCATGATCCGCAAGGCGAAAGCAGTGTGGCACGGCACGGGCCGCGAAGGCAGCGGAAACCTGTCGACCGATTCCGGTGTGCTGGCCAACACCCCGTATTCGTTCAAGACTCGCTTTGAGAACGAAAAAGGTACCAACCCGGAGGAGCTGATCGCTGCCGCGCATGCCGGGTGCTTCACCATGGCCCTGGCCTTTCAGATGCAGGGCGCGGGATACGCCCCGACCGAACTCACTACCGAAGCGGCCGTCACGCTCGAGCCGGAGGGCCAGGGCTTCCGCATCAAACGTTCGGCCCTCACGCTGCGAGCCGTGGTGCCGGGCCTGGACGACGCCACCTTCACCAAGATGGCCGGCGACGCGGAGAAGAACTGCCCGGTCTCCAAGGTCCTCAACGCCGAGATCACGCTGGATGCTAAGCTGGCCTGACGCACGCTACGCTAAGATGCGTGAGCGCTTCGCGCATTCTCGAGGCCTTGACGATGCTTAGGGAGGCACGCACGACCTACGCCGCCGCCGTGGCGGGGGTGCGCGAGCGCTTCTCCGAGGTCTGGATCTGGACGGCACGCGCCTGGATGCGGTGGCCCATCGGCTCAAGCTCACCTGGGATGTCCGCTCGCCGTTGTTGCCGGGGTGCCTGCTGGTGTGCTACGACCTGTTCCGCGGCTTCCCCCGGCGCCTCTCGTTCTGCGCCGATGCCGGCCGGAGCGAACTGCAACACGCGCTCGAGCAGCTCCCCACCATTCCCCAAGAGACGCTGCTCATTGCGGATCGACTGTTTGCCTCGGTCAATCTGGTGGCGGCACTCACGCACGGGAAGGGATGGCTCCTCTGCCGCCGGAATCGTCGGCTCACCCTGCGCCATCAGCGCTGGCTGCGCCGCGGCCAGTTCAAGGGCGGCACGCTGATGGAGCGCCTCGTCCTCGTCGGGTCGGGGCAAGGCACCCCGCCCCAGCTGATGCGGCAGATCCGCTATACCCAACATCGACTGACCATTGATCTCTTGACGTCGGTGCTGGACCCTCGGCGCCTCCCCGCAAAAGACGCGCTGGCATGTTACCGATTGCGCTGGCAAGTGGAACGGCTGTTTTCGGATCTCAAGGGCGTGCTGGATCTCCATCATGCTTAAATCAGGCATCATAATGCATATATGAGAACCACACTGAATATTGAATCCACTCTCATTCGCCGGGCAGCCCAGTTGACCGGAGTGACGAAGAAGACCGTGCTCGTGCGTATGGGCTTAGAGGCATTGGTTGCTCGAGAAAGCGCCCGGCGGCTAGCAAGACTTGGGAGTACCGAGCCGGCTTTGAAGAGCATCCGACGCCGCCGTCCCAACCGCGTCGCATGATTCTGATCGACACGTCTATTTGGGTCGATCACTTGCGTGCCGGCAACCGCAGACTGCAAACCTTTCTAGAGAATGCCGAGGTCCTGGTGCATCCGTTCGTCGTTGGTGAGATCGCGTGCGGAACGATGCGTCACCGAGAGGATGTCCTGACCTTGCTTCGGGCGTTGCCTACCGCCCAGGTTGCGGAGCACGATGAAGTGATGGAACTCGTCGAGCGCGCGCGCCTGCATGGTCGGGGGCTCGGCTGGATCGACGTGCATTTGCTGGCGTCAGCACTTTTGTCCGGTGCTACACTGTGGACGCTCGACTCTCGGCTTGCTAAAGTCGCCTCTGGCTTAGGCGTTGAGGCATAAGCCGGGTATAGAAACGCTTGCAATACCGTTACCGTCGAGCCCCGGACTCGTGTCATCTAAGGTCGCCGCCCTCACTCATCTACTGCGCCGCGTCCGGCGGGTCAGTGGACCTCTGCCTGCAGATCAGGGGGTGCGGAATCGTATACCCCCACGGCAGACGTTCATGCGCGCTTTGGGCGGAGTCAGCGCGCCCGTCGGGGAGGTCAGATCATCCTGGAGCGCGAGCCCCCATCGTCGATGCACAGCAGCTCAACCGTGGCGTTGACATTGCAGAATGAGGGCACGATGACCGCGCCCGTCGGCTGATTGGTCGCCCGATAGCACGCGTCCGTCATGGTCAACGTGGGAGACAGCACGGTCTTCGTGAGGACCGCGCCGCCGCCCGAGAAACAGGTGACTTGGCAAACTTCCCAGCCGGGTCCGGACTAGCCAGCTCCAGTGTAGGCATCCGACGGCCCGAACAAGATCATGACGGGAATGTCCTGAGTTTGGGCCATAAATTCCGCGTCGCGGAATTGTGCGGTCGCCTGAGCCAGCGCGCTCCGCACGCTTACACGTTATTGTTGTAGCCGCCGAGGGCCGGCAGGACCAACAGCGTGACGAGTACGAGCACGGCACAGGTACGATCTCGCACGGGTGCCGTCGGCCACCCGGATACTATGGCTTCGCAGTCCCCCGGAGGGCGCGCCAGACGCGTTCTGCGGTAAGCGGCATGTCGAGCGCCTCGATGCCAAACGGCCTGACGGCATCGAGCACGGCATTCACCACGGCGGGCGGGGCGCCGGTGGTGCCCGCCTCACCGACCCCCTTCGCGCCCAAAAGGTTCGTCGGCGTACGCGTTTCGGTGCGATCCGTCTCGAAGCGCGGCAGCTGCGCTGCCGTGGGCACGGCGTAGTCGGAAAGCGATCCGGTCAGCAGCTGACCGTCATCGTCGTAGACGACTTCTTCCTGCAGCGCCTGCGCGATGCCCTGGGCCAGCCCACCGTGCACTTGTCCATCGACGAGGAGCGGATTGACAACAACACCGCAGTCGTCGACTGCCACGTAGCGCAGGATGCGGACCGCACCCGTGTCCGGATCGAGTTCCACAACCGCGACGTGCGCCCCCGACGGCACCATCCCGCCTGACGCCTCGTAGCGGAGCGAGACTGCCAGTTCCATGGAACGGTCGGCCTCCGCGGCCTCTGCCAGGCGCGCGAACGTGACCGCCCGATCAGGGGCCCCGCGGACGGCCACGCGTCCATCTGCGAGCACCAAGTCGTCGGGCGAAGCTTCCAGGAGTCTCGCGGCGTGGGCAATTACCCGCTCGCGCACCGCGTCCGCGGCCTTCGCCACCGCGGATCCGCCGATCGCGAGCGACCGACTGCCGAACGTACCGACACCCTCCGGAACCACATCGGTGTCGCCGTGGCGCACGGCGATCTGGTCAAGGCTGACGCCCAGCCGGTCCGCCACGATCTGGCTGAAGACCGTCTCGTGTCCTTGGCCGTGCGCCGAGCTGCCGGTCAGCACCGTGACGGCACCGGACCGCTCCACCCGGACGGTCCCGTGCTCCCACGAGTCCCCCCCGCCCGCGATCTCGATCCAGGTCGCGATCCCGATGCCGAGCGGCGCCCCCCCGTCCCGTCGCCGTCGTCCCTGCTCACGCCGCCAGTCCTCGTAGCCGACACGCTCCAGCGCGGCGTCCAGCGCCGCGTGGTAATTTCCCGAATCGTAGGCCAGGTGCGTCGCCCCTTGATATGGGAACCTCTCAATGAAGTTGCGGCGGCGCACTTCAGCCGGGTCGATCCCCGTACGGGCAGCGACGAGATCGATCAGCCGCTCGATGTAGTACGCGCCCTCGGGCCGGCCCGCGCCGCGATAGGCGCCGGTCGGCGTCAGCGTCGTGGCGGCCCCGCGCACCTGCAGCCGCACGTTCGGGATGCGGTACGCGCCGAGGGCTACCCGGGTCGTCAGAAACGGGATCACCGCCGTGGAGGATAGACAGTATGCCCCCAGATCCGCGGTGATCTCGCCCGTCACGGCGCGCACGACGCCTTCCCGTGTCGCCGCGGCCCGGAGGCGGGCGCGCTGTCCGCGGCCGTGGGTCATAGCCCGCAGGTTCTCGGAACGGTCTTCAATCCACTTCACCGGCCGGCGCAGGCGATCGGCCAGATAGACCGCCAGCACCTCGTCCGGATAGACTCCCCCCTTCGCCCCGAAGCCGCCCCCCACATCGGGAGCGATCACCCGGATTCGCTCCGGCGGCATTCCCAGCGCCTCGGCGATCTCATCGCGGGCTCCGTGCGGGCCCTGCGTGGACAGCCAGACCTCCAGGCGGTCCCGCGCGCCGTCGTACGCCGCCACGACGCCCCGACATTCCATCGTAACCGGCGCGAGCCGCGGCTGCCGCAGATCGACCTCGACGACGATGTCGGCGTCCGCGAACGCTCGGTCCGGATCGCCGCTTTCGACATCGAGCGCGAAGACGAGGTTGGAGCCGAGCGCCCCGTGCAGCACCGGGGCTCCGGGCGCCAGGGCCGCATCGACGTCCACGACGGGCACGAGCGGTTCATACTCGACCACGACTCGCTCAGCCGCATCCCGTGCGGCATACGGGGCTCGTGCGACGACGGCGGCGACGGGCTGCCCCACGTAGCGGACGACCCCGTCCGCCAGGAGGGGATGGCGCGCGATCTCAACCCCCGGGAACATCCCTCCCGCCGGCACCACCGGGACGGGTGACGGAAGGTCGGCCGCGGTCACGATGGTCACCACCCCGGGGCTGGAGGCCGCGTCCGTCGTCCTTACGGCTCGAATCCGAGCGTGTGCATGCGGCGAGCGGACGATCCGCAGATACACGGTATCGGGTGGCATGATGTCGTCGAGGAATCGGCCGGCGCCCGTGATGAGAGAGAGATCCTCGCGCCGGCGCACCGCCGCGCCGACGAACGGCCCGTGGCCCCTGCGACGATCGATCGAATCGGGGAGGGATGCCTCCACGGGTCCGCACCTCACTCTGCCGGCCGGGAGCCCGTCGCCCTACGGGTTCCCTTGCACACGGCTTCGCTATCCAGCTCGCTCTCAATATAGCAGAGGGCGCGCAGGAGAAAACACGCCGCGGGCGCTGCGCTGACCCGACTGCGTTTGAGGACGAAGCGACCAATCAGTTGGGGTGAGAAATCATCGGAACCCTTTACACGAATCCGTCTTCCCGAGCGCCTGGCCCAGCAGGCCCATCGATCCATGTGTCGCGGGTTCGCCGTGACCACCTCCGGACTCGGAGTCCCAGCCCAGAGCTCGTGGTCCACGCCCGCGCAAGGATGCGCTTGACCGGGATACGCGTGATCGAGAATAGTGCTATCCGCGAGACGCCCGCGGATGATTCGGATAAACGCGGACGTGTCGTAGACGTGCGCAACTCACGATTTCGGTGCGCGGCGGTAGGCATCCATGAGGGTACCGCGCTCGCGCAGTTGCCGCATCCCCTCCGCACTGTCCTGACGAGTCAGCATCGCGCTGACAGCGCGTCGTACTGCCTCGCTCTCGCTAACCTTGAGTCGGGCAGCGAGCTCCCGCACGCTGAGCGCGTCCACGATGAGATTCTTTCGCTGCATCGTCATCCGGAGTCTCCTGTGTGTATATAATCTGAGGTGTTCACGTACGGGGTCTTGGAAGATGACGGTCACAAAGCAGGAGGCCGGACGTGGCAACGAAATCGGACCCTCTAAAGGTGCCGGGCGCGCGGCTCTACTACGAGGCTCACGGGTCGGGCCCGGTGCTGCTGATGATTCCCGGAGGCCCCGCCGACGCCGGGATCTTCGCCGGTCTCGCCAAGCTGCTCGCGGACCGCTACACCGTGGTCCCCTACGATCCCCGTGGTAACTCCCGCAGCGTGGTCGACGGACCGCCAGAGGATCAGCGGATGGACGTCCACGGCGACGACGCCGCGCAGCTCCTGGCGGCGCTCGGCGGCGAGCCGGCGTATGTGCTGGGGAGCAGCGGGGGTGCGCAGATCGGGCTCAATCTGGCCGCCCGCCATCCCGAGCGGGTACGTGCCCTGGTGGCACACGAGCCGCCGTGCGTGACACTGCTGCCCGACGCCACGGAGCAGCGGGCCTTCATGGAGGAAGTGTACGAAGCCTACCGGACGGGCGGGGTCGGCCCCGCGATGCAGAAGTTCGCCGCGGGCGCCGGGTTGGCAGGCGATCCGCGGCCAGGCAAGGCGGCACCACCGCCCCCGCCGCCCGCCGAGATGAAGGAAGCGTTCGGCCGACTCACGGGCAACATAGATTTTTTCCTGGCCCACGGGGTGAAGCCGATCAGCCTGTACGTCCCCGATGTCGCCGCCCTGCGAGCAGGGTCGACCCGGGTCATCGTGGGCGTCGGGGAGACCTCTAAGGAACAGTTGGCCTACCGCGCCGCGGTCGCCCTGGCCGAGCGGCTTGGCACCGCCCCGGTGACCTTTCCCGGGGGCCACAGCGGCTACGTGGATCAGCCCGGCGCGTTCGCCGAGACACTGCACCGGGTGCTCCGGGGCGAATAGCCGATAATCGGAGATATTATACACACGGCCGTTCTCTACGTAAGGGGGGCACCGTCTCCGCAGACGCCTCGCCCCGGCGATACCGTCCACCGGTCGATGTCAACCCGCCTGGCAAGAGACCGGTCACTGGACGGTGAAACGAGACTTCATCAGCACGACCGTATAGGGGTTCCACGTCGACATCACATAGTACAGATCGAGTTCCGCGCCCACGCGTTTCGTCCATCGCTCGACCACGTACGGAGCGTAGAGGCCGCCCTCGACGCCCTCCGGATGCGAGGTCCCCTGCCCAATCACCGGCCCGGCCAGGCCGTCGTTGGAGCCGGCTTTGTGAATGAACTTCCCGAGGCCGTCGTCTGACGTGAACAGCGTCTGCGGCTGGCTCCAGGGTCCCCACGGCGTCCGCGAATATGAGAACAGGAGGCCTTTCGGGTCGCGGCTGTCGTAGTTCATCAGCCACACTCCGAGATCCCGACACCACGTTACCGATAGGTCGCCCAGCGTCCCGTTGCTGACGATCGCCGTCGCATCGGACTCGCGGTCGCTCCACGTCGGCGCGCCCGACGCATCCAGGCCGGCGAAATAGCGCGTGCCGTTTCCGGTCTCGAAGGTCGCGACCGGGACGATGGACAGGTACGCGTCGCTCTTTCGGTACACGCCTGTGCCCCACACAAGGACGTACGGCCCGCCGGACGGCAGGCCCGCCATCGGCCCAGGGGCAGGCTGCGCGTGCATGGACATCTTGACGAATCGCCCCGCCGGGAGTTGCGAGATCGTGCGAAGCGGCTGAAACGTCTTCGGGGCGGTGAACTTCGTGAGGACGGACCGGTCGGTCGACCGATCCGCCGAATGGTTTGTGCTGACGGCGACGTACGTCTGTCCCCCAAGATCGATGCCGGCCACCGGCACCTCGAACGCGCCCATGCTGATGCCGGGTGGCTGAATCGTCAGATAATACTGGCCATCTGTCAGGAAATCCAGGCGCACCCCCTGCTCGGGATCAGTCACGTCGGTCGTGCCGATCGAGTCGAGCGCGTGCCCCCAATGACCGACCGTGTCGCCGAACAAGAAATAGACCCGTCCCGCGTGTTCGAAGGAGTTCCCGAGATCGGTCCCGATGAGACCGTATCGCTTGGCAGTCTGGCTGAGCGTCGGTTGATGCCGCTGCTTGTCCGTGTCGCCGATGAGCTGTTCGAGTTTCATCGTCGATCCGGCCACATAGTGCAGGGTTGGCGCGCTGCCGGAGCCTTGCGCACCGGCGGAGAACGCCGGTTGAGCGCTGTTGCCGGTGACCACGAGGAGCAAGACGACGATCGCGCACGCCACTGACCTCTTCATTGCGCCTCCTCGTCGAACGACGGATACCACAGGGCGAACGCGATGCCCCGCGCGCCCGCCGGGATTCTTCAGCAGTTCCCCGCTTCCCTGTCACGACGCCGTCAGACTCCGCGGAGGATCTGCGTCGCGCGTGGGGAACAGCATTACGCTCGCCGTGAAGCACAGCCGCAGCATTCGGGGGGATCAGATGCAGAATCGACCGTCTCGGTGGATGACACGCGTGGCGCTCGTCGCGATCGCAGTCCTGGCGCTCGCGCACCCGGGCAGCCTGGCGCTCGCGCAGAGCACAGCCCCGGCTAAGGCACCCGCCAGGCCAGCGTCGCATCCGAACATCGTGTTCGTCCTCACCGACGATCTCTCGTGGAACCTCGTGCAATACATGCCGCACGTGCTGCAGATGCAGAAAGACGGCGTGACGTTCGCACACTACTTCGTCACGGATTCGCTGTGCTGCCCCTCCCGGTCTTCGATCTTCACCGGACGCTACCCGCACGATACCGGGGTGTTCAGGAATACCGGGGAGGATGGCGGCTATTCCGCGTTCCAGGCGCACAACGATCAACGCGCGACCTATGCCACCGCGCTGGCCGCCGCGGGCTATCATGCCGCGATGCTCGGCAAGTACCTCAATGGCTACCGCCCCCGCAAGGATAAGGCCGACCCGGGGTGGACGTCGTGGTCGGTGGCCGGCGACGCCTATAAGGAGTTCAACTACGATCTCAATCAAGACGGCAAGGTGCATCACTATGCCCAGGAGCCCCAGAACTATCTGACCGATGTCGTGTCTGGGCTGGCCACGAGCTGGATCAAGCGGCAGAAGGGCACGCCGTTCGTCATCGAGGTGGCGACCTTCGCTCCGCACGCGCCCTACATCCCCGCTCCCCGCGACGCCGACAAGTACCCGGGACTGCAGGCGCCGCGGACTCAGGCGTTCGACGCAGCGCCTGACGCGAACGCGCCAAACTGGCTGAAGGAGGTAGCGCGCGCTGTCGCGGGCGGACATCGCCAGGATCAACAAGGCGTACCGGATGCGGGCTCAGTCCGTCCTCGCCGTCGACGAGATGATCGGCCAGCTGCAGGCGGCCGTGGCGGCGATCGGGGAACAGAACAACACGTATTTCGTCTTCAGCTCCGACAACGGGCTCCACATGGGGGAGTACCGCCTGATGCCGGGCAAGATGACCCCCTACGACATCGACGTGCACGTCCCGCTGATCATCACCGGCCCGGGCGTGGCGGCGGGCCGGACGGTCCAAGGCATCGTGCAGAACATCGACCTCACGCCCACCTTTGCGGAACTCACGGGGGCGACGACGCCCGGGGACGTTGACGGCCGCAGCCTCGCGGCCCTGCTGCAGGGCCAGGACCTCGCGGACTGGCGCACGGCGACGCTGGTCGAGCACCATTCATTTACCGACCCGAACGACCCAGACGCGCCCGAACCCCGGAGCGGGAATCCGCCGAGCTACGAGGCGTTCATCACCCCGACAACGCTGTACGTCGAGTACGTCGGCGGCGTGATGGAATACCACAATCTCTCCACGGATCCGTGGGAGCTGCACAACACGTACGCGTCGCTCTCCCCCACAGAGCGGCAGACATTCCACGCGAGGCTTCAGGCACTGATCAACTGCCACACCGCGCAGAGCTGCTGGACCGCGGCACACTTCTGAGTTGCGGACGCGGCCGCGCGGATCGTCGGACGGCGTGTGTGACGACTCCGCCGCCCGTCGTAACGGGAGAGGCGCCGCGCTCCCCGCTGCTCCACAGACGAAGCGCCGGCCACCGGATCTCGGGGGTTCAACGCGGGCACGTCGCTTCGCCGCGCCCTGTAATGCGCCTCAGCCGAGTCCCACGAGACCGGACGCGCCTCCCAAGTTGGACGGTCGCGAACGCTACAGGTCCACTGGCGGAGCAAGGAGACGATGATGACGCCGACCCAAATAACTCGAAGGACGATCGTCTTCGCGTTGGTTGCGTGTGTGCTGGGCACTTCGGTTCCGACCCGCGCCGCTACTGCATATTCGTTCACCTTTCTTCGGCTTTACTCCGGCTTCGACGACGCGGCGGGAATCAACGACCGCGGGGACATTGTAGGCGGCCACCCCGCTCCGCCCCTCGGAACGGTGGGCTATGTCCGTGCCGCGAGCGGCGCGATCACATCCTTTAATATCCCGGGGGCGTTTTACACAAATGCTTGGGGCATCAACGACGCCGGACAGATCGTCGGAGACGCTGGCGATCCGAGCAAGTTCCTCCATAGCTTCTTGCGAAGCGCGAGTGGCGCGTTGTCGAGTATCGATCCTCCAGGTGCGCTCGGCTCTGACGCGTTCGGTATCAACAACGTCGGACAGATCGTCGGACGCTTTTTCGACGCGCACCACACCCTACATGGGTACCTGCGTGCGGCCGATGGGACGTTCACGACCATTGATGTCCCGCGCACGGTCCGGACCGATGCGAATGGCATCAACGATGCCGGCCAGATCGTAGGGACATTTTACGCTCCGTCAGAAGCCCAGGCCCACGGGTATCTGCGCGCGACTAATGGGACGCTCACTATAATTGATGTCCCGCACGCGGCTCAGACTGAGGCGCACGGCATCAACAACGCCGGGCAGATCGTGGGGACGCTGACAGACACACACGAGGAGATCCACGGGTACGTACGCAACTCGAATGGCACGTTCACCGAGATCAATGCTGCGGCGCCGCCCACGCAAACCGTGTTGATCGGCATCAACAACGTTGGGCAAATTGCCGGATACGCACAATTCGGTCACTACCCAAACGTGGGCGGCTTTTTCGGAACTCCGCGGTGAGACGGGAGACCTTTCTCGGCCCGCGCTGACAGGAGGCCATCTGCCAGCGGTCGCGACGGACGCGCTCAGCTAGAGAGGCTGCGCTGGCGTCGCGAGCACCCGACGCCGAGCAGGCGGCAGCACGAACGAGTGGGCGGAAGCCGTCGCGTAGGTGCACTCTGACGAGCGTACGGTGAACGGAGCGCGGCGGGCCACGTGATCGCCGCCATGTCCTATGGGGGTCAACGCCCGAACGGTCTCGTCTTGACGGCCTTCCCGGCATCCATCAGCGTGGTCTATTTCGCGCTGGCTACAATGCTGTCGTCGGCCCCGGAGTTCATGAGCCTGCGTGCAGTGCTGGGTAACACTCGGTGGGCACTCACGATCAGATGGACGCATCGAGGCGATGACGACTCGCGCTCAGGCCCGTCGAGAGGCACGATAGGAGGCTAACGGAGTTCCTCGCCGCCACGGCACGAACGTTCGAGTACCGTCCCGTTCCCTCGCGCTTGCACCCCAGGTCGAGACTGCCCACCGGCAAAGCCGTTTTCCGCGCTCGGATGTGTTCGGTCGAACCCCGGCGCTCTAGCCGCGGGATCGCGCTTACGGCGGAGCGGTCATACGGTTTGAGGTTTGTGACGCCGTGCCGCGGGGCGCTGGCAAACGCGTCGAGTCAGTCCGTTGCCGGCCGTGAACCGGGTCCCCTCCTGCGGGGAACTGTGTGTCCGTTCGGTCGAGTCCTGTCTGCGTGCTAGGGTTTCATTCGGCCCACGTCCGCCGCGGTGTGATACCGCGCACTCAAGAGTGCGCCACTCGTTGAGCACCGCGACGCGATCCCGCGCGAACGCCGAGGCGGTGCTACCGAGTTCGTTCTTCCTTCCTCGCGCCGAGCCTGATATTTACCGCCGCGACCGCCGCAAACGCAGCCAAAGCAGCATAGTAGCCGGGGCCGTATTGGATCGCCCAGCCCGGTGGCACTGACCCGGACGCAACAAAGGGGAACACGCTGCCTTGCACGAACACGAAGATGTTCGGGAAGTTACTGCGTAGAACGATCTCAAACAGAACGAGCGCCCCGAGGCCGATTCCCCCGAGCCACGCCGCTAACGCTTCTCGAGCGCGTATCAGCGCAGCCCCGAGCACACTCGCACCGAAGGCCACGAACAGAACGACCGATACGCGTGGGGGGGCCAGGATCATCAAGCGAATCCCGTTCGACACGTCAAAGGGGACCCCCTCGCGCAGGAGCGTGATGAACGGTAGAAGAAACGACGCGGCCGCGCCTGCAAACAAGGCCGTGGAGAGCCGTCGAGGATACTCGTCCTTCGACGCCGCGCCAATGAAGTTGAGCGCGGCCGCGGCCGCGAGGCCCGCTAGTGCGGCATAGAAGCCCGGCCCATCGGGAAGGATTCCGAGCGTGGGCGCCTCCGTGGCCAAAGTCGTCCCGAAGCCCACAAGTCCGCCAATTCCGACCGCCGCCACCCAAGCCACAAATGCGCTTGGACCCGTCAGGCTCGCGAAGATCCCCACCGTGCTGGCCCCGAGCGCGGCCCGCCCCCAGATGGCGAGCGCCGCCGCCGGCCCCCACCGCGGCGGAAACTGAAACGAGGACGTATCTCCCGGAGCGCCCATGAGCTGGATCACGCTTGGGCTCGGCGGAAGCGGAAACCAAGTCCCGCCCGCGCCGCGCGCGAAGTCAAGAATCCGAGACGAGACGGGTAGAAAGAAGGCAACGACCGCGACGGCGAACGCGGCAATCGAGCAGAGACGTGCGCGGGACGTCGCCTGCGCGCCGAGCGTGACGTTCGGCGCCGACGCCAGCACCAGCGCAGCCATCGCGATATAGAAACCGCTCTCGGTCCGCAGGGCGGGCAAGTTGCCGCTCGCCAGCACGGCCTGGAGATTGGACTGGAAGATGGCGAGCGCGCCGGCACCGATCCCGCCGAGCCACGTGAACGGCGCCCGCGAAAATCGAAGACTCAAGAGACACCCAACCACGGCGGCCCCGAACGCGATCCATACCCAGAGTGCGAGATTGGGGGGCGGGACAGGGTACGGCACTACGTAAATGTCCCCGAACCGCGTGAGGCTGATTCCACCGATCATGAGCGGAACTGCGCTTCCCGACAGCGCGGGAACCATGTTGGTGTTGGGGGTAGTGAACCAGGGCAGAAAGAACGCTGCGCTCGCGACGGCGAACATCACGACCGAGAAAAATTGTTTATCAAGGGGTTCTTTCAATGGTCTCCCCTCGCTGATCGTGAGCCGCGGATCTGCGCTTCGCGTTCACCACCGCCGCTCCCGCGAGTCCGGCCAGTGCCGCGTAGAAGCCCACCCCGTACACGATGGTCGGCGGGGGGGACCCCGCTATCCCGGTCAGGACTGGGACGCCTAAACGCATCGCGACCGCCACCAGGACGACCGCGGTGGCGCCGATGCCGGCCAGCAGCGCCAACAAGCTAGTCGAAGTGCGCGTCATGGTCATCACAGTCCCAAGCACGCTGGACCCGAACGCCGCACACGCCCACAGCGAAACGCCGGGAACCCTGAACAGTCCCAACATCGTCTCCGCTCCCGTCGCCACCGCTACCGTGCGTCCGAACTCCGTGAGATCCAGAAACGTCGCGAAGAACCCCGCCCCCGCGACCGCGAACATCGCCAGTGAGAGACATCGTGCCCAAACATCCTTCCACACGCTTGGCGCCCCGTTCAGCATGGCGGCAAAGGCGAACGCGGCCGGTACGACGTACGCGCCCGATCCGAGCACCTCCCCTCGCCACGCAGCCGCCCGAATCAGCATCTCGAACACCGCGAATGCGGCGACACCGAAGCCCCCGAGCCACGCCACAACTTCACTCGGAGCCGTGAGTGTGAGCACGAACCCGGCCACACTCGTTCCAAAGGCCACCGCCCCCGCGATCGGCCATACCGAAACAAGTGGGTTACCGGTCATCGTGCCGATCGGCGAATGCAGTATGCTACCGGTCATCCATTGGAACGCGCTTGCACGTTCCGTCGTCACGTAGCCATAGCCGGCAGGGTCATTTGTCAGGAGGAGAAAGAAACCTGCGGTCGCAACGGCAAAAGCGCTAAGGGACCAAACGCGTCTGCGGGTGTCCGGCGGTATATTCAGATGGGACTCCCGGATGAAGCATGGGTGAAGTTCGATGCTTGGGACCGGAGGTTTCGTTATCTGTTCCTGAATACCTGCTGTTGAAGAAATCCATCTGACTCTCTAGCAGTCGGACGGTCGGATCCCGGGGAAGACGCTCCACGGCGTTCACATCCTAATACCCCACGCGGCGCTACGGATCGCCAAAATCGGCGAGCGCTTGGCGCGTCCATGGGTTCGCATGGGTCCACACTGATCGAACTCCGGCTGTTAGTCCAGGCTGAACGGGCCGTCGGTACCTTAGCGAGCAACTACCCAAACGACACCCGACAACAGTAACGTTGCGACTTGGAGGGTGATCACCACCCCAAACGCACCCGGTCTGGCTTCTCGTCGAATCCAAGGTTTCCAGCCATTAAGAAGGGCGGTTCCAGTAGCGACTTCATAAATCACAGTTGCGAGCAACACCGACCAGAAGAGAGGGAACATCAGCACAGGCTGAATCAGGACGGTTCCAGTAGCCGCTTGATAAAGCACAGCGGCGAGCAACCCAGACCAGAGGAGAAGGAAAATCACCATACGCTCGGCCCCCCGAACCCCGCTCCCTGGAATTAGCGTATCGCGGATTCTTCACGGTGTGCTGCCGCCATCTGCACCACGCGATTCGATTTGGGCAGACCGCCGGTCCGAGGCGGGGTCGCCGGCCCCGCATCGTCGTTCCCATACGGCGCTACTTCAGCAGATCGATGACCTGCTGGGTCACATCCCGGCCCCCGAGGAGAGTATTCCGCTAGACGACGATCAGGCCCAGCCCTTCCCTCCGCGCCACCTGCCCGGCGACTTGGCGCAGCAGCGAATTGAATTTGGTCGTGAGATTGAAGCTCATGTGACTGAGGTCGTCGGCATAGCTTGCGCGCCGGGCGTTGAGTTCAGCTGGGCTGACCTGGCCTTGTAACGCGCTCAACTCGGCCGCCACTTGCGTCTCGCAATCGTTGAGCTGCTTCTCATACTGGAGGGCCTTGACGCTCTCGTTCATCACCCGCTGAGAGTCCACCACCCCCACGCTCGGCCGGCCTCCATTAAGTGGGGCGGACGCCGCGAACGCCAGAAGCGCCCACATTCGGCCAATACCGATTGGTGATCGGGCCGCTTCGCCCCCGTCGGGCGAGGCAAGCACCTTGATCACGGAGTCGGTCAGATCCACGCCGCCATACAGGACGGCGTTCCACTGGAGGACAACGCCGATGTCCTGCCGGGCTGCGACCTCCCGCAGGGCCGCGCGGACGTCGTTGACAAGTCCGCCGTACAGTTGGGCGCGTTTGGCGGTGATCGTTCGATTCACCTGTCTTGCCAGGTCATGGCTCTGGATGGGCGTCATGGTGTTCATCCGGGTCCGTGCGTCTGCGAGTTGCGCCTGGGCGTAGGTGCGCAGAGCCGCCTCCACGCTGGGGTACTTCGGGTGCCCGGCAAGGGCCCGCTGCATGTCGACCCACCCGATCGGCGTCGATTGCGTGCCCAGCACGGACCCCACCCATCGGATCGTGAAGAACCCGCCGACCACAAGGACGGTCAGCGCCATCGCCGTGCCGATTCGCCGCGCGCGTCGTGGTGTCATGCGCGGCGTACCATACCTCCCGTCCAATCTGTCGTGCGCCCGCGCGATACCCGCCCTAGCCTATACCGGCGCCAGCGGCCGGTGGGGAGCCGACGGTAGCTCGACGCGAATCGGGTCGCCGGGCTGGACCTCGCCCCCGACCAGGACGATCCCCATGATGCCGGCCTTCCGGATGAGCCCGCCGTGCTCGTCGCGTCCCAGGGTCGCTGCCATCAGGCCCGGCCGGATCTGGTCCAGCTGGGTGCAAGGATTGCGCAGGCCGGTCACCTCGACGATCGCGGCCGCGCCCAAGTGTAGCCGCGTGCCGGCCGGGAGCCCGAGGAGATCGACGCCGCGCGTCGTGATATTCTCGCCCATCTCCCCGACCGAGACGGGTAGCCCGCCGGCCCGCAGCTCGTCGTGCAGCTCCGCGTGGATCAGGTGCACTTGACGCAGGTTCGGCTGGCTCGGGTCGCGCCGCACGCGCGAACGGTGCTTGACCGTCGCGCCCGAATGCGCGTCCCCTTCCACGCCGAGCCCGGCGATCAGGCGGATGCGGTCGTGCGTCGGTTTGGTGAGCGTGTGCTGTCCGCTGCGGCTCACCGCGGTCACGACGCCGTGGAGATTCGACCCCTGGGGGTTCGCCGATTGAGCGCTCGTGATCTACCTGCCCCCTGTCTGCCACGCGCCGACTCGATCCGAGCCGGACTCCGGCTCCATCACCGCGCGCGGCGTGCGCGACACCGGCTAGAAGACCTTGCACAAGACGCTTGTCACCCGTCCTACCGGGCGGTGCGTCTTGCTGTCGCCCCAATACACCTTAAACTCGTGGAAACCGGGGCCCAGCCTGGGCATCTCGTATTGGTACTGATTCTGTCCGACCTGCTCGAGCTGGGAAAGCGTCGGCATCACGAAGGTACTGTCCACCCCAATGTGCAGGTAAATCGCCGGTTGGGTCGGGTCCGTGTTCGCGTCACCCGAGCCTGCCGTCATCTTACTGAGGTCGGCCGGTGTCTCGAAGATCACGAGCACGGGGTTGTTCACGGTGCCGTGATCAGGAGGCTGGTCGATAGTAAGGGGTGGAAGCGCCGGCGTGGGGGCCGCGGAGACGCCCGCAAGTCCGACCGCCAGCCCCATCACCAGCGCCACCAAGGCCATCGACACGACGCGCGTGCTCATCTACCACCTCCGACGCTCGCCGCGGCAAGACGGCATGTCATTCACGATAACACCGCGCGGCGTTCCTCCGCAATGTCACGAATCAACTCACCTAAAATCTTACTATGAGCCGCATCGTCAAATCACGAAGGATCTTACCGGGCGCGCCGTCCCAGTCTATCGCCCCGGAGGCCCCGGTGACCCCTGCCGCTCGTCGCGAATACGTCCGCGCCGTTCGCCCACGCTACACGCTTGCGCCGCGCAAACACCGGCGCGCGATCCTGGACGAATTCTGTGCCACGACCGGGTACCATCGCAAATACGCGATCACGGTGCTAAACGGCCCGTTGCCCACACCGGCCCCCCCACGCCGTCGGCAGCCCGTCTATGCCGAGCAGACGGTCACCGTGCTCGCGGCGATTTGGGAGGCCGCGGGATACCCCTGGTCCGCACGGCTCCAGGCGCTGCTGCCGCTCTGGTTGCCCTGGGCCCGCCGTCATTTCACCATCCCGCGGGCGGTGCTGCGTGCGCTCCCCAAGATGAGTCCCAGTACGATCGACCGGCGCCTGCGCAGTCGGAAGCGCCAGATCCGCCGTCGGCTCTACGGCCGCACCAAGCCTGGCACGTTGCTCAAGAGCCATATCCCCGTCCGCACCGAGCACTGGGACGTCACGGCCCCCGGCTTCGTGGAAGTCGACTTGGTCTCCCATTCCGGCAACTCGGCCGTGGGGGACTTCCTCCAATCGCTCAACCTGACGGACATCCAGACGGGGTGGGTGGAGTCTCGGGCCCTCCTGAGCAAGACGCAGCGCGGCGTGCAGCGGGCGCTCGCGGAGCTGCGGGCGGCGCTGCCCTTTGCGCTCCGCGGCCTCGATTCCGACAATGGCTCGGAGTTCATCAACACGGTGTTGTGGGAGTATTGCCGAGGGTCGAAGATCGAGTTCACCCGCAGCCGGCCCTACAAGAAAAACGACAACGCCCACGTGGAGCAGAAAAACTGGACCCACGTGCGCAAGCTGTTGGGCTGGGACCGCTACGACTCCGCCGAGGCGCTCACGGCGATCAACGACCTCTACCGCCACGAACTGCGCCTGATGATGAACCTCTTTCAGCCGTCGGTCAAGCTGGTCGGCAAGACGCGGGTCGGCGCCAAGGTCCACCGGACCTACGATCGCGCGCAAACGCCCGTGGATCGGCTCCTCGCCTCCAAACAGGGCGATCCGCGACAACTCCGGACCTTAGCGCGCCTGCGGGCCAAGATCGATCCCTTCGCCTTGGGGGCCGCCATCGATCGCAAGCTCGAGCGCATCTATCAGCTGGCCAACCGGCGTCACAGTCCCCGCGCCAGCACCCCAGAGGCCAGCCCGGTCGACGCGCGGTTCCAGCCGCGCGCGCACCACTGGAACAACGACTGGTTGTTTGCCAAGCGACAGGATCGTCGCGCCACCGCCGGTTCCGCGGTACTCGCCACGGCAAACGCGCCGGTGTCATGATCGGTGCCCACGTTGACGAACCCGGCGTTGCGGCCGATGTCGTAAATCCCGTAGGGATACGCGCGCGGCACGGCGGGCCCGGGAAAGTCGTGGGTCTGCACGTGAATGGGCTGCTTGGCGGGCCGCCAGCGCTGACCGGCATTGTGGTAGCGGCCGAGCAGTTCTTTCTTCTTGGTGTCCACGGAAATCACGGGCCAGCCGTGCGCCAAGGACTTCTTCACCGCGGCGTTGATGAACCGAAACTGCGCATCGCGGTCGGGATGGTCCGTGCCCTCCTCGGTCTTGCGCGTTCCCTGCAGGCTATAGTCCAGCTCGTGCAGCAGCTGCGCGACCTTCATATGGCTCACCAAGTGGTGGTGCCGGCCCAGTGCTTGGGCAATGGCCCGCGTACTCTGGCAGATCCAGCGCAGGGGCGACTCTGGATCGCCTCGCGTTTGCCCCTCAATCATCGCCTCCAAGGCCGGTACGAGGCGCGTAAGAACTTAAATGACCTGACGATACCCTCTCCGGTAAGGTTCTTTAATGACTTGACACGTGTCACCGCACGCGGCGGCTCACCCGCCGTCGGGCCGCGCCTCCACCACCCTCGCGTGGATGAGACCCTCGGGCGTTCGGGTCTCGACTTCCACCTCCGCCACGACGGCCGGCTTGACCCAGTGGGGCGCGGGCCCGGTTAGCGGAGCGCCGTGTGCGTCCGCCAGCGCCGGCTTCGGCACAAAGGGACAGGTCTTCCGCCCGAGCGCCTTGAGGAGCGGCTCGAGATCGTGGCGCACCTCGTCCGACTCAACGTCCGCGAGCCCCGCGTACCGGAGCCGGCGGTCGGTGTCGAACCGTCCTACGATCAGCCGCTCGAGCCGGCGGCGCGGCCCGCGCAGGAAGCCGCCAACCACCAACTCCTCGCGCGGACGCGCCGGAATCTTGATCCAGTCGGGCGAGCGCGCGCCGGGCTGGTACGCGCTGCCCCGACGCTTGGCCACCACGCCCGGGAGTCCGAGACGAACCGACTGGCGAAACAGCACGCGTCCGTCCACACCCTCGAGCGGATCGGTGATCCGCACGCCCTCCCCATCGACCGCCGGCTTGAGCGCCCGCAGCGCATCGCGTCGAAACTCGAGCGGGCGCTCCAACAGCGTGTGGCCGTGGACGTAGAGACAATCGAACGCCATGTACACGAGCGGGACGCCGGCGACGGACGGCCGCGACCCGAGCGCGACGCGTGGGACGTCGGCGTTCGGCATCCCGCGGGCGTCGAGCGCCACCACCTCTCCATCAAGGATCAGCGACGCTGGACACCCGCGGCACGCCCGCGCGATCGTGGGGAGGGACGCGGTCACGTCGCGCCGGTCCTGGTCCCACAACCGCACCCGGCCGTCGCGGACCTCCGCGAGCACGCGGCGCCCGTCCCACCCCGGCTCGTAGAGCCAGTCCGGGCTGTTGAACGCGTGACGGCCGAGCGTGGCGACCATCGGCCGAAGCGCCGAGGGAAACGGGTCCTCCCCGTGGGCGCCCAGCCCGAGGCGGGACAGCGCGCGGGCCAGCGTGAGCAGCAGCATGCCGAAGAGGATTCACGCGCGGCACCCTCCGGGCCTGCCTCGGGCCCGACAGGGAGCCGTTCCCCGCGGCGCCGAAGAGTGGCACCGAGGCGGCGCGGACCGCCGGCTCGGCAAGGGAGGCGGACGATGGAACGTCCCGGTGTGTTCCTGGAAGCCCTTACGTGGGACGAAGCGGCGCCGCTACTCGCCGGCGACCCGCTCGTTGTGCTGCCCATCGGCGCGGCGGCAAAAGAGCACGGGCCGCACCTGCCCCTCGGGACCGACCGCCTGCTCGCGGACTATCTCGCGGCGCGGCTCGCCGAGCGGGTGCGCGCCGTCATCCTCCCCACCCTCACCTACGGCTACTATCCGGCGTTCACCGAGTTTCCCGGCAGCACCCACCTGGAGGCCGAGACGTTCGGGGCGGTGGTCCGCGACATTCTGCTGTCCGTGCACCGGCACGGACCGCGGCGCTTTCTCATCCTCAACACCGGGATCTCGACGACCCCCGTGCTGGACGTCGTCGCGCGCGATCTCAACCGGCTACATGGCCTGTTCGTCGGCGTGACGCGCATCGAGGACCTCGGCGCCCGGGACATCGAGGGGCTGCTCACGCAGCCGGCGGGGAGCCACGCCGACGAGTACGAGACATCGCTGATGCTGGTCGTCGCCCCCGACGCGGTGCGGTCCGACCGCCTGGTCCGCGAGATCGGGGAGCGCCCCCGCGTCCGCGGGCTGATCGCGCCCGAGGCATTCCGCCGCGCCCCGGGGCCGGGGCACTCCAAGACCGGCGTCTACGGGGACGCCACGCTCGCCACGCGCGACAAGGGGGAGCGGATCGCCGCGGCCCTCATGCGCGCCCTGGTCGAGGCGGCCGAGTACGTGCGCACGGCGCCGCTCGCGTGACCCGCCCGGCGCCGCTCACCCGTGCGGGATAGGTGCGGCCGGCCCGGTCGCGGCCCGCCACGCCCCAATGAACTCGACCATCGCGACGACGTAGGCGTCGAACAGCTCCTTCCCGCGTTCGACGGTGCCCTTCTTCGGATCCCCGTACGTGATGCAACCGTTCGACGAGATCTCGTGCACCGGCGGCAGGCCGAGGGTGATGTACCGCAAGAGCCCGGGATCGTCCCGCACCTGGCGCAGCAGCGCCTCGCGCCACGGGTCGAGCGTCATCGTCGGCTGCTCCAGGTGGGCGGACCGCACCAGGTGCGGCTGCTGGTACAGCATGCTCGACGTCTCGCCGATCCCGGCGTGGATGTCGAGCTTGTCGATCTCCGCGGTGAGATAGATCTTCCGGAGCTCCGCGATCCCGAACAGGAGGGCCGAGGCCTCGGTCTCCTTCGTGATCCGGTACGCGAGGTAGGCGAGCGCGGCCTCGTTCCCGCCGTGCCCGTTCGCGAGCAGGATCCGCCGGAACCCGTGGGACGCGAGCGACGCCGCGGATTCCATCACGACCCGCCCGAACGTCTCCTCCGACAGCGTGATCGTGCCGGGAAACTTCATGTGGTGGCTGGACAGCGCCGGGAACAGCACCGGCGCGCACAGCGCGTCGGCCTCGCGGGCGGCCGCCCGCGCCACCGCGATCACCCCGAGCGTGTCGGTCCCGATCGGCAGCGCGGGGCCGTGCTGTTCGATCGCGCCGAACGGGAGGATCGCGACGTCGGTGCGCCGCCGCAGCGCATCGACCTCCGGCCACGTGAGGTGGGGCAAATAGTGCGCGTCCTTCTCTTCACGCAGTGTACACATCGCTCACTCCCCCGTCCGTGTGCCCCGGTCCACCGGGGCAAACAGCGTGTTGAGGTCTTGGACCTCTCCGAGCAGCCCCTGCTCTCTCTGATAGCGCATCAACTGCGCGAGCGACCGCTGGTTGGCCGCGCCGAGGTCGTAGGGAAACGCGTCGCCGAACAGCCGCTCCTGGTCCTCGAGCGCGGCCCGGCCCCACACGAGGCCGGTCGCGTACGGCTGCCGGAGCGCGCGGGCGGCGAGCGCCTTCGCGCGCGCGAACGCGTCGTAGAGCTCCTGCGGCAGCGACGGCCGCCGGTCGACCGCCGAGCGGGCCAGCGCGACCACGTGCATGATCGGATACACGCCGGTGGTGACGTACAGGTCGCGCTCGACGGGCTCGAACGCGGGAAACAGCCGGGCGACCCTCCCGTCCTCAAACGCCTGCGGCACGTCCGGCGAGATCACCCCGTCGAGGGCGCCGCGGGCGAGCAGGTCCCACAGATCGGCCCCGGGGCGCTCCTCGACCGCGAGCGGAGACGCGTGCGGGACGATCTCGCGGCCCGCCCGGACCCACGTCACGGCGTCCATCGGGACCCCGAGGTGGTGGTGCAGATCCCCGCGCGCCACCACCGACATCGTGAACTGGAGGCTGTACACACCGATCCGGCCGCCGTGCAGGTCCGAGGGTCGGGTGATGCCCCGGCGCACGTACACGCACGACGGACCGAACAGGCGCCGCGGGAACACCGGGACCGCGGTCAGCGCGGCACCCCGGGCGCGGGCCAGTACATACGACGACATCGACAGCTCGGCGGCGTCGTACGCGCCTTCGAGCAGCATCCGCTCGTGGCGGGGTCCCGAGCCGACGACCACGGTCGAGACGTCCGGCAGCGGCACGCGCCCGTCTAGCAGCGGCCGGGTCAGCTCGTACGCCTCGAGCGCGAGGGTGACCGTCATCACAGCACCCCGGCGCTCACACGACGCCCCGCCGCCGGCGGGGATCCAGGAGGATCGCCAGCGCTTCCCCGACCAGGTTGAACGAGATGATCGTCAGCGACAGCGCCGTCGCCGGAACGATCACGAGCTGCGGGTGCGTGCGCAGGTACTGGAAGCCCTCGAAGATCATCTGCCCCCAGCTGGGCCGCGGCGGCTGCACGCCGATCCCGATGAACGACAGCGTCGCCTCGGCGAGAATGAGGAAGCTCACGTCGAGGGTCGCGCGGATGATCAGCAGGTGCACGACGTTCGGGACGATGTGGCGCACGAGAATCCGCGGCACCGACGCGCCGACCGCGCGCGCGCCGTCCACGTACTCCCGCTCGCGGATCGACACGACCTCGCTGCGGATCAGGCGCGCGGTGGCCGGCCACGCGGTCATGATCAGCGCGATCACGATGTTGATGAGCGTCGGGCCGAAGATGCCGGTGATGAGCACCGCGAGCAGGATCGTCGGGAAGCCGATCAGGAGATCGACGATCCGCATCAGCACCTGATCGACGGTGCCCCCGTAGAACCCGGCGACGGTGCCCCACGCGATCCCGAGCAGCGACTCGCCCGCGACCGCGGACAGCCCGACGCCCAGCGACACCCGCGCGCCGTAGACGACCCGGGTGAAGGTGTCGCGCCCGAACTGGTCCGTCCCGAGCCAGTGCGCCGCGCTCGGGCCGCGGAACAGGCTGTCCAGATCCTCGCTGTCGTACGCGTACCGCGAGAGGGTGGGTCCGACCGCGGCCAGGAAGATGATGACGAGCAGCAGCACGAGGCCCGCCGCGGCCAACCGGTCGTGCCGGGCGAAGCGGATGAGCCGCTCCCATCCGCCCGGCGGCGTCGCGCCCGCGCCGCGGACCGCGTCAGTATCGGATGCGGGGGTTGAGGTAGGCATACGACACGTCGACCGCCAGGTTCACGATGGAGAACAGGCCGGTGTAGACCAGTACCCCGGCCTGCAGCACCGTGTAGTCGCGCTGCAGAATCGCGTTGATCGTGACCCGGGCGATGCCCGGGATGTTGAACAGGATCTCGACGACGAACGCCCCGACGATCGCGTTGCCGAACGCGAGGCCGATCGTCGTCACCACGGGCAGCGCCGCGTTCCGCAGCACGTGGCGGAACAGCACGCGGCGCGCCTGCAAGCCCTTGCCGTGCGCCGTGCGGACATAATCCTCCAGCAGCACTTGGCCGACGCTGGAGCGCGCGATTCGCGCGATGAACGCGAGCGGGGCGATCGACAGCACCGCGACCGGCAGCACGTAATTTTGGGGCAGCCCCCACCCCGCGACCGGCAGCACTGGCCACCGCAGCGCGAACAGGTACACAAACACGGCCGCGCTCACGAAGCTCGGGACGGACAGCCCGAGCACCACCCCGACCTGGATTGCGTGGTCGACCAGCGGCCAGCGCGTCGTCGACGCCGCGATGCCGAGCAGCGTCCCGGCGATCGCGGCGACGAGCACCGCGAGGGTGGCGAGGCGCAGGCTGATCGGCAGCGCGTGCCCCACGAGATCGCTCACCTGCAGGCTGGGATTGACGTAGGACGTGCCGAAGTCGAGGTGCGCCAGCCCGGCCACGTACCGTCCGAACTGCACCGCGAGCGGACGGTCCAGCCCGAGCTGGTGGCGGAGCACCGCGGCCGTACCGGGGTTGTACCGGTCTCCCAGCATCGTCTCCACCGGGTCGCCGGGGGCGAGATGGCCGGCGAGAAAGATCAGCAGCGCCGCGCCGAGGAACAGCGGGATCGCCAGGCCGATGCGGTACGCGACATACCGGAGCATGCGGGGGTCGGGCCGCGGCGGCCGGGGCGGGTGCCCCGGCCGCCGGGCGGGTTACTTGACGATGGTCACCTTCGTGAACGGCAGCCAGCCGTTGACGGCGGGCGAGGTCTGCAGGCCCTGGACGTAGGGCTTCTTCAGATAGGCGAAGTTCGAAAAGAACATCGGGACCATCGGCGCGTCGGTCACCGCGAGCGCCTCCGCCTGGTGGTACAGGGCGGTCCGCTGCGCCTCGGTCGGCGCGGCGTTCGCCTGGTCGACCAGCTTGTCAAATTCCGGGCTCATGTAGTTCACCCGGTCGATCGGCGACTTGCTGTACAGGAGCGCGTCCAGGTAGTCGCTGTAGTCGAGGTAGTCCGCGGCCCACCCGGTCATGAACGACTGGTACACCGTGCGCTTGTTCAGGTTGGCGATGAAGTTCGAGAACTCGGTGCGCTGCAGCTGCACGTCGACGCCGAGGTTCTGCTTGAGCATCGCCGCGACCGGCTCCGCCTCCATCTGCGCCACCGGACCGAACGGGTTCATCGCGATCTGCAGCGGCGGAAGCTTGCCCGGTGACGCCCGCCTCGTCCAGGAGCTTCTTCGCCCCCGCGGGGTCGTACGGCAGCCCCTTGTACCCCTGATAGAAGCCCGGGATCCCGGGCGGCACGATCGCGTTCGCCGGCGTGTAGAACCCGAAGAAGACCGTCTGGGCGATCTTCGCCTTGTCGATCGCCATCGCAAAGGCGCGCCGCACCCGGACGTCCTGGAACGGCGGGTACGCGCGCGGGTTGAGGCCGAGGAACAGCACCTGGGCGCGCGTGTAGACGAGCAGCTGCTGCTTCAGCGTCGGGTCCGTGCTGATCCGCTGGAAGTCGCCGAGCGGCACCGGGACGAAGTCGAGTTGGCCGGACAGGTACTCGGACAGCTGCGTGCTGCTGTCGACCACGATCGGTACGTCCACGCCCGCGATCTTCGGCGCGCCCTGATAGTACTTCGGGAAGCTCATCAGCGTGATGTGGTCGTTGTGCGCCCACTCCTTGAACACAAACGGGCCCGACCCGGCGTCCTGGGTCGCAAACCAGCTGGTGCCGCCCCGCTCGATGACGTTCCGGTCGGCGACCACGGCGGCATAGTAGGCGAGCCGGTTGAGGAAGCCCCCGCGCCGGTCCGGGTTGAGCGTGATGACCAGGGTGAGCGGATCCGGTGCGGCGATGCCCGCGATGCCGGGCGCGCCCGCCGCGTACGCGTCGTAGCCCTGAATCCCGGTGACGACGAAGTCCCCGACCGGCGGCTTCAGCGCCGGGCTGCTCATGCGCTCGAACGACCACTTCCAGTCCGCCGCGGCGACCTTCCGGCCGCTGTGGAAGTACATGTTGTCGCGCAGATGGAACGTGTAGATGAGGCCGTTGGGAGAAATGTCCCAGCTCCTGGCGGCCGCCGGCAGGAGCTTGCCGGTGCTGTCGAGCGAGACCAGCGTATCGTACATCAGGAAGACGATCGGCGCGGACGACGAGTCGATCGCGAAGTACGGATCGAGCGTCGGCGGCTCCCCGCCGAGCGGCGTCCGGAACGTCGGCGGCGCCTGGCCGAGGGCGGACCCCGCCCAGGGGCCGACGGCCACCGCCACCACCAGCGCAAGACACATCCCCGTGCACAGCCGTCGGATCATGGGACCCCTCCCCTGCGTCGCGTATCCCGTGAAGGTTCGAATCGCGCGGCCCCGGTCCCTGCCGCACCGGGCGTCGACTCGCGCTTACGTGGTCCAGGTCACAATCGGCGAGTTCGTCAGCCGCTCGCACCCCGTGTCGGTGATCACGAGCGTGTCCTCGACGACCCCGGTCCCGAGACCCTCCATGACGACCATCGGCTCGTACGCCACAGTCATCCGGGGACGCAGGACCGTCGTGCTGCCGGCGTACAGACCCGGGACCTCGATCACCGACATCCCGATGCCGTGCCCAAACCCGCCGGCACAGTAGTAGGGCTCATACGGGGTCCCCGCGACGACCCGGAGCAGCCCGCGGGAGACGTCATCGATCGTGGCGCCCGGCCGGACATGCTCGAGGCCGGCGTGGTACAGCGCCAGCCCGATCTCGAGCAGCGCGCGCGGCGCGCCCGCGGCCCGGCCCACGGCGGTGCACCGGCTCGTGTCGGTGCAGTATCCGCCGAACGCGGCGCCGAGATCGAGAAACACCAACTCCCCGTCGCGCAGCGCCCGCCGGCGCGGCACGCCGTGCTTCAATCCCGCCTGGGCGCCTCCGACGACGCACGTCGCGAAGGCCTCCCGGGCGCCGCGCGCGTGCAGCTGCTCAACGGCCCCGGCGGCCACCACGGTCTCCTCCACCCCCGCCGCCACCCGGCCGAGCGCGGCGGTCATGGCCTCGTCGGCGATCGCGCCCCCCTGCCGCATCACCGCGATCTCCTCGTCGCTCTTCTCGACGCGCACGACCGCGAGCACGTCGTCCGCCGCGACGAGCGACGGCAGGCGCGAGGTGAGCGCGGCGTAGATCGGGTGCGGCACGATCGACGTCCCGACGAGACCCACGGGCCGGGCCGCGCCCACGGCGTCGGCCGCGAGCAGCGCGACCTGATCGGCGACGCCGCCGTAGACGGGGCCGAGCGCGATGCGCACGTCCGGGACCCGGCACATCCAGATCATGGAGTGCATCGGCTCGCCGTGCAGGATGGAGTCGGTGGCCAGGATCACGCGGCCGTCGGCGTGGACCACCGCGAACGCGCTCCCGAACACGGGCGCGAAGTTCGTCAGGTAGGTGACGGCCGAGGGCGCCCCCGCGCTCCCATACACGACGAGCGCCCCGAGGCCGGCGCGCGCCATCGCCCGGCAGACCGCCCCCACGCGGCGGTCGTACTCCGCGTCGGAAAACGGCTGGACCAGATACGGCCGGCGCGCCTCCAAATCATACGCCACCCGCGGCTGATAGGTGCTGCCCTCGTGGGCCGGCGTGGGGGCCGTCATTGGGCGGCCCCGCCGAGGTGGCGTGCGAGAAACGGCAGCACCACGGGCGCCCACAGGTGCGGCGCGTGCACCCAGATCTGGTGCGCTTCGCGCTCGTCGGCGCCGAACGGCGGGAACAGGTGCCGCTCGCACGTCCCACCGGCCGAGCGGAGCCGCTCGAGGAGCGCCGCCGAGGGCGTGAGATCGAAGTCGTTCTTCGCCTGCAGGAGCAGCACGGGACATTGGATCTTCGCCGCGTACTCGAGGAGAAACGGCCGCAAGCCCGGGACGGGTCCCCAGCTCATCGCCGCGGCGGCAAACGACACGCACGCGCGGACGGCAGGGTCGCGGGCGGCGGCGAGCAGCGAGTTGATCCCGCCGTACGACGAGCCCATGACCGCGGTCCGCGCCGGGTCCACCTCCGGCATCGCGCGCACGCACCGCAGGGCCGCGAGCACGTCGTCGCTTTCCGCGAGCAGGCGCGCGCACACCTGCGCGTCGTGGTCGGGCGTGCCGGTGGGGGCCGTCACCTCGTCGAGGCGGGACGGGCCCGGGGCGCCGGCGTATCCCCGCCGCCGCGCCACCAGCACCAGATAGCCGGCGGCGGTCAGCACCTCGGCGACGCCGGGCTTCGTGTCTTGCTCCAGCCCGCTGCCGTGGTTGAGCACGACCGCCGGGAACGGCCCCCGTCCGCGGGGACGGTACCGGTGCGCCGGCAGCTCGCGGCCGCCGCTCGGATATGTGAGCGGCTCGGCCGGGTGCGGTCCGGCGTGCGAAGTCTGGGAGTCCGGCACGGCCGCTACCATACGCGCAGCGGACAGCCCGAGAGGGCCTCCGCGCCGTCCTCCGTAATCAGCACCGTCTCCTCGATGCACGCGGTGCCGAAGTGGGTCCGCACCAGCATCGGCTCGAGCGCGAACGTGTTCCCGGGCTCGAGGATCGAGGTCGTGGTCGGCCGCAGCGACGGCAGTTCGAACAGCGAGCATCCCAAGCCGTGCCCGAACCCCTTCGGCATGTAGTCCGCCTCGTAGCCCTCGCGCTCCGCGATCTCGCGCGCCGCCGCGATCAGGTCCTGCACCGGGACGCCGGGACCGGCCTTGGCAAACGCCGCCTCGTACATCGCCAGCCCGGTGTCGAGGAACCGCCGCTGCTCGTCGCTCGGCGTCCCGACGACCGTGCTGCGCGACACGTCCGCGAAGTAGCCCGCATACATCGCGGCCATATCGAGGAACACCATATCCCCGGACTCCATGACGCGGTCGCTCGGCGCGCAGTGCTTGAGGCCGGCGCGCGGCCCGGTCGCCACCGCGCTGTCGAACGCCAGCGCATCCGCCCCTTCTTTAAAGGCGGCGGCGTGCGCGGCGGCCGCGACGTCGCGCTCGCGCGCCCCGGGGGACAGCGCGGCAAGGGCCGCCTCGTGCATGCGGCCGGAGATCCACGCGGCCCGCCGCATCGCCTCGATCTCCGGCGCCGACTTCTTCGCCCGAACGGCGAACAAGAGATCGTCCGCCGGCACCCACGCAACGCGCGGCAGCCGCTCGCGCAGGTCTTCCATGAACCGGTACGGCAGGATCGGGCCTCCGGCGATCCCCACGCGCCCGCGGTCTGCCCGCGCCTCCTGCAGCCGGTCGGCGGTGTGCCCCGAGACGCTCGTCTCGAGCGTCTTCGCCATGCCGGGACGCTCCGCGGGACGCGCGTCGTCCAGCCAGGTCGCCCAGATCGACGTGTGCATGGGCTCTCCGTGCATCAGCCAGTTGGTCGACAGCATCGGCGCCCCGTCGACGGGTACGACCACCACCGTATCGCCGGGGCCGGCTTCGAAGTTCGACAGGTACCGGACGTGCCCGGGATCGCCCCGATTCGAAAACGCGACAAGCGCGCTGAGGCGCTCCACCCGAAGCTTCGCCTGCACCGCCACGATCCGGCGCTCATACTCCTCCCGAGGAAACGGCAGGTTCGTCCAGGGACGCCGCTCCTCGAGACCGTACGCCACTTTGGCCTGATACGTCGCCATGGGTTCCCTCCAGGACGTGACCGTCGGTCGTATTCTGTTCCGCCCCGCCGGAGGCCGTCCCTGTTTCGCGGGACAGACGGCGCCGCCGGAGGGGCACGGCGGGAAGGCAAGCATCTCCAGAGAGGGCGCGCGGCGAGACCTCGATCCGCCCGGCACACACGATCGGTGCGCCGCGTGACGGCAACGGAAGGCTCGCTGGCCGGTCCGGAGCGGTTCCGGCGCCGCGCTGGACAACACAGCGGGGAGCCGCGCGGGCGCGCGGCCCGTGCGCTAGATCCTGCGGACCCCACCGACCGTCGTCGCGGCCGGCGGCATCGGGGACTTCGAGGTGCGGCGGACCGGTTGGATCTCGACCGGGTCGGTCTCGATGACGTACGTGCCGAGAATCTTGTCGTGCCAAGCTTGGTGGTTGTCGTCGAAGAGCGCCCACACGAACCCGAACCCGAGGACCGCCGCCGACAGCACCTTGGCAAACCACTCGCGAATTATCATCGTGAAGAAACTGGCAGGATGGCCGGTGTCATCGATGACCTGCAGCTTGAACAGGCGCTTGCCGGGGCTCGCGCCGTCGGACAGCAGGAGCAGCCACCACGCCAAATAGGCCAGCAGCACGAGCGCCGCACCGCCGGCCACCATGGACGGGACCTGCACGTTCCCGACCGTGACCTCGCCGGCCGCGATGACGATGCCCCAGTCGACGATGGTCGCCGCCAACCTGCGTGCCGGGCTCGCGCTGCGTCCGAGCGACACGTTGGCCAGGAAGCTTCGACAGCGAGGACAGAAGCGGCCGCCAGCCTCCACCGTCGCGTGACAGGCCGGGCACTCCATCATGACCTTCGCCATCCGCGCCCCCCTCGCACCGGAGTGCGAGTCGCCGCCTCCCGGCCCAGACGCCGGAATTCCGGCTCCCTCAATATCTACGCCGCGGAGGTCCTACCTCCTGTTACATTGGCCCGGCGGGGGCGCCGAGGCACCAGCGGTGACCCGCCTACGGCGAGGAGCCGCCGCCGGTCACGGCCGCGAGCGTCGGCGCCACGGTGGGGGCCAGCGCCTGGTGCAGCACCTGCTGCATCACCAGCCCGAGCATGATCCCCTCCCCAAGCGCGGTTCCCTTCGTCTGCCAGACGAGCCGGCCCAGGGCCGCGTCGAAGACCTGCACGACTAAGTTGACCGTGCCGAGATACTGCCCGCCTGGCGGCGATGCATCGTCCATGGGGCTGAACGAGAAGAGCGTGATCCATCCAACCACCAGGCGGTCCGCGCCGACACGCTGGGCCAGTGCTCCGAGGCGTGAAAAATTCAACGCGTCGCTGCCGCGCCACCGCAGCGCGGCCTCCGCGGCCGAGACCTGCCCTCGGGGCACCACCGTGATCCGTCCCTCCCCGGCGCGGGCGAGCGCCGCCGAGAGGTCGTCCGCGGAAAACCGCTCGGGCACGACACCCAAGGCGCCGTCGATAGGCTGGGGCGCATAGAAGTCCACGACGCCGACCACGGGCACGGCGGCGGCCTGCGCCGCCCGGCCGCGGGGCGCCACTCCCGCGCCGGCGAGCAGCATCCCGACCAGCGCACCGAGCGCCCACGCACATCTCACCCGGGTTGTCCATCGCGGCATGTCCGCGTCCTCCTTGAACGGTGCGCAGACGAACACCGTCCCCACAACATTATCCCACCGGGAGGGGGCACGATGTGTGCCGGGTGCGGGCGATCCCGTCCAGGCAGGCGTCCGCCCGGGAGCCGCGGAACCTCCGGGAAAGCCCGCACGCCGATCGCGGAGGGTCCGCATGGAACACGCTGGCAGGATCACGGTGTTCGGCTCCTCCCGGGCGGCCCCGGACGACACGGTGTATCGGGACGCGCGCCGCCTCGGGCGCCTGCTGGCCGAGGCCGGGTACGCGGTGTGCTCCGGCGGATACGCGGGGGTGATGGAAGCGGTCAGCCTCGGCGCCGCGGAGGGCGGCGGGACCGCGATCGGGGTCACGGTCGCGTCGTGGGCCGCCCAGGTCAGGCCGAACCCCTGGCTCACGAGCGAGATCGCGACCGCCGATCTGTTCGACCGGCTGGCCCGGCTGATCGCGAGCGACGCGTACGTCGCAATGCCGGGCGGCCCCGGCACGCTCGGAGAGGTCGCGCTCACCTGGAACCTCTTTCAGACCCACTCGATACCAGTCCGGCCCCTGATCCTCGTCGGACCCGAGTGGCGGCGCGGGCTTGCGCAGTTGGCGGAGAACTTCCGGATCACACCGTCCGACCTGGCCTTCCTGCGCACCGTGGACTCCGTCGACGAGGTCCTGCCGGCGATCCGTGCGCCTCGATAGACCGCGGCGCGGGCGCACCTCGAGCGCACGTGTCGCTGCCGGATTGGCGTGTCCCGCGACCACGGCCCGCGTGGCGCCCCGCCGTGCCGGGGCGCAGACGTGCGTCACATCTTGAAGACGGACCAGCCGCCGTCGATGCGGATTTCCTGGCCGGTGATATAGGCGGCCGCCGGAGACGCCAAGTACACGGCCAGCCGTGCGACCTCGACGGGATCCCCCATGCGTGCCTGCGGAATCTCGCTCAGCACCGCCTCGCGCTTGAGGTGCCCCATGCGCAGCGCGTGCGTCCACATCGCGGTCGCGAACATCCCGGGCGCGATCGCCACCACCCGCACGTTGTGCGGCGCCCATTCGACGGCGAGACTGCGCGTGACGGCCGCCACCCCGGCCTTGCTCGCCGAGTACGGCATCCGGCGAGGCCACGCAAACTCGGACGCGACGGACGAGATGTTGATGATCACCCCGCCCCCGTGCCCCACCATGTGGCGCCCCGCGGCGAGGCACCAGTATACGGTCCCGTGCAGATTGACGTTGAGCACGCGGGCGTAGTCGGCGGGCGTAAGTTCCAGCGACGGACACTGGTACTGGATCCCCGCCGCGTTGACGAGCACGTCGAGCCCGCCGTAGGTGTCGACGACGTGGCCTGCCGCCGCGGCGACCTGGTCGGAGTCCGTCACGTCGACCCGGCAGACGTGGGCACGCCCTCCCTGGCGCGTGATGGCCTCCACCGTGCTCAGGGCCGCCGCCTCGTCCACGTCGGCCACCACGACGACGTGGCCCTGTGCAGCGAACTCGGTGGCGATGGCACCGCCCAGCCCGCCTCCCGCGCCCGTTACGACCGCCACCGCCGCTCCGTCCGCCATGCGACCCCCCCGTGTGCTGCGTCGATCGACTGTCAGTGGTGTGGGCGTGCTCGGATCGAGCGCGGCACCGTGTCCGTCACCGCGGACCCGACCGGTGTCGCGTGCTGAGGCAGCGGCACGGGATCGCCCGGGACGGGCCACCGATCGAACCCACCAGTCCGTCCACGGAGGTGACGCGCCGGGGTCTCCGGGTCACCGGACGGTCGCGACGTCCCGCTCGGGCGCAACCGGGAACGGGCGCGGCCTGAGGAGCTGCGCGAAGGAAACGGGCGTCGGAAACACCTTCCATGGGTTCATCCGGCCGGCCGGGTCGAACACCACCTTGAGGCGCCGCATCGCCGCGAGGTCCGCCGCGGTGTAGATCCACGGCATGTAGTTGTTCTTCTCGAACCCGATGCCGTGCTCCCCGGAGATCGTGCCCCCGACGTCGACGCACAGCCGCAGCATCTCTTCCCCGGCACGAAGCACGCGGTCCGTCTCCCCCGGCACCCGGGCATCGAAGCCGATGATCGGGTGGAGGTTCCCATCCCCCGCATGAGACACGTTGATCATCAGGAGGTGCTCGCGCGCCGCGATCGCCTGCACGCGTCGCAGCACCTCCGGCAGCCGCGATCTCGGCACGACGGCGTCGTGGAGGTAGTAGTTGACCACGATGCGCCCGACGGTCCCGAACGCCGCCTTGCGGCCGAGCCACAACGCCTGGCGCTGCTCCTCGGTATCGGCGGCGCGCACCTCGACCGACCCGTGGGCGCGGCAGATCTCTCGCACAGCCGCGGCGGCGCCGGGCAGCGTCCCGCGCAACCCTTCCACTTCGATCAACAGCACTGCCTCCGCGTCGCGCGGGTACCCCGCGTGCACGAAGCGCTCGATGACCTCGATCGCGTTTCGATCCATCAACTCCAACGCCACCGGTCCGATGCCCCGCCCGATGATCTCGGTGACGGCCTCGCCCGCGCGCCCGATGTCGTCGAACGCCGCCAGCAGCGTGACCACGGCCTCACGCCGCCGCAGCAAGCGTATCCAGATCCGCGTGACGATCCCGAGCGTCCCCTCCCCGCCGACCACGAGCCCGGTAAGGTCCATGCCCGGGGCGTCCGGTCCGTCGGCCCCGACCCGGATGAGCGTCCCATCGGGCAGCGCCAGTTCGAGCCCGAGGATGTGGTGGGTGGTGACGCCGTAGGCGATTGTGTGCGGGCCGCCAGCGTTGTGGCCCACGTTGCCGCCGATGCTGCTCGCGTACTGACTGCTGGGATCCGGCGCGTAGAAGTAACCCAGGTCGGCCACCGCCCGGGTGATCTCGATGTTCGTGACTCCCGGCTCCACAACGGCCATCCGGTTGTCGAGATCGATGTCGAGAATCCGGTTCATCCGGTTGAGCCCGACCACGATGCCGCCGAGGATCGGCAGCGCGCCGCCGGCGATCCCCGTCCCCGCCCCCCGGGGCACGACCGGACTGCCGTGCTTCGCCGCCACCCGCAGGATCTCGCAGACCTCATCCGTGGTGCCCGGCAACACCACCAGGTCGGGGGCGGCAGTGATGTTCGACGCGTCGTACTCGTACGCCAACACGTCGCCGGCGTCGGCGAAGACATACGCCTCGCCGACCACCGCGACGAGCTCCCTCACGAGCTCGGCGCGCGACGGCATCGGGACGCGCGCGTCCGCGAGCTCCATCACGCGGCCCCCCCGCCCTTGGCCGTGCCGCCCCGCGCGCCCGTCACCCTGTAGCGGCTCCGGAGGTCGGAAGTCTCGAGGCCTTCCATGCCGTGAGGCCCCCGACGAGGTCCGCGACGGTGCTGACCCCGTGCTCCGCCAGCAGGCTCGCGGCGATGGCCGACCGGTAGCCGCCCTGGCAGTGGACCACGACCGGCCGATCTCGCGGCACCTCGCCGAGGCGCTCCAACAGGTGGTTCAGGGGGATGCCCAGGCTGCCTTCGATCCACTCCGCCTGGCGTTCGGCCGGGGCGCGCACGTCCACGACGACCGGCCTCATCTCCGACCGCAGCTGCTCCTCGAGCGCGGTTGCGGTGACGCGATCGATGCGCCGGACGAGCTCGGGCTGCGGGTCGACCGCGGCCATGCCGCCCTCGAGATAGCCGACGACGTTGTCGAAGCCGATGCGGCCGAGCCGCATCGCCGATTCCAGCTCGCGCCCGGCATCCGCCACCACGACGATCGGCCGCGCGGGATCCAGCAGCGTGCCGGCCCACGTCGCGAATTGACCGGCGAGGCTGATGTTCACGCTGTCGAGCAGGTGCGCGCCCTCAAACTCCGCCGGCTCGCGTGTGTCCAGCAGCTGCGCCCCGGTGTTGCGCAGCCGCAGCACCTCGTCGAGCGTGAGCGGGCGCAGTTCTCGGCGCAGCGACTCCTCGAGCGTCGGCCGCTGCTTAGTGTTCAGGATCGCGTCGTAGGTGAAGTACGGCGGCGCGTCGGGTTGCTCCGCGAGCACGATCGAGATGAACTCGTCCTTGGTCATGGGCTGGAGCGCGTAGTTGTAGCGCCGCTGCGCGCCGATCGTAGAGACGGTGTCCGTGCTCAGATTCTTCCCGCACAGCGATCCGGCCCCGTGGGCGGGATAGACGCACGTGTCGTCGGGGAGCCGCAGGAGCTTCTCGTGCAGCGAGTCGTACAGCAGACTGGCCAGTGCGGTGGCCGACCACCCGAGCGCCGCGCGAAGGTCCGGGCGGCCGACGTCGCCGATAAACAGGGTATCCCCCGTCAGCACCGCGTACGGCGTCGCCGCGTTCTTCGCCAGGTCGTACACGACGATGGAGATCGACTCGGGAGAGTGCCCGGGGGTCTCCAGCACAGACAGGCGCACGTCTCCGAACTCCACCGCGTCACCGTCGCCGAGCGGCGTGAACGGATACTCGGCCGAGGCCGCCTTGCCGAGATAGATCTCCGCACCGGTCCGCTCGCGGAGCTCGAGGTGCCCCGCGACGAAGTCGGCGTGCAGATGCGTCAGGAAGACGTGGCGGATCTCGAGTCCCGCGTCCCGCGCGTCGGCCAGATACTGATCCACGTCCCGCTGCGGGTCGATGATGGCTGCGGTCCCGGTGCGCTCGTCGCCCACCAGATACGACGCGTGCGCGAGGCACTTCAGATAGTACTGGGTCAGGATCATGTCACACCTCCGCCCTACGATCGAGGTTCCGTCGACCGGAGACAAATTCCTTTCCCCGCGGGGCCACTCTGAGTCACCTCGCGAACTCGCACGTACGCGGCGCGCGACCGCCGCTACAGCGGCGGCGTAAACCGTCCGTCGATCGCGGTCCAGCCACCGTCGACGAACAGCAGCGCGCCGGTCACGTAACTCGCGGCGTCGGACGCGAGAAACACCACCGGGCCCGCGATCTCGTCGGGCGACGCCCAGCGGTCGAGCGCGGAGTGGGCGGCGTACGCCCGGTACCACGCGGGCTGCTCCTTGATCTGGCGCGTGAGCGGCGTATCGACCACCCCGGGCGCGATCGCGTTCACGCGCACCCCGCGCGGGCCGAGTTCCGCCGCGAGCGTGCGGCACAGGAGGACGACGCCGGCCTTCGTGGCCGCGTACACGCTCTGACCCGGCTCGACCGTCTGCGCCCGGATCGACGCGAAGGCGATGATGCTTCCGCGTCCCCGTTCGGCCATGTGCCGACCTGCCTCCCGGAGCACGTAAAACGTCCCCTTGAAGTTCACGGTGAGTACCCGGTCCAGTTCTTCGGCGCTGTACGCGAGGACGGGCTTGCGGACGTTGATCGCCGGCGTCGTGACGACCGCGTCGAGCGCGCCGTACCGGGCGAGCGCGTCCTCGAACAGCCGCCGCACGTCGTCCTCCCGGACGACGTCCACCGTCTGCGCTTCGGCCTGTCCGCCGCCATCGGCGATCATCGCCGCGGTGGCCCGGGCGGCCTCGGGCCGGAGGTCGGCCGCGACCACGACCGCGCCGTGCGCCGCGAGCGCGCGGGCGGACGCCTGCCCGATGCCGGAGCCGGCGCCGATCACGACCGCGACCTTGCCGTCGAGACGAAACAAGCGTCCGTAGTCCATCATCGCCCCCCGCACGGCCGAGTTCCGCCCCGGCGAACAGGAGTTTCGAGGCGGGGAGGACAAATACTTCCCCGTCGTCCAACGACGCCACTCACGAGGGAGCCCCCACCGATGCCGGAGACTCAGGCGACCACCGCCGACCTGATCGCTGCCTACGTCGACACACATCCCAAGTCGCGCGAGGCGTTCGAGCGTGCGAACCGGGTCCTGCCCGGGGGAATCACGCACGACAGCCGCGCGCTGACCCCGTTTCTGCCGTACATCGACCGCGCCTCGGGCGCCCGCAAATGGGACATCGACGGCCACGAGTACGTCGACTACGCGATGGGGCACGGGGCGCTGCTGCTCGGGCACGCGCACCCCGCGGTCGTCGAGGCGGTCCGCCGTCAGGTGGCCCTCGGCACCCACCTCGGCGCAAACCACCTGCTCGAGATCGAGTGGGCCGAGCGGATCTGCGCCATGGTCCCCGGCGTCGAGATGGTGCGGTTCACGAGTTCCGGAACCGAGGCGACGCTGCTGGCCCTCCGGCTGGCCCGCGCAGCGACGGGGCGGTCCAAGATCGTGAAGTTCCGGGGGCACTTCCACGGCTGGCACGACGCTGTGATGCCGGGCCAGACGCCGCCGTGGGACGAGGTCCCCGAGGGGGTACCGGCGGCGGTTGCGCGCGAAACGATCGTCGTCCCGCAGGACGCCGCGGCGCTCGACGCGGCCCTTGCCGCCGAACCCGACGTCGCCGCGGTCATCCTGGAGCCGAGCGGCGCGTCCTCGGGCACGCTTCCGGTCCCGCCCGGGTTCCTTAAAGACGTGCGCCGCGTGACGGCCGAGCGCGGGGTGTATCTCGTCTTCGATGAAGTCATCAGCGGATTCCGCTGGGCGCCCGGGGGGGTCCAGGAGATCTCGGGCGTCACGGCCGACCTCGTGACGATGGCGAAGATTCTCGCCGGCGGACTGCCGGGCGGCGCGGTCGGCGGGCGGCGGGACCTGCTCGAGCCGATCGGGATCCCCCGAGGCAACCGGCGCAAGATCCAGCACCCGGGCACCTACAACGCGAACCCGCTCTCCGCATCCGCGGGGATCGCCTGTCTCGACCTTATTCGGGACGGGCGGGCGCAGGCGCACGCCGCCGACACCGCGGCGGCGCTGCGGCGGGGATTGAACACGGTCCTAGCCTCGCTCGGGGTGCGCGGCGCGGTCTACGGGGAGGCGTCCTCGTTCCACGTGGCCTTCGATCGGGCGATCACGCCGGGCGACCCGGCGTCGGCCCGCGCCCTCCCCCAGGAAACGCTCAAGCAGCAGCGCGGCCTGCGTCCGGCCGGACCGCTGACGGTGGCGATGCTGACGCGCGGCGTGCACCTTTTTGGGCTCGGCGGGTTCACGAGCATCGCGCACGGCCAGGAGGACGTCGACCGCACCGTGGACGCGTTCGAGCACGCGCTCCGCGAGATCGGCAGTTGGCTGCCTGACTAGCCGCGCACCGACCGAAACGGGCTGGTCACGTGCGCACACCCCGCCGCGCGTCGGCGCGGCCGACAGCGGGGGGTCTCCTTCCCCGTTTGTGCCGCACACCCGCCTGCCCGCGCGGCCCGGTCGCGGCGACTCTGTCGGCTCCCCGTCGTCATGAGGATGTGCGCGAGCCGACGCGAACGTGGCGTTTCATCTCGCGGAGCGGCTCAAGCGGATTGTGCTGTGCGAGCGCCGCTACGTGGCTGCGGGCGCGACAGGAAAATCCGGCGCCCTCGTGCGCATACACTACACGAACGAGCCGGAGGCCCGCCTCGCGCTCGCTAGCTTCCCGTATTTCCAGCACTGAAGCGACCTCGTCGGGCATGGGAGCCCCCGCTTCGTGCCCACCGGCATGCTCGCGCTCGTGGCACCCGAGCACGAAGATCGGCTGCACGCGAACGTAGCGATCCTGCAGCGGCTCCGCGCCCGCACGACGGTGATCACCCGCGATATGCTGGTCGTCGTGGGCACTGTGTCAACCCCTTTTGAGAGTGATCGCGGTGCGTGCTGTGGGCATCCCGCCGGCGAACCGGCACGATGCAGTCCCGGGGGGCACGCCGCCCTGGTAGCGCAGATCCCCGCCTGCCCCACGCCGCCTCTACACGGCCACCGCTGCCGGCCCGGCCGGACGGGTCGACGCTAGGCGCCCAAGTACTTCCCGAACCAGGCGAGCGTCTTCGGCCACGCGTCCGCGGCCGCCGCCGCGTTGTAGGCCGGCCCGGTGTCGTTGAAAAACGCGTGGTTAGCGTTCGGCTCGATCACGATTTCGTGAACGACGCCCGCGCGCTCGAGCGCAGCCTGCATCGCCGGGATGCCGGCGTCGACCCGCTGATCGAGTCCGCCGTAAAACGCCAGGACGGCCGCGCGGATCCTCGCCACGCCGTCCAGCGACGGGGGATTCGGACCGTAAAACGGCACCACCGCCTTGAGGTCGGCGTTCTGCATCGCCAGCTGCCACGTGAGCCCGCCGCCGAAGCAGAACCCCATCGCCCCCAACGCGCCGTGCCGCACCGACGCGAGCGTGCCGAGATACTTCACGCCGTCGTTCAGCATCCCCACGAGTTGGTCCGCCGGCGCCTGCCCGAGGAACGTCGACACCTGCGCGAGATCCGGGTACTTCGCGGTGCCGCCAATCGGCGAGGCGAGATCGGGCGCCAGCGCGACGTAACCGGCCTTCGCGAGCCGCCGGGCCACGTCCATGTGGTGGTCCAGCAGGCCGCGGTTCTCGTGGGTCACGACGACCCCCGGTGCGATGGGCTTTCCCACCGGCTGCGCGAGGTACGAGATCACGGACGTGGTCGGCGTCGGATAGATGTTCGCCGCGGTCGACGGGTAGGTGATCATCTGCGCGTGCACCGCGGGATCGTTCGGGGCCACCGTGGGCGCCGCGGCGGCCAACCGCGCCGGCGCCTGGGCCACGACCGCGGCGGCGACCTCGTCCGGGGTCGCTTCGACGCCGAGCACCGCCAGCAGTCCGCCGGCGAACACCGCGCCGCCGGAGAAGACACCGATGCGCCGCAGAAACTCCCGCCGGCCGAGGCGTCCGTCCCGATACTCCTCCACCCACTCCTCGACGACATACCGGCCCAGATGCGTCAGCGCCAGCGGTTTCGGGTTCGACGTCGCGTCCACGAGCGCCCACCTCCCATGTCGGGGATGTCGCTGTCTTCGGCTCCCGCGCGAGCCCGCCCTCCAGCGGGTGCGCCCGCCGTCGATTCTCGACAAGACCGTTACGCAAGTCGCGAGCCGCTCCCGCGCGACCGCCATACTGGCAGGCCGCCACCCGCACCACGCCGAACGACACCGCAGGGTCCAATGCTCCACCGGGAGGTCGTCCGTGCACCGGGTCCTAGCCGTGTTCAGCGTCACCGTCTTCGCCCTGTCCGCCGCCGCGGGCGGCGCGATCGCCCAGAATCCGCAGCTCGTCCGCGTGGCCACGCTGAAGCTGGTGGGCGGCGCCCCCATCTTCTGGGGCATCCACCAAGGGTACTTCACCAAGGTAGGCCTGAACGTCCAGCCCGTGTACTTCGAGGCGGCCGCCCCCGTCGCCACCGCGGTCGCGACCGGCGACACCGAGGTCGGCGCGACCGGGATCACCGGCACCCTCTTCAACTTGTCCGCGGGCGGCGCCAAGATCTGGCTCGTCGCCGACCGCGGCCAGGAGTACGCCGGCTACCACCTGAACGCGATGGTCGTCACGAAGACCGAGTACGCCGCGGGCGTGCACTCGCTGAGCGACCTCAAGGGCAAGCGCATCGGGATCACCACGCTCGGCTCGAGCTTTCACTACCAGCTCGGCGCGCTGCTCGAGCGCGACCACCTCACCCTCAACGACGTCCAGGTCGTCCCGCTGCGCGACTTCAACCTGGTCGTCGAGGCGCTCCGCACCGGGCAGATCGACGGCGCGATCCTGTCGCCCCCGTTTGGCGCGGCCTCGGAGCAGGACGGCTGGGGCAAGGTCCTGTTCTGGGTCGGCGACGAGCTCCGGAACCAAGTGACCGGCGTCTTCTACGGCGCGAAGATGCACGACAACCGGGACCTCGGCGACCGCTTCATGGTCGGGTACATCCGCGCGACCCGCGACTACTACGACGCGTGTCTCGTCAAGCCGGCCCGCGGCTCCTGCGACGCGATCGTCGCGGTCACCGCGGAGGTCCTGCAGCAGACGCCCGCCGCGGTGCGCGACTCGCTGCCGTACATCGACCGCAACGGCCGCCTCTACACGCTGGATCTGCAGCGGCAGGAGACCTGGTATCTCGCGAACGGGATGAGCTCGAAGTCGGTGCCGCTCGAGCAGTTCATCGATCAGAGCTTCATCACGGACGCCGTGCACACCCTCGGTCCCTAGGTGCAGATCCGCTTCGAGGACGTCCACAAGAGTTACCGCCGGACCGACGGCACCACGATCGAAGCGCTCTCGGGCATCGACCTGGTCATCGGCGAAGGCGAGTTCGTCGCGTTCGTCGGCCCGAGCGGATGCGGCAAATCCACCCTGCTGCTGCTCACCGCCGGCCTCGTGCCGCCGTCCGCCGGGCGCGTGGTGTTCGAAGGACCGGCCTCCGGGCAGCCGCTCACCGGGTTCGTGTTCCAGGAGTTCGCCCTATTTCACTGGCGGACGATCCTCGAGAACGTGGCGTTCGGGCTCGAGGTCCGGGGCGTGCCTCCGGCGTCGCGCGACGATCGCGCGCGCGAACTCATCCGCCTGGTCGGCCTCGACGGGTTCGAGGGACGCTATCCCGCGGAGCTCTCCGGCGGCATGCGGCAGCGCGTCGGAATCGCGCGGGCGCTGTGCGTCGATCCCGCGGTGCTGCTGATGGACGAACCGCTGTCGGCGCTCGACGCGCAGACGCGCCAATTGATGCAGGAAGAGATCCTCGGGATCTGGGAACGCACGCGGAAGACCGTGCTCTACGTCACCCACAACATCCAGGAAGCCGCGTTCCTGGCCGACCGGATCGTCGTCCTGTCGCGCCGGCCCGGCCGCGTCCGCGCGGTGCTGCCGGTGCCGTTCGGGCGTCCGCGCGGCGAGGATCTGTTCGCCGATCCCGGATTCGGCCGGTTTGGCCAGGATGTGTGGCGCATGATCCGCGATGAGGCCCGCACCGCGATGCGCGAGGAGGCCTAACATGTCCACAGAACGCCGCGCGGGAGGTCATCGTCCTCGGCGCGCGCCCCGTGCCGCCCCTCGGAGGACGGCCCCTGCCGCTCGTCCGGATCGGATCGATCCTCGCCGTCCTCGCCGTGTGGGAGCTGGTGACGCACAGCGGCCGGGTCCCCACGGTGTTCCTGCCGACGCCGATGACCGTGGCGCGCGAGCTCGTCCGCATGGTGGCGACGGGAGAGCTCTGGCGCAGCCTCGCCCCGAGCCTCGCCCGGATCGTCTCGGGATTCGCGATCGGCGGCGCATCCGGGTTCGTGGTCGGCGTGCTCGCCGGGGTGTCCTCCTGGGCGGAGGCGATCGCGGATCCGCTGATCTCGGCGACCTATCCGGTGCCGAAGATCGCGCTCCTCCCGCTCTTGATCCTGTGGCTCGGGATCGGCGAGCCGTCGAAGATCGCGGTGATCGCGATCGGGTCCTTCTTTCCGGTCGCGATCGGCACGATGTCCGCCGTGCGGGAGGTCGACCCGCTGCTCATTCGCGCGGCGCGCAGCCTGGGCGCGACCCGCGCGCAGATCGTCCTGAAGGTCCGCATCCCCGCGTCCCTGCCGGCGATCTTCGCCAGCCTGCGCCTGGCCGCGGGGATGGCGCTGCTGCTCGTCGTCTCGGCCGAGATGATCGCCGCCACGGCCGGCATCGGCTACCTAATTCTCTACGCCGGCGACCTGCTGCAGACGGCGCGGCTGCTCGCGGGCATCATCGTCCTGTCGATCCTCGGCGTACTGTCGACCGGGGTGCTGCAGGCGGTCGAACGCCGGCTGCTGCGGGGACGCTCCCAGGGCTAGGTCCGCCCCGGCGCGTCAAACCAGCGGAGGCGCGTCCAGCGCAGGTAGCGGTCGGAGAGCAGTTCCAGCGATTTCCTCGCGGTCAGGAACTCCTCGGCCAGCGTCTCGAGCACGCGGCCGTCGGCACCCGCCTCGGGCTGCGCGGCCGCGAGGCGATAGAACCGCCGGCCGTGCTCCTCGTACGTCTCGAGCGTCGGCGGCAGCACCCGCGGGCGCAGCGCCGAACCGCCGCGCGCCCGGGCCCATCGCAGCGAATCCGGGAACACCCCGCTCTGAAACAGCGCGATGTCCGCGATCCGCCGGGACAGCCACGGCATCTCGTCGCGGTCTGCCATCCCGGCAAGCACGAGCATGTCTTCGAGGTCCGACGTGTTGAAGCGGCGCCGCACGTAGCCGTCGCGGTGCTTGACGTAGACGGTGACGAACTCGTTCCGGACGAACGACGTCAGCAGGTGGACGAGATAGCTCCACATCGCGGGTTCGGCGATGAACCGCCGCACCCGGGGCGCGTCGAACACGGCCACGGTCTCCGCCGCCGACCGCTCGAGCGTGTACGGGCGGTCCCGGAGATCGCGCACGACGCGCCGCAGCAGCACGGTGAACATGAACCGCGGCGACACGCGCAGCAGCGCGTGCTCGTCACCGAGCAGCCGCTCGACCAGGCGGTCGTCCTCCAACAGCACCTCGAGGAGATCTTCGCGGGCCCGCAGCCTTCGCGGGGCGTCGTCCGGATCGCGCAGGTCGCCTTCCACCGTCTCGGCCACAAACCGCAGATCGTCGTCCGTCAGCTGCAGCATCGTCGGCACCCCCCGTGTACGCGCGGCGTCCGCTGGTCTGCCGCCTACTGTTCGACCTGTCTCTACAATTCCCCGTTCCGGCGGATTAGTGACCTTCGCGGCCGCCGGACAAGGGGGGGTCTCGCCTGGCGGCGTATCTTCACGTCATGAGGACTCCATTGACGGGCAAAGTGGCTCTCGTAACGGGCGGGGGCACGGGCATCGGCCGGGCCTGCTCGCTCGCGCTCGCCGGCGCCGGCGCCGCGGTGGCCGTGAACTACAGCCGCTCGCGCGAGGACGCCGAGCGGACCGCCGACCAGATTCGGACGCAGGGCGGCAAGGCGATCGCGGTCCAGGCCGACGTCTCGAAGGCGGCGGAGGACGACGCCATGGTGGCCCGCGTCGTCCGCGAGTGGGGACGGCTGGATGTGCTCGTCAACAACGCCGCGACGACGAAGTTCGTGGACCACAAGAACCTCGACGGGCTCAGCGAGGAGGACTGGGATCGGCTGTTCGCGGTGAACGTCAAAGGGGTGTTCTTCGTCACCCGCGCCGCGGCCCGCGCGATGACGGACGGCCGCGTGATCAACATCGGATCGGTCGCCGGCCTGAACGGCACCGGGAGCTCGATCGCGTACGCGGCGACCAAAGCCGCGGTCCACGTGATGACCAAGTCGCTCGCGCGCGCGCTCGCGCCCCGGATCACGGTCAACACGGTCGCCCCCGGCCTGATCGAGACCCGGTGGCACGCGGGCCACGAGGCCGCCAACGCGGCCCGCGCGCAGGCGATGCTGGTGAAGCGGATCGGCCAGCCCGAGGACATCGCGCACATGGTGCTCAGCCTCGCGACCGCGGACAACTTTCTCACCGGGCAGGTCATCTTCATTGATGGAGGCGCCACGCTGTAGCGGCGCGGGCGCCGGGTGTCCGACACCCCAACGGTTCGGCGACAGCCCTAAAGAATAGGCAATTTCTCGCACCACAGCCCTTTCGGCGAGCCGTTTGTCGCAGGGGTCCTGTGGGTTTTTGACCGAACGCGGGTCGGCCCCCCATAATTTTTTCTTCGCAGCAGGATTTTGGGGGGAGATAACTGAATAGTACTAAGGCATTTCAGTCACCAAAGCCTGGCGCCCAGCGGATGACCCGAGACGGGTGTCGAAGGGAAGGCCGATGCGGATTCCCACCCACCCGACCCTCATCCGGCGGCAATTGGACGCCCGCGTGCAGCAGTTGGCGGCGCAGGGGCCGGTGCTGGCGGCCAGTTTAGTGAAGATCGCGCGCCGCTGCGGGCGGCCGGGCTGCCACTGTACGCAGGGCGCGCTGCACGTGGGCCATTACCTGTCGTACAAAGTGGCGGGCAAGACGCGGATGGTGTACGTGCCGGTCGACCTCGTCGAGGAGGTCCGGGGGTGGGTCGCGGAGCACCGCCGGTTGCGCCAATTGACGCAGGAGATCACGCAACTCACGCTGGCCCAGATCCGCGGGCACGTGACGGCGCGGAAGCGGCGGGCCGGCCGGGCCTAAGCGCCCTCGGGCAGACATTCCACCACACGATCCAGCACTTCTGGCCGGCGTTGAACCAGTGGCTGGCCGCGCTGCCGGACACGCGCCATCAGCCGTTCATCGAGTACGACCCCGAGTTTCTCGCCTGGTGGGGGCTCTTGCTCTTCTGCTGTAAACTGGGCAGTCGGCGCCAGTTGGACTTTGACTTGCGCGATCCGGCGACGCAGGTGCTCCGCAATGTGAACCGGCTCGCCGGGACGCAGCACGCGACCTTGCCGGTGCACGACACGTTGGACCACTTCTTGGACCATCTGGGGAGTGCGCCGCTGGCGGCGCTGCGGACCCAGATGGTGCGCCGCCTGATTCGGATGAAGGTGTTGGATGGCGCGCGCCTGCTCGGCCGCGTCGTCGTCGCGATCGACGGGACGGGGCATCTGCACTTTCGGCGGCGGCACTGTCCCCAGTGTTTGGTGCGGCAGCATCCCGCCTACGACGCGTATCTGCACATGGTCGAAGAGGCGAAACTCCTCGGCCCGGCGGCCTCGGGCTGTCCCTCGGGACGGCCTTTATTGAGAACGCCGATCGTCCGTCGCCGGTGGGCCGGGATCCCGCGGCGTGGAAGCAGGACTGCGAGCTGGCGGCATTCCGCCGCCTGGTGCCGGCCCTGCGGCAAGCGTATCCCCAGATGGCCTTCTGTGTGACGAGCGATGCGCTGTATGCGTGCGCGCCGGCGGTACGATTGGTCGAAGCCCAGGGGTGGAGCTATGTGTTTACCTTCAAGGCGGGGAACGCGCCGACGGCCTGGGCCGAGTTTCAGGCCGTGATGGCGTTGTGCCCGGAGAATGTCCTGCGGCTGACCCTCCCCGACGGGACGCAGCAAGTGTACCGCTGGGCGACAGGGATGTCGTCGGACGATGGGACCGGGCGCAGCGCGTATGGGTTCAACGCCCTGCGGTGCGAGGAGACGGTGAAGGCGACGACGACGACCTTCGTGTGGATGACGAACCTCCCGGTGAGCCGGGACACGGTGGTGGAGATTGCGACGAAAGGAGGGCGACGCCGCTGGACGATTGAGGCCGGGTTCAATGTGCAAAAAAACAGCGAGCTCAACCTGGAGCACGCCTACAGCACCGATCCGGAATTGATCAAGGCCTACTACTATCTCCTCCAGATCGCGCATATGATGCTGCAACTGCTGGAGCGCGGGAGTTTGCTCCGGCGCTTGGCCCAGCGGCACGGCAAAACGCCGGTGGCCCTCTTTGGCAGTCTCAAGAACATCGCCCGCCGGCTCCTCGAGGCGCTCCGCCACCACGTCCTTCCCGACGAGCCGAGACCGGCCATCCAAATCCGCTTCGATACATCCTAAGAGCGGTTCGCTGGCGGCTGCTCCGGCTCTCGTACTCGCTGTGCTCGCTGCTATGTTCCGCTTCTCGAAGTCATCGCTTCGAGCTCCCTCCCTATCACGCTCGTTTGACCCTTCCGCGATGCGGTCCCAGCCCTCCGGCTTGCCAGGTCCTATTCCTCATCGCTGGTTCGGCGACAGCCCTGAAGAATAAGAATTCGTCGCACCTCGCCCCCCCGCGGTAAGCGGTTAGCAGCACGCGTCCGCGACGATGCGTGTCCCCAGGCGGTTTCTCGCCAATTATTTTCTTCGCAGCAGGAATTTCAGGGGTCAATACTGAATAGTGGATCGCTTAGCAGGCATCCTCGGCGGCGCGCGGGGTGGGGGCGCGGGGCGTGGTGTCGAAGGGAATGAACCATGCGCATGCGGGACCACCCGACGCTGCAGCGTCGCCAGCTCGACGCGCGGGTCAAGCAATTACAGGCCCGCGGGCCGGTGCTGGCGGCGAGCTTGGTGCAAATCGCGCGGCGCTGCGGCCGGCCGGGGTGCCACTGCGCGCAGGGGGCGCTCCACGTGGGGCACTACCTGACGCGCTCGGTCGACGGCAAGACCCAGACCACCTATGTCCCGGTCGAGCTGGTGGCTGAGGTTCGCGCATGGGTCGACGAATACCAGCGGCTGCGCCAGGTGATCCAGGAGAGCACGGAGCTAGCGCTGGCGCGGATCCGGGGCCACGTCCGCGCCCGGAAGCAGCGGGCGGGTCGATCCACGGGACGCTGAGCTCCGCCTTTCGGCGGACGGTCCAGCACTTCTGGCCGGCGCTCAATCAGTGGCTGGATGCGCTGCCGGACACCCGATATGTGCCGTTCATCGAGTACGACAAGAAGTTTCTGGCCTGGTGGGGGGTGTTGCTGTTCTGCTGCAAGCTGGGCAGCCGGCGCCAGTTGGACTTTGACTTACGCGATGCGACGACGCAGGTGCTGGGCAATGTCAATCGGCTCGCCGGCACGCAGCAAGCGACCTTGCCGGTGCACGACACGTTGGATCACTTCTTGGGGCATGTGGGGAGCGCGCCGCTGGCGGCGCTGCGGACGCAGATGATCCGGCGGCTCCTCCGGATGAAAGTCCTGGATGCGGCGCGGTTGCTGGGGCGCGTGGTGGTCGCGATCGACGGGACCGGCCATCTCCACTTTCGCACGGAGCATTGTCCCCAGTGCTTGGTGCGGCGTCATGCGACCCACGACGTGTATCTGCACATGGTCGAAGAGGCGAAACTCCTCGGGCCCGGCGGCCTCGGGCTGTCCATGGGGACGGCGTTTATCGAGAACGCCGATCGGCCGGCGCGGGCGGGGCGCGACCTGGACTCATGGAAGCAAGACTGCGAGCTGGCCGCGTTTCGCCGCCTGGTACCGAGCCTGCGGGAGGCGTATCCCCAGACGGCCTTGTGTGTGACCAGTGACGCGCTGTATGCGTGTGCGCCGGCCGTGCGGTTGGTCGAAGCCCAGGGCTGGAGCTATGTGTTCACGTTCAAGGCGGGGAACGCGCAGACTGCTTGGACCGAGTTTCAGGCCGTGTTGGCGTTGTGCCCGGAGCACGTCCTGCGGCTGACCCTGCCGAATGGCACGCGGCAGGCGTACCGATGGGCGACGGGGATGACGGCGGAGGATGCGCACCGGCGCCCGTACCGGTTCAACGCCTTGTTGTGCGAGGAGACGGTCAAGGACACCACGACGACGTTCGTGTGGATGACGAACCTGCCGGTGACTCGGGAGACGGTCGTGGAAATCGCGATGAAAGGGGGGCGACGTCGCTGGACGATTGAGGCGGGATTCAATGTCCAAAAAAACAGCGAGCTGAACTTGGAGCATCCCTACAGCACCGATCCGGAGTTGATCAAGGCCTACTACTATCTCCTGCAGATCGCACACATGATGCTGCAACTACTGGAGCGGGGGAGTCTGCTTCAGCATCTGGCCCAGCGGCACGGCAAAACGCCGCTGGCACTGTTTGGCAGTCTCAAAAACATCGCCCGCCGGCTCCTCGAGGACCTGCGCCATCACCTGCTTCCCGAGGAGTCGAGACCCGCCATCCAAATCCGCTTCGATACCTCCTAAACACCGGGGCGCTGGTGGCTGCTCCGGCTCTCGCACTCGCTGTGCTCGCTGCGCTCTTCACCCTCTCGAAGCCGATCGCTTCGAGCCCACTCTCCATCACGCTGTTTCCGGCGTTCCCAACCCGCTCCCGGATGCCCGGCCTGCCGGGTCCTATTCCTCACCGTTGATTCGGCGAAGGTAGTGTACGGTGTTGTGTGTAAAAGCAGGGACCCCGAAGAGAGAGGGCGTACCCCCGACCTGACCAACCGAAAGGAGGGATACGCCCGATGGCCAGTGTAGCCGCACTGACCGATCTCACCGTAGCCGATTTGTGGAGGGAGGTCAAGGATGAAGCGACCCTGTGGGGCGATGTGTCTCGGGAGACGCTCCGCACGGTCAAGCTCTTGTTGGAGAACCGGATGCACGATGAGTTGATCAACCATCTGAATGCTGGCCGGTATACTCGGAATCCGGACCGGCAGGGGTATCGGAATGGCGTCTACCGCCGCCGCTTGGTGACGACGTGGGGCACCATTCCCGATCTCCATATCCCCCGGGCCCGCCAGAGCGGGTTCCAGCCCTCGGTGCTCGGCCGCTACCAGCGCCGCACCAGCGACGTCAACACGCTCGTCCGTGCCGTCTTCCTCGGCGGCCTCTCGACCCGCCAGGTCGGGCCCGTCCTCGCCAAGCTCCTCGACGATGTGGTGAGCCCCACGACCGTCTCGACGATCACCCGGGCCTTGGATCAGGCCGCGGCGGCCTTCCACCACCGGACGCTGGGCGATCACTATCAATATCTGTTCCTCGACGCCGTCAGCCTCCGGGTGAAAGGGCTCGCGGGGAGCAAGCGCCGCTTGATTCTCGTGGCCTACGGCATTCGGCCGACCGGGCAGCGGGACCTGATCGATTTCCGGCTGGCCCGCTACGAGACCCAAGCCACCTGGGAAGCCTTTCTCACGACGCTGGCCTGCCGCGGGTTAGTGGGGAAGCAGTTGCAGCTGATTACGACGGACGGCCAGCGGGGCCTCCATGCCGCCCTCGATTTGGTCTATTCGGACGTCCCGCGCCAAGCGTGCTGGGTCCATGTCCTCCGCAACGTGGCCAATCGGCTGCGGGTCAAGGACCGGGAGGCGTGTCTGCGCATGGCGCGCCGGATCTATCAGGCGCCGACCGCCCACGCCGCGCGCCGCCTCCTGCGCCAGTGGGTCCAGGCCTGGCAGGCCACCGCCCCCGCGGCGGTCGCCTGTCTGACGCGCGAGGAGGACGCTCTGCTCAGCTTCTATGCCGTCAACGAGGCGGACTGGCGCCGGGTGCGCACGACGAACGCGATTGAACGGGTGTTTCGCGAAGTCCGCCGGCGCACGCGCCCCATGACGTGCTTCACGAACGTGGCCAGCTGTGATCGGATTATCTATGCGATCGTTCAGGCTCTGAATGTCCGGCAGGCGAGGCGCTCTCTCTCACGGGAATTTACACAAAACACTTGACACTACCTTCGGCGAACATCTGTTTGCGTTGCCACGCGTGTGTGTGTTATAATGCGGGGCGCCTGAATTCGGCCATCGGGGGGACGTATCGTGGGCAAAGGGCTGACGAAGCGGCAGCGGGAAATCCTCGCCTATGTGATGGACAACATGCAGGAGCGCGGATACCCGCCGTCGGTGCGTGAGATCGGGACCGCGCTCGGACTGACCAGCAGCTCCACCGTGCACAGCCATCTCGCGGCGCTTGAGAAGAAGGGCTTCATTCACCGCGACCCTAGCAAGCCGCGCGCGATCGAAATTCTGAAGGACGGCGCGAGCCAGCCCCCCAAGCGCGTCGTGCATGTGCCGGTCCTCGGCCGGATCGCCGCGGGACAGCCGATCTTCGCAGAAGAAAACATCGAGGACGTGTTTCCCCTCCCCCGCGACTTCGTGCGCGAGGACGCCGCGTTCATCCTGCGCGTTCGCGGGGACAGCATGATCGACGCCGGGATTCACGACGGGGACTACCTGGTGGTGCGCCAGCAGGCGACCGCCAACAATGGGGAGATCGTCGCCGCGATGCTCGGCGACGAAGCCACGGTGAAGCGCTACTACCGCGAGCGGGACCACATCCGGCTGCAGCCTGAGAACAGCACGATGTCGCCGATCATCGCCCGGGACGTCACCGTCCTCGGCAAGGCGATCGCACTGATCCGCCGCCTTCCCTAGCCGCCCGACTGAGCGTCCCCGGCGCGCCGCCTACGACTCGGCGGCGTCGGGATGCTTGCCGCCTACGAGATAGCGCCGGAAGCGGCCCACGGCGGTCTCGGGCAGCTCGGCGTCCACGACCAGCCCGTCCGCGCCGCCGTCCCGCTTGAGCACGCGCCCTACGGCGTAGAGCTGCGCGAGCACCGCGCCGTCCTCGTAGGGAATCGCGAGCCGCACCCGCCGCATCGGATCGGGCAGCCGCTTCGACACCGCCCGCAGCAGGTTCACGAGCCCGACCCCCCGCAGCGCCGAGACCGGGATGCCCTCCGGCTCCTCGGCCATGAGGTCCCGGACGCCGTCGCGTCCCAGGCGGTCGGTCTTGTTGAACACCACCACGGTCGGCCGCCCGTCGGCGCCGAGGTCCCGCAGAACCTGCTCGACCGCGGCGCGCTGGTCCGGCCACCGCGGGTGGCTCGCATCGATGACGTGGATCAAGACGTCGGCCTCGGTCACCTCTTCGAGGGTCGCCCGGAACGCGGCGACCAGATCGTGCGGCAACCGCTGAATGAATCCGACGGTGTCGACCAGCAGGACCGACCGGTGGTTCGGCAGCACCACGCGGCGCGTCGTCGGATCGAGCGTCGCGAACAGCTTGTCGGCCGTGAAGACGTCGGCCTCCGTCAGCGTGTTGAGCAGCGTGGATTTGCCGGCGTTGGTGTACCCGACGAGGGCGACCACCGGCAGCGCGGCGTCCTTCCGCAGCTGGCGCTGTCGGGACCGGTGGCGGCTGAGGGCCGCGATCTCGCCCTTGAGCTCGGTGATCCGCGTCCGGATGCGGCGGCGGTCCGCTTCGAGTTTCGTCTCGCCCGGGCCGCGGGTCCCGATCCCGCCGCCCAGCCGCGACAGCAGCACGCCCCGGCCGGCGAGCCGGGGCAGCCGGTACGTCATCTGCGCCAGCTCCACCTGCAGGCGGCCCTCGCGGCTCCGGGCGCGCTGCGCGAAGATGTCGAGCACGAGGGCCGTGCGGTCGAGCACCTTCGTCTCGAGCGCGCGCTCGAGGTTCCGCTGTTGGGCGGGCGACAGCTCGTGGTCGAAGATCACGGTCTCGGCGCCGGCCGACGCGGCGCGCGCCCGAATCTCCTCGACTTTGCCGGATCCAACCCACGTCGCAGGATCCGGCCGCGCACGGCGCTGCACGACCTGGTCGACCACCACCGCCCCGGCCGTCTCGGCGAGCCGGACGAGCTCTTGGAGGGTCTCGGAGCCGTCGGCGTCGAGGCGATCGGCCAGCCCCGCCAGCACCACGCGCTCCGGGCCGGTCTCCACCGTCTCAACCGTCACGGGACGCGCCGCGCGGTGCCCGTCGGCCTCCCCGTTGCTTCGGCCGAGTCGGTGCCCTTCCGGCGCCCCGGTGCTCCGCATCGCCTACGCGGGCCCCCGACGGCCGCGGTCGTGTGCGATCGCGCGCAGACGTCCGCGCCGCGGGCGCGGGCCGCCGCGCGCATCCGGCGCCGCTCCCCGCGCTGCCGCGGGCCGTCCCGCGGAGACTACCGTGCGACCCTCGATCCCACGGGGCGCTCCGCGGAGGACGCGCCGAGCGTCTCGCCGATCCGTCGAATCGCCTCGGCAAACCGCTCATCCGACGTCGTAAGCGAGATCCGAATGTAGCCCTCGCCGCGCTGCCCGTACCCGGTGCCGGGCGTCACCACGACGCCGGCGCGCTCGAGGAGATGGCTCGTAAACCCGACCGAATCGTAGCCCGCCGGCACGGGAATCCACAGGTAGAACGTCGCCTTCGGCAGCGGCGCGTCCAAGCCGGCGCGCCGCAGCCCCGCGACGACCGTGTTCCGGCGCTCCTGCCACCGGGCGACTCGCTCCCGCACCGGCGCGTCGGGCCCGTTGAGGGCGGCGACGCCCGCAGCCTGGATCGCCACGAACTGTCCGCTGTCGATGTTGGTCTTGAGCGTGCCGAGCGCCTGAATCGCGTCGCGGTTTCCCACGGCGAAGCCCAGGCGCCATCCGGTCATGCAGTAGGTCTTGCTGAGCGAGTGGAGTTCGATCGCCACGTCCCGGGCGCCCGGTGCCTCGAGGAAGCTGGACGGCCGGTACCCGTCGTAGGCGATCTCGGAGTACGTGTTGTCGTGGACGATGAGCACATCCCACCGCTTCGCAAACTCGACCGCCTCCGCGAAAAACGCGAGCTCCGCGGTCCCGCCGGTGGGGTTGTTCGGATAGTTGAGAAACATCACCCGCGCGCGGCGCGCCACGTCGGACGGGATCGCGCCGAGATCAGGCACCCAGCCGCCCTCTCGGCTCATCGGCACCGGGTACGGCTCGCCCTCCGCCATCACCGTGGCGGTCGCGTACACCGGATAGCCGGGATCGCTCACGAGCGCCACGTCGCCCGGATTCACGAACACCCACGGGATGTGCGCGAGCCCTTCCTTCGAACCGATCAGCGCCAGCACTTCCTTGTCCGGGTCGAGGGTGACGCCGAACCGCCTCGCGTACCAGCCCGCGACGGCCTCGCGGTACTCGCGCGTGCCCTCGTACGGCGGATACTGGTGGGTCGCCGGATCCCTGGCGGCCTTGGCCAGTGCCTCGATGATGTGATCCGGCGTCGGCAGGTCCGGATCGCCGACCGCGAGGCTGATCACGTCAACGCCCTTCGCCTTGAGCGCCGCCCGCTTCCGGTCGAGGTCGGCGAACAGGTAGGGCGGAATCCGCTGCATGCGTTGGGCGATCTGCATCATAGCCTCCCGGGCGCTCCGTCGGACGCGGCGTGTCGTCTCCGTAGTGCCATCATAGCAGAAATCTTCTCGGCGACCACGTCGGGTGGATCGTCGTCGACGTCGATCCACCGGTACCGCGGATCCGCCCGAAACCACGTCCACTGCCGCTTCGCGTAGCGGCGCGTGTTGCGCCGGAGCCGCTCCACGGCCTCGAGGAGGCCGGTCTCGCCGCGGATGTGCGGCACCAGGTCCTTGTAGCCGAGGCCCTGCATCGCCGGAAGCGACGGGGCATACCCGGCGTCGAGCAGCCGCCGCACCTCGTCCACGAGACCGTCGGTGAGCATCCGGTCGATGCGCCGGTCGATGCGCTCGTACAGGCGCGCGCGGTCCAGCGTGAGCGCGACCATCACGGGCGCCGCTTCCGGCGCCTCCGCAGGCGCCGCGGCCCACGGAATCCCGGTGCGCTCATAGACCTCGAGCGCGCGGATGATGCGCCGGAGGTTTCGCGGGTGCATCGCGGCGGCGCTCGCGGGATCGACCTCGGCGAGGCGGCGGTGCAGCGTGCCCGCCCCGCCCGCGCGCTCCTCTTCTTCCAGGCGGGCGCGCCGCGGCCAGTCGGGCGCGACAGCCGGGATCACTAACCCGTCCACCACGGCGCGGATGTACAGCCCGGTCCCGCCGAGGAGGATCGGCACGCGGCCGCGGGCGCGGATCTCGGCGATCGCCGCGCGGGCGAGCCGCTGATAGTCGGCGACCGTGAACACCTCGGTGGGGGCGGCAACGTCGAGGAGGTGATGCGGCACCGCCGCGCGATCGGCGCGGGACGGCTTGGCGGTACCGATGTCGAGCCCGCGGTACACCGTCCGGGAATCCGCCGACACGATCTCCGCATCGAGCCGGCCTGCCGCCGCCACGGCGATCACGGTTTTTCCCACCGCCGTGGGGCCCGCGATGACGAGCAGCGGGCTTGAGGGCAACGCTACGGGACGGCGCGCGGGACGCCGCAGACACTCATGGGGTGGTCTCGGTCTTCGGGGTCGCCTGGCCGCCGCGGCCCCGGCGCCGGCCTCTGCGGCGCCGCGCGGTCCCAGACGGCGCGGCGTGCGGCGCAACCGGCGCGACGGGTGCGGCCTCGGACGCCTTCGCCCGATGCGCGACGGCACGATGCACCGGCGGCGCCGTCGCCTTGATCACGGCCGGTTCCGGCGGCGTGCGCACGGGCGCGCGCTCCGCCTCCCGGGCGCTCGGGCCGTAGGGCCGGTCGTTCAACCAGATCAGCTGCCGCGGGGCCGATCGGCGATCGAAGTCGTAGAAGGCGCGGTACATCGTCCGCGCGATCTCCACCGCACGGACGGCGTTCTCGGCCGACAGCAGTGCCTCGGTGCGCGTCTCGCCGCCCCGGTCGGAGCGCTCGACTTCCTCGTACTCGCCCTTGTAGTGGGTCAGCATGTTCCGCCACGAGCGCAGCGTCGACAGCCCGCGCATCTCGCGTCCGCTCTCGGAAAACGTCTCGCCCGTCTTCCCCGCGAGGCGCGTCACCTCGACCCACTTGCCCTCGGGGGTCATCCGGTCGTAGTACCGGTAGCGGCCGGCGAGCCGATCCGTGCCGACCATGCTGATGAACGCTTCGAGTGCGAAGTACGACATCAGGATGGCCAGCAGCGCGTTGGTCCGCTCGCACTGGCGGTCGGGCGGTGAGGCGTTAGCGCACCGCTCGGCGGCCGCCGCGTGTTCGACGGCGAGCTCGAACATCGTCCGCTCGAGATGCGTGCGCTCCCACGCTTCTTCATCGCCCGCATCGGGGGTTGCGGCCGGCTCCTCGGCGCGCTCCGGAGCCGGGGCCGGCGCCGCGGCGGCCGCCGGTCGGTTCGCGCGTCCGGACCGGCGACGGCGGCGCTTCGGAGTGGGGACGGCCGGTGCGATCTCCTGCTGAGGCTCCGCCGCCACGACGTCGACCGGTCGTCCCAGTATCGGCGCAAACAGGGCCTCCGCCAGCGCCTCGACATCCGGGCTGCCGACAAACGGCGGGAGGGGCATCGACCCCAGGATCTCGGAGGCCGACGGCGGCGTATGGCTCGCGAGTGCGGCGGCCGGCGCCGCGCGTCCGCCGCCGCGCCGCCTGCGCCGGCGCCTGGGACGTGGCGCTTCAGGTGTCACCATGGACGGACTGTTCGCCGGTGGCGGCACGACCTCCCCCAGCGCGGCCGGCGGGCGCCGAACGCGGCGAAAGGACCCGGTGCCGTCGCGCCGAACACGAACATAGTGACGGAACTCACCCCGATGATGCGCCAGTACCGGGCGCTGAAAGATCAGCACCCTCACGCAATCCTCCTCTTCCGGCTCGGCGACTTCTTCGAAGCGTTCTTCGAGGACGCCCGCCTCGTCGCCCGCGAGCTCAACCTCACGCTGACGAGCCGGCCCGTCGCCAAAGGCCAGCGCATCCCCATGTGCGGGATCCCGCACCACGCCCTCCACACGTACCTCCGCCGCCTGATCGACCGCGGCCACCGTGTCGCGATCTGCGATCAGGTCGAGGATCCCGCGCAGGCCCGGACCCTCGTCCGCCGCGAGGTCGTGCGGGTCGTCACGCCCGGCACGGTGGTGGAGGACGATCTCCTGGCGGCGCGCGAGAACAACTATCTCGCCGCCGCCGCCCGCGAGGGGGACGCGTGGGGCGTGGCCCTCGCCGACCTGTCGACCGGTGAGTTCTTTGCGACCGAGGGGACGGCGCCGCTCACGTTGTCGGACGTGCTCGCCCGCTACCGGCCGCGCGAGGTCCTGGTGCCGGACGTCGGCGGCGATGCGCTGCAGGTGGAGGAGGCAACCGCGACCCCGTACGACGCCTGGCGCTTCGACGCCGCGCTCGGCGCGCGGACGCTGCGCGAGCATCTCGAGGTCGCCTCGCTCGAGGCGTTCGACCTCCACACCGCCCCGCTCGCCACGGCCGCCGCCGGCGCGCTCGTCCAGTACCTCCACGAGACGCAGAAGGGACCGCTCCCCCACCTGCGCGGGCTACACCTCATCCCGCCGCAGGAGGGACTGGTCCTCGACGACGTGACCCGCCGCGCCCTCGGTCTCTGGCGCACGGCCCGCGACGGGAGTGCGTCGGAGACGCTGCTCGATGTAATCGACCTCACCGAGACTGCGATGGGCGCCCGTCTCCTGCGCCGGTGGCTCGCGCAGCCGCTCGCCGATGTCGGCGGGATCGCGGCCCGCCAGGATGCGGTGGCGGCGTTCGCGGCAGACGGCGGCGCGCGGGAAGACGTGCGCGCGCGCCTGCGGGCGCTCGGTGATCTGGAGCGGCTCGTCGGGCGGCTCGCGCACGAGACCGGCGGACCGCGGGACCTCGCGGCGCTTCGGGACGTCGCGGACACGGTCCCCCTCATCGCACCGGCGGTCTCGGGCATCGCCGCCGGCGCCGTGCGGGCCCTCGTCCCGGCGCTCGCCGTCCCCCCGGAGATCAGCGCGCGCCTCTCCCTGGCCCTTGAGGACGCCCCGCCCGCCTCGCCGAAGGACGGCGGTGTGATCCGCCCCGGATTCGACGCCGTGCTCGACGAGCTGCGCGCCGGCAGCCAGGCCGCGCGCGACTGGATGGCCCACCTCGAGGCCGCCGAGCGCGAGCGCACCGGGATCCGCAGCCTCAAGGTCGGCTACAACCAGGTGATGGGCTACTACATCGAGGTCAGCCACGCCCACGCGCGCAGCGTGCCGCAGGAGTACGTCCGCAAGGGCACCCTCGTCGGCGCCGAGCGGTACATCACCGCGGAGATGAAGGACCGCGAGACGCTGATCCTCTCGGCGCAGGAGCGGATCAACGCCCGCGCGTACGAAGTGTTCCGCGCGGTGCGCGACGAGGTGCGCGCCCACACTCCCGCCCTGCAGGCCGCGGCCCGGGCCCTCGCCGAGCTCGACGTCTACGCCGCCCTGGCCGAGATCGCGGTGCGCGGCGCCTACGTGCGGCCGCGGATCACGAACGGGCGCGCGATCCGGATCACCGGCGGGCGCCATCCGGTCGTCGAGCAGGCGCTCGGGGCCGAGCGGTTCGTGCCGAACGATCTCGTCCTCGGCGCGGACGGCCGCGAGCTGGCGATCGTGACCGGCCCCAACTTTGGCGGCAAGAGCACCTACATCCGTCAGGCCGCGCTGGCGGTGGTCCTCGCGCAGACCGGCAGCTTCGTCCCGGCCCGCGAGGCGGAGATCGGCCTGGTCGACCGCATCTTCACCCGGGTCGGCGCCACCGACGACCTCGCCGCCGGCCGCAGCACGTTTCTGTCGGAGATGATCGAGGTCGCGCGGATTCTCACGCAGGCGACGCCGAGAAGCCTCGTGATTCTCGACGAGGTCGGTCGGGGCACCAGCACCTACGACGGCATGAGCCTCGCGTGGGCGGTCGTCGAAGATCTGCACGACCGGATCGGCGCCCGGGCCTTGTTCGCGACGCACTACCATGAGCTGACGGAGCTCGCCTCGCAGCTCGAGGGGGTCGTGAACCTGCAGGTCCTGGTGCGCGAGGACGGGCACCACGTCGTCTTCCTGTACCGGGTCGCCGACGGCGCCGCCGCCTCCTCATACGGCATCCACGTGGCGCGCCTGGCCGGCGTGCCCGACCCGGTGATCCGCCGGGCACGCGAGGTGCTCGCGGGGCTGGAGCGCGCGGCCGCCGGTCCGCGGCCGGCGCGCGGGCGGCGGGGGCCCTCGCGGAGCCAGCAGCTTCCGCTCGGGCTCGCGTCGCCGCTCGAGGACGCGCTACGCGCGATGGACCTCGCCACGATGACGCCGCTCGAGGCGCTGAACTTTCTCTCCACGCTGCGCGCGATGATCGACGCCCCGCCGGGCCTGCCCGACCAGGGCGCGGCTCCGCCCCCGGCCGCGGAAGCCGGGCGGTCACACCCCACCGACCGCGGCGGCACCATCGTGCCCTTCCCCGGCCCCGGCGGACCGCGAGGCGGCCCGCGGTGAGCGCGCGCGACGAGCCGCCGTCCCGGCAGCCGATCACCGTGCTGTCTCAGGCGGCCGCCGACCACATCGCGGCCGGGGAGGTGGTCGAACGCCCGGCGTCCGTCGTCAAGGAGCTGGTCGAGAACAGCCTCGACGCCGGCGCGAGCCGCGTCACGATCGAGATCGAGGGCGCCGGCAGCCGCCTCATCCGCGTGACCGACGACGGGGACGGGATCCCCATTACGGAGCTGTCCCTCGCGTTTGAGCGGTTCGCGACCAGCAAGATCCGGTCGGCCGAGGACCTGCTGCGCGTCGCGACCTACGGTTTTCGCGGGGAGGCGCTCCCGAGCATCGCCGCGGTCGCGCGGGTCGAGGTCGTGACGCGCCCCCGCGGGGAGGCCAGCGCCGCCCGCATCGTCGTCACCGGCGGCAACAAGTCCAGCGTCACAGCGGGACCCGGGGCCGACGGCACCACGATCACGGTCGAGAACCTGTTCTTCAACACCCCCGCCCGGAAGGAATTTCTCCGATCGCCCGCGCGCGAGACCGCGCTGATCGCGGAGACGGTCGAGGCGCTTGCGCTGGCCGCGCCGGGCGTCGCCTTCAGACTGCTCGACGGCGGCCGTGAAGTGCTGTGGGCGCCCGCCGAGCCGTTCGGCGCTCGCGCACGAAGGCTGCTCGGTCCCAAGATCGCGGAGCACACCCTCGAGGTGGACGGCGCGGGCCGCGCTCTTCATCTCGCAGGCCTCATCGGGACCCCACAGGTCGCCGACGCCCGCCGCGTCCACCAGTGGTTTCTCGTGAACGGCCGGCCGATTCGCAGCCCACTGCTCGCCCGCGCGCTCACCCAGGCGTTCCACACGCTCATCCCCGACGACCGCTACCCGGTCGCCGTCCTGAATGTGCGCGTCGCGCCGCGCGAGGTGGACGTGAACGTGCACCCCCGCAAGGCCGAGGTGCGCTTCGTCCGCGACCGCGAGATCTTCGACGACGTGGTGCGCGAGATCCGTCGCGCGCTGCACGGGGTGCCGCTCATCCACGTCGCGGCACCCGCGCGCGAGGCCGGCGCGGAGCCCGCCCGCGATCCCGCGTTCCCGGCGGCCGACGTCGCGCGACCCGATGCGGAGACGCGCGCCGACGCGGCCGGCGCGTTATGGGAGACGGCGGCCCCGCCGAGCGCGTGGCCCGAGATCCGCCTCGTCGGGCAGGTCGCGCGCACGTACATCGTCGGGGAGTCCGGGGGCGACCTGATCCTCATCGATCAACACGCCGCGCACGAACGGGTCCTCTACGAACGGATCCTGGACCAGCGGGACGCGCACGGGGCGCGCGCCCAAGGCCTGGTGGTCCCCGCGGTCCTCGAGGTGAGCCCCGGGGAGGCCGCGCTCTTGGCGGACCTCGGCCCGGACCTTGCGGCGCTCGGCTTCCAGGTCGAGCCGTTTGGGCCGCACACCATTCGCGTCACCGCGGTGCCGGCGGTCGCGGCCGATCGCGCGCCCGACGAGCTGCTGCGCGCCTGCCTCCAGGACCTCCGGGCTGACCCGGGCCCCCACGCCGAGCGCGAGCTCGCGGAGCGCCTCGCCATCGCCACCGCCTGCCACACGGCGGTCCGCGCCGGCGACCCCCTCGACGGCCCGACGATGACCGCGCTGCTCACCGCGCTCGCGCTGGCGCGGGACCCGTTTTCGTGTTTTCACGGCCGTCCGACGATGGTCCGGGTGCGCGCCCGCGATCTCGAGCACTGGTTCTACCGGCGTACGTAGCGACCGGATCCTCCCCGGCCGCACCGGGAACACCGTCCTCGCGCGCATTCCGAACGTCATGCCGTCAGACTATACCGCTTGACGTGTAACGTATATCGTCAGATGCTCGGAGCGTGATCAAGTCCTTCCGGTCGGAGGAGACGCGCGCGCTCCACGCGAGGCAGCGCATCACGCGATTTCGCGGATTCGAGCCCACGGCGCAGCGAAGACTTCGACAATGGGATATCGCCTCGGAACTGCGTGACCCGGCATCACCGCCAGGGAATCGCTTGGAGACGCTCCGCGGTAATCGGGCGGGACAGCGCAGCATTCGCATCAACGAACCGTGGCGCATCGGCTTCGTATGGCGCGACGGCGATGCCTACGAAATCGAGATTGTGGACGATCACTAGGAGTGAACAAGCTCGCCCTGGATCTTCACGTTCCGGTCACTCGGATCGCGGAGATCGTTCACGAGCGTCAACGCATTACTCCAGACACCGCGCTGCGCCTGGGGCGGTACTTCGACACCAGCGCACGCTTTTGGCTCAACGCGCAAGCGGCGTATGATCTCGAAGTTGCACACGACGCGCTCCAGTCCACGGTCGACCGCGATGTACGACCGCGACGAGCCTCTGGATCGACCCGGAACGTCCCCGCTCGGACGTAATGTCGGTGGTCGGCGCCGCAGTCATCCCAGCCGCCGCGCGAGTCCCCCACGGCGGCGGCATACGCGGCGAGCGCTACACGTACTCCCACGGCTCGTCACTAAGTCCGCGCCCCCACGCGTCCGTCCCATACAGCACCATCCACGACCGCGCGATCGCGCTGAGCGGCACCGCATCGTACTCGTCGGGGAGCAGCGACCGCAACACCACAAAGGCGTTGGGCGCGCTCGCGTAGACCAGGGCGTACCCCATCGATTCGCTCACGTTCCTTAACGCCAGCAGGCTCTGCCCCGCGCTGGGCTGCCCCGTCCACTGGAACGCGGGGTCGTACGGCATCGTCACGCTGACATCATGCGGCACCTGATTGTTGTATTCAATCACCGCGACCCTCGGCCGGTACGCGGTGCCCGCGGCCTTCCACAGCCAATAGTCGTTGCCGTCCACGTCGATGGATAGGAGGTCAAACTCACGAGGGACGCCGTACTTCGCGAACAGCGGCGCGAGGTTCTCGACGGTCACCAACTCCCGGTAGACCGGGATGCGCGGATCGTCATGCACGCGGTCCAGCATCACCCCGGACCACCCCTGCTCCCGGAGCCACCGCGTGTTGCATTCCTCGCCTTCACTGCTGCCGATTTCGACGTAAAACCGGTTGGTCGCACCGACGAGCCGCATCAGACAGTCGATCACCCCGTCTTCCCCATTCTGCGAATAGTGTCTCGCCTCGTGAGCCCGCAGCGTCCTGAAGAGATCCATGCCTCGCCGGGACCGCGCCGCGCGGGGAGCCGCAAGGCGCCAGGCGAGCCCGTGGGCTCGCCTGAGCCGGTCCAAGGCGAATCCGGCGACCGCGCTCACCGCGCTGCGCGCGGCGTCTCTGGTCCCGTCAGCCATGCCGGGCGTCCTCATCACGCGGCCTCCGTAGTTTCCAGCGCCCGCCGGTGCCACCGTCCGAGGACCGACAGCGCACCCGCGCCGGCCGCCGCGACGGGAGGCATGCTTAGTGCTGCAGATAGCCGTGGACTGTCTTGGCGACCACGAACATGCCGACGATCTGCCCGTTGCTGTTGACGGCGTTGAGATTGGTCGCCGTCGCACCCGGCATGTCGATCGTGACAAACGTCCCCGTCGGGGTGCGCGCAAAGCCGTGGCTGCGGCCGGCGGTGTCCTGAAACGTGCCCACGATCTCCCCGACCTCGTTGATCCCGCCGAGATCGCTCTCGGTCGAGCCCGGGACGTCGATCAGGCTGACCGCCCCCGCGGGAAACCGCAGAAATCCATGCGTGTGCCCGGTGGCGTCGACGGTGCGGCCGACGATCTGGCCGTCGTCGTTGATCCCGTTGGCGTTGGTCACCTGCGCGCCTAGCGCGTCGATCGTAGTGAGCGTCCCGGCGGCGCTGCGCAGAAACGCATGGTTGGGTCCGCTCGCATCCCCGAACGTGCCCACGATCTGCCCGGCATCATTGATCGCGTTGGCGCTGGTGCCCATCGCGTTCGGAACATCGATCGTGACGAACCGCCCCCCGGGGGAACGCAGGAAGCCGTGCCGCCGGCCGTGCACGTCCACGAAGTAGCCCACGGTCTGCCCGGCGCTGTTGATGCCCTCGAGTGCGGTCTCCGTCGCGCCCGGCCCGTCGATCGTCGTGAACGCGCCGCGGACACTGCGCAGAAAGCCGTGCCGCCGGCGGGCCGGGTCCACGAAGTTGCCGACGATCTGCCCGGCGTCGTTGATGCCGGCGGCCGCGGTGGCGAGCGCGCCCGGCACGTCGACCGCCGCGTGCGTCACCTGCGCGGACCCCGGATGAAACGTGTCGAGGATCTGGACGAGGACCGGGACGTCCCGGCGAATCCGCGCGTCGATGTTCTCCGTGGTGCCGGTCACGACGAACCCGCGCTGGTTGACGGTCGCGTACATCTGCACCTGGTACAGCCCCACCCCGTCCGACCGCACCCACGTGTAGTAGCGATACGCGACCGGGTGGCCGTCCACGACGGTGTTGCCCTGCTGCACGACCGTGTAGCCGCGCAGTCCCGTCTTCAGCGTCTCCGCCGCCTTCGCGGCGTAGTCCGCCACCGGCATCGGCGACGGGAGTTCGTCGACCGCGACGTTGACGTTGGCCGGCACGCGCTCGTCCCTGCGCGTCGGGGCGACCGCCAGGAGCGCCACCCCCGGGGCGTTCTGCTGCACGCGCCACGTGGAGGGAATGCTCAGGGTGAACCGGCCGGCGGCGTCGGTCACCGACTGACTCGGCGGGACCTGGGCGTGCGCCGCGCCCGCCACGGCGACGACGGCGGCGCCCAGGGCGCACACCACCAGCCGTACCAGTCCCGGCCGCGGGCGCCCGCGGCGTGCGCGCCCCCTCGCCCCGTGTCGTGCCGGCGTGCTCACCCGTGCCGCCGCCCTCGGATCCGACGCACCGGCGTCGGGGCGCCTACTCGGGCACGACGCGCGCGAGCCATGATCCCACGCAGCCCGCGAGCTCCACGTGCCGATCGGTAAAATAGTGGTCGCCCCCCTCAAGATACACGGCGTCAACCCGCGCGTCGCGCACCGCCGCGGCCAATTCGTCGACCCGCGCGCTCCCTTCCAGCGACGCGTCCACGGCGCCCTGCACCACGAGGATGTGCCCCGCCAGTTGGGCGGCCAGATCCAAGCCCGCAAACCAGATCTCCGGCCGGACGCGCTTCACCGACCCCATCGTGGTGAACACCCACTGCCGGATCCGCCGGTCGCCGGACAGCGCCGGATAGCGCACGATCTTGTTGCAGGCGTACCCGTGGCCGAGCACCACGACGGTCCCGGCGCCGTGCCCGTAGAGAAAGTCCACGCCGGCGCGCAGGTCGTGATACGCGAGATCAAAGTCCTTCGGCTCCTTGAGATCGTGGTCGCGCAGATTGATGGAGAGGGTCGTGTACCCCATCGCGGCCAGGCGCGGGGGCAGCCACCGGGACGGCCCCTGGTAGAAGTTCCAACCGAGCCCGTGGACCACGAGCACCTGTGCCGCGGACGGCACTGGCCGCGGGGCATCGTACAGCGCCCCGTCCAGCACGACCCCATCGGCCGTCGTACACGTCATCAACTCCGTCAGCATGCTGCACCTCCGCCGGTCAGCCTTTGAGCGCCCCGCCAAGCCATCCCTGTACGAGCACCCGGCGGCAGCACAGCGCGAGCGCCGCAGGAAAGAGTGCGGTGAGGAGCCCCGCGCTGTTCATCAGCCCCCAGCTCGGGTTCGAGATTGCGTTGAGCGACTGCGCGAGCACCACCGACACCGGCCACGCGCGCTGCGAGGCCGTGACGACGAGCGCGACGATGAAATCCGACCAGCTCGTGATGAACGCGAACGCCCCCGCGGCGAACAGCGAAATGGTCGAGAGCGGCAGGACGATCCGGGTGAACACGCCGACCGGGCTGCAGCCGTCGATCGCCGCCGCCTCCTCGAGCTCGATCGGAAACGTCCGGTAGAATCCCTCAAGGATCCAGATCACGAACGGCAGCAGCAGCGCCGAGTCGGCGAGGATCAGGCCGGGCAGCGAATCGAGCAGCCCCACCCGCTGCAGGCCCATGTAGATCGGGATCAACACCACGATGACGGGCAGCATCCGGGTGCCGAGCAGACAGAACAGGATCGCCCGCCGGCGGCGCGGCGCGATGAACCGCGCGAGCGAGTAGGCAGCCACGGAGCCGCAGAGAAGGCAGATGATCACCGTCGCCGATGCCAAGAGCGCACTGTTCACAAAGGCGCGCGGAAACGCGCGGATCGCGGGGTTCTGGCCGGCCTCCTGCGCATCGGCGCCCGGGAGCTGCAGGAGCGTACGGTAGTGGACGGCCGTCACGACCGGCGGGATCCAGTGCGGCGGTCGGGCGAGCAGGTCGCGATCGAGCGACAGGCTGGAGACCAGCATCCAGAAGGGCGGCGCGAGCAGATAGACGAGCGCCACCGCGAACAGCAGCGCAAGCGCACCCCGCTGGAGCGGGGGCCGGCGCCGGCGCGCCGCGCCCACGGCCGTCACGCCCGCTCTCCCTGCGGGAGCGCCCGCCAGTACACGAGGGTCAGCACGATCGTCGCGGCCGTCAGCAGGCACGCCACCGCCGCGGCCGCCCCGAGGTCCCCGAACTGAAACGCCTCAGCGAACGTGAAGTAGCTCACGACGGTCGTCGCGTCCCCCGGCCCGCCGCTGGTGAGCAGGTAGATAATATCGAACGCGCGCATCGAAAAGACCAGACAGAAGAGGACGGCGACCGCGAGCGCGGGGCTGATGAACGGCAGCGTCAGATGCCGGAACTGCGCCCACCCGCCGGCGCCGTCCAGCTCGGCGGACTCGTAGTATTCCAGCGGTACCGAGCGCATCGCGGCGTACAGGACGATCACCACGAACGGGACGAGCTTCCAGGCGTAGGCAAAGATCACCGCGTGCATCGCCGAGGCGCCGGTGCTGAGCCACGCCCGGTATCCGTGGAGCAGGTGCAGCGACACGAGCGCCCCATTGAGCGCGCCGAACGTCGGGTTGTAGATCCACTGCCACATCGAGGCGTTCACGATGTCCGGGATGCCCCACACCAGCACCGCGCTGGCCATGAGCCAGCCGGTCCCGGGCGCGTCGGTGTTGAGCAGCACCGCGATCCCGAGGCCGATCCCCGTCGCGACGGCGACCGAGAGCACCGCGAAGTACAGCGTGTTGCGGAAGGCGTCCATGACGGATGCGTCTCCCAGCATGAACCGGTAGTTCGCCAGGCCCGCGAACGCGTGCGCGGAGGCGGAGCCGATGCGGAGGTTGAGGACGCTCAGGTACAGGACGTACCCGATCGGCACCACCGTGAACGCCACGATCAGCGCCAGGCCCGGTAGGTTCAGCAGGCGCAGGGGCACGTCCATCCGCGCCCACCGCGGGCGCGCGGCGACGCCGCCGGTCTGCTCCTCGGTCGCCGTCCTAGCGATAGCGGGCGGCAAGCTCCTTGGCCTTCGCAGACCACGCCGAGCCGCCCTGCTGCGGCGACGTCCGCCCGGCGAGCATGTCCTGCAGCACGCCGTTCGCGTACGCTTCCCATTCCGAATACCACACCGCCTGGAACGGCACGACGGCGCTCATCGGCACGGCGCTTTCGAGATTGGCCTCGACCTGGGATGGATCCGCGCCCCACGACCGCAGTGAGTCGTCCACGACCGGGTCGCGCGCCACGCCGCCGTAGCCCCACGTGAGCGCGCCCGAGACGACCCATGCCTTGGGGGTGACGAAGCTGCCCTTGTAGGTCCCGCCCATGTACTGCATAAACCGCCACGCCTCGGCCTTGTGCGCGCTCGCGGAGTTCATCGCGTACAGGCGCGCGAACCCCGCGGTCTTGTGCAGCGCCGGGGTGGGGGCGAGCTTCGTGACGCCGGCGACCTTCGACTTGGTCTTGTCGTTCGCCCACTGCGGGCCGGCGAAAAAGCTGGTCGTCAGCATCGTGGCGTAGTCACCGCTCATGAACGCCGCGGCCGACGTGTTCGGGTCGAGTTCGAGCCCGCTCGGATCCGACAACCCCTCCTTGTACGTCGAGGCCCACCACGCGATCGACTCGATCGCGATCGGGGTGATGTTGTAGCTGTCGTCCAGGACCCGGCCGCCGCGGGAGGCGGCCATCGTGTTGACGACCCACATCCCGCCCCACCCGGCGATCTTGACCGGCCACAGCATCGGGGCCTGGCTGAGGCCCTTGCTCTTGATGGCGCGCGCCTGCTGCGTCCACTCGTCGTACGTCTTCGGCGGTGCCGCGAAGCCGGCCGCCTTCAACATCCGGTCGTTGTAGATCAGCGCGAAGTAGCTCGAGAAGTACGGCAGCCCGTACAACCGCCCCTGGAAGGTCATCGAGCGCGACGCGAGATTCAGCATCTGCTGCTTCAGCGCGGCGGCGCCGTCGTAGCCGTCGAGCGGCTGCAGCCACGGGGCCCACTGGGCCAGAATGCCGTCGGCGACGTACAGCACGTCGAACGGCGTCTTCGAATTCTGCATCAGCTGGATCTTGGGCACGTACTCGTTCCCGGGAATCACCTGCATGTCGACCTTGATATCGGGGTTGTCGGCCTGAAACTGGTTGATGAACTGCTGCACGGTGTCGTTCTGGTAGTTCCACGTCATGAACGTGAGCTGGGTCGGCTCCGCGGCGGCGAACACCCGGCCCCCCAACGCCGCGGTCGCGCCGGCGGCCGCGGCCGCCACACCGAACTGCTTCAACGCCGCACGTCGGGTCAGTCGCATGGTCATGGGCTCCATCCCTCCGTTGTCCGCATATGGCTCGTAGGCGCGTCCGCGCGCGTTCGTGCCTGGGGTAGCGTACTCTTCGGGGCGACCGGTGCGGCTCCTTCCCGGCCGCAACTGGCGGGACCGGACGACACCGCCCGCGTGACGGTCAGGCGTCGGGCGGCCAGGCCGCGGCCCACGGCGCGGCCGCCTCAAACGAGGCGGCGGCGCGAAGGACGAGGGCGTCGGCGAAGCGCGGCCCGACAATCTGCAGCCCGGCGGGCAGCCCGTCCGCGGTCCGCCCGCACGGCACGGTCGCCGCCGGGCACCCGGCCAAGCTCAGCGGGAACGTGAACGCGAGCCAGCCGAGCGCCGACACGTCGCGGCCGGCGATCCGCGTAACCTGGTCCACCCCGATCGGCGGGGGCGGCGCGGCCAGCGTGGGCGTCAGCAGCAGATCGACTCGGGTGAAGAGATCCCGGAGCGCGTCCCCGACGATCCGGCGCTGGTGGGCGGCGCGGACGAACTCCACGGCGCGGCGGGACCGTCCCGCGCGCACCCACGGCACGAACGACGGGTCGAGATCGTCGAGCGGGTCATCGTCGGCGAAGCGCGCGGCCGCGGTGACGCCGCCGAGCGTCGCGAACGCGTCCTCGGGCGACGCGAACCCGGGATGGCCGTCCTCGATCCGGCAGCCGAACTCTTCGAACCGCGCGGCGGCGCGGCGCGCCAGATCGCGCACCTCCGGATCGACCGCCGCGTACCCCCAGTCCCCGGACCAGCAGACGCGCAGGCCGGTCGCCGGTGGACCGGCCAGCGGATCGGCCAGGGTCCCGTCGTCCGGCAGCGAGCCGATGTCGCGTCCGTCCGGTCCGGCCATGACGCGCAGCATCAGCGCCGCGTCGGCGACGGTGCGGGCGATCGGCCCGATGTGGCTCGTCGTCTCGAGCCCGCCGAAGACGGGCGCGGCCGCGACGCGTCCCAGCGTGGGCTTCATCCCAAACACACCGCAGCAGCTGGCCGGCGCCCGGATGGAGCCCCCGCTGTCGGTGCCCACCGCGAGCGGGGCGAGCCCCGCGGCCACGGCGGCCGCGGCGCCGCCGCTCGATCCCCCGGCCGTCCGCGACAGGTCCCACGGGTTTCGCGTCGGGCCGAAGACACGATTGTCGGTCACGGCTTTGTGCCCGAACTCCGGGGTGTTGGTCTTCCCGAGCACAACCGCCCCGGCCGCCCGCAGCCGCTCCACCACCGGGGCGTCCACCGTGGGGATGAAGTCGCGATAGCGCGCCGATCCGAAGGTGGTCCGGATCCCGGCCGTCGGAATGAGGTCCTTAATGGAGACCGGGACCCCGTGCAGCGGACCGAGGACGTCGCCCCGCGCGACCGCGGCGTCCGCCTCCGCGGCCGCGGCGCGCGCGGACTCGGCCGCGACCGTGCAGTACGCGTTGAGCCGCGGGTTGCACCGCTCGACCCGGTGCAGCACGGCCTCGATGAGATCGGCGGACGAGAGCATCCCCGCCCGAATCGCGGACGCCGCCTCGACCGCGGTCAGGCGACACAGCGCGTCCGGCGGCGTCACGCTACCGAGTCCGTCCGGCGTGCGGGGGGAGCGGTGCGGCCGGGGCGCGCCTCACGCGGGGCGCCCCGCCGCGCTCACAGATCCACCGGCGGCCGGTCGAGGTCGCGCACCGGCGAGACGTAGGGACGGTCGGCGGTCAGGCGCCGGTGCTCGTCCTGCGCCCGCGCGAGGAGCGCCGGGTCCCGCATCAGCTCGCACGCCGCGGCCGCCAGCACCTGCGCCGCGAACAGCATGCCGCGGCGCCCGATCGGGCTCCCGACCGAGGCGCAGTTCTGCCAGGAGTGTCCCGGCATCCCGACGGGGGCGGTGACGATCCGGACCTCCCCGGTCGGCACCACGTACGAGACGTCGCCCACGTCGGTCGAGCCGCCGGCCGGTTCGTCGTACGCGTTGTTCGGCAGGATCGACTCGATCAGCGTCGCCCGGGGATCGCCCGGCTGGCCGAGGTCGGTGCCGCGCCGGCGCAGCTCGTCCAGCGCCTTGCGGAGCGTCCCGTCGGCAAACGTGGCCTGCAGCGCGCGGGCCCACGCGTGCTCCTCGCTCGTGAACGTCGGCGCGCCGAGCGACTCCATCGTCGCGTGCAGCAGGTCGTCGACCGTGCGGCACTGCAGCGTGTCGTAGCAGCCCGCGACGAGCCGGACCTCATGGGTGGTGCCGGTCATCAGACACGCGCCCCGCGCGATGTCGAGCAGCCGCGCGTAGATCTCTTCCACCTGGGCACGCCGGGGGGCGCGCACGTAGTACCAGACCTCGGCGCGCGGCGGCACCACGTTCGGCGCCAGGCCGCCGTCCGTGATCACGTAGTGAATGCGCGTGGAACTCGGGACGTGCTCGCGCAGGAAATTGGCGCCCACGTTCATGAGCTCGACCGCGTCGAGCGCACTGCGCCCGTGCTCGGGAGTGGCCGCGTGGGCCGGGATGCCGTGGAAGGTGAACCGCGCCGAGTTCAGGGCGGTGTGCGGTTCGGCCATGACGCGGTTGACCGGTCCCGGATGCCACGTGAGCGCGCAGTCGACGTCCCGGAAGAGGCCGGCCTTCACCATGAAGACCTTCCCGACGACCGTCTCCTCCGCCGGGCATCCGTAGAACCGGACGGTCCCGCGCACCTCCCCCCGCCGGATCGCGTCCCGCACCGCCATCGCGGCGCCCGCGGCGGCGGTCCCGAGCAGGTTGTGACCGCAGCCGTGTCCCGGCCCGTTCACCACGATCGGACGCGGCTCCACGGTCCCGCGCGTCTGGCTCAAGCCCGGGAGCGCGTCAAACTCTCCGAGCAGCGCGATCACGGGCGCCCCCGCCCCGAAGCTGGCCACGAACGCGGTGGGCATCCCGGCCACCCCGCGCTCGACCGCGAACCCGTCGGCTTCGAGCGCGGCGGCGAGGGTCTCGCTACTGCGTGTCTCGTGCAGGCCTAACTCCGGCGTCTCCCAGATGCGGTCGCTAAGATCCGTCAGCGTCCGCGCGTGCTCCGTCACGAACTCGACCATCGAGTGCAGCGGCATCCGTCGGCCTCCTCCGCGCGCGTGCGGCGCGCCACGCGACTAGCATTATTCGCGGCGCGGCGGCGCTCCTGGTCGACGCACCGCCCGACGCGCGAGGAACCGTCCGCCGGGCACCGAACCGTGTCCCGAGCCGATGTCGACGCCGCCGGGAGACGCGGGCATGTCCACCCGACCGCCGGTTTCGATCGATCTCTTCGACGCCCTGCGCGGGCGCCGCGTCCTGGTGCGCCCGTTTCGGGCGGCGGACGCGCCCGCCGTGTGGGCGGCGATCGAGGAGTCGCGCGAGCATCTCGCCAAGTGGATGCCGTGGGTCCAGCACCTCTGGTCCCTCGCCGATGAGCGCGCCGCGCTGGCCGGCGTGCGGGCGCGATGGCGCACTCGTGAAGACCTGACCGTGGGCATCTTCGACCGCCGCACCGGGGCCCTGCTCGGAGGCACCGGCCTGCACCGCATCAACTGGGCGCTGCGGGTCTTCGAGATCGGCTACTGGATTCGACGGACCGCGGAAGGCTCGGGCTACGTCACCGAAGCGGTCGCACTGCTCGTGCGGTATGCCTTCGACCGCCTGGGCGCGCACCGGGTCGAGATCCGCATGGACCCGCGCAATGTCCGCAGCCGCCGCGTGCCCGAGCGCCTCGGCTTCGTCTTCGAGGGGATCCTGCGCCGCTCCGCCCCCGATGTCCACGGCGCGCCGTCGGATCGGTGCATCTTCGCGCTGATTCGGGAGGACTACCTGCGGCTTGCGTGGGCGGGCGGCCGCCGGTCGGCCGCACCGGGCGTGTCGGCTACACGGGCACCCGCGCGGCGCGGCCGTGCAGCACCCACGACCCGGACTCGACGATCTCCACCGGCATCGTCCGGCCGATCAGCTCGGCGCCGCCCTCGAACGTGACGATCTTGTTCGTGCGCGTGCGCCCGAGCACGCCGCCCTTGCGGCCCAACTGCTCGACGAGCACCTCCTGGGTCCCGCCGACGAGCGTCCGGTTGATCTCCGCGGCAATGCGCTCCTGCAGCTGATTCAGCGCGAACAGCCGCCGGCGCTTCGCCTCATCGGACACCTGGTCCACGTAGCCGGCGGCGGGAGTGCCCTCGCGGGGCGAGTACATCGCGGTGTTGCAGGCGTCGAAGCGCACCTGCTCGACGAGGCCCAGCGTCCCCTCGAACTCGGCCTCCGTCTCCCCGGGAAACCCCACGATCAGATCCGTGGTAATACTGGCCCGCGGCATCGCCGCGCGGATCGTGTCGATGGTGGCCCGGTACTGCGCCGTGGTGTAGGCGCGGTGCATCCGACGCAGGAGGCCGTCGTCGCCGGCCTGCACCGGCAGGTGGATATGCTCGCAGGCCTTCGGCAGCGCGGCCACCGCGTCGATCAGGCGCTGGCTCATGTCGCGCGGGTGGCTCGTCGTGAACCGGATGCGCTCGATCCCATCGACGTCGTGGACGCGCTCCAGCAGGTGCGCCAGGTCGACGCGGGGGACGAGATCGTGGCCGTAGCTGTCCACGTTCTGTCCGAGGAGCGTGACCTCACGGAATCCCTCGGCGGCGAGCGCGCGGACCTCTGTGACGACGTCGTCCGGCGGCACGCTCCGCTCGCGCCCGCGGACGTACGGCACGATGCAGAACGTGCAGAACTTGTTGCAGCCGTGGATGATGTTGACGAACCCGCGGACCGTCCCGGTCCGCACCGCCGGCAGCATCGGGAGCGGCTGCGCCTTGTCGGACCGCTCCCAGACGTCGTACGCCGGCTGGCACCCGTCCTGCGCCTGGCGGAGCAGCTCCGGCAGGCGGTGGATGTTGTGCACGCCAAACACCACGTCGATCCACGGGGCCCGCTTCAGCACGCGCTCGCGGTCCTTCTGCACGAGGCAGCCCGCCATCCCGAGAATCAGCCCGGGCCGCTCGCGCTTGAGCTGCCGCAGCTCCCCCATCCGTCCGTACGCCTTGTCGTCCGCGCCCTCCCGCACGGTACACGTGTTCAGGAGGATCACGTCGGCATCCGAGGGGTCGTCCGCGGGCTCGTACCCGAGGCCGGAAAGCAGCCCGGCCATCGCCTGAGAGTCCCGGACGTTCATCTGGCAGCCCTGCGTGATGATGTGATAGCGCTTCCGCGTCGCGTCCATCTCGCCCACCTTAGCGTCCCGGCGGTCTCCGGAATCTCACCGGAGCGTACCATACCGGCCGGAACTCCGCACCGCCCCCGGCGCGGACGCGCGGGACGGCCGTGCGGGCCGGCCGCGTCGGGCGGCGACCGCTCAGAGGTTGAAGTCCACGAGCGCCGTCACGCCCACCCCGTACACGCGGTGGATCTTGCCGGGCAGCGGGGTGAGGCTGTTGACGGGGATGAGGGCCTTCAGCGTCACGACGTTCTGGATCGATCCCGTGACCTGGGCGACCGCCTGCACCTGGTCGAGATCCGCTTTCGGGCCCTGGACCTGCGCCGCGCCGATCGTGCCGCCGCCGGATCCCCCGATGGTCACCGCGACGCCCACGATCGGCACCACCTTGGTGAGCTCCTTGTTCGCGGCGCCGCTGTTGAGCATCAGCGTGTTGATGGCACTGTTGATCTGCGGGCCGAACGTCTTCACGACGTAGCCGATGCCGAACAGCTTGATCGCCGCCCCGATGGTATTCCCGCCGATCGAGGGCAGCGACGGCAGCGAGATCTGCGCGAGCGCGGGCGACGCCCCCGCCCCGGCCAGAAACGCGATCACGATCAGCGCCGCGACGCGGCGCTTGCATGCACGGTCCATGACGGCCTCCCCTCCCCGGCGTCTCGGTGACGCCGGGGACGGTCAGGTAGTTCGCGCGTCTGGACGGCTCCCCTCCCGCGGCCCGTGCCGCACGCCGGTGGGCTACCGGACGGACGCGGCGGACGGCGCCGGGTCGGCGCCGGTGATGTCCTCCAGGGCGCGGCCCGCGGTCTCCTGCCCGAACACGAGGATGATGACGATCCCCCCGATGAGCGCCGCCACGCACGCGGACATCGCCACGGCCCGGCCGCTCGACCACTGGTGGATCAGGATCCCGAGCGCCGCCGGCGACAGGATGCCGGCCGTGCGCCCGGCGGCCGAGGCCCAGCCGGTCGCGGTCGCGCGAATCCGCGTCGGGTACAGCTCGGCCGCGTACGCCAAGATCACCGGCCACGCCCCGAGGACGCCGCCCGCGAGCCCGATCCCGCCGAGCACGAGACCGAGCTCGCTGCGCGCCACGCCGAGCACGGCCGCGCCGAGCGCGCCGAGCGCGAGCGCGCCGACGAACACCGGCTTCCGCCCCACGCGGTCGAGCAGCAGCGTGGCGGCCAGCGTCGGCACGATCATCGCGCACGAGATGAGGAGCGACACCCAGTCCGCGTTCGGAAACCCCTGCGCGGCCAGCATCGCGGGCAGGAAGACCACCGGCCCGTTGTAGGCGCCGATCATCACCCACCACACGACCCACAGGAGCAGCGTCCCCCGGCGGAACCGCGGGCTCCACAGCTCCCGGAGATGCGCGGCCACCGAGACGTGCACGGCGCGCTCCTGCGCCGGCAGATCGATCCGGGCGCCGAACCGCTCCCACAGCTGGCGCGCGAGGGCCTCGGCCTCCGCCCGCCGGCCGTGCGCGAGCAGGAACCGCGGAGACTCGGGCACGAGCCACGGGACGATCACGGCGAGCGCAAGCGGCAGCGCGCCGACCGCGAACACCAGGCGCCAGTCCACCCCGTGCGCGGCCACGGCGCCGAGCGCCGCGACGATCCAGCCGAGGATCCAGATGATCTGCGTCCAGCCCATCAGCGCGCCGCGGATCTCGCGCGGCGCGAACTCGCCGACCATGCTGCCCGCGACGGGGGCCACCCCGCCGAACCCGATCCCGGCGACGAACATCAGCCCCACAAGCCACGCGAGCCCGGGGACCAGCGCGGCCCCGCCCATCGCGACGGCGCTCAGCGCGACCGTCGCCGCGTAGCCCGCGCGCCGGCCCATCCAGTCGGCCGCGTGCCCCATCGCCACGCCCCCGAGCAGCTGGCCCGCGCCGTGGACGGCGACGATCAGGCCCGCCTGCCACGGCGCCAGCCCCCACGATGTCCGGAGTCCCGGCAGCGCGAAACTGAGCACCCCGAGGTTGAGGCCGTTGCTCGCGAACGCCAGCCCGGCGAGCACCGTCACCCGCCACGCGAGCGCCCGCGACTCCGTCGGCGGGGGGGCGGCCGAGGGGTTCATGCGAGCGCGCCGGCCGCCCGGTCGAACCGGGCCGCGGAGAGGAATCCGATCGGGTGCGCCGTGCGGCCCGAGGCGGCGAGGTCGGCGAGAATCTCGCCGATCACCGTCGCGAACTTGAACCCGTGCCCGCTGAACCCGACCGCGTAGACGAGACGGGGATGGACGGAGCTGCGGTCGATGACGAAGTGACCGTCGGGCGTCATCGTGTAGAGGCACGTCTCCGCGGCGAGCACCGGGCCGTCGAGCGCCGGAGCGAAGCGCCGCACGAGGCGCCGGACCGCGTCGACTTCCTCGGGCGCCACGTCGCGCCGGGCGGTCTCCGGGGTGCACGGACCGCTGTGCGCTCCCGTCTCGTGGATCGCCACCTTGAACCCCGGGCCCGCCGCCTGCGGGATGCCGTAGAGGTTGGTGCCGTCGAGCCACGCGATGAACAGCGGGCATCGATCCGCCGCGATCGCGGCGGCCTGCTGGGGGGTCGCGGCTCCCAAATAGCAGACCGCCTGCCGGATGGCCTGGACCGGAAGGTCGAGGGACGCGAGGAGCGACGGCGCCCACGGCCCGGGCGTCGCGATCAGCGTGTCGGCCTCGTACCGTCCCCGGGCCGTCTCCACCACGGCGTGCGTCCCGTCGGCCCACCACGCGCGAACCGGTTCCTCAAACCGCAGGTCGGCTCCGGACGCGGCGGCCGCCCGCTGCATCGCCTGTACGCACCGCTCCGGAAACAGGATGCCGGCCTGTGGTTCCCACAGCCCGACCAGGCCGTCGGGCAGCGCAAACGCGGGAAATCGGGCGCGCACGTCCTGGCAAGACAGCAGCTCGTACGGCAGGCCGTGCATCTGCGCGCTGCGCACCGCTCCCGCCACGACGCGGGCGTCTGCCGGGCCGATCATCAGCCCGCCGGTCGGCAGCCGCAGCCGGTCGCCCGACGCGCGCTCGAGCTCGTCCCACAGCGTGTACGCCCGCTCGAGCAGCGGCACGTAGGCGGGGTCCTCGAAGTACGCCTTGCGGATGATCCGGGTGTGTCCGTGCGAGGAACCGAGCAGGTGCCCGGGGGGATGTGCGTCGAGCCCCAGGACACGCCTCCCCCGGCCGGCCAGGCGCCACGCCGCGGCGCTGCCCATGACCCCGAGCCCGATCACGATCTCGTCGTAGGCGGCGATGCGTCTGCCCTCCGGGTGTGATCGGCTAGCAGGCCGCGGAAAAAACGAGTTTATGGCTAATCATCGTGCCCGGTTCGGGAGTGATCATGTCAACTGACGCTCCTCAGATCTGCTTGCGTGAGTTCCGCGCGATCCGTGCAACGTCGATATCGCATCGAGGTGTGGCGTCCTCATGCGACTGCCTGTTGGAGGTTGCGGATCCGGATCAGGTTGTAGATTGCACATGCGAACACGAACATCCAGTCTACCCGGTCGGTGCCTCGATGGTGCAGCTTGCGCATCAGCCCGATGGTCTTCAGCCAACCGAAGATTTCTTCCACGCGTTTGCGGATGCGTTGGCTGATTTCATAGCCGGGGTGCCGCGTGGTCCGCAGATCAACGGCACTGCGCCGTTTGCTGGTATTCTGGGCAATGTGCGGCGTGACGTCCAAGTCGCGCAGGGCTTGGACGAATTCCGGAGTGTCGAAGCCCTTGTCCGCGCCGACCGTCACGTGGCGCTGGCCGGCCACCTGCTCGAGCAGCTCTTCAGCGGTGTCCCGTTCCGCCGTGCCCGTCGCCGCGGTCGCCTGGGCCCGCACCACCAAGCCATGGCGGTTCTCCATCAGCACGTGGCCCATATAGTACAACTTCGCTTCCCGTCCATTGCCCTTGCGATGCAAGCGCGCCTCGGGATCCGTCGTCGAGTGGTGCGTGGTATTGCTGCGGCGTTGGCCGTGAAAGTTGACGGTCGGGTTCCCCGGATCATCCGGGGGCGGCTGGTCGGTCGGGTCCTCGTCCTTGGGGCGAAAGCTTTTCAGGCCCGCCCATGCTTCGATGGGTGTCCCGTCGACGGTGAAGTGCTCCACCGACAGCAGGTCCCGTTCCCGCGCTTGGGCCACCACGCGCGTGAAGAAGGCTTGCGCGATATCGCCATCCAGCAGCCGCTGGCGGTTCTTCGTGAACGTCGTCGGGTCCCAGACCGGCTCGTCCATGTTCAACCCGACGAACCAGCGAAACAGCAAATTGTAATCCAGTTGCTCCATCAATTGCCGCTCACTGCGCACCGTGTAGAGCACCTGCAACAACAAGGCCCGCAGCAGTTTCTCCGGCGGAATCGATGGGCGCCCAATCCGCGAATAGAGCTTGGCGAATGTGGGCGACAACTCATGCAGCACCTCGTCTACCATGCTACGGATCGCGCGCAACGGATGGTCCTGCGGGACGCGCGCTTCCGGGGAGACGTAGCTGAACATGCCTTCCTGCTGCCGATCGTCTCCGCGCATCGTGGCACCTCCAAGGGAGGAAGGTGAATGAGGGTGAGACGCGACGGAGCATCATTCTATATGAACACCAAAATACCTGCTTTTTCATCATCCTGCTAGGGCGCCGCGGCGCCGAACGCGTCCAGCCCGGTGATATCCCGGCCCAAAATTAGGGTGTGCACATCGTAGGTCCCCTCGTACGTGTCCACGGTCTCGAGATTCGCGGCGTGGCGCATCGCGTGATACTCGACCGTGATCCCATACCCGCCGAGGATCCCCCGCGCCTCGCGGGCGATCTCGAGCGCCATGCGGACGTTGTTGCGCTTCGCGAGGCTGACCTGCGTGTAGCGCATCGTGCCCGCGTCCTTGAGCCGGCCGAGGTGATAGACGAGCAGCTGCGCCTTCGTGATCTCCGTCAGCATGTTGACGAGGCGCTCCTGAATGATCTGCGTGCCCGCGATCGGCCGGCCGAACGCGACCCGCCCGCGGGCGTAGGCCAGCGCCTCCTCGTAGCACGCGGTCGCCGCGCCCACCGCGCCCCACGCGATCCCGTAGCGGGCCTGCGTCAGGCAGCGGAGCGCCGCGCCGAGCCCGACCGCCTTCGGCAGCGCGGCGTCGTCCGGCACCTCCACGTCCTCGAGCACGAGCTCGCTCGTGACCGACGCCCGCATGGAGATCTTGGTGTGGATGTCGTGCGCGGTCAACCCCGGGGTCCGGGCGTCGACGAGAAAGCCCCGGATCTCGTCCCGGTCGTCCTTCGCCCAGATCAGGGCAACGTCGGCCACGGAGCCGTTCGTGATCCACATCTTCGTCCCGTTGATCGTCCAGCCCCCGGCGCGGCGCCGGGCCCGCGTCTGCATCGCCGCCGGATCGCTCCCGGCGGTGGGCTCGGTCAATCCGAAGCAGCCGAGCTTCTCGCCGGCCGCCATCGCCGGCAGCCAGCGGCGGCGCTGCTCCTCGGTGCCGTACTCGTAGATCGGATACATGACGAGCGCGCCCTGCACCGACGCGAACGACCGCACCCCGCTGTCGCCGCGCTCCAGCTCGCGCATGATCAACCCGTAGGCGACGTTGTTCATGCCGGCGCAGCCGTACGCCTGCGGCAGATTCGCCCCGTACACCCGCAGCGCGCCGAGCGCGCCCACGAGATCTTTCGGCAGCTCCCCCGCGAGCCACGCCCGTCCGATCCGCGGAATGACGTCGCGGTCGACGAGCCGCGCGATCGTGTCGCGCGCCAGCCGCTCGTCGTCGCTCAGCAGGTCGTCGATCCCGAAGTAGTCCACGCGGTCGCCGCCAGTCGCCATCGTGCCCCCTCCGCCCACCGACCCGCCGGCGACGCGCCGGCGGGTCGGCTGGATGCCCATAGCTTCCCCGCATGCCGAGACGGATCCTGTCGCCGCGTCCGTTCAGCGCGTCGGGGGCCGCAGTTCGTAGACGCGGGCGCCCCCATCGTCCTCCCGGGACGCGATCTGAAATCCCTTCACGAGCGCGTCGAGCCGCGCCGTCTCGCCGGCCGACTCCGACTGCGCGCGCACGATCAGCCAGACCGTCGGATGGCCCGCGGCCTCGCGCCGGAACCACTCGGGGGTCGCATCCGCCGGGAGCAGCGTCCCGGCGAGGCGCGAATCCGTGACGTAGTACCCGAGTGCCGTGGCGGCATCCGGGGTCGCATCGACGACGAGGTCACCGGGGCGCACCTGACGCGCGAGCGACGCCGCGACGTCCCGCCAGCGCTCCGGACGCGCCGCGGGATCGAAGTAGAACGCGCCGAACGCCGGCAGGCCGTACAGGAGGAGCGCGGCGCTGACCGCCGCCGCGACCAGCCCCCGCGGCGCGCGGACGTGCGCGGCGATGTCGGCGACCCCCTGCGCGGCGAGGACCGCGCTGAACGGCAGGAGAAATGTGAACCACCGCGGGACGAACACGGGGTACGGGCGCGCGAGCGAGACCCCGAGCATGACCGCAAGCACCGCCGCGGGCGGCAGGACGACCAGCGCGCGGCGGTCCCCGCCGAGGGACGCGATGCCGCGCCACAGGACGATCGCGAACGGGGCCAGCAGCACGATCCGCTCCGGGGCCGTCAGCAGGCTGGGCGTAAACATCGTCGCGGCGCCAAACAGGGATCCCCCGAAGGCGAGGAGGCCGAGGAAGTCGGCGACGCTCAGGTAGAGCGCCTGCGGGTACCACCCGAGGAACGGCGCGTGCACGAACTGGCCGTACGCGACGGGCAGCCACGGCACGTAGGCCAGCGCGGCCGCCACGGCGCATGCGCACCAGGCCGCGGCGCGTCGCCGGCGGTACAGCATCATCCACAGGCCGTGCGCGGCGACGATCAGCAGGCCGAGGTAGTGCGTGTATACCAGGAGCGTGATGAGCACCGCGTAGCCCGCCCACGCCGCGGGACGGCCGGTCTCGGCGGCGCGGTCGAGCGCCACCGTCGACCACGTGGCCAGGAGGGCGAGCAGCGCGTACATCCGGGCGTCCTGGCTCATCATGACGCCGATCGGCGCCACCGCCACGAACAGCGCGGCAAGCAGGCCGGTCGTCGCTGGGACGACCCGGCGGGCCAGGGCCCACGTGACCGGGATCATCGCCGTGCCGAAGACCGCGGACGGGATCCTGAGCGCCGCTTCCCCGGTCCCCGCGGCGAGCGTCCACAGCCGCAGCAAGAGATAGTACAGCGGCGGGTGCGTGTCCGCTGCGATCAGCTGGAACCACCCGTGCCACGACGAGCGCACGACGAGCGCGCTGAACGTCTCGTCGTACCACAGGCTGTGCTGCCCGAGGAGCGCGAAGCGGAGCAGCGCGCCGAGCGCGGTGATCCCCGTCAGGACCGCCGCCTCGGGGACGGCACGGCCCGCGGATGCGGCGCGGACCGACCCGCCCGGGGACCCCGCGACGCCGATCATGCCGCGGATCCGCCTCCGAGATCCACGACGACGCGGGGCGCCGCGACCTCCCCGCGCTGCAGGCCCGGAAAGAGCTCCGGGAGATCGTCGAGCCGGCACGTGCGGCCGGCCAGCGGGGTCACGTCCACGCGGCGCGCGTTAATCAGCCGCACCGCGCGGCCGTACTCGCGCGCGGTATAGGCGTAGACGCCTGCGAGCGTGCGCTCGCGCGTCACCAGCTCGTGCAGCGGCAGCTCGACCCGCGGCGAGTCCACCCCGACGAGCGCGATGCGGCCGCCCACTGCGGCGAGCGCGAGCGCCGTGCGGAGGGTCTCGTCGCGCCCGACCGCGTCGACGATCCGTGGGATCGGACCCGCCTCGGCGACGATGCGGCTGACGACGTCGCCGTCGCGCGCGGACACGGCCACCCCGCCGAGCGCCTCGGCGAGCGCGAGCCGTTCGGGGACGACGTCCGTGATAAACACACGCCGGGCGCCCCGCCGCCGGCACGCGAGCAGCACGCAGAGCCCGATCGCCCCGGCCCCCAGCACGGCGACGGTCTCGCCGCGGCGCACGCCCGCGACGGCCGCGGCGTGCATGCCGACCGCGAGCGGCTCGGCGAGCGCGCCCTGGGCAAACGTGGTCCCCCGCGCGAGCGGCACGCAGTTCGCGGCCGGGGCGACGACATACTCCGCGAAGCCGCCGGGCGTGTCCACGCCGATCAGCCGCCGCTGCGCGCAGCGCTGCGTCGCGCCGCGCCGGCATGCCTCACACACCCCGCAGGTCAGCATCGGGAACACGGCCACCCGCGCGCCGAGCCGTGGCCGCTCGACCCCCGCCCCGCGGACGGCGACGACGCCGGCGATCTCGTGGCCCATGACCAGCCCGGGCGCGCGCCGGCCGGTGCGCCCGGACGCACCGTGAATGTCGCTGCCGCAGATGCCCGCGGCGCGCACCGCCACGACGACCTCGCCGGGACCGGGCGCGGGCTCGCCACGCTCCTCGAGCACCAGCCGACCGGGTCCTTGATAGACCACTGCCTTCACGGGGAGCCCTCCTCCCGCCGGAGCGCCCGCCGGATCACCGGCGGGGCTCGGGGATGCCGCGCGCGCCCACCAGCGCCACCACCATCACGCCGATCAGGACGCTCCAACCGGCCGCGTACGACGTCGTGTCGATCAACCACCCGAACAGCGGCGGCGACGAGATCGTGGCCACGTACAGCACCGTCATGCTGACGCCCATCGCCGTCGCGCCGCGTGCCTGGCCGGCCAGCTCGGTGACAAGCGTGCTGTACAATCCGTTCCACCCAAGCAGCAGTGCTCCTCCCACGAGCGCGATCACGGCGACTTCAAGCCACGCGGCGGGCGGGCGGAGACCAAGCAGCAGCAGCGGGAACACGGCGCCGGCGCCGACGCACGCGACGAACGCGGGGACGCGGCGGCCGCCGTAGCGCAGGTCGGACACGGCCCCCCACGCCAGGCGTCCCAGGATGCCCCCCAGGTTGACCATGATGAGGATCCCGGCCGCGACGCGCGGGCTCCACCCGAACCGGTCCACGAGGAAGAGCGCGAGATAATCTTGATAGCAAAACTGCGCGATGACGAGCACGGTCGCGACCCACGTCACGCGCCACACGCCCGGCGTGCGCAGGATCTCCCAGATCCCGGCCGAGAACGCGCGCCGCGCGGTCGAGACGCTCTCCTCGCGAGGCGTCCCGCGCAGCCCCACCCAGCACAGCGCCCCGAACGCCGCGCAGATCGCGGCGACGGCGCCGACGGCGGCCCGCCACCCGTACGCGGTCGCGAGCGGCGGAATCACCACCGCGGCGAGCAGGCCGCCGAGCGGCAGGCCTGACTGCCGGATGCCCATCGCGGTGCCGCGTCCTTCCGTGCGGAAGACCTGCGCCACGACTTTGTTGCCGGCGGTCTGCCCGCTGCCGTACCCAAGCCCGGCGACCGCGAGCACCGCGGCGAGCGGCCAAAAGCTGCGCGTCAGCACCGCTCCGGCGGTCGCCGCCGCGGTGAACAGCGCGCCCCCGGCCAGCACCGCCCGTTCGCCCCACCGGTCCGAGAACACCCCGATCGGGATAAACAGCAGCATGGCGCCGAGATCGAACGCCCCGAACAGGAGGCCGAGCTGTCCCAGCGACAGGTGCAGCGGCCCGCGCCAGAACGGCGCGACGATGGGGAGCCCAAAGCGCACCGACGTCAGTCCCGCCTGCTGCAGCGTAGCCACCGCCAGCACGCGCCAGCCCGTCCCGGCGCCGCCGAGGACGCCCGAGGCCGGCGGGACCCGGCGCTCAGGAGCCGGCAACGAGCTGCTCGATCGTGATCGCGGCGAGCGCGACCGTGAGCGCGACGGTCCCCCACCCGACCACGTTGGAGAGGGGGCGGTTACGGTGAGCGCGCACGACGCGCGGATCGTTCGACAGCAGGGTCAGGGCCGCGACCAGCGGCGCGAGCACGATGCCGTTCAGCACCTGCGACCAGAACATCAGCGCGACCGGGGGGATCCGCAGCAGCGCGATCGCGGATCCGGCGAGGAGCGATGCGCCGAGCAGGACGTAAAAGCCGTGCGCCTGCCCGACCGTCCGGCTCAGGCCCTCGCGCCAGCCGAAGATCTCCGACAGGCCGTACGCGGAGCACGCCGCCATTACCGGCACCGACAGGACGCCGCTGACGACGATGCCGACCGCAAACAGCGTCGTGGCCCATGCGCCGGCGACCGGCCGGAGCGCCGCCGCGGCGGCCCCCACCGTCGCGAGACCGTCGCCGTGCCCGAACAGCACGGCGGCGGCGGTGACGATGATGAAATAGAAAACGAGATTCGCGTACACCATCCCGCCCGCCACGTCGAGATTCGCGTCCGCGAGCTCGGCGATGGTGGTGTGCGCCTCCACGGTCTCGGCGGTCTGCCAGAAGAACACATAGGGGGTCAGCGTCGCGCCGATCAGCGCGAGCGCCGCCGTGAAAAACGTCGGCGTGAACTGCACCGACGGAACGAACGTCGCGCGCAGCGCCTCGCCCCAGTTGGGGTGCACGAGAATCCCCGCCAGCACATACAGCAGAAACAGCGGCGTGAGCACCAGGAGAAACCGGCTGATCGTGCGGTAGTTCGCGGCGGCGAGCGTATAGCCGAGCCCTGCCGCGATCGGCACGATCCACCACTCCCACGGGATCCCCGTGAGGAGCTGGGCGCCGGAGGCGGTCCCGACGAGATCGGCCCCGATCGTGACGACGTTGGAGATGATCACCGGCAGCACCACGGCCGCGGCGACGCGGCGGCCGTGCCGCGCGCAGAGGACATGGGTGAGCCCCTGCTTGGCGACCACGCCGATCCGGGTCGACATCTCCTCAAGGTAGTAGAGGATCGGCGTCGAGAGCAACAACAGCCACAGCAGGCTGAATCCGGTGGTCGCCCCGATCTGAATGTAGCTGATCACGCCGCACGGATCGTTATCCGCGGCGCCGGAGACGACCCCAGGTCCCATGACCTGAAAAAACTGCCGCAGGCTGCGGCGGTGGTGGCGAACGGGCGCGGCGGATGAGGCGGTGGCCACGCCCGTACGGTTCCGGTCGGCGCGCGCACGTCCCTGCGTCCGCATCGCGCCCGGGCCCGCCGGTCCAACACAGCGGGGGTGCGCGCAACGCGCACCCCCGCTCCGAACCGTTCTCGTCGTTCAGACCTCGGCTGGTCCCCGCGAACCCAGGTTCGCCGCGTGAGGACGCATCCTCAGATCGGCGGACCGCCGAGGGTTCCCGTGGAGCGGCGGTGGATCCGTCCGGCCGCCGCCCCGTTACTGCTTCGGGGGCGTCTCCCCCGGCTCACCCGTGTTGCGACGCGACAGGCGGGGTGCTCGTCGCATATCCGCCTCCCTTCTCAGGGTCGTGGCCGATACCGCTCGGCCCGTCGTCACCTCTAGTGTACCCCTCCGTGGACATCTGTCAACCGCCCAAGCAGCTCCGGCCAGCCCACCACTCGGCTCCCGGTAATCGCCGACGGGCGAAACGCCCGATACCCGAGCGTGTACGTGGCGCTGAACGTCAGGCCGATCGGCAGGCCGCTGTTGTTCGTGGCGGTGTAGTTGAGGCACACCGGCGCCGGCATCGAGTCCAGCCGGGGCAGCGTGCCGACCAGGCGGCGCATCGTCGTCGCGTCCACGCTGGCAAACGCCGCCGGACTCTCGAGCGGGGCGCCCTTGTCCCACGACAGCCAGACCACGACGCGGAGTCCGCCCTCGACCGACACGTCCACGCCCACGTCGCTCAGCAGTGCCGCGTGCGGCGGCGGCGGCACGCAGACGGCGCCGAGCACGTCGCGGTGGCTGTGCGGGCCGATCCCCGGGCTCGCGAAGTTGATCGGCACGGGCGCCGGCGCGGTCAGCGGCAGCGCGAGCGGCGCCGCGGTGGCCAGGGCGGTCGCGGCCCGCTGGAGGAGCGCCCGTCCGACATCGATCGGGACTGCGAGGTTGAAGTTCTGCGCCCCCTCGACGGAGGCGTCCACGATTCCAATTACCTTGCCGTCGAGCGTCAGCACCGGACCGCCGCTGTCACCCGGGTTGACCGCGGCGTCAATCTGAATGTAGCCGTCGTCCGTGTGCACCACGCTGATGATCCCTTGGTTGACCGTCACCGTGGGGTGATCGAGTTGCGCCAGCGGATAGCCCACGACCACGACCCCGGCGCCGGCCTGCAGCGACGCCGCGTCGCCGAGCGCGAGCGGGGTGGGTCCGGGGTGGGCGAGACTCGGCACGCGGAGCACGGCGGCGTCGTGCACCGTGTCGATCGCGATCACGTCGGCGCCGAGCGGCGGGTGGTCCGGCAGCCGCACGGAGATCTGCTCCGCGAGCGCGACGACGTGGAGCGCCGTGAGCAGGATCCCGTCGGAATCAACGACGAACGCCGTACCGGTATCGATCGGCTGACCGCCGCGCTGCTGCGCCACCACGAGCGCCACCGCCGGCGTCACCTTGCCGAGGAGCGGTGCGAGGTTCTCAGGCTGGGAAAACCCGGCCGGGGTCGCGAGAAGCACCAAACCCACCGCTAGAACAACACTCCACCGCCGCACCGTCTCGCACCTCGCCGAGCTGTTCTGTGGTGGATTGCACGCGCGGACCGAGCTCTCCTGCCGCGCAGGGCGGCGCCGCACGGTCCCAGAATACGCTCGCAATGCCGCCGATGGGCTCCGCCCGCCCCGCCAGCTGGGCCGCGCTCGCGGCGTGCGTCGCCGTCGCGTTCGGGCTGTGGCAGGCCTGGCAGATCACTACCGCACCGTTCCCCTCGCGCTACGACTACGACGAGGGCGTCTACGCGGAGACGGCGGCGGCCGCGGCCCGGGGCGCCCGCCTCTACGCCGACGTGTTCCTAAGCCAGCCTCCCGCGCTGATCGCGGCCGTGCGCGCGGCCTACCGCCTCGGCGGAGAGACGCTCGCGGCGGCGCGCGCGGTCCCGCTCCTCGCCTCGCTGCTCTGGCTCACTGCGCTGTTCGCCATCCTCGCTGCGGCCGGGCGTCCGCGCGCGGGCGTGCTGGCCGCCTGCGCCGCTGCGGGCAACACCGCGTTCGCGACCGGCGCGCACACCGTCCAGATGGATGTGCCGAGCGAGGCGCTGGCGGCCGCCGCGGTGGCTGCTGCCCTGGTCGCGTGCCGCGGCAGGACGGTCTTCTGGGTGCTCGCGGGTGCGGCGCTCGGACTCGCCGCGCTCACCAAGTTCACGGCGCTCGTCACCGTCGTGCCGGTGGCATGCCTCGCCGCGGCCGGGCACGCCGCTGCCGCCGGGCCGGCTCGGGCGCCGCGAGCGCCGTGGATCACCGCCGCCGCGCTCGCGCTCGGCGCGGCTGCGGCCGCCCTCCCCTTCCTGCCCGCGATCGCCTCACCGCGATTCATCGCGGACACCGTACGCTTCCACCTCGACGCCGCGCGCGCGATCGGGTCCGCGCCGCTCCCGCACCTCATCGCCGTGTCCCGCTTTCTTGCCGCGTCCTGGCCGCTGACCGCCGCCGCGGCGCTCGGGGTATGGACCGCGCGGGGCGGCGCGGCGCCGGGCCCAGACCGAGTGCCGCCGCGTCCGATCTGGGCGTGGTGGATCCCGATGACATGGCTCCTCGCCGAGACGGCGGCGCTCGCGGCGATCACACCGCTGTGGCCGCACCATCTCGTCCTGCTGCTGTCCCCCCTCGCGCTCCTGGCCGGCACCGGCACTGACGCCGCGATCACGGCCGCGAGCCGCTCGACCCGGACCGTCCCGGCCGCGGTCGCCGTGCTGTGCGTCGCGGCGTACCTCGCCGCGGGCGTGCCCGACAGTCTCCAGCCGGACCATTCCGCGGCCCTGCGCCGCGCCGCGGATGTGCTCGCGCGGCGCGTGTCCCCGCGCGGCGACGTGCTGACCGACGATCCCCTCATCCCGTTTCTCGCGGGCCGACGCGTACCCCCCGAGCTGATCGACACCTCGGCAGCACGAATTGCGGCCCGCGCACTGGAGGAGGCACAGCTCGACGCCTCGCTGTCGGACTCAGACGTTCAGGCGGTGTTGCTGTGGCGGGGAACCTTCGCGCGCGCGTTCCCAGGGTTTGTGGCGCGCGCGACCGTCACGTTCCCGATCGCGGCACTCGCGGACGGCGACCGGCGTCTGCTCCTGAAGCGCCTCAGGCGCGACCGCGCGCCGCTCCCCTGACGGGGATCCACACGTCGACGCCGCCATCACGCGTCTCGTACGCGGCGCGGACGCGCCGTCAGGCCTTCTTTCCCGCCCGGTCGGCGGCCGAGAAACTGTTCGTCTTGTGGGATCCGTCGCAAAACGGCTTGCGCGCGGAGTGACCGCAGCGGCACAGCCAGACGGTTTCTTTCGTCTCCCAGGCATTCCCGTCTGCGTCAACCAACCGCACCGCACCCACCACCTGGTACGGCCCGTGGTCCGTGGGGGTAATCTTCACGTCTGCCATATCGCACCCTCCTCTGATCCCAACTGTTGCTGTACGCTCCTTATCCGCCGCGGCACGCCTTCCCCACCACGCAAGCCGCACCCTCGCATACGAGCGGTGTCGGCATCCTGCCGGCAGATCAGGTGGGCCAGAATCCCATCCGCCGGGCGCCCTCCACGATTGCCTTCGTGTACGGGTGCTGCGGCGCGGCAAACAGCTGCCGCGTCTCCGCCGCCTCCACGATGTGCCCGCCGCGCATCACGTGCACCAGGTCGGCCATCTGCGCCACGATGCCGAGGTCGTGCGTGATCAGCAGGAGCGACATCCCGAGCTCGTCCTGGAGCCGGTCAAGCAGATCCAGGATCTGCGCCTGGACGGTCACGTCGAGCGACGCGGTCGGCTCGTCGGCGATCAAGAGCGTCGGCCCCGGCGCGATCGCCGCGGCGATCAGCACCCGCTGGCGCTGCCCGCCGGACAGCTCGTGCGGGTATCGCCGCAGCAGCGACGGGTCGAGGCCCACCCGCTGCAGCGCCTCGGTGGCGCGCTCGCGCGCGCCCTTGCGGCCGAGGTGGGCCACGATGCCCTCCATCACCTGATCCCCGATCGACATCACGGGATCGAGCGCCGAGGAGGGTTCCTGGAAGATCATCGCGACGCGCCGGCCGCGTACGGCCGAGAGCGCCCGTTCGGACATCGGCACCAGGTCGACGCCGTCGAGCAGGATGCGCCCGGCGGTGATTTTCGCGTCGACCGGAAACAGCCGGAGCACCGCGTACGCCGTCATGGACTTCCCGGCGCCGCTCGCCCCGACCAGCGCCGCGGTCTTGCCGGCCGGCACGTCGAGTGAGACGTCGTTGAGGACCGGGAGGTCGCCCGAGGGCCGTGTCAGTGAGACACTGAGCCCCTCGATCTTCAGCTCCCCGGCGCCGGCCACCTCGGGGCCGGCACGATCAGTCCTGCCCGAGCTGACGTCGGCGCGGAAACCGCTGCTCGAACATCAGATACATCAACGGGATGACGAGCAGGGTCAGCAGCGTCGACACCGAGAGGCCGCCGATCACGGCCCGGGCGAGCGGCATGTTCGTCTCCGCGCCCTCGCCCATGCCGATCGCCATGGGAATCATGCCGCACACCGTCGCGATCGCGGTGATCAAAATCGGCCGGAGCCGGATCCGGCCAGCCCGCATCATCGCGTCATCGGGGGGACATCCCCTCCTGCTGCTTGTTCGCGTAGTCGACGAGCAGGATGCCGTTGCTCACGACGATGCCGATCATCATGATCACGCCCATGAAGGGGATGATCGACAGCGTCGTGTGCGTCAGCAAGCAGCATCCAGATCACGCCGATGAACCCGAGCGGCACCGTGAACATGATCACGAACGGGTCCACGAGCGACTGGAACTGGGAGGCCATGATCATGTACACGAGCATCAGGGCCATGATCAAGGCGAAGCCGAGGCTCGAGAACGCGGCCGACTGGGCTTGGGTCTGCCCGGCCATGTGATACGTGAAGCCCACGGGGAACGGCGTCTGGTTGAGCTCCGCGGCGATATCGTCCGA
>CAWDRG010000014.1:0-25777 GCA_963804645.1 uncultured Bacillota bacterium
CCAAGTCACCCGACGCCGGGACCTGCGCATCTTGGCCGCCGGACGCGCGAAGCCGGCGCGTGGGGTGGCGGCACCCCTCGAGACGACTGCCGAAGATCGGACTCAGACCGGATATCCTCTTGCCCCCCCGCCTCGTACGCTAGGGTGCAGGGTGGCGCTTTGGTCCGTCGGGTCCACGGGAGAAGTGCGTGCGAATCTCGCTGTCCGCCAGAACCAAATCGATTCAGACGCCGTCTGCACCGCGGTCCCCGGGGTCGCGCCGTGCTCCAACCGGGGCACGCGGTCGTGTCCCCGGAGGCCGAGGGAAGCCGCCCGTGGGCGCCCAGGCGCACTCCCGCGACCTCTCGCGCCCAGGCGGACGACGGCGCGCCTCGGGCGAGGCGGACACCTCCGCTCGAGCGCGGATCGTGCACCTGCTCCCGGGTGCTCAACCAGTACTGTGTGTGGTGCTGTTGGTCGGGGGCCGCGTGGTCGAACACGCGATGCCGGGAACGGCGCTGGGCTTGTACGTACTCGCCTACCTCGCCGGTGGGACCGGCAGCGCGATCGTCGCGTGGGGAGCGCTCCGGGAACGCCGCATCGACGTCAACGTGCTCATGCTCCTCGCCGCGACCGGGGCCGCGTATCTTGGGTCGTGGATAGAAGGCGCGGTCCTGCTCGTCCTCTTCTCGACGAGCAACGCTCTCGAGTTCTACGTGATGGGCCGCACGCGGCGGGCCATCCGATCGCTCATGACGCTTCGTCCCGCCGAGGCGCTCGTCAGGCGAGAGGGCCGTGAGGAGATCGTGGCGGCAGACACGCTCCGGATTGACGACGTCGTCATCGTCGGGCCCGCGGAGCGCCTCGCCGCAGACGGACTTGTGGTCCGCGGCACATCGGGCGTCGACCAATCACCGATCACCGGGGAGTCGATCCCGGTCGATGTGGGTCCCGGATCCCGGGTGTTCGCTGGAACGATCAATCAGCGGGGGAGCCTTGAAATCCGGGTCACGCGAGACCCGGAAGACACCACCCTTGCCCGCATCATCGCGCTGGTCGAGGAGGCGCAAACCGCACAGGCCCCGGCGCAGCGGATGATCGATCGGTTTGGGCAGATCTACGCGCTCGGCGTGATTGCGGCCGCGGGGCTGACCTACGTGGTGCTGACCGGCAACGGCACGGCGGCCGGCGCCGCCTTCTACCGTGCCATCACGCTGCTGGTCGTCGCCTCCCCGTGCGCGGTGGTCATCTCCACGCCGGCGACCGTGCTCTCGGCGATTGCCAACGCCGCTCACCACGGCGTCCTATTCAAGGGCGGCGTGCACCTCGAGTCCCTCGCACGCGTCCAGACCGTGGTGTTTGACAAGACCGGGACGCTCACGGTCGGGCGGCCCGCCGTCACCGGCGTCATCGCGTTCGACGGGGATCCGACAGGATTGATCGCCACCGCGGCCGCCCTCGAGCAGCGCTCCGAACACGCGCTCGCCGATGCCATCGTCGACGCGTGCCGCGCTCGGAACATTTCCCCGCGTGTGCCCGACACGTTCGAAGCCGTCACGGGACGCGGCATCCGTGGGACGGTGGCGGGTACCGTTGTGCGGGTCGGAAGCGAGACGTTCCTCCGGCACGAGGGCATCTCGATTCCTGATGACGTGCCCCCAATCCTCGCGAGGCTGCGCAACGAGGCGAAGACGCCGATTCTGATAGGAGACACGCAGCTCCGGGGCATCATCGCGGTGGCGGACACGGTCCGGCCGGGGGCGGCGGAGGCCGTGGCCGCGCTCCGGGCGCTCGGGATCGAGCGTCTGGTCGTGCTCTCTGGCGACCATCAACAGGCCGTCGATGCGGTGACGAAGCAACTCGGTCTTGATGAGGGGCGAGGCGATCTGCTGCCGGAGGATAAGGTGCGCGCCGTTGAGGCGCTGGAGGCGTCGGGACCGGCCACAATGGTCGGCGACGGCGTGAACGACGCACCCGCCCTGGCGGCGGCTACCGTCGGGATCGCCATGGGCGCGGCCGGCACGGACGCAGCAACGGAGACCGCGGACATCGTCCTCATGGGGGACAATCTTGGGCGGCTCCCCTACGCGATCGGGCTGAGCCGTCAGGCCCGCCGGGTCATCGCTCAAAACCTTGTGTTCGCATTTTGCGTCGTGGGCGTGCTGGTGACCATCGTGCTGGTCACGGGGCTACGGCTGGCGTTCGGCGTCGTGGGCCACGAGGGCAGCACGGTGGTGGTGGTGCTGAACGGACTTCGTCTTCTCGGGTACGACTCGCCCCCGGCCGGCAGCCGACACCGTGTCCCATTCCTACGTAGCATCCGCCCCGCGGCGGCGCGCCGGCCATAGCACCCTCGTTTCCCCCGTACGTGGCGCGGCAAGCCGGCGGCCGTTCCACGCGACGCCGATTGCGCAGCTGTCCGAGGCATCCTTGCCCTCCATGCGTTCAGCCGGCGGTATCTGCGCCACCGGGTAGCGAGAGCCGCACTGACTTGATCCCTCATATTGTCCGCGCGCTCCACGAATACAATCGGTTCTACGCTCGCCCGTTTGATTGGTCATTCACGAGACACGTCATGCATGACTCGTACGCTCGCTGGACTTCGGCGACCATGCACGAGGACGGCTCGTCTGACTACATTGCCCAGGTAAACTAATGACACCGCCGGTTCACCGATCAAGGCGGGCTATTCAGAACGGGACACGCCGGCGTACAGAACCGCTCATCCTCCGCCGCGACGCCGGCCTCCAGGAGTGCCGAAGGCATCCGGGAACGCGGGACGTAGCATCCGCCGCACACCGCGAGCTCGGCGTTGATACGTGCTGACCGCGATCGTATTTCGGGATGAGGCCATGCAGCGGCCGCGACGGTACCGAGGGCACGAATCAGGTGGACGACGACCCAGACACCCGCACACCACGGCGGTCAGGTCGCATCCACGATAGCGAACCACATGGTGCGGATTGGACGCACGATGGATATGATTTCCACGGCCGTCGCCTCCCGCAAGCATTCCACGCCGGCGAGCGCCGTGGTCACAGCGTCTCGCAGCGGCGCCGGCCACCTCAGGGCCCCGGCCCGGTCACGACTGGCCGGGCTGGCGCCGACGCGGGAAGCGCTGCTCGAACATCAGGTACATCAGGGGAATCACGAGCAGCGTCAGCAGTGTCGACACCACGAGCCCGCCGATCACCGCGCGGGCCAGCGGCATGTTCGTCTCCGCGCCCTCCCCGAGGCCCAGCGCCATCGGGATCATGCCACAGACCGTCGCGATCGCGGTCATCAGGATCGGCCTGAGCCGGATCCGCCCGGCGCGGATGATCGCGTCGTGAGGAGACATCCCTTGCGCCTGCTGCTTGTTCGCGTAGTCCACCAGCAGGATGCCGTTGCTGACGACGATCCCGATCATCATGATGACGCCCATGAACGAGATGATCGAGAGCGTGGTGTGCGTCAGCAGGAGCATCCAGATCACGCCGATGAAGCCCAGCGGTACTGTGAACATGATGACGAACGGGTCCACCAGCGATTGGAACTGCGAGGCCATGATCATGTAGACGAGCATCAAGGCCATGATCAGCGCGAAGCCCAGGCTCGAGAACGCCCCCGACTGGGCCTCGGTCTGTCCGGCCATGTGATACGTGAAGCCCAGGGGAAACGGGGTCCGGTTGAGCGCCGAAATGATGTCCTGTGACACCGCGCCGAGCGGCCGGTTCACGACGTTCGCCGTCACGTCGATCACGCGCTGCTCGTTCTTGCGGTCGATCTGGAGCGGCGTCGCGCCAAGCGTGATGTCCGCGACGTCCCGCAGCTGAATCGACACCGACGGCTGCGGCGGAGAGTTCGCCGCCGCCGCGTCTGGCAGTACGTTGAGCGGCACCGACCCGAGGTCCTCGGGGTGCGTCCGGTACTGGTCCTGCAGCTGGACGACCAAATTATACTCGTTCCCGGTGACGGGATCGATAAACTGGCTCGCGGTCGAGACGTTGCCGGCGATCGCGGTGTTCACCGCGTTTGCGACGGCGGTCGGGTTCAGCCCGAGCTGGGCCGCCTTCTCGGTATCGATGTTCACGTTGAACTCCGGGGTCTGGCCCCGCGGCGTGATCTGCACGTCCGCCGTCCCGGGAATCGACTGCACCATCGACGCCACCTGCTGGGCAAACTGCTGACCGACGGCCTGATCGTAGCCGAGCAGCTGGATGTCGATCGCGGCCTGGGAGCCGAAGTTCACGACCGCGTGCTCCAGCCCGCCTATTTGGATAAACGCCAACACGCCAGGGAACTTTCCGCCGATCGCCCGGCGCACGTCGTTCGCGTAGTCGTCGGATGACTTCGGCCGATGCGTCGGGGAGACCAGGCGCACCTCGACCTCGCCGTAGTTCTGGCCGGCGTTCCCCCCGCCGCCACTCGCGGACACGCCAGTGTTCGTGTACACGGCTGTGACCGCGCTCGGAGGAATGGTCTGACTCACAATGTTGGCGATCTGCTCGACGACGGCGGACGTCGCCACGACCGCGGTCCCCTGCGGCGCCTGGACCTTGACCGAGAACTGGCTCTCGTCGGTCGCCGGGAAGAACTCCGTGCCGATGCCGCGCGCAGCGATCAGCGAGAGGACGAACACCAAGGCGATCGCGCCGAGCACCAGTCCGCCGCGCCCGAGCGTCCAGTGCAGCACGCGCTGGTAGCGCTCGTCGATGTGCTCCATCGAGCGCTCGCTCCACCGGACGAACCGCGGGACGATGCCCTCGCCCTGGATCCCCTCCCCGGTCGACGCGCGCAGCACGCGGAGGCTCAGCAACGGGTCGATCGTCATCGACACGACGTACGAGGCGAGCAGCGCGAAGATCACCGTCAGGGCCATCGGCATGAACAGGCGCTGCGCGATCCCGCTCAGGAACACGACCGGGAAAAACACCGCGATCGTCGTCGAGGTCGACGCGAACACCGGGAGGCCGACCTCCTGCGTCGCATTGATCACGGCCTGCAGCACCGGCGTGCCGGGCACCGAGAGGTGCCGTGTGATATTCTCCCGGACGACGATCGCGTCGTCCACCAGGCGGCCGATCGCGAGGGTGAGGCCGCCCAGCGTGAAGATATTGAGCGTCTGGCCCGAGAAATACAGCAGCAGGAGCGCCGAGGACACCGACAGCGGGATGCCGATGCTGACGATGAACACGCTCCACAGGCTGCGCAGGAACACCAGCACCACGAGGAACGTCAGGAACGCGCCGATCATTGCTTCGTGCGCGAGCGTCGAGATCGCCGCCCGGATGTACTGGGACTGGTCGAACGACAACGTGAGGGTCACGCCCTTCGGAATCCCGGTCAGGTTCGGCAGCGCCGCCCGGACGGCGTCGACGACCTCGATCGTGTTGGCGTCCGGCTGCCGCGCCACGAACAGGAGGACGCCGGGCTTGCCGTTCACGTGGACGATCTGGCTCTGCGTCGCCGCGCCGTCCACCACCTGCGCGACGTCGCCGACGTGCACCGGGATGCCGTTGTCGCTCGCGACGATGACGTGCTGAATCTGGGGCATCGACTGCAGCAGCGTCGGCACGTTCAGCTGATAATTGAGCTGGGTGTTCTGCAGGTTGCCGGCTGGGAGCAGCGCGTTCGCCTGGCTGATGGAGGTGATCACACTCTGGAGCGTCAGCCCGGTCGCTTGCAACTTGTGGGGATCGACGTTCACGTTGATCTGCCGCAGGAGCCCGCCGTTCACAAACGCGGTGGACACGCCCGGAATACGCTCGAGCTGCGGCTCGAGCGTATTGTACGCGAGGTCGTACAGCTGGAGGGCGTTGAGCCCGCCGCCGCCGACCACCACCTGGACGACCGGGATGTTGGAGATGTCGAACTTGAGGACGAACGGCTGCGACACCCCGGTCGGCAGGCTCCGCAGCGCCCGCTGTACGTTCTGGATGACCTCGATCTCGCCGACATCGAGGTTCGAGCCCCAGTCGAACCACACCTGGATGCTGCTGCTGCCCTGGCGCGTCGTCGACAGAATCTGCGTGACGCCGGCGACCCGCGTGACCGCCTGCTCCAGCGGGTACGTCACGGTGCGTTCCATCGTCTCCGTGCTCGCGCCGCTGTAGGTCGTCTGGACTTGGATGACCGGGATCGTGATCTGCGGGAACAGGTCGCGCGGCAGCCGCTGCAGCCCGATCTGACTCAACACGGTGACCGCGATGCACACCATCAGCACCAGGACGGGATTCCGGATCGCGGCGCGGGTCAGAAACATCGGGCGCTCCTAGAGACTGACCTGCTGGGTTTGCACGGCCTGCCCTTCCCGCACGAGGTCGGATCCGCGGAACACGACGGTATCGGCCTCGGTGACCCCGCCGGTGACGGCCACGTACGAACCGGTCTCGCGGCCGATGGTCACCTGCCGCTGGGTCGTCTTCCCGTCGACGACCGCCCACACGTAGTGCTCGCTGCCGATCGTGACGATCGCGGTCAGCGGCACCACGAGCGAGCGCTGGTCGCCCGCGTTGATCAGCGCCGTGGCGTACATCCCCGGCCGCAGCGGATGCCCCACATTCGGAATGTCGATCTCCACCTGCACGGTGCGCGTCTGCGGATCGACGCCGCCCGACATCCGGCTGACGCGCCCGGTAAACGTCCGGCCGGGGTAGCTGTCGACCAAAATCTGCACCGGGTCGCCCCGGTGGACCATCGGCAGCTGCGCTTCGCTCACGTCCACCAGGACGTACAGCTGACTCAAGTCGGCGATGGTGACGATGGGCGTCGACGTCCCGGGCGTCACGTACGCCCCGGGGTCCAGGGTGCGCGCGACCACGATCCCCGTAAACGGCGCGACGATCGTGGCGTTCTGGAGTCCGATCTGCTGGTTCTGCAGCGCGGCGGCCGCCGAATTCGCCATCGCCGACTGCGTGTGCACCTGCGACTGCGCGGCCAGGATCTGCTGCTGCTGCGCGGTCACCTGCGCGCGCGACTGCACCACCTGGGCTTCCGCCACGCTGATCTGCGCCCGCGCTTGATCGACGGCCGCTTGATCCGAGATCACCGTCGCCTTCGCGTCGTCGAGCGCCTGCTGTGCGGCGGCCCCCTGCTGAACCAGCGTCGCCGTGCGGTCGTACGTCGCCTGGGCGTCTGCGAGGGTGGCCTGCGCCTTGGTGAGCCCGGCGTGGGCGTTCACGAGGTTCGCGTCGGCGCTGCGCTCTCCCGCGACCGCACTCGCCAGCTGCGCCTGGGCGCTCGCGACCGACGCCCGCGACGTCGCGACTGCGGTCGTCGCGGCGGCAAGCGACGCCTGCGCCTGCACCACCTGCGCCTGGAGCTGGTCGTGGTTCACCACGGCGACCACCTGACCCGCCGTGACCGGATCGCCGACGCGCACCGTCACCACCTGCAGGTATCCCGAGCTCTGCGGCAGGACCACCGCCTCGTGCAGCGACGCGATGCTCGCGGTCAGCTGCAGGATCACCGGCAGATTCTTAACTTCCGGGTGCCCGACGCCGACCGTCGTGGCGACGCGGTTCCGCGCCCGCGAGGTCGTGGGAGCTGCCGCGGCCTGACTCGCGACCTTCGTCGATCCCGATCGTCCGACCAACAGCCCCGCGACGAGCGCGATGCAGACCAGCGCGATCCATCCCCACGATCGACTCTTCACGCTCGACCCCCTACCCGCTCAACCATTTCGCCCACGCCGGCCTCATGGTATAGACGGTATAGGTGCCTCAGTTCGCACACATGCTGCTCGAGCTACCGTCGTAGCCGCCCGAGTTGTTGCATCGGCTCGCGCACCAACACCAGTTGCGCCTCGGTAATCTCGATCGCGCACCCGAGGGCCCGACGGCGAGCCGGTCGGCACCCGCAACTGAATCTCATCGTAGGAGTGAAGCGCCCGCGGCGTCAGCGCGCTGAGGCGGCAGACTCCGTGGATCTGACAAAACGTCACCATGCGTCGCGGACCTCGCCCACGGACCCACTCACCTCGGCCCATGGTATTTCCACGGAGCACAGCTACCCAAGCTCGCCGCTACCTCCCGTCGGGAGCCTGCGCCGGGCGCGCTGGGAGTCGGAGACTCGGAGCGTTTCCAAATATCTGGGCGCACCGAGGGCTTTGGCCAGCCGTGCGCTCAACACCGACCGTGGGATCGAGAGCACGCGTGCGGCTGTGCTGCGCGAAAGCCCCCCGGAATCCACGAGGAGCAGCGGGAACCGGTGATGCAGGGGCAGTGCCTCGAGCGCGGAGGCGTACTCATCGGGGACCGTGGAGGTCCGGGGCACCTTCCGGGGTCCGGACATGCCCCGGTTCGTGGCGCGGGTCTCGGCCCCACGGAGGTACAGCGTCTCGATCTTCTGCTTAAGCCACGCGATCAGCGCGCCCCACAGACGCATCACGCGGTTAGCGTACGGCGGCGAGATGACAGCCCGATGACAGGAACCAGGACCTCGACGCATCAGGCCAACCCGCGCTTCCGGGGGGGGACGCCCTCCCGTCTGAGGCTGTTTTCCCATAGTAGACGGGGACGGGTCGTGGTGAGCGCCGCCTCGAGCGGGACGAGTGCCCCCGGGGTCCGGCACGCTCGCGGCAATGCGGCAACATGGAGTGTACCGATGCTGACGCTCCTTGCGTGCGCAATGTCGCTGGTCGAACTCCGTGAGTGCGGGTACTGCTGAGTGGTGCCTTCGAGACCTAGGCTGCGCGATGACGGGCGGCGAACTCTTGAGGGCAGGGGTTGACGTGCACAAACGTTGAGACACTAGATGCTGCGTCCGACCGCCGGGAGAAGTATTGCGGTCGTCGGGTAACACGACCGGTCTCGTCATTGGGCCGTCATCCTCACCTGCTACGCTGAAACCACTTGGTGACGGGCGCCAGAGGAGGGCGGCATCTTGAGGGCTCAACGCGACAGCACCGACCTGGTGATCACCGAAGCGCACTTGCAGATCGTCTGGGTGCATCGACGCGAGCGGCGTACGGTCCGGCGCCGCTTCGAGCGGCGCGCACGAAACCTCCGGTGGGCTCTCCGCGCCACCCGAACGGTCCATGGACGGACGCATGCGACCGCCGAGCAGATGCGCATGGTCGTCCGCACCTTTCGCGATAACGCGATCAAGCACACGCCAGCGCCGGAACGCGTGTCCCTCGCCGCCGAGCCGGCCCGAAACGTGCTCCGTATCCGCGTCTCGGACGCCGGCGTCGGCATCCCCCGTGAGGAGAACGCCCGCTCGTCTTCGACCACTTCTACCGCGTGGAGAACGCCGACCCCGAGCAGACCGATGGATGGGGGCTGGGCCTCGCGCTGGTCCGAGGGATCGTCGCGGCCCCGCGTTCGGCACTTCTGCGCTCGCCCGCCTCCGCGCCGGGACCCGCACCATCTCCGCGGCCGGGTATGGCCTCGGTGGCTCATCATGCTGGTGCCCGCGGTCCACACGGCGCGGGAGTTCTGGAAGGCCGAGATCCGGAGTTGTACCTCAATGCGGCGTACTTCGGCGAAGGCGCCCAGAGCATACCGCCGCCCGGTGCAGTCACTTGATCTCGTGCAAACGGATCAACTCGTGCCTCACGGCGAAGATCGTCTCCAAGGTTATGGAGGTTATGGCGCGAGTATCCACCATGGCATCAACACGGTGATATCCTGGGAGGCTGCTCGTGAGCATCGTCAGCGAGGTCGCCGCGGCCCGAGCCCGTGGTCTGCTGGAGTCGATGTTGAAGGGGGCTCGTCCGACGGCTCGGCGTCGGCGTTTCGGGTAACTATGGACGGCGTGCCTGGGACCGCGGCGGGAAGTCTCGAACGACCGTAATGCTCCTTGGCCCGCTCTACCGGATCTACGAAGCACGACTCCTAACGAGCCTACGAGATGGACCCCTTCCCAAGCACGTTGGCCTCATCCTTGACGGCAACCGCCGCTATGCGGAGCAAGCGGGGCGATCGAGCGCCGACGCGTACCGGCGAGGGGCCGACAAGGTTGACGACGTCCTCAAGTGGTGTGATGAACTCGGGATTGCCCAGGTCACGGTGTGGGTGCTCTCCATCGAAAATCTCAACCGTCCTGTCGACGAGATACAACCTCTGCTCGATGTGATCGAGCGGAAGATTGCGGCATTGGCCGGGCATCCGGTGACAACACGACACAGACATCGCATCCGCGCGGTCGGTCACCTGGAGGCGCTCCCGCCATCCCTTCGGCAGACGATCGCTGAGGCGGAACGGCGCACCGCGGGGCATGATACCTGCGTCTTGAACCTCGCGGTCGGATACAGCGGCCGGCAGGAAATCACCGATGCAGTCCGGGCGCTGGTGCGGACTCACTACCGGCCGGGCATCACCATCGAGGACCTGATGGCGCACCTTACCCTCGAAGAGATCGGGTGCCACATGTACGCTGGGAGCGACGACGATCCTGACCTGATCATTCGCACCAGCGGGGAGATCCGACTAAGTGGTTTCCTGTTGTGGCAAAGCGTCTACAGCGAGTATTACTTCTGTGATGTCTACTGGCCCGCGTTCCGCAAGGTCGACTTCTTGCGGGCGCTTCGCAGCTATCAGCAGCGACAGCGTCGGTTTGGTCGGTAGTAGAGCGGGCATGTCGGGCGGCATGGCGCACCTCGACGCGGGCGATCGGATGCCCGACATCGGTATTATGCTCCGCGCGCCGCGCTGATATGCGCGAGCGTCGAGCGGGGCGGACCGGTGCGGAGAAAAGCCGCGGCCCGAGGCATCACGACGGGGGGAGGAACGTCGATGACACCAAGGGCCGCGGCGTATTGCCGAATATGAGCAAGGTCGGGCCGACCGATCGTCCGTGCCCGCCCGTAGGCGGCACTCGCGCGGGTAGCCTCACCTGGTGATGTACAGCATCGGGAGGCGGGCGATCTCATAATGTTCTTGGCATTTCATCGCGCTTGTGCGGCGTCCAGCGCCGCCTGCAGCTGGGTATCCACGCCGCGCTCCATGTCGGCCTCCGTGAGCGTTACGGGAACGTCGGGTGAGAGTCCCAGGCCCTCAACCCGCGCGCCTCGAGGGGTGGTAATCCGCTCGACCGTCACGGACATCCCACCCTCCGGAAGGGGAACGTCAACCGCCCCACCTAGAGCGCCCGCAGTCTTCTCTCCCACGATCGTCGCTCGATGATAGTCCCTGAACGCGCCGGTCACGATCTCCGCGGCGGAGGCGGTGCCCGCATCGACCAGAACAGCGAGGGGAACCTCGGCGAGGAGGCCCACCCCCCGCGCCGTAAGCACGCCAGTTCCGTTCCGCGGGTCCGTCACATCCGCGAGTGCGGTCCCGGACGGGAAGAACAGACCGCCGACGCGCTCCGCTTCGGTGATGAGGCCGCCGGGGTTGCCGCGCAGGTCGAGGATGACGGCGCGCAGCGGAGCCTGCATGCCGAGTTCCCGAAGGGCGGCGTTTAGATCGCGGCCGGCTCCCTGGCTAAACTGGAACAGGCGGGCGTAGGCGATGCCGGGCTGGATGAACCGGGCTTGCACGGCTCCCGATTGGATCGGGGCCCGGACGACCGACATCTGCAGGGTCTGCTGCCCCCGCAGCACGGTGAGGGCCACCGTCGTGCCCGCCGGACCGCGGACTGCCTGGCTCGCCTCCGCGGGGGTGGCATGCCGAAGGGACGTGGTCCCCGCCAGCACGATCCGGTCAAAGCGTTGGATGCCCGCGGCTTCAGCGGGGGATCCCGGCACCACCTCGTCGACAAAGACCCAGCGCACGCCGGCGCCATCAGTCCGTCCCGTGATCCGCACACCGATCCCCGTGAACATCGACGCTCCCGTCAGTACCTGCTGAGACGCCGCGAATTGGCTCGGATTCATGAAGTAGGTGTGGGTGTCGTGCAGGGAGTTGAGCATCCCCTGGGTCGCGGCATACGCGAGTTTCGTCTCGGCCTGCGGATCCGCCTGAACGGCGCGCAAAAACTCCGTTACAAACGCGGCGTCCGCCTCCTGCTCCGTCGCGGTGCTCGGGATATCCGGGAGGATCGCGGCGCTCTCATGGGTAGCCGTCCGCACGGTCGCGAGCGCCGCGTTCAGCAGGTCGACCGGATGCACGGGCTCCGCATAGTTCCCTTCGAGCACCTGGAGTGCCGACACGACGAGCGACCCGTCGGCCGCCCTGGCGGGGGCCACCTGGGCCAGCAGCGCCAGCACTAGCACGAGGGCCAACGCCGCGAGAGTGCCGCGCGACCCCGCGGACCGCGCATGACCCAACTTCCCCAGTACGTTCATTCTGAGACCTCCTCGTCCCACGCGGCGCATGTGCCGAAGGTACCCGCGCTACGCTGCGCGCTGCGCAGTAAACTGAATCTCCAGGTCCACCTGGTTCTGGGCCTGGAGCACCCCGAGGAGGGACGGCGGATCGAATCCAAAGTCCGTCATCAGGACGCTCGTGGTGGCATCACCGGTCAGCGTCTGGCCATTGAGCGTGACCGTCCCGGTGAAGGTGACGGGCTTAATGACGCCATGGACTTCGAGGGTGCCCACGATCCGAACGGGGATCGCGCGGCCATCCACGTAGGCGCTCGGCAGGCCCTCGATCGAAGTCGAAGTGAACACCGCGGTCGGGTACCGCGCGGACTCGAGCCAGCCACTCTGGATTTCCCGGTCGCGGTGGCGGCTGTCTGAGGTGAGCTGGCTGAGGTCCACGGTGATCGGTCCGATCCGGCTCTGCGACGGGTGGGCCCGATCGACCAGGATCTGGCCCTGGATCCCGTGCGTGGTCCCAACCGCGACCTTGAACTGATTGTTGCGGTTGAAGAACGTCTCGCCGACTCGGTACAGCGCCTGCGACGCCGGCGAATCGATCGCGAACCGCTCCACGCCGGCTACGGCGGGCGCCGGGACGGGGGCGGCCGCGAGGGCGCCGCCGGACGGCATCCAGGCGGCGAAAAGGGCCGTCAGCGCCAAGAGACCCACGCGGCGCCGCAGGTATGTCAATCCTGTCCAACTGTGCATGCCAAGTGCTCCTTTCACGCGTCGGCTCGTGCCGAGCGTCCGCGCGATCGCGCGGCTCGAATAATAGTCCAATCGGCTATCCTCTTCCGTTCCCGTACAACCTCAGTCGTCTCACCTCCAATGGCCTGAACGTACCTCGGCGAGATGACATTCGGATGACACAGGTCGCTTGCACGATCGAGCCGATCTCCGAGATTCCTGCCCTTCGCCGAACCGTGTTAGGGACGGCACGCACGTCAAGTCGCGCGCGCGTCCAGACCGTGATGGTTGACAAGAGCGGCTTGCGAGGCACGCCCGTGTGGCTGATGGGCATCAGTATCGATACTCCGACGCGCAAACGGAAGTCCGGTGAGCGCGCGCGTCTCGTCGCGCCGTGGAAGTATCATCGCTGCGCTACCAGCCCTGTGGAAAGCCCGACACATGCTGTTACTGACCCGCCGTGTCCGGGAGCGCCGCCCGGGCAGCCCTGGCGCTGCGCCGGACCACAACTGGAGATATTGAGGTCGTGAGTAGCACGGCCGTGGCTGTCATCGGCCTGTCATCCTCACCCGTTACGCTGGGATCGATTGGTGACGGGCATTGGAGGTGACACCATCGTGAGTGCAGAACGCGCCCCCTGGAAAATCGTCGTGTTGGCGCTGACCGCCGTGGTCGGCCTGGGGCTCGGGATCGACGGCGCCCGCGCGCCGGCTCTAAATCCGGCGCTCGCCGGTATCGGGAGCGCTGCGTCGGCAGCCGGGAGCACTGGCACGGACGGATCCGCGTCGCCCCGCGCTCATGACGGCAGCGCTCCGTCATCTGCCCGGCCCGGCCGAGGACCAACCGCAGGCGCTGGCGAGGAGGTGGGCGAGCGCGGAAACGCCGAACACGGTGAGACACTCGCCGCCTCGTCGCAGACTGCGCCGGCCGGGACGCCCTCCGGTTCGCCGCCTCCGGCGGTTGGTCCGCTGCTGGCAGAGATGTGGTACGCGTCTCGCGCCTATCAAGTATATCCAGCGATGCCGTCCGCTCAGACGAACCGCGCCCTGACCGGCTTCCGGCTCTCGTTCCAGGACGTAAGTCCGACGTCCGCGAAAGTCACGGTGACGGACCTCCAGGACAACACGACGCAAACTGCCACGTTCGGTCGCACCGACCGTCTCTACTTCATCGAAACACGAATGGGGGATGATGGCTTTGATGGCGAGACAAACCTTTCCGACGATGGATTCGTCCTCACGGACGCCCAAGGCCACATCATCAGCCGCTAGCGACAGGCGGCTCGGTCCCTGCCTGATCGCCAGGTTGACGACCGGGCTCATCCTGGGATGCTTCGGATTTTGGGAACTCACCGGCCCGAGCCAATGGACGGGCTATGTGCCGCAGTTCCTGGCGAACATCGCCTCGCCACTGTTGCTCGTCGTCCTCCATGGGTGGATTTTGTTCCTGCTCGGCGCAGCGGCGCTGATCGATTTCGCGCCGGTGGTCACTGCATGGAGCGCGGTCGTCGTGGTGGCGGAGGTTGCCGGCGGGCTGGCACTGACGAGCGGGTTCACCGAGATCCTCGTCCGGGACGTTGGGCTCCTCGCCCTGGCGCTAGTATGGGCACTGGAGAGCAGACACCAGCGAGATGCATCCGCGGCGAATGAACTCGGAACGGCGTAGCCGGGTCGTGGGCGATCGCGCTCCGTTTCTGCGCGAGCCGCGCCCGGTCTTGCAAAGGGGCAGAAGGTGGCAGCGTGGGCGCGCGATCCAGAGCGCGTCGCAATCGGCCCACCCGTGGGCACCTCGCGAGATCCGCGACCGCCGCTTTAGGCAATCGCACTATGCCGCTTCGGACGATGTCGACGGGCCTCCGATCAGACAGTGCAGAGGTGCACTCGGAAGAGTTCATGTGAGGCCGCCGATGGAAGGTGAGCCGTCAAGGCACCACGGATCAAGATACAGCCGAGATTCAAGGAGATGACAAAGATGAAAGGATTTACAACTAATATTGAAGCAGCTGTGAGAACGAATACTAATTACCGCAAAGTGCTTTACACCGGAAAACACAGCCAATTGGTGCTGATGAGCCTTCGGCCAAGTGAAGAACTCGGAATGGAGGTGCATCCCAACAACGACCAATTCTTCCGATTTGAAATGGGGCAGGGCAAATGCATCATTGGCGGACACGAATACTTGGTCAAAGACGGAGATGTGGTCATTGTGCCCTCCGGAGCGAACCATAATGTAATCAATGTATCCGGTTCGGAGGAATTGAAGCTTTATACACTTTACAGTCCGCCACATCATAGAGACGGTATCGTCCGGGCTACCAAAGCCGAAGCCGAAAAAGACGCGCCCGAGTTTGACGGTGTGACGACAGAATAAAGTCAGTGGAACGCACCGTTCGGGACTACGGGGTTTCGTGGTGCGCTCATCAACGGGAACACGGGACGGCCACTACCTCGACGAGCCGCCGGGGTGGGCTATTCGAACGCGCGCAGGCACTCGACGACGTCCCGATCTACATTCACCCGGCCGACCCTCCGGTATGCGATACGGGACATTTACTTCAAAGAATATCAGGGACTGGCGCGCACGGCATGAGGGCGGGCGCTCGACACCGGCACACATCTCCTCCAGCTTATGTGTCGCGGGCTCTTCGACGCCTATCCCAAGGCACGAAGCACCGTGGGGCATATCCGGCAGCGTGCACACATGCGATTAGCGCCGGGCGCCATCGCGGGCGACCGCCAGCGCGACCTGGTGCCATGGCTCGGGCGCCGGACTTGCGGCCTCCGATGACGACGATCGGCGGGTGATCGGCGCTATCGATGCGGCGGTCGCCGGCACCACCTGACCGGTCTCGCGACCGCGCTCCCGGTAGACCAACGCCCCTCCGGAGTAGCCGGTGACCAGCAACACGGCGAAGGTCAGCACGCCAGCGACCATCGCCAGCCCCGGACGACGGAGTTTGCCCAGGGCGACGGCCAGGCGCGCGGCGACCCATAGCGCGACGAGAGCGAGCAGGACGTACCCCCAGTGCTCGTGGACCTCCACGCGCCGGCCGCTGAAGAAGTGCGCGAGGTCGGGCAGATGAATCCCCGGCGCCGCGACGGCGGCACCACCCTCGCGCTCATTCGCTTCCGGAGTGATGCGACCACTCAGCACGGCCAACACCGTACCAACCGCGCCGGCGGCGAGGCAGTACAAGCCCGCGACTCGAAACGAGGACGACTTGCGCGCCCAGCCGATGACGTCGAACAGCAGGGCCATCGACAACAGGGCGACCGGGAAATGGGCCAGGATCGGGTGCAACTCGACACGCCAGTTGAAGGGAAACGGCATCGATCTTCCTCCTTGTCTCGTCTGCAGCGCCATCGACCGCGACGCACTGTCTTCGGGCACCTTGAGCCCCGACACGAACGCCCCGTCGACCACCCTCGCGGGAACCACCTGGACCACCGGCACCAACACGAGGGCCAACCCCGCGGGAGCGCCGCGCGCTCCCGCGAATCTCACGTGCCCCGGCGTCGCCCCGCACGACCATGCTGAGCACTCCTCGCCTCATTCCGCGCGTGGGCCGAAGGGACGCGCGCTACGGCGCGCGCTGCGCCGTAAACTGTATCTCCAACTCCACCTGATTCTGCGCCTGGAGAATCCCCATGAGGGACGGCGGATCGAATCCGAAATCCGTTATCAGGACGTTCGTGGTGGCATCTCCGGTCAGCGTCGGACCATTCAGCGTAACGGTGCCGGTAAAGGTGACCGGCTTGGTCACGTCGTGGACCTGAAGGGTACCGGCGATCCGCACGGGAATTGCGCGCCCTTCCGCCAGGGTTCCCGGCAGGCCGTCGATCGAGTTCGGAGTGAATACCGCGGTCGGGTATTGCGCGGAATCGAGCCAGCGAGTCTGGATTTCACGGTCGCGATGGCGGCTGTCCGACGTGAGTTGACTGATGTTGACGGTGATCGGTCCGATCCGACTCTGCGACGGATGGGCGCGATCGACCAAGATCTGGCCCTGGATGTCGTGCGTGGTCCCAACCGCGACCGTGAACTGATTGTTGCGGTTGAAAAACGTCTCGCCCACGCGGTACAGCGCCTGCGACGCCGTCGCATCAATGACAAACCGTTCGATCCCCGCCGCGGCGGGCGCCGGGACGGGTGCAGCCGCCAGCGCCCCGCCAGATGGTATCCAGGCGGCGAGCAGGGCCGCCGCCAAGAGGCCCACACCGCGCCGCCGTAGGTAGGTCATTCCTGTCTCAATGCGCATGCTGCATGCTCCTTTCCATCCGCCCGACGTGGCGGGCCTCCGCGCGATCGCGCGGTCGAGAGTTTTCGATCAGAGCGCCCGCTCGCTCCTGAAGGTTCCGGGTGTAGGGTCGATGGGACGCCGTCGGCACCGGTCCCGGCCCACACAAGCGGGTCGGTCGCACCTCTGTAGGCTACGCCGCCGAGATGACATCCGGATGACACGCGGTCCCGGCGGAACCAGGAGGTGTTCGGCGCTCCGGGGCTGCGCGGAGCGCCGGGTCGTGCTCGCCAGGGGTGGCCCGAGCGCCAGTGGACCGCGGCGGACCGCGCTTGGTGCTCTTCGCCGCCCCATGCCCGTGGTGCTGGAGATCAGCGAGGAGAGGTGACGAGGTGCGCAACCGCACCCAGGACGCAGCGAGGTGGCCCCCCTCGGGCGGGTTCCGGATTGGTCGAGGAGGCCGCCCACCCACGCAGGTCGGGTGCCGCGTGCCACCCCCACGAAGCGTGGCGTGCCATGCGCCGGACTGCGACGCGCGGGACGTGCGTTACGGGTTCGAGTCGGGCGCCCTCGTTGCCTCCGGATGCGGTCCGGTTTCCTCCGCCGCCCAGACCAAGGCCAGCGCCAGCAGCCCGACGTCGCGGATGAAGGTCGCGGTGACACCACCCGTCCATGCGAGCACCGCGACGACTTCGGCCAGCGCGGCCACGGCGAGCCAGGCGGTCACCGGGGGAACGAAGTTGATCCAGGCCGCCGCGCCCAGCATCAAGAGCACCCACCCGTGCGCCAGGACGAGCGGCACGGCCTCGACGCGTGCCGCGGGAAGAGGAGGGACGTAGCCGATCCATTGGGCCGGCGCCGCGAGTTCCCAAGCACCGAAGCTCACAAATACCAATCCCGTGGCCAGCCGCGCGAGGAGACGGGTCATCGCGGCCCCGTGCTGGGAGCTCCGAATAGGCCCGACGAAGCAAGGATGTGCCCCGCCGCGTCGGTCACGATGAAGATGTCGTCACTATCATCCGTTTCGCCCCCCACCCCATCGTCGTCCCCCTCCGAGTCGACGAAGTAGAGGCGATAGCTATTGTCATAGATCGCGTGCTGGGTGGAATCGTCCCGGAGGTTGTACAGCGTCATCTCCACCGTCGTCGGCGAGGCGGGGCGGATCATCAGCTGGAACCCCGTGAGCGCCCGCTCGGCGTCGGCTGATGGCGAGCCGGGATACAGCTGGTACGCAAAACGGGCGTACCACGTTTGCGACAGCAGAGGCCCGCTGCCTGGGCTCGCGGAGGCGCGAGCCGCAGCCCCCGACGGCGTGGGAGGAGGAGCCAGCGGTCGAACCCCGGTCTCCCGCCGGGTCGACCCCGCCGGCGCCGCCTCGGAGGTGGACACCGCACGGAACGTTCGCGGCGTTGGTGCGCGCGGTTCCCCCCGCTCCGATTTCATGGCGGGGGTGGACGGCTCGACGGGGATGGCCGCGCGAGGGGTCGCCCCCAAGAGGATTTCGGGGGTGATGCCGCCACCCGCTGACGATGCGGGAGGCTCGACTCCCGGCAGCAGGGTGGATCGCGGCTGCACAGAATCGCTCGTCAAGGCCAGCGCGAGACCTCCGATCGCAACAAGCACCATGACCGTGATCTTCCCCATCTCCCGCATGCCGCTACTGTTGTGCCCTGCGTACGGACCTCGACGGACATGGCCGGACCGCATCACGCTCCAGGTATCACGACCTGTCCCGTCATCGGGCCGTCATCCCAACCCGTTACGCTGGGCACGACTGACAGACGTGAGAGGGGATGGAATCCTGAGGACTTCACGCGACGCCGCCGACCTTGTGATCATCGCAGCGCAATTGCGGATCGTCCGAATGCACCTGCGGACGTGGCGCACAGTCCAACGCCGCCTTGAGCGGCGCGCACGACTCTACCGATGGGTCCTCGGCGCGCCCCGAACGCTCCATGGATTACGCGCGGAGAGCGGCGGGCCCCCGGCAGCCTAGCGGATCGGCGCTGGGTCTCACGGTGGGACACGGATCATCGCGGGCCACGGAGGCACGCGTCTCCGCGCCGTGCCTGACGCCGCGAACGCGCGGCGTCGCGCGGATCCGACGTCTCGGACGCAGGTGATCTGCACTTCTCCAGGGAGGCCCGTATGAGCCGTATCATTCCGCGCGATGATATCCCGAATGACCGCATACTCTCGGGCCCTAGAGAACCAGCCGCAATGCGTCGAGCGACTCGAGGCCCGGTCGAATCTTCGGGAGCCCTTGCATTTCATCCACGGACATCGGGGATTGCTTTAGGCCGTGCCCGGTAGACACGATGACCACCGTGTCGTCGGCGTCGATCGTGCCGGCATCTGCCAGGGCGGACACCGCGGCCACGGCGACACCGACGCTCGGTTCGACATACAGACCCTCGGTCTCGATGAGGAGTCGCGCGCTGTGCAACAGGACTTCGTCCGCGACGGCAACCGCCTGTCCTCCCGATCGACGAACAGCGCGGAGCGTGTAGGTGCCGTCAACGCTGTACCCGACCAGAGGATCGCGAATGCCCATCGCAACGGTGTGCGGGGACTCCCACGGCTCGACCGTATCTGCGTTCTGGACAAACGCGCGCGCGATGGGCGCGCATCCAGCCGCCTGTGCGGCCACGAGCTTGGGAAGATGGTCCACTAACCCCGCGCGCTGCATTTCCGCGAACCCCTTCCCGATCCCCACCAGGAGTGGCCCCGACCCAACCGGGACAATGATCCACGAAGGGCCACGCCAGCCCAAGGCCGCGGCGATCTCGTAGGCCACGGTCTTGTCGCCCTCGACGGAATAGGGGTTCTCGAACGTCGACGTGACGTTGCACCAGCCGAATTCACTCGCCGCGGCGTGCGCCAATTCACTGCAGTCGCTGAACGACCCGTCGACGCATACGATCCGAGCGCCGGGGGAAGCGATCTGAAGGAGTTTGGTCACCGGCGTGTCAGCCGGAACCAGCACTACTGCGCGGATCCCCGCCTTCGCCGCGTATGCGGCCATCGAGGCTGCGGCATTTCCGGTAGACGCCGTCACGACGATGTCGGTCCCCATCTCACGGGCTTGCGATACGGCAACGCTGATCGGGCGGTCCTTGAACGAGCCTGTCGGCTGCCTGGTTTCGTCCTTCACCCACAGCGACCGGAGTCCCACGGATCTCCCAAGCCGCTCTGCCTTGAGGAGAGGGGTCTGTCCCTCGCCCAGCGTGACCATATATCCCGGCGACACCGGGAGAAGATCTCGATATACCCACATGCCGTCAGCACGGGTGCCCGAGGTCCCTTCGAACGAAGCGTGTCCGATCTTCGAATAATCGTAGTCGATGTCAAGCGGCCCCTCGCAGACGTCACAGCGGTAGATTCGACCAAGGCTGACGCGCTTGCCGCACATCGAGCAAGTCGCACTGATCGCAAGCGTGTGCCCTTCGGTGATCATACGAGGGTTCTCCTACGCGGCGCGGCAATCGCGCTACAGGACTCCTTGGAAGCGCCTCAAGAATGCCTGAAGCCGCTCTGTCTTTGGATGGCCGAAGACGTCACCGGGTGCCCCGTCCTCGACAATTACGCCCCCGTCCATGAACGCGATCCGGCTGGCGACCTCCCGAACAAACAGCATTTCGTGCGAGACGACGAGCATCGTCTGGCCGCTCCGCGCCAGATCCTGCATGACGGTCAGCACTTCACCCACGAGCTCCGGATCGAGCGCGGATGTCACCTCATCGAACAGCATCACCTTCGGTTGCATCGCGATCGCCCTGGCAATGGCCACCCGTTGCTGCTGGCCACCGGACAGCTGATACGGAAACGCCCCAGCTTTGTCGGCGAGCCCGACCCGTTCAAGCCAGGTAGCGGCGATACGCCGGGCCTCCGGCCGCGGCTTCCGTTGCACATGCACCAGTCCCAGCGCAACATTGTCCAACGCGGTCATGTGGGGGAACAAGTTGTAGCTCTGAAATACGACCCCCATCTTTGCGCGCTGCCGCGCGATTCGCGCCTCAGGAAGCCGGACGAGCCGTCCATTGGTCTCACGGTAACCAACGATCTCATCGTCCACGTACACCCGTCCCTGCTCATACTCCTCGAGGGCATTCACACAGCGCAACACCGTGGTCTTCCCCGACCCCGATGCGCCGATCAAGGCGACCACTTGACCTGCGTGCACGTCAAGCGAGACTCCGCGAAGTACCTCGAGCGTACCGAAGCGTTTGTGCAGGTCCTGAATCCTCACCACAGGTTGCGCGACGATGGTTTCGGCCCCCGTCAGTATCGTAGATAGGCGAACTTCCGCTCCAGGACCACGGAGGTTCGCGACAAGGTGAAGTTGACCGCGAAGTAGAGCAACGCCGTCAGCACATAGAATGGGATGACGATAAACGTAGCACCGACGACGTTTTGCATGGCGAGCAGTAACTCGCCGACTCCAAGGAGAGACAGCAGCGCCGATCCTCGGACGATCCCGACCGCCTCGTTCACCCACGGTGGCAGCATGCGGCGAACCGCCTGAGGCAAGATCACCAAGCGCAACCGCTGCCAGAACGTCAACCCGATGGCCAGCGCCGCGTCGGACTGAGCCCGCGGAATCGACTCAATGCCGCCGCGCACGATCTCCGCAACGTGGGCGGCAGCGAACGCGCTCAGGGCCGTAATGCCGGCAGCCACCGCGGACAGCTTGAGCCCGACGGCCGGCAGGCCGAAGTAACATGCGAAGATGAGCACGAGCAATGGGATGCCCCGTATCGTGTCGATGTACACCCGCGCCAGGAGACGCAGCATACGAGGACCAAACATCAGAAGTACGCCCAGCAGAAATCCGAGGGACGAGGCCAGCACGAGCACGATGCCGGACACTTCCACCGTCACGCTCAGGCCGCGCAGAAGCTGCGGCAATTCGGCGAGCATCTGCTGCGTCATCTTACCGGATGACGGCGTACCTGCGCTCAACGCTGCGCAGCGTCATGATGATCCCGTAGCCGGACACCAGGTACAGGACCGTCGCGAACGTCCATGCCTCAATGACGCGAAACGTATCGAGGTTCAGCCGCATGGCCGCGTACGTGAGCTCCGGCACTCCCAAGACTGACGCCAACGATGTGTCCTTAAACAGTGACACAAAGGTATTGCCCAGTGACGGCAGTACAATCCGTAGCGTCAGCGGAAGGGTCACGAGACGCGTGCGTTGCCAGGGACTCAGCCCGACCGCCCTGGCGGCCTCAGCGTACCCCGAGGGCACCGACCCGATCCCCGCGCGAAACACCTCGGTGAGATTCGCGCCGCCGTAGGCCGACAATGCCGCCACGAAGGACCAGACGTTGTCGAGCGCACTGATGCCCACCTTGGGCAATCCGTAGAATGCGAAATAGACCAGAAGCAGCAACGGGATGTTCCGGATAAATTCCACATAGGACGTCAGCAACAGACGAACCCACCGCGGGCCGGTTGTGAGTCCGAGCGCACCGATGACCCCAATTCCGGTGCCGATCAGGAGCGATACGGCGGCCAGTCCCAGCCCGAGCACCAGCCCTCGATAGAACTGGGGAAAGTACTGCCACGCGATCGTCCAGTTGAAATGATAATTGCTCACAGGCTCGACGGTTACTGGGTGCGAATCAGGCCCAGCGCCTGATCCATGCGCACCTCGATGGGAAACCCGATCGGTGGAGACGGCAGATTGATGCCAAAATAGGTCTTGTAATTCTGTTGATAGTAGGGCCATCCAAGCCCACCCATCGCATCCTCCAACACGGTGTTCACGAAATTAAGCCAGACGGGGTCACCGGGCTTGACCGCTGCCGCGTACAAGTTGCCGAACCAGTAATGACCGGCATCCTTGTACTTGTCGAAGTACCGAGTGCTTAGCCAGCGGATCTGTCCGGAACCAACGCACGCGACGTCAGCCCGACCCGAGTCGACGGCCTGAATGACGTTGGCAATACTGTCCAGCTGCACCACCTGCGCTTTGGGCAGGCCGTCGTGCACCTGTTGCTCCGCAAACGCGTTTTGGATCACTGAGGCTTTGACCGCGGCCCCGGCCGCAAGCAGTCCGTTGAAATCCCGGAAGCGGCTGTTCTTAGGCATGAGGAGGCCGACGCCCTCACGATAGTACGGCGTGGTGAACTCGACTTGCTGTGCCCGAGGGCCCGTGATGGTCATGAACTGGATGCAGAGATCAACCTTATCAGTCAGCAGGCTCGGAACGCGGGCGTCAGCCCCCTGCACTTGGAACTGTACCTTGCTGACGTCGTTGAACAGAGCTTGCGCGACGAGATGGCCCAACGCGACATCAAAACCGGCCATGGCCCCCTTGTCGTCTGTAAAGTGCCACGGCGGATTGCCGGTGCCGGTCCCAACGACAAGTGTCTTGCGATCGAGCACATCGTAGAGACGACTCTTCCCGCCCGGCTGTTGCGCCGCCGCAGCCGCCGCGAATGCTTGCGAGGCCACTGCTCCGACCCCAGCCGCCGCGGCTAGACGTAGCACCCCTCCCGCCAATGTGGTCTTGGCGGACGTCGTGATCAGGTCTCGCCGCGATATCGGTTCGCGCTCTGCGGTACCTTCCCCCACGGGCTTGTCTGCCTGCATCGTCTCACCCCACATCCAGCAGATTGTGAATCAGTCAGCCTTTCGCGGAACCGGAATATCCTCAGCCCAAAAATACTGGTCACCGACGCATACGAGCGCCTTGGGATCCGTTTGCTGGAGCGCCGCAAGCGTGGTCTCCCGCACCGCGCCCGCCGACGCACCGGCACCGCAGTCGGCCGCCTCCTGTGGGGTTAGAAATGCCAGGATCGTCTCGCCCACGGCGACCGTCCAGCAGTGGGTGCGGGGATCCAATGCCGAGTCCTGCGCATCTCCGGCATGACCGGTCGCGTCCGACCACGCATAGGCACGAGTCCGCTCAGGCGATGCGCCATGCTCACGTAAGAACTCGAGCAGCGCCCGATTCAATGACTCCGCCACCGATCGATGTGCGTCGATGACGTTACCGGCCTGACCGGGATCCTCACGCAAATAATAGAGTTCGGACTGCCTCGACCCCGCCGGGTGACAGATCAGACTCCATTCGTCGGTTGTGACGGTCAGGGGCTCGGAGATCCCGTCAATCCCCACCCAACCATCGAAGGTCATGGCCGCGTTCTGCTTCCGGACCCGTCCCGGTCCCTGAAAGCTCGTCTGGCGCGAGAATCGCCCTGAAAACGCGTACTCGTGGACACTGGCCGCCGTGCCGTCGATGACCGGCCACAGCGATTTGCCAACGACCGTCTCGGAAACTGGCACCCTGAGGAAGTCCAGGACCGTCGGAAGAATGTCGCACGGCTGGGCCAGGGCCTGGATGCGTTGCGCCGCCCCCCGCCCGTCTGGATGGCGAATAATCAGCGGTATCCGGATGCTGGGTTCGTACAGCATCCCCAAGGGACCCGTAGGCTTCCCCAGGAGATCATGCTCGCCGAACAGATGCCCGTGGTCGCTCAAGTAGATGATTAGCGTGTTCTCACGCAACCCGAGCGCATCGATCCGGTCGAGGAACTGACCGACCCAACGATCAACGAGCGTCACTTTGGCCGCGTAGAGTGCACGGATATCGTTGAGTTCCTCGTGGGCCAAGTAGTTGACGCGTCCATAGCGTGGATACGTAATGAAATCGCCCCGATACGCAGGATCGCGATAGCGCACGAGGTCGTGCGCCGGGGCATCGAAAGGCTCGTGGGGATCCCACATATCGACCCACAGGACAAACTGGTCTCGGGTCCAGTTGCGCTCTAGCCAGTCCATCGCCGTAGACGTGGTCTTCGCGCACATCCAGTCGCGTTCGTAGACCCGACGCGTCGCATTCAACTGGTAGTTACGCAAACCCGGCACATTGTGCAGCTTGTACGCGGCCGCGGGGAGTGGAACACTCACGGGGTCGGTCACCCAACGGTCACGATGCTGGCCCCTGACCCAGTCCCACCCGGTGAATCCCCGTGTGAAGTTGTATTCATCGTTGGCAAGCGCGGGGGTGTCGAAAATCAGCTCGGTGGTGTATCCGTGGTCTGACAACCACTCGGCAAAGGTGAGGTCATCCGCCTCGAGCGGTTCCCACCCTCGCGTGGGAAACCCGAACCGTCCGGTAAAAAGGTCGTACCGGGCAGGAATCGTCGGGTACGACCCGGTGTAGTATCGGTGAAAGCTAATCGACTCGCTGATCAGGCCGTCGAGGTATGGTGTCTCAATAAACGGGCGCCCATCGTGTCCGGGGCGATCCCAGGGCTGCGGCAGCCCGTACGCGCTGATGTGATCTGCGCGCAGCGTATCGTTCAACAGCACAACGACGTTCAAGCGTATCGACTCCAGACGTTCGTAATGCGAGTCCACTTCCACCGTCTAGGACAATCCCCTGCTCGCTGTCCACAATGCGGACACGGAGCCCACCTAATCGTGCGAGCCTTTCTGGGTCAGGAGCGACGCTACTTCTTCTCAATTATCAATTGCCTTGGATATCTGTGGCACGTCCGGGCGGGCGCCGACTCTCGCCGGCGGAATCGCCGGCTGTACCCAGGTCCGCCACGTCAACCCGATTTCTACCTGATGAGGTGCCCGCATGTCTCCCACCGCCGCCGCGCCCCGGCTGACCCTTGCCGAAGCTA
>CAWDRG010000015.1:0-503456 GCA_963804645.1 uncultured Bacillota bacterium
CGGAGTTCATCAATGGCACGCTTGAGGTTGCCGGCGACGTTCAGCATGATCGCCCGCACCTCTCCGGACTGTGGAGGGTGGTGGAAGAGCGTATACTGGCCGACACCGTATCCGCGCGAGGTGATCTGTACCCGCTTCGCCGGGTCGTTGGAGTCGAGTCCGACGACGATGAACATGTCCTCGTCGCCCGCCCCCGGTTCATGAAAGTGCTTCAAGTGGCTCTCCTGGAGCAGGATGGCCATCAGGAACGGCGGCGGAACTTCGGGCGAGGGCAGGGCAGCGATTTCGCCAATGACCTGCTGATTCTGTTCCGCCGGGTTGGAGACCGAGGGGAGGGTGGGAAACTTGGGATCGTCGGCATCTCCACGAGACATGCCGCGAGCGCCTGATCGACCACACCGGTCACCGCACTGACTCGGCCGCGGTTATAGTCCATCACCCGAACGGGCGCCGGCCCGTCGCCTCCGCTGCTCGCGCCCGCGTTGTTGAGGAGATCGTGCTGCACCGCCTTGACGGCTTGCTCCGTTCCGACGCCAAACACGCCGTCAATCCCCACCCGAAGGTACCCGAGGGCTCGCAGGTCGCGCTGGAGATCGCGCACCTGGCCGGTGTTGGCGGCGGTTCCGCCCCCTCTCGAGGACGAGGCCGCGTTCCGGTAGCTATGTCCCGCCATCTGCGCTCTCCCACGTTCTGAGGTGGCGCTCGCCTGCTCTGACCCTGTTCAGTACCGATAGTTCTCTTTAATGAAGGACGTCCCCTTGGAAACACCTCCCTTTGGTTGGATGGGAGGAGTCCTGGCTCAAAAACTGAAGTCCTGGCTGGTTACGTGAGATACCCGCACGAATCGTGGCTCGATCTCGGAGGCCGAACCAAAGGGAGGCGAGACCGTATGGTCGGACGTCAACTGGGCACGCGGAATCACCTGATGCTGTTGCGTGCGGTCAGCGTGCTCGTGGCGCTGGCGCTGTTTGTTCCGCTCACGATGGTGCTGCCGCGTTCGTCCGCCGGTGCAGCGCCGGTGACGCTCACGATGGCGCGGAACGCCGACATGCTCACGTGGGACCCGTATCCCACCGGTGATGACCCGTCGATTTTCACCCAAATGATCGTGTACGACCGGCTTGTCAAGCTCGCGCCCTCGAATCGGGATGTCCAGCCCGAGCTTGCCACCTCCTGGAAAATGTCGCCCGACGGGCTCACCGCGACGTTCACGTTGCGGCAGGGCGTGAAGTTCTTGGACGGGACGCCGATGACGGCCGATGACGTCGTGACGTCCCTCACGCGGGCGATCGACCAAAAGAGCGAATGGGGCTTTCTCTTCTCCCCGGTGACGTCCGTCACCAAGATCGACGACCATACGGTCGCCCTCCACATGTCGGAGCCGTTCGCCCCATTGCTGGCCGCGCTCTCCACATTCGCGGCGAGCATCTACTCGAAGGCGAACTACGAGAAGTACGGGCAGGCCATGACCGACCACCCGCTTGGGACCGGAGCGTTTGCTCTGGAAAGCTGGCAGAAGGGCTCGCAGATCACGCTCGTCAAGAACCCAAACTACTGGCAGCCTGGGAAACCGACGATCGACCGGATCATCATGCGGGTCGTCGGCGACGACAACACCCGGGTCCTCCAGCTGCAGTCCGGCCAGGTCGACCTCATCGACTTTGTGCCGCCGAACCAGGTGCAGCAACTGAAGGGTGCGGGCCAAAAGGTCTACGCGGTGAACGGAACCGCCGTCCTGCGCTACACGCTCAACGAGACCATCAAGCCGATGGATGAGGTGAACGTGCGCGCCGCGCTGGCCGCCGCCGACGACCGAGAGGCCGTGGCGAAGAACGTGTATTTCGGCCTCGCGACGGTGGCGCGGTCGCTGCTGCCGTCGACCACCCTCTATTACGATCCTAACGCGGGCCCGTTGACGTACGATCTGGCCAAGGCGAAGGCGTTTCTCGCCAAGTCCTCGGTGCCGAACGGATTCACCCTGACGGTCCAGCTCCCGGCGGGCAACCAGACGCTCCTCGATGCCGCGACGATCTGGGGGAACGGGCTCAAGCAGATCGGCGTGACGATGAATATCCAGCAGGTCGAGACGACGACGCTGATCCAGCTGCGGAACACCGAGAAATACACGGTGTACAACGCGGCGTGGACGAACGACACGCCGGACCCCGACGAGCTGATGGGCGTGGCGATGGACTTCAAATCGCAGCACGCCGCGCATACCTTCTACAACAACCCGCAGGCCGCGCAGCTCGTCGCCGAGGCCCGGCGTGAGCTGGATCCCAAGAAGCGGCAGGCGCTCTACACTCAGCTGCAGATGATCGAAAGCCGCGACGCGCCGCAGATCTACGTCGTGGATGTGCCGCGTCTGTACGCGAGCTCCCCAAGTGTCGTCGGGTTCGCGCCGAACTCGCAGGGCAAGTACGGTTTTGAGAACGTGAGCAAGCGGTGACGGCGCCGGTACACGGTCGCGGGTGACCGGGTACCGGCGGCGGACATCCCAGGCATCGCGATCGCCGGATGATTCGCTACATCGCGGGACGGGTGCTCCTGATCCTGCCCGTGCTGTTTGGCGTCAGCATCGTCGTGTTCTTGCTGATCCGCTTGATCCCGGGCGATCCGGCGACCGCCCTCTTGGGGGAACACGCGACTCCTGAGCTGATCGCGCGTCTGCAGAAACAGCTCGGGCTGAACCTGCCGCTCTGGCGGCAGTACCTGATTTTCCTTGGAAACGCGTCGCACGGGAATTTCGGCCTGTCGTTCTTCTACGGCGAGAGCGTCTTTACGCTGACCGTAGAGCGCATTCCCGTCACGCTGATGCTGATCACGTACGCGGCGCTGATCGGCCTCGTGATTTCGGTCCCGTTTGCGACGATCGCCGCGATTCGCCGTGAGACTCGCGTCGACCAAGCGATCCGGCTCGTGTTCACCGGCACGATCGGCATCCCCTCGTTCTGGCTCGGCATCGTGCTCGCGCTGCTCCTGAGCGTCAAGGTCCGGTTGTTCCCGCTCGGCGGCATCGGCACCGGCGGGTTTAACACGTTGTGGTACCTGACGCTGCCCGCGCTGACCATCGGCCTGCACATCTCCTCGACGCTCATGCGCTCACTGCGCAGCAGCCTGATCGAGGTGTTGAACTCGGACTACGTGACCACCGGGATTGCGATGGGACTGCGCCCGGCCACCCTGCTGGTCAGCTACGTGCTGCGGAACGGACTGACGCCATTCATCTCGGTGCTGGGCCTGAACATCGGCTGGCTGATCGGGGGTACCATCATCATTGAGCAGGTTTTCGGTGTCCCCGGGGTGGGGTCGTTGCTGATCACGTCGATCCTGACGCGGGACTACTCGATCGTCCAGTTCGTGACGCTCGTGCTTGCGTTTCTCGTGATCCTCGTGAATCTGCTGACCGATCTCGCCTACGCCGTCCTCGATCCGCGAGTGTCGTTCCAACGATGAGCGCCGTCTCGACGATCGCGCCGGCCCGGCCCGCACGCCGCGGGTGGCTTGCGACCACCCGCATGCCGCTCCGCGTCGGGCTCGCGGGATTCTTCACGATCGCCGCGCTCGCGGCGCTCGCACCGGTGATCGCACCGTACGACCCGACGGCGTTGGGGCTCGCGGGGGGGCTGCAGCCGCCGAGCGCGGCGCACTGGTTCGGCACCGACCAGCTCGGGCGGGACATCCTGACGCGGGTGCTGTACGCGGCCCGGATTGACCTTCAGATCGGCACGATCGGCGTCACGATTCCGCTCGTCATGGGTGTCGTGATCGGGCTGTTCGTGGGGTACTACGCCGGCTGGCTGGACGCGATCCTCGGCCGGGTGATCGATGTCGTGACGGCGTTCCCGTTCCTCGTGCTCGTGCTCGCGATCGTGGCCATGCTCGGCCCGGGCCTCAAGAATTTTTACATCGCGATCTCGCTTGTCAGCTGGGTGGCGTACGCGCGCATCGTGCGCGGGGAGGCGCTCGGCGTCCGTGGGCGCGGATATATTCTGGCCGCGAAGAGTCTTGGGTACAGCGACGCCCGCATCGTGTTCCGGCACCTGCTGCCCAACGTCATCGTACCGGCGCTCATCTTCGGCATGAGTGACTTCGTGCTGGACATTCTGGCCGGCGCCTCGCTCGGGTATTTCGGGCTTGGCGTGCAGCCCCCGGCATCGGAGTGGGGGGCGATGATCGCGCAAGGCCGAAACTTTATCGTCACGGCGCCCTGGGTGGTGATCTTCCCCGGGCTCGCGATTGTGGTCACGAGTTTCTTCGTCAGCTTAATCGGCGACAGCGTGTCCGACATCGTGCGGCGGGTTCATGCGCCCTAGGAGCGCCCTCGGCGTTGAGGCACTGACGGTTGAGTTTCAGGGAAGCGGCCACGCCGTCGTTCGGGGCGTGTCGTTCGAGATCGCCGCCGGCGAAGCGTTTGGGTTGGTGGGAGAGAGCGGATCCGGCAAGAGCCTGACGTGCCGCGCCATCTTGAGACTGCTTCCGCGGGGTGCGGTCGCTGGTGGCCGGGTCACGTACGGAGCCTACTCGCTCCTCGAACTCGGCGACGCAGAGATGCAGACGCTGCGCGGATCCACGATCGCCATGATCTTTCAAGATCCGATGACCGCCCTCAACCCTGTGCTGCGCGTCGGGGACGCGATCGCGCAGGTCGTGCAGTCGCACGACGGTCTCGGTGCGCGCGCGGCGAGGATGCGTGCGATGGCGATGATGGAGCGCGTCGGGATCCGCGATGCGGCGCGCCGCGCGGGCGCGTATCCGCACGAGTTCAGCGGTGGGATGCGCCAGCGTATCCATATCGCGATGGCGCTTGCCGCGCGGCCCACGCTCTTGTTGGCCGACGAGCCCACGACCGCGCTTGACGTGATCGTCCAAGCCGAGATTCTTCGGCTCCTCGATGATCTCCGCCGCCAGGAGGGGATGAGCCTGTTGCTCGTGTCCCATGACTTTCGCGTCGTCGCCGGCCTGTGCGATCGCGTGGGGGTGATGTACGCTGGGGAGCTCGTCGAGATCGGTCCAACGCGCACCGTGCTTCGGCGGCCGGAGCACCCCTACACGATCGGGTTGATGAACAGCCTGCCCGAGGCCGTGGTCGACAAGCGGTTGCGCGCGATCCCGGGAGCGCCGCCGGACCCCGGGCGTCTTCCTCCCGGATGTGCGTTCGCCCCCCGTTGCGAGCTGGCGGTCGACGCCTGCCGCGCGGCGCCGATCGGATTGTCGGAGACCGCGCCGGGGCACTGGTCGCGCTGCATCCGGACCGATCACCTGGATGAGTTGCGCCGCAGCCTGGCCGCGTCGAATTCCGCACGGACGTAAATGCTGCTGGTCGCCGAGGGCCTGACGAAAACCTACGCGCACCGGCGCGGCTGGGCGCTCGCGGGCCCGGGTCGTCCCGCGCACGACGCCGTACGTCCCGCGCTCGCGGACGCCTCGGTGTCGCTCGAGCGCGGGGAGTCGCTCGGCATCGTCGGGGAGAGCGGGTCTGGCAAGTCGACGTTTGCGCGCTGCCTGGCTCTTTTGGAACGCCCGGATGCGGGACGGGTGCTGCTCGATGGCACCGACCTCACGCGCCTTGGCACGGGGCCCCTCCGGCGCTCGCGGCGGCGCATTCAGGTGGTGTTCCAGGATCCGTACTCGTCGCTGAATCCGCGGCTGACGGTTGGGTCGACGCTGCGGGAAGTTCTGCTCGTGCACCATTTGGTGCCCCGCGACCAGATCGCCCGCCGCGTCGAGGCGCTGCTCGATCAGGTGGGGCTGCCGGCTGGCGCCGTCGACCGGTATCCGTCCGATTTCTCGGGAGGGCAGCGCCAGCGCATCTGCATCGCCCGAGCCCTGGCCGCCGATCCGGAGGTGCTGATCGCCGACGAGCCGGTGAGCGCGCTCGACGTGTCGATCCAGGCGCAGATCCTCAACCTCCTCGCGGACCTGCGCGCACAGCTTGGCCTGACCATGATCTTCATCAGCCACGATCTCTACGTGGTCCGATACATTGCACCGCGGATCGCGGTCATGTTTGGCGGGCGCATCGTGGAGACGCTTCCCTCGGGGGTGCCGCTTGAGAGCGCCCGCCATCCGTACACGCAGGCGCTGCTGGCGTCGCGCTCGCGCCTCGAGCCGGGGTGGCTCGCCGGCACCGGAGGGCTCGATGCGGAATTGTCCGCGTCCCTACCGACTGTCGGATGTCCGTTTCGCGGACGGTGCCCCCACGCGTTTGCGCCGTGCCGTGACATTGATCCGCCGGCGCGGGACATTGGCCAGGGGCACCTCGTGGCGTGTCATTTCGTCACCGGTGTGTCGCGTGATTGATTTCGGCCGTCTTCCAGGCTGACATCTGGCCGACCACGCGGAGACGGGATGGGAAGCGCCTCGGGGGGACGCAGCGGACGGCTCGAACGCTCTGCCGGCGCTGAAAATTAGGGCGAGACTCCTTCGAATTCGGAGAAGAGTGCATCGAAGGCGAGCGGCGTGGCGATGAGCCCCTGCGCGACCTGCTCGTTGAGGAACGCCTGGACCACCTTGCGGCTCGCCGCGACGCCGTTCGGGAGCCAATCCTCGCCCAGCAGCGCGATCGTCTCCTCGAGCTCCGCGAGGGTCCAGGGCAGCATCTCCGGCAGGGCCCGCAGACTTGCCTGCCAGGAGATCTTAGAGCGTTCCAGCGCGTCATAGAGACTCACCGCAGCTCCCGGATCCTGCGCGAACGTTTCGCGCCTGATCCCGACGATGTGCTGCAGTGGATAGATGCCGGTCCGCAGGTAGTACTCGCGCTCCGCGCGTTTGTAGTCCGACACGAGGCGGACGACCGGGCTGTCCGCCGCGTAGAAGCCCTTCGGGGGATTCGGACACATCAACGCGTCGAGTTCCCCCTCCAGCAGCATGGCAAGGAGGGTCCGGCCGCCGGCGATGTATTGGGCGTGCGGCGGCAGGGTGCCGCGGCCGCGCGAGGGCGCGCCGTCCAGGCTTCCGACCCACCACCGCATACCCTCGATCTTCACGTCGGCGTCACGCAGGAGTGCGCGGGACCACGTGTTGCCCGTGGCGTGCCAGTCGTTCGTGCCGACGCGCTTGCCGGCCAGGTCCCCGAAGTCTTGGAGGCCGCTGTCCCGACGCACGAAGAAGCACCGTTGGCAGAACGCTCGCTCCGCGAAAAACGGTATGGCGATCACGCTGGCATCGCCGGACGCCAGCCGCTGGATGTGCTTGCTGAGCGACAGCTCGCCGGCATGCACCGACGGGTCGTCGACCCACTCGAGCGCCCGCGCCGTGTCCCGCCGGAGCGTGAGGTCCAGGCGTTCCGGGATCACGTCGCCGCACGCGAGCGGCGCGAGATAGTCGTCGTTTCTCATGGCCAGCGTGATCGACAGTGCCATCTCGTCTCCTTGCGCGGGGAGAGATCCGGCCCCCGTCGAATGAGACTCGCGGAAACATCCCGAACGATTGCCCTCGTGTAGACTGGATGCGGCTGGTGCACCGCCGGATGTCGCCGATGCCTGAGTATATATATGGCACGCCTACTCGCGGCACCTCTTCGCGAAACTCGTCTCGTCCATGCGCCGCACCCGTCTCAATTGGGATCCGGAGCGCGGATCGGCCATCTCCCGGCCTAGGGCGTGCGGCGGTCCGCCGTTCGCGGCGCGTGCTGCGGGTGACCGCGTGCGGCGCCATAGTGAATGGGTAACTCGATGGTGCGATTCACACATGGGGAAGTCGCGTGTTCGAATCTGGGAGGGTGACCATGGCTGGCGAGGCACGAACGCGGACTCCTGGGATGCTCAACAAGGCCAAGACGCTGCAAGGATACCGATTGCACAGCCTCGACGGGGAAATCGGGACAGTGAAAGACTTCTACTTCGACGATCGGTATTGGACGATTCGCTATCTCGTGGTCGACACGGGGACGTGGCTGGCGAGCCGGCGGGTGCTGATCTCTCCTCACGCGCTCGGGGCCGTGAGCCGAGATGAGCCCTACATCGCGGTCAATCTGACCAAGGCACAGATTGCGGGCAGCCCGTCCTGGGATAGTGACAAGCCTGTCTCGCGCCAGTTCGAGGAGGACTATCATGAGTACTATGGGTGGCCGGTGTATTGGAGCGGCCCCGACATGTGGGGCTCGTATCCCACAGTTGCGCCGGACCCCGAACTCTGGAGAACACCCACCAAGACCGAAGAGGCATGGGATCCCCATTTGCGCAGCACGCAAGCGGTGAGTGGCTATCACGTCCAGGCGACCGATGGCGAGATCGGCCACGTGGCCGATGTTGTCATCGATGACGGGACGTGGGCGATTCGATATCTCATCGTCGACACGCAGAATTGGTGGCTCGGGAAAATGGTCCTGGTGGCACCGCAGTGGATCGAGCGTGTGAGTTGGAGCGAGGCGAAAGTCTTCGTCAATCTCGCTCGAGACGCCATCAAACAGTCACCGGAATACACGAACGACACGGTGATCACCCGCGAGTATGAAATCGGACTGCATCGGCATTATGATCGCCTTGGATATTGGGTTCTGTGAACGGGGGCCGCCCACTCGCATGCCGGGTGAATTGAGCTCGACGGCGGGCTCCTTGCAGGTCTGAGTGACCCTGATCGGGCGGCCACACAAGAGCCCTCCAGACCAGGAGGATCCTGTTTAAATGCGGATTCCCGTGCTGATACCGGTCAAACCGAGCGTGTTGCGGCGGCGAGACGCGAGCGGTCGTGGATGGTCCTTTGCGCCACGTTGCACAAAGGTTGAGTTTTGAGAACGTAGGGTGCGGCAGCGGCATCGCTTGTGGGTTGTCGCTGTGGTGAATACGCGGCAGCAACGAGCTGCAGTTCCCTAGCCCGAGCATGCGGACGGCAGTTTGCAGGAAACATGGACACCTGAAGCCGCCAGCTATTGTTGACCTCGCCGTCTGCTCGTCACACTGCGGCGATGATTGCTTTCATGCATCGACAACCAGGGTTTTATTTTTGACATCCACACGGCACTTCTTGCCAGTTTCCAATAATCCGGGAGCAACGTGCAACACATCGAATTTACCCACAGGAGGGTTGCGTCGAGTGCGAAGTGCCCGAATAGCGTGTTCCGCCATTTCACCTTCCCCTGGCTCACGTCCACCGACGAGCGTCAACACTTTGTGTTGATGGTGAATCTCTCCGGTTTCGGAGTCGTAAACGACACACGCCTTGACCGATTGCACCGGAAGCGTGGAACCTGCACTCAGCATACCTAATATCGAACCTCCTTTAGCTCCACAACGAAACCATCAACAACAGCGTGGCTTGCTGTTCAGCCCCCAAATCGAGCTCGGCTGTGACGCTGGTCATCAACGGATCATAGGCCATGGGTGGGAGCCAATAAGTCAAATTTGCGATGGAAAAATTGTGATCCTGATCCGGCCCAGCCGGGTACGAGCGGGTAACATACTGCGTTATGCCACCGGCGATTAAGCCCCCCCATCAGCTTGCGTCAATGAGCACTGCGCTATGGCCATCGTTGGCGCAAAATTGACCTGGATGCTTGCGGAGGCTCCATTACTGCCGCTGTACCCCCCGGTCCAATTCCACGCCATATTCTGAACGGGCATGCGAAGCCTCTCTTCCCGAAAGAGTTAGGCGGGTATTCTTCCTTTCGCTCCCCATTCCTCTAATCAAGTAATCAAGGATTTCTGCTTAACCGGAGGATTGCGCCGCAGCGAGCTGGTTGCACTCGACGTCGACGACTACTCGCCCACAATGGGCGAACTACGGATCCGACGCGGTAAGGGCGCCAAAGACCGCGTGTGCTATACGACGAACGGTACCATTAATTTAAAAGAAGACCGGTCGCGTCTATTTTAGCGACAGGCTGCTTTGTTCGGGTTGACTTACCGATTCCAAGAGGTCGGGCCCGTCGTTGGCCGGATTGTTGACCTTACGGCTGACCGGCCACAGGTGGAGGATGCCTCGCGCGGCCGGTCGCATCAACGCCATCGGATCTCGCGTGGTCTCGCCCAGCCACGCCGGCCAGTCGGGTTCCTCGAGAATGACCGGCATCCGATGGTGGACCCGTGCCATGTCCTCGTTCGCGGCCGTCGTGACGATCGTGAAAGTTCTGACCGCGCAGGCTGCGACCGGATCGTGCCACACCTCCCACAGGCCGGCCAGTGCCATGGGCTGGCCGTCCGTTCGAGCCGCGGCGTACGGCTGCTTCTGCTTTTGTCCGGGGAGCGTTCGCCACTCAGTTATATGGACATGCCCCGCATTCCGGCGGTCGGTCTCCCAAGCCACCTGCTTCGTGAAGTCCTACCTGGTCTTCGTGGACCGACCGGCCGTCGGCAGCGTTGAAGCAAGTGGGTTTGCCGACGGCGCTCGCATCATACGAACAGCGAGCCGAAGCCAACTCGATTAGACGAAAAGCGTTTTCTTCATATGCAATTCTTGGAGAGCCCTCTGGGCCTCCGCACTGAGGTTGGACTTTCCGACCACGACGGTCACCTTGTGAATCTTGCTGGTGAACTTGTTATCGCCCTGTTTGTAGTCGTCGCTGACACACGTATAGAGGTTCTCGCCCACGTCCGTCGTTTCCGCGCCAAATGCGAACGGCTGAGTGTGCTCGACCCGCCCTGCGGCGACCTCTTTATCGTTGACGAAGATCACACCGTTACCGCCTGCGCCCAAACCGCCATCGTAAGCGAACTCGAAGCGAAGTGCCACCCGCCCTACCGGCAGGCGAGCGGGGCCGGCGATCTTGTAAATCTCGCGACCGAGATAGTTCCAGGCAAACCGGGGTGCGCCGTCCTTGACGTAAAGGGCCCAGCCGCCCATCTCCCCGCCTTGGGCGATAACCACCCCTTCTGCACCGGCCTGCGGGACTTCGATATCGGCCTTAACCACGAACGAGCGGTTCTTGATGTTGATGAAGCCATTTTCGGGAATTCCCTTCATTCCCTCATAGACCGTGATCTCGCTGCGACCTTCCATCAGATCCGGACGCCCCGCCAGAGCGGTGTTGAAGCGTTCCCAAGCGCGGTCGTCAAGCGGGAGCACGTGGTACTTGACGGCCTCTTCCAGGAAGACTCCCTTCAGCTTCGCGAGTTTGTCGGGATACTTCGCGGCAAGGTCGTGCGCGCAACTAAAATCTTCCTCTACATTATAAAGCTCCCACTTGTCGTCTTCAAACGTAGCCCGCGGCTTGGGCTCCCACGGCGGGCGGTGCACCGTGGTGGCGAACCAGCCGTCCTGATAGATGCCCCGGTTGCCTGCCATCTCGAAGTATTGCAAGGTGTGGCGCGACTTCGCGTCGGGATTATTCAAGGTGTCTAGCACGCTCACGCCCTCGAGGGGTTTCTGCTGGACGCCATGCACGACGCCCGGCTCGGGCACGCCAGCCGCCTCCAAGACCGTCGGGGCAATGTCAATCATGTGCATCCACTGCGTACGCAGGCCGCCCTTCGCCGTGATGCCCTTCGGCCAGTGGACCACCATGGACTGGCAGACGCCGCCGTACGAGGCCACCTGGTGGCCCCAACCAAAGGGCGTGGCGCCGGCGAAAGCCCAGCCATTGTTGTACAAAATATGCGATTTGGGGCCGCCGATCTCGTCGAAGTTCTTTAGCGGAACGTCCAGAGGCTCCGGCAGCCCGTTGAACACGGACAGCTCATTGAAGGCGCCGTTGAGGCCGCCTTGGAAAACGGAACCATTGTCGCCGGTGATGTAGAAGATTAACGTGTTGTCCATTTCGCCGAGGTTCTCGATCTCGTCCAGAAACCGCCCGATTTCGTAGTCGGTCACCTCGGCAAAAGCGGCATAGATCTCCATATACCGCGCAAAGATCTTCTTCTCGTCGGCCGTCAAGTCGTCCCATTCCTGGATTCCCGGCGGCTTGGGCGCCGCATCGGTGCCCGGAGGCACGACGCCCATCTCGATCTGCCTGGCCAAGGTTTCCTTACGCACTTGGTCCCAGCCCTGATCGAACTTGCCCTTGTAGCGGTCGCGCCACGTCTCGGGCACGTGGAATGGGCCGTGAGTACCAATTGCCGCGTAGTAGACGAAAAATGGCTTGTTGGGGGCCAGCGAACGCTGCGAGCGCAGCCAGAGGATGGCCTTGTCGGTGATGTCCGTACTCGCGTAGTAATCGGCATCGGGATGCATATCCACCCTGGTCATGTTGTCGTAAATGACCGGATGAAAAAGGTCGGCCTCGCCGGACATGAAGCCGTAGAACCTCTCAAACCCGCTATGCACCGGCCAGCGGTCGAAGGGTCCCACAGCGCTGCCTTCCCACGGTGCCAGCTCGTGACACTTGCCGAACATGGCAGTGTTATAGCCGTTGAGCCGCAAGATCTCGGGCAGATTCGTGACGCTGCTGGGGCGCACCGCAGTGTACCCCGGGAAGCCGGTGGCAATTTCCGAGATCACGCCGAAGTTTGCGCTATGGCTATTGCGACCGGTAAGCAGCGCTACCCGGGCGGGCGAACACAACGGGGGGACTTTGAGATTGTTGTAGCTCAACCCGGTCTTGGCCAGACGGTCCAGCGTCGGCATCTGGATCGGCCCTCCGAAGGTCGATACGTCGCCGAAGCCCATGTTGTCGAGAAGGATGACTACCACGTTGGGCGCACCTTTGGGCGCCTTTACCTCGAACCGCGGTGGGGCTGTAGCGTTGTGCGCATCAAGCTCAGTGATTGGCGGATACTGAGGCTCTGGGATGGGCAGCACGGTACGGTCCATGGAGGCGGTCGTTCCGTCACTCCTTTGGGCCTCTGACTGGTTTGTCATGATCTAGTCCCCTTTCGATGGCTCCGACCGAGATGACTTGTGCGTAACGCAGTTGTTCTCAACTTAAGTTTATTGGCTGATACCCACTGCGCCTTGATCCTATCTCGTGTGGCCTTCGTCGGACGGATACGACTCACCTACAGGCTCCCCCAAATCGGTCAGCAGATGTTCGATCCGTCTCACGATGCAAGCGTGTCGTTCGACCTCGCGCGCCCAGCCTTGCGCGCGTGCCTCCTTCACCAAGCCCAGCTCTCGCAACCGCCGCGCCCGCAGCCGTGGTGCATACTCCGGAGTGGTGACGAACTTGGCGCAGGTCAGATACAGGTCACACTCACACGGTCCTTCCTGCGGCAGCCGCAAGCAATGCCCCAGTTCCAGCTCGGTGCGGAAGAAATTTGCCTTGAGCCAGTCGATCGACTCTCGCGGCATTGCACCAACTCGTAGAGTTGCGGCAAGCGGTCCCGCGAGTTGTGCGCCGGGACCGAGGACCTTTAGGTAATCCTCGCGAATCGTCGCATCCGTCAGGTGGGCGTAGATCAGGGTCATGCCGGTGCTGGTATGTCCCAGCATCTTCATAATCGTGTGCAGACGTGCGCCACCCTCAGCGAGCTCAGTCCCGACCGTATGTCGGAAGCGATGCGCGGTGATGCGCGGCCGGCCATTGGGATCCAGCAATCCGGCCTCGGCACAGACGATGGCGAGGGGCGCCTCGAACAGGTAGCCCGACGTCATCTTCTGGCCGCGCCGGACGAACAGACGCGGCGTCTCCTGCTCGCCCCAATCCCCCCGGAAGCCCCGGGCCCCCGTGTCGAGCGCCTGCAACCCGCGGATCGCGATCGCCGCTTCTTCGTGCAACGGGATCAGCCGCTCGGTGCCGGTCTTGCCGGCCGGAATGCGCAGCCTTGGTGTGCCATCGGCATAGGCATCAAGACAGTGCAGGTCGAGATTGCAGATCTCGCTCCGGCGCGCCCCGCTCCAACGGGCAACCAGCAAGGCCGTGCGCTGGTAGGGGCAGGCCAAATCGCGGATTGCTAGCATGAGTCTCTCCAACTCATCAGCCGGGATATAGCGTGGCAAACGCGCGACCCGCTTCGGCAGGTCGCGCGCACCAATCAGAGTGTAAGTCGGCGCATCGTCCCAGCCCCAGGCAGCTGTGTCCTGGAAGAACACCGACAGCGTCGACAGGCGCGAGATCTTGGTCTCGATCGATACCACTGCGTTGTCCGCATGCGGAGTGGTCCTCAACGTCGCCGCATAAGCCAGTACATGGTCGCGCGTGACGTCGCCGAATGTCTCGACTGTCGGGTGAGCCGCGACGACCCAGCTTGCAAAGTGCCGCACGTAGGCATCAAATTTCTGGATGGTCTTCGGACGGGACTGCTGTGCACGACGCACCACGAGATAGCGCTCCAGCAGCGCAGCCATCCGAGGTGGCGCATGTAACTTCCGCCGCGGGCAGGTTACTGTCCGCCGCGGGAACGAGACAATGGCATGTCGATGATAAAGTAGGGTCCGCAGCGTAAAGAGCGCCTGCCGATGTTCCGCGAACGCGCGCTGCCAAGCTGTCTGAGACGCGAAGAACATGAGGCGGTCAGCGTGGTCACCGAATGTGGTCAATGCCTGCTCGAAGTTGGCAAGGGCGGCCTCGCTCGGTAGATGCGCGCGACCAGGCTCATTGAGGTGGAGATATTTGACGAGGCGGCGCACGCGCTCTCTGCTAGCGATGGTGCCATAACCGAGTTGTACGGCCTGGGCGGACAGGCTGTCCACATACGCGTTGACCGGCTCCGGCAGCAACTTTGGCGGCAGCTTGTGAAAATTGATCGCCAGGATCCACGGCCAGTCGAGCCGAAGCCGCTGCTCAAAAGCCAGGAAGTAGAGGTAGGCGCGACTATGAGCGCAGATATAGGCTCGGCCCGCTCTCGGCGACACTGAACCGACCCGCTCGACGAGCGGGGCCGAGAACCAGGTGGAAAGGTTCGGATAGGCGCGGACGAATCTCCGGCGCGCTTTCAGCGCTTGGTCGCCCAGGATGGACGGGCTGACGGAGAGGAACGCCGCATAGTCGGCTTCCGATGCGTGCTGTAACCGCACTGAGGCGGAAGGCACAGCGAGGTTGGCGCTCATGATCTCAGGGCACTGAGAGCACGACGGTAGTCCGCCAGCATCCCAGCATCGGACACCCGGGTGTAGACGCGCGTCGCCTCCAAAGAAGCGTGGCCGAGGCGCTTCTGCAGCGCGAGCTCGCGCATCCCACCCTCCCATAGCCGGGTCGCATGTGTGTGGCGTAGCGCGTGCGGCGTGATCCAGCTGAGATCCAGGCCGGCCGTGCGGCGCAGACGGCGAAATAGCTTGACGAATGCGTCGTATCCGAGCGGCTCACAGCGACGACGACCGTGCCCGCCGACCAGGAACACGTGCTGCGACGGGGCATCTCGTGGACGTTCCGCCGCAACGTAATCGCTGAGCGCAGCCAGCGCCTCGGGCTCGAGGAGATCAACCATGCGCTCGCTGCGAGACTTGGTCCGGACGCCTCGTGGATGGTCGATTCGGTAGCGGATCACGATCCGCCGTCGACCATACTGAATGTCCTCCAAATGCAGGTTCAGGAGCTCGCCCACGCGCAGGCCACCCTGCAGTAGGAACAGCAGCATGGCCCGATCGCGCAGCCGCTTCGGCGCCATGAGAAGCCGCGCGACCTGCTCTTCGGACAGCGGCCGGGGGATGCGCTGAATACGGCGCAGGCGCATCGACCGTCGGCCAGTCCGGCGCGTCGCCTGCTGCTGAGGGTAACCCGCGTTCAGCGGATTGCGGACGGCCCCGAGGGCGTGCGTCAGCAGCAAGTGCTCGTAGAAGGTCGACACCGCAGCCAGCACACGGTTGACAGTTGCCGGCGCGAGGCGCACGGAGACGACGGCCGGGGTCGAGGTACGCCTCCCGCCGGTGACACGTCGCCTGTCCGCGAGATGGGCGATGAAATCGATCGAATGTGCTATGTTGAATTGTTCGACAGTCAGTCCAGACGCGGAGAGGTATCCAAACAGGAACTTCAGATCATGCAGATAAGCCTTGACAGTGTGTGGCGAGCAGCCGCGTGCGCAAAGGAACCGAACAAAGCTTGCGATGGCAGGGATTTGCTTCCCCCGCTGATCGACCAGCGCTATCTCGGTACCGTCTGTCCCTCCAGCCCTGGTCATTCACATCCCCCCAGCCCCGACAAACGTCAGTCCAAGCCATGGTGGATGTCCATATAAACTCGTAAAAGTTGGACGCCGGGATCAGGCACCGCCGCCTGGCGAATGCATCACGGAAGAGCGACGACGTGATCACGGTCTCGCCCCGAGCATTGATCGGCCGGCGCGTGTGCACGGGATCCTTGGCCCACCGGGGGAGTAAGCCCCACTGCAGCCGCTCCAGCCGGCGCACTCCGGTCTCCTCGTCGCGCAGGACGACCATTGTATCCTGGCTGGGGGCGAGGTTCCAGGTGGGCTCGATTCGAGGGTCCGGCTCGTATCCGGCGCGGAACAACTGCGCGACAAGCCCGGGGATGAGGTAGATGCCAAGACGCCCGTACACGATGCGCTACGCTCCGTTCACCGTGCGTGCCGGCCTGCGGGCGCGCGGACCCGTCACGAAATCCGCGCGCGCGTCCGGTCCGGAAACCGAATGGACGGGTGCACCACGTCTTCGTCCGCAAACGGACGGAACCACTGGTGAAACTCGAGCCGCGGGTCGACGGGGTGGGACAGCTCGAACAGCGTCCGGATGCCGTGGTCGTCGTACGCAACATCCCACAGCGGCCCGAAGTCGGCCTCGACCCCGCGGTCCTCGAGCGTGGCCTGGGCGAAATCCAGCAGCGCATGGAAGGCGAGGTGTTCCCCCACGCACGCGGGCCGGCACGCCGGGCGGTCCCACAAGTTCGCGCTGACGGACAGGAGACACGTGAGGAAGTTCCGCCCGAACGTCTCGTCGTACAAGGGACGATAGCGCGCCGGGAGATACTCCGCCATCCAGGTGTCCTCGATCGGGGTGCCACGGCTCAGGTCGTTGACCGCGTCGAAAAAGTACTGCGTGAGCAGCACGGTCGCGTCACGCAGCGCGGTTACATTGTCTTCGGTCAGCGCGCATTGACTCCAGCATCTTCGGTGCGATCGCCACGGCATCACCCCATGACTTGGTGTGTCCTCAGTATGGCCTCAATCGGTGCGCGCCGCAATTCGGAACTTTGGTTCGCGCGGTTTCTGGACAACGTGGCTAGGATCATGTGGATAAGATCACTCGCGCGAGGAATCCCCTCCCCGTCCCTTCGCCGTGCTCTGGTCGTCGTACATGGCGGCCTTGCCCAAGCAGGTCAACGCGGCGCGCCAGTCTCCGGCCGCGAGCGAACTGGCCGCCAGGCGGATGGAATGATCGCGCAGGTATTGCAGCGTGGCGATCGTCTGCCGGCGCGCCTGCTGCGGGCTGACTTTCCGGAAGCCTTTTCGCACCACGCGCATGCCTTCATGGTGTTCGGTGTGCGGCTCCTGCCGAACACGCGGCCCGCCGCGTGATTGTGACCGGGAAGGGATGCAGCCTCAGTTGGGAAGGTGTACAATCGGCATGGAGTACGTGATGTACAAGGGGGTCGGGGCCGATGCCAGAGAAGGGCTGCAAGGTGCACGAGGGGCACACCCACGCTCATAAGTCCGGTTGCGGGCACGTCGCCGTCCAGCACGGCGATCACATCGACTACCTGCACGACGGTCATCTGCATCACGTGCACGGCGACCATGTCGACTGCCACACGCTTGAGGTGAGCGCGCAACATCCTGCCGACTGCACGCCTGGGCACGAGTGCGGGGGCCACCCCAAGGGACATGTCCACAGCGCGACGTGCGGGCACCAGCAGGTACCCCACGGGGATCACGTCGATTACCTGGTGGAGGGGCACCTGCACCATCCGCACGGGACCCACTGCGATGATCACGGGCGTGTGACCGTTCGCGCCTGATCCGCCGATCATGGGTCGCGGCCGGCGGATCGCGCGGCCGCTCCACCCCTGAAGTCCCGGTCGCCGGCGCGGTGTGCGCCGGCGACCGGTCTGTTCGGCGTTGCGGCTGACTCGCGGCAGGGTAGTCGCGGCCACGGGAGTCGAGCGCCGCGGCGCCGAAACGCCTAGCCTATGGATGTGACCCGCGCGCTCGCCGCGCTCAAGCGCGCTCCCCAGTACCGCGGCCAGATTGTGCACGAAGAGGCGTTCCCGGCCCGGGCGGCGCAGTTCGGGGACCTTGCGCGTCCGCTGCCCGACGCGGTGGACACGGCGCTCCGGCGCCGCGGCGTGACCCGGTTGTATACGCACCAGGCGGACGCAGTCGGGGCCGTGCGGGCCGGTGAGTCAGTTATCGTCACCACCGGCACGGCCAGCGGCAAGACGCTGTGCTACGCGCTGCCCGTGCTCGAAGCGCTGACCGAGGATCCGACGGCGCGTGCGCTGTTTCTGTACCCTACCAAGGCGCTCGCGCGCGACCAGGCGGACGTCTTCGCCGAGTTCGATCTTCCACTGCGCATCGGCACGTACGACGGCGATACCCCTCCGGACGCTCGGCGGCGGCTGCGGGCCGAGGGCCAGATCCTGCTCACCAATCCCGACATGCTGCACGTCGGCATCCTGCCGCAGCATTTCCGGTGGACGCCGTTTCTGCGTGCCCTGCGCTACGTGGTGCTCGACGACATGCACGTGTACCGGGGCGTGTTCGGCAGCCACGTCGCGCTGGTGCTGCGGCGCCTCCGGCGATTGTGCCGGCTGCGCGGGGTCGATCCTCAGTTCATCTGCACGTCCGCGACGATCGCGAACGCCGGCGAATTCGGCGCGCGCCTGACGGGGGTGCCGCTTCGCGTGATCGACAGCGACGGCGCGCCGCGCGGGCCGAAGCGGTTCGTCCTGTGGAATCCGCCCGTCACGGACCGGGCCCGCATGGGCCGCCGCAGCCCCTACACGGAGGCGAGCTGGCTCATGGCCGCGCTGCTGCGCCGTGAGATCCGCACGATCGCGTTCGCCAAGGCGCGGAAGATCACCGAGCTGATCTATCGATACGTCGCGGACGCGCTTGCCGACGCGCCCGCGCTCGCCGGGCGGGTCCGTCCCTATCGCGCCGGCTACCTGCCGGCCGAGCGGCGCGAGATCGAACGCCGGCTGTTCGACGGCGAGCTGATCGGCGTGGTCAGCACGAGCGCGCTTGAGCTTGGGATTGACGTCGGGGGGCTCGATGCCGCGGTACTGGTGGGCTACCCGGGGACGATGGCGAGCGTCTGGCAGCGCGCCGGACGCGCGGGCCGCGGCGAGGCCGAGTCGCTCGCCGTGTTGATCGCGCTCGAGGACGCGCTCGACCAGTACCTGATGCGGGAGCCCGCGTATTTCTTCGGGCGGCCTGTCGAGCACGCGGCGGTGCAGCCCGACAATCCGTACGTCCTGGCCGCGCACCTTCGGTGCGCCGCCGCCGAGATCGCGCTGTGGCCCGGCGACGAGGCGCTGTTCGGCCCGCGGATGCGCGAGGTGGCCGGCGCCCTCGCGGCGCTCGGGGCACTCGTGCGTCGGGGCGAGCGCTGGCACGCGCCGTCCCGCACGTATCCGGCGCGGTCGGTGGATATCCGGTCGGCGTCGGGAGACCTCTACCGGATCGTGCACGGGCAGACGCGGAAGCTGCTCGGCACCGTGGACCAGGCGCGGGCGTTTGAACAGGTCCACGAGGGTGCCATCTACCTGCACCAGGGCGAGGCGTACCGGGTCGCGCGGCTCGACCTGCACGCGCGGGTCGCCACGGTGCTGCCGGACGACGGCGGGTATTACACGGAGGCGCGGGTCCTGACCGATTTGACGATCGAGGACACCCGTGAGACCCGCACGCTTGGCGCCGTCGACGCGCATCTCGGCGACGTCTGCGTCACCCATCAGGTCGTTGAGTACCGGCGGAAGCAGCTGCTGACCGACACCGTGTTGGGCGTCGTGCCGCTCGAGATGCCGGAGGAAGAGCTGCGGACCGTGGCCCTGTGGATCGTCCTTCCGGACGACCTCGTGGCGGCGGTCGAGGCCGCCGGGCTCGATCTGGCCGGGGGCATCCACGCGATCGAGCACGCCGCGATCGGCCTCCTGCCGCTGCTCGCGATGTGCGACCGCTGGGATATCGGGGGCGTGAGCTACCCACACCATCCGGAGACCGAACGGGCGACGATCTTTATCTACGACGGCTATCCCGGGGGTGTCGGCGTGTCCGAGCAGGGGTTCCATCTGCTCGATGACCTGCTGGCCAAGACGCGGGATCTCATCGCCGCGTGCCCGTGCGGGGCGGGGTGTCCGTCGTGCGTGCAGTCCCCGAAGTGTGGCAACTTGAATACGCCGCTCGACAAGCGCGCGGCAGTATTTCTCCTCGAGCGGCTGCTCCGGGGTGCGGCCGCGGCGCGTGTGGTGTGACGAGGCGGGGCGCCATGCTCCGTCGTCGGCGGCGTAGCGGGTAGTCGATGCACGCGGTGGTGATCGCCGACGACCTGACCGGCGCGAACGTCATCGCCGCTCACCTGGTCAGCGAGGGGTGGCGGGCACGCGTGGTCACGCTGGCCGGGCAGGCCGCAGGCCCTGGGATCGAGGACGCGTTGGTCCTTAACGTGCATTCCCGCTTGCTGTCGGGGGCGCAGGCCTATACTCGAGTGCGCGAGACCATCGAACGATTGGGGGATCTCGGCGGGCGCCTCCTGGTCAAGCGCGTGGACAGCACCGCGCGGGGCAATCTCGGCGGCGAGATCGACGCCGCGATCGATGCATCCCGGCGCCGCTTGTGCTGGGCGGTCTTCGCCGATCCGATCAACGGAAAACAGATCATCGACGGGCGGCTCCTCATCCATGGCGTGCCTGTCGATCGTATCCCCATCGCGCACGATCGGGCGGCGCCGCTCCAGACGGCGGCCGTGGGTGAGCTGATCGGCGCCCAAAGCCGCCGCCGTCTCGTGCCGGTGCCGCTGTGGGTGCTGCGATCCGGGCGGCAGGAGGCGCTGTCGTACGTCCGTGACATCGGCGATGGACCCGCGATTCTGGTGTGTGATTGCGCGACCGTGGACGACCTGGGGAGGCTTGCCGACGTCGCTGTGGACCTGGGCGAGCCTGTGCTGGCGGCGGACCCAGGGCCGTTTACCGCCAAACTCGCCGTCCGGTTGTCACCCGTACCCCGACCGCCGGTATTTCTGGCGTGCGGGAGCATTCAGGCGAACGTCCTCAGTCAACTTGAGGAGATTCGAAAGGTTCCCGGCGTTCAGCTCTTGGAACTCGCCCCGGGAGTTGCGCGAGACCCCGCGTTTCACGCCACCCTGCAGCGGTGGGTCGAGGCGGCAACCGCACCCCCTCCGCCTGCCGTCATTGGCGTGTTCTCGAGTTTCGATCGCGTTCCGCAGGGCGCCGATGAGGATCGAGTGATCGCGGATCTGGCGGCGATCGCGGCGCTGGTGCTGGAGCAGTTGCCGCAGGCGCCGGCCGGACTTGTGCTCACCGGCGGGCAGACCGCGGCCGCAGTCTGTGCCGCCATCGGTATTACAGAGATGACGGTCGTCGGCAGCATTTTGCCGTACACGGTTGCCAGCATTGTTGGAGGAGGCCGGTGGAGCGGGTTGCCCCTCGTCACGAAGGGCGGCCTGATCGGCGACCATACCGCGTTGGTGCGTTCGGTCGACTACGTTCGCACGCATTGGAATCGTCTACTGTAGCGAGCGGCGCCCTGCGTGAACGCGCCGTCCGTGGCTGGAGAGGTGAGGGGAGCTGTCTATCACATCCGTATGGGATCGATGGATGGCCGGCGAGGCAGAGACGAAAGCGACGGCAGGGCACCGTCGTCAGTTTCGCCCTGATCCAGCGCGCCACCCCCACGGTGTGTGTGTTCCCCGGAACACGCGTACGGCGCGCGTGGCATGACGACGCGCGGCGTCAAACTCCGCGCGACACTGCCCCATCCGCCGTCGCGGTTGCTCCCGGCGCTGACCATCGCGATCCCGATGACCATCTTCGGGGTCGCGGCGCTCAGCATCCCGCTGGCGCTGGCCGCCAACTTGGGGTTGTCGGCCGCGGCGACCGCGTCGTCGATCGCCGCACTCTACGGGCTGTCGGCGCTCGTGAGTGCGGGCTTGGCCCTGGTGTGCCGCCAGCCGCTGCTAGTCGCATACAACGTGGCAGCCATGGCGGTCGTTGGCACGCTCGCCGGACACGCGAGCTACGCCGAGCTGCGCGGCGCGGTTCTTGTCGCGGGCGTCCTGGTCGTGCTGTTCGGCTGGCTCGGGCTGAGCGAGCGGCTGTCGCACTGGCTGCCGACGCCGATCATTATGGCCGTGGTGGCCGGAGCCGTGCTCCCCTTCGTCACCGGGATCTTCACGGCGTGGCCCGATGCGCCGCTCGCGATCGGCGGTGCCTTCGCCGCCTACATCCTGGGCCGGCGGTTCCTTCCGCTCAAAGCCACCGCCGCGCTTCCGGCCATGATCGTGGGTGTCCTGGGCGCCGCCGCAAGTGGGAAGCTTCATCTCTCGGCGCTGCACTGGGCGCCGCCCGTGCTGTCCTTTGCGCCGCCCGCATTTTCATGGACCGCGACGATCGCGGTGGCCCCGGTCGTCGCGATTCTGCTCACGGTCACAAGCAACGTGGTGTCCGTCGTCTACGTGCGGGGGCAGGGCTACCGGCCTTCGCTGAGGCTCATCGACGCCGCGACGGGGGCCGCGACGATCGCGGGTTCGTGGTTCGGGCTGACGCCGATGTGCATGGCGGCGTTTCTCGTGGCTCCCACGGCCGGTCCGGAGGCGGGCGAGCGCGAGGTGCGGCACTGGTCGGTGTATTTCACTTCGGTCGGGCTCGCGCTGACCGCGGTGCTGAGCGGCGCTGCGGCGGTCTTGCTCGGAATCGTGCCGGGAGTGTTGCTGCTGGCGCTGGCGGGGCTGGTCCTCGCTGCCGTGCTGTTGAGCACGCTCGCGGATGCCCTGCGGGGTCCCCTGACGTGGGGCCCGCTCGTGACGTTCGCGGCCGCCGCGTCCAAGATGTCCTACCTCGGATTCGGACCGTTGTTCTGGGGGCTGGTGCTCGGGACGGTGACATCCCTGATTCTCGAGCGGCGGGAACTCGCGGCGTTGCGCGCGGCGAGTTAACCCCCGACGTCGAGCGCTTCCTCCGGGTCGACGCACCGTCTTATCGGACTCCTCCGGCTCGCTCGACCGTGAGACGTCACACCGTCCGGTTCGTCTCCGCTGATAGCAGTCGGTCGCACGATGAGTCTGACGGTCCCGGTTGAGCCGCCGGTCTGTCAGGTCTTGCCCCTGCGGTTCCCGGGCACAACGTGGTATGGACCCCCGGGTCGCCCGATGGCTCTAGTGCCGCGCGGACACCGCACAGACACGGAGGATAGGAATGGAACACCGCGTGTTCGGCCCCACGAAGCGCAAGGTCTCTGTGCTCGGACAGGGCACCTGGCACCTCGAGCGTGCGGACCGGGGCACCGCGATCGCGGCGCTGCGCCGCGGACTCGATCGGGGCATGACGCACATCGACACCGGGGAGATGTACGGGGAAGGGTTCGCCGAGGAGATGGTCGGGCGCGCGATTGCCGGCCGGCGCGACGACGTCTTTCTCGTGTCGAAGATTCTGCCCCAGCACGCGTCCCGGAGCGGAACCATCGCCGCCTGCGAACGCTCGCTCGGCCGCCTCAATACCGACCGGCTGGACCTGTATCTGCTGAACTGGCGCGATACCGTCCGGCTCGAGGAAACGATCGCGGGATTCGACCACCTCAAGCGGGAGGGCAAGATCCTCGCCTGGGGTGTGAGTAACTTCGACGTGCCCGATCTCGAGGCGGTCCGGTATATCGCCGGCGACGGCCAGCTCGCGTGCAATCAGGTGCTCTACAACTTGGCGGAGCGCGGGATCGAGCACCTCGTGATCCCGTGGTGCGAGCGCTACGGCGTCGCCGTGGTCGCCTACAGCGCCCTGCACCACGGGCGGTTTCCGGAGCCCCGATCGCCCGGAGGCCGGGTGCTGCAGCAGATCGCCGCCGCACACCGCGCGACGTCCCGGCAGGTCGCGCTGCGGTTCTTGGTGCGGCACCCGTCGGTGTTTGCGATTCCCAAGGCGTCGACGCCCGAGCACACGAACGAGAACGCCGGGGCCGGCTTGCTGCAGCTCACCGAGGCGGACATTGCGCGGATCGAGGACGCGTTTCCGCTGGGGTCGCTGCAATCCGAGCTGGCCATGGCCCGGATCTTGGCGTAACGGCCGCGGGACCGGGTTACCCGGCGGGCGGTCCCGCTCGCAGCGCGTCGAGATTGAAGTGCAGCCGGTCGCCGAGCCGCCAGAACTCGCCGATCGGGTCCGGCCCCCCCGCAGTCCCGTTCCCCACTATGTCCGTAGGCGCTCGGAGAGACTCGTGGTGCTCGCCGGCCGCGGCCTGGTAGAGGTTCTGGACCGCCCAGAGGTTTGGAGTGACGCCGAGCGCGTCCGCCAGATCGAGAAGGCGGTGGATCTCCGCGAGCGCCGGACCGAGCGGCGTTCGCCGTAACTGGTCCGCGTGCGCGACGAGCGCCTCGCGGAGCAGCGGCTCCGCGTCGCCCCAGTCATGCGCGTGCCCGAGCGCGTCGAGATCGGCGGCGAGGTCGAACGCCTCGGCGCCGAGCGGAGCGGCGACGGCCCGGCGCAGGTCGTGCGCGAGCGTCCGCGTCAGCGTGTACTGCGCCGCCATCAGGAACGCCGGGGGGATCGGGATATCGGACTCGCGCATGAACGCGAGCAGGGGCCGCGACTCCTCGTACAGCTGCCGGTAGACACCCTCGAATTTTTCGAGGCGCTCCTCGGTGAGGAGTCCCAAGATCTTGCGCCGCTCTTCGACGAACAGGTCGGTCAGGCTGAACAGCGTGCTGTTGAACCGGTCGTCGAGCAACCGCAGCGCGGCGCTCACGCCCCGGGCGAGAAACGCGTCCGCGAGCTGGGCGTCCATGGCCTCGTACCATTCCGGCGTTGCGCCCTCGCGGACGCCGCACTGCAGGTCGTGGCCGCCCAGGTGCAGGACCGCGTACGCCGCGTCCGCGGTGTCGCCGGTGACGTTGGACGTCACGCGGACCAGGCCGACGGCGAGCGCGTGCCCCGCGGCCGTGTGCCTGTGCGCGTCGTGCCGGTCGACCGTGTAGCTGAACAGACGGGTGCGCTCCTCGTAGGATTCGAACAGCGAGCTCATGCCGTAGTGAGCGACGACCCGCGGCAGCGTGACGATCGACGGGCGCACCACCCGCCGGTACACGTGCGCGCCGTCGCGCTGCGGCCGGACGTTGCTCCGCGCCGCGGCGAGCCGGCGGACGAACCCCGGTTCCAGGCGCGCCCCGGCGCGCTCCGCGAGCTGCAGGGCCCGGGCCGCGTACTTGATCACCTGCACCGTCTCGATGCCCGAGAGCTCGTCGAAGAACCACCCACAGGACGTGTACATCAGCATCGCGTGCCGTTGCATCTCCAGCATCTCGAGCGCGCGCCGCCGCCCCTCGTCGTCGAGCCCGGGGCGGGCGTGCGCGGCGAAGAACGCCGCGGCGGCCTCCGGCGTGCGCTCCAGCACGACGCCGATGTAGGCGTCGCGGGCCGCCCACGGGTCCCGGAACCAGCGTCCGCCCACGCGCTCGTAGACTTCGGCCCCCTCGTCGCGGAGCCAATCGATCGCGTCCCGCAGCGGCGCCCGCCAGGCTTGCGTCCATCCGGGATGGCCGGCCCGGCACCCGCAGTTGCTGCGCCACCGCTCGACCCCGTGCACGCAGGACCAGCTCGTCCGTTCCACGATCTCGACCTCGTATGTCGGCGGATAGCGGGCCAGATACTCCCCGTAGTTGGTCAGGCGGCCTAGTTTGCGCTTCTCCACCATTCCGAGCGCGGCGGCGAGCGCCATCTCCCCGAACCGGTGGTGGTGGCCGTACGACTCGCCGTCGGTCGCGACGTGGACGAGCTGCGCGTCCGGGCGGTCGGCGAACCCCTGGGCGAGCCGGTGCGCGAACCCCTCGCCGCTGCTCAGGAGGCCTTCGAACGCGACCGAGTGCGAGATCGGGCCGTCGTAGAAGAACAGCGCGATCGTGCGTCCGCTCGGCAGCCGGCACACGTAGGGCCGTTTCGGATCCATGCGCCCGCCCGACACGTCGATCCACTCGTCGGCGCCGAGCGGCCGCACGCGGGCCGCCTGGTGCGGCGCGAGGATCGTAAACGCGATGCCGGCCGCGGCCAGCTCCTCGAGCGTGGCCGTGTCCACCGCGGTCTCGGGCAGCCACATCCCCTCGGGATCCCGGCCGAACCGGTGGCGAAAGTCCGCCACGCCCCAGAGGACCTGGGTGCGCCGGTCGCGCGGTGAGGCGAGCGGCATGATCATGTGGTTGTAGGCTTGGGCGATCGCGTTGCCGTGACCCCCGCATCGGGCGCGGCTCTCCCGGTCCGCATCGAGGATGCGCGCGTACGCTCCCGGCGCGGCGCGCTCCATCCACGCGAACAGCGTCGGGCCGATGTTGAAGCTGATCCGCGCGTAGTTGTTCGTGATGGCGAGGATGCGGCGGTCCGCGTCGAGCAGTCTCGCGGCACCGTTCGGCGCGTAGCACTCGGCGGTGATCCGGTCGTTCCAGTCGTGGTAGGGACTGGCCGAGTCCTGGATCTCGATCGCCTCGAGCCACGGGCTCTCGCGCGGCGGCTGATAAAAATGGCCGTGGACGCAGATCCACCGGTCGGTCATCATCTCGTCGAGGGACCCGGACGGCGTCAGCGGCGAACGGGCAGGCTGCCCAGGGCGCGCGTGGCGCCGCGGCCGATGACGACGATGCCCGAAGGATCCAGGATGCCGGGCAGCGCGTCCGCCGCCGAGTCGCCGCCGATCACAGCGTTCGGGTCGACCGTGTTGAACCGGTCGATGATCGCCCGCCGGATCCGCGCGTTGCGGCCTACCGTCGTATTGTCCATCACGATGCTGTCCTCGATCACCGCGCCCGGCTCCACGAGCACGCCCTGGCGGAGGATCGAGCGGCGGATCGTCCCGCCGCGGATCAACGTCCCTTCGCCGAGCAGCGAATCCTCGATCTCCCCCGACACGATGCGGGCCGACGGACCGGCGTACGGGGACGCCAGGATGGGCCAGTGCGGATTGGTGAGGTCGAGCGCGGGCGTCTCGCCGAGCAGGTCCATGTTCGCGCGCCAGTAGGCCTCGATCGTCCCCACGTCCCGCCAGTACCCGCGTTCCTCCGTCGGCCGCAGCCCCGGAATCTCGTTCTGTAGAAAGTCGTAGGCGTAGGCGCGCGCGTACGGATACAGCTCCGGAATGATCGTGCGGCCGAAGTCGTGATCCGTGCTGCGGCGCGAGTCCTCGACCAGCACCTCCTCGAGGACCTCGCTGGAAAAGATGTAGTTGCCCATCGAGGACAGCGCCCGTCCCGGGTCTCCCACCATCGGCCGCGGCTGCGCCGGCTTCTCTTCCCACCCCACGATCCGGCCCTCCGCGTCGGCGTCGATGATGCCGAACCCCGACGCCGTCTCGATCGGGACCGGCAGCGCGGCGACGGTGACATCGGCGCGGCGGGCGAGATGGGCGTCCACCATCTGCTCGAGGTTGATCCGGTACACGTGATCCGCCCCGAAGATCGCCACGAGATCGGGGTTGGCGTCGCGGATCAGATTCAGGTTTTGGAACACGGCGTCGGCCGTGCCACGGTACCACGACTCGCCCCACCGCATTTGGGGCGGCACGGTCACGATAAAGTGCTCGTCGAGGAGCGCGCTCATCCGCCAGCCGCGGCGGATGTGGTCGATCAGGGACTGCGACTTGTACTGCACGAGGATGTACATTGAAAAGATCCGGGAGTTGACGAAGTTGCTGAGGACGAAGTCCACGATCCGGTACTTGCTGCCGAACGGCACCGCGGGCTTGCTGCGGTCCTGGGTCAGCGGGTGCAGGCGCTCGCCCCTGCCGCCGGCGAGGATCAGCCCGAGGACGCGGGGCCGGGTCAAGGTACCCCCGCCGGGCCGTGCGTCCACGCGGTTACGCCGGCCCGAGGCGCGACGCCGCCTCGAGATGGTCGGCGATGTCGGGGAAGCAGAAGTCCTGGGCCTCCTTGCCGACCAGGTACTCGTCCTCCTCCCACGTCAGGGAGCCGCCGTCGTGCACGCGCTTCGCCAGCTCCAACAGACGCGTAAAGTCGGCGTAGTGCTCGGCGAACCTCGTCTCCGCGTAGTTGCGGGATGCCCACGTGGTGATCAGGAACTGCCAGTCGGAGGCCTGCAGCAGCAGCAGCTCGCGCCCCATCTGGGCGACGATCCGGCGCAGCAGCGGCGCACGCTGCCACGGCATGTGTGCCACGAACCCCCACAGTTCCTCCTCCGCCTGGTACACGATCTCCCAGGTCCACGCGGTGTCCTTGTTCAGCCAGACCCGATGGTCTCCTCCTTCGCCCCACGAGCCCTCGAGCAGCGTGATCGGCCCTTCCGCGGGGCGGGTCTCCACGTGCGTGCCCGCGGTCATGGCGGCGATGCCCTGCGTCCCGAGCCCGCGGAAGACGTGCTCGAGCCAGCTCGGCCCTTCGGCCCACCAGTGGCCGAACAGCTCCGTGTCAAACGGGCTGCACAGGACGCCCGCGTGCCCCGTCTCGTCCGCGTACCGCGCAAGCACGCTCCGCACGAGCTCCGTGAAGTGCGCCGCGTGGGCGCGCGTGCGCTCCTCGGCCCGTTCGGGCACGTACATCTGCTTGTCGGCGAGGTCGCTCTTCGGATGGGTCACCCGCCAGAACCGCAGGCCGCCGGGAAAGTGGCGCTTGTGAAACTCCAGATACCACTCGTCGCCCGGATAGCCCGCGTCCCGGCTCCAGACCTGCAGGGTGGTCTCGGGGTCCCGCACGAACGCGACCGCGTCCCCGGTGCCGCCGCGCGACGCGACGCGGTACGGGGCGTAGGGGCTGCGGTTTTCCCGCCGGTAGAACTGCCCCTCGGAGCCGACGACCGACCGCAGACGCGGAAAGTAGTCGCGATACGCCGACAGCGCCTGCCCGCCGCGCACGAGATGAATGTCGGTGAAGAAATATTCGAGCGCGTGGGCCGCGAGCAGCTCCTCGACGCCGCGCCGCTTGTAGCGGACCTTGCCGCTGCGCGGGCCGACCGGCGGCGTCCATTCGTACCGCGGCCGGTACGCGCACTCCGGGAGCCAGAGGCCGCGGGGCGCCCGTCCGAAGTGGCGGCGGTGCGTGGCCCCGGCGACACGGAGCTGCAGGTCGATGCTCTCGTCGCGGCTCAGCAGCGGGAAGTAGCCGTGCGTCGCCCCGGTGGAGATGAGCTCGATCGTCCCCTGGTCGGCGAGCGCGCGAAACCGGCCGAGGAGGTCTCCGTTCATCTCCTCGAACTCGCGCTCGAGCCCTTCGTAGAGGGTGCGCCAGTAATCGCACAGGGCCGCGAGATCGTCGGCGTGCGTGTCCGAGAAATACCGGCGCGTCTCGCTGCAGATCTGGCGCCGCTGTTCCAGGTAGCCGACGAGCTCCCCCCGGAACGCCGCGCTCGCGAGCTGTTCGGCGAGGATCGGCGAGATGTTGATCGTGACGGTGGGCCCGACTTCGTCCCGGGCGAGGCGCTCGAGCACGCGGAGCAGGGGGAGGTAGCACTCCACCGTGACCTCGGACAGCCAATCGCTGCCGTGCGGCCAGCGTCCGTGGTTGAGCACGAACGGCAGGTGCGAGTGCAGGGCGAAGACCAAGTGACCTAAGGGCTTCTGCATCTGTCCCTGCCGAGTGGGCCGGTCGGGCGAAGCGCCGACGAGAGTCGGCGCCGCCACGTACCACGGGTATTGTATCACTCGCCGCTTATAAAGTAACCGCCACCCTGGAGTCGATCGGGATCCCGGCCGCACTCAGCGCCGTGAGCGCGCGCTGCCGCAGTTCCGCCCCGACGGCCCATTGGCGCCCCGGCGGCACCCGCACCGACATTTGGAGGACGACGCCGGCGTCCGCCACATCGACCGCGCCGTTGACGATCGGCGGGGCGACCGCCTCGGCGCTCTCCGAGTCGGCCCACTCGGCCGCGACCGTGCGCAGCACCTCGAGTGCCTTCGCGATGTCCGCCCGGTACGGGACCGTGATACGGACCATCGCGACGCCGAAGTCGCGGCTGAGGTTGCCGATCCGTCCGATCTGCCCGTTCGGGATCGTCAGGAGCTCCCCGTTCGCCTTGCGGATTTGGAGGATCCGCAGCCCGATGCGCTCGACGGTCCCGGTGTCCGCGTCGACGCGCACGATGTCGCCGATCTGCACGATGCCCTCCGACAGCAGGGAGAAGCCCGCGAGGACGTCGCGGACGAGATACTGCGCACCGAAGCCGAGCGCCACGCCGACGACGCCCGCGCTGGCCAGGAGGGCCGTCACGTCGATGTGGAGGGTGCCGAGCGCGAGGACCACCGCGAAGAAGATGATGACGAACCGGATGAGGCCAGCGACCACCGGCGCGAACGTCCGATGCTGGACGCTCGCCTCGTCCCGTCCGAGCGCGCGGTGTACCAGGATGTGGGTGAGCCGCACGGCGAGCCACGTACACACCGCGATCACGGCCAGCCACATCACCGCCTCGATCGCGGCGGCGATGTCTTGGGGCGACAGCAGGGCCCGCTGGAGCTGCTGGCCGATCTGCGCGAGGTAGCTCATGTCAGCGTCCATCGGCCGGACTCACCGCCCCCGGGACGGCGTCTCCTTGCCCGCGGCGCTCGCGCCGGTGCCCGACGGGATCCGTCCCCGGCGGTACGCCGGGATCGTCGCGATCGGCGGCCGCTCGCGCTCCGCAAGCTCGCGCACCTCGAGCGACGGTCCGCGGTCGAGGTGGATGAGCTTCATCGCCAGGTTCATCTGGTCGGCGAGCGGGACGCCCAGGCGCGGCCCGAGGCGCGTCATCGCGACCTGGACGATCTCGAACGCCATGAGCGACAGCGAGGTCAGCTCCCGGTTCCGGTGGATCCGTTCCTCGAGGTTCACCTGGGCGATCGTGTCCAGCCCGTACCGCTCGAGCACGTCGATCAGCAGCCCGATCTCGACGCCGTAGCCGGTAAAGAACGGGAGCTGTTCGAGGAGCGCGCGCCGCCCCGCGTACTCGCCGGCCAGCGGCTGGATCACGCCGGACAGCTCCGGGTACAGCAGGTTCAGCAGCGGCCGCGCGGTCAGCTCGGTGACGCGCCCGCCGCCGGTCCCGTACAGACGCGGCCCCACCTGGATCGGCCGGTCGTAGTAGCCTTTGACGTACCCGATGCGCGGCTCCCGCAGGAGCGGACCGAGGAGGCCGTAGATGAACTTGGGATGGATGTTCCGGATGTCGCTGTCCGCCCACACGATCAGGTCGCCGCGCAGCACGTGGAGGCTCTTCCAGAGGGCCTCGCCCTTGCCGTCGAAGCTGCCCGCCTCGGGGAGGATCTCGGCGTGGAGGTAGGTCGGGATGCCGAGCCGGCGCGCGAGCTCCACGGTCCCGTCGATCGAGCCGCTGTCGACGACGACGATCTCGTCGAGGAGCGGTACCGCGTCCATGAGCGCGCGCCGCAGCACCGTGATCTCCTGGCCGATCGTCCCCGCCTCGTCGAGCGTGGGCAGGCACAGGCTGATGGAGAGGCCCTGCCGCCGCTTGAGCGCGGCGAGCGCGCGCAGATCGCTGAATTCCGCGGCCTGGAACGTGTGCGTGCCGAACCACCGGTCCACGAGTTCCGAGGTCCACCCGGGGCAGGGCGCCGCGCGGCGGCGCGGGCTCGGTACCTTCATCGGCGCGGCGCCGGCACGCGCTGGAGCAGGAGGGGCAGGATCCGATCGCGCATCACGACGTCCCAGCGGTACGTCCCGAGGATGCGGCGGCGCAGGCGGTACGCCCGGTCGTCCATCAGGGCGTGCACGATCTGCCGGGCGCAGATGGCCGGCGTGTCGTCGATGCCGAACATTTGGATCGCGTCGCCTCCGATCTCGCGGAACGGTCCGAGGCTCGTCGCGAACACCGGGGTGCGGAACACCGCGGCCTCGAGCAGCGGCAGTCCGAACCCTTCCTCAAGGCTCGGCATCAGCAGCGCGTCCGAGAGCGCGTAGAGATCCGCCATCACCCGGTCCGACGGGACGAATCCGTGTCCGTCCGGGCCGGGGAGGTCCCGGCAGAACACGACCTGCTCGTCCACCCCCAGCGCATGGCGCAACGCCCGCAGTTCCGCGAGATATTCCACGTTGCGGGGGTTGTGCGGCCCCGGCGGGCCGGTGATGAGGAGCCGGACCGCGAGCTCCCGGCGCGTGAGCTCCGCGACGACGCGCAGGGCGTACTCGATCCGCTTGCGCCGCGTGATCCGCGCCGGCAGCAGGAGCACGATCTGCTGATCGAACAGGCGGAGCGTATCGGCCAGCCACCGCGCGGCCGGGGTCAGGTGCAGCACCGCGGCGGGGTCCACGGCGTTCGGAATCACCTCGATCTGCGCGAGCGGCAGCGCGAGCGCCTGCGCGATCTGCCGCTGGCGTTCGCGCGAGACCGCGACGTACGTCGCCCCCCCAATCGGCGTCGTGAGCAGCGTCCACGGCCGGCCGCGGTGGAGGGCGGGACGATACTGCGGGTTGGTCCAGGCGAGATCGTGGCACCACGCGACGATGCGGAGCGCCGGCGTCGAGGCGGCGAGGCGGTGCAGCGCCGCGGTCAGCGCCAGATTCTTGTGCAGCGTCAGGACGTTGTGGGCGAGACAGATGTCCACGCCTTTGAGCGCGCGTCCGAGCGCGTCCTCCAGCTGGGAACTGAGCACGTCGAACGCCGGCCCGGCACGTCCGTCCTCCAGCTGCTGCGTGACGGCCATGACCCGGCGGTGTCGGGAGTCGGCGAGCGGCACGCGCTGGAGCCGCACCCCGCCGCCCACCGCCTGGGCGCGCCCGGCGACGAGACGCACCTCGAACCCTTCCGCGGCGAGCAGGCGCGCCTGCCGCGCCACGATCTGTTCGACCCCACCGGGCACCGGCGGGGCCGTATAGTGCAGGAGCGCGACCGTGGGCAGCGCGCGTCGCGACACAGCCATCAGCGGCGGGGCGCGGGAGGCGTCGCGCGCGCGGCGCCGTCGCGCCGCCGCCGGTCGAGCCGCCAGTTGGTCAGGCGGCGCACATATCGGGCGAGCGCTTCGGCGTCATCCGGCGGCAGCGTCCCGATGCGCCAGTTGATCTCGCGGACGATCTCCCCGGAGGTCATGTCGGGCAGGACGACGCGGTTGCGGGATCGCGCCGGGGGCGGGGCGTCGGTGCGCGTCAGGCGCAGCCGCTCCATCATCTCAAGCACGTGGAGCTTGCTCTGCCGCGGCAGCACGTAGGCCGTGACCTTGATGAACTCGCGGTCGCGCAGGAGCGCCCGGACGTTGACGGCCTCGGGTTCCTGGTGCGATTTGGGTCGCGGTCCCGGTGCAGGTGCCACGCGCGCGCTCCTCCCCGGCTGCGCTGGTCGCGCGCCGCGGCGATCGGGGTGTGGGAGGGGGTTCGGGTTCGCCCGGGACTCTCCCTGCGGCGTGCGGGATCATGGCGGCGCCCGGCGAATAGGTGGGCATGCCGTTCCTTGACGATTCCTCTCTGCGCACGTCGCGTGACCCGTCGGACATGCTCGGGACCGTGCTGGCGATGCCCGCCCAGCTGCGTGAAGCGTGGCAGCGGAGCGCCGCGGCGCCGCCCCCCGCGCCGGCGGCGGCGCCGGATCACGTCGTCGCCGTCGGGATGGGTGGCTCCGCCATCGCGGCGGATCTCCTGGCCGCGTCGCTGCGGGGCCGCCTCGGGCTCCCGTTCGCGGTGGTGCGCGACGGACAGCTGCCCGCCTACGTCGGTCGGCGATCGCTCGTGATCGCCACGAGCTATTCGGGGGAGACGGGGGAGACGCTCGCGGCCGCGGACGCCGCCCTCCACGCCGGAGCACGTCTCGTGGCCATCACCTCGGGCGGGCGCCTCGCGGCGCTCGCCGCGCGGCACGGCACCGTCCTTACCGTGCGGGGCGGCCTGCAGCCGCGCGCCGCGCTCGCGTATCTGCTCGCGCCGATGCTCGCGGCGCTCGCCGCATGGGGCATGGTGCCGCCGGCCGAGCCCGAGGTCGTCGAGGCCGCCGACGTGCTCGACGCGGTCGTCCGGGACGCGGCTCCGGAAGTCCCAACGGGCGCCAACCCCGCGAAGGATCTGGCCGAACGGTGGGTCGACCGGATTCCCGCGGTCTACGCGGGGTCGCCGGACGTGGCCCCCGCGGCGCGCCGCTGGAAAACACAGCTGAACGAGAACGCGAAGACGCTCGCGCTGTGGGATACGTTTCCCGAGCTGACCCATAACGAGGTCGTGGGGTGGGGCCTTCCCGAGGATCTGGCCGGCCGCCTGGCCGCCGTCGTCCTGCTCGGGGGAGGCGAGGGACCGGCGGATCTCCGCCGCATCCGCGTCACCCAGGAGACGGCCCTCCGACGGGCGGGGAACGTGAGTGAGGTCCGGGCCCGCGGCGACGGGGCGCTCGCCAGGGTGCTGTCGCTCGTGCTCCTCGGCGACCTCGCGAGCGTGTACCTCGCGTACCGCCGCGGCATCGATCCGACTCCGGTCGCGGCGATCGACGCGGTGAAGCGCGGGGTGCTGCCTTGAGCGCGTCACGCGGGATCCCGGCGTGTCCGGCGCGCGAGACACTTCAGGCCTCGGGAGGAGGGGACGTATGCACAAGTGGCGCGCATGGATGTCGGCGGTCGCCCTGAGCACCGCGCTGGTGTCCGCGATCTCGGTGGAGCAGGCGTTCGGGCTCGATGTCTCGGGAGTCACGGTGGGGACGCGGCCCACGCTGATCAGCGGCGGCGGCATCTATCCCGTCCCGGGATCCGTGAAGACCCCCGCGGTCTTCAAGCTCCGAATCCGGGTCATCACCAAGGGAAGAAGCCTGCTGTTGTGTCTCGGCACCCAAAGCGACTTCAGCGCCGGCACGTGCCCGCAGCCGATCGAGAACTCGAGCCGCGACGCGTCCGGGCAATTCAGAGACGGGCTGGGCGTGGTCGACACGGCCGAACTCCTCGGAAAGCTGCTCTACGTCAAGAACATCACGTCCGGTGTGCGGCCGAACGATGTCGCGAGTTTCACGCTGGCCGTCGAGTGACCGCCCGCGTTGCGAGCACCGCTGTCTGCGGCACCGCGGCGGGGCCCAGGCCGACAAGGGGAGTGCCCCCGGCGCGTCGTAGAACCGGGGAAGCACGGCGGAAACTCACATTGCGCGGCGGTGCCGCGCTGAGACTGGTCCGCCGTCTGGGAGGCGTGCAATGGCGAAGGTGATGCTCGAGGAGATCGTCAAGCAGTTCGGCAACGTCGTCGCGGTGAACCACGTCTCGCTCGAGATTCCCGACAAGCAGTTTACGGTGCTGGTGGGCCCGTCGGGGTGCGGCAAGACGACGTGCCTGCGGCTGATCGCGGGCCTGGAGGAAGCGACGTCGGGCAACATCTACATCGGCGATCGGATCGTCAACGACGTGGCGCCCAAGGACCGCGACATCGCGATGGTGTTCCAGAACTACGCGCTGTATCCGCACATGACCGTGTACGACAACATGGCGTTCGGCCTGCGTCTCCGCAAGTACTCGCGGCCCGAGATCGACCGGCGGGTGAAAGAGGCGGGGGAGATGCTCGGGATCCAGTCGCTGCTCAACCGGAAGCCGAAGCAGCTCTCGGGCGGGCAGCGGCAGCGGGTCGCGCTCGGCCGCGCGATCGTTCGGGAGCCGCAGGTGTTCCTGATGGACGAGCCGCTCAGCAACCTCGACGCGAAGCTGCGCGTCCAGACCCGCGCCGAGATCAAGAAGCTGCATGCGCGCCTCCAAACCACCACGGTGTACGTCACCCACGACCAGGTCGAGGCGATGACGATGGGCGACAGCATCGTGGTGATGAAGGACGGGCTGGTGCAGCAGGTGGACAACCCGCTGAACCTGTACGATCGGCCCGCCAACCTGTTCGTGGCCGGGTTCATCGGGTCGCCGGCGATGAACTTCCTCGAGGCCAGGCTGGTGCAGCAGGACGGCACGCTCATCGTGGACGCCGACGTGTTCCGCACCGAGGTCCCCGCCGCCGCGGCTCCGAAGCTCGCGGGGCTGGTCGGCAAGCCGGTTATCTTCGGCATCCGTCCGGAGGACATCCACGACAGCGCGTTCCACCAGTCCATCGTGAACGGCTCGGTCTTCAAGGCGACCGTCGACGTGCACGAGCCGCTCGGGTCAGACATCATCCTGTACCTGACCGCTGGGAAGCACAGCCTCGTCGCCCGGGTCGATGCGCGCAGCCAGGCCAGAATGGGGCAGACGACCGAGGTGATGATGGACACGGCGAAGATGCACCTGTTCAACGCCGAGACGCACGAGGCCGTGCTGTAGCGCGCCCGCGGGGCCAAGTGTTCGTCGAGCCTTAACATGGTGCTCATGGACGCCGGGGCCGCGCCCGTGCATGATGAGGCCGCGGCCGGGGCGGTCACCCGGTCGGGGGGGAGGCGTACCCGCATGAATGTCGTACCGGCCACCGCAGCGCGCGGGCGTCGCCGCGTGGGAGGCTGCCCGTCGTGACGGCACGGCTTCTGGCGGTGCTGCTCATCGTGTCCTCCCTGGCGCTGGCCGCGCCGCTGCACGCGGCGGGGCGCGGCGGCATGCTGGTGTTCGCCCTCTCGGGGGGACCCGATACACTCGACCCGCAGCGCACGTCCGCCACCCTCTCGTTTCAGGTGATGAAAAGCCTGTACGACACGCTCGTCGAGCCGGACGCCCATGGGGTGCTTGTGCCGGGTCTCGCCGCCTCGTGGACGATGTCGCCCGACGGGATCCAGTGGACGTTCCGGCTGAAGCCGAACGTCCGGTTCCACAACGGCAAGGTGCTCGACGCCGGGGACGTCGCCGCGACGTTCAACCGGATTCTTGACCCCAAGACCGCCTCGCCGAAGCGCGGAGACTTTGCCGCGATCGACCGGGTGGAGGTGGTCGACCCCCTGACCGTGCGGTTCGTGCTGCGTCAGGCGTTCGCGCCGTTCCTGGCCGCGCTCGGGCAGGGGTGGGGCGCGATCCTGCCGGCGAACGCGATCGCGTCCGGCAACGACTTCGGGAGCCACCCGATCGGGACCGGTCCGTTTCAGCTGGTCAGCTGGACGCGCGACAGCGCGCTGCAGCTGGGCCGCTTCAACGACTACTTCATCCGGGGCGAGCCCGCGCTCGACGGCGTGACCTTCCAGTTCGTGACCGAGGATGCGGTGAAGACCGCGGGCCTCCTCGGCGGCCAGTTCGACGTGGTGGACGCCGTCGATCCGCTTGAAGTCCCGCAGCTCGCGCACGATTCCCGCGTCACAATCGTCCCGCGGCAGAACGCGACCGTGAACGTCGTCGCGATCAACAACGCCCGGAAGCCCTGGACCGACGTGCGCGCCCGGCAGGCCCTCTGGTACGCGATCGACCGGAAAACGGTGCTGCGGACGGCCTACGGGCCGGGGTCGACCCCCGTCGCCGAGTTCATGGATGTCCTGAGCCCGTTCTACGTCGATCTCGGCGATCCGTACCCGTACAACCCGGCGAAGGCTCGGCAGCTGCTGGCCGAGGCGGGCGTCGCGCCGGATCTGTCAATCGATCTCGTGCTGCCCCAGCCATACGCGGCGCACATCAAGGCCGGAGAGCTCGTGCAGGCGATGCTCCAGCAGGCCGGGATCCAGGCCAAGATTCGCGTCGTCGAGTTCGGGTACTGGCTCTCGCGGGTCTACACGGGGCCGCACGACTTCGACCTGACGATCATCGGCCACACGGGCAAGCTCGATCCCGACGGCCGGCTGGCCGGCTACGGCGACCCGACGCAGAACTACGTGCAGTACAACAACCCGCAGGTGGTCGCCCTGCTCGACGCGGGGCGGTTCACCCTCCGCGAGGACCTTCGGAAGCGCACGTACGCGGAGGCGCTCCGGCAGATGACCCAGGACGCGATGATGGTGTTCTTGGGCGAGCCGGAAGACCGGATCATCACGCGGACGGGCGTCCGCAACGTCAAGGAGATGTACGCGATCGATACGTACGATCTTCGCACCGCGACCAAGTAACCCCGCGCGATGCGCGCGGCCCGCCTGCTCACCCTGATTCTCACGGTCCTCATGACCGCGACGATCGCGTTCGTCCTGCTGCGCGTCGTCCCCGGAGATCCGGCCGCGCTGATGCTCGGGCTGGACGCCCCGCCCGCAGAGCTGGCCGTTCTGCGTCATCAGTTGGGAGAGGATCAGCCGATCTGGGCGCAGTATGCGGCGTGGCTCGGGGGGCTCGCGACCGGACACCTCGGCACGTCGTTTCAGTACCACGCGCCGGTCGCGGCCCTGATCGCGGAGCGGCTGCCGGTCACCCTGTCGCTTGCGGCTGCCGCGACGGTCGTGACCGTGGTCGTGGCGCTCCCGCTCGGCCTGCTCGCGGCGGTGCGGGCCTGGTCACCGCTCGATCTCGGGGTCCTCGCCGCGACCCAACTCGGGCTCGCGGTGCCCAACTTCTGGCTCGGCATCCTGCTGCTGCTCGCGTTCAGCGTCTCGCTGCGGTGGTTTCCCCTGCAGGGATACGCTCCGCTCCACGCCGGGGTGGCCGCCTGGGCGGGGCACCTCGTCCTGCCGGCCGTGACCCTCGGGGCCGCACGCGCGGCACAGTTGATGCGCTTCGTGCGCGGGGCGGCCCTCGAGGAGCTCGGACGGGAGTACGTCCGGACCGCTCGGGGCAAGGGACTCGGCGGGCGGGCCGTGCTGCTCGGGCACGTGCTCCGCAACGCGCTGATTCCGGTGGTGACGGTCGCCGGGCTGCAGATCGGGTTTCTCCTCGGCGGGGCGATCATCGTCGAGCAGGTCTTCGGGCTCCCCGGGATCGGCCGCCTCGTGCTGCAGGGCATCTTCGCGCGCGACCTGCCCGTCGTCCAGGGCGCGGTCGTGGTACTGGCGGCGTTCGTCTGCGTGCTGAACGCGGTCGTCGACCTACTGTACGGCGTCCTGGATCCTCGGGTGAGCGTCGAATGACCCGTCGCCGGAACCGGGCGCTATGGGCGGGGCTGGTGCTGCTCGGCGTGGTGCTCGTCGGCGTGGGGTATCAGGTGCTGTGGGGCGGGGGCGCCGACGTACGCATCGCGGTCCAGCAGCGCCTCGAACCGCCGAGCGCGACGCACGCGTTCGGCACCGACGACCTCGGCCGCGACGTGCTGGCGCGGGTGCTGGGCGGCGGCGCGATCGCGTTCCAGGTCGGGCTCGTCGCGGTCGGGATCGGCCTCGTCGGGGGGACCTTCCTGGCGATGGTCGCCGTGCGGTGGCGGCGGTGGCCGGCGCGAATCCTCGGCGCCGTGATGGACGGCCTGATGGCGTTTCCCGCGATCCTGCTCGCGCTCGCGATCATCGCCGCGCTCGGCACCGGGTACGTGCAGGCGATGATCGCCATCGGCATCGGGCTGGTGCCGGTGTTCTGGCGGCAGACGCGGGCGCAGGCGCTCGCGGTCGAGGGCCTCGAGTTCGTGCTGGCCGCGCGCGCGCTCGGCGCGACCGAGGCGCGCGTCCTGTGGCGGCACGTGCTGCCGCAGATCGCGCCGCTGCTCGTCATTCAGGCGACCACCACGTTCAGCGGCGCCGTGCTCGCCGAAGCGTCGCTCAGCTTTCTCGGCGTGGGCACGCAGCCCCCGCTGCCGTCGTGGGGGCGGATGCTGCTCGACGCGACGCGCGCGCTCGGGGTGGCGCCGTGGATGGCGATCTTCCCTGGTGTGGCGCTGGCGGTGACCGTGCTGGGGGTCAACCTCTTCGGCGACGGGCTCCGCGACGCGCTCGATCCCCAACTCCGCCGCCTCACCGGGCGCGAGCCGGTCGTCTGATCCTCGGATCGAGACCCGGCACGGCGGCGGCGGGGGCGTGGGGGCGTCGTGCGGAGCCTCCCACGCGTGATTCGGGGCGCGGAAACGTTCGCGCTGGCTGGGCGCGCTCGCGCGGCACCTCGATCACCTCGGGGATTGCGCCGAGCGATCCTTCGGTGTCCAGGCATGCGTGGCCGCGGTCGCCCCACCGGCCGCATCCGTTGCCGCTCTGGAGCCGGGCGGGACCAATCGCCGTGGAACCCGATCGCGATCGTCTCGGCCGCTCCAAGCCCGGAGACGGCGCGCGAGCGCGCAGATGCGCGGGGAGGAGGGCCGCGCTCAGGATCGAACACACCGCCGCAGACGGCTCCACACCGCTTCGGCTGCGCACACGGCACGCTCGACGCTCGCCACGTCGTGTCAGGGGGGGTGCGGCGTACGGATCTGTCCTACACCACACACTTCCGCATCTGAGGAGGCGTCATGTCCACGATCACCTTTGTGTTCATCGCCGGCCTCGTGAAGGCGCTTGTCGATGTGCTCAAGCGCGTGATTCCGCCGCTGAACAACGACGAGACGGTGTTCGGCGTGGACCACTTCTGGGCAAAGCTCATCGCGGTCGTGCTCTCAGGTGTCTTTGTCACCGCGTATAACTTCAACCTGCCGGCGACCATTCAGGCGCAGTCGACGTGGCCCGGGCTCGATCGCGCCTTGACGATCGTAGCCGTCGCGTTGTCGGCGATGGGCATCAACGACATCGGCAACTTCTTCGGACAAGCGGGGTCGGGCCCCGCAGGTGGTGGCGGCGGCTAGACCGGCATCCGATCCACCGGCGCCGTCGAGCACCCGAACATCGGGCGTGACCCGCGGCACGAGAGTCGTTGATCGCCTCGTGCCCGGGACCGCCGCGTCCCTGCCGCGCTCGCCCGCCCGCGCGCCGCCGCGCTACCCGTGCTGTTCGGGCTCCCGCGGCGCCGCTGGCTGCGGCCCGCCGCGCACGTCCAGGAACGGCTGGAGCAGCCGCGTGAACTCCATCGGGAACACGATCTTGGTCGCGGGGCTCTGGCCGAGCGACTTGAGCGTGTCGAGGTACTGCAGGCTCATCGTATTGAGGTCGACGTTCTTGGCGACGGAGAAGATCCGATCGAGGGCGAGGGAGAAGCCTTCGGCACGGAGGATCGCCGCCTGGCGGTCGCCTTCGGCACTGAGGATCTTCGACTGCTTCTCGCCCTCGGCGATCGTGATCGCCGCCTGCTTCTTGCCGTCCGCTTCGGTGACCAGCGCGCGCCGGGTCCGTTCGGCGGACATCTGGCGGTTCATTGCGTCCTGGACTTCCTTCGGCGGGGTGATCTCGCGGATCTCGACGGTCGTCACCTTCACGCCCCACCGCTCCGTGACGTCGTCGAGCTTCGCCTGCATCACCTGGTTGATCTGCTCGCGCTTGGCGAGCACGTCGTCGAGGCTGATGTCGCCGATGACGGCGCGGAGGGTGGTCATCGCGATGCCCTGCGCGGCGCCTTGGAAGTTGCCGACCTGGATCACGCTGAGGGCGGGATCGATGACCTTGTAGTAGATGAAGAAGTCGATCGAGATTGGCGCGTTGTCCTTGGTGATGCAGGTCTGGGCGGGAATCTCGAGATAGAGTTCCCGGAGGTCCGCCAGGACGGCGCGGTCGACCATGGGGATCAGGTAGACGATGCCCGGGCCCTTGGCGCCCATGCTGCGGCCGAGGCGGAACACGACGAGGCGCTGGTACTCGCGGACGATCTTCACGCCGCTCCAATACAGCAGGACGACGATGATGATGATCCCGATCAGGACGCCCATGGAAATTCCCCCTTTTGACGGTCCCTTATCCGTTCGCGCTGTCTGAAGCGGCTCCCTCTGGGCGCGGCGGGAGTGCCACGGACGCGCGGCGAACCACTCAGGCGCGGTCCCGCCGGATCCCCGGCGCCCCGCAACGACGCGTGCGAGGTGAGCGATCGTGTTGACGATCAGTGCGGGCGAGACGCGGCGGCGCCAAGCGCGGGTTCGCGAGGCCCTCGGCCGCCGCGACCTCGGCGGGCTGTGCTTGTTCAGTCCGACCCAGGTGTTTTACCTGACCGGCTTCGCCTTCATCCAGACCGAGCGCCCGATCGGGCTGGCGTTTCCCCGCGATGGGCGCAGCGTGCTGTACGTCCCCAAACTGGAGGACGAGCACTCGCGCCTGCACGCGCTCGTCGATGAGGTCGAGGCGTACCCGGAGTATCCGGGGCGCACCCACCCGATGCAGCGGTTTGCCGCGATCTGCCGCGACCTCGGGCTCGGCACCGGCAAGGTGGGCTGCGACAGCGACGGGTACGGCGGCGGCTACGGATACCGGGGTCCGAAGCTGAGCGAGCTGCTGCCGGACGCCGCGGTCGTACCGTCGCGCGATCTGATCGAGGAGATGATCGCCGTCAAGTCATCCGAGGAGATCGCGCTGATCCGCGAGAGCGCGAAGTGGGGCAACGAGGCGCACCGGCTGCTGCAGGCGTACACCCGTCCCGGACTGACCGAGACCGAGGTAAGCGGCCGCGCGTCGCTCGACGCCACCCAGACCATGATCCGCACGCTCGGGCCGGAGTACCGGCCGCTCTCGTGGCTGCGTGCCGGCGCGCACGCGGGGTACCGGGGGCAGATCGGGAAGGACTCCGCGCTGCCCCACTCGATGACGACCAACGCGGTGTTTCGGCCGGGCGATGTGCTCGTCACGGGCGCCGGCGCGGCGGTCGGCGGCTACGGCAGTGAACTCGAGCGGACGATGGTGATCGGCACGCCGGACGACCGCCAGCGGCGCATGTTCGATCTGATGGTCGGCGCGCTCGAGACCGCGTTCGACGCGATCCGGCCGGGCGCGCCGTGCTCCGCCGTCGACCGGGCGGTGACCGCGTACTACGAGGCGCACGATCTCATGCCCTACTGGCGGCACCACACGGGGCACGCGCTCGGCATGGGAATCCACGAGGCGCCGTTCTTCGACCTCGGCGACGACACGCCGATGCAGCCCGGCATGGTGTTCAGCGTGGAGCCGGGCCTGTACGTCCCCGGGTTCGCGGGATTCCGCCACTCGGACACCGTGGTGGTCACGGAGCGCGGGATGGACATGATCACGTTTTATCCGCGGGGACTCGATGAGCTGACGATCCCGGCGTAACTACGCCGGGGGACTAACGACACGTGAGAGGTGAGACTCATGCGAACGATCCTTCTGCTTCTGATCGGTGCCATGGTGGTGCTGACCGTTCCGGCGTCGAGCGTCGCGGCCGGGGAGACCGTCGGCATGGCAACGGCGAAGGTCGACGGCGTGTCGAAAGAAATCCTCACGAACGCGAAGGGGATGACCCTCTACTACTTTACCGGTGATACGGCGACCACGAGCGGGTGCACCGGCGGGTGCGGCTCGGTCTGGCCTGCGCTGCTCAGCGACTCCGCGCCGACCGCCGCGCCGATGCTGACGGGCAAGCTGTCGCTCGTCAAGACCGCCAACGGCTCGCAGGTGGCGTACAACGGCCACCTGCTCTACACGTACTCCCGCGATCAGGCGCCGGGCGACACGAACGGCAACGGCATCGCCGGCAAGTGGTTCGCCGCGACGGTGGATCTCAAGGCCGCCGTCGTCCCCGCCCCGACGTGGTGTTGCAGCGCCGGGTACGGGAGCAGCAGCGCCTATGGGAATGGTGGCGGCAACGGCGGCGGCGGGATGAGCGACGGGGGCAAGGGCGGCTACTGATCGAGCGCGGCCCGGTGCCCCGCTCCGCGTGATCAGGCCGGGTCGGACGCCTCAAGGTCGATGCGCCGCTGGACGAAGTTGATGTACACTTCGCCGCGCCGGAAGAACGCGTTGTCGAGCACTTGGAGATGGAACGGGATCGTCGTCTTGATGCCGCCGATCTCGAACTCGCCCAGGGCCCGCTGCATCCGCGCAATCGACTCGTCGCGGTCGCGCCCCCAGGCGATGACCTTCGCGACGAGGGAATCGTACTGCGGAGGAATCGTGTAGCCCGCGTACGCGTGGGTGTCCACGCGGATGCCGGGACCGCCGGGCGGCACGAACGCGGTGATCGGCCCCGGCGAGGGCAGAAAATCTCGGGCCGGATCCTCGGCGTTGACGCGGCACTCGATCGCGTGGCCGTGGGTGGCGACGTCGCGGGGCAGCGAGAGGCGCTCGCCGGCGGCGATCCGGATCTGCTCTTTGATCAGGTCGATGTCGGTGACCATCTCGGTGACCGGGTGCTCGACCTGGATCCGGGTGTTCATCTCCATAAAGTAGAGGCGCCGGCCGGCCTCGACCAGAAACTCGACGGTCCCCACGCTGGTGTACCCGACGACCTCGGCCGCGCGGACCGCCGCCCGCAGCAGCGCGCGCCGCATCCGGGGGCTCAGCCCCACCGCGGGCGATTCCTCCAGCAGCTTCTGATGCCGGCGCTGGATGGAGCAGTCCCGCTCGCCCACCGCCACAATGGCTCCCCGGCCGTCGGCGACGAGCTGTACTTCGATGTGCCGGGGTTCCTCCAGGTACCGTTCGACGTAGATCTCGGAGTTGCCGAACGCGGCCTCCGCCTCCCGCTGGGCGGTGGCGAGCGCCCGGCGCAGGTCGCCTGCCGACTGGACGACGCGCATCCCTCGGCCGCCGCCGCCGGCGGCGGCCTTGATGATCAGCGGATACCCGGTCTCCCGTGCGGCCGCGAGCGCCGCCGCCTCGTCGCGCACGGGGGCCATGCTCCCGGGCACGACCGGCAGGCCGGCCTTGCGCATCATGCGCCGCGCCTCGGCCTTGTCGCCCATCTTCGCGATGGCTTCGGGGGACGGGCCGATGAACGTGATGTGGCAGTCCCGGCAGATCTCGGCGAAGTGCGGGTTCTCCGCGAGGAATCCGTAGCCCGGATGGATCGCGTCGACGCCGAGCAACTCGGCGGTGGCCATGATGTTGGGGATGTTGAGGTAGCTGTCCCGCGCGGGCGCGGGCCCGATGCAGAACGCCTCGTCGGCCATCCGGACGTGCAGCGCGTCGCGGTCGGCGTCGGAATACACCGCCGCGGTGGGGATGCCGAGCTCGCGGCACGCGCGGATGACGCGTACCGCGATCTCGCCCCGATTGGCGATCAGTACTTTCTTGAACATCGGATTACGCGGACGAGGGATCGATCAGGAACAGCGGCTGCCCGTACTCGACCGCCGCGCCATTGTCCGCGAGCACGCTCACGACACGGCCGGCGACATCGCTCTGAATCTCGTTGAACAGCTTCATCGCCTCGAGGATGCAGACCGTCTGCCCGACCTCGACCGCGTCCCCCTCCTGGACGAACGGCGGCGCATCGGGGCTGGCGGCGCGGTAGAACGTCCCGACCATCGGCGCCACGATCGGCGCATAGCGCCCCTCGGGTCCCGGCCGTACGTCCGCGCGCGGGTCCGTGCGCTCGGGCGCCGCGCTGTCGGGCGCGTCGGGCGCGGCCGCCCGCGTCCGGGGCTTCTTGATCTTGACCTTGATGTGCGGCGCCTCGACCTCGAGCTCCGCGATCTCGGATGCGACCGCGAGGTCGATCAGCGCCTGGATCTCCTCCAGATCGAGCCGTCGATCGTCGCTCATGTCGCCTGCGCCTCCGAGTCGCCGCCCGCCGCCACGTCGCGGATCCGGCCGATGCGACGGTACTTCTCATACCGGCCCGCCACGAGCGATTCCTCCGAGCGCCCCTCGCAGGCGGCCAGGCGCCGGCGGACCGCGGCGGCCACCGCGGCGACCGCGTCGTCGCGGTGGCGGTGGGCGCCCCCCGGCGGCTCGGGGATGATCTCGTCGGCGATGCCGAGCTCGACGAGATCGGGCGCGGTGAGGTGCAGCGCCTCCGCGGCCTCCTTGGCGCGGGACGCGTCCCGCCACAGAATCGCCGCGCAGCCCTCGGGGGAGATGACCGAGTAGACCGCGTGCTCGAGCATCAGCAGCACGTCGCCCATGCCGACCGCGAGCGCGCCGCCGCTGCCGCCTTCGCCGGTGATCACGGTGATGATCGGGGTCCGCAGCCGGGCCATCTTGAGGAGGGCGCGGGCGATCGCCTCGCTCTGGCCGCGTTCCTCGGCTTCCTTCCCGGGGAACGCCCCGGGCGTATCGATCAGGGTGACGACGGGCGCGTGCAGCTTCTCCGCGAGCGCCATGACGCGCAGGGCCTTCCGGTAGCCCTCGGGATTGGGCATGCCGAACCGGCGCGCGATGTTCTCGCGGGTGTCGCGTCCCTTCGCATGGCCGATGAGCGCCGCGGGCCGGCCGTCGATCAGGCCGAGGCCGGCGATGATCGCCGGGTCGTCGCCGAACGCGCGGTCTCCGTGGAGCTCCGCGAACTCCGAGGTCAGGCCGGCGATGTAGTCGTCCACCTTCGGGCGCTCGGCATGGCGTGCGAGCTGCACCCGCTGCCAGGGCGACGGGTGGCGGGCGATCTCCTCGCGGAGGCCCTCGGCCCGCAGCTCGAGCGCCGAGATCTGCTCGGCGAGGTCCAGCCGCTGGGCGGTCGTGATCCGGCGCAGCTCGCCGATCTCGCGCTCCACGTCCGCGAGATCGCGCTCGGACGGATCGCTCGGGGCCGGCCCCGTCAGGTCAGGCGGTCGGCTGCTCATCGGCCTCCGTCCGTTCGTCCGTGGCCCAGCCCTGCGCGGGCAGGCCGGCGAGGAGGGGGTCGCACGGCGCGTTCGTCAGGCGCAGCAGGCGCGCGAGCGCGGCGCGCAGGTCGGCGCGGGGCACGATGCCGTCCACGAGCCCGTGCTCCAGCAGGAACTCCGCGGTCTGAAAGCCTTCGGGCAGCTTCTGCCGGATGGTTTGTTCGATCACGCGCGGTCCGGCGAATCCGATGAGGGCGCCGGGTTCTGCCAAGATCACGTCGCCCTGGAACGCGAAGCTCGCGGCGACGCCGCCCGTCGTCGGGTCGCACAGCACGGAGATGAACGCGATGCCCGCGTCGGCGAGCCGGCCCAGCGCCACGCTGGTCTTCGCCATCTGCAGCAGGGACAGCGTGCCCTCCTGCATGCGTGCGCCGCCCGAGGCGACGAACAGCACGAACGGCAAGCGGTGCGCGTGGGCGCGCTCCGCGCTGCGGGCGATCTTCTCCCCGACGACGGAGCCGAGGCTGCCGCCCATGAACCCGAACTCCATCGCCCCCACGACCGCCCGCGCGCCTTCGACCGTCCCGGTGCCGGTGATCACCGCTTCGGGCTGCCCGGTCCGGCGCTGCGCTTCCTCCACCCGCGCGGGGTACGGCTTCTCGTCGGTGAACCCCAGCGGGTCCTCCGGGACGAGCCCCTGGTCGGCTTCTTCGAACGAGCCGCGGTCGAGTACCAGCGCCAGACGGTCCGCCGCCGACAGCCGGTGGTGGTAGCCGCAGCGCGGACAGACGCGCAGGTTGCGCTCGAGCTCCCGGCGGTAGACGAGGTTCGCGCAGCGCGGACACTTGGTCCACAGCCCGGCCGGCATGTCGCGGCGCTCGGAGGCGCCCCGTCGTGGTCGACCGAGCCAATCTAGCATGGGCTGAACCGCGGCAGGGGGCGAGGTGCCGGATAGGGATGTCTCAAAGTGTCCCGATTATACCGTACGCCCCCCGCCGCGGCAACGCGACAGCGAACAGGCAAGACCGATGACACCGATCCGGGGGGACATGGTATCGTCGGGGCCCCGCTCGCCCAAATGCTTCCCCGTGCCGCTGCCCGAGCGACGACCGGCCAAACGCGACGACGTCTCGATCAGACCGGGTAGCGGGTTCGCTGCGGTGCGCTGCGTTGAGGACCCAGCTCTGCCTGCGCGGGCCGATGCCGACGACGAGGTTACATGTGGAGAAGCTGCCGCCTCGGGAGGACCCGGCGCTGTTGGGCGTGCTGTTATCGGTCAGGAGGTCGAATGAGCTGCATGGCGATGGCGCGCAACAGCTTCGTGCCGTCGATGCTACCCCACCCCGTGCACGCGTCCCACCCTTTCCTCGCTTGGTAGTAGGGTGACTTCGGCGTGTCTGCGGAATCGTTGTCGCCATAGGTGACGTCATTGAATGGTGACATCGTGGTGTCGCTGCCCAGCTGATACAGCGTTGGGTTGAGGGGACCGAGCGGCATCCCAACGGCATTTTGCAGCACCGCGGTGAGCCCGGCATAGAGCGGTGCGACACAGCTCGTCCCGATGAAAGTATACTCTATACCGTTTACGAAGAACCCGCTGTAGGCGACCATGCCGGCGACATCGGGCACGCCTCGGCCCTTGTGGAGATTGTTGGCGGAATCGACAACCTTAATCCCGGCCGTAGTTTGGTATTCAGGGGCTTGGAATATCTTGCTGACACCGCCGCCGGTCGCGCCGAAATCTGAGTCAGCGTCACCGAAGTCGGACCCCGTGCTGGTGTGCGCGTCGCTCCAGACGAATTCGTCGAAGCTGAGCGGCGGGCCATTGCGCACGTTGCCGACGATCGTGCCGCCGCAGGAGGTGACCCAGGGATCGCCGCCCGGATAGCTCACATGGGCGTTGCCGTCCGTCACCCCGTCATCCGCGCCCCAGTCGCCCACACCAACGAAGACATTGATACCGCACATCGCGAGCTGTTTGAACAGTGTGCTCATGACGAAGGCGAGCGAGGCGGGCTTGTCGGCCAAACCGCATTCGTTGGGGTCGTCGCTATAGTACAGGAGCCAGCTACAGGTGACGACGGTCGGCTGTTTCTCGTCTTCGGGGAGCAGCACGCGGTTGAGGAAAACGAGCCAACCCTGCTCGGAGTCCTCGGTGAAATAGACGTTGACCGTCGCGCCCTGCGCGATCGTCGCGGAGGTCGCGATATCCTGCGTCAGCTCGGTGATCCAGTAGTACGGGAATAAATTCCAGTTGGCCGGGCTGGCCTGTTGCACATTGGTTGGGTTGTTCAAGAATATTTTGTCGTTGCCGAATTGGTCTCTGCCGACCTGCAGATTCACGTCGTGGATCAAGGCCGGCGCGGTCTGGTAGCCTACTTCCAAGCTGGGAAAGTAGTGATCGGTGAGGTCGGGGGCGAAATAGCTGGCGCCCTCGCCCGGCCTCTTTTGTGGCGCGATCACGCCGATGGTTTGATTGGCTGTGCGGGACCTGGGGAAGTTGTAGATGTGCGCAAGTCTTGGGACCGAAAGGTAGCCGGAACGGGAGGGGTCGTTGGTGCCATCCGGCCCACTGATGCTGATGGCCCGGTCGTCGAGCCCGATCACGGCCGTGACGTACAGGGCAATTTGCAACGGCACGGATACCGGGCCGTGATAACCGTGACGCCAGGACGGCACCACCTGCTCCTGTGTCGTCGCGCCCGGTTGTTTCGTCGTTGCCTTTGCGTGGGTGCCGCGCGGCGTTCTCGGAAACTTGAGTTCGTACCAGATCAGCACGATGCGGAAGAAGTGGTTCATCTGCCCCGCGGTGCCGTGCACGCTGACGTTGCGCCGTCCCGCGTCCTGGGTGAGCACGGTCATTCCGTACGCATTCACGAAATCGACCACTGCTTTCACATCGTCTTCCGCCGCCCCGAATTTCTGCCTATATTCACTGGGCGAGAGGAAGCGGCGCTCGGCCAGCGGTGTGTTCTGCCAATACGCGAGGTCTCGCAGCGGTTGGCTGCCTGGTCGTTGGCGAATGACGAGGGAGACTGTTAGTTGATAGTCCAGGGGAAGTGGCACGTTGGCATCGACGGCGATGGGACGCTCGCTTCCGGCGAGTTCTTGCCAGTCGAGGATTGGAACCAAGCCGTTTGGCCCCGCAGCCATGATGACGCTCCTTATGGAGATCGTTTGTCTATAGGTTGCGGTCACGGGCACGGTAATAGGCGCGTGCCCGAGCCGTTGTGCCGGTACTATTCTTGAACTTACAACACGAAGCGGCAAGAATTAGTGGAACAGCAACGGCCTACACGCGCGCCGCCCAGATGGCCGGGCTACCCTCATCTACAAGGGAGTTCGACTTGGTGGCCGGTGCCGAACCCGACCCGGAACAACGTCTGCGATGCTCTGCACGTCTTCACGGTAACTCCGGCATCAGCGTCGCGACCGCGGTTGGGCGCCGCTCAGCGGTCCGCGCACGGTCTCTCTCCGGTGCGCCGCTACGGAAGAGCGGCAAGGGAAGCTGCGAGCAGGTTAGACGCGACGCGGGCGGCCCGCCGGACCATTTCGTGGTAGCCTGCGCTGCTGGTGGGCGCCGTAAGCGCCGCATCCATTAGATCTATCGCGGCCTGTACAAACTTCGCCGCATCGTCAGCCCCATCATGTCCAGCGTCGTGCGCTTTCTTGAGCGCGGGAAGAATTCCGACTTTGACATTCGTAGGGTCGAGTCCCAGACCGAGCTCTCCTGCCTCCTCCTTGAAACGGGCTATGTCCTCCCTACCCACCAGCATGTTTTGCATACTGTGGCCGAGCGACCTCACAATCTGCTCGGGCGCGTCGTTTCCGATCTGATTGGCGATGTCGATCGCTTTCTTGACCTGATGGTACGGTAGGCTCCTCCCCGTTGCATCGCCCACGTCCTCACCCCCCGTAGTTCTTCTTTGAGCGTGCTACAGTCGTCTTCGCGCCTCACGGACGGCTTCGTCCAGCGTCATGGCACCTCCCTCGGCCCACGCGGCTGAAAACGCATCGTCCCCAAGTTCAGCGCGCGCCGCGCTGATCTGCCGATCGTACGGGCGATCCGCCGGAGGCAACAGTGCCCTGAGGGATTGCCGCAGGGCGTTCGCCGCTCCAAACAGCAGCGCCGCAAGTCTGGCTTGCCCCTGCGCGCCCGCCAGCCACGCAAATCCTTCCAGAGCATACGCGATGCCGCGCTCGTCGCCCAACTCCTGGCGGAGCACGAGACTTTCGTCAAAGAGCGACCGCGCCGACTGATACTCGGCCCTGTTGCAGGCAACAAATCCCAGGTTGACCAGGGCCATGGCGATGCCTTGCTTGTCGCCGCGCTCACGATAAATGGTCAGGCTCTCCTCAATCAACACAAGCGCCGTCTCATAGTCTGCCTGACGGTAGGCGAGACGCCCGAGGTTGTGGAGGGAGGCGGCGATCCCCCAAATATCCTCCAGCCGGCGCCTGATGGCGAGGCTTTCCTCAAAGAATGCGCGTGCGGACGCGTATGCACCCTGTCCGGCGGCCACCATCCCCAAGCCGTTGAGCGTGAAGGCAACACCCGCGTCGTTCCCAACCTCGCGCCACAGATCCAGTGCCTGCTTATAGAAGTGCTCGCCGGCGGCGAAGTCGCTCTGGCCAAAGACCGCGAGACTGCCGGCCCCCTGCAGCGCCTTTGCACGGACGGCGCTTGCCACATGATCGCCCCCGCGTGCCAGGGTCTCCACCCATTTCCGGCCTTCGTCGAAGTGTCCGCGGATGTACCAAAATCGCCACACCGCGCCGGCGATCCGCACCCCCGCCTCAATGTTGTTGCTGGTGCTCGCCCATTCCATCGCCGCGCGCAGGTTATCGTGCTCAGCGGTGAGGCGCTCCACCCAGTTCGTTTGCTGGGCGCCCACCAATTCGGGTTCCGCAGATTCGGCCAGCGCCACATACCAGTCGAGATGCCGTCTTCTCGCTGCTTCTTCCTCTCCGGCCTCGGAGAGTCGCTCCCGACCGTACTGCACGATGGTTTCAAGACATCGATAACGAATGCGCCCGCGCTCCTCATCGGCGAAGATCCACGATTTGAACGTGAGGTGTGTCAGCAGATCCATCGCATCTTGCGCGCGTACGTGACTGCCTTCGCAGATCGCCTCCGCCGCATCCAGCGTCCAGCCTCCGGCGAAGATCGATAAACGCCGCAGAGTGGCTTGCTCCGGCACCGACAGCAGATGGTATCCCCAGTCCATCGCCGCTCGGAGCGTCTGCTGCCTCGGCAAGGCCGTCCGGCTTCCTCGTGTGAGCAGGCGGAAGCAGTCGCCCAGGCGCACCGCAATTTCCTCAACCGGCAGCGTCGGGACCCTTGCGGCGGCGAGCTCAATCGCGAGCGGTATCCCGTCGAGCCGCTGGCACACGTCCGCGACGGCGCGAGCGTTTTCCGGCGTGAGCGCAAAATTCTGCTGGACGGCCGCGGCCCGCTCAACGAACAGACGGACCGCTTCATATTCCATGAGGGCGTCCAGGGACGGCAGCTGCCGTGGGTCGGGGAAGGACAGCGACGGCACCCGCCACACAGTTTCCCCCAGAACGTCCAGGGGCTCCCGGCTGGTGGCGAGCACGCGCAGGCCCGGGCAGGCCTGCAGCAGCGCCACCGCGAGCGTCGCACACGCGTCGACAAGGTGCTCGCAGTTGTCGAGGACCAACAGCATCTGTTTGGAGCGCAGGTCATCCATCAGAACCGTCTGAAGTGAATGACCGGGGGCTTCTCGAAGATCGAGCGCCGCCGCCACAGTCGGCAGCACGAGGGCCGGATCGGACAGGGCTGCCAATTCCACGAACAGCACGCCATCCGGGTATTCCTCGAGTACGGCCGCGGCCGTCGCGAGGCTCATCCGCGTTTTCCCGCACCCGCCCGATCCGGTGACGGTCAGCAGCCGGGTCGAGGCGAGGAGTCGTCTGACATCGGCAAGTTCACGCTCGCGTCCCACAAAGCTGCTGAGCAGCCAAGGCAAAATCTGTCTGCCGTTGAGCTGGGACCGGAGCGGCGGGAAGTCCGCGGGCAGACTCGGATGCAGTACCTGGAAGATTCGCTCAGGCTCCCGCAGGTCTTTGAGACGATGCCGCCCCAAGTTGCGCAGGCTCGCGCCGCCGGGCAAATTGCGGACGACGAGCAGCGCGGTGGCCTCCGAAAGGAGAATTTGTCCGCCGTACCCCGCCGCGCAAATGCGCGCCGCGCGATTCACATCGAGCCCGACGTAGTCCGTCATCCCGGGCATGGGCTCTCCGGTGTGCAGTCCCATTCGCGTCCGGAGGACCAGCCCCGACGGCCACGCATGCGCCATCAACGCGCGCTGCGCCGCGATCGCTGCGGCGACGCCGTCCTGCGCACGGCGGAACACGACCAGGAAACCGTCTCCACGGCTGCTGATCTCTTCCGCGGCGGCGGCCTCGAACGCCGCACGCAGGTGGCGGTCGTGCGCGGCGCTGGCTTCCATAAAAACCGCGTCTCCTAGTTGCTGCAGGAGTTCGGTGGATCCCTCAAGGTCTGTAAAGAGGAAGGTACGTGTGCCGGAGAGCCGCCTTGACATCCGCGCCCTCCCCCAACTGCCACGCATCGCCATTGAATGTGCTGGCTTGCGGATGGTGTTCAACGGGTCCGTTGACACTCCTTCCCGCACCGGGATCCGCCGCGGCCAGCCGCATCGCAGGCCTGTCGTCGCCGTTCGCACCCGGGGCGGTGTCGCAATGATACCGGACCCCGCCGGACACGGCCGTGATTCACATCACAATCTGAGGGCGGCGTCCCCGGAACGCCGCGCGGGGGCGCCTGGAGGAACGCACCTCCCTGCGGGCGGCTGGAGGGGGATGCCGGGATGTCCGGTGCGGGGAACCCTGCCGGGTGCCCGGATTTCGGGAATGCTATAATAAGGAACGCCCGACGATGTCAAGGAGGGATCGCAGCATGGCAACGCAGCCCACGGCCCCGCGCCGGCCCGGCGGAGTCGCGTACCCGGGAGTGGTGTGGTTGGTGTTGGTGGCCGTGGCGGCCGGCGCGCTGCTCGGGGGCATGGTGCTGCCCCGGTACGTGAACGTGCAGTCGATGCTGCCGCAGGTGTCTCCGCCGCTCAGCCCCCACGCGGTGCCGCCCGCCGGCGGCGGGACCGCGCCCGTGCCGCCGGGCGCCCCGACGCCCAACGCCGCCGTGCTGCCGGTGCCGCCCCAAGGCAGCGGGCTGACGCCCGAGGAGTCGGTGGTGATCAACGTCGTCAAGTCCGTCCGCCCCGCCGTCGTCAACATCAACACCGAGGCGCAGGTGCAGACGATGTTCGGCGCCTATCCCGAGCAGGGCGCCGGTTCGGGCGTGATCGTGCGGACGGACGGCTACGTGCTCACGAACAACCACGTGGTGGAGGGCGCGACCACGATCCGAGTCACGCTGGCTGGCGGGAAAACGCTGCCCGGGAAGGTCGTGGGGACCGATCCGTTCGCGGACCTCGCCGTTGTCAAGGTGGACTCTCCCGATCCGCTGCCTGCGGCGGCGCTCGGCAGCAGCAGCAACCTCCAGGTCGGGCAGCTCGCGATCGCGATCGGGAACCCGTTTGGATTGGGCAGCACCGTGACGACCGGCGTCGTGAGCGCGTTGAATCGGAGCATCCAGATGCCGAACATGATCGTGGAGAACCTGATCCAGACGTCGGCGCAGATCAATCCCGGGAACAGCGGCGGCGCGCTCGTCGACAGCAGCGGCCGCGTGATCGGGATCAATACCGCGATCCTCCCGAACGCCCAGGGCATCGGGTTTGCGATCCCGAGCGACGTCGCGCGGGTCGAGATGGAGCAGTTGATCACGAAGGGGCAGGTCGTCCGCCCGTGGGTGGGCGTGGACTACGGCGGCGAGATCGACCCGCAGGTGGCCAAAGCCTATAACCTCAACACCGACCACGGGATGCTCGTGCGCGGCGTCGAGCCGGGGTCGCCCGCGGCCAAGGCCGGGCTGCAGCCGAACGACATCATCACCGAGGTCTCGGGACAGCCCGTCACCAGCTGGAACGACTTTGTGCAGACGATCATCGGGAAGAAGATCGGCGACACGGTCACGCTGACGTACATACGCGACGGCGCGACCCACAAGGTCTCGGTCACCCTGACCGAACGGCCGGCAGAAACGCACTAACGTGCCCGGCCCGGCGGATGGCGCGAAAGGGGAAGGCATGGAGCGGACGCTCGCGATCGACGTCGTGACCGTGACCGAGGCCGCGGCGATGGCCGCCGCCCACCACATGGGCGAGGGGGACAACGACCGCGCCGACCAGGCTGCGGTGACGGCGATGCGCGACACGCTGGGGCGGCTGCCGATCCACGGCCGCATCGTGATCGGGGAGGGGGAGCGGGACGAGGCCCCGATGCTGTTCATCGGGGAGGAGGTCGGCACCGGCCGCGGGTTCGACGTCGACATCGCCGTCGATCCGGTGGAGGGCACCAACCTCGTCGCCAAGGGCCAGCCCAACTCGATCGCCATTCTCGCGATCTCCGAGCGCGGCGGGATTCTCCACGCGCCGGACATTTACATGGAGAAGCTGATCGTCCCGCCGCAGGCGGCCGGCAAGGTCGATCTCCGGTGGCCTCCCGAGCGCAACCTCCAGGTCCTGGCCGACGTGCTCGACCGCCGGGTGACGGACATCACGGTCGTGATTCTCGACCGGCCCCGGCACGCCGATCTGATCAAGGCGGTGCGCCGCACCGGGGCGCGGATCAAGCTGATCTCGGACGGCGACACCGCGCCCGCGATCTCGGTCGCCGTCTCCGGCACGGGCGTGCACGCGGTGATGGGCATCGGGGGGGCGCCCGAGGGCGTGCTCGCCGCGGCCGCGCTGCGCTGTCTCGGCGGTGAGATGCAGGGGCGCCTGTGGTATCGGAACGAGGAGGAGCGGGAGCGCACCAAGAGCATGGGCATCAGCGATCCCGACCGGATCTTCCGGACCGAGGAGCTGGTGCGCGGCACCAACATCGTCTTCGCCGCGACCGGGATCACCGACGGCGACCTGTTCCGCGGCGTCCGGCTGTTCGGCGGCGGCGTCCGCACGCACTCCCTGATGATGACCTCGGCGACGCGCGAGATTCGCTTCGTCGACACCATCCACATTCAGGACCCGGCCCGGATCGGTGTCGTCCGGCTGTAGGACCGCGCCCGGCGGCGGGCGCGGCGCCACGCGGGCCCGGCGGCCGGCCCGGTGATCACCCAGGAGCTGCGCGAGCTCGTGCGGGCGGCGGTGGACCGTGCGGTCGCCGCGGGCGACCTGCCGCCGATCCCCGATCCGATGCCGTCGTTCGAGGTCGCGCCGCCCCGCGACCCCCGGCACGGCGACTACGCGACGAACGTGGCGCTGGTGCTGGCGAAACAGGTCGGCCGGCCGGCGCGAGACGTCGCCGCCATCGTCCTCCGCCACCTGGGCGTGCCGTCCGAGATGATCGCGCGCGCGGAATTGGCCGGCCCCGGCTTCGTTAACCTGTTTGTGGCGCCCGCGGTCATCCACCGGTGGCTCGGGCGCGTCCACGCCGAGGACACGGCGTACGGCGGCACCGACGTGGGCCGCGGCCGCCGGGTCCTCGTGGAGTACGTCAGCGCCAACCCCACCGGGCCCCTCCACGTCGGCACCGGTCGCAACGGGGCGGTCGGCGAGACGATTGCCCGTCTGCTGGAGGCGCTCGGCTTTCGGGTCTCCCGCGAATTCTACGTGAACGACTACGGCGCCCAGGTCGAGCTGCTCGCGCGGTCGGTCGAGGCACGGTATCTCGAGTTGTTGGGCCGCCCGTTCGAGGTCCCCGCGGACGGCTATCAGGGGGCGTACGTCGCGGAGATCGCGCAGCGGATCCTCGAGTCCGAGGGCCCCGGCCTGGCCGACGCCGGTGCGGCGCGCCTGCCGCGTATCCAGGAACTGGCCGTCCGCATGATGGTCGAGGAGATTCGCGAGAGCCTCGAAGAGTTCGGCATCCGGTTCGACACGTGGTTCAGCGAGCGGAGTCTGCACGACGGCGGCGCGGTCGGCCGGTGCCTCGAGGCGCTGCGGGCCCAGGACCTAGTCTATGAGGAGGACGGCGCGCTCTGGTTCCGGTCGACGCGATTCGGCGACGACAAGGACCGCGTGATCGTGCGCAGCGACGGGCGCCCGACGTATTTCGCCATCGACGTTCCCTACCACCTGGACAAATACGCGCGCGGGTTCGACCATCTGATCGACGTCTGGGGGGTCGACCACGTCGGGGACGTCGCCCGCGTCCGAGGCGCGCTCGAGGCGCTCGGGCACGATCCGTCCACGTTCGAGGTTGTACTGTACCAGCACGTCAGGCTCCGCAACGAGGGCGAAGCGGTGCGGATGAGCAAGCGCAGCGGGGATTTCGTCACGCTCCGCGACCTCGTCGAGAGCGTCGGGAAAGACGCCGCCCGCTACTTCTATATTATGGTAAGCTCGTCGGTGCCGATGGATTTCGATCTCGCGCTCGCCCGGCGCCAATCGTCCGAAAACCCAGTATACTACGTCCAGTACGCGCACGCGCGGATCTGCAGTATACTGAAAGAGGCGGAGCGTCTCGGCGTTCCCGCGCCGGCGCCGGGCGATGCCGATCTCGCGCGGCTGCAGGCGCCCGAGGAGTGGGCGCTGGCCAAGCGGGTGCTCGACCTGCCCGAGGTGGTCTACGCCGCCGGCACTCGCCGGGAACCTCAACGGCTGTGCGCGTACGCCCGGGAACTTGCAGAAGCGTTCCACGTATTCTATGGACAGTGCAGGGTCTTGACGGACGATCCGGCGCTGACCGCGGCCCGGCTCGTGCTCGTCGACGCAGTGCGCCGGGCGCTGCGGAACACGCTCGATCTTGCCGGGGTCACCGCCACGGAGCGAATGTAACAGGACGGTCTCCACGCGCCCCTCGGGACGCGGCGGAGCGAGGAGAATCCGATCGGGGAAAGAAGGAGTATAACGTATTGCAGAGAATACCGCGCGCAAGGTTCATGGCTCATCCCGCGTGTTGCCCAGTCGCGTGTGGGCCCGGTGCAGGTCGATCCGGGTAGCGCGGCTTCTGAGTCTGCGGAGGCCCCGAGCGCACGGCCCGTTTGTGTAGCCATCCTTCTGGCGATGTGCTCGCATGTTCCCCCATCCGGTCGTCATTGCGTGGTGTCCTCCTGACGCACTCGGCACCCTCCCGTGACGGCCGCGGCGGAGATGAGGTGGTTGAACGACGGAACAGCATTTAGGAAGACCGCAGCGCCTCGGCGCGGCGCCGCTCGGCAGAGCTGAGGAGGGTTGAAGCGATGACATTACGCAGCCGGACAGTCCTCGCGATGGTCCTGGCAGCCTCGATGGCCGTGATGGCCGCGGTCGGCGCGTCGGCGGACGCGCTGTTCTCGGACATCGGAGGCAGCCCGTACCAGCAGGCGATTACGAAACTCGCCGTCGTCGGCGTGATTCCCGGAAACCCGGACGGCACGTTTAAACCCGATCAGGCGATCACCCGGCTGCAGGCCGTGGAGGCGCTGGCGACCGGTCTGGACGTCCAGGGCACGGGCGCGATCCCCGCGTACGCGGACGCCAGCCAGATTCCGGACAGCGTCAAGCCGGCGATCGCCGCGCTGCTCAACACCGGGGCGGCGTCCCAGCAGAAAGCCGTGGTCACCGACGGAGACGTCAGCTACACGCTGACCACGGACAAGGCGGTGTACGGCGTCGACGACCCGGTCGATCTGACGTTCACGGTGTCCAACACCGGGAAGAACGACGTGACGTTTCAGTTTCCGACGACGCAGAACTACGACTTCGTCATCAAGCGTGGGGACACCGAGCTCGCGCGCTGGTCGCTCGGCCAGACGTTCATCCAGCAGCCCACGTCGGTCACCCTGGCCGGGGGGCACGCGTTCTCGTTCGAGACGCGGTGGCTGCAGAAGGACCAGGACAGCCATCCGGTCCCGCCGGGCGTCTACACGCTGAGCGCGGTGTTTCCGCTGAAGGATCACCCGATCCTGGTCAGCCTCGACTTCCAGAAGGGCCTGCTGGCGACGTTCCCGGACAACACGTTCCGACCGAACAGCACGGTGCCCCGCGCGGAGTTCGCGGCGCTCTTGATCCGTGCGATGGGCCTGCAGGGTGAGGCGACGCAGAAGGCTCAGGCGACGCTCTCGATCAAGGACGCGGCCGATGTGCCGCCGGCGCTCCATGGGTACGTCGCCGCGGCGATCGACCACAAGCTGATGCCGCCGTACGCCGACGGGACGTGGAAGCCGAACCAGCCGACGACCCGGGGCGAGGCCGCGTTCGCGCTGGCCGGCGTCATGGATGGGCTCAACAAGTTCAACTACATCAAGGGCACGCTCGTGGGCGTGACCGGCGGCAACATCACGGTGAGCAGCGCCAACAAGACGATCACCAGCTTTGCGATGACGCCGGCGGTCGCGATCTACCGCAACGGCAAGGCGGTCGCCGTGGGCGATCTCAAGGCCAACGATCAGGTGACGCTCCTGCTTACCGGGCCCCAGGGCCGCGCCGGATATGTGGAGGCGGCCGGGCCGTGAGCGCGTCAGTAACGCATCGGATCGTCCGCGGATCCCCATCCGACTGGGCGGAGCGGGGTGTGATGGAGGTGGCACGGCGTGGCGATTGCTGAACTCGAAACCAAGAGCATGAACGAGCTCCAAGATCTCGCCAAAGAGCTGAACATTCCCAATTTCCGGCGCTATCGGAAACAGGAGTTGATCATGAAGATTTTGCAGGCGCAGACCGAGCAGAGCGGACTGATCTTCCGCGCTGGGGTGCTCGAGATCATGCAGGAAGGCTATGGGTTTCTTCGGACGAGCGGCTATCTGCCGGGGTCCGAGGACATTTACGTGTCGCCGTCCCAGATCAAGCGGTTCGGGCTGCGGGTGGGGGACGAGGTGCTCGGCCAGGTCCGCGCGCCCAAGGACAACGAGAAGTACTTCGCCCTGCTGCGCGTCGAGGCGGTGAACGGGCTCGATCCCGAGCAGGCGCGGTCACGCCCCGATTTCGAGAAGCTCACGCCGGTCTTCCCGCACGAACGCCTCAACCTCGAGCTGCCGCAGAGCGATCTGACGGTGCGCATCGTGGAGCTGTTCGCACCGATCGGCAAAGGGCAGCGTGCGATGATCGTGTCGCCGCCGAAGGCCGGCAAGACCACGCTGCTCAAGAAGATCGGCCAGAGCATCGTGCAGAATCATCAGGAGATTTACCTGATGGTGCTGCTGCTCGACGAGCGCCCCGAGGAAGTAACCGACATGCGGCGGTCGGTGGAGGCCGAGGTCGTGGCGTCCACGTTTGATCGGCCGCCCGAAGAGCACGTGCAGGTGGCCGACCTGGTGCTGGAGCGCGCGAAGCGGCTCGTCGAGGGCGGCCGCGATGTGGTCGTGCTGCTCGACAGCCTCACCCGGTTTTCACGCGCCAACAACCTCGTGATTCCTCCGAGCGGGCGCACGCTGTCGGGCGGGCTCGATCCCGCCGCGCTGCATCGGCCCAAGCGGTTCTTCGGCGCCGCGCGGAAGATCGAGGAAGGCGGCAGCATCACGATTATCGCGACCGCGCTGATCGATACCGGCAGCCGCATGGACGACGTGATTTACGAGGAGTTCAAGGGCACGGGCAACATGGAGCTTCACCTCAACCGGAAGCTGCAGGAGCGGCGGACGTTCCCGGCGATCGACATCAAGCTGTCGGGGACGCGTCGCGAGGAACTGCTGCTTCCCGACGAAGAGCTGCGGAAGGTGTGGGTGCTGCGCAAGAGCCTCGAGACGCTGGACACGGTCGCGATGACCGAGTTGATTCTCGACCGCCTGCGCAAGACCCCGAACAACCAAGCGTTTTTGCGTTCGATCATCAAGAACAGCGAGGCGAACACCTAGCGGTACACGAACACCTGCACGCGGGGGACCGCGGCGAGCGCCGCGGTCCCCCGTTCGGCTGAACAGCCGGCGTTCGGGGCAGGAATCACTAGGACGTCGTCGAAGGCGCACACAGGGCGCGTTCGGTCAGCCATTGCGATGCCGTGTCGCACTACGCGGCGACTTTCTCGACTTATAGTGATACCGTGTCCGGGGGGCCGATGATCGGGTCACGCCGTCTTGTCCCCGTCAGTCTATTGCTCGCGACGACGCTTGCGGTCGTTCCGATGCTCCTTCCGGGTGGCCTGCTTGGCGGCGGTGCGCCCGTGGCGTCCGCGGTGTCCGCGCGGCCGGTGCGGACGTCCCCGCGTGTGTCGCTGTTCGTGCATCTCAGGCGCGTGACGCTGCCGCCTGCTCCGGCGCGCGCCGCTCGGCCCGTTCCCCCGGCGCGTCCGGCGACCGCCGCGCATACCGTCGTCGAGGGCGACACGCTGTGGGAGTTGGCAAGCGCCGCCCGGCTGTCGGTCGCGCAGCTTGCCGCCGCCAACGGGCTGTCGGAGGACGCCACGCTTCGGCTCGGCCAGGTGCTTCGGGTGCCCGCGCCCGGCGCGGCGCCCGTGGTGGCGCGCGTCCCTGCGTCGGCTCCGGCACCGAGCGCGCCCCGACAGGCGCTGGCCGCGCCGGTGCAGCTGCGGTGGCCCGCGTCCGGCATGATCACGTCGCGGTTCGGGTGGCGGATCCAGCCGATCTTCCGCCGGCCCGAGTTCCACACGGGCCTCGACATCGCGACGCGCTGGGGATCGCCGGTGCTGGCGGCGCGGGACGGCGTGGTGCGGTTCGTCGGCTGGCAGTCAGGCTACGGGCAGATGGTCATCGTGGAGCACGGCGGCGGCCTTGAGACGTCCTACTCCCATCTGTCCTCCGCGGCGGTGCGGCCCGGCGAGCCGGTTGAGGCGGGACAGTTGCTCGGGCGGATCGGCAACACGGGATGGAGCACCGGTCCGCATCTCCTCTTCGAAGTCCGCTGGCACGGCGTGCCGGTGGATCCTACGAGATATCTCAACTAGCGCACCCCTTCCTGGACGACGGCCCTTCGCACCCCGCGGCTCGTGGTGCGCGCGGCCGCGGCGGTGCGCCGTCCGGATCCCGCGTCGATCGTGAGGGAGGCGCCCGTGCTGGTCACCGGCGCGACCGGCATGGTCGGCGGCGCGATCGTGCGAGCGCTGCTGCGCCGTCAGCGCTCGGTGCGCGTGTTTGTCCGCGACGGGCGCCGGGCGGAGGCGCTGTTCGGTTCGGCCGTCGAGATCGCGGTCGGCGACCTGGCTGACGCGCAGAGCGTCAGCCGCGCCGCGGTTGGCGTGGGGGACGTCTACCACGTGGCGGGCGCGGTCGACGAGTGGCAGTGCCCCGCGCAGGTGATGTGGGAGACGAACGTTGCCGGGACGCGCCGGCTGCTGGCCGCGAGCGGCGGACGCTTCGTGTATACGAGCTCGGTCTCGGTGTACGGCGATCGACTTCCGCTCGCGGTGCGTGAGGACGCCCCGTTCAACCCCGCGGGCGTGTACGGGGAATCCAAGATCGAAGCGGAGCGGGCGGTCCTCGACGCGGCGGCGGGCGGACGGGGGGCGATGATCGTCCGGCCCTGCATCGTGTACGGCCCGGGCGATCGGTACTTCGGGCCGCAGGCGTCCACGCTCGTGCGGCTCCCCGTGCTGCCGCTGCCGGACGGCGGCCGGCATCTCGTCGATCTCGTGCACGCGGACGATCTCGCCGAGGCCCAACTGCTCGTGATGGGGGAGGGCCGCCCCGGCGAGGCCTACAACGTGACCGACGGGGTGACGCACACCCTCCGCGATCTCATCGGGTGGATGGCGGAGGCGTCGGGCCGGGCCCCCTGGTGCCCGTCGATTCCGCGGTGGCTCGCGCTTGCGGCGCAGCCCGCGCTGCGCGAGGCCGGCCGGCTCGCCCGCGTCCCGCAGGTCGCGCGCCTGCGCCGCCACGATGTGTACGTGTTTTTCTCCGACTACAATTTCGAGATCGCGAAGATCCACGCGCTCGGGTACGCTCCGCGCATCGAGGCGCGCGTCGCAGTGCCGGCGGCGCTGCGCGCCGGGGCGCTGGGCGCATAGGGCGCGCGGCCGGGCGTTTGCGCGGGCAATTGCGCGTGTGTTATAATTTCGCCTGTTGCACAGATCGCCCCGCAGGTCCCTCTCTCTTAGCGGGCAGTCGAGGTGGGTTCCCATGAAGAAAGGCATTCATCCGCAGTATCGTCAAACCACGGTGACGTGCGCGTGCGGCGAAACGTTCACGACCGGGTCGACGCGCGAGAACATCCGGGTCGAGATCTGCTCGAAGTGCCACCCGTTCTACACCGGCACGCGGAAGTTTGTGGACTCCGAAGGGCGCGTCCAGAAGTTTGCGAAGAAGTATGGGCTGCAGCTGTAGCGCGGCGGGCGTCGGGCGCGCGGACCGGTAGCGGACCGTGCGCCCAATGCCGTCCGTCGCGATCGGCGGCCAGGCGGTGCTCGAGGGGGTCATGATGCGATCCCCTCGATACGTTTCGGTCGCCGTGCGCGATCCCTCGGGCGACCTGCTCGCGGTGACGCGGCCGTCCGACTCGCTGCTGCAGCGGTACCCCTGGTTGGGGGCGCCCGTGCTGCGCGGCATCGCGGCGCTGTACGACGCGGTGATGCTGGGCGCCGACGCGATCGTGCTGTCGGCGAATGCGGCGGCGGAGGGCACGCCCCGCCGGCCCATGACGGGACGCGAGGCGGCGGTGACCCTCGCCGGCGGGCTCGGCGTGGCGGTCGTGCTGTTCTTCGTGATCCCGACGCTGGCGGCGCGCCTGGCCGTGGCCGTGCTGCCGTCCCCCCTCGCCCTCAACCTGGGGGAGGGGGGCCTCCGGATCGCGCTCGTCGTCGGGTACATCGCAGCGATCGGTCGCATCCCGGATCTCGCCCGCGTCTATCAGTATCACGGCGCGGAGCATAAGGCCGTCAACACGTTCGAGCAGGGGCTGCCGCTCGAGACCGGCTGGGTCCGGACGCGCAGCCGGTTCCATCCACGGTGCGGCACCAGCTTCGTGCTGATCGTCCTGCTCGTCTCCCTCATCGTGTTTGCGATGCTCGGCCGCCCGCCGCTCTGGATCGGCGTGGTCGAGCGGCTTCTGCTGCTGCCGGTCGTGGCGGGCGTCAGCTACGAGATTCTGCGGCTCACCGGACGGGCCGCGTTCGCGGGCTCGGCCGCGGCGCCCGGGATCTGGCTGCAGCGGCTGACGACTCGGGAGCCCGACGACGCGCAGATCGAGGTGGCGATCCGGGCGCTGCGCGGGGTCGTCGCCGCGGAGGCGCGCGCCGGGGCGCCGATGCTATAATCGAGGCACCATCCGGAGGAGGGTGGCGCGGTGCGTCCAGAGCTGCAGAACAAGCTGACGACGATGCAGGCGCGGTACGACGAGCTGACCGCTCGCCTCGCCGATCCGTCGATTTTCGCGGATCCCGCCCAGGCCCAGCAGGTCGCGCGCGAGCACGCGTCCCTCCGCCAGGTGATGGGGGTCTCCGAGGAGCACCGGCGCGTCGCGCGCGAGGCCGACGAAGCCGCGGAGCTGGCGCGCGGCGAGCATGACGCGGAGCTGCGGGCGCTCGCCGAGACCGAGCGGCGCACGCTGCTCGAGCGCCAGGCCGAGCTCGAGCGGGAACTGGAGGAGCTCCTCGTGCCGCGCGATCCCCGGGACGACCGCAGCGTCATCATCGAGATCCGGGCCGGTACCGGCGGCGACGAGGCGGCGCTGTTCGCGGGTGATCTGTTCCGCATGTACGCGCGGTACGCCGAACGGCACGGGTGGAAGTCCGAGGTCCTGTCCAGCAGCCCGACGGGAGTCGGCGGGTTCAAAGAGGTGGTCGTGGCCGTCGCCGGCCGCGGGGCGTACAGCCGGCTGAAATACGAGAGCGGCGTCCATCGCGTGCAGCGGGTGCCGGCGACGGAGGCAAGCGGGCGCATTCACACGTCCACCGCGACGGTCGCCGTGCTGCCCGAGGCCGAAGACGTGGACGTCGTTATCCGACCCGACGAGCTGCAGATCGACACCTATCGCGCGGGCGGCGCCGGCGGCCAGAACGTCAACAAGGTGGAGACCGCGGTGCGGATCACCCATCTGCCGACCGGGGTCGTCATCGCGTGCCAGGATGAGCGCTCGCAGCACCAGAACCGCGAGAAGGCGATGCGCGTGCTGCGCGCCCACCTGCTGGAGCGGGCGATCGAGCAGCAGAACGCGGAGATCGCCGAGGCCCGGCGCCGGCAGGTCGGCGGCGGCGAGCGCAGCGAGAAGATCCGGACGTACAACTTTCCCCAAGATCGCGTGACCGACCACCGCATCGGCAAGACCGTGCACGATCTGCCCAGCGTGATGGACGGCGACCTCGACGAGCTGCTCGACGCGCTCGCGGCATCCGATCGGCTGGAGAGCCTCACGTCTCTCGGCGTGTGAGCGTCGGCCGGCCGGATCGTCCGCTGCGCGCAGGCCCCGCCGACACCGCGCTGCCGACGCGCCAGGACGCGTGGGCGTGGGGTGAGGAACAGCTGCGTCGGGCCGGGCTTCCCGACGCCGAGGTGCGGCTGGAGGCGGAGGTGCTGCTGCGGGGCGCCGCGGCGATCAGCCGCGAGGAGCTGCTGATCCGGCCCGACGCGCCGCTCGGCGCCGGTGCGGCCGAACAGTACGCCCGCTGGATCGCGCGGCGCGCGGAGGGGTGTCCCACCGCCTACCTCGTGGGCCGCCGCGAGTTCTTCGGGATCGAGTTCGCGGTGGACGACCGCGTGTTGATCCCGCGGCCCGAGACCGAGCGGCTGGTCGAAGCGGTGTGCGAGACGCTGCGCGGGCAGCCGGCGCCGCTGATCGCGGACATCGGGACGGGCAGCGGGGCGATCGCGATCGCGCTGGCGCGGTCGCTGCCCGGACTGCGGGCCGTGGCCACGGACATCTCGGCCGGAGCGCTGGCGGTGGCCAGGCGGAACGCGCGGCGCGCCGGCGTAGATGCGCGCGTCACGTGGCGGGAAGGCGCGGGGACTGCGGCGCTGGCGGGGGTCGTCCCTGACCGCGCGCTCGATGCGCTGGTGTCCAATCCGCCGTACATCCCGAGCGCCGGGGTGGCGGATCTCCCGATCGAGGTGCGGGCGTACGAGCCCGCAGACGCGCTGGACGGCGGCCCCGACGGGCTCCGAGTCCACCGCGAGGTGATCGCCGGGGCGCGCTACCTCCGCCCCGGCGGCGTGCTCGCGCTCGAAGTCTCCGCGCTGGGCGGCCAGGCGCGCGAGGTGGCGGCCCTGATCGCCGCCGCGGGGCACTATGGAACAGCCTCTATCATCTGCGACTACGCCGGGATGGAACGCGTCGTCCTGGCGGTGAGGAGCGGCGACGGTGCAGATCATCGGGATTGATCCGGAGAGTGCGGACGTGCCCCTGCGGGCGGTTCGGGTGCTGCTCTCCGGCGGCGTCGTCGCGTTTCCCACGGATACGTACTACGCATTGGGGGCCGTCGTGTGGAACAGTGAGGCGGTCGCGCGGGTCGTCGCGGCGAAGCGGCGCCCCGCGGGCGATCCGCTGTCCGCGCTGGTCGCCGATCGCGACCAGTGGCGGGCGGTCGCCGCGAGCCTGCCGGACGGGGCGCTCAGACTGGCGGACCGCTTCTGGCCCGGTGCGCTGACGATCGTGTGCCCCGCCGCGCCCCACCTGCCGCCCGCGCTGACCGGCGGCGGCGGCACGATCGGCGCCCGCCAGCCGCGGTCGGCCGCGGCGATGGCCCTGTGCCGCGCGGTGGGGGCGCCCCTCACCGGCACCAGCGCGAACACACACGGCCGTCCGGCACCCATCACTGCGGTGGAAGTGGCACTCGACCTCGGGTCCGCCGTCGATCTGATCCTCGACGGCGGCCGGTGCCCGGTGGCGCAGCCGTCGACCGTGGTGGATCTTACCGAGACGCCGTTCCGCATCGTCCGTGCGGGCGTCGTGAGCGCGGACGCCATTCGCGAGGCACTTGACGCGGTCGCCGCGGGCTAGGGGAAGCACGCGGGAGGGTTCCCTCCCGCGGCGGGGAAGTCGGGCACGGGCACCGCGATCGGGCCCGCGGTTCTTGAAGGAGGCATGACTGTGGACGAGCTCCGGCGCACCGATCCGGCGATCGCCGACGCAATTGCCGGGGACGTGGAACGGCAGCGCTTTTCGGTCAACCTCATCGCCTCGGAGAACTACGTCAGCCGGGCCGTGCTCGAGGCGGTCGGCAGCGTGATGACCAACAAGTACGCCGAGGGGTATCCGGGCAAGCGGTACTACGGCGGCTGCGAGTTCGTCGACATCGCCGAGCGCCTCGCGATCGACCGGGCGCGCGCGCTGTTTGGGGCCGAGCACGCGAACGTCCAGCCGCACGCCGGCGCGCAGGCGAACATGGCCGCGTACTTCGCGCTCATCAAGCCGGGCGACCCGATCTTGGCGATGAATCTGGCGCACGGCGGCCACCTGACCCACGGCAGCCCGGTGAACTTTTCCGGCCAGCTGTACCGGGTGATTCCCTACGGCGTGCGGCAGGACACCGAGCAGGTCGACTACGACGAGCTGGCGCGCCTCGCCCGCGAGCACCGGCCGCGGATCGTGGTGTCGGGCGCGACCGCGTACTCGCGCGTCTTCGACTTTCCCCGCATCCGTGCGATCTGCGACGAGGTCGGGGCGTTGATGCTGGTCGACATGGCCCACTTCGCCGGGCTCGTCGCCGGGAAGGCGCATCCGGATCCGGTGGTCCACGCCGACGTGGTCACGTCGACGACGCACAAGACGCTCCGCGGGCCGCGGGGCGGGCTGATTCTCTGCAAGGGCGCGTACGCGCAGGCGGTCGACAAGGCGGTGTTCCCGCTGGTGCAGGGCGGGCCGCTGATGCACTGCATCGCCGGCAAGGCCGTGTGCTTCCAGGAAGCCGCGACCCCGCAGTTTCGCGCGTACGCGGCGCAGATCGTGGACAACGCGCGCGCGCTCTCGGGCAGCCTGGTCGAGCGCGGCTATCACGTGGTGTCGGGCGGCACCGATACCCACCTGCTGCTGCTCGACGTGCGCAGCAAGGGCCTGACGGGTCGCCGGGCCGAGAAGCTGCTGAACGACGTCCACATCTTCGTGAACAAGAACATGATCCCGTTCGACCCGGAGAAGCCGATGACCACGAGCGGCATCCGCCTCGGCACGCCGTCCGTGACGACACGCGGCATGGCGGCGGACGAAATGCGCACGATCGCCGAGCTCATCGATACGGTGCTGTCCGCGCCCGAGGATGCCGCGGTTGCCTCGCGCGTGCGCGCCGAGGTCCGGGCCCTGTGCGCGTCGTTTCCGATTTACCCCGAGCCGGTCGAAGTGGCGGGGTAGGCGTCGACGTCGGACCGGGACCAGGGAGCCGCGCGTGAGCCAGGTGCGAGTGCTCGATCATCCGCTGATTCAGCACAAGGTGACGTTGCTCCGGGACACGCGCACCGGGCACAAGGAGTTTCGCGAGCTCGTCGAAGAGCTCGCCATGCTGATGGCGTTTGAGGTGACCAGCGACCTGCCGCTGCGCCTCGTCGAGGTGCAGACCCCGCTCGGCGTGGCGCGGGGCGCGACGGTCGCCGGCCAGGAACCCGCGATCGTCCCGATTTTGCGCGCCGGTCTCGCGATGGAAGCCGGCGTGCTGCGGTTGATGCCGACCGCCCCCGTCGGCCACGTCGGGATCTACCGCGACCCCGAGACGCTGACGCCGCACACATACTACTGCAAGCTGCCCGCGGACATTGCCTCGCGCCAGGCCCTCGTCGTCGACCCGATGCTGGCGACCGGCGGATCGGCAGCGGAGTCGATCACGCTGCTCCGGCAGCGTGGGGCGCAGACGATCCGGCTGATGGTGTTGATCGCGGCCCCGGAAGGGCTGCGCCGCGTGACGGAGGCCCATCCCGACGTCGACATCTACGCCGCGGCGGTCGACGATCATCTCAACGACCACGGATACATCATCCCCGGTCTCGGCGACGCGGGAGACCGGTTGTACGGGACACGGTGAGGCGCGCCGCCGCGGTGGCGCGCCTCACCGCGTCCGTACTCGAGAGGAGCCCCGATGCCCCCCCGCCCTTCGTGGGATGAGTACTTCATGAGCCTGGCCCACCTTGCCGCCACGCGGTCCACGTGCGTGCGCCGGCGGGTCGGGGCGGTGATCGTCAAGGACCGGATGGTGCTGAGCACCGGGTACAACGATACCCCGCGGGGCATGACGAACTGCGGGGAGGGCGGCTGCGAGCGGTGCCGGTCCGGCGCCGCGCCCGGGACCGCGCTCGATACGTGCCTGTGCCTCCACGCGGAGCAGAACGCGATCGTGCAGGCCGCGTACCACGGGGTCGGGATTGCCGGGGGGATGATCTACTCGACGCACCAGCCGTGCCTGACCTGCGCGAAGATGATCGTCAACGGCGGGCTCGTGCGGATCGTGTACGACGCGCCGTATCCGGATGCGGTCGCCGAACGGATGCTGCGCGACGCGGCGGTGGAGTTGGTGCGCTTCCCCGGCGGGTCGGTGCCGCAGGCGGCGCCCGGGGGGTAGGCGGCGCGTCTCCCACCGGGACGGTTCGGCGGTGGGTGACGTTGACGGTGAGCGCGCATCGCGTGGATACCCTCACGCTCTTCGGTCTGTTTGCCGTCACGGCCATGCTCGTGACCTACACGCTGGAGCAACGGTGGGTGGGTCGAGGCCGTCTGGGCCATCGTGGCGGTGCGCCGATTGGGGCACCAGCGAGATCCGGGGTCGCGCGCGACCGGCGGTCCCGGCCGGTTGTATGCCCCCGCGCGCGGGTGTTATAATGGGCCGTCGTACGGGACCGACTGTGCGCGAGCACGTGTTCGATCGGCCGCGCCGAGCGCCGGCGCCATCTGGGAGGTCGTGACATCATGGAACGGATCAGCCTGAGCGCGGTCACGCGCTCGGCCGTGGGCAAGAACGCGGTGAAGAAGGTCCGGCAGGAGGGATTCGTGCCCGCGATTCTATACGGGCGGGCGCGGGATCCGCTCGCGCTCTCCGTCGGGCGCAAAGATCTCTTGGGCGCGCTCGCGAGCGGCCGCAACGTGCTCATCGATCTCACGATCGCGCGCGACGGCGGGAACCTCGCCGACACCGTGATGATCGCCGACGTGCAGCAGGACTACCTGCGCCGCGAGATCGTGCACGTGGACTTACATCAGATCAACCTCTCGGAACAGTTGGAGGTCGACGTGTCGGTCGTGCTGATCGGGACGGCCGAAGGCGTCGCCTCGGGCGGCGGCATCTTGGAGCAGCACCGCCGCGAGGTGACCGTCCGGTGTCTCCCGACGCAGATCCCCGACCGGATTACGGTCAGCGTGACGCCGCTCAACGTCGGCGACTCGCTGCACGTCAGGGATCTCGTCGTGGCGGAAGGCATCGAGATCCTGACGCCGCCCGAAGAAGTGCTCGCCGCCATCGTGGCGCCCAAGGAAGAAGAGGTCGAGACGCCGGCGGCAGCGGCGGAGGGCACCGCCGCGGCGGAGCCCGAGTTGGTGGGCCGCGCGGCCGCACCGGCGGAAGGCGAGGACAAAACCGAGGGGGCTGCCGCGAGCAAGTCCGCGAAGGCCGAGAAGTAAGCCGAGGTGCGGCGGTCGCGGCGTGAGGGTGACCGCGCGGGGTTCGCGACGAAGGGCGTGGGACTGTCCGCGCCCTTCGTGCTTGTCTCATGATCGTGGTCGTGGGGCTCGGCAACCCCGGGCGGCGGTATCAGGGGACGCGGCACAACGTCGGGCAGGACGTGGTCGCCCGGCTGGCGGCATCGTGCGGCGTGCGGCTCGAAGAGGACGGGTGGGCCAGGGTCGGGCGGGCGAGGGTGGGAACGGCGACGATGGTGCTCGCGATCCCCGAAACGTACATGAATGTGAGCGGCCAGGCGGTGCGGGATCTGCTGCACCGGCGGCGCCGCCGGCCCGCCGATCTGCTGGTCGTCTCCGACGATCTGGATCTGCCGCTCGGCCGTCTGCGCCTGCGGCCGGGGAACGGCGCCGGGGGACACAACGGTCTCCGCTCGATCATCGCCGAGCTCGGGACCGGTGCATTTCCGCGCGTGCGGATCGGCATCGGCCGGCCGCCGCTGCGGACGGATGCGGCCGAGTTCGTACTGGAGCGCTTCGCCCCGGAGGAACGGCCCGTGATCGACGCAGCGGTCGCCGCCGCCGCGGAGGCGGTGGTGACGGTCGCCCGCGAGGGGCTTGAGGCGGCGATGAACCGGTTCAATCACAATGGCTGACGTCGCCGCGGCGCCGGCGCCGGCGCATGTCGCTCCCGAGCCGCATCTCCGCCGCGACGTGTCGGTGTGGGGCTCGTTCATGTGGGGGTTCGCGGACGTCGGGGCCGACATCTACGCGGCCCTTGGGATCGTCATCGCGGCGACGATGGGCGCCGCCCCGCTCGCGTTCGCCGCCGCGGGCCTCGTGTACGTCATGATCGGGCTCGCGTACACCGAACTCGCGTCGGCCTATCCGATGGCGGGCGGCGGGCAGTACTTCGTGAGCCGCGGGCTCGGGGATCTGGCCGGCTTTATCGCCGGTTCCGCGCTGCTGCTGGACTATACGATCGACATCGCACTGTTCGCCACGTTCTCCGCTGGCTACCTGAACTTCTTCTTTCCGGCCATCCAGCATTTCAAGATGACCCTGGGCCCGTTCGCGAACGTCAACCCGCTGTGGGCCGGAGAAACGGCGATCCTCATCGTCGGGCTCGCGTGGGTGAACCTGATCGGCGTGCGGGAGTCGTCGCTGCTGAACGAGGTCTTGGGGGCGTTCGGCCTCGTCGCCGAGGCCGGGCTCATCATCGTCGGGCTGATCTTCGCCTGGAAGCCCGAGCTGCTGGTGCAGCAGTGGGTGCACCAGTTTCCCACGATCCATCAGTTCATGTACGGGTCGTCGCTGGCGATCATCTCCTACGTCGGCCTGGAGTCGATCTCCCAGGCGGCGCAGGAGACGCGGCGCCCCGCGACCGTGATCCCGCGCACGTCAATCGGCCTGATCGGTAGCGTCTTTTTGTTTGCGGTGTTTTTCTCGATCACGGCCCTCGGGATTTTGCCGTGGCAGGCGTACGCGGCCGATGTGGGCGACTCGGTGGCGCTGTTCGGCAGCCGGCTGCCGTTCATCGGGGGGTTCGCGGGGCCGCTCGCCGCGATCCTCGGCGCCGTGGTTCTCTTGATCTCCGCCAACACCGGTGTCATGGGCTCGAGCCGGCTCGCGTACTCGATGAGCCGGCTCGGCCTCGCGTCCGAATGGCTGCGCGGGGTGCATCCCCGGTATCGCACCCCGACGCGCACGATCATCATCTTCTCGGGGATCGGGCTGCTCGAGGCGATGCTGGCCTTCCTGACGCCGAGCGCCGTCGACGCGCTCGCGAACATGTACGCGTTCGGGGCGACGCTCGGGTATACGCTCGTGTTCGTCGCGCTCATCGCGCTGCGGCTGCGGGACCCCTATACGCCCCGGCCGTACCGCGTCCCCGGCAACGTCCCATGGCGCTGGCGCGGGACGGTGGTGCAGGTGCCGCTCATCGGGGTCCTGGGGTTGATCGGGGTGCTGTTCACGCTGACCGAGGTTGTGCTGACCCACGCGATCGGCCGCATCGCGGGGCCGGCGTGGCTGATCGTCTGCTTCATCTATTACGTTGCCTACCGGCGCCGGCGGGGCCTGCCGGTCGCGGGCAGCGTGGACCATCACTGGGAGGCGCAGCAGCGCGCGATCCTGAAGGACGCCGAGGAGCATGACCTCCTCGAGCAGTACGAGATCGCCCTGACGCAGCGCGACCGCGACCTGGCCAAGGAGCACGCGCGTGGGTGACGCCCCGCGGTTCACCGGGGCCGATGCGTACCGCACGGTGGTCAGCGTGCTCATGGTGGCGCTCGGCGTGGTCATCTTGGCGCGGACGCTGCCGCTCGGCTTCCACGTGACCGCGTTCCTCGTCGGCGCCTGCTTCATCGGGCTGGGGGCGTACCGGCTGTCGTTCGTCGTCCGGTACCTCACGCGTGGGCGCGGACCGGCGTGAGCGGCGTGGTGCAGATCAGCGTGGTCGGGGCGGTGCTCGCCGCCGTGTTCGCGGCGGCGCTCCTCGCCCTGCTGCTGTGGATGCTGCGGGTGCCGCGGCCCGTCTCGGCCGAGGTCGCGCGCGCCGTCCGCTCGGTGGGCGCGGCCCGGACGATCCTCGTGCCGATCCTCGAGGCGTACTACTCGGAGCGCGCCGTGGAGCTCGCGAGCCGGCTCGGCCAGGGGCAGAAGGCGGCGATCCTGTTGGGGTACGTCGTCGTCGTGCCGCGGACGCTGTCGCTCGGCGTGCCGCTGCCTGAGGTCGAGGAACAGGCGGCCCGCGCCCTCGAGCGCGCGAAGTCGATCGTGGAGATGCACGCGCTCCAGGCCGACACCGAGGTGATTCGGGCGCGCGACGCCGGTGAGGGGATCGCCCGCGCCGCCCGGGACAACGACGTCGACGTGATCGTGCTCGGGATCTCGCCGGGATCCGGGCTCGCCGAGGGCACGACGGCGCGCGTCGCCGAATCGTTGCTCCGCCAGGCGCCGTGCGAAGTAATTATCGACCGTCTCGCCGAAACCAGCATCGGGGCGGGCGTGCGCGGGCCTGAGACGTCCGGGGCGTCGGCGGGATCCGACGGGCGAGACGCGCCGCACGCGGGGTGAACGGCCCGGGGCGCGCCCCGGACGCGTGGGCCGGATGGGCCTTCCGAGTTTAGATCGACACGGGCGTCGTATTATATACTGAGAAGGGTCTTCCGAGGTGGCCTGTCAGGGGCGTCTGATCGAGCAACACGAAGGCGCGAAGGGGGCACGGGCCGATGCATGTGGTGATCTTAGGATGCGGGCGGGTGGGTGCGACCCTCGCGACGGCGCTCGTGGCCGGGGGGCACTCGGTGGCGGTGATCGACCGGGACAGCGAGGCGTTCCGCCGGCTCGGCCGCGACTTTCCCGGGAAGACCATTCTCGGGATCGGGATCGATGAGGACGTGCTCCGGAAGGCCGGGATCGAGCGCGCGGGAGGGTTCGCCGCGACGACGAACGGCGACAACACGAACATCATGTCCGCCCAGATGGTGAAGGTGAGGTTCCGGGTGCCGCGGGTCATCGCCCGGATCTACGATCCGCTTCGGGCGGAGGTGTACCAGGAGCTCGGCATCGACACGATGAGCACGACGCTGATCGGGGCGGGCATGTGCCGGGACTTCATCCTCGGGGTGCCGTTCCACAGCATCGAGGAGTATCAGGCGGGGGTGCCGGGGAGCCCGACCGACGCGCCGCCCCAGAGCCCGACGGGCGCGGTTTCCGAGAGGAGCCGGTGACATGTACATCATCGTCGCAGGCGCGGGGAAAGTCGGGTACTACCTGACCAAGGCGCTCCGGGCCGCCGGGCAGGAAGTGACGTTGATCGAGAAGCTGCGCAAGCGGTACGACCTCCTCGTCGAAACGTTCGGCGATTCGGTGATCCTGGGGGATGCGTGTGAAGTGTCGACGCTCGAGCTGGCCGGCGCCGCGCGCGCGGATCTCGTCGCGGCGGTCACCGGTGACGACGAGGACAATCTGGTGATCTGCCAGATGGCCAAGCGCAAGTTCAAGGTGAAGCGCGTCATCGCCCGGATCAACAACCCGAAGAACGAGGTCACCTTCAACCTGCTGGGGGTCGACGAGACGGTGAGTTCGACCAAGCTGATTTACAGCCTGATCGAGCAGGAGGTCGAGATCGCCGACGTGATCCCCATCACCGCGCTGCGGCGGGGTCATCTGGAGCTCGTCGAGGTGACGCTGACGGCCGAGTCCCCGGCGGCGAACCGCCGAGTCCGGGACCTCGCGCTGCCGCCCAACTGCATGCTGGCGATCCTGGTGCGCGGCGAGACCGCGGAGATCATCGACGGGAATACGGTGCTGCTCCCCGGGGATCTGATCGTGGCGATCACACCGGCCTCGTGCGTGCAGGCGCTGAGCGAGGCGCTGCACAGCGGCGGCGTGCCGGCCCGCTGACCCGGTCCCGCCCGGGAACCTTTTGCCCGTGCGCTCCGATAGAGAGGAGAGGCATCACCCAGGGGGCCGGGAGATGGCTGAGTCCGTGTCTGTGTTTGGGGCGTTGCCGGGGGTGACGGGGGTCGCGCCCGGCGCGGAGGGAGACAGCGCCGCCCACCGCCTTGCCGCGTTCGAGGAGCTGTTGCAGCGCCATCTGCGCAGTATCTACCGCGTCGCGTACCGTCTCGCGGGGAACCACGACGACGCGGAGGATTTGGCCCAGGAAGCCCTCGTCGAGGCGTTCCGCGCATTCGATCGGTACCAGCCCGGCACGTACTTCGACCGCTGGGTGTACCGGATCATGACGCGCACCCACATCGACCGGGTGCGGCATCGCGGGCGGCGCCCCGAGACGTCCCTCGACGCCCCAGTGGGCCCGAGCGGGGATTCGCTGACGGCGCTGATCGGCGACATCCGCGACGACCCCCAGCACCGGACCGAGACCGTGGATCTCGACGGGCCCGTGCAGGCGGCCCTCGACAGCCTGCCCGAGGAGTTCCGGGCGGTCATCGTGCTTGCGGACATTGAGGGCTTATCGTATGATGAAATCGCTGTCAGCGTCGGTCGTCCGATCGGCACCGTGCGGTCGCGACTGCATCGTGCCCGAGATATGCTCCGGCGGGCACTGCCCCAATTGGTGAGAAGGAGCTGAGGGTGAGCGCGCACGTCATGGACCGCCTCTCCGCCTATCTCGACGGCGCCCTCGGCGCCGACGAGCTGGGGCGCGTCGAAGCGCACCTGGAGACGTGCGGCGGCTGCCTCCGCGAATACCAGGAGCTCCGGTCGCTGCAGCAGCTGCTGCGCGGGCTGCCGGAACCGTCGGCGGCCGAGGGCTTCGGCGAGCGGCTCCACTGGCGGCTGCAGCGCGAGGCGGCGCGGCCGGCGGCGCGAAGCTGGGTGTCGTGGCTGCGGGGCCGCCCGCTGCGCTTCGCGCTCGCCTGCGCCACCGTGCTGATGATCCTGGCGCTGCCGGCCGGCCACATGATGACCCGCGAGACGCCTCTCGATGCGGATGCCTACCTGCGCGAGTACCTGATCCTGTCCGTCGACCAGCCGTTTGGCGACGAGACCGGCGCCACGATCGCGACCTCGGTTCCACCTTCGCTGGAGTCGCCGCGCCGATAGCCATGGGTGCGTGGATCCGCCGTCCGGTTGCCTGCCTGGCGATCGGCGTGCTGGGGTGGGCTGTGCTTGCCGCCGCCCTGGTGCCGACTCCTGCGTGGCCGCAGCCTGTCGAAGGGGACGCGCTGCAGTGGCTGCGCTCGGCGGCCGCCGCCATGAGCCGGGTCAGCTACGAGGGGACCCGGACCGTGACGGTGTGGGCGGCGGGCGTGACCGCGCTCCAGCTCCACGAGTACCACGAGGCGCCGGACCGGACGCGGCTCGAGTACCAGGCGGCCGGCGACCAGCCGGAGCGCATCGTGGTGATCTCGGGGACTACGCAGACGACGTACATCCCGTCGCGCAACGAGGTGATCCGGGCGCCGGCCCCGCAGGCGCAGGTCCAGGCCCCGGTGCAGCAGCTGCTGCCGCAGCTCGCCCGAAACTACGACGTCCGGTTTGACGGCACCGACGAGGTCGCGGGCCGGCGGACGCGGATCATCGACGTCCAGAGCCGGTTTCCGAACCGGCCTCATCTCCGTGTCTGGGTCGATGAGAAGACGCGCCTCATCCTCCGCTTCGAGCGCTACGGCCCCGACAACACCCTGCGGCAGGCGTCGGCGTTCATCGCGATCACGATCAACCCGCCGTTCGCCGCGGGGCTGTTTGACATCGCGCCCGCGCTCGGCACCCAGGTCCAGACGCAGCAGCCCGCCGAGAAACTGACGATCGAGGAGATCGCGGCGCGTGTCGGGTTCATCCCGCAGCTGCCGTCGTACCTGCCGTCGGGCTACAAGATCGTCGGCTCGCGCGTCGTGGACGTGCACGGCGTGCCGACGGTGGCATTCCAGTTCTTCGACGGCGTCGCGAATCTGACGCTGTTCGAAAGCCACGGCGCCGAGGGCGCGCCCCCGAACTCACAGCCCGTCGAGGTCGGGACGGTGCCCGGCACCGTCCTCGCCCGCGGCGGCAACAGCGTGCTGCACTGGAACGCCAACGGGGTGTCGTTCACCCTCGTCGGGGAGAGCCTCTCGGCCCAAGAGATGGTCCGGGTCGGCAGCTCGGTGCCCCCCGCGAGCGGCGGGCAGGCGCCGACGGGATGGCGGATGCGGGCGCGCGCGTGGCTGGCGGCGCTCGTCCGGCCGCCCGCCGCGGAGGCGGCGCCGCGGAGCACGCCGGCGGCCGCGGCGCCCGCGGTGCCGCCCGTGCCGCTGTCCCCCTACATGACAAACGACACCCACGTGATCGGCCCCGGCATCGTGGCGGAGGAGCGGGCGGTCTGGCGCGTGCTCGTCGCGCGGCGTCTCTCGCCGATCGTCGTGAAGGTCACGATCGCCAGCGACGGCGTCACGAAGACCCCCGACGGCCGGCTGGCCCGCCTCGCCTGGGTGTGGTTCGTCTACGGCATGGACTGGACCGGCGGCGCCGCGGCCGCGGTGCGGGAGGTGCAGGCGAGCGGGTACGCGCTCGGCGCGGCGGCGTTCGCGGGAGACTCCCGGGTCACGCGCGTGCTGCTGACCGGGTACTATCAGGAGTCGGGGCGCTTCGACGGGCGGCGCACGGACGCCACGTTCACGGCCCAGCTGTTCCGCGACCGCTTTCGGGGCGAACGCCCGGGCGTGGCGCCGGGCGCGGGGCTCGCCGCCGCGGGCGACGCGTGGTACGCTCCCGCGCTGCGCGCCGGCGACCTGATCGAGCAGCAGTACGAGATCCACGATCCGCACATGCCGCTCAGCGAGCGGCTGCAGCGGCACCTGCCGCCCCCTCCGGGCGACCGCACCGCCGAGTCCGCGGAAAACTTCCACGGCGGCCTCGTGGCGCTCGTCTACGAGATCAAGGCCCGGATGCAGAGCCTGCTGTTCGGGGGCGAGAGCCAGGGGCGGCTGTGGCGGGGCAACCCGCGGCTGCGGGATGTCGCGCTGACGTTCGACGACGGCCCGAGCCCGCTGACGACGCCGCTGCTCCTCTCGATCCTTCAGCGGTACGGCGCCCACGGCACGTTCTTCGTCATCGGCGAACACGCGCAAGCCTACCCGTATTTTCTCGCCGAGATGGCCGCGGACGGGGATGAGATCGGCGACCATACCTACCACCACCCGAACCTGTCGTCGCTCGACGATGCCACGGTCGGCGCGGAGATCGATGCGGGCGCCGCGGTGATTCACGCGGCGGTGCCCGGCGCGCGCCTGGTGTGGTTCCGCCCGCCCGGCGGCGATTACACGACGGCCGTCGTGGCGGCCGCCCACCGCGTGGGGCTGGGACTCGCGATGTGGACGGAGAATTCGGGGGATTGGATGCTGCCGCCGGCGAACATCGTGGCGCAGCGCGTGATGGCGCGTGCGGAGCCCGGGGCGGTGATCCTCCTGCACAACGGGACGCTGAACACCGTCCGGGCGCTGCCGGATATCATTGTCAATTTGCAGCGGCGGGGATACCGGCTCGTGACCCTCTCGCAGCTGGCGCAGGACTCGGAGTAGCGATGGCGACGCACGACCGGGAAATGACCCTGCTCGAGCACCTGGACGAGCTGCGCGTCCGGCTGACGCGCGCGGTTCTCGGGCTGCTCGTCGCGACCATGGCCGGATTGATCTTCGTCGACCGGCTGCTGGTGCTGCTGCTGCACCCGCTCGGCGGGATCAGGCTGACGACCCTAACCGTGCTCGAGCCGTTTCTCGTCAAGATGAAGATCTCGTTCCTGTTTGGCATCATCTTCAGCATGCCGTGGGTCGTCTACCAGCTGTTCGCGTTCATCAACCCGGCGCTTACCGAGCACGAGCGGCGCAAGACCGTGCCGATCGCGCTGCTCGCCGGCGCGCTGTTCGCCTGCGGCGTCGTCTTCGCCTACGAATTCGTCATGCCAATCAGCACGCACTGGCTGCTGGCCCAGGCGGGCGGGCAGTTCAACGTGCTGATCACCGCCAATTCGTACATCACCTACGTCTTGTTTTTTCTGGCGATTGTAGGCGCGACGTTCGAGACGCCGCTGCTGATCCTCGGGCTCGCGATGCTCGGGCTCGTCACTCCCCAAACGCTGCGGAAGGAGTGGCGGATCGCCTACCTGATCGCCGCCGCGATCGCCGTGCTCGGGACCCCCGACTGGAGCCCGGTCACGATGGGCCTGGTGTTCGTCCCCATGATCCTGCTCTACCACTTCAGCATCCTGCTGTGCCGGATCTTCATCCGGCCGCCGCGGCCCGAGCCCGTCACCTCCGTGGGGGTCTAGCGGGCCGGCGCCGCCGGGGAATCCCGTCCCAAGACCCCGTTCCGGGACACCCCGGAACAATTGCGACGCATTCGCCGTGTTTCTGTTATAATGTCGCACGATAGTGTTCACGACCCGTCGACCCTCTGCGAACCGCCTCCGCAGCGCCGCGGCCCTTTGCCTCGCGGCAGCGTGCGCGCTGATTCCGAGCGGGTGGAGCGCGGCCAACGTTGTCCCGCGGTCGATCGCGGTGGACTGCACGATCTCCGTCCCGGTGTACGTCGCGGGCGCCACTCCCTCGGGCGTCGCCGCGGCCGTGAGCGCCGCCCGGATCGGTGAGCCCGTGCTCGTCACCGAGGAGCGTCCCTACCCGGGCGGCGATCTGACCGGCCCGATGCTCAACATGTTCGACATGGACTACGGGCCGAACGACGAGCAGCTCGCGCAGGGCGTGTTCACGGACATCTACCGCCGGCTGGGGCTGACGTTTGACGTGGAGTACGCGAAGCGCGTGTTCCGCGGGGAGCTGCACCGGGAGCCGCTGATCACGACGCAGTACTACGAGCGGCCCGTCGCGGTGTCGATGGACGGCGAGCGGGTCAAAGAGGTCGTGCTCGAGAACACGCTGACGCACGTCCAGGAGACGGTGTGCGCGAAGCGGGTCGTGGACGCGACGGACGACGCGGACATCGCCGCGATGGCGGGCGTGCCGTACACGCTCGGCCGCGAGTCGTCCGGCATCGACCGGTCGATGATGTCCGCCACGCTGATGTTCGAGCTCGGCGGCGTGCAGTGGCACCAGGTGGTGGCATACGTTACCGGCGTGCGGCGGCACCAGCGGATCGGCGCGGCCGGCAGCTACCACGGCAACGTGTGGGGCTATGCCGCGCTCATGCAGGAGTATCATCCCACGCGGCCGGACGTCGCGATCTACGACCTCAACCTCGGCCTGCAGGACGACGGGTCCGTGCTGGTCAACGGCCTGCTGCTGTTTGGCGTCGACGGTACGGATCCCGCGTCGGTGGCGCGCGCGATGCGCCACGGCCGCGACGAGCTCACCCCGCTGGTGGAGTACCTGCGGGAGATGGCGCCCGGATTCGACCACGCGTACCTCATCCGCCCGGCGGACTACCTCTACATTCGAGAGACGCGGCACATGCGTGGCCTCTACACGTTGGGCCTGCCAGGATCTTGTCGCGGGCCGGGTCTTCTGGGACGCGGTCGGGGTGGCGAGTTACCCGATCGACCTGCATCCGTACCGTCCCGGGGAGTTCAGCCCGTTCGCGGCGCGTCGGTACTTTTACACCATCCCGCTCCGCGCCCTCGTGCCGTACGGCGTCAGCAACCTGCTGATCGCGAGCCGCGTCGATCTCGGCGACCTACGAGGCGGCGGGCTCGGCGCGCGTCGTGCCGACGACGATGGAAGAGGGGCAGGCCGCCGGTGCGGCCGCGGTGATCTCGATTCTGAACAAGGTGTCGGTTCCGCAGATGACCGAGCAGCCGGATCTCGTGCACGCCCTCCAGGCCGCGCTGCACGACCAGGGCGCGTACTTGCTGCCCGAGACGCTCGCGGCGATCGGGCATCGACCCGACTCCTCGTCGACCGTCGGCGACCATCAACCGCCGGTCGCGGCGGCGCCCGCGTCCGGACACTGACCGTCCGGGCCGCGCACCCACGCCGCGGCCCGCGTGCAGGAGGATGAGTGTGGCGGACACCACGCGTCTCCCGCCCGGCCAGACCCGCACCGAGAAGTGGCCCGTCCTGCACTACGGCGGCATTCCGAAGATCGATCTCGCGACGTGGGAGTTCACCGTCTCCGGCGAGGTGGAGGCGCCCGTGCGTTGGACGTGGGAGGAGTTCACGGCGCTGCCGCGCACGACCGTGCCGTGCGATATTCACTGCGTCACCCAATGGTCCCGATTCGACAACCGCTTCGAAGGCGTGTCGTGCCGCGAGGTCCTGCGCCACGTGACGCCGCGCCCCGGGGCGGCGTTCGTCATGGTGCATTCCTACGGCGGGTACACGACGAACATCTCGCTCGACGCCCTGCTCGACGACGATACGCTGTTCGCGTTCTCGCACGACGGGCAGCCTCTGACCCCTGACCACGGGTGGCCGTGCCGCCTGGTTGTGCCGAAGCGGTACTTCTGGAAGAGCGCCAAGTGGGTCCACGGGATCGAACTGATGCTCCAGGACCGGCCTGGATTCTGGGAGCAGAACGGCTACAACATGCACGGGGACCCTTGGAAGGAGGAGCGGTTCTCGGACCCCTGGGGTTGAGGCGCGCCGCGCCGCCCCTGCTGGCCGCGTGAGAGGAGGTGCGTGCGGGGGAGGCTGAGCATGGAGCTGTTTATTTTCGGACGGTTTCACGCCAGTCCGGGCAAAGAGCGTGCTGTTGAGGAGGCGGTGCACTGCGGTAGTCGGGTCCCACCCGGGCGGAGGCCGGCTGTCTGCGCATTCACGCGTTTCGCTCGACCCGAGATGCGCGCCTGTTCTATATTCACTCGCGGTGGGCAGACGAGGACGCGTTCGAGCGACACGCCGCGCTGCCGCACACGGTGCGCTTCATCGAGCGCGTGGAGCCGCTGATCGACCACCCCTCGACGTGACGCGGACGACGTTGATCGGGTGACCTCGCGTCCGCGGCGCCCGTGCGCCCCCGCGCGGCGGTCGCCGCGCAGGAGACCCGCCGATCGCATCACGAAGCACCGTCCGATGGCCTCGTCCGTGATGACGGTCCGTGACAGGGCGCGCCGGCCTCCGATTCGCCGCAGAGGGGCGTCGGCGGGCGCGCGGGACCGCCGGTGATCTGGAACGCGCCTGCGGAGACGATGCCCCGCGATGAACTCGCGGCCCTCCAACTGGCCCGGCTGCAGGCGCTCGCGCGGCGCGTCTACGAGCGCGTACCGTTTTACCGCGCGGCGTTCGACCGTGCGGGGGTGCGCCCCGATCAGATCCGGGCCCTCGACGATCTTCGGCGGCTGCCGACAACGCGGAAGACCGATCTGCGCGACCAGTACCCGTTCGGGCTGTTCGCGGTCCCGATGAACCAGATCGTGCGGCTGCACGCGTCGTCCGGCACCACCGGCAAGCCCACGGTCGTCGGCTACACGCGCGCCGATCTCGGCGTCTGGGCCGAGGTGTGTGCGCGCGCCCTGGCGGCGAGCGGGGCCCAGCCCGGCGACGTGTTTCACAACGCCTACGGCTACGGGTTGTTCACCGGCGGTCTCGGCATGCACTACGGCGGGGAGCTGATGGGGCTCGCCGTCGTGCCGGTCTCGGGCGGCAACACCGAACGGCAGCTGCTGCTGATTCAGGACTTTCGGCCTCGGGTGATCGCCTGCACGCCGTCGTACATGCTGACGCTCGCCGAGGCGGCGGTCGAGCGGGGGCTGGATCTGGCCTCCCTCTCGCTGCGGTACGCGGTGCTGGGCGCGGAGCCGTGGACCGACGCGATGCGCCGCCAGATTGAGCGGCAGCTGCCGCTCAAGGCCGTGAACATCTACGGGTTGAGCGAGGTGATCGGCCCCGGGGTCAGCAACGAGTGCGTCGAAGCCCAGGACGGCTCGCACGTCTTTGAGGATCACTTTCTCGTCGAGGCGCTCGACCCCAAGACGAGCGACCCGGTGGCCCCGGGCGAGCCCGGTGAACTGGTGTTTACGACGCTGACCAAGGAAGCGCTGCCGCTGATCCGGTACCGGACCGGGGATATCGCGTCGCTGGATCCCGCGCCGTGCCGGTGCGGGCGGACCCACGTGCGCATGTCGCTCGTGATCGGACGGACCGACGACATGCTGATCATCCGCGGCGTCAACGTGTTTCCGTCTCAGGTCGAGACGGTGCTGGTGCGGTTCGACGAGCTGTCGCCCCACTACCAGCTCGTCGTCACACGGCCGCGGACCCTCGACGAACTCGAGGCACGGATCGAGGTGGCGCCGGAGTGGTCCGGCGCCGCGCGGTGAGCGGGCGCGCGGCGACCGCGCTGCGCGAGCGGGTCGCCTCGCGGCTCCGCGGCGTGCTCGGCATCGGGGTCCACGTGACGCTGGTCGCGCCCGGGCAGCTGCCCCGCAGCGAGGGCGGCAAGCTGCGCCGGGTGGTCGACGAGCGCCGGCGCTGATCGCACCCGCTCCCGGGCGTCCCGCGGAGCGGCCTCACCGGATGGTTCGGGCGACGGACGGCGGCCCGCCGTCGCCCCGCGGTTGATCCTCGCGGGCCGAGCGACGAAGGGGAGGCGACCATGCCCAAGATCGGTGTGATCCACACGACGCGCGTGTCGGTGCCGCTCCTGCGCGATGCGTTCGCGCAGGCCGCGCCGGAGATCGAACTGATGGATCTCGTGCACGACGGCCTCTTGACCGAGGTCATGCGCGCCGGCGGGCTCACGCCCGCGATCGTCCGCGTGCTCTGCCGTCACGTCATGTCGATGGCCGACCTCGGCTGCGACGCCGTGCTGGCGGCGTGCTCCTCGGTGTCCGAGGGGTTTGATGTCGCGCGCACCCTCGTCCCGATTCCGGTCGTCAAGATCGACGAGGCCATGGCCGACGAAGCGGTGCGATCGGCCGAGCGGATCGCCGTGGTGGCGACCGTCAAAACCACTCTGGATCCCACGGCCCGTCTCATCCAGCGCAAGGGGGTCGAGCGGAACCGCGCGGTCCGCCTCGATGTCCGGCTCGTGCCCGGCGCGTTCGACGCGCTCGTCAGCGGCAATGGCGCGCTCCACGATCAGAAGGTGCTCGACGAGGTGCGGGATGCCGCGCGCACGGCGGATCTCGTCGTGCTCGCGCAGGCCTCGATGTCGCGGCTGCTGCCGGTCCTCGGGCCCGACGTGCGCGTCCCGGTCCTGACCAGCCCGGGGCTGGCCGTGAAGCGCGTGTTGGACTCGGTGCGAACGTCCGGCGCGGTCTGACGCCGGCGCCGTCGTGGTCCTGCTGGGCTGCATCGCCGACGACTTCACGGGCGCGACGGACCTCGCCGACACGCTCGCGCGCGGCGGCATGCGAACGGTCCAGCTGATCGAGACGCCGGAGGCGGGACCGGCTCCGGCCGGCGTCGACGCGGTGGTCATCGCGCTGAAGACCCGCACGGTGCCGGCCGCCGAGGCGGTCGACCGGTCGCTCGGCGCGCTCCGCTGGCTGCGGGACGCGGGCGCGCGCCAGGTCTTTTTCAAGTACTGTTCCACGTTTGACTCCACCGACGCCGGCAACATCGGCCCGGTCGCCGACGCGCTGCTCGAGGCGCTCCGGGAGCCGTTCACGGTGGCCTGCCCGGCGTTTCCGGAGAACGGGCGCACCGTGTACCAGGGCCATTTGTTCGTCGGGGATCAGCTGCTGTCCGACTCGCCGATGCGGCACCACCCGCTGACGCCGATGACCGACAGCAACTTGGTTCGGGTGCTGGGGCGGCAGACGCGCCACCGGGTGGGCCTGATCCCGTACGCCACGGTCGCCGCGGGCTCCGGTGCGATTCGCCGGGCGATCGACGCGCTGCGCCGCGAGGGGAGCGCCTATGCCATCGTCGACGCCTTGGACGGTGCGGCGTTGGACGCGGTCGGCGAGGCGTGCGCGGACCTGCGGCTCGTGACCGGAGGATCCGGCGTCGCGCGGGGACTCCCCCACAACTTTCGCCAGCGGGGCTTGCTGGCCGCCGCCGAGGCCGCGCCCGTCCTCGGGTCCCCGGGGGGGCGCGCGGCCGTGCTCGCCGGGAGCTGTTCGGCGGCGACGCTCGCCCAAGTGGCGGCGGGGCGCGGCGCGTGGCCGTCGTTCGCCGTCGATCCGATGGCGCTCGCCTCGGGCGTGGACGTGGCGGCCCAGGCGAGCCGGTGGGCCGAGGTGCACCTGGCGCGGGGACCGATCCTGATCTACTCGACCGCGCCGCCGGACGAGGTGGCCCGCGTGCAGGCGGCGCTCGGCCGCGACCGCGCGGGGGCACTCGTCGAGGGCGCGTTCGCGGCGATCGCCGCATCTCTCGTGGATCTCGGCGTCCGCCGCCTCGTCGTGGCCGGGGGAGAGACCGCCGGCGCCGTCGTCAAGGCCCTCGGGATCCATGCGCTGCGCATCGGGCCGCCGATCGAGCCCGGCGTTCCGTGGACGCTGAGCGTCGAGATCCCTCCGATCGCCCTGGCGCTGAAGTCCGGGAACTTTGGGACGCCCGAGTTCTTCTCGCGGGCCCTGGAGATGATGCGATGAACGAGCACGCGGCACGGGAGCATCTCGCGCGGCTTGGCGCCGCGCTGTACGCCCGCGGATTGGCGCCCGGAAGCTCCGGCAATCTGAGCGTCCGGATCGGCGACGGGTACCTCGTGACCCCCACCAACTCGTGTCTCGGCCGGCTCGACCCCGCCGCGATCTCCAAGCTCGACGCCGGGGGGCGCCCGGTCTCCGGCGATCCCCCCTCGAAAGAGGCCGTGCTGCACCTGTCGGTGTACGGCGTGCGTCCGTCGAGCGGCGCCGTGGTCCACCTCCACAGCCCGTATGCGGTCGCGCTGTCCTGCCTCGCCGACGTGGATCCCGCCGACGTGCTGCCGGCGATCACCCCGTACTACGTGATGCGCGTCGGCACGCTCCCGCTCGTCCCGTACCACCGGCCGGGCGACCGCGCGCTCGCGGACGCCGTGGGATCGGTGATGGGGACGCACAGCGCGGCGCTCCTCGCGAACCACGGCTCGGTCGTCGCCGGCGCGTCGCTGGACGAGGCCGTGTACGCGGCGGAGGAACTCGAGGAGACCGCGAAGTTGTTCTTCGTGCTGCGCGGGTGCGCCACGCGATACCTGACCGCCGGCCAGATCGCCGAGCTGCATCGGACGTTTCCGAGGGTGTGAGGGGAGGGACGGGGACTGTATGAACATGGCGGGACCTGCGACCGTGTTCCGGTGCGGCGCGCTGCTGGACGGCGTCGCCCCGCTTCAGCGCGACGTCGCCGTCACGGTCGCGGAGGGGCGGATCACCGAGGTCGGCCCGTGGCATCAAGCCCGGCGTTCGGGCGCGTCCGTCGTGGACGCGGGTCCGCTGACCGTGATGCCGGGGCTGTTCGACTGTCACGACCACCTGGCGACCCCGCCGCGCAGCCTCGTGGAGCGCAGCGCGACGCCGCCGTCGCTGCACGTGCTCCGCGTGGCGGAGACCATGCGCGGCATGCTGCAGGCGGGATTCACGACGGTCCGCGATCTCGGAGGGCTCGACCTGGGTCTCAAGATGGCGGTGGAGGATGGCGTGTTGGCGGGCCCGCGCGTGCTCATTTGCCTGGCAATCCTCACGCAGACGGCCGGGCTGTCCGATTATACGAACGCCGTCGGATTCCATACGGAGCTCCTGCGGCTGCCCGGGACCCCCGACGGTGTCTGCGACGGGGTGGATCAACTGCGGGTGACGACCCGGCGGTTGATCCGCGGCGGCGCGGACTTCATTAAGATCGCGACCACCGGCGGGATCAGCTCACGAATCAGCGGGGTGCTGACGCGGGAGTTTACGTTCGAGGAGGTTCGGGCCGTCGTGGACGAGGCGCGCGCGTTCGGCCGGCCCGTCGCGGCGCACGCGTACGGCGGCGAAGGTCTCAAGAACGCGCTGCGCGCCGGGGTCCACTCGGTGGAGCATCTCGGGCCGCTTGACGACGAGGACATCGCGATGATGGTGCGGCAGGGCACCTATCTCGTCCCGACCCTGCTCAATATGCGGGTGCGCCTCGAGATGGCGGCCGAGCCAGGGGCGCTGTCCCCGTACAACATCCAAAAAGCCGCGGAGATCGCGCCGCTGCAGAAGGAGGCGTTTGCCCGCGCGCACCGTGCCGGGGTCCGCATCGCGGCCGGCACGGACTCGCGGGGGTTGCGCCAGGGCGGGAACGCGCGAGAGTTGAGCCTGCTCGTGGAGTACGGGATGAGCCCCGCGCAGGCGATTGCCGCGGCGACCTCGGTCGCGGCGGGGTGCTGCAATGTCCCCGACACGGGGACGCTCCGGCCGGGCATGCGCGCGGATCTCATCGCGGTCGACGGCAATCCGCTGGACGACGTGGGCGTGCTGCAGGACGCGGACCGGATTCGGTTCGTGATGCGCGACGGCCGCGCGTACAAGAACCACACGGGGTGAGGAGGCGTACGGTCATGGCGGGCGAGTTTTCGGGAAAGGTCGTCATTGTCTCGGGCGGGGCGCAGGGGCTCTGCAGCGTCATCCTGCGGCGGTTCGCGCAGGACGGGGCGCGTGCCGTCATCGCCGACATCGATCAGGAACGGGCCGAGGCCGGCGTGCGGGAGTTGGCCGCACGCGGGCTCGACGCGCGCTTCATCCGGACGGATGTGCGCGAGAGTGCCCAGGTGGACGCGATGGTCGCCCGCGTCGTGGACGAGTGCGGGCGGGTCGACATCCTCGTCCACGGCGCCGGCGTGGGCGTGCACAAGGAGATCGTGGATCTCTCGGACGACGAGTGGGATCTGCAGATCGACGTGCAGCTGCGCGGCGCGTTTCTCTTGAGCCGCGCGGTCGGGCGCCGGCTGATCGCGCAGCAGCAGGGCGGCCGCATCATTCTGATCGGCTCCACCTCCGGGAACAACGCGCGCGTCCGGGGCGGCCCCCACGCGGCGTCGAAGGCCGGCGAGATCCAGCTGGCCCACGTGCTGGCGATGGAGATGGGGCGTCACGGGGTCACGGTCAACGTGGTGTCCCCGGGGCTGACCAACATCGCGGGGATCTCGCGGTCGGTGCAGACGCCGGAGTATCAGCGCGCGTTCATCGCGCAGGTGCCGCTCGGCCGACTCGCGGTCCCCGACGAGATCGCGGACGCGGTGCTGTTTTTCGCGTCCGACCGGGCGCGGTTTGTCACCGGGCAGGTGCTGTGCGTGGACGGCGGATACTCTGCCGGGAAGCTGGCGGTGCAGGGGCCGAGCGTGGACGCCTACTACGGGCAGGTACGGTAGCCCCGGTGGCCGGAGCAGCCCACGGTCGCGGATGGCGCAGATCTTGACGTGCTGGGCATCATCGCGCTAGGACACGATACGCACACGCACGAGACAACCGGCGTGTCTGCCCAGGTAGATGTCCATGCCGCCGTCCGTATACGCCCAGGCAAGACGCGCGTACACGGCGTTGGTGACGATCCAGGTGTTGTGATTCAACGTGGCACGAAATGGCAGACGGGGGATCGCCGATCGTTGCCCAAAATGTTGCATGAGATCTTGGCCGTACGTGCGATGCAGAAACCCGCTGGCCAGCTGGAGGGCCGTCGCTTCGTCCGGCACGTCGGGATGACACATGATGTGAGGGGCACCCGCGGTATGCCACAGGGCCGACAGCAGGAGCACGCCAATCGTCGACGTGACCGCCGCGACTCGTCTGAGCGTCGTCATCGACGCGGGCCCGCATCGCGGGCGCTGGGACGTCTGTTGCGGCTCACGCCGGGTCCTGCGCCTCGTGGCCGACCGACCCACGTGTCCCCCACGCGGGGGCAGCCATCTTCTGAGACGTCACCCCACCACGTGGGTCCGAACGGTGCACCCGGCGTGTTTGCCCACGTAAATCTCGATGCCCCCGTCTGAATAGGGCCACTGGGCCCGTGAATACACGGCGTTCGTCACAATCCATGCATCAGGATACAAGACGGCATCCATGCGCGCTCTATAGCTCGCCGCCGCCGGGGTGTCCCACGCCGCCGCGGTTCCCACTCGAAACGGGAGGTGCGGCACCGCCGATGTGGCGCCGAAATGTTGGGTGAGATCGTCTCCGTACTCTTGATGAAGGAAATTCGTGGCAAATTGGAGTGCGGCAGGCTCGTCTGGCAGGTCGGGGTGACACATGACGTAGCTGTCCCACGTCTGGCTCCCCGTGGACACCCACGGGGCTGACAGCAGCAGTACTCCAACCACAGCCGAAATGAGAGCGATTTTCAGACCAACCGTGCTCATGTCAGCCTCCCAGCCCGCCGACAGGGCCTTTCAAGACATCAGCCCACTACATGCGTTCGGACGACGCATCCGGCGTGTTTCCCCACGTAAATCTCGATGCCCCCGTCTGAAGCAACCCACTGGCGCCGGTCATACACCGCATTCGTGACAATCCACGTGTCGGGATAGTTGGCATCCATGAGGGTGTGACCGCTTGCCGCCGCCGGGGAGTCCCACGGCGCCGCGGTCCCCACTCGAAGGGCGCCGAAGCGGGAGAGATCGTTGCCGTACTCTTGACGAAGAAAACTCGTGGCGAACTGCAGTGCCGCGGCCTGGTCGGGCAGGTCAGGATGACACGTGACGAAGCTGTCCCACGACTGGCTGGCCGTGGACATCCACGGGGCTGAGAGCAGCAAGACGCCAAGGACAAGCGAGAGGGTGGCGACGTTCCAGTATCGCGTACTCACGGACGCCTCCCGGTCGATCGGCGTGCGCACCCGCGCGGGGTGGGGCGTACCAGCCGTAATTCGTGTGCGTGGCGTGCGATCCTGCTAGTGCCCCGCGTCGCACGCGAGGACGGACCACGATCTCTGGCCGGAGCTAGTTCGGCTGTCCGAACACGAGGCACGCGTTGATGCCCCCAAACCCGAATGAGTTGCTGAGTACGTAGCGCGGCGAGAGCTCGCGTCCCGTCCCGGGGACGTAGTCGAGGTCGCACGCCGGGTCCGCCTCCTCGAGATTCAGCGTCGGCGGGATGTACCCGTGCCGCAGCGCGAGCAGGCACACCGCGGCTTCGATCGCGCCGCTGGCTCCCAGGGAGTGGCCGTGCATCGGCTTCGTGCCGCTGACGGGGATCGCGCGGGCGCGTTCACCGAACACGAGCTTGATCGCGAGCGTCTCCGTGACGTCGTTGAGCGGCGTGCTGCTCGCGTGGGCGTTCACGTAGTCGATCTGCTCGGGTCCGATCGAGGCCTCCACGAGCGCGCCGCGCATCGCGCGCGCCGCCTGGGTGCCCGACGGAAGCGGCGCCGTCATGTGGTGGGCGTCGTTCGAGTTGCCGTACCCGAGCACGGTGCCGTACGGCCGCGCCCCGCGCCGCCGCGCATGCTCGCGCTCCTCCAGGACGAGGATCGCCGCACCCTCGGCCATCACGAATCCGTCGCGGCCGCGGTCAAACGGCCGGCAGGCGCGGGCCGGCGCGTCGTTCCGCGTGGACATCGCGCGGATGATGTCGAACGCGCCAAATGTGAGCGGGCCGAGCGGCGCTTCCACGCCGCCCGCCAGCATGACGTCGGCGTAGCCGTCCCGCACCGCCCGAAACGCGTTGCCGATCGCGATCGTCCCGCTCGAGCAGCTGTCGGAGTTGGCGCTGCTCGGCCCGCGGAGGTCGTGCTCGATCGCGATGTTGCAGGAGGCCGCGCCGCAGAATACCGAGAGCGCGAGGCTCGGCTTGATCCGGCGGACGCCCTGCGCGAGGAACACGCGGTGCTGTTCCTCCGCGAACGTCGCCCCGCCGAGCGCCGAGCCGACGAAGCACCCCGCGGCGTCGCGATTCTCGTCGGCGAGGTCGAGCCGGGCGTCGTCCAGCGCCATCCGGGCGCACGCAATGGCGAACTGCGAATACCGGTCGAGCCGCCGCAGGCGCTTGGCGTCGGCGTACGCGGAGGGGTCGAAGTCGCGCACCTCGCCGGCGACGCGGCTGTTGAACGGGGTCGCGTCGAAGCGCGTGATGAGGTCGATCGCCGATCGCTCCCGCCGGAGCCCATCGTACAGGCCGGCGCTGCCGAGTCCGATCGGGGTCACCGCGCCGATGCCGCTGACGACGACCTCACGCCTCATCTCGCACCTCCAGGGATGCGGCGCGGTCTGGCCGGCCGGCGGCCTCCACGAGCCGCTTGAACCGGCCGAGCGTGCGCGCCGCGATCGGCTCCACGAACATCGGGCCGATGATCCAGCGCGCCACCGGGGCGCCGACGAATGGCCACGGGAGCGTCAGATCGTGCACGATCGTGACCCGCACCTCGCCGGATGGGTCGGGCTCCAGCCGCCATTCGACTTCCATCCCGCGGGTGACGCCGCGCACGTGCGTGAACTGGATTCGGCGCTCCGCCGGCAGGACCCGCTGGCGTGCCCACCACCAGACCGGCACCCAGCCGCGGCGGGCCTTCATCTCGACCGTCCGCTCGGACCCGTGCGAGTCGAGGATGCGGACGCTTCGGTAATGCGGGAGCCACTCGGGCCAGCGCTCTACCTGCGCGGCGTAGGTGAAGATCGCGGCGGCGTCCCCGCGGATCCGCACCGTCGTCTCCGTGTGCATCTCAGACGAGGCCCAGCGTCCGGGCGATGAAGCCCGGGCGCAGCACGGTCGCGGGCCGCGTGACGTTGCCGATCGCGGCGATCAGGGCGGTCCCGAGTTCAGGCTGGGCCCGGAGCCGCCGCACGACGGGGCCCGCGATCCCGGGACGGAACGCCAGCAGCTGCAGGATCCGGGAGATCACGAACACGCCCGTGAGCTCCCGCCGGGCGCGCTCGTAGACCGCGAGCGCCCGCCGGACCGGGCCGTCCCCGCCGAGCGCCCGCAGCACCGCGGCGGCGGCCAGCTCCGCACCGCGCAGCGCGAGGTACACTCCCTGGCCGGTGAGCGGGTCGACGTACGCGGCGGCGTCTCCCACGAGCACGATGCCGTCCGCGACGCACGACCGCCGCCAGTACGAGAGCGGCCCGCTTCCGGCGACGGCCCCCACCTGATGCGCGTGTGCGAGCCGGTCCGCGAGCGCCGGGAATGCGCGGAGGGACGTCCAGTACCACGCGTCGATCGGGCCGTGATGCGACCGCAGGGCGCTGCGGTCGACCGCGACGGTCACATTTGCGAGGCCGCCGGGGAGATACGCGACCCCACAGTACCGGTCGGTTCCCAGGTGGACCTCGCCGACGTCCGGGTCGCGCCCCGCCCAGAGCGGCGCGAGTCCCTCGAGGTATCCTCCCACCGTATACCGTCCGCGCCGCGGCGCGCCGCCCGATCCGGCGATCCGCGCGACCGCCGACCGAAGGCCGTCCGCACCGACGACCAGAGACGCGCAGTACGTCTCGGGCGCCGCGCCGGGCCGATGGGTGACGGCGACCCGGACGCGGCCCGATTCACGTGCGACGCCGACCACGCACGCGCCCTGAAAGACGCGCGTCCCGCACCGTTCCGCGTGCGCGAGCAGGATGTCGTCGAGCGTCCGGCGCGGCAGGTCCCAGCCGGCCCGCTGTTCGAACGGCAGGGTTACGCCGTCGCCCGTCGGGGCGACGAGATGCATGCCGCGCACCGCTCTGGCCCCCGAGGCGGCGACGGCGTCGCGCACCCCGAGCCGGGCGAGCGCGGCGTCGCACCCGGGATTGAGATAGTCGCCGCACGGCTTGCGCCGGGGAAACGTCGCGCGCTCGAACAGCGCGACCCGCACGCCGCGGCTCGCCAGCGATGCCGCGGTGGCGCTGCCGGCCGGGCCGCCGCCCACCACGATCACGTCGGCCGCCGGCATCAGCCCGTCCGCTCCAGCGCCACGCGGAACAGCGGCAGCGGGGACACGCGGAGGCCGGGCACGCGGGCGGCATCGGCGAGCCGCCGGTACTCGTCGGTCGAGCGCGCGCGCCGCACGGACAGCGGGCCGTCGTGGCGAATCATGCGGCTCCGGCTGAGCCGCGTCAGCAGCCACACGGCCGCGTAGCCGGTGGGGCTGCGCACCAAGTCCACGGCGAGAAACCCGATCCGCGCGACGCGGTCGAGGTCCCGCAGCACCTGCACGCTGTCGTCGGCGCTCAGATGATGAAGCGTCAGCGAGCAGAGCGCGACGTCGAAGCTGCGATCCGCGAACGGCAGCGCGCACGCATCGGCCCGGACCAGCCGAATCTCCGGGTGGCCGGCCAGCGCCTCGCGCGCGAGACGGACCGTCGTCGGATGCCGGTCGACGCCGACGATGCGCGCGCGTATCCCGCGGCGCGCCGCCCAGGCCGCCACGGCGATGGGGATATCGGCGCCGCCGGTCGCGACGTCGAGGACGCGCAGCGGCGCGAGCGGATCGGTGAGGCCGGCCCGCCAGGCGGGCAGCATGCGGTCGAGATACGCGGCGACGAACGCGTGGGCTCCGAAGCGGCCGTTGATCCGCCCGAGATCCCGCAGCGCCGCACGAAGCTCGCGCTCGGCGCAGGCCGGATCGTCCATGAGCTCGGGCGCGGTGGTCCGCATCGGGGCCTCATTATAGCAAGCCTTCGGTCACGCCGCGGTCACACCGAAGGGGGCCGCGGCCGCGTCATCCAATAGATACACGCCGAACGGGAGGAGCACGCGACGTGACGCACGCGGTGGTGTTTGATTTTGACGGGCTGATCGTGGACACCGAGATGGCCGAATGCGTGGCCTGGCGGGTGCTGTACGCCCGCCGCGGGCTGGTGTTTCCCTTCGAGTCGTGGCTGCAGAACGTCGGCCGCAACGACCGGCCGTTCGATCCCCTCGGGCCGTTTCGGGGTGCCGACGGCTCCGCGGACGACGCGGTCCGCGAGTGGCGGGCGCTCGAGACCTCGATCGAACCCGCGTTCCTCATCCCGCTGCCGGGGGTCGTCCCGCTGCTCGACACTCTGCGGCGCGAGCGGTGGAAGGTGGCGATCGCCTCGTCGTCGCGCCACGTCCGCGTCGCCGAGATGGTCGGGCGGCTCGGCCTTGCGGGGCGGTTCGATGCGATCGCCGGCGGAGACGAGGTGCCGCACGCGAAGCCTTCGCCCGATGTCTACCTCCTGGCCGCGTCCCGGCTGGAGGTGCCGCCGCAGGCGTGCACCGCGCTGGAGGACAGCGCGGCCGGGCTGCGCGCGGCGAAGGCGGCCGGCATGCGCTGCATCGCGGTGCCGTCGCATGTGACGCGCTCCATGGATTTCTCTCTCGCGGACGCGGTCGTTCCCGACCTGCGGCACGTGACGCTGCACGTCCTGTTGGGCACCGAGGCGCCCGGAGGCGCCGGTCCGGCGCGCGTCGAACCGGCGTAGCGGCGCGCGCCGACGCGAAGGCGGCGGGCGCGGGAAGGGGGCAGTCGATGCGGATCGCCACGCTGCTGCCGAGCGCGACCGAGATCGTCTGCGTCCTCGGGCTCGCGGCGGACGTCGTCGCGGTGACCCACGAGTGCGATTATCCGCCGGAGATGCGCACGCGCCCGGTGGTGGTGCGTCCGCTCGTGGACTCCGCGGCGTCCGGGCGGGAGATCGACGCCGCGGTGGAGTCCGCGCTCGCGCGCGGAGAGCCCCTGTACCGCATCGACCTGGACGCGCTCGCCGCCGCCCGGCCGGATCTTTTGATTACCCAGGACCTCTGCGACGTCTGCGCGCTGCCGAGCCTGGACGTCGACGCGGCGGCCGCGCGCCTGCCCGGCTCTCCTGCGGTGCTCCGCCTGCACCCGCACACGCTCGAGGATGTGTTGTGCGACGTGGTTCGGGTCGGCGACGCGGTCGGCCGGCCCGGCGCAGCGCACCGCGTGGTGGCGGACCTGCGCGCGCGAGCGGCCCGCGTCGAGGCGGCGGTGCGGGGACGGCCGCGACCGCGCGTGTTCTGCATGGAGTGGATCGACCCGCCGTTCTGCGGGGGGCACTGGATGCCGGAACTGGTGGAACGCGCCGGCGGGCGCGAGGTGCTCGGCTGGCACGGGCGTCCGTCGTTCCGCGTTGAGTGGGACGCGATCGTCGACGCCGCGCCGGACGTGATCGTACTCACGGTCTGCGGCTTCGACGTCCCGCGAACGCTCGGGGAGCTCGCTGCGGTCGCCTCGCGCCCCGAGTGGCTGGCGCTTCCGGCCGTTGCGTCCGGACGCGTCTACGCGACCGACGGCGGCAGTTTCTTCAGCCGGTCCGGGCCGCGCCTCATCGAGGGGCTCGAGATCCTCGCCGCGCTGCTGCATCCCGACGCGGCGGCGTGGGGGACGCCCCCGGGCTCGTGGACGCGCGCGGCGCCGGCCGTATCCGAGCGAATGGCGAGTTCTGGGAGGGGAGACTCATGAGCGACGCATTCCCGACGGTGCGGGCCGCGGTCGTGCAGGCAGCACCGGTCGTATTGGACCGCGACGCGACGGTGGAGAAAGCCTGCCGGCTGGTGGAGACGGCGGCATCCCAGGGCGCACGGCTCATCCTGTTTCCCGAGGCCTACATTCCTGCCTACCTGTGGGGGCTGACGTTCGGCACGAGACTCGGCGGGCGGACCCCGGCCGGGCGCCGCACGTGGGCGCGCTATTGGGCGAATGCCGTGGAGATCCCGAGTCCGGCGACAGACGCGCTGTGCCGCGCCGCGCGCAGCGCGGGCGCGCATCTCGCGATCGGCGTGATTGAGCGCGACGTGCACGGCAGCCGCGGCACCCTGTACTGCACGCTCCTCTACATCGGTCCGGACGGGCGGATTCTAGGCAAGCACCGCAAGCTCAAGCCCACCGCGGCCGAGCGGCTGGTTTGGGGCGAGGGCGACGGCAGCACGCTCCCCGTCTTCGCGACCGACCACGGGCGCCTCGGCGGCCTCATCTGCTGGGAAAACTACATGCCGCTCGCCCGCATGGCCATGTACGGGCAGGGCGTGGACTTGTACCTCGCCCCGACGGCGGACTGGCGCGACAGCTGGCAGGCCACGATCCGCCACATCGCCTGCGAGGGTCGGTGCTTCGTGCTTTCATGCTGCCAGTACCTGACCAAGGCGATGTGCCCTGCCGATCTCGAGGTCCGGAGCGAACTGGCGGATGCGCCGGACGTGCTGTCGCGCGGCGGCAGCGCGATCGTCGGACCCCTCGGCGAGTACCTCGCGGGGCCGCACTTCGGGAGCGAGGAGATCCTGACCGCGGACCTCGATCTCGCGCGCGTGACCGAGGCGCGATTCGATTTCGACGTCGTCGGGCACTACGCGAGGCCGGACGTCTTTCGCCTGACGGTAAACCGCGCGGCCGCGACACCCGTGACGCTGGGCGCGCCCGGACCGGAGGCGGCATCGAGCGCGGTGTCGGCCCAGGACCCCGGTCGCGGCGAGCGGCGCCCCGCGGGCGCCGAGGCCGCGGCCGCGCTCGAGGCGGGCCCCGCCTACGAGATCCGGCAGGACGGGGAGTAGCGGGGGGCGTTCGACCGCGGACGCGTCACGTGCGGGCGCTCGCCGTACGGGGTCGTACCAGCGTGACCAGGATGCCCACGATCACGAGGAGCGATCCGAGCCAGAGGCGCCAGTCCGCAGGTTCCCCGAGCACGGTGATGCCGAGGAGCAGCCCGACCACGGGAAAGACGTACGTCACGAGGGACGCTCGGGTCGCGCCCGCCGTGGTGATGAGGTAGAAGTAGAGCAGGTAGGCCACGCACGATCCGAGCAGCCCCAGCCAGGCGAGGCCGATCCACACGATCGGCGGCGCGGCGAGATGCAGCGGGCGCTCGGCTGCGCCCACGGCCGCCCACAGCATGAGATCTCCGATCAGCACGACCATCGTCGCCTGCACGAGCGGAGGCGCACCGCGCAGGTGCTTCCGCGAGTAGGTGGCGGCGATCGCGTAGCTGAGGCTCGCCCCGAGGAGCGCCGCCTGTCCCCACGCGGAGTCCTGCAGTCCGTGGGGGCCCAGATCGCGGCTCCCGAGCACGATGACCCCGGCGAATCCGGCGGCAAGTCCGACGGCTCTCGCCGGGGTGATCTTCTCGTCGTGCAGCCAGAGATGCGCGATGACAATCGTGAACAGCGGCGTCGTAGCGTTCAGAATCGCGGCGAGGCCGGAGGCGATCTTGGTCTCTCCCCACGCGATCAGCGCGAACGGAATCGCGGACTGCACCGCGGCGAGCCCGATGTACGCGCGCAGCGTCCGGGCGTCCCGGGGAAACGGCTGCCGGCGCGCCGCGGCGACCGCGAGCAGGCCGATGAGCCCGATGCCCAGGCGCAGTGCGGCCACGGTCAGCGGCGGTAGGTGCCCGACGGCGATCTTGATCCAGAGGAACGACGTTCCCCAAATCAGTCCCAACAGCCAGAACGCCGCCCACTCCTTGGCTCTCACCGCACCGCCTCCTTGCGCCACCATACGGGGCAGCCCGCGGCACATCTACCCGATTTGCGAACGCAAATCCAATTCCGGAGGCCTCCCCGGCATCGCATCACACGCAGGGTGACGGGGGTGCGCTCGCGGACGTGCCGTTCGACGTGCCGTTCGATGGAGGTTACGGTTGCGGGAGCGGTTCGAGTAGGGAGCGCAGGAGACCCTTGAGTCCGCCGCTGATCGCGCCGTTGGTCACGACGAGATTGCATCCCGCCGCGCGCGCCGCCGACTGCCGCTCGGTATCTTGATGCCCGCAGAAGCCGAGGAGGGGCACCGTGCGCGTCACCGGATCGAGCTTCGCCGCGCGGATCGCCTGCGTGGCATCGAACCGGTGCGCGGCGAGGTTGAGGATCGCGGCGGCGGGGGCGTCCCGGAGGTGCGCCAGCAGCGTCTCCGGAGTGCGGACGACGACAGGCCGAAACCCGAGGGACGTGAGGCCGGCGGAGATGCGGGCCGAGAAGAAGAGATCGTCGTCGGCCACGACGACCGTGCGTTCCGTGCGTTCGGTCATCTGGGGGCGCGGCCTCCGTGCGTGTGCGAGGCGGTCAGACCGCCATGCCCATGGCCTGGAGCTGCAGCCGGCCGTCGTCGCTGAGGCGTTCGGGCGACCACGGGGGATTCCACACCATCTCGACTTGGCAGTCCTCCGCGCCGTCGACGGTCATGATCTTCGACTGGATCTCGGAGACCATCTGCGGCCCCATCGCGCAGCCCATCGCGGTGAGCGTCATCTTGATGTCGACGACGCCGTCGACGATCGTGATGTCGTAAATCAACCCGAGGTCCCAAATGTTCACCGGGATCTCCGGATCGTAGCACGTCTTCAGGACGTCGATGACCTGGTCGCGCGTGATCATGGCATCACCCTCGGGGGGTATTGTACCACAGCGCGCCAGCCGGCCGCGGCGCGCGTCGATCGAGCGAGTGCTATAGTTTAGGGGCAGCCGCGGGGGCGGCGTCACTTCGACGCGGAGGAGACCGGGCGATGAAGATCCGGAACGTGCTGGCCGTCGTGCTGATCGCCCTGTTGCTGCTCCTGCCCACGCTCGCGCGGTGGTACACCGAGTGGCTGTGGTTCGGCGAAGTCGGCTACCGTTCGGTGTTCTGGGTGCCCATCGTCGCCGGGGCCGGGTTGGGGTTCGCGGCGGGCCTGAGCGTGTTCCTCATTCTCTACGTCAACGTGCGCCCGCTGCTGCGGCTTCGCCCGATTCCGCGGGTGATCGAACTGCGCGCCGCCGGCGGGCGCGCAGTGCGTCAGATCGTCACCCGGCTGAGCCCGGGCCGGCTTGCGATCTTCGGCGCCCTCGCGGTGGCCGCGATCGCCGGCATCGCGGCGTCCGGCGGGTGGCTCCAGTTTGAGACCCTGCTCCACCAGGTGCCGTTCGGGACCTCGGACCCGGTGTACGGACGCGACGTGGCGTTCTACGTGTTCACGCTGCCGGTGCTGCAGACGGTGTACGATTGGCTGTTCGGCTGGCTGTTTGTCGCGCTGCTGATCGTGGCGGTGGGGTACTATCTCGACCTCGCGCCGCTCGCGGTGCGGGGCGTGTGGGCGATGCCCCGGGGCGTTCGCGTGCACCTGTGCGCGCTGGTCGGCACGATGGCGCTGCTCCGGGCCGTGGGGTTCTGGCTCCAGACCTACGGGCTGCTGTACTCTCAGCGCGGGGTCGTGTACGGCGCCGGGTACGCGGATCTCCACGCGACACTGCCGATGCTACGCGTGCTCGTCGCGCTCGCTGCGATCACCGGCGTCCTGCTGCTGGCCTCGACGCGGGCGCGGACGCTGCGTGCCGCGGGGGTCTCGGCCGCGGTGCTCGGCGTCGCGTGGATCGGCGGGATCGGACTCTACCCGCAGTTCGTCCAGAGCTTCACCGTCGCGCCGAACGAGCTCCGGCTGGAGTCGCCGTACATCAAGAGCAGCATCGACTCCACACTGCACGCCTACAACTTGGACCAGGTGGAGGAGAAGCAGTTTGCCGCCAACACCGACCTGACCCCCGCCGTCATCGAGGCGAACCGGACGGTGTTGGACAACGTGCGCCTCTGGGACGACCGGCCGCTGCTGCAGACGTACGCGCAGATTCAGAGCCTGCGGCTGTACTACACGTTCACGAGCGTCGGCATCGACCGCTACCGGATCGGCGGACACGAGCAGCAGGTGATGCTGTCCGCGCGCGAGTTGGACGTGACGCGCGTGTCATCGGACGCGCGCACCTGGGTGAACGACCACCTGGTGTTCACCCACGGCTACGGGCTGGTGATGAGCCCGGTCAACCTGATCTCGGGCGAGGGCCTGCCGGATCTGTACATCAGGGACATTCCGCCGGTGAGTATTGCCGGTCTCACGGTCATGCGGCCCCAACTGTACTACGGGTTGATCGACACCCCCTACGCGGTCGTGAACACGCGGACGAAGGAGCTCGACTACCCGCAGGGCGATCAGAACGTGTACGCGAGCTACGCGGGGACCGGCGGGGTGCCGCTCGGCGGGTCGCTCACGCGGCTGGCGTTCATGTACCGGTTCGGCGATCTGCCGCTGGCGCTCAGCACGGACATCACGCCGCAGAGCCGCATCATGTTCTACCGCTCGGTGCCGGACCGCCTCTCGCACATCGCGCCGTTCCTGACGTTCGACCGCGACCCGTATCTCGTGCTCGCGGACGGGCGGTTGTTCTGGATCGTCGATGGGTACACGACCAGCTCGGCGTACCCGTACTCGCAGCCGGCCGGGGGGCTCAACTACATCCGCAACTCGGTGAAGGCCGTAGTCGACGCCTACAGCGGCGCGACGCAGTTGTACGTGGTCGATCCCTCGGATCCGATCGTGCGGACGTACGCGCAGGTGTTCCCCGGCGTGTTCCAGCCGATGTCGGCGATGCCGCCGGTCCTCGTCGCACACCTGCGCTACCCGGTTGATCTCTTCCTGGTGCAGGCGCAGATCTACGACACGTACCACATGACGGACCCGCGCGTGTTCTACAACCGCGAGGACGTCTGGGCGACGCCCAACGAGCTGTTCGCCGGGGCGCAGCAGCCGCTCGACCCATACTACGTGAACCTCCATCTCGACCCGGCCGTGGGCGACGAGTTCGCCCTGATCCTGCCGTTTACGCCGTCCGGGAAGGACAACATGGTGGCGTGGATGGCCGGGCGGAGCGACGCGCCCAACTACGGCCGGCTGCTCGTCTACCGGTTTCCCAAGGACCGCACCGTGTTCGGCCCGATGCAGATCGAGGCCCGCATCAATCAGGATCCCGGCATCAGCGCGCAGCTCACGCTGTGGAACCAGCAGGGGTCCCGGGTGATCCGCGGCAACCTGCTCGTCGTTCCGATTGCCGACGCGCTGTTGTACATCGAACCGCTGTACCTCCAGGCGGAGGGCAGCGCCCTGCCGGAACTGAAGCGGGTGATCGTCGCGTACGGGACGCAGATCTCGATGGAGACGACGCTCGAGCAGGCGCTCGGGCGCGTCTTCGGCGGGCTGCAGCAGTCGTCGACGCTGACATCTCCCGCCCCCGCTCCGAGCGCCCCCGCGGCCGCGCCGGGCGCCCCCGCGGCGAGCGGCGAGACCCCGGCCCCGTCGCCGCGCGTGGCCGCGCTGATCGCCGAGGCCAACAGCGACTACGAGCGCGCGCAGGCGGCCCTCCGTGCGGGGGACTTCGCCGCGTACGGCCGCGACGTCGCAGCGCTCGGCCGGGTGCTGCAGCAGCTCAAGCAGGCGACCGGGCCGTAGACGGCCGCCCGGAGGCGCGCCGCATGTCCGAGCTCCGACCCCGCGCGGACGGTCCCCACGCGGGCGGGGACACACGGGAGACCGCGCGCATCGAAGCGTTCAGCGACGGGGTGTTCGCGATCGCGATCACGCTGCTCGTCCTGGATCTGCGCGTGCCTCCCCAGGCGAGTCAGGTGCCGCTCGGCGGCTGGCTCGCCGCGCAGTGGCCCTCGTACTTCGCGTTCGTCGACAGCTTCGCGACGATCGGCATCATGTGGATCAACCACCACCGGCTGTTCACCCTGATCCGTCGCGCGGACCATACCCTGCTGGTGCTGAACGGCCTGCTGCTGCTCGGCGTCACCGTGGTACCGTTTCCGACCGCGCTGCTGGCGAGCTCCCTGCACCGCCCGGACGCGCGGGTGGCTGCGATGGTCTACTCCGGTACCTTCACCTGTATCGCGATCGCCTTCAACCTGCTGTGGCATTACGCCGCGTCGGGGTCCCGCTTGCTGGACCGCCGGGTGGACCCGAACGCGGTGCGCGCGATCACCCGCGCCTACGCCGTCGGCCCCGCGCTGTACGGGCTCGCGCTCGGTCTCGCGGTGGTGTCGGTGACGGCGAGCATCGCGCTGACCGTCGCGCTCGCGCTGTTCTTTGCGCTGCCGAGCCGGCCCCGCGCCGCGGTGTGAGGGCGTTCAGCTCGCCGCGAGCCGCTCGAGCAGGACGGCGTACTCCTCGGGCGTGTTCACGTTCACGAACGAGGCCAGATCGGGGTCGAAACGCCGTATGTCGTCCTCCTCGACGATGCGGACGCGGACGGACGCGAGGAGTCCAGCGGTGCGGGCCCCGCGCGCGATGCACTGTTCGATCGCGGGCAGGCAGGCGGGCGTGTAGATCGCGTGCAGCGGCTCATACTCGCCGCGATGCCGCGGAATGACGACGTCGACATCGCCGGCGAGCGCGGCCATGTGTCGGATCAGCGCCGCGCTTAGGAACGGCATGTCGCACGCGCAGACGAACGCCGGGCCGGAGACGTGCCGGAGTCCCGAGTAGACGCCGACGAGCGGGTGGCCGGATGGCAGCGCGTCGGGGATGCACCGGAGTCCGGTGCGCGCGTAGTCCTCGGCCGTGTTGGTCACGAGCAGCGGGGGCTGCCCGCATGCGTCCCCGACGCGCGCGGCCACGATCTCGACGAGCGTGCGGTCTCCGACCGGCAGTAGGGCCTTGTTCCGCCCCATGCGACGGCTGTGACCGCCCGCCAGAATGACCCCTGCCAGCATCACTGTGGCCCGAGTATACATCACCGGCCCGCTTGGGCCAGGATGACGCTGGCCGGTCGACGAATGTCCACGCGCGGGGGAGATTGGGGGGGCGCGATGGACGAGGTCGAGGCGCGGAGGATGCTGAAGGCGTTCGGCACGCAGGTCACGCAGTTCATGGACCGCCGCCGCGAGCTGAAGAATCTGGCCGCCGACGCGATCGAGGGGCAGGATCGGACGGCGGTCGCGGTCGTCCTCGCCCAGCTGGGGACCGAGACCTCGGAGCTGCACCGCCACTGGCTTCGGGTGACGAACCTGGTGCTGCAAGAGGAGCGGGAGGCGTACAGTGAAATCGCCCGCCTGCTCGAGCAGGCCGGGCAGGCCGAGGCACAGCAGACCACGTAGGAAGTGCGGCGCGCGCCGCCGCGAGAGGGGCGGCGCCGCGAGACCCAGAATCCCCCGGCACGCATCTCGTTGGGGATATGTGGAGGAGGCGCACTATGAAGATCGAGGACGTGCTGGCTGAGCTGCACCGCGCCGACGTGCGCGTGTCCCGTCGGGACCTGATCCGCCTCGCCGCGCTCGGCGGCGCCGCCGCGGCCGGGTTGGGGGAGGCGCTCGGGGGTGCGCCCGCGGCCGAGGGCGCCACGGGAAAGCGGGGCGGCGTGTGGCGCATGGCGATCCCCGGCAACCCGACCGCGTACCCGATCACGATCCCGGGCAAGCTCGTGGATATTCTCGTCAACAAGACGATCTTCAGCACGCTCGTCCGCTACCAGCTCGTGAACGGCGGCATCCAGGTGGTCCCGGACCTCGCCCAGTCGTGGACGGCGAACGCCAGCCTGACCGAGTACACCTTCAAGCTTCGCAGCGGGGTGAAGTGGCACGATGGGCAGCCGCTGACCGCGGACGACGTGAAGTTTACCCTCGATGCCCTGCTCAACCCCAAGGTGAACGCGGGGCTGGCCGGCGTGGTCGCGGCGATCAAGGAGACCCAGGTCGTCGACCCCCTGACCGTCAGGTTCGTCACGCAGTACCCGTACGCGTCCCTGCCCGTGATGCTCGGGTACAACATCGCGATCGTGCCGAAGCATCTGCTGCAGAGTCAAGACCTGAACCAGCCGGTGGCGTTCATCCAGCATCCGGTGGGGACGGGCCCGTTCCGGTTCAAGTCGTTCACGCAGGACACCGCGATGGAGGTCGAGGCGAATCCGGACTACTGGGACGGCGCTCCGATGCTGGACGGGATCGTCTTCAAGGTGATCCCGGACGGGAACGCGCGGCTGGCGCAGCTCAAGTCCGGTGATATCGACTTCACCGTGATCGATCCGCCGCAGCTGGCCGCGCTGCAGGGCGTGTCGGGGATCAGGGTCCGGCGCGCGCCGCAGGTCAACTACTATTTCTTCGCGATCAACCACGATCTGCCGAAGTTCGCGGACCTGAGGGTGCGGCAGGCGCTGACGTACGCGATCGACAAGCAGGCGATCGTCAAGAACATCCTCAAGGGCGACGGGCGGCCGGCGACGGGCCCGATCAACCCGCTCTTGGGCGCGTATTACAACCCGGACGTCGATACGTACCCGTACAACATGGACAAGGCGGCGGGCCTGCTCGCCGAGGCGGGATGGAAGAAGGGTCCCGACGGCATTCTCGTCAACGCGCAGGGGCAGAAGTTCACGCTCTCGATGAACGGGCCGAAGGGCTACCCCGTGATGGAGCAGGTGCTGACGTACGCGCAGCAGCAGTACAAGACGCTCGGGTTCGACGCCACGCTCGAGATCGTGGATTGGCCGGTGCACCTCACCACGTACGTGAAGCGCCAGTATGAGCTGCTGATGGAGTGGTGGATCACGCCCCCCGATCCCGACGAGTACGACCACTACTACAGCACATCGCCCGACAACTACTGGGGGTACAAGAACACCGCCCTCGACTCGCTCCTGATCAAGGCGCGGAGCGAGCCGGATCCGCAGAAGCGCGTCGCGCTGTACCATCAGATCCAGGACCTGATCGCGAAGGACATCCCGCTCGTCTACCTCTACTACCCGCCGGAGCTGCAGGCGATGAGCACGCGCACGCAGGGGCTGCCGCTCATCGGCTACCGTGATGCGCTCACGTGGACGTCCAGGGTGTGGCTGAGCTAAGGTGACGGCGGTCTGACCCGCGGCCTCGACGGGGCCGGGCCGGCGGGCGCGCTCGCGCCGCCGGCCTGGCTCTGAGCCGCCACCGCGCGACCAGTGATGACCGGATACCTCCTGCGGCGGCTTCTCCAGGCGGTCGTGCTGCTCTGGATCGTGACCGTGATCACGTTCGTGCTGATCCACGAGGCACCCGGCGGCCCCGCGGTGCTCCAAAACCCCGACCTCGGCCGCGATCAGGTCGCGCGGTTTCGCGCGAACCTCGGCCTCGACGACCCGCTGCCGGCGCAGTACTGGCGATGGCTCCGCGGCGTGCTGCGGGGGGACTTCGGCCTGAGCTACAACACCGTCGAGCCGGTGCTGGGCCTCGTCGCCACCCGGCTGCCGAATACGCTGCTGCTGACCGGGGTTGCACTCGGCATCGCGTTCGCGGTGGCGATTCCGCTGGGGGTGATCAGCGCCACGCACCGCAACTCCGCGGTGGACCGCGTGATCGCGGCGGTGGCCTTTCTCGGGATCTCCACCCCGGTGTTTTGGCTCGGGATCATGCTCATCGTGCTGTTCGCGGTCCAATGGCGCGTGCTGCCGGCCGGCGGCATGTATGAGGTGGGCGCGCCATTTTCGATCGCCGACCGCGTCCGCCACCTCCTGCTTCCGGTGTTCGTGCTCGTGATCGCGAACCTGGCCGAGGTCACCCGCTATACCCGGTCGGCGATGATCGGGGCCCTCGCCGAGGACTACGTGCGCACCGCGCACGCCAAGGGCTTGTCCGGGCGGGTCGTGCTGTTCCGGCACGCCCTGCGGAACGCGCTCATCCCCGTGCTGACGATCATCGGCGTGTACCTCCCGCGTGCGGTCAGCGCCACCGCGATCACGGAAACCGTGTTTACCTGGCCCGGCATGGGGCTGCTCGCGGTCCAGTCCGCGGCGACACGCGACTATCCCGTGGTGATGGGGGCGACGCTCGCCGTCGCGGTGTTTGCCGTGGCGAGCAGTTTGCTCACGGACCTCGCGTACGGGTACGTCGACCCCAGGATCCGGCTCGGGTAGCGTCGCGATGGCGGCCGTCCAGTCCCTCGACCGGCGCGTCCAGAGCGACGCACCGCCACCGCAGCGGCGGCGGGCGGCGTGGCGCCGGTTCGTGGCGAACAGGCTCGCCGTCGCCTCGACCACGTTTCTGCTCGCGATGTATCTCGTGGCGGCGGCCGGACCGCTGATCAGTCCGTACCGTCCCGACGCCGTCGACATCATGAACACGAACGCGGCGCCGTCCGCGGCGCACTGGCTCGGGACCGACGAGAACGGCCGGGACGTCTTGTCGCGGCTGATCGCGGGCGCTCGGGCCTCGATGACGGTCGGCGTCATCGCGATGGTGATCGCGATCGTGATCGGCGCCCTCGTCGGCAGCCTCGCGGGGTATTACGGGCGGTGGGTCGACAGCGTGCTGATGCGATTTACGGACGGCATGATGGCAATCCCGTACTTCTTTCTGGTCCTGATCGTCGTCGCGGTGTTCGGGTCCGCCTTTCGCAACATCGTGATCGCGATCGGTGTCACGAGCTGGATGGTCGTCGCCCGGATCGTCCGCGGTGAGGTGCTGCGGTACCGCGGCCTGGACTTCGTGCTTGCCGCCCGCACGCTCGGCGCGACGTCGGGGCGGATTCTGGTCCGCCACATCGTGCCGCAGACCGTCCCGTCGATCATCGTGGCGGCCACCTTTGGGGTCGCGTCCGCGATCCTGCTCGAGTCTGCCCTGAGCTTCCTCGGGCTGGGCATCCAGCCGCCGCAGGCGAGCTGGGGCAACATGCTGTCGAACGCCCAGGCGTACGTCTGGGAGAACCCGCGGCTGCCGATGTATCCCGGGGTGCTGATCCTGTGCACGGTGCTTGCCTACAACTTTCTTGGCGACGCCCTGCGGGACGCGCTGGACCCCAGGTACCGGGAGAGCAACGTCTGACGACCGTCCGGGGAAGACGCCAGGGCGGACGATGCGGCGGTGTCGAAGACCTCAGGGGCGCGCATCGGCGCGGCGGAGCAAGGAGGTGAGTCCGTGACACAGGCTGGCGCGGGGACCGTGAGCTTGGTCGGAGACGTGATGATCGAGCGTCCGTTCGCGCAGAGCGGGCGCGGCCGCGAGGCCGGGTTTCGAGCGGCCCTGGCGGCTGCGCGCGAGGCGGACCTCGTCGTGGCGAACCTCGAAATGCCGCTGTCACGGCGCGGCGTCCGCGTCCCGAAGACGGCAAGCCTGCGGTCCGATCCGGACGTGATCCAGGACGTCCGGGCGATGGGGATCGACGCGGTGACGCTCGCGAACAACCACCTGTACGACTACGGGCCCGAGGCGCTCCATGACACGGTCGCCGCGTGCCGTGAAGCCGGCATCGCGTGCTGCGGCGCCGGCGCGGATCTGGACGCGGCGCTGGCGCCCGTGCGCCTCCGCGCCGGCGGGGCGGCGGTCTCGTTGCTCAGCGTGGCCTGCACGCTCCCGGTGGAGTCGGCGGCGAGATCCGGGAAGCCCGGGATCGCCCCGATCGGGGTCGGGCACTCGCTCGAAACCGACATCAATCTGTTCGTCGAGCAGCCGGGGACCGTGCCGGTCGTCCACACCTGGGCGTCGCCGGCGGACCAGCAGACCGTGTGCGACCGCATCGCCGCGCTGCGCGGCGAGGGGCAGGTCGTGATCGTCGGCATCCACTGGGGGGTTCCTGAGTACTGGCTGTCGCCGTCGCTCGGGCGGCTTGCGGAGTACCAGCGTCCGCTTGGGCATGCCCTGATCGACGCCGGGGCCGAGATCGTGTTCGGGCACCACTCGCACTCGCTCCATCCGATCGAGGTGTACCGGGGCAAGCCGATCTTCTACAGCGCCGGGAACTTCCTGTTCGAGGACCCGCGGGCGTTCATGGGGCCCGAATCGATGATCGTGCAGGCTGCCATCGGCGCGCAGCTGGAGATCTCGATCGTGCCCGTGCTCGTGGACGCCGACGGGTTCCCGGAGGTGGCCGCGGGGCCCGCCGCCGCCCGGGTGCTGGGGCGGCTGGTAGAGCTGTCTCAATCGTTGGGGACGTCGCTCGAACTCGCGGGCGACCGGGCGCGCCTCATTCTGACGTAAGTCGATCGGAGCACAGTTCGGCAGTCGAGAAAGGGGAGACTCGGATGAGTCGTGTGGACGAGATTACCGGGTGGAGCGACGGAGCCCTCGAGCGTCGTGTCCTCGACGCGGTGTCGATCAAGGTCCCGTGGCGCTTGGTCGAGCAGTTCTCCAAGCTCGTGCGCCTCTCGGGATCGCCGGAGGAACGGCGGGCGTTTGAGCTGCTGACGAAGCAGCTGACCGCATGGGGAGTGCCGCACCGTCTCCACGAGCCGCTGTGCTTCATCTCGATTCCGGGGCCCTCCGGGGTGCGCTGCAACGGCACCGTGTACCGGGCGAAGACGCCGGCGATGTCGGTGTCCACGAACGGGGCGGAGGTCTCGGGCGAGCTCGTGTATGTGACGAGCGGCAGCGGACGCAGCGCGTTCGACGTGCTGTCCACCGGGGTGGATCTCGCCGGGACGCGGGTGGCCGGCAAGATCGTCGTGACCGAGGGGATGGCGGCGCCCGCCAAGGTGAAGGACCTGATGGAGGCGGGGGCGATCGCCGGGATCTTCATCAACCCGGGCCAGAACATTCACGAGGGCATCTGCACGACGATCTGGGGCACGCCCGACCTCGATGCCGCGGTCCGGCAGCCGACAATCCCCGTCGTCGCGGTCAACCACCCCGACGGGCAGGCGCTCATTCGTGCCGCGGAACGGGGCGGTCGGGCGTCGGTGTCGACGCAGCTCGACACGGGCTGGCGCACGATCCCGGTGCTCGTCGCGGAGATCCCCGGCCGCCAGGCGCCCGAGGAATTCGCGCTGCTGCACGGCCACGTCGACGGATGGCACTTCGGCGTCGGCGACAACGCGACCGGCAACGCGACGCTGCTGGAGCTCGCCCGAGTGTTTTGGCGCCACCGGCGGAGGCTTGCGCGCTCGCTGCGCATCGCGTGGTGGTCCGGGCACTCCCACGGCCGGTACGCGGGGTCGACCTGGTACGCCGACACGCACGGGATCGATCTCGCGAGACACTGCGTTGCCCAGGTGAACTGCGATTCACCGGGCTGCCGCTGGGCCACGACCTACAACCATCTGACGGCGATGAGCGAGACGGTACCGCTCGTCGAGGCCGTGATCCGCGGGACGACCGGCATCACCCCTGAGCCCGAGCGGCCGCCGCGCGCGGGCGACTATTCGTTCAACGGCATCGGGCTGTCCTCGTACTTCATGCTGAGCTCCACGATGTCCGAGGAAGACCGCGCGGCGCGCCACTACTACGCGGTCGGCGGGTGCGGCGGCAACATCGCGTGGCACACCGAGGACGATCTGATGGACATCGCCGACCGGGACAACCTGCTGCGGGACATGCGCGTCTACGCGGCGGCGGTGCTGCGGACGCTGAACGCCCCGGTCCATCCGCTTGACTGGACGCGGACCGCCGCGGAGTTCCGCTCGACGCTCGATGGGTACCGGCAGGCCGCGGAGCCTGAGTTCGACTTCGCCCCTGCGTTGACCGCGCTCGATGAGCTGGACGGGACCCTCGCCGAGTTTTACGCCAAGGCGCCCGCCCGCGGGAGCGCCCGGACTGCGGCGGTGAAGCGCTTCAACGCGGTCCAGCGGCGTCTCGGACGACTCCTGATCCCGGTGAACTACAGCCGGATGCCGGCGTTCTGGCACGATCCCGCGGTGAACGTGGCGCCGCTCCCGGATCTCGCGCCCGCGTCGGCGCTGCCTCGGGCCGCGGGGCGCGCCGACCAGCTCGGGATGCTCCGAGCGCATCTGACGCGCGGACAGAATCGCCTGGTCTGGACCCTGCAGCAGGCCCGAGAGGCGGCGGGCGGGTCGTGAGGGTGTTCGACGGGGCCGGGAGATGCCAGGGGCGCGCCGGCCGCGACCACGGATGGAGCGTGCTCTCGGGGAGATCGCGGACGGCGTGCGTGTAGCACACGACTTCGGGATGCGCGAGTACGTTGCGCGGTAGTCCAACGATCGGACCTGGGATCTCCGCGGCCGGGCGCATGCGTCGATGCCGGTGCAGCCTCATCTCTGGTGGTCGATGAACCTCGGCGTCCGGGTGGAGAACGATCAAGCCAGACGGTGCTTCATGCACCTCGATTCCATCGTCTTGTCCACGGAGGCGTAACGCCGATGCCGCTCACCTCATACACGGCTGTGGTCGAACGCGCGACCCCGCTCGCCGGGACGTTTGCGACGGAGCCGTATGAAGTCGCGTGGGCGCGTGAGGTCCTGGTGTTCATTCGAGTCCGGGAAGACACGCAGGGGCGTCCGGCGGTGCAGGCTCGGATCCAGATCTCGCCGGACGGGATGCACTGGGTCGATGAGGGAACCGCGTTCGCGCCGATCGAGGGCCCCGGCGTCGCCTTCGTCCGCGTCACCCAGTTCGGCAACTGGCTGCGCGTGGCCGGGCAGGTCAGCCCGGACGGCGCGGCGGCGAAGGCCCTGATCTACTTCTGCTTGAAGGAGTAGGGCGTCACGCGCTCGAGTCGCGCGCGCACTCGCGTGATGGCGTTACATGGCCCTGACCGGGCGCCGCGTTGCAGAGAGGATCTCTCGGCTCGCATCGCGCTCAACGCTGCGGATTAATCTGGCGCAGCGCGGGGAGCACGTCCGTCCCGAGGATGTCGAGGGTGGCCTCCTGGTCGACCGATGTGACCTGGACCGTGACGATGTCCGCCCCGACCTCGACCAACGGTCGGTACACCTCCACCAACTCCGCGGGCGTGCGGGCCCACGCGTACTTAGCGATGATCTCGCGGCGGTCCATCGAGTCGGCCCGCTGCCGGAGGACGGCCGGGTCCACCTCGTCGAGCCGGCCCTCGACGCGGAGGCCCCGCCACGCGGCGAGCGCCTGCCAGGCTTCCTCCTCGGTGCGGGCGAGGATCGACCACCGCTGGGCGACGACCGTCGGCGTCGGCCGGCCCGCCTCGCGCGCGGCCTGCCGGAAGGGATCGATGACCTGCTGGTGCGCGTCGACCGGGTCCTTGACGCTGACGATGAGCCCGTCCGCGAGCCGGCCGGCCATCGCGGCGGACTGCTTGCCGCCGGCCGACATCCAGATCGGGACGTAGCCGCGCGGAGGGCTGTAGAGCTTGGCGGCGCGCGTCCGATAGTGCTCCCCGGTGAAATCGAGCTTCTTCCCGTCGAGGAGGCCGCGCATGATCGCGATCGCTTCCGCCATGCGGGCGGACCGTTCCTTGTACCCTGGGAAGTCCCAGCCGAGGGGGCGTTCGTTGATGCCTTCCCCGCTGCCGATGCCGAGCGCGAACCGGCCGCCGGACAGCCGGTCGACCGTGGCCGCCGCCTGGGCGACCAATCCCGGATGGTAGCGGAAGAGGGGGCAGGTCACGGCGGTGGCGAGGCGCACGTGCCGGGTGCGGACGGCCGCCGCGCCGAGCCAGGTCCACGCGGCGCCCGCCGCCGACGCGTCATCGACCCACGGGTGGAAATGGTCGGAGACGGTGAGGGCGTCAAACCCGACGTCCTCGGCGCGCACCGCGTGCTCGAGCAGGACCTCGGGCTGGAACTGCTCGGTGCCGCAGAAGTAGGCGAATGCTGGCATCGTATCCTCCTCACGTGCTGGCATCGTGTTCGTCTGGTCTGACGAGGGTCACGGGGCGAGTGCGTCAAGCGTCGCGTCGATTTCGCGCGTCGCATCCCGCAGCGCGGCAGCCACCCGGTTGGACTCGCGGAGCACCTGCGCCCGCAGAAACCCGTAGGCAGGCTGCCCGTCGAGTTGCGGCAGTCCGGCGGCCTTGCCGAGCGCCGCAAGGGTGGACGACGTGGTGGCCCGCATGATGGGCGACCACTCCGCGGGATCGTGCTGGAACCGTCCGCCCTGACTGTAGATCACCGACGTGACGATCCGGCTGATCCGGATCAAGGCCGCGTTCAGCCGCTTCCGGGCCCGCTCGCTCCGCGCCGTTTCTCTGGCGTCTTCCAGGCGCGCCGCCGCGGCGCCAAACGCGTCTGCCTCCGCGCGGAGCTGCGAGAGATCGAGGTGCCGGCCGGCGCCCTCCTGGATTGCCGCGAGCGCGCGGCGGATGTCGGCGGCCGTGTCGACGTGGTGCAGCGGCAGGACGGCGGCGTTCGCGAGGTCGATCATCGCCGTGAGCGAGACGCGGGTGTCCAGCGCCAAAATCTCGACGTCGGCCTTGTCGAGCGTGTCAAACTCGGTGTGCCACCACCACGCGTTGGCCGCCCCGCCGGTCCACGGGCGGAAATCGGGGTGGCCGTCCGGGAGAAACGGATAGGTCGAGAACGCCGGGACGCCGTTCGCCAGGAATGACTGATCGGCCGCGCGGGAGGGCCGGTGAACCGGCGCGTCCGCCTGTCCGGTGACGCGCGCGATCGTCGCGCGGCAGAACCGCTCGATCTCCGCGGTGGTGTGGCGCGCCACGTAGCGGGTGGCGCCGCGAACGCCGGGGGAATCGACGTTGTGGTAGGCGAGGCAGTGCTCGGCGAGATCCTGGAAGAACCGGTCCGCGTACCACGTGGAGCCGGCGTATCGGCCGTGCGAGTGCCCCGGCCACCAGCACACGCGCACGCTGCGCCGGAGGTCTTGCCGCCGCTCCCAGAGGATCCGCGCCATCTCCATCAGACACGCGTCGCCCGTCGCGTTGTCGGTGATCCCGGCGTGCCATGAGCAGTAGTGCGCGCCCACCATGACGAACAGCTCGGGCTCGTCCGTGCCGGGAATCCGCACTTCCGGCAGCCGCGACGGCGTCCACCCGGTCTGGACCTCGGCCGTGACCTTGACCCGCACGCGGTCGCCGCGGCCGAGCAGGCGCTTGAGCGCGTCCCCACTCTCTTTGTTCACCGAGACCGCCGGGACGTTCGGCAGCCGGTCGAGCTGATCGAGCCCGGGGGTCCCCCAAATCGTGGTGCCGATCATGTTGTGGATGACGCGGTCCTGGTTGGCAAAGATCACCGCGGCGCATCCCGCCCGCGTCGCGCGCAGGATCGTGACCGGCGTCGCCAGTCCGTCGATCAGCACGGCCTGCCCCGCCGCGCGCGTCACCTCGGCGTCCGGCAGGTACACGAGATCGGCGACCACCCCGTCGAGGCCTGTGTCCCGCCCGAACGAGTGGGTGGCGCACCGCAGGGACGTCGGCTCGGGTTCGAGGACGTCGAGCGTGGCGCGGATCGGGTAGCTCAGGTAGGCCGGGAACTCGTGCACGGTGACCGGCACGCCCGCGTCACGCATCCGGTCCGCGATGTACGCCGCGGCCTTGGCCTCTCCCGGCCCCCCCGTGTCGCGGCGCACTTCCGCGAACCACTCGAGGTCTGCACGCAGCCGCGCGGTGCTCACCGCGCGCGCCGCCGCCTCCGCCTCCGCGCTCACCTGACACCTCCGTTGGTCGACACGGCTCGCCTCACCCGGATCCGCGTCAGCCTCGCGCCCGGAACTCCGCGGTCCGCAGCGTGTACTTCTCGACGAGCCGGTCCACGACCGCGACGCCGAGCCCCGGGCCGGTGGGGACGTCCACCGTGCCGTCGGCATTCACCTCGAACCACGGCTCGATCAGATCCTCATGGAAGTAGCGCCGGCTCGCGCCGAGGTCGGCCGGCAGCGTGAAGTTCGGCAGCGAGGAGAGCGCGACGTTCGCCGCGCGGCCGATCCCCGTTTCGAGAAAGCCGCCGCACCACACGGGGACGGCGCGCTCCTGGCATACGTCGTGGCAGCGAAGCGCCTCGGCGAGCCCGCCCATCCGTGCGGCCTTGATGTTGATGATCCGGCAGGCGCCGAGATCGTGCGCCTTGCGGGCGTCCTCGGCCGAGCAGATGGACTCGTCGAGGCAGATCGGCGTCTCGAGCTGGCGCTGCAGCGTCGCGTGGTCGATGATATCGTCGTGGTCGAGCGGCTGTTCGATCATCATCAAGTCGTAGGTATCGAGCGCCCGCAGCCGTTCGACGTCCGCCAGTGTGTACGCGGTGTTCGCATCCACCTGCAGGCCGATCATGCCAAACCGGCCGCGGATGGCATCGACGACTTCCAGGTCGAACCCCGGCTTGATCTTGATCTTGATGCGCTGGTAGCCCTGCGCCAGCCACGTCTCGATCCGCGCGAGGACCCGGTCGATCGTCGGCTCGATGCCGACGCTCATGCCGACAGCCACCGACGTCCGGGTGCCGCCGAGGGCGTGGGCGAGCGATACGCCCTGCGCCTCGGCCCACGCGGCCCACGCCGCCGACTCCACGCCCGCCTTCGCGAGGTAGTTCCGGCGCACCGGATGCAGCCACTCGGAGACCTCGCGCGGGTGCGCGAACGTGCGGCCGAGCACGCGCGGGATCACGAACTCGGTGAGGATCGGCCACGCGGTGTCGACGGTTTCCTCTTTATAGTACGGTTTGGCGGTCACCGGCGACTCGCCCCACCCCGTGACGCCGTCGGCCCATAGCCGGACGAGGAGGCAGTCTTTGTTCTCATCGCGGTCGACCGACGTCTCGAACGGAAACACATACGGCATCCGGATCTGGCGGAGTTCGACGCGCTCGATGTTCACGGTCGTGCCTCCTACTGAACGAGTAGGTACACCACGCGGGGGCCGCGCCCGTCCGGAAACCGGACCGCCTCGGTCACGGTATACCCGCGTGTCAGGTAGTGCCGAAACGCCGCCCGGGTTGCGTCGCGCCACCGCAGCGCGACGTCCGGCCGCGCGGCTTTGAGCCCGGTGAGGTCGCGCGGAATCTCCACGAGCAGCGCCCGCGCCGCCAGGCTCACGTCCGGCGGGCGGGGGGACGCCAGGCCGGCGTCGTGGTCGTCCGCCTCTTCGGCGGCGACCGCCCAGGGCAGACCGGAGGGCAGCCGGGGCGCGCCCTCGCCTGCGAGGCGGGCGAGGACCCGGGACGACCGCAGCTGCCAGTCGATCTCGAACCGGTCGCTCGGCAGTCCGTGGTTGATCGCGTCGTTCATGATGCCGTAGTAGTCCACGTGGTACCGCCGGGCGATCCCGCCGAGGCGGGTGAAGTTGAACCGCGCATTCCCGGCCTGCAGCGGGTCGTACGTCCACACGATCTCATCCAGACCTGCCGCGAGTGCGGCGTCCCGCTGGGCGCGCTTCAGGCGGAGCCCCAGGCCCATCCCCTGCGACGCCGGCACCACGCCGGCCATATGCGAGTACCACAAGGCGCGGCCTCCACGCCAGGCCGGAAACGCGTAGGCGAATCCAACGAGCCCGCCGTCCGGACCGAACGCGCCGAGGACGAGGCCGCCGGCCGAGACCGCGGCCACCAACTGCGTGAGCGGCACGATATCAACCGGCGGAAACCGCCAGATCTCGGCCTGGAGCGTCTCGCACAGGCGAAGCGTCTCGGCATCCCGGATCGGGCGGATGGCGTACGCGTCCGCGGGGTGCGTCGGGACGCCGCGGGCCGCGCCGCCGCGGTCAGCCAACGAGCGTGTGCGCCTCCTCGACGAAGGCCCCCACCAGCCGGATCGCGCCCTCCACGTCGCTCATCTGCAGCAGACTGAGCGGGGTGTGGATGTAGCGGCACGGGACCGAGACGCCGCCCGCGAGCACGCCGCCCCGGCTCAGATGGATCGCACCGGCGTCCGTGCCCCCGTATCCTCCCGGTGTCTTGTACTGATAGGGGATGCCGTGCGCGTCGGCGATCCGCTCCAGGGCGCGCGCCATCTGGGGCCGGACGATCGTCGAGCGGTCCGCCAGCGACACCGCCGGACCGTTCCCGAGCCGGGTGATCTGTCGTGCGCCGGTGACGCCCGGCACGTCCGCCGCGATCGTGCCCTCCAGCGCCAGCGCGATCACGGGGTCGATCTGATACGCGGCCGTGTGCGCGCCGCGCAGGCCGACTTCTTCGCACACCGCGAAGTTGCACGTCACCGTGAGCTCGGGCGTCCGATCCGCGAGGGCGCCGAGCACCTGCAGCATGATGGCGCAGCCCACGCGGTCGTCGAGCGCTTTGCCGAGCACGCAGCCGTTCGGGAGCGCTTGAAACGGATACGCGAGCGTCGCCGGGTCGCCGATGCGGATGCCGCGCTGCGCCACGTCGTCGGCCGACCCCGCGCCGACGTCGATAAACAGCGCCTCCACGGGGATCGGTTTGGCGCGCTCCTCGGCGCTGAGAATGTGCGGGGGCAGGGTCCCGATCACCCCGCGCGCCAGGGCGCCGTCGCGCGTACGGATTGTCACCCCCTGCGCCGGCAGCACGCGCGCGTCCCATCCGCCGATCGTCGCGAACCGGAGAAACCCCGAGTCCTCGATGTGGTTGATGATGAAGCCGATCTCGTCCATGTGGGCGTCGATCATCAGCGTGCGGGGGGACCGTCCGCGCCGCGTGGCGATCAGGTTGCCGAGGACGTCGGTCCGGACCTCGTCGGCGTGCGCGGCGGCGAGCGGCTGGATCACGTCCCGCACGTCGTCTTCGAAGCCAGAAACCCCGAAGGTGTTGGACAGTGTTTCCAGTAGCGCGAGCGTCTCCATGGCTTCCTCCGGCGTGATGAACAGGTAGTGGTTCCTTTCGTCCGGCCGCGGCTACCTCCTGTGCCGTGGGAGTGCGGGGACCGCGCGGCCGGCCGGTCGGCGGCACCTCATCCGTTGGAACGGGCCGCCGGACGTATTCGGACATATGTGCGGCAGAGAGGTTTGATCGGGAGGCGCCGGCATGTATTATCTAAACTTAGGGAGGGTTCGATGTCGTGTGACCTCCCAAGATCCGGTCTGCTCATCACTCCACGCTTCAGGTGCGCTAGCGAATGTAACGAAAGCTCACTCAGGGAGGACCCCGCGATGAAGCGCTTGTGCCTCGTTGGCGTTGCGTTGACGGTGCTCGGATTTGCGGTTCCGGCGATGGCCGCTCCGATCAGCTACCAGTTCCAAACCATCATCAACCCAAACGATAGCACGTTCACGCAGCTGCTCGGGATCAACGACGCCAGCACGATCGCCGGATATTTCGGGAGCGGCGCCGCGGGCCATCCCAATCAAGGGTTCACGTTGACCCTGCCCAGCAGTTTCACGCCCGAGAACTTCCCCGGTTCGGCCCAGACGCAGGTCGTCGGCATCAATAACCTCGGGAACACGGCGGGCTTTTACATCACGGGGGGCATGACCCCGACCACGAACGGGTTCCTCGATACCGGCGGAGTGTTTTCAACGGTCGATGCCCCTGCCACGGTATTCAATCAGCTTCTCGGCCTGAACAATAACGGAGAGGCGGCGGGGTACTCATCCGCCATCGATCCGGCCGGGATGAACGGCCAGGAGGCGTACACGGAACAGGGCGGAACCTTTACGTACCTGACCAGCTTGCTCCCGTCGGGCACCCAGAACAATCAGGCCACGGGGGTAAACGATTCCGGAGAGGTGTCGGGATTCTACGTCGACAGCCTCGGGGTGACTCACGGCTTTCTACTGAACGGCAGCACGCTGACGACGATCGACCCAACCGGGTCGATGTTCACGCAGGCGCTCGGCGTGAATAACTTGGGACAGGTCTCCGGCGTGTACATCGACTCCGGAATGGTGCAACACGGGTTCCTGGACATCAACGGCACCTTCCAGACGATCGACGATCCGGCCGGCTTCGGCACGACCACCGTGAACGGGCTCAACAACCAAGACCAGCTGGTCGGGTTCTACGTCGATGGCAACGATAACACCGACGGCTTCGTGGCCTCCCCGACGCCAGAGCCGGGCTCGCTCCTGCTCCTGAGCACCGGCCTCGCCGGGTTCGGGGCGTACCGGCGCCGCCGCCAGCGCGGATAACGCTCGTTCCGCGCTGACCGCGGCTCACCCACGAGGCGCATGAGGGGTGAGCCGTCAGGCCGCGGCGGCCGCTGTTGTGTCTCCGGCGGGCGCCCTCGGCGACCCATCACAGGCCCGGCTCTCCGGCTGCGGGGAGTCCATACCTTCTCGTCTTCGCGGTCACACCGAATCCTCCATCAATTCCTCGGCGAACAGAGGGCCGCGAGGGATCACGGACGGGTGCACGTCCGAGACCGGGATGCCGGCCGGCGGTGCCGTCGTCGCCTTGACCCGTCGGCAGCCGGCCCGCTCGGGGCAGATTACTGGCCGCGGGAAGAGGGGTGACGGAGGGGTCTACGGGAGCGCCTGCGGAACTATACCGGCGATCACGCGGCCGGGACGTCTGCCAGAGTCGGGCACGACGAAGACGAAGCGAGGGCCGGGCCATGGCGCGGCGCTGGTGTCAGCGTTGGATGTCGATCGCCGGACTGGTGCTGCTCGGCGGGATCGCCCTCGCCGCGCCCGTGCCGTCGGCCGCGGCCGCGGGGAGAGGGAGGTAAGTATGGACGCACTGAGCGCGCACGTCGATGCGGAGCTGCCGAAGACGCTGGAGGACCTCAGGCGGCTGGTCCGGATCCCGTCCGTGGCCGCCCAGCGGATTGGGATCCCCGAGACCGCCGCGGCGGTGGGGGAGCTGCTGCGGAGCGCCGGCGGCCGGGTGACGATGCTGACCCCGGACGGCGGCAGTCCCGTGGTCACCGCCGAGTTCGACGGGCGCTCCGATCGGACGCTGCTCTTCTACGATCACTACGACGTCCAGCCAGCGGAGCCGCTTGACGAGTGGACCGTGCCGCCGTTCGACGTGACCGAGCGCGACGGCCTCCTGATCGGGCGCGGCATCGCGGACAACAAGGGCGATCTCGTGACCCGGGTCGCGGCGCTGCGCGCGCTCACCGCGGTGCACGGCGGCCTGCCGTGCCGCGTGAAGTTCGTGGTCGAGGGCGAAGAGGAGGTCAGCAGCGTGCACTTCGGCGCCGCGGTGCGCGGAGCCAAGGAGCTGCTGCGCGCGGACGCGTGCATTTGGGAGTACGGCGAGCGCGATCACCAGGAGCGAATGCACCTCATCCTCGGCATGAAGGGAATCTGCTACCTCGAGCTCACAGCGACGACCGCGCGGGTCGATCTGCACTCGTCGTTCGGGTCGGTGATCGAGGGGGCGACGATGCGGCTGATCTGGGCCCTCGCGACGTTCAAGGACCAGCACGGGCGCGTGCAGATCCCGGGCCACTACGATCGCGTGCGCCGGCCCACCGACGCCGAGGAGGCCGCCTCGCGGCAGATTCCTCCGGACGCCGTGGACAGCCTGCGCCGGCAGGCCGGCGTCGAGACGCTGATCGGGGGGGTGCAAGGCGCGGAGGCCGTCCGCCAGTTCCTGTTCGCGCCCACGTGCACGGTGTGCGGCGTGTGGGGCGGTTACACGCTCGGCGGGTCGAAGACGGTGCTCCCGAAGGTCGCTCGGGCGAAGCTCGACTTCCGCCTGGTGCCGGACCAGGATCCCCACGAGGTGGCGCGTAACGTGCGGCGGCATCTCGACGCCGGAGGGTTCATGGACATCGAGATGGCGGTGCTCGGCGCCGAGTTTCCGTTCCGGACCGATCTCGCGGATCCGTTCGTCGGGCTGGTCCGGCAGTCGGTGGAGGCCGCGACGGGCCGGTCGGTGCTGGTTTATCCCACCTCTGCCGGCACCGGGCCGATGCACGACGTCGGGCCGGTGCTGAACGTCCCCATGATCAGCGTCGGCGCGGGGTATTGGAACGGCCGCCCGCACGCGCCCGACGAGAACGTCCGGAAAAAGGATTTTCGCGAGACCATCGTGCTGATGGCCGACATCTTGGAGCGCTTCGCGAAGGGCTAGCGGGGGGAAAGCTCCGAGCCGTCCGGACAGGCTGCGCCGGCCGGGGGGGTCGGACCGGCGCCCGAGACCAAGATCAGGCGGGTGCCCGATGCCAAGACTTCCCTGTTCCAGGTATGCTGGGACCCAAGACGGCCCGTTTCCGACGCAACGGGGCCGCGGAGGTGATGGATCATGTCCGAGCGCAGCGCGCAGATCTCGCAGCTACCTGAACCACCGATCGCACGCTTTCTGTTCGCCGACACCCGCATGGCATGGTTTTGGCTGATCGTACGGCTGTACGCCGGGTACCTCTGGCTGATCGAGGGCTGGGCCAAGATTCACGACCCCGTCTGGGCCGGCTCGAAGGCCGGGACCGCCATGACGGGATTCGTCGCCGGGGCCCTCAAGAAGGCCGCCGCCGGGGGGGCGCACCCAGACGTGGCCGGCTGGTATGCGGTGTTCTTGCATAATTTCGTGGCGCCGCACGTCGTGGCGTGGAGTTACGCGATCGCGTTCGGCGAGTTCTTCGTCGGACTCGGACTGGTGCTGGGCCTGTTCACGGGGATCGCGGCGTTCTTCGGAGGCCTGATGAACGCCAACTACCTGCTCGCGGGAACCGTGAGTGTTAATCCGATGTTCTTTGTTCTCGCCACATGGCTGGTGCTTGCGTGGCGGATCGCGGGCTACTACGGGCTCGATTACTATGTCCTTCCCATGGTCGGGGTGCCCGGAGCCCCCGGGAAGGTGTTCAAGAAGGCGGACGCACCCCCGGCTGCGGCCCCGGCGGCCTCCCGCTAGCGGTCGCCAAACGTCTGTTCGCCCGCCCGGCCGGACCCCGGCCGGGCGGCGGCATTTCCCGCGAGCGTAATTGTGCGCCCCGGGCGTATTTCGTCGCGGGCCGTCGTTCAGGTATAGTATGGGGACCGGGAACAGACTGCGTCCTTTCCCGGCGTCCGCGTCCTACTCGTTGTCATCTCCCAGAACATAAGGAGGATGATTCCATGTCAGTTGCGGTCGGTCAGCAGGCACCTGATGCGGTACTGGTCGGCGGTGACCGCAAGGCGGTGAAGATCAGCGACCTTCGCGGCAAGCCCACCGTCCTCGCGTTCTTTCCGGCGGCGTTCACCGGCACGTGCACCAAGGAGATGTGCCGGTTCCGCGATGATCTCAGCCGGTACAACTCGCTGAACGCCAACGTCGTCGGGATCAGCGCCGACACGCCGTTCGTGCTGGCGGAGTTCGCCAAGCAGAATCAGCTCACGTTTCCGATGCTGAGCGACTTCAACCACGAGGCGATGCAGGCGTTCGGCGTGTACGATGGGGGCTTCCTCGGGGGCCTGCTGAAGGGGATCGCGAGGCGGTCGGTGTTCGTGCTCGATAAGAACGGGAAGGTCGTGTACACGTGGATCGCGGACGCGCCCGGCGAGCCCCCGTACGACCAGGTCCAGGCGGCCGTGCAGCAGGCGCAGTAGCCCGGGCGGGGGTGCTCCCCGCCGTCGAGCCTGCCGCGGCCGCCGCGGCCGGATCTCATCGGACGAAAGGAGTCTTGGCGATGATGCCCACGGTTCGCACGGTGCTGCCGAACGGCCTCGTCGTCCTCTTGCGTGAGGTGCACACGGCTCCGGTGGCCACGTTTTGGGCGTGGTACCGGGTCGGCAGCCGGAACGAGGTGCCCGGCATCACGGGGATCTCGCACTGGGTGGAGCACATGCTGTTCAAGGGCACGCCGACGCTCGGCAAGGGTGAGTTTCCGCGCCTCGTGAACCGCCACGGCGGCTCGTGGAACGGGTTCACGTGGAAGGATTTCACCGCGTACTTCGAGACCCTGCCGGCCGAGCACGTCGACCTCGGCATTCGGATCGAGTCCGACCGCATGATCAACACGCTGTTCGAGCCGGAGGAGGTCGAGAGCGAGCGGACGGTCATCGTGTCCGAGCGCGAGGGCGCCGAGAACAATCCCGAGTACGCCCTGTACGAGGAGCTCGAGTCCGCGGCGTATCGCGTCCACGCGTACCGGCACGCGGTGATCGGATACAAGAGCGACCTGTGGGCCATCACCCGGGACGACCTGTACCACCACTACCGCACGTTCTACGCGCCCAACAACGCGGTCGTCGTGGCCGTGGGGGATTTTGACAGCGCGGATCTGCTCGCGCGCATCACCGATGCGTTCGGAAGCATTCCGGCCGGGGCCGCCCCGCCCGCGGTGCGGAGCGTGGAGCCGCCGCAGGAGGGGGAGCGCCGCGTGACCGTCCGCCGCCCGGGCGGCGCCGTCCCGATCGTGCAGATGGGGTTCCATGTGCCGGCCGTCACGTCGCCGGACTTCTTCCCGCTGCTGCTCGTCGACGGGGTGCTCTCGGGGTTCAAGGGGCCCGGCGTATTCGGCGGCGAGGCGCTCGGGGCCCGGAGCAGCCGGCTCTACCGCGCACTCGTGGAGCGAGAACTGGCGGTCGACGCGGGCAGCGCGTGCCGGCCCTCGCGGGACCCGACGCTGTTCGAGGTAGGGGCGACGCTGCGCCCCGAAGTCGCGCCGGAGCGGGCCGAAGCAGCGCTGCTCGAAGAGCTTCGGCGCGTGAGCGAGGAGCCCGTGAGCGAAGAGGAGCTGGCGCGGGTGCGCAAGCAGGCGCGCGCGCAGTGGGTGTATGCCGGCGACGGCGTGAGCCCGCAGGCCGTACTGCTCGGCAGCATGGAGATCGTGGCCGAGACCGGGATTCCTCGACACATTCTGGGATCGGCTCTCCGCCGTGACGCCCGACGCGATGCGTGAGGCCGCCGCCCGGACCTTCAGCGAGCGCAACCGGACCGTGGGCTGGTACTTCCCCGAGCCGGGCGAGGACACGGTGTCCTCCGGCGACGCGGCGGAGGTGGCGCACCATGCCTGACGCGCCGCGCTCGGACCGCCCGCGGGTGGCGGTGCCGATCACGCCGGAGCACGTCGTCCGGCAGCGCCTCGCCAACGGCGCGATCGTGCTCGTGCGGGAGAGCCGCGCCGCGGCCGCGATGACCGTGCGCGGCTATCTGCGCGCGGGTGGGGCCTGCGACCCTGCGGGCCGCGAGGGCTTGGCGCTGCTGACCGCCTCGCTGCTGACCCGCGGCAGTGCCTCGCATACGTCTGAGAGCCTCGGCCTCGCGCTCGATTCGCTCGGCGCCACCCTCTCGGTGCGCGCAGACATCGAAGGGGTCTCGTTTTCCGTCCATTGCCTGGCGGAGGACGCGGGCGCGCTGCTCGATCTGCTCGCCGAGGTCCTCACCCAGCCGACCTTTCCCTCGGATGAGACCGAGAAGCAGCGGATGAAACTCATCACGGGAATCCGCGAGTCCCGCTACGACACCCGGGCCATGGCGGATAAGACGTTTCGCGCGGCGGCGTACCCGGACGAGCACCCGTACCATCGTCCCCTCGAAGGGGAGGAGGAGACGGTCGCGCCGCTCGTCCGTGAGGATCTCGCCGCGTTCCACCGCCGGTGGTACCATCCGAAGAGCGCCGTGTTTGCGATTGTCGGCGACGTGCGCGCGGCCGATGTCGTCGCCCGTCTCGACTTGGCGCTTGCCGGCTGGCGCGTGGGGCCGCCGCCCGACCTTCCGGCCGTTCCGGCCTCCGGACCGGCGCCGTCCGTGCAGCGGCGGACCGTCGCGCTGCCCGGCAAGACCCAGGCGGATATCGTGCTCGGCGTCCCCGGGTTTACGCGGAAAAGCCCGGACTATTACTCGGCGACGATGGCCGATTTGATCCTCGGCCGCCTCGGGCTGATGGGACGGCTCGGCGCGACGCTTCGCGACGAGGAAGGGCTGGCGTATTACGTGTACAGTCAGGCCCAGGCCGGGTTTCTCGCCGGGCCGTGGGCGGTGCGCGCCGGGGTCAATCCTAAGAACGTGGACCGTACTGTCACCGGGATCGTGCGCGAGATCCAGGGACTGCAGCGTGAACCCGTTCGCGGTGACGAGCTGCGGGATGCGCAGGAGTACGTCACGGGGTCGCTCGCCGTGCGGCTCGAGACGGACGCGGGGATCGCCCAGGCGCTGCTCGACATCGAGCTCTACGATCTCGGGTTGGACTATCTGCTGCGGTACCCGGGGCTGATCAGAGGCGTGACTCCGGACCAGATCGGCGCGGCGGCCCAGCGCTATTTGCGGTTGGACGGCTATACGGTCGCGACCGCCGTGCCGGCGTGATCGGCGTCTTCGCAGGCCCGGCGGTTCCGCGTGACTGAGCGGTGCGGAGCGCAGGGCATCGCGTCATGAGGTCGGCCGACGCAGCGCGGCGCGCCGCGCATCGTCGGACGACCGTGCGAGGAGTGCCCGCGTGACGACGTCGTTCACGGTGACCGCGCTGCAGGGCCTGCCGGAGGTGCGGCCCGGGGCCTTGCTGCCCGACCTGATCGTGGCCGCCCTGCGAGAGCGGGGTCCGCGTCCGGAAGACGGCGACATTCTCGTCGTCGCCCAAAAGGTCGTCAGCAAGGCGGAAGGCAGCGTCGTCGATCTGCGCGAGGTCACGCCGAGCGCGGAGGCGCTGCGGCTCGCGGCGCCTGGCGGCAAGGACCCGCGTCTTGTCGAAGTGATCCTGCGCGAGTCCAAGCGTGTCGTGCGCGCGCAGGGGGGCGTGCTGATCACCGAGCACCATCTGGGATATATCTCGGCGAACGCCGGCGTGGACCACAGCAATGCCGGGATCGGACCCGAGGTGGTGACCCTCCTCCCGCGCGATCCGGATGCGTCGGCGCGCGCGCTGCGCGAGGCGGTGCGCGGCGCGTTCGGGGTGTCGGTGGCGGTGCTGGTGAACGACAGCCACGGCCGTCCGCATCGCGAGGGCGCCGTCGGCGTCTGCATCGGCGCCGCGGGCATCGAGCCGCTCGTGAGCCTGGTCGGCCGGCCGGATCGGCACGGGTACACGATGCGGACGTCCGTGGAAGCCGTCGCCGACGAACTGGCCGGTGCGGCCACCCTCGTGCAGGGTCAGTGTGACGAAGGGACGCCGGTGGCGCTGATCCGCGGTGTCGTTGTGCCGCTCGGGGACGGGAGCGCCGCGCAGCTGCTGCGGGATCCCTCGAAGGATCTGTTTCGGTAGGCTCCGCCCGGGACGACGTGCCGTCTCCCGGCGCGGATGGGATAGGTCCGACGACGCGGGCCGTTTCACCGGGACCGCGCGGCGGCCCCCCGCTCAGCTTCGGTCAAAAGTCCTGCCCAACGCCGAGGCGCGCGCGCCACGCGACCGAGGTCGCGACGTTTCCGTAGTCGTATGCTTCCCGCCCGGAGACGGGAACCAACACGGGCGCCGGGCGGCGCGTGACCGCCGCGTTACAGGTAGGAGATCGAGCGCTCGGGGGGAACTGCGACAGGGCGCGGTGGGGGGACGCCGCGGAGGAAGAGGAGAGCGAGCGGCGCAATGCGGATCACGTTTCTCGGCAGCGGCGATGCGTTCAGCACGGGCGGGCGGTTTCACACGTGCATGCTGGTGGAGACGGAGGCGACACGGTTTCTGATCGACTGCGGGGGCTCGGCGATCACCGCGATCCAGCAGCGCGGCGTGGACACGAACACAATCGGGACGATCGTGCTCACCCATCTGCACGGCGATCACTTCGGCGGTCTTCCCTACGTGCTGCTCGACGGTCAGTTCGACCGTCGGCGCACGGCGGGGCTGGTGATTGCCGGGCCCCCGGCGTCGCGGTCGCGCATCGCCGCGATGATGGAGGCGCTGTATCCGGGCATGTGGGAGCGGACCTGGCGGTTTCCGATCGAGGTCGTCGAACTGGCCCCGCGCACGGCGTGGCAGTTCGATGCGGTGGCGGTCACGCCGTATGTTGTCGAGCACGCGCCCGAGTCGACGTGTCTCGCCCTGCGCATCGCGTGCGGGGGCACCACGATCGCGTACTCGGGAGACACGCAGTGGACGCCGGCGCTGGTGGAGGCGGCCCGGGGCACCGACCTGTTCGTCTGCGAGTGCAACAGTTACGACCGGGCCATCCCGGGACACACGGACCTGCCGACGCTGGTCGCGCACCGGCGCGAGCTCGAGACGAAGCGTCTGATCCTCACGCATCTCGGGCCGGCGATGCTGGCCCACGCGGACACCCTGCCGTACGAGTACGCCGTCGACGGCCTGAGCGTCACGGTGTGAGCGGTCCCCTGCCGCGACAGGACAACGCCCCCCGGTGCATAATGTCCGTGGCGGGGTGGCGCGGCGGGGCGCCCGGCGAGCCGGGGAGACGCCCCCGCGCGGGGAGGACGGGATGAGCACGACCCAGACGACGCTGCCGGCCGGCGAGACGCTGCCGCCCGACGGGCTGCTGGACCTGCTGTACTATATGCGGCTCCAGCGTGCCATCGAGGACCGCGGGATCAAGCTGTACTATCAGGGGCGCATTCCCGGCGCGTACTTCACGGGCTTCGGCCATGAAGCGACGGTCGTCGGCGCGGCGTATGCCCTCGGTCCGGACGACTTGCTGGCGCCGATGCACCGCGATCTCGCGGCGTACCTGATGCGCGGGATGACGGTCGGGCAGGTGTTCGCGCAGTTTCTCGATCGCGAAGGCGGGCCGACGCGCGGACGCGACGGCAACGTCCACATGGGAGACCCGAGGCGCGGCATCTTGCCGTTTATCAGCCACATGGCGGCCTCGGTCCCGGTGGCGGCCGGGATGGCGCTCGCGTGCCGCCAGCGCGGGGAGTCCCGTGTGGTGCTGACGTACTTCGGCGACGGGGCCACCAGCACCGGCGCATGGCACGAGGGCGTCAACTTCGCCGCGGTGTTCCGTCTCCCGCTCGTGCTGGTGCTCGAAAACAACCAGTACGCGTATTCGACGCCGCTCGCACGGCAGACCGCCGCCGGCGCCTTGGTCGACAAGGCCGCCGGCTACGGCATCCCCGGGGTGGCGGTGGACGGGAACGACGTGCTGGCCGTGTACGCGGCGTCTCGCGATGCGGTCGCGCGGGCGCGGGACGGCGGCGGGCCGACGCTGATCGAGTGCCGGACGATGCGCATGCGCGGGCACAGCGAGGCGGATACCTTCGCCTACGTGCCGGCGGAGGTACTGCGCGAGTGGGCGGCACGGGACCCGATCGCGCTGTTCGAGCGCCGGCTGTCCGGTGACGGCGTGCTGCCGCCCGAGGCGGACGCGGCGATGCGGGCGCGGATCGCGCGCGAGGTCGAGGCCGGTCTCGAGTGGGCCGAGGCGAGTCCCGAGCCCGCACCGTCGTCGGTGGCCGAAGGCGTCTTCGCGAGCGAGTGAGGGCATGGGGATGGCGCAGATGAACTATCTTGAGGCGATCCGCGACGCGCTGCTCGGAGAGATGCGGCGGGATCCCCGTGTGTTTGTCCTCGGCGAGGACGTCGGCGCTTACGGCGGCGCGTTCGGCATCACGAAAGGCTTTCTCGACGAGTTCGGGCCGTGGCGCGTCATCGACGGCCCGCTCGCAGAAACCGCGAACGTCGGCGCCGGGATCGGCGCCGCGGTGATGGGCATGCGTCCCGTGGTCGAGCTGCAATTCGCGGACTTCATTTCCGACGCGTTCACGCAGGTGGTGAACGTGGCGGCGAAGTTTCACTGGCGCACCGGCACGGCGCTGCCGCTCGTTCTGCGCATGCCGTACGGGGGCGACGTGAAGGGTGGACCGTTCCACTCGCAGTGCATGGAGGCGTGGTTCGTGCACACGCCCGGCCTCAAGGTCGTCGCCCCCGCGTTTGCCGCGGACGCGAAGGGGCTGCTCACGGCGGCGATCCGCGATCCGAATCCGGTGATGTTTTTTGAGCATAAGCACCTCTACCGGTATGGCAGCGAGGAGGTGCCCGCGGGCGAGCACGTGACCCCCATCGGCCGCGCGCAGGTCGTCCGCGAGGGCACCGCCGTGTCGGTGTTTTCGTACGGGTGGATGCTGCGCAAGTGTCTCGACGCCGCCAGCGAGGCGGCGCGGGACGGGGTGTCGGTGGAGGTGGTGGATCTTCGCAGCCTGGCGCCGCTGGACCGTGAGACGATTCTCGCCTCGGTCCGGAAGACATCGAGGGCGCTCGTCGTGCACGAGGCGGTCCGTACCGGCGGCATCGGGGGCGAGGTCGCCGCGCTGATCGGCGAGGACGCGTTCGAGTCCCTCGACGCGCCCGTCGTGCGGTTGGCCAGCGAGGATGCGCCGGTGCCCCACAGTCCGGTGCTCGAAGCCGCGTTTCAGCCGACCGTGGGTGAGATCGCGGAGGCGATCCGCCGGCTGGCCGCCTACTGACGGCGGCGGGGCGACGCGCCGGACGGAGGGCGCAGATGGACGACGCGGCGCTGTTCGAGTACCTGGCGGGATTGGAGCAGCGGGGGCGGGAGAACGACGCGCGCGAGACGGAGCGGTCCCGCCGCCTGCTGAATTGCGGGCCGGAGACCGGCCGGCTGCTTGCGATCCTCATTCGTGCGCTCGGCGCGCAGGACATCCTTGAACTCGGGACCTCCAACGGGTACTCGACCCTGTGGCTGGCGTGGGCCGCGTCGGCCACCGGCGGGCGTGTCACGACCGTCGATCACGCCGCCGACAAGATCGAGATGGCCCGGGAGAACCTCGAGCGCGTGGCGTTGGCCGACCGCGTGACGGTCGCCCACGGACAGATCGCGGACGTGCTGCGGGACCTGTCGGGTCCGGTCGACATGGTGTTCCTCGATGCGGACCGTCCGAATTACCTCGTGTATCTCGACCCGCTGCTGCGTCTGCTCCGCCCCGGCGGGCTGCTCGTCACCGACAACGTCGTGTCGCATGCGTCCGAGGTGAAGGAGTTCCTCGCCCGGCTGCGCGGCACCGAGGGCGTCGAGACCGTGACGCTGCCGGTCGGGAACGGCGTCGAGCTGACGTACCGGCGCGGAGGCGCGCCGCGGCCGTGACCGCGGCGACGCGGACGGTGCGCCGGGGCCACCGGGACTCCACGATCGCGCTCCCGGGTGTCCGCACGACAGCGTTCAAGCCCGAACCGGCAGCCCCGTCTGGACCTGCCGCGCTTTCTCGCGGAGACGCTGCGGCCGGACGGGGCGGATATTCCCTGGCCGGCGATGGCCATGGTGCTCGTGCTGGGCCGCCTCTGCGCGCCCAGCAGCGAACTACACTTGGCCGAGCACGTCTATGACGGGAGTGCGCTCCCGGACCTGTTGGGCGTGCCGGCGGCCAAGGTCAATGAGGATCGACTGTACCGTGCGCTCGATCACCTGCTTCCGCACAAAGCGGCGCTGGAGCAACATCTCAAAGCCCGGCTCGGCGAGTTGTTCCAGGTCCAATACGATCTGCTGCTCTACGATGTGACCTCGACTTACTTCGAAGGCGACGCCGCGAAGAATCCGCAGGCGCAGCGGGGCTACTCGCGCGATCACCGGCCCGATTGCAAACAAGTCAACTTGGCCTTGGTCGTGACGCGCGAGGGCCTGCCGCTAGGCTATGAACTCTTCGCCGGCAACAAGGCCGACGTGACCACGCTGCGCGAAATCGTCACGCGAAGGGTGTTACGTGCTCCGCAGTAATCTCACCGACTGGGCCGCAGCAGATCTGTGGACCGCCTACATTCATCTGACCGACGCGGAAACCGCCTTCCGCATTCAAAAATCCGACCTGCAGCTCCGGCCGATTTGGCATCAAAAGGAAGCCCGCGTGCAGGCGCACATTCTCGTGTGCTTCCTCGCCTACGTGCTGTGGAAAACACTGGCGCGTTGGTGTCACGCCGTCGGCTTGGGCGACGAGCCGCGGAAGGTGCTCACTGAGCTCCACGCCATTCGCCTCGTCGACGTGGTGCTCCCGACCCGCACCGGCCTCGAGCTCCGCAAACGCTGCGTCAGCCGGCCGACCGAGCACCAAGCCCTTCTGCTCCAACAGCTCGGGCTGAGCCTCCCTACGCACCTCGAGGCGGTCGCGGTGTAGTGAAGAATCGGCCCCAATTCCGTTGCAAAATATGGAGTTTTACCGTCCAACTGCGGAACTTGGGTTAGAGGTCGCGCCGCGGGACGAGCGTCTGGTTCCGGCGGACGTCCCACACGCCGTGGTAGGTGACGCGGATGTCGGGCAGCGAGTCGATCGGCAGAAACAGCAGCGTGTAGTGCGGGTCCGCGTGCGGGTACCCGCGCGCCCGCAGGAACGCGTACAGCGCGCGCAGCCGCTCGGCGAGCGCGGGCAGCGTCCCGGTCGCCATCACCCCGCCGATCGGGAGGGGCAGCTCCAGCACCACGTCGCCGTCCTCCACCGCGACGATGCCGCCTCCGAGCGCGAGCACCCTGCGGGCGGCGAGGGTCATGTCGTCGGGGCGCTGGCCGAGGACGGTCAGATGCGCGATGACGTTGAACGACGACGCCAGTCCGCCCAGCCGTCCCGCGAAGTTGCCGAGCGCCCCGTTCGTGATCCACCGTCCCGCCGGATCGACGAGCGCCACGCGTACGACCTCCGGGGGCCACGCCAAGACGCCGTGGGAGACCGGCACCGTGAGATCGCGTCGGCGCGTGATGACGCTGTTCTCGAGGTGCATCACCGGAAACGCCACGTGCGCCGCGCCGCCGGTGTCACCGGGCAGGTCGGCGGCGCGGGTGTCGAACCACGACGGCTCGGGCGCCCACCCGGAGCGGAACCGCGGCGGGAAGAACCTCGCCCACTCGATCTCGGGAAACGCGGCGACGGTCCGGCCGTCCCGCGCGGCGACGGTCCCGGCGGCCAGCACGAGTTCCGGCGTGGGGTCGCGCACGTCGGCGAGCACGGCGATGTCCGCACGCCGGCCCGGGCCGATCCCGCCGATCTCCTCGTCCAGGCTGAAGTAGGTCGCGGGGGTGAGCGTCGCCATCTGATACGCGAGGACGGGCGGGATGCCGGACATGATCGCCTGGCGGATGGCGTGGTTCATGTGGCCCTGCTCCACGATCGTGACCGGCTCGGGTCCGTCGGTCACCAGCATCAGCCGCGCCGACATCGCGCGCTCCGTGGTGACCGCCGGGGCGAGCGCGGGGACATCCGGCCGCAGCGACGAGTGCCGCAGCATCGTATAGATGCCGGCCCGCAGCCGCGCCAGGACCTCGTTCGGGGTGATCGCCTCGTGATCCGCGGACCAGCCGGCCGCGGCGAGCGCGACCAGCCGGTCGTACGACACGCCGGGCGCGTGCCCCTCGATCCGGCGCCCCGCGGCGAGCGCGAGCGAGATTTTCTGCAGCAGCGTGTCGCTGCCGCGGTACAGCGCGGCCCAGCGCGTCACCTCGCCCACGGTCCGGACACTGTCGAGCTCGAGGAGCGGGGCGAGGTGGTCGAGATCGAACATCGTTTCATCGGCGAGCGCGGAGGCCGGATCGAGACGCAGCGACCAGTAGATTCTGACGGGCAGGTCGGCGGTCGTCTCGAGCGCCTCCGGAATCAGCGCCGGCGGCGTCTGCTGGAGGAAGTGCAGGGTGTCGGCGACCATGGCCGTCGTGCCGGTGCGCAGGACCTCGCGCGCGAACTCGACAGGCGTGGCGATGCCGGTGATGTGGGTGTGGGGATCGATGTACCCGGGGACGAGCGTCCTGCCCGGTAGGGTGAGGACGTCGGTCTCCGGTCCCACCATCGCGCGGCTGTCGCCGACGTACGCGATCCGTCCGCGTGCGATCGCCACGCCCGCGGGGTAGAGCTCCCCGCTGTACACGTTGAGGAGGGTGGCGCCGTCGAGGTAGCGGTCTGCGGGGCGGCGCCCGGCGGCCACCTCGAGCAAGTGTCGGCTGTCTTCGAGCGTCCTGAGCGTGCGTCTCACCGCGGCGCCTAGAAGATCCGCCCGCCGAGCGGGACCTCTCGCTCCAGGCTGAGCAGGACCACCCGCCCGTCTGGATCGGGCGCCCCGAGGACGAGCACTTCCGAGGCGAATCCCGCGATCGATCGCACTCCCAAGTTCATCGCGGCGACGACTTGGCGGCCGACGAGGAACGCGGGATCGTACAGGTCCGTCAGCTGTGCGCTGGACGTCCGCTCGCCGAGCGGCCCAAAGTCGATCCACAGTTGATACGACGGCTTTCGGGCCTTGGGATGGCGCTCGGCGCGCACGATCCGGCCGACCCGCATCTCGACGGCCTGGAACGCGTCGAGCGCGTGCGCGGGGGTGTCGGGCACGGACGCTACGCCGGCGACACGAGGTAGCGGAGCAGCGTGCGCACCCCGAATCCGGTCCCGCCCGAGGAGATGTACGGCGCGGCGAACTTTTCGTCGTAGAACGCCGGGCCGGCGATGTCGAGATGGGCCCAGGGCGTCCCGGCCACGAACTCGCCCATAAACGCGGCCGCCCGCTCCGCGCCGGCCTGCCGGCCACCGGAGTTCTTGAGGTCGGAGATCTCTCCCCGCATCGCGTCGAGGAACTCGTCGTACATCGGCAGCTGCCAGATCTGTTCGCCCGTCTCCGCGCCGGCGCGCAGGATGCGGTCCATCAGCGGCTGGTTGTTGCCCATGAGCCCAGCCGTATGATCGCCGAGCGCGATCACGCAGGACCCGGTCAGCGTCGCGAGGTCGATCAGTTCGGTCGCCCCCTCGCGCACCGCGAACGCCAGCGCGTCCGCGAGCACGAGCCGTCCCTCCGCGTCGGTGTTGTTGATCTCGACGGTCTTGCCTCCCAGACCGCGGACGATGTCGCCGGGCTTCACGGCGCGGCCGCTGATCATGTTCTCGGTGGCCGCCGCGATGCCGAGCACCCGCACCGGCACGTTGTAGGCCCGGAGCCCGCTCATCGCGCCGACGACCGCCGCCGCGCCGCCCATGTCGCCCTTCATCGTGCTCATGCCGCCCGCGGTCTTGATGGACAGCCCGCCGCTGTCGAACGTGATGCCCTTGCCGACGAGCGCCACCCGCCGCGTGCCCGTCGTGCTTCCCGGCGGGCTCGTACTCCATGACGATAAACTTGGCGGGCTGGTCGCTCGCCGCCGCGACCGCGGCGAAGAGGCCCATCCCCATCGCGCGCGCGTCATCCAGTTCGATGATGCGGCACCGCATCTGACCGGCTTCGGCCACCGCGCGGGCCGTGTCGGCGAGCGCGGTCGGGGTGAGCACGTTCGCCGGTTCGTTGACGAGATCGCGCGCGAGGCAGGTCGCTTGGACCGCCGCCTCGGCGAGGCGGAGCGCCTCGCCGAGCGCCGTCCGGTCGCCGCCGGAGGCGAGGATCGCCGCCTCCTCGACCGCGGGAGTGCCGTCGCTCGCGCGGTACCGGTCGAACCGGTATGCGCCGAGTCCCGCTCCCTCCACCACGGCACGGACGTGCTCGGGAGCCGACGGACCTTCGACGCTGGAGGCGAGCGCGATTCGCGTCGCGTGGGCGTCGCGCGCGCGCCGAACCGCGACCGCGGCGTAACGCCGCATCGCTTCCGGCGACGGCTGCGCGCCGACGCCGACGAGCGTCACACGGCGAAACGGCGTGTCGGGGGCAAACAGCGTCGCGGTGGTGCCTCGCTTGCCCGTGAACCCCTCCGCGCGGATCAACTCGGACAGCCGCCCGCCGACCGCTCGATCTACGGCGGCGGCGGACGCGCTGAGCGTCCCCGGCTCCGGGACAGGCACGGCCAGCAACTCACCGGTCACCTTCTGCAGGGCGGTATCGCTGAGGGTCACGCGCATCAAAGGACCTCCCGGGTGCGGCCGCTGGACCGACCGCAAGATGGCGCGCGCCTGGCGCGCCCCGCACAGTATTGTCGCCGGTCGCGGGAATCCCCTCCGCCGGCCTCGCGTTGACCGCGCGTCGGTCCCGGGCGTACACTCGGCGTATCATGACGTGGCGCCGCGCGCTCGCCGCGCTGCTGGTGTTCGCCTTTGGGTCCGGCATGCCGCGCCCCGACCCCGGGGCGGCGGCCGCCCAGGCCGCGCTCGTGTTCGTGCACGCGGGGCGCAGCCTCGCGGCGCTCGCCCCGCTGTACGCGCTGCGGCGGCCGCTCGGGCTCGGGATTCTGCCGCGTCACGCCTACTCGGTGGAGATCTCCAAGGACGCGCCGGCGCACGGCGTCGAGCCGCTGCTGGACGTTCCGATCAGCGGGCTGGGCGCCGGTGGCGCGCCGCGCGACCAGGAGATCCGTCAGGCTGTGCTCGATGAGTTCTTCACCACGCCGGGCGTCGTCGCGCTGCGCCTTGACGCCGACGCACGGACGGCGCCGGACGCGCGGGTGGTCCGCGACATTTTCGAGGTCGCGCGCGCCCGGGGGGTGTGGTTCCTCGACGCGCCCGGCGGCTCGGCCGCCGCCGGCACCGCCGGGGCCCTCGGAGTTCCGGTGCTTGTCGCCAGCGACGAGATCGACGCGACCCCGTCGGACGGGGCTGTCGCATCACGCGTCCGGGCGCTGATTGCGCGTGCGCGGCGGGCCGGTCAGGCGATCGGCATCGCGCGGCTCGACGGCCCCGCGCTCGCGGTCGTGGCCCGGCTGCTCCCGGAGTTCGATCGTGCCGGCGTGACGCTCGTGCCGCCGTCAGCGTTTCTGCGATAGGCGCCGCGGACGGCTTACTGCACCAACTGCGAGACTCCCACCAGCTCGATTCCCGCTTCGTCGAACTCCGCGTACATCGAGCGCAGCACCGCGGCCGTCACCTTGCCGACGTGCCCGATCGCGATCGCCTGGCCGCGCGTGAGTGCAATTTGGATGAGCGCGTGAAACTGTGCGCGCACCGAGGCGTCCGTGTTCTCGTTGTCGAGGAACACCGCGCGCGCGGCTGTGGGCACGCCCATCTGACGCGCGACCACGGCGCCGACCGACCGGGATGACGTCATGCTGTCCACGAAGAACAGGTGCCGGGCGCGGATGACCGAGATCACGTCCTGCATCACGCGCGGATCCGCGGTGCCGCGGGATCCTTCGTGGTTGTTGGCTCCGATGGCGTTCGGTACGGTGTCGAGATCCCCGGCCACGGTGTCGCGGATTGCCTGGTCGCTCATGTCCACTGTGACAACGCCGGGGCCGAGCGTGATTGCCGGATCCTCCGGCTGCACCGGGAGATGCAGGATGATCTGCACGCCGTGTGCGGGTGCCTCCTCGGCGATCGGGGTGGAGAACGGCAGGTGGGGCAGCACCGACATCGTGACCGGGCGGCCCAGCGCCTCGACCTCGCGCGCGGTCAGGATGCTGTAGCCGGCGTCGTCGAAGATGATCGCCACGCGCGCATGCGGCGGCCGTCCCTGGGTTTCGGGTTCGTGCAGGGCCGGGGGGCCGGGCTCGATCGCCGGCGCCTCGGAGGCCTCTGGGTTTTGCCGCGGCAGGGGGACGGGCGCAGCCGGGGCTGGCGCTTGGGACACCTCCGGCCGCGGCTGCGGCGCCGGCTTGGCGCGGTGAGGCTGCGTCGCCGCTGGGTGCCGGGCGGGGTGTGACGAGATCGCGGCGCGGGGAGGGGCCGGCACCGCGTGGCGGAATCCCCACAGGCCTGCGAGGACGAACCCGGCGCCCAGGATGACGCCGAGGATGAGTCCGGTCAGCCACGATGGGGACCGCCGAGCCGATCGCCGCTTCGCCATGTCGTGATCCTCCACGTGGGGTGAGTGTCGGCCTCGAGCGGACTGCTACGGCGCCGCCGACTGCTGGGCGGCGAGGTACTGTTGGATGCCCTGAAAGATTCCCTGGGCGATGAGCTGCTGCTGCCCCGGGTCCCGCAGTTGCTGCTCTTCACGCGGGTTGGTTACGAACGCCGTTTCCACGAGGATCGCCGGGATCTTCGCGTCGTCGACCAGCACCTCGAACCGCGCCTGGGTCACACCGCGCGGCGCGAGGCCGGCGGCCCGGCTGACCCCTGTGAGTACGGCCTGGGCGAGCGGCACGCTTTGGGGCGTATAGTAGAACGTCTGCGTCCCGCGGGCGTTCGGGTCTACCGACGCGTTCGCGTGGATGCTGATGAAGAGCGTGGCGCCCGCGCGCTGCGCCACGACGGCGCGGTCGTCGAGCGCCACGAAAACGTCGCTCTGACGCACCATGACCGTGTCGATGTGCTGCTGGCTCAGCAGCGCGTAGAGGTCGCCCGCGATCGCCAGAACGATGTCCTTCTCGCGCACGCCGTCCGGTCCGATGGCGCCGGGATCGCTGCCGCCGTGGCCGGGGTCGATCGCGACGACCACGGGCCCCCGTGGTGCGGCCCCCGGCGGCGCCGCCGGCCCGGGACCAGGTGCGCCGGCGGTCGCGGCCCCGAGGTCCAACTCGGTCTGCGTCGCGTCCGCCCGCATCACGAACGCGGTGGGCCGCGCAAGCTGCACGACGATCCGGACGATGTCCGGCGCCTTGTGGAACTGGGCGGCGCGCACCTGCGTCACCAGCCCGTCGTTCACATCGATCGCCTGCTTCACCGGGATGAAGATCGCATTCGCGGCGTCGAGCACGATCCGGTCGGGACTCCTGAGCACGTGCTGGCTGAACTGCACGGGGGCGGTGCTGTCGACCAGGAGCCGTCCCCCGCCGTCCACCTGCTGGTAGGCCACGTTGGTGATTTTGGCCTCGCCGGGCGCGATCGGACCGGCCGGCGCCGGCGCCGCGGTGGGGGGGAGGAGCGTCAAGACCGCGTGGCGGCCGGCGGCGTCGCCGTGGAACTCGTACGGGACGGGCTCCGTCAGCGTCAGCACGATCTGCGTGCCGGACGGCGAGGTCGCGACCGCCACGGTGGAGAGCGGTCCCTCGTGGACGTCGACGACGGGCTGGTCGAGTTTCGCGATGGCCCCGATCACGTCGATGACGATGCGGTCCGGGCCGGAGAGCTCGATCGCCCGGGCGTGCAGCGGCGCGGTACCGTCGAGCTCCACGGCCAGGCCGCCGCCGGCGGCCTGCCAGGTGACTCCCGTGATCTGGGCGCTGATGCTCAGCGTCTGCGTCGCGGCATCGTAGCTGGTGATGTCTCCGAGTGTGTCGAACACCCACTGGACAGGGATCAGCACGCGTCCGAACACGGTGACCAGCGGGATCGGAATCGGCCGGCGCTCACCGTTCACGGTGGCGTAGGGATCGTTGGGACGGAGCTGCATCTCGTCCCCGGCCGCGCCGATGAGGGTGAGCGTTTCGGTGCGCGGATCCCATGCGGCGCGCGCGCCGAGGGGGTCGGCGAGCCCCTGGAACGGGGCCATCACGACGCCGTTCTGGACGATCGCATTGCCCTGGAGCGGCACGAGTTCGCCGTCGACGATGACGCGCAGCGGGGTCGACTGGGCGAGGGAGGCGGCGGGCTGCAGGACGATGCTCGGCGCCGCGGTCAGCATGACCAGCAACGCCACGCCGAACGCCCGGCGTGTCCCGGCTCCGATGCGCACAATCGATCCTCCTACCACTGCTGCGATGTCAGCTGCGATCTCTGCGGCGTCCGCCGGGCCTGCGCAGGGCCGGACCTCGGGCGTCTTGGGCCTTACTACGCCGGACCGAAAGGAACTCCTGCTCGCGCGGACCGGGCGCTCCGTGCTATCGGATCCACACCTCGTCGATCGGCGGCTCGTCGGCCCCCCGCCCGAGCGGATCGAGTCCGAGGTTGTCGGTCATGGTGCGGCAGAAACCGTAGTGCGTGTGGTGGCGCGTGGAGGCGATCCCCCGGCTCACACCGCGTCCCCACCACGCGGCGAACACGCGGTTGCCCGGCCGCCCGTCGTTCTCGTCGTAGGTGAGAAACAGCGCGGGGTAGCGGCCGGAGCCGTCCGGGGTCGTGAACCAGGGCGACGCCGCGAGCGCGTCGAGCAGGCTGGTGACGTTGCGGTCCGCGAGCGAGAAGTTGCCGTTGTGCAGGTCGTTGTCGTCGTCCCAGCCTACGTACACCAGCGCGGCGGGCGGCAGGCCGCCGGCAAGGTCCCGACGGAACACGTCGAAGCCGCGGCGCTGGGCGGCCAGGGGAGCGTGCAGGTCGACGAACGGGTTGTGCCGCGCGGCGATCGTGCCGGCGAGATGGTAGACGTACGTCGGGACCGGCGGGACGAGCGCCGCGGCGGCGCTCGCCACCGACGGATGGAACGTGTCAACGATCTCTCCGGTGCCCCAGGCTTCTCCCGAGATCATCGCTCGGTAGTTCGGGCCGGACGGATGGCCGATCGCATCGTAATTCGAGAGCACGGCGCCCTCGCGGGCGAGGCGCACGTGCGACGGCAGCGTCTCGACCGTGGAGTACGCCCGGTTCTCGAGCACGCCAAAGACGAGGCTGCTCCACCACCGTGCGGCCGCGCGCGCCGGCGCCCTACCCCAGAGGAGCGTCGCGCCCGCCGCGGCGGCGCCCGCGAGGGCCCGGCGGGTGATGCGTCGGGGTGCCGGGTGCTGCTGGAGGTCGGCCGGTACGAACCCTGCGCTCATCGATACTTCCTATAATACAGCGACGCCGCGGCGCCCTCTCGCGGTTCCGCCGCGCCCGGCCCGAGGGCCCCGGTGTGACTACTCGGGCGTGCTGTTGAGAAATGCGAGGAGGCGGCGCGGCGCCGGCTGGGGGGCTTGGCAGAAGGCGACCCAGGTCTCCGCGAGCCGCCCGATCGCGTCCGGGTCCAGCGGTCTGCCGGCGACGCCGGCGGGAGCATCCCACCGCGGCCCGTCGAGCTGCAGGCCGAGCTGGTCCGCATAGTCCATCGCGGCGTCCGCGGTGGCCCGGATCGCGGCCCCGCCTTCCATCGGCCGCCCGGCGCCGTCTTCGTAGATCGCGACCAGCGTGGTCGTCAGCCCCGCGAGCCCCGCGACCGCGCGGAGCGTGATCCACTGGTCCTGGATGCTTGCCCGGGGGTTCCAGAGCGTCGGGGGCGCCGCGCCGTTTGCCTGCACGGGGCCGTAGGCCTGGGCGGGCGTTTCCTCCCCGGCCTGGATCGCGCCCACCCACCGCGCGAGCAGCGTGTAGCAGGTCGACGCGGCCTGCAGCACGCCGCGCGGGCCGTCGCCCTTGCGGTACGCCCGGCTCGTGATGCCCGCCGCGGCGTCGATGACTTTCCCGGCGAGGTCGGGAGGGGCGAGCCGCGGGAGGCGGACCGTGCGCTCGAACAGCATCTCGGTCATGAGCGTCACGCGGTCCCCGGTGGCGTATCGGTCATCGCGCCGCTCGGTCTCCCGGCGCAGCGTGTCGCGAAGCCGGGGCCCGAGGGTATGAAAGAGTTCGATGCCGATGCGCACCGGGGCGAAAATACAGACGAGCCAGACGGTCAGCACGATGAACAGGTGGGCGGGCCCGACGGCGGCCAGCGTGACGAACGCCCCGAGGAGGCACACGGCGAGCCACGCGCGTCCGACCGTGCGCCGCGCGGCGGGACGGCTCAGGCGGGCCAGACGGGAGCGCAGCATCATCGTGCGGCGCGGCGCTTGAGAAGGGTGCGGCGTGGGGCCATGATATCTCCTCGATGACGCGCGGCTGCGGCGGGTTTGCTTACAGATCGGCGACCATATGATACCATAAGCGGTGGCGCGTTGAGGAGGGCATGAGTGCCGAGCATTGCCGACTCGCGGTCCCAGATGGTTCAGTTTGTATTTCCCGAGCACACCAACCAACGCGGTAACCTGTACGGCGGCCGGATGATGTCCTGGATCGCGACGGCTGGGACGCTGGCGGCGTCTCGGTTTGCCCGGCGTGCGGTGGTCCTCGGCGCGATGGACGATTTGGATTTTCTCGCGCCGATTCGCCTGGGCGAGATCGTGACGATGGACGCGCAGGTGGAGTTTGTCGGGCGGTCGTCGCTCGAGGTCGGCGTCGACGTCCACGCGGAGTCCCCGCGCGGCGGGGACCGGCGCCACGCGACCTCATCCCATCTGGCGTTCATCGCGCTCGACGACGCGGCGTGCCCCTGGCCGGTGACGCAGACGCTCGTGCCGGCGTCGGAGCTCGAGGAAGCGCTGTGGAACGAGGGGGCGGCGCGCCGCGCCGCGCGCCTCGCGCGGCTGCGCGCCCGGCGGGACGGCGCCGATGTGATCCCGAACGCCCGGGTGCGGTACGGGGTGACGCTGTCGCGCATCGTGCGGCCGGAGGACGCCCTGACCGGCACGCTGATGTTCGCCGGCAAGCTGCTCGAGATGCTCGACGAGGTGGCCGCGATCACCGCCGTCCGGTACTGCCGCGGGGGCACCGTGACGGCGTCGCTCGATACCGTTTACTTTTACCACCCGCTGCGGGTCGGCCAGATCGTCGATTTCCGGAGCGCCCTGACCCACGTCGCCCGGTCGTCGATGGAGATCGGCGTCCGCATAGACAGCGAGGAACCGCGCACCGGCGTGCGCAGCCACACCTGCACGGCGTTTCTCACGATGGTGCACCTCGACGACGAGGGGAAGCCGAGCCCCGTGCCGGCGTTCACGCCCGAGAGCCAGGATGAGCGGCGTCTGTGGGATGAAGCGGAGCGCCGGATCGAGGCGCGCCGCCAGCGCGTTGAGGCGCTGCGGCACCCCGCCGGATCCGAATGGTGACCCGATTCCTCCAGGTGATGATGATCTCGCTGCTCCCGTGGGTCGAGCTTCGCTTCGCGATCCCGTTCGGCATCACCAAGGGGCTGCACCCGGTGTTCGCCTGCCTGGCCGCGCTGGTGGCCACGTGGGCGATGATCATTCCGGTGTTTCTGTTCCTCGACATGTCGTATCACCGGTTCCTGACCCGCGTGCCCTGGATCCACTGGGGCATCGAGGAGGTGCGCCACCGCGGCCGCAGTTACGTGGAGCGCTGGGGCGTGCTCGGCGTCGGCATCTACGTCAGCCTGCCGATTCCGGGTCCGGGACTGTACTCCGGCGCGGTCCTGGCCTGGGTGTTCGGCCTGCCGCGCCGGCAGGCGATGCTCGCGCTTGCGCTCGGCACCTTCGTCAGCGCGATGCTCGTGACGATCATCAGCACCGGCGTGATCGCGCTGGTTCGACGCTTCGTCTGACCGCGCCGCGCACAGCCGGACCGCGCGGAGTCGCGCGAGAAGGGGGGAGCAGCCGATGGAGACCCTGGGACACCATTACATCGTCGAAGGATCGGGCTGCAGCGGCGACGTGATCAGCCGGGTCGAGCAGGTGGAGCAGATCATGGTGCGGGCCGCCGAGGTCGCCAACACGCAGGTGTGGGCGATCTCGTTTCACCGGTTCCAGCCGACCGGCGTCAGCGGGGTGGTGGTGATCTCCGAGTCCCACCTCTCCGTGCACACGTGGCCGGAGGCGGGCTACGTCGCGCTCGACATCTTCACGTGCGGCGACCGCGGGAAGCCGGAGGCCGCGGTGCAGTACGCGCTGAAGGCGTTCGGGGCGACGAACATGCACATCACGGAAGTCACCCGCGGGCTCGACGAGGGTGACAAGGTCTATTTCCACAGCATGATCACCTGGGAAGAGAACCTGCCGGACAACGTACTCAATCACCGGCCGCGGCGGCGCCGCAGCGCGACCCGACGGCGGAAGTCGCTCGCGACGTGACCCGCTAGAAGCCGTACGAGATTGAGAACAGCAGTTGGATCACGAGCCGTCCGACGAACTGCACCAGCAGCAGCGCGATGATCGGGGAGAGGTCGAAACCGCTGAGCGGCGGAATGACCCGCCGGATCGGCTCAAGGATCGGATCGGTGACGCGCATGATGAAGCGGATCACCGGGTGCCCGAGATCGATGCCCGGAATCCACGACAGCACGGCCCGCACGATGATGAGCAGCGTCAACAACTGCACGATGTCGGAGACCAGGCCGATGATAAGCATCGGGGGTATTGTAACACAGGTGCGGAGGCGGCTGCGTCCGACGCGGGACGGCCGGCTCATCCGGTGACGGAGCGCCTGTACTATGGCGATGCCTACCTCACGCGCTTTACGGCGCGCGTGGTCGAGGTCGTGCCGGCCGACTCCGGTCGGCCCGGGGGCGTGATCCTGGACCGCACCGCGTTCTACCCGACGTCCGGGGGGCAGCCGCACGACACCGGCCGGCTCGCGGGCGCGCGCGTGGCGGAGGTCGTGGACGCCGGCGAGACCGTCGTCCACGTGCTCGACGGCGCCGATCCCGCCGGCGGCGTGGCCCCGGGCGGCGAGGTCGCCGCGGAGGTGGACTGGGAGCGCCGGTTCGATCACATGCAGCAGCACACGGCGCAGCATCTCCTCTCCGCGGTCTTCCTGGACCTCCTCGGCGCCGGCACCGCGTCGGTGCATCTCGGCGACTCGTGCACCATCGATCTCGACACGCCGTCGCTCGATGCCGAACAGGCCGGCCGCGTCGCGGATGCGGCGAACCGCGCCGTGTTCGAGGCTCGGCCGGTGACGATCCGCTACGTGGATGCGGCGGAGGCGGACGCGCTCGGGCTGCGGCGCCCGCCCCGACGGGAGGGGCTGCTGCGGGTCATCGAGATCGAAGGGCTCGACCGGTCGGCGTGCGGCGGCACCCATGTGCGCAGTACCGCCGAGCTGGGCCCGGTGCTGATCCGGCGGTGGGAGCGGAGCCGCGGGCGGCTGCGCGTCGAATTCCTGGCGGGCTGGCGCGCGGTGCGCGACTACGAATGGAAGCACGCGCTCGTCGGCGAGTGGAGCGCGAAGCTGACGGTGCGCGACCGGGAGTTGGGCGCCGCCCTCGACCGGATCGTCGAGGACAGCCGGGCGCGCGAGCGCGCCCTGGGGGACGCGGAGAAGCGGCTGCTGCGGTACGAGGCGGCGGAGCACCTCGCGGCGCACGCGGCTCAGCCGGGACGGGGTGTCCTCCGCCTGCTCTTCCCCGAGCGCGACATCGACGAGGTCCGCGCGCTGCTCCGGGAGATCATCGGGACGGCGCCGGTGGTGGTCCTCGCGGGGGTCGCCGCCACGGGCCGGCTCTGCTTCGCCCGCGCGGCCGGGGATGGCCCGGATCTCGCGGCGGTGCTCACGCGGGCCTGCCGCGCGGTGGGTGGGCGCGGCGGCGGGACCGCTGAGTTTGCGCAGGGTGCGGTGCCGTCGGCCGACGCGGTCGCCTCCGCCCTCGACGCGGCCGAGCGGGAGGTCGCCGGTGCCTGAGCTGCCTGAGGTCGAAACGGCCCGCCGCAGCCTGGTCCGGGCCGCCTCGGGGAAGACCATCGAGCGGGCCATCGTCCGCCGGCCCATCGCGGTGCGCACGCACACGGCGACCGCGTTCGCCCGCGCGCTGCGCGGAGCGGTCGTCGAGGACGTGGCCCGGCACGGGAAGCGGCTCTGGTTTCTCTTGGGACCGCGCGTGCTGGTGTTCCACTACAAGCTGTGGGGCGTCGTGCGCCACCACGCGCAGGTGCCGGAGCCGGACAAGGGCACGGCCCTGCTGATCGGCTTCACCGACGGGACGGCGCTCGAGTTTCGCGAGCTGCAGCTGAGCTCGTTTCATCTCACGCGGCCCGGGGCCGGCGCCTCGCTCGACGACCTCGGTCTCGAGCCGCTCGCGCCCACGACGACGTTCGACGTGTTCCGCCGGGCGCTCAGCCCGAAGGCCGCGGTCAAGGATGCCCTGTGCGACCAGGCGCGAATCGCCGGCATCGGCAACCTCTGGGCGCATGAGATCCTTTTCCGCGCCCGGCTCCGGCCGGACCGCAGGGTCGAGTCGCTGACCGCGGCCGAGGCACGCGCGCTCTACCGGATGACGCGCGAGACGCTGCGGCAGGCCGTCGAGGCCGGCGGGGAGCCCGACTTTCGCGACGCGTTCGGGCGCGAAGGGCGCTACCGCCTCGCGGTCTACGGGCGCGCGGGACAGCCCTGCCCGGTGTGCGGCGGCAAGATCCGAGGCGGGCGGCTGCACGGCCGGCCGACGTTCTTCTGTCCGGTCTGCCAGCGGTGACGGGTCAGCGGGACGCCGCCACGACGTCGGCGGACGGGCCCGCGGTGGATCCGGAGTTCATCACCGAACTCCTCGCGTCGCTCGTTCGGATTCCGTCCGTGAATCCAGCGCTGGTGCCCGGCGGCGCGGGCGAAGGTGCGATTGCCCGGCACCTCGCGGAGGTCTGCCGCGGCCTGGGGTTGGGCGTTACGGTGGAGAACGCGGCGCCGGGGCGGCCCAACGTGACGGCGCTGCTCCGGGGCGTCGATCCGGCGCGCGGCCGCCGCCTGCTGCTGAACGGCCACACCGACACCGTCGGGCCCGCGGGCATGCGGGCGCCGTTTGTCCCGGAGATGCGCGGCGCGCGCCTGTACGGCCGCGGCGCCGTCGACATGAAGGCCGGGCTCGCGGCGATGATCGCGGCGGTTGCCGCGCTCCGCGCGGCCGGACGCGTGCCGGCGGGAGATGTGATGCTGACGTTCGCCGCCGACGAAGAACACCTCAGCGTCGGGACCGCGGCGCTCGCGGGGCGGCTCCACGCCGACGGCGCGATCGTGACCGAACCCACCGGGCTGGACATCTGCATCGCCCACAAGGGGTTTCTGTGGGCTACGATCCGGACCCAGGGCCGCGCCGCCCACGGCAGCGACCATGCCAGCGGGGTCGACGCCATCGCGCGGATGGGCCGCGTGCTCGAGGCGCTGGAACGGCTGGAGCGCGACGTGCTCCCGCGCCGCTCGCATCCGCTGCTCGGCCGCGCGTCGCTGCACGCATCGATGATCCGGGGCGGCGAAGGCCTCTCCACCTACCCGGCCGCCTGCGAGCTCCAGCTGGAGCGCCGGACCCTCCCGGATGAAACCGACGCGGCCGTGCGGGCGGAGTGCGAGGCGCTGCTGCAGCGGCTGCGCGACGACGACGCGACGTTTCGAGCGTCCCTGGAGGTGACCGGCGCGCGGCCGGGCCTGGAAGTCGACCGGAACGCGGCCGTGGTGACCGCGCTGTCCGAGGCGTACGCCGCGGTGCGCGGGGAGGCTCCCGCGCTGACCGGCGCGGCGTACTGGACCGACGCGGCGCTGCTCGCCGGCGCGGGCATTCCCACCGTGCTGTTCGGGCCGACCGGCGCCGGGATGCACGCGGATGAGGAGTACGTCGAGCTGCCGTCCGTCGTCACCTGCGCGCAGGTGCTGGTCGGCACGATCGAGCGATTCTGCGGCAGCGGCGCGACAGGTCGGTAGGGCGGCCCCGCCGTGCGCATCCTCACGTTCCTGTCGGACTTCGGCGGCCGGTCGCCCTACCCGGCGGCGATGAAGGGCGCCGCCGCGTCCGTCGTGTCCTGTGCCGTCTCGTTCGTCGACATCTCGCACGACGTGCCGGCGCGCGACATCCGCACGGGCGCGTATTTCCTCTGGTCGGCGGCGCCGGCCTTTCCCGCGGGCACGGTGCACTGCGCGGTCGTCGATCCCGGCGTCGGAACCGCGCGCGTGCCCCTCGCGGTCTTGTCCGGGGGACAGTGGTTCGTCGGGCCGGACAACGGCCTGTTGATGCCGGCGGCCCACCGCCTCGGGGTGCCGATGGCGGTGCGCCTCGCCGAGCCGAGCGAGGCACGCGCGTCCGAGACGTTTCACGGGCGGGACGTGTTCGCACCGGCCGCGGCCCGGCTCGCGTGCGCAGTCCCGATCGAATCGCTGGGAACCCCGGCCGCGGCCGTGGTCGACGCGGAGTTTTCGCCCGGCCGGCGCGCCGGCGGCGTCCTCGAGGGCGAGGTCCTGTGGGTCGATCCGTTCGGAAACGTGGTCACCACCATTCCGGGCGCGCTGCTGCGCGACGAGGCGCTCGCGTCGGAGTGGCTTGTCGAGGCCGGCGACGCGGAGCTGCGTGCGGTGGCCGCGCGCACGTTCGGAGACGTGCGCCCCGGCCACGCGGTCGTGCTGGTGGGCAGCGACGGCGTGGTGGAAGTGGTGGTCAACTGCGGAAGCGCCGCCGCCGCGATGGGCGCGGCGCCCGGCGCGGCGGTGCGGCTCCGGCCGGCCTGAACCGGCGCCTCTCTCGCCGGACCCCCATCTGCCGGGCGGTTCGGGACGAAGTATGGAGACGAGGGAGGCGGTGCCATGGGGACGCAGTCACAGGAGACCGCGCGGTCGGCGTGCAATCCTCCGACCGACACGGTCAACGCGAGGTGGCGATGGCGGGCGCGAGCACACACGGGGACGATGACGGGGCACTGCTCGAGCGCATCGCGCAGTCCGACGCCGATGCGTTTGAAGTTTTGTACGATCGCTACAGCGGGGCGGTGTACTCGGTGACACGCGGCATGCTGCAGGATTCGCAGGCGGCGCAGGAAGTGACCCAGGACGTGTTCCTCGGGATCTGGCGCGGCGCGCACGCGTTCGACCCCCAGCGGGGGAGCCCCCGGGCGTGGATTCTGTCGCTCGCGCATCATAAGAGCGTCGACGTGCTGCGGCGGGTCCGGTACACCGTCGTGCCCCTGTCCGAAACGATCGTCGATGATTCCGACGTGGTCGCGGAGACGCTGCGGAAGGTCGAGGGCGTGCGTGTGCAGACCGCGCTGTCCTCCCTCACGATCGAGCAGCGGACGGCGCTCGTGCTCGCCTACTACGGAGGGTACACCCAGCGGGAGATCGCACAGAAGACCGGCACGCCGCTCGGCACGATTAAGACGCGGATGCGGGACGGGCTGCTGCGACTGCGCGCGGTGTTGGAGCCAGACCTGCAGGAGATCGGACCATGACGCACGCGGACGCCCAGGAACTGATCGCCGCGTACGTCATCAGCGGGCTCGAGCCCGACGAGCAGCGCGCCCTTGAGGCACATCTCGACGGGTGTGCGGAGTGCCGTCAGGAGCTCGCGCGGCTGCTCGAGGTCAGCGCCGCGATGGCGGCGGGGTTGCCGCAGACGCCGCCGCCCGCGGCGCTGCGGGAGGCGGTGATGGCGGCGGTGCGGCCGGTTCCGGCCCGGCGTCCCGCCGCGGTCTGGTTCGCGGTCGCCGCGCTCGGCGTGATTGCCGGGGCGATGGTGCAGTTGGCCGGACGGCTGTCCCTCCTCCTTCCCACCGACTTCGATCGGGCGACGCGGCTCGCGGCGCTGCTCGTCGCGGTGGTGGTGTTCGGGGTGGTCGTCGCGGTCGTGGCGCGTCTGTTCCAGCTCGTGACGACCGCGTCGTCGGGACGGCTGCAGGCGGTGCCGGCGGCGCGTCCCACGCCGCTGTGGCTCGCGGTGGGGACGGTGATCATCGTGCTGCTCGGCGCGCAGGTCCTCCTGGTCCAGCGGCAGAACGCGGGGCTTTCCGCCGAGCTCGATCAGCAGTCGCGGCTGCTCGCGATGCTCACGAGCCCGACGTCGACGACGATCGCCCTGACCGGATCGGCCCCCGGCTCGGTGCGCCTCGTGGTCAACGTGAAGGTGCACGAGGGTGTGCTGATCGCGAACGGGCTCGCGTCGCCGACGGCGGGGTCCGTCTACCAGCTGTGGCTGCTCGGCGGGCCGAAGCCCGAGAGCGGCGCGGTGTTCTCGGCGGGGCCGCAGGGGACGACGATTACCGTGTTGGGCGCGGATTTCTCGCGCTACCGCGCCGTGGCGATCACCGTCGAACCGGGGCCGCGGGGCTCGCCGCAGCCGACGACCACCCCGATCTTGACCGGGAGGCTCCCCGGCGGCAGCGCCTAACAGGACGTGGGCGGGTCGTCGTGGAACTTCATGAGACTTTCCGGCGCTTGGTCCAGTATCCGTGGACGGGAGGGTCGCATGAAGCTTCGAGCGCTCGCCGCGGCACTGATCGGCTTGCTCGTCGTACTGGTGGGGCCCGGCATTCCCGGGGCGGAGGCTGCGGACGCCCAGTTCGTGATCAGCGCCGTCCGCACGCTGGAGGCGCACTACGTCGATCCGCTGGGGACCCCGACGCTGCTCAACGCCGCCCTCGAGAGCCTTCAGACGCAGTTCCACGTGGAGCCGTTGGGCGGACCGATTCCCGACGGTGCGAGCGCGGCGGACGCCAGCCGCCTGTTCACGCAGCGCTTTGATGAGATCGCGAGCCAGGAGGGCGGTCGGGCGAGTGCCACCCAGCTCGCGTACGCGGCGGTGTCCGGCATGCTCGCCAGCCTGCACGATTCGCACACGGCCTTCATCCCGCCGGCCGCGTATCAGGAGCAGCAGCGCCGCGAGGACGGCGCCGCGGCGTTCGTCGGCATCGGGATCGAAACGCTCTACCGCGACGGTCAGGTCTACGTCGACGAAGTGTACCCCGAGAGCCCCGCGGAGACGGCCGGCGTCCAGCCGTTTGACCGGATCGTCGCGGTGGACGGCCAGACCGTCGCCGCCATGGATGACGGCGGCGTGAGCGCGACGATCCGCGGCGCGGACGGCACCCCGGTCGTGCTGACCGTGATGCGGGCGGGGCAGGCCGCTTCGGTCGACATCCGCATCATGCGTGCGCCGATCCGCGTGCCCCGCGTGTCGAGCCGCCTGCTCGACGGCGGCATCGGGTACGTCAGGATTTACGAGTTCGTCCCCGGCACGGGCGGGGCGTTCCGCAACGCCATCTTCGGCCTGCGGCGGCAGGGCATGCGCGCAATGGTGCTCGATCTCCGCGGCAATCCCGGCGGGTTGGTGGACGAACTGCGCGATGTCTCGGCGGCGATCCTGCCGCAGCGCTCACCGATCGTCAAGATGCGCACCCGGTCGGGACGGGAAGAGATGCTCGATACGTCGGATCCGCCGATCGTGCCCGCGGACACGCCGATCGCGGTGCTGGTGGACGAGGACACGGGATCGGCGGCAGAGCTGCTGTCCGCCGCGCTTCAGGAGCAGTCGCGCGCGGTGATTGTCGGAACACGGACGGCGGGCGCGGTCGAGATCGGCATCACCGTCCACCTGCCCGAGGGCGCCGGGATGGCGATCACGGTGGCCCGCGTGTGGAGCGGCAAGGGGACGCGGCTTGAGGGAAGCGGCGTCACCCCCGATGCCCTCGTCACCCTGACGACGGACGCGATGAATCTGGGGCACGACAGCCAGCTCGACAAGGCGGTCCAGGTCGTTCGGGACAAGCTGGCGGCCGCGAGTTGGACGCGTCCCGCGCCGTTGTGGGCCGCCCAGGCGGCCTAGCCTGGTCCTCGTGCGTGGTGCGGGAAGGGCGCGGGCGGTCCCGCGCGCCGGTGTGCGCGGCCTGTGACGGCGGCGTTCGAATGTGAGGTCCGGTTCCTCATCCCCGACATCACCGCGTTTCAAGCGCGCCTGGCCGCGCTCGGGGCGCACGGCATGGAGCGCTACGCGTTTACCGATCATTACTTTCACCCCCGGGAAGGCGCATGGAATCCGCGGACGCACGCGCTGCGCGTGCGCGAGTGGCGTGAGCCGGCCCGTTCGAGCGAGCTCCTGCTCACCCACATCGAAGCTGTCAGCGTAGACGGGCTGGCGTGCAAGCGGTCGCGCCTGCCTCAGGGGAAGCTGCGGCTGCACGAGGGATCGATCGACGAGTGCGCCGGTGTCTGCCGTGCGCTCGGCTTCGTCCCGTGGCTCGATGTGGTGAAGACCGACTGCGCGATCTGCGACCTCCCCGGGTTGGGCAGGGCGATCTATGAGCATGTGGACGGGCTCGGGTGGACGAGCGAAATCGAGGTCGACGGCACCGACGCGGCCGCCGCGCTCGCGCACATCGGCGTGAAGCTGGCCGCGCTCGGGGTGCCCGTCGGGGCGGTGACCGACACGCCGATGGCGGTCCTCGTCGCGGAACGGATCGGGCTGCTGCCGTCCCCCCCGCCGTAACGTCCGGCGGTCCGGCCGGCGCCGTCTGCGGGAGTATACTGAGGGGTGGTGCCGGCTTCACGAGACGCGCCGCGAGTTGAGTCGCGGCGGTCGGCGCCATCGGAGGAGTGGGAATGCGCGCCCTCGGCATCGCGGTCTTGATCGTGGTTGTGCTCGGGCTGGTGGTCTACTCGTCGGTGGCCGGGACGTACAACCGGCTCGTCCAGGCCAATCAGCAGGTCAGCGCGGCACAGGCCGACGTGGAGACGCAGCTCCAGCGTCGGTTCGACCTGATCCCGAACTTGGTCGAGTCGACCAAGGCGGTGCTGTCGCAGGAGCGCGCCGTGTTCGGGGCGATCGCCGAGGCACGCACGCACTACGCGGGCACGCAGCCGGGCTCCCCGGCGCGCGTCGACGCCGCGAACCAATACGAGGGCGCGATCGCCCGCCTGCTCGTCGTCGTCGAAAACTACCCCGTATTGCGCAGCAACGAGACGGTCCAGTCGCTGATGCAGCAGCTCGCCTCGACCGAGAACCAGATCGCGTACGCGCGCCGCAACTACAACCAGGCCGTGCAGGCGTACGATACGATGCTGCAGTCGTTTCCGACCGTGCTGTTCGCGCGGACGCTCGGGTTCCAGCCGCGTCCGTACTTCGAAGCGCAACCCGGGTCCGAGCAGGCGCCGCGCGTCGATCTCACCCTTCCCACGAAGCCTTGACGGCGGCGTGGGCGTCCGCCGGCCTGAGGCGGCCGGCGGCGGCGGTCCTGGTCTGCTGTGCCGTCGCATGGGCGGCCGCCGCCCTCGCGGGCCCCGCGGCGTTTCCCCAACCCGTCGGATACGTCAATGATTTCGCGAATCTGCTCGCCCCGTCCGCGCGGGCGAGCCTCGACGCGAAGCTCGCCGCCTACAGCCGCGCGACCGGCAACGAGATCGCGATCGCGATCTTTCCCGACCTCGGCGGCGCGCCGATCGACGACTTCACCGCGCGCCTTGAGGAGGCGTGGAAGGTCGGCCGCCGAGGTCAAGACAACGGCGTGCTCCTGGTCGTCGCGGTGCGCGAGCGCGAGGTTCGGATCGAGGTGGGGTACGGGCTCGAAGGTCGGGTGACCGACGCGCAGGCGGGCGAGATTATCCGGCGGGACATCGCGCCGTCGTTTCGCGCCGGTGACTACGCCGGCGGCCTGAACGCGGCGGTCGACGCGTTGATCGCCTTGATCGGCGGCGCGCCCGGCGCCGCGCCCCCGCCCCCGACTGCCGGCTCCGGCTCCGAGTCCGGCTCGTGGTGGTGGCTGGCCCCGCTCGCCTGGTTCGGCGTGCTCGGGGTGATGGCGCGCCTGCGCGGCCGGCGCTGCCCGCGGTGCCACGCCCGTCTCGTCGCGTCGGCGGGCGGCGGCAACACCGTCGTGTGGTCGTGCCCGCGCTGCGGCTACCAAGAGAAGACCGTGCGGTCGACGGGGCCGATGTTCGTACCGCTCGTGGGCGGGGGCGGCGGGTGGGGCAGCGGCGGCTTCAGCGGCGGCGGTGGATTCGGCGGGTTCGGGGGCGGCGGATCGGGCGGCGGCGGCGCCTCGGGAGGATGGTGACGTGACGAACCGTGCGCACCGCGCGCTGAGCGGCCCCGAGAAGGCGCGCCTGCGTCATCTCGTCGAGGGCATCGAGCGTGCGACCGGCGCCGAGATCGCGGTGCTCATCGTGCCGCACGTCCACGACGTCGAGGGCTTTGCGACGGCGCACTTCAATCAGATGGGCATCGGCAAGCGCGGCCACGACAACGGGATTCTCGTGCTCATGGTCCTCGACCGCCGGGTCGTCCGCATCGAGGTCGGCCGCGGCCTCGAGACGGCCGTGGGCCCCGAGGCCGCCCGGCGGGTGATCGCCGACGTGATGGCGCCGCAGTTGCGGGCGGGCCGGTACGGGGACGCGGTGCTGCAGGGGATCGAGGCGCTCGGACATCTGATCCGCGCGGCCGAGATCCCCGGCCGTCCGTGAGCGCGTGAACCTGCCCGGACCGTCGCATCCCCCGCGCGGCGCCGCGACCTACGTGCTCGGCGCCGTCGTGGTGTGCGCGGCGGCGGTCGGCATCTGGGCGTCGGGGACGTACAACGCGCTCGTGCAGGCGCGCGTCGCGGTCGACACGCAGTGGTCGCAGGTGGAGGTGCAGTATCAGCGGCGGGTCGATCTGGTGCCGTCCCTCGTCGCGGCGCTGCGCGGGTATCTCATCCAGGAGCGGACCGTCCTGGAGGCGGTGGCGCGGGCGCGCGAGGCGTATCTCGCGGCACCGGCCGGGTCCACGGCCCGGGTGCACGCCGCCGGCGCGCTGGAGCAGGGGCTCGGGCGGCTCGTCGGCGTCGTCGAGGCGTCGCCCGCGCTGCGCAGCAACGAGACGGTGGCCGAGCTGATGGACGAACTGGCCGGGACCGAGAACCGCATCGCGGTGGAGCGTCGCCGCTACAACGACCGCGTGCTCGCCTACAATACGCGGGTGCTCACGCTGCCGTCGTCGCTCATCGCCCGCGCCGGCGGATTTCAGCCGCGCGAGTACTTCGAGGCGGCGCCGGGCGCCTCGACCGCGCCGTCCGTCACCCTCCCGCCGCGGTAGTGGGCAGCACCCAGATGAGCTCGGCCGCCTCCCGGGCGACGGTGTGGCGGATGCCGTTCGTGCGGACGATCAGCGGGCCCCGCGGCGTGGCCGCGGCCTCCACGTGGAGCTCGGCGTCGAGGTGCAGCCCCATCGCCAGCGACGTCCTGAGGACGTCCGTGCGCTCCTCGGGGAGCGCCGTGACCCGCGCGACCGTGCGGGGTCGCAGCGCGGCCAGGGTCTGATCCGGACGCACGCCGAGCGCGGCGTCCGACCGGGGAATCGGGTGGCCGTGTGGGCACGTCTCGGGATGCCCGAGCACCGCGTCAAGCCGGGACTCGACGGCAGGGCTGATGACGTGCTCCATCTTGCAGGCCTCGTCGTACACGGCGGGCAGATCCATCTTGAGGACATCGGTCAGCAGCCGCTCGGCCAGCCGCAGGCGGCGCACCACCTGCGTGGCGATGCCGAGCCCCGCGACCGACAGCCGGGCGCCGTCCTGCGACGGTTCCACGTACCCGAGGTGCTCGAGCCGCTTCAGCATTTCGGACGCCGACGGCGCGGACACCCCCATCGCGTCGGCCACGCGGGACGTCGTCACGCGGTGGCCGGCCTGCGCGATCGTCAGCACGGCCTTCAGGTACATCTCCGTGCGCTCGACCTTGGCGATGTCGTGGGTCGTCATCGGGCTCACGATCGAGAAGGTTACTTGTGCCGTTCGAAAGTCCCTGCTGCGCTCGTTGGGCGCGTCGACCGCTGCGCGTCGGGGCGGGCTTCACGGACGGCAGATGCCGGCCAGGAGCCGGCACGCCGACGGAACGACCGACCGGGTCCACCGCGGTCCGGAATGCAGGCGCCCTTGGGTGTGGAGGGAAGACAGATGATGAGGCCCGGGCGAGATGGCCGACTCCGAACGTCGCCCCCCCTTGGAGACACCTCATGATGATCGAAGGGTTCAATCCCGGTGGGCTCAAGACGCAGTCCAACATCTTCGTCGCGCCCGACGGCTACATGTACTTTCAGGGCACTGATCACGCGGTCTGGCGTGTGAACATCGCCGATGCGAGTGACCGGACCAACTTCGGCGGTCCCAACACCATCAAGACGCAGTCCAACATTTGCGTCGGGCCGGACGGCTATATGTACTTTCAGGGAACCGATCAGGCAGTCTGGCGCATGAGTCCAACGAATCCCAGCGATCGGACCAACTTCGGCGGGCCCAACACGATCAAGACGCAGTCCGACATCTTCGTTGCGCACGACGGCTACATGTACTTTCAGGGGACCGATCACGCGGTCTGGCGCATGAGTCCGACGAATCCCAGCGACCGGACGAACTTCGGCGGCCCCAATGTCATCAAAACGCAGTCCGATATCTTCGTCGCGCACGACGGCTATATGTACTTTCAGGGGACCGATCACGCGGTCTGGCGCATGAGTCCGACGAATCCCAGCGACCGGACGAACTTCGGCGGCCCCAATATCATCAAGACGCAGTCCAACATTTGCGTGGGGCCGGACGGCTACATGTACTTTCAGGGAACCGACCAGGCGGTCTGGCGCATGAGCCCGACGAATCCGAGCGACCGGACGAATTTTGGCGGTCCGAACGTGATCAAAACGCAGTCCGACGTATTGGTCGCGACCGACGGCTATATGTACTTTCGAGGCACCGACGATAAGGTCTGGCGCGTCAACGTCGCCAACGCAAGCGACCGGACGAATCCGGGCGGGTTCACGACGACGTCCAACGTGCTCTGCGCCGGCGGGTGCATGTACTTCCAGGGGACCGATCAGAAGGTGTGGCAGTTCTACTTTGTCGATGGGCCGCTGCAGGCCTATGCCCACGCCGCGGCCGAGACGCTGCAGGGCTGGTACAACTGGAACGAGGACCTCTTGGGGAAAAACGCGGGGTTGTGGCAGGGGACCGGGTGGTGGAATTCGGCCAACGCGCTGAATGCGTTGATTGACTACATGACCATCACGAAAACCCGCAGCTACGTGGACGTGGTCGTCAACACCTTCAACAACTGCAAGAGCAACAACTTTCTCAACGGGTATTACGACGACGAGGGATGGTGGGCGCTCACGTGGATCAACGCCTACGATCTGACGCAGGACACGCGCTACTTGGACATGGCCAAGACCATCTTCCAGGACATCACCGGCGGGTGGGGCGAGCCCTGCGGCGGCGGCGTGTGGTGGGACAAGAGCCACACGTACAAGAATGCGATTGCCAACGAGCTGTTCTTGACCATCGCCGTGCGTCTCTACCTGCGCACCACGACGCAGGCGTACTTGGATTGGGCGACGCGCGAATGGGCATGGTTCCAGCAGAGCAAGATGATCAATCCGCAGCACCTGGTCAACGACGGGCTGACCGTGCTTGCCGCGAGCAACACCTGCACCAATAACGGGAAACAAGGCTGGACCTACAACCAGGGTGTCATCCTCGGCGGTCTTGTCGACCTGTCCTTAGCCATGCACGACGGCGCCTATCTCGCGGTCGCCCGGGAGATTGCGAACGCCGCCATCGCCGCGCTGGGAAACGCGCAGGGCATTCTGACCGAGCCGGGATCGGGCGGCCCGGATCTTCCCCAGTTCAAGGGCATTTTCATGCGCAATCTGGCCTACCTCTACAGTTTCGACGGCCAACCCAACCATTTGACGTTCATACAGAAGAACGCGCAATCGCTCTTGCAGTATGATCGCACCCTCTCCAACCAGTTCGGCTATGCCTGGGCGGGGCCGTTCGATACGGCGGATGCCGCTCGGCAAACGTCGGCCCTCGACGCGCTGAATGCGGCGATGCGAGTGTCGTCGCCCGAGGAGGACGGATCGATGGTGGTCGCGCGCACCCCACAGCACATGGACGTGTTCTGGGTGCACCCGGACGGCTCGATCAATTCGACGTGGTGGGACGCGAACGCGGCGGGCGGCGCGTGGGACCCCGCCCGCGTCTTCGCCGCGACGGCGCCGGGCAAGGCGGCCGGCGGCTGGGTGAGCGTGGTCGCCCGCACGCCCGATCACATGGATCTATTCTGGGTGCACCCGGACGGCTCGATCAATTCGACGTGGTGGGACGCGAACGTGGCGGGCGGCGCGTGGGACCCTACGCGCGTCTTCGCCGCGACGGCGCCGGGCCAGGCGGCCGGCGGCTGGGTGAGCGTGGTGGCCCGTACGCCCGATCACATGGATCTATTCTGGGTGCACCCGGACGGCTCGATCAACTCGACGTGGTGGGACGCGAACGTGGCGGGCGGCGCGTGGGACCCCGCCCGCGTGTTCGCCGCGACGGCGCCGGGCGCAGGCGGCCGGCGGGGGAGTGAGCGTGGTCGCCCGCACGCCCGATCACATGGATGTGTTCTGGGTGCACCCGGACGGCTCGATCAATTCGACGTGGTGGGACGCGAACGTGGCGGGCGGCGCGTGGGACCCGGCCCGCGTCTTCGCCGCGACGGCGCCGGGCCAGGCGCTCGCGGGGCCGCTTGGGCTGGTCGCGCGCGCGTCGACGCACATGGACGTGTTCTGGGTGCACCCGGACGGCTCGATCAACTCGACGTGGTGGGACGCGAACGTGGCGGGCGGCGCATGGGACCCCGCCCGCGTCTTCGCCGCGACCGCGCCGGGCGCAGCGGCCGGCGGGGGAGTGAGCGTGGTCGCCCGCACGCCCGATCACATGGACGTGTTCTGGGTGCACCCGGACGGTTCGATCAATTCGACGTGGTGGGACGCGAACGTGGCGGGCGGCGCGTGGGACCCCGCCCGCGTCTTCGCCGCGACGGCGCCGGGCCAGGCGCTCGTGGGGCCGCTTGGGCTGGTCGCGCGCGCGTCGACGCACATGGACGTGTTCTGGGTGCACCCGGACGGCTCGATCAACTCGACGTGGTGGGACGCGAACGTGGCGGGCGGCGCGTGGGATCCTACCCGCGTCTTCGCCGCCACGAATCCGGGCGCGGCAGTTCCGTGAGCTGGTGTGGTCGGCGCGACTTCTCCATCACTCGTTCGACATGCAATACGCACGCCCGTGCGAGTCACGGACACGCGCGCGCCGCCCTGAAGAGCGCTTTCTTGACAGCCCAGGGGCCGTGGACTACCCTAACCCTCGCACGCGCCGTGTGCATCGACGGAGCGACAGGGCGTGCCGCGACGTTCTCTCCGAGGATGCCGCATCCCGCGCAGGAGTGAACCTGATGCCGGTTGCCGACTCACCCGCACGTGCCCGAACGTCCGACCCGCAGGGTGACCGCCGGAGCTTCCGATGATCGCGTTCGCGACGATCGTCCGCACGCTCGCGGTGGCGCTCTGGATCGGCGGCATGGCGGCGCTCGACTTCCTGGATGCCCCCGCGCGGTTTGCGCTGCTCAACCGGAACGATGCGGTCCGGGTCGGTCAAGCGCTGTTCGAACGCTTCAATCGCGTGGAGGTGGCGCTGGCGGTGATCGCGCTCGCCGCCGCGTGGGTCGCGCGCAGCGCCCGCTGGACGATCTGGCTCACGGTCCTCATGCTCGTCCTGATCGTGGTGCAGGCCACGTATCTGACGCCCGGGATCTCGCACCTCGCGCAGGGACTCGACTTCGTCCACCGCGTGCCGGGCGACCCGCGCTACGCCGCGATCCAGCCGCTCCATACCGCCTACGCCGTGCTCGAGGTCGTGATCTTTGTGGCCGGCGTCGTCGTGCTGGCCGCGTGGGCGCGCGGCGCGCGGGACTGAGATGCGCGCGATGTGGCTCGTGGACTGCGGCCGGCTGCCGTACGGGGATGCGTGGACGCTGCAGCGCGCCCTGCTCGCGGCGCGACAGGACGACGCGGTGCCCGACGTGATGCTGCTGGTGGAACACCCGCCGGTGGTGACCATGGGCCGCGCCGGCCGCACGTCGAACATCCTGGTGCCGCGCGGCCTGCTGGACGCGCGCGGCATCGATGTCCACCACGTCGAGCGCGGCGGAGACGTCACCTACCACGGTCCGGGGCAACTCGTCGGGTATCCGATCGTGAATCTGCGCGTCCTCAACGAGGACGTCGTCCGCTACGTGCGCCTGCTGGAGGCGATGCTGATCCGGGCCGTCGCGGCCTGGGGCGTCGAGGGCGAACGACGGCGCGGGTTCCCCGGCGTCTGGGTCGGTGGCGCGAAGATCGCCGCGATCGGCGTCGCGGTGAAGCGCAAGGTGACGATGCACGGATTCGCGCTCAATGTCGAGCCCGATCTGTCGCATTTCGAGTTGATCAATCCGTGCGGCCTCGGCATGCCGGTGACGTCGCTCGCGCGGCTGCTCGGCCGATCGGTGTCCATCGGCGAGGTCCGGCCCGTCGTGGCGCGGACCTTCGCCGAGACGTTCGAGGTGACGTTCGAGCCGGTCGCGCTCGATGACCTCCGCGCCCGGCTGGGCGCGGCGGCTCCGCGCGCCTGAGACGCAAGGGGGGATCGTGATGGCCAGCGAGACGTTGACCGTAGGCTCCGCCGCCGCCGCACCCGGCCGCAAGGCGACGGGGCATCTCGAGGTGCCCGGGACATCGATCCGGATGCCGGTGACGGTCGTGAACGGGGCGGCGGCGGGTCCGCGCGTCTGCATCACCGCGGGCGTGCACGGCGGCGAGTACCCGGGCATCGAGGCGGCGATCCGCACCGCCGCGTCGCTCGATCCGGCGCACGTGCGCGGGCAAGTGGTCGTCGTGCACATCGTGGACGTGCCGTCCTTCCAGGCGCGCTCGATCTACATCTGTCCGCTCGACGGCAAGAATCCAAACCGAGTGTTTCCCGGCAACCCGGCGGGCACGGCGAGCGAGCGCCTCGCGCACACGCTGTTCAGCGAGGTGATCGCCCGAGCGGATTACTACGTCGACCTGCACGGCGGCGACATCAACGAGGCGCTCGTGCCGTTCACGATCTTACTCGACTCGGGGACGCCAGAGGTCGACGCGGCGGCGATGGACCTCGCGCGGGTGTACGGGATCAAGTATGTCGTGCGCGGGCGCGTGTCGGGCGGCACGTATTCTGCGGCGGCGCAGCGGAAGATCCCGGCGATTCTCGCGGAAGCCGGCGGGCAAGGCCTCCTCGAGCCCGCGGCGCTGGCGCTGCACCTGCGCGGCCTGCAGAACGTCCTCAAGCATCTCAAGGTCGTCTCCGGCGCGCCCGAGCCGGTGGAGCCGATCGTGCTGCTCGGACCGCTCCACTGGGTGAGTTCTGAACACACGGGATTGTTTTATCCGAATGTGGCCCCGGGCGACCGGGTCACGCAGGGGCAGCGTGTCGGGGAGATCCGCGACTATTTCGGCGCATCACTTGCGGAGATTGTGTCCCCGGGGACCGGGATCGTGCTCTTCACCGTCACGACCCCGGCCACCAATCCCTCGGACCCGCTGTTCGCCGTGGGGGCGCCCGCGTAGAGGGGATCCCCGGCCGTCCCGTCCCTCCGACAAATGCGCGGGCCGGCGCCGCCTAGGGCCCCGGCCCGCGCACCGTTCGCGGTTCCGCGTCGTGCGGCGCTAGATCGGTTCCTCGTCGTCCTCGTCTTCGAGTTCAAACTCCTCCTCGTCGTCGTCGACGGCGGGAAGGCTCCACAGCGGCTCCTGCTGCGCCTCCTGCGGTGGAACCGCGGCGCCAAACAGGTCCACCTGCTCGCGGGTGGACGGTTCCGCCGGCGCGGGCCGGGGCGCGGGTTTTCGCGGCGCAGCGGCAGCCGTCGTGCGGCTGCTCGTCTTCTTCCGCTGCGCGGCCAGCGCGATCGTCGCCAGTGCCATGGTTTTCTTCTTCGCGGCGGTGCCTTTCTTGGCTGTGGTCCGCGCCGGGGCGCGACCCTTCGCGTTCGACCGCGTCGCCGCGCGGCTCGAGGCCTTCACGCGGCGCTTCGGGGGTTTGGCCGCGGCCCGACGCGGAGCCGCTTTCTTGACTGCCTTTCGCGGTGCCGTGCGCCGCTTGGCGGAGCTGGATTTCGCCCGCGAGTTTCGCTGCACCGCTCGTCTTGCCATTCTGGGCGCCCCTTTCCCGGTTGGGAACCTGTCCCCACCGGCTGGAATCGGGCCCCCCTTCGACGGCCGCCGCATCCTTCTCCTCTCTGTCTCGGCGCCGCCCCCGGGGCCTGCCCGGCGGGCCGCCGGCACCGCCGCGCGGCCGACCGAGGCAGGAGTTCGGCGCCGTTCGACGAAGGGGGGCTGGGTGTTCGGCGGGACCGCATACATCGCACATTTACGTCGAAGTAGCTGTTGAGGCACGGATGCGAGAGACATCCCGGACACTGGTGTGCGCATGGCTGGCGGCCGCGTTATTCGTGGCCGGCCCGGCGAGTGGCGCATCTCCCCAACATGCGGCGCCTCCCAAGCCGCATTCCCCGACCGCGCACCCCTCGTTGGTGGCATCGGAGCAGTCGAAGCTCGCCGCGGTGCAGCAGCAGCTCGCCGAGCGGGAGCGGGAGCTCGCGAAGACGCGCGTCGTGGAACGCCAGGCGCTCACCCAGCTTTCGTGGGCCCAGGACCGGCTCGACCGCGCAAAGGTGAACCTCAAGCAGACGACGGGCGCGCTTGTCGGTACGCGGCAGGCGGTGGTCGGGGCCACCCGCGCGCTCCGGGCCGTGTCGGCGCGCCTCGAGACGCACGAAGCGATGATGGACGCCCGCCTCCGCGCCTCGTACGAGCGCGGCTCCCTCGGCTACCTGGACGTGGTGCTCGGCGCCACTAACTTCCGAGATTTTGTCACGCGCTCGTACCTCCTCGGCGTCATCATCACCAGCGACCTGCGCCTGTACGAGCAGGTAGGGGCTGAGCGGCAGCAGCAGAGCGTCGTGCGCGAGACCCTCGCCGAGCGCGAACAGCGCCTCGCCGCGCAGCAGGAGCGCTGGCGCGTCAGCCGCGACCAGATCGCGCAGCTGGCGGAGGCCCGGGCCGATGTCGTCGCACGCGTGCGCGCGCAGCGGCTGGCGGAGGAAGAAGCGGTCCGCGAACTCGAGACCGAGTCCGTCCAGATCGCCAGAATCATCCAGCAGGCCACGCACGGCGGTCACGTCGGCCCGGTGCCGACGCTCGCCGGCGGCGCGCTGCTGTGGCCGGTGGAAGGGCGGATCAGTTCGCCGTACGGCTGGCGCGTGCATCCGATCTTCCGCACGCGCGAGTTCCATACCGGCATCGACATCGCCGTCCCGTGGGGGACTCCGATTCATGCCGCGGCGGCGGGGACGGTGATCTTTACGGGGTGGATGCGCGGGTACGGGATGCTGGTGATTCTCGATCACGGCAACGGGCTCTCAACGACCTACTCCCACCTGTCGTCGTATCTCGTCCACGTCGGCGAACACGTTGACCGCGGCCAGGAGATCGCGAAGATCGGCAGCACCGGCTGGAGCACCGGTCCGCACCTGTTCTTCGAGGTGCGCGAGAATGGGCAGCCCGTCAATCCGCTCGGCAACTAAGAACCTATCCCAAAAACCTCCGAAGCCAATACTACGACGAGACTTTCGATCGCTACCCTTGAGATTGCGGATAACGATCCTAGTAGCCCGTTACCCGCTTCAACAATCTTCCCAAGTGCATGCGGCGATTCCGAGGCGGACTCCCGGGCCCGTAGGCCTCGCCGACACGTCATGGGCGATTGACATCATTATCCAAGAGTCCGGCACGGATGCCCAGGATGGCGGCCTGCGTGCGGTCGGCGACACCCAACTTGCTGAGGATTGTGCTGACGTAATTGCGTATCGTTCCCTCCGAGAGGTGGATGCGCGCGGCGATGTCTGCGTTGGAAAGCCCCTCCGCCAACAGCGCAAGCACCTCACGTTCACGCTCGCTCAGCTCCGCTAGGGGCATCGTGTTTGTCGGAGCGGTCCGCGCGATCCGTGCGAAGACTTTCCCCGCGACCTTCGGGTGCACCGGCGTCTGCCCGGCCGCGACTGCTCGGATCGCGGCAATGAGGTCCTCGGCCGGAGTATCTTTGAGCACGTACCCGGCCGCACCGCTGCGGATGGCGTCGAAAACCCATTCGTCGTCATCGTAGGTTGTCAGGACGAGGACCCGTACCTTCGGGTGACCTTCGCGGATCCGCCGCGTCGCCTCAACCCCGTTCAGGCCGGGCATCTTGAGATCCATGAGGATCACGTGCGGCTGAGCCGCGGGGAGCAGGGCCAGGACCTGGGCACCGTCCTGCGCGGTGCCCACAATCTCAATCTCGGGCACCTCGTTTAGGATGACCCGCAGACCCTCGCGGACGACCTCCTGATCATCGCAAATCAGCACGCGAATCATGCCGGGATCGGAAGAATCAGATTGAGTGAGGTGGGGCCGCCGAGCCTGCTTCTGATCTCAACGGAGCCGCCGAGCATCTCAGCCCGCTCGTGCATGCCCCTCACTCCCAGATGGTTTCCGCCATCGAGCGCGGCGGGATCGAACCCGCGACCGTCGTCCACGACCGTCAACCGAAGGTTGGCTCCGACTCGTTCAAGCGCGACGGTAATGGACTTGGCGTCCGCGTGGCGGGCGACGTTCTCGAGGGCTTCCTGCGCCACCCGGTAGACGGACTGCTCGATCTCCGGTTGAAAGCGGGGTCCCGGTTCGATGGTTCGCACCGTCATCGCCGCGCCCGTTCGCGCGGCGACGGATTCCGCCAGCCGACGCAGCGCCAGCGGCAACCCCAGTTCGTCGAGCGGCGAGGCGCGTAAGTCGTGCAGGGCACGCCGTGCGTCGGCCACGCCGGTTCGCGTCGTCATCAGCGCCCGGTCCAGCAGGCCGCGCGCCACACGCGGATCTGTGTCCCATACGGATCGCACCGCCTCGAGTTGGATGGCCAGTGCGCTCAGCGTGTGGGCGAGCGTATCGTGGAGCTCGCGGGCCAGGCGATTTCGTTCCGCCGCGGTCGCCAGTTGCTCCACGGTGGCCGCGTGTCGCGCCAGCTGCTCGTTTTGCCGCAGCAGCGCGCGGCGTCGTTCCTGTCCAGCCGCGTGGAGGTACACGGCGATATAGCCGCCCATCGCGAGCAGGCCGGTCCGCAAAAACACAAGGGTAAGAACCGAACCAATCCCCGGTCCTCCCAACCGACCGCCCGGCCGCGCAAGATACCACAGACTATCCACGAGGGCGGTGCCGAGGACGATCGCATTCACACCGCGGGCGCCGTATTGCTGAGCCGCGACCACCGTGGGGACCAGCACGGCCACGATGAATCCGGGAGCCGCGATGAGTTCAGGACCGAGAAATTGCGCGGGCGGCGTCACCTGATGGACCACGATCGACAGACCTACCGCCAGCGTCAGGGCGGTCGGCACGTAACGGCGCCCGAGTCGCTGAGGCAGTCCGGGCCACAACAGAAAGACCAGGACCAGCAGCCCTTCGGGTACGTAGAAGAGTACCGTCGGACGGGCCACCGCGAGGACGAGCAACATCCCCAGCTGCAGCCCAATCCCGGTCCGGAAGGTCCGGAGAACCACGGAATCCGGCAGAACCCCCGGCGCGTACCCTGGCATAGTCCAGATTATATCGCCCCCACCGCATCCGCGACACGTGCCCGCGATCACAAGTCTGGCATGACAGCGGTCATATTCCCACGCTGAGCGGCGCTGCCCCAGATCGTGACGGTGTCCACTACGCGAGGGCCGGAGGGTGCGCTACCATGCGGCCTAGCAACTCAAAAACGCGAGAGGGAGGGGATGCAAATGGAGCGGCTGCAGAAGGTCGTGGTGAGCGGGCTGGCGTTGATTGCGGTGGGTGTCGCGGTGGCACTGGCGCCCATGACGGCGCGGGCGGACGAGCAGGTCCCGGGCAACCCCGGCGGCGCGACGCAGATTCCGGCGTCCCAGGTCGGAAACGCCCAGGGCGACGGCAGCGGGCAGTAGGGGAGGAGGCGCGGGTTATGGACCGCGCCGGAATCACGAGAACGGGAATCTGGCACAGCCAGCGGCGCACGTTCCGCTGGCTGTGCCGCCAACTCGTCGTACAGGAGGGGAGCGACATGGAACCGATCAGGACGGCGCTCGGGAGGCTCGTGCTCGGGGTGATACTGATGCTGGCGGCGCCCGCGCTTGCGCAGATCAACGTCACGCCCGTTCCGCCGGCAACCGGCGGTGTGAGTCAGATCAATGGTCCGGACCAGGGGACCGGACAATGACTCTTATTCTCACCCAAGTCATCCTACAATCGATCTCGTCGACGCTCGACTGGGTCGGCTTCTACGTCGGCATCCGCACCGTCCCGGGAGACCAGTCCCGACAGAGATTCTGGATCGTCGCTTCGGCAGTCGTGTTCGGGGTATGGCTGTTTGCGATCGTGCTGTTGGCCTCGCAGCACGTCTTCCGCAACGATGTCCGGCCCCCGCGCATCCCCATGACGCTGCTCGCGACGCTCGCCATTGGATATCTCTCTCTCATGTCGCAAACGTTCCGCCGCATCATTGCTGGCATTCCCCAACATTGGCTGATCGGCATTCAAACGTTCAGAATTCTCGGCGCGGTGTTCCTGATTCGCTATATTCAGGGCCAGTTGCCTGGTGTGTTTGCGATTCCTGCCGGCGTGGGGGACATACTGACAGGAGTCCTGGCACCGTTCGTCGCGTACTGGTGGTATGCGGGTAAACCCTACGCCCGCGGCGCCGCGATTGCCTGGAACCTGTTCGGCATGGCCGATCTCATCAACGCCCTCACGATCGGAGTGCTCACGCGGGGCGGGGGCATCGTGTTTCCCCTCGTGCTCATTCCGGTTTATGCGGTGCCGCGAGCGCTCCTCGTCCACTCGTACTCACTCATCGGCCTGCTCCGCAACACGTCGCTACGGCCAAAGCCGACAGAGTCACTGCATTACGGACCCGAGATCCCCCGTGGGTCACCGCAATGATGTCCGCCACCCCGATCGGCGCACACCGACCGCCGCTGTGGCTCAAGCTGCCAACAGCCGCCGGCAACGCCGTGCAACTGATCGGGCTCGCGATCGGCGCCGCGCTGACGTATGCGGCGACGGCGGCGCACTGGCCCGCAGTGGTTCGGATCGTGTTGATGATGGCGGGGTGGGTCGCCCTCCTTTGGTCCAGCCACGCGATTGCGCATTGGGGCGTTGGCCGGCTCGTCGGCATCCAGTTTCGCGGGTATGGCATCAGGGGCAGCGACCACCCGGAGATCTATCCTCCGCGAACTCGGGCGTTCTTGGCGCACGTTCCTTTCTTTGTTGCGCTCACGAGTAAAGAGCATGAAACGATCTGCTCCAATAGCGAAGGCGCTCATGTTCAGCGCCGGCGAAACGTCGACAACGCTGTGGACCCTCGTTGCGGCCTGGTATGTGACGCGTGAGCGCGCCCCAGCCGGCCGCGCGCTGTTGGTCTTCACGCTTATCTGGAACCTCGTCGCGACAGTACTCACCAGCCGTGCATCGTCGGGAGACTATGCCAAAGCTCTTCGTGCTTATCGGGACTGATTGCAATCCGAGTCCCTTGATATGATCAAAGACCGTACCTCGATCGTACAGAGGTTGATGCCGATGGCGGCGCGACACAAGTCGAAGCGACGACTTCGCACGATCTGGCGGATCCCTGAGGAGGTCTGGGCCCAACTCGAGCCGCTCCTCCCCCCCGAAAAGGCGCCCGGGACGCCCGGGCGCCCGGTGGTTCCCTTCCGCCAGGTCATGGACGGCATCCTGTACGTGCTCCGCACGGGCTGCCAATGGAAAGCGTTGCCCAGGGAATATGGATCCGGCTCCACCTGCCACCGCCGCTTCCAGGCATGGGTCGACGCCGGCGTCTTCGAGCGGCTGTGGGGCACACTGCTGACCCGGTACGACGAACTCCGAGGGATCCAGTGGCGCTGGCAATCGCTGGACAGCGCCACGGTCAAGGCGCCGTTGGGGGGGCTCACACAGGGCCCAATCCGACGGATCGCGGCAAGCTCGGGACGAAGCGCCACACGCTGACCGATCAACGCGGCGCCCCGCTCGCCGTCGTGGTGACCGGGGCCAACTGCCATGACATGAAAGCGGCGACGGCCACACTGGATAATCTCCCCATCCGGCGGCCCCGGCCGACGCCTGAGCATCCGCAACATCTGTGCCTCGACAAAGGATATGACTATCCGGAGATCGAGGTGGCCTTGCGGAAGCGGCATTACGTCCCTCATATGCGCCATCGCGGTGAATGCCTCCCGAGACGTCGCCGGCATCCGGCGCGTCGCTGGGTCGTGGAACGCACCGGCGCCTGGCACAACCGGTTTCGGAAACTTCTCGTCCGCTACGAGAAGCGGATGGAAAATTACCATGCGTTGGTGCATTTCGCATGCGCCCTGATCGTCTACCGGCTCACGGTTTTGGGATAGGTTCTAAGGCGGATCGCGGCGACGCGCCGGGCCTGGTCACACCCGATCGAGAAACGCGCGCAGACGGCTGAAGAGGGCGTCCGGCTCTTCCGCCTGCGGGGAATGCCCGCTGTGCTCGAACACATGCAGCTCCGCGTGGGGCAGCAGCCGCTGAATCTCCAGTGACTCTTCGACGGGGCAGATCCAGTCGTGGCGGCCGACGCCGATGAACGCCGGGACCCCGACCTTCGATAGGACCGGCCGCACGTCGTAACGCGCATAGTCGAGGATCAGCGCGCGCCGGGTCTCCGGGTCGAACGACCGCCCCGCAAGGCTGGTGGGGGCGCGGCGCTTATCGTAGTAGTAGAGCGGTTGGATCGTCTCGAACGCGCGCTGGAATGCCGCGGCCTCACGGAGCGACCCGTCCCACAGCCGTCGGTACGCCGCGATGATCTCCGGCGTGCCCTGGCGTTCGGCGTTCTCGGTCGCCCGAGCCATGAACCCGCCGCTCGGGGCGGTCCCGATCAGCACCAGCGCGCGCGGCTCGGACGGATACCGGGTTGCGTAGACGAGTGCGGCGAAGCCGCCGGCCGAGGTCCCCGCCACGATGGGATGCTCCAGGCCGAGCGCGCCGATCAGCGCGTGCAGGTCCTCCGCCTGGTCCGCGATCGTGTACGTCTCGATCGGAGCGCGCGACGACGCCCCGTGCCCGCGGTGTTCGTAGGCGACCAGCTGCACGCGGTCTGCCAGGGACCGATAGGGGCCGATCCGGTCGGGATGGCCCATCCCGGGTCCTCCGTGCACGAGCACGTACGGCGGTCCTGCCCCGGTCGTGTCGTACGACAGCTCGACCCCGCGCACGCGCACCTTCATCGGCGTCTGGGGTCGAGGGCGTCTCGGAGGCCGTCGCCGAGCAGATTGATGCTCGCGACCGTGAGGAAGATCGCGGTGCCCGGGAATGTCGCGATCCACCACGCGGTATCCACGTAACGCCTCCCGTCGACCAGCATGTTGCCCCAGCTCGGTGCCGGGGGCTGAATCCCGAACCCGAGATAGCTCAGTCCTGACTCGATCAGAATGGCTTCCGCCATGAACAGCGTGGCTTGGACAATCAGCGTCGGCATCACGTTCGGCAGCAGGTGAGCTCGGATCACCCGCCGCGCACGGGCGCCCAAGGCGACGGCCGCCTCGACGAACTGATGCTGCCGCACCCGAAGCGCTTCCCCCCGCACGATGCGCGCGGTGGGGGGCCAGTAGACCAGGCCGATGACCAAGATCGTGTTGCGCAGGCTCGGCCCGAAGAGCGCGATGATGAGCAGCACCAGCAGGAGCGGGGGGATGCCGAGCGCGAGTTCGGTCAAGCGCGTCAGCCAGAGGTCGGACGGGCCCCGAAAGTATCCGCTGAGCGCCCCGATCGTCGTGCCGACCATCATGGCGAGCGCGGTGGCGATCGCGCCCGTCGCCAGCGAGGCGCGCGCGCCCACGAGGATCCGGCTCAGGACATCGCGTCCGTACGCGTCGGTCCCGAGCAGGTGTACCGCGTCGGGGGGCGCAAGGCGCCGATCGAGGTCTCTGGAGATCCGGCTGGAACGGGACGATCCACGGGGCGGCGATCGCGACGACGAGAATCAGCATGAGGGTGCACGAGCTGACGACCGCGACGCGATTGGCGGCCAGCGTGCGGATCGCAGTCGCACGCGGCGAGCGGGTGCCGCCGGCGTGGGTACGCAGCAGGACGGTGGGCGTGCTCATTGCCACACGATGCGCGGGTCGGCCAGCGAGTACAGCAGGTCGGTGAGCACGTTGCCGAGGATCACGGCCAGCGCGATCAGCAGGTTGAGGCCCAGCAGCAGCGGATAGTCCCGGCCGATCACCGCGTCCACGGCGAGCCGGCCGACACCCGGCCATGCGAACACCGTCTCCGTGAGGACCGCGCCCCCGATGAGGAACCGGGTCGACAGGCCGAGCAGCGTGATCAGCGGAATCAGGCCGTTGCGGAACGCGTGCCGCAGCAGGACCCGCGCCGATCGGAGCCCTTTGGCCCGCGCCACCGTGACGTAGGGCTGCGCCAGCGCCTCGAGCAGGCTCGAGCGCGTGAACCTGAGAAACGAGGCGATCTGGGTGCTCGCGAGCGTGAGCGTGGGAAGCACGAGATGGCGCAGGTGGTCGGCGAGGCCACCGGTGGTCCCGTAGTCTCCGTAGCCGGAAGCCGGCAGCCATCGGAGCGTCACCGCGAAGAGCAAGATGAGGAGAATGCCGAGCCAGAAGCTCGGGAACGAGACGCCCGCGAGCGCCAGGCTCGTGGCGCCCCGGTCGACCCACGTGTTCGGCCGCGTGGCCGAGACGATGCCGAGCGGCACGGCCACGGCCAGGGCGAGCGCGAGCGATCCCGCGGCGAGCTGGACCGTGGCGCCGATATGCTCGCCGACCACCCCCAGCACCGGCGTCCCCTGCAGGTACGAGATTCCGAAGTTGCCGCGGAGCGCGTTGAGGAGCCACCGCACGTACTGCACCGGCAGCGGCTGGTCGAGGCCGAGGCTCCGCCGCAGTGACGCGGCGTCCTGCTGGTTCAGGTCGCCCCCCAGCAGTGTGGCTTCCGGTCCGCCGGGCGCCACGTGAATCAGGATGAACAGAACGACCGAGACGCCGAGGAGCATGGGCAGCGCTCCCAGCACCCGGCGTGCGAGGTACGCGCTCACGGGTCTCTTAGGACTGCCAGGAGGCCTTCCGCAGCGATTGGTAGATCGCCGCCTGGGCGGGAATCAGCGCGACGCCCCGCAGCCGCTTGTCGTAGACGTACATTTCCTTTTGATAGAAGCCCCAGACGTACGGCGCGTCCTCCGCCAGTACCTGCTGCATCTTCACGTAGGCCGCGCGCCTGGTGGCGCGGTCGCGCCCGCGCCGCCCCGCCTCGAGCAGTTGGTCGACCTGCGGGTTCTTGTAGTGCACGAAGTTGCGGCCGTTCCACTGGCTGCTGTCCCAAATCGTGTAGTTGAAGGGATCGGGGTCGGGGTGGCCGGTCCAGCCCACCAGGATCGCCTCGAAATCGGACGCGAACAACTGGCGCACAAACGTCGGCCAGTCGAGCAGCGCGATGTCGGCCTGGACGCCCGCCAGGGCGAGTTGGGCTTGGATGATGACGGCGGAGTCCCGCACCGATTGCGAGCTCTGATCGCCCTTGATGCCGAAGCGGAGCGGCTGGCCGTTCCGCTGCATGATCCCGTTCGGGCCCGGCGTAAAGCCCGCTTCGGCCAGCAGGCTCTTCGCCTGCGCCGGATCGTAGGCGTAGCGTTTGACCTGCGGGGTGTAGGCCCAGCTCGTCGGCGGGATCGGGCCGGTCGCCGGCAGCGCGTAGCCCAGCAGCACCTTGTGGACGATTGCGTCGAAGTCCACCGCGTACGAGAGCGCCTGGCGGACGCGCACGTCGTTGAACGGCGGCCGGTCGAGTTTGAACCCGAGATACTCGTAGCTCGGCGTGTAGATGCCGGCGACGGTGTAGTCGTTCTTGAGGCGCTCCAGCTCGTCGATCGGCGGGTCGTCCAGCATGTCGATGCCCCCGGTGCGCAGCGCTTGAGTGCGCACCACGGGATCCGGGATCACCCGGAAGATCACTTGGCGGATCGCCGGGCGGCCGCCGTAGTACCGGTCGAACGCCTCGAGGGTGATGCTGTCGCTTTTCCGCCACTCGACCACGCGGTACGCGCCGTTCCCGACCGGCTTCGAGTTGAACGGCCCGGTGTTGATGTCCTGGCCCTGCAGCGCGTGCCTCGGGATGATGCCGCCGCGGGGGGCCGTGAGCACGCCCAAGAAGGCGGCGTACGGGTAGCTCAGATTGAACCGCACGGTGTGGGGATCCAGGACCTCCACCGGCCGCTTCGGCAGTGACGCCGGATCGGCGGGATGGTCGGGATTGGTGAGCTCCGCGTATCCCGCCAGCGCGCCGAAGAACGCGCGAGATGCGGCGTGTGTCTTTGGGTCGAGCATCGTGTAAAACGTGAACGCGACGTCGTCCGCGGTGAACGGGGTCCCATCGTGCCACACGACGTCCGTACGGAGGTGAAACGTGTACGTCTGCCCGTCCGCCGACACGTCCCACCGTTGGGCGAGCATCGGCCGGATCCCCAGGGTTTCGTCGTATTCGACCAGGCCGTCGAAGACCGGCCACTCAACTTTGTACGACTGACCGTCGCTGGCGATCACCGGGTTGATGAACGAAATGTCGCCGCCGATCCCAATGACAAGCGAGTCCTTCGGCTGGCCCGGCCCAGACGCCGCGTCCGCCCGCCGAAGCGGCGAGGACACAGCCGTGCCCAGTGCGATCCCCGCGCCGACGGCTCCCGATCGTGCCAGCAACTGCCTTCGAGTGAGCCTGGCCATGGTCATCACCCTTCACGGAGCAGAATGAGTGGCGTGATCTCGGGCCTGGTTCGTGCGGCCCGGCGGCCGACCCGGACGCCGAGCGTTTCGCTAATATTGGCGCTTCCCGGCCGTCTCCCTGCGTGTGGGCGGCGAGGACCGGATGACATTTGCACTCGGTGACGGTCCGCGCTGCGGCGGGAATAGGCGGGCGGCGGCGCACGTTCGTGCTGGGTGAATATGGGGAACTTCTGTATCTGTACGAAGGCATACGGTCCGGTGACGGGGGGTGTCGCCGGGGCTGAATAGTTGGGCGCCTTTGTGTCCTTGCAGGATCCGGACGGCCGCGGCGCCCTACACCGCGGCCGCGATCTTTGTGTAGGAGAGGAGACGATCCGATGGCGGAAATTTATCTCCCGACCCCGCTTCGGCGGCTGACGGAGGGACACGCGAGAATTCCCGCGGAGGGCGGTACCGTCGACGAGGCCCTGTCCGCGGCCGAGCGCCGATATCCAGGACTCCGCGAGCAGCTGCGCGATGCCTCCGGTGAGGTGCGTACCTTCATTAACATCTTCGTGAACGGCACGGAGATCCGTTCGCTCCAGGGAGGGGCGACCCCGCTCGGGGCGGCGGACGAGGTCACGATCGTGCCGGCGATGGCCGGGGGCGTCCGGTAGGAACATGGACGTCTCCGTTCGAGCGCCTCAGCGGACCGGCCGCACGACGCCGGTGCTCCGCGTCGTCGACACCTCGCAGTTGCTCCTGCATGAGGAAGTGGACGCCGCGCGGGTGAGCCGGCTGTCTCACGCACTCCGGCGGGAGGGGGTGCTCCGCAACCCGCCGATCGCGGCCGGGCTCGCCGACGGCCGCGCGATGGTGCTTGACGGTGCCAATCGCGTGACGGCGCTCGCGGCACTCGGGGTGCGCCACGCCGTCGTGCAGGTCGTGGACTACGGCGACCCCGGTGTGACCCTGGGGACGTGGCGCCACTACGTCCGCGAGCCCGGCGCCCGGCCCGGGGCCGCGCTGCGGGACCGCGCGGCGGCGCTGCCCGGCAGTTGGGTGGGTGTACGTGCCGAGCATGGGGACGGGGATGCGCACCTCGAGGCTGGTCGGGCGGCCGCGGTGATCATCACCCGTAATGCCTCGATCTTGATCGGCGGCGGAGCGCTGTCGGAGATCGCGGCGCGGCTCCGTCAGCTCGTGGCGCTGTACCGAGATCGGGCAGAGTTCTACCGCGTGGAGACCGGGGATTTCGCCGCGCTCGAGGCCGAGTACGGTCCGGGGAGCCTCGTGGTATTCCCCCGGTTCTCGAAGGACACGGTGATGCGCTTGGCGCTGGGCGCGGACTTCCTCCCCGCGGGCATCACCCGGCACGGGATCCAGGGGCGCGTCCTGCGGCTCAATACGCCGCTCGCGTGGCTGTCGGAGGCGGGCGCGGCGGCGGCGAAGCAGCCCGAGCTCGACGCGATGGTGCAGCGCCGGTATCTGGACCACGGTGTGCGCTACTACTCGGAGTCCACGTTGCTGTTCGATGAGTAGCGGCGGTCCGGATCGCGGGTCGCTGCTCGACCGCATCGGCCACACGCCGCTCGTGCGTCTCAGGCGCGTCACGCAGGACCTTCCCGACGCGGTCGAAGTCTACCTCAAAGCGGAATGGTTCAACCCCGGCGGCTCGGTGAAGGACCGGCCCGTGCTGCGCATGCTGGACGACGCCGAGCGAGACGGGCGGCTCGAGCCGGGGAAGACGATCCTGGATTCGACCTCCGGCAACGCCGGGATCGCCTACGCGATGATCGGCGCCGTCAAAGGATACCCGGTGGAACTCGTCATGCCGGCCAGCGCAAGCGAAGAGCGCAAGCGCATCATCGCGGCGTACGGCGCGCGCATCACCCTGTCGGATCCGCTCGAGGGGAGCGATGGAGCGATCGTGCTGGCGCGGGAGATTCATGCCCGGGCCCCCGAAACGTACTTCAAGCCCGACCAATACAACAACCCGTCAAACTGGCGGGCCCACTACGACACGACGGGTCCCGAGATCCTGGAGCAAACCGGCGGCCGCGTGACCCACTTCGTGGCGGGGCTCGGGACGACGGGCACGCTCGTCGGGACCGGACGCCGCCTGCACGAGGCGGACCCGCGCATCGAGGTCGTGGCGGTCGAGCCGGACCGCGCCCTGCATGGGCTCGAGGGGATGAAGCACCTCGCGAGCTCGATCGTGCCCGGCATCTATGATGCGGCCGTGCCCGATCGGACGCTGGCGGTGTCCACCGAGGCCGGCTACGCGATGGCGCGCCGCCTCGCACGCGAGGAAGGGTGCTTCGTCGGCGAGTCCTCGGGCGCCGCGGTCGTCGGGGCGCTGCTCGTGGCCGGCGCACTCCGGTCGGGCGTCGTCGTCGCGATCGCCCCGGACGGGGGAGACCGGTATCTGAGTACGCCCCTGTGGCGCGCCGACGCGGGGTGAGCTCGCGGTGCCATCGGGCTCCCACGGCGAGGATGATTTCGGTTACAATATTGTGAAGGAGAGGTCGCGGGTGACGATTCGACTGACTCGTGCCCAACTGGAGACGATGCTGGCGCAGGCGTACACAGAGGCCCCGCGCGAGTGCTGCGGGTTGCTCCTCGGCGTCGGCGATGTCGTCGCCAGGGTGCTGCCGGCGCAGAACAAGGCGGCGGAGCTTCCGGAGCCGCGCGACCCCCGAGTGTACTACTACGTCGACGATCGCACCCAGTTGGACGCGGTGCGGTTGGAGCGGGAACACGGGTGGGAGGTGGTCGGCATCTACCACTCGCACCCAGCGACCGCCGCGCGGCCGAGCGAGACCGACCGAGCGCTCGCGGTGTGGCAGTCGCCGCACTACGTGATTATGTCGCTGGCCGATCCCAGCCGGCCGGATGTGCGGGCGTTCCGCATCACCGACCGGGTGGAGGAGCACGGGTCCACCGTCACAGACTCGCAGGGACGGCCGGTTCGGGATGTGGTGCATGAAACGATCGTGGTGACACGCAGGCCGGCCAAGGACGTCGTGAACGAGGAAGTGGTGGCGAGATGAAGGTGAGCACCCGGGCAGAGTACGGCATCCGCGCGTTGATCGATTTGGCCAGACACTACGGACAGGGTCCTATCCAGAGCCATGACATCGCCCGCCGTCAAGGACTGCCCGAGCCGTACCTGAACCAGCTCATGATCACGCTGCGGCGTGCCGGGCTCGTGCAGAGCAAGCGCGGACCGAGCGGCGGTCACGTCTTGGCGCGCGCTCCCGAGTGCATCACGATCGGGGAGGCGTTTCTGATTCTCGAAGGCAGCGTCGCTCCGTGGCTGTGCGTGGAAGAGACCGACGCGCACTGCATCTACGCCGCGGGCTGCGGGCTGCGTCCGGTCTGGCAGGCGGTCAAGGCGGCGACCGAGGATGTGCTCAACCGCACGACGCTGGCCGACATTCTCCGGCCATCGCTCGTCTCGGTCGGCGACGCGTGAGAACCGCGAGCGGATGCGGAATCGACGGGGAGGCGCAGGCGTTCTTCACAGTGGACGGCTCGACGAGGTCTGCGGCGTGAGCGACGTCGGCGGACACCAGCCGACCCCGGGCGGCGCGGCGACGCCGGACGAGGCCCGTGAGGCGCGGGCTCGGTTCGAAGCACTCGTCGGGGAGCACCTGGACGGCCTGTACCGTGTGGCCCTGCGGCTCTCGCGCAACCCGACCGTGGCGGAGGATCTGGTGCAAGAGGCGATGCTCCGGGCGTGGCGATCGTTTCATACGTTTCGCGAGGGGACGAACATTCGGGCGTGGCTCTACCGTATTTTGATGAACGCACACGTTGATCGGTACCGGAAGGCGGCGAGGACGCCGGAAGTGCTCGAAGAGGAGATCGGCGACGAGTACTTGTACGCGGGCGCCCGCGACGGAGACGCGTTGAGCCAGGCGGGCAACCCTGAGGTGGAAGTGCTCGACCGCATCATGGACCAGGAAGTCCGGGAGAGCCTGGATGCCCTGCCGCTCCCGTTTCGCGCAGCCGTCATGCTGGTGGACGTCGAAGGGTTCTCGTACAAGGAGGCTGCGGAGATTCTTGGGGTGCCGATCGGAACCGTGATGTCGCGCCTGTCGCGAGCGAGGCACGCGTTGAAACGCCGGCTGGCGGCGTTCGCGCGGGACCGGCACTTCGTGCAGGGAGAGCCGGCATGAACTGCAGCGAGGCCGTGGAAAAGCTCTGGCAGTACCTCGATCGGGAGCTCGAGGGCGACAAGGTGGTCGAGATCGAACTGCACCTGCAAGAGTGCCGCGGCTGTTTCTCCAAAGCGGAGTTCGAGCGGCACCTCCGGTCGTTACTGCGAAGGTCGTGTGGCTGCGATCAGGCACCGCCAGAGCTGCGAGCGCGTCTGACCCGGCTGCTCCGAATGTTTTGAACACCACGCGCGCGCCCCGCCGTGCCGCGATCGACGTCGGCACCAACTCCGTCCGTCTGCTCGTGGCCGATCTCCCAGGGTGGACCCCAGGAGCGCCGACGATGCTCTCGCCCGGCGCGCAGGGTCCGATCCTCCGTCCGGTGCTCCGCCGTCTATCGATTACCCGTCTGGGTGACGGTCTCGATGCCACCGGCGCCCTTCGACCCGGCTCCGCGGCGCGGACGGCGGTCGCGATCGAAGAATTTGCCGCGGCGGCGTACCGCCTCGGCGCGCCGAACCCGGTCGTGCTGGCCACGTACGCGCTGCGCGCGGCGAGAAACCCGCAGGAGCTGCTGTCGCGAGTGCAGCGACCCGTGCGGATTCTGAGCGGGGAAGAGGAGGCGCGGCTCGGGTTCTTGGGCGCGGTTGCGGCGCTGGCTCCGCGGCACGTCGCGCCGGGCGTCCTGGTGGTCGACATCGGGGGCGGCAGCGTCGAGCTGACCTGGGGGACTCTGCGAGGCATCGAGGGAACCCACTCGTTCCCCCTCGGATGCGTGTTGTTGACCCATCGGTTTCTCAAGCACGACCCGCCAGAGGCCGCGGAGGTCGAGGCGCTTGAGAGCTACCTCGACGAGACGCTCGGCCCGGTGCTGGAGCGGCTGCGCACGATTCCGCACGCGGTGATCGGCGTGGGGGGGACCATCACCACGCTGGCGGCGATCGACCAGCGACTGGAGCCGTACGATCCGGATCAAGTCCACGGCTACCGTCTTTTGGCCGATCGGGTCCGCGTGATTCTCGTAGATCTGCTTGGCCGGTCGCTGGTGGCCCGACAGACGATTCCCGGGCTCCAGCCCGAGCGCGCGGATGTGATCGTCGCCGGCGCGCTCGTGCTGCAGCGCGTGCTTGACGGACTCGGCGGGCGCGCGATTCAAGCGAGCGAGGCCGACCTGCTCTGGGCGGCGCTGCTGGGCTACTAGCGGGGTCCACGACGTTCGGGTATCAGTGAAGACGGGCCGAGCGGAATGGAGCCGCGCGGGTTACGTTACGCCCCGTTACGCCCAGCCCTAAAGAATAGGCAATTTCTCGCACCACAGCCCTTTCGGCGAGCCGTTTGTCGCAGGGGTCCTGTGGGTTTTTGACCGAACGCGGGTCGGCCCCCCATAATTTTTTCTTCGCAGCAGGATTTTGGGGGGAGATAACTGAAAGATAGTACTAAGGCATTTCAGTCACCAAAGCCTGGCGCCCAGCGGATGACCCGAGACGGGTGTCGAAGGGAAGGCCGATGCGGATTCCCACCCACCCGACCCTCCTCCGGCGGCAATTGGACGCCCGCGTGCAGCAGTTGGCGGCGCAGGGGCCGGTGCTGGCGGCCAGTTTAGTGAAGATCGCGCGCCGCTGCGGGCGGCCGGGCTGCCACTGTACGCAGGGCGCGCTGCACGTGGGCCATTACCTGTCGTACAAAGTAGCGGGCAAGACGCGGATGGTGTACGTGCCGGTCGACCTCGTCGAGGAGGTCCGGGGGTGGGTCGCGGAGCACCGCCGGCTGCGCCAATTGACGCAGGAGATCACGCAACTCACGCTGGCCCAGATCCGCGGGCACGTGACGGCGCGGAAGCGGCGGGCCGGCCGGGCCTAAGCGCCCTCGGGCAGACATTCCACCACACGATCCAGCACTTCTGGCCGGCGTTGAACCAGTGGCTGGCCGCGCTGCCGGACACGCGCCATCAGTCGTTCATCGAGTACGACCCCGAGTTTCTCGCCTGGTGGGGGCTCTTGCTCTTCTGCTGTAAACTGGGCAGTCGGCGCCAGTTGGACTTTGACTTGCGCGATCCGGCGACGCAGGTGCTCCGCAATGTGAACCGGCTCGCCGGGACGCAGCACGCGACCTTGCCGGTGCACGACACGTTGGACCACTTCTTGCACCATCTGGGGAGTGCGCCGCTGGCGGCGCTGCGGACCCAGATGGTGCGCCGCCTGATTCGGATGAAGGTGTTGGATGGCGCGCGCCTGCTCGGCCGCGTCGTCGTCGCGATCGACGGGACGGGGCATCTGCACTTTCGGCGGCGGCACTGTCCCCAGTGTTGGGTGCGGCAGCATCCCGCCTACGACGCGTATCTGCACATGGTCGAAGAGGCGAAACTCCTCGGCCCCGGCGGGCTCGGGCTGTCCCTCGGGACGGCCTTTATTGAGAACGCCGATCGTCCGTCGCCGGTGGACCGGGACCCGGACGGCGTGGAAGCAGGACTGCGAGCTGGCGGCATTCCGCCGCCTGGTGCCGGCCCTGCGGCAAGCGTATCCCCAGATGGCCTTCTGTGTGACGAGCGATGCGCTGTATGCGTGCGCGCCGGCGGTACGATTGGTCGAAGCCCAGGGGTGGAGCTATGTGTTTACCTTCAAGGCGGGGAACGCGCCGACGGCCTGGGCCGAGTTTCAGGCCGTGATGGCGTTGTGCCCGGAGAATGTCCTGCGGCTGACCCTCCCCGACGGGACGCAGCAAGTGTACCGCTGGGCGACAGGGATGTCGTCGGACGATGGGACCGGGCGCAGCGCGTATGGGTTCAACGCCCTGCGGTGCGAGGAGACGGTGAAGGCGACGACGACGACCTTCGTGTGGATGACGAACCTCCCGGTGAGCCGGGACACGGTGGTGGAGATTGCGACGAAAGGAGGGCGACGCCGCTGGACGATTGAGGCCGGGTTCAATGTGCAAAAAAACAGCGAGCTCAACCTGGAGCACGCCTACAGCACCGATCCGGAATTGATCAAGGCCTACTACTATCTCCTCCAGATCGCGCATATGATGCTGCAACTGCTGGAGCGCGGGAGTTTGCTCCGGCGCTTGGCCCAGCGGCACGGCAAAACGCCGGTGGCCCTCTTTGGCAGTCTCAAGAACATCGCCCGCCGGCTCCTCGAGGCGCTCCGCCACCACGTCCTTCCCGACGAGCCGAGACCGGCCATCCAAATCCGCTTCGATACATCCTAAGAGCGGTTCGCTGGCGGCTGCTCCGGCTCTCGTACTCGCTGTGCTCGCTGCTATGTTCCGCTTCTCGAAGTCATCGCTTCGAGCTCCCTCCCTATCACGCTCGTTTGACCCTTCCGCGATGCGGTCCCAGCCCTCCGGCTTGCCAGGTCCTATTCCTCATCGCTGCGTTACGCCAGGTAGTGTCAACTCTTTTGTGTAGTTTCGCATGACCCGTATCGGTATGCGTAGCGCTCATTGAGCGCCCGGATGATGGCAAAGATGATGCGCTCGCAGCTGGCCGTGTTGGTGAAGCAGGTCATCGGGCGCGTGCGGCGGCGGATCTCCCGGAAGACCCGTTCGATCGCGTTTGTAGTTCTCACTTTCCGCCAATCGGCTTCCGGGACGTCAAGGAACTTCAGCAGCGCATCCCAGTCGCGGAACAGGGTGGCGACGGCGCTGGGGGCGGTGCGCTCCCAAGCTTGCCGCCAGCGCTGCAGCGCGCGTTCCGCGGCCGGCCGGGATCGGGCTTGGTAGATACGGCGGGCCATGCGCAAACACTCGTCCCGATCGCGGACGCGCAGGCGGTTAGAGACATTGCGGAGGACGTGGACCCAGCAGGCCTGGCGGGGGACGTCCGGATAGATGTAGTCGAGGGCGGCATGGAGCCCGCGGTGCCCGTCGGTGGTGATGAGGCGCAACTGGCTGCCGGCGAGGCCGCGCGCGGCGAGGGTGAGGAGAAAGGCGTCCCAGGTGCTGTGGCCCTCTCGGCGCACGAGCCGGAAGTCCAGGAGCTGGCGGCGGCCATCGGCCCTGAGGCCATAGGCCACCAGCGCCACGCGGCGGCGGGTGCCGTCGGGGGTTTTGGTGCGGAGGCTGACGGCGTCGAGGAAGAGATAGACCCACTCATCGGACAGAGGCCGACGGTGAAAGGCCGCCACCGCCTGGTCCAGGGTGCGGGTGATGGCGGAGACCGTCGTGGCGCTGAGGCGGTCCTCGAGCAGCTCGGCGAGCAGGGGGCCCACTTGGCGGGTACTGACGCCGCCGAGGAAGACGCTGCGGACCAGCGTATTGACGCGGTCGGTGCGGCGCTGGTAGCGGGGGAGGACCGAGGGCGTAAAGCCGTGGACCCGGGCGCGCGGGACAGTGAGGGGGAGAGTGCCCCAGGTGGTGGTGAGGCGCCGGACGTAGGAGCCGTTGCGATAGCCGCGGCGGTAGGAACTGCGGTGGTACGAGGCGGCTTTCAGATAGTGGGTCAACTCATCTTCCATGCGGTGTTCGAGGAGACATTTCACCGCGCGGAGGCTCTCGCGGGAGATGTCCCCCCAGAGGGTGGCTTCGTCCTTGACCTCCTTCCACAGATCCGATACGGTGAGATCGGTCAGTGCGGCAACACTGGCCACGGGCGTATCCTCCTTTCTATGGGGTAGTGGGTGGAGGGTACGCCCCCTCCCTTTCGGCGCCCTCTCGAAAGTCCACAGAGAAGCGTACACTACCTTACGCCACCCGCGTTTGACAGGTCCGGTCGCGGTGTTATAATGACTAGTGCACTTCAAATTACATACGGTTGCGGCGCGGGGTGGAGCAGTCCGGTAGCTCGTCGGGCTCATAACCCGAAGGTCGGAGGTTCAAATCCTCCCCCCGCTACCAAGTTCACAGAGGCGACCCGCTCGGTAGACTCCGAGCGGGTCCTTTTTGTGTTTCGAGGGACGCGATTTTGACAAACTTCCACCGGCCGTGTTAAGGTACGTAGTAGCTATTGGCTACTTACTCGTAGAGGTGTTGGCCGTGGGAATCGTGACGGCGAAGCAGCTCAAGAATAGTACTGGTGAGGTCTTGCGCCGCGTGCGATCCGGCGAGATCGTAACGGTTACGATCCGTGGCACAAGCGTGGCGCAGTTCATCCCCCTGCGCGGTAGGGCCCAGGTACAGCATTTACGCCAGGCGCGTGCATCAAAACAAACTGTCGTGCGGTCCGTCGCTGGACGGTACCGGGGTGTGGGGACCCTGCGGGAATTTCTCAAGGACAAAGCTCAGGAGATTAGACAGGAGCGATAGGCGGTGCCCCCACTATTCGTCCTGGATTCGAGTGCAGTGCTGGCGTTCCTTTATGGGGAGCGTGGCCGGAATCGGGTTGAGCAGCTGCTCCTCGAGGCCGCCGAGGGCCGCGCAACGATCCGATTACATCGAATCCATCTTGGGGAAGTGTACTACGTCTTCTACCGCAAGGGTGGGGAGCGGACTGCCGAGGCCATGCTCGATGACGTCGGGCAACTACCAGTGGAAGTCGAAGATCGCGTTTCGCCCGCCCTAATGCGCGAGGCGGGCAGGATCAAGGCTTCGTACCCTATGTCTTATGCCGATGCCTTCGCTGCGGGACTGGCACGGGTTCGGAAGGGGATCCTGGTTTCGGCCGACCGCCTCGAGTTTGGACCTGTTGAATCGGCCGCCGAGCTCTCGGTCTTGTGGGTGCGGTGAGGGAAGACACGGATCGCCACGCGGAACACAGATCAGCATAGAACGATCGCATCGCATGCTGCTGGAAGCGCGGCAAGTGGTAGGCAAAATTGTTCTGATTCCCTAAAGGAGAAGTAGGCCACTGCGTGACGCAAGGAGACGGCCCGATCGTCAAGGAACCAGTTCATCGCTATACACCATCACCGATTGGGGGTCCGCACACAGGTCCGCACTGTCAACGCCGGGTTAGAAGTGACCCCACTCCTGCCGCTTTTGAATTGACCCACCCCACGCGGCCACCGCATCGCGGGCCGCCGGTTTAGAATTGACCCACCCCCCTTCGGCGCTCACGCCTTGCCCGGCGCAGCGGCTGGCTCGGCCTGGCATCGACTCCAGTCGTTCCTCGAAGCACAGAGCTGCCGTAACAGCAAGACTTATGCACACAAAGTCCCTGGCGGGTTTATCTTCGTATGCGGGGACAACCCCCCGGGTCTATGCCTTTGGGCGATGAGGATCATCCGCGGCTCTTGAGGATATCGGAGTCGTCAGAACGTAGCTTGCGGCCTACGGCGCTGCCGTAGTACACTAATGTGTGTGGCTGGTCCGGATGACTTTGACGGCTTCGAGTGGGATGAGGAGAAGAGCGCGCGCTGCTATGAGGAACGTGGTTTCGACTTCGACTACGCAGCGAAGCTTTTCGACGGCGATTTTATCGAGTGGGAGGACCGGCGCCGCGACTGGGGTGAGCCGCGAGTCGTCAGCGTCGGAGAGGTCGAGGGACGAACCCTCACCGTTATCTGGACACCGCGCGAGACCCTGAGGCGAATTATCTCGGCGCGACCGGCATCGCGGTCGGAGAGGGAGAGACTGCATGGCAACCGTGAGACGCAGCAATAAGGAAATTCGTGAAGGGCGCGGTCGCGCGCATGGGGAGAAGATCGCATCTTTCACGGAAGCCGACGTTGACCGCTTCGCGCGGGACGACGAGAGCGACACGAGTGGACTCGGTGCGCCACGGTATGTCCCACCGCGCACTGATGTCCGTGCACTGCGCGAGCGACTTGGCCTCTCACAAGAAGAGTTTGCGCGGCGCTATATGCTTTCGCCGCGCACCATTCAGGATTGGGAACAGCGGCGGCGCGAGCCGTCGGACGCTGCACGCGTGTTACTGTTCGCCATTTCGCGCAACCACGAGGCCGTCGAGAAAGCCCTACACGGATAAGGTCCTCGCTGCGAGCATCACGCGCTTCGGGTGCCAGCATTCACGTTGGATGCCGTGCTCGATCTTTTGATAGTGCCGGTAACCTCCTCGGCATCGAAGTCCCGAATCCCTGGTTCAGGGCTCCTGGCCAGCGCTCGATGTTGACCACTACATTCCCGGGATTCTTGCCAGAGTGTTCGGTACTCGACGTTGGATGAGCGAACTTGGGCGCAAGGGCGGCATTGTCCGCAGTGCGGCAAAGACCGCGGCGGCACGTGCCAATGGCCTCAAGGGCGGACGGCCCCAACGTAGTACCCGTGCCGTAGCGGGGTCTGCCCTTGAAGTCCAAAGGAGAAGCAAGCGTCGGACACGCGTCGCCGCACGACGGCTGAGGTCCCGGGCTCGGTGAGACGCACTGCTGCGGTAACTGCCTGCGACCGGGTCGGCAGCCGAGTGTTACGGGCACGAGACAGCCCGATCTTCCAGAACCAATTCAGCGCGCAGTTCACTATCGCCGGTCGGGGGTCCGCACACAGGTCCCGCACAAGGTAAGGATCCTCGGAAAGGCCTATAATAGATCCGGCATTTTCGGGATTCCCAGGAAATGCGGCCATGATCTTCAGGAAGAAGTAGCCATCGTCTCGGTAGCCGTATCCCATGCGCTTGAGGACCTTGATCTTGTTGTTGATGCCCTCGAGGAGGCTGGTGTGTAACGGATAGCGACAGTGCGCGATGATCCCGGGGAGCCGCATCTTGAGATGGCGGGCAAACGTCTTGAGTGGTTGAATGCGACTGCGGATGGCACGGTGGTACCAGTCCGTGAAGAAGCGGGTGGCGGCGCCAGGATAGGTATAGTCCCACATCTGCTTGAGATCATCCTTCAGCACGTAGACGGCCGCAAGCCGCCGGTTGGCTGCCAAGAGGTCCTGGAGTCGTACGCGATCCTCCGGCTTGACGTTCTCACGATTGCGCAAGAGGAGCCACCGCGCGCCTTTGATCACCTTGCGCGCTGCTTTGTCGCGCGCACGCGATTGGCTTCGTCCACGCGCACCCGGTCAATGACTTCGCGCCGTACTTGGCGACGACGTGGAAGAGGTCATACACAAGGACCGCGTGCGGACAATGGGCGCGCACTTCTTCTTCGTAGGCCGTGTTCATATCCATCACCACCGCCTGTAGACGCTTGCAGCCCTCGCCACCTAACAGCGCGAAGAAGGGACGGACGGCGTCGCGGCTCCGGCCTTCGCCGACCCAGAGCACGCGTTTGCGCTGGGGCTCGACCACCACCGTGGCGTAGCGGTGGCCCTTTCGCAGGGCGAATTCATCCATCGCAATCGTCGTCACGTTGGAGAAGTCGACCGGGAGCAACTCCTCTGCCAACGCGGCCACGTCCAGGTTTTTCACGGTGTCCCAGTCGAGGCCGTAGAACTCGGCCACGTGCTTCACCGGCAGGATGCGGCAGAGCCGGACCACGCTCTCCGCCAGGCGCGTGGTCACCCGGTCCCAGGCCGACAGCCAGGACAGGGCCTCCAGTTTGGGGCCGCACGTGGGACAGGCAACGCGGTAGCGCGGCACCCATACGTGGGTCTCGGCGTCGAGCAGCGGCAGATCCCGGATGCAGCGGACCACCATCTCATGCGCCTTGGCCGTCTCTTGGCCGCACCCGGAGCACCGGAAGGTCCGCTTCTCGCGGGCCAGCGTGATCTCCACCCGCGGTTTGCCGGCGCCCGTCGTTGGTTCGATGCGCTCCACCAGCTTCACCCGATAGCATTCCCACCCGACCAGCACATTGGTAGACTGATCTCGAGGCAAGGTGCTCCCCCTTCCCTGAAGCGCCGTGTTCGCAGCACGTGCTCAAGGATAGGGGTGTGGTACCTTGCCTTCAACTTACACGGATAAATAAGGGCGTTCCGGGCAGGGGAGGTTGGGCTCATAACCCGAAGGTCGGAGGTTCAAATCCTCCCCCCGCTACCAGTACAGAGGGGGCTCGCTCGAAGCATCAGAGCGAGCCCTTATCTTCTTTAAGATTATGTGGTCTCTCAAGCCGGTAACTTCCAAGCCTTCTTCGGCGAAGTAAGGGTAGCCATCTGGTCTGGTCAGGTTGACAGCACCTTCTTCAAGTAGTGCTTCTTGTGTCCAATGGGGTAGCCATCGAGGACACCGATTTCTGCGTAGCCGAGCTTTTCATAAAAGGTGATGTGCTAGTCTTCCTGTAAAAGTTGACGGTCTGGGCTACCCTAATGGTGTCGCCAAACACCAGCTCCTTGTAAGGGGAGCAGAAGAGGAGCCCAGACCAATGCCCAGGATAGCACCCAGCACCAAGATTCGGGAAGAGATCAAGCGCCTGCTTCAGGACGGCGTGGCGGAGGGCGAGGATGTGACGGGCCTGCTGTTGCGCTTGGGGGCCCAACGGCTCGCGCAGGAACTGCTCGAGGAAGAGGCCACCGATTTTCTCGGGCGGGACCGCTATGTCCGGCACCAGCGCGCCGAGCCCCATCGCGGCTACCGGAACGGCTACGAACCCAGCCGGGTCCGGACCGCGGAAGGCGACGTCCCGCTGCAGGTCCCGCAGGTGCGGCAGACGCCGATGCCCTACCAGTCCCGGCTGCTCAGTTTCCTCCGCGGCCATACCGATGTGCTGAAGCGGCTGGTGGCCGAGATGTACGCGCGCGGGCTGTCGACCCGGGATATTGAGGACAGTTTCCGCGACGTCACCGGCAAACGCTTGATCAGCGCCAGCGGGGTCAGCGCCGTGACCGAACGGCTGTGGGAAGAGTATCAGACCTTCACGCGGCGGGACCTCTCCGGGTTTGCCGTCGAGTACCTGTTTGTGGACGCGATCTACGAATCGCTCCGCCTCCAGGCGGGCGGGGCCGAGGCCTTGCTGTGTGCGTGGGGCATTCTCGCCGACGGGCGGAAAGTGTTGCTGCACTTGACGTTGGGGAACAAGGAAAGCTACCGTGGCTGGCGCGGCATGTTGCGGGACATGGTCCGCCGCGGCCTGCGCCCACCGGTCAGCATCACGAGCGATGGGGCGCCGGGCTTGCTGCGCGCCATCAAGGAGATGTGGCCGAAGAGTCTGCGCTTGCGGTGCTGGGTGCACCGAATGCGGAATGTGTTGGACAAAGTCCCCGACGCGGCGCGGGCGGAGGTGAAGGCGCACGTCGCCGCGATCCGCGATGCCCCGACCTATCAGGAAGGCACCCAGACGGCCCAGGCGGTGCTGGCGCGATTCGCGCGTCTCTACCCGACGGCGATGGCCTCTCTCAGTGACGATCTGGAGGCCAGCCTGGCGCATCTGCGCCTGCCGGTCGGCCATCGGAAGTATGTCCGGACGACGAACCTGATCGAGCGGAGTTTTCTCGAAGAACGCCGGCGCACCAAGATCATCCCGCGCTTCTTCGATGAACGAAGCTGTCTCACGCTGGTGTACGCGACCTTGGTGCGTGCCAGCCAGCGGTGGCAGCGCATTCACTTCACCGATGCTGAACGTCTCCAGTTGCACCGACTCCGTCAAGAACTGGGCCTCAGACTCCATCGTGAGCTTGTTCCATCGACTCGCACTATCGTGAAGCGCTCTAAGAGGAGGAGAGCTGCGTAGCATGCACCACGCCCAGACCGTCAACTTTTACAGGAAGACTGGGACTTGACCTTCATAAAAACCAGGTGCCTGAAAACTATGTGTCTCGAGAGTGGCGATGTGGCAACCTCTGCGGATCGCCTCCTGTTCAACGGCGCGCATCAACTTTGATCCAAGTCCCTCTCCACGGAAGTCCTCGTGCACCCACAAGAATCGAATGTCGAGGCACCCACCCCATGTATACGCACGGATTCCGGCGATGAGCTGCCTCATGGAATCGCGCAAGAAGATCGCGAGGTCCCCGTAGTCGTAGATCTTTGTCTCCTCGACGTTGAATGTGTCGACGTGGTCCCTGAGAGACTCGATGTCCCTGGGGTCGGGGTTGACCTCAATGTCGAATTGGAACCGCTACCAAGTTCACAGAGAGGACTCTCCTGGGTAACGCCGGGCGAGTCCTCTCGCGTTTCGATCCGCTAATCGACCCATGCTAGATTAGGCGTGCATCTTGCATATCCGCAAAAATATCTTGTATGTTGAAAACGCGGATGATGATCGGAGATGAAAACCACGGTTACTGTGAGGGGTCAGACGGTAATCCCTGCGGCGCTACGTAGGGCGCACCGTATCGTCCCTCGGATGAAGCTGGAATGGGTGGATGATGGACAAACCATCCGAGTGATCCCTATTCACGCGGATCCGATTGCCGCCGCTTGAGGCGCATCGAAAGGGCTCCGGTCGGCGCTGCTGACCGACCGCAATCACGAGCGTCGGCGTGGCTGAGCGGTATGTCCTCGATACGTCGGCCATCCTGGCCTTTCTCGGAGATGAGAACGGCGCCGCCAGGGTTGAACGTCTGTTGCGTGGCGGTCGAGCTGGCCAATGTGACGTGCTTGCTTGCTCGATTACTCTTATGGAGCTGTTCTACGCGGCGATGCGGGAGAAGGGGGAGGATGAATCCTACAGACTGGTTGCGCTTGTAAAGGCGTGGCCGCTCGAATGGGTGTACCCAGACAATAGGGTGCTTCTCCAGGCTGGCCGGCTGAGGGCAACATATCGCCTTTCTGTCGCCGACGCGCTGATTGCTGCTGTGGCAAAGTTGCATGACGCGACGCTGGTCCACAAAGATCCCAAACTGGATGAGTTACAGGGGCTGAACAAGCTGATGACGCTACCTTTCAAAGGGACGCCGGGAGCAAGAGGTAACTAAGTCATCGTCATCGATGGCCCGTCACACAGGCGGTGATCACGGCAAGAGAACTCAGGCTCGACTAGCCGCCACCGTCGCTCTTCTTTACCGCAAATTAGTCCCGAGTAATACTTAAGTAGGGCGAAGCCGGCTGCCCGGATGCGCTACGGTTGTAGTGTATCCGGGCAGCCGGCGCCTAGAACCTCGGCGATCGTCACCGGGGGATGTCTTGTATGCCAGCGTCCTGGGTGTCGTCGGGCACACGATCGGACGAACGTGAAGGGCCACGAGCCATGGTGAGCGATATCGGCAGGAGCGCGCCTGGTAACGTGATTCGCGCGCACGGAATGTCGGGGTCCGCCTCGTCAGCATGGTTTGACGGGCGCACGCCGTGCACGATTCGGTCGGGGACGCCATTCTCTCTCCGGCGAGGTCGCGGACCGAGCCGAGTTCTACGGGGTAATCAGTCGTGCACGCGATCTCGGCCTGACGATCGTCAGCGTCGAACGACATGGGGCAACCCCGAGCGGATTGGCGGGAAAAGACGTGAGTCCTCACGTCTCGAGATTCCGTGATGGGCGGTGCGGATCTGATCCGTACGGGCACGAAAGCGGAACTCTCGACTACAATCGCGTGTCGGAAGGTCTTCCAGGCCTTCCATGTGGAGGTGGCGTAGTGCGATTCGGTATCCCGCTGGCCGTGGCTCTCATGCTTCTCCTTCCCGTCTCGGCGTTCGCCGCCGGGACCGTGCGCATCGTGCAAAGTGACGGCTCCGCCCAAACGTACATCGGCGTGATCATGAAGGTGCAGAATCAGACGACCTTGGCGATCTCGTCGGCCGACGGACAGTCGACGATGACGCTTGCGGTCAAGGCCTCCGACTGCGCGCCTGCAAACGGCATCGTCTACTGCTGGGCGGGCCAGATGGCGTTTCAGAACAACGGGAAGTCGTACACGATTCCATTCAAATCCGCGAAGTTCTACCTCAACCAGACCGACCAGGAACAGCCGTCGGACCCGCTCGCCGCGGTGTTGGCTGCGGCCGGATGCCAGGTCGTGTCGAAGGTCGCGCCACACTCCGTCGTGTTCGCGGTCCTGACCAAGAGGGGCACGCACATCACAGGCAACGGCACGTTAAATTAGGAGGACGCGGCCATGAGGACGATCGCGGTCACCGTCATAATCCTCGCGCTCGGGATGGTCGCACCGTTCGCCGGCGCGGCGCCCAATGGAGGGAACCGGGGGGGCAGCGGTGGTGGGGCCGCCTCGCGCCCGTCGGCCCCGCCGCAAAAGGGCGGCGGCGGGTTCAACCTCAACAACGACACGGGATCACGGCCGAACGGCGGCAGTCGACCTCAGGGTGGGAACGGCCAGGGCGGCTTCGACCTCAACAGGGATATCCAGGGTTCCACCCCGGCGGGCAATCGCCCCGGCAATAGCGGCGCCACTCGGCCGGCGAATCCGCCTGCCGGCAATCGGCCGAGCAACAACCCAGGCGGCAGCAACGCCACCGGCAATCGACCCGGCAATGCCGGCGCCACTCGGCCCGCGAATCCGCCTGCCGGCAATCGGCCGAGCAACAACCCAGGCGGCAGCAACGCCACCGGCAATCGCACCGGCAACGGCAACGGCAACGTCAACGTGAGCGGCAACAACGTCAACATCAACCGCAACGGATACGGGTACAACGGCCGGGTCGTCGTCAACCCGGTGTACCGGGGGCCGGCCTGGGGATGGAACCACGGGGTCGTGTGGGCGCCCCACGCAACGTACTGGGGCGGAGGGTTCTGGGGCCCCTTCGCGGCCGGCGTGGCCACTGCGGTTGTTATGGGCGCGATCGTGAACGCGGCCAACCATCAGACGTACACATCCTATAGGGTCAGCCAGGACAGCCCGGGCGCGCAGCTACTAATGAACTATCAACTCCAGCAGGTGTCGTGTGGCCCACCCGGTCTCGTGGAGATCTACGGACCCGACAACGGCGTGATCTGCGCGCGGCCGAACAATCTCGTGGCCGCCGGAACCTATGCGGTGGACATCGACACCCTCACACTGCAGGCGCCGTAGCATCCACCCGGGCAAGTATCGAAGACATCACTTGCTGAGGAGTGGGTGCCATGAGACGACGTGATGCATTCGAGCGCTGGCGGCTCCCTTGACCGTCAACACGGTCCCGGAGGCCACGCTCAAGGCGTTCGCGGACCAAGGCGACGTCCCGACGCTGATGCGAGCAGACGGCGGAAACTGCGAACAGGTGCTGAGGCAATTCGCCGAGGCGGGGGTCGATCTCCACGCACTGGCACGATGGCTCCAGACTGAGGGGGCCGAATCGTTTGTTCAGTCCTGGAATACGCTGATGGGCGTGATCTCCTCGAAGAGCGCTGCGCTCACATAGAAGAAGGTCGAATGGGGGGGCTTCTTCGATGAAAGTACTGGTGATAGATATCGGCGGGACAAACGTGAAAATCCTCGCCACGGGACAAACCGAGGCCCGGAAGTTCCCTTCGGGGCCAACGATGACTCCCCGGAAACTGGTAGCCGGAGTCCTGCGGCTCGCCGGGGACTGGACGTACGATGTGGTCGCCATCGGCTACCCTGGACGGGTCGTCGGAGACCGTGCAGTCACTGAGCCCCGCAATCTCGCCCGCGGCTGGGTCGGATTCAACTTCGCGGCCGCGTTGAAGCGCCCCGTGAAGGTCATCAATGATGCTTCGATGCAGGCCCTCGGGAGCTATAAAGGTGGAACGATGCTCTTCCTCGGCCTCGGGACTGGACTCGGCTCCGCCCTGATGGTGGACGGGCACATCGTGCCGATGGAGATCGGCGCCCTCTCCTACAAAAACGGCACCGTTGAGGACTACCTGGGTCTTCGAGGGCTCAAGAAGCTGGGAAAGAAGAAGTGGGGGAAGACCCTCAAGTTGCTCGCGGCGCGATTCCAAACCGCACTGTTCCTCGACGATTTCGTCATCGGCGGAGGAAATGCCAAGAAGCTGAAGACGGCGCCCCCAGGGTGCCGGCTGGGCGACAACGCCAACGCGTTTATTGGCGGGTTTCGACTGTGGGAGTCAAACGGGGAACAGCACGCCACACACTCCCCCAAACGGCCTTCTCTTGATCGGGTGAAAAAGACGAAAAGCGGGCGACAATGACGCCGAAAACCCAATCGCTGACTGCACGCCAAGCATGGAAGGCGCTCGTCACCCATCCCACGCAGGTCCGGGACGTCCACCTACCCACGATCGAGAAGAAATAGCAGCAGCGATCACGCGGTCGAGAGACTGTATCCACCCGCGTTTGAACCAGACATCGGGGTGAGGAACCCGGAAGGAGTACAACACGATGCAACTTGGAATGATCGGATTGGGACGAATGGGCGCGAATATGGTCCGGCGGCTTCTCACGGGGGGCCATGAATGCGTGGTCTTCGACATGTCGCCCCAAAAGGTCAACGCGTTGGTCCAGGAGATGGCGGTGGGCGCTTCGTCCGTCCCGGACCTGGTGAAACGGCTCGCAAAGCCGCGGGCCATCTGGTTGATGGTGCCAGCTGCGGCGGTGGACAACACGATCGCCGCGATTGTTCCCCATCTCGACGCCGGAGATATACTGATCGACGGTGGCAATTCGTATTATGTCGACGACATTCGCCGGGCGAAGGAACTCGGCGCCAGGAACATCCACTACGCCGATGCGGGAACCAGCGGTGGCGTCTGGGGGCTGGAACGAGGCTACTGCATGATGATCGGCGGTGAGAGCGAGGTCATCCAGCATCTCGATCCAATCTTCGCGTGTCTGGCGCCCGGAGTGGGAGACATCCCGCGCACTCCGGGCCGCGACAAGCTTCCCGGAACCGCGGAACAGGGCTATCTGTACTGCGGACCGATTGGCGCCGGCCATTTCGTGAAGATGGTGCACAACGGCATCGAATACGGCTTGATGGGTGCTCTGGCCGAAGGGTTCAATATCTTGCGCGGCGCCAATGTGGGCAAGCAGGAACACGCGATCGATGCAGAGACGACGCCTCTGCGAGATCGGGAATACTATCAATACGACTTCAATCTCCGCGACATTGCAGAACTTTGGCGACGGGGCAGTGTCGTGGCATCCTGGCTGCTGGATCTCACCGCTATTGCGCTGACGGAAGAGCCATCGCTCGCGAGCTTTTCGGGACACGTTTCAGATTCTGGCGAAGGCCGCTGGACCATCAAAGCCGGCATCGATGAGGGGGTGCCCACACCGGTGCTTGCCACCGCGCTATATGATCGCTTCAGCTCTCGCGGCGAGGATGATTTCGAGAACAAAATGCTGTCTGCCATGCGCTTTCAGTTCGGCGGACACCACGAGAACCCGGCTGGGAAGGCGCAAGCTCGTAGGACGCCGTCATGAACGGATGTCCATCGGATGCATTGGTCTTCTTCGGGGCAACCGGAGACTTGGCCTACAAGAAGATATTCCCGGCGCTTCAGGCAGCCATCAAGCGAGGGCATCTCGATGTGCCGATCATCGCAGTGGCGAAAGAGGGCTGGGACCTGGAACGGCTCAAAACCCGCGCGCATGACAGCCTGAAGAACTACGGCGGCGGTGTTGATGCTGCGGCGTTCGCAAAATTGTGCGACCGGCTGCGCTATGTGGATGGCGACTATCAAGATCCGGCCACCTTCAACGCCATCCGTCGTGAACTGCAGAATGCCGTGCATCCGGCGCACTACCTCGCCATCCCGCCGCGGTTATTCGGAACTGTCGTACAGAATCTGGCCGCGGCGGGTTGTGCCGAGGGCGCGCGCGTCATTATCGAGAAGCCGTTTGGTAACGATCTGGAATCGGCGCGAGAACTCAATCGCACGCTGCTGGCGATCTTCAAAGAATCCGCGATCTTCCGCATTGATCATTATCTCGGGAAGCGGCCGGTGCGCAACCTGTGCGTCTTCCGCTTTGCCAACATCTTCGTGGAGTCCTTTTGGAACCGTAATTTCGTTGAGAGTGTACAGATCACCATGGCAGAAAACATCGGCATTGAGGGTCGCGGCGCGTTTTATGACCAGACGGGGACAATTCGCGACGTGGTGCAGAACCATCTGTTCCAAATCCTGAGCAATCTGGCGATGGAGCCGCCGGTGGCGACTGACAGTGAATCGATTCGTGACGAAAAGGTCAAAGTGCTCAAAGCCATCCCACCACTGGGAGCAACAGACCTTGTGCGCGGCCAGTTCCGTGGATACCGGAGCGAGAAGGGCGTGGCGCCCGATTCGCAGGTGGAGACGTTTGCGGCGTTGCGACTAGAGGTCGACTCATGGCGCTGGAAAGGCGTCCCGTTTTATATCAGAGCGGGAAAGTGTCTGCCCGCGCAATGCACAGAAATCGTAGGCCGCTTGCGCAAGCCTCCAACGGTGATCCGTGAGAGCGCCCTGACGTCGAATTACCTGCGGCTGCGGCTCAGCCCCGACGTCGTCATTGCCATGGGCATGATGGTGATGGCGCCCGGCGATGAAATGGTGGGGCAGTCGGTTGAAATGCTGGGCAGCAGGTCGCCGCGGGTTGGCGAGGTGGATTCGTACGAGCGGATACTCTGTGATGCAATGGAGGGAGACGCCACGTTGTTTGCTAGGCAGGACTACGTGGAGGAAAGCTGGCGGATTGTTGATCCGGTACTGAAAGCAAACACGCCCGTATACGAGTACGACGCGAACACCTGGGGCCCAGCCGAAGTGGAGCGCGTCACGCCTCCCGGTGGTTGGCACAACCCGGTCACCACAGAACAGGAACAGGCCGGTCCTGCGGTGCAAGTTGCCTGATGCACATCCGGGCATCGCGCAGGCGATGCCTCGTTCCTGGCCTGCCTCAAACCCAAGCAGATGGAGTAGCTTCTCTCCATCAAGACAGTATTTCCCGGGGCCGGCGGCCGCGTATGGTATGACGACGAGCGGGAGGTTCACCGCCAGATTTTTGAACGTATGGATATCGTGGATGACGCGTTCCTAGTGAAGCGATTCCATCACTTTGTTGGGAGGGCCCATGGGTACGCGCGAGGTGTGGGGGATCTTACGAGGAACGGAACGGGCGCCGGTGCTCGCGGCCGCCGTGGCAATCGTGGTGGTCGGTGCGGCAGCGGTCGCGGGTGGTGCGGTCGCGGCCGAGGGGGTGCGGTCGCTCGGTTCAATGGCACCCGAGCCGCTCGCGACGAGCGAGCCCGCCGCGAGCGGCGGGTCGGATGCGTTTGGGTCCGTGATGAGTTCGGCCTGGCCCACGCTGCCCGGCGCCGCCCCGGTGGTGTCCATGTTCTCCCTGACAGCCGTGCCTGCGGTCCAAGCCTTGGGCTCGACGTTCACGTTCGCGCCCCAGGGTGCTACGCCGGTGGCGAACGTCCCAGAGCCGGCACCCGGGTGGACCAAGACGCCGAGCGTGGGGCAGACCTTCGACGGTGTGACACCCTGGACACCGCTCACGAGACTCGTTGCACCCCTGCCCGTGCTATTCGACCAGCCCACCGTCGCCGGGCCGCGAGTGCCGGGCGACGATGGCGGGACCCCGCTGGCGCAGAGCCCTTCCTCTGGCGACGCGACGGCCACCCCAGACGAGGAGGCGCTCGACGCTAAGCTGGCCACGGAGCTCCAGAACCCTCTCGCTACCCTCATCAGCGTGCCGTTTCAGCAGAACATCCAGTTCGGCATCGGGCCCGCGAACGCGGGGTCGTAGGATGTGATGAACATCCAGCCGGTCGTCCCCTTCAGCATCAGCCGGGACTGGAACCTGATCGCACGCATGATCATGCCGGTGGTGTATCAGAACGAGATCTTCCCCGGCGCGGGGAGCCAGTTCGGGATCGGCGATACCACGTTTCAGTTCTTCTTTTCGCCGAAGGCCCCCACGAAGAGCGGCGTCCTCTGGGGGGTCGGCCCGTCGTTCTTCGTCCCGTCGGGGGCGTATCTCTTGTCCACGAACACGTGGGGAGCAGGCGTAAGCGCGGTCGTGCTGAAGCAGGTCCCCATGCCGTACATAGGGGGCGGAGTGCTCACCTACGGTACGCTCGTGAGCCAGACGTGGCCGGTCTCGGGCCCGGCCCCGATCAACATCTTATACGTGCAGCCGTTTGTCGCATATACACTCAAGAACAGCGTCACCTTTAACATTCATGCCGAGGCCCCGTACAACTGGACCGAGAATCAGTGGACGGTCCCGTTGGTCGCGTTCGTCGGCAAAGTCTACAATTTCGGGGGGCACCCTGCGCAGATCGCCCTGGGCGTCAAGTACTATGCCGTCCGACCCGTCACCGCGCCACAGTGGGGGATCCAACTCTGGGTGACGCTGCTCTTCCCCAAGCAGTAGCTGCCTCGCGGCAGCCGGCGCGCGTCGGTACCCACGGCCGGCAGAAGTCTTCCGCGCCGCCACGAACTTCGCGGAGGACGTGACCAGTGGTAGTGGACTTTATTGCTACCGCGTGAATACTCGCGCGCTAGGCTTCATAAGGGAATGCGCGAACCTGGTGAACCGTTAGTACGATCCGCCGCTCGGCGGCAGGGCACGTTCACATATCTTGATTCGTTGTCTCAAAATGAGAGAGCGCCGTGAAAAGGCGCGAGTCCTCTAGCGGGGGAAGGTCCCGCCCGAGGAGTTGTCGGGACGCCTCGGTAGCTACGGAGGCACGGTGATCTGGCAACGGATCATGGTGAAGCCCTCCGGAAAGGAGTCTGAATAAGTCAGACTCTGCAACCCTGCGGGCTGCAGCGCGTAGCGAGACTCTAAGCAGGCCCCGAAATAACGGATGCGAGAGCCGACCCGCCTCTCATTCGGGGAAGGCCGTTGCGCTCAGGAGATGAACCCGACGGAGCCCTGAGCGTCTCGCCGGGGTAGTGGAGGCGGCACGCAGGGAGAGCGAGGACCGCGCAACACGGGAAGTCTCCGGCCAGGACGAGGTCCAGGAGCTTTGGGCTCCTGTTGGGCGGAGATGGCGGAGAGGCGCGTAGTACCGATGAGTCCGGCGAAAGCCGGCGGAGGGAAGGGGCCTCAGTTCTGAGGTGCTGTCCAATGGAGGCGAGATGATCGGGGATTGGCGATGAGCCTAGCAACTCCGGAACGGATTCGGATCCTCCAGCGGCGGCTGTACGCCAAGGCGAAGAAGGAGCCACAGTTTCGCTTCTACACCCTGTACGACAAGCTCTCTCGGTGGGACATCCTGGAACACGCGTACCACCGGGCGCGGGCGAACGCTGGCGCGCCGGGCGTGGATGGGGTGACCTTCGAGCAGATCGAGGCGGCCGGGGTGGAGTCGTTCTTGCGGGAGATCCAACGAGAACTTCAGGAGGGGAGTTATCGCGCGGACCCCGTGCGGCGCGTCGAGATTTTGAAAGCGGACGGCAAGAGTTTGCGTCCGTTAGGTATACCGACGATCCGGACGCGGGTCATCCAGACGGCGGCGCTTCTCGTGCTCGGTCCAATTTTCGAAGCCGATCTCCCAGACAATGCTTGGGGTTACCGCCCCAAGCGGTCGGCACTGGGAGCAGTCAAGCAGGTGCATGCGGACGTCAAGGCGGGATACACGGACGTGGTGGACGCCGACCTACGACAGTACTTCGAGACGATCCCGCACGCGGAGCTCATGCGCTGTGTAGCCCGGCGGATCAGCGACGGCAAGGTGCTGGCGTTGATCAAGGCTTGGTTGCAGGCGCCGGTGGTTGAGCCGGATGACCGCGGACGGCCACGACGAAGTGGCGGGAACCATCGTCATCGCGGGACCCCGCAAGGCGGAGTGATCAGTCCGCTGCTCGCTCTGCTATACATGCGCCGGTTTCTGCTGGCATGGCAGCAACGGTATGAGCAGCAGCTCCAGGCTCGCGTGCAAGTCTATGCCGACGACTTGGTGATCTTGTGTCGCGGCACGGCCGCAGAGGCTTTGACGGCGACCCGGGATCTCATGCGGCGGATCAAGCTGGAGCTGAACGAGGAGAAGACCCGGGTGGTAAACGCGCGAAGAGAGAGCTTTGACTTCCTGGGGTACACGTTTGGACCGATGTACAGTCGGAAGAACGGCTGGCGGTACTTGGGTGCAGCGCCTTCCAAGGCTGGCGTTCGGCGACTGCGACAGGATGTCCACCGCTATCTGAGTCCGCACAATCAGAGTCCGATGGACGAGGTGATTACACACCTCAATCGGCTGCTCGTAGGCTGGCAGCATTTCTTCAGCTACGGGACAGTGACCAAGACGTACCGGCAAGTTGACCGGTACGTGACGGATCGGCTCCGACGATTCCTTGTGCGACGGCATAAGATCAGTGGCCGGGGCACCCGACAGTTTCCGAACCGACGCCTGTACCGGGAGTGCGGTCTGCACCCGCTCACGCCGTCGAGCGTGTGGTAATTTCGTGAGCCTGGTGTGAACTCAGTCCGAGAGCCGGATGCGGCAACTCCGCACGTCCGGTTCGATGAGAAGGGATCAGAAACGTGTGCGACCGGAACACGGCATGGGCTTGCAGGCCACCGACGGAGGTGGATAGGGCTGAATTGCCTGACGGACGAGCCGCACGGCGCGCTGATCCCTTACTCTACCGGTCATTCAACGGCCGGTTGCGGACGCGGCGATTGAGCGGATGGGTTGGAATAGTCGCCATGCAGGGGAAGGGGGCCGCGCGTCCACACATGGTGCGGCCCTTTTAGTCCGTCTTCGAGGAGGCCTACACGGCGAGTGTGCCTTCGGGTGTCCGGACTGACCCGACGACCGATGCCGCGACACGGACCGTGCTAGACCAGGATAACGCGGGTATCGGACGAAATGAGTTCCGGGACGATGGTGCCCCGCGACGATATTGTGAGCACAAAGCTGCGCATCCCGCACGTCCGGCCACACCTCGTGCACCGGGAGCGATTGATCGCGCGGCTTGAGGCCGGTCGTGATGGTCTTCTCACGCTGGTTTGCGCCCCGGCTGGCTTCGGGAAGACCACCCTGATTGTCGACTGGCTTCGATCGAGGGCAGTGGACGCGCAGGTCCAGATCCCCGTTGCGTGGCTCTCTCTCGACGAAAGCGATAACGATCCGATCCAGTTCATCCGTCTCCTTACCGCCGCAGTCGACAACGCCATCCCGGGGATAGGGAAGACAATCTTGGCAATGACCCAGTCGCCCCAGCCGCCGCGGTTAGAAACGCTACTCACCATCCTCATCAACGAGCTCGTGGCGGTTCAGCAGAGGGTCATCCTGGTGCTGGAAGACTACCATGTCATCCGGCAAACGTCCGTTCAGGCGGCCGTCGCGTTCCTGCTCGAGCATCTGCCACAGGCTCTCCACATGGTCATCGCGACCCGCGAGGATCCGCCGTTTCCACTCACCCAACTGCGGGCCCGCGGAGCTCTGTGCGAGGTGCGGGCGGGCGACCTCCGTTTCACGATCGGGGAGACTGCCGCGTTTCTCCGAGATGTGATGGGACTTTCGGTGTCCGCTCAGGATGCGGCCGCCCTTCGGGCGCGGATGGAGGGATGGATCGTCGGGCTGCAGTTGGCCAGCCTCTCGGTCCAGGGAAATGTGGCCGGCTTCATCGCGGCCGTCGAAGGTTCCGATCGCAACATCCTCGATTATCTGCGTGAGGAGGTGCTCGCGCACCAGCGGCCCGCGGTCCACGACTTTCTGTTGCGTACGGCCGTGCTCGATCGCTTGACTGGTCCTCTTTGCGACGCGATTCTCGGAAATCAGCAACCGGGCGCTTCCCAGGGGCTGCTCGAGGAGATCGAGCGCCGCAACCTCTTTCTTGTCTCGCTCGATGCGGACCGACTGTGGTATCGTTATCACCCCCTATTTGCCAATCTCCTGTATCTGCAGCTTCGGTACACGCAGCCGACCGTCATCCCTGAACTGCACCGGCGCGCGAGTGTGTGGTTTGAGGAGCAAGAGATGATGGGCCAGGCGATCCGGCACGCCCTGGCGGCGGCCGACTTTGACCGCGCAGCTCGTCTCATTACGCGCGAGGGCGTGCACGCGATTACACGCGGTGAGGTCCATACGGTGCTGGGCTGGTTCGAGGCCCTTCCCGCTGACCGGGCGCGAACACAACCGCTGCTCGGCACCGTGCATGCGATCGCGTTGGTCATTGCCAATCAACTCGAACGCGCCGAAGCTCGTCTTCGGGATGCGGAGCGCCACCTCCCCTTCGATGCCCTCCCGGCGGAGGCGGAGCTCGTGCGGGGACGCGTCGCGCTGTTCCGTTCGATTATTGGCGTCACCACCGGCAATCTTGCGGGGAACGCGATGCTCGCGACCGAGGCGCTGCGCCTCCTGCCGGAAGACGATCTCTGGGGCCGGTCCACGGCACAGACGCTCGCTGCCCTCGCGTTCAGAGCGAGCGGGGATGCCTCGATCGACGCCGAGCATACGGTCGCCGAGGCGGTGCGGCACGTCAGGCTCAACGGCATCCCGGTCCTCATGCGCGTGAGCCTCGGGGCGCTGGGGCTGTTGTACATGAGCCAGGGGCGGCTTCGACGAGCGGCGGCACAGTTCGCTGAGGCGGTGCAAGTGTTGGACGCCGGACTTCCTCTCGGCTTCCCACTGCCCGCCTTCGGCTACGGAGAACTCCTTGCGGGAGTGGAACGAACTCGACCAAGCCGAGCTCTTCCTGACTCAAGGCATTGCGGCGCTCACGGACAGCAACCTCTTTGACGCGTATGCCGCGGCGAACGGGTACATCTCTCTCGCTTATCTGTGGCAGGCGCGCGGCGATGCCGGTCGTGCCATCGCGACGCTCGACGCGTTCACTGTTTTGACGAAGCAGCGAGAGATGGGCGGCGGTCGCGCCTCGAGTGGCCGCCGCTCGAGCGCATCTCTGGTTGATGCAGGGCAACCTCGCGGCGGCGACCCGTTGGGCGAACTCGAGTGGCGTCGATCTGGAGGAGTCCGTCAGTTTCCTCCGGGAACCGGAGTACTTCATCGTGGCACGTGTAATGATCGCGAAGAAGAACCGTGCCGTACTCGCGTTGCTCGATCGGCTCTTGCAGGACGCCGAAAGCCGTGGCCGGATGGGGAGCGCGATTCGGATCCTAGTCCTTCGCGCCCTGGGTCTTCAGGCGCTTGCGGACCCCGCCGGCGCCCTCCACGCTCTCGAGAAGGCGCTCGCCCTCGGCGCCCCTGAGGGCTACGTGCGCGTGTTCGTCGATGAGGGTGCCCCGATGGCCAAGTTGCTGCGCCGCGCGCGCGTCGGGGGGATCGTACCGGACCACGCCGCTCGACTGCTCGGTGTGTTTCGAGGCCCGGCGGCGGATGTCTCGACGGGGAGCGCTCCGCATCAACCGGGGGGCCCGGGCGCGTTCGCAGAACCGCTCACGGATCGCGAGCGCGAGATCCTGCGGCTCATTGTGGCGGGGGCGTCGAACCGGGAGATCGCTCGGAGGTTAGTCGTCACGACAAATACCGTGAAAGTACACGTGTATCATCTCTTCGGAAAATTGGACGTCAAGAGCCGCACACAGGCGGTGATTAAGGCAAAGGAACTCGGGCTCGACTAGCTGTCTCGTCGTTTTTTCCCGCCAGAATATTAGCCCCGCGTACTACTTAAGTAGGGCGAAGCCGATTGCCCGGATGCGCTAGGATTACGGCGTGCGAACGGTCGCGGCCGCAGCGCAAGAGCTAAGATCGCCGCCAGTCGCCGTTTCGCATCCCGCGCCAAGGTGGTCAAGGGCGGCTTGCACTTGTGCGCGCCCAACTACCGCCTGCGCTATCGCCCGGCGACGCGGCAGCCGCAGACGATTGATGCCGGGATGAGCCACATCGGGTTCTGCTGCGTCGCCCGCACCGGCGGGACCGGGACCCGGGATGCAGGTAAAGACCAGGATCCGGTTCGTCATCACCGTGACGGGGACCGGCGGCGGTTTCCGGTCGGGCGATCACTTCAGCGCAGGGAGGTGGGATTACAAAGTCATCAGATGGTCGCTACGGTACGCCTAAATCGTAGAGAGAAGGATGGTGGTGGAATGTCCAGCATGCTTCGGATGTCCAAAGTGGCGGTGCTTGTTGCCGTGGCGCTCGTTGTGGGGATGCTTCCGCTTCAGCTCAACGCGCAGTCGATGCCGACGACGATGGCGACGCTCCCAGCAAATCCGCCGACATGGTACCACGGGGACACATGGACCTGGACGGGCCCCCAGGGGGGCATGATGGCCATGATGGTAGAGAGCGCCGCGACCGATGGGTCATACACGATCTCCGGCATGGGCGCCGGTGTGCGGCCCAACATGGAGTGGGGTGCCCTCTTTCAGAAGCAGCAGGTCGGCAACTTCTTGTTCCTGGACTGGCCCCTGACCGCCAACAAGAAGTGGACGGATCAGGGTACCAGGTTCGATTACGTGTGGCGAGTCGGCCCGGTGCAGTCGGTGACGGTGCCGGCCGGTACGTTCTCAGCCGTGGAGCTCCTGTGTTCGGTTCTGACGAAGCCGGCTGGGAACCCGCCGGTACAGCAGCAGGCGGGCACAGGGTTTGCCTGGTACGCGCCGTCGGCAAAGACCATCGTGAAGCTCCAGTTCGGACCGGAGGCCTCGTGGCCGGCCGGGGTCCGAAACAAGTCGGTCGTGTTGACGAAGTACACGATTCACTAAATCGAGCTTTGTTGGGGGAGGCATTATCGTGGCTACCGGTTCGGCGAGTGGGCCGTGTGCGTGTGCGTGCTCAACTCCATGGTGCTGGCGAGTGCTTCCCCCACGTCGCGGCGGCAACAGGTCATTGATACGCGGGGACCACGTAGATGCGCCGGAGCGCTGATTGGGAGACCCATGAATGCAGAGTGCGCCGTTATACTTGCAGCGAAAGCTGGCGAAGACGACGGAACTCATGAGGATCAGCTGCCAACTTCTCACGATAAGCAGTTCAATGACTAAGGAGAGCATGATGCTACTCGAAAGCAAATCAGCCATCGTCACCGGCGCGGCCGGCGGAATCGGCAAAGCGATTGCGGAGGTGTTTGCCCGCGAAGGCGCCAAGGTCGCAATCGCCGACCTCAACAAACAAGGAGCCGACGCGACCGCGAAAGAGTTCTGCGCGAAGGGCGGGGTTGCACTCGCAGTAGCCATGGACGTCACTGACGAGCAAGCCGTGAACAAGGGCGTGGCTACCGTTGTTTCCGCGTTCGGCGGAGTCGATATCCTCGTCAGCAACGCCGGTATTCAGATCGTCCATCCCATCGAAGAGTTTAGTTACGCCGAGTGGAAGACGATGATGGCCATCCACCTCGATGGCGCGTTCTTGACCACGCGGGCCTGTATTCCGCACATGTACAAGTCTGGCCGGGGTGGCAGCATCATCTACATGGGTTCGGTCCACTCTAAGTTAGCCTCAGTACTGAAAGCGCCTTACGTGACTGCGAAGCATGGCCTCCTGGGGCTTGCCAGGACGATTGCCAAGGAGGGCGCGGAACATGGCGTGCGCACCAATGTGATCTGCCCCGGCTTCGTGCGCACGCAGCTGGTCGAGAAGCAAATTCCAGAGCAGGCGGAAACGCTGGGCATTTCCGAAGAGGACGTCATCAAGAAGGTTATGCTCAAGGACACGGTCGATGGCGAATTCACTACGTTAGCGGACGTTGCCGCAGCGGCTTTGTTCTTCGCCGCTTTCCCCACCAATGCGTTGACTGGTCAATCGCTGGTCGTCAGCCACGGCTGGTTCATGGAGTAGAGTTTCCGCGTCTCGGCAGACCGGCTCAGAGAACCATCTTTTCACTCACGGATCGGGGTGTGCTCAGGTGGTAAGTTAGACGGCGGCGAGAGACAGCAGGGTGAAGGAGGAGCGATGCAGCCGGTTGGAAGAGCGCTGGATGTGGCTCTGATCATCATGCAGAGCGGCGGCTCGACCGTCATGGCGGAGCGCACGTTCCAGAACATCCTCAGGGGATACGGTGCGGAAGGAATTTCCGCAGCGTGGCGGCTGGATGTCGTCACCGCATTCGGGGTGGCGGAAGGCCGGTCTTCGACGGTGCTGCGGCAGGTTGGCCCCATCGGCATCAACCTCGTGCGCGCGTCCAATGCAGCGGTCCTTGGCGAGCAGGTGGCACAGGGAACGATCGATGTCGCGCAACTCGATGCCGAGATCGCCCGCGTCAAGGCGCTCGCGCCTCCCTACGGCCGCTGGGCAACAATCGCCGCGGCTGCTCTCACGGCCGCGTTCTTTGCCCGGCTTCTCGGAGGTGATTGGCGGGCAGCCGGCATCGTCCTTGTGGCTGCGGGCATTGGACAGTTCTTTCGCTCTCCGCTGCAGGCCCTAAAAGTCTCAGGCGCTAACGCGACCCTCATTTGTGCCCTGATCTCGACGTGCGTCGCCGCTTTGGGGATACGGTTGGGTGTCAGCCATGTGGTGCCGGCGACACTGATCGCCTCGATTATCTACATGGTACCCGGGCTCGCGTTGATCAATGGGTTTGTGGACGTGGTGTCTCAGAAGCATCTGCTTGTGGGATTGGAACGGATCGCAAACGCCGTGTTTTTGTTCTTGGTTTTGGCGATTGCCATTGCGGTCGCTGACACATTTGTGTTGTAAGTTGCACAGATGACGGAGATGTCATCAAAGTTCCAAGATCGTGGCGGTTGTATCAAAGATGTATTCGCAGCCTCGGCTACGGCGGAGGAGATACATGGACCTATCTGTGATCCTCATCAATAGTTTTTGGTCGGGCCTCGTCGCCGGCGGCGTGTCGGTTCTTTTCACCGCTCCGCCTCAATTTGTGCCCCTTGCATTAATCGGCGGTTTTGCTGGTCGGTGTGCTCGTGATATTTGTCTGAGTTGGGGACTGACTCAGAACGTGTCAGTCTTTATTGGAGCGTTAGTGGTTGTCCTAATTGCGGTGGCCGTTGCCCGGCGTCATGTGGTATCCCCCGTCGTCTTGATCGCCGGCGTCATTCCGCTCGGTGCTGCGGTAGCTATGTTCAACGTGATCATCGGACTCATGAAGATCTCCTCCCTTTCTGGAGAGGCGCAGACTGTGGCATCGGTTGCGTTGAGTGCCAACGTAGGCACAGTGGTTACCACCACCCTCGCAATTGCTGTAGGACTCGGAATCGGGATGGCTATCGTGCGGTCTTTCCAGCGGGACACGGATCAGCCACAAGTGGGTGCATGAGTCTTTCGAGTCGCTTCTCCAACGGGCCTTCAGTCACTCCGACGCACTATAGCAATTCGGGGTTGGAGTCAAGAGCCGCACACAGGCGGTGATCACGGCAAAGGAACTCAGGCTCGACGAGCTGCACGGTCGTTTTTCCCCGCAAAAGTGGCCCGGCGTACTACTTAAGTAGGGCGAAGCCGACCGCCCGGATGCGTTAGGATTGCACCGTGGGCACGGTGGAGGCGGCAGAAGTCTCGGACAGAGTATGGCGCCGTTGCGAGCCGGGTGGGGGCGTTGAAGCATCATGGTGTGGGTTGGGGAGGTTCTTGTGCAGCCCCCGGACCGGCCTCGCCGGACTCACGGCTGGTCGAACGTCAAAGGCGTGGAGTGATGGGTGAGCGGTATCGGCAGGAGCGAGCCTGGTATGTTATCCGCGTGCGCGGAAAGTTGGACCCGGCATCGTCCGCATGGTTTGACGGATTCACCGCCGTGCACGATTCGGTCGGAGACACCGTTCTCTCCGGTGAGGTGGTTGACCAGGCCGCGTTTTACGGGGCGATCAGTCGTGCACGCGACCTCGGCCTCACGATCATCAGCGTCGAACGACTCGGGCACCCTCCAGCGGTTCGTCGGGAAGCGACATGACCTCTCACGTTCGGAGGTCCCCCAGGTGGATCCCGACAGCGACGGGGGTCCCGTAGCAGAGTGGGTCGGGACTACTCCAGTCGTCTCGTACGCTAGCCGGTTGGCGTTGGGGCAGTGGTTCTCGCGATGCGCCTTGGGGAGGGAGCTCATGAGCGTACCTAAACGATCCGGAGCCGAACGGGAGCGTCTCGCGGAGGCGCGGGAGCGCGGCGTGCCCTGGCGGAAGTGGGGCCCGTATCTCAGCGAGCGTCAGTGGGGCACCGTCCGCGAAGACTACAGCGAGGGCGGTGACGCCTGGGCGTACTTCACCCACGACCAGGCCCGGTCGCGCGCCTACCGGTGGGGCGAGGACGGCCTTGCCGGCTTGTCCGACGAGCAGCAGCGCTTGTGCTTCGCCCTGGCCCTGTGGAACGGGCAGGACCCGATCCTGAAGGAGCGCCTCTTCGGGCTCACGAACGCGGAAGGGAACCACGGCGAGGACGGTCAAGGAATACTACTTCTACCTCGACTCGACGCCGACCCACTCGTACATGAAGTACCTCTACAAGTACCCTCAGGCGGCCTACCCGTACGGCGACCTCGTCGAGACCAACCGCCGCCGGGACCGGCACGCGTTCGAGTACGAGTTGCTGGATACGGGCGTGTTCGATCACGATCGCTACTTCGACGTGTTCGTCGAATACGCCAAGGCGTCGCCCGAGGACATCCTCATCCAGATCACCATCGAGAACCGTGGCCCGGAGCCGGCGACGCTGCACGTGCTCCCGACGGTCTGGTTCCGCAACGTGTGGGAATCGCGTGGCGAGGCGCCGAGGCCGGTACTCCGGCAGGCCGCCGGCGGCGACGGTACGGTCATCGCGGCGTCGCATCCCGAACTCGGTGAACGGCTCTTCTATGCCGAAGGTGCCGCGGCACTGCTCTTCACCGAGAACGAGACCAACGCCGAGCGCCTCTTCAATGCACCCAACCGCACCCCGTACGTCAAGGATGGGATCGATAGCTACATCGTGCACGGCCGCCGGGAGGCGGTGAATCCCGCGCAGCAGGGGACGAAGGCGTCGGCCCACTATCCCCTCACCGTGGGCGCCGGGGAATCGCGGACCATTCGGCTGCGCCTCTGCGAGGCGGCGGCCGGGGCGTCCGCGACGAAGCGCGGCTCCGTTCGGGAGCGACTTTGACGCCGTGCTGCGGGCCCGCCGCCAGGAAGCGGACGAGTTCTATGCCACGGTGATCCCCGCCTCGTTGAACGCGGACGCGGCCAGGGTGATGCGCCAGGCACTGGCCGGGATGCTCTGGTCCAAGCAGTTCTACTATTACGATGTCGACCAGATGGCTCACCGAGCACGGTGTGGACCCGTTCAAGTCAACCGGGCGCGCCCCCATCCGCAACGACCACTGGCAGCACGTGGACAATGCCGATATCGTGTCGATGCCGGACAAGTGGGAATACCCCTGGTATGCGGCCTGGGACCTGGCCTTCCACGTCCTCGCGCTGACGCTCGTGGACGAGGACTTCGGGAAGCAGCAACTGGAGCTGATGCTTAACGATCAATACCTCCATCCCAGCGGGCAAATGCCCGCCTACGAGTGGAACTTCGGCGACGTGAACCCGCCGGTCCACGCCTGGGCCACCATCTTCACCTACTTCCTGGAGCCGGCCCGGCGCGGCAAGGGCGACATCGAATGGCTCGAGCGCGCCTTCCACAAGCTGGTGCTGAACTTCACCTGGTGGGTGAACCGCAAGGACCGCGAGGGCAACAACGTCTTCGAGGGCGGCTTCCTGGGGCTGGACAATATCGGGGTCTTCGACCGCAGCGCGCCGCTGCCGACCGGCGGGTTCATGGAGCAGGCCGACGGCACCGCCTGGATGGCGCTCTTCTGTCAGAACATGTTCGAGATCAGCACGGCGCTGGCGCTCGAACGACCGGTCTACCTGGACCTCTGCGTCAAGTTCGCCGAGCATTTCTTCTGGATCGCGTCGGCGCTGATGCACGCCGGTGAGGACACCGGGATGTGGGACGAGGAGGACGGGTTCTTCTACGACGTGCTGCGGCTGCCGGACGGCCGGGCCCAGCGCCTGAAGGTGCGCTCCTTGGTGGGCCTGCTGCCTCTGTGCGCGGTGACCGTCTTCGAGCGGAAACTCCTGGAAACGTATCCGGAGTTGCCCCAACGTATGCGAAGCTTCCTCGATGCTCGCCCGGAGCTGGCGGCCTTCATCCACAACCCGACCAAGCCGGGCCATGCGGGCCGGGGGCTGAGCGCCATCTTGGACGAGACCAAACTCCGCCGTGTGTTGGCGACGATGCTCGACGAGAACGAGTTCCTGAGCCCCTACGGCATCCGGTCCATCTCTCGCTACCACGCCGAGCATCCGTACGTGTTCCAGGTGGGAGACCAGGAGTACCGGGTCCCGTATCTGCCGGCGGAGTCCGACACCGGGCATGTTCGGCGGCAACTCCAACTGGCGCGGGCCGATCTGGATGCCCATGAACGGCCTGATCATCCGCGCGTTGCTGCAGTACTATTCGTACTACGGCAACGAGTTCACGATCGAATGTCCCACGGGGTCCGGGCGGCAGATGAATCTGTATGAAGTGGCCGCGGAGATCGCGGGCCGGCTGGCCAGCATCTTCCTGCGCGACAGTCAAGGCCGGCGGCCCGTGTACGGGGGGGCGGAAAAGTTTCAGGCGGATCCGCACTGGCGCGACTACATCCTGTTCCACGAGTACTTCCACGGGGACAACGGGGCCGGGCTCGGGGCGAGCCACCAGACTGGCTGGACCGGGATCATCGCTCGGCTCATGCACATGTTCGCGACCAGCACGGCCGAGCAATTCCTCGAACTCGGGAAGTTCGCCGCATTCACCGAGGTCGTGGAACAGCCGCGCCGCGGCCAGAGCGGCGAGGCCTCAGTCCGCAGTAACAAACGCTAACATGCGCGAGCGGCACCATGAGAGCCACACCCGCGTCACGCTGCCGCAGCCGTCCCGAGTGCCGGACCTGGAGGCCGCGGACGACGATCAGGCACGCCCTGGGATTACGGATTGCCTCGGCTTACGGCAAAGCAGTACGGCGGCCAAATAATAGCGGTAGTCGCGTGAAGGAGGAGAGATCGATGCTGGTATTAGCGCGCCTTGCCCGAAACTGGTGGACGCTCGTGCTACGCGGATTGATCGCGATCATCTTTGGCATTCTCGCGCTCGTGCAACCCGGCATGACCCTTGGGGTCCTGGTGCTGCTGATCGGGTTGTGGGCCCTCTTCGACGGCATCCTGGCCCTAATCAGTTCGATTGGAGCGGCCCAATCCGGTGAGCCGTGGTGGCCGTTGGTACTGGCCGGGCTATTGAGCGTGGCGGTGGGACTGCTGGTGCTGCGGTGGCCGGGCATCACCGCGCTGGTGCTCCTCTTCATCATCGCCTACTGGGCGATCTTGACGGGCATCCTCCAGATCGCCGCCGCGATCCGGCTGCGGCACGAGGTCCAGGGCGACTTCTGGTTCCTCCTCGGCGGGATCGCCTCGGTGGTCTTCGGGATCCTCGTGATCGGGAATCCGGGCTCGGGCGCGCTTGCCATAATCTGGTTGATCGGCCTGTATGCTTTGATTCTCGGCATCGCGCTCATGCTGGCCGGGTTCCGCCTCAAGGGCGTGGCGGCGAACCTGCCGGCTGTCCAGTGAGTTGCGCGCGGTAGCCGCCGAAGGAAGAGACCACACGCGGGAGGCGTCGAACTGAGTCAGTCGAGCGATCTGGGATCGGAGGTCGGTTCTGAGCCTTCTCCGAGGCCCGGGCCAAGGAGTGCCTCCGCCGGGGCGAGCACTCCATCGCAACCCGACACTTTGACCCGGGTCATCCGCGTGCTCGGCCTCGTCCTGCTCCTGGTATTCCTGCTGTGGTTGGCGTACAAGGTGCGCCTTGTCCTGTTGCTGCTGGTCGCCAGCATCATGGTGGCGTACGCGCTGGAGCCGCTCGTCCGCTTCTTCAGCCGGGGCCAGCCGCAGCGGCGTGGCCTCGGCACCGCCCTCGCATTCGCGACGGTGTTCGCCGGCCTCGCACTCGTCGGCATGGTCACCCTCGGCCCGGCGGTGGGCCAGGGCGCGGCCCTCGGGTCCGCGTTGGCCGGCTACGCGCAGCACTTCCACCCGGAGAGCGTCACCTCTTTTTCCAACCGGCTCAAGGCCGGGCTGGCCCCGAACCTGCGTACGCTCTTTGACAACGTCGAGGCGCAGCTCGTGAAATGGCTGAGCCAGGCGGGCGGGGGCGTCGCGCAGATGGGCGTCGCGTGGGCGAGTGCGGTGCCGACCCTCCTCGCGTACGCCGCGCTGATCCTCTCGATGACCGGTCTGATCCTCGGGAGCAAGGCGTACTTCAAGCGGCAGGTGTTCGATGTCATTCCGACCGCGTGGCAGGCCGACGCCGAGACCCTGTTCGGGCAGATCGATCAGGCCCTCGCCGCGTACGTACGCGGCACCCTGGTCATCGCCGCGGGCGTGGGCATCCTCCTCACGCTCGGCATGCTGCTCCTGGGCGTGCACTACGCGCTGCCGATCGGGCTGTTCGCCGCGGTGATGCAGTTGGTGCCAGTCGTCGGCGGCGCGCTCGGGCTCATCGGGGCCGTGACCGTCGCCGCGTTCCAGAGCGTGCCGGTGGCGATCGAAGTCCTCGTGCTCTTCTCCGTGATGTTCTTCGTCTCCGGCAACATCCTCGGCCCCAAGGTCATGGGGAGGGCGGTGGCGATTAACCCGCTCGTCATCCTGGTCGTGACGTTCGCCGGGACGCTGCTCGGAGGGTTCGTGGGTCTGCTGCTGGCCGTGCCGGTCACAGCGATCCTGCGGGTCATCATCGCGTTCGTCTATCAGCGGTGCGCGGCCGCGTGGCACCTAGGCCCCGGTGCGTCATCGTAAACCGGCCGGCCCGGTTGCAGCGCCACACCGCGGTCGCGCCGGTGGAGATCGTTTCCCTACGGCTAAAATTCCGGCATGCGATCGAGACGATCGCTGCGGAACATCGTGCCGGGAGCCTGGCGCCACGGACATCGAGGCATTTGTGGACAAGGCGGCCGTCAGGCAGATCGCCCGGCCCTTTGACGGACGACGCCGGGGCGCGCAGCGGCGCATGAACGCCGGCTGTGGGTTTGTCGGGCAAGAGTTCAAGGCGAACTGACGCGAACGTTCGGCGCCCGAATCCTCTGTGGAGCACGGGCGGCGTGGGCGCCCCGTGAATGCGACCAGCGAGCAACCGGAGGTACTGAGATGGGCAACCCGCTCTATCCATCCCTTTATCAAATCAATACGCGCGTCCGGATGACGGAGCTGTCCGGGGCGCTGGGGCGGCCCGCCACGCTGGACGATCTGCCGGACGCCGACCTGGACCGCGCGGCCGAGATGGGGTTCGACTGGATCTGGTTCCTGAGCGTGTGGCGCACCGGGCCGGCCGGCCAGCAGGTGTCGCGCACCAATCCCGAGTGGCGTCGAGAGTTCGAGGAGACGCTGCCGGACTTGCGCGACGAGGACATCGGCGGATCCGGCTTCGCGATCACCGGTTACACCGTGCACCCCGACCTCGGAGGCGATGCGGCGCTGGCCCGGCTGCGCGAGCGCCTCAGGGCGCGTGGCCTGCGGCTGATGCTCGACTTCGTCCCCAACCACACCGCCCTGGATCACCCCTGGGTGGAGGACCACCCTGAATATTACATCGCCGGGACAGACGTGGATCTGGCGCAGGTGCCCCAGAACTACCAGCGGGTGCCGCGGACGCGGGGCGATCTCGTACTCGCGTATGGCCGCGACCCGTACTTCGCCGGCTGGCCGGACACGCTGCAGCTCGACTACAGCGGTCCAGCCACGCAGGAGGCCATGATCACTGAACTCCTGAAGATCGCCGGGCAATGCGACGGCGTGCGCTGTGACATGGCCATGCTCGTCCTCCCGGACGTCTTCGAGCGGACCTGGAGCCGCAGGGCGCCTCTGTTCTGGCCGGAGGCGACGCAGCGAGTGCGGCAGCGGGTACCGGGTTTCTGCTTCATGGCCGAGGTCTACTGGGACCTCGAATGGACGATGCTACAGCAGGGGTTCGATTACGCCTACGACAAGCGGCTGTACGATCGATTGCGCGACGGGCAGGCGGGGCCGGTACGCGAGCACCTGCTGGCCGGGCTCGACTACCAGAACAAGCTCGCCCGTTTCCTGGAAAACCACGACGAGCCTAGGGCGGCGGCGACCTTCGCGCCGGGCGTGCACGAGGCCGCGGGCGTCATCACGTATCTGTCCCCGGGGCTGCGGTTCTTCCATCAGGGGCAGTTCGAGGGGCGCCGGACGCGCATCTCGCCGCACCTGGTCCGCGCGCCGCTGGAGCCGCCCGATCCGGTGCTGGGCGACTTTTACCGCCGACTCCTGGCAGTGATCCGGCAGCCGATCGTCCGCGATGGGCAGTGGCGCTTGCTCGAATGCGCCCCGGCGTGGGACGGCAACTGGACGTGGGGGTGCTTCGTCGCCTGGTCCTGGGACGAGCAAGACGGCCAGCGGCGGGTGATGGTCGTCAACTATGCCGGGAACCAGAGCCAGTGCTATGTGCGTCTCCCGCTTCCCGAGCTGAGCGGCCATACGGTGCGATTCAAGGATCTGATGGGTCCCGCCAGCTACGATCGCGACGGAAGCGAGCTTTTGTCACGGGGTCTCTATCTCGACCTGCCTCCGTGGGGCTACCACGTGTTCGAGGTGACCGCCGCGTGACGCGCTGGGTGCGGGTGACGATTCACGCGCTTCCCCCCACCGGGGTCAAACATGTTCACCGCGGGACTGGGCGGCAGTACCCAGTAGGAGAAGACAGTGAGGAGTACATGAGACCTGAAAGACACCACGACGGACTGTGGGCCGGAGAACCTGATCGACCGGCCGAAGCGCACGATACACCCGCCGGGGCGCGACGCTCAGCGATCTGTGGATAACGTGCACGCGTCAAGATGCCGAGCATCTCGGCCCCATAGGAGACATGTCAGAAGTCGTACACCGGCGACCCCGGGGGAGGAAACACAGCCATGAGAATTGTGATCGACCTAAATCGATGCCAGGGATACGCGCAGTGCGTCCCGCTCGCGCCGACTGTCATCAAACTGAACGGTGAAGAAGCGGTCATGTACGACCCTAACCCCGACGACTCGCTCCGCCAGCAGGTCCTGCGAGCCGCGGCGTCTTGCCCGGTGCAGGCGATCCTGGTGGAGCGGCTCGACGAGAAAGAAGAGGCGTCATGAAGAACTCGCCCCTCGTCGCGGACCTGGTCACCGAATTCAAGACGAACGGCCGGATCGTCATCGTCGGCGCATCCCTGGCTGGGCTCCGGGCAGCGGAAGCTTTGCGTGACGAGGGCTTCAACGGAACGCTGACCATTATCGGAGATGAGAAACACGAGCCGTACGATCGTCCCCCACTCTCCAAGCAGGTGCTGAAGGGGTGGGTGCCGGCCGACCACACCAAGCTTCCGCGCGCGCGCACCATCGATGCGGAATGGCGGCTCGGCGTGGCCGCCACCGGCCTCGACCGAGTCAGCAAGCAGGTGCGTTTGGCCAACGGCGACCAGGTTCCGTTCGACCGCCTGCTGATCGCCACCGGCACGCGCGCGCGGCCGTGGTTCAACCCGAAGGAGGCTGCGCTGACGGGCGTGTTCACCGTGCGCACATCTGATGACGCGGCCCAACTGCAGGCGGCGTTGGCGGCCGGACCGCGGCGGGTCCTGATCATCGGGGCCGGCTTCATCGGCTCGGAAATGGCCTCGGTCTGTCGCGAGCTCGGTCTCACCGTGACGGTCGCCGAGCGCGGCGCGGCTCCGCTGGTCGGCGCGCTCGGAGGTGTGATCGGCGACATCGCCGCCGAGATGCAACGGGACCACGGCGTCGACCTCCGCACCGGCGTGTCCGTCGAGGCGCTGGAGGGAGATGCGAAGGGACACGTGCGGCGCGCCCGCCTCTCCGACGGGACGACGCTCGACGTCGACGTCGTGGTGGCGTCGCTCGGTTCGCTCCGCAACACCGAATGGCTGGAAGGGGCTGGGCTCGCCACGGGCTTTTGGGGCGTCGCCTGCGACGCGGGCTGCCGCGTCTTCGACATCCACGGGGTGGTGACCGACAGCATCTTCGTCGCGGGCGACATCGCGCGCGCTCCCCACGTGCTGTACGGGTACCAGTTTCTTTCGCTGGAGCACTGGGACAATGCCGTCTTCGGCGCCAGGGTCGCGGCGCACAACATGGTGAGCCTTGAGGCCGACCGCCGGCCGCACCTCCCGCTGCCCGCCTTCTGGTCAGGACAGTTCGGCGTCAACATCAAGGGCGTCGGCGTGGCCCCCTTCGGCGATGAGATCGTCTTTACGCAGGGCTCCGTCAAGGACCGCCGCTTCGCCGCCGCGTATGGCCGCCGGGGCCGCATCGTGGCCGCCGTCACGTTCAATCACGGCAAGTGGCTGGAGTATTACGGGGCGTTGATCGAGCGATCGGCTCCGTTCCCGCCCCCACCGCCGGGCTATGATCAGGCGGGCGACATGAAGCCAATCCCGGCCCGGTTCCCGGATCCGCGCGTCCCGACGGCGATTCCGGACGTCGTCTTGACCGGCCACGACCCGACCGAACGCGGCGCGGAGTACCGGCCGAAACAGCGCTGACGGGTGCGCGAGACTGCACGGCGCCGACGATGACACGATGAACGAGGAGGAGAGAGGAACATGATGACGCCTGAGACCGCCTACGCGGAGGCGATGAAGTTCGAACACCGCGCCAACCCGTACCCGTTCTTCGACGAGCTCCGGAAGACGCCGGTGGCGCGCGTGGCGAACGGCCTGTACGCCGTCACAGGCTATTGGGAGCTCTTGACCCTCGCCCATGATCCCAGGGTGAGCTCCGACATGAGTCACAGTCCGCTGGCGGCCAAGCCGGCAGGCAGGGCCACCGCCGCGCCCACTGCCGAGGCCGAGCAGATGAAGGCGTACGGGGACCGGAAGACGATGATCACGTCAGACCCGCCCGAGCACGACCGAATGCGCCGCCAGGCGATGCGGCAGTTCGGCCCCCCCCACACGCCGGACCTCATTCCGAGTATGGAAGGGGATATCCGGCGGCTCTGCGACACGCTGCTTGATACGGCCAAGGGGAAGACCAGGATCGACATCGTCGACAATTTCGCCTATCCGGTGCCCGTGGCCGTGATCTGCAAGATCCTCGGCGTGCCCCCCGAGGACGAACCCACCTTTCATGGCTGGATCCAGGACTTTATGGCAAGTCTGGACGTGGGCCCGGAAGCAGTTACCGAAGAGGGAAAGGTCCGCGCGGAGAAGGGCAAGGCAAGCAGGGCCGCGCTCTTCCAGTACCTGACCGAGCTGGTCGAGCGCTTCGCTCGAGAGCCCGGTGACGGCATCCTCTCGAAAATGGTGAACGACGACGGTCCCGACGGACGCATGTCGCCCGGGGAGGCTACGTCCAACGCCATGCTGCTGCTCGTCGCCGGTCACGATTCCACGGTCAACACGATCGCCCACTGCGTGCTGACCGTGCTGCGGAACCCCGGGACCCTCGACCTCCTGCGCCGCCGGCCGCAGCTGATCCCCGGCGCCATCGAGGAGGTCCTGCGTCTCGAGTCGGCGGTCCAGCTCTGGCCCAGCAAATCCGCTCTGGCCGACATCGAGATCGCCGGGACGGTCATCCCGAAGGGGTCGGCGGTCTTCCTGTTGTACGGCGCGGCGAACCGCGACCCGAAGCGGTTCCTCAACCCGGAACAATTCGACCCCGAACGCAAGGACAATGAGCACTTCGGCTGGGGCAGCGGCATCCATACGTGCTTCGGCGGTCCGCTCGCGCGCCTCGAGGTGAACTGCGCGTTGGAAACCTTCGTGCGCCGCGTGGAGAACCCGCGGCTCGTCGTCGACCCGCCGCCGTACCGCCAGAGCAATGTCTTTCGCGGCCCGAGACACCTGTTGGTCGACTTCGATCGAATCAGAGATTAAGGGGACAAACCATGCGGGCATTCCAGTTCGTCAAAGCGCAGGAGCCGGCCGAGCTCCGCGAGGTACCGGTTCCCACGCCGGGTCCGGGCCAGGTTCTGGTCAAGATCGGGGGCGCCGGCGCCTGCCATTCCGACCTGCACATCCTCGAGGCCCCTCCGAAGCCCGGGCCGACACCGCCCCCGTTCACCCTCGGTCATGAGAACGCCGGCTGGGTCGAAGAACTCGGCCCAGGTACCGCGGGGCTTGCACCGGGTGACCCGGTGATCGTCTACGGCCCCTGGGGATGCGGGCTGTGCATGAACTGCCGGGTGGGTAAGGAGAACTATTGCCAGAACCGCGGGAACATTAGAGCAGGCGGCCTCGGAGCCGACGGGGGCATGGCTTCCTACCTGCTCGTCCCGTCGGCGCGATTCCTCATTCCGCTGGGGACCCTCGATCCCCGCGATGCCGCCCCGCTCAGCGATGCCGCGCTCACCAGCTACCACGCCGTCAAGCGGTCACTCGACGTGCTAGGGGCGGGCTCGACCGCCGTGGTGATCGGGGCCGGCGGACTCGGCCAGATGGCCATCCAGGTGCTGCGGGCGCTGAGCGCGGCCGTTACGGTCGTCGCGGTGGATACCACGGCGGGCAAGCTCGAGATCGCCAAGCGCATGGGCGCGGACGAGACGCTGCTCTCGGGCGACGAGGCGGTCACGCGCATCAAGGACATGACGCGTGGCCAGGGCGCCGAGCTCGTGCTCGACATGGTGGGTGTGAATGCCACGCTCCAGATGGCCGCGCAGGTCGCCCGCGCGCTCGGCCATTTGACGATCGTGGGGCTCGGCGGGGGCACGCTTCCCGTCAATTTCTTTACCTTGCCGCACGAGTGTTCGGTCGCGGCGCCGTATTGGGGCTCCATCTCCGAGCTGATGGAAGTCGTCAGCCTCGCCCAAGCAGGAAAGATCCACATGCTGGTCGAGCATTTCCCGCTGGAGCGAGCCGGGGAGGCGTACCGGCGCCTGCACGATGGGGAGATCCAAGGACGCGCCGTCATGACACCGAATGGGTGACGACGGCCGTTCGAATCCAGCCCTGCGGGCCCAGGAAGAGGGCTGGGTCGACGGACTCGCAGATGCAACCGTTCAGGCAAGCCCCCGTCGATGGCCAACGCAATCGTAGGTATGTTTCGTGTTCTTGAATACGATCTCCCAAGGAGGGACTGCTCATGAAAGTCATTATCGTCGGCGGTGTCGCCGGAGGGGCCTCGTGTGCGGCGCGCCTGCGCAGGCTGGACGAACGAGTGGAAATCCTGATGGTGGAGCGAGGTCCATATGTCTCGTATGCCAACTGCGGTCTGCCGTACTATGTCGGCGGGATTATCGAAAAGGAATCGAGCCTCCTCGTCGCCGATGCAAACACGTTCCGCTCCCAGTTCGCCGTCGACGTGAGAACCGGTTGCGAGGCCGTCGGGATCTCGCCGGACAAGAAGACCATCGATCTGCGCAACGTCGCGACCGGTGAGGTCACGACCGAGTCCTATGACAAACTCGTGCTGTCGCCGGGAGCACCGTCGGTCCGTCCGCCCTTGCCGGGCATCGACCTCCCCGGAATCTTCCAGCTGCGGACCGTGCCCGACGCGAGGGCGATCCGCGAGTGGATCGAACAAGGCTCCTTGTTCCTCTCCGGGATGGACAGGTACTCGGGCTTCCAGACGGTGAGGCCGAAGACCCGTGCGGTGGTGGTCGGGGGCGGGTTCATCGGCCTTGAGACCGCGGAAAACCTCGTGCATCGCCGGTTCGAGGTCACCCTCGTGGAAATGCTCGATCAGGTCCTGGCGCCGCTCGATCCGGAAATGGCGCGCCTCATCGAGGCGTATGTCGAGCAGCACGGAATGCGTCTGGCGCTCAATGACGGAGTGGCCGGGTTCAAGCCGGCGGCCAACGGTGCGGTCGATGTACTCACCAAATCCGGGAAGACGTATCCGGCCGACATCGTGATCCTCGCGCTCGGCGTGCGCCCGGACACCGTGCTGGCGAAGAAGGCCGGTCTGACGATCGGCGACCTCGGGGGAATTCGCGTCGACGATCAGATGCGCACGAGCGAGCCGGATATCTTCGCCGTCGGCGACGCGGTCGAAGTCAAGGACTTCGTGACCGGCGAGTGGAGCCTCATCGCGCTCGCCGGACCGGCGAACCGGCAGGGCCGCATCGCGGCCGACGTCATCGCCGGGCGCGAGTCCCGCTTCCGCGGCAGCCAGGGCACCTCGATCATCGGACTCTTCAATGGGGCGGCTGCCTGGACCGGGGCCAGCGAAAAGACGCTCAAACGAATCGGCGACACAGATTTCGAGAAGATCTACCTCTACCCGAATTCGCATGCGGGATACTACCCAGGTGCCAAGCCGATCGCGATGAAGGTTCTCTTCCGGAAATCCGATGGGCGCCTCCTGGGCGCGCAGGCGCTCGGCGAGGATAACGTGGACAAGCGGGTGAGTGCGCTGGCCATGGCGCTTCAAATGGGCGCAACGGTCTACGATCTCGAGGAAGCCGAGCTGTGCTACGCACCCCAGTTCGGAAGCGCGAAGGATCCGGTCAACTTCGCCGGGATGGTCGCCGCGGATGTGCTTCGGGGCGACATGCCACTCAGCCACTGGGATTCCGCCGAGAAGGCATTCCTCCTCGACGTGCGCGATCCCGTGGAGCTCGCCGTGGAACAGGCGCCGGGCGCGGTCAACATCCCGCTCGGTCAACTCCGGGCGCATCTCGGAGAGCTCCCCCGCGATCGGGAGATCCTGGTCATCTGCCGGTCCGGCCAGCGCGCCTACTCCGCGACGCGGATTCTCTTGCAGAAGGGGTTCAAAGCCAGAACCCTCGCCGGAGGCATGCTGTCGCGAGCCCAGGTGGAAACCTTTTGGGAGAATTGATCCAACCCACACGAAGGAACACCACACCGGCGGGCAGCATTGTGGCGCGGGAATGACACCCATCGGGATCGACAGACTCTACGTCGACACGAGCCGGTCGGGGAGATCCAGGGGACGAGTACCTTGCCCCTCGCCATGGGGTTGCGCGACGGGATTACGCCCGGTGCTCCGGTTACACCGGAGTAGGAGTGCCTGCACGTGTTCACCGGCAGTTTGGGCGCGCGCATGCAGTTGATCCGCTGCAGAAAACACCTGGGACGGGTGCTCGCGCTGAGCGTGTCGATCGTGCTGATCGGCACAGCCGTCGTGATGGGCGGTGCGTTGAACGCCGGAGGGACGCGGGTTTTCGGTGCCGCGGCATCGTCGCCGCTCGTTCTGAGCGAAGGTCGCGCGAGCGCCGCGCTTGACGCTGTTGAACCAGCGGTGAGCCCATTAGCCTGGCCCGCGCTGTCAGGCACCGCTCCCGCGCGTCCTACGATCTCCCTGGCCTTCGTCACCGCGAGTGGATCTTCGGGGCCGGCGCTCACGTTCGCGCCGCGCGATAGTGCCCCGGCGTCTCCCGTGACGGGGCCGGGACCCGCGTGGACCAGTATCCCGCGTGCGGGAGAGACCGCGGTCGCCGCGGTGCCCGGGACGCTGCCGGCGACGCCCAGCGTACCCACGTCATCGCAGTCCGATCAGTCCATCATCTCCGGGGTGCCGTTGCCTCGCGATGACGGCGAGAGCCTGCTGGCTCACAGTTCGTCGCTGAGCGTGGCTCCGGCGGCTCCTGACGAACAGGCGCACGAGGTGGACTTGGCGTGGCCGCTGACACCCCCGGTCTCCACTATTATGGGTGCGCCGTCTCAGCAGCACATCACGCCGACGGCCCTCATTTTGGCGGGGGCGCCGCTTGATCCGTTGCAAGCGCAGCAAGCTCCGTCAGCTAGTGTGTACGGTGGACCGCCGCTCGACCGTTCCACCCTAACCGGAAACTGGGGCGGTGCGCGGGACGATCTGGCGGCGCAGGGAATTATCGTGACGCCCTCCGTGACGCTCTTCTACCAGGGGGCGACCGCTGGCAACACCGATCATGATTTCGTTGGTGGGGGCAAGGCCGAAATATTTCTCACTCTCGACTTAGCGAAGCTCGGGTTCTGGAGCGGCTTTTCGATGAAGGTGCACGCTGAATACAATTTCGGCCAGACGCCGGGATTAGTCGGGGGGACGACCATCCCCAACAACGTGGCGATGACCGTTCCATACCTCAACGAGGCGGGCGGAGACATAACGAACTTCTCTTTCACGCAGCGATTCGGGTCGAACTTCACGCTGACAGCCGGCAAGATGAATATGTTTGATTTTTACGCCGCCGGGCATAAGTTCAGCGGCGGCCGCGGCATCGAGGAGTTTTGGAACACCGCGTTTGTCGGGCCGCCGAGCGGCATCGTCCCGGTGGCGGCGTTTGGTGCTATTGCTAATTTGAGAATCAGTCCGCTCGCGTACACCCTCATGGTCTACGATCCGAACGACGCGCTGAACCGCACCGGATTCGAGGATCCGTTCGGCGCGGGCGTAACTGTGAGAGGTTCTGTCGATGTGTCCAGCACGCTGTTCGGTCTCCCGCGCACGGATAGTGTCGCGGCCGCGGTAAGCAGTGAATGGGGTACGGACTACACCACCCTCCCGAATCTCGGTAAATTCGCGAATATACCGGGGTTTGCCAATTCCTTAGTCCACGCGTTTATCACCGAGGGGATGTGGGGCAACAATGCCCAAATGTTTCTCCCCCCTCAATTGCTGCAGACCTCTCCGTCGCAGAAGCAAGGGCGGTACTGGCTCGGCTATTCCTTCGAACAGACGCTCTGGCAGAGCCCGTCAGACCCAACCAAGGCCTGGGGCGCGTTCGGACAGGTGGGGCTTTCCGACGGCAATCCTACCTTGTATCAGTGGTCGGCGTTGGGGGGAGTCGGCGGCACGGGTCTGTTCCCGGGACGGCCGAACGACAAGTTCGGTGTGGGGGTGTTCTACTACAGCTACAGCAGTGAGTTGGCACAGGCTCTGGCCCCGCTGGTGACGCTCGGTAACGAATACGGTGTCGAACTCTTCTACAACGTTGCTATTACGAAATGGTTCTGGGTGACGGCCGACCTTCAGGTCATTGCCCCAGCAATCACGGCCCAGGTCAACGCTCCTTCTCTCATCACTGCCACCGTGGTGGACAATTCCACCGTGGTGCTCTTAGGTCTGCGTGGACAGGTCACGTTCTAACTCGACCAACATTCGTCCCGAATGAGGGGCGCATCTCGCCTTACGGGAGAGATGTCAACGCAAAGGTCCGGCGGCCTGAAGCGCGCTCGTGGTCACGTCTTCGTGCAGACGTGGAGTCGGCCGTAACGAACGCCACCTGCTACCGCATCAGTATGCGCGGTGAAGTTTCTACCGTGTACATCGCGTCACGCGAGGAGATGTCGAAATGAGAGCCATCACCGTAGAACCGCACCACCCGCACACTGCACGCCTGGAAGACATCCCCGAGCCGGACGTGCGTGACGGGTCGATCCTCGTCGAAGCCATCGCGGTCGGCATTTGCGGGACCGACGTCGAAATTGTGGACGGCAAGTACGGGTGGGCCCCACCGGGCGAGACGCGCCTTGTGCTCGGACACGAATCCCTTGGCTGCGTGGTCGACCCGGGCCCGAGTGCCGCGTTTCGGAAAGGGGATCTCGTGGTTGGCATCGTCCGGCGCCCCGACCCCGTGCCGTGTTCCAACTGTGCGGTGGGTGAGTGGGACATGTGCCGGAACGGCCAATACACCGAGCGCGGCATCAAGGAGATCAACGGATTCATGTCCGAGCGCTGGCGGATCGAGCCCGAGTACGCCATGAAGATCGACCCTTCACTCGGACTTCTGGGAGTGCTGCTCGAACCAACGACAGTCGTGACGAAGGCATGGGAGCAAGTGTTTGCGATCGGTCAGCGTGCCTTCTGGGAGCCGCGTACCGTGCTGGTGACCGGTGCTGGACCGATCGGTCTGCTTGCGGCTCTCGTCGCACGGCAGCGCGAGTTAGAGGTCCATGTCCTCGATCGGGTTGAATCGGGGCCCAAGCCCGACCTCGTTCGCGCTCTGGGGGCGACGTACCATACCGGCACGGTCGCGGACGTGGGCTTCGAACCGGACGTCATCGTCGAGTGCACCGGTGTCGGGCAGGTCATCCAAGATGCGGTCACAGGAATCGGTGCGGGTGGTATCGTGTGCCTTACCGGTGTCGGGGCCGGCGGATCAACGGTTGGGCCGGCCGTGGCTGACGTCGCAGCAGCGGCGGTGCTCAAGAACAACGCGATCGTCGGCAGCGTAAATGCCAACAAGCGGCACTGGTACAAGGCCGGACAAGCGCTGGCTCACGCGGACCGGTCGTGGCTGGCACGCCTGGTGACGCGGCGCGAGCCCCCGGAGAATTTCATGCGGGCCCTACAGCGTCAGCCCGAGGACATCAAGGTCGTCATTCAGTTTAGCGAGGCATGATCACGATGCGCAGATCCGGATCAGGTGGATCCCCGTACGAGGGAGGAACTCGGTCGGGTGCGGCGCCGACAGGCGCCTGAGCCGAGCCGATCGGGCTGCAGCATGCGGCATCTCAAAAGGCTCTTGATCATTGCGAGCTGCGCGGCGGCGATGGCGGTCGTCGTTCTGCCAATGGCCGCGGGGGCGGCGATTCCCGCCAATCCGTTGCTGGCACCGGCCACGACGACCGCGAGCCCCCCGCAACTTCCTGCCGGCGTCCGCCGCGTCGGGAACGTCGAGCTCGCCGCGGTCACGTTCCAAAACCGCGCGTTGTTCGACGTCACGGGACCCATCATCCAGAATCGGCAGGAATCCGGGGACCAAGTGCCGGTGGAGATCCGTGCCGCGCAAATCGAGGAGAATCTTCGCAACGTCCTCATCAATGATCCACAGCGGTCGGGGTCGCTGTTCGGCGCCTATGACACATACTACGATCCCGCCTCGTTCCGCGTGGCGGTGGTGAAAGTCGACGGTTTTCCGGTGCTGATGGCAGGGGACCGGAGACACCCCAACGACATCTCGCTCCTCACCGTAACCGACCGGGACGCACGATACTACAGTGTGACGGCCGATGAGCTGGCCAATCGGTGGGGGAGACAGCTCCAGGACGTTCTCGGCAAAGCGCTGGCGAGCCGCCAGCCGGCCGTCGTTGCGCGTCACCTCGAGCTTCTGCCGAAGATTTGGGGTGCGCTCGTCGTCCTCGGCGCCGCCTTGTGGCTCGCTCGGCGGCGCCTGGGCAAGAGGCGAGCCTCGCTGAGACAGGTGGGCCCCGTCGAGGAGGACGCGCGCGCGCGCGCCGAGAGAAGCCTTGCACTAGTGTCCGTCTTCGAGTGGATCGTCCTTTCGGCATTGGCCGTGCTGTGCCTCGGAGGGGTGTTGTGGACCCTCTCGCTGTTCCCGGGCACGGCGCCGATCGCGGCGGGGACATCGAGGCGGCTGCTGGTGATCGCCCTGATCTGGTTTCTCGCCGGCCTTCTCGACCGTCTCGGGAACGTTGCGATCCGGCGCGTCCTGTATGCGTGGGGAAACATGCACCCTTATTCCGGGGAAGACACCCGGCGCCAAGCGCGTCGCGGTCCGACGATCACGAACGCCGTGCAGGGCCTGAAAACGGCCCTCGTCTACCTGATCGCGATCGCTGCGACCGTGGAGGCCCTCGGGTTACCGCCTGTGCCGTTGCTGACGGTTGGAGCCATCCTCGGACTCGCGGTGTCGCTCGCCGTCCAGAACATCATCAAGGATTTTACCAACGGACTGCTTATTCTCGCCGAGGACCAGTACGCGGTCGGTGACTATATCTCGGTCGGCGAGATCGGCGGCGTGGTCGAGCGTCTGACGCTGCGCGCCACACGGGTGCGGGAGATCAGTGGACGTCTCACCACGATTCCAAACGGTCAAATCACGATCGTGCGCAACTCGGCGCGCGATTGGGCGCGCATGGACGTGACCGTGGAGGTCGCCTACGAGAGCGACGTCGGGCGCGCGCTGTCTGTCGTGACCGACGTGACCGAGACGCTGTATCATGATCCGCAGTGGAGCGCGTTGATCCTCGAACCTCCGCGCGTCCTCGGCGTCGAGGTCGTCTCGCATGCGGGCGTCGGGATTCGCGTGTGGATCATGACGTTGCCGATGCAGCGGCTCCCCGTGAAGCGCGAGTTCAATCGCCGCATGCGCCTTGCGCTGCAAGAGCACGGCATCTCGATCGGCATACCGCACCAGATCGTGCGGCGCGAACCGCCCGACGGCCGCGACGACGCGTGATGCGCCGTCCGGAGTCGGCCGTATCGAACCCTGTGTCCGCCGCCAGCTGTTCGACCAATTCGTCCGCCAGGGCTGGCTCCGCAGTCCCGGTGGCTGTCGCCGTCTCTACGATCACCTGCTTGACCAACGTTTCGGCTGTTTGTGTTTCCGCCGTCCCCATGGCGATCGTCGGGATGCGTGCCCAGAATGTCACGCCCCGCGTCGCGCAGAACGACACGAGCCGGCGCAGCGCGATCGACGGACACACCCTCCGGCATCCCGGCCATGTAATGAGCCTGCGGTTTCGCAAGCGGGTGGAAGAGGGCTTCGGGTGGTTGGGGCGGGTCGAGTGGCGATTGCTAAAAATCATATAGAACCTGCGTCAATCCCTGCAACGCTTCCTGGGGTCTCCAACGACCGCACACCTTCTAAGCAGCGGGTCGGGGCTCGAATCCACCGGGGCGCGCCAAGCCGTGTGTGACAAGTGTTTTCGACGATTTGCCCTTCTCCGAATCCGCCGGAGAAGCCAATGACGTTCATCAACAGGTAATGGGATGTGCAGATCGGGCGATCGCTGGCCCAGCGGCCCCCCCGATTCACGTTGCGGCAATCATCTTCGGCGCTCTCCTGTCGCGCAACGCCGCATCCCGCCTGGCCGACGGCGGCGGTAGCAGCGCATTTATCTTGAAGGACCAACGGGAGCGGAGCATGTCTGCGCCAATCTTTCATGATCGCTACGCGTCGGGGCTTGCGGACATCATCCGCCACTTGGACAATGCCAGCAACCCCTCGGGGTGTTGGAGACGGACCTCGCGGTTGGGGCGGGGCTTGACCCCATGCATGGTCGGTGGTCGGCGGCGGCGAAGCGTGGTCGGGGCACGGCGTCGAACACGTGCGATGCGGACAGCCGGGGGTAGAGAGGGACCGCGCTGCAGAGACCGATCAGGGGGCAACGTCATGCCGATGGATACGCAGTCTCGGAAGGCCGCACCGAAGGTGCGCCGCCGGAAGCCCAGAGCCTCGGGGCGAACTCGCGCGGAGGCGAAGACGGCCGGCCGCGCGCTTCGTAACACCGTGCCGCGGGCGCTCCACGGCGAGTGGCAGACCGCAACCGCTCGCCGCGACCCCATTGAGCTTCTCGAACAGTCGAATCGCGGGCGGTTGCCGGAACTGGTGCCTATTCGGTATGGGCGCATGCTGCGAAGCCCGTTCGCGTTCCTGCGGGGCGCGGCGGCGGTGATGGCCTACGACCTCGCGAAGACCCCGACGACCGGGCTGCGTGCCCAGCTGTGCGGCGACTGCCACCTGTTGAACTTCGGGCTGTACGCCACGCCCGAACGCCAGCTCGTGTTCGACCTGAATGATTTCGACGAGACCCACCCGGGGCCGTGGGAGTGGGACGTCAAGCGCCTCGCGGCGAGCTTCGTGATGGCGGCCAGGGAGAATCAGCTGTCCGACGCCACGGCCCGCGACGTGGTGATGCATTGCGTGATGCAGTATCGTGACGGAATGCGCGAGAACGCTCGGCTGACGCCGATGGAAGTCTGGTACCACCGTCTGGAGTGGAAGACGGTCGTTGAGCTCGCGCCGAGCGCGAAGCAGAGGCAGGCCCGTCAGCGGGCCGATGCGCAGGCGCGCCAGCATGTCGCCGAGCAGTTGTTTCCGAAAATCGCAAAGGCGGAGAAGAGCGGATACCGGCTGCTGGACCAGCCGCCGCTCATGACCCACGTCGCGAACGAACCGAATTGGGCTGAGCGGGTCCGACAGTCGCTCTCGGCGTATCGCCTGACGCTGCCAGACGATCTTCGCGCGCTTCTGGACCGCTATCATCTCGAGGATGTCGCGGCGAAGGTGGTCGGGATCGGAAGCGTGGGCACACGGTGCTACATCGTGCTGTATATGTCGGCGGACGATGATCCGCTCATCCTGCAGGTCAAGCAAGCCATGCGGTCGGTGCTCGAACCGTACACGGGGCGAAGTCCGTACGACAATCAAGGACAGCGCGTCGTGATGGGACAGCGGTTGATGCAGTCCGCCAGTGACATCTTCTTGGGGTGGGCGCGCGGGCCGCGCGGCCGGAACTTCTACGTGCGGCAGCTGCGTGACATGAAGATGTCGGCGTCGCTCGAGGACTTGTCAGCGACGCAGGCGGTGGGATACGCGAGAATCTGCGGCTGGGCTCTCGCGTGCGCTCACGCCAGATCCGCGGACGCCGCCGCGATCAGCGGCTATCTGGGTCGTGGCGACCGGTTCGGCCGTGCGCTGGCGAAATTCGCCGCGGCGTACGCGGATCAGACGGAGCGGGATCACGCTGCCCTGGTGCGGGCCGTGCGTGCCGGACGGATCCAGGCAGTGTCTGAGGATTCGGTCTAACCGCGATTGAATGCTTCACGGCGCGAAATCCCCGGACGACACCGATGGGCTCAGGCGGACGGGAACTGTGCACAGGTACGATAACTGCCTGCGACCAGGTCGGCAGCCGAGTGTTATGGGCGGGAGACAGCTCGTTTTTCCAGAACCAAATCAATGCTGGTCACTATCGCCGATCGGGGGTCCGCACACAGGTTCGCACAAGGCGAGGATCCTCTGAAAGGCCTGTAAATACGGGCGTTCCGGGCAGGGGGCGTTGGGCTCATAGCCCGAAGGTCGGAGGTTCAAATCTTCCCCCCGCTACCAAGTTCACTGAGTGGTTCTGCGTGACACTGCGCGGGTCCACTTTTGTTTTCCGAGAGATGTAACGAGCCTGTACTTCCCCAGTATTGGGATTATCGCCGGTAAGCTTCGCGGCGATGTCGCACGTACTGAACTTCAACGATATTTGTGTTTACGATTCGATAAATGACTCGGTACTTGCCCATTCTCAGTTTCCAATACCCTTCCCACTCTCCGTGCAGCGGATCGCCCGCTCTGGGATCATCGATCAGTTGGTCTAGTGTTATCTCGAGCCTTCTCCGGAGTTCGGCGGGAATCTTCTGAATATCGCGTAAGGCCCGCCCTGTGAATCGAAGTGCCGCCATTAGCGATGCTTACGAGCGTCCCGCAGCGGAGGGTGACCGAACACATCCTCGTACGTGTATACTCGATCCGCCTTGGCATCGGCCTGAGCCTCTCTCAGAGTCCTCAGCGCCCCCGGATCTGCCATTTCTTCGAGTGTCGCCATCATGCTGTTGTACTCATCAGTGCCGAGGAGGATGGCGACCGGGGTTCCTTCACGGGTAATGACCACTTGATCGCCTAGTTCAGCTGCGCGGATTAGCTTAGTAAGTTTCTGGTGAGCTTCCTTGACCCCGACTGTCCTGGCCATCGGGCACCTCACATCGTGTGGTATATACCCGAGTATATATATTAGTATAGATATTTCGCTGACCCTTGTCAAAGGGTAAACCGTCGGTCATCGCGGGTGCAATTTCGCGTTTTGAGGAAACCTGCTCGAGCGGCACCAGGACGATTGGCAGAGGCAAAAGCGGTGGAGTTCGTCGTCGACACGTCGGCCTTGCTCGCGGTGCTGCTTGATGAGCCGGAGCGTCCGTCACTTATTGCTCGCACGCAGGGTGCGGTGCTGTTGGCTCCGGGCTCCGTCCCGTGGGAGGTAGGGAACGCACTCATTGCAGGATTTCGCCGGAAGCGACTCAGTGCTCGGCAAGTTCGGGATGCGTGGGTGTCATTCGAGCGGATCCCGCTGCGTTTGCTGCCCATCGCTGTTGCCAAGGCGCTTGAGTTGGCTGAGCAACTGGGACTCTACGCCTACGATGCCTATATTCTAGAGGCGGTCCGAGCCCACCGCGCTCCTCTTTTGTCGATTGACAAGCACCTGCGGGCCGCGGCGCTGAAACTGGGGCTTGAGGTCTGGGAGGCGATGCCATGAAGGTTTATACATATTCTGAAGCTCGTCAGCGGCTCGCAAGCGTGTTGGAACAGTCACGGCGGGAAGGGCAAGTTCAGATCCGCCGCCGCGATGGGCAGTTGTTTGTACTGCAACCAGCCGGCAGGGTAAGTTCTCCCTTAGATGTCCCGGGGATTACGGGGGATCTCCGGCCCGGTGAGTTGGCGGCTATGCTGCAGGAGAGCCGTCGGAGCGGCCACCGGTTCTGGGGCAACAGTCAAAGGGTGCCGGCACGGCGACAAGTGAAGCGATGACGCCTCACCCCGGGGCCTGGGTAACCCGAAGGTCGGCGGTTCAAATCCTCCCCCCGCTACCAGTACAGAGGGCTCGCTCGAAGCATCGGAGCGAGTCCTTATTTTTTTGAGATTGACTACTAGTTGAGTTGCGGATGTGGTCTCTCAAGCCGGTAACTTCCAAGCCTCCTTCGGCGAAGTAAGGGTATCTGGTCTGGTCAGGTTGACAGTACCTTCTTCAAGTAGTGCTTCTTGTGTCCAATAGGGTATCCATCGAGGACACCGATTTCTTCGTAGCCGAGCTTTTCATAAAAACCAGGTGCCTGAAAACTATGTGTCTCGAGAGTGGCGATGTGGCAACCTCTGCGGATCGCCTCCTGTTCAACGGCGCGCATCAACTTTGATCCAAGTCCCTCTCCACGGAAGTCCTCGCGCACCCACAAGGATCGAATGTCGAGGCACCCACCCCATGTATACGCACGGATTCCGGCGATGAGCTGCCTCATGGAATCGCGCAAGAAGATCGCGAGGTCCCCGTAGTCGTAGATCTTTGTCTCCTCGACGTTGAATGTGTCGACGTGGTCCCTGAGAGACTCGATGTCCTGGGGGTCGGGGTTGACTTCAATGTCGAATTGGAACTGCTGCTCCATGACTGGCCCTCCCAGATCGAGTCCGAGTCGCAGTCACCATTCGGGAAAACAGGGATTCGACCTTCGGTGTTGGGGTAGCTGATCACGCCAGTAGTATCTGTCGTGTCGGTAACTCCCAAAATCCTCCCCCCGCTACCAAGTTCACCTAGAAGACTCGCTTGGTTAGCGCCGAGCGAGTCTTCTAATTTTGCGTAAGCTTGGCTCGTGCCGCGCGACTTTAGGGTTCCGCCGTCTCCGAATCACTCCCAAAATTCTCCCCCCGCCGCCAAACTTCCCGTAGCACTGGGTAGCGCCAGGCTCCGGGAACTGTCATTTTCCAGGGCTTTCCGCGCGCTTGTCTCCGGCGTCCTGCACGCCGCTGCGCCGAATCGCGCCGGATGGAGCGTCGGATCGGTGCAGATTGAGTCCAGTGCTGAAGCCCTCTGGGAAGACGAGTTGTCGACCCACCTCGCCCTGTCGCTCCGGCAGCGACTTCATGCGGTGGCCGTACGGAGAAGGAGTTGGAGTCCCTTAACGGAAGGTGCGAGCACGGGTGCCCATCTGCTTGGGCCCCGCGGAGGAGACGCGGATGAATCCTTGGGGACCGTTTGTCGTCTTCATCGTGCTCGGCGTGGCCTGGACCTGTGTGTGGGCGTGGGCGGTCATCCGGGCGTCGGCGCCACCGGCGTCGTACGATGCCATTTACGCCAAAGGCGGGGCTCTGAGGCGGGCGCTGTTTCCGGTGCTCGCGGTGGTGCTGGCGGTGGCGTTCCTGGCTTCCATCCGGTGGTTTCCGTATCTCGGCCTGGCGGAAGCACGCCTCGGGCCTCCCACGGTCCAGGTCGCCGTGACGTCGAAGATGTGGCTATGGACCATGAGCCAAACGCACGTGCCTGCCGGTACTCCTGTTGAGTTTTCGGTGACCTCGGTCGACGTCAATCACGGATTCGGGATCTACGATCCTAGTGGTCATTTGATGGCGCAAGTGCAGGCGATGCCCGGATATACGAACCACCTGGTGGTGCGCTTTTCACGGCCCGGTCAGTATCTGGTGCGGTGCCTGGAGTACTGCGGGAATCCCCATATCGCAATGATCGCCGTGCTCGACGTCCAATAGGGCGGGCGACGGGGATGACGGGAACACTGCTGAACGGGAAGAACGGCGCCGCACTCCGGGTCGCGCTCGTGTACCTGTATGTGGGATTGGTGTTGTTCCTGGTGATGGGCCTCTTCGGTCTTGCGATGCAACTCGGCCACGCGCAGTTTCTCCAGGTCGATCCGGCCCACTACGACGAGTTCTTCACGTTGCACGGCGCGGGCATGGTCGCCGGCGTGTTGCTTGGGGCGATGGGCGGCATCATTGCTGTGCTGAGCCCGCATGTGCGCCTCAACATCCGTCTTTTGTGGACCGCGTTCATTCTGTACATCCTCGGCATCGGCTACATTCCCATCGCCGTCCTGCTCGGAGGTTTTGCCGCTGGCTGGACGGTGCTGTACCCACTGCCGATCGCTTATCAGGCAGGATGGACGCCGTGGGCCACGTTGGCGTTTCTGCTCGGCTACTTATTCGTCGCGCTGGGGTTCGGCGCGTGGTGCGTCGCAGTGGTGCTCGGGACCGCGCAGGCGTATGGGGGGCTGCGACGCGCCCTGGCGTGGCCGCTTCTGTTCTCGCGGAGCGGAGGGAAGGACCCTGGTCCCGTACCATACCTCCAGGACATCGTCGCGACGGTGATCGCCCTCTACGGAGCCTTCTCGGTCCTGGTCGGAGCGGTGTACCTGGTCCCGGTGTTTGGCCAGACTCTGAGCCTGACCGGTAACGTCGACGCGCTGCTCATGAAGAATCTTGTCTATCTGTTTGGCCACGACATGGCCAACCTCACGATTTACCTTGGGGCCGGGATCGTCTATGCGACCTTGCCGTTGTACGCCGGGCGGGCGTGGAAGACCACTCGGCTCAGTGCGTTTGCGATCAACCTGCTCCTTGTTTCCATCCTGCTTCCGTACTTCCACCATCTCTACGAAGATTTTGCCAACAGCGTGCCGCTCCAGTTCATCGGAGAGGTTGGGTCGTACGGGGCGGCGCTGCCCGTCCTGTTGGTGACCGTGCTGGGCGCGCTCATGCTGGTCCACCGCTCCGGGCTGCGCCTTGCAGTCACGCCGATCCTGATGCTGATCGGACTCTGGGGATGGGTGTTGGGCGGGATCGGTGCCGTGATCGATGCGACGATTCCGGTCAACCAAGTGTATCACAACACGATGTGGGTACCGGCACACTTCCACACGTACTATCTGCTCGGGGTGGTCGCATTCGTCTGGGCGTTCCTCTACCATTTGGTGACCGACCTCAGCGGGAAGCCAGAGCCAAGACTGAGCCGCACCGCAGCATGGGTCTACGGCGGGGCCGGGGTGGGGTTCGTGATGACGTTCTTCATCTCCGGGGCGGCGGGGATGCCTCGACGTTATGCGGTCCCGGTGCCGAGTACTGGGGAGGAAACACTGGCTGCCATCGGCGCGGGTTTCACAACACTCTTGGGGCTTGCGCTGGTGTGGCTCACGTACGACCTTCTCGCCCGGTTAGGCCCCGCCTGGCAGCGCACGCGGGGAGCCGGTTGATGATGGAGAGTGCACGTCCGGCTACGGTCTGGACCGCGCTCAGCGTTCGGGCAGTCTACGGGCGCGTTGCGGTGGTCGCGGACTATCTGGCGCTGATGAAGCCGCGGATCATCCTGCTCTTGCTGATCACCACGGTCACGACGATGCTGATCGCGACGCCGCACCATGTTCCCGTGGGACTCCTCCTGCTGACTCTGCTGGGCGGAACGCTGGCCGCCGGGTCGGCGAATGCCTTCAACATGATCATCGATCGAGATACCGATGCGGTCATGCGCCGGACGCGCTCGCGTCCGGTGCCGGCGGGGCGCCTGCAAGTATCGCACGTGCTCGCGTTCGGGACGGTCACGGGCCTGCTCTCTATCGTGATGCTGGGGGTCGGCGTGAACCTCGTGAGCGCGGGGCTCTCGACCGCGGGCCTCGTTTTCTATGTGGGCGTCTACACGCTCTGGTTGAAGCGGCGGACACCCAAGAATATCGTGATCGGCGGCGCGGCCGGCGCCGTGCCGCCGCTTGTGGGGTGGACGGCCGTGACCGGGCACCTGGCAATGCCCGCGATGATCCTCTTCGGGATCGTCTTCCTGTGGACGCCGCCGCACTTCTGGGCGCTTGCTCTCGGGAAGGAGGACAAGTATCGTGCCGCGGCGGTCCCGATGCTTCCGGTCGTGCGCGGGGGGGCCGAGACCCGGCGACAGATCTTCGGGTACACGCTCGCGCTCGCCGCGATGACGCTCCTCCTGTACGCGCCTCTGCACGTGCTCGGGGTGACCTACCTGATCGCGGCCCTGGTCCTCGACGGTGTCTTCGTCGCGCTCGCGTGGGCGGTGCTGCGGGGCCGACCCCACATGGACGCGGCACTGTTCGCGTACTCGATTGTGTACCTGGCGCTTCTGTTCTCCGCCATGGCCATCGACCGCCTGGCGGGCTGACGCCCCTTCGCTTTCATCACACTTCTGTGCGAGGGAGACCTGCGGGTGAGTTGGTCTGTCGTGCTCACAACCTGGCACTGGCGCTCCGACGTGCTCCCGGTGTTGGTGATCGTGGTGGGCGTGTATCTGCGCGGGTGGATGGCGCTCAGGGCCCGCGGTTACGAGCGGGCCGCTCCAGCGCGCCGCCTCGTCGCCTTCGTGGGTGGCTGGGCGGTGGTGGCGGTGGCGCTCTTAGGCCCGCTCGATGCTTTCCAGTCGGTACGCTTCTCGATCCACATGGGCGAGCACGAACTGCTGATGATCGTCGCCGCTCCGCTCGTGCTGCTGGGAAGGCCATTGGCTGTGGCCGTGTGGGGGCTTCCGCGGCCTCTGCGGATATGGATCGGACGATCTCTTCGTCCGGCGGCACCGCCACGCCGCCTGTTCGACCTGGTGACGCGTCCGGCCGCCGCGTGGGGTATCTCCACGGGACTCCTCTGGGCGTGGCATGCTCCTGCCGCATACAACGCGGTGGAGGTGAATGGATTTCTCCACAACCTTCAGCACCTGTCCTTTTTTGCGGCGGGCCTTCTGCTTTGGTGGCCCGTCATTGGGACCCCGCCATCGGGGCATCCGATGAGCCTGGCGGGGCGCGTCGGCTACCTGGCCGCCGCCATGGCGCAGCGAACGCTACTCGGGGGCATCATCACCCTGTCCGACCGGGTGCTCTTCAGTTACTATCAGGATCTGCCCGGCGTCGGAGTGACCTCGGCGCTTCACGATCAGCGCGTGGCCGGTGCGATCATGTGGTTCGGAAGTGGGATCGCGCTCCTCGCCGGGACCCTACTGGTAATTTGGAACGTCCCGCTGGCCCCCGGGGAATCGGACGGACCGGCGGTCCGAAATCGGCCCTGCGAGCGGAAGAGTAGAGGCTCGATCAATGAAGCGGGTGTTCATCGGACACCGGACGCCGACGATCCGTATGACACAGAGGTCCGGCGGATCGTCGACGAATGCTACAGCCGGGCGCGATAGGTGCGGACGGAGCACAAGGCGCTGCTGGAGTGGATGGCCAGGGTGCTGCTGGAACGGGGATCGCTCAAGCACCACGAGCTCGACGCCCTCATCGCCGGACCTTCCATAACGGAGCATGGTCCACTGGGACTGCGCGCCATGAGGAACATCCGAGTGGACACCGCGGGACCATCCCATGAACATTCGGTGGCAACCGCCACGGGCGAGCCGCTCGTGTATCGGATAGCGGTCGGGCCAACGGTCGTGACGCCCCCGCCCACCGAACAGGATGACGCGGAGGTAGTAGTCGGGCTGCGGCGGGGTCGGTGGCGATAAGGCCGACCACGCCGCGGGAGGGGCGGGGCCGCGCCGAGTCGCGGGGAGGCCGGCTGGCCCTGATGGTGCTCAGCACCCTCGCGCTGTTCGGGGGGATGTGGGCGGGCCTTGAGCGCATGGGATGGCCGCTGCCGTCGTTTGCCCCGGCGTTGCCCGTTGCACACGGCCCGCTCATGGTGTCCGGGTTTTTCGGCACGCTCATCACCCTCGAGCGGGCGGTTGCCATCCAAGAGCCGTGGGCATATGCCGCGCCGTTGTTGAGCGGTCTCGGCGGCCTCGCGCTTCTCGGCGGTGTGCCGGCCCCGGTCGGACCGCTCTTGATCACACTCGGCAGCCTCGGTCTCGTTGGGATCTTCGGCCGCCTCATGCAGCGTCAGCTCGCGTGGTTCGCGGTGATCATGGAAATGGGCGCGCTTATGTGGCTCATGGCGAACGTCGCGTGGCTTGCCGGCGTGGCCCTCCCGGTCGTCGTCTCGTGGCTCGCCGGCTTTCTCGTCCTCACCATCGTGGGCGAGCGGCTCGAGCTCAGCCGCCTGGCGGGGCGAGACCGCGGCCGTCAGACCGCCTTCGTCGCGATCACCGCGGTGTACGTGCTCGGGCTCGCGCTTTCGGGCACGACGGGGGCGCCAGGGCAGCGGCTTGCCGGACTCGCAATGGTTGGGCTGGCGGGATGGTTATGGCGGTACGACATCGCCCGATACACAGTCCGACGGCCGGGTCTCCCCCGCTTCATCGCGGTCGGCCTCTTGTCTGGCTACGTTTGGCTGGGCGTCGGCGGCGTGCTGTGGGTGGCGTTCGGGGGGGCCCTGACCGGACCACACTACGACGCGATGTTGCACGCAGTCTTCCTCGGGTTCGTGTTCTCGATGGTGTTTGCGCACGCGCCGATCATCCTCCCGGCCGTCCTCGGCGGGGCTGTGCCGTATCGGGCGTGGTTCTATAGCCACATCGGGCTGCTCAACTTCTCACTCGTCGTGCGCCTTGCGGGAGATCTCGACGGCTGGGATTCGGTGCGGGCGTGGGGCGGGCTGTTCGGCGTGGCCGCCATTCTCCTCTTCCTGCTCAACACGCTGTCCTCGGCGGCAACAGCTCGCCGGGCGCGACCTCATCCAGCGGAGCACCATCCATGACATGGTACCTCATCGCGGTTTCACTCCACATCCTCGCGGCTTGCGTGTGGATCGGCGGCATGGTGTTCCTCGCCGCGGTGCTGCTCCCCGCGCTCCGTCAGCCGGACTATCGCGGCGTGGCGCTGCCGCTCATCCGTACGACCGCGATCCGGTTTCGATGGGTGGGGTGGGCCGCGCTGCTCACGCTGGTGATGACCGGCTGTGCGAACCTCGCGGTTCGAGGGTACGGGTGGCGACAGGCGCGGGACGGCGAGTTGTGGCACGGATGGTTCGGGCACGTGCTGGGGTTGAAGCTCCTGTTCGTCGCGCTGGTGTTGTTGCTCAGCGCGTGGCACGATCTTGCGGCCAGCGGGCAGATGACGAGAATGACGCGAGATAATGCCGGGCCGATCGAACTCCGGCGGTTCCGGCGGCGGGCCGCATGGGTCGGCCGGATTGTGCTGTATCCTGTCGGTCGCGATCGTCGTCTTGGGCGTCACCCTCGCCCGTGGGGTTCCCTAGCTTTGATGGTCGTTGATCGTCGGAGGCGGTCTCATCGGGACTGCGGCGATCAGAGCGTCACGTGTCCCGCGGTCGATTGCCCTGGGTGCCCTCGCAACGGACAAACATCCCGGCTCCACACCGGCGACGGCAGGTCACTTCTACCCCGGCGTTGACAAACAGCGCAGGCAGATCCGGATGAGTCTGCTCCCCGGACGGGGAGCGAACATCGAGCTCAAGGTCACGCTGCCACTCCACAGTATTGTGGTAATCACAATTGAATTTGCCTAGGTACCGGGCGGACCAATGCGCCAACGGCTCTGCTCCAATTCGCGCATGGCATCTGATGGCAGGAGGTTTGATCAGGACCAGTAATAAGCGTTCGCCACCTTGTCTCGCTGGCATCGAGATGTTGCAGCTGTACCGAGGTGTTGTCGCAGGCGTGGACCGGTACGGGCACCCAAGGCATCCTTCCTCCCCCTGAGGTTCCGTCGAATAGGCGTGTAAATCTTCAGGCGGCGACCTCCTGACCGTTGGTCGTGACTTTCACGCCATTCACGAACTTCACGCCTAGGTAGACCTCAGTGGCACGCTCCGGGGCGGTGAGCCGTCGGAAGCGGCGCTCCGCGACCAGCAACAGCTTCCAGATGATCGCGCGCGCGTTGGCAACCTTCTTGAAGCGTTTCGCGGCATCCGTGCGCAACCGCAAGGCCGCAAAGGGTGACTCCACCGGGTTCGACGTCCGCAGATGTGACCAGTGCTCCCGGGGGAACTGGTAGAAGGTGACGAACCGGTCCCAGTCGCGATCCAGTACGCGCACGGCGTCCTCGTGCCCCCGGCCGGTGGCCCAGCGCTGGAAGGCGGCCTTCCGCCGCTCGGCCTCCTCCCGCGTCTCCGCGTGCGTATTTCGCTCATCGTGAACAGTCATTTCGCTCCATCGTGAACACCGTGATCGGTGATCGTGAACGGAGCGCAAGCGACGATCCCGGAGCATCGCGACGCTGGGCCGGACGAGCGAACAGCGCCTCCCTTCTTCTCGTGGTCGATTGCCGAAGCTAGCCCTTTCGTTTCGATTACGGATGAGTAACTCCTCGGTGGCGGTCGTCCCCCGGAATGCCGTCCTGCACTGACGCACCGGCTAGACGTGGACAAAAGCAGCCCCTTGGAAAGCCCGTGGTGGCGTTTTGCACACTCGGGGAGGCATGGCGCTACCCCTCCTTCGCCGGCTTCTCGCGGACTTTCCGCATCGAGTCGCCCTTGAGTTCAATGCGATGAGCATGATGCAGGATACGATCACAGATGGCGTCGGCCAGGGTCGGGTGCGCCAAATAATCGTGCCAGAGCGCCGGAGCGAGTTGACTCGTGATCACGGTCGACCTGAGGTCGTAGCGATCCTCGAGGATTTCGAGCAGATCCTGGCGGTCTTGGTCTTGGACCGGCGCCAGCCCCCAATCGTCGAGCACGAGGACATCGACGCGCGCGAGGCGCGCCAAGAGGCGCGGATAGGTCCCGGCGGCCCGCGCCAGCGTAAGTTCGTGGAACAGCCGCGAGGTACGCCAATAGAGTGCGCGATAGCCCTGTCGGCAGGCTTGGTGCGCTAACCCGGATAATTCATGTCTTTGATGGCAAGACCCTCGTCTGGAACCGGAAACGCGTGTCGAATCGCGGCTTGAAGCACACCGGGAGCCGATGAGCGTCTGTACAAATCACAACACCGTGTTCGTGGACTTGCGCGGTGCTCGCTTGGCTCGCTTCGGGTCGGCCAGCGCGCGTAAGAGGCGGTCGGTTTCCCGAAGCGACAGGGCCTCCATCCGACGGACGAGCACGCGCAGCTGCCGGTGGTTATGCAGCCATTCCTCACAGAGCCGCGCCTGAGCTTCATTCAAGCGCACGCTGACGGTCTTGCCCCGCACTTTGTAGCTCCACTGATAGTAGGGTCCGTGCAGTTGGGGCGGATCGGCCATGCACCGGCACCCCGGATTACCACACGGCATGAAACGCCGCACCACGCTGCCCGGGCGGACGAACCCCAAGCTTCCGACCGCTTGTTTGAGCGCGTCATACTGTTGCTGACTCGCTGCCATCGTCGCTCCTCCCACGTCCCCGACGTCTGCGGGGCGGCACGTGGACACGTGGATGGCCCCTTGACTTCTGGAAGTATATCAGTTATATTACTGTAAGTCCACCGGGCCTGTCACCTCGCGCGCGCCATCGTCCGCGCGGTCCACCGCGTGCCCCTGGGGGGGATGGTCTCATGCTGTTGCAGTTCGCCGGGCTCTTTCCGAAACCCGTCGTCGTGGCGTGCGATCAGTTACAGGGCAGTTCGGACGGGGGCGCCATCCTGCTCCGGGCCGCCGATCTGTGCCTGCGCTTCACCGCGCAACTGGCTCCGTGCCTGGATGATCCGCGCCAGCCCGGCAAGGTGGCGCACGACTCGCGGCCCTGCTGGCGCAGCGCGTGTACGGCATCGCGTGTGGCTACGCGGATGCCAATGACGCGGCGCACGTGGCGCACGATCCCATCCATAAGCTGCTGCTGGGGCGGGATCCGCTCGCGGGCGCGGCCTTGGCCTCGCAACCGACGCTCTCACGGTTCGAGAATGCCGTCGACTCCAAGGACGTGTACCGGATGGGCGAGAGGCTGGCGGACTGTGTGATCGAGCGTCACCGGCGCCGGCTGCACGGGCGGACGAAGCGCATCACGATCGACCTGGACCCGACCGACGACCCGACGCACGGCGCGCAGCAATTAACCTTTTGGAATGGGCATTACGACACGTGGTGCTATCTGCCGCTCGTCGCCTTTCTGACCTTCAACAACGAGGCGGAGCAATATCTGGTCGCCGCGGTGTTGCGGCCGGGCAATGCGTCGGCGAAGGACGGGGCGATCGGGATATTGCGGCGCCTCCTGGCCCGGGTGCGGGCGGCGTTCCCCCTCGCCCGCATTCGGGTACGGTTGGACGGCGGGTTCGCCGGTCCGGAGGTGTTGACGTTCCTCGAGGCGCAGCCAGGGGTCGCGTATGTGGTGGCGATGGCCAAGAATGACGTGCTGCTCCGGCTCGCGGAGCGCGCGATGCGGCAGGCGCGGCAGCGGTCAAAGACGAGCGGGCAGACCGAGCATCTCTACGGCGAGGGCCGCTATGCCGCCAAGAGCTGGAAGGGGGCACTGCGGCGGGTGATTTTCAAAGCCGAGGTCGTCCGGCTCGCCGACCGCGCGCCCAAAGACAATCCGCGGTTCCTCATCACCAATCTCAAGCGGAGCCCACGGTGGATCTATGCGCACGTGTACTGCGAGCGTGGCGACATCGAGAACCGCATCAAAGAACTCCACGAGGGGATGGAGATCGATCGCACGAGCTGCTCCACGTTCCTCGCGAACCAGTTCCGCGTCCTGCTGACGGCCGCGGCGTACGTGTTACTGCAGGAGGTGCGGCTGCGGGCGGCGGGCACGGCGTGTGCGCGAGCCCAGATCGGGACCTTGCGCGAGCGGCTGCTGAAGCTCGGCGCGCGGGTGGACGTCTCCGTGCGCCGCGTGGTCATTCATTTCCCCGTCGCGTTCCCGTTCCGGAGCAGCTTCGACAAGATCGCCTTGGCCTTCGGCGGGCTGCTCAGATAGCACATCCACGGTCTTCGGCCACATTCTGAAGGTCGTCTCCGCAGTACACCCCCCAAGAAATACCTGTCGTCCGACTCGGCCCAAATTGGCGGTGCGCCGCTGAACACCCGTTCGCATGAACCCGCTGAAGTATCACCAACATCGTCAATGCACATATACTGCACTGAGATAGCCGTTTGCAGTCGCTTCATGAATAATCCGGGCTAAGGCGCAGGCGAGGAAGCTCTTGCCGGTGCCGCAGGCGCCGACAATGATCACGGCGTGATGTTCGGCGACCCACCGACAGGTCGCGAGTTGGCGCAGCTGGCTGCGCTCAAGGCCGCGTCGGGTCGCGTAGTCGACGGCCTCGAGGCAGGCATGACTGGGGCGGAGCTTGGCCTCCTGCAAGGCGCGTGCGAGGCGCCGATTCTCGCGGGCGAGCCATTCCGCTTCGACCAGCAGCGCGAGCCGCTCATCGAAGGCGAGCGCCGTGACGTTGGGATCCTGCTGTTGCGCCTCCCACGCAGCGACCATGGCTTGCAGCCGGAGCGCACCGAGTTTCTCGACCGTCGGGTTCGTCAGCATACACTGCTCCTTTTGGCGTTATTGGTAATACTCACGTCCTCGCACGTGATCGTGCGAGATCGCCGGGCTGGGCTCGAGCGTGGTCTGCACCGGCAGCGGCACGCGATCGAGCCCGCGCTTGAGCATGGCATCGACCTGGCGGTACGAGCGCGCGCCCACCGCCAGTGCCCGCGCGCACGCCGCCTCGAGCCGCGCGGTCCCGTACCGCTGTCCCAAGCGGAAGAGCCCCAAACAGGATCGATATCCTTGCTCCGGGTGGGGCCGATCTTTCAGGATCGCGTCGACGAGCGCATGCGTCTCTGGCCCGACCCGTTCGGCCCACTCGAGGATCCGAGAGGGCGTCCACTCGAGGTGCGCTTGATGGGCCTTCGGCATATGGGCCGCGACGTGGTGTGGCCGCCCCGCACGAGACTCCGGCGGTGCGCGGCGACGCGCTGGCCGCGATGGAAGATCTCGACCGTCGTCGCCGTGAAGCGCACGTCGACGGGCTCGTGGACGAGCGCAAAGGGCGTGGAATAATAGTGCCCGCAACACGTCCACGTGGTAATCGACATTGACCCGCGCGACCTTCCATTCGCCATAGACGAAAGGCATCGCCGGCAGCGGGCGGAGGACGGGCTGATCGAGGCGTTCGAAGAGCTCGCGCCGACTCGCCTGATACAGGCGCATCGTCCGGCGGTTCAACTCGTCGACGAGCTCGGCGATGCGGGCGTTGAGGGCCTCGAGGGAAAAGAAGGTCTCATGCCGCAACCGGGCGAGGATCCAGCGTTGGGCCACCAAAATTCCCGCTTCGATTTTCGCTTTGTCCCGGGCGCGTGCGGGCGCGTGGGCAAGATCACGGCCCCGTAATGCTGGATGAGCTCCTCGTACGTCCGCTGCAGTCCCGGCTCATAGCGGCACGGCTCGACGACGCCGCTCTTCAAACAGTCGCACACGACGGCCTCGGGCACACCTCTCAAGAAGGCGAAGGCGCGCTGGTGGCTGGCGATCCAATCCGGGCCTTGCTGGGTGCGCGTCGCTTCCGCATAGGTGTAGTTGGACGCGCCCATGACGCCGACAAACAACTCGACGGGAATGATCTCGCCGCTCACCGGATCGATGTACGAGAGCTTCTTGCCCGAGTAATCGACGAAGAATTTCTCGCCGGCGCGATGGCGTTGCCGCATCGTGAGCCGATGCCGATCCAGCCAGCGAGTGTAGAACCCGCAAAATTGCGTGTAGCGATACCCGGTGGTGGGATGTTGTTGCAGATATTCCTCATGCAAGCAGCTGCAGCGTCACGCCCGGCTTGCGCAGCTCGGTGTGGAGATACACGCCGTCCGGGACGGGCCGGTCGCCGGTAGGGAGCGCTGCACGTCGGTAGAGCCGCGCGTCCAGGCCGTCATCGGGCAGGGCCTCGACTTGGAGCCAGTCCAGGCCCGCGCACGCGGGCCCGGGACACCGCCATCCCGACCGCGCCCACGCTGACCCCGAGGCTGCTGGCAATCTCCCGGTGACTGCGTCCCAGGACGAACTTCTGACGAAGAATCTCGCGTGTCTGCCGCATGGATAGCCGCTTCGTCGCCATCGTCCCTCCTCGGGGCGATGACGTATCCGACTACCAGCGTCTGAAAAGTGTCGGTCCAGTCGCCCCCGGCTCCACAGATACCGAACCGTGACGGTAGATACGATCAGGCGTTCGGGGTGATCACGATGCTCCGAAACGTATGATGCCGAAACGCTGATCACGATGGACCGAAACAGGCGATCACGATGCTCCGAAATGGGCGATCACGATGGGCCGAAACGCGCATCCGCGTACGCGATCGCGGTCAGGAGGGGCTTGGCCTGCGGTTGCGCGCGCTTGGGGAGCGTGTCCAGCACGTTGACGATGCGGTGATTCCAACACCGCTGCTCCGCCGCCTCCGGATACACGTCGCGCAGCGCGCCCCAGATCCCCAGATGGCCATCCCCGATCACCAGCTTCGGCGCGCAGAGCCCCGCGCGCGCAGCGCCCGCAGGAACGTGCCCCAGGCCTCCGTGGATTCCCGGGGCCCGCTCGCGACGGCGAGGAGCACCTTGCGGCCATCACTCAAGCCCGCCAGCGCGACCAGGAGCGCGGCCTTGTCCTTCTCCAGACCGGCCTTGACATAGACCCCATCGACCCAGAGGTAGACCACTTCCAGCTCGTCCACCCGGCGCTGGTTCCACGCCTCGTACTCCCCCTGCCACTTCTCTGTGAGCCGGGCCACCGTGCTCGCGGACAGCGGCGCGGCCTCGCCCAGGAGCCCGCGCAGCGCCAGCGCCAAATCCCCCTGGGCCAGGCCATGCAGATACAACTCCGGCAGCAGGGCGTTCACTTCGCGCGTCCGGCGGACAAACAACGGCAAGAGCCGACTCTCGAACCGGTCCTCCAGCCCGCGGGTGCGCGGACGTCGCACCGTAATCGTCCCGGCGCTCAGCGTCAGCCGCCGCGGCTTGCCATAGCCGTTGCGATAGCCCGCCGGCGCGTCCACGGCCGGTCGGCGTTGCGCCTTGCGGCGCCCGAGCAGCTCCGTGACTTCCGCCTCGAGGAGATCCTGGAACCACGTCTGGATCTGCATCCAAGCCCAGGCCTCCAACTTGTCCCAGCTGGGACTTGACGACGTGTCGTGATCCGTGTTCTGCTTGTCCATGGCGGTGTGTTTCCTCCCTGGGGCCTCTGACAAGGCCTGGTTGTTGGTCTCTCTCTCAGGAGGATACACCGCCTTCAGCATTTACACACCCTTTGAGGGTACCTCTTACACATCCGACATTCCGCAAGTCTGAGGGGCGGGTTTGCAGATTTTTGCTAGGGGGTTAGACCGCACCTACTTCTCGTGAGGTTCCTTGGCGATCGCGCGTAGCAACCGATCCGTCTCCTTCCGCGACAGCGTTTCCATCTTGTGCACGATCCGCCGCAACCTGCGATGGTTTTGCAGCCACTGCCCGCAGCGCTGAGCTTGCGCGGCCGTGAGGCGCCTCGCGATCGACCGGCCGCGAATCTTATAGGTCCAATCGTAGTAAGGCCCGTGGAGCGTCGGTGGATCCGCCATGCAGTGGCAGCCGGGCTTGCCGCATCGGGTGAATCGGCGCACGAGCGTGCCAGGCCGGACCCACCCGAGGCGTCCCACCGCGGCCTTGAGCGCCTCATACGTCCGTATCGCGTCTGTCGCGTCCGCCATGTCCGCACACTCGAACAAATGCTTGACTTCGGAAATCTGTCTGTTATTATACAGACAGACACAATGGAGTCGTCAAGATGCCGTGCGGTCCCCAGGCGGATGACGCTCCGGCCCCGCGCTGGCCGTCGTCCCCACAGCGCTCCTCCGGGCGCGGTGCACCGGATCCATCACCTCGGGCCGCATCCGATCATCGCGCACTTCCTCGAACGCCTCACCCTGGAGCCCATCATTCGCGGCTGCGTGGGCACGCGCGCCAGGGGGTCGTCGATCACGCGCGCACGCTCGCCGTGCTGGTGCACAACCTGCTCGTCTCCCCCGGCCCGCTGTATCGGATCGCCACGTGGCTCGCGCCGGTGGAGCCCGCGGTGCTGGCGCTGACCCCCTCGCAGTACGCGGCGATCAACGACGATCGGGTGGCGCGGGCCCTGGATGCGCTCACCTCCGAACGGGGGCGCAGCATATGGTTCCGCTTGGCCTTGCGCATCATCAAGCAGTTTGAACTTGCGACGGAGCGGTTCCACCACGACACGACCACGGTCACGTTCCAGGGCGCCTACGCGACTGCCCACGGCAAGCCCCACATCACCCATGGGCACAACAAAGATCACCGCCCGGACCTCAAGCAGCTCGTCTTCGGCCTCACCGCCACTGCCGATGGCGCAATCCCCGTGTGGCACGACGTCCATAGCGGCAACCGCAGCGACGATACGGTGCACCGGAGCACCGTGGACGCCTTGCGGACGCTCGTGGGCCGCGCGGAGTTCATCTACGTGGCCGATGCCAAGCTCTGCACCCAGGACAATCTGCGGCATATCGCGGCCTATGGCGGGCAATTTGTCACCGTGATGCCGCGGACCTGGAAAGAAGACCATCACTTCCGCGATCGGCTGCGGGACCATGGCATTCGGTGGCACCCCATTCTCCGCATCGCCAACCACCGGCACAAGGATGGTCCGCCAGACATCTTCGCGAGCTGTGCGGGTACGTACACGACCACGGCCGACGGATATCGGATGATCTGGATCCGGAGCTCGCAGAAAGCGGTCGAGGACGCGCAGGCGCGGGAGCGACGCCTCGCCCAGGCCCAGGCCACGCTGCGGGAGTTCCAAGACAAACTACCGCGGCAGCGGCGACGGGATCGGACCCACGGGGGAATCCAGCGTGCGGTCACCAAGATTCTCCGCGAGACCGGCACCCGGCCATTTCTCCAGGTGACCGTGAAGCGCCACGTCGAGCAGCGTCGCCACTATCTACGGCGCGGCCGGCCCACCGCCGAGACGCCGGTGGAGGTCGAACGACACACGACCTACACGCTGGACGTGCGCCGCGATGGGCAGGCCCTGGCCCGCGAGCGGCGCACCGATGGGGTCTTCCCGCTCGTGACGAACTGAGGTTGCCCCGGTTCCGTGGAGGGTCAATCGCTTGAGTATCAGCCCTTTACCACCACCTCTCGCATGGTTCTTGTTGTTCTCTGCTCGGCCGCCGCACGTCGTCGTCTCTCGGCGGGGGTATCTGGATGTCTTCCCCCTCTCATAGAATCGCTGTGAGCGCATCCTAGCCGCCTGCTTCGCTGAGCATTTCATCTCGACTGCGCTCCGCGGACGGCCGTTGGCGCTGTGACCCCCGCCGTTCGAATTCTGCGGGCGAGAGATATCCAGCGCAGAGTGACGCCGGTGGGAATTGTAGAAACCCTCGATGTAATCGAAGAGCGCCAGCCGCGCTGCCTTCGCGTGGCGAACGTGTGCTGCTGTAAGAGCTCCGTCTTGAGCGACGCGAAGAAGGCTTCGGCGAGGGCATTATCATACGCGTCGCCGACGGAGCCCATCGACGGCACGACGCCCGCGTCTTGGCAGCGCCGACTGAAGGTCAGGCTCGTGTACTGCGCGCCGCGATCGGAGTGATGCACGACGCCCGACCGCCGGCCGCCGGTTCCACACCGCCATGTTGAGCGCGTCCACGACCAGTTCGGTCCGCAGCGTGTCCGCCATCGCCCAGCCGACGATCCGGCGACTCCACGCATCCAGCACCGTCGCCAGATAGAGCCACCCTTCCGCGGTGGGCACGTACGTGATGTCTGCGACCCAGAGCTGATCGGGCGCGGAGGCCGTAAAATTCCCGCTTCACGAGGTCCGGCGCCGCGGCCGCCTCGCGATCCTGCCGCGTGGTGCCACGGTACCGTCGCCGCTGGGCGCCCGCCAGTCCGGCCGCGCGCATCAGACCGCGCGACCCGTTTCCGCCCACAGCTGGAGGCCTGCGCCTGGAGCTCGGCATGGATCCGCGGCGCCCCGTAGGTTCCCGGCTCTCCTCATGAATCGCTTGGATCTGCGCGAGCAGGCCTTGATCCGCCTGCGCCCGCGCCGAGGGTGGACGATCCACCACGCGTAGAACCCGCTGGGACAGTGGCTTCATACTACACCTCCGGCAGTAGCCTTTTGGAGTGACGGTTTGAGGTGCACGGGGGTGGCGGTCCTCTGGCGACACGCCTCTTCGACCGCCGGAGAAAAAGGAACACACAAGCGACCGCTCGTGTCGCGACGCGCTGCAAGCTTGCCTGCGTGGATCCAATCGTATACTGTCCATTTGCTGACCCCCAGTCGGCGGACAACCTCGCAGACCGTCAGCTCTCCTGGGCGAGGCTGAAAGGACGATGCAGGAATGTGGTAGGTGTGGCGGATCCAGCGGACAGATTTCACATCAAATGGCCGCCCCCCTTTCCGGGTCATTCCCGCCGTGTTGAGTGCGGTGACGATCTCATCATCCTGCTGCATCGCCAGCGCCCGAATCAGATCGACGACCGCACCCGGCGTCCGTTGAAGATCGCTGGCTGAGGCAGGGCGCTGGACGACGAGCTCCTCAGTCGCACCCGAGCGCCAGCGAATGCCGACGCCTACACGCGCACTGCCTGGAGCGGACCGTATCGTTACGTCCGCGACGAGCGCGCGAAGAATCCGCTTGCGGTCTGGGGCCGAGGTCGTAGGAGCAGCCCACAACGCGGGCACGTTGCGAGCGAGCGCCTCCAATTCTTGGCGCGATGGCAGCGGCGGCGCCTCCGCGCGCGCCCCCGCTAACGCGGTTTCCGCTTCCGCCAATGCGACGAGCGCAGTTTCCCATCGTTGCTCCAGGCTCCGCGCCACAAGGCGGTTCTCCGGCTCACACTGATGGAACGCTCGCTCCGCCCGCGCCGCCTCATAGCGCGCCCGCTCCACCGGGAGTTCAGCGGCCCGGATGCGATTGGTCCGTCGTGCTGCGATCTCATCGGCGGCCTGGAGTGCCAGAGCAATCTGGTCTGTCGTGACCACGTCTAACATCCGCCGGGCCACGGCATCATCGATCACATCCGCCCGAACCGTGCGACACTGCGGAGTCTGGAGGTGCTCGACACGGGAATAGGAACAATCGTAGGCGGCCTTTCCGGAGGCATAGGAAGCATACCTCGGCGTCATCATCCGGCCACAGCCGCCGCACACGACGATCCCTTGCAGCAGCGCCTCGCCTTCCCGCGCAGGGCGTGCGCCTCCGCTCGTGTGGTTATGCGCCAACCGGTCCAGATTTGCAAGATAGGTCTCCCAGCTGATGTACGCGGGGTGATGGTGAGGGAGAACCACAAGCCATTCCTCCCGCGGAAGCTCTACTCGCTTCCGCCGAATTGAGCCATCCGGCTGTACGATGCGCCGGCATCGGTATCGTCCAAAGACGTAGGTCCCAGCATAGACCGGGTTGGAAAGCATGCCAAGCACCCGGTAGTACGTGAGCCGGCCCCACCGGATCTCTCCCGTCCAGACGCCCCCGTGCACTCGCCGAGGAAACGGACGCCGGCGAAAGATGCCCGCCGCGCCATATGCTGATCCGCTGGCCTCGAACGCGGCGAAGACGTCTGTGACGGCCTGCCGGATCTCCTCGTCCAAGTCCATCACGGTACGGCCGTCCTGATCATACACGTAGCCGACTGGCAGCGGAACGCGTAATTCACCACGGGCCGCCGCGGCACGTTTCGACTCCTGCAACCGCCCGGCGAGGATATGAAGTTCTGCTTCGGACATTGCGCCCTTCAAGCCCAACAGGAGCCTGTCGTTAAAATGTTGCAGATTGTACACGCCGTCGGCATCGATGATCAGCGTGTCCGTCAGGTTGCAGAATTCCAACAATCGTTGGAGGTCCGCGGAACTGCGGGCTAACCGCGAGACCTCCAACCCCAAGATGGCGCCGACCTCGCCCAGGCACACCCGACTGACGAGCTCCTGAAACCCCGCACGGGTGGTGCCGCTGCGACCGGACAGGCCCAGATCGGCATCGATCACGAGGATCTTGGATGCTTCCCACCCCAATCGGGTGGCTTCCTCCGCCAGTGCATACTGCCGGGCGGTGGACTCGGTGTGTTCGCGCACCTGGGTCATCGTGGACTGTCGCACATACACGATTGCCAGACGCTCCGGTGAGTGGGCGTGATCGTCCTCGCGTCGCTCATGCGCGTTCCCCCCGGCGGCGAGCGCGGCCTCGAGCATGTTGGCCAGCGGCGCCACGAGTTCGCTCGTCGCGCCGCTGAACCCAACTCAGGTCAGCTCCCCGCGGGTCAGCAGTTCCAGGTTGATCGCCGAGATCTCCGCCAGCGTCGCCTCGATGCGGGCGGTGAGCATGACCCGGCGGCGTACCGCCGCCGCCAGCGCCGCCGGAATATACAGGAGACGCCGTCCGTTCCCGCCGGACCGTCAGGAACACGTACGGACCGTGCAGCTCCCCCGCGCGCACCGGCAGCCCGGTTTCCCACACCGCCGGTGCTGGATTACCAGCGCCCCGTGCATGACCGCCTCGAGCGTCGGGAGGCTGCGTGCCCGTTGGGTCCGGCGCGCGCGTAATTGCCTCGCGCTGAGCTTGGCGAGTGGTATCTTTTGTATCATTGGTACCAAAGATATCACCTGCCGCGGGAAACGTCAAGGGGTGCGACAGCACCGCCACCACGCGGAGCACCTCCACCAGAATGGAGGCGGTGAGAGGGTGTGGCTCCGGAGGGGCGCCGCGATCGGTAAAAGCTTCTGGCAACGCAATACTGCCGGCTGGCCCGGCATCACAAATGTAGATACGTCCACGAGTGGCGTAGCGGCGTGTGACCAGTATGGGAAGTCGCTGGTCCCTCAGCGGATGAAACGGATGGGTGACAACGAGGGAATCCGAAAGACTACTGACTGCACTCGTAGTTTGCGTGGACCGTCGGGGGAAACACCCAACACCCGGGCGAGCGTGGCGACGTGATGCGCGGCCTTCTCCTGTTGCATGAACGTAAACCCCGCTACGGGGTCGAGTTCGTTTCCCTGGCAAAGAAGGCCGCGGCTTTTCGGAGGATCTCGCGCTCTTCCCGCAAGATCCGGACTTCACGACGCAAGCGCCGCACCTCAGCGTGTTCCTCGGTCGTCAATCCATCGGTGCGCTTCCCGCGGTCGAGCTCATCCTGTTTCAGCCACGTGTAGAGCGACTGCTCCGACACTCCCAGATCCTTCGCAATGCGCGCACGCGACTTCCCGGATTCTCGAACCAACCGGACCGCTTCCTCTCGAAACTGCCGTGCATACGGCGGTCGACTCTTTGGCACCGTGGACTCCCCTCTGGGGCTTCAGCCCCTCTAACCATAAAGTGTCCACGAAACCGGGGCAAGTCCAAACCTCGCCAAGACTCCGAAGCGCGAGGTCCTGTCCATGTACAAATTCCAACCCTATGTCGAGAAACGCTTCTCGCTGTTGAAAACCGACCTGGAGATCGCGCCGGTGTACCTGAAGAAACCACGCCGGGCGGCGGGCCTGCTCCACGCCTACTTTATCGCCCTCGTCGTCGCGAGCCTCATCGAGCGGGAGGTGCGCACCAGCATGCGGCAGCGGAACCTCAAGACGCTGGCCCTCTTGCCGGAGCATCGTCCCACGCCGACCCCAACGTGGCCCAGGATTCTGGAGGCCTTTCAAGACGTGCGGTGGTACGAGGTCGAGCTCAACGGGGAGGTCACGGCGTTTCCGATCGAGCTGTCACAACTCCAACGTACGCTGCTCGAGCTCTTGGACATTCCGCCCGAGGTCTACCAATAGGCCTCCCCAAGAGTCCCCGAGAAAATCGGGAGACTTCGCTTCGCGACTTGCGGAATGTCGGACACATGTGTCCGGTACAACCTGTTTTACCTATGTGTGCAGCCCATAAAGCCATACACTCAGTCGGTGAGAGTCCGACCCGCGGAGTCGCCCAACTTGCCGCGGTAGTGTTGTCCGGCGTCTCGAAGGAGGTGACTCGCGAGACGGAAGCCCGGACGTACAAGTCTCGGCGGCCCGGCAGAGATATAAAGGCCGAGGTCGGTGGCCCAGGAGACGAGCGATGGATGGGGCCGCAACATGAAGTGAACACTGCAGCGTCGTTATTCAGGCCCACTCAGAGCTCCGGTAACGGAGTGCTCAGCGCCACAGTGGGAATGAGGGTGCCAAGTTTCTACATAGGGGACGAAGGCCAGTGTGGTTGCGGAAGAAGCTGGGCGTGTGCACGCAACCAGCCCTCCGGCGTAGGGGTGGCGGCAACATCCAAAGGGTGGATGGTCAAAGCGGGGAAGGGCTCTCACCCGTGAGGCCAGTGATATAACCGACTTCACTCGGGAAGTTCACTGGTGGGGGAGAGTCTGGCGCATGAGGCCGTAGGAGCGATGATCGCTCCGATAACAAGGAGCGGGAGCAAAGGGCCTCTGGGAGCAGGCCAGCGTTGGAGAAGGAGAGGGTGCGGGTGCTGATAACGCGCTCGGGCTACCGCCAAGATCCGGACCGACGCTGTAGGCTGCAGCAAACCAATCGCTCCCCAGGTACAGGCTGGGAAGGATCGGGAACGCTGCAACTGAGCGCGTGCTCTTCCAGCCGGATTGGGGAAAACCCGCTATCCGGTTGATAGGGGGCGGGGTGGAACCGTGGTCAGGCTCCTTAACGGTAACCTGACCGGCGCGCCACCCTGCTACCCGACCTCAGGCCGCTCACCGAGAGGACTCGCTTGGTTAGCACTGAGCGAGTCCTCTAACTTTTGCTCGTTGACGTGCGAGACCGAGACGTGATATCGTACAATTGTACATGAGCGCAATAGCGGTGGAGTTCGTCGTCGACACGTCAGCCTTGCTCGCGGTGCTGCTTGATGAGCCGGAGCGTCCGTCACTTATTGCTCGCACGCAGGGTGCGGTGCTGTTGGCTCCGGGCTCCGTCCCGTGGGAGGTAGGGAACGTACTCATTGCAGGATTTCGCCGGAAGCGACTCAGTGCTCGGCAAGTTCGGGATGCGTGGGTGTCATTCGAGCGGATCCCGCTGCGTTTGCTGCCCATCGCTGTTGCCAAGGCGCTTGAGTTGGCTGAGCAACTGGGACTCTACGCCTACGATGCCTATATTCTAGAGGCGGTCCGAGCCCACCGAGCTCCTCTTTTGTCGACTGACAAGCGCCTGCGAGCCGCGGCGGTGAAACTGGGGCTTGAGGTCGGGGAGGCGATGCCATGAAGGTTTATACATATTCTGAAGCTCGTCAGCGGCTCGCAAGCGTGTTGGAACAGTCACGGCGGGAAGGGCAAGTTCAGATCCGCCGCCGCGATGGGCAGTTGTTTGTACTACAACCAGCCGGCAGGGTAGGTTCTCCCTTAGATGTCCCGGGGATTACGGCGGATCTCCGGCGCGGTGAGTTGGCGGCTATGCTGCAGGAGAGCCGTCGGAGCGGGCACCGGTTCTGGGGCAACGGTCGAAGGGTGCCAGCACGGCGACAAGCGAAGCGATGACGCCTCACCCCGGGGCCTGATCAACCCGAAGGTCGGAGGTTCAAATCCTCCCCCCGCTATCACATAGTCAAGGTCCGGAATGCCCGAAACGCTCGGTACTCAATCGTTTCGGGCGTTCGGCTTTTCTGGGGTACTTGTTACCTGGGTACCCGTCAATACCCAGGAATACCGCTCAGAGGGGTCCGCACACAGGTCCGCACAAAACGGACCCGCCGGAGGGATCGTGATGGCCGGGTTGATCCGGGAAGGCGGCAACGGCAGCCGGCAGGTCAGGCGGCCAGACGGACACACCGAGTAGTACGCGCGATCGCCCCGCTGTCGTAGCCTGCGTAACTCACGTAATTCACAGAGATTTCAAGGGGTTCGAGGTGTACTGTTCGAACATATCGGGCCGCCGCTCAAGGGTATTCGGCTATTCCGACAATCCGGGCACGCATTTGAGCTTATAGTCAAAGTTTGCGACGATCAATGCATCCGTCGATTCGCTCCCAAGGCGGCGTGTTGATTCGGATCTCGTAGTCCCCGGCGATCACTCATCAACGGCATCCCGGCTATGCTGGAGAGCCGTCGCTTCGAAATTGACCGGCCAATCTTCGTACGACCTCGCTGGGCTTCGTGGCGCGTCTGTGGCGTAGGCTGGAAGGGTGGAAGCGCACTCCACACGAGGCAAGGGCCAGGGTTTGGGCAGATGAGGTGCCATGCCGCGTTCGCTTCTCTATTCAGGCAAGCATATACTGCAATTGCTTCTCCTTCCTTACGCCCACGGCCATGCCTCCGGCATTCGGTTGGTCCCGCGAAGGCACATAGACGGGCTGATGGAAGCGAAGCGCGTGGGCGCAGGTGCGTCATGGCCGGGGCTCGTCGCACGCCCAATCGTTCGTGGAACGGGGTGGAGATATGCCCTCCATGCTGGTTCGGCACCATGTGCAGGATTATGCGAAGTGGAGACTGGGATACGACGCGCACGGGCCTGCTCGTCTGGCCGCCGGGTGCACAGGGACCCAAGTGTTTCGCGACTCCAAGGATCCCAATGACGTCGTATTACTCTTCAAATGGGACAGCTTGGTGAATGCTCGTACGTTCGCGCAGTCGCCAGAGCTCCGTGAGACGATGCAGCAACTTGGCGTTGATGGACAGCCTGACATCTCCTACCTGGATGACGATGTCGGGCAACCCGCACCGTGATCTCCTGAACGTCTGAACTGTAACACGGAGGGGAGTGATTAGCGTGCTCCCCTCCGCCTAAATTGGACAGTCGGGCATTTCGGAAAACGTGCATCTTCACTGAGAACGACCTCGGTCCTTCTGACTATTGGAGTGACGTTAGAGATAGGGGGATGAACGGGCGATGGATCAGGAACCGCAAGCCGCAGCAGTTGACCAGCCTCCGGTTCCACCGGTCGCACCAGTCCGGCGGGGCATTCACCCGGTGCCGAAGCCGGGCCAGAAGGAGGTGAGCCGGGTAAAGACCACAGGTAAGAAATTAGCCCACAGGAGGGCGGCTCCGAAGAAGGCAGCCCCCAAGGCCACGGCGACCAAGCGCGTAGCTGGCGGGGGGTTGAAGCGTACACGCCTCCGGCGGAAGACGTCGCTGCGGGCGCGCAAGTGATCGGGCGCGATTGTTGACGCGGCGACTTCGTGGAGGGTGTGCGGAGGCGGCGGGTTGCAGTTCTCGGAGTGTCTAACCGCACCGCGCGTCACGGGATGCAGTCTCCAAGGAGAGACAGCGCTCGGTATCATGAGGGAAGTCTACGCGATGGAGAGGTCGAGGAGTGCGTGGCAGAGAGGGGGGGATCCGCGAGATGTTTGAACGATTCACGGAACGTGCCCGCCGTGTGATCATCCTCGCTCAAGAGGAGGCGAAGCGCCTCAACCACAGCGCGGTGGGCACCGAGCACCTCCTCCTCGGGATCATTCGCGAAGGCGAAGGGGCCGCCAGTAAGGTGCTGGAGTCCTTGAACATCAACCCCGAGCGCGTCCGGGCGGAGATCGAGAGCGCCGTCGGGCGCGGCGAGCGAACGCCGTACGAGGAAGTCCCGCTCACGCCCCGGGCCAAGAAGGTCCTCGAGCTCGCGCTGGACGAAGCCCGGCGTCTCGGGCACAACTACATCAGCACCGAACACCTCCTCCTCGGCCTGATCCGCGAGGGCGAGGGCGTCGCCGCGCGCGTGCTTGAAGCGGCGGGCGCCGATCTCGAGCGCGTCCGCTCGCAGGTCGTCTCCCTGCTCGGGGAAAAGGGCACCGCCTCCTCCCCCAAGCAGGCCGGCAAGACGCCGACCCTGGACGAGTTCGGCCGCGACCTGAGCAAGTTGGCCCGGGAGAACAAGCTGGACCCGGTGATCGGCCGTGAGCGGGAGATCGAGCGCGTCATCCAGGTCCTGTCCCGCCGCACGAAGAACAACCCGGCCCTGATCGGCGAGCCGGGGGTCGGGAAGACCGCGATCACCGAGGGCCTGGTCCAGCGGATCGTCCGCGGGGACATCCCCGAGGTCCTCCGGAATAAGCGGGTGGTGCAGCTCGACCTGGCGGCCCTCGTCGCCGGCACCAAGTACCGCGGCGAGTTCGAAGAGCGCATGAAGAAGGTGATGGCGGAGATCCGGAAGGCGCAGGGCGAGGTCATCCTCTTCGTGGACGAGCTGCACACGCTCGTCGGCGCCGGCGCGGCGGAGGGCGCGATCGACGCGAGCAATATCCTCAAGCCGTCGCTGTCCCGCGGCGAACTGCAGTGCATCGGGGCGACCACGCTGGACGAGTACCGGAAGTACGTCGAGCGCGACGCCGCGCTCGAGCGCCGCTTCGCCCCGATCCTCGTGGCCGAGCCGACGGTGGAGCAGAGTATCGAGATCCTGCGCGGGCTGCGGGAGCGGTACGAGGCGCACCATGGCGTCAAGATCAGCGACGAGGCGCTCGTCGCCGCGGCGACGCTGGCCGACAAGTACATCGCGAACCGGTTCCTGCCGGACAAGGCGATCGACCTGATGGACGAGGCGTCGAGCAAGATCCGGCTGCAGGCGCGCTTCCTGCCGCAGGAGGTGCGCCAGGTGCTCGAAAAGGCCGACCGCGTCCGCCGTGAGAAAGCGGAGGCGATCAGGGGCCAGGACTTCGAGAAGGCGGCCAACCTCCGGGACAAGGAGGAGGTGCTGCGCCAGAAGCTCGAGGTACTGGAGAGTTCCTGGAAGACGGACAAGGGGCGCGACATCACGACCGTCACGGCCGACGACATCGCCGACATCGTGTCGAGCTGGACCGGCATTCCGGTGATGCGCCTCGTCGAGGAAGAGACCGAGAAGCTCCTCGGGATGGAAGATTCGCTCCACGGGCGGATCGTCGGGCAGGAGGAGGCCGTCCACGCGGTCGCGCGGGCGGTGCGGCGTGCGCGGGTCGGGCTGAAGGACGCCCGGCGGCCGATCGGCTCCTTCATCTTCCTCGGACCGACCGGCGTCGGCAAGACCGATCTCACGCTGGCGCTGGCCGAGTTCCTGTTCGGCGACGAGGACGCGGTCATCCGGATCGACATGTCGGAGTACAGCGAGCGGCACACCGTGTCGCGGCTCGTCGGCGCGCCTCCGGGATATGTGGGATACGAGGAGGGCGGCCAGCTGACCGAGCAGATCCGGCGGCGGCCGTATTCCATTGTCCTCCTCGACGAGATCGAGAAGGCGCATCCGGAGATTTTCAGCGTGCTGCTGCAGATGCTGGAGGACGGCCGTCTGACCGACGCTCAGGGGCGCACGGTCGACTTCAAGCACTGCGTGATCATCATGACCAGCAACGTGGGCGCGCCGCAGATCCAGCGCGACACCGGGTTCGGGTTCCGAGGCCCCGAAAGCGAGGGGCTGGAGGCCGAGCGCACCTACGATCGGATGAAGACCCACGTGATGGAGGAACTGCGTCGGACGTTCCGACCGGAGTTCCTGAACCGCGTGGACGAGATCATCGTCTTCCGGCCGCTGATGCGCGAGCAGATCCGGGCGATCGTAGATATCCTCATGGAGCGCGTCAAGCGAGAGATCCGGGGCCAGGGCATGACGTTGACGATGACCGATGCCGCGCGTGAACTCCTGTCCACCGAGGGGTACGACCCCCAGTACGGGGCGCGGCCGCTGCGGCGGGCGATCCGGCGCTTGGTAGAGAATCCGCTCTCGGACGATCTGCTCCGGGGCAAGTTCAGCCAGGGCGACGAGATCATCCTGGACGTTCGGGACGGCCAGGTCGTCTTCGAGAAGCAGCGCGAGCCCGTCTCCGCCGACAAGGGGTCGTAAGTAAGCACGTGGGTCCCGAGGAGCACCGCGGCGGCCCGGGGAGGGGCGTAATCGAATAGTTTCTGGACTGCTTCCCAGACCAGCGCGAACCGGATGAACTGCCAGAGGTCGTGCATGCGGCTGCCTCCGCGCATTGAAGGTCCGGTGTCGCGTAGCAGACCGGGGTACGAGATCGAAGGCCGAGGTCGGGTGCCACGCCCGGGGGGGCGTAGCGGCATGAGCAGGACCGCGAGGCTCGTCATGGCGGCAAGCTAGGACCACAGTCCCTGTGGAATCGGTTTAGACAGCTATAGGCGGTGTGTTATGCCGGGCGTTCGCGCAAAGGCAGGGTTACCGTGGCCGGTTAACGGTACCTACGTCTGCGACAAGTGCCACACGAAACTGATTGGCAGGGCCGGCATGATCGCGACGCGTTGCGCGGTTCTCCATAGCGACCATGGTCGGCCGTGCAACTGTGCCTATTTTGTTCTCGCCGAAGACCCTCGTCCCGTTGAAGGTTCGACCGGCTCATAGTCTCATGACGAGTCAGGATCCGTCCTTCTATCGCGTCCAGCTGGGCAGGCAGTCCGTCGTGGGCGCAGCAGAATTGAGGAGCACGGGTACGCCCGCAATATGCTGGCGCGCTGTTCAAGGTTATTGGGCGGAGTTTCTAACTCGGACGGACCGCGGGGCAGGAGCCCCGGGCTCGAAAGGGACGCCGGATGACGATTCGCCGTGGCCGCGTCGAAACCGGATGGAGTTTTCCAACGCAAGGTGCTCATGAGTGTATACTGAAGGCGAGGCGAAAAGCCAAAACGGAAATTTCGGTTGACGGGACGCACTCCGGGCGGAGGCGAGAGGCGTGGTAGTAGCGTACAGGCCACCGACAGGACCCACATATCAGGAGATGGAGGATGTACAGCTCGTCGATTGCGCGAAGAGTGGAGATGAATTCGCTACCGAGTTCCTGATCAATAAGTACCGCAACCTCATCAGGTTCAAAGCGAAAGGGTACTTCCTCATCGGGGCCGATCGCGAAGATATCATTCAGGAAGGTATGATCGGCCTGTATAAGGCGATCCGGGACTTCCGCAGAGAGAAGCTTTCCTCGTTCCGGGCGTTCGCCGATCTATGCATCACCCGCCAGATCATCACCGCGATCAAGACCGCCACCAGGCAGAAGCACATTCCGCTCAACTCGTACATCTCGCTCAACAAGCCGATCTACGATGATGACTCCGACCGCACACTCCTCGATGTGATCAGCAGCATCAAGGTGTCCGACCCTGAGGAGTTGGTGATCAATCAGGAAACCTCCCAGACGATGCGGGAGCGTATCCGCAAAAACTTGAGCGACCTGGAGTGCGGGGTCCTCACCGGCTACCTGGAAGGGAAGTCGTACCAGGAGATGGCGACCGAGCTGCACCGGCACGCGAAATCGATCGACAACGCCCTGCAGCGGGTGAAGCGGAAGCTGGAGCGGAACCTGGAGGGCGAGGAGGAGTAGCCGAGCTCGCGGCGTTCTCACAGCTGAGATAAACTGTGGCCGGCCACCCATCGGGTGGCCGGCCACGATGCTTCTGCTCCGTCTGGACGGCGCCGGACGCTCCCGGGGCTAGAGGATGATAACCGGGCCGACGCGGGTCCCGACCGGGCCGCCGCAGAGACCGTCCTTCAGCGCGTTACGCCCTCCCCCCGACGAGGTGGCCGATCGTTCGACGAACGCCGCCTCCGACAGCGCGCCGGCCCGTGCGAGCGCCCGAAGGCTTTCCGGCTCCTCGATGTCCTTGCTGTGAGCCTGACCATGTACGCCAGCAGCGTCAGGTACGCGTCCGACGCCACGTCGACGTACCAGATGCAGATTCGGTCGGTGGCCTCGTCAATCAGGTCGCGAAACTGGATCGGCACCAGACCGGCCTGCACGTTCACAATCGCGTCGGTGCCGCCGCCCCGGGAGGAACCGGGTCGCCCAGGTGGTCCGGCTCGTACCGATAGGCGTGGGTGCCCTGACATCAGCAGGTTTGAAGAACACCCCCTAATTATCTACACAATCCCCCCGCAGGCGAGGACGTCGCTAATCTGTTTACGCACACTCCGTGATCAACTTGCGTCCATCAGACCTGCAGGTTGAAGTCGTCTGGGCCGCCCTTAAGGACAGCGTAGGCGAATCCCTGAGCAAGCGCGCGGATCGTATGGCAGGCGCCGACGGGCACACGGATGACAGTGGCGCACGGACTCGCTGTAACCTTTTTGGGTGCGTCGCGTCGGCCGTGCCGTGCGACGACTTCGACCTCTGCGCCGTAAACGACGGTGTACTCATTCGCTTGGCGATGCCAATGCACCGGACAACCTTCGAAAGGTTGGGGCCTATGATGCTGTCGGTATGCCAAAGATATGGCACATATCTGAGAACGCTGCGCCTGTCAAGCCTCCCTTTCAACAGTCGGATACCATTGTCTGCGCCTGCCGGCATATTTAGGCATGCTTCCCCCGCGACGAGGCGGTCAAGGATCGCGAAGCGAGCCGAAGGCTTTGTCCTTGACGGCCGTGGGAGCGGGGGATAGGGATCCCCTGGGCCGGCAGGCGCCGGGTCCCACACACTCTCGCGAGCTCGTGATCTTCGTTTCTATACTCTGCAGCTCACCTCACTCATCCGGTATCGTGCTCCTTGGACTCTCCAGTTACCGCGTCCATTTGCCTCGGTCCCGATCGCGTCGGTGAGCCATATCTTCGCCCTGACGAGCTGCATGAGGGTATCCCGAAGGCGTGTCGCAATCACTCAAACGAGCCTCAAGGGCTCATGTGCCAACCGCGCTTACGCCTTCGTGGACGCGTCGGTCTTGCGTTTGGGCTCCTGGTAAGGTTCCTCCTTGGTCAGCATCCAGTACGTCGCCTCCGCCAGATGCCGTGCGACGGCGCCGATGGCTCTGGCATGATCTTTGCGGTGGTGCACTCGCGCATAGAGGCCACTGACGTGGCGGTGTTTCCATTGCGCTCGCTCTCGATGCCGGCAGCACACCTCGGCCGCTTCCGCGAACACCCATTTCAGGTAGTGGTTCACGTCGGACCGCGTCCGTCCAAACCGGGTCTTGCCCCCACTGGAGTGAACGCGCGGGGTCGTACCGGCGTACGCGGCGAGGTGCTCCGCGTCAGGAAAGCGGTGGACGTCCCCCACCTCCAGCAAGATCACCATCCCGAGAATGAAGCCGACGCCGGGCAGGCTGCGCAACCGTTCAAGTGCCGGCGTCGTTGTGAAGACGTCTCGCATGCGGTTCTCGAGGTCCGCGACTTGCTCATCCAACCGGTCAAGGTGCTCCAGCAACTGGTGCGTTGCGAAGCGGGTGTGCGGCGGAAGGTGGCCGATCGTGTCGGCCAGCAGCACGCGACCCTGCTTGCCAAACACGTCACTCACACCTGTGACCGCCAGTCCGTACTTGGCCAACGTAGCGTGGATCCGATTCTTCAGTCGGGTCTTCGTGCTCACCAACACCATGCGCGTCCGCGGCAAGTCCCGCTGATCGCGGACCTCCGCGGGCGGGATCCAGACCGTCGGGAGCGTTCCGGTCCGTTGCAACCGGTTCAACCCTCGCACGTCCAGCTTGTCGGTCTTGTTGATCATGCCCGACATGAGCTTGGCCTTACGGGCGTGCACCAAGCGCGGGACCATACCCGCTTCTTCGATCTCGTCGACCAACCAGTACCAGTTGCCCACCGTCTCCACGGCAACGGGGGAACCGGGCGTCCACTGTTCCAAGAAGTCCCGGATGGCTCCGCGATGGTGTGCGAGCCGCGTCTCTCGCAACACCTCCCCGGTTGGACGCTCCACCGATGCGACGGTATAATGCTTGTGAGCATCGAACGCGATGTACTCCATTTGCTGCGCCTCCTCTCGTACCCGGGATTGGCTGTCTCGGTACGAGGGTACCACCGTACCCCCGGAGGCGCAGCGTTCTCATACCATCACTCAATACCCGTTTGGGGCCATTTGTCCACTAAATCAACAGCTGCTGTCAACCCCACTGGGCCGTGCGAAAACTGACCAAAGAATTGACCCCCAGCTTCCACGGACCGCGGTGAGCCAGCCCGCCAACGTGTTCGTCTGTTCTTAATGGCGGGGTGCCGCGGCAGGGCGCGAACATAACAAGTAGCGCGCAGTCTGATCATTAATTGCCCGCATCACCACCGTCCGTGGCTTTGGGCGGGCCGGCGCTGTCCGATAGACGGCGATCGCGTGTATAACTGATGTCAGTCGAGCACGGACGGCGGCATCCCGGCGGGGCGGTGGTGGCGAGGTTCGGTCCGGTGCGATGCGACGCTCTGCAGCAGTCGGGGTTGGGAGGCAATCATGGCGAACGAGTATGACCTCATAGTGATCGGTAGCGGTCCGGCCGGCCAGCGGGCCGGGATCGCGGCGGCCAAGCTCGGCCGGCGGACCGCGATCGTCGAGCGCAACATGGACGTGGGGGGCGGTTGCCTTCACCACGGTACGATTCCGAGCAAGACCCTCCGGGAGGCGGTCGCCTACCTGTCCGGGGTCCAGCAACGCCAGATATACGGGCACGCGTTCCGGGTAAAGGAGCGCATCGGGATGCAGGACCTCACCGTGCGGACGCAGCACGTGATCGCCGCGGAGACCAATATCGTTCGCGATCAGCTCATCCGGAACGGCGTCGACATTTTCGCCGGCACCGGTTCGTTTGCGGATCCTCATCACGTCGTCGTCTCGACCGAGAATGGATCACGCACGGTGACGGCCGACAAAGCCGTCATCGCGGTGGGCAGCCGGCCGTTGCGTCCCGAGGCGTTTGAGTTCGACGACCGCACGGTCATTGACAGCGACAGCCTGCTCACCCTGTCCGAGATTCCCCGCACGATGGCGGTCGTGGGCGCCGGGATCTCCGGGACGGAATACGCGACAATCTTCCAGACCGCGGGGGTCCAGGTGACGCTCATCGACGCCCGCGAGCGTCCGATGGAGGCCCTGGACGACGAGATCGAGGACGCGCTCTACTACCATATGCGCGACACGGGCATCGCGCTGCGGTTCGGCGAGACCGTCTCCACCGTGCGCCGGACCCCAGAGGGCCGCGTGCACGTCGGGTTGGCGAGCGGGAAGGCGCTGCTCACGGACGCGCTGATGGTGGCCGCGGGCCGCACTGGGGCGTCGGCGGACCTCAAGCTGGATGCGGTGGGCATCGAGATGGACCAGAAAGGCCGCATCAAGGTGGATGACACGTACCGCACGAGCGTCCCGAACATTTATGCCGTCGGCGACATTATCGGGGGCTTCAGCCTGGCGTCGACGTCCATGGAGCAGGGGCGCCTCGCCGCGCTGCACGCGTGCGGCGTCGAGGCGCTCCCGATGTCCACGCGGTTGGCGTATGGCATTTACACGATCCCGGAAGTGGCGATGGTGGGCCCGACGGAGCAGCAGCTGACGCGCCTCGCGGTGCCGTACGAGGTCGGCGTGGTGCCATTTCGCGAGCTGTCGCGCGTGCAGATCAGCGGCGGCCGGGACGGCCTCCTGAAAGTGCTGTTCCACCGTGAGACGCTGAAGCTGCTGGCGGTGCACATCCTCGGGCAGAGTGCCACCGAATTGATCCACATCGGGCAGGCCGTCATCGACCACGGCGGCACGGTCAACTATTTGCGGGACGTGGTGTTCAACTACCCCACGCTCGCCGAGGGGTACAAGGCCGCGGCCCTGAACGGACTCAACAAGCTCGTGCCGAGCACCCCTGCGGATATAGCCGTGGGCGAGAGCTGACCGTCCCTTCAGGACTTCGAGCGGCCGTCCCGGCGGCAACCGCCAGCGGCGCGGCGCGTTGACGTCGACGTATTCCGTGGGGGAAAGCGCAACTTCCCGCTACCCCGTGATCGCAAATTGCCCAGAATATCAACCGACGGTTGGCGGCGTCCGCACTCGTACTGGTCAGTCACGAGTTCAAATCCGGGCGCCGGCTCTACTGTTAAAGGCGTTTCCACGATCCGGGGCCTCTCGCAAACGTCCCGTTGGGACACGGGTCCCTCCGTGCCGCTGCGACCAATTTGCAGACTGTCTTCTTTGCCGAAGCATCGGTTCCGCTGAATCGGGCGCAACTCCCCTGGGAGGATGAAGGTGAGCCCGGGCAGTCTCAAGGCGAGTTCGCACAATATTGATGCGCACGATGCCGTGCCCGCTCTTGCCAGCGGGCTCGCAAAAATACAACGTGCGCCCGATTGCGGCACCGGCGATAACTAGTCTATTTTGTGCAGTATAAACGTCCTAGGGTTAGCTATCCCCAAAGGAGCAGCCGCCATGTCTCAAGGCGGTCATACCGGTCGACCAGCGGGACCCGACGGCTCCGACGAGCCGGGTGAGCGTGGGTCCGTTGGGGTGCAGCAGGCACTGCGGCTGTTTGGCAACACGACCGACGGGGTGATGGCCGTGGACCGGGACGGTCGCGTCGTCCTGTGGACCCATGCAGCGGAGCGCCTCCTAGGGTACGTGGCGTCGGAGGTGGTGGGCCGGCGCTGTTACGAGATCCTGCGGGGAAGCGACGAGCACGGAAACGTGCTCTGTCATCTGCACTGTCACGTTCTTACGATGGCCAAGCGGCGCCGACCGGCGCACGCCCACGACGTTTGGACCCGCCGCAAGGATGGGGCGGAGCGCTGGCTGAATGTCAGCACGGTGCTGGTGCCCGACGGCGAAGGGACCATCGTGGTGCACCTCATGCGGGACGTCACCGGCAGCCGAACGCCTCAGCGCGCGGTCGAGATCTTGTTGCGCCGGTTCCAAGCGGGCGCCGCGCCTCCGCTGCGGACGAACGGAGATCTCCCGGCAGCCCTGACGGCGCGAGAGCGCGAGATTCTGGCATTCTTGGCGTCGGGCGAGAGCACCCGCATCATCGCCCGGCGACTGTTCATCAGTACCGCAACGGTGCGTAACCACACGCAGAGCATCCTGGTGAAGCTCGGGGTGCACAGCCGCCTCGCGGCCGTGGCGCTAGCGTTGCGATCCGGGTCGGGGTAGTCGTTCCGCCCGTGTCGCCTCGTGAGTGTCCGGTTCCCGGCAGAGTGGGACGCCGGTGTTGTACGGCGACGTGTTCTGGCCGGCCACTCGGAGACCGGGAGTGAGGAGCACGTTCTACCGTCTTTGAGCCACGCCACAACCACCGAGGCCACATGACACGATTGGCGACACGATTGGCGAATTGCAGGCTGGCGTTCGAACGACGTGTCGTACAGCCGACCAAGCGGTCGGGCAGCGCGGTATGTTTCCCTCAACCCGCGCGAAGGGCTGGCCGATGGGCAACTCATCATGGCCGAGCTGTCTGTCAGATGGAAAGATCGGCGCGTCCGGGTGATCCCGGATCGGTGGTCTGGACATGCGCGACGCTGACTTAACGATTCGCCGGATCACCCTGCCGGTGCCGTTCCCCCTCAAGACGGCAAACGTGTATCTTGTCGGCACCCCCGGCGGGACGATTCTGGTCGATACCGCCTTCTACACGCCCGACGCATGGGAGCGCCTGCGGACCGAGGTGATCACGTTCACGGCCGATTGTGGCCCACTGCGCGCGATCGTCCTGACCCACCATCATCCAGACCATGTCGGCATGGCCGGCCGCCTTCAGGAGTACTATGAAATTCCCGTGCTGGCGTCTCCGGGGGAGGCCAAGCTGATCGCACAAGTGTGGGGTCCGTGCGCGGGCCGTCACGACACGGAGTTCTACCGGTTGCACGGGATGCCTGCGATCGTCCTCGACACCGTCACGAGAGAGCATGAGGGGTTGCTCTTGGCTCTTGCACCGTTGCCACGTGTCGAGGTCATCATCGCTGGCCGGCCGCTCGCGTTCGGAGGGCTCGAGTTCGCTCCCGTGATTACCCCGGGGCACTCGCCGGCGCATCTCTGCCTCTGGCATGCCGCCTCGGGTAGCCTGCTCGTCGGTGACCATCTGCTCCCGCGCATTACTCCGAACATCGGTTGGGACCCGTATTCGGGCTCCGATCCGCTCGACGACTTCCTTGCCGCTCTGGGCGAAGTCGAGCGCCTGTTCGTGCAGAAGGCGTATCCGGGGCACGGCTTGCCGATCGACGACGTCAGCGCACGGATCACCGAGTTACGAGTGCACCACGCCGAGCGCCTCCATGCGACTCGCGCACTGCTGGATGGGGACGCGCTCACGGGGTACCAGGTCGCCGAGCGGCTGTTCGGCGCCGATCTATCGCCGCAGGAGGTACGGTTCGCGGTAGTCGAGACGCTCGCCCACCTCGAATACCTGCGGCGTCGTGGCGACATCGCGACCGAGCGGCGGGGTCGTCACGTAGTCTACCGCGTGCGATGACGTTGGATCCACCTGCTGCGGAAACGCTTTGGCGCTTGTTCGAAAGAAGTGATGTTGTCGGGTACTATCCCTGCCGCGGGACTGTGGAATCGGGTTGATGTCACGTCGCCGCTGTGGGGCAGCGACCGGAGCCATTCAACGAACCGCTCAGCGGCCCCGACGATGCGAAGTTCGCCACCGATCTCTCGCGGCGTTCCGGTGCGGTGCGCGCGGCAGTGGGCGTCAGCTGGCCTTCGACCCCCTCGACGCCACATCGCCGCGTTGACCGGGGACCGCGGCCAACGCGCCCGTGCGCAACATCGCGACGGCGTAATCGCCGAACTGGATGGCGATCTCAACAGCCGGGTGCTCCCCGTCGGGCCGGCACCAGCGCGCGACCCAGCTGAGCATGCCGAGCAGCGCAAACCCGGCAAGCCGCACATCGGCGGGCGCAAACTCGCCGGTGCGGATGCCGTCGCTGATGATGCGACGGCATCAGGCGCTCGTACCGATCAGGTCCGCCGATGACGGCGTCGCGGAACTCTGGGGCCAACAACCGTCCTTCCTCGATGGAGCACTCCACGTTGTCACGGTCGTGCGCGAGAATCAGGACGTGAAGCCGCACCGCCTGGCGCAACCGTTCGGCGGCCGGGAGCGGCACGGTCGCGATCTGCTCGAGGCTCGGGAGCGCCCGGTCAACCGTGTGCTGGATGATTTCATCGGGCAGCGCCTGTTTGCTGCGGATGTGATGATACAATGACGCTTTCGTTAGCCCGACGGCCTCGGCGATCTCGCGCATCGTAGTGCGATCGAAGCGGCGCTGGCGGAACAGCCCCGCTGCGGCGCGCAAGATCCGGACGCGGCTGCCGCATCGACCAGCTCGCCCGGGTGGGCGCCGACCGATTTGCTGGCCGCGTCGCGTTCCGGGAGCTCCGACTCGTCGCCCATCTCCGTGCGCTCCTTCACCCGCCTCATGCCGCGTCAAGGCCTGTGTCGCGTCTTGCATGCCCGATCCTCGCCTACACGCGGAGCCTATCCCGTCTGACCGCATGAGGCGTTTGGATCATCTCCGGCGGGTCGACAGACCCCCGCAGCGCCGTTCGTTGTGGCAATCCCGGAACTGTGGCGATCCCGGCAAGATGATGCAAACGCTTCATTGTCAGGTCGCCGTTGATGCGGCATTCTGAGGATATACATGCCAACCGGCCGGTTGGGGAGATCCGGTGATGCGGGCGCAGTCGACCCCCTCGCCGACGGGCGGCCGGCCTGGGGGAGGAATGCCTGTGACCGCGGACCAGGCACTGGCGGGGATTTTTGACGACAGCCGTGCCCTGGTAGAGGATCCCACGTATCCTGCCGTCCGCCGCTGGCGAGAGGCGAACCCCGGGGGGCACGTGTTGGGGCACTTTCAAGTGTACTTCCCCGAGGAGATCGCCCACGCCGCCGGGATGCTGCCAGTCAAGGTCCTCGGCGGCGGGAGTGCGGTCCAGATCCGCAAGGCCGACGCTCGGATCGCCGCATTCGTATGCTCGATCCTGCGCAGTTCCCTTGAGCTCGCCCTCAGCGGTCAGTTGGACTTTCTCTCGCTGTATGTCGTGCCGACGATCTGCGACGCCTCCCGGCACGCCTGCGGCGTGTGGGCGCGGAACGTGCCGGCGCTCCCGTGTCAGGTACTCTATTTTCCACAGAACGCCGGCTCTCCGCACGCGGTCCGCTATCTGGCCGAAGAGTACCGACGCGTCGCGAATCTGATCGGCGAGGTCACAGGGCGTCCGGTCACGGACGATCACGTGTGCCGCAGCATCGCCGTGTTCAACGAGAACCGGCGCTTGTTGAGAGAATTGTACCGCATGAAGCGGGACGCTCCCTGGCTCCTGACGGCCGTTGAAGCGTACGTCCTGACGCGCGCCGCCGGCCTGATGCCGCGTGAGGAGCACAACTGCGTGCTGCGCCGGGTATTCGAGTTACTGCCGCAGCGATCGGCGAAGCGGCAGGACAAGATCCGCGTCGTCTTCGAGGGCGGATTCTGCGAGCAGCCTCCCATTGACATGCTCGCGGTCATCCAGGACGCGTGCTATATCGTGGATGATGATCTGCTGATCGGTCTCCGCTGGCTCACTGACGACGTCTCGCCCGACGGCGACCCTTTCACGAACCTGGCTGCGGCGTACCTGCACGGCGCTCGCTACAGCCCCGTGCAACGCGATCCCGGCAAGCCCGTTTCGGAGATGCTACTGCGCCGACTCCGCGACGCCGGGGCCGATGCCGCGATTGTGGCGGCCGCCAAGATGTGCGAGCCGGGGCTCGAGGAGCAGGTTCGCCACATCCGGGCGCTCGACGAGGCCGGGATCCCGCACCTGGTGCTGGAGTTTGAAGAGAAGATGACCGTGTTCGAGCAGGTCCGGATGGAGATCGAGACCTTCGCCGAGTCGTTGCTGTTCGATTTCGCGTAGCGGAGGGCTGCTGGTGACGACGGTGACGCAGGCGCCGAGCGAGGACAGGGCGGCGGACCTCGAGGGCGCGATCCGGCGGGAAGGCCGCCGGCTCATGGATCTGTGGTGGCAGGCGATGCGCGACGCGGACGCCGCGGGGCGCCCGACCGCCTACGTGTTCGTCATGGGATCCCTCAACGAGATTCTGCGGTGCTTCGATCTGACGATTAACTGTCCGGAGATCACCGCGTTGCAGACCGCGGTCCGCGGGCAGTCGCTGAGGTATCTGCAGACCGCCGAGGACTACGGCTACTCGCCGGACATCTGCGGGTACGTGAAGACAGACGTTGGCTTGCACCTGACGGGGCGTGCCCACCCGCACGGGACGATTCCAAAGCCCGGCTTGGTGGTCGCGACAAACATGTGTAACACGTACATCAAGTGGGCGGAGATCTGGGAGCAGATGTACCACTGCCCGGTCTTCGTGCTCGACCTGCCGGCGTGGCGGGGGACCGAACCGGGTGGCGCGAGCGGCGGTATTTCCGAGCACGATCGCCGCTACGTGGAGGCGCAGCTGCGCGACTTGATCGCGCTCTGCGAACGCGTCACCGGGAGGCGCTTTGACATCGACCGGTTACGCGAGACCCTGGCCGAGGTGAACCGGCTGGCCGTACGTTACCACGATGTGCTGGCACTCAATCAGCGCCGGCCGGCGCCGTTTAGCGCGCTGCGCGAGGGCATCGTGTTCCAGGGCATCTCCAACCTCTATCGCGGCGCGCCCGAGGGGACGGGCTTCTTCAAGGTCGCCCAAGCGGAGCTCGAGGCGCGGACGCGGCGCGGTGCGGGCGCGCTGCTCCAGGAACGGTTCCGCCTGCTCCTCTGCGGCACGACGTGCTACGCGTCGTTCAAGCGGTTCGCCGAGCTGTTCGAGGAATGGGGGGCGGTGTTCGTCCACAGCACCTACCTGGTGTTCGCGGGCGGCGGGTTTCCGCCCGGGTTCGCCTACGATCTCGCCCGGCCCATCGAAAGCCTGGCCGAACAGTTGCTGGCGTCGGCGTGGCAAGGATTCAGCGTCCCGATGTTCTACGCGCAGGGCTGGCTGGCGCAGACGGCGGCGGCGTGGGCGGTGGACGGCATCTGCTTCCACGGCGTCAAGTCGTGCCGTACCACGTCGACCGGCCTGCCCGATGTGCGCGAGTGGCTCAGGACCCACTGCGATATCCCGGGGCTGTTTATTCAATCCGACCTCGTCGATCCGCGGCTGTGGTCGGACGCGCAGCTCAAGAACCGCGTCGACGCGTTTCTGGAATCGCTGGCAGCCCGTCAGGACTCCGTACGGGGGTGACACGCATGATCGTCGCCGGGGTCGATGTCGGTTCGACGCAGACGAAGGCCGTCGTCATGGACGACACCCAACGCATCCTCGGGCAGGCCCTCCTGGACACGGGAGCCCGGCTGACCGAGGTCGCCACCGCCGCGTTCCGGCTCGCGCTGGAGGCGGGCGGGTGCGCCGAGGGAGACGTAGCGTACGTCATCGGCACCGGCTACGGCCGGTTTCGCGTCGAGTTCGGACACGCTCAGGTAACCGAGATCTCCTGCCACGCCCGCGGCGCCGTGTATCTCTTCCCGAGGACCCGTAGCGTGTTGGATATCGGCGGCCAAGACACCAAGGCGATCCGCGTGAGCGAGACCGGACAGGTGTTGGATTTCTGCATGAACGACAAATGCTCTGCGGGAACTGGCCGCTTCCTGGGGGCCGCCTCGCACGCATTGGAGCTGCCCCTCGGCGATCTCGGGCCGCTCGCGCTGACGGCGAGGACGCCCGTGACCATGACCACCACGTGTACCGTGTTTGCGGAGTCGGAGATTCTCGGCTGGCTCGCCCGCGGCCGCAAGACCGAGGACGTGCTGATGGGCGTGCACGTCGCGATCGCGTCGCGCAGCCTGTCCCTGTTGCGTCGCGTCGGGATCGAACCCGAGATCACGTTCACCGGCGGTGTCGCCCGGAACGTCGCGATGGCGAAGCTGCTCGGAGAGTTCACCGGTGCTCCCGTCAACGTCAGCGAGGCATCGCACTACTGCGGCGCGATCGGCGCCGCGCTGCACGCGCTCGATCGCGCCAGGGCCGGAGCGGCAGCCGTGGCCGGAGCGTCCCGGGCATGAGCCTCACCGTCGGTATCGATCTGGGGTCCACGTACACCAAGGCGGTCGCGGCCGCTCCTGACGGAGCGATTCTCGGTAAGGTCGGGTTCCCGAGTGGGTATCACTTCGGCCGTGCAGCCGAGCGTGCGCTTGAGGCGGTGCTCGACGCCGGGGGCATTCCACGGGACCGGGTCGACTACGTCGCGGTGACGGGCTACGGGCGCTACATGGTGTCCTTTCGGGACCTCGCGATCACAGAGCTCACCTGCCACGCCTGGGCACTTTCTCGACTGTTCCCGGGGGTGCGGACGGTGCTGGACATTGGGGGCCAGACGGTGAAAGCGATCCGCCTGGACGCCCGGGGTCGCATCAAAGCGTTCCGTCTCAACGACAAGTGTGCCGCGGGCAGCGGCGCCTTCCTCGAGAAGACGGTGCGGTACCTGGGCTATCAGACGGCGGATATCGCCGGGCTCGCGGCCGCGGCCATGAGCCCGGCCACGATCTCCAGCACGTGCGCCGTGTTTGCCGAGTCCGAGGTGATCAACCACCTCACCGCCGGCCGTAGCGCCGAGGACGTGTGCGCCGGCGCTCTCATCGCGCTAGCCGAACGCGCCGGCCAGGTCTTCAAGCGGGTCAAGCCTGAAGCGGAGTATGCCCTGAGCGGAGGGCTGACCCGGATTCCGCAGATGCGCAAGGCACTGGAGGCCGCCGTCGGCGGCACTTTCCACGTGGCCCCGGACGATCTGGGCGTCTATGCGGGCGCGATCGGAGCCGCCACACTTGCCCAGGAGCGGATCCGCAAGTTGGCTGTCCAAGCAACCCGGTAAGGAGGACTCGCATGGAGCGGACGATGATTCCCATTGTCGAGGTTCCCGAGGCGTTCAACGTCTCCACCGCCTTCTTGGACCGGCATTTGGAAGACGGAAAGGGCGACCGGATCGCGATCTACGCGGGGGACGACCAGATCACATACCGTACCCTCCTCGAGCAGGTGAGTCGGGCTGGCAACGCGCTCAAAGCCCTCGGGGTCAGGCCCGACGAGCGCGTCTTCCTGCTACTTCCGGACACCCCGGAGCTCGCCTATCTATTCTGGGGCGCGATCCGCATCGGCGCCGTCGCGGTCCCCACGAACACGGGACTGCGCGCCCAAGACTACGCCCGCATGCTCCGGGACAGCCAGGCGACCACGCTGGTGGTCAGCGACGCCCTGCTCCCGGTGGTGGAGGGTGTCCTGGCCGAGGCCCCACGTCTCCGGCACATGGTGGTCGCCGGTGAGCGCGGGGCCGGCCCCCTGATTCTTCACGACCTGCTGGCGGCCGCCGACCCGATCCTCGCGCCCGCGGCGACCCACAAGGACCAGGCCGCGTTCTGGCTGTGGAGTAGCGGTAGCACGGGCGCGCCCAAGGGCGCGGTCCACCTGCACCACGACATGGTGGTCGCAGCCGAGCTGTATGCGCGGCAGATCCTCGGCATCGATGAGCACGACGTCTGCTTTTCAATCGCGAAGCTGTTTTTCGCCTATGGGCTCGGCAACGGCCTGTACTTTCCGATGCGCGTGGGCGCCGCCACCGTGCTCGACCCCGGCCGATTCGATCCGCGTGCGTCCTTCGAGTTGATCCGTCGCTACCGGCCGACGCTGTTCTTCGGGGTGCCCACCGCGTACGCCGCGATGCTGGAATCGGATGGGCCAGCAGATCTCGACGGGGTGCGGCTCTGTGTGTCGGCTGGCGAGCCACTGCCGCCGGCCCTCTGGAAGCGCTGGGTCGCTCGGTTCGGGGTTGAGATCCTGGACGGGATCGGCTCCACCGAGGCCCTGCACATCTATGTCAGTAACCGCCCCGGGCGGGTCCGGCCAGGGAGCACCGGCGAGATCGTTCCCGGCTACGCCGTCCGGGTAATCGACGAGGACGGACGTGATGTCGAGGCCGGCACGATCGGCGACCTCCTCGTTCGGGGGGACAGCATCGCGGCGTTCTACTGGAATCAGCACGAGCGGACGAAGCAGGTGTTCCTCGGCGAGTGGTTCCGCACTGGGGACAAGTACTATCACGATGATGATGGATACTACTGGTACTGCGGCCGATCGGACGACATGCTCAAAGTCGGCGGGCAGTGGGTTTCTCCCGCCGAGGTGGAGGCGGCGCTGGTCGAGCACTCCGCCGTGCTCGAGGCAGCGGTGGTCGGCAGCGCCGACCGGGACGAGCTGATCAAGCCCCGCGCATTCGTCGTCCTGCGGGCGGGGTATGCGCCATCACCCGATCTCGCCCGTGCGCTCCAGCACTCCGTCCGCGACAAGCTTGCCCCGTTCAAGTACCCGAGGTGGATCGAGTTCCTCCCGGAGCTTCCCAAGACCACGACGGGAAAGATCCAGCGCTTCCGGCTGCGCGAACGCCTCGCGGGAACCCCGTCGCTCGTCTCCTGAAGCGCCGTCTTGCGCGCGGGCGGGCGCCGGACGACCATGGGTTGATGTCTCGTGGTGCCTGTCCGCGTCGGGTCCGTAGCGGAGGCGTAGATCATGCCGGCCCGCAGCGCCGTCAGGGTGTCTCCGCCGCCTCCGCCGCGACGCCTAGCCCTTCCAGCGCCAGCCCGTAGCCGAGGAGGTCGTGCATCAGACGCTTCACCTGCTGCACCAGGAGGATGCGGCTGTACCGTCGCACGAGCCGCGGGCGCGACGCCAGTTGTTCCGCGAGGGCCCACGCCCGCGGCAGCAGTTCATGCCGCGGCAGCACTTCGTTGACGAGCCCGACGTCGCGGGCCTCCGCGGCGGTCAACGTTTGTCCTGTAAGGAGGAAGTACCGTGCGCGGTTGAGTCCCAGCAGCAGGGGGTAGACCACGTGCAGCCCGTCCCCCGGGACCATGGAGTTCGAAAAATGAGCGGAGTCCTGGAAGGTCGTGTGCTCGGCAGCCAGCACAATGTCGCACAGCAAGGGGATTTCCGAATGGCGCGGTGCCGGGCCATTGATGGCGCTGATCATCGGCACCTCGATATCCAAGAGGTTCATCAGCATCCGCTTGCCCTCGAACGAGGTCCGATCCCACTCGGCCGGGGTACGCCGCGGCCGAACCGCGGGCGTGGCCGGGGGACCGGAGAATGCATCGCCCGCCCCGGTCAAAATGATGACCTCGTTCTCGGGATCGCGTCCGATCTGGTGGAATGCGTCGATCAGCTCATGGTGGGGCACCTGGCCCCACTGGAGCGTGTTCCCATTCGTGTGGAGGGTGACCTGCAGGATGCCGTTCCGTCGCTCCAGGCGGATCATGGTATACTTGCCGGTATAGTCGTCGAAGCATGCCATCTGCGCCCTCCCCTTCAGCGGGCCTCATCCGCGATGATCGACGATCACGCGCGGTCGAGCCTTCAGTCGCGATTACGTTGCGAGGCGTTCCACCCACGCCAAGTGGCGCCGGATGGTGTCCGAGAACCGCTCAGGGGTCTCGAGCTGGAGCATGTGTGGGCCCTCGACGAACTCCAGCCGGCTGTTCGGCAGACGTCGCTGGATCTCGCGTAGACCCTCGGCGGGGGAAGCGGCGTCGTGGGTGCCAACCACCACCGTCACTAGAGCGGTGATTCGTGACAACTCGTCGAGCGTGTTATGCTCCGCCATGGCACGCCACGTGCGTGCGAACGCCTCGGGGTCGTCGGACAGCAGCCGCTGGCGCGCGTACGCGACGCCCGGATGGGCCGGCTGCGCCAGCGCCGATGACGTAAACCACCGCTGCAGCGTCGAGTCCAGCACCGACGCCATCCCGCCGTCCAATACGGCTTGCGCGCGCTCCAGCAGCCGGTCCCGGTGCGCCACCGCAGACGTGCACGCAAGCACGACCGACCGTACCTTCGACGGGTGCCGCAGCGCGATGTGCTGCGCGATCAACCCTCCCATTGACACGCCCACGAGGTCCAGCGGGGGCGCGAACGACGCCGCCACCTCGTCGGCGCCGGCGGTGAGGGACCACGTGCCGCGCTCGGTAATGCGGCGGCCGTGTCCGAGCATCTCCGGCTTTCCGGCGTGCGCTAGGTCCGGATCCAGGAACTGCCAGCAGTCCGCGTCGAGTCCCACTGGATGCAGCAGCACGAGCGTCACCCGAATCACCCCCGCGGGTTGCCGCGATCGGCGCCAGCCTGATCGTGCGGGCGGCGATCCCCCGGGACCCGCCGCCGCAGGCCGATGCGGCGTCTTTGCCGTCTCGATCAAAAATGGGACGGTCTGCTATTATTAGCGCAATTCGTTGCGGGCGTCGCACACGCCTTTCCGCGCCGGAGACGCGACCGCCGGCCTGTCGGACCGAGGAGGTACATCGTCTTGACGAAGCGTGCTCGGCAGGAAACCTCACCGCCGCAGACCGTCCGTCAGCGCAAGACCACCATCAGCCGCGTGTTCCGCATTCTTGAGTGTCTCGTGCACTCCGGCACCGGCATGAGCATCCGCGATCTCGCGTCTGCCGTCGGCGCGCCGTCGAGCACCGTGCACCGGCTCTGCAAGGGGATGGCGGCGGAAGGCGTCCTGGTCTGGCAGTCGGACGCGCGCCGGTACGATTGGGGGCCTTCGTGGTTTCGCCTCACGGGCTCGATGAGCCGATCCGACGAGATGCGCCGCTTGGCCCTGCCTATCATGGAAAAGGTGACCCAGCTCTGCAACGAGACAACGCTGCTCGTTCGGTACGATCGAACGAGCCGGAAGGTAACGCTCACCGACCAGGTGGAATGCGCGCAGCCACTCCGCTACCATCCCGTGCTCGGTGTCCCCCTGCCGGCGCACGCTGGCGCCAGCGGCAAGGCGGTGCTGGCGTTTCTGCCTGGCGGAGAGATCGAGCGGATCCTCGCCGCCGGACTGGAAACCGTGACTGCGCGTACAATCACCGATCCGGCGCGGCTCCGGCGGGACCTTGCCGAGATCCGGAAGCGGGGCTACTGCGTGTCTCACGGCGAACGCACACTGGGTGCCGTCGGCCTCGCGTGCCCCATCTTCGACGGGAAGTCGAATGTGGTGGGTGCGCTCATGGTCACGATCCCGGAATACCGGTTCAACCGGCACCTCGAACGGCGCGTCGTTTCGCGTCTGCGAGAGGAGGCGGAGCGGCTTTCGAGGCTCTTGGGCATGTCCCAGGATCTGGACTATCCGCTACAGTCCCGTCACGACCGGCTGCTCACGGGCCTGGGGGGACCACACGCGTTCCGTCCGGTGAACGTCCGGGCGGCATGGCGGCGCCGACCCACAACTGTCCCGACGTGACGGCCGGATCTAGGCGGCCCGTGCGCCGCGCAGGCGAGCCGTGCCTTGCGGGCGGGCGGAGGGAGGGGGATTCGCGCGGGCGCCGAAAAACGGTCCCTAAGAAACGATACGCTGTCCCATTTTTGGAATCGAGGGCCTGGGCCAACCGAGCCCCGGCACGCGTCGTCGCCGATCGCGGCGTCCGGGACGGGCCCCGGGCGGGAGGAGGGCGGAGAGGGGCATGCGCGACACGCACGGGACTCTGATCACGGGGACGCTCGAATATCTGCGCCGGCCGCTTGCGGCCAACGTCACGCGGGGTGCCAAGGTACTGGTGCTGACCGACACGGCGCACGACCCGCGCGTCTGGCAGGCGGTCATGACCATCCTCGCCGATCTAGGCGCCGAGGCGACTCTGGCGATGTTCGAGCCGCGTCCCGCGGACTATTTCGATCCGCCACGGGCGGTGTGCCAGGCGATGAAAGAGGTCGACTTCAACGTGCTGCTGGCGTCCACGGGGATGCTCCACTGCCACGCCAACTTCGACGCGATGGCCGCTGGCGTCCCAGCCATCTGTATGGACGGCGGGATGACGCTGGAGATGTTCCAGTCGGGTGCCGTGACGGAGAACGTCGCCGAGATGTCTAACATCCGCCATTACGTGGCGCAGAATGTGTTTGGCGAGGCGGCGCGCATCTGCCGCGTCACGTCGCGGTACGGGACCGACTTCACGTTCGACTGCACCGGCCGCGTATTCATTCCCCCGCTCAAGCCAGCAAACTTCGACCACTACAAAGTGCTCGACGAAGCTAAGGTGGAGAAGCGCAAGGGCGCCAACCTCCTGTACTATCTGTTCCCGACAGGGGAGTTCAACGTCCCGCCGATCGAGGGGAGTGCGAACGGCAAGCTGGTCATCGACCTAACGATGCACAACCTTGGGCGCCTGACCGATCCGATCGAACTGACGCTCGTCGGCGGCCGCATCACCACCATCGAAGGCGGCGCCGAAGCCCGGACCCTGCGGGACTACCTCGATATGTACGGGGACGAGAACGCCTACATGTGCCCCGCCGAGGCGTCGGTGGGGATCAACCGACGCGCCCTGATCCGGGGTGTCCAGCGGGAGGACAAGAACATCTTTGGCTGCATGCACTTCGGCCTTGGCACCAACATCGACGTGGGCGGCACGGTGCGGAGCGCCATCCACATGGACGGGGTGGTGCTGGAGCCGACCCTCTACGTCGACGGCGCGATGCGGATCAAGGATGGGAAGTTCCTGGTGCCGGTCGGCCCTTAGGCGCCTGGCGGCGGAGGCGCCCGCTCGTCGATCGGCGACCGCGCTCGCCTTGACGCGCCGAGAACACGAATGCTATCGTTGCGTCCGATAACAGAACACCGTTCCATTCTTGACGGTGGCACCAGCGGGTCGCTCCGGCCGGGTCGAGCCTGCGGGTGGAGGCTTTCGGGAGTTGGACCGCTCTTGTTGATTGAGCCGGACTCGACACTCGGAGGACGACGGTGATCACCGGGACGCTCGAGTACCTCCGCAAGCCCTTCGCGGCGAACGTCAGGCGCGGCGACCGCGTCCTGATCCTCACCGATACCGCGCACGACACCAGGGTCTGGCAAGCCGCGATGACCATCGTGGCCGATCTCGGCGCGGAGCCGGTGCTTGCGTTGTTCGAGCCGCGGCCGGCCGACTACTACGATCCGCCGTCGGCCGTGTGCGCCGCGATGCTGCAATCCGACGTTAACGTCCTGCTGGCGTCAACCGGGATGCTCCACAGCCCAGCGTCCATGAAGGCCATGGCAGCGGGCATCCCGACGATCTGCCTCGACGGCGGGCTGCGGCTGGAGGACTTTCAGCAGGGGGCCGTGACAGCCGACTACGTCGAGATCATGCGGATCAAGCACTTTGTCGCGAAGAACGTCTTCGGGGCCGGCGCCCGGCACGTGAAGGTGACCTCCAGGTTGGGCAGCGACCTCACCTATTCGGTGGAAGGCCGGATCTTTATCCCGCCCCTTCGGCCCGAGGGCTGGGATCCGTTCAAGGCGTACCGCCGGACGGAGGAGGGGCGCAAGGGCAGCCCCATGATCGCCTGCTTGTTCCCGACGGGCGAGTTCAACGTCCCGCCGGTCGAGGGGAGTGCGAACGGCAAGGCGGTGATCGATCTCACGATGCACCACCTGGGCCGCCTGACGTCGCCGATCGAGCTGACCGTCGCGGACGGCCGGATCACGCGGATCGACGGCGGTGCCGATGCGAGAACGCTGCGGGACTACCTCGCAGAGTACGGGGACGAGAACGCATATCTATTCCCGACGGAGGCGTCCATCGGCATCAATCGGAAGGCGCGGATCGTCGGGGTCCAGCGCGAAGACAAGAATATCTTCGGGTCGATTCACTTCGGCCTGGGCACGAACATCGACGTGGGCGGCACGATTCAAAGCAACATCCACATGGACGGGGTGGTCCTGGAGCCGACCGTGGCTGTGGACGGCCAAGTGCGCATCCGGGAGGGAGTGTTCGAGGCGTCGCTGACGTCCTGACGGGTTCGCCGTCCGGCCGGCCGGAGCCACGTGGGAGGGCCTGACAGCGGTTCGACGGCATCGGGACATGCGCGCAGCGGGAGGGCAACCACGGACTGTTAGGCGTGTGTGCAGTCGGGGGGAGTAGCGTCAACTGCGAATCCGGATGCGCGGAGAGGGAGTTGCGACGATGATCGCGGAGCCCGCGAGGCAGAGAGGACGTACGGCGAGCCGGCGTGCACTGACGGCGATCTGTTTGGGTGTGCTCCTCCTGGCGGCCGTGAGCGGGAGTCCCGGGGGGCGAGCGGCCGGAGCCGGTCTCACGAACCTGACCGTTGGCATCGCCGGGGCCGGCGATGCGCTGACCGCGCCGGAGCTCGGCTTGGCGCTGGTGCAGGGGGAGTTCCAGAAGCAGGGCCTGAACGTTAACGTCATCTCGCTGCAGCCGCAGGCAAGCCTGCTGACCGCAGCGCTGATGACGAACCAGGTGCAGATCATTTGGTCGGGCATCGGGCCCTATTTCCTCGCGCGCTCGAAGGGCGTCGCCCTCTCCTACTTCTACATGGACGAGAAGTTCGGCTCGTCCGGCGCGCTGTTCGGCGGGAGCAAGGCGCAAAACCTGGACATGCTCAAGGGCCTGACCGGCCTGCGCTGCGGGTCTGGATCGCCCGGCACGACGTCGTATGCCACCACGCAGTTTTACGAAAAGGTCTTCGGCTTCCAGTGCGGGAGCTACGTCACCGTCACGGGCGAGTCGACGGCCCTCGGATCGCTGAAGGCGGGGTCGCTCGACGTGGTAGTGAACCAGGTGTCGTGGGCGCAGGATGCGGTGAAAAACGGCGACGGTTACATGCTCGCGAACCCCGCGGATCCGGCGACGTACGCGAAGGTGTTCGGCGGCCAACCGATCATCTACACCGGGTTTGTGGCCATGAAGACCTGGCTTGACGCAAACGACGCGACGGTCAAGGCGTTCGTCAGTGCGATCAGCACGGGCGAAGCCTACTTTCAATCGCAGAGCCAAGACCAGGTCGTCCAGCAGCTGAGCAAGATTCCCAACCTGGCGGAGACGGGCCCCGAGATTCAGACCCTGGTCGTCACGACGCGGCCGTTCGCGCTATTCAGCCGGGGTGCGGTGTCGCGCCCGACCTGGGACGCCGCGCTGAAGTTCTACAGCAACTTCTTCTCGATGGATTTTTCGACGCCCACATACGCGTACGGCGAATTCTGGGTCCCCACGTTCACGACCAAGTGAGCTCCGTCGTGGTTCGGACCACACACGCGGCCCGACGTCACGCTCGGCTCCGCACAGCATGACACGCGTGGCCGGCGCCCCGATGCTGAGGGACCGATATCCGCGTGCGACGCGGCTCCAACGGGAGCGCGGTGCGTGAACTCGCCGAGGGAGCTTACGTGGTGTTGTTGGCTCGCCCCGAGCCTCCCGCAGTCGTTGGCCGCACAGGATAACCGCGCCACCGCGCACGGCGTCCCCTGTGGCGAGCCCCGCGGCGCGCGCGTCGTCCGGGATGATGAGAGTGCCGCGCCGCCATGGGGTGACGCCGGGGACTTGGGGACCGCGGATTGGAAGGTAGAGGGATGGACCCCTGGCGTTCGGACAACGACGACGGCTCCGTTGTCGTGAGTGTGAGGCAGCGCAGCGCCGGTGCCGCGGTGATTGTGTCGGGCCTGTCGAAGTGTTACGAGGGCCCGAGCGGCACATTGATCCACGCCGTCGAGGACGTGAGCATGGAGGTTCAGGAGGGCCAGTTCGCCGGGATTGTCGGGCCCAGCGGCAGCGGCAAGACCACGGTGCTCGGGATGATCGCCGGCCTGATCCGTCCGGACGGGGGCGAGGTGAGGGTTCGGCTGCCCGACATCAACGGAGACGAGTCCATCGCGTTAAAGCGGAGCCTGCTGTTCCAGAAGGACACCACCCTGCCGTGGCTCTCGGTCCGGAAGAACCTGGAGGTGTGCCTCATCGCGGCCCGCAGCGGCAAGGAGCCAGCCGCACGCCGCCGGGATCGCGCCGACGAGAGCCGGCGGGTGGACCTGATGCTCGAACTCAGCGGCCTCTCCCAGTTTGCCCACGCATATCCGCATCAGCTGTCGGGCGGCATGCTCCGGCGGTTGGCGCTCTTCCAAAGCCTCATTACCGAACCGGATCTCCTCATGCTCGACGAGCCCTTCAGCGCGCTCGACGAACCGACTCGCATCGAGCTGCACGCCCTGCTCCTCGAGCTGCCCGCTCCGCGCATGACCATTTTGATCACACACGACATCGCCGAGGCGATTTCACTCTGCGATGTCATCTTCGTCATGACCCGCCGGCCCGGTCGGATTCGCGCCGTCTACCAGATCGATATCGAGCGGCCGCGGGACGTCTACACAGTTCGGGAGACCGCCCGGTTCGGGGAGTTGTACCGGGCGATCTGGCGGGAAATCCGGGAGGAGATCGTCGGCCAGCGGGCTGGCCGGGTGTAGCGGAGGGCGGATGGCGCGCGTCACGGGGCGGTCGAAGCGTCGCGAGGGACGCATCGCGTGGAGCCGTTGACCACGCCCGGCGCCGTCGGGTCCCGTGCGCCGATCGTCCGGCGCGGCCGGGACCACCGCGAGGCCGTGATGATCAACGTCGCGAGGATCGCGGTGCTGGCGGTCATCCTTCTGCTGTGGGAGTACCTCCCGCAGGCGCTGGCGAGCAAGAAGCTGATCATCCTCAACCCGCTGTTCATCAGCAGTCCGTCGCGTATCGCGCACGATCTGCAGGATATTGCGGCCACCGGGCTGATTTTCGGCGCGTTGTGGTCAACGGTCTCCGCCAGCCTCATCGGGCTGGCCGTCGGTGTCGCGGCCGGATACATCGTGGCGCTGGCGCTCGGCGAGTCACGGCGAGCCGCCGCGGTCATGATGGTCTACATCGACGCCGTCAATGCCGTGCCGCGGGTCGCGTTGTTCCCGTTGATCGTCATTCTTGTCGGGTTCGGCCCGGTGTCGAAGATCATCGGTGCCGTGATCGTCGTCTTCTTCATCATCTTCTACAACGCCTATCAGGGGACGCGCAGCGTGCCGGCGCAGACCGTCAGTGCCTACGAGCTGCTGGGAGCGCGGCGCTGGTTCTTGATCCGCTACATCAAGGCCTATGTCGCCCTCGGGTGGGCGTTCGCGCAATTCCCCACAGCCGTCGCCTTCTCCCTGGTGGCCGTGATCACGACGGAGATCCTGGTCTCCAACTCGGGGCTGGGCTACCTGCTCATCTCGGCGATCGATCTGCTGAATTCAACGCGCGCGTTCTCCATCATGATCGCGGCCGCGGCGGTCGGCGTGTTGTTGTCCGGAGGCGCGCGGTTCTTCGTCCGCAAGCTGTTCCCCTGGATCGATTCGGTCGCGTGACCTGACACGAAGGAGGCTGACGGCATGACAGCGGCACGACTGGGCTACATCTGCAGGTGCATGACCACGTTCACGGCCACTGGCCAGTTCGACCCGGACGCCTACCGTCTCTACCTACAGCGCTTCCTAGAGCCGCAGATCGGCATCTACGTCGCCAGTTCGGGCACCGGCGTGGGGCAGGCGCTCAGTTGGGAAGAGCTCGGGAGTCTGTACCGCACCGCAGTCCAGGCCTGTCGGGGACGGATCGTCGTCGGCGCGAACATCCCGGAGCAGTACACAGCGAAAGCGTCCATCGAGCATGCCGCGCTCGCCGTCGAGTGCGGCGTGGACGTCGTCAACATCTACGGACCCGACGGCCGTCACAGCTTCCGCCCGACCGACGCGGAGTATGCGGCGTTCTTCGACACGGTGCTACCCACGGTGAAGCGCGACGTTTCGCTGTGCCCCAATCCGACGATCGGGTATGTCCCAAGTCCGCGACTGCTCGCAAGCATCGCCGATCGGCACTCGAACGTCACCACCATCGTACTGACCGGTCACGCTGTCGACGATTATTTCATCGCCCTCCGCGACGCGCTGAAGCGGGACAACATCCCGATCTTCGTCGCGGAACCCGGGTCGCTCAACGCACTCTCTCTCGGCGCGGCGGGTCTTGCCGGGAATCTCGCCGGCGTCATCCCCAAGACGTATCGCCGGTACATGAACGCGTTTCAGGAGGGTCGGCTGGCGGAGGCGGGACAGGAGTACGCGCGGATCCGCCGGCTGATGGCCTTCACGGAGGCGTGGAAGGGTGGCGTGCCGAGGTGGGTTATGATGTATCTTCGGGAATTTAGGCAGCCGGGGGGCACAGGGCGGCTGCCGGACCCGTACGTGCACTGGCCTGAGACCGAGTACGATCGGTTTCGGCGGGGCATCCTCGCGCTCGATATTCCTGAGATCATGGAGACCGCAAAGCACGCCGGCGTGCTGTGACGCTGCGGGGCCGCGCGGATGGCCCCGGCCGTCTACTGGATCTGTTCGCTTCAACCAAGAGCGCGAGGGCGAGGGACGCAAGTGCAGTTCGAGTGCAGCCCCGAAGCCCTCCGGAAGACAAGCTTGCCGATCGACTCGACCCACCGGCGGATCACGGACTCCATCAGTTGCCCGCACGTCTCGAGCATAGAAGCCGGTCCACTCTGTTCACTCGAGTGCTACGCTAAAGTCGCCGCCGAGCGACGTCGAGACTGTCATGATGAGCGAACCGGCAACGGGCTGTCCGCGTCAGATGGGGAAGGGAGCAGCCGTGCATCCGCCCCGCAGTTCCCTCTCCGTGTAAGTTGAAGCACTCTCGGCGCGGTACGGAACGCCATTGACTCGGGTCGTGCGACTGGGCGCGAACCACTCGCTCGCCCACGCGGCCGCGACGCGGAGCGCAGAGGTCTGTATGGTCATGCGCGTCGGCACGGAGGGTGTCCTTACCATGACGAAGGCGTTTTATCCCGCTGATGTGTACCGGCTCCCGACAGGCGGCATCGACGCAGGGGAATCCGTACTCTGTGCGCTACTTCGCGAAGTGCGTGAGGAAACCGGCCAGCGTGCCGTCGTGCTCGCCTTCCTTGCGATTATCGGTTATCAGACCAGCACAGTCGTCTCGGAATTCCCCACTTTCGCGTTTCTTCTGGACTGCGCTCGCACTCCGAAGCCCCTCGACGTCGAGGAGCAGATCACAGACTTTCGCGTGGTGGCGCGGGATCAATTGCCAATGATCGCGGATCAACTCGAGCGTTTGCCTGACGCCGTGACGCCGCATTCTGGCCGGTCGTGGGCGGATTGGGGGCGGTTCCGCAGCCCCGCCCACCGGGTCGTCTGGGAGGCCCTCATCGCATCCGCCCACGGGTGACTCGAGAGTTCCTTACCGACACCCATGGCTCCGGATCCCGGCGTCGGCGGGCGTGTCGCGCTGAACCATGCAGGTGCCGCGCGGCATCCGACCGGCTCGAGTGTCTGCTGAGTCAGACGGCAGCCTCGCCCGACGGAAGATCAAGGATTTCGACCCAATGGGGGGCCCGGCCCATCGGGTACCGCTGGTGCAAGGCAAGCGCTCCTGTGGTCTCACCGATTGTATACAGGCTCATGCTGTTCGACTTCTGGCCAACCGCGAGCAGGAACCGGCCGCGCGGATCGATATTGAAGCCCCGCGGCTGCTGTTCGGTCGGAAAATGATCGATAGGTGCCAGGTTTCCGTCCTGTTCATCTACCTGAAAGGCGCTGATCGTATGGGACGCGCGCTCAGTGGCGTACAGATACCGGCCATTCGGCGTGACATGGACGTCCGCCGCTGCGAATGGGCCGGTCGCGCGAAAGTCGGGTGGCAGAAGGGTCTCAGTGCCAATCAGGGCCAGGGAACCCATTGTAGCATCGTACCGGTAGCCGGTGACAGAGGCATCCAACTCGTTCGTACAATATGCGAACCGCTGACTGGGGTGGAAGGTAAAGTGACGCGGACCGGCCCCCGCGCGGGCCGCAGTAGAGCCCGGCACGTTGGGCGTCGCGCGTCCGGTCGCGGGGTCGAAGCGGAATTGGAGAATGACGTCGCCGCCAAGACTCGGGACGAACAGATGGCGATTGGTCGGATCGGTCAGGATCGCGTGCGGGCGCGGCGGTGTCGGTGTGACCTGAACCGGTCGGGCGTCGACCAACCCGTGGGCATCGATCGGGTTGATCGAGATTTGATTCCCGCTGTACGATGCGCTCAACAGGAACCGTCCCGTCCGGTCGACGGAGATGTACGCCATGTTGTCGGGGAGCGGCACCGTCGACAGGAGGCGCAATCTCCCGTTTACCGGGTCAATCGCGAGGCTCACCGCCCGGAACGGCTGCGAGCGGATCGCGGCGTACAGGAACCGTCGGCTCGGACTGATCGCGAGCGGTCCCGCCGCGCCCGTGACCGGGACTTGTTGCTCCAGCGTCGCCGCACCGGTGACCCCGTCGAGGCGCATGACGTAGATCTCGGCGCTGTCCGCGTTGGAGACGTAGACGACCATAGGCGCTCGGGTCCCGAGATCGTGCGCCGCGGGATCATTCGGTGACTGCGACAGCATTCGCGAAGCCTCCGCCCCACAATATCGTGCGATCAGGGTTGTAGTACAATATTCTGACCCGTGGGTTCGCCGCCTGCCGAGAGACCGGATCGTCACGCGTTGCCAGAGGTAGGGACCTGAGAGGGGAGCGCATGAGCCCACGTCCGTCGAACGATCCACCCAAGCGTCAGCCGACCGCACCCACACCGTCGAATCGACAACTGCTCCAGACGATTGCCCGACGGGTCATGGTCGCGCGCGGGTTTCTGCCGGATTTCGAGGCGGCCGTACTCACAGAGCTGGGAGCGATTCCCGGGCCGGCCGCCGCGGACAGCCCATCCGTCCGAGATCTGCGCGGCTTGCTCTGGGCGTCCATCGACAACGACGACTCGCTCGACCTCGATCAGATCTCGGTGGCCGAGTCCCTCTCCGACGGCACGGTGAAAGTCCTCGTCGCGATCGCCGATGTCGACGCGATCGTCGGCGCAACCTCGGCGATCAACGCGCACGCGCAGCACAATACGACATCTGTCTACACCGCCGCGCAGATCTTTCCCATGCTCCCGGAGCGACTCTCCACGGATCTGACCTCGCTCAGGCAGGACCAGGAACGGCTGGCCATCGTCATCGAAATGGTGACCGATTCAGACGGCGCCCTGGTGGCGTCGGACGTGTATCGGGCCAGCGTCGTCAACCGCGCCAAGCTCGCGTACAATGCCGTGGCGGCGTGGCTTACGGAGCAGGGACCAATGCCGCCTCGGGTGGCGGCCGTGCCCGGCCTGGCGGACCTGCTTCGCGTGCAGGATCGGGTCGCGCAGGCGCTGAGAGCGCGGCGATTCCACAACGGCGCGCTGACGCTCGAAACGCTCGAGTCGCAGGCCGTCTTCGACGGCGATACGCTGACCGGTCTTCGGCCGGTGCAGCAGAATCGGGCCGAAGCGCTGATCGAGGACCTGATGGTCGCGGCGAACGGGGTGACCGCGCGCTATCTCGAGGCCAAAGGTGTGCCGGCGTTTCGCCGCGTCGTGCGGGTTCCTGAGCGCTGGGACCGGATCGTCGAACTGGCCGCGGGCGTGGGAGAGCGCCTGCCCGCCGCCCCCGATGCGGTCGCCCTCGAAACATTCCTCGCCAAGCGGGCGCAGGCCGATTCGCTGCGATTCCCGGACCTGTCGCTGAGCGTCGTCAAGCTGCTGGGGCCGGGCGAGTACGCCGTCGACGTTCCCGGTCATTCGATGGAGGGGCACTTCGCGCTGGCCGTGAGCGCGTACACACACTCGACCGCCCCAAACCGGCGCTTCCCGGACCTGGTGACGCTGCGCCTCCTCAAGGGCACTCTGCTCGGCGGTCCCGCCGCCTACGGCCTAGCAGGCCGCGGAAAAAACGTGTTTATGACGAATCATCGTGCCTGGTTCGAGAGTGATCATGCCACCTGAAGCTCCGCGGAGCTGCTTGCGCGAGTTCCGCGCGCTCCGTGCGACCTCGCCATCGCACCGAGGGGTGGCATCCTCATGCGAGGGCCTGTTGGAGATTGCGGATCCGCACCAGGTTGTAGATCGCACACGCAAACACGAACATCCAGTCCACCCGGTCGGTGCTGCGATGGTGCAGCTTGCGCATCAGCCCGATGGTCTTCAGCCAACCAAAGATTTCTTCCACCCGCTTGCGGATGCGTTGGCTGATCTCATAGCCGGGGTGCCGGGTGGTCCGCAGATCGACGGCACTGCGCCGCTTGCTGGTGTTTTGGGCAATGTGCGGTGTGACGTCCAAGTCGCGCAGCGCTTGGACGAATTCCGGCGTGTCGAAGCCTTTGTCCGCGCCGACCGTCACGCGGCGCTCGCCGGCCACCTGCTCGAGCAGCTCTTCCGCCGTGTCCCGTTCCGCCGTGCCCGTCGCCGCGGTCGCTTGGGCCCGCACCACCAAGCCATTGCGGTTCTCCATCAGCACATGGCCCATATAGTACAGCTTCGCTTCCCGGCCGTGGCCTTTGCGCTGCAAGCGCGCCTCGGGATCCGTCGTCGATTGATGCGTGGCATTGCTGCGGTGTTGGCCATGAAAGTTGACGGTTGGGTTCCCCGGATCATCCGGCGGCGGCTGGTCGGTCGGGTCCTCGTCCTTGGGACGAAAGCTCTTCAGGCCCGCCCAGGCTTCAATCAGCGTCCCGTCGACGGTGAAGTGTTCCATCGACAAGAGGTCCCGCTCCCGCGCTTGGGCCAGCACGCGCGTGAAGAAGGCTTGCGCGATATCGCCATCCAGCAGGCGCTGCCGGTTCTTCGTGAACGTCGTCGGGTCCCAGACCGGCTCGTCCATGTTCAACCCGACGAACCAGCGGAACAGCAAGTTGTAATCCAGTTGCTCCATCAACTGCCGCTCACTGCGCACCGTGAAGAGCACCTGCAGCAGCAAGGCCCGCAGCAGTTTCTCCGGCGGGATCGAGGGGCGGCCAATCTGCGAATAGAGTTTGGCGAACGTGGGCGACAACTCATGCAGCACCGCGTCCACCATGCTCCGGATCACGCGCAACGGATGGTCCTGCGGGACGCGCGCTTCCGGGGAGAGGTAGCTAAACATGCCTTCCTGCTGCCGATCGTCTCCGCGCATCGTGGTACCTCCGAGGGAGGAGTACGAATGAGGGTGCAACGCGACAGAGTATCATTCTATATGAACATCCAAATACCTGCTTTTTATCATCCTGCTAGACGAGCTGCAGGCACTCGCGCAGCAGTGCACCGTGCAGGAAAACAACGCCAAAAAGGTGGAGCGGCAGGTGCAGAAATCCGCCGCCGCGCTGCTCCTCCGGCGCCGGGTCGGCGAGCGCTTTGACGGGCTGGTGACCGGCGCCTCCCCCAAGGGCACCTGGGTGCGCATCATCAGCCCTCCCGTCGAGGGCAAGGTGGTGCGTGGATTTCAGGGTCTCGATGTGGGCGACCGGGTCAGCGTGGAGCTGATAGGCACGAACGTGGACCAGGGCTTCATCGACTTCGCTAGGATGGACGGATCTGCGGTCAGACCAGGCGCCGTGCGCTGAGGACCGGTGAGCGGGAGGGATCCACGGATGAGACGTCCGCAGCGGCTCAAACACTTTCACGCCGCTTCGGTGTTCGGGTGGTCGCAGTCGCGCCCGGGAGACGAGGTGTACGAGGCGGCTCGTGCGGTGGGGCGTCTGTTGGCGAAGCACGGCGTCACCGTCGTCTCCGGCGGCTTTGGCGGTGAAATGGAGGCGGCGGTCAGGGGGGCAAAGGAGGCGGGCGGGAAGACGATCGGCGTGACCTTCTACCCGATGTTGGCCACGAACTTCGAAGCCGGCACCGAGGCGTCCCGCTATCTCGATAAGGAGATCAAGACGCGGACCTACCTCGAGCGCACGCTGAAGTTGATCGCGCTCGGGGATGCATTCTTCTGCTTCAACGGCGGCACGGGCACGATCTCGGAGTGGGGCATGGCGTGGGGTCTGGCGCGCATCTACTACGCCCACCACAAGCCGTTGATCATGTACGGATCCTTCTGGAAGACGATCGTCGGCGCCATCGAGCGCACCATGCATATCCGCCCCGAGGAAAAGAAAGTGTACCGCATCGTTGATTCTCCCGGCAACGCGTTGAGAACACTGCGGGCCTTCGACCGGACGTGCAAGGGCCTTCATCCTGACTACGCGCACCTGATGCCCGAACGCGATTTCGTCCTGCGGGATTGACGCACGACAGGTGGACGCGGTGACCGGCGCATGGTCGTCGGAAGGGACCTTCGGCTGTTGACGACCAACGCCGATTCGTCGAGCCTCTAGGCCGCTCGGCGCCGCCCCTTGACGTCATGGCTGGAGCGCCATATACTTCAACCATATGGTTGAATATTCTTCGTCCACGCTGGACCAGATCTTTGCGGCGGTGGCGGACCCGACGCGGCGCACGATTCTCGATGTCCTCGCGCGCGGGCCCGCGAAGGTCACCGAGATCGCGCGGCCATTTCCCGTCTCCCTGAATGCGATCTCGAAGCACATCAAGACCTTGGAGCGCGCTGGGCTGATCCGCCGTGAGGTGGTGGGCCGCGAGCACTACTGCCATCTCGAACCGCGGGCCCTGCATCCGGCCACCTCCTGGCTCGAGCACCACCGCGAGTTCTGGGAGACACGCTTGGACGCGCTCGAACGGCACCTCGCGGCCAAGCGGAAGCGTGAGCACGGTGACGGCCGGCCATCCGGGCGGCACGCACACACCCCTGCGTGGAGGCCTTGATGCCGACTCGTGAGGAACGCGAAGACATGCTGGTCGTGCGGCGCGTGATTCGTGCGTCTCGGGAAGAGGTGTTTGCGGCCTGGATCGACCCCGAGAGCATGCGAGACTGGATGTGCCCCGGGGACATTGTGATCGCCGAGGCGCGGCTGGATCCTCGGGTGGGCGGTGCGTTCCGGATCGTGATGAAGAGCCCGACCTACGAAGTCGACCACACGGGGGAATACCTGGTGGTCGACCCCCCCTCGAAGCTCGTGTTTACGTGGACATCGGCACGGACGGAGCATCAACCGACGCTCGTGACGGTCGAACTCTTCGAGCGCGGCGACGGGTGCGAGCTGGTGCTGACGCACGAGCGCTTTCCGAATACCGACGCGGTGCGCAGCCACCGCGCCGGGTGGGGGAAGATCATCGAACGGCTGGCGGGCCGCTTGCCGCGGGGTGCGGACTCCGGCGAGTCGAGCCGCCGGGCCTGACGGCACGGCGGGGGCCCGCGGGCTCCGCCGGCACATCGCACCCGAACCACCGCGATGTGACGATGGTGGCGATCTCCCGGGCCCCGTACGAGAAGCTGGCGGCCTATACGCAGCGGATGGGGTGGACGGTCACGTGGGTCTCGTCGTCGGGGACCGACTTCAATTTCGACGATCACGTGTCGTTTACGCCGGAAGAGATGGCGAAGGGCGTGAGCGTGTTTTGCATGGACGCCGACGGTGCCGTGTTTCACACGTACGCGGCCTACGCGCGCGGACTTGATATGCTGAACGTCGCCTATCACTACCTTGACCTGGTGCCGCGCGGCCGTGATGAAGCGGGACGCGGCCAGTTCTGGGTACGCCGCCACGACGCATACGGTCGCGATCGGCTGGTGGATCCGAGGTCGATTCGGAAACGGGGATAGCGGGGAATTAGCGGGAATATATTATGAGGATCGACACCACGCGGCCCGAGCGAGCCGCGTGCGGGCGCCGGCGGGCCCCGGAAAGGAGTATGGTTCGATGAGTGGAGTGCGGGTGCTGGTTGGGACACGCAAGGGCGCATTTGTTCTGACGTCGGACGGCAAGCGCGCGCAGTGGGATGTCAGCGGTCCCCACTTTGCCGGGTGGGAAATCTACCACCTGAAGGGATCGCCCGCGGACCCGAATCGGCTGTACGCGTCGCAGTCGAGCGGCTGGTTCGGACAGTTGATCCAGCGCTCCAACGACGGCGGAAAGACGTGGGAGCCGGTGGGCAAGGAGTTCGTCTACGACGGCGTCCCGGGCACACACCAATGGTACGACGGCACGCCGCATCCGTGGGAGTTCGCGCGCGTCTGGCACCTCGAGCCGTCGCTCACCGATCCCGACACCGTGTACGCCGGCATCCAAGACGCCGCCCTGTTCCGCTCGAGCGACGCCGGGCAGACGTGGCATGAACTCTCGGGCCTGCGCCGCCACACCACCGGGCCCGCCTGGCAGCCCGGTGCCGGCGGGTTGTGCCTGCACACGATCGTGCTCGATCCAAGCAATGCCGCGCGGATCTACGTCGCCATCTCGGCCGCGGGGGCGTTCCGGAGCGACGACGCCGGCACGACGTGGCGGCCGGTGAACCGCGGGCTGCGGTCGGAACAGATCCCCAACCCGACGGCGGAGGTCGGTCACTGCGTGCACCGCATTGCGATGCATCCCTCGCGTCCCGGCGTGCTGTTCATGCAGAAGCATTGGGACGTGATGCGCAGCGACGACGCCGGCGAGTCGTGGCACGAGATCAGCGGGAACCTGCCGAGCGATTTCGGCTTCCCGATCGACGTGCACGCACACGAGCCGAACACCGTGTACGTCGTCCCGATCAAGAGCGACTCGGAACACTATCCTCCCGAGGGCAAGCTGCGCGTGTACCGCAGCCGGACCGGCGGCAACGAATGGGAGGCGCTCACGAACGGGCTGCCGCAGCGCGACTGCTACGTGAACGTGCTGCGGGACGCGATGGCCGTCGACTCGCTGGATGCGTGCGGCGTGTACTTCGGCACGAGCGGCGGGCAGGTCTACGCGTCCGCCGACGCCGGGGACAGCTGGGCGCCCATCGTGCGAGATCTGCCGGCCGTGCTGTCGGTCGAGGTGCAGACGCTGCCGTGATCCGAGTGGTGCTTCCCCAGCATCTGCGGACGCTCGCGCGCGTCCACGGCGAAGTGACGCTCGCCGTCGACGGCCCGGTGACGCAGCGGTCGGTGCTCGATGCGCTCGAAGTGCGCTATCCGGTGCTGCGGGGAACGATTCGCGATCAGGTCACGCTGCAGCGCCGCCCGTTCGTGAGGTTCTTTGCCTGTGAGCGCGACCTGTCCCATGAGCTCCCGGACAGTCCACTCCCGGATGCGGTCGCGACGGGAGCGGAACCCTTCCAGATCGTGGGCGCGATGGCCGGCGGGTAGGTCCGCGGGAGACCTTAGGAGAGCCTCAGGAGGCGAATCGCGACGACCTCCATCCAGAGACTGGGCAGCGCAAACGCGACGCGCTCGAACAGTCCAAGCCACGGATGTGACGCGGGCCACCAGCCGATCCATGCCAGCAAGAGGGCCACAGCGCACACGCACGTCGCCAGCCCGATCAGCGTGCTGAATCGCGCGTAGCCGCGCCAGGCGCTATTGGGGGCCATTTCCTGGGCCGCCGCCAGGCAGCTCGCCGGCAGCAGGATTGCCATGGCGCCGACGACCCCGAGGTGAATCTCTCCGTGGATGGTCCAGATCCCACCCGTGCGGTCGGTGGGGAACACGGCGAGCGCCACCAGCGCGAGCCCCGGGGAGATGGCCAGGACGTTGACGGGACGCCAGGCGCTGCCGGGGGCGACGGCGCGCAGCAGGCCGGCCTGAAACGCGAGAATCAGCAGCCCGAATCCGATGAAGCTCGCCGTTTGCACCCAACCGTAGGGGCCTAAGGCCAGCAGGCTGATCTCTGCGCGGGCCGCGCTGTAGGCGGGCTGCGCTCGACCGAGGAGGATCAGGACGCACCAAAACACCGCCGGCCCGACGATGCCGGCGAGCGCACCGGTGCGGATGGAGATGATGCCGCCGGACGGCCGGGCGTGGGCGGAGCGTACGTGGGTGGGGGCCATCGGTACCCTCGAGACAGACCACCGCGATGTTCGAACGCATGATCACCGCGGATGCCCATCAGTAGTGGAAGTCGTCCAATCAATGGTATCATGAGGTCAGCGGGCCGTCTGGCATCGGACGCGCGGAGCGTGACATCGTGCCCAGCAAGGTGTCCAAACGAAGCAGCGCACGTCCCGTGCGCGCCAACGAACTGGTGCTGTTGCTCGATGAAGTGCTCGGGACACGCAGCCGATTCGCGTGGTACGAGACGCTGGGCAACCTCACCCTCCTGACGCACGTCCCTCCGGCGCTGGCCGCGGACTGGGCGGAGCTGAGGGCCTTGGACAGAGCGCGCAGTTTGTGTGCCGCGCTGGACGGATGCCGGCTTGCGCTGCGGGACGCTCCCGGCACGCGGTACTACGCCGCGCTCGCCGATCCGGCGCCCACCACGTACGGGGAGTTGGCGCGGATGCTTCACGAGGTCATCGACAGCCTGACGGCGGCGCGGGAGACTCGGACGCCGCAGCCGCCCGCGCGCGCGAAGCCGCGAAAGCGCCGCGCCGCGTCCACGCCGCCGGCGACGAAAAAATCCTCGTAGCGCACCGTCCAGGCGGCGCGCACGGAGGTCGAGACGCGTGACGAGCCCCGCATCCTCAGCCGTCCCGCGGCGCACGCCCGCACCCATTGTCCGGGCTCCCTGATGATGCGACTCCGCTCCCCCGAGCCATTTCTCGAGAGTCTGCGCGACTGCCGCCGCGTGATCTACCGGGGGCAGGGTGTGCCCGAGACCCAGAAGCTAACGGTCCTCATGGACGACGACCTCGACCCGCTGAAGCGGGCGGCCGCGCGCGCCGCCGGCGCCGCGGGGTCGGGCTGACGCGATGGGGCGGATGCCTGCGTTGTTTTCGCTCGCCGATCGCGTCGCGGTCGTGACCGGCGGATCCCGCGGCCTCGGCCTCGCGATCGCGCGCGGATTGGGGGACGCGGGCGCGCGGATCGTGATCGCGGCGCGCCGCGCCGAGTGGTTGGACCCCGCGTCGGCGGAGCTCGCCGCCGCCGGCATCGAGGTGCGCGCGCACGCGTGCGATCTCACCGATGCGGAGCAGGTCGGGCGCCTGATCGGCGAGACCGTCTCGGCGTTCGGGCGGGTGGATATTCTCGTGAACAACGCCGGCGTGAGTTGGGCGGCCTCAATCGAGGAGATGCCGGTGGAGCGCTGGCGGCAGGTCCTCGAGACGAACGTTGGGGGCGCGTTTCTCGCGACGCGCGCCGCGCTGCCGGTGATGAAGGCCCGCGGCTACGGGAAGATCATCAACATCGCCTCGGTGATGGGGATGGTGGGGATGCCGCCGGAGATCCTGGACGCGCCGGGATACAGCGCGAGCAAGGGGGCGTTGATCGCGCTGACGCGGGACCTCGCCGTGAAGTGCGCGCGGTTTGGGGTGCGCGTGAATGCGATCGCGCCGGGGTTTTTTCGCACTCGGCTGACGGACGGCGTGCTGGCGCGGTCCAGCGAGGCGATCGCTAAGGCGACGCCGCTCGGGCGGGTCGGCGAGCCCGGCGATCTCATAGGCACCGCCGTGTTCCTCGCCGCCCCGGCGTCGGACTTCATCACCGGGCAGGTGCTCGCCGTCGACGGCGGGTACACGGCGGTGTGAACGCGGCCTTGTCGGACCGGCCCCGAGGGGGGCCGGGCGGGACCATAGGGGGTGCACCGGTGACGACGATGCGGTACGCACTGACGCTCCCGGCGATGCTCGAGCGGGCCGAGCAGTTCTTCCCGGACAAGGAAGTCGTCTCACGGACCCCGGCCGGGGTGGTTCGGCACACGTACCGCCAGTACGGTCAGCGCACCCGACGGCTCGCCGGTGCGCTCAACGCCCTCGGGGTGCGGAAGGGCGATCGGGTGGCCACGCTCGCCTGGAACCATCACCGCCATCTGGAAGCGTATTTCGCCGTCCCCTGCAGCGGGGCAGTGCTGCACACCCTGAACCTGCGTCTGCCGCCGGCGCACCTGGCCCACATCATCAATCACGCCGAGGACCGCGTGCTGCTCGTGGACTCGGATCTCGTGCCGTTGCTGGAACCGATCGCCGCCGAGCTTCGCACCGTCGAGCACTACATTGTGATGCACGACGGGCCCGCGGATCCGACGGCGCTGCCCCGCGCGGCGTCGTACGAAGCGCTGCTCGCGCGGGCGGAGCCAGTCCGCGAGTGGGCGCCGCTCGACGAGTGGGATCCCGCCGGCATGTGTTTTTCGTCGGCCACGACCGGGCTGCCGAAGGGCGTCACCTACACCCACCGCGCCCTGTGGCTGCACAGCATGGCGTTCTGTCTCGCGGATACCCTGGCGGTGTCTGAACGGGACCGCATTCTTCCGATTGTGCCCATGTTCCATGTCAACGCCTGGGGGATTCCCTTTGCCGCCACGTGGATGGGCGCGACGCTCGTCCTGCCGGGGCCCCGGCCGGACGCCAGGGTCTACTGCGAGCTGATGCAGGCCGAACGCGTCACGTTCGCCGCCGGCGTGCCCACGGTGTGGATGGCGGTGCTGGCCCTGCTCGACACGGAGCGGTACGACTTGACGAGCCTGAACCGGGTGATCTGCGGCGGGGCCGCGCCGCCCCGGGCGCTGATCGAGGAGTTCGAGCGCCGGGTGGGCGCGCAGTTCATCCACGCGTACGGGATGACCGAGGGGGCGCCGCTCACCCACGTGAGCCGGCTCAAGAGCGGCATGGAGGGATGGGACGACGACCGCCGGTACGCCGTGCGGGCCCGGCAGGGCCTCCTCACGCCGGGGCTGGAGATGCGGGTGGTGGACTGGAACGGCGCCGACGTGCCGTGGGATGGCACCACGATGGGCGAGCTCTGGCTCCGCGGCCCGTGGATCGCCGACGAGTACTATCGCGATGCGCGAAGCGCCGACACCTTTCGAGACGGCTGGTACAAGACCGGCGACGTCGCCACCCTCGACGCTGAGGGCTACCTCGGGATCGTCGACCGGATGAAGGACGTCATCAAGTCCGGCGGCGAGTGGATCTCGTCGGTCGACCTCGAGAACTCGATCATGGGCCTGCCCGCGGTGGCGGAGGCGGCGGTCGTCGGCGTGGAACATGCGAAGTGGCAGGAACGCCCGCTCGCGTGCGTCGTGGTCAAGCCGGGAGCGGTGCTGACGCGGGAGGATGTGTTGGCGCATCTTGGGAGGAAGTTTCCCTCGTGGTGGCTGCCGGACGAGATCGTGTTCGTCGACGAGGTGCCGAAGACGAGCGTGGGCAAGTTCAACAAGCGGGTGCTGCGAGAGCGGTTCGCGCGCTACCTCGTGGAGCCGCGCGGCTCCTGACACCCGGGTGATCGAGCCACACACGCCAGGCGGCCCACGGGGGAGCGAATGGACACATCGACGGCACGGCAGCCTACGCGCGGCGGCGGATTTCTCGTCGATCCTGACTCGGCGGACGCGTTCACGCCCGAGGACCTGAGCGAGGAGCAGCGCATGGCGCGGCGGGCCGCGGCCGAGTTCGTCGCCCGCGAGGTCGTGCCGCGGCTCGAGGAGATCGAACACCAGAACTGGGATGTGCACCGCGCGCTGCTCCGCACGCTCGGCGGCCTCGGCTATCTCGCGCCGGACCTCGCCGAGGCGTACGGCGGCGGCGGGGCGGACAGCCTCACGTCGCTGGTGGTGACCGAGGCGCTGTCGCTCGGCTCGTTTTCGGTGACGTACACCGCCCACGTGGGGATCGGGATGCTGCCGATCGCGTTTTTCGGGACCGAGGCGCAGCGGCAGCGCTATCTCCCGCCGATGGCCCGCGGCGAGCTCGTCGGCGCGTACGCCCTGACCGAGCCGACGGCCGGGTCCGATGCGCTCTCGATCCGCACCCGGGCCGACTTGAGCGACGACGGCGCCAGCTACCTCCTGAGCGGCCAGAAGCAGTTCATCACCAATTCGGCCATCGCCGACGTGTTCATCGTCTTCGCGAAGGTGCACGGCGACGCGTTCACCGCGTTCATTGTCGACCGCGACACCGACGGATTCGAGATCGGCGGCGAAGAGCAGAAGATGGGCATCAAAGGGTCGTCCACACGCAGCCTGTTCCTCGACCACGCCAAGGTGCCGGCCGATCATGTGCTCGGGGAGATCGGCAAAGGGCACCGCGTGGCCTTCAACATCCTCAACCTCGGCCGGTTCAAGCTCGGCGCGTGCTGTGTCGGCGCGGCCAAGCAGGCGCTGCGTGATGCGACCGGGTACGCGCTCGAACGGAAGCAGTTTGGCCGGGCGATCGCCGAGTTCGGCCTGATCCGCCAGAAGCTGGCGCAGATGGCCGCGCGCCTGTACGCGGCGGAGAGCATGGTCTACCGGACCGGCGGCCTCGTCGAGTCGGCGGTCGGGGCGATTCGCGGGAGCGACAGCGTGGTGGGCGCGCTTGAAGAGTACGCGATCGAGTCCTCGATCAACAAAGTGTTCGCCTCGGAGATGCTCGACCGCACGGTCGATCAGATGGTTCAGATCTTCGGCGGCAACGGCTACCTCGAGCACTATCCGGCGGCACGCGCCTATCGCGACGCGCGGATCAACCGGATTTGGGAGGGCACCAGCGAGATCAACCGCCTCCTGATCGTCGACATGCTCGCCAAGCGCGATGCGCGCGGGCGGCTGGACGTCACGGCGGCGGTGGAGCGTGTACGCGCCGGGCTCGGCCGCGCCGGGCTGGGGGCGACCGCGGACGGCCCCCTCGCGGCCGAGGCCGCGGCGGCGGGCGCGCTCAAAGCGGTGGCGCTGTGCTGCTTCGGCGCGGCGGTGCAGCGGTATGGCGAGCAACTCGATGCGCAGCAAGAGGTCGTGGCGTCGATCGCGGACCTCGTGATGGAGGCGTTTGCCGTGGAGAGCGGCGTCCTGCGAGCCGAACGGGCCCGGCGACGCGGCGACGCCAGGGCAGAGGGGCTGATGCGGATGGCGCGCGCATATACCTGGGCCGCGGTGCCCTACGCGGATGTCGCGGTGCGGCACGTGCTCGGCGCGCTGTACGACGGGGCCTCCCTGCGGGCGGGCGCTGACCGACTGCGGTCGCTGCTGGATTTTGCGCCGCCGAACCTCGTCGCGCTCGAGCGCGCGGCGGCCGACGCGGTGATCGACGCCGGCGGGTATCCGGTCTAGTCATCCGCCCCGACGCCGGCGAAGCGAGCGCGGGGATCGGACGCGTCCGTGTCGGACGCAGACACGGGGCCTGTGCGTTCTCGCGTGAACGTGCGCACGGGCATTCCGCGGACTCGATCCGGCGCGGTGAACGCGCGCGTGAAGGAACGCCGTCTGCGCTCCGTGCACCTGGATGTCTGTGGCAGCACCATGCGCACAACCTGGAGGGGCCATGAGTACGGTGACGGTTGGCTCGGTGACGGCTGGCCCGGGCGAGAAAGTGTTCGGGTACGTCGACGTGTTCGAACTGCCCGCGTCGGTCGTGCGGGTCCCTGTGTGGATCATCAACAGCGGGATGCCCGGGCCGCGGGTGGCAGTGACCGCGGGGATGCACGGGACCGAGTATGTGGGGATCGAGGCGGCGACGCGACTCGCTCGGCAGACGAACACCACGGACATCCGGGGCTCGCTCGCGGTGTTCCCGGTGGTGAACGTGCTGGGATTTGAGGCCGCGGACGTGCTCACGGTGCCGGTCGATGGACTCAATCTCAATCGAGTGTTTCCTGGGGACCCGCGCGGGTCGCCGAGCTACGTCCTCGCGCACTTTCTCTTCGAGTCGGTTCGTCGGATCGCGGACGCGGCCATCGATCTGCACGGCGGGGACTCGGCGCAGGCCCTCCACCCGTTCGGCGTGTGTTATGAAACCGGCGAGGCAGACGTGGACCGGCGTTCCATGGAGATGGCGCGGCTGTTCGACATGCCGTTCATTTGGGCGATGGGGGCGCAGCGGGGACACGCCGGCATGATGATCAGCGAACTGAACAAGTGCGGCATCCCCGCCGCAATCGGAGAGGCGGGCGATCTCGGGACCTGCCGCGAGGAAGACGTTCGGCTGCACCTGAGAGGGGTCGCCAACATCTTGAAGAGTCTGGGAGCGATCGAGGGGACGCCGGAGCTGATTCTTCCGTCCCCGCCCGACGTGTTCCGACACAATTTTCCCGTCGTCGCGCACCGCGGCGGGGTGTTTGATGCGCGGGTGCCCATTGGGGCTCGGGTCAGCCGCGGGGAGCTCTTGGGAGTCATCAAGAATATCGAGGGCGATACGGTCGAGGACGTGACGTCTCCGCACGCCGGCGTGATCATGTCCTGTCAGTCGGCTCGCGTCGTGCATCCCGGCAGCCGGTTGTATCATGCGCTCATGCCGTAAACGCGGTCGAACGGTCGCGGGCGCCCGACGATCACGCGCGGCACCCGCGCCCAGATGACCGCGTCCGCCCCGTCAGACTGGCTGCTAGTGCGCGCCGCGCGCCTGCTCGATGGGACCGGCGCGCCGTCGGTCCCGCGTTCGACGGTCGTGGTGCGCGCCGGGGTCATCCACAGCGTGCACGCCGATCCGGCGCCCCGCGGAGAGTGGCCGCGCGATGCGCGCGTGCTCGACCTCGGAGACGCCACGCTGCTCCCGGGGCTGATCGATGCGCACGTGCACCTGACGTGTCCGGGCGACGGGACGCCGTTTGAAACGACCGTGCGGGAACCTGACGGGACGCAGCTGGCGCTCGCGTACCGGAACGCCGAGACGGCGCTGCGGGCGGGCATCACGACGCTGCGGGACTGTGGGAGCATGCACGACACCACCCTGGATCTCCGCCGCGCGCAGCGGCTGGGGTACGCGCGGCTGCCGCGCCTGCACGTGTGCGGCTGCCCGATCACGATCACGGGCGGGCACTGCCGGTACTTCGGCGGCGAGGCGGACGGCCCGGACGGGATGCGGGAGATGGTCCGGCGCCTGGTGCGCGCCGGGGTCGATTTCATCAAGATCATGGGAAGCGGCGGGGGAACGGTCGGCACGCTCTCGTCGCGGCCATCGTACACCGTGGAGGAGCTGCGGGCGGCAGTCGACGAGGCGCACCGGCTGAACCGGCGCACCGGGATTCACTGCACGTGCGCCGCGGCCACCCGGAACGCCGTCGCGGCCGGGACCGACCACATCGAGCACGCGCTGTTTCTGACCGACGAGGCCGGCCACCAGCAGTTCGAGCCCGACGTCGCGGACGCGGTGGCCCGGACCGCGGTCGTCACGGCGACGCTGTGCGTCGGGTTTTATGTCGTGGACGCGCTCGCCCTGCGGAGCGGAACCGCAGAGGACCGGCCCGAGGACCGCGCGGTCGTCGAGCGGTATCACCGCATGAATGACGCCAAGATGGACAACATCCGCCGCATGCGGCGCGCCGGGGTCCGCTACATCGCCGGGACCGACGCGGGATGGCGGTTTACGCCGTTCGACGGCCTGGCGCGTGAGATCGCGCTGCTGGCGGAGTCCGGAGCGAGCCCCACAGAGGCGATCGTCGCCGCGACATCCGGGGCCGCGGCGGTGCTCGGCATCGAGGGTGAGACGGGCACGCTGCGGGCGGGGCTCGCCGCCGACATGATCGCCGTGCCTGGCGATCCGCTGGCCGATCTCGGCGTCTTGCGCCGGCCGGCGATGGTGATGCTCGGCGGCGCCGTGGTCGCGGGCGGCTGACGTCGCGCGCGGTCATCTCCCCGCAGGGACGCGCGCGACCTTGTGAGTGTCTCGGGCCGTCCGCCCCGCGCATCGGCACGATCGTCGATCGCGCCGGAAGGGCGCCGAGGAGCGAGCACCGCCGCAGCGAAACCACCCCGCAAACGGCGGAGGCGCGTCCGTGGCCCAGAAGCGTGGCGATCTCGCACGGCTGAGACCTGCGGCGAGTGCGGATGCGCTCGAGATCGCCGAGCTGTTCATCGCGGCGCGACACGACGCGCTGCCGTATCTGCCGCACCTCCACACCGACGAGGACACGAGGCGATGGATGTCCGACACCGTGCTCCGGCAGAGTACCGTCTGGGTGGCCGAGCTGGACGGTGCTATCGTGGGCTTCTTCTCGCTCGCGGGGGATCACCTCGATCATCTCTACATCCGACCGGGTCACTACCGGCAGGGGGTCGGCGATCGGCTGCTCGCGAAGGCCAAAGCAATGAGCCCCGGGCGGCTGCGGCTCTTCACCTTCCAACGGAACGCGCGGGCGCGCGCATTCTACGAAGCCCGCGCGTTCGTGGCGGTCACTTACGGGGACGGCTCGACCAACGAGGAACGCGAACCCGACATCCTCTACGAGTGGATCGCGCCGGGCTCGTCCGCGCCGTGACGCGGTCCGCGGGCCGCGCGGGCGGGGAGCGGGCGGCCCGGGTCCGGGCGGCGCGCCGACTATCGGGCGGGCGCTTGTTTGCGGCGAGACCCTGGGGAAAGGAGCGGCGTCGTGGAATTGGGATTCGTGAGCGCGATTCTCGCTGAGTTGGCCTTGGACGACGTGCTGCGGGTCGCCGCCGAGACGGGGTACGACTGTGTGGAGGTGATGTGCTGGCCGCCGGGACGGGCGGAGCGGCGCTACGCCGGCGTCACGCACCTCGATGTCTCCGAGGCGGGGGCCCGGGCGGAGGCGGTGCACGGGTTGACGCGGGCGACCGGCGTCCGCATCTCCGCGCTCGGCTACTATCCGAATCCACTCGCGGCCGACCCCGCTGAGCGTCGGATCGCGGTTGACCACCTCCGGATCGTGATCGATGCCGCCGCGGCCCTCGGTGTGTCGACGGTGAACACGTTTGTGGGACGCGATCCGGCGGCTCCGTTCGACGCGAACTGGCGCGCGTTTTGCGACGTGTGGCCGCCCCTTGTGCGGTTCGCCGCGGAGCGCGCCGTAAAGATCGGGATCGAGAACTGCCCGATGCTGTTCACCGAGGACGAGTGGCCGGGGGGAAAGAACCTGGCGGTCAGCCCGGCGGTCTGGCGGCGCATGTTCGCCGAGATCCCGGATCCGCACTTCGGCTTGAACTACGATCCGTCGCACATGATCTGGCAGCAGATGGACGAGGTCGCCCCGATCGAAGAGTTTCGGACGAGACTCCACCACGTGCACGCGAAGGACGCACGGATCGACCGCCGGCGTCTGAACGAGGTCGGCATCCTCGCGGTCCCGCTCGCGTATCACACCCCCAAACTGCCCGGGCTCGGGGAGGTGCGCTGGGGGCCGCTATTCGCGGCGCTGACCGATGCGGGCTACGCCGGACCGGTCTGCGTCGAAGTCGAAGATCGCGCCTATGAGGGCACGCTCGAAGACCGGAAGCGCGCGCTGCGTCAGTGCGCGGTCTACCTGCGCCAGTTCATGGCGCCGGCGCGATGAACGCCGCGGCGGCGCGGCGCCTCGTCCGGCCGTCTTGGCCCGCGGTGTGCGCGCAGCCGCGCGCGGCCTGCGGCGGGGGCGGCGGCGATGCCTGACACCGCGCGCGTGCGCGTCGGCATCGTCGGCGCCGGCTTTATCGGACCGGCGCACATCGAAGCGCTTCGCCGGCTCGGGTTCGTCGACGTCGTGGCGCTCGCCGGGGCGACGCAAGCGTCGGCCGAACGCAAGGCCGGGGCGCTGTGCGTGCCGCGGGCGTACGGCGACTATCGAGAGCTGATCGCGGACCCCGGCGTCGAGGTCGTGCACATCACCGCGCCCAACGAACTCCACTACGCCGTCGCGCGGGACGCGCTCGCCGCCGGCAAGCACGTGGTCTGCGAGAAGCCGCTGGCGCTCACCAGCGCCGAATCCGCGGAGCTGGTCCGTCTCGCGGAGCAGAGCGGATGCGTCAATGCCGTGACGTTCAACTTCCGATTCTACCCGCTGCTCCGGCACGCCCGCGCGCTGATCCGACGCGGCGACCTCGGGCCGATCTATCTGGTGCACGGCGGCTACTGGCAGGATTGGCTGCTGCAGGCCACCGACTACAACTGGCGCGTCGAGCCCGCACGCGGGGGGCCGCTGCGTGCCGTCGGGGACATCGGGTCGCACTGGCTCGACCTCGCGCAGTTTCTGACGGATCTGCCGATTCGCGCGGTGTCCGCCGATCTGGCGACGTTCCTGCCGGTCCGGCAGAAGCCGGCGCGGCCGCCCGACGCGTTCGCCGCGGCGGCGGAGACCGAGCGCGTGCCTGTGGTCGTCGAGACGGAAGACGCCGCAACGGTGATGCTGCGGTTCGGCGAGACCGCACGCGGCGCGATGATGGTCTCGCAGGTCAGCGCCGGGCGGAAGAACCGCCTGGTGATCGAGGTGAACGGCGCCAGCGGGTCGATCGCGTGGGACGCCGAGCGCCCCAACGAGTTGTGGATCGGCCACCGCGATCGGCCGAACGAGCTGCTGGCGAAGGATCCGGCACTGCTGGCGGACGAGGCGCGCCCGTACGCTAGGTATCCCGGCGGGCACGCGGAGGGGTTTCCCGACAGCCACACCGCGACCAATCGGGCGATCTACGCGTACATCCGCGCGGGCGGACGGCAGTCGCCTCTCGTGCCGGATTTTCCGACGTTCGCGGACGGACACCGTGAGCAGATGCTCGCGGACTGCATCGTGCGGAGCGCCCGCGAGGGAAGGTGGGTGACCGTGCCGCGCTGAACGTCGGAGGGTGGTCCGGCCGCGCTTGGACAGCGGGGCGCTCGGCACGGCGCGCCGCGCGGGAATCGCGGCCGCAGATCGATGCGTTAGATTCTTAGCCGCTCTTTCCTCGACAGAAGCACTTCAAGATTTCAAGAAGGGCGCACCGAGTCCCGCTCAAGCAGCCTGCAACAGCTGAATGATGTCCTGAATCGCCGCATCGGCTTTGTGGTAGGCCGCTTCGAGAGGACTGTTGAGCTGGGTCTTGGGATCGGGCCGGTGATGAAAGAGGCTGTGAGCGAGAGGTCCGCAGAGTCGCTGATGGAAGAGCAGGAAGAGAAGAGCGACGCGGAGCCCCTTGTCGGTCAGGCGATATGCGTAGCGGCGGCCGTCCCGTTGGAGGAGCCCATGCGCCCGGAGCTTGCGGAGGTCGTACCGGAGTTGGTTGAGCCCGTACCGCTCGGCGGAGAGATGGAATCGAGTCACGACAGCCTGGTGCAGTTCTGTCGCCCGCTGACCACCGATGATGGTGCGCCCGTCCAGCAACACTTCCATGAGGCGGATCATGCGGGCGTCGTGAATCTTGATGCCCGGCACCTTGGCGGTACCGACCTGAATCGGGAGCGCCACGCGTTGGAGGAGTGGAAACTCCACGTGGACGTTGAGCCACTGCGCCTGCGCGTCGGCGAAGCGGTCGGTGATGGCGAGAAACGTCTCCCGCACGGCGCCCAGATGCGCGAGGCCTTTCTTCAGCTGGAAGTCGGCGAGGTTATTGGAGCAGAGCTCGTTGCGCAGGAACATGGCGAACTTCTCGTACTGCCGGAGGAAGGCGCTCTTGCAATAGATCCGGAGGATATGATGGCCTTGTGCGAGTTGCTCGAGCGTGGTGTGCAACTTCCCCTTGAGCCGCTTGGTCAGGCGTAGGCCGAAGACCTCGGAGAGCTGGTGCGCGGTCAACTGGCTGAGGCCGAGCTCGCAGGACCGCTCAAAAAGCGTGTGGATCGGGAAGCACCGCTTGAAGATGAAGTTTCGGCAGTATTCGACCTGTTGGAGAAAGTAGAACCGGCGCAGCATCATGGCTTGGCGTTCGCGTCGAGAAAACTTCGGGCCAAGCACGAGGGTCCAGTAGTCAAGCCGATGCTGAATGACGGTTGGGCTCAGGCGATCGGCGGCCGCCTGGAGGGCGGTCGGATCTGCGACGGCCAGAAACGCATTATCGTCCTTGCGGAAGGCGAGCCCGACTCGGGTCAGCTCTTGTTCGATGAACGAGTGCCCGTTGAGGTAGTAGGTCGTATGAAACGGCACGAACGAGGCGACCCGCACCACCATCGGCCCAAGGGTGTGGTCCCGGAGGTAGAAGTAGTAGTGCGTGAAGCGGCTCCGGTGCGGGCGGAGGATGCGGTAATCGGGATCCGCAGTGGGAAACTTGGGCATGATGGAACGAAACGTCAGGCCTTGTTCCATGCTCTTGAAGATGAAGTAGACCCCATACCGGTGCGCACGCTCCATCCGGCGCAGCCTCGGCCGCACATAGTCTTCTTTCCGGACCCCCTTCGCAGCCCACTCGATGGGCACATGGTGATTCCGCGCGTAGGCCTCGACCCAGTGGGCGTAATCGGTGGTCCGCTGCCGCAACACCTCTTTGGTGATGGCGCGGCGTCCCAGGACGTCTCGGAAAAAATACACCGCATTCTCCGGGCGCATCAGGCCGGTCAAGTAGCCGTTGATCACGATGCGATCGAAACAATGGTAGACAAACACGAGGAACTTGCCAAACAATTGGTAGAATCGTTCCATCGGGATCGGTCCCTCCCGCGCCGCAGATAGGACCCGAGGTGGACACACGCGCATGGCTCGGCGATCGCGCAAGCAGGGCCACGAGACCAGGTTGGTGGACGGAGCGAGGTGGCGGCTCGCCGACGAAGTGCAGTACATTCAACGCCGCGCCGCCGACTACGACAGTCGGATCATCACCGTCGGGCCACTCGTCCTCTTCTCCTCCGAGACGGGCGACGCCTGGGTCTTGGATCCTGCCGATCAACTCGCCACGCCGGTGGCCCGCGAGGGCGATCCTCTGCCAGTGCAGGTGGAAGATACGGCCACCAGTTTCACCATCGGGTGGACCGGCCAGTACCAGATCGACGGCGACGCTTTCGTCTACGTTGCCAAAGACGCCAGGACCGTCCGCACCATTCTCGGCTACCCTACCCGGCTCATCGCAGAGCAGAGCTACGCATGATCGGCCCCTCCGCCGGTGGGGAGCGGGAGACGTGTTGTGCTTGAAGGCCGGCCGGCGTTCAGGGCCTGGCAACCGCACGATACCGATCTGTGAGCCCAGTCGACTCTCGGGACCCACGCAACTTGCGACGCTCTCAAAATTTCAAATATTTTTGCCTAGAACTAGGTTAGAATAGGATGGATGGCTGCGGTGTGCTCGGCTGCACACACGCGTTGGGCACTTGAGGAGGTGCGAAGTGACGCTTCAGCTCGGCGAGACAGCTCCTGACTTCGAGGCGGACACGACCGAAGGGCGCATCCGCTTTCACGACTGGGTGGGCGATTCCTGGGCCGTGCTGTTTTCTCATCCCAAGGATTTTACGCCGGTCTGTACCACCGAGCTTGGGTACATGGCGAAGCTCAAGCCCGAGTTCGAACGTCGCAACACCAAGATCATCGGACTCAGCGTCGATCCGATCACCAACCATGCGAAGTGGGCCAACGACATTAAAGAGACGCAGGGGGTCGCGCCGAACTATCCGATGATCGGCGACACCGACCTGCACGTGTCGAAGCTGTACGGCATGCTTCCCGCGAGCGCGGCGGGCACCTCTGAGGGCCGCACTCCCGCAGATAATCAGACCGTCCGCAACGTCTTCGTCATCGGACCGGACAAGAAGGTCAAGCTCATCATCGTCTACCCCATGACGACGGGGCGCAACTTTGACGAAGTCCTGCGCGTCCTCGACTCTCTGCAGCTGACGGCGAAGCACAAGGTGGCGACCCCCGTGAACTGGAAGCGGGGCGAGGACGTGATCATTGCGGGCTCGGTCTCCGACGACGAGGCGCGCAAGGTCTATCCGGATGGCTGGAAGGCGCCGAGACCCTGGCTCCGCATCGTGCCGCAGCCGAAGGGGTAGGACGGCCCACACCGGTCCCGACGCGCGATCTAACGGCCACGGCGGCGGATGACGCCGCCGTGGCCGTGCTAGCCCAACTTCCGCAGTTGGGGCGTCGCTAAAAAATTTTCTGGCTCTTTCCTGACGGCCCTGCCGCAGGAAAGGGCGATTTTATCGGGCATCGCGCGGGTGGGCTCTGTCGTGCTGGGTCGATATTGCGATGTAGTGAAGAATGCCCCTCTTTGCAACAGTTCGCGCGGCTCGTATGATGAGCGCAGCGATGTACGTGCGGCGCTGTTATCGCAAGTGGAAGGGGAAGCGCTACGGATATTGGGCGCTCGTGGAATCGTATCGCACCGCACGAGGGCCCCGGCAGCGCGTCGTGGCCCATCTCGGGGATGTCGATGAACACGGTCGCATGGCGCTGCCCGCCGAGGGGACGCCCGCGCAGCAGCAGTCGTTGTACGATAGCCACGCGCCCGAGTGGGTCGAGGTGGATCTCGCCCGCGTGCGCGTGGAGCGGACACGCGACTTTGGCGGCCCCTGGCTCGGCTACACGCTGCTCCAACGTCTGGACCTGCCGCGCTTTCTCGCGGAGACGCTGCGGCCGGACGGGGCGGATATTCCCTGGCCGGCGATGGCCATGGTGCTCGTGCTGGGCCGCCTCTGCGCGCCCAGCAGCGAACTACACTTGGCCGAGCACGTCTATGACGGGAGTGCGCTCCCGGACCTGTTGGGCGTGCCGGCGGCCAAGGTCAATGAGGATCGACTGTACCGTGCGCTCGATCACCTGCTTCCGCACAAAGCGGCGCTGGAGCAACATCTCAAAGCCCGGCTCGGCGAGTTGTTCCAGGTCCAATACGATCTGCTGCTCTACGATGTGACCTCGACTTACTTCGAAGGCGACGCCGCGAAGAATCCGCAGGCGCAGCGGGGCTACTCGCGCGATCACCGGCCCGATTGCAAACAAGTCAACTTGGCCTTGGTCGTGACGCGCGAGGGCCTGCCGCTGGGCTATGAACTCTTCGCCGGCAACAAGGCCGACGTGACCACGCTGCGCGAAATCGTCACCACCATGGAAGAGCGGTACGGGAAAGCCGACCGGATCTGGGTGTTGGATCGCGGCTTGGTGAGCGAGGACCACATCACCTGGCTCAAAGCGCACGGCCGGCGATACATCGTGGGCACGCCGAAGACCCTGTTGCGCCGGTTCGAGCGGGAATTAGCGAGCGCCACCTGGAGCCAGGTCCAGAACGGCGTCGAGGCCCAGGTCTGTGCCGGTCCCGATGGCGATGAAGTCTTCGTCCTCTGCCGGAGCGGGGCGCGGCAGGCGAAGGAACGGGCCATGCATGACCGGTTCGAGCGCCGCATCGCGGAGGGGTTGGAGAAGCTCGCGGCCGCCTGCCAGCGACGTGCCCACTCGCCCGTGGCGATCGCCCAGCGTGTCGGGCGCCTGTTGGGCCAAAACTCCCGCGCGGCCAAACTGTTTGAGGTGGACGTCGGCACGGATCCGCAGGGCGCCGCGACCGTGCAGTGGACGACATCAGCGGCGTGGCGCGATTGGTCCCGACTCAGCGAAGGGTGTTACGTGCTCCGCAGTAATCTCACCGACTGGGCCGCGGCAGATCTGTGGACCGCCTACATTCATCTGACCGACGCGGAAACCGCCTTCCGCATTCAAAAATCCGACCTGCAGCTCCGGCCGATTTGGCATCAAAAGGAAGCCCGCGTGCAGGCGCACATTCTCGTATGCTTCCTCGCCTACGTGCTGTGGAAAACACTGGCGCGTTGGTGTCACGCCGTCGGCTTGGGCGACGAGCCGCGGAAGGTGTTCGCTGAGCTTCACGCCATTCGCCTCGTCGACGTGGTGCTCCCGACCCGCACCGGCCTCGAGCTCCGCAAACGCTGCGTCAGCCGGCCGACCGAGCACCAAGCCCTTCTGCTCCAACAGCTCGGGCTGAGCCTCCCTACGCACCTCGAGGCGGTCGCGGTGTAGTGAAGAATCGGCCCCAATTCCGTTGCAAAATATGGAGTTTTACCGTCCAACTGCGGAACTTGGGTTAGTGTGCCCTGGCCGGTCTCCGTCTATGACAAGTGCCCGACTACGATGGACTGAGCCGATGACGGACCCGGAAGATCAGCGGTGGCTGGCCGCGACAGCCGGAGAAGCTGACGTGCACTCTGACCGCGTGGGTCCAGCCCGGGTGGGGCGAGGGCGCGAGCGACAGTCTGCGTGAACATCGGACGGAACGTGTTCATTATAGCTACACGACGTCTTTCAAAAACAATCACCGCATGTTCCAGCATGCCCACCCTCGCGTCCTGGTGCCAAGATTCTCTTGCTCTCTCCTAACGCCTCGGCGAGGGCATGGAGGGCGATCGCACAATCAACGGCACCATGGGCCGCAACACCAGGGACCCTCACGGAGTCCAGAGCCCTGCGGCTCCGCGGGCGGCCCTGTCGACACAAAGAGAGAGAGAGCAAGCGGAGTAAGTGACGAACAGCACGGGGGAAGCGAGGACACCGGCTGTTCGGTGGGCGACCGCGGACGTGCGGATGGTCGGTGGGTCGGCTTAGGCTCGGGCTTCGTAATGCGTGATGACATTACCGATCACCGAGCAGGCGATTTCCATCGTTGACACCTTCTCGTCCCAATGCCTATGAACGCCGTCGGCGTGTGGGAAACTGCACCTCGCGACGAATGGTCTCGCGGATGGTCTCTGGATCTACGCGCGCATAGATGCGGGTGGTGGCCGGATTCTTGTGGCGCAGGTAGTCCTGGATGATCTGCAACGCCACGCCCCGGTTGCCCATCCGGAATCCGACGGCGTGGCGCAGCGCATGAAACGGCCGGTTGGACGGGGATTCCACGCCGGCCGCCAGGTAGACCGTCTTGATGAGCCGCTCGACCGTGGCGGGATGCAGGCCGGCTTCACGGCGCCCGGGGGGAATCTGGACGAACACGAACGGGAACCGACAAACCGGCCGGGCTTCCAACCACGCCCCGAGGGCCTCGAGCGCGACCCCATCGATCACGTGCAGGTACTCATCGCCTCCCTTGCCGGTGACGTGCAGCTGGCCCTGCCGGAGCTTCACGGTGTCCGCGAGCGTCAGTCCCGCGACCTCGAAGGCGCGCAGGGGAGGAGAGCCCCAGCTCGAACATCGCGCGATCGCGAAGAAGGCGTAGGCGGGCGGCGGATCCTTGAGGCCGAGGCGTCTTGCGGCCACCGCGGGGCAGGGAGAGCCCCGCCTCCGCAGCTAACCGACGTTCAAAGAGCTCGCGGACCGCACCGATGTCCGGATCCGGCAGTTCCCTGGGGACCGTCTTCTTATCCACGTCTGGGAGCTCGACCCCCATCGTAGGGTTCGTGGCGAGGTGCCCCCCGACTTGGGCAAACTGATAGAACTGGCGCAGCGCAATCAGCCGGCGCATCGCGGTCAGCGGATTGAGCCGCGTCTCGAGCGGCTTGTCTTGATCCATCATATCGTTCCGGTACGCTTGAACATCGACCGAACGCACGGCCAAGAGCTCCGGACGTTTATGGGCGCGGAGCCAGTCCTGAAAGTGCAACACGTCGGCCTTGTAGCCGGCGCGGGTCCGGGGCGACCGGTTGAGCCCCTTCAAATCCTCATCCCACGCCTGCACCAATGGGGGAAGGGTGTCCGCCGATCGCCGTTGGCGGGCCCCACCGAGCCGTGCCATCCTCATATCATATAATCCGCATTGGATGATGTAGGACGCGGGCAGGCGGCACCCAAACAATTGATCTCTCGGAGCCGGCGAACGTGCCTCGGTCACTTGCATGTCATCCTGTATGGGTATATACTTCCCATAGGAGATGACTAGATGCGTCATGCGCGCATGAAACGACCCGACTACGATCGCCTCTTCGAGTTCGCGTCCCAGCAGGGGGGGTACTTTACTGCGGCCCAAGCGCACGCAGCCGGCGTGTCAGGGTATCTCCTTCGCTATCATGTTCGCCGGAAGCGGTATCAACGAGTGCCGGCGCGCCGTGGCCTGTACCGCCTCCGCCTCTATCCGAGTGTTCCCAACGAGCACGTCATCGAGGCCTGGCTCGCCGCAGGCCCGGAGGCCGTGGTCTCTCACGACAGCGCTCTTGCGCTCCACGAGCTCTCTGACGTGCTGCCGACCAAGGTCCACGTCACCGTGCCCCGCGGTCACCGCGGCCTGGCCACTCGGGCGGGGAAGAAGGGGATCCAAGTTCACACCGCCACGACGCTCCTCGGTGCCAAGGAAATCGTGATCCGCCAGGGCATCAAGGTGACGACGCCGGCGCGGGCGATCGTCGACGCTGCCCAGGCCGGCGCCGCGCCCGAACAGGTTACCATGGCCATTCGGCAGGCGCTCCAACGCGGGGTCATCACGGCCCGCACCCTCCGCGCGCTCGCGGTGCGCAGTTCGAGGCGGACACGCGCGCTCATTGAGCAGGGGATCCGGACCGCGACGGCCGCATGAAATACCAGACACCCGCCGCGTTCCGAGCGGCCCTGCTCGAGCGCCTCCGGGCGGACGCTGCGCGCACGGGGGTGTCCCCCGAGCAACTGCGCAAGCGGGTCGTCTTCGAGCGGTTCCTGGCGCGCCTCGTCGCAGTGGCCCCGGGCCAATGGGTCGTCAAGGGCGGCATCGGGCTGGCCCTGCGCCTCGGCGGCCGCATCCGGACCACGCGTGACCTCGACCTCCTCGGACCCCATGACGCGGACGCCATGGCCGAGGATCTCATCGCCGCCCAACAACTGGTCCTCGACGATGACTTCTCGCTCACGATCACCCGGAGCCCTGAGCCCACGCGCATCCCGGGCAGCCTCCGCTATCACCTCACGACGGAGCTCGGCGGCGGCGCCTTCGATCAGGCGGTCATGGACGTCGAGGTCCGCGGGGTGGATGAGGAGCCGACCGAGACCGTGCAGTCCCATCTCTTGGCCTTTGCCGACGTCCCACCGGTCACGATCCCCGTCATTCCGCTCGAGGTCCAGATCGCCGAGAAGGTCCATGCGTACACCCGCACCTACGGCCCTGACCGCTCAGAGGCGAGCACACGTCCGAAGGACCTCGCCGACCTTTACGGCATTCTCACCCAACTGAACGTCGACGCCGCACACCTCCGCGATGCGTTGGACCGCGTCTTCGGTCGGCGCGGCACCCACCGTCTTCCACCATCATTCCCGCCGCCGCCGTCCGACTGGGCACGTCCATTCCAGCGGATGATGGCAGACATGCAGATCGCGGTGACGCTTGAGGAGGCCTATACACGCGTCGCGGCCGCGCTGAATCCCATCTTGAACGGAACCGCGCGAGGGCAATGGGATCCGGTCCGTCTGACCTGGCAGGCGCAGTGATCAACCCCCCACGAACGATGCCGATCTCCTTGAAGCGTAAGCACCGGGCCGCCTGCTATTATCAGGGCTCACCGGAGCCTGAATCTGGCGCTCGCGGTGACGGTGCTGGGGGTTAACCTGTTCGGGGATGGCCTCCGCGATGCGCTCGATCCCCAACTCCGGCGGCTCGCGGGCCACGGGCCCGTCGTCTGACGAACGCATCGTGCGAACAAAGGCAAAAATGTCTGGCTGGGTGTCGGCGGTTTCTGCAATTGCATGATCGGCTGGACCGCTACAGTCGGGCGATTGTTGACAGCTCTTCATTATCAATTATATTATTGCATTCAGTCAGACTTGAAAGATCGAGACTGGTGTTCATCGCCGCGTACCGGGGCGCAATACTGCCGTTACACGAGCCGCTAGCCGCGGCGATCATCGCCGGTGATGCGGGTGCGGTAGACCACTTGGCTTCGGATCTCACCACGGCTGATAACGAGTCCCTTACAAATTTGGCAACAGATACGGATCAACCCGAGATCTGGGTGAATGAGCGTCTCTGTCTGGTGCGACGGAGATCGGCAGCGTTGGACGGCGGCGTGACTGTTCGCTCGCGGGTGAGTGCTCTGGTCCTCATCGACATGCCGAGATCAATCGGTCGATCGCAATGTCGCGCTGCATCCGGGTCGAGGGAGATGAGCGATGGATAAAGCGAGCTCGGGCGTTTTTTACCGGAACTTCAAGAAGCAGTACACCGTGATCACGCGCGGTCAAGGGATGTACTTGTACGATTCCACGGGGCGGCGATATCTCGACGCGGTTGGAGGAGCCGGCGTCGTTGTCATTGGGCACGGCGTACCAGAGATCACGGCAGCGATGGCGGAGCACGCCGCGGAACTCTGTTTTGTCTACTCGGCGACTTTTAGCAATCAGTGGCAGGAAGAGCTCGCAAATTCCCTGTTGAGCATCGCTCCAAAGAATATGAAGGGCATCTGGTTCGTTTCCGGCGGGTCTGAAGCGAACGAGACGGCTGTCAAGATGGCGCGCCAGTACCACCTCGAACGCGGAAATCCTTCGCGGTACAAGATGATCTCTCGATGGCAGAGCTATCATGGTATGACTCTTGCCGCGCTCGCCCTGTCGGGCCGCCCCAGCTGGCAGCGCCCATTCGCGCCGTACATGCATTTCCCAGTGACACGAATCGTGCCACCGTACTGTTATCGTTGTCCATTTCGACTCACATACCCGGCCTGCGGGGTCGCGTGTGCGGATGACTTGGAGCGAGCAATTTTGCAGGAGGGTCCTGAAACGGTGTCCGCGTTTATCGCCGAGCCCATCATTGGCACCACGGTCACCGGTGTCGTGCCAGTTCCGGAATACTACGTGAAGGTTCGGGAGATCTGTGATCGATACGACATCCTGTTCATTGTGGACGAGGTCTTGACGGGGTATGGCAGGACCGGGACGCCCAGCGCGATCGAGCAATGGGGGGTCGAGGCCGATATCATCACGTGGAGCAAAGCCATTGCGAGCGGGTACTCACCGCTCGCCGCCACGTTGGCCTCGAAGAAAGTGATGGACGCTTTTCGGGAGGGCTCGGGCCAGTTTGTCCATGGGTTTACCTACAGTGGGAATCCGATGTCGTGCTTCATCGGCTTGCAGGTCTTCCGTTACCTGCAGCAACATGACCTCTTCGATCGCCCGGCGCCGCTCGGGGCGTACCTTGGGGAGCAACTCCACGGTCTTGCGTCCCGGCACGCGCTGATTGGTGACGTGCGCGGCCGCGGTCTGTTGTGGGGCGTTGAGTTCGTGAAGGATCGAGTGACGAAGGAGCCGGTCCCCTCCGACCGTGCGCTTACAGATCGGATCGTCGCGCTGGCGCAGGAGAAGGGTGTGATGGTTCTTCCCGGTGTGCGGGGAGCCAACTATGGGCAGGGAGGAGATCACATCCAGATTTCGCCGCCGTACATTATCGAGCGGGGCCAGATCGATCAAGTGGTCGATGTGCTGGACAATGTGCTTACGGAGATCGAAGCAGACTTGTAGAACTCGGCTCAACCCACCCCGAGGCGCTTCTGCTGTGTGGATGGACCATGACCGTCGGAGATCGGAGCGCATGCTTCCGTAGGCGCGTCGCGAGTGACCGGGTCCGGAGTCGTCGGTCTGGGTCGGCATCCGGGGGGTGCACATGGTCAGGACGAGCCAGTCCACAATCGCGATCCCACGAAGAGGCGTCCCGGTTGATGCTTCGGTTGCGGGGTCTCAATGAAACAAGGTCCCGCCATCGACGACGAAGACCTGCCCGGTGATGAAGCTCCCATGTTCGACGAGGTAAAGCGCCATGTCAGCGACCTCCGACGGCTTCCCAAGCCGGCGAAGGATGTTCTGGTTGCGAATGCGCTCCATTTGTTCCGGGGGCCGTCCTTTGAAGAAGTCCGTGTCGATGGCCCCTGGGGCGATGGCGTTGACGAGCACCCGAGGAGCCAAGCCCACGGCCAGCGTCCGCGTGAGAGAAATGACCCCCGCCTTTGCGGCGCTGTAGGCGACCGAAGATCCCAGGGCTCCGAGTCCGCCGATGGACGCGATATTGACGATCTTGCCACCTTGCGGCTGGTCAATCATGCGCGGCGCGGCCGCTTGGCAGCAAAGAAATGTGCCTTTCAGCGTCACGTCCATCGTTTTGTCCCAGTTCTCTTCCGTCAGGCCCTTCAGGTCGTGCAGCGGGACAGGGATCGCGAGACCCGCATTGTTGATCAACACGTCCAACTTGGCGAATCGCGCGTAGACCTGGTCTACAAGCCGGCCCACCTCGCCGCTCCGGCTCACATCGGCTTGGATCAGCAGCACCTCTGCGCCGGCGGATTCCGCGATCGCTTTGGTCTCTTCTGCTCCGCCTCGATCGGTGGTGTAGTTCACGACCACCGCGGCTCCATGCTCGGCGAATTTGGTCACGATCGCACGGCCAATGCCGCGGCTGCTGCCTGTCACAAGGACAACTTGGCCTCGTAGGCTGCTCACGGTATCCTCCCGGGTTCTAAGCCGTTAGCAGTGCGGGCGTGGTGCTGTCGTGCGAGAGCGATCTTCCATGACGGGAGCAGCTTGTCCTCCTGCACTCGGACGTTTCCGAGCGACGTTGGATCGTACGGAGGTGATTTCGGGCGCAGTCTCACGAAAGACGGCGCTGTATGGCGGTATAGAGGTTAGCCCGGACCGGATGTTGTCATGACCGGCTACTCGGCCTGATTCCTCGGCCGCATCGGCTTGAAATTCTGGTATAGATTTGAAACAATATGGTCAAACCATTTTGGTCGGACCAATTGTGACGACATCGTCGAACATGGACCGGACGCTTGAGGATCTTAAGTCACTGATTTCAAAAGTGGCCGCGGATGGTGGCGAGAGTGGACGTCTGCCAACTGAGCGCGAGCTGTCTGAGGCCTTGGGTGTCAATCGGACCACGCTCCGCGAGCGTCTCGCGGCACTTGAGACTCTGGGCTTTGTGCGCCGTACTCAGGGCAGCGGGACGTATCTTACCATGCCCGACCCGGCCTTTGTGCAGCTGTATTTTGAGATGGCATTGCGGGTCAACTACATGACGTTCGAGCAAATCGAGGACACTCGAGAATCGCTCGAGCGCGACGTTGCGTACTCGGCAGCGCTCAACGCCACGCCGGAAGATATAGGGGCGCTCGAAGATGCGATGCGCCGCGTCTTGGAGGCGAAGAGTGCAGAAGCCGGCGCCGAGGCGGATTACGAATTCCATCTCCACCTGGCGCATGCCACGCATAATCCCGTCATTTCGCTGATCTTGGGGGGACTCTCGTCAGTTCTACATCAGGTCTTTCTTCGTCGGCAGCGTCTCGTCCGAGGAGTGCCGGGTGGCGCCGTGCGTACGAACAACACCCACATCGCCATCCTCGACGCCGTGCGTGACCACAATGCGAACCGCGCGTTGGCCGCCATGGACGAACACTTTTTGGCTTGGAACCGAGAGTCGGCCAGAGCTTCCCTACGTCGACACAAGGCCGGAGTGAGGGAACGGACTCAAAAAAGGGTGCGGTCACTTTCGTGATCGTAGTGCGATCGGACATGCACCGAATGGACGGATACGCTGTGGCTTGTTCGTGGGGGATGCTCGCATCTACGACCAGGGGAGGCGACGATGATGGGTGGTCCAGGGTCCGTTAGCGATCGGGCGAGTGCGCGTGTAAGGAATCAGTTCGGGAGGCGGGCATTTGTGCGCGGGGCGGGATTGGCGGCACTCGGCCTGCCGAGCGTCGCTGTCGCCTTGGAAGCGTTGGTCCCTGGCACGGCTGAGGCGGCATTGCAAGAGGTTCGTATCGGTACCGTCACCTCACTCACGGGTGAACGTGCCGAGAATGGTAAGAGTGAGCAACTGGGAGCGCAGATGGCGGTTGACGAAATCAATCAGGCGGGCGGGGTCGGCGGCAAGTTTCGGCTGAAGTTCGTTGTGTACGATGACGAGACCAAGGTCGAAATTGCGGCGGCCTCGGCACAAAAGCTCGTCGGGGACGGAGTGCAAATGATGCTCGGCACTCTATTCTCGACCTACGACCTGGCGATTAATCCGATCATCAACAAGGGTAAAGTGCTCATGATTGTGTGGGACAATACCTCGCCCAAGATCACCCTCCAAAACCCCTACGCCTTTCGAATTCTCTATACGGTACCGATTCAAGGGTACGCCGATGCCGAATTCATGGCGAAAAACCTGAACCTCACTAGCATCGCGACCATGACAGATAATGCGAATGAAGGCAACACGGCAACGACCGATCGTGTGGTCAGCGTGTTCACGAAGAAATTCGGGGGCAAGGTCGTTGCCCAGGAATCGTTTCAGTTGGGCGATAAGGATTTCAAAGCGCAGCTGACGCGCATCAAGCCGACGGCGGCGCCATGTCTCTATATCTCCGGGTCGGTGCAAGAGGTCGCATTAATCGCGAAGCAATGCCTTGAGATCGGCTACAAGCCCACGTATCTCATGGGCCCAGACTCGTGGGAGGATGCGACGATTTTCACGCTGGCCGGGAAGGAGATGCAGCAAGATTTCCACTCCTTTTACAGTACGGTCCTTGTGAGCGACGATCCGGACCCGGATTTTCAGCGATGGGCCAAGAGCTTCACAGCCAAGTATCCCAATTGGGCCCCGGGGCCAGGCGCCTTGGAAGCGTTGTCGTACGACGCCGTCAAGGTCGCCGCGTGGGCGCTCGGCAAAGCGGGACGGTACAACGGCGACGCGATGCGTCAGGCGCTGATGACCTTGGTGAACGCACCAGCCGCGAGCGGTATCAAAGGTCTGGTGACGTCGAAGTCGGGACTGACGTTCAACAGCACGCGTGACGCCATTACTCCGGTGACGATCGCAGAACTGAAGAACAACAAATTCACGTACTACGCGAAGATTCAGCCGACGGCCGAAATGGCGAAATCGTATTGACGTCCTGTACGGAGCGTGAGCGGGGGGGTGTGGTTCCACCGCCGGTGAAACGTATCCCGTCATGTCGACTGCTGACGCGGCGGGGCACGTTCGTTCGCCGCGGCCGAGACAAGTTCGGGCCGGACGGTTCGGGTGCCGTGGGGGGCGCGTTGACCGCCGGCCGCCGTGGGCGCGGCGCCGAGGGGTAAGTTCGCCGTAGTGCATGGACACGATTCTTCAGCAGCTGGTTAATGGATTTACGTCGGGCGCGACGTACGCGATGCTCGGCCTCGGGCAGGCCATGGTCTACGGGGTCCTGCGCCTGATTAATTTCGCCCACGGCGACATCTTCATGGTCGGGGTGTTCGTGGGTTGGCTGATCGGCACGTATCTCGTTCAGGCGTTTGCCTGGCCGCTGCTGCCCACCATGTTTGCGGCGATGGTGACGTGCGCGTTCGCGAACTATTTGGTCGAACGACTCGGGTACCGACCATTGAGAACGGCTCCGCGCCTGTCGATGTTGTTATCGGCGCTGGCAATTTCTGAGTTTCTCGAGAACGGTACCCAGGCATTGACGGGGACGCAGCTGCATGAATTTCCGAACCTGATTCCACCGACCGTGTATCATTGGGGATCAATTTTCGTCGCGAACGCGGATCTTCTGGTTGCGGTTACCACGTTGCTAGCCATGATCGTCGTCGATTTCATGGTCTATCGCACTCGTATGGGCAAGGCCATGCGCGCGGTGGCGTACAATATGCAGGCCGCGATCCTGATGGGGATTAATGTCAATGCAGTCGTGTCGTGGGTGTTTGTGGTCGGGGGAGCGCTCGCCGGTCTCGCAGGGATTGTCTACGGCCTCGCCTATCCTGCGATCGACCCGTACATGGGTCTCCTCCCTGGGTTGAAAGGGTTCGTGGCCGTTGCCATTGGCGGTATTGGCAGCGTCAGGGGCGCCGTGTTGGGCGGCTTTCTTCTGGGGTATGTTGAAACCTTTGCCGGAGGGTTCCTCCCCAGCGCGTTGAGGGATGCCATTGCGTTCTTCCTGCTGATCGTCATCCTGATGATTCGACCGAGTGGTCTGCTCAACGTGCCCTGGTACACGGAGCGCGTCTAGGCACACGCGATGAACGTCCGCGTTCCGCCGGGGAGACGCGATTTTTATCGAGGCCGCTATGTCGTGGTATGGGCTGCCGTCGCTTTAGGATTGTTCGTGACCATCTACGTTGAGCAAAGTGGCATTCTTGGCGGCTATGTGGTGCTGCTGCTCCAGATCATGGGCATTTATGCCATTGAAGCGATGGGCTTGGGCTTGATCAACGGCTTCACCGGGCAGTTTTCGCTGGGTCACGCCACGTTCATGGGGATCGGTGCCTATGCCGCGGCATTGCTGACCAGCAATGTTGGCCTGCCGTTTCTGCCCACGATGCTCCTTGGAGGACTGGCGGCGGGGGGGGCGGCCCTGCTGTTGGGGATACCGATCTTTCGGTTGCTGGGAGACTACGTCGTTGTCATTACCCTTGCGATCAATCTGATCTTTGTCAACCTGCTGAACAATTTCGGCTATGCCGGCGGACCTAGGGGATTTGAAGTCACTCAAGCCTATGACACGCTTCCCTGGATCTACGCCTGGGTGGTGATCACCTATGTCGTCCTGCGCAACTTGGTGTTCTCCAGTCACGGGCGCGCAATCTTGGCAGTCAGAGAAGATGAAACCGCTGCCCCGCTGCTTGGGGTCAATCCGTATAAGTACAAACTGATTGCGTTCTCGCTGGCGTGCTTCTTTGCCGGCGTCGGCGGCGCCCTGTCGGCGCATACCTTGATGTTCATTGCGCCGCCCGATTTCTCGTATTTGGTCTCCATCGATATCCTTGTCATGACGCTGCTGGGAGGGAGCGGGAGCCTCTTTGGCGCCATTCTCGGCGCCGTCACATACCGCGTCGTGCTGGAGCTCCTTCGACCCCTTGGGGTCTTGCGCATGTTGGTTACGCCGGTGTTACTGCTCACCATCATCATGGTGAAGCCAACCGGTTTGTACGGGCAGAGGGAACCGCGGATTTTTCGCGATCACTGGGCGGATGAACCGATCGTGGCTCGTCGTCGCGGGTTCGGGACGACGGAAGAACAATGACGCCCTATCTCCTTGAGGTTCGCGGTGTCTCTAGGCGGTTCGGTGGCGTTCGGGCGCTCACAAATCTGAGCCTTAATGTGGCGTTCGGCGAAGTCCTCGGCCTCATCGGACCCAACGGCTCGGGAAAGACCACGACATTTAATGTCATCACGGGAGTGTTTGCACCCTCCGATGGGGACGTCACATTCATGGGCCGTCGGATATCAGGCTTCCCATCATACGCGATTACCAAGTTGGGTATCGCAAGAACATTCCAGAACATTCGGATGCTCAAGGGTCTGACCGTGCTCGACAACGTGCTTGTCGCGGCACACCTACACCACAAAGTCCCCCTGTGGCACGCGTTGGTCCGGACCCCGGTCTCTACTGCCGAGGAGCGACGCCTCCGTCAAGAAGCCCGCGAATTGCTCGATATTTTTGGAGTGTTGGATCGCGCCAGTGAGGTGTCGGGCAGTCTCCCATATGCGACCCAACGGCGCGTAGAAATCGCACGCGCATTGGCCACGCACCCCCAATTGCTCCTGCTGGATGAGCCGACGGCCGGCATGAATCCTCGTGAGCAGGATGAGATCAAGGACCTCATCCGATTCATCCGGGATGAATTTCGGCTGGCAATCATTCTCGTCGAACACAATCTGCGCGTGGTGATGGATCTGTGCCCGCGCATTGTCGCGATGGATTTCGGTCAGGTCATTGCCGAAGGTGCGCCGGCGGAGATCAAGCGACATCCGAAGGTGATCGAAGCGTATCTTGGATCCGAGGATGAGGCATGATGGGCGCGGCGCCACTGCTAGAGGTCATCGACCTCCACGTCCACTACGGGGGGATCGCGGCCCTCAAGGGGATTTCCTTCGAGGTCTACGAGGGTGAAATCGTCACGATACTCGGCGCGAACGGCGCCGGCAAGTCGACGACGCTGCGGGCGATCTCGGGATTGGTGAAGCCGACTCGCGGCAGGATTCGGTTCCGCGGGGACGATGTGCACCAGGTGCCGGGATACCGGTTAGTGCAACGAGGAATCGTGCACGTCCCGGAAGGGCGTCTCATTTTCGCGAATCTGTCTGTGCGAGAGAATCTCGATGTGGCGGCATACACGAGAAAGCCCGGCGCGCGGTTGGACGAGGATTACGAGCGGATTTATGAGATGTTCCCGAGGCTACGGGAACGGCTTCATCTGCAGGCCAGCGCGCTGTCCGGTGGCGAGCAACAAATGCTCGCTATTGCTCGTGCCCTCATCACCGGGGGGACCCTGATGTTACTAGACGAGCCGTCCATGGGACTGGCCCCGATTCTCGTGCGGGACGTGATCGACAAGATCTGCGAAATCAACCGCGCCGGGATGACGGTGCTGCTTGTCGAGCAAAACGCCTCGCTCGCGCTGAAAATTGCGACGCGTGCCTACGTGCTTGCGGAAGGCGAAATTGTGATGGCGTCCGCCGCCGGAGAGCTCGCATCACGAGAGGACATCCGGCGGGCATATCTTGGCGACTGAGCGTAGCACCGCGCCGTCGGCGATGGTCTACGCGGACGCTGATCGGGGCGCCGGTATGGGGAGGTCGTGGTGCAGTGCCGGGACTCACTGAGCCTGCCAAGACACCATGGTCGTCTGATCGGGTTGCGTTCGTCAACGGTCAGTTTGTCGAAGAGTGTCGTGCGACGCTGTCGATTTTTGACCGGGGCGTGCTGTACGGAGATGCGGTATTCGAGGCAGCCTTTGCGTGGGATGGGTATATCTTCAAGCTTGATCGGCACCTGCGTCGAATGGACCAGGCACTGAGAGCGGTATGCATAGACCTCCCCGTCTCCCTTGAGGAGCTGAAGGGGTATGTGATCGAAACCGTCCGGCGGAATCGGCTCAGGGACGCGTACATCAAGTGGATCGTTACACGTGGCGTTGGGCCAGGCATTCTGCTCGATCCCATTGGATGTGTTCCCAGCATCATCGTCATGGCACGCGAGTACCTGTTTTTGACCGACCCCCAAAAGGCTCAAACTGGCATCCGGGTAAAGATTGCGCAGGTGAGACGGACGCCGCACGAATGCCTCGATCCGCGGATAAAAAGCGTAGGCTATCTCAACCTGATTTTGGCGCGGATCGAGGCGATGAGCGGACGCTACGATGACGCCCTACTGCTGGACATGCAGGGGCGCCTGTGCGAAGCGCCCGGCTACAATCTGTTCGTAGCGAGAGAGGGAGTTGTCCGCACCCCCGCCGAGGAGGTGCTGGAAGGCATCACACGCGAGACGGTGCTCGAATTGTGCCGCGAGTTGCACATACCTGCCGCGGAGGACGACCTCATGCCCTACGACGCGTATACCGCGGATGAACTTTTTTTGACGAACACGGCCGGAGGCATTGTGCCAGTGATTTCGGTGGATGGGCGTCGTGTCGGCGCGGGCGTACCCGGACCAATCTGTCAGCGCGTGAGAGATGCCTACCGGTCGCTGATTGAGAGCCGCATTCACGGGACGGGAGTGTATGGGGCATAGCCGTCAAGCCAAGCGGCGATGCAACGAGATCGGACAGAACGGGCGGAGGGTGTCCAATGGCGACTGAGCGAGCGCAGGATCGCATTCGAGCCACGTATCACATCGAGACCTCGCTGCCCGTCGGGGAGGCCGCGGAAGCCTTAGCGAGAGAACAATCGACCGGCACGTTCGTCAGAGTGCCCGGGGAGACCGAGGCACTCCGTCAGCGCTTCGCGGCGCGCGTCGAAAGCATCACAGAGTTGGAGGGCGTCGATTGCCCGAGTCTCCCGGGTGCTCGGCGCGCGAAGGAGAAATACTCTCGTGCCCGGGTGGTCATCTCATTTCCTCTCGAGAATGTTGGGCTTTCCTTGCCAAACCTCCTGACGACCGTTGCGGGAAATCTGTACGAGCTGGCCGAGCTCTCCGGCGTGCGGTTGCTCGACATTGAGATCCCCGATGCCTTCATGGGAGCGTACCCGGGGCCGCAGTTCGGCATTGACGGAACGCGGCAGCTGACCGGCGTATATGAACGTCCAATCGTTGGGACGATTGTCAAGCCAAGTGTGGGATTTTCGCCGCGGGAAACGGCGGCGCTCGTCGAGGTGCTCGCACAAGCCGGCCTGGACTTTACCAAGGATGACGAATTGATCGCCAATCCCCCGTATTCCCCGCTCGCTGAGCGTGTCAAGGAGGTCATGCCCGTTATCAATCGGGCGGCGGATCGGACCGGGAAGAAAATGATGTTCGCGTTCAACATTACCGGTGACGTCGACGATATGTTACGCCATCACGACACCGTGCTTGACGCGGGTGGCACCTGCGTGATGGTCAGTCTGCTAAGTGTCGGGTTGGCGGGATTGGCGCATCTCAGGCGCCACTGTCAATTGCCGATTCACGGACATCGAAATGGGTGGGGAGCGTTGACCCGGGACCCTTACTTGGGCATGGCATTTCGGGCGTACCAGAAGCTGTGGCGTCTCGCGGGGGTTGATCATCTTCATACGAATGGGTTGCGGAACAAGTTTGCGGAGCCGGATGACTCGGTAATTGCGTCCGTCAAATCTTGTCTGTCCCCGCTGTTCTCGGGGTATCGGGTCATGCCCGTGCTGTCGTCGGGTCAATGGGCTGGACAGGTTCCAGACACGTACGAGCGCCTTGCGAGCGTGGATCTCATGTACCTCTGTGGTGGAGGGATCATGGGGCATCCGGAAGGGGTTGCGGCCGGCGTTGCCAGCGTTCGTCAGGCCTGGGAAGCGGCCTTGCTCGGGAAATCTCTTGAAGACTATGCTCACCAACACGTCGAGCTTCGGCTGGCTCTCGCCACGTTCGGTCGATGAGCGCGGGTCCTCAACTGCTCGCCACGTTCTATGGGGACGATTTTACGGGGGCCACGGATGCAATGGAGGCCCTTGCGGTTGCGGGTGTGCCGACGATTCTCTTCCTGGACCCCCCAGATCTCGCAGATTTAAGACAGCGCTTCCCCGATGTCCGTGCCGTAGGCATTGCGGGGACGAGTCGTGCGCTGACTCCAACAGAAATGGACGTACAGTTGCCCGCTATTTTCGAGAAGATGAATCGCTTGGGCGCTCGGCTGGTTCATTATAAAGTCTGCTCGACGTTTGATTCGTCCCCGGAGATCGGCAGTATAGGGCGAGCCATCGATGTTGGTCAATCGGTATTTCGGTCACCGTTTGTGGCACTGGTCGTGGGCGTGCCCGTACTTCGGAGATATTGCGTCTTTGGCAACCTGTTCGCATCCGTGGGAGATCAGACATTTCGTCTGGACCGTCATCCGACGATGAGTCGCCACCCCGTGACTCCCATGCGTGAGGGCGACTTGCGCGTGCACCTGTCCGATCAGACCGACAAATCCGTCGCCTTGTTCGACATCTTACACTTGACTGGCACGTCGACGGAAGTGGACCATCGGTTTGCCCGGATGCTCGAAACGCAACCGGACATTGTTTTATTTGATGTTCTGGACGAACCGATGCTTACCGAGGTCGGCCGGTTGATTTGGCGACAGGCCACATGTGGCACAATGTTCGTGGTAGGTTCCTCGGGTGTCGAATACGCATTGACGAGACAGTGGACGAACGATGGTATCCTATCGAACCCTACGCGGTATCCGTTGGTTGGGCCAGCGGATCGTCTCGTCGTGGTAAGCGGTAGCTGTTCGCCGGTTACCGAACAACAGATCAGATGGGCGGTCGATCACGGGTTTGCGACGATACCCGTCGATACGGTCAAATTAGTTGACCGGGATCATTCTGCGGCGGAAGGCGCCCTCGCCGTTCGGCAAGCGCTCGACGCACTCGCGGACGGGCGGAGTGTTGTGCTTCACGCCTGTTTAGGCCCGCACGATCCTCGGCTTGCGGCTGCCCGACTGCGGAGAGCCGAGAATGGCTACAATCTGGGCGACCAACTGGGGACAATTCTGAAGACCGTCCTGGAGCACACTGACGTGCGTCGAGCTGTTGTGGTAGGCGGAGATACCTGCGGGCGCGTCGTCCGGCTCCTGGGGGTATCGGCTCTTGAAATGATCGCTACCACCGAACCGGGCGCTCCCCTATGTCGCGCCTACTCGGCGGACCGGCGGATGGACGGCCTTGAACTAATCTTGAAGGGCGGGCAGGTTGGCAGAGCCGGCTACTTTGAGAATGTGCTTGCTGGGACGGCGGGAGAATAGTGTCACCCAGCTATTGGACGAGTCAGGAGCGGGAGCGTAGCGTGGATCTTCTCGCGACGGCACTCCTATCGTCGCGTTGTCCTGAGTGAAAAAAGTGAAATGAGATTTGCCCCAGCCCGTTCCAAGTCGGTCCGAACAGTGCGCCGGTCGCTTCAGCAATCCAACGTTCTCACGTGTCAACCCCCAAGATCTTTCTGGTCGTCTCTGCAGAGGCGATGTTCCGCCCTGCCGCTTCAGCTGCCCGTACCACTTCCTCTACCAATTCGGCATTTGATCTCGCGCGGGTGCCGTCGCTTAGGAATGGTCCATCTTCGTATCCAACCCGAGAATGTCCGCCGAGTTCGAACGCAAGGCTGAGGTCTTTGATTCCTCGGGTGTGATAACGGGTCAAGAACCAGACACTATTCTGCGGAATCTCCCTCAGATACAATTCCACGTACTCTTGCTTGAAAGGCAACGCATTGGGGACATCGAACACAAAATTAAACAGGTAGGGGGGGGCGATGAGGTGCGCATCGGCCAGTAATCCGACGGTTCTCAAGTGGGAGAGATCAAAAACGGTCAGCGTGGGCTTCAGGGTTCGCCGCTTCAGTGCGTTCGCGTAGAAGAATATCTCGTCGCGCGGGTTTTTAAACACACCGTCGTACATGTTGACTGAGCCTAAATTGAGGGTACCAAGTTCCACGTGTGGGACCAGGAACCCAACACATCGCTCCCGCAAGCTATGCTCGGGGGCACCTCCCGTGGAGACCTCAATCATGACCCGACAGGTGGCCTTGATCTCCTCGACTTGGACGCGAAATAATCCGTCGTCAACGGTTTGTAGTCCGTGAGCATCGCGAACGTGCAGGTGCACTATGGAAGCCCCGCTGTTATACGCCCCTCTGACTTCTTCTACGGTATCGCTGGCTGCGGGCAGTTTTTCGACTTGTTTCTCGCCCGGGTAGGGCGCCACACAGATGATGAGATCATTCATGCGAGTGTCTCTCCTTTGAAGAAATGCCGACAGTGGGTCCCGCCCCATATTTGCCGGACACCCCGCGTGGTTCCTCCGCGCGGATTCCGGTGCGACGCCAGCCGGGACGATGCGATCCGTGGCGAGGTCCCCAGTCATGGGGGTCGCAGTGCACTTGCCCAGTGACGCGGCGTCCTGCTGTGCTATCGGCTATTCGGACGGCGGAAACGGTCGCTCAATCCTAACGCGCTCATGTGGGACTTGGAAGGGCGTCGGCGAAGAGGCTGTCGCGCGACGAAACGATCGGCCCGACGGCGTCAGAACGGGAGGGAGGTTGACGTGAGGTCCCCGATGGTCACCCGGGAAGAGTTCAATCGAATATTCGAGTCGGTGAAAAATTGGGGGAAGTGGGGATGGGACGATTCACTCGGGACACTAAACTATATCTCCGCGAAGAGAATTTGCGAGGCGGCGGCTCTGGTGCGGACCGGTCGGCGCGTCTCGATGCAGATCCCGATCAACACGGTCGCGGGCCCGGACAATCGCAATCCGGCGCTTCACTTTGTCATGCGAGCTTACGACATCAACGTAGGCTCGAGCGGGGTCAGATTTGCGCTCGATTTTCTCGGCATGGCCTGTCACGGTGACTGTCACACCCACGTCGACGCGCTGTGCCACGTGTCCTGCGATGGGCTGACGTACAACGGCAAACCGGCCGAACAGGTCGTGACCTCAATGGGCGCGACTACCCAGGACATCACGGCCTATGCGAGCGGCATCGTTGGCCGCGGCGTTCTGCTGGACGTACCGCGCCTGCGTGGGGCCAAGTGGCTTGAGCCTGGCGAGGCGGTGACCGCGAACGAATTGGAGGCGTGCGAGAAGGTGGAGGGCGTTCGGTTAGGCGAGGGTGATATCCTTGTGTTTCGCACCGGCCACCACCGCCGCCGCGTAGCGCTCGGATCCTGGAACAACGCCGCGCCCCCTGCCGGGATCGGAAAGGCCGGCTTGCATGTGGATGTGATCCCTTGGCTGCACGAGCGAAGGGTCGCCGCCTTTCTGCCAGACGGTGACGGCGAGACGGTGCCGAGTACTGTCGAGGGCATGAGCCACCCAATCCATCCGCTGATGGTCGTGGCGATGGGGATGTTGGCTTCCGACAGTCTTCAACTCGAAGACTTAGCCCATGCCTGCGAAGAGGAGGCCCGCTACGAGTTCATGGTGGCCGGTCTGCCGCTGCAGCTGCCGGGCGGGACCGGTTCGCCCTGGAACCCGATCGCCATCTTCTGAACCATGCGCAGTTTCGCCGCACGGCCGATGATGTTCGGTGTCGACAACTGTGGCGTGTGGCCGCACGAGATCTGATCTGATAGCACTCACGATCCCCTCGGTCACAGAGGCGGTCTCGGTACCGAGCGCTTCGATACGAGGAAACCCGATGACGACGATCGTCTGACCTTCTCGGACTTGGGTGATATCCCCGAGCGGCAACGGCGGAATAGGGAGGGTCGGAATGCTCAATACGGCCACATCGGTGTCTTGGTCACCGCGGACGAGCCGTGCCGGCACCGGTGGGAAGTTGGGGAACTCGAGGACGATCTCGGTTGCCCCTCGCACGACATGATCGGCCGTGAGGACGAGTTGGTCGGCCACCAAGAACCCCGTACCCGAGGAGATCCCGTCGGGGCCTTTGGCGAGGATCACGGCTACACTCGGCTTGGCACTCGTCGCAACGGTCTCCACGTCTTGTGAATGCGCAGCAGGGATGTAGAGACTGCCCAATGCGACCGACGAGACGACCAAGCACGCAACGAGCACGACCCTCATCGTGCAGCCTCCGCGCGGTGACGTCTTTGGATCGTTGGCACTTGTGCGCCCTAACGCCTACGAACGCCGCCGGGGTGGGAAACTGCACCTCGCGACGAATGGTCTCGCGGATGGTCTCTGGTTCCACGCGCGCATAAATGCGGGTGGTGGCCGGGTTCTTATGACGCAGGTAGTCCTGGATGATCCGCATCAAACGGCTGACGTGGCGGTACGCCGGGCGGATCCAGATCGAGGCGTTTTTCACATACAAGCCCGAGGCCGTGGCCTTGGAGCTGCTCGACACCGACGTCAGGGCGTTTGGGTTCGGCATCGACCTCCAAATGAGCGATCAGGCGGCCGGTCGAGCGGAGCGCGTCATGCCGCACCTCCGATACCTCAACGCCCTGGAGGGCCGTCGGCAGGAGAAATGGCAGTTCAAGCGCGCCGTCGAGCCCCTGCGCGACATCGGGGGCAGCGGCAAGACGCGGTCTCACTTTCATCTCGCGCCGACCGGGTGGGAAGACGTGCCCGGCGGCGCCCAGCGCCTGTGCTACAATGAGATCGCGACCAAGCACAACTGGTACTACGTCCAGATCGGGTTCGATCTCGCGACGATGTCGTTCACGAGCTTCCGGTGCAACGATCGGATGTTCGATGCCACGGGAATCGCCCCGATGCGGTTTCCCGCGATGCCGAACCTGTGGTGCATGCTCAATCCCTTCCTGTTTGTCGAGGCGGACTCCGGAACACGGGCGTTTCTGTACATCGACTCCGTGCTCATTTCCGCGGAGCTGGACGCGTGATCCGCCTCGGCAGTGCCGAAGGAGTAGGCAGCCCGCCCGTGGGTACTTGCGGACGGCATGTTGTCTCGCGTCAGTTCGGATAGTCCTTTGGTACTATATCGGCCACGTTTCGTGTCGAAAGTCCCATTGCGGCGCCGGACGTCGGTCCCTAATCTATGTGACAGGTATGCCCGGTGAGGGCAGCGGAATCGACGAACTGGGCGCGGAAGCGGACGTCGATGGTCCGTGGACCATTGTGAGGGGTGGCGCGATTGCGGAGAAGCCTCGGCTGGGTGGGTCGGATTGCCGGCGGTCAGGAGCGCGGATTCACGATGATCGAACTCGTCGTGGCCACGCTCGTCTTGGCGCTGCTGGTCGCCCTCGCGCTTCCATCGTATCTCGCCGCGCGCAACAAGGCCGCGATCGATGAGGCGAACCACATGGCGCTTGAGTGGGAATCGCTGGCGTGGGGCTGCTATCTCCAGAGCCAGAATGCGAACGCGTGCAGCTCGAACACCGCGATCGGGTTCAGCGAGCAAAACGGCCAGTATTGGAACTGGATATCGCCCACGTATTGGGTGGGGTCCGTGACCAGCGGCAGCGACCAGGCGTTGGCCGTGTCGTGGTTGGCGACGGGCGCCCGCGGGCTCGAGCTCGGAGAGACGTATACGGTCACCCTCTTCGTCAGCAGCTCGACCAATCAGGGACAATCCAGCGCGACCTGTATTCCGCAGGGCTGCTGACCGGGGTCGCGCGCGCATCAGCGCGCGCGGGCGCCGGCAGACGCGGCGACCCAGGACACCGTCCGCCGCGGCACGATCCTTAGTACCGGACGGTCCTCGAGCCGCATCCTCCCGTACTGACGATATTTCCGCCGGAGCAGCCGCGTGGCGCGAAGATGCTCCGGGGTGCCGGCCGGGATCACCGCCGCGTCGCCCACCACCAGCACGTACCAGAGCCGCCGCCAGTCTTCGCGGTAGGCGTCCACGACCAGCGCCACCGCCGGGTTCACCTCGATGTTGCGCACGCGGCGAAGACGGCCGGGCGCGACGCGTTTCGGCTTCTCGTCGATCGCCGAGTAGATCGCGACGCCGTCGAACGCGAAGCAGATCGGGACGACGTGTGGACGCCCGCGCAGGTCTGCGGTAGCCAAGCGGCCGACGCGGGCGGTGCGCAGGACGGTCTCGCGCGAAAGGCGGCGCGGCATTGGCTGCGCTCCTCTGTCCGTTCCGTGTGCCTGCCGGGGAGGCGGTGTGCGCCGCATCGGCGTCTTGGCCGCCGAGGAGACGTCCGGTGTCGGGATGGGCTCCGACCGCGGTGCGCGGCGCCGGCAGGTCGGTTATCCACATGCTGTTAGCCACATTGTCCAGATTTCCTCCGAACTGAGTTTCCGGATTGTCGGGTACATCGGGGTGTGATAGAACTGTTACCGGAGGCGCAAATCCTCCGGCAAAGGTAGCCGACTCAAACGCTCGCGCACGTGGACGCCGAAAGCTGGTCAAGTGTACTTCGGGGGTAACTCCGGAGAACGGCTGACGGGCAGTAGGCACCGGCGGCGAGGGCCGAAGACGGTGAAACGCCGGTGGGTGAGCGCCTCCCGTTTTGTGTTCATGTGACTGTGGCAGACATCATCACGCGTTCACGCGCCTGCGTTCCTGTACGGTGCGCCTGCGACGCGCGGCCGAGGCGGCGCCGTGCCGCCGCCCGCGCCCCGGAGGAGTTCGCACCGACGGCGCGAAAGCGGCTCTAACGCATCGAGGCGGGGTGATCCTATGCACCGTGCACCGGGATGGCTGATCGTGCTGGGGTTGGCCGGGGCGCTTGCGGTGGCGCCCGTCGGGGTTGGATTGGCGCAGACCGCGTCCGGAACCGGGACCGTGCGCGTCGGGCTCGACGTGGACGCGGGCACCGGGGATCCACGCCTCGCGCGCGACACGTCGGCGTTTCGTCTTGAAGAGATGGTCTACGACGGGTTGGTGTACCTGAACAATCGCGTTGCGCCGCAACCCGCGCTCGCCGCGTCCTGGGACAACCCGACGCCGACGACGTGGGTGTTCCACCTCCGGAAAGGGGTGGTGTTTCAGGACGGGCAGCCGCTGACGGCGGACGACGTCGTCTATACGTTCCAGAGCATCCTCGATCCGAAGAGTCAGGCGCCGTACCGGGCGCTGTACAGCCCGATCACCTCCGTCGAGAAAGTGGACGCCGACACCGTGCGGATGACGACCAGCGCGCCGGATGCGCCGCTGCTGTCCTATCTGGATATCGGGATCGTGCCGAAGCACATCGCGGAGCGGAACGACGGGTCGCTCTCGCAGCACCCCGTCGGCACCGGCCCGTTCCAGTTCGTGTCGTGGGACCGGGGCTCCAAGATCGTCCTCGCGGCGAACCCGCGGTACTGGGGCGGCGCTCCGAAGGTGTCCGGCGTGGTGCTGAACATCGTCCCCGACAACACGGCGCGCGCGGCGGCGGTGGAAGCCGGGGATCTCGATCTGATTCACTCGCCGCTGTCGCCGCAGGACCTGCCGCGCCTCCGCCAGTCCAAGACGCTTGAGCTCACGAAGATGACCGGACTGGGCATCACGTACCTCAACATCAACGAATCGACGTGGCCGCTGAGCGACGTCAAGGTCAGACAGGCGCTGGCGTATCTCACGGACCGCCATGCGATTTCGGTCGATATCTATCAGGGCATGGACCAGGCGGCGAACTCGATTCTCCTGCCGGGGTCCTGGGCGTATTCGTCGAGCGTGCGCCAGCCCCCGTACGATCCCGCGAAGGCGCGGCAGTTGCTCTCGGAGGACGGCTTCGCGATGCAGGGCGGGGTGTGGACGAAGGACGGCCGGCCGCTGTCGATCTGGCTCCGCACGCACAGCGAGGATCCGAACCGCGTGCAGACCGTGGAGTTCCTCCAGAACGTGTGGCAGAAGAACGGCATCCAGGTGAAAGTGTCCACCGACGAGTGGCCCACCTTTTCGGCCGACGTGTACGCGTCGAAGCACCAGGTCGCGCTGCTCGGATGGCTGTCGATCGTCGACCCGGACCGGCTGATGTACAATCAGTTCCTGACGAGCGGCGCGCAGAACTGGGAACACTATTCCAACCCGACCGTCGATGCGCTGCTGCAGCGCGGCCGCTTTACGCTTTCCCAGCCGGCGCGCGCCAAGATCTACCAGCAGGCGGCGCAGATCATCGCGGACGAGCAGCCGTACGACGTGCTGCTGTACCAGGGATACGTGGTGGTGCACACCGTGCAGCTGCGCGGGTTTGTGCCGAACCCGAGCGGCAGCCTCAAATCGCTCGACGCCGCGACGCTGAGCACGCGGTAGCACCGGCGCGGGCAGCTCCGGCCGCCTCGGATCTGCGCGGCGCGCGGCCTGACCGGCGCCGCCGCGACCGCGGGGACGGGCGCCGCCGTCCTGGGATCGTGGCATGCTGCGCTACCTGATCCGCCGTCTGCTGCAGATGATCGTCGTGCTGCTGGGGATTGCGTTGCTGGTCTTCAGCCTGCTGCACCTCGTACCCGGGGATCCCGCCGCCGTGCTGCTCGGCCAGCAGGCGACGGCGCAGGACATCGCGCGCCTCCGGCTGGCGCTGGGGTTGGACCGGCCGCTCTGGTACCAGTTTGTCGAGTACACCGGCCGGGCTCTGCGCGGCGACCTCGGGGCGTCGATCTCCCTCGGCGGGGAGCGTGTGACCGCGCTCGTCGCGGCGCGCCTGCCGGCGACGCTCGAGCTCGCGGTCGCGGCGATGGCGCTCGCGGTCGCCGTCGGCGTGCCCGTGGGGGTGCTGTGTGCGGTGCGGCAGTACTCCGTCGTGGACCTCGTGAGCATGTCGGTGACGCAGGTCGGTGTGTCGATGCCGGTGTTCTGGCTCGGGATCCTGTTCATTCTGCTCTTTTCGCTTGAGCTGCGCTGGTTTCCGACGTTCGGGCGCGGCGATCCGATCACCACCGCGGTCGCGGCGCTGCTCCGCGGCGATCCGGGACCGTTTGTCGACAGCGTGCGGCACCTCGCGTTGCCCGCGCTGACCCTGGCCTGCACGGCGGTGGTGCTGATCGCGCGGATGGTCCGTTCGACGATGCTCGAGGTGCTGGGGCAGGACTACATTCGGACGGCCCGGTCGAAGGGCTTGGCCGGCCGCACGGTCACCTACCGGCACGCGCTGCGAAATGCGCTCCTGCCGGTCATCACGATCATGGGACTGCAGGCGGGGGCGCTGCTCGGCGGCGCGGTGGTGACCGAAACCATCTTTGGATGGCCGGGGCTGGGGCAGCTGCTGATCAACGCCATCGGGCAGCGTGACTTTCCGGTGATTCAAGGTGCCACGATGGTGATCGCGCTGCTGTTCTCCGCGATCAATTTGACGGTGGACGTGACGTACGCATGGCTCGACCCCCGGATTCGCTACGAATGATGGAGGCCGCGCAGATCCGCGTGCCAGGGCGCTGGCTGGCCGCGCGCACGCGCATCGGGCGCAGCCGCGCGGCGCTGCTGGGCGGCGGCCTCGTGCTGCTGATCGTGGCGGTGGCCGCGGCGGCGCCCTGGCTGACGCCGTACGATCCGTTTCAGATGGCGATGGGGCATCGGCTGGAGCCTCCGAGCTGGTCGCATCCGCTCGGCACGGACATGTTCGGGCGCGACCTGTGGGCGCGCATGGCGCTCGGGGCGCGCTTCTCGCTCCTCGTCGCATCCCTCGGGGTGGCGATCGCGTCGGCGCTCGGCGTCTCGCTCGGGCTGCTCGCCGGCTACTATGGGGGCTGGATCGACGCCGTCATCAGCCGGATCGTCGACGTGTTTCTTGCCTTTCCGGTCATCTTGCTCGCGCTCGTGCTGATCGCCGCGCTGGGCCCCAGCCCCGTCAACGTGATGATCGCGATCGGGCTCGTCTACTGGACGACGTACGCGCGGGTCGTGCGCGTCTCGGTCATGGCGGTCCGCCACGAGGAGTACGTCCTGGCGGCGCGCGCGATCGGGATCCCGGACTTCAGGATCCTGGTCCGGCATCTCCTCCCGAACGTCTCGGCCCCCATCATCGTGATCGGCACACTCGGGATGGGCAGCGCGATCGTGATCGAGTCGACCCTGAGTTTTCTCGGGGTCGGCGTCCAGCCCCCGGCTCCGTCCTGGGGTTGGACGCTGGCCCTCGGCCTGCGGTACATGCGCCAGGCGCCCCACCTGGCCGTCGTACCCGGCGTCGCCATCATGCTGACGGTGTTCGCGTTCAACCTGCTGGGCGACGGGGTTCGGGATCTGGCCGACCCCAGATCGCGCTCCCGCTGACCGCGGGTCGGGCGGCGCACGCGCGCCGTCCCAACGAAGGAGGCTGATGCTCGTGGCGACGACACGGTATGCGGCGGTTCCGGTGGCCACGCTGGCGAGTGGGATGGAGGTGTCGGTGCCCCTCCACGAAGTTCGCGGCACGGCCGGGGACGGCCCCACGCTCGGTCTCTCTGCGTGTCTCCACGGGGACGAGCAGGTGTCGACCGAGATCCTGTATCGGTTCGTGCAAGGGCTCGATGTGGGACAGCTCAAGGGCCGAGTGCTCATCGTGCCGGTCGCGAACGCGCTCGCCTACGAGTCGATCACGCGGCACACGCCGCTCGACATGCAGAATCTGAACCGGGTGTTTCCCGGGGGCGGAGAGGGGTTCTTTACCCACCGGCTCGCCGGGGTGCTGGTGCGCGAGTTCCTCGACAAGCTCGACTACTACGTGGATCTGCACGCCGGCGGCGTGTATCCGACGGTCGACTACGTCTACATCACCAACGCGGAAGCCCTGTCGCGCGCGTTCGGGACGGCGGTGCTGTTTCGTCCGTCGGGCGGCGTCCAGTACGGGGGGTCGACCGCGGCCTACATGCGCGAGCGCAACATCCCGTCGGTGACGGTGGAGCTCGGCGGCGGGCCGGTCGATCAGGCGGCGTACGTGGCCCGCGGCATCGCCGGCATCCAGAACATCATGCGGACGATCGGGATGCTCGCCGGGGACCCCGCGCCCGCACCGCCGCAGACCGTGCTGCGCACCCTGCTGACGCTGCGGCCGACGGCCGGCGGGATGCTGGTCCCCGAGGTCACGACGCTGCACACGCGGCTCGGCAAGGGCACGGTGCTGGGCCGGACCGTGAGCCCGTATTCGTTCGACGAGCTCGAGGTGTTTCGCGCGCCGTTCGAGCCGAGCCTCACGGTGCTGGTCCGCCAAGCCGTCTGCCGGATCGATCCAGGCGATTTTGGCTACATGATCGGTGACCTATCGACCGCCGAGTGACGGTCGGCCGGGGCCGGGCTGGAGCGTGCGGCGCGGATCGCGTCCGTGTCTGAGCTGGTGGGGGTGCCGCCGCGGTCTCCGTTCGAGTCCCGCGGGTTCGTGCTGCTATCGACGGTCCGGCTTGCCTCGGTGCTCGGGGTCCAGGTGCAGTCGATCGGTGTCGCCTGGCTCATCTACACTCTGACCGGGTCGGTGTTGAACCTCGGGTACGTCGGCCTGGCGCAGTTCGCGCCGACGATCTCCTTGGCCCTGTTTACGGGGCACGCGGCCGACCGCTGGGACCGACGGCGCATCCTCATCGCGTGCTACGCGGTGCAGCTGGCCTGCGCCGGCGCGTTCCTGGCGCTCGTGCTGCTTCACCGGGCGGCGGCGCCGCCGATGCTGGGCATCCTCGTGGTGTTCGGCGCCGCCCGCGCCTTTGAGAACCCCGCCGGCCAGTCGCTCCTGCCGAACCTCGTGCCGCGCGCCGTCTACCCGAGGGCGCTGGCCTGGAACGCGTCGGCGCAGCACATCGCCACGATCGTCGGCCCCGCGCTGGGGGGCCTGCTGTTCGCCGTAGGGCCCGCGGCGGTGTTCGGGGTCGCGGCCGCGATCTTTGCGATCGCCGCCGTGCTCACGCTCGCGATTCCGGCGGTCGACCGCCTCGGCCCGCCGGCGACGTTCAGCTGGGCGAGCCTGCTCGCCGGGCTCGGGTTCATTCGCAGCCGGCCCGAGGTGTTGGGCGCGATCTCGCTCGATCTGTTCGCCGTGCTGCTGGGCGGCGCCACGGCGCTCTTGCCGGCGTACGCCCGAGATATTCTTCACATCGGCCCGGTGGGGCTCGGCGTGCTGCGCAGCGCCCCGGCGGTGGGCGCGCTCGCGGCGGCGGTCGTCCTCGCGCACCGGCCGCTGGGGGGCCGCGCCGGACGCACCATGTTCATCGCGGTCGCGGGCTTCGGCGGCGCCACGATCGTGTTCGGACTGTCGACGAACGTCGTGCTGTCCTTCATCGCGCTCATGGCGCTCGGCGTCTTCGACACGGTCAGCGTCGTGGTGCGGCTCGATGCTCCTGCAGCTGTCCGCGCCCGACGAGATGCGCGGCCGGGTGGCCGGCGTCAGCGGGATCTTCACCACCACGTCGAACCAGCTCGGCGAGTTTGAATCCGGCGTGACGGCCGCGTGGTTCGGGGTGGTGCCGGCGGTCATCCTCGGCGGGGTCGGCACCTTGGTGATGACGGTCCTGTGGGCGTGGCGGTGTCCCGCGCTCCGACGGATCGATCGCCTCGAATCCATCGGCGACCGGACGTGAGCACGCGGCGCCGAGCGGCCCGGAGGAGTGGCGTCGCGCGTCGTGGAACCCTGTGCACCGGATGCGTGATCGACGCACCTCCGCTGGCGTGGTTGCCAGTTTCCCTCCGACCGGCACCGACGATCCGTCCGCGCTCGTCCCCGACGGCGACCCGTGGCCGTGCCGCGGGCGGAGCGCACCCGATCGATGCCGCGGTGATGAGAGGCCAGGGCGAGGTATGACGCACACTGAAACGGAGATTACGCTCGCGTCTGGCTCCGGATCGAGTTTGGGCCTTGTTGTGGGATTTGGAGCGCGTCGTCCGGTGCCTGCCGGGCTGTCGAGACGCGAGGACGATCGTGCCGCACGAACGCTACGCGGCCGTCGCCGCGCAGCGGATTGGGCCGTTCAACATGGAGATTCCGCTCGAGATCACCGTGCTGGAGGCCGAGCCGATGCGCCGGCTGAAAGCGGAGGCGTCGGGCCGAGAGCCGCAGACCGGCAGCGCGCTGCGCGTGGTGTTCGAGTTCCGCCTCTCCGGCGCTCCGGCCGGAACACGGCTTATGATTCTGTCCGATACCGACGTGCAGGGCACGATGGGCGCGCTGGCACAGAACCTCATCGAGCAGAAGGCGGGCGGTGCGATGACGCAGTTCGCCGAGGCGGTCCGGCGCGAGTTGGAGTCTGCCGGGTAGGCCGGTGGCGGACCGCGACCGTTGTTCGGAGGTGCTCCGACCCGCTGGGGTCCCGCGATGATCTACGCGCGGGTGGTCAAGCCGCTGTTGTTCCGGTTGGACCCCGAACGGAGTCACGACCTCGCGCTGACATCGCTCGCCGTCGCGGGTCGCGTGTGGACCCGCGTCGGGGCGGCGCCGCCGACCGCGGACTCGCGCGTGGCGGTCGAACTGTGCGGCATGCGGTTTCCGACCCCGGTCGGCGTGGCCGGGGGATGCGATAAGGCGGCCCGGGCGCTGTGGGCCTGGCCCTACCTGGGATTCGGGTTTGTCGAGGTCGGCACCGTGACGCCTCGCCCGCAGCCCGGCAACCCGCGCCCGCGCCTGTTCCGGCTGCCCGAGGACGACGCGCTGATCAATCGCCTCGGCTTCAACTCGCCCGGCGCGGACGTGGTCGCGGCGCGTTTGGCCGCGGTGCGGCGGCGCGGCGGCTATCCCGTGCCGATCGCGGCCAACCTCGGGAAGAACGCGGCGACCCCGCTCGAGGCCGCGGCCGATGACTACGTGAGCGTGCTCGATCGGCTGCACGCATACGTGGATTTCATCGTGGCCAACGTATCGTCACCGAACACCCCCGGTCTCCGCACGCTCCAACTGGGCGAGACCGTGGTCTCGCTGCTCGACGCCCTGGCGGCGCGAAATCGGAGTTTGGGCGAGAAGCCGCTGTTGATCAAAGTCGCGCCGGACTTGACGCGGGAAGAACTGGAAGCGGTCGCGGACGCCGTCCGGGGGCGCGCGCATGGGCTCGTGGCCACCAATGCGACGGTGCGGCGCGAGGGCCTCCGAAGTCCGCGCGGGAGCGGAGGCCGGCGGGTTGAGCGGCGTGCCGGTCCGTCAGATGGCCACCGATGCGATCCGCGTGCTGTCGCGCGCGACCGGCGGCCGCATCCCGATCATCGGTGTCGGGGGGATCATGACGGCCGACGACGCGTACGAGAAGATCAGGGCCGGCGCCTCGCTGGTGGAAGTGTACACCGGGTTCGTGTACGGCGGGCCGGGAATGCCGCGACGCGTGACCGAGGGGCTGGTCCGGCTGCTGGAGCGCGACGGGTTCCGGACGCTGGCCGACGCGGTCGGCGTCGACAATCGCTAGGGGAGGCGAGCCGTGACGACATCGATCGTGTTCCGGAACGCGAGCATCGTGGACGGCACCCGGGCCGACCGCCGTGAGGGTCAGCACGTGCTCGTCGAGGACGGTGTGATCCGCGAGGTCAGCGACCGTCCGATCCGCGCCGCCTCCGCGGAGTCGTACGACCTCGCGGGACGCACGCTGATGCCCGGGCTGATCGATTGTCACGTGCACGTGCTCGCCGCGGACGTAAATCTCAGCCGGATCGTGTCCGACTCCCTGGCCACGCTGCGCGCGCTCCCGATCATGCGCGCGATGCTTGACCGCGGATTCACCACGGTGCGCGATGCCGGTGGAGCGGACTACGGGCTCGCGCTGGCGGTGCAGCAGGGCTTGGCGGTCGGTCCACGGCTGTTTGTCTCCGGCCGGGCGCTGAGTCAGACGGGCGGCCACGGGGACCAGCGAGGCCGGTTCGACGGCTCGGGAGTGCCGGCGCGCGGCTATTCGGGCGGCGTGTCGAGAATCGCCGACGGCGTCGAGGCCGTGCGGCTCGCGGCGCGCGAGGAACTGCGCGCGGGGGCGCACCAGATCAAAGTGATGGTCTCGGGCGGGGTGGCGTCGCCGACCGATCCGATCGCCAACACGCAGTATTCCCGCGACGAACTGGCGGCGGTCGTCGCCGAGGCGGAGGCGGCCCAAACCTACGTGATGGCGCACGCATACACCGCCAAGGCGGCGCGCCGGGCGGTCGAGTGTGGCATTCGCACGATCGAGCACGGGAACCTGGTCGACGACGAGACCGCGGCGCTGATGGCGAGGGCCGGAGCCTACGCGGTGCCGACGCTCGTCACCTACGACGCGCTGGCGGAGGAGGGCGCCGCGCTCGGCCTGCTGCCCGAGAGCGTCGCCAAGATCGCGGACGTCCGAGAATCGGGCCTGCGCTCGCTGGAGACCTTCCAACGCGCCGGCGTCAAGATGGCGTATGGCACCGATCTGCTGGGCGAGATGCAGCGGCACCAATCAACCGAGTTCACCATCCGCGCGCGCGTCCTGCCGCCGTTCGAGGTGATCCGGAGCGCGACCACCGTGGCCGCGGAGGTGCTGCGCCAGGAGGGACGGCTGGGCGTCGTGGCGCCCGGCGCCGTCGCCGATCTGCTGGTCGTGGACGGCGATCCGCTCAAGGATCTCGGAACGCTGCTCGATCAGGGCGCCCACCTGCGCGCGATCATGCAGGCGGGCCGCTTCTACAAGAATCAACTGGCAGCCTGAGGGCGCGGCGCCGAACGCGACGAGGCCGGGGCGCCGCACGCCCCGGCCTCGTCGCTCGCTCGCGGCCCGTCGTGTCAGGCCGCGCACGGCGCTTGAGTCACCTTCCCTGCGAGCACGACTGGTCTTGCGAGCCGCGGCCGCACTGCCGCTGGTCATTGCCGCGTCCGTTGCCCGTCCCGCCGCCCATCCGGCCGGGATTCTGGAAGTTGTTGAAGAGAGAACCTCCGCGTGTGGGCGCCGTCTGGGTGCCGCCGCGCTGATACTGCGGCTGGATCTGGGTCGGTCCGCGGTAGGCGGGTGCCGGCTGGGCGTTCGGCCGCTGATACTGCGGCTGGGTCTGGGTCGGTCCGCGGTAGGCGGGCGCCGGCTGGGTGCCGCCGCGCTGGTACTGGGACGGCTGCGTCTGGGTCGGCCCGCGGTAGGCGGGTGCCGGCTGGGTGTTCGGCCGCTGATACTGCGGCTGGGTCTGGGTCGGTCCGCGGTAGGCGGGTGCCGGCTGGGCGTTCGGCCGCTGATACTGCGGCTGGGTCTGGGTCGGCCCGCGGTAGGCGGGCGCCGGCTGGGCGTTCGGCCGCTGATACTGCGGCTGGGTCTGGGTCGGTCCGCGGTAGGCGGGCGCCGGCTGGGCGTTCGGCCGCTGATACTGTGTCTGCGGGTTACCGTTCCAGTGGGGATCACCCTGCCGGACGGGCGCGTTGTTCCATGTTCCGTTGTACGGCGCGCCGCCGTAGGGCCGGAACTCAGGTCGACTGCCGTAGTACCCTCGGTAGGGTCCATAGTACGGGTACCGGTAATAGTGACCGGCGGCGTCATGCGAGAGGATGTAGGCGAGGCCGCCCACGATCACCGTGCCGAGCACCACGCCGGCGATCACCGCGGGCACCGTGATAACCGGCGCAATCACCGGCACGACGCCGACGAACGGCTGGTAGTACGGCCGGTAATAGTATTGGTAGTACGCGCCGTAATAGGGGTACCGGTAGTATCCGCCGTCGGGCCCGTGCACGAGGAGATAGGTGAGACTGCCCGCGACGACGGTGCCCAACACCACGCCGTCAACCGGGAGCGGTGAGACGTCCGCCGCGGGGGCCGGCGAGGCCGGCGGGGCAGGCGGCGCCTGGCCGGCGACCTCCAGCCGCGCGACTTCGAAGGTGTCTCCGTCGGCCACGAGCCACGCGTTGATGGTGGTGCCGGTGTAGTCGTCGAGCGAGCACAGCGGGGTGCTCGTCGAGTTGACGAGGACGGTCCCGTACGGCGCCACGTCGATTGTATTCGGTCCGTTGCCGGTATCGATCGTGACCGTGCCGTTTTCGCAATCGACGGACTGCAGGACGCCCTGGATCTGCACGGTGGACTGGGCTTGTCCTATTGCGGGGACTCCGAGGAGCGGCAACAGCACGCTAAGCAGGATTGCGACTCCCGTTCGCATCATAGCCTCCCGTGCCCGCCCCCCGACGAGCATTTCCAATCTCGGGACGACGTTTGAGATCCTGTCGTCCACTATGATTACTGTACCCTGGAGTCTTGAAGAACTCATGAAGGTGCGGAGACTCGCGCGGATCTTCATAAGTGTGAACTGCGCATCTGCGCTTACGTGTCGGCCGGGATCCGGCTGATTCGGTATGCGTTGCTCGGATCCGTGAAGACGAACGCCGAGCGCCGCGCGCGCGAGACGCCGTCCGAGCCGGGGACAGCCGTGCTCTGGCGGGCGTGCCGCCGTTCGTTGCCTTATACGCCGCTGTGCGACCGGGGCCGGTCGGGACCGGTTACTCCAGCCCGAGCACGTTTCCGTGCTCGTCGACATCCATGCGCTCGGCCGCCGGATGTGACGACAGCCCGGGCATCGTCCGCATATCGCCGCAGATCGGGTAGATGAACCCCGCGCCCACCGAGGCGCGCACCTCGCGCACCGGCAGCGTCCATCCCGTGGGCGCGCCCTTCAGCGACGGGTCGGACGAGAGGGAGAGATGCGTCTTCGCCACGCAGATCGGCAGGCGGCCGAAGCCGTTCCGTTCGTAGCTGTCCAGCTGGCGGTTCGCGGCCGGGGAGAACGAGACGCCGGCCGCGCCGTACACCCGCGTGGCGATCGTCTTGATCTTGTCGCGCAGCGGCATCTCGTCCGGGTACAGGAACTGAAAGTCACTTGGGGTGCGCGTCGCCTCGGCGACCGCCTCGGCGAGCTCGACGGCGCCCTTGCCTCCGTCCGCGAAATGCGTGCACACGCACGCCCGCGTGCCGAGGGAGGCCGCGATCTCCTGGATCACCGCGTGTTCGGACGGAAAATCTCCGGGGAACGCGTTGATCGCGATGATCGGCTTGACGCCGTGCATCTGCACGTTCTCGATCTGCTTCCGGAGGTTGGCGCCGCCGGCCTGCACGTCGTCGGGGTTTTCCTTGAGGAGGTCGGGCGGGAGCGGGCGCCCAGCGACGATCCGGTACCGCCCGGAATGCGCCTTCAGCGCCCGCACGGTCGTGACGACGACCGCGGCGTCCGGTCGGAGGCCCGACGTGCGGCACTTGATGTTGAAGAACTTCTCCGCGCCGATGTCGGCGCCAAACCCGGCCTCGGTAATGAGAAAGTCGCCGCAGTGGATGCCGATCAGATCGGCCACCACCGAGGAGTTGCCGTGGGCGATGTTGGCGAACGGACCGGCGTGCACGAGCACCGGGGTCTGCTCGAGCGTCTGCAGGATGTTCGGCTTGAGCGCGTCCCGCATGATGACGGTCATCGCTCCCGCCGTCTGCAGCTGCTCCGCGGTCACGGGCGCGCCCCCGCGCGTGTACGCGACCACCGTGCGCCCCAGACGGGCGCGCAGGTCCTTGAGCGATCCGGCGAGGGCGAGAATCGCCATCACCTCGGACGCCGCGGTGATGTCGAATCCGGTTTGGCGGGGGACCCCGTCCTCCTTGCTCCCCAGTCCGACCACGATGTTGCGCAGCACGCGGTCGTTGACGTCCAGGACGCGCCGCCACGTGATGTTGGCCGGGTCGATGTCGAGCGTGTTGTTCTGGAACAGGTGGTTGTCGATCATCGCGGCCAGCAGATTGTGCGCGGCGGTGACCGCGTGGAAGTCGCCGGTGAGGTGCAGGTTCACGGTCTCGAACGGCACCACCTGACTGTACCCGCCTCCCGCCGCGCCTCCTTTGATGCCGAAGGTCGGACCCATCGAGGCCTGGCGGAGCGCGATCGTCGCGCGTTTCCCGATGTGGGCGAACGCCTGCCCGAGTCCGACGGTCGTGGTCGTCTTGCCTTCTCCGAGCGGCGTCGGCGTCACCGCGGTGACGACGACGTACTTGGCCGGCGGCCGCCCGGCGAGGTCATCGATCGCCTCGAGCTTCACTTTGGCGGCGTGCTCGCCGTACGGCTCCAGCCACCGGCGGGAGATTCCCATCAGATCGGCGATCTCAGCGATCGGCTTCAGACGCGCCTGGCGTGCGATCTCAAGCGCCGAGGGCATGCTGGATCCCGTCATCGTGTGTTCCTCCGAATAGTGCGTTTGGGGCGCCGCGGGCCGCCATGCGCTATAGTAGCATCTAGCATGATCCGTCGGGCCGCGAGACGGGCCGGACCGGCGCTCGCGCGGCCGTGCCGGTTCGTCGCGCGGGTCCGGAGGGAGAGTGGATGTCGACGGACAGTCTTCAGGAGCGGAAGGCGCGGCTGCGGGCGGAGGCGCGGACCCGCCGCGACGCGCTTCCGGCCGGAGAGCGGGCCAGCATGTCCGAGCTGGCCGCGGCTCGGCTGCTCGACCTCATCCATCGGGCCGGCCCCCGCATCGTCATGCTGTTCGCGTCGTTCGGCTCGGAGATCGACACCCAGGGGGTCCTCGAGTCGCTCGATCGGGTGGGGCGCCGCCTCGCGCTCCCGGTCGTCGCCGGACTGGACCTTCGGGCCGTGGTCTACCGGCCCGGGGATTCGGTGCAGACGGCGCGGTACGGCGCTGTCGAGCCGCGTGCCGCCGAGGAGGTGCGGCCGAATGCGATCGACGTCGTGGTCGTTCCGGGCCTCGCGTTTGACCGGCAGGGCTACCGCATCGGCTACGGTCGCGGCTACTACGATCGGTTCTTGATCCACACGCGCCCGGATGCGCGGCGCGTCGGGTTCGCATTCTCGATGCAGACGGTTCCGCACGTGCCGCACGGGCCCTCGGACCATCCGGTCGATTATCTCGTGACGGAGGTCGAGACGATCTCCTGTCGGGCCGAGCGCACGCGGGCCTCCAACGCGTCGGACACGTAGCGCGCCCGCGCCGACGCACTTATCCCCGCCCCGCGTTCTTGCTCTCGTACAGCCGGGCATCCGCCACAGCGATCAGGGTTCCGCAGGTCCCCCCGTCCCGGGGATAGACCGCGAGCCCCCACGATAGCGACAGCCGGTGCACCGCGGCGACGCGCCCCGCCGTGACGGTGATCTCGCGCAGGGGCTCGAGGATCCGCGCCGCGCCGCGCTCGTCGGTCTGCGGGAGCAGGACGATAAACTCGTCGCCGCCGAACCGCCCCACGATGTCGTGCGGCCGGATGCCCCGCTGCAGCGCCGCGGCGGTCTGGACCAGCACGGCGTCGCCGTGGACGTGGCCGAGGCGGTCGTTGAGGTGCTTGAAGCGGTCGACATCGACCAGCGCAAGCACGCAGGCGCGGTGCGTCTCCTGATGGCGGACGATGGCGCGGTCGCACGCTTCCAGCACCGCGCGGCGGTCCAGCACGCCGGTGAGCGCGTCGGTTACCGCCTGGACGAGCACCTGCTCGTGCAGGCGCGCCGCCGCGAACGCGCCGCCGAGATACTGCGCGACGACGCTGAGGACGTGCAGGTCGACCTGCGTGAAGGCGTTGACTTCGCGGCGATGCGCGCTCAACACACCGATCGGGCGGCCGTCCACGACCAGCGGCGCGAAGATCCCGGAGCCCACATCGTCGTAGTGCACGAACTGACGGCGCTCATGGCGCATGTCGGGGACGTGCAGCGGCGCATTCTGTTCGATGACCAGCCAGTTGAGACCGCGCCCCCGCGGAATCCGCAGCCCCCTGGCGTCGCGCCGCAGCCCCGCCGTGCCGACGAGGACCAGCGCATCCGGATCCTGCTCGTCGATCAGGCCGATCGTGCACGACTCGAACCCCACCTCATGCTCAAGGCCGTTGACGACACGCTCGATGAGGTCCGTCATCTTGAGGACCGCGGTAAACTCGTTCGCGAGGTGTGCCAGAAACGCCAGCACCTTCTTGGGCTCAGGGCGGCGCTGCCTGGCCGGGACGCCTCGCGCCGGCTCGGCACGCGGCGGGCGGGGCGTCCGGCTCACCCGCACCGCTGCGCCTCGCGTGCGCGCGCCGCGTCTCGATCGACGCCGCGCGGAGCGGCGGGGGCGCGCATCAGCGCCCGATCGGGGGAAATACCACCGTGGCCATGTCGTTCTGCTACGTAGTTGGCGGTCATTCGGATCGCTCCGTGCCGGCGCGGTCCAGATCAGGATCGCCCGGCTGCGAGGGGCGCGTGAGCCGCGGCGCGGACGTGGCACTGACCCTGAACTGCCGGCGCGCCAGACAAGAATGTGTCCGGAGTTCTTCGCCCCGCGGGGCGAGTCTCCTGGGGCGCGGACCACAGGACCCGGCCGCACGCGCCGCGAAGATGGGAGAGCGGAGGCGGCCGGGAGTACGTCGGCCGCTTGTGTGTTCTCGCATCGGGCAGCCCGCGCGGCCGGGGAGGTGTGATGTGGACGGCGAGCAGGTCGACCCGCTCGAACAGTTGGCGCAGACCGCCCGCATCGTGTGTTTCGCGGGACTCCCGGGGACCGGGAAGAGCTTCTTTGGACGCAAGCTCGCGGAGTTGGGGAGCGCCCGGGGCCGAAATATTCACCGGCTGCAGTGGGATGTGGTGCGTCCGGTGTTCGAAGCGAGCCCGTCGGGGCGCCGCTATCCGATGCAGGCCGGGGTGACGCACCCGATGATCCGCAAGGCCGCCGGGGTGTGGGTGCGCCAGGCCGTCCTGGCGTGGCACGAGCTGCACCCCGCGGAGATGAACCTGCTCATCGGGGAGACGCCGCTCGTCGGCAACCGCTTTGTCGAGTTGATCCGGCGCCACAACGATCGGAGCGAGGCGCTGCTCGCCAGCGAGGTCTGCGTGTTTGCGGTGCCGGTGCCGTCGGCGGCCGTGCGCCGCGAGCTGGAGCAGGCGCGGGCGAAGCGCTCGGCCGCGGACGGCCATGACCGCGGGGGCGCGGTGCCGGCCGTGCTCGAGGCCGCGTGGGACGAGCTCGTCGAGGTCTCGCGAAAGCTCGGGATTCCGGGTACCGGGGCCGGCTCCCTGCCGTACGACCCGGTTCTCTACGAGCGGGTGTACCGGCGGATTCTGGCGAACCGGCGCCGGCACGTGTTCCACGTCGATCAGCTCGAGCTGGTGTCCGTGGCGGCCGGCGGCCCGCCCAAGTTCACGATGCACCCGGTCGTGCCGACCCCGGATGAAGCCGAGCTTACGATCCGGGAAACGGAGGCCCGATACCGGCGCCCCGCGGCACTCGAGCGTGAGATGGAGAACTGGTACGTCGTCTAGGCGGAGGGCGTCGCGGTCCGGTTGGAGCCCGCCGCCGCCGGCTCTTCGCTGAGGGCCGCGTTGAGGCGGGCGAACCCCGCGTCGAGGTCCGCGATGAGATCCTCGAGCGCTTCCAGTCCGATGTGGAGGCGGATCAGTGTCCCCGGCTCGCTGCGCGGCCGCACGACGCGCGTCGGGGTGGCCGGGAGAATCAGGCTTTCGAAGCCCCCGAAGCTGGCGCCGATCTTGAACAGCTGGAGGCCGTCCATCAGCGCGGCGACGGCCCGCGGCGAGCCGGTCGCCAGCTGGACACCGAACAGGCTCGAGGACCCCAGGAAGTCGCGCTGCCACAGCGCGTGCCCGGGGTCGTCGGGCAGGGCGGGGTGGAGAACGCGCGACACCTCGGGACGGCGCGCGAGCCACTGCGCCACCTCGAGCGCTGCGCGCTCGTGGTGGCGCATCCGCACGGCGAGCGTGCGCAGGCCGCGGAGTACGGTGTAGCAGAGGTCGGGCGCGACGCAGTCCCCGAACTCGGACACGCCGTCCTTGACGATCCGGAACAGCTCCTCGTTGCGCGCCGCGATCACGCCCATCATCAAGTCCGAATGCCCGCCGAGGTACTTGGTCGCCGCCTGGACCTCGACATCCACCCCGTGCTCGAACGCGCGAAAGTTGAGCGGCGTCGCCCACGTGTTGTCGAACACGACGACCGCGCCCCGTTCATGCGCCGCCTGCGCGATCGCCGGAACGTCCTGCACCTCGAACGTCTGCGACCCCGGGGATTCCGCGAACACGATCTTTGTGGTTGGCCGCATCAGCTCGCCGATGGCGGCGCCGGCATGGGGATCGTAGAACGTCGTCTCGACGCCAAAGCGCGCGAGCGTGTCGGTGCAGAACGCGCGCGTCGGCGCGTACACCGTGTCGGCGACGAGCAGATGATCCCCCTGGCGCAGGAACGGTACCAGCGCGAGCGTGATCGCCGAGTACCCCGACGAGGTGACCACCGCCCGGTGCGCGCCCGACAGCTCCGCGAGCGCGTCCGTCAGGTCGAGGGTCGTCGGGGTGCCCTGAATGCCATACGAGAATCCCGTGTACTTGCGCTCGCCTCGGCGCTGGAACTCCTCCATTGTCGGGAAGAGCACCGTGGAGGCCCGATACACCGGCGGATTGACGATGCCGAAGTGCTTCTCCGGATCTCGCCCCGCGTGGATCAGCCGAGTCTCACGCTTCATCGCGCGCCCCCGTTCCGACGATCTCGACTGTGACCTCGGTCGCGACCGCGACCGTGCGATAGAGCGGTCAGCGTTCCTGCCAGACTCCCACGAGCCGCTCGGCTTCGCGCTGTCCCACCCCGTGGATCTGGAAGCGCACGGCGATGGTGCGGAAGCGCGCGGGCTCGGCTTGGGCCCGGGTCCCCGAGATCTCGACCTCCATGCCGGAGACTGGGACGTTCGCGCCCTGGGCGTACTTCTCGATCAGGGTCACGCCGCAGGACGAGATGCCCGCGAGGAACGCTTCGCTGTTGGTCAGCCCGTCGCCAGGGCCGGAAGAGGAGTCCAGCACGAACTGGTGCATTCGGGCGCGATTGAGCGCGCGCCCGGGATCGCCGATCGAACGGGTGTGGACGGTGTCGATCTTCACCGCATCGCTCATGGAGAGACCTCCCGTCGGCCAGAGCAGGGCTGTCTTCGCGGATCGCACGCGCCTTCTCCTTCCGCATCAGCGGCCACTCGGGCGCGCGTAAGAGGCCTGGGGCCGGACGGGGCGAAGATACGGGCGGACGGGAGCGCCCGTCGGATTAGAACGCGACCGGGGGGTGGGCATGGTGACCGGCCAGCCAGCGGCGGCGGACACGCGGACGAAGTTGCGCGACGTGCTGATCGTGGACGCGGACGTCCATATCGACGATCATCCGGCCGCGCTCGCGCCGTACTGCGACATGCCGTGGCGTCGGTCGCTTGAGCTCCAGGGCACCCTGCCGCAGCGCTACCTCAGCGCCGCCGGCTACTCACCGCAGCTCGGGCTCGACCCGCCATTTCCCGGCGGGCTCAACGCGCGGCACACGTCGACCGCGGCGCAGATGCGGGAGGAGCTCGACGCGCTCTCCATCGACGTCGGGATCGTCTTTCCCGACCACCTGCTGCTGATGGCCCAGCTGCCGCGGGCCGATTACGCGGCGGCGCTGGCCCGCGCCTACAACCGCTGGCTGCTCGAGCGCTGGCTCACCGTGGAGCCGTCGCTGTACGGCGCGCTCGTCGCGGCGCCCCAGGATCCCGAGGACGCCGCGCGCGAGATCGAGCGGTACGCGTCCCATCCCAACGTCGTGGCGGTGTACCTGCCGACCTCCGCCGTCTACCCGCTGTGGGGCCACCGGAAGTACGATCCGATCTACGCCGCCGCGGAAGCCGCCGGGCTGCCCGTGATGCTGCACAGCGTCTCCGCGGTGTTTCCGGCGTTCCCGTTCAACCTCGAGCAGTTCGACACCGCCCTCGCGCGCCACACGATCTCGCACACGTTCGCGATGATGGCGAACATGATCAGCATGGTGACGACCGGGGTGCCCGTGCGGTTTCCACGGCTGAAGATCGCGTTTACCGAGGCGGGCATTTCCTGGGTGCCGTTCATGATGTGGCGGCTCGACAAGGAATACAACGAGATGCGGCGCGAGGTGCCCTTCCTGGAAGACCGCCCGAGCCGGTACGTGCGGCAGATGTACTTTGCGACGCAGCCCGTCGAGGAGCCCGAGAACCCCCGGCACCTCACGGCGACGATCGACGTCATCGGGGACGACCACGTCCTGTTCGCCTCCGACTGGCCGCACCACGATTTCGACCACCCGCGCCAAGTGTTCGACCTCCCGCTGCCGCTCGAGACGAAGCGCCGGATCATGGGGGAAAACGCCCTGCGGCTGTTCAACATCCCGGCCCCGACTCGGGCCAAGACGTAATGGCCGACGTCGCCGTCGCGCGCGTCGGCGAGCTGCCTCCCGGTGCGAGCCGGGTCGTGCGCAGCGGCCGGATCGAGGTGGGCGTGTTCAACGTCGGGGGACGGTACTATGCGCTGCCGAACGTGTGCGCGCATCAGTTCGGGCCGCTGTGCGAGGGTCCCGTCACGGGGACGCTGATCTGCACCGCGGAGACGCGCTGGAAGCTGGCGTGGGTGCGCGAGGGGAGCATTGTGGTGTGCCCGTGGCACTCCCTGGAGTACGACATCACGACGGGACGCTGCTTGGCGTATCCGGGGATCAAGCTCCGGCAGTACCCGGTCCGCGTCGAGGGAGAGCAGATCATCGTGTCGGTGTAGGGCCCGGACGTGGTGTATCTCGTTCGTTGTGCGGAGTGCGACCAGGCATTCTGGCTTCCAGCCACGAACGCGCCGGTGCCGCTGCACCCCGGGTGGGACCGCCGGACCACTCCGTCGCCGGCCGGCGCCGCGTGCGGGGGAGGCGGCGTCGCCGGCCACTGGGTCATCGAGAGCGCGGATCCCGCGCCCACGATCTCGCGCGGCGGCCGGTAGCGCCCGAGATGGCAGGAGTCCACGGCCACAGCCGGAACCGGCCGGTACCCGGCCACGCGTGCGGGCGCCGACCTGCCGGATGACACGACCCGGGAGATGCCGATGCCGCTGGTCACCGCGTTCAATTTGAGAACAGACGATCGACTGTCGGACATCGAAGCGGCCGTGAGAGAGGCCTTGGTCAGCATGCCCGAACTCCACATCAACGAGTGGGAGATTGATCTCGTCCCTGTCTACAAGCCGGAACGCTTCCACGGCACGGTCACCAGAATCAATATCGATCTCTGGGAGAGACACGAGCGCACAAAAGCGGCGCTGCAGGAACTGGCCACACGAGTGGCCCGCGCGTTTCAGCGCGTGGCCGGCAGCGAGAGAAACGTCAAGGTGGTCATCCGCCCCTACGACGTGGAGCGGAGCGGGTGGGTATCGTTCTGAGCGTCTCGTAACTCAGTGCCCGGTGTCTGGCGGCGCGGACGCCGCCGGCCCGAGCGCCGTCACCGTTCCGCCGGTCCGCCCGCGTCGTCGTCGGGCCGCGGCGCCCCGGCCCATCGCCGGAACAGCGCGTGGTCGACGCCAAGCTGGTCCAGGATCTTGCCGACCGTGTGGTCGACGAGATCGTCGATGGTCTTGGGGGCGTGATAAAACGCGGGCACCGGCGGCAGGATCACGGCGCCGATCTCGGCCGCGCGGACCAGGTTGCGCAGATGTCCGAGATGGAGCGGCGTCTCGCGCGGCACGAGCACGAGCTTCCGCCCTTCCTTCAACGTCACATCGGCGGCGCGCGTCAGGAGATCGCCCGAGAACGAGTGGGCGATCGCCGCGAGGGTCTTCATGGAGCACGGCGCGACGACCATCCCATCGGTGCGAAACGACCCGCTGGAAATCGGCGCCGCCATGTCCTGGACGTCATGGACGGTGTGTGCGAGCGCCCGTACTGCGTCCACCGTCCGTCCCGTCTCCAGTCCGATCGTCCGCTGCGCCCCCGCCGAGATCACGAGATGCGTCTCGACCCCCGCGGCCGCGAGCGCCTCGAGGGTGCGCACCCCGTAGATGGGGCCCGACGAGCCGGAGATCCCGATGACGATCCGCATGTGCGGCCCCTTGCGGCCCGTGCCGTTCACCGTTCCGTTCGTGCCGGCGGGACCCGCAGGCGCGTGGAGCTGGAATCCGGTCGGCACACCGTGCCGGTCGGGTTCCGTTCGCGGCGCCCGTTTCCTGCCGTCGCGCGGGAGTCGACGGCGGCCCCGTGGTCGGGTCGCCTCACAGGACCCCGCCGGCGCGAGCGTCGAAGGGAACTCGGAGCGTCGGACCGGCGCCGTCGCGCATCGGGTCCCGACGCGCTGCGCGTGGGGGTCGGGACGGAGGAACGCATGGCCGAGTGGGTACTCGCAGGTCTGGTGGTCGGCGCCGCGCGAACCGGCGCCGGCGCCGGAGCGGACGGCTGAGCGGCGCCGCGCGGCCGCTGGCCGCGCCGGATGTGCAGCAGCGCGTCGCGCTAATCGTGGCGACGTGTTCCTCATTTCTGAGTCCGTACATGGGGACCTCGGTCAACGTGGCGCTGCCCGCGATCGGCACCCAGTTCCATCTCGATGCGTTCACGCTCAGCTGGGTCACGACCGCGTACCTGCTCGCGTCGGTTGTGTGCATGGTGCCGCTCGGCCGCGTCGCGGATCTGTACGGACGCAAGCGCGTCTTCTTGATCAGCCTGTGGGTCTACGCGGTCGCGTCGCTGCTGTGCGCGTTCGCGCCGTCCGCGTTCCTGCTTATTCTGTCGCGGATCGCCCAGGGGATCGGCGGGGCGATGATCTTCGTGACGAGCACCGCGATCGTCGTCTCGGTCTACCCGCAGGCCGAGCGGGGCCGCGTGCTCGGGCTCGTGATCACGTCCGTGTACTGCGGGATGTCGCTCGGCCCGGTGCTCGGCGGGCTGCTCGCGGAGCATTTTGGCTGGCGCTCGATCTTCCTCACGACCGTCCCCGTCGCGGCGGCGACGATTGCGCTCGTATGGTGGCGCCTTCGCGGGGAGTGGGTCGCCGACGAGCGCGAGCCGTTCGACCTGTTGGGGGCCGCGCTGTACGGGAGTATGTATATCGCGTTGATCTTCGGACTGACGCTGCTGCCCGCTCCGCTCGGCGCGGTGTGGCTGCTCGCCGGCGCCGGAGGCGTGGCGCTGTTCGTCTGGCGCGAGAGCGCCGCGGCGCATCCGCTCCTCGACGTCCGCCTGTTTCGCAGCAACCGGGTGTTCGCGCTGTCGAACCTCGCTGCGCTGATCAATTACAGCGCGACGTACGCGGTGGCGTTTCTGCTCAGCCTGTATCTCCAGATCGTGCGGGGCATGTCGCCGGATCACGCGGGGCTGATCATCCTCGCGCAGCCCGCGATGCAGGCGCTCTCGTCGCCGTTTGCCGGGCGCCTGGCGGATCGGGTCGACGCGCGCGGCCCGGCCTCGATCGGCATGGCGATGACCGCGGCGGGTCTGCTGCTGCTCGGGACGATCCACGACGCGACGAGCACGGTGTTCATCGTCGGGTGTCTCCTCGTGGTCGGATTGGGGTTTGGGCTGTTTTCGTCGCCCAACACGCACGCGGTGATGAGCGCGGTGGAGCCGCGGATTTACGGCGTCGCGTCCAGCACGGTGAGCGCGATGCGTGTGACGGGGCAGATGCTCAGCATGGGGATCGTGACGCTGATCCTCAACGTGTTCATCGGCGGCGCCGCGATCACCCCGGCGCTGCGCGATCCGTTCGTGCAGGCGACCCGCACCGCGTTTCTTGTCTTCGGGCTCCTGTGCGCGGCCGGGATCCTCGCGTCGCTCGCGCGGGGCGGGGCGCAGCCGCACGGCGCCCCGGAGCGCGGCATCGCTTGACGGCGCTCCGAGCCGATGGGACCATACCGATGCGGCGGCGACCGCGATGCCCCTGATGGGAGGCTACGGATGGTGGGCGATCGGCGGACGTTCTTGCGGGCGCTCGCGGGCGCGTGTCTGGTGGCGCTCGGCGCCGGACCCGGATGGGCGGCCGCGCCGGGGGTGCTGACGGTCATGCTGGGAGGGCTGCTGCCCAGCGGGGTGATGCGGGGCCTCTACGCCAGCTGCGTTCCGTCGGCGGACGGCCACGTCGCGCCCGGGCCGGATCGGAATCCCGAGGTGCGGTGGTCGGCGGGACCGTCCGGCACTCAGTCGTATGCGATCATTACCTCTGATCCCGACGCGCCGTCGAGGGTTCCCGGCGCGAACACCGAGGGCCAGACGATCCCGGCCGATCTGCCCCGCGGCGTCTTCTACCACTGGGTGTTGGTGGATGTGCCGGCGAGCGCCACGGAGATCGCGGAGGGCGCTGACTCGAACGGGCCGGCCCCCAAGCCGCCGGGACCGACCCCGCACGGCCTGCGCGGGGTCAACGGGATGGGTCCAGGTCCGCATGGAGGCTACGACGGTCCGTGCCCGCCGTGGAACGACGAGCGCGTGCACCACTACCACTTCGCCGTGTACGCGCTCGACGTCGCGCATCTCGCGGTCACAGGGAACTTCACCGGGCCGGAGGTCATCGCCGCGATGCAGGGACATATCCTGGCTCAGGGCGAGGCTGTGGGACTCTACTCGACCAATCCCACGGTGCTCAGCCGCCTCGGGGTCCACTGAGCCGCCGCCGCGCCGTGCGTTGAGCGTTCCTCGTGCGCCCGCGCGATCTGCGAAGGAAGGATACATGTCCGAACGAATTGTATATTGTATGCAAGATCGCGACCCGTGCGCGGGGCGCGGTCGCGATTATCCGACGGTCCTTCCGTTGGGGACGACGTGAGGACGGGGTGCCGAGGCGTTCCGGCGCTCCGCGGGCCGCGCGAGCCGTAGGACGGGCACTGCCGTCGATGTGGTGATCGACGGGTTAGATAGAGGGGGCTCCGGATGCGGTATCAGCGGCAAGTCACCGGACTGGAGTACGGGAAGAGTCACTACCCGGTGTACGACTCCGCGGATCTGGGATTTCGCGGGTACTGGTATCCCATCGCATTCTCGAAGCGTCTTCGGAAGACCCCGCTCGCGGTGACGCTGCTCGGCGAGGAATTGTGCCTGGTGCGGGACGTCGACGGCACGGCGTACTGCGTCGCCGACCGGTGTCCGCACCGCGGCATCCCGCTGTCCGAGGGGCAGCAGGACTTTCCCGGCACGATTACCTGTCCCTACCACGGGTTCACGTTTCGGCTGCGGTCCGGCGAGCTCGTCGGGGTGCTGACGGACGGGCCGGACTCGCCGCTGTGCGGGAAGCTGCGCGTGCGCGCGTATCCGGTCGAGGAGCGCGCCGGGTTGGTCTGGGTGTACATCGGCGACGACACACCGCAGCCGGTCGAGGCCGACATCCCTCAGGAGTTTCTCACCGAGCACGCCGTGGTGCAGGGCCGTATCACGGAGCGGGAGGGCGACTGGCGCCACGCGGCGGAGAACGGGTTTGATGAGGGGCACGCGAAGTATCTGCATCGGAGCTCGTGGTTTCTGGCGTTCCGCCGCGTGCCGGCGTGGAGCCGGACCCGCGTCGTCACGGACGACGCCGGCGTCTGGATCTCGCGAGTGCAGGATCAGATGGGGTGGGAGACAGATTATCCGGGCCTCGGGCGGTGGCCGCGATTCCGGGTGTGGCATCGCCGCGGCGGGGGACCGAGCACGGCGATCCGGCTCCCGGGGTTGCTGCGCGTCGGCTATCCGGACTGGGTCGACTTCGAGTGGTACATTCCGACGGTCCCGGGCCGGCACCTCTACGTGCAGATGGCGGTGGCCCAACGCACGGGGCTCGGCGCGCTCCTCTACCGGCTGAAGTACTGGGCGTACCTGCGGCCGGTGTTTCACGGCCAGTTCAACGATCAGGACACGTGGATGGTCAGGCTGATGCGGACCCCGCCGGAGCGGCTCTATCGCCCCGACGTGTCCATCATCGCCTGGCGCAAGCTGGCAGAGACCGCGCGCGCCCTGCCTCCCGACGAGCGCGCCTCGGTGGCGAGCCTCTACACGACCGAAGACGAGCTTCGCGAAGAATCGCGGGCGTAACGGGGGGATCCGGTGGACCGTTCGGGCGGCACGGAACCGGCGGGGACGTTCGTGCAGGCGGGCGGCGTGCGCCTGCACTATCACGAGGTCGGTGACGGCGATCCGCTGATTTGTCTGCACGGCGCGGGGCCCGGGGCCAGCGCGTGGAGCAATTTCAAGTCCAACGTCGGCGCGTTCGCGTCGAAGCACCGGGTCTTCCTCGTCGACCTGCCCCAATACGGGCGGTCGGAGAAGGTCGCGATCACCGGGGGACGCCTCACGTTCACGGCCCGCGTCCTCGACGCGTTCATGGAAGCGGTCGGCCTCACGTCGGCGCACGTGCTGGGGAACTCGATGGGCGGCCAGGTGGCGCTGAAGATGGCGATCGAGACCCCGCAGCGCGTCAAGCGGATCGCGGTGCTCGGCGCGTCGCCCATTTCGTTCAGCGCGCTGACGCCGCTGCCGGTGGAGGGCGTGCGCCTGATCCAGACCTACTACCGGGGCGCGGAGGGTCCCACCCGTGCCAAGATGCGGGCGCTGATGGAGACGCTCGTGGCGACGCCCGGGATCGTGACGGACGAGATGGTCGAGGAGCGGTACGCGGCGAGCGCCGATCCCGAGGTCGTGGCGCTGTTCACGAAGACGCCCCCCCAAAACGAGGATTTGTTCGCCGATCTCGGCAAGGTGGCCGCGCCGACGCTCGTGCTGTGGGGCCAGGACGATCGATTCGGCGCGCTGGAAATCGGGCTGCTCTTGTTGAAGCGGCTTCAGAACGCCCGGATGGTCCTGTTTCCGCGATGCGGGCACTGGGCGCACGTCGAGCGCGCCGAGGAATTCAACCACCTGGTGCTCGATTTCTTCGCCGGCGGGTGATGGACGCGTCAATGCGACGGGAGGGAGTGCGATGGCCCAATACGATGTGAACCGCGTGCTGTTCGATTTGATCCGGAAGCCCGACCGGGCGGAGATCCTGAAGAACCTCGGGCCGTTTCTCGAAGGCTACCGGCTCAGCGACGCGGAGAAGGCCGCGCTGCTGGACCCTGGATACGGACAGCTCCTGGCGCTCGGCGCCCTGCCGAATCTTGTCTTCAAGTATTATCTCTGGCACGGCCTGCCCCCCGGCGAGTACGCGGCCAGAGCGGCAGTGAATGCGCCGAAGTCGGGATCGTGAATCCGGTCTGAGTCTGTAGAGGGGGTGGAGCATCGTGGCGGAGTTGGTCCTCGGTCTTGCCACGTCGCACGTCGCATTCATCACGCAGTCCCCGGAGATGGGCAGTCCGGCACAGGTCGAAGGCTTCCGCAACGGATACCGGCGGCTCGGCCAGGCGCTGCGGGACGCGCGCGCCGACGTCGCGGTCGTCATCTCGGGCGAACATCTCAACTACTTCTTCATCGACAACATGCCGGCGTTCTGCATCGGCGTGGCCGACGGGTTTGAGGGCCCGACGGAGCGCGGGGCGGGGATCCCGTACCGGCGCATTCCGGCGTCGGTCGAGCTCGCGAACTTCTTGCTGACGAGCGGCCTCGACCAGGGCGTGGACTGGGCGCGCACCGAGGGGTGGGAGCTCGACCACGGCATCATGGTCCCCCTGTACATGATCGACCAGGAGGCGCGCGTGCCGATCGTGCCGGTGTTCATCAACTGCGCGGCGCCGCCGTGTCCGACCGCCCGCCGCTGCTACGCGTTTGGGGAGTGGCTGCGCGACGCGATCGCGCGGTGGGACCCGTCGAAGCGCGTGGCGATCATCGCGACCGGCGGCCTCTCGCACTCGGTCGGCACGGAACGGATGGGATGGATCGACGAGGCGTTCGACCGGAAGTTCATCGCCGATTTCATCGGCAGCGACCGCCGGAAGATCACGACCCTGACCGACGAGCAGATCGCGGCGGCCGGGAACTCCACGAGCGAGATCCGTTCGTGGATCGCCCTCGGCGGGGCGTTCGATCGCCGGCCGGCGGAGCTCGTCTTCTACGAGCCGATCGCGGGGTTCGCGACCGGATGCGGGCAGGTCTTGATGCGATAGCCGTGCATCCCGCGGCATCTCATCCCGACCGGATCGACGAGGGTCCATGACGCCGCGGCGCGCTGCGGGGACGGAGGCGCCGGCGCGTCCGCCGGCGCACGCGGCGAGCCCCCGCCGGTTCGAGGACCGGGAACTCCTGCGCGGCGACGGCCGTTACGTCGACGACATCCGTCTGCCCGGCATGCTTCATGCGGCGATCCTGCGCAGCCCGATGGCGCACGCGGTGCTCCGCCGCGTCGACCTCACGGGGGCGCGCGGCATCCCCGGGGTCGCCGCGGCGATCGCGTTCGCGGATCTGCCTCAGCCGGTCCCCGCGCTGCCGAACCTGCGGCCGCACGCGACCCTGCGCGCGCGCACGGCGTTTCCGCTCGCGCGCGATCGGGTGCGCCACGTCGGGGAAGCCGTCGCGCTCGTCGTGGCGACGAGCCGGTACCTTGCCGAGGACGCGCTCGACCGCATCGAGGTCGAGTACGAGGCGCTGCCGGCGGTCGGCGACCTCCGGGATGCGGTCGACGGCCGCCCCGCGCTGGTGCACGAGGACCTCGACTCCAATGTCGCGGCGCGGATCCGCCAGGAGATTGGCGACGTGCCGCTCGCGTTCGCGCAGGCCGACCTGGTCTTGCAGCATACGTGGTATATCTCGCGGGGCGCCGGTCAGGCGATGGAGACGCGCGGGATCGCGGCGGTCGAGGATCCCGACTCCGGCGTGCTCACCGTATGGGCATCGTGCCAGCGCCCGCATCAGAACCGCCGGCACATCGCCGCGATGCTGGGCCTGCCCGACGCCCGCGTCCGCGTGATCGCGCCCCACGTCGGGGGCGGGTTCGGGCCGAAGGGGCGGTTCTACCAGGAAGACTATCTGATCCCGTACGTCGCGCGGATGCTCGGCCGCCCGGTGAAGTGGATCGAGGATCGGCGGGAGCATCTGCTGACGACCACGCAGGAGCGGGAGCAGATTCACGAGGTGTCGGTCGCGGTGGCGCGCGACGGCACCATCCTCGGCGTCCGCGACCGGTTCGTCCACGACATGGGCGCGTATGTGTCCGCGGGGCTCGTGGTCCCGTTCAACACGCTGTCGCTGCTCCCGGGGCCGTACCGGATTCCCGCGGTCGAGGTCGAGGCGACGTGTGTGTACACGAATCGGGTCACCGCCTCGCCGGTGCGTGGGGCCGGCCAGCCGGAGGCCGCGTACGTGATGGAGCATATCATGGACCTGGCCGCGACCGCGCTCGACCTCGACCCCGCCGAGGTGCGGACCCGCAACCTCATCGCGTCGGACGCGTTCCCGTACCGCGGAGGGATGCGCGACATGGACGGCCAGCCCATTGTGTACGACAGCGGCGACTATCGGCAGTGCCTGGCGAAAGCGCTCGAGGCGGTGGGCTACGCGTCGGCCCGCGCGGATCAGGCGCGCCTGCGGCGCGAGGGCGTCTATCGAGGCATCGGGCTCGCGTGCTACGTGGAGCTCACGGGGGTCGGCCCGCAGGAGGAAGCGATCGTCCGCGTCGACGACGGCCGGGTGCAGGTCATCGTCGGGTGCGGCGCCCAAGGCCAGGGCCACCGCACGATCCTCGCCCAGCTGTTCGCGGCCGAACTCGGCGTGCGCGCCGCCGACGTGGAGGTCCTGGAGGGCGACACGCAGCCGTCCGGGGTATCGATGGGCACGTACGGGAGCCGGACGGCCGTCGTCGCCGGCTCCGCGGTGATCGCGGCGGCCCGCGTGCTGCGGGAGAAGCTCTTCGCCGAGCGGCCGGACCTCGCGCGCGGGAACGGACCGGCGGCGCGCCGGGCGCAGGCAGAGGCGCTGGGGGAGCTCCACGGCCTCGAGGCCCGGGCCACGTTCTTGCCCTCGGCCCCGACGGTGAGCAGCGGCGTCCACGCAGCGATCGTCGAAGTGACGCCGGAGTCGGGGGAGATGAACATCCTCCGGTACGTGATCGTGCACGACTGCGGCCGCATGATCAACCCGGTGCTCGTCGAAGGCCAGGTGGTGGGCGGCTTCGTGCACGGCCTCGGCGAGACGCTGTACGAGCGCCTCGTTTACGACGGCGATGGCCAGCCGCTGGCGACGACGTTGATGGACTACCTGCTGCCGACGGCGGCCGAGGTGCCGGAGGTGGTGCTGCAGCACGTCGAGGTGCCGTCGCCGCTCAACGTGCTCGGCGCCAAGGGCGCCGGTGAGGGCGGGGTGATTCCCGTCTCCGCCGCGCTGTCGCTGGCGGTGCAGGACGCGCTGCGTCCGTTCGGCGTCGCGATCGACCGGGTGCCTCTGATCCCGGAGATGCTGTGGCGAACGGAAGCGGGCCGGTAGCGAGTCGGTCGGAGCGATCGGGGCGGTGTCCGCGGTGGGAGACGGCGTGAACCTCACGGGAGAGCAGCGGCAGTGGGTCGAGGCCGCCTGGGCGAGCATCGACCGGGACGATGTTGCACGCCTCTTGGTCGAGATGGTCAATATCCCGAGTCCGCCCGGCGAGGAGCGGCCGCTGGCCGAGTTCATCGCGGCGCATCTCTCGGAGCGCGGGGTGCGCGCCCGCTGCCAGCTCCTCGACGACCGGCAGGCCAACGCGGTCGGCGTCTACCCCGGGCAGGGCGGCGGCGGAGATCTCCTCCTGTACGCCCCGATCGACACCGCGTTCACCGGCACCGAGGCTGACGATCTGCCGTGGACCGGCCCGCGCCTGCGGGCCGATCTCGTCCCCGTGGCGGCGGTGCAGGACGGGTTCGTGGTCGGGCTCGGCGCGGAGAATCCGAAAGGGTACGCGGCCTGCGTCATCGCGGCCGCGGAGGCGATCGCCCGCGCCGGCGTGCCGCTCCGGGGTGACCTGCTGGTCGGGCTCGGCGCGGGCGGGATGCCCGCGAACGCGCCGGCCGGCGGCCGCGGCCGCCGCAACGTCGCCCAGGGGGTCGGCTGCGCCCACATGCTGGAACAGGGCGTGCGCGGCGATTTCGCCGTGATCGCGAAGCCGGGCTGGACGGTGTCGTGGGAGGAGGTCGGCCTCTGCTGGTTCCGGGTCGACGTGAAGGGGGTCCTGGCGTACACCGGGATGCGACACATCCTGCCCTATCGCAGCGCGATCGTGGCCGCCGGCGAGGTGGCGCAGGCGCTCGAGCGGTGGTTCCCCGAGTACGCCGCCCGCAACACGTCCGGGTACGTCGCCCCGCAGGGCAGCATCGGTGCGATCGTCGGGGGATGGCCGCACAAGCCGGCGTTCGCGCCGGCCGTCTGCCAGCTGTACGTCGATCTGCGCGTCAGCCCGCGCACGAGCCCGTCGGACGTGAAGGCGCAGTTCGCGGACGCGATCGAGGGGATCCGCCGCGCGCATCCGCACGTGGAGCTCGACTGGGAGATGATCCTCGGGATCCCCGGCTCCCATTCGGATCCCGACGACTGGATCGTGCGGTCCGCGATCCGAGGGTGGGAGGCGCTCGAGGGCCGTCCCCACGTGGCCGAACGAGGCAAGAGCGGCGCGACCGACGCGAACATCCTGCGCCAGTGGGGGGTCCCCACCGCGCGCATCGGGATGCCGCGGCCCACGCGTCCCGCCCCGTTCGCGGGACAGTTTTCGATGGGGGTCGCGGATTTGGAAAGCGCGCACACGCTCATCCGGCTGCTCGTCCAGGTCGCGGTCGATACCTGCACCCGGCCGCGCGGCGAGCTGGGGTTGGAGTCCTGATGGCGAGGGAGCGCCGGCCGGCCGTTCCACGCCCCTCGGCCGCCGCACCGGGGCCGGCGGCGACCGACCCGGGCGAGGGGAGCGCCGCCCACGACGCGTACGCCGCGCTCCGGAGCGCGGGCGTGGACTTCGCGGTCTACCTGCCCGACAGCGTGCTGCATCAGGTGGCGGGCCTGCTCGAGGCGGACCCCGAGGTCCGCACCGTGGTGTGTTCGCGCGAGGACGAGGGCGTGGCGCTCGCGGTGGGCGCGTCGCTCGCGGGACGGCTGCCCGTCGTCCTGATGGAAGGCTCGGGCATGGGCTACTGCGGGTTGATTTTGGCGAGGGCGCTCCTGCAGCGCACCGCCATGCTGATCCTGGCCAGCCACAACCGCGTCCTCGGCGAACGGTTCGACTATCACGGGGCCACCCGGATCGTCGGCGAGGGGACCGCGGAGGGCCTCGGTCTCCCGCGCCTCGTCGTGCACGATCGCGCGATGCTCCGCACCGCGATTCGCGGCGCTGTCCAAACGATCCAGGGACAAAAGGTGCCCGTCTGCCTGTTCATCCCCGGGTACGTCATGCTCGGAGGCGCCCCGTGACGTACCAAGACGTGCTCGAGGCGCTCGCCGCGTCGCGCGGCGCGGCCCCCGCGGTCGCCGGACCGGGCCTGTTGTCGCGCCTGCTGTGGGCGACCGAGCGCGCGCACGTGAGCCTCTACCAGATGGAGCTCGGCTACCCCACCGCCGTCGCGCTCGGACTCGCGCTCGCGATGCCCGGCGAGCGCGTCGTCGCGGTCGAGGGGGACGGGTCGATGCTCGCCGGCGTCGGCGTGCTGGCGACGGTCGCGCGCTATCACGCGCCGAACCTGGTCGTGCTGGTGTGCGACAACGGCGTCTATGGGACGGTCGGCGCCGGCACCATGGAGAGCGCGACGCGGCACGGCGCGGACCTGGCCGCGCTCGCGCGCGCCAGCGGATGGGACTCCGGCAAGGTGATCGCGGTGGAGACGGCCCGGGAGACCGCCGACGCGCTGTCGCGCGCGTTCCGGGACCCCGGACCGTGGTGCATCGTGGCGCGCGTCGCGCACACGCCGAACGAGCGCGCGGGCGGCGCCGGACAGATTCCCCTCGACGTCGTCGAGGGCGCGATGGCGTTCCGCCGCGAGATGCTGCAGCGGCGTGCGGCCGCCGGCCCGGGCGCCGGAGGCGCGCGATGAACGCGTACCGGACGCTCGTGCGGCCCGCCGCGTTTCTTCTGCCGCCGGAGACCGCCCACCGCGTGGCGCTGTGGACGCTGCGGCGCGCCCGGATGTGGGAGGCGCTCCGCCCCGCGTTCACCTTCACCGATCCCGCGCTGCGCCAGCGCATCGGCGGGCTGGAGTTCCACAATCCGGTGGGCGTTGCGCCCGGGTTCGACAAAGACGGCGAGGCCCTGCGCGGGCTCGCCTGCCTCGGCTTCGGCTTTCTCGAGAGCGGTACCGTGCTGCCGCTGCCGCGCGCGGGCAATCCCGGCCCGCGCCTGCTACGGTATCCCGAGCAGGAAGCGCTCGCGAACTGCCTCGGGCTCCCGGGCCGCGGCGTCCACGGGTGCGCCGAGCTGCTGCGGCGCTGGCGGGCGCGCGGGCCTGCCGGGGTCCCGGTGATCGTGAGCTTCATGGGCTTCACCCTGGACGAGTACGTGCGGGTGTTCAGCGAGCTGCAGCCGTGGGCCGACGCGCTCGAGGTCGCGCTCCGGTGTCCCAACACCCCGGACGAGCGGAACTTTGTCGACCGCGACGAGTTCGGAACGCTGCTCGCCGCGTTGATGGAGTACAAACGGAAGCCGGTCTGGGTGAAGCTGCCGTCGCTCGACGTGGAGGTGGATCGCCAGCACCTCGCCGACCTGGTGGAGATCGGCCTCCGCCACGGCGTGGACGGCTTCATGGTGTCGGGCACGCGGCCCATCGACGAGCCGCGTCTGTCCCGCGGGCGCGGCAGCCTGAGCGGACGCCCCGTGCTGGGGCGCACCCTGGAGGCCGTCGGCGTCGTGTATCGAGCGACGCGCGGGCGCGCGCCGATCGTCGCGCAGGGCGGGATCAGCTCGGGCGCGGACGCCTTGGCCGCGATCGCGTCCGGCGCCAACGCCGTGAGTGTCTATACGCAGTTCGTGTACGACGGGCCCGGGCTCGCGAGCCGAATCAATCGGGAGTTGGTGGCGTTGATGCGCGCCCGCGGGGCCGGATCGATCCAAGACCTGTGCGGGTGCGGGCCGCTGAGCGTCGATCCTGCCGTGCGGGAGACGGCGTCCACTGGCTGACCGCCGGCAGGGGGAGTCCGAAGGGAGGCTGATCGTGATGCGCACCGCCGCTCGCGTCGTCGTCGTCCTGCTCGTCGCGCTGCTCGTCGCGGTACCGCCCGCGCTCGGGCCAGCGCAGGCCGCCGGGCCCGCTCCGTCCCGCGGCCGCACGCTGACCTACGCCGCGTCCGCGGACGTAGACAACCTCGACCCGGCGCAGCGCGGAGGCACCATCTCCGCGGCCGTCAAGGATCTGCTGTACAGCAGTCTCGTCGACGAAACGCCGAGCCGGGAGATCGCTCCGGACTTGGCGATGTCCTGGAAGGCCGACGGGACCGTCTGGACGCTCGCGCTGCGGCGGGGCGTCAAGTTCCAGGACGGGACCCCGTTCAATGCCCAGGCGGTCAAGGCGCACTACGACCGCCTGTTCAGCGCGGAGAACCCACAGCGGTCGAGCGACTGGAAACCGTACCTGGATCGCGTCGAAGTGGTCGACGACAACACGATCCGGTTCGTGACGAAATACCCGGACCCGTTCTTTCTTCTTCGGCTGGCCGCGTCCTCGCAGATCGAGAGCCCGACGGCCTTCAAGAAGTACGGGAAGGACATCGCGCGGAATCCCGTGGGCGCGGGTCCGTTCCGGCTCCAGGAGTGGACCCCGGACGTACGCGTCGTCGTCGTCCGCTACGATGACTACTGGGGGGACAAAGCGTACCTCGACCAGGTGATCATCCGCCCGGTGCCGGAGCCCGGGGCCCGTGCGATCGCGCTCGAATCCGGCGACGTGCAGCTCGCGGACCTGATCTCGCCCGAAGACATGCCGCGGCTGCGCGCCAATCCGAATCTCCGGCTCGATTCCGTCTCCACCGTCCGGCAGCTCACGGTCGGCATGAACAACACGAAGAAGCCCTTTACCGACGTCCGGGTGCGCCAAGCCCTGAACTACGCGGTCGACCGTCCGGCGATCGCGAAAGGCATCTTCGTGGGGCTCGCCGAGGTCTTGCCGGGCGCGGTGCCGACGCTGGCCAGCGGCTACGCGGTCGTGGACAGCTTCCCGTCTGACCCCGACAAAGCGCGGCAGCTGCTTGCGGACGCGGGGTATCCGCACGGGTTCACCGCCACGCTGACGGGGACGAAGGGCAGGTATTTCAAGGACTTCGAGATGATGCAGGCCGTGCAGCAGATGCTCAAGCGCGTGGGCGTCACCACGAACATTCAGGTCGTCGAGTGGGCACGCTACCTCGAGCTCGTCAACATCCCGCCCGACAAGAGCCCCCTCGAGATGTGGCTCGACGGGTGGTCCAGCGACAGCGCGACGGACATCCTCCAGCAGCGCTTCGGCTGTGAGTTCATGCGCCCGCACGGCGTCAATCTTCACGGGTACTGCAACCGGGATCTCGACGCGCTCGTCAACCAGGCGGCGCGCACGATGGACGACACCCAGCGCAACACGTACCTGAAGCTGGCGCAGCAGTTGATTCAGAAGGACGCGCCGAGCATCTGGGGGCTCGAGACCAAGTCCACCGCCGGGATGAACAAGAAGCTGCACGGCGTGCTCCACTACTACGACGAGACCCTGACCGTCGACGAGCACACCTGGCTGGAACCCTGACCGGGTCGGCCGCGAAGGGAGCGATGACGATGCAGGTGTTGCGGGGGACGTTCATCGACGGCACCGGCCGGGGGCCTGTCCCGGACGGCGTGCTGCACGTCGACGGCAAGCGGATCGCCTTCGCGGGACCGGCGAACGCCGCGCCGCCGGTGCCGCCGTCCGCGGAGGTGCTCGATCTCCGGCCGCGCACGCTGCTGCCGGGGTTGATCGACTGCCACGCCCATCCCGTGCCGGGTGTCACGGGGGACGGCGACGCGGCGCTGCCCTGGGCCGACGAGCTGCGCGTGCTGCACGCCACGGAGCTGATGCAGCGGGCGCTGCGCTCGGGCGTGACCACCATCCGCAACGTCGGCGCGCCGCGCTACACCGCGTACTCCGTCAAGGAGGCGGTCGAGCGCGAGTTCGTGTTCGGGCCCCGGCTGCTGGTCTCCGGGCCGATCATCTGCCCGACCGGCGGCCACGGACATGCGGGCGGCGGCGCGGCCGATGGACCCGACGGCGTACGCCGCCAGGCGCGTACGTACTTCCGCGACGGCGCCGACTTCCTCAAGCTCTCGGCGACCGGCGGCGGAACGGCCCGCACGGTCCGGCACCGCTCGACCTACACCGTCGAGGAGATCCACGCCGCGGTGGACGAGGCGATCCAGCACGAAAGCTACGCCACGGCGCACGTCCACGGGACGGAGGGCATCGTCCGGTGCCTGGACGCCGGGATGCCGATGCTGGAGCACGTGACGTTTGTCGGGCCCGACAACGTGGAGCACTTCGACCGCGACGTGGCCTCGCGCATCCGAGACACTCATGTGATCGTCGTCCCGACCGTCCAGGTGTACGGCCGGTGGGCCGAGACGAGCCCGGGCCGTCTCGATTCCCTGAGCGCCGACGACCTCGATGCGTGGCAGGCGCGGTACGAGAGCCTGCCGTACATGCTGCACCCGTTTCCGCGGCTCGATCGGATCGGCGCGCGCGAGCTCGTGACCTGGCACCACCGGTTCGACAGCTTCTTCAAGCGGGTGGAGATCGTGGGGCGGCTCCACGAGATGGGGGTCGTGCTGCTGATGGGCTCGGACGGAGGCGGCCGGCCGGCGCCGATCGATGACCTCGGCCACGGCATTGCGCTGCACGTGCGCGCGGGGGTGCCGCCGCTCGACGCGATCTCTTCCGCGACCGGGCTCGCGGCCAAGTGGATCCGCCTCGACGACGTGACCGGGACGCTCGAGGCCGGGAAAGAGGCCGATATCATAGCGGTGGATGGCGATCCGTTGACCGACATTACCGCCCTGTCGCGCGTGGCATTCGTGATGGCCCGCGGGCGCGTCGCGAAGGCGCCGCCGCTCGAGGCGCCGGACCCGGGACGCCGGGCCACGCGGGCGGCGTCGCAGGCCTCGTCGCACTAGCGAGCCCGGCCCCGCGTCGGGCGGGCGGGCTCACAGGGCCGAGATGCTGCGCTACGCGCTGAGGCGGATCCTCCTCCTCGTCCCGGTCCTGCTGGGCGTGTCGCTCGCGTCATTCCTGCTGCTGCACCTAATCCCCGGGGATCCGGCGGTCATCCTCGCGGGCGAAGACGCGTCCCCGGCGCAGCTGGCCGCCATCCGCACCGAGTTCGGCCTCAACGCCCCGCTCGCAGTCCAGTACGTGCGCTACATCGGGCGGGCGCTTCGGGGCAACCTCGGCATCTCCATGCAGACCCGCGCGCCCATCACCCAGACGTTGATCGCCCGCATGAGGTTCACCGTGCAGCTCACGCTGTGGAGCCTGGCGCTCGCGGTGACGGTCGGGGTCGCCGTCGGCGTCCTCGCCGCCACCCACCAGAACTCGTGGCTGGACGGCGGGCTGATGCTCATGGCGCTCATCGGCCTGTCGATGCCGAGCTTCTGGCTCGGCTTGCTGCTGCTGCTGGTGTTCGCGGGTATGCTGCACTGGCTGCCGTCCGGCGGGAGCGGCGGCCTCCAGTACCTCATCCTGCCCGCCGTCGTGCTCGGGATGTCGGGCGCGCCGGTGATCGCCCGTCTGGTCCGCGCCTCGATGCTGGAGGTGATCCGCCAGGACTACATCCGCGCGCTCCGCGCGCACGGCGTGCCGGAGCGGCGGGTCATCTACCGCCACGCCCTGCGGAACGCGCTCAACCCGGTGATCACCGTCGTCGGGCTGCAGTTCGGCTTCCTGATGGCGGGCGCCGTGATCGTGGAGACGGTGTTCGCGCTGCCGGGCGTCGGGCGCCTCATGGTGACGGCGATCTTCTCCCGGGATTACCCGGTGATCCAGGGCGGGCTGCTGCTGATCGCCGTGGCGTTCGTCGCCGTCAATCTGTTGATCGACCTCGCGTACGCGTGGATCAATCCCAGGATTCGGTACGGGCGGGCATGAGCGGAGCGGTCGTGAACGCGGTTGACCCGGAACCGGCGGCGGCCCCGGCCGGCCCGGGAGAGGCCGACGGGACGTGGCGCCGGCTCAGACGGCACCGCGGCGCCGTCGTTGGGATGGTGATCGTTGGGCTGTACGCCGCGGTGGCGCTGCTCGCCAACGTGCTCGCGCCGTACGATCCCACGGACGGCGACGTGCTGGCGCGCCTGCAGCCGCCGAGCGCGCAGCACCTGCTCGGGACCGACGAGCTCGGGCGCGACATCCTGAGCCGCCTCGTGGTCGGCGCCCGCACGTCGCTCGTGATCCAGGTCACGGCGGCGGCGCTCGCGATGGTCGTCGGGGTCGTCTGGGGGCTCGGGGCCGGATATTTCGGCGGGTGGGTCGATGAGATCAGCATGCGGGCGATCGATGTGCTCCTCGCGTTTCCCAGCATCTTGCTGGCGATCGCCATCGTGGCGATCGTCGGCACCGGACTGGAGAACATCATCGTCGCGGTGGGGATCGCGTCGGTGCCCCAGTTCGCCCGCCTCGTCCGCGGCGTGGTGCTGGACCTGCGCCACGCGGAGTTTGTCGAGGCGGCCCGGGCGATCGGCGAACCGGATGCGTCCATCATGTTCCGGTACATCATGCCGGGGACGCTCGCGCCGGTCATCGTCCTGACGAGCCTGCGCATGGCGACGGTCCTCCTCGCGGCGGCCGGCCTCAACTTTCTCGGCCTGGGGGTGCAGCCGCCGACGCCCGAGTGGGGGGCGATGCTGTCCAACGCCCGCGACTACATGTTCGCCGCGCCGTTCGTGACGACGTTCCCGGGGCTCGCGATCACGCTCGTCGTCATCGGCTTCAATCTCCTTGGGGACGGCCTGCGGGATGCGCTCGATCCGCGGATGCGGGACTGATGGACGGGCCTCTGCTGTCGGTCCGGGATCTCACCGTCCACTTCACCTCCGGCGGGCAGGTCAGCCGGGCGCTCGACGGCGTCGATCTCGAGATCCGATCGGGCGAGACGGTGGGGCTCGTGGGGGAGACCGGCTGCGGCAAGAGCGCCACGGCACTGGCCATCATGGGCCTCATCCCGTCGCCCCCCGGACGCGTGGTCGCGGGCCAAGTGCTCTTTGAAGGTGAGGACCTGCTGACGAAGAGCGGCGCCGACCTCCGGCGCCTCCGCGGCACCGGGATCTCGATGGTGTTTCAGGAGCCGATGACGTCGCTCGACCCGTCGTTTACGATCGGGAGCCAGCTCGCGGAGGTGCTGGAAGTGCACCGCGGCCTCGGCGGCCGCTCGGCTCGCCGCGAAGCGCTCGAACTGCTCGACGGGGTTCGGCTGCCGCACCCGGAGCGCGTGCTGGCGCAGTACCCGTTTCAACTCAGCGGCGGCATGCGGCAGCGCGTGATGATCGCGCTCGCGCTGTCGTGCCGGCCGCGCCTGCTGATCGCCGACGAGCCGACGTCGGCGCTGGACGTGACGGTCCAGGCCCAAATTTTTGCGCTGCTGCGGGACCTGCAGGCGCGCCTCGGTACGGCCATCCTGTTGATCACGCACGACCTGGCCGTCGTCGCCGAGAACTGCGGCCGGGCGTACGTGATGTACGCGGGGCGCATCGCGGAGGCGGCGCCGGTGGCGGCGCTGTTCGGGCGGCCGCGGCATCCGTACACCCAAGGGCTCCTCGCGGCGGTCCCGGGCGCGGGGACCGGCATGCGGGTGATCCCCGGCGAGGTCCCAAACGCGGCCGGGTACCCGTCCGGCTGCCGCTTCTGGCCGCGCTGCGCACACGCGATGGACCGCTGCCGGGACGCGCACCCGCCGATGAGCGAGCCGGACCCCGGGCATCGCGTGGCGTGCTACCTCTACGGCCCATGATGGCCCCGCTGCTCGAGGCGCGAGGGGTCGCGAAGTACTTTCCGGTCCGCGAGGGCCTCTTCGGCACGGTACCGCTCCGCGCGGTCGATGGGGTGGACGTCGCCGTGGAGGAGGCCGAGACGCTGGGGCTCGTCGGTGAATCGGGGTGCGGGAAGTCCACGCTCGCGCGGCTGCTCGTGGGGCTGGTCGTCCCGACCGCCGGCGAGGTGCGGTTCCGGGGGGAGCCGCTCGCGGCGCCGACGACGGCGCGCGGGCGGCGCCAGCGCCGCGACCTGCAGATCGTGTTTCAGGACCCGTACGGGTCGCTCAACCCGCGCATGGCGGCCGGCGAGATCGTCGGGCGGGCGCTCGCGGTGCACCGGATGGGAAGCGCGGCCGACCGGAGGCGCCGCGTCGCCGAGCTGTTTGAGGACGTGGGGCTGCGTCCCGAATACACCGGACGCTACCCGCACGAGTTCTCCGGAGGCCAGCGGCAGCGGATCGCGATCGCGCGCGCGATCGCGACCTCCCCGCGCCTCGTCGTGCTCGACGAACCAACATCGGCGCTCGACGTGTCGGTGCAGGCGAAGATCCTCACGCTTTTGAAGGGCCTCCAGGCGGAGATGGGGTTGACCTATGTGTTCGTGTCGCACAACATCGGCGTGATCCGTGAGATGGCCAACCGCGTGGCGGTCATGTACCTTGGGAAGTTCGTCGAGGTCGCCGCGACCCCGACGGTGTTTTCGACCCCGCTCCACCCCTACACGCGCGCGCTCGTCTCTGCGGTCCCGAGCCTCGCCGCCGGCGCGGCGCCGTCCCGTCCGCTGATTGAGGGCGATCCGCCGAGCGCGCTCCGGCCGCCGGCCGGATGCCGGTTTCACACCCGGTGCCCGTGGGCGCGGGAGCGGTGCCGCGTGGAGGAGCCGGCGCTGCGGCCGATCGGGTCCGAACGACTGGTGGCGTGCCATTTTGCCGAGGCGCTCGCTGCGGGGTGAGCCGTCGGGGGCCACCCACGGGCCTCCCCCAACCGACGGCGACGAGCGGCGAGCGAGGTGCCCTCATTGCCCAGCGGGAAGTCATGGGCGCGAGAATCGCCACAGCGACGGAGGGGATCATGGCCACATTCCTGGCGTTTCAGACGTCGTCGCTCGGCCCGGGCATTCACGTTTCCCCGCACCAGGTCACCCTGGGCGTCGTGGACGTCAGCCCGTACGCGCAGATCCGGGTCGTGGCGTCCCTCGGCCCTTCGTCGCCGTCGGGCGTGACGTTTACGCTCACCATCACGGAAGGCGGGTTGTTGATCGCGCACCTGGATCAACTCCAGCTCGCGCCGGGCGTCGCGGTGACGAACGTGTACGAGGCGCCCGGCACAGCGCTGACGCTGCTCGCGGAAGCCACGTCGAGCGCCGGCGCGACCCAGTTTGTGGCGCTGATCTATGGCTCCACCGAATGACCGGAGGAAGATGCCCTCGCCGCGCGCCCGCCCGGGGTTCACGCGGTCCTCGGCGCGCGGGCTTCGGCGTGCGACCGATCAGACGCGGTCCGATGATGCGGACCGGACCGCACGGGTGCGAGATCCCAGCCGCGTGAGGAGGCCGTGACATGATGCCGCTGACGGGGAGCGTGCGCGCTTCCATTCTCGACACGATCGGCGGCACCCCGGTCGTGTCGCTCAACAAGATCGTCCCGCCGGGCAGCGCTCACGTCCTCGTGAAACTGGAGTACTTCAACCCGACAGGATCGTACAAGGATCGCATGGCCCTGGCCATGATTGAGGAGGCGGAAGCCAGGGGAGATCTTCGTCCGGGGATGACGGTCGTGGAGTATACGGGAGGCAGCACCGGGTCGTCGCTGGCGTTCGTCTGCGCCGTCAAGGGGTACCGGTTCAAAGTCGTGTCGTCCGACGCGTTTGCCAGCGAGAAACTGCAGACGATGCGGGCGTTCGGCGCGGACCTCGACCTGGTGCCGAGTGAAGGCGGACAGATCACCAAAGCATTGATCGAAGAGATGATCGCCAGGGCGAGAGCGTTCGCGGCCTCACCGGATGTCTACTGGACCGACCAGTTCCGGAGCACCGACTCGGTGAAGGGCTATGAGGGGATTGGACGGGAGCTCGTGCAGCAGGTGGGCGGCCCGATTGACGCGTTTTGCGGCGGCGTTGGTACGGCGGGCATGCTGATGGGGGTCGCGCGGGCGCTCCGCGCGTCGGGCAGCGGGGCGCGGATTGTCGCTCTTGAACCGGCCTCCTCAGCCGTGATATCCACCGGGGTCAGCGGGGCGCACCGGATCGAGGGGACCGGAGTCGGATTCGTCCCGCCGCTTCTCAACCGCGAGTTTTACGACGAGGCCCGGGGCATCGATGAGGCGGAGGCGCGCCGCACCGCCCGACGGCTGGCGCGGGATGAGGGGATTTTTGCGGGCACCTCGAGCGGGATGAACGTCGCCGGTGCGCTGCAGTTGGCCAAGGTACTGGGCCCGGGCCGTGTCGTGGCGACGGTCGCGGTCGATTCCGGCCTCAAGTATCTCGCGGGGGATCTGTTTGAGACGTAAGACCGGCAGTCCTCGATCGGGCGGGGAGGGTCGGGGGGCGTCGTTGTGCTAGCGATCTGTGCAAAGATCCGCGGCGGTCTTCACTCTTATAACTCTGTACAAGAAGCACGGTACAATGGAGGGGATGGTTTCCGCCCCCGTTGGGCGGGAGATCGCGGCCGGGGAGTCGGGGAACCGCGCCGCGCGTGCGGAGGGGTACGATGACGCGTCGGCGCTCCATCCGACTGGCGGTGTCCGTCGTCATCGCGGCGGTGGGTCTCCTGGGGCTGCCGGCACCCGCGGCACACGCGCAATTGTTCGGAATGAGCGAGCAGCAGGAGATTCAGATCGGCCGCTCCATCGAGCAGCAGCTCGCGAAGAATCCGGGCTTCGTTGACGACCCCGAGCAGACGCAATACGTCACCGATCTCGGCCTCCAGCTGGCGAAGGTGTCCGAACGGCCGAACCTCCCGTGGACGTACCATATTATTAAGGACGACGTTCCCGACGCCGTGGCCGCGCCGGGGGGCTTCATTTTCGTGACGAGCGGGTTGCTGCAGTTCGTGCAGTCGAAGGATGAGCTGGCATTTGTCCTCGGCCATGAGACGACCCACGTGGCGCACCGGCACGCCGTGCAGCTCGCCGAGACGGACATGATGATGCAGGTCGGCGCGCTGCTGGTGGCGCAGTTCGTGTTCCCCGGCAACTACGGAGCCTACGAAGCCAGCCAGCTCACTCGGCAGTTGGTCGACGCCCGGTACTCGCGCGCGAAGGAGGCCGAGGCAGATCACTGGGGCGTCATTTACGCGCAGCGCGCGGGGTACGATCCGACGGCGTCGCTGATGTTCTTTGAGCGGCTCGAGACGACCGAGAAAACCGAGTCGAACGTTATCACGCACGCGTTTGAGGACCACCCGAATACACCCGCACGCGTCGCCGCATTGGAGATCGAATTGCGCCAGATGGGGTACGACGTGCCGGCCCCCACGACCGCCCCTGCGACAATGGGGGCCGGCGCCGCGCCGGCAATGCCGCCCGGATCGTCGGCGGGGTCGGGTCCGCAGAATCGGTAATCAGCGTCGACGATGGTAGGGCCCTGAGGTTCAATAGACAGGGCTCATGAGGAAAGCCTTGTGCTGGTGGGCGCGATGATGTCCTGCGGCGGGTCGAAACAGAGGTCCAGAGTCTCTACAGCCACGTCCCGAAAACGATCCGTCTGAAGGAAGCCGAGCTGGCCGCGGAAGAACGGCGGCTTGGGAATTTCGTCGACTCTACCGGAGAAGGACGCGGCAGTCGTACGCTGGCGCAGGCCCTGGTCGACACGGCGCACAAGGTCGAAGCGCTCAAGCAAGAACTAGCGGGCCGTCCATGAGGCCGTGGGACGAGCCCGCAGCGGCGATGAGCGGCGGGAACTCCAGCACCACATCGCCCCCGCACGAAGCTTTGACCATGGACCTACCAACGTCCAAACCCAGCTTGTGCATGCTGCAAGGTGGACCGACTCGAGGTGACCTGGGAGGGGACCCGACACGCCGGCGGGGGTCGATCTTGGGCTCCCCGACGGCAGGAATGCGAGACTGAGTATCGGAAAATCTTCATGCTCCTCGGTCCGATGCAATGATTGATCGGAAGACCGAATGACGGTTCGAGGAACGCGTACCTGTCTCAGCCATCAGGAGGGTCGCATGCGCGAACCATCGTCGAGCGACATTCGGAGGCAGAGGGGTCGGGGGCGTTCGACGACAGCACGAGCGCGTCTCCTTGTCGCGACTCTCGGCGCGGCCGTGGTGGCGGCCGCGCCCGCGGCGGGCGCTTTTTCCTCACCTGCTCTTACCATGATCGATGGTCCGGGCGCGACCGAGACTCAGGCCAAAGGGATCAACAACGCCGGGCAGATCGTGGGCTATTTCACGGACACAAACCACCGCACCCGCGGCTTTTTGCGGACCTCCGGGGGCGCCTTCACCACCATCGATGCCCCGGGCGCGGCCACGACCGAAGCCGAAGGGATCAACCGCGCCGGGCAGATCGTGGGCATGTTCGGGGACACGACGCTCCGCGTCGAGCAGACGGTAGGCCACTTCGGGACCCCGAGCCGCCACGGGCGCGCCTTTTTGCGTACCGCCGGCGGTACCTTCACCACGATCGATGTGCCGGGCGCGACGGGGGACACCTATCCCGAAGGGATCAATAGCGGCGGGCAGATCGTGGGCTACTTCCAGGGCGCAGACGGCAAGGTGCGCGGCTTCCTACGGACCTCCGGGGGCACGTTCACGGTGTTCGATGCTCCGGCCTGGAACGAAAACAATGCCCTCGGAATCAACGACGCCGGGCAGATCGTGGGCGACTTCGTGGACACGCGCGGTCACAGCCACGGCTACGTGCGCACCTCGGGAGGCGCCTTCACCACGATCGACGTCCCGGGTGCGACTAATACCGTTGCCAGCGCGATTAACAGCGCGGGGCAGATCGTAGGCGTGTTCCTGGACGCGAGCGGCGGCGGCCACTCCTTCTTGCGCACGTTGCAAGGTACCTTCATCATGATCGATGCTCCGCGCGCGATCAATACCCGCAACGGGATCAACGCCAATGGAATCAACGATGCCGGGGAGATCGTGGGCACCTTAGGGCCCCATGGTTTTCTGATGCGCTAAGGCCCATTTTTGCTGGCCCGGGCGGCGCGGAGACATCCTGAGCGCCGCGCGACGCAGGAGCCCGTTGTGCCCGAGCTGTCGTTCCTGACGGTGTTGAGCGAGAATCTGAGGCGGCAGGTCCAGGGCCGCGAAATCCGGGATGTTCTCGTCCACAGCGTGTCGGTGCTCAAAACGGTCGATCCGCCATTGAATCCAGACGAAGAGATCTGGTCTGACGGAGGTGATAGGGGCGCTAAAGCGGAACCCTCTGGTGCTCGGGATCGGCGTGCTGGCGGGTATTGGAGTATGTCGCTGGCCAGCGCTGGATCGGTGCCGGGGTAAGTTGGTCTTAGTCACGGCTTGGGAGGGGTTTGCCGTGGGCCGTTCAATTACCCGTCGTCGTTTTCTCCGTTCGTTCGCGCTTGGGTCAACCGGGATGCTTCTTGCCGCGCGCTCGGCGGGCGCCGCCGCAACGGCGGCAAAGACCGGGGGAACGTTGATCTGCGGTTGGGAGGCGGAGCCCGGCGCCTTCGACAACGATCTCGATCGCGGGGCAGTAACACGTACATTATTGCACAACATTTATGACCGTCTCGTCGACCGCGACATGACCGTCAAGTCGAACCAACCACTGGTCGGCAATCTCGCCACCTCGTGGGAGATTTCATCCGACGCGCGGATCTACACTTTCAAGCTGCGTCAGGGTGTCCGGTTTCACGATGGCACGCCGTTCGACGCCGAGGCCGTAAAGTTCAACATCGATCGCGACTCGGATCCGAGCCACAAGTACTACAACCAGGCCGGGGCCGGGAGTCTGAAGCTCGGTTACGGCGACCTCGCCAGCGTCACTGTGGTCGACAAGTACACGATTCGCATTGTGCACAAAGATCCGTTTGCCGATTTCCTGCCGGCTTTGGCATTTGGCACCTATTCGATCGCGAGCCCGACCGCCATTCAGAAGTACGGCAACGCGGAGTATCCCAACCATCCCGTTGGAACCGGGCCGTTCAAGTACGTCGACCGCGAGAAGGGTGTGAAGGTGACCTTCGAGCGCAATCCGGACTATTGGGCGGGTGCGCCGGCACTCGACGGGTTCATCGTCCGTCCTCTGCCCGAGGCGGTTACTCGGGTGACGGCGCTCCAGACCGGTGAAGTCGATTGGATAAACGCGGTCAACCCAGACAGCATCGACAGCGTGAAAGCAGATCCGAATCTCGTGTTTGCGTTCGCGCAGCTGCCGAATACATGGGGGTACATCCCGAACCATAAGTATCCGCCGACGACGAAGCTCGCGTTGCGCCGGGCGATGAGTTGGGCGATCGACCGCGAGACGCTGGCGCGTGACGTCATGAAGGGGCTGGCGGTGCCGGCGAAAGGCACGCACGCCGCCGGCACGCCCGGCTACGATCCGGACATCACCGGCTACGGCTACGACCCGAGGAAGGCCAAGCAGCTCCTGGCCGACGCTGGGTTTCCGAATGGCCTGCCACTGGAGATCTGGATTCCAGCAGGCGGGGCCGGCTCGCCGTTTGGCATCCAGATGAACGAGTTCATTCAGCAGAACTTCAAGGACGTCGGGATCGACGCGAAGTTTGACCAGCAAGAATTTCAGACCTTCCAGAACAACATGGCGAACGGCGTGCAGCAGGGCGTGAACGCGATTCAGGTGGGATTCAGCGTCGACGAGTTCGTCAATTTGCAGCGGATGTTTCGGACCGACCTCCAGCCGCCCAACGGGAACACAAATCCGGGCTGGTACAGCAACGCCGCGGTGGATACGTTGTTGCGAAAGGCGCTCCAGACGACAAACGACGACCAACGCAAACGGCTCTATTATCAAGTCGAGCAGGCGGTCGTCGACGATGCGGCGTGGATTTTTGTCGTGAATCAGAAGGCGGCCCGGGCCTGGAACAAGCGGGTGAAAGGCTTCGTGAACCCGGACTCGTACATGTTCACCTTCCGGACGGTATCGATGGCCTGAGATGTTTCGTTTCATCGTCGCGCGGTGCATCGCGACGATTCCGGTGCTGATCGGTGTCTCGCTGGTGGTCTTCGGGACGGTGAAAATCATCCCCGGAGACGCTGCCGAGGTGCTGGCGGGACCACAGGCCACGAAGGATCAGGTCGAGTTGATCCGGCAGAGCCTCGGGCTGAATCGACCACTCGACGTCCAGTACGTCATGTGGTTGAGCCGGGCGGTACGGGGAGATCTCGGGCGCTCGATTCAGCTGGACGCGCCGGTCACGGAGATGGTGTTCGATCGGTTCACGAACACGCTGGTGCTCGCCCTCGCCAGCGCGCTGCTCGCGGTCGCGATCGGAGTGCCGGCGGGGGTGCTCTCGGCCACGCATCAATCCTCGGCCGTTGACCGCGGGTCCGTGTTGCTCGCGTTGTTCGGGAACAGCATGCCGACCTTCTGGCTGGGGTTGGTGTTCATCTTAGTCTTCTCGCTGCACTTTCGGCTGTTCCCGTCCAACGGCATGTACTCGTTGCGGGGTCCGGGTGGACTCCCCGATCTATTATGGCATCTCACCCTGCCAGCGCTGACACTCTGCGGTGTACCTGCGGCAGTGTTGGCCCGGGTGACAAGATCCAGCCTGCTGGAAGCCCTGCATGATGACTATGTGCGGACGGCGCGCGCGAAGGGTCTCACAGAGGTGCGAGTCATCATGCGCCACGCGCTGGGCAATGCGCTACTGCCGGTGTTGACCCTCATGGGCATTCAGGCGGGCTATCTCCTCGGCGGTTCGATTCTCGTCGAAACGGTGTTCTCGTGGCCGGGGCTTGGCCTGCAGCTGTATGATGCGATAGGCGCGCGCGATCTGCCGCTGGTGCAGGGTGGGACGTTGCTTGTCGCCACTGTGTTCGTCTTCATCAATCTCTTGGTCGATGCGCTGTACGCTGTGGTTGATCCGCGCATTCGGTACCATTCGTGAACGCGCACAAGTCGGGCGTGGGGATGTCGGCGGCCCCCGACGTGTCCGGCTTGCGTGGCGACGCGCGTGGACTCGGGGCGCTCGTGCTGAGGCAGTTACGTCGGGACCCGGTGCTGCTTGCGGCGCTTGCGGCCATCCTGGCGGTCGTCAGCGCAGCCGTGCTGGCCCCGCTACTTGCTCCGCACGATCCGACGCGGGTTGATCCCCGGATTCGCCTCGCCCCCCCGGGAACCGTTGGATATATCCTCGGCACGGATCAGCTGGGTCGCGATGTCCTCAGCCGGATCTTGTGGGGCGGCCGGATCTCGTTGATCGTCGGCATTGTGCCGGTCGTGCTCTCGGCAGTCGGCGGCACCGCGGTCGGATTGATCGCCGGCTACTCCGGAGGCATCGTGGACCAAATAATAACGCGGGTGCTCGACGTGCTGTTCGCCTTTCCGGCGATTTTGCTTGCGCTCGCGATTGTCTCGGCGCTAGGGCCGTCGATTTACAATGCGATGATGGCGATCACAGTCGTCGCGATTCCTAGTTTCGCCCGCCTGGTGCGGTCCTCGGTGCTCATCGTACGAGAGCGGTTGTTTGTTGAGGCAGCGCGATCGCTGGGGGCGAACCCTCAACGGATCATCGTCCAGCACATCCTTCCTAACACGGTGTCGCCGGTGATCGTCTACGGCACGCTGGAAACCGGCAAGACGATCATCTTCGCCGCGGCGCTGAGCTTTTTGGGTCTCGGGGTGCAGCCGCCTACGGCGGAATGGGGAGCCATGCTCAGTGAGGGACGGACTGTGCTCGCAACCGCCTGGGCGGTCGCGACCGTGCCCGGCATCATGATCTTTTTGGTCAGCCTGAGCTTCAACATCCTGGGAGATGGGCTGCGCGACGCACTGGACCCGCACCGGGCACCGTGAGGGGAAAATGGCCCGGTAGAACGTACGATCCCGATACAAGGCCCGCTCGTCCGCGTTAGGCCAGATGGCAAGCCGTTGAGCCCGGGCAGGGGCAGCGCCGGCTCAGGTCAGCCGAGCGCCTCGAGCGCGCGGGCGACGACGTACCCGATGTCGGATGTGGCCCGAGAGAACGCCGCCGCGGCGTCCTGATAGAACCGCATGGCTGCCAAGGGGCGGGCGGGTGCGACCCCGGGATCCCGGTGATCCCGGACTGGGAGCGCCCAGAGCTCCCGCCGTAGCACCTCACGGGTGACCTGAAACTCGTCGCACGTGTCGACCGCTTGGGCGATCAGGACCATCCCCAGGTCGAGGAGAGCGGCACGCCCGCACCCGTCGGGCTCGACAAGCGAACTGACATGTTCCCACCCATGACGCGCGCAGCACACCAGACACCAGGATTTGTCTCGAGGAAGACCCACGCACCGGGGGGACCGCGACCGGGTGGGCGGTAGCGAGAGGATCGTCCCCGTGGGGTCGACCGCGAAGGACCCGCCGATCGGCAGGGGCGGTGGATCCACGGGGAGCTGGAAGCTGGCGAGCGCGTGGAGCGCGTCCGGAAACGCGCGCGGCGTGTTGAGCGCGCGACCCACGGCCACGAGCGTCTCGAGCGGGCGGGTGAGGTTGTTGCCGAGCGTACCCGCGCGGAGATGGGTAAACGCGACCGAGAACGCATGCCACGCTCGCTTCCAGTCCGTGCACGTGGGGGAGACAGCCGCGAGGGTAACGCGGACGAAGTCCTCGAGTGTAGCCAACCCCGCGCGAGCAACCCCCACGGAAATAGTCTCGACTGTATGATAGCGTCCGTGAAACGCGCACTTGAGGACGACGGGGCCGGTGACGCCGGGGACGATCCCCTGCACCGCGTCCGCACCCGGCAGGGGAGCGGGACTCAGCGCACCGGTGTCGGGATGAATATAGGCGAAGGTGTCATCGAGACGCTTCCGCATACAACCCGATCCGCCGGCACGCGCCGGCGCCTTGGGGGTGAGGGTGAGTTCGACCGACTGACCTCATGGGGACGCAGCGTCGCCAACGACGGTCTCAGTGTCGAACGTGCCGCTCACGATTGTGGCACGCGCAGCCTCAAAGACGCACACGCGGGCTGCCGATCCTCGCAGCGATGGCGCGCGAACCGCATCGGCGCCCACGCGGAAGGCTGCCCCGCCGATTACGGCACCACGCCGAAGGGCCAGCGGCGTGTCATCCAGGCATCGGGCAAGCCTGCCAGGCAATCGGGCCACGACCTCGAGATTCATCAGATCAAGTAGCTGGGGAATGACAACGGTAAACTCGCGGACCTCCAGCACAAATGCCGCCCGGTCGGCAAGCGGTAGCGTACTTCCGCTACGGCCGTCGCACGGTCCTCTGCGGTATAGAGCGCCGGGGTTACGCGTGGGTCGTGCCAGCGACCAGCGTACGACATGATGGCGCTCACGTCACGCGCATCGCGGCCGTTGAGGACGGCACGCCAAACGGTAAGATGTGCGGGCACAAGAGGCACAGTGGCCAAAGCCGTGGCGGCGTAGCCGGCCGCACGGGGGGACGAGGTCACGGCAGACTAGCCGACGGTTTCGAGTTGACCGACCAGTTCGCGGATGAGGTAGTTACTGCCGCCCGGGCCAGAGAGCATGATGTCACGGGGCGTCTTCCTGCGGTGAGGCAGCGGTCGGAGTGCCCAAGCGCGAGCTTCAGGGTAGGACATCCGGCCCACGTGCTCCAGTAACGTCCGGAACACGGCGAGACGCTTCACCACGCCCGGGCGCCGGTCGGCGGAGTTCCCGGCTTCAATGCGCGCCCACGTGCTGCGGGACAAACCGGTCGCCTCGACCTCATCGAGCGTCAGCCGGAAGAGATCGCGCACATCCCCCAGGACCGCGGCATCTGTGTAGGAGGTAACCGTCGCCATCGTCATTGTCATTATCCCATGCGAGACGAATCGTGTCAAAGAGGAACCGGGATAAGAGATAAGGCCCTCAAAAACTCTAACGAAAGGTCTCGAAAAGATGGCTGGACATCGGAACGCACATACATAGCTGCCTTGGGCTCTAATTGTTACTTTGAAAGATCCGGTCGGGACGAACGCTCTCTTATTCTTACAGCGAATGGGCCGAAAAAGCTCGGAGCGGTTACTATGCTCTTGCGACACTGGACGGTAGGACAGACTCTTTGTGTTGCGCTTGTGGGAGGCATTGGGTTCAGCTTGAGATTTTACAGGATTGCGGTCGATCTACTCATGTTTGATCTGGGAAGCGGGCAGAGCCGCCTTTTCCAGAAGATGCGCTAGGTCGCTTCAGGCCCTTCACCAGCTTGCGTAGCCCCGCAGGATAGCAGAGCTTCCCGAAATCGACATAATTCTTGTCCATGAGGAACGGCTTCAGATCCCTCTGCGCACGACTGACTGGGAACCTGGGCGCGGTCCACCGGTGGTCTCGCGAGATCACTAAGATCTTCTCTGGGTTTTCATCGACCTGCTTCTCTATCTCTTTGAGCACGCCGTCTCTTCGCAATGACGCAACTGAGGCAACAAGAAGCTTCTTATCATTGGTCTGCCGCATTTGATCAATTTCAGCCCATGTCCGCTCGCCCGCTGTGGAATCCAAACCGTACATCCAACACGATACTCCCCGGGACAACAAGTCTTTCCGTAGTTGTGTCGCGAAAACTTTGTCTGGGACTCCATACGGAGTGTGTGCTAAGCTTCGTTGAGAATTAGGGGAGCGACCGCCGGCATGGTGAATGGAGTGTTTGCGGACAAACCAACACACCATGCTGAGGAGGACGCTCCGTGTCTAGGGTACATTTCCTAATTCATGTCAACAACCCCTTCGATCAAATTTAGATAGTTCACGTCAGGCAATCAGTGCGCGATCGTCACCGGTCCGGTTCGATCCATCTTTTGGGACCGAGTAGAATGCGCACAGGAGGAAGTGGGCGCTCTCCGGGAGAGGCGCTCTGCGCTGCCTCGATGAGCAACCGTCGAACCGTTTCGCTTCCGTCCTCTGCTTGCCCGCCGCGCGGCCCGGATTTCCTCAGGCACCTGGTACTGCGTCAGGACGATGGTCCGCGCTTCGCGCACACTGATCTCACGCCGGTCGACATCCTGTAAAACGTAGTCGCGCTGTTCAGTGAGCACTGCGTGAATGCGCGAAGCGAGATGGCTCATCACGGCACCGACCGCCTTGTAATGCGGGTTGCCCTTGTGAACCATCTGATCGTAGTAGACCTTGGCTAGTTGCGGGTCCCATTGCCGCGCAATCTCGGCGGCTTGATAGAGTGCGAGCTTCACGCGCTTCGGTCCGGCCTTGGTCATCGGGAGGCCCTTCGCGTCGCTATCGGCAGATTGCGACGCATGGGCCACGACGCCGGTCCAACCTCGGAAAGCCGCTTGACTGTGGAAGCGCTGCGGAGTGCCCACGGCGGCGAGAATCGTAGGCGCGGTGACATCGCCAAGGCCAGGCATTGTTCTCAGATGGTCTTGGGGTGCGACCTCTTGGTACCGACGGGCGATAGCGGCCTCGAGATCTTTCAGCTCGCGCTGTTCCACATCAATCAGGCGCAACTCTCGTGCCACTTCGTCTCGGACGTCGTCGAAGAAGGTCTCGGTTAGCAGCCCCACCTCCATGCAGGGACGGTAAAGTCGCGTGAGCTGCTCGCAGGCCGTGCGTACCCGCGGGACGAGTTCTTCAGCAGGCGCCTTGCGCAAAGGCCTGTCATGCAAGGCTTTCAGCAGCGCGGGTTCGTCCGTGTTGCTCAAAGTGTCAGGATTTAGCGACACAGTCAGGATCGCGCGAAACGTGGGTTCCCAGGGCTTGCCTGTCACCGCCATCAGTCCGGGCAGGTATCCGCCGACTACCGCTTGGAGACGGTTCTTTCGTGCAGTGATGCTCTCGACCAGGTGTGCGCGCTGGCGCGTCATACGATCTAATCCCTGAAGCGCCGCCGGAGGGAGGTCCACGGCGTAGAGTTTCTCTGGATCCACCAACGGCATCTTGGCCAACGTGAGCGAATCGATGCGATCGGATTTCGCGTCCTGTTTCAGATACTGGCGCAAGGCGGCCACCTTGCTTGTTTTGATGCGCACGACTTTGACGTCGGGCAGCTGCGCGCGCAGGTACAGGCAGGGAAGAAGCCACGCCAACCCGGTGGGTTCCATGACCACCGTGGAAGCGCCGGGCGATGGATCGAGTGTGCGGATCCGCTGCTCGAGCTTCTGCAATCCCACCGAGGACGAGTCAAACGTGAAGTGCTGCGTCACTTGGCCCGTTGCGTCGAGAATGGTGCAATCATGAGCACCGTTGATGCTGAGATCGATGCCGATGCTGTGTCCGACCATACCGTCCCCTCCCGTCGCAGTGTCGAGCCAGCGACTGCCATCACTTCACCATCCCCGGTCCCCAGCGTTGCGTTTGGCATCCGGGGCCGTGGTCCACATTCCACGCCCCACTTTCCCTAATCGGGTCCTCCCCGGGGACATCGCACTGTACCTTACGAGGCAGCCCGTAGGCTCCTCACTACGTGTCGCGCCATCCCTGGCCCGCGGGGAAGACCCTTCCTTGATTTCACTCGGTCCCCTTCCGTCCTCAATGGTGAGGCGGCGCGCTCAATATACAACTACGCGTCGGTGGAAAGGGCCAGGTACAATTTGTCGGGCGACGGCAGGCAGGCGCCTTGGCCGAGGATCTGGGCACGCGGGTGGCGATGATCCAGGCGTTGATCCCGCTCGGGCTGGAGGCAGTGCGCGACGTGCTGCAGCAAGAGGTCGAGGCGCTGGCCGGAGCCCGGTACGTGCGCGAGGGGGGCCGGCCTGGGCACGTCCGGTGGAGCAAGGAGCGCGGCTCGGTATATCTGGCGGATCAGAAACTCCCGATCGTCTATCAGCGCGTGCGCGATCAGCTCCGCGGGGTCGAGGTGCCGCTCGAAACCTACCAGCGCTTCCAGGAACCCCGGGCGTTGGATGAGGGGTTGATGCGGCGGGTGCTGCTGGGCCTGAGTTGTCGGCGGTATGCGGAGTGCGCGGAGGCGGTCCCCGAAGCCTTCGGGCTGGCGGCGTCGACCGTCTCGCGGCGCTACATTCGCGCCAGCGCGCGGCAGCTGCAGGCGCTCCATGAGCGCCGCCTGGAGAGCTACGATCTGGTGGCACTGCTCCTGGACGGCAAGACGTTTGCCGAGGACGAGATGGTGATCGTGCTGGGCGTGACGGTGGAAGGCCACAAAATCGTCCTGGGGTTCGTGCAAACGGCGACCGAGAACACGCGCGTCATCGCCGAGTTACTGCGGGGCCTCGTGGAGCGGGGGCTCCGCTACGAACAGGGACTGCTGGTCGTCATCGATGGCAGCAAGGGCCTGCGGCGCGGCGTGCAGGAGGTCTTCGGGGATGCGGCCGCGGTCCAGCGGTGTACCTGGCACAAGCGCGAGAATGTCGTCGCCTATCTTCCCAAGGGACAGCAAACAACGTGGCGGCAGAAGCTGCAACGCGCGTACGAGCAGCCCACGCACGGGGAGGCGAAGGCGGCGTTGGATCTGTTGGCGCGCGAGCTGCGGGTACTGAATGAGAGCGCGGCCGGGAGTCTGGCTGAAGGGCTGGAGGAAACACTAACTCTGCACCGCCTCGGCGTTGTCGGCCAGTTGGGACGGACTTTCAAGACGACGAATGCGCCGGAGTCGGTGATGGCGCAGGTCGAAGCTCGGACTGGCAAAGTTGATCGGTGGCGCACGAGCGATCAGAAGCAGCGGTGGCTGGCCAGCGGGTTGCTGGATATCGAACCGCGGCTGCGCCGGGTGCGGGGCTACCGCACGCTGCCTAAACTGCGTGAAGCACTACAACGCAGGTTGGGGAAGGAGGTGCCGGCGGCGTGACCATGCCGTACGGTCGCTCCCCTAAGGGTCCGTAAAGAAATAAATTGACGATTAGCGTTGGATCCCCGATATTGAGGATGTGGACGCTGAACGTGCGATCAGGACAAAATACCGCGCGTTGGTGCCGGCGATGGACGAGCGGCACCGACGCTGGTGGGCGGGGACGGAGGCGCGGGCGATGGGCCGCGGCGGGATCGCGGTGGTCGGTCGGGCCACCGGGTTAGCCCGCAATACGATCGTGCGCGGACTCGCGGAGCTCCGGCAGAAGCACGGGGTCGCCCCCGGACGGGTGAGACGTGCGGGCGGCGGACGGAAGCGGATGACGGTACTGGTGCCCGGCCTGACCGCGGCTTTGGAGGGGTTGGTGGAACCGGTCACGCGGGGAGATCCAGCGTCCCCGTTGCGCTGGACCTGTAAGAGTACACGGCGCTTGGCGGCGGAGTTGACGACGCACGGGTATGTGATCAGCCACACGTTGGTGACCAGTTTGCTCCATGACTTGGACTATAGTCTGCAAGCCAACCGGAAAACGCTGGAGGGCGCCCGCCATCCCGATCGCAATGCGCAGTTTGAGCATATCAATGCCGCCGTCACCGCGCAGATGGCGCGCGGGCAGCCGGCCATTTCCGTGGACACCAAGAAGAAAGAACTGGTCGGCCGCTTCAAGAACGGCGGGCGGGCGTGGCGCCCGCGAGGCCACCCGGAACCGGTGAACCTCCATGACTTCCTCGCTGCCGCGCGGGGCAAGGCGATTCCCTATGGCGTGTACGATCTGGGGCGGAACCTCGGGTGGGTCAGTGTGGGCGTGGACCACGACACCGCGACGTTTGCCGTGGCCACCATCCGCCGGTGGTGGCGCGAACTGGGACGGAAGCAGTACCCACGCGCCACGTCGCTCCTCATTACCGCCGACAGCGGCGGCAGTAATGGCGCACGCCTGCGCCTCTGGAAATGGGAACTCTACAAGTTCGCACGGGACACCGGCTTGGTCGTCTCCGTGAGTCATCTCCCCCCGGGGACCAGTAAATGGAACAAGATCGAGCATCGTCTGTTCGCCTTCATCTCGCACACGTGGCGAGGCCGTCCTCTGCTCACGCATGCGGCGGTCGTCAATCTCATTGCGGCGACCAAAACGAAGACGGGCTTGAAGGTCCGATGCGTGCTCGACACCCGCAAATATCCCAAGAATCAGACACCTACGGCGGCACAGATGAACATCATCAACTTGAAGCCCCACGCATTCCATGGCGACTGGAACTATAGCATCCTGCCAGGTCCGGCTCGCAAATAGTCAAGTAATTTCATTACAGATCCTAATTCTCAACGAAGTTCGGTATTGACTCCCCACGTCTAGCCGCATATTCCATGCTTGACGTGCGGCGTCCTTGCTTTGTAAGATACCTTACGGAAGAAGGTGACGCTTCGGATGGTGGTACAGATGTTACCGTCGATCGGGCGCACGGAGTTGCTCATTCTAACCGCGCTTGCTGGATCCGGCGACCTCTACGGCACTGAGGTAGTGCGGCGACTTTGCCAACTCACGGACGGTAAGGTCAACCTTTCACTGGGAGGGCTGTACACTACACTTCACCGGATGGAACACAAGGGGATTATTTCCGGTCGGTGGGGGGAGACCACGCCGGATCGCGAGGGTGCACGGCGACGGTATTATCGGATCACCGGGCTGGGGCAGCGTGTCCTCGCAGGAGACCAGGAGATTCTCACAAGAGCCTGGGGGTTGAGGCCCCAGAGGGCACGGGCATGACCTCGCGGATCGTATCCTCGACTGGCACGATCTCTGCGCCCAACATCATCTCGCCTAACACAATGCGGGTAAACTTTGACACCAACCTGATCATGTCTTCGCGAGTGATCTACGTGACCGACGCAATCCCTGCTGGCAGCACGGCCGTGGCCTCGCCGGTGGTCTCCGCGACCGAAACAGTCCCAACAAAGTCCCTGGGAGACGGGACGCGCCGTGCTGCCCGTCGTCGCAGGCGTGATCCCGACTGGTTCGCCATATGGCTTTTCCTGGTCCCGCAGGAAATCCGGGAACCCTGGGCGGGTGACCTTAGCGAGGACCGCGCGAAAATGGTCCGCAGGGGGGAACCTCGATGGCGAATCGAGGTTTGCACCATGTTCCAGTTGCTGATGCTGCTGGGGCTGGGACTTCGAAACATCATAGTCGAAACTGTGGCCGCTGCGCTGCGCGGCTTCGGGAACCCGGGTAACTAGATACGGAGACTCGTGTGGATGCGACCAGAGTGGGGCCAGCGATGTCTCGGCTGATGTGACGCGCGCATCGTACACTATCCGCGATGACAATTGCGAGCCTAGCGCGCGGTTGGCTAGGGTAGCAGTTCCCACGCTGTCACAAATACCAGCGCGACCGTCCCCGCGCCCTGGAGGATCACCTTGGTGAGATTCTGAAAGGTGAGATTCTGAAAGAGGTTGAGGACGAGGAAAAAGCGGATGATTGAGGAAGAAAAGGCTAAGCAAGGGTAGGGAGAAACTATGTTCGCAGCAGATCGTTTTGTCTTTCTAGCCGTAATAACGGCGCTCTGCTTGGTGGCTTCTACGCAGAACCAACGAGCTTGGGCCTCAAATCATGGTAACTCATCTTCTTCTCCACAAACTTCTATAACCAATTCTTCAAACTGGAAGATTTGCAAGAATAGCAAGTTAGGTTTTGAATTTCCCTATCCGCCAAGTTGGAGGATCTACTATCCTTCAAGTTCTCAGGGCGCAGCTGACAGACCTCCGATTGTTTTAAAATCGTGCGAAGAAACTGACTCTGTGATATTTGTTGGCGCCATAAATTCTAATGCTGGCTTATATATAGACGTTTGCAATTCAGAATGCATGAAAACCACAATTTATGCAGGTACAAAAACTCTCGACGAATATTGGGGTAAGTATCACCATGATGAGATACAAGCCAAGCTGAGTATCGGCGGAGAACCGGCAGTCGGTATGAAGGATGGTTCAACCATTTTGTTTCATGACGGTGGGATGATCACGTTAACCTGCAAATCAGATACGCCACCGCAGATATGTAAAACGATGTTTGAGGGGTTCACCTTTCTGAAGCCACAAATTCGCTAATGCTAGGCAAAAATATTTGAAATTTTGAGAGCGTCGCAAGTTGCGTGGGTCCCGAGAGTCGACTGGGCTCACAGATCGGTATCGTGCGGTTGCCAGGCCCTGAACGCCGGCCGGCCTTCAAGCACAACACGTCTCCCGCTCCCCACCGGCGGAGGGGCCGATCATGCGTAGCTCTGCTCTGCGATGAGCCGGGTAGGGTAGCCGAGAATGGTGCGGACGGTCCTGGCGTCTTTGGCAACGTAGACGAAAGCGTCGCCGTCGATCTGGTACTGGCCGGTCCACCCGATGGTGAAACTGGTGGCCGTATCTTCCACCTGCACTGGCAGAGGATCGCCCTCGCGGGCCACCGGCGTGGCGAGTTGATCGGCAGGATCCAAGACCCAGGCGTCGCCCGTCTCGGAGGAGAAGAGGACGAGTGGCCCGACGGTGATGATCCGACTGTCGTAGTCGGCGGCGCGGCGTTGAATGTACTGCACTTCGTCGGCGAGCCGCCACCTCGCTCCGTCCACCAACCTGGTCTCGTGGCCCTGCTTGCGCGATCGCCGAGCCATGCGCGTGTGTCCACCTCGGGTCCTATCTGCGGCGCGGGAGGGACCGATCCCGATGGAACGATTCTACCAATTGTTTGGCAAGTTCCTCGTGTTTGTCTACCATTGTTTCGATCGCATCGTGATCAACGGCTACTTGACCGGCCTGATGCGCCCGGAGAATGCGGTGTATTTTTTCCGAGACGTCCTGGGACGCCGCGCCATCACCAAAGAGGTGTTGCGGCAGCGGACCACCGATTACGCCCACTGGGTCGAGGCCTACGCGCGGAATCACCATGTGCCTATCGAGTGGGCTGCGAAGGGGGTCCGGAAAGAAGACTATGTGCGGCCGAGGCTGCGCCGGATGGAGCGTGCGCACCGGTATGGGGTCTACTTCATCTTCAAGAGCATGGAACAAGGCCTGACGTTTCGTTCCATCATGCCCAAGTTTCCCACTGCGGATCCCGATTACCGCATCCTCCGCCCGCACCGGAGCCGCTTCACGCACTACTACTTCTACCTCCGGGACCACACCCTTGGGCCGATGGTGGTGCGGGTCGCCTCGTTCGTGCCGTTTCATACGACCTACTACCTCAACGGGCACTCGTTCATCGAACAAGAGCTGACCCGAGTCGGGCTCGCCTTCCGCAAGGACGATAATGCGTTTCTGGCCGTCGCAGATCCGACCGCCCTCCAGGCGGCCGCCGATCGCCTGAGCCCAACCGTCATTCAGCATCGGCTTGACTACTGGACCCTCGTGCTTGGCCCGAAGTTTTCTCGACGCGAACGCCAAGCCATGATGCTGCGCCGGTTCTACTTTCTCCAACAGGTCGAATACTGCCGAAACTTCATCTTCAAGCGGTGCTTCCCGATCCACACGCTTTTTGAGCGGTCCTGCGAGCTCGGCCTCAGCCAGTTGACCGCGCACCAGCTCTCCGAGGTCTTCGGCCTACGCCTGACCAAGCGGCTCAAGGGGAAGTTGCACACCACGCTCGAGCAACTCGCACAAGGCCATCATATCCTCCGGATCTATTGCAAGAGCGCCTTCCTCCGGCAGTACGAGAAGTTCGCCATGTTCCTGCGCAACGAGCTCTGCTCCAATAACCTCGCCGACTTCCAGCTGAAGAAAGGCCTCGCGCATCTGGGCGCCGTGCGGGAGACGTTTCTCGCCATCACCGACCGCTTCGCCGACGCGCAGGCGCAGTGGCTCAACGTCCACGTGGAGTTTCCACTCCTCCAACGCGTGGCGCTCCCGATTCAGGTCGGTACCGCCAAGGTGCCGGGCATCAAGATTCACGACGCCCGCATGATCCGCCTCATGGAAGTGTTGCTGGACGGGCGCACCATCATCGGTGGTCAGCGGGCGACAGAACTGCACCAGGCTGTCGTGACTCGATTCCATCTCTCCGCCGAGCGGTACGGGCTCAACCAACTCCGGTACGACCTCCGCAAGCTCCGGGCGCATGGGCTCCTCCAACGGGACGGCCGCCGCTACGCATATCGCCTGACCGACAAGGGGCTCCGCGTCGCTCTTCTCTTCCTGCTCTTCCATCAGCGACTCTGCGGACCTCTCGCTCACAGCCTCTTTCATCACCGGCCCGATCCCAAGACCCAGCTCAACAGTCCTCTCGAAGCGGCCTACCACAAAGCCGATGCGGCGATTCAGGACATCATTCAGCTGTTGCAGGCTGCTTGAGCGGGACTCGGTGCGCCCTTCTTGAAATCTTGAAGTGCTTCTGTCGAGGAAAGAGCGGTGATCTAAAAATATGTCGCACGGTGTTCTGAGTTTCCTCGTGCTGGAGTTCGGCCACTCCTGGTAACGGATTGATAACGGCAGATGCCTACCGTTGAGCGCCCCCCAGATGCTCAGGGCTCCCAAAGGGAAACGGGTGTCCGAACCGACGGCGCCAATCTATAGCGAGCCAACGGCGGACGAAGGGTCGGTGACGAGCCCAGTGAAAATCGTTACGGGCGCACAATGACGGCAAGAAGACTCCGCATGAACGTGAAATAGGCGAAGATCCACCAAAGGATTGTGGTCAGCTGGAGCAGGCTCCCTCTAAGGATTGGAAAGCGCCCCGACACTTGTTGACGATACCGGGTTGCGGCGATGTACGCGATGATCACGGGTGGAACGAAGAGCGTCAATCCGAGTACGAGAAGGTCCCTGCTCACTGCCGGACCTAGGCCCGAAAGGCCGTGTTGTACCGCTTCGTTCAGTTGTGCTTGCTGGCTTGCGTGCGTACGACCTTCGCAATGTGGTCGGCAATACCGATCGAGTGTGTACGAATGCGCCGGAGTCGGTGATGGCGCAGGTCGAAGCTCGGACTGGCAAAGTTGATCGGTGGCGCACGAGCGATCAGAAGCAGCGGTGGCTGGCCAGCGGGTTGCTGGATATCGAACCGCGGCTGCGCCGGGTGCGGGGCTACCGCACGCTGCCTAAACTGCGTGAAGCACTACAACGCAGGTTGGGGAAGGAGGTGCCGGCGGCGTGACCATGCCGTACGGTCGCTCCCCTAATTCTCAACGAAGTTCGGTATTGACTCCTTTTTTGCGGGTTCTCTGAACAGCTTTCAATCGGTCAAGAGACACGTGGATCAAAGGGTCGCCGAACTTCCTTGGTATTAGTCGGCAGACGTTCTGACGCAGTGATGTCCAGCCCTCTTTTCGAGACGTTTCGTTAGGGTTATCGTCTGAGGATTTCGTCGCGCGTAGTTTGCTCTAGGCATGACAGGCTCCTGCGTGCAGGTTAGAGATCGATTTTGCACTCCGACGCCCAGGAGGGCGCCGCGCTTCGCTCACACGATACGCTAGAGCTGTGCGACGGCCGCTTCGAGGATAGCACGATTCAGCCAGAACGCTACAAGCCGCGACGACCGCAAGAAGGCTTCACGCGGGCGTCTTCGTGATCTCGTCCAGCACGGTGATGGCGCCAAACGGCGGCTCCCGATGCTCGGGCGTCAGGACCCACAGGACCGGGTACGATGGTGCGTCGTCTGGGTAGCTGCCCATGCCGTCGGTAAGGAACACAGCCGCGCTGGGAATGAGGCCTCGGCGCTCGATCTCGTCGAACACGGGCCGGAAATCGGTCCCTCGACGGCCCTGGATCTCGGTGGGGACGGGGTCCTGATTCGTGAGCTCATCGCCGCGGCGTCGCAGCCCACTGTCGGAGTGACCCGTAGGGGACCTAATCGAGGTATCCAATGATCTCGTCGATCACCTCAAGCGCCATGCGCACACCACGCGTTGCGCGCTCCCGGTCCACGTCACCATGCTCCACCCGTTCCCACGTCCTCACCGAAATCGCCGTGAGCGAGGCGATTTCCTCGTGGGTAAGGTCAAAGAGCTTCCGGGAGCTTCCGGAATCCTCGGAGCAGCTCTTGATCACGCGTGGTCAGTGCAGGCATCATCGGTACCCTCCTCTACGAGGAGTAGACTAACATGGCGGGTTTCCCGTCAAGACTCCCGGGCGACTCGTGCAATACGTCCGCGCCCGCAGGCGCGCGTTTCGACCCTGCGCCAGAACACGTCCTAGAGGGAGGGATGCGCCCATTAAGGCGTAGTTTCCGGCGACGATCACTTGCCCGCCCCCCGGCACGTCGAGAAACCCAACCGGTCGGAATCCCACCGCTGCCGTCACGCGCCAGCGGATCTCCGGGGCGGCCGGGGGTCAGTGCTGTGCGGCTGTCGTAAACTCCTGCGCGGCCTGATTCAAGCCCTGCATTGGGTCTTGGTTGCTGAGCACGACGCGGTCGATCATCCGCTGGAATGCCGCCTGCAGCTCGAGATAATGCTCGCTGCGGGCCACCGTGCGGCCGAGCGACAGGTCGTGGACGAACACCGACAGAAATGGCAGCTGCCGGGCGGCGGGCTCGTCGTACCAGCCCTTGACGGGCTGCAGATATCGCGCGGTACTCATCCATACCGCCGGACGTGTGCTGGCGTAGTGAATGAAGTCCCACGCCACAGCCTGTGCCGCCGGCGAGGACTTCGCATTGACGGACCAGCTATACCCGTAGACGAGCGTGACCGGGTACGCAGCGCGCAGCTGCGGCAACGGGACGACAGTGTAGTTGCCGGCCATCTTGGGATTGATCTGTTCGATGGACGCGCCGGCGTTGGGCCCCGCGTAGGTCATCGCGTCCTGCTCTGTGGCAAAATCCTGGTACGGGGACGCCTGCGTGTTCTGCGTGATCTCCGGCGCGACCGTGACGCTCTTCCACACCCGGAGGGCCTCAACACCCGCTGGACTGTTAAACACCGGGGTCCCGTCGCGGAGGATCTCGCCGCCGGCTTGGTACACCAGCAGCTGGAACATCTGCGCCTGCCAGTGTCCATCCCCAGGGTAGCGCATCTCGAAGCCTTTTTGAACGATCTGGGCTCCGTTGCGCTTGGTTAGCACTTTGTTCAACCGGGCAACGTCCGTCCAGTTCTTGGGGGCCTCCCGGACGGGATCCAGCCCCGCCTCTCGGAACAGTCGGTTGTTTATGTACAAGCTCCACGCGTTCTCCTGATCCGGCACGCCGTAGAGCTGGCCGCCTTGCGTCCAGGAGTCCAACAGGTGAGGCAGGTACGTGTCGAGCACGCCTTGGACGCTCGTCTGCCCCCACGCCGCCGGCGGCAGTGGAGCCGCCGCGTGCCCGGCAAGGATTGTGGGCATGATGAGGTCCGCAACCTCGAAGATGTCTGGCGCCGTTCCGGTCGCCATGGCGGTCGCGAGCTTAGGCGCAAGGCCAGGAACCGCCTCGTACTGGATCGTCACGTTGGGATGCATCTTCTCGTACGCGGGGATGATCGTCTTCGACAGCAGATCGTTTTTGACTTGGTCTGCGGAGTCCCAGTAGGTGATCGTGATTTGTTGCGACGGCACGGACCACGCCGCCGCCGCAGCCGCGCGCTCTATCCCGCCCGGGAGCGCCGCCATGGCGACTGCGACCGCCGCGCACGCCCATCGGATCCCGTCCCGCATTGCTCGCACCTCCCGGCGTCCCTCGCCATCCGTCGGCCGGCTCAGGCGAGCCGCAGCAGTCTGGCGAGATTCCTTCCGCCCGAGCTTTCCATTATCTATGTCTGGACACCTTCTGTTGAAGGAGTCCATCTGGTTCTTCGGCGACGAGTGTGACCAACGGCCCCATGAAAGGCTGTCCGGGCCCGTCCGAAACCCCCAACCCCGGGCATGGTCGCGCTGGCTACCGATGCCTCAGACACGTCCCCCTCGGCCTCCTTCTCGTCCTCGTTGGCCGCCACGATCGCCGGCTGCTACCCTGCGGGTCCCGGCAGCATCGTAAGCCGCCGCACGATCGCCCCGAACAGCCGCCGTGTCAGGTGCCTTTCCGCCAACAGCAACCTATCGTACCGCGCGTGTTTCACGAGCCGGCGACCCGTCTTCATCAGCCGCTGCTGCAGACTCGTCTGCGATCACGTATCAATCCGTTTCGGCAGTCCCTGCCGCCGCCGCAAGTTGCTCTAAGACGCCACGTCCCTCCGCCCGTCAGGGCGCCTCGTAAGCACTGCGCACCGACTGAATGGCGAATGCTCCGCGGCGCAGGCACCGCGCGACCGCCGTTTCCTCCCAGCACCGCTCTTCGTGGGCCGACAGCGATACGTGAGGGTCGGTAGCCCGACGCGCCGTCTCGAGCGCGTCACGGAGAACCAGGACCTCAATCACGAGCCGGTCGTACTGACGGAAACCGCGCGAGGGTCGGACGTTACGCCGCGTCACTGACTGGTCACCGTGCTCTGCCCTATCCACGGGGCGAGTTGGACGTCGAGCCTATCGACCGGGTTGGGAAGGGGCTCTCGCGCCACGCCGCCGGTGCGCATCGTGACGGCGGGGAGGGCTGTCCCAGTCGGCCGGCACACCACGTCCAACGAGTCACGAGCATCATCCCACAGCCGGCCTGTCGTCATCCACCAAGTGGTGGACGCGGCCGAGGCGCCCGATCCGGCGACCGCCTGCCCGGTGCGGTCAATCGCAAACCACGGGGCGTGCCTCCCCGCCGGCGATGTCGCGAGAACCATAGACGTCCACCTCGTCTGTCGCGCCATAAGCGGGCACAGTACTCCCCGGAGGGGTTGCTCGAGACGCCGGCCTATCCCCGCGACCGATTGGCTGACCGCCACGTCGCGGCGCGCGTTCCTGCGCGCTACGTTGCGACTGAGTATCCGCGCCGGGAAGGCGCGCCAGCGCCTGGGACCAATCGATAGCGCACCAGGGTCACCTGGGCAGACCCTCCCTGCGAGAGGCAGCAGGGAGGGAGGGGAGCGCAGGATCTAGATCAGCCTACGAAGGTCATCTCCGGAGAGCTGCGCCGCTTTCAGGACAGCAGCGATGGTGCCAAGACGGAGGTCACCGGGATGGACCGGAACGGTTACAGCCCGGCCATCCGGGTGGCGAAGACGGACATGGCTGCCTTTGGATCTGACGACGGAAAAACCCGTGCGTTGTAGGGCAGCCAAGAGCTCACGGGCGGTGACCCGTGGAATCCCAGGTGGGGCCATGGGGGTCGGGCTAGGAAGCGAGGGAGACGGACACGCGCTCGACGCGCACGTCGGCGCGGTCATCCGGGATCGGCTCCCCGCGCGCCCCGAGGTCCTCGAGAGTTAGCGCGATCGCTTCACGCACGTTGGCCAGGGCTTCCTCAGCGGTACTGCCCTCAGTGACGCACCCGGGCAGGGCAGGGACGAGGACGGTATATCCTCCGACCTCGGGATCAGGCTCAAGAATGACTGTATACGTTCTCGTGGTCGTGCTCACGCGCACAGCGTACCACCTCCGGCGAGGATCGCGCAAGTAAACGAAGTGACTCAAAATTATCGACACCGAAGCGGGGGCCGATGCCTCATAATAGCCGACACCGAAGTCGGGGAGGCAACGTGGGTCCCGAGAGCGTCCGCGAATACGCCGCATCGATTCGTCCTCGCTACCGACTGGCCTCGCGGCCAGAGAAAGGACGTCTGTTGGACGAGTTCTGCCGGGTCACTGGGCGCGAGCGCAAGGTCGCGATCCGCTGGCTGCGGTACCCGCCCAAGCGAGCTCACCCCCGTGCGGGACGGCCGCGCCGGTATACGGCGATGCTGCGGCCGGCATTGGAGCAGCTCTGGGAAGCGAGCGACTACCTGTGTTCCAAGCGGTTGGCGCCGTTTCTGCCCGAACTGATCGAGGCGCTCGAGCGCCATGACGACCTGGTCCTCTCGACGGAGCAACGCACGGTCCTCCTCACCATCAGCCCTCCAACTATTGATCGGCTGTTGCGCCCTGTGCGCCGCCAGTACAAGCGTCGCGGGCTGGTGACGACGAGCCCAAGCCTGGCCGCGCTCCGGGCCCAAGTCCCCGTGCGGACGTTTGGCGACTGGGCCAATGTCACGCCGGGCTACCTCCAGGCCGATTTGGTCGCCCATTGCGGGGACAGCGTGCTGGGCTTCTATCTCACCTCGCTGCTCACCATCGACGTCACCACCGGGTGGATCGAGCTGCAAGCTGTGTGGGGCAAGACCCAGCACCGCGTCGGCAGTGCCCTCGCGCGGATCCGCCAGACCCTTCCCGTGCCGGTGCTGGGCCTGCATACTGACAACGGCAGTGAATTCCTCAATGGCGTCCTGGTGCCGTGGTGTCGCGAGAAAGGCGTAGCCTTCACGCGCGGCCGGCCATATCGCAAGAACGATCAAGCGTATGTGGAGGAGCGCAATGGCCATGTGCTCCGCCGTTACATCGGTTATGATCGCTTCTCGACCCAAGCGGCGTTTGCGGCGCTGCAGGCCGTCCATGCGCGGCTTCGGCTCTACGTGAATTTCTTCCAGCCCATGCGCAAGCTCATCTCCAAGGAGCGCGAGGGCGCCCGGGTGACGAAGCGCTACGACCTCGCCCAAACGCTCTACCGCCGACTCCTGGCTACCGGCATCCTCTCGCCTGACCGCACGGCCGAGCTCACCGCTCAATATCGCGGCCTCAACCCTCGGACATTACGGCGCGAACTGCAAACCTGCCTGGAAACGCTCTGGAGCTTCGCCGACGAAAGGAGGCGCACGGCATGAGTCTCGTCAGGAGCCGACACCGACGCGCGCGGCCGCCGCGGCCGACGGCAAGACAAAGACAAGGACGTTACAGACAGCCTCTGGGTGACACCCATTATGAGGGTGCGTCCAGACTAACGCGGACGCGTTCAGCGGGAGACAGCCCCGCCGAGGGAAGAGCCAGACCCCTTGTAGCTCGGGCAGCGGGAAGGAGGGAAACCAACTTACCTAAAGCCTGCCGACAAAGCCCCTCGTGGAAGGGCGAGCGAGTCACCAGGCCGTAGCGTAAGCGAACGCGAGGTGGCCTCGAGAATCCGAATCCGGAGCGCCGAGCCTTCCCTCAAAGGGCGAAGGCAACATGAGGACGGCATATCTGGCAGAGAGGCCGTCTTCAGTCCGGCGGGGTGGTTAGCGACGGCATGGTGACAAGGACGCGTACAGCAACTGGAGAGATCCTCCCCACCCCGATGTGAAAGCATCGGAAGCTGGGTAGGCGCGATAACCGGGCAACACCCGGGAAACGCGCCGACGGTGGGAGGAAGTCGGAGGGGCTCGTACGAGCGATGAACGCGGGTAATGCCGCGGGAGCAAAGGAGCCCTGCTGTCCACAGGCCCGAGTTCGAGGGGAGGCACGGACGGCCTGACAATGGCGTCCATCACGGTGCAGGACCTGAGACGAAGGCTGTACGCCAAGGCGAAGGCTGACAGGGCTTGGCGCTTCTGGGGCCTCTACGTCCACGTTTGCAAGCTGGAGACACTCCAGGCGGCTTACATGGCGGCCAAGGCGAATGATGGCGCGCCGGGTATCGACGGCGTCACATTCGAGGCGATCGAGACCGCCGGCGTGGAAGCGTTTCTGGCACGTTTACGGGACGAATTGGTCGGAGGAAGCTATCGCCCATTGGCAACACGGAGGCATCCGATTCCCAAGCGGGGCGGCGGAGAGCGAGTGCTCCAAATTCCCGCGATTCGGGATCGGGTGGTGCAGGGGGCGCTGAAACTCATTCTCGAGCCGATCTTCGAGGCAGACTTTCAGCCCGGTTCGTACGGATATCGCCCCAAACGCTCGGCGCATCAAGCCGTGGCCCACGTTGCAGAGGCGATCCTACTTCGCCATACGCGGGTGATCGATCTCGACCTGCACGCGTATTTTGACCATGTCCAGCACCACATACTGCTGGCACAGGTCGCGAAACGGGTCAGTGATCCCGCGATCCTGCATTTGCTGAAGCAGATTCTTCAGGCCACGGGCCGTCAAGGGCTTCCACAAGGTGGCCCTCTCTCACCCTTGCTCTCCAATATCTATCTGACTCCAGTCGATGAGATGTTGGAGAAGGCGCGGCAAACTACACGGCGGGGAACGGTCCCGAACGTGACGTACGCGCGGTGGGCTGACGATCTGGTGGTCCTGGTGGATGCGCACCAACAGCACGATTGGCTACTACGGGCGATCAACCGGCGGATTCGGGAGGAAATCGCGAAGCTCGGTATCCAGGTCAATGAGCAGAAGAGCCGCGTGGTGGATCTTGAGCGGGGGGAAACGTTTACATTTCTCGGGTTCGACTTTCGCCGGGTGCGGAGTCATCGGGGTGTGTGGCGGCCACATCAAGTGCCCACGCGCCACAAGTGCACGGAACTCCGGCAAAGACTCCGAGAGGTCTTCCGGCAACACCGCTCCCAGCCGGTGCAGCGAGTCATCGCCGAGGTCAATCCCATCCTCGCGGGATGGCTCAATTATTGCGTGTCCAGAGGGCACGCGCGACGGAAGGAGGTGGTGTCGGGAGGTATGAGCGCGTAGCCCGTAAGCTCGTCACCGCCAGCGGGTGAAAGTCCCGTCCAGGTAATCGCCAGGGAGCCTGGTAGCAGGCTGGCGGCGTCAGGGGGAAACGCTTGACGCCGAAGCCCAGCGTCGGAAGCCTCACGGAGGTAGCAACCGAGCGGTCCGCAGCATTACGTGAAGTCTGCCGCGGCGTTAGACCAGCCCGAAAGGGACCAAGGGGGAGCCGAGCCCGGAATACCAGGGCGAAGGCCACGGAAGGCGTGGAGAGCCTGGAAATGCAGCGCCGAAGAACCCCCCGCCGTAAGGGGCGCGGAACGTTCGGATGGTGGTGACGGGAACTGGAGAGGCCCTCCCCGGCCCCGGGTCTGCGATCCGGGAGCAGCCAGTGCGTATAACCGCCAAACGGGAAGTCGCACTGAGCCGGGAGGGCGTCGGATGGGGCCATATTAGCGACGACCGGCGGGACAACATAACCCGCCCGAGCGAAGGGCCCCTGCTTCGTCCACGTTTGTGGGAGAGGGAGGAACTGGTGCATGGCCGTGAGGCCCAACAACACCCTCGATAAAGTTCGAGCCCTTCAACACAAACTGTACCGGACGGCCAAGCAGTCGCCGAATCGACGTTTCCACGCGCTGTATGACCGGGTCCATCGCAGGGACGTTCTCCGGCGCGCGTGGTTGGAGGTGCGCGCCAACCAGGGAGCACCGGGAATCGACGCCATCACCATCGCGGATATCGAGGCGGCCGGCGTAGAGGAGTTCCTTGACGATCTAGAGGCCAGCCTGCACGACGGGACGTACCGTCCGCAGCCGCTGCGGCGCGTCTGGATTCCCAAACCAGGCAAGCCGGACAAGCTGCGTCCACTTGGGATCGCGAACGTGCGGGACCGGGTGGTCCAGCAAGCGCTGAAGATCGTCATCGAGCCGATCTTCGAGGCGGACTTTCTGCCCTGCTCGTACGGGTTTCGGCCCCGGCGAGACGCCCATCAAGCACTGCAAGCAATGCGGGAGGCGATTCGGGCAGGAAGGACATGGGTGGTGGATGCCGACATCGAGAGTTGCTTTGACCGATTGTCGCATGGCCGCATCCTGGAGTGTCTCCGGGAGCGGATCAGCGACCGGAAGGTCTTGGAACTCATTCGGGGCATCCTGTCTGCCGGGATACTCGACAGCGGTACGCTGACGAACCCGACGGAGGGCTCTCCACAAGGTGGGCCGCTCTCGCCAGTCCTGGCTAATGTGGTCCTGCATCATTTAGACCGAGCCTGGATGACGGAGCACCAGCCGCTAGGAGTGCTCGTTCGCTACTGTGACGATCTTTGCATCTGCTGCTCAACTCGGGAAAAGGCTGAAGCCGCGAAAGCGGTTTTGGCAACCACCCTGGAAGAGTTGGGGCTGACATTGTCCGGCCCCAAGACGCAGATCGTTGGAGTCGCAAGCGGGAGTGCGGGATACGACTTTCTGGGGTTCCATCATCAGATGGTGCCCTCGCGGCGCAGACCGAGCTTTCGCTATCCGGCGTGCTGGCCGAGTGCCAAAGCCGTGCTCCGGTGCCGTTCTCGGATTCGGGAACTCACCGGGCGCAATCGTCGCCACGTCCCCACGCACACGGTTGTGGGCGACCTCAATCGTTTTCTCGGGGGATGGCGCGAGTACTATCGGTATGGCAACTCGACTCGTTGCTTCGCCAAGTTGGACCGGTATACGGTCGAACGAATGGCGTTGCTGCTCTCCAAACGACATGGACGGAACGGGCGGGGACGCGGCATGAAGTACATCATCATGTCCGGCAACCGCCTCAGTTTGATCCGGTTGGTCGGAAGCGTTCGATTCGAGCGGAGCGAAAACCGTCGGTGAAGGGCGTCGGTGAGCCGGGTGACCGGAAAGGTCATGCCCGGATCGATGAGGAGGAGTTGGAAACGTGTGTCACCCAGAACGAAGGCTGGAGGCTGCACGCCACCGACGGAGGTGGACAGGCTGCACCCCTAATCGGCAGGGCGGCGCGGCGCGCCAACTCCTTACTCTACTTCGCATCGGTCACGCCAGTCGGCACTTTACATATCTGCGGTTTTGGGTCGAGAAGAAAGTGCGACGCCACTTGGCGAGGGCGGCAAAGCGGCCAGGCTTCGGCTGGAAGAGGTGGAGTAGGGAGTGGATCTATGGCACGCTCGGACTGTACGAGGATTACGGTGTCCGATATGTGCACAGGCTCCCGAAAGCGCTCTCAGCGCGATAGGTCCCATAACCCTTGGTGCGAAGTGGACAGGGGAGCCGGATGCGGGAGATCTGCATGTCCGGTTCGATGAGGCGGGGGGTGGAAACGGAGTCGCAAGGCCACCGCGCCACTCCTCGACCCACCCATCACCCCCTACTTCGGTGTCGAGGACTTTTGAGTCAACACGGTAAAGGCGTACCCATCACCCTTGCGCCGGTCGTGACGCTCAACAAAATCGCGCCGCCGAACAGCGCTCAAATCCTGGTCAAACTGGTTTCATACCTCGTAAAAGGGCGTTCAAGTCCCGCCACTCGAGTGGGTCCAAGAGCGCATCGCCCAACTGCAAGAGATCCTGCAGCCTTAATGCCCTAATGCGGTTTTTCCGAGTTACAGCGCGCGACGTGAAGCAACTGATGGTCGAGCAATGTCCCGGACCGGTCTCCTGCATCCATGAAGCGGACAACGATGCCTTGTCCCGTTTGTGCGGTGCGCGGCGCGGGGTACCATCGGGTTCGCTGCCCAGCGAAGGCATTCATTTAGAAATAGACGACCTCGAGCTTTGGAGTCTCGTATTGTGTCATGCAGGCGGCCAGGCCCGAGGAGGGCAGGACCCCCGGCATGGTCGTCGGGTCTAGGTTCCCCCTGAGGATGAACCCATTGTCGCCGCCATCGCGGTCGTTGGCCCACGTCTGTACGATGGAGGTGACGTCAGCCTGGACCGACGCCGTAGGGCCGAACGCGAAGGAGGCCTTCTGAGAGCCGTAGCCCCACAGATGTAGGTCTGCTGCGGTCCACCAGGGGGCCGCAGCGGGATCGGCGTCCTTGACGCACAAGGAATCGCTGGTGCGCGTCGAGAGGCCGCTGATGCGCGCTAACTTGCCGGCCTTGAGTACCGTCGACGGACCGATGCCCATCGTCAACGTCGCCGAGAACACTCTATGTTCGGAAAGCCCCTTGAGTGGAAATGCGACGCCGATGGAGGCGTAGGCCGAGGCGTAGTTCTTCGTCGTGTGGTACGAGCCCAGCGAGCCACACTGGAGAAACGAAAATGCCTGCGTGCTCGAGTTGATCACGAAGGGGCTACCGAGTGCTCCCACTTCGCGCACCGAGCTTTGGACGGTTTGTGTCCACGGGAGGGCAGTGTTGCCCGTATCTATGCCGGCGCTGAGCCATGAAAAGTTCGACGCAAACAGGGGGCCGAACAGGTTTGTCAGGCCGGAGAGGATCTTGCTGCCCTGGATATTCAGGCCGCAGGCGTCGTCCCCCCGTTCCAGCCCCAGGCGCGTCGTCGACAGAGAGGACAACTGACTCGGCGTGAACGTCTTGACGGTCGGCGTGGAGTCGGGGCCCGCGCACCATCGGCCGCTGGGACGGGACGCGAGCGTACCAAGAGTCGCCGCAACCTCATAGCAGTGCGCTGCAAACGGTCGTTGTGACTTAGGCAGCGCCGCCCACGTGGTATAGACGGCGATGACGAGATCGTGCCGGCCACCGTCGACCCGATAGACTTTATACGTGCTGGGCACCGAGATGTCGCCCTTCCAAGCCAGCATAATCCCCCCGCCGCTGATCACACCGTCGCAGAAGCTCGGCGGAGGGACGGTACCGCACTCCTTCTTGCTCATGATTTCGTGCAAGTCGCTCGGCGCCGGAGGCGCGGTCGCAGCCGAGGCCGAGTGCGGCATGGCGGCGACGCCAATGACGCCCACGACCACGGCGACCGCCACTCCGTAAATGTGCCCTCGAGAAGTTTTCATCGACGCCTCCCCGATTTCCCAATGATCTGCGAATCTGCGCGAACAGCAGGAACGCTGCTGTTAAACAATGACCCTAACCGGAATTTCCATGATCTGTGTCTGGACACCCTTTGTTGAAGAAGTCCATCTGACTTTTCGGGGACGCGTGTGACCGACGGCCCCATGAAAGGGGGTTCGGGCCCGTCCGAACCCTCCCGGGCATGGTCGCGCTGGCAAGGGCTTCATAGAGCTCCGGCTTGGCAAAGCCGGCATCGGCCCGGACGACTGCATCCTTGCCCTGCCGCCGTGGCGGGGCGTCCGCGGGGTCCACCTTCGCGATCAACTCCCGATTGATCGCGGCCAGCCCGGCGAGATTCTCATCTTGGGTCAGCAGCACGTCAGGGCGGCCAGCGCTCCCAGAGCTGCTCCGAGCCAATCAGCCGGAAGGTCGGATCCTGGGAGAGACGTTCAGCATCATTCACGTCCTCGTACCCTGCTAATCGACGGTCGACGGATTGCCGGACCAGGTCGGCGAGCGAGAACTGGGTGTTCGGGCCCCGCGGATCGGTCAAATGGCGTACGATGAGGGCACTGAAGCCCAACCGCTCGTCCAGGTCGCGCACGAGGATCAGGTCCCCATCGGAGGTGACCCGGGGTCCCTGGAACTCGACCTTCAACATGGGGTTGAACGAGAGCTGGAAGGGCTGGCTTTGGGCTTTACCCATCGGGTACGCACCCCCCCAGCATCTTCAGTGCGCGCAAACCCGCATCCGAAAAAGGCATTCGACGCGACCCCGAGGTTCTCCGTGCGCAGTCAAATCAGAAATCTAGGCTAAGTAACGGCGCGGTTCATGCACAAGGACCGCAAGGCACGCACGATCAAGGGCACCGGAGGTATGGGTAAGGTCGCTGTCATGGGTCTGCTGGAGCGCCACGGCGCAGATGGGCACAGCACCGTGCGCGTCAACGTCGTCCGCAACGTACGGCGCAAGAGTCTTACGCCCGAGGTTCACCAGCACGTCGAGGAGGGATCGGAAGTCTTCACCGACTCCCTATTGTCCTACCGGACACTAGGCGAGAAGTACGTCCATCAGGTCATCGACCATGCGGAGTCCTACGCGGAGGGTAAAGTCCACACGAACGGCATGGAGAACTTCTGGTCCCTCCTGAAGCGAGGGATCAAGGGGACGTATGTAAGCGTGGAACCGTTCCATCTGTTCCGCTATCTCGATGAGCAGGCGTTCCGGTTCAACAACCGCAAGGGCAAGGATGCCGACCGTTTCCTGAAGCGTGCTGCGCGCCACCACAGGACGGCGGTTGACGTACCGTGGATTGACCGGGAAGGATATGCCGATGGAAGAACCTTCCCCGTCCTCGCCAGCGGCGGGGTAGACGTGGTAAACTGAAGGCGTGAGGAAATCTGCCGACCGCGACACTGATGATTCCATCGAACGTCTGCGCGTATTTACGCGCAGGATTCTTGCGGTGCCGAAGAAGGAGTTAGACGCAAAGCGGGCAGAATATAGCCGGAGCAAGCGCAAAGCAAAGAAGTGATCGAAGGATAGGTTGACTAGGACCCAGGTAACTGGGTATACTGACAGTGCGGAACTCAGGGCGCCAGCCGAGGGTTCGGGTTAACGCTCGATCTCCTACGACAGCTGGTTCACCTGGGTTTCTGCTTTTCTTTGACTCCCTATTTCTCCGGTCTCCAAAACCACTCACTAAACTTTGGGAAATGCTTTGTTAGTGTGTTCTTATGGTATCCTCGCCAGAAACTAGGTGCGCTATCTCGGACACCGAACTCGCGGAGACCATCGTAAAGGTGACTGGCTGTTTGGTCTCTTAGCAGGCTGCGCTTCGTCTGTGGACCAGCCGGCACGAGAGTATGATAAACACACCCGGTGAGAAGATCGGCCAACTGAAGACATTGGTTCGCGTCTCTCCATGAATCCGTGACTTGAAACTCCGAGATCCAGGGCGTAGTGCCTTGGTAATTCCGAGTGAATCGATCTTTCAAGTGCTCGAGAAGATCGTAACCGTGCAGTACGTGGAGCGCATCAAGATAGAGTGTGGCATCTCGAAGGTATGGTGTTTCCTGATGGATGATCATCTCGGTCCATTTTTTGTAAGCGCGTCTCTTCTTAAGGGCATCGTGCTCAAATGGACCGCCAAAAAACTGCCCCTGCCAGATCGACCAATCTATCACGATGCTGCGAAAATAGCAGCCATGCGTGAAAAACGCCTTGATCCAAGCTAATGCCACGTTGCGGTCACGGTGTGATTTAAAATCGGCCAAATGAGTTTCCTTGTACCTCGCGTTACGCTGAGGAGACGCGTTGAAAGTACTCCTGGGATTCCTTTGTGCCGCACAGCTCGGAATGAAACATCCCGTGGTCCGGCACAAAGAGTATGCCAATCACAAGCCACGGACTACTGCCATGAGTCCCAGACTCGTCAACGTAGATACGCACTCCACCACCCAAGAGGGGGATACTCTCATCGCCAGTTCCGGCGATGCCCGTACTTTTCATCTTGTTCGAACGTACTGCTCCGACGCCTTTAGCAGCGAATCGGTCAGCCGATATTTGATGGCCCTGGCGCCATTCACCTTAATGCGCTCGTGAGAAATCGCGGGGGTGTTGTTCACCCGCTTCGCGTTCTTCACGAGACTTGTAATGAGCCCAGAAATCGCGCTGTTGCTTTTCGCTTGTGCGCCCATCTCTCTCTGGATATCAACGGTTGTCGTCCACCCAGAACCGCCGGCAAAGAGTATCTTCAATAACTGCTTTTGTCGTGGCTTCTGGACGTAGGAAAGGAATTTCACGTATTGGTCCGGTGTCCACTGCCCATCGTCCACCACAGCCGAATCTGAGGGTGCGGCACGATATTTTTGAGAGATAGCGCCGTTACCATTCTGTCCAAGCGACCGTACGGCGTCCCGTAACTCCTCAATCGTGTCGCACTCAATCGCTAACCCTGCGATGTTCAACCTATAGGGCATTCTTCTCCCCTCCTTTTTGCTCGCCTTGACAAGGCAAACAAATGTGCTACTATGGGCAATAGCGGGAAAGGGCCACCGGCCCGTGCGCTATGCACTCGGTCCGGCAACGCAACCGACTTCAACAGCCGATGACCCAACCCCGCAGCCCAAGTACTGCTCTACGAGATGACCTCCCCGCAGGAGGTCATTCTCGCTTCGTTAGAAGGAAGTATAGGACCCGTGTTCGGGTTTGTCAATGGGGCGTATATGGTTTCGTAGTAACCCGTGTTGCATAACCGTGTATCAACCCGTAAAAGAAGAGAGCGGGTCAGTGATGACCCACTCCCAACCGCGCTGGTCTCCGTTTGTGATTCTATCCGAACAGTCCTAGTCAGTCAAGTATGTTGTTACCCTAATAAGGAACGGCAGGGGGGTTTCTGGGTGGCGCGAATTGTATATTGTATGCAGAATGCCCGGCCGCTCCCCGATCGGGTCGCGTCCCGGGCGTTCTCTGTGGCACCGTGGGCATACGGTGATCAGCTGATACCAGTATCGGAGAGGATGCGGCATCGCGCACATGTCATCTGCGGGCGATCGTGATCTGCCGTCGGAGACGCTCAGCGACGTGTCCCGATATGTCGATGGGCACGCCGAACGGTTTGTGGGGGATCTGTGCGAGTTCGTCCGGCATCCCAGCGAGAGCGGACGCCTGGCGGACCAGCGCGCCTGCGCGGCGTACATGGTCGATCTCGCTCGCCGCTACGGTTGGGAGGCGGAGGCGGTCGCCGTCGACGAGCTCGCTCCCATCGTGTACGCGTCGTATCCGGCGCCCCCGGGGGGCAAGCGCGTGCTGCTGTACAGCCACTACGACGTCGTCCCCGCGGGCCCGCACGAGGAATGGAGCCATCCCCCCTACGGCGCCGCGCGCGTGGACGGGCGCGTGATCGGCCGCGGGACGACCGATGCCAAAGCGAACGTGCTGGCGCTCGTCAACGCGTTTGAGTGCTTCCGGGGGACCCGGGGGCACGCTCCGTGCGGGGCCGTCCTGGTCCTCGACGGGGAGGAGGAGCGCGGGAGCCCGAACCTGGTGACGTTCGTGGACCGGTACCGCGACCGCCTTCGCGCGGATGCCGCCCTTTCCTTCGATGGCGCGATCGACCCGAGCGGCGTCCCCAAGATCGGGCTGGGGACCAGCGGAATGCTGTACGTGGAACTCACCGCCACGGGCACCCCGAACGATCTCCACTCCGCCGGGGCGCGATTGTATCCGAACCCCGCGTGGCGGCTCATCTGGGCGCTCGCGTCGGTGAAGGGGCAGGATGAGCGCATTACCATCGACGGCTTTTACGACGATGTCACTCCCCCGACCGCGCGGGATCGCGCGCTCATGGACGCGATGGCGTGGAACGACGACCTCGTGAAGCGGGAACTCGGCCTCTCACAGTTCGTCTTGGGGATCAGCGGCGCGCCGGCACTGGAGCGGCTCCTGTTTCAGCCGTGCGCGACGGTGTGCGGGTTCGTCTCCGGGTACACCGGCGACGGGCCGAAGGGCATCGTCCCCAGCCGCGCCTCGGCGAAGCTCGAGTTTCGGCTGGTGCCGCAGCAGACGCCCGAGCGCGTGCTCGCGCTGCTGCGGTCGCACTTGGATCGGTGCGGGTTTCAGGAGGTCAGCGTGGAAACGCTCGCCACCGTGGAGACGGCGAAGACGGACCCGGACAGCGCGATCGCGCGCGCGGTGGTGGCCGCCGCGCGGACGCTCTACGGCGAGCCGATCGTCAAGCCGACCGAGGAGTACGCCGGCCGGCAGGGGGTGTGGCTCGGGAACTATCTGGGGATGCCCGGCGTCGGGACCGGGGTGGGACCGCCCGGGCACCGCGGGCACGCGACGGACGAGTTCGTCACGGAGGAACACTATCTCAGGGGGATCAAGTTTGCAGCCGCCATCTTCGAGCAGTACGCCGCCCTCTAGCGTCCTGGAGGTCCAGGGCATCTCGAAGCTGTTCTTCCGCCCGACGGCGCGCGGCTGGGGGGCGCTGCCGGTGCTGCAGGATGCCAGCTTTGTCGTGAACGAGCGGGAGTTCGTGTCGGTGCTGGGCCCGAGCGGCTGCGGCAAGACGACGCTGCTGCGCATCATCGCGGGCATCGAGTCGGCGGACCGCGGCCAGGTGCTGGTTGACGGGCAGCCGGCGGGACCGCCCGGCCGCGACCGCTGCATCGTGTTTCAGAACTACGGGCTGCTGCCGTGGCGCACGGTGCTCAGCAACGTCGAGCTGGGTCTGGAGATCCAGGGGGTCGACCGCGAGCGCCGCCACGAGGCCGCCCGGAAGTACATCACCCTCGTCGGCCTCAAGGGGTTTGAGCGGTACTATCCCCACCAGATCTCGGGCGGGATGCAGCAGCGGACCGGGCTCGCGCGCGCGCTGTCGGTGGAGCCCCGGATCCTCTTGATGGACGAGCCGTTCGCCGCGGTCGACGCGCAGATGCGCGCGCTGCTGCAGGACGAGCTGCTGCGCATCTGCGAGATGACGCGCACGACGATCCTGTTCGTGACCCACAGCCTCGACGAGGCGGTGTACCTCTCAGACCGGATTCTGGTGTTCAGCGCGCGTCCGGGCCGGCTGGTCGCGGAGGTGCCGGTCGACTTTCCCAAGCCGCGCTACGGGCGGGACCTCGGGTCGGAAGTGAGCTTCGTGGAGGTGCGCAAGCGCGTCGCGCAGGTACTCCATGAAAGGACCGATTACTATGAGCCAGAGCGGGACGTTGCGCGGGTCGATTGACGCCGCCTCGGCGGACGACGGGCTGATCTACGGGCTGACGCCGCCTCGGCGCGCGGGATTCAGGCTGACCGATCACCCGCGGCTGGTCCAGGGCGCCGTGGCGGCCGCGCTCCTCGTGACTTGGGAGCTGTACGGACGCTCGCTCAACCCGATCATGTTGAGCTATCCGACGGCGGTGGTGGGCGCGTTCTTCGGGCTCGTGCGGGATGGCGAGCTGCTGCGGGCGCTCGTGCAGAGCCTGGAGCCGCTCGCGACCGGCTTCTTCCTGTCCCTGGTCGCCGGCGTGGCGGTGGGCCTGCTGATGGGCCGGTCCAAGCTGTGCTACGAGGCGCTCGATCCGTTTCTGACCGCGCTGTACGCGACCCCGACCGTGGCGCTGATCCCGCTGATCATGCTGTGGTTTGGGTTCGGATTCTCGGCGAAGGTCGTGATCATCTTTCTCTCGTGCTTCTTTGCGATCGTGATCAACACGTACGCCGGGGTGCGCAATGTCAGCCGGGCCACGGTCGACGTCGTCCGCGCGTACGGGGCGAACAGCCGGCAGATCATGTTCAAGGTGGTGCTGCCGAGCGCCCTGCCGTTCGTGATGGCCGGCATTCGGGTCGCGATCGGCCGCGGGGTGATCGGCATGGTCGTGGCCGAGTTCTTCACCGCGCTGACCGGGCTGGGCGCGCTGATCGTCGTGTTCTCGAACGCGTTCGCGACCGCCAAACTGTTTGTGCCCGTGCTGGTGCTGTCGTTCCTGGGAGTCGGGTTGACGACGCTGGCCGGCTGGACCGAACGGCGGCTGGCGCCGTGGAAAGAAACCGAACGGGCCGGATGAGGCCCGGATCACGACACACGGAGGGTGACGGCATGAGACGCCGCGCGGGGCACTGGCTCGGATGGCTGATGGTCGTCGTCTGCATGGGGATGCTCGTCGGCATGGGAACGACCGCGGGAGTGGCGCAGCAGCTGATCAGGGTCCGCTACGGCCTCGCCACGGCGCCGCCGGCGATTACGACGGTCCAGCCGTATTTCGCGTTCGAGCAGGGGTTTTTCAAGCAGCAGGGGCTTGACGTGCAGATCATCCCGCTGCCGGGGTCTGTGACGGTCGTGCGGGCGCTCCTCAGCGGGCAGGTCGACGTGGCCCTGACGGATCCGGGGACGGCGTTCCTCGCGTACACGAACGGCGCGCCGATCAAGATCATCTCGGGCCCGGCGGAGAAGGGCACCGATGTGCTCGTGGCCTCGTCGGCGGTCAAGACCATCGCCGATTTGAAGGGGAAGCGCTTCGCGATCTCGGACCCCGGGGGGCAGCAGCAGAACGAGATCAAGCTGATCGCGGCGAAGTACGGGATTAATCCCGACGACATCCAGTACCTGCCGATCGGCGGCCCGGTCCCGCGCGCGCAGGCGCTGCTGCTGGGCCGCGTCGACGCGACCTCGCTCACGATCGCGGTGCTGAAGCCGATGCTGGACGCCATCGACCAGGGCAAGGTCCACGTCCTCACCTCGCTGGGCGCCGAGTTTCCCGATCTGCCGACGTCGTACGACATCACGTCGGACACCGTCGCCAAGAACCAGTCGCAGATGCTGGCACGGCTGGTGACGGCGGACATCCGCGGCTGGCGCTGGGCCGTGCAGAACCCCGACGCGGCGGCGCAGATCGTGATGAAGGACGTGCCGGGGCTCGATCCGTCGGTGGTCGCGCGCGGCCAGCGCGAGATCGCGATGGCCTACGGGCTCAACGGTGGCGTGACGGCGGCGTCGGTCCAGGGCGCCCAGGACCTGCTCGTGAAGCTCGGCATCCTGCACGGCACGATCGACGTGAACCAGATCCTGGCGCCGCAGTTCATCACGCTCGCGATGGGCAGCCTCGGGTACATGCAGCACTAGCCGTCGGCCCGCCGCGGTCCCGGGGGGGGCGCGCCCCGGGACCGCCGCACGCACCGCCGAGCCGCGCCGCGAAGGGGGACGGAACGCCGATGGCCGCATGGGACGACATTCTTTCCGAGCGCGACCGCCGCGTGATCGAGGCGAGCGGGCACGGCGCGGCCCGAGGCCTCGGGACGCGCCCGGTGGTCCTGGTGGTCGACGCGCAGGAGCACTTCGTCGGCATGCGCGGCGACATCTTCGCCTCGACCGCGGTGTATCCCACGAGCGTCGGCGACGACGCGTGGGCCGCGGTCGCGTGCATCCAAGCGCTCATCGCCCGCGCGCGGGCGCTGGGGGTGCCGGTGATGTACTCGAAGTCGGGCATCAAGGCGGGCGAGGAGGCGTTCGACAGCTTCGCCCGCAAGCGCCGGTCTGCCGACGTGACCCACGGTGTGCCGTCGCTCGAGATGCCGATCGTTCCGGAACTCGCGCCGCGGCCGCGCGAGGTCGTGATCGAGAAGAGGTTCCCGAGCGCGTTTTTCGGATCGCCCCTCGTGAGCTTCCTGCACGCGCACGGTGCGGATACGATTCTCCTCGCGGGGTTCACCACGAGCGGGTGCGTCCGGGCGACGTGCGTGGACGCGATGTCGTACAACTTCCGCGTCGGGGTGGTCGCCGACGGCTGCGCCGACCGGCTCCATCTCGCGCACAAGGCGAGCCTGCTCGACATGCACTTGAAATACGGCGACGTCATCCACTCGCCCGAGGCGCTCGAGTATCTCGAGCGCCTCGGGCGCACCCCCGCGCCGGCGCCGTAAGCGCGGCAGCACGGCCGCTCGACGTCGAGCTCGTCAATTGAACCACGGACAGGAGGCGTGTGAATGAGCGTGGATCTGATCGTCAAGAACGGTACGATCGTCAGTGCGGCCGCGAGCTACCGCGGGCACGTCCTGATCCAGGACGGGAAAGTGCTGGCCATCCAGGTGCGCGACGACCTGCCGCAGGCCAAGAAGGTGATCGACGCGACGGGCCTCCACGTGCTGCCCGGGCTCATCGACCCGCACGTGCACTTCCGCGTGCCGGGCCTCGCGTACAAGGAGGATTTTGACACCGGGTCGCAGGCGGCGGCGGCGGGCGGCATCACGACGATCATCGACATGCCGAACGTCGTGCCCCCGACCTCCAACGTGGAAGGGTTTCACGCCAAGGTCGCGTGCGCCGACGGCACGTCCTACGTGGACTACGGCATCTACGCCGTAATCGTCGAGGGCAATAGCGGCGAGATCCTGCCGCTTGCCGATGCGGGCGTCGTCGGGTACAAGATCTTCCTCGGCGAGACCGTGGGCAACATCCCGGCCCCGCCGGACGGGGAGATCATCGACGCGTGGCGGATCATGGCCGAGACCGGCCTGCGCTGCGGCGTGCACGCGGAGGACAACAGCATCCTGCTGTATCTGCGCAAGAAGCTGCAGGACCAGGGACGCAAGGACCCGCTCGCGCACCTGGAGTCGCGGCCGGCGGTCGCGGAAGCCGAGGCGATCTCGCGCGCGATCATGTTCGCGCGCGAGGCCAAGAGCAAGCTCATGATCTATCACATGAGCGCCGCGGAGGGCGTCGCGCTGGTGCGGCAGGGCAAGGACAGCGGCGTCGACGTGGTGGGCGAGACCGGGCCGCACTACCTGATCATGGAAGGCGAGGACATGGTCCGCATGCAGCTCGGATCGCTGCTGAAGATGAATCCGCCGGTCCGGTCGCACGAGCACGCCGAGGCGCTCTGGCGCGGGCTGCTCGACGGCACGATCGAGGTCATCGGGACCGACCACTCGCCGCATACCCGCGAGGAGAAGAGTTTCGACAATCCGATGGGGGACATCTGGAAGGCGATCGCTGGATGGCCGGGGGTCGAGACCAACGTGCCGCTCATGCTGACCCAGGTGAACGCCGGCCGCATGAACCTGTCGCAGTACGTCAAGGTCCAGGCCGAAGGCCCGGCGCGCGCGTGGAATCTGTGGCCGCGCAAGGGCCACCTCGGGTACGGGGCCGACGGCGACGTCACGATCGTGGACATGCGGAAGGAAGGCACGATCGATCAGGACAAGCTGCACAGCAAGAGCAAGCTCACGCCGTTCCACGGATTCCGGGTGAAGGGGATGCCGGTGTACACGATCGTCCGCGGCCGGGTCGTGATGGAGAACGGCGAGGTGGTCGGAAAGCCGGGCGGGCAGCTGCAGAAGCCGATCGTCTAGCCGGGCGCGCGCGTCCGCGCGCCGGGTCGAGAGCCGAGGGAAGGAGACCATCATGGACGTGCTGGTGAGCGCCGGGACCGAATGGCAGATCGGCTACGCGCACGGGACGCAGCTCGCCGAGGCGGTCGCGGCGAACGTCGGACAGTTCTGGGGGGACGCCGCACGGGCGGGGTGGGACCGGCGCGCGGTGCTCGCCTCCGCGCTCCGCGGGGAGCGCCGGGTGCTCGGCGACGCCCGGTGCGAGGAGATCGCCGGGATCGCGGCGGGCGCCCGGCTGGCGTATCCTGATGTCCTCGCCTACAACCTGTACCACGGGCGGATCGCTCCCGACGAGTGCTCGGTCATGTGGGCGCTGCCGGATGCGACCGCCGGCGGCCGCGCGCTGTTCATGAAGAACAGCGACAAGATCGGACGCGAGGACATGGTTGGCCCGAACTTCCACAAGAACAAGGAGATCAACATCCTGGTGGCGCTCCGGCCGCAGGGGAAGCCCGCGGTGATCGGGGTCGGGCAGGCGGGCGGGACCGGACTGAAGATGGGGGTCAACGACCGCGGAGTGTGCGCCGGGACGAACATCGCCCGCACCACGGAGCTGCGCACCCGCGCGGTCACGTCCACGCAGGAGCGCGCGGTCGACCGGGCCCAGCTCGCCCGCGACGGCCTCGAGCTCACGGCCGCCATGCTGGCGACCCAGGCGATGATCGCGCGCGTGGCGGAGTCGCCGATGGCGACCCCGGGCAACCTCGAGTTTGTCGATGCACAGCGCGCGTTCGTGATCGAAGGCTCCTACGACCGCGTGGCGGTCCAGAGTTACGACCGGGGCGTCGGGCTGCGGACGAACCGCTTCGTGACGCTGCACGATCTCAACGACCCGCAGGACGTGTCGTCGTACTGCCGGTTTGCGCGCGCGCAGGAGCTCCTCGGCGGCCGCGCCGGCCGGTTGACGCTGGACGACTTCACGGGGTTCACCCAGGATCACGGCAACGGGCCGGGACCGAACTCGATCTGCCGGCACGACTCCGACGTGCGGTCGGAGACGACGCAGTCCGCGCTCGTGGCCGAGCTCGACGGGGCGTCGCCGGCCGATACCACGGTCCGGATCGCGCTCGGGAAGCCGTGTCACGCGTGGCGGCACGCGGACGGGCACATCGAGCTGACGCTGCGCTTCCGGACGGAGGACATTCCCGAGGGGCTCCGCACCGGCGAGGTGTGGAAGCGATACTGGACGGAGACGCCCTACGCGGAGCCCGTCGCCGCGGAGGCCCGCTGACGCACTGAGCGGAGCGCACCCGGGCGATGCGATTCGAGAAAGCGCTCGTCGTCGGGGCGCCCCCCGAGCAGGTCTGGGCGTTCCTGTGGGACGTCGAGCGCGTGGCGCGGTGCCTGCCCGGATGTACCGACGTGCGCACGGTCGTACCCCACAAGCAGTACGCGGCCGTCGTCAGCGAGCGGGTCGGGCCGTTTCGGGTGCGGTTTCCGCTCGACATCGAGGTGCTCGAGGTCGATGAGGGGCGACGGCTTGCGGCGCAGGCGGCCGGCCGCGATTCTGCCGTGGGCAGCTCGCTCAAAGTCGCGCTCGAGCTCCGGCTCGAGGCGGCGCCCGCCGGCTCGAGGCTGGTGATCCTCACCGACACCACCGTGCTCGGCAAGCTCGGGACGCTTGGGCAGGGGGTCATCCAGCACAAAGCCGACGAGCTGATGGCGCAGTTCGCCCGCGCCGTGCAGCAGGCGCTCGAGGCTGACGCGGCCGGCCCGGCCCCTGGCTAGGCGGGACGCCCGAGCGCGGCCGGGCGCACCCCCGCGCGTCACGCAGGAGGGGACCGCATGCTCGAATCGTCGTGGAGGGGCGTGGATCGATGAGCGTGTCTGTCGAGCGTATCCGCGAACTCCGGGACGCGGTCGCGTGGGGCTGCCGGATGCTGCATCACGGCGGGCACGGGGACATTGCCCTCGGGCACGTCAGCGCCCGGTACCCCGGTCTCGATGCCATGCTGATGAAAGGCAAGGGGGTCGGGCTCGACGAGGTCACGGCGGCCAACGTCGTCGCGATCGACCTCGAGGGACGCCGCCTCGAAGGGGCGCATCCGATCCACGCAGAACTGCCGCTCCACACCGAGGTCTACAAAGCGCGCCGCGACGTCGGAGCGGTCGTGCACACGCATCCGCCGTACGCGACGGCGCTCGGCGCCACCGGACAGCCGCTGCGGCCGATCACCCCGCATGCGACGCTCTTCGCCGACGGGCTGCCGGTGTTCGATGGGACGGCCGCGCTGATCACGGATGCGCGGCAGGGCGCGGCGGTTGCCGCGGTCCTGGGATCCCACAAGGCGGTGCTCCTCAAGAACCACGGGATCCTGGTGGTCGGACCGACCGTTCCTTGGGCGGTGTACACGGCGGTGACGCTCGAGCGCGCCGCGGAGCTGCAGTTCATCGCGCACGGGTTCGGCACGCCCGAGCCGATCCCAGACGCCGCGGCGCGAGCCATGCAGGAGCCGCAGCACGGCGAGCGGCACGTAGCGGAGTACTGGGCGTACGAGAAGCGGGTGCTGCGCCGCGCCGGATTGGCCGACGGGCTCGACTGAACGCCGGGGTCAGCGCCGGAGCGCTTCTTCGAATCGAGGAGTGCCCGCCGGGACCCGATCGCGCCCAAAGAACGCCCGGCGGGCGTTCGCGACGTGCAGGCGCGCGGCGCGTTCGGCGGCGTCGGGGTCTCGGGTCGCGATCGCTTCGACCATCGCCGCATGCTCGGCGCGGATCTCGTCGGCGCGGCCCTGCCTGGTGAGCGAGACGAGCTTGCCGTGTTCGATGTACTGGCTGAACTGCGTGAGGATGCCCAGGAGACGCTGGTTTCGGCCGGTCTGGTACAATAGGTCGTCGAATCGGGTGTGGATCTGCGCGGCGCGCTTGTACTCGCCGGCCGCGAACGCCTCGCTCATCTGGTCCAGGAGCTGGCGCAGCGCACTCAGATCCTGCTCGGTGGCGTGCTCCGCGGCGAGCCGCGCCGCCAATCCCTCCAGCACCTCGCGGGCGGCATAGATCTCGTCGATGTCGCTCTCTGAGAACCCCGTGACGATGACGCCGCGGCGCGATTGGTACCGGACCAAGCCTTCGATCTCGAGCTTGCGGATCGCCTCACGCACGGGCGTCCGGCTCACATTGAACTGCTCCGCGAGGTCCTGCTCCACGAGCTTGGCGCCGGCCGCGTAGGACCCCGAGATGATGAGCTGCCGCAGATGCTTGAACAGCAGCTCGCGAATCGTCTTGTAGTCGCCTCGTCGGAGCGAGTTGATCTGGGGTCCCACCGATGTGTCCACGGATCGCTCCTCGGCCCCTGTGTCGTGAACCACTGCGCCGGCCGCGGCGGCGTGCGGGCCACCCGGTCCGGCCACTGCGCGACAGCCCCTGAGTTCCACGGATGGATCGGGATCACCTGCCGGGCCGGCCTGGGGCCCCGCCGCAGCGAGCGGACGCGTTGCCCGGACGCGCGCAGTCCTCCGATCAGTTCCAGGACGCGTCCCGCATCAGGAGCAGCAGGTCGGGACGCGGCGTCCACGTCAGCGCGCGGTTCATGCCGTAGGCGTTGGGTGCCGTGAACAACGGGACCGTCGGCATCTCCTCCCGGAACAACAGCTGCGCCTGACGCAGCAGCGCCTTGGCCTTGGCTCCGTCCGCGGATTGTGCGGCGTCGGCGAGCAGCTGTTCGAAGCGCGGATCCGCAGGCGACCACGACGTATACCCGGCTTGACTGGTGTAGGTGGCCGCGATCTCTCCAGCGTCGCCGTAAAAGCTGGTGTGTCTCGTGAGCGTGGAATCGTACGCCAGCTTCTTGTTGGCGACCTGCTGCAGCAAGATGCCGTACTCGACGATCACCGCCCGTGCGCGCACTCCGACTTCATTCAGCTGCGCCGCGATGGCCAGCGCGAGATCGCGGTCGCCGGGGTACACGCCGGACGTCGTCGCAATCGTCATGTCGAACCCGCCGGCGTAGCCTGCCTCGGCCAGCAGCGCCTTGGCTCGGCCGGGGTCGTACGACCACGCCGGCACCGACGCATCGCACCCGAACTGGAGTGCCGTGCAGAAAGTGACAATCGGTGTCCCGTCGTTGTGCATGATGGTGGTGAGCAGCGCCTTCCGCGCCACGGCGTAGTTCAGGGCCTGCCGGACTCGCGGATCCCCCAGCGGCCGTCCCGCCGGAAGATTCACGATGTTGAGGTCCATGAAAAACATCGACAAGCTGATCGCGTGCACCAGCTTCGCGTTGCGGTCGCGCTGCACCACGTCGAACTCGTCTGGGGGAATCAGATTGATCAGGTCCACCGATCCCGCAAGCAGCTCGGCCAGCCTGGAGGCCTCGTTGGGGATCGCCCGCACGATCACGTGCGCGATCTTCGGAGCGCCGCCCCAGTAGTCGGTGTTCGCGGCCAGCGTCACGTGATCGTCCTGTACCCATTCCACAAACTTGTACGGCCCGGTGCCGACTGGGTGCCGGATGAGCGCGTCGTCGCCGTTGGTCGCGAGGTAGCCCGGCGGCACGATCCAGCTGTTGACGGCGATGAGCTGAAGAAACAGGGCCGGCGGCATCGGCGACTTCGTTTCGATGCGCACGGTCGTGGCATTCACGACCGTCACCGCGCGAATCGGCGCGAACAGCCGGGCCCGGGGCCAGCGTAGCCGCGGATCCAGTCCCCGCTCGATCGAGAATTTCACGGCCTGCGCGGTGAACGGTTCGCCGTCGTGAAAGCGTACCCCGGGGCGAAGCGTGAACTCCCACGTCGTCGGATCGATCATGCGCCAGGACCGCGCAAGCCCAGGGTGCAGGTGCAGTTGCGCGTCGCGATTGATGAGGGTCTCGTAGATGTTCGAGAGCACGTTGAGGTCCGGTGTCAGCCCCGTTCGCTGCGGGTCGCCCGTGGTGATATCGGTCCCCTGCGCGATGACGACGGTATCTCGCGACGCTCCGAACGCCCGGTCGAACACGCCAATGCCGACCGCGAGCGATGCCACCAGGCACCCGGCGACGATGGAACTGCGCCCGAACGTGCCCACCCAGTTCGAGCTGTGCCTACGCATGTTGCGCACCTCTCCATGCGCCGGAGTCGAGCGAGGCCCCGCTCCGCGCGTGTCGTTTCATGGGGCATTCCCGAACGTACTGGCAGGGGACATCGGGATAGGACTAGCGGTGATACGTTCGAGGGTTGACGAGGCTTCCCTGCGGGGTTGGGCGTCCTACACACCCGCTGACGTGCCGGAGATTGCGGAGATGTACGTGGTGAAGCCCCCGGGCGGGAGTCAACGTCCGGCACGTCGTATCCAGTATCCCAGTGCGATGGGCGGGGCTCCGGCAGTGTTGTTCCGGCGGCGCGCGTGAACTCGGCTGCCACGACGTGGGAGATAGGCGAGGGCGCATCGGTGCTGAGACCGTTCGAGATCCATCAGCCTGCGACCACGGCGGAGGCGAGCCGGCTGTCTGCGCGATACGGCGATGAGGCCGCGTTCTACGCCGGCGGCACGGAGCTGTTGCTCGCGATGAAGGAAGGCCTCCTGCGCTACCGCCACCTCATCGACCTCAAGACGATCCCTGGACTTTGCGGCATCGAGTGCGATTCCGCTGGGAATGCGCTCTGTGTCGGGGCGCTCGCGACGCACCGCACGATCGAGCGCTCCCCGGCGGTGGCGGAGCATCTACCGCTGCTGGCGGAGGTGGAGCGCGGCGTCGCGAACATCCGCGTGAAGCACATGGGGACGATCGGCGGCAACCTGTGTTTCGCGGAGCCGCGCGCCGACCCAGGCACGCTGTGCGCCGCCTGCGACGCGACGGTCCGGCTCGACGGCGCGTCCGGCACCCGGCAGATGACCATCGAGGAGTTCTTCGTCGGCCCGTACGAGACGTCGCGCGCGCCGGACGAGGTGTTGACAGAGATCCGGCTGCCTCGATTCGGGCCCCGCACGCAGGGCGCCTACATGAAGTTCGGTGTGCACGAGCGGCCGACGCTCGGTGTGGCGGTCGTGCTGACCCTCTCCGCGGACGGCGCGGTGGTCGCGGATGCGCGCGTCGCTGTCGGCTGCGTGAATCCACGCCCGACGCGGCTGCGTGAGGCCGAGGACGCGGCGAGAGGACGGTCGGTCGCGGATCTCCTGCGGACCGTTGACGAGGTCGCCGCGGCGTCCGAGCTGGCGCTGACGCCCGTCAGCGACGTGCACGGCTCGGCCGAGTACAAAACGGCGATGACCAAGGTGTTTGTGCGCCGCGCGCTGCAGACGGCGTGCGGTCGGGTCGAAAGGGGCGAGGCGTGACGCCCGCCGACGCCCCTCGCCCCGGCGGGCGCACGATCGCCGTGGACGTCACGGTGAACGGGCATCGGCATGCGCTGGCGATCGCCCCGAACGATCTGTTGGTGGATACGTTGCGAGTCGAACTCGGACTGATCGGGACGAAGCGGTCGTGCGACCTGCAGGTGTGCGGCGCCTGCACCGTGCTCGTCGACGGTGCGCCCGTCAGCGCGTGCACCTACCTGACGTACGAAGCACGGGGGAAGGACATCCTGACGATCGAGGGGTTGGCACGCGGCGAGGTCCTGCACCCGCTCCAGCAGGCGTTTATCGACCACGCCGCGTTTCAGTGCGGATTCTGCACCCCGGGCATGATCCTCGCGGCGCGTGCGCTGCTCGTGGAGACGCCGTGCCCGTCGGTCGAGGAGATCACGCACTACCTGCGCGGCAATCTCTGCCGGTGCACCGGCTACAAGAAGATCGTCGAGGCGATCCAGGCCGCCGGGGCGGTGCTTCGCGGCGGGAGCGGCGGCTGAGATGCGGCGACACCGGTCTGCGCCCGCCCGGGGTCGCGCGGGGGTGCGCGGATGACCCGACGCGGCGGACCCGATCAGCCGTTGACGATCGTGGGGCAGTCGACGCCGCGCCTCGACGCGGTCGACAAGGTCACCGGCCGTGCGGTGTACGCGTCGGACCACGTGGTGCCCGGGATGCTGGAGGCGCGCATCCTCCGAAGCCCGGTGCCGCACGCGCGGATCGTGCGGGTCGACGCGTCCCGCGCCGAGGCGCTGCCCGGCGTCGTCGCAGTGCTGACGGCCGCGGACGTCAGCGACATCGACCCGTACTACGGGCCGGCGTTCAAGGACCAGCCGCTGGTGGCGATCGATCGGGTGCGCTATCAGGGCGAGCCCGTGGCGGCCGTGGCCGCGGTCGACGCGGCGACCGCCGAGGCCGCGGTCGAGCTGATCGACGTCGCGTACGAAGACCTGCCCGTCGTCGAGACGATTGACGACGCGCTCGCCGACGGCGGCGCGCGTCTGCATGGGGCGCTTCGGACGAGCGGGCACTTCCGGGATCTGCGGTCGCTCGCGCCGATCCCGGGCACCAACGTCTGCCACCGGTACCACCTGCGCCGCGGAGACGTCGAGGCGGCGTTCGCCTCGGCGGACGTGGTGCTGGAGAACGTCTACACGTTTCCGGCCGTCCAGCACTGCGCGCTCGAGTCGCACGTCTCGATCGCGGCGTGGCGGCCCGACGGCATCGAGGTCTGGTCCTCGGCCCAGCATCCGTTCCCGGTGCGGCGGGAGCTCGCGGAGATGTTTGGGGTGCCGCAGCACGCGGTGCGCGTCCACGTGCCGCTGATCGGCGGCGCGTTTGGACAGAAGTGCTATACCAAGATGGAGCCGCTCGCGGTGGCGCTCGCCCGCAAGGCGGGGCGGCCGGTCCGGGTGGCCCTGTCGATGGCCGAGGCGTTCCTCACGCTGACGCGGCACGGCACCCGCGTGCGGATCAAGACCGGCGCCCGGCGCGACGGCGGCGTGGTCGCCCGCAAGGTCGAGCTGTGGCTCGACACCGGGGCGTACGCTGACGTCGGACCGCGCGTCACGCAGAAGGCGGGCTACCGGTCGATCGGACCGTACCGGTTTGCCGGCGTCGAGGTTGACGCGTATTGCGTCTACACGAACAAGGTGCCGGCCGGCGCGTTCCGCGGATACGGCGGGCCGCAGGCCTCGTGGGCCGGCGAGTCGCAGATGACCGAGCTGGCGCATGCCCTCGGTATGGACCCGGTCGCGTTCCGCCGCCGGAATCTGCTCGGCCGCGGCGACGAGTACCAGACCGGGGACACGCCGATCGACGGAGATCTGAGCGGGCAGATGGACCGCCTCGAGGAGGTCCGGGGCGCGCCGGGGGACCTGCCGCCGGACTGCGGCCGCGGCATCGCGATCGGATTCAAGGACGGCGGAGGCACGCACACGGTGTCGAACTCGATCGTGCGCCTCCACGCGGACGGGAGTGCGACCGTCGGTTCCGGCAGCGTCGAGATCGGCCAGGGCGCGCGCACCGTCATGTCTCAGATCGCCGCGGAGGCGCTGTCGCTTCCGCTGCACCACGTCCGCGTCCCGGAGCCGGACACGGACGCGACGCCGTACGATCAGGGGACGAGCGCGAGCCGGTCCACGACGCTCATGGGCTACGCGGTGTGGCAGGCCGCGCTCGACGTCCGGCGGCAGCTGGTCGCGCTCGCGGCGGACGCGTTCGAAGCGCCGGCCGACGTCATCCGGCTCGCGGACGGCGCGGCGATCGCGGGGCAGCGGCGTCTGACGTACGCCGACCTGATCGCGAGGCATTACGGGCTGGCGGGCGGGGAGTTGATCGGCAGCGGGGTGTTCCGGCCCGGGGTGTTCTCGGGACCGCTCGGCGGATCGACGACGTTCTGGGAGGCGGGCATCGGCTTCGCCGAAATCCACGTCGACCGCGACACCGGCGAGATCCGGGTGCTGCGCTACCTGTCCACCGTGGACGTCGGCCGGGCGATCAATCCGGCGCTGTGCGAGGGACAGGAAGAGGGCGCCGCGATGCAGGGACTCGGCCACGCGCTGCGCGAGGAGCTGGTGTTCGAGCGCGGGCAGCTCCTCAACGGCAGCCTGATCGACTACGCGGTGCCCACGATCGAGGCGCTGCCCCGCGAGTTCGGTGCGATCCTCATCGAGCACGGAGACGGGCCGGGCCCGTACGGCGCCAAGGGCGTGGGCGAATCGGGGATCGTCGCCCCCGCGCCGGCGATCGCGGCGGCCGTCCACGCCGCGACCGGGGTGTGGGTGCGGGATCTCCCCATGACGCCCGAGCGGGTGTGGCGGGCCCTGCGGGGCATGGATCAGCGGGAGCCGGGGCCGGGAGGCTAACCAATGGAGTTTCGGGACCTTCGCCAATGGATCGATGCGGTGCGCGGCCTCGGAGAACTCCGAGAAGTGCGGGGGGCGCACTGGGATCTCGAGATGGGGACGATCGTCGATCTCTACCAGCGGCGCATGGGCCTCCCCGCGCTGCTGTTCGACGAGATCGGCGAGTACCCGGCCGGCTGGCGCGTGCTCGCTAACACGCTGACCAGCCGCTCGAGGATCGCGCTCACCCTCGGGCTGCCCCCGGACACGGACGCGCGCGGCATCGTGATGGCGTGGCGGGAGTATGCCCGCCACTACCCGACCGTGCCGTGCCGCGAGGTCCCCGACGGTCCGGTCAACGAGGTCGTGGAGACCGGCGACGACGTCGACATTCTGCGGTTCCCGTCGCCGCGCTGGCACGCTAAGGACGGCGGCCGCTACATCGGCACCGGCTGCCTCGTGATTCAGCGCGACCCGGAGTCGGCCTGGGTGAACGTCGGCGTGTACCGCGTCCAGGTGCATGACGGCCGCAGGACCGGGCTCTATATCTCGCCCGGCAAGCACGGGCGGCTGATCATGGAGAAGTACTGGAAGCAGGGACGGCCGTGCCCGGTGGCGGTCTCGCTCGGACACGACCCCTTGGCGTTCTTCGTGGCCGGGCTGGAAATCCCGCATGGGGTCAGCGAGCTCGAGGTGGTCGGCGGGCTGCGCGGCGAGCCGTTCGAGGTGGTCCCCAGCGAGTTCACCGGCCTGCCGATCCCCGCGACCAGTGAAGCCGTGCTCGAAGGAGAGATTCATCCGGGGGAACTGCTCGACGAGGGTCCCTTCGGGGAGTGGCTCGGGTACTACGCCGGCGGGACGCGGCCGGCGTCCGTCATCCGGGTGACCGCCGTCCGCCGGCGGCGTGATCCGATCGTCATGGGAAACCTGCCGGCGAAGCCCCCGAACGACGATACCTACTACCGCGGCTATCTTCGGGCCGCCGCCATCTGGAGCGAATTGGAGGGCGCCGGCATCCCGGGCGTCTCGATGGTGTGGTGCCACGAGGCCGGCGGCTCAAGGATGTTCACGATCGTCGCGCTCCGGCAGATGTACGCGGGGCACGCCAAGCAGACCGGACTGGTGGCGGCGCAGTGCCACGCCGGCGCGTACGCGAACCGGTGGACGGTGGTGGTCGACGACGACGTGGATCCCACCGACACGAACGACGTCGTCTGGGCGATGTGCAGTCGCGTGGATCCTCGGGAGGACGTCGACGTGCTGACCGGCGGGTGGAGCACGCCGCTCGACCCCATGAGCTATCCGCCCGACCGCCGCAACCTGAACGCGCGCCTCGTCATCAACGCGTGCCGTCCGTTCGGGCGGGAGTTTCCTGAAGTGTGCACGGCGAGCCCCGAGGTGAGAGCGGAGATCGTCGCCCGCTGGCGCGACCGGCTCCCGGAAATCGCCGACTGATGACCGCGTAGGCATCGCGACGCGGCGCCCCGTCGCGCCGCACCCAAGCCTCCCCGGCGCCGTCCGAAGCCCTCAAAGTGACCGCACTCGGGTCTCCGCCCGATTGATATACCCTACGGGGTATGGTATTTAGGGTTGGAGGGCCGCGGCTGGATGCGGGGACCGTCGTGCGAGTGTGAGGAGGGAATGCAGATGCGCGGGCGTGTCGGGGCGACAGATCGTGCAGTTCGTGTGCTTGTCGGGGGTGTCGCGCTGTTGATGGGGCTGACGCAGGCCGGAAGCATCGGAGCCGGCTGGGCCTATGTGGCCGACGCGGTTGGTGTCATCGGGCTCGTCACGGGGCTCGTCGGACGGTGTCCACTCTACGCCCTCTGCGGCGTCGAGACGTGCGGCAAATCGGCAGACGCGGTAAAGGAGTGATTCGGATGCGGGTCGAGGCGCGTTGGGCGTCTGACATGCGGTTTGAAGGCACCAACGAGGACGGACTGCGGGTGGTGATGGATGCGCATCCCGACCACGGCGGGACCGGCGGGGGGCCGACGCCGATGGAGAGCCTTCTGCTCGCGCTTGCCGGGTGCACCGGGATGGATATGATCCCCATGTTGAGGAAAATGCGTGCGCCCGTGGAGCGATTTGTGATCGAGGTGACCGGCGAGCGCGCTCACGAGCATCCCAAGGTGCTCACGGCGATCCACCTCCGCTACCTCGCGGCGGGGCGGGGTCTGCGGGCGGAACAGGTGGAGAAAGCCGCCGCGCTCTCCCAAGAAAAGTACTGCTCGGTTTCGGCGATGCTGCGGAAGGCCGCTCTGGTTACCTACGACGTCGTCGTGACGGACACGGGGGACGCGGTCCTGTCCGCCGGACCGGTGTCTGTCGGGCACGCTGGATGAGCCCGAAAACGGGTACGCCCACACATCTGCGGCTCGATCAGGAGACGCAGGACCTTCTGCTCGCTCGACTGCGCAGAGTCGGCGGCCAGGTGGAAGGCCTGCAGCGCATGCTCGCGGAGGGCCGCGACTGCGTGGAGATCGCGCACCAGGTCGCGGCGGCCCGCGGGGCGCTGGACCGGGTCGCGATGGACCTGATCGCCGCCGGGCTGGAGCGGTGCCTGCGGATGCAAGCCGACGGCCAGCCGCAGGCGGCAGATCGGCTCAAGAAGCTGAAGCAGACGTTTCTGATGCTGAGGTAGCGGGGGCGGACACGTCAAAGTCGGCGCCTTCGCCACGGCAGGGAGCCGGCAGGCCGCAGCGGCCCGGGGGCATCCCGGACGGCGTTCGCTGAACGGGGGGCCGACATGGAACGTGTCGAGACGACGAGCACGCTCCGGAGCCCGGAAGTGGCGGGGGTGCTCGAGCTGCTGATCGCCGTTCTGCGTGCCCAGCGCGGCGACGGCTGACCCGTCGGGCGCCCGCAGGGTACCGGTAGAAATCTCTCGAACCACGAGTCCGCGGATCGGGCCGCGCGGTTCCGGGGTGGTGCCGGGCCTCGGTGCGGCGCGGGGCCGGCACAGGTCCTGGAGGGCGGCGGAGGTTGCTGCATGTCGACCGAACGCGTGCACCGCTACATCGATGAGCACCGCGAGCCGGCGCTGGAGATCTTGAAGGGTCTCATCCGGCAGCCCAGCGTCAGCGCGCAGGACATGGGCGTCAAAGCGTGCGCGCGGTACCTCGCCGAGCTGCTTCGGGAGCTCAGGATCGCCGCCGAGATCATGCCCACGCCGACGCAGCCCGTCGTGTACGCGGAGATCCTCCGCGATCCGAAGGCGTACACGCTGCTCTGCTACGGGCACTACGATGTGCAGCCCCCCGAGCCCCTTGACCTGTGGCAGAGTCCGCCGTTCGAGCCGACGGTGCGCGACGGTCGGTTGTACGGCCGCGGCACCGGCGACAACAAAGGACAGCTGATCGCGCATGTGCTGGCGGCGAAGGCCTGGATGGAGGCCGCCGGCGGGCCGCCGATCAACCTGAAGTTCGTGTTCGACGGCGAGGAGGAGTCGGGCTCGCCGAGCCTCGCGGGGTTCGTCCGTGAGCACCGGACCCGGCTTGCCGCCGATCTGGTCTATATTTCGGACGGCGGGCTGCACCCGTCCGGGGCGCCCACCCTGTCGCTCGGCAACCGCGGCATCCTGGGGCTGACGCTGGTCGCGCAGGGCGCCGACCGCGACAATCACTCGGGGAACAAGGGCGGCGTCGCCCCGAACCCCGTCTGGATGCTCGTGCACCTGCTGTCCACGATGGTCGACCGCTCCGGCCGGGTGCTGATCGACGGATTCTACGACGACGTCCGCCCGATCGGCGCGGTGGAGGAGCGGCTGCTCGCGAAGATGGAGTTCGACCCGACGGCGTTTGCGCGGACGATGGGCCTGGAGTCGCTCGCGATCGACGGCCCGACGTACTGGAAGCGCATCATGCTGGAGCCGTACTTCAACATCAGCGGCATGCAGAGCGGCTACGTCGGGCAGGGGTCCAAGACGATCATCCCCGCGCGCGCGGAGTGCCGCATCGACGTCCGCCTCGTGGTGGACCAACAGAGCCGGGACATCTTCGAGAAGGTGAAGCGGCACATCGCCAGGGTCGACCCGCGGGTCGAGGTTCAGGGCCGGCAGCTCGGGTCGATGGAGGCCAGCCGGACCGCGCCCGACCACCCGGCGGTCGGCATCGTCGCTCGGGCCATCGCGGCGGTGCGCGGGGTGGAGCCGCAGATCAACCTCTCAAGCGGCGGCAGCCTCCCGAACGCGGTCTGGCCGAACGTGCTCGGCGTGGACCACATCGGCGTCCCGTATGCGAACGCGGACGAGAACAACCACAGCCCGAACGAGAATCTGAGCGTCGACCGGTACTACGACGGCATCCACGTGAGCGCGGAGGTGTTCCACGCGCTCGCCGAGGCCGACCGGGCGGGCACCGCGCGCCGCCCCGCGACGTAGGGCCGCCCGGCGCCTACTGCCGGACGCGCACCAACTTCGACAGGCTGCGGAGTTCGCGGGGGGCGTGCGCGACCGCCCCCAGTATGTCCACGACACCTCGCCGACATAGACATCGCCGTGCGAGTCAATCGCCACGCTGTGGGGGGCCACGAACTGTCCGGGCTCGCTGCCGGGCAGCCGGTCCCCAAGGCGCGCAAGGAGCCGGCCGTCCGTGGTGTAGATGCTCACGCGCGCGCCGAGGTTCGCGACGCCTTCGCTGATCCCGACGCCGCACAGCTCGCCGACGTAGACGCGCTCGCCCGCCGGATCCCGCGCATCGAGGTACAGGGCGGCCGGCTTGTGCATGTTGTGCCATTGGGCGCGGAAGCGCCCGTCGGCATCGAAGACCTGCATGCGGTGGTTCTCGCGATCGGCGACATACAGCAGCCCGGCCCGATCGATCACGATCGCATGGGGCAGATTGAACTGGCCGGGGTCGCTGCCGGGCTCGCCCCCCGAACCCAGCAGCTCGCCTGTGGGCGAGAATTTGTGGACGCGCGTATTGCCGTAGCCGTCGGTGACGTACAGGGATCCGTCGGGCGCGACCGCGACGTGGGTGCAGCGGTTGAACGGCCGCCCGCTGTGCTTGGGCGCGGGCTGGTTCGGGACGCCGAGCGTGAGCAGGACCTTGCCGTCCAGCGTGCACTTGCGGATCGTGTGATCGCCGTCGTCGGTCAGGTAGATCGTGTCGTCCGGGCCCATCGTCACCGCGTGGGGCCGGCTGAACATCCCGTCGCCCCAGGAGCCGACGAAGGTCCCGTCGCGCTCGAAGATCGTGAGGGGATGGTCGCCGCGGCTGAAGACGTACACGCGGTCGCGCCGGTCGACGCCGACCCCGGAGACTTCCTTGAAGGACCATCCTTCGGGCAGCCGCGCCCAGTCCTGGACGAATTCGAAGACGTAGTCTCCGCTGCCGACCGTGACCACCGTGCACCCCCGCGCCGTGGTATCCTTCCACGGTCTTCGACGGAGGCCGCGCAGATCCCGCGCACGCCCGCGCGGCCTCCGGGGGGAGAGTCCGCGGGCCGCGCGTAACTAGCCGCCGTGGACGCTTCGAGACCCCCGGCGCGGGATGGTGCGGTCCCACCCGCGCCGCGGCCGCTGCACCTCGCCGCGCTCGGCGCCGGGTGGTCGGTGTTCGTGATCGCCAACGCGCAGCGGATCGACGTCGTGCCGTTCTTTACGGGCCTGCGCGTGGACTACGGCGTCGACTACGCCGGCGTCGGCGCCCTGCTGTCCGCCTACCTGCTCGGGTACGTCCTGGGCCAGGTGCCGATGGGGCTCGCCGCCGACAACCTCCCCACGCGGCGCGTCACGGTCGCCGGCCTCGCGCTGATGGTGGTGACGTCCGGGCTGTTCGCGCTGACGCGCGAGTACTGGCTCGCGATGCTGTGGCGGTTCCTCATGGGGATCAGCGGCGCGGCGCTGTACTCGTCCACGGTCAAGCAGCTCCTGGCCGTGGCGCCGAGCCGAGGCACCGCGATGGGCGTGCTGCAGTCCGGCGCCGGCGCCGGGATGATCGTCGGCCTGGTGGGGCTGCCGCTCGTCGCGATCGCGGCCGGCGTGCATTCCGCGTTTTGGGTGCTGACCGCGCTGACCGCAGCCGCGTGCGCGTACGCGGCCGTGTGCCTGCCGGCCGGCGCCGCGCACCGCCCCGCCACCGAATCGATGCGCGCACAGATCGGCGGCATCGTGCGGGACCGGCTGTTCCACTACATCGCGTCGTGCACGGCCCTGGTGCTGTTCAGCGTGTACGGGATCACGGCCTGGATCCCGACCTACCTGCAGACCGAGTACCGGTTTACGAGCGCGGCCGCGGGCGGCGTCGCGGCGCTGATCAACGTCGGGCTGGCCGTCGCGTCCCCGGCCGCCGGCGCGCTGTCAGACCGGTTGGGCGTGCGGGGTCCCGTCGTCATCGCCGGCGTGAGCCTGCTGGTGCTGGCGTGCCTCCTGCTCGCGGTGATCCACGGCGCTCCGGTGGTGGCGCTCGCCGCGGTCATCGGCGGGGTCGGCATCGCGCTCACGCTGCCGATCCTGACGACCATGACCACGGATGCGTTCGGGGTGCGGCGCGCGGGGGTGGCGATCTCCCTCAACCTTGCGGTCGGGCAGGTGGCCTCCACGATCTCCGGGGTGCTGTTCGGCGCCCTCCTCGACGCCACCCACAGTTTCCCGCTCCTGTGGACCGTCGGGGGCGCGGTCGCCGCGGCCGGGCTCGGGCCGGCGATGTTGCTCCAGGCCCGGGAACGGACGATGGCTTCGGCAGCGGGATCCTCGGGCGGCGCGCCCGGCAGCTAGCCGGAGCGGGCACGGCGCATGACGGCGCGTCGTCCGCGTCGCGGCTAGTCCGGGTCCGAGATGGCGTGCGAGTAGCGCCGGAACACGGCGGCGTTCGCCGGAAAGATCAGAAGCGGCGTGTAGGACGCGAGCGTCACACTGAGAAACGCCACGCCGATCGAGAGCAGAAGGATCAGCGGTGACACGAGCGTCCGCGCCATGAGGTAGTCGGCGACGGCCGGACTGACGCCTGGGCTCGTGAGACCGCGCGTCCTCGCTCCTTGCCACAGCCACGCCAGCGTTAAACCCACCAGTGCGAGCGTGGCCGCATACACGATCCAGGCGGTCCGCTCGTCGGCCAGCCTGGCGAAGTGCTCTTCGCCGATCAGGCTCGTCGGAAATGGAGTCAGGACGACGAACGCGAGAAACGCGAAGTTTCTCAGAAGCAACTGGCGATCATAGGCGACGATGTACGCGACGATACGATGGTACGCGATCCAGTAGATCGCGACGACGAAAAACGTGAGGCCGAAGCTGAATAATCTCGGCCATAACGACAGGAGCTGCGCCGCGAGATACTCGACCGACGGGCCCAGCAGGTGCACGTCGAGGACGAGCAGGGTCATCGCCACACCGAAGATGCCGTCGCTGAGGGCGGCGATGCTGGAGGAGTCGTACCGTTCGAGCACGCTTCTTGAAACCATGCGTCCACCCCCGACCATATGCGCGCCTTTTCGAGTTGGCACCGGGCGGACCCTAGGCGGGGCCACGTGTGCGCGTGCGGGCACAGTCGCCGCGCTGTGGGTCAGCGCCGCGTCGGTGATCTCGGTGTATCCGCCTCGGGCGGCCAGGCGCCGGGGTCCCCAAGCGCGCACGTGCCGCCGAAATAGCGCCGGTGCGCGGCGATCCAGTGGTACACCCATCGAATCACCCGCGTGCCCCCGGGCAGCGCGCCGACAGCGATCAGAACCCACGCCCACCAGATCGACCGGATCTGGCGGGCGAGATAGATGCAGGCATCCGCTCCCCCGAGCACCCGGCCGTCATATGCGAGAAGCCACACCTGAGAGAGCAGCTCGTCGGGCGTCACGCCGAGGCGCTCGGCCACGCCGCGCGCCTGCAGCGGTATGAGCTCGAATCCGTGCTCGCGCAGCGTGTGCCGCCATCGGGCCGCGAGCGCGGTGCACATGGAGCACTCGCCGTCGTAGAACACCCACCCGCCGCGGCGGCTCGGCGGCCGTTGGTCCATCACGGCGGCTTGGCCCGGGTGGGCGTCGAGCTGGCACCCGGCCCGTGTGCTGCGTTCGCCACGATTCCGGCGGCCATCGCGGCGAGGCGTGCGGCACCGGTCCCGGCCGCCTCCTGCGTCACGGAGACGATCGGCGCCTGGAGTGCCGCCCCGATCCGCGCCCGCAGCGAGGGAAGGGCGGTCAGGCCGCCGGTCAGCGCATAGCTCCGGGCGGCGACGCCGGCCGCGTGCGCATCCTCGACCAGCCGTCCGAGCGCATCGACCAGCGCCGCCGCTGCGGCCGTGTAGATCGCGTTCGCCGTCCAACCGCCCGCGCGCAGCGCTAGCACGCGCTTGGGGACTGGTGTCGGGTCGCGGTCCGGTAGCGTGAATGGCTGAGAGGTACTCGGATTGCCGCATCTCCCATTCGATCCGACGAGGGCGGCATGCCGCGCCGCGTCGGCGGGAATCGGCCCGCCGTCCAGGGCGGAGACGACCGCGTCGAGGAACCGGCCCGCGCCGGTGCATCCCCGGACCCACGCCCACGCGCCCGATGGGGCGATCGGATAGCCAAACGCGCCAGAGACGATCGACCCGGTGACGATCCGCACGACCGCGTTGGTCGACAGTGTGATGCACCCGTCTCCGTCGTCCGCGGCGCCCGCGCCGAAGGTGGCGCAGGAGCCATCCTGCGCACCGACCGCAACCGGGATGCCGCGCTCGAGCCCGAGGGCTGCCGCCGCGGCCGGGGTCAGCCGTCCTGCACACGCGTGCATCGGGCGGGAGGTCGGAAAGGCGGAGACGGGGACGCCCGCGAGGGCCGCGGCGGCCGGCGGCCACACCGGTCCTCCCGGGCCGGTCGCGTAGTCGGTCACCCAGACGTCGCACAGGCGGAGCGTCAGATAGTCGCGCAGCGCGCCGGCGCGCCGGACCAGACGGTGCCGATCCGGATAATGGCGAGCGAGCCAGCGGGCCGTCCCTACCAAGAGTGGGGCGTACGCGCACCCCAGCGGTCCGGCGGGACCCCAGCCGTCGGCGTGGTAGATGTCGCGCATCTCCGGATCGGCGCGGGTGAGCGGCGGGATGGGGTCGGCGGCGATTGCCGCCCCCCGGGCGTCGAGAAAGATCCCCGGATGGTGGCGGCACGAAGTGCCCACGGCGCGGACCTGCGTCGTGCCGGCCGGAAGCGCCGACAGCGCCGCGCGCGTCGCCTGGCAGACCGCCTGCCACCACGCGTCGAGCGCCGTGTCGTCCGGCGCCGGGCCGTGCGGTCCCGCGGGACTGGACGTCCGGCCGGCCGCCACGATCGTCCCCTGCGCGTCGCAGACGATCGCCTTGCACAGCGTCGACCCGACGTCGATGCCGAGGCACAGCGGTGCGCTCATTCAGCTCCGTGCGCGGCGGCGGCCGACCGCCTCACGGATCCGATCCCGGCCGAGCGGCCACGCAGGGAACGACCACCCCCGCCCGCACGGCGTAGACCGGCTCCAGCGTGTCCCGCGCCTGCTCGACCCGTCCTTCGGAGTCCCGCACCTCGACCGGGCCCGGCCGCAGCCGGAACAGGGTGACGTCTGCGCAGGCGCCCGGGTCGCAGGGTCCCGATCTCCCCATCGAGGCCGAGGGCCTGGGCCGGCCCCGCGGTCGCCGCGGCGACGACGCGGGGCAGGTCGAGTCCCAGGTGCAGCATCTTCGCCATCGTGGTCGCGAGATCATAGACCGGTCCGGCGAGGTTGCGCGCGTGCAGGTCGGTGCTGACCGCGTGGAGCGGCAGTCCCGCCGCGATCGCCCGGCGGCCGGTCTCGAACGAAAAACTCTCCGAGCCGTGGGCGAGATCGAACACAACGCCGCGGTCGACCGCGGCCGCGGCAGCCGGACTCGGACGTCCGCGCCGGTCCAGGAGGCCGCCCGGCTTGCCGTGCCAGCAGTGCGTCACGATGTCCCCGGCGTCGAGACACGCGAGCACGTCGTCGATGACGGGCGGGGCGTTGCCGATATGGCACATCACACGCGTCCCGGCGAGGCGCGCCGCCTGCGCGGCGAGCTTGACCGGGGTCACCCCCATGACGCCGCAGTGCGTGCGGCTCGCGAGGACTTTGATCCCGACGATCTCGCCGGCGTGGCGCTCGGCCATCGCGATCGTCTGCTGCTGGTTGAAGTTTTCCCAGATGCCGTGCCGCGGGGCGATCGTGGTATGGAGGGAGACGTTGAGGAACGCCAGCACCCGCGTGGACGCGCCCGGAATGACGTAGGCGTGCATCGCGTCGTAGAGTCCGGCGCCGCACGACCCGGCGTCGACGACGGTCGTGACCCCGCGGGCGACGCCCGCGTCGCGGTCCGGATCGACGCTGGTGCGGCCGAGACGGTAGGCCACGTGGGCATGCAGATCGATCCAGCCGGCGGAGGCGATCAGCCCGGCGCCGTCGAGCGTCGAGGCGCTCATGCCGGCCGCGCGGCCCACGGCCACGATGCGTCCGCCCCGGATGCCGATGTCCGCCGGGCCGTCGAGGCGCTGCGTCGGATCGATCACGCGGGCGCCGCGGATCACGAGGTCGTACGACTCGCTCGGCATCTCAGCACCGCCTCCGGGGAAGGTTCGCGACGGCGCGCGCGCTATTCCTTGCGTCGCCGCCGGGGGCGCGTTGCGGGTCGGGGGCTCTCGCGTTACCATGAGACCGAGCGATCATGCGCATCGTGTCCCTTGTGCCAAGCGCCACCGAGATCGTGTGCCGCCTCGGGCTCATCGGCGACCTGGTCGGCGTCTCCGGCGACTGCGACTATCCGGCGGAGATCGCCGGCGTGCCGGTGCTGAGCCGGCCCGTGGCCACGCCGGAACTCACGAGCGCGGCGATCGACCGGCGCATCCGCGAGGACGTGCACTCGGGGACGAGTGTCTATCACCTTGACGCGGAGACGCTGGCCCGGGTCGATCCGACCCTGATCCTGACGCAGGAACTGTGCGCGGTCTGCGCGCCGTCGTTCACGACGGTCCGGCGCGCGGCTCGGCTGCTCGAGGCGCCCGTGCGCATCGTGTCCCTGGAACCGCGCAGCCTCGCCGACGTCCTGGACAACGTTCAGCTCGTGGCGGACCTCTCGGGGATTTCCGCGCGCGGCCGCGCGGTCGTCGCCGAGCTCCGGGCACGGATCGATGCGGTCGCGGCGGGGACCGGCCCGGCGCGCCCGCGCGTCGCCGTCCTCGAATGGGTGGATCCGATCTTCGTCGGCGGGCACTGGGTGCCCGAGATGATCGCGGCGGCCGGCGGCGTCGACGTGCTCGGGGCCGCCGGGCAGCCGTCGGCGCAGGTCCCGTGGGACGCGGTGCTGGACGCGCGCCCCGAGGTGCTGATCATCGCGCCGTGCGGATTCCATCTCGCCCGGGCCCGCGAGGAGGCGGCGCTGTTGGCCCGGCGCGATGGGTGGCGCGACCTGCCCGCAGTGCGCCGGGGGCAGGTCTACATCGTCGATGCGTCGTCGTACTTCAACCGGCCGGGACCGCGGTTAATGGACGGCCTGGAGATCCTGGCGTCCGTCCTGCGGGGGCACGGGGGCACGTTCGCACTGCCATCGGACGCGGTCGAGCCGTGGTCTGTCTGATCGTGATTGAGTGATCGGCGACATCACGCGCGACACAGGAGGACACTCATGACGACGTGTCGCGCGTCGTGCTCTACGGGCTCCAGGGGCAGGTCACCGTCAACGGCCAATCGTACAACGGGGCAATGCCAGGATTTGCCTCGTCGCTGACGGATGACCAGATCAGCCAAATTCTGACCTACGTCGGGAGCTCGTGGGGCAACAACGCGTCCGCTGTCGCCGCCAGCGTGGTCGCCGCCGAGCGGGCGAACCCCGGCACCCCGGCCGACAACTACAAGAACTATCCGAAGTAACTCCGGCGTCGCGACGGCGCACCGCTTCTCGCACGGGACGCGCGCGCCTGCGGTCGCGACGCCCAGTCTGCCGGCCCGCAGGTTGTCACGGTCACACGGCGATCGCGGTCCCCCGCTCGGGGACCGCCGCCGCGTAGCCGACCCCTCCGAGCTTCGCCGCCAGGGCCTCGGCCTGTGCCGCCTCCCCGTGCACGAGGACGATGCGGCCCACCGACGGCACGCGCCGGACCCACGCGGTCAGTTCGTCGCCGTCGGCGTGCGCGCTGAAGGAGGCGAGCGTGCGCACGGTCAGGCGGACCGCCTGCGGGTCTCCGAGGACGTTGACGCGGGACGCCCCCGCGGCCAGCCGGGCCCCGAGCGTGTACGGCGCCTGGTACGAGACGAACACGAGCATCGAGCGCGGGTCGCCGAGATGGTGCCGCAGGTGGTGGAGAATGCGCCCCGACTCACACATGCCCGATGTGGCGATGACGACGGATGGGCCGGAGAGATCGTTGACCGTCTTGGAGTCGTCCACGGACCGGAGATAGCGCAGCTCCCGAAATCCGAACGGATCTTCCTGCTTGAGAAAGGCCTGCGTCGCCTGGTCAAAGCACTCGGGGTGCCGACGGAAGATATCGGTCGCGTCGGCGGCCATGGGGCTGTCGACAAACACGGGCACGGACGGGATCGCATGCGCATCCTTCTGCCGGTGGAGCGCATACGCGAGTTCCTGCGCCCGTCCGATCGCGAACGAGGGGATCAAGCACCGTGCCGCCGCGGGCCGCGGTCTCGCTGACCGCCTCGCCGAGGCGGCGTTCGCCGACGTCAATGGAGTCGTGTACGCGGTCGCCGTAGGTGGACTCCATGAGGAGGAGATCCGCCGCCGGCGGGACCGCGGGATCGCGAAGGATCGGCGTGGCGGGCCGGCCGAGGTCTCCCGTGAAGACCAGGGTCCGTCCTTCCGCCTCCACGACGATCATCGCCGATCCGAGGATGTGTCCGGCGTCGAGCAGCGTGACGCGGAGGCCGCCGATCGCCTGCGCCGTGCCGTACGGGACGGTGGCCATCCGCTCGATCACGCGGTCGACGTCGTCCTCGGTGTACAGCGGAACCGCCTCGGGCTGGCCCGGCCGCCGGTGTCGCCGGAGATAGGCCGCGTCCTGTCCTTGAATCTTCGCGCTGTCGCGCAGCACGAGCTCCGCCAGCTCGCGCGTCGCCCCGGTGCAATAAATCGATCCGGCGAAGCCGCCGCGCACCAGGACCGGCAGATCGCCGCAGTGATCGAGGTGGGCGTGCGACAGCACCACCGCGTCGACGCTCCGGGCGTCGAACGGGAGAGTGCGGTTGATCCGGTCGGCCTCCTCGCGATGTCCCTGAAACAGGCCGCAGTCGAGCAGCAGCCGGGTGCCGCCGGCGGACGCCAGGTGCATTGAGCCGGTGACCGTGCGGACCGCGCCGTAGGGGGTGACGGTGAACATCCATGCACTCCTTGTTGGGAAGGGTCCCGCTCGTGCGCTGACGCTGCCAGCGGCCCGTCTTCCCCCGCCCAGGGATGGGCAGGACGCCATCAAAATGGCCATGGCTGGACACCACCGCGTGATTAGATTGACACAAACGAACAGATTGTGCTAGCATGCCGCCATGCGATGCCGATTGTCTGACAATCAGAAATCGGACAGACGCCGATAATGCCACGAACCCAGCCGTTTGTCCGCCCCCCTACGCTCACAGCCACCGTGGTCGATCACATTCGGGCCGCTATTGTGCAAGGCCAGTTCAAACCAGGGGCGCCGCTCCACGAGGTCGACCTATGTAACCTGTTGGGCGTCTCGCGCGGCACCGTGCGCGAGGCGCTTCGTCAGCTCAAGGACGAGAATCTCGTGGAGATCGTGCCGCACCGTGGGGCTTGTGTCACGACGCTCTCGCCGAGACGCGCGTGGGAAATCTACACGCTCCGGGCCCAGCTCGAGCCCTACGCCGTTCGGCTCGCGCTTGAGCGCGAGGCCTATCGCGCGCAAGATCTTGAGGAATTGGACGCCCTGGTGGGGCGCCTCGGCGCGCTTGGACCGGCGGGCGATCCGATCACCGTGGTGTCCACGGACATGGAGTTCCACCGCGTCCTATGCGAGCGGAGCGAACACGCGCTCCTGATCGACGCGCTGCGCAGACTCCGGTTTCAGACGCGTCTCTTCATTCTGAACACGCTGCTCTACCACTCAGACCGAGAGCAGGACGACCGGACGCACCGCGTCATTCTCGACATGGTCCGCGCGGGCCAGCCGGCTCCGGCCGAGGCGTGCGTCCGGGAGCATATCATCAACGCCGGGACCTACCTCGTGCACTTGATGGAAACCACCGACGATGGGGTGGCGAGACCAACGCGGGTCGAGATGCCGCGCACGCCTTCCACCCCATTTGAGGCCGTGCCGTCGGTGCGGCGCGCAGCACTTGAACCCGCCGATGGGACGGAGCGTACACCATAGCACCAAGGCACGGGCAAGGCCGGAGGGGGTGATGGGGGTGGCGCCGCTGGACGAGGCGGCGCGCGATGGTGGGTGAAAGCACGGTGGCGCCGAATCGTACGAAGAGTTCGCAGCCGCCGGAGCGCCGCAGGGGTGGGCGCCGGTCGTCTGGGCGGAGCACGGGTTGAGCTCGTTCGCGTTGAAGACCGAGAAGACGGATAGGCATTCGCACCGAACATATCGGGGAGGTGGTTGGGAATGTCGGTGAGATACTCCCGTCGCAAGGTCTTGAAACTTGCGGGCGCAGGTCTTGGGGGCGCGCTCATTTCGCGCAGTCTCAGGCCCAGTCTGGGCTACGCGCAGACCGGTCCGACCGAGATTGTGCATTGGAGCTGGTACTCCGCATCCGACAACACGGACTGGAGCCATCTGATCTCCACCTTCAACACCGCCAATAAGGACATGCAGATCCGGCAGGAGTTCGTGCCGGACGACACGTACGGCACGAAGCTGCTGGCGGCGTCGGCCACCGGCAACGCCCCAGACTTCGGGACCGCGCAGAACGGCCGGACCGCGAACTGGGCCAAGCAGGGCGTGACCTACGCGCTGGAGCCGTCGCTCAAGGCGGCCGGCCTCGACCTCGCAGACTTTGATCAACGGTCCCTCGACGTGTGCACGTACTACGGCAGCCTGCACATGCTGCCGATGGATGTCTCAAGCATGGCCGTGCTGCTGAATGTGCCGTACGCGAAGGCGGCCGGCCTCGACCCGAGCAAGCCACCCAAGACCGGTGCCGAGCTCATCGAGTGGGCGCAGAAGATGACGGTCAAACAAGGCAGCACCGTCACGCGCTCGGGATGGATGTTGACGGGGTCGGGCGCCCAGCCGCTGGTGGTGTGGAGCGTCGTTGCCTATCAGATGGGCTTTCGCCGCGCCAGCCCGAACTTGAAGGAGGCCGGCCTGAACCCGGAGGCTGGCGCACGCGCGGCGCAGTGGGTGCTTGACTGTTTCGACAAGTATCAGGTGTCGACCACGCAGATCGCCGGTTCGGATCGCTACCGGGCATACGGTGCGGGCCAGGCAGCGATGTTCTTCACCGGGCCGTGGGCGATCCGAGGCTACGCCGATGCGAAACTCGATTTTGTGTCGTTCCCACTTCCGAAGATCGGGAATGACACCTCTACCTATTACGAGGTCGACGGCATCGAGATGTACACGCAGAAGGACACCGGGCGCTATAAGGCCACAGCGCAGGCGCTCAAGTGGCTGTCGGACAACAGCGTGCCCTGGGTCACGACGGGACGCGTCGATTCCCCTCGCAAGTCCATCCGGGCGAGCGCCGCGTTCAAGAGCGGCGGATGGCCGAACGCGTACAAGGCTGGGTTTATCGACGGCATGGCGGAAGCGCAGATCACCGATATTCCGATTGTCTCCGCGGAGGACTTTGAAATCTACGGCGCGGGCATCTTCCCCGCGAAGACGATGGACTTGGTGTGGGCCAAGCAGCTGGCGCCCGCCGCGGCGATGACGCAGTTGACGCAAAAGTGGCAGGCCGATCTGAACGCCGGATAACGAGGGTCGCGGATCGACAGCACCGGGCGCGCGGCGCCCGGCGGACGGTGGCATCGTAGGCGGCGGCCGGCGCCGCTGATTCCCGCGGACACGAGAGGGAGGCGGCGGACTCGTCACCTCCCTCGACGTGTCCGGCGTTCGGCGGTGCCGTGGGCGGGGAGCGTGGCTCGGCCGGTGGTCGGTTGTGGATGGAACGCAGCCGCCCGCGCGGAAGGTACGTCTCCGATCGGAACCTGGCGGCGGGCGGATGACGGGGCGCCGCGCGGCTCGACGGCGTAGGTGGCTCGAAAGGTTGTGACGCACGGTGCAAATGCGGCGAATCGTGCCGGGTCAGGGTGACTATCGAGTGAGCGGCCTGCCGCATCGCAGCCTGGTGTCGCGTCTCAAAACCGCGCGGTGGGCGGGCAAGCGCATCGACTGGTCCGCCTACCTGTTTATTCTTCCGTTCTTCATCCCGTTTACGGTGACGGTGCTCGGCGCGATCGGGTTCGGCGTGTTCGTGAGCTTCACCGATTGGAAAATCATCGGGACGCCGCATTGGGTGGGGTTGAGCAACTACACGCAGGCGATGCACGACCACTGGGTCGTGGGCGCGTGGTCCAATACGGTGCGCTATGCCCTGCTCTATGTCCCGGGCACCTTGCTGGTCGCGCTGAGCATGGCCCTCTATGTCAACGGGCGGCGCCGCGGGTATGTGTTGGCCCGCGCCGCATTCTACATCCCGAACGTAATCTCCGTGACGGTCGTCGGCGTGGTGTGGGTCTGGATACTCAGCACGCAGAACGGCCTGCTGAACCAGATCCTCGGCCACTTTGGCGTCGCGCCCATTGGCTGGCTCACCGATCCGAAATGGGTCCTGATCGCGATCGCGTTGACGTCGATTTGGTGGGATGCCGGGTTCATCATGGTCCTGCTGCTTGCCGGTCTTCAAGACATTCCCAAAGAACTGCGCGAGGCGTCAAGCATCGACGGGGCCACCGGCGCGCAGACGCTGTGGCACGTCACGCTGCCGCTGCTGAGACCTGCGCTGAGTTTGAGCTTGACGCTGCTGACCATCGCCGCGCTCAGGGTGTTCAGTCAAATCTACATCATGACCAACGGCGGTCCGGCGGATGCGTCCCAGTCGGTGATCGGGTACGTCTATGAAATGGGGTTTACGCAGTATCAGCTGGGCTATGCTGCGGCGGTCTCCATGATGCTGTTCGTGACGATTCTGATCATTACCGCGGTGCAGCTGCGGATCTTCCGGGAGATGGCGTACTAGCGCCCGCGGCGTGATGGGGCAGCGGGGCGCTGAGGTCGGCGGGGGATTCGTTCGCGAGGGGGCGCCGAGACATATGCCTGGACCGAAGCCGCATCGGACGCAGCAGCTGCTCAACGTGGCCGTGTGGGCCGTCGGCATGATCTTCGCCGTGACGTGGGCCGTGCCGCTGATTCAAATGGTCACCACGTCGATCAAGCCGCCGGGCGAGGTGTTGACGCACGCGCTGTCATGGGTGCCCCTGCATCCCACCCTGCAGCCCTACGTCGATGTCTTCAAGAAGCCGGTGCTCGGATGGCTGATGAACAGCCTCGTGGTGACACTGACGTCCACCCTGGTCAGCCTGATGACCGGTGCGATGGCCGGGTACGCGCTGGCCCGGCTCAACTTTCCGGGCCGGCAGTTTGTGTTTTGGGCCGTGCTCATCGTCCTCATGATCCCGGGCGAAATGACCATCGTGCCGCTGTTTATCGGTGCGCTCAGGACGGGCCTGTTGAACCGGACCCTCACCTACACGTGGATCGCGATGATCATCCCGCAAGTCGCGAGCGCCTTCAGCGTCTATTTGTTCCGCAACTTCTTCCTGTCGCTGCCGATCGAATTGGAAGACTCCGCGGCCATCGACGGGGCGAACCGGTTTCGAATTTTCGTGTCGCTCGCGCTGCCGTTGGCACGACCGGCCATGGTCGCGGCCGCGATCCTGCTCTTCGCCAGTTATTGGAATACGTTCTTGTGGCCGCTGCTCATCTCGTTTCAGGACAGCATGAAAACACTTCCCGTGGGCATGCTGATCTTCAGCCCCGGCGGCATCGGGGGAGGCCCGACCGACATCAATGCGTACGATACGGTCATGGCCGCCATGACCGTGCTGGCCATACCTACCCTGGTCGCGTTTCTGCTGCTGCAGCGGCACTTTATCGAAGGTGTGACCGGCGCAGGAATCAAGGGGTAGCCTGGATGACCTCGGTACTCGGGAGCGCGGCGGCCGTCTACCGCGACCCATTCGCGTACTGTTCTCATCCGAGCATCGTGCGGCTGTCGACTGGGGAGTGGCTGGTCGCGTTCATGGAGAGCGTCCGTCGGGCGGAGATCCTGCACAGTCCGGCGGATCCTCGGTTCTACAACGTGCTGACGCGCTCTGCCGATGAGGGTCGGACGTGGTCGGCCCCGACCGTGGCGCCCGGGTTCGACTGGTACGGCGTCGAGTGCCCGAGCCTCACGCTGCGGCGCGCCGGCGAGGTGCTGTTGTTCCAGTGGCGATGGCGCTGGACCCCGAGGTCGACCGACGCAGCGCGCCCGCTCGGGCGGTACGAGCACCCCGGCTATCCGTGGGTCCGCGGGTGCGACGGCGCGTACGTCCACCGGTCGCGGGACGGCGGGCGGACGTGGGAGATCGGACGGCGCATCGAGACGGAGCCGTTTGCCGGCGCGTACACGATCCGCGCCGCCGCCGAGCTTGCCGACGGCACCCTGCTGTACGCCGTCACGGACATCCCGCACTGGCGCCAGATCTATCTGCTGCGGTCCGTCGACGGCGGGAGCGCGTGGCGGGTCGGCGCGCTGATCGCCTCGGATCCGCAGCGGCAGTTTTCCGAGCCCGCGATCGTGCGCATCGGACCGCGCCTGCTGGTGCTGATGCGCGAGGAGGTAACCGGCTTTCTTCATCAAGCCTCCTCCGAGGACGGTGGCGCGACCTGGACGTCCCCGCAGGCGACGCCGATGTGGGGCGGTCCTCCGCACGTGCTCGACCTCGACGACGGGCGACTTCCTGTGCGTGTACGGGCGGCGCCGCGCGCCGTACGGCATCCGGGGCTGCGTCAGCGCCGACGGCGGCGCGACGTGGGACATCGAGCGCGAGGTGATCCTGCGCGACGACCTGCCGAACGGCGATCTCGGCTACCCGTCGTCGATCCTGGTGTCGCCGGGCCGGGTGTACACGGTCTACTACGGGCGTGACCATGAGGGCGTGACGCACGTGCAGGGCCAGCAGTACGCGGTGTAGGCGCCGGCGGCCAACTCCGGCGGCGCCGTCGAGCGGGGGCGGTTTGCCGACCCCGAGACCTGAACAAAGGAGCGTGACGATGTACCGAGTGGTCGATCTGAAGCGCGTGCACGTATACGGAGATCCGAACAATTTCTGCGCCGAGGTGTCGGTCGCCAATCTGGGCGGCGGCGAGCTCGTCGGCGTGCTGGCGCAAAACCGCGGCCTCGTCCACACAGACACGGGGACGATTCTCCTCGTGCGGTCGAAAGATCACGGCCGCACCTGGGATCCGGCGTCTAAAGTGGTGGTGCTGGCCGAGGAAGAGGATGCTGGGTGGAACGTCGCCGCGGTGTGCCGTCTCGCCGACGGGACCTTGCTCGCGCACGCGAATCGCTGGCGCTACCTGCTCAACGGGCGCATCGACTCGAAATACGGGCAGTCGGAGATCGACGGCGTGTGGCTGACCCGATCGACGGACAAGGGGTACACGTGGAGCGCGCCGGAGCGCGTCAACTTCGCGCCGATGCGAAACGCGCGGGTCCGCGACGCGATCGTGGAGCTGCCGAACGGGGACCTCATTCTGCCCCTGCACGGGTTTCGCTGGCAGCGCACGCATCCGGACATCTCGAGTTCCGAGCGCGAGCGGTCGTTCGTCCTGTGGTCGCCCAACAAGGGCAAGTCCTGGCACTACTACGGGACGATGGGCTATGATCCGGCCGAGATCATCCACTACCACGAGCCGGGCTTGGTGCGCCTGCACGACGGCCGCCTGCTCGGGGTGATGCGCACGCAGCGCTGGCCGTCCCCGGCCGATCCCGGCGAGCAGATGGGCCCCCCGAGCGGGTACATTTACACCGCCCTCTCCGAGGACGACGGCATGTCGTGGAGCTGGCCGAAGACCACGAAGCTGTGGGGCTACCCCAGCGACGCGATCACGCTCCAGGACGGCGCGGTGGTCGCCGCGTACAGCTACCGCACGAAGCCGATGGGCGTGCGGATCGCGGTCTCGCCCGACGGGGAGCGTTGGTCCCAGGACGACGTCTTCACGCTCGCATCCTACGACCCCGCGAAGGTGCACCCGGTATTCCCCACGTGGCAGGGAGAGCCGCTGAACTCGATCATCCAGCGGGGTGTGCTCTGGCACATCGGATACCCGAGCTCGATCCTGCTCGACGACGGAAGCGTCTTTACCGGCTATCACCTCTTTAATGAGGCCGGCCGGCAGTACGTGGAAGGCGCGATCTACCGCATCGAAAAGAAGTAGGAGGGGCCGATGCCGCGGCGATTGAGCACCGAGGAGCTCCAGGCGCTCGGGCGCCTGAGCACGCCCACGCTCTCCAATGCCATCGAGACGTTTGACGTGCGCCCGCACAACGAAGGGTTTGCGGGACCCGAGATCCGGGCCGTGTTCCCGGAGCTCGGGGCGATGGTGGGCTACGCCTGCACGCTGCGGGTCGCCGCCGACCGGCCGGCGCCGGCCGGCACCGGCGGCGTGCCGCTCCCGTATTGGTCGTACGTCGCGGGCAGCCCGGGCCCGAAGGTCGTCGTCGTCCAGGATCTGGATGCGGAGCCCGTCGGCGCATTTTGGGGCGAAGTGAACGCCAACGTGCACACGGGGCTCGGGGCGGTCGGCACGGTGACGCACGGCGGCGTCCGCGACCTGGACGAAATGCGCCGGGTGGGGTTTCGCGTGTTCGCCTCGGCCGTGCTCGTGTCGCACGCCTACGTCCACGTGGTCGACTTCGGCGGGCCCGTGCAGATCGGCCGCCTGACCGTCTCGCCCGGAGACCTGATTTGCGCCGATCAGCACGGCGTCTTGGTGGTGCCGCCGGACATCGCGCCGGAGCTCGGCCGGGTCGCCTCCGAGATCGAGCGGCTCGAGCACGAAATTATCAGCTGCGCCCGCGGCTCCGCGTTCACGCCCGAGCGGCTGGCGGAGGTGTGGATCAGCGCCGTGTCGCGCTGGCCGGCGCCCAGGCGGCGCGGCGCCGCGCCGGAGCAGCCGTGACGGCCGCGGTGCGGACCTACCGGCCGGACGACTTCGAGGCGCTGCGCGACCTGATCAACGCCGGCGGGGGGCCGCGCGTGATGACGGATACCGCGCTGCGGGAGTTTCTGGACTATCCGTGGTTTGCGCCCGAGACCGATCTGTTCGTCGTCCCGGCGGACGGCGGGCCCGGCCTGGCCGGTGCCCGCGACATCCGGGTGTGGGCGCGCGGAGACGAGCCGGTGCCGATCCTCGAGTCGTGGGGCGCCCGGGACGAGCGGCTGGGGGACGGGCAGGCATCGGCGCTGTTCCGAGCGATGCTGGCACGGGCCGGGCAGATCGTGACCGCGCGCGGTGCGGACCGGGGGACCGTGCAGGTGCGCTGCGACACGAACGACACCCGCGCCATCGCGCTGTTCGAGTCGTTCGGCCTGCGGCCGGCGCGGGTGCTGCTGTCGATCCTGCGGCCGACCCTCGACGGTCTGAACCCCGCGCAGTTTCCGCCCGACATCGAAGTCCGGCCGTACCGCGTCGGCCGCGACGAGGAGGCGTGGGTCCGGGCGTTCAACGAGGCGTTTGCGGACCATTGGGGCGGATTCATGGGGATGTCGCTCCCGCTCTGGAACCGCTACGTGCGGCGTCCGTGGTTCAAGCCCGAAATGAGCCTGGTGGCGTGGGACGGGGAGGAGATCGCGGGATTCGGTCACTTCGTGATCAACGACGAGCAGAACGAGCTCACCGGGACGAAGCGGTCGCTGATGCGGTACATCGGCGTGCGACCGCGGTGGCGCGGCATCAAGCTTGGGGTCGCGCTCACCCGCGCCGGCCTGATTCAGTCGTGCGAGCGAGGCATGAAGGCATGCGCGTCGGGGGTGGATTCGGAAAACGTGCAAGGCGCGCACCATATCTACGAACGCGAAGGATTCGTGACGACGAAGCGCCACTGGCTGTACCGGACGGAGGTGCCGGTGTGAGTCGCGGCCGGCGAGCGTGAGGCCGCGACGGGCGCATCGGCCCTCGGATCCTCCGTGCTCCGCCGCGCACCGGGCCGGGGTTGTGCCCGGGAGCGCCGTTTGGTACCATTTTTGAGTGATAATCGTCACAGGTTTCTCGACCCAGCGCCCGCGAGAGTGCATCTGTCCCTAGCGGAGGTCACGAGCCTCCGCGTCCCGTTCCACCCCCTGTACTGACAACAATCTAGGAGGTTTCTCTGTATGCGAACGACCGAGCCTCGCTTGGGCGTGGTCTACGAACATCCCGAGTGGTTTGCCCCGCTCTTTGCCGAACTGGACCATCGCGGCATCCCCTATGACCGCGTGGACGTGAGCGCGCACGCGTTCGATCTCGACGTCGTCCACGTCCCCTGGGCGCTCGTGCTCAACCGGATGAGCCCCTCGGCGTACCTGCGCGGTCACGCCGCCGCGATCGTCCATGCCCGCGAGTATCTGCGCTATCTGGCCGCCAGCGGTGCCGATGTGATCAACGGCGCCGACGCATTCGCGCTCGAGACGTCCAAGGTGGCGCAGTTGCTGCTGCTGCGGCGGCTTGCGCTGCCGGCGCCGCGGACGCGGGTGATCAACGACGTCCGCCTCGCGCCGGACGCGGCGGAGGGATTCCGGTTCCCCGTTGCCGTCAAGCCGAACATCGGGGGCAGCGGCGCTGGCATTCAGCGGTACGAGACCCCCGAGGCGCTGCGGCGTGCGGTGAACGACGGCAGCCTCGATCTCGGGATCGATCGCACGGCGCTCGTGCAGGAGTTTCTTCCGGCCCGCGGCGGCCACATCGTGCGCGTCGAGGTCCTGGGCGGGCGCTTCCTGTATGCGATCAAGGTGTACCCGAATCCGGACGGATTCAACTTGTGCCCCGCGGATATCTGCCAGCCCGGCGAGGAGGTCACGGGCGGCGCGGTGTCGGCCGCGGATCTGTGCCCGATCGACCTGCCGAAGGTCGCGCTGCGCGTCGAGGCCTACACGCCGCCGGCGCCCGTGATCGGAGCGGTGCTCGCGATCGCGCGCACCGCGGGGCTCGACATCGCGGGCGTCGAGTATTTGGTGAACGACCGCGACGGCGAGATCTACTACTACGACATCAACGCGCTGTCCAACTTCGTCGCGAACGCGCAGGCGGTGATCGGATTCAACCCCTACGCCTCGCTGGTGGACTACGTCGCGCTGCGGGGCCGGTTCCGAGTACCCGTGCCCGCCGGCGTCTAGACGCCCGCAAGGCCGGGCCGACCCGGGAGCCCGCCGTGCCTGAACTGCCGTTTTTGACGGTCTTGAGCGAGAATCTCAAGCGGCAGGTCCAGGGCCGCGAGATCCGCGAGGTGGTCGTCCGCGGCGTGTCGGCGCTCAAGACGTTCGATCCACCGATCGACCGGCTCCGCGGCGCCCGCATCACCGACGTCCGCCGCCGCGGGAAATATCTGCTGCTCGACCTGCTGCCGGACCTGGTCCTGGTGATGCATTTGATGCGCAACGGCCGGCTCCAACTCGCCGCGGAGCCGGCGGCGGGCCGGCGCCCGTCGGGCCGCGCCGGTCGAGACGTGGCGCTCACGCTCACGCTGGACGACGGGCGTACGCTGCGCTTGATCGAGATGGGGACGAAGAAGCGCGCCGCCGTGTGGCTGTTCCGCCGCGGCGAGGAGAGCGGGGGGCCGCTCGCGGGGTTGGGGAGCGAGCCGCTCTCCGATGCCTTCACGCCGGCGGCGCTGGCCGAGATGCTCCGCGCCGGGCGCATGCGCCTCAAGCAGTTCCTGACGACCCAGCGCTACGTCGTCGGCATCGGCAACGCGTACGCCGACGAGATCCTGTGGGAGGCGCGCCTCTCCCCACAGGCCATGACCACGACGCTCGGGCCCGCCGAAGTCGATCGGCTGCACGCGGCGATCCGAGCGACGCTCGCTCGCGGCATCGACGGCCACCGCCAGGTCCTCGGCGACGCGCTGCCCATGAAGGAGCCGCTGCACCTGCTCTCGGTCCACCGCCACGGCAAGGAGCCGTGTCCGCGGTGCGGCGCGCCCATTGCCGTGATCTTCTACGAGGACCGTGAAACGTACTACTGTCCCGCCTGCCAGTCCGGGGGCCGGGTGTATGCCGACCGGAGGCGGTCGCGCCTGCTCCGGTGAGCGCCCGGCCATCGGAGGAACGGCGGCGGCGAGCGTCGTAGCCGAGTCGCACGGAACCGTCCGCGCAGGGGGGCCGCGATGGGGATCGAACGAGCCGAGGCGCGCATCGACGCGGAGTTCGAGCAGCATCTCGACCGCGTGCGAGCGTTCGTCCGCCAGCCGAGCGTCAGCGGGGAAGGCGTGGGCATGCAGGAGATGGCGCGGCTGGTCCACGACACGATCGCCGGTCTCGGGGGGCGCGGGGAGATCGTGCCGACGCCGGGCTGGCCGGTCGTGTACGGCGCGATCGACGCCGGCCGGCCGAAGACGCTGCTGCTGTACGGGATGTACGATGTCCAGCCGGTCGACGGGGAGGACTGGCAGGTGCCGCCGTTTGCCGGGGAGACCGTCAACCTGCCGGAGTTCGGGCCCAGCATCGTGGCCCGCGGGATCTACAACACCAAGGGGCCGCTCGCGGGAATGTTCAACGTGCTCGAGGCCATCCAGCGGGCGGACGGCCGCCTGCCCGTGAACGTGAAGTTCGTCGTCGAGGGCGAAGAGGAGCTGGGCAGCCGGAATCTGCCCAGGTTCGTGGAGGCGTACCGCGACAAACTCCGCGCCGACGCCACGTACTTCGCCTTCTACTGTCAGGACCGCCACGGCAAGCCGGTCCTCTGGCTCGGCGTGAAGGGAATCCAATACTTCGAAGTGGCCTGCCGCGGCGGCGTGTGGGGCGGCCCGCGCTCACGCGGCGTGCACGGGAGCAACGCGGTGTGGGTCGGGAGTCCGGCGTGGCGCCTCGTGCGCGCCCTCGCGACCATGATGGACGACGACGAGCAGATTCAGGTCGCCGGGCTGCGCGACGACGTGGTGCCGCCGAGCGCCGAGGACGAGGCGCTCCTCGGCGTCCTCGCGGAGACCTTCGACCCGGCCACGCACCTGTGGGACTGGGACGCCGGCCGGTTCAAGTATCCGCACGATCGCGCGTCGCTGCTACGCCACTATCTGTACGATCCGACGCTCAACATCGACGGCATCTGGGGCGGGTACACCGGCCCTGGGATGAAGACGCTGCTGCCGCACGAGGTGCGGGTCAAGATGGACGTGCGTCTCGTGCCGAACATGGAGCCCGAGCGGGTGCGCGAGGCGCTGCGCGCCCATCTCGCGCGGCTCGGCCGGCCGGACATCTCGGTGCACTTCTACGACGGCTATCCCCCGGCGAAGACCAGCATCACGGAGCCGTCGGTGCAGGCGCTGCTGCGGGCGCTGCGCTCGCTCGGCCGGGAGCCGGAGGTGTGGCCCCACCTTGCCGGATCCGCGCCGTTCTATCTGTTTCGGCGGACGCTCGGCCAGCCGTTCGTGGCCGGCGGCCTCGGACACGGCGGCCGCCCCCACAGCCCGAACGAATACGCGACGATCGAGGGCATGCGTCTGTTCGAGCGGTCGGTCGCGCGCTTCTTCTACGAGTTCGCCGGCGGGTAGACGCGCCGCGGGCCCGTGTGAGCGCGCGCCCGCTAGCCCGCCCGCTCGCGCTCCTGATCCTGGAACTGCAGCCGGTACAGCTTGGCGTAGATCCCGTGCTGGCGGAGCAGGTCTTCGTGCCGGCCCTGTTCGGCGACGCGCCCCTTGTGCAGCACGAGGATGCGGTCGGCGTGACGGATCGTGGACAGCCGATGGGCGATCGTGACCGACGTCCGGCCGCGCATGGCCGTCGCCATGGCGCGCTGGATCAGCGCTTCGGTCTCCGCGTCCACGCTGCTCGTCGCCTCGTCCAGCACGAGCAGGATCTCCGGGTCCGCGGCGAGCGCCCGCGCGAATGCGATCAGCTGCTTTTGGCCGACCGACAGCCCGCCGCCCCGCTCGCGGAGTTCCGCCGCGTACCCTCCGGGCAGCGCCGAGATGAACCGATCGGCGCCGACGCGCTCGGCGATCCGACGCACGTCGTCCGTCGAGAGCGCGGGGTTTGCGAGGCGGATGTTGCTCTCGACGGTGCCCGCGAAGAGGAACACGTCTTGGAGGACGAGGCCGATGCGTCGGCGCAGCTCCCGCTGCGCGACCTGCCGTACGTCGACGCCGTCGACCAGCACCTGTCCCCGCTGCGGGTCGTAGAAGCGGGTGAGCAGATTCAAGATCGAGGTCTTCCCGGCGCCGGTGTGCCCCACGAGTGCCACGGCTTCTCCCGGTTCGATCGTGAATGAGACCCCGCGCAGCGCCCACGTGTCGTCGTTATCGTACGAAAACCACACGTCCCTGAATTCGATGCGTCCCTGGGGCGCGGGCAGCACGACCGGGACCGGCGGATCCTCCACGGTCACCGGTTCGTCGAGGACGCGGAAGATGCGCTCCGAGGACGCCATCGCCGTCTGGAGGATGTTGAATTTGTCCGACAGGTCGCGCAGCGGGTCGAAGAACCGCTCCGCGTACTGGACGGCGGCGACCAGCACCCCGAGGGTCGCGGCGTGGCGGACCACCTGGCCGCCGCCGTACCACAGCAGGACGGCGACCCCGGCGGATCCCAAGAACTGAATCGCCGGGTAGAACAGCGAGTAGTTTTTCGTCGAGTTCAGATTGGCCGCGTACAGATCCGTATTCAGCTCGTCGAAGCGCCGCAGTGTCTGGGGTTCCTGGTTGAACAGCTGGGTGATCGTCATCCCCATGATGTGTTCGTTCAGGAACGCGTTGAGGCGGGCGAGGCGAGTCCGCACGGCACGGTAGATGTCCCGCGATCGCAGCCGGAAGCGTTCGGTCACCGCGTACACCACCGGCAGCACGGTGAACGCGGCGAGCGCCAGCCGCCAATCCATCCACAGCATGATCGCCGCGATGCCGAGGAGCGTTGCGATGTCGCCGAAGATCGCCACCACGCCCGAGGTGACGAGGTCGTTCAGCGCGTCCACGTCGTTGGTGACGCGCGTCACGAGCCGTCCCACCGGCGCCCGGTTGAAGAACGCCATCGGAAGCCGCTGGAGGTGCTCGAACATCTGCCCCCGCATGTCCGCCATCACGCCCTGGCCCACGAACTGCATCAAGTAGCTCTGGAACCAGTGCGCGACAAACCCGATCGCCAGGATCACGACGTACAGCACGGCCACCCCGGCGAGCCCGCGCAGATCGCCGGCGCTGGATCCGGGCCCGCCGGGCAGGTGCGGGACGCCGGCGGGCGCGATGTAGCGGTCGATCGCGATCCGGTACAGCCACGGGCCGGCCAGATCGGTCGCGGAGCCGAGGAGCAGCGCCGCGATGGCGGCCGCCACCGCGCTCCGGTACGGGCGGACGTACGCCAAGAGACGCCGCATCAGGCGAGCGTCGTACGCCCGGCCGAGGATGTCGTCGTCTTCGAGGAGGTGACTCATGCGTCCGGTCCGTCCGGCGGGACCAGCGCCGCGGCCGCGTCGCGGTGGTCGGGCGTGGGGTCTGCCGCCTCCAGCTCCTCTTGCAGCAGCTGCCGCTCATAGAGATCCGCGTACAGGCCCCCTTGGGCGACGAGGGTCTCGTGCGCGCCTTCCTCCGCGACGCGGCCGTCGCGGAGCACGACGATCCAATCGGCGTGCTTGATCGCGGAGATGCGGTGCGAGATCACGAGACACGTCCGCGACGCCATGACGTCCCGCAACCGCGCGAGAATGCGCCGCTCCGTGTCCGTGTCGACGCTGCTCAGCGCGTCGTCGAGAATCAGGATCCGCGGGTCGCGGATCACCGCCCGGGCGAGCGCGGTCCGCTGCTTCTGTCCTCCGGAGAGGGTCACGCCCCGCTCGCCCACGACCGTCTCGTAGCCCGCCGGGAAGCCCTCGATGTCGACCGTGAGCTGGGCGACGTCGGCGGCCGCCGCGACCGGGTCACGCCCGTCGGTCAGCGCACGCCGGCCGGCGTCGCCGTGATCGTCGCGGCCGAGGGCGATGTTTTCCCGGAGCGTGTCGGAAAACAGGAACGTCTCTTGCGGCACGAGCGCGATCGCACGCCGCACCGACGCGAGCGTCAGATGGCGGACGTCCTGACCGTCGATGAGCACCTGGCCTTCGACGGGATCGTACAGGCGCGGGACGAGTCCCACGAGCGTGCTCTTGCCGGCGCCGGTCGGCCCGACGATCGCGACGGTGCGGCCCGCGGGAATGGTCAGCGAGACGTCCCGGAGCACCGGCTGGCCGTCGAACGCGACGGTGACGTGCCGGAACTCGATCGCCCCGCGGGGCGCCGTGAGGACGCCCGCGTCGGGGTCGTCCCGTACATCCGGGGGCGTGGCGAAGATCTCGTCCAGTCGAATCATCGACGCGCTTCCCTGCTGCCACAGGTTCGTGATCCAGCCGAGCGCGATCATCGGGAAGCTTAACCGGGCCAGGTAGTACGAGAACTGCACGAGCTGCCCCAGCGTGAGGCGACCTCCGATCACCTCGCCGCCGCCCTGCCAGAGGAGGATGACGGACGCGACGCCGACGACGAGGCCGATCGCCGGCCACAGGGCGCCCTGGACCCGCGCCAGCCGCAAGTTCGTGTGGCCGACCAGATCCACCTCGCGGCGGAAGCGCGCGCTCTCGGCCGGCTCCTGCGCGAACGCCTTGACGACGCGGATGCCGCTGAAGTTTTCCTGCGCCCGCGTCGACAAGGCGCTGAACTGCGCCTGGACCTGATCGAACCGCCGGTGAATCTCACGCCCGAGGAACAGAAACAGCAGGGTGATCACCGGCAGGACCGAGAGCATCGAGAGCGTGAGCCGCGGGCTCAGGCTGAACATGAACGCGATCGAGGCCACCAGCATGATGGTGGTCTGCACGGAGCGCATCAACCCGACGCCCGCGAGGCGCTGGACCGCGCGGATGTCGTTCACGGCCCGGGCCATCAGGTCGCCGGTGGGCACCCGCTGGAAGAACGCCAGCGACATGCGCTGCAGGTGCGCGAAGTAGTCGTGGCGCAGCTCCGATTCAATCCGGTACGCCGTGCCGAGGATCTGGATGCGTGTCAGATAGCTGGAGGCGTTCTCGGCCAGCGCAAAGAGCAGCAGCGCGCCGGCGAGCAGCGCGAGCCGCGTCCCCGCCTGTCCGCGCTGGATCGCGTCGATCGCGCCGCGCAGGACCCACGGCGCGGACATCGCCATGGCGACGGAGAACGCCGACGCCGCGTACCCGATCACGTACGCGCGCCGGTGCCGAAGGACGTACTGCCAGAAGCGTCTGCTGTGCATGCTCTACGTGGAAGGAACGAGCAAACGGGACGGCGTATGCCGCCCCGCGCCGCTACCGCCGCTGGGCGAGCACCACCCCGTCGCGCAGCGGCACGAGCACGCTCGCGAACTCGGGGTCTGCAAACACGGTGCGCGTGAGCTCCCGGACCCCCTCGGTATCCGGGTCCGTGGCCGACGCATCGAGGACGCGACCGGACCACAGCATGTTGTCGACGATCATGAGCCCGCCGGACGGCAGGTGGGACTTGATCACCGGGAGCGACGCCGGGTACGCTTTCTTGTTGATGTCATTAAAGATGATCTCAAACGTGCCGTCCGTGCGGCCGAGCTCCGCGACGGCTTCGCCTACCCGGTACCGGACGATCCCGTCGAGGCCGAGCCGGCCGAGATACCCTCGCGCCGAACCCGACAGCGCCTCGTCCCAGACCACATGGGTCACCTCTCCGCCGCCGTTGTCGCGGACGCCCATCGCGAACCATGCGGTGGAGTATCCGAACCCCGATCCCATCTCAAAGACCCGGCGCGCACCCCGGAGCCGGGTGAGCAGATAGAGCAACTGGCCGACGGCGGGGCCGACGATCGGGAAGCGCTCCTTCCGGGCGCGGGCCTCCATCTCCTCGAGCACCGGGTCCCGCCGGGGCATGATCTCCTCGAGATACTGCGAGATCGCGGATAGGTCGAGCGGTCGGGCCATGGTGATCTCCTCTCCTCGGCACCTGTCGGGCGTCCACGTCCGTGACTGCCGCCGTACGTTTGTCTGCGCGACCGTGTGCGGTATCTCCTTGTTGGAGCCGGGGCACGGCAGGTGTTCGGCGCAGGTGTCGCCGGAGCGCCGCGTCGAATGGCGCGGGGGCAGCGGTTCGGTCTCGCCTGGGAGCGGGCCGAGTCGGTTGACACGGATCGGTGGCCCAACGGACGCGGCGCGGCCGCGCAGAGCGGGGGAGCTATGTATCTCGGGTGCAGTTCTCAATCGTACGACGACGTCCTGCAGAGCGGGGAGCTCACGCTGGTCGATTGGCTCACGCTGGCGGCGGACGACCTTGGGCTCCGCGCGGTGGAGTTGGAGGACAAGCACATCGGAGACCCGACGCCCGCGCGGCTGGATCAGCTGCGTGCCGCCGCGGAACGACACGGCCTGGAACTTGTGAACATCGCGTTGATGAACAACTTCGGCGTCGAGCGCGCAGACCGCCGGGCCGGCGAGGAGGCCCGCACGATCGAATGGATCGCTGTCGCACGGCGTCTCGGGGCACGGCATCTGCGGACCTTCGCCGGGTGGCCGGAGGGGGACCGCGAGGCGCGCTGGCCGGGGATGGTGGCGTCGCTGCGACTCGTGTGCGCAGGCGCGGCGGCGGCGGGGATGCCGCTCGTGATGGAAAACCACAACCACGGGGGATTCGTCCAGACCGCCGCGGATGTGGAGGCGATTTTCGGCGCCGTCGCGAGCCCCGCGCTCGGGCTGCTGCTGGATACGGGGAACTTTCTCGACGGTCTGCCGTCGATCATCCGGACGGCGCCGCTGGCCGCGCACGTCCACGCCAAATGCATGCGCATCGCACCGGACGGGCATGACGAGCGGGTGGACAACGAAGGCGCGCTGCGTGCCGTGAGCGGCCGCCGGCTACCGGGGCTGCGTGTCGGTGGAGTACGAAGGCGAGGAGCCGAGCCGGACCGCCGTGCCTCGCGCGATCCAGTTTCTCCGCCGGCTGCTCGGCGAGTAGCTTCCGCCCGGGCGCCGGTCGCATGCGCACCGTCGTCGTCACGGGTTCGCACGGGCTGATCGGGTCGGCCCTCGTGCCCGCGCTGGAGGCCGGGGGAGCCCGTGTGATCCCGCTGGTGCGCGCCGCAGGCGCGCCCCGGCCGGGCGCGCTGTCCTGGGATCCCAGCCGGGGGCGGCTCGATCCGGGCGGCCTGGAGGGCGTCGACGCGGTCGTTCACTTGGGCGGGGAGAATATCGCGGCGGGGCGGTGGACGGCCGACCGAAAGACGCGCATCCGGCGCAGCCGGATCGAAGGCACGGCGCTGCTCGCGCGTACGCTGGCAGGGCCTGGGACGCGCCCGCGCGTCTTTGTGTGCGCGTCCGCCACCGGCTACTATGGCGATCGCGGCGACGAGGTATTGGATGAGGAGAGCCCTCCGGGAACCGGCTTTCTGGCCGACGTGTGCCGGGAGTGGGAGGCCGCGGCCGATCCCGCCCGGGCCGCAGGCGTCCGTGTCGTGCATCTTCGAACGGGAACGGTGCTGTCGACGACCGGAGGGGCGCTTGGCCAGCTGCTTCCCGTCTTTCGCATGGGGGCGGGGGGACCGCTCGGCAGCGGCAGGCAGTACATGAGCTGGATCGCGCTGGCGGACGCGGTGGCGGTGATTCAGCACCTGCTGGCGCACGAGGAGATCGCGGGACCCGTGAATGTCGTGGCGCCCCACCCCGTCACCAACCAGGAGTTTACCCGGGCGCTGGGCCGGGTGCTCCACCGGCCGACGCTTGTCTCTGTTCCGGCCGTGGCGCTGCGGATGCTATTTGGTGAGCTCGCCGACAGCGCGCTGCTGGCGAGCGCGCGCGTCGAGCCGGTCCGGCTGCTCCGGTCGGGGTATGCGTTCCGGCTGCCCGAGATCGAGGGCGCCCTTCGCGCGCTCGTGTCCCCGGGCGCACGTAGCTGAACGGGGGGGTTGCGGGCGAGGCGACGGGTTGGATATAATTGGGTCGGCCTCCTGGTGTGAGCGGGGCGGCGGTCCGTGTGCGGCGGAACGCGACAAACGGTGCGAACGTCTGTGGGGACGTAGCTCAGCTGGGAGAGCGCCTGAATCGCACTCAGGAGGTCGGCGGTTCAAATCCGCTCGTCTCCACCATCGAAAAGAATTCGAACCACCGTCCCGGTTTGTCACTTCCTCGGGGGTTTCCAGGAGCGTCAGGGTATTGAGTGACGTGGTGGCTCGGTAGTAGGGGGCGGCCGATCCGGCCTCTCGTCGGCTCAAGGCGTAACGGACCGAGCAGGGTCCTGAGGATCGGTCCGGAGCGGCCGGGGGTTCGCTCGAGGATCTCTTTGAATTGACCGAGGCGCTCCTCGAGCCATTCCAGCGGTGGCGCTTGGAAGACTTTGTCCCGACTGCGGCGCAATCCGTGAAGCTCGTCGTTGAGCGAGGTCACTTTGCGTTCGGTGTCTTCCAGGGCCTGCGCGACGCTGCGGCTGCCGCGGCCCTCGCCGATGAAATCGAGAAAGTTCGCCAGCCGCCGTTCTTCGGCGATGGAGTTCGGTCTCCTTCAGCCGGATGGCGTCCGGGACATGCGCATACAGTTTGGCGACTTCCTCCTCCACGCGCCGGAGGGTGTACTGGAGGTGTGCGGGCTTCGACAGCCGTTCGCGGACGGCCTCGAGGACGATCCGTTCCACCAAGGTGCGGCGGACGAGCAATTTGTTGTCGCAGGCGCCCTTGGTGGCGCCAATGCACCCGTAGTACCCGCCCGCTTTCCCGCTCACCTGGCCGATGGTGGCCCCACAGAGACCGCAGACGAGCGTCCCGGAGAGCAGGTGGGTGGGGAAGAGCTGCTCGCGGCCTCCTTGGGCGGCGGAGAATCCGCGGCGTCCCTTCCCGCCCGGCCAGCTGCGTCGGACCTCGAGGCGGCGGGCGCGGACAGCGTCCCACACGTCCGCCGGCACGATGCGCAACGTCGCGTCCTCGTGGGCGATCCATTCCGAGGCCGGCTTCGGAAAGGGACGCCGTCTGCCGGTTTTGGGATCTCGGCGCAGTTCGTGCTTGTTCCAGACCCAGTGGCCCACGTATTTCTCATTGTCGAGGAGGCGGCTCACCGTCGCCGGCGACCAGCCGTTGGCGGATGCGAATGCGGCCGGGCACGGCATCCTGATTCAGCAGGCGGACGATGCGGATGAGGGCCACGGCGAATTCGAGCACATTCCGGGCGGAGAAGCGGCGACTGCTGCCGCGCCCGTTGGCACGTGCTCTCATGACGGCGCAAGACGCGCGCTCGTCAAATGGGTGTGCCTGTGCTTGTTCGCGTAGTGTCGCCGACGTCCGCGTTGTCCGCTCCCAACCACCCACCGCCACAGTCTCGGGCGGCTGAGACGAACCGCACGACCCAAGCGAATAGTGATCCCCTCCGGGAAAACACCCTGAGCTACAAGCGCATACAGTCTCCGCGGCGACATGCCAAGAAGCCTTGCAGCTTGCGGGACTGTGAGGAGCAACATGTTCTCTACTGCACTCACCTCGAGGTCTCGAAGGTGACGGGACCGGTTGCTGCGGGATCAGTGCGCCGGTGTATGAGGCTGTGGCGGGGGTTACCCGTGTTGAGGTTCGTCGTGATCGCCACCATGCGAACCCGTCTGATTGGCAGACCCAATTTACTACCGGTATATTACTAATAGGAGGTCAGTTTGTCAAGAGAGTCAAGAGAGTCAAGAGAGTTAGTATATGAGTGAGGGTAATAGAGTTTATGGTATAATCGGTCTATGGCCAAGGTGAAATTATCGGGTTACCGCTGTGAGCGTTGCGGCCACGAATGGGTACCCCGCGAGAAGGGGCAAGAACCACGGGTATGCCCTAAGTGCAAGAGTTCCTATTGGGATGTCCCTCGCGGTAAGGGTAATACGCGAGACAAGAAGTCTCCAACATAGCCTGCAGCGGCGGGAAGGAGAGGGGTAAGTGCGGACTATCAAGGCAAAATACAGGACGCACGGCGGGTTCTTCGAACCACTCGAGCCGGTGGAACTTCCCGATGAGGCTGTCGTCGATGTTGCTGTCCCCGACGCCGAAGCCGGAGAGAACATGGATGCTATCATCGTGGCCGAGCCGACCGAGGAGACGATCGAGGCCTTTCACCGCTCCGCTGGTGGCTGGAAGGACCTGCTCACGGAGGAGTTCATCGCGGAGGTCCACAAGCGACGGGAAGTTCAGCGTCCACCGATTGACCTGTGAGACTGGCATACCTCGTCGACACCGATTGGGCCGTTTGGTGGATGCGCGGCCGGTCCGAAGTGATCGCGCTTCTTACCCCAAAGGAGCGCGATGGGCTCGCGATCAGCGTCGTGACCCTGGCGGAGCTTTACGAGGGGATCGAAAGCACGAGGGACCCCAGCGCGGCCCGGCCTGTGCTGGATGACTTCCTGAAGCTCGTGACGGTCATTCCTTTCTCAGAGAAAGTGGCAGCGCGTTTCGGGGTAGAATCGGCCAGGCTGCGACGTCTGGGGCAACCTCTTCCTGACTTCGATCTTGTCATTGCGGTGACGGCCATGCAGCACGCGCTTACCCTGCTGACAGAGGACCGCCACTTCGAGCGGTTCCCGAACCTTGTCATTGAATCGATGTACGGGACCGGTCGTTGAAGGCGAGAGTGAAAGGGTATGCGCTGTGCCGGTCGCTTGCCCGCCAGTCTTTTCGCGACCCGCTTCCTAGGCCGATGAGCCACTCGCCAATCTCCATAAATAACATCAAACAACATCGCCCCGTATAGTGGTCGGGGTCCGGCCGGTCAAGGGCGCGATATGATGAACTTGGTCGTCCAGAACGCAATGGCAAAACCGGAACTCCCAGCCACGATTCGCATCGTCCGTGAAGGCGATGCGTTGATCGCGTACGCCACGGAGCTTGACGTTGACCTACCAGGAGAAGATCGGGCCACTGGGCTTGGCCTTTCACTGTGATGGCGCTCAGTAGCCAAGATGCTCCCTCAAGCGACCTCAGGGCGCGGTAGGAAGTCGACTGCCCTGTGGTCAGCTGGCTCGCCAGCGTCCGCGTAATCGTGAGACGGTTTGAGCCATTACTTCGAGACGTTCCGCGTCATGTGGCATCAAGCAGCTCCGTGAGCGCCGCCCGCAGGTCGACCGGGACCACAGCGACTCGTGCGCGTTTGGCTTCTACCGCTGCCCGGCCGACGAAGACCAGGCTGGCGAGTCGCAGGCGACCCAGCGAGCTTGCCGGCGGGTCGTCGCCCCAGAAGTAGCCGTCGTCCTCGTCGCTGCCGAACCGGCGGGTGATTGTTCCCACTCGCGCCCACCCGCCCCGCTGCAAGAGCAGCCTGAGCAGCATTTTGCCCTGGCCGTCGTGGTCCAAACCGGCCAGTACACGTAGGGCCGCCGCGGGGTCGCTCACAATGACGCGGGCGACCTGACGGGCTCGGTCGCGACGGAGGCGGGCAGGCGATCGGACGGAGTAGAGTCTGCAGGCAGCGTCCAGCCACTCGGCCGGAATTCGGTCGAGCGCGCGCGGCAGAGTGAGCGTCTGCGGTGAGATGGGACGCTCGTCGACCTGCCGGCGGTACTCCTCTTCGGCCCGCTCCATGAGGTACTCCGGCAGCAAATGGGGCTCCAGGCGGTCGGTCATCGCCGTCAGTTTCTCGGCCAGCCCCGGCGGCAGGTCGTCGGTATCGATGGCTTCGAGATGCCGCCGCGCAGTCGTATAATCGCCCTCTTCGGTACACACGCCGGCCAAATTGAACAGGACCACTGGATGGTCGGGGAGCACCCCCTGCAGCAGTTCGAGAAGACTCCGTGCTTCCTTGCGTTCGCCCTGCGTTCGCAGGATGTTGGCATATGCCACTGCGGCGGCGGCGTAGAGCCGGTCGCCATGGACCAGTGGCTCCAGAATCCGGCGTGCGTCACGCAGCCGGCCGGCGTCGCGGTGCGCGAGCGCCTCGCGATAGCGCGCCTCCAATTCCGGGTCCGGCTCCGTCACGAGTTCCACCCGCTTGAGGGCCACCTGCATGGAGCGGCCTTCGATCAGCATCGTGACGGGCGCGTCAATGGCGATGGCGCCGGATCTGTGCAGACCTTCGAGGGCGGCCATTTTCCACGGCGTCGGCGCGCGCGAAGCGGCGAACAGCGAGTGCGCCAAGCGCTCGCCCCATTCGCCACCGCCGCCGACCAGCGCACCAATCATGGCCGCCCTGCTCTCGACCGTCGATCCGGCCATCGGGGCATCCGGGACGAAGAGGTTGTAGAGCAGCACGAGAAGGTTCGCCGGGTCCGCGATGATCCGAGCCGCCACGTCCTCGGGCGGTGCCGAGTTGACGTCCCCGACCGCCCGCGAAAAATCCTCCTCGCTGGGCGTGGCATACGGAAGGCGGAACGGCGGTACCATTCCGAGGTCGCACAGCTCGGCGACCCCGGCGTACGCCTCGAGCATCCGCCACTTTGGGTGACGGACTCGCCGCCAGACTCGCCCGGCCTGCTCGAACCTGCCGAGGTTGAAGAGCGCGGTGCCGGCAAAGAAGCCGCACAAGGGAAGGACATGCCACTGCTGCCACCGCTGAAAGAGCGTCCATACCTGCCGGTCGTCGCCGATGTCGCCGGCCGCCTGGAGAATGATGGCGGTGTACTCGGCCACATTCACGAGCTCGCTGCCCAGCTGGCCGCCGAATCCCTCGACGACGTCTTCGAAATGGCGGATCGCGGCATCCAGGTGGTGACGGGCGAGGGCCGCAAAACCGAGGCTGGAGTGACAGCGCGCCGCGAGCGCATGCGCGTACGGCTGCGGGGCCGAATCCTCGAGGTTGGGGGCGAGGGTCTCGAGCGCTGCGGTAGGGTCGTTCCGATGTTCGAGTTGGATCAGCGCGAGGTTGTTGAGGGCAGCCGGTACGGCGCACGCTTCGACGGCCTTCTCGAAATACTCGGCGGCCTTCGCCAGATCTCCGCTCGCGGCGAAGCCGCGGCCCTCGTCAAGCAGGCGCTCGGCCTCGGCCACCGCGTTCACGTCGTGCAGGCCGTCCTCGAATCCAAGGTGCCCTTGCACGGTGAGGCCTCCCAGGAACGCATGTGTCGCGCTTTTGCGGCGGTTCTGTGGATTACCTTGTGGGCAACCGGTGAGTTGCAGATATCGCCGTGTCCAATGCTGTTGGGCACCTGTGACGCATGCGCGCGCTCGGGTCGTTGGCGGTTCTTCCCCTCTTGGGCAGCGCGCGGGTGGGCAGTGTGAGTATCGCGCTGGTGTGCTCAACGAATAGGGGCTTTCCCCAATCGTGAGCATTACGCCTTCGTGTCCCCCGCGAATCGTCGCGCGACATCGCTCATCGGAGTCCTCGGCGTGCCAGCGAAGTAGCCTCTTTTCGTCGGTCAGTCCAGCCTGTATTCCCAGTAGGGACGCCAGTGGAACGGTGTTTGGATTACTTCGGGGAGCGCCTTTCCTTCGAGCAGGACCTGAAGGCTCCACTTCGTCGCGCGGTGGCCAATGATCAACGGCCGGCACGTGGAACCACTGTCTTTGATCTCCCGCAGGAACGCCTCCACCATGGCCACCCGCTGCTGGTAGCTTTCGCCGTTCGGGAATGGCACCACGATGTGCCTAATTCGAAGCGGCTCAATATCGTCAACCCTCATGCCGGCGCAATCGCCATAGTGGAAGCAGCTGGTGGAGGCCTCCGGGAAAACCCAGAAGGTCATCGCCAAGACGGCCCAAGTGCCGGAGCCGAATCTCACCAAGATAAGCGTGGGGAGATAGTACCGACTCTCGACACGATTGCGCGCTTGACGCGAGCGGCACTTGGGGCCGGTTTGGAGGTTCGCGTTGTGCGGCCGAGATCCCCAAGGAGGAAGGTCGGTAAGGTTGACCCGATTGTGCTGAACGCGTAGCCACGGAAGATACCCATCCGTCCCGTGCCGCTGCTGGCCACCCAGGAGAGTGTGGTGGGAGGAGTTGGGCGGTCGGAGGAGTGCATCGCCTAAGATCCGGAGACACCTCCGTATCGGCGGTCTCCTGGAATTAGACAAATGGTATGCGGCGAATTATACTGTTTGTGTGCACAATTTTAGAACGATGATATGCGCTAACCTATCCAAAATATATGCAGGAGTTTCATGGTGACTAAATCGAGGGGTACACGGCTTCCTTCCTCGCAGAGCCCCCGCGAAGTCGGCGTGTCCTGGTGGCGGCGTAGTGCTGAGAACCAGCGTTACGTCGTAGCATCCAGTGAACAGCCCGGTGGTGCAGCGAGTCGGTTTCTCCGTCAAGAAGGATATGTGGTTGAGGTTGCTGGCGGCAAGGTGTGGATCCTAAAGACGCCCGATCGGGACGACGTTCGAGAGCTGTGTCTCGCTAACTACTGGTCCATCGTTCGGCTGATACTAGAGCAATACGTGCCGGCGATCGTCAACCGCTGCCAGTACGTCCTCAACGGGCGCAGATCCAAGCACCGAGATGAGAATTGCGCCACCCGCGGCGTGACGTGTTGATCGCGGGGAAGAAGGACAAACTGCCTCACTTCACGTGCAGTCTTTCGCAACAGCCGACGTCATTTGTGCACTTTTGGGAGCACACCGTTGGGAGTGGACATGCCCCGCTCGCGTTGCGCGCTGATTGGCAACGGCAACTGCTCCGCTGCCACACCGAATTGGGATTTCGTTACGTGCGCTTTCACGCGCTTCTGTCGGACGAAATGGGCACCCTCGTCGATGAAAACAATACATTGCTCCATTCCTTTTTTAATGCCGATCAGATCATGGATTTCCTCGTCTCAATCGGGATGCGTCCATTTGTCGAGCTGAGTTTCATGCCCGAGACGCTCGCGTCCGGATCGACAAAGGTATTCAGTTATCAGGCGAACGTCACGCCGCCAAAGAATTACCGGCAATGGTCAGCGTTGATCCACAAGCTGGTTGCGCACTGGGTCGACCGCTTCGGGATCGACGAAGTGCGTGAGTGGTTCTTTGAAGTGTGGAACGAGCCGAACCTGAAAGCGTTCTGGACGGGCACGCAGCAAGAGTATTTCAAGCTCTACAAGGTCACGGCTGAGGCGATCAAAGGGATCGACGCACTGCTCCAAGTGGGCGGCCCAGCTACGGCGAACAACGCGTGGATCCCGGAGCTGTTGGATTTCTGCCAGCAGCATCGTCTGCCCATCGATTTCATCAGTACCCACCATTATCCGACTGACGCGTTTGGGGAGATTGGGGCGAACACTACCACGCAACTGCAACATGCCCCGCCGAGCATCCTGCGTGATGATGCGCGGCACGTTCGCGATCAAAGCCGAGGCCTACCGGTGTATTACACGGAGTGGAATATCTCATCAAATCCCCGCGATCCGTTTCACGACGAACCCTTCGCTGCCGCCTACGTCACGAAAATCATCATGCAGGCAACGGGCCTGGTGCGCGGCTACAGTTTTTGGACCTTCAGCGATATTTTCAGCGAGAACTATTTTCCGTCCGTTCCCTTTCATGGCGGCTTCGGACTGCTGAACATTCACGGGATTGCCAAACCCACGTATCGAGCCTTCCAAATCTTGCACGCGTCTGGGCACGGATTTGCTCGCGGTAGAGGGCAGTTGCGGGACAGTCGACGCGTGGGCGGTTCGCAAAGCGCATGCGGTCGCCATCCTGCTCACGAACCACGCGATGCCGCGCCACTCAATTCATACGCAGGAGGTCAGCGTTCGTGTCACCAGCGCGCAGAAGCCACGCTTGTGTTATGTGGAGAGAATCGACGACGACCACGCGAATCCGCGCCGTCACTGGGAGGCCATGGGCAAGCCCACTTACTTGAGTGCAAAACAATTGGATGAGTTGCAGCACGCGTCATTGGTCCGCAAAGATCCGCAATCCTGGAGATACAGTCATCAAAGTGTCGATCTCAAAATCACCCTGCCGCCTCACAGTGTTGCGGCGGTCACGATGGAATTTGCCTAAGCGCGGGACGTACCGATGCGACAACGGCTCTGCTCCGGCTCACGCATGTCATCTGAATTGCCAGCAGGGTTAATCGGGATCCAACAAGAAATATTCGCCAACTGATCTCGCTGCGGCGAGATTCTGTACTCGTGTTGAGGGTTTTGGCGCCGGCGTGAATCGACATGGACAGCCCAGAGCCTTATTCTTCGAGCAGTAGACATGCGTGAAATCACTTCATCACTCACTATGCATTGGTCCCGCCGACCTGACCGAGAGCGTATGGTGATCATCGAGGTCGAGCCGCCGCCGCAAAAAACCGTAAGTACCGATTTGGCGCTGCCATGAAAGTGCCCGTTCCCAACCCCCCGTTGCCGGTTCTTGATCCTCAGGGGACCGATGCAGAGATGCTTGGGAGTTTGCAGCGCGCGACATTCGAATATTTTCTGAACGAAGTCAATCCGCAAACCGGGTTGATCGCAGATAAGACGCAACCGGGAGCACCTTCCAGCATCGCGGCGGTGGGCTTGGGCATCGGCGCCTATGTGGTCGGGGTTGAACGGGCATTCCTTTCACGCGCCGACGCGATCGAACGGATCCTAGCAATTTTTCGGTTCTTTGACTCCAGTCGCCAGGGACCAGAAGCCGATGCCACGGGATACAAGGGATTCTATTACCACTTCCTCGATATGCAGACCGGCCGACGGGCCTGGCACAGTGAATTGTCAACGATTGATACCGCGATCTTAATGGCCGGAGTGCTCACCGCCCGAAGCTACTTTACCGGTGACAGCAAAGAAGAAACCGAGATTCGTGAACTTGCCGATCGTCTCTATCGCCGCGTTGACTGGAACTGGGCGTTGGATAACGGGACGACTATTTGCCACGGGTGGAAGCCGGAGTCAGGTTTTCTCGCGTATCGATGGGATCGCGGCTATAGTGAGGCGCTAATTCTTTACACACTTGCGATCGGCTCGCCCACGTTTTCTGTCGATCCAGCAAGCTACCGAGCATGGACGTCTACGTTTGAATGGCGGAAGATCTACGGCGTCGAACAGCTCTACGCCGGACCCCTGTTTATTCATCAGATGTCCCATCTGTGGCTGGACTTTCGCGGCATCCATGACGATTTTAATCGAAAAACCGGAATTGATTATTTCGAAAACAGCCGACGGGCCACATACGTGCAACGACAATATGGCATAGAAAACCCACTGGGTTTTGTCCACTACAGCAGAAATGCCTGGGGACTGACCGCGAGCGATGGACCGGGCCCGGCGGTCCGGAAGATCCATGGGGTGCAACGAACATTCTATGACTACATCGCACGAGGCGCTCCGTTTGGCCCGGATGATGGCACCATTTCACCATGGGCGGTTGTGGCATCTCTCCCGTTCGCACCTGAGATTGTGATCGACACGATTCGTCACGCGATCGAACGCCTCAATTTAAGAGACCCTCGGTTATATGGGTTTGATGCGAGCTATAATCCGACGTATCCGGAACGAGGCAGAAATCCGTACGGTTGGGTGTCGCCGTGGAGATTTGGCTTGAACCAAGGTCCGATTGTCCTCATGATCGAGAATTTTTACTCGGAGTGCATTTGGAAGATCATCCGGGAATGTCCGTACATCGTGGATGGCTTACGTCGCGCTGGCTTTCGCGACGGTTGGCTTGACAGTTAAGTTTAGAATACCGTTTTGGGTACGATCCGAAATCTCCGCTTTGGTTCTTGACGTGCATTCGGGTTGATCCCACGGCAACACCCTTCGATAGCGGGAGAGACCGTATCCGGCGTGCGGGTCATTGCGATCGACTCCTTACCCGGGAACGGCGGCGGCCCCCTCAGCAAGACGAGGCGCCCGCCCGAGGCTCAAGCGTCCTGAGTTGCGCTCCGAACGGACGGCGTTTTAGAAATAGACGACCTCAAGCCTGGGCGCCTTATACTGTGTCATGCAGGCGGACGGGGTGACCGGCTTGAGTGCGGGGTTATCTCCCGCCACCCGGAGAATGAATCCGTCGTCGCCAGCATCGTGGTCGTTGGCCCAGGTCTGCACGATGGACGTGACGTCGGTCTTGATGGACGTCGCGGGGCCGTAGGCGAAGGACGCCTTTTGAGAGTGGTAGCCCCACGCGTTCAAGTTTGCCACGGTCCACCATTGTCCCGCGGCGGCGTCGGCTTCCGTTACGCACGAGTAACCGCTCGTGCGCGTGAACTTGCCGGACCGGATCACCACCGACGGACCAACGCCCATCATCAAGGTCGCCGAGTACACGCGATGTCCGGAAAGCGGCCCCAGTGGAAATGCGACGCCGCTGAGCGAGTACGCGTCGGCGTTGTTATTCGTCGTATTGTACGAGCCCAGCTTGCCGCAATCAAGAAATGAAAATGCCTGCGTGCTCGAGTGAATCTCGAAGGCGGCACCCAGCGCTCCCACTTCGAGGACGGAGCTTTGCCGGTTTACTGTCCAGTTACCGCCAGCTGTTGCGCCGCTCAGCCATGAAAAGTACGACGTAAACGTCGTGCCGAACAAGGTCTTCAAGCCAGTGAGGATCTGGTTCGGATCGATATTGAGGCCGCAGGCGTTGTTATAGTTCTGCAGGCTCACGCTCCGCGTGGTCAGGGAGGACGACTGATTGGGCGTGAGCGTCTTGACCGTCGCCGTGGAGTCGCTGGTGGCGCAGAAGCGATCGCTGGGCCGGGATTCGAGCGTACCGGAATAGGCCTCGACCACATAGCAGCGCCCCGCAAACGGTCCCTGTGACTTGGACAGCCCCACGAACCTGGCAGCTGCCCCGTTTGAAACGGTAGCGACGAGGGTGTGCTGGCCGCCGTCGACCCGATAGACCTTGTAGCCGTTGAGCGTCGTGGCATCGTCGTTCCACGCCAGCATGATCCCGCCGCTGCGGATCAGGCCATCGCAAATCAACGGACCGGCGATCGGCGGCGGGACGGTACCGCACCCCTTCCTGCTCGTGATTTCGTGCACGTCGTGCGGCGCTGCAAGCGAGAAGCATGATACCTTGATGGACGCCTGCTTGACGGGCCCGCCAGGCTCGACCGCCGTTACCGCGATGTAGTCGTTGGGGCCGGTCAGCACCGGAACAGGGACGGCGTAGGTTGCTTTTGCCACTCCCGAAGCCGGCATCGTGGCCGTGACGGGCGTACCCAAGATGTCGGCAGGCGGCTTGCCGTTGAACGCCGTTGTGTACGTGACGGTGAGGGGCTGTCCGGGCGTTCCGTGGGCGGTCCCGGTGACGTGAACGGTGCCGGGGCATCGAACGTTCCGGTTATCCGTCGAGGTCAACGTGACCCTCGTAATTGCAGCCGAGGCCGGCTGCGCTATGGCAGCAACGCCGAGGGCGACGACGGCCGCCAAGCTGCACATGCGCCGCAGAGAAGGTTCCATCAAGGCCTCCACCTGTGATTGAAGTCAAGTCGAAACGAGTGTTCGTCGTCGACTCATCGCGCCCTCCATTCCCCATGGTTGTTCAGGCGGGAGCGAGTGAGTGGTGAGGACACGTCTTCCCTTCGCGCGACTCGGGGATTGCGAGTTCCGCGCGGATGAACACCCGTGCGTATCCTCGTCGTGGACCTCTTCGGGGGCTGCGCTCAAACTGACAAGGTTGTCGGCGCACACCGCGAGCGCGTCCCGGTTTGTCACTTCCTCGGGGGTTTCCAGGAGCATCAGGGTATTGAGTGACGTGGTGGCTCGGTAGTAGGGGCGGCCGATCCGGCCTCTCGTAGGCTCAAGGCGTAACGGACCGAGGGTTCCTGAGGATCGGTCCGGACCGGCCGAGGTTTCGCTCGAGAATCTCTTTGAATTGACCGAGGCGTTGCTCGAGCCATTCCACCGGTCGCGCTTGGAAGACTTTGTCCCGACTGTGGCGCAATCCGTGAAGGGTCGTTGAGCGAGGTCACTTTGCGTTCGGTGTCTTCCAGGGCCTGCGCGACGCTGCGGCTGCCGCGGCCCTCGCCGATGAAATCGATAAAGTTCGCCAGCCGCCGTTCTTCGGCGTGGAGTTCGGTCTCCTTCAGCCGGATGGCGTCCGGGACATGCGCATACAGTTTGGCGACTTCCTCCTCAACACGCCGGAGGGTGTACTGGGGCACGGCCTCTTTTCCGCTCCCTTATAATGGGACAAGAATACGGTTGTGTTTTTGTGAGGTGAAGGGCCTTGGATGAATACATCGTGGGCCTCGGTGAGTCGTGCTCTGATTCCAGCAGCGGAATAGCATGGGGAACCTCACGCCCTCCGCTCGCCTCGGTCATCGTCGCAACGTACAATCGCGCGAAGGAACTTGGTGTGACGCTGGAAACGCTGCTCACACAAGAGACCGACTTCCCATACGAAGTCATCGTTGTGGACAACAATTCGTCCGATGACACCAAGGCGCTGACCACTGGCCTGGAGCAGAGAGACGGGCGTGTCCACTATCTCTTTGCCCCACGCCGGGACTGTCCAACGCTCGGAACGCCGGTGTCTCGGCCGCGCGTGGGGAGATACTTGTCTTTGCGGACGACGACATCACGGCCCCTCCTCATTGGCTCGCGGGGATCGTAGCGACGTACCGGAATCTTGATGACGCGTGGTGCGTCGGCGGAAAGATCGTGCTGGCGCTGCCAGAACGAGGACTTCCGGATTGGTTCGATTCTCGATTAGGATGGGTTCTGTCGGGGCTTGACCTCGGTGACAAGGTGGTAAAGCGTCAGTATCCCAACGATGTCTGGGGAGCCAACTTTTCAGTGAAACGCGACGCTTTGCGTAGGGTGGGCCTGTTCAACCCTAACCTCGGTTCCCGGGGGGAGCGGAAGATGGCCGCTGAGGAGACTGAATTAGTGTGGCGGATTCAGAGAGCAGGAGGCTCGGTCTACTATTGCGCCGATGCGGTGGTCATGCATCGGGTACCCAGTTCACGGTTCACGAAGAGATTCTTCCGGCGCACAGTTTACTGGCGAGGCAGGGCGTATGGACTGCTGCGGTTCAACGACGCCCAGTACACTTGGCGCAGGTTGGTCGCTAGAGTGGCACTAGTCGTAAAGACTTGGATCAGGTCGCGACTTCTCCTTGCTCGGGTGGACGACACACTTGCCTTTCACGAAGAACTTTTGCTGTGGTGGAACATCGGCCATGTTCATCAGCGCTTGTTACGAGAACGATTGGGTCAAGCACCGGTCCTAAAAGAGGTACCCACCGCACCGGGAAGCGTCCAGCCTGGGGCAGCGATCTGAGTTTGCATCAAGACCGATGCTGACTTCCGTTCGTCGTTCGGTAATTGGGGAACTCAGGGCCGCAATGCAGGCGGTTGCCGACGTATTTGCATGGATCGCTCGTGAGCACGAAACTCAAGGGGCGGCCATTGAAGGGAAGTGGACCAACGACGGAGACGTCACCGCCGCCGCTGAGGGTCGGCTTCGCTCGCACTATTTGGGCCTCTATCTTCGGGTCGACGGCAACGACGTGTCGGGCATTGTGCAGTCTCGCGCCCTCAACTCCGGAGCGACGCTACACAACGGGTTCCTCAAGGGACGGCGACAGTGGGGACGTATCTCCGCGTCCATGGTTCGACAAGAGCGGTTGGTCACCTACGGTCTTGCTGCGTTGCGCTTGCGCGGTCGCAAGCTGAAACGATTGCTTGAATAGCGCCTCGTGGACGGCACTGCAGATCACCGGCCCAAAGCGACGGTGCTGTGGAAATACGATCCCGATGCTGTCAGATGGGTGCAGGAAACGATCCCCGGCCTTACAGGTTTTCCCGCGCGCTTGTAGGTAGGCTGGAAAACCACAGTGAAGTTGCTTGGCCGCGAATGGACGCCCGAGGAGGCGGAACGTCAGCACCCCGCTTGGTACGCTGCGCTGACCGATGAATGATCGCGCTCTGGCTCCACGTAACGAACGAGCTTCGCCTCGCAGAAGTCAAAAGGACGGGGGCCGAAGTGGATGATAGTGTCCTGGGATGGCCCCCAAGGGCTAGGAGGAAGAATGACAAACTTCGCCATCGCAGCCCTCAGGGGGTACAGCGCCTTGCGAGGCTGGAGTGAGCATGGCGAAAGCTTTGGGCGGAGGGCAGTGAGCCTGGACATCGATTCTAAGAGTCTTGCGGAAAGCAAGTTTAGCCTACGTCCCTTTTGGCCTTATTCACGATGAAACTGTTTCGCCACGGCCCTTCCTTCTGGTAGTGGGTGGCAATCCATTCAGGATGGGATGCGAGCCATTCGCTCCACGCCCGCTGCTCTCCCATATTTGGGTTCCCGCGAAACGTGTACCAATCATCAAAGATGATAACGGTTCCATCTACTAGGAGCGGCGTGACGAAGGCCAACGCCAGCTTGGCCGATTCGTACAGATCCGAATCGATATGGACGATCGCGGCGTTTCGCAGATTGTGTTTTTGGATGGTGGCCTCGGTCAGGGTGTCAGCAAACCACCCAGGCACGATGATGGCACGATCTCGCGGCACGCCCGCGCGCGTGATGTTCTCTTCGAATCCGCGCTGGGAGATCGTGAATTTCCCCTCAACGAAATCCCTCGACTGGGCATCGATCCCTGCGGAGGCGGGGAGACCCTGGAACGAATCAAACCCCACGAATCGGATCTGCTTCCAGAGTTCGCGCCGTTCCACAACATCCCGCGCCGTGTTCCAAGCGTCCAGGGTCGATGCATCTTGGAAGGCTCTCTGCATCGCATGAAATGCGGAGGCGAACGAGGCGCCGGTGTACACGCCGAACTCGAGGTAGTCCCCCACCACCTTCTCGGCCGCAATGAGCCGTGCGGCCTTGTAGATGATGGTATCTTGGGACGGCACCGAAGGGGTAGGAAGAATGACGAACTTCCCCATCGTAGCCCTCAGAGGGTACAGCGCCTTGAGAATGATCGATTTGACTCGTCTCATCCGCGGACGGGCCCCCTTAGTTCCACGGCGGGTATCTCGAATTGGGCGTTCCGGCAGCTTCCGTGCGTATCATTTTGCGCTCAGGCAGAAACCCCCTTGTACCACCGTGGATGCCCGTCGAACCCATCCGCCGAGTCCGGCATCGGGGCGTCGCTCATGCCGTCCATATCGCACGTGCCCGGTCCCAGTGGTCTTGGCTCGATCCTCGCGTCAGCCCCTTTCAGTCTGGCGGTTCGCCAGGCTGTTGTTCGTCGCCTTATTCATATCCCCCAGGGAACCGGGCAAGGATCGGTGCGGGCAGGGCGTTGTCCAGACCCACGAGCAGCGTGTTCCCGCCGTCCAGCGTTGGCACGGGTGGTGGGCGTTCTCACATCGGCCCTCCCAAAGTCTCACCATTTCGGGGTCAGACGCCTTGAACGTTCGGCTCCCGCGGAGTACCATCGTGACAGGCCGCAGGCGTGTACCCGCGCGAGAACTGCCTGCCCGGGAAGGGAGCACACGCATGGCAACGACTGCCGTCAAGGTTCAGGCCGTCGCCGCGAAGGGTGCGGCAGCCGCAGGCAATAACAACAACGCCCATATTCTGGTGGTGGTCACGGAGCCGGCCACCGGGGCCGGAGTGGTGACCCTGGCGCAGGCAGATTTCGCCGTGATCGATCACTTTTCACTGCCCGGCCAAGCCTGCGGCTTCAGCAACAACATCACCGGCTTCAACAATGTTGGAACGGGCGCCTACCAGATCCTGGTGGCCACGCACTCGACCACGCCACCGCCGGGTGGGTGCAAATGGGTCGGCGGAAACTATCTCGGGCAAGTCATCGTGAAGACGGCGGCGGTGACGGGGCAAGCGGTGTTCGTGTTGTCGATCTAGTCCCAGCGCACCGAACCGGCGCGGACTGCCGGGTGAACGACCGTACAAGATGCGGCGGCGGATGCCGGCGCATCTTGTACGTTTGGGGCCGACGCGGATGGGCGGCCGTATCGCGTGTCCAGAGGGCACGCGCGATGGAAGGAGGTGGTGTCGGGAGGATTGAGCGCGTAGCCCGTAAGCTCGTCACCGCCAGCGGGTGAAAGTCCCGTCCAGGTAATCGCCAGGGAGCCTGGTAGCAGGCTCCCTGGCGGCGTCAGGGGGAAACGCTTGACGCCGAAGCCCAGCGTCGGAAGCCTCACGGAGGTAGCAACCGAGCGGTCCGCAGCATGACGTGAAGTCTGCCGCGGCGTTAGACCAGCCCGAAAGGGACCAAGGGGGAGCCGAGCCCGGAATACCAGGGCGAAGGCCACGGAAGGCGTGGAGAGCCTGGAAATGCAGCGCCGAAGAACCCCCCGCCGTAAGGGGCGCGGAACGTTCGGACGGTGGTGACGGGAACTGGAGAGGCCCTCCCCGGCCCCGGGTCTGCGATCCGGGAGCAGCCAGTGCGTATAACCGCCAAACGGGAAGTCGCACTGAGCCGGGAGGGCGTCGGATGGGGCCATATTAGCGACGACCGGCGGGACAACATAACCCGCCCGAGCGAAGGGCCCCTGCTTCGTCCACGTTTGTGGGAGAGGGAGGAACTGGTGCATGGCCGTGAGGCCCAACAACACCCTCGATAAAGTTCGAGCCCTTCAACACAAACTGTACCGGACGGCCAAGCAGTCGCCGAATCGACGTTTCCACGCGCTGTATGACCGGGTCCATCGCAGGGACGTTCTCCGGCGCGCGTGGTTGGAGGTGCGCGCCAACCAGGGAGCACCGGGAATCGACGCCATCACCATCGCGGATATTGAGGCGGCCGGCGTAGAGGTGTTCCTTGACGACCTAGAGGCCAGCCTGCGCGACGGGACGTACCGTCCGCAGCCGCTGCGGCGCGTCTGGATTCCCAAACCGGGCAAGCCGGACAAGCTGCGTCCGCTTGGGATCGCGAACGTGCGGGACCGGGTGGTCCAGCAAGCGCTGAAGATCGTCATCGAACCGATCTTCGAGGCGGACTTTCTGCCCTGCTCGTACGGGTTTCGGCCCCGGCGAGACGCCCATCAAGCATTGCAAGCAATGCGGGAGGCAATTCGGGCAGGAAGGACATGGGTGGTGGATGCCGACATCGAGAGTTGCTTCGATCGACTTGCGCATGGCCGCATCCTGGAGTGTCTCCGGGAGCGGATCAGCGACCGGAAGGTCGTGGAGCTCATTCGGTGCATCCTGTCCGCCGGGATACTCGACAGCGGTACGCTGACGACCCCGACGGAGGGCTCTCCACAAGGTGGGCCGCTCTCGCCAGTCCTGGCTAACGTGGTCCTGCATCATTTGGACCGAGCCTGGATGACGGAGCACCAGCCGTTGGGAGTGCTCGTTCGCTACTGTGACGATCTTTGCATCTGCTGCTCAACTCGGGAGAAGGCTGAAGCCGCGAAGGCGGTTTTGGCAACAACCCTGGAAGAGCTGGGGCTGACATTGTCCGGCCCCAAGACGCAGATCGTTGGAGTCGCAAGCGGGAGCGCGGGATATGACTTTCTGGGTTTCCATCATCAGATGGTGCCCTCGCGGCGTAGACCGAGCTTTCGCTATCCGGCGTGCTGGCCGAGTGCCAAAGCCGTGCTCCGGTGCCGTTCTCGGATTCGGGAACTCACCGGGCGCAATCGTCGCCACGTCCCCACGCACACGGTTGTGGGCGACCTCAATCGTTTTCTCGGGGGATGGCGCGAGTACTATCGGTATGGCAACTCGACTCGTTGCTTCGCCAAGTTGGACCGGTATACGGTCGAACGAATGGCGTTGCTGCTCTCCAAACGACATGGACGGAACGGGCGGGGACGCGGCATGAAGTACATCATCATGTCCGGCAACCGCCTCAGTTTGCTCCGGTTGGTCGGAAGCGTTCGATTCGAGCGGGGCGAAAACCGTCGGTGAAGGACGTCGGTGAGCCGAGTGACCGGAAAGGTCATGCTCGGATCGATGAGGAGGGGTTGGAAACGTGTGTCGCCCGGGACGAGGGCTGGAGGCTGCAAGCCACCGATGGAGGTGGACAGGCTGTACCCCTAATCGGCAGGGCGGCGCGGCGCGCCAACTCCTTACTCTACTCCGGCGCGGGGCCTTATCACGCTGATCGATCACACGGAAATATTCCCCGGGAAGGTGTCACCAGCGCGGCCCGCGGTGCGACTGCGGGCCGGACGCGCTAGGCGTGGCGCCTTCGGTGGCCCCACGGCCGCGGAGGCGTAGCGATCGAGGCGTAGCGATCATTGATGTGTGCTACCTGGGCAAGATCATGGGGGAAGTGTCGAGCCCGAAAGCCACGACCGGTTTCACCTCCTCGGGCTACACTTCACGCGCGAGCAGGCGAAGTTTGTCGCGCTGAACGGCATCCGTGGCGGGCTTGTCATCATGGCCGGATCCGGGATGGGCACGGGGGGACGAGTCCGCCATCACCTCGAGCACAACCTGGGGCGCGAGGAGTCAAGCGTGGTGTTCGTCGGGTACGCGGCCGAGGGGACCCTCGCGCGACAGATCATCCACGGCGCTGCCAAGGTGCATCTCTTCGGGGAGGAGATCCCGGTGCGCGCGCGTGTATACGATCAACGGGTTCTCCGCGCACGCCGTGCGTATTCCGATGAATTCGTCCAGCAATTCCGGGGTTATTCGTCCACCGATTCCAATTTGAAATCGTCCACCCGTTCCAACGGATTCCGACCAAGCCTCGGAGCGTCAGCGACGGCGCGGCTTCTCCTCCCCGGGTTGATTTGACGGTCCCTTGCCCATTACCTTGCGCATCGACTCTCCTTTCTTAAGACTGAGCTTGTGCGCATGGTGCACCAGCCGATCGAGAATCGCGTCCGCCACTGTGGGATGGGCGATCGCCGAGTGCAGGTTCTCGAGGGGCAACTGAGACGCGATGAGGGTCGCGCGCGCCTGCACCCGATCCTCGATCACCTCCAAGAGTTCGCGGGCGTCCGGCGCCGCGAGGGGCGCCAAGCCCCAATCATCGAGGATGAGCAGGTGCGCCTTCGCGAGTCGGGTCAGCAGCCGCGGGTACGACCCATCCGCATGCGCGAGGTTGAGATCGGAGAGCAGCCGCGGCACGCGATAGTAGCGGGTGCTGAAGCCCTGGCGACACGCCGCATTGCCCAAGGCGCACGCGAGCCACGACGCGGGTCACGCTCGTCTTGGTGCTGTCGGATACCACTGTCTTTGAAAGTCAAACGGAAATTGCCTGACACAGGGATCGCCAACTGTATTTCGAGGCGTTCCTCGGTGACAATCACGCGTTCGACGAGAAGGCGCAGGATGGTCTGTTTGGTATCAAAGTCCGCTTCCAGCAGGTGAGGCCGCAGCTGTTCGACGAGGGCGGCGGCACCATCGGCCCGGGTGCGAGTCACTTCCGCCTCCAGGCGCGCCGTTTTCAGTTCCGCCAGTGCAAGCTCGGCTGAGCGGAGCGACTCCTCGACGACTTCAGTCCGTGTGCGAAAGACTGCAAGAGAGAGGGCACCGAGCTGATACGCATCGGTGAGGCGATCGCGCTGCCGGCACAGCTCCTTGACCCGTTGCTCAGCGTGCTGAAACTGCGGATCCCGTTCCGGCCGCGTCGTGGTCGTTCGCTCCACCCAGGCCGCGAGCTGCTGGTGTAGCTCGTCCGAGTTGAGCAGCAGATCGCGGACGGTGGTCCAGACGGCCTCGTTCACCCCCGCGACATGAAGGCGCCAGTTTTTACAGCGGTGACGTAACCCACTGTTGATCGTCGTAATGCGTGCACAGCAGGTGTAATAGTGGTAGAGGTATTGACTGCCGTCGCGGCGGCGTCGGGGTTCATGGTGAGTTTCGCCGACGTACGCGTGACCGCAGACGCCACATTTGAGGAGGCCTTTGAGAAGAAAGACGCCCTCCTGCTTCAGCCGCCGGCGCGCGAACCGCCGATTCTCCTGGATGCGCTGTTGCACACGCGCAAAGAGTGGTTCGTCGATGATAGGCGGGACAGCCACCGCGATCCATTCCGCGGGAGGCCGCGGGATCAAGGTCATCTTTGCGATCTTCCGCCCTGAGCCATCGGGCCCGGATCGCTCGTTGCTGCGGCTCCGGGTGCGATTGTAGTAGGCCTTGCCGATGTACCACTCGCATCGCAGCATGCGCAACACGGTCGTCCCTGTCCACGTGGGCTTGCCGCACTGAGGCCGCCACGGGGAGACGTTGAGACGTTGCAGCAGTTTGTACAGCGTCATCCCGTCTTCGGCGTACCACGCGAAGATCTGACGGACCGTCGTCGCTTCTTCTTCATGGATGCGGATACGCCCGTCCCCGCCATAGCGCTTTGGCGCATAGCGGTAGCCATACGGAGGATGACTGTGGCCAAGCTCTCCCAGCCGGGCGCGATAGAGACGCCCGCGGCGACATCGCTCGAGAATCTTGGCCCGTTCGTATTCGGCGATCGCGCCTTGGATCTGCAACAACAGTTGATCATCTGGCGAATCGGTGATGGGGCGCTCGCAAAAGTGGACCGGCACGCCGACACGCGCGAGCTCCTCGATCAACAGCACTTGGTACGCATACTTGCGCGCGAGCCGATCCGGACAGAGCACCACGAGGGCCTGAAACCGTCCTTCGCGTGCGTGATCGCGTAACTCGTCCAGCGCTGGCCGATCGAGACGGCTGCCGCTGAAGCCTTCGTCGATATAGGTGAGCGCCGCCATCGTGTGGTATCCGTGATCCTCTGCGTAGTGTCTAATGGCAGCCAACTGGCTCTGGATGGTCTGCTCCTGTTCTTGCAGTTCCGTCGACACCCGTGCATACAACGCGGTCATGGTCATGGCGGCCTCCTCGGCGCGAGGCGATCAGGTTCACCAGCACCTCATGCAAACGCGCGGCGCGGACGTGCGCATCTGCGGTGCCAACGGGAACGACTTCCACATGATACGGCTCCGCTGCGGTGACGCCCCAGGCGTGGCCTGCAGGATCGCGGTCGAGAAGGCCAAGCATGCCGAAACGCTCCACGCGCGTCAGAAGAAACCGCGCCACGCTGGTCTGGGGACGCTCGTGGCTCGGCAATAACATGTAACTCCGGACGGTCTCGTAGCGCTGTTGGGCAAGACCACCGAGCGCCGCGAATGGGACCGTGAGTGGCTCGGGAGGCAACTCGGGAGTCGGCGCGAGGGGCGCGGCGCTTCCATCAGCGGTTTTTTTTGACGCGCGCGGCAAGCAGGCGCTCGATCGTTCGGCGATGCACATCGATGCCTTGCTCGGCTGCCAGGCGCTGCGCGATTTCCTGCCCACTCAATTCGGGATGCGCCCGCAGCAGTGTCTCGACCCATCGCACGGCGTCGGGCGTCAGCTTGAGCGGCCCGCGGCGCCCGCGCTTTTCATCGGTAAGGCCGACAACGCCGAACGCCTGGAAGTCGCGCAACGTCACATAAAACGTTTCCCGCGAAAAGCCAAACTCACGTGCGACCATGGTTACATGCTGGCCGTCGAGCGCGTGGGCGCGCAACATCTCATATTTAACCTGCACCTTGTCCAAAGGGTCGAAGAAACGATGCCGTACGAACAGCGACGCCCGCACGTGCTCGGGATGCAGATGCAGGGCGCCGATGGACTCGAGGAACGCGCGTTTCGGATGCCGGCTCGGCATGCACCACCTCCGTTGGCGCCAGCATAGGCTCCCTGGAGCGTTATGTCAAGTATTGTATGACGCACACATCTCCCTCGCCCGGGGCCTCGAAAGATAACCGCGTTTCTTTATGCATCACTACGGTGGAATCCGAGCGACCGCGCGTTCCACTGTCAAGTGGTCGAATCTGATCGCCATAGATTACCGGACACTTTTCGCGCCCGATTGCCTTTGAGCCTGCCTGCCGCTATCTCCTTCTGTGTGCGGCGTTGCCGGCGCAGGACCCACCAGCCCGTATAGTCGTCCGTGACTACCGAAAAGCGGATCCGGTGATTTGAGATTCTAAGACAAGCACCTCGCTGACGCCGCCGAAATAGTCAAGGAGTCAATACCAAAGTTCGTTGAGAAATAGGGGAGCGACCACCCGGCATGGTCACGCCGCCGGCACCTCCTTCCCCAACGCACGTTGTAGCGCTTCGCGAAGTTTAGGCAGCGCCCGGTAGCCGCGCACCCGGCGCAGCCGCGGTTCGATGTCCAGCAACGCGCTCGCCAGCCACCGCTGTTTCTGATCACTCGTGCGCCACCGATCGACTTTGCCGGTCCGCGCTTCCACCTGCGCCATCACCGACTCCAGCGCGTTCGTGGTCTTGAAGCTGCGGCCCAGCTCGCCGACGACGCCAAGCCGGTGCAGCGTCAGGGTTTCGTCCAGGCCCTCGGCCAGACTCCGCGCCGCGCTCTCATTCAGCACCCGGAGCTCACGCGCCAGTCGGTCCAGCGCGGCCTTCGCCTCCGCGTGCGTCGGCTGCTCGTACGCCCGCTGGAGCTTCTGCCGCCACGTCGCCTGCTGCCCCTTGGGCAGATGCGCGACCACATTCTCGCGCTTGTGCCAGGTGCACCGTTGCACCGCGGCCGCGTCCCCGAAGACCTCCTGGACCCCGCGGCGCAGGCCCTTGCTCCCATCGATGACGACCAGCAGGCCTTGCTCGTACCGCAGCCCCCGCGCCACCAGATCGCGCAGCAACTCGGCGCAGACCCGGGCGTTCTCGGTGGCGGTTTGCACAAACCCCAGGAGGACCTTGTGGCCTTGGACCGTCACGCCGAGCACGATCACCATCTCGTCCTCGGCGAACGTCTTGCCATCCAGCAGCACCGCCACCAGATCGTAGCTCTCCAGGCGGCGTTCATTGAGCGCCCGCAGCTGCCGCGCGCTGGCCCGAATGTAGCGCCGGGAGACCGTCGACGGCGCCAGCCCAAAGGCCTCGGGCACCGCCTCGGCACACTCCGCATACCGCCGGCAACTCAGGCCCAACAGCACCCGCCGCATCAATCCCTCATCCAAGGCCCGGGGTTGCTGGAAGCGCTGGTACGTCTCGAGCGGGACCTCGACGTCGCGGAGCTGATCACGCACACGCTGATAAACAATCGGGAGTTTTTGATCGCCCAGGTACACCGAGCCACGCTCCTTGCTCCAGCGGACGTGGCCGGGCCGGCCACCCTCACGCGCGTAGCGCGCCCCGGCGAGGCTCCTCGACCTCCCGCTGTAACACGTCCCGCACGGCCTCCAAGCCCGAGGGGAATGAGCGCCTGGATCACGGCCACCCGCGTGCCCAGATCCTCAGCCAACTCCCCCGCCTGCCGCCGGCCGACAAACTGCACCTGGCCCTTTGCGCCCACACGTAGTACCTTAGACATGGAGCGTCCTCCTCAGCACGGTTTGTGGACTTGTCCGCAAACAATCCATTCACCATGCCGGGGGTCGCTCCCTATTTCTCAACGGACTTAACACACACCAGTCAAAGGCACGCGTGTGGGCGCCGATCCAGATCGGCTGCGTCTGGGCGAGGGCGCCCTCAAGGTAGGTGAAGTTGCTCATGCCCAGCGTGGCGACGAAGATGGACACGTCCCGGACCTGCCCCGTCGCCGGGTCCACGATCGCCAGCGTGAGGCCCGCCCAGTCGACGAACATCTTCTCGCCCGCGCGGTGCGGCTGTCGGAGGACCACATCGAGCTTGCCTTCCCACCGGCGATCCCGCTCGCAGAACCGGCTGTACTGGTACCCGTCGGGATAATCGCGGCGGTACTCCTGCCACAAGAGCCGCAGGGTCACCCCTTTGCGGCGCAGTTCCCGATAGATCGCCTCCCACGCTGGCTCCCCCCGGCCCGCGGTCTGCCCCGCCGTCGGTGGGTAAAGCTTGCCTTCCAGCGTGGCATCGTCGAGCTCGGCAGGCAGGGGCCATGCCAGGCCCAATGCCGCGGCTCGATGGAGCACGCCCATGACGGTGCTGTGCGCCAGGCCCAGGCTCTGGGTGATCTGCCGGCCCGCCAACTGATGCTCAGTGTGCAGCCGAAGAATATCGCGAACGTTGCGCATCGGTAGTCTCCTGCGTGCCACGGTGCTCGCACCCCGCTCCCGGTGAGTCATGCTCACCGGGGTTGCGGTGGAGTAACACGAACACCTGTACGCCTCGACTGCCGACGCTCACGATGGCCGAAATGCCCCGGAATCGCTGGACGATTTAGCCCGGATTCAGTGGACGATTTGCCCCGGAATCACTGGACGATTTGGATTGGAATCGCTGGACGATTTGCGTCGGAATACGCACGCCGATCGAGACGAACTCCTGCCCTGGCACCGCCACACGGCGTCGGGGCGCACGTTTCTCTTGGTTCGGCTGGCGGCCTGCCTGGGGTGCGCAGCCTCGGTTAGAGGGATCGGCGTAACCGGCCAGCGCGGGGCGTCCCGCGCGTCGCCAAGGGGTGGATAGGCTGGCGCGGTCCCCCGGGGCGTTCACGGTTCTTCACCGGGGCGTCATCGAGGCGGGGCGCCGCCTTTATCCCTGACACCTGCTATGGACGGCCTCGCCCAACTGTCCCTCTGATAAGTGAGAATCTTTCGAATGGAGGATGGGCGAGTCGTCCCGCAAGTGCAACATTCATATAAAGGGCAAGAACTCGGTGGTGCGTCTGACTTTGGGAGGGGTCATGATAGCAACCACGACACGGCTTTCCCTGGGGGAATGTTGAACTACCCGGGGTCCCTGGGGCGAGTTCCTCGTCCTAGGGGGGGCTTGTGCTATTGGGGCCAGCTTATTCCTGAGAGGAGCGTCAAATGACAAAAGGGAAAATAGGCTTACTCTCTGGGGTGTTGCTGAGCGTAGTGTGTCTCATAAGCTTCTCAGGCACCGCCAGCGCAGATGAGTACATTTACGGCAACAATGCCAGCTACGGTCCGGACACTGTCTCCCAAATCGACATCACGACAGGAACGGTAACCAACAACATTGTTGTATCGCCCGGAAATGGGCGAGGCGTCGTCCAAGTCGGCAACATCCTGTATACAACCACAGCCAGTTCCAATGACGTATACAAGTACGATCTCGTCTCAAACACCAGCTCAGTCGCCTTCTCGGTAACCGGCTCAAGCGCGCTATCAACGATCTCCTACGATGGCACAAACTTCTGGATCGGCGACTACAGCGGTAGCAACAATGTGTATGAGTACTCGCCGACGGGCACCCTCCTGAAGACCGTTCCCTTGTCTCTGTGCACCGGTTATTGCGACGGGGTGGGGTATCTCGCTGCAAACGGCGGGGAGCTCATCTCCAATGAGTTCGATGGGTATGACGCTAACTCCCCATACGATATCTACAATCTCAGCGGAACGCTACTGCAGGCCGGTTTCATCAATTCGGCGACCGGCTGCACCACCAGCCCCGGATCCACCGGACTGGCTTTCGACGGGACTGACTATTTCATCTCGTGCATTAACGAATCCACGTTGGCTGAGTATAATCTCGCTGGAACGTTTGTCCAAGACATACCATTCACGGGTGATAACAGCAACGCTGGCCCTCTGGTGGAGGGCATTTCGGCCAATTACGCAGTGGTCTTGGGCCCGGTGCCTGAGCCCAGCACGCTGATGCTTTTCGGCCCGCTTGGGCTCGCGATGCTCCCAATTCTTCGGCGCCGCAGGTTCCGCAAGTAGGACGAAGAACCAGGGCTGCAAGGCTGGCTCGCAGTCACGGCGAAAGCGGAAACAGAGAAGGCGGCCGCCCTCCGGTCGCCTTTTCTGCTTCCTGGCGACGGACCGACATCGACGCGCTCCGAATGAGGGGAGGGCGTCGCGCCCGCGCCAGCGGTCCGGGTGGGTCCGCGTGACGTTCCGAGGCGCCGGTGAGGCTGACCGCGATTTGACACGTGATGTCCGAGAACGTTGCGGCAAATTCCTTTCATATGGTTGGTCTGATGTGGCGGAGTGCGTCGGACCAGTTTCGTCGATTCTGTTCCATACCCGCCGATAATACCGTTACGCTCGATGCGAAACGGCTCAAGCGGGAATTCCGCGGCGAACTGTAGGCTAAGAAGTGGAAGTCTGCGCCGTCCTGGGTCGCCTGTTCAGCCGCGTGCAACGTCGTGATCGGCTTCCCGAAGCTCACCTCACCGCAAGTTTCGGAATCGGTCCTGCAAGCGGCCGATGGCGCGCGCGCCGCGGTGGCTAGAACCATTGTCTCGATCCAGAAGACACGGTGCGCCCGGGCATAGGCGCGCGTCGTCATCACTTGCTCCACCAGCCGATCGAACGGCAGGATCCCCGTGCGTGGTTCACAGCGTCCAAAGAGCTTGGCCTGGTGGCAGTCCCAGGCGGCGAGATATTGCAACGTCCCCCCTCGCTCATACTCGTGCTCGACCCGCATCGCCCGCGCCCGGGCGGCGGCGGCAGCGGGCCTGGATCGACGTCTTTTCTTCGGCCGACCGCACATACTCGTCAGGGCGCAAGACGTGGCCGTCAAACGTACGTTGGTAGAGGTCCAGGACGACACCGGCCCGGCGCCCAACCGCGGGTCCCGGGGGAAGACCCAGCGGCGGTGCTGCCACGGGTTGATGGCGTCTTCCGACAGCCAGTGCCAGATCGTCGTGTCGGAGATCGCGGCCACCACGCCGCGCGCGATCGCCGCCGCCCGAATATCGGGAATCTGGAAACGCGACAGAGGGACGCCCAGTTTGGCGGGCATTTCACAGGCCAGCGCCTTGACCTCGACGACGACGTCGGGCGGGAAAGACCGCCGGGGGTCCGGTCCGGCTGCGTTCTTGCAGGCCCGGCAGGCCTTCTTCAAAGAATCGCTTCCGCCATTTCGAGACGATCTGCCGCGGCAAATCGATGCGCGCCGCGATGGCTTCATTCGACAGGCCCTGAGCCGCATAGAGTACGACTTTCGCCCGCACGACGTCCCGATACGATGACGAATATTTCCCCGCGACGGCTTCCAGGGCCTGCCGTTCGGTTGTGGAGAGCTCGATGCGAAATGGACTGCTCCTAGCCATCCCCCCTCCCTTCGAGGAGAGCATACCCTGAACGACCGGTAGAAAGCTAGAAACTATTCGTCATCGTATGTATGGTGGAGACTGCTTAGGGCAACGGGCCAGGGGGGTCGGTGGTTCCCGACCGCGCTCCGTTGGTGGCGAGGGACCCATTGGTGATGGCGACGGCCAGGGCCTGAGTGCGGTTCCGGACCCCGAGCTTCCGGTAGATCGCCCGGAGATGACTCTTGACCGTGGACTCAGACAAGAACAGCTTCGTCGCCGTCCGCTTGTCGCTCAACCCCTCGGCGAGAGCGGCGAGGATGTGCAGTTCTCGTTCGCTCAGACGGTGCGGGCCCCTTCGTGCGGGGTCGACGCGCGACCTGTCGTGCGTGCCGTTGTTGAGCACGTACTGAGCCATCTCCGCGCCGACCATCGCATGGCCGTGGCGGATGGCTTGGATCGCGGTCACCAGTTTGTCGGGGTCGACGTCCTTCAGGAAGTAGCCGGCGGCCCCCGCGGCTGAGGCTCGCCGGAGGAGCTCGGGACTTCCGTGCGACGCCAGGATCAAGACCTGCGTCGCAGGGCACTCCTGCCGGATCGCCTGGGTCGCCTCGAGTCCGTCCCCGTCGCGCCACTCGAGGTCCATCAACACCACGTCCGGGCGTAGCTCGCGCGATCGGATGACGGCCTCGCGCGCCGCGCTCGCTTCGCCCACGATCTCGATGTCTCGCGCCCACCGCGCGTGTTCCAGCAGGGCGTGCAATCCCCGCCGGAACAGGGTATGGTCATCGGCGATTAGTGTTCGGACTCTCGGTTCATCCATCATGTGTCCACCAGGCCCACGGACGGGCGTCACCCGGCCCGTCGCATTCAGTAGTGACTCATCGCCCCGCCAGCCCGCGGTTTACAGATTTGGCCTGCTCGTGCCCCCACCCGCTTGTACCCGTTTCGATCGAGATTCGAGACCACGAGTGCATACACGGGGTCCGCGCGATGCGATCATGCCATCGTTCCGTGCCGGGTATGCGGGGTCGCGCACGCCGCGTGCGGGGCCCTGAGATTACACGCGTAGTGTAGATCACGCGACCCGATCGCACCATGGGATCTTGGGACTAGCCCGATCGGCCTACGGCAAGCGAGCGGGAGCGCGGACCGGCGCCGCCGCCGCGTCCCGGGGATCGCGCGCCGTGGTAAGGTGAAGTGTGGGCCGGATCGACGTGGTTCGTGGAGGTGGAGGGTGGCATTTGATGCGGGGCAGCAGCGTTTCCTAACCAACCCGTTGTGGCGGTGGCGCATCGTGCATCGTCGCGACGCCCGCGAGGTCGAAAACATTCTGCGGCTCGTGCCGGGGCGGGTGGAGCGTCTTGAACTCGGCGACGCGGCACCGACGCCGCTCGAGCTACGGAAGTTGGAGCGGTTGACCGGCCTCGCCGACCTCGAACGCCAATGGGAGGTGTGGGCGGCTCAGCGGCCCACCGTATCGTAAGACCGCCGATATCCGGGCCTCGGGTTCGCGTCTTTGTTCGGGGCGGGGTCCGGAACGCGCTCGACGGCGGTCGCGGCAGGGAGGGGGGACGTTCGTGTTGGGTGAGCCGATCCGGGTGGCGGCCGCCGACTTTTCTGTCCGAGATATCCCGGTGGGCGTCCGGCAGCGGCTTCGCTTGGTGATCGACCGGCTACCCGATGGCCAGGATCTCGCCATGCCGGCCCTGGTCGCGCGCGGGTGCAAGGCTGGGAAGACGCTGCTCGTGACCGGCGCCGTCCACGGCGACGAGTACGAGGGACCGATCGCGATTCAGGACGTGTTCGCGGAGCTGGATCCGGCGAGGATGCGGGGGACGTTCGTCGGGGTGCCCGTCACGAATGGGCCGGCGTTTTCGGTGGCAACGCGCGAGGGCGCCTGGGATCACCAGAACTTGGCGCGGATCTTTCCGGGGCGCCGGGACGGCACGCCGAGCGAGCGAATCGCGCACGCGTACGTGACGCATCTGCTCCCGCAGGTCGACCTGCTGCTCGACATGCACAGCGGGGGAAACGGATACGCGATGCACCCGCTTGCGGGCTATCAGATGCGCCAGGGTGATCTGGGACGCGTCCAGCGCGCTGCGGCGATCGCCTTCGGCTTGGACCTCGTCTGGGGCACCGGTGGGCTGCCCGGCCGTTCGCTCTCGGCCGCCGGCGAGCGCGGCCTGCCCGCGATCTACGTGGAGATGCCCGGTGAGGGGCGCTGCCGGCCCGTGGACCGGCGCGTGGCAGCCCGCGGCATTCGAAACGTCATGACGTTCCTTGGGATTCTTGAGGGCGCGTATCCAGTCGATCCACCGCGTCATCTTGTCGAGATGTCGGCGCAGGGGTCCGGTCACCTGCAGGTCGATCATCTGAGTCCGACGTCGGGGCTGTTTGTGTCCGCGGTCGCCGTCTGGGACCGCGTCACGGCTGGCCAGCGGCTCGGCGAGGTGCGCGATCCGGATGGGGCGGTGCTCGCCGAAGTGGCGGCGGCCCGTGCGGGGCGCGTGCTGTTTCTCCGCACACTTCCGCGCGTCGTGTCCGGCGATGCGTTGGCATTCGTGCTGCCGCTGGCCGAGGATGTCGCTCCGTGACCACGGCTGCACACGTTCCGCCGGTCGCGACGCCGGTCCCGGCAGCGTAGCGCATCTCCCGCGGCAGGGGTCTCGGCCGGGGCCCCACCGCGTGTCTTGCCGAGGGGCGACACGTATCCGCCCGCGGACGATCGTTCGGCGAAACGCGGGCTGCGCAGCCTGGCGACATAGCCTTCCGCATCCGCACGTGTGAAAATTGCCTGGCCCGTGAGACAACTCTGCGGCTCGAACGTCTTCAGAGATGAGGGCGCACCGCAGGGTCGCGGGGTGGTTGCAGAGGGCCGAACTGGTGCCTCGTGCGCTTCCTCCGGCGAGGGTGCGGAGTGGTTGGACGCTTCCGGCGGTTCGGTCGCGAGAGCAGCAAAGGTACGTGGTACGCGACTCGTCGGGCCTGGGGGGGAGTCGACGAGCTCTGCGGGCCCCTTGCGGTTGGCCGCCGGAAGCGAAGTTTCCATCGTGGACGAGAAATCTCTGGCGGTCGCGCTCGGGCCCGCACGGCCGTGGGTGACGAGTGGCCCAGTCGCCGCCAGGCCTCTCTTGGCCGGCAGATGTTCCCCCCCATCGGGACCGGCCAAACACGGCCGGACGCCAAAGACGCGAAAGATGATGGGGGGCGGGGCGTGGATCGGCGTCGTCTGGCGGTTCGGGGCATGCTCGTCGCGGCCGGAGCGGCCCTCGTGTCCCAGCTCATCGTGGTCGGGGCGGTGCCGCGCGTTCTCGGCGCCATCGAACCCGAGTCCTACGTCCTCCCATATCGCGCCACCGACGCGCAGCCGAGCAATGTGCTCGCGCGTGAGGCGTTCGTTCTGCTGAACCAGGCCCGCGCCGCCGTGGGGCTCGCGCCGCTCGAGCGCCAGGATGCGCTCGACGCCATTGCCCGCGGGTACGCATGCGCACTGTTCGCGGCCGGCTTTCTGTCTCACGTGTCCCCAGACGGCGGGGGTCCCCGAGCGCGTCTCCTCGCGGCCGGCGTCCAGGCGGATGTCTTGGGAGAGAATCTCGCGTATGCCGCGAGTGTGCCTGACGCACACGATGCGCTGATGGCCAGCCTGCCGCACCGGGAGAACATCCTGTACGCCGGATACCGCCGGCTAGGGATCGGCGTCGCCGATGGGGCCCGGAAAGGCGTGGTCGTGGTCGAGGACTTCGCGAGCGACGTCCGCTTGTCCAGGCGGCCACCCGCGCCGGAAACGGAACTGCTCGTCGGGCCCACAATTCCCTAACACGCTCGGCACGGAGGGGGCGGGCGCCCGCGCGCTCAACCGCCTCGCCCAGAGGCGGGCATCGCTTCCGGGAGAGGTCACTCGCGGCATGCGGCGTCCTGCCATCAAAGCGTATTCTGAACCTCACTTTCCCCGAGCAGCCGAAGCCCCGTATCGGATTCGGCCGATAGATCATCGGCAGAATGGGCGCGGTCTGGGGGTATCCCGGGTTGGGTTCACGCGGCGCCCGACGTCGGTGCGACCGGCTGGTTCCACCTACAGCGGGCCGCGGTGGTCCATCGGTGCCCGTTCGGCTGCTAAACCGCGCGGGGCCTGTTGCAGCGATCCACGGTGTCCGCCACGCTTGCCATCATCCTTTTGGAGCAAGATCCCTCATTCGATTGATCCAGGAATGACCTTTGCAGGGCGCAAGAAACAGGTGTGACGACCAGACCCCCGTCACGGGTTCGCCCGGACGCGCTTTGCGGTCTCGGCGCGAGACGGAATCGTTCAAGCGCAAGATGGGAATCACGTCAAAAGATGACTAAATCACACACTGCCCGATGTGGTTCAGGTCGAGAGTGTTCGGTCAGACGCCGCTGACCTGTCCCTCCGCCTGCTGGATCCCGCCCGTGGTGCGATACAGAGTTCGTTCTGAATGCGAACGGCACGTTGAGCACGTTGGCGAACTCACCGAACCCGTACGACGGCGCTGACGACCAGCTGATCGGCGTCATCAACAACGATCCGAACTTCAATATCGGTGGCATCAACCTCACCAGGCCGTCCGACCTCTTCGGGTTCGACGGCAACGGCATCTGCACGCACGGGCCGTTGAACCCATTCGGGAACACCGTGGCCACACCGTCGGGGATTCTGGGGTACTGCACGCAGGACCAGCGCAACCCCGCTCACGAACGGGGAGCCACACGTCGTGGCGAACGAAGGCCCGGTCTCCCGGACCGTCTCCGGCTCGCGCAACCACTAGCGCGTTGTGGCAGCCGCCGGGCCGCGCTGCTCCGTGGTTCTCGAGGGTAAACGGACACGTTCCGCGGATGCGCCGCGTGTCCCGCGCTCAGGGCCGGCGCCGCCGCTCAGCAGACTCCTGTTGTGCCGCCGCGCCGCCGATAAGCTCGCCGGCCTCAGCAGTGAGTGTCCGAGGCACGGTGTCTCCTGATCGATGCGAGAGATCCGAGCGCGGGGCAACTGACGCCGTACACGCGGCGACGGGGCGGCCGCGCGTCCTCATCCTCCGCTCTCCGCTCGGCCGGGACTAGCCGCCGAGCGCTGACAGAGTCCTGCGCGCGTCGTCGGAGCCGACAAACGGCTGGTGCAGGCCGAGCGCCGTGGTCAGTTCCTGCTTCGCCATCGCATGGTTTCCCGCACTGTCGTACGCCATTCCGAGATGGTAGTGGACCGCGGCATCGTTGGAAAGCCCGCGCGCGCTCTCCTGCAGAAGCGGAATGGCGTCCTGGACGCGTCCCTTGCGATAGTACGCCCATCCGAGTGTGTCCGCGATGCGGGGGTCGTTCGGGGACGCGCGCCGCGCCGTCTCCGCCAGGGTGACGGCCCGATCGATACTGCCCCCGTGCTCGAGGTAGGACCAGGCGAGATTGTTCGCCGCGGGTGCGAACGTGGGAGAGATGGCCAGCGCGCGCTGGTACGCCGACTGGGCCTCCGCGCTGTTCCCCTCCTGCTCGTACAGTCCCCCGACGACGACGTAGGGGGGAAGAAAGTGGGGGTTGCGCTGGATGGCTTCGTTGTACTTGCCCACCGCCATTTCATACGCATGCTCGTGCGCGTACAAATTGGCCAGCATGAGATATGATCCCGGGGTGTTTTGGTCGAGCGCGATCGCTTTGTAGAATGCTTGCTCGGCCCTGTCATTCTGGCCCAGCACCTGGTAGGTCGTGCCGAGCAGATCCTGCAACGCCGGGTTCTTCGGGAAGCGCGCGATGGTGGCTTGGATGCGTTGAATCGCCAGATCGTTCTGATGTGCGGTGATGGCGATCGCCGCCTCCTGTTCGAGCGCCTGAATCTGCTGGGGATCGATCGCGAGGGCCGCGTCGAACGCGCGCATGGCGTCCGCCGTGCGGCCCGAGAACCGATACGCGATGCCGAGGCGAATCAGCACGTTGGGGTCCTTCGGCACCAACGCGGCCGCGCGCTGGTAGGCATCGATCGCCTGGGGAAACTGGTGCACGTTCACGAAGAAATCGCCGAGCAGTACCTGCGCGGCCGGGTTCCGCGGGGTGCTTGCGACGAGGTGTTCCACGTCGCTTCGCGCCACGTCGATGTGGCCGGCCCGCACGTCCAGGCCCGCCAGCGCCGACACGGCGTCGACCAGGCCTGGATTGATACTCACCGCTTCGGCAAACTGTTCGCGCGCCAGCGCGACGTCTCCGTTTGCCAGATACGCCTTGCCCAGATAGTCGCGCGCAATCGCCGCGCGCGGCTGCGCCTCGATGACCTTCTGAAACGCCTGGACCGCCCCGGTCGGGTTGTTCATCGCCAGCGCGAGGCGCCCCGCGAAGAACTGCACCACTGGGTCGTCAGGATGGGCCGCCGTAAGCTGTTGGACGCCGGCCTGCGCTTGGGCGAGTTTCCCCTGAGATTCCAGCAACCCGATCAGCTTGATCGCCGGCACGGGCGAGCCCTGGGCGCTGGCCTGCGCATGCTGGTACGCTGCGGCCGCCAAGTCGGAGTGTCCTTGCCCTACGTAGAAATCGCCGAGCGCGACCCACAGGTTCATGTTGGCTGGTATCGCACGGACGGCCGCCGCAAGCGTCGCTTGCGCCTCCGGCAGGTGATGGGTTTCTTCCAGTAGCATGGCGAGGGCAAGGCGCGGTTCCGGATCGTTCGGGGATGCCGCGATACCCCGCTGGAACGCCTCGACCGCCGCGGCGCCGTTGCCGCGTACCGCGTACAGGGTTCCGAGGACCGCGTACGCGTGACCGGACGGCGCCTGTGCGGCGGCCTGTTCGGCCTCCTTCAACGCATCCGGCCAAGATCCGGTCCCGGCGAGCCCCTGCGCCAGGATCAACCGCGCGGCCGCGTTGCCGGGATCGGCACCCAAGACCACCTGTGCCTCCCGCGTCGCGCCGGCAAAGTTTCGACTCTTCAGCAACAGGTCCGCCATCTGCAGATGCGCGTCTCGGTCGGTCGGGGACGCCTTAAGCGCTCGGTTGAGGGCGTCGTAGGCGAGCTGCGGTTTGCCGAGCGCGAGTTCGGTGCGCGCCAGCTGATCCAAGGCGGTGACCGACGGCGACATCTGGACGACGTTCTGGAAATCGATTTCGGCTTCTTGGTAGCGCCCGGCGGCGAACGCCGCATTTCCCTGCCGCCAGTACCGTCCGAGTCGGTGGCTCGGCTGATTCGTCCACCACAGGACGGACGCGGCGGCGACGACAACGGCAAATGCGGCGATCGGCACCACGCGGCGCAACCCGCGAGATCCCCCACGGGATTGGGGGGGTACGCTGGTGCCGGTCGCGGGCGTGACCGAAGACGGACGTCGGGTGCCCAAACCGGGCAAGGCTCTTAGAAAGCGCACGATGCCCCCCTTTTGGCGGATGACCGACCGGCCAGGATACATCTGGCCTTCAGGGTCAGACCGCTCTCATCCTAGAGCAGGAGGTCGATCGGATCTCTCCCGCAAGTGAAGGAGATCTTCTCGTTCCTTCGAGCGCATAGTTTCGGTCGCGGGATGGCTAGTCGAAATATGACGTACGTATGTGCGTGGGTACGAAGCCAACTCTTTGACAGTCGAGGACTGGATCATCAGAGCGTTACGTGAAAACCGGGGTCGCGTTCACGCTCAACCAATACTGGCCGAGCGCCCTCACGACCTCGCTGAACTGCTTGAAATCCACCGGTTTCACCACGTAACTGTTCACGCCGAGGCGGTAGCACTCCAAAACATCGTCGGCCTCGAGCGACGATGTCAACACGACCACGGGGATCGTCCGAGTCACAGGATCCGCCTTCAGTCGCGTCAGCACCTCGCGGCCGTCGATTTTCGGCACGCGGAGGTCCAGCAGGACCACCTTGGGGCCGTCGCGGTCGGGCCGTCTCGGGGTGTTGCCCTCCGGGCCGAACAGGAACGTGAGGGCTTCCACGCCATCGCGCACCACATGCACGTGCGGCGCGAGGCTGTGCACGCGGAGCGAATGCAACGCCAGTTCTACCTCGTCGAGGTTGTCCTCGACGAGAAGGATCTCGATGGACCGGTCACTCATGACCGGACCCTGCGGGCAACGAGAAGTAGAATGTCGCCCCCCGGTCGAGTTCGCCCTCGGCCCACACACGTCCGCCGTGGCGGTCGATGATGCGCTGGATGATCGCGAGGCCGACGCCTGTTCCCTCGAACTCCTCTTCCCGGTGCAACCGTTCAAACACTCCAAAGATCTTGTGGGCGTACTGCATATCGAACCCGACCCCGTCGTCCCGCACGAAGTACACGTGGTAGCCCGGTGTGGCGCCCTCGTTGCGCGAGCCCACTTCGATGCGCGCGTGCGCACGGGGACGCGTGAATTTCAACGCGTTGGAGAGGAGGTTTGTGAACACCTGCTTGAGCAGCCCGAGGTCCGCATAGCAGATTGGCAGATCCTGCACGAACACCTCGATGTCTCGGCCCTCGTATTCCCCTGCGAGTTGCTCGAGGACTTCGCGCACGAGTTGCGTCGGGGCGAGCAACTGTTTCCTCAGCGCCTGCCGGCCCAGCCGAGAAAAGAGAAGCAGGTCGTCGATCAGGCGTCCCAGCCGCTCCGCGTTCGCCTGCACCAACCCCAGATACCGCTGCGCTCTATCGTCGAGGGTGCCGGCGGCCGTATCAACGAGAATGTGGGCGAATCCGTCGATCGCGCGCAGCGGCCCCCGTAGGTCGTGGGCGACCGAGTAGGTGAACGATTCCAGCTCCCGGTTGGCGGCCTCGAGAGATGCGGTGCGGTCGGCGATCCGCTGTTCCAGGGCGGCGTTCGCGGCGCGCAGCGCGTCCTGCGCCCGGTTGCGCTCGACGGCGCGGCCCAAGAGCAGTCCGACATTGCGCACGATGAGCAGAAACAGATCGTCCGCCACGGCGGGCACGTCCGTGAGGAATTCGAGGACGCCTGCGACATCGGTGCCGACGAGAATCGGGGCCGCGATCGCCGCGCGCACGTCGTTTCGTAGGCGGGAACCCAGCGAACCGGCGGCATCGGTGACCCAGAGCGGCGCCGCACTGGCCCGGACGCGTGCGACGAGGTCGTCGGGCGGGACGGCGTCCAGGCCTTCCGAACGGAGGCGGAGCGCCCGGAATCGTTCCTCGTCGTTGACGTGCCAGATCCGTGTCGACACGAGCCGCGCAGGGTTGTCGTCTGCGGCCAACCAGATATGCCCGACCGGCCATCCCGCGTGCTCGCACACGCGATCAAGCGTCACGCGAAAGAGCTCCGAGACGTCCGTCGACTCGTTCGCGGCGATGAGCACCCGATGGAGCAGCTCCAACTCGTGCTCGCGCCGCTCGAGCGCTGCATCGGCGCGGTGCCGGTCGGTGACGTCGCTGATCGCCACAAGGCGGTCCCCGCGACCTCGTCCAACGGACCACGGCGACGCGCTCACTCGCATCGTCCGGCGCTCCCCGGACACGTGGAACTCCAGTTCCATGTCCTGGATGTCATCCTGGCCGCTGATGAGTTCGAGGAGCGCCGACCGCAGGTGGGAGAAGTCGTGGGTCGAGCCGGTCCCGCGCATCGGCGCCATGTTGAACAATTGGCGGAACGTTCTGTTGACCGCGACCACGCGCCCCGCGCCATCCACCACCAGGAGCGGTTGGTCGAAGGCATCAAGGATCGAGTCCGGGTCGCTTGATGCTGCCGGTTGTCCGGCGTTGTGAGCGTCGCGAGATGCCATGCACCACACCGCTTCCATCACAGAATACCTGGCCGAGGGCTCGGCGGCCCGGCCGCGCACCCATCGAGGTCCGCGGGCGGTGCACCGCGGCGGCGCGGGGCGCGGCAGGCGTTCGGTCTGCGGTTAGGGTTCTCACTGGTATGGCGATCCCCCTCCCGCCAATGCCACTCAGACGTCGCTGGACCATGCCGTTGGTGTCTAGGGGAGGCGTCAATTCGGAAGGAGCCGCGAGAGCGCCGGGAAGGCGGCCTGCACAAAGGAAATCTCGCGCGCGATTGTGGCGTCCACCGAACCCGCGAGCACGGTGTTGATCCGCACGAGCGCCTCGTCGCTGTGCCGCTCGGTCAGCGCGGTCCAGGCCAGGGTCGCGGTGGCCGGGAGTTCCTTGGCGACCACCTGTCCGTGGATCTGATACCAGTAGACGACGACTTGCTGGACATCGTCCTTCTGAATGAGGTTGCTGTTGACCACGATCGTACGGGACCCCAGGCGGATCGGGGTGACGCCAGAGCGGGCGATGACCCAGCCGGCGCCCGGCAGGCAGACCGAGGGCGAATGGACGCGCTCTTGTCCGAGGCGCTGCGCGCCCCAGTAGCCAACGTACAGCCACATCGTGCCGGTCGTCGAGGTCTGATAGCGTCGCAGGACGTAGTCATCGACGTGCAGCGCGGCAACGATATCGGGATCGAAGTAATCAGTTTCACCGCGCCATGACCCCAAGGTATCCGGGAGTCCTTGAAGGGGGTGCGTAATAGGCACGTTCTCGGTGCCCAACCCGTTCAGCAACCCTGCGCTCAAGAGAAGCGTCGCGCAGGCGATGACGTAGCTGGGCAGCCACCGTCGACCCCGTCCGATGTCGGGGGACACGCCGCCTGTCTGAGAGTGGTGCAGCGCGGCCGCCGCGAGGGGCACCCACCGGCGTGCTCGGTTCCATGCGCGCGCTCCCGCGGCGCACAGGCGGACGCCGAGCCGTGCGGCGAGGGCCGCGTGGCCGACAGCACGCGCGGGCGCGCGCAGCGGGGGCGCAAGGAGGCGCCCCGACGGTCCGGAGTATCGCGTCACGCGCGTGCCCGCTCCTTCCATCCGAGTAGCAGTCGCGAGAGCACCAGGCCCTCCGCAGCGAGCAGCAAGAACGCGAGCACGAAGATCACGAGGCCCGAGAACTCATGATAGAATCCGAGGCCCGCGCCCGGCCCGAAGATTTCCACGAGAACGCCGGTGAGCGTAATCCGCGCGGCGTTGGTGACGATCGCGATGGGAACCGCCGAGAGGGCCAGAAACACCCGGGGCCCCCAGCGCCGCTGCGTCAAGTAGGCGAAGATGACGGCGAGCGCGAGCAGGGCGACGAGTGACCGGATGCCGCTACATGCTTCCGTGACTTCCAAGCGCACCGCCGCGAGCGCGATGACGTTGCCTTCGCGGAAGACCGGCACCCCCAGCACGTCCAGGGTATTGGTCGCTAACTTGGCCGCCATCGTTTGCAGGGGAAAGGCGACCGCATTCATCACGACGGCCGGTGGCGGAATCATGAACAGTAAGTAGGCGAGCGGGAACGTGACAATGCGCAGCGCGTCGGCGCCCCGGAGGAACACGATCAGGCCGGCGAGCGCCAGCAAAAACGAGACGCGGGCCGCGTAGCCAAATGTCGCGGCTTCGCCCACCATGAGCAAGGCGATGCTGGCCACGAGGAGGACGTACCCCCACGCGTTGCCGCGGTCTCCGGAGCGCTGCAGTGCCTCGCGCCGCTCCCACACGAGATACGCGGTGATCAGGGGAATGACAAATCCGTGGGAGTAATTGGGATCGCTCACCCACTGTGCAACGAGATCCTGCAAGACCGGAAGGTATAGGTACAGCAACGCGGAGCCAACGGCCACGCCGGGCAACCATCGGGCCGCCGCCACGCGCAGCGCCTCTGGGCCGTCTAGCCGCACCTGCTGCCACAAGTCCGCGTACCTGAGAATCGCTGCGCCCCTTAGGCCGGCATCGGATGTACCCGCTCAAGACCCAAGGATAACCCGGCGTAGGCCTGTTGGCCTTCGTTCGATCGAAGGATCTCAGAAACTCGGGCGCGGGATGCGGGCGAAAGTGGGGAGCGCGCCGGCGCCCGATCGTTCTGTCTGATCCGTCGGACTTCCGCGCCCGGCCGAAGGCTCGGGCGATTGCCGGTCCGCGCCCAGATCGATCGGCGCGGCGTCGACGAGATTCCGCTCGATCGCGAATGCCGCCGCGTGTGCGCGGTTGCGCAGCCGCAGTCGCCGGTACACCGTCCGCAGATGGCTCTTGACGGTCGATTCCGAGAGGAAGAGCTTCGCCGCGATCTCCTTGTCGCCGAGTCCGCGCGCCACCTCCGCGAGCACCTCCGTGTCTCGCTGCGTGAGGCCGTGCGGGCCCCGCCGTACCGATTCGCCGCCGGACGTACTGTTGGCCAAGTCATCGAGGAGTTGCCGCGCGATGTCGGGCGCGATGGTGGTCTTGCCCTGATGCACCGACCGGATCGCGCCGATGAGTTCGACGGATGAGACATCCTTCAGCACATAGCCGGCCGCACCGACGGTCGCCGTGCGCCGCAGCAAATTCGAATCGCCGTACGAGCTCAGGATCAACACCCGCGTGGCCGGACACTCCTGGCGGATGGTCTGCGTGGCTTCGACGCCGTCGCCGTCTCCCATTTTGAGGTCCATGAGCACAACGTCGGGCCTCAGTTCGCGCGCGAGTGCGGCCGCTTCCCGGCCGCTCGCGGCCTCGCCCACGATGCTGATGTCCTGCGCATCTTCCAACAGCACGCGTATACCCATCCGTGCGAGCATCTGATCGTCCGCCAGCAGTACGTTGATACTCATCGGGTCCCCCTTGTGCGCAGACAGCATTACCGTTTTGCAATATTCCACGGGGATTGTTCGCCGCGAAGAGCGCCCCCAGCAACGCGTCGGCTTCGAAATGACCTAATTGTACTCACGGAACTGATTATAGCCCCTCAATTAGGAACATCCCCTAAAGCGCCCGGGTTCAAACGGAGGAATCCTGATTATTTTCTCGCGCAAGCTAGGGCGTGCGCTGCGCGACACCCCTACGTATGTTCCCCTATCAGAAAGAGCGCGGAGTCATCCGAAAGACGTTCGAGAATGTCCGGCCGAACGTGGGGATCTGGCGCCGAGGCCCCCAAATTGGGGTACTGCAAGGCAATCGGCTCGTGCACGACCATAATGGTCCCCTCAGGTGAGCCTAGTGGCAGCGCTGCGGGTTCTCGTGGCTGATGACACGACGTTGTTTCGTCAAGGGGTAAGAAGTCTGCTCGAAAAGAGCCACGGATTCGAAGTGGTAGGGGAAGCGTCGAGCGCCCAAGAGGCGACGGAACTGGCGGGCACGCTCACGCCCGACGTCATCCTGCTCGATCAGGACATGCCAGGGCTCGATACGATCGAAGCGATCAAGCTGATCAAGACCCGGCATCCAAAGGCGGAGATCATCGTGCTGGCGGAGGAAGCCGATGAGGAGATGCCGTTTCGGATGCTCGAAGCCGGCGCGACCGGGTATGTGCTGAAGGATATCAATCCGGAGAACCTGGCGCGCGCGATCGACGGCGTCTGCAACGGGCGCACGCTGATTCATCCGCACGTCGCGCGGCAACTCGTCGAACGGTTCCGGGTGCTGTCCCGCGAGAAGGATGGGACAAACGGGAACCACCTCGGTGGATTGACCACCCGGGAGTTTGAAATCCTCTTGGAGGTATCGAAAGGGTCAACCGACCGTGAGATCGCTCAACGGATCTTCCTGAGTACGACGACCGTGAAGAGCCACATCCGCGCAATCTTCCGCAAGATCGGCGCCCGCAATCGCACCCAGGCCGTCGTGTACGTCCTCAAACACCGGCTCATCAACTAGTCGTTCGACCAGTCTGCGGCGTCGGCGTAACCCGCCGGAAAGGAAGGGGACGATGGCTCGAGCAGGCCTGATCCGGCACCAGGTGTGGGACGAGCGGAAACGCGCCCGGTGGTCGGTCGGTACGACGATCGCGTATCAGTCGGCGATTTGGCGCGTGCAGGGCGTGCTGATTGCCGCCACGCCCGGCGGCGCGCCCGAGCTTCGGTGGGTCCTCGACGAGCAAATGGCCCAGGGTATCGATGTGGGCGGTGACGGAGAGAACGGAGGAGAGGCCGATGGATAGAGTACGCTCGTCCTGGCGGCTCGCGCTGGTCGCCGCTGCCGTGATGACCATGGTCTGGGCGGGAATGGCGCCCGCGGTGATTGCGGCCGCGCCCCCGTCGTCGCCGTCGCCGGATCCGTCGGCCCCGTCTGCGCCCGGTCAACAAGCGACGCCACCGGCCCCGAACCCTTCCGGGCCGCAACCGGTCGTACCGCCTGCACCTGCGGATACGACGGGTCCGGCGTCACTCGAATATCGCGTGTCGCCCGGTGACATCCTGACCATCTCGGTGCTCGGCGAGGCAGAGGTGAGCGGCCCGTTCTTGGTCGCCCCGGACGGCACGATCTCGATGCAGCTGATCGGGCAAGTGCAGGCGGAGGGTCTCACGCTTCCGGAGCTCACCGAGAAAGTGACCCAAGCGCTCACGAAGTTTATCCGTAAGCCGCAGGTCGCCATTGCGATCCAGTCGACCTCCGGCAACCAGAAATTCGTGTACCTGCTCGGCCAAGTGAACCGGCCGGGCGCGTATCCGATGCAGGCGGGGTGGACGATCGCGGCGCTGATGGCGACGGCGGGCGGGTTCACGGGCGCCGCGGAGCTTCCCAGGTCGTTCATCCTCCGGAAAGACCAGACCCTGCCGGTGAATCTCGAGAAGCTGCTGATTGACGGGGACACCGATGCGAACGTCGAGCTCCTGCCTGGCGATGTCGTCATCGTCCCCGAAACGAAGGCCCGCGTCCTCGTGGCGGGGTACGTGCAGAAGCCGGGCCCGTACCTCATCCAGCCAACAGACCGTGTCGTGGACGCGATCGCGGCGGCGGGGGGCCCGCTCCCGAGTGCCCAAATGAAAGACGTGGGGGTCATCCGGAAATCTGCGGCGGGCACAAAGGACGTGCCCGTGACGCATCTTGACCTCACCGCGTACTACAAGAGCGGGGACACCAAACAGAATATCCTCTTGCAGGACGGGGACGTTGTCTACGTGCCAAACCCGGGCTTCAACTGGCTGAACGTCTTGAACGCGATCGGCAGCGTGGCATGGATTACCTATTGGATACATCCTTGACCCGGCGCGACTCGACTTGCACGCAGTGAACAAGGAGGCTTGGGATCATGGAGTTCTGGAGACTATATCGGGTACTCCGTCAGCGGCGAAAGCTGATCTTGGCCGTGACCGCCGCCGCGCTCATCGCGGGCCTCGTCGCCGGTCAACATAAAAGCAACGATTACTCTGCCACGGCAACGCTGACATTACCGACCGTCCAGCAGTTCTTCTTTGTCTCCGGGATGGGCTCGGACGCCGGGGCTGCGGCGGCAAACGGTGGAACGCTCATCGTCGATATGATTCGGAGTCGCGAAGTCGCGAACCGGGTCATCCAGCAGCTTCAACTCCCGATTCCGCCGGATGAGCTGGAGGGCCGCATCACGATCTCGCAGGATCCCAATACGCCCAGCGTGTTTCGGATCACCGCGACGGGGCAGACCCCGTACCAGGCGGTGACGATCGCGAATGCGTTCGCGGACAACGTCGCCGCGTACGATCAGGAGACGCAGCGTCAGCAGGCCACGCTCGCCCGCGAGTTTGTCGAGAAAAACGTGAACGACACACAAACGCGGCTGGCCGACGCCGAGAACCAGTTGCTGGCGTTCCAACAGCATAACGGGACGGTATTGGCCACCGGGGCGAGTGCGGTCTTGAGCAATCTCCAGGCGAACGCGCGGCAGATCGACTTTGACATCCAGGCACAGACCGCGCGGCTCGACGCGCTCGCCCGGCAGATGAACGGCCAGCCCAGAACGCAGACCAATCAGTTGCTGTTCCAGAACCCGGTCGCCCAGCAGCTGGAAGGGCAGTTGATCCAGCTGCAGGTGCAGTTGACGTCGCAACTCGCGATCCACACCGAGAGCTATCCCGGCGTGGTGGCGATGGAAGCCACGGTGCAGGCGATCAAGGATCGCCTGAACACCGAAGTCAGCAAGATCATCTCCGCGCAACAGGTCGTACACAATCCGCTTTATGATGCGCTGTCGCAGCAACGCGTCGCGGGCGAAACGGATCTGCTGGCGCTCGATGCGCGGAAGCAGGCGGTCGCCAGCGCGATTGCCGGGATCACGCAGCAGCTGCCGGGAACGGCCCAAACGCAGCTGGACCAGGCGCGCCTGACTCGGACGGCCGACATTCTCACCCAGCAGTTGACCAACCTCCAGAACCAGCTCGCGCAGGCGAACTTGCACGAGCAGGAGGTCCAAAATATCGGGAGCCTGAGCGTCCTCGATCACGCGCGGTCGGCCGCGCAATCGCCCCTGGGAGGACTGCGCTTCAAGCTCATGATCGCGCTGGTCCTCGGACTCTTGGGCGGCGTGGCCCTCGCGTTCTTCCTCGAGTATCTGGACAATCGGCTCAAGACCCCGGAGGCCGCCGAGCGTCTGCTGGGCGTGCCGGCGCTGGTCGCGATTCCGAGCCACAACCCGCCGTTCGACGAAGCGTACCGGATGCTCCGGATCAATCTGGGTATCCACGAACGCGGGGACGTGATCACCCTGACGTCGCTGAAGCCGCGGTCGGGCACCAGCACGGTGGTGGCCAATCTCGCTCGGGCGTTCGCCCAGGCGGGGAAGCGGACGATCGTCGTGGACGCCGCCTTTTCCTCTCCCGCGCAGCATCGGCTCTTCGACGTGCCGAACGAGCGGGGATTAGCTCAAGTCCTTGCCGGGGACGCCACAATCGCGGACGTGTTGGCGCCGGCGGGGACGAATCTCTGGGTTGTGCCCTCCGGCCCGGAGCCGTGCGGAGAATCGCGGGCCTACGTCGGGAATGGCGAAATGACGGCGGCGCTCGACGCGTTGCGGCAGGCCGGGGACGTGGTCCTCATCGATACGGCGTCCGCGGGGGCCTTCGCCGATGCGTTCGATCTCGCTCCGCTCACCTCCGGTGTGCTGCTCGTGGTTGATGCGAATCAGGTGCCTCGGGGAGTGGAGGAACAGATTAAGCTGCAGTTCGATCGTCTGCAGACGCCCGTGATTGGCGCGGTGTTGACGAAGGTGGCCCCGTCGCAGGTGGATAGCTACTTCTACCAGGAGCGCTTCTACAACCCGGCTCCTCGCCGCCGCCTGACCGTGACGCCGACAGTGGCCGTGTTGATTGGGTTCTTGCTGGCCGCGGCCTTGATTGCAGGACGCATCGCCTGGATGCGGAGTGACGCGCGCGCGGCGACCGTCTCCACCATGGAGAGTAACTTGACGGCCGCGGTGCGTGCGGTCCAGCACGATGCAAGCGTGTCCGACTTTGGGAGGTAACGAACAGTGAATGCGGTGACCGCTTTTGCCCATGAATCGGTGCTCGAGCCGAAGATCTGCACCCATACGGCCCGGGTCGGTGTGATCGGCCTCGGGTATGTGGGGTTGGCGCTCGCCACGGAAACGGCGCGAGCCGGCTTTTCGGTCGTCGGGGTGGAGGTGGACCCCGCGCGGGCCGCGATGGTCAACGAGGGGCGCTCCTACATCACCGATGTGCGGGACGACGACCTCCGCAGCCTCGTGGAGAGCAAGAAACTCACGGCCACGACAAGCTATGCGGCGCTCGACGGCGCGGACGTCTTGATCATCTGCGTTCCAACGCCGCTGACAAAGAGTAAGGAGCCCGATCTTTCCTACGTGACCGCCGCAACGCGGGACTGCCTCTCGGCCGTCCGGCCGGGGATGCTCGTCGTCCTCGAAAGCACGACGTATCCCGGCACCACGGTCGAGGTGATCGAGCCGATGCTCGCGGCCCGCGGCCTTCGGGCCGGCGACGAGGTCGCGCTGGCGTTTTCGCCGGAGCGGATCGATCCGGGAAACCACGGCCATCCGTTCCGCAGCATCCCAAAGATCGTCGGTGGACTCACGCCTTCGTGCACCCGGATTGCGCAGATGTTTTATCAGCAGATCGTCGACCGGGTCGTGCCGGTGTCGTCTCCGACGGTCGCCGAGATGGTGAAAGTGTACGAGAATGTCTTCCGCAACGTGAACATCGCGCTCGTCAACGAACTGACGCTGTTGTGCGATCGCATGGGGCTCGACGTGTGGGAGATCATCGAGGCCGCGTCGACGAAGCCATACGGGTTCATGCCGTTTTATCCCGGTCCGGGCATCGGCGGACACTGCATTCCGGTCGATCCGTATTACCTGTCGGCAAAGGCGCGCGAGTACGATTTCCACGTCCGCTTCATCGAGCTCGCCGCGACCGTGAATGACAGCATGCCGTATCACGTGGTATCGCGGACCACGACCGCGCTCGAGGCGTCGGGGAAGAGTGTGCGCGGCGCGAACATCATGCTGCTCGGCGTCGCGTACAAGCGGGATATCGCGGATGTGCGGATGTCCCCCGCGCTGAAAATCCTCGAGCTGCTGGAGAAGCGCGGTGCGCGGGTGACCTACCACGACCCGCTCGTGCCTCAAATCACGGTGCCGAACCCCGGCGTCCTCGACTCGGTGGCGCTGACCGAGGAGGCGTTGTCGGGGGTGGATTGTGTGGTCCTGACGACGGATCACAGCAGCGTCGACTACGCGCGGGTGCTCCGGTGCGCGCCGCTCATCGTCGACACCCGCAACCGGCTGCGTGATACCCGGGCGCCGCACGTGGTGCGGTTGTGACGAGGCGGCCCCGGGGCGTGGTGCGGGGACTGTAATCGTGGCCATCGAGGCTGGACGGACCGCAGGCGATCGGTCTATCATCGCGATCGCAGTCGCCGCGGGCGCGCTCGTGGCGGCGTCCCTGGTGGTACTGCAGGGCTCGCAGGTGGTGCTGCCGGCCGTTGCGGTGGCGGCAGCGATGCTCGCCATGTTCAATCGGAAAGTGGCGCTCTACCTGATCCTGCCGGCGATGGCGCTCTCGCCCGACATCTCCCTCGCGGGAGTTCCGGTCCGAGTCGAGGACCTCCTGATGGTCCCGCTCGCCATCGGATGGCTCGCGCACCTGTGCGTGACGCACGAACGACAGAGGACGCCGCTGGACCGCTTGCTGATCGCCTACGCGTTGGTCGCGTTCGCGGCGACCGGATGGGGCATGCACCTGGGGACCGTGCATCTGTTCAGCGTCAGCAAGTACGTGAGTTCGTCGTTTCAAGTCTTGAAGCGGGTGGAGTTTGTCCTGCTGTTCCTCATCGTCGCCGATACGGTGCGGACGACCCGTGATGTCCGGACCATGAGCTACGTGCTGATCGGCTCCGCGGTCGCGCTGAGCATCTTCGCCGCCCAGCAGTACGCGAACAACGGGTCCATTGCGCTCGGGCCCGAAGGCGCTCCGATCCACGAGCCCGGGTTTGCCTCGATGCTCACAGTCGCGCTGGCCCTCGGCATGATGCGGGGCGCTACCACCCGCGGCAAGCTCATGCTGGCCGCGGTCGTGCTGTTCGCGATCGCGACGCTCCCGCTGTCGCTCGGCCGGAACTACATCGCCGCGACCGCGCTGATCCTGTTGTACGTCGGCTGGAAAGAACAGCGCTGGATCTTTGCGGTGGTGCCGATTCTCGTCGTGCTGACGTTTCTGGTGTACCCGCAGCGGGATCACCAACGCATTTCGACGCTCCAGAACGTCTTGTCCACCAACACCAAACTGGGGAACACCGCGGTGGCCCCGACGTCCGTCTTTTTCCGAGCAGAGGCGCCACTGTATTACGCGAAACTCGCGCTTGGACATTCGCCGGTGTTCGGCTACGGCATGGGGGTCGTGCCCCTCGGGGCGGTCGACAGCGAGTATGTGATTCAACTGGCCTACACGGGTCTTGCCGGACTGATTATCTTCTTAATCTTAGGCGTGCAACTGTTCCGCCTGACGAAGGAAGCACGGCTCGCGGCCAACACGCCGTTCGATGGCGGGTTTGGCCTTCGGCTTTCAGCTCGTGATCGCCGGATACGCGATCTACAGCCTCTTCGCGGCCTCGGTGTCGGCCACGCATACGGGCGGGCCGTTTTTCGTCGTGGCCGCGCTCGCGGGGGCGCTGCTCCGCTCCTCGGTCGCCGAGCGCGCAGAGCAGGGGGCCCGGGGTCCGGCCGGCACGATCGTGCGAGCCGTGGCCGGCGGGGAGGCACGCCTCGCGGTCTCCGCGCGGTTCGCGGCCAGACGACAATTGTGGCTCGCACATCCACTGACCGAGCGGAGCGGCGGGCGGTAAGCCGCCGTGCTCGGGGACGGCGGCATGGTTCGTCCCCGCGATTCGTTCCACCATGCGCGCGGAGATCGTGGCGGGTACGGAGCGACACGGGAGGTGTCACGGGAATGCGGATAGCGGTGATCGGCGCCGGGTACGTCGGGTTGACGATCTCGGCGTGCTGGGCGCGCCTTGGGCATCACGTCACGTGCGTCGAGAGCGACCCCGAGCGCCTGGCGACGATTCGCGCGGGCACGGTGCCGTTCTACGAGCCGGATCTCCAGGAGCTCGTGACGGAAGGGATGGAGCGCGGGGCGTTTGGGGTGACCGACGCGTTCGGCGATGCCGTCGGGCCGGCGGAAGTCGTGTTCATCGCGGTGGGCACACCGTCTCTGCGCACCGGCGAGCCTGATCTCTCGGCGATCGACGCGGTCACCGACGCGCTCCGCCGCATGCCCGGCTCCGACCGTGTGGTCGGGATCAAGAGTACGATCCCCGTGGGGACGACCGATCGGATCGCCGACGCGCTTCGGGGCAGAGGGCCGGCCCGGGTGGCGCACACGCCGGAATTCCTCGCCGAAGGATCTGCCGTGTCCGACTTCTTTCACCCGTACCGGGTGATTGTGGGTACCCGTTCTCAGACCGCTGGGCGGGTCCTTTCCTCGCTGTATCAGCCGCTGGGATGTCCGATTCTGGTGACGGATCCGTGCACGTCGGAGATGACCAAGTACGCGTCCAACGCGTTCTTGGCGACCAAGGTGTCGTTTATCAACCAGGTCGCCGTCCTCTGCGAGCGCGCCGGAGCGGACGTGTTGACGGTGGCGAACGGCATGGGACTGGATCCCCGGATCGGCACGAATTTCTTCAAGCCCGGAGTGGGGTTCGGCGGGTCCTGCTTGCCGAAGGACACGCGCGCGCTCATCGCACTGGCGCGTCAGTTCGAGGTGCCCTCGGATCTGTTCGACGCGGTGCTGGAGACCAACGAGGCGCAGCGCGGCGCGTTTGTGGAGAAGGTGCGCGCCGCCGTCGGCGATCTCTCCGGCAAGCGAGTGGCCGTCTTCGGGTTGGCGTTCAAGGGCCGCACCAGCGATATCCGGGAGTCGCCCGCGATCGACATTGCGGGGCGTCTCGTCGCTGAAGGTGCGGTGGTCCGCGCGTTCGATCCTGCGGCTGAAGATGCCGCGGCGCGCGCGGTCCCGGGGCTCTTCTGTTGCCCGGATCCCTACGAAGCGGCAGAAGGCGCCGACGCGATCACGATCCTGACCGACTGGCCGGAATTTTCGGCACTTGACTGGGGCCGGCTGCGTCAGATCGTGCGACAGCCGCTGGTACTGGATGGACGTGCCTTGCCGGTCGCGAAGGCCGCGATCGCTGCGGGATTTGTGTACACGGGGCCGGGGGCCGTTCCCGCGGCGCCTGCGGCGACCGCCGCGGTGCGTGAACACAGTGCCTCGATGCCTGTGCTCGATCAGGCCCGAGGGTAGTGGGCGCCGTGGCGGTTACCCAGGTTGAACTGGTCATCGAGGGCGGCGCCTCCGGGCGTCTGCCTGCGCGGCTCCGCGAGTTGTGGGCGTACCGTGAAGTCGTGTGGGCGTTCGCCGAGCGCAATGTACGGCTCAAGTACAAGCAAGCAGCGCTCGGCGCGGCCTGGGCCGTCCTCCAACCCCTGATTTTTCTGGCCGTGTTTTTCGTCGTGTTCGGTCGTCTCGCAAAGGTGTCCGGGGGCGGTACGTCATATCCCGCGTTCGCATTGGCCGCGCTCGTGCCCTGGTTCTTCTTGCAGACGTCGGTGTCGTTCGGCGCGCAGGCGCTGCAGACGGATGGCGCACTGGTGCGGAAGATCTATTTTCCGCGCGAGTCGTCGGTGCTCGGCGCCGTCTTGAGTTCCGGTCTCGATTTCGCGTTTGGGTTGGGCCTGCTCTTGGTGCTCGAGCCGTTCCTAGGCGGACGTCTGTCCTGGAGCCTCGTCGCCATCGTTCCGCTGTGGCTGATGCTCGCCGCGCTGGCATCGGGCGTAGCGCTCACGTTGGGGGCGCTCAACGTCTACTATCGGGATTTTCGGCATGTGCTGCCGGTGATGTTGCAACTGTGGATGTTCGCGAGTCCTGTGGCCTATCCGCTGACGAGCATCCGATCAGAGTACAAAACGTTGTATATCGTTGCGAACCCGGCCGCGGGAATTCTCGACGGTTTTCGGCGCGTCCTCACGCAGGGGCAATGGCCCGACCCTAGTTTGTTCGCCATCAGCGCCGTCGAGTCGTTGCGCCATCGCCTACGTGGGCTACTGGATCTTCAAGTCTCTCGAACCGGGCTTTGCCGATGCGATCTAAACCGTACTCTTGGCGTTCCGGCCCAAACACGGCGCGAGGCGATATCGCCGCACACGTTGTGCGACCCGCCGCTCAGCGCCCCTCGTGACCGTTCCTCTGCGGTTACGTTGGCGTGATGTCCGTGGCATGGTTGCAGACTGCAACATTCTGGGCTGCACTAGTCCGCAATTGCGACGGCGCAGGTCTCTGTTGGCGTCGCCCGCACGTGAGTCGATCGGCGTTGGATCGGGTCTGGCGCGAGCACGCATGACCAAAGCACGTGTGAGCGTGATTATTCCCACATACAATTACGGCCGGTTCCTCGAGGCCACGCTGAGTAGCGTGCTCGGGCACGTTCCCGGGATACCTGAGGTGATCGTGGTAGACGACGCGTCGACCGACGACACCGCGTCTGTGGTAGCGAAGTTTCCGCAGGTTCGCTATGTCCGTCAGGATCACCTGGGCGTGGCTGCCGCGAGGAACCGCGGAGCCGCGGAGGCTGACGGCGAGTTTTTGTGTTTTCTTGACTCGGATGACCAGCTGTATTCCTGGTGCACTACGTGATCATGGGGCGTTCCTTGAGGCTCATCCTGACGTGGATGCGGTGGTGGGCGGATGGGTGTACATGGATGCCTCTGGAGCCCCGCTGCCGCAAACGGGTCGGATTCCAGCCGGACCGGTTACCGCCCGGCAGATCGTGCGGGAGGGGTGCCAGCCGGCAACCCCGGGAACCGCATTGGTTCGGCGCAGCGCATTCGATCGGGTCGGTGGGTTCGATGGGACGGTGTCACCCGCCGAGGACCTGGATTTCTGGATTCAGGTGGCGGCGTCCGGGGGCCGGATCGTCGGGGTGGAACGCCCTGCGGTGCGCATGCGAGTCCACGAGGGGAGCGCAACCACGCAGGTGGAGAGGATGGCGCGACAGGCGACCATCGTCTACGAACGGTTCTGCGCCGGCGCGGGAGGGGCTGGCGCGCTCAGAGAGTCCGCACTGTTCTACACGCGCGTGGCGCTGGCCGCCGCCTACTGGCAGCGTGGGCAGCGGGAAAGCTGGAGAGCGCATCTGTTGGATCCGCTGGTGGAGACTTCATCCGCGTGGGAATCTCCTGAGATCTTCGTGCGCCTCGCCTGGCTGCTGCTGCCAAATGGTTGGCGTGCCGCTTCCGTGTTGCGTGCGCGGTTGTCCGAGGTCGCGGAAGGTCTCTGTGACGCCATCGAGACTCTTGAGACAGGGCCATCACGAACCCGGCGGCGTGCTGCGGCCGGGTTCGTGGCGCTGGCGGATCTCTACTGGGCTTCCGGTCGAACGGATTCGGCGCGTCGGGTTCTGCGCCGCGCGCTTGCCGAATATCCGATGGCACTTCGGTTCCCACGCGTGACGCTCGATGCTGTTGAAAAGCCTGCTCCCTGCGCCGGTGCTTGGCCGGATCCGATCCTTGCGCCACGCGAGTTCTGGGCGGCAGGCAGCGCACGATGCGTAGCCGGGGGGATGAGCGGGAATTAAGGCGGCTGAGCGCTCGGGAACGGGGACCCGAGGCCGGCCGTCTGCGGGCGCGGGACGCGACGTACCTCGGCACGAGCCGCGCGACCCGGGCCACGGCACACCGACTGGCCGCCTGCTGACGATTTACGTGTCACACCCGTCCGCCTGCCTCACGGACCACTTGCCGCACGGCGACGGTCTCATGGCTTACGAGTTCATCAGCCGTTTGGCGCGGCGAGGGCACACCGTCCACGTGGCCGTGCCGCGTGCCGAGATCGCTGGGCCGCTGCCTGACTCCCTAGTACTCCATCCCTACCAGGTCCACGCACCGCGTCCCTCGCTTGCGCCGCTTGCCACGATGCTTCACGTGCGCCGGATCGTCCGCGAATCTCGCGCGTTCGCGGATGCCCGACATCATCCACCAGTGGAACCCTGTCGAGCCCGGGCTGAGCGTGCTTGTCAGCGGGATGGGCGTTCCGCTCGTCTTGGGGCCTTTCGTCCCGGACTGGCCGCATGAGGACGTCCCGCGGGCCGCGACGGCGTGGGCCACTTGGGCTGGCCCGGGCTGCAACGGCGGCGCTCGTCGGTCGGGCTGATCGCGTTCAAATGCGGCGAGCCGCAGCGCTGCTGCTCTCCACGCCCGCGGCGGCGGTCCGATTGCCGGCTCGGATGCGCCGTGCGGACACGGTGCGCATCCTCCCGTATGGCGTGGACACGCAACGATTCTCGCCGCCCACGGTCGCCGTGCAGGGCCCGCCCCGTATCCTGTTTCTGGCCAACCTCTTTGCCCGGAAGGGGATCTACACTCTGCTCGAGGCCTTCCGGGTGATCAGCGATGCCATGCCGCAGTGCGAGTTGTGCATTGGGGGAACGGGGCCTGAACTCCCACGCGTTCTCAAGACGGTGGGTGCGATGGCGAATCGGTCGCGGATAACCGTCATGGGGGCGATCGCCCGGTCGCGCGTGCCTGACGTGATGCGGACTGGCACCGTCTACTGCCTGCCATCTCACGGCGAGCCCTTCGGCGCGAGCGCCCTGGAAGCGATGTCATGCGGTCTTCCGCTCGTGGTCACCGATGCCGGAGGACTCCGGTACCTCGTGGATGCGGCGGGCGGGCGCAGGGTCCCGGTCGGCGATCCGGACAGACTGGCGGAAGCGGTGCTCGAGATCATTCGCGCCCCGAAACTCGCCGAAGCCATGGGACGCCACAATCGGGCGCGGGCAGTCCGCGAGTATGACTGGGATGTATTGGTTGATCAACTAGAGGCTGTATACAATGATGTCATGGCCACGCGTCTCCGGCGAAGTAGAAGTAGTGGAATAGGCGGATGTGTACCCGAACCAGCCGCGGTGCAACGTTGAGCAGAACGACGCACGCCGCGATATTCATGCGAACGCGATGTCGCGCTCGAACTAGCGATCGTGCGGATTTCCGTTCGCGCTCGGGCCTAGGTCGAACGGGGCTCGTCGTGTGTTCAGCAAATAAGCGTCCGAGCAGGGTGCCTCGCATGGCGAGGGTCAGACGTGCGCCACGCGGCGCCGAACTGAAAATCAATCGCGCTTGGAGGATGATTCGCTAATGCCTTGGGCAGTGAAATTCGAACACGTGACGAAGCGATACGGCCAAACGACTGCGTACGGGGCGACTCTGCGTGAGTCGATCGCCGGCCTAGGTCGTTATGCGGGCAGCTATTTTGGCCGGAGACGGGCGCCTCACCCCCGAACGAGCGTACCCGTTGCACTGGACGATGTCAGTTTCGAAGTAAAAGAGGGTGAGTCATTTGCGCTCATCGGCCCCAACGGGGCCGGCAAGACGACTGCACTCAAGATGTTGTCTCGGGTCAATTATCCGACAAGTGGGCGGATCCGGGTCCGGGGCCGCGTGGGAGCCCTCATTGAGGTAGGGGCTGGTGTGCACCCCGATTTGACCGGTCGGGAGAACATTTGGTTGTACGGGCGCATTATGGGGCTCACAAAGCAGGAGATAGCCCGACGTTTTGACGAGATCGTGGAATTTTCAGAGCTGGAGCACGTCCTCGACCGGCAGGTCAAGCAGTATTCCAGCGGGATGCAGCTTCGCCTTGGGTTTTCCATTGCGAGCCATATCGATCCCGATGTCTTTGTTGTTGACGAAGCGCTCGCAGTTGGCGACGCCTCGTTTCAGGTGAAATGCGTGGAGCGTATGATGGGTCTCGTCGCTAGCGGCAAGACGATCTTGTTCGTGTCTCACCATTTACCCGCAGTTGAGAGCCTTTGCCATCGCGCGGTCTTTCTCCGAGACGGTCGCATTGTGGCGGAGGGGGACGCCAAGAGCATCATCAAACAGTACCTGAGATGGACTGAAGAGGAAAAGGCCAGGCGCCGTCAGCGCAAGGCGCAAACGACGCCCCAAAACGGCGATGCGCCGTTGGAGATTGTAGGAGCCACCTGCCACGACAGTCAAGGCCGGGAAGTGTACAACTTCACGTGGGATGAACCGATTGAGATTCGGTTGCGTTTCCGCGCGCGTCGACCGATTCATCGGCCGCATATTACGATCGGCATCTCGGATGGAAGAGCTCAAACGCTGGTGATGTGCTCGACCCTACACCGCGGGCAACAGCCGACCGTTATTGAGGACGAATGGATCGCGGCCTGTACGATTGAACGACTCGGGTTGATGCCGAGACTCTATCATGTCTGGTGCGAGGTGAACTCCGAACATGGCTATGCGGCGTTCCTGGCTGATTGGCAGGAGGTCGCGGCGTTTCGAATCACATCGTCGGAGGCTGACGAGGAATTACAGGGGAAAGCGGGCGTGACCTTCGAAGCCCTGGAGGGGGTCGTCCGGACGAACTACCAGTGGACGTATCGGCGACTCGAACAGGAAGCAATGGCAACGGGATCACCTCTCGCATCGGGCTAGCCTTGCAGACGGCCGCAGCGACTTGTGACCGCCCGTTGTCGAATTACTGCATGCATGCGTGCGCGTGGACGGACGAGCTTCTCTGCAATCGCGTGGCCGGCCGAGCGCTGAGCCGACAGGAAGAGCGGGTGGTGACAGATATCCATCTACTTGGTCAGCCAGGCGGTGTCGCGGCGCTCCCTTTTGGCTCCAACGAGATCACTATTTCATCCGCGGTGTCTTCAGCGATATTGGCCATCCTAACCCAGCCGGTCTCGCCGCTGCGGACCGTCCCCGGCATGCCGTGCTTTGCGCCGGGGGAAGAGTTGACGCAGACCTGATGGGCGAGCAGACCGCGGTATTGCGCTCCGGTACACTCGCCTCGTGGCTGGGCAACGGTTGCGTCGCGAGCACTGTCGCGGGTCGTCCGGTTGCGCGCCGCAAGTTCGTGGCAACGAGGTAACTCATGCGCGCTATCGTGAGCGTCGTGGTTCCGGTCCATAATCGCTTGCATCTCCTACGGAGAGCGCTCGACACAGTTTTTGCTCAAGAAGGCGCGGGCGAACTGTTCGATTTGGATGTGATTGTCGTCGACGACGCTTCTGACGCGGTGTCCGAGCGCGACATCCGTCATGTTATCGAACCCTCGCCCGTGCGCTACGTCCGACACGCCGTCAATCGTGGCCTCTCAGGATCCCGCAACACCGGGATCCAGCTGGCGCGGGGGGCATACGTCGCGTTCCTTGACGATGACGACGAATTCCTGCCCGGCAAGTTACGCGATCAGCTGCCGATTCTCATCGATGATCCTGAGATCGCTATGGTGTGCGGACCGTGTATCGCGAGAACGGAGAATCGCCCAGAAGAAATCTGGCTGGGGAGACCGAACGGACGGTTTTTTCAGGAATTGCTGAATTTCTACTGCCCACAGGTCGCAACGGTGCTCGTGCGTCGATCGGTGCTCGAACGCCATGGGGGATTCGATGCAGATATACCGGCATGGGAGGACTACGACTTGTGGCTTCGGATAGCGGGTCAGGCGACCGTCGTCTGCGTCCAAAATCCTGTGGCCATCTACTTTCATTCTATGGGGAAGCTCCGTCGGGATTTGTCGGACGGGACGGCGCTCAGCTGTCTGTTCAAGATCGCCGACAAGGTTGCCACATATGCTCCGCGTGAAGCCGACGCCGCGCGGCTCGCGCTCCAGGTGACCTGGCTACTCAACGCGAGGGGCGTCCTTCCCCGCGCCGAGGCGTTGGATGCGATACAGCGGGCACTGGTGACGTACCCCGAGTTGGCGACGACGTGGCTGCTCAATGTTCGGGGCGCCCTGCCTCATCCCCAGGCATTGGATGTCGCAGCGCAAGTATTCACGATCTACCCTGAATTGGCGAACCAGCGCCGTCTGATTGAAGCGGTTTCGCTACTCGTGCGAGACGCCGCTGTTGTTGATGCGGCACCCATTTCTTCGGCTGAACGCGTCTGCGCATCGTTTCCGGGCTCGTTATTCCCGGCCATCTGGACAGATCTGACTCTTAGCCTGCTGAAACGCGGGAAAATGGTTCCGGCGGTCGGCGCTGCCGCGAGGGCCTTGAGATCCGGCCCTCGCGAGAGTTTCAGAGTAGCGTGGGATCGCTGCACACGGGTTGGCAAATCTGCGCAGACGGCGGCTTCGAGCCCGTAACCTGATCGGGTAACTCGAAGACGTGACGTGTGACTACTTGACGTACGGTGGCAAACACATGAGGACGCCGGCAGGCTGCTCGTTCCGCGGGGCGGAGGGCTGTCGCTTGAGGTACGCAGGGGCATTCCTCCCCGTCATCGCGACCTTGTCTCGAGAGGGACTGGAGTCATTTGAAGGGAGTCAGCCCGATGTGTGTTGCAAAGAGCGTTGATCCCGCGGTGGCGCCGCCGAAGGGGTCGACCGCCGTCTTGGAGGAGATGACGCCATCAGGTGTTGCGTGCTCTATCATCGTGTCGACGCGCAACCGGGCAAGTGATCTGGCACGCCTTCTTCCGCTGCTGATGGGTCAGGAGACGGATAAGCCGTATGAGGTGATCGTCGTCGACAACGAGTCGAGCGACGCGACCCGCGTGGTCGTGGACCCTTTCCTGGCGCACCCGGCATTCCGGTACATCGTTGAATCGAGGATCGGGGCGAGCCACGTACGCAACCGCGGCATCGTCGAATCCCGCGGAGAGATCCTGCTCTTTGCCGACGACGATATTATCGTCGATCGTAACTGGATGCAAAGATTGACGCAAGTCTACCGCGATCATCCAGATGCGTGGGCGGTCGGCGGTAAGATAGTCTTGGAGTACGCCGCGCCGCTACCGCAATGGTACTTCGATGTTGGGGCGCCGTATTGGTATGTAGGACCGCACCTTGACTATGGTGACGACACAATCCTCTTGGGTCCCGGGACCGAGCTGTGGACTGCCAACCTGTCCATACGTCGTGACACTATCTCGCGGATCGGGGGTTTTCGGACCGATCTCGGGCCCAAGGGAAAACGGCGGCTTCTCGGAGAGGATAGTGAGTTTTGTCATCGCGTGCATTCGCACGGCGGCCGTCTGTACTACTGCGGAACAGCTGTCGTGCGTCATCCCATTCCGCCAGCGCGCTACACCGCCCGAGCCATACGGCGCAGCGCGTATTGGACAGGGCGCACGAACTCATATTTTTTCCCTCCCGAACACGTAGCTGTTCCCGTGATGCGCAGCATCATCAGAGGAGCGGCGAACTACGGCCTAGGCCGAAACGTGGTGGGTCTCCGCTACGAGTTAGCGCTTCGACTGTATCTCGGATATTGGCACGAGAGAGCGTTGGTTCGAATGGGGTTGCGGCGTGCGGAGGATCCTGTGCGGGCGCTCGACATCGCCTATGCGGGTAAAGTCGCTGGTTCTGATACAACCGCCAAACGTCATACGTAACCGTGGGCATGATGGTCGACGAGATGGAGGCACCGGCGGCGTACGGACCCACCCATCTGCGTTCCCCGAGTCCGAGTCATTCCGCTCTTCGCGCCCCGCACCGCGCCGCGCTCGTCATCGATGACGGGTCGACGACGTGACTGTAGACGAGGGTCGTGCCTAGAGAGCGCTGCTCAAGGGGTCTGCGGCCGGAAGTGACCGGCTTCCCAGGCATTCAGCAACCGGATCAGGTATGTGTGCGGCAGGCGGTGCGGGTTGCGCCGGGTCCCGATTGTGGCTCTCCGGCGTTCCACGCGCTGGCCGGTGCAGCGTGTCGTGAGGCGCTTCGACGTCTCGTCAAAGAGGTGATCCGCGCCGGGGGCGTTTCGCATGGTGAGGGACGCGCACAGCGCCCGAATCGTGCCTGGGTTGAGGTAGACGAGCCGATCCCGTTGAAGATTGGCGTGTTGGACGGTGCAGCCGGCGGGGGCGAGGTCGACGTCATCGTATCGCTGCCAGTCCGTTTGGGATGGCGCTCGACAGATTCTCGACCATGGACAGGCGGCGAAACTCGCCCCACGTTTCCAGGCTGCATCCTTCCGAGACCTTGGTCAATACGGTCTTCCAACGGCAGGCACAGCGCTGTGCTCACAGCCGCGACCGCGGGAGGCCGGGGACGCCCGCAGATGTGATCCTACGGCTCCTGGTGCTCCAGCGGCTGTGCGGCTGGGCGATCGATGAGACAGAGCGAGAAGTACGGGCGAGACTGGGCTATCGATGGGTCAGCCACATTTACTTGAGGTCGGTGCCAGATGCGAAGACCACCTCCGACATTTCACGGTGATCGGTGACGCCGAGGTCCGTACGCTGCGTGAGCGCATCGTGACGCTGGCGCGCATCGACCTCAAGGTGCAAGCGTGCCGGGTGCTGGTCGACACGACCGTCGCCGAAACGAGCATCCACTATCCGGCCGAACTCCACATTGCTCATGGATGGGATCCGCGTGCTGACGCAACAGCGTTGCGCGTGGCTGCCGCGACGGGCCGGGCGGGCCTGGGTATTCGCAGTCGGCTGCGGGCGGCGAATTGCCGGGTCCGTGAAATTGGACGCGCGAGGCGGGGCAGCGCGAGCTAAGACCGGGAGCGATTGCAGCTGGTCGTGGAAGAACCGAGATCAGGCTGAAGAGGCCGGCGTGAAGCGTGAGTGTGTATGTCCCCGCGACCGGATGTCCCTCCAAAACGCAACGACAGCGACAGCACCAGCGGTGGTTCCGCCGCGGACAGCGATGGCGCACTGGATCAGAAGGACGCGTCAGTGTCCTCAAACGTCGTGACGGTTTAGATCGATGCCGGTATCGGCGCTTCAGCGGAAGCGAGCGCTGGACCGGCTGGGACGTCCTCGCCCACAACGTTCGTCTGGCAATCGACCCGACAAGCCCGCTCCCGGTCGAAAGGTCCGGGCCACACCGCTCTGGTCTCGTGCACCAGGAGAAGGCCCGTCTACATGCCAATTCTCCGAGCAGACTTTTGCACCGGAAAGTAGCAGGAAACGGCGTTGGGAGGTGGAAGAGCCGAACGGATACGCGAACAAGTGATCGGTATTTGGTGGATCAATCGAAGGATCCCGTCCAATAAAACGATGAAAAAACATCATGCGGAGCGAAGGCAACCCTACCAAGCTGCGCCAATGAAGAAAGGGAAGCGTCCGATATTGGGTGAGGAGATCCTTACCATGACGGCGTGGGAGCTTTGGTAACGGGCAAGAGACATATCGCTAATCACGCTCGGCGGACCTGCGTGATGATCGAGAGGAGGGATAATGATGACGCCGATGCCAGGAAATAGGCTAAGGATCCTCTTCCTGTCGCAGGAGTATCCACCAGAGACCGGGTGGGGTGGCATCGCGACGTATGTCCAAATCACGGCGCGGGCGCTCGCGCACCGCGGACATGAGGTGCACGTTCTCTCGACTGTGGAGGGACAAGCCGAACGCCATTACCGGGATCAAGACGTCCATGTGCACCGTTTCGGTCAATGGTTGTGGCCTCCGTTTGACGAACGAATACGGTATCGGGTGCCTTTGACGAGGCAGAGGATCCGAACGGCGGTGTCCAATTACTTCGCCTGTCGGCGCCTCCGGCTGAAAGTCGATATCGTTGAAGCCCCTGAGTGGATGGCGGAAGGATTGGCGTTCTCGTTCGTGCGCCAGTGTCCGGTCGTGACGCACCTGCACGGCTCGTTGGCCAACTGGCTGCGCGGCAATGGCCTCGGATCGGGACACGCGCATGGCGATTGGCTTGGAAAGCACGAGTATTCGGAGGTCTGACCACATCACGGCGGCCGCGGTGGCGTCGCTTCCGAACGACGGCCTGGGCCGGCGGTCGCTGCACAACGCGCATGACGATCGTGCCGCATCCGATGCCTCGCTGATGAACAACAAGGGACTCCGTGGACCGCACGCATCCGTGGGTGCTGTTTGTGGGCAGGCTCGACGCAAAGAAGAATCCAGCGGTGATCGTGCACGCCGTGCCGCTGGTACTCAAGGCGGTCCCGGATGCGAAGTTCATTTTTGTCGGGCACGACAACGGAGAGATGGATAAGCTGCGAGCGATCGCGGATGCTGCGGGCGTCGGGTCGTCGATCGAATGGAAGGGCAGGCTCGAGCGCGCGAAGATCGAGCCGCTTCGTGGGCAGGCCAGAGTCTGCGTCGTGCCGTCCAAGTGGAGACGTTCGGGTTGGTCGTTACGGAGGCGATGGCAGCGGGAAGACCGGTGATCGCGTCGCGGATCGCGCGCTAGACAACATCGTCAGGGACGGGGAGACCGGTATCTTGGTGGATCCGGAAGATCCAGCTCAATGGGCAGACGCGATGATTCGCTCTGTTGAACGATCCCGTGTTGGCGAGCGCGATGGGCGAGCGTGGCTCTCAGGGATGTTCAGGAGCGCTTCAGCCCAGAGCAGGCAGCCGCGCGGCGAGAGGCGGTGTACCTGCGCACGTTGTCCGCGTGGGCCGGTCGCCGATTTCGGCCCATCTCGACTCAGACCGAGCCGTCGGTGGCGGCCGTCTCGAGGGCAATGGTCAATCTTCTTCCCTCACTCAACGAGGCGACGGGCGTGGTGAAGGCAGCCCAGCCGCACCGTCATCCGGGTACAGGGCGCAGCTGAGGTGGGAGCGGGGACCGACGGCAATGTGGCGTAAGGCTTCCGCGGATCCCTATCGGCCCCTCCAGGCGCTGATGGATGCGTGCGGCGGCACGATGCCATCATTGCGCGAATTCTACTGGGAGGTCAATCGCGCGTATCACGCCGCAGAGGCGCCGGTCTATGAGCAAATTCATCTTGATATGGTGCACGAACTGCCGACCAAATGGGCGCGGCTCGTGTCGCCGCTGTCGAGCGGGGAACCACGCTCGCTGCGGTGGCTCGACGTCGGATGTGGGACAGGCCTCGTCGGGTCCATTCTCAGTGGTTTGATCGGGCATCGCATCGGTCAGGCGGTGCTCCTGGACCCCAGTGAGGCCATGATCGAGCAATGCAAGCGACGCGTATCCTCGTGGGGCGTTGGGGCGTGTCTTGCCGTCGGCACGATTGAATCGCTCGCCGCACGCCCGTCGTTTGACCTCATTACCGTGAACAGCGTGCTTCACCACGTGGCCGAATTGGACCAGTTCTGTCAGCACGTCTCCCGTATGCTCAGGCCCGGTGGGTACTTCATCACGTGCCAGGACCCACGGGCGAAGAGTTGGTCGGACGTTGTGTTCGTGTCGAGGAGATCGCTCGCACGGTCCCAGGGTGCCGCGCGGACATTGCGATACCGTATGTTGGGACGTCTTCCGCGGACACACGCGCTCACCAAAGTGGTGCGGAGTCTCAGGCCGCGCCGGGAGAGTCTTCGGGTTCTCGACACGGCTACCGGGGTGGCATCGCCCGATGCGCCGCCCGACGCGGATGCTGTGATACGCGCGACGAACGACGAGCTCCTCCGCCGAGGCGTCATTGGGCGGGCGCTCAGTCCACAGGAAGTATGGGCGGTGACAGACTTTCATGTGCCCGGGCAGCCGGGACGGTTCGGTGCCGGTATCGCGCTGACATACTTGACGCGGCATCTGGATCCGTTGCGGGTAGAAGACTACTTCACCTACAATTTCTTCGGCTATGCAGGGCAAACTCTCCCAGACTATCTGGTTCCGGCGGAGAATACTCTGTTCCAGCGATCTGACCGTCACGGGATGTTGTTCGCCTCGCGCTGGCGGAAGTCGTGAACGGGAGTTTGAAAACCTTGCAATTTCGGTGAGTTTCGAGACGCGAAATCTCACGGTTCGTTGAAGGCCGTTCTCCAAGACTGCTCTGCACTGTTGCCGGAAACTTGGCCTGCGGCTAAGCGGACCTCTATTGCGCCTGCTTCCGCCGTTTGGATCGCGCGGCGATCCTGCCGTATGGGTGCGCACAACACTCTCGTCATTATTACGGCCGTGGGTTCGACCGTGTCTCTAGTCATGATAGCGTGCCTGGCCGCAAAGATCGGCGGAGGGAGGAGTGTAGTATGAAACGGAGAAACCGCTGGCGTTCGCCAGCGGTTTCTCCCGGAGCCGGGACCGTCCTTTTCAGCTATCCCCTAGAGCAACTTTCCACGCCTCCGCAACGCCCCAACCATCCCGAGGAGACCAGTACCCATCAGCAACCCGCTGCTTGGGTCAGGAACGGGCAACAGTCCACCGCCGTTCGGCAGGTTAGTTTCGAAAACTGCGGGAGAACCACAGCACTCGGAGTAGATCAACTGGATATTCGCGTTGTTCAGGGTCGGGCCGGTGTACGTGATAGTGGTTTGAACCGGTGCTGTCGGCCCGCCGCTGATTCCTGGGATGAGATGCCGTTGACGTAGAATGACGCGCCGTCGTCATGCGTGACAATGAATGATTCACCGTTTGTTACGTTCGCGGTCCCCGTGAAGGACCGTAGGAGTTATCCATCGTGTTAGCCGCGACGGCCGCGAGGCTCATCCCGCTGGGGCTAGACAAACCCGAGACGACCTGCGTACCGACGACGGGCGGGGTGCCTACCCACCCAGTCGTCGCGTTGCCGACGGTATACGCATTATTGGGTCCCGTGCACACCCCGAGAGGTGTAAGAGTCGCGCAGGAGCTGAAGAAGAGGTCATCCGACGATGTCACCGTAAACTGCAGATCCGGCAGCGAGGCAGGAGTGGGGAGCGTCGCATTCTGGGAAATAGAGGTAGGCTGGTTAGCCACAGTATCTCCCGTCAAGGTCACAGTGACTGCCCCCGCTGCGGTTGCTCCGAGAGCCAACCCCACACCACACACAAAGATCATCGTAGCGAGTTTCACCAACATCCGTCGGTTCATATTCGATTCTCCTCCAGAGGTGCCGTTCTATTCAGGGGTTCACGTGCCAATAGTAGGTATGGGCCCTCTAAGCCGCTATCCTTCCTTAGATCAGTTTGAGCACGTGGCTTTAAGAGAGTGCGCCATCTTACGGCTTAACCCATCAATACGATCATATGTTCGCCTTATAGCTAGCAGTCGTTCAGCGAAGGAAAGGGACTCGTGACGGGTTTTCCATACATAGGCGCTGCCGGCGACACGGGAAGAGTGTCCGGAAGGGTATCTTTGGTGTACTCGGAGGTGTCGAAGGTATCATGTGAAGCCGTGCGCGGCTCGGAGGCGTAGCTGAAGTCGGCGGATAGGCGATGTCACCCCATCCCCCCGCCGGACTGAACGTCGTGGGGTGCAGATCTCCACGTGGTCGCGTAAGGCCATTATAGGATCATTATTATGGGTGCGGCTTGCCCTAACCCTCCTCGCGAGGGCCCCGGTCCCCCCGACGGCTGGGCGCGACTGGGTCACACATGTTGTCCAGTGTTGTGCGCCTTGCTGGCGCGACTGTGGTGGCCCGTAGTTGTTTGCTGCCGGATTG
>CAWDRG010000016.1:0-14203 GCA_963804645.1 uncultured Bacillota bacterium
GATAAGATGAACGAGCCGGCGACCCGCGTAATACGTGGGTTGCCACCAGGACGGAGGCCTATCCACATACGGGGGTGCCGGCTCATGGATCAGCATAGCATAGTGGTTGGTCTGGATGTCCACAAAGGGAGCATCACGGCCGCGGTCCTGCCGCCAAACGTTGCGCGGCCTCAGGAGACGTGCACGATCGAGAACGACGCGCGGGCCGTCGAGCGCTTGGTGAAACGGATCATGAAGAACGGGAATGCGGTGTTTGTGTACGAGGCGGGGCCGTGTGGATATACGCTGCACCGGCAGTTGTATCGTCTGGGCTGCCAGGCGGCGGTGATCGCCCCGGGCCTGACGCCCGTGCGTCCCGGCGATCGGGTCAAAACGGATCGGCGTGACGCGGAGAACTTGGCACAACTCTATCGCGCGGGGCAACTCACGGAAATTCGGGTGCCCACCGGGGAAGAGGAAGCGGCCAGAGACCTCGTCCGTGCGCGCGAAGACGCCGTGGCCGACCGGCTGCGCGCCCGACATCGGCTGAGCAAATTTCTCCTTCGTCAAGGACGGCTGTACGATGGCAAGCAAGCGTGGAGTCAGAAGCATTACGCGTGGCTCCGTCAGCAACGGTTTGAGTTGACGTTGGCCCAGCAGACGTTTGATGCGTATCTCCGCGGGGTCGAAGAAGCCGACGCCCGGTTGGCGAGTTTGACCACCCAGGTGCTCGAACTGGCGCAACGGCCGAGCTATGCGGCGCTTGTGCAAGGCCTGCGCTGTCTGAAAGGCGTCGACACGCTGACCGCGATCACACTGATTGTCGAAACACAGGACTTCCGGCGCTTTGGGCACGCCCGCGCGTACATGGACTTCACCGGCTTGGTGTGCTCCGAGAACAGCAGCGGAGACAGGACCCGCCGCGGCTCTATTACGAAAGTCGGCAACGCGCATCTCCGCCGTGTCCTGGTCGAAGCGGCCTGGAGCTACTCGCATCACAACAGCAGCGGCGCGACGATCACCAAACGACGCCACGGCTGTCCGGCGGCAGTGGTGCAGATCGCCCGCCGTGCGCAGGACCGGCTTCACCGCCGCTACTGGCGCCTGACCCAGCGCAATAAGCCACGGCCAGTCGCGATCGTCGCCGTCGCGCGGGAGTTGGCAGGATTCGTCTGGGCAATCGCGCATAGCGTGTCGAGCACCACCGCGGCGTAGAGTACCAGGAACAGATTCCGAGGATCGACGGACGTGTTCTGGACCTGGAGGCGAAGCAGCGGTCAGGAGCATCCTCGAGGGGTCTATGTGGCGGACAGGCTGACGTCTGTGCCGACCCACGTTCCTAGATTGAGGCAGCTCCCGACGAATCACAATCATGTGCGCTCTGCCCGCTTCGTGCGGGTAACCGCCGAATATCAGAGTGATTCACCGTCGCGAACGCTTCGCTTCCAGGACCCGAATACGCCGTCCATCCTCTGGGACGACGGAGGGCCGTTCGTGGCTTGACCTACACGGTACTTGACAGGCTCGTTCATATCAGACCTCCAGCAGGTCCACCCCGTCGACCACGAACTGCGACCACGACTCGAGGCGCGGGTACGCGGCGCGGAGTTCCTCCCGGCCCGCAAACGCGCCGGCGAGTTTGGAGGTCTCGCGCACCCGGACGTCCTCCGACGGCAGATCGGCGAGGTACACCAGGCCGAAGTGGACGCGTCCCACCGCCTGGACATCGTCGTTCAGCGCGCCGATGGGCACGGCGTGCCACCCTGGGGGCAGCGCGACCTCTTCGGTGAGCTCCCGCTTCATCCCGGCGGCGACGCGGTCCCGCTCGGTGTCGCCGTCCTCCGGGTTGATGTGGCCGCCGAGACCGACCGACAGCTTGTCGCGGAGCCGCGCTTCCGATCCGCCCCGCGTGCGCTCCACGAGAAAGATCCGGTCGGCGTGGCGGAGGATGACGTATGGGATGATCTGCTTCAGGCTCGCGTCCTCCTCCACGCGGTCGCGCGGCGCGAAGAACGCGTGGGTGGCGATCGTGTCGAGGTACGCGGGCAGGCCGTCGCGCGAAAATCCATAGAACGCGCCGGAGGGAAAGAGGAGCGCGCGGGGCACCACCAGGACCTGTTCGGGCATACCGTCCAGTTTTTCCCGGGGGCGACGAAGTCCTGCGGCGGACCGCGTCAGACGACGCGGAACGCCGCGTCCACGAGGACGTCGTCCTCGGCGTGGATCTTGCCGAGCAGGATGCCCGGGTCGGATCCAAACAGATGCGGCAGGATGAGAGGGAGATCCCCCGGGATGGGGAGCGACGCCACGTCCTCGAGCGGCACCCACCGGAGCGCGCCCTCGTCGGTCGCCGCGGGGTCCGGGTCGCCGCTCGGCCGCTCGGCGGTGAACGCGAACAGGAGCCACTGCGCGTTCGCCGTGCGGCTGATCACCGTCAGCACCGCGCGCAGACGAGCCTCAGCGAGGCGCAGGCCCGTCTCTTCGTGCACCTCGCGCAGGCAGGCGTCGTACGGGTCCTCGCCCGGCTCGATCTTCCCGCCCGGCGCGTTGTACTTCCCTTGGTTGGGCGGGTTGCGGCGGAGGAGCAGCAGCACGCGGTCGCCGTCGCGGATGAAGCACAGCGTCCGAAGATGGATCGCAGGCGGTCCGGCGCTTTCCTGGGCCATTGCCGTCAATCTCGCGACTTTCCCGCCTGGCGTGGAATCGGCGCCGAGTATTCGTGTAAGACAGACGCGTTCACCGCTCACCCCACCATCGCCGCCGTGCGCGTTCCGCGACGCCGTCGGTTCTGGACTTCCCATGAAATGCCGGTGAGGGGGAGGGCCCCCTCACCGAACCACCGATCGTGCGCACCGCCCACATTCGGTCAGCGGATCATCAGGTGGCCTGTTGCCCACAGTGCGATACCGACAAACGCGAGAAATGCGAAGAGTGCCACCGGGTTCACCTCCTCCGCGACAATGGGTGCCGTACTGGTGTTCGCGGCGGCGCGCAGAGGTCCTGCCGGGACGAAGGTGCGACGCCGACTCGCGGCGTGAGGGACGTTACTTCTTCGGGAAGAGCAGCGTCACGATGATCTGGACTCCCCACTGGGGGGCGGTGACGGGCCGGACGGGGTAGTACTTGACCCCGAAGGCGAGGGAAGTGAGCTGGTTCCCGAATTTGTAGACCTTGCTCACCGACGCGATCAGCGGGACCGTCCACTGAGTCTGGGTCCAGTTGTACGTGGCCTGGGTCTGGAACGTGTAGGTGAGGCTGTTCTTGAGCGTACTTGAGCGTATAGGAGACGAACGGCTGCCCGCTCCGTTCGCCATCGGTTCACACGCATGCGCATCCCATGGAGCGGGCTTCGGCCGCGTCGCCGCGACTCCTTGTGCTGGAGCCTTACGTGACGATCGTGTTACGGTTCAGGAAACGGCCCGCGCGCATGATCATGGTCGGTCGTCGCAGGACGTCGACGTTGGCGAGTGAGTCGCCGCGTACCGCGATGATGTCCGCGGTCGCGCCTTCGCGCAGTGTACCGGTCTCGCCTCCGATCCCGAGCACGTCGGCCGCGCCCGAAGTCGCCGCGGTCAGCGCCTCGCCCACGCGCATACCGGCCTCACACAACAGCTCGATTTCCGTCACCAGCCCGTCAAACGGCGTGTGCCGCCATCCGGCGTCCGTGCCGGCGATCAGCCGGACCCCCGCGTGGTGCATGCGGCGGGCGCTCTCGAGATGATGCTCGAGACCCCGCCGCCACCGGTCCAGCGCGGCTCGCTCCGCGGCGGTCGTGGCCGCGCGGGCCCCGAGGGCTTTCACCATGTAATGGCTGACGCATAGGGTCGTGATCACCGGCGTGCCCGTGCGTGCCAGTGCGTCGACGACCGCCGGCTCGAACTCGTACGAGCCCGACGGGCCGCGGGAGAAATGTGCGTGCTCGACGTGGTCCGCGTGCGCGGCAAGCGCGTTGCGGGTGGCCGCGGCACAGGTGCAGTGAATGCCCACCTGACGGCCCAGCCGGTGGGCCTCCTCGACTGCGGCCGCGAGTTCCTCGACGGAATAGGAGGGCCGCGACGAGAGAGTCCCCACCGTCCCGCCGCCGCTCCCCATGATCTTGATGAAATCGACGCCCGCTTTGACCAACCCGCGTACCATGCGGCGCATGCCCTCCGGCCCGTCGGCCTCGCCGCCGAAGTACCAGCAGTGGCCGCCCGTGATGGTGATCGGCCACCGACACACGTGCAGCCGCGGGCCCACCACGTACCCGAGGGTCAGCGCGCGCTTCAGGTCGAGGGTGACGCGATCCATCCCGCCGCAGTCGCGAAGGGTCGTAATGCCGGCGGCGAGGGCCGTCCGCGCGTTGCGCAGGGCCAGCGCGGCCAGCGTCCCGCGGGGTTCCTGGACGGTGGTTTCGAGGGGCGTGCCATCGCCCGGCAGTACTAGATGCACGTGGGCGTCGATGAGGCCGGGCAGCAGCGTGTCCCCGCCGACGTCGTGCACCGGGAGATCCGGAGGCAGGCGCTCCGGGGGAACCACGCCGGCGTATACGGCGTGAATGCGGCCGCCGCGCACCACGACGGTCGGGCGGTCGATCGGCGGTGCTCCGGTGCCGTCGATCAATCGCGCGGCGCGGATCACCGCATCGCCCGCCGGTGCGCCCGTCACGGAGTACGCTCCGCGTCCGTGCGCCGCGGCCGCGGAGGAACGCCCCGCCGACCCGAAGACGTCCGTCGCATCGCGGCCGGTTAGTGCTGCACGGACACGTCGTTCAGGAGCGGGTAGGTCGAATACGTGTACTTCGTGTCCTTGACCGTGTTGCGGATCGCCCACACGGACAGCACGTCGTACAGGGGTACCGCCACCGCCTGGTCGAGGAGGAGGTGTTCCAACGCCACGTACGTGGCGCGCCGCTTTCCCGGCACGAGTTGCTCGCGCCCTTCCTGCAGGAGCCGATCCACGTCCGCGCTCGAGTAACACGCCCAGTTGAAGTTGCCGCCGATCGCCGATGACGAGAACAGGGAGGACAGGCCGTCCCAGTCGGTACTGCGCAGGAAGATGGTGGTGGCGTTGGTGGCGCAGCGGTAGTTGTCTTCATAGTACGGCGGGCGCGCCTGCCCTTTGATTCTGGCATCGATCCCGAGCGACAGGAGTTGGCCTTGGAGCAGCTCGATCTCGGGCGCAGTCCCCCCGCCGTAGTTGATTGTGTTGATGACCAGGGACAGGGATTTCCCGTTTTTCTGCCGGATGTCGTTCGGCCCCATCTTCCACCCATCCTCATCGAGGAGTTGGGCCGCTTTTTGAGGGTCGTAGGGGTAGATTGTGCACAGGGAGGGATCGTCGAGCGTGTGTCTGGACAAGGGGCCGCACGCCGTGGTGCCCAGGCCCTTCACGATGGACTCGACGAATGCGGGTCGATTGACCCCGTAGCTGATCGCTCGCCGGACCTGCAGATCGTCCGTGGGCGCGGCCCGCACGTTTAGGAACAATAGGTCCGACGATCCCGGATAGGGAAGACTCTCCACGCGCAGTGCCGTGTCCGCTTGCAACTGCGACAGGGCCGCGGACGGTGCGCCGAGGAGCGAGATCATCTGCGTCTCACCGGATTGTACCGTCACGACGCGCGCGCCGGCCTCCGGGATAATCTTCCATACGACCGTGTCCAGGTAGGGCGGCCCCTGGTGGGTGCTCCACGGGGCGCGCCGATTGTAGCGCGGATTGCGCGCCATCGTGATGTGGTCGTGGTGGACCCATTCCGCGATGACGAACGGCCCGCTGCCGATCGGCTGATCGCCCACCGCGGCGCCCTGCCCGGGCGTCGTCTTCGGGGAGAGCAGAGGGAGCCAGCTTCCGGCGGCGTACGTCAAAAACGGCGCAAACGGCGCCTTGAAATTTACGCGCACCGTGTGGTCGTCGACGACGGTCGTCCCCGCGTATCCGGTAAGGTTTGTCAGCGACGCGCCCGCCGCAAAGTGCGGGTCGACGATCCTGTCGAAGTTCCACTTTACCGCCGCCGCATCCAGCGGGGCGCCGTCGGAAAACACGACATCCTTCCTCAGGGCAAACGTGAACGACTTCCCGTCCGGGGACACCGAGTAGTCCGTCGCGAGCCACGGGAGAATCTTGCCGTCCTGGCGCTCGTACAGGAGACTCTCGGCCACGTTCGCGGTGATCTCGTAGGTGACCGCCGACGGCGTGGCGTGCGGATCGAGCGTGGGTGGTTCTTGGTCGAGGCCGATCGTCAGGGTCCCGCCCGGCGTGGCCGCCGCGCCGATCCCGGATGCGACCAGAAGCAGCATCAGCGCCGCGCCGGTTACATGTCGCCACCGTCTGGTCACTGGTCACCTCCACGCCCGTCCGCGGATCTCCCGCCGTGGTCCGGGAGCGTAGCGTGTCATCGCGCCGCCGAGGCACGGCGACGGCCCGCACGCCGTCCCCAAGCATTCCATACCGCCGTCGGGAGATCATTCCTCGAGGCGCATCGGAGGGAGGACCGTGGACGCCGGGACGTGGATGCGCCTGCGCGGTCTTGGCAGCAGTGATCCGAGCACGTACCCGCGTCGGCCGCTCGCCTGGAGCGCGAGCGGCGTGTCGCACCAGGGGCGATGGGGAGCGCGCTTACATGACGACGATAAATCCGGCCATATAGCCTTCTTTCCCGGGTCCCGCGTAGCCGGAGTCCATCGCCCAGTGGCTGGGACCGTCGCACTGCAGCCCGCAGAACCACCGGTACGTGCCCGGTTTGGACGGCGTGAACGTGGTCGTCGTGGTGACCGGTGTGGTCTTGCCTGCTGCTTTCGTGCCGGGATTCACCTGCAAGTTGAGACCCAGGTCCGGCGCGGTGACCGTGTGGGCACCGGTATCGTAGTTGATGATCTGCAGGCGGACTGGCGAGCCGGCCTTGACGACGAAGCTTGACGGCACGAACGAGTCATGTCCCTTGCCGTCCGGTCCCGTCAGCGCCCCTGGGAGCACGTACATCGTCACCGACTGATCCTCGGCGTTCGCCCGCACCACCGGGCCCAGCACGGCGGCCGTGCCCACTCCTCCGGCCATCATCATCAGCGCGTCTCGCCGTCGAAACACCCTTCGCATCGAGTGCCTCCTTCGTCCACCGTGCCAGTTCACGTCCCGGCCGCAGTGCGATTTCTTCCAGCAGTATGCCAACCACTCGGCGGGCGCGATATCGGGCCGAGGCCCGATCTTGGCACCCCGGCGACGCCCGCGGCCGTCGCGGGAGCATGAGACGCCGCGCGCGCCCCCGAGCCGGGTGAGAGCGGGAGGCCGCAGGCGCGCGGCGAATCCACACCCTGCGGGCGCCGTCTGCGAGCGCCGCAAGGGGAGGGACGTCATGGCCGATGTACGGCACGTGTTCGCGACGCTGCGCGAGCTTCCGGGCAAGGAGATCGCACCGGGAGCGACGATGCGGCCCCTCGCGGGCGAGCACATGATGATGAGCTACTTCGAGTTCGTGCCCGGCGCGGTCGTGCCGGTGCACTCGCACCCGCACGAACAGGTCGGCGTGCTGCTTGAGGGAAAGCTCGAGATGGAGATCGGGGGCGAGCGCCGCGCGCTGGAACCGGGCGACGCCTACGTCATTCCGGGTGGCGTGCCGCACGGCGCTCGCGCGCACGCCGGGCCGGCGCGGGTGCTGGACGTCTTCTACCCGCGCCGCGAGGACTACTTGAAGCTGTTCACGTAGCGGGCGGCTGGGTCGCGGCCGCGATCGCGCCGCGCACGATCGCGCCGAGCCAGAGCGCGAGGTCCGCGCGCGTCATCGGCTGCGAGGGCGGCAGATTCGAGGCCGGCGCCGTCGAGGCGCCCGGGATCGCGGTCGAGATGATCTGCGCCGCGCCAAATCCGCGCAGCGGCAGTGCCACGTCGGCCGGATCCGGCTGGAGGATGTCCGCGTTCGGATTCGCGGCGTCGGGCCCGCTCCATCGGCGGACGCTCGCGGCCGCGGCGGCGATCCGGCGCTTCGCCTCGTCGGTCGCCACCGGCCCGTCGGGCGTGAAGTCCAGATTGTCGTCGGTGCCTATCCACACGCCTTCCACCGCGAGCAGCTGCGTCGCGGCGAACGCCGGATGGTCGATGGGCACGTCATCCCACCAGTACAGGGGCACCTGCTGGTCGATCAGCAGGATCTGCAGCTGCCGCGTGAGGTCGGCGCGTCCCAGGACGTCCTGCGGCGTCACGTTCGCGCTGAGGCAGAACGCGGCGACCGTGCCCGCCGCGTCTCCCACGGCCCACTCCACCGGGTGCAGGCGGTACGCGCCGTTGGTCAGATGCGTCGTGCCGATGTTCTTCGCGGCGGGCAGCAGGTTGAGCGTGCGCACCGGCACGAGCGCGCCGAGCGGGATCTGAAACGGCTTCGTGTTGATGTCCGTCGTGCGCTCGCCGCAGCCGTGCAGATCGATTAGGTACAAGCCGATGCCGACCGTGTCGTCGAACCGCGCCGCCCGGGCGCCCGGATTCGAGGCTTCGGCGATGTTCTGTTCGACGATCGTGTAGCGCGCGCGAAGCCTCCGGCCCTCGCGCACGTACGGCATCTGGGAGAGGCCGTCGACGCTGCCCATCACGTCGGGCCGGGGATTGAGCTCCGGATAGCCGGCGCCGCCGTCGTCCCGGGGCGCCTCGGTCTGCAGCCAGTAGAGGAAGCCGAGGCTCAGGAGGCGCGCTTCCTGGTACCGCATCTGCTGCTCGTCCGGCTGCCGGTCGACGACGGGACCGCCGCGGTAATCGTTGCCCGTCCAGTTCAGGATGCTCACGTCGACCGGGATGCGCGGATCGTCGAAGTTGGTGGCGTCCAGCGCGCGCCGGTACGTCCAGAACGGCCCCATCGTGCCGGGCGCGGTCATGAACATCTGATAGGCGGGCGCCCCCGGGTCGTAGGGGCGGTAGACCATCGTGTACGGCTGGGTTGTCCGGTTCTGGTCGTAGCCATCGGGCTTCGCGATCGTATGGTCCTCTCCGGCGCGGTACTCGACCGCGATCGGAAACGTGAAGTTCTGAATGCACGCCGGGTTCGGAGTGTCCGGCGCCGACGGTTCGCCGGTCTGCGCCCGCGACTCCTGCCCGAGCGCGTACGCGGTCGCGGTGAATACCAGCATGTCGCCGAGGTCGGTCGCATCCAGGACGTACGCCGCCCGGAAGCGGATCACCGCGCCGCTGTCCAGATGCCGGGTCGCCACCGCCTCGACCCGTCCGTTGATGACGTCCGCGGCGACCGCCCGCGTGCGATAGAACACCTGCAGGTCGCCGGAGTCGTGGGGGCCGCTCATCATGCCCTCGAGCACCGTGACCCCGGCGCGCGGCTCGAACGACAGCGTGCTGACCCACGCGTTTCCGGGGTTCAGGTGCACGGCGTCGGTCGTCGGGGGGAGCGTGTACGTCGTGCGGTAGTAGGCGCGAATTCCCTGGCGCAGCTCGTAGTAGGAACCGGTGCCGCCGAACGTCTCGATGTACTGGTGCTCGTCGAGCGACGAGACGCCCTGTGTCGAGATCTGCCCGCCGGGCCAGCTCGTCTCCTCGATCAGGCAGACGCGGCGTCCGAGCCGCGCGGCGCGCAGCGCGGCCGCGCAGCCGCCGAGACCGGCGCCGACGACGAGCACGTCGCAGACGATCTCCGTGCCGGTCTCCTCGGGGAGCACGGGGGTATTCAGGACCACGGGTCGGGCTCCTCTCTCTTGCGCCGTCGTAGGGGCGCCGCGCACGGGCGGGATGCCTCGGGGCGGGGATAGGAGTTTTTTCGGCGGTGTGGGCGGCCCTCCTGCTCCCCACTCGTGCGCGGCGGCCGTTCGGACGCTGCGATAAACGGGATCGCTCCCCACGGTAGAGAACTCTCGGTCCGACATGCCGTCGCGTCCGTCCGATCCGGCCCCGCGTCCCGTCCTCTGGCATCAGGGGGTGGCGCAGACCGCCCTGGCCCGCCGCGGCGGCCCGCTGCGGCTCGAGCGGGGCGCCGGCAGCCGCGTCTGGGACACGCACGGGCGGTCCTACCTCGACGCGCGCTCGGGGCTGTGGGCCGTGACGGTGGGGTACGGCCGCGAGGATGTCGCCGCGGTCGTGCACGCGCAGCTGCGGACGCTGTCGTTCGCGCCGCTGACCGACGCGGTGTCGCCGGTCGCCGAGGCGCTTGCCGCCCGGCTCGGCGATCTCGCCCCGGGCGACCTCGACACGGTGGTGCTCGTGCCGACCGGGTCGGAGGCGGTGGACACGGCGCTCAAGCTGGTGCGGCTGTACCACTACGCGGGGGGCGACCGGCGGCGGCGCGTCGTGATCGCCCGCGAGTACTCGGCCCACGGCAGCACGTACGCGGGCCTGTCGTTGAGCGACCCCGACCGCGGGCTGCTGCGCGGCATCGGGCCGGGGCTCAAGCAGATCCGGTTCGCGCCGACGCCGTACCCGTACCGGTGCGCGTACTGCGCGGGGGCCGGTGCGTGCACGCTCGCGTGCGCCGAGGCGCTGGAAGACGCGATCGTCGCGGCGGGCCCGGACCGCGTGGCCGCGGTGTTCGCCGAACCCGTCCCCGGGCCGGGCGGGGTGCTGGTGCCGCCCGACGGCTACTGGCCGCGCGTGCGCGCCCTGTGCGACCGCTACGGCGTGCTGCTGGCGGCGGACGAGGTCGTCACCGGCTGCGGACGGACGGGGCGGTGGTGCGCGTCGGACCACTGGGGGCTCGTTCCCGATCTGATGATCCTCGGCAAGGGCCTCACCGGCGGGTACCAGTCGCTCGCGGCGGTGGTGATGCGCCGGCCGATCGGCGAGCGCCTCGCGGGGCGGCAGGTGCCGCACGGCTTCACCTACAGCGGCCACCCGGCCGCGTGCGCCGCCGCGCTCGAGTGCCTGCGGATCGTCGACGAGGAGGGCCTCGTCGACCGCGCCGCCCGCCTCGGAACCCGCCTCACCGAGGGGCTGCGCCGCGAGCTCGCGTCGTGCCCGGTGGTCGGCGAGGTCCGTGGGCTCGGGCTCATGAGCGCCGTGGAGCTCGTCGCGGACGGGGCGGATCGCGCGCCGCTGCGCCTCACCGCCAGGCGGTGGCTCGCGCTCGAGCGGGATCTCGAGGAGCGCGGCGTGCTCTGCTTCGTCGACAATCCCGTGATCGTGGCGCCGCCGCTTGTGGTGACCGACGACGAGGTGGACGTCTTGGTCGGCGCGGTGGCGGAATCGGTGCGCGGGCTCGCCGGTCACGCCGGCGGGGCGAAGGGGGGACGGGGATGACAGAGTCGTTGGTCGGGCTCGACGGGCAGGACGGTGTGTTCACGCTGACGCTGCGCAGGCCCGATGTCCTGAACGCGCTCAGTACCGCGCTGTGTCGTGAGGCGGTCGGGGCGCTCGACCGGGTCGCGGCCGATCCGGGGGCGCGCGTGCTGATCGTCACGGGCGCGGGGCGGGCGTTCTCGGCCGGGGCGGATCTCAAAGAGCGCGCCGGCGCGACCCTGGACGCGATCTGGGCGCACAACCGCGCGATCTTTGCGATTCCGCTCGCGCTCGAACGGCTGCCGGTGCCCACGATCGCGGCGATCAATGGTCCGGCGCTCGGCGGGGGCTGTGAAGTCGCGCTGGGCTGCGATCTGCGGTGGGCCGCCGAGGGAGCCCTGCTCGGGTTCCCGGAAGTGACGCGCGGCATCATTCCCGCGGCCGGTGGCACGCAGCGGCTGCCGCGGTTGGTCGGGCCGTCGCGGGCGCTGGCGCTCATTCTCACGGGCGAGCCGGTCCGGGCCGACGAGGCCTGCCGGATCGGGCTCGTGGACGCGGTGGTGCCGCCGGACACGCTGCTCGGAGCCGTCTCGGCCTTCGCGCGCCGCATCGCCGCGAACGCGCCGCTCGCCGTGCGCGCGGCGAAGGAGGCGGTGCGCACCGCGCTGGCGGGCGGCCTGCCCGAGGGGCTTGAGGTCGAAGCGCGGCTCCAGCGCGTGCTCTACGAGACCGAGGACTGCCGGGAGGGCATCGCCGCGTTCCGGGAGCGCCGTCCCGCGCGGTGGCTCGGGCGGTAGGGGGGCGTGCGGCGCCCTACGCGCTGCCGATCGCGAACCCGAGCATCAGCATGGCGAAGACGAAGCCCGCGATCGCGACATACAGCCAGTCCCGCCGCGCCGCGAACGCGGCGACCGCGATCCCGACGCTCACGACCGGGGTGATCATCAGCAGCAGCAGGCCGAGGTCGGTGACCGCGGCCGGCCGCGCCAGCGCGAGCCCGGCCAGCACGATGCCGAGCGACTGAGGGTCGGCGTTCCACGACGCCGGCGCGCCGCGCGGAGCGAACAAGATCGCGGGCACACCCTCCTGCACCACGAACAGGGCCACGCCGAGCAGGATGATCGCCGCGGACACCAGCACGCCCCAGCGCAGGACTTGGCTCAGGAGCGCGTCGACGCTCGCGAGCTCCCGGTCGTCGCCCTGCGGCGGATCCGGCGCGGGCCTATCCACTGAGACCCCGTAGGATCATCTCGACGGCCGTGATCGCGAGCACCGGGATGAACATCTTCCGAATCGTGGTGTTGCGGAGCCGCTGCATCATGTGCGCGCCGCCCCACGCCCCGGCGAGCACGCCGAGCGCCACGGGCGCGGCGACGAGCGGGTGGATGTCGCCGCGCGCGAAGTAGACGCCGGCGCTCGCCGCCGCGGTGACCCCGATCATGAAGTTGCTCGTCGCGGTGGATACCTTCATCGGCAGGCGCATGAAGATGTCCATCGCGAGCACCTTGAACGATCCGCTCCCGATGCCGAGCAGGCCGGAGAGCAGGCCCGCGACGTACATCATTGCCCCGCCGGGAAGGACCGCGGTCGCCCGGTACGGCACCCGCGCCCGCAGCACCTGGTCGTAGTACGCTCCGGAGAAGCCGAGGCGGTCGGCGAGCGGATCGTCGGGTACGTGGACGGGGACTTCGATGTGCAGGCGGCCCAGCAGCGCGACCGCCGAGTAGCCGAGGAGGAGGCCGAAGACGACGTACAGCGCCCGCTGCGGCACGTGGCCGGCAAGAAACGCGCCGCACAGGGCCCCGACCGTGGTGGCGACTTCCAGCGCGATCCCGATCCGGAGGTTGGAGATCCGCCGCGGAGGTACGCGGCCGCGGCCCCGCTGCTCGTAGCGATCACCGACACGATGCTCGCGCCGACCGCGTACCGGAACGGCAGGCCGATGAGCAGCGTGAGCGCCGGGACGATGATGATGCCCCCGCCGAGCCCGAGCAGCGAGCCCAGCACGCCGGCCGCGATCGAGAGGACGAGGATTTCAATAAACACGAGCGTCAGCTCCCGTTCGCGTCGCGCGTCGAGTTACGTCGGGCCAGGCTCGGCATGCACGACCGCATTCGCGGCGGTGGCGGTCGTGGGCGCCCCAGGCGCGACACAAAGTCGCGCGACCCAGCCTCTAGGCTAGGCCGAGCTCCCTATAAAATCAAGACTTTCTGAGAGCCGACAGCTGCGCGTCGCCCCGCCGTCATTCACCTCGACCGCCTGCGGCTTCACCGGCGCGAAGGGGACACACAGGCGCGGGCGTCTCGCAGGCGGACATACGGAAGGGGCGGATGGTGAGTCCGCCCCCTCCGACTGCCCGAACGCGTTGTTCCTAGTGCCCAGGCGCCGATAGCTGACGGTCTTCTTTGCCGCTTGGTCGACTTCTTCGGGCGTCATCAGAATGGTGGTCTTCACGCTGGCGGCCCCCGAGGCGTTGACGGTCAGCGCGATGGCCGCCGCGGAGACGTGATCCGGGACGCTGGCGATGAGATACACGTCCTCCTGTCCGAATGCATAATAGATGGATTCCAGGCTCCCCCCCACGCTCTTGAGCAGTGCTTCGATGGCCTGCTAAACGCGGTGCCGCCGCCGCCCTTAATCAGGCCCTTCATTCCCTCCACGGTGTACGACGCGCTGATCAGGTATTTGCCCATGTCATCCCTCCATTCGAGCGTTTGTCGAACTCTTCGCGAGCCGTCGGGAATTCCAGCAATGCCTGGTCACTCTTGATGATATAAGATGTTCGACGGTGGGCGCGTTGGTGAAGGACGAACGGTGGATGTTTCTACACAAGGGTTCGCTGACGTGCTCTGTGGTTCCTCTAATCGCTGGGCCCGAGCCAGACCGGCGTCGCGCTTCTGCCTCTGCTCAGGTCGCGACGCGGAGCCGACAAGCGCCCCGATGGCGTGCTGGGGTGTGCGCGGTCTGGCTGCCGCTCGGACGGGTTCATACTTCAGAGGGCGTTGATGCTGCGGCGTGTGGTGCCCCCAGCGAGATTCGAACTCGC
>CAWDRG010000017.1:0-858275 GCA_963804645.1 uncultured Bacillota bacterium
CTTCGGTGCTCACGACGGCCGGTCGAGATACCCGCCGAGACAGACCTGCGTCACCACGCGCGTTGACATCCCGTGGACGAATTTGAGAGACTAAGATTAATCAATATCGATCAATTCAAGAAGAAGAGGTTACTTGCATGACCTCTAAGACCTCGGCTCAAGGAATTGCGAACAACGTAATGCGCCTCCCCATCACGAAAGCGCGAATTAACCTTGGGGCTCTGGTCAAGCGAGCCCATCTCGGTAAGGAATATTTCATCATTGAGAAGGACGGGATACCGATCGCCGGTCTCATGGATATTGATGAGTTTGAAGACTACCTCGAGCTCAAGGACCCCACCATCCGACGTCACATTCAGCGCAGCTATGAACAATACCGTGCAGGAAAGAGTCGGCCCGCGAACCTGCTGCTTGCTGAACTTCAGCAAGGGAAAGGAAGAAAAACCAAGCCCGCGCGCCGCGCCGGATGACGACAACTTTTAGGTTCGCACAACGCCGCACTTCGATCGGCTCGTGCGCCGTTTGCATCGCCGCCACGGCGATCTCGCTGGTCGATACGCCGAAGCGCTCGAAACCCTCCAAACAGACCCGCTAAACCGTAGCGGTGCCCACCCCATCAGAAAACTGGAAGCCATCCGGCCGGGAGAAGGACAGTATCGACTGAGGCTGGGGCGCTGGCGCTTTCGATACGACGTCATCGACAAAGGTGTCATTCTCCACTACTGCGGTCTCAGGCGCGAAGATACCTACGAATAGCTTTTTGTTCGAGGACCGCGATCGCGCTGATATCGCGGTTCGCATCGTCGCCGCCCGACGTACCTCGCACCCTCGCGTCGATCGCCCCAAGCTCCACCAATCGCCTCAGGCCACCGCCACTTTCATTTCGGACGCTGCGTGAGGCTTCATGAGCAGATTGAGGTGAAGAAGATGAATCTGCCGCGCGTGTCGGGATCGTGATGCCTGCGAGTGCAACGGCCAGGGCGACCACAGTCGGCGCCATCCGCAATCGCCGCATGTCTTCTCCCCCGGTGTCACGATGGAAGCGTCTGAACCGCGCTAACTAACTAATGCATCTTATCGTCTGGTCCCGCTATGTCGAGCTGCTCGCGTGCCAGAACGCGCACTCGCCCCCGCGAGATCGCGACGACGCCCTCGCGTCTCCACCGGCTCATGATGCGGGACACCGTGTACGGCGTGGTCCCGAGGTATTCCGCCATCTGTTGCGCAGTCACACGGATTTCAAGGTCGCGGGAAGCATGCAGTCGGGTGGAGGTCTCCCGCAACAAAAAACTGACGAGCCGATGGCCACTGTCCTCGGTGAGCGTCTCATGGAGATGCGCCCACATTTCCTGGGTATGCTCGACCACCGCGGTGGCGAAGTTGTGAGTGATGGAGGGATGACGACGCATTAATCGTTCGAGCGTCTGGGCGTCCCATTCCAGGATGGTGCTGTCTTGCACCGCCTGGATGGAGGCCACCGCCGATACCCCGCTCACGGCATGGGCAAAGGAAAAGACGCCCCCCGGGGCAATGAACCGAAGAATCGATTGGTCTCCCGCTCGCCCGACGACGGCGACGGTGAGTTTGCCGCGTGTCAGCACCCCAAGCTTGCCGATCGGTTCCCCTTGGCGACAGAAAAATTCTCCTCGCTTCATGAGCCGCGTCTTCGAGGTCCGGGTGAGATCGCGGCGCGCAGAAGTCGGGAGCTCACGAATAAGGTGGCAGTCCGATGGGATCTGCGCGGCTGGCGCACTCACGGTAGCGCCTCCGGCCCCGTGGCCGTTGCGCGATGTGACAATCGAGGACCTACTGTCCGTTCGAGACGTAAGCACGAGAGGACACCTCCTCAGGATTCAGCGCCCGTTCGCGGACAGACCCTTATACGATTACACAAAAAGCCCATAGACATGGTAGCAGTACCAATGATAAGTACCACGATAAATACGGCGCGTCTGTGCAAAATTGCACAAAAGACCCGTCGAGGAGACAATTGAGCTCTTCACCCGAATCAGTCTGCCCGGGGCGAGGGGAGCATGGCCTGGGAATTCATCCCGCAGTTTGGCGACAGCCCGAACGGTTGTGCGTTCACGCGAACGCACAACCGGACTCGCGACGATGAAGGGTCGCTCGGGAACTGTTTACCACAGTCCGCCTCGATACTCCGCCGTGCGCGGGCCCGGGCTGGAGGGATCCGGAAGTGGAACCCCTCATTGCCAGGTGTGCAGGGGCACACTGACGATGAGGCGAAAAGCAAAAAATGGAAGTCCTCGGGCAAGCGCGCGAGACGACGTATGGTGCTCTTGGGCATGGTCTTCGCCCAGTACCTAATTCAAGAATGTAGTTATCGACGCGGGATCGTGTGTCATGATGGTGTCGACCACCCGAAGCACGAATTCAATTACTACGCATGTCCCGACGTTGGACCAAATTACTTTCTCGATCGTCCCAGTTGCACCATTTCGGCTTGACCTTACGGCCTGGGCGCTCCGGCGCCGCACCCAAAACGGAGTAGATCGTTGGGATGGCGCGACCTATCGACGAGTGCTTCTGTTCGATGATGTGCCGATTGAAGTCGCAGTCCGCCAAAGCGGGCCACGTGAGGCTCCCCGGTTGCAGGTGACCCTCACCGGCCCCGGGCTGCGACCTGAGTTCAAGCAGAGCGCGAAAACCTTGGTGGGGAAGATGTTTGGGCTTCATGTGGACTTAACGCCGTTCTATCAGATGGCCAGCCACGATGCGAAGCTGCGGGTACTGGTGGAAAAGTTTCGGGGCGTGAAACCACCACGGTTTCCGACTATTTTCGAGACGCTGGCGAATGCGTTCGCATGCCAGCAGTTGTCACTCACGGTGGGGTTGGAGTTGCTCGGCCGCCTGGCTCGTGCCTGCGGGTTAAGGCTGGAGCAAGAGCATGAAGTCAAATATGCATTCCCCCGTCCAGAGGATGTCCTTAGACTTACGCCAGACGTAATTAAAAAACTGGGCTTCAGCGGCAACAAGACGCGCGCACTTCTCGAACTTGCGGGAAACGTCGTGAGCGGTCGAATTAATTTTGATTCGTTGGAACGGATGGACAACGACGCCGTCATTGCCCGGTTACTGGAACTACGAGGGGTTGGCAGATGGACGGCTGAATATGTCTTGCTTCGCGGGCTGAAGCCACTGGACGTGTTTCCCGGCGATGACGTGGGCGCCCGGAACAGGCTTGCCAAATGGCAGCGTCGCACCAAACCTTTAGATTATGCTGGAGTCGCACGGTTGACAAAGCGTTGGCAGCCATATGCCGGGGTGGTGTATTTCCACATGCTGCTGGAAGGTCTGTCCGAAGCCGGTGACCTGAGGTAACGTTAAGTATCGATGTCGCGGAACTGGTGTTCCTCGCGACTCGGGGCGGATGTTTGGCATGAAACGGCGCGCAGCGCCACCGCGCATCAGCGGCACGGGGAAGGGTGCGTCTCGTGGAAAAGGCAAACCCGAGATGTCCATTGTCCTGACGATTGGGCATTCCACACGCTCATGGAACGCCTTTCTCGAGATGCTGCGGGCGCACCGCGTTAAGCGCGTCGTAGACGTGCGCAGCATCCCACGCTCGCGGCATAACCCGCAGTTCAACCGAGAGATCCTGCCGACGAAACTGCGCGCCGCGAGGATCGGATACGTACACTTGGGCAAGCTCGGGGGGTTGCGCCGCGCGCAACGCGATTCGTCGAACATGGGATGGCGCAATACCTCATTTCGTGGATTCGCCGATTACATGCAGACTCCGGAATTCGGCGTGGGGCTACAGAGGCTGATCAAATTGGCCAGTCAAAAGCGGAGCGCATTGATGTGCGCGGAAGCAGTTCCCTGGCGCTGCCACCGTTCGCTCATCGCGGACGCGCTCGTTGTGCGCGGGATCCGCGTTGAGCACATAATGAGCGAAAAGACTTCCCGGGCGCACTCGCTCACTTCTTTTGGTCGGGTACGACGCAATCGCATTACTTACCCTCTCAGCAAGGCCAGCCGCGTCCTCAATCGATAACAAGCCCCCTCACGTTTGACGGTGTGGATGAGACCGCGCACCCTGGCAGCGTTCGGTGCCGGGTGTTCGGTCGGCATCGTCAGCCAGTCATCCGTCAGGAAAGACGCGCCGCCACCGCGCCTGCGAGTGCGACACCGTGGGAGTCAGGAGAGAGCACGACCATCGCGCCCGCCGGAGACCGCCGCGAGAACTCCACGAGGCATGCCGGAGGAATGCCGTGCGAATGAGCGCCGCAGGCAAGTCGGAGCGCATGGCGCTCGTGGACCACCGGCTGAGGGGGCAGGTCGAGAAACCTAGGCATTCGAGAACAGGGGAATGTTGGCTCCGCTGGCGGCCGCCCAGGGCGTGTCCAGCAGCGCGACTTTCAACTCGGCTACGTCCGCTTCCATATTGCCCAGAACTCGGCTCACAGCATATACGGCGTCGTCCCCGCATAGTTTGCGAGGTCGCTTGGCCTCTAGCGGAAGCCGGATCCGAGATGACCCGTCTGCCACGCCCCTGAGAAGTCGGGCCACCCCGTATCAGCGGACACGTCACTCCGCTGACGCCGGCCGCGAGATCGGGCATGTATTCTCACTCCTCGTCGACCGGGTGACAAACACGCGTCGCCGGTACCAGTGATGCCGCGGATCATACGGCGCTATCCACGCATCATGGTGGAGAACCTGGTACGCGAGCGTCTCATTGTGTTCGACGGCCACCACTGATGCTTGGTGAAGGCGGCGTCCAAGGAGCGGGATGCATCCGAAGCTGTGCGCGGGAGAGACAAAGCGAACGACGACCAACCGTTGGCGCGAACCGCAGCGTCGCGATTGAACCATGCCGCAGGTAAGAAGATAAAACTCCGCTGCGCGGCGGCTCTGATGATGGAGCCGCTGGCCCCATGGCATCTGCTCGCCATCGTACTGATAATCTCCAGCACGTCCCCGGGCGACGCGCCGAATGCGTCGCTCCGCTCCAAGAGATGGTCGAGTTCCTGGATGTCGAGTCCCTTACGGGCCATGCCCTCTCACCCGATCGGTCTCATCGCGTTGGCGGCCTGTGCCGCAGCCTGTCACCTAATGGCAACGACAACGTCCACGAGCGTCTCATTGGCTGAGGTACTGTTTCGAACCCTCCGCGACCTACGAACGTTGTGGGCGGCCCGCCGCTACTTGCGCTTTCGCAACGACGCATACCCCTCCTCATGGTAACGTGGCGGTATCACTAGCCGCGCCGATCGACCAGGCGTGCGAGACGGTTGTGTGCCTGGAAGGCGTGGGCGAGATGATGCGCGTGGACCCGTGCCGGCGCTACTGCTGACCAGGGTGATACTCGTGTGGCCCGCTGTCGGGTGTGTCTCTGTCGGCGCACCCGACACCGGGGGCCTCTGCGAAGGTCACCACCCGCGATATGACCCCGTGCCGTCCGTTGTCGACCACGTCTCTTGGTACGGTCCATGGTCGTGGCCACCGAGGCGGACAACAGCGCCGAGGCACAGGTTGCCTCGCGCATGCGGTTGATACTGTCAACAGTCGTCGGTGGCGCCGTTGGATCGTTCGACGCTGAGGAAGCGGAGGCAAGATTGGAATCCTCCCGGCTCGGGTTCGAGAGGAATTCCGGGAGAACCGATGCACCAAAGATTGAGGATGTGATCAATGATGCCCCTGGATTATCCAGTGTGGTTGCGGGCGACGCACTTCTTCAACTTTCTTCTCCTATCGCTTCTCGTTCGGAGCGGTCTCGAGATCTTGAGCGCACACCCGAGACTTTACTGGAACGATCACTGTACGCCTGGTAGTGAATGGTTCAAATTCACGAAGAAACAGAGACCTAAAGACCACCTGTGGACGGCGAGTGACGAGGAAAGCTCATTCCCGTCGGCGATCGCCCTGCCGGGCCACGAAAATCTAGGTCTCGGACGCCATTGGCACTTTCTCGCGGATTTCGCATGGCTCCTGACAGGTTTGACATACGTCATAATGCTCTTTGCCACACCGGAGTGGCGGCGGCTGATTCCGACGTCCTGGCAGATTGTCCCAGATGCATGGCATGCGATGCTCAGCTATCTAAGCTTTCACATCGTGGAAACGCCGGGGGCATATAACGCCTTACAACAGTTGAGCTATGCGGCCGTTATCTTCTTGCTCGCCCCGTTCAGCATTGCGACAGGAATCGCGATGTCCCCAGCCATTGCCGCCCGTTTCCCATGGTATATCAAACTCTTTCACGGTCGACAGAGCGCACGGAGTCTGCATTTCCTGGCTCTGTGCACGTTCATCGTATTCTTCATCGGACACGTCACGCTCGTGGCTCTGCATGGTTTCCAACGAGAGCTGGCGTTGATTGTGCTGGGACAGACGTACAATCCGCAGCTGACGCTTGCACTTGGGGTCTGGTTATTCGGGCTGGCGTGCATCGTAGCAATCCACGTCCTAACCACCGTGTGTTCACACCGGCGCCCCCGCTTCGTCCAAACAGCCACGCAATCGATCACAGACCCACTGCGCACCTTGCTCTTCGGTCATGTAACCTCGTCGCAGCATTACACGTCCGCGGATATCTCGCCCTCGTTCTGGGTCAATGGGCGGCCGCCAAAAGAGGAAACGTATCTGGCGATGGCACGCGATCAATTCGCACATTACAGTCTGGAAATTGGCGGACTCGTTGAACAGCGGCTGCGTCTGACGTTGCGCGATCTCCGCATGATGCCGAAACAAACTCAAATCACCAAGCATTGCTGCATCCAGGGCTGGTCGGGCGTTGCAGAGTGGGGTGGCGTCTCTCTGCATCACATCATCGGACTGTGCCAGCCGCTTCCCGCTGCCCGCTACATCGTTTTCTACGCGTTCGACAACAAGTCGACGTCAGAACCCCACGCCCAGGGCCCTGGATACTTCTACGGCACGATCCGGATGGAACTAGCCGAAGACCCGCAGACCATTCTCGCCTACGAAATGAACGGCCAACCGCTGCCGATTTTGCATGGAGCACCCCTCCGACTCCGCGTTGAAACGCAGCTTGGATTCACGATGGTGAAGTACATCCGCGCAATCGAGTTCATCGCGGATTACAAGACCATTGGCCAGGGCCAAGGCGGTTGGCGGGAAGATTACCAGTATTTCAGCCAGGAGGCCGGGATCTGATTCGGAATGTCTCTAGGACGGAGGCGAGCACCAACACGAGGCGCGCGCGCCCGTGCACATCTGCAGCGGGAAGAACGGCCCGCGGAGCGCGCGGGCAGAGGAGAAGAACATAGGACCACGAGGGCAGCGGCCCCGATCACGACATCCAAACTTATGAGCCGGGGGGAAGTCGCTCATCGCTTCCTCGGCAACACTGACCGGGATCGCAATCGGGTGGGGCGCCGGGGATGGTTGCGCCGGAGTCAAGACGGGCGTCCATTCAAAGTGGCGGTGTGAAGGCAGCGGCGATCGCAAGCCAAAGACCGAGATCGACGGTCCGACATCGCTGGAGGTGAGCTCTATGGCGGCAAACGATAAGGTACCGGATTATCTTCAGACGCATCAGCTACAGGCCGCGCTGTTGCGGTTCGGCATCCCGTCCGAGGTGGCGCCGCTGCGCGAGGAGGCGGCGCGGTCGGGCACCGGGCGCGCCGCGAAGACGCTCGTGAAGGAGGGGGCGATTCGCGTGACGCTGATCGCCTTGCGGCAAGGCGTGGCCTTGGAAGAGCATCGCGTCGCGGGTGCGGTGACGATCCAGGCGCTTCACGGAGCATTCAGGCTGTCCACGAACCAGGAGGCCGCCGACGTACACGCCGGTGAGCTCGTGGTGCTCGACACCGGGGTTGCGCACGCCGCGCACGCGCTCGAGGACTGCGCCCTCCTCTTGACTGTGGCGATGGCGAGATAGCCGATCGGCCAGCGCGGCAGACGCACAGGCCACCACCGAGCCCGTCATCAGCCTTCGAGCAATAACGTTTCGGGATCCTCGATCAGCGCCTTGACGCGCCCCAGGAATTGCACCGCCTCGCGTCCGTCGACGATCCGATGGTCGTAGGTGAGAGCCACGTACATCATCGGGCGAATGACGACCTGCCCCACGCGTGCGACCGGCCGATCCGCGATCCGGTGCAGGCCCAGGATCCCCACCTGCGGCGGGTTCAGGATCGGGGTACTGAAAAGCGAGCCGAACACGCCGCCGTTGGTGATGGTGAACGTCCCGCCGCGCAGGTCCTCGAGCGAGAGCGTCCCTTGCTCGGCTCGCTGCGCAAAGTCGCGGATCCCACGTTCGATCTCGACCAGCGTGCGCCGGTTGGCGTCTCGCAGCACCGGCACGACGAGCCCGTCCTTCGCCGCGACCGCGATCCCGATGTCATAGTAGCGCTTGAGAACGGCCTCCTCGCCCCGCAGCTCGGCGTTCAGATAGGGGAACTCGCGCAGCGCGGCAACCGCGGCACGGACGAAGAACGCGGCGATCCCGAGCCGGAATCCGTGCCGTTCCTGGATCAGCGGGTTCTGGCGACGGCGGAGATCGGCGACCGCGCCCAAGTCCGCCTCGTTGAAGGTCGTCACCATCGCCGCGTTCCGCAGGGCCTCGACCAGCCGGCGGGCGATCGTCAGGCGCCGGAGCGACAGGCGGACATGCTCTTCGGAACCGGCGGGCGCTGACGCCGGCGCGGCGGGCGGCGGTTGGTGAAGCGCGCCCTGCACGTCGTGGCGCGTCACCCGGCCGCCCGTGCCTGTCCCCGCGATGGCGCTGATGTCCACCTTGTGCTCGGCCGCGAGCCGCCTCGCCAGCGGCGTCGCCGCGGACGGACGAGCGGGAGACGGCTGGTCGGGCGGGTTTGGCGCTGCGGTCGATCCTCCGACGTCCTCGTGGAGCATGTGGTCGGGATCGACCGCGTCCCAGGCAGCGGCGGACGGTGCAGACGCTGCCGCACCGGGGGCTGAGATCTCGCGCCGACGGTCCTGGGCGGCGGACGCGGCGTCAGGTTCCACGACGGCGGTCTCGTCAACGACGCCGAGTACGTCCCCCGGTCGAACATCTGCGCCGTCCGGCTGCGCGACGTGCGTGAGCCGGCCCGCCACCGCCGCAGTCACCTCGAAGTTTACTTTCTCCGTCTCGAGCTCGACGAGGACCTCACCGACGCCCACCGCCTCTCCCTCGTGCTTCCGCCAGTGGAGCACCCGGGCCTGGAGGACGGACTCGCCGACGGTCGGCACAACGATGTTGGTGGCCACGGCCCGCTATCTCTCCCCTGCTTGCGCGCCGGCACCACCCGGCACCCGCGCCTCGAGCGCCTGCTGGATCAATTGCGCCTGTGCCACCGCGTAGCGCGCGTGCGACCCTTCCGCAGGGCTCGCGTTCGGCACGCGGCTAATACGGGCCACGCGGCGCTCGCTGCCGAGCGCCGCCGTCAATCGCGGTTGCACGAACGTCCACGCGCCCATGTTCTCCGGCTCCTCCTGGACCCAGCACACGGCCCGGACCCGCGCGTACCGTCTGAGAACCGCCCGCAACGCCTCGTCAGGGAATGGATACAGTTGTTCCAGGCGCACGATCGCCAGCTCCGGATGATCCTTCCGGGCGGCGCTCTCGGTGAGGTCGACGGCGATCTTGCCGCTACATACCACAAGACGCTCCACAGCATCGGGGTGGTCCCGGACCTCGGGGTCGTCGAGTACCGGCTGCCACCCCCCCTCGGCGAGATCCCGGAGGGGCGAGCTGACCAGCGGGTGCCGAAGCAGGCGCTTCGGAGTCATGACCACAAGCGGCAGCGGGTCAGTCCGAAGGAGCGCCGCCTGCCGGCGGAGCAGATGGAAGTACTGCGCCGCGGTCGTACAATTCGCGATCCGAAGGTTGGTCTCCGCCGCGAGCTCCAGGAAGCGCTCCAACCGCCCACTGGAGTGATCCGGGCCCTGCCCCTCGGCGCCGTGCGGCAACAGCAGCACGAGCGACGGCGTCTGGCCCCATTTTGATCTGGCCGACGCGACGAACTCGTCGACCACGACCTGCGCCCCATTGATGAAGTCGCCATACTGGGCCTCCCAGACCACCAGCCGTCCCGGCCCGCCGATGTTGTATCCATACTCGAAGCCGAGCGCCGCGTTCTCCGTGACGGGGCTGTTGCACACCTCGAACGCCGCGCGCACCTGAGGCAACCGCTGCAGCGGCACGTACGTGCTGGCGGTTTCAACGTCGTGCAACACGGCGTGGCGCTGGCTAAAGGTGCCGCGCTCGACGTCCTGCCCGGTCAGGCGGATGCTCACGCCCTCAGCCAGGATCGTCGCGAAGGCGAGCTGCTCGGCGGCCGCCCAATCCACCGCGATCGGCGCGGTCCCCTCGACCACCTCGCGCCGGGCGATCGCCTGGGCGAGCTTGGGGTGCACATGAAAGCCTGGAGGAATCTCCGCGAGCGCTCGGTACAGCGCGCGCAGAGTGGGCTCCGACACGGCCGTCTGCGCCCGCCGCGCCGCGCCCGCCGGGGCGGGCGGAGGGGGGGCGTCCCGAAAGACTGCGGGATCCAGCGCGGCGAGCACGGCCTGCAGGGCCACCGTGCGCTCGCGCAGCAGGGCGTCCGGCTTCGCCGGGTCGATCAGGCCCCGCTCGACCAGGGCCCGGGCCCACAGCGCCCGCACGGTGGGGTGGCGACGGATCGCGTCATACATCTGCGGTTGCGTGAAGGTCGGCTCATCGCCTTCGTTGTGGCCGTAGCGGCGATAGCCTACGAGATCGATCAGGGCGTCCTTGTGAAACCGCTGCCGATAGGCGGCACACAGCCGGATCGCTGCAAGGCATCCCTCGGGGTCGTCGGCGTTCACGTGGACGATCGGGATGCCGAATCCCTTCGCCAAGTCGCTTGCGTACGGGGTACCGTGGGTTTCCTCCGGGGTCGCGGTATACCCGAGCTGGTTGTTGACGATGATGTGGAGCGCCCCGCCCACCTCGTAGCCGCGGAGCCGGGACAAGTTCAGGCTCTCCGCGACGACCCCCTGGCCATGGAACGACGCATCGCCGTGGATCAGCACGGCCAGCGCCGTGCCGAACTCCCACCGCGGAGCCCCCGCCTGGTCCGTGCGCGCCGCGGCTGCGCGCGTCATCCCCAGCACGACCGGGTCCACCGCCTCAAGGTGGCTCGGGTTCGGCGCAAGCATGATCGTCACGCGGTCGGGCCCGGACGTCCCCGGATCGGTCCGCGCGCCCTTGTGGTACGTGACGTCGCCCGTCCACCCGACGTCATCGCGCGCGGGCCGCGCGTCCAACGGTTCCTTGAACTCCGCCAGGATCGCCGCGTACGGCTTCCCCACGACGTGCGCCATCACGTTGAGGCGCCCGCGGTGGGCCATGCCGAGCTGGACCGTCCGAATGCCATCCGACGCCGCCAGCCGGATGAGCTCGTCGAGCATCGGGACCAGCATGTCCGCGCCCTCGATCGAGAAGCGCGTCTTCCCTGGGAACGTCCGGTGCAGAAACTGCTCGAATGCCTCCAGCTGCGTCAGGCGTGCCAGCAGGGTACCGCCGGCGTCCGCGTCCGTCTGCACGCGGAACCGGGCGCTCTCGATCGCCTCCCGGAGCCACGTCCGCTCCTCGGGCACCGTCACGTGCTCGACCTCGTAGCCGACCTGGGATTCGTACACCGCGCGGAGCCACTCGATCGCGTCCCAGGCCGTCGCGGCGTCTGCGGGGGCGGGACCGCCGACAAGACCCGGCGCCAGCGCGCGCAGCACGCCCTCCGCGACGGCGCAGGACGTGGGGTCGAGCTGCGCATCGCCTGCGGCACCGTGCGCGAGCGGGTCGGTGCGCGCCAAGAGGTACCCGCGCGCGCGGATCGCATCAGCGAGCCGCACCGCCTCCGCGATCCCGCGTTCGTCCCACTCGGCGTCTTCGCGCGGCGTGTGCTCGAGCGCACCGGCGAGCAGAGCGGCGCCACCGTTCCCTCCGGGCTGCCATCGCTCGAACTGCGCTCGCGTCGCAAGGTCCACCGAGGCCGGGTCGTCCCGGTACCGCGCATAGAGTTCCGCGACGTACCCGAGGTTCAGTACCGCAAATTCGTCAGACGCCGCCATTATCAAGCACCTACTGCATCGGACCTGCCCTGAGCCCGTTACGGCCCAGGAACGACTTGGTCAGCGTGTGCCCTGTTTCTTTGCCGGCATCTGCCCCTTCACGATCCTAAGAGCCGTTCCCTTGTGGATCGCGACGTGCGGAGTCTTGTCACTCTGGATGAGATACTGTGGCTCGGCTGGCGAGGCGTGATGCACGTAGCCCTTGACCACAGTGTCGGCCGTGATACGCTTGATGATCCTGCCGCGCACTCGGCCGGCCTCGGAGTTCCACGCCACGTGATCTCCGATCCGGAACGTTCTCTTACCCATGCCCTTTCTCCCGAGCCTCGCCCGCCACGCTCGCGTAGACTTTCCGGGAGCGGCCTCCAACACCTCCCCCCTACGCTGTGCGCTCTCAGTCCTCCACGACGGGCTCCATGGCCAATCTAAGACACCGTGCGCATCCGGTCGTTGCGCGAACGCAATCAGCCAGATGCGCCTCGGTACATGCGCTGACACTGAGTTTGGAGGTCGCGGTCTCGAAGGCAGTGGTACATCCATCGGTGGAACTCAGAGATTGGTCTAGCGACGACGTGTTCGGCTGCCATAATGCGTGTTGCCACCGCACGCAACGTGACGCTGGCGTGACAGCTAACGGACAGGGAGCGCTGGAACCCGTGCATTTACTGGCGTTTCTTCACGGGAAAGCGCGGGTTCAAGTCCCCCCTCCCCGACCAGTACGGCTGTCTACCGATCAGTACGGCTCGCGACGTAATCCTTATCTGGAGCCCGTTCGCCCATTCTTCTGGAGCCAGTTCGCGCATTCTATTGAACACCTATACCCCCCGGTCATTCTCACTCAATACCGCTCGAAACCGCACGATGCGTGACGCTGGCGTGACAGCCGGTCGACCAGACAAGATCCTCGGGCCATTCTACTGGCCTCACCTTGATTGTCTCAAACTTGATCGTCTCAAAGAGGTGTCCGTAGCGCTTGAGCGTAAAGCCCGGATCCGAATGACCGGCCTGTTTCGAGATGTAGAGCAGGTCCTTGCCCGCGGCAATCAGGAGGCTGACAAACTGGTGGCGCAGATCGTGCCACCGGATCGGATGCCGCACGCCCGCACGACGCAGCGGTTCGACTATAGCCGAGGGAAGCACCCGAAGCCCGGCCGAACCGGCGACTAACCTCGATACGCCTCCCAACGCCGGTAGAGTATCAGATCAGCGCAAGTCGCGACCCATCGAGCGGGTGGCAAGCCTCAGAAGTGCAGATCGAACCCGATGCTGCCCGTCTGCCCTTTCTGGTAGGTATTCAGCATCGCATCGTACGTCACGTGAAAGTCCGCCCCATGCCACAACTGCCAGTTGAGCCGGACCCCGTCCCCCCCCGGTGTCCGCCGCGGGATTCACCCCGGTCACCGTGAGCAGCGAACCGGCCGACCCTTGCAGCGTCGCCGTGGTCGTGAATCCCGGCGTCCCAAACTCGTGCCCGTACCCCGCGTACGCCGTCCACCCGAACGTGTCGTGCGTCGGGCCCGCCAGCCGCAAGCCTATGCAACGGGGCCTGGGTTGCGATTAGTTATGTCATTATGATAACCTTTATGTGTGACGATGCGGCGTGACCCGAGCCTAGATGTACTGCTCGATCTCGATGGACAGGTGCTCGTGGTGGATCCCGAGGGCGGTCACACGGTCCGGTTCGTCGTAACGCGGGTCCCGGCCTCCGCTGAGAAGCCACACGGCATTAACTACTCCCTCACGCTGCACGGACCCGATGGCGAGCGGTTGGTCGGCTTCGATAACGCACATCCGGTCGCCAGGCGGAAGCGCGCCGAACCACAGGACCATTACCACCGGGTGCGGACGACCAAACCATACGTCTACCGAGACGCGGCGACCCTTCTCGATGACTTTTGGAGCGCGGTGGATGCGGTGTTACGCGCGAGAGGAGTGATCTCATGACGACGTTGAAAGTTGGCATCGCCAGTTACCAAGAGATGAAGGCTCGCACTATGGCGGTAGCACGGGGTGAACGGCGCGGCGCCTCCGGCGAACCTAAGGTCTGGTTCACTTCGACGGAGTCCTTCGCAAAGGTTCTGTCGGCCGGCAACCGAGAGCTGTTGCGTGTCGTCGTCGAAAAAGCACCGACCTCGCTAGACGAATTGGCGCGCATGACGGGTAAGGCCAAATCGAATCTGTCGCGCACCTTAAGGACAATGGAGAATTATGGATTGGTCCAGCTTGTGCGCGGCGATCGGGGACGCGTAACACCGAAAGTAATCTATGATCGAGTGGAGTTAGACCTGCCGCTCACTGCATCACGGAAGGCGGGCTGACCCCGAGGCCCAAACGTACTGTACCGCGCAAGTCGCGACCCATCGAGCGGGCGGTAAGCGTCAGAAGTGCAGGTCGAGTCCGATGCTGCCCGTCAAGCGCTCGCGAATTTTCCGCGCCGTCCAGCTGGGGTGCTCGCGCTTCACATTGAGAATGTAGTTCTCGACTTGAACGGGCAGTTGGTTGGCGTAGCGAATCGGATGCCGGCTGCGGTCAGTGAGCCCGTGCATGCCGCAGTCCTGATACTGATCGAAGAGCTTGTAGCCGGTCTTGCGGGACCTCCAGGATCTGCTCGGAACAGTATTAAAGATAGGTTGTTTGCAACTTCGGACAAATCGGGCGGCGGCCCGATTTCTACTGCTTCGAGATAACCAATATCTGCTCGCCGCCAACAGGGCGGGGTTCCGTATCGTGGGATCCAGCATGCGCTGGATGTTGGGCGTCGGAGGTGATGCGAGATGCTGGAAATCGCGGCGGCCATTTCATCAAGCGTATCGCCGCCGCACGCAACGTGACGCTGGCGTGACAGTTAAGGGACCGGGTGCTCTGGACTCCGTGCAATCACTGACGTGTTCTGACGGGAAAGCGCGGGTTCAAGTCCCCCTCCCCGACCACTACGGCTTCTATCGGTCGATGCTGCTCACGACGGTCAGCAAACGCTGCCTAACGTCAAATCGGGATGGCGGCGAGCTCCTCGCGAGTGAAGCGCCGTACATATGATGACACGACCTCAACGCGGGCGGCATGCCGTGTGAAGCACACGGCACAGGCATATTGCGAGGCCTGCGCCGAAGGAACGATGAGGACATCTACACCCGCGCGGCAGGCCGCGGTGCCGACCAGAATGGCGCGGGCATACCCGGCCCCCTCATCCAGGAGATGGGAGATTGGCCACGGCAAGCGCGCAGCGACATCGTCCAACCGCACGACCTGTTGGCCGGTGATCCGCAGGTGTGCGACCCGAAAGGTCACTGGGTCGATGCCCGGTCGGAGGTGATCCGCCGCCTCAACGATGGCCACGGCATCCGTAGCCGCGGTATACAACGCTTGGGTTTCAGCCGGATGGTGCCAGCGTCCCGCGTAGCGTTGGCTACGGGCGCTGGAGATGGGATCCAGAGGCTCCTCGACGCACCGCCACATCATCACCGTCAGGGCGGCGCGGGGCGCCGCGAGGAAAACATCCTGTAGCCCGCCGAGATAGCGCGGGGCGCGATCGAGGCGGATGTCCACTTATGTCAGGCTGTCACCGTTCGCGCGAAGCTGCTGGAGAAGTTGCGTGATTCCACCTCGACGGTGGACCAAGTCGATCGGGCTGCCCCCGCGTCGCCGCGGCGTCGCAGCCCACTGTCGGAGGGATCCGTAGGGGACCTGATCGAGGTACCCCATGATCTCGTCGATCACCCCAAGCGCCATGCGCACGCCACGCGTCGCGCGTTCCCGATCGACGTCCCCGGACTCCACGCGTTCCCACGTCCGCACCGAAATCGCCGTGAGGATGGCAAGCTCTTCGTGGGTTAGGTCGAAGAGCTTCCGGAACGCTCGAACGAGCTCTTGATCACGCGTAGTCAGTGCAGGCATCACCGGCGCCTCCTCTACGAGAAGCATACCAACATGGCGGGTTTCCCGTCAAGACGCCGCGCGGTCACCGAAACTCACCGCCCCGCCAGTCTCGAGCGCCACAAGAGGGCCCATCGAGAGAGAGGGAAAATGGCTGCGTGGCGCCAGGTCCCACCGTCGGGCGCGCACAGTTGATTCCCAGACATCCGCATCGGGACGAACATCGCGCACTGTTGGTGCGAGTGCGCGCTACCGCCGCACGCAACGTGACGCTGGCGTGACAGTTAGAGGACCCGGCACCCTGGACGCCGTGTAATTACTGGCGTTTCTTCACGGGAAAGCGCGGGTTCAAGTCCCCCCTCCCCGACCAGCACAGCTCTCTACCAGTTGTGCTGACTACATCCTTCAGGGCGTGTGTGCTCTTATTCTCTTCGCGAGTAACTGCCCTAGCTTTTGTCCATGTCCTTTCCAAGCTCCAGGATGGTTTCTCACGGTTACCAGTTTTTTGGTCGTGGGGTGTTGGAAAGTGAGATGACCGCCCTTGGTTCGTATCAAGACATAGCCCTGCTCTTTTAACTGGTCTATGTAGGCTTTAGCCTCCTTGGTTACCTTGATCTTGCTTCCCATGCTAAGGCTAGTGGTTTTCTCTTCGCGCTAACAACCCTGCCTGCGCAACCAGTCGGAAGCGACCATCCTCATCGATGCACGTAGGCCACCGGTACTCACCCTGTCTCGCCCGTCCAGTCCACCGCGGACAGTCCGGTGGATCTCGACCCCTTCGGCGCCGTGGGCCCCGGGATCCCGTCACTAATCCACCGGCCTCCCGAAGCATCCGGTGCATTTTGCGATCGTGACTACGGCGTAGCGTGTTTGTTCCTATGAACAGCGTCGGATGCATCTGATCGATTCACGGCTACGAACATCATCAAGTGCCTCGAGGCGAGCGGCGCCGGCCGAGCCGTCGCTCCGCCGGTTGAGCTGGACGTGAACATATCGCCGACCGAGCAGCCAGATGGATGAGCTCGTCTCGTAAACGTCCACGATTCGGGTGGGCAGCGGCCAACAGAGCGTCCGTCGGCGCAGCGTCGGGCCCGCGCCAGGATTGTCAATCCAGTGTCGGCCCGATGGCACCGTCGGCGCAAAAGGCACATGCTCCATCATAAATGTATTCGAATCCGCCGGAAAGAAACGGGCAGCCGGGGACGATCGGACTGGCCTTTCTCAACGCGGCGCTGCGCGGGACGCTGACGCGCGTGTCGCGACGCTCTCCATCCTGAACAGGCTCTCTGAGCCTAGTCGAACAGGACCGCTGCTGAGCATGCGGCGAGTGTGTCCTAGGGAGGGCAGCTATGAGGAATCCGCAGAGGCCCACAGCAACGATCAAGAGCGACGAGCATGTGGTTGGCACGGTCGAAGGGCGGCATTCCGTTGCGCACGTTACTGTGCGACCAGGCCGCAAGGAACGTCGCGCAGCGGGCAAGGCCTTGCGGGACCGTGTGCCGCATGAGCAGCATCAAGAGTGGTCACCACCGAGGAGTCGCCGCGATCCGGTCGATTTGGTGATCGAGTCGAGCCAGGGCCGCATCCCAGACCTCATCCCCATCCGCTACGGCCGCATGATGGCGTCGCCGTTCACCTTCTATCGGGGCACGGCGAACATCATGGCTGCCGACCTTGCGGCGACACCGGTGACGGGCCTCTCCGCGCAAATCTGCGGCGACTGCCACGCGCTCAATTTCGGTGCCTTCGCGACCCCCGAACGCCGTTTGATCTTCGATCTCACCGATTTCGACGAGACGCTCCCCGGCCCGTGGGAATGGGACGTGAAGCGGCTCGCGGCGAGCTTTGTCTTTGCGGCGCGATCGAATGGATTTTCCGCCGCCGACCAGCGAGATGCGGCACTCGCATGCGTCCGGTCGTATCGCGAGCAGATGGCCGTCTACGCCGACATGCCCGTCCTGGACGTCTGGTACGCGCGCGTCGATCGTCGTGGGGCGCTGCTAGCGAGCCGCGACGAAACCACCGCGGCCCGTATAGAAAAGCGCCTCAAGAAAGAGGCCGCGCGCGATTTCGCTCGTGACGGCTTTCCGAAGACGATCGTGACCAACGACGGTGCGCACGTGATTGCCGAGAATCCACCGCTCATCTATCACCATCCGCTCCTCGACATGGCGTCCAACCGGGAGCTCATTCACGAGAGCTTCACCCACTACCGAGAGGCCCTTTCGGATGACCGCAAAACGTTGCTCGACCACTATCGGCTCGTTGACATTTCACTGAAAGTAGTCGGGGTCGGGAGCGTGGGCACATTTTGTGCCATCGTGCTGATGATGGCCGAGGATGATGATCCGCTGTTCCTGCAGGTGAAAGAAGCAAGCCCATCAGTCCTGGAGCCGTACGTGGGCAAGAGTATCTACCCCAACCATGGGCAGCGAGTGGTGGTGGGCCAGCGACTGATGCAATCCGCGAGCGACGTCTTCCTGGGTTGGACTGAGACTCGGAGGGGGCGACAGTATTACATCCGCCAGTTGCGCGACATGAAAATCAAGCCACTGGTCGAGCAATACAGTCCGGGGGTCATGGTTGATTTCGCCGGGATGTGCGGCTGGACGCTCGCGCGCGCCCATGCGCGCTCGGCCGATCCGGCGATGATCGCCGGGTATCTCGGAAAGAAGGACCGATTCGACAAGGCCGTCGCGCGGTTCAGCGTCGCTTATGCTGATCAGGCCGAACGCGACCACGCGGCATTTATGCGGGCCATTCGCAAGGGTCGGATCAAGGTTCAGAAAGGTTAGGAACGGGCTCCTCCGGGGCCCGCGATGAAGGAAACTAGGGACACTCCCCCAACACCAGCGCAGGTACACTTGAAAATGAGCCGAACCGCCAAAACGCGCGTCCAGTTTGTACCACGTATGGAAGTCAGCGACGTCGTTGCTGTTGGGTTCAACGACGCGATAACCATTCCACCCCCTCAGACTGTCACGATGGAATCGGCCGCAAAACCTCTTTCCAGAACTACCAGGAGAGCTTTGCCTTTGACGCTATGGTCGATTGAGAGCATTGCATCATGACAATGCTACACTGTCGAAGCCGACGATCTCAACCGACCGAGAAACCGCCGGTACGCTTAGATCCCCGGAAGACAGCAGACGAGACCGCGCGCGACAGACAACCGTGGTCACGCTCGCATCGACAACTTGTTGGCGGGACACAGAACTTGGTCCATTGTGAGACGCTGACGCCGGCGCTCGCGAGGAGCTACCGGGCGCCGTGGACGGTTCACTTGCGGGCAGCCAGAGTCATTTGAATGGACTTGCCATAAAAGTAACCTATCTGTTACACCCATACTGCTGAACGCCCTGGGTAGCTAGCAGCGACAGTCCCAAACGGTGGAAACGGTGGCTTGGCTGGGGAGTGCCTCGCCTCGGTTTGTTATACTTATTGGCATGAAATGGGCGAAGCGACGGGGGTTAGCAGAATGAGTGCGGCAAAGGGCACGGTGCTGGAGTTCACCACCCAGATGATGCCAAGTGGGCCACTAACCTTCCCTGCGGAATTCGCTACATGGTGGCGGGGAGAATTGCCGCCTGGCCAAGTGGGTCGGGTAATGGTCGTGGTCATGCCTGCTGGTGAGGACGAAAACGAATCAGCGTGGCATCACACGGCAGGACTACAACTGGCGCGACTGTCCGATGCCGATCTAGTTGCCCAGGAGCCCTAGTGTCAATCCAGTATCGTCTAGCAGGCGCGGAAAAAACGTGTTTATGACGAATCATCGTGCCTGGTTCGAGAGTGATCATGCGACCTGAAGCTCCGCGGAGCTGCTTGCGCGAGTTCCGCGCGCTCGGTGCGACCTCGCCATCGCACCGAGGGGTGGCATCCTCATGCGAGGGCCTGTTGGAGATAGAGGATCCGCACCAGGTTGTAGATCGCACACGCAAACACGAACATCGAGTGCACGCGGTGGGTGCTGCGATGGTGCAGCTTGCGCATCAGCGCGATGGTCTTCAGCGAACGAAAGATTTCTTCCACGCGCTTGCGGATGCGTTGGCTGATCTCATAGCCGGGGTGCCGGGTGGTCCGCAGATCGACGGCACTGCGCCGCTTGCTGGTGTTTTGGGCAATGTGCGGTGTGACGTCCAAGTCGCGCAGCGCTTGGACGAATTCCGGCGTGTCGAAGCCTTTGTCCGCGCCGACAGTCACGCGGCGCTCGCCGGCCACCTGCTCGAGCAGCTCTTCCGCGGTGTCCCGTTCCGCGGTGCGCGTCGCCGCGGTCGCTTGGGCCCGCACCACCAAGCGATTGCGGTTCTCCATCAGCACATGGCCCATATAGTACAGCTTCGCTTCCCGGCCGTGGCCTTTGCGCTGCAAGCGCGCCTCGGGATCAGTAGTCGATTGATGCGTGGCATTGCTGCGGTGTTGGCTATGAAAGTTGACGGTTGGGTTCCCCGGATCATCCGGCGGCGGCTGGTCGGTCGGGTCCTCGTCCTTGGGACGAAAGCTCTTCAGGCCCGCCAAGGCTTCAATCAGCGTCCCGTCGACGGTGAAGTGTTCCATCGACAAGAGGTAACGCTCCCGCGCTTGGGCCAGCACGCGCGTGAAGAAGGCTTGCGCGATATCGCTATCCAGCAGGCGCTGACGGTTCTTCGTGAACGTCGTCGGGTCCCAGACCGGCTCGTCCATGTTCAACCTGACGAACCAGCGGAACAGCAAGTTGTAATACAGTTGCTCCATCAACTGCCGCTCACTGCGCACCGTGAAGAGCACCTGCAGCAGCAAGGCCCGCAGCAGTTTCTCCGGCGGGATCGAGGGGCGGCCAATCTGCGAATAGAGTTTGGCGAACGTGGGCGACAACTCATGCAGCACCGCGTCCACCATGCTCCGGATCACGCGCAACGGATGGTCCTGCGGGACGCGCGCTTCCGGGGAGAGGTAGCTAAACATGCCTTCCTGCTGCCGATCGTCTCCGCGCATCGTGGTACCTCCGAGGGAGGAGTACGAATGAGGGTGCAACGCGACAGAGTATCATTCTATATGAACATCCAAATACCTGCTTTTTCATCATCCTGCTAGGCGCCGTGATCACTTCGATAATTCCAGGCGTGAAAGACACGAAAGCGCGTCCCGCAGTTGTTCTCGCCGACCTGGGAGATGACGACCTTATTGTCGCCCCGATCACTAAGATGGGGCCGAGGAGTGCCTACGACATTCCGATAGCTGGATGGAGAAACGTCGGCCTCCAAATGCCTTGCTACGCTCGAGCGAATGAGCCCCCTGACAATCCAAAAGGCAAATGTGAGCTTAAGAAGGGAGGATTAGTGCGGGACTACACTGATCTTGACCACCTGACCCGCGAGGTCGAGAAGCACCTACTTTCAACTGTTCGGGAATTGGTGGTTCGGCGTGGCATCGGTCCGGAAGCGGGAAGCTCAAGCGCGCAGGAGCCTATAGTGGGCCGCCGCGAGCGGCTGGAGGGGATGCGCCGATGACACCGCTGCTGTCCGTAGAGGGATTGGCCGTACGGCCGCGCTCCGTCGTCCAGATCGACGGCGCCGAGGTCGGGATGGCCCGCGCCGACGGGGGCGACCGGCTGGCGGCGCTCGCGCCGGCCCGGCCGCCGCGCCTCGCGGGGCTCGAGGGCCAGGCCACGGAGGCGGCGGGACGATGGCTGCTGGTGGGGCCCGCCAGCGACCACAACCTCGGCGTCCTGCGCGGGCTGCTCCCGTGGCTCGTGCCCGAGACGCTCGCGCTGCGCCCGTCCTTCGGCTTCGGCGACCGCCTCGGCCTCGCCACGCCTGGCCACATCCGTGCGCTGCGCGCGGTGGACGGGCGCCTGGCGCCGATCTTCGCCCAACAGTCGATCCGCGAGATGGAGCGCACCGGCCGCGATCCCGCGCGCGTGCTGGCGGACGCAGCGTGGGGCGTGTTCGCGGAGGGCTGGCGCGACGGCTTCGGCGCGGACGCCGACCATCTCAAGACCACGGCCGACGTGGACGCGTGTCTTGCGGCGGGGTACACGTTCTTCACGTTCGATCCGGGCGCGCACGTCGACCCGGCCGGCGACGCGCTGGAGGCGGACGCGCTCGCCGCCGCGCTGGCGTCGCTGCCGTGGACAGAGCTCGAGGACACGCAGGCCGCGATGCAAGGGCGCTACCGGACGCTGTCGCTCGACCTCGGCGACCGGGCGCTGCGCGTCGGCGAGGACGACGCGGCGCGCGCCGCGGTCAAGTACGGCCGCGCCGTCGCGCACGTGGCGCGCCTCCACCGGCACCTGCGGGCGCGCGACCGGCGCGTCGAGGTGGAGGTCTCCGTGGACGAGACCGACACGCCGACGACGCCCGCGCAGCACGTGTACATCGCCACCGAACTCCGCCGCCTCGGCGTCGATTGGGTGAGCATGGCGCCCCGCTTCGTGGGGCGCTTCGAGAAGGGCGTCGACTACCTGGGCGATCCCGCCGCGTTCGAAGCGGACGCCGCACTCCACGCCGCGATCGCCAGACGCCTGGGGCCGTACAAACTGAGCCTCCACTCCGGCTCCGACAAGCTCAGCGTCTACGCGGCGCTGGCCCGTCAGGCCGGCAGCCTGCTGCACGTCAAGACGGCCGGCACGAGCTACCTGGAGGCGCTGCGCACCATCGCGCCGATCGACCCGGCGCTCTTCCGCGAGATCTACGCGCTCGCGCGCGAGCGGTACGAGCACGACCGGGCAAGCTACCACGTGTCCGCCCGGCTCGACCGCACCCCGGAGCCCGCCGCCGTGCCGGACGCGGACCTCGCCGGGCTGCTGGACAGCTTCGACGCGCGGCAGGTGCTGCACGTCACCTTCGGGTCCGCGCTGGCGCGGTACGGCGGCCGCCTGATCGCCGTGCTGCGGGCCCACCCGGAGGCCTACGAGGCGACGCTGGAGCGCCACTTCCTCCGCCATCTCGTCCCGCTCCTCCAGGCGACGCGGGAGGCGCGGCGATGACGCGCCGACGCCGGGGATACGCGAGCGCGCCGGTGCGGATCGCCGCGCTTGTCTTCGACCGCATCACGCCGCTCGACGTCGTCGGGCCGATCGAGGTCCTCGCGCGCGTCCCGGGGCCGAGATCGTCGTCGTCGCCAGGGAACGCGGGCCGGTGCGGGACCCCCGCACGCACAGAACGCTGGCCGCGGAGGCGGCGCTCGCAGAGGTGCCGGCGCCCGACGTGCTGGTGATCCCCGAGAGGAGAGCGGCGTAGATGCACCGCGTCCAGGCCGTCAACTTTTACAGGAAGACTGACACTTGACCCTGTGAACCTTCTCCGCGGCATCTATATCTTTCCCAGGTTCTATAAAGTAGTCCGGGTTCGGACAATAGGCCTTCCCCGAGGCTCGAATCGAGCGCAGGATCTTCACGCTTCAAACTCCTCAATATGTTTGATGATCGTATACTGATTGTATTTGCCATAAGTCATGGTCACCGGAACCTTCATCGTTCCCGGCGCGACCTTGGCATTGATGAAGAGCGGGCCGTTCGTCGCCAAAGCGCACCTAACGGCTGCGCTAAATTCCTCCACTTGCCGGCAGCCTGCACACCGACGGAGACGCGCGTGAGCCGGTTCCTCAGCGCGTTCGATTGCGGACGCATCCGCAACGCTGAGACGGCGGAAAGCCAGTTCGGGCGACACCATTATTATGGGCCTGGGATTCGCGCTCATCTAAGAGACGCAGTTCGACGAACGCAAGGGTCGCGTCATGAACCCAAGCCTCGCGGGGTACCACGTGCCCGTGCACATGGACGTGCCCGAGATCGACGTGATCTGGATCGACATCCCCGATCCACATGCGCCGATGGGCGCGCACGGCATCGGCGAGCGCCGGACGTGGAAGTGGTGTCGGAGAAATCGGTTGCCCGGACGGCCGTGCCGAGCGTTCCGAGTCGCAGGAGGCACAAACAGGCTTTCGGGGAGCCGCCGAGAGGGCCCCGGACGGCAAAGAGCGAACCGGGTTCCACCGAGGGAAGATTATAGGCGACAAAATGGAACGCCCCATACGACGGGCCCACCGGGCCCCGCAGCAGCGCGGTCGGACTGAGCCTGTACCCGAGCCACCGTTCGCGCTTCATTTCGACAGAGGCTCGCTGCGGCTGGAGGCGCCGGCCTCTGCTAAGGTGCCCGCCTATCTGAGGTGGGACGCGCGCGTGCAAGCGTGGCGCACCGAAGCGTTGCGGCATCATCGCCTGATCGACGACGCGCGCGCGTGCGGTCTGGTGATCAGGGACGAGGCCGCGCGGTTCTTCGATTGTCCGCCCGTGGCAGCCGATCTGCCGCGCCTGCGTCCGGACCAGGAGGCCGCGGTCGCCGCCTGGGAGCGAGCGGGCGGGCGGGGCGTCGTGGTGAAACCCACGGGCACAGGCAAAACCGAGATCGCGCTCGCGGTCATCGAGCGCCATCGCTGCTCCGCGCTCATCGTGGCGCCGCTCCGCGATCTCATGTATCAGTGGCACCGGCGAATCAAGCACACCTTGGGGATCGAGGCCGGCATCCTCGGAGACGGCCGGCGCGAGGTCTGGCCCATCACGGTGACCACGTACGACAGCGCCTGGATCCACATGAAGGAGATCGGCAACCGCTACCGGCTGATCGTGTACGACGAAGCCCACCATTTGCCCGGCCACGCGCTCCACGAGAGCGCATTGGACTGCCTGGCGCCGATGCGGCTCGGCCTGACCGCCACGCCCGAGCGGGCGGACGGGCGGGAGGGCATGCTCGACGAGCTGATCGGGCCATGCGTGTTCAAAGAGCACATCCATGACGCGCGGGGGCGGACGCTCGCCGGCTACTCCATCGTGCGGGTCCCGATTTATCTCTCCGAAGAGGAGCAGGCCGAGTTCGACCGGCTGTCGCGCCAGATCCGCGCGTATGTGGCGCGCCGCCGTCGGGAGGGAGGCGGATTCGACTGGAAGGAGGACATTGCCAGGCTGTCCCGCACCGATCCGGAGGCGAAGAAAATCATGCGGTGCTACTGGCGGAAGCTCACGTTGACGCACCGCTCCTCCGAGAAGCTGCGGGTGCTGGAAGACATCTTCCGGCTCCATCCGGACGATCAGTGCGTCGTCTTCACCGCGTCCAACCGGATGGCGCTTGACGTGTCGAGCCGGTTCCTCATCCCCGCGCTTACTGCGCACTCGGACAAGCGCGAGCGGAGTTTGGTGCTGGACCTGTTTGCGCACGGACGCCTCCGGGCCTTGGCGGCGTGCGAGGTTCTCAACGAGGGGTGGGACGCGCCCGCGGTCAAAGTCGGCGTGGTCCTGGGTGGAGAGAAGGGAACGCGCGAGGCCGTGCAGCGCCTGGGGCGGCTGCTGAGGCGATCGGGGGACCGGCCCGCCCGCCTGTACGAGGTCGTGGTCGAGGAGACATCCGAGGTCAGGCGCGCCCGGCGGCGCGCGCAAACCAATGCTTACCAAGGCGCACCGCGTCTATCACTGGGACAGGCGAAGCAACTCGGTCTCTTCTGACCGCCTGGAGGACGGCTGCGGCGCCGTGCTTGCGCGCGGAATCGCCGTCTACCGGACCAGGGTCGGGGACCGCCTCGGCGTCGTGCGGAACGCCGCCCGACGGGCACTTGACGGGCTCCGGCCGGATCGCGTGGAGGCCGTCGTCGATCTGCTCGACGCCGCCGCGACGTACGAGTGGCCAGCCGGCGTCCGCCAGGCCGAGCGGCGGGTAAGGGTATTCGAAGCGGCCGCGCGCCCGGTGATGGACTCGAAGACCAGGAAGCGCCTGCTCGAGGCTGAGCTCGGCGCCCCGGCAGATGGCGACGACCAGGTCACCGCCGCGCTGTACGCCGACTACCCCGAGTTCCACCGCCTGGCGGCATTTCCCGCCGAGTACACGCCGGAGGATCTGCGCGCGGCGTACGATCTCGCGCAGGCGCAGGCGCTGCTCTACGATGCCGTCGCGATCGTCGTAGAGGCCCGGGGGAACTTCAAGCACATCGTGCAGTACGCGCGGCTCTCCCGGTTGCTGCACCGCATCGAGCGCGGCCCGGGACCCGCCTACCGCCTGCGCTTCGACGGCCCGAATTCGGTGCTCCGCCGGACCCACGCGTACGGTGTGGATTTTGCGAAGTTCCTGGCGGCGCTCGTCCAGGCCCGGGAGTGGCAGCTGGAGGCCTCCGTGGCCGTGCGCGGCCGGGGGCGTCCGGCCGTGTTTACCCTGAGCTCCAGTGACGGCCTCCGCTCGAACGTCCCGCCGCCCCGTTTGTTCGACTCGAGCCTCGAGGAGGCGCTTGCCCGGAAGTTCGGCGAGGTCCGCGACGGCTGGCGGCTGCGTCGCGAGGCCGTGCTCCTGGAAGTCGGCCGGTCTCTGCTTGTGCCGGACTTCGTGTTCACGCACGATGACGGGACGGAGGTGGCGCTGGAGATCGTGGGGTACTGGACGCCCGAGTACCTCGCGGACAAGTTCGGCAAACTCGCGCTCGTGCGGGAGACCAACCTCATCGTCGCCGTCCGCCGGGCGTGGGCGCTAAGCCAGCCCGCCGTGCCTCCGTGGGCGCTGCCTTTTCGAACCACTATTTTACTGAAGGAGCTCATGCCCCGGCTCGAGGCGTTCAGGACCGGGCGGTGATCGCGAGCGTGCCACGCCGTGGCTGCGTGCAATCCGGACGCCCATTCCCCGGTGCAGGCCGGGTCCGCGGGGCAGCGCCGCACCTGTGTGTCCGGCGAGCCGCGCGCCCGCAGCGCCGATTCCGTGCTCGCGCAGTGCCCGCGGTTCAGCCCGCCATCCACGTCTTCTTCAAAAAACTGCGGCGGCCGGTGAACGACTGCGAGTAGCCGTGGAACTTCGTGGACAAGCGCCTCGATGTTCAGCTTCGCGTACCACCACCAGTACGGCGAGTCCACCAGCAGCGTGCGCGGGATCTCGGTGTACAGGCTGCGCCGCTCGTCCAGGTTGGAGATCTGGTTTAGAGAACAGGGTGCTCTGGAACCCGTGCAATTACTGGCGTTTTCTCACGGGAAAGCGCGGGTTCAAGTCCCCCTTCCCCGACCAGTTCACCCATCGCCATGGAGTTGGTCGACTGTCCGGGATCCTCGTATCGTCGGACGCGATGACCGCCCGGCCACCGGCGTGAAGCCGTCGGCGCTCCAGTGCTCACTGCCCACGCCGTGATGCACGAAAAACAGCCCAGCGGGATCGTATGTCGCCTTGACCGCCTGCAATCGCGGGTAATTCGCCCCCCAGAACGCCCGCTGCCAGTCGCGCGCGAAGAAATTACTCTCCGAGACGTACGACCCGGTGTCGGGCACGACCTCGCGGAGTTGGCCCATCGCTTCCCGGATAGCGAGCGCATCCCTGCGCCCCGCGGCGAGATCGGGCGGGCGACCGGGTAGATCGGGAAACGCGGGCGGACCCGCGCCGGCAATGATCGCGAGGGCAAAGGCCGTGAGCACCGCAGGGTTGGTCGCCGCGTCCCTAGCGGCGGCAACCGCCTCCGGAGGAGCGCCCGCGAGCCCCTTATTGAAATGCAGCTCCACGCTCCAATACCTGGTCGCTGCAAACAGGGCATCTGCGAGACGCTCTCGCTGGGGCGGATCCAACAGCGAGGCGGGCAGCCAGGCGGAGTCAAACCCGTGAAGGAACCAACCGACCTGGCCTTGATCCCCCGCCCACCACACGTTGCGGTTGGGCACCCCAGGCCGGTCATCGGTCTTCACCGCGCCGGGCGCGTGCGCGCGGAGATAGTCGGCGTCCCACCAGTGCTGAGCAGGTATGCTCGCAATCACGGGGGCCGACGCCAGGGTGAACTCCTGCGGCGATGCGGCCACCCAATCGAGGAACGGTCGCCATGCATCCTGCGACTGGGGTGCGCTCAGTCCGTGGGACACCATGGAAACGGCCAGCGTGTTGTTCGGCCGCAGAGCGACGCTCTCGCCCCAGTGAGGATTGAACAGCCGGTCGCGGTACACGCGGATGAATTCGCCGATCAGACGCCGGAACGCGGTGTCCGACGCGGCCCGGATCGTCATGAACGCGGCGCCGAAGAAGCTCGGGAGGTCGTGCGTCTTGAGCGTGAGCGCGGTGACGACGCCCAGGCTACCGCCACCGCCGCCCTTGAGCCCCCAGAACAGGTCGGGGTTGGTGCAGGCGTTCGCGATCCGCGCGGCGCCGTCCGCGGTCACGATCTCGGCTTCCAGCAGCCCCGACGCGGCGAGACCGTAGTTCTTCGAGAAGCTCCCGAACCCGCCGCTTTGGATCAGTCCCGCGACGCCGACGGTGGCGCATCCGCCGCCCTGGACGTACTGGCCGGCCTGCGTGGTCACGGCCTCGTAGACGCGCATCCACAGCGCGCCCGCGCCGACCGTCACCGCGGGTTGCGGCGCCGCGACGCCCGCGCAGCCCCGCGCGACGAACGCGTCGTGCAGGACGACGCGGTTCATCGCGCGCGTCCAAATCAGGAGCGAGTCTGCCGCGTTGGAGGTGCCCTGGTAGCTATGCCCGCCGCCCTTGATGACCAGCCGCAGATGGTGCTCGCGGGCGAAGTTGACCGCGGCGGCCACATCAGCGGTGTCGCTGGCCGCGACCGCGTACGTGCTCGGCGCCGACGTCCACGCGTCCACCCAGCCCGACGTCTGCGTCGCACCAGGCTGATCGCCGAGAAAATAGGGATTGTGCAGCTCCTGGACCGCGTCCCGACAGGACGCACCGCCGGGCGCGCTCGCGCAGGCCGCGAACGGAGACTGTACCGAGATGAGACGTCCGCCCACATCGCGCTTCAGCGTGTCCCACTGTGCTGGGCTCGGCCACGCCCGGTCGGAGGGTCGGATGCGACGCATCGGCGCGCCCGACGGGGCGGCGGCACGCGCGGGCGCCGCGCGAAACGGGTTGAGAAGAGCCAGCAAGGGGAGCGCGCCTGCCCGCTGAAGCAGGCCTCTCCTATTCATTTTCATTACCGGGCCCTCCGGGACGGCAGGCCGTACGGTCTACAGGTCGAGCGCCGGGCCCGGCACGTCCCGCACGGGTGAGACGTACGGCGCGGACGCCGTCGCCTTCCGGTGCTCGTCGGCGGCCTGCGCGATCATTGCACGATCTTTCATCAAATCGCACGCGGCCGCGCCGAGCACCTGCGCGGCGAACAGCATGCCCGTTCGGCCGATCGGACTGCCGACGCTCGCCGCGAATTGCCAGGAGTGCCCCGGCGTCCCGAGGGGTGCGGTAACCGCGCGCATCTCCGATGTCGGCACGACGTAGGACACGTCCCCGACGTCGGTCGAGCCTCCGACCGACTCGTCGTAGGACGGAACCGGCAGAATCCGCTCGATCAGGTCGGTGCCCGGGGCCCCTGGAGCGCCGAGGTCAAGTCCGTGCCGGCGCAGGTCATCCATCGCCTTGCGCAGCGCGCCGTCGGGAAACGTCGCCTGCAGCTTGCGCGCGAACGCGTGCTCCTCGGCGGTAAACATCGGCGCCCCGATCGCTTCCATCGTGCGCTGCAGCAGGGCGTCGAGCGTCTGATTCGCCAGCGTGTCGTAGCACCCGGCGACGAGGCGGACGTCGTGCGTGGTCCCCGTCATGAGGCATGCGCCGCGCGCGATGTCGAGCAGGCGCCCGTAGACGTCCTCCACTTGGGCGCGGTGCGGCGCGCGGACATAGTACCACACCTCCGCGCGACTGGGCACCACGTTCGGCGCCAGCCCGCCGTCGGTGATCACGTAGTGGATGCGGGTCGAGGAATGGACGTGCTCGCGCAGAAAGTTCGCGCCGACGTTCATCAGCTCGACCGCGTCGAGGGCGCTGCGCCCGGCCTCCGGCATCCCCGCCGCGTGCGACGACACGCCGTGAAACGTGAATCGAACCGAGTTCATCGCGGTGTGCAGCTCGTTCATGACCTGGTTCTCGCGGCCCGGGTGCCACGTCAGCGCGCAGTCGACGTCCGCAAAGCGTCCTTCCTTCACCATGAACACCTTGCCGACCAGCGTCTCCTCGGCGGGGCACCCGTAGAAGCGCACCGTGCCCGTGATCTCCCCCCGGCGGATCGCGTGGCGCACGGCCATCGCTCCCGCGGCGGCCGCGGTCCCGAGCAGGTTGTGGCCGCACCCGTGGCCCGGCCCGTTCGGCACGATCGGACGATGCTCCGTCGCGCCGCGCTGCTGGCTCAACCCCGGCAGCGCGTCGAACTCACCGAGCAGCGCGATGACGGGCTTGCCCTCCCCATAGGTCGCGATGAACGCGGTCGGCATCCCGGCGACGCCGCGCTCCACCGCGAACCCGGCGGCCTCGAGCGCGTGCGCGAGCGTGGCGCTGCTCTGCGTCTCATGCAGCCCGAGCTCCGGCGTTTCCCAGATGCGATCGGCAAGATCCCCGAATAAGGGCGCCTGTTCGGTCACAAAATCGAGGACCGACGATAGCGGCATGCGTCACCTCCGGCGGTCGCGCAAACCGCCGAGTTCTCACGCGGGCTGGTCCCGGTCTATCCCCGCGCGGCTATTTCCACGTCGCGTAGATCGCGGCCCACTTTTCTGTCGGCACCACGGTCACCCCGTCGAGGTGACTGCTCGTCACGACGTAGAAGTCCTGGCTCCACAGGAAGATCCAGGGGGCGTCCATCCAGACCGTCTCCTGCGCGTCTTTGTAGATCGCCGCCCGCTGCGCCGGACTGACGGTCGTCTGGCCGGCCAGCAGGTCCTGGTCGAACTTGGGATCCTTGTAGAACACGGACGAATATCCGTTGGGGGGCCACATGCCCGAGTAGAGCGGTCCGAACAGCTCGCCGTCGGTATCGAGGTACGGCCCGGCCTGCCCGAGCATGTACATTTGGATCTGGGTCCGATCCGAGGGCACCCCGAGCGCGCCGATGTAGCTCGGCCAATCCGCGGTCTGCACCTGCGCCGTCACCCCGACGTTGGCGAGCTGTGCCGCGATCGCCTGCGCGGCCTGGTAATCCTGAATGTACCGGCCGGTCGGCGCCCGGAGCGTGATGGTAAAGCCGTTCGGATAGCCTGCCTCGGCGAGCATCTTCTTCGCGCGGGTGGGGTCGAAGGGCCATCCGCCCCGCTGGACCTGCGTGTAACCGAAGATCGCCGGGGTGTCCGGCGAGTCCATCACGTTCGCCAATCCGAACAGCACGCTGTGGACGATCGCCTGCTTGTTGACGGCGTAGTTGAGCGCCTGGCGGACCCGCACATCCTTGAGCGGGCCGTACAGGTTGTTCATGCCGATGAAGATGACCCGGTCGCTCGCGCCCTCGACGACCCGCAGCGACGCATCCTTGCGCATCGCCGGCACGTCCGGCGCCGGCGGCTCAAATGCGAACTGCACGTCGCCCGCGCGCAGCATGGTCTCGCGGGCCCCGGCGTCGGGCACGACGCGGAAGGTCACCTGATCGAAGTACGGCTTCCGCCCCCAGTAGTCGGGATTGCGCGTCACGGTCAGATGGTCGCCGTGCACCCATTCTTTGAACACGTACGGACCGGAGCCCGCGTTCGTGGGCGCGAGCGCGATCTTCTCGTTCCCGAGCGCCTTGACCGCGGTCGGGGACACCATCTCCGCGGCCGTGGTGGCGAGCTGCTCGAGCAGCGTGGGGGCGGGCTTATTGAAGTGCAGCACGATCGTATAGGGATCCGGGGTCTCGATGTTGTTCGCATCGAGCGCGGCCCAATAGTACCGCGCGTTATTCCGGATCGCGGGATCCAGCATGCGCTGGATGTTGAACTTCACCGCCTGAGCGTCGAACGCGGTGCCGTCCTGGAACTTGACCCCCTGCCGCAGCTTGAACGTGAACGTGCGCCCGTCCGGGCTCACCGTCCACGAACTCGCGAGCTGCGGCGTGAGCTTCGTGTATTGGGGCTGGCCGGGGCCGACCCCGGACCGCTCGTCGTTGTACCACACGAGGGGGTCGTACATATAATCCACGACGTTCGACACCGTCGCCGTCGTCTGCCCTTCGGGATCGAGCGTGTCCTCGTCGATCCCAAGCGCCAGGGTGAGCGTCGTCGGCGCCGCCGCGTACCCGCCTCCCGACAGGACGAACAGGACACACGTGCACGCGATGGCGATCACCCACGCCGGGCCGCGCCCGGCGATCCGTCCGCCCATCTCGCATCACCTCCGACGCTGACCGCGTGTCCGCCGCATCCCGCGAAGCGACAGCAACAAAGGGGCTTCCGCGCTGAGACCGGGTCCCCTGCCCGGGCCTGCCGTGGACCGACCGCGTCGCGGCGCGCTCGGAGATCCCAGTCTGTGGCGCTACGCCCATGGAACGAGAAACGCGCCGGCCCGGGAGGAGCGGACGTCCCGCGCCCCCGGGCCGGTGAAGCCGTGCGACCGCCGCTAACCCGCCTTCGTCTGCCAGAGCGCGATGGGCGCGCCGGTGGGGTCGATGAGGATGCTGAACCAGCCCATCCCCGGCACCTCCGTCTTATCCCGCATAACCGTGGCCCCGAGCGACTTCGCCTTCTGCGTGGCCGCGACAAGGTCGTCGACGTTCACGTAGGCGAGCCAGCCCGACGGCGCGCCCGGCACGGGGTGCTTCATCATGCCCCCGCCCGGGCCATCGCCCGTCTTGATGATCGTGTACGTCTGACCGCCTCCCATGTCCACGTCTTCCAGCGTCCAGGTAAACAGGTTCTGGTAGAACGCTTTTGCCTTGGCCACATCGGTCGTATTCAGCTCCAGGTGCACAAACGAGTTTGCCACGGCGGACCTCCTCATCTCGGATGTATAGCCGTACCCATGGTGCGACGACCGCAACGAATGAACACGCACAAGCGGGACCCACAGACAGTGTGCGCCTCCAATATTAAGCCTCTCGCGAAGGAAGGTAAAGACAGTCCTCATCGTGCGTCACAGACAGGACACGCCACCGACCCGCACGCCCGGTGCCGGACGCGGCACCATCCTGTCCGAGCGCCCTCGCCGGACCTCCGGGGGAGGGGCGGAATCCCGGGCGCCCGGCGCGAATCCCTCGCGATGGCGGCGGCCCGTCAGACGGCCCGCGGGAGGACCTCATGCTCGAATCTCCAATGTCGACTACCGGCCCGAGAGGGGTCACGCAGGGGCGGCCTGCCTTTCTCGCGAGGACGTACCTCGTCAGCTCGACCCACTACCTTGCCACGATGGCGGGCGAGCGGGTGTTCTCGCGCGGCGGCAACGCGGTGGATGCCGGGGTCGCGGCGGGGATCGCGCTCAACGTGTTGGAGCGGCATCTCACCGACTTCGGCGGGGTGGCGCCCGTGATGGTGTTCCGGACCGGAATGCCGCGCCCGGAGACGATCGCCGGCGTCGGACGGTGGCCGCTCCGGCTCTCCCTGGAACGCCATCGGGAGCGGCACGGATCCGAGATGCCCGAGGGCGCCGCGCGCTACGTCACGCCGGCCGCGGCGGACGCCTGGCTCACGGCGCTGGCGCGGCACGGCCGGCTGGGGCTGGCCGACGTTCTGCAGCCCGCGCGCGAACTCTGCGACGGGTTCCCGGTGTTCCCCCGGCTGGCGCGGGATCTCGCGAGCGCCGCGCCGCGTCTCGCCGAATGGCCCTCGAGCGCCCGCGTGTTTCTGCCGCACGGGCGCCCGCCCGAGGCCGGGGACGTGCTGGTGCAGCGGGACCTGGGACGGCTCTTCGACCGGCTGATCGAAGTTGAGCGGAACGCGGTGCGCAAGGGCCGCAAGGCGGCGATCATGGCGGCCCGGAACGAGTTCTATACCGGCGAGATCGGCCGGGAGCTGGCCGCCCACGCCCAGCGCACCGGCGGGGCGCTCGACGCCGAGGACCTCGCGGCGTTCCGCGTGGCCGTCGGACCCTCGGTCTCGTCGACCTACCGCGGCATGGAGGTCCACGCGTGCGGACCGTGGTCGCAGGGCCCGATGCTCCCGATGATTCTGAATCTGCTCGAGGGCGTTGATCTCCGCCGCATGGCGCCCGGCTCGGCCGAATACTTCCACCATGTCGTCGAGGCGATCAAGCTGGCGTGCGCGGATCGCGAGGCGTTCTTCGGCGATCCGGATCTGGTCGACGTGCCGATCGACGGCCTGCTCCACCCCGGCTACGCCGAGGAGCGGCGCCGGCTGCTCGATCCCGGCGCCGCGAGTCCAGGAATGCCGGTGCCCGGCGACCCCTGGCGGTGGGAGGAGCGCACGGGCCCGGCCGGCTGCGTCCCCCAACCGGTGAGCGGGCCCGGACAGCCGGACACGTCGTATGTCTGCGCGATGGACGCGGACGGCAACGCGTTCTCGGCCACGCCGTCGGACTCCGGGCTGACCGCTCCGCTCGTGGACGGGCTCGGCATCATCATCTCCACCCGAGGCTCCCAACTGTGGACGACACCGGGCCACGCCTCGGCGATCGCGCCGGGGAAGCGGCCGCGTCTGACCCCGAACCCCGCGATGCTCGTGCGCGACGGCCGCGCCGTGATGCCGTTCGGGTGTCCGGGCGGGGACGCGCAGGTGCAGGCGATGGTGCAGGTCGTCTGCAACATTCTCGACTTTGACATGAACGTGCAGGCGGCGATCGAGGCGCCCCGCGTGATCTCGGAGAGCTTTCCGGGATCGTTCCATCCGCATCCGTATGCGCCGGGTCTGCTGCGCGTCGAGCGGCGCGTCCCCCCGGAAGTGCGCGCCCGCCTCACCGCACTGGGGCATCGCCTCGAGCTGCTGCCCGAATTCGCGCCGGCGGTCGCGGCCGTCTGCGCCATTCTCCGCCGCGATCACGACGTGCTGGAGGGCGGCGCCGATCCTCGCCGGGAGAGCTACGCGATCGGCTGGTAGCGTCGACCGAGGCGCGCAGAGGCCGGACGGCCGGGGTCAGGCGAGCCGAAAGACGCCAGGCTTGATCTGAGGGAAGCGGGTCAGGATCTCACCATCGTGGCCGGGGCACATCCGCGACTCATCCCCGCCCGCGAGCGCCTGGATCCTCGCCATGCCGTCGAGGCACTCCGCGATGCTGTTGAGGTGCGCGCCCGGCGGCATCCAATCCCGAAGATTTCGATACGTGGTCAGCGCGTCGTTGGCGAGCACGAATACGCCGCGCGCGGTGCGCACCAGCACGATCTGCAGCCCGGGCGTGTGCCCGCCGACCCATTCCAGGGTGACCCCATCGGCCACGTCCGTTGTGCCGTCGACGAGGCGCAGACGGCCGGATGACTGCAGCGCCGCCACGTCCGCGGCAAAGCAGTCGGTCACCCCGCGGCGGTGCCAGCGCTCGCGGGTGCCGTAGCCGGTCCAGAACTCCAGTTCACGACGCTGCACCCAAAACGTCGCGCGCGGAAACATCCCCTCGACGTCAAAATGATCCCAATGGAGGTGCGTCAGGATCACGGTCGACACCGATGCCGGGTCGACGCCGGCTGCGGCCAGCAGCGCCTCGCGTGTGCGGAAATCTTCGAGCGCGACCCCCTGGGCCGCCGCCTGATGCGGGACAAATCCGGTGTCGACGACGATCGGCCCCGCGGGGCCCTGCAGCACCCACAGAAAGTACGCGGACTTGGCGGTCTCTCCCGGCGTATACGAGTACAGGCGCAGCGCCCAGTCGACCGTCCGACCGGCCTGGTTCAGTGCATACACTTCATACGTCCCCGCCATCGCTGCCTCCCGTCACTGGCGGCCGAACTGGTTCGGCCGGGCCGCGCGCGGCGGCGAGTCCTGCCGGCCGCTGGCCGGCGGCGCGGAGAAAAGATCCTCCATCGGCGCGCGGTCGCGTTTCCACACCATGACGCTGCGCACGTATTCGACCACCACCTTCCCGTCTTGATTCACGCCCCGCGTAGCGGACCTTCACGATCCCGTACTCCGGGCGCGACCGGGATTCGCGGATCTCCTGCACTTCCGATTCCGCGTACAGCGTGTCTCCGGCAAACACCGGGTGAGGCAGCGCGATCGCATCCCAGCCGAGCGCGAAGCGTTCTCGCTCACGTCGGTCACGCCCAGGCCCGTCACGATCGCGAGCGTAAGCAGGCTGTTGGCGAGGGGACGCTGAAACTGTGTGCGGCGCGCGTACTCGGTGTTGAAGTGGATCTGGTTGGTATTGTTGGTCAGCAGCGTGAACCAGGTATTGTCGACGTCGGTCACCGTCCGCCCGATGCGGCTGCGGTAAAAGTCCCCGACTGCACAGTCCTCGAAGCAGCGCCCCTTCCATCCGTCCTTCACCGCCACGGTCACTCAGCCGTCTTCCAGATGCCCGCGATCGCGAATATTGGACACGTATGGTACTCTGGGGAACGGCCCCGGCGCATCCGGGGGAGATCGGTGAATCGATGCTGACCGACGCGCAGCGCGCATTCCTCCAGCCACCACGGCTCGCGCATCTCGCGACCGTCGGCGCTCGTGCGACGCCTCACGTGGTCCCTGTCTGGTACCAACTGGACGGCCACGCATTCTACTTTACGACGGTCATGACACGCCGCACGGCCAGGTACCTCCTGCGCGATCCGCGCGCGACGTTCGTCGTCGACGACGCCGAACCGCAGGGCCGTCAGGGCATTGAGATCGAGTGCGTCGTCGAGTTTCTGCCCCACGAAGCCGAGCGGGTCGCCCGCGAACTCGCCCTCCGCTACCTGGGCCCCGTGGAAGGTCCGGTCTACGCGGCCGGCATGATCGCCACCCCCGGCCGCAGCGCGATTCGGGCCGTGCCGCAGCGCGTCCGCAGTTGGGGCATGTAGCCGCCGCGACGCCCTCACCACGCGCGGGCGGCTCCGGGACCGTCGCCCCGCGTCCCGGTCACGCCTCCGCCCCCGATCCCACCAGCCGTCCCAGCACTTCGTCGGCGAACACGCGCATCGGCGTCAGCGGTCCCGCGTCGTCCACGGGCCAAAGCCGGAGCGCGAAGTGGGACACGCCCGCCGCCGCGAGCGCGCGCAGTTTCGCGAGGCATTCGGGCGGCGTCCCCGCCACGGTGAACGTGTCGACCACCTCGTCGGGGATGAGTCCCAGCACGTCGTCCTGGAGCGTCCAGTGGTCGCCGTACCGGACCTTCGCCATCACCGCCTCGAGCGGTGCGGGCAGCGTGACGCCGAAGGTCGGGAGCACGTCGCGGCTCGAGAGCAGGATGCCGAACACCACGAGACGCGCCCGCCGCCGGACGCGCCGCGCATCCGTCCCGATGACGGTGTGCGTCCACGCCGCCACCCGAAGGTCGTGGCGCGTCCGGCCAGACTTCCGGAGCCCCGCCTCCACCGGCACCATCGCCCGGCTCACGGCCGCGGGGCTGGCGAGCCCGCCGAGCATCACCCCATCCGCGACCTCGCCCGCGACCTCCAGGATCCGGGGGCCGCGGCCGGCAATGTAAATCGGCGGCACTGCCACCGGGCCAAAATCCATGCCGCCGTGAAAATGGACCGGCGCGTCCATCGCCACCTGCCCGCCGGCGAACAACGTGCGCAGCAGCTGCACGGTGGCGCGGATCGACGCGGCAGGCCGATGGACCACCGTGCCCATCGCGGCGAATCCGCTGATCCCCGCCCCGAGCCCCACGACGACCCGTCCATGCGAGGCCTCCTGCAGCGTGGCCAGACAGGTCGCGGTGATCGCGGGGTGCCGCACGAACGGGTCGGTGACGCAGGGCCCGAGCCGGACGGCCCGGGTGTGCCGCGCGACGGCGGTCAGCGTCACCATGACGTCGCGGAAGAACCGCTCGTCCGGCACCCAGATGTGGTCAAAGCCGCGCGCCTCCGCCTCCGCGGCGGCGTCGGCCAGCTCGCGCACCGGCAGCGCCGGCAGCAGCCCGACGCCGACGCTGATCGCGGGGCCGGTCATCGGACGAGAAGCTCCCGCGGCGCGTTCGAGAGGAAGTCGTAGCCCGTCTCGGTGACCACGACGTTATCCTCGATGCGAAACGCGCCGATGCTGAAGTCGTAAATACCGGGCTCGATCGCCAGCACCATGCCCGGCTGGAGCGTGACCTTCACGCCGGGCCCGATCGATGGTTCTTCGTGGACTTCGGTCCCGAGGCTGTGCCCGGTCCGGTGCAGCATATGCTCGCGGTAGCCGCGGCGCACGATCGATGCCTCGACCTGCCGGTCCAGCTCCTCGCAGGTGATGCCCGGCCGGACAGCCCGCACCGCATCCCAAAAGATCTCGGCGCTGGCCTCGTAGAAACGCCGCTGCCGATCGCTTGGCTCCCCGATGAAAAACCCTCGGGTGAGGTCGCCGTGATAGCCGTTGTACACCGCCCCGCAGTCGAACGTGACCATCTCGCCCCGCGACAACGTCCGCGTCGTCGCCGGGGCGTTCAACATCGCGTACCGCTGCGGGCCCGAGGCGATGCTCAGTGAGCGCACGGTGTCGGCGCCCTCGCGCATCATCGTGGTCCCCATCACGACCTGGAGCTCTCGCTCGGTCACCCCCTCCCGCATCACCTCGAGGGCCGCGACGATGCTGGCATCGGTGATGCGGCACGCCTCCCGCATGTAGGCGACCTCCTGCGGAGACTTGATCATGCGGAGATCCCACAGGATCGAGGCGCTGTCGACCCACGTTGCGGCCGGCAGCAGCCGCTGCAGCTGCCCGTACTGCTCGAGCGTCATGCCGAGCCGCTGCCCGCGGGTCTGCTCGATGCCGACGCGGCCGGCGGCCAGCCGCTTCTCGTCCATCACGATCTTGATCAGCTCGAGCGGGTCGCGGGCGACCGAGCCCATCCCGACGCCCCATCCCCGCACGTCGGCGATCCAGCCGGTCGCTTCGCCCTGCCACACTTCGAGGTTCGGCAGCAGCAGCACGGGGGCCGACGCCAGCGGGATCACCGCCGTGAACGGCCGGAACGTGCTGGAAAACAGGTTCGTGCGGTAGCCCGTGAGGTACGTCAGGTTTCGATTCGCGGTGACGAGGAGCGCATCGATGCCCGCCTTCGACATCGCCGCGCGCGCGCGGGCCAGCCGCCCCTCGTATTCCGTCTTCGTGAACACGTCGTCCATCGTCCGGCCTCCCCGTAGTGCGCTACTTGGTCACCCAGGTCTGACTGAGATCGATCAGCTCGACCGGGGTCCCGTGGAACCCGTGGACGCGCTTGTTCACGCCGTAGATATTGTTCGTATAGTAGATTTCCTTGGCGACCGTGTCCCGCACCAGAAGGATCGATTCCATCTGGTCGTACATCTTCTGCCGCGCGATGGGGTTGTCCGAGGCCTCCGCGTCGGTGAGCATCTTGTCGAAGTCCGGGTTGTTGTAATCCCAGTAGTTGAACGCCGAGTGCGACTGGAAGTTCTGCGCCAGCGCCTGCGCCGGGTCGCCGGTGATCCAGCCCCAGCCGATCAGAAAGATCGGACCTTGGTGCCGGGCGAGCGCGTCGAGGTACGCGCCCCACTCCATGACCTTCACATCGGCCTTCACGTTGATCTGCTGGAGCTGCTGCTGCACGGTCTCGGCGATCTGCCGGTCGCCGAGGTAGCGGCCCTCGGGCGTCCAGAACTCGGTGGTGAAGCCGTTCGGAAACCCGGCCTCCGCCAGCATCTGCTTCGCCTTCGCGGCGTCGAACGGGACGTCGGCGCACGGCGTCGTCGCCATGACCTCGGGCGGGATCATCCCGCACTTCGCCTCCCGGCCGAGCCCGTTCAGCACGTACTTGATGATCGGGCCCCGGTCGATCGCCATCGCGAGCGCCTGCCGCACCTTGACGTTGTCGAACGGCGGCTTCGTCACGGTGAAGCCCACGCGGACGTCGCGGGTGGACGGACTGATATCCAGCGTCAGGTTGGGGGTGCTCCGGATCTGTGCGGCGAGGTTGGACGGCGGGTTCGAGATGACATCGACCTGCCCGCCCCGGAACGCCAGATACCGCGTGCTGTCATCGGAGATCGTCCGGAACACGACCTGATCCAGATACGGCTTGCGGCCCCAGTACGTGGGATTGCGCACCAGGCGCAGTTGCTGGTTCGGCGTCCAGTCCGCGAGCATGAACGGACCGGTGCCGACCGGATGCGTATTCGGATCGGGGGCGCCGGGGCGAAGCTCCGACGGGCTGAGCACCGCGGCCACGGGCGCCGCGAGGTTCTGAAGGAACGGCGCGAAGGGACGCTTCAGCCGGATGACCACGCGGTAGTCGTTCACCACGTCCACGCCGGCGATCACTCCGACGTACCCGGCGCTCCGCGGTGCGGCCGCGGCGCGCTCCATGCTCGTCTTCAGCGCCTGCGCGTTGAACGGGGTCCCGTCCGAGAATTTCACCCCCTGCCGGAGGTCAAACCGCCACGAGGTGGCCGACAGCTCCAGCCAGTCGAGTGCGAGCGCGGGGCGGATGTGGAGATTGAGGTCGAACTGCACCAGCGTGTCGAAGATCAGGTTGCTCACGACGATGTCCGTCGCCGCCTTGTAGTTGTGGGGGTCGAGCGTCAGCGCGTCCGTCCCGAACGCGATCGTGACGCTGCCGCCCGGCGCGGGGGTCTGCGCGAACGTGCCGGTGGTCGATAGGAACAGCGCCAGCACCACCACCGCCGCCGCAGCGATCCACCCCGATCGATGTACCCCAAGCTGTTGCATCCCGAACACCTCCCAGTCGTCTCGTGCCCGCTAGTGCTGCGTCCCTGGATGAGCGTGGTGGTACGGCCGGATGACCGCCTCGGCGAACTCTGTCATGAACTGTTCAAGCGTCTGCTCGGGAACGACCCACGGCAGCACGCCGATCTGCGTGACCCCTTGGCGCTCCAGCTCCGCGACCCGGCGGAGGCAGACGGCGGCATCCCCCGCCATCGTGAAATGCGCCAGCACGTCGTCGGGGACGTGCGAGGCCGCGCGCAGCATGCTTTCGGAGTGCATCCCATAGGTCACGGTCGCGAGCTCTTCGCGGAGCCCGGGCGGCAGCACGACCCCGAGATCATCGAGCACCGGCAGCGACGACACCAGCACCCCGACGACGATCGTGCGGACGGCGTCCCGGGCGCGCGCGCCGTCCGACGCGAACGCGGTGTGCAGCCACAGCATGGTCTCGAACCCCTCCAGGCTGCGGCCGCTGCGGGCCGCCCCCGCGCGAATGTGGCGCGTCGCGTAGGCAAACGTCGACGGCGACGCCAGTGCGCCGATGATCACGCCATCGGCGATCTCGCCCGCCAGTTCCAGGATCCGCGGACCGCGGCCGGCGATGTAGACCGGGATCGAGGCGCGCGCGGGGAAGTCCAGGCGTGCGCCGTGCGCACGCACGATCTGCCCCTCCTGCGTCACGCGCTCCCCGGCCAGCAGGCCGCGGATCAGCGCGATCGCCTCACGGATCGCCGTGGCCGGACGGTCGCGCTTCATGCCCATCGCGGCGAAACCGGCGGCGCCCGCGCCGATGCCGAGGATCGCCCGGCCGTCGGCCAATTCGTCCACGGAAGCCATCGCCGCGGCCGTCAGCGCCGGATGGCGCGAGTACGGATCCGTCACGCACGGCCCCAGCGCCACGCGCGTCGTGCGCTCCGCGACGTCCGCCAGCGTCACGTAGCAGTCGCGGTAGAAGCGCTCGTCCGGAATCCAGACGACGTCAAAGCCGAGCGTCTCGGCCAAGACGGACAGCCGCACGTTCTCGTCGTGCACCGCCACGGGCGTCAGCCCGATCCCAAACCGCATGACTACGGTACCTCCCTTCTCGTCGGACGCGGCCCCGACGCGCGTGGCCCGTGCGGGGGACGCGGCGCCGAGCCGTCGCGCCTCACCGAGACAACCGCGGATCGAGCGCGTCCCGCAGACCGTCACCGAGCAGATTCAGTGCTAGCACCAGCGTCATCAGGAACACCCCGGGAATCACCATAATGTGCGGCGCGTCGAACAGGTAGTTCCGCCCGTCGCTGACCATGAGGCCCCACTCCGGCACCGGCGGCTGGGCGCCGAGCCCGAGGAAGCTCAGCCCCGCGATCGCGAGGACGTCCCCGCCCAGGCCGACCGTCGCCAGCACGATGATCGGCGCCATCACGTTCGCGAGTACGTGCTGCCGCATCGCGCGCAGGTCGGACGCGCCGATCGCGTGCGCCGCCTCCACGTACTCCTGGCGGCGCACCTGCAGCACCGCCCCGCGCACCACGCGCACGTACTGCGGCATTTTCGTGATCCCGACCGCCGCCGCCGCCGTCCACAGCCCCGACCCGACGATCGCCACGATCAGAATCGCCAGCAGAAAATACGGGAAGGCGAGCAGGAGGTCGGTGAATCCGCATCATCCAGCCCGTCGGACCAGCCCCCGTAGTAGCCGGCCAGCATCCCAAACGGCGTGCCGATGCACAGGCCGATGGCCGTCGCCACCGCGGCGCCGCCGAGGGTGAACCGCGCGCCGTCGACGACGCGGGCGAGCATGTCCCGCCCGAGCGCGTCGCGCCCGAACCACCCCGCAGTCCCCGGCGGCGCGGCGCGCTGCGCCAAGATCTGCGCGCTGGGGTTCAGGCTCGACACGAACGGACCGACCGCCGCCATCACGACCACCAGCCCCACGACCACCAGGCCCGCCGCAGCCGCGCGGTCCCGGCGCAGCCGCGGCCACATCTGCCGCACGAGGCCGCGGCCGGCCCGCTCCCCGCGAGCCCCGACATTAGGCGTAGCGGATCCTCGGGTCGAGGTACGCATACGCCACATCGACCGCAAGGTTGATGACCGCGAACACCCCGGCCACCAGCAGGATCGCGCCGCGGATGATCGCGTAGTCGCGGGCGAGCACGGCCGTGAGCAGCAGCGTCCCCAGCCCGGGCAGGGCGAACACCGACTCGGTCAGCACCGCCCCGGCCAGCACCGCCCCGAACTGCAGGCCGATCACGGTCGTCACGGGCACCAGCGCGTTCCTCAGCACGTGGCGCGCGACGACCCGCGCGGTGCCCAGGCCTTTCGAATGGGCGGTCCGGACGTAATCGGAGGCGACCACCTCGAGCACGCTGCTCCGGGTCATCCGCGCGATCGCGGCCAGCGGAAACGCGGCGAGCGTGATGACCGGCAGGACGACCTGCTGGGGCGTGCCCCACCCGGAGACCGGAAAGATCGGGAATTTGATCGCGAACCACGAGATCAGCAATAGACCCAGCCAGAAGATCGGGATCGAGACCCCGCCGAGCACGATCCCGCGCGCGAGGTAGTCGATCCAACTGTACCGGCGGAGCGCGGAGAGGCACCCGACCGACATGCCGATGATCGTCGCCACCGCGACGGACAGGGTCGCGAGGACGAACGTGACCTGGAACGTCCGTCCCAGTTCACCGGTCACCGGGCGCTTGGTCTCGAACGACCGACCCAGGTTGCCCTGCGCCGCCCCGCCGACGAACGCGACGTACTGCGCGAGCAGGGGCCGGTCCAGCCCGAGCTCGTGCCGGACCTGCGCGATGCCGGCCGGCGTCGCGTCCTGTCCGAGCATCAACACGGCGGGGTCGCCGGGCGCGAACCGCAGCGCCACGAACACCAGCGCCGACACCGCCAGCAGGAGCGGGATCAACGCGAGAATCCGGCGCAGCACGTAGGCCGTCACGATGCCCCGGCCGCCGCGGCCGCGTACACCTTCGCCGCGTCCACCACCTGGCTGACGCTCACGTGCTCGCGCTCGCCGGCGTCCCCGATCAGCCCGGGGCCGAGCGCGACGCTCGGCATCGCGTGCACGCGGATCAAATAGCCGGCGTTGCTCGCGAACGTGATGTATGTGTGTTCCGCGGGACGCCCGAGGGCGGCGCGCACGGCCCGCTCGACGCGCTGCACGACCGGGGCCGAGGGTGACACCCCGTAGGGGGACATCCCGCTCACCTGGCCCACCCGCGCGGTGATGCGGGGGCGCGAGGCGGCGGCCCGATCGGCGAGTGCCTGGAGCACGTCCCGGATCGCCTCCGGCGACTCCTGCGGCAGGACGCGCCGGTCGAGCATCACGCAGCAGGCACCCGGCGTCCTCGGCGCCACGGCGGAGGACTCCACCTGGAACGCCGAGATCGTGGCCGCGCCGAGGGCCGGATCCGACGGAAGGTCCAGGCGCTCGATCGACGGGAGGAACGCCGCCAGCGCGAAGAGCGGATTCGCGGCGTCCTGCGGACGCCCCCAGTGCGCCGGCACCCCCTCGAACTCGACCGCGTAGTGCGCGATCCCCCGAGCGCCGAGCACGATCGCGTTGTGCGACGGCTCGCCCGCGATGCAGATCCCCTCGCGCAGCAGCCCGATCGCGTCCGCCTCGCGAACGCCCTCATGATTGGCGGACAGATCCTTCGTGACCGCGGCGAGCTGCACGCGGCCGGGCAGCGCCCCCGCGTGCGGGGCGAGCGCCGCCATCGCCGCGAGCATCGCGGCAAGCGCCGCCTTCGGCGCGCACGCCCCGCGGCCGTAGACGACCTGACCGTCCTTGCCGAAGGGTGCGCCGTCGAGCACGACGCCGCTGTACGGATCCGTCATCGTCCCGGCGGGCCCGGAGTCGGTGTGCGTAAGCAGCAGGACGCCCGGGCCATCCCGCGGCCCCAGGTCGCCGAGCACGTTCCAGTGCTCGTCGACGGTGACGCGGGCGCCCAGCCCGCGGAGCCGCCCCGCGACGTATTCCGCCACATCGCGCTCCTGCCCGGTCGTCCCGGGAATCTGCACCAGCGCCCGCAGCGTCCGGATCGTCTCGTCGGCATCGATCTCCGCCGCGATCCTCTCAACCTCCGGCACCCGCTCCGCCCCTTCCCGACCCGCTCGATCGACGGCCGCGGGCACGCGCCCGCGGCCGTCGGCGGTCAGCTAACAGTACGTGGCGTATTCGCGCCCATCGATCGGCACGCTGATCACCGCGGGCTGGCCGCCGCGGATCGCGTCCTCGACGGCGCGGCTCAGGTCGGACAGCGATCGCACCCGCGTTCCCGCCACTCCAAATCCGGTGGCGATCGCCGCGAACTCCGGCGCCGGAAAGTCTACGCCGTACGGTTCGAGCTTGCGCCGCTGCTGCCCCACCCGAATCAGGCTCAAGCTGTCGTCGACAAAGCACACGACGACGACCGGGACCCGATACTGCCTGAGAAAACTCAGGTTGTGCAGCATCATGAGGAGCCCGCCGTCGCCCACGAGCGCGATCGTCGGCCGATCGGGAAACTGCAGCTTCGCAGCGATCGCGGCCGGGAGGCCGTAGCCCATGCCGGACAGCCCGTTCGACATGAAAAACGTGTTCGGCTCGTAACTCTCCCAGAACTGACCGGCGTAGTACTTGTGGGAGCCGACGTCGCACGCGAGGATGGTCTCCCGCGGCGCCGCCGCCCGGATCGCCCGCACGCACGCGAGCGGGCTGAGGCCCTCGACGGTGGACATGGGCGCGGGCCGCACGCGGGCGCGGCCCGCAGCGACCGCGTCCTCGGGCCACGCGGCAGGGTGCGCCGAGATCCGCAACTGCGCGAGCAGCCCGCCGATCTCTCCGCGCACCTCAAGCGGCCGGTACGTACCCTCCGCGGTGCTGGAGCGCGAGAGGTTCGCGAGCGACCGGCCCACATACCAATCCTTATCGCACTCGACGGGGTCGAAGCCCACGCCCAGGAGGAAATCGGCTTGATCGACGGTCTCCATCACCGCGCCGTCCACCGCCATGCCGCCGACCACCCCGAGAAACCCCGGGGCATCCTCGGGCAGGAGGCCCTTCGCCTTGGGCGTCACGACGAACGGCATGTGCGTCGCATCCACGAAGCCCCGCAGCGCCGGCGCATCCAGGGGACGGCAGCCGAGACCGACGACGAGCAGCGGCCGCACCGCCGCGTTGAGCGCGGCGCGGATCTCGTCGAGCGACGCGCCCCCGCCGGGCGCATCGGGCTCGGGGCCCGGCGCCGCGGCGGCGCCGGGCTGTGCGGCCGCGCCGGCGAGATTGCTCGGCAGCGCGAGGTGGACCGGCCCCGGGGGTTCTCCGGTCGCCACTTTGACGGCGCGGCGGACCGTTTCCGCCGTGCCGCGGCCGTCGAGGGTCTGGCTCCACTTCGTGATCGAGCCGAAAAATCGGTCCAGCGGAAGCCGCTGATGGGGGAAATGGGGCTCGAGCGCGGTCGACAGCTGCGCCGTGATCGCGAGCACGGGCGACCGGTCGAGCAGCGCGTTCGACACCCCGAGCGCAAGGTTCACGGCGCCGGGGCCGAGCGTCGCGAGACACACCCCCGGCCGGCCGGTGATCTGACCGGTCACATCCGCCATGAACGCCGCGCTGGCCTCGTGACCGGTCAGGAAGAAGCGGATCCCGGCGCGGCGGCACGCGTCGAGCAGGAGCGTGATCTCGCCCCCGGGAAGGCCGAAGGCGATCTCGGTCCCGCTCTCCACCAGTGTCGCCGCGATCGCGTCGGCGTTGGTCGTCATCCTGCGCCACCCACCTTCAGCCCGCAACCGCGAGCCCGCCTCTCGAGTCTCGATCCTCGCCGCCAGGACATGGGTTCGGCACTCGTCCGGTGCCGCCCCGCCGCGGTCCCCGGGGATGCGCCGTCGCAGCGGACATCGGCCGGATCGTCGAGCGCTCGCTTATTTCGAGCCCGCAAACGCTTGGTTGAACTCGTTCCACGGAATGCTCACGTCGAGCCACAGATTCAAACGCCCGACGTACACGATCAGCGCATCGACCATTTCGCCCGCGTGCGGCGCGGGCAGCTCAGGGAGCGCGCCCGCCGCGAGTTCGAGCACCGCCGCCGCGCGGTCGAGCTGGTACCATCCCCGCAGCCGCCCCGCCGCGTGGCGAAGCAGACGTGACGCGAAGGGCGGAACCGCGCCCGTCGCGCGCGCCTCCTGACGCAGAAGCCACAGCGCCTCCTGGAGGGTTCGGGTATCGCCCTCCGCGTACAGCAGCGGACCCGCGGGGCGCATGACGTCGCGCGCGCGGAGCAGCGCCGACACCTCCTCAGGCACGCAGTCGGCGATCCCGGCGTAGGCGGCGTCGATCTGTCGCGCGACCGCCGCGCCGCGCGCCGCAGGACCGCTCCGGCCAACGCCGCCGGCGCGATGTGCCGGCGTGAGGGCGCGCAGCCGCGCGATCGGGTGCCCATCCCCGTGCGGCCGCCGCAGCCGTTCGCCGGCCGCCGCCAGGGCGTCGAGGTTGTCGACGACCTGGCCCAACACGGTCACCGTGGCATCCTCTTCCTGGATGCGACCGTAGTAGACGCAAAAGAGCTGCCGATCCGGCCAGAACGCGACACAGCCGCGCGGGAGCACCGCGACCGGCCGCGCGCGCTCGACCTCCAACACGACCGGAAGATGGAGCATGAATTCGTCGCCCGCGATCTTGGCGTAATGTGCGGTGGTCGAGAACGGCAGCAGTCTCTCAAGCGCCGCGCACGTGGCCGGAGCGGACTCGGGATCGAGCCGAGCGCGCGCCGCGGTTCCCTCGAGGTCGATCTCGATCTCCACGACGGTACGGTGAACCTCCGGCAGTTGGCAGGCGTCGCGCCCATTTTGGGGACGAGTTCGCAGGGAAATTGCACCAGGGGTGGAATATTTCCTGCCACATTGTGTTCGTACTTCAACTCCAGGCGGCGCTTGGTGGGCAAGACACGCATCGACGACGGACTCCCCGTCGACCGTCCTTCCGCCGGCATCGGGGAAAAATTGGCGTCCCTGCGCAAGCAGCGGGGCCTGACCCTGGTCGAGCTGGCCGGCGCCGCCGGCACGAGCCCGAGCTTCCTCAGCCAGCTCGAGCGCGGCACCACCAACGCGTCGATCGATACGCTTCGCCGCATCGCCACCGCCCTCGGCGTGCCGATGTTTCACCTGTTCGTCGATGAGCCGAGCGCGCTCTGGGTCGTGCGCCGCAACGGGAGGAAACGGCTGTCGTATCCGGATTCCGGCGCCACCTACGAACTGCTGGTGCCCGATCTCAACCGAGAAATGGAGCTGGTCCTGATCACGCTGGACGAGGGGCGCGCGACGTTCGACGCCCCGTTCAGCCATGCCGGGCACGAATGCGACGTGGTCCTTGAGGGCGAGGTACGGTTCGAGATCGGCAGTCGGCTCGAGGCGCTGGAGGCGGGCGACGCGATTTACTTCGACTGCACCATTCCGCACCGGTTCGTGAACGTCGGGCGCGGTGCGGCGCGGCTCCTGTCGGTCGTCTCACCACCAACGTTCTAAGGAGCGAGACCGCGTGAGCCTGCACAGCGGGACCCAAGTCGAGGCGGCGGCCGTCGAGCCGTCCCGCCAGCAGTTGGAGGAGATGTACCGCCGGATGTGCGCGGTGCGCGAGCTCGAGGAGGAGCTCGGGCGTCAGCACAAGCTCGGGACCACCCGCGGACCAATTCACCGCTGCGACGGGCAGGAGGCGGTCGGCGTCGCCGTGACCGCCGCGCTCGCGCCGACCGACATCGTCACGAGCACGCACCGGGGGCACGCCCACTACATCGGCAAGGGCGCCGATCTCCGCCGCCTCGCCGCGGAGATCTTCGGCCGGAAAACCGGATACTGTCTCGGCCGCGCCGGGCACATGCTTGTCGCCGACGCCTCGATCGGACTGCTGGGCGGGAACGGGATCGTGGGCGGCGCCATTCCGGTGGCGACGGGTCAGGCGTTTGCGTTCCAGGTGCAGCGCAGCGGCCGCGTCGTGGCGTGCTTCTTCGGCGAGGGCGCCGCGCAGATCGGTGCGTTTCACGAATGCCTCAACGTCGCCGGCCTGTGGCGGCTCCCGATCGTGTACGTCTGCGAGCACAATCACTACGGACTCACGGTCCATGTACGTCATCAGTCGAGCGTGGCGGACATTGCGCCGCGCGCGGCGGGCTACGGCATGCCGGGCGTGACGGTCGACGGGAACGACGCCGCGGCCCTGTATCGCGCGGCGCACGAGGCGGTCGCGCGCGCCCGCAGCGGCGGCGGGCCGACGCTGATTGAGGCCAAGACCTACCGGATGACCGGGTTCTCCACGAGCGACCTCGGCGGCTATGAATTGCCGGACGAGCGCGCGGCGTGGGCACCGAAGGACCCGATCCAGCGGCTCCACCGTGCGCTCGCGGCCGCGGGCTCCGCCCCCGAGCGGCTCGACACACTGGCCCGGACCGCGCGCGAGCAGGTCCAGGACGCCATCGCCTTCGCGCTCGCGAGCCCGTTGCCGACCGCCGAGGACCTGTGGGGCGACGTGTACGCGACGGAGGCGCCCTGAGATGCGGGAGCTGCGGTACGCGGAAGCCCTCCACGAGTCGCTCGTCTCGGAGATGCGCCGGGACCCGCGCGTCATCGTCTTCGGCGAGGACGTCGGCATCTACGGCGGCGTCTTCAAGGTCACGAAGGACCTGCAGCAGGAGTTTGGCGCGGAGCGCGTCCGCGACACGCCGATCGCCGAGGAAGCGATCGTGGGGCTCGCAATCGGATCCTCGATGATGGGCCTGCGCCCCGTCTGCGAGATCATGTACGTGGATTTCCTGCCGCTCGCCCTCGATCAACTGATCAACCAGGCCTCTCTGATGCATTACATCTGGGCGGGCCAGGTCCAGCTCCCCTTCGTGCTGCGCACGCAGGGCGGCGCGGGCGGCGCCGCCGGCGCGCAGCACTCCAAGAGCCTCGAGGCGATCGTCGCGCACATCCCGGGGCTGAAGGTCGTCATGCCGGCGACGCCCGCGGACGCGAAGGGCCTGCTCACCGCGTCGATCCGGGATCCCAATCCGGTCGTGTTCATCGAGCACAAGATGCTGTACAACACCCGCGGGCCCGTGCCGGAGGGCGAGCACCTCGTCCCCCTCGGCGTCGCCGACATCAAACGGCCGGGCGGCGATGTCTCGATCGTCGCCACCTCGCGGATGGTGCTCGAAGCGCTGCGGGCCGCCGAGGAACTCGAGCGGGACGGCGTCTCCGCCGAGGTCGTTGATGTCCGCACCCTGCGGCCGCTCGACGTGGCCACGATCGTCGCGTCGGTCAAGCGGACACACCGCGCGGTGGTCGTCAACGAGGGATGGCGCACGGGAGGCTTTGGGGCCGAACTCGCGGCGGTGATCGCGGAAGAAGCGTTCAGCTACCTCGACGCGCCGGTCCAGCGGCTGGGCGCGGCGGACCTGCCCGTCCCCTACAGCCCAGGGCTGGAGCCGGCGTCCGTGCCGGACGCGGCCGCGATCGCGCGGGCGGCGCGCTCGGCGCTGCGCGCGGCGGACTTGGTGTGAGCGGCGTCCGATGCCGGTAGAGGTGCGGCTCACCGCCGTGGCGGGCGAGTACATGGCCACCGCCGTGGTGCAGGAGTGGCTCGTCCAGGAAGGCCAGCCGGTCGCCGAGGGCGCGCCGCTGGTGGTCGTCGAGACGGCGAAGGCGAACGTCGAGATCCCGGCCCCGGCGACCGGCGTGCTGCAGCAGATCGTCGTGGCGCGGGGGGATGAGGCGCCGGTCGGCGCCCTGCTGGCCGTGATCGCGTCTGCGGGTGAACGGGCAGCGCCTCCCGCGACGGTGACGGCCCGCGAGGCCACGCGGACCGAGCCGAGCCCGAAGACCGACACGACGCCGGCGCCCGAGCCGCAGGCCCCCGGCGGCTTCGTGCGCGCCACGCCCCGGGCGCGGGCGCTGGCCCGGGAACTCGGGGTGCCGCTCGCGCGGGTGACGGCCGCAGGGGGCGGCGTCGTCTCCGAGGAGGACGTGCGCCGCGCGGCTTCCGCCGCGCGGCCCGCACCCCGCGTCGAGCAGCTCGAGGGGTACCGCCGCGCGGCCGCGGAGCACATGGCGCGCGCGCTCGAGGTCCCGCAGTTCTCGGTGTCGATGACCTTCGACGCGACACGGCTCGACGAGACGCGCGCGGCGCTCAAACGGGCGGACCCCGAGGACGGCGCGGTCATCCCGAGCGTGACCGAGTTCGTCGTGAAAGCGGCGGCCCTGGCACTCAGGCGGCATCCCCGCGTCAACGCCCGGTGGGAAGATGGACGCGTCCGCGCCCTGGACGACGTCAACGTGGGTGTCGCGGTGGCGACGGACCGGGGACTCGTCGTCCCGGTGCTCCGGGCCGCGGACACCCGCGCGCTGTCGGACCTCGCGGCGGGCCTGGCCGGGCTGCGCACGCGCGCGGAGGCGTTTCGCCTCGCCCCGGAGGACGTTCAGGGGGGCACCTTCACCGTGTCGAACCTCGGCATGTTCGGGGTCGAGCACTTCACCGCGCTCGTCAATCCGCCGCAGGCCGCGATCCTGGCCGTCTCCGCGGTCACCGCGCGGGTGGTGTGGGTGAGCGGAGAGGCCCGTCCCCAGCGGCGGGGCGATCTGACCCTCACGGCGGACCACCGTGTGATCGACGGCATGGACGCGGCGCGCTTCCTTGGCGACATCAAGGCGCTGCTGGAGCAACCCGACGGCCTCCTGGCGTGACGCGGGACGCGCCGGGCGGAGCACGGAGACAGACCGCGGAGGCGGACGATCGATGGGGGTGGGACGATGAAGTTCTTGGAGTTCTCGGTCGAAGAATATCAGGCGCGGTACGCCGCGGTGCAGCGGTTGATGCGGGAAGCCGACGTGACGGCGCTCGTGCTGAGCGACGCCTCAAACCTCATCTACCTGACCGGCTACCGGACGATCCTGTTCGCGAGTAAGTTCCGGCCGTTCTACGCGGTCATTCCGGCCCAAGGCGATCCGGTGCTGGTCCTGCCAAACCTGGAGGTCGGCGATGGGCGGAAGACGTCCTGGATCCAGGATATCCGAGGCTGGGGCAAGGGGCTGTACGCCGACCGTCCGGACGTGTTCACGATCGTCCGCGAGGTCGCGGACGAGAAGCACCTCCGCACGGGCCGCATCGGGCTGGAGCTCGGGATCGGCCAGCGGCTGGCGATGACGTTCGATCAGTACGAGCAGCTGCGCGAGATCTTCTCCGGCGCGACGTTCGTCAACGCCGCCGAGATCATGTGGAAGGTCCGCGTCAAGAAGTCGCCGCAGGAGATCGCGTACCTCCGGACCGCGTGCAAGGCGACCGACGCCGCGTTCGACGCCGCCGTCGCGGCGGCGCGCGAAGGGGTCAGCGAGACCACCCTGCAGCGGGTCCTCGGCGTCACGATGATGGAGCACGGGGCGGACGCGCCGGGATTCCTGGTCGTCGCGTCGGGGCCCGACCGGTACGACATGCTGAACCCCTACGCATCCTCGCGCACGCTGCAGCGCGGCGACATGCTGAACTTCGACATCGGGGCGGTCTACAAGAGCTACTGGGCCGATCTCACCCGCGGCATCTTCATCGGCGAGGTGTCGAAGCGGCAGCGGGAATTCTACGAGGCCGAGGCGGAGATCTTCCGCCGCACGCTGCACGCGGTCAAGCCGGGCATCGCCATTCAGGACGTGGACAAGGTCGCCGAGGCGACGACCCGCGAACTCGGCTACGAGAAGTACATGCTGCACCGGACCGGGCACGCCCTCGGCCTCGACGTACACGAGATTCCGTCGGTGGCGGTCGGCGACACGACGGTGATGGAACCCGGCATGGTGTTTACGATCGAACCCGGGATCTACGACTTCGCGATCGGGGCGTTCCGGATCGAGGACACCGTGCTCGTCACCGACACCGGCTTCGAAACGCTCACCAACTGTACGCGTGACCTGATCGTCCGGTGACGCGGCCGCGCCCGGCGGAGGCCGCGGGGACGCCGGCCTGAGGCCGACTCGCGGCGGCGCCGGCGCGGTGCACGGGTCCGTGAGGCCGGCCGGACACGATGCCAGCACGTGAGGAGGACACGATGCCAGCATTCGCCTACTTCTGCGGCACCGAGCAGTTCCAGCCCGAGGTCCTGCTCGAGCACGCGGTGCGCGCCGAGGACGTCGGGTTTGACGCCCTCACGGTCTCCGACCATTTCCACCCGTGGGTCGATGACGCGTCCGCGGCGGGCGCCGCGTGGACCTGGCTCGGCGCGGCGGCCGTCCGCACCCGGCGCGTGCGCCTCGCCACCGCCGTGACCTGCCCCCTCTTCCGCTACCATCCGGGATTGGTCGCCCAGGCGGCGGCCACGGTCGACCGGCTGTCCGGCGGCCGGTTCGCGCTCGGCATCGGGAGCGGCGAGGGCATCAACGAACGCCCCCTCGGCTGGGACTTCCCAGGGTACAAGGAACGGTCCGCCCGCATGGCGGAAGCGATCGCGATCATGCGCGGCCTCCTCGACGGGAAGAAGCTCGATTTCACCGGGGAGCACTATCGGACGCGCGCCGCCAAGCTCTACAGCCCTCCGCGCGGCTACGTCCCGATCTGGATGTCGGCCGGCGGCAAGCAGTCCGCCGCGATGGCCGGCCGGCTCGCGGACGGGCTCATCGTCAGCGTCAAGGACCCGGTCGACGCGCACCAGCAGGTCATCGATCCCTTCCGGCAGGCCGCGCGCGAGGCGGGCCGGCCGACGCCGACGGTCGTCGCCCAGCGGTGGTCGATCCTCGCCCGCACCGAGGAGGAAGCCTGGCAGGCGCTCGCCGCGTGGCGGGGCCTCCGCGTCGAGGGCCGGCTCGACGAGGTGGACCCGGCCGTCCTCCGGCAGCGGGCCGACTCGATGGACCGCCGCGAGATCATCGCCAAGTACGCGTGGGCCCGCACGCCCGCGGAACTGGTGGAGGTGTACCGACCGTTGGTCGAGGTCGGGGCGGACATCGTCACGGTCCAGGTCACGTCGGTCGACCAGGAGGCCACCCTCGACATCCTCGGGACGGACGTGCTCCCCGCGCTGCGCCAGATCGTGCCTCCGGCCCCGCGCGCTTAGGAGCGAAACACCGCCAGGGGCAGCAGCGCGCTGACGACGTACTGTCCCGCGTCGACGATCTCCGAGATCCGCAGGTCGACGCACAAGCTCGCGAGCACGTAGGCGTCCTGTGCCGACAGCCCGTACTGCCCGGAGAGATGCGCGATCATCGCCCGCACGGCGTCCTGGGCCGCCCGGTACACGTCCGGCCCCACTCCCGTCGTGCCGTACCATCCGCCGTCGTTGACCCGGGGGGCCAGCGGACCCGGGACCGAGAACTGCGGCGCAGGAAGGCGGCGGCCGGGCTCGAGCGTCAGCCGCAGCGACGCGTACATCGGCGCCTCGACCGCGGTGACGCAGATCTCGCCGTCGCCCTGCGCGGCGTGCGCGTCGCCCACGCTGAACAGCGCCCCGTCGACGTGCACCGGCAGATACAGCGTCGAGCCGCGCGTGAGCTGACGGGTGTCCATGTTGCCCCCAAACGTCCCGGGCGGCATGATCGGCTGCTTCGCCGCGCCGGCCGGGCAGACGCCCATCGTGCCGAAGAACGGCTCGATCGGAACCGCGATGTCGTCGCGCAGGTACGCGGCGTCCCCGTTGGTCAGATCGAAGATCCGGAGGTACGGCTCCTTGAACTCCTCCGGCAGCAGCCCGAGTCCGGGCAGGATGGCGGCCCACCCCCACCCCTCGGAGTGCATCTCGAGGATCTCCACGGCCAGGGTGTCGCCCTCCCGCGCCCCCCGCACCCGCACCGGCCCGGCGAGCGGGTACACGCGGTCCCAGTTCATCGACGCCAGCGCGTCGGAGGTCGACGCGGGGCTGAGCTGATTGTCGCTCACGTCGCGGGTCCGCACCACGATCACGTCGCCGCTGTCGATCGTCACCGCCGGTGGGTGGCCGACATCCCAGGTAAAGTGCACCGCGTCCGCCGGCACGTAATGCGTCGCCGCCATCGCCGTCCTCCGTCTCCGTCGCCGTCCGTCGGAACCCTTCCCCGGCGGACCCGACTGTCCTGCGGGGCGCACGCCTGCGGCGCGCTAGGCTCCGTCGCCCTTGCCGAGTTCGTTATCGAACAACCGGTCCATGAGGTGCTGGCCGGTGATCGGCTCGTCCGTCAGCGCCATCGCCAGCAGCTCTCCGCCCATGACGTCCGGCGCCATCATGACGTCCGGACGGACCAGCTTGACACGCGCGAGGTGCTTGCCGTCGTTGACCACGACGAAGGTCTTCGCGGACCCCTTGAGCTCCTTGACGGCCAGCACGATGAAAGCGTTCTCGGAGTCGTCGGCGCGCGCGACGACCACCGCCCGCGCGCGGTCCGCGTTGGCCGTGCGCAGGACCTCGACGTTGTTCGCGTCGCCGATCACGACGTCGTCCTTGTCGAACTCGCCGGTCTGGCCCTGCCCCAGAATAACCGTCACCGTCTGGCGGCGCCGCTTCAGCTCTCGGTAGGCGTTCTGCGCGACGGGGGTCGCGCCAACGATCAGAAAATGGTTGCTGCGGCTCATGTATCCCTCCCGTTGACCGCTGACGCGCGCGAAACTGGAACGGACGAGCGGGCCGACCACCGCGCTGATCGACGTCGCGAGCAGTCCGACACCGAGAAAAATGACCTGGATCGCGAACAGCCGGGCCGCGTCGGTCGTCGGGACAATGTCCCCGTAGCCGACGGTCGTCATCGTCACGACCGTGTAGTAGAACGCGGTAAAGAGGCTCTTGATCGGCGGGGTAAACTGATCCCCGAGATAGAAGCTGCCGAAGGTCGCGTAGGTCAGCGCCGGCACGACCGCGATCATCACCACCAGCGCTGCGCCGCCCACGACGGATCGATCGAAGGACCGGTAGGCAAGCAACAGCGCCACCACCAGCAGGCTGTCGAACGACTCCAGATACCGCCCGTACGGATGTCCGAACCGGACCACGAACAGCACGACGGAGAGCGTCAGCACCAGCGCGAACGCCCACGCCACGCGGGAGCGCAGCGCGAGCCCCACGGACACCGTCATCATCGCGGCGCCGATCAGCAGGTAGGGAAGGTCGGACGACCGGATCAGATTGGTGGCCCACACGCCGGTGGCCAGCGCGCCCCACGTCGATCCGAACGTGACCCAGAGGAGATGGCCGCCCGAGAACGCGAGCGCGGCGGCGAGCGGAATCTGCGGAAACCAGGCGGGGTTGCGAATCTGTCGCAGCGCGTCCCCAAGCGCCACGACCCACCCGCCGCGCGCCTGGCGCGTCTTCGCGTCCCGCATCACGACAGGGGGCCGGATGCGACGGGCGCCTCGGGCCCGCCGACGCCTCCCGCGTCCCGCCGCCGCCCGCGGCACCGGCGGGACGCGCCCGTGAGGCGCGGGTCACCGCAGCAGATCTGGCGGCACCCCCTGCCCGTAGGGGCTCGTGACGTCCAAGGTCGCGAGATACCCGTACACCGTCCGCGACACGTCGGCGATAAATCGCTCCGCCACCGACCGGTCCGGCGGGCCGTACTTCGTCATGACGCAGATCGCGTACGGCCGGCGCTTCAAATAGACGATCGCCGCGTCGGTCTTGATCCGATCCATGCCGCCCGGCTTGTTGGCGATCAGCACATCCTGCGGCAGGCCCTCCGCGATCCATCCGCGCTTCGGCTTCTTCAGAATGTTCAAGGTCTCGTCGCACACGAAGCGGCTCAAGCCCTCGCCCCGATGCAGCGCCATCAGCATCTGCACGCCCTCCGCGGGTGAGGCGACGTTCTCGTCCCCGCGCAGCACCGACGCGTGATCCTGCATCTTGCGGCGTAGCGTCGTCTTGGTCAGGCCGAGCTTCCGCAGCATGGCGTTGGTCCCGTCGATCGTCGCCCAATCGATGCACAGGTTTGTCGCCGTGTTGTCGGACACGATGATCATGAGGATGGCCACGTCGCGCATCGTCAGGTCCTCGGGATCGTCGAAGTACGTGAGCACCCCGCTCCCGGGCACGCGCACGGCCTGGTCGATGCGGATGCGCTGCGTAAGATCCAGCTCGCCAGCCTCGACGCGCTGCATCATGCGGGCGAGAATGTGGATCTTGATCATCGACGCGGTGGGGAACAGTTCGTCGGCGTGGATCGCGATCTGACGGTCGGTGGTCAGATCGCGCACGCAGAGGCCGGCCACCGCGGGAAAGCCGGCCACCTGCCGGTCGAGCTCGGCGGACAGCCGCCGCCACAACAACTCCTCGGACATGGTCCTCCCCCCTTCTGCAGCAGGCACGCCGCTGATCGTTCTCGGCCGCGCCGCTCATGTCCTCGGTGCGCGCGCTGATCGTCGAGGGTCGGGGCGGCCCGTGCGTCGGGGCTAAGGGGCGGCCGTGCCGAAATCGCCGAGGTGATCGGTCGCCGCGAGCAGCTGCTGGCTCGCGGTAAACACCGTGGTCGGGAGCACGGTCCACTGCGCATCGCGCCGCAGCATCCGGCGGGCGTGGACCGGATAGCGCAGCACCACGGTCACCGGCCGGAGCAGGGGGGCCGCGGTGTTGGAGTCGACGTACCGCGCATCGATGCGGTACGCATTCCCGTCGAACCGGCTGCCTGGCGGCGCGGCCGGGAGCGAGGCGGGGTCCATGGGCACGACCGTCACGCGGACGGGCGATCCGTCCGCCCGAGGGGCGATCGCCCCGGCCGGGAACGTCGCGATGGCCTGGCCGTCGTCGGTGGTGACCTCCACGGCGGGCGATCCCTGCGGCCCGAACCCCAGCACGGCCTCGGCAGAATCCGGGGGCTGGTTGTCGTGGGCGAGGGCCGCCGGAGGATGCTCCCAGTGATAGGGCGGCAGCGGGACCAGCCCATCGTAGAGCAGGCGCACCGGGGCCGGCCACGACAGCAGCACGGCCGCGACGTACACGGCCGCCGCGGCTGCGCCCCAGGCCACCGCCCGCGGCAGACTCGGCGAGACCCGCGCGGCCTCGTCCGTGGCAGGTGCCGCCCCCGCCCCGCGCGCGCGGCCCCTCATCCCCGCCGCGGGTCAGTGGGACGCGGACGTGCCGGTGGTCGACGGCGTCGTGAAGACCAGGTAGCCGAGCGTGTACGTCACGGTAAACTTGTGTCCCGCCCGCTGAGTGGTCTCGTTCCACGCGTCATAGTTGAGGCAGACGCGGTCGGTGGGAAGGTTCAGGTCGGTGAGGGCATGGATCATTTCGGGCGGCACGCTGTCGTTGATCTGCGCGAACACCCCGCCGCCCGAGTTGTCGACCGGCAGGCCGCGCTTAAACGAGAGCCAGGCGATCATGTGGAGCGGACGCTCTACGTTCAGGGAGACGGCGAGGGAGTTGAGATAGGCGGCGTGCGGCGGCGCGTCGACGCACGACACGGCCTCGGCCTCCTGGTGCGAGGTCGGCCCGATGTCGTTCCCGGTGTGCGTCAGCGTCAGCGTGACCGTCGTGGTCAGGGGCAGCGGCAGCGGCGCGGCGCCGGGCGCGTGCGCCACGAGCGGCTGCGCGACGTCGATCGGGACCGCCAGGTTGAAGTTCTGCGCGCCCAACACCGAGGCGTCCACGATGCCGATCACCCGGCCGTCGGCGGCGAGGACGGGCCCGCCGCTGTTCCCCGGGTTGATCGGCGCGTCAATCTGGAGAAACTTCGATTCGACGTTGAGCGCGCTGACGATCCCCTGCGTGACCGTGAGCGTCGGATGCTCCGGCGAGGCCAGCGGGTACCCCAGCACCGTCACCGACTCCCCGAGCTGCACCGCGGCGGAGCTGGCGAGCGGGAGCGCGGCCGGCACAGACGGAGGGGTCTCGGCGAGATGGAGCACGGCGACGTCCTGCTCCGTGTCGATCTCGACGACGTCCGCGGCGACCGCCGTCTGAGTGGGAAACTGCACCGTCACCTTCGTGGCCGTCGCGACCACATGCAGCGCGGTCAGCAGCAGCCCGTTGCCGATCGCGAACGCCGTCCCGGACTCGTGCGGCTTGCCGTCGGTCCCGAACGACACCACGTACGCGACCGACGGGGTGGCGCGGCTGACAAGGCTGACGACCCCCTGTGCGCGCGCGCCCGGCGGCGCAAGCGTGCAGATCACCAGCACCAGCATCGCGGTCATCGTGCCGAGCCGTCGCATACAGATTCGACCCCTTCGCGTTCCGTGGCCCCGCTCGAGGATTCGCGCACGCCGCCGGGCCTCCCTGCGGCCATACGGCAACGGCGCCGCGCCCGTGCGCGGCGAGTCCCCGCGTCTCCTCTCGTCTACGGAATCGGCGCGGCGTAGGTTCGGATCGACGGGGCGAACGCAGGGACCGACGGGACGCCGGGCGCGGGGTCGCGTCAGGACACCGTCCCGACGAGCTTGCCTGCGCGCATGGTATGCACCGCCGCCAGGTCCACGGTCCCTCGTTCGCTCGCGCCCTCGCTGTCGACGTACTCGACCGGCCCATCAAGCACCCGGAACACGGTAATATCGGCGCAGGCGCCCGGCCGGAGCGTCCCAAACTCCTCGGCGCGCCCGATCGCGGCGGCCGGCCCGAGCGTCACGAGCCGCACCACGTCCGGGAGCGACAGCCCGAGGTGCAGAAACTTGGCCATGGTGCGGGCGAGCGTGAAGACGGGGCCCTTCACGTTGCCCTGGTGCAGATCGGTGGAGATGGAGTGGAGCGGAAAGCGCGCGGCGAGGGCCTGCCGCGCCGCCGTGAAGCAGAAGCTGCCCTGGCCGTGGCCGAGATCGAACCGCACGCCCCGTTCCGCCGCGGCCCAGGCTTCCGGCACCGGCCGGCCCCAGCGGTGCATGAGACCCCCCGGGTAGGCCTTGAAGCAGTGCGTCACGACGTCGCCGGGGCCGAGCGCGCTCAGGACGTCCTGGATCACCGGGGGTGCCACGCCGATGTGCACCATGAAGCCGGTGCGGGCCTCACGCGCGGCCTGCAGACCGAGCTGCAGCGGGAGCAGGCCGAGGTTGCCGCAGTGGCGCTGGGACGCCAGGACTTTGATCCCGACGAGCAGGTCGCGGTGGGCCTCGGCGGTCGCAATCGTCCGCTTCTGGTCGAACAGGCTCCAGTCGCCGTGGATCGGCGACCCGCGCCGCGCCGACACGTTCAGATACCCGAGGACGCGCGTGGTCGCCCGGCCGGCCGTGTCCTGAAACGCGCCGAACTGGTCGGCCCCGAACGATCCGGTGTCCACCACCGTGGTCACGCCGGTGCGGACGCCGCAGTCCTCGTCCGGACGGACGCTGCCTTCGTGCGCGCCGTGGAGACAGTGCACGTGCAGGTCGATCCACCCCGCCGACGCGATCAGGCCGCGGGCGTCGACGACCCGGCCCGCCTCCGCGCCGCCGAGATCGCACACCGCCCCAATCCGATCGCCGATCACGCCGATATCCGTCGGCCCGTCCAACCCCTGGGCGGCATCGATCACCCGGGCACCGCGCACGATCACGTCGTACCGCTCGATCATCGCTGCCCCCCGTCCGGCTCCGCGACCATGCGCATCGCGTCTCCAAGCCGCCGCACGTCGTCGAGCTCGTCAAGGTGCGACACCAGGTCGGCGAGCTCCCGCGCGCGTGCGTCCCCGCACGCGCGGGACGCCATCGACAGGTATTTCGCGAGCACCTCGTCGTCCGTCATCGGGTTCTCGGGCGTGCCTTTCGCGCGGTCCACCCGGCCGCGCAGCTCCCGCCCGTCGGTCAGCGCGACCGAGACGATGCTGCTGTACTCGTCCGGGTAGTGTGCGTCGAGCGCGTCGTCGTGCACCACCCGCACCTGGCGCGACAGCCGCGCGACCTCCGGGTCCTCGCGCCGGTCGGTCAGGATGTCGTCGATCGTGATCTCGCCGCGCACCGCGGCCACCGGCAGGATGTACTGCGCATTGTGGGACCGCAGCGCGTTGTTGTCGATCACGGACGCGCCGGACTTCGGAAAGCGCAGCTCGATGGCCGCGATGTCCCGCGAGGCGACGCGCTCGGTCCCGAGGAGGGCCAGCAGCGCGTCGAGACCCGGATGCAGAAACGCACAGCACGAGTACCGCTTGATCGCAAACCCCGACACCGCGAACCGGCGGCCGAGGCCGTCCGTGAGCCGCTCCGGGCGCCGGACGCCCGAGAACGCGTGGAAGATGTCGTACTTCCCCTCGAGCACGGCGGCCGGCCCGCCGAAGCCGAGCGCGGCGAGACTCGCGGCGGTCACGCCGTTTCGGGCGGCGATCCCGATGTTCAGGGGGCGGGACTGCTCGCTGGGATCGCTGGTCCAGCTCAGCAGCCCGGACGCCTGCAGGGCCGCCAGTCCGAGGGCGCTGCGCCAGGCGTCGCGTCCGAGCCGCAGGAGGCAGCCGGCCGCCGCGGCCGCGCCAAACGTCCCCGCCACCGCGGATGGGTGAAAGCCGCGCGCGTACAGCGCGCGCGGATCCAGCGCCTCGCTCATCCGACACGCCAGGTCGATGCCCACCGCGCACGCGGTGAGCACGGCGCCGCCCTGGGCGCCCTCCGCCTCCCCGACCGCGAGCGCGGACGGGACCACCGCGGCGACCGCGTGCATGACCGAGGCGACGTGATGCGGCTCGACGTCGCAGTAGTATCCGAACGTCCCGTTCACGAGCGCGGCGCTTGTCATCGACGTGCGGGCGGGCCGCCCGAACACGCTCGCCCGCGGCGCGCCGCCCTCCGCGTCGATGAACGCCCGGAGGAGGCGTCCCGCCGCAAACCTCGGCGACGCCGCCGTCACGGAGGCGCCGAACAGATCCAGGATCAACCGCTTGGTCGGCGCCAGCACCGCCGCCTCAAGCGGCAGCGTCCCGGCTCCGGTCAGATACTCCACCAGGAGGGGGGTAAGCTCGACGGGCTGCTCCGGCACGGATCTCATCGCTCGATCACCTCGGTGTGCGCGCCCGCCGCTACCGTGCCCGCCGGAACAGTTGGGCGGCCGGCGCGAACGCGACGTCGCCGTCAAGCGGAAACATCGGCCGGCGGCAGATCCGGTGCCCAAGCGACTTGAGGTCGGCGCTCGTCGCGCCGGGCGCGTCGATGTTGAAGTCCTTCTCCGCCCACTCGTCGAACATATGGTACTCGCAGTGCGGAGACTTGACGACCGTGAGATGGAACCGCTGCGGGTCGAGGCCATGGGCGACGAACATCGCCCGGTCGAACAGACTCACCGAGCGGGTCATGACCAGGATGGTCACATGGCCGGCGCGGAGCACGGCGGTCGGCCCGGCGTCGAGGGCGTTGCCGCTGGTCTCGAGCGCGGCCCGCCCGCGCGACAGCATCTCGACCTCCGCGGTCACCTCGACCGGGATGAATCGCGGATCCATCGCGCCGCCGAGGCGGACCCGCACGGTGGCGCCGACGCCCGCCGCGTGTGCCGCGGCGGCCGCCGCCGGGTCGACGATCGGCAGCAGCACCGACCGCTCGTACCCGGCGCGCAGGAGGGCGGAGAGGATCGCGTTGCTGTCCCCGGTCGCCCCCGACGAGGTCGCGTCCGCGGCGTCCGTAAAGATCACGGGCCCGGCCATCCGGCGCGCCTGCGCGATCGCCCGGTCGAGCGGGATCAGCTTGCCCTGCATGCGGTGGCGGTGGACCCAGAACTCCTCGGACAGGCGCACGGCCTCGGCGTCGGCCACCGCCGCGTCCTGCGCGACCACGACGGCCTGGCTGCACAGCTCCGGGACGTCCGTGAACGGGTTCCCGATCATGACCCCCGCCGCGAGCACGCGGTCCTCGTGCTCGAGCCGCTCGGCCTCCCGGATCACGTCGCCGAAGCAGCCCGACTTCGTGACCAGCTCGTCACCGCGCACGAGCGCGGGCATGACGACGCGCGCGATCACCGGCGCGAGCCGCTCGTCGATGATGCGGAGCAAGAGGCGCGCGGCGCGCACGCCGGTATCCGCGAAGTCCACGTGCGGGTAGGTGTGGTAGAGGGCGAGCCCGTCCAGCGCCCGCAGCATGCGTTCGGTCAAGATCCCGTGAAGGTCCAGCGATGCGACGATCGGGACGCCGTCGCCGACGATCCGGCGGGTCTGCTCGAGCAGATGTCCCTCCGGGTCCAACTCGCCGTCCGCCCCCATCGCCCCATGCATCGAGAAGTAGACACCGTCCACGCCGCGGGCGCCGGCGGCGACCGCGGCGAGCACCTCGTCCGAGAGCCGCCGCCAGCCCGCGGCCGACAGCGGCCCGGCGCTCCCGGCGCGCGCGCTGTACGTCGGCACGAGGTCGATGCCGCCGTGCGCGTCGAACACGTCGGCCGCGCCTCCGATCGCGGTGTTGCGTCCCCGCTGATCGAAGACGGCGCCGCCGCGGCGGATCGTGAAGTCTTCATAGCGGCTCGGGACCGGGTTGAACGACGAGATCTCCTGCATGCATTCGGCGACGAGCAGCTTCACGGCGTGCCTCCGGCGGGATGCGTTCGCACGCAGGTCAGTTCTCGGCGGGCGGCCGATCCTCCCTGCGGGCGCGCGCGGCGAGGCGGAGTGTCGGCCCGCGGCCTCGAACCAGAGAGACGAGACAGACTCACGGAGAGGGGTGGCATGCGATGGCGGCAGCGGCACAACCGATGTTCCGGCGGATCAACCACATCGGCGTGATTGTGGAGGATCTGAGCAACTCGCAGCATTGGCTCGCGGAGATCTTCGGCCTGCCACTCAATCGCACGGCGGACATGCCGGAGGGGCAGATCCACGGGGAATTCTACCGGTGCGGCGAGGTCGACATCGAGATCGTACACATCGGGGAGCCGGAGGAGCGGCGCCGGCGCCTGCGCGGCGCGAAGGTGCGGATTGAGCACATCGCCGTCGAGGTCGATGACCTCGACGGCACGCTCGGCCGCCTGAGCGCCCTCGGCGTCAAGACGACGACCCCGAAGCCCCGTCTGGCCGGGAACGTACGGTCGGCGTGGACGACCGAGGAGACCACCGGCGGCGTCTCGTACCAGCTGATGCAGTTCGGGGAGGCGAAAACCGCGCGGTAGAGCGCGCCGGACCCCGGCCGTCCGGAGGAGAACTCCGGGATGATCACGTACTACCGGCCCAGGCCCGTCTACTCCTGGCGGAGCCCGTGCATAAGCACACCAAGGTGGCGGCGGCGGCTCAGCCGACGGCGCGTCTGTTGCGAATTGGGGGGCTGCAGATGTCGCGCACTGTGAGCGGGAGAGTCCGGAGGCCACTGCGCACCTCGCAGACGCGCCGAACCGAGCGGGATGGCGCGACGGGGCCGCGACGACGCGCGCTCGACCTGATGCGCCTCGCGGCCGGGGCACTTGCGCTCGTATTCTGCGCCGCCGTCCTGCCGCCCGCGGGCGCGCAGACCGGCATGAAGCGGGTCACCGACGCCAACAATCGATTTTCAATCGCCTTTCCACCACGCTGGACCGTCGAGGCGGTGCAGCACAACACAAAAATTCTGTCCACGGAAGTACCCGTCAGCTCGCTGTCCAGAAGCGGCAGCTCGCAGTCGGCCATGATCGGCGTGGGTCCGAATGTGGATTTCACCGTGCCGCCGCGCCTCGTGGTGATTCCGGTCGATTTCCCTCGGCCCATCACACCCGATGATATTGCGAACTCGGTGCACCAAGACACCACGCCCGACCCGAACTTCCAAGTGACCCAGGACGGCTTTGCCACCATCGCGGGACAGCGGGCGTATTATCTCTACGGCGTCACGGCCCCTCGGGGGACTACCCCGTCACTGTATATGGTGCTGGCGTTCTTCGCGCAGGGGCGAGAGGGGTTCCTCGTGCTCGGCGCCACGCTCAACCAGGCGGATCGGGTCCGCACGGACTATGCGACGATCAGTGCGATCCTTGAGACGTTCCGCATCATTCCGCAGCACAGCAGCATCAGCCGACCCGGGACCACCGCGCTCGCACTCCCCGAGGTGACGGGCGCACCGCACCCGACGCCGTCCCCGCTTCCCTAAGCGCAACACGCAGCTGTTGGCCCGACGCCCGCCAGACGGCGCCCGGGGAACTCCCGCTGGCCGCTACGGGCAGACGTGCAGGAGTGCCGACGCGCCGATGGCGACGCCGGCGGGCGCGAGCTGTTCCGCCCAGGCCTCGATCCCCACGACATGCCCACCGGGGTCCATGACGGGGGCCCCGCTGTGCCCCGGCTGCGGAGGACGTGCGGCGACGAGGCGAAAGAGCGGCGTCCCATCCGGTGCCGTCCCGACGTCGCTCACCGTCCCCGTCGACGCCCACTGAAAGCCGGTCGGGTCAGAGCTGTCGCCCACCGTCAACCCGTAGCCCACCACGACCACGTGGTCGCCTACCTTCGGGTTGCCGCCCAGCGGATGCGTCGGGAATGTGGGCAGCGCCGCTCGGTGCGCACGATAGACATCTCCCGTGGCACCCACCTGAAACGTCTCCGCCGAGAACGCGGACGGCAGGAGCCTGACCTCCGCGACGTCGGCCCCGAAGACCGCGCGGTCGAAGTTGGGATCCCCCGGCACCTCGCGCGCACACGCGATCTCGACGCTGTAGAACTCCTTGCCGACGACGGCCAGCAGTTGGTACTGGTCCGGGTGGTGCTCCGCATCGACGACGACGTGATGATTGGTCAGCGCGGTGCCGTCGGGGCTGATAAAGAACGCGGTCCCCGTAGACACCCAGTGCTCGACGCCGTTGCGCGGCGTCACCGTGACGAGGCGAAACACCGCGGGATCCGACGTGCGGAAGATCTTCTCCGCGGCGTGGCTCGGCAGCGCGCAGGCCAGCGCGAGCACCCCGATGACCGTCAGTCGCGTGATGGTCCGCATTCCGGTTCCCCCCGCCGGCGGTCCCCGCCGCCCTCGATCACGGCCATTGTAGCGTGAACGCGGCGGCACGGCCACGGGGGATCCGCGTGCGGCGCGCGCCGCATCGCAGGAAGGCTCCGCTCGGCCGCGAATACCCGGGAGCGCCCGCGTCTCGACGGCCCGGCAGGCCGTGCGTGCGGCCGGGCCCATTCGATGGCATCCCTCCTCGTGCTCCTGAGCGCGACCCTGTACGGGATCTCTCCCATCCTGGCAAAAATCGCCTACGCGTCCGGGGTCACTCCGCTCACCCTGCTCGCGTTGCGCGCGACTGTCGGGGCGCTCATCGTCTGGATCGCACTCGCCGTCACGCGGCGCACCGTGCCACGGGCGCAGTTCGGGCTGCTGCTGGCACTCGGGCTGACGCTGCTGCCGGCCCAGGTCTTCGCGTATTTCTACGCCCTCTCCGTCCTCCCGGCGTCGACCGCATCGGTCATCGCCAACACCTCCCCGATTCACGTCGCGTGGATGAGCCGCGTGTTCCTGCGGGAATCGCTGCAGGCAGCGGACGTCGCGATCCTAATCGCGGTCGTCTCGGGCGCGGTGCTGGTCGCGGGCCAAACGCCGCAGTTCGGGCACGCGCTCGGCGCCGTGGCGCTGGCCGTGACGACGCTGGGTGCGGGGGGGTACCTCGTCGTGCAGCGGCATCTGGTGCGGGACATCCATCCGCTCTCGATCCTCGCGGTCGTCCTCCCCGCCTCCGCGGCCGTCTACTGGACCGCGGGACTGGCCGCGGGCCAAGTCCGGCTCGCGATGCCGCTGCCGGGGCAGCTCGCGGTAGCGGCGTCAAGCCTGAGCGGGGCGGTCGCGAGCCTGTGCGTGCTCGCCGCCCTGCGCGCGATCCCGGCGACCCGCACGGCGCTGCTCGGCATGCTGGAGCCGGTCGTCGCGGTGGTGTGCAGCGTCCTGCTGCTCGGAGACGAGATGACGGTGTGGCGCGGCGCTGGCATCGCCGTCGTCCTCGCCGGGATCACCCTACTCCAGACGCGTCGGGTCGCCGAGGTGCCTTAACCGGCCCGCCGCGGCCGGGGGCGGGCGCGAGGACAGATCCGCGTTGGTGAGCGGGTGATGTTGTTCGATCCGGAAACGCGCGCCTGGTACCCGGTCGAAGAGTCGGCGCGATACGACGAGTTCGTCCAGACGGGCGAGGACGGCCAGATCGTCGCGATGTGGCGGACGAAGAAGACCTCAAGCGCGATCGAAGCGATCGGCGTTCATCACCTTGGTCCACGCCGCCACGAAGTCGGCCACGAACTTCGCTTGCGCATCGGCGGAGCCATAGACTTCGGCAAGGGCACGCAGCTCAGAGTTCGAACCGAAGATGAGGTCGACGCGGGTGCCGGTCCACTTCAATTTGCCGCTCGTGCGGTCGCGTCCCTCGAACACATTTTCATCCGCGGTCGCTTTCCACTCGGTGCTCATGTCCAAGAGGTTCACGAAGAAGTCGGTGGTCAGCGTCTCTGGCCGCTTCGTGAAGACGCCGTGTTGCGACTTGCCGTGGTTCGCACCCAAGACACGCAAGCCGCCAACGAGAGCGGTCATCTCCGGCGCGGTGAGCGTCAGGAGTTGCGCCTTGTCGATCAGAAGCTCCTCTGCCGGCACGGCGTATTTGGCCTTGAGGTAGTTGCGGAAGCCATCCGCAACCGGCTCGAGGTAGGCAAAGGACTCCACGTCGGTTTGCTCCTGCGACGCGTCCGTGCGTCCGGGCGCGAATGGAACGGTCACGTCGTGCCCGGACTTTTTCGCGGCCTGCTCGACGGCGGCTGAGCCGCCGAGAACGATCAGATCGGCGAGCGACACTTTCTTGCCGCCGCTTGCCGCGCCGTCGAACGCTTTCTGGATGCCCTCAAGGGTTTCGAGCACCCTTGCCAATTGGGCAGGCTGGTTGGCTTCCCAGTCCCTCTGCGGCGCGAGGCGGATGCGCGCCCCGTTCGCCCCGCCGCGCTTGTCAGAGCCGCGGAAGGCGGCCGCCGAGGCCCAGGCGGTCGAGACCAGTTCCGGGATCGAGAGGCCCGAGGCGAGGATTTGCGCCTTGAGCGCGCGGATGTCCTCACCGTCGATCAGCTTGTGATCAACCTTGGGAACCGGATCCTGCCAGATCAGCTCCTCGGTCGGCACCTCCGGACCGAGATAGCGTGCGCGCGGGCCCATGTCGCGGTGCGTGAGCTTGAACCACGCCCGCGCGAACGCGTCGGCGAATTGGTCCGGATGTTCGTAGAAGCGCCGCGAGATCTTTTCGTACGCTCGGTCGAACCGTAAGGCGAGGTCCGTGACCAGCATGGTGGGCGCATGCCGCTTCGACGGGTCGAAGGCATCCGGAATCGCGGCGGCGTCGCCTTTCGCCGTAAACTGATACGCACCGGCCGGGCTCTTGGTCAGCTCCCATTCATTGTCGAACAGGTTCTCGAAGAAGTAGTTGCTCCAGCTTGTCGGCGTCTGCGTCCAGGTGACTTCAGGTCCGCCCGTGATTGCGTCCCTGCCTTTGCCGGTGCCGAACTTGCTCTTCCAACCGAGGCCCATCTCCTTAATGGACGCTGCCTCGGGTTCTGGGCCGACGAGCTTCGGATCGCCAGCGCCATGGGTCTTGCCGAAACTATGCCCGCCGGCGATGAGCGCAACCGTCTCCTCGTCGTTCATCGCCATGCGCTTGAAGGTCTCGCGAATATCAATGGCCGCGGCGAGCGGATCGGGCTTGCCGTTCGGCCCTTCCGGATTCACATAGATGAGACCCATCTGCACGGCGGCGAGCGGATTCTCGAGCCGGCGGTCGCCCGTGTAGCGCTTGTCGCCGAGCCAGGTGTCCTCCTTGCCCCAGTAGACGGTTTCGTCAGGCTCCCACACGTCGGCGCGACCGCCGCCGAAGCCGAATGTCTTGAAACCCATCGTCTCGAGCGCGACGTTGCCGGCGAGGATCATCAGGTCGGCCCAGGAAATCTTCCGGCCGTACTCCTGCTTGATCGGCCACAAGAGCCGGCGTGCCTTGTCGAGGTTCGCGTTGTCCGGCCAAGAATTGAGGGGCGCGAAGCGCTGCTGGCCCGCGCCCGCACCGCCGCGGCCATCGCCGACGCGGTAGGTACCGGCGCTGTGCCACGCCATGCGAATGAAGAGCCCGCCGTAATGGCCGAAATCCGCGGGCCACCAGTCTTGGCTGTCCGTCATCAGCGCGGCGAGGTCTTTCTTCAGAGCCTTGAAGTCGAGCTTCTTGAACTCCTCCGCGTACTTGAAGTCTTTGCCCATGGGATCGGACTGGGGCGAGTTCTGGCGGAGGATCCTGAGGTTCAGCCGGTTCGGCCACCAGTCGTCGTTCGACCTCATTCCGACCCTCGTCGTCCCGTGTACGACAGGGCACTTGCCCGCAGTCTTTGCGTCCATATTTCCCTCCGCGCCGCCGTGTCGGCTACACGTTACCGCGATCACCGCCATCGGCATTGACAATGCTAAGGACCACTTCTCCACGACCGCCGCCAGAGCCCTGCCGGGCTCGCCGTTCGGAGCTCGGAGCGTGGGGAATGGCGATCGGGACGGGACGGTCGGGGCGTCCGCGCGCGCCGGGAATCATCTCCCCCAGGTGCGGTTGTGGGGGGAGAAGGATGTCACTGCGCAGTGGGGAGACCGCCGTGAAGGCCGTGTCGGTCAACGTAGGGACGCCGCGCGAAGTCCGCTGGAAGGACAAGCTCGTCACGACCGGCATGTTCAAGGCACCGGTGGACGTTCGGGTCACGATGCGCCGCCTGAACCTGGACGGCGATCGACAAGCCGATCTGCGCGTGCACGGCGGTCCGAGCAAGGCCGTGTACACCTACCCGTCTGAGCATTACGCCTACTGGCAGCGGGAGTTTCCCGGGATGGAGCTGCCGTGGGGGATGTTCGGTGAGAATCTCACGACCCTCGCGCTGCTGGAACGCGACGTGCGGATCGGGGATCACGTCCGGGTCGGATCGGCGGACGTCATCGTCACCGAGCCGCGGATGCCGTGCTACAAGCTCGGGCTGAAGTTCGGACGCGAGGACATCATCAAACGGTTCCCGGCAAGACATCACGGAATTGTCCGCGGCGAAGACCGCCGATCCCGACATGCTGCGGGGCGCTGTCGAGTTGGACGCCCTACCCCAGTCGTGGCGGTCATACTTTCAACGCCGCCTTGAGCGCGCGCGGGATCATCACGCGCCGTATGGCTGGCCGCTGGGATCAACCGGACGGGAGTCGCTCCATGGACGCCAACGAGGCCGTGAAGCCCTACGTCCGGGCCGCCCCCGCGGCCGCGACGGGCGCATCGGCGGCCGACGCCGGACCGTACCACCGCCCATCGTGAATCACCGCGTCGACCGACCGCACCGCTGAGACGTTGCGCAGCGGATCCGCCGACAGCACAATCAGGTCGGCCCGCTTGCCCGGCTCGACCGTACCGACCTCGTCGCCGAGACCGAGGAGGCGCGCCGCGTACGTGGTGGCCGCCCGCAGCGCCTGGTAAGGACCGAGCCCGATCCTCGCCAGGATCTCGATCTCGGTCGCGATGTCCGGGTGCGGCGCCGCGGGGGATCCATTGTCCGACCCCGCGGCAAAGCGGACGCCGGCGCGATGGGCCTCGAGGAAGCTCGCCACCTTGCGGTCCCAGGAGCGGTTCACGAGATCGATGACGAAGGGCGGGAGGTGGTGCGCCGCCCCCGTCTCCTTCATCTTGTAGTAGATGGAAAACGTCGGGACGATGTAGGCCTCGCGCTCGAGTAGGAGATCAATCGCCTCGCGGTCGAGGAACGAGGCGTGCTCGATCGAGTCGATCCCGGCGCGCAGGCAGTCCTTGATCGCGGTCGCCCCATGCGCGTGGGCGCACGTCGGCCGCGCGGCTTTGCGCGCCTCGTGCACGCCGGCCGTCAGCTCGTCGGGGTCCAGCTGGCTCGAAGCCGGCTGCTCGCCCTCTTCGGCAAACCCGCCGCTCGCCATGAACTTGACCCAATCCGTGCGCACCTTGATGCGCTCCCGCACCGCCCGGCGGACCGCGTCCGGCCCGTCGGTCTCCTGCCCGTAGAACCAGCCGTGGCCGCCCGTCATGGTGATCATCCGGCCGCACGCCACGATCCGGGGCCCGAGCAGATGCCCGGAGCGGATCGCGTCCCGCAGCACGACATCGCTGTCATCGAGGCCGCACGTGTCCCGAATCGTGGTGATCCCGGCCAAGAGCGTGCGCCGGGCGTTGTCCGCCGCCCGCAGCACGCGGACCCGCGGATCGAAGGCGAGCTCCTCTTCCACAAGGCCGCCGCTGATGGTGATGTGGGTGTGGGCGTCGATCAGGCCCGGCAGGACGTACTTTCCGCTGAGATCCACGACGCGGTCCGCCTCTCGCGGCGCGAGGTGCGGTCCGACCCCCGCGATCCGCCCGTCCGCGATGAGCACGTCGGCGGATGCCGGCTGCGCCTCCGGGCCCGCCATCGAGAGCACCGTCGCGTTCCTGAGCAGCATCTGCGTCCCTCCGTCGTCGCTGTCTGCGCGCCGTCGAGCAGGCGGACGGCTAGCCGCCCACGACCACATCGCCGCCGAGCATGACCATCGCCGGCCGGCGCAGCGCGGTGAGATCGGCCAGCGGATCGCCGGGCACGGCGATCATGTCGGCGGCGAGCCCCGCCCGCAGCGTGCCCGTCTCCCCCTCGATGCCGAGCACCGCCGCGGCCCCGGACGTCGCGGCGACGATCGCCTCGCTGGGGCTCGCCCCGGCGTCCGCGAGCAGCTCGATCTCGCGCGCCAGGCCGTCGAACGGCGTAAACCGCCAGCCCGCGTCGGTCCCCGCGATGTAGCGGACCCCGGCACGCCGCATCCGGCGGACGTTGTCCACGTTGGCCTCGTTCATGCGGTGCCACCGCTCGACGGCCGCGCGGTCCTCGGGCCGGGCGTCCGGGGCGCCGAGCCGCGGGCCGAGCGCGTCCACGATAAAGTAGCCGACGCACAGCGTCGAGGTCACGCTCGCCGTCCGGGCCACCGCGTCTGCGACGTCGGGTTCGAACTGCTGGTGACCGGCTTCGTCGATCATAAACAGCGCGTGCTCGATGTGGTCGGTCCCGGCCGCGACGGCGTTCCGGGTGGCCGCGGCGCACGTGCAGTGAATCCCGGTGCGCCGGTTCAGCCGGTGCGCCTCGTCGACCGCCGCCCGCAGCTCCTCGACCGTGAACGACGGCCGGGACGAGATCGTGCCGACCGTCCCGCCGCCGCTCCCCATGATCTTGATGTAGTCCACTCCGGCGCGCACCAGGCGCCGGACCATCTCCCGCATGCCTTCCGGGCCGTCCGTCTCTCCGCCGAAGTACCGGCAGTGCCCGCCCGTGATCGTGATCGGACAGCGGCACAGGTGCAGGCGCGGCAGCCGCGCGTACCCCAGCCGCTGCGCGCGGCGAAGATCCAGGGTGGTGTCGCGCATGCTCCCGCAGTCCCGCAGCGTCGTGATGCCCGCCCGCAGCGCGGTCTCGGCGTTCCGGTACGCGAGGGCGAGCTGCGTGCCATCGGGCTCCTGCACCGTCGTTTCGAACGGCGTGCCGTCGCCCGGGCACGTCAGGTGCACGTGCGCGTCGATCAGCCCCGGCAGCAGCGTGGCGCTGCCCAGGTCGAGGACCGGCGCATCGGGCGGCCACTCTCCGCGGGGCGCCTGGCCGGCGTGCACGCTGTGGATGACCCCGCCGCGCACCACGACGGTCGGGCGGCCGACCGGCGGCGCACCCGTCCCGTCACACAGGCGCGCGGCGCGCACGAGCAACCACGGGGACGGACCTGACGGCATCACGCACCACCTCTCGGCCGGGCCTCGGCCGGCACGCGCACGCGAGACGCTCGCGGCCGCATCTACTTCTGGACCCAGACGTCGCTCAGCACGGGATACGCCGAGTAGTTGTACTTGGTCCCCTGGACCGTGCTCCGCGCGACGTACACCGCCAGCTCGTCGAACAGCGGCACCGCGACCGCTTGATCGAGCACGATCCGCTCGACGCCGAGATACGCCGCGCGCCGCTTCGCCGGGTCGTATGTCTCCCGGCCCGCCGCCAGCAGCCGGTCGATCTCGGGGTTGGCGTAGCACGAGAAATTGAAGTTGCCGCCGATGTTCGCCGAGTTGAACAGCGCGTTCAGCACCGTTCATGTCGGGATCTCGAAGGAACAGCTCCGGACCGTTGGTCGCGCAGTGCAGCGCGTCCTCGAACCACGGCGCGCGCGCCTGGCTCTTGATCTGGGCGTCGATACCCATCTCCAGCAGCTGCCCCTGGATCAGCTCGACCTCGGGAAAGTTACCGGACCCGTAGTTGACGGAGTCGAACACAACCGTGAGCGGCTTGCCGTCCTTCTGCCGGATGTTGTTGGGGCCCATGCGCCAGCCGTCCTCGTCCAACAGCTGCGCGGCCTTCTGTGGATTGTACCCGTAGGTGCTGCAGAACGACGGATCGTCGAGCGTGTAGCGCGTGAGCGGCGCGCACGCCACGGTCGCCTGCCCCTTGTAGAGGGCCTCCACCAGCGCGGCCCGATTGATGCCGTACTCGATCGCCTGGCGGACCTTGAGGTCGTTCGTGGGCGCGAGCCGCACGTTCAGCAGCCAAATGCGCGGGACGCCCGGGTACGGAGTCTTGTCGACCCGCAGGTTCTTATCGTCCGCGAGGCCGGACAGGATGGCGGCGGGGATGGACTGGAAGCTGATCATCTGGGTTTCGCCGGTCTGCACCGTCGTCACGCGCGTCCCCGCCTCCGGGATGAACCGCCAGATGATCCGGTCGAGATAGGGCGGCCCGGCGTGATCGCTCCACGGCGCGCGCCGCGTGTACGCCGCGTTGCGCGTGAGCGTGACGTGGTCGCCCGCGACATACTCCGAGATCGTGAACGGACCGCTCGTGACCGGCCGCTGGCCCACCGCCGTGCCCTGCCCCGGCGTGGACTTCGGCGACACCAGGCCGAGCCACCCGCTGGCGAGATACGTCAGGAACGGCGCGAACGGCGCCGAGAACGTCACGCGGACCGTGTGGTCGTCGACGACCGTCGTGCCGGTATACCCGTTCAGCGCGGAGAGCGCGATGCCCGCCTTGAAGTTCGGGTTGACGACGCGGTCGAAGTTCCATTTCACGGCGGTGGCATCGACGGGCGCGCCGTCCGAGAACGTCGCGCCGGGGGCCAGCGTGAACGTAAACGTCTTTCCGTCGGGAGACACCTGGTACGCCGTCGCGAGCCACGGCACGAGCTTGCCGTTCGGTCCCTCGTAGAGCAGGCTTTCGGCGACGTCCGCGTCCACGACGAACGTCGACGCGCTCGGGGAGGCCTGCGGATCCAGCGACGGGGGTTCCTGGTCCAGTCCGATCGTGAGCGTCCCGCCCCGTGTGGGCGCGGCGGCCGCGGTGCCGGCCGCCAGCGCGACCGCGGCTACGGCGACGATCATCCTCCGAAACAGCATGGACGGTCCTCTCATCCCTGGTATCCCCCTTCGCGTGGAGTACGTGGTGGCGTATCGTGCGGACGCCCCGGCCCGAGCACGGCGGGCGGCGTTTCCCCGGCTGCGCGTCGTGTAATGATGGATTATACGCCGGACGCGGCGGCTCCTGGCGGCCGCCCGCCGCACCGCGAGCGCTATCGGGATCGCAGCCCCACCGCCAGCATCACCCCGAACGTGGCGAGGTACGTGAGCGCGGCCGCGACCACGATCCCAACTGTCCAGCGGAGGTCGCGCACCCGGGCGAGGCGCAGGTAGAGGTACACCGCGAGAAACACCACGCACTCGACCGCGCCGAGCACCAGGAAGATCATCGGACCGGCCAGGCGCGTCGTGGGCGCATCGGACTCGCGGAGCGCGGCTCGCCGGGCGCCGGCCTAGCCCGGGCGCCCGGGGCCCGCCGGCGGTCCCCACACGATCCGCCGGATCACCGGGGCGCCGTCCCGAAACGGCGGCGCCTCGATCCCCCAGCTCCAGTGCGCCGTGGGGGTGATCACAATCGCGGGCGCCGGCCCGGCCGGCCCGACGCGCTCGCCGATCATCGCGGTGCCGTGAACCTTCACGCCGCGCGGCGTCCAGCCGTCCGCCGGTGCATCGTCGACGACCAGCGCCACCCGGGAGTAATCTCGGACGTTTCGGTACTTGAGCGTGCGGGTCAAGGACAGTCCGCCCACGTAGAAGCGCGCCCCGTCAAACGCGTACGTCACCGGCGCCACATCGGGCTGCAACCCGCGCGAGACCGTCGCGATGCGAGCGAGGCGCTGTGCTCTGAGATAGGCGAGTTCGCGCTCCGAAAACACGCCGCTCACCGTCCGGCCGCCGGCGCAGGGCGGTCCCCGCGCCGACCCCGGCTACCAGCCGATCGCGTAGCTGCGCTCGCCGCGGGAACTGGCGCCGCCCTCGATGAGCCGGCGGGCGGGGTCGTACGTGATCGCCGTGGTGTAATTGAAGCTCCAGTCGCCGGCCACCTGCACCTCGTGCCCGCGGGCGCGCAGCTCGTCGGTGACCGCCGACGCGACCCGCCCCTCGACGTCAAGATGCCGCGGGTGACTGTCGCGCGGGTAGAACGAGCTCGGCGCGTGCGTGCTGTGGAACGCGGGCACGTCGATCGCGTCCTGCACGTCCATGCCGAAGTCGACGAGGTTCAGGAAGAACTGCAGCGTCCACTGATCCTGCTGGTCGCCGCCCGGCGTCCCGAACACGACGTACGGCTCGCCGCGGCGCAGCACCAGCGACGGCGTGAGGGTCGTGCGCGGCCGCTTCCGCGGCGCGAGCGCCCCGGGGTGCCCTTCCGTCAGCCAGAACATCTGGGCCCGGGTACCGAGCGCAAAGCCGAGCCCGGGAATCACCGGCGAGCTCCTGAACCAGCCGCCGCTGGGGGTGGCGGAGAACATGTTGCCGTCGGCATCCACGGCCCGCGTGCCCGTCGTCCCGCCGGCCCACGCGCGCCCTTCGACCGCCGCCAGCTCGGCCGGCGCGGTGCGTCCCTCGTATGGGTACGGGTCGCCCGGCCGCAGTTCTCCGGACGCGCGGCGCGGGTCGATCAGGGCGCGGCGCGCCGCCGCGTACTCCTTGGAGAGCAGGCCCCGCAGCGGCACGTCGGCGAACTCGGGGTCGCCGTAGTACCGCTCCCGGTCCGCCATCGCCAGCTTCGTGGCCTCCACGACCGTGTGGATGTAGTCCGCCGATCCGAGCCCCAGCGCCCGGAGGTCGAACCCCTCGAGCAGAGCGAGCTGCTGCAGGAACACCGGCCCCTGCGACCACGGCCCGCATTTGTACACGTCGTAGCCGCGGTAGTTGAACGTCGCCGGCGCCTCGATCTGCGCGTGAAACGCGGCGAAGTCCTCCTCGGTGAGCAGACCGTTCGAGACGGTGCCGTTGGCGTCGGTGACCGTCGTGTCTCGCTGGAACGCGACGATCTCCTTCGCGATCGGACCGCGGTAGAAACAGTCCCGCGCGGCCTGCAGCGCCTCGCTGCGGCCGCGCGAACGTGCGCCCTGCTCCGCGTCCACGAGCCGCTCGAACGTGCGCGCGAGATCGGGGTTGCGCCAGGTGTCGCCGAGCGCCGGAGGCGCGCCGCCCGGCAGGAACAGCGCGGCCGAGGTCGGCCACTCGCGCCGGAAGCGGTCCCCGTGCTCAACGATCGACCGGCGCATCGCCTCGTACATCGGGAACCCATTCGCGGCCAGCTCAATCGCCGGCGCCAACACCTGCGCCAGGCTCAGGCGCCCGTACCGGTCGAGCACCGTCACGAGCGCGTCCGGCACCGCGCAGACGCCCGCCGCCAGAAACCCGTCGCCGGGAATCAGCGCGATGTCCCGCGCGCGGAACCACTCGATCGTCGCGGCGGCCGGCGCGCGCATGCTGCCGTCGATCACCACGACCTTTCGCTCGCGCGCGTCGTAGATGAGGATCGGGACCTCGCCGCCGAACCCGTAGCTCTGAAACTCGAGGACCGACTGCGCGAACACCATTGCGACGCCCGCGTCGAACGCGTTCCCGCCGTGGGCGAGCATGCGCAGCCCGGCGGCGGCGGCGAGGTAGTGTCCGCAGGACGTGACGAGCGATCGGCCGCGGATCACCGGGCGCGTGGAGTTCGTCGCGAACTGCCAGTCGTTGTAGCCGGCGTTCGTGCTCACCCGCGCACCGCGGCAAACGCCTCGTCGCATGCCTCAAGCGTCCGGTCCACGTCCGCGTCGGTGTGGGCGGTCGAGAGGTAGAACTTCTCGTTGTGGTTCACGAGGATGCCGCGCTTCACGAGCTCGATCGACCAGCGCTTGTTCAGCGCGGTATCGGACGTGAGCAGATCCTCCCAGGTCCGGAGCGGCCGGCGGGCCGTAAACCGCACGCCGAACACCGCGTCCTCGCCCGGCGTCTGGACGGCGATCCCGTGCTTGGCGCCGAGCGCTTCGATCTCCCGCCGCAGCCGCCCGCCGATCCGGTGAAAATGGTCGTAGGTGCCGGGGCGGCTCAGGATGTCGAGGGCGACGACCCCCGCGGATCGCGCTCACGGGGTTGCCGTTCAGCGTCCCGCTCGCCCAGACGAGCCGGGAGCGCTCGACGCGCTCGACGTTCAGATACTGCATCAGCGACTGCGGCCCGGCGAACGCCGCCATCGGGTACCCGCCGGACATCGCCTTCCCGTACGTCGCGAGATCGGGCACGACGCCGTACCGCTCCTGCGCCCCGCCCCACGCGATGCGGAACCCGGTCACGATCTCGTCGAAGATCAGCACGACCCCGTGCCGGCGGGTCACGTCGCGCAGCGTCTCGAGGAATCCCGGCACCGGCGTGAGCACCCGCTGCAGGGGTTCCACGACCACGGCCGCCAGTTCGTGGGCGTGCTGCTCGATCAGCGCCGCGGCGCCCGCGGCGTCGTTGAACGGCGCGACCAGCACCTGCCCGCGCACAGCCTCGGGGATGCCGAGCGAATCCGGTTCGGCGCTGGGGTAGTGGCTCGGCCGCTGGGGGACGGTCCCCCACAGGGAGTAGTCATGCATGCCGTGCCAGCCGCCCTCGAATTTCAGAATCTTCTGCCGGCCCGTCGCCGCGCGCGCGACGCGCATCGCGAAGAACGTGGCCTCGGTCCCCGACCCGGTGTAATGGATCTGCTCGGCGCACGGGATCGCTTCGACCATCCGCTCGGCGAGCCGGATCGCAGGCTCGATTTAAGAAGTAGTACGTCGAGCCCTTGGCGGCCTGACGCTGGACCGCCTCCACGATTTCGGGATGCGCGTGACCCAGCAGCGCCGGCCCTGAGCCGAGATGGTAATCGATGAACTCCCGCCCGGCCACATCCGTCACGTGGCTGCCGTGACCTTCGGCGATTACCAAGTTGACCTCGGGCGGCAGCACGAAGAGACCCAACCCTCCGGCGGCGAGATACCGTCCCGCGCGCGCCAGCAGATCGGCCTGTCGACTCAGCTTCGTCCCCTGCGCCCCGAGTGCCATGATTCGCCTCCCAGCGTTTGTCATTCCGTGCAAGTGTTCCATGGGCGCGGGGCGCCTCCTTCACCGGCGGTGCCCGCGCGCACGACCCGCCTGTGCGCCGCCCGAACGCCGAGGCGTCCCGCAGGACGCGTCGTCACACTCCTCGGCGACGCGGCAGCAGGGTGTGACCGGGCCGCATGGAACACCACGTGACGCGGAGGGACCCGACCACGACAATCACGCGAGACCGAGCACTGGCGCTTCTGGGTCTTGTCTTTCTCGGCGGAGCCGTGGTGACTCACGCGTCCGTGACGCTGGCGGGCCCCGCCCCGTGGACCACCATCGACGTCCCCGGCGCGACCGAGACGGCCGCCTACGGTATCAACGACGCCGGTCAGATCGTAGGAGAATACGCGGTCGCAAACCTTCACCACGGGTTCTTGCTGGCCGGAGGCCGTGTCACCTCGATCGATGTTCCCGGCGCGATCGAATCCTACGCCTTCGGGATCAATGCGGGCGGTCAGATCGTCGGGATCTACCGCGACATCCCTACGCATACGCAGCACGGGTTCACGCTGGCCGGGGGCCGGTTCACCACCCTCGACGGGCCCGGCGCGAGAGACACCGAGGCCTTCGGGATCAACGCGGGCGGCCGAATCGTGGGAGAATACACCGACGACCAAAAGACCCACGGGTTCGTGCTGGACGGGGGCCGCTACACCACGATCGATGTTCCGGGCGCCATCGAGACCAAGGCCCAAGGAATCAACACCACCGGCCAAATCGTGGGAATCTACCGCGACACCGCGACGAACGCGGAACACGGGTTCCTGCTCGCCGGGGGCCGCTTCACCACCCTCGATGCCCCAGGCGCGACGGAGACCGAGGCCTTCGGGATCAACGCGACCGGCCAGATCGTGGGGATCTTCTTCAACGCCGCCGCGTTGCGCAGTTTCGTGTGGGACAAGGGCCAATTCACCGCGATTGATGGCGTGTGGGCCAACGGGATTAATGCGGCAGGCCAGATCGTCGGGTTCTACCCCGACGCCGCCTCGCACGGTCACGCGGTGACATTTCCCTGGAACCGTTGATCGGGGTCGGCGCGCACCGTGACCTCGGTGCAGCGGATGATCGGCTGCGCACGCACCAGTCGAAGCTATTTTGCTCGAGCAGTGGTCCTCCACACTCCGGGCCGCGACCGAATTCCGCAGCGCAATCGCGAAGTGCCGAACCTCCTCCACGAGCCGATCCCCAGCACAGAATTCCTTGACGCCGGTGATACGTGCCAAGGCACTGCGGCGTGCACATGCAGGACGCGACCCGAACGAGGCGCGAGACAGCGCCGGCCGTCGCGGCCGCGCGAGGCCTGCCGATCAGGCGGTCGTGCGGCCGATCGCCTGGAGCTGGACCGGAAGGATCGTGAGCTCGGGAATCAGCACATGCGGCGGAAGCGCCGCCAGAAACAGACACGCCGAGGCCACGTCTTCGGGGCGTAGGGCGCGCGCACGGACGTCCGGCGGCACCGGCTGCGGCCGGTAATCCAAAATCGGGGTATCGATCAGACCGGGAAGGATCGCGGAAAAACGGACGCCGTCGCCGGCGCGTTCATACGCGACCGCGTTCGCGAGCGCGACCATCCCGGCCTTCGCCGCCTGGTACGCCGCGCCCGATCCGTCGGGCCACCGGCCCGACACGCTGGAGACGAACACGACCGTCGCACCGCGCGCGAGGTGCGGCATCACCGCCCGCAGCACGTAGTAGGCGCCGCTCAGGTTGATTCCGATCAACGCATCCCACGCGTCCGGCGTCAGCACGCCGAACGCGCGGTCGGGGATGTTGATGCCCGCGGCCAGCACGACCACGTCCAGCGGGCCGCCCGCCGCCGCCGCGGCGACCGCGTCCGCGACCTCGGCCGGCCGGGACACGTCCGCCGCGTGGGGCACGAACGTGCCGTCCGCGACCGCCTGGGCTCCAGCCCCCTCGATCATCTTCTCACGTCGTCGGGCGATGCCGTGGACCGTCGCGCCCGCGCGCAGCAGCTGCCGGGCCGCGGCCAGCCCGACGCCGCTGCTCGCGCCGGTGACCAGTGCCCTCGTACCCGCAAAGTCAGGTAGCGCCGGCTCCATCGGATCCCCCAGACATCAACCTCCGGCGCGGCGGCGTCGCGCGCCGAGACCGGGCCGCATCCTTAGATCGCCCGGCTGACGATTTCCGTCGGCGCAATCAGTCTCCGCTCCAGATTGTTGATTGTGTTCGCGATCTTCTCCGCGGCGGAACTGCCCATCAGAGTATACACGCCGAGCGGCGGCGATCCGGCCTGCTGTACGCGGGCGCGCGTCTCACGGAAAAACTCGATGGCGAACTCGCGGCGGCTGCGCTCTCGTTCCACCGTGAACCCCGCGTCCTCCAGCAGGCGCCGGTACACCGCGGGGCTCTCCACGAAGCTCGTGTCGGGGCCCGAGGCCCACGGCACCGGAAATCTGAGGGCACCCTCCCCCTCGCCGCGCATGACATCGTAAATTCCAAAAAAGCCGCCCGGCTTGACGACGCGCCGGATCCCGGAGAACAACCGCGCCTTCTCTGCGATGTTCATCCCGACGTGCAGCATGTACGCGCCGTCGAACGCGCCGGGCGCGAACGGAAGGTCGAGCGCGCTGCCGTGGCGGTAGGCCACGACCTTCTCCAGCCCCACGCGCTCCCCGAGGACCTCGGCCAGGCGCACGTACTCCTCGGTCAGATCGATACCGGTCACGAGGCAGCCGTGTTCGTGCGCGAAATAGCGCGACGGTCCGCCGATGCCGCAGCCGACGTCGAGGAGATGCAGGCGCGGTCGGAGTTCCAGTTGCGCCGCGAACTCGACCGTGGCCCGGCGCCCGCCGATGTGAAATTCGTCGACGGGTGCCAGATCGGCCAGCGTCAAACCGTTGAGGTCCTTTCCCGCGCTGGCGAGGACGCCGAAGATCGCCTGTTCCAGCGATCCGTGCGTGTAGTGCTGCGCCACCGACTGTTCGAGTTCCACGGGGCCACCTCCCACCGGTCATCGTAGGGATACGCCGGTCGGGGGCGGAGTCCCCCCATCCCACCGGCCGCGGCCCGCACGCCGCGGCCGGTGGGGCCTGAGGCGTTACGCCGCGCGGGGCCGCTCGCCGACCGGCACCAAGAGATCCAGCATCTGGCCCGCGCGGAGCACGCGGATCGAGACGACCGTGCCGATGCGATCCTCTCCAAGCAGGCTCAACAGATCGTCGAACCGGCTCACCGGCTGCCCCTCGATCGCGGTCAGGGTATCGCCGAGCAGCATGCCGCCGCGATCCGCCGGGCTGTCCGGCTCCACGCCCACCACGAGGAGTCCCGCACGCTGGCCGGTCGCCGCGGCGCTGCCGGGGAGCCGCACCCGATGCGCGGCCACGCCCAGGTAGCCGCGCCGAATGCGCCCGTGCGCCACCAGGGTGTCGACGACGCGGCGCAGCGTTGATCCGGCCACGGTGACGACCGTGCCGCGCACCAGTCCCGCCGTGTTCACGCCGATCGCGCGCCCGGCGGCGTCCGTCAAGAGTCCCCCGGAAAAACCCGGCGCCGGCGCGATGTCAGGCTCGAGATACTGGGCGAGCCGCGCGCCGTACGGCGTGCGCCACTCGGCCCCGAGGGCCGCTACGATGCCGAAGCGCGCGCGGACGGTGCGTCCGGGTCTCGCGAGCGCCAGGACCGTGTGGCCGACCCGCAGGGTCTCGATCTCTCGCCACGCCGCCGCCGGGAGGTTGACCGCGTCGACCCGCAGCACCGCCAGGTCGGTCGTGGGGTCCCGGCCGACCACCGAGGCAGCGACTTCGCGCCCGTCGGACAGTGCGACGGCCGTGCGGTCGTCGTCCCGAAGGGCGTGATCGGTGGTCACGATCAGGCCGTCGGCCGACCAGACCGTGCCCGATGCCGGGCGTCCCCGGCGACTTTCGATCCGAACAACCGCGGCGCCGGCGGCCTCCACGGCGCCGGCGAGCCGATCGGACAGCGTTGCATCGACGTTTGTCACTGGCTGCCTCCTTGCCACTCATCAAGATTCGGCCGGCCACGGAGCGCCGGCCGTCGGGAACCAGCGTAGCGCAGGCGGGAATCGAGCGCATCGCCCGTCCGATCACGGCCACCTAGCCGTTCGAGCGGGGACTCAGAGGGTGAGGACGCCCAGCCGCGCGGCCCGGACGACGGCCTCGGTCCGGCTCTGGGTGCCAAGCTTGCCGAGCACGGTATGGACGTGGAACTTCACGGTATGCTCGCTGATCTCGAGCCGCTCCGCGATGGCCTTGTTCGAAAAGCCTTCGGCCATGAGCGACAACACCTCGACCTCACGGGGGCTCAACTCTTCGACCAGCGCGGCACCGCGGGATGGGACGCGCGCCAGCAACTCATCCGCCACCGCGACATCGAGCACAACCAGGCCGCTGGCCGCGGCCCGCGCGGCCGCCGCGAGCGTGTCGGCGTCGGCCGTGCGCAGCAGTAGCCCGCGTGTTCCCGCGGCGAGGGTGCGGGCCGCGGCGGCGCGATCCGGCACCAGCGCGACGACAGGGATCAGCGCCAGCCCGGCGGACGCAAGTTGATCCAGCACCGCGTCGGGCCCGCGGCCGGCGTCGCACAGGATCACGTCGATGTCGCTCGCGCTCACCGTCGCGGCGAGGTCGGCCTCGGGTCCGGCCTGCAGCGTCACCGTCCCGGGTGCATCGGCCAACAGCGCCGCCAACCCGGTGCGCACCAGCGGGTCATCGGCCCAGATCAGGATCCGCAGGGCTTCGTCCATCCACACACTCCCTTGCGACGTTGGAACGCCCGGGGCGTGCCGGCGGATTCCCGCATCGTGCGCGGCCAGTCTGCACAGGAGTTGGCGAGTCGGGACGGGAACCCGAAGGAAGACGCAACTCCACTCCACACCGTGAGGATGCCGCCGCCCTGCCGGGCTACCCTCGATAGGAGCACGAACCGATGCGACCCACCGCGTGGATCTCTCGATGGATCATGGTGACCGCGATGGCGCTGGCGCTCGCGCCGGCCGTTCCGTCATTCGCGGGTGCCGTGCAAACGATCGGCGTCCCCGATTTCGCCGCGCGGGCCTCGATCCCGAACATCTCGGGGATGTTTCCCGGACGGTTCGCGGCCGACGCCGCCACCACGGCGCTGCAGCGCGCCGCGCACCCGCCGCTCAGTGTCATCCCGCGGACGACGATGACCAAGGCGCAGTCTGCGCTGAAATGGCGCGACACCGATATCACCAAGTTCGCGCAACTCACGGCGCTCGCCGACCGGGTCGGCGCCGCCCACCTGATCATCGGCACGATCGACCGCCTCAGCGTCGAACGGGTATCGAACAACGTCTACCGCTCCGCAGCGACCGTCTCCATCCAGTTCTACACCGCGACCCCGCCGAGGATCACCCCGGCGGTCACAGGCACCGGGTCCGGTCTCACGAGCATCTCTCGGGGCGCCGCCGAGCAGGCGTTGCGTCAGGCCGTCGAACAGGCGCTGAACGCGGAGCTCGCGAAGATCGCTCCAACCCGCTAGCCGCCGCCGGTCGAGCCGGTCATCGGTTGCACGTCGCGGCGCCGAGCGCATCCGCGCTGACACCGCCACGCACGCACGGCGGGAGCGACGTCCTCCCGAGGCGCGTACACGCCGCGTTGGAGTGCCGGCCGGCAGTGAAGATGCCCGCGGTCGAACCGCTCCCGCATCGCCCGCACGCCGCGGTCCCGTCGAATACCTGGAGGGCTCGGGGCCGACGGCGCGGTAATCAGCCGGAACGCTCCTCGGAGGCGCGCATGCCGGTTGATCTCGGATTTCATTGGTCGATGCTGAACGACTACGACCGCAACGCCGCCTACCGCGCGGCGATCCGCCGGCTCGCCCCGGGGAACGTCGTCTACGATCTCGGAGCGGGCGTGGGGCCGATGTCATACTATGCGCTGGCCGCGGGGGCCCGGCGCGTCTACGGCTTCGAGATCGACCGCGACGCCCTCCCCTATCTCCGCCGCCTCGGCCGTGAGTTTCGCAACTTCATCCCACGCCGCGCCAACGTCCTGCGCGCCAAACTCCCGGACGAGCCGCCCGGCCTCATCATCTGCGAAATGTGGTCGGCGTGGCTGACCGACTGGCCGATGGTCAGGGTGATCGAGCGCCTGCGCGCCCGTGCCCCCGAGGCCGCCGTCGTCCCGGCGCGCGGACTCCACCTGATCCAGCTCGTCCGCGCGCGGCACCGTGCGGGGATGCCCCTGCGCGTGATCCCCGGCACCGAGGCCGCGGTGATCGGCGAGACGCCCGCGACCCTCGACATGTCGCCGCCCATCCTCGCGTGCGTCTCCGACTTCCGCGGCCGCATCGCGCCGGTGGACGCCACGGTGGCGCTCGTCCCGCTGACATCCGGCACCGTCAACGCGGTCCGCCTGTTCAGTTACGAGGAAGTCTGGCCGGGGTTTCCGCTCGCGCGCCTCGGGACGCGCTCAGACGAGCTGCTCCGGTGGATCCCACCCGTGCGCGTCCGGGAAGGACGGCGCGTTCGGCTCCGCATCCAGTACGCATGGGGCAAGACGGTGCACGTGTGGGTCGATTAGCGCCCCGGGACCGCGCGCATCAGGCCCGCCGAGCCTGCGCGATCGCGCACAGGCCGTCCGATCCGATCTCAAGCGGCAGGTTGATCAGGTTGTAGTAGTTCTCCACCGCATTTACCCACGTGATCTCCACGATCTCCGACTCGCTGCAGTGCCGGCGCAACTCCTCAAACGTGGCATCGGAGACGCGCTTGTGTCTCGTGGCTTCCTCCGCGTACGCCAGCGCGGCGCGCTCTCGCGCAGAGAACAGCGGGCTCGTCCGGTAGTCCGGGAGCGCGTCGAACTTCTCCATCCCGAGGTCCCGGCGAATCGCCACCGCCCGGCCGATATCCTCGCAAAAGCTGCACCCGTTGATCTGCGCGGCGAGGATCGCCACCATGAAATGCAGCTGGGGATCGAGCCGGAGCCCCTTCGTCTCGAACTTCTGGAGCTCGTAGGAGAGCTTCAGCACCCCCGGCATGCGCGGATACAGCACCTTCATCGGCGTGATCACCTTGCCGAGCTGCCGCCGCGTCATCCAGTACGCGATGCGCATCAGGAGTCCCGTGGGCTTCTCGATCGGTGCCAGTCTCATCGCATGCGCTCCGTGTGGTCTCCCACGCTCCGGGCCGCGGGCCGCCCGTCGGGTTCGTATCCTGTGTGTGTCCACCCGGATCGCCACATCGTCCGATCGTGACTGCGCCGACGCGGTGTGTCACGCATCGCGGCCGGAGGATCGCGATCCCAACACAAGCCCGTACGCCTCGCGACGCGGATCCACCCCGAGCGCCCGGGTACCGCTCGCGGGATCGATCGCGATCACCTTCGCGCTGCCGGTGGTCACGGGGCTCGTCCCCTCCACGGCCAGTTCGGCCCAGTCGCTGAGCATCGTGACCCGATATCCGTCGCGGCGGAGCGCCTCGGGCACCTCGGCGGAGAAGCGCCCCTCGAGGAAGATCGCCTGGAGCGAGTCGTAGTGGAGCGCCCCGCCGACGAGAAAGCGCGGCGCCTCGACCGCCTGCTGCGGGCCGAACCCGAAGTCGAGGATGTTCGTGAGCACCTGGAGGTTCGTCTGCACCTGCGTGTGTCCGCCGGGCGTGCCCCCGAGCAACACGAGATCGTCGCCGCGCGTGACCATGTAGGTGTGCAGCGTGTAGGCCGGCGTCTTCCCCCCCGCCACAACGTCGGGATGGTCGGGCCGCGCGCTCGCGGAGTTGAGGCGGCCGTTGGCGAGGATCCCGGTCCCCGGGATGACGACCCCGCAGTCGGTCCACAGGCTTTGGATCATCGCGACGGCGTTCCCGCGTGCGTCCACGGTGCTCAGCGACGTCGTATCGCCGGCGCGCTCCTCCACCGGCGCGCCAGCGGGCGCATGGAGGCCGCGCCGTATCTCGGCGATGCGCGCCTCGGCGAGCACCCGGTCAAGCGCAAACCCGGTGAATCGCGGATCCCCGAACCAGCGGTCGCGGTCCTCGAACGCCGCACGAATCGAGCCCGCGAGCGAGCGGACCCGCGCCGGCCCGTACCCCGCTCCCCGCAGGTCGACGCCGTCGAGCACGCGCAGCATCTGCACGAGCATCCATCCCTGTGACATCGGCGGCGGCGTGTATACCGTGTGGCCCCGGTAGGCCGCGCAGAGCGGTTCCTCCCAGGCGGCATGGTACGCGCCAAGATCGGCCGCGTCGATGACGCCGCCCGCGTCGCGCAGCCCGCGCGCGAAGATCTCTGCGAGCGCGCCTTCATAAAAATCCCGCGCGCCGTGCCGCGCAAGATGGCGCAGGGTCCCGGCGAGGTCGGGCTGGCGAAACAGCGTCCCTGGGGCCGGCACCCGGCCGCGGGGCAGCAGGAGCGCCGCGCAGGCCTCGTTCGCCGCGTACTTGGCCTGGTACTTGCGGATCCACTCGGCGAGCGACTCGTACATCGGAAAGCCGTACTCGGCCAGCTCGATCGCCGGCTGCAGCACGTCGGCCCACGGCATGGTTCCGAAGCGCGACTGCGCCTGCGCCCAGCCGTCGAGCACCCCCGGCACCGATGAGATCAGCCCGCCGCGCTCCGGAATGCCATCTGGGAAGTGCCCGTGCGTCAGCGCGGTCGGCGCGGGCCCGCCGGCGTTGAGCGCATACACGCGCCGGGAGCCCGCGTCGCGGATCAGGAAAAAGCCGTCGCCCGCAACGCCGCACATATGGGGGCGCACTACCCCGACCGCCGCCGCGGTCGCGATCGCCGCGTCCACTGCATTGCCCCCGCGGTCCAGGATCCTCGCGCCCGCGGCCGCGGCGAGCGGATGGCCGGCGACGACAGCGGCGGCAGAGCCCCGGATCGGCCGATACCGCGTCGGACCGTCCGGTGCGACGTGTGCGTTCATCTCTCACGCTCCGGGTGCAACCTGACCCACCCACTGCTACGCGCCGCCGGCCAGGTTTACCTCCGGTGCCGACCATGATACGAAGCGATCAGTCACTCGCGACGGCGCGGCGTTGTCATCGTGGGGGCAGGGCCGGTAGGAGCTCCCAGACTGCGGCGGGCACCGCTTCGGAAGGACTGGCTGTCCCGCCGTTGGAATTGAGCGTGCACGAAGACCAGGCGGCATCACGCTCCAAGATCGACAACTACCTGGGTGTTCCTCCCGGCATCTCAGGTCGGGAGATCACAACGCGCGTATACACTTGTGCGTTCTTAGAAGAAAGACGCGCAAAGCGCGCGTTGTGAACAAAGCGCGATTGAAAACGCTAGATAAGGAGTGATCATGGCAAGGGTGACTTTTGGAAACCATTCGGCGGTTATAGTTCCGCGAAAAGATCGGGACAGACTTCGTAAGTTTTATTGTGATGTCCTGGGCTGCAAGATCACGAGAGAGAATGATCAAAAGGACGACCTTCGTATGGGAGAGAACTTCTATCTCGCGTTTATGTACGGGGATGACGCTGATGAGAGCGAGTTTTTACGAACTGGAAAATCGGTCTGGCTGGAAATCAAATCCGACAACGTCGAAGAAATGAGGCAGAAAATTCTCGATTTCGGCGTCAGGAAGCTTGATATACCTGACCCCCACCTCTACTTTCAGGCACCAGGAGGTCAAGTGCTCCGCTTAGTCGGAATCAACGAGGACCTCTCCAAATATGAGGGGAACGGAGAAGGCCCGAATGTGGGAAAGGTAAAAGAAGCAATCGAAAGAACGGAATAAAAAACGAGTTACGAGACCAACTTTCAAATAGGTGTTAAGGGTTTCGTGGACACCTTATGGTTAGAGGGGCTGATGCCCCAGAGGGGAGTCCACGGTGCCAAAGAGTCGACCGCCGTATGCACGGCGGTTTCGAGAGGGAGCGGTCCGGTTGGTTCGAGAATCCAGGTTAGCACAGTTCTGCGTCTAGTGTCGAGATACTACCAAAGACCGACTCCAGAGGACCGTTGGCCGAAAGATGCTGGATCGCTAACGTTCAACTTTGACAAGTACCCGGTTCTCAACGAGGGGGAGGAATTTCATGCTCTTCCAAGCCTATCACGGCGTAACGGCCGCTCAGCATCAGACAAACTTCAACAAGTGGTCCGCCCAGGGCTATCGGATGATCTCGCTCAGCGTCTATGGCGACCCGGGCAACGCGTTGTACGCCGCGGTGTGGGTGCAGCGCGCCGGGCCGGCTTGGGTCGCGATCCACGGCGTGGACGGCGCCGGCTATCAAAGCTTCTTCACCAAATGGTCGAACGAGGGCTATTATCCCGTGCTCGTCTCGGCGACCGGCGCGATCAACGACGCCGTGTTCGCGTCCGTGTTTGAACAGGGCAATCCGGGCCCCTGGGTCGGACGCCACGGCATGACGCCCGCCGACTTCGCGGCCACCGACGCGTCGAGCCTCAACAATGGACAGATGATCCGCTCCTTCGCGATCTACGGCACGTCCTCGGATCGGCGCTACGCTGCGATCTGGCATCCTAACCCGACCTACGTGAAATCGCATGTGCATCCGGCTGACAGTGCCTCCGCCTATCAGACGGACTTCAACGCCGAGACCCAGCTGCCGGGCGTCTATCTGAACGCCTATCGGCCGGCCTATGTCGCGCTGTCGAGCGACGCGACCTATTGCTCGGTGTTCAAGGACGATTTCGTCGGACCCTGGGTCGCGCGCCACGGCCTCTCCGGTTCCGACTACCAGACGTTCTTCAACCAGCAGGTCGCCGAGGGCTACTATCCGATCGTCGTGCAGGGCGGCGGCACGACCCCCGCGCCGATCTACGCCGCAATCTTCGCCAAGCAGGACATTCCCGACGCCCGTCAATGGACCGTCACCGGCGCACCGCTCGCCGCGCTCGCGCCGGTCGATCAGGCAGTGCAGATCTTCATGCACGACAACGGCGTGCGCGCCGTGCAAGTCGCCATCGCCAAGAACGGCGCAATGAAGTCTTCGCGCGGGTACAGTTGGGCGGAGCCCGCCTATCGCGTGACGCAGCCAACCGACCGCTTCCTGCTCGCTAGCTGCAGCAAGATGTTCTGCGCCGCAGCGATCCAGAGCCTCTACAACAGCGGCAAGCTGCAACCGCCGACCCTGACTGTCAAACCCAACGGGAATGAGAAGCCGGTCGTCGGCGACGCGGTGACGGGCAACAAGAGCGGCGCGACCGCCGTCGTGACGGCGGTCAACGGCGACACGCTGACGCTCGTTTCGGTGCTCAACACATTCACGACGGCCGACACCGCCGCGACGATGAGTAACTCGGGCGGCACGGTCGCGGTGCTCGCCTACAATCCGGGGACGAAGGTCTATCCGCTGCTAGGCTTCTCGCATCCAGCCGACCCGCGCAGCGACACGATCACGGTGCAGCAGCTGCTCGACCATCAGGGCGGCTATAACGACGGCCGAAATCCCAAGTATCCGGGGGCGCTCGATCCGACCTACAGCATGCGGCAGATCGGTCAGGCGCTCGGACATGTCGTCGCCAGCAAGCTCGATATCGCGCGCTACATGTATGGTCAGCCGCTGCAGTTTCCGCCGGGGACGGACTCGGCGTATTCGAACTACGGCTATTTGCTGCTCGGCGCGGTCGTCGAGCAAGTCACCGGACTGAGCTATCACGCCTACCTCGCGCAGGCCGTTCTGCAACCGGCCGGCATCAGCGAGGTCGAGGTGTTCCCGACGCGCGCCGCCGGTCGGACCGCGCATCAGGCGATCGCCGAGGATCAGAGCCTGGGACAGGATCCGCTCGACCTCGCCTCCACGCTGAACATTCCGGCGGTCTATGGCGGCGACGGCGAGATCAACGAGATAGGCGATCCGAACGACGGCACGGCCGCCTCGGCCGAGGCTATGGCGCAGTTGATCCACACGCACGCGGTCTGGGGCAATGGCGGCCGGGCGCCGGGTGCCGCTCGGGCCGGCAGTACGCCCGGCGCCTCCACATGGGCCGAGTCGCGCTGGGACGGCGTCGATTGGGCGTACACCGTCAACACGAGGGATTGGCCGCCGACCAACGGCCAGACCGCGGCCACGACCGCCACGGGCAATCAAGCGCTGAAGACGACTGCGTTCACACTCACGGTGGCCAGCGGCGGGACGGTCGGTTTCACGCCCTCGGGCCATCTGCTCGTGGACACGGTCAGCAACGGAACCCAGCTCGTCGCCTACACGGGCGTCAATGCCACGGCGAATACGTTCACAGGTTGCACAGCCCCGGCCAACGCCGGCACGGCTGGCGACGGCGCCAATGTGATACAGGCCTCGACTGTCGTCGGCGCCCCGGCGCTTACGCAGACGACTTTCACGTTGAGCGTGAGCCAAAACGGCACGCAGGGTTTTGCGCGCACCGGACTGCTGCTCGTGACCAATTCCGCGAATGCGGTACAGCTGATCAGCTACACGGGGCTCGGCGCGGACGCTTTCGATGGGTGCGCGGCGCTCCTGCCCGGTGCGGGGAGCGCCGCTGCGGGCGCCGTCGTGACGCAAGCGACGCTCTCGGCGAGCATAGACACGTTGCTCAATTCGATTGCTCTGCCATAATTTCCGGTACCTCGGCCTGTGCTTCCCTCGACGAATAGTCCGAGCGACGCACGGATTGTTTACGGAGCTAGGGGTCGGCGAAGAGCCCTGTAACGAGCGCGCGCACCGTGCGATCGCGAGGTTCGCGGCGAGCACCGCGAATCTTAGCCGACCGCGTGCCGCGTCGACCATCGTGCCGCACGTGAGAAAAGCGCTGCGCACAGAGCCCGCGTTTCTCTTCGTACAGGCTGTCGAGGTGGGCCTCCAGCGCGTTGAGCATCTCCGTTAAGGCTTCTCCAGATGACATCTATCAAACACTGACACCGAAGTCACATTCGATATTTCGACGGATGATAAACAAAGGTTCATTCGGTTCAGGCATTCAGGCTGGAGGGAAGAGACGGATTTCTACGCTCATTGCTCGATGAGATGGGCTACTTTCATGTGGCGTTGACGAGCTTGCAACAACGCCTGATGAAGACGGGTGGCCGGCTCGTGAAGCACGCGCGGTACTACTGGCTACTCTTGGCGAAAGGACACTTGACGCGGCGGCTGTTCGGCGCGATCGTACGACGGCTTGAGATGCTGTCGGTGCCGGCGGGGTAGCAGCGCCTTCGCTGACGCCAACGGTGCGGCCAGTGCTGGAGGCGGGAGTGGTGTCCGAGAATTCGACTGCCAGCGCGGCCGTACGGAATGTCAAGGGTCCGAGCGGGGCACAAACGGGCTTTCGGGAAACGCTACGAGGACTCCGCATGGGAACCGACGGGCTGGGTTCAACGAAGGGAAGGAGTGCAGGCATCAAAACGGAAATCTCCGCAAACGGCTCAGGGAGCCTCGCCGGCGAAATTGCGGTCCAACTCGTCGTCTTTCGATCAGAGAGGAATAAACGATGGCACGGATGCTAGAGGGGAAAGTCGCATTGATTACCGGTGCGGCCCGCGGCATCGGTCGTCAGACCGCGGTACTATTTGCTCGCGAAGGCGCCCGGGTTGTCGTCGCCGATCTCTCCGCTGAAGGCGTCAAGGAGACCGCAGCGGTGATCACCAACGCTGGAGGCGAGGCGACGGCGGTCGTCGCCGACATCAGCAAGCCGGCGGATGTCTCGGCCATGATGACGGCCACCCTCACTGCCTTCGGTCGGCTCGATTGCGCCTTCAATAATGCTGGCATCAACGGAACGCTGGCGGGCGTCCGCGGCAAGCTCACGGCCGAATGGCCCGAAGATGCCTTCGACAAGCTGATCCAGGTCAACCTTAAGGGCACGTGGCTGTGCATGAAGGCGGAACTCCAGCAAATGGTTCAGCAAGGTGCTGGATCAATCGTGAATACCGCGTCCCTCGCCGGGTTGACTGGCTTTCCGACCACCGCGGCGTACGCCGCGAGCAAGCACGGAGTCGTCGGCCTCACTAAGACCGCGGCGATTGAGTATGCCCCGGAGGTCCGGGTCAACTGCGTCTGCCCAGGATGGATCAATACGGACATGACTGCGGAAACGATCGCGCGGCATGGGGCCGATCTCTTGGTCAGAGTCCCCTCTAAGGAATTTGGTAAACCCGAAGATGTCGGTGAGATGGTGTGCTGGCTGTCATCCGACCGTGCGCGCTACGTCACCGGAGGCGTCTTCACGGTCGATGGCGGGTACATGGCGAACTAACCAGGCAAGCACGGGGCGGGCGGGCTAGTGTAGCACAAGTCCCACGAGCTGCCACGCCGAGCACGAACCAGGCTGCATAGTCCCCGACCAACCCGCTGTGCATGCGCCCTAAATATCGCTGATCCCGGTTAAGGTTCTCTGGAATAAGGAAAAGGGCGTCCAAGGCCAAATGACCTGCAAATCAATTACCGTTGAGGTTGTAGGAAAGGCAGCGGATAGCATCGTCACTGTTGGTGCGGCATAGAACATGTATACTGGATCGGGCCGTGCGGCAATATGCCGGTTCGCCCAGCAGTTTCGGGGCGGCCCCAGGCCGGGGGCACGAACCTTCGAGGCCCCTTGCAGGGAGAGGCGTTTCTTCGTGCCGCCCGCTTGGTGCTCACGTCGAGCAGGGGTTGAACCAAACAGTCGTTCGATATGCCGGAACAGACGAGTCGCGTCTCGTAGATGGATATGCCGCGCTCGCTCGCCGGCCGGCGGCTGTCGACACCGCCGGCCGGCGTGGACATCGACGCGATCGTCCACGCATCGGCGGTGGTGCAGCGGCGCGACCGGGCAGGAGTTTCCCTGTCCCGCGGACGATGAGTGGCCGAAGACGCCGGAAGGCGAACCGGGGGGTGCGCGATGCCGCTTGCGGGAGAGACCGTGATGGTGATCGGGGCGGGTCGCGGGCTGGGACGGGCGGTCGCGCTCGCCGCCGGGCGCGCGGGCGCCCGCGTCGTGCTCGCGGCGCGCACGCAGTCCGAGGTCGACCGGGCGGCCAGCGACGTCCGATCGCTCGGCGTGGAGGCGATCGCCGTCGCCGCGGACGCGCGGCGTCCCGCGGACGTCGCGCGCGTCTTCGAGGCGTCGGCCGGCTGGGGCACGCCGGCCCTGATCGTCAACTGCGTCGGCGACTGGCTCGTCAAGCCGTTCGAAGACTGCACGTTCGAAGACTATCACCGCATCATCGAGAATAACCTCACCCCCGCATTCGTGATCGGCCAGGCCGCGATGCCGCGGCTGATCGCGCGCGGCGGCGGCCGGCTCGTGTTCGTCTCCTCGCGGGTCGCGGTGACGGGCGGCGCGCCCGCGGCCCTGTACGGGGCGGCGAAGGCTGGCGTCGTGAACTTGACCCGCTCGCTCGCGCAGCTCGGGAAGCCCCACGGCGTCGCGGTGCACGCGATCTGTCCCGGCCCGATGGACACGCCGATGCGGTGGGCGGCGACCCCCGAGTTCGACCGCACGAAGACGATCCCGGCTGAGGCGGTGGCCGATCTGATCGTCGGACTCGCGGCGTACCCCACCGTGACGCTCGAGGACGTGATCGTCCCGGCGGCGGTCACCCTGTAGCCCCGCGGGGAACCAGGAGCGCGCGCCCGCGCGGAGAAGTAGCGGGCATCACCGGACCGAGGGACCGCAATCGAGACGCCGCCAGAACCCAATACAGGAACAGCGCACGAGATCCGCGCGGCATCGTCGTCGGACCGCCCTATCCTCGACGCCGGGTCCCACTGCCCGGCGTGCGGGCACGTGCTCGTCCGCCTGTGGTGCCGCACGATCTGCCGCGCGTGCGGATTCTTCGAAGGCTGCGAGGACTAGCCCCCCAAGGAGTGGAGCATGTTTGAGCTGGTGAAGACGCTGACGGAGTTGACCGGCCCGGTCGGGTACGAGGACGCGGTGCAGGAATGGGTCGCCGCGGCGTGGCGCGAACGCGGCCTCGAGGTCCAGCGGACGCCGATCGGCAACGTCCTGGGTCGCCTCGGCGGCCGCGGGCCGAAGCTGTTGATCGGTGCGCACGCCGACGAGATCTGCTTCCGGGTCAAGAGCGTCGACGACCGCGGCTTCGTGTGGCTGACCACGGGGCGCGGCGGCGGCGAACTCCGCCCGCCGGAGCCCGTCCCGCTCGGGCTGGTGGCGGAGATCCTCACGGACACCGGCACGGTGCGCGGCACGTTCGTGTCGCTCACCGGCCACGTCAAGACCCGGACGCAGCGCGCCGACGAGGGCGCGCTCGATTGGTTTGACTTCTACGTCGACATAGGCGCCCGCAGCGGCGCAGAGGCGGAGGCGCTCGGCGTCCACCCGGGCTGCCCGGTGATCAACACGGTCGTGACGCGGCGCGAGGGCCAGAACATCGTCGGGAAGGCGATGGACGACCGGGCGGCGCTCGCGATCATGACGGCGTTCGCGGACCGGGTGGACCGCGCGCGCCTGCAGTACGAGGTGTGGCTGGTGTCGACCATCCAGGAGGAGATCGGCCTGATCGGTGCGCGCTCCGCCGCCGCGGGATTCGACCTCGGCGTCATCGTCGAGGTCGGACTCGCGGGCGACATCCCGCTCGTCGATCCCCGCCAGATCCCGCTCTCGCTCGGGGCGGGGCCGATCGTCGTCCACAAGGACCAGACCGTGGTGTACGCGCGCACCCTCACCGGGGCGCTCCTGCGCTGCGCGCGCGCCGCCGGCATCCCGACCCAGCACGGGGTGTTCCAGAACTTCTCCAGCGACGGCCGGGAATGGATCCAGGAAGGCGTGCCGACCGCGATGGTCGCGTTCCCGTGCCGCTACACGCACAGCCCGTACGAGACGGTGCAGGAATCGGACCTCGTCCAGACGGCCGACCTGCTGGCCGCGTTCACCACCACGCCGCCCGGGTAGTCAGCGCGGCGCGCGCGCCCCGTTACGCCAGCCGGTACACGCCGGGCTTGACCTCGGGGAAGCGCTTCCAGACCTCGCCGTCGTGGCCGGGGCAGATCCGGGATTCGTCGCCGTCGGTCAGCGTGCGAATCCGCTCCATCGCTTCGATGCACTTTCGCAGATCGCCCACGTGCACCGCCGGGGGCATCCAGTCCCGGAGGTTCCGGTACGTGGTCAGGGCGTCGTTCGCGATCACGAACGGGCCGCGCGAGGTGCGCACGACGACGATCTGCATGCCGGGCGAGTGCCCGCCGACCAACTCGAGGGAGACGCCGTCCGCCACGTCGGTGTTGCCGTCGATCACGCGCAGCCGGCCGCTCGACTGCAGGGCCGCGAGATCCTCCGCGAAGCAGTCGCTGACAAACCGCTGGTGCCACCGCTCCCGCGCGCCGTAGCCCGTCCAAAACTCGAGTTCCGCGCGCTGCACCCAGAACACCGCGCGCGGGAAGATGCCTTCCACGTCAAAATGGTCCCAGTGCAGGTGCGTGAGAATGACGGTGGACACGCTGGCCGCGTCGACCCCCGCGGTCTCGAGAAGTTCCTCGCGCGTCCGGAACCCGGCCGCGGAGAGCTTCGGGTTCTTCGCCTGGGCGAGCCGGTGGGTGAAGCCCGTATCGACCACGATCGGGCCGCCCGCGCCCTGAAGCACCCACAGGAAAAACGCCGACGCCGCGGTCTCGCCGATCGGATACAGGTACATCCGCGTCGACCAGTCGACCGTGCGCCCGCCGGCGCACAGCGCGTAAATCTCGTAGGTGCTGGCCATGACTTCCTCCGCGATGCGCCGCGCCCCGCGCGGACGATCCTTCTCGTGTTACGCGGCCATTCCGCGCCGCTCCTGCCACAGGGCCGCGCGGCCCCCCCGGCGGCCGGTCTACGGCAGCGCGGCGAGCGCGTCCTCGAGAAGCCGGAAGAACGCGGCGCGGTCTGCGCGCAGCCCGACCCGCGCGTTGGGAGCCGCCCCGCGCGGGCCGATGCCGGGGGCGGCCGCCGGATTCACCTCGGGCAGATGGCGCGCGTCGCAGACCGTCATCCCCCGCGTGTGCTCACCGCGCAGTTCGACCGCCACGTGCATCGCCGTCCACGAGATCACCGGCGGCTCCAACAGGATCGCGACCGCGCAGGGATCGTGCAGCGGTCCGGCCGCGTTGCCGCCGTGCGCGAGCTGCCGCGCCAGGTACTCCCGCAGCAGGCTCGCCGCCACCTCGGCCGCGTGTGTCCGGATCGCCTCGATGCGCGCGAGCGCGTCCCGGTCCACGTTGACCTGCCGCGTCAGGTTCAGGCCGGACATCCACAGCGGCACGCCGCTTCGAAAGACGATGTCGGCCGCCTCGGGATCGAACCACGTGTTGAACTCCGCGGCTGGCGTGATGTTCCCGGCGGTCGCGGAGCCGCCCATCACGCTGATCGCCGCCAGGCGCGGCGCGATGTCGGGCGCCGTCCGGAGCGCCACCGCGACGTTCGTCAACGGCCCGACCGCGATGATCGTGAGGTCGTCGCGGGCACGCGCCGTCTCGACGAGGAACTCGACGGCGTGCCGGGGGTCGGGCTCGCCGCGGACGGGCGGGAACGCGTAGCCGTCGAGGCCGCTCTCCCCGTGGATCGCCGCGGCGTGCACCGGCGCCCGCACCAGCGGCGCCGCGCACCCCCGCGCCACCGGCACCTCGAGGCCCGCGAGATCGACCAGCCGGAGCGCATTCAGCGTCGTCCGCTCGACGTCGACGTTGCCGGCCACGGTCGTGATCCCCAGGACGTCGAAGTGGCGCGCCGCCAGCAGGATCGCCAGCGCGTCGTCGTGCCCGGGATCGCAGTCGATGACGACCGGCCGGCGCGGTCCCGGCCGGCCGGCGTCACGAACCACCCGCGGTCCCGCTCGAGCCCCGGACGATCGCCCCGGCCGTGCTCATCCCGGGCACCCCGTCCGGGGCCGACAGATGCGACGGGACCGGGCGAACTCCGCCCGGTCCCGATGATGCCGTGTGACGCGCACGGGACGATCGCCCGCGCCGGTCGGCGTCAGTGCCCGCAGCTACACGCGCCGCCGCACCCGCAGCCGCCGCCCGCGGTCAGCGGCGCCGAGGAACTCTCCCGGCCCCCGCCCACCATGACCATCACCGGAGTGTAGACGCGCTTGGCCCCGGCGACACCGCAGCGCGGGCATTCGGGCGCGCTCTGCCGCTCGTATTCGGCCACGGTCGCCGTGATCTCGAAGTCGTTCCCGCACGCCCTGCACCGAAACACGTACGTCATCGTCTCACCGCCAGGGTTGAAGCCCGCGTTCGGGCCGGAGTGTGAAGCCGCGCACTACATTCGGTGGAATTCGCGTGGAGGCTCCCGGTCTCCTGCCGCCGGTCAGCGGCGCTGCTTCATCGCGTACAACCGCGCGTCCGCCGCGGCGATCAGGCTGTCGGGATCGTCGCCATCTTCCGGCCACGCGGCGATGCCCCACATCGAGCTGAGCGTCCGGTCGACCGAAGGAATCTCGATCGCCCCGACGCCCAACCGGTTGACCGCCTGCTCGGCCTGCGCCCTCGGGGTGTCCGGCAGGATGAGCGTAAACTCGTCTCCCCCGAAGCGTGCGACGAGATCGACCCCGCGCACGCGCTCCGCGAGATGGCGCGCCACCGCCGCGAGCGCCCGGTCGCCGGCCGCGTGCCCGAGCGTATCGTTCACCTGCTTGAAGCCGTTGAGATCCAGGATCGCAACGCTCAGCACGCCGCCCGTGCGCCGCGCGCGTCGGATCTCCACCTGAAGCCGGTCCTGAAACGCGCGGCGGTTCGCGAGCCCGGTGAGGGCGTCCGTGGCGGCCAGGGTCTTGAACTGCTCGTGCAGGTTGGCGACCTCGATCGCCCCGGCGAGGTACCGGGCGACGATGGTCAGAAGGTCGAGGTCCGCGCTCGTAAACGCGTCCGCGTCGGCCCGGTGCGCGCTGAGGACCCCGATCGTCCGGCCTCGCGCCGTGAGCGGCGCGTGGATGCCGGAACGGATCCTGGCGTCGTCGTGAAGGGCACGGGAATCCGGTGACAGGTCGGGTTCGAGCACCCCCGCGCCGGTCTCGAACACGCGGCCGTGGAGTCCCTCGTTGGAAGGAATGGCCGAGCCGAGCTGGCTGCGGCGGAGTCCAGACGCGCCGCGGACGATCAGCTGGGCCGGACGGGCTTCGTCCACGAGCGCGACCGTGCAGGAATCGAACCCGATCTCCTCGTGCAGGACCTGCAGCACGTGCTCGAGGAGGTCGGACAGGTTCAGCACCGTCGTAAACTCGGCGGCGAGCCGCGCCAGGAACGCGAGCGCCCGGTCGGGCTCGGTGGACCCCGACCGCCGCCGAGATCGCCTGGTCGGTTCGAACGCCTTTGGCACGCGCGTCACGCCTCCAACCTCACGTCCGCCCAACCCGACACCTCGGGATTCGCGATTTCGGTGCAGCGGCGAGGACTCCCTTCTCGCCTTCCGGGAACGTTGTGCCCCGAGGGCGCGCCCAGAAGACTGGGAAAATAGACCTAGTGGACACGCTCCCGGAGGGATGTTACCCACTAAACGCGAAAACGAACACGACCGCCGCACTCAAGAACCAGAAGTCCACGCACCACACCACGGTGAGCACACGATGAGACTGACCCAAGACACGCTGGCGCGCGCGCTGCCCGAACTTGCCGGAACCGTACGTCCGCCCCGACTGGGCGCCGCCGCGGACGTGTGGCGCGATCCCGAAGGGATCCCCCACATCTTGGCGGCGTCGGCCCGCGACGCGTTCTACGCCCAGGGATTCGTGCACGCGCAGGACCGGCTCTGGCACATGGAGTACGATCGCCGCCGCGCGCAGGGACGATTTGCCGAGTACGCCGGCGCGGCCGCCGTCGCGCAGGATGTGCACCTGCGCCGCCTGCGGCTCGCCGCGACCGCACGGGACGACTACGAGACCGTGAACGAGGAGACGCGCGCGATGCTCGACGCGTACGCGGACGGCGTCAACGGATTCCTCGCCGTCACACGCACGCTGCCGGTCGAATTCCTGCTGCTGGATGCGCGCCCCGAGCCGTGGGCGCCGTGGGACAGCCTCGCGGTGTTCAAGATCCGGCACGTGGAAATGGGCAGCTGGCAGTCGAAGCTGTGGCGCGCCCGGCTCCTCCGCCGCGTCGGTTCGGAGCTCGCGTCGACCCTGTGCTCGGTGATCCAGATGCCCCCGAGCCCGACGCTGATCGTGCCGCCCGGGGGCCCGTGTCCCGGCCCGGCGCCGGACGCCCTGCCGGTGTTCGACGCCGGCGCGGCGGCGCTGGCCGACGTTGCCGACCTGGGCGGCGGCAGCAACAGCTGGGCGCTCGCCGGAAGCCGCACGGCATCGGGGCAACCCCTTGTCGCCGGCGATCCCCACCGGGGTCTCGACGTTCCGGGCGTGTACTACCAGAATCACCTCGCGTGCCCCGACTTCGACGCGATCGGGCTGTCGTTTCCCGGGACGCCGGGCCTGCCGCACTTCGGCCACAACCGGTTCGTGGCGTGGTGCGTCACGCACGCGATGGGCGACTATCAGGATCTGTTCATCGAGCGCTTCGATCGCGACGATCCACGCCGCTATTGGTTCCGGGGCGACTGGCGGCGCGCGGACGTCGTCCGCGAGACGGTGCGCGTGCGCGGCGGCGAGCCGGTGGAGTTCGACGTCACGAGCACCCACCACGGGCCGGTCGCGCTCGGCGACCCCAAAGACGGCTGCGCGATCGCCTTTCGCTACACGTCCACCGCGGAGCCCAACCACACGTCCGAGGCGCTGCTGCCGATGCTGCGCGCGGGGTCGGCGGACGCGCTTGAGGCCGCCATGCGCCCCTGGGTCGAGCCGGCGAACAACTTCGTCTTCGCGGATGTCGACGGCACGGTCGGGTACCGGACGCGCGGCCGCATCCCGATCCGGCACGCCGCGAACGCCTGGCTGCCGGTCCCGGGCTGGGACGGGGAGCACGAGTGGCAGGGTGCGATTCCGTTCGAGGAGATGCCGGCGATGCGCAACCCGGAGACGGGATGGATCGCCACCGCCAACAGCCGGATCACCGGACCCGAGTACCCGCACTATCTCGGGCTCGACTACGCGCCGGATTTCCGCACCCGTCGGATCATCGAGCGGCTCCGGACGGTCACGCGCGGCACCGCGGCCGACATGGCCGCGATCCATGCCGATCGTGTGTCCATTCCCGCGATCGAGTTGGTCGCCTGTCTCGACGGCGTCGCTCCGACCGGTCTCCTCGCCCAAGCGGCGCTCGCGCGGCTCCGCGCCTGGGACGGGGTAATGGCGCCCGAGGCGGTCGGCCCGACGATCTACACCGCCGTGCGGGACCGGCTGATGCGGAATCTGTTGGGCCCGATCTTCGGACCGCTCACGGCCGAGGCGTTCGGACCCCTCCCGAGCGGCGGGGTCGGGCACGTCGCGCGCCTGAGGGCCCGCCTCGCGGGCTGGATCCGCGACAACGATCGGACGCTGCTGCCTGCCGGCGAGGACTGGCCGGGCACGATGGCGCGCGCGCTCGAGGGAGCGGTCACCGAACTGAGCGCCGCGCTCGGTCCCGACACCGACACGTGGCGCTGGTCGCGGCAGCACCTGGCGCAACCGCGCCACCCGCTGTCCGCCGCGTTCCCCGAGGATGCGGCGATCCTCTCACCCCGGCCGGTCGCGGTGGGCGGTGACGGCGACACCGTCCAGGCCGGCTCGTTCATTCCGGGGGCGGGGTACCAGGTCACCGGCACGTCGGTCGCGCGCTACGTCTTCGATCTCGGGGACTGGAATCAGAGCGCGTGGATCGTACCGCACGGCGCGTCGGGCCATCCCGGCAGCCCCCACTTCTCGGATCAAACCGAGGACTGGGCCGCGGTGCGCCTCCGCCCCATGCGCTACGAATGGGCCCGGATCAGGGCCGAGGCCGAACACCATCAGCGGCTCGAACCGGCGGCATCCTGAACCGCCGCGACGCGCGGCTGTTCCCGGCGGACGAACCCGCCACCCATGGAGCGGCTAGCAGTTGTAGGGAATGCAGGCGGTAAACGCCTGACTGAGCCCTTCGTTTCCATTGATCGGAATCGTCACGACGAACGTCTCGCCGATCTCGAGCCCATTGTTCATGGACGGCCACCAGACCTGAATCCCGAGCGCGGTTGACGCGGTGGCCCCCAGGACCACGGTACGGTAGGAATCACTACCGGACGTCCAGTTCCAGTACTTGCCCGGGGTCTCGCTGAAGCCGATGGCGCTGTCGTTCGTGCAAGACCCCCAGTTATTCGTGTTCTGGAGGTAGCATCCCCAGACCAACGTGCGCCACTGATCGGCCATGGAGTTGCCCTCGTCGATCGCGGCCTTGTTGCGCGCCCCAAGGTACGCCGGCAGCGCCAGGGCCACCAGCAGGGCTATGACGGCCGACGCCACCAGGAGTTCCAGCATGGTAAAGCCCGACTGCGTGGAACGCAGCCAGGCCAATCCTCCGCGTCCGGCGCTCGCCCTTCCGACGCCGATCCGCGCGGCCGCTTGCCCTCGCTCGGGCTCCCCCAACCCGATCGCCGGCCCTTCTTGACGGACAGCCCGCCTCTCCCGCGAGCGCCGTCCCTGATGCCTTCCGCGGTCCGTCTCCCAAGAGCGCCCGAGCGCGCCGCGCGTCTCCCGGAAGCCGCCCGTCTAGATCGAACGATACGTCCACATTCACTCTGCAACGACGCCCGAGCGCGCGCCATAGGACGAAAGTCCCAGCGCCCGGAACACATGGTCGGTAGGATGCCGGCGTGCACGGGCGGGGCGGCGCGCCGCGCTGTGATCGCGGCTCAGGCTCCCGCCGGCCCGTCGGTCAGGGGTTCCCTCCAAAAAACGCAAACGTGGTGCAGTACGACGGCGCGGCGTAGGCCGCCGCGCCATTGCCTTGGTTGATAAGGGTGGCGTAGTACTTGCACACGTCGTACTCGTACTTCAGCCCCGCGTTAGTCAAATAGAACCGATACGACCCGATCCAATCATGCCGGGCCGCGAAGTTCTTGAAATCGTCCTTGAGGACGGCGCTCTTGCCTTGTTTGCTCCACTGAAAACCGCCGCGCGGGATGACGCCGATGTCTCCACTGTATTGGAACACATAGGCCCCGCCGAGGTTGTTCCTCAACCCAATCACCACGTCGATGTCGTGGTACGGGTGTGCGACGTGAAACGTGCCCGAGTAGAGATACGTGCCGTCCGGATTGACGATCAGATTGGTCGATCCCGCTCCGTTCTTGTAGCGCCAGTGCACCACGACCGGTCCGCTGCCGACCCCGTGATGCACCGGGGTCGTCTCCACCGGTGCGATGTCGTTCGGCAGAGTTTTCACCACAATCGGCGGGGTGCTCGCGAAGGCTGCGCCGGCACAGCATGCCCAGACGACCAGCGACAAGAGACGACGATACGTCATCGTGGCCTCCCTCCATCCGCGTCGAGCCGACCGATCGGTCCGACGACGCTACCGTCCGGTCCAGTGCGGGGTCCGCTTGTCGAGGAACGCCGCGACGCCTTCCTGAAAATCGGTGCTGTTGTAGCAGGTCGCCACCAGCGCGTGCCCCGGGTCGTCGGGCAGCAGGCGGTGCACGACGCGCCGGACGACTTCCTTGCTGACCCGCAGCGTCAGCGGCGGCGCCTGCGCGATGCCCTCGGCGAGTTCGCGGACACGTGCCTCGAGCGCGTCGAGCGGCACCACCTGATTGACGAGGCCCCAGGCCAGCGCCTCCGTCGCCTCCACGTGGCGGGCGGTGTAGATCAATTCCTTCACCCGCGCCGGACCGAGAAGGGCCACGAGCCGGGCGTAGTTCTTGATCGACAGGCAGTTGCCGAGCCGGGTGATCGGAATCCCGAACCGCGCGTTGTCGGCGGCGATGCGGAGATCGCACGTCACCGAGATCGTGAGCCCCCCGCCGACGGCGTACCCGCGGACCGCGGCGATCGTCGGCTTGCTCACGCTCTCCAGCCGCCCGATCACGCGGTCGATGCGCTCTTCATAATCGATTCCGGCCTGTGGGTTCCCGCGGAACGCGGGGAACTGGCTGATATCGGTGCCGGAGATGAACGCGCGGTCCCCGCGTCCCGTGATCACGAGCACCCGGATCTCGTCGTCGCCGTCGACCTGGTCGCAGATCTCGACCAGCCGCTCGTACATCGCCCACGTCATCGCGTTCCGCGCCTCGGGGCGGTTGACGGTCACGTAGGCGACGCCGCGCTCGACCTCGAGCAGCATCTCAGGCTGATCCACGGCGGGTTTCATCCTCCTGGGTCCGCGCGGCCCGGCGCGAAACGCGATCAGGCCGTCGGCGTTGAGTGTCCGGGGGTGTCGCCGCCAACCGGCGCGTCCGGCGGGGTCTCCCCGCGCCGCTCGGAGGGGGCCGGCCGCGACTCGGAGCCGGTCGGCGCCGCGGTCACGACCTGCCGCAGCAGCTCGCCGGCGATGTCGCCGATCGTGACGCGGCCTTCCTGATTCTGCGAGGTGATGTAATCTTGCACCCGCGTCCGCTCGCGCTCGCGGGCGAGGCGCTTGAGGCTGAGAATCATGCGCCGTTCCTCGGGCCGAATCTCGGTGATCAGCGCCTCGACGGTCAGGCCGACCTGCACGACCTCGTCGACCTTCTGCACGCGCTTTTCGGCCATCTCCGAGATCGGGATGAACCCGTCGATGTCGCCGAGCCGGACGAACGCGCCGGACGCGACGACGCGGACGACCTTCCCGGACACGGTCTGCCCCGGGCGGTAGGTGTTGCCGATGTGCTGCCACGGATCCGGCAGGATGTGCTTCAACCCCAGCGAGATGCGGCCGGCCTCCCGGTCAACGCGCAGCACGGCGACCGTCACGTGCTGCCCGCGGCGCACGACCTCGGACGGGTGCTTGATGTAGGTCCACGACATCTCGCTGATCGGCAGCAGGGCGTCCACGCCGCCGAGGTCGACGAACGCGCCGAAGTCGGCGAGGCGCTTGACGACACCCTCGCGCACCTGGCCCTCCTCGAGCGAGCTCAGCAGCTCCGCGCGGCTCTTCGCCCGGGACTCGACCAGCGCGTTCTTGTGGGACAGAATCACCCGGCCTTTGGGCCGGTCGACCTCGATCACCTTCAGCGGAATGCTCTGCCCGACGAGGGCCTCAAACTGCCGGCCCTTGGCCTGTGACAGATCGACGTGGCTGCCGGGCACGAAGCCGCGCACGCCGAGGTCGACGACGAGCCCGCCCTTGACCTTGTCCACCACCATCGCGTGGATCACCGCGCCGGACTGGAATGTCTCCTGGATCCGGTCCCAGGTGCGGGCCAAATCGGCGCGCTTCTTGCTCAAGAGGATGCTGCCCTCGTCGCCCTCGACCTTCATCACGTACACGTCGATCCGGTCGCCGACCGCGATCCCCTCGACCACGTCGCCCCGCGCGGATAGTTCCTTCGGCGGAATGAATCCGTCGGACTTCGCCCCGACGTCGACGAGGACGCCCTCACTGTCCACGCGGACCACGGTGCCTTGGACGATCTGGCGCTCTGCCAGCGCCGGCATCTGCGCGAGATCGATCTCTTCCGGCTGCGCCGGCGCTGTCTGTTCGTCGGACATCGAACTCACCATCCCTCATTCGACAATCACACCCGCGCCGGGATCACCGGGCGGGGTGTGTGCGTGCCCACGACACGCCTCAAGTATATTCTCGTTCGCCGGGCGCGCGCCCGCTCCTGCCCTCGCGCCGGTCGGCCGGCGCCGCCGCGTCGACCGGGCCCAGGAAGCCGGCGATCTCGTCGGGAATCCGACGCGCCCGGCCGGCCCGGTCGACCGCCGCATGCACCGTGTACCCCTCCGCCAGCCGTTCCCCGTCGGCGCGCCGCACGATCTCGTACCCAAACGACAGGGTCGACGGGCCGAGCGACCGGAGGTGCGTCCGGATCACCAGGACATCGTCGTAGCGGGCGGGCCGGCGGTACCGGCAGTGCGCCTCGACGACCACGAGCAGCCAGCCGGCCTCCTCGACCTCCGCGTACGATCGGCCGCGCGCTCGGATGAACTCCGTGCGGGCGGCCTCGAACCAGACGAAATAGCTCGCATGGTGCGCGACGCGCATCTGGTCGGTCTCGGCGTACCGCACCCGGAGCTCCAACTCCGCCGTCTCCATCGGGGCCTCCTGCGGAAGTGCCGTCCGCCCGCGGCGGCCGGAGATCCCATCCCGTTGGTACGGGCGGGCGGCCGATCGGGTTCCGGATCAGAACCCGCGGCCCCGCAGCCGAGGATCCAAGAGATCCCGCAGCCCGTCGCCGATCAGGTTGAACCCGATCACGGTCACGAGGATCGCCAGCCCCGGAAACGTCGCGATCCAGGGGGCGGTCAGCATGTAGGAGCGTCCTGTCGCGAGCATCGAGCCCCACTCGGGCGTCGGCGGGGTCGCGCCGAGCCCGAGAAACGACAGGCCCGCGGTCTCCACGATGGCGAATCCCACGGTGAGCGTCGCCATGACGATGATCGGCGACAGAATGTTGGGGAGAACGTGGCGGCCGAGGATCCGGGTGGCGCCCGCCCCCACGCCCCGCGCGGCCTCCACGAAGTCCTGCTCGCGGATCGCGAGCACCGCCCCCCGGACCAGCCGTGCGAACTGCGGGGTGTACACGATGCCGATCGCGATCATGGCATTGATCAGGCTCGGGCCGAGGATCGCGACCACGATCATCGCGAGCAGCAGGTATGGGAACGCGAGCATGACGTCCACGCCGCGCATCACCGCCGAGTCGACCCATCCCCCGAAATATCCGGACACGACCCCGAAGAACACCCCGAGCGCGATCGCGATGCCGTCGGCGACGATCCCCGCCCCGAGCGCGATCCTGGCGCCGAACAGGACGCGCGAAAAGATATCGCGCCCAAACTCATCAGTCCCAAACAAATGCGCCGGCGAGGGAGACAGCAGCTGATCGGCAAACGCCTGGTCGATCGGATTGTACGGTGCGATCTGCCCCGCGAAGACCGCGGACCCGATCACCACCACGAGCACCACGAACCCGATGATCAGGTTGGGGCTGCGCACGAGGCGCCGCCACGACAGCGCCGCCGCGCGCCGGCGCGGTTCCGAGACCGCCGCCTCGACCGCGCTCATGCGTACCGGATCCTCGGATCGAGGTAGGCGTACAGCACGTCAACCAGCAGGTTCGCGAGCACGAAGATCCCCGCGGCGATCAGCACGACCCCCTGGACGACCGGGTAGTCGCGCGCCAGCACGCTCGTGATCGCCAGGCGCCCGAGCCCCGGGAGCGCGAAGATCGTCTCGGTCAGCACGGCGCCGCTCAACAGCAGGCCCAGCTGCAGCCCCACGAGGGTCACGACCGGCAGCAGCGCGTTCCGGAGCGCATGGCGCCGGACGATGCGCCGCTCCAGGACCCCCTTCGCGCGCGCGGTCCGCACGTAGTCCAATCCCAACACCTCGAGCATGGTCGAGCGCGACATCCGTGCGATCGTGGCCATCGAGGTAAACCCGAGCGCGACCGCGGGCAGGACCAGATGCCAGGCGGCGCTCCGGGCCACGGCCCACTGTCCGGTCAGCAAGCCGTCGACAAGCGGCATCCCCGTGACGTGGCGCCACGTCATGCCCTCGTCGAGGAGGTTGCCGAGCGGCAGCCACCCGAGGATCCCGCCGAACACGAGGAGGAGCAGAATCCCGGTCCAGAACACCGGCATCGAGACCCCGACCAGCACGCCCATCATCGCGCCGGTGTCCGCCAGCGAGCGCGGATGGCGGGCCGCGAAGACGCCGACCGCCAGGCCGAAGACGATCGCGAACAAGAGCGCCGCGACGCTCAGCTGGATCGTGACCGGCATCGCCTGCTCGATCTCCCAGATGGCCGGCGCCCTGGTGCGCAGCGAGATGCCGAAGTCCCCCTGCACCGCCCCCGCGAGAAACCGGACGTATTGGATGTAGACCGGCTGGTCTAATCCGAGTTGGTGGCGCAGCCGGATGAGATCGGCCTGCGTGCCCTTGTCACCCAGCAGCAGCTCGGCGACATCGCCGGGGATGGCGTGCATCCCAAAGAACACGAGGATGCTCACCCCGATCATCACGGGCACGAGCTGCACGAACCGGCGGGCGATGTACTTCAGCATCGGAGCGCCTGTCTCGAAAGAGTCATCAACTCGAGGGGACCCGCCGACCGGCGGCGGGTCCCCCGCTCCACGTCCGCGGCTCCCGACTTACTGGAGTCCGACCTGCTCCATATGGAAGAACATCTGGAGCGGGTTGAGCTGGAATCCGGTCACGTTCGCGCGGGTCGCGCGCACCTGGTTCGTGTGGTTGATGAAAATCCACGCCGCGTCGTCGTGGAGCAGCTTGTTGGCCTGCTCGTAGATCGCCGCCCGCTTCGCCTGGTCGGTCACCTGCCGGCCCTGGACGATCAGTTTGTCGTAGGCGACGTCGTGGTGGCGCGAGGCGTTGTTGGCGCGTGCCTTCCCGGCCACCTCATCCCACTCGAACAGGTCGCCGAGGAAGTTGTCCGGATCGCCGTTGTCGCCGGACCACCCGCTGATCGCGAAGCCCTCCCAGGGCGTGTGCCGGTACTTGTCGAGGTACGCGCCCCACTCGTACTGGGTGATCTTGACGTTCACGCCGACCTTGGCGAGATACCCCTGCACCGCCTCGCCGAGCTTGGCGCCGCCGATCGGATTGTAGCCGCGCGGGTTCGCGTACACGATCATCTCGGTCGTGAACCCGCTCGCGAACCCCGCCTCGGTCAGCAGCTGCTTTGCCTTCGCGGCGTCGTACGGATACGGATCGACGGACTTGTTGTAGCCCCACAGCACGGGCGGCATCCCCTGGCTGGCCGTGGTCGCGCCGCCGTAGAGGCCCTTGTTGATCGCGTCCTTGTCGACCGCGTAGTTCATCGCCTGCCGCACGCGGACGTCCTTGAACGGGCCGAGGTCGTTCGACATCGCGACGCCCAGGATCGTCAGGCCCGGCGCCGAGTAGAGCTTCAGGTCCTTGTTGCCGGTGACGCGGGAGTAGTCGGACGGCGGCACGTCGGCCAGGACCTGCACCTGGTTGCGCTCGAGCTGCAGCATCCGCGTGGCGCTCTCCGGGACGATCTGGAAGATCATGCGGTCGACCTTGGGCCGGCCGCCCCAGTACGCCGCGTTGGCGTCGAGGGTGATGTGGTCGTTGCGCACGGCCTCCACGAACTTGAACGGGCCGGTCCCGACCGGATGCTGGCTCGCATCGCAGTTGTACTGCTTCGTGGCCGCGGGCGACATGATGCCCTGCCAGACCATCGCGAGGCTCGTGATGAACGGCGCGTTCGGCTGCGGCAGCGTGAACCGCAGCGTGTAATCGTCGAGGACGTCCATCTTCGCGACGGTGCCGTCCTTCACGGACCCAAAGGTGAAGTCGTCGTACGTGTCCACGTCCTTGCGCGCGAGCACGTAGCAGGGATTGTTCGGGTTGATCGCGCGGTCCACGTCCTGGGCGACCGTGCGCGCGTTCATCGGCGTGCCGTCCTGGAAGTTCACGTTATGCCGGATGTGGAACGTGTAGACTTTCCCGTCCGGGGAGATCGTCCACGACTCCGCGAGCCCCGGCCCGACATCGCTGCTGCCGGGCTTGTAGTTGACGATGCTGTCGAAGATCGTCGACATCACGAATCCCGACTCGTTGTTCTCCACGGTCTGCGGATCGAGGCCGGTCTGATCCGCGCCGATCGCGATCACCAACGTCTTCGGCGCCTGGGCCTGCGCCAGTCCCACGCCCCAAAACCCTACGGGTACGATCGCCGCCGCGAGGAGCAGCGGAAGCAACCGCCTGACGAACAGGTGCGTCATGCACCACCTCCTGTGTGGCTGGCTGGTCTGGGTCTCACACTCGGCCCGGCGCCGCGGGATACGCGTCCCCCACCGGTTCTGTAAGAATACGCGCTGCGGGGCGCTCAGCCCTGCTTCGCCGGGCCGCGCGAGGACGCGGAGCCGCCGCGCGGCGCGGCCCGCCCGGAACGGGGTGCGGGGTGTGCGAGGTTACGGAGTGCCGGGGACCGGGACCGGCTCGCCGCGGAGTTCGCGGGAGCGGGCGGTGGCGCGTTCGATCGCCTCGTGCATGGCCTCCGCGAAGCCGCGCGCCTCGAGCACCCGCATGGCCGCCATCGTCGTCCCGTTGGGGGACGTGACGCGGGCGCGCAGCACGGCCGGCTGCTGCCCGCTCTCCGAGAGCATCTTGCCGGCGCCGAGGACGGTCTGGGTGACCAGATCGCGCGCGATGTCGAGGTCGAGCCCGGCGCGCACGCCGGCCTCGACCATCACCTCGGCGAGCAGATACACGTACGCCGGCCCGCTGCCGGACAGCCCCGTGACCGCGTCGAACAGCGGCTCGGGCACGACCGCGACGCGGCCCACCGCCTCGAACAGCCGGCGCGCGACCGCGAGGTGCTCGGCCCTCGCCCAGCGGCCCGCGCACAGCGCCGTGGCCGAGGCGTTGACCGCGGTCGAGGTGTTCGGCATCGTCCGGATCGCGGGGACGCCGTCGAGGACGCGCTCGATCACGTCGAGCGAAATGCCCGCGGCGATCGACACGATCAGGTGCCGGGGCGAGGCATGGGGAGCGATCTCGGCGAGCGCCTCCCGCATGTCCTGCGGCTTCACGACCAGGATCACGACCTCGGCGTCGCGCATCAGTTGCGCCTTGTCGCGGGTCGTCCGCACGCCCCACGCGCGCGCCAGCCGCGCGAGCCGCTCGTCGTCGCGCCGGTTGGTCACGATGCACCGGTTGGGCGCCACCGTGCCCGTGCCGAGCAGGCCGCCCAGCAGCGCCTCCGCCATGTTCCCGGCGCCGATCAGCGCCACCACCGTGTTCCGGTCCATCGCCGTCCTCCTCAAAATGCAAACGCCCCGCTTCGCCAAAGGGCGAAAGGGGCGCTTCCGCGGTACCACCTTTGTTCTCCGGCCTCACGACCGGAGCACTCACCGCGTTCTCGGGCGGACCCGGCTTCCGTTTCGGCGGCGGCGCCGCGGTGGCGGAAGCGGCTCGGGAAGTGGGTTCGGAGATCGCCGCGGCAGCCCTCGCACCGTGTGGCGGCTGCTCTCTAGGTCGCGGACCGCTCTCCTACGTCTTCCGTCAGCGCCATCTAACGCGCGTAGAGTACCAATCCGGCCGTACCGCCGTCAATAGCAGGGGGCCAGCGGCCAGCAATTTCGCAGATGGGCGAGCGGTAGCCAAAACGCCCGCAGGTCCCGGGCGGCATAGAAGCTGTCGAACAGTCTTGCGGTGGATTCGTGGCTGCACGAGTGCGCGAACGGGACCGGGGGGAAGTGACGACGGGGGGAAGGCCCTGAGAGTCCGAGTCGCGACTCCGGGTCTGGGGCGTTTCCGCGCCAACGGTCAGCTCGAGTCGACGTGCACCTGGGCGAACGCCGGGACGATTTGGCGCGCGATCTGGCAGAGCGTCGGCGGCGTGTGCCGGGCGTGACTCAGCACCTGGCGATGAAAGAACACCAGCAGCAGTGTATAGGCCAGGATGCGAATCATGGTGAGCACCACGAAGGCTTGATCGTGCTGCTGGTGCACCGCGGGATGTTTGAGCTGGCACTCCTTCGTCAGCGTCTGGAAGACTTCCGTGTCAATGCGCCACCGCGCGCGCCCCAGCGCCGCGAGCCCCCCAGGGGAACAGGCCAGCTCGAGCAGACTACTGGCGTAGAGGTTCGTGCTCTCGTCCCACACCACCGTTTTGTGGCGGGTGCAGTGGCCCCCCTCGCGCTGGACGTGCACGCGCGTCTGCGCGGCCCGCCGCACCTCCTTGACGCACCGCACGGACCGGTCGCCCGCCGCCCAGTGCACGTCGGGCACATACCAGAGGTGCGTCACAACGTCAGGCGTCACCGTCTCCGCCGGCATCACGTCACTCGTTCTGCGCGCCAGTTCCGCGACCAACTCGGGCTGATTGTCTTTCACGGAGCACACCCAGTCGAGGCCAAGCGCTTCGATGGCATCGATGACCGGCTTGCCGAAATAAAGCGCGTCCGCCACCAGGACGTCCACGAACCGCCGCCCCAACTGGCCCACCAGCTCCTCCAGCAGGGCCTGTGCACAGGCCACTTCGCCTTCGCCCGGCGCCTGAAAGCGTAGCCCCAGCGGAATCGGAAACGGCGTGCTCACCACGGCGACCGCCACGATGCGGTGATAGTATTGGACGGCGGTCTGCAGGACGCCGTCGATCATCCGCTCGACCGTCCGCTCCAGACAGGTGTCGCAGCAGCGGACGTAGGACTGGCAAATCTCGATCCCGTCCACCGCCGCCACGATCAGGCCGTGTGCCGCGTCCGTGCGCAGCACCCCATTGCGCTTCAGCCGGCGCGCCACGTCGCAGCCCAGCGTCAATACCGCTTCGGGCGCCAGGCGCTCGAGCGTGTAGCGCAGCGTGTCCTCGCTGAGCGGCCCGATCCGATGGCGCAGCCCACCGGCCCGGCACTCAGATTCCAACTGATGGAAGCTTCGGATCCGCCCGATCGCCCCCCAGAAGACGGCGGCGAAGACCTTCTGACACGAGTGCTGCGGGTGCTGCCGCCCCTCCGGCAGGCCAGCCAGCAGGACCGACCAATTGAAGATTTTCTCGAAATACGCCTCGACCTCGTGCCGCCCCACCGCTTACGGAGCCTTCCGCCGTTGCTGGCGCGCGAGAGCGAGCAACTCCACGTTGGTCGTCAACACCTCGCGCACGGCGTCCTGAAACGCCCGCCCCGCGTCCACCCGCGCCCGAATGTCGTCCACGAGCGCCGTCGGGATGTGCAGCATCCGCTTGTGCCCGTCGACCATATAAGTCAGCGACCACTTCGGATGCCCCACGTCGTGGGCACAGTGACACGTCGGTTTCCCACACCGAAAATGGCTGAACGTCAGCGACCCGGGTAACATCTCTTCCACGGCCTCGGTCAGCGCGTGCTCCCGCCGCACCGCCGCGCGGCGGTGCCGGAGGCGCGCCGCCTCCGGACCGCGGGGTCCACTGAAATCCAGGCGGAGCCGAGCGCGTGTCATCTAGGAGCAACTATACTCCTAGATCCCTCGGCATGCAAGGGCTTTCTGCGAATGCAAAAATGCCCGGACGACAGAAATCAGCGGGAATCGCTGATAGTGCTGGGCGAACCCGTCACCTTACCGTACTATTTGCGAAATCGCTGGGCCAGCGGCACCGCGCGGCCGTCGGTGCGCAGCCGCCAGATCCGCCCCCGCGGAGGTGCTGGTGCGAGGATCGTGGAACGCTGTCGAGTCCGGACCGACACGGCGCAGATGGCACCTCCGGAGAAGATCCCCACGTCGGTTGGACCACCTGCGACACCTGGGCCGCGTGCGACAATGGCACCGATGCGCACCATCACGCTCGAAGAGCACGTGACGACGGACGCCTTCCTCGCCGCGACCGAATCAGGGCGCGCGAGGGCGGGGGGCGTGACCGCGAAACTGCTGGACATGGGCGCCGGCCGCATCGCGGACATGGACGCCAGCCACATCGATCTGCAGGTCTTGTCCCTCTCGAGCGGCGGACTGGACGCGATGGACCCTGCGCGCGCCCGCGCGCTTGCGCGTGACACCAACGACGCGCTCGCCGCCGCCGTCCGCGCGCATCCCGATCGCTTTGCCGCGTTCGCCACGCTCGCCCTCCAGGAGCCGGACACCGCCGCCGCGGAACTTGAACGCTGCGTCACGCAGCTCGGCTTCAAAGGCATGATCGTGATGGGCACGGTGAACGGTGTGTTTCTGGATGACGTGCGCTTCACGCCGGTCTTCGAGGCCGCCCACGCGCTCGACGTGCCGATCTACCTGCATCCCGGCTTGCCGCCTCGCCCGGTGATGGAGGCGTACTACAGCGGGCTGCCCGGCGGCGTCGGCCGCGACCTTGCCGCGGCCGGGTGGGGATTTCACGCCGAAACGGGGCTGCACGCCCTCCGACTGATGGTGTCCGGTCTGTTCGACCGGTTTCCCGCGCTCAAGATCATCGTCGGGCACATGGGGGAGCACCTGCCGGACAACATCGCCCGCGGTGACTGGGTGTTCCACAGGTCGGCTCGCCGCGGCAACGCGCTGCCGTTCACGCGCACGGTCCTCGAGTATTTCCGTGAGCACTTTTACGTCACGACGAGCGGCTACTTCACGATCCCGCCGCTCCTGTGTGCCCTGCAGGTGATCGGCGCCGACCGCGTGCTGTTCTCTGTGGATTATCCGCTCGCGTCAAATGTGGAGGCGAGGGAATTTCTTGACGCGCTCCCCATCGGGGCCGAGGATCTTGAGAAAATCGCACATCGCAACGCGGAGCGCCTCATGAAGCTGTGAGCGGCTGGACCGCAACACACGGGCGCCGCCACCCGCGATGGAAAGCGGGGACAGGCGGCAACCCTGTCCCCGACGACGTGGATCGAGCTACACCTTCACCTTGCCGAGACCGGCCTTGAGGTCGTCGGCGTTCATGACCGGCGAGAATTCAAGCGCGGCGTCGAGGCCCATGAAGAGGGGTTCGGCGATCCGCGGGATATCGCTCGCAGCCGGAAGGTCGAAGAAGATGAGCCCGGTGCGCATGCCGTCCATCGCCGTGAAGTAGGCCGCTTCAGCCTTGAGCTCTTGGAGCGCTGACTGAATGATCCGTGCAAGGCTTCCGTCTTTGATCGCCGCATTGCCCTTCTCGACCGGAATCGTGACCCGAAGCATCATCCGCAACACCGCACCTCCATCGTCTGTGACGCACATCATGGTTCGTGACCGTCGGCGCGGCCACCTTCGTTCGAAGGTTCTCGGCGGAGTCGCTCGATCGGATGACCCGTAAAGGAAAGGACCGCGGCCGCGACGGATACACAAGGCGCAGAGTATGCAGCCACAGGGCCGCCGGCTCACGGGGCCCGAGCGGGGTGAGCGCGCATGAACGAGCGGATTGGGTTCATCGGCCTCGGGATCATGGGGCGCCCGATGGCAAAGCATCTGGTCGCCGCGGGGTATGACGTGACCGTCTGGAACCGGACGCAGAGCAAGACCGCCGAGGTCGCGCAGGCGGGCGCGAAGGTCGGCGCGTCTCCCAAGGACGTCGCGAGCCGGAGCGACATCATCATCATTATGGTCGCCGACACCCCGGACGTGCGCGACGTGGTGCAGGGTCCGAACGGCATCCTCGACGGCGTGCGCCGCGGCGCGGTCGTCGTCGACATGAGCTCAATCTCGCCTGTTGCCACGCGCGAGATCGCGGCGGCGCTCGAGGCGCGGGGCGCGGAGATGCTGGATGCGCCCGTGTCGGGCGGCGAGCGCGGCGCGATCGACGCCGCGCTCTCGATCATGGTCGGCGGCAACGCCGAGGTGTTCGAACGCGTGCTCCCCGTGTTCCAGAAGATGGGCAAGAACATCGTCCACATCGGCGGGCACGGCGCCGGCCAGGTAACGAAGGCGTGCAACCAGCTGGTGCTCTCGCTCACGATCCTCGGGGTCGCCGAAGCGCTGACGCTTGCGCGCAAGGCCGGGGTGGACCCGGCCAAAGTCCGCGCGGCGCTGCTCGGCGGGTTCGCGCAGAGCCGCGTTCTGGAAGTGCACGGCCAGCGCATGCTGGACCAGAACTACGAGCCAGGGTTCCGGACGCGCCTGTACCACAAGGACATGGGCATCGTCACCGAGACCGGCCGGGCGCTCGGGGTTCCGCTGCTCGGCGCGTCGCTCACCGCGCAGCTGTTCCAGATAGCGATGAACCACGGCCTCGGCGAGCTCGACTACTCGGTGCTGGCGAAGGTCGTGGGCGAGCTGGCCGAGGCTCCGCCCGCGGCCGACTAACCGCCGCCAGCGAGCAGGGCGCGGTAGAGCCGCGCGCGCTCCACGTAGTGGACGGCGCCGCCCCGCACGCGCACAAGATCCGCCTCGGTCAGATCGCGCACGACCCGACCGGGGACCCCGAGGAACAGCGTCCTCGGCGGGACGACCTTCCCCTCCGGCACGAGCGCGCCCGAGCCGACGAGCGCCTCCGCGCCGACGCGCGCACCGTTGAGCACGATGGCGCCCATCCCGATGAGGGCGCCGTCTTCGACGGTGCAGCCGTGCAGGATCACCCGGTGCCCCACGGTCACCCCCCGTCCCACCGTCACCGGATACCCGGGATCGGTGTGGACGACGCAGCCGTCTTGAAGATTGCTGTCGGCGCCGAGCGTAATCGGTTCGGTCTCGGCCCGCAGTACCGCGTGAAACCAGACGCTGGCGCCCGCCTCCACGACGACGTGGCCGACGAGATCCGCCGACGGCGCGACGAACGCGTCCGGGTGGACGCGCGGACGGTGCGGCGGCACTGGAATCAGCATCGGCGGCCTCCTCAGAGCGCCCAGAAGGCGCCGATCACGCGGCGCGCGTCCCGGGCGCGCGCTTCCGCCACCGCGTACGGGGCCTCCCGCACGTTGACGGAGGCTTCGCGCACCCCCGCGCTGATTCCGGTCAGGCCCTCCAGCGTCGCCGCGAACGAGTGCGCCAGCCCGTCCGGGTCGTAGCCGCCCTCCAGCAGGGCGACGATCGGGGTCGGGCCCGCCGTCTCCCGGAGCAGGCGGCTGAGTCGCTCAAACCCCCCCGCGGTCAGCCGCATCCCGCCGAGCGGATCGGCGTGGTGGGCGTCATACCCCGCGGAGATAATAATGAGGCCCGGGGCCGCGGCGCGCACCAGCGGCAGCACCAGTTCTTCCCATAGGTGCGTGTACCCGCCGTCGCCGATCCCGGCCGGCAAGCGGGACGTTGACCGTCGTCCCCTCCCCGGGTCCTTCCCCGACGTCCTCGAGGGCGCCGGTGCCGGGATACCAATCCTCCTGGTGGAGGGAGCAGACGACCACGGCGGGATCGCGGTAAAACACGTCCTGCGTCCCGTTGCCGTGGTGCACGTCCCAGTCGAGGATCAGCACGCGCCCGACGCCGTGGGCTTCGATCGCGTGCCGGGCCGCGAGCGCCGCGTTGTTGAACAGGCAGAAGCCCATCCCGTAGCCCGGCCCGGCGTGGTGCCCCGGCGGCCGGATGAGCGCGACCGCCACGGGCGCCTCCTTGCGCAGCACCGCGTCCACGGCGCCCTCGGCGCCGCCCACCGCGAGCCGCGCCACGTCGTACGACGCCGGCGACACGGGGGTGTCGGGGTCGAGCGAGCCCCCGCCGTCGTCCGCGAGCGCGCGCACGCGCTCGATGTGCGCGCGGGTGTGCACGCGCGCGAGATGAGCGTCGTCGACCGGCTCCGGCGTGCGCCGCGGCAGCCGCTCTCCAAACGGCGTTCGCGCGAGCAGCGTCTCGATCGCGTCCAGCCGCTCGGGCCGCTCCGGATGACCGGGCACGGTCCGGTGCCGCCGGTAGTCGGGATGCGAGAAGAGCAGCGCGGGGGGCGCCTCGGTCATCCGCCGGGGCTCGTCACGATCCGGACCGCTCACGCGCGCCCCGCGCGGAGTGCGCCGCGAAGCCGGTCGACCGCCGCGGCGACGCCGTCCGGCGCGCCGAACACCGCGGTACCCGCGACGAACACGGTCGCACCCGCCGCGGCGGCCGCGGCCGCGGTGTCCGGGGTGATCCCGCCGTCGACCTCGATGTCATACGACAGGCCGAGCGCGGCCCGACGCTCGGCCAGCACCCGCACCTTCGCCAGCATCGCCGGGATGAACGGCTGTCCGCCCTCGCCGGGCTCGACCGTCATCACCAGCACGGTGCTCACCAGCGGGAGGACGTACGCCACCTGCTCGGGCGGAGTCGCGGGATTCAACGCGACGGACGGGCGCAGCCCGAGCGCGGCGATGTGTTGGAGCGTCAGGTAGAGGTGCGGGCACGCCTCGACGTGCACGGCGAGGCTCGTCGCCCCGGCGCGCGCGAACGCCGCCAGGTGGCGCTCGGGTTCGACGACCATCAGGTGCACGTCGATCGGCAGACGGGTCGCCGCCCGCACCGCCCGCGCCGCCAGCGGGCCCATCGTGATCTCGGGGACGAACTGCCCGTCCATGACGTCGACGTGAATCCAGTCGGCCCCGGCGCGCTCGACCGCCTGTACCTGCTCGGCAAGCCGGCCGAAGTCGGCGGACAGGATCGACGGCGCGAGCTTCATCTCCATGCGGGGCCCCCACCGGCGTCGCGACTCGGTCGGATGGCACGGGCCGGCGGCCCGAGGGCCGGCACACGCCCGCGCCGGAAGGTCAGGGACGAATCTCCTGGATCAACCGGTCGTCGATGTACACCTGAACGATCGTATACCCAATCCCGGTGACGTCCCGCTCGATGTTCTCGCCGGGGCCGCGGTTCCCCTGGTAGACGACGTGGACGCCCTGCTGATCGATGACCACGATCTTCACCAGCTGGTGGGACGGCCCCGCGGGCACGACGAGCTTCACGTGCGCGACGCGCCGGTCCGCGACGGGGGCCGACGCCGACACCGGCGCCGGCGGGGTCGCCGTCACGATCGGCTGCGGCGGCGGCGCCTGCGCGCCGTTCGGGGTTGAGCGGACCGCGATCGTCACCCCGACCGCGTCGCCGTGCTGAATCTGGGTGCCCGCCGCCGGGGTCATCGCCACGATCTGTCCGGGGGGCACGTCGTCGCGGGGCGCCTGGATGACCTCCCGCAGCGTCACGCCGAGATCCTGGAGGGTCCGCCGCGCCTGGTCGAGCGACATGCCGACGAGATCGGGCAGCACCACGACCGCGGTCCCCTTGCTGATCGTCAGGTTGACCGTGGCGCCGCGCTCGATCGACGCGCCCGGCGCCGGATCCTGGGACACGATAAACCCGGACGGCACGGTGTCGTCGTATGCCTCGCGCAGCTCACCGACCACCAGCTGCGACGCCTCGATCGTAAAGCGCGCCTCCTCGACCGAACGCCGCCGCACGTCCGGGACCGAGAGCATGACCGGGCCGAGGCTCGTGGTCAGCGCGATGACGCGGTTCACTTTCACGGCCTGTCCGGCCGGCGGGTCCTGCCCGACCACCCAGCCCGCAGGGACGGTCGCGCTGTTCACCTGCTGGACCACCTGCACGCCGAGCCGGTCCTCCCGCGCGACCGTCTGCGCCTCGGGCAGCGTGCGCCCCACGAAGTCGGGCGTCTTCACCTCCGGCACGTTCAGGTACGCGTTCAGCGCCTGCCAGCCCACGGCGATGCCGACGAACACCGCCAAGAGCACGATCGCGGCCGCGATAAACGGCGCCGCCGCGCGCGCGGACGGCCCGGCCGCTCCGCCGCGGCGCGGCCGCACGAGCGAGGTCGACTCGACGTCCGGGCCGCGCGTCCGCCAGTGCTCGCTCGCGCCGAGCAGGTCGCTTTGCATCTCGGCCGCCGTCCGGTACCGGGCCTCGGGCGCCTTGGCCAGCGCCTTGAGGATGATCCCCTCCATCGAGGGCGTGAGCGGCCGTCCGTCGCGGCGGGGCGCCGGTACCGGCTCCTGCATGTGCTTGAGCGCGATCGTGATCGGTGTATCCCCGTCGAACGGCAGGGTGCCCGTCACCATCTCGTACAGGACGACGCCGAGCGAATACAGGTCGGCGGTGTGCCCGACCCCGAAGCCGCGCGCCTGCTCGGGCGACAGATACTGGACGGAGCCCAGCACCGTCCCGGTCTCCGTGATCGTCGTCGACGCGAGCGCGCGCGCGATCCCGAAGTCGGTCACCTTCACCCGGCCGCTGCGGTCGATCAGGATGTTCTGCGGCTTGATGTCGCGGTGGACGATCCCCTGCGTGTGCGCGTACTGCAGCGCGTCGCAGACCTGCTCCGCGATCTCGCGCGCCCGCACCTCGTTCACGCGGCCCGCGCGCCGCAGGAGCGTCTTCAGGTCGTCGCCCTCGACGAACTCCATCACGATGTAGTGCACGTCGCCGTCGCGGCCCCAGTCGTACACCTGAACCATGTGCGGGTGCGACAGGCGCGCGACCGCCTGCGCCTCCCGCTCGAAGCGTGCGACGAACTCGGCGTTGTGGGCGTACTGGTCGCGCAGAATCTTGATCGCCACCGGCCGCCCGTCGTCGGCCCGCCGCCCCCGGTAGATGATCGCCATCCCGCCCTCGCCGAGCGGGCCCAGCACCTCGTACCGTCCGTCGAGGATGCGGCCGATCACGGGTGGGCCGCCTCCGCGGCCTGCGCGGCGAGCGCCGCCACGAGCACGCGCCGCGCCGCGGGCGCGGCGGCCTGCCCGCCGACGCCGGCGTGTTCCAGGACGACCGCGACCGCAACGGTCGGGTGGTCGGCCGGCGCGAACGCGATGAACCACGCGTGCGTCGGCCCGTCGGGGTTCTCGGCCGTCCCGGTCTTCCCCGCGACGGCCACCCCGGGAATTTGGGCCGCGGTCCCGGTCCCGCGCGCCACGACCTCGCCCATGTCCTGCGCGATCTCGGCGTTGATGGCGGGAGGCAGCACGACCTGCGTGCCGCGCTCGGCGTACGACTCGAGGATCCGACCGTCGAACGTGCGCACCTGCGACAGCACAAACGGCCGCATCAGCACGCCGCGGTTGGCAATCGTCCCGGCGACCAGCGCCATCTGCAGCGGGGTGACGAGCAGGCTGCCCTGCCCGAACGAGATCTGCGCCAGGCCCCGCGGGCCGAGCGTGCCGGCATCGGGCAGATGGCCGGACGCCGCCGGCAGGTCGAAGCGCGGCGCCCGTCCGAGCCCGAAGGAGCGCGCCGCGCCGAGAATCGCGTCCGCGCCGGTCGCGAGGCCGATCTGGACGAACGCGACATTGCACGACACCGCGAACGCCTGCGGCACCGTCATCATGCCGTACTGCTCGTGCTCGAAGTTGCGGATCACGGCCCCCTGCACGGTGATCGACGCGGCGCAGTTCACCGCCGTCTGCTGCGTGACGCGGCCGCGCTCGAGCGCCGCGGCGAGGACGATGGGCTTGAACGAGGACCCCGGCGCGTATTCGCCCGAGGTCGCGCGGTCGAGCAGCGGAGCCCCGGGGTCGCGGGACAGCACGGGCCACGCCGCGTCGATCGACGCGGGGTCGAACCCGGGCGCGCTCGCGAGCGCGAGGACGGCTCCCGTGCGGGGATCGAGGGCGACGACGGCGCCCCGCGCGCCGTCGAGCGCCTGGACGGCGGCCCGCTGGACGGCGCTGTCGATCGTGAGCACCAGGTCGTTCCCCCGCGGCCGCCGCCCCGCCGCCTCCTGCAGCGCCTCCCAGGGGTCGCGGGCCGGCAGCCCCAGCAGCGCGGGATCGTACCGAGCCTCGAGCCCGCTCAGGCCGTACCGGGCGCTTCGGTAGCCGAGCAGGTGCGCGAGCGACGAACCGGCCGCGTAGCGCCGCACCTGGCGCCCGTCCTGCGTGGTCGAGTCCGTGAGGACCGCGAGGTGCCGGTCGAGGATGCGCCCCCACTGCACCTGCTGCGCGGTGATCGCGAGGCGCGGGTTCTGCGCGGTATCCGCCAGGCGCGGCCCCCAGATCACCTGCACGCCGGCGAGGTACACCAGCAGCACCACGAACAGCCCCGCCAAGAGGCGCCCGAGGTTAGCGATGCGCCGGAGCACCACGCACCTCCGCGGCCGCGGGGGGCCGGCGGCTCACGCCGAGCAGCAGCCCGAGGGCGACGAAGTTGCTGACCGCCGCGCTCCCGCCGTACGTGAGAAACGGCGCCGGGATGCCGGTCAGCGGGATCAGGCGTGTGCTGCCGCCGAGGATGATGAACGCCTGCAACCCGAGCGCCGTGGCGAGCCCCGCGGCGATGAGCGACTCAAACGCGCCCGGCGCACGCGCCGCGATGCGAAACATCCGTCCGATCAGCAGCAGGTACAGCGCCACCACGCAGAAGGTCCCGGCCGCGCCCAGTTCCTCGCCGATCGCCGGGAAGATCATGTCGGTGTAGGCCGCGGGCATCAGATCCGGGTGCCCCGCCCCTAGCCCCGTGCCGACGACGCCGCCGGTGGCGAGGCCGTACAGGCCTTGGAGGATCTGGTAGCCGCCGGTGGAGGCGGAGGCCCACGGGTTCGCCCACACGTCGACGCGCACCCGCACGTGCCCGAACAGGTGGTAGCAGACCGCGGCGCCGACGAGGAACGCGGCCAGCCCGAGCACCACGTAGTCTCCCCGGCCGGTCGCGACGTAGAGCATCGCGATGAAAATGCCGTAGTACAGCATCGCCAGGCCGAGATCGCGCTGGAACACGAGCAGCAGCAGCGCGCCGACGCAGCACAGCAGCATCGGGCCGAGCCGTCCGACCTCGGCCCGCCAGCGGCGCGGTCCGGGCAGCGTCAACAGGCCCCGGGCATCGGTCAGCACCCCCGCGAAGAACGCGACGAGCAGGAGCTTCACGACCTCGCCGGGCTCGACGGCGACGCCGCCGAGAAGCAGCCACTGCCGCGCCCCGTTGCGCTCGACCCCCACGAGCACCGTCGCCAGCAGCAGCATCAGGCCGAGGACGGCGAAAAGGTACGCGTAGCGGCGCACCCAGCGCAGGTCGCGGAGCGTGCCGAGCACCACCAGCAGCGCCACCAGGCCGAGGGCGATCCATCCGGCCTGGCGCACGAGGTAGTCGGGGCGCAGCCGGTAGACCATCACGAGCCCGACCGCCGACAGCCCGGCGGCGACCGGCAGCAGCACCTCGTCCGCCCCGTGTCCGGACGCGCACAGCGCGGCGTGGACGACGAGAAACCCGGCGAGCGCGACCGCGCCGACCACGATCGGGCGCCACGAATCTTGAGGGTAGAGGGCGAGGTGCACCGCGGCGAGGCCGAGCGCGCCGAGTGCCAAGGCCCCGACGAGCAGGCCGCGCTCCCGCGCCCGGAGCGTCAGCGTGCCGGCGAGGCGGGCGGCCGTCATCGCGTCACGGGCGGCGCACGAGGTCGTCGAGCAAATTCTGCGCCTCGTCCGGGCTGCGCACGGGAATTCCCTGCGTGAGCGACGCGCGGTACGCGGGCGCGACCTGCCCGATGCCGACCGCCGTCACACGCACCAGCGTGAACAAGGACACGCCGAGCACGCGCGCCGGCACGCCGCGCATCACGGCGACGCGTCCCCCGCTCACGCCGAGGAAGTACGAGTGCTCGAGTTGATACACGCCGACGCCCACCGCGAGAAACGCCGCGAGCGCGGCCGGCGCCGCGACGCGGGCCAGCACGGCCGCCCACCGCGGACGCAGCCGCACCACGACCGCGGACGCGTTGTCGAGCCCGCCGCGTGCGTTCGCCAGCCCGACGAGCGTCTCGCACGCCGCCTCGGCGTCCGGCGTGCCGCGCAGCACGGCGGCGATCTCCTCCGCGGGCACGGCGCCCGAGACCCCGTCGCTGGTCAGGCAGAAGACGTCCCCGCTCCGCAGCGGCACGGTCAGGACGTCGGGTTGGACATCGGGCTCGACCCCCAGCGCGCGCGTCAGCACGTGCCGCTGTGCGTGCGCGTCCGCGTCCTGCGGCGCCACGCCGCCGTGACGGACGAGTTCCTGGACGAGCGAATGGTCGGTCGTCAGCTGCTGAATCTCGCGGCCGCGCAGCAGGTACGCACGGCTGTCCCCGACGTGCACGACGAGACCCTCGGTGCCGATGCACAGCAGCGCCGTGCACGTCGTCGCCATGCCGGCGCGGTCGGGGTCGGTCGCGCGCTCGCGAATCTCGTCGTTCGCGTCGCGGACGGCCCGGATCAGCGCCTCCTGGGGCGGCACCCGGGCCGCGAGCAGGGCCGGCACCGTTGCGCGCAGGACCTGGACGGCGAGCGCGCTGGCGACGCTGCCCGCCGCGTGCCCGCCCAGCCCGTCCGCGACCACGTACAGCGCCGCGCCGCGTCCCGCGTGCTCGAGCATGAGCACGCGGTCTTCATTCACCTCGCGGACCCGCCCGGTGTCGCTGCACGCCGCCCCGGCGGCGGCGAGGCCTCTCACGACACCGCGGCCCCGACGACGGGTTCGGTGCGAAGCGCCAGCACCGCGTCCCCGATCGTGAGCCGGTCGCCGGGGCGGAGCGCCGCGGGCCGCCGGAGGCGCTGCCCGTTCAGCAGCGTGCCGTTCGTGCTGCGGAGATCCTCGACCCACACCCGCCCGCCGCGCTGGAACACGCGGGCGTGGTGGGCCGACACGAACCCGTCCTGCAGCATGATCGCGCACTCGGGTGCGCGCCCGATGGTGGCCTCCCGGTCGACCAGAAACTCACGGCCCCGCAGCGGCTCGGGCTGCTCGACGACGAAGTAGGTGCGCGAGGACGCGGACGGCACCGCCCGGACCTCCAAGTCCGCCATGACCGCCCGGACCACGCGGCCGGCGAACACCAGGAGCCCCGCAAGAAACGCATACCGCAGCAGCGGCAGCAGGAGCGGCGTCACGGTCCCGTGATGAGCTCCAGCAGCACCGTCCCCAACTGCACGCGGTCGCCCGCGTGCAGCGGCACCGGGGCGGCGCCGGACCGCGTCCCGTTCACGAGGGTCCCGTTGGTGCTGCCGAGATCCGAGATCTCCGCCCGATCCGCGGCGAGGTCGATGCGCGCGTGCGTGCGGCTGACGCTCGGGTCGTTCAGCACGATGTCCTGGTCGGCCCGGCGGCCGATCGTCACCACGGGACCGATCCCCCCGAACTCCAGCCCCGCCGCGCCCGGCGGACCCGCGAGCACGCGCAGGCGCACCCGCGGGGGATCGTCGCGCCGGCGGTAGATGCGCGTGTCCCCGTCGTCCCGGGGTTGCGGCGCCTCGTCGGGGACGAGCCGCGCCTCGACGTAGATCTCGCGCCGGGCGATCTCATCCCGCGCGTCCAGCGACACCCGCACCGCCCCGGGCACGCTCGCGCCCAGTTCGTCCACCCGCGCGCGCACCGCGGCCTCGAGCTCCACCGCCAGCGGGGCGGCCAGGTCGGCATACGGCGCGAACTCGTGCGGGTTGAGGAACACCTGATACACGTTCGGCACGATGAGCCCGCCGAGCCCCGCCACGGCACCCTCGTCCATCGCGCGGAACACGCGCCGGCCGATCTCCACGGGATGCACGCGGTCGTGTGCCCACGGCGCGAACACGCCCTCGACGAGCGCCTCGATCCGCCGCTCGAGCCGCAGGAGCAGGCTCACGGGCAGGCTCCTGCCGCGCCGACGGTGGGGCTCATCGCACGGCACCCCGCGCGGCCGGCACGGGCGTGGGCGTCCACCTCGACGGGCGCCCCTGCCCGTCCGCCAGGCGCAGCTGCCCGCATGCGGCCTGGATCTCCGTGCCCCGTTCGATCCGGACCGTGACGGGCAGGCCGGCCCGGCGCGCGATCGCCGCGAACGTGCGCACGCGCGCGATCTCCGGCCGGTGGAACGGGATCCCGACCACGGGGTTCAGGGGGATGAGGTTCACGTGGCAGTGCACGCCGCGCAGGAGCCGGCCGAGTTCGCGCGCCTCCGCGGGGCCGTCGTTGACCCCGTCGAGCAGCACGTACTCGAACGTGATCCGCCGATTCGTCTCCCGCACGTACGCGCGGCACGCGGGGATCAGCTCGGCAAGCGGATACCGGTGGTTCGCCGGGACGATCCGGTCGCGCAGCGCCTCGGTCGGCGCGTGCAGCGAGACCGCGAGGGTCAGCTGCAGCCGCTCACGGGCGAGCCGGTAGATCTGCGGCACCAACCCGACCGTCGAGATCGTCAGGCGCCGCATCCCGATCCCGAGCCCCCAGGGTGCGGCCAGGACCCGCGCGGTGCGGAGGACCGCGTCGAAGTTCGCGAGCGGCTCCCCCATCCCCATGAACACGACGTTGGTCAGCCGCGTGCCGGACTCGTCGCGGATCATGAGGGCTTGACCGAGGATCTCGCCGGCCGCTAGGTTGCGCGAGAACCCGCTGAGCCCGGTGGCGCAGAACGCGCAGCCCATCGCGCACCCGACCTGCGAGCTCAGGCACGCGCTGCGCCGGCCGTCCTCAAACCGCATCAGCACGCACTCCACCGCCTGATCGTCGGCGAGTGCCACGAGATACTTGCGGGCGGAGCCATCGCCCGCGTCCTGCGTCCGACGCAGGCGAGGGACCGAGATCCGCGCGACCGCGCCGAGGCGGACGCGCAGCTCCTGCGGCAGGTCGGTCATCGCCTCGATCTCGTCGACCCCGTGGCCGTACAGCCACCGGGCGATCTGGCGGCCGCGATACTTCGGCTCCCCGAGGCGCGCGGCGAGTGCCTCGAGCTCCGGCAGCAGCAACCCGCGCAGCTCAAGCGGCGGCACGGCGCCCGACGGCGCGGACGCGGCCAGGGTCACGCCGCCCTCCGAAGGGCCGCGACGAAAAATCCGTCGGTGCCCGAGCGGTGCGGCAGGAGCGTCGCGGTCCCCGGAGCGCCCCAGTCCACGGACTTATTCAGATCGACCGCCGCCGCGGCCGCGCCGTCCGGCCCCGGCGGCCACGCGGTGATCGGCAGCGGCTCGAACTCCGGGTGCGCCGCCAGGAACCCCGCGACAACCTCGGGGCCTTCCTCGGGTTCAATCGTACACACGCTGTACACGAGTGTCCCTCCGCGCCGCACGGCGCCGGCCGCGCCGGCGAGAATGCGCCCCTGCTGCCCCGCGAGTTCGGCGAAGTCCCCGGGCCGCGCGCGCCACTTGATCTCGGGGCGGCGGCGCACGACGCCGAGGCCCGAGCACGGCGCGTCGACCAGCACGCGGTCGGCGGCGCCGGGATACTCCTCGCCGAGCCGCGCCCCGTCGAGGAGGCGGGCGTCGACGATCGTCACGCCGAGCCGCTCGCACTGCCGTCCGACGTCGTCGACTTTGCGCGACTGTACGTCGCACGCGATCAGGCGTCCCCGGTTTCCCATGAGCGCGGCGAGATGCGCGGTCTTACCGCCCGGCGCCGCGCAGGCGTCGATGACTATCTCTCCCGGCTGCGGCGCGAGCAGGCGCCCGACCAGCATCGACGCCTCGTCCTGCGGGGCGAACCATCCCTCGCGATACGCGGCCTGCCGCGCCGACGCGCGGGCGGCCTGGGCGGACTCCGGTCCCGCCCCGTCGGACGGGCCGGTCACGATGCGCCGCCCTTCCTCCAGCCACACCGACGGCACGGTGTGCACCCCGCGGTCGGCGAGGCGGGACGCCAGGAGCGCCGGCGCGCCGCGCAGCGTGTTGAGCCGTACCGCGGACGGCGGGGTCACGTTATTCGCCTGGCACAGCGCCCGTGCGCCGTCCAGCCCGAATCGGTCGACCCACCGCGCGACGAGCCACTCCGGGTGCGAGTAGCGGACGGCGATCGCCCCGACGGTCTCCCCGTCGCCGGGGACCTCGGGCGACGCCGCCACGCGCCGCAGCACCGCGTTCACGAGACGCGCGGTGCCGTCGTGGCCGACGCGCTTGGCGAGCGCGACCGCCTCGAAGCACGCGGCATGCGCGGGAATGCGGCGGACGAACAGCAGCTGATACGCGCCCATCCGCAGAATCGCACGAATCGGAGACGGCAGCGCGGCCAGCGAGGTGCGCGTGAAACGGGACAGCGACCAGTCCACCTCGGAACGGTGGCGCAGCGTCCCGTACGTCAGTTCCGTCGCCAGGGCCTCCTCGGCGGCGCCGAGCCGCGCCCGTTCGAGCAGGCGCCGAAGCAAGACGCCGCTCCACGCCCCGTCGGCATCGACCCGGTCGAGGACCTCGAGCGCGACTTCCCGCGAAGTGCGCGGCTCGCCCATCGAGCGCACGGCTTCGCGGAGCGCCGCGTCAGTCCTCCCGCCGCATGTTGGCGAGCAGGAGGAGCCGCGCCAGCTCCAAGATCGCCGTGGCGGCGGCCGCCACGTACGTGAGCGCCGCCGCGCTCAGCATCGCGCGGACACCGGTGAGCTCGTCCGAGGTCACCAGCCCCTCGCTGGTCAGCGCGCGCATCGCCCGCCCGCTCGCGTCGAACTCGACCGGCAGCGTGATGAGCGTGAACGCGACCGACACGCTATAGAAGAGAATGCCGAGCTCCATCAGCGGCCACGACGCGCCGGAATGGAACAAGAACCCGATGAAGAAGAGCGGCCACGCCAGGAACGACCCGAACTGCGCGACCGGGACGATGGTCGAGCGGAGCCAGAGCGGCGCGTAGTGGGCGGCGTGCTGCAGCGCGTGCCCGGTTTCGTGCGCCGCGACCCCGACCGACGCGATCGACGCGCCGTCGTACACGCCGGCCGACAGCCGCAGGACGCGCGTCCGCGGATCATAGTTGTCGGACAGCACGCCGTCGATCCGCTCCACCTGCACGCTGGACAGCCCGTTTCGGCGCAGGATCTCGCCGGCCGCCTCCGCGCCCGTCAGGCCCCGCGCGGTCGGGATCTGGCTGTAGCGCGCGTACGTGTTCCGCACTCGCATCTGCGCGTACAGGGCGAGGAGGATGGCCGGAACGACAATCATATAGGTCGGATCAAAGAAGAACGGAAACATCGTACCTACACCTCGGTCCTATTTTAGCATACCCGTCCCAGCTGTCCGGACGGGTGCGGACGCAACCGCACTTCCTTAAAACGATCCGGCCGCACCGGTCATTTCCGTGTTGCGGCACCTCCCCCCCAAGACGTCGACGTGAGCCCGGACACGGACACCCCGCTCGACGCCTCGGATCGACCGCAGGCGCGCGAGATAGGTTGGACGTCGGGGCGTGCGCGAATTCCGTGTGAGACGGATCCTATGGAACGATCACTCGACGCGCTCCACAACGAGGTCGACGGATCGAAGCGCGTCGCCACCGCTCGGGCATCCGCGTCATTCGAATGCCCCGCCACCGAGCCGAGGGAGGCACCGCGGAGGTCGACCGAGGGCCCGCGTACCGCCGGCCCGATTCTCTCAACTGAGCGCTACCATCCACGTTCCCGTGCAGACGCCGTTCTCCGTCAACTCCGGGTGAAACACCACGCCGAGCACCGACATCACGCCCAACCGACACACGTCGAGCCAGCCTCCTCCCACCACGAACCCTTGGATCGTACCGGCAGTACGGCGGCGTGCACGCGCCGTCCCCGAGTGGGGACGGGGTTAGGGCTTTGGGAGAACCACGACGACACCTTCCATGGCCGTCGGATAGGCATCCGCGTCGTGGTTCGCGGCGGACCGCTGGTAAGCCGCCCGATACGTCGCGTGGAGCGCACAGTAGTACTGGTACACGCCGGCAGCCGAAAACGTGACCGGCGCGCTTTTCCCTCCCGGAATCGAAGGCGTCGCCGGAAACCGGTTCGGCGAGCCCGGCGTCGCTATCGCGATATGTGGGTCCGTGTCCGCGTTGTGGAAGGTGATCGTGGCGCCCTGCTGGACCACGGTCACATACGGCTGGAAGTAGTCCGCCGGGGCGACCACCGTCGCGCCGCTCTTCGGCGCGGGCGTGAACGCCGGACCCATCACCACGAGGATCTGCTCCATCGGAATCGGGTACGGGGGTTCACCCTTGTGGGCGACGACGCGCCCGAGCTTCGCATCATACGTCGCCGCATCCGCGCCGTACAGATCGTAGATACCCGCGCGCGTCAGCGTCGCCCGCGCAGTCTGGTTGGGCTCCACCGAGACCGGGAACCGCGATCCTTCGAGGCTCGGAGGCGCGATCGCTGCGGCAATTTGATGCGTGTGACTGTCGACGTTCTTCCATACGATCGAGTCTCCCAGGTTCGCCGTCACGAGGAACGGCTGGAAATATCCGTTGTGGACCGTTGCATCGATCGTTTTCTCAGCCGGGCCGGCGGTTGCTGAACGCACCGCCGGCGTCAGACCTCCCAAACACATCACAGACGCGGCCCCGATCAGGACGAACGTCCGCGTCACTCGAACACACCGGTTCCAGATCCCTCGCACTATGCACCCTCCCTCGTTGTACTGCGCACAACCGCCTGGCTCGTGGTTCGTAGGGGAGACGGCCCGCTACACGGCATCACGGGATCGATGCTCGAGCCCGTGTTCTCCTAGTTCATCAGCATTGCGCGCGTCGGAGAGGACATTCGACAGCGCCGTCCCGTAGTGGCGAGTGCGTACCGCACGGCGCGCCCCCTCCTTCACGTGCCGGCTCAACGGACGTCATGGTGTCAATACAGCCTGGGTCGATCATCGGAACGTCATGCACCGTCCAGGGCGCTATGCCGCCGGCGCGGCGCGCTGCGGGAGGGTAATGCGAACCGTCGTGCCCTGCCCCTCCACGCTGTCGATAGTGAGCTGCCCGTCGTGGCGCTCCGCGATCGCCCGCGCGATCGCCAGCCCGAGGCCGTATCCGCCCCGCGCGCGCCCTCCCTGGTAGAAGGGATCGGTCACCAGCGGCAGCTCGGCCGACGGGATTCCCGGACCTTGGTCCCGAATCTGCGCGATCGCCCGCCCGCCGCGAGCCTCGACGCCCACCGACACCGTCCCGCCCGTGGGGGAGAACTGGATCGCGTTCTCAGTGATGGCCGTCAGCATGTCAGCGGCCTCGCCGGGATCGACGGCGACCCACACCGACTCGCCCTCGGCGTGGATCGACGCCCCGCGCTGGCGGGCGGCCTCCGACAGGCCGGCGACGACGTCTCTTGCGATCTCCGCAAGGTTGGCGATCGGCGATCCCGGGGTCGTGTCCCGCTCGGCGCGGGCGAGCGCCGTGAGGCGCGCCGCGAGGCCTTCGATGCGTCCCGCCTGGTGCAGAATCGTGTCGAGCGCCTCGCGTGGAGAGAGCCCGCGGCCGGAGCGCCCCAGCTCCGCGGCGGTCTTGATCACCGAAAGCGGGGTGCGCAGTTGATGAGACGCGAGCGCCACAAACTCGTTGCGCTCGCGCACGGCCTCGTCCAGCGGCCGAAGGGCCACCCCGGCAAGCGCGTATCCGACCGGAAGGGCGACCAGCCCGCCGGCGAGCGTCAGTGCCGCCAGCACGCGGAGCACTTCGGCCAGCGCTTGGCTTTCCACTTGCGCGGGCGTCGCGATGACGAGCGTGCCACGGGCGGACGGCACGCGGAGCACTGCCAACGACCCGAGCCGGGGATCGGTGATGATGCGGAGCCCGTCGCGGGATTCGTCGGCATCGACGGGTTCGGGAGTTTCCAGCAGCGGGCGGCCGCGCTCGTCGATGACGAGATACCCGGACGCGCCTGGAACCTCCGTCGCGCGCACCGCGGCGTGTTCGAGGCGTTCGGAAAGGTGCGCGTACGTGGCGCTCCGGACCACGACGTACGCGCACGCGGACAACAAGGCCAGCACGCCCGCCACGACCAGCGCGCCGAGCACGGCAACGCGCCACCGGCTCCTGCGGAGCAGGCGCGGATGGCCCGACGGCGCCAGTTGGTTCATGGGGTGGCCGCGTCCTCCGTCGTCAGACGGTAGCCGTGGCCGGGAATTGCGACGATCCGTCCGGTCCACCCCGCGGTCCGCAGACGACGCCGCAGGCGGGAGACCGTGACATCGACCACGTTCGCGCGTGGCTCGTCGGTCGTGCCCCAGACCCGATCCAGAATGACATCCCGGGAGAGCAACTGGCCGCCGTGCCGCAGCAGATACTCGAGGACCTCGAACTCACGGGGCGGGACCTCGATCCCGCGGCCGGCCACCGTGACCCGCCGCTCGGCCGGCACCACCGTGAGCGATCCTCCGGTCAGGGTCTCCGACACGACCAGATCCTGGGGACGCCGCAACAGCGCGCGGAGTCGCGCCACCAGCTCCTCGAACGCAAACGGCTTGATCAGATAGTCGTCGGCACCGGCGTCCAGTCCGGCGATCCGGTCATCGACCCCGCTCCGGGCCGTCAGGCAGAGGATCGGGGTACGCACACCCGCCTCCCGCAGTCCGCGCAGCAGCGTCAGGCCGTCGAGATTCGGCAGCATCAAGTCAAGGACGAGCGCATCAAACGCGCCGGCGCTCGCGACGTCATACGCCTCTGCGCCATCGCGCGTCCAGCGCACGCCGTACCCGTAGCTTTCCAGCCCGCGGCGCACCACGTCTCCGAGCGCCTCGTCGTCCTCGACGAGCAGTACGTGCATCGCGATCGCCACCTCCGTACGTGCATGGTAAGTATACGGGCCGCCGGCGCGCTGCACAAACCGCCCGGTCATCGGGGGCGTTCGGTCCCGTTGCCGGCGACCGCCCGCGCCATCCTGTACCCGCGTTCTCGCGTCGCGTCCGCGGCCCCGGATGACGGCGCCCGGCGGGTGGTCAACGTCCCCGGCGCGGCTGGCACCGCCTGTCCGATCTCCCGACCACGGCCGCGCTCCCGGTACACCAACTCTCCCCCGGAGTACCCGGTGGCCACCAACACGGCGAAGGTCAGCGCGCCAGCGATCATCGCGAGTCCCGGGCGACGCAATGTGCCCAGCGCGACGGCGACGCGCGCGGCGACCCAGAGCGCGACGAGAGCGAGCAGGACGTACCCCCAGTGCTCGTGGACCTCCACGCGCCGACCGCTGAAGAAGTGCGTGAGGTCGGGGAGATGAAGCCCCGGCGCCGCGACGGCGGCACTACCCTCGCGCTCACTCGCTTCCGGGGTGATGCGGCCGCTCAGCACGGCCAACACCGTGCCAACCGCGCCGGCGGCGAGGCAGTACAGCCCCGCGACTCGAAACGATGACGACTTGCGCGCCCAGCCGATGATGTCGAACACCAGGGCCACCGACAAAAGCGCGACGGGAAAGTGGACGAGGATCGGGTGCAACTCCACACGCCAGTTGAAGGGAAACGGCAACCATCTGCCTCCTTGTCCAGGATTCATCGGTAGCACGATCGACCGCGACCCAGTCTATCCGGGTGCGATGACAGATCGATGACACGGGCGCTCGGGATCGAGCGTCTGGTCGTGCTCTCTGGCGACCATCAACAGGCCGTCGATGCGGTGACGAGGCAACTCGGTCTTGATGAGGGGCGAGGCGATCTGCTGCCGGAGGATAAGGTGGCGCCGTTGAGGCGCTGGAGGCGTCGGGGCGGCCACAATGGTCGGCGACGGCATGAAGACGCACCCGCCCTGGCGGCGGCTACCGTCGGGATCGCCATGGGCGCGGCCGGCACGGACGCAGCAACGGAGACCGCGGACGTCGTCCTCATGGGCGACAATCTTGGTCGGCTCCCCTACGCGATCGGGCTGAGCCGTCAGGTCCGCCGGGTCATCGCTCAAAACCTTGTGTTCGCATTTTGCGTCGTGGCCGTGCTGGTGACCGTCGTGCTGGTCACGGGCTACGGCTGGCGTTCGGCGTCGTGGGCCACGAGGGCATCACGGTGGTGGTGGTGGTGGTGGTGGTGGTGCTGAACGGACTTCGGCTTCTCGGGTACGACTCGTCCCCGTCGGCAACCGACATCGTGTCCCATTCCGGCATAGCATCCGCCCGCGGCGGCCCACCGGCCGTGAACGCGTTGCCTCACCCGCACATGCCGCCGTCGGCCGGCCCCCGTTGCTCGTGACGTTTGTTGTGCAGCTGTCGGAGGTCCTAGACGGTGGACCCTACGGCTTCAGCGACACAGGGTATGCCCAAACGCCGTGCCCGGAACCGCCGGTGGAGGAATTGAGAGCGCCCGTGTCGCCGCACGTCCACGTCATCGGGCCGTCATCCTCACCCGCTACGCTGGGATCGATTGGCGACGGGCGCCAGCGGAGGGCGTATGGGGACTCAACGCGACACCACCGACCTGGTGATCGCCGAAGCGCGCTTGCAGATCGTCCGGGTGCACCGACGCGAGTGGCGCAGGGTCCAGCGCCGCCTCGAGCGGCACGCCAACCCTCCGGTGAGCCCTCCGCGCGACCCGAACGGTCCATGGACGGCCGCATGCGAACGCCGAACAGGCACGCATCGTCGTCCGCCCCCTCTCGACAACCCGATCACGTGTGCAGTGACTCGATCTCGCGCAGTCGATCAAGCTCGTGCCCCGCGGCGGTGATCGCCTTCGGGGTTACGGCGCGGGTATCCACCATGGCATCAACACGGCGATATCCTGGGAGGCATGCTCGCGAGCAGCGCGGTCGTGGCGCCCCGAGCCCGTGGTCTGTTGGAGCCGATGCTGAAGGGCGCTCGTCGGACGGCTCGGCGTCTGCGTTTCGGGTAACTATGGACGGCGTGCCGGGGGCCGGGATGGGAAGTCTCGAACGACCGTAATGCTCCTTGGCCCGCTCTACCGGATCTACGAAGCACGACTCCTAACGAGTCTGCGAGATGGACCCCTTCCCAAGCACGTTGGCCTCATCCTTGACGGCAACCGCCGCTATGCGGAGCAATCGGGGCGGTCGAGCGCCGACGCGTACCAGCGAGGGGCCGACAAGGTTGACGACGTCCTCAAGTGGTGTGATGAACTCGGGATTGCCCAGGTCACGGTGTGGGTGCTCTCCATCGAAAATCTCAACCGTCCTGTCGAGGAAATGCAGCCTCTGCTTGATGTGATCGAGCGGAAGATTGCGGCGTTGGCCGGGCATCCGGTGACGACACGACACGGACGTCGCATCCGCGCGGTCGGTCACCTGGAGGCGCTCCCGCCATCCCTTCGGCAGACGATCGCTGAGGCGGAGCGGCGCACCGCGGGGCATGATACCTGCGTCCTGAACCTCGCCGTCGGATACAGCGGCCGGCAGGAGATCACCGATGCGGTCCGGGCGCTGGTGCGGGCTCACTACCGGCCGGGCATCACCATCGAGGACCTGATGGCGCACCTTACCCTCGAAGAGATCGGGTGCCACATGTACGCTGGGAGCGACGACGATCCTGATCTGATCATTCGAACCAGCGGGGAGATCCGATTGAGTGGTTTCCTGCTGTGGCAAAGCGTCTACAGCGAGTATTACTTCTGTGATGTCTACTGGCCCGCGTTCCGCAAGGTGGACTTCTTGCGGGCGCTTCGCAGCTATCAGCAGCGACAGCGTCGGTTTGGTCGTAGTAGAGCGGGCATGTCGGGCGGCATGGCGCACCTCGACGCGGGCGATCGGATGCCCGACATCGGTATTATGCTCCGCGCGCCGCGCTGATATGCGCGAGCGTCGAGCGGGGCGAACCGGCGGGGAGAAAAGCCGCGGCCCGAGGCATCACGACTGGGGGGAGGAACGTCGATGACACCAAGGGCCGCGGCGTATTGCCGAATGTGAGCAAGGTGGGGCCGAGCGACGTCCTGCCCGCCCAGGCGGCCCTCGCGCGGGAGCTCCCTGGTGATGTACAGCATCGGGAGGCGGGCGATCTCATAATGTTCTTGGCATTTCATCGCGCTTGTGCGGCGTCCAGCGCCGCCTGCAGCTGGGTATCCACGCCGCGCTCCATGTCGGCCTCCGTGAGCGTCACGGGAACGTCGGGTGAGAGTCCCACGCCCTCAACCCGCGCGCCTCGAGGGGTGGTAATCCGCTCGACCGTCACGGACATCCCACCCTCCGGGAGGGGGACCTCAACCGCCCCACCTAGAGCGCCCGCAGTCTTCTCTCCCACGATCGTCGCTCGATGATAGTCCCTGAACGCGCCGGTCACGATCTCCGCGGCGGAGGCGGTGCCCGCATCGACCAGAACAGCGAGGGGAACCTCGGCGAGGAGGCCCACCCCCCGCGCCGTGAGCACGCCAGTCCCGTTCCGCGGGTCCGTCACATTCGCCAGCGCGGTCCCGGACGGGAGGAACAGGCCGCCGACGCGCGCCGCTTCGGTGATGAGGCCGCCGGGGTTGCCGCGCAGGTCGAGGATGACGGCGCGCAGCGGAGCCTGCATGGCGAGTTCCTGAAGGGCGGCGTTCAGATCGCGTCCGGCTCCCTGGCTGAACTGGAAGAGGCGGACGTAGGCGATGCCGGGCTGGATGAACCGGGCTTCCACGGCTCCCGATTGGATGGGGGCCCGGACGACCGACATCTGCAGGGTCTGCTGGCCCCGCAGCACAGTGAGGGCCACCGTCGTGCCGGCCGGACCGCGGACTGCCTGGCTCGCCTCCGCGGGGGTCGCATCCCGAAGGGACGTGGTGCCGGCCTGCACGATCCGGTCGAAGCGTTGGATGCCCGCGGCTTCAGCGGGGGATCCCGGCACCACGTCGTCGACAAAGACCCAGCGCACGCCGGCGCCGTCGGTCCGTCCCGTGATCCGGACGCCGATGCCGGTGAACACCGACGCTCCTGCCAGTACCTGCTGAGACGCCGCGAACTGGCTCGGAGTCAGGAAGTAGGTGTGGGTGTCGTGCAGGGAGTTGAGCATCCCCTGGGTCGCGGCATACGCCAGTTTCGTCTCGGCCTGCGGGTCCGCCTGAGCGGCGCGCGAAAACTCCGTCACAAACGCGGCGTCCGCCTCCTGCTCCGTAGCCGTGCTCGGGATATCCGGGAGGATCGCGGCGCTCTCATGGGTAGCCGTCCGCACGGTCGCGAGCGCCGCGTTCAGCAGGTCGACCGGATGCACGGGCTCCGCATAGTTCCGTTCGAGCACCTGGAGTGCTGACACGACGAGCGACCCGTCGGCCGCCCTGGCCGGGACCACCTGGGCCAGCAGCGCCAGCACTATCACGAGGGCCGACGCCGCGAGAGTGCCGCGCGACCACGCGGACCGCGCATGACCCAACTTCCCCGGCATGTTCATTCTGAGACCTCCTCGTCCCACCCGGCGCATGTGCCGGAGGTACCCGCGCTACGGTGCGCGCTGCGCAGTAAACTGAATCTCCAGTTCCACCTGGTTCTGGGCCTGGAGCACCCCCAGGAGGGACGGCGGATCGAACCCGAAATCCGTCATCAGGACGCTCGTGGTGGCGTCGCCGGTCAGCGTCTGGCCGTTGAGCGTGACCGTGCCGGTGAAGTGACCGGCTTGGTGACGCCGTGGACCTCGAGGGTGCCGGCGATCCGGACGGGGATCACCCGGCCGTCCACGTAGGCAGCTCGGGAGGCCGTCGATCGAGGTTGGCGTGAACACCGCGGTCGGGTACCGCCCGGACTCGAGCCAGCGGTTCTGGATTTCCCGGTCGCGGCGGCGGCTGTCCGAGGTGAGCTGGCTGATGTTGACGGTGATCGGGCCGATCCGGCTCTGCGACGGGTGGGCCCGATCGACCAGGATCTGGCCCTGGATCCCGTGCGTCGTCCCAACCGCGACTTGAATTGATTGTTCCGGTTGAAGAACGTCTCGCCGACGCGGTACAGCGCCTGCGACGCCGACGAATCGATCGCGAACCGTTCCACGCCTGCTACGGCGGGCGCCGGGACGGGCGCGGCCGCGAGCGCGCCGCCGGACGGCATCCAGGCGGCGAAAAGGGGCGTCAGCGTCAACAGGCCCACGCGGCGCCGCAGGTATGTCAATCCGGTCCAAGGGTGCATGCCGAGTGCTCCTTTCATGCGCCGGGGTGTGCCGAGCGTCCGCGCGATCGCGCGGCTCGAATAACAGTCCAATCGGCTATCCTCTTCCGTTCCCGTACAACCTCAGTCGTCTCGCCTCCAATGGCCTAACGTACCTCGGCGAGATGACATCCGGATGACACGGGTCGCTCGCACGATCGAGCCGATGTCCGAGATTCCTGCCCTTCGCAGAACCGTGTTCGGGGCGGCACGCAGGTCGAGTCGCGCGCGCGTCCAGATCGTGATGGTTGACAAGAACGGCTTGCACGGCACGCCCGTGTGGCTGATGGGCATCAGTATCGATACTCCGACGCGCAAACGGAAGTCCGGTGAGCGCGTGCGTCTCGTCGCGCCGTGGAAGTATCATCGCTGCGTTACCAGCCCTGTGGAAAGCCCGACACACGCTGTTACTGAACCGCCGTGTCCGGGAGCGCCGCCCGGGCAGCCCTGGCGCGGCGCCGGCCCACAACTGGAGAATCTAGGTCGTGAGTAGCCCGGCGTGGCTGTCATCGGTCCGTCATCCTCAGCCGTTAGGCTGGGATCGATTGAGGGCACTGGAGGTGACACCACCGTGAGTGCAGAACGCGCCCCCTGGAAAATCGTCGTGTTGGCGCTGACCGCCGTGGTCGGCCTGGGGCTCGGGATCGACGGCGCCCGCGCGCCGGCGCTAAATCCGGCGCTCGCCGGTATCGGGAGCGCTGCGCCGGCGGCCGGGAGCACCGGCACCGCCGGATCCGCCTCGCCCCGCGCTCATGGCGGCAGCGCTCCGTCATCTGCCTGCCCGGCCGAGGACCAACCGCAGGCGCTGGCGAGGAGGCGGGCGAGCGCGGAAACGCCGAACACGGTGAGACGCTCGCAGCCTCGTCGCAGACTGCGCCGGCCGGGACGCCCTCCGGTTCGCCGCCTCCGGCGGTCGGCCCGCTGCTGTCGGAGATGTGGTACGCGTCTCGCGCCTATCAAGTGTATCCTGCGATGCCGTCCGCTCAGACGGACCGCGCCTTGACCGGTTTCCGGCTCTCGTTCCAGGATGTAAGTCCGACGTCCGCGAAAGTCACGGTGACGGACCTCCAGGACAACACGACGCAAACCGCCACGTTCGGTCGCACCGACCGCCTCTACTTCATCGAAACACGAATGGGGGATGATGGCTTTGATGGCGAGACAAACCTTTCCGACGATGGATTCGTCCTCACGGACGCCCAAGGCCACATCATCAGCCACTAGCGACCGGCGGCTCGGCCCTGCCTGATCGCCAGGTTGGCGACCGGGCTCATCCTGTGATGCTTCGGCGTTTGGGAGCTCGCCGGCCCGAGCCAATGGACGGGCTATGTGCCGCAGTTCCTGGCGAACATCGCCTCGCCAATGTTGCTCGTCGTCCTCCATGGGTGGATTTTGTTCCTGCTCGGCGCAGCGGCGCTGATCGATTTCGCGCCGGTGGTCACTGCATGGATCGCGGTCGTGGTCGTGGCGGAGGTCGCCGGCGGGCTGGCACTGACGAGCGGGTTCACCGAGATCCTCGTCCGGGACGTTGGGCTCCTCGCCCTGGCGCTAGTATGGGCGCTGGAGAGCAAACGCCGCGAGATGCATGCGCGGCGAATCAACTCGGAACGGCGTAGCCGGGTCGTGGGCGATCGACGAGCCGCCGGGGTGGGGCTATTCGAGCGCGCGCAGGCACTCGACGACGTACCGATCTACATTCACCCGGCCGACCTTCCGGTATGCGATACGGGACATTTACTTCAAAAAATATCAAGGATTGGCGCGCACGGCATGAGGGTGGGCGCTCGACACCGGCACACATCTCCTCCGGCTTATGTGTCGCGGGCTGCGACGCCTATCCCATGGCACGAAGCATCGTGGGACATATCCGGAAGCGTGCAACCATACAATTACCGCCGGGAGCCATCGGGCGACCGCCGAGCCCGACCTGGTGCCATGGCTCGGGCGCCGGGCAAGCTGCACCCGATGACGACGATCGGCGGGTGATCGGCGCTATCGATGCGGCGGTCGCCGGCACCACCTGACCGCTCTCGCGACCGCGCTCCCGGTAGACCAGCGCCCTCCGGAGTAGCCGGTGACCAGCAACACGGCGAAGGTCAGCACGCCAGCGACCATCGCCAGCCCCGGACGACGGAGTTTGCCCAGGGCGACGGCCAGGCGCGCGGCGACCCAGAGCGCGACGAGAGCGAGCAGGACGTACCCCCAGTGCTCGTGGACCTCCACGCGCCGGCCGCTGAAGAAGTGCGCGAGGTCGGCAGATGAATTCCCGGCGCCGCGACGGCGGCACCACCCTCGCGCTCATTCGCTTCCGGAGTGATGCGACCACTCAGCACGGCCAACACCGTGCCAACCGCGCCGGCGGCGAGGCAGTACAAGCCCGCGACTCGCAACGAGGACGATTTGCGCGCCCAGCCGATGACGTCGAACAACAGGGCCATCGACAACAGGGCGACCGGGAAATGGACCAGGATCGGGTGCAGCTCGACACGCCAGTTGAAGGGAAACGGCAACGATCTTCCTCCTTGTCTCGTCTGCAGCGCCATCGACCGCGACGCAGTGTTTTCGGGCACCTGGAGCCCCGACACGAGCGCCCTGTCGACCACCCTCGCGGGAACCACCTGGACCACCGACACCCGCACGAGGGCCCACCCCGCGGGAGCGCCGCGCGCTCCCGCGGATCTCACGTACCCCGGCGTCGCCCGGCCCGACCACGCCGAGCACTCCTCGTCTCACCGCGCGTGCGCCGAAGGTACGCTCGCTACGGCGCGCGCTGCGCCGTAAACTGAATCTCCAGTTCTACCTGGTTCTGCGCCTGGAGAATCCCCATGAGGGACGGCGGATCGAACCCGAAATCCGTCATCAGGACGTTCGTGGTGGCATCCCCGGTCAGCGTCGGACCATTGAGCGTGACCGTGCCGGTGAAGGTGACCGGCTTGGTCACGCCGTGGACCTGAAGGGTACCGGCGATCCGACGGGGATCGCGCGGCCTTCCACTAGGCGCCCGGCAGGCCGTCGATCGAGGTCGGAGTGAACACCGCGGTCGGGTATTGCGCGGAATCGAGCCAGCGGGTCTGGATTTCCCGGTCGCGGTGGCGGCTGTCCGAGGTGAGCTGGCTGATGTCGACGGTGATCGGTCCGATCCGGCTCTGCGACGGGTGGGCGCGATCGACCAGGATCTGGCCCTCGATGCCGTGCGTGGTCCCGACCGCGACTTTGAACTGATTGTTGCGGTTGAAAAACGTCTCGCCGACGCGGTACGGCGCCTGCGACGCCGACGATCGATGACGAACCGTTCGATCCCCGCCGCGGCGGGCGCCGGGACGGGTGCCGCCGCCAGCGCGCCGCCAGAGGGCATCCATGGCGAGCAGAGCCGCCGCAAGAGGCCCACTCCGCGCCGCCGTAGGAAGGTCATTCCTGTCCAATGCGCATGCTGATGCTCCTTTCCACCCGCGGGACGTGCCGGGCCTCCGCGCGATCGCGCGGTCAAGAGTTTCGATCACAGCGCCGGCTCGCCCTGAAGGTTCCGGGTCCACGTTCGACGTGACGCCGTCGGCACCGGTCCCGGCCCACACAAGCGGGCCGGTCGCACCTCTGTACGCTACGTCGTCGAGATGACATCCGGATGACAGCGGTCCTGGCGGAACCAGGAGGTGTTCGGGGCTCCCGCCCCGCGCGTGGCGCCAGGTCGTGCTCGCCAGGGGTGCCTCAGCGCCAGTGGGCGGCGGCGGACCGCGCTTGGTGTTCCTCGCCGCCCCATGCCTGTTGTGCTGGAGTCAGCGAGGAGAGGTGACGGGTGCGCAACCGCACCCAGGACGCAGCGAAGTGGCCCCCTCGGGCGGGTTCCGGATTGGTCGAGGAGGCCACCCACCCACGCACGGCAGGTGCCGCGTGCCACCCCCACGATGCGCCGCGTGTCATGCGCCGGACTACGACGTCCGGGACATGCGTACCCGCTCGAGTCGGCGCCCTCGTTGCCTCCGGATGCGGTCCGATTTCCTCCGTCGCCCAGACCAAGGCCAGCGCCAGGAGCCCGACGTCGCGGACGAATGTCGCGGTGAGACCACCCGTCCACGCGAGCACCGCGACAACCTCGGCAAGCGCGGCCACGGCGAGCCAGGCGGTCACCACGGGGACGAAGTTGATCCAGGCCGCCGCGCCCAGCATCAAGAGCACCCACCCGTGCGCCAGGACGAGCGGCACAGCCTCGACGCGTGCCGCGGGAAGAGGCGGGACGTAGCCGATCCATTGGGCTGGTGCCGCGAGTTCCCACGCACCGAAGCTCACAAATACCAGTCCTGTGGCCAGCCGCGCGAGGAGACGGGTCATCGAGGCCCCGCGCTGGGAGCCCCGAAAAGACCCGACGAAGCAAGGATGTGCCCCGCCGCGTCGGTCACGATGAAGATGTCGTCACTATCATCCGTTTCGCCCCCCGCCCCATCGTCGCCCCCCTCGGAGTCGACGAAGTAGAGGCGATAGCGATTGTCATAGATCGCGTGCTGGGTGGAATCTTCCCGGAGGTTGTACAGCGTCATCTCCACCGTCGTCGGCGAGGCGGGGCGGATCATCAGCTGGAACCCCGTGAGCGCCCGTTCGGCGTCGGCTGATGGCGAGCCGGGATACAGCTGGTACGCAAAGCGGGCGTACCACGTTTGCGACAGCAGAGGCCCGCTGCCTGGGCTCGCGGAGGCGGGAGCCGCCGCCCCGGACGGCGTGGGAGGAGGAGTCAGCGGTGAAACCCCGGTCTCCCGCCGGGTCGACCCCGCCGGCGCCGCCTCGGAGGTGGACGCCGCACGGAACGTTCGCGGCGTTGGCGTAGGCGGCTCCCCCCGCTCCGATTTCGTGGTGGGGGTGGACGGATCGACGGGGGTGGCCGCGCGAGGTGTCGCCCCCAAGGGGATGTCGGGGGTGATGCCGCCACCCGGCGACGATGCGGGAGGCTCGACTCCCGGCAGCGGGGTCGATCGCGGCAGCACAGAATCGCTCGTCAAGGCCAGCGCGAGACCCCCGATCGCAACAAGCACCATGACCGTGATCTTCCCCATCTCCCGCATGCCGCTACTGTTGTGCCCTGCGTACGGACCTCGACGGACATGGCCGGACCGCATCACGCTCCAGGTCCCACGACCTGTCCCGTCATCGGGCCGTCATCCCAACCCGTTACGCTGGGCACGACTGACAGACGTGAGAGGAGGATGGACTCCTGAGGACTTCACGCGACGCCGCCGACCTTGTGATCGTCGAAGCGCAATTGCGGATCGTCCGAATGCACCTGCGGACGTGGCGCACGGTCCAACGCCGCCTTGAGCGGCGCGCACGACTCTACCGATGGGTCCTCGGCGCGCCCCGCACGCTCCATGGATTACGCGCGGAGCGCGGCGGGCCCCCGGCAGCCTAGCGGATCGGCGCTGGGTCTCACGGTGGGACACGGATCATCGCGGGCCACGGAGGCACGCGTCTCCGCGCCTTGCCGGACGCCGCGAAACCGCGGCGTCGCGCGGGTCCGACGTCTCTGACGCGGCCGCTACCCCAGGGTTGGATCGATCGCCGTATCGGCGCCGAGCACCGACCCCGGGGGCAGCGGTCGTCCGCGGACGTACGCCGCCGCCGACATCCGCCGGCCGGACGCCGGCTGCACCTCGTGGATCCCGACGGCGCCATCCCCGGCCGCGACGAGCAGCGGCGCGTCCGGGACCGTCCGGAACGGCGAGCACCGTGCCCGGGACGACCGCGGCCGCGCTCCCGGCGGCGGCGAGCGCGGACGCGCGCCACACCCGCAGCACCTCGCCGTCGCGCAGGGTGTGCGCGACCGGCCACGGATCAAACGCCCGCACGCGATTCACGATCCGGACGGCCGGCGTCGCTCCAGCGAATCAGCGCCTCCTCGCGGGTCAGCTTCGGCGCGAACGTCGCCAGCGCCGGATCTTGGGGATGCCGGGGGGCCTGTCCTTCGTCGAGGAGGCGCACCGCCTCGGCCAGCAGCCGCGCCCCGTCGCCCGCGAGACGCGGCTCCAGCGTCCGCGTCGTGTCGTCGGGCGAGATCGGAACCGCGCGCTGCAGGATCAGATCGCCCGCGTCCATCTCGTCGGACAGATGCAGCACCGTCACGCCGGTCTCCCGGTCGCCGGCCTCGATCGCCCTCGGGATCGGCGCGGCCCCGCGGTAGCGCGGCAAGAGCGAGGGATGCAGGTTGATGCCGCCGAGGCGCGGCATCGCCAGCAGGCGGGCCGGCAGGAACCGGCCGTACGCCACGACCACGAAGAGGTCGGACGCGAGCGCCCGCAGCAGCTCGACGAACGCCGGGTCCCGGAGCGACTCCGGCGTCCACACGTCGAGCGCGTACTGATGCGCGGCGGCGGCGACGGGCGTCGGCTCCACAACGAGCCCGCGCCCGCGCGGACGGTCCGGCTGCGTCACCACCGCGGCGATCTCGCTCTCCGCGAGGACCGCGTCGAGGGACGGCACCGCGAACGCCGGCGTGCCGAAGAAGACGACCTTCACGACTGGGGCGGCTCTTGCGCCGCGACCTCGGACGGCGCGTCGTCCACGTGATGGTAGGTCGCGCGGTCCCGGATGCGCTCCGGAAACAGGATCCCGTCGAGGTGGTCGATCTCGTGCTGCAGGATGCGCGCGAGCATGCTGTCGGCGTTGATCGTCACGTACCGGCCGCGGCGGTTGCGGGCGCGCACCACGACCTTGAGCGCGCGCGGCACGTCCCCCACCCATCCGGGAATACTGAGGCACGCTTCGGGGGCGATCTCCTCGCCCTCCTGACGGAGGATCTCCGGGTCGACGAGTGCCAGGCGCGATTTCTGAAACTCGATGACGAGCACGCGCCGCCCGATCCCAACCTGGGGCGCGGCGAGCCCGATCCCGTGCGCCTCGTGCATCGCGTCAAACATCTGGTCGATCAGCTGCTGGATCTCGCGTGTCACCGCGCGGACCGGCTGGGCGCGGCGGTGCAGCACGGCCGCCCGGGGGCTGTCGACGGTGATGATCTCCAGGGTCCGAGGCGCGTCGGCCACTACGCAATCTCCTGTGGGTCGATGTCGACGGCCAGACGGCCGCCGCGGCGCCCCCGCCCCGGAGGACCCGCCGCGTCGCGGGCCGCGCGCGCCGCATCGCGCACGACCTCGCGCGTCCCCGCGCGCAGGAGGCACTGCACCCGCGCGTGGCCGCCCGCCGGATCCGCCGGCGACGGCCCCAGCACCTCCGCGCCGTGGGCCCGCGCCGCCTCCGCCGCCCGGGCCGCGAGCGCTCCCGCCTCGGTGAGATCGCGGCCGGCCGCGACGACGCGCGCGAGGGCGGCGAACGGCGGATACCCGAACTCACGCCGGGCGCGCAGCTCGTCACGGTAGAACGCGTCGTCGGCGCCCGTCCGTATCGCCTCGAACACCGGGTGCTCCGGAGCGCGGGTCTGGACGAACGCGTCCGGCCCCGGCGGCCCCCCGGCCAACCCGAGGACGGCGTGCAGCTGCTGAAACGCCCGCTCGGCCGCGCGGAAGTCCGGACGGTAGAGCGGCACGTCGGCGTCGACGACGCCGACGAGGCTGGGGCGAAGACGGCGTCCCCGCGCGAGCAGCTGCGTGCCGACCACGAGCCGCAGCCGCCCCGCCGCGAACTCCCGCGCGACGCGGTCGAACTCCCCCGCGGTCTCCCGGTCGACCCGCGCGAGCCGGTAGTCCGGAAATAGGCGCGCCACGACCTCCTCGACGCGCTTGGTGCCCGCGCCGATCCACCGGAGCGAGACGCCCTTGCACCGCGGGCACACCTGCGGGGCTTTCTCGGTGCGCCCGCACACGCGGCACCGGATCGTGTCGGCCTCGCGGTCGAACGGCATGGGCACGAGACAGCGGGGGCAGCGGACGACATGCCCGCATTCCTGGCACAGCAGGACCCGCGCGTATCCTACCCGGTTGATGAACAGCGCGACGCGCCCCCCGGCCCTCAGGTGCCGGCGCATCGCGTCGATCAGCGCCTGGCTCAGCGTCCCGGGGCGTCCCTCGTCGTGCTCGCGCCGCATATCGACGATCGTCACACGCGGGAGCGCGCCGGACGCCACCCGCACCGTGCGCATCTCTCCCGCGTCGGCCGCGGCGTACGTCTCCACGGACGGCGACGCGCTTCCCAGCACGACGCCGGCGCCCTCGAGCGCGCCCCGCCGGAGGGCGACCGCGCGGCCGAGGTAGCGGGGCGCGGCGTCCGCCTTGTACGACCGGTCCTGCTCGTCGTCCACGACCAGCAGCCCGAGACGCCCAAGCGGCGCGAACAGCGCCGAGCGCGTCCCGCAAACGACGTCCGCGGCGCCTTCGCGAATCCGTGCCCACGTCTCGCGGTGCGCGGCCGGGGCGAGCTCCGAATGAAACAGCGCCACCCGATCCCCCACCGCCGCGCGGAGCTGGGCGGCGAGGCCGCCGGCGAGTTCCACTTCGGGCACCGTGACGATCGCCTGTCCCCCGCGGGCGGCCGTCTCCCGCACCGCGTCCACGATCCACGCGGCGCGCGCGGCCGCGTCCCCCCACAGCAGGACGGGCAGGCCCGTCGCGACGGCGCGCCCCCCCTCCGGCCGGCCGTCGCCGCCGGTGACCGGCTCGGGGCGCGGGGCGTCGTCGAGGCGGACCGCCCCGAGCGCGACCAGCCGCTTGAGCGAGGGCCCCCCACCGCCGCGCGCGAGCGCTCCCACCGGCATCCCAAGCGGCGCGGCCAGCAGCAGCGCGACCAGCGCCTGCTGGCGGCGGCCCAGGGTCCTCGGGATCCTGTCCGGCACCGCGACGGCCAGCAGCGGACGCGGCGCGGGCCGGCGGCGGGCAACCTCAGGCGGCACGAGGCACCGGATGGCGTCCAGCAAGGTGGACAGCGTCTCTTCCGCCACCCATCGGGCGAGTTCGAGCAGCGCCGGGGAGAAGAGCGGGATCGGGTCGAGCACGTCCAGCAGGTCCCGAATCCGAGGGGCGCCCGGCTCCGGGTCCGGCCCGTCGCACGGCCGCGTCGCGACCACGAACCCGAGCGCCGTCCGCGCGCCGAGCGGCACGAGCGCCCGCACGCCGACGGTGACCCCGTCGTGCAGCCCCGCCGGCACCCGGTACGTGAGCGGACGATCCGCGATCCCGGCGGCCCGGTCCAGCAGGACCTCGGCGCAGTCGCCGGCGGCCGCGCTCACTGGCGTGTGGGGACGCCACCCGCGAGCGCTGCGACCTCGGCGGCGATCTGTTCGGGCTCCGACATCCGGCCGAGCCCTTCTTGGCCAGACGCCAGCGCGCCCCGCTCGGGTCCGATCACGTGCACGCCGCGGGCCCGCAGGCGGGCGGTGTTCTCCGCGACGGCCGGTGCGGTCGCCATCTCGGCGCTCATCGCGGGCGCGAGCAGGATCGGCGCGCGCGTCGCCAGCGCCGTCGCGGACACAATGTCGTCGGCCAGTCCCGCCGCGAGCCGCCCGAGCATGTCGGCGGTCGCCGGCGCGATCACGTAGCAATCTGCGCGCTGCCCGAGCGCCACGTGCGGCTCGTCCCACGGGGCGTCCGGCGCCCACATATCGACGATCACGGGGTGACGCGACAGCGCGCGGAACGTGACGGGGCCGACGAAGCGCGCCGCGGCGGGGGTCATTACGACGTAGACGTCGGCGCCCTGCGCGACGAGCAGCCGCACCAGCACGGCGGATTTGTACGCCGCGATGCTGCCGCAGACGCCGACGACGACGGTCCGCCCGCGGAGCGCGAGGTCAGACGGCGCGCCCACGTGCCACGGGTCCTCCGGCGCCGGGCGCTTCCCCACTCCCGGCTCGCAGACCCCGCGCGAGCACGAGCAGCGCGGCCACGATCTCGTCGGCCCCCCACCTCGAGGTGTCGACCATCACGTGGTAGCGCCCGAGATCGGTGAGGTCGATCCCGTACGTCTGCTGATACCGCCGGTGCTCCACCGTCTCGCGCGCCAACACGTCGCGCCGGGCGCGCTCCGGATCCATGCCGTCGCGCGACGCCACGCGGGCGGCGCGGACCGCGAGCGGCGCGCGCAGCCAAATGCGCAGGTCCGCGTCGACCAGCCACCCGCTCAACCGTCCTTCGGCGAGGAGATTGCCGGCGCGCGCGCGCTCGACCTGCATCGCATCGAGTGCCCGATCGATCGCCGGGTCCGCCTCGGCGAGGCGGCCCAACTCCTCAAGGCTGACGCCGCGCCGGCGCGCTTCCTCGCGGAACACCTCGCCGGCCGACAGGTACTGCAGCCCGAGCGCCGCGGCGAGCGCGCGGGCCACCGTGCTCTTGCCCGCGCCGATCTCCCCGCTGACGGTGACGATCATTGGCCGTCGGCCGCCCCAGGGCCGGCGGTCTCCTCATCATCGTCGTCGTCGTGCTCCGCCGTCTCCCGGCTCGTGAAGCGGTGCGCGACGGTCTCGGGCTGCACCGCCGAGAGCACGACGTGTCCGCTGTCGGTGATGACCACCGCGCGCGTGCGGCGCCCGTACGTCGCGTCGATGAGAATCCCTTTGTCGCGCGCCTCTTGAATGATGCGCTTGATCGGGGCCGAGTCCGGGCTGACGATCGCGATGATGCGGTTGGCCGCCACGATGTTGCCGAACCCGATGTTGATCAGCCGCGTGTCCATCGCCTATCCCCCTGGCGCGCTCGCCGCCCCGCGCCGGTGCGGCGCGATTACTCCACGTTCTGAATCTGCTCGCGCAGGCTCTCCAGCTCGCCCTTCATCGCGATCACGCGGCGCGTGATCGCGAGGTCGTTCGCCTTGCTGCCGATGGTGTTCGCCTCGCGGCCGAGCTCCTGTACGATGAACTCGAGCGTCCGCCCGACGGCGCCGTCCGCGTTGAGCGTACTCTGAAACTGCACGAGGTGGCTTCGGAACCGGGTGATCTCCTCCGTCACGTCCGTGCGATCGGCGAACATCGCGATCTCCGTGGCCAGCCGGCCCGGGTCGACCGACACCCCGTCGGTGAGCTCCTGCACCCGACGGACGAGCCGCGCGTGGTACTCGCCCACCACGCTCGGCGCCCGCGCTTCGATCGCGGCGATGTGCTCGTCGAGGCGCTCCACACGCCGCGCCAAATCCGTGGCGAGCCTCGCGCCCTCGGTGTCCCGCATTGCCACGAGCCGGTCCACCGCGTCGGCGACCCCTGCCGAAAGCGCCGCCCACGACACTTCGAGGTCTTCCTTCTGCTCCTCGATCCGGATGAGGTCAGGGAGGGATACCAGGGTCGACAGATCCAGCGGCGCAGAGATCGAGAGAGCGTGTTTGAGGTCGTTTAAGGCGCTGGCGTACGCTGTAGCCAGGTCTAGGTCCGCCTTAACCGCCCGCGTGCGCTTTCCGTGGTCCTGTCGGATTATAGCAACATCGACCCGCCCCCGCAACACGCGGCCCTGCACGATTGCGCGGACTTGATCCTCGAGCGCGGCGAACTCCCTGGGAAGCCGGACGACGATCTCGCAGAACCGGTGGTTGACCGAGCGCATCTCGACGGCGTAGCGGCTGAGGCTGGTGGTCGCCTCGGCCGCGCCGAATCCCGTCATGCTTCTCGTCACGGGAGGGGCTCCCGGGGGGCGCTCGAGGAAATTCGACCGCAGGACGTCACCAGGGAGAGTCCGTCGGCCGGACTCCAATCTCCTGCTCGTCCCGGGACGCGGTGCCGGCCCGGCGCGTTGACACCGCGGCGGCGCGGAAATATCTTCGTGGTGGGGCGCATGCCGCTTGAGCAGCCCCGAGCGCGCACACGGCGCCCAGGATCTGGAGGTACTGTGACCTCGGGCGACGGAGCACAAGCACCCCGGGCCGAACCGGCCGTCGTTCCTCCCTCGATCGACGGGCTGGTGCTCGCCGCGGTCGCGCGGGAGATCCGCGCGCTCATCGGCGCCCGATTTGCGGGCGTCCGCCAGCCCACGCCCGACGCGATCGTCCTGAGCCTGCGGACCGCCGAGCACGTGGATCACCTCTACTGCTCGACCCACGCGCGCGCGGCCCGTGTGCACCTGTCCGCGCGGCCCGAAACCACCGAGCGCCTCCTGCCGTTCGGGCAGCTGCTCCGAAGCCGCCTGACCGAGGCTCGCCTCGCCCTGGTCGAGCAGCCGCCGTTCGATCGCGTGCTGCGCCTCGGCTTCGACGCCCTCGAAGGCCCCCTCGTGCTGATCGCCGAGGTGATGGGGCGGTACAGTAACCTGATCTTGATCGACGACCGGATCGTCCTCGGCGCGCTCAAGGTGGTGACGCCGCAGATGTCGCCGCGGCGCCCCGTGCTGCCGGGACGCCCGTACGCGGCGCCGCCGACCGACCGTCCGGGTCCTGGCGCGCTCAGCGACGACGCCGTGCGGGCGCTGTGCGTGGGCCCGCGCGCCGTCTGGCAGCAGCTCCTCTCCGGCGTGCAGGGGCTCGGCCCGGCACTCGCCCGCGAGACCGCGCTCCGGGCCGGGGTCGACCCCCTGACGCCCGCGGACGAGGCCGCCGAGGCGGCCCCGCGGCTCCGGGCCGCGCTCGAGGAGTTGGCGGAGGTGCGGCGGGCGGAATCGTTCGACCCGGCGGCCTACGCGCGCGCCGGCCGCACGGTCGCGTTCGCGGCGATCCCCCTCGAGGTGTACCGCGGGCTTGACCGCGCTCCCGTGCGTTCGATGAGCGACGCGCTGGAGCGCTACTACCGCGACCTCGGGGAGGAAGCGCCGCTCGAGGACCGCCGGCGGGCGCTCGCGGGCGCCGCGCGCACCGCGCTGCGTCAGCGCGAGCGCGCGCTCGAGGAGAATCGCCGCGCCCTCGAGGACAGCGCACGCGCGGACCGGTACCGCGTGATGGGCGAGCTGCTGCTCGCGTACGCCGGGCGCGTGGCCCCGCGGGCCGCGGCGGTCGCGCTGCCGGACTACACCGCGGAGGGCACGGAGATCACGATCCCGTTGGATCCGGACCTCACCGCCGTCCAGAACGCGCAGCGGCTCTTCCGCCGGTACGGCAAGGCGCAGGCCGCGGCGCGGGCGGTCCCGGACCGGATCGCGCGCCTCGGCGCCGAGGTGGACGCGCTGCGGGGGGCGCTCGTCCAGATCGCCACGGCCGCGTCGGCCGACGATCTGTGGGAGATCCAGACGGACCTGGTCGCCGCGCGGGTGCTGCGCAAGGCTCCGCGCTCACGCCCGGCGGCGAAAAGCGGGCCGCGCCGCTTCCGGGCGCCCGGCGGCGGCACAATCATCGTGGGCCGCAGCGCGAGAGAGAACGACCACGTCACCTTCCACGTCGCCGGACCCGACGATCTGTGGTTCCACGCCCGGGGCCTGGCCGGCGCGCACGTGATCCTCAAGACGGACGGCGCGCCGCAGGACGACGCGATCGCCGCGGCGGCGCAGGCGGCCGCGTACTTCAGCGAGGGACGCGAGGGGGCGCTGGTGGCCGTGGACTGGGTCGCGCGCAAGCACGTACGGAAGCCGCGCGGCGCGGCGCCCGGAGCCGTCACGTACGCCGGGGAACGCACGCTGCGCGTCGCACCGACGATGCCGCCCCCGCTCCCGACGGGACGGAGCGCGCCGCGGACATAACGCGCCCGCCGTCCATCGCACTGGCCGGCAACGGACCGACGTGCAGATGCACGCGTCACACCATCTTGGGACTCGCGACACCGTGACGGCGGCGGCGCCCGCGAGCCGCGGCGGGCGGCCTGGCGGGACGCCGTCCCGGATCGATGCTTGCCGTTTGGCCCCTCGGGGCAGGTGACGCGGCGAGGCGATAGCCCACGCGAGCCTCTGTCAGGATATAGGAGGGCCGCGCCGGATCCGGCTCCACCTTGTGCCGCAGCTTGTTCACGCTGACCCGGAGCAGATTGAGATCCTGCTCGCGCTCCGGGCCCCACGTCTCGCGCAACAACTCCCGATGGGAAAGCACCGTACCGGCCGCAAGCGCCAACGTCTTGAGCAGCGTGTATTCGACGGGAGTCAGCGTGATGTACCGGCGGCCCATCGTGACGCGCCGATGCGCGACGTCGATGACGAGATTCCCGACTTGGATAACCGTACCGGAAGCTGGCACTGCCTGTCGGCGCATCGCGACGCGCAGACGCGCAAGCAGCTCACTGACGCGAAACGGCTGGGTCACGTAGTCTATGACGCCCGCGTCCAGCGCAGCCGTCTGGTCTTGCTGAACGCGGTCGGCACACACGACCACAATGGGCACATTGGACCGCGCGCGGAGACGGCGAATCACCTCGATCGCGTCCAGGTCCGGGAGGGCAAACTCCAGCGTGACGAGGTCAGGATGCACCCGAGTCACGACCCGCAGCGCTTCCTCGCCGGTCGCGGCTTCGAACACAGTATACCCGTGTCTGGTCAGGGCGGTCCTCAGCGCCCGACGGATCAAGGGCTCGTCGTCGACAATGAGGACGCGCGGTCCGTCCGCCTGGTCGATGCAAGTCGCACTGGCGGTGATCATTGTCGATGCACGCGGCCTGGCTATTTCACCTGGTCGAGCGCCCGATTCAGTTCGAGGACGTTCACCCGTGGCTCGCCGAGCACGCCGAACTGGCGTCCCTCCGTGTACTGCGCCACGAGAGTGCGGACGGTCTCGACCGGCAGCTTGTGGACCCGCGCGACGCGCGGCACCTGGTACAGCGCCGCCGCAACGCTGATGTCCGGATCGAGCCCGCTCGCGGAGTTCGTGACGAGGTCCACCGGCACCGGCGCGGTGTTCCCCGGGTCCGCCTGCCGCAGCGCGGCGACGTTCGCTTTCACCTGGTCGATCAGCGCCCGGTTCGTCGGGCCCAGGTTCGAGCCGCTGGACGACGCGGCGTTGTAGGCCTGCGGCGACGTGGCCGAGGGCCGGCTCCAGAAATGGTCCGGGTCGGCGAACGGCTGGCCGATCAGCTCGGATCCCACAATCTTGCCGTGATCCACGATCAGGCTGCCGTTCGCCTGGTGCGGGAACAGGACCTGCGCGATCCCGGTGATCACGAGCGGATAGCACAGCCCCGTAATGATCGTCAGCATCAGGGTGAGCATGACTGCTCGAAGCAGTTGTGCGCGCATAATTCCTCGCTCCTTATCGGTGGCCAGCCCCCGTCGCGTGACGGAGGGTGACCGTGGAATGAATCATCGATGTCGGCATCCTACCGGAGCCCGAGCGCGACCAGAATGACATCGATCAGCTTGATCCCGATGAACGGCGCGATGACGCCGCCGACGCCGTACAGCAGCAGGTTGTCGCGCAGGATCTCCCCGGCGCTGGCCGGGCGGTACTTGACGCCCCGCAGCGACAGCGGAATGAGCGCGATGATGATCAGCGCATTAAAGATCACGGCGGCCGAGATTGCGTTCTCCGGGGTGCTCAGGCGCATGAAGTTGAGCGCGGTCAGCACGGGGTACGTGGACGCAAAGGCCGCCGGGATGATCGCGAAGTACTTGGCGACGTCGTTCGCGATACTGAACGTTGTCAAGGCACCCCGCGTCATCAGCAGCTGCTTGCCGATCTCGACGACCTCGATCAGCTTCGTCGGGTTGCTGTCGAGGTCGATCATGTTCGCGGCTTCCCGGGCCGGCTGCGTCCCGGTGTTCATGGCCACCGCCACGTCGGCCTGCGCCAGCGCCGGCGCGTCGTTGGTCCCGTCGCCGGTCATCGCCACGAGCCGGCCGCCCGTTTGATAGTCTCGGATCAGTTTAAGTTTATCCTCGGGCTTCGCCTGTGCCAGAAAGTCGTCCACACCGGCTTCGGCGGCAATGGCCGCCGCGGTGAGCGGGTTGTCGCCGGTGATCATGACGGTACGAATGCCCATCTTGCGCAGCTGCAGGAACCGCTCCTTGATGCCGCCCTTCACAATATCCTTCAAGTAGATGACGCCGAGCACGGTGTCGTTCCATGATACGACCAGCGGGGTACCACCCACCCGCGAGATCCGGTCGACGGTGGCCGCCAACTCGGGGGGGATCTGGCCGCCCCGCGCCTGTACGTACTCGACGATCGCCGTCGCCGCACCCTTGCGGATGGCCACCCCGTCGAAATCGACCCCGCTCATCCGCGTCTGGGCGCTGAACGGCACGAACACGGCCCCGTGTGGCACCTCGTCCGTCCCGCCGGCGACGCTGCGGCCGCGCATCCCGTACTGGTCCTTCGCGAGCACCGCGATGCTGCGGCCCTCCGGCGTCTCATCGGCCAGCGATGCGAGCTGTGCCGCCTCCGCGAGTTGCCGTGCGTCCACTCCGTCCACCGGGATGAACTCGACCGCCTGGCGGTTGCCGAGCGTGATCGTGCCGGTCTTGTCGAGCAGCAGGACGTCGACGTCGCCCGCGGCCTCCACGGCACGGCCCGACAGGGCGATCACGTTGCGCTTGATCATGCGGTCCATCCCCGCGATGCCGATCGCGCTCAGGAGGCCGCCGATCGTCGTCGGGATCAGGCACACCAGGAGCGCGATCAGCACCGTGATCGTCACCGGCGTGCCGTGGCCGGCAACGCTGACGCTGAACACGGAGTACGGGTACAGCGTCGCGCAGACCAGCAGGAACAGGATCGTGAAGCCGACGAGCAGGATCGTCAGCGCGATCTCGTTCGGCGTCTTCTGCCGCCGCGCGCCCTCGATCAGCGCGATCATGCGGTCGATGAAGCCCTCGCCGGGATTCGCCGTGACGCGGATCAGGAGCCAGTCGGACAGCACCACGGTGCTGCCGGTGACGGCGCTCCGGTCGCCGCCCGATTCGCGGATCACCGGGGCGCTTTCGCCGGTCACCGTGCTCTCGTCGACGGACGCGACGCCTTCGATCACCTCACCGTCGGCGGGGACGGCCTCGCCCGCGTTCACCAGGACCGTGTCGCCCTTCCGCAGCGCGGTCGACGGGACCATCTCCGCCGGCGCGGTGCGCTCCGGCCGCGCGAGCCGCCGCGCCGAGATGGTCCGGCGCGCGCGCCGCAGCGCCTCCGCCTGTGCCTTGCCGCGTCCCTCGGCCAGCGCCTCCGCAAAGTTCGCGAACACGACGGTGAACCAGAGCCAGATCGCCACGCTGCCGATGAACGGCGCGGGCGCTTCGCCCTTCCCGCCGAGCGCCTGGAAAAACAGGATCGTCGTAAACACGCTGCCGATCTCCACGACGAACATCACCGGGTTGCGCAGCTGCTGGCGCGGGTCCAGCCGCAGGAATGCGTCCCGGATCGCCACCCGCCAAATCATCGCCTGCTGGGGGGCCGCGCGGTGCGCGGTGTCTACGCTCATCTTCTCTGTCTCCTCACTTGAAGGTGGTCCCGGCCACGAGCAACAGGTGCTCGACGATCGGGCCGAGCGCCAGCACGGGTAGGAACGCCAGCGCGCCCCAGATCAGGATCACCGCCACCAGCCACAGTGAAAACATCACGGTGTACGTCGGCAGCGTGCCGGGGCCCGCGGGGACGATCTTCTTCGCCGCCATCGACCCCGCGATCGCGAGGGTCGGCACGAGAACCCAGAAGCGCGTCAGCAGCATCACCACCCCGCCGACGTCGTTGTAAAACGGTGTGTTGGCGTTGATGCCGGCGAACGCACTGCCGTTGTTGTTTGCCATCGACGTGAACGTGTAGAGGATCTGGCTGAAGCCGTGCGGACCGGGATTGGACACTCCCGCCCGCCCGTCCGCCATGGCGACGCCCAACGCCGTCGCCACGAGCACGACCACGGGCATGATCAGCATGACGATGGTCGCCATCTTCATCTCGAACCCTTCGATCTTCTTGCCGAGGTACTCGGGCGTGCGGCCCACCATCAGCCCGGCCACGAACGCGGCGAGGATCACGACGACCACCATGCCGTACATCCCGCTGCCGACACCGCCGTAGACCACTTCGCCGAGGTGCAGCATGACGAGCGGGATCATGCCCCCGATCGGGGTGAACGAATCGTGCATGGAGTCCACGGAGCCGTTCGATGTGGCCGTCGTCGTCGCCGCCCAGAGCGCCGAATCGACGGGACCGAACCGGACCTCCTTGCCTTCCATGTTGCCGCCCGGCTGCAGCGCACTGGCGGTTTGATCGACGCTCAGTTGGTGGAAGAGCGGGTTGCCCCCCTGCTCGAAGCCCACGACGACCCCAATCGCGGGGAGAAAGATCAGCGTCATCGCCGCCAAGAGGGCCCAGCCCTGCCGGGTGTCTTTCACCATCCGGCCATAGGTGTAGACGAGGGACGCGGGAATTAGGACGATTGCGAGCAGCTCCAGGAAGTTCGAGAATGGCGTCGGGTTCTCGAATGGATGGGCCGAGTTCACATTGAAGAACCCGCCCCCATTCGTCCCGAGCTGCTTGATGGCAACCTGCGACGCTGCGGGTCCGACCGCGATCTGCTGCTCCGTCACCTTGACCGTCTTGGTCTCCGGCTGGCCCTTGGCATCGAGCACCGGCTTCCCATTCGCGTCGGTGACCGGCTGCTGGTACGAGGTCGGTTCCATCAACGTCGCAGTCTGGTACGGCGACAGCGTTTGGACGACACCTTGGGACGCAAGTAGGAGCGCCAGCACGATGGCCAGCGGCATGAGAATGTAGAGGATGCTCCGCACCGTATCGACCCAAAAGTTGCCGATCGCCATGACCGACCGCCCGGTGAGCCCGCGGATCAGTGCGATCAGCACCGCCATGCCGACCGCCGGAGAGACGAAGTTCTGCACGGTCAGCCCGGCCATCTGGGTGAAGTAGCTCATGGTCGACTCGCCGCCGTAGGACTGCCAGTTCGTGTTCGTGAGGAATGACGCGGCGGTGTTGAAGGCCAGGCTCGGATCGACCGGGGTCATGCCCGCCGGGTTCAGCGGGAGCACCGCCTGCAGCCGTTGGAGTGCGTACAGCAGCAGCATGCCGACGATGCTGAACACGACCACCGCCGCGGCGTACGTGCCCCACGGCATGTCTTCCTGCGGGTTGATGCCGCAGAGCCGGTACAGCCAGCGCTCGAACGGCCGGACAAAGCGGTCGAGGAACGTCCGCTCGCCCTCATACACCCGCGCCATGTACCCGCCGAGCGGCTTCACCAACAGGAACAAGACGACCAGGAATATGAGAATACGGACGATGCCGTTGCTCGTCATACAAACCACTCCGGCTTCAGCAACGCGCAGATCAGATACCCAAGCAGCACGATCGAGAGCACGCCTGCGATCACTACCATGTCGTCACCGCCCCATGAGCCAGGTCAGGCCCTTGACCATCCACACGCACGACGCAAAGAAGAGCAGCGTGAGCGCAATCAATTCCACGTCCGCCACGTCCGATCACCCTCCCATACCGAGGAGCCTTTGACACACTCCCGTACAACGCGGTCCGTCCACTCCGTCTAGGAGGGCTGGATGCAAGGTCCCGTCGACATCGTCCGAAGCGGCCGGTGCGGCGGCCTAGAGGGGCCGCCGCGCTCCCGGCGCACCCTCGGCCTCAATCGCCCTCCGCCGAGCAGCACAACCCTGCTGCCGCTCGCAGCGCGCCGCTACCCGCGCGGCGGCGGCGGCGCGTCCAAAATAAAACAGAGGGGCGCACGGCGGTCCGCCCCTCTGCCAATACCTCTCACTTCTATTCAGTTGTCGTCGGACACACGCGGTGGGGCCGCATAACACGACCTCCACCCTGCATGATCACCATGGATGCTACCACCGAGGGCCGTTACGAAGCCATTACCGAGCACATCTCCGTCATTAAAGTTTCGTGAATTCGAAAGCGTCGGCGGTTGTGCGGCGGCGCAGGGGACCGGCCGCCGCTCCGGAATGTGTGTCCAGGTCACGGCCGGGCCACGAGGATCCCGCAGCTCCAGCGGCCTCCATACGACCGGCCGCACAACCCATGACATCCCTCAACCTGGCGCTCCGGTTTATGATCGTGGCCGCGGCCGTGTCGATCATGGCCGAGCAGCTGCAGGTGCCGTACACGATTGCCCTAGTCGTCGCCGGTCTCGTGATCGGGAACATGCACCTCGTGCCCCCGGTATTGATCAGCCCCGACGTGCTACTGCTGCTCCTCATCCCTCCGCTGCTGTTCGAAGGCGGCCTGCGGCTGCCGCCGCGCCACCTGAAGACCTACTGGGGACTGATCGTGTTGCTGGCCGTGCCCGGGACGCTGGTGACCGCCCTCACGCTCGGCTGGGTCGCGGGCACGTCGTTTCACCTGGCGCTGCGCAGCGCGCTCCTGCTCGGCGCGATCGTGTCGGCGGTTGATCCGGTCAGTGTGCAGGCGCTGGTCCGAGAAACGGGCCTCGACCTCCGCCTCGGCACGGTCCTGGACGGCGAGGCGATCCTCAATGACGGCGTGGCGATCATCCTGTTCACGATCGTGGGTGGGACCGCCGCGGTGGGATTCTGGGCCGTCGGCCTGCAGTTCGTGTGGCTGCTCGGCGGCGGCATGGTGATTGGCGGGCTCGTGGCGCTGGCCACGTCGTACGCACTGGGCTCAACCCAGCGGCCGTTGGTGGAGGCGCTCGGGAGCCTCATCGCCTGCCTCGGGGCGCTCCTCGCCGCGGACGGCGTCGGCGCAAGCGGTGTGATCGCGGTCGTCACCGCCGGGGTGGTGTTCGCGGGATACGGGCCGCGCCATGTAACGGACCGAGGGTGGGAGACGCTGAACACACTGTGGGACATGATCGCATTTCTCGCGAACTCCGTGCTGTTCTTGCTGATCGGACTTGAGGTCCCGATCAATCTGCTGGTGCGCCACTGGCCGCTCGTGGCGGTGCTGGCGATGGCGGGGATGATCGTCCGCCTGATTACCGTCTGCGGGTCGACGGCCGCGTGGCAGACGCCGTCCCACCCTGTGCCCAGGGCATGGCGGCCCGTCCTCGTCTGGGGCGGTCTCCGCGGCGGGGTTGCGATCGCGCTGGCGCTGGGACTCAGCTCCGCGCTTCCGGACCGCGACGCCATCGTCGCTGGGACGTTCGGCATCGTCATCTTCACGTCGCTGGTCCAGGGACTGACCATGCGCCCGCTACCCCAAGTTCCGCAGTTGGACGGTAAAACTCCATATTTTGCAACGGAATTGGGGCCGATTCTTCACTACACCGCGACCGCCTCGAGGTGCGTAGGGAGGCTCAGCCCGAGCTGTTGGAGCAGGAGGGCTTGGTGCTCGGTCGGCCGGCTGACGCAGCGTTTGCGGAGCTCGAGGCCGGTGCGGGTCGGGAGCACCACGTCGACGAGGCGAATGGCGTGGAGCTCAGTGAGCACCTTCCGCGGCTCGTCGCCCAAGCCGACGGCGTGACACCAACGCGCCAGTGTTTTCCACAGCACGTAGGCGAGGAAGCACACGAGAATGTGCGCCTGCACGCGGGCTTCCTTTTGATGCCAAATCGGCCGGAGCTGCAGGTCGGATTTTTGAATGCGGAAGGCGGTTTCCGCGTCGGTCAGATGAATGTAGGCGGTCCACAGATCTGCCGCGGCCCAGTCGGTGAGATTACTGCGGAGCACGTAACACCCTTCGCTGAGCCGGGACCAGTCGCGCCACGCCGCTGATGTCGTCCACTGCACGGTCGCGGCGCCCTGCGGATCCGTGCCGACGTCCACCTCAAACAGTTTGGCCGCGCGGGAGTTTTGGCCCAACAGGCGCCCGACGCGCTGGGCGATCGCCACGGGCGAGTGGGCACGTCGCTGGCAGGCGGCCGCGAGCTTCTCCAACCCCTCCGCGATGCGGCGCTCGAACCGGTCATGCATGGCCCGTTCCTTCGCCTGCCGCGCCCCGCTCCGGCAGAGGACGAAGACTTCATCGCCATCGGGACCGGCACAGACCTGGGCCTCGACGCCGTTCTGGATCTGGCTCCAGGCGGCGCTCGCTAATTCCCGCTCGAACCGGCGCAACAGGGTCTTCGGCGTGCCCACGATGTATCGCCGGCCGTGCGCTTTGAGCCAGGTGATGTGGTCCTCGCTCACCAAGCCGCGATCCAACACCCAGATCCGGTCGGCTTTCCCGTACCGCTCTTCCATGGTGGTGACGATTTCGCGCAGCGTAGTCACGTCGGCCTTGTTGCCGGCGAAGAGTTCATAGCCTAGCGGCAGGCCCTCGCGCGTCACGACCAAGGCCAAGTTGACTTGTTTGCAATCGGGCCGGTGATCGCGCGAGTAGCCCCGCTGCGCCTGCGGATTCTTCGCGGCGTCGCCTTCGAAGTAGGTCGAGGTTACATCGTAGAGCAGCAGATCGTATTGGACCTGGAACAACTCGCCGAGCCGGGCTTTGAGATGTTGCTCCAGCGCCGCTTTGTGCGGAAGCAGGTGATCGAGCGCACGGTACAGTCGATCCTCATTGACCTTGGCCGCCGGCACGCCCAACAGGTCCGGGAGCGCACTCCCGTCATAGACGTGCTCGGCCAAGTGTAGTTCGCTGCTGGGCGCGCAGAGGCGGCCCAGCACGAGCACCATGGCCATCGCCGGCCAGGGAATATCCGCCCCGTCCGGCCGCAGCGTCTCCGCGAGAAAGCGCGGCAGGTCCAGACGTTGGAGCAGCGTGTAGCCGAGCCAGGGGCCGCCAAAGTCGCGTGTCCGCTCCACGCGCACGCGGGCGAGATCCACCTCGACCCACTCGGGCGCGTGGCTATCGTACAACGACTGCTGCTGCGCGGGCGTCCCCTCGGCGGGCAGCGCCATGCGACCGTGTTCATCGACATCCCCGAGATGGGCCACGACGCGCTGCCGGGGCCCTCGTGCGGTGCGATACGATTCCACGAGCGCCCAATATCCGTAGCGCTTCCCCTTCCACTTGCGATAACAGCGCCGCACGTACATCGCTGCGCTCATCATACGAGCCGCGCGAACTGTTGCAAAGAGGGGCATTCTTCACTACATCGCAATATCGCCCATCACGACAGAGCCCACCCGCGCGATGTCCGATAAAATGGCCCTTTCCCGCGGCAGGGCCGTCAGGAAAGAGCCAGAAAATTTTTTAGCGACGCCCTAACTGCGGAAGTTGGGCTACCACGCTGGACCGGACTGCTGCCCGCGGCCGGCCGGGCGCGTCCGACCGAGCCGGCCGCGCCGCCTCGGTGATCCGCCGCCATCGGAACGCACGGGCGGTCGTTCACACGCCGGAAGGACGCGGGGCCCGACTACTCGGGCTCCTCGATGCTCACCTCGTCCCGCCCGTCGCACTCCGCGAGGCGCACCCGCACCTGCTCGCGCGACGAGGTGGGCAGGTTCTTGCCGACGTAGTCCGGACGGATCGGCAGTTCGCGGTGGCCGCGATCGACCAGCACCGCGAGCTGGATGCTCGCGGGACGCCCGCGGTCGATCAGCGCGTCGAGCGCCGCCCGCACCGTCCGCCCCGTGTAGAGCACGTCGTCCACGAGAATCAGCCGCTCGCCGGCCACCTCGAACGGGAGCGACGTGCCCGTCCCGCCGCCGGACGCGGGCCGGGCGCCGGCGCGGTCGTCCCGGTAGTCGGTGACATCGAGCGTGCCGACGGGAATGTGCACCCCTTCGGCCGCGTCGATGGCGACCGCCAGCCGCGCGGCGAGATGCGCGCCGCGGCGCAGGATGCCGACGAGGCGGAGCGAGGCCGCGCCCTTGTTCCGTTCCACGATCTCGTGCGCCATCCGGGTGATCGCGCGGCGGACCGTTTCCGCGTCCATCACCTTGGCCTTCTCGCGCAGCTCCACGGACGACCTCCTCGCCGAGTCCCGGCGCTATTCTTCGCCGCGACGGCGCGAGCCCCTGTGGGACGGCGCCGCGGCTTCGCCGGCGCGCAGCTCTTCGAGCAGGTCCGTGAGGTCCGCCGGAAGCGGCGCGGCGCAGACGAGGCGCGTGCCGGTGTGCGGGTGCGTGAACTCGAGCCGGGCGGCGTGCAGCGCCTGGCGCCCGAGGCCCCCGCGCGCCCGCCCGTACACCGGGTCCCCGAGCAGCGGATGACCGAGATGGGCGAGGTGCACCCGGATCTGGTGGGTCCGGCCGGTTTCGAGACGGCACTCGACGAGGGTGGCGTCCGCAAACCGCTCGAGCACCCGGTAGTGGGTCACGGCGGGCCGGCCGCGATCGGTGACGGCCTGGCGGGTCCGGTGAAACGGGTGCCGGCCCACCGCGGCCTGGATGGTGCCGGCGTCGCGGGGGAGGCGGCCGCGGACGAACGCCAGATACGTCCGCGACATCGTGCGCGACTTCAGCTGGGAGGCGAGCGAGCGGTGCGCGGCGTCGGACTTCGCGATCACGAGGAGCCCCGAGGTGTCCTTGTCGAGGCGATGCACGATGCCGGGGCGCAGCTCCCCGCCGACGCCCCGGAGGTCGCCGACCCGGGCGAGCACCGCGTTCACGAGGGTCCCGGACGGGTGCCCGGGCCCCGGATGCACCGTCAGGCCGGCCGGCTTGTTCACGACGAGCAGGGCCTCGTCCTCGTACACCACGTCGAGCGGAATCGGCTCGGGACGCAAGATGGTAGGGGCCGGCGGCGGCACCTCCACCCGCACCGTCTGCCCCGCCTCCAAGTGAAACGACGGCTTGCGCGGGCGGCCGTCGACGAGAACGCGTCCTTCGACCGTCAGACGCGCGATGCGGGAGCGGGACAGCTGCGGCAGCCGCTCGGCGACCACGACATCGAGACGGCGGCCCCGGTCCTCCGGCGCCGCCTCGAAGGTCTCGCCGGACGGGTGGAGCGGATCAGTCTCGAGGTTCAACGGGCTCGGGCCCGCCGCCCGTGCCGGACGCGGCACCGGCCGGAGCACTCCCGCACACCCGCCACATGACGAAGGAGAGGACCGCCACCACAATGCTCGCCACCTGCGCGAGCGTGAGCGGCCCCAGCACGCGCGGGCTGTCCATGAACGTCTCGATCACCGCGCGAGCGATCCCGTACAGCATGAGGTACTCCCAGAACAGGCGCCCCGGCGCGCGGCGCGCCCCGGCGCTCCACATCAGCACCGCGAAGATCAGCAGCGACGCCACCATCAGGTACAGCTGCGTCGGATGCCGCGGCTGGCCGAACAAATTGATCGCCCACGGCAGCGACGTCGGCCGGCCGTAGTTGAGCCCGTACAAGAGCGTCCCGATCATGGCGATCGCGTAGCCGAGCGCCACGCTCGGCGCGGACGCGTCGGCGATCACGCCGAGGCTCCACCCGCGGACGCGTCCGTACAGCCACGCGACGAGCGCGCCCCCCGCCAGCGCGCCGTAGAACGTGAGCCCCGCGTCCTTCCAGATCGTGAGCATGCGCACGGGCTGGCCGGCGAAGTCGCCGAGATTGATCAGGACGTACCCGATCCGCGCGCCGATGACCCCGCCGATGATCGTGTAGAGACTCAGATCGAGGACTTCGCCCGCGTCCCACCCGAGCCCCCGCGTGCGGACCCGGAGCAGCACGATCCCGACCACGAACGCCAGCAGCAAAAACACGCCGAACGAGGACACCGGAAACGGCCCAAGCTGGAACAGCACTGGCTTCATCCGTCACCCTCCCGATCCATCGAGCCTCCGCCCGACGGTGTCCCACCCGTTCGTGGCTGCGGCGCGCCGCCCGTTCGCAGCGCGAGCACCAGCAGCGCGGCGCCCACGACGATCGCGGTGTCGGCGAGATTGAACACGGGCAACACGTGGATGTCCAAGTAATCGAACACGTAGCCGGTGTGCAGCCGCTCGACGATGTTGCTGAGCGCGCCCCCGAGGATCAGCCCGAATCCCCACTGCCCGGCCCGGCCGGCCAGCCAAGCGTCCCTATTGTAGAGAACGACGGCAAGCACGGTCAAGGCAATCGCGACCGTCCCGGCCGTCGGCAGGCGCGCCAGGAGCCCGAACGCGATGCCTCGATTTTCGACCGTGGTGAGCGACAGCACCCCGGGGATCACGACCTGCTCCGCGCCGGGAGCCAGCGAGGCCGCTGCGGCGCGGCCCCCGACCTGGGCCGCGGCAAACGCCGCGACCAGCGCGCCGGCCCAGGCGTACCGGACGCCCGTCAGCGTGCGAGGCTGCGCAGGCGCTCCTCGCGCTCCTTGCACTTGATGCACAGCCGCGCGTAGGGAATCGCCTTCAGACGGTTGGTGTCGATCGGCCGCCCGCAGCCGCCGCAGACGCCGTACGTGCCGCCCCGGATCCTGCCCAGGGCTTCCTCGACCTGTTCGAGCAGTCCGAGCACGCTGCTCTCGAGCGCAAACCCCTTCTCGCGCTCGAACGTCTCCGTCGCCACGTCCACGAGATCGTCGTCGTACCCGGAGGCGTCGGCGGCGGGCTTCTCCTCGGTCTTGACCTGATGCTGCTCCATCTCGGCGAGCTCCTGGCGGAGGCGGCGGCGCTCCTCCTGCAGCCGGCGGCTGAAATCCGCGGCCTTCGCGGCCGGCATGCCCTTCGCCGGTCGAGGCGCGGCGTCGTGGTTCGCGGCGGCTTTCGGAGCGGCCGCGCGCGGGGCCGCCTTCTTCGCGGCCCGCGTCTTCGGACGCGCCGGTCGTGCGCGGCGGGCGGGGGTCGGCTTCGAGGCACGCTTCTGCGGCATTCAATTCCTCCTCACGGGATCGGTGGCCTGGTCGATGTCGTTGGGACTACGTCCGGACGCCGCGGGAAATTCCCGCGCGAACGCGTCTCGCAGCGCCGCGCGCGCGAGGATCTCGGTGCCGTCCAGGACGGGCACCGCGGCGTCTTCCGCGCCCATCACGAGCGGCAGCTCGGTGCAGCCCAGCACGACGGCACCGGCCCCCCGCCGGACGAGCCCGCCGGCGATCCGATGCACGGCCGCCCGCACCCCGGGCCCGAGATCACCGGCCTTCACCGCGTGAATCGCGTCCATCACCGCCGCCTCATCGTCGGGGTCCGGCTCGAGCGTGACGATCCCGCGGGCGGCCAGCGCCTCGTGGTACCGGCGCATCCGGAGCGTGCCCTCCGTCGCGAGCAGCCCCACCGCGTCCGGCCGCGGCGTGAGCGCCGCCGCCGCGCGCGCGACCTCGTCCGTGATGTCCAGCACCGGCACGGACACGGCTGCGCGGATCGCCCCGAGGAACGCGTGCGCCGAGTTGCACGGGATCGCGATCAACTCCGCCCCGGCGCGCTCGAGGTTCTGCGCGGTCTCGACCAGGGCGGGCGTCGGATCCGGGCCCCGCCCGAGCACCGCCTCGGTGCGGTCCGGGATCGCGGCGTTGCCGTCGATGATCACACGGGGGTGGTCCTGATCCACCTGCGCGGGGGTGAGCCGCACCAGCTTCGCGTAGAAATCGACGGTCGCGGCGGGGCCCATGCCGCCGAGGACACCGATCACCCGCGGCCGCCGTCCGGAGGCGCGGCCGTCGCGCCCCCCGCTCATCGCGCCACCACGGCCGTGTTGATTCGGGCCGAGTCCCGGGTCCCCTGCTTCACCGCAGCCCCTCCCCCGCGCGCGCGATCGCGAGCGTGACGTCCCGCCCATCGAGCCGCAGCGTCTTGCGGTGGACGCCGGCGCCGTCCGGGATCGCCCCAGCCCGGGCCTCGCGGGCCAGCACCTCGCGCAGCACGTAGTCGCCGTGCGCCCGGAAGAGCGCGGCGAGCCGCTCGTCGCCCTCGTGGTACAGGACGATCCGGTCGGCGATCTCCAGCCCGGCGTCCTTGCGCATCTGCTGGATCTGGTGCACCAATTCGCGGGCGACCCCCTCCTGCACCAGCGCGTCGGTCAGGGTGGTCTCCAGCACAACCCAGTTGCCGCCCTCGCCCGCGCCCACCAGGTCGGGGTGCCAGTGCATCCGCACGTCCACCTCGGCTCGCTCGAGCACGATCTCCCGGCCGTCGCTCAGGCGCAGGCGATACGGCTCCCCGTCAGGCGTCCGGGCCAGCAGGGCCTCGCCCTCCAGGCGCAGGGCCTCGACGATCTTCGTGATCTCTCCGCCGAACTTCGGCCCGAGCAGGTCGAACCGCGGCCGCACGTCAAGCCGGCCGAGCGCGCCGACCGAGGTCTCGAAGCGCACCTCCTTGACGTTCAGCTCGTCCTTGATGTGCTCCACAAGCTCCGGCAGGCGCGCGACGGCGCCCGACCGCTCCACGGCCACGGCCGCGCGCAGCGGCTGCCGCACGCGCAGTTTCGCCGCGTTGCGGGCCGCCCGCCCGAGGGAGATCAGGGTGCGGGCCCGCTCGACCGCGTCCTCGAGCGAGACGTCCCGGGGCCAGGCCTCCGCCTCGGGCATCGCGCACAGGTGCACGCTCGGGATCGACGACGCATCCTGCGCGCGGACCAGGTTCTGGTACAGCGCCTCCGAAAGGAACGGCACAAACGGCGCGAGCACCTTCGCGAGCCCGACGAGGACCTCGTACAGCGTCGCGTAGGCCGCCTGCTTGTCCGCGTCGGCCTCGGACTTCCAGTACCGCCGCCGGCCGCGGCGCACGTACCACGTCGAGAGGTCCTCCACGAACCGCTCCGCCGGCCTGGCGGCGCCGGGCACGTCGTACGCGTCGAGGCGCTCGCGCACGGTGGCGACCAAGCCCGAGAGCCGGGACAGAATCCACCGGTCCAGCAGCGGCCGCTCGGCGACCGCCGGCGAGGGGCCGGGCGCCCACCCGTCGAGCGCGGCGTAGGTGACGAAGAACGCGTAGACGTTCCACAGCGGCAGCACGAAGCGGCGGCGGACGTCGTCGCCGGGCCCGTAGCCGAAGTTCACGTTCTGCGCGGGATTCTGCAGGGCGTAGAGCCAGCGGATCACGTCGGCGCCCATCTTCTCCGCGGCGTCGTTGAACTCGATCATGTTGCCCCACGACTTGTGCATCTCGCGGCCGGTCTCGTCGCGGACCATCGCGTGCCCGAGGCAGGTCCGGTACGGCTCACGGTCCTCCAGCACGGTGCTCATCACCAGCATGGAGTAGAACCAGTTGCGGTACTGCCCGGGAAACGCCTCGGTGATGAAATCCGCCGGGAACCACTCCGCCCACGCGGCGCGGTCGGTGCGGTAGCCCAGCGTCGAGTACGGGACGATCCCCGCGTCCAGCCAGGGGTTGCCGACGTCCGCGATCCGCGACGCGAGCCCGCCGCAGTGGGGGCAGCGGATCTTGACCGCGTCGACCCACGGGCGGTGCGGCGTGTGCCCCGCGAACGCGTCCCAGCCTTCGACGGCCCGCGCCTCCAGCTCGTGCTCGCTCCCGATCACCTCGAACGTCTTGCACGCCCGGCACTCCCAGATCGGCAGCGCGAGCCCCCAGTACCGCTTCTTGCTGATCATCCAGTCGTGCATGTTGCGCAGCCAGTCGAGCTCGCGGTCGAGCCCGAACTCCGGCAGCCAGCGGATCTTGCGGGTCACCGCCATCATCGGCTCGCGCAGCGGATCCATCGCGATGAACCACTCGTCCACCAGGCGGAAGACAAGCTGGCTGCCGCACCGCCAGCACAGCGGATACCGGTGCGTGTACTCGTCGGCACGGTACAGGAATCCGCGGACCTCGAGATCGTCCCGGATCGGCACCGCGACGTCGTCGACGTGCCGCCCCGCGAGCCAGCCGAACGACTCGGTGAACACCCCAAACTCGTCGATCGGCGCGAGCACCGCCAGCGCGTGGAGTTTGCCGAGGGCGAAGTCTTCGGCGCCGCAGCCGGGCGCGATGTGGACGAGCCCGGTGCCCTCGGCCGCGCTCACGTCCGTCCAGGGAATCACCCGGTGCGCGACGCCCTGCTGCGCCGGCAGCTCATCGAACGGCCCCTCGTACGCCCACCCGACGAGCTCCGACCCCGGCAGCTCGCGGATGACCCGCGCCTTCCCCGTGATCACCTCGGCGACGCGGTCGCGCCCCACGTAGTACGTCCGCCCGTCCTGCTGCACCTGGGCGTACTGGGCTCGGGGTGCACCGCGACGGCGACGTTGCTCGTGAGGGTCCACGGCGTCGTCGTCCAGACGAGCAGGTACTCGCCGGGCCGGCCCACGAGCGGGAGGCGCACCGTGAGGGCGAGGTGCGTCACCTCCTGGTACCCCTCGGTCACGATCTCATGCTCGGACAGGCCGGTGCTGCACCGCGGACACCAGGGCATCACGTCGTGCCCCTTGTAGAGGAGCCCCCGCTCCGCGCACCGCTTGAGGAACATCCAGATCGAGTAGTTGTTCTCGGCCGACATCGTGTAGTACGAGTGGTCCCAGTCCATCCAGTAGCCGAGCCGGAGCGACTGCTGCGTCTGGATGCCCGCGAATCGGAGGACGCGCGCCTTGCAGCGCTCGACGAACTCGGCGATGCCGTACTGCTCGATGTCGCGCTTCGACTTGAAGCCGAGCTCCTTCTCCACCTCGACCTCGACCCACAGCCCCTGGCAGTCGAAGCCGTTCTGGTACCGCTGGCGGTGGCCGAGCATCGTGTGGTAGCGGCAGAACAGATCCTTGTACGTCCGGCCCCACGCGTGGTGCACGCCCATCGGGTTGTTGGCGGTGATCGGCCCGTCGAGGAACGACCACCGCTCATCGGCGGATGCGTTGCGCGCGAGGTAGGCGGCGAGAATGCCCTCGCGCTCCCACCAGGCGAGCAGCGAGCGCTCCTGGGCGGTAAAGTCCACGCGCGCATCGACAGGCGAAAACGGCATGCGGTGCCTCCTCAACAACACAGCCCCCGACCGGAAGGGACGGGGGCCGTGGTACCACCCTTGGTCCGGACCGAAGCCCGGCACTCACGCGCTCGGGATCGCGCTCGCCTCCCGAACCGCTCGCCCCGCTACCGGAGGGCCACCGGCGGCCATTCGGGACGCGCTCGGCGTCCGGTGAGACCGCAGCTCAAGAGGTGATGCGCCGCCGCCGGCATCGTACCGGCTCCCACCGCTCCCGGCTCGCTTCCCTCGCCCCGCGGCAGCGGTCCTCTGTCATGGCTCTGTTCTGCGCGATTCTAGCACACGCGGAATGCGAGCGTCAAACGCGCGTCGGCCGACTCGGCCGACTAGGGCGGAGGCGTCGCCGCCGTCTCGGTGGGCTCGGGACCGGCCGCTGAGAACCCGACCGGCGCCAGCACCGCGAAGGGATCCTCGGGCCCCGCCCGACCGATGCGCAGTCCCGCGAGGTCGGGCAGGCCCACCCCGCTGTGCTCGGTCTTCATCCACTCGAACCGCCCGGTGAACACGCTGCGCCCGTACCGGAACAGCGCGAGCGGAAGCGCGACGATCTGATGCATCGCGAACAGCATGTACCGGGCCGAGCACCACAAGAGGACCAGCGGGCTGTACCGCCGGCCGATCGCCATCGCGACGACGGTCGCGGCCAGCACGATGATCCAGTAGTACCCGTACAGCGGCTGGTGGGCCGTGACCGGCAGCGCGCTCGCCATCGACACGTCGCGCGCGGCGGCCGCGTCAACCCACTTTTCCACGAGATAGCCGTAGCTCGTGATCATCAGGAGGGACAGCACGAGCGATCCCAGCAGGAACACCAAGAAGTCTAGCCGCTTCCGCCACGGCACCGGCGCGCGCAGCAGGGCCGCGAAGTGGTCGAACAGGCACCGCAGCGACCCCTCCGACCAGCGGGTGCGCTGCTGGATCAGCCCGCGCAGGGTGGGCACCGCCTCCTCCCAGACGACCACATCCTCGCAGTAATGCACGGTCCAGCCGCGCAGCGCGTACCGGATCGACAGATCGATGTCCTCGGTCAGCGCCTCCTCGTTCCATCCCCCCACCGCTTCCAGGGTGTCGCGGCGCGTGACGAGCCCGTTGCCGGTCAGGATCACCGCGCCCCCGAGCCGATGCCGGCTGCGCTGGGTCAGCGTCTGAAACACGAAGTAGTCGTCTTCCTGGGCGCGCATGAGGGCGTTGCGGCCGCCGTCGTAGACGAGCTTGCGCGCCTGCACGCCGGCCACGCCCGGGCGTGCGAGGTAGGGCACCAGCCGGCCCAGAAAATCCGGCGCCACGCGCGCATCGGCGTCGAACACCGAGATCACCTCGCCGCGGGCGGCGACCAGCCCCACGTTGAGTGCCACGGCCTTGCCGACCCCGTCCTCGGGGGTGGGGCGCACCACCGTAAACGACAGGGTGCGCTGCAGCGCCTCGAGCACCGCGGCCGTGCGGTCGGTCGACCGGTGATCCACCACGATCACCTCAAAGAGCGCGCGGCCGTCGGGGCCCCGATAGTCGAGCCCGCACAAACACCGCACCGTCTCGGCGATGACCCCTTCCTCGTTGCGGGCCGGCACGATCACGCTGACGAACGGCCGGTATCCGTCGGGCGCGGGCGGCTCCGGACGCCGCGGCAGCACGCCGACGACCGCGAGGATCGTGCCGTAGAGGCCCGAGAGGAAGAACACGAGGGACACCCACGTCACGTCCCGATGGGCGAGCCCCAGCACGGAGCACCCCAGCCAGAGGGCCCCGATCAGCACGACGAACATCTGGCGGCGCACCATCCGGCGGTGCCTCATGCTCCGCCTCCCACGGCGGCGGACACGGCGCCCAGCGCGCGGCGCAGGCCCTCGTCGAACGGCGGTCGGATCACTCCCTGCTCGGTCACGATCGCGGTGACGAGATGATGCGGGGTGACGTCAAACGCCGGGTTGCGCACCGCGATCCCCTCGGGAGCGATGCGCACCCCCGCCACCGACGTCACCTCGGCCGGCGCGCGCTCCTCGATCGGGATCGCGTCCCCGTCCGGCGTGTCGAGATCCACGGTCGAGGTCGGCGCGGCCACGTAGAACGGGACCCCGTGCGCCTGCGCCAGCACCGCCAGCGTATACGTGCCGACTTTGTTGGCGACGTCGCCGTTGCGGGCGATCCGATCCGCCCCCACCAAGACCGCGTCGATCTCGCCGCGCCGCATCAGCGCACCGGCGGCGTTGTCGGTGATCAAGGTGCAGGGAATGCCGCACCGCAGGAGCTCCCACGCCGTCAACCGCGCGCCCTGCAGCACGGGGCGCGTCTCGCACGCGAACACGTGAATGCCGATCCCCCCCTCATGGGCGCACCGCAGCACCCCAAATGCCGTTCCGTATCCCCCGGTCGCGAGCATCCCCGTGTTGCAGTACGTCAGGACGCGCGCCCCGCGCGCCAAGAGCCCGGCGCCGTGCCGGCCGATCCGGCGGTTCGTGTCGGCATCCGCCCGCGCGAGTGCGTCGGCCGCGCGGAGCAGCTCCGCGGCGAGGTCCGTCGACCCCGGGGCGTCGACGAGCGCGCGCAGCCGATCCAGCGCCCACCCGAGATTCACGGCCGTGGGGCGCGTGCTCCGCAGTCCCGACGCCGCGGCGTGCACGGCGCGCCGCCGGTCGGCGGCAGGGAGGGCCGAGGCGGAGCGGGCGGCGAGGACCATCCCGTACGCGGCCGCGAGGCCGATCGCCGGCGCCCCGCGCACCACCAGCGTCCGGATCGCGTCCGCGACATCCTCCCAGCGCTCGCACCGGCGCAGGCGACTCTCGTGTGGAAGCGCCGTCTGATCGAGGAGCACCAGCGCCCCGTCGTCCCACCACAGGGACAGGTCAGCGCTCATCGGGGGGCGCGTCCGCGTTGGTTGTGATCATCCGTGCCGGTGCCTCCACAAGCGGCCGCAGCGCGTGGGGCCTGGCGGCCTCCGTTCACCGGCCGGACCGCGGCCGGGGCAGACTACTCCACGGTGAAGAGCGGACCCGCCACCGTCTCCTCGCGCAGCATCTCGGCGGTGATCGTCACGTGATGGGGCGTAAACAGAAAGATCTCCTCGCCCACGCGGTGCATGTGCCCGTCGAGCGCATATGCCACGCCGCTCAAGAAGTCTACCACACGTCGGCCCAGTTCCTTCTGCGTGTCGCGCAGGTTGATCACGATCGGGCGCTGTGTCTTGAGATAATCCGCGGCGGTCTGCGCCTCGTCGTACGCGCGCGGCTCAAGCACGATGATCTCCAACTGCCGCGGCGTGTGCAGGCTGAAGATCGGCGTCCGCTGCCCAGGCGCGTCGCTGCGCGCGACGGCCCCCTCCTCGTCGTCCGCGAAGCCCAAGAAGCTCCACATCCGCTGCATCATCCGGCCCATCGTACTGCCTCCCATCCACTGCTGCGTCTGCTGCTGCGATCGCTGCTGCGTCCGTGTTCCGTCTACGGCTGCGTGTCTCCGTGCGCTAGGCGAACAGGGCCCGACCGACCCGGATCATCGTGGCGCCTTCCTCGATGGCCGCCTCGAAGTCATTGCTCATCCCCATCGACAGCTCCGGCAGCGCCAGGTCCGCGTGCCGGTCGCGAATCCCGTCCCGCAGCTCGCGCAGCCTCCGGAAAAACGGCCGCGCCTCCTCCGGGCGCGCCACGAGCGGCGCCATCCCCATGCACCCGCGGAGCCGCAGCCCGGGGAGCCGGCTGACCTCCAGCGCGACCTGCTCCAACTCGTCCGGCGCGATCCCGTGCTTCTCGGGCTCACCGGAGATGTGCACCTCCAGGAGCACGTCCACCGGGACTCGGCCGCCGTCCCCCCCGGCCCGGCGGCTGATCTCCTCGGCCAGGCTCAGCGAATCCACCGAGTGGATCACATCGAACAGCCGAACCGCTTCCTTGACCTTGTTGCGCTGCAGGCTCCCGATCAGATGCCAGGACACGCCAGGCACCAGCGGCACCTTCTCGCGGGCCTCCTGCACCCGGTTCTCCCCCAACACCCGGAGCCCGGCCGCCACCCCCTCCCGAATCCGGTCGAGGGACACGGTCTTGGTCACCGCGACCAACAGCACATCGTCCGGGCGCCGCCGCGCCCGCTCCGCCGCGGCTTGGATCCTGGCCCGGATCCGGGCCACGTTTGCAGCGATATCAGCCATAAACCGCCCCTGGCGCGCGTCGTATTCGACGGCGGGGCCTATTTCCCTCTGATATCACTCGCGCACCCGAATGCACCCCGCCAGACGTCCGGTCACTCGGTCGCGCCGGTACGAAAAGAAGCGTTCCCGGTCGCACGCGGTACAGCCTCCTACCAGCTCGATCGCGTCGGGCCCAACCCCCGCCTGGAGCAGCTGCGCCCTGACCGCCGCCCGCAGATCGAGCCGCCAGTGGCCGGGCCGCGTCGCCGCCGCGACCTCGCGCCACCACGGCTGGCGGTCCATCGCGCGGGCGACGGGCTCGTCCACCTCGTAGCAGCACACGCCGATCGCCGGCCCGAGCGCCGCTCGGAGGCGGCCCGGGCGGGTCGCGAACCGCGCCCGCATGACCTCGAGCAGCCCCCCGACGATCCCGGCGGCCGTGCCCCGCCACCCGGCGTGGAGCGCGCCGACGGCGGGCCGCTCGGGATCGACGACCAGCAGCGGAACGCAGTCCGCGGCGTAGACCGCCAGCCACACGTCCGGCGCGTCGGTGACGAGCGCGTCCGCGCCGGGCACGACGGTCCCGGCCGCGTCGCCGCGGACGACGGCGACCGCGCGGCCGTGGACCTGCGCGGCCTCCACCAGCCGCTCCGGCCTGGCCGCCCAGGCGCGCGCGACGCGGCGCCGGTTTTCCCGCACCGCGTCGCGCGCGTCCCCCACGCCGTAGGAGAGGTTCAGGGCGGCAAACGCGCCGCTGCTCACCCCGCCCGCCCGCGTGGTGAAGACCGCGTGGGCGCGCCCCGTCGCCTCGACGCAGGACGCGGCGAGGAGCGGCAGTGCCGACGGCGAAGCGAGCGCCGGCGACGGCGCATGGTCACCGGCGGTCATACGAGTCGTTCGCGCGCGACCGCGCTCGCGTAGTCGAGCGTGACGACGACGATCGCAATCATCCACAGGGCGGTCGCGGCCTGGCGCCACTGCAGCAGGTTGATGTACTGCAGGAGGATGAACCCGATGCCGCCGCCGCCCACGAACCCGAGGATCGTACTCATGCGGACGTTGATATCCGACCGGTAGATGGTGAACGCAAGAAACTGCGGCACGATCTGCGGCACGACGCCGTAGCGCAAGACCTGCAGGGTGCTGGCGCCGGTGGCGGAGATCGCCTCGATCGGTCCTCCTTCGATGCTCTCGATCGCCTCGGAGTACAGTTTGCCGAGCGAGGCGATGCTGTTCACGCCCAGCGCGAGCACCCCGGCGAACGGCCCGAGCCCGACCCAGACCCCGAAGATGATCGCCAGCGCGAGCGGCTCGATGGACCGCGCCAGGTTGAAAAACGTGCGGGTCAGCCCGTAGACGAGCCGGCCGCCGGGAATGTGCCCCGTGAGGTTCTTGGCGCCGAGAAACGCCATCGGCACCGCGAATACCACGCCCATCGTGGTGCCCATAAGCGCGAGGAACACGGTCTCCACCATCCGGTCGAGGACCACGAGGAACGTCGGGCTCGGCCGGAGCGGCCCGACGCCCGAGACGATGTCGCCGTAGACGGTGTTCCGGGTGCCCATGACGTCCGGGGTGACGAACGTCGTCGTGAATCGGCCCTGGCCGTCCGTGGTCACCGGGACCAGTTCCTGGCGCGACCCGATCTGGTTCTCCCATTCGAGCATCCCGCTTCGGTGCGGGGCGAACCCGTCGCCGGTCGCGGTGACTCGCTCACCGGCACGTCCCGACGACTGCGACAACCGCAAAGTCGGGCCGGTCGCGGCGGCCGACGGTGCGGGTGTCTCGCCCCCGTAGTCGAACGGCGCCCCCGCCTGCTGGACCGGGTTGTCGCGGACCACGACGTCCGGGGAGCCCAGTGCTGCGACGAACGGGACAATGTTGTGAACGCCGCGCCAGAGCTCGGGCAGCTTGATCTGCGTCTCCTGCCAGCCGTAGACGTACGCGGCCAGCGCCGCGAGCGCCATTATATAGAAGCGCCAGGAGCGGTACCACGGCCGGTAGCGGCGCGCCGCCTTGGCGCGCTCACGCGCCGACACCTGGCCGCTCGCCCCGCTGCCGACTGGAGCCATCAGGTGATCTCCACCTCGAGGGCGTCCTCGCCGTAGATCGCCTTGAACCGGGTCTCATCGATGTCGGCGGGAAGGCCGTCGAACACGATCTGCCCCGCCTTGAGTGCAAGGATCCGTGTCCCGTAGCGGCGGGCGAGGCTGAGAAAATGCAGGCTGCACACGACCGTGATGCCGTCCTTGCGGTTCAGCTCCTCGATGTACTGCAGCACCGAATGGGACATCGCGGGATCGAGGCTCGCGACGGGCTCGTCGGCCAGGATCAGTTGGGGCTCCTGCATCAGCGCACGGGCGATGCCCACCCGCTGCTGCTGGCCGCCCGACAGCGAGTCCGCGCGCGTATAGGCCTTCTCGAGGATGCCCACGCGCTCGAGGTTCGCGAACGCACGATCGACGACCGCGGAGGCGAAATAGTTCGCGAGCGCCCACGACGGCGGCGTGTACCCGAGCCGTCCCGTGAGCACGTTGGTCAGCACAGAGGCGCGCCGGACGAGGTTGAACTGCTGGAACACCATCCCGATCTGCCGGCGAATCTCGCGCAACTGATCGGAGGACGCGGCGGTCACGTCGCGGCCCTCGAAGAGAATGCGGCCCCCGCTCGGTTCGATCAGACGGTTGATGCAGCGCATGAGCGTGGATTTGCCCGAGCCGGACAGCCCGATCACGACCAGAAACTCCCCGCGCGCCACCTCGAACGAGACGTCGGACAGGGCCCGCGTCCCGTCCGGATACACCTTGGTCAGGTGCTCGACCGTCAGGACGAGCTCAGCCACGGGGCCGTCCTGCGCCGAGGGCCGAGCCGCGGCGCCGGGACTGCGCAGGCGCGCGGCTCCGGCCGGCCGTCGAGCCCGGCGGAGCCGCGTGCGGGAAGACCGATCTCAGTGGGGCGGCGCGATCAACTGCTCGAGGTTCACGCCGGCGTACGTCGCGACGTCCCGGACGGGATTGTAGAACGCGTCCAGATTCGAGACCTTGATCCCGTATTTCGTGACGAGCGTCTGGTAGTCGGCGAGGGTCTCGATCCCGTAGGCGTCCTTGAGCGCGTCGATCCCGGCCGGCGTCTGCGAGAACCGCAGCAGCGCCACCGCGATCCGGTCCTTTACGTCCTGCGGCAGCGACTTCCGGAAGCTCACGGTGTCGTTCGGGATCGGATCGGACTTCCACACGACCTTCAGCTTCTGCATCACGTCGGGCAGCTGCTTCTGCATGTCCGCGCGCGCGTCCTCATACACCGCCCCGGCGTCGGCGCGGCCCTGGTACACCGCGACCACCACGTTCGGGTGCGAGCCGGCGAACACGGTCTGCCCGAAGAACTTCGCCGGATCGTACCCGGCCTTCTTGAGCCCGGCGAGCGGGAACAGGTAGCCGGAGGTGCTTGCGGGGTCCACGAACGCGAAGCGCTTCCCCTGCAGATCGGCCAGGCCGTTGATGCCGGAGCTGCTGCCCGCGATGATCTCGGACCGGTAGTACGGGGTGCCGAAGCGGACGGCGACCAGGCGCACTTCCACGCCGTACTTCTGGTGCGCGATCACGTACGCGAACGTGCTGAGCCACGCCACATCCGCGCGTCCCGCGCCCATCGCCTCGATCACGCCGGCGTAGCTGGTCGCGACGAACGCCTGGAACTTGTAGCCCGTCATCGTGCCGAGCAGGTCGGCGATCCGGCTGCCCGACGCGAGGATCGCCGCGGATTGGCCGGACGGCACGAACGCCATGACGAACGTCGGCGTCTGCGCCGGGGCGGACTGGGGACCGGCCGCGATCGAGGCGGCGACCAGGGCGAGCAGAGCACTCACGATCAGCAGGCGTCGGGCGGTCAACACGAGGGCGGCCTCCTTCATCTGTTTATCGCGCGCCGCGAAAGTTCTGCCGTCCGCGACCGTTCTCCTGCCGTCAGACCGCGCCGAAGATGAGTCGAAGATTAACGGAGGATGAAGGCTACGCGCGTCCGGTGCCCGACATCACGGCAGCCGTGCGGAGGACCGCGTCGGCGAGCAGGTGCAGCCCGGGAAGGACGGTTGCCGTGTCGAGCCATTCGTTCGGCGAATGCACCTGGCCGCCGCCGGAGATCCCCATCGCGACGGCGGGAATCCCGAGCGACAGCGGGATGTTGGCGTCCGTGCTGGACGCGGTCAGCGTGGCGTCGAGGCCGTGGGCGCGGTGCACCTCGCGCAGCGCGACCACGAGCGGGTGGGCCGGGTCGAGCCGGCCGGCGGGCCGATCACTGATGACCGTGGTCGTCGCGCGCGCGCCGGGTTCCGCCGCTTCGCGGACGAGCCGATCCAGCGCGGCGGCAAGGCCGTCCACGCGGGCGGTCTCCATCGAGCGAAAATCCACCTGCATCTCGGCCGACGCGGCGATGGCGTTCACGGAAGTGCCGCCGCGCACGACCCCGATGTTCAGCGTGGTCTTGGGATCCGCCGGCAGCGACTGCTGCGCCAGCCCGTGGATCACCGACGCGAGGCGATGAATCGCGTTCGGAGCCCCGTAGTCGCCCCAGCTGTGCCCGCCGTCGGTCTCGAACCGCACCAAGAACCGCCGCACCGCGATGCCCTGATGCACGATCTGCCCCGCAGGCCCGTCGACGAGCAGCATCGCGTCCGGGCGGGATTCCTCCGGTCGCAGCCGGTGGCGCATCCCGCGCAGGTCGCCGAGCCCCTCCTCCCCGGTATCCGACACGAACTCGAGCGTACAGGGGACCGTGACGCCAGCCTCCCGCATCGCCCGTGCGAGGGTGATCACCGCGGCGACGCCGGCCGAGTTGTCGCGCACGCTCGATCCCGACAGACGCGACCCCTCGCGGCGCGGCGGCTGATGGGCCTCCTTCGGGTAGACCGTGTCCATGTGGGCCGCGACCACGACGAGCGGGCCGCCCCGGCCCCCCGGATAGGTCCCGCGCACGTTGCCGGCCGCATCCACGGTCACGCCCGCGAGTCCCACCTCGCGGAAGCGCTCCAGAATGTACGCTCCGCGCTCGGCCTCACCGAAGCTCGGCGCCGGGATCGCGGCGATCGCCTTAATGAGCGAGAGATGGCCTTCCGCGCTGCGGTCCAAGAGCGCGTGGACATCCGGCATCACTGTTCCCTCCGGTGGCGCGGGCTAGGCGTCGGGTTCGGTGCGGTCGCGCAATGTCCTCCGGCTCGGTGCCGGAGTGATGCGGCACGGGCCGGCGACGTCCCGAACGCGGATCGCTGCGGTCGTCGCTCCGATCACCCGAGCGGCACGCCTGGCCGTCGGCGGAGCAGCACGTAGACGCTCAGCGCCAGGGCGGACGCGGCGAGCGCCGCCGCCCACACCGTGCGCAGGTCGAGGCGGGCCCCCGGACCGACCCCGGCCCCCGGTACGAGCGGGGAGACCACGAAGACGATCGTGCCGACGATGAGCGCCGCTCGGATCTCTCGGAGCGTCACCGTGTTGGCGAACCGGCCGAGCTTCGCCTTCGCCGCGAGGAGCCCAACGACGAGGAACCCGCACCCGGCGGCCGCGGACGCCTGCCCGGCGCCGACCAGCATGCCGAGCAGCGCGGTCGAGAGCATCACCACCGAGGTCGTCAGCTCGAGCGATCGGTCGATCCAGAGGCTCCGGACATTCAGCGCCGCGACGACGGGGATCAGCAGCGCGAAGAGCACGTACGCATCGGCCGGATCCAGCTGCCACGCGAGGGTGCTGACGAACGCGAGGCCCCCGAACGTTCGGACGCCAACCACCTTACCCGCCGCGCGCCGCTCCAGCCCGAGGGAGAGCCCGAACGCCAGCGACAGCGCAAGCTGTGCCGCGGCGGGCCACGACGCGTGCCACGGACCCGGCACGGCGATCGGCAAGGTCAAGCCGGCGACGCGCCGGTGGTCCCGAGGAAGACCCCGTGCGGCGAGTGCTGCGTCCGGAACGTCCCGACGATGCGCAGCGTGTGCGCGTCCACCACGGTCCCGATGTCGGCGTAGCGGCCGGACACCCACAGGTGGCGCCCGTCCGCGCCGAGCATCGGCATGTCGGGGCCGCCCGCCACGTGGAACTTCTCGAGCACGCGGCCGGAGGCGACCTCGAACACGCTCACGGTGTTCTCCCCGCGGTTGGTGACGAAGATGTATCGACCGTTCTGGGTCATGATCATCTCGTGGGTGTCGGTCCCGCTGTGGACGCGCCGCACGAACCGCCAGGTGTCGGTCTCAAAGATGCTGATCGTGCCGGCGTGCCCGCTGGACACGAACATCTGCCGCCCGTCCTGCGAGATGTTGATCCCCGCCGGAAACGGATCGACGCGCAGCAGGTGGGCGATCGAGAGCGTGTCGGTGTCGATCACGGAGACGGTGTCCGCGAGCTGGTTCGAGTTGACGAACCAGCGGCCGTTGGGGGAGAGCGCGTAGTGGCTCGGCGCGCTGCCCGTCTCGAGGCGCCGCACCCGCGTGAACGTCTTGGCGTCGTGGACCTCGACGAACGTGTACCGGTACGCCAGCTTGAACAGATGCCGGCCGTCCTTCGTGAAGGTCACGTTGTACGGATCGAGGATCGGGATGTGCCGCACGGGCCGCAGCGTGGCCAAATCGAGTTCGATCATCTCGTTGCTCGTGGTGTCGCACGAATAGACGCTCCGGCCGCTCTGGCTGAGGTGGAACTTGTGCGGCTCCCGGCCGACCGGCATCGTCGAGAGCGGCTCGAACGTGCTCGCGTCGACGATCGTGAGCGTGTTGCTCATGCTGTTGGCGATCAGCGCGATCGGGCGCCCGGACGCGGCCCCGGCACGCGGCGGCGCGCTCCCGGCGGCGAGCCCGGCACCGACCATCGCGGCGCCCAGCAGGAAGCGGCGCCGCGTCAAGGGCGGCGTCGAGGTCGGTGACGATCTATGCTGCGACGCATGCGACGACATCTAGGGTGTGCCTCCCCTGACAAACTCCGTGATCGGGACGAACTCGATCCCGGCCGCCTGAAACGCGGGGAGCATCCGTGCGACCACCTCCGGCGTCCCCGTCGTGATATGCGCGGCGGCGACCGCCCATCCCTGCCGCTGCGCGGTCGCGATCAGCGCGCGGACCTTGCCGGGGATGTCCACCGGCGGGTCGTCGAGGTACGTCAAGACCAGCACGCTGCGCATCCCCAGCTGCTGGGCCATCATCGTCGCGACGGAGGCCGCGTTGGTGCGGTTCTCTTCGAACCACAGGTGGCGGGCCCGCACCACGTCGAGCACGTCGGTCATGACGCGGACGTCGGCGGTGCCGCGCGACCCTGCGTGGTTGCTCACGCCGACGACTCCGGGCACGCTGTCGAGGTCGCCGGCGACGACGCGGGTGATCTCGGCGTCGGTCATGCGCACCCACACGACGCCGGTCACCGGCCCGAGGTCCGCCGGATGAAACGGTTCGATCGGCAGGTGCAGGATGGGCGTCAGGCCGTGCGCCGCCGCGTCGCGCACGATCTGCGCCGAGTACCGCATGTGCGGAAAAATCCCGAGCCCGAACGGCTCCCGCATCGCGTAGATCGGCGCGAGCTGGTCGAGGCTCTCACCGGCGTGCTCGAATACGAGCGCCACGCGTGGACGGGTCCCCGGCGCGGCCGGGACGCCGACCACGAGCACGCAGAGCACGGTCAGACAGACGCGCAACAGCCGGGACAGCATCGCCGACCTTCACGGCTCCTTTCGCTCGGCGGGCACCGTGCCGCTCTCAGTATCGGCCACCACGTGCGACGTGTCCAGACCTGCCGGACGGCGGGCCTACCGGATCACGAGGGCGACGAGCCCGACGAACATCGCCGCCGCCGCGGCGACGCGCCGGCGGGCGTCCCCCTCCGCCAACAGCCGCGCGCCCATCAGGGTGCCGACCAGGATGCTGATCTCGCGCGCCGGCGCCACGTAGATCACCGGCGTGAACACGAGCGCGGTCAGCACCAGGATGTACGCGAGCGGGCTGAGCACGCCGGTCCCGATCAGCTCCCATCGCCGCGCGGCCCACAGCTCGCGAACGGTCGACCACCGCGCGGCGGCGACCGGCGTCAGCGCGATCGCGCGCCCGAGATCCCCACTCCACTCGTACAGGATCGGCGGGATCGCCAGCACAGTGACCGCGCGCTGATCCCACAGCGTGTAGGCGGCGATCACCACCCCGATGGCGCAGGCGTACGCGACCGCGTGCCGCAGATCAGGCCGCCGCACCGGCCCGTGCGTCCCGGCCAGGAGGAGCACGCCCGCCACGATCAGGAGGATCCCGACGATCCCGATCGGCGTGGGCCGCTCCCCGAGGAACGCGATCGCAGCCGCCGCGGACAGCAGCGGTCCCGTCCCGCGCGCGATGGGGTACACCAGCGAGAGATCGCCGACCGCGTACGCCCCCTGCAGCATGAGGAAGTAGACGACGTGGAAGCCAACGGTGCCCGCGATGAACGCCCACTGAATCCATCCTAGGTGCGGCCGCTGCCAGAGGATCACCGCGGCCGCGAGCGGGGCGTAGAGGACCGCCGACACCCAGCCGGTCAGCCAGACGAACGCCGCGCCGCCCCCGGCCCGCTTCAGCAGCAGGTTCCAGGTGGCGTGCGCCGCCGCCGCCGCCAACACCAATCCGAGCGCCGCGGGAGTCACGGCGGTCATTGTAACAGACGACCGCCTTGACCGGTGTTCGGGGGCCTGTCACTATGTGGGTTGTGCGAATCCGCAAGGCGCTCTCGCTGGCGTTCCTCGGTGTTGCCGCCGCCGCGCTGCTGGCGTCCGGCGGCGAGCGAGACCCGGCTCACATGCACGTCGTCATCGGCGGCACGCCCGCGCAGCGCGCCCAGGCGCTCGCGGCGCACTTGGCCGGCGAACTCTCGGGTCAGGATGACGGACCCACATTCGGCGTGCCGCAGGCGCTCGCCGGCGGCGCCGGTCACGTCCGCGTGGTATCGGTCGGCGCCTCGGACGGCGGCGGACCCGCCGTCCTCAGCAGCGGAAACGGCGTCGATTTCACCGCGCCGGCCCTGGCGTGGCTCCCGGCGCCGGGTGTGACGAGTCCGTCGCGCGTCGGGTTGCCCGCCGTGCTCACGAACGCCTCCGTGCCCGCGTCGGATCCACCTCCCCGCCCCGTCTAGTTCGCGACACACTCCCTGCCCCGTCCTCGGTCGGTGACCGCGGCGGCCGCCGTGCGCGGGACGCGCACCGGCAAGTCCGCCGTGCATCCACGCGCGCGAACGGGGCGGAGTACACACTGAAGCCACACCAGACCTGACAACCACGTGGGGGTGTCCGATGAACGCACGGAGATGGAAGCTGTTCGCGGCCGCCGCGCTCGCGGCCGTGGTCCTGTCCTCGGGGCCGCTCACCGGCGCGTACGCGCACGAACGCCGCACGGTCGGTCCGGTGACGATGCGGGTCGGATGGCTCAACGAACCGACCTACAGCGGTTTCATGAACGCGGTCCAGCTGTTCCTCACCGATAAAAACAAGAAGCCGATCAGCGGTGCCGCCGACACGCTCAAAGTCCAGGTCACGTTCGCCGATCAGAAAACCGCGATGCTCCCTCTCGACGAATCGGACGAACGGCCCGGCGAGTATCTCGCCCCGCTGATCCCGAACCGTCCGGGCAACTACACGTTCCACTTCGTCGGCACGGTCGCCGGGACGGCGATCGATCAGTCGTTCACGTCGTCGGAGACCACCTTCGACCCGGTCGGCGACTCCACGCAGGTCCAATTCCCAGCGAAGGATCCGTCGATCTCCAACCTCTCGGGGCTCGTGGACCGGCTGAGCCCGCGTGTGGACGCGAGCGCCGCGGCGGCCAGCAGCGCGGCCGCGGCCGCGGAGCAGGCGCGCATGTTCGGCACCGCCGGCCTCGTCCTCGGCGCGGTGGGCACGCTCCTCGGGATCGGCGCGCTGATGAAGCGGACGCGCTAAGCGTCCTGTGCGCTGGCTCGGCCGCTCCGCCGCCGCCTTCAGCGCGGTGCTGATCCTGGCATCGGGGGTCTCGGCGCACGCCCTGCTCGTGCGCTCAGATCCCGCGGCCGGAGCGGTGCTGCAGCGCTCCCCCGACACAATCACGTTGTCCTTCACCGAGGCCCCCGATCCTTCGCTGTCCATCGTGCACGTGCTGGACAGCACCGGGAAGGCCGTCGACCCGCACGGCGCGCGCCCCGTCCCGGACCAGCCGCAAGAACTTGCCGTGGCGCTCAACCCGCTCCCCGCCGGTGTGTACACCGTGTCCTGGCGCACGGTGTCCGCGGTCGACGGGCACGTGGCCGGAGGGGCATTTGCGTTCGGCGTCGGCGTAACGCCCCAGGCCGCCGCGCCCGCGCAGCCGTCGACCCTCCTGCCCTCTCCGCTGTACGTGGCGAGCCGCTGGGCGCTCTATCTCGGCCTGGGCGGGATCCTCGGAGCGGCCTGGGTGTGGACGATCGCGTTCCCGGCGCCGCCCAGCCGCTGGTGGTTCCTGGGCGCCGCGTGGGGACTGTCCGCAGTCGGCGTGGTGGTGCTCGGGGCGGCCCAGGCCGCGGACGTCGGGGTCGGTGTTGGACGGCTCCTGGCGACCAATCTCGGACAGGCGCTGTACTGGCGCGCCCTCCCGATCGCCGTGGCCGGGGCCGCGATCGCCGCGGGCGCGGCGCGAGGGGCGCCCCGCCGGTCCCTGCTGGTGGTGGCGGGAGCCGCAGCGGCGGTGGCGATGCTGGCGCACGTCCTCGCGGGACACGCGGCGGCCAATCCCGGGCCGTGGCAGCCCGCGAACGTCGCGGTGCAGTGGATCCACTTCGCCGCGGTGGGGGCGTGGATCGGGGGTCTGGCCGCGCTGCTGGTCGCGCTCCCCGCCGCGGGGCGAGAGGACGGCGCCCTCGCGACGCGCCGGTTCTCCGCCGCCGCCGCGTGCCTGCTGGGGATCGTCGCCTCGACGGGCGTGCTACGCGCGGTCGACGAGGTCGGCAGCGTCGGCGCCCTGCTCTCGACCGGGTTCGGACGGCTCGTGGACCTCAAGGCGCTGCTGCTCCTCGTCCTCGCCTCGCTCGGCGCCATCAATCGCTATCGCAACGTGCGGCGCGGAGCGCAGGGCCAGCCCGGGCTGCTGCGCATCGGCGCCGCGGAGGTCGCGCTCGGGGCGATCGTCTTCGGGATCGCCGGCTATCTGACGGGATTCCCGCCGCCGCGCTACAACCCCGCGCTTGCCTCGCCGCCGCCCTCGGCCGCGGTGGCAACCGGCCACGACTTCGCGACCTCTGTGCGGATGCGCCTCGAGGTCTCCCCGGGAATCGTCGGCGTGAATCGGTTCACCGCGTCGGTCTCGGACTACGACACGGGGCTCCCGGTTGACGCGAACCGAATCACGCTCACCTTTTCGAAACCCGACCGTCCGGACATCGGGAGCTCCGCGCTCGATCTGCTCCGGACGGCGCCGGGCGCGTACCGAGCGGAGGGCACCAATCTCTCGCTCGAGGGATCCTGGAGCATCTCGGCGCTCGTCGTCCACGGCCTCAGCTCCGTCGACGTGCCGCTTACCGTGACGGCGCGAAGCCTGCCGCAGACCGTGCGCACCATCATGGCGCCCGGCCAGCCGACGCTGTACGTCATCGATCTCGGCGGCGGCCCGCAGCTGAACGTCTACCTCGACCCCGACAAGCCCGGTCCGAACGAGGTGCATGCGACCTTTATCGACGCGAACGGAAACGAGCTGCCGATTCCGGCGGCCGCGACGGTGACGGCCGCGGCACCCGGTCAGACCCCGCGGGCGCTCCCCGTCCGGCGGTTCGGACCCGGGCACTTCATCGCCGATGCGACGTTTCCCGGTGGCACCTGGAACCTTGAGTTCTCGGGCATCTCGAAGGACGGGAGGACGCTCCGGGCACCACTCACGGTCCGCGTCGGCCCTTGAACACCGGACGGCCTTCTGCGGGGATCGTACGGGCGGCCGTCCAACTGTTTCCTCTAGGAAGGGCGTCGAGGGGCGAGCTGGGGGCCATGAACCTGCCTGGGTGGACATCGAGGAACGACGGGCCGCGCGCCGCGGGTGGCGGCCGGGTGCGTACGCGGCTCCGGACCCGCCGCAGGATCCTGGCGGCGGGATCGGCGGCGCTCGCGGGCCTCCTCACTGGATGTGGCGGCGGCCCTCAAAGCGCCGCCCCGACCGCACCCTCGCCACAGGGCCGGCCCCGATCCACGGCTCATCTCACCATCCTGTCACCGGAGCCCGGGGACACGATCTCCGGGAAGGTCATGCACGTCCGGCTCGCGCTCGCCGGCGCCGTCATCGTGCCCCAAACGTCGACGCACCTGACGCCGGATCGCGGTCACGTGCACCTGCTGGTAGACGGCCGGGTCGTGTCGATGGCCTACGGCCTCGAGCAGGATGTTCCCGTGACCCGTGGACCGCATCTGCTCCAAGCGGAGTTCGTGGCGACCGATCACTTCCCGTTCAACCCGCGGGTCATCGCCACCGTCACCTTTACGGACCGATGACGACCGAGGCGTCGACCCCGCACGCGATGCTCACGCCCGCCGCGATCTGCGTGGGCGTCGCGGCGCTGCTCCTCCGCCCGTTCGCCGGGCCGGGCGCGCTCGCCGTGATGGCCGGCATCGGCCTGCTGGGGGTGCTCACCCCAGCGCCGCTGAGTTCCCCCGCCTCGCGCGGCCGTGTCGCTGCCGCCACCGCGGTCGGCGTGGGCGCGTTTGCGCTTGCGCGGGTGCTCCACGGGGGCGCGCATGCCGAGGTGAGTCTCGCCACGCTGGTGCCGCCGGCGGTCGCGGCCGTCGCCGAGGAAGCGTTCTTCCGGCGCCTCGTCTACGGCTGGCTGTCCCGCACCGGACCCGCGCTCGCGGTCGTGGGCAGCGCCGCGCTCTTCGCGCTGGTGCACGTGCCGGGGTACGGATGGGATGCGATCCCCGTGGACGCCGCGGCGGGGCTCGTCTTCGGATGGCAGCGGTGGGCCAGCGGCGGGTGGGCGGCATCGTGCGTGACCCACGTCGCCGCCAACGTGCTCCAGGTCGTCTGACCCCGTGATGCCGATCATCACCCGACGGGCGGTATCGCGGCGACGACAGATCCGGGGCGCGTGGCTCGCCTGCGGCGGCGCCGCAGCGCTCGTGTACCTCGCGGCGATGGCATGGACATGGTCGTGGCCGGTCCCGGTCCGTCTGCTCTACGATGGGTACACGCCGCCCGCCCCGTACCACTGGGTACACCCGCCGCCAGCGCTTGCGGCCAACAACGAGCGGCCCGCGCCGGGATCCGGCGTGGTCACGTTCAACGCCCAAGGGTCGGCGCCGGCGTCGATCCCGACCGGGGATGAGCAGGCCGTGATCGTCATCCCGAAAGGCGCGTTTCCCGCGCTGCCGGGCCAGCCGTCGATCACGGTCCGGATCGACCCGCTCGACGCGGCGACCGTGGCGCCCTCGCCGGGGAGCGGGCTCGCGTACGACGGCAACGCGTACCGCATCACCGCCGCCTACACCAACTCGCACGTGCCCGCGCCCCTGATCGGCCCGGTCAACATCGTGCTGCGGTACGCGACCGGCGCGAACATGATCCTGCGCGCGGCGGGATCCGGCTGGGTTCCTCTCTCGCCGACGACGCTGCCGATTACCTTTCAGATCTACGGCCCGACGAACGATCTCGGCGTGTTCGTGGCCGCGGGGCCCCCGCCCCACGGGACCTCGTTCTCAGCGTGGACGTATCAAATCGTCACGGTCCTCTTGTGGCTCGCGGTGGCCGCGCTCGCCGGTCTGCTGATCAGAGACTCCGTGCGGCGCTCGCGCCGGGGAGGGAAACGCGCCGGTCGCTGAGCCCACACTGCACCCCCCGGCGGGATCCGCGGTGCTCGAGGCCGCGATCTCGAGAGGGGCTCAGGCGCTCAGAAGTACACGACCTGCAGGGACGGAGTCGAGTACTTCGTGAGGCAGCCGGTGGTCACGATCGGCTGGGCGCCCGCCGGCAGGCTCCCCGCAACGATGAATCCGTAGTTGGCACGGTATTGGTACTTCTCCCACCCCGACACAATCGACGTCACGTCGATGGATGCCGTCGGCTGGGCCGCGAACGACATCCTCCCGGCCTTCCCGTAGGTTAGGTTGCCGAGCGGGGAGATCCACCACTCCTTATTCGCGACTCCGATGAAAATCGGGCACCAGCCGCCGGTCGAGAGCGTGGCCCTCTCCGAGGGAAACGTCACGGTTTGCGACGACTTGAGCGTCAGCGCGGCCGAATACAGCTTGTGATTGGCGAGTTCCCCGAGATCGAATGCGGCGCCCGAGATCGCGGTGAGTTGGGCGACGGCGCGCTGGTTTTGGGTCACGGTGCAGAAATAGCCGCCGAACGGCGCCGAAGGCTGGTGGATGTTAATCTGCATGACCGCGGCCTCGTTGCCCGCGTACACGCCGCTCACGCCGATCCGGCCGGACGTCGGCTGCTCGTTCGTCACCCATGGGAAGAACGCCGTGAACTCCCCGCCGTAGTCTTGGTCGGCGGCTTTGAAGAACGCGGATCCCGGCAGAGGACTCCCGGTGCACTGCACGCCCGCCGGTGACGACCACGCCACCTGCGCGGCCGTATGGCTGGGCTTGAGGGTACGCGTCGTCGCCGTCCCGCCAGGCCGGTAGCAGTACCGGCCGCTGTCCTTGGAGGTTTGGTTCCCGGCGGTTGCCTCGACCGCAAAGCACAGGTTCGCGTAACCTTCCGACGACTTCTTGACCAGGTAGTACCGCGCGGTCGACGTCCCCAGGAGCTGGTGACCGCCGCCGTCGACGCGGTAGACCTTGTACCCGGTCACGTTCTTGTTGGAGTCGTTCCAGATCAGCTGGAGGTCGCCCTGGGTCACCGCGGACCCGCAGATCGCGGCCAGCAGGCTGAGGGCCGTAGCACAGTCCGCTTTGCTCTGGACGGGACGCAGGTGCGTCGGGGGGGCAACGGCCGGGCCGGCCGCGGCGCCGCCTGGAAGCGGCGTTCCAAGGGACAAGAGACCGAGGATGACTGCGACCAGGGTTGGGACCGTACGGCGACTGAAAGCCACGACGCGTACCCCCTTGCGCGAGGCGCATGACGCATGTGATTGCGAGGGGGATTCCACCGCCGGTTCCGGCGCTCCTTCCCACGAACGAAGGATGGAGAAGCGCGGATCGGCCGGAAGGAGAGGACGGCCGCGCTGGGCCTCAAACACAGACGCGAGGGGGGCCGCTGTCCGACCCCCCTCGCGCCACACGACCCCGCCGAATCAGCGCGTCAGCACTTTGAATATCCGCACGACCGGCAGTGACTGCAGCCGTTCTCGTACACGAGCGAGCTGCCGCAGTCCGGGCAGACACCGGCAAACGTCAGCAACGGCTGCTGGACCTCGACCGGCACCTCTGGATCGGTGCGCGCCGCCTCTCCGGCCGGTGCGGCGTCCTCCACGTGCGTGTGACCGTTCGCGTGCCCGTTCCCGATCCGCGGTTCCGGCAGACGATCCGCCATCGGAAACGCCTGGTCCGGCCGGAACCACGAGCCGTACAGCGCGCGGCCGATCGCGAGCGCGACCCCCTGCGCGATCGTCGCAACCCGCGCGATCGTGCCGTCCGCCGACCGATCGATCGCGACCTCGCGAGACTGCACCCGCCAGAGCTGCTCGATCACGTCGCGCGGATCCGCCCCCGTGCGCAGGGCGAGCGATGCGAGCCGGCCGATCGCATCGGCCTCCACGTCGAGCGACTGGACGAACACCTCGCAGACGCCCTTCGCGTCTTCGTTGATCGTGACATAGATGCGCCCGCGGGGCGTCTCGATCCGTTCCGTGCGTCCCGTGGTCACCTTCGGGCGCGGCCGCTTGTGGTGCACGAGCTCGACCGACTGGGCCTCATGGACGAGCGGCGCCTTCGACCCCGCGGGGGCCTCGGGAATCGCAACGGCGGTGCCCTCACCGCTCGCGGCCTTCACCGACCGCGCGGTACCTGCGGTGAGGATATTCTCCCGAGAGCTGTCCCGGTACACGGTGATGCCCTTGCACCCGAGCTTCCACGCCTTGAAGTAGATCTCCGCGACGCCCTCCTCGGTCGTATCCGCCGGGCAGTTCACGGTCGACGAGATCGAGTGGTCGATGTGCTTCTGGATCGCCGCCTGCATCTGTACCCGCATCTCAGGCTTGATCTCGTGCGCGGTCACGAAAAACGGCGGCAGCTCCGACTCATCCTTCAGGCCGAACTTTTCCATGTAGCTCCGAACCAGCGGATGATACACGGTGAACGTGTTCTGCGACAGCGACTCGCTCCGGCGCGTGTACGACAGGTCGAACATCGGCTCGATCCCGCTGGTCGTGCCGGCCAGCGCCGCGCCGCTGCCGACCGGCGGTACGGTCAGCACGGCGACGTTCCGGAGCCCATGCTCGCGGATCCGCTCGATCACCTTCGGCTCGAGCGTGTAGATGAACGCCCCCTGCAGGTGCTTTTCGCGGTCGTACCCGGGGAACGGCCCCTTCTCGATTGCGAGATTCACGCTCTCGTCGTAGACGATGTTCTTGATGCGCTCAAACGTGCGGTCGACGAACATCACCGCGTCGTCCGCATCGTACTTCAGGCGCAGCTTGCACAGTAAATCCCCCAGGCCGGTGAATCCGACCCCGATGCGCCGCGAGTAGAGGCTGGCCTCGCGCTGAGCCGGGAGCGGATGCTTGTCGGCGTTGTAGTCCAATACGTTGTCCAGGAAACGCGTGGCCAGCCGGAGAGCCTGCTCCAGATGGGGCCAGTCCACCTGCGCCTGGGGGGAAAACTCGTCCGTCACAAATTCGCCCAAACTGAGATTGCCAAGGCAGCAGCACCCGTACGGTTCAAGCGGGATCTCAGAATTGCTGACGACCAAGCCGTTCGCGAGGAAGGACTTCGTATCCAGCACCGTGAGGTCGTACACCGGCTCGGACACACCCTCATCTACTACCTCGGCGACGTGGGTCGTCTCCGTGACATCCCGCAGCGCCAGGCTGCGCACCGACCGCAGCGCTGCGATCGCCTCTCGCTTCCGGGGCAGCGCGCTGCCGACGCTCTCGGCGAAGCGTTCGATCGACGGGTAGCCGCCGATGCTCAGCTTGTAGCTATCGCGCACGCTCTGATACTCGCGCTCCTCCCCGGCCACCGTCGTATATCGGAGCCCCGACCGGGTCGCGTTTTTCTGCTCAGCCCGGTACGTGGTCACCGTCGAGAAAATGCCGAACTGCAGCAGCAAGAGTTGCGTCTGCTGGATTAGTGTTCGCGATGCGGACGACAGCGAAATCATCGGCCGATCGCTGGGGCGTGAGACCGAACCGTCGGCATCGAACAGCCCACGAAGGAACGCAGCAGTGGCGTCCCGAGGTGCGGTCAGCACAGTGTCGGGCACGGTCTTCTCGTGGGCTACTGCGGGCCGCAGGCCGAGCGCGGCCAGCATTCGCAGAAATGCGCTTGAGTGGACCGACATCCACGCGCGGTGTGTGCCCGGGACTGTGTGCAACGGGTACTCTGGTGCGGTACCAGAGTCAACCGCGACCGCGACGCCCACGCCAACCGCGACACCTTTGCGGACGCGAACGCAGCGGCCGGTCACGCGGTCCAGCACCGGCTTCACGAACGGCGCGTCCTCGATGTGCATGTGGATATCGAGCCGCTTTCCGTGCTCTCGGCTGCTGTGGTTAGTGTAAGACCCGTCACCCACCGCATACCCAAGCAGGTACGCGAGATCGTCGTCCCACTGCTCCGGAATGTTGATCAGCGAGTAGTGAGCATCGCGCCGGCGCGGCTGTACCCACGCGTGGTCGATGTGCAGATACGGCGACCGCTCACCGAACATCGCGTCAACAACTCTCGGGGCGTTCGGATCCGCGACCGCGAGCACGTCGCCGGGCTGCAGCTCGTCGATCCGCTTCCACCCCTTCGAGTCGTGCACCGGGTCCGGCGTCTCATCGTTCAAGACCTTGACCTTGTGGTCACCGGTCCCTCGGATCGTGAAGCCGCTCGTCGTCTCGACCCGGAAGATACGCTTCACGCCGGTGAACGCCAGGGCATCAGCCCGAACCGCGGCAACGCCCCGCGCGTCTCCAGCCCGGCGGTCGATCAACACCGTGGGGTTGCTGCGATCCCGGACCGCGTCCTCCACGAGACGATCGAGCCGATGCAGCCCGCTCGGTGTCATCACATACGTCGATCCAACCAAGGAGCACGGATTGGTCGTAGTGATGTTCATCCCGTTGTATTCTGATGTGCTCCAGCGCTTCATCGCGTCCCAGAAGATCACGCCGGGCTCTGCGTGGTTGCGGGCGCCGTAGATCAACTCGCGCCAGACCTCGCGCGCCTTCACGGTCCGGGCGACGTGAACGCGGTCGTTGTCGAACGAGAGCGTCCAGTCGCTGTCGGACTCGACCGCCCGCATGAACGCGTCGCTGATCCGGACGCTGATGTTGGCGAAACGCACCTTGTCCACGTTCCGCTTGATCTTGACGAAATCGAGCACATCGGGGTGGTTGTCGGCGATCGTGATCATCAACGCGCCGCGCCGACCACTCTGGCCGATGGTACCGGTCGTGAGCGACATCAGTTCCATGAACGACGTCGACCCGGTACTCGTCCGCGCCGCGTTGTTCACGGGCGCGCCCGCCGGCCGCAGCACGCTGATGTCGGCGCCCACACCGCCGCCGAGCGAATACGTCCGCGCCGCCTGTTTCGTCCAATCGAAGATCGATTCGATCGAGTCATCTTTGATTGGAATTACATAGCAGTTGTGGGAAACTGCGAACTCGGCAACGAACGAATGGTCATCGTCTACGGTGAGGTCGTAGACGGTCTCCGTGGAAGGCTCCGTCCACTCGGCGGCCTTCACCTTTACGAACAAATCACCGTCGACGACCTTGTAAAAATAGTTGCGCGGCGACTCTTCAAACACGGATTCGTACGCATAGTCGCCCTCGATCCACGCGTGCAGCGCATCGACGTAGCGCTGCGTCCCCACCTGAACCCACATGCCGCGGTGCCGGGTGTACTTGAGGATTCCCTCCCATCGAATCGCCGGCGCGATGCCAAGGCGCACGAGCAGGAGGAACACCTGACGGACAAGCTCGGGGTTCGCGAGGAAGATCTTCACGAAGTCCTGACGGACAGTCCCGTCGCCTGACAGCAGCCCCGCCACAAACGCCTTCTGAATCGACGTGGGTGCCGTCATGAACCAGGCCGGCAGCGTCTTGTCATGGGCGTGCGTCGCGCCCCCGCACAGCGATCGGACGAACTCGACGAGCAACTTGCTGTGGACGTTGACACGCATCCAGTGACCGGGCTGGTCCTCGCGCCGCTGGATCGCCGCCTCGACACCGAAGATCTGCTGCGTTAGGTTGTAGATCGCCTCGGCATACACTTCCTCGTCCTTGCTGAACGTGAAGTACACCGTGTTGTCTGTCACGCCGCCTTCGGCCATGAAAAACCCGAGCCACAGCCCGAAGCGCTCATCGAACGGGATCGACCGGCGGACCCGCTTGCTCTCCGCCACGCTCCGCGCGCCCTGTCCGCCGACGTAGGCCGTGGCCGTATACATCCCAGCCTCGTCCTCCAGCGTGTCGGCGCTCACGAAGTTCGCCAAATCGAGATCCCACGACGGCAGCGTTTCGCCGATGCATCCGACCTTGACGTAATGGTCGGGCGTGAGGTCCTTCGCTTCCACCCAATCGACGCGCGTCCCGTCGAACGCGAGAAACGGGTGTTTGCCCGTGGCCCTGACCGGCTGATCGCCCAGATACCAGAAGCGCACGGTGCGCAGCGGTTCGTTGACCTCGCGGGACATCGTATGCGTGACCGGACGGTACCGGTTCTTGTGGGTGAGGACTTCCTCGCCCGGCCGGATCTCCTCGATCGGCTTGATGCCCCGCCGCGTGACCACGCGCGTCCCGGCCGGGAAGCAGTTCAGGGCCGTCACGCGCTTCTGGTTGCCCACCGCGTGCATGATGCGCCCGCCCGGGATGAACCGGAATCCATCAAGCAGCCAGTAGAACTCCTGCGCGTACCGCTCCCGCCCCGCCTCGGTGGGCTCGACGCTCGCCAGCCCGCGCGCGATCCGCTGCCACATCGCCACCGGCGTCCGCTCGAGGATGCGCCCGTCGGGATCGCGCAGCGCGTACTTGTCGTGGAACACGCGCGCGCGCAGCGCATCACCGTTGAAAAACTCCAATGTCTCGGGTGCGATCGCGTTCGGGTCGGCACCAGCTGCGGTTGCTCCTGTGGTGATCTGCTGCGGCGTGACGGCCATCTGCGTCTCCTCCTGGGTAGAAGTGGACAGCTGGGGCGACCCCGGGGTATCCATCGGATTAGTTCCGGTCGGTGCGGTGCGGTGCGAGCGGAATCAGCAGGATCTGAGATGCGAGCTCAGCTTCGTGCTGCTTTCGCGCCTTGAGCGCCTCGATCTCCTCGACCAGACGGTCGACATCGCCCATGCGCCGGTACACGGAGACGAATCGCACGTACGCGACGTCGTCGAGATCGCGCAGGCGCTCGATCACCCGGTCGCCGATCTCACGGCTGGGCACTGTCGGATTACCGGTATCCAGCACCGCGCGCTCGATCTCTTCGGCGACGCGCTCCAGCGTCTCGCCGGGCACCGGGCGCCCCTCGCAGGCGCGCACGAGACCGGTCAGCACCTTGGCGCGATCAAACGGCTCCCGGCGACCGTCCCGCTTGAGCACCGACACGAGCACGCGCTCCGCGCGTTCAAATGTCGTAAACCGCTTGCTGCACGCCTCGCATTCCCGGCGCCGCCGGATCCCGTCTCCGTCCTCGATCGAGCGGGAATCCAAGACCCTCGTTCTCCGCGAACTACAATAGGGACATCGCACAGGCGTTCGATCCTTTATCAAGATCTAGCAGCAGGAAGGATCGTAGCATACTATATGTTGTGGCTCAAGGGTAGAATTCGTGGTCCACCATCGCGAGAGTTTCTCAGCGTCCCCGTACCGCGTTCACCCGTGCCAACACGCCGTTTCTCTAATTTTTCCCTAGATTTTTAATCGTGCCATAACGAGCGGTCACGGTCAGACGGCGAGCAGAACCAGCGCTGTGGAACGCCCGCGGTCGCGGCGCGCGAGCGCGATACAACCGCCCCGCGCTCACCAGAAGGTCGCGAGCGGAACCGCGCTGAGCACGAAGATGCCGACGAGCACGGCCGCCGCCACGAGGTGCATCGGGGACACCGGGCTCACGTCGTCGAGCGGGCCGGGGTGCCCCCGGCGGATCAGCACGAGAATCAGGAGACTCATCACCCAGTAGCCGAACACGATGCCCGCGACGACCCCGGCATACGACAGGATCGTGTGCAGGCGCGGGCCGAACACCGCCCGCGTCACGTGGCCGCCGTCGAGCATCCCCGCCGGAAGCAGGTTGAGGGCCGTCACCAGGAGTCCCACCCAGCCGGCAAACGCCATCGGATGGATCAGTACCTCGGCGTTCGCCGCCGGGTGCAGCAGCCATCCGACGAGGAGATTCAGGAGCTGCGGGGTCGGAATCTCCGTCACGTGACAGCCGTTCGCGAGAATCGCCGCGTGGGAGATCACGAGCGAGTGGGCCACGCCGTAGATCAAGACCGGCACGGCCACGACAAATCCCGCGATTGGTCCGCTCGCCCCCAGCTCGATCAGCGCGTCGCGGTTCGGCGCGGGCATGCGGGTCAGAATGACCGCCCCCATCGTCCCGATCGCAAACCCGGGCAGCGGCACCATCGGGATGAAGTACGGCAGACTCGCGTCGATCCGCCGCCGGATCGAGACGATCTTGTGCCCCATCTCGTGGCACACCAGGATCGCCAGTAGCGACAGCGAGAACTCGACCCCGCCGATGATCGGGCTGACGAGCCCCGGCACGCAGCCCCCGCTGGAGTTCAGATACCCGGCCACAAACGTCGTGACGAGGGTCCCGAGGAACAGCCCGATCGGCAGCAGCCAGCGCGTCGGGGCCGCCGGGGGCTTCGGCGCGAGCGTGAGCACGGTCTCGTGGTCGTGATGCCGCAGGAGCGGCAGGAACCCGAGCGGAGCGAGTTGGTCCCGAAGGCGGAGAAACTGCGCCTTATCGTCCGGCCCGGGCAGGATCGCGAACACCGGCCGGCCGTCCTGGAACCACACCTCCCGAACCGTAAAGCAGGTATGGACCGCCGCACGGACCGCGGCGTATCGTTCGTCTGGGGCCATGACCATGGTCTGAGCCTACCACGACGGACCGCGGTTGAAAACGCGGAGGAGCGGCACCGCGCGCGGCGCCGCCCCTCCGGCACGTCCTTGCGCTAGCGCTTGCGGAGGAACGCCGGGATGTCGAGATCCTCCAGCCCGAGCCGGGGCGCCTGTGCCTCCCGCGGCGCGACGGTCCCCTCCGCCGCCGGCTCGGCGGCGTCTTCGATGTGGCGGGTGCCCTCGAACCCGGTCGCGATGACCGTGATCTGGATCTTCCCGTCGAGCGACTCGTCGAGCACCGCCCCGAAGATGATGTTCGCCTCCGGATCGGCCGCCTGCTGCACGACCTGGGCCGCCTCGTTGATCTCGAGCATGCCGAGATCCATCCCGCCCGTGATGTTCATCAGCACGCCGCGCGCGCCCGCCATCGACGTCTCGAGGAGCGGGCTCGCGATCGCGGCCTGCGCCGCGGCCACGGCCCGGCCCTCCCCGCTTGCCGACCCGATCCCGATCAGCGCGGAGCCGGCCTCGGCCATGATCGTGCGCACGTCCGCGAAGTCCAGGTTGATGAGCCCGGGGACGGTGATGAGGTCCGCGATCCCCTGCACGCCCTGCCGCAGCACGTCGTCCGCGACCCGGAACGCCTCCACAACGGTCGCCGTCTTGTCGACCACCGCCAGCAGCCGATCGTTCGGGATCGTGATCACGGTGTTCACCCGCTGCCGGAGATTGCGGATGCCCTCCTCGGCCGCGCCCGAGCGGCGCCGGCCCTCAAAGTTGAACGGGCGGGTGACCACCCCGATCGTCAGGGCGCCCAGTTCGCGCGCGACCTGCGCCACCACCGGTGCGCCCCCGGTCCCTGTCCCGCCGCCCATGCCGGCGGTCACGAACACCATGTCGGCGCCCTCCAGGGCCTCGGTCAGCTCCTCGCGGTTCTCCTCCGTGGCCTGCCGGCCGATCTCGGGATCGCCGCCGGCGCCGAGTCCGCGCGTCAGCTTGCCGCCGACGTGAATCTTCTTGTCGGCGTTCGACAGCGCGAGGGCCTGCGCGTCCGTATTGATCGCGATGAACTCGACGCCGCGAAGACCGGCGGTGATCATCCGATTGACCGCGTTGCTGCCGCCGCCGCCGACCCCGACGACCTTGATCGCTGCATAGCGCAGGAGATCCCGCTCCACATTCGCCATCCGCAAACCTCCTGAGACTTCGGGGGTTCCGCTGCCCCCCGGACGTGTCTGACCGGGCCGTTCAGAGAGCAGCCGCTGTACCGGGTGCCACCGCTTCTGCGTCATTGATCCCTCTCCATTCGCTGCGAGTGATATCGTGCCGCGTGCGTCTCCATCCGCTGCTGCGTCCGTCTGGCGTCCCGTTTGCCCATCCTCACCTGCCGCGCCGCTTCTGACGGCGGTGCCGCGCGCCTCACGCGCCCAGCGCGAAGACGCGCAGCCACTGCCGCATCCGCCCGAACAGCGAGCCGGCCCCGTCCAGGCTGCGGCTCAGGCGCCCCGGCGACCGCTGGCGCGCGCCGTGCAGCACGAGCCCCACCCCGGTCGCGTACATCGGGCTGTCGACCGTGTGGCCCATCGTCCCCGCCACGTCGGGCACCCCGATGCGGGCGGGCATCTCGAGCTGCTCGGACGCCGCGTCGGCCATGCCCGCGAGCAGCGCCGTCCCGCCCGTCAGCACCACGCCCGCCGGAATAAGGTTGGCGTACCCCGACCGTTTGATCTGGGCCTTCACCATGCCCAGGATCTCGCTCAGGCGCGGCTCGATGATCTCCACGAGCGCGCGCCGCGGCCGCAGCTGCGCGTCGTGCGTGCCGATGCGGGGCACCTCGATCATCTCGCCGTCCGCGACCATCGACAGCATCGCGCACCCCTGCGAGATCTTGAGGCGCTCGGCCTCCGCGATCGGGGTGCGCAGCCCCACCGCGATGTCGTTGGTGATATGGCTGCCGCCGACCGGCAGGATCGCCGTGTGGCACAGCCCGCCGCCGATGAAGATGCCGACGCTCGTGGTGCCGCCGCCGCTGTCGACGAGGGCCACGCCCAGGTCGCGCTCCGCCTGCGTCAGCACCGACTGGCCGGACGCGAGCGGCTCGAGCACGAGGTCCTCGACCTCCAGCCCGGCGCGCTGCACACACTTGAGAAGGTTGGCGAGCAGCGTCCCCGCGCCCGTGACGATGTGGGCGTCGACCTCGAGCCGGGACCCGTACATGCCGACCGGATTCTTGACGCCGTCCTGTCCGTCCACGACGAAGTCGCGCGGGATCAGGTGCACGATCTCCCGGTCGCTCGCCGGAATGGCCGTCATCCGCGCCGCCTCGACGACCCGCGCGATGTCCTGCTCGGCGATCTCGTGATCGGCGCGGGACACCGCCACGACGCCGCGGCTGTTCTGCGAGGCCACGTGCTCACCGGAGACCGACACGAACGCCGCGCCGACCTTGGTCCCGGCCATGCGCTCCGCGCGATCGACGGCTTCCCCGATCGCCCGAGTCGTCGCGTCGAGATCGACGACGACGCCTTTCCGGACACCCGTAGAAGGGGAGGTCCCCATCCCCTTGATGTGGACCTCCGCCTCGTCGTCCTGATCTGCGATGATGACACAGACCTTGGTGGTCCCCACGTCCAGCCCCACCAGCGGTCCCCTTCTCGCCACTCAGACCCACCTCCGGCCAAGCGTCACCGGGTGACGAGAGACGGCCATTTCAACGATATTCAACGATGCGGTGGGTTCTCCTGCCCCGGAGCCGCCGATGACGCGGTCGCGGGCACACTGCGCGTCGCGGCGGGCGTGCCGGTCGCGGCGGCGGCCGCTCCCACGGGCGTCGCGGGCGCGGCCGGCAGGACGATGATGTTGCCCGGCACGCGCAGATCGACGTAGCGGGCGCGAATGCCGCGGGCGCGCACGGCCGCCAGCACCCTCGGGGCGAGGGCCAGCCGCTCGTCGAGGCCGTCGGGGCCCCCCGCTTTGACCCAGGTGCCGTCCCGCGTCTCAAGGATCAGCTCGCCGGCCTCCACCCGCACCGCCGTCACCTGGGACCGGAGCACCGGCGAGAGGCCCGCCGCCACCGCGGCCCCGAACCGGACGTCGTCCGAGGGCACGGCGGTGCCGAGCTGCAGCCACGGCAGCGCGAGCGGCTGCACCTCGAGCCGGAGCCCGCGTCCGGGCGTCGCGGCGCGCGAGATCGCGACCCCGTCCCCCCCGATCTCCACATACCCGCCCGGCAGCACCAGCGCGGCGACGGGATCGCGCTCCCGGACCGACACCACGAGGGCGTGGGGAAACGACAGCGCGACGGCCGCGTCCGCCACGCGGGGGTCCTCCAGCAGCCGGCGGCGGATCTCGAAGGCGTTCACGCGGAAGGCACTGTCGCCCGGGCGCACGCCGAGCCGCTCGAGCGCCTCGCCGGTCGGCAGCGCGGCGTTGCCGCGCACCGAGACCGACGTCAGGGCGAACGCCGAGGAGCTGGGCAGCGAGGCGACGGCGCACAGGGCGCAGATCGCCGCGAGAAACCGTCCGAGCCGGTCGAAGCGGGCCCAGTCCGCCGACCGGGCCGGCGACCGGTCGACCGGCCGATCGACGACGGCGGTCCGCCGGGGCGGCTTGGGCATCGCGGTCGCCCGCCGCCTCATGCCGGATCGAACTCCCCGATCAGCTTCACCTCGGTCGCGAGCTCGATCCCAGACCGCGTGCGTACCTGCTCGCGCACCTTCCCGATCAGGGCCAGCACCTCGGCGGCGCTGGCGCCGCCCACGTTGAGGATATAGTTGGCGTGGCGGTCGCTCACGACCGCGCCCCCGACGCTCAGGCCCTTCCCGCCGGCCTGGTCGATCAGCCGGCCGGCGTGGTCGCCCGGCGGGTTGCGGAACACGCAGCCCGAGCTCGGGGGGCCGAGCGGCTGGGTGTCGCTCCGGTGGCGCAGCCAGTCCTCCAGGCGCGCCACGGTGACGGCCGGGTCCTCCGGAACGAGCACGAACTCGGCCTCGAGGACCACCACATCCGCGTGCTGCAGCTCGCTTTCCCGGTAGCCGTACGCCAGGCGGCGCGACGACCACACGGCTTCCCCCGCCGCCCCGACGACCCGGACGCTCTGCACCACGTCGGCCGTGGAGCGGCCGTGCGCGCCCGCGTTCATCACGACCGCGCCCCCGACGGACCCCGGCACGCCGCCGGCGAACTCCAATCCGGACAACCCCCGCACCGACGCCTGACGGGCGAGATACGGCATGCTCACGCCGCACTCCGCGACGACCCGCGGGCTGTCGAAGCGCAGGCCTTCCTGGCCGCGCCCCGTTTTCACCACGACGCCGCGCACGCCCCGGTCGGCGATCAGCACGTTGCTGCCGCGGCCGAGCACGATAAACCGCTCGCCTTCCGCGGCGAGCCAGCGGACGACCCTGGCGAGATCGTCGAGGGTGCGCGGCAGCACGAGGACATCGGCGGGCCCGCCGATGCGGAACGTCACATGGCGCGCGAGCGGCTCGTCGCGCCGGACCTGGCCCGGCGCGAGGCGCTCCAGCGCGGCCGCCAGCGCCTCGGGGCTAGCCACCCGCGCCCTCCCGGGCGCGCGGCCGCTCCGCCGCGCGGCGCCGCAGGCGTACGACGAGCTCGTCCGCGACCTTCCAGATATCGCCCGCGCCGATCGTCAGCACGAGGTCGCCCGCCCGCACGTGCTCCTCGAGGATCGACGCGACGTCGCCGGCATCCTCGACGAACCGCACGGGGCGCCGCGCGCCGATCGCGCGCATCACGATGCCCGCGTCCACGCCCGGGATCGGCGGCTCGTCGGCACCGTAAATCTCGGTGACGATCACCTCGTCCGCGGAGCCGAACACCGTCCCGAACTGCTCCCCGACGGTGCGCGTGCGCGTGTACCGGTGGGGCTGGAACACCGCGATGATGCGGGCGTCGGGCCAGCACTGGCGCGCGCCCTGCAGCAGCGCGGCGACCTTCGTCGGGTTGTGCGCGTAGTCGTCGACGACGAGCACCCCCGAGACGTCCCCGCGCACCGTGAACCGGCGCTGCACCCCGCGGAACGCCCCGAGCGCCGCGGCGCATACGGCAAACGGAATGTCGAGCTCGACCCCGACCGCGATGGCCCCGAGCGCATTCTGCACGTTGTAGCGGCCCGGCACCCCGAGCGTGACCGTCCCGAGGAGCAGCCCCGCCCGGCGCACCTCGAACACCGACCGGCGCCCGGCCATCTCCACCACCCGCGCGGTGTACGTGGCCCCGGGCTCGAGACCGTAGGTCACGACCCGCGCCCGCGCGGCCTGGGCGAGCGTCCGCCCGAGCGGCGCGTCCGCGCAGATCACCGCGAACCCGTCCGACGGGAGCCCGTCGAGAAACATCCGGAACGTGTCGATCAGGCGCGCTTCCGATCCGTAGAAGTCGAGGTGATCGGTGGCATCGACGCTCGTGACCACCGCGATGCGGGGCGAGATCCACAAGAGCGACCCGTCGCTCTCGTCGACTTCCGCGACCAGCTCCGGGCCGGCGCCCGCGCGGGCGTTGCCGCCGAAGTCCTCCACCTCGCCGCCGATCAGGACGGTCGGATCGCGCTCGGCCGCGTCGAGGATAATCGCCGTCATCGAGGTGGTCGTCGTCTTCCCGTGCGTGCCGGCGACGGCGACGCCGCGGGATCCCTCCATGAGGGCGGCCAGCATCTGGGCGCGGTGCATGATCGGGAGCCCGAGCGCGAGCGCCGCCTGAATCTCGACGTTCTCCTCGGGGACCGCGCGGCTGATGACGACGACCTGCACGCCGGCCAGGTGCTCCGCCGCGTGCCCGATCTGAATCCGCGCCCCCGCGGCCCGCAGTCGGCGCGTCGCGTCACTCTCGCGCAGGTCGGAGCCGGACACCGGGTAGCCGCGCGCGAGCAGCACCGAGGCGATCGCGCTCATGCCGGCGCCGCCGATCCCGACGAAGTGCACGCGGGTGCCCGGCGCGATCACTCGGACGCCTCCGCCGCGATCTCGGGCCGCGCCACGCTCTCGACGAGCGCGAGCACGCGGTCCGCGGCGTCGCGCTGTCCGAGCCCGCGCGCGCGCGCCGCCATTTCCTCGAGCCGGCCCGGCCGGTCGAGCAGCGAGGCGACCGCCCGCGCGAGCGACTCGCCGTCGAGGCCGGACTCCGGCAGCAGCACGGCGGCGTTCGCCGCCACGAGCGGCTTGGCGTTCCACGCCTGGTGATCTTCGACGGCGTACCGGTAGGGCACGAGGATCGAGGGCAGGCCGACGGCCGTGATCTCCGCGAGCGATGTGGCGCCGCACCGGCTGAGGACGAGATCCGCGCACGCGTACGCATCGCCGATGTGATGGACGTACGACGCGCGGACGTACAGCACGCCGCCCACCTGGCGGCGCTCGTCGCGGCCCCGGGCCACCGACCACCCGCCGCCCACCACGTGCAGGACTTGAAGATCCTGCCGCCGCGCAAGGCGTGCGACGGCGTCCTCGACCGCGGCGTTCAGGCGCGCCGCGCCCTGGCTGCCGCCGAGCACGAGCAGTGTGCGCCGGGCGGGATCCAGGCCGAACACGTCGAGGCCGTCCCGCCGCGGGGTCGAGTAGATCTCCTCGCGGACCGGCAGCCCCGTCACCACCACATCGCGGGCCCCGGTGTAGGGGGCGGTGCCTCCCCGCGCGACCGCCATCGCGCGGCTCCAGCGGGCGAGCACGCGGCTGACGCGTCCCGGCAGCATGTTGCCCTCGATCACCACCACCGGCACGCGGAGCGCCACGCCGGCGGCGACCACCGGGATCGACGCGATCCCGCCGGTGGCGACGATCGCGCTCGGCCGGAACCGCCGGAGGATCGGGAGGGCCTGCGCGACGCTGGCCGCGGCCGTCGCCACCGCGATCGCCGCACGGATCGGCGACCGGTCGCGGGGCGCGCGGACCACGAGCCCGACGAACGGCATGCCGGATTCGGGCACCAAGCGGGCTTCCATCCCGGTGGCGCTGCCCGCGAACAGCACGCGCGACTCGGGGTCCCGGCGCTTCAGGCACTCGGCGATCGCCAGCGCGGGGTACACGTGGCCGCCGGTCCCGCCCCCTCCGAACAGCAGGTTCATCCGCCCGCCCACGCGGACCGGCGCCGCGGCCCGCCCGGCCGGGCTGGGGCGCGGGCCACGGCGGGCTCCTCCTCGTAGGCGTACTGCGACACGTTCAGGATGATGCCGACCGCGATGTAGCTCAGCACCAGCGACGAGCCGCCGAAGCTGATGAACGGCAGCGGGACCCCCGTGATCGGGAGCGACCCCGAGACGACGCCGATGTTCAGCACCGCCTGCCCCACGAGCATCGTCGTCAAGCCCGAGACGAGCAGCGCGGCGTAGCGGTTGGGAGCGCGGGAGGCGATCCGGTAGCCCCACACCGCCAGCAGCAGGAACAGCAGAATCACAAACGCGGTCCCGAGCAGGCCGAGCTCCTCTCCGATGATCGAGAAGATGAAATCGGTGTGGCGCTCGGGCAGGTAGAAGAACTTCTGCCGGCTGTGGCCCAGCCCGAGGCCGAGGATCCCGCCCGAGCCGAGGGCCAGCAGCGACTGGATGATGTGGAACCCCGTCCCCTGCGGATCCTTCCAGGGATCGAGGAACGCGAGGAGCCGGTGCGCGCGGTACCCGGCGTGCAGAATGGTCAGCAGCACGACCGGCACGGCGGCCGCGCCCATCAGGAACAGGTGCAACAGGTTCACGCCTCCGACGAACAGCAGCGCGAACGTGATGAGCGCCAGGATCAGCGCCGAGCCGAGATCCGGCTGCTTGACCACGGGGAGCGCGAACAGCGCGAGCACGATCAGCGGCGGCACGACGCCCGCGCCGAACTCCCGCACGCGCGGCCCCCGGTTGGCGAGGAAGTTCGCGAGATACAGGATCATCGTGAGCTTGGCCAGCTCGGCCGGCTGAAAGTTCAAGGGTCCGCCGAACGACAGCCAGCGGCGCGCCCCGCCCGCCTCCCGGCCGATGTGCGGGACGAGCACCAGGACGAGTGTCAGCAGCGTCAGGCCGAGCAGCGGCAGCGTCAGCGCGCGCAGCTTGTCGTAGTGGAGCCGCCACGCCACCGACATCGCGACGAGCCCGAGGACCGTGTACAGGAGCTGGCGCTTGAGGAACCAGGCGCTGTCGTGGTACTGCGCCTGCGCGACCACCGCGCTCGCGCTGTACACCATGACGACGCCGACGCAGCTCAGGAGCAGCACCGTCACAAACAGGCCCCACGCCGGGCCGCGCCGGTGGATCAGCTCCACGGCCGGTCGCCTCCGGATCGCGGGCCCACGGGGTCCTGCGGCGCCGGGCCGTCGGCGAGCGCCTGCACGAGCTCGCAGAACCGGTCGCCCCGGTGCCGGTAGTCGCGGAACTGGTCGAAGCTCTCGCACCCCGGCGAGAGGGTGACCACGTCCCCGGACCGGGCGCGCTCGCGCGCCGCGGCGACCGCGTCGTCGAGCGTCGCGCGCCGCACGACCGGGATGTCGCCGCCCCAGGCATGGATCGCGTCCTCGATGCGCTCCGCCATCGTGCCGAACACGACGACCGCGCGCACGGCCCGGCCGCGCAGCGCGTCGGCGATCGGGCGGAAGTCTTCCGCGGTAGCTCCGGGCCGGTGTCCGCCGGCGAGCAGCACCAGCGGCCGGTCGAACGCGCGCACCGCGGCTGCAGCGGCCGCCGGGTTGGTCGCGAGGGAGTCCTCATAGTAGCGCACGCCGGCGGCCTCGCCGACGAGCCGGAGGCGGTACGGCAGCCCGCGGTACCGCCGCAGCACCGCGGCGATCGCGGACGGCGCCGCGCCGGCCACGCGGGCGGCGAGCGCCGCGGCGAGCGCGTTCTCGAGGGCGTGGGCCCCCGGGGCCTGCAGCGCCGCCTCGCAGATGCGCTCCTCGCGCCCGTCGAGGCGGAGGGTGATGTCGCCGTCCACGACGCACGCGCCCTCATCCAGCGGCTCGAGCCGGCTCCAGAACAGCGTGCGGGCGGGCGCGTCCGCCGCGAGCGCCCGCGTCCCGGGATCGTCGTAGTTGAGGAGGGCCAGCTGATCCGGCGTCTGGTGGCGGAGAATGCCGCGCTTCGTCTCCACGTACGCCTCGAACGACCCGTGATCGTCGAGGTGGTGCCGGGCGAGGTTGGTGACGACCGCGATCGCCGGGCTGTACGGGAGGCCCACGAGCTGCCGGTTGCTGATCTCGAGGACCAGGATCGCGTCCGGGGTCACCTCGTCGAGCCGGTACAGGATCGGCACGTGCGTGCGGTCGTTGCCGCTCTCAAACGTGCGCCGGCCGCTCTCCTTGAGCATCGCGCCGGCGAGGTGCACCACGGTGAACTTCCCGTTGGTTCCGGTGACGCCGAGAATGGGACACGGCACGGTCTCGAAAAACAGCGCGGTCATGCTGCTGAGGGGTACGCCCAGGTCCCGGGCGCGACGGATCGGCGCGTTCTCCGGATGGCGGAACCACGCCTGGGTCGTGTAGATCACCTCGGCGGCCTCGATCCCCTCGAGGTAGCGGTCGCGGAACCGCAGCGCGATCGGCGCCGCGAGCAGCCGGGCGAGCGCCGCGTCCCGCTCCTCGGGCGCCATCCACGCGTGCGCGCGGCGAAACGCGTCCGGAAACGTCTCGCGGGTCTGCAGATCGTGGGCCGTGATCGCCGTGAGGCCCGCGCGCAGCAAGAAGTCCACGATGGTCGACCCCTCCGTGCCCGACAGCCCGACGACGTGGATCGCCCGGCCGCGGAGACGCCGCAGGACGTCCGCGATCACAGGCCGAGCCTCACGCCGACGGCCGCGAGCAGCGCCCCGCAGACCCAAAACCGCACCACGGTCTGCGTCTCGCTCCAGCCGGCAAGCTCGAAGTGGTGGTGCAGCGGGCTCATGCGGAACAGGCGGCGGCCGCCCGTCAGCTTGAACCAGGCGACCTGCAGCATGACGGAGAGGGCCTCGGCGACGAACAGCCCGCCGAGGATGAGCATGAGCACCTCGAGCTTGGCGAGGATGCCGGCCACCGCGAGCGCCGCGCCGAGCCCGAGCGAGCCGACGTCTCCCATAAACACCTGCGCGGGATGGGCGTTGTACCACAGAAAGCCGAACGAGGCGCCGGCCACGGCCGCCGCGACGATCCCCGACGGCAGCGCTCCGCTGAACGCCGCGATCACCGCGAGCGCACCCGCGGCGATCGCGGTGCCGCCGGCGGCGAGACCGTCCAAACCGTCGGTCAGGTTCACCGCGTTGGCCATCCCGACCACGAGCACGGCGCAGAACGCCGGATAGCCCCATCCGAGATCGACCCGCCACGCCGTGGCGGGAATGTCGACCACGGTGCCGAGGCCGGGCGTGAGCGCCACGTACACGCCGAGCGCGAGGGCCACGGGAATCTGCAGCGCGAACTTCTCCCGGGCCCGGAGCCCGAGATTCCGGCCTCGCGTGATGCCGAGCCGGTCGTCGAGCGCGCCGATCGCCGCGAAGATCGCGATCACGCCGAGGGCCACCGCGAGCGCGCGCGGCGGGCGTCCGAGCACCGCGGCGACGCCGAGCGCGGCGGCGAGGGCCGCGCCGATGATCAAGAGGCCCCCCATCGTCGGCGTGCCGGCTTTCGCCGCGTGGCGGCTCGGCGCGTCCTCGCGCACGGTCTGTCCCACGCCGGCGCGCTGCAGGGCCTCGACCACCGGTGCGCCGGCGGCGAGCACGAGGACGGCCGCGAAGCTCCACGCGGCCACCAGCGGTATCAGGTCCATGCGAGGCCCCGATCGGACCGCTCGGACGGCACGCCGGCGGCGAGCCCGGCGACGATCCGCTCCATCTCCATCGCCCGCGATCCCTTGACCAGCACCACCGCGCCCGCGCGCAGCTCGGGCCGCAGCAGCCCGAGCGCCTCGTCCGGGTCCGCGGCGTGTACGACCCGGACCCCGCCGGCCTCGCGCGCGGACCGGGCGAGCTCCTCCGCGAGCGGGCCGCACGCGATGAGCAGATCGAGCCCGCGCGCCGCGGCCAGACGCCCCACGCGGCGGTGGGCGTCCGCGGATCCCGCGCCCAGCTCGCGCATGTCGCCGAGCACGGCGATGCGCGGCGTGCCCGCCAGCTCATCCATCGCATCGAAGGCCGCCTCGACCGACTGCGGGCTGCTGTTGTACGCGTCGTCCAGGAGCGTGATGCCGGCGAGGCGCCGCACGGCGAGGCGCATCGGCAGCGGGGGCACGCTCCCGAGCCCTTCCACGATCTCTCCCACCGGCACCCCGAGCGCCCAGCCGATCGCCGCGGCCGCGAGGGCGTTGATCACGGCGTGGCGCCCGAGCTGCCCGAGCGACACCTCGCCGGAGCCCGCCGGGGTCCGGAGGCGAAACACGCGGCCGCCGCCCGGCACCGCGCGGATATCGTCCGCGGTGACATCCCCGCCGCCGAGCCCGAACGTCACGACGCGGGCCGGACCGCGGCCGCGCATCGCGAGGACGAGCGGATCGTCCGCGTTCAGGATCGCCGTCGCCTCGCGCGCCAGCCCCTCGATCAGCTCGCCCTTCGCCCGGGCCAGTGCCTCCCGGCTTTCGAAAAAGTCGAGGTGCGACTCGCCGACGTTGGTGACCACGCCGATATCGGGACGGCAGATCTCGACGAGCTCGCGGATCTGTCCCGGACCCCGCATCGCCAGCTCCACGATCGCGACCTCGGTGTCTCGGGGCAGGTTCGCCAGCACGAGCGGGATCCCGATCTCGGTGTTCCAGTTCTGGGGCGACCGCGCGGTCCGGAACGCGCGCCCCGCCACGGCCGCGGCCAGCTCCTTGGTGGACGTCTTGCCGACGCTGCCGGTGATGCCCACGACCCGGACCGGCTGCCGGTCGCGCAGCGCCCGTCCGATGCGCTGCAGGGCGCGCAGCGTGTCCGCGACGCGGATCACCGCCGCGTCCGGCGGCACGCCGGAGACGTCGCGCGAGACCACCACGGCCGCGGCCCCCCGGCGGCACGCGTCCGCGGCGAACTGATGGCCGTCGGTCTGCGTCCCGGCCAGCGCCACGAACAGCATCCCGGGAGCGACCGCGCGGCTGTCGATCGCGGTCCCGCGCACGAGCGACGCCGGATTGCCCTCGACGAGCACGCCGCCCGCGAGGGCCGCGACCTCCTGCACCGTGACCGCGACGGGCTCGGACCCGGACGGCGCCGGCCCGGAGACGATCACGCGATCTCCTTCGCGCCGCGCCGCTGCGCCCGCAGCACCTCGCGCGCGACCTCGCGGTCGTCGAACGCGATCGTACGGTCTCGAAGGATCTGGTACGGTTCGTGCCCCTTGCCGGCGATCACCACGACGTCCCCGGGCCGGGCGAGGGCGAGCGCCCGCACGATCGCGCGGCGCCGGTCCGGCTCGGTCTCGAAGTTGCTCCGCGCGGACGCGCCGGCCTCGATCTCGCGGAGGATCGCCTCGGGCTCCTCGCTCCGCGGATTGTCGGAGGTGAACACGGCATGGTCCGCAAGCTCCACCCCGAGGCGCCCCATGATCGGCCGCTTCGTCCGGTCGCGATCGCCGCCGCAGCCGAACACGGCGAGGACGCGCGCCGTGGACACTTCGCGCGCCAGCCGGAGCACCTTCTCGAGCCCGTCGGGCGTGTGCGCATAGTCCACGAGCACCGCGAACGGCTGGCCCTCGTCGATGAGCTCGCACCGCCCGGGCACGCCGGGGGCCGCGGCCAGCGCCGCGCACACAAGGTCCGGCGTGATCCCGCGGGCCAGCGCGACCGCCGCGGCGGCCAGCGCGTTGGACAAATTGAACCGACCCGGCAGCGGCAGCGCGAGCGGCGTACGGCCCGCCGGGGAAGCAAGGACGCACCGCGTCCCCCGCGGCCCGAACTCCGTCCCCTCCGCCCGGACGTCCGCCGGGGCGTCGATCCCGTACGTCCACACCGGCGCCCGGCTGTGCCGGGCGATCTCCGCGCTGCTCGGATCGTCAGCGTTGACGACGGCCACCCCGTCCGGGGACACCCGCGCAAAGAGCCGCGCCTTGGCCGCGCGGTACGTCGCGAGATCACCGTGGAAATCCAGGTGGTCCTGCGTCAGGTTCGTGAAGACGGCCGCCGCAAATCGGCACGCGTCGACGCGGTGCAGCGCGAGCGCGTGCGAGGTGACTTCCATGACAACGTCGCGCGCGCCCCCGGCCAGCATCTCGGCGAGCAGGCGCTGCACGTCGGGCGACTCCGGCGTTGTCGACGTGGTCGACTCGAACGCGACCGCGGCGCCGTCGAGTCGAACGCCGAGCGTGCCGATCAGACCCGGACGGCCGCCGGCGCGCGCGAGGATCCCCTCGAGCAGATGCGTGGTGGTGGTCTTGCCGTTGGTGCCGGTGACGCCGCACACCCACAGGGACGCCGACGGATCGCCATAGAACGCCGCGGCGATCGGCGCGAGCGCGCGCCGCGTGTCGGCCACGACGATCTGCGCCGCGGCCAGCTCCGGCAGCGCGTGATCGACCAGCAGCGCCGCGGCCCCGCGGCGCACCGCGTCGGCCGCGTATCGATGTCCGTCCTGGGCGTAGCCGCGGATCGCCGCGAACAAATCGCCGGGCCGTACGTGCGCCGAATGATAGGTGAGCCCTGTCACGTCGCGATCCGGGGCACCCACCAACGACGGTGCACCCACCCCGGACGCCGGGAGCACCGCCAGCAGGTCCGCTACCCGCATGCACTCGCCTCCGACCGGGGCCCCGAGTCAGACGCAGACCGACCCGACTGCCCGAATTCCACTATAGCAGGCGCGCGGACGGCCCGATAGCGCGCGGGCACGTCATCGCGCGGGCTGGCCCGCGGGGCCGGCCGACGGCGCCGGCGGCCCGGGCGGCGCGGCGGCGGAGTCGGCCGCGGGAATCGTCGGCGGAATCTGCAGGTACCAGAGCGCCTGCCGGCCGATCTCGCGGAACACGGGCGCCGCGACGTCGCCGCCGTAGTAGAGCCCCTGCGGGTGGTCGATGACCACCAGGATGGCCAAGCGCGGGGCGATCGCCGGCACCACGCCGACAAACGACGCGATGTAGCCGCCCGACTCGTATCCGCCGTTCGGGCTCGGCTTCTGCGCGGTCCCGGTTTTGCCGGCCACGGTGAACCCGGGGATCTGGGCCTTCACGCCGGTCCCGCCGTCGGAGATGACTCCGCGCATCATGGCGAGCACCTGGTCGGCGACGGCCGCGGGCACCACGCGGTGGGGCGCGTCGGCCGCGGGCGCGTCGACCGGATGGCCGGCCGCATCGCGGATCTCGCCGAGCAGGTGCGGCCGTACCTCCATCCCGCCGGTCGTCAACGACGAGGCCGCCACCAGCAACTGCAGCGGGGTGACGGAGATGCCCTGGCCGAACCCGATGTTCTGCAGGGTGGGCCCGAACCACTGGCTGATCGGCCTAATGAGTCCCGACGCTTCGCCCGGCAGGTCGATCCCGGTCGGACGCCCGAACCCGAACCGGTGAATGTAGTCCGCGTACGTGGCCTTCCCGACGCGGGTCGCGACCTGCACCGCGCCCACGTTGCTCGAGTACTTGATGATGTCCGCGAGGCTCAGCGACGCGAAGTGCTCGGTTGTCTCCGCGTCGTGAATCGTCACACCGTTGATGCGGATCTGCCCGGGATCCGTCACCCGATCGTCGGGCGTGAACGTGCCGCTCTCGGTCGCCGCGGCCGCGAGGATCAGCTTGAACGTCGACCCCGGCTCGTACAGCGCCGAGACCGCCGCGTTGTTCCACAGCGCCGGCGGCGCCTTCTGGTACGCGTTGGGGTCGAAGGTCGGCGTCGTCGCGATCGCGAGAATCGCGCCGGTGGCGGGATCCATGACGATCGCGACGCCGCCGAGCGCGTGTGCCTGCGCGACCGCGTGCGTGAGCTCGCGCTCGGCGATGTGCTGGATCACTTCGTCGAGCGTCAGCACCAGCGTGTCGCCGTCGCGCGGCGGGGTGAGGATCTGCAGCGTCTGCATCAGCTCGCGGCCGATCGCATCGCGGTTCGCGGTCCCGACGCCGCTGGCGCCGCGCAGGAGCGCGTCGTACCGCAGTTCGAGCCCCGCGAGTCCCGCATCGTCGGTGCCGGTGAAGCCGACCACGCTCGCGGCGAGCGGGCCGTTCGGGTAGTCGCGCTGGGCCTCCGGGACGACGCCAATCGCGCTGCCGTACCCGAGCGCGGCGAGCGCCTGCGCGACCGCGACCGGCTGCCGCCGGGCGAGCCACGCGAAGTACCGGCCGCCGCGCCCAAGCCGCGCGGTGATCTCCGCGGGGGGGAGACCCAGCACCGGCGCGACACGCTGCGCAAACTCGGCCGGATCCGTGATCGCCTGCGGCACCGCGTAGATGGAGTCGACGTCGACGTTGATGGCGAGCGGACGGCCGACGCGGTCGAGGATCACGCCGCGGCGGCCGGGAATCTGCACGGTTTCGAGCTGCTGGCGGAGCGCGAGGCGCTCCAGCGTCCGGGCGCGCACCACCTGCAGATCGACCATGCGCGCGAACAGGCCGACGCACGCCAGGATCCAGACCACCAGCAGCGCAACCAGCCGGCCGGGAGTCGCGCCGGCCCGCGGCACCGCGTGAAGCCGCCCGTGCCTGGGCGTCATCGCGTCAGCGGTGCGGCTGCCGCCTCATTCCGGTGGAGGTACGCGTCGAGACGCTGCCACAGCCCAGACGGACCGCGGGCGTCGTCCGCGGTCCCGAGGTCGGACACCGACAGCGACGCGATCTGGCCCGCGCCCGGGGGGCGCAGCCCGAGCCGCGTCGTCGCCAGCCGTTCAATACGATCTGGAGCCCTGAGGGAGGAGGCGATGGCCTGGAGGCGTTCGTGGTCCGTCTGTAGTGCCGCGATGTCCTGCGAGTCCTGGAGGATGTGGTAGCCGATGTGTGCTGCGTTGGATACAGCTGCGACGTATGCGACGAGTGGTAGTATGGCGAGTGCTGCGATCGTGAGTGCCGCGATCATGGGATATGGCCTCCGCCGACGCCGGATCGCCTCCCTCCCTTCAGGGCCCCAATGCGCAGGAATCAGCACCGGGCACGCCGATTGGCCTTGCCGAGCCGCCAACATCAGTGGGTCTCTCCCCCGCGCGGCCGCCGGCCCGAGCGCGCGGCCGGGGCCGCGTCCTCGAGCCGCTCCGCCGCGCGCAGCCGCGCGCTGCGCGCCCGGGGATTCTGGCGCACCTCCGCGGCCGATGCGGTGACGGGCTTCTTGGTCAGCACGCGCAAGAGGCGCTGGCCGCCGCACCCGCACACCGGCAGGTCCGGCGGGCACGTGCAGCCCTTGGAGAAGCGGGCGAGCGTCTGCTTGACGATGCGGTCCTCGAGCGAGTGAAAGGCGATCACGCACAGCCGACCGCCCGGGCGCAGCCGGCGAATCGCCTGCGGCAGTCCGGCCTCGAGCTCGCCCATCTCGTCGTTGGTCGCGATGCGAATCGCTTGAAACGTCCGGGTCGCCGGGTGCAGGCGCCCGCGCGACCCGCCGAGCGCCGCCTCGACGGCCTGCACGAGATCCCGCGTGGTCCGCAGCGGCCGCCGCGTCACGATCTGCCGGGCGATCCTCCGCGACGCGCGCTCTTCCCCGTACCGGTAGATCAGATCGGCGAGGTCGCGCTCGCGCAGCGTGTTCACGAGATCGGCGGCGGTCAGGTCCTGCCCGCGGTCCATACGCATGTCGAGCGGGCCGGCGCGGTCGAAGCTGAACCCGCGCGAGGGCTCGAGGAGCTGCCGCGTCGAGACGCCGATATCGAGCAAGATGCCGTCGACCGTCCCCACCCCCAGGGCGTCGAGCGCCCCGTCCAGATCGCCAAAGCTCGCCTGCTGCAACGTCACGTTGCGGCCGAACGGACGCAGCCGCTCCTCCGCGTGCGCGATCGCGTCCCCGTCCCGGTCCAGTCCGATCAACCGGCCCGCGGGCGCGATCCGGCGCAGCACCGCTTCGGCGTGCCCGCCGTCTCCCACCGTTGCGTCCACGATCACCGCCCCCTCGCGGGGCGCGAGATACGTCATCACTTCATCGACCAGAACCGGCACATGCGTCGACATCCCGGGGGACTCCACCGCCGCGCTCGCCTGACAAGACGCCACTCGCGCCTCGCCCCTCCGCCATCGCTACAGGATCAAACCCTGGAGCTGATCCGCCAGCAACTCCGGCGCTTTCCGCGCCTTCTGGAGGCGGCGGCGCCACTGCGGCGTGTGCCAGAGCTCCAGGTGCGATCCCGCCCCAATGATCGTGACGCTCCGCGTGATCGCGGCGTGCTCGCGCAGGTGCGGCGCGAGCGGGATCCGGCCCTGCCGATCGAGATCGCAATCTTCCGCGCCCGACAGCAGCAGGCGCACGATGTCGCGCTGTCCGGCCGGCATCGCGCGCAACCGCTCCTCAAGCGTCTGCCACTCGATCGGGGAGAACGCGGCGAGGCACGGATCGATCCACCGCGTGACGATGATGCGATCGCCCATCGTCGCCCGGAATTTGGGAGGGATCACCACCCGCCCTTTGTCGTCGAGCGCGTACTGCGCCTCGCCTCTGAGCATGTGTCCTCAACGTGCACGCATCTCCCACCGTTCCCTATGAATCCCCACTATTCTCCACATGCCCCCAATCTCCTTCCCCTAGACTCACGCCGGCAAAATAAAAACGGGCCGCGCCGCCCGGCCCGAATATCAGCGCACACACGTTCGCCTCTCTGCTACGCGGCGCCCCTCGCCGTGGTCGACTGCACGAATCCCGCGAGCCCGATCGCGAGCAGCACGTCCCCGACGCTCAGGATCAGGGCGAGCTGCCCGGCATGGACGAAGAGTCGATCGCCGAGCCACCCGAGGTGGGTGCCGGGCCCCGCGAGGACGTGTCGCGGATCCGTGCCGGCGAGCAACGAGCCCGGAACCGGCCGACCCATCCGCTCGAACAGCGACGGCGACACGGGCATGCGGCCCCCATTCGCCGCGATCACCGCGCCGTTGAGCACGGCGCCGACGAACAGCACGGGGAGCCACGGCCGATCGCGATTCCGCCACAGCATCACGCACACGGCCGCGTACCCCGCCGCCGCGAGCGCCGGCGCGGCTGCGGGGAACCCCACCGGATCTCGGCCGCGGCCACCAGCACGATGCCGACCACCAGCAGCGGAAGCGTCCGGAGAGAAACCTGGGCGAGCCCCTGAAGCCGTCCGCCCCGCGCGAGGCCGATCGCGAGGCCGACCAGCGCGGCGACGAGCAGGATCAGTACAAGACCTCGCGGGCGCCGGTCTTGTGCCGCACGACGACCACATCCGCGTTCTCTTGCAGGCGGCGCACGGCGTCGCTGATCACCGGTACCTCGACGGACCGGAAGGTGAACTCGCCTCCCGCGGGAAGCGCTTCTTCAAAGGCGTTGCCGCACGCGGTGCAGTAGTAGCCGCGCTCCGGCACAAAGGAGCCTTTGACGTGCAACCAGCGGATCGTGACGTGACTCACGATCGACTTGCGGCCGCAGTGCGGACACCGCATCGACAACCCCACCTCACGTGATGCTCGTCGTTATCCCGGCCGCGCGCGCCCGCCGACTCTCGCCGAGGCGCCGCCCGCGTCTTCTGGCACGGCCGAGTCGGCGGTTCCAGCCCGCCGCGGCCTCTTCCTGCCCCGACCACACCAACCCCCGGCGTCAGCCGGACGTCCCGGACGGCGAACTCCCCGCCGCGGGGGCCGGCGCCGCGGTCGCCGCGGGCGCGACGCCGATCACCTGAACGGCCTGCGGCAGCGCCGCGGCCACGACCGCCGGGTCCGGCGGTTGCGGCGGCTGCCCGGTCAGGCGCAGGTTCACGAGCCGGCCGAGAAAATCGAACCAAAACGGCGCGCCGAGCGACACGGCGGCCGCCGTGAACAACAGCCCCAGCAGCTTCGAGAGAATCCCGGCAACATCCGTCGGCACGGCGCGGGGATCCGTGCCGGTGTGCGCCAGTGACCAGCCGATCGGCAGCTGCAGGGCGACCAGGTCGGCTTCCGCTTGCGTCTCCGACGGCGGCGTGGGTTGGGCCCCGGGCGCCGGCGGCTGAACGGCGGTCTGGGCGGCCGACGCCACGCGGGCCACCAGCGCCGGATCCTGTGCGAGCCGGTTGGCGAACGTGAGGGTGTCGGCGTTCAGGACGACCGTGATCACGGCGGCGAGCACGAAAATGATCACCTGCACGCGGCGCTTGTACACGCCGGAGGCGCGGTCCATCGCGTCATGAAACCACAGCTCGACCGAGCGCCGCAGGCCCTGCGGCGCGTTGCCGACCTGGTTGAGCATCGCCTGGAGCGCCCCCCGGATCTTCGCGTTGGGAATCGCGTCCACCCGCGCGCGCACCGCCGCGGCGGCCGCCGGTCCGGTCGCCACGTCCGCGATGTGCAGCACGTCGAGCAGCGTCGTCGCAAACACGCGCGCCGGAATGTACGACGGCAGGCGGCTGCTTCCCGACAATCCCTGGACAAGCGGGTGCGCATAGATCGCGTCCACGGTGGAATCGTCGAGTAAATTGCGGAGCGCGGCGCTGAGCGTCGAGCCTCGCAGCGCCAGCAGGCCGGCCAGCCATTCGTTCGCGGCGCTGCACACCGTGCTTAACAGCAGATACAAGAACGCCAGGCCGATCGCAACCTCGAGGACCACCGACCCAAACATGTCGACCCCTCCCGTCGGTTACGACGCGCGCTGCGTCGCCATCGTTGCCGGCCCCGCGACCCCGTCCGCGGTCCTGCCCTGCGATCACCGCGGCGGCGGTCTGGGCTCCGAACGCGCCACAGGCCGGGCCCGGATTACCCCCCGTCGGCGGTCCGGCCGGCCGTGCGGACCGTTCCCCGGGAGTCGGCGCTACGCCTCAATGCGCTCGCGACGCCGCGCGGTCAGCTCGGCCGCGACCCGGATCGCCTCGACCATGCTGACGGCGCTCGCCACCCCCTTGCCCGCGATGTCGAACGCGGTGCCGTGGTCGACCGACGTCCGCACGAAGGGCAGGCCGGTCGTCACGCTCACCGTCTTGTAGAAATCGGACATCTTCGCCGCGACGTGACCCTGATCGTGATACAGCGAGAGCACCGCGTCGAACCGGCCGTCCGCGGCGAGATGGAACACCGAGTCCGCCGGGATCGGGCCGGACACGTCGAGCCCGGCGCGTCGCGCGTCCTCGATCCCGGGCGTAATCTCCACAATTTCCTCCTGGCCCATCTTCCCGCCCTCGCCGGCGTGCGGGTTCAGCGCGGCCACGACGATGCGCGGCGCGGCGAGTCCGAGGCCCGCGAGCACCTGGGCCATCACCCCGAGCGTCTCCGCGATGCGCTTGCGCGTCACCTGGTCGATCGCGTCGCGCAGCGAGAGGTGGCGTGTGAGGAAGAAGATCCGCAGCGCGCCGATGACGAACATCGTCAGAGACTCCCGACTCTGAGTCAGCTCGGCGAGCATCTCCGTGTGGCCCGGATACGGATACCCGGCGGCCCACAGCGCCTCCTTATTGAGGGGCGCCGTCGCGATCGCGTCGATCTCGCCGGCCTGCGCAAGCCGGATCGCCCGCTCGATCGCCTGCCCGGCGGCGCGGCCGGCGTCGGGTTGGATCACCCCCATCCGCAGCGTCCCGGGATTCACGTTGGCGAGGTCGAGCACGTCGATGGTGCCGTGCGCATACCGGCCCCCCCGGGGCTCCGCCACCGCGGCCACGGCCACCGGCAGCGCCAGATCGCGCGCAGTCCTCGCGATCGTGCCGAGGTCGCCGACCACGAGCGGCCGCGACGTCTCGTACAGTTCGGGCCCGGCGAGGGCCTTGGCGATGATCTCCGGACCGATCCCGGCCGGGTCGCCCATCGTCACGCCGATCAGCGGGCGTCCATCGGATGCGGCCATCTGCCTCACTCCCTCTCGGCGGCCCCGCCGCGATGCTCGTGGAACACGGGGCTCAGCGCCTCATACAGTCGGGTATACACGTCGTACAGGACCGCGTATCGTGCCCCGGCCTCGGGGTCCGGCGCGTACGTCTGCCCCACGGGGTTGATCGCACGCGCCGCATCCTCCACGCTGCCGACTCGCCCGATCGCCGACGCGGCCAGCAGCATCGCACCGAGCGCCGCCGCGTCGGTCTGGCGCGGCACGCCCACCGGCCGGCCGAGCACGTCGGCGATGATCTGGTCCCACAGCGCGCTCCGGGCACCACCCCCGACGGCAACCACTTCGCGGGGGCTGAGACCCATCCCCTCCAACAGCGCGACGCACGCGCGGACCTCGCACGCGACGCCTTCCATGATGCTGCGGGCCAAGTCGCCGAGCCCGTGGGTCTCGCGCAGGCCGAACCACGTCCCGCGCGCGTCCGGGTCCCATCGCGTCGCCCGCGCGCCCATCATGAACGGCAGGAATACGAGGTCGTCCGCGCCGGCCGGCACCGCCTGCGCGAGCGCGTCGAGCCGCGGGTAATCGAGCGTGCCGCCGAGCAGGATGTCGCGAAGCCATCGGAGGATCGAGCCGGACGCGCTGATGCCCTGCTCCAGGAGGAACGCGCCGTCGACGGCGTGCAGCGAGCACATCACGCGCGGATCGCGCGCGGCGGGCACGCCGGGCGACGCCGCCGACACGTTCGTCGTGGTTCCGGTGGAGACCATGACGCGCCCCCCGACCGCGCCGGCGCCGAGCACCTCGCACGGCCGGTCCCCGGCGCCGAGCGCCACCGGCACCCCGGAGGGGATCCCCAGCGCGGCCGCGGCGGAGGCGGCCACGCGATGCGGCGCCGCGGTGGACGCGTACACCGGGGGAAACGCATCGGGCGTGATCCCCACGTACGCGAACGCCTCCGGCCACCACGTGCGGCGCACGACGTCGAGCATCATCGTGCGAGACGCGAGCGTGTAATCCGTCGCCGGGTGACCGGTCAGGCACAGATAGAGGTAATCCCGCGGCTGCAGGTACAGCCGCGCGGCCCGAAACACGTCGGGGGCATTGGCGCGCAGCCACAGAATCTTGCCGGCGGTGAACTCGGTGTCGGGCACGAGCCCGGTGATCTCGTGGACCCGTTCCCGGCCGAACGTGCGCACGAACGCCTCGATCTCTCCGGTCGACCGGCGGTCCATCCAGATGATGCACCGCCCGAGCGGGCGGAGGTCCGCGTCCATCGGCACGACGCCGCCGCGGTGGCTGCTCAGGCCGACCGCGACGACGCGGCGGCGGGCCTCCTGGGGCAGCACGGCGCACCCGCGCGCGGCGGCGTCCCACCAGGCCGACGGGTCCTGCTCCGCGGCCCCCGGCTCCGGGTGCAGCGTCGGATATTGGACGCTCGTCTGCGCCGCGACGCTGCCGTCCATGGCAAACAGCGACGCCTTGCACGCCGTGGTGCCCAGGTCGAGCGTGAGGATGTGCTCGGGCACAATCACGCGGGCGCCCGGGATGCCGGCGGCACTAGCGCCGCTGCAGCGCCTCGGGGTTCACGACGTTCGGAGGAAGCGCTCCGGTGACGCCCGCGAGACAGTTCTCCGCGGCCATCGTCGCCATCTTGATGCGCGTGTGAATGCTCGCGCTGCCGAGGTGCGGGGGAATCACGACGTTGTCGAGCCGCAGCAGTGGATCGTCCATCGGCACCGGCTCGACCTCAAAGACGTCGAGCCCGGCCGCCCAGATCCGCTTGTCGACGAGCGCCCGGTACAGCGCCCGCTGGTCGACCACCGGGCCGCGGGAGATGTTCACCAGCACGGCCGTCGGCTTCATGAGCGCCAGCTCCCGCTCGCCGATCAGGTGGCGCGTGTCCGGGGTGAGCGCGGTTGAGATCATCACAAAATCGCTCTGCCGCAGGAGGTCGTCGAGGGATGCGTAGGTGGCCCCGAGCTCCGCTTCAAGCGTCTCGTTGCGGCGCCGGTTGTGATACAAGAGCGGCATATCGAACCCGCGTGCCCGGCGAGCGATCGCGGCGCCGATTCGGCCGAGCCCGACGATGCCGAGCGTCGCCCCGTGCACGTCCTGGCCGGTAAACCCCATGAGCTCCCAGGTCTTCCACCGCCCCGAGCGTGTAAACCTGTCGCCCTCGACGACCCGGCGGGCCGTCGCCATCAGGATCGCCCATCCCATGTCGGCGCTGGTTTCCGTCAGCACGCCCGGCGTGTTCGTGACCAGGATGCCGCGCCGGGTCGCGGCCGCGACGTCGATGTTGTCGTACCCGACCGCCACCTGGGAGATCACCCGGCACCGCCGGGCCCGCTCGACCACCTCGGCGTCGATCTTCTCGGTGATCAGGCAGATGAGCCCGTCCACGTCAACGATCTCGCGCAGCAGCGTGTCGCGCGGCACCGGCTCGTCGTGCCGGTCCCACACACGGTATTCCACCGCGCCCCGAAGCGGCTCCATCGCCTCCGGGGGCAGCGGGCGCGTGATATAGATCCGCGGGGTGGCCATCCCGTGTCCTCCTCGATCCGGGACCCGCTACAGCTGGGCCCAGGCGTCGGCGAAGACGCGCTTCGTGCTCGCGATCACCGTGGCGGGATCCTCGCCGGGCTGCGGCTTCACTTCAAAGCTGAGGAACGGCAGTCGGTTCGTCGCGCCGAGGAACCCGATCTCAAACAGCACCCGCAGGTACTCGAGCACCTCCGGCGTGTCGTTCTCCCCGCCGGCGATGCCGAACCGGGGATGCGCGTCGCCGTACGCGGGGTGCTTGGGATCGCCCATGACGCAGTTCCCGATGTGCGCGTGCACCAGATGGTCCCGGCCGGTGATCAGCGACTCCCGGACGCTCTCGCCGAGCAGCGGCATGTGGCTCAGGTCGAGCATCAGGCCGAACTCGCGATATTCCTTGCGCACGGCCTCGGAGACCTTGACGGCCAGCGTGGTCGGCCCCACGAGCGACTTCTTCTCGACCGTCCGGTCGAACGTCTCCATTGTGATCGCGAGATTGCGGTCCCGCGCGTACCCCGAGAGCTCCATCAGCGAAGCGACGAGCCGCTCGGTGGCCTTCGCCTCGTCCGCCGCGCCGGGATACGGGCCGCTCAGCACGGCGACCCGCTTGGCCCCGAGGGCCGCAGCCTGGTCGATGCATCCGTGGACGACCTCAACGGCCTTGCGCCGCGTCGGCTCGTCGAGCGCGTTCAGGTTCGATTTCGTCGTGAGCAGCGCGGACTGCGCCCCGAATCCGACCGCGAGATGGCTCTCCCGGAGCACCGCGGCCGCGGCGACGCGCTGGGCCGCGTCGTGCGCCCACCCGACCTCGATCGCGGTAAAGAACGGATCGCGGGCGATCTCGCGGATCGTGTCCGCATAGGGCCCCTCACCGGCCATGACCGCCGGGAACGCCATGAAGTGCACGATCCCCAGCCGAAGATATCGGGTCCAGGACTCGTCCATGCGGCACCTCCACTGGCCCAATGGGGACGGCGCGTGAGTTTACCCGAGGGGCACGTGGCACCATTCTCGCGCGCCGGCCCGCATCCCTGCGCCCGGCACCGGCGCGGGAACGGGCGCCACACGGCCGCGGCGCCGAGCGCCTGTCACGCGGGACGGTCCACGTGTGCGTCGGCGATCCCGCGGCCCCGCCGGCCGCCCTTCGGTGACGGCGCCGATAGCCATCGGCGCGGTACGAGCGCTCCCGAGACGAGGACTGGTTCGCGGAGGCGGCGGGACAGGTCGTACGACATCAGCACAGGCGCCCGTCTCCGGGCACGTGCCGACGGTCGCGGCGAGCACCCGGCCGGTCGCAACGGCCACCGTGATCTTCACGCCGTAGGAATTCGACGGGGTGTTGCTGTCGAAACAGACGAGCTCGAAGGTCGCGCCTGCCGGCGTCGAGCGCGGAGTAGCCACGTTGACCGTCCCACGGCGCGGAGGCCGGCCCACACGCGTGGTCGCCAGCACGTGGAACGGTCCGATCAGAAGCTGGGAGGAAGCCGGCGGACGCGGAACGACGCGCGCGGTGCCGTCACCTCACTCGCGGTTCCCCCGCGCTGGGCGAGGCGCGCAGCAGCCACGCGTGGTCCGCATGCCGCCGTCTACTGACACTTTCCCACGACGCTCGAGATGATCTGGCCGGTCGCGATGACCACGGTGATCTCAATGCCATAGGGACTCGCCGGGGTATTGCTGTCGAAACAGACGAGCTCGAAGGTCGCGCCCGCCACTGATCCGCACGGGGGAGAGGCCACGTTGACAGGCCCCTGAGGGCTGATTGGACCGCGGTAGCAAGTGCCGGTGATGTGCAGCGGCGCCGCGATCTTGGCCGCACTGAGATTGGTGTAGGAAATTGTCGCTCCGGTGCCCGGGAGGGTGACCTTGACGTAGTTGGGGGAGCAGTCCCAGCAGGCCCACCACTCCAGTGTTTGATCCGTCGACGCCGCTTCCGTCTCCGCGGCACGCAGCTGCGCGACGACCTGCTCGCCCAGCTGACGCACCTGCGCGTTGGCTTGGTACCCCTGTAACGACGGCATCATAATAAGGAGCAGTAACCCGAGAACGGCAAGACCAATAGCAAGTTCGATAAATGTATGGCCGGCCTCGCGTCTGAACATCACAACCCCTCCCCCGCGGCCAGTGGCGCCGGCCATACATCCCGCTCGGATGCAGCCGGACCGCTCCAACCCGCCGCTCATACCATGTCTCGTTACATAGTACGCCGCCGCACCGCCACGCAGTATAGGACTTTTGGGCAATCGTTTGGGTATACGAACGCGTTTTAGCCGGATTTCTGTTCCCGGTGCTCAATTTCCTCCCGTCACCCGCCCCGCAATCGCGGCGTCCCGGCCGCGGACCCCGTTCCCGCTCCTTTTCTTTTAATGAAGCGCTCGGACGGCGACGGGAAGTTTCGAGACACGCGTCACCGATCCGACACCCTCGCTTGACGGCCGCGTCAGCCTCGGGTGATACGCTCCGGGCAGGAACCCGGCCGAGTCATTCGACTACACGAGGTGAAGGGGATGTTCGACAGCCGCGTCCTGCTGCAGTTGGCCGAGGGACAAGTCCAGGCTCGACTCGACGAAACAGACCACCAGCGCCTCTTCGCGGAGGCGATGCGAGACCACAGCGCCCACGGTGCGGAGCCGACGAGTGGCGCCCACGCGTGGTGGGTGAACCCCGACGCCGGAGGGCGGCGGGCGCGCCCCGAAGGCACGGCGGGCTCGCAGGCGTCGACCGGCCCGCGGCGCGCTCAGCGGGGGGACCGCGGCACGAGCGGGCGGAGCGCGGCGAGCGTTTGGCGCGCTGCGTCCTCGAGCGTCGGCTGCTGCAGAATCTCCGCGGAGACAAACCCGGTGTATCCGACCTCCAACAGCGCGGCGATCCACGTCCGGAAGTCGAGATGCCCCCATCCGGGCGCGCGGCGCGTATTGTCGGCGACGTGCACGTGCCACACCCGGGACGCCGCCCGACGCAGGGCCGCCAGCGGATCCGCCTCTTCGATGTTCATGTGAAACGTGTCGGGCAGGATGCCGACGTTCTCCTCGCCGAGCCGCCGGAGCAGGTCCATCACCTCGCCGACCGTGGTGAGCCAGTTGCTCTCGTACCGGTTGATCGGCTCGATGACGAGACGGACGCCCCGCGCGCGCGCGGCCCGCGCGATCCGCGAGAGTCCTGCGCACAGCCGGTCCTCCGCCTGCGCCCGTGGCTCTCCCGCCGGGACGGGCCCGTGGATCAACCCGACGATCACAAGGGCCCCAAGGTGCGCCGCCAACTCCACCTGCGCCAGCAGACGCCGTTCGGTCTCCTCGCGACGCGCGGCGTCCGGCGAGGTGAGCGCGAGTCCCTCCTCAAGATACGCCTGCCCGGTGCCGATCGCGGGAATGGCGACGCCGAGCGCGTGCGCGTCCCTCGCGATCGCGTCCGCTGAGACGAGGGACGGATCGCGGACCGCGACCTCCACCCCGTCGAAGCCGAGCCCGGCGAGAAACCGCAGCGCCGCCCCGAGGTCCGCGGTCTGGGCGACCGCGGCAAACCGGGTGGCGGTCGCGGAGATCGTGTAGGCCAGCTTCATGGATCCCCTCCAAGGAAGTAGCGCTCGAGCACGACCCGCACCCCCTCCTGCTCGGGTCCGGGACAGGTGGCCCGGGCCGCGGCCAGCACCTCGGCCGGGGCTCCCTCAACGGCCACGCCGAGCCCGGCGACCCGGAGCATCGTCACGTCATTGTGGTTGTCGCCCACGGCGACGACGCGGTCCAGCGGCACCCCCAGGGCGCGCGCAAGGATGGGGAGCGCCACGCCTTTGCTGACGCCGGCCGGCAGGATCTCAAGGTAGTCGGCCTGAGAAAAGACCTGCGAGACCAGCGCCCCGCCGGCCGCGGCGGTCTCGCGGCCGAGCGCCTCCAATTCGTCGTGCCGCCCTACGATGAGCAGTTTGACCGGCGTCTCGTCCAGCACCTGCTCGAACGCCGGCACGATCTCGACCGTCAACCGGTCTCTCCGTGCGTACAGGTCCACCTGCGGGGTCCGGCGCTCGGCATAGACCCGGCCGTGTACGAACACCAGCGGCGAGGTGTCGCGAAACCGGCGGAGCACGGGCAGGAGCCGCGGGACGACCTCGGGCGGAAGCCGCGACGCCCACAAGGTTGCGTCCGCGACGAAGTCGTAGACGACCGCCCCGTTGTACAGGATCGCGGGCGGATCCGCCCCGATCGCCTCAGCGAACGGCCGGGTGGCCTCCCACATGCGGCCGGTCGCCAGGCACACGCGCACGCCCCGCTCGCGCGCGGTCCGCACGGCCGCCGCCACGCCCGGAGGCACGATCTTGTCTTCGCCGACGAGCGTCCCGTCGACGTCCACGACCAGCGCCGCGTACCTCATGCCTTCTCCCGGACGGCGCCGAACGTCAGCGCGGACAGCACGTACCGGTGCGCCAGCAGCAGCAGCGCGACCGGGACGAGCGCGGAGACGACCCCCATGGCCGCGAGCTGGTTCCACACGATCTCGAATTCGGTCACGAAGCTCCACACTCCAATCGAAAAGGTCTGGGATCGCGGCGTGGCGGTCAAGATCAGGGCGTACAGAAACTCGCTCCACGCCAGCGCGAAGGTAATCACCCCCGCGGCGAGCAGCCCGGGGGAGAGCTGCGGCAGCAGGATCTGGAAGAACGCCCGCCACCGCCCCGCCCCGTCGAGGAGCGCGGCCTCCTCCACCTCCACCGGCACCTCGAGCAGAAACCCCTTGAGCATCCAGACGGCGAACGGCAGTGAGAACGCGGTGTAGATCAGCACGAGCGCCAGCAGACTGTCGTACAGGCCGATCAGGCGCACGGTCGCAAAGATCGGGACGACGACGACCATCGACGGCAGAAACCGGAGGCTGAGCAGCCACGACAGCAGGCCGCGCCGGAACCCCGGCGCCACAGGCAGCCGGGTGAGCGGATACGCCACGAGGAGCGCGAGCGCCAGCGAGAGGACCACGGTCGCGACGCAGGCGACGACGCTGTTGCGCAACAGCACCCAGTGCCCGCTCCCGACGAGCGCGGCCGTGTACGCGGCGACCGTGGGGTGCACCGGCCACAGCGTCGGCGGCTGCGCGTACAGTTCGCGGGTCGGCTTGAGCGAGGTCGACACCATCCAAAGGAACGGGAACAGGTAGACGACGCCGAGGACCCCGAGCGCAGCGAGCACGATCCCGCGGAGGACCCGGCGGCGGCGCCGCGGATGCCCCCTCACGCGATCTCCTCGGAGAGCACGCGGCTCCCGAGCGCGAACAGGATCGACACGACGAGCACCACGTACAGCGCCAGCGCCGACGCGTAGTTCAGGTTGCTGAACTTGAACGCGATCTGGTACAGATAGAGACTCAAGAACTCGGTCGCCGATCCGGGTCCGCCCATCGTCAGCACCTGCACGTGGTCGAACACCCGGAGCGTGTCCGTGAAGCGGAAGACGAGGACGAGCAGCAGCAGCGGCTTGAGATACGGCAGATCGATCGCGAGGAAGCGCGCCCAGCCGCCGGCGCCGTCGACCGCGGCCGCCTCGATGACGTCGGACGGAACCGCCGCGAGCCCGGCGAACAGCACCAGAAACACAAACGGCATCCACTGCCACACGTCGACGCTGACGACCGAGAACATCGCCATGCCCGGCGACGACATCCAGAGGATCGGCCGACCGTGATACCCGAGGTCGCGCAGCAGCACGTTCAGGATGCCGTAATCGGGAATGTACATCAGCCTGAAGATCACGCCGGCCGCGACCGGCGGCGTCACCATGGGGACGATGAACAGCAGGTACACGAGCGCCCGCCCGAGCGCGCTGCGGACCGTCCGCTGCACGGCGACGGCGAGCGTGAGGCCCAGCACGCATTCGACCCCCATGGCCAGGGCGACGTACAGCGCGGTCGCCCGGAGCGACGCGCCGAGCAGCGCGTCGTGAAACGCGAACAGGAACTTGTGGAGGCCGGCGAACCCGCCGAGCCGGTAGTACTGGAGGCTCAGGCCGACCGCGTACGCCATGGGATAGACGACGACCGTCAGGAGGAACACCACGGGCGCGGCGACGAGGAGGTAGGGGACCAGAGATCGCCGGCGGATGGGCACCCCTCCCGTGCGGGGCGGGGCGCCGCTCGGACGCGGGGCGCCCCACCGCCGGGATCGCTCGCGGACTACTTGATGTAGCCCGCCTCCCGCATGTGCTGGGTGGTCTCGGTCGCGGCGCGGCTCACCGCCTGTTCGGGCGACTCGGTGCCGGCCAGCGCGGCGTTCAAGTGCGTGCCAAGGATCGTCTCGACCGCCGACCATTCGGTCGTGCGCGGGCGCCAGAACGGCGGCGTCGCCAGCGACGCGCTCATCGCCTGGAAAAACGGGTAGCGCTGGTTGAGCGACGGGTCGGTCAGGATCGATTTCCGCGACGGGATCCCGCCGGCCGCGGCGTACGGGCGCTGGACCGCGGCGCTCGTGGCCCACGTGATGAACCGGTAGGACCAGTCTTTCTGCCGGGCCGCCTGCGGGATGCCCATCAGCCAGTTCCCCATCATCGGCGTATGGCGCCGCGCGATGCCCATCGGAATCACCGTGTACCCCACCTTGTGCGCCACGGTGCTGACCAGCGGGTTTTCGATGATGTCGGATGCTTCGGCCGGCCACACGGTGCTCTGGAGCGCGTGCCCGGTCGCGATGAGCCGCGAGCGGTCCGCGGCGTCCGTCGTGTCCGGACCCGGCTGCGCGACGGCCAGCAGCTGCCCGGCGAGAAACTTCACGGCGTTGACGGTGTCTGACGAGCTGAAGACCACGTTCCACTGACTGTCGAAGACATCCCCGCCGAACGCCCGCAGCATCGGGAACCAATCCGACATGATCGGGTTCCCCTTGGCGCCCCGGATCGCGTATCCGTAAAACTGATGGCCCTGGTTCTGGAACGTCGTGCCGTTCGCCAGCACCTGATCCCAGGTTTGCGGCGGGAGCGGCACGATGTCCTTACGGTACATGAACAGCTCGACGTTGCCGACCACCGTCAGCCCGTACAGGTGCCGGGCTTTGCTCGCCTCCCCCGGGGGGATCGGCCCGCTCGGGGGCGGCCACGTGCCGAGGTCGTAGACCACCGGAAAGATGTCCGGATCGCGCGCCATGTTGAACGGAGAGGCGTCCAGCGGAGCCAACCAGCCCTCGGACCCAAACTTCGGCATCCAGGGGTCGTCCAGCATGACGAGGTCGAACGTCGCGGCGTTGGCCTGAAACGCCGTCGTCAGTTTCTCGTAGAGGCTGGCGTACGGATACTCGATCAGGTTCAACTGGACCCCGGTCGTCCGGTTCCAGATCGGCGCGATCGCCTTGAGTCCGCGGGTTTCGACGCCGGCGACGACGCCCACGTTCAGGACCTTCGGCTTTGGCGCCGCCACCGTGATCGACGCGACCAGGTCACCGAACGTGCCTGCGCCGGCGGCCGCGCCGGCAAGCCCGGCGGCTGTGGTCGCGAGCCATCGCCGCCTCGTGAGCGTCCGCCGAGGCTGCGGAGCGTGCCGGTCTGCTCGTACGGGCTTCATGGATTCCTCTCCCGTCTCGCCGTCATCTCGACGCGGTCGATGGCACCCGGTTCGTCGCGCCGGCCGGACCTCAGGCCATCTTGATCATCACTTTGCCGTCCTGGCGCTTGCTGGCCTTCTCGACGGCCGCGTTCGCCTGCGCGAGCGGAAACCGGCTCGTGATGATGGGGCGAAGATCCACCCGCCCCGACGCCATCAGGCGAATGACGTTCTGGAACGTCCCGTACCCGGAGTGCCCCTGCGCCCCGTACACCTGCGCCGCGTGCGTCTGAAAGCTCTCGAGGTACATCGGCGCGCGCTCCGCGGCCCGCCCGATGATCACGATCTTCCCGCCGATCGCCAGCGCCTGCTCCATCTCCGGGACGGTCCGGTTCATCGCTCCCGCCGCTTCCACCTGGAGATCGGCGCCGGCGCCGTGGCTCGCGTCCATCAACACCTCGTGCGGGCTGCTCCCGGCTTTCTCAAGCTCGACCGGACTGTGGACTTCGTCCGCGCCAACCTTCTTCGCCAATTCCTGCCGGAACGGGCTCACCTCAAACGCCACCACTTTGCTGGCCCCGGCGGCGCGGGCCAGCGCGATCGCCGCGAATCCGATCGGCCCGGTACCGTAGACCGCCACGATCCCGCCCGGCTTGAACCCTTCCGCCCGCACGAACATCCCGTTGTAGGCGACGCTCGTCGGCTCGCACAGCGCTCCGGCCTCGAACCCGGCCTCGGCGGTGCCGTAGGTCGTCATCAGCGCGCCGATCGGCCAGCAGTACTTCGCGCCCACGACAAGCTGATCGGCCATCGCGCCCGGAATCGTGAATCCGATTTCCTCCAAATTCAGGCACTGGTTCGGCCAACCGTTCCGGCACGGCACACACTCCCCGCACCAGATCATCTCCTCCACGGTCACCGGATCCCCGACCCGCAGATCCTGCACCGCCGGGCCGGCCTCGACCACCTCGCCGCTGAACTCGTGCCCGATGATCGTCGGGAACTTCGTCAGCCCCGGGTAGAGCATGTACCCGTCGGGGTCGGTCTCGTAGAAGTGCACGTCCGACCCGCAGACGCCGCACGCCCGCGGGCGCAGCCGCACCTCCTTGGGCCCGAGCGGCCCCTCGGCGACGTCCACGAACCGCAGTTTCGGATGCCGCCAGACGCTGTTGCCCGTGACGGCCTTGCCGGTTCGGCGCTCGAACTCCGACACACGATATCCTGTCCGCGGCTCCCAGGCCGCCTCAACCGCAAGCCCTTTCATCGTCTCCCCACCTTCCTTCGTCGCGTCCGTCGCGTCGGCCCGAGCGCTCCGCGCGACGCGTACCGCGGGTTCCCCTAGCGCTGTCCCAGCATGGGCAGCGCGTAGACCGGCTTCCACCCCGGGCTCAGGGGCTCTTTCAAGAACGGCTCCAGCTCTTTGGGATCCCGGAAGCTGATCTGGTCGATCGGCGGCAGCTTTCCGGGCGGGAACGCCGCAAGGATCTCGTCCTGCACCAGCGTCAGATAGCGGAGGATCGCCGCGAGCGGCCGCTTGGCCTTGCGGGCCTCCCCGTGCGTGGCGAGCCCGACGACGCCCTCGGGCGTGCCGGCGATCTCGATCGCGGCGTGGCCCTCCCCCTCGCTCCACCGGTGCGGCCGGCGGTACGCGTCGACGGACGTGTCGAAGTGTCCGCCGGGGAGGAACGACACCGACTGCGTGTCGACCGCGTAGGCCATGTCCACCATGTTCGGCGTCAGATAAAGCGACAGCGAGGTCTCCGACTCGTCCGCGTGGACGAACGGCGTGTCGAAAATGCCTCCCTGCTCCTTCGTCCGGAAGAACTCCCGGACGCCCCGGTGCCAGTCCAGCACCCGAAAGATGCCGGGCAGCTGGTACCGCTTGCAGAACTCCTGCACGGCCGACTCCAGCACCCACAGCATGCCGTGGTTGTTGATCATGATCTGCTTGCGGAACCCGTCGTTCCAGAGCCCGAGCATCACGTCGATCAGCAGCTCGCGCACGACCTCTTCCCGAACGATCACGGTCCCCGGCATCCCGAGGTGGTGGTACGGGTGGCCGCCGTAGTTGAGCGGAGGCAGCGCGAGCGCGACGGGCGCGCCGCGCTTCTCCGTGTACCGGCGCACGCCCTCGCAGATCATGCTGCAGTACAAGGTGTCCGCCGCGCTCACCATGTGCCTGCCGTGGTTCTCGGTGCACCCCAGCGGAATCAGGACGACGTCGTTCTTCCGGCGATTCGCCTCCAGCCGATGGCGCACCGTCGTCTGAATGTACGCGCCGGGCGTCGCCCACTCGCACGATGAGGGGGGCATGCCGTACTCCGCCAGAATCGCATCGATTTCAGCGTCCGTCGCGTCCCAGATCTCCCGCTTGGCCCGTCCCACCGCGTTGTCTTCGAACAGCGGGTCCGTTGGATACTGGCGTGTCCCCTTCGGCGTCGGCATCGTCGTCGTTCCTCCCATGTGAGTATCGTCTCCGAACCGGTTCACTCCGAACTCCAGCACCGGGCCGGCGGCACACACGCCGCGGCGCCTGCAAACACGAAGCGCGTCGGGCGCGGCACTCCTCCGCGTCCCGACCGCGCGTCTGCGTTCTTCCCTTCGTCGAGCCGCCGGAGGTTCCTGGTCGCGGCCCGCGCCGAAGGGCGCGCCGGCTCGGCCGCTAGGGCGTCCGCTGGACCACGTGAAACGTCCCGATGATCTGCGTGATCACCGGGAAATCGTCGTGCACGTGCTGCGCGTCCTTCAGCGTGGACCCCGTCACGATCCATCCGACCAGCCCTTCCGTAAAGTACACCTGCACGCCATAGAGCGCCGGGCGATTTTGGGGCGTCCACGTGAAATAGACGAAATGCGCCGGGCGCCCGGCGACGGTCGCGTCGCCTTCCTGCATCAGCGTGTAGCCGGGGAAATAGCCCCGCCGGTAGCCCGACAAGTCCTGCGCAAACTTTGTCGGGGACGCGGCGTTGATCAGGCTGTTCGTCTGAACGGTGACCGTCGGGGCGAAACCCGCGCGCTGCGGCCCCTCCACTACGATCAGCAAGCCGGGATCCTGCGGCCCCCGCGCAAACGGCGGACGCCAGTCCGGGGGAATGGTGATCATGTACCGGCCGTGCGGATCGGTCACGACCTGGTCTTGGGCGGGGACGGCCGCGGACGCGGCCGCCGCCATCCACAGCGCGACTCCGCACACCGCGATTGTGACCACCCGCGCCCTCATGCACGCTCCCCCGTTTCCCGAGTCCGGCGGCGCCGTCACCCGATCACACGCCGGACGGGCGGCGCGGCGAACGGCCGCGACGCCGCGTGCGAGCGAACTGGGAGCAGGCCTATAAGCCGGGTTCTGTCGCGTGCGGCCATCTCTCTGGGACGCCGGTTGCCCGGCGCCTCTAGCAGTCTACCCGGGGATCGGCGGGCCGCCTCATCTCCCCCTACGTGACCTTGCTCCGGGTGGGGTTTGCCTAGCCGGCCGGTCGCCCGGCCGCTGGTGCGCTCTTACCGCACCGTTGCACCCTTACCTCCGCGAGGAGGCGGTATGTTTCTGTGGCACTATCCTCGGGGTCACCCCCACTGGGTGTTACCCAGCACCCTGCCCTATGGAGCCCGGACTTTCCTCGAGCGCGGAACCGCGCCCGCGGCCGCCCGGCCTGCTCCCAGATCATGCTAACACGGCCGCCACTCGCGTTCAACGCCGCCCGCAGGCGGGCACGGCGCCGGCCTCTAACCATGCCCGCGGCCGGCATCGCCGGCCGACGCGGAGGTCGCCACCCGCGATCAGAGGAGGGACACACCATGGGACGCGAGAGCGTGACGGTGACGGGAGTCCACAAGACGACGGGATATTCACACGCCGCCAAGGCGGGCCAGCTGGTCTTTGCGGCCGGACAAGTCGCCCAGGATCGGGACGGCAATCTCGTCGGCCGCGGCGACATCGAGGCGCAGGCGGTGCAGGTATTTGAAAATCTTCAAGCCGTGCTCCACGCCGCCGGCGCGACGCTGAACGATGTGGTGAAGCTGACCACGTACACGACGAACATCGCGTACCGCGCCAAGATCGCCGAGGTGCGCGCCCGCTACTTCACCTCGTACTTTCCCCCCAACACCTTCATCGTCGTCGCCAGTCTCGCCACGCCGGACTACCTGCTGGAGATCGAGGCGGTCGCCGCGTGCCCCTGAGCGCGCGCCGCGCGGGCCGTCGGGGCCGCCGCCTTAGACCACCAGCTCTTCCTCGCCCCGGACCACGGTGATCTCGCCCGACTCCTCGAGCGCGCGGACGACCGCCACGATCGACCGCCGCGCGTTCTCCACGTCGCGGACGCGCGTCGCGCCCATCAGCTCCATCTCTTCCTTCACGACCTCCTGGGCGCGCTGGCTCAGGTTCTGCAGCATCTTGTCGCGGATGTCCTCCTGCGCGCCCTTCAGCGCGGTGGCCACCACCTTGTGCTCTACGTCCCGCAGCACGCGCTGCAGCGTCGCGTCGCTCAGCATCAGCAGGTCGTCGAAGACGAAGAGCAGCGCCTTGACCTCCTCCACCAGCGCGGGGTCCCGCTTCTCCAGCTCACCGAGGATGGCCCGCTCCGAGTCGCGGTCGACGCGGGTGATGATGTCGACCAGGGTCTTCACCCCGCCGGCCGGTTCCGCGGTCACCGGCATCACGACGACGATCTTCTTCTCGAGCGCGTGCTCGACGCGGCGCAGTAGCTCGGGGCTCACCGGCTGCGTCCGCGCGATCCGGTGGGCGAGGTCTGCCTTGACCGCCACCGACATGGCCTGCAGCGCCTTGCCGGCGACGTCGCTCGGGAGGTAGGACAGCGCCAGCGCCGCGGCCTGCGGATGCTCGTCCTGCAGCACGCGCGCGATCTGCTCGGGCCGCGCCCGCCGCATCCGGTCGAACATCGCGCTCTGCTTCGGCATCAGCTGCGCCAGCATGTCCTCGGCGCGCTGCGTCCCGACGGCGCCCTGCAGCAGCTCGCGGTAGTACGACATCCCGCCGCTCCCGCCTATCACCGTGGACTTCCCAAACTCCTTCAGGACCGCCTCCCGCTCCACGCCGGGCGCGTCGCCGGCCGCCATCATCTCCGCGAGGAGCGGCGCGACGTCGTCCTCGTTGAGGTACTTGAGGACCTGCGCCGCCACGTCGCTCGGCAGCATCAACATGAAGATCGCCGCTTTGCGTCTGCCGGAGGGTTCAGACATTTGTGTCTCCCTGTCCGCCGGACCGCCCGCGGACGTCGGTGGGCGCGGCCGCCCCGGGGCCGTGGGGCCGGAATCCCGGGCGGCTGCCGATGGCGTGAGGGGTCGCGTATCGCTCCATGCAGCCACAGCGTACGCGCTGTGGGGCGGGGCTCGCAATGGGACTTTCAGGGGACGCGATCCGCGTAGGCGGAACGACCTACGCCGGGAGAACCGACCGCGGCGCGGCCGGCGCTACTGAGGGCGCCCGTCCGCGCGGGCCGGCAGCGTGAACCGGATCACAGTTCCGCGGCCGGGGACGCTCTCGGCGGAGATCTCGCCGCCGTGCGCCCGGACGAGGCCGCGGGCGATCGCGAGGCCGAGGCCCGTTCCGCGAGACTCCGGCGTTTTGTAAAAACGGTCGAACACGTGTGGGAGGTCGGCCGCCGCGATCCCCCGCCCCGTATCCTCGACCGACACCGCGACGCCGCCGTCCGCCGGATCGCACCGCACGAACACCGTTCCGCCTCCCGGCGTGTAGCGCAGCGCGTTCGCCAGCAGGTTGCGCAGCACTTGGCGGATGCGCTCCGGGTCGATCTCGACCGCGGGCACGCCCGACGCCGCCTCCTCGATGAGCGTGACCCCGGCGTCCGCCGCCTGGCCACGGAAGGAATCGACCACCTCGCGGACGAGCGACGGCATGTCCGTCGGGGTGCGTTCCAACCGCAACTCGAGGCTCTCGCTCAGCGTCAGCGTGCGCAGGTCTTCGACGAGGCGCGTCAGGACCTGCGTCTCCTCGAGCGCCACCCGTACATGCGCGGGGTCCCGGGGATAGACGCCGTCGAGCATGCCTTCGAGCTGTCCCTGCAGGATCGAGAGGGGGGTGCGCAGCTCGTGCGAGATATCGGTCAGCAGCGCGCGGCGCTGCGCGTCCTGCCGCTCGAGCCGCTCAGCCATCGTGTTGAACGCGCGCACCAGGCTGCGGACCTCGGCCGATCCACGCTCGCGGGCGCGGGCCGCGTAATCTCCGTCCGCGACGCGGCCGAGCGCCTGAATCAGGTCGGCGATCGGGACGGCGAGGCGGCTGAATGCCCGGTACGCCATCAGCGCGACCGCGACGGCGAGCGCGCCCATGACCGCTGAAAGATGTCGGACAGGCACGACCGACACGGCGGCAACCGCGAGGATCACAACCGCGGCGAGGAAGGCGAGCGCGCGCCAGAGGAAGTGGCGCCGCGCGCGCCGCCAGACACGGGGGCCGGGCGGCCCGACCGGCGGCCAGGGTTCGTCGTCCGGCCACCACCGCGGGCGCCCGCGGCGCCAGGGGCCAGTCCCGCAGCCGGCCGGGCTCATACGTCCGCGAGCTTGTAGCCGATGCCGTGCACCGCGAGCACGTAGCGCGGCGCGTGCGGCTCGGGCTCGAGCTTGCGGCGGATGTTCTTGATGTGCGAGTCGATCGCGCGCTCGTAGGATTCGAGGGCGACGCCGCGCACCGCCTCCAGCAGCTGTCCGCGGGTGAACACGCGCCCCGGCTGCCGCGCGAGCACGGCGAGCAGTTCAAACTCCGTCGGGGTGAGCGCGAGCACGCGTCCGGCGAGGGTCGCCTGCATCCGCGGCACGTCGAGCGTGAGGTCGCCCGCGCGGACGAGCTCCGTGCCGGCGCGCGCGCCGTCCCACCGCCGCAGGACGGCGCGCACGCGCGCCACCAGCTCCTTTGGGCTGAACGGCTTGACGATGTAATCGTCCGCGCCGAGCTCGAGGCCGACCAGACGGTCGGCCTCGTCGGCCCGCGCGGTCAACATGATGATCGGCACCTCGGACTCCCGCCGGAGCGTGCGCGCGACGTCGAGCCCGTCCATCTCTGGCAGCGCGAGATCCAGCACGACGAGATCGGGCCGCGCGGCCCGGGCCGCGGCGAGCGCCGCCGGGCCGTCCCCGGCGGTCGAGCACGCGGAATCCCGCGCGCGCGAGGTAGTCGCGCGCGATCTCGACAATCCTGGGCTCGTCGTCGACGACGAGGACCGTCCGGGCTCCCACCGCTACACCGTGCCGGTGCTCCCGGTCGATTCGTGCGCGCGGCGGTGCCATTCTTCCAGCCACCGCGGCCCGCCGCCGCGCGGCCCGCACGACCCGCCCCACCGCATCGACCGCCGCAGCAGCGCGACGACCAGCACGATCAGCAGGATCGGCCAGACCAGGCCGACGATCCCGAAGCCGAACGGTCCGTGCCACGGCGCCGCGTACGGATACCCTGGATACGCCCCGTACGGATAGACCGGCGCCGCCCCCGTGCCGGACCGGGTCGCCACGCTCGCGACGCCCTGCGCCACCCCGAGATTGTACGCGTAGTTGGCGATGCCGGACACGCCCGCCGCCACGGCCAAGACGATCACAATCCCCACCACCACCCGTCTCATCCTCGTACCTCCTCTCAACGTTCCCGCAGGTCCAGGATGACGGGGACACGTGGAGCCGTGATAGAGCAGTTGTGGAGAGAGTGTGGAGGGATGTGGAGCGGGCCGCCCCGAGCGGCGCCGCCGGGAGCCGTGCGGCGCGCGGAGGTTAGCGCCCCTTCGCGCCCGCCGAGGCGATCTCGTCGAGCGCCCGATTCGCGAGGGCATCGGCCGCGCGATTCTGCTCGCGCGGCACATGGACGACCGAGACCTCGTCGAACTCGCGCCGCCGCGCGAGCGCCATGCGGTGGAGCGGCAGCAGCTGGGGGCTGCGCACCTTGTACTGCCCGGACAGCTGGCGCACGAGCAGCTCGCTGTCGCTCTGCACGCGCACGCGCCGCGCTCCGAGCGCCGCCGCTTCCTCGAGCGCCCGCAGGAACGCCCGGTACTCGGCCACGTTGTTCGTCGTCACCCCGATGGCCTCGGCGATCTCGCGGACCGGGTGGCCGTCCCGCGTCACCGCGACGCCGATCGCCGCCGGCCCGGGGTTGCCGCGGGACGCCCCGTCGATGGAGACCACGACCGGGCCGGATCCTGCCGTCACGGCGTGCCGCCGACATAGATGATGCGGTGGCAGCGCTCGCACGTCACGACCTGTCCGCCGCGGATGCGCGACACGAAGTGGGCGGGCACCTCGTTGCCGCAGCCGCCGCAGAAGACCCCGAGCATCGCGACCATGCCGATCCCGCCTTCCTGGGCGGCGATCCCCTCGTACTTGCGCAGGAGCCGCGGCTCCACGGCGACCGCCCGCTCGGCGCGCTCGGCTTCCAGGCGCTCCACCTCGGCGGTGAGGCGGTCGCGCGCCGCCTCGTACTGCGCGAGGTGCGCCCCGAGCTCGGCGTCCAATCCGGCGAGGACCGCCCGGGCGTCGGCGTCGCGCTGCTTGAGCCCCTCGACCTGGTCGAACAGCGCGAGGATCTGGTCCTCGAGATGGTCGCGCGTCTTCGCGAACACGACCAGCTCCTCTTCGAGATTCGCGAGCTCCTTGGGATTCGAGACCCGTCCGCCGTACAGATCGCCGTGGGCCTTCTTCTGCTTCCCTTCGATCGTCTGCAGCTGCAGCTCGTGATCGCGCTGCGCCGCCTGGGCCTGATGGAGCGCCGCGCCCACTTCGGCGGCGGCCGCGCGCGCCGCGTCGACCTGGGCGCGCAGCGCGCTCCCGTCATCGAGCGCCGCCAGCCGCGCCCGGGCGTCCAGCAGCCGGGCGTCGACCTGCTGCACCGCCCACAGCCCGTCGAGCGCGGCGCCGATGCTCGGCTCGATGCTCACGGCAGCCTCATCTCGTACAGGCCGTGGCGCTGGTCGTCGGTTTCGGCGACGAACGCCACCCGCCCGCCGGCGTTCAGCGTGGGCGTACTGAACGCGGTAAACTGCCCGCCCCCAGGCGCGTGGTCACCCGCCTGCAGCAAGAGGCGCACGCCCGCGCGGTTCGCGAGATAGATCGCCACCGGGACGATCGGCAGGCTGAGTTGAAACATCACATCCTCGCGGTCGTCGATCGCCGCGTCGGCAAACTTCGTCAGCGCGCCGCCCGCGGCGTCCTCCCCCGCGGCGGCGAGGGGCACAAGCGCCGCCCGGCCGGTGACGTACAGGGCCTCGGGCACTTTGCTGTCGCTCGTGCGGCCGATGAACCCCACCGTCCCGCTGTTGGTGAGCACGACCGAGCCGAACTCGGTGAACCGTCCGCCGAGCGGCGCCTCGTCCTGCGTGGTGACGATAGGGACCGGCTGACCGTCGACGAACACGTACACGCCCTGCGTGTGTCCCACGGTCGTCGACGCGACAAACGCCATCTGGCCGCGGTCGTTCAGCGCCGGAGAGCCGTCGAGGAAGAAATCGAAGGCGCCGCCGTCCGGCGACGCCTGGCCCGACATCAGGACGGCCGACGTGCGGCCGCCGCTCGACGTGAAGATGCCCTCCCGCCCGGCCAAGCGCCCGATGAACGCGATCACGCCCTGGTTGTTGACCGTGGGATTCGCGAAGTCCGTGAAGACGCCGCCGGTCGACGTCGGCGCCGGCTGTCCGACCGCGACGATCGGCACCACGGTCCCGCCGCGAACGAGGTAAATCCCCTCGGGGGAGCCGCGCCCGACGTTCCGCGACATCCAGCCGACGATCCCATGATCGTTCAACAGCAGATCGCTGTAGGAGCCGAAGGTGCCGCCGGTGGGCGCGGCCTGCCCCGTCGAGACCAGCGGTGTCACCTTGCCGGTGGCCGCGGTCCGCAGGTAGAGCGTCTCACGGATGCGCGCTCCAGTCTGCACGACCGCGCCGAAGATGACGATCCCCGAGCCCGTTGTTGGTCGGATCGGAGAATTCGGTAATCGTCCCGCCGTCCGGGGCCTGCTGGCCGGTCCGCAGCAGCAGGCGAAAGCCGAGGGGCGGACCGGAGGCCGGGCGGGGCGCACCGGGGACGGCCGCCAAGACGGGCGCAACGCGGCCCGCCGCGAGCGCGGCGGCACACACACCGAACAGGAGGGAGCGACGCGTGCAGGTCATCTGCTTCCTATCCTAATGCTCCACCGGGCGGTTGCCAAGACCCGCGCGCAATATTGTGCGCGCGCGCGCAGGCGCCCGGACGCCCGGCGCGAATTCCTCCGTGGGAAAGGAGCGCGTCCATGCCCCCTGCCGCGTCCCGCATCATCGACAGCCATCTTCATCTCGTCACCGCCTCGATGTTCCACCGCATGCAGGCGCGCCCGATGGCGATCCGCCCGCAGGCGCTGGCGGCGCTTACCGGCCCCGGCAGCCGTCTCGCGAAGCGCGTCGAGGCCCTCGGGCGGATCTCGCTCCAGGACCAGGTCGCGAGCTGGAAGGCGGCGTTCGACCGCGCCGGCGTGGACACCGGCTTCTTCATCGCGGTCGGCGAAGGCAACGAGGAGTTGGCAGAGTTCGTCCGGTCCGCGCCCGAGCGGTTCCAGGGGTGGGGCAGCGTGGTCGATCCGACCGCCGCGGATGCCGCGGCGACCGTCCGCCGGTTCGGCGCGTGGGGGCTCCGCGGCCTCAAGCTCTACCCCCCGACGCAGCGGTTCAGTGCGAGCGACCGCGCGGTGTACCCCGTCTACGAGGCCGCGGCGGAGCTGGGCCTCGCGGTGCTGTTCCACTTCGGGATCACGATCGCGCCGATCTATGATCTCTTGTATGCCAATCCGCTGCACCTGTCGGCGGCGGCTCGGGATTTCCCCGAGATCACGTTCGGGATCGCCCACTGCGGCGCCGGATTTCTGCGCGAAGCGCTCTTCCTCGCGTATCACACCGAGAACATCTGGGTGGATACCTCCGGGACCAACAACTGGCGCGAGTTCACGCCGGGTGCCCCGTCGCTCGACGAGGTGTTCCGGGATCTGCTGCGCACGTACGGCCCCCGCCGCATCCTGTTCGGGACCGACTCCACCATGCCGGCCGAGTACCGCACGGCGATCCTGCAGGACCAGCAGGACACGTTCGGACGGCTCGGTCTCTCGGACGAAGATCGGGCGCTGATCTTCGAGGAGAACGCGCGCCGGCTGTTCCGCCTCGGCGGCCCGGCGTAGGCGGTCGCGCCGCCCAGGGCTGACAGCGCCGGGGACGACGAGCGTGCGATGACGCAGAACATCTACGACGACGACGAGTTTTTTGCCCAATACGGCCAGCTGATGCGCTCCCGCCAGGGCTTGGACGGCGCGCCGGAGTGGCCATCGCTGCGCGCCTTGGTGGGGGACGTGCGCGGGCTCCACGTCCTGGATCTCGGGTGCGGGTACGGCTGGTTCTGTCGGTGGGCGCGCGAGCAGGGTGCCGCGCACGTCGTCGGTATCGATGTCTCCGCGAAAATGCTGGCGCGGGCCAGCGCCGCGACCGACGACCCCGCGATTACGTACACGCGGGCCGACCTCGAGCACCTGACCTTGTCCGCGGCGTCATTTCACCTGGTGTATAGCTCGCTCGCCCTGCACTACGTCGAGCATCTCGCCGAATTGATGGCGCAGGTGCACCGGTCGCTCGTCCCCGGCGGGCGCGTGGTCTTCTCGGTGGAGCACCCCATCTTCATGACACGGTCCGAGCCGAACTGGGTCGTCAATGCGGCCGGCAGCAAGACGTGGCCGGTCGACCGGTATCTCGAGGAAGGCCCCCGCGCCGCGGAGTGGCTTGGCGCGCCGGTCGTCAAGCATCACCGCACCATCGGGACCTATCTCACCACGCTGCTCCATGCGGGGTTTGCCCTCACCCACGTGGAGGAATGGGGCCCCACCGACGAGCAGATCGCGGCGCGGCCGGCCCTCGCGGACGACCGGCGGCGCCCGGAGTTCCTCCTGGTGGCGGCGCGACGGTAGCCTCGCGCGAACCGAACCCGATGCGGGGAGACGCGGGCCCATGCGCGCTCCGTCGGATGCCGGAGCCCCTCGTCGAGGAAGACTCGCCGTGACGGCCTCGCCCCTCGCCGCTGCTCCCGGGGCGGCCGTCCCGGAGAAGCGCTCGGTGGCGCTCAGTTCGCTACTCGCGGCCGCGCTCCTGACCGGCCTCAAGATCGCGGTCGGCATCGCCACCGGCAGCCTGGGCATCCTGTCCGAGGCGGCGCATTCGGGACTCGACCTCGTGGCGGCGGTGATCACGTATGTCTCGGTCCGCGTCTCCGACAAGCCGGCCGATCGGGCGCACCCGTTCGGACACGGCAAGGTGGAGAACCTCTCGGCGTTCATCCAGACCGCGCTGCTGTTCGTGACGAGCGCGTGGATCGTCTACGAGGCGGTCCGCCGCTTGGTGGTCCGCGACGTGCAGGTCGCACCGTCCGTCTGGGCGTTTGCGGTCCTGTTCGTATCCGTGACGGTCGACAGCCTGCGGTCCCGCGCGCTGTTTCGCGCGGCGAGGAAGTACGACAGCCAGGCCCTCGAGGCGGACGCGCTGCACTTTTCCACCGACATCTACAGCACCAGCGTCGTGATTCTGGGGTTGGGCTGCATCTACGCGGCCCGGCAAAGCGGATTGACGTGGCTCCAGAACGCGGATCCGGCGGCGGCCCTGGTCGTCGCGGGGTTCAGCCTGTACGTCGGTCTGCGCCTGGGCAATCGGACCTTGGGGGCGCTGCTTGACGCGGCGCCCGAGGGCGTGACCGAGGGCATCACCGAGGCGGTGGCGCGCGTCCCCGGCGTGCTGCAGCAGGACCGGATCCGCGTGCGGCGCAGCGGCAACAAGCTGTTCGTCGAACTCCGGCTGGTCCTCGAGAGCAACATCGCCTTGGAGCACGCGCAGTCGGTGGTGCACGCCGTCGGAACCGCCGTGCGCGCGCGCTATCCGAACGCGGACGTCGTCGTCGACGCCACGCCCCGCGCCCCGTCGTCCAGCGATCTGGTCGAACGGATGCGCTCCGTCGCGCACACCGGCAACTTCCAGATCCACAACGTGACGGCGTATCGGGTCGGCGGGCGGGTCAGCGCCAGCCTGGACTTGGAGATGGACCCCGCGCTGTCGCTGGCGGCGGCCCACGAACAGGCCACGCGGCTGGAACGCACCATCTTGCAGGACGTGCCCGAAGTCCACGACGTGAACGTCCACATCGAACCCCTCGAGACACGGGTGGCGAGCGCGACGGAGGCGCCGCGGGCGCAGACCGCGGTGGAACGGACGCTGCGGAAGATCGTCCGCACGACGCCGGGCGTCCTCGACTGCCACGCCGTCGAGGTCCGTCAGGTGGACGACCACATGGCGGTGGCCGTGCACTGTCTCGTGCAGTCCGGGCTCTCCGTCGCGCAGGTCCACGAGCTGACCGAGCGGCTCGAACTACAGATGCGCGAACGGTTCCCCGAGATTCACACGATCAACATTCATCCCGAACCGCAGTAACCGGGCGCCCCGTCCCGCTACCGTCCCACGAGCTTCGGCTCGCCCCAGCACGCGGTCGCGCCGGCGCTCCCGCCGCCGGGCATCCCGTGCGTCTCGACCTCCAGCGTCAGGGCGCGCGCCCGCTTGAGCGGCACGCGCAGCGCCACGGCGGGATCTCCGGCCCGGAACGTGTGCCCGGGGTAGACGAGCGTTCCGTCGGCGTACACCCGGAACGTCGCCGCGACGGTAGGCGCGGTCCCGTCCGGGACGCCGATCACCGCGTCGAACTCGTCGTACTGCGCGTCGAGGTCGTACACCACCTGCACGCGCCCCTCGGTGGGAAACACGAGCAGGCCCCCGCCGAGGAGCCGGCCCGCGATCGCCACCGCCTTCGTGACGTAGCTGAACCGGTATCCATCCGGCACCAGGGAGGCCACGCGCGCGTCCCCGAGCGGGGTCACGGCGCGTTCGGCCGGAGGCACCTTGGCGCTCAGCGGGACGGCCGCGGCCCCGTCACCCAGCATCCGCGCGACCGCGTCGTCGACGGGCACCGTCGTCTGGGCCGCCCCGACGATGTCCGCGGTCGCGGTGCTCAGCACCTTGGCGGTGATGCGCACGGAGTCCCCGAGGTTGACGGTGGTCCCCGTCACCAGCACGTCCGCGCCGGCCAGCTGGCCGAGCTTCTGTACGGCCCCGGGCTGCGTGACGCCGACGACCATCAGCTTCTGCTCCTCGATGATCTTCGAGAGGTCCTGGCGGTCCAGCACGCGCAGGTCGCCGCCCGAGAGGACGAGCGCCGTGGAGAGCTCCTCGGCCACGAACCGTCCGAGATCGTTGACGCGGCCGTCCAGCGACCCAAAATCGACGACGGCCAGCCGCTTCCGGCCCAGCTTCTGCACCTGAGGCACGATCTGCGCCGCGAGCTCCTGAATCCCGGCGTCGAGGCTGTCGGCCGCGCGCGCCATCGGAGACGGCAGCACCAACAGCAGGACGATCGCCGTGGTGCCCGCGACCCGCAGCACCCGACCTCTCATACCTCACCTCCGAACGGCGGATGTCCCGCCGTCTCGGCGCTCCGCCCGGTCACGCGCATGCCGACCGGCCGGTCGCCCTCAGCTCACGGCTCGTGCGCATCAGCGCGGCGCGAGCGACTCCAGCACCACCCGGTTCGCCTGGGCCGCCACCACCCGCAGCCCGAGCGCGGTCAGGCGCGGCAGCAGCGCCTGCGGGGGAAACTCGACCGCACGTCGATGACGCCGATCCCGGCCTGATACGCCCGGACGAACGCCTGTCCCGCGACCTCGCGCAGCGCGCGGACCTGCGCGAGCACTTTGACGAAATGCGCGTAGTCCGGCGCGAACACGATCACCTGCGTGTCGCGCGATCCGTCGACGAGCGGCGAGTACGCCCGCGCGACCGTCCACACGAGGCCGTCGCCGGCCTGATCGGCGGCGTCCTGGCTCGCCTGCCGCAGCGCCGCGGGAGCGGTCAGGTGCAGCGCCCGCCCCGCCTGGGTGCCCGCGTACAGCGTCTGGCCGGTCGCCCCCACGGTGACCCGCAGCCGAAGCGTCGCCTCGGCCGACTGGAGGGACTGGTCGCCGATCTGCACCATGCCCAAGGAGTCCGCGTCGACGGTGCCGGCCACGAGGATGTCCGCGGTCGCGGCGAGCGCGGTGAGCAGGCTCAAGCGTCGGTCGTCCTGCGTCGCCAGGCGCGCGACCGTGCCGGACGGCACCGGCCCCGGCTGGACGACATGATAGCCGGCCGCCGCAAACCGCCCGGCGAGCTCGGTCTCCGCCGCCGCCGCATACGCGGCCGGGCCGTCGACCGCCACCGTCACGGTGGGATGATCCATCAGCCCGATCAGGACCGCGAGGGCCTCCTGATCGCCCGTGAAGTCACCGTCCACGACGACCGCCCGGATCTGCACCCGGTACAGGCGGCCGTCGCGGTGCTCGTTCACGACCGTCAAGGATTGGATGTAGCCCGACGCGTTCGCCGTGATCTCGTCGATCAGCACCTGAAAGTTCTCGACGGTGGTGTGCGAGCGCACGGAAACGCCCGCCGCTTCCAGCGCCAGGCGGTAGGCGTCCACCACCGCCTCGTCCCGCGCCTGGGCGAGATCGCCCCCGACGATCGCCCCGACGCCCTCCACCGTCACGGTCTTGCCCGAGTCGGCGGAGCCGGAGTCGTCGGCGGACTGGCCGTAGCCCGCGCCGACCGCCGAGCCGAGCAGCAGCACCGCCGCGGCCGCGATCGAGAGTGCACGCATCCCCGCGCGCATCCCAACCACCGCTACCGATTCACGACGATATCGACGTGCAGCTGATCGAGAAAGTGCCCCTGCGCGTTCGCCGCCTGGATCTTGGCCGCGTCCTCGTCGCTGATGATCACGTCGGTCTTGAAGTTCGACTCGGGCGGCCCGCTCACGCCCACGGCGTGGACGATCAGCGGATTCGACCCCGCGCGGCTGTCCGGACCGCCGGCCGTCGCGGCGTATCCGACGATGCCGTAGTCGTCGGCCAGTTCTTGGCTGATCTGCCCGGGCTTCCACCAGCCGCGGCCGTACACCACCTGGCCCTCCGGCGTCAGCACCGCGGGGCTCATCGACCGATCCAGGTGGACCCCGTCCACCACCACGATCAGGCCGGTAAACGCGCCCGGCGCGGCCGGCGGCGAGACGGGCCGCGAGTAAAACCCGGGCCGCTGCGGCACGGTCGGGGTGATGCGCGGCGGTACGGGCACGGGCACCGCGGGCGGCGCCGGGGCCACGTAGGGGATCACGGTCTGCCCGAGGCCGTTCGGCCCGTAGAGGGGCATCTGGACGGTGACCGCGTAGCGGCCGTCCGCGTACTGCTGCTCATCGAGAATCGTCGCGTCGCGGACGACCCCTTCGACCTGCGTCTCGATCGTGTCCCACTTCACGCCGGCCTGCTCCACCGACGTCTTCGATCGCACGGTCACGTCGAGCGACGCTTCGAGCAGAGCCCGGTACGCGTCGACGATGGCCGCGCGCCGCGCCATGAGCGCCGCCTGCGCGTCGGAGGTGGCGCCGGCCGGCGGCGCGCCGAACCCCTGCGCCTTGATCACGCTCGCCTGCCAGTTCGTCCAGGCGTTGGGTCCAAACTGCTCCACGACCGGGGACGGCTGAGCCGTCACCCCTGATGCCCCCATGGCGAGCACCACGACACCGAGCACCACCGCGCGAGCCGTCTTCCACATCATGCCGTTCCACCCCCTAGTGCGCTTGCGGATCCACACGTCGTGTGGCCGTCGTACGCGCCGTACATCCTCAGTAGCACCACTGGCTCCACGTGCGGTCGCGGCACCTGCGGTACGGACCATACGTGAGCATCGGGCGAGTCGGCCCGAGGTAGGGCCGATACGAAGGCTGGTAGTACATGCGCCGGTACTGCCCGTAGTACGGATAGCGGTAGAACGCTCCGTCCGGCCCTTGGACGAGGAGATACGGGAGGCCGCCGACCATGATCGTTCCCAACACGGTGCCGGCCATCGCCGGCGCCGGACCGGACCCCTGGGGCGGGGCCGGCGTGTACGGGGCCGGCGTGTACGGCACGGGCTGGGGGGCGGCGGGCGGGGTGTGCACGGTCAGGTGGGCGATCATGAACTGGCCGCTCACCGGCACGAGCGCGACGGTGGCCGGCGCGCCGATGTACGGCTGCAGCGAACAGAGCGGCTGCGGCTGGTCGTCGACGTCGATCACGGTCGCGAGCGTCGACTGCAGCACGGTCGTGCCGGCGCCGCTCTTGAGGGTCATTTGCTGGGCCGCACAGTCGACCCCCTGAATGGTGCCGTCGATCTGCAGGCGCGCGGCGGGCTGCGCCGCTCCGGACGAGGCGACACCGAGGAGTGTGAGCAGGACGATCAGGAGCGTCGACCACGAACGCATACGCATCCCCCCGGTGCGTGGTACGGTCTGAGCGTGCTTCTGCGGTACCGTGCGTTGACGCTGATAGCGCGCGGTGGACGGGAAAAGTTCCCGGACGTCGGCGGCGCCCGTCGCTCGACCCGGCCGCACGCTATAATAAGAAGTGTCATGAACTTCGAGCGTACTGACGGCCCGGCTCCCACCGACGCCCCCGAATTCGATCTCCTGCAGGATCTCACCGGGACGATCCGCCAGGCCGCCCGCACCCTGGTGTCGGCCCTGCAGGGCAAGTCGTCCTTCGTGGACGCCTGGCCGCCGATTCGCGACCTCGAGCACAAGGGCGACGCGATCGCGCGCGACATGTTCGAGATGCTCGCCGCCGGACGGGCCAGCACCACGCCGACGGACACCCTGCAGGCGCTGACCGGCAAACTCGACGATGTGCTCGACGGCGTCGAAGCGGCCGCGGCGCGGCTCGCGATCTACCGGATTCGCCGCGTGTTTCCGCCGGCGCTCGAACTCGGCAAAATCGTGCTCGCGTGCGCCCTGGAGCTTGAGGCGGCGGTCGGCCGCGTGCACCGCATGCAGGACGTGTTCCCCCACACGCGGACGCTGCATCTCCTCGAGAATCAGGGCGACGACGTGCTCCGGGACGCGGTCGGCCGCCTCTTCGCCGGCCGCGCGGGCGCGAAAGAGATCATCAAGTGGAAGGACATCTGCGAGACGCTCGAGGACAGCACCGACCGCTGCGAGGACATTGCGAACATCCTCGAGACGCTGCTGCTCCAGACGGGCACGGAGCACCTGCTGGCCGTCCACGGCCTGGCGATGGACGTCGAGCATCACGCGGTGACGGCCGGCGGCATCCCGGTGCCGCTCTCGGCGAAAGAGTTCGGGCTGCTGCACCTGCTCCTCCGCCACCAGGGCAAGATCGTCCGGCGCGAACGGCTGCTGCGTGACGTGTGGGGCGACGACTACTTCGGCGACACCCGGACGCTGGATACGCACATCGCGTGGCTGCGGAAGAAGATCGAGTCCACCGGCGACGTGCGGATCGTCGCCGTCCGCGGCATCGGGTACCGGCTCGACGCCCACCCGCCCGCGGCGCGGTGACGCTTCACGCACGCTTGAGACTCACCTCACCTTTCGGCGCGCCCATCCCGGTACGATACTCGCGATCCACCGGACCGTCCCTGTGGTGGACCCGGAGGATGCGCGTGGAGACGTACCGGCGGGTGCGCATGGGCCGCGAGAAGCGCATCGCGTGCATTGCGCACGATAACAAGAAGGCCGAGCTGGTCGAGTGGATGCGCTTCAACCGCGGATCCCTCGAGGAGCACTTCCTCTACGCCACCCGCACGACCGGCGCGCTGATTATCCGCGAACTCGACCTGCCCGTCACGACGTTTCACAGCGGCCCGCTCGGCGGCGATCTGGAGATCGGCGCCAGGATCGCCAGGGGCTCGATCGATTTTCTGATCTTCTTCTGGGACCCGCTTGAGCCGATGCCGCACGACCCCGATGTGCGCGCGCTGCTGCGGATCGCCGCGGTCTGGAATGTGCCGGTCGCGTGCAACCGGGCGTCCGCGGACTTTATGGTCTCGTCGCCGCTGATGCGCGACGCGTACGATCGCCTGATCCCGCCCTACCCCGACGCCGAGGAGGTGCCCCGGGTCGCCGCCGGCTGACTCCACCATCCCGCGGGCGGTGACGTGAGGACACGCCGTCGCGGCGCACGTGCGTTCCGACCTCGCCGCACCCTGATCGCTCCGCCGACGTCTCGGTGGCCCCCCGCCGGGTACCGCCGCGGGCCCACGTCCGGCTCAAAGAGGGCATCGGAGATCCCATGGCAAAATGTGCTCCAACATGGGATGCCGGACGCATCCCCTCTCCACACTGCGACAAAAGGGGTGGGTCAATGAATCCAGGTCAGCACCCGCGGCTCACACGACGGTCACTGCTGAAGCGGGGAGGCGCAGCGGGCACCGCGCTCGGGCTCGGCGCGCTCGGAGGACTGGCCGCTCGAACGCCCAACGCGTGGGCGGACCTCTCGATAGCGAACGGGCGCCCCGTGGACATCACCGAGTTCATCTGGATCGGGGGCGGCCAAGGCGTCGTCCCGCGAGAGGTCAAGACGGCCTACCAGAACGCTCACTCGAACGTCAACATCGAACTGTACGAGGGGACGAACGCCGTCACGTATCCGAAGATCGTCGCGCAGCGGCAGGTGAACCCCAATAACCCGCTGATCAACTTCGGCTTCTTCAATACCGACGCGCAGACCAAGGGCGAGCTCGATGGGCTGTGGCTCCCCCTGGATCCCAAGCGGATCCCCAACCTCGCGAACGTCTATCCCGGGTATCACCGCCCGAACGGCACCGGGATCGGCTGGGGGTACAGCGCGATCGGGATCTTGTACAACAAGAAGCTGGTCAAAGAGCCGCCCACGAGCTGGAACGACATCTTCGCGCCGCGCTTCAAGGGCAAGGTGATGCTGTTCGATTACGCGTGGGCCTTCAACGGGCTGCTGGGCGTCGCCTACGCGGACGGCGGGAGTGCCAAGCAGATCGACGGCGCGTTCGAAAAGTACAGCAAGGCCGCCGCGGACGGTCAGTTCCTGGCGCTGTTCACCACGAATGATCAGGTCAAGGACGCGCTCGCCCGCGGGGACGCGTTGATCGCGCCGTACTTCACGAGCTTCGCGATCACGTGGAATCAGGAGAGCCCGAACGGCGCCGGCCCCTTTGGGTACGCGCTGCCGAAGGAAGGGGTGGTCGCCTTCAGTTACTTCTTCAACATCATCAAGGGCTCGAGCCCGGATCAGATCGAGGTCGCGTCCGACGTCATCAACACGTACCTGTCCACGGCGACGATCGAGCGCTACTGCAACCTCACCGCGACCGCCCCGGCGGTGAAGGGGGCGAAGCTCCAAGCTTCCCTCCAGGCCGAACCCGCGTTCCAGCCGTCGGTCGCCGAGAAGGCGATTCAGCCGGACTGGGCAACGGTCAACGCCCAGAACAATGCGTGGAAGCAGCGCTGGGATCGTGAAGTGAAGGCCAAGATGTAGCGATCGCGTTCGCGCCCGCGCTCGTCTCCGTCCGGGTCGGCCACCGCCGCCCCGGACGGAGCGGGAGGGGCGGACTCCCCGCCGTGTCACCGCTGCCCGCACGACCCTGTTCGACCGTCCTCGCCGGCCGTTCCCCCGGGGGCGTCCCCGCGTGAGCACCGACACGGGGCCCGGCCCCGCGGTCGAACTGCGCCACGTGCACAAGTGGTTCGGCACCGTGCACGCCGTGCGGGACGTCACGTTGACAATCCGGGAGAACGAGTTTTTCTCGCTCCTCGGTCCCAGCGGGTGCGGGAAGACGACGGTGCTGCGCATGATCAGCGGATTCGAGGCGCCGAGCCAGGGCGACCTGTACCTCGAAGGCCGGCTCGCGAACACCATTCCCCCCTACCGCCGGGACACGAACCTCATCTTTCAGCATCTCGCCCTGTTTCCGCACCTCGACGTGTACGAGAACATCGCCTTTGGGCTGCGCCTGCGGCGTCTGAGCCGTGAGGAGATCCGGCGGAAGGTGCACGAGATTTTGGAGCTGGTGGATCTCACCGGCTACGGTAGGCGCCGGATTCACCAGCTGAGCGGGGGGCAGAAGCAGCGGATCGCGATCGCGCGCGCGCTGGTGAACGAACCCGCGGTGCTGCTCCTGGACGAACCGCTGGGCGCACTCGACCTGCGCCTGCGGGTGCAGATGCAGCTCGAACTGAAGGAGATCCAGCACCGCGTCGGCACGACGTTCGTCTACGTCACGCACGATCAGACCGAAGCCCTCACGATGTCGGACCGCATCGCGGTCATGCGCGACGGGATGGTGGAGCAGATCGGCAGCGGCCGCGACGTGTATGAGCGGCCGCGCACCCGGTTCGTCGCCGCGTTTCTCGGCGACAGCAATCTGCTGGAAGGGGAAGTCGACGCGCGCGACGCCGCGCGCACGACACTGCGCACCCGAGGGGCGCGCGTCGTCGGGCCGGGCGGCACGGACGCCGCGCCCGGCACCACGGCCTACCTGTGCGTGCGCCCGGAGCGGCTCCGTCTGTTCGCGGCCGGCGAGCCGCCGGCGGGATACGAAAACCACCTCGAGGCGCAGGTGCGCGACGTCACGTTCAAAGGCGCCGTGATCGAGTACCGACTCGCCGCGCCGAGCGGGCTCGCGCTGATCGCGCAGGCGCACGCTGACGGGACGCCGGCCGTCGAGCGGGGCGCCTCGGTCACCGCCGCGTGGCGCCTGGACGACGGCGTGGTGCTGACCGAATGACCACCGACGCGACACCGCGCACCCCGCGCGGACAGGCCCTCGTGATCCCGGCGCTCCTTGGGCCGGCCATCGCGTTCATCGTGGCGCTACTCCTGTCGGCGCTGGCCATTATGTTCGTCAACAGCGCGTACCACTACACCGGGACGCACGTCGAACCGCGCGTGACCTTCGACGCGTATCGGCGGTTCTTCACGGATCCCTTCTACGCGAGCGTCGTGTGGCAGGAAGTGCGCCTCGCCGGCCTCGCCACGATCGTGTGTCTCGTCGTCGGCTATCCCACCGCGTACGCCATCGCCAAGATCCGGAAGACCGGCTGGGTCATCGCCGCGTACGTCCTCGTGTTCTCCCCGCTGCTCACCAGCAGCATCGTCCGAGCCTACGGGTGGTTCGTGATCCTGGAGCGCGGCGGGCCGGTGAACTGGCTGCTGCTGCGGCTGCATCTCGTGTCGGCGCCGGTCCGGCTGATCTTTAACTTTACGGGTGTGGAGATCGCGCTCATCCACGTGCTGCTGCCGTTCACCGTGTTTCCGATCCTGAGCATCCTGCTCCGGACGGATCCGGCGCTGCGGGAAGCCGCCGCGGACCTGGGCGCGACCCGCATGCAGACGTTTGTCCGCGTCACGTGGCCGCTGTCGTTTCCCGGGCTCTACGCGGCGGCGCAGCTCACCTTCGTCCTCGCGATGAACGCGTACGTCACCCCGCAGCTCCTCGGAGGCGGCCGCGTGCAGGTCCTGCCGCTACTGATCTACCAGGACATCTCGGACCTCAACTGGCCGCTCGCGTCGGTCGAGGCGATCGCGCTCATTGCCCTTGTGTGGATCACGATGCTCGTCTCCAACCTCCTGTGTCGCCGCCGTCTCGCGACCGTGGGAGATCGTGGATGACCGGGGGGCGCCGCGATCCCGTCGCGATCACGCTGTGGGTCGTCCTCGGACTCGTCGGCGTGTACATGCTCGCGCCGCTCGCGTTCGTCGTCGTGGACTCGTTCAACCCGTCGACCTACGGCGAGTTCCCCCTGGCCGGCTTCACCCTGCACTGGTACACGAACGCCGCCGCGGTGCCCGAGTTCCGGACCGGGCTGGCGAACTCGCTGGTCGTCGCCGTCGGCGCCACCGTGGTGGCGATCGTCTTGGGCACGCTCGCGGCGTACGGGCTCGCGCGCTATCGCTTCCGGGGGCGCGAGTGGGCAGGGTCGTTCCTGCTGCTGCCGATCATCGTCCCGGCCATCGTGTTCGGGGCGGCGCTCTTCTTACTGTACATCCGGATCGGACTATACGGGACCCGCACCGGCTTGGTCCTCGGACACGCGCTGCTGGGGCTCCCGTTCGTGATGTCGATCGTCGCGGCGAGCCTGCAGACGCTCGGCCGCGAGTACGAGGAAGCCGCGATGGACCTCGGGGCGAATCCCTTCGTCACGTTCTTTCGGGTGACCATTCCCTCGATCCGGCCCGGCCTCATCGTCGGCGCGCTCTTCGCGTTCGTCACGTCATGGGACCAGGTCGACGTGTCGCTGTTCCTGACACGGCCGCGGAACAACACGCTGCCGATCGCGATGTTCAATTACGAGCAGAACTATCAGGACCCGACGCTCGCGGCGCTCTCGACGGTGCTGATCGGGTTCGCAGTCATCCTGGTGCTGCTCGCCGTGTCGGTCCTCAAGACCCAGGAATACCGGCGGCTGGTCGAGCGCCGGTAGCACGGACGGCGGACGAACGGGTCGCGCCCGCCCTCCATCACGAGCGGGCCGGCGCGGCGTCGTCCACGCGCTCGACGCCAGCCAGCCGCGCGTGGAGCGCGCGCACGATCTCGGCGATGCGTTCGGGCGCGGGGCAGTCCCCGCGGCCAGCCCGTGCGTCGACCTCGCGCATCGTCCGCTGCTTGAGGTAGTTGCGCAGCGCCAGCGGGTACGTCATGAGGCTGCGGTTCAAGGCGAGCTGCATCGCATCCGACCACACGGCCTCAAAGGCCTCCCGCTCCGGGCCGAAGGTGTACTCAGTCTGCCGCAGCGGCCGACAAGAGCGGAGCGCAGCCGTGGCCGGAGCGTCGACCTGCCCGCCCCGGAGCACCACCCCGTAGTCCTCTCGCGCCGACGCGTCGGAGACGAGACCCCGGAGCACGTCCGACTGCACCAGCGCCGGATCGCGCGCGAAGGGATCGCCGTACCCGCCGCCTCCCTGCGAGGCGAACGTCACCGTGTCGCCGGGCTGGAGCAACAGCTCGTCGATGCGCCCCGTTGGCATCGCCTCTGCGGTGCCCTCGTTCTTGATCGCGGTCCCGGGCATCCCGGGAAAGCCGCCCAACCGGCCCCAGGGTCGGAACTGCATGCGCTCCATCCCGCGCGCCGTCATGACGGTGTCCGGTGCGAAGACGCGCACCATGAGCTCGATCCCGCACCCGCCTCGAAAGCGGCCGGGGCCGCCGGAATCGGGCCGCAGACCGTACCGCTCGATCAGAATCGGCATATCCGCCTCCAGCGTCTCGGCCGGCACGTTCCGGAGGTAGCCGACGGCGAAGTCCATGCCGTCGATCCCGTCGCGCATCGGACGCCCGCCGGAGCCGCCGCAGATCGGCTGGACCACGCCGACCAAGTGCTTGCCGCTCCGCGCGTCCACCATCGCGAGCAGCACGATACACGCCTGCCCGGCGCCGACGGCCGGCAGCCGGTCCGGCTGCGCCTGGCTCAGGACCCCGATCACGACGTCCATCAGGCGGATGAACGTCGCGGCGCGCACCCCCACCGCCGCGGGGAACTCGGGGTTGAGCAGGCTGCCGGCGGGCGCGTTGTTCGTGACCATCCGCACCATGCCGGTGTTCCACGGCACGGACGGATCCAGCGTGCGGAAATACCGCACGAGTGACGGCACGAGCATGAAGTGCCCCGGCTGATTGCACGACGGCAGGTTGAACGCCGCGCGGACTTGCGGATCGGTGCCCTCGAAATCCATGAACAACTCGTCCCCGTGCACGACCAGCCGGCACCGCAGGCGGATCGGATACCCGCCGTCGAGGGCGTCCAGGTAGTCCCAAAACGTATATTCGCCGTCCGGGATGTCGCGGACCATCGCGCGCACGAGGCGCTCGGCGTACGTCATCAGGTCCTGGATACCCCGCTCGACCTGCTCCACGCCGTAGCGGGCCACGAGCTCGTGGAGACGACGCTCGCCGGTATTGAGCGACGCCATCAGCGCCCGGAGATCGCCCAAGTTCTGCTCGGGAATCCGGCAGTTGTCGAGGAAGATGGTGAGGATCTGCTGGTTGAGCTCGCCGCGGTCGTACAGCTTGACCGGCGCGATCCGCACCCCTTCCTGAAAAATGTCGTAGCTGGTCGGACTGATGCTGCCTGGCACCTTGCCGCCGACGTCTGACGAGTGGACGAAGCTGCACCCGAACGCGATGATCCGGCCGCCCGCAAAAATCGGCTTCACGAGGTAGACGTCGGCCAGGTGTGTGGACAAGCCGCCGGTCGTAAACGGATCGTTCGCGATGACGATGTCGCCTTCGTGCCATTCGGCAATCGCGGAGATCACGCCCTGACCCGGGAGCCCGAGCGACAGACTCACGCCCGTGGACACCGGCGACCCGAACGTCTCGCCGGCCGGCGACAGGAGGCACACCCCGAAGTCCGCCGTTTCCTTGACGAAGACGGTAAAGCCGGTGCGCAGCACGACGCTCGCCATCTCTTCGGAGATGGCCTGAATCCGATTCTTGAAGATCTCGAGAAACACCGGATCGGTCGTCATCACCCGGCCTCCCCGACGAGGTTCCCCGCGGCATCCGCGCGCACGCGGTATCCGGGTGGCACGAACGTGGTCGTGTCGTACTGCTCGATGACCGCGGGCCCGACGATCCACCGGTCCCGACCGACGGCAGCGCGCTGGCAGACCCGCGCGTCGCGGGACGCCCCGTCCACGAACACCGGCCGGGTCTCGTCGGGGCGCTCGCCGCCGCGCCCCTCCCGCGCCGAGAGCCGCGTCACCTTGGCCGTCTCGCCCACCACCGTCGCCCGGAGATTGACGAACGTGACCGGCGCCTTCGCATCGCTCACGCCGAAAATCGAGTGGTACAGCGCATGGAACCGCCGCCCGACCGCCGCACGGTCCCCGCGTTCGTCGGCCGGCACGGAGACCTCGATCTCGAACGCCTGCCCTTCGTACCGCATGTCGGCGCTGTACAGGACGAAGGACGAGGTGAGTCGGATCCCCTGCGCACTCTCCTCCTCGAGCCATTCCCGGCCGCGCCGCTCGAGCGCGGCGTAGGCCGCCTCGAGGTCGGCGTCGGTGAGTTGGTGATCGCTGCGGTACAGCGAGTGGACGAAGTCGTTGCGGAGATCGGCCACGATGCAGCCGAGGGCGCACAGCGTCCCGGGCGACGGCGGGATCAGCACCTTCCCGATCCCGACCTCCCGGGCGAGGAGGAACGCGTGCGTCGGGCCGGCCCCACCGTAGGCCAGCAGCGTGAAGTCGCGCGGATCCACGCCCTTGCGGGCCATCAGCGGGGTGAACTGCGCGTACATGTTCGACGTGGTCACGTCGAGAATGGCCTGCGCGACGGCACGCGACGACAGGCCGATCCCGCGGCCGAGCTCCGTGAGGGCCTGCTCGGCGAGCGACGCCGTCAGCGGCATCTGCCCGCCGAGGAACCGGTCCGGGGCGATGATCCCGAGGTGCACGTACGCATCCGTCACCGTGGGCCACCGGCCGCCTCGACCGTAGCACGCCGGCCCCGGGTCGGCGCCGGCGCTGCGCGGTCCCACCTTGAGGACGCCCGCCGCATCCAGCCACGCGATCGATCCGCCCCCCGCCCCGATCGACGACACGTCCACGGCGGGCATGATCACGGGGAAATCGCCGACTTGGTTCTCCGTCGAGTAGGCGGGTTGGCCGTCCACCACGATCGCCACATCCGCGCTCGTCCCACCCATGTCGAGCGTCACGATCCCGCCCGCGCCGGCGAGGCGCGCGACGTGGGCCGCCCCGATCACGCCGGACGCCGGCCCCGACAGGAGCGTCTGCACCGGCTCCTCGGCCGCGCGCGCGGCGGTCATCACGCCGCCGTTCGACTTGGTCGAGAGCACCTGCGCCCGCAGCCCGCGTTCCGCCGCCCCCCGTGCGAGGTTGCGAAAGTACCCGGCCATGCGCGCGCCGATGTACGCGTTCATCACGGCGACCAGACAGCGCTCGTACTCGCGCTGCTGCGGCCACAGGTCGGCGCTCGCGCACGCGAACAGCCCGGGGAACTCGGTCCGGATCAGGTCCCGGACCTGATGCTCGTGCGCGGCGTTCTTGTAGGCGTGCATGAAGCACACGGCCACCGCAGTGACCCCGTCGGCGTCCAGCCGGCGGACCGCGTCGCGCACCTGCGAAAGGTCGAGCGCGCGGTGCACGCGCCCGTCGGCGAGCATCCGCTCGTCGATCTCCTGGACCAGGTCGCGGGGCACGAGCGGCAGCGGCTTGTCGCCGTAGAAATCGGTCGTATTTTCCAGACGGAGCCGCCGGATCTCGAGGATGTCGCGCAGGCCGCGCGTGACGAGCAGGCCCGTCCGGGCGCCGCTCCGCTCGATGAGGGTGTTGACGCCGAGCGTGGTGCCGTGGACGAACAACGCGATCTCTTCCGGCGGCACCTTCGCGCGCCGGAGATCATCCAGGGCGTTGAAAATGGCCTCCTCGGGCGCGCCCGGCACGGAGGGCGTCTTCAGGGTCGCGGTCACCGTGCCGGCGTCGTCCGCGACCATCACGTCCGTGAACGTGCCTCCGATATCCACGCCGAGTCGAAAGGATCCCGCCATCCGGTCCGACCTCCTGTCGCGATAGTCCTCCACGGTGGGCGTCACGGCGACACGTCAGCCCTCGGCGGCGCGGTGGAGCTCCGTTCGTCCGGCGGACCGCCGTGAGCGCAACGCGTTGGGGGCCGGCCGTGCGCGCACGCCGGCCCGCCTCGGCCTTCCGATGCTAGACCGATCAGCCCACGACCATCAAGGAACTGGTGTCCATCTTCGTCGTCAGCCGCTCACCGCCGCGCTCGCCCACCCGCACCAGATCCTCCACGTGAAACCGGCCGAGTCCCTTAAAGGGGTGCATGATTTCGACGCACATCAGCATGTTCGGCACGAGCGTTTCTTCCTCATAGGGGGTGAGGATCGGGTATTCATGCAGCCGAAGACCGAGACTGTGGCCGATCGCGTCCATCGAGAACTCGAGACCAAGGTCCTTACCGACCGCTACGGATTCGCGGTACAGATCGGACGCGCGCCGTCCGGGCTTCAACCGCGAGATCATCTCGCGCTGCAGCGTGACGAGCGTGTGGTACGCGTCGCGCTGCGCCGCGGACGGCTCCCCCACCACGGCCATGCGGCCGAAGTCGGTGTAGTACCCGCGGAAAAACCCGACCATATCCATCCGCATGACCGTGCCCGGCCCCACGCGGGTCTCGTCGGGCACGGAGTGGGCGATCATCGTCCGCTCAGGACCCGAGGCGAAGCTATAGAACGGCACCCAGTCGGCACCGCCGTCCAAGAGGTGGTGCGCCAGGCGACGGGCGATCGAACGCTCAGTCTCGCCGGCCTTGGTCGCACGATAGCCGGCGTCGACCGCCGTCTCCCAGATGCCGGCGATCTCCGTCATGTGCCGGATCTCGTCGTCCGTCTTCACCATCCGGGACCGGTTCAACACCGTTTCGGCGTCGAGGATCTCCAGTTGCGGCAGCGCGCGCCGCAGCGCATCGGCGTCCCGCCCGGGCAAGTAGCCCATTTCGATCCAGACCCGCCCGCGATCGAGACCCCGCTCCTTGAGCGCGCGCACCAACCCGTCGACCGGCAGCACGGCGTGCTCCGTGTACGGCACGATCTCATCGATCCACGACTGCGTGCGGGCCGTGTGTTCGACGACCGTGCTGACGACAAAGAACGGCGCGCCCTCACGCCGGTACACCGCGAACGCGAGCCGATCGCTGATCATCCGCTGGCTGATGATGAACACTCCGGCCAGATGCTGCACGTTCTCAGGGGACACCCCGATGACCGCGTCCACACCCGCCGCGGTCATCTCCTGCCGCAATCCGGTCTCGAGGTACTGGCGCTTCTCCACGCTCGACCTCCTCATCCGTCATCCACCACGGTCGACAATGGACCGCCCGCGCACGCGGGCCGGCACACCGGCGCGAACGGAATACACACCCCGGCAGCCGCGTGGCACCCTTCACACACCCCATGGGTCCCCGGGAGATCGGTCCGTGACGGCGCGAGGCACCACATTGACGCTCAATGGTCCGTGGCCGCGGAATCGACTCCCCCCCAATTCGCGCCGGGGCTCACCGCCGCCTGCTCGCGCGACGGCATCCACCGGAGAGCCGACTGCCGGTCGAGGACGCTCCGCCATCGCGTCCGCAGCCGTCAGAGGGTCCGCTCGGGGTGCGTCGAATGCGGTCGGTGACAGAGTCGGCGCGGCGGCGGGTACACTAACGTGGGGTGCGCCGTCTCCGCACGAACGCCCCGAAGCGACCGATGAGCCTCGACGCGTATCGCCGGAAACGCCGCTTCGACGTCACGCCTGAGCCCGCGGGCGGCCGCAGGACGGCGCCGGCCCGCCGCCTCCTCTACGTCGTCCAGAAGCACCAGGCGAGCCATCTGCACTACGATCTGCGCCTCGAGTGGGACGGGGTGCTCCTGTCGTGGGCGGTGCCGAAGGGGCCCTCGCTCGACCCGTCGGTCAAGCGCCTCGCGATGCGCGTCGAAGACCATCCGATCGAGTACGCGAAGTTCGAGGGCAGCATCCCCGACGGCCAGTACGGCGCCGGCACCGTGATGGTGTGGGATCTCGGCACCTGGGTCCCGGACGAGCCGCGGGTCGACCTGTCCCTGCGGCGCGGCGAACTCAAGTTCACGCTCTACGGGCGGAAGCTCACGGGGTCGTGGGTCCTGGTGCGCACCCGGCGCGGACCGCCCGGATCCTCCGGCCGCGCGGCGTGGTTGTTGATCAAACACCGGGATGCCTCCGCGTCGACGCACGATGTGGAAACCGCGCGGCCCCGCTCGGTCATCTCGAACCGGACGCTCGCCTCGATCGCGCGGGCCTCCGGCGGCAACGTCGAGAAGGCGGCGGCCGCCGACCCACCCGCCGGACGGACGCGGACGCCGGCCGGTCCGCGCCGCACGCCGGCACGAACGGCCGTGCCCGCGCGCCGGGCACGCCGATGACCGACCGGATCCCCATCCGCGTGAGTCCCATGCTGGCCACGCTCGTGAGCGCGCCGTTCGAGCGGCGGGGGTGGGTCTACGAGGAGAAGTACGACGGCTACCGGATGCTCGCGTACAAAGAGGGCGCGCGGGTCCGGCTGCTCTCGAGGAACGCGCACGACCGGACGGCGGCGTACCCCGGCCTCGCGTCCGCGGTGAGCACCCTGCCGTGCCGCAACGCGCTCCTCGACGGCGAGATCGTCGCGTTCGACCGCCGCCGCGTCTCCCGGTTCCAGCTGCTGCAGCGGGGCGCCGCCGCCCCGACCTACGCGATCTTCGACTGCCTGTATCTCAACGGGCGGGACCTTCGACGCGAGGCCCTGTCCGCGAGACGCGATGCGCTGGAAACCGTCCTGCGACCCGGTCGCCCGCTGCTGCTCGCGCGCCGGCTCGCGAAGAACGGCCTCGCGGCGTACCGGGTCGCCAGACGCCGGGGGTATGAAGGGCTGGTCGCGAAAGATCTCAGCGCGCCGTACGTCGGCGGGCGGTCACGGGCGTGGCTCAAGGTCAAGGTGCGCCAGGAGGATGAGTTCGTCATCGTCGGCTATACGGCACCGAGCGGATCGCGGACGCGGTTCGGCGCGCTTCTGCTCGGGGCCTACAACCGCGGGACACTGCGCTACGTGGGCAAGGTCGGCACCGGCTTCACCACAGAGACGCTGGCGTCGCTCTTCCACGCGTTCCGGCCGTTCGTGCGCCGGACCCCGACCGTCGCCGATCCCCCTCGCGGACGCGGCATCACGTACCTGGCCCCGCGGTTCGTCGCGCAGATCGCCTACGAAGAATTGACGGGCGACCGCAAGCTGCGCCAGCCGTCGTTCCTGGGGCTGCGGGACGACAAGGCGCCCCGCGACGTCACCCTTCCGGCACCGCTCTCATGAGCGCCCGCCCCCCTCGACCCAATCTCCGGCGGCTGCCGGTGCCGATCTCCCACCCGGACAAGGTGTTCTGGCCGGCCGAAGGATACACGAAGCTCGATCTCGTGTCCTTTTACGACCGCATTTTTCCGCACCTGCGACCCTACCTCGCCGACCGGCTCTTGACGATGGAGCGATGCCCGGACGGCCTGCGGGGCGAGTGCTTCTACCAGCGCTCGGCCCCGCGCGGGCTTCCCCCGGGCACCCCCATCAAGCGCGTCCATGACGCGACGGGCGTCACCAACTACGTCGTGGGCGGAGCGCGCGCCACGCAGGCGGCGCTCACGAACCTCGGCTGCATCGCGATCCATGTGTGGGCGAGCCGCGCCGCGGCGCCGCGGCTCCCCGACTGGGTGTGCTTCGACCTGGACCCGACGTCCGGCGCGTTCGCCGACGCTGCCCGCGCCGGCCGGCGGGTCAAGACCGAGCTGGACGCGCTCGGCCTGACGTCGTTCCCCAAGACATCGGGCAGCCGCGGCCTTCATGTGTTCGTGCCAATCCGCGTCGGCCCCGACGTCGCGGAGGTCCTGGCGTTCGCGGAGGCGGTCGTCCAGCACATCGCCGCCCGGTATCCCAAGGAGCTCACGGTCGAGCCGCACATCTCCGCCCGACGGGGACGCGTCTATCTGGACCCCTACCGGAACGGATTCGCGCAGACCGTGGCCGCGCCGTATTCGGTGCGGCGCCGCCCCAAGGCGCCCGTGTCGACGCCGCTTGACTGGTCCGAGGTGACGCCTGGGCTCAAGCCCGAGCAGTTCAACCTGGGAAACTTCGAGAAGCGCCTGGAGGGCGACGATCCGTGGAAGGGCTTTTTCCGGGCGCGCCAGACGCTGACCGCGGCGATGACGGCCGTCTTGCCGACGCAGAACCGCGGACGATTCGTCAAAAAGAGTGGTTAAATGCAGAATCGCGAACCTGGTGTTCGCGATTCAAGGACTTCGGTGGTGGCCGACCCTCTTTCTGTTTACGCAAGGGATTATCTCAGAAAAGCGGGGCCTTGTCAAGACCCAACGAAACCCTTATATCTCAAGCCCTGGCGCGGCGGCAAGATGCAACTGAGGCGCATGGTAGGCGCCGTCGGTTTGCCGCTTATCGCAAAAGTAGAACCAGGCTGGTAGTCTCGTCCCGCGCCGCAGGCCGGCGGGCGCGTGCCACGGGCGCGCTGCCGGTGACGCCCAAGGGAGGAGATGCGGCGGTCCAACTGAATAGATCGACAATGGCGCGAGTGGTGCCGGTGAGCTCCGCCGGGCGCGGCCATGCAGCGAAGTGGCGGGTGGTGTTCCCGTGAGTTTCCTCTGGCCGGCCGCGCTCCTGCTCTACCTGCTTGTGCCGGTGCTCGTCGCGGGCTATATCTGGATCCTGCGGCGCCCGCCGCGGGAGCGCATGACGTACTCCACGCTTGATCTCGTGGCCCGCGCGGCGGAGGCCGGCGGCCGCTGGCGCCGCCACGTCCCGGCCGCGTTCTACCTCGCCACGCTGTGCGCCGTGATCTTCACGGTCGCGCGACCTGTGGCCGCGATCCCGACCCCGGACAACAAGACCGTCGTCATGATGAGCATCGACGTGAGCCGGAGCATGATGTCCACCGACGTCACGCCGAACCGCCTGGAAGCGGCGAAGGCGTCGGCCGTCAAATTCGTGAAGGCGCTGCCGAAGGATACCAAAGTCGGTCTCGTCTCGTTCAGCAGTTACGCGACGCTCGTCAGGGCGCCGACGGCTGACCACGATCAGGTCATCGACTCGATCCACACGCTCGAGCCTCAGTTTGGGACGGCGATCGGCGACGGTCTGCTGGAGGCGGTCTACGCGCTGCCGGGACGGCCCCGGCTGACCGGCCCCGCGAACCCGTACGGCACGCCCACGCTACCCACGTCGCCGCCCCCGGATGCCGACCGGCTGACGCCGGCCACCGTCGTCCTGCTGAGCGACGGACAGAGCAACCGCGGGATTCCGCCGCTCGAGGCGGCGCCGATCGCGAAAGAGCTCAAGGTCAAGGTGTACACGATCGGGCTCGGCCGCCCCGAGGGCACCTTCCTCGAACTCGGGGGGCGCAACTGGTTTGCGGTCCTCGACGAGGAAACGCTGACACAGATCGCCCACATCACCGGGGGCACGTACCAGCGCGTCACGAACGACCGCGACCTCGCTCGGGTGTACACGCAGCTCGGCCACATCGTCGGCTGGGAGATTCGTCCGGTCGAGGTGAGCGGGATCGCGTCGCTCGGGGTCGCGGCGCTGTTTGTCGGCACCATCGCGATCTCGCTCGTCTGGATGCACCGGCTGGGCTAGCGCACCGGCCCGGCCGCCGCGGTCCGGCCGGGGGCCGACGACGGACGGCTAGACCACCGCGCCCATCGCGTCGAGCGCCGCGACGAACGACTTCTCGAATGCCGCCAGCCCGTTGACCTGATCGTTGCCCTCGATCACGAGATACTCGTCGGGCGAGTGGGCCCGTCCGCCGTGATTCAGCCCCACCGGCACGAGCGGAATCTGCAGCGGCCGCTTGGTGAACACGTGCCAGGGCGCGCTGCCCGCGGAGGTCGGCGCGACCAGCGGCTCGTAGCCGAACGCACGGCAGCTGCGCACCAGCGCCGCGACGAACGGCGACCTCGGCGAGGTCCGCGCCCACTCATGACTGCGGGCCTCCTCCACCGTGCGCCCCCCGCGCACCGCAACGATTTGGATGTCGCTGTAGCCGCGGCGGTCGAGGTGGCGCCGCACCTTCTCGAGCACACCCCGGTAGGTTTGGTTCGGCACCAGCCGGGCCTCGAACTTGGCGCGCACGCGATGGGGCATCGACGTCTTGAAGTCGGGCCCGATGTAGCCCCCGACGATGCCCTGGATGTTCAGGGTGGGGGCGAAGAACAGCTTCATCAATGCGTCGCGCCCGTGGACGTCGTCGATGAACCGGTCCACGGCCATCACCTGTTTGGCGCTCTGTTCGTCGTAGTGCGGCGCCATCCGATCCACGAGCTCGACGTCCTCGGGGGCCGGCGGGAGGACGTCGTCGTAGAAGTCGTCGATGGTGACGCGCTCGGGATGGGCGGGGTCGGTCATCGTCGCGAGCGCCTGGATCAGCCGCCATGCCGGGCTGTCGACCATCGCCGCGTTGCTGCTGTGAATGTCAAACTGCCGCGGCCCGCGCCCCCACAGCGCTCCGGAGCACTCGAGCTCAAACGCCGCGCTGCCCTTGCAGCCGAGCGCCACCATCGGCACGCCCGTGAGGCCCTGCAGCGCGCTCGGAAAGATCGCCGCCCGGGCGTCCTTCAGCCGGTCCAGGTAGGCCGTCGCGAAATCGACCAGCCGCGGGCTCCCGATCTCCTCTTCGCCGTCGCTGATGAACTTGAGGTTCACGGGGAGCTCCTGCCCCGTCGCCCGGATCGACTCCACCGCGTTCAGAAATGCGCCCAGCGGGCCCTTTTGATTGACCGCCCCCCTGCCGACAAGACACCGCCGAAACGGAGGCCGCGCGATGACCTGGGGATCGAACGGGTCGGGGATGAGCGTCCACTCTTCCCCCGTGATCTGCTTGACGTCGTACATGAAGTACACGAGGAGCGTCACCGGTTTGCCGGCGTCGTACTCCGCGTAGACGACGGGCTGCCCCTTCGTGGGGACGATCTCGATGTGCTGGCAGCCGAGGCCGCGGTAGAACGAGGCCAACAGCTCCGCACACTCGGTCATCCCACGGTTCTCGGCCGAGATGCTCGGGATCCGAATCAGCTCGAGGATCCGCTCGAGATGCTCCGGCTGATGCCCATCGATGTGGTCGAACACCCGCTCGACCTGCAGTCCCTGCCGCATCGTGCCCTCCCCGGCCATCGTCGGCATGTGTGGACGCCCGGGCAAGCGCGGACGGGCGCCCCGTGGCTTTCGGCGTGCGGGCGGTCCCGCCCTCCGGTCCGCCCGCGGGACTCGACGGCCCGGAGCCCCGGTGCATCGGGCGCACGCCCGATACGCTGGAGGGCCTCACGGAGTCATACTTGAGAGGGGAATCCGAGGTGTTGCCGTGAAGGCGGGCATCATCCCGATGGAGGCGAACGACGAGAGCGCCCAGTACGACCCGGCGCTCCGGATCATGCTCGACGACCTCGTGCACGCGGGGCACGTCATCGTCGATGCGCCGGACGTCGCGTGCAACGTCTGGCTCGCGGCCACGCGCAGGTATCCGGAGTCCGAAATCGTGCTGTCCCGCCCCGGACGGCGATACCGCATCGAGATGCTGTTCCGGCGAAATCTCTAGGGGCGGCAGCGAGCTGTAACGACGCCGCCCGGGACCGTGGTCCCGGGCGGCATCGTGTCACCGGCGGCACGCCGGCTGGGGCGTGCCGGAGTTTGGGCTTATGCGCTGAGCCAGCTCTTCTTGAACGCCATCCGCCGCTGGGTAAACGACTGCGTGAAGCCCTGCAGCTTCGACGACATCGACTCGAAGTTATACGCGACGTACCACCACCAGTTCGGGGACTCGTCGAGCAGCGTCTGCTGGATCTCGACGTAGAGGCTCCGGCGCTCGTCGTGGTTGAAGTTCTGGCGGGCCTGCTGCATCAGCAGATCCAGCTTGGGGTTCCGGTAGCCGCCGTAGTTGATGGTGCCCATCGAGTCGAAGTACGGGAACAGATACCCGTCGGGATCGGGGCGAAACGTGTTGCCGGAGCAGAAGATCTCCCCACCCTGCGTGCCGCCGCTCCGAACGCAAAGGCTGGTGTCGGCCACGAACGTGCCCCACTCTTCCTGGACCACCTGGGCGTCGACCCCGATCCGCTTGAGCGAGTCCTGCACCACGAGCGTGGTGGCGACGTACTGTGGATACAGCGGGGAGCATTTCATCTGGATCGACAACCCGGCGCCGTTCGGATAGCCCGCCTCGGCGAGCAGCTTCTTCGCACCGTCGATGTCGGGCTTGTTGTAGGGCAGCACCTTGGGATCGAGATACCAGTCGCCGTAGCCGGTCGGCACCGGCCCGGAGGGCACGGCCTGGCCGAACGCCGCCTTCTGCATCACTTCGTTCGTATCGACCGCCATCCGGAGCGCCTTGCGGACGCGGGCGTCGTTCAGCGGCTTTTGATACACGTTGATGTACTGGAGCGTCACGTTGGCCACGGTGCGGTGGAGCGTGTTGATGTTCGGCGCCCCCTGCAGAGCCTGCGCGCCCTGCGCGTCGACAAACGCGAAGTGCACCTGCCCGGCGCGCAGCGCCGCGATCCGGGTGTTCTGGTCGGTCAGAATCTTGAACACCATGCCGTCGAAGTACGGGTACGGCTTGTCCCAGTAGTCGGTATTCTTGGCGTAGGTGATGTGGTCTTGCGGCACGTACTCCACGAGCTTGAACGGCCCGGTGCCAACGGCCTGGACCTTCAAGTTCGCCTTCTCCGCGTAGCCCTTCGGCATGACGCCGGACGCGCGCATCCCGGCGAACGAGCCGAGAAGCCCGGGGTACGGCGACTTCATGTTCACTTGGACGGTCATCGGATCGAGCACCCGAACGTCCTGCACCTGGTCGAACCAACTGAACCACGGGGAGGCCGTCTTGGGGTCCAGCACGCGGTTGATGGTGTACTGCACGTCGTCGGCCGTCATCGGCTGCCCGTTGTGGAACTTGACGTTCGGACGCAGGTGAAACACCCAGGTCTTGCCGCCGTTCTGGATCTCCCACGACTGCGCAAGGCACGGGATGATGGTCATCTTCTCGTCGTACTGCACGAGACTCTCGTAAATGTGCTCGAACGCCTGCAGCGCCGAGAAGTTCGAGTCCGTGTGCGGATCGAGGCTGATCGGATCGACCTCCTGCGCGCAGACAAACGTGCCGCCGGGCCTGGGTTGTGCGGCCGCAGCCGCCGCTCCCGGCAAGGACACGGCCCCGCCGAGCATTCCCGCACCCGCGATGCCACCGCCGAGTGCGAGGCCCTGCACAAGCAGGTCGCGCCGGCTCAACCGTCCCTGGCGACCGGATCCGTTCGTACGTTCCATAGGTGACGCCCCCTCTGCCTTCGCTGTCCGGTACCGCTGCCCCCCAAATCGTTGGCCCCTAGCGTTCTCTTCTCGGACGGGAGGTTCCTGCCTCCGCGGTGGGCGGAGGCCCGGCGCGGACGGCCCCGTGTCACCCGACGTGGTCGCGAAGAAATGCCAGGGTATCCGCCCAGGCGGCCGCCTGGCCGAACGCGTTCGCTTCCGGCGTCCCGCCGCGGAGCAGCACCTGGCCGCTGACGGCATGGCGCGTCCCGTCCACGGTTGTGGGCAGGTACGGGTACTTCAGCACGTGCCCCGCGCCGTGCGCCGAGAAGTGGCGGAACGGATAGGGGTGGCGGTGTGCGGCCAGCCGCGTCACGACCATCTCCGCCATCACCGGAGACGGCCACAACTGGTCGTCCGAGCCGGAGACCACCAGCACGGGGCCGCGAATGCGCTCGACCGGGATCGCCACGCGCGCGACCGCGTCGGCATCGGCCAGCGCCGCGAGAAACCGCGGGGTCATCGCGGTCGGCGTATCGGACTCGGCCGCCGCCGGGCTGGCGGGAGGCTCGGACCGGGTCCTCGGCAGATACTCCACGGGCTGGCCCCGCCACGTCCAGGCCGCCCGCGGCGACGGCCCGGTCGGGAAGCCGCCGAACACGACCGACCCGGGCACGTAGGCGACGACGCCCGCGACCTGCGGGAAACGCGCCCCGAGCAGCAGGGCGAGCTCGCCGCCCCGGGACGCGCCCATCACGACGACCCGGTCCGGCCGCACGCTCGGCTGCGCGCGCAGCCACTCGATCGCGGCCTCGAAGTACTCGAGGGGAATTTCCCAGAGCTCCGCCGGCAGCGTCTCATATCTGAAGTAGGCCAGCGCGAGCGCGGCGTAGCCGTGGCTGGCGAGGAGGGCGGCCCGCGGCTCCTGCAGGCCGCCCTCGGATCCGCCCATCACGAGGATCCCCGGACGCGGCTCCGCGTCGGCGGGTTGGAAGAATGTGCCGACGAGGCCCCGTGCGCGGACGGGAGTGCGCCGCACCCCGGGCCCCATCACCGGCCGGTCGAGCTGCGCGCCGGCGATCGCTCGCCCGTCGATCTCGGCGCGAAACGTCATCGTGAGCGGTGACGCGGACGCGTGCGGGAACGGCGACCGGTCCGACCTCCCGCGGTCCAGCTGCATCGACCAAAACAGCCCGCTGAAATCGGTCCCCCGATAGGTGCCGTCGTCAGCGGGCTGCGCGGCGACATCCACCTCGCCGCGCGGGTTCGCGCGGTACCGCGCCCACGACGACCACGTCCGGCCGAGCTCGTCGTCCATGTGGGCACGCACCGTGACCGGGACGCCCGGATCGAGCCCACGGAGCGTGAGGTGGACGCGCTCATCGACCAGGGCGGGGTTCGGACCCAGGCCGATCACAGCCGGCGACGTCTGGGGGGACGGGCGATCCGCGAGCGGCGTCCCGGAGTCCTGGTCCGCCATCACCCGTGCTAGCCTGCGAGGCCGCCGACGTACCGGGCGGGATCGTGGTCGAATCTGCGCTTGCAGCGCTCGCAGCAGAAGTAAAACGCCTGCCCCGCCACCTCGGATCGGTACTGGGCGGACGCGACGTCCACGGTCATGCCGCAGACCGGGTCCCGCGCCTCGGCGTCGACGCGCGGCTGCGCGGCGCCGTCCGGCGCAGCGGCCGCCGCACGGGCGCGCGACACCTGCACGATCTCCGCCAAGATGCTCGCGGCGATCTCGGCCGGCGTCACGGCGCCGACGTCGAGTCCGGCGGGGACCTTCAGGCGGCCGAGCCGCTCCTCAGGAACGCCCCGCGCCCGCAGGTCCGCGATGATCGCCGCCGCTCGGCGTCGGCTGGCGACCAGGCTGACGTAGCCGGCCTCGGTGGTGAGGGCGTGTGCCAGCGCCTCTTCATCGAACGTGCCGTGGGTGACGACGACGATGCACGTCTGCGGCGCGATGCCGCACTGGGGCAGCTGTTCGACCGCGGCCTCGGACGGGATCCGCGTGACGCGGTAGTCCATGGCGTCGCCGAGTTTGACGAGCGTCTCCGCCACGGGCCCCTGCCCAATGATCAGCACCTGGAGCCGCGGCAGCACCGGCTCCACGAAGATCTCAAGCGTGCCGCCGCTGTGGCAGGACATCGGATGTTCAATCATCCCTTCGCGCGGGTACGCGACCGTGCCCTCTCCGACGAGCGCAATGAAGCGCGGCTGCCCGTCCGCGAGCGCCCGCAGCGCCTCCTTCACGACGACGGGCTCCGCGCAGCTGCCGCCGATCCACCCGGAAACGGTCCCGTCCTTCCGCACGAGCGCCTTGGCGCCGGGTTTGGACGAGGTCGGCCGATCGCACCGCACCACGGTCGCCAGCACGAACGGCTCGCCCTGCTCGGTCAGGGCGTTCGCGAGCGCGAGCAGCTCGTGCGCCACGGCGTCCCTACACCGCCGTCATCCGGCGCCCTTGTCCCCGAAGAGCCGCCGGACCGAATCGCCGACCGCCTTCGCGCCGAGCGACAGCGCGTCGACCGGCTTCGCCTCGGAGGCCTGGGCGGCGCCGCCGCCGCCCGCCTCCAGCTTGGTCCGCACCGCGGTCGCGAACTGCTGAAAGACGTGGGTGGAGACGCTCTCGATCATCCCGCGGCCCATCTGCGCCAGAATGCCGCTGATGTTGACGTCGGCAGACACGGTGATCTCGGTGTGTCCGCCGTCGGCGGCCGCGAGGCGGCTGAGCATGCGCATCTCGGCCCCGCCCTTGCCCTTGATATCCTGGCCGCGGCCGACCGCCTCGACCTCCCAGTGCGCCGCGTCCACGCGCTCGAACCGCACCTGCCCCTTATAGGCCGCGGTGACGGGTCCGACCTTGACCGTCACCGTCCCCTCGTATGTCTGGTCATCCACCTTCGCGGTGATCGCCGCGCCCGGCAGGCACGCGACCACCTGGTACGGATCAGTCAGGAACGCCCAGACGCGCTCGATGGGCGCGGCGACCGTGAACTTCTGCTCGATGTGACTCGCCATGGGACCGCCTCTATTCGGTGACGCCCTTGTCCCGCAGCAGCTTCCAGACCTTCGCCGGCGTGATCGGGATGTCGACGTGCCGGACGCCGAGGTGCCACAGGGCGTCCACCACCGCGTTTGCGATCGCCGCGGGCGCGCCGACCGTCGCCGACTCGCCGACGCCCTTGGCCCCCAGCGGATGGTGCGGGGACGGGGTCGTCGTCTTGCCCGTCTCCCAGTGGGGCACTTCCATCGCGGTCGGGACCAGGTAGTCCATGAAGCTCCCGCCCCGGATGTTCCCCTGGTCGTCGTAGCTGATCTCTTCCAGCAGCGCGGGCGCGAACCCCATGGTGAGGCCGCCGTGGATCTGCCCCTCCACGATCATTGGGTTGATGATGTTCCCGCAGTCGTCCACGGCGACAAAGCGCCGCACCTTCACCTGTCCCGTGCCTCTGTCGATGTCCACGACGCAGATGTAGCTCCCGAACGGATACGTCAGGTTCGGCGGGTCGTAGTAGTCGACGGCCTCGAGGCCCGCCTCCATTCCCTGCGGATGGTTCGTGTACGCGGCGAACGCGATCTCCTGGATCGTCTTCGTCCGCTGCGGCGCGCCCTTGACCGAGAACTTCCCCGGCTCCCACACCAAGTCGTCCTCGGAGACCTCCAGGAGATACGCCGCGATCTTGCGCGCCTTGTCGAGGATCTTCCGGGAGGCCACGGCGCACGCGGCGCCTCCCACCGGGGTCGACCGGCTGGCGTACGTCCCGAGGCCGTAGGGGGCGGTGTCCGTGTCGCCCTCTTCGACCTGGATATCCGCCGCCGGAATGCCGAGCTCTTCGGCGATGATCTGCGCGTAGGTCGTCTCGTGCCCCTGCCCCTGCGATTTGGTCCCGAACCGGGCGGTGGCCTTGCCGGTCGGGTGAATCCGGATCTCGGCGCTGTCGAACATCTTGATCCCGAGAATGTCGAACTGCTTGGATGGACCGGCCCCGACGATCTCGGTGAAGCTCGAGATCCCGATCCCCATCAGCTCGCCGCGCGCGCGCTTCTCCGCCTGCTCCCGGCGGAGGTCGGCGTAGCCGATCTGCTCCATGGCCAGACGCAGCGCGCCGGCGTAGTTGCCGCTGTCGTACTCCCAGCCGAGGGCCGACGTGTACGGAAACTGCTCGGGCTTGATGAAGTTCTTGAGCCGGAACTCCGCCGGGTCCATCCCGATCTGGTGCGCCATGATGTCCGCCATCCGCTCGATGGTGTGCACGGCCTCGGTAACCCGGAAGGAGCAGCGGTAGGCGATGCCCCCGGGCGGCTTGTTGGTATAGACCCCGTCGACTTCGACGTGGGCCGCCTTGAAGTCGTACGATCCGGTGCAGATGTGAAACAGTCCCGCCGGAAACTTGGACGGATTGGCCGCCGCGTCCGTGTACCCGTGATCGGCCAGGGTCTTGATCCGCAGCGCCGTGAGCGTCCCATCCTTCTTCGCGGCGAGCTCGGCCGTGATGTGATAGTCGCGGGCAAAGGAGTCGGCCTGGAGATTCTCCATCCGGTCCTCCACCCACTTGACCGGCTTCCCCGTCAGCACGGACGCCGCGACCGCGATCACGTAGCCCGGGTACACCGGCACCTTGCCGCCGAAGCCGCCGCCGATGTCGGGCGAGATGATCCGAATCTTGTGCTCCTGCAGGCCGACGTGGCCGGCGACCAGCGCGAACACGGTCCGGATGGCGTGCGGCGCCTGGGTCGTCATCCAGACGGTGAGCTTGCCCGAGACCCGGTCGAAGTCGGCCACGCAGGCGCAGGTCTCGATCGAGGACACGTGGATGCGCGGGATGTAGATGTCTTCCTTGATCGTGACGTCGGCCTCCTTGAACCCGCGGTCGGCCGCCGCCTTATCGCCCCACTCCCAATGCCAGATGTGGTTGTCGTGCTTGTCCTTCTTGTCGGTCCGCAGCACGGGCGCGCCGGGCTCCATCGCCTTCTTGGGATCGACGACGACCGGCAGCGGATCGTACTCGACCTCGACCGCGGCCGCGCCGTCCGCGGCGATGTACCGCTCGGTCGCGAGGACCGCGGCGACTTCCTGGGCCTGATACATCACCTTGTCGACCGGCAGCACCATCTGGGTGTCCGACATCAGCGTCGGCATCCAGTGGAGGTTGTACTTCGCCAGGTCCTGGCCGGTGATGACCGCGAGCACGCCCGGAATCGCGAGGGCTTTGGACGTGTCGATCTTCGTGATCTTCGCGTGCGCGAACGGGCTGCGGACGATGTCCAGGTACAGCATCCCAGGCAGCACGACGTCGTCCACATACGTGCCCTTGCCGCGAATGAAGCGCGGATCTTCCTTGCGCTTGATTGAATGCCCCATGCCTCCGATGTCGGCCGAGGTCCGTGGCGCCATCACGCGCCCTCCTGCCGCAGCTTCGCGGCCGCGTACTGGATGGACTTCACGATGTTCACATACCCGGTGCACCGGCAGAGGTTGCCGGAGATCGCCCAGCGGATGTCGCCCTCGGTGGGGTTGGGCGTCTTCTTGAGAAACGCGTAGCTCGTCATCAGCATCCCGGGCGTGCAGTAGCCGCACTGGAGGCCGTGCTCCTGCATGAACCCCTCCTGCACGGGATGTAGCTGTCCGTTCTGTTCGAGTCCTTCCACCGTCATGATCGCCCGGCCGTCGGCCTGGACGGCGAACACGGTGCACGACTTGACCGGCCGCCCGTCGAGGAGCACGGTGCACGCACCGCAGTGCGTCGTGTCGCACCCGATGTGGGTGCCCGTCAGCCGGAACACTTCCCGCAGCAGATGCACGAGCAGCAGGCGCGACTCCACCTCCGCCTCGCGCGGTTCACCGTTGACCGTCATGTGGACGCGCATCGCGCTCACCGCCCTCCGCCCGCGCGGGCCAGTGCCTGGCGCAGCGCGCGCCCCGTCAAGACGCGCACGAGATCCCGCTTGTACTCGACGGAACCCCGCCAGTCTTCGGTCGGGTCACACTCTGCGGCGGCCAGCCGCGCGGCCTCGGCGATCGCCGCGTCGTCCGGCCGCTTGCCCCGCAGCGACGCCTCCGCGCGTTTGGCTTGGATGGGCGTCGCCCCGACGTTCGTCAGGCCGATGCCGACGCGCTCGCATGTCCCGTCCGCCGCGAGCGTCACCTGCACCGCGGCACCCGCGGTCGCGAAGTCCCCAACCTTTCGCTCCAGCTTTTGGTAGGCGCCGCCGGTCCGGGGTCCCGGCGCGGGCACCCGGATCTCCGTGAGGACCTCGCCGGGGGCGAGCGCCGTGGTGAACGGGCCCACGAAGAACGTCCCGATCGGCAGCCGCCGCTCCCCCCCGGCCCCACCGCCACGACCTCGGCGCCGAGCGCCAGCATGGTGGCCGGGTGGTCGTTCGCCGGATCGGCGTGCGCGAGATTCCCGCACACGGTGGCCAGGTTCCGCACCAGAGGATCGGCGATCACCCGGCTCGTGTCGTGCAGGATCGGATAGCGCGAGCGCACGAGGTCCGACTCATCCAGATCCGACTCGCGGGCGAGGGCGCCGACCCGGAGCGTGCCGCCGTCTTCGCGCACGTACGCGAGTCCCGGCACGCGATTGATGTCGATGATGTGTTGGGGCGAGGCCAGGCGCAGCTTCATCAGCGGGATCAGGCTCTGTCCGCCCGAGAGGATCTTCGCGTCGTCTCCGTACTGCACCAGCAAGGCCGAGGCTTCCGTGATCGTTGCGGGGACATGGTACGTGAACGTAGCGGGGATCAATCGTCGCCTCCTCTCATCAGAAAACCCGGCGGGCATGAGATCCGGCGCTTCGAGGCGCCGCCAGCATGCAGTCTCGCGGCACAAGAGCAAACGACGAACTGAGGTCAATTATACGCCCGCCCAATTCCGTGTCAACGCCACGAACGGTTGTGTGCCCTCCGGCACACCTCCGGGCCGGATCTCCGGCGCTCTCCCCTCAGTGCCGCCGCGCGCCGCCCCACCAAAGGGGACGCCGCGGTCCCGCAAGAAAGAGACGGGGTCGGCGCCGTCTCGCCACCCGCATGCCGGCGCCGAGGATGATCCGAGACCGCGACATTCTCAGGAGGCACTCTGTGACGAAATCGATACGCCGATGGATCGTGGCTCTGCTCGCACTCGCGCTCGTCCTCCCCGCCGTCTGGACGGCGCCGGCCAGCGCCGCCCTCGAGCTCACCTTCTACTATCCAGTCGCCGTCTCAGGCCCGCTCGCGACACTCATGAACGGGATGGTTGATGACTTCAACCGCCTCCGTCCCGGCGTGCACGTGACCCCGGTGTTCTCGGGAGACTACTACCAGGCGATGACGAAGGCCCAGACCGCGATCATGGGCGGGCAGCCGCCGGACGTCGCCGTCCTGCTCTCGTCGGACCTGTTTACCCTGCTCGACATGGATGCGATCATCCCGCTCGACCGCTTCATTCAGGCGTCCGGCGGCGACCGGTTCCGCCAGGACGTCCCCGAGGCATTCTGGCTGAACTCGCGGATCGGGACCACCACCTACGCGATCCCGTTCCAGCGAAGCACGATCATCCTGTACTACAACCAGGACGCGTTCCAGAAGGCCGGGCTCGATCCGACCAAACCCCCGAAGAACTGGAACGAGTTGGCCCAGGACGCCCAGAAGCTGACCCTTCGGGACGCCGGCGGCAACACCACCCAGTGGGGGGTGGGCATTCCGACCTCGGGGCTGACCTACTGGCTGTTCCAGGGGTTCGTGGCGGAGGGCGGACAGAACAGGATGGCCAACGCGGACGGCACGGAGGTCTACTTCGACACCCCGCAGGCGCATCAGGCCCTGGCCTACTGGCAGCAGCTGCAGGCGATGAAGGCCGAGCCGCAGGGGATCACCACGTGGGAGACGCTGCCGACGCAGTTCGTCGCGGGCCAGTTCGCGATGATCTACCATACCACGGGGAGCCTGACGTTCATCCTCAACAACGCGAAGTTCAAGGTCGGCACCGCGTTCATGCCCGCGGGCAGGCGGTACGGAACGCCGACGGGCGGCGGCAATCTGTACATCTTCAAAGGGACGTCGCCCGAGCGGCAGCAGGCCTCGTGGGAGTTTGTCCAGTGGATGACCGCGCCCCAGCAGGTGGCACGGTGGAGTCAGGCGTCCGGCTACGTGGCGGTCCGCAAGTCGGCGCTCGGCGTCGACGTCTACCGGCAGTACGTGGAGAAGGTACCGCAGGCGCTCACGGCGGGCCAGCAGCTCGAGTACGCGCAGGCGGAACTGTCGACGCACTCAAGCGGCCAGATCCAGAACTTTCTCTCGAACGATCTGCAGGCCGTGTTGATTGGACGGATGACCCCGGACGCGGCGCTCAAGGACGCGACCCAGCAGGCGAACCGGGTCCTGACACCGTTTCGGAAGAAATAGCGTGGAGTCGACCCGGGACGGCGCCCGTGTCGCGCGCCGTCCCGGGCGCGCACGCACCGGAGGGATCCATGGACGCATCGCGATCGACACGCCGCGTTCGCGCGCGAACGAGCCGCTGGCTGCCGCTCCCCTTTGCCCTCCTCGTGATCGCCGGGTCGTGGAGCATCGCGGCGGCCGATAACCTGCCGATGAAGCTGATCTCGCCCGACGTCAAGCAGCCCCAGCCGCTCAACGCCACCTTCGATCTCAAGGTCCAGACCGAGCCGAACGCCGAGTGCACCGGCTCCATCAGCAACCCGTTCAACCGCACGCTCACGCTGCCGAAGCAGACCGCCGACTCCGATGGGTACGTCGTGTGGTCGGTGGAGACGGGCGGCGAGAGCGGCCCGCGCAGCGCGTGGGTCACCTGCGACCTTAACGGCAGGAAAGGATCGCTCGCCTTCGCCTACCGGCAGTAACGCGCGATTCGCGTGGGCGCGCGATCGCGGACCGCGGGGCGCACCTCCGCCCCTTCCCCGCCGCGCCTCAGCGGGTCAGCAGGCTCGACACCGCCCACGCATAGCTGCCCGTCACCCGGACGTCCACCACGCACGCCGTGCCCTGCCGGACCACGTCCACCGCCTCCGTCAGCGCATCGATGAGCCGCTCCGCCCGATCGACGGGGCCCACGGCCGCAACGCCCATCCCGCGGGCCAGCAGCGCCAGATCGGGCTCCGGATCGGCGATGCGCTGCCCGATCCAGCGGTTTTCGACCGGCCGGCCCCGCTCCTTCGCCACCCGCTCCTGATGCAGTTCATCATTGAGGTACGAGTTGTTGTTCGCTACCACCACGAGCACGGGGATACGTGCGTTCGCTGCGGTCCAGAGGGCCGAGAGCCCCATGAGATAGTCGCCGTCTCCGAGGACGGCCACGGGCAGCCTCCCCGTGCGCCGAAGCGCGAGCGCGGCTCCGACGGCGATCCCGGGGCCGGAGCCGATACCGCCGCCTCCGTCGTACCCGATGTAGTCGAGCGGGTGCCGAAACTGCCAGGCGCCGACCGGCCATCCGGTGGGGAGGCGCAACAGCGAGACGGGCTGCCCCGCGGTGGCCTCGCGCAGTGCGTGGGCCAACCAGGCGTTCGTGATGGGGCCGGGACCCGGGTCCACGGCCTGCGGCGGCTTCGGCGCCGCGGCTGAGGGACGCGCGGGCCCCCCGCGCGCCCGGAGGGCGTCCAGCAGCGGCGCCACCACCGCGTCCGGCGCGCACAGGAAATAGAGATCGGCGGGAGCGAGGCTCTGGTGGTCCATGCTCCACCCGTTGTGCACCGTCTGATCCATCGACGCCTGAATGATCCGGGCGTCGACGTCCTCGGCGCCCCACGCCTGCCTGAGTGTCCCGCCCAAATCCAGCCAATCGAGGCTCAGCACGACGTCGGCCGACCTCAACACCGCGGCGGCCTCGGCCGACGGGAACAAGCCCGACGCGGGTCCGTGCAGCGGGTGGTCCGTGGGAAAGGCGGCGCCGACTCTCCCATCCGTGAGCACCGTCGCCCCCAGGTGCTCGGCCAGCGCCACGCGGTCTCGCCAGTCGTCCTCGCTCCGGGAGACGCGGCCCATCAGGATCACCGGGCGCTTCGCCTGCACCAGCCACTCCGCGGCGCGAGCCAGCTGCTCCGGCGCGGGCTGGGCCGGCGCAGGCGCGCGGAACCGTTCGACGTCCGGCGTGCGCGGCGCGGCGTCAAGCTTGGTCTCCTGCAGTCCGGCGTCCAGGCACACATATACCGGGCCGTGCGGGGGGGTCGTCGCAATCTGCGCCGCGCGCATCACCGACTCCTGCGCGGCCGCGATCGACGAGGGCTGATCGTCCCATTTCACATAGTGGCGCACGAGTGCGCCCTGGTCGCGCGCCGTGTGAATCCAATCGACCCACGGCCGGCGTTTGGTCTCATCCAACGGGCCCGTCGCGCCCAGGACGATCACCGGCATCCGATCGCACCAGGCGTCGAAGATGGCCATCGTGGCGTGCATCAGTCCGACGTTGGCGTGCACGATCACCACGAGCGGCTGGCCTGTCACCTTCGCCCAGCCGTGGGCGATCGCCACCGCGTGCTCCTCGTGCAGACACAAGAGCATTTGCGGCGTGCGGTTGCCGAGGTAATTCACCACGCTGTCATGCAGCCCTCGAAAGCTGGAGCCCGGCACGAGACAGATGTAGGGGAGCGCGAGGGCCCGCAGCGCGTCTGCGACGGCGTCGCTGCCCCACACGCCCTGCCCGCGGCTCCGCGCCGCATCGTCCCCCGCCCTCGCTGATCTCACGGCATCCATCCGATGCACCCCCCCGCCGTCCGTGGCTCGGACGCGATCTCCGACTGGCTTTCCAGCGCGTGCACGCACGGCCGCGGCCGGTCCGTGCCAGTCCTCACACCCGATCGGGACCCGCGGCGCGCTGTACGGCCGCCCATATTCGCTCCGGCCCCGCCGGCATGTCGAGCGCGCGCACCCCGAGCGGCCGCAGCGCGTCGAACACCGCGTTCATCACCGCCGCGGGCGCACCCACGGTGCCGGCCTCTCCGACCCCCTTCGCACCGAGCGGGTTGACGGGGGTCGGCGTCACGGTGTAACTCAATTCAAACGGCGGCATGTCGGCCGCTCTGGGGACGGCGTAGTCCATGAACGTGGACGTCAGGCACTGCCCGGCCTCGTCGTAGACGATCTCTTCCCGCAGCGCCTCGGCGACTCCCTGCGCGATGCCGCCGTGCAGCTGCCCTTCAAGGAGGAGCGGCGACAGGACGTTGCCCACATCATCGACCCCGATGAATCGGCGCACCTGCACCTGCCCGGTCTCACGCGCGACCTCCACGATCGCGATGTAGGCGCCGAACGGCACGGTAAAGTCAGGCGAGTCCCATGTGCACGCCGCTTCTAAGCCCGGCTCGACGCCGGGAGGCAGCTTGGCGCCCCGGTGCGCCTCCTGCGCCACGGCCTGGAACGACAGCGATTGTGCGGGCGCCCCCCGCACCTGCAGCCGCCCGTCCTCGAAGACGACGTCCTCGAACGCCGCCTCAAGCAGGTGCGCGGCGATCCGGCGCGCCTTCGCCTTCACCGACTGGATGGCCTCGTGCACCGCCGCGCCCCCGACGCATGTCCCGCGGCTTCCGCCGGTTCCGAAGCCGCGGGGCACGACGGCGGTGTCACCGTGCAGTACCGTGACGTCGTCGATCCCGATCCCGAGCCCGTCGGCGACCATCTGCGCGAACGTGGTCTCCTGTCCCTGTCCGTGCGGGGAGGTGCCGGTGAGTACGACGACGTGGCCGGACGGCTCGACGCGGACACTCCCGTACTCCCAGCCCGGGTACGGCATCGCGCGCGACGGTCCGCTGCCGGCCGTCTCGACAAAGGTCGCGAGCCCGATGCCCACCAGCCTGCCTTCACCGCGCGCCCGCGCCTGCGACGCACGACAGGCGTCGTAGTCCGCGGCCGCCAAGGCACGCGCGAACGTGAACGCGTACCGTCCGGTGTCGTAGGTGATCCCGGACGGCACCCGGTAGGGAAACTCCTCGGGCCGGATAAAGTTCCGGCGGCGAATCTCCGCCGGGTCGAGCCCCAACGCGTCCGCGGCAAGATCTGCGAGACGCTCGATCAGGTACGCCGCCTCCGGCCGCCCCGCGCCCCGATACGCGGCGGTGGGGGTTTTGTGCGTGTAGACGCCCCGCACGGTGACGCTGGCCGCCGGGATCCGGTAGGCGCCGGTGACCAGCCGTCCCGCGAGCAGCGGCGGGCTCGCGGTGAACGTCTCCGGATAAGCCCCGAGGTCGGCCACCCCCTGCATCCGGATCGCCAGGAACGTGCCGTCCGCCCCGACCGCGAGGGACGCCTCGTGCACCTGGGCGCGACCGTGCGCCGTGGCGAGAAAGCTCTCGCTCCGCGTCTCCACCCACTTGACCGGGCGGCCGAGCCGGAGCGCCGCGCTGACGGTGACGATCTCGTCGTCGTACAGCAGCGTCTTGCAGCCGAAGCTGCCGCCGACCTCCGGCGCGATGACGCGAATGCGGTGCTCGGGCAGACCGAACACGACGGACAGATCGGCCCGCATGGTGTGCGGCAGCTGGGTGGAGATCCACACGGTCAGCTGGGTCCCGTCGTAGCGTGCCATGCAGCCGCGGGGCTCCATCGGGGCCGCGGCCACGCGCGGGTGCACGAAGCGCCCGTGCACCACCTGCGCCGCGTCCCGGAACGCCCCCTCCACGTCCCCGGCCGCCCAGGCGTGCTCGAACGCCAGGTTTGACTCGAGCCGCGGATGCACGCGAGGCGCGCCCGGCTCTAGAGCACGCTCCGGATCGACGACAGGGGCCAGCGGCTCGTACTCCACCTCCACCAGCGCGGCGGCGTCCCGGGCGCGGTACTCATCGGTGGCGACCACGGCCGCCACCGGCTGTCCGACGTAGCACACCACGTCCTGCGCGAGGGGCGTGTGCGGCACCACGTCGAGCCCGGCCGGTCGAATGGCAATCGGTTTGGGCGTGAGGGAGGCAAGGTCCGCTCCCGTCAGCACCGCCGCCACGCCGGGGGCGGCTGCGGCGGGGTCGACCCTCACGCGCACCAGACGCGCGTGCGCGTGAGGGCTGCGTATGAAGACCAGGTGGAGCAGGCCCGCGGCCCGCAGGTCCCCCACGTACTGCGCGTGGCCGCGCAAGAAGCGCGGGTCCTCCACGCGCTTGACGCGGGCTCCGACGAACCGCGGCGCGGGCATGCGGACTAACCCACGCCCCCCGCCGCTCGTGTCCTCACGCAGTGATCACGCGCCGCAGGCGCGAGCAACCGGCTGGACCACGACATGCACGCACCGTCGGCGATCCCCCTACTGCGGGAACAGGTTCTTGGTCTGCAGGTACGTCGGCAAGAACGATTGGTTCACGATCGGCTGGAGGGGCACATCGCCCTTCACCACGCCGATGAGCTGTTCCGCGTGGATGATATTTTGAATCCCCGCGACGTAGATTTTTCCGGCGCCGAAGTACGGGATGGGCCCGACGCCACCGTGCGTGATCAGTCCCCGAATCACACGCTCCATGACGTCGGTATCGACGTTCCACACGGGCGCGGCGATCTTCGCGGCTTCCGCCGGATTGGCGATGATGAACTGGATCGCCCTCGCCCGCGCACGGATGACCGCCCGCAGCTGATCCCCGTCCTGCATCACATGCGTTTCGGTCGTGAACCCCTGGACGTTGGCCATCACCGGGAGGACCTGGTTCGCGGTGGCCAGCGCGCGGTACCGTCCCGGCTTCGCGGAAAACAGCGGTTCGACAATCGTCGCGACGTCTACCCCACCGTGCTCGAGCGCCGTCAGCTCCTGCGGGAACCCTCCCGCCGCGACCAGCGTCACGTCTTCGGGCTTCATTTTCAGCTGCTCCAGCATCAAGTACACCAGCGCCTGAGTGGCCGACAAGGGCGTCGTGAAGGCGATGCGCTTGCCCTTGATGTCGTTAAGGCTCTTGATGGGCGAGTTCGGCATGGTGACCCAGATGACGTCGCCCATCGTATTGATATTGCCGCTGATGATGCGCAGGTTCGCCCCCTGCGCGTTGGCGGCGATGACGGGGATCGGACTGGACTCCCCATACAACAGGTTCCCGGCCATGAGGGTCCGGACCACGTCCGATCCCACGGCGCTCTGCACCGTGACGTCAAGGCCCTCGTCCTTAAAGTAGCCCTTCGCCGCGATCACCGCGTACGGAATCGAGCCCGGCGACACCCCGTACCCCGATACCACGATCTGGATGCTCGTCGCCGCCTTCAACTGGGCGGGAGCCCCAATCAGTGCCACGCACAGACACGCGCACACGAGCACGCCCCACCACCGTAGCCGTCGACCCGTCATCATCGTCCCTCCTCTGAAAGTTCATTTGAAGCGGTCTCACGCCTTCGGATCCGCCCACGCTTTCTCTGCCTCCGTTCACGAGTCGGTTGCGTGACCGTACGCACGATGTTCCACCCACACCACCACGGTGTTCAGCAGCGCGGCGAAGACCACGATGAGCAGCGTCAGCGACATGATGCGCGGCACCTGGTTCAGCTGCATCGCGGTGATGAGCAGGTGCCCGACCCCGGCGTGCGCCGCGAACATCTCGCTGAGCAGGGTCCCGATGAACGTCAAGGACAGCCCGATGCGGAGACCGGTCAAGATCTCGGGCAGCGCCGCGGGAAACGCGATCGTCTGCATCAGCTGCCACGCGGTAAGGTCGAAGCTCCGCCCCATCTTCAGGTAGATCGGCTTGACGTGCGCCACCGCGTGCATGGTAAAGATCATGATCGGCAGCACCCCGTTAAGCACGCCGAACGCGACCACCGGGGCGAGCCCGAGCCCCAGCGAAAGCAGAATGACGGGATAAAACACGATCTTCGGAACCGAGTAGAGCGCGACGAGCACCGGATCCGCCGCGTCTCCGGCGAGCCGGTGGACGCCGAGCAGCACGCCCGCCGGCACCCCGACGCAGGCGGAGATGAGCGCCGCGAGCCCGAACGCGTCCAGCGTCGCCCGTACGTTGGGCCAGAAATCGGGCGCCAACATCAACCGGACGGCGTAGCCGATCGTCGCGAGCGGCGGCGTCATGGCGACGTCCCCGGCCATCTCGTAGAATGCCTGCCAGACGAGCCCCAGCACAAGGATCAAGACGAGCACGTCGGCGACACGGCTGTCCCCGCGGCGGCGCGAGTCCGCGACGACGCTCATCGCCGTCCCCAACGCTGCAACAGCACCTGTTCCCACGCGTAGACGATCTGATTAATCGTCGTGACGCAGATCAGGAGCAGCACAATCAGGGCGTACAGCGTGGTGTTGTCGAATCCGAGATACGCGAACGACAGGCGGTACCCAACCCCGCTGGACGACAGGATGAACTCGGTGCTGATGACGCCGATCAGGCTGTAGGCGATCGCGAGCTTCACGCCGGTGATGATGAACGGGGCCGCCGATGGGAGGACGACCCGGACGCCCGTTTCGAACGGCCCCATCCGGTAACTGCGGGCCATCTTCAACAACACGCGCGGCACCCGATCGAGCCCCAGCAGTGTGTTCACGACGACGGCGACGACCGAATAGAGGAACGCGATGACCACCTTCGGGATCTCGTTGAGCCCGAACAGCACGATGAACAACGGATAAAACGCCCAGATCGGAATCGCATAATACGTCCCGAAGAGCGGATCCAGGATGCGGCGCACCCGCGGCACCGTATGCACCACCGCCCCCGCCAGCACGCCGACGAGGACGGCGCTCACCACCGCGATCGCCACCGCGGTAAACGTCGCCAGCAGATCCCCGTTGAGCGAGCCGCTGCGGAGGAGCGCGACGAGCCCCACGAGCATCGCGCTCGGCGGGACCATGGTGAACCGCGAGATCACCCCGGCGCGGCACAGGACCTCCAGCAGGAGGACGGCTCCGGCGAGGACCGCCGTGCGCAGCGCGACCGCGGGCTTCATTGCACGGCCGGCCCGTGTCCCATGGCTTTGAGCGACTCGTCGCGGAGGAGGGACCAGATGTGCCCGGTGATCCGGCCGAAATCTGCGTGCTCGGCGATGCGGCTGTCGCGGTCCCGGGGCCACCCGGTCTCCACGATCTCCAGGAACCGCCCCGGCCGCGCGGACATCACCCCCACCCGGTCAGACAGCACCGTCGCCTCGTCAATCGCGTGGGTAATCAGGAAGATGGTCGCACCGGTTTCGCGCCACAGCCGCAGGACCTCGTCCCCCATCAGGAGCCGGGTCTGCTGATCCAGCGCCCCAAACGGCTCGTCCAACAGGATCAACCGCGGCTCCAACACGAGCGTGCGCGCGATGCACACCCGCTGACGCATCCCGCCCGACAGCTGCGCGGGATACGCCCGTCCAAAATCCGTGAGCCCCATCAGCTTCAACGCATCGTCGACCCGGCGGCGGATCTCCCCCGGCGCGGCCCCGCGGCGGCGCAGTCCGAACGCCACGTTGTCCCACACCGTGAGCCACGGAAGGCTCGCGTCCTCCTGAAACACGAGCCCGATGCCGTCCGGGACCTGGCCGCGGATCGGCCGCCCTTCGAAGGTGATCTCCCCCGCCGTCGCCCGGGAGAGCCCAGCGATGAGATCGAGGAGCGTCGACTTCCCGCACCCCGACGGCCCGATGACCGAAAACAGCTGGCCCCTCAGCAAGTCGAGGTCGATCGGTCCGAGGGCGTGCACACGCTGCGTGCCGCCGTCCCCGTCATACACGCGCGTGACACCCCGGAGGACGACGTGGGCCGCCTGCTGATCCGTACCGCTCATCGTTCCTTCTCCTTCACTGGCCGGAGCGTATTCAGGTTGCCGGGCGGGTTCTCCTCCTGCGGCACGGCGTGACGGGAAGGAGCCTCCCCCACCTTCGCCTAAAATGGATCCAGGGATCCATCTACGATCGTCGAGATGTTCCCGCCCATCGACGCCGCCGAAGGGAGCCCGATGTGAGCAGTGCCTCACGAGAGTTCAGCCTCGGCCCGATCCCGCCCGGCGGCATCGCGTCGGTCGGCGACGTGGTCGTCCGCACTGTCAGGGACGCCATCCTGCGCGGGAGACTCAAGGCCGGCGATCGGCTGCAGCAGGACAAGCTCGCGCAGCAGCTGCACGTCAGCAGACAGCCGGTCCGGGAGGCGCTGCGCCGGCTGCAGAGCGAGGGGCTGGTCGTGCAGCTCCCGCAGCGATGGATGGCCGTCCGCGAATTCAGCGCCCACGAGATTTTGGAGAACTCCCGCATTCGCTTGATCCTGGAACCCGAAGCCGCGCGCATCGCCGCGGAGCGCATCCTGCCGGAGGAGATCGAGGCGCTGAAGTCCATCAACCGGACGATGGCGCAGATGATCTCGGCGGGGCACCTGTCGAAGGTGGCGGCGCTGAACGCCGAGTTCCATCATCGCATCTACGAGGCCGCACGCATGCCCACATTGACCCGGCTGATCGAACAGCTGTGGGTGGGCCGCGCGATTCTGACGCCCCCGTTCATCCCGGGTGGCCGGGGTCGCCGGACGGTGGATGAACACGCCGCGCTCGTGCGGGCCCTCGAGCGGAGGAATCCGCCGGGTGCGGCCAAGGCGATGCGCGATCACATCGCGCGTGCCGCAAACGAGTATGCGCGGCAGCAGGCTGCGATCGACACGCGGCATCCCACTCCGGCCGCGAAGCGCGCCGCACGGGTCCGCGGCACAGGACGAGCCCCGACCCGCGCGGCGCGACGGGAGCGTTAGGCGATCGGCGCCGGCCCCTTCGGCACCGGCGGACGCCGCCCATGCCGCGCCGTCGCGATGGCGCGGTCGATTCGACCCGCTCACTGAGGCAGCGGCCCGATCCCGGGGTCGGGAACCGGAGCCCGCCTGAGGAGATCGCCGAGCCGGCCGATGTGGTCCAGTAGCTCCCGCCTCGACCGCAGTCCCCTCGTATCGAATCGGCCGGCGACCCACGTCACGCCGGCCTCGCACATGGCGTGCATCTCCCGGAGCAGCACCTCCGACGGCGCGGACAGCCAAGACCCGTCTCGATGAAAACAGATGTCAAACGGGTCCGCTCTCCCAAGCTCCGCGCGCATCGCCTCCATCTGCCGCACCTTCTCGGCCAGCCTCGCGATCGATGAAACGCTCGCCGTCGACATCCGCGCCGCGCTCGGTCCGGGGGTTTCCGCCGGGATCCACCCCTCGCACAACCGCGCGGCGCGCTCCATCGCGGTCCGGCTGTTGCCCCCGAGCCAGATCGGAGGCCGCGGCTCCCCGGGCACGCGGACGATCGAGTTGCCCGACGCGCTCCAGTGCAGCCCGCGGAGAGACAGCGGGGCGCCGGACCACGCCTCCTTCAGGACGGTGATCGCTTCGTCTACCAACTCATTCCGTCTGTCGTAGTCCGCCCCCACCGCGGCGGCCTCGGCCGCCAAGTAGCCTGCGCCAACACCGAGCACGAGTCTCCCCCCGCAGAGATGCTGCAGCGTGGCGACCATGCCGGCGGTCAGCAGCGGGTTTCGGTACGGCAGGACCACGAGGTTGGTGTGCAGGAGAATACGGGACGTCGCCCGAGCGACATAGGCGAGCGTGAGAAACGGATCTAAGGTGTGTCGGGGGCGCCCGTCCGGGCCGATGACGGGACACGGATGATCAGAGACGTGACACCCGTGCAGTCCCGCCTCCTCGACCGCGGCGGCGATCTCCCCGAGCGCCTCGGCCGCCACGTACTCGGATCCCTCGATCGGCCTGGGAAGTGCGACCGACACGCTCAGCACGTTCGCACCTCAGGGACGCGCATGCCGCGACACGTCGGCGTCTCGTCGGAGCCCGTGACCGTCGGGCCGCAGCGTCACCCGGATCGCGCGGTGCCGAGCACGTCCAGCGCGGCTTGCGCGCACTCCTTGTCCTTGTCGGCGCGCCCCCCGCTCGCGCCCACCGCGCCCAGCACCTGGTCGCCGCGGCGGATCAGCAGCGCCCCCAACGCGGGAATCAGCGGCAACCCGCGCAGGATCGGCAGGGCGTTCAGCTGCTGAAAATCCATCGGCCGCTCCACGGCCACTTTGGCGATGTAGTCCCCGTCGCGATGCCACAGGGCCGATCCGACCGCCTTCGCCTCTGCGACCTGCAGCGCCCAGGGCAGCGTCCCGTCCATCCGTGCGGAGGCGATCGGCAGCCCCCCCTCGTCGACCACGATCACCGCCACCTTAATCTCGAGCTCCTTCGCCCGCGCAATCGCCGCCGCGATCATGTGTTGCGCCTCGCCCAACGTCACCGGCACGCGCATCCCTCCTCAGTCCGTGCGAATCGTCCGCCGTCACGTGTGTCCGCCCCGTGCGTCTCCCGCACTCGTACCGTCACGACCCCCCATTCACACGCAGGTAGGCCCCGTTGGTATAGCCGGCCTGCTCCGATGCCAAATACCGGATCGCGTGGGCGATGTCGTCGGGTTGACCCACGCGCCCCACGGGCGTATTGGCCAGCATCTTCCACCGCTCGGGGCTGATGCTGGCGTTCATCGGCGTATCGGTGGCACCGGGCAGGACCGCGTTGACCGTGACCCCCCATTTGCCAGCATCCCTGGCGATGGAGCGCACGAGGCCCAAGAGGCCAGCCTTGGCGGCGGCGTAGTGCACGTGATTGGTGCTACCCGTCTCCGCGTTCTGCGACGAGATGCACACGATCCGTCCGTATCCCTGCTCCTTCATGTACGGCAGCACCGCCTGGCTGGTCAAGAACGCGCCCTTGAGATGGACGTCGATCATGCGGTCCCACTCGGCCTCTTCCAGTTCGAGGATCGGCGCATTCTTGGCGTAGCCGGCTCCGCTCACGAGAATGTCGACGCGGCCGAACTTCGCGATGCCGGCGCCCACGGCGTTCAGCACCGACTGGCGGTCCGCCACGTCCACGCGCACGCCGAGCGCGTCGCCCCCCTGGCCGATGATAGTCTGCGCGGTGTCGCGCGCGCCCGACTCGTTGGCGTCCATCGCCACGATGCGGCACCCGTCCTTCGCCAGCAGCAGGGCCGTGGCCCGACATATTCCGCTTGCGCCGCCCGTGAGAAATGCAACTCGCTCCGTCATATCTCCCTCCCTCGTGAGCTCATGCCGCCGTATCCCGCGGCGGCCCCAGCGTGGATCCAGGCGATCATGGGTTGGTGGGCGGGGCGGTCGACCGCGGCCGCGCCGCGGCCATCAGCGGCGAGCGCAGGTCGACGAACGTCTCCGCCATCGAGGTCTCCACGTCGACGACCGCCGCCGTGCCGGCCGCGGTCGCGCGCCGCAGCGTCGGGATGAGCTCCGCTGGCGTGCGCACGCGAAACCCCTCGCATCCGATGGCCGTCGCGATCTCCGCGTAGTTGAAGTTCTGCAGGGCGGTCTTGAACTCGGGTTCACCCCGATCGCGCTGCCCGTGCATGCTCCAGCCGAGCGCACCATTGTTCAAGACGATGACGGTGATGGGAATGCGCTCCTCGACGGCGGTTAGCAAGCCCGCGAGGGACATTCCCAATCCCCCGTCGCCACACACGGCCACCACCACGCGATCGGGGTGGCACACTTTCGCGCCCAGGGCTGCCGGAATGGCATAGCCCATCCCGCCGGCCGCCGCGGACTGGAGATAGACGCCCGGATCGCGTGTTTCGAAGTAGCGGCACATCAGCAGACGATTTTCGCCGGCGTCCGCGCACACGATCGCCGCGTCGGGCAGCGCCCGCCGCAGGTCCGCGATCACGCGCTGAGGGTGCAGCGGCGCGGCGGTCGAGTCCGCGTGCGAGGCGACCGCGGTCTCCCAGCGGGCGCGCCAGCCCTGCAGCGCGGCCCGCCGGTGTTCCAGGATCCTTGGGGCGACGGGACCGTCCCGCAGCGCGGCGGCGAGCGCCGCCAGGGCGATACGGGCATCGGCGATCACGATCGTCTCGGCGGGGAACGTCCACGAGGCGTTGCGCGGCTCCACGTCGATCTGCATCAATCGCTGCCGCACGGGATCGAGCAACTTCGGGTGTTCGTTCGCGGTATCGCTCGGACCCAGCTTGCTGCCGACGACGAGCACGGTGTCCGCCTGCGCCAGCACATCGTTCGCCAGCGGCGACCCGAAGTTGCCGAAGACCCCGGCGGCGAGGGCGTGGTTCTCCGGGAAGCATCCCTTCCCGGCCGCAGTCGTAACCACCGGGGCCGCAGTCAGGGACACGATGTCCTGCAGCGCGCGCTGCGCTCTGGCGGTGCGGACGCCGCCGCCGACGAGGACCACGGGGCGCTCCGCATCCCGCAGCGCCTGCGCCACCGTTGACATATCGGGCGCCGCGGGCACCGGCGCCGCGAGGTACGCGTCGGTCGCATACAGGCGCGGCACCGAGTGCGGTCCCACGTGGCCGGCCAGCGCCGCGGAGTGGTACAAGAGCGCGACCGGACCGGGTTGGCCCGCCCGCGCGTGCTTGAGGGCGAGCTGGGTCGCCTGCACGGCCTGCACCGCTTCATGCGGCTCGAACACCGCCTTTGTGATGCCCCCGAACGCGCGCCGCGCATCCCAGCTGCCGTACTCCCCCGTGCCCGACTGGTAGGGTGCGTGCTGCGAGAATGGACTGCCGTCGCTCAGATCGCTCAGCAGAATCAGCGGGGTGCCCGCCAGCAGCGCCTCGAGCGTCCCGACGACCCCGTGGCCGAGCAGCCAGCTCCCCTGCCCGATCGCGACGCCGGGGCGGCCCGACACGCGCGCATAGCTCTCCGCTGCCACGGTCGCCAGCGCTTCATGACGCACGAGCACTGTCCGGATCGAGCCGTGAGCGGCGAGCGCCGCGAAGATTCGGCCGGTGTTGCCGCCCGACATCCCGAACACCGCGTCAATCCCGGCCTCCTCGAGCACTCGCACAATCGCTTCCGGCACGGACACCGGCGCATCGAACAGCGGACGAGCGCTCATCGGATCCTCCTTCCCGTGCTGTACCAGTCGACGTGAGGCGAACCGATCGGTCAGACGGCTCACCGAATCCCGATACTGGATCCTTGGATCCATTCTCGTCCCGCGCGCGCGCCCCCTCCTCGCTCCGATCCCGAACAATGCGGTCTGATGCCGCGGACGTGGGGGCTCGCTAGTCGGCGGTCAGCCGGCCGAGATTCGCCAGGATCTCGGCCACGTTGTCCACTGTGTCAAAGGTCCAGAAGGCCTGCTTCAGCTCGCGACACAGCCTGACGTCGTTCGCTGAGGCGCACAGCGCATCGCATTTCTCGTTCACCTCGTCGTCGGTCAGCGGGTCTTTCGCGTGGCCGTGGGGCACCGCCGCCTGCCCCTCGACGACCGCGCCGGACCGGAGCCGAATGACGATCCGGGTGTTCAGTTCGGCGGGAAACCGCTCCGAGAAGTCCGCCCGCTCCGCGATCGAGATCCGCTGCATCAGCCGCCGGAGCGCCGGATCGGCGATCCGCTCGTCGGTGAAGGAGGTCGGCGTGATGCGGCCATCGAGGAGCGCCGCCGCCAGGAGATACGGGAGGCTGTGATCGGCCGTCTCCCGGGTATGCGGGTCCCACTTCGCCGGCTCCATGCCGATCTCGCTGTACGCTAGCCAGTACGTCTCGACATGAATGTCCTCGATCTCGTCGACCGGCGCGCGCGTCCGAAGCCCGAGGATGACGTCCAGCGCGCTCTGCGAGTTGTACTCGGCGGGATAAAACTTCAGGCTGCTGGACTCCGCCGCAAACGGCCGGGCGTGCGGCAGCCGAAGGTCCAGCGTGAAGGGTCCCGTGATGAGATCCATGATGCCGTCCTTGCCGACGAACGCCGCGGTCGGCCCCGTCATCCCCTCGCGCGCGAGCAGCGCGGCGAAAATTCCGTTCCGGTTGGCCGCGGCGGTCGCGCTGCCTTTCCACATCGACAAATGACCGACCCGCGTCTGCCGCGTCGCGATGTTGGACGTGACGGCCACGGAGGCCGCGTGCGCCAGCTGATCCCGCGAGAGGCCGAGGAGCTTCCCCGCCCCCATCGCCGCGGCGACCACGGTGAAGGTGCCCTGGTCCCACCCGCGCTCGCGAATGCGCGTGACGCCGGCCAGCGCCGCGCCGATCTCGTATGCCACGACGATGCTCAGGAGCACGTCCAGACCGCGTGCGCCGAGGCCTTCGCCGACGGCGAGCGCGGCGGGGATCAGGTCGCTGGGATGCTGCCCGCCGCCCCGCGGCGTAAAGTGCATGTCGTTGTAGTCGAGGAACCGCACCATGACGGTGTTCGCAAATGCGGCCAGCTCGACGGTAGTCTTGGGCCGGAGGCCGACCGCGGTCGCCGACAGCGCACCCTGGGACTGACTGGCAAGCCGTCTCGCGATGCGGGCGGGGGCGCTGCCCCGCCCGCCCACGATGCACCCGAACGAGTCCACCAGCCGGCGCTTCACCTCGTGGATTGCCGACGCGTCCAGGGCCTCGACGGTCAGCCCCTCGACAAAACCGGCGATGCTCTGGGTCACCTCATCCATGGCGCGTCGTCCTCCGTCTCTGTCCCGGCGCGCCCGTCCCGCCCGCGGCGCACCGAGCCGTCACGGGTGGATCTCGGTGCCGGCCTCGCGCAGCCGCTGGTCGACATCGATGCCGCCGACCTGCCGCCCAGCCGCCGAGTCGGCCCGCCACGCGACCTCTCGCTCGACGATCTTCCGCCAGGCCGCGTACACGTCGTCCGCGTCACCGCGCGGAATCACCACGATCCCTTCCGCGTCGGCGACGACGAGGTCCCCGGGGTTCACGACGACCCCGCCGCACGCGACCGGGTAGTTCACCTCTCCCGGTCCCGCGGTGGCGCCCGCCATCGGACAGATCGCCCGGGCAAACACCGGCAGCGCCAGCTCACGCGTCTCGGCGACGTCCCGCATGCCGCCGTCGACGATCACGCCTGCCAATTTCTTCTGCGCCGCAAACAGGCTGCGGTTGCCGCCCCACAGGCTCGCGCTCACGGCCCCGCGTCCGTCCACCACGAGGACGTCGCCCGCCTGCGCGAGCTCCATCGCCTTGAGAATCAGCGACGACCCGCCGGCCGGCAGCTTCACCGTCACGGCGGGCCCCACGCACTTCGGCATGGGCGCGTAGACGGGGAAGAGGTCGCGCATCGCGCCGCTCTTGTTCATCGCGTCCGCGAGGTCGGGCGGACTCGCCTCGCGAAACCGAGCGATCAGCTCCGGGCTCGGTCGGTCGATCGTCAAGCGCACGCGGTTCCCCACATTGGCCATGCGGTCACGCTCCTCGCGCGGTGGTATGTCGACTGATGCACCGTCGAAACGAACGAAGGCACCTCGGACCTGCGGGACGGTTCGTCGGACGGTCGACGCGGGCCGCGATGCGCCGCCGGCGGGCGTTGCACCAGCGCATCCGGCGCCTGGAGTTCGCGGCAAGACGCGCCGCTCCCTGCGCGGGGGACCAGAGGCCGGCCGCAGGAAGCCAGAAACGCCGAGTGGAAACCGTCAGTGATCGGTCGCGATCTCCTCTCCTCCAGCGTGCGGCGCCGCGCGGCAGCCCCGGACGCACCGCGCCGTCAACGGGACGCGCCGCTGTGGACCACGCGCCGCATCCGCGCCGGTCCCGGCGCCGCAGCAGGAAGGCCGCGCAGCCAACGCACAGGAGGTCAACGACATGCCGCGCCTCACCGGCAAGCGCGCGTTACTGGAACAACTCGTCGCGGACGGCTTTCGCTACCTCTTCGGCAACCCCGGCACCACCGAGCAGCCGTTCATGGACCTGCTCCAGGACTATCCGCAGCTTGAGTTCATCCTCTGCCTGCACGAGGGCGTCGCGATCAGCCTGGCCGACGCGTACGCGCGCGCGACGCGGACACCGGCGTTCGTCGAGCTCCACATCGCCCCCGGGCTCGGCAACGCCGTCGGCATGCTGTTCAACGCCAAGGCCGGGCAGTCGCCGCTCGTGGTGTACGTCGGCCAGAGCGCCAGCCGGGCCCTGTTCCAGGAGCCGCTGCTCTCCGGCGACCTCGTCGAGATCGCGACGCCGGTCGCCAAGTGGGCCTACGAGATCAACCACGCGGCGGACCTGCCGCAGGCGGTGCGGCGGGCGCTGAAAGTCGCCGATGAGGCGCCGCAGGGCCCCGTCGTGCTCTCGATTCCGATCGACGTGATGGACCAGGAGGCGGACGTCGCGATCCAGCCCTCCAGCTACACGCGTTGGCGCGCGCATCCAGACCCGGCGGCGATGGACCAGGCCGCCGACCTGCTCGCCGGAAGCAGCCGGCCGATGATCCTCACCGGCGACGGCGTGGCCCTGTCGGACGGACAGGACCAGGTGACCCGGCTCGCGGAACTCCTCGGCGCCCCGATTTATCAAGGGTATACGACCGAGGTCAACGTCGACGCCGCGCATCCGCTCGTCGTCGGGACCCTCCCGTTCACCAACGCCGCGGCGCCGGAGTCCACCGGCCGGATCCTGGCCGACCACGATGTCGTGCTGGCGCTCGGCGTGCCGCTGTTCCGCTTCATCTTCCCGCGGCACGGCGGGCTGGCGCCGTCGGACACCAAGATCATTCAGATCGACCTGAACGGCTGGGAGATCAGCAAGAGCCTGCCGGCGGCGCTCGGCATCAAAGCGGACTGCGGAGCCGCGCTGCACGCGCTGCTGGAACGGCTGCAGTCGCGCGCGCCGTCGGGTGCGGCGGAGCGCGCCGCCGCCATCACCGCCGCCACCCGTCAGAAGCGTGAACAGGTCCTCGCCCACGACCGCAAGACGTGGGACAGCTCCCCCATCTCCGTCGCGCGCCTCATGAGCGAGATCGCGGATGTCCTGCCTCCCGATGCCGCCGTGTTCGACGAGGCGATTACCTCGAGCGGCGTGCTGCAGCGGTACGTCATCCCCCGCCCCGGCCGGTATTTCCGGGCGCGCGGCGGCGGACTCGGACCGGGCCTGCCGGGCGCCCTCGGGTTGAAGCTCGCGATGCCCGACCGGCCGGTCGTCGGCGTGGTCGCGGACGGCTCCGCGATGTACAGCGTCAGCGCGTTCTGGACCGCGGCGCACCACCGCATTCCCGTCACCTGGGTCATCTGCAACAATTCGAGCTACCGGATCTTGAAAGAGAATCTCATCGACTATCTCGGACCGTCGCATGGGACGCGGAAGTTCGTCGCGATGGATCTGACCGACCCGCCGCTTCGATACGATCACATCGCGGAGTCCATGGGCGTGCGGGGCTGGCGTGTAGAGCGGCCGGACGACCTCCGCCCGGCGCTCGAGCAGGCCTTGGCGCTCGGCGCGCCGTCGGTGGTCGACGTGGCCATCCAGCGCGAGGTACGGTGACGTCGCGGGCGCGGACCCAGGCCCGGGGATAGACCCTCCGGTGCCCCGGGAGATCCCGGCGATCGCCGGGCGCTAGGCGTCCTCGACGTAGGCCACGGCATCCAGCGCCACAGAGCACCCGTCGGCCGGCAGCGGCGACGGGATGACCACGATGCAGACGACCGGGGGCGCGCTCGGCACCGCCTTCCGGAGGGCCGCGTACACCGCCAGCGCGTCCACCGGCCGACTGACGAGCGCCCGCAGCCGCAGGAGATTGCCCAGGGCGGTGTGACCGTTCCGGCAGGTCACGCCGATCTTCTCGATGATGTTGTCGAGTTCGCGGGCCGCGCCGCCGCCCCGATGCGCGGGATCGGCGACCTGGCTCGAGATCCAGAGCAGCGGTCCCACGCGCATCCCCGCCGACTGATATCCGAAGCCGTCCCCGGGACCCGGCACGGCGACCCTGGCCGCCCCGCGGCCGGGCACGAGGCAGCGAAACTGCGCTTCCATGCGCAGCGCCCCCTGCTCGTGCCCGAACGCGCCCTCACGCCGGGGGTTGGCGAGCCCCCGGATCGGGATCACCGTCCGCGTCGGCGCCGGCTCACCGAGCGCGCTGCGAAACACCAGGTCGAATTCGTAGAGGTCCCCGGGATCGGCCAGAAACAGCGTGTAGTCGACGATGTCGCCAAGCGCGGCGCCCGCGATCGCCAACCTCGCCTTCATCACTTCGACGCCGTATTCGGCCTCGCCACGGATCTCGCTGCCGCGCCAGTTCCAGTCCTCGGTCCGGACCGACGGGTGAATGCCCGTCTTGCTGTCCGTCGGATAGTACGTCGTAAACACGTACGGCCCCGCCGACACCATCTCCGGGAACTGGCCCCCCGGCTTGCTGGGATCCCGGCCGGGGAACTCCTTGACGAATCCGGCGCGATCGGGCACGATGCCCAGCCCGGTGACGCTGACGACCGCCCCGCCGGGGAAATACTCACCCACCTGCGCGGTCGCCCCCACCGGACGCGACGTGTCCATGAACCCCGGCCCGAGCGCCTCGCGAAAATACCCGTCGGTGTGCGCTTTGAGTTTGACGTATTGCTCCAGCTGCACGAGATCGTGCAGCGACGACCCGATCTGGGGCAGCAGCGCGCGGTAGCGCTCGAAGATGAATCGCGTCTGCATCCTCGACTCCGCCGCCGCGGACCCTTCGTACGGCGGCCGCGGCCTCGCGGCCTCCGCCAGACCGCCGTGGTCGTCCATCGCGGTGCCGGCGAGAAACACGTACCCGCCGCCCGCGGCGACCTGCGAGCAGTACACACCTCCGGCGTCGATGGGTCCGACCACGGTGCGACGACCCGACCGTGTGCTCATGTCACCACACCTTTCACAGGGATCGCGCCGGCGCGTGCGGGCTGGACGTCGCGGCGGCGCCGCCGTCGGGTCTCAGGGCTCCACGGGCGCGGGGGCGGTGCCGCTCACGCCTTCCGCGGCGCGCGGGGATCCGCGGCGAGATCTGCCACGCTGCGCGGCTCACGGTCAATGGGGGCGTCCAGCTGCTGCTCCGCCTCGGTGTAGCCGAACTGCGCGCCCGGAAAGCCAATGAGCCGCCACCCGAGCATCCCGCGGTTCCCGCCGTGGATCGGATCGCCGAACAACCCTTCGCGGAGATGCTGCCAGACGATGGGAAAGAAGTCCGCGGCGTCCGTGTCCCGCAGTTCGTCCAGCTGCCCCCGCTCCAGCCTGCCGATGATGGCGTCCCGCGGCTCCGGCGCGAGATCGGCGAACCCCCGGCCGTGCTCGTGTGCGGCGACCGCGTCGAGCGCGGCGAGGGCCCGCCGGTAGACGGGAAGCAGGTCCCGGTACGGCCCCGAGAACGCCCGCGTCATGTAGTCCACGACACCGATCTCGACGGCTCCCGGGCCGAGGTCGTCTCGCGGAAACAGTCCGTCGACGAGCGCGGACAGCGCCGCCGTCTCCGGGCCCGTCAGCGGGTCCATCGAGTGCGCGGGGTCATGGGGCGCGGCCCCCCTCGGTCTGGACGTCTCGCTCACCGTCTCGCTCCTTCCACGTCAGGGCTCATCGACCCGCGATGCTCGCGTGTCGCGGCATTCCCTCGCGCCCGAATGGGCGCGCCGCCGTCAGTGGCCGCCTCCCAGCTGTGCGCGGATGGCGTCCGGCGTGGTGCCGGCGATGTGCGCCGCCGTCCGCAGCGCGAGCGCCTGCAGCGTGAGCGTCGGGTTGAGGCCGCCGTGGGTCGGAAACGTGGCGCCGCCAAGGACATAGACGTTCGGCACCTCGTGCAGCCGTCCCACGCCGTCGACAACCGAGTGATGGGGATCCGTCCCCATCCGGGCCCCGCCGACGTCGTGCACGCCCATCGCCTCGACGTGCAGGGACGCCCGCCAGATGCGGTCGGCACCCATCCCTTCGAGCACACGCACGGCGCGATCTTGCAGAAACGTCAAGAGGCGCCGCTCATTCTCGTATTGGTCGAAGGTGATCCGGATCACCGGCCGCCCAAACGGATCGCGCACGTTTGGGTCCAGGTCGAGGAAATTCGCCTCGTACGGCAGCGTCTCTGCCCCGACCGTCAGCACGGCCGTGCTGGTGTAGTAGCGCGCGAGGAACGCTTTGTACGCGCGCCCCCACCGCGGGACGTCCGGGGGGATGATCACCGTGCTCTCGATCGGCGTGAACTGGTGGACGACCGCGATGCGGCCGCCGCGCAGAAATCCCACGCCCGTGTGGTCAAAGTTGTCCGCGTTGAAATCATCGATCGTGTATCCCTGCGCGGCGGGCCCGGTAAACGCATTGAGCCGGCGGCCGCCGAACGTGCCGAACACCGGGAGGTGCTGTCGCGCCATGTAGTACCGGCCCACTTGGCCCGTGTTGTTCCCGAGGCCGTTCGGAAACCGGCGGCTCGGCGACAACAGCAGCAGGCGCACGTTCTCGTAGCTGTAGGTCGCCAGGATCACGGTGCCGGCCGGCTGAAAGTGCACCCCGTCTGGCGCGGCGTACTCGACGCCGGTCGCGACTCCGCGCTCGTCCGTGACCACCCGAAGCGCCCGACACCCCGTGCGAATCTCAAGCTTGCCGGTGGCGAGGGCTTTGGGCAGCACCGTCACGACCGTGCTGCCCTTCGCGTTGACGTGGCACGCCAGGCGGTTGCAAAAACTGCAGTATGTGCACTGCTCGCGGCCGTCGTAGGGTTCCGACAGGATCGTCGCCGGCATCGGGAAGGGGTGGTAGCCGGCCCGCCGCGCCGCATCGCAGAAGAGCTGCCCCAGCCCCGACGTCCGAAGAGGCGGCATCGGGTACGGATGTTGGCGCGGACCTTCGAACGGATTGCCCCCGGGGAGCAGCGCTCCGCGCACGTTCCCCGCCTGCCCGGACACCCCCACCAGGCGTTCCGTCAGATCATAGTAGGGCTCCAGGTCGTCATAGCTCAGCGGCCAATCCGCGAGCGCGGTGCCCGCCGGCAGCGCGTCCGGACCGTACCGGGCCAGCGCGTTCGACCACGCGCGGAAGTCGTCGGGATGAAACCGGAACGAGACCGCGCCGTACACGAGCGAGCTTCCGCCCACGCCGTTCGCCAGCCGCTGCGTGTACGGGGTGGGCTGGCGGGCGCTGCGGGCGTTGGGGCGCCAGGTCGGGATCTCATGATTGAACTTCGCCGCCCCCCACACGTTGCGCGCGTTGCTCGACGTGATCTCGTCCATCGCGTGCTCGTGGCCGGTCCAGGCCGGTCCCGCCTCGAGCGCGACCACGCTCCTGCCCGCGGCCGCCAGGACGGCCGCCGCCATCCCGCCGGTGCCGCCCAGGCCGATCAGACAGACCTCAACCTCACGCTCCACCCGCATACGGGTACGGTTCTGACCGGCGGCGCCGTTTGCCTGCCGCAGCGAGCGGGCGGACGCGCTGATCCGACGCCTCGTCGATGACGGTCGAAAAGGAAGTTCCCGCACCCCGGCGAATCCGCCAATGTTCTGCGCACCGAACACACGGAGCGCTCGTGTGCAGGCCAGTCTGGACAAGTCCATGCAGCCAGAAGGAGGCGACATGATCACCCGTTCAGATCGTCCGCAAATGCGCCGCCGCTGGAACCGTGCCGCGGCGGCGGGATGCGCAGTGATCTCGAGCGTGCTGCTGCTCCTGGCGGCGTCATCCGGGATGGCCGCGCCGACCGGCACCTACAAGCTGAGCGTGCTGGAGACGACGCCGGGGTTCTTCGATCTGCCGCTCTGGACGATGATGAACGACGGCGAGGCGGCGGCAAATCACCTCGAGCTCACGCTCGCGCAGTTCCAGACGGGCGGCGGGACGACGTCCCAGGTGTTCGCCGGCGGCACTGGGGACCTCATGATGGGCGGCATGGATCTCCCCGTCCGGCTCATGCAGACGAAGACGGTCGACGTCACGGTGATCGCCACGATGCTGCAGCGCGGGGTGTTTATCCTCGTCGCCAAGGCGGGGTCGCCCTACCACACCCTGCAGAGCCTCCGGGGCCAAATCGTCGGGATCAGCGGCCCGGGCGCGTTCAGCGAGTTCGCGCTGCACACCGCGCTGAAGGGTGCCGGCATGAGTCCCAACGACGTGCAGATCGCCGCGCTCGGGGGCACGGCGGCCCAGTATGCCGCGCTCACCTCCGGCAAGGCCGCGGCCGTCCAGCTGCAGTCGCCGATCTTGGAGACCGCGCAGTCGAACCACACCGTGCAGACGGTCTACGACTTCCGCGTCGAGCAGGGGCTGCAGGCCTCGCTCGTCTTCACGGCCCGCACCGCAGCGGTCAGGGCCAATCCGGCTCCGTACCAGGTGTTCATGCGGACCTACCGCCAGATCATGAACCGGTTCCGGACGGACCCCGCGTACGCCATGAAGATGGCGACCGCGGAGTGGGGAGCGACCACGTCCGCCGCAGATCTCCAGAGCCAGCTCGCCGCGTATCTGACCAACCCCGGCATCTGGTCGCCGGACTGCGTGTACACCGTCGTACTGTACACCAACACGCGCCAGTTGCTGCTCGATTCCGGGCTCTTCACGGCGGACGGCTTCCCGACCTACCGTCAGCTGACGCAGTACGCGCCGCCGCTGTAGTGCGCCTGAGCACGCGGGACTCGGGACCGGGCCGGCGGTGAAGCCGACGGTTCTCGGACAGGATGCGGCCGGCGGCGCTCCCGGCCGCATCGGGGAGCCCGGCGGGACCGACCCGTCGTGGGCGTCCCACACCCACGCCGCATCGATCGACGTGTTCGGGGTCACGGTCCGGTACGCCGGTGCCGCGAGCGCGGGGCAGGCCCACCAGGGCACGCTCGCGGTCGACGATGTCTCGTTCCGCGTGAACCCGCAGGAGATCGTCGTCATCGTGGGGCCGAGCGGCTGCGGCAAGACGACGCTGCTCAAGACGATCGGGGGCCTGCTGCGTCCGTCCCGCGGGTCGGTCCGGATCAGCCAGGCCGGAGCGGCCGATCCGCGGCTCGGATTTGTCTTCCAGTCCGACGCGCTGCTGCCGTGGCGCACGGCGGTGCAGAATGTGGAGTTGGCCGTGCGGCTGGCCCGCGAGAGCCCGCGGGTGGCCGGCGCGCGGGCGGCGCATCTCATGGAAGAGTTGGGGCTCGGCGATTCGCGCGACAAGTACCCCTCGCAGCTCTCCGGCGGCATGCGCAAGCGCGTCGCCCTCGCGAGGGCGCTGGCGTACGAGCCCGCGGTGTTCCTGATGGATGAACCGTTCAGCGCACTGGACGCGAATACGCGGATCCACGTGGGGAACTTCTTTCTGCGCATCGTCGAGCGCTTCGGCCAGAGCGTCTTGTTTGTGACGCACGACATCGACGAAGCGGTCGCGCTGGGAGACAGAATCCTGGTGCTGTCGCGCGGCCCGGGACGGCTCGTCGGCACGTTTGACGTCAACCTGCCCCGCCCCCGCGACTACTACAAGAGCCGGTTCGAAGACGGCTTTCGGGAGCTGGCGCGCTCGGTCTTCGAGCTGATCGGATGAGCGCCGCGTCGGAGCCCGCCGGATGAGTCTCCGCGTCGGGCTCGGACTCATCACCGGGCAGGTGCCGCCGGACGACAGCCGGTCCGTCGCGGACGACTACGACGACGTGCTCGCACTGGCGCGGACCGCGGAAGCCGTCGGGTTCGACTCGCTGTGGGTATCGGAGCACCACTGCGCGGCGGACAGCTATCTCCCCTCACTCACCGTGATGCTGGCCGCGATCGCGGCCGTGACCACACGGCTGGCGCTGGGGACCGCGGTCGTGCTGGCTCCGTTTCAGCACCCGCTTCGATTCGCCGAGGACTGCGCGGTCCTCGATCAGCTGTCGCGGGGACGGCTGATCGTCGGCCTCGGCGCGGGATGGCGCAAAGAGGAGTTTCGCGCGTTTGGGATTCCGCTCGCCGAGCGCGTCGGCAGAACCTCCGAGTTGGCGCGGATCTGCCGCGAGGCGTGGGATCACGAGACGTTCTCGTTCCAGGGGCGCTACTTCGCGTACGACAACGTACGCGTGACCCCCAAGCCCTTCGGCCGCCTGCCCCTGATGCTTGGGGGCACCGCACCGGCGGCGATCGCGCGCGCCGGACGCCTCGCGGACGGCTACATGGGGACGCCGATGAATCGCATCGAGGAGTTTCGACGCGCGGTGGGCATCTTCGACGACGCCGCGCGCGCCGCGGGACGGGATCCGGACGGCCTCTCGCTGGGCTACCATGTGAACACGTGGGTGTCGCCCGACGGCACGATTCCCGCGTCCGTCAGGGCGGCGATGTGGCACCAAATCGCGACCTATCAGGTCTGGCACACCGAGGACGACACCGGACGGCCGCCCTCCGCGTTTCCGCCGATCGACGACAATGCGATCCGGCCCCGCACCGTCGCGGGGACGCCTGTCGACGTGATCCAGCAGATACGGCCGTGGGTGGAGGAATTCGGCGGGCGAGAACTCCACGTGATCGTACGGCTGCACTATCCGGGCATGCGGCGCGAGGAGGCGGAGCGCGCGGTGCGGCTGTTCGCGGCGGAGGTGATCCCGCCGCTCAAGCGCCTCGGCGGCCTCGAGGCGCGGGAGGCCCCGGGCCGCGCCTGAACCACCCGGGAGCGCCTGACTGCCGTCGGCCGCTCCGAGAAACGCCCGAAGAAATATTCTGAAGTCGGGAGACACGACATGCACGTTGGGGATCAGCTCGCGGATCGACTGATCGGGTACGGCATCCGGCGCGTCTTCGGCTGTCCGGGCGGCCAAACGCTGCCGCTCTACGATGGCATTGCGAAGCGCCGCGGCCGCATCGATCATGTGCTGATGCGGGACGAACGGAGCGCGGCGTACGCGGCCGACGCGTACGCCCGGGCGACCGGCACGGTCGGCGTGTGCGACGCCACGGTGGGTCCGGGCGCGAGCAATCTGGTCTCGGGCCTGGTGGAAGCCCTTGCCGCATCCGTCCCGGTGCTGGCGATCGTCTCGGATATCCCGCGGCACTGGGAGCACCGCCGACACCTGGGGTCCGCGTCCCAGGGCTTCGAGCAGCGGCGGTTCCTCGAGCCCTGCGTGCGCTGGTACGGCCGCGTCGAAACCGCGGACAATCTGGCGGAGATCCTGCACGCGTGCATTCGGATCGCGACGGCCGGGCGTCCCGGCCCGGTCGTCCTGGAGATCCCGGCCGACGTGTTCTACGGCCCGGCCGGCGCGGAGGGGTTTGCGCCCTTCCCGGAATGGGCGCGCGTGCCGCGCCTGCGGCCCGGCCCCGACCCCGCAGCGCTCGAGGAGGCGGCCAAGCGGCTGCGCGCCAGCAAGACGCCCATGATCATCGCCGGAGGCGGCGCCCTGCGGGCCGACGCCGGTCCGGAGATCCAGGTCCTGGCGGAAACCCTGCGGTGTCCGGTCGCCACCACCGTGACCGGCAAGGGGATCATCGCCGAAACGCACCCCCTCACCGTGGGCGTGGCCGGGTCGTTTGGGGTCCCGATGGCCAACGCACTGCTCGCGGAGAGCGACTGTGTGACGTTCATCGGATCGAAAGCGGGGCAAACCGTCACGCTGGGATGGACCGTCCCCAACCCGGACACGCCGGTGGTCCACATCGATATCGACCCCGATGAGATCGGCAGGAACTATCGGCGCTCAATCGGCCTGGTCGCGGATGCCCAACTCGGGACCCGCGGTCTCGCGGCGGCGCTTCAGCACGCGCCGGTCAGCAGCGCGTGGGACCCCGAGCGCATCGAGCGCATGCGCCGCGAGTGGTGGAGCGGGCCCATGGCCTACAAACAGGCGCCCGTGCCGGGCATCCTCAAGCCGCAGGATCTGATGCGCGCAATGGGCGCGATCACGTCGCGCGACGATGTGGTCGTGACCGACGCGAGCCTCGCGTCCGGGTGGGCGGCCAGCCGCTGGCAGGCCAAGACCGCAGGGCGGTGCTTCTTCGCCCCGCGCGGCCTCGCGGGCCTCGGCTGGGGCCTTCCCGCCGCGGTCGGGGTCGCCGCCGCCGCCAGGGATCTCGAGCACCCGGGCCGGATCGTGTGCCTCGCCGGCGACGGCGGGTGGGCCTACTCGATGGCGGAGGTCGAGCCCGCGGTCCGGCTCGGCCTGCCGATCGTGGCCGTGGTGCTGAACAACCGCAGCCTCGCGTGGATCAACCATGTCGCCGCGGCCCGGTTTCCGGGCGAACGCGTGGCCGACCGGTTTCTGGACGCGAATTTCGCCAACGCGGCCGGTGCGCTCGGCGCCGTGGCCGAGCGCGTGGATACGCTGGACCGGTTCGAGGCGGCGTTCCGGGCGGCGTCGACCGACTCGGCGTCTCGTCCCTGGGTGATAGAGGCGATCACCTGCGATGCGGAAACACCGGTCCTGCAGCCACCGCCCGGCACCCCCAAAACGGGCTATTGAAGTGAGTGCGCCCGCAGGCGGCCATTCTGAGTCAGTTTCGAGACCGTGCCGAAGAAGGAGGCGCTGATGCCACAAGCGGTTGAGCTAGATCGCGGGTCGGACGCCCCGCCTTCCGCCGCCCCCTCCGCGGGGGCAGGGCCCAACTGGAGCGCGCTCGTGCGCGACGCCGCGGTTCGCATCGGCATGTTCGTGCTGGTGCTCGCCATCTGGCAGTGGCCGGGCGGATGGTTCATCGGGAACAAATGGATCAGCAGCCCCGTGCTGGTGTTCCAGCGCCTCGTGAACATGGCACGCGACGGATCTCTCGCCCGCAATACGAACGCGACGCTCCAGGAGACCGTGATCGGACTGATCATCGGCATCCTCGTGGGGCTGGTGGGCGGCATTGTGATCGCGCGCGCGCCCACGGTCATCGCCAAAGCGCTCGACCCCTATCTCCTCGCGGGCTACAGCCTGCCCCGAGTCGCCCTCGCGCCGTTCTTCATCCTCTGGTTCGGCATCGGCCTCGCGTCCAAAGTTGTGCTCGTCGTCTCTGTGGTGGGGTTTGTCGTGCTGTTCAACGTGCGGCAGGGCATGGAGTCGGTCGACACCGACATGCTCGACGCGATGCGCAGCATGCGGGCCGGCCGATGGGAAGTCATTCGGTATGTCGTTATCCCGTCGCTGGTCCCCTGGATTCTCTCCGCGGTGAAGATCGCGGTGGGGATCGGCTTCGTGGCCGCCGTGGTTGGAGAACTGGTGGGGTCGACGAAGGGGTTGGGATGGTACATCAGCGAGTCACTGAACTCATTCGACATGACGGGCGGCGTCACGTCGCTGGTCATCATGGCCGTGCTGGCGCTGATCCTGTACGCCATTGTGGGAGAGATCGAGCGCCGGGTGTGCCGGTGGCAGGCGAGCGCGACTGCGGCCAGAACCGTGCCGATGTAAGCACGGCGCGCGCTGCGCTGCGCGTTCCCTTCGCCTCTGCGTGCGTGGTTCCGCATTCATGGGGTCTCGGACGTCCGAGACCGGACAGGAAGGGAGCCGCACGATGACCAGTGTCGTGGTTCTCGATGGCGCCCGCACCGCGTTTGGACGCTTCGGCGGAAGCCTCCGCGGGGTCGCCGCGAACCAGCTCGGGATCGCAGCGGCGCACGGAGCGCTGGCGAAGTCGCGGATCGACCCGGGCGCCGTCGACCACGTCGCCTTCGGCAACGTGGTGCACTCGAGCGGTGACGCGGTGTATCTGGCCCGCCACGTCGGGCTCGGCGCCGGGCTCCGAATCGAGTGTCCCGCGGTCACCCTCAATCGCCTGTGCGGATCGGGCCTCGAGGCGGCGGTCTACGGCGCACGGCTGATCGAGACGCGGGAAGCCGAGCTCGTGCTCGCGGGCGGCACCGAGAACATGAGCCAAGCTCCCTTTGTGCTGCGCGGCGCCCGCGAGGGACTGCCGCTCGGGCCGGCCGTGCTGGACGATACGCTGTGGGCGGCACTCACGGACACCGCGTGCGGGCTCGGCATGGCGGAGACGGCCGAGAACTTGGCCGCCCGCTACCACATCACGCGCGAAGCGCAGGACGAGTTTGCGGCGCGAAGCCACGCGCTCGCCGCCCGCGCGCGCGGAGAGGGTCGCTTCGCCGAGGAGATCATTCCGGTCGATGCCGCATCCGTCGTGAGCGGGGCGCGGGGCACCCCGAAACCGGTCGTCGAGGATGAACATATCCGGCCCGAAAGCACGGTCGAGCGGCTGGCCCGGCTGCCCGCGCGATTCCGTGAACACGGCACCGTCACGGCGGGCAACAGCAGCGGGATCAACGATGGTGCGGCGGCTGTGGTCCTTGCGTCGGCGCGCGCCGCCGAGCGGCTGGGGGTCCGGCCGCTCGGGCGGCTGGTCTCGTGGGCCGTGGTGGGCGTGCCCCCGGAGATCATGGGTATCGGCCCTGCCCCGGCAAGCCGGGAGGCACTGGCGCGGGCTGAGTTGCGGCTTGACCAGATGGACGTCGTTGAGATCAACGAGGCCTTCGCCGCGCAGTACCTCGCGGTCGAACAGGAACTTGGGCTCGATCGCGACCGCGTCAACGTGAACGGCGGGGCGATCGCGCTCGGCCATCCGCTCGCGGCGAGCGGCGCGCGGCTGCTGCTCACCCTCCTGTACGAACTCCGCCGCCGTGCGGGCCGGTTCGGGCTCGCCGCCCTCTGCATCGGCGGCGGCCAGGGGATCGCGGCCGTAGTCGAGGCGGGCTAGAAACCACCGCGCGCAAGATTGCATTTGCCTCGACCCGCGATGGAGTGTTCCAAATTTATATGACGAACGTTGACGGCTCAGCCGTAATCCGCCTGACCAATCCGCCCGATGCGACTACGAGTCCCGCATTCAGTCCGGATGGCAAGATGATCGCGTTCCACCGTCTCGGCGACTACGACACCTCACAGATCTACATCATGAATGCTGATGGCTCCCACATGACTCGTCTGACGAATGCACAGGGAGGAAATGAAGACCCTACATTCAGCCCCGATGGCTGCACCGTCGTATTTGGCTCGAATCGCAGCGGAGGGTCGCTCCAGATCTACGTGATGAATGTCGACGGATCGACTGTCAGGCAGCTGACCGGTGCTTCTGGAAATAGTTGGGCTCCTTCGTTCAGTCCCGATGGCCGTAAGATCGCATTCCAATCCGACCGTAACGGGAATGATCAGATCGGGACTTCAGGAACCCGGGTGGGTTGCATAGAGTTCTAATATGAATGGGCCGAAGGGAAGACTTCAGGAACCCAAGAGGTGTGTGCGCCGATTCAGGCATCCGAAGTGAGGTTGTTTGAAACCGCGGCTCGGGATTGAGCTCGGCAGTGAAGGGACTCGATGTCGTCCAGCTCCCTAAGGAGTACCGCCTCGTATGCGATAGTGCAAGTGGATTACTCCGGTGCCGACACGGCGCGTCTCAAGGAGTTCGAGATTCCGTCGTAAGGCGGCTCGGAATGCCGGCTTTCCGCCGCCGAAGATCACCGGGTTGAGAAACAGGTGACATTCGTCGACGAGATCGGCTTCGAGCGCAAGCCCCGCAAGCTCGGCGCCGCCAATGCTGATGTCGTGCTCCGATTCCCGCTTGAGCTTCCGAATAGCCGCGAGGTCGAAGTCCCGCTCGACACGCGTGTTGCGTGTCGTAGCGCCTGTCAGCGTTCGTGAAAAGACGATCTTCTCGGGCTTCTGCCAGATCCGTGCGAAGTCGCGGTGTTCGGGCGGATAGCCCTCCACCGGCGCGTCCCAGTAGGCCATCGTCTCATAGAGCCGCCGCCCATAGAGATAGGTTCCGACGGGCCGCAACAACTCAATGACGAACGGGTGTACTTGATCGGGATTGTCCCAATCGAAGGCACCGGTTTCGTCCTCGATGTAACCGTCAAGTGCCGTATTGGTGATGTAGATCAACTTCGACATACGAAAGGTTTCGTGCGGCATACGCATGACGACCTCCTCCGCATCGTCGCGTAAGACCTCGCCACGAGCGCGCACTTGCTGGTACATGCCAATTCGTTGCGCGAGGTGCCGCCCACCGGACTCCCGACGACTAGACCATTTCAATCACGTTAAAATCTAGGCAAAAATATTTGAAATTTTGAGAGCGTCGCAAGTTGCGTGGGTCCCGAGAGTCGACTGGGCTCACAGATCGGTATCGTGCGGTTGCCAGGCCCTGAACGCCGGCCGGCCTTCAAGCACAACACGTCTCCCGCTCCCCACCGGCGGAGGGGCCGATCATGCGTAGCTCTGCTCTGCGATGAGCCGGGTAGGGTAGCCGAGAATGGTGCGGACGGTCCTGGCGTCTTTGGCAACGTAGACGAAAGCGTCGCCGTCGATCTGGTACTGGCCGGTCCACCCGATGGTGAAACTGGTGGCCGTATCTTCCACCTGCACTGGCAGAGGATCGCCCTCGCGGGCCACCGGCGTGGCGAGTTGATCGGCAGGATCCAAGACCCAGGCGTCGCCCGTCTCGGAGGAGAAGAGGACGAGTGGCCCGACGGTGATGATCCGACTGTCGTAGTCGGCGGCGCGGCGTTGAATGTACTGCACTTCGTCGGCGAGCCGCCACCTCGCTCCGTCCACCAACCTGGTCTCGTGGCCCTGCTTGCGCGATCGCCGAGCCATGCGCGTGTGTCCACCTCGGGTCCTATCTGCGGCGCGGGAGGGACCGATCCCGATGGAACGATTCTACCAATTGTTTGGCAAGTTCCTCGTGTTTGTCTACCATTGTTTCGATCGCATCGTGATCAACGGCTACTTGACCGGCCTGATGCGCCCGGAGAATGCGGTGTATTTTTTCCGAGACGTCCTGGGACGCCGCGCCATCACCAAAGAGGTGTTGCGGCAGCGGACCACCGATTACGCCCACTGGGTCGAGGCCTACGCGCGGAATCACCATGTGCCTATCGAGTGGGCTGCGAAGGGGGTCCGGAAAGAAGACTATGTGCGGCCGAGGCTGCGCCGGATGGAGCGTGCGCACCGGTATGGGGTCTACTTCATCTTCAAGAGCATGGAACAAGGCCTGACGTTTCGTTCCATCATGCCCAAGTTTCCCACTGCGGATCCCGATTACCGCATCCTCCGCCCGCACCGGAGCCGCTTCACGCACTACTACTTCTACCTCCGGGACCACACCCTTGGGCCGATGGTGGTGCGGGTCGCCTCGTTCGTGCCGTTTCATACGACCTACTACCTCAACGGGCACTCGTTCATCGAACAAGAGCTGACCCGAGTCGGGCTCGCCTTCCGCAAGGACGATAATGCGTTTCTGGCCGTCGCAGATCCGACCGCCCTCCAGGCGGCCGCCGATCGCCTGAGCCCAACCGTCATTCAGCATCGGCTTGACTACTGGACCCTCGTGCTTGGCCCGAAGTTTTCTCGACGCGAACGCCAAGCCATGATGCTGCGCCGGTTCTACTTTCTCCAACAGGTCGAATACTGCCGAAACTTCATCTTCAAGCGGTGCTTCCCGATCCACACGCTTTTTGAGCGGTCCTGCGAGCTCGGCCTCAGCCAGTTGACCGCGCACCAGCTCTCCGAGGTCTTCGGCCTACGCCTGACCAAGCGGCTCAAGGGGAAGTTGCACACCACGCTCGAGCAACTCGCACAAGGCCATCATATCCTCCGGATCTATTGCAAGAGCGCCTTCCTCCGGCAGTACGAGAAGTTCGCCATGTTCCTGCGCAACGAGCTCTGCTCCAATAACCTCGCCGACTTCCAGCTGAAGAAAGGCCTCGCGCATCTGGGCGCCGTGCGGGAGACGTTTCTCGCCATCACCGACCGCTTCGCCGACGCGCAGGCGCAGTGGCTCAACGTCCACGTGGAGTTTCCACTCCTCCAACGCGTGGCGCTCCCGATTCAGGTCGGTACCGCCAAGGTGCCGGGCATCAAGATTCACGACGCCCGCATGATCCGCCTCATGGAAGTGTTGCTGGACGGGCGCACCATCATCGGTGGTCAGCGGGCGACAGAACTGCACCAGGCTGTCGTGACTCGATTCCATCTCTCCGCCGAGCGGTACGGGCTCAACCAACTCCGGTACGACCTCCGCAAGCTCCGGGCGCATGGGCTCCTCCAACGGGACGGCCGCCGCTACGCATATCGCCTGACCGACAAGGGGCTCCGCGTCGCTCTTCTCTTCCTGCTCTTCCATCAGCGACTCTGCGGACCTCTCGCTCACAGCCTCTTTCATCACCGGCCCGATCCCAAGACCCAGCTCAACAGTCCTCTCGAAGCGGCCTACCACAAAGCCGATGCGGCGATTCAGGACATCATTCAGCTGTTGCAGGCTGCTTGAGCGGGACTCGGTGCGCCCTTCTTGAAATCTTGAAGTGCTTCTGTCGAGGAAAGAGCGGCTAAGAATCTAAACCACCACAAGGAAAGAGGATCGACCGCATGAAGCGGGCCTCATTGCGGAACCCGCGTGCCTGATACTTGAACCACTGGATCTTGCTGTTCACGGATTCGCGAGCGACGTTCGTTATCGGGATTCGCAGATAGGTGAGGATGTTCTCGATGTGCCGCGCGATCACGCGGGCGACTTCCTTCATGTGCCGGAGCCTCGATCGAATCGCCCAGGCGTACCAGTCGGTGAAGAACGTGCGGGCCGCTCCGATGTACGTGTAATCCCACAGTTGCGTGAAGGTCTCTTTCATGGCCCACGCTCGGCCTAGCCGCTCATGCGCTTTACGAAGCTTGGCGAACTCGATGCGCTCGGACTGCGTCATGCTCTCGGGCCGCCGTAGCCACCGATAGCGCGTTCGCTTGAGGGTCGAATCGCTGCGCCCAGCCGCACGGCGTTCTAGGTCAACAGCGTGCGTGAGGTACTTCATGACATGGAACTTGTCGAAGACGATCTTCTCTTCGGCTTCAGGCAAGTTGTCGAGTGTGGATTCGATGTAGGCCGGCCACATGTCCATCGCCACGCCGGCAATCCCGGCGAGATGCTGCTCAGAAAAACTCTCCCAGAAGGCATCGAGGGTCTCACGCGTGCGGCCGGAGCCAACCCAGAGGAACCTCGCTGGCGTCGAGGTCCGTGACGATCGTGACGTACTTGTGCCGCTTCTTGAAGGACTTCTCATCGATGCCGATGTGCTTGACGATCCGGTCTTTCCGAAGCGCAAGGCCGCGATCGATCGCCCGCGGCATAATGCCGTCGATTTGATCCTAGCTCAGCCGCAGGGTTCGCGCGACCGCGTGAAACACCTCGTCGCCCGCACGACCTCGATCCGGATCATGTTCCCGGCTCCTCGAACTCCGGCATCACCTTGGTCGCGAACAACTCCATATTGGCCAAGAGCTCGCCCATGGTGTTCACCACAAACACGATCCCAAGATGCGAAGCGCCGGTTGCCTGAAACTCCCTGATTTGATCCACGATGGCGGCCGGCGTGCCGAGGAGGTTGCCGACGCGAAATTCCGCGAGCACCTCCTCATTGGTGCGGCCGCGACCGTCCGCGGCCATTCGGCGGAAATGCTGAGACCCCATGACCCGCTGCTCCGCGTCCTCCTCACTGTTCCCGAAGGCCAGCCATGTCTGGACATGCAGGCTGAGCAGGTTCGGGTTCCGGCCGTTCGCCTCCGCCGCTGTTCTCACCGTATCCCATTCGCGCCGTGTTTGCTCCGGAGTGCGCGACGCGGCGATCAATCCGTCGCCGAGACGCCCGACCCGTTCCAGTGCGGCAGAGGCGTGCGCGGTCATATAGATGGGAAAGGGATTCTGGCTCGGTTTGGGGGCCAACTCGATCCCGGCAAATTGCACGTACTTGCCGTGAAAGCTCGCCTGGCGGTCGGCGAACAGGTGCCGGAGCCCTTGAATGCTTTCGTCGACCATCGTGCCGCGATGAGCGCCTTTGAGCCCCGGGTGGACGGCGTCAAATTCCTCCCGATACGCGCCGATGCCGACGCCGAGCACCACGCGCCCCCCGCTTAGCCGATCCAGTGTCGCCACCTGCTTGGCCAGCAGGACGACTTCGCGCTGGGGCAGCGTGATCACGCCCAGCACAAACCGCAGTCTCTCGGTGATGTTGACGAAACTGGCATACGTGACGAGCGGCTCATAGAAGTTCGGGACATCTGCCTGGGTCGCGCTGACCCTGTAGGGAGTGGTCAAGTGATCGTTAGACCAAATCGAGTAGTAGCCGAGTTCCTCGGCACGGCGTGCCACCGTCGCGAGTTCTCCCGGGCGGACGAATCCAACCGGATACGCGGTCCCTTCGCGGCAGCCGGGGAAGCCGACGCCGAAACGCATCTTCATCCGTCACTCTCCAATCTGTGACTTCGCCGCCCCCGCATGGCACTCCCACCCCGCCTTGCTCACGCCTCGGATATCACGACCCAGACGCGGATGGAGCCGACTCCCCCGCGTGATGTACGATACGGTGCCCAACCGCGACGGACACTAGATGGTTCTTTTTCGAACCCCGGGCCCCTCCCTTTGCCTCACAATCCGCCCATCGAGTTGACACCTGCGTTTATGGTCTTGCTCGCTTCATCGGGACGACTCTGGAGATGGACAGTCGGCGTTCCACTTCGACCCTGATGCGCCTGCAACGGGTCAGCATGACGTGCGCCGCGGATAGCCGTGCGTTCCACGTCGCGCCCAGGGGAAGCGCCGGGCCGGGCGGAGAACTCCGTGAGCGGCGAGCCGATCACGGCGCACATCGCGGACGCGCCCGGTCGTGGGGAGGGACTCATTGGACCCGGGTCATACTATCTCTCGGCCGTCGAGCAGAGCGCGCGACGCAAGTACCGGACGCTGTCGCCCGTTGAGATCGTCGCGGCACTGCTCGATCGGATCGCGCGCTACAACGACACGCTCCACAGCGACATTGAGGTGACACAGGTGTCCGACCGATCGCGTCGCGAAGGGCCCATCCGCCGATCTCCACCGGGGAGACGGATGGGCGGGATCAACAGATCCGGGGCGCACCACGCATGTGCGTCGGGGGGGCGTAGGGCCAGATCGCGGGCCCTCGCCTCGGCGTGATGGCGCGATTTCTGTGCTACCGGATCGTAGCGACGCTGCCGCTGCTGCTCTTCCTAAGTATCGGCATCTTTTCGATGCTGCATCTCGCGCCGGGCGATCCGGTCACCACGATGCTGAGCGAGGACCTCGCGAGCCCGCAGGTTGAACAAACGCTTCGCCATCAACTCGGGCTCGATCGGCCCCTGTACGTCCAGTACTGGCTGTGGCTCGATCACGCGCTCCACGGCGATCTGGGCTATTCGTTCCGGTCGAAGGCCCCCGTCGCGTCGGAGGTGCTGTCGCGGCTACCCGTGACGATTGAGCTCACGCTGACCGCGATGATCGTCTCGGTCGTGACCGCGGTACCGCTGGGAACACTCGCCGCGCTGCGGCGGAACACCGGCCTGGACGCGGTGATCTCAGGCATCGGCACGCTCGGGCTCGCGATGCCGGCGTTCTGGCTCGGGGTGCTGCTTATCCTACTGTTCGCGGTTCGCCTGCACTGGCTCCCGCCGTCCGGTTATGTGCCCCCATGGCAAGGCATTGGTGCCAACCTTCGGCTCTTGATCCTTCCGGGGGTCACGCTCGCAGCCTCGTATACCGCGGTAATACTGCGCGTCTCCCGCATGAGCGTGCTCGACGTTATCAAAGCAGACTACGTCCGTACCGCGAGGGCGAAGGGGATCGGTGAACCGCGCCTCGTCCTTCGCCATGTCGTACGGAGCGCCATGATTCCGCTCATTACCGTCGTCGCGCTCGAGACGGGGCGCCTGCTCGGGGGCGCCGTCGTCACCGAAACGATCTTCGCGTTGCCCGGGGTCGGTCGGCTGGCGGTCGACTCCGTGCTCAACCGAGATTTCCCGGTCCTGCAGGCCGTCACCCTGTTTATGGCGCTCGCACTGATCACGGCGAACTTCCTGGCCGACGTACTATACGCGTGGGCCGATCCGAGAATACGCTATGGGTAAAGACGCCCACGCGACGGAGTTCATGCATCCGCGCGTCCACCACCGCCGCGCCAGGCGGCCGGGCACAATAACGGTGCTGCGGCGCTTCGCCTCCCGGCAACGTCTCGCATGCGCTGGCGCGGCCATCTTGCTCGCCGTCGCCCTGGCGGTCGTAGCAGGCCCGCCGCTGGACCGCCAGCCACCTAACGCCGTGCACATCTCGTCAATGATGACGCCGCCATCGGCCGCGTGGTGGCTCGGCACCGACGATCTCGGCCGCGACATCCTCAGCCGGCTGCTGACCGGCGGCCGTATCTCCCTCGGCGTCGGGGTCGCTGCGACCCTTGCCGCGGCGGCGGTGGGCGTGCCGGTGGGCATGGCCAGCGGCTTCCTCGGACGGTGGGTGGATGGGACCTTAATGCGCCTGATGGACCTCCTCTTCTCCATTCCCACGATCATGCTCGCCATCGCCATCGTGGGGGTGCTGGGGCCGAACCTGTTCAACGCGACCCTCGCGATCGCGATTGTCGCCATGCCGCCGTTCGCGCGACTTGTCCGCGGGCAGGTACTCTCCCTGCGAGAGACGGAGTTCGTCCAGGCGGCGCGGGCAATCGGCGCGACGACCACCCGCATTCTGCGGCACCACTTGCTGCCGAATCTCCTCGCACTCGTGGTCATCCAGAGTACGCTGACGGTCAGCTTCGCCATTCTCACGGAGGCGGCGCTGAGTTTTCTTGGGCTCGGCGTCCAGCCGCCGACGCCCTCGTGGGGAGCGATGCTGCGGTACGGCTATCCGTTTCTGGACCGGGCGCCGTGGGCGGCCGTCGCGCCCGGGGTCACGATCATGATCACCGTGCTCGGCCTCAATCTCTTGGGTGATGGCATTCGAGACGTGCTGGACCCTCGAGTGCGCACCGGATGACATCGCGCGTGGCGCTCGGACACGTCCACGCGCGATCCGCACCCGTACTCCCGGACTCGGCGCAGCCCCCGGGGCGGGCTAGCCTCGGAGCCACGCGCCTTTGAGTCGCAGCATCCCATCGGGGCTGGCGGGGATTCCCTGCACCGCCGTCCGCATCCCCACCATCAGGTTCAGAAAGGCCAAGAAGATCCACGGAGCATCGTCGATAATCATGTGCTGAATCTGTCGGTACAGCTGGACCCGTTCCGGCCCGTCGGGAATCGTGCGCGTCTTCTCAAGGAGCGCGTCGACGGTCGGATTATTGTAGGACACGGAGTTGACATTGCCCCGGGTGCTGAAGTGATTGTACATGGTGCCGTCGATATCCGGACGCGGCGTCCAGGACCCGATTTCCGCTTGGAATCGCTTCGCGGTCACCCGATCGATTAGCGTGGCAATCTCGTACGCCTGAATCTTCGCCGTGATGCCGACGTCGGCAAGCTGCGCCTGAATCAACTCCGCGAGCCGCGTCTGCTCGGGCGACGCGTAGATCTCCAAGGTGAACGTGAACCCATTCGGCTGACCGCCCTCGGCGAGTTTCGCCTTCGCCTTCTGCGGGTCGTACTGATACCCGTATCGACTCACCGCCGGATCGTAGTACTCTCGGTAGACCGGAGAAATCGGGCCGTAGGCCGGGCGGGCCTCGTCAAAGTAGATCCCCGTCACCACCTGATCGCGGTTGACCGCGTACGACACCGCCTGCCTCAGCGCCTTGTTGTTAAACGGCGGGATCGCGTTGTTGAGGCGAACCATCGGCCAGTTCGCCCCGGCGAGGATAAACGTACGAAACCGCGAATCTTGGCGGATCGCGCGCTGTTCGCCCGCGGGAATGACATCCACCACGTCGAGCGCTCCCGCCCGGAGATCCGCCATCTTCACCGTCTCATCATCCATCGGCAGGTACATGATCTCGTCGACATAGGGCAGCCCCTGCTCCCAGTACTGCGGGAACCGCTTAAGACGGATGTGGTCGCTCCGCACCCATTCGTCGAACGCGAACGCACCGGTCCCCACCGGGAACAGGCCGTACTGGCTGCCGCGTTGTTGTACGGCGGTGGGCGACACCATAAAGCCCGGCCCCTCGCTGAACCAACTCAATAAGGGCGTGAACGGCGTGCTGAGCGAGAGCTGGACCGTCGTCGGGTTCACGACCCGCACCGCTTTCACCGGCGCTAAAATCGTCCGGAACGCCGATCCCGTCGCGGGATTGAGCGTGCGGTCGATATTAAACTTGACCGCCGCCGCGTCGCATGGAGTGCCATCCTGAAACCGCAGGCCGGTCTGCAGGTAGAACGTCAGCAGCAGTCCATCGGGAGAGGTCGTCCATGACTTCACGAGCCCGGGCGCGAGCGTGAAGGACGGGGTAAGCGACACGAGCGGAGTATAGATCGAATAAAAGATCTGCCGCTCCGACAAATTAATGTAATGCGGCGGATCGAGGGTCGTCCAGTTTCCCGTAATCCCGACGCGCAGCGCCCCGCCGCGCACGGGGGTATCGGCAGTGGCGGCCGACGCGCGGGGGCCCCGCGTGACGAGCGCGGACAGCGGGTCGCGCACCACAGCGAGCCCCGCCCCGGCGAGGGTCGCGGCCTTCAGGATCCCACGGCGCGTAAGGCGTGACATCTGCGTCTCCTCCGCTGCGTATTGGGTACGACGGGATGATTCCCGCCACGGCATAGGGGGGTTCCACCGTTTGCACTCGAACCCCTTCCCCAGACAGGCGCTCGGCACGGGAGACGTTGGCGCCGTTCGAGCGTCTCACTCGGCGCCAAGGGGGGCACCCATGGAGATTGACATCGTACTCGCCGGTGTAACCGGACGGATCACGCTGCTTGAGACCAAGGCCCCACGCGCGACCGCGGCGCTGTGGGCTGCGCTGCCGATCAACGACCGCGCCGTACAGGTGAAGTGGTCCGGCGACGCGTGGCGGACGGAGGGCAACTACGATCTCGGCGTCACGGACATCGAGAATGAAGGCCACGTGCTCGAGGCCGGCGACGTGATTCACTTCCCGCGATCGAAGAAAATCGGAGTCGCCTACGGACGCGCAGAGTGGCGCCACCCGGATCTGACGCTGGTGATGCACATTTCAGTCATCGGCAAAGTCACGGCCAACCTTGACGCGCTGGTCAAGGCCGGTGAGCGGGTCTGGATGGAAGGCGCCCAGCCGCTGCGGCTGACCCGGGCCCGATAACACGCCGCGCGGTGGGCCTGTCGCCGTTCAGTCGCCGGCGGGCGCCGGGAAGAGATCGTCTCGCGGCGCGCAGTCCCGTTTCCACACCATGACGCTGCGCACGTATTCGATGACCACCTGCCCGCGCTGATTCACACCTCGCGTGAGCACCTTCACGATCCCCTGCTGCGGGCGAGACCGGGATTCGCGGACCTCGCGGACTTCCGACTCGGAGTAGAGTGTGTCTCCCGCGAAGACCGGGTGAGGCAACGCGATCGCGTCCCATCCGAGCGCGAACCCATTCTCGCTCACGTCGGTCACGCCCAAGCCGGCGACGATCGCCAGCGTCAGGATGCTGTTGACCAGGGGACGCTCAAACTGCGTCTTCCGCGCGTATTCGGTATTGAAGTGAATCTGATTGGTGTTGTTCGTCAGCAGCGTGAACCACGTGTTGTCAACGTCGGTCACCGTGCGCCCGATGCGGCTCCGATACACATCGCCGACACTGAAGTCCTCAAAAAACCGCCCCTTCCAGCCCTCTTTCACGACCATCGCACCTCAGCCTCCTCCCGGATTCGGGCCGCGATCCACGACGCAGTGCGGCCCTCGGATCGCTCCACCACGCGGCTTACAAGACACTCCGCAGATCGCGCATCAGCGTCACGATTCTGTCGGCGTGCTCGAGGTCCCGGATGGTCGCGATCACGCGATCCTGTACCGTCCTGGCGAGCCGCCCGTCCGCTAACCCCCTGAATTTGTCTTCAAGATCGCTCCACGACAGCGGATTCTCAGGTTCACCCTTCGGGATCGGTTGCACGCGGCGCAGCATCTCGCCGTGTCCGCGCACCGTGAGCGACGCGCCGAGCTGCCGTGGATAGAGCGCCTCGACTTCAGGGTCACACTCCGCACGGATGCGATCCATGAAGGCGACGGCATCCGGCTGCCGTACCATCTCGTACTCGCGCATCCCAAAACGTCCCCAGAGCAGCGACGCGGCGAGCGCGAAATGCACGCTGAACTGGGCATCGACCGTGTTCTGCGGCCGTCGCTTCTGCGGCTCCGGCACCGCGACGAGGTCCAGGCCCTTCGCGGGCAGCCCCACCGTCACGGACTCGACGTCATCACGCATCCATGCGTGCTCGGTCCGCAGGGCGAGCGCCAGATCGATCGCGGCATGGCTGAAGCGGCAGCACGGATACGGTTTGAACGCCGTCCCCAACAGGGCATAAGTGTCACCCAAGCGCGCGACCAGCAGGGCGGGATCGCTCCCATCGCTGTAGGCGCGCAAAAATCCGTACCGCCCTTCCAGGGCCGCGGCCGACCCGACGAACCCCGCGCGGGCGAGCACGAGGCTCAGGATGGCGTTGTGTGCGGCCAGCCCCGGATGCAGCCGTTTGTTCCACGCGCCGTTTTCGAGGAACTGCATCGATCCCGCGGCTTGGCTGCCGTTGATCCCGAATGCGTGCTCCAACCCGTCCGCGGAGACCCCCAGGAGGTTGGCGCCCGCGGCGGTCGCGCCGAAGATCCCCGCCGTTGCCGTGGGATGAAACCCACGATCGTAATGCGCCCGCGGATTCGCCGCCATACTAACGCGGCAGGTCACCTCATATCCCGCAACGACGGCCGACAAGAACCGCGCCCCGGACGCCGCGTGCTCCTCGGCAAGCGCCATGCACACCGCAATGACCGGGGCCCCGGGGTGCAGCGATGCGCGCGCATGCGTGTCGTCGAAGTCCAGGCTGTGCGCGTACGCGCCGTTGAGCAAGGCCGCGTACTGCGCGGGCAAAGGGGATGGGTGTCCGATGGCGGTGCAAGACCCCTCTCCCGCCAATTCAGCTACGGCATCGGCCATCGCCGGGGCCGAATCGGAGTCGTGGCTAGCGCGGACCGCGATCCCCACGAAGTCCAGGACGCACTGCTTGGCGTGTTCCAGCACGGGCGCTGGAATTGCGTCGGCGTCAAGGCTGACGGCGAACTCGGCGAGCCGCCGGGTCGCCCCCCCGTTAGTGGCTTTCAGGCGTGCGTGTGGCCTGTCCACGACCTACTCTGCCATCTGGAACTCGACACTGCGAGCCTCGGTCACCCGTCGAGACGCGTCCAGGATCTCAAGAGAGATGAGATTGCCCTGCTCATCAGAGTCAAGGATCACCCCAGGCTTCTCCCCGTCGCTCTCGGCGACGGGTGAACCCTCGCGGAGCACAACCCGAAGCGTGTCCGTCCGCTGATCGTCAACAACCTTCATTTGCTTTCCCTCCAGCACTTAGAGAGCTTGCTCGTGCGATAGACCGTAGTGACGTCTGCAGGGTGCCGTACTATGTCAGCAACCTTCAGAAACCCTGGTGTTCCTTGGTGGGCGAGGCAGGAGTTGAACCCGCGACATCCTCGGTGTAAGCGAGGCGCTCTTCCGCTGAGCTACTCGCCCACCCCCTGAGTATAGCAGAGCCCTACAATCGGCGAGGCGGCCCTATTCGCGGCACTCGCTGACGTCATACGATTGGCCCGAGAACGCGTTCCCGCCTGTTCGTGAACCCAGCCTCGCCCGTCCCCCAATCGTGCATCATTCGCACAGCGTGCCAAGTGGCCGACTTCGATTGGAGGGTGACAGTGTGACATTGATCCTTTCCTGGACGAAGGTGATGAACCCCGACGTACATAGGTCACGACCGCGTCACGGATGATCTACTGCCCACCGTTCGATCCACTCTGCGTGACCACGCGGCGGCGTCCGCTGCCCCGCGTGAGCGAGCTACGGCATCACCGGCGGACCGTAAGGCTGGAGAAGTTCGGAACGCCTGGGGTTGCCGTGAACCCCTCGACCCCCTGCCGGTAAGCGTATGCAAAGATGAGCTCGATCGGCCAAATCCCAACGACGTCGTCCCACAGGATTCCACAGGCCTCCGCGTACAGGACGCGGCGCTGGGTTTGGTCGACGGTCGCGGCCGCCGCGTTGAGGATCTGGTCTAGCTGAGGATTGGCGTAGCCGGTCCGGTTTGCCTGCGTCGTGTAGAGCCGCCGGAGGGCAAAATCGGCGTCGCCCGTAGTGTCGCCGTTCGAGAAGAAGTTCAGGTCCCAGTCGAGCTTGAGCAGCCGATCGATCCAGATGGAGCGTTCCTGCTGATCGTCACGCACCTTCACCCCGATGGCGCCCCAGTACGAGACAAACGCCTGGGCCAGCTCACGGTCCTGCGGGCCAGAGCCCGGGTTCCAGGCCATCGCGCACTCGAAGCCGTCAGGGTGTCCGGCGGCCGCAAGCAACTGCTTCGCCATGGTGGGATTGTAGGCGAACGGCCGCTGCGGCGCGTACCCGAACGCTGTAGACGGCACCGGCGCCGCCATCCGCCGCCCAACGCCCTTCATAAGCGTAGCCACCATGGTATCCACATCCAACGCGTAGGCCATTGCCTGACGCACGCGCTTATCGGTAAACGGCTCGCGCTTGATGTTCATCCAGATTTGGTAGTAGCGAAAGGACGGGGTGCTGGTCACCCGGATCTCCCGGTTCTGCTGCAGCGTCGCGATCTGATCTGGAGGCAGGTTATAGGTCAGGTCGATCTCACCGGTTATGAGCGCGGTCACGCGGGCCGCGACTTCCGGGATGTCTTTGAACTGGAGCGTCTTCACGCCCGGCGCGGGGCCCCAGTACGCGGCGTTCGCCTCCAGCACCAGTTCGTTGTCGGGTTGGTACGAGACGACTCGAAACGCGCCGGACCCAATCGGCTTGTTCTGAAAAAAGCTTGGCTGATCCACTTTCGCGACCGGCACAATGGAGAGAAGCGTGAGGTTCGGGAGCATAGTCCCGAGCGGTGCCTTCGTCTTGATCCTCACCGTGGCGTCGTTCGGAGCGTCCACGCTGTCGAGGCTCGTCCATAGCGGTGCGAGCGGTCCGCGCAGCGCGACCAACCGCTCGAGTGATCCCTTCACATCTCCGGCCGTCACGGGGGTCCCGTCAGAGAACTTCGCTCCGGGTCGCAGCGTGAAGACCCAGGTCAATGGGTCGGGCGTCTCCCACTTGACCGCCAAGGACGGGAGGTACGCGGCAGACCGTGGACTGCGGATCACGAGCGAATCGTAGATGTGGGTTGCTACGAGCCTCACGGAGTCTTCGGCCGAATCGGGCCCGAGCGGGTCAAGACCGACAATACGGGCGGGCAACGAGACGGTAAGCGTGCCGCTCGGAACACGCGACGCTGGAACCGGGCTCGTCGCCGCAACCGCGCGTTCAGCAGGCCGCGCGGCGTCCGCCGCCACAACGCCCGCAAGCGTGACCGCTCCCTGGAGCAGTGTCCGCCGGGTTATGTGCCCGGCGCGCTGGTGGAACTCCGCCCCCGTTGTCACGTGTCACCTCTCCGTCGGTACGATCCCACTCGATGGAGCTGCGTTTCGGGCGGGCATCGCCATCATCTGTTTGCTCGATTGTCGAGCGGACTCAGTGATCGTGCGTCGTGTGATGAGGGTGCGCGAACGCTGAAGCGCGTATCCAAAGGATGGGCGCTGGCCGTGTCGAATTCCGCCCGACGCGAGCATTTAGACACCACGGCCAGCCATTTCCTCCTGGAGGGATTTCCGTCCTACCGTCGGTGCGCGACGCACGCGTCGTCCGCCGACGCGGAAACCGCATGCTCGGTGTGAGGGGGAATCGCAGTGACGAGCGAGGATCCGCAGGATCAGCCGTCCACGCCGGAGCGCGAGAGGGCCGAGCGGCTGCACCGCGCGGCAGTGGTGTTCAACGCCCTCGACTGCACCCCGTGGCCGTTCGGCGACCGCACCTACATGGAGCGCGTGCGTGCGTCGAGCACGACCGCCATAAATCACGCGGTGTCGATCACTGAAGGCCCAGCGCCGGCGGTGCAGGCGATGGTGCAGTGGAAACGCGTTTACTGGGAGTTCGACGCCTATGCGGTGCACGGTGAACGTACGGCGCACGTTGCCGAGGCGAAGGCGACGGGGCGGACGGCGTTCTTCCTCGGATTCGAGGACACCGTGCAACTGGACGGCCGGCTCGCGCTTCTCGAGGCGTTTTACGCGCTGGGGCTGCGTTTTCTCGGCCTCACGTACCAGCATCGCAACCAGGTCGCCGACGGCTGCGCCGAGGACGCCGACGCGGGCCTCAGCCGGTTCGGCCGCGCGGTGGTAGACGAATGCAACCGGCTGGGCATCGTGCTCGACCTGGCGCATACCGCGCCTCGCAGTAGCATGGAGACCTATCGGCGATCGAAGCACCCCACGATGATCACGCATGCGGCGCTCCGCCACTTCGTTGACGACCCCCGCAACAAGGCGGATGACGAGATTCGCGCGCTCGCGGATCACGGTGGAATCGTGTGCATCGCCGCGAAGTCCGGGTTCCTTCTCCCGCAAGGCCAGATCCTGGGCGCGACGATGGACGATTATGTGAATCACATCGAGTACGCCGCCGAGTTGGTTGGTATCGACCATGTGGGCGTGGGCACCGACATCGCCGACGATCGCAAGTACACCCCCGAGACGATGCGCGAGGCGCACCGCCGGTACCCGGAGATTCCGTTCATTAGCGACGACCTCAACATCGCCACGATGCATCCCCGCGGGCTCGCGAGTCCTCAGGCTTTGTACTCGGTGACGGCCGCCCTCGTGCGCCGTGGCTTCAGCGACGACGACATCAAGAAGGTGCTCGGAGGCAACGCGGTCCGCGTCATGGAGGTGGTGATCGGCTGACCAGCACGCCCCCAGGCGCCACGCCATTGGTACGATGCGGAGCATCTGGAACGGCTCGAGAACGCCATCGTTGAACCCGCGACATCCTCGGTGTAAGCGAGGCGCTCTACCGCTGAGCTACTCGCCCGCGACCCTGAGTATAGCAGACTCCCGACCGCGGCGAACGGCCACCGGGCAGGAACCGCTCGCTAGTCGCGGACGCGCCGAACGTTCGCCCCGAGACCGCGCAGCTTCTCTTCGAGGCCGTCGTAACCGCGGTCCAGGTTCTCGAGGTTTGTCACGGCGGTTTCACCCTGCGCGATGAGTCCGGCGATGACCATCGCCGCCCCCGCCCTGATGTCCACGGCTTCCACGGGAGCGCCAGAGAGATGGGGCACCCCCGTGATAATCGTGGTGTCGCCGTCGACGCGGATGTCCGCACCCATCCGGCGCAGTTCGTCGACGTAGCCAAATCGATTCTCGAAGATGGTCTCCCGAACCGCGCTGCGTCCGGACGCGATCGTGAGCATCGCCGCGAACTGCGGGTGGAGGTCCGTCGCAAACCCAGGATAGGGAGCCGTATCGAGATCCACCGGGCGCAATACCCCATCCGCCCGCACGTGGACCCCCGCGGGATCCAACTCCACCGTGGCGCCGGCATCGGCAAGCTTCGTGAGCAGCGCCGTGACGTGCTCGGAGATCAGGTCCTCGACCAGCACGTCGCCGTGAGTGGCCGCCGCGGCGATCAGATACGTCCCCGCCTCGATCCGATCGGGGATCACCGTGTACGACGCGCCCCGCAGCTTTGTGGTCCCCTCGATCGTCACGGTGCTGGTCCCGGCGCCGCGGACGCGCGCGCCCATCAACGACAGGAACACCGCGGTATCGACGACCTCCGGCTCGCGGGCGGCGTTCTGCAACGTCGTCACGCCCGGCGTTCTCGATGCCGCCAGCATCAAGTTGATCGTGGTCCCCATGCTCGTGCGCGGCACGTAGTAGGTCGCGGGAACCAGCCCGGGCGTCTCCGCTTTGAGGTATCCGTGCTCGGTCACGACCCGCGCCCCGAACGCTTCAAAGCCACGGATGTGGAAATCGACGGGGCGGCTGCCGATCACGCAGCCTCCCGGCAGCGGGACTTCCGCCCTTCCCACCCGCGCGAGCAGCATGCCCGCCGTATAGACGGAGGCGCGCATCTGCCGGCAGAGCTCGTACGGCGCGACGTGGCTCGTAATATCGCGGGCGTCCAGCTCGAGCCGGCCGGGACCGCTCCACTCGGCGACGACGCCGAGCGCCCCGAGGATTTCGACCAAGGTGAGAATGTCCCGGCAGTGCGGCACGTTCTCGATGACGGACCGATCCTCGGCAAGCGCGGCGGCCACGATGATCGCAAGTGAGCTGTTCTTGGCGCCGGCCACGCGCAGCCGCCCCTCGAGCCTCGCGCCCCCCTCGATCAGGAGGCGCTCCATGCGGGTCTCTCGGGCGACGTCAGCGCGAGCCAGCGGGAGTCCCTCCCAACGCGACGCGCACGTAGCAGCGCACGAGTTCTTCAAGGAGCCGGTCGCGATCGATCTGGCGGATGAGGGTGCGCGCATCCTTGTGGCTCGTAATGTAGGTAGGATCGCCGGACGTCAAATACCCGACGATTTGGTCCACCGGATTATACCCGCGCTCCGCCAGCGCCTCGTAGACGTACCGCAGCGCCTCACCCACGTCCCGCAACTGCCGGGTCCCGACCTGAAAGACTCCGGTCTTGTCCTGCTCTCCCACCGCGCTCACCTCGATCCCGTCCCGCGGCCTCTGGGCGACCGCCCGGGCACCCACGGCGCCCGGAACAGCGTCCCCGTCTCCCCGCGGCGGCGAGTCATGGCCGCAACAGGGTAGTGTTCGTCCCACCGCGAACCTTTCCTCTAGACTACCGCGCGGGAATCAACCGCCGCACGGCGTAGCGTTGCGCCGGGGCGGCGCGATTCTTAACACCCGCGTCATAGAGCGTTCATCCGGAGATCGCGAACGCGACATTATAGCTCGCTAGGTTGGGTAGGTGCACCACGCAGATTCGGGTCGTATACGCAACATCGGGGGGTGACGAATGCGAAAGTGGACGGCGTGCCTCGTCGTGCTGCTCATCGTCGGCATGCTGATCCCGGGCGGCGCGCGCGCGCAGACCGGGATCACGATCACGTACGACTTTCCGATCGGGGTTTCGGGCCCGCTCTACGACCTCATGACCGGAATCGTCAACGACTTCAACCGCACCCATACCGGTATCACGGTGCAGCCGATCTTCTCCGGCAACTATGTACAGGCGATGGCGAAGGCGATGACCGGGGTCATGGCCGGCAGCCCGCCGGACGTGGCCGTGCTGGATACCCCTGAGCTGTATTCGCTCCTCGACCAGAACGCCATCATCCCGCTTGACGACCTGATCGCCAAGCAGCCGTCCGGATGGCTGGACGACTTCTACGCGGCCCTCCTCTTGAACGCGAGGTCCAACGGCCATATCTACAGCATTCCGTACCAGCGCAGCACCGTGATCTTCTTCTACAACAAGGATCTGTTCCAAAAGGCCGGCCTGAATCCGAATACCCCGCCCAAGAACTGGACCGAGCTCCTCGCCGACGCGCAGAAGCTGACGGTGCGGGATGCCAGCGGGCAGGTCACGCAGTGGGGAGTCGAAGCCCCGATCGTCGACACGTCCCCCTGGGTCATCCAGGGGTTCTTCATCGAGCAGAAGGCGAAGTACTTCGACGCGCTCAGCGGGAAATGGGTCAAGTTCAACTCGCCGGAGACCGTCTCGGCCCTGCAGTTCTATCTCGATCTCCAGAATAAATACAAAGTCGCCCCAACCGGACCGTCGAGCGGCACGTTCTGGGGACAGGTTCCGCAGGACTTCATCCAGCAGAAGGCGGCGATGATCTACACGACGACCGGCAACATGACGTTCATTCGAACGAACGCGCAGTTCAACTGGAACGCCGCGTTCATGCCCGCGGGCAAGCAGTGGGGCTCGCCGACCGGCGGCGGGAGCATGTACATCTTCAAGACGACGCCCGAACGTGAGCAGGCGGCCTGGACGTTCGTCACGTGGATGACCGACCCGGTGCAGGCAGCCCGCTGGAGCATCGGGACCGGCTATGTGCCGATCCGGAAGACCGAACTGTCGACGCCGGCGTTCGCCGCGTACATGCAGCAGGTGCCGCAGGCGCTGACGGCGACGCTCCAGCTCCGGGTCGCGGGCGAGCAGATGACCATCCACGACGTCGATCGCGTTGGGACCATCCTGTTGACCGCGGTGCAGGAAGCGCAGTCCGGCAAGCGGACCGTGCAGGCGGCGCTCGACGAAGCGCAGCGAGAGGCGACCCAGGATTTGGCGAAGTACTAGGGTCTGTTGCGGGTGGGAGGTTGCGATCCAAGACCGTGGCGCACGGCCGCGCCGTGACGGGCGCGGCCGTGCGTCCTTCGGGCCGGAGTTGATCGCCGGCCCATGACGTCTGAGAGCGTGCTCCACGGAGCCCCTGCGCACATACCGCGAGCGCGCGGACGCTGGTGGCGGGGACGCGCGTATCTGTTCCTGCTTCCTTCGCTCGTGTTCCTGGCGTCCTTCACGTACTATCCGGTGCTCCGGACCCTCTACCTGAGCCTGGAACAGATGCGCCCGGCCACGCACCGCCTGGCGTTCGTCGGACTCGACAACTACACCGCGCTCGCGTCCGACGCGGTATTCGGCCAGGTCGTGAGGAACAGCGCCGAATTTCTTGTCGGCACGGTTCCCGTCACGATGGCCATCGCGCTCGTGCTGGCGCTCCTACTGTCCCGAACGCACGTGCTCAGCACCGTCTTCCGCACGGCGTTCTTCTACCCCGCCCTGCTCCCGCTCGTCGGCGCCGCCGCGATCTGGCTGTTCGTCTACGCCCCCGGGTACGGGCTGATCGACGTCTACTTGCGCGGCCTCGTGCCAAGCGGGGTCAACTGGCTCAGCAGCCCCACGTATGCGCTGCCGGCGGTCATCGTCATGACCGTCTGGAAAAACGCCGGATACTACATGCTCTTTTACCTCGCCGGGCTCCAGACGATCTCGGCCGAACTGTACGAAGCGGCCCGCCTCGAGGGCGCCTCCGCCTGGCAGCAGTTTCGGACGATCACGTTCCCGCTGCTCGCGCCGACGTCGCTGTTCGTGCTGGTGATCGCGAGCATCAACGCGTTCCAGTCGGTGGATCAGATCTTCGTCATGACGAGCGGCGGACCGGACAATACGACGAACCTGCTGCTGTTCTACGTCTACCAGAACGCGTTCGTATTCTTCGATCTCGGCAAAGCGGCGGCGCTGACTGTGGTCCTGCTTGCGGGGCTGATCGTCATCGCGGCCCTCAGTTTTGGCCTGCTCGAGCGCCGTATCCACTACGAGGCGTAGCATGTCGCCGCGCGCACACCGCCGCGTCCTCGTAATCTGCTGGACCCTCGGCGTCTCGGCCATGGCGTTCATCTGGGTATTCCCGCTGCTGTGGGTGTTCTCCGCGTCGCTGCGGGCGCCGGGCCAGCTCGGCGGTCAGCTGGCCTCGCTGTGGGTCCAGCATCCAACGCTCCAAAACTTCTGGGACGCCTGGCACGACGCGCCGTTTCTCCGCCTGTACTACAACACGGCGGTCGTGGTCTTTGGCATCCTCGCGGTGCAGCTGGTCACGATCACCCTTGCCGCGTACGCATTCGCGCGCCTCGAGTTCTGGGGGCGAGAAGCGCTGTTCCGGCTGTTCCTGCTCCAGTTGATGGTGGCGCCGTCCGCGCTCATCCTGCCGAACTTCGAGACGCTTCGAGCGCTCGGGTTGCTGGACACGCGGCTCGGGATCATGGTCCCCTACTTTGCCTCCGCGTTCGGAACGTTTCTGCTCCGACAGGCGTTCCGGGGAGTGCCGCAGGACTTGGAAGACGCCGCGTCGATTGACGGCTGTACCGCGCTCCAAACGCTCCGACACGTCTTCATCCCACTCGCGAAGCCGACGCTCATCGCGTTCTCGATCGTCAGCATCGTGTACCACTACAACGAATTTCTTTGGCCGCTGATCGTCACGAACACCGAACGGGCGCGAACGGTCACAGTCGGCCTGGCCTCGTTCACCCAGGGCGCGGAATCCGCCGCACAATGGAACCTGATCGCCGCCGGCACCGTGATCGTGATTCTGCCGCTGCTGGTGGTGTTCATCCTCTTCCAGCGGCGCTTCGTCGAAAGCTTCATGTATTCGGGCCTCAAAGGGTAACGCACCCACCGGATCACGCCGGCGTTTCCCGCAACGGTTGCCGGGCGCGCGGCCCACCACCCCGGTCCAATCGGGCTAGCGCCGATCGAGCGCGCCTGGGTTCACGAGCGTCGGTGGCCGCTTGCCGGTCACCCCGGCAAGGCAGTTCTCCGCGGCCAACTCAGCCATCTTGATCCGCGTCGAGATGCTCGCGCTCCCGAGATGCGGCGGCAGCACGACATTGTCCAACTTCAGGAGCGGCTCGTCGGACGGCACCGGCTCGACCTCGAGCACGTCCAACCCCGCCGCCCAAATCTGCTTGTCAACGAGCGCACGGTACAAGGCCCGTTGATCGACGAGCGGACCGCGCGCGATGTTCACGAGCACGGCCGTCGGCTTCATCAGCTTCAACTCCCGCTCGCCGATCAGATGCCTGGTTTTCGGGGTGAGCGCGGTCGACAGCACCACGAAGTCGCTCCGCCGCAGTAGATCGTCGAGCGAAAGATACACCGCTTCCAGCTCACGCTCGAGTACTTCGTTCCGCTTCAGATCATGGTAAACCAGCGGCATGTCGAACCCCTTGCTCCGGCGCGCGATCGTCGATCCGATCCGACCCAACCCGACGATGCCCAGCGTGGCGCCGTGCACGTCCTGACCTGTCAACCCCATAATCTCCCACGTCTTCCATTGGCCCGAGCGCGTAAACTTGTCGCCCTCGACGACCCGCCGCGCGGTCGCCATCAAGATGGCCCACGCCATGTCGGCGGTCGTCTCCGTGAGCACGTCCGGCGTGTTCGTGACAAGGATCCCTCGCTTCGTGGCTGTCTCGACGTCGATGTTGTCGTAGCCCACCGCGACCTGTGAGATAATCCGGCACTGCCGCGCCCGTTCGATCGCCTCGGCATCCATCTTGTCCGTTAGGAGGCAGATGATCCCGTCGACGTCGGCGACCTCACGCAGCAGCGTGTCCCGAGGCACAGGCACATCCTCTCGTTCCCACGTTCGATACTCTACCGCGCCCTCCAGCTTCTTCATGGCAGACACTGGTAGCGGTCGCGTGATGTAAACCCTTGGGGTCGACACAGCACACCCTCCCGTCCCGATAGTTTCCGGCGCTGCTCCAGGTACAAGCGTAATCCCGCGCGGCTGGCCGGGGGAATCCGTCGAGGGCCCTATTGGGGAACACATCTGAGATGGGCGGCGACGAACCGCGACGACGTTTGCGGTTCGAAGGCCGGTGCGGCGTCGGACCGGTCCTGTCCCGCGGAAGCGAAGTCAACCCCGCGCAAACTTGTAGTGCTATAATCGCGTCGGGGCCCGTAGCTCAAGGGTAGAGCATCCGGCTCATAACCGGCGGATCCAGGTTCGAGACCTGGCGGGCCCACCAGTGTGAAGAATTCGAACCGCCCTCCGATGACGCCCTGTTGTGTGGTGGCGCGTCGAGCAGGGCGAGCGTGTTGAGCGACGTTCGCGCTGTGTAGCAGGGACGGCCCAATGTCGCCGTGCGTGGGGACCAAACGGACTGGGGCTGAGTAGGTTCCTCAGCAGTAAGGGCACCTGACGCGGCGGCTGTTCGGGGCGATCGTGCAGCGGCTTAGGATGCTGCCGGGGCCCGCGGGATAGCAGCCCGCGATCGTGGCGGCCAACGAGGGCGAGAGAGAGGCCCGGGGGACGTGTCTGAGAAATCGGTTGCCAGCGTAACCATGCTCGAGGTTAGGGGTTTCGGACGGGCCCGAACAGCCTTTCATGGGACCGTCGGTCACACTCGTCCCCGAAGAGCGAGATGGACTTCTTCAACAGAAGATCCTAACGCACAGGTATTGGAAATTCCGGTCAACATCTGTGGTGGGCGATGGTGAAAACCGTCTGTGGATTCGATGTTGCGATCGTCGGCGCAGGGTTCGCGGGGCTCTATATGCTCCACCGTCTGCGCGGGCTCGGCATCCCGGCACGGATCTACGAGGCTGGTAGTGGCGTCGGCGGCACCTGGTTTTGGAACCGGTATCCGGGCGCGCGCTGCGATGTCCAGAGTCTGGAGTACTCTTATTCATTCTCAGACGAACTCGAGCAGGAGTGGCACTGGACGGAACGCTACGCCGCGCAGCCAGAGATACTGCGGTATGCCAACCACGTCGCAGAGCGCTTCGATCTCACACGGGACATCCAGTTTGAGACGCGTGTCACGGGTGCGATTTTCGACGACACCACGGACCGCTGGACAATCCGCACCGATCGTGGCGACCTGATCCCCGCAACGTTCTGCGTGATGGCGACGGGCTGCTTATCTACCGCGAAGGTCCCCGATTTCAAGGGGCTCGAGATATTTCGGGGATGCAGGTATCACACTGGGCACTGGCCCCATAAAGGCGTGGACTTCACCGGTCAACGGGTCGGTGTCATCGGTACGGGCTCGTCCGCGATCCAGTCCATCCCGATCATCGCCGGCCAGGCGTCACACCTGTTCGTGTTCCAACGGACTCCCAACTTCAGCGTGCCCGCGCACAACGGACCGCTCTCCCCTGCGGTGACCCGGGATTGGGAAATGAACCGCAACGAGTACCGGCACCGGGCCCGGACGTCGCGTACCGGTATCCTCCATGAATGGGGAACCGAATCGGCGCTGGACGTTCCGCCAGAAGAGCGCGACCGCGCATACGAGTTGCGATGGCAACGGGGCGGCTTGGGCTTCGGTGCGGCATTCTCCGACATCGGAGTCAACAAGGAAGCCAACGACACCGCCGCCGAGTTCGTGCGCGCAAAGATATGCGGGATCGTCCGGGATCGGGCCGTGGCCGAGATGCTCCTCCCGAAAGACTACCCGTTGGGAACCAAGCGTCTCTGCGTGGACACTGGGTACTACGCCACGTTCAACCGTGAGAATGTCACCCTGGTCGACGTTCGATCGACGCCGATCGAAGAGATCACCCCTGCGGGCGTTCGGACCTCGACGGCTGAGTACGCGGTGGACAGTCTCGTGTTTGCGACCGGCTTCGATGCGATGACGGGCACGTTGTGCAGCATCGACATCCGCGGCAGAGCCGGCGCCGCACTGAAGCAGAAGTGGTCGCAAGGACCACGCAGCTATCTCGGCATCATGGTGGCCGGCTTCCCCAACTTGTTCACCATCACCGGCCCCGGCAGTCCCTCTGTCCTCAGCAACATGATCGTGTCGATCGAGCAACACGTCGACTGGATTGCCGACTGCCTCGCGTTCTTGCGCCAGCACCGGCTCACGGCCATCGAACCGACCGTGGACGCGGAGAACGCATGGGTCGCGCACGTCAACGAGGTCGCCGATAGCACGCTGTATCCCCGAGCCAACTCCTGGTACATGGGAGCAAACATCCCCGGGAAGCCGCGCGTATTCATGCCGTACGTGGGCGGGCTCGGAGTCTACAGGCAGAAATGCGACGAAGTGGCGGCCAACGGCTACGAAGGCTTTACCCTCGCCGCCCCTGCTCCGGAGGCGGATCGGAGCGTCGACCGCCCATAGGACCGGACTTGTGACTGTTGCCTAAGCGCCGGGCCCGACCGGTGCGCCGTCAAATCTCTTCACGCTTGATTTCAAAGGGAAATTTGCGCGATTTGGAATCCGCGTGGGTGCGACCACTATCGCTACCGATTGGTCGATTTTCTCGAGCCCCGATGACAAAGCCCGCTTCCGATCCGCCTGACTCGATCGATGAAATTCACGTGGGCTATCTCTAACGGTTGGGGTCCGCCCGCCGCGCCGATTCGCGCTCAGTACTAGTCAGAGCCTCGAAATTGCGGGTCGGAGACTCTGAATCAGATGCGTGTGTAACGGACTACAGCTGAGATACCTCGGTGGCGTCGGTCAGGTCTCCGATCGATAGACGTCCTTGGTGATGTGTGATGCGAACTTCCACGTTCCCGCTTGACGCACGAAGATGTCGCTGCACTCGGTGACCGCCCACGGCACGGGCGGTGCGATCTCCGAGCCCTCGCTCCGGAAGATCACCGACATCGAGCTCCCCTCGACCTTGTCCTTGCCCACGACGCGAAAGCGGAAGTTGGTCATGATGTGCCTCGTGGTGCGGTCGACCGCGGCGCGATCCTTACCCCACGCCTTGACAGCATCCTTGCCGACCATGGGCCCATAGGCCATCTGGATGAACACATCGTCAGTGACCAGCTCGTGGATAGTGTCCGCACTCCGATGGTCGACGCGCCAGGCGAATTCGACGACAAGGTCGATCAGGTCTTGACGGTCGCGCTCCGTTAGCGCGTCCGCACTGTCATTTGTTCCGGCGGGCATTGAACACTCCTTCAGCCACCGGACGCGCGGTCAGCACGACGCCGACGCCCACATAGAGCCCGGTGTGGACGATCACCTCGCGAATCTCATTCTCCGTCGCGCCGTTCGCAAGGGCTCCCACGACATGAGCGCGTAGGGCCTCGTCGGGCATGTGCGCCGCTACGAGTGCGGCGATCGTGCAGAGACTCCGTGTCCGCAGATCCAGCTCCTGGCGGTTCCAGAGCTCACCGAAGAAGCGCTCCACGATGAACTCGTCCAGGTAGCCGAACGCGCCCTCGGCCTCCGACTTCTTGTACTCCGCCCCGAACATGGCGTGCCGGATCGCAATGCCTGCTTCCTTTGGGTCCCGTGTCATTCTCCCCTCCAGTCAGTCTCACGACCATTGATGACTCGTTTGGTCCGCCGGTCACGTTGGATTCGCCGCGTGCCGTGAGATCGAGGCGTCGATCACGACGGCGATGACCAAGACGACGCCTTGCACCGTCCACTGAACCTGTTGCGAGACAGCCATCAGCTGCAGGCCGTTCTGGATGCTGCCCATAAGGATGCCGCCGAGGAGGACCGACCAGATGCTGCCTCTGCCGCCGAACAGGCTGACGCCGCCGATGACCACGGCTGACAGCGCCACAAGCAACAGGGTGAGATCAGTCGATTGCGCGGACACGCCCAGGGATCGCGAGGCGTTGATGACACCGGCCCAGGCGGCGACGAATCCGGCGATGCCGAACGTGATCGCGGTCACTCCCTCGACCCTGATGCCGGCGCGGCGCGCGGCCTCTGGGTTCCCGCCAATCGCATAGATGTGCTTGCCGAGCGGGGTCTGCGTTCCGACATACGACAGCACGGCTGCGATGGTGACGACGATCACGGCCGGAAGCGGCACCCCGCGGTACGGGTTGAAGACGGAAATGAGGATCCCGAATACGGCGACCGCCAGCCCGGCGGTCGGCAGCACCGTGCTTCGCAGTAGGTGGGACGGCGACCCCTCACGGAGCCGTGCCGCGTGGTAGTTCCGGCGTAACAGCCCGAAGAGCGCGACACCCATTCCGCCCAGCAGGTAGCTGAGCCAGTCCGGGAGATACGTCCCGGCGATGGCCTGCAGCGGAGTTCCCGACAGGACAATGACCTGCGTCACCGGCAGCATCCACATCAGTGCCGCGTTCAGGATGAACATCCCACCGAGCGTGACGATGAACGACGGCGCCCTCGACTTCATCACAATCCAGGACTGGAACGTGGGAACGCACACACCCGCGATCAGGGCCAGCGCCACGGCGACTACGGGATTCCAGCCCTCTTCTGCGCTCAGATACGCGGCGATTCCCCCGCAGACTGCCGCGAGCGAGGCGAGCGAGATATCGATCTGTCGAACGACGACGACGAAGACGAGCGCGAGGGCGAGCAACGACGAGACCGCGATCTGATTCGATAGGTTCGTGAGATTCCGACTGCTCAGGAACAGCGGGCTCTCGATCGCGAAGAGGACCCAGACCACCCCAAGCGAGAGGACGAGCGGCAAAGTCCGCCACGGACCGGTCAGCCCGGCGACCACCTGCCGACGCAGGTCGACGCGGCGCGGCGCTGGGCGGTTCGTCGGGGCCACGGCGGGGAACGTCTCGCGTTGCTCAGCCGACGGAGCGCTCATTGCAGAAATGCATCGCTCGCGCTTGCCTGATCGGCGAGCTGCTCGAGGCGAGCGGCGCCGGTGATCGCCGACACGAGCGCATGCTCGGTCCACTCCGCTGCGGCCTGGTCGGCGATGGTTTCGCCCAGTCGAAGGACCACGATGCGGTCGGCCACTCGAAGCAAATCGGGGATATTGTGTGAGATGACGATGACCCCCCGCCCCTGCGCCTTCAGGCGTCCGATGAGCGTCAACACATCCTGCGTTTGACTCACGCCGAGCGCGGCCGTCGGCTCGTCGAGCACGATCACCTTCGGGTCGCCGAGCACGGCCCGGCAGACCGCAGCACACTGACGTTGTCCGCCGGAGAGGGCGCCGAGGGGCACGTCGATGTGGGTGATCCGGATGGCCATCGAGTCGAGGATCTCCCGCCCCACCCGCTCCATCTCCGGCCGCTTCAGCCGCCAGCCCTGCAAAAACCCGCTCCGCGGCTCACGTCCCAGGAAGATGTTGTCGATGATGTCGAGGTTGTCGCAGAGCGCGAGATCCTGATACACGGTCTGGATCCCGAGATTGACCGCGTCGCTCGGCCGCCGGATCTCAACCGGGTTACCCTCGAAGCGGATCACTCCGCGATCGAGCGGAACGCTCCCGGACAGGATCTTGATGAGCGTCGACTTGCCGGCGCCGTTGTCCCCCACCAGCGCGACGACTTCGCCACGATGCAGAGTGAGGTTCGCATTGCGTAAGGCCACGACGGCACCGTAGGCCTTCGCGATGCCGCGGAGTTCGAGAAGGGGGCCGCCCTGCCGATCAGCGATCACTGCCCCTCCCGTGCGGATTCGACAACGGCCGTTCCTTTTTCTCCTTCTTGCGGGACGCGCTATTCAATGGGTTTCGTGAATTCCCTCTGCGATACCGGCAACGAATCCATGACCATCGTCTTCGTCTCCAGGAACGGCAATAGACCCTCCAGTCCGCCTTCGCGGCCTAGGCCGGATTGCTTGAACCCGCCCATGGCGATTCTGGCGTCTGTCCGCGAGCCGTTGTGTCCGACCGAACCTGCCCGCAACCGGCGTCCCACCACATAGTAACGTTCAACATCGTTGGTGAACACAGCGGCGTTCAGCCCATAGATCGTGTCATTGGCGATGTCGATTGCGTTCTCCTCGTTTTCTGCCGGGATCACGGACAACACAGGGCCGAAAATCTCCTCCCGCGCGATGGTCGAGTTGTTATCGACATCTCCGAATACGGTCGGCTCGATGAAGAATCCGCGATGGAGATGCGCCGGCCGTCCTCCGCCGGTCGCGAGCTTCGCGCCTTCTGCCTTGCCCTTGGTGATGTAGCCTTCGACCCGGTCGCGCTGACGGCGCATCGCCAACGGCCCCATCTGGCACGCCGAGTCGAACGGATCGCCCACCGTGACGCTTTCAAAATACGCACTCAGCGCGTCAACCAGCGCATCATGGCGTTTGCGATTCACGACGATACGAGTCAGTGAGGAACACACTTGCCCAGTCAGGAAGATGGCACTTTCGCTAATCGTTTTCGCGGCCATACCGACATCGTAATCGTCTAGGATCACGGCGGCTGATTTTCCTCCGAGTTCGAGCGTGTAGCGGGCAATGCGCTCACCGCAGATCGACGCGATCTTTCGGCCGGCTGCCGTCGAGCCGGTAAACGTCACCTTGTCGATATCGGGATGCCGTACCAACAATTCGGAAACCTCACGGTCCGCCGTCACCATATTGAAGACTCCCGACGGCAGGCCGATTTTCTTACAAATTTCCGCGAAGACGTACGCCGCGCCAGGCGCTTCTGGCGACGCCTTCACGACAACCGTGCAGCCCGCCAGCAGCGCTGGTGCGGTCTTGTTGGAAATCAGCGCGCCGGGGTGATTCCAGGGGACAATGGCAGCCACCACGCCCACCGGCTCGCGCACCAGCAGACCGATTCCGCTGCCGGCGCTGGTCTTGTGCTCTTCCTGAAAGACATACGTGTCGGCAAGCCCGGCATAGAACCGGAATTTATCACCGAGGCCGCGCGTGGCAGCCTTGGCGATGTTGTGCGTCACGCCGGACTCCGTGACCCAAATCCGGGCGAGTTCATCGGTACGAGCGTCGAGTTCGGTTGCGATAGCATTCAAATAGCCAGCGCGCTCCTTATGGCTCATGCGCGGCCACGGACCTTTATCGAATGCTTTACGCGCGGCGGCTACTACTCGATTGATGTCCGCGGCTTGGGCTTCCGCGACGCTGACGAACAACTCCTCCGTCCCGGAATTGATGACATCGATCTTGGACGCGCCGGAGGGGGCGGCCCATTCGCCATCGATGAAAAACCGATCGGGATGGGCCACGGGTGAGGTACTGACTGTCATAATGTCTCCTCCGTTTTCTTGGGGTCGCGGATGACGCTTCGTAGCGACTAGCGCGTCTTGATCGATATGGCCCCGACGTTGAGATATTCCTCCATGTGTTCGCTGCGAGGGCGACCTCGCCTCGCGCCTCCGCGAGCGGCTTGCCGTGCTCGGCGGTCATGATCGCCGCGATCTCCTCGGCGGTCGACGATGAGTTCGCGAGCGCGCGCAGGACGCGCGCCCGCTCGAGAGCCGTCCGTCCGCGCCAGCCCGCTGGTGCCCCGGCTGCGGCATCGGTCGCAGCGAAAATGTCAGCCGCGCCCGCGTCGGTCACCAATCCGATCACGGCCCCCCGACGCTGGGTTCGTGAGGTCGAGACGGCCCGCGCCCGCGGCCTCAGTCCAGCGTCCGCCGATGAACAATCGCTCGACGACCTCCGCCGCCAAGGCGGTCATCGGGTGAACGAGATGTCGCCGCGGCCGCGGATCGGCTGGATGAACGTCCCTTCCTCACTTGGCGGGATCGGGAACGGCGTGCGGCCAGCTACGTCGCCACGACTCCACTCGTGCACCGTCTCGCGGAGGACCACGCCCCAGCGTCCGTTCCGGCGCTCCCACCGATCCACGTACCGGCCGGCGAAGACGTCGATGACCTCCCGGCCATCCTGACTCCGGCCCGCGTACGTCATAAAGTACGCCTCCGAGAACGCTTTGTCCCCGACGACATCGATCGACAGGTTGCCCATGAAATGCGTGGTGAACGTGGTCGCTTCCTTATTCGCTGGAATGAAATGCGCGACGAACTCCCAGGCCGGTGCCTTGAAGGCGCGTGCGTCCTTGTGGAAGATCGAGCGCATGAGCTCTTCGTCGCAGCGGTCGACCCCGCGGCAATAGCGCATCAATGCATCGTGGATCTCCTGCTTGTCGAGGAGGATCCGCAGCTCAGGAGCGATCGGCAGGTCACCCATCGCGTCGTCCCTTCAGGCCCCGGCTTCGTCGTCGCTGCCCATCGGTCGCGTTAGGCATGCTTGAGCGCGCGGGCGATGTCTCGAGCCTCGTAGCCGAACTCGCGGAACATTCCGCTGATGTTGTTCTTGAAGCCGACGAAATACAAGCGTGGCGCGTTCGGTGCCGCCTCGCCGCCATACACGATCGGCCGGCCGCGTTCGTTGAGAATGTCGAGATGGCCAACGAGCGGCTCGAGGCCGCGGCGGTAGCCAACGCAGGCGATCACTGCGTCAGGCGCGAGACGGCTGCCGTCCGCAAGGACGACCTCCCCGCCCTCGATACGCTCGACCGCTGGAACCGGCGTGATCCTCCGCTGCTTGACGAGCGGAATCATCCCGACATCGATGACTGGGATGACATCATCGCGGATCATCTGCGTGACCACGCCACGGGGGGAGGGCGGCAACCCGTACTCGGACAGGTCGTGCAAGCCGCCCTTGCGTTGTAAGAACGCCATCAACCGATCGCCGAATTCCGTGGACGCCCCGAAGGACCGCAGCAGGATGCCGAGCAGCGGCGGCGGGATGGGACCGTCGCGTGTTGTCAGGTTCGGCGGTGTGCGATACGAAAGCCAGACCTTACCGGCACCACCTTCGACCAGATCGACGGCGATCTCGGCTCCGGTGTTGCCGATGCCCACCACCAGCACATCGCGGCCCCGATATGGGGCGCCGTTCTTGTAGCGCGCACCGAGCGTGATGTTCCCTGGAAACTGGTCAAGTCCAGGCCAGGTCGGCTCGACCGGCACTCGGTTGTAGCCGGTCGCGACCACCACAGCCCACGCGTCGAACGGGCCCGCCGACGTCTCGAGGCGCCAGCCGTCCGGCGTACGATCCACTCGCCGCACCTCAACACCCGTCCGGACGTCCAATCCGTGATGGGCGACGTATCGCTCCAAGTGCGCAACCACGCCGTCGCGCGAGACCCACTTCCCCTCGCTGCGCGGGAATCGGAGCCCGGGCAGATTCGACAGCCAGCGGATCGTGTGCAGATGAAGCCGGTCGTACTGACCGCGCCAGAACTCGCCGACCCTGCCCCGTTCGAAGACCACGGGCTGGTACCCGCGCCGCTTGAGCACCGCGGCAGCGGAGAGCCCCCCGGGTCCGGCGCCGATCACTGCGACTACCCGCTTAACCACGGCGGCGAGGCACCCATCTGAATCCGCTTCCCGACCGCTCGACGCGCGCTGGAGCCTGACCCGGGATATGGGTCGCCAACACATCGACGCCGCGGTCGGCGAATTCGTTTAGCAGCCGGCGCCGCGTTTCGAGCCCGAGAGCTTGGTCGATGTCCGGAACGACGGCTTGGGGCCGCTCGACGAGCTCGATCGCGTGAATGAGGTCGGCCGCGAAGACGAGCGGCTCGCGGCCGTCAACCTCCACGACCGAGTGCCCCGGTGTATGCCCGGGCGCGGGCCGCAGGCGAACGCCCGGAGCGACCTCGACGTCGTCCGCGACGGCGACCAGCACGGGCGCGAGTGCCGCGACCGCGACGGGGCCGCCTTCGTTGATACGGCCAGACCCTCCGCCCCGGGACCACTCAACCTCGACGGCAGAGGCGACGACACGAGCGTTGGGGAACGCCGGGGTGAGATCGTCCGGCCATGAACCGTGGAGCGCTCCGCCGACGTGATCCCCGTGGAGATGGGTCAGTATGACCAGATCGATATCGGTCGGCTTCACGCGATGCGCGCGCAGCGCCGCGTCCAGATCCATCTGCAAGCCGTCGATGAGATGGGCCATCACGCCGGTTCCCGTGTCGACGATGATCGTCTGCCCGCGCCGCTGGAGCAGGAGCGCATTGACCGCGACGCGGATCCTCACGCCCGGGTCGGCGTCCACGACGAATGCACTCAGCGGGGCTTCGAACTGCTTGAGCTCGAGGACGGTCACAGCCCAGTTGCCGTCGTCCGCGGCTCTCGGCAATTGGCGTCTCATGCAGCCACCCGCCGCCACTTTCGGAGACTGATTTCCTCGCTCGCGGGAACGGGGAGACCGAGCTGGCCGGTGGACCACGTTCGGCGTGCCTCGGCGACATAGAGATCGCCCTTCGAATCGAGCGCGAGTCCGTGTGGTGCGAGGAACTGGTCGGGCGCGTCGCCGGGAAGCGTCGACCCGATCCGGGCGACGGTCTCGCCGTGATCGTTGACCACGATCACCCGATTCCCGAGATTCGGCAGGCCGTGCTGGGACGGAGCGGGACCAAGCTCCGCCACGAAGAACAGTCCGTCTTGGGGCGAGCGGGTGATGGCCAGCGGTCTGAACGCGTGCCACTGCTCAACGAACTTTCCGTCCAGGGTGAAGATCTGGAGCCGGAAATTCTCACGGTCGCAGACGATGACATGATCAGCGTCCAGGAAAGTGATCCCGTGGGGCACGGAGAATTGGCCAGGGTACCCGCCTGACTCGCCCCACGACAGGATGTGCTCGCCTCCCGGGCTGAACCGGTGCACGCGTGCATTGCCGTATCCGTCCGTGACGAACAGCTCGCGCGTCACCGGATGCACGGCCACGTCGGTCGGCCCGTTGAAATACCGCCCGCTGTGTCGTTCGGCTGGCTGACCGAAGGTGCCGATCTGCATCAGCAACTCGCCGCTCTTCGTCCGCTTCTGCACGACGTGGCCGAGGCGGCTGTCGACGAGATGGAGGTTGTCATCAGCATCAATCGTGATGGCGTGGGGGTTCTGGAACTCGCCATCGCCCCATCCACCCAGGAGGGTCCCGTCGGTTCGAAAGACCAGCATCGGCCGAGGGCCGCGATTGAACACGTACACCCGGTCCGCTGAGTCGACCGCGACGGAATTCGCGTCACCGCTGAAGCTCACGCCAGCCGGCACGCTCCCCCACTCCGCTGACGGTTCATACCGCAGCATTGCCCCTCCCGTGCGGTACCGACCACGGCCGATCCCGTCGCAACGCGCTTGGCCCTAGTTTCCCTTGCAGAAGGCCGTGTTCGCCACCGCGGCCGTGCAGATCTTGTCCTTTGTCAGGAACCCGTCGTCCACGATTGTCTGTTGCATGTTCGCCGCGGTGACGAGCGTTTCCGTCGCAAGGTAAGTGGGCACGCCCTCGGGGTAGTACGCATTGAGGAACCTCGCGTTGATGTAGCCCGTGCTCTGCGGCGTCTTCCCCTGGATCGCCGCGATGACGAGCGCGACGGTCGCGAGCGCCGTCTGCCTGCCGTCCGGGTGGAACGTGCCGTATTGGTACCCGAGCAGGATCCGCTGGAGCGCAAGGACGTCACCGTCGTGCCCGCCGTAGAACTTCACCTTGCCGAGCAGGTTTTGACTCGCCAGCGAGGCGGCGACGCCATTTCCCGTGCTGTCCTGCATCACTAGGACGGCGTCGACGTTGCCGCCGTTCGTCGTCAGACACTGGTCCATCTCGGCCTGTGCGGACGCCGGGACGAACCCCTTCGTGTCCGTCTTGCACACGATCTGCACCTGCCCACTGCTGACCAATGCATTCAGTGCCGGGCTGATGCCATTGGTCCAGCGGTTGTACACCTCGAAGGTCGGGTCCCCGAGGATCTCCGCGAGCCGGACCGGTTTGTGCCCCACATCCGCCGTCAGGTGCGCCGTGAGGTAGTCCCCCCAGAACTTCCCGACGCCCTCGAAGTCGACCCATACGTAGCTGTTGACTGGCCCGCCGATCGGGTCCTGGCGCAGTGCAATGACCGGGATCTTGGCATCGGCGAACTCCTTGAGCGCGCCGCCGGCGGCCGTGGGCACGACGGGGCTGTAGACGACGGCCATCGCCTTGGCCGTGATGGCGGCCTCGACCTGTGTTTGCTGCAGCGCCTGGTCGTTGTTGCCGACCTGCTGCACCAGCGTCACGCCCGGGAGGTACTGCTTGAACGCGGCCACCTCGGTGGGAATGGTGTAAAGTGGCCAGGCCGGCGTCGTCGTGTTCGGCCACAGCGCGTAGATCTTCCCGGTGATGTTGCGGTTCACAACCAGCGGCACCGGCGTCGTCGGACTCGTTCCCACGACGAGCTGCGGGCTCGTGGCGGGCGCGGCGCTCGAACTGTAGGCCGATGCGATGACCGCGGCGATTGCCACCAGCGCGAGCGCGATCTTCTGCCTGTTCATGGCCCGACCTCCTTCGGTTCTGATGGACCCTCGCGGATTGGCTGGCGGCTGCGCAATTCCGCTTTCCGCGTACCAACCGCTACTATGGACCCGGCGCGACCAGCGCGCCTTCATTCGCCTGCATCACGAGCGGTTCCTACCCCATCCTTAGCCGTGGCGGAAAGCCTTGTCGGAGGCCTACTTTGGCGATTCACCCCGCTTGCCGGTTTTACCGAATGAACCTTTTTATATTTCTGAGCGAACGAGGCCGAGCATCTGATGGCCCGCGCGGATAAATCCCTAAACAAGGGCGGAGACGATGAAACTAGTGGCACCAGTGACGAAAAAACGCATCCCCTAAACTCCTTTTCAAAGTGACATTCCGCACTCAATATGCCGCTGCGCGTTCATGACGTAAATCCACAAAAGTCCAAATTTATTGCCTAATAGTCCAGGAAAAGCCATATTGCCCAATAGTCCACAACGCTCTATGATGACGATGGTCCTAATTTGAGAGGTGTCATGTTTGAATGACTTTCGCTCTGATCTTGCAAAAATAATCAATCGCTTCTCCCTTGGGGACGGGGCACATGAATCGCCCCTCCCTGGCACATATTGCTTGAAAGTATCTCGCCCCGGTCATCGCACGAGAGAAGTTTGGCGCGCATCATTATGTATCGTCGCTCAGGGATCTAAGGAAATCGTTCTGGGCCGCGAAGTCTACCGATGGGATCGGACTCATTACATTGCTACTGCGATTGATTTGCCGGTCACCAGTCGCGTCTCTTCGGCAACACCAGAGAAGCCGTTTTTATGCCTCAAAATCGATTTCAATTCGCTGACGCTAAGTGAGTTGGCTGCTCAGTTAGAAACGGACCCGAAGGAAACGGACAATCCTCTGCGCGCGGTGTTCATCGGAAAAACGAGTGATCAAATGCTCGAGGCTGCGATTCGCTTGGGGAAGCTTTTTCACGTTCCCGAGGACGCATCCGTGCTCGGGCCGTTAGTGATCAAAGAAATCCTCTACCATCTCTTGAAGGGAGCAGACGGACCGGCGATCCGGCAGTTCGTTCGCTCCGGAAGCAAAATGCACAAAATCGCTCAGGCAATTTACAACTTAAGATCCGAACTCAGTGAAGATGTCGATGTGACCTCTTTAGCGAAAGCTGCGAAGATGAGCCGCGCTGCTTTCTTTGAACACTTTAAAAAGGTAACGGCAATGAGCCCAATTCAATATCAGAAACGCCTCCGTTTGCTGGAGGCAAGGCGTCTCCTGATACATGAAGGTGAAACAGCGGAAGGAGCAGCGTTTAAGGTCGGGTACAACAGTGCATCACAATTCAGTCGAGAGTATTCTCGAATGTTCGGAAGCTCTCCCTTGAGAGATGCGCTAAGATTTAAGAGGACTGGTGATGCTCCTTCAAAGGTATTTGGACCTACATTCCGCACTTCCGTTCGATGATCCAGGGCTGTGTACTGCGCGCGACGATGGTCAGATGCCCTGAGTCATTGATCCGGAACCAGACGAGGCACCTTCGTCCCGAGCACGCGACCGATGTATGGTCGTCCCAAACCCGATGCCCGCTTTGCCGGCCGGTCGAACGCGCGGCGGCATCGCGCGATCTCCCCTACCGCATCGACGGTCGCGGCGGGCGCGACCAGCGGTCAGGCGCTCGGAAACAGCCGGTGCAGCTCGGCGACCTGCGCCGCCGTCAGGTACCGGGTCGCGTACCCTCGCAGCACGAAGAACAGCTTCGCGGTCTCCTCGAGTTCCTCGGCCGCGTACACCGCCTCGTCCAGGGACGGCGCGGAGACGACCGACCCGTGGTTGGCGAGGAGTACGGCGCGGTGCCCGTCCATGGCGGACTCGACGGCCTGCGCGAGCCCGCGGTCGCCCGGCGGATAGTAGGGCACCAGCGGCAGCGTGCCGACGCGCATGATGTAGTAGGGCGTGATCGGCGGCAGCACGTCGGCCGGGTCTCTCTCCGCGAGGCAGGACAGTGCCACCGCGGAGGGCGAGTGGAGGTGCACCACGGCCCCGGCCGACGGACGCGCTCGGTACACCGAGAGATGGAGCACCGCCTCCTTGGAAGGCGGATCGCCGGACACCAGTTGGCCGTGCATGTCAAGCTTGGAGAGCGTTGTGGGGTCGAGCCGACCGAGACACGAGTTCGTCGGCGTGACGAGGTACCCGTCGCCGACCCGAACGCTCAGATTGCCGGAGCTGCCGGGCGCCAACCCGCGTCCGTAGAGGACCGCGCCCACCTGCGCGAGCTGCTGCCGCACCGCGTGTTCGCTGACGAGGGTCGTCATCTCATCGTCTCCAGCGCCCGCAGAAAAAACTCGGGCGACCCAAAGTTGCCGGACTTCAGCGCCAAAGCAAGGGGGTGCGCCGCGATGCTCAACGTCCACGGGACCCCCGTCTCGATCGGCGGCCCGATGCGGAGGGCGTCGATCCCGAGCGCCTGGACCACCGCGCCGGCCGTCTCCCCTCCCGCCACGACCATGCGGCGGACACCCAGGCCAACGAGGCCCTCAGCGATCATGGCGAATGCGCGTTCCACGAGCATCCCGGCGCGTTCACGGCCAATCGCCGCCTGCACCCGGGCCACGGTCTCGGGCAGGGCGGTCGAGTAGATCAGGATCGCTCCCTGCCCCACGTGCTCCTCCGCCCACCGGACCGCCTGGGCCGCGACATCGGCTCCGGCCGCGAGCGCCATCGGATCAATGGCAAACGACGGCCACAGTCCGCGCGCCGCCAACACCTGGGCCAGCGTCGCCGCAGAGCAGCTCCCGGCGAGCACGGCGGCGCGACCGCCGGGGGATTCCAGCGCGGTGGCCGCCCCTTCGATGAGGTATCCCTGTCGGCGAAAATTGCGGGGCAGTGCTCTCGCCACCCCGGATCCCCCGGTGACGAGCCGCAGGTCGTCGCACGCCTCACCGATCGCATCCAGCATCGCGCCGTCGAGCGCGTCGACGACCGCGTACGCGGTCCCGGTGCGGCGCAACGACTCTAGGACCCGGCGAATAGCGTCGGGGCCAGCGGCGACGGTCGCGTACGGGATTAGGCCCACCTTACGACGCGTCTGGCGCCCCATCACCCGCACCAGGTTGCTGTCGGTCATGGGCGTCAGCGGGTGGAACCGCATCGGCGAATCGGACAGGAGTGTCTCCCCGACAAACAGGTGCCCCTGGTACACGGTGCGCCCGTTCTCCGGAAACGCAGGACACACGACCGTCAGCGCCTCCTCGAGCGCGTCGAGCAGCGCGTCGGCGACGGGCCCGATGTTGCCAGCGTCGGTCGAGTCAAACGTGGAACAGTACTTGAAGAAGTACTGACGCGCCCCCGCCGAGTCGAGCCAGCGCAGCGCTTCCAGCGACCGCGCCACCGCCTCGGTCGCCGGCGCGGTGCGCGTCTTCAGCGCGATCACGGCTGCATCCACATCCGGGGGCGGTGGCCCCGCCGGGGTGTTGATGAACTGGACCGTCCGCATGCCGCCGCGCGCAAGCGTGTCCGCGAGATCTGTCGCGCCCGTGAAGTCGTCGGCGATGCACCCCAGCAGGACCACGGCGGCTTCTCGACCGCTAGGTCGCGCCCGCGCCTACCGATTGCGACGCGCGCGTCAGCGAGGGTCTCGGGCACGCCGGCGCGGGCACACCCGCGTGCCCCGCGAGTATCCAGCGCCGACCCCGGGAGGCCGCCGCCCCCACGTGTCTACCGTGCCGAGATTTCCGCATGGCTCCGCCCCACCGGGAAGACGTGTTCAATTACACCGTTGCGGATGCCGTAGATGTGTTCCTGCATGCTGATCACGAGCGTCGCGTTGTTTGGCACGATCTCCAGCCGGTCCCCCACACGAAGCCGCTTGTCCGGGCCGATCGTCGGGTCCATGTAATGCACGCAGGCGCTCTCCGCGGCGAGACGGCCCATCCAGAGATCGGAACGGCCCTGCACCGCTCCGTAGCTCGGCATGCCGTTCCAAAACGCCCCCGGCAGTTCACGGAGTTGGATGAGGGAGTCGGCGCCAAACGTCTTATAGCCCGCGTCGATCACGACGTACCGGGGATCGCTGGTGCTCATCACGCTGCACACGACTGCCGCGGCGCATGCGTCACGCGCGTTGACTTGCGCGCGCACGTGCCACATGTCGCCGACCGCGCAGTGCCCCGGGTGGATCTCTGTGATTTCGGAGAACAAGCCTTGTCGCAGCAACGCGCAGGTATGACGCAGCGTCGGCGAGGAGCCGACGGAAACGTGCCGTGCGGGGAGGCCCGCGCTCGCGAACAGCCTCGCGGTCTCCGACATCATCGCCGCGACCTCTCGGGCGAGCACGGCCTGGCTCTCTAGGTTTGGCTGCCCGCCCGATTCGTGCGCGTAGACGCCCTCGAGCGCGATCCTGGGCAGGCGGGAGACGCGCCGCGCCAAGTCGAGCGCGGGTTCTCCCGGACGAACGCCGAACCGGTCCCCACCCGTGTTGATCTTGAGCAGCACGGGGATCGTCGTGCCCGCGTCCTCTCCCACGCGGGAAATACCGAGCGCCTGCTCGAGCATGTCGACCAGCACCGTGACCTTCACGTCCGGCCGCTCGAGGAGCCGGCGAAGAATCCTCAGCTTCTGCTCGCCGTAGAACGGGTGGGCAACGACGATATCATTGATGCCCGCCTCGGCCATGCAGATCGCCCGGTCGACGGTACCGACCTCGATGCCGACGGCCCCGGCGGCGATCTGCATCTTGGCGATGTCGGGCGATTCGTGGATCTTCGTGTGGGGCCGCAACCGCACCCCGGCCTCGCGCGCGAGCTGTGACATCTCCGAGATGTTCGATTCGAGGACGTCCAGGTCCACAACGATGCTGGGCGTCGGAATGACCGCCTGCTCTACCAGTCCGGGCTTCACCGCTGCCCCTCCCTCACCGTTGTGCCGTCCGAGCCCGACGCTTCGCCGACGCGGACGCGGTCCGGCCGCCGCACCGCGTCCGCGGCCGGGCGGCCGTCACTCGCGAATCCCCGCGAAGAGCAGACCGCCATCGATCCGCACCATGCACCCGGCCACGTACTGTGCGTCGCGCGAGGCGAGGAACGCCACGACCCCCGCGATGTCCTCAGGCGTTCCGAGCCGCCCCACGGGGATCCGCCGCACGCGTGCGGCGCGCGCGTCCTCGCTCAAGATGCCGTCCAGAAAGGGCGTGGCGATCGTCCCCGGCGCGATCCCGTTCACTCGGATGCCGACCGGCGCGAGCTCAAACGCCATGGCACGGGTGAGCGCCTCGATCCCGGCCTTGCTGGTCGCGTACACGGCCTGGGCGCTGTGCGCGATGTGCGCGGCGATGGAGCCCATATTGATGATGGTACCACCGCCGGACCGCACCATCCGGCGGGCTACCTCTTGGGAGGTAATGAACATCCCGGTCAGGTTCACCGCGAGGACGTTCTCCCAGGTCTCGTCGGTGAGGTCCAGAAACGGTTCGTGCACGCCGATCCCGGCGGTGTTGACGAGGATGGTAATCCTGCCCCACTCCGCGATGACGCGCTCCACCGCGGCCCGGACCTGCGGCCGGTACCGCACGTCGCACTGGACCGACAGCGCCCGGTGGCCGGCGCTGGTCAGCGCCGCAGCGGCGCGTTCGCCGGGTTCGGCATGGCGGTTCAGGATCGCCACCGCGGCGCCGTCGGCAGCGAGCCGCCGCGCGATCGCCTCCCCGATGGCCCCGCTGCCTCCCGTCACGACCGCAATCTCGCCCTCGAGCGTGCCCCTGCCACTCCCGCTCATTCGATGCCTCCTCTTGCCGTCCCGGGCCCGGACGGACGTCTACCCAAACGCATAGGACGGCCGCCCCCTCGGGCCCGGTTGGCACACGAATAGTCCGCCAGCGGTTGGCTGCGCGGCCGCTTCGTCGGCCGTCAATCGATGCCGCGCGGTGGTGACGTACAACTTGTCCAATGCGGCGCCGCCGAATGCGCAGCTCGTCACCAGCGACACGGGAAACCTGATCTCCATGTCGATACGCCCGTCCGGGTCGTAACGTCGAACCCGACCGGCTCCGAACAGGGCGACCCATAGGTAACCTTCCGAATCGACCGTCATGCCATCGGGCAGCCCCTCCGCGGGTGGTATTGCCACAAATGTGCGGCGATTGCGCAGCGCGCCCCGGTCGGCATCGAAGTCGAACATATCGATGCGCTGCGTGACACTGTCGATGTAGTACATCCGGGTGTTGTCGGAGCTCCAATCGAGACCATTGGCAATGGTGAGCCCCGGGAGCTTCCTCGACACCCGAAGACGTCCGTCCGACCGTTCCAAACAATACAGCGATCCGGCACCGCGGGTGTGATCGACGGCCTGGGTTCCCGCCCAGAATCGGCCGCGGCAATCGCACTTCCCGTCGTTCATGCGGTTCGCCGGCCGATCCTTCTCCACGTCGATGAGCTCGTCGATGCGGCCACGGTCTGAACGCAGGATGCCAAACCCGTCTCGCAGCGCCGCGACGAGACCGCCGTCGGCCCGCAGTCCGACGGCGCTGATCGGCTGGCCGACGTCCGTAACGGTGTCGACGCCCGATGCCGGGTCGAACTCGTGCAGCGCGTTGCCGGCGATGTCGACCCAGAGCAGATGCAACCGCTGGTGGTCCCACACCGGCCCTTCCCCGATCATCGCGCGGCTATTGAGAACCAACTCCACCTGAACCTGCGTCACGGCGACCTCTTTCCCCCTGGTCTCGACGGTCCGTAGGACGGTCTCGCCACGGCGCCCCCGTCGGGCACGAACCGCACGAGGTGCCTGCGAGGCACCGCGCGGTCGACGGACGGAAACCGCGTGCGCGCGTCCTCCCCGCATCGCGGCGGGCGCGACGATCGGCAAGGCAGCGGGCCGCCCCACCCTCCCGGGCCGCTCGGCTGGAGCCTGCGGTCCAACGCGCGGGGGGCCCGAGCGACGCCCCCTGCGGGAACCGGCGCGTGCGTGCGCCGACCGGGACGCTGGCCGTCGGCCGGCGTACGCGAGGCAGCACGGCACGGCGCGGCCATCGTCAGCCGCCGGCCGCGAGCGGAAAATGACACGCGACGGTATGCCCGACGCCTGCCTCGGCGAGTTCGGGCGCCCGTTCCGCACAGATGGCCTGCGCATACATACAGCGAGTGCGAAACCGGCACCCGGAGGGGGGGGCGCTCGGAGACGGCGGATCCCCGCGCAGCACGATGCGCTCACGAACCGGGCCGCCCGCGATGCTGGGAACCGACGAAAGGAGCGCCGCCGTGTACGGGTGCCGCGGCCGAGAGCACACCTCTTCGCTCGGGCCATATTCGACGATTTGGCCCAGAAACATGATCGCGACATCTGTACTGAGGTGGCGTACCACCCGCAGATCGTGGCTGATGAAGATCAGCGTGAGATGACGTTCGCTCTGCATGTCTCTCAGCAGATTGATCACCTGCGCTTGAACCGAGACGTCCAGCGCGGAGATTGGTTCGTCGGCCACAATGAGCTTGGGGTTTAGGATGAGCGCGCGGGCGATCCCCACGCGCTGACGCTGCCCTCCGGACAACTGGTGAGGGTAGCTGGCCTCAAAGCGTTGGCCCATGCCGACAAATTCCAACACTTCGCGCACGCGTTCCACGCACTCGTCGTGCGGCACACCGAACGCCATCAGCGGCTCCCCAACGATGTCCCGCACGGGGCTCCGCGGATTCAGCGACGCGTACGGATCTTGGAAGACAGGCTGCATGTTCCTGCGAAGCTGGCGAAGTTCTTCGCCGCCGATCCGGGTGATGTCTCGATCCATGAAGCGGATAGAGCCGGCGTCGACGTCGAGCAGACGGAGAATGCAGCGTGCCAGCGTGCTCTTGCCGCACCCCGACTCCCCGGCCACGCCGAGCACTCGACCCTCGCGGACGAGCAACGACACATCGTCGAGGGCATGCACGTGCCCGGGCGGAAAGAAGGGCAGGAGACTTGGAATGAGGAAATGCCGTGTAACGTGCTCCAGGCTCACAATCACCGCTGATTTATCCTGGGGGGGCGCGTCGGCTGTTTCAAGAACCCCGTCGCTGCGCACCTCGACCGTGGCGGCGGTCGCCTCGACCGGCGCCGCCGGCAGCGACCCGTCTTTGGCGAGCCAGCAGGCAACCAAGGAATCGCCTAAGCGCTCCAGCGGCGGCTCGGCCGACCGGCACACGTCGGCTGCGTAGGGGCACCGCGGGTGGAACGGACAGCCCGTTGGGAGGCCGCCCACGGGAGGCGGCTCCCCCGGAATCGCCAGGAGTCTTGCCGACCTCGGCATGGTCGGAGACGGCATCGACTGCACCAGTGCCCGGGTGTACGGGTGCCGGGGTCGGGCCAGCAGAGCACGCGTCGGACCGACCTCCACGAACCGCCCGGCATACATGACGGCCACGGTCTCGCAGATCTCACCCACCACCGCCAGGTCGTGGCTGATCAGGATGACCGCGACACCCAGCTCACGGTTCAGCCGGTCCAGCACCTCCAGGATCTGCGCTTGGACGGTCGCGTCCAGGGCCGTGGTTGGCTCGTCCGCGATCACAAGCGACGGCGCCGCAATGAGCGCGGTGGCGATGATGGCCCGCTGCCTCATCCCGCCGGAGAACTCGTGCGGGTACCGCAGCACCGCGCGTTCGGGATCCGGCACGTCCAGCCGACGCAGCCCTTGTTCTGCCTGCGACGTCGCAGCCCGTTTCCGCGCCATGCGGTGCAGCAGGAGCGGCTCCCGCACCTGTGGCCCGATCCGCATGACGGGATTGAGCGACGTGAGCGAGTCCTGAAACACCATGCTGATTTGTCGACCGCGGAGTTCCGACAGGCGCTTCCTCGACACTTCGAGCAGGTTCTCGCCCCGAAAAAACACGCGGCCGCCGGTCACCCTGGCACCCGCCGGAAGCAACCTCGGAATCGCGGACACGGTCATGGTCTTCCCCGACCCGGATTCTCCCACAATCCCCAACACTTCGCCCACGGCGAGCCGTAACGACACGCCGCGCACGACCTCGATGGGCCGCTCGACGGTGCCAACCGCGACGTGGAGATCCTCGATCTCGAGAAGTGCTTCCGACCGTTCGCTGTTCACGGCGCCACCCGAAACCTAGCGTCTGCCGCCAAGCCAGGGATCCAAGGCGTCACGGATCGAATCCCCCAAGAGGTTGAATGCGAACACGAGCGTCAGGATGGCAAGGCCGGGAAAGGTTGCGACCCACCATTGATCCATCACGTCGACCCCGTCCGAGACCATCGATCCCCACTCCGGCTGCGGCGGTCGCGCTCCCAGGCCGAGAAAGCTCAGCGTGGCAAACATCAAAATCGCCCGCCCGATGTCGATCGCGGCCATCACTAGGAGCGCGGGGAGCACGTTCGGCATGATCACTTTGTACAGCGTATGCAGCGGCAAGCGTCCCGACGCCCGCGACGCGATGACGTACTCCTTCTCCCGCAAATCCATCACGAGGCCCCTGCACACCCGCACGTACTGGGGCCACCAGACGACCGCCAACGCCATCACGCCGTGAATCAGACTCGCGCCCAGCGCCGCGGCGACGGCCATCGCCAGGACCAACACGGGAAAGGCCAAGACCATGTCGGTCACTCGCATGATCACCTCGTCCACGGCGCCGCCGACGTATCCGGCGATCGCCCCGAGAGAAATCCCGACGGTCAGGCCGATGCCTACCACGATCATGGCCGCGGGCACTGAGGTCCGCCCCCCGTAGAGGACCCGGCGAAGAACATCCCGCCCCACCTCGTCGGTGCCGAGCGGGTGGGCAAGACTGGGTGGCTGCAGCCGGATGTCGACGTTCTGGGCGATGGGGCTCCCGGGGGTCAGGAAACCGGCACCGGCCACGGCGATGACCCACGCCAGAATCACCGCCAGGGCGATGGTCATCTGTGGATCGTGGGTGGCAACGCTGACCCACGTTCGAACGACGACAGAGGAGTGCCCGAAGGCACCGGCGTTTCCGCGGCGTGACACGGCACACATCCTACGTCACCGCGTCCACGACCGGTGTCGTGTGTCCTTCCGACGCACCGCAGGGCGGCGCCGTCGGCGTCGCGGCACCGCGGCGAACGCGCGCCGTCCGGGCCTCATCAAGAAGACGCTGGGAGCCGCCGCACCGCAACCCTCCCCGCCGACGGTGGGACGCATTTACTGGTGCCTGGTCGTCATGGCGGCTCGGATCCGCGGGTCCAGCAACGCATAGACGATATCCACGCTCAGATTGACCGCGGTGTAGATGATGCCGAAGATCAGCGTGACACCCATGATCGCCGGAAAATCCGCGTAGATCGCCGCCTCGTAGGCATAATGGCCGATCCCCGGCCATCCGAAGATGGCTTCGATCAGGATCACGCCCGTCAGCAGGTCGCCGTAGGCGAGTCCCACGATCGTGACGACTGGAATCAAGGCATTCGGCGCCGCGTGGCCGAGGATGGTGCGAAGCTCCGTCGCACCCTTGCTACGTGCCATCTGCAGAAACCCCTGCGGCAACACGGATAACATGCTTGTGCGGGTCATGCGCGTGAGGGCGCCGGTGCTCCACGACGCAAGGATCAGCGCCGGTAGCGCCAAGTGGGACAGCGCATCCCAAAAGGTGCCCATGTCGCCGGCGATGAGGCTGTCGATCGTGTACATGCCGGTCACCGTCGGGGGGGGTATGTCGGTCGGGCTAAGTCGTCCAGGAGCCGGGACGATTCCCCAGTGCAGGTAGAACACGTCCAAGGCGGCCAGGGCGAGCCAGAAAATCGGCATGGCGACACCGATCAACGTCAGGAGCCGCACGATCAGATCGATAATAGTTCCGCGCTCGACGGCGGCAAGCATCCCCAGCGGCACGGACACGACGGCGCTCAAGAGAATGGTGGCGGTCGCCAGCTCGATCGTGGCTGGCATGTAGGCTTCCAAATCGTCGGTGACCGGACGGTGCGTGTAAATCGATTCCGAGAGATCGCCGTGCAGAAGGTTCTTCATGTACGTGAGGTATTGGACCGGCAGCGGCTTATCGAGTCCCCAGTGCTTGCGATAGGCCGCGACAATGGCCGGGTGATCTGCTGCCTGCTGGCCAAGCGCGGCGACGATGGGGTCGGTGGGGATCGCGCGGCTCACGGCGAACGCGATCGCGGTCATGCCCAACAGGATCGGCACAAGGAAGATCAGTCTTCGAGCCACATAAATGATCGTGGTGGCTGCTCCCCGATCCAGATTACACGGTCAGAAACGTCGTCGGCACGGTCACGTCAGGCCCGCGCGCGTACCGATCGTCGCCTGCGCTTCTCCCCGCGGCAGGGGGCGGACCGGAGCCGTTCCACTCGCGGTCCGTCCTCGCCGCGTGGCGGTCCCTAAGGCGCCCTGACGGTCCCGCCCGCCGTCGCGTCGCGCGCGGCACCCCGACCGCGGGCGCTCGCGGCGCGGGGCGCCAACCTTCGACTGCGGACGCGCATCCCTCCCACGCCTTGCAGCATCCGTCGTTCACAAGCTCCGTTGACCGTGCTAGGCCGGCTCGACGTTCCCCGCGTCGAGGAACCAGACCGGGTTGGTCGCCATCGGCTTGAGGATGTCCTTGCGGTACCCGATCTGGACATTGGCCTCAAACAGCCACACGTAGGGCCCCACTTGGTTCATCAACCGCTGGGCCTCGTAGCACAGCTGCTGCTGCTTCATGGGGTCGAGCGTCGTCACGGCCTGCGCCGACAGATCGGCGATCTTCTTGGCATCGGCGGAAAACTCGGGTGTCCATCCTTGACGAGGCGCCGCCACATGTCCGCCCGGGGCGAACACGGGGAGGAAGTCTGTCCACCCGATGTAATCGGCCCCCCACTCGTGAATGTCCGCCTCCAATCTGCCGGCTCGGAAATCCGTAGATTCCTGGGTCGCCGGGATAGGATGAAGATTGGCCGTGAGGCCAATTTGCGCGAGGTCGCTTTGCACCTTCTCGGCGATCACGGACGAGGGAATGTTCCAGAAGAGCTCGTCGGACGGATACGTCAGCTGGAACGTGAACCCGTGCGGATAGCCCGCGGCCGCGAGGGCGGCCTTCGCACGCGGGATATCCCGCTTGAACCGCTCCGCAACCGGCAGCGCGTTCGGAAGCCCGGGTGGAATGACCCCCGCAAGGGGCTGCCCGCCCCCGCGGTAGATCTTCGCCATGCCATCGTAGTCGATGGCGTACTTAACCGCCTCCCACGACTTGGGTGACTTCAGGGCCGGGTTCCGGTTCACGTGGAACCCAATCCACGGGAATCCGAGCGATGGGATGTTCAGAACGCCTACCGTCTTCGAATTTTCGAGCTCGGCGGCCAGGTCCGGTGTGAGGTTCGCCGCGATGTGTGCGTCCCCCCGCACGAGGAGGTCGCGCTGGGTGTTTGCATCTTTGGCGAATCTGAACACGACCCGCTCAAAGGGCGACGGCGTCCCCCAATAGTTTGGATTGCGCTTCATCGTCAACTCGGACCCGTGGGCCCAGGTGTCCAGCACAAATGGGCCGCTGCCGGCACTGTGCTCATCGATCCAGGCTCGCGCGGTATCGGTCGTCGCCGCATTCGTAGCGTCGTTGGCACCGTGCTGCGCGAGCACGGTGCTGTTGGCGATACTCAAGAACGGCGACGTGAGCAGAAACAGCCAGTCGGGGTTCACGGAGGTGAGCTTGATGGTCACCTGGTTCGTGCCGGTTTGCGCGATCGACGCAACACCGTCCTGAAACCAAGATGCGGGCCCCCCTAGATACTTCTGACGCTTCAACGAGAACACGACATCGTCCGCCGTGAGGACCTTCCCATCCGAGAACTTAACCCTGGGATTCAAGTTGAACACATAGGTCAGGCCGTCGGGACTCACCCTCCAGCTTGACGCAACATCTGCGACTACCCGGCTGAACACAGACCCCGGAAACGTCACCAATTGATCATACATGGCGATCAAGAACATCGGAACGGTAAGCTCATTCGCACCCTGCGGGTCCAGGGTACGTGTATCCCCTTCCTCTGTCGCCACGACCAGCGTTGTGAGTTTGTTTGCCTGCGCGAAGGCTCTCGCCGCCGGCCCAAAGAGAAACGGGGCCGCCGCTGCCGCCCCCATACCGCCCAAAACCGCGCGCCTCGATATCCGTGTGCGCAGGAGCCGTTCAGCAGAATCACTCGACCGACCTCTCATACGCTCACCCCCGCTCAATTGTGTCTCTCCACGCCGCTTCCTATGGTGCTGCTGCGCCGTGGCCCCCGTCCATGCCGAGCGACGGGGGCGCGCCGGTGGACTGAACAGCGCCGAACGGTAGTACGGCCTCACCCACTCCAGTCCATAGCTGAAGCTTGCTTTCTGTTTCGGGCCACCCGGACCGCCCGGACCGTGTAGTATAAAGTTGAGCGCGCCATGAACCAGCTGGCGGGGCCGGCTGATCGACCCCGCCACGCCGGGTTATAGTTGCGCCCACGCGTCGGCGAAGACGCGCTTGGTACCCGCGATCACCGTAGCCGTGTCCTCGCCCGGTCGCGGCTTCACCTCGAAGCTCAGAAACGGCAAGTGTGCCGTACTGCCCAGGAACCCGATTTCGAACAGCACACGCAGGTATTCGAGCACCTCCCGCGTGTCGTTTTTTCCGCCCGCGATGCCGAACCGTGGATGCTGGTCCCCGTACGCAACATGGGCAGGATCGTCCATGACGCAGTTACCAATGTGTGCGTGTACGAGGTGTGCGCGCGCGGCGACAAGCGCGTCGCGCGTTTGCTCACCGAGCAACGGAAGGTGGCTCAGGTCCAGCAACAGTCCGAACTCGGGATACTCCCGCCGCACCGCTTCGGAGATCTCTACGCACAGCGACGTCGGCCCGGCGAGGCACTTCTTTTCGATCGCCCGGTCGAAAGTCTCGAGCACAATCGCCATGCCCCGCTGACGGGCGTACCCGGAGAGTTCCATCAGCGAGTTCACAAGCTTGGTCTTGGCCTTGACTTCGTCTGCCGGCCCTGGGTACGGACCGCTCAACACCACAACGGCCTTCGCGTCGAGCGCGGCGCCCTGGTCGATGCACTCCTGCACGAGGGTAACCGCACTCTGCCGTGTCGGCTCGTCGAGGGCGTTGAGGTCTCCCTTCGTCGCAAGCAGCGCCGGCCCAGCGGCGAATCCGACGGCGAGGTGGCTTTCGCGCAGCACCGCCGCCGCTGCCGCCCGCTCCGCGGCGTCGTGCGCCCATGAAACCTCGATCGCTGTAAAGAACTCATCGGCGGCGATTTGCCGAATTGTGTCGGCGTAAGGCCCGTCGCCCGTCATCACCGCCGGGAACGCCATGCAATGCACGATCCCCAACCGAAGATACCGGTTCCAAGACTCCTGCATGGCTCACCTCTCAATCCATGCCGTACAGACGCTGATGCAACTCCCGTGTTCCATGGGCAACGCTCCCGTCCAGCACAACGGAAGACGCCCCACCACAGGAGAGCCAAACCATGGCCCCAACCAATTTCATTAAAATGAGACGTGTCCGGAAAATCCATCGGGCCCCGGGTGTATCTTTGTCAACAGCAAGTATCTGAGCAATAACAATCTTGTTCGATACAGGGACAAGTCGTTATGCGTCCGGCGGATTCGCACAGGCGAGGCAGGATCGTCGCGGGCGTTACTTGCGAAGTAGCAACAGCCGAGCCGGCCATCCTGTGAGCCAAGGATGATGCCCGCGACCGCGCAATGCCCCCAACGCGGCACAACGGGCGGTGACTGTTGGGATCAGGACGCAACCGGAAGCCGATCTGACCTCCGCTATAGCGCGGGGGAAGTCCCACGGGACCCTTTCAGCCCAGTCGCGCATTTCAGCCTCGCGAGCGCGCGACTCGCCTGAGCGCCAGGGGCACGATGCCTGCGAGGATCAGTAACATCGACGACGGCTCAGGGACGGGACTTGCATGTCCTTGTACCGTGAACGGAGTGGCCTGGCCGGTCGCCGGGTCCACGCCCACGACATACGCCTGATGAGCACTATCATAAATCGTTGCCACGTCTGTCACGGGCGGGTCCGGGGCGGTGAGTCCGAATACCGGAGTCCCCTCTTGCGCGCCGCCACTCTCGCTAAAGCACCACGTAATCATGCCGGGAGCGAATGGTGGGAAGAAACCGTAATAAGTAGGGATCGACTGATAGGGGCACATACTGGTGTACGTGTCGGTAGAAGGTTTGTATCCACGGCGAAAATCCAGGCCCATTCGCAACCGTTGACACGACATTTCCCGGATCCGGGATGGAAAATGTTCCCGCGAATCCTTGGAAGTTGACGATCTGATAATCGTACTGATAGAGGCCCGATGGCAGGAGCGTGACGGAGCCACTTGGACTATCCCCCAGATGGATCATCGTCGTGGCGCTTCCCGGGACAGCGGTGCACAGCACGATGGCAAGAACGATCCATGTCGCACGTCCCCACATGTGAGGTGCCCCTCCCACGATTGGAAACGCTAGATTACCACGTACCCCGTTCGCCGGAACATCCCAATAGCGAACCAAATCGCGCGACTAGAATACTCGGAAACACCTCCGCGCGAATCCGATGAGCCCGAAGACGCCGCCGGTGCCGAGCAACGCCAGGCTGCTAGGTTCAGGTAATGGAATACACAAGCAACCCCCGCCCCCGGTAGGCAGGTTGGTTTCGAAGACCGCGGGAGCACCGCAGCACTCAGAGTAGACCATCTCCAACGACACATTGTTGAGAGTCGGGCCAGTATAGGTGAGAACGTTCTGAATCGGCGATGTCGGGAGCGGGCTCATTCCAGGGAGGGCAACCCGGTTGATGAGGATGGTCATGCCATCGTCGTGAGTCACGGTGAATTGCTCACCGTTTGTCACGTTCACGGTCCCCTGAAAGTCCCAGTATGAGTTGTTCATGGTATTGACCAGGGCAGCCGGAACGCCGAACCCGCTGGGGCTAGCAAAGCTCCCGAGGACCTGCGTACCGACGACGGGCTGGGTAGCCAGCCAAGGGCCGAGGGTGTACGCAGTCGTCGGCCCCGTACATATCCCACTGGGCGAAAGGGTCAGGCAAGAACTGAAGAAGAGGTCGTCGCTCGATGTCACCGTAAACGTCAGGTCCGGCGGTGACGGTGGAGTGGGCAACGATGCATTCATGGACACCGAGGCGGGTTGGTTAAGCCAAGCACTTCCGGTCAATGTCACTGGGACGGCCTGCGCCGCACCTGCCCCGAGAGCCAGCCCCACACCGCACAGAAGGGCTATGCTCGCCATTTTCAGTGCTGCGCGAATCGCACGTCCCCACATGTGCGGTGCCCCCTCCCACGATTGGAAACGCTAGATTACCACATACCCCGTTCGCCGGAACAGCCCACTAGCGAGCCATACCGAGCGACTCCCGTACCCGGAAGCGTCTCCGCACGAATCCGATGAGCCCGAAAACGCCGGTGCCGAGCAACGCCAGGCTGCTGGGTTCAGGAATTGGAGATACAACATTGAGTACCGCAGGAGCGCCGCAACACTCACTGTAGACCAACTCGATCGACGCGTCGTAGATGCTGGGACCAGTATACGTGATGGTTTCCGGAACCGGCGACGTCGGTCCCGAGTTGGTCCCAGGGATGGCAGTGCCGTTCACGTAGAAGGTTACGCCATCTTCGTGGGTTATCGTGAACTGTTCCCCGTTGAATAAGTCCGCTGTCCCGGTGAAGGTCCAGTACGAGTTGTTCATGGTATTAGCCTGCGCGGCTGCGACGCCAAACCCGCTCGGGCTTCCGAAATTGTAGACGAACTGAAAGTCCCCCGGAGGCTGGTTGGCTAACCATGCGCCGACGTTATACGCTGACGACGGCTGAAGGACGCATCTCAAAGGACCACAAGACGTGAAAAAGAGGAGCTCGAAGGGCTCGGTGATCGGGGGCAATTCCGGTGGGTAGGCCGCCAAAAATGTCAGGTCCGGGGGTGTTGCCGGAGTTGGAAGCGTCGCGTTGCCCGCTACCGCTGGGTTGACGTTGAGCCAAGCACTTCCGAACAACGGCATATCAAAGCCCTCGGCCTGCGCCGCACCCGTTCCGAGAAATACACCGACGCCGCACACAATGGTCATGCTCGCCAGCTTCAGCCACAATGGTCCTTTCATGTTCTGTTCTCCTCGCAGACGCCGATTGATCGTGCTGCTGGTGTTCGAAGATCGGGTTAACTTCTTGTTCCCGCCGAGCAAACCCAAGGTTCCGGACATTAGCTGTCGCATCTCGATGCCCCCCTCGTGGTGACCGCGAGCCTCACGCCCCGGTTTCACCTTCGCCCCGCCAGCCAGGCGTGGGCCATCAAGAAAGACAGCAATATCGTTCAATAAAACAACTATTGCCTGTTTCGCGACCCGGAGACACCCTCCGATTGGACAGGGGGGGAGGGTTCTTAAGGCCGTGTTACTGAGGCCGCGGATTCACGCCCCGGCTGAATCGCCACGGCGTCCACTTTCTGGATGCGCCGAAAGGAACTCTCTTCGGACCAGCCCCGGTCGGCGCGGTCGCGCCTTGCTGGATGCGGGTTTGCGGGAAACGGTTTCGACCCCCTTTCGGGCCACCAACGTTTCTCCGCCCTCGGGGGAGGTGCTGGACAGGATCCCTCGGTCAGGCTACCCAAACAGGTGAATGTGCTCGCCCCAGTCGATCCTCCACTTTCGCGTACTGCGCCGGTCCCCACTCCATGTACGCACGGACTATGTGAGCATCAAGAATGCGTCGGTACAAGCTTGCCAAGAGCTTGCCAGTCTGGTGTATAGCCACAATGCCAGTACAGCACAGGCCCGTCATCGAAGGCAGGTCTGCGAGACAGATACTGCTCCATCACCGACCACGTCTTGCCGCCGAAAATCGGATCGATACGGATGCCCGACTCCCGCTGCAACGTCACGCATAACCTGGCCACGTCCTCGGGGTATCTACCGAATCCGCCGTAGAGGCTGCTGGATACGAGCTCAATACGCTCCCGGGGAACATGGTCGCGTAAGCCAAGAAAGCGCTCGGTCCAACGGACGAGACCTAGCGTCCACAACCGCGCTTGCCCGGGATACACTTGAACCCCGACGATGCGCATCGGGGCGGATCCGTCGCATCGCAGAGCATGCTCCGCGAGAAGGAACCCAGCAAACGTGGTCCCGGAGGCCGCGGTAATAAATACCGTCTTCGGCAACGGACCGCCCGTCGCGCGTACTTGTGACACCATTTCGATAAACCCGCGCGCGGTGCCCACGACTCCAGCCGGATGCATGATACTCGGGAGCGCCACAAAAGGGCGCCGATTCCGCCTGCGGCTCTCCACCGCGGCACTGACCACGCACGCGACCGCACGCAGATGCCCCGAGCCGAGTAAGTGCACGTGGTCGCGAAGGTCACTAAGTATCTCTTCGCGCTCAGCGCGTGGTAATGCCGGTTCGTTGACGATGAAGATCTGCCAATGCAGCCCGAACCGTTGAAGCACCGGCACAATATCGCGAACGAGATTGGTAATGTTGGCCACCACGGTGATGAGTTCATTGTAGCCATGCGCAAGCATGTATCCGACCAGGTGCTCGATCTTGCGAGTTTTCACCCCGCCTCGCCCATGCCCCGACAGGTCGTCACGTTTGATCAGGATTCCGGACGTCCCGGAGCGCGGCAAGAACGAAATGGGCGTGGGCCACTGGCCCAAGTTGACCGTGGGAAAATCGAGCAGTCGCGCAAGATCAGACGGCATCCCCGGCTCCCCTCCAGCACTTCACGGGCACCGACCGTGGACGCCAGCGTCTGCGACACGCGACCTTGCCACCGCTCACGAGGACTTTCTCGCCGTGTTTCCAAGGGGGCGGAGGATCATGATCGGAATTTCGCGGCTGGTACGCTTCTGGTAGTCCACATACCCCGAGTATTCCGCAACGAACAGCGGCCAGAGTCGGCTCCGCTCCCCCGTATCGGCCTCGTGGGCCGTCACCGGGACCAGCCGGCGACCGATTTGAAGGTGCGCATTGGGATTGGCCCGCAGATTCAACCACCAGGCCGGAGGCTGATCGAGTCCGCCGTGTGACGCGATGACGACGACCGTATCCGAGTCGTCGATGCTCAGCAATGGAACCGTGTGCGGCTTGCCGGTTTTGCGTCCGGTCGTCGTGAGGAGGACGAATCGGCCGTTGGGAAGTCCGAATCGTCCTCCGGCCACCCCGCCGGTCACGCGGTAGATAAACAGATGCAGCCGACTCATGACTCGTATGAATTCACGCAGCGCCGCCGTGGATCCGCCGATTGACCGCATCACCCTGCGCAGCATCGCCGCGAGTAAGTGCGTCGAGGGCGCCTCGTCGCGCGGCCTAGTCATGGTGCGGCATCCTCGTCAACTGACCAGTTTGCGCTCGATCCCAGCGATGATGTCGCCAAACGTCTGGATCTGCCGGAGGTCGGCCGTGGCGATATTAATCTTGAACAACCGTTCAAACGCGAGCGCCAGCCGCAGGACATCAAGGGAATCAATCCCAAGGTCCACGAGCTTCGTCCCGGGGTCGATCCGATCGAAACGACGCCCGGTTTCCTGCCCGATCACGTTTGTTGCGATCGTCACGACCTCGTCCCGCGTCATGGCTCACTCCCCTCTTCTCGAGCGTCGCCCATGAAGGGACCTGCGATGACCCGTGCCCCGCTCCATCGCCCGATCATCCGGACTGCCTCACCCGGTATACCGACTGACAATGAGCACCGCATTGCTGCCGCCAAACGCAAATGAGTTGCTCATGGCGTGGCTGACATTCCAAGACCTGGCGCCCTCCGCCACGTAGTCCAAGTCGCACTCGGGGTCCGGCACCCGGAGATTGATTGTTGGAGGCACGACATTGTCGCGAATCGAAAGCACGCAGCTGATCAGTTCGAGGGCGCCGCTGGCCGCGATCGAATGACCGATCGCCCCTTTGATGCCCACGACCGGAATACGTCCCGCGCGGGCCCCAAACACGGCCTTGATGCCGGCGGTCTCCGTCTTATCGTTCCACATCGTCGCCGTGCCGTGCGCATTGATGTAATCAATCTGTTCGGGGGGCAGATGCGCATCGGCCAATGCCAGCCGCATCGCATCACTGGCGCCCTCGGAGGAAGGCTGAGTCAGATGATAGCCATCGCTCGTGGCGGCGTACCCGGTGACCTCCGCGAGAATGCTGGCCCCCCGCTCGCGAGCGGACCTTTCAGACTCGAGCACGAGAATACCTGCGCCTTCGCCCAGCACGACGCCGTCACGATCTCGACTAAATGGGCGACAGGCCACCGCTGGATTGTCGTTCTGTTCAGACAGCGCGCGGAGCGCCGACCACGCGTGAATCAGTGATGCGGAGAGGGACGAGTCAGCGCCGCCGGTCAGGACCATGGGCACCACGCCGAACCGGATCAGGTTGAACGCATAGCCGATGGCATGGGACGACGACGCGCAGGCCGCATCGATAGTCATCAGCGGACCTTTAAAGCCAAACTTGATCGACACGTTGGAAGCCGGCGCATTGTTCATCAGGATGGGCAGGGTCATCGGATCCCGGATGGTTTTCTCTATGAAAAACCTCAGCAGTGCCGGTTCGAAGCCGACAAATCCCCCGGACGTCCCCCCCAAGACCACGCCCAGCCCCAAGGGATCGCAGTCGCTGACATCGAGGCCCGCACTCCGCACGGCCTCAGTCGCGGCGACAAGCGCAAGTTGGGACACGAACCCCATCCGCTTCAAGTCCCGTGGAGAAAAGTACAGACTGGGATCGTACCCGGCGATGCGCGCCCCGATACGAGTCCGACACGTCGACAAGTCGATGTCCGTCAGCATCACTACGCCGGACTTGCCCGCGAGCAACCCCGTCCAAAACTGGTCCACCGAGCACCCGAGCGGACTCGCCACCCCGAGACCTGTAATGACGACTCGCTGGCAGTCAACACTGCGCCCCTCAGGCACGGTGTCTCGCGTCCTTCGTCCAGCGCACGACAACCGCGCCGTAGATCCACTTGGTCGCTTCCGTCGGCAGAAGCACCAGCAGATCGTCGGATTGCAGCGCTCCCCCACGGTTCATGTGGTCTAACGCCATGTAGATGCTTGCCGACACCGTATTCCCCACACGCGCAAAATCCGACACGATCTTCGCCTCTGAAATCCCCATCTGCGCGGCCGTCGTGTTGATCAAATGACCGCTCACCTGTGGCGGAATGAAGAAATCGACCGTCGACAAGTCGTAGCCTTTCTGCTCCCGCAGCCACTGGGCCGCCGATTGAATCAGCTCCGGCCCGTGCGTCATGATGGCTTGGAAATCATGATAGAAGAGCCTCTCGCGGCGACCATCGGCCAGTGGAGATCCCGCCGGCGACAGCGCCCCGCCCGCTCGCAGCAGCATGGCGGCCGGCCGGCCCGTGCTGATCGACCGGGACATGCAATCAAGAATGCCGCCGCTCCCCGAACCCAGGGCCAGCACGGCCGCGCCGGCACCGTCGCCAAACATCGAGATGCTCGTGAGAAAGTCTTTGTCTGTCTCGCGATCCTGCGGGTTGAACACTGCGATGAACGGCGAAATCAAATCACTCCCGATGAGCAACGCGCGTGTCGAGGTGCCCGCCGCCAGCAGATGGGACGCAATCATAAAGGCCTGTCCCATGCCGCCGCACCCGGCACGTAGTTCAACGACGCAGCAATTCGGGAGTCCAAGCTGTTCCTGCACGAACAGCACGGTGGCGGGAAACGGGTAGTCGGGGGTGCACGTGGACATCACGATCAGATCGATCGACTGTGGATCGATCTTCGCGTCCTGGATCGCTCGGCGCGCGGCAGTGGTCGCCATGCTCGCGTTCGTCTCGCCCGGCCGGAGCGCAAGCGTTTCCAGATCGATGGCAAAGTGGCGGGTGCGTGCACCCAGCATCTCAGAGAGCCACAATACCTGACGTCCGAACACGGCCGCTAACTGCTCGTTACTGATGGGTTCTCCCGGCAGATACGAGCCGGTGCCAATTATTTCCACGGTTGTCATGGCTCACCAGTCGTTTGCCGTCCCCCACGGATAGTCCTCCACCCGTGATGTGGCGTGTTCACGGCGGCGCGTGCTCAGAGCTTCAAGAGGGAGAAGACCACCGGCGCGAGGAACAAATTCGCCCCGTGTGTCAGAATGCAGGGCCACAACGATCGCGTGCGATAGTACGCCCACGCCCAGAACAGCGCCAACCCCGCAGCCCACACGAAGTACGCCGCCCCAGCCACGACCGGGTAGGCCGGGAGCAGATAGACCAGTTGCACGGCATGGCGGAGGCCGAACAAGAACGCCGAGATGACCGCGGCCTTGGTTGGAGACATATGATACATGAGTCCCTTGAACAGGAACCCGCGGTAGAAGAATTCTTCGCCGAACATGGGCCAGATACCCACCAACAAATACCCGACGAGCACCACAGTCATTCGACCGTAACGCATGATGTAGAGATGGCCAAAGAGCTTGTACGTGGCGAGGAGGTTCCAGTTCGGATCCCCGATTCTCCCCGCCGCACGTAACAGCACACTGTACAGCACGAGATAGGCGCCGATAAAAAGCAGGGCCAGCGTGAATGGCGCAACCACGAGACGAAGATCAGCGACGAGCTCCCGCCAGGGATTACCGACGGGAAGACACCTAAACCAAACGGGAATGAGTACCGTCAAGAGCGCATACGCGATCGGAAACGGCGCGTAGATCCAGCCTTTCCAACTCTCCACCAGCGCCAGTCCGGTGACGGCCAGCCCGATGGACAGCATCGCCGCAGGCGAGACGCTCCGGAGGCCGCTCCGCATCTCGGCGAGTTTGGCGTTCATCCTATCCGCAGGTACCGGAAACGCCCAGCGCAACGGTGTGCCCCCGTTGACCGGTCGCGATCTCATGCCGGCCCCGACCGTGGGCTCGGAACGTCCGGCGCCTAGGCAAGAGACGCGTAGAACTCTCGAATCACTTTGTTCACCGCGGCCCCATCGACGTAGTTCACAAAGTGCTGTCCATCGACGATGACGACGGCCTGGGACCCAGTGGGCAGAAGGCGCGCCATCCGTTGGGCTTGGCTCACAGACACGACCCGGTCGTGATCTCCACAGATGACGACGCATGGCACTTGAAGCTCGCCGGCGACGGGGCGATGCTCGGTCAGGTTGGGCAGGATGCTGTTCTTAAAGAGGCGCGTGAGGTCGGGAATCGTGGCGGCGCGTTCCACGATCCATTTCGGTTGAATCTGCGTTCCGCCGACAAACTTTCCCAACATGCCGGCGAAAACACGGGACGGGACACATCCTTCGATTGGAAACTGCGACAGCAGGCGCAGAAGAAATTGAAACGGCTGGGGGAACGCATACTTGTCGGCCAGCCCAATAAACACGATCGATCGGCATTTCTCCGGCCATCGCTTTGCCAGATAGTATGCCGCGGACCCGGTATCACCCCACACGATGATGTGCGTGCGCTCAAGCCCGAGTCGCTTCATCAGCGACACCGCCTCATTGGCGCGATCGGCGATTCCGACGCGTGATCGCGCGCTCAGGCGGGGTTTGTACAGGATCATGCGATGGTTGGACTGGAATTCCTCGATTTGAGCCGCATACACGAAGTTGAGTTCCGGCGTCATCGGAAGCAGAAGGATTGGATCTCCCTGTCCAGAATCAAAGACTTCCAGGGGATCTCCACCGTCCACGGTCAACGTATGCATGTGGAGATCGATTGACTGCTGATCGCTATTCGCTTGATCCAAGAGAGACCCGGGCACCCAGGAGCGCGTCCATGCCATCTGCTATCCCCCTTGCGCCGTTGACCCCTGGATGAAGCCTCCGGATCGGCACCAATTCCTCGGTCTGCCCGCACGTCGGTTCGCCGGGCGTCTCATTCAGTCGCGCCGCTCCTCGCTCCCTGATTGCGCCTCCCGATCGAAGCGCCTTCGCATCAGAAAGGCGCACGATGACGGCCCGCCACACCGGTGCGCCCACCTCTCCTGCGGTCGTCCAGGCGCCCGCGCCTGTGCGTCTCCAAGGTTTTGCTCCCCGATCACCGATGTCCTGTCTCTCTGGGCGGTCGCCTCACTCCTCCGACCACGCGGCGAACTGGGGAAACTCCTCGAAAGGACGCACGCATGGTAGGTCACCGAGTGCCAAGCGTGGGCGCAGCCGTGGTGACGGGAACCTCGAGTGGAATCGGCGAGGCATGTGCCTTGCGCTTGGACCAGTCGGGCTTTCGAGTCTTCGCGGGCGTCCGCCGGGAGGCGGATGGCGCGACGCTACGGGGCCGGGCATCTGATCGCCTGACCCCGATTCTCCTCGACGTCACGGATGCCGAGTCCATCAGCTCCGCCGTGCGCGTCGTGACGGCGGCCGTCGGACCGGCTGGGTTAGCTGGATTGGTCAATAATGCCGGCATCCTCGTTGCCGGCCCTCTCGAATTTCTTCCGGTGTCGGAAATCCGCAAGCAGTTTGAGGTCAACACCATCGGGCAGATCGCGGTGACGCAGGCGTTTCTCCCGCTCCTTCGACACGGTCAGGGTCGGATTGTCAACATGGGGTCGGTCGGCGGCAGACTTGCCATGCCGTTCATCGGGCCGTACAATGCATCGAAGTTCGCGATGGAGGCGTTCACCGCCGCCCTTCGTATTGAGCTCCGCGCGTGGAATATCCCCGTCTCCATCATCGAACCCGGCTTTATCGCCACGCCGCTTTGGGAACGCTCCCTCGCCAGCGCGGACGCCATGCTCGAGACCTTCCCGCACGAAGCCGACCAGCTCTACGGCGAATTGATCGCGGCAACACGCGAGTCTTACATGAAGGTGGGTAAACCGGGGATCCCTGCCGATGCGGTCGCCAGGACCGTCGTCGAGGCGCTCACCGCCGCGAGACCCAAGACGCGGTACGTTGTGGGGAGAGGTACCAACCTGCAGACCGTGCTGCTCGCGAGCCTACCCGATCGGCTTCGCGACTTCCTTATTTCCTATTGGTTGCGAAAAACCGCGAAGGGAGGCTCCGCCTCCCGTCCGTGAGACTCCGGGTAGCGATGTCTCATGAAGCTGACGCCCCGGTCATGTCGACGTGAGACACGCCGGTCCCGCGATCTAGGAACGCCGAAGAAGCTTCTGCGAGATTTCCCGGAAACTCGTCCACCCCGCGATCAAAAACGCGCTCGATACCGAGAAGAGAAGCAGCCATGTTTCCGGATAATTCCGTCCGACAGCCAGGACCAGGGCGATCAGCGCCAGCACGCCGACCACGATCTCCAGCGCGGCAATCCGCGCCGAGCTCTCGAGCCACCGCCTCCTGCTGCTTCGTATCACGGCATCGGCGCCGGGCCTCGGGGTGGGAACAAACTCCATGGTGGAGCGTCTGATCGTGTCCCAGAATCCCGCCAAGATGGAGACCGACACACCGATCGCCAGCGGGAGCGCCCGCAGTACTAGGATGCCCCGTCCCTGCCAGTCCCGGTAGAGCAGCTTCTCCGACAGGAGCACCTCCAACGCCGGCGGAAACAGCACCAGGGTCGCCATGAGCCCGACCTGCGCGGTGAGCCAGATCCCCGATCGCGGAAGTCCAAGCCCCACGTAGAGTCCAGTGGCCAAGGCCACGAGCAGCAGGCAGGGCATACTGAGCTCGAGGTGCAGCAGGGAGAGTTCCAGAAACTTGTTGCCGATCCCGCTGCGTCGCTTGAACGCCTGGCGCCAATGGTCAAAAAAGATGCGTAGGGCCGCCCGAGCCCATCGTCGCTGCTGGTTCTTATACGCGAGGTAGGTTTCGGGCAGTTCACTGCTCGACAGCGCCTCATCCACAAACGCGACGGTCCAACCAGCGATTTGAGCTCGGCAACTGAGGTCGATGCCGTCATCGGTGAACGGCGCCTCGCGCCACCCACCGAGCGCGTCAATCACGCTCCTCCGCCAGACGCCATTCGTACCGAGATAGATGCTCGACTCGCCCATCGTTTGCCGAATCGCGTCGAAACAAAACAGGCTGTCAAGCACCCCTGCCTGAAGCATCGTCAGCGGCGACGTCGAATCGTTTAGGAAATCCCATCGCGCGTGCACGGCACCCACCCGGTCGTTCTGAAAGCACGGGACCGTTTTCAGCAGAAAATCCGAGTGCGGGACAAAATCGGCGTCGAAGATCGTCACCAGGTCGCCGTTCGCTCGGAGGTGCCCGTAGTTCAACGCGCCCGACTTGTACCCCGCTCTCTCGCTCCGATGAACGTACTCGACCCGAATCGGCCCGTCCCGGTATGCGTCAACGATCTCCGCGGCGAGTCTCGCCGCATCGCCCTCCGAGTCGTCGAGTACCTGCACGGCCAACCGCCCCGCGGGGTACTGCATCTGCACGACAGCGGACAGCAATCGGTGCAGCACCTGGTGTTCCCGGTACACGGGGAGTTGGACCACGACCGATGGCCACACTCCACCCGTGGACGGCCACGCGTCAGGGCTGGACGGGCTGTGCCTCCGTCGCCGCTCGGTGAACAAATAATAGATGATGACGACGACTCGGAGTTCTGCCAAAATGAAAAACACCAACCCGAGGTACAGAACAAAAATGAGCATAGCGCTCCTTCGGCAGCGACGTCCGTCAAATACGTTGCGGTGACTCCCTGCTCCTCTTCGCGCGATCGCATCGTGTGTGCACACGATCACCCACGCACGCCTCGATCGCCCCGCGGCCTCGCCGCACCGCCGTCTCGACTTGCCCCGTCGGGGAGCGGGTGCTAGCATACAGGCGAGACACCATGAGGAGTCCCCTTCCCTGACGCCTGCGGCATCGCCCCAGCCACGCAAGGCCTTCGTCGAGTGGGGCCTTTTGTCTTTTTCAGGCCCGGCCATGGTCAGGGTCATACGGCACTCCCGTCACGTCCATGGCGCATCGGAGAGGGCATCGCGGTGCGCGCTGCGATAGGCCGCGTGATGGAGCAAGTCTACTTTCGCGGCATCGTCTTTAACCAGTCATGGGAAGATCCAGAAATGGACCGGCAGGCCCTTCAGATTGCGCGGGATCGGGACGTCGTCGTCTCCGTGACGTCCGGCGGCTGCAATAGTCTCAACCTGTTGTGCTTGAGCCCAAAAGAAATCATCTGTATCGATTCGAACCCGGCCCAAACGTATCTGATGGACCTCAAGTTGGCCGGCATCCGACAGCTTGACTACGACGACTTTTTCGGATTCTTTGGAGCGACGACCCCCGAGCGCTCAAAAACGCTCTACGACTCAGCGTTGCGTGACGCGCTGCCCGCTCCGGCACGCCGATTTTGGGATCGCAACATTCGACTATTTCAAAAGGGCATATACTCTCAGGGAAAATTGGGACTATTCTTGCGCTTCGTTCGCCTCTGCCTGCGCAGCAGTCTCCGAGAGCCGGTCATTCGTGACTTCTTTCACGTCGAAAGCCTGACGGAGCAGCGGGAGTACTACGCCACCAAGATCGCCCCCAAAATCTGGCGCAGCCCGCTGCTACGGATCTTGAATTCCCGAGTCCTCATGTATCTGGCCGGGATGCATCCCAAGCAGTATGACTTGATCGACCACCACATGGGGATCGAACAGTTCATTCGAGCACGGGTCGACCACTTGCTCACCAGCATACCGGTGCGCACAAACTATTTCCTCGCGCAGGCGGCGTTAGGCGGATATCTTGACCGCGAAAGCGTTCCGCCATATCTGCTCGAGGCCAACTTCGTGACGCTCAAGCGCAACGTCGATCGAGTCACAAATGTGACCGATCGGCTGGATGCGTATCTTGACCAAAGGGCCGACGCGTCGATCGACAAATTCAATCTGCTGGACATCTTCGACTGGATGGATCCGACCATGTTTCGAACCACGCTGAGCGGTGTCGTTCGAGTCGGCTCCGAGGGCGGACGGTTTATCTACCGCTCCACCGTTCGAGTCCTTCCGCCGCCAGATGAACTCCTCGGCATGGTCGTGGGTGAGCCAGACTTGGCCGCGGACCTACTCCAATCGGATCGTTCGGGACTGTACAGCAGTTTTTATGTGTACCGCATCTGTAAGACCGGCGGCGAGCTCGAAGCATCGGCCCTCGCGCTGCGCCCACGCCTCGCCACAGAGATCGGGACTCTCAGACGTGAGCAGGATACGACGGTTGGGTAGCGTCCATCTCGCAGAGCAGGTTGACGCGGTCGTTGCCGAGGCGGCGTATCTCTCGCAAAATCTTGGGTGCATCGGCCGGAAACTCCACCCGCTGCAGGGCACGACCCGCCATCGAGATTTTGCGAAAGCCGCAGTTCTGGAGCGCCCCCCAGAATTCCTCGATCGTCGTGCCCGCGCGAGACAATGCCTTCGGATTCAACTCGACGATCAACTTCATGGTCGGATTGCGTCGACCGAGTTCGACCATGCCTTCTAACGCCGATTTCTCGAACCCCTCGATGTCCAATTTGATCAGATCGACAGCCGGCCAATTCTGCTGGGCCGCCCACTCATCGAGCGTGGTACATTCGACCGCCATGCGAGTCACGGTCCCCGGATGAGGCGCCCGTGGGGTGGCACCTAGATGCGCCGTAACGTCCAGGCGCGTGTCTGTGTCCTCGCAGAGACGAGACAGCATGCTTTCGGCCGGATCGACATGCAGTATGGCGTGTCCGGACGTGTTGCTCACCGCCTGGGGGACCACGTGAATCTGCTGGTCGAAGCCGTTCTCCCGAATATTCTCTCTCAGAAGTACAACCATGTTCGACGACGGCTCAAACGCCCACACCGTACCGCCCGGGCCGGCGAGACGGGCACTGAGCAGGCTAAAGTAGCCAAGATGCGCGCCGACGTCCAGCACCCTCATGCCTGACCCGACGACCTCCTTCAACAGCCTCACCACCTCGCGATCGTGCATCCCCATGGCCAACATCTGCACATGGTACGATGGACGGCCCTCATGATGGATGCGCAGGCCCTCCAACGGGATGGGATTGAGTACGTTCACAAAGAAGGCATGGGGAAACAGCCGGTCATGCACAACGTACCCAAGGCGCGCGAGAACAGGAGCGAACGGCCCGGAGTGATCGAACACCCAGGCCCCGGCCCGGTGAGCGGCGCGAAGGAGAGCCAACGTCGAGCTCGTCGAGCGCATGTCCCGTCCGCACGCTCCTCTCAGCATGGCCTCACACGATGCGCGAGGCATGCGGGTGCACGCAACCGATCTGAAGGAGAGGGTTGCAGGAGCGGACCTCTACGCCCCAAAAACCATTGGAATAGTACACGTTTCCGCGCGACTCTCCTCCCCGACGGGAGGGGCTGCGGCGGTGCACGACCACCCGTGGCAATGTCGCAACGGACGGATCCAGGTTCGCGGCCTGGCGGGCTCGCCAGAGTGTCGCCGGGCCGTCACGCTCAGGGATCGGTCGTTCCAGTGTTGGGAGGAAACGTTGCATGCAGGTGGCGCGGATCGGTCGCAGTGGATTGTCGGTAAGCCGCTTGTCCCTGGGCTCGATGTACTTTGGCGGAAAAACTCCGGAGCGAGAGGCCGTGCAGATGATGGCAACGGCGCTCGAGGCCGGAATCTTCTTTTGGGACACCAGCAACATGTACAACGCCGGGCGGAGCGAAGAGGTGGTGGGGCGCGGCCTTCGCGAGCTGGCGGCTCGCGACCGCGTCGTGCTCGCGAGCAAGGTCTTCTATCCGATGGGCGCCGGCCCGAACGATCGAGGCGCCGGCCGCCGCCACATTCTGCGAGAACTCGACGCGCAGCTTCGGCGCCTGCAGACTGATTGGATCGATCTCTACTATCTCCACCGGTGCGACTTCGAAACACCGCTTGACGAAACGATTGCAACCCTGGACGCGTGCATACGTGCCGGCAAGATTCGGTACTGGGCCACCAGCACGTTTCCGAGCTGGCGCATGGCGGAAGCGTGGTGGCGCTGCGAACAACGGGGATGGAGCCACCCGATCTGCGAACAGGCCCCATACAACCTGCTGGACCGGCGCGTCGAGAGCGAACGGCTCGCCTTCCTGCGAGAGTATGACTGGGGGCTCGTGTGCTGGTCCCCGCTCGCGGCCGGGCTCCTCAGCGGGAAATACGGGATCGACGCGATGGAGACCCCGCCCGCCGGAACGAGGCTCTCCGATCTCCACCAGCGGTACCAGAGCCGGGTCGGTACCCTGGGCCTGTCCAAGGCGGAGGAACTGGCCCGCTTGGCCCGCCGGGCCGGCCTCGATCCCATCCACCTGGCGATCGCCTGGCTCCTGCACCAGGACGGTGTGACGGCCGCCGTAATCGGGCCGAGAACTCTGGAGCACCTGCAGACATACATCGGAGCCGCTGACGTCACCCTGGATCGTTCGCTGCTGAACGACGTGGATGCGATTGTGCCCCCTGGGTCGGCGTTCGCCGACTTTCACGACACGTCCGGATGGTACGTGGGTACGCTGTCCCATGCCGGCTGATATCCGCGCACCCGTCCGGTTCGCCGGGTCACCCCGGGGCAGGCCTCCCGCGCCATCTGCGGGCGTCCTAATCTCGGGGAAGCGGTGACCAATGCTCAGGAGGACTGCCATGGATCTCACTGTCGAGACGATCGCCGCACGGCTTCGCAGACTTGAGGACGAGCGAGATGTGGTGCGCACGCTGTACCGATACGGACACGGTCTCGACTATGGTCCCGAGGCGGCGTTCTTGGACGTGTTTACCGAGAACGGGAAGTGGATGCGCGTCGCAGGTCGGAAGCCCGCGCGCAGCTTCGAGGGAGTTCGCGGACTCGCCCAGATGTTTGGCGATCATACGCACGCACCGCAGTTCTATCACAAGCACGTGGTGGTCAACCCGCAGGTCGACATCGAAGGCGATACGGCAACGGCCGTCAGCTACCTCATCTTCATGTGCGACCACCCCGACGGGCCCTACGTTCGAGCGTTCAGCCGCTGCCATGATCACCTCGTGCGATGTCCCGATGGGCGCTGGCGGATCGAAACGCGCAAGGCGGAACTGGAATCGTGGGCCGACCGTGATTTTCCTCCCACCCCGTGGCTGACCTTGCCGCCCGAGGTGCGATGATCACACACCAGACCTGAGACGTGCGGCCCTTGCGCGCAGCCGGTCGCCCCCCGGTGCCCTTGGCCAGGAAGACGGCCGTTCATTGCGAAGATATAACCTCGGCAGCGCGTCCGTGGCCAGAAGTACGCCGCGGGAGATTCCCGGCATCGCGATGACGCAGCGGGGAGGCATGCTGATGACAACGAAGCGGAAGGGCGCTCGAGCTCAGCGACGCCCGGGCCGGACGGTCCCGGCGAGGAAGACGAAGCGGCAGGCGTCGCCATCGTCCCGTTCCCGCCGCCCGGCACGGGAGGGCCCGGCCGCCCGCGACCGGGTGCTGCGGCAGGACGTCGCGCAGCTCCTCAGCGGGCGAGGCGCACACGTGACGTTCGACAAGGCGGTGGCAAACTTACCCTTCGCATTGCAGGGCGCCAAACCACCCGGCGCCCCGTATAGTCCGTGGCAGCAACTGGAACACCTGCGGCTCGCCCAGCGCGATATCCTCGACTACGTCACGGATCCGCACTACGTCGAGCGCGACTGGCCGGACGATTACTGGCCGACCGAGCTCCCGCCGACGCAGGAGTCGTGGGACGATGCCGTGCACGCGTTCGAGGCGGACCGCGGCGCGTTCGTCAAGCTCGTCACGAACCCCGCGATCGACCTGCTCGCGCGGGTTCCGCACGATCCCAAGGGTCCGACGATTCTCCATGAGGCCCTGCTCGTCGCAGATCACAACGCGTATCATCTCGGCCAGCTGATCGTGCTGCGCCGGGCTCTCGGGGCGTGGACCGACTAACATCCCGCTAACCGGACGCGCCTATCGGGCCGGCGCTGCCCGGGCGCTCGAGCTACGCGTCGGTGGTATCGGGGTACTCGACCCGCACGAGGTACAGGCCGTGGGCCGGCGCGGTCGGGCCGGTCCGCGCGTTGTCGGCATCCCCGAGGAAGGCCGCGGGGGCCTCGGGGGCCAGACGGCGCCGCCCCACCCGCAGCAGCGTACCAACCAGCATGCGCACCATGTGCCGGAGAAAGTGGTCTGCGGTGATCTCCAGCACGATCAGGTCGTCGTGCCGCCGCCACGCCGCCTCCCGGACGTTGCATACCGTCGTTTTCGGCTGGCTGCCGGCCCCGCTGTAGGCCGCAAAGTCGTGCGGGCCGAGAAACGGCGCGAGCGCCCGCTGCATCGTCTCCAGATCGAGCGGCTCGGACACGTGATGCACGCGGTGACGGAGCAGCGCCGACGGCGCCGGCCGATTTAGCACGTCGTACCGGTACGTGCGCGAGGTCGCATCGAACCGCGCGTGAAAGCCCGCCGGCATGTCGCGCGCCTCAAGGACCCGGATGTCCGGCGGCAGGTGCGCGTTGAGCGCCCCCGGGACGCGCGCGGCCGGGATCCGGCTCGACGTCACGAGGTGCGGCGCTCTGCCCCCAGGCATGCACGCCGGCGTCCGTGCGTCCGGCACCGACGACGTCGACCCGCTCGCCCGTGATCTCGCGCGCCGCGGCTTCCAGCGTCGCTTGGACGGACGGGGCGCGTGAGACCGCAGTATCCTGACGCTGCCAGCCGCAGTAGCCGGTCCCGTCGTATTCGATCACCAGCCGGAGCGTCCGCCCCTCCGACCGTGCCGGGGCGTCACCCGCGCGCCCCCCGGGCTCCCCGGTCACCGCCACCACCGCGCGGGTCCGAGCGCCACGACCGCCGCGGCCGCCAGCAGGACCCCGGCCACCCAGTCGCGGGGGGCGAAGTGCAGCTCCTTCATGCGCGTCCGATGTTCGCCGCCGCGGTAGCACCGGGCCTCCATGGCGAGCGCAAGGGCTTCGGCCCGGCGGAACGCCCCGATGAACAGCGGCACCAGCAGCGGCAGGAACGCCTTGGCGCGACGCATCGGGCTGCCCCGCGAGAATTCCGCGCCGCGGGCGATCTGCGCCTTCATGATCTTGTCGGCCTCTTCGACGAGCGTCGGGATGAACCGCAGCGCGATCGTCATCATCAGCGCAAACTCGTGGGTCGACACGCCCACGCGCTGCAGAGGACGGAGCAGCCGCTCGAGGCCGTCGGTCATCTCCACCGGGGACGTCGTAAACGTCATCAGCGAGGTCGACGCGACCAGCAGCAGCAGCCGGTAGCCATAAAACAGGCCGAGATCCAGATTCTCGCGGGTGATGACGAGCGGACCCCGTTGGAACAGCGGGTGGCCGCCGCCCTCTCCGAACAGCACCTGGAAGACGACCGCGATTCCCACGAGCCAGAATACCGGCCGAAGCCCGCGGAGAGCGTAGCCGAGCGGGATCCGGGCGGCGAGCAGCACCGCGCCCAGGACGACGGTCAGCCACGCGAGCCCGGCCGCCGACCGGGTCGCGAACACCACGGCGATCAAGACGATCGTTGCCAGGATCTTCGTGCGGGGATCGAGCCGGTGAACGGGCGAGTCCACGGGCAGGTACTGCCCGAACGAAAGGCCGCGCAGCAGGTCCACGACCCCTAGCCCCCCGCCTGCTCGAGCGCCAGGGCGTCCAGAATCGCGCCCCGTGCCTCGCCGACGGTGAGCACGTCCCGACGGACGGGGAGGCCCCGCCCGCGCAGGAGGCGCGCGCACTGGGCCACCTGGGGAAGCCCGAGACCGAGGGCGACGAGCCGGTCTGGGTCGCTGAACACCTCACGGATCGGCCCGTCCGCCACGACGCGCCCGCGGTCCATCACGATCAACCGCTCGCACAGCCGGGCGACGGCGTCCATGCTGTGCGAAATCAACACGATCGTGAGCCCGCGTGCGTCGCGCAGCCGGACGACGTGATCCAGGATCTCGCGGCGTCCCTGCGGGTCGAGCCCCGCCGTGGGTTCGTCGAGGATCAGCACCCGCGGCTCCATCGCCAACAGGCCGGCGAGCGCGGCACGCCGCTTCTCGCCGTTGCTCAGCGTGAACGGGGAGCGCGGCCCGAACACGACCGGATCGAGGCCCACCTGGACGAGCGCGCGATCCACGCGCTCGCGGATCGCCGCCTCGTCGATCCCAAGGTTCCGGGGCCCGAACGCGACGTCCTGACTCACGGTTTCCTCGAACAGCTGGTGCTCCGGGTACTGAAACAGCAGGCCGATCTCCTGGTGCACCCGCCGCCGATCGACCTCTTTCGCCTGAATGTCCACGTCGTCCAAGTAGACGCGGCCGCGCGTAGGGCGAAGCAACCCGTTGAGATGTTGGGCCAGCGTGGACTTGCCGGAGCCACTCGCCCCGATCAGCCCCACGATCTCCCCTGGGCGAATCTCGACGGACACGTCGACGAGTGCCGCCGCCTCGAGCGGCGTCCCGCGCTGGTAGACGTAGGACACGCCGTCGCACCTGAGCATCGGGCCGGCCGCGCGCGGCCGCGTACGGCCGGCCCGCCTGCCCACCCTGCTGGGCCGCCGGCGCACCGCCGCGCCTCCGCCGCGAAGCGCGGCGACCGCGTCGACAAGCGCCTCGACCGTGAGCAGGGCCGGCGGCAGCGAACATCCCGCGTCCGCGAGCCGCCGCCCGAGCTGCGTGACCTCCGGCGGCTCGAGCCGCAGCGCGCGCAGCGCGTCCTCACGCGCGAACACATCCGCGGGCGTCCCTTCAAGCACCACCCGCCCCTCGGCGAGCACCACGATCCGGTCCGCGAGGGCCGCCTCCTCCATGGCGTGCGTGATCAGCACCAGCGTGAGGCCCTCGTCGCGGCACAGTGCGAGCGCGGTCTCCATGACCTCCCGCTGCCCGTGTGGGTCGAGCATCGACGTCGCCTCGTCCAGCACGAGGCAGCGCGGCCGCATCGCGAGCACACCGGCGATGGCGACCCGCTGCTTTTGACCGCCCGACAGCAGGTGGGGCGGCCTCCGGCGCACCGCCTCGAGATCGACCGTGCGCAGCGCCGCATCAACGCGCGCGCGGATCTCCGCGGAGGGCACCCCGAGATTCTCACAGCCGAACGCGACGTCCTCTTCCACGACCGCGGCCACGATCTGATCGTCGGGCTGCTCGAAAATCATGCCGACGCGCCCCCGCACCTCCCAGACCGCGTCCGCGTCCCGCGTGTTGAGCCCATCGACCACGACGTCCCCGTCCGTCGGAATCAGCAGCGCGTTGAGGTGCCGGGCGAGGGTGCTCTTGCCGGAGCCGTTGCCGCCGACGATCGCGACGCACTCGCCGGGGAAGACGTCGAGGTCGATCCCGTGAAGCGCGGGGACCGCCTGCGGGGTGCCGTGCTGGTAGGTATGACGCAGCCCCCGGACTCGAATGAGCGCGGGGGCAGCGGAGGCCATCGGTGAGCGGTGCCCCGGACGGGGCCCGGGACTACTTGAGCAACTCGAGCAGCGCCATCGGGGCGGCGTCGCCGCGCCGGGCTCCGGTGCGCACGATTCGGGTGTACCCGCCTTGTCCCTTCTGATAGCGCGGGGCGATCGTGGTAAACAGCCGCCGAAGAATCGTCCGGTCGGGGATCAGCTTGGCGATCTGGCGGCGGGCGGCGAGATCGTTCTGCAGCGCCAGATCGATCATCCGATCCGCCACCTTCTTCGTTTCCTTGGCCTTGGACTCGGTCGTGGAAATGCGTTCGTACACGATCAGCGACGCGAGCAGCCCGCGGAACAGTGCGGTCCGCGCGCCGGTATCGCGTCCAAGCCGCCGGCCCCGCTGGCCGAGCTGTCCCATCAGGCGCCCCTCCGGCGCAGTTCGAGCCCGAGCGCCGCGAGCTTTTCCTTCACTTCGTCGAGCGATTTCCGTCCGAAGTTCTTGACGTTCACGACCTCGTCCTCGGTCCGCTGAAGCAGGTCGCCGAGGGTGTTGATCCCCGCGCGCTTCAAGCAGTTGTAGGGGCGCACGGACAGGTCGAGCTCCTCGATCGGCATCGTGGCGAGCTTGTTCGTCTCGTCCGTCTGCGGCCCGACCGGCACTTCCGCGCCCGCGGCGGTCCCCAGGAACAGCCGGAAGTAGTCGATCAGCAGGCGCGCCGACTCCTGGAGCGCCTCCTCGGGCCGGATGCTGCCGTCGGTCCACACCTCGAACACGAGCCGGTCGAAGTCCGTGGCATGGCCGACCCGGGTGTCCTCGATCGTGTAGTTGACCTTCTGGATCGGCGAGAACACCGAGTCCACCGGGATGACGCCGATCACATGCTCGCTCTTGCGGTGCCGCTCGACCGGCACGTAGCCCTTTCCCGCGCTCGACCACCAGCTCCATGACGAGGTGCGCGTTCTTCCCGTCGAGCGTCGCAATGTGCAGATCGGGGTTGAGGATCTCCACCTCGGCGTCCGGCTGCAGGTCGCCGGCCGTCACGTCGCGCTTCCCCTTCACATCCAGCCGCAGCAGCTTCGGCTTGTCGCTGTGCAGCTTGAACGACAGCTCCTTCAGGTTGAGAATGAGCTGCGTCACATCCTCCACCACGCCCGAGATCGTGGAAAACTCGTGCAGCACGTTCTCGATCTTCACCGACGTCACCGCGGCGCCGGGGATCGACGAGAGCAGCACCCTGCGGAGCGCGTTCCCCAGCGTCACGCCGAAGCCGCGGTCAAGCGGCTCCACCACAAACTTCCCATAGGTGTCGGACAGCTCCGCGTACTCGATCTTTGGTTTCGTAATCTCCCACACGCCCGTCAACCCCCTCTGGGGAACGCGCAACGCGGCCAATGTCTGTTCGTCCATTGCCATTTCGCTCAAACCCTCCGCGACTTATCGGGAATAGTACTCGATGATCAACTGCTCATGCACCGGTGCGTCGATGTCTTCTCGGGCGGGCCAGCCGAGCATGCGGCCCGACAGCTGGTCCGGATGGTACTCGAGCCACGCGGGCAGGCCGCGCCCCGGCGGGGTCCCCGCCAGCGCCTTGAAGTGCGGCAGGCTCCGGCTTCCCTCGGCCACCCCGATCGTCGCCCCCGGACGTACCAGCGCCGCGGGGACGGAGACCTTCCGGCCGTCGACCGTGATATGGCCGTGCGCCACGAGCTGCCGCGCCGCTTTGCGGCTCGAGGCCAGCCCGAGCCGGTACACGAGGTTGTCGAGGCGGCTCTCCAGCAGCTGCAGCAAGCGCGTGCCGGTCACACCCGTGGCCCGAGACGCCATCTCGAAGTAGCGCTTGAACTGGCCCTCGTAGACACCGTAGAACCGGCGCAGCCGCTGCTTCTCCCGCAGCCGGATGGCAAAATCGGACGGCTTGCGTCGGCTCGGCGGATGCATGCCCGGCGGCGTCGTGTCCTTGGCGACGGGACACTTATCGGTATAGCACTTCTCGCCCTTAAGATAGAGCTTCATGCCTTCGCGGCGGCACAGCCGGCAGACCGCCTCGTGATACCGTCCCATAATGCCTCCTTACACCCGCCGCCGCTTCGGTGGCCGGCACCCGTTGTGCGGGATGGGTGTGACATCCTTAATGAGGTTCACTTCCAGCCCGGCGGTCTGCAGCGACCGGATCGCGGCCTCACGTCCGGACCCCGGGCCCTTCACGAACACCTCGACCTGGCGCAGGCCGTGCTCCATCGCCTTGCGCGCCGCGTTCTCTGCCGCGAGCCCGGCCGCGAACGGGGTGCCCTTGCGGGACCCCTTGAACCCCGACGTCCCGGCGCTCGACCACGCGAGCACGTTGCCCTGGAGGTCGCTGATCGTGACCACGGTGTTGTTGAACGTCGACTGAATATGCGCGATGCCCGCCGGAACGTTCTTCCGCTCCTTACGCCGCCCGGTTGGTCCCTTCGCCATTTCGTCCTCCTCGACTCCGCGAGTCCGTTCTCAGCGAGCTGCTACGACGCGGCCGGAGCCGGCGTCGCCTTGGCGCGCCGCGCACCGACCGTCTTCTTCGGGCCCTTGCGCGTCCGTGCGTTGGTCCGCGTCCGCTGGCCGCGCACCGGAAGCCCGCGCCGGTGCCGCAGCCCGCGGTAGCTCCCGATTTCGATGAGCCGCCGGATGTCCATCGCCACATCGCGGCGCAGATCGCCCTCGACCTTGTAGTTGCGGTCGATGACCTCGCGGAGGCGCGTCACTTCTTCCTCCGTGAGGCTACGCACCCGCGTGTCGGGCGAGATGCCGGTGATCTGAAGGATCTCCCCGGCGCGGCTGCGCCCGATCCCATAGATGTAGGTCAGCGCCACTTCCACGCGCTTGTCCCGCGGCAGATCTACCCCTGCGATGCGCGCCATCGTGCCCCTCCTCGCGGTCTCGCTCTACCCCTGCTTCTGCTTGTGCTTCGGATTCTCACAGATCACCATCACGCGGTTCCCCCGCTTGATGATCTTGCACTTCTCGCACATGCGCTTCACGGATGCCCTGACCTTCATCTGACCCCTCCTGCCGCCAGCGGCGGCGCCGCCCGCCCGCCTCCCGGGTGGGACGCGGTGCGGCGGCCTACCTAAATCGGTATGTAATCCGGCCGCGCGTCGGATCGTACGGCGACAGCTCCACCTTCACGCGGTCTCCCGGGAGGATACGAATAAAATGGATGCGCATTTTCCCCGAGATATGAGCCAGCACCTTGTGGCCGGTCGACAACTCCACCCGAAACATGGCGTTCGGAAGGATCTCTACGACGGTGCCTTCGACCTCGATCACATCTTTCTTGGCCATCCACGCTCCTTCGGGCTATAACACCCGCAACACAATATTATACCGACGCGGGGTTAGGAAGTCTAGTCAGGACCTCGACCCCGTGTTCGGTCACCGCCACCGTGTGCTCGAAATGCGCCGACGGCTTGCCGTCCTTCGTCCGCACCGTCCAGCCGTCCGGATCGGTGACCACCTCGTGGGTCCCCACGTTCACCATGGGCTCAATCGCCAGCGTCATACCCGGTTGCAACAGGATGCCGGTGCCGGGACGTCCGAAGTTCGGGATCGGCGGCTCCTCGTGCAGTGAGCGCCCGACGCCGTGCCCGGCGTACTCTCGGACGACAGAGAATCCGTGCCGCTCGACATGCCGCTGGATGGCGGCCCCCACGTCCCCAAGCTTCGCCCCGGGACGCACCGCCTGAATCCCCGCCTCGAGGGCTTCCGCCCCCACCCGGAGCAGGCGGGCAATGATCTCCGACACCTCGCCGACGGGCACGGTCACGGCGTTGTCTCCGTGGAACCCGTCCACGATCGCCCCGAGATCCAGGCTCACGCACTCACCCTCGCGCAGCCGCCGCCGGCCGGGGATGCCATGGACGACTTCGTCGTCGACGGACGCGCAGAGGCTCGCGGGATACCCGCGGTACCCGAGAAACGACGGGACGCCCCCGCGGGCCCGGATCTGATCCTCCGCGATCCGATCGAGCTCGCGCGTGGTCACTCCCGGCACGACCCCGTCGACCACGGCCTTGAGGGCCCGCGCCGCGACTTGGCACGCACGCCGCATCGCGGCGATTTCCGCTGGAGACTTGAGCGCAATCATCGTCGACATCAACCCTTAGCCCGGCCGCGCGGTCCGGGATTTGGCGAATTCGCGGATCCCGCGGTACACTTCCGGCACCGGGCGCTCCGCGTTCACGGACAGAAACAAGCCGCGCCTGCGATAGTGCTCGACCAGCGGCTCCGTCCACCGGTGAAACACTTCGAGCCGGTGCAGGACCGTGCTGAGCGTATCGTCCTTTCGCTGAATCAGCGTCACCCCGTCCACATCGCACCGCCCCGGCTCCTTCGGCGGATGGTAGTCAAGATGATAGATCGCGCCGCACGTCGGACACACCCGGCGGCCGGTCAGCCGGCGCAGCAGGACCTCCTCGCGGATCTCAAAGAACACCACCGCGTCGAGCCCTCTGTCCGCCCGCGCCAGCCACGTGTCCAGGGCGTCGGCCTGGCCGATCGTCCGCGGATAGCCGTCGAGGATAAAGCCCTCCGCGCAGTCCGGCTCCGCGAGGCGGATATGCACGATCCGGTCCACGATCTCGTCGGGCACGAGGTCGCCTTCCTGCATGAACTGGAACGCCCGCCACCCGACGTCGGTGCCATCGCGCACCGCCTGCCGGAGGATCTCGCCCGTCGAGACATGCGGCAGCCCGTCCTGGCGCTGAAACATTTCCGCCTGCGTCCCCTTGCCGGCACCGGGTGGGCCCATGAAGATCAGGTTCATGCGGCGGCGATCACTTCATGAAGCCTTCGTAGTGCCGCATCAACACGTACGCCTCGATCTGTTTCATCGTGTCCAGTGCCACACCCACGACGATCAGCAGCGACGTGCCCGTCAGGTACAGCGTCAGCTGCCCGGTGAATCGAGAGATAAAAATCGGCACGACGGCGATCAGTCCCAGGAAGATCGCGCCGACCAGCGTCAGGCGTTCCAGAATGCGGGTCAGGTAGTCGGTCGTGGGCTTCCCGGGGCGGATCCCCGGGATGAAGCCGCCGTACTTTTTGATGTTGTCGGACACGTCCTCGGGATCGAACGTGACGGCGCTGTAGAAGTACGTGAAGAAGATGATCAGCACGAAATACATGAGCGCCCCGGTGGTGCTATTCAGGCTGAAGTAGGCGCCAATCTCCTGCACCAGCGGGTTCTTCGAGAACTGCGCGACGGTCGTCGGAAGCTGGATCATCGACACCGCGAAGATGATGGGGATCACGCCCGAGGCCGCGATCCGCATCGGCAGATAGGTCGTCTGCCCGCCCACCATGCGGCGGCCGACGATGCGCTTCGCGTACTGAATCGGGATCTTGCGGGCGGCCTGGGTCACCAGCACGACAAGCACGATGCTGACCAGAATCACGAAGATATCCGAGACCGCGTTGAGCCACGTGGACTCGCCGACGTTCACGAGCCCGACCGTCTGCTGCAGCTGCTGCGGCAGCCGCGAGCAGATGCCGGCGAAGATGATCAGGGACACGCCGTTCCCGATGCCGTACTCGGTCATGATCTCGCCCATCCAGGTCAGCACCATCGTCCCCGCGACAAGCGTCGCGAGGATCTCGGTGAAGACGATCGGGCTGGGATTGATGATCGCGTTCAGGTTCCGAATGAGGAGCACCTGCGACGAGCCCTGGATCACCGCCAGCAGCACGGCCAGGTACAGGGTCCACTGTCCGATCTTGCGGCGCCCGGCCTCCCCCTCGTCGCGGTGGATCTCCTTCAGACGGGGAAAGACCACCTCGAGCAGGCTGAAGATGATCGACGAGGTGATGTAGGGGAACACGCCGAGCGCGAACACCGCGAACCGCGACAGTGCGCCGCCGACGAACAGGTCGATGAAGCCGAGCGCGTTGCCCGGCTGGTTGAACAGATTCTGCAGCTGGGCCACGTTCACGCCGGGCACGGGGATGTGTGACCCCATGCGAAACACGGCGAGCATTCCGACGGTAAATAGGAACTTTCGCCGGAGGTCGGGGATCCGAAAAACGTTGGCCAGACCCGGAATCATGCGATCACCTCGGCCCGCCCTCCTGCGGCCTCGATCAGCTTGCGCGCCGAGGCGCTGAAGGCGTGGGCCCGCACGACCAGCGCGTGGCCGAGATCGCCTTCCCCAAGAATCTTCACCTGCGCCGTCCGAAGCAGCCGGGCCTCCCGCAGGGTCTCGGGGGTCACCTCGCTCCCGGCGGGAAACGCGCTCAGGCGCCCGACATTCACGGTCCCCATCCGGGTGGGCCGCGCGCCGCCGACGAGGTTGCTGCCGGCCCCGCGCACGCCGCGCCGGTACGGTACCCGCTTGATCAGCGGGAGCTGGCCGCCCTCGAACCCGGGCCGCATCTGTCCGCCGGAGCGCGCTTTCTGCCCCTTGTTCCCCCGTCCGGCCGTGTTGCCGCTGCCGGAGGAGCCGCCCCGGCCGATCCGACGGGCCGGACGGCGCGACCCGCGCGCGGGCTTCAGCTTACCTAGGTTGGCCATCCGCCACCTCGCTGACGTCCACCAAATGCTGGACTTTCCGAAGCGCTCCCCGCAGCCCTGGCGTCAACGTGTGCACGCGGGCCGCGCCGATGCGCCGCAGGCCGAGCGCCCAGACCGTGCGGCGCTGCGACTGCGTCTGCCCAATCAGGCTCCCCCGCAGGGTGATGCGGACCTGCTTCACTACGCCGTCATCCACCGCTCGGCCCTCCGCCCGACAAGTTCGGCCACTGTCTTGTGCCGGCTCCGGGCCACCTCCTCGGGGCGCCGGATATCCAGCATCCCCTTGAGCGTCGCCCGCGCTTGATTGATCGGATTCTTGCTGCCGAGCGACTTCGTCAGGATGTCCCGCACCCCGGCCGCCTCGAGGACCGCCCGAACCGGACCGCCCGCGATAACGCCCGTGCCCTTGGCCGCCGGCTTCAGCAGCACCCGCGCCGCGCCGTACTCGGACACGATCTCGTGGGGCACCGTGGTCCCGGTCAGCGCCACGTGCATGAGGTGCTTCTTCGCGTCCTCGGTGCCCTTGCGGATCGAGTCGGGCACCTCCCCCGCTTTGCCCAGCCCGACGCCGACGTGTCCGTGCTCATCGCCGACCACCACCAGGGCGCTGAAGTTGAACCGCTTCGCTCCCTTGGTCACTTTCGCCACGCGATTGATCCAGATCGCCTTCTCCCAGGTCAGGTTGACGCTGTCGGCGTTGACGCGCCGGTGCAAATACTCCAGATCGGCCGGTTTCGGCGCCGGCGGCGCCTCAACCTTGCGGGCCTTGCCCCGCAGCTTGTTCTTGCCCTTGACGAGCTTACTCTTGGATCGTGGCATCCACTTCTTCCTCCTCGCGGCGGCGATGCCGCCGGTCCTAGAACTCCAGCCCGCCCTCGCGGGCGCCCTCTGCGACGGCCCGCACGCGGCCGTGATACTGATAGCCGCCCCGGTCGAACACGACCTGACTCAGGCCGCGCTCCTTGGCGCGCCGCGCGATCAGCTGTCCGACGATCTTGCACGCCTCGGACTTGCTCGCCGCGTCCGCCTGCGCGCGGATCTCCGGATCGAGCGTCGACGCGGCCGCCAGTGTCCGCCCCGTGCCGTCGTCGACGAGCTGGACGTAGACGTGGGAAAGGCTGCGGAACACCGACAGCCGCGGCCGCTCCGGCGTGCCGGACACCGTCCGGCGAATCCGAAGGTGCCGCCGCTGCCGATTCAGGTTGCGATCCTTGTGCTTAATCATCGGTGCACCCCCACGGTCGGCGTCGATCGCACGCCGCGCCGCTCAGCGTTCTGTTAGCCCTTCGCGCCGCCGGCGGCCTTACCCGCCTTGCCCGCCTTGCGCCGCACCCGCTCGCCCACATAGCGAATGCCCTTGCCTTTGTACGGATCCGGTTCGCGGAACGCGCGGATCGTCGCCGCGGTCTGCCCGACCTGCTCCTTATCGATGCCCCCGACGACGATCCGGTTTGGCGCCGGAGCCTCGAGGGTCACGCCGGCCGGCGGCTTGACCTCGATCGGGTGAGAGTATCCGATCTGGAGCGTCAGGTTCGCGCCCTGCTTTTGCGCGCGGTACCCCACGCCCTGGATCTCCAATTCAACCCGGTATCCCTGGGTCACGCCGCGCACCATGTTCGCCAGCAGCGCCCGCGTCAGCCCGTGCAGCGCGCGGTGGAACTTATCCTCGCTCTGCCGGGACACCAGCATCTGCTTGTCCTCGACCGCCACCCGAATATCCGCATGGACGGCGCGCTCCAGCTTGCCCTTTGGCCCGGACACGTGGACCGTCCCGTCCGCGATTTGGACGTCGACCCCCTGAGGGATCGGAATCGGTGCTCTGCCTACACGAGACATTCCCGGCTCCTTCCCGCCGCTACCAGATGAAGCACAGCACTTCGCCGCCGACCCCGGCCTTGCGCGCGTCGCGGTCGGTCATGACGCCGCGGGAGGTCGACAGGATCGCCACCCCGAGCCCGCCGCGCACGCGCGGCACGTCCGCCCGGCGCGCGTAAATCCGCAGCCCCGGACGGCTGATCCGCCGCAGGCCGGTGATGATGGTCTGCTTGCGCTCCCCGTACCGCAGCTGGATCCGGATCCCCTCGGGCGTTGTCTTCTCGGTATGGTAGTCCGCGATAAACCCTTCCGCTTTGAGGATCTTCGCGATCTCCATCTTCATGCGCGACGCCGGCACCGACACCGTGTCGTGGTGCGCAATCATCCCGTTGCGAATCCGGGTCAGCATGTCCGCGATCGGATCGGTAATCACTCCCACTCCCGTCACCTCACCAACTGGCCTTGACCACGCCGGGGATCTCTCCCCGGTGGGCCAGCGTGCGCAGGCAGATCCGGCACAGGCCGAACTTCCGGAACACCGCGCGCGGCCGGCCGCAGTTACGGCAGCGGTTGTACCGCCGCACCTTAAACTTCGGCGTCTTCCGCCACTTATTGAGCAGCGCCTTCTTCGGCATCTAACTGGCCCCCCCGACCTGCGCGGTCTCGCGGAGCGGCAGCCCGAGCAGCCGCAGGAGCTCTCGGGCTTCCTCGTCGGATCGCGCCGTCGTAACGATCGAGATGTCCATCCCGCGGATTTTGTCCACCTTGTCATATTCGATCTCAGGGAAGATCAACTGCTCGCGCAGCCCGATGTTCATCCCGCCGCGGCCGTCGAGCGATCGCGACGACAACCCCTTGAAATCCTTGATCCGCGGCAGGCTGATGTTGAACAGCTTGTCGAGAAATTCGTACATCCGCTCGCCGCGCAGCGTCACTTTGCACCCGATTGGGTTTCCCGTGCGCAACTTGAACGCCGCGATCGACCGACGGGCGCGGGTGATCACCGGCCGCTGCCCGCTGATAAGCGTCAGCTCCTCCACGGCCTTGTCGAGATGTCGCTGATCCTGCAGCGCGTCGGCGACGCGCATATTGATCACGACCTTCTCGACCTTGGGCACCTGCATCGGGTTCGTGTAGCCAAACCGCTCCCGCAGCCCGCTCGTGACCTCTCCCTTATACTTCTCACGCAACCGTTCCATCGTGCACCTCGTGTTGACCGCCCGCCCTGCCCGCCGGCGAGACGGCCGCGTCCCTCTATGCCCGATCGATAATCTCTCCGCAGTGCCGACACACGCGCACCCGCTTGCCGTCGTCCATCAACTGGTGGCCGAACCGCACGGCACGCCCGCACCGGGTGCACACCAGCATCGCCTTGCCTGACGGAAACGGCATCGGCTTCTCGATGATGCCGCCCGCCGGGTTCTTATCCGACGGTTTGGTGTGGCGCTTCGCGATCATGACGCCTTCGACGATGATGCGTCCGCGGTCCGGGATGACGCGCAGGACCTTCCCCCGCTTGCCCCGGTACTTCCCGTGGATGACCTCGACCGTGTCACCGCGCCGGACGTGCACCGCGACCCTCGGTCCGCCCATCACAGCACCTCCGGCGCGAGCGAGATGATCTTCATGAACTGCTTGTCCCGCAGCTCCCGCGCGACGGGACCGAAGATCCGGGTCCCGCGCGGGTTGTTCTGGTCAGTGATCAGCACCGCCGCGTTGTCGTCGAACCGGATGGCTGACCCGTCCGGCCGACGCGTCGGCCGGGTCGTCCGGACGACCACCGCGCGCACCACTTCGCCCTTCTTAACCGCGCTGTTCGGAATCGCCTGTTTCACCGTGGCGACGATCACATCCCCGATACCAGCGTACCGCCGGTCCGACCCACCCTTGACGCGAATACACATAATCTCGCGCGCGCCGGTGTTGTCCGCTACCCTCAGCCGTGTATAGTTCTGAATCATCGCTTGCCCCCATCACGCCCCGCTGGCACCCCGCGACGGACGACGATGCGCCGCCTACCGGGCCCGCTCCAACACCTGGACCACACGCCACCGCTTGTCCTTGCTCAGCGGACGGGTCTCCGAGATGAGCACCCGATCGCCGACGTGCGCCTCGTTCTGCTCGTCGTGCGCCTTGAACCGGCGGTTCTGACTGACGACCTTCCGGTACAGCGGATGGCGGCCGCGCCGGACAACCTCGACGACCACAGTCTTCTGCATCTTGTCGCTTACGACGAGACCGACCTGTGTCTTCCGTTTGGCCCGTGCCGCCGTCTCGGCCGCCGTGACCCCCAACTCCTCCGCCATCACGCCCTCCCTCCGGCCAGCTCGCGCTCGCGCAGCGTGGTCAGCAGGCGTGCGACCGTCCGCCGCACCTGCGACACCCGAGCCGGGCTCTCAAGCTTGCCCGACGCACGCTGCAGACGCAGCGTGAACAACTGCTGCCGCGCATCCTGCAGCTGCTTGGCGATCTCCGCCTCGGTCAACTCGCTCAACGGTGCCGCCGTCATGCCTGACTCCCCTCTGCCAGCGCCGCCGTCTGTCCGGCCCCCTCGCGCAGCACGAACCGCGTGCGGATCGGCAGCTTATGCCCGGCCAACTGCATCGCCTCCCGGGCCACGCCTTCGTTCACGCCGGCGAGCTCGAGCAGCACGCGGCCGGGCTTGATCACGGCGACCCACAGCTCCGGGTTCCCCTTGCCGCTCCCCATGCGCGTCTCGGCCGGCTTCTTGGTCACCGGCTTATCCGGAAACACGCGGATCCAGAGTTTGCCGCCGCGCTTGATAAACCGCGTGATCGCCCGACGTGACGCCTCAAGCTGCTGGCTCGTGACGTATCCGCGCCCCAGGGCCTGGAGGCCGTACTCCCCGAACGCCACGAACGCCCCGGCGTGCGCCTCGCCCCGCATGCGTCCCCGCTGGGACTTACGATACTTGACCCTCTTGGGCATCAGCATTTCCGTCTTGCCTCCTCTGCACCGTCACGCGCGGCAGCCGCGACGGCAGCACCGTCGTCTCCCCCGCACGGCCCCGCAGTTCCGCCGGCCGACGCCGCTCCGGCAACACATCGCCACGGTAGATCCACACCTTGACCCCAATGCGTCCGTAGGTCGTCAGCGCCTCGGCCACGCCAAAATCGATGTCCGCGCGCAGCGTGTGAAGAGGCACCCGGCCGTCCCGGTACCACTCGTACCGGGCGATCTCGGCGCCGGCGAGCCGCCCGGCGCACGCGATGCGAATCCCCTTCGCCCCGCTGCGGAGGCTCCGCGCCACCGCCTGCTTCATCGCCCGCCGGTATGCAATCCGGCGTTCAAGCTGGCTGGCGACGTTCTGGGCGACGAGCGCGGCCTCGAGCTCGGCCCGCCGGATCTCCTGCACGTTCAGTTGGATCTGCTTGCCCGTCAGCGCTTCGAGCTCTTTCTTCAGCGCGTCGATTCCCGTGCCGCCCCGGCCGATGATGATGCCCGGCCTGGCCGAGTGGATCGTGATCCGGACCCGGTTCGCCGCGCGCTCGATCTCGATGCGCGAGATCCCCGCGCGACCGAGCTTCGCCTTGATGTGTTTGCGGAGCGTCTGGTCCTCCTGGATAAGGTCGGGAAAATTCTTTTCCGCGTACCACTTGGACTCCCAATCCTTGATGATCCCGAGCCTCAACCCGATCGGATGGATCTTCTGCCCCACGATGCGCCTCCTGTTATGCAGCCCAGCCCGCGAGCCGGCACCCACGTGCGGCCCCCGCGAGCGTTCGGCCGTCCTGCCGACCGTCGATCACTCGTCGCCCACCACTACGGTGATATGACTGCTTCGCTTCTTGATCACGTCCGCGCGGCCGCGCGCCCGCGGCTGCATCCGGCGAACCGTACTCCCCGCGTCCACGTACGCCCGCGCCACCCGGAGGGTGTCTCGCCCGAGCTCAAGGTTGTGCTCTGCGTTGGCGGCCGCCGACGCCACGACCTTGGCCAGCACCCGCGCCGCGCGGTTCGGCGTGAACTGCAGAACCGCGAGCGCATCATCGATGCCCTTCCCCCGGATCAGCGCCAGCACCGGCCGCACCTTGGTGGGCGAAATCCGGACGTGTCGCGCAATCGCCTTCGCTTCCATCCGCCGCCCCCTCTACGTCGCCGGCGCCGCGGCGGGTGCCGCCGCGGGCGTGCCGCCCGCGGGCGCGCCAGACCGCACGGCCGTGGTCTTCTCGACCCGCGCACCGTGGCTCTTGAACGTCCGCGTCGCCGCAAACTCGCCCAGCTTATGCCCGACCATGTTCTCGGTCACATAGATCGGGACGTGCTTGCGCCCGTCGTACACCGCGATCGTGTGTCCGACCATCTCCGGCACGACGGTCGAGCGCCGGGACCACGTGCGGATCACCCGCCGCTCCCGCGTCTTGTTCAGTGTCTGGACCTTCGTGAGCAGATGCGCGTCCACGAAGGGACCCTTCTTTACGGATCGGCCCATGTTATCTCCACCCCATCCGCTGATCGGTCGCCCACGGCGTGCCGTGGGTCCCGCCGTCTCGTGATCCGCTCACACACCCGCTCATTTAGTCCCGCCGCTTGACGATGAACTTGTCGCTCGGCTTCGTCGTCCGCGTCCGATAGCCGAGGGTCGGCTTCCCCCACGGGGTGACCGGCCCGGGCATGCCGATCGGCGACTTGCCTTCGCCGCCGCCGTGCGGATGGCTGCTGGGATCCATCACCACGCCGCGGACCGACGGGCGCCAGCCCATCCACCGCGTCCGGCCTGCCTTGCCGATGCTGATGGACTCATGGTCGAGGTTGCCGACCTGTCCGATCGTCGCCCGGCACTCGATGTGCACCATCCGGACCTCGCCCGACGGCAGCCGGATCTGGGCGTAGTCGCCTTCCTTGGCCATCACCTGCGCCGAACTCCCGGCGCTGCGAACCATCTGCCCGCCGCGGCCGATCTGCAGCTCGACGTTGTGGACGGTCGAGCCCACCGGAATCGCGCGGAGCGGCAGCGCGTTGCCCGGCCGGATCTCCGCCTCCGGCCCGGACGCAAGCACGTCGCCGACACCGAGTCCGACCGGCGCTAGGATGTACCGCTTCTCGCCGTCCGCGTAGTGCAGCAGCGCGATCCGCGCCGACCGGTTCGGATCGTATTCGATCGCGGCGACGCGCGCCTTGATCCCATCCTTGTTCCGCTTGAAGTCGATGACGCGGTAGCGCTGCTTATGCCCCCCGCCGCGGTGGCGGACGGTGACCTTGCCCTGCGCGTTGCGTCCCGCGTGGGACGACTGCGCGTCGAGCAGCGCCCGCTCCGGCTTGCTCTTGGTAATCTCCTCAAACAGCGACACGGTCTTGAACCGCTGGCCTGGGGTGATCGGCTTGAATTTCTTGACCGCCATGCTATGCCTCCCCCCGCCGACGCGGCCCGCGTGTACGCCGTGCGCGTGATCCCGCGGTCATGTCAGCTTCTCCATGTCGATCTTGTCGCCGCTCGCCAGCGTCACGATCGCCTTCCGGTACCCGGCTTCCATGTACCGGTGCTGTCCGCGGCGGCGCTGCCGGCCGTGAATCCGGATCACGTTCACTTTGGTGACGTGCACCGAGAACAGCTGCTCGACGGCGGTACGGATCACCGGCTTCGTCGACCCGCCGTCCACTTCGAACGTGTATTTGTTGATCGTGGTCCCCCGCATGCTCTTCTCCGTGACGATCGGGCGCCGGATAACCTCGCGCGGGTCGTTCATGACACCACCTCCGCGATGTGGTCCAGGGCATCCCGAACGATCAGCAGGTGGTCGGAGATCAGAATCAGATGCACGTTCAGGTTGGCCGCCTGGATCACGTGCACCCCGGGCAGATTCGCCGCGGACCGGACAACGACCGGATCCAGGCCGGCCGTCACGAGCAGCACCTTGCCCTCCGCCGCGACCGCGCGCAGCATCTTCGCCAGCACGCTCGTCTTCGGCTGCGCGAGTTCGAGCCGGTCGAGCACCGAGATCCGCCCTTCGATGGCCTTCTCCGACAGCGCAGACCGAATCGCCAGGTGCCGCACCTTCTTCGGCAGGGAGTAGCTGTGGTCGCGCGGCGTCGGACCGAACACCACGCCGCCGCCGACGAACACGGGTGCCCCGCGCGCGCCGTGGCGCGCGCGGCCGGTGCCCTTCTGCCGGTACAGCTTGCGGGTCGTCCGGTTGACCTCGCCCCGCGTCAGTGTCGAGTGCGTCCCCCGCCGGCGCCCGGCGAGCTGCCACGCCACCGCTTCATGCAGCACCGCGGTATGCGGCGTGATCCCGAAGACGCCCGCCGCGAGCTCCATTTCCCCGACCCGGTTGCCGCCGGCGTCGTAGACGATCGCTGTGGTCATCCGCGCCTCCCTCCCGCCCGGCGCACCAGCACGAGCGCCCCACGGGGGCCCGGCACCGCGCCCCGGATCAGGAGCATGTTGCGCTCGAGATCGACGGAGACGATGCGGAGCCCGCGGATCGTCGTCCGCGCCCCGCCCAGCCGCCCGGGCATCTTCTTCCCCTTGAACACGCGGGCGATTTGGCTCGACCCGATGCTGCCGACCGCCCGATGCATCAAGCTGTTGCCGTGGGAATCCCGCTGCCCGCCGAAATTATGCCGCTTCATCGCCCCGGCGAACCCCTTGCCCTTGCTGACGCCGACGACGTCGACGCGGTCGCCGCCGCTGAACACATCCGCCCGCAGCGCCTGGCCCACCTCGAACGTCTCGTCCCGCGCCGTACGCACCTCCCGGATCACGCGCATCGGCTGAAGGCCGTGCTTCGTGAACAGGCCCTTGCGCGGCTTGTTCATCCGGGACTCGGCAATCGCCCCAAACCCGAGCTGCACCGCCGCGTACCCTTCGCGCTCGCGCGTACGCACGCCGACGACCACGCAGGGGCCGGCCTCAACGACGGTCACGGGCACGACGTGCCCCGCGTCATCGAAGATCTGGGTCATCCCGAGCTTCTTTCCGAGAATGGCCGGCATTCGCTCTCTCCTCACTCGTCTCGTGCCCGACGCGGTTCCGACCCGGCGGCTCGCCGGCCGCCGGAGGGCCGAGCTACAGCTTGATCTCGATGTCGACCCCCGCGGGCAGGTCGAGATGCATCAGCGCATCCACCGTCTTGGGCGTCGGCTCGAGAATGTCGATCAGACGCTTGTGCGTCCTGAGCTCGAAGTGCTCCATCGACTCCTTGTCGATGTGCGGCGAGCGGATGACGCAGTACACGTTCCGATCCGTCGGCAGCGGGACGGGGCCGGAGATACGGGCGCCCGTCCGCCTGACCGTGTCCACGATCTTTTCCGCGGACTGATCGAGGACCTTATGGTCATACGCCTTCAGCTTAATCCGGATCTTCTGTGCCATCCCCCGCTCCTTTGTCTCCCGCTCAGCGACGCTGCGTGGCCGGGCGCTACTTGTGGATCTTGGCGACGACGCCTGCCCCCACCGTCCGCCCGCCTTCCCGCACCGCGAACCGCTGCCCTTCCTCCAGCGCGATCGGTGTGATCAGCGCCGCTTCCATCGTCACGTTGTCCCCCGGCATCACCATCTCCACCCCGTCCGGCAGCTTCACGTCCCCCGTCACGTCCGTCGTCCGAAAGTAAAACTGCGGCCGGTACCCCGTGAAGAACGGCGTGTGCCGCCCCCCCTCGTCCTTCGTCAAGATGTACACTTCCGCCGTGAACTCCGTGTGCGGGTGGATCGACCCCGGCTTCGCCAGCACCATCCCCCGCTCGATCTCGTCGTGCTCCACGCCCCGCAGCAGCACCCCCACGTTGTCCCCCGCCACCGCTTCGTCCAGCACCTTCCGGAACATCTCGATCCCCGTCGCCACCGTCTTCTTCGCGTCCGCCCGCAGCCCCACGATCTCCACTTCCTCGCCCAGCTTCAGCCGCCCCCGCTCCACCCGGCCCGTCGCCACCGTCCCCCGCCCCGTGATCGTGAAGATGTCCTCCACGCTCATCAGAAACGGCTTGTCCACGTCCCGCTCCGGCGTCGGAATGTAGTCGTCCACCGCCGCCATCAACTCCCAAATGCATGCCGCCCGCGCGTCCTCGCCCTTCCCCACTTTCGCCTTCTCCTGCACCGCTTCCAGCGCCCGGAGCGCCGACCCCTTGATCACCGGGATCGTGTCCCCAGGAAATTCATACTGGTTCAGCAGGTCCCGCACTTCGACTTCCACCAACTCCAGCAACTCCGGGTCCGTCACCATGTCCACCTTGTTCAAAAACACCACGATGTACGGGACCCCCACCTGCCGCGCCAGCAAGATGTGCTCCCGCGTCTGCGGCATCGGCCCGTCCGCCGCCGACACCACCAGAATCGCCCCATCCATCTGCGCCGCCCCGGTGATCATGTTCTTGATGTAGTCCGCGTGCCCCGGACAGTCCACGTGCGCGTAGTGCCGCTTCTCCGTCTCGTACTCCACGTGGCTGATCGCGATCGTGATCCCGCGCTCCTTCTCCTCCGGCGCGTTGTCGATGTCCGCGAACGCCATCGCCTTCGTCTTCCCCTGCGTCGCCAGCACGCTCGTGATCGCCGCCGTCAGCGTCGTCTTCCCGTGGTCCACGTGCCCAATCGTCCCTACGTTTACGTGCGGCTTCGTCCGCTCAAACCTTGCCTTTGCCATTCCCCTGCCTCCTGCCCCGGCCGTTGGCCCGCGGGGTCCGTGAGCAGCGCCTAGGCCTTGTTCCCGGCGCCAGTCTTTGCCATCAACGTCTCTGCGATGTTCTTGGGTACCTCTTCGTAGTGCGAGAACTCCATCGTGTACGTCGCGCGCCCCTGCGTGTTCGAGCGCAGCGCCGTTGCGTAGCCGAACATCTTTGACAGCGGAACCTCCGCCTGCACGATGCGCAGAGAGCCGCGCTGCTCCATCGCCATGATGTGGCCGCGCCGGGCGTTCAGGTCGCCGATCACGTCGCCCATGTACTGCTCAGGCGTGACCGCCTCAACCTTCATCACCGGCTCCAGCAGCACCGGATCGGCCTCATGGATCGCCTGCTTGAACCCCATCGACCCGGCGATCTTGAACGCCATCTCGGACGAGTCCACGTCATGGTACGACCCGTCGATCAGCGTCGCGCGCACGTCGACCAGCGGGTAGCCGGCGAGCACGCCGCCCTCCGCCGCCTCACGCACGCCCGCCTGCACCGCCGGGATGTACTCCCGCGGGATGCGGCCGCCGGTGATCTTGTCCACGAACTCGATCCCCGTGCCCCGAGGCAGCGGCTCCACCGTGAGCGTCACGTCGCCGTACTGCCCTCGGCCGCCGGTCTGACGGATGTACCGGCCCCGCGCCTCGGACGACTTGCGGATCGTCTCGCGGTACGCGACCTGCGGCTGCCCGACGTTCGCCGCGACCTTAAACTCCCGCAGCAGCCGGTCGATGATGATCTCGAGGTGCAGCTCGCCCATCCCCGCGATGATCGTCTGCGCGGTCTCCGGATCGAACCGGACCTTGAAGGTCGGATCCTCTTCGGCGAGCTTGGCCAGCGACGCGCCGAGCTTTTCCTCGTCGACCCGGGTCTTCGGCTCCACGGCCACCGAGATCACCGGCTCGGGGAACTTGATCGACTCGAGCACGATCGGATGCGCCTCGTCGCACAGGGTATCCCCGGTCGTCGTGTCCTTGAGGCCGACCGCGGCCACCACGTGGCCCGCGGTCACCTCGGCCACGTCCTCGCGGTGATTCGCGTGCATCATCAGGATGCGGCTGATGCGCTCCTTCACGCGGCGCGTCGCATTGTACACGTACGACCCGGACTCCAGCCGGCCGGAGTACACGCGGAAGTACGTGAGCTTGCCGACGAAGGGGTCGGTGACGATCTTGAACGCCAGCCCGCAGAACGGCGCGGTCGGGTCCGCCGGACGCGACTCGATCTGCTCGGTCTCCGGATTAACGCCCTGCATCGGGAGGATGTCCAACGGCGACGGCAGAAAGTACACGACCGCGTCGAGGAGCGGCTGCACGCCCTTGTTGCGAAACGACGTGCCGCACAGCACGGGGATGATCTTGGTCGCGATCGTCCCCTTGCGGAGCGCCGTGTAGATCTCGTCCTCGGTAAGCGGCGTCCCTTCGAGGTACTTCTCCGTCAGGCGGTCGTCCATCTCGGCCGCCGCTTCGACCAGCGCCTCGCGGTATTTCTCCGCGACCGGCCGAAGCGACTCCGGGATCTCGACCTGGTCGCTGCGCGTGCCGAGGTCGTCCGTGTAGATGATCGACGTCATCTTGATGAGGTCGACGACGCCCTCGAAGCCGTCCTCGGCGCCCACGGGGAGTTGGAGCGGCACCGCGCGCGCCTCCAGCCGGTCCTTGATCATGCCAACCGTCCGGAAGAAGTCGGCCCCGGTGCGATCCATCTTATTAACGAAGACCAGCCGCGGGACGCCGTACCGGTCAGCTTGCCGCCACACCGTCTCCGACTGGGGCTGGACGCCTTCCACAGCGCTCAGCACGACGACGGCGCCGTCGAGCACGCGCAGCGAGCGCTCGACCTCGGCGGTAAAATCAACGTGGCCCGGGGTGTCGATGATGTTGATGCTGTGCCCCCGCCACTGGGCGGTCGTCGCGGCCGACGTGATCGTAATCCCACGCTCGCGCTCCTGGACCATCCAGTCCATCGTCGCAGAACCCTCGTCGACCTCGCCCAACCGGTGCGTGCGCCCCGTGTAAAACAGGATGCGCTCCGTCGTGGTCGTCTTGCCCGCGTCGATGTGGGCAATGATCCCGATGTTCCGAATCGTTTCCAGCGATGCCTGCGGCGTCGTCATTGATGCCTGCTTCGTCTCCAGGGTCGTTGCCATACGTCCTCCACGCTCACCACCGATAATGCGCGAACGCCTTGTTCGCTTCGGCCATCTTGTGTGTGTCCTCGCGGCGCTTGACTGCCGCGCCCGCGTTGTTGCTGGCGTCCAGGATCTCGGCCGCCAACCGCTCCCGCATCGTGCGGCCCGGCCGCTGCCGGGCGTACTGCACGAGCCACCGGATCCCGAGCGACATCCGCCGCTCCGGCCGGACCTCGATCGGCACCTGATACGTCGCTCCGCCCACCCGCCGAGGCTTCACTTCCAGCACCGGCATGATGTTGTGAAGGGCCTGGTCGAGCACCTTGGCCGGCTCTTTGCCGCCCTTTTCCTGCACGGTCTCGAGCGCCGCGTACACGATGCGCTCGGCGAGGCTCTTCTTGCCCCGGGTCATCACCTTGTTGACCAGTCGAGTCACGTTCTGGCTCTGGAACACCAGGTCCGGCACGACCCGCCGGAGCGACACCGCCCCTTTGCGCGGCATGTTAGGCTGCCCCCGCCTTCTTGGGCCGCTTGGCCCCGTACTTGGAGCGTCCGCGCTTCCGGTCCTGAACCCCCGCGGTATCGAGCGTCCCGCGGACGATGTGGTACCGGATGCCGGGCAGGTCCTTTACGCGCCCACCGCGGATCAGGACCACCGAGTGCTCCTGCAGGTTGTGCCCGATCCCCGGGATGTAGACGGTGACCTCCTGCCCGTTCGTCAGCCGCACCCGCGCGATCTTCCGCAGCGCGGAGTTGGGCTTCTTCGGGGTCATCGTCTTCACTTGAATGCACACGCCCCGCTTTTGCGGGCTGTTCTGGAGTGCCGGCGACTTGCTCTTCGACGGCTCGATCCTCCGTCCCAACCGCACCAACTGCGTGATCGTCGGCACGTTCACCCTCCCAGTCAAGGCAGCGCCGGTCCCCCGGCGTCTCCCGCGTCCATCCCGATTCGTGCTGCGCGTCCCGTTCGACGCGTAAAGCACCCCAGCGGGCTGGATCCTCCCGCCCTGGGGCTGTTGGCGATGCCGGCGGCCGGGGGACACCCGGCCGGGTTATCGCACGTCCGTCTGTTTGCGGTTAGTCATGCGCCATACGCGATGCCAAAGCTGACATCCTGCGGCGCATTATAGGGGATACTCCCCGAATCGCTGAGGCGGGTCCCGTGTCGCGGTGCGCTACTCGAGGATCGCCGCTACCGCGGCGCCCACGGCGATACCGCACGCTCGTCCCAGCGCGGTCATCGAGTCCACCTCGACGACCTCAACCCCTCGCTCCCGGGCTGCCAGGAGGACCGGCTCGGTCACACGTCGGTCGGCATCCTGGGCGACATACACTACCCGAGCGTGTCCGCGATTGACGGCCTTGGTGGTTTGATTGGTCCCGATGGCCCGCTGCGCTGCAATTTTCAGGCGGTCAACGTCCACAATCCGCTCGCTCGCGGCATCCCCGAAGCCCGGCCGGGGGCCGTGATTCCACCACGCCATTGTACCAACGGCGGCCTACCCTGTCAACGGCGCAGCGACGGCGGTCGACGGCGGTCGGGCGAACCGGGGCCCGAGCGGCACCGCCGCCGGGCCCCGCCCCCGTCCGACCCGTCAACTCGCTACGACAGCCCTTCCACCGCCACTTTCGTCGACCGGTACCGGGCCATCCCCGTCCCGGCCGGGATGAGCTTGCCGATGATCACGTTCTCCTTCAGCCCGAGCAGCGGATCGACTTTGCCCTTGGTCGCGGCGTCGGTCAAGACGCGCGCCGTCTCCTGGAAGCTCGCCGCCGACAGGAAGCTCTCCGTCGCGAGCGACGCCTTCGTGATCCCGAGCAGCACCGGCCGCGCCGTCGCCGGCTCCTTGCGGGAGGCCATCGCCCGCGCGTTCTCCCCTTCCAGGGCGAACACGTCCACGAGCTCGCCGGGCAGGAACTCCGTGTCGCCCGGTTCCTCCACCTTCACCCGCCGAAGCATCTGGCGGACGATGATCTCGATGTGCTTGTCGTTGATGTCGACGCCCTGCGACCGGTAGACGCTCTGAATCTCCTGCACCAGGTACCCCTGCACCGCCGCGAGTCCCTTGATGCGAAGGATGTCGTGCGGGATTGACCGACCCTTCGGTCAGCTGGTCCCCGGCGGATACCTTGTCCCCGTCGGCGATCCGCAGCCGGACGCCGTATGCGACCGGGTATTCCCGTTCGTCGTCGCGGCCCGTCAGCGTGATGATCCGGGTGCCCTTGCTCTCGGAGAGGTGCGCCTTGCCGTCGATCTCCGCGATCACCGCCTGGCCCTTCGGCCGGCGCGCCTCAAACAACTCCTCGACGCGCGGGAGGCCCTGCGTGATGTCAAACCCGGCGACGCCGCCGGTGTGGAACGTTCGCATCGTCAACTGGGTGCCCGGTTCGCCGATCGATTGCGCCGCGATGATGCCCACGGCCTCGCCGATCTCCACCAGCTTTCCGCTGGCCAGGTTCCGGCCGTAGCACTTGGCGCAGATGCCGTACCGGGTCTTGCACGTGAGCACCGACCGGACGCTCACCGACGTGATGCCGGCCTCCTCGATCTGCTCGGTCACCGCTTCACTGATCTCCTCGCCGGCTTCGACCAGCACCCGCTTGCTGCGCGGCGCGATCACATCTTCCGCCGCGATGCGCCCGGTGATCCGATCGCCCAGCGCCACCACCACTTGACTGCCGTCCGTCACCGGCACCATCTCGACGCCCGAGGTGGTTTGGCAGTCGTCTGCCCGGACGATCACGTCCTGCGCGACATCGACGAGGCGGCGCGTCAGATAGCCCGACTCTGACGTCCGGATCGCGGTGTCCGCCAGCCCCTTGCGCTGCCCGTGCGTGCTGATGAAGTACTCGAGGACCGTCAGCCCCTCGCGGAAGTTGGCCTTGATCGGGAGCTCGATGATCCGCCCGGACGGGTCGGTCATCAGGCCGCGCATGCCGGCCAGCTGGCGGATCTGCTGGATGTTGCCGCGCGCGCCCGACTGGGCCATCATGTACAGCGGGTTGAACGGATCGAACGCGTTCAGCATCCGCCGGGTGACCGTCTCCGTGGCCTCGGTCCACACGTCCACGGTCTTCAGGTACCGCTCCTCGTCCGTGATGAGGCCGCGGCGGTACTGCGTGTCAATCGCCTCGACGTCCTTGTCCGCTTTCGCAAGGATCTCTACCTTCTCCTTGGGAATCACGATGTCCGAAAGGGCGATGCCGCTGCCGCTCACGGTCGCGAAGTGGAACCCCAGATCCTTGAGGCTGTCGAGCAGCAGCACCGTCTTCGTCGAGCCGAGGCGGTTGTACGCCTCCGAGACGATCTGCGACAGAATCTTCCGGTCGCACACCTCGTTGATGAACCGCAGCTCCTCGGGAATTGCCTCGTTGAAGATCACGCGCCCGACCGTCGTGTCGATCAGCTCACCGTCATGGCTCAACCGCACCTTGATCTTCGCGTGCAGATCCGCGACCCCGCTCTCGTACGCGAGGACCACCTCGTCCGGCCGGCTGAAGATCTTGCCTTCGCCCTTGGCACCGTCGCGTTCCAGCGTCAGATAGTAGGACCCGAACACGATGTCGCGGGTCGGCGACGTGATGGCGCGGCCGTACGCGGGCGACAAAATGTTGTACGCCGACAGCATCAACACCCGCGCCTCCGCCTGCGCGGCCGCGGACAGCGGCACGTGCACCGCCATCTGGTCGCCGTCGAAGTCAGCGTTGTACGCCGTGCAGACGAGCGGATGGACCTGGATCGCCTTCCCCTCGATCAGCACCGGCTCGAACGCCTGGATGCCGAGGCGGTGGAGCGTCGGTGCGCGGTTGAGCATCACCGGGTGCTCGTGGACGACCTCCTCGAGGACGTCCCAGACCTCCGGCCGCGCCCGCTCGACCATCCGCTTCGCGCTCTTGATGTTCTGGCTCAGCCCGCGGTCGACGAGCTTCTTCATCACGAACGGCTTGAACAGCTCGAGCGCCATCTCTTTCGGCAGCCCGCACTGGTGCAGCTTGAGCTTCGGCCCGACCACGATCACGGACCGTCCCGAGTAGTCGACCCGCTTGCCGAGCAGATTCTGCCGGAACCGGCCCTGCTTGCCCTTCAGCATGTCGCTGAGGGACTTGAGCGGCCGGTTGTTCGGCCCGGTCACAGGACGGCCGCGGCGCCCGTTGTCGATCAGCGCGTCGACCGCCTCCTGCAGCATCCGCTTCTCGTTCCGCACGATAATCTCGGGCGCGCCCAGGTCCAGCAGGCGCTTGAGGCGGTTGTTCCGGTTGATCACGCGCCGGTACAGGTCGTTCAGGTCGCTGGTCGCGAACCGGCCGCCGTCGAGCTGCACCATGGGGCGGAGGTCCGGCGGAATCACCGGCACCACGTCCAAGATCATCCACGACTGCTCGTTGCCGCTCTTGCGGAACGCCTCGACGACCTCAAGCCGCTTGAGGATCTTCATCCGCTTCTGGCCGCTCGCCGTCTTGAGCTCGGCGCGCAGCTTCTTCTGGGTCGCGTCGAGGTTCATCTCCAGCAGCAGTTCCTTGATCGCCTCGGCGCCGATCCCGGCCTTGAACCCGTTGCCGAACTTCTCGCGCAGATCGCGATAGTCGGCCTCGGTCAGCAGCTGGTGCTTCGACAGGCCCTTGACGTGCCCGGGATCCGTGACGACATAGGACGCGAAGTACACCACCCGCTCAAGGGCCCGCGGCGACATGTCGAGGAGCAGGCCGATGCGGCTGGGCACGCCCTTCAGGTACCAAATGTGGCACACGGGCGCCGCGAGCTCGATGTGCCCCATCCGCTCGCGCCGCACCTTCGCCCGGGTGACCTCGACGCCGCAGCGATCGCAGATAATCCCCTTGAACCGGATGCGCTTGTACTTGCCGCAGTGGCACTCCCAGTCCTTGGTGGGCCCGAAGATGCGCTCGCAAAACAGGCCGTCGCGCTCGGGCTTGAGCGTCCGGTAGTTGATCGTCTCCGGCTTCTTGACTTCGCCCCGCGACCACTCGCGGATCTGGTCGGGGGAGGCGAGCGCTATTTTGACCGCGTCAAAGTTGTTGACGTCTTGCATCCTAGGACTCCTCCACGAGAGCCTCTTCGCCCTCCAGGTTGATGCCGAGCGCGCGCGCCGTCTCCGCGATGTCCTCCTCGATTTCCTTGAGCTCGATCTCCTTCTGGTCCTCGCTCAGCACCTTCACGTCCAAGCAGAGGCTCTGCAGTTCCTTCACGAGCACCTTGAACGACTCCGGCACGCCGGGCTCCTGGATGTTCTCGCCCTTGACGATCGCCTCGTAGGTCTTCACGCGCCCGACGACGTCGTCCGACTTCACGGTCAGCAGCTCCTGCAGCGTGTTCGCCGCGCCGTACGCCTCGAGCGCCCAGACTTCCATCTCGCCGAACCGCTGCCCGCCGAACTGCGCCTTGCCGCCGAGCGGCTGCTGGGTGATCAACGAGTAGGGTCCGGTCGACCGGGCGTGAATCTTGTCCTCCACCAGGTGGAGGAGCTTCATCATGTAGATCTGGCCGATCGTGACCTCCTGCTCGAACGACTCCCCGGTGCGACCGTCGTACAGACGGGTCTTCCCGGTGTCATCCACCTGCACCCGGGCGCCGGCCTCGGTCTCGCTGGCCTTGGTGAGCAGCTCCCGAATTTCATCCTCGCGCGGCCCGTCGAACACGGGCGTTTCCGCGTGGAACCCGATCAAGTAGGCCGCCCAGCCGAGATGGGTCTCGAGCACCTGTCCCACGTTCATCCGGGACGGCACGCCGAGCGGGTTCAACACAATGTCGACCGGCGTCCCATCCGGCAGGTAGGGCATATCTTCCGACGGCAGAATCCGGCTGATCACGCCCTTGTTGCCGTGCCGCCCGGCCATCTTATCGCCGACGGTGATCTTGCGCTTCTGCGCGACGTACACGCGCACGAGCTGGTTCACGCCGGGCGACAGCTCATCGCCTGCCTCCCGGGAGAACATCTTGACGGCCACGACCTTTCCCTTCTCGCCGTGCGGCACTTTGAGCGACGTGTCGCGGACCTCCCGCGCCTTCTCACCAAAGATCGCGCGCAAGAGACGCTCCTCCGCCGTGAGCTCGGTCTCGCCTTTCGGCGTGACCTTGCCGACGAGGATGTCTCCGCTCCGCACCTCCGCGCCGATGCGAATGATCCCCCGCTCGTCGAGGTCCCGGAGGGCTTCCTCGCCCACGTTGGGAATGTCGCGGGTGATCTCCTCGGGCCCCAGCTTCGTGTCGCGCGCCTCCACCTCGTACTCCTCGATGTGGATGCTCGTGAACAGATCTTTCTGCACGAGCCGCTCGGAGATCAGGATCGCATCCTCGTAGTTGTAGCCCTCCCACGGCATGAACGCGACGAGGATGTTGTGGCCGAGCGCCATCTCGCCGAGGTCCGTGCACGGTCCGTCGGCGACGACGTCGCCGACCCCGACCCGCTCGCCGACCTCAACGATCGGCCGCTGATTGATGCACGTCCCTTGGTTGCTTCGCTGAAACTTGACCAACCGATACGTCCGCTCCTTGCCGCGGTCGGGTTTGATGACGATCGCCTCGCCCGTGACGCTCGCGACTTCGCCGACCTCGCGGGCCACGACGACGGCGCCCGAATCCACGGCGGAACGGTGCTCCATCCCGGTGCCCACCAACGGCGCCTCGGTCCGGAGCAGCGGCACCGCCTGGCGCTGCATGTTGGACCCCATGAGCGCCCGGTTCGCATCGTCATGCTCGAGGAACGGAATCAGCGCCGTCGCGACGCTCACGATCTGCTTGGGCGACACATCCATATAGTCGATTTCGTCCGGCGGCACCAACACGATCGCGCTGCCCCGGCGGGCGGTAACCTTCGCTTCCATGAGCTTGCCGTCGGCGCTGATCATCGCGTTCGCCTGCGCGATCGTGTACCGCTCCTCGTCGTCCGCGGTCAAATACTCGATCGACCGCGTGACACGCGTGTCGCGCACCCGGCGGTACGGCGTCTCGATGAACCCGTACGGATTGACGCGGGCGAACGTCGCGAGCGACGAGATCAGGCCGATGTTCGGGCCCTCCGGGGTCTCGATCGGGCACATCCGCCCATAGTGGGACGTGTGCACGTCGCGGACCTCGAACCCGGCGCGCTCCCGGCTGAGACCGCCCGGGCCGAGCGCCGACAGCCGCCGTTTATGGGTCAGTTCGGCGAGCGGGTTCGTCTGGTCCATGAACTGCGAGAGCTGGCTCGACCCGAAGAACTCCTTGATCGCCGCCACGACCGGCCGGATGTTGATCAAGACCTGCGGCGTGATCGCGCCGGCGTCCTGAATCGTCATCCGCTCGCGGATCACGCGCTCCATCCGGAGCATGCCGATCCGAAACTGGTTCTGCAGCAGCTCGCCGACCGACCGCACCCGGCGGTTCCCCAGGTGGTCGATGTCGTCCGGCTTGCCCTGCCCGTTGAAAAGGGTCAGCAGGTAGCGCACGATCTCCGCGATGTCGCGGGGCCGCAGGACCCGCGGCTCCGCGGCATCCTCCGGGGTCGGCTTGAACCCCAGCTTCTTGTCGAGCTTGTACCGGCCGACCCGCCCGAGATCGTAGCGGCGCGAGTCGAAGAACAGCGTGTTCAACAGCGTCCGCGCACTCTCGATCGTCGGCGGGTCTCCCGGGCGCAGCCGCCGGTAGATCGCGAGCAGTGCGTCCTCGGGAGTCTTGGCCTCGTCCTTCTGGAGCGTCGCGGACATGGCCTTATCCTGATCGTAGTACTTCAGAATCTCCTCGTCGGTGAGCAGCGACAGGTGCTCCCCCCGCCGTGTCTCCTTCTGCTGGGAGATGGCGCGCAGCAGAATCGTGACCGGCAGCTTCCGCGTCCGATCGATCCGGACGTAGACGATCCCGTTGGCGTCCACCTCGAACTCCAACCAGGCGCCCCGGTGCGGGATCACCGTCGCCGCCGGGAGCATGTGGTTGTTCGTGTCGGGCGCCATGCTGTAGTAGACTCCCGGAGACCGCACGAGCTGGCTGACGACGACGCGCTCGGCCCCGTTGATCACAAACGTGCCCTGCTCGGTCATCAGGGGGAAGTCCCCCATGAAGACTTCCTGTTCCTTGACCTCGCCGGTTTCCTTAATAACCAGGCGCACCTGGACCTTGAGGGCGGCGCTGTAGTTATAGTCCCGCTCGCGGCACTCGTCGACGGAGTAGCGCAGCTGCTCGAGCCGGTACCCGTCGAACTCGAGCGGCAGGTCCCCGTTCTCGTCCTCCTGGGCCGTGCGCGACTTCCGGCGCCCGACCGCGAAGTGGAGCTCCAGGTTTCCGGTAAAGTCTCGGATCGGGGAGATCTCCTCAAAGACCTCGCGGATGCCCTCCTTGAGGAACCACTTGAACGATTCCCGCTGGATCTCGACCAGGTTCGGCACGTCGAGGACGTCGTGAATCTTGGCGAAGCTCACGCGGGCGCGCTTGCCCCGCCGCGTCACCCGGACCTCGCCAAGCCCCTTGACGTTGCGCATGGACGCATGCGACGGCGCAGGAGGCGGCGGCGCCTGGAACACGGCGACCGGCGCCCGCTCCGTCTTTGTGTCCAGCAGGATTGTCCGCGCCAAGCGCGGCCGCGCCGCGGCGCCGCTTCGACGCCCCGACTGCTGCAGCTTTACGCGCGCGGCATCACGGGCCACGAGACGCATGGCCCCTGCTTTCGCACCTGTCTTCGCCCGGGCGCCCTTCTTCCCGGCAGTTCTAACTCTGGCCTTCGGCGACGCGGCCTTTGCCATCACCCTTTTCGCCTCCAGGAGAGATGTCCGAATGGCCGGGGCATGCCAGCACACACCAAGCCCCGGGTCCGGCCAATTTGCTGGGTCCCCCAGCAATGAGGTGATCTAGCACACAGTAGAGGCATTATAGAAGTAAAGCCAATAATACCCCTTAAAGGCAAAGCAGTCAAGGGGAGACCGGAGACGGCCAAAAGCCGCCCCGCCGCGTCCCCCTGACCCCTTCAGCCCTTACTTGATCTCGACCGTGGCTCCGACTTCCGTCAACTTGGCCTTGATCGTCTCGGCTTCTTGCTTGGAGACTTTTTCCTTCACAGGTTTGGGTGCCCCATCGACCAAATCCTTCGCCTCTTTCAGGCCTAACCCGGTGAGCTCCCGGACGACCTTGATCACCTGGATCTTCTTGTCGCCGATCGCCGAGAGGATCGCATCGAACTCGGTCTGCTCTTCAACAACCGCCGCGGCCCCGCCGCCAGCGCCGGGCGCTGCCGCCATCGCCATCATCGGGGCCGCCGCGCTCACGCCAAATTTCTCCTCGAGCGCCTTGACCAACTTTGACAGGTCCAGCGCCGACAGGCCCTCAATCTCGCCTACGATCTGCTCAATCGCTGCCATTCCCATCCCCTCCCACTTGGGTCTGTACTATCCTGGTTGAATCATGCCCCCGCGGGCTTGTTGTCCGCTGCCGGGACTTCATTCTCTGCAACGGTTGGGGTTCCACCCTCTGGCGCGGCCGGGGCCGGACTCTCCGCCACAGCCGAGGCCGAAGCCTCCGCCACAGCCGGACTCTCCGCCGCAGCCGGGGCTGGAGCCTCCGTCACAGCCGGGGCTGGAGCCTCCGCGACGGCCGGGGCCGGACTCTCCGCCACAGCCGGGGCTGGACTCTCCGCCACAGCCGGGGCTGGACTCTCCGCCACAGCCGGGGCCGGACTCTCCGCCGCAGCCGGGGCCGGACTCTCCGCCACAGCCGGGGCTGGAGCCTCCGCGACGGCCGGGGCCGCCGCTTCGCGCTGCTTCCGCAGGGCTTCCAGCGCCGTCACCAGCCCTCGCTGCGGGCCGGTCAGCACGGTGACAAGTCCACGCATCGGTCCCTGGATCACACCAAGCAGCCTGGCAAGCAGCTCCCGCTTTGTTGGCAGGGACGCCAGCGACTGGACCGCCTCGGGCCCGAGCGTCTGGCCCTCCACGACGCCGCCCTTGATCTCCAACTTCCGGTACTGGCGGATGAACTCCTGAAGGATTCGGGCCGGCGCGCCGGGATCATCACTGCCAAACACCACGGCGGTCGGGCCGACGAGATACGGTTCCAAGCCATTCACGCCCGCCCGTTCGGCGGCCCGGCCGAGCAGTGTGTTCTTGGCCACCCGGTACTCGATGGACGCGTCCCGCAATTTCGCCCGGAGGGCTCCGATCTCGCTCACAGACAGGCCCCGGTAGTCCGTCAGGATCACGACGGAGGACGACTGGAGCCGCTGCTGGAGATCTTCGACCTCGGCGACTTTTTCGGGCCTCGGATTACTCATGCACTCCTCCTGGACCGACGGACCGTACCCACCAAACTAAAGAGACCCCCGCAGACAGGGGAGTCTCCGCATTACTGGAGCCTCGGCGGGCGGCCCGAAGGCCTTTGGGCGCGCACGGCGCACCCGCTGTCTACGGCACGGTCGATTCGATTGTTGATTTCTCGTTCGTGAACCGCCCCCGGATAATACCATCCGCGGACTGTCTCGTCAACGACCAGTACGGACGCCCAACGGTGAGGAATAGGACCCGGCAGGCCGGGCATCCGGGAGCGGGTTGGGAACGCCGGAAACAGCGTGATGGAGAGTGGGCTCGAAGCGATCGGCTTCGAGAGGGTGAAGAGCGCAGCGAGCACAGCGAGTGCGAGAGCCGGAGCAGCCACCAGCGCCCCGGTGTTTAGGAGGTATCGAAGCGGATTTGGATGGCGGGTCTCGACTCCTCGGGAAGCAGGTGATGGCGCAGGTCCTCGAGGAGCCGGCGGGCGGTGTTTTTGAGACTGCCAAACAGTGCCAGCGGCGTTTTGCCGTGCCGCTGGGCCAGATGCTGAAGCAGACTCCCCCGCTCCAGTAGTTGCAGCATCATGTGTGCGATCTGCAGGAGATAGTAGTAGGCCTTGATCAACTCCGGATCGGTGCTGTAGGGATGCTCCAAGTTCAGCTCGCTGTTTTTTTGGACATTGAATCCCGCCTCAATCGTCCAGCGACGTCGCCCCCCTTTCATCGCGATTTCCACGACCGTCTCCCGAGTCACCGGCAGGTTCGTCATCCACACGAACGTCGTCGTGGTGTCCTTGACCGTCTCCTCGCACAACAAGGCGTTGAACCGGTACGGGCGCCGGTGCGCATCCTCCGCCGTCATCCCCGTCGCCCATCGGTACGCCTGCCGCGTGCCATTCGGCAGGGTCAGCCGCAGGACGTGCTCCGGGCACAACGCCAACACGGCCTGAAACTCGGTCCAAGCAGTCTGCGCGTTCCCCGCCTTGAACGTGAACACATAGCTCCAGCCCTGGGCTTCGACCAACCGCACGGCCGGCGCACACGCATACAGCGCGTCACTGGTCACACACAAGGCCGTCTGGGGATACGCCTCCCGCAGGCTCGGTACCAGGCGGCGAAACGCGGCCAGCTCGCAGTCTTGCTTCCATGAGTCCAGGTCGCGCCCCGCCCGCGCCGGCCGATCGGCGTTCTCGATAAACGCCGTCCCCATGGACAGCCCGAGGCCGCCGGGCCCGAGGAGTTTCGCCTCTTCGACCATGTGCAGATACACGTCGTGGGTCGCATGACGCCGCACCAAGCACTGGGGACAATGCTCCGTGCGAAAGTGGAGATGGCCGGTCCCGTCGATCGCGACCACCACGCGCCCCAGCAACCGCGCCGCATCCAGGACTTTCATCCGGAGGAGCCGCCGGATCATCTGCGTCCGCAGCGCCGCCAGCGGCGCGCTCCCCACATGCCCCAAGAAGTGATCCAACGTGTCGTGCACCGGCAAGGTCGCTTGCTGCGTGCCGGCGAGCCGATTGACATTGCCCAGCACCTGCGTCGTCGCATCGCGTAAGTCAAAGTCCAACTGGCGCCGGCTGCCCAGCTTGCAGCAGAACAGCAACACCCCCCACCAGGCCAGAAACTTCTTGTCGTACTCGATGAACGGCACATATCGGGTGTCCGGCAGCGCATCCAGCCACTGATTGAGCGCCGGCCAGAAGTGCTGGACCGTCCGCCGAAAGGCGGAGCTCAGCGTCCCGTGGATCGACCCGCCCGCTGCTTCCGGGCGCGGACGTGGCCCCGGATCCGCGCCAGCGCTAGCTCCGTGCTCTCCTGGATCACCTGGCGCAGCCGCTGGTATTCGTCGACCCATGCGCGAACCTCAGCCACCAGCTCGACCGGGACATAGGTGGTCTGGGTCTTGCCGTCGACCGAGCGCGTCAGGTAGTGCCCCACGTGGAGCGCCCCCTGCGCGCAGTGGCACCCCGGCCGGCCGCAGCGCCGCGCGATTTGCACCAAGCTCGCCGCCAGCACCGGCCCGCGGGCCTGTAATTGCTTGACCCGCGCGTCGAGCTGGCGACGCTGCAGCGTCGGGTGGTCCCGCATGCGCATGGTTCATTCCCTTCGACACCACGCCCCGCGCCCCCACCCCGCGCGCCGCCGAGGATGCCTGCTAAGCGATCCACTATTCAGTATTGACCCCTGAAATTCCTGCTGCGAAGAAAATAATTGGCGAGAAACCGCCTGGGGACACGCATCGTCGCGGACGCGTGCTGCTAACCGCTTACCGCGGGGGGGCGAGGTGCGACGAATTCTTATTCTTCAGGGCTGACGGACGCCCGACGCAGCGCCTCAGGATTCGGCCGGTCGAGCCCCTACGTAGTCGCTGCGGGAGCTTCTGCGTCGGCCTTCGACGGATCGATCCGGATCCCCGGTCCCATCGTCGATTTGACGGTGACGCTCCGGAGATACTGCCCCTTACTTGAGGACGGCTTGCTCCGGACGACGGCGTTCACCACGGTCGCGAAGTTCTCGAGCAGTGCATTGGCGGGGAACGACGCCTTCCCGAGCGCCAAGTGCAGGATCCCGAACTTGTCGACCCGGTACTCAACCTTACCGGCTTTGATCTCCCGGACTGCGCGGCCGACGTCGAAAGTCACCGTACCGGCCTTCGGGTTCGGCATCACGCCGCGGGGTCCGAGGACCCGGCCGAGCCGGCCCACGACGTTCATGACGTCCGGGGTCGCCACGGCCACGTCGAACTCCAGCCAGCCGCCCTGAATCTTCTCCGCGAACTCGTCAACGCCGGCGTAATCGGCGCCCGCATCCAGCGCTTCCTTGACCTTGTCGCCCTTCGCAAAGACGAGCACCCGGACTGATTTCCCGGTGCCGTGGGGCAATACCACCGTGCCCCTGACCTGCTGGTCCGCCTGCTTCGGGTCGATTCCGAGCCGAATGTGCGCCTCAACTGTTTCATCGAACTTGCCAGTCGGCATCTGCTTCAGCAGTCCGACCGCCGTCTGCGGGTCGTACAGCTTCCCCGGCTCGACCAGCTTGCTTGCCTCGCGATAGCGCTTCCCATGCATCTAAGTCACCCTCCTTGTGTGGTTCGAGCGGACTGAGCGTCCTCCCACTCCTGCCTCGGCTTGCTAGCCGACCTCGATCCCCATGCTGCGCGCCGTGCCTTCGATCATCCGCATCGCCGCGTCCAGATCCTTGGTGTTCAAATCCGGCATCTTGGTCTCGGCGATCTCGCGGATCTGCTGCTGGGTCACCCGGCCGGCCTTCTTCTTATTCGGCTCTCCCGACGCTTTCTCCAGGCCGGCCGCTTTCTTCAGCAGCACCGCCGCCGGCGGGGTCTTCATGACGAACGTAAACGTCCGGTCGGCGAAGATGGTGATCTCCACCGGCACGATCGTCCCCACCTGCCGGGCCGTCTTCTCGTTGTACGACTTGCAAAACTCCATGATATTGACGCCGTGCTGACCCAGCGCCGGCCCAACCGGCGGCGCCGGCGTGGCCTTCCCAGCCGGAATCTGCAGTTTGACGATCGCGACGATCTTCTTCATGCGTCCTCCAGTCCGCCCCGCCCGGTCCCCGCCGTACGGGCGGGAGGCCGGTCAGATCTTCTCGACCTGCGCGAAATCCAGTTCGACCGGCGTTTCGCGCCCGAAAATCGACACGAGAACGCGGACTTTCTCTTTCTCCGGGAGAATTTCGTCGACGACCCCGCTGAAATCCATAAACGGACCCGAGTTGATCCGCACCGCGGAACCCTTCTGGTAGGTGATCCGGAACTTCGGCGTCTCGTCGCCCAACTGGCGAAGAATCGCCTTGACCTCTTTGTCCTGCAGCGGCAGCGGCTTCGTGCCCGACCCCACGAAGCCGGTCACCCCCGGAGTGTTGCGCACCACGTACCACGAATCGTCATCCATGATCATCTCGACAAGCACGTACCCGGGGAACACCTTCTTCTTGGCGATCCGCCGCTTGCCGTCCTTGATCTCGATCTCGTCCTCGGTCGGCACGAGGATCCGGAAGATCTTCCCCTGGACCCCCATCGACTCGACCCGGCGCTCGAGGTTCGTCCGCACCTTGTTCTCGTACCCCGAATACGTGTGAATCACGTACCAGCGGGTGCCGGCGGCCGCGCGCGCCGCCTCCAACTCCGTAACGTCCGGTGGAGTCTCGACGATGCCTTCCGGCGTCGCCGGCACGACCTCGGGCGCCGCGGCGGCCGGCGCGTCGACCACGGCCGCCGCCTCATCCTGCGGCACCAGTACCCCTACCGGGGTGGACTCGGGGGCGGCCGGCGGCTCGTGCGGCTCATCCCGGAACAGCTCCTGAATGAGCGCGGCGGTGTCCGGCTTAGTCCCCTGGGGTCGATTTCGGTCATCCGGCATGCGGGTTCCCTCGTGAAAGAAGTGCTTAGGGCTGAATGAACGGTGCGAACGCTTTGGCAAAGATCAGATCGCAGCCGCCCAGATACAGGGCCGTCACCGTCAGGACAAAGACCACGACCAGTGACGATGCGATCAGCGTTTGGCGGTCCGGCCAGGAGACCCGGTTCAGTTCCGCCATTACATCGCGCAGGAACTGCACCGATGTGGTCCACACCTTCGGCGCGCGGCGGGCCGCCGCCGCCTTGCCCTGCCGGGCCGCGGATCTCTCAGCTGCGGTTACGCGAGCGGGCTTGCCGATCGCCGGCCCCGTGGCCCCATCGCTGGCACGCGCCATCGAAATGCCCCCTAAACAAAAAAAGACTGCCGACCTGTGCTCCCTCATTATATCAGCCCCGCGACCGCTGTCAACGCGCTCCGCGCCGGACCCGCCGGGTGCGCGGAGATAAAACACGGCGCGGATCACGGGGCCCCAGGGCGGGGGGAGAGGGACGTGCCCCTGGAACTACGCGTCCGCGCCGCATCGAAGATGCATCCGCGTTATCTTGCTCCTTCTTAGTATCCCCGGATTCGCAAGATTCTAACCTTCGATTGGCACCCCGGCCCGACACCGGGCGTCCGGGTCTCCCGGGCCCGCCGCCGCCCGGCGGAATTCTCATCGGGTGCCGCAGTAACGCGCGAGGAACAGCGCGGTCCAGGTCACGGCGCGCCGGAGCTCGTCAACGGCGAGCCCCTCCTCGGGGCCGTGGCAGTGATGAATGTCGCCGGGACCAAACGTGAGGGTCGGGATGCCGCCGAGGCGCACGAGATGGCGGGTATCGGCTACCGCGGAGAATCCCCGTGGCGCAGCCCCATGCTCGCCAAGTGCCCTCCCCGCGGCCACCATCGCGACCGCGGCGGGATGCCCGGGATCGGTCACTGCCGGCCAGCGGTCGCGGGTCGTCCATCGAACCTCGGGAGGGTGTGCGACCAGCCACGGGTCCGCGGCAGTGACCGCCGCGAGCGCGGCCTCAACCCGCCGCTCCACGTCGGACCCGGACTCCGTGCCGATCAGCCCCACGCTGTAGTGGAGATCACACCGATCGGGCACGGCCCGGCCGGTCGGGCCCGAGTTGAGTGCCATCAGGTTCCACACGTGGCCCTGGGGCAACAGCGCCCACAGAGGATGCATATTGGTGCGATCGAGCTCGTCCCGGAGCCGTTCGAGCGCCTCGACGTACCGCCAGGCGAGGCCGATCGCGTTGACCCCGCGCCACCCCTCGCCGGGATGCGCCTTGCGTCCCGTCACTCGAATCAGAAGATCCACGGACCCGCGCGTCCCAAGACACAGGCACATCGAGGTGGGCTCCCCGACCATCGCGGCGGTTGCGGTGTACCCCTCGCGCAGGCATTCTAGGGTCCCGGCTCCGCCCGATTCCTCGCCGATGACCGACTGAACCTGCACCCGCCGCCGCAGCCGGATGCCGGCGGCCCGGAGGGTCATCAGCGCGCCGAGAAACGTGAACAAACACCCCTTCGCGTCCGCGGCACCGAGCCCCACGATCTTGCCGTCGCGGAGCGCCCCCGCGAACGGAGGCGCCGGCCAGGACCCGGGATCTCCGGGCCCCACGGTATCCGCATGGCTGTTCAGGAGGAGATGGGACTGCGGCAGATCCGCCGCGTCCTCGGCGGGCGCCCACCCCACGACGTTGGGACGGCCCGCAAACCCCTCGGCCGGGATCACATGCTGCAGGTCGGGATATCGCTCCCGGAGCGCATCGGCGTCCGGCTCCCACACGCGGACGCGGCAGCCCACCCGCTCCAGTTCGCCGGCGAAATACTGCTGAAACGCGCCCTCCCCGCCGGCCTCGCCATCCTGCGCCGCGGCCGGGTTCACGCTCGGCAGACGAACACCCGCGCGCAGGCGTTCGGCGACGTCCGGGATCACGTCGCGAGCGGACCGGACGATCGCCGAGACGAGGTCGTCCATGGACATGAGCGGGTCTGGCGCGCGCCGCCTAGCGGCGCACCTTGCCCCTTCTACACGACGTGCCGCCCGGGCCGCACCGCGGGGGCGCGTCGAATTCGGCCGACAACGCTGTGATCAGCCCGCCGGGCGCCCCTACCACCAACGGATCGGGCACCGGTTGAGGCGTTCCATGCCGCTGGCCGTGACGCGCCACATGTCCTCCCAACACGCGGTGCCGAACCCCTGCCGCACCAGCATCGGCTCGATGGCGATCACCATGTTTTCCACGAGCGCGGCGGGGTTGCCCGGCGCGAACGCCGGCAGATCCTGCACTGCGCACCCGACCCCGTGGCCGCGGAAGTAGAAATCGTGCTCGTATCCCGCTTCGCGCGCCATCCGCAGGCCGATCTCGGCCAGATCGGCGATGACGATCCCCGCTCGCGCGGCGCCCGTGACGGCTTCCACGATGGCGATCTGCGTCTCCATAAACCGCCGCTGTTCGGCGGTCGGCTCGCCGCAGACGCGCTGGCGAGAGATGTCGCTGTAGTACCCCATGTACCTCCCGCCGAGATCCACGTAGACCATGTCGCCGGCACGCACGCGGTTCGCCGTCGGCGCCATGTGCTTGAATCCCGCGCGCGGGCCGGCGCAGACCGAGAGCGCGAACGCCGGGTGTTCCGCACCGGCCTTGAACATCGCATAGTTCGCCTCGGCGGCCAACTCGAATTCCGTCACGCCCGGGCGGACCGCATCCATCGCCGCACGGGCGCCCTGATCGGCGACGTCGCACGCCCTGCGCAGGACCTCCACCTCGGCCTCGCTCTTGACCGCCCGCATCTCCTTCAAGAGCGAGTCGGCGGCGGACACGCGGGCGTGGGGAAATGTCGCGTTGAGAAAGGGCCCCAGGCGGTCGACCGCGCCCGCCCCGGCCACGCCGATCGCCGCGCGGTCGCAGCCGCGCTCCCGAAGGAAGTCCTCAAGGTGATCGAGGACGGTGGCGGGGCTTGCGCTGCCGGTGACGGTGCGGGGCGCCGCGGCGCAGCGTACGTCCTCGAGCCAGCAGTCCTGAATTCCGGAGTGCATCGGCTCGCCGTGCATCACGGCGTTGGTCGTGAGGCCCGGCTCCCCGTCGGCCGGCACCACCACCATCGTCTCGCCGCCGTAGAAATCTTCGAAGTTCGTGAGATACCGCACATGCGTGGAGTCGGCCGGATTGCCCAACACGACGACGCAGTCGAGGCCGTCGCGGGTCATCAGGGCGGCGAGCCGGCGGATCCGCCGACGGTACTCCTCGAGCGGAAACGGAAGGTTCATCCACGGGACGCGGTCCGTGTAAGCATACGGGATCCGGCCCCAGCCGTACGGCATCGCCGGCCGATCTTTTGCGCTCATCGAGACGTCACCGGTTCACATCCCAACAGTCCCTGTATGACCCGCTTCCCGCACCGATTTCGAGGCACTGCCGTCCTCGTCCTCCGAACCGCACCCGGCGGACGTCTTCCAAGGCTGCTGCGGGTTCTCGGGTAACGCCGTCCAAATCGGGCGCCCGGCCGATATACGCGCTCACCTTGAGTCCAGCATTTCTGTATCTAAGAGGGGGTTCAGGTGCAACCTGAGAACTGGCGAGGGACAGGGCGGTGCTGAGCCGGGGGGCGGGCGCCCGTGCAGCTCTCGGGACGCCGCTCGGCCGGCGGGACGAAGGCATGCGATGATCACGAATGGGGGTGCGACCGATGGTCGATGGGCGCTTTACGCTGATCAACGGCATCCTGCTTGATACGCAGACCGGCATGACGTGGACGCTTGTCACGGCCGAGAATCTCGACGGAAGCGCGAGCCATTACGGGACGTGGTTTCCGCAGTTCATGCTGTCGGCATTGACTCCGTCCACGGGGCCTTCCATCGGCAACACGCTGGTCACGATCACCGGGGTGGGGCTCGTTAACGCCACGTGGGTGCGGTTCGGTCAAACGACAGTGGCCCCCACCGATATAATCTCCGACATGATGCTGACGGTGGCAACGCCGCCAGGCGTGCCGGGCACGGTCCCCGTCTTCGTCGTCAGGGTCGGGACTCACGGAACGCCGTTCGGAGAAGTATACGTCGGCGACTTTACCTACACATAGTTCGTCGGGAAGCTGGCCAGGCGGGAGGAACGGGGCGCGACCTGGCAAACACCAGTGCGGGACTTGCGTGTTCTCTGGCAGGGGCGGAGGGATTCGAACCCCCGACCACTGGTTTTGGAGACCAGCGCTCTACCAAACTGAGCTACGCCCCTGCGCGCGGCGGCGCGCCGCGAAGTCGTGGCGCGCCGATCACACGTCCGTTAGCGCGAGTATACGCTACCGCGTCTCACGGTGTACAGTATGCTTCCGGCACCACCGGCAGTACTTGGAGTGCTCCACACGATCCGGCGTGTTCTTCTTGTTCTTCTTCGTGGTGTAGTTCCGCCGTTTGCACTCGTTGCAGGCCAGTGTGATAATGTCGCGCGCCATCGTTCATGCCCTCCAGTGTGCTCTGCCCGCCCCGCCTGAACGCGCGGGGACGTCAATGAACCGCCACATCGTCTTCATTATAAGTGATCGCGTCGGACCGCGGCGAACCGGCCGGGCGCCGGGCGCTACTTGTGGATCTTGGCGACGACGCCTGCCCCCACCGTCCGCCCGCCTTCCCGCACCGCGAACCGCTGCCCTTCCTCCAGCGCGATCGGTGTGATCAGCGCCGCTTCCATCGTCACGTTGTCCCCCGGCATCACCATCTCCACCCCGTCCGGCAGCTTCACGTCCCCCGTCACGTCCGTCGTCCGAAAGTAAAACTGCGGCCGGTACCCCGTGAAGAACGGCGTGTGCCGCCCCCCCTCGTCCTTCGTCAAGATGTACACTTCCGCCGTGAACTCCGTGTGCGGGTGGATCGACCCCGGCTTCGCCAACACCATCCCCCGCTCGATCTCGTCGTGCTCCACGCCCCGCAGCAGCACCCCCACGTTGTCCCCCGCCACCGCTTCGTCCAGCACCTTCCGGAACATCTCGATCCCCGTCGCCACCGTCTTCTTCGCGTCCGCCCGCAGCCCCACGATCTCCACTTCCTCGCCCAGCTTCAGCCGCCCCCGCTCCACCCGGCCCGTCGCCACCGTCCCCCGCCCCGTGATCGTGAAGATGTCCTCCACGCTCATCAGAAACGGCTTGTCCACGTCCCGCTCCGGCGTCGGTATGTAGTCGTCCACCGCCGCCATCAACTCCCAAATGCATGCCGCCCGCGCGTCCTCGCCCTTCCCCACTTTCGCCTTCTCCTGCACCGCTTCCAGCGCCCGGAGCGCCGACCCCTTGATCACCGGAATCGTGTCCCCAGGAAATTCATACTGGTTCAGCAGGTCCCGTACTTCGACTTCCACCAACTCCAGCAACTCCGGGTCCGTCACCATGTCCACCTTGTTCAAAAACACCACGATGTACGGGACCCCCACCTGCCGCGCCAGCAAGATGTGCTCCCGCGTCTGCGGCATCGGCCCGTCCGCCGCCGACACCACCAGAATCGCCCCATCCATCTGCGCCGCCCCGGTGATCATGTTCTTGATGTAGTCCGCGTGCCCCGGACAGTCCACGTGCGCGTAGTGCCGCTTCTCCGTCTCGTACTCCACGTGGCTGATCGCGATCGTGATCCCGCGCTCCTTCTCCTCCGGCGCGTTATCGATGTCCGCGAACGCCATCGCCTTCGTCTTCCCCTGCGTCGCCAGCACGCTCGTGATCGCCGCCGTCAGCGTCGTCTTCCCGTGGTCCACGTGCCCAATCGTCCCTACGTTTACGTGCGGCTTCGTCCGCTCAAACCTTGCCTTTGCCATTCCCCTGCCTCCTGCCCAGCGGTTTCCGCGCTCTCGCCCGCCGCGCGGCTCACGGGCATCAAGACGCCCCTGCCGGAATACCGACAGGGGAACAGGTCCTGGAGCCCACGACCGGATTCGAACCGGTGACCTTGTCCTTACCAAGGACACGCTCTGCCGCCTGAGCTACGTGGGCCTGCGCGCAGACTGATTATAGCAGGCACCTTTAGGGTGTCAATCGAACCGCGACACGATGCGCGCCGCTGACGCAGTAGCGCCGGAGGAGTCGCCCGCGGTACCGACTAAGTAGCCCGCGGTCGGTCGTGCGGAGTCCCGGCGTAGGTCTCTACCTTCCCGCGCGAGTCCTATTCAAGGGAGATCACGGTGCCTCCATGCCTGTACACACGCTCCAATTCCGCGCGGTGCTGTTCGATCTCGACGGGACCCTGATCGACTCGCACCGCCTGATCGTCGCGTCGTTCCGGCACGCGTGCCTTTCGGTGCTCGGCCGCGAGATCACCGACGCGGACGCACAGGTCCGCTGGGGACAGCCGCTCCCGGTCCGGTTCGCCGCGGTCGCACCCGACCGCATCCCGGCACTCGTGGACGCCTACGCGGCGTACTACAACGAGCACGAGCGGGCGCTCGCCTCGGTGTTTCCAGGTATTCCGGGGATGCTCGACGCCCTGACCCGCGCGGGACGGACGATCGGTGTGGTCACGTCGAAACGCAGCCGCGCCGCGGTGCAGGCGCTCCAGGTGCTCGCGCTGGCGCCGTGGATTACGACGACGGTCGGCGCGGATGACGTCCCGGCCCCGAAACCGGCCGCCGACCCGATACGGGAAGCGCTCCGGCGCCTGGGCGTCGACCCGGCGTCCGCGTTGATGGTCGGCGACGGCGTGTTCGATATCCAGGCCGCCCGGGCCGCGGGTGTGCGCGGCGCGGCCGCGCTGTGGGGCGTCGACGACCCGACGGGCGTGCTCGCGTGCCGGCCGGACTACGTCGTGCGCTCGCCCGACGAGGTGGCCGCGCTCGCCGCGTCAGAGTAGAGCATCGCCCGACGGACGGCGAGCCGCACCGCATCCCCCGGACGCGCGGTGTCTTCCGCCCGCCCCTCGACGCGCACCGCGAGTTCTCCGACCTGCACCACGTATTCGATCCGGTTGCCGAGGTAACTCGCGCGCGACACCCGCCCCGCCAGCACCCCGTCCGACGCAAGCGCCAGCGCCTCCGGGCGGGCGCACACCACCACGTGGCCGCTCAACGCCGTGCCGGGCACGGTGAGGACGTGCGCATCGGTCCCATCGAGCAGCCGCACCCGGACGCCTTGACCGTCGCGTCCGATCACGACGGCGGGGAGGAAGTTGGCCGCGCCCACAAACCCGGCGACCACGGGGTCGACCGGATGCTCGTACAGCTCGCGCGGGGTCCCGATCTGGGCGGGCCGGCCGGCCAGCAGCACCATGATCCGGTCCGACATCGCCATCGCCTCGCTCTGATCATGCGTGACGTACACGACGGTCACGCCGAGACGCGCGTGCAGCTCTCGGAGTTCCGCCCGCATCTCCTCGCGCAGCTGCGCGTCGAGGTTGCTGAGCGGCTCGTCCAGCAGCAGCACCGCGGGCTCCATCACCAGCGCGCGCGCGAGCGCGATCCGCTGCTGCTGGCCGCCCGACAGTTCGGTCGGGTACCGGGACGCGAAGGCCTCGAGATGCACGAGGCCGAGCGCGTCGCCGGTGCGCCGCTCCATCTCGGCGCGAGAGCACCGTGCGCGGCGCAGCGGGTACGCGACGTTCTCGGCGGCGGTCATGTGGGGCCATACCGCATAGCTCTGAAACACCATCCCCATGCCCCGGCGCTCCGGCGGCACACTGATGCGCTCGTCGGCCGAGGACAGCACGCGGCCGTCGAGGAGAATCCGGCCGGCCGTCGGCGCCACAAAGCCGGCGATCATCCGAAGCGTCGTGGTCTTCCCGCACCCCGAGGGGCCGAGCAGCGTCAGGAACTCCCCGGCGCGGATCGTGAGGGTGACGTCGCGGACCGCCCAGACGGGGTCGCTTCGCCGGCCCGGCCCGGCAAACGCCTTGCCGAGGCCGTCGAGCCGCAACTCAGCCACGGGTCGCCCCGTCGGCGCCCCGCAGCACGGCCCGGGACGCCAGATTAATCACCAGCAGCATCATCGTCACCAGGAACGCCAGCGCGGCGGTCAGCGTGGCCTTCCCTTCGTCGTTCAGGCCGAAAATCGTCACCCCCAGGGTCTCGTTGCCGACCGAGAACAGCAGAATCGACAGGGTCAGCTCGGCGACCGCGGGGATAAAGGCCAGCACCCAGCCGGCCGCCAGGCTCGGCCGGATAATCGGCACGACGATGTCCAGAAAGGCCTGGAGCGGGCCCGCGCCGCTGATCCGAGCGGCCTCCTCGAGCGTGCCCTGCACCTGCGCCAGGCCGGCCAGCACGGTCCGGACGCCGATTGCCAGAAACCGCGCGATATAGGCGAGAAAGATGATCCAGAATGTGTCGTACAGGCGCAGCCCGATGATCGGGATCGGCCGCAGCCACGCCAGGATCATGCCGAGCGCCACCACCGTGCCGGGGATCGCGTACGGAATCGTGATGACGAGGTCGAGCACCGCGCTGCCCCGCAGGCGCACTCGGGTCAGGAGGTACCCGAACCCGACCGCCAGCACGAGGATCAGGGTCGCCGATCCGGCGGCAAGTTCGAGGCTGTTCAAGAGCGCCCGCGGTACTTTCGGGACCGCGATCACCTCCGCGTAGTGGACCAGCGTCAGGTTGTTCGGGGCCGGCGGCAGGCCGTAGGCCCGAATGAGCGACGTTACCAGGATCGCCGCGAGCGGCAGCACGACGCTCACCGTCACGAACGCGCCGAGGCCGCAGGCGATCGGGTACCGCCAGCGCCCGAGCGTCACCAGCGAAACGCCGCCCGCCTGCCCCCCGACGACCGCGAACCGGTTGCGCCGCTGCAGCCACCGCTGGAGCCACAGCAGCACTGCGGCGATGACAACGAGCCACATCGAGAGCGCCGCCGCAAGGTTGAGATTGTCGCGCTGGTCGAAGTTGAGAATCGTCTCATAGATGCGCGTCGTCAGCACGTAGTACCGCGCCGGGAACCCGATCACCGCGGGAATCCCGAAGTCCCCGAGCAGCGACATGAGGAGCAGCAGCGCGCCGGCGAGGAGCCCCGGGAGCATCAGCGGCACGGTGATCTCCCAAAAGACGCCCCACGGGCCGGCGCGCGACATCCGCGCCGCCTCCTCGAGCACGGGATTCATCCGCTCGAGCACGCCGAGCGAGGCCAAGAATACGATCGGATACCCGTACAGGACCATCACGCCGATAATCCCCACCGGCCCGTAGACGACCGCGAGCGGAGTCGCGGACCCGGTCAGCGCCATCCAAATCTGGTTGAGGTAGCCGACCGGGCTCAGCAGGTAGACCCACGCGATGGCCCCGATGAACGGCGGGATCATGTAGGGAAGCAGGAGCGCGGTCCGCCACGCGGCGCGGCCGGGCACGTCGGTCCGGCTGACGATCCACGCCAGGGCGACTCCGAGGACGATCCCGCCCGCCGTCGCGGCGACCGATACCACCAGGCTGTGGAGGAGCACGGTGTAGACTTGGGCGTCGGCGGCCAGCTGCGCGTAGAGCGCGAGCGACAGGCGTCCGCCGGCCACGAACGAGCTCAGGACCAGCACGAACGACGGGTACACGAGCACCGCGGCCAAGAGCGCCGCCGACGCGGCACCGACGGCGATCAGCGCGAGCCGCGCCGCGCGGGGCGGTTCGGTACGCCGCCCGGCCCCCGCCGCGAGCGTCACACGATCCCCCCGAACCGCTCCGCTGCGACCGGCCTACTGCACGCCGAAGATGTCGGTAAACGTCTTCTTGATCTCGTCCCGGTGCGTGTTGATATACGTCAGGTTCGGCTGAATGATCTTGATCGACGACAGCGGCGGCGCCCCCGCGGGCAGCGGCACCCCCGGAAGCACCGGGATGTACGAGCGCTGCACGAACAGCGCCTGTGCGTCGGGCGTGTAGAGGTAGTTCACGAACGCCTCGGCTGCCGGCAAATTCGACGTCGCCTTCACGATCGCGATCGGGGTCGGGATGAGCACCGCGCCCTCGGACGGCACGATGTAGTCGACCGGCGACCCTTGTGACTTCGCGAACCGGACGAAGAAGTCGACGATCGACCCCACGGCGATCTCACTCGTCGAGAGCTTCTGGATGACGTCGCCGTTCGCATTGAGAATCTGCACGTCGTTCTTCTTGAGGGCCCGATAATAGTCCCACCCGAAGCCCTTCATGCTGGCGAACGTGCCCACATTCGCGAACGCAGCGCCGGAGATAAACGGATTGGGCATCCCCGCCTTGCCGCGGTACCGCGGAGCCGCGAGGTCCCACCACGTCGTCGGCTTGAAGTGGACCGCCATCGTGTTGAAGCCGAGCACGTTGAAGATCAGGCGGACCTCGTGCTCCTGGTTGCCGTCGTAATGGAACTCGCGCGGGACGCCGCGCGATGCCGGCGGCAGGTACGACGCCAGCAACCCTTTGGTCGACAGATCGTGCAGAAAGCCGATGTCCGCAAAGTAGAGCAGATCGGCCTGGATCTTCCCCGCCTGCTGCTCCGCCTGCACCTTGGCCTCGACGGGGCCGGTGCCGGCCCGGAACACTCGCACGGTAACGCCGGGCGTCCGTTTCATGAAGTCGCCCACGAGCAGGTTGATGTCGTCCTCTGATTCCGAGGTATACAGGTTGATGGTCCCGGAGGGCGCCTCGGCGGCTAGGGCCGCCCCGCCGCGTCCCAGCCCGACCCACGCGGTGCCACCACTCATCCCAAACCCAAGCAGCGCCGCCGCGAGCGCCACGATCAGCACGTGCCGTCCCCGGTGCCTCCAGTTCGTCACGGTTCCCTCCAGCGTATAGCCCTACGCGGTACGCGTGAACGTCCGCGCCGCCCTACTCGTTCCTGTCCGGCGCCCCGCGATCCTGTGCCATACGCGTCGCGTGGGCGAAGGCTGCGTGAAGACGATTCGGACCTCGTCGACGCGGCCCCGACGCCGTCTTACGCCCCGCCGTTCGTATGGGGCACCGGAGCTGCGGGCACCTGTGCCTCGTCCGCCCCCCGCCACAGCTCCTCGAACTGCCCTTTGTTCCATCGCGCCAGCTCCAGGCCCGGCCCCATCGAGTGGCCCTCGAACGCGATAGTGCCCTCGTAATCCCGAAGCGCCGCCAGCACCCGGACGAGGTTGCGGGATCCCTCGCCGAGCGGCAGGTGGAGCCGGGTCTCGTCGGCGTCGCTCAGGTGCACATGCACGATCCGCTCGAGCGCGCCGATGAAGGCCACCTCGTCGGTACCCCACGGGATATGCGCGACGTCCAGGGTGGTCCCCACGTTGTCCCGGTCGACCTCGCGCACGAGCCGGTTCGCATCGTCGGCGGTCACCACGTACTCGCCCTGTCGCGGCTCCATGTGCTCGACGCCGAGGCGCAGCCCGTGTTCGGCGGCGTGGGCGGCCAGCTCCCGGATCCCGGCCACCAACCCAGGCCAGTAGCGCTCCGCGTCGTCGTAGGGCATCGTCACGTGTCCCGGATGCATCACCACCAGCCCCGCCCCGAGGCGCGCGGCCAGCGCGATGGACTGATGCAGCGCCTCCATCGAGACCGCACGCACCGCGTCGACGCGCGACGTCGTATTGAGATCCCAACTCATCGCGTGCAGGGTCAGCACCATCTTCAGCGCCCGCGCCCGAGCGGCGACCGCCGCGGGGTCGCTCGCCATCTCGGTCAGATGGTAATCCCATAACTCGACGCCGTCGTAGCCGAGTTCGTGCGCCACTGTGAGGATCTCCTCGGGCGGGTGCACCCACATCAAGGGCGCGCTGAGCAGCACGCGGCAGCGTCGGTCCACCACCGGCAGCGCGCCCGGGCGGATCGGCAGCGGCGGGATCGTCGTCTCGCGGAGTCGGCGGCGCCTCGGGCGTACGATGTCGACGGTTGTGCGGAGTTCGGCCGCGACCCGGAACGTCTTGGTCAATACGCGCCCGGGCAGCCGGGTGATGAACTCACGGGGCTGCCGCCGGAACTCCGTCGTGACCTCAAATGGCTTCGCGAGCAGGCGCCGCATGACGCTGTCGACGTACTGTTCCATGAACTGGAGGGTGTCGACCGCGGTCGCGCGCCCGCAGACGATGCACAGCACCCGGGAGACGCTGCCGCTGCCGGACACGACCGAGTGGGACGTGGTGCGATGGCAGTAGCCGCAGTGGAGCGCCACTTCGTAGCGATCGCGCATGTTCGGCATAGCGTCCTCCGTCCCTCAGGCGGTGATCGCGGCCAGTCGTCGGCTGAACTCGTCGAGAAACCTGGCTCCGGCCGCGCCGTCGGCGATCCGATGATCGACGGCGAGCGTGACGCGGCAGACCGGGCGGACCGCCAGCGCGTCGCCGCCGACAACCCAGGGGCGCAGGCGGACCGCGCCGATCGCGAGAATCGCCGCCTGGGGCGGGTTGATCAGCGCGGTGAACTCGTCCACCCCCCACATGCCCAGGTTGCTCACGGTGAACGTCGCCCCGGAGACGTCGTCGAGGCCGAGCGTGTCCTCGCGGGCGCGCCGGGCGAGCGCGGTGATCTCTTCGTCGATCATGTGCAACTCCTTGCGGTCGGCATCGCGCACGACGGGCACGATCAACCCGGTCGGCGTGTCCGCAGCGACGCCGACGTGAACAGCGTCGTGGACCACGACCGTCTCGCCGTCGAGCGACGCCCGAAGCTCGGGGTGGGCCCGGAGCACGCGGCCCGCGGCCCACACCATCACGGCGGTATACGACGCGGTTCCCCGGGCGCTGCGGGCCGCCGACATCTCGATCTCGCGTGTCAGATAGATATGCGGAATCTCGCGGGCACTCTGCGCCATCCGCTGCGCGATCACGCGCCGGCGCCCCGCCAGCGGTGAGACCGCGTCGGCCGCACCCACCGCACGTGTGGGGACGTCCGCGGGCGACGGCGCGGCGATCTCGAGCGCGGCGCGCACGTCCGCCTCGGTAATCCTCCCGGCAGGACCAGTGCCGCGCAGTCCCGCGAGGTCCAGACCCGCCTCACGTGCGATACGCCGCGCGACCGGCGTCGCGGCCACCGCGCCCGCCTGAGCCTGGGACGCCGCGGGCGCCCGCGGCGCGGCGTCGACGGCCCGGGGCGCCGGCGCGCGATCAGCGGCGGGGGTCGCCTCGCCGGCTGCGCCGATGTACGCGATGATCTTCGTCACGGGAATCGCCTCGCCGACCTGCGCGCGGATGTCGAGCAGCACGCCTGACGCGGGGGCCTCAATCTCCATGTTGACCTTCTCCGTCGTGACCTCGGCGATCGGCTCGCCCTGCCGCACGGCATCCCCGGGCCGTTTCAGCCAGCGCACGATCGTCCCTTGTTCCATGGTCATGCTGAACTTCGGCAGGATGACCGGCGTGACCATCAGGCGGCAGCAATCTGACGCACGGCCGCCAGGATGTCCTCAACCTGAGGCACCGCCGCCCGCTCGAGCGCGCGATTATACGGGATCGGGCATTCCTGACCGCCCAGACGGATGATTGGTGCGTGCAGATGGTAGAGGACGTCGCTCTCGGCGATGCGCGCCGCGACCTCTGCGCCGATCCCGAGAGTCCGGACGGCCTCGTGCACGATCACCACCCGCCCAGTCTTCCTCACCGATGCGAGCACCGTGTCCATGTCGAGTGGGCGGATCGACCGTAGGTCGACCACCTCGACGCTCACACCGTCCGCCGCCACCTGTTCGGCCGCCTCAAGCGCGCGCGCGACCATCACGGAGGTCGCCACCACCGTCACGTCCGCTCCCGCGCGCTTCACATCCGCGGCGCCGAGCGGCACGACGTACGGTTCCTCGGGCACCTCGCCCGTCGTGCGATACAGCAGCTTGTGCTCAACGAAAATGACCGGATTGTCGTCGCGGATGCTCGCCAGCAACAGCCCCTTCGCGTCCGCAGGCGTCGCCGGTGCCACGACCTTCAACCCTGGCACGTGCGCGAACCATGCCTCGAGGCTCTCGGAGTGCTGCGCGGCCGCGCCGGTACCCGATCCCGCCGGGGTTCGGAGCACCATCGGCACGCGGGCCCGTCCCCCAAACATATACCGGACCTTGGCCCCCTGCAGCACCAGCTGCTCCATGCACAGGGTGATGAAATCCATGAACTGAATCTCGAGGACGGGACGCATCCCGGTCAGCGCGGCTCCGATCGCGCATCCGGCGAGCCCGGCCTCAGAGATGGGCGTGTCGCGAACGCGCGCGGGCCCGTAGGTCGTGAGCAGGCCGTCGGTGACGCCGAACGCGCCGCCGTACACGCCGATGTCCTCCCCGAGCAGGAACACGGCCGGGTCGAGGTCCATGGCTTGGCGCAGTGCCTCGCGAATCGCCTCCGCGTAACTCAACGATCGGCTCACGCGTAGACGCCTTCCAGCAGCGTCGCGGGATCGGGCTCGGGGCTCGCCTCGGCGAAGCGCAGCGCCTCATCCACGGCCGCCAGGGCCTCGGCGGCCATCTCCGCAGCACGCTCCGGTGTCAGCGCCCCCTCGGCCACCAGGCGCGCCTCGCAGCGCGCGATCGGATCCCGCCGCTGCCACGCCTCGACGTCATCCCGCGTGCGGTAGCGCTGCCGGTCGCTCTTGCTGTGACCCTTATAGCGGTACGTCACGCACTCGAGGAGCGTCGGGCCCTCGCCGGCGCGCGCCCGTCCGACGGCGGCGGCGGCCGCTTCCTCCACCGCCGCCACATCCATGCCGTCCACCGTGTCGCCCGGCACGTTGTAGGCGGCTGCGCGCGCGCTGATCCGATCGACGCCCATCGCCGCAGACACCGGCATCGACATCGCATACTGGTTATTCTCGCAGACAAAAACAATCGGCAGGCGCCAGATCGACGCCAGGTTCATGGCCTCGTGGAACGCGCCCTCGTTGGCCGCGCCGTCCCCGAAAAACGCGGCGCAGACCTGCGCGGTCTTTCGCATCGTGATCGACAGCCCCACGCCGGTCGCGATCGGGAGCCCGCCTGCCACGATGCCGTTCGCGCCGAGGTTGCCGCTCTCCAGATCGGCAATGTGCATGCTGCCGCCGCGCCCGCGGCAGTAGCCCGTGTCCTTGCCGAGAAACTCGGCCATCATTCGGCCCACATCGGCCCCGCGCGCCAGGCAGTGACCGTGACCACGATGCGTGCTCAAGATGTAGTCGTCCGGCCCCAGCGCCCCGCACACGCCTGCGGCGACCGCCTCCTGCCCGATGCTCAGGTGCATGGTCCCGTGCACCTTGCCGAGCGCAAACAGCTCGTCCGCTTTCTCCTCGAACGCGCGGATCAAGCGCATCGTCCGCAGCCGCGTCACGCCGCGCCCAGTCGGCGGAGGCACGGTCTTCACGGCGCGTCGGCCTCCCCGAGTGGACGCTCGCCGTCCGCGCCCGCGAGACCGCTGGCCCGCCCGAGGCGCAGCACGGCGCGGGCGGCGATGGAGTCGGTCACCAGCACATCCACCAAGCCTCCGGCGAGCGCGCCGAGAATTGCGTCGGCCTTCTCGAGCCCTCCCGCCACCCCAATGACGAGCGGGATTCGCGCCAGGTCCTCCAGGTCGATCGCGAGGATCCGCGTCGCCACGTCACCGACGAGCGGCACACCGTCGGACGAGAACGCGCGCGTGCAGATGTCTCCGACCGCCCCCTGCCGCCGCGCGGCTGCCATCTCCGCGGCGGAGATGTAGCCGCTCTCGATCAGCGTCGAGGATGGGACGAGGGCGCCGATCCCGATCAGCGCGACGTCCACCCGCCGCGCGAGTTCGAGGACATGGCCGATCCGCTCGTCGGACAGCAGCGCTTCCCGAACGCTGCGCCGCGCGACGATCGCGGGCGCGTGGAGCAAATGGACGCGGCCGCCGTGCAGCTCCGCCAGCCGCCGCGCGAGCTCGTTCGCGTGGATTTCCGGAGCCGCTTGCCCGAGGCCGCCCACCAGCGGCACCACGACCGTGGCCAGTGCCCGCGGCCGCACGCTGTCGACCACGGCCTTGAGCGTGGTGCCCCAGGAGATGCCGACGCGCTCGCCGCCCTTGAACGCGCGGTCGAGGTACTCGGCGGTGGCCTGCCCGAGCGCACGCCGCGTCACCGTCGGCGACTCGCTCCGCCCCGGAATCACGATCGCCTCGCGCAGGCCGAACCCTTCTTCCAACTCATGCTCGAGCCGCTGATGCGTCCCTTCAGGCTGTGTCACTTCGATACGGACGATCCCGGTCGCGCGGGCGCGCGTGAGGAGCCGGGATACGGTCGGCCGCGACAGCCCGAGGCGCACCGCGATCTGCTGCTGCGTCAGGGTGCGAAGGTAGTACAAATCCGCGACTTTCGCCATCAGCACCCGATCGTCGCTCATCGCGCCGCCCCCGCACTCGTGGTCAGCGTCCCCCGCTGGATGGCCGCATCCTGCTGACGCCGCAGATGCACGATCGTCAGTGATTGGTCGAGCCGCACATCGTCGGCGGTCAGCGACGTCCCTCGGGGCACGTCGCGCTGGAGCCGTGCCCCCTGGATCACCCCGATCGGAAGGGCGCCCGACCGAGCCGTCCGATCGGCGGCGTCGATCGTCCCGTAGACCATGGACCCTCCGATACCGTCGATCACGTCGTCGACCCGCAGGTCACGCTTCGCCACCGCAATGCATTCCGCGACCGGCCCGGCCGACGCCTGCATCGTGGCTTCACCCGCCAGGACGGCCCGTGCCACCGACAGCGGCACCTCAAGGCTGGCAAGGTGATACGGCCGGACGAGCAGATAATAGGGCCCGTCACCCATCTTCAGGTACGCCAAGTCGCGTCGGATCGGCGCGCTGGGCGACGTCACGACCAAAAAGACCCCCGGGGCGACATCACCGACCGCGTACTCGACGGCGCCGGCGCTGCTCAACACGCCTCCCGCGGAGACGGGAACGAAGACGCGCAGCAGATCGCCCAAGTCGGCGTGCGGGCCGTGCATCCCGGGGCAGTCCGGCCGGAGGCCCGTGGCATTCGCCAGCGCGGCCATTTCGACCATCGTCTTCGTCCCATCCACGAACGCGGTCAGCATCTTGGCGCTCATGCCGCGGGCGGCCGCTTCGCCGGCGACCGCGTCCGGGGTCGCCGTCCGATCGAGACGGTTGTTCTTGCCTTTGCCAGCGCACACCACCTCCAGGCCGATCGCGCGGGCAAATTCGACCATCTCGAATAGGACGACCGGCTCGTCCCCGGCGCCGACCGTGTACACGGAGCCACGGTCGCGCGCCATCCACCCGAGCAGCGGACCGACGGTGGCGTCGGCCTCGACAGTCATCGTCACGAACGGCACCGTCCGGCCGATCGCAAGCAGCGCGAGGCGGGCCGTGACGTCCGGAATGCCCGTGGCGTCGACAACGACGTCGATCCCGGGCGCGCCGACGAGCCACTCCGCGTTGGAGGTCACCACGGTCCGGGCCTCGGCTAGGAGGCGATGGGCTTCCGCCTCGGAGGTCGCCGCGTCGCTCCGGACCTCCGCGCGGGCCGCGGCGGCTGCCGCCCGCTCCGCGACCACGTCACACACCGCGGCCAGACGGAACCCGGGGAGATGTGCCAATTGGTCGGCCAGCCCGCTGCCCATCTGGCCGGCGCCAATGACGGCGGCCTTGATCGGCCGCCCTTCCTGTTCTCGTTTCCTCAGCGCGCTTCGGATCGTCATGAACGTATGTTCAGCCAGGAAAGAATGTGCATCCGAACTTCGAGCACGAGACCGCAACTCCTCCCATCCCGACCGCGCCCGAGATGGGGGCCCCCGCGTGGGACCCGCCCGGGCGCGTTCGACGGCTGCGGGCGGGGACGGAGGGCGAGCGGCGGTACGCTCGAGGATCGACGAGGTGCGCATCGCGACGGTTCTGACGCGTGACGACGACCATCGCGACGTCCGCAGCCGACGCGGCGGCTCGGACCGGGCACGTGGCCAGTGCACCGGATCTCGCGCCCGGCCCCGCTCTACGGCGTAGCATTCGGCCGAAACTCGTGCGAGACAGGACCTCCGATCGAACGTCTCCAGCAGTAGAGGAAACAATGAGAAGGCGCGCCCCCTCGCCGCGCCGCCCCGTCCCCACGCGTGGACGGTGCGATTGCGCCCGTGGGCATGGCGCGGCGTCTCTGCGCAACCGGCGTCTCGACTGGCCGCCCGACGGTGCCGCGATCGAGAGAACGGAGACGCTCGAAAGGAGTCCCGTCCGCGAGATGCCTGCACGTCCGAATCGATGGGTCCGAATCGCCAGTGCCGCGACTGTGGCCGTGGTCGTCCTGATGGTCTGGCTGGCCGCCGGCAGCATCCGCCCAACGCCGGACACCGCGATCGCCTACAGCAGGTTCCTTGACCTGGTCCGCGCCGGCAAGATCGCGAGCGTTGTGCTGCAGGGCGACGTGGTCACGGGGCGGGTGGCGCACGGGGCCCCCTTCCACACCTATCTGCCGACCGGCGACACCTCCGCCCTCGCGATGCTCGAGGCGAAAGACGCCACGATCACCGTCGCCCCACCGGCCCGGCCGAGCGCGTTCGCGTGGCTGATGGCGCTGCTGGGGGTGTGTCTCTTGTTCGGCATGGCGTGGTGGACCGCGCACCAGCGGTCGACCGGCGGGCCGGAGATCCTGTCGTTCGGGAAGAGCCGCGCGCGGCGCCACACCGAGGCGGAGATGCGGGTCACGTTCGACGATGTCGCGGGCGTGGAAGAGGCGAAAGAGGAACTGGCGGAGATCGCTGAGTTCCTCCGAAGCCCGACGAAGTTTCAGGAATTGGGCGCCAAGATTCCACGGGGCATCCTGCTCGTCGGCCCCCCGGGCAGCGGGAAAACACTGCTCGCGAAGGCCATCGCTGGTGAGGCGAAGGCGCCGTTTCTCTCGATCTCGGGCAGCGAGTTTGTCGAGATGTTCGTCGGCGTCGGGGCGAGCCGCATCCGGCACCTCTTCGACCAGGCGAAAAAACTGTCGCCCTGCCTGGTGTTCATCGACGAAATCGATGCCGCCGGGCGCCGGCGGGGAGCGGGCCTGGGGGCTGGCCACGACGAGCGCGAGCAGACCCTCAACCAGCTGCTCGTCGAGATGGATGGGTTCGATCCGAACTCCGGGATCATCGTCATCGCCGCGACCAACCGGCCTGACATCTTGGATCCGGCGCTGCTCCGGCCGGGCCGGTTCGATCGCCGCATCGTGGTCGACCACCCGGACTCACGGGGCCGCCGGGCCATTCTGGACGTGCACGCGCGTGGGAAACCGATCGCCCTGGAAGTGAATCTCGACCAGGTCGCGCAGCGCACGCCGGGATTCAGCGGCGCGGAACTGGCGAACACGGTCAACGAGGCGGCGCTGCTCGCGGTCCGCCGGGGCAAAAACCGGATCAGCCGGGCAGAGTTCGACGAGGCGATCGAGCGGGTGATCGGCGGGCCCCAGCGGAAGAGCCGGATTTTGAGTCCCCACGAGCGCAGGCTGACGGCGTTCCACGAAGGCGGGCACGCGCTGCTCGCGAAGCTGCTGCCGGCGGCCAATCCGCCCTATCGCGTCACGATCGTGCCACGCGGGATGGCGCTCGGCGCCGTGATGCTGCTGCCGCAGGAGGAAAAGCAAACGCGCACGCGCGATGAGATCCTCTCGAATATCACGGCCATGCTGGGAGGACGCGTCGCGGAAGAAGTGACATTCGGCGAGATCACCACGGGGGCAGCCAGCGATTTCCAGCAGGCGACCGACTTGGCGCGAAGGATGGTGACCGAGTTCGGGATGTCGGAACGCCTGGGTCCGCTCGCCCTCGGGACACGACAGGGCTCGGCGTTCTTGGGCCGCGCCTCCGGTGAGAGCCGGAACTACTCCGATGAGATCGCCTGCGAGATCGACCGGGAAGTCCGACGCATCATCGACGAGTGCTACCGTCGGGCCCGGCAGGTGCTGACCCAGCACCGCGCGGTGCTCGAGCGCATCGCCGCGGCACTCCTGGCCCGCGAATCGCTTGATGGCGAGGAATTGGACGACCTCGTGCGCGGTGTGTCGAACGCCGCGTCAGCGTGACGCAACGAGGTCGGGCACCCGCAAGCTGCTTCGAAGCAGATTCCCGGGCGTCAGCTGACCGGTTCGAAGATCACGACGGGAATGCGCCGCTTGCCAGCCTTGACCTCGTATTCAGCGAACTGCGGCATGACCTTCTTCTGGTTGTCCCAGATCGCCTCTCGCTCCGCGCCCGTCGCAGTCCTGGCCACTACCTGGAACGTGTCGCCGCCCACCTCGATGGTGGTGCGGGGATTGGCCACCAAGTTCAGGTACCACGCGGGGTCCGTCGGCGCCCCCGCCTTGCTCGCAAAGACGGCCCACTTGCCGCCGACAGGTTGATACACGAGCGGACTGACGCGCTCGGTCCCGCTCTTGCGGCCCCGATGGTGGACGAGCACCATCGGAGCCCCCTGGAACGGCCCCCCGACCTTACCGCCGTTGGCTCGAAACTCTTCGATGACCTTCCGGTTGAACTCGTCCCTGTCAGGTGGCATGCCGTCCCTCCTCTGAGACGCTCCGATGCGCTGTTGGGTCACATCGCCTGCGTCGGGCACGGTGACGTCATACGGGCGGTCCGATCTCCGTCGTGTGGGCTCGGGTCGCCCGCCACGCACACACCCCACGAGTCTGGTGGGCGAGGTGGGATTTGAACCCACACGGCCAGTCAGGCCAGCGAATTTTAAGTCCGCCTCGTCTGCCATTCCGACACTCGCCCGTCGATAACTTCGCGCCGCCGGTCGGGCTCCCTTCCGTCCCGCTCCCGGACGCGCGACGGGCTCGATGATACGGTGTGAGGTTGCACGCGGCCACCGGCCGGGTCACACGCGCGGTTCGGAAACCGTGCCGCCCGCCCCCGCCAGTCTCTCTTGAAACGATCTCAATGAGTGCCTGGGGTCACGCGACCACACGCGTCGCCACGAGCACTAGGGGGCAAGCAGAAGGAAGTCATGCGACGTGGATGCGATTGCCGCCATTGCGCTTCACCGCGTACATCGCCTGGTCCGCCGCCTCAGCGAGCGCGCGTGCTGTGTGACCGTCCGCGGGCAGGCAGGCTAACCCGACGCTCACCGTGAGCTTGATCCCTTCCGGCACGGGGGTCTGCTCGACGTGGTGCCGGATGCGCTCGGCCACCGACGCGGCCATATCTTTTGCCAGACCCGGCAGCAAGAGCAAAAACTCGTCGCCCCCAACGCGCGAGGCAAGATCGGTCGTCCGACTATTCTGTCGCAGCGTATCCGCGACGGCTCGCAAGATGATGTCTCCCTGCAGGTGGCCGAAACGATCGTTGATGTCTTTGAAGCCGTCGATCTCGACGACAATGAGCGACAATGGCGCACCGGCACGGCTGGTTGCGGCAACTTCACGCTCCAGCGCCTCCCACAAGGCCCGATGGTTCGCCAACCCAGTCAGGCCGTCTGTGTGCGCAAGCCTCGTCAAGTCTTCATCACGCTGCGCCCGAAGAATCGCGAGCGCTGCGAGCACCGCGAAGGCTTCAAGCACGTCGCGGATCTCCTTCGGGAACCCCCCCACGACTGGGCTCTCCACGTCCAGAACGCCGATTACCATGTCGTCGACGATCAGCGGGTAGACGATCTTTGAGCGGGCTGCAGACGCGCCCACCACGTACAGTGGATCCACGGTAACGTCCGCCGCGTAATACGGGCGGCCGTGATCTGCAACCCAGCCGGCGATGCCCCGTGTGTCACCGTGCAACGACATGTTCTTGGTGAGCTCCGGGTCATACCCGTGCTGCGCCTGGAGGCGCAGTTCGCGCATCGGCTGGTCGACAAAAAAGATCGCACAGATCGGGTAGCCGAATACTTCGTGGATGAGGCTGAGGATTTCATCGAGGACTGCCGGGAGATCAAGCGGCCGCAGGAGATGCCTGGCAACATCGGCCATCGCCGGCACGATTCGCGCAACGCGCCGAGCATTCGAGAGGGACCGTGTGATCAGGGCAGCCGGCGCCTGGCGCCCGTCGTCCGAGGCGTCAGACGCCTGACGCGGCGCCGTGTCGGGGTTGACCACATGCTCTGCCACCATCTGACAAAACGCCTCGACGACCGCGGGGTCGAATTGCGTCCCGGAGTGCTGGCGGATCTCGGTGATCGCCTCATCACTTGGACGCCCTTTGCGATAGGGCCGATCGTTCACGATCGCGCCGAAAGAATCGGCCACCGTGAGAATACGGACCGCGAGCGGAATGTCCTCGCCCTCCAGGCCGTCAGGATACCCCGTCCCATCCCATCGCTCTTGGTGGTGACGAACGATCGTGGCCACGCGCTGCATGCCGTCCACAAAGAGCAGGATCTCCTCTCCGATCACGGGATGAGCCAGCATCACCGCCCACTCCTCGTCGGTGAGAGGCCCCTCCTTTCGGAGAATTTCATCCGGCACCGCGATCTTGCCAATGTCGTGCAGCAGAGCGGCCCAGCGGACGTCTCGCACCTCGTCGTCCCCGCACCCCATTCGCCGGGCCAGGGTTTCAACCCATCGCGCCAGTTCGTCGCTGTGCGACCCCGTATAGGAATCTCGGGCGTCAACCGTGCCCGCCAGCGCGAGGACAGTCTGGAAATACGCCTGTTGGAGTCCGTCGTACAGGCGGGCCCGGCGGATGGCGGTGCCCCCGATCTCCACGAGCGCCGTCAGGAAGTGCACATCGGCGTCGGTAAACGGCTGAACGCCAGCGACGCGCTTCCGTGCGAGGGCCAGCGTGCCGCTGATTTCCCGCTCGGATCGCACGGGCACGATGAGAATCGGCCCCAACTCGCGGAAGCGGGCGCCCTCCTGCCAAGTCCGCGGGGCGCCGGACGCGAGATCGGCGGCGACAAATGGTTGGTCGGTCTGGACCACGGTTTCCGACAGGCTGCCAGCGACCGGGAACACCGATCCGGGTTCGCTCAGGAACCCAGAGGCATAGACACGCCGTAGGCTTCGCCGATCCTCGGTGAACAACGCCAGCGTACCGTGCTCGGCGCCGAGCAGGTGCATCGCGTGGTCGACAAGGAGCCCATACATCTCCTCGACGCTGCGCGCTTCCCGGAGCTGCCGGCCCACGTGGTAGACGGCCTCCAGTTTCGCCGTCCGCGCCTGGAGTCCGGCTTCGGTGTCCTTGCGCTCCGTGATATCAATGATCGCTCCGTCAAGGTACTCGGCGTTGCCGTCGGCGTCGCGGACCAGGTGCGCGCTCGTCTGCACCCAGATCAGCGTCCCATCGTACCGGCGCAATTGGCACTCGAAGTCGGTGATCTTGCCTTCGGACACCAGCACCGCCATCCAGCGTACCCAAACGTCGGGGTCCGAGTAGAGCGCGGCGGCGTTGTGGGTGGTCAAGGTCTGCACGTCCGGGTAGTGCAGCAGGCGGAGCAAGGCGGGGTTGACCTCCAGGAACGCTCCGGTCGGCGTGGACCGATACAGGCCCACCGGCACGCCTTCGAACAAGCTCCGGTACCGCTGAGCCAGCCCGGCGCTCTCCTCCAGACGTTGGCGACGCGCAGCGTCCGACCGGTTCCGTTCTATGATCTCATGCGCGATCGTCGAGGCGCCTGTGATGCGCCCCTCCGCGTCCCGGAGAGGCGAAAGGGTCAGAACGACCGTGATACGAGCCCCGTCCTTGCGAGCCTGTGTGGTCTCATACGGCTCGATCCGCTCCCCACGCGCAAGGCGTTCGAGACGGCCTCGGGGATCGTCGGGGCAATCGGGCGGCACGAGGATCGCGATCGATCGCCCGATCGCCTCTTCCGCGGAGTACCCGTAGATGCGCTCCGCCGCTGCGTTCCAGCTCAGGATGATCCCGTCGAGGGTGCTGCTGAAGATGGCACCGTCGGACGAGTCGACGATCGCGGCGAGGTGGCGGAGGTACTCCTCCCCACCCCAATGCGGATGGCTGTGCGTGGCTCTCATCCTAGCTGTTGGATAGCCCTCTCAGCGGGACCGCAGCAACTCGCCGGTGGACCGGCCAGGAGTTGAGCGAACGTGGAGGTCACCCCGGCCGCAGACTTCGGCATAGTCCCATATAGGGATGCCCACTTCAAGCCCCGACCAGACGCGATGGGCACCGCCGAGGGGATACGCAACTCGCCGCTTCGCCACACGCGTCGACCGCCGGCGGGATCCCGCGAGTTGATTTCGGGCCGTTGAGTGGCGTCGTGTTTCTTGGAGGCGACGGGCGGATTCGAACCGCCGAATGGGGGTTTTGCAGACCCCTGCCTTGCCACTTGGCTACGTCGCCGCGCGCTGGTTGTCATTGGAGCGGGAGATGGGATTCGAACCCACGACCTTCTCCTTGGCAAGGAGACGCTCTACCAGGCTGAGCTACTCCCGCGCTCCACGGGTCATTATACCAGAGCCGGCCGGTTCCTGTGGTGGCTCCAGCCCCACCATGATAACAAAGACGCCTCCTCTGTCAACGCACCGCTGGCCGGGATGGCTAGGACGGGCGCAGCAGCGACAGAAACTCCGCCCGCGTGCTCGGATTCTCGCGGAACAATCCCCGGTTCGCCGACGTCACGACGCGGCTGCCCGGCTTCTTGATCCCCCGCACCGTCATGCACGAATGGCTGGCGTCGATCACCACCGCCGCGCCTCTCGGCCGCAGCCCTTTCATCAACATGTCGGCGATGAGCGATGTGAGCCGCTCCTGCACTTGGGGCCGCCGCGCGAGCGTCTCCACGAGCCGCGCGATCTTGCTGATCCCCACGATCCGTCCGTTGGGGATGTAGCCCACGTGGGCCACGCCGACGAAGGGAAGCAGATGGTGCTCGCACATCGACGCGAACGGGATATCTTTGACGATGACCATCTCCTTGTGCCGTTCCGCATCGAAGCCCACGGTCAGGTACGGCATCGGATCCTGATGCACGCCCGCAAACAGCTCCGCGTACGCCTCGGCGATGCGGCGCGGCGTCTCGCGCAGTCCCTCGCGGGTCGGATCTTCACCGATGGCCTGCAGGATCGTGACCACGGCGCTCTCGATCGCCGGCTTATCGACACCGCGCCACGCCTGCGCCCGCCGGATGTCTCGCCTTCCGCGACTGCCGCTCGCTCGCGCCACCGCCCTCACCCCCGCCGGCGTCCGCCGGCGCTGTCCGCGACGGCCCCCGGCCTCATGAGAATGTCGAGCATCTTGACCATCCGCGCCATGAACCGCACATCGTGCGTGCGCACGAGGTGCGCGCCCTGCAGCACGCCGTAGGCGACCGCCGCCGCCGTGCCTTCCAGGAGCTCCTCAAATGGCAGCCCGAGCACGTCGCGAAGATAATTCTTGCGCGACGTGGCCAAATACAGCGGATACCCCAAGCTCCGAAACTCTCCGAACCGGCGCAGGACTTCCAGGTCATGGTCCGCGGTCTTGCCGAAGCTGAACCCCGGGTCGACCACGAGGCGGGACGCCGGCACGCCGGCGCTGCGCGCGGCGGCCGTGCGATCCTCGAGGAACGCGTAGACCTCGTCGACGACGGACCGGTACGTCGGGTTGGGCTGGCGCACCTTCGGCCGGCCCTGGATGTGCATCACCACCAGTGCCGCGCCGGTGTCCGCGGCGATGTGCGCCATGCGAAGATCGGCCAGCCCGCTGATGTCGTTGATCAGCACGGCACCCGCGTCGACCGCGCGCCGCGCGACGTCCGGCTTGTACGTGTCCACGGCGATCGGGACCGCGACCCGCCGCGCCAGCGCCTCGATCAGCGGCGCCACCCGCTCGGCTTCCTCCGCCGCGGTGAGCGGCGGTCCCGGCCGGGCACTCTCCCCACCGACCTCGACCAGGTCGGCACCTTCCGCCACCATCTCGTCTGCGCGGGCCAGCGCGGCGTCCCGTTCGAAGTACCGGCCCCGGTCGTAGAATGAATCCGGGGTCGCGTTGAGCACGCCCACGATCAGCGGCCCGTGCGCCAGATCCAGCGGGCGGCCACAGGTCTCAAGCGTCCGCGGCGCCGTCCGGAACCTCGCCAGCGCCCTGGCGATCGGTCCTGACCCTGTTCCGGCGTCGGGATCGTCCTCAAGCGCCGTGAATCCCTCGAGCGGCCCAACGAGCAGCAGCGCGTCGGGATCCGCGCCCGGCTCAGTCCACAGCGACGCACGCCGTCCCGCCGCGACGAGCGACTCGGTCGCCCCCGCGCTCAGCCCGCTGACCCTGACCGCGTACACGCCGCCGTCGGCCGGCGGCGGCGGCCACGCGACCACGCGTGCGTGCTGCTCTGGGGGCAGTCCCGTCGGTCATGGCATCCGGCTCCATGGTCGCTCCGCGGCACCGTCAACCGCCGCGTTCCCGCGTTCCATCTTAGCATCCAGCAACGCCCACACGCCGCCCGCCGGGAGCCCGCCGTCCCCGCGTCGAACCCGTCCAGCACGAGCCGGCACGCACACACGGCCGGCAGGATCCTGCGCGTCGGATCAAGGGGGACACATGATTCGCCTGGGCATGTCGATTCGCGGGGGCGACGGACGACACGACGAGCTGACATTCGCCCGGCGGGTGGGCTACGACGCCGTGGAGATCAGCATGGACGGCACCGGCATGATCTTCGGCGGCCAGCTGCATCCCGACATGCTGCGGGCCGCCCTGGCCGACTTCGGCCGCCACGAGTTCTGGTACTCGCTCCACAGCCCGAGCAGCCTGGACCTGCGGGACCGTGCGAACCGCGACGCCCAGCTCGCGGTGGCCCGCGCCACCCTGCGATTTGCGCGCGAGGTGGGTGCCCGGATTCTGGTCATCCATTTCGAGCAGCGCAGCCCATCCCCCGAGGACGAAAGCGCGTTTGTCGAGGCCATCTGGCGGCTGTCCGACGACGCCGGGAGCGTGCTGCTCGGCATCGAAAACATCGAGGTCGAGCGGATGGAGCCGGTGATCGAGTGCGTCCGGCGTGTCAACCGGCCGAACGTCGTGATGACCCTGGACATCGGCCACGCGTACCTCGCGGCCGCGCAGTTCGGCTTCGACTTCTTCGAGGCGATCGGCGCGGCGGTGCCGCTCGTCCGGCATGTCCACATGAACGACAACTTCGGGCGCTACGACCCGCTGCGCCTGGAGAACTTCACCCTCTATCGCACGCAGACCCCGGCGGACACGTTTCCCCTCGGGAAAGGGGATCTGCACCTGCCGGTCGGATGGGGCGCGATCCCCTTGGAGCAGGTGTTCGCCATGCTGAAGGGATATCAGGGCACGGTGATCCACGAGTACCGGTCGCACCTGTTTCTTCCCTACGCCGAGACGGCCCAGCAGGCGGCGCGTCGTCTCGTCCAACTCCTCGGCTAGAACGGCCTGCCGCCCGTTCCGGACCGCCCGCAGCCATCCGGCCGCGGCGGCGCCGGTTCCGGCTCGGAGCCCAGGGGGATGCGACCATACGTTTGTGATCCCACGGCGACGAAAGAGCGAAACTTTGGAGGCTCCCCAAGGGACCGCGCGAGATGCCTCGAATCACCCGTACGGCACCATAGGAGGGGGTTCGCGGTTGAACACGAACGTTCCAGACGATCTGCCCGTGCGACACGATCCACGAGTGGACTCGGAGGTGCGTATATGATCATGAAACACGCCACGCGAGCACGCGCAGTCGCACTGATCGTGGGAATCGCGGTCCTCGCGTTCCTAGTGGGGGTCAATCCCGGCGGGGCCGGCGCGCAGGCACCCGTGACGCTGAACGTCTACATCAGCGGCGACACGAACATCTTCGATCTGTGGCAGAAGATGCTGCTGCCAGCATTTCAGAAGCGCTATCCGCAGTACAAAGCGAACATGGTGCCGCTACTGCACGGGGAAGGCTCGCAGGGCGTCTTCGATAAGATCCTGGCCGCGAAGCAGTCGGGGCGCCAGACCGACGTCGATCTGTGGGAGACGCAGCCGTCATTCGTCACGCAGGGAATTCCCGACGCCCTGTGGGTCAAGCTGGGGTCGAACCTGATCCCGAATCTGAGTCACGTCCTGCAGCAGAAGCTGGACGCCACGCAAAGCTACAGCATGCCCTACCGCGGATCGTCCGTCGTAGTCGCGTACAATTCGGCGTTCGTCAAGACCCCCCCGAAGACGTTCGACGACCTGGTCGCGTGGATCAAGGCGAACCCCGGCAAATTCACGTACTGTGACCCCAACACGGGCGGATCCGGCCAGGCGTTCATGGTGGCCGCCGTGTACAAGTACGCATCGGACGCGCAGTTCATCGGGAGCTCCTACGACCCGAAAGCGGAGTCCTCTTGGGACGCCGCCTGGCAGCTGCTGAAGTCGCTCGAGCCCGCGATGTACAATGGCGGCGCCCATCCGAACGGTAATGTCGCGGTGCTGCAGCTGCTCGCCCAGCAGAACATCTACATCGCGCCCGTGTGGTCCGACATGGGCACCGACTATCTGAGCCGCGGCTTGCTGCCGAAGACCGTGAAGCTCGAGCAGCTCAGCCCGCCGCTGTTCGGCGGCGACTCCACGGTGACGGCCCCCGCCAGTTCGGCCCATCTCGAGGGGACCTTCCTGCTGCTGAACTGGCTGCTGACGCCTGACGCGCAGACGCTCGTGGTCAACGGCGTCTCCGGGTATCCGGGGGTCGATTGGCAGTACATGCCCGCGAGCGTCCGCTCGAAGTTCGCGGATGTCGCGAAGCCGTACGCGCCGCTCCCGAACTCGCAGTACTTCGCCGACATGCTGCGCTTGTGGCACGAGCGTGTCGCCGGGGGCGGCTAATCGTCACTCGTTCGCAGTCTCCGCAGGGACGGTAGGCCGCGTGCGCGCGGGATGGAAGCAGGGAGCACTGGGGCTCGCCCTGGTGCTCCCTCCGCTTTGTGTGCTGCTGTTCTTGGTGGTGATCCCGGCGATCACGGCGGTCGTGACGACGCTCACCGCGCGCGCGGCGGGGACCAGCTTGCTCTCGAACTACGCCGAGGTGCTCGGCACCCGAGGGCTCCGGGCGGACATCACCTACACGGTCGTGGTCACGCTCGTGGCCGTCAGCGTGACGTTTCTGCTGAGCTATCCGCTCGCCCTGTATCTCCGGTTCACGCGCAGCCGAGCCGTGGGATTTTTGGGCGTGCTGTTCATGGTGCCGCTGTTCGTTCCCGTGGTGATCACCTCGTATGCGATGATCAACTTTCTGGTAAGCCACGGCTTCGTCTCGACGATCCTGTACCGCCTCGGGATCCAGACGTTCCCCCGGCTGATGTACAACGCGACCGGCATCGTGCTGACCCAGGTCTGGGCGAGCATTCCGTTTGCGGTCCTCATCCTCGGCTCCGGGCTGCAGTCCATCGACGACGCCCTCATCGACAGCGCTCGGGACGTCGGCGCCGGCGCGCTGCGAACGTTCTTCGCGGTGATCCTGCCGCTCAACATGACGTCGACCATGATCACGCTGACCCTCCTCTTCATCGGCATCTTCGGCTCTTTCACGATCCCCTTTCTCGTCGGCGGCAACGCGCCGCAGATGCTGGGGGTCACCATGACGGCCTACCTGACGCAGTATCTGCGCCGCACTGAGTCGGTCACGATGGCGGTGATCGCCTTTCTCATCGCCGCGATCGTCGGGGCGGTGTACATCGCGAGCGTCAGCCGCCGCGAGCGGGGCACCCGATGAGCGGGTCCCAGTGGTTTCAGGCGGTCCGCGTGCTGAGAAAAACAATCGGGCTCGGCGCCCTCCTCGCGTTGGCGGCGTTCATCCTCGGCCCGCTGTTGAGCCTGCTGATGTGGGCGGTCGCCGGGACGTGGCTATTCCCCGCGCTGATCCCGGAGTTCTCGCTTAAGTGGTGGTTCTACGTCCTCGGGCAAGACGACGTCGTCAAGTCCATCCGCATGAGCGTCGAGAGCGCGCCCGTCGCGACGGCGCTGTCCGCGCTGATCTGCATTCCCGCCGCCTATGCGTTCGCGCGGCTCGAATTTCCGGGGCGGCGCGTGCTGCTGCTGTCGTTCCTGAGCGCCAACGCCTTCCCGAAGATCGGCCTGTACGTCAGCATCGCGACGCTGTTCTACCGGCTCAACCTGATGGATACGTTCGCCGGGGTCGTCATGATCCAGCTGATCAACACGCTGCTGTTCATGATCTGGATCCCGACGGGGACGTTCCGCGGGATCAACCGGAACCTCGAAGAGGCCGCCCGGGATGCCGGGGCGGGACCGCTCCGGACGTTCTTCCAGATTACGCTCCCGATCGCGCTGCCGGGTCTGATCGTCGCCGCGCTGTTCGCATTCATCGCCGCGTTCGACGAGGCGCAGGGGTCGCTGATCGTGGGCACGCCGAACCACATCACGATGCCGGTCCTGATGTACGGCCTCGTCCTGGGCTACCCCCAGCCGGTCGGGGCGGTGTTCTCGGTGCTGCTCGCCCTCCCCTCGCTCGTCCTGCTACTCTTGATGCAGCGGTACCTCCGGGCCGGCTATCTCGCGGCCGGATACAACCTCTAACCGCGGGGGGAGCCCATGGCGCGCCTGTCGCTGGAACACCTGACGAAACGCTTCGGCACCCAGGCCGCCGTGCACGACGTCACCCTCGAAGTCCAGGACGGGGAGCTGATGTGCCTGCTGGGCCCGTCGGGGTGCGGCAAGACCACGACGCTCCGGATGATCGGCGGGTTCGCGGCGCCGGATTCCGGGGACATCCAGATCGACGGCCGCAGCGTCGTCGATCTGCCGCCCGAGCGGCGTCCCACCGCGATGGTGTTCCAGCGCTACAACCTGTGGCCGCACATGACGGTGGAGCAGAACATCGCGTTCGGCCTCCGCATCCGCCGGCTGGAGCGCGCCGCGATCGCGCGCCAGGTCCAGGAGGCGCTGGCGCTCGTCGGCCTCCCCGGCAGTGGCCAGAAATACCCCCATCAACTGTCCGGCGGGGAACAGCAGCGCGTCGCGGTCGCCCGCGCCCTCGTCCTGGAACCGCAGATCCTCCTGCTCGACGAGCCGTTCAGCAATCTCGATGCGCGGCTGCGGGTGCGGATGCGCGAGGAGGTCAAGCAGCTGCAGCGCAAGGTCGGGATCACAACCGTGTTCGTCACGCACGACCAGGAAGAGGCGCTGACGATCGCGGACCGCATCGCGGTCATGCACGCGGGCGTGCTGCAGCAGGTGGACACGCCCTCCGCGCTGTACGAGTACCCGCGCACGCTGTTCGTGGCGGACTTCATCGGCACGATGAACCTGCTCCCGGCGACGGCGCAGGCCGGCGGCACGCTGGCCGCCGGTCCGTGGCGCCTCCCGATCGACGGGCGGGGCTGGCCGGACGGAACCCAGGCCACGGTCGCGGTGCGGCCGGAGGACCTCGCCGTCGACGCCGCCGGCGCGCCCATGCAGATTCGGCGCGTGATCAACCTCGGGCACTACCTGCAGGTGCTGCTCGACTGTCCCGGCGTCGGCGAGCTGCGGATGTTCACGCCGAAGGACGCCGCGCTGACCGAGGGCGCGCCCGTGTCCGTGCGGCTCGTGCGCGCGCTCGCGTTCCGCGATTCGGAGATGATCGAGATCGGTGGACCGATGCGGCCGGCGGTCGCCGCACCCGACGCGCGGTGACCGGCACACGACCTCCAGCGACTCCGCCCGCTCGCCCGTGAACACCCGCTTCGGCCGGCCGTGACGATCGACGTCGCGGCGCAGCATACATTTACCCTGGACGCCGACGGCGAAGCCTGGGCCGCGCCGACGCTCGCCGCGCCCGGGACATCGTGGGAGCGCGGGGCGGCGGCCGTCGTGATCCTCGAAGTCGACGGCCGGCGCCGGCAGGACCTGGTGGTCGCCGGCGGCGCCGAGCCGACCGAATACCTTCGGTCCCTCGGACGACTCACGCGGGGACCGCACGTCCTGCGGCTCGAGGTCGACCGCCGCGCCGCGGTCCCGCCGACCGGCGGAGTGGAGCTCCTCGGCCTCCGCACCGGCGGAGTCGCCGACGAAGACCCGTCCGCCCCGATCTGGGCGTCCACCCCAATCCTCTACTACCGACACGATGCCGGACTGCCCGACGGGGTCGTCACCGATACGCCGCTGCTCCTGTTCTACCGCGCGGTCGCGTCCCCGGCCGCGCCGGACTCCTCGCGCCCGGGCCTCGAGTATCACGTCGTCTTCTCGCACGAGGATGCCGGCACCGATCTGACCGGACTGCTGGCCAAGTGGGGCCACACGACGGACATCGAGTGGATCTACCGGGTGGAGTGGAACGACTCCGGCGGCATCGCACGTGAGGAGTATCAAGGCCGCGGCCACCGTACGCTCCCGTTCCGCGGAGCGCGTGCGTGGGGCGTGCATCCGGTGCTGCAGGTGACCGGCCGGCACGGCATGGTGACGGACCGCGTGGATGGGACCCGGCGGGTCGCGCTCGCGCCCGCCCTTGCGCAGCCCGAGGACGAGCCGCGCGAAGGCGTGCTGCAGCGCTTTCCGTGGGTCTACCGGGTGAGCGCGCTCGAAGTCCTCCGCCAGGTGGCGTTGGAACAGACCCCCGACCCGTCGAGCCCCGCGCCGGCCGACCTCCGGGGATATCTGTTCCTCCACTGGAAGCGCCGCCCGGGGGCGTCGCAGCCGCTCGAAGCCGGCGTCCGGATCGGGGGGTGCTGGTACACATCCGCGTGGGGCCGCCCCGATCTCGCGTTCGGCGGGGCGGACGCCGAGAGCACCGCGGTCAAACTTCCCCCCGGCGCCGACGACGCGGCCATCGACGCCATCGCCGTGCGGGCCGTCTCGCCCGTCGCGGTCCCGATCGACGCCACCCTTGTGCGCGCGTTTCGGTTGGACGACCGCTACCTGCCGGGGAGCGCACTCGCCGCGCGCGGCGCGGTTCGGATCACCGAGCCCCACACGTGGGCCGTCGCCTGGGAACGGACCGGCGAGCCTCCCCAGCCCCGGCGCACGGACGCCGGCTGACGGACGCCGGCCCGGGCACCCGCGTCACCCGCGCGGGCGCTGAACGATGCGCAGGCGCGACGGCGGGTACCCGTCGGGGTCCACCACCCGCACGAAGACGTCGGTCGTCCCCTCGCCCACGCATCGCCACCGCAGCGCCGCGACCGGGATCCCCACGGCCGGAGACGTCTGCGCGCCGGCAGCCTCCGCCCGGACGAGCGTCGCCTGAACGCGGCCGCTCGCGATCGTGACGTCGAGGGTCACCGTCGGGCCGCCGGCCGTCGGCGGCGCGAGCGCAATGCAGTAGAGCATGCGCGGATCAAACACAACCTCCACCGTACACCGCGCCGGCCCGTCGCGGAACGCCTCGCCGAGATACAGGCCGGTCTGAAACGTCGTGCCGATCGTGACGCCGCCCGGGTCGGCGAGCCAGGCTCCCGGCGCTGAGCGCGGCGGACTACCGTCCGGCGCCACGGAGGCCGCGGCCCGCACGAGGCGCCGGCGCACCCGGGGCGATCAGACGGCACGCCGACCGCATGACGTCGTGCCCGACTACGCCGGGTGCTCCGCGAGAAACGTGTGAATCCGCTCCGCCACCTTGCGTCCGATTCCCTCAACCGCCGCGATGTCGTCCACCGTCGCGGTCCGGACGTTGCGGACCGAGCCGAACCGGCGGATCAGCGCCCGCTTCCGCCGCTCGCCGACGCCCGGAATCTCATCCAGCGCGGAAAACACGATCCGGCGCTGCCGCAGCATCTGGTGATACGCGTTGGCGAAGCGGTGCGCCTCGTCGCGCAGGCGCTGGAGCAGCTGCAGCGCCTGTGACTCGCGGGGCAGCGCGATGGGCTCGGAGAGATCGGGGACGTAGATCAGCTCCTGCTGCTTGGCCAGCGCGATCGAGGGAATCGCGTGGTTGTATTCAAACAAGACCTCCCGCGCCGCCCCGAGCTGCCCGCGGCCGCCGTCGAGGACGATGAGGTCGGGCAGGACCGCCCACTTCACGGGAATCGGTTCGTCGCGGTCGAGACGCTCCTGCTCCTGCCGCGCCTGGGCGAACCGGCGGCCGAGCACTTCGCGCATCATCGCGACGTCATCGGGTCCCTCCGCGTACTTCATCCGAAACCGGCGGTAGTCGCGCTTCTTCGGCCGGCCGCCCTCCGCCACGACGAGCGAGGCCACCGATTCGCCGCCCTGGAAATTGCTGATGTCGTAGCACTCGATGCGGACCGGCGGGGTCTCCAGGCCCAAGACGTGCGCCAGCTCACGCGCGCCCGGCCCGACTTCATCGCCCCGGCGGGCGCGCTCCTGTGACAGCTGCAGCGCCGCGTTCTCGCGGGCCATCTCGACGAGACGCACCCGCTCGCCGCGCTGCGGCTGGACGATCGCGACGCGGCCGCCCCGACGCTCCGCGAGCCACCGCTCGATCACTTCGCGGTCCGGGATCGGCTCCGGGACCAGGATCTGCGGGGGCGGCGTCGACGACGCCTCGTAAAACTGCGTGAGAAACGCCGACAGCGTCTCGCCGGACGGCACGCCGCGCGTGCCCTTCAGCATCACGTGCTCCTGCCCGACGAGGCGCCCGGCCCGGACGAAAAAGATCTGGACGCACCCGTCGTCCCCCTCTTGGGCGAGCGCGACGATATCCCGATCCTCCTCGCCGGCGGAGACGATCCGCTGCTTCTCTCCGAGCGCCTCCAGGCCGCGCAGCTGGTCCCGCAGCTGGGCCGCGCGCTCGAAGTCGAGCGCCGCGGCGGCCGCCTCCATCTGGGTGCGCAGGTCGTCGAGCAGGCGGTCCTGCTTGCCCTCGAGGAACGCGCCCGCCTGCGCGACCTGCTCGGCGTACTGCTCGGGGGTCGCGCCCCACGCGACGCACGGGGCGCTGCATTGGCCGATGTAGTAGTCGAGACACGGCCGGGGCAGATTGTGCTCGATCTCCAGATTGCACGTCCGCAGCTTGAACTGGCGCCGGATCAGCCGGATCGTCCGTCCCACGAGCTTCGGCTCGTGGTACGGGTACGGACCGAAGTACTTCGCGCCGTCTCGGGCGACCTTGCGGGTCATGACGATCTTCGGGTAGGGCTCGTTCGTCAGCTTCAGATACGGGTAGGCCTTGTCGTCGGCCATCCGCACGTTGTACCACGGGCGGTGGCGCTTGATCAGCGTCGCCTCGAGGATCAGCGCCTCGACCTCGTTCGCGCAGACGACGGTCTCGAAGTCGCGGATCTTTGAGACCAGGTGAAGGATCCGCGGGTTGTCGGTGTGGCCCGGCTGAAAGTACTGCCGCACACGGCCCCGCAGCGACGTCGCTTTGCCGACGTAGATCACCCGGCCCGCGCCGTCGCGCATTAGATACACGCCGGGCTGATCGGGAAGCGCCGCGAGCTTCTCGTGCAGGCCGGCGACGCCGTCGGCGGCCGCGTCCAGCGGCATCGAACCCGGCGCGGCTTCATGCGCAGCTGCGGCCGCTGGATTGTGCTCGGTCATCACCCGTTCATTATACTCGCGGAGCGCCGGACTCCCAAGCCCGCTCCCCGCCCTGTGCCGCACACGGGACTCCGCTTCACGCTGACGGTCAGGTTCGGCACAACCCGAGCACGCGTGACTTTCCGTCGTGATCGGATCGAGGACCCCGCCGCGCATCGAGTACGATGGCGCGCTGAACGTCGGCATGCACTCGTCACCATCGTCCGCCACGAACATCGCACGAGTCACGCGAGATCGGTAGATCGTCGGACACATCCGCCCGTGTCTTCCCCACGTACTCGGCCGTCGCCCCCCTGTGGTACTTTGCACAGTCTTCCACGCTGTGTCATGCTACGCTTTTTGTACGCGAGTTCGACACGCGTATGGCGAGGAAACACCGGACCCAGAGTTCGGCAAAATTCGAGACGAAAGGAGGACACACCAATGTTGTGGACAGTCTGCGTGGTGCTGGTCGTATTATGGCTGCTCGGATTCAGCCTCCACGTCGGGGGCGGCCTGATTCACTTGCTGCTGCTCCTCGCGGTGGTCGTCCTGGTCTTCAACTTGTTGACCGGTGGCAGGGCGTTTGCGTAGACCGCTCGATGAGGGGAACAACGTCGGTCGGATCAAGGATTAAGGTAGGCACTGGGTACCAACGAGAGGAGGTCGACGCGATGAACAAAGATCAACTCGGCGGGAAGCAGCGGCAACTCCGCGGGGCCGTTAAGAAGCAGTGGGGAAAGCTCACGAACGATAAGCGGAATCAACGGGCGGGCAAGACGGACCAGGTAGTCGGCAAGATCCAGGAGCAGTACGGCGATCTGCGCGCGGGGGTCGCACGACGCCTGGACGCGGTCGACAAGACCGTGGCGTCAAAGAACCGCTCGCGGTAGCGACCGGAGGGTGCGCAGGCTGTTGTCCAGAACGTCGGCGCTTCGTTCGAGCGCAGCCGGAATCGCGCGGGTCCGGTCGCAGCCCGTGAGTGAGCAGGGGTGTAGACCGCCGGCGCGAACAGGTGGGCGGGCTTACCTCGAACAGGAGGCGTGCGCCGAATCGCACCCCGTCCCGGGGCGAAGACGGATCGGTACCCACCGATCACCTGAGCATGCAGGTGTGCGGGTCACCGCGGCCGTCATGATCGTGCGCGTCTCCGCGGCCACCGTGCTGCGGCACCATCCGCGTGTACTTGTCCCCATGCATGGGGTAACGTACACTGGAGTGGAGTCTCAGAACGACACCGGGCCGGAGTTGCGATGTTGAAGAACCGTGTTGCCGTATGGGTGATCACCGCCGCGCTGTGCGTCGGGGCGCTCGGAGTCGCGCGGCCGTCCGCCGCCGCCCCGTCCGCGGGGGTCGATGCGCTCCAACCCGTGTTCAGCCGGTTGCTCGGCAACCCGCCGGTCGTCCGCGTCACCGCGGTGCCCGGTCCCCACGACGGAGCCTACAACCAGGTCGGCGTCTACGCCGAGCACGCGGCGATCCAGGGGCTGCGCATCGACCAACTCTGGTTCCGGCTCCTCGGCGTGACCCTGGATCCGTCCCAACTGCGCCGCGGCACGCTGCAAGTGGTCGCGGTGCAGACCAGCGCGATCTACGGCAAGGTGGCGCTCGAAAGCGTGCAGGATCTGCTCAATCATGAGAACACGGTGAAGGACGTCACGCTGACCGCGGACGGCGCCTCGACGATCGCCGCCGGCACGATCGTCTACAGCGGCCTTCCCACCCACGTGCGCATGCGGGGGACGTTCGAAGTGTCCGGGGTGCCGGAGATCTTCTTTCACCTCCAGGATCTGACCGTCGACGCCCTGCCCATGCCGGGCGCGGTGGCCGCGCAGGTCGAGCAGCAGATCAACCCCGTCGTGGACCTGCGCGGCTGGCCGGTGTCGTTCGCCATCCGGACGTTCCGCCAAACCGAGACCGGTTTCATCCTCAGCAGTCAGGCCGATGACACGCAACCGTGCGAGGCGTGCATCGGCGCGCCGGTGCAGCCGAAGCCGTAGGACGGTCGGGCCGACACGCGGCCCGGGGTCAACGACGCACCGGATGGTCGCTCCCGATCGATAGGACACCGCATACCCGCGCGGGCGTGCCGCGGGGGCCGGGACGCCCCGCGGCGGTCGCCCTGGCGGCGGGGTTTGCGGTCGTCGTCTGGGGCGCGTCGCCGATCGCGACCAAGATTGCCGTCACCCACCTCAACCCCTTGATGGTGGCGATGCTCCGCACGCTTTGGGCGGCGGTGCTCCTCCTGCCGGTCGTCGGCGTGGGCCGGCTCCCGCGACCCCTCGGGACCGCCCGGTGGGCCCCGCTCGTCGTCTCGGGGCTCTGCGGATTCGTCGGGTTCCCGGTCCTGTTCACGTACGGGGTGCGGCTGACGACGGCCTCACACGCCGCCCTGATCCTTGCGCTCGCCCCCGTCTCGACCGGCGTGATCGCCGCGGTCCTGGAGGGCCACCCGGTGTCGGCGCGGTGGGTCGCCGGCGCCGCGGTCGCCCTCGCCGGCGCGGTCGCGCTCGTCGTCTTTCGCCTGGGCCTTCGGGGGGCCCCCGAGTCGGTGGCGGGGGACGCGCTCGTGCTGTGCGGGCTCTTGTGCGGGACCGGCGGCTACGTCGTGGGAGCCCGGGCGGCCCGGGAGTACGGCTCGTGGGCGACCACGGTGTGGGGCATCGTCCTGTCGGGGGCCGCCGTCCTGCCGGCGTTCGCCGTCCTCGCCTCCCGGACGCCGTGGACGGCGGTCACGCCGGCCGAATGGATCTCCGTGGGCTATCTCGCCGTGATGGTCTCGATCGTGGGCTACGTCGCGTGGTACTGGGCGCTCGCGTCTGGCGGGATCGCGCGGATGGGGCTGGCGCAGTTCGCCCAGCCGATCGTCACCGTGGCGCTCGCGCTCGTGATGCTGCGCGAGGCGGTCACGCTCCCGCTGGTCGCCACCGGCGCATGCATCCTGGCCGGCATCTCCCTCGCGCGCCAGTGATCGGGCGCCTCCGTCGGCGCGGCGGGGTCGGCGTTACGCCGGCCGTCTGGCGGTGAGGCGGCAGTTGGGCTGCTCCCGCACCTTCGGGTTGGCCAGATAGGTCGGCCATTCCCAACGCAGGAACTGGACCACCTGGCGGTTGACCTTCTCGCACAACTGCCCCAACGCCTCGACGGTGGTGGACGCGTAATGCGGCGTCAGCACGACGTTGTCCAGGCTGAACAAGGGGTTGTCCTTCGCCGGCGGCTCGGGGGTCTGCACATCGAGCCCCGCACCGCTGAGACGCCCCGACCGCAGCGCCGCGACGAGCGCCTGCTGATCCACCACACCCCCGCGTGAGGTGTTGATCAGGATCGCGCCCGGCTTCATCCGGGCGAACGCCACCGCGCCGATCATCCCGCGGGTATCCTCGGTCAGCGGGGTGTGCAGCGAGACGATATCCGCCTGCGAGAGCAGTTCGTCGAGCCCGAGCTTTTCGACGCCCGCCTTCGCCATCTCCGGGGCGTCCACGTACGGGTCGGCCGCCACCACCCGCAGCCCAAACGGCAGCGCGCGCTCGGCGACCTTTCGGGCGATGTGGCCGAAGGCAACCAACCCGAGCGTCCGCCCGCGCAGCGAATGCATCGGCAGCATCGCGCCGGGGACCCAGCCCCCGCCCCGGACGTGCCGGTCGGCGAGGATCAGCTTGCGCGTCACGCCCAGGATCAGCGTCCACGTGGTGTCCGCGACCTCGTCGTAGCAGAAATCGGGCACGTGCGCGACGCACACGCCGTGCTTGGTCGCCGCGGGAAGATCCACCGTGTCGAGGCCGATCCCGGTGCGGACGAGGCCGACGAGGCCGGTCGCACCCGCACAGAACGCGTCGGTGATCGGCGCGCCCCCGGCGACCATCGCGTGCGCGTCCCGGGCCGCTGCGATGCGCTCCGCCTCGGTCCGGCACGACACGTAGCGCAGGATCCCGCCCGCCGCCGTGATCGCCTGTGCGTCCAGCGGAAACCGCGGCCCCTTCTCTCCCTCGCTCCACAGCACGACCAATGGTGCGCTCATCCCATCCTCCTTGATCCGGTGGCCCGCGCGGGCGTACGGTCCTTCCGCGGTATTCGGCGTCGTGACGGACGGATCATGCGGCGGGGTGTCCCGGACGCGGCGTGCGGCCTAGCGGCCGCGGCGGCGGCTCGCCGCGGGCACGCGGGAGCGGCCGGCGCGCACCGGCGCGCCGTTCCGCGAAGGCCGGGCCGCATCCGCGAGATGCGCCCACGACCGTCCGTCGGCGCGGGCCGGGACCTTCGGCCGCGCGGCCTGGAGGCGCAGCAGCTTCCGCAGATACTGGCCGGTGTACGACGCCGGGATGCGTGCGACCGTCTCCGGCGCCCCTTCGGCGACCACGTACCCGCCGAGATCTCCGCCCTCGGGCCCGAGGTCGATGATCCAATCCGCGGTCTTGATCACGTCGAGGTTGTGCTCGATCACCAGCACCGTGTTGCCGGCATCGGCCAGACGATGGAGCACCTCGAGCAGCCGCTGCACGTCCGCGAAGTGCAACCCCACCGTCGGTTCGTCGAGAATGTACACGGTCCGCCCGGTATCGCGGCGGCTCAGCTCGGTGCTGAGCTTCACCCGCTGCGCCTCGCCGCCCGACAGCGTCGTCGCCGACTGCCCGAGCGCGACGTAGCCCAGCCCGACGTCCGCGAGCGTCCGGAGCTTGCGCTTGATCCGCGGGATCGCGTCGAAAAACTGCACCGCCTGGTCGACGGTCATGTCCAGCACGTCGGCGATCGACTTCCCCTTGTACTTGACCTCCAGCGTCTCGCGGTTATAGCGCTTGCCCTTGCACACCTCGCATGGGACATACACGTCGGGGAGAAAATGCATCTCGATCCGGACGATGCCGTCTCCCTCGCACGCGTCGCACCGCCCGCCGCGGACGTTGAACGAGAACCGCCCCTGCTTGAACCCGCGCGCGCGCGCATCCGGCGTCGCGGCGAACAGTTCGCGGATCAGATCGAACGTCTTCGTGTACGTCGCGGGATTGCTGCGCGGCGTCCGCCCGATCGGAGACTGGTCGATGTTGATGACCTTGTCGACCAGCCGCAGCCCGTCGATCCGCTCGTGCGCGCCGGGGTGCATCCGCGCGCCGTGCAGATGATGGGACAGTGCGCGGTACAGAATGTCGTCGATCAACGTCGATTTCCCGGACCCCGACACGCCGGTGACACAGACGAACATGCCGAGCGGGATCGAGACGTCGATCCCCTTCAGGTTGTGCTCACGGGCGCCGCGGATCACGATCGCGCCCCCGTTCCCGGCACGCCGGCGGGGCGGGATCGGGATCGTCCGGACCCCGGACAGAAACTGTCCGGTCACGGACTCGGGCGTGCGGAGGATCTTCTCGAGCGGGCCGGACGCCACGACGTGCCCGCCGTGGGCGCCGGCGCCCGGGCCGATGTCGACGATCCAATCGGCCGCCCGGATCGTCTCCTCGTCGTGCTCGACCACGAGGATCGTGTTGCCGAGATCGCGCAGCCGCTCGAGCGTGTCGATCAGCCGCCGGTTGTCGCGCTGATGCAGCCCGACGCTCGGCTCATCCAGCACATACAGCACGCCCATCAGACCCGAGCCGATCTGGGTCGCCAGACGAATCCGCTGCGCCTCGCCGCCCGACAGCGTGTTCGCGGTGCGGTCCAGCGTCAGGTAGTCGAGCCCGACATCCACCAAGAACCGCAGGCGCGCGCTGATCTCCTTGAGGATCTGCTGCGCGATCAACTGCTCGCGCGCCGTAAGCGTCAGCGTCTCGAAAAACTGCAGCGCGCTCCGAACGGTCAGCGCGGACGTGTCGGCGATCGAGCGGCCGCCGATCGTGATCGCCAGCACCTCGCGCTTCAGCCTCGTGCCGCGGCAGTCCGGGCAGGGCGCGACGCTCATGTACCGCTCGATCTCTTCCTTGAGAGACTCCGAGTCGGTCTCGCGGTACCGGCGCTCCAGCTGCGGGACGATCCCTTCGAACTCCGTCTCGTACTGGCGCAGGGTGCCCCACCGGTTGTGATACTTGATCCGCACCGCCTCGTCCGTCCCGTGCAGCAGCACCCGCACGAACTCGCGCGGCAGCTTCCGCACGGGCGTGTGCATGTCGACGCCGAAATGGTCGGCGAGCGAGCGCAGGAGCTCCTGATAGTACTCGGCCGTTGAACTCGCCCACGGCAGCACCGCCCCGTCGAGCAGCGACAGCGACGGATCGAGGACGAGGGCGGGGTCGATCTCCTGCTTGTACCCGAGACCCGTACAGGTCGGGCACGCCCCGTACGGCGCGTTGAACGAGAACAGCCTGGGTTCGATCTCCGGCAGGCTGACGCCGTCGTCGGGACAGGCGAAGTTCCGGCTGAACGTGAACTCCTCGCCGTCGACCACTGAGATGCCGACGACGCCCTGCCCGAGCTTGAGCGCGGTCTCCACGGAGTCGTTCAGCCGGCTGCGGATGTCCGGGCGGACGATCAGCCGGTCGACGACCACCTCGATCGAATGCTTGCGGTTCTTGTCAAGCGGGATCTCCTCGCCGAGCTCGTACAGGTTGCCGTCCACGCGCACGCGGGCGAAGCCCTGGCGCCTCAGATCCTGGAACAGCTGGCGGTACTCCCCCTTGCGCCCGCGCACGATCGGCCCGAGGACGAGAATCCGCCGCCCCTCGGGCATCTCCAGGACGTGGTCCACGATCTGCTCGGGGGTCTGCCGGCTGATCGGCTTCCCGCACTTCGGACAGTGCGGCACGCCGACGCGCGCATACAAGAGACGCAGGTAGTCGTAGATCTCGGTCACGGTCCCCACGGTGGACCGCGGATTCCGCGGAGCTCCCTTCTGGTCGATCGACACGGCCGGGCTCAGGCCGTCGATGTGATCGACGTCCGGCTTCTCCATCAACCCCAGAAACTGCCGGGCGTACGCCGACAGCGACTCCACGTACTTGCGCTGCCCTTCGGCGTAGATCGTGTCGAACGCGAGGGACGACTTCCCCGATCCCGAGATCCCCGTCAAGCACGACGAGGCGGTCTCGCGGCAGCTCGACATCGATGTTCTGGAGGTTGTGCTCGCGCGCGCCGCGCACGACGATCCGATCGAGCGGCATGGTGCTCCTCGAGAACTGAGCTATGTTATCGAACGTGTGTTCGGTGATATGCGGGCATGCACCTTCTCACGTGGTAAACGCCCGGACGCGCCCTCGTTATTGCCGTGATCCCTTCCCGACCCCGCCGGGACGCCGCCGGCCCCGGCCGCCGGAGGACGACGGCGACCCGCGACGGCCCCGCCGCGAGCCGGGCCGCGCGAAAAATGGCTCCCCGAGACCCTTGCGCAGCTCTTGCAGCTGGTCGCGCAGCGACGCCGCTTTCTCGAACTGCAACTCCGCGGCGGCCTTCTGCATCTCCCGTTCAAGCACCTCGATCGTCCGCTCAAGCTCCCCGGGGCTCAACATCAGCAGGCGCGCGATGTCCCACGGCACCTGCTTGTGCTGTTCGGCGAGCCCGACCAGCTCCTTCGCGGTCAGCACGGCCCCGTCGCCGTCCTCCGCCGGGTACGGAGCGGGCTCCTCCGCAACTTCCAGCAGCTCGATCATGTCGCGGATCGGTTTCACGATTGTCGTCGGGGTGATCGCGTGCTCCTCGTTGTACTGGAGCTGAATCACCCGGCGCCGATTGGTCTCCGAGATCGCCTTCCGCATCGACTCGGTGACCTCGTCGGCGTAGAGGATCACGCGGCCGCCGACGTTGCGGGCCGCCCGCCCCATCGTCTGGATCAGGCTCGTCTCGGACCGCAGATATCCTTCCTTGTCGGCGTCGAGAATCGCCACGAGCGACACCTCGGGCAGATCCAACCCCTCGCGCAGCAGGTTGATCCCGACCAGGACGTCGTACGTGCCGAGCCGCAGGTCCTTGAGGATCTGGATCCGCTGCAGCGTCTCGACCTCGGCGTGCAGGTAGTGCACCTTCATCCCGAGCTCCTGCAGATAGTCCGACAGATCCTCGGCCATGCGCTTCGTCAGCGTGGTCACGAGCGTCCGCTCGCCTTTCTCGACCTGCCCCTTGATCTCGGCGATCAGATCGTCGACCTGGCCCTTCGCGGGACGGACGTCGACCTGCGGATCCACCAGACCGGTCGGCCGCACGATCTGCTCCACGACCTGCGCGCTGACCGACATCTCGTACGGACCCGGCGTCGCCGAGATGAACAGCGCCTGCGGCACCATGCGGTCGAACTCCGCGAAGGTGAGCGGGCGGTTGTCGTACGCCGACGGCAGCCGGAACCCAAAGTCGACGAGGTTCTTCTTGCGGCCCCGGTCGCCTTCGACCATCCCGCGTACTTGGGGGAGCGTCACGTGCGACTCGTCGACCACCACGAGAAAGTCCTTGGGAAAGTAGTCGAGCAGACATCCCGGCCGCTCGCCGGGCGCGCGCCCCGAGAGCGGGCGCGAGTAGTTCTCGATCCCGGGGCAGTAGCCGACCTCGCGCAGCATCTCGAGATCGTACTTCGTGCGAAACTCGAGACGCTGGGCCTCGAGGAGCTTGCCCTGATCCTGGAACCACTGCAGACGCTCCCGCAGCTCCGCCTCGATCCGGCCGAGCCCGTCGCCGAGCTTCGCGGCCGTCGTCACCCAGTGCTTCGCGGGCCAGATCGCCACGGCCGGCTTGTCCGCGAGGAGCTCCCCGGTCAGCGGATCGACCTCGTGGATCCGCTCGATCTCGTCATCGAACAGCTCGACGCGGACCGCGCGGTCCTCGTAGGCGGGGAAGATCTCGATGACGTCGCCGCGCACGCGAAATCGGCCGCGCGCGAAGTCGATGTCGTTGCGCTCGTACTGCACGTCCACCAACCGCCGCAAGATCTCATCGCGAGACTTCCGCTCGCCGGTCTTGAGAAACAGCATGACGTCCTGATAATCTTCCGGCGAGCCCAATCCGTAGATACACGACACGGACGCCACGACGATCACGTCGCGCCGCTCCATCAACGCCTTCGTCGACGCGTGCCGCAAGCGGTCGATCTCGTCGTTGATCGACGCGTCCTTCGCGATGTACAGGTCGTTCTGGGGGACGTACGCCTCGGGCTGGTAGAAGTCGTAGTAGGACACGAAGTAGCGGACCGCGTTGTCCGGGAAAAACTGCCGGAACTCCCCGTACAGCTGCGCCGCGAGCGTCTTGTTGTGGGCGAGGACGAGCGTCGGGCGCTGAATTTGCGCGATGACCTCGGAAACGGTCCGCGTCTTCCCGCTGCCCGTCACGCCGAGCAGCGTCTGAAATCGGTCGCCCCGCCGCACGCCGTCGACCAGCTTGACGATCGCCTGCGGCTGGTCGCCTGCGGGGGCCTGTTCCGTGACTAGACGAAACTGCGCGTCACTCATCACACAATTATAGCATGCACCTCAAAACCCCCACCACCGTTGCACATACGGCCTGCGGCACCCCGGCAGGGCGGAAATTCATCACCCGGTTACGCATCCTCCATCGCGGGTTCACAGCAGGCCCCTATCCTGGTCCCAGACACACCGCCGGTCGCACCGGGGAGGTGAGTGACATGACAGCCCAGAGACACGCCATCCGCATCGGCGCCGCGGTCGCGCCGCTCGTCGCAGGGACCGCCGCGGGTGTCATCGCAGCCGCGGCCAACATCGCAGTGCAGCTCCTGCTGGGAGTCCGGGATCCGTCGATCCGGGACACCGCGTGGTCGGCGTTTGCCGCCGGCATCGCGGGCGGGCTCCTGTATCTGGGCCTCGCCCGCGTGGTGCGCACCCCGGGCCGGGCCCTGTGGGCGACGAGCCTCGCGATCGCGGCGCTCGACAGCCTGCTCGTGATCCTGCTGCCGCTGCCCGCGGGGCACGGGCCGCACCTCGCGATCCCCATCGATGGCCTCGTCGTCCCGATTCGGCAGATGGCGGCCCTGGTCGGCCTGGGGCACTTCGGCCCGCGCCACTACCCCGCCAGGCTGCTGCCGGCCGACACCGTCCTGCACTTCATCCCGGCCGTGGCCGTCGCCACGCTGGTGCCGTGGCTGGCCGGGCCGAAGCGATCCTGACATCAGGCGCGGACCCGGCGGCGCGCCGCCGGGTCCGCGGCGCCGGCGCGCGGTCGGCGCACGCACGGCCCTCGCGGCGCCGTCTCCGGTCAGGGATACATCGAACGCCCGGCGCCTATTTCAGCGTCGGGAACCCGAGCAGCACGATATCGGCCAGGACGCCCAGCATCAGGCCGTAGTAGTACGCGAACACCCGGGACTCGCGCACGCTGGCGTAGCAGAACACGAGCCCCGAGAAGAGCGCGGACAGCACGACCTCGCTGACCGGCGCGCGTCCAGCCGCGCGCACGAGCTCCATCGCCCCGAATCCCAGCAGGATCGACGCGACGAACCCCCACCCCAGCACGCCGGGATCTCCCAACTGTGCCACCCGATCGCCCTGGAACACATATAGGTACGTGACGGCGATCAACGGCAGCAGCACCGCGGCGGCGGTCCGGATGCCGGGATACACCCCGTCGCCGAACGCGGCGATGACGAAATACACGATCAATCCAAGGAGGAACAAGGGGGCGGCTGCGATCACCACGGGGTGCACCGCGCGGCGAAGAAGCCACTGTCCCCAATTGCTCGCCGTCGAGGGGTCCTCGCGCACCAGGGTCAGCGCCGTCTTTGCTCCGCCGAGGAGGAACCCGAGCGCGGCCGCGTACTCGGGCGAGCCGACCCACATCTTCGCCTGTTCCGCGCTCGGAAACTCGAGAATCGAGACGCGCGTCGGAGCCCACGCGCCTTCGAGCGGCTCGGAGCGGCCGCCGCGGATCAGAGAGGCCCCACCGTAGCGGCGGGCCGTCGCGACCACCTCCGGCTCGTACTGCCGAACCTGCTCGGGATCCGTGACGTCAAGACCGGCCACGACATACGCGGTCATCGCACTCCCCCCGTCCCCAAGCTGCCGCGCGGCTTCGCCCCGCGGTCCGCGTGCCACCGGCGCCACAGACGCTCGACCTGGGCGCGCGTGGCCTCCAGCGTGCCCCCGTTGTCGATCACCCAATCCGCGCGGGCGATCTTCTCCGCGAGCGGCACCTGCGCGTCGAGTCTGCGCCGGGCCTCCTCGGGCGACAGGCCGTCCCGCGCCGCCACCCGGCGGAGCCGCAGCGCGTCCGGCGCCGCCACCACCGCGATCCCGTCCAGGTCGAACTCCCGGCCGTCGGTGGTATCCAGCAGCAGCGGGACGTCGAACACGATCGCCTGAGTCTCGGGGCGCGCCGCGAGCCGCGCGGCCTCCTCCACCATGCGCCGCCGGATGTGTGGGTGCGTGAGACGGTTCAGCTGGGCGCGGGCGGCCGGATCCGCGAAGATGCGCGCGCCGAGCCGCGGACGATCGATCGTGCCGTCCGCCGCCACGATCTCCGGACCGAACTCGCGCACCACGTCCGGGTACGCAGGGCCCCCGGGCGCGAGGACGTCGCGCGCGATGCGGTCGGCATCGACGACCGCGGCGCCGAGCTCGCGCAGCATGCCGGCCACCAGGCTCTTCCCGCTGGCCAGGCCGCCCGTGAGCCCGACCCGCATCGGCCGCGTCACGGGATCTCCGCGAGATCCTGCCAGTTCGGTCCGGCGGCAAGGTTGACGACGAGCGGAGCCGCCAATCGATAGGCCCCCTCCATGATTTCGCGCACGAGCGGCGCGGCGCGGGCGACGAGGTCGTTCGGCAGCTCGAACAGCAGCTCGTCGTGAATCTGTAGGATCATCTCCATGCCGGGCATCTCGGGCAGCAGCTCGCGATCGATCCGCAGCATCGCGAGCTTGATGATGTCCGCGGCGGTCCCCTGGATCGGCGCGTTGATCGCGATGCGTTCGGCGGCTTCTCGGATCACCCGGTTGCGGCTGAGAATATCCGGCAGATAGCGGCGCCGCCCGAGCAGCGTCGCCACGTACCCGTCCCGGCGGGCCCGCTCGACGACGGTCCGCATGTACTCCGCCACGCGTGGATACCGGGTGAAGTACGTGTCCATGAACCCCCGGGCTTCCTCCCGGCCGATCGAGAGCTGGACGGCGAGCCCGAAGTCGCTGATGCCGTAGGCAATGCCGTAGTTGAAGGCCTTCGCGCGCCGGCGCATCTCACCGGTCACGCCGTCCGCCGCGACGCCGAACACCTCGGCCGCCGTCACGGTGTGGATGTCCGCGCCCCGGCGAAACGCCTCCAGGAGGCCGGGGTCTTGGGTCACTTCCGCCAGCACCCGCAGTTCGATCTGCGAGTAGTCGCCGGACAGCAGCGCCGCGCCCGGGCGTCCGGCGACGATCGCGCGGCGAATCTTCTGCCCGACCTCGGTCCGGATCGGAATGTTTTGCAGATTGGGGTCGGTCGTGATCACGCGCCCGGTACTGGCCAGCGCCTGGTTGAACGTCGCATGCAGTCGCCCGCTCTCAGGGTCGACCATGCCCGGGAGCACGTCCACGTAGGTCCCGAGCAGCTTACTCAGCTCCCGGTGCTCGAGGATGCGCGCGACCACGGGGTGCTGCGGCGCCAGCTGCTCGAGCACCTCGGCATCCGTCGAGTAGCCGGTCTTCGTCTTCTTGAGCGGCGGCAGCTGCAGCTTCTCGAACAGCACGAATCCGAGTTGCTTCGGCGACCCGATATTGAACTCCGTGCCGGCCAATTCATAGATCTCGGCGGTCAGCGCCGCGAGGCGCGCCCGCAGCTCCGCGGACAGCGTGTGAAGGGCCGGCAGGTCCACCGCGACACCGACCCGCTCCATGCGGGCGAGCACGTCGGCGAGCGGCAGCTCGACGTCGCGGTACAGCCGCTCCACCTCCCGGGCGCGCAGCTGCTCCTCCATCACGTCCCGCAGCCGCACGATGAGATCGGCCTCCTCGGACGCCCGCTCCGCCCGCCCGGGGCCGAGCGCGAGCCGGTCCCCGGCCGCCGCTTCCGGCGGACGCCACCCAAGATACTCCCACGCCGCGCTTTCCAGCGTGTGGGTCCGCTTCCCCGGATCGATCAGGTAGGAGGCCAACGCGACGTCGAACACGAACCCGCGCGGCCGGACGCCGGCCGCCTCCAGCCGATGCCGGTCCCGCTTGACGTCCTGGCTCAGCTTCGGCAGGTCCTCGCGCTCCAGCGCGGCGACCAGCGCCGGGGGCAGCGGGCCGGCCCCCTCGAGGTACCCGGCCTCGCCCGCGCGCACGGCGAGCGCGATCCCAGCCAATCGAGCGGCGCGCGCGCGATCGTCGTCCGCGACGGTCACGATTGCCAGCTGCGCCGCGTCCCGGAGAAACGGCGGCACGTCCTCGGCGGACAGCGTCCGGTAGTCACCGTGAATCTCCGCGCGGGGCGCCGCGACGCCCAGCCGCTCGATCAGCGATTTGAACTCGAGCCGGGTGAACAGCGCGCGCAGCCGCGCCGCATCGAGCGGGCGGCGCCGCAGCGCGTCCCACGAGACATCGAGCGGAACCTCCGTCTGAATCGTGGACAGGGCCTTGCTCTGGAGCACTTGATCGCGATGTTCCAGCAGGCGCTGGCGCAGGCGCGCGTCCCGCAGGCCCTCGAGCCCCTCCAGGACCTGCTCCGCGGTTGCCCCGTCGGCGAGCAGCCGCGCGGCGGTTTTGTCGCCCACGCCCGGGACCCCCGGAATGTTATCCGTGGCGTCTCCCTTGAGGCTCTTCAGATCCGGCACCTGGCGCGGCGTGACGCCGAGTTTCGCCCGCACGGCGTCCTCGTCGTACGCGACCGTTTCGCTGATGCCGCGGCTGGTCACCATCACGCGCACGCGCGGGGAGACGAGCTGCAACGCGTCGAGGTCTCCCGTGACGATGACGACGTTGAGCCCGCGCGCTTCCGCGAGCCGGGCGAGCGTCCCGATGACGTCGTCGGCCTCGAAGCCCGCGACCTCGAAGATCGGGAGGTCGAACGCCTCCACGACCTCCTTCGCCAGCCCGATCTGCGGGCGCAGGTCGTCCGGCATCTTCGGCCGGGTCGCTTTGTACGCCGCGAACGCCTCATGGCGAAACGTCGGCCCGGGCTTGTCGAACGCCGCCGCCGCGTACTGGGGCGCCACGTCCTCCAAGACCTTCAGGAGCATCGTGGTAAAGCCATAGACGGCGTTGGTGGGCTGGCCGTCCTTGGTCGTAAAGTACGGCAGCGCGTAGAACGCGCGGTAGACGAGCCCGTTGGCGTCGAGCAGGAGCAGCGTTTCGGGGGTCGCGGTCTCCGCCATGCTGAACACCTTCCGCGCCCGGAGAGGCGTTCCTCCGGCGCGGGCGGCGCGCGCTTGAGCGCACCTGAGGAAGATGATACCATTAGGGTCGCCAACGACCGCGCCGGAGTGTCGGAACTGGCAGACGATCGCGACTCAAAATCGCGTGGGCTCACGCCCGTGGGGGTTCGAGTCCCTCCTCCGGCACCAGACACCCCGCCGGCGCGCCCCGGCGGTTAGATCGCGGGAGCGGGACGGATCCCGATCGGCCGGACGCGTGCGCGGGAGTGCTGCCGCTGCTCCGGCGCCTCGATAAACCCGCAAATCTCCTCGTAGATCTGCTGAATCGGACGTTCCGCGTTCGCTTGAAGCAGGCGGCGGTCCGCGCGGTAGTACTCGACCATGGGGCCCGTGAGCTCCCGGAACACGCCGATGCGGTGGCGAATGGTGTCGGCATCGTCGTCTTTGCGCTGCGCCAGGGGCGCGCCGTCCACATCGCAGCGGCCGCCGGCGCGCGGGGGCTGGTACTCCAGGTGGTAGGTCATCCCGCATCGCGAGCAGACGCGGCGCCCGGCAAGCCGCGTCAGCAGGACGTCATCCCGGATCGTGAACAGCACCGCCGCGTCGAGGCGCCGGCCCGCGCTCGCGAGCGAGGCGTCCAGTACCCGTGCCTGCTCGAGCGTCCGGGGGTATCCGTCCAAGATAAATCCGTCGCCGCAGTCTGGCTCGGCCAGGCGCGCGCGAACGATCTCGTCGACCAGGGCGTCGGGCACGAGGTCGCCCCGGCGCATGTATTCGGACGCGCGCTCGCCGAGCCCGGTCGCGTCGCGGACGGCCTCGCGGAGCATGTCGCCTGTACAGATGTGCGGCAACCCGTGTCGAGCATGAAACAGCCCGGCCTGCGTACCCTTCCCGGCTCCCGGCGGCCCCGCAAACACGAAGTTCACGTCACGACCTCCCCGAACGTGGCGTTGCGCGTGCCTGCGATCGTGAAGGGAGCGAGGAGAGTGCGAATCCACGATCTTCACACCGCATTAACGTATACCCAGTTGGGGGGCGTTTCGTAACGAATGTCACGCACGCGACCGCACGGCATCGGCGCCGCGTCCGACCGTCTCCCGGCCGTGCTACCTGACGAAAAGCTCTCGAGGAAATTCGGTCAGCGGCTCGCATCCCCCGGGGGTCACGAGGACGGTTTCGCTCACGCCGACGCAGCCGACCCCGTAGTCGCGGAGGGCGGGAGGCATGTGAAAGACCATGCCCGGCTCCAGGCTGGTCGCGTCCCCCTTCCGGAGGCTGATGATGTGCCCCTCGTTCCAACCGGGCGGAAAGGCAAATCCCGCGGAATAGCCAGTGCGCTTTCGGAACGACTCGTACACGCCCGCCTCGACCATCACGGTCTGACACGCGCGGTCGACATCTTCGGCGGCCGCCCCGGGCCGCATCGAGGCGATCGCACGTTCGAGTCCTTCTCGGCACAGGCCGAACATGCGGCGCGTGTCGGCAGTGGGCTCGCCCAGGCTGACCGCGCGCATCAGCGGCGCGATGTACCGGCCGCAGCACGCCGTCATCTCGAGCAGCACGGTGTCGTGCGGCTCAAGACGCCGCCGCTCGAACGTGGTATGCGGAACGCCGGCGCGGTAGCCGGACGTCACGATCGGATCGATCGGAAAGTACTCGGATCCGGCCCGGACCATCGCCGCCATCGCCGCGGCCGCGACGTCGTTCTCGGTGGCGCCGACGGCGCAGGCGTCGATCGCCGCGCGCATGCCGAGGGCGGTCCACGCGGCCGCCTGCCGCATGCGCGCCACCTCGCGGTCGGATTTCACCCGGCGCAGCCGCTCGACCGCGCCCGAGCCATCCGCGAGGTCGAAGCCTGCGAGCAGCTGACCGAGGCGGCGGCGGTTCGCCGCGTGCATCGCGGGCGCCGTCTCCTCGAGGGCGACGCCGCGCCGGTTCGCCGCACGGCGCGTCACTTCGTCGGCCAGCCGCTCCAGGGGATCCTCGTGATCGTCGTAGGTGACCACTTCGGTCCCCGCGGCGTAGAGCGCGGCGAGGTACGACTCCAGATACCGGACGAACAAGGTGGGCGACCCGCGGCGCGGGACGAGCAGCACCTGGAACGTCCGGCCGGCATACGTCTGATACCCGGTCAGGTAGAACACGCTCTCTTGCGCGAAGGCGAGAAACAGGTCCACCCCTCGACGCTCCAGCTCGGCCTGCAGCCGAGCGAGGCGGCCGGCGAACTCCTCCGGCGGAAACACGGGCGTGTGTGGAATCTGCATGCGTGCGTCGCTCCCTTCCGGCTCGCGGCCGATCTCGACCGCGCTACTCCCGGGCCCCGGCGAGCGCGCCGCGCGGCCGCCACCGGAGCAGCCGCCGCTCCACCACGCCGAGGACGATGTCCATGACGACCACGATCAGCAGGAGCGCCACGATCGCCGCCATCGTCACGCTCACGTTGAGTTCGTTGGCGGCCTCGTTCACGAGATATCCGAGCCCGAGGTTCGCGGCGATGAACTCCCCGGTCACGGCCCCGACGAGCGCCTCCGGCACGGCGATCCGGAGCCCGGTCATCAGGTACGGCACGGTGCTCGGCAGCGCGATCTTCCAGACCACATCCGCCCGGCGAGCGCCCATCACGCGGACCACGTGGACGAGCTGCGGGCTCACCTGGTACAGCCCCGCCGCCATGTTCATGAAGACCACAAAGAACACGAACAGCGCCGCGAGCACGACCTTCGGCGCCAGCCCCAGGCCGAACCACATCACGAACAGCGGCGCGAGCGCGATCTTTGGGACCGAGTAGACCGCGATCAGAAACGGCCTGAGGACGCGCTGGAGGGTCTCTTCAAACGCGACGACGAGCGCCACCGCGACGCCGAACACCGCCCCGATCGCGTAGCCGCTCAGGACCTCCGTGACGGTCTGCACGAGGTTCGGCCACAGGCGGCCGGACACCACGAGCCCCCAGAACGCGCGCGCCACGCCGCCCGGATCACCGACGTACTGCCGCTCGCCGAACCGCCCGGCAGCCACCGCCCACCCGCCGAGCGCGAGGACCAGCACGAGGGCCCGGCCCACCGCAACCGCGGCACCCCACGCCACCTCGTGCCGCCGCGCCCGGCGCCACACCTCAAGGTGCAGGCGCTGCTCGCGCGACACCGGCGCCGGCCCGCTCACGCGGCGGAGCCCGTCACTCGACGTGCTCCGCGGCGGACGCCGCCCGCACCGGCGGCGCGGAGAGCCGACGTTCCTCGTCGGGATCGCGCTCGATCGACCGCATCGAGACGCGGCCCCGCTCGTACAGCACCGTCCGGACCCACGCGGGATCCTGCGCAGGGAAATCGTCCCGGTAGTGTGCCGCCCGGCTTTCGGTTCGCGCGAGCGCGCTCGCCGCGATGGCCGCGCCGACCTCGCACAGATCCGCGAGCTCGATCGCGGCGACCAGATCGCCGACCGTCTCCTGGGGCAGCGCGGCGGCCTCCGCCCGGATCTCGGCGAGGTCCCGCTGCGCGACGCGAAGGCCCTCGGCGGTCCGCACGATGCCGATGCCGAGCCACATGCGGTCCCGCAGGCGCGCCAGCAGGGCGTCCATCGCGGGCGACGCGTCGGTCGCCTCGCCGCGGACGGCCGCGATCCGGCGCGCCCACCGGTCGGCGGCGCGCTCGTCGATCCGCCCCGCGGGGCGCCCGCGCTCGCCGGCGGCCGCGATGCCGGCCCGATGCCCCATCACCTGCGTCTCGGGCACCGCGTTGCTGTTGAGGCGGTTGCCGCCGTGGGTCCCGCCGGCGTTCTCGCCGGCCGCGTACAGGCCCGGCGTCGCGCTCAGGCCCGCATCGTCGGTGAGCACCCCGCCCATGAAAAAGTGCGCCTCCGGCGCAATCACGAGCGGGATTTCCCGGTAGTTGATGCCGCGCGGCTCGAGCCGTTCGATCACTTTCGTGTTCTCGAGGCGGAACTGCTCGTCGGAGACCTGGGAGACGTCGAGCAGCACCCCACCGTCCACGCTCAGGCCGGCGCGGATCTGGTCGAAGATGCCGCGCGCCGACACATCGCGGGTGGCGGTCTCTTTCTTGACCGGATCGTACGCCTCCATAAACCGCTCGCCGCGGCTGTTGTAGAGACGGGCGCCCGACACGAACGTCGACGGCTGGATCGGGACGCGGCTGTTCCGGAACGGCCGGATGAGGCGCCAGGGGTAGAACTGGATGAACTCCATGTCGCGCAGCGGCGCGCCGGCCCGGACGGCGAGCGCGTAGCCGCCGCCGGTCACGTCCACGGGGTTGCTCGTCACGCTGAACAAGCGGCCCGCGCCGCCCGCGGCGAGGACGACGGCCCGCGCGCGGATCAGGCACCCCCCGATGCGGTCCCGCCGCACGCCGATCGCCCCAACCACGCGGCCGTCGTCGAGCAGCAGCTCGACGATCAGGGTGTTCTCGAGCGGGTGCACCCCGGAGGCGAGCGCGGCCTCGCGCAGCGGCAGGGTCATGTCGGTGCCGCGATAGTGAATCGGCGCGAGCACGCGCGGGTGCCGGTGATCCCCGCTCGGGGACAGATAGTACTGGCCGTCGCGCACCCGGAACTGGGCCCCGAGCGCCATCAACTCTTTGAGCCGCGCGGGCGCCTCGTCGGCGAGCGCCCGCACGAGCGGCCGCTCGTTCACCCACCCGCCGCCGGCGATGGTGTCGGCGTAGTGCTGCGCGGCATCGTCTTCGGGGTCGAACTCCGCGGACGCCGCCGCGTAGCCCCCGGTGGTGTTGGCGGACGAGCCGCTCTGGCCGAGCTTGCGCTTCACCGCGATAATCACGTCCGCGCCTGCCTGCCGCGCGCTGAGGGCGGCCCGGAGCGCGGCGAGCCCGCCGCCGACGATGAGGACGTCGGTCTCGAACGTCTCGAACGTCTCGAACGTCACGGGCGCGGCGCCCGCTCGACCGGCGTCACGGACGCTCGCCCACCACGTGCAGCACCCGCGGGAACTGCGTCAGGACGTCGCATCCCCCCTCCGTCACGAGCACCGTCTCGCTCCAGCCCAATCCGTAGCGGCGCGGCACGCGCAGCGCGGGCGGCATGTGAAACACCATCCCGGGGACGAGCGGCGTCGGGTCGTCGCGCCGCAGGCTGACGATGTGCCCTTCCCCCCAGTCCGGCGCGTAGCCGACCCCCACCGAATACCCGGTGCGCTTCCGGAAGTACGGCTCGTAGCCCGCGTCCTCGAGGACCGTCCGGCACGCCGCGTCGACGTCTCCGCTCGTCGCTCCGGGCCGGATCGCCGCGATCGCCGCGTCGAGCGACGCGATGATCGTCGCGGCCATCGCGTGCACCTCGCCGCGGACGGGCGCGATCGCGGCGCTGCGCATCAGCGGGCCGAAGTAGCGGCGCAGGCAGCCGCCCAGCTCGACGAGCACCGTATCCCCTGCCTCGAGCCGTCGGTGTCCGAACGTCAAATGGGCGACACCGGAGCGCCACCCCGACGTGACGATCGGGTCGCCCGCGAAGAAGTCGGACCCGGCGCCCAGCATCGCGCCGTAGGCCGCCGCGGCGACATCGTCCTCGGTCACCCCGGCCCGAATCGCGCCGAGGGCCGCGGCCATGCCCGCCTCGGTGACGCGGCACGCGCGCCGGATCAGCGCCACCTCGGACGCCGACTTGATCCGCCGCCCCGCCTCGACCATGCCGGACGCGTCGACGACGGCGCCGAGCCCGGCCCGCAGCCGGTCGACCGCCCCCGCGGCGACGAACCCGCCTTCCAGCTCGATGCCGACCGGGGCCCCGAGCCACCCGCGCCGGCGGAGCAGGCCGGTGAGCCGCTCGCCGGGGTCCTCCGCGTCGCCGAACGTCTCGAACTGATCGATCCAGCACGTCGTCTCGGCGACCGTGCGCTCCATCTCCCGGATCAACAGGACGACGGCGTCGGGACGCACGACCAAGGTCTGGAAGCTGCTGAACCCGATCGTCTCGTACCCGGTCAGGTAGCAGACGTTCTCGGGCGCGAACACCAGCAGGGTCTCGATCGCGCGGCGCGCCATGCGCGAGCGCAGCGCGTCCAATCTGGTCTGGTACTCGCCGACCGTGAAGGCCGGCACCCACTCACTCGTCATCGACGCCTCCTGGCGGAACGGCTCACCCGAGCGGGCTGCGCTCGCGGGGCGTCCAGCGCACCCACGCCCGCTCGACCGCCGACACCCCCGCGTTCATCAGGGTCACCACGATCAGCAGCCCGAAGATCGCGGCGAACACGTCGGCCGTCCGGTAGCGCGAACTCGCCGCGCTGATGAGGTAGCCGACACCGCGGTTGCTGCTGATGAACTCGCCGACGACGGCGCCGATCAGCGCGGCCGGCACGGTGATCCGGAGCGCGACGACGATGAACGGCGTCGCGCTCGGCAGCACGACCTTCCGAAAGACCGCGACCGGGCCGGCGCCCATCACCCGCACGACCTGGACCAGCCCGGGCGGCGCGGTCGCGAGGCCCGCGAGCGTGTTGAAGAACACGATGAAAAACACGAACACCGCGGCGAGCAGGATCTTCGGCAGGAGGCCGATGCCGAACCACAGGATCATGAGCGGCGCGAGCGCGATCTTGGGCGTCGCGTACGCGAGCAGGAGCAGCGGGCGCAGGACCGGCTCGCCACCCGGGATCAGCCACGTGACGACCGCGGCCAGCAGGCCCGTGGACGCGCCCAGCGCGTATCCCGCCAGGGTCTCGGTGAGCGTGTACCGCAGATTGAACCACAGGGTGCCGTCCCGGGCGATGCGGCCAAACGCCGAGGCGACGCTGACGGGATCGCTCAAAAACAGGTGGTCGACGAGCCGCCCCGAGGCGCCCCACCACGCGGCGAGCAGCGCCGCGAGCAGCAGCACCTGCCAGGTCGCGACCGCGGCCGTCAGCCTCCGGTCCCGCCGGACGGCGTCGGCCGCCTCGCGCGCGAGAATCGCCTGTTCGCGCGGGTCGGCGCGGTCCGGGGCCGCGGGGCCCAGCGCCCGGCCGTTACTCACCGTCCGCCTCCCGCCCGCTGGCGATCTCGGCGCGCAGATCCGCCCAGATGGCGTCGTAGACCGGGGCAAACCCCGGGGCTTCGTGGATGTGAAAGACGTCCCGCGGCCGGGGAATCGCGACCTCGCGGACCTCCTTGATCGTCCCCGGGGCGCGCGTGAAGATGCCGATGCGGTCCGACAGCGCGATCGCCTCGACCAGATCGTGCGTCACGAAGACGACTGTGCGCCCGCTGCCCTGCCACAACCGCAGCAGCTCGTCCTGCAGCACGAGGCGCGTCTGTGCATCGAGCGGCCCGAACGGCTCGTCCATCAGGATCACGTTGACGCTGTCGTCGACGAGCGTGCGGACGATCGACACCCGCTTGCGCATGCCCCCGGACAGCTCGTGGGGATAGTGGTGTTCGAAGCCCCGCAGGCCGACCCGGTCGAGATAGGCGAGCGCCCGCGCCGTCCGCTCGGCGCGCCCGACGCCCTTGAGCTCGAGCGCGATCTCGACGTTCCCGAGCGTCGTGCGCCACGGCAGCAGGTTGTCGTCCTGCGTGATGTACCCGCCGCGGGTGTTGACGCCGCGAATCGGCTGCCCGTCCTGCAGCACCGCCCCGTCCGTCGGCGCCGTCAGGCCCGCGAACATGTTCAGCACGGTCGACTTGCCGCACCCCGACGGCCCGATCAGCGTCAGGAACTCGCCCCGCCGCACGGTCAGGTTCACGGCGCGCACCGCCGTCATCGCCCGGCGGCTGCGTCGGGTGCGCGAGACGAACACCTTGTAGACGTCGCGGGCCTCCAGGGCGACCGGCCCATCCGCCGACACCGCGCGCGCCTGTGGTCCTACCGTCGCCGCCGAAGGCTCCTCAGCGGCGCGGAGCCCCATCGAGCCGCTCGCGCAGAAGACGCATGATGACCTGCCACTCGTTGTACCCGGTCCGGCGCGGCGCGGTGGCGGCCTGCCCGCGGGCCCAGATGACCTTCCGGCCGAGCTGCTCCGCCGCGGCGAAGTCGACGCTGCCCGGAGGCGAGCACAGGTCGATGATCACGACGTCGTCGGCCGTGCGGGCGAGCAGTTCGCGCGTCAGCACCAACCCGGATGAGGAGCTGACGATCAGCGGAAACCGGTCGATCGTCCCGGGAAGCTCCGACAGCGGGAGCGCGGTCATCCCCATCGCCCACGCGCGCGCGAGCTGGGAGGGATTGCGGGCCGCGAGCGTCACCCGGGCCTGCAGCCCGAGAAACGCCTGGGCGACGCTGAGACCGACGCGGCCGAGCCCGAGACAGAGCATCGGCAGGCCGAGGATCGTCTCCTCGGTGTTCTCGATCGCCACCTTCACCGCGCCCTCGGCGGTCGGCACGGCGTGCAGAATCGCGAGCGGATCGTCGTCCCCGTATCCGACCGGAGTCACCGGGGTGCCCTTCGCCCACGCTTCGATCTGCGGGTTCGCCCGCCCCATGAACATCAAGGCGCCCGGGGCGGCGCCGCGCAGCACTTCGGTCGTGGTAAACAGTTTCTCCTTTGCGAACGGGGCATACAGGCTGTGGTCCGTGCCGAGTCCGGGGATCGGGGCCGAGATCAACCTGGCGCCCGCGACGGCCTGCGCCAGCGAGGGCGACGCGGGCGCACCCGCCGCCTGGTCGGCCCCGGGCGCGGTCCCGTAGTGCTGCACCGACGCGCCCGACGCGCGCGCCTGGCGCATGTGCTCGAGCGCCCGCCGGTCGCCCCCGACGACCGCGACCGTCCACCCCGACAGATCCACCGCCATCCTGTCCCTCCCTCTGACGCGGCGGCAGCGGGATCCCGGAGGCTGCCGGCCGCCCCGCGGGCTAGGCGCCCGCTACTTGACGAAGCTGTTGGTCCACAGGACGCCCTCGGCGGTCGACGCCGCGACGGGCTGCCCGATCGTCTTGAAGATGTCGAGGTACCGCTGGACGCCCGCCTGCGAGAATCTCCCGTCGGGACTGATCGCCGGGAGGGTTGCGTCGAGTCCGACCGCGAGGCTGGCGGCCGGGGTATCGGGGAAGTACTTCTGTCCGAGAATCTGCAGCGCCTCGGTTTTGTTCGCGCGAATCCACGCCGTGGCCGCGGTCACCGAACGGGCGAACGCGGTCAGCGCCGGCCCGTTCTGCCGCGCGTACGCGGCCGAGGTGAAGAACCCGTCGTAGGTCGTGTTCGTGAATTCCGGCACGTCCCCCGCCGTGTCGCGGATGATGATCTGGCCCACGCCCTCCTGCTCCAGCGTCTGCGGGAGCGGCGGCGAGAGCAGGAACGCGTCGATCCGGCCGGCCCGCAGCGCGGCCGCCAGCCCGGCGACCCCGCCGACCTGCACCAGATTCGCGTCACGATCGGGGTTGAGACCCGCTTTGATCAGGAAGTACCGCGCAAACACGTCCGTCGGCGCGCCGGGTGCCGTGATTCCGATGTTCAAGCCCTTGAGCGCCGCGTACCGCCTCGGCAGCGACGAGAAGCGGCTGACGCCGGTCTTCTGGATGACGCTGTTTCGAACGATGAGGTCGAGCGTCACGCGCGTGACCAGGTTGTAGAACAAGATCAGCTGCTTCCCCTGTGCCTGCACGTTGGCGATGCCCAGCGGGTCGAGATCGGACAGCTGGGCGTCGCCCGACAGCACCGTCGCCGGCCCGAGCGCTCCGCTGTTGATCTCCTGGAAGCTAAAATCGACCCCGTTTTGGGCGAAGAAGCCCTTCTCCTGCGCGATGAAAATCGGCGCGATGTACAGGACCCGAAACCCCGTCTGCTTGATCTTGAATCGGGGCGCCTGCGCCAGACCGGTCGCGGGCGCGAAGGCCACCGACAGCAGCACCAGCAGCGCGAGTACCGTCCGGATCGTTCGGCTCGAGGCTCGCATCGTCCCTCCTCGTGATTCCGCGCGCGCGAAACCGCGCGCGCCGTGCGGGATGTGGGAGGATCAGTACGCCGCCCGCGCAGCGCATTCCTTCACGGCGCGGCCGCACGGTCGCGATCCGGTGCGCTCGTGCCTACTCGGGAAGGTCCTCGGTCGGAGTCGAGATTGCCCGGTACGCATCGGGGCGCCGGTCTCGAAACAGCGGGAATCGCTGGCGGGCTCGGATCACGTCCTGCCGGTCGATCACCGCGGTGATGATCTGCTCTTCGGTGCCGCTCGCCTGCACCAGGATCTTCCCGTCCGGGCCGATCACCATGCTCTTGCCGGACATCCGCCACCCGCCCTCCTGGCCGACGTGGTTGCACGCGGCCAGAAACACGCCGTTCTCCAATGCCCGGGTCGTGAGAAAGTTCTCCCACGGATCGCCGATCGGCGTCGCGTACGGGGCGAGAATGAGCTCCGCCCCATTCAGCGCGAGGCACCGGCACGATTCGGGGAAGAGATTGTCGTAGCACGTCGACACGCCGGCCCGCCACTCGCCGATGCGGAACGTCGGGAACGACGACCCGCCCCGGAAGTAGATCTTCTCGAGGCTGAGCAGCGCCGCCGGATGTACCTTGCGGTACTTGCCCGCCACCGCGCCCTCCGGGTCAATCAACATCGCGGTGTCGTAGTAGAGACCCGGCGCGGCCATCTCGAAGATGGTCGACAGGATCCACAGGCGGTGGCGGCGCGCCAGCGCCTTGATGCGCGTTTGCGTGACGCCGTCGTCGGGCTCCGCGTAGTCCATGTACTTCGCGTCCCGGTATTGCGGGAAGTACTCGTGGTTGAAAAACTCCGGCAGCACGATGAGCTCCGCCCCGTCGGCGGCGGCGTGATCGACGAACGCGGCGGCACGCTCGACGTTCGCGTCCCGGGCGGCCCTCTGGCTGGTCATCTGCACGAGCGCGATCCGCATGAACGCCGTCCGATCTCCGACGGTCCGCTCGGCCGGTCAGCCGTGGGCCGCGGCGAGCGCCGCCCGCACGCCCGAGATCGTCACGTGCGACCGGACGAGTTCGACCCCGTCCAGCGTGAGCACCGGAATCACCGTCCCGTAGCGCGCGACCAGCTCGGGGTCGCGGGTGATATCGATGTGCTCGATTTCGTAGCCGAACTCGGGCTGCAGGTGGTCGGCGACCCGCTGCGCTTTCTCACATAAACAGCAGTCGGGTTTCCCGTAGATCCGCAGCGTCACGGCGCCACCGCGCGCGCGAAGTGCATCGCCGGCAGCTCGCGCGCCGCCGGCACGGTCACGCTCGGGCGCGACGTCACCGTGATCCGCAGCCCGAGGCCGCGGAGTCCATCCACGACGCCGCCGCGGATGCTCATGGCCCCGGTCAGGGCCTCGGGGTCGCCGATCGCCACGATGTCGTACGGGGCCGCCAGCCGCTGCCCCCCCGCGATGATCGTGCCCCCGACCTGGCTCAGGCCGGTGGTCGCGACGACGCGGTACCCGCTCACCGCGATCGCCTCGGCGCCGGCCGCCCACAGCTCGTTGGCAATGCTGGCCACGTCGACGTACTGGACGACCGCGGGTGCCGCGCCCCCGGCCGGCGTCGACCCGTCGTCGACGGTGACGCGCACGCCGGGCCCGGTAAGGGCGACCGCCCCAGCCGCGATCCGGAGCCGCTCCAGCTCCTCCGCGAGCGCGCGATCCGAACTGCGCCGCTGCGTCGCCGCGGTCTCGAACGCGGTCAGCCGCGTGGTCAGCGACGCGACCTGCGCTTCAAGGCCCCGCCGCGCCTCGCGCTCCTGCCCGAGCATCGTGGCGAGCGCGTACACGTTGCGCGTGGGGACGCCTTCCTGGCCCGACAGCGCCCGTCCCGCCCGCAGCTGCACGACGACGAGAAACCCAAGCGCCATCAAGACCACGGCGAAGAGCACCTGCCGCCAGGCCGTGCTACTCCTCCCAGACATTCCCCTCGCCGAAGAGCTGCTCGAGCTCCTGTTGCAGATCCTCGTCGTCGCGCAACCGGGACTGCACCGGGATGACGTGCTCGCCGTCGTCCGTGACGACGTGCGCGCAGACCTGCCGTTCGCCCGGGTGCGCCGCGAGGTACTCGCAGAGCTGCTCGATCTCCTCCCGCGTGGTCACGCGCACCCGCAGCACGCGCCGCCCGGCATGGGCCGCCTCGGCGGGTTCAGGCGGTGCGGGCCGCACCGCCGTCGCGGTCGCCGCCGTGCGCGCGGCGCCGCCTCCGTTGCCGTTGGACGCGCCGGCGCGCCCGGGCCCCCGGGCGGCGCGGGGCGCCCGCGGGGGCACCTCGAGATGCGCCGCCTCCTCCGGTGTCGCCGGGAGCGGGATCACCTCGTCGCAGAGCAGCTTCACGCCCTGCTCCTCGATGTCGAGCCTGCCCCGCAGCAGTACCACGGTGTCCCGCTTGAGCGCCAACCCATGCTGCTCGTACGCCCGGGGAAACACCAGGACCTCCACGCTGCCCGTGAGATCTTCCAGCGTCAGGAACGCCATCGCCGAGCCGGCCCGCGTGATGCTGCGCTTCACCGAGCCGACCAGCCCGCCGACGAGGACGTCCTGGCGATCTCGGAGCTCCGCGAGCTGTCCGATCGTGGCGGTGACCTTCGCGTCGAGCACCGGCTGCCACCGGCGAAGCGGGTGGTCGGAGATGTAGAGGCCCAGCATCTCCCGCTCCATCGTGAGGCGCTCCTCGGAGCTGAACTCCTGTGCCGTCGCATCGGGGCCGGCCGCGAGCGGCACCGCGCTCCCGAGGTCGAACAGACCGGTCTGCCCCTGCGACCGCGCGCGCTGGCTCCGCTGGGCCTGCTCGACGGTCTCGTCGAGCGTCTGCAGCATCTGCGCGCGCGTCGTCCCGAGCGAATCGCAGGCCCCCGCCTTCACCAGGCTGGCGAGCACCCGCTGGTTGACCTGGCGGGTGTCCACCCGGGCGCACAGGTCCGCGAGGCTCGAGAACGGCCCGCCCGACTCCCGTGCCGCGATGATCACCTCCACCGCGCCCACCCCGACGTTCCGGATCGCGGCGAGCCCGAACCGAATCGCCCCGCCGACCACGGTGAACGATGCGTGGCTCTCATTCACGTCGGGGGGCAGGATCTCGAGCCCCATCCGCTGGCACTCGGCGACGGCCTGCGCGATCCGCTCCATGTCGCCGGCGGTACTGCTCAGGACCGCGGTCATGTACTCGGCCGAGTAATGCGCCTTGAGGTAGGCGGTGTAGTAGGCGATCAGCCCGTAGCAGGCGGCGTGCGCGCGGTTGAAGCCGTACCGTGCGAACGGCTCGAACTGTTCGAAGATCTGGTCGACGATCTTGGCCGGCACGCGGTTCTTGCGCGCGCCCTCGACGAACTTCTCGCGCTGCGCGAGCAGGCGGTCCTTGATCTTCTTGCGGATCGCGTAGCACAGGACGTCGGCCTCGGCCATCGTGTAGCCCGCGACCGCCTGCGCGACCGTCATGATGTCTTCCTGGTACACCATCACCCCGTAGGTCTCTTTGAGCACCGGCTCGAGCAGGGGGTGGAGATACGTCACCGGCTCCTGGCCGTGCTTGCGCCGGATGTACGCGGGAATGTTCGCCATCGGTCCCGGCCGGAAGAGCGCCACCATGGCCATCACGTCTTCGATCCGGTCGGGCTTGAGCTCCCGCAGCCAGCGCGTCATCCCCCGGCCCTCCAGCTGGAAGATGCCGGTGGTGTCGCCGGACCCCAGAAGCGCATAGGTCGGCTGATCGTCGAGCGGCAGGCGCTGGAGGTCAATCTCCGCTCCCCGCGTCTCGCGGATCATCTTGATCGCCTGGTCGAGGATGGTCAAGTTCGTGAGGCCGAGAAAGTCCATCTTCAAGAGGCCGAGGCGGGCTACGCTGTTCATGTCGTACTGCGTCATCAACAGATCGCCCTTGGTGGCCCGCTGCAGCGGCACCTGGTCGGTCAGGGGGTCGCGCGAGATGATCACGCCCGCGGCGTGGGTGCTGGCGTGCCGGGCCACGCCCTCGAGCTTCTGCGCCATGTCGAGGAGCTGGCGGATCTGCGGGCTGGCCTCGGCGGCCCCCCGGAGCTCGGGCTCGGCGGCGAGCGCGTCCTTCAGCGTCACGTTCGCGCCGGGCACGAGTTTCGCGATGCGGTCGACGTCGCCGTACGGCAGGCTCATCACCCGCCCGACATCGCGGATCGCCGCACGCGCCCCCATCGTCCCGAACGTGATGATCTGCGCCACCCGGTCCGCGCCGTACTTGTCGACCACGTACTTGATGACCTCGTCGCGCCGGCTGTCCATGAAGTCCACGTCGATATCCGGCATCGTGTACCGCTCGAGGTTCAGGAACCGGTCGAACGGGAGACGATACGCGATCGGATCGACATCGGTCACCCCGCACGAGTACAACACAAGGCTGCCGGCCGCCGACCCGCGGACCGTGGTCAGGATGCCGCTGCGCCGCGCGAAGTTGACGAAGTCCTGCACGATCAGAAAGTAGGCCGCGTAGCCCGTCTTCGTGATCACGCCGAGCTCGTACTCGAGCCGCTCGCGGCGCGCCGGCGTCATCTCCCCGTAGATCCGGACGATTCCCCGTTCGCAGAGCCCTCGAAGATAGGAATCCGGCGTCTCCCCCTTGGGGACGTCGACGTGCGGCAACTTGATCGTATCGGTGTCGAGCGTGACGGTGCACCGCTCGGCGATCACCAGCGTGTTGCGGAGCGCCTCGGGCAGATCGGGGAAGCGTGCCGCCATCTCTTCGGGGCTCTTCAGGTAGAAATCCGGCGTGTCGTTCATCCGGGGCTTATCGTGCTGGTCGAGGGTCATCCCCATCTGGATGCACATCAGGGCGTCCTGCGCGTCGGCCTCGTCCCGGGTCACGTAGTGGACGTCGTTCGTTGCCACCAGCGGCAGCCCGAGCTCCTTCGCCAGCCGCACGACCCCCGCGGCTACGGTGCGCTGGTCGGGGAGCCCGTGATTCTGGACCTCGAGGTAGAAGTTCTCGGGGCCGAGGATGTCGCGGTAGGCGACGGCGAGCTCGCGGGCCGCCTTCCAATCGTCCCGGAGAATGGCCCGTGGGATCTCGCCCTGCAGGCACCCCGACAAGCCGATCAGCCCCTTCGCGTGCCGGCTGAGGAGCTCCCGGTCGATCCGCGGCTTGTAGTAAAAGCCGTCCAGATGCGCGGCGGTCGTCAGCTTGAGCAGGTTGCGGTAGCCGTCGTCGCTGGCGGCCAAGAGCACGAGGTGAAACGACGACGCGTCGAGCTTCGGGTCGCGATCGGTCATGCGCCGGGCCGCGACGTAGGCCTCCATGCCGATGATCGGGCGGATGCCGTGCGCCTTTGCGCTCTCGTAGAACTCCACGGCGCCGTACATCACGCCGTGGTCGGTGATCGCGAGCGCCGGAATCCCGAGCGCGGCGGCTCGCTGCATCAGGGGGTCGATTCGACTCTCGCCGTCGAGGAGCGAATACTCAGTGTGCAGGTGGCAGTGTGCGAACTCAGCGGGCATCCAGCGTCTCCTGGCAGTGGACAACTGCTCTCATTGTACCAGAACTGGTGTACGGTTTCCTGCTCGGGGCGCTCGGCTCGACCGGCAACTCACCGATCGTGGTGGCGCTCCTCGATCAGCACCGTTAGCGCGCGGCCGCGCCGGTCCTTGGGACGTGGACGGTCCCAAAACTCCCGGGACAGGGCGCGCTCGGCTGGCCGTGCCAATCCCGCCCGACATAGGAACGCCACGCGGGCTTCGTGCCGGGCTGGCACGCCGACGGGGCAGAGACGGGCCACCGGCACGTTGCGGTCTGTCACGATCGTCTCCTCGCCCGCCTTGGCCGCGTCCACGTACTCGCTCAAACGGGCCTTCCGCGCGGCGATCGATGCGCGCCTCACCGGATCACCCCCGGGGGAAACTCGAGACCACTATAGTCGCACCGCATGCCTTCGGCAAGCGGTGCTGACGACTCTCAGCCGCCGAGGTTCACCCGCCGCCTGCGCCGATGCGTTCCCGGAGCAGCCGATTGACGACCGCCGGGTTCGCCCGTCCGCGCGTCTGCTTCATCACTTGCCCGACGAGGAACTGCACCGCCCGGTCCTTGCCGGCACGCAGGTCCCCGACGGGTCCCGGGTGGTCCGCGATCACCTGGTCCACCAGCCGCAGGAGCTCCGCCTCGTCGCTGATCTGCACGAGCCCGCGCGCCTGCACGATCTCTTCGGCGCTCTTCCCGCTCTTGAGCATTTCCTCCAGCACTTCCTTGGCCGACGGCCCGTTCAGCGTCCCCCGTTCGAGCAGGGCCAGGAGCCCGGCCAGGGCGGTCGGTGTCAGCGCCACCCCGTCGATCTCGACGCCCTGGGCGTTGAGATAGGCGGCGAGGTCGCCCACGATCCAGTTCGCGGCGATCTTGGGGTGCGGAAACCGCCGCACGGTCTCCTCAAAAAACTCGGCCATCGGGCGAGTCTCCACCAAGAGACCCGCGTCGTGCTCCGGGAGGCCGTACGCCTCGACGTACCGGCGGCGGCGGGCATCCGGCATCTCCGGCAGGTCCGTGCGCACGCGAGCGATCCAGGAGTCGTCGACCTGCACCGGCAGGAGGTCGGGCTCGGGGAAATAGCGGTAGTCGTGCGCCTCCTCTTTCTCCCGGGACGCGAACGTGATCCCGCGGTCCTCGTCCCAGTGCCGCGTCTGCTGCACCACCGCCTCCCCGCGCGCCAGCAGGTCCCGCTGGCGCGCCTCTTCCGTGCGCAGCGCCCGCTCGACCGCGCGCAGCGAGTTCATGTTCTTGATCTCCGTGCGCGTCCCGTACGGCTCGCCGGGTCGGCGGAGCGACAGGTTGGCGTCGCAGCGGAGCGTCCCTTCCTCCATCCGCCCCGTCGTCACGCCGGCGTACTGTAAGATGGTGCGCAGGCGCGTCAGGAAGTCCCTCGCCTCTTCGGGCGAGCGCAGATCGGGATCGGTCACGACCTCCATCAGCGGGGTGCCGCTGCGGTTGTAGTCCACGAGGCTGTGCCCCACGGCGTGCACGAGCTTGCCGGTATCCTCCTCGAGGTGCACGCGGCGGATGCCGACCCGGCGTGGTCTGCCGCCGAGCGCGAGTTCGAGCGCACCGTGGGTCGCGAGCGGCGGGTGCCCCGCGTACTCGTACTGCGAAATCTGGTAGTTCTTCGGGATGTCGGGATAGTAGTAGTTCTTGCGGTGGAACTGGCTCTCGGGATGCACCCGGCAGCCGAGGACGACCGCCGTCCGGAGTCCGAGGTCGACGGCACGCCGGTTCAGGACCGGCAGCGACCCGGGCAGCCCGAGGCACACCGGGCACGTCAGCGTGTTCGGCGGCGCGCCGAACGCGACGGCGCAGCCGCAGAACATCTTGCTCGCGGTGCTCAGTTGGACGTGCACTTCGAGCCCGATCACCGTTTCGTACACGGCGACGCCGGAGGGGCTCATGCGGGGAGACTCCCGCCGGCCGTCGAGGCCAGCGGCGGCCGGCGCGCGTGGAACTCGGTCGCCTGCTCGAGCGCGTACGCGACGTCGAGCACCGTGGCCTCGTCGAACGCGCGGCCCGCGATCTGCAGGCCGACCGGGAGCCCGCCCGCGAATCCGCAGGGCACCGACACCCCGGGCAGGCCCGCGAGGTTTAGGGGGACCGTGAACACATCGGCCAGGTACATCTGCAGGGGGTCCTCGACGCGCTCGCCGAGGCGAAACGCCGGCGTCGGAGCCACCGGCCCTACGAGCACGTCCGCGGTCCCGAGCGCGGCCTCAAACTCGCGCCGGACGAGCGCGCGCACCCGCTGCGCCCGGACGTAGAACGCGTCGTAGTAGCCGGCGGAGAGCGCGTAGGTGCCGAGCATGATGCGCCGCTTGACCTCCGCGCCGAACCCCTCGCGGCGGGTCCGCGCGTACAGGGTCATCAGGTCGTCCGCGTGCGCGGTGCGGTGCCCGTACAGCACCCCGGCGTACCGGGCGAGGTTGCTGCTCGCCTCCGCGGGCGCGACGATGTAGTACGCTGGGAGCGCGTAGGACGCGTGCGGCAGCGAGACCTCGACGCGCGTGGCGCCCAGGCGCTCGAGCGTCCGGATCGCCTCCCGCACCGCGCTCGCCACCTCCGGATCGACGCCGTCCTCCAAGAACTCCCGGACCACCCCGAGGCGCAGCCCCCGGACGCGTCCCGCGAGCCGGTCCACGTAGGGCGGCACGTCCATCTCCGCGGACGTAGAGTCGAGGGGATCCCGGCCGGCGACGACCTGCAGCAGCAGCGCGGCGTCGCGCACAGTCCGCGCAAACGGGCCGATCTGGTCGAGCGACGACGCGAACGCGATCAAGCCGTACCGGGAGACGCGCCCGTACGTCGGCTTGAGGCCGACCACTCCGCAGAAGGACGCGGGTTCGCGGATGCTCCCGCCGGTATCGCTGCCGAGCGCGAGCGTCGCCTCTCCCGCCGCCACCGCCGCCGCGGACCCGCCGCTGCTCCCCCCGGCACCCGGTCGAGGTCCCACGGATTGCGGGTCGGGCCGAACGCGGAGTTCTCGGTGCTGCTGCCCATCGCGAACTCGTCGCAGTTGGTCTTGCCGAGCACGATGGCGCCCGCCTCGCGCAGCAGCCGCACGACCGTCGCGTCGTAGGGCGGGCGGAAGCCGTCGAGCATACGCGAGCCCGCGGTCGTCGGGATCCCGCGCGTGCACAGGTTGTCCTTGAGCGCCACGGGGATGCCGGCGAGCACCGGCGCGCCGTCGCGCCCGGCGATCGGGTCCCAGCGCGCGGCCTCGCGGAGCGCGGCCTCGGCATCCAGGTGCAGGTAGGCGTGCACCCGGGGCTCCACGGCCGCGATCCGGTCGAGCACGGCGCGGACGGCATCCGTGGGCCGGGCCTCGCCGCGGCGGTAGCGGGCGCGGAGGTCCGAGGCGGACAGGTCGGCGAGCGAGGCCTCCGGCGCCATGCGGCTACTCCGTCTCGATCACGGGCGGGACCACGAAATACCCGTCCTCGACCGCGGGCGCGTTCGCGAGCACATCCTCGCGCGCGAGCGACGGCACGACCTCGTCGTCGCGCAGGACGCCGGCCGCCGGGCCCGCGTGCGCGGCATCCGGCTCGGCGGACAGATCCAGCGCGGCGACTCGCTGAAACGACTCGAGGATGCCGCCGAGCTGCACCCGGAACAGCGCGCGCTCGTCGTCGGTCAGCTCCAAGCGGCTGAGGCGCGCCACGCGTGCCACGGTCGCGTCATCGATCCCGGCTACGGGCGGCCGCTCGTCGGACACGCCAGTCCCTCCCGAAGTGATGATCCCTGGCCCGGCGACCGGTCACCCGGCCGTCTCCCCCAGGAGAACCCGTGGCCGGGGCCGCCCGGTGTCCGGACGGCCCCACGCCACGACGTCCGTGCGCCGCTCACGCCCGCGCCGGGCGCCCGGCCTACTGCTTGTAAATCGTGTAGTAGTACTGCCCCGGGAAGATCGGATTGTAGTACCATCCGTGCACCCACGACCGCATCGCGACGAACGTCGTGGGCTGCACCAGGAACAGGTACGGCAGATCGTTGTACGCGATCATCGAGATCTGCTTGTACAGCACCTTCCGCTTCGCGGGATCCGCGGTCCCGACCGCCTGCGCGATCAGCGCGTCGGCCTGGGGATTGCGGTAGCCGCCGCGCGCGGGGAAGTACCCGTCCGAGGCCAGGAACGGCTGTGCGAAGTCGTGCGGGTCCGGGTAGTCGGCGAACCACCCGAGAAACACCATCGGCACCTGGTGGGCGAACGTGATCTGGTTCAGCGCGGCCGACGGCAGCGGCCGGAAGCTGACCTGGAACTTGGGGTTGAGTGCCGCGAGGGTGTCACGCACGATCTCCACGCCGACCTGGCGTGCTGCGTTGCCGGCCGTGTACGGAATCGTGAACTTAAACCCGGTGTCCCAGAGCTTCCCGCCGAGCGCTTCCTTGAACTCCGCGGCCGCCTTCTCGGGATCATGGCTGTACGTCGGGACCGTCGGATCGTAGCCCAGCAGGCCCTGCACGATCGGCCCGTGTGCGAGGATCCCGTGGCCGGAATACGCGGAGCTCAGGTTCTGGCCGTAGTCGAACGCGTACGCGAACCCGCGCCGCACGTGGATGTCGGCGAAGAAATCGGTGGGGATCCCCTGCCCGTCGAGCTTGCCGCTGCCGACGTCCGGGTTGCCGTTCGTGTTGATCTGATAGTTGAACACCACGACCTGCACGGCGATCTGCGGCAGGCCGTCTTGGATCACGACGCCGGGCAGGCTCTTGAGCTGGGACTCCTGGTTCGGCGATGGCGAGGACCAGGTCGGCGTCCCCCTGCTGCAGCTGCAGGCTCCGGGTCGTAAACTCGGGGACCGACCGGTCGATGACGCGCTGAAGCGCGGCCGGCTTCCGCCAGTAGTGATCGTTCCGGACGAGGACCACTTGATTGTTCTGCTGGTCCCACTGATCCAGCATGAACGGTCCGGTGCCGTCCATGTGGGTCGTCTGGTAGCGGTCCCCGGTCTTCGGGTTGTTGTACTGCTGCCAGGTCCCGGCACCGCCGTCCCAGTCCCCGTGTGAGGCGGCCCACTTCCGCGGCATTACCACGCCCCACTGCGCGACGATCGACAGAAACGGCGCGAACGGCTGCTTGAGGCGGAAGACGACCGAGTCCCCGTCCGCGGACACCGCGCGGGCGACCTGGTCGAACGTCACCTGGATCTTCCCCTGGCTGTCCCGGGTGCTCCCGACGCCGAGCAGCGGGCTGAGCAGCAGCCACGCGGGGCCGCCGGACTGGTCCTGCAGCAGGAATCGCCGGAGCGAGTAGACGACATCGTCGACCGTCATCACCGACCCGTCGTGGAACCGCACGCCCGTGCGGATCGGGAACCGGTAGGTGAGCCCGTCCTTGCTGATGAGGCCGTTTTGGACCGTCGGCACCTGGGTGGCGAGCATCGGCGAGAACTGATCGATCGAGGAGCCGCTGTAGATGATCAGCGACTCGTACACGTTCGGCCAGATCACCTCGGCCGAGTAGATGTCATACCCGAGCGCGGGGTCGAGCGTCACCACGTTCCCGAACTGCAGCTCGACGAGCGTACCGGGGTTCTTGACGGGCTCGCCGGCGCCCCGGCCGGGGAGCGCGGCGAGCATCGCGACCAGCACCGCGGCGGTGACCGCCGCCGCGCCACGAACGGCCCACGAGGCGCTACGCATCGTCTCCTCCTGTGCTGCGGGATTCGACTCGCCTCGAAGCTTCGGCCCGCGACGCCCGGAGCCCTGCGCACGGCCCTCAGCGGCTCGCCCTGCTGGTGCGGGTCGAAGATGTCGCGGAACGCGTCGCCGAGCAGGTTCCAGCCCAGGACGAACAGGAAGATCGCCGCCCCGGGCACGACGAGCGAGTACCAGAACTTGAAGGGGTCGCCGGCGGTGCCCAGGATCCAGTTGCGGGACAGACTGACGAGCTGGCCCCAGTCCGCGTATCCCGGGGGCGCCCCGAGCCCGAGAAACGACAGCGCCGCGAAGGTGATCACCACCCCGCCCATGTCGAGGGAGGCGAGGATCAAAATCGGGTAGATCGTGTTCGGGATGACGTGGCGGCCGATGATCCGGAGGTCCCGGTCGCCGAGCGCCTGCGCCGCCTGCACGAATTCCATGTCCCGCACGCGCAGGAACTCCGCCCGCAGGAGGCGCGTGTACGTCGGCCACTGCACCGCGGCGATCGCGATCACGGCGTTGCGCACGCTCTGGCCGAGCACCGCCACGATCACGACCGCGAGGATCAGGCCGGGGAACGCGAGGAAGATGTCGGTCACCCGCATCACCGCTTCGTCGAGCCATCCCCCGTAGTAGCCGCTCACGCTGCCGAGCACGAGCGCGATGCCCACGCCGATCGCACCCACCGTGAGCGCCACCAGAAACGCGGTGCGCGCGCCCCAGATCACCCCGTAGAACAAGTCGAACTGCCCCTCCGTCGTGCCGAACGGGTGGCCGGGCCCCGGGGGGCGCGGGTCGCTCGCGTAGCCGTCGTGGGGAATCATGTACGCGTCGCGCTCGGTGGGGTGGGCGAGGTACGGGGCCGCGAGCGCAATCAGCACGAAGAACGCGACGATCGCGAGGCCGAGCACCGACAGCGGGCTGCGGCGAAAGCGCCGCAGGGTCCGGTGCCACCCCGACTCGGCGGGCTTGGCCGGCACCGTGGCGGGCGCGCCGAGCGCCTGCGGCCGGGCGCGGACGGCGGTCATTTGAGCCGGATCCTCGGGTCGACGATGGCGTACAGCACGTCGGCGCACAGGTTCGCGAGCACGAGCATCGCAGCGAAGACGAGCGCGAACCCGGTGACGGCCGGGATATCGAGCTGCTGGCTTGCCGCCGCGCCCCAGCGGCCGATGCCCGGCCAGTTGAACACGGTCTCGGTGATGACGACCCCGGAGAGCAGCCCGACGAACAACAGGCTCGCGAGCGTGATCACCGGGATCAGCGCGTTCCGGCGCGCGTGCTTATCCACGACGACCGTGTTTGACAGGCCTTTTGCATGCGCCGTCCGCACATAGTCGGTCCCCAGCGTCTCCAGCATCGACGACCGCGTGATCCGGACGAGCACCGCGGTCAAGAAGTACGTCAGCGTCGCGACCGGCAGCACGAGGTGGCGCAGCGCGTCCCAAAAAATCCACCACCGGCCGTTCAGCAGGCTGTCGACGGTCATGAGGCCGGTGTACGCGTGAAACCCCGGGCCCCGCACGTACAGATCCGCGTCGAGGCCGAGGCGCCCGGGCGGAAACCACCCGAAATGGCCGTAGAAAATCATCAGCAGCAGGAGGCCGCCCACGAACGTCGGCATCGACGCGCCGCCGATTGCGGCGAGGCGGCTGACATGGTCAACCACCTGGTCCTTCCGGACCGCGGAGAGCGTGCCGAGCCAGATCCCGAGCACGAGAATGCACGCGAACGCGTACAGCGCGAGTTCGAGCGTCGCCGGGAAGAAGCCGCGGATCGCGTCGACGACGGGCTCGCGGGCGGTCTGCGACCAGCCGAGGTCGCCGTGCGAGACCTGCTTCACCCACTCCCAGTACTGCACGTAGACGGGCTGGTCGAGATGGTACTTCCGGATGATGTCCGGGAGGGCGTCGAGCTGCTTCGGGTCCGTGATGTAGAGGCTGGCGCGCATCGTCGGCGTCAGCAGCTGGATGAGCGCAAAGATCAGCAGCGTCACCCCGATCGCCACGAACGGGAGCAGCGCCAGCCGTCGGACGATGAACGTGCTCATGGGAGCCGGTGGCCGGACCGCCCCGAGGCGGCCCGGCCGGACGTCCTCCCTACTGCTTCGACATGGTGTAGAAGTCGAACCCGACGTTCGCCAACGACGGCAGGATCGCGTTGTAGTACCAGCCGCGCACCCAGGTGCGCATCACGACGAACTGCGTCGCCTGCGCGGCGTAGATGCCCGGCACGTCGTCGTAGACCAGCTTCGTCAACTGGCGGTAGATCGCCGCCCGCTTCGCGGGGTCCTGGGTCACGGCCCCCTGCTGCACCAGCTGGTCCGCCTGCGGATCGGAGAACCCGTTCCGCTTCGGATAGTTCCCGTTGGACGCCATGAACGGCTGCGCGAAGTCGTCGGGGTCCGGATAGTCGGCCGCCCACCCGAGCGCGTACAGCGTCCCTTTGTGCTGGTTGGTCAGCTCGAGAAACGTCGACCACTGCAGGTTCCGGATGTCGATCCGAAACTTCGGGTTGAGCGACTCGACGACGTCCTTGACGATCTCCGCGCCGATCTGCCGTGCCGCGTTGCCGGTGTTGAAGGTTTCGGTGAAGTGGAACCCGGCGTCCCACAGCTTCCCGCCCCACGCCTCCTTGAACTCCGCGGCGGCCTTCTGCCGGTCGAACGTGTACTTCGGCGCCGCGGCGTCGTAGCCGAGCAGCCCCTGAATGATCGGCCCACTCGGCTGGATCGCCTTGCCGTGGTAGGCGTCCTGGATGAACGTGTTGTAGTCGAACGCGTACGCGAACGCCCGCCGGACGTGCACGTCCGAGAAGAAGTCCGGCGGGATCCCGTTGCCGTCGAGCTTGCCGCTGCCGACGTCCGGATTCGCCGCGGCGTCGATCTTCTGGTTGAAGTGCAGGACCTGGACGACGAGCGATGGGAACCCGTCCTGTACCGAGACCCCGTCCATGCCGGTGATCTGGCTCTGGTCGGGCCGGTCGACCGCGATGATGTCCGCGTCGCCGCGCTGGAGCTCCAGCTTCCGCGCCGCGAACTCCGACACGGTGCGGATGACGACGCGGTTGAGGCGCGCCGGGGCGCGCCAGTACCGGTCGTTGCGCGTCAGGATGACCTCCTTACCCTGCCGGTCCCACTGGGTCAGCTGAAACGGCCCGGTGCCGTCCGTGTGGTCGAACTCATACCGGTCCTGGAGCTTGGGGTTGTTGTACCGCGCCCAGCTCGCCGCGGTCCCGTCCCAGTCGCCGTGCGCGGCGGCCCAGTGCTGGGGCAGGACGAACGACCACGCGGCGAGGATGCTGAGAAACGCGGCGTAGGGATGCTTGAGGTGGAACACGACGTTCTGACCCTGCACCGTCACCGCCCGGGCCGCGTCGGCGTAGGTCACGGCCAGGGTGCCCCGCTCCCTCGTGCTGTCGACCCCGAGCAGGGGGGTCAGCAGGAGCCAGGCCGGACCGCCGTCGGGGTCCTGCAGCATGAACCGCAGCATCGAGTAGCGGACGTCGGCGGGGGTCATCATCGAGCCGTCGTGAAAGCGCACGCCCTGGCGGATCGGGAACGTATAGGTCAGTCCGTCCTTGCTGATCAGGCCGTTGGAGGCACTCGGGACCGTGGTGGCCAGCCGCGGCACGTACCGGGACAGCACACTGCCGTCGTAGGTGATCAGCGTCTCGTAGATCCCTGGCCACAAGATGCCGTCGCTGGTCGTATCGTACGCGTAGGCGGGGTCGAGCGTCTGCGGGTCGCCGTACGTGAGGAGCACCATCGTATCGGGGTTGCTGACCGGTACCGCGGCTCCCCGGGCGCCGGATCCGAGCGTCACCACCGACAACACGACCACCATCGCGACAGCACACGCGCGCAGCATCACAACCGTCACCACCCCTCACTCGATACGGGCGGCCGGACGTGCCGTCAAAAACAGCGGGCGCCGCCATCGGCGGTCGCCCAAACGCCCCCCACCCTAGGTTCGATGTCTAGTACGTCGATCTGGTGCGGTCGGTTCCCCAACCCGGCTGCAGAGGCGCGCGATCGCTACGAGGTCGCCGGGGCGCTCGCCGGCTCGCGGTACACGGCGGCCCGGCTGCGCTGCGTCTTGAACGGCCGCACGGGGCACGCGACCCAGTGGCCGTTGCCGATATCGACAAACTCCGGCTCGTCGATCCGGCAGCTCGGCTGCGCGTACAGGCACCGGGTGTGGAACCGGCACCCCGACGGCGGGTTCACCGGGCTGGGGACGTCGCCCGGGAGAATGATGCGTTCGCGCCGCATCTCCGGGTTCGGGATCGGCACGGCCGACAGCAGCGCCTCCGTGTACGGATGCTGGGGGTTCGCGAACAGCTCGTCGGCGTCCGCGAGCTCGACGATCTTGCCGAGGTACATGACGGCGATGCGGTCGCTGATGTGCTTCACGACCGACAGATCGTGCGCGATGAACAGGTACGTGAGCCCGAACTCCTTCTGCAGCTCCTGCAGCAGGTTCAGCACCTGCGCCTGGATGCTGACGTCGAGCGCCGAGACGGGCTCGTCCGCAATGATCAGCTTGGGGTTCACCGCAAGCGCGCGAGCGATGCCGATGCGCTGGCGCTGCCCGCCGCTGAACTCGTGAGGATAGCGGTTCGCGTGATACGGTGAGAGGCCGACAACCTCGAGCAGCTCCTGCACGCGCCGCACCTTCTCCTTGCCCCGCGCCAGGTTGTGGATCTCGAGCGGCTCCCCGATGATGTCGCCGACGGTCATCCGGGGGTTCAGCGACGAATACGGGTCCTGGAAGATGATCTGCATGTCGCGGCGAAGCCGCCGCAACTCTTCCTTCCCGAGCTTGAAGATATCGCGGCCTTCGAACAGCGCCTCACCGCCGGTCGCCTCCTGGAGCCGGAGGATCACCCGGCCGGTCGTCGTCTTGCCGCATCCGGACTCGCCCACGAGGCCGAGGGTCTCGCCCCTCCGGATATGGAAGGTGAGCCCGTCCACCGCGTGGACCGCGCCGACCTGCTTTTGGAAGATGAACCCCTTGGTCACCGGGTAGAGTTTCTGGAGATTCCGCACGTCCAGGAGTATCTCGCCGTTGGTAGTTCCCATGTCCCCTCCCAGATGCTCAGCCTGTCGGACCTACATGCCTTTGGTGCGGGCAACCGCCGCCAACCCGGCCGTTGCCGCCGCCTGCTTTTCTTTTTCCGTCGCCTTATCGGTGTAAAGGTAGCACCGGGCCGAGTGCCCGGGCTCGACCTCCACAATCGGCGGGTCGGCCTGCGCGCAGACCTCCATCGCGAACGGACAACGCGGCGTGAACGCGCACCCGGGCGGGAGATCGACCAGGCTGGGCGGCTGCCCCTCGATCGGGATCAGGCGCTCGCTGCGCTCGTACATCTTCGGCACCGAGTGCAGGAGGCCCCACGTATAGGGGTGCCTCGGGTCGGCGAACGTGCGTTTGATGTCGGTCTCTTCAATCGGCCGGCCGGCGTACATGACAACGACGTTGTCGCACAGCTCCGCGACGACGCCGAGGTTGTGCGTGATCATGACGATCGCGGTCCCGAACTCCCGCTGCAACTCGCGCATCAGTTCGAGGATCTGCGCCTGGATCGTCACGTCGAGCGCGGTCGTGGGCTCGTCCGCGAGCAGTACCGACGGGTTGCAGCTGAGGGCCATCGCGATCATCACGCGCTGCCTCATGCCGCCCGAGAACTGGTGGGGATAGTCCTTGACGCGCTGCCGGGCGGCCGGCATCTTGACGCGCTCGAGCATCTCGATCGCGCGCTCCCACGCCGCCTTCTTATCCAGCCGCTGGTGGAGAATGACCGCCTCGGCGATCTGCTCGCCGATCGTCAGCACGGGATTGAGGGAGGTCATGGGTTCCTGGAAGATCATCGCGATGCGGTTGCCACGGATTTTCCGCATCTCCTCGTCCGAGAGCTTCAAGAGGTCGCGGCCCTCGAACATGATCTGCCCGTCCACGATCTTCCCGGGAGGCGTCGCAATCAGCCGCATGACCGACAGCGCATGCACGCTCTTGCCGCTGCCGGACTCGCCGACGATCCCGAGCGTCTCGCCCTTGTTGAGCTCATAGGTCATCCCGTCAACGGCCTTGACGACGCCCTCGTCGGTGTAGAAGTACGTCTTCAGGTTCCGGACGGACAGCAACGGCTCGGCCACGCGGACCCTCCTCCCGTGACGAGCGGCCTCCGGGTTCCTCCGGTGGTCCGCCGTTCACTCCCCTCGCATTCCACAGGGTGTTCGCAAATCCTTTCCGTGGTGCGTCCACGCCGGTGCGCGATCCCTCGAACATTCGGTGGCCGCCCGTCGATTCCCGCCGCGCGGGCCCAATTTCTTGCCGGGGAGGAGCCCGGGGCGGCCGCCATCCCCCGGCCGCCCCCGGGCTAGGGCAGGCCCTTGGCGTACTGCACCGCGTAGTCGTTGTAGGCCTGGCTCGGGCCGCCGCTCACGGTCGCCAGCTCCTGGCGGCCGTGATAAAGCACCGCGACCACCTCCGAGGCCTCCGGACTGTTGTGGAGGGCCAGTTGGACGATCAGCCGGCCCTCCGTGGCGAGGTACTGCCGGTTGTACGCGGCGCTGTGTTTCGGGTCGTAGTACTTTGACTGGAACCGCGCCGTGATGGTCCCCGACGCGGGGTCGTAGCGGACATCAGGCCGGCTGTCGTCTCCGGAGATGGTCAGCACCGCCCCCCGGGCCCGCAGCGCGGGGCTCAGCTGGGCGCCCTCCGGGACGTTCGGCGTGACGACCCCCTGCTTGCACGCCGTTGATCTGTCGAAACAGCAGCACCGCACCGGCCGCCACCACCACGGCCACCACGGCGGCCACGATCCAGCGGGTGCGTGCGCGCTTTGACCGCGCCGCGGCGGCGGCGAGCCCCGCCCGCGACCGGCGGCCGCCGGGGCTCGAACTGTCGTTCCGTGCCGTCCGGTTCTTGGCCATGGCTACGTTGACCTCTGGCGGGGGTCCAGTGCGTCTCGGACCCCGTCGCCCAGGAAGATTGAAGGCCAGCACTGCGAGTACGATCATCCCCCCCGGTATCAGCAGCCACGGAAACTGTGTCAGCGCCTCGATGCTCTGCGCCTGCGCGAGCAGCAGTCCCCAACTGGTGCTGGGTTCCTGCACGCCGAGCCCGAGGAACGACAGGCCGCTCTCTCCCAGAATCACCCCGGGAATCGTCAGCGAGGCGGCTACGATCACATACGACATGGTAGTGGGCAACACATGCCGCACGATCACACTGAGGTCTCTGGCCCCGACGGCCCTGGCGGCGAGCACGAACTCCACCTCCCTGACCCCGAGCACGATCCCCCGGATGACCCTCGCCAGCCCGCCCCACCCGATCAGGCTGAACACCGCCGAAATCATGAACAGCCTTGCCCCGCTTGACAGCGTGGGCGGCAGCACCGAGGCGAGCGTGAGGAGCAGGTAGAACGACGGAAATGCGGCGAGTACCTCGACGCTCCGCATGATGACATTGTCGGTCCACCCGCCGTAGTACCCGGCGACCCCCCCGAGCAGCATGCCGATCGGGATGGTGATCACCACCACGATCACCCCGATCAGCAGTGAGATCACGCTGCCGTACAGCGTGCGGGACAGCAGGTCGCGCCCGAATTGGTCGGTCCCGAGCAGAAACAAGCGCGCGGGCGAATCCACCCCGAGGAGATGTACGTCGCTCGGGATCAACCAGAGCAGCCGGTACGGAGCACCCCGCACGAAGAAGCGGATGTCGTACGTCCGGCTCGTGTCCATGGCGTACTGCGGGACGGACAGGTCAACGACCTTGTAGGCGTAGACGAACGGCCGCAGATGGAAGCGGCCGTGAGCGTCGAAGAAGTGCACCCCAACCGGCTGCGCGTAGAACAGCGTGCGGTCGGAGTAGTCGAGCGCGTACGGCGCCAGGAACGGTGCGAGCAGCATCGCCGCGTAGAGACACACGAGCACGACGCCGCCCGCGACCGCGAGCCGGTAGCGCAGCAGCTGACGCCAGGCCAGCTGCAACGGGGTCCGCGCCGGGAGCGCCTCGCGGTCCCGCGCCGCCGCGCGCTGCGGGACCGCCGCGTCGTGGCTCACCGTCCCACCGCGCCCGCGCCGTTAGTCATAGCGGATCCTCGGATCAACCGCGGCCAACATGATGTCGGCGGCCAGGTTGCCCAAGACCAACAGCACGCTGCCCATGAGCAGGCTCCCCATCACGAGAAACACGTCTTTCTGCAGCACCGCCTGGAGGACGAGACGCCCGAGGCCGGGATACCCGAGGACGTTCTCCACGAGCGCCGCGCCGGAGAGCAGCCCGCCGAGCTCGAATCCGAACAGCGTCACGAGCGGGTTGATCGCGTTCCGGAAGGCGTGCCGGAGGATCACCCGGCGCTCCGAGAGCCCTTTGGCGCGCGCCGTCCGCATGTAGTCGCTGCGCAGCACGTCGAGCATGTTCGTGCGCATGTACCGCATCAGCCCGCCGACTGAGAACACGCCGAGCGCGATCGTCGGCAGCACCAGGTGCTGCGCCTCGTCGAGGATCTTGCCCCACCACGGAAGTGAGTCGAAGTTCGCGCTCTGGAGGCCCTGGAGCGGCAGCGCGTGCGTCCAGAACGCGGCGTAGAGGAGCAGCAGCGCGCTGAAAAAGCTCGGGACCGAGATTGCCACGAACGCAGATATGTTGAGCGCCCCGTCGGTCACCGAGTACTGATGCACGGCCGAGTACATGCCGACCGGGATCGCGATCCCCCACGCGGCCACAAGGGACGTCACTGAGAGCAGGAGCGTGTTGAGCGCCCGGCTGCCGATCAGGTACGTGACCGGCACATTGTACGCGAAGGAGTAGCCGAAGTTGAGGTGCAAAATGCTCCAGAGCCAGTGCAGGTACTGCACGAGCGGCGGCTTATCCATCCCGAATTCGGCGCGCAGCGCCGCGATGCGCGCCGGGGTAATCTGCGGGTACTGCAGCACGAGCGACTGGAAGTAGTCGCTCGTGCCGGGCACGAGCTGGATCACCGCCCAGCTCACGAACGTGATGCCCAGCAGCAGCGGCCCCAACAGGAGCAGCCGGCGGACGATGTACCGGATCATCGGGTGAACGCGGTGCGGCGCACCGCTAGTGCTTGATGTAGATGGCCGGGAAGTTCCAGAACGCGCCGCCGAACGCCGTGAACTCGATGTTGCCGAACTGATTGCGGACCGCCACGTAGGCGTACGGGACCGCCGTGTAGATCAACGGCACCTGCTCCGCGGCGATCTCCTGCCACTGGTTGTAATAGTCGCGGCGCCGGTTCTGGTCGACGGTCGTCGCGGCCAGGTTGTAGTAGCGGTCGATCTGAGCCTCCCAGTCGGTCGCAGGCTTGGGCTCCTGCGGGTACCACATGTGCAGGTTCCCCGTGGAGAGCCAGACGTTCTGCCCGTCCGCCGGCTCGATCCCGCCGGTCAGCCCGAGGACGACCGCGTCCCACTTAAAGGAGCTCTCCAGCTTGGCCACCAGCGTGTTGAACGCCTCCGGGGCAAACGTCACCTGCATCCCGAGTGACCCGAGATCCTGGCGGATGATGTTGCCGATCGCGACCCGGTCGGGATTGTCGGCGTTGGTCGAGATCACGAACTGGACCGGGTGCCCGTCAGCGTCCCGCAGCGTCCCGTCCGCGCCCTTCTTGAACCCGGCCTCGGCCAGCACCTGGGCGGCCTTGTCGAGGTTGTACGGGTACTGCATGACGTGCGGGTCGAAGAAGAACTTGTCCGACGGGCTCTCGGGCCCGTACTCGGGGACGGCGTGGCCGGCAAAGACCTGGTTGATGATCGCCTGCCGGTCGACGGCGTACGAGACCGCCTGTCGGAACTTCTGGTTCTGAAACCACTTGAGCTTGTAGTCCGTCATCCCGGCGTGCGGATTCTGATTGAAGATCAGAAACTCCGAGCCGAAGCTCGGCCCGCCGTCGTACACGGTGTAGTTGCCTGCCTTCTCGCCGCGCTTGAGGTCCGCGTACTCGGCCGGCCGGAGGCCGTAGCTCGCGGTCTGCCCCCCTGGAACAGGAGCCGCAGTGCGTTCTGGTTGGGCACGATTGCCAGCGAAATGTGGTCGATGTACGGCAGCCGCTGCCCGTGGGCGTCGACCTTCCAGTAGTGCGGGTTCCGGTCGTAGGTGATCCGCTGGGCCGCCTGGTAGTTGGTCATGATGTATGGACCGGTGCCGACGATGTCCTTCGTCGACGTGTTGATCCCCCACGTCTGGTTGAACTGCCCTGAATCGTACGCCGCTTCCAGCTTGTGCTGTGGGATCACCGTGGCGTTCCCGATCTCACGCAGGAAGGGGCCGAACGGCTCGACGGTGGTAAACTGCACCGTCCGCGCGTCGATCTTCTTGACCGCAATCGGCTTGCCGGCCACGGTGAGCACGTCAGAGGCGCTATTCGGAATCCGCTTGTCGTAGATCACCTTGAACGTGAACAGAATATCGTCCGCGGTCACTGGCGCGCCGTCATCCCACTGGAGGCCCTGGCGCAGCACGAACGTCCAGGTCCGCCCGTCCTTCGACACGGCCCAGGACTGCGCGAGCGCGGGCTCGATGTCGGTCGTCTTTCCGTTGGCTTCCACCAAGCCGTCGAAGACGTTCGCAAGCGGCCCGGTGGACGTCGTCGAGTTGGCGAGGATCGGGTTAAACGTCGAGGGATCGGCCACCTGGGAGTCGAGGAACGTGCCCCCGAACGTGCCGATCTCCCCGCCCATCACCTTGGGATCGGGCAGCCCCGGCAGGCTCGGATGCGGCGCGCCCGCCGCCCCGACACCCACGGGCAGCGACAGGCTCAAGGCGATCAGAACGGTCGTGCACACGGCTCGCACGGTCCGAATCCCTCCATCCAACTGCGCCGCAGGCGACCGGGCGCTCACCGAACTACGGGCGGGACATCCAATCGGTTCTGGCGTCCGGGGTATTCGCCCGCCCCGGCGGCGATTCCCGCCGGGGCGGCGAGCGCCGGACCGCCGGTCGACCGCGTCAAGTGCGGGGATGCCGGGACGCTGATCAGCGCGGCGTCCGGTCTCGACCGCCGCCTGACCGGTGCCTCGGGGCCCGGTCGCTAGTCACCCGCCAGACGCGAGGCCCCCCCTGTCTCCCCGGGGTTGCCGGAACCGACCGCTGGGGTCCCGGGCACAGGACTGGGCCCGCGAGAGCACGAAAGCGGGCATACACCGCTGTGGTGGGGCGTCGGCGGCACCGCTCCCGGGGGGGACACCAGAGTGAGGGGCACTAGCGACGCGCGACACGCGCACCGCGGGATCGCAACGACCGCCGCGCGGGCGGAAGGCCGCCCGTCCGAAGCCGGGCACCGCGGGGCGTTCCGCACCCGCCCGCGAGGTCCGCGCGCGTGGCGCATCGCCGCGTGCGGCGCACTGTGCTCGCTGGCGCTGTCGGGGGTGGCCAGCGCGCAGGCGCCGCTCACGCAGCGCTACACCGATCCGAGGGGCCGGTTCACCATCATGTTTCCAGACGACTGGACCCTGGTCACCGAGCGCGCGGGCGACACGGAGGTGACCGCGTTCGCCCCCGACAACACGAAGACCCGCAGAACCATCCTCCAAACCGGCGGCGTGATCACCGTGGCCGTGGACGAGCTGCCGTCCGCGATGTCCGCCCGCACCTACGGCGAGCTGATTGGCCGCGGCATGGCGTCGACGTTCGGCACCATCGGATTCGCGCTGCTTCAAGAGGGCCCGGCCAGAGTCGCGGGCCAGGACGCGTATTTCCAGTACTTCACGACCGCCAACCTCTACCAGCTGCAGACGTACGTGACCGTGGGCCGGTCGCTGTTTGTCATCAACGGGTCCTGCCCGAACGATCCGGAGATCACCAAGCGCGACGTCCCCGAGTTCGTGCGGATCACCGACACCTTTCGGGCTCGCTAGCCGAGGTCTGCGCCCGCCGGCCGCGCGCTCCGCGCGTCCCGACCGCGGGAGCGGCCGCGGAAAGACTACGCGGGGGCCGACGGCGCGATCCGCTCGAGCGGCGCGTAGCTGAGCGCAAGCCGCTTGGTCCCGACACCCTCAAACCGCACGGTGATGATGGCCTTCGGCCCGTCGCCGTCCACCTCGAGGACCCGGCCGGCTCCAAACGTCTTGTGCCGCACGGCATCGCCGACCGCGACCTCCGGCACGGGACGCTGGTCCGCCTCGGGCCAGTCGTCGGTCGCCGTGCGGGGCGTCTCGCCCCGGCTCACCACGCCCTCCGGCATCTCGGCGAGGAAGCGCGAGGGCAGGCTCGGGCGCGACGTGCCGTAGAGGGTGCGCTGGCGGGCGTAGGTCAGGAAGAGTCGCGCGCGCGCGCGGGTCATGCCGACGTAGCAGAGCCGTCGCTCCTCTTCCATGCCGCTCGGATCCTCCAGCGAGCGCATGTGCGGAAACAACCCTTCCTCGAGCCCGGCGAGCACCACGACCGGAAACTCGAGCCCCTTCGCGCTGTGCAGCGTCATCAGCGTGACGCGATCCGCGCGGTCGTCGACCTGATCGGCATCGGTGACGAGCGCCAGATGCTGCAGCAGCATCTCGAGCGAGGCGTCGCCCGTCGTCTCCTCCACCTCCTGGGCGACCGCGGCGAGCTCGTCCAAGTTCTCCACGCGCGCGTACGCCTCGTCGGTGCGCTCCGCTTCGAGCGCGCGCCGGTAGCCGGTCAGCTCGAGCGCGCGGCCGAGCACCTCCCGGGCGGGGTGGTCGGCCGCGAAGGCCGCCAGCTGGTCCACGATCCCGACGTAGTCCTCGATCGCCTTCCGCGCCGGCCCGGCGACGCCCGCGTCCGCCGCGCGCCGCAGCGCGTCCCAGAACGAGATCCCCTCGGCGCGCGCCCAGGCGTCCAGCCGGCGCACGGTGGCGTCGCCGATGCCCCGCCGCGGCACGTTGAGCACGCGCCGGACGCTGGCTTCGTCCGCGGGATTGTACGCCGCCCGCAGGTACGCCAGCACGTCCTTGATCTCCGCGCGCTCGTAGAACCGCAGGCCTCCGACGATCCGGTAGGGCAGGCCGAGGCGGAGAAACATCTCCTCGAACTGCCGGGACTGCGCGTGCGTCCGGTACAGCACGGCCACATCGCCCGCGCGGCCCCCCGACGCGACGTAGCGCTTGACCGCCTCGCCGACGTATCGCGCCTCGTCGTAGCCGTCCCACGCCTCGAACAGCGTGACCTCTTCCCCCTCCGGGTTCTCGGTCCACAGCGTCTTCGCGTGCCGGTGGGGGTTGTGCCGGATCACGGACGCGGCCGCGCGCAGGATCCGCTGCGTGGACCGATAGTTCTGCTCGAGGGTGACGACCTTCGCCTCCGGGTAGTCGCGCTCGAACTCAAGAATGTTGCGGACGTCGGCGCCGCGCCAGCGGTAGATCGCCTGATCGTCGTCGCCGACGACGCTCAGGTTCCGCCGGGTCCCGGCGAGCAGATTGACGAGCACGTACTGGGAGTGGTTCGTGTCCTGGTACTCGTCGACCAAGACGTGGAGGAACCGCGCCTGGTACCGCGCGAGGACGTCGGGATGCTGCCGGAACAGCTCGACCGTGCGGACGAGCAGGTCGTCGAAGTCGAGCGCGTGGCACTCCTCGAGCCGGCGCTGGTACGCGGCGTACAGCCGCCCGATCACGGACTGCGCGGTGCGTCTCCGCACGCGCCGCGTACGCGACGTGGTCGATCAAGTCGTTCTTGGCCCGGCTGATCTCCGCGAGCACCGCCGCGGGCGGGTACTGGTGATCGTCGACGTTCTGGGCGCGGAGCACCTCCCGCATCAGCGCCCGCTGGTCGTCGCCGTCGTAAATGACAAACCGCGGGTCGAGCCCGAGGGCGGCGCCGGAGACGCGCAGGATCCGGCTCGCGATCGAGTGGAACGTGCCGATCCACAGCGCGCGGGCGACGCCGGGCCCGAGCAGATGCTCGAGCCGCTCCCGCATCTCCCCCGCCGCCTTGTTGGTAAACGTGACCGCCAGGATCTGGGACGGGGCGACGCCGCGGTCGTGGATGAGGCCGGCGATGCGGTAGGTCAGCACGCGCGTCTTCCCGGACCCGGCGCCGGCCAGCACGAGCAGCGGCCCATCCGGATGGCGCACGGCATCGAGCTGGGCGGGGTTCAACAGCGATTCGAGGTCGACGCTGGATGTCATCACAGTGTGGTGGGACCGCTCCCGTGTCCTCAAAGATCGGGAGGCGCCGGCGCTCCCGTCACCGCGCCCTCAGGGGGTCCGCGGCGTGCTCCTCCGCTCACGCCGGCTCGCCGCGCGGGCCGGACGGACGGCTACTCCCACTCGATCGTGGCGGGCGGCTTGCTGCTGATGTCGTAGACGACGCGGCTGACGCCTTTGACCTCGCCGGTGATCCGGTTGCTGATCGTCTCAAGCAGCTCCGCGGGCAGCCGGGCCCAATCGGCCGTCATCCCGTCCTCGCTCGTCACGGCCCGCACCGCGACGACGTGTCCGTACGTGCGGGCATCGCCGGCGACCCCGACGGTGTGCACCGGCAGCAGCACCGCGAACGCCTGCCAGACGTCACGGCCGAGGCCCGCGCGCCGGATCTCCCCGGTCACGATCGCGTCCGCCTCCCGAAGCGTCTCGAGACGATCCTCGGTCACCTCGCCGATGACCCGGATCGCGAGCCCCGGTCCCGGGAACGGATGGCGCCCGACCATCTCGTCGGGAAGCCCGAGCGTCCGCGCGACCACGCGCACCTCGTCCTTGAACAGCGTCCGGAACGGCTCGATCAGCCGAAACGGCATCACCTCGGGCAGACCGCCGACGTTGTGGTGCGTCTTGATCCGCGCCGCGGTGCGCGTGCCGCTCTCGATCACGTCGGGGTACAGCGTCCCCTGCACCAGGAACTCCGGCTTGCCGAGGCGCGCGGCCTCTTCCGCGAACACGCTGATGAACTCCTGGCCGATCAGGACACGCTTCCGCTCCGGATCGGTGACGCCCCGCAGCCGGTCGAGAAACCGGCGCCGGGCGTCGACATGAATGAGCGACACGCCGAAGTGGTCGCGGAACACCTCGACGACGCGCTGCGCTTCGCCGAGCCGCAGCAGGCCGTGATCCACGAACACGCAGGTCAGCCGGTCGCCGATCGCTCGGAACACGAGGGCCGCGGCCGCGGTCGAGTCCACGCCCCCGCTCAGCGCACAGATCGCCCGCCCCGCGTCGACCCGGGTGCGGATCTCGCCGGCCGCCTGCTCGACAAACGAGGTCATCGTCCAGGACGGCGCGCAGCCGCAGACGTTGTACACGAAGTTCCGCAGCACTTCCGTCCCCCACGGGGTGTGCGACACCTCGGGGTGGAACTGGAGACCGAAGAGGCCGCGGCGGCGGTCGGCCACCGCGGCGTGCGGCGAGTGATCGGAGTGCGCGAGGCTCTCAAACCCGTCGGGCAGCCGGTGCACCGTGTCGCCGTGGCTCATCCAGCAGATCAGCCGGGGCTCCAGCCCGCGGAACAGTCCCTCGCTCCGGTCGGGCTCATCCACGAACAGCCGCGTCCGGCCGAACTCTTTCCGGGTCGCGGGGCCGGTCTCCCCGCCGAGCGTGTGCGCCATCAGTTGCATGCCGTAGCAGATGCCGAGCGTCGGCACGCCGGCGTCGAACAGCGCCGGGTCGCACTGGGGCGCGCCCGCGTCGTAGACGCTCGCCGGCCCTCCGGAGAGGATGATCCCCTTCGGCTTGAGCGCGAGCAGCTCCGACAGCGGCGTGTCGAACGGCAGGATCAGGCTGTAGACGCGGAGTTCGCGGATCCGGCGCGCGATCAGCTGGCTGTACTGCGCGCCGAAGTCGAGCACCACGACCAAATCGTCGACCGGCGGGATCGCGTGCGCCTCGGCACGCTCCCGCGGCGTGGTCGCCGGGCGCTCCGCCCGCACCTGCGTCCGGGCCATCAGCGCCCCTGCCCGACGTGCTGGGCGATCTGCATCGTCTTCCCTTCCGTGACCAGAGACGGGGCGATGATCACCTCGGTCTGCTGCATCTCGCGGATCGTGCGGGCGCCGCACATCCCCATCGCGGTGCGGAGCGCCTCCATGAGGTTTTGAGACCCGTCGTCGACCCGGGCGGGGCCGTGCAGGATATCGCGCAGCGTGCCGGTCGTGCGCACGGCAATCCGCGTGCCCCGGGGCAGGGCCGCGTGCGGGGTCGCCATGCCCCAGTGGAACCCCCGCCCGGGCGCCTCCTCGGATCGCGCAAAGAGGGACCCCAGCATGACCGCGTCGGCGCCGCACGCGATCGACTTCGCGATCTCCCCGCCGACGCTGATCCCGCCGTCCGCGATGATCGGCACGTACCGTCCGGTCTGGCGGGCGTACTCGGAGCGCGCCGCCGCGACGTCCATGATCGCGGTCGCCTGCGGGACACCGACACCGAGCACCTTCCGGCTGGTACACGCCGCCCCGGGCCCGACCCCCACGAACACGGCGGCGACCCCCGCCTCGCACAACTGGAGGGCCGCCTCGTAGGACACGCAGTTGCCGGCCATCACGGGGATCCGGGTCGTCGCGGTGAGCTCGCGCAGCGACACGGTGCGCCCGCGCTCGCTGCGGTGGTGTTCCGTGATCACGGTCGACTGCACGAGCAGCAGCTCGGCGCCGGCGTCCGCCGCCAGCCGCCCCAGGCGGGCGGCCGCGCCCGGCGTCGTCGACACGACAGGCACTCCGCCGCCCTTGCGGATCTCCTCCACCCGCCGCCCGACCAACTCGTCCTTCACAGGTTCCCGGTAGACGTCCTGCATCACGCCGACGACCCGGTCCGGCGTCGCTTCGGCGAGCCGGTCCAGCACGTCCTGAGGGACGTTCGTATCGGGTTTGAATGCCCTCGAGGTTCAGGACGGCCATCCCGCCCAACTTGGAGAGCGCGATCGCGAAGCGGACGTCCACGACGCTGTCCATCGCGGACGCGATCACCGGGAGCGGAAACCGCCGGCCGGCGACCTCCCACGAGAGATCCACGTCCTCCGGGTCGATCGTTCCCGACGCGGGCACGAGCGCGATCTCCTCGAATCCGTACGTCCGACGGGCCGGACGCCCCTTGCCGATAAACTCCACGCGGTTCACCTCCTTGCTGCGATCTCGACGATCATCCGCGTTGCGCCGCCGCCGCTCCCTGGCGGGGGCGGCGGCGGTGACTCACGTATACACCTCCGGCTTCAACACACAGATAAACGGTAAATTCCGGTAAATCCCTCCGTAGTCCAGCCCGTAGCCGACGACGAACTTGTCGGGAATCTCAAACCCGCGGTAGTCGATCGCCACCTGGCGCCGGCGCCGCGTGACCTTGTCGAGCAGCGCGCACACGCGCAGGCTCGCCGGATACCGCGCCTTCAACGTCTCCAGCAGATAGTCCATCGTAAAGCCGGTATCGATGATGTCGTCCACGATCAGCACGTGGCGGCCTTCGATGGTCTGGTCGAGGTCTTTGAGGATGCGGACGATCCCGCTGTTCTCCGTTCCCGCGCCGTACGCGCTCGTGGCGATGAAGTCGAGCATGCACGGAATGGTCACCTGACGGATCAGATCGGCGAGGAAGATTGACGCGCCCTTCAGGATGCCGACGAGGAGGGGGGTCTTGCCTTCGTACTCACCGCTGATCTGCCGACCGAGACCCGCGATCCGAGCCCGCAGCTCGTCCTCGCGGATCAACACCTCTGACACATCATCGAGCAACGCCACGCGACGCGGGACCTCCGGGGGAACCCGGTCCGACCAAGGCCGTCCGGGTAATTAGACGCATTATAGTACTCACGTTCGCTAGTGTCAACGGGAACAGCACCGAGTCAACGGTGAGGAATAGGGCCCGACACGCAGGGCGTCCGGGAGCGGGTTGGGAACGCCGGAAACAGCGTGATGGAGAGTGGGCTCGAAGCGATCGGCTTCGAGAGGGTGAAGAGCGCAGCGAGCACAGCGAGTGCGAGAGCCGGAGCAGCCACCAGCGCCCCGGTGTTTAGGAGGTATCGAAGCGGATTTGGATGGCGGGTCTCGACTCCTCGGGAAGCAGGTGATGGCGCAGGTCCTCGAGGAGCCGGCGGGCGATGTTTTTGAGACTGCCAAACAGTGCCAGCGGCGTTTTGCCGTGCCGCTGGGCCAGATGCTGAAGCAGACTCCCCGCTCCAGTAGTTGCAGCATCATGTGTGCGATCTGCAGGAGATAGTAGTAGGCCTTGATCAACTCCGGATCGGTGCTGTAGGGATGCTCCAAGTTCAGCTCGCTGTTTTTTTGGACATTGAATCCCGCCTCAATCGTCCAGCGACGTCGCCCCCCTTTCATCGCGATTTCCACGACCGTCTCCCGAGTCACCGGCAGGTTCGTCATCCACACGAACGTCGTCGTGGTGTCCTTGACCGTCTCCTCGCACAACAAGGCGTTGAACCGGTACGGGCGCCGGTGCGCATCCTCCGCCGTCATCCCCGTCGCCCATCGGTACGCCTGCCGCGTGCCATTCGGCAGGGTCAGCCGCAGGACGTGCTCCGGGCACAACGCCAACACGGCCTGAAACTCGGTCCAAGCAGTCTGCGCGTTCCCCGCCTTGAACGTGAACACATAGCTCCAGCCCTGGGCTTCGACCAACCGCACGGCCGGCGCACACGCATACAGCGCGTCACTCGTCACACACACGGCCGTCTGAGGATACGCCTGCCGCAGATCCGGGACCAGGCGGCGAAACGCGGCCAGCTCGCAGTCTTGCTTCCACGTCTCCGGGTCCCGGCCCACCGGAGATGGCCGATCGGCGTTCTCGATAAACGCCGTCCCCATGGACAGCCCGAGGCCGCCGGGCCCGAGGAGTTTCGCCTCTTCGACCATGTGCAGATACACGTCGTGGGTCGCATGACGCCGCACCAAGCACTGGGGACAATGCGCCGTGCGAAAGTGGAGATGGCCCGTCCCGTCGATCGCGACCACCACGCGCCCCAGCAACCGCGCCGCATCCAGGACTTTCATCCGGAGGAGCCGCCGGATCATCTGCGTCCGCAGCGCCGCCAGCGGCGCGCTCCCCACATGCCCCAAGAAGTGATCCAACGTGTCGTGCACCGGCAAGGTCGCTTGCTGCGTGCCGGCGAGCCGATTGACATTGCCCAGCACCTGCGTCGTCGCATCGCGTAAGTCAAAGTCCAACTGGCGCCGGCTGCCCAGCTTGCAGCAGAACAGCAACACCCCCCACCAGGCCAGAAACTTCTTGTCGTACTCGATGAACGGCACATATCGGGTGTCCGGCAGCGCATCCAGCCACTGATTGAGCGCCGGCCAGAAGTGCTGGACCGTCCGCCGAAAGGCGGGGCTCAGCGTCCCGTGGATCGACCCGCCCGCTGCTTCCGGGCGCGGACGTGGCCCCGGATCCGCGCCAGCGCTAGCTCCGTGCTCTCCTGGATCACCTGGCGCAGCCGCTGGTATTCGTCGACCCATGCGCGAACCTCAGCCACCAGCTCGACCGGGACATAGGTGGTCTGGGTCTTGCCGTCGACCGAGCGCGTCAGGTAGTGCCCCACGTGGAGCGCCCCCTGCGCGCAGTGGCACCCCGGCCGGCCGCAGCGCCGCGCGATTTGCACCAAGCTCGCCGCCAGCACCGGCCCGCGGGCCTGTAATTGCTTGACCCGCGCGTCGAGCTGGCGACGCTGCAGCGTCGGGTGGTCCCGCATGCGCATGGTTCATTCCCTTCGACACCATGCCCCTCGCCCCCACCTCGCGAGCCGTCGAGGATGCTGGTAAGCGATCCACTATTCAGTATTGACCCCGGATTCTCCTGCTGCGAAGAAAAAGATTTTGGCGAGGCACCGCCTGAGGAGGGCACCGTCGCGGGCGCGCGCTCCTACCCGCTTATCACGCGGGCGCGAGGTGCGACGAATTCTTATTCTTCAGGGCTGGCACCGAGTCCGACGAGCCAAGATAAAGATAACGCCCGCCGCGCGATCACCGCGCGACGGGCCCGAACTTCGCTGCGTCGAGACGTCGAAGCTGCCGCTAGTGCGCCGGGGAAGGTGGGGGAAGAACTGGAACGTTCCCGGGCGCCGGGTTCGCGGGTGGCGGATTCCCATACGAAGTGGGGGCAGCCTTCACGATCGTCCACCCTGTCCCGTCATACCGCACCAGGTCGCCGACCTGCACCACGTCGTAAAACGCCGCGGGCACGGTGAACGTATCGCTCGCAATCTGGAGCACGGACATGTCGTTGTCGCCGGTACCGCTGAACTTCGCCTGCACGACCCCGTACACGTACCCGCCGTTCGGCGTGCAGCCAGCACCAAAATCGGCCGCCAGCGCCGACACGGCCAGCACGAACACGAGCACCGTCACTGTCCGAACCGACATACACCCACACCTCCACCGCTTCCTACTGTTAGTATACCGACGCAGCCGGTTATTGGCAACAGAGGGAGAGCGGCCGGTAGTGTCAAGTGTTTTGTGTAAATTCCCGTGAGAGAGAGCGCCTCGCCTGCCGGACATTCAGAGCCTGAACGATCGCATAGATAATCCGATCACAGCTGGCCACGTTCGTGAAGCACGTCATGGGGCGCGTGCGCCGGCGGACTTCGCGAAACACCCGTTCAATCGCGTTCGTCGTGCGCACCCGGCGCCAGTCCGCCTCGTTGACGGCATAGAAGCTGAGCAGAGCGTCCTCCTCGCGCGTCAGACAGGCGACCGCCGCGGGGGCGGTGGCCTGCCAGGCCTGGACCCACTGGCGCAGGAGGCGGCGCGCGGCGTGGGCGGTCGGCGCCTGATAGATTCGGCGCGCCATGCGCAGACACGCGTCCCGGTCCTTGACCCGCAGCCGATTGGCCACGTTGCGGAGGACATGGACCCAGCACGCTTGGCGCGGGACGTCCGAATAGACCAAATCGAGGGCGGCATGGAGGCCCCGCTGGCCGTCCGTCGTAATCAGCTGCAACTGCTTCCCGACTAACCCGCGGCAGGCCAGCGTCGTGAGAAAGGCTTCCCAGGTGGTTTGGGTCTCGTAGCGGGCCAGCCGGAAGTCGATCAGGTCCCGCTGCCCGGTCGGCCGAATGCCGTAGGCCACGAGAATCAAGCGGCGCTTGCTCCCCGCGAGCCCTTTCACCCGGAGGCTGACGGCGTCGAGGAACAGATACTGATAGTGATCGTCCAGCGTCCGGTGGTGGAAGGCCGCCGCGGCTTGATCCAAGGCCCGGGTGATCGTCGAGACGGTCGTGGGGCTCACGACATCGTCGAGGAGCTTGGCGAGGACGGGCCCGACCTGGCGGGTGGAGAGGCCGCCGAGGAAGACCGCGCGGACGAGCGCGTTGACGTCACTGGTGCGGCGCTGATAGCGGCCGAGCACCGAGGGCTGGAACCCACTCTGGCGGGCCCGGGGAATATGGAGATCGGGGATGGTGCCCCACGTCGTCACCAAGCGGCGGCGGTAGACGCCATTCCGATACCCCTGCCGGTCCGGATTCCGAGTGTACCGGCCGGCATTCAGATGGTTGATCAACTCGTCATGCATCCGGTTCTCCAGCAAGAGCTTGACCGTGCGGAGCGTCTCTCGGGAGACATCCCCCCACAGGGTCGCTTCATCCTTGACCTCCTTCCAGAGATCGGCTACGGTGAGATCGGTCAGTGGTCGCACACTGGCCATGGGCGTATCCCTCCTTATGGTTGGTCAGGTCGGGGTACGCCCTCTCTTTTCGGGCTCCTGCTTTTACACACAATACCGTACACTACCAGAGCGGCCTCGCGGCGGCGGGTGATGCCTAAGGGAGATGTGCCATCAGCCACGGGACCGTCGGAAGCAGCGCGTTGCGCAGCATCTCGAGGGTTCCCAGTGCCGCCACCGGCCCGCTGAGCGCCGACCCCGAGCTGTGGATCTCCCCGACGAGGCGTCCCTGACCGACGTCGAAGATCTGGACCACCACGTCCGCGGTAATGAGTGCGGACCCGTTGCCGTCCTTCGCCCCTTGCGGCGGCTGCGTGCCCCCGCCCGCGGTGCCGACGATGGGCAGCCACCCGACGACGAGCCGATCCGTCCCGGCCGCGCGACCGAGATCACCGAGCCTCGCAAACGACAGCACATCCTGGTTCTGCCAGCGCACCGCGGTCTCCGACCGCTCCATCATGGCGCGAGGCGCCACCGCGATGCCGTCGGCGCCGGCCGCGCTCGCGAGGAGCGTCGTGAGCTCGGCGGCCGCCGCGCGCGAGGGGACCACCGAGTTGATGTTCGCCTGCGGACCCGGCGCGTAAAATTCGACTACGCCCACCGAGACCGGCGCCGCGGCCGCGCCGGCAATCCATCCGGACCCCACGAGCCCCTGCGATGATCGTCGCACACGCGCCGATTCGCCACGCGATCCTCATGCCCCGCCGCTCCGGTGTCATCTGTCTCACCCTCCCCGCGTCACCGCGGAACCCGCCTCAGGCTGCCCGTGCGGCACACCGTAGCACGGACGTGTCACGCCGAGGTCACCGCCTGGTCGCGATGACGTCCTCCCAAAATGCACGCGTCGTTCGCGCCGCCCCGGACGTGCGCCCCTACGTGGAGGACAGGTCCGCCGCCCCTTCGATCTCCCGGAGCACCGCCTCGGCCGCACGCCGGGGATCTGACGCGTGGACGATCGGGCGCCCGACGACAAGCAGATCGGCGCCCGCCGCCACGGCGGCCCGCGGCGACAGCACCCGGCGCTGGTCGTCCTCCACGGAGCCGGCCGGGCGAATGCCCGGGCACACCAGCAGAAAGTCCGGGCCGCATGCGGCCCGGACGGCGCGCACCTCGAGCGCCGAGGTGACCGCCCCGTCGAGACCCGCCGTCTTCGCGAGACGGGCGAGCCGGTCGACGACCTGCGCGGGATCGCCGTCGATGCCGGTCTCAGCAAGCGTCGCGTGGTCCATGCTCGTGAGCAGGGTCACGCCGAGCACGCGAAGCTGGGCGCCGGGCGCGGAGCGGGCCGCGGCGTCGGCCGCCTCCCGCGCCGCCCGCATCATCTCCGTGCCGCCGGACGCGTGCACGGTGCAGAGGGCGATCCCCTGCCGCGCCGCCGCGCCCACCGCGGCGCCGACGACCGACGGGATATCGTGGAGCTTCGTGTCGAGGAATACCCGGCCGCGCCGCGCGACCGCCGCGACGGCGGCCGGGCCCGCGGCCGTAAACAGCTGGGACCCGATCTTGAACCACCGAACGGCCCCCGCGAGGCGGTCCGCCAGCGCTTCCGCCTCGGCCAGCGTGGGGACGTCGAGCGCGACGATCAGTCGGTCGCGCGGGTCCATGCACTCCCGTTCCCACGCTGCGGGTCTGGTCGCCGGAGGCCGCCGGGACCGAAGCACGGCGGCTCCCCGGTTTCCCGGGGAGCCGCCGCCATGTCCGTGCCCGAGCGTTTAGAAGCTGTAGTCAATCTGCGCCCGGTAGAGCAGGATCTGCTGCACACCTGCCACCTGCTCCTGTCGGATCTTGAACGTGATGGCGGCGTTCTGCGAGAATCCGTAGATGATGCCGGCTTCGTACGCGGCCTCACCCACGCCGGTGTAGTTGGCGTTCCCGGTATAAAGGTTCAGGTAGACGGTCCAGCTGGTGATCGGCGTGGCCCGCATGGAGAACAGGAACCCTTCGGCGTCACCGGGATACAGGAAGTCGTTCTCGTTGACGTCGATTTCGGCTTCGCCGTACGGAGCGTAGAAGTTCTGCCCGTAGTAGGCGTAGCCCGAGGTCCGTCGTCCAGTTGTGGCCCCAACCCGTCATGCTGCCGAGGTCGAGGTGGAAGTTAACCTGGTACCCCTGGTCGCTCGTGCCGAAGACGGAGTCGTTCCACTGGGCGTACTCGCCGTCGAAGTTCAGGCCAGGAATGATCGCCCAGTCCACGTACCCGTCGAAGCCGTTGCCGGCCGAGGGGCACGCGATGCCTGCGCCGGCGAACGAGCCGCTCGTGACCGAGACGCAGTGGAACCCGTTCGATTGCAGCGCCGAGTTACCCAACCCGGGGTTGATCGAACCGCCGCCAGGGCCGTAGACGTGCCACTGTGCCGCGTTCCCGAACCCACCGGGCCCGGACGTGTTGTTGGACGCGGTAATCGTGTTGCCGACGTAGTCGATGCCGGCGCGCAGGCCGGGGATGATCTGGAAGTTGATGTTGGCTCCGTACGCATCCTCGCCGTAGATGTAGGCGCTGGACGGCGGGAGGGGCGTCTCCGGGTTCAAGGCGCTGCCCGTGTTGCCCTGGATGCGCAGGACGACGAACTCGAAGTGCATGTCGGCGGCCTCAGGAATGTTCGAGTTGATCCGCAGACCGTCGGCCATGTTGAAGCCGGCGCTCGCGGTCGAATCTTCCCAAGTGTCGCCGTTGTCGTTCATGATCAGACCGAACGGACCCCACTGAATCGGATAGCACGTGGTGCCGCACGGCGTGTTGTTGCCGTACCGGCCGAGACGGATCTCGAGCGGCAGGCCCCACGCGTTCCGCCAGTCCAGGAACGCGCTGTCAACCGAGCTGAACGACCCGTTGCCGTCCTGAATGCTCGCCGCCTGCGTGCCGAATGCCGGCGCGGCGACCGCGGTGCCGATGTTGCCGCTGTTGAAGAACTGGTAGCCGCCCGTCGTCAGGACGCCGATGACGTAGTGCAGATCCGGCTGGACGGACCCATCGAACCCGAGCTTGAACTCGTAGCGCGGCCGGTTCGTCACCGCGGAGATCGTCGAGCTGATCTGCGAGCTGCGCGGGTTGCCGTCAACGCCGAACGGGCTCGATGACCCGTTCTGCAGGTACTGCCCCGTGCCGGCGCCGGTCCCGCTGCTGCTCGCGTTGACGCCAATGATCGTCCCGCCAACGAGCGCGGGGTTCTGGGGGTTGGACGTCCCGGGGATCTGACCGGGACCGTAGTTGAACGGCACGCCGCCGACCTGGTTCGGGGTGCCGCCCGAGATGTTCTGGGGGGTCCCGGTCAGGTTCTGGCCGTTCGCGCTGCCGTAGGTGACCTGCCCGGCGTCTTCACGGAACCGGAGTGCCGCCGGTGACCCTCACGTTGTCGAGCCGCGCCTTGATCGCGTTGAGCTCTTCCTCAATCGCGGTCGTCCGCACGCCCAACGCGGCGAGCTCGGCCCGAAACTCGTTCACGAGCCGGGTAATCGTGTCGAAGTTCGCTGCCGTCATGGCCTTCAGCGCGTTGAAATCCGCGACGCTGGGCGCCGGAACGGGCGCGGGAATCTGGATGCTCTCAATCCGCGCCAGCAGCCGTGCCACGACCATGGCCATTTCGTACCGCGTCATCGCCCGATCGCCCTTGAAGGTCCCATCCGGGTACCCTTCGATCAAGCCCTTCGCCGCCAGTTCCGCGATCGCATCGTACGCCCAGTGGTTCGTGGGCACGTCCGCGAACGGCTGCGCGAAGGCAGGAGCGACAGTGGCGAACATGAACGCGGCGGCACACAATACCGCGATAGCCTTCATGGCTCGCATCTCATTCCCCCTTGCGTGTGATTCGGGGGACGGCAGGGACGGACCAGCCCGAGTGACCGTGTTTTCTCGCGCTTCCCGCAACCCCGCACGCTACCCCCGTGTGACACCTGTCCCGGGACCTCGCCCTGCGATGCCTCCCCCTCCCTCCGGGCAAGAGCTCCCGCTCGCGGCTCTGCGCCGCTCGAGCAGGTGGCAACTGGTTAGAAAGCCTCTGCAGATGATGACGTGTCATGCTAGTCGACTACCTGTTCGATTGTCAAGGAAATGTCACAGGTCAGACTTTCCCGATGATCGATCTACGACGCCCTTATCATGATCTCCTTCAACGGAATATCACAATCCGACGCCAGAAGTCACGAACTGATGTTCGTATGATAGATCCGGCGCAGGCTGCTACCCGCTCGGATGCCCGTCGCCCCGCTTCGCCCGCCAAATAGGCTTCGCCGAGCACGATCGCCGCGTAATCGTCGTACGGTTCCGCGGGCGTCAACAGCGATCGCGGCAGCAGGCGCCTCCACCCTCTGGGGGGATGGTCAACGAAGTAGCGGGCCCGCGCTGCCAGCGTCGTGCCCGCCTCATTGACCGCGAGCACCGGCACGGAGAGACCGGCCAGCGCTTCCAGGGCGCCGCGGGCGCCGGTCCCCGCGCCGATCACTACGCGCTCGACCCGGAACGCCGCCGTCCACTGCTGCGGCCACGGACGCAAGGTCGGCGAGCGGCACCACCCGGTGGGCCAAGATCTCGCCCGGCGCGCACGCGGCGATCCCGCACTTCTGGCGTCCCGGATCAACCGCCAGCACCCTCACCGGAACGTCAGCTGCACCGGCCCGACCGTGTACGCGTCCTCGAGCGCCACCGCGTGGACTTCGACCACCGCCTTGCTCGCCTCGACGCGGTCGAGCACCTGAAGAAACACCGCGGGGTCGATCCGGACGTCCGGCGGCGCCGAGGCCAGCGCAAACGGCGGCGAGATGATCCCGCGCACTCGTGCCTGGGCGGCCACGGTCGAGCCGAGGGCCAGCATGGCGTCCTCGACCCTCGCGCGCGGCGCGCGCCCGTCGATCCGCGTGGTCGCGATCGACTCCCCCTGCCGAAAGATGAGCGCGTTCGGGAACACGAGCAGCGAGGCCCGTAGCGGCAGCCCGCGGACCGTGTTTTCCGTGGCGATCAGGCGGACGACCATCGGCTGCGCGCGCTCGGCGATGTCCCGGGAGACGCTGTCGACGGTCACCCCCGCCGGATAGACCTGCACCAGCACGCCGTCGGGACCGGGGGCCAGCCCCTGCTGCCGCGCCGCCTGCGCGGCCAGGTCGAGGAACGTCTGCACACGGCGGCGGATGTCGGCCAGCGGCGCCTGCCCGTCGATGACGGTGCGGAGGACTTCCTGATCGTTCTGATAGATGACGTCGCGGTACTGGAGCGCCTGGACCTGCGCCCGCTCCTGCGCGATCTGCGCTTCGAGCGCGTGCGTCTGCTGCTGCAGTTCCTGCAGGTGGAAGAGCGCCTGGCGGGCGTCGTTGCTCACGAGCAGCACCACGCCCAGCGTGACGACCGTGATCAGCATCCCGGTCATGACCGTGATCAGCTCGGCGGTATGGCGCGGCCGCAGCCCGAGCACCGACAGGCGGCGCCGCCCGATGCTGCGCCCCACCAGGTTGCCGATAAACGCGACGAGGCCGCTGACGAGGATCAGGACGGGAATCAGGATCGCGGCGACGGTCACGGCGCGGCGCCCTCCTGGCCGCGCGCGCGCCGCCGGCCCCAGAGGCGTCCGAGCAGGCGCACGTAGTTCACGATCTCCCCGCCGCCCAGCTTGCTGCTCCCGCCGGCGCGCTCCTCAAACCGGTACGGGATCTCTTCGATCCTGGCACCGCGGTGCGCGACCAGGAGTTCGAGCAGGAGCTTGTAGCCGATGCCCTCAAACACGACGCCGTCAAACAGCGACCGGCGGCACGCGAACAATCCGGACATCGGGTCCCGCACCCGAATCCCGAGGAGGGTGCGCGCCAGGCGCGTCGCCCCCCAACTGAGCGCGCGGCGCCACACGGGCCACCTGGCGATGCTCCCGCCCGGAACATGACGGGACCCCACCGCGATGTCGGCGCCGCCGGCGATCGCGGCGAGCAGTGCCGGCACGACTTCCGGGGGATGCGACAGATCGCTGTCCATGATCAGCAGCACGTCGCCCCGCGCACGCCGGGATCCATCCAGTACCGCGGACGCGAGTCCGGCCTTCCCGGGGCGGGTCAGCACCACGACGGGCAGCACGTCACGTAGTTCGACGCCCACGGCGGCCGCCACCTCTCCGGTCCCGTCGGGCGACGAATCGTCGACCACCACGGCCTCGGCATCGAATCGCGGCCGCCCGATCACCGCGCCGAGCCGGCGCAGCAGCAGCGGCAGCGTGTCCCGCTCGTTGTACGTCGGCACGATCACGCTCACACGCACTCAGACCGCCCCCGGCACGCGGCCTCCGAGGGCTTCTCACGCACGACGAGATCGCCCCGGGCCGCGACCTCCACGAGGGGCGGGTCGAGCGCCGGGCTGCTCGCAGCCGGTTCCGCGCCCGTCGTCACGAGAAACATCCGTCCCGGCGCGCAGAGACGCTCCCGCAGGGTGGCGGGATCGTTGATCCAGATCACCGGGTGATCGCTGTAATAGATCAGCGACGTCGGCATCCCGATGCGGTAGCCGATCACCTGATCACCGGGGCGGAGACGCCGTCCGAGCTCGACCGCGAGCGGTTTCATCGGCCGCTGCTGGTCGACCACGGGCGCGGTCACCGTGTAGAGCACCGCCACGAACAGCGCCATCGTAGCCGGCAGGGCGAGGAACGCCCGCATGTAGCGCCCCGCGCTGAACAGCACCGCGGTGACCGCCGGCCCGACGACCAGCACGACCAGCGGCGCGATCAGCGCGGGCCGTACCGCGGCGAACTCCCGCGGGTACCGCACGGTGGCGAACGTGGCGACCGCGAGCGCGAGCAGCGCCACCACGCCGATTTGGAGGAAGAACGACGTCATCAGCGTGCGCCCCGAGCCGCCCGGCCCCTTCGAACAGAAACTCCTCCCAGAGCCGGCCGATGGCGATCGCGGCGACCGGAAAGATCGGAAACACGTCGTCGGGGAGCCTCCCCCCGATGGCGAGGGCGCCGGCGAACACCACCCCGCACCACAAGAGACAGAGCAGGCTGCCGTCCTGCCAGCGCCGCAGGTAGTGGTACACGATCGCGCCCGGGAAGAACGCGGCCCACGGGACCGCTCCCAGCACCAGCACCGGGACATCGTACCAGATCGAGTCGACCCTCGGCCCGGCCGGGCGCATCCACGGGCCGGTGAACGCCGCGGCGAGGAACGCCGTGCCGCCCCGGCTCACTTCCACCACGTACCACGGGGCCGCGATCGCCAGATACACCGCGGCGCCCCACCCCCACGGAATCTCGCGCCAGCGCCGCAGCGCCCGCCGGTAGGCGAGAAACGGCAGCAGCACGGCGGCGAGGAGCACCAAGGTCACCGGACCGCGCGTCAGCGTGGCGAGCGCGGCGAAGGCGAAGCTGGCAAGGTAGTCGCCGCGGCTCCGATCCCGGTACCCCCGGTAGAACGTGTACAGGGCGAGCAGCAGGAAGGTCACCTCGGCGGAGTCCAGCACGGCCAGGTGGGACATCAGCAGGTACTCGAGCGTCGTCGCCAGGATCAGGCCGCTGAGGATGCCCGTCCGCGGACCGAACCACTCCCACCCGAGCAGGCAGGTGACGCCGACGCCGGCGACCCCGAACAGCGCCGCCCAGATGCGCGCCGTGAACTCCGTGAACCCGAACGCCCACCCCGTCGCGGCCTGCAGCCAGAGCCACAGCGGCGGCGGTCCGAACCACGGCCGGCCGTCGAGGTGCATCGTCATCGGGTCGCCGGTCGCCAGAATTTCCCGGCCGGCCTGCGCGTACCGGGACTCATCCACGTCCCACAGGCTGCCGGCGCCGATCCGGAACGTGAAGAGCGCCGCGGCGAAGAGCAGCACCAGCCCGAGCAGGATGAGTTCGCGACGCCGCCCGAGCGGCGAGGCGCCGCTCAGTGCGCTCACCTGGCGGCCCGCACCAGCAGGATCGCGCCGGCGCCGCCGACGAGCACGTCGGGGAGCCAGGCGGCCAGTACGGGCGGGAGGAGGGCGCCGTCCGAGGCGAGCTGCGCGGGAATGGCCACCAGGTAGTACGCGACGAGCACGAGGATGCTGAGCCCGAAGCCCATGCTCGGGCCGGAGCGGTGCGGGCGCATGCTGAGCGGCAGCGCGATCAGCGCGAAGATCATGCAGCTGACGGCGCTCGCGATCCGCGTGTTGAGCTCCCCCACGTAGGCCCGCACGTCCGCGCCCTCGCGGCGCAGCCTGACGAGCTGATGCACCAGCGTGTTCATGCTCATGTCCGACGGTTGCTCCGGTGGCACGGTGAACTCCTGCGGCGACCGCGGCACCGTCACGTCGAGCGTGCTGAACTGGGTCGTGATGATGCTGCCGGCCTGAAACACGTACACGTGCCCCTTGCGGAACGTCCACTCCACCCCGCGGAGATACGCGGCGTCCTGGGCTTCGATCATCTGGAGCGGCTGTCCCCCCGTCAGGTACACGACCGTGACCCCCTCGAGGGTACGCGTGCGCGGGTCGTACCGGTGCGCGGTGTACAGCGCGTTGCCGCCGCTGGTCGGCGCCTGGAAAAACACGTTCTCCACCGGCCGGAACGCCGGGCCGTGCGCCATCACGTCGTTGAACACGGCTGCGGTACTGGTCGTCGCTGAGGCTGACGACGCCCTCCGAGAAGATGAGCACGCCCACGGTCGCGATCGCGCCGGCGATGACGAGCGGGACCGCGATCCGGTACAAACTGATGCCGGAGACCCGCAGCGCGGCGACCTCGTTGTGGTCGGTCAGACGCCCGATGCCGAGCACGGTGGCAAGCAGCACCCCCATCGGCACGCTGAACGCGATGAAGTAGGGGATCTTGTAGGCCATCAGCACGAGCGCCGTTTCGAGGGCCACCCCCTGCCCGATCACCAGCCGGACGAGGTAGAACAGCTGGTTCATGATGAGCAGCACGCTGAACAGCCCGAGGCTGAACGGAAAGAACGACCCGACCTCGGTCCACACCAGGCGGTCGAGCAGCGTGCCGATCACAGCCGGAACCCCTCGCCGAGATACAGCCGGCGGGCCTCCGGGTTCTCGAGGAGCTCCTCCGGCTGACCGCTCAGCAGAATCCGGCCGTCGTGAATGATCTCGGCCCGGTCGGTGATCGCCAGCGTATCCCGGACGTTGTGGTCGCTGATGATCACCCCGAGCCCGCGCTCGCGCAGGTACCGGACGGTGTTCTGCAGCTCCTGGACCGATCGCGGATCGATGCCCGTGAACGGCTCGTCGAGCAGCAGGAACGCGGGGTTGAGCGCGAGCGCCCGGGCGATTTCCACGCGCCGGCGCTCACCGCCGGACAGCGTCCACGCGCGGTGATCCGACAGAGGCGTCAGCTCGAACTCGTCCAGGAGCTCCGTCACCCGCTCCCGCTGCGCGTCCGCCGGCATTTCCCGCTGCTGCTCGAGACACAGCCGCACGTTCTCGCGGACCGTGAGGCGCCGGAAGATCGACGGCTCCTGCGCGAGGTAGCCGAGCCCGTGCCGGACGCGCTGGTCGACCGGCTCGTGGGTGACGTCGTGGCTGCCGATCCACACCTCGCCCGCGTCCGGTTTGACGAGGCCGACCACCATGTAAAAGGTCGTCGTCTTCCCGGCGCCGTTCGGACCGAGCAGGCCGACGATCTCGCGCGGACGGACCGAGACCGACACGTCGTTCACGACCGTCCGCTCCTGGTAGCGCTTGACCAGCCCGCTGGCCCGGAGCATTCCCCGCGAGCGCTCCAGCGGGATCACAGAGCTCATGGAGGCGACGACGGCCCCTCCTCACGCGGGTACGCGACGATCGTCACGCTCCCGTCGGCCTGCGCCCGGTTCTGCGCGAGATCCATCGTGATCGTGTCGGCGTGCACGACGTCGCGGTCCCTGGTGAGCATCGCGTGACCCGAGAGCACCGCCGTGTCCGCGCCGCCGGCGTAGGTCGCCCGGTCGGCGACCGCGTGCACGTGCTGGCCGGCCCGGTCGAGCACGACGTGGCCGGTCGCCGTGGCATCGCGCGTGCCGAGGTTCGCCGAGATCGCGTCCGCCTGGATGTGATCCCCGCCGCGGGTCAGGGAGGCGTGGCCGTCCACCTGGGCGAGGCGCGTCGTCCGATCGTACGTGACGGCGTCGCCGCTGAGCGCTTCGTCGGCCCGGGTCCCCACGACGTGGCCGGTCGCGGTCACGTCGTGGTGGTCCGCATCGTCGCGCATCTCAATCCGGTCGGCCGACAGCTGCGTCCATTCCCCCTCGTCAAGCACGCGGCCTTGGGCGTGCCCGTCCGCGACGAGATGCCGCGCATTCAGCTCGGCGGTCAGGTGGTCCGCCGACAATTCCTCGGTCGGGCTGGAGATCGTGCCGCCCTCGGGCAGGTCCGCGGTGCGCGTCGTGCCGGTATAGAGCACGACCGGGGCCACGAGACGCCGGACCCCCTGCGTGACCACGACCTGGGGGCCGCGAAATGCATACTGCTCCGTCGCGGCGTCGTATTGGATCTCGGTCGCGCCGACGACGTCCACCGGCTCCGACGCCGCCGCGGCGGGCGCCGCTCCCGGTGCCGGGGCGGACGTGGCCGGCCCCGGGCTCTGCGCGAACGCCGGCGCCGACGCCGCGAGGACCACACACGCCCAGCCCGCAAGCGCCGCGTACGCGGCCGCGGTCCGCCGCGGGCGCGGACAGGCGCCCCGGCAACGGCGTGGCGATCCCCGATCGGGCCGGCGGATCGTCACCTCATCGCACCGTCATGTGCACGTGCCCAAAGAACCGGGTTTCGCCGAGGCGGGTGTTCGAGGTCATGCGGTCGGCGTACATGATCACCCGCTCCTCAAGCACCCGCACGTTTCCGACGCCGGTCACCATCTCGGAGGCGGGCGAATAGCTCAGCTTGTCGGCAAAGATTTCGCGCCCGTTGGTGCCGACGCCGTGCACGTCGCCGGCCAGTTCGACGTTCTTACTCTGGGTGTCGTAGGCGCCCGACCCGCCGGTCACCGTCATCGACGACCCGTCCGTGTTGTAGAACACCGCGTGCACGTTCTTGAGATGGACCTGCGTGCCATTCCTCGCCAACGACAGGTCGTCCGCGACGATCTGCCACCGCTTGCGGCCGGAGGCGTCGCGGCTCACGAGATTCCCGGCTCGGATCTCGCCGGTCGCGAGCGTGTCGGCCGACGGCTGCGTGCCGGCCGCGGTCGAGGCGGTCTGCGGCGGGGCGGCCTGCCCGTGGGGGGACGCCACGGGGGCACGCTCGGCCGTGGGGGCCGGCGCGGACGGCAATCCCGCCGAGCTCGTCCCGCCGCGGGGCATGAGGCTCCACGCGAGCGCGGCCACCAGCACCGCGGGCACACTCCAGATCATGATCCGTCGCAACACTGTCATGGCAGGCTCCAAGGGCGTTCACCCATACATATCCACGGCGCGGCACCCGTGTCACCGCACCGAAGACTCCACCACCCTATCGTATCGCGCGCCCCGCCCGCCTGTCCAGCGCTCGGAGGACTTCCTCGGCCGCCCGCATCATCACGCCCGGCGGACCAAGGCGGCGACGCACCTCCCGAAGATCCTCGCGGAGCGCCGCCCCGCCTCCGTCGAGCAGCCGGCGCACCTCGTCCTGGATCCGCGGGCCGGTCACCGCGCCCTGGACCAGTTCCGGCACGGCCGCGCGCCCGAGCACGATGTTCGGCACCGACCATCCGTGGCGGCCGGCGTCGGGGGTGAGGACGAACCGCCGCGCGATCCACTCGGTCAGGGGCGAGATACGGTAGACGACGACCATCGGCACTCCGATACACGCCGCCTGCACCGGCGCCGTTCCCGACGCGACCACGATCGCGTCCGAGGCGGCCATCACATCCAGCGCGCGCCCCTCGACGATCCGGACCGGCACGCCGCACCGCGCGGTCACGGACTCGACGACCGGCCCGAGGTGGGCGGAGGCAAGCGGGAGCACGCACCGCAGGCGGCGGTCGGCCGCGAGCGCACGCGCGGCCGCAAGCATCGGCGGGAGCAGGGTGCGCACCTCCTGCGTGCGGCTCCCGGGCAGCAGCCCGAGCAGCGTCCCGTGCCCCGCGTCCCATTCCGCCCGCAGCGCGTCGCGCGACACGGTCCCGTCCGGCGCGTCCACGGCCGGATGCCCGACGTACTCGACGTCGGCCCCCGCGTTCCGGTACGCGTCCGCCTCAAACGGCAGCACCGCGAGCAGCCGGACGGCCGCGCGGGCCATGCGCGCCGCGGAGTGGCCGCGGCGGCCGTACGTCTGGGGGGGCACGAAGTACACGATCGGCAGCCGCCCGGAAAATGTCCGGACGAGCTCGCGGTTCACGCCGGGAAAATCGATCAGGAGCAGCACGTCGGGCCGGACGCGCTCGATCAGCCGCACGAGCCGCCAAAATCGGGCGGCGAACACCGGGAGGCGCACGTACGCCTCCACGTACCCGATCACCCCCCAGCGCGTGCTGTCGATCAGCACGTCCGCGCCGGCGCGCGCCATCGCGGGGCCGCCCACGCCGAGGACGGTCAGGTCCGGCCGCAGGCCGCGGAGCGCCGCGATCAGCCCGCCGCCCTGGTGGTCCCCCGACACCTCGCCGGCGACCGCGAGGATGCGCGCGGGCCCGGGACCGCCGGATTCCGGGGGACTCGACCCGCCCACCGCCTACCCGGCGCCCGGCATCTCCACCGCGGCGACCGCGATGCCCGCCGCGTCGGCCGCGGCGACGAGCGCGTCCCGGTCGAGCAAGATCGTGCGCCCAGCCTCGACGACGAGCGCCGTGCCGCGCGCCTCGGCGAGCGCGGCAACCGTGCCCGGCCCGATCACCGGCAGATCGTACCGCGGATCCTGACGCGGCCGGCTGACCTTCACAATGACCACCCCGTCCGCGAGGCCGCCCGAGCGGCGGATCATCGCGTCGGTGCCCTCCGCCGCTTCGACGGCGACGACGACCCCGCGGCCCACGGCGACGGCCTGGCCGATGTCGAGGCCCGCGATCCCCCGCGCGATCCGGAGGCCGAGCGCCGCGTCCCGGGACTCGTCCGCGGTGAGCGCCCTCGCGCCGAGCGTTCCCACCGAGGGAACCAGGTCCTCGATATACCGGGTCTGGCTCGCCACCGCAAACCCCGCCTCCTCGAGGACCGCCACCAACATCGAGAGGATGCTCGCGTCCCGCAAGTCGCCGAGCCCCGCGAGCCGGACCGCGGCCGCGGCGCCCTCGGCGTCGAAGCGCACGTCCCGCATCGCCGTCAGCTTGTCGACCTTGCCGGCGAGCACGATCTCACGCACGGCGTGGCGGCGGAGGGCGGCGATCATCGCGCCGAGCTCGCCGATCGACACGGCGTAGTACGCGTCCGCAATCTCACGGAGCGCAGGATCGCTGTCCACGGGGGACACGCAGATCACCGCCCGGCCCCGGCGGCGCGCGCCCTCGGCGATCTCAACAGGCAGCCGCCCTCCGGCGGCGATCAACCCGACTGGCTCGACCGGGGCGGCGTCCGCGATCACCGTGCAAACCCCGCGCCCCGCGCTCGGCTGGCACGAATGAACTCGACGAGGTGCGTGATCTCCGGGCTGGGCTCGATCTCCGCTTCGATGCGCGCCAGCGCGTGCGCGAGGTCGAGCCCGGACCGCACGAGCAGCCGATGCGCGCGCCGCAAACTCTCCCGGGTGCTGCGCGGGATGCCCGCGCGCTCGAGCCCAACGCGGTTCGTCGCCACGGTCCGGATCGGATTCCCGGACACCAGCATATACGGCAGCACGTCCTGCACCACCCGGCTGAAGCCGGCGATCATCGCGAGGCTGCCCACGTGCGCTCGCTGGATGATCCCGACCATCCCCCCGAGCACGGCCCGGTCCTCGATCACGACGTGCCCGGCGATCTGGCACATGTTGGTGATGAGCACGCCGCGGCCGATCCGGCAGTTGTGGCCGGCGTGCGAGTACGCGAGCATCTCCGTGTCGTCCCCCACGACCGTCTCTGCCCCGTCCCCGGTCGCGCGGCTCAACGACACGTACTCCCGCAGAATCACGCGGTCGCCGATCCGAAGACGGCTGCGCTCGCCCGAGAAGTGGCGGTCCTGAGGCGGACCGCCGAGAATGGCGCCGGCCGAGACGCGGCAGTCGCGCCCCAACTCCGTGTCCTGCTCGAGCAGCACGTGGGGCCCGATCCACGTGCCGTCGCCGATCCGCACGCGCGGGTGGATCACCGAGTAGGCGTCGATCCGCACCCCCGCGCCGAGTTCGGCCGTCGGGTCCACGAGCGCCGTCGGATGGATCTCCACGCCGGCGGCACGGGGCGACGACCGCTCAGCCGCGCTCACCCACGGCCTCCTCGCGCTGCACCGGCGCCCCGCCGTCGGCCGGGTCCATCTCAGCCATGCTCATCAGCGAATACGTCAGCATCCCCTCGGCCACGACGACGCCGCCCACGCGTGAAATCGCGTGGGCCTTCCCGAAGCGGCCGCGCGTCCGCACCAGGACCGCCTCGGTGATCAATTGATCGCCCGGACGCACGGGCCGTCGGAACCGCACCCGGTCGATGCTGGCGAAGTACGGCACCCGCCCCTCGCTGCCCGGGGTCAGGGCCACGAGCACGCCCCCGACCTGGGCCATCGCTTCCACGATCAGCACACCCGGCATCACGGGGTGCGACGGAAAGTGTCCCACGAAAAACGGCTCGTTGATCGACACGTTCTTCAGGCCGACGATCCGCTTGCCGGGGTCCACTTCGAGGATGCGGTCGACGAGGAGCAGCGGGTACCGGTGCGGCAGCTTCACCATGATCTGCAGGACGTCCATCGCGCCGAGCTTCCGATCGTCCACGGTCATCCCCCCTGTTCGCCGAACCCGGCGCGCGGCGCAAGCGCGCGCGCGAGCGCCACGTGCAGCCGGTGGCCCCCGCGGACGACCACGACCCGTCCGCGGATCGGACGGCCGAGCAGCGCGAGATCCCCCACCAAGTCGAGCAGCTTGTGCCGCGCGGGCTCATTCGGGAACCGCGGCGGGTTGAGAAAGCCTCCCTCGCGGATCACCAGCGTGTTCTCGAGGCTGGCGCCGAGCGCCAGCCCTCGCGCGCGCAGCGCCTCCGCATCCCGCTCATACCCCCACGTTCGCGCCGGGGCGATCGCTTCCTCGTACGCGGCCGGCCCCCCATCGTACGTGGCCGCCTGGTCCCCAAGACCCGCGGTCAGCGTGACGACGTACGCCGCGGAGAACTGCGGAGCGGGCAGCGCGACCGCCCAGGCGTCCCCGTCCGCCACCCAGACCGGCTCGCGCACCACGAACGGCCGGCGCGGCGCCCCGAGCACGCGCTCGCCGGCCCGGTGGAGCGCACGGACGATCGGCAGCGCGCTCCCGTCGAGCCCAGGGAACTCGGGGCCGTCAACGTCGACGGCGAGATTGTCCACGCCGAGCGAGACCGCGGCCGACAGCAGATGCTCGACGGTCGAGACGCCCTCGGCCCCCCCGAGCGTCACGCATCCGGCGGTCCCGGTCACGGAATCGAGCACCGCCGGAATCGGCGGGCCCGCCCGGTCGGTCCGGCGGAACACGATCCCCGCGCCGTCGGGCGCGGGCCGCAGGGTCGCCCTGACCGCGCGTCCCGTGTGGAGGCCGATCCCTTCAACTGTGACCGCGGACGCGATCGTGCCCTGACGCCCCGGCGTCACCCCGCCACCGCATCCGGGGCCGCCGGTGGGCGTGAATCCGCGCGCCGCATCTAGGAACGCCCCTCAAGCCGCGCGACCCGGCGCCGGAGCTCGGCAAGCTCCCGCATCAGCGCGGGCACCCGCCGCGCCGCGGCCTCGGCACGGCGCTGCTCCATCCGCGGACGCGCCGGGCGCCCCGCCACCACGGCACCGGGCGGCACGCTGCGGGTCACCGCGGTATCGCCGAGCACGACCGCGTCGTCGCCGACGGTCAGGTGGTCCGCGACCCCGCTCATGCCCCCGATCAGCACCCGGTGACCGATCTGCGCGCTGCCGGCGATGAACACTGCGGCCGCCATCGCCACATCCTCGCCGATCTGCACGTTGTGGCCGATGTGCACGTAGTTGTCGAGCTTCGTGCCCCGCCCGACGCGGGTGACCCCGAGCGTCGCCCGGTCCACCGCCGAGTTCGCGCCGATCTCGACGTCGTCCCCGAGGACGACCGTGCCGATCTGGGGAATCGCGACATGCCGTTTCCCGTCCTGGGCGTACCCAAACCCGTCGCTGCCGATCACGGTCCCGGTCTGGAGGACGACGCGGGCCCCGACCTGGCACCCGTGCCGGACTGTCACGTGGGGGTGCAGCACCGCATCGGGCCCGATGCGCACGCCGTCCTCGATCACGGCGTGCGCCTGCACCTGCGCGCGGTCTCCGATCTCCACGTCGTCCCCCACCACCACGTACGGGCCGAGGGAGACGCCGGCGCCGAGGCGGGCGCGCGCGCCGATCACAGCGGTCTCGTGCACCCCGGGCCGCGGGATCGCAGCCGGCGCGAGCGCGCGCAGGGCCAGCGCGAGCGCGAGCCTGGTGTTGCGGACGCGGATGGCGGGCAGGCGTGTCTCGGGAGCGCCTTCGGGCAGGATCACCGCGGCGGCGGCCTCGATTCCGGACAGCAGGCGGGCATCCGACACGACGACCACCGCGCCGGGGCCCGCCTCGTCGGGCGGCGCGACCGACGTGATCTCGACCGCGGGCTCGCCGACCGCCCGCCCGCCGACCGCCCGGGCCAGATCGTCGAGCCGCATCGCCGCCCCCCGGAACGCTACTTCGACAGCCGGTCGATGACCTGCTGGGTGATGTCCGTGCCGCCGACCTCGCGCCTGGCCCTTGACCAGCACGATGCGCAGCCCGTCCTGGCGCGCCACCTGTCCCGCCGCGTCGTCCAGCTGGGCGTTGAGTTTGCCCTCGAGATCCACCTGCATCTGCTGCAGCTGCGTCGCCAGGCTCGCCCGGCGCGCGTTCAGTTCGGCCGGGCTGACCTGCCCCTGCAGGGCCGTGAGCTCGGCGACCATCTGCTTCTCCCGATCGTCGAGCTGCTTCTGATACTGCAGCCCGACGACGCTCTCGTTCAGCACGCGCTGCGTGTCCACGACGCCGATCGACGCTCCGCCGCACCCGCTGACGAGCCCCACGGCCGCCACGACCAGCAGCGCCCCCCAGAACCGCGACATCAGACCCCTCCCGCTACCGCTTGATTCGCGCGATCAGTTCGTCGGTGATATCCGTCACGTCGACCGTGCCAACCGCCCGTGTCAGGATGACATCATAGCCCTGTTCCTGGGCCAGCGCCGTGGCCTCCACCCGCACGTCCGCGAGAATGCTGTCCAGGAGGCGCCCGCGCTCGTCCTGGGCCTCCTGGAGCTGGGCCCGCAGGGACTGAGCCTCGGCCTGGGCTCCGGCGATCGCCTGCTGCTGCGCGCGCGCCACCTGCGCGCGCGCCCCCGCGACCAGCGCCTGCTCGCGCGTCGTGAGCACGGCTTTGATCTGCGTGTTCATCTGCGCGTTGAGCTGCGCCTGTTTGGCGGTGAGCTGGGCGTGGAAGGTCTTTTCCAGCTCGGCCTGCTTTTGCGCGAGCTGCTTCTGGCCCTCCGCGGTCAGCTGCGCTTCCAGGTCCTTGATCTGCTGCTCGTACGCGTCCTGCTGCTGCTTCTGGAAGTCGGCCAGCGCCTGCTGATTGGCCTTCTCGTGCGCGGCGGTCTTGGCGTCCCGCTCCGCCGTCAGCGCCTGGATCTGCTGCGCGACGGCCTGCTGCTGCGCGCGGTCGGCGCCCTGCACCGCCGTCTGCTTGAGCTGAAGGTTCAGCAGCGGCAGCCGGTACTGGTCCAGCATCTGCTCCTGATACTGGGCGGTGTCCTGGTTCAGGGACTGCTGCTTGTCGTCGACCGCCTTCTGCACTTGGGCCTGCAGCGCTTTCTGCTGTGTGTCAAACTCCGTCTGCTGCTGCCGCGTGCACCTGCGCCGCGTAGGCTTCGAGCTCCTTTTGGGACGCAGCGCGCAGTGCCGTGGCCGTCTGCGTGAACTGCTGCTCGAACTGCGGCCGCGCCGCCGCGAGCTCCTGCTGCGCCGTGGCCTGGAACGCGGGCTCGAGGTTGATCTGCGGCACCTGCAGCTGCGGCGCGATCGCGTTGAGCTGCCCCTCGAGGTCGGCGATGCGGCGGTCCAGCGCGTCTACGTCGCCCCAGCGCGGGTGGGCGCGGATGACCTTCTCGAAATCCACGACCACGACCTTGGGGCCCGCCGACGCGGTCGCACTGACCGTCGGGGACGTCGTCCCCTGACTCGCCGGTCGCGTGTCCCTGGCACCCCGCGAGCAGGAACACGAGCGGGAGACCCGCCCACGCCAGCCACCCGCGGCGCCGCCGGCGCGCGTCCCCGTGAGATGCGGCCATCGTCACCCTGCGCACCGCGCCGCTCGCCCGCCGCTCACTTGGAGTTGAGGGCCTTGATCACTTGATCGGTCAGGTCCACGCCGCCGTACAGGACCGCGGTGCGGTCGAGCACGATGGAGACGCCCTGCTGCGTGGCGACTTTTTGGATCGCCGCCCGAATGTCTTTGTCGAGGCCGCCGAGCAGCTCGGCGCGCTTGTTGAAGATCGTCTGATCGACCTGACGCTGCAGGTCCTGCTTCTGCGCCGGCGTCATCGTCTTCATTTTCGCCTGCGCGTCGGCGATCTGCGCCTGCGCAAAATCGCGCAGCGCGGACTCGGCCGCGGCCTTGTTCGGGTGCGCGTTGAGCGCCCGCGTCATGTCGACGAAGCCGATCGTGTTCGCCTGGCTTCCGAACGCCGGCGCCACCCCGCGCGTCGTCGCGACGTACCCGGCCCCTGCGAGCACGACGATCACCGCGACTGCGATCCCGATCATCTTGGCGTTCCACGTGTTTGTGCCCCACCGCATCATGCGCTGTCTCCCTCCCCTATGTCTCGTGTGGCGTCATCCGGTCCCCACCACACCGTCGTGCCGCTCCGCCCCTCGCCGTGCCGGACCGAGTGCCTGGCGCCGTCCCGCGCGCTGACCCGGGACGGGCCCCGCCTCAGAACGTCGTCCCGGTGGAGATCCACAACTGTCCGCCCTCCGTGCTGATCCCGTAGTCGATGCGGAACAACCCCAGGGGGGTATGGGCCGCGATCCCAACCCCATAGTCGACATTCAGGTTGGTGGGCAGGGTGCCGAAGGGCTCGGTATCGCCGGCGTCCGCAAACACGATCCCGGTGAGCCCCGCGACCGACTTCAGGAACGGGATCGAGCTGATCGGGAACCGGTACTCGCCGGTGAACAGCGACTCGTTGTCGCCCTGGAACCGGCCGTACACGTACCCCCGGAGCGTGTTCTGCCCGCCGAGGTAGAACTGCTCCTGAATCGGCAGCGGACCGCTCGCCGCCCCCAGGCTCATGCGTCCCACCACCACCGCGTCGCCGGCCGGCCAGTACTTGACGTAGTCGAACAGGATCTTCTCGAACGTAAAGTCTCCCCCGAGCGCGCTCTGCGTGTTGATCGAGATCTCGCTCCCCGACGTCGGGTTGAGCGGGTCGTTCCGCGTGTCCTTCTGCGCGCCGAGCAGGATCGCGTTGACCGTGCCGGGCGTGAAGACAAAATTGCTCGGGATCGTCGAGCTCGTGACGACGAGGTTGGACGCGGAGCCGAACTGCGTCGCGATGGACTTGACCCCGTACTGCCAGTTCTCGCCCGCGCTCGGAGGCCCGAACGGCGCCGTCCACGTGACCTGGCCGCCCTGCTGATACTCCGTGTATTGAAACCCGCCGTACAGCCCGCCGAACTGATAGTCCGTCGGAATCGTGGTCAGGTTGAACGCCTGGAAATCGAACGCGGTGTTGCGTCCCATCCAATACGGCTCGTGGAACGAGACGTTGAACTCGCTGCCGTTGAGGGAGGTCGTGTCGTACGCGACGGAGAGGCTCTGCCCGTTGCCGCCGAAGTCGCTGTCGCCCACGGAGACGAGCCCCTCGATGCCGTTGGTCGTGCTGTAGCCGGCGCCGAAGCTCAGCGTGGACGTCTTCTGCTCGGTCACGGTGATCGTCACGTCCACGGTGTCCGGCTGCGTGCCGGGCCCCGGATCGGCCTTCACGTCGGAGAAGTACTTGAGCGCGTACAGCTTCTTGAAGCTGGCGTTGATCTCGTTCGCGTTGAACACGTCCCCGACCTTGAACGTCAGGTTGCGGAGGACGACGTACTCCTTCGTCTTGTGCAGCCCCACGAACTTGATCGCCTCGATCTTGCCCTCGATGATCGTGACCGACAGCACGCCCTGGTCATCGACCGAGATATCCGAGACGCGCGCGAGCACGTAGCCGCGGTCCTGGTAGATCTTGTTCACCGCCTGCGCGCCCTGACCGCATCGTCACGGTGTTCAGCACCTGCCCCGGTCCGATGCCGATCGCTTTCTCGATGTCGGCGGTGCTCACCACGGTGTTGCCGTTGATCTTCACCGCGGTGACGACGGGATTCTCGGCCACGATGAACACCACCGTGACGCCGTCGGCCGTGGGCTCGAGGCGGACGGCGACGTCGGCGAACAGCCCGAGCCCGAGAATCGACTGCACGTCATTGCGCAGGGTCTCTTCGTTCAGCGGGTCGCCGGGCTTGGTCGCCACCGCGGCGAGCACCGTGGCGGTCGGCACGTGGTCGTTACCGCGCACCTGCACGTCGCTGATCTTCTGCGGCGGCAGCGTCTGCTGCGGCACCCCGGGGACCGGCGTGAACGGAGACGGCCCGGTGGGGGTAGGCGGCGGCGTCTGCGGCTGCCCGGGCTGGGGTGCCTGGCCGGGCTGCGGCGTCGTGATGTTGAACGGCTGCGCCGCGAGCGGACCCGCCCCGTACCAGGCGAACAGCAGCACCCCGAGCAGGATGCCCGCCGCCGCGCGTACCGGTCCGATCCGTCTGAAGAATGCGCCCACGCTGACCTCCGCGATAGTGCATGATATGCTGCCGCGCCGCCACCGAGGATCCCTCCCGCGCGCCCCCGTCAAAATGTGCCGGCCGGACGCCCGGCGTCGGGGGGCGAGAGCAGCGTGGCCGCTTCGCCGGACGCCGGCGCAAGCCACCTGGAGCGCAGCACCACGTCGTCGACGACTCGGTCACCGAACGTCCGCGCCGCAGCCGCCCACCGACACCTCGCGGGGCGGGAACGGCGGGAGCGTCAGCGCGCCGCCCGGGTCCAGCCGGATCACGTCCTCCGGCGCCGGTGCGGCGGATGCGGCCCGCGCCGCCGGCGTTGCCGCCGGTGCCGTCGCGCCGACGCCCAGGAACGCGGCGTATCCGACGGCGACGATCACGGCCGCAGCCCCGAGCGCCAGCGCGGCAGTCGGAACACGCCGCGCCCGCGGTGCGGGCGGCTCGGCCGCCAGCTGCATGCCGGCCTCGCGCGCACGGCGGACCTCCGCTTCGGCCAGCATCAGCCGGAGCACGGCCGCGCGGTGATCGCCGCGGCGGTGGTCACGCCGGGCACAGCGCCAGCCACTCCTCCGCGTGGCGCAGATGATCGAGCAGCGCGTCGGGCCGCCGCATCGCGCTACTCGGGCACCCGCTGCGCCGAGAGCCCGGGTCCCGCCGGGGCGATCGCCTCTCGGAGCCGCTGGAGCGCGTGCTTCTGGAGCCGGTAGAAGTGGGACAGGCTGATGCTGAGGTCCCGCGCGATCCGGCGCGGCTCCTCGGCCCGCAGAAACTGCCCGCGCAGGATGCGCCGTTCGCGCTCGTCCGGCAGGCGGTCGATCGCGGCCGCGATCTGATGCACGAGCACGCCGTCCTCGACGGACGCCAGCAGGTCGGCCGCCGCGGGATCCGGGAACTGCTCCAGCACGGCGTCTCCGGCGGCGTCAGCGGCGCCCGCCAGCCGCTCCGATCTCAGCGCGTTCAGGATCCGTCCCCGGATCCGATAGGTCGCGAACGTACTGAATCGCACCCCCCGCGCCGGATCGAACCGCTCCACGGCCTGAATCAGCCCCACGGTCCCCTCCTGGATCATATCCATGAGGATCGCCTCGCGCAACCGCAGATGGGTCGCGATCTTGAACACGAGCGGCTGGTACGCCTCGATCAGGCGCGCCCGGCTGCGGCCGTCGCCCCGGCCTCGATACGCCGCCCAGAGCCGGGCCTCCTCGGCCGGCTTGAGCAGCGACACCGTTATGCAGTTCTCGCAGGTACTCCGCAAACAACGCTCCACGCTCCATTTCTACAGTATCCACGCGCGCGGGCCGCGACTCTCCTCGAGCCGCCCCCGGCGCCGGGACCGGGCGTGCCTAAAACGGGATGCGGGCCAGCAGATAGAACACGTTGTCTCCCAAACTGTCCACATTATACGACGCGGACAGCGTGGGACTGAGATTATACTGAATCCCGAGCACGGTATACGGCTGCCCGGTCGGGTTGAGGGGGGCGACGGTCCCGAAGCCCGGCCGCGTGTAGGCCGACGACCTCCCCAGGACCTCCCCGAGCGAGAGATACACGTTCGTCAGGATATACTTCCCGATCTGCACATTCAGCGGGCTCTGCGCATCGTACGAGATCGTCAGCGCGTCCAGGCCGAACGCCTGCTGCATCGACGACGAGATCGACCCGAACACCACCTGGCTCAGGAGGCCGCCCGGCGAGCTCTGCCCGCCGCTGGTGCCCGCGACCAGCGCGAGCACTTGGTCTTGGCTCATCGGCGGATCGGAGGTCCAGCTCAGCGTCGGCGTCGGCAGCACGCCGTCGACGTTCAAGAACACGCGCGTCGGGCCGTAGAGTCCCTGCGCGGTCACGGAGATGTGCGGAAAGAGCCCGGACCCCTCGGAAAACGTCAGGGCGCCCTGCGAGACCGTGTACGGCGTCCCCAGAATGTTGATCGTGCCGTTGACCGCCTGGATCTGCCCGGTGAGAACCGGCCTGCCGATCGTGCCGCCGATGTGCAGCCCGCCGGTGAGCCGGGCGCGCGCGGGGCCCTGCACGTAGTTCACGGCGTCGCCGAGCACGACCGAGGTGTCGAGCCGGATCGGCACGTCGCTGAGGGTGCCGGGGCCGGCCGCCTCGGTCACCGCGACGGTGCCGTGCGAGAGGTTGATGGTCCCGGCCAGCGTCGGCCGCAGCGCGGGACCCGAGAGGCTGAGCGAGCCGTCGACCCCGCCGGAGTAGAGCCCGGGCATCACGACGGTGATGTTCGTGCCGCTCAGGACGAGCGCGACGGTGTCCGGCCGCAGATCCTTCACGGAGACCGTCCCCTGTCCGGTCAGCGTGCCTCCGCCCATCGTGGCCGAGAGCTGCTGCAGCTCGATCTGCGACTGGGAGAAGTTGATGTTGATGTTGAGGTTCTCCACCGGGGTCGTGAGCGGCCCGATGAGGAAGCGTCCGCCGTGGGACTGGAGGACGCCCGTCATCTCGGGGTTCGCGGGGGTCCCCCCGATCGTGACGTCGCCGGCGATCGTGCCGCTGGCGTCGCGGATCGCGGGCGTAAACAGCGTCAAGAACGAGAGGTCGGTGTCGGCCAGCGACAGCCGCAGATCGAGCGGGCCGTTCGGCGTGAGGCCGAATGCGGACGGATCGACCGGCAGCGTGCCCTCGAGCGCGAGCTCGTGGGTGCCTTTGTCGATCGTCCCATTTTCTACCGTGACGATGCCGTCCTTGTAGAACGCGAGCACGGCGATCTGATCCACCGTGGCGTTGGGGAGCCCGGCGTTGGCCGCCTGGAACGACAGACCCGCGGTGGGGTCGCGGGTCGGCCCGCCGAACTGGACCGTGAAGTTCAGCGTCCCGGCCAAGACGTCCTTCGGGCCCATGCGAAACAGGGGACGCAGGAGGTTCGCGTCGAGATTCTGACCCGACAGCTCGACACTGCTGGTGCCCTCGAGCTCGACGCGGCCCTTCGCCGAGATCGAGCCCTGCTGCGGATGCAGCTCGAGGGTCTGGATGTCGACGACGCCGTGCGCGAGGACCAGGTCCGCGGTGCCGGTCCCGACGGGAATCCCGCTGACCTGGCCGTCCTGCATCGTGATCACCAGATGCGCCGTGGGATCCGCGAGCGCGCCGTCGAGCGCCACCGTGCCGTCGATCGTCCCGGCGACCGGCACCGGCGGCGCCGCGGACGTTGCGCGGAAGATCGTGGCGAGCTGCCCGTGCTGCACGGTGAAGTTGAGGTCCGCGGTCGGCTTCGACCCCATCTTGATCACGCCGGTCACGCCATAGCGCTGATCCTGCTGCGTCAGCGAGACCGGCGCCACGGTCAGGGCTTGGGCTCGATAGTCGATCGCGCCCGACGCCTGGAAGGCCTGTCCGTTGATCGAGAGCCCGGGCGAGGCGACGGTCGCCTTGAGCTCAGGATCCTTCATCGTGCCCGTCACCTGGCCGGACAGCGAGACCGTGCCTGCCAGCGCGAGTCCCCACTGCCCGAGGGAGGGAATGTCCGACAGGTGGATCCGGTCGGCCGTGAACGCCAGGTCGACGGCGCCGCCGAAATCCACCAGGCCGGACGCGTCGAGCCGCGAGTCGTTGACCGCCGCGGAGAACGACTCGATCCGCACCTGCCCGCCGGTTCCGGCGAACTCGATGGACGCCGCGTCGATGCGCTGGCCCGAGACCGTCCCCTGCGCGAACGCCACGGTTCCGGACACCGCCGGGTGCGCGAGCGGCCCGGCGACCGCGATGCGCCCCGCGAGCGTGCCCGAGACGTCGATCCCGGGCACGAGCGCGTGGGCGAGCGGGCCCGCCGGGACTCCCCGGGCCTGCACCGAGACGCCTTCGGCGAACAGCGGGTGCAGCCCGACCTCCCCGCTCACGTCGTAGGACGCCCCGCCGCGGACCAGGGCCAGCCCCGACGAGCCGATGCGCTGCGGCCCCGCGTCCACGTCGCCGGTGGCAAGGTCGAACGGCACGAGGCCCAGGCGCCCGTCCCACGCGGTGACCGCGCCGGAGACCACCGGCGCGGTCACCGTGCCCGTGAGCCGGCCTTCCAGATCGGCCTGCCCGGAGAGTCCGAGCATGGCGTCCTCCGCCTGCGGCGCGCCGAACCATCCCGGGATCTGCTCCAGCGGAACGTCGTAGACCGACATCGCAAGATCCATGCCGCCCGCCGGGGTGATCCCGCCGAACCCGTACGCGACGGCGCCGCCGCGGCGCAGAGTGACAAAGTCGAGGGCCAACGCCCCCTGGTCGTCCCAAAACAGCGCGTGCAGATCATTGAACGACATGCCGCGCGCGGACCCGGCGGGCATCGTCACGGCGCCCAACAGGCGCGCCCGGTCACCGGTGCCCACCCCGGCGATGTCGCCCGACACCCGACCGCCGACGTCCGCCGGCACCGCGAGCCCGGTCTCACCCAGGGCCTGCAGATCCACGTCGTCGGCGGTGGTCGCAAACGCGTACGACCCCGAGGTCCCCGACACCCCGACCAGCCCGCTGCCCGCGACGTGTCCGCCCGCGACTCGCGCGGAGAGGTCGCTCACCGCGAACAGACCCCCGCCGTACTGAAACCGGGTCCGCAGGCCCGAGAACGCGGCCGCGTTCACCCGGCCCGCCGCCGCGTCGACGGTCCCGTCCAGGTAGGGCGCGTCGATCGGTCCCGAGATCCACACGTTGCCGCTGGCCTGTCCCGCGAGCCGGATCCCGCCGCTCGCGAAGAACAGCCGGCGGACCATCCCAAGATCGACGCGCTGGGACGTGACGACGAGATCAAGCCATGTCTGGGCCCGCGCGGGAAAGTCCACGGTGCCCCGGACCTGGACCGGTTCGCCGTTCACGACCGCCGACAGGCGCGACGTGCCCGCGCGGTCGTCGCCCAGCACGATGGTGCCGGACAGGCTGCGGACGTTCAGGCGGCCCGGCAGGTACTCGATCGCGCCATCGCGGAGCCGGATCGTGGCCGAGTAGTCGAGCGTCGTCTCGCCGCCCTCGGGCGTGATGAGCATATGCGCCCGCGCGTCGAACCGCCCGCCGCCCCAGCGGATCTCCTGCAGGCGGACGAGATAGGCGCCCCAGCGCTTCGCGTCGCCGTCGTTCCAGGTCACGTCGAAATCGAAAATGCCGTCCGCCTCGAGGTACTCGCCCTGCACGGCCGCCTGCTCCCCGTCCGTGCTTCGCCCCGAGAGCGCGAACGCGACCTGCCGGCCGGGGCGAAACTCGATCGTGCCGGCGATGCCGGAGAACCGCGTCGCAAACGGCGCGGACGCCGACTCCCAGCCGTCCGAGAAGCCCACGATCCCGCCCCGGACGACGACGCGGCCGTGCAGCTGCGGTCCAAGCGAGGTCTGGGTGCGGCTCAGATAGTCCTCGAAGTTCCACGCGCCCGCTGCGTCCCGCGCGACGGCGATCCGCGGGGTCACGAGGTCCACCTCGGCGACACTCTGCGTCACGTCGCCGGGGTGGGTCAGCAGCGCACCCAGGTCGAGCCCGATGTGAATCTGATCCGCGGAAAACGCCACGCCCCGGCTGAACCCGCCGGGCTCGGCGATCACGAGGTCGCGCAGATCAAAGCCCCGCCAGGGATCCCCGCCGACGCTGCCGAGGGCCACCGGCCGCCCGAGAGCCTGCCCGAGACGCGTGACCAGTTGCTGCCGGACCACCGCTGAGAGCCATCCGCTTGAGACAAACACCTCCCAGGCGGCGGTCGCGATCAGGACCACCATCGCGGCGGCGGCCAGTAGCCGCCAAGGCACCGCGCGCGTCCGGGAGGGCCGGGCCGGGCCCGGCGGGGCGCCTGTCAGTGCGCGCCGCCCCCGATCCGCAGCAGGATGGGAATACGTCCGTCCAGCACCCAGGGCGTCGTCAGCGTCGACGAGATCCGCCCGGCCCCGGGGCCGGTCTGCGCGCCGGGGGGCACGGCGGTCGTCAGGATCTCCGCGACGATGTCGGTGTGCCGCTCCTGCTGCTCGAACAGGCGGATCGCCTCCGTCAGGCTGCCCGCCACGGGCGGCGTTTGCCCGGCGGCTGGGACGGTGCCGCCGTTCGGCAGCACCGTCGTGGTCCCGGCCCGCACCACCAGCAGCGCCGGACCCGGGGGAAGATCGGCCGGGACGGTGACGGTGACGTCGCGGGTCTCGGGCTCGCCGCGGAACGGCCGCACGGTGACGCGCACGTGCAGCAGTTCGCCGGGCGCGACGACGCGGGTGTCGACGTCCGCGGCGGTAATCAGCGCGGTCTCCTGGCGGCTGGTCACATGAATGTCCATCTCCATGTCGGTGGGCAGCACGTCGGTGAAGTCGTTGCTGAAGGCGAGGCGCAGCGCCGCCGGCACTTCCGAGAGCGCCTGCCCGGCGATGTCGCTCGCGCTGTAGAATCGGTTGTCGCGCGTGATCGCGTCCGGCAGACCGCGGCCCCGCACGGTCATCGTCACCTGCGGCCGTGCCGGCGCCGGAGCGGTTCAGCGCGCGCTCGATCGCCTCTCGGGCCCCGAGCGTGACGAGCGCCGGCGCCAGCGTCTTGTCGGGCAGCACTTGATACACGAAGCGGCGGGACGCGCCCGAGTCGTCGTCGGTCACCCGGACCACGACGCCGAACAGCCGCGGCAGCACCCCGATCGTCCCGCCGACCGCCGCCGGACGGTCCTCCGTAATGACGCCGACGACCGCGCCGGCCGCGCCGACTTTGATGTTCTGGGACAGCCCGCGCACCGTCTGTAAAATGGTCGCGTTCGTCAGCGCGTACGTCGCCGGCCCCAAGTTCATGAAGGGATGGCCGAAGGCCACCAGCCGGTTGCCGTCGCGGTACGTCAGCGTGCCGATCGCATACGCGCCGATGTCCCCGCGCAGCAGCGCGACCCCGATCGCGCTCCCCGGCTCCAGCGGCATCGACGGCGGCAGCGCGGCCGACGACCCGCCGGCCATCGGCTCGACCCCCATCGGCTCCAGCACTTGTGCGAGAGACGCCCGCGCGGCGTCGTCGAGCCCCGACAGAAACAGCGGCGTCGCCGCCGGCACCGCGACAAGCGTGCCGGGCGCCGTCCGCGCGACGGCGCGCCGGGACGCCGCGACCGTAATGTGTCGGATCACCTGGCCGCCGACGCGGAGCGGCGCGATCGCCACCGTCCGGGTGGACGGGACCGCCGCCGTTCGCGGCAGGTCGCGCAGCATGTACTCAATCGGCGTAAAGAGCCCGATGAACGGATCGGACGCCTGGAACGAGTAGCTGAACGCCCCCGCCAGCCGCCCGCCGAGATAAATCGGGCTTCCGCTCATCCCGGCGGCCAGTCCCCCGGCGCTCTGCAGCGCCGGCCCGGACGCACGGAACAGCACGAGATCCCCGGCCGGTCCCGCGTTGCGCAGGATGCCGAGCACGCGCACCTGAAACTCCGAGAGGCGGGTGCCGACCAGCACCGTCCGACCCGTGCCGGTCATGCCGACGGTGATCGCCGACACCGGCAGCACCGCGGGCCCCTGTGCGGAGCGCGCCGGAACGGCCGGGGCAGTCGTGCCGAGCACGACCACCGCCGCGATGGCCGCCCAGCGGGCCCGACCGACGTGCCGGTGCATCCATCGACCCGCCATCCGACCCGCCATCGCCGCTACCTCACCGTCATCGGGATTTGGAACTTGCCGAGCACCACCCACTGGGTCGGCACCGTCGTGCCCGCCGGCGTCTCGATGTCGGGGTTCGCGTTGCTCCCGACCGCGGCGAGCACCGCCTCGGGCACCAGCTCGACGAGCACCTCAGTATTCTTGCCCGCGTCCTCGAATTGTGCGACCGCTTCCTCAAGCGACGCGGTCCCGGTCGGCGTTCCCTCCTGCCCGACGAGGGCCTGGAACACCTCGGCCGGAGACGCCCCGGTGCCGTTGTTCAACGTGCCCGCGGTGCCCACCAACAGGAACGCGGGGCCGGTCGGAAAGGTGCGGGGCACGGTAAACTGGACGATGCGGCTGAGGTCCTCAGACTCCCCGTACGGCCGCACCGCGACCGCGACCCGCATCGTGTCCCCGGGCCGCACCTCGCGCGTGCTGGGCCGCGCCGAGACGAGCAGGGCGGTGTCAGCGCGGCTCGTCACCGTGATGGTGATGGTCATGTCGATCGGGTCGATGCTCTGGAAAAAGTTGCCGAACAAGAGCTGCGTGGCGCCCGGCACGTCGAGCGCGGAGGCGGTCGCGATATCGCCGATATCGTACGCGAGATCCTCGCGCACGATCGCGTCGGGGACGTCGCGGGCGCGCAGCGAGATGCTCACCTGCGCGGACCCTCCCGCGACCTGATCCATCGCCCGCTGGATCAGGCTCAGCGCCGTGGTCGGCACGAACGCTTCGGCCAGGTCCGGCCGGCGCACGACCTGCGCCCCGTACGACTGGGTCTTGCCGGTATCGGCATTCCGCACCTGCACCCGCACGCCGAACGTGCGGGGGAACTGCCCCACGGTCCCGGCGATCCCGACCCCGCGGTCCTGCGAGATCATCCCCACGAGGCCGCCGATGCTGCCTTCCTTAAAAGGTTCGTTCAGCGAGCGGACGATCGTATCGATGTACGCGGTGGTCAGCATCATCGACGCCGAGCCCGCGTTCAGCATCGGGTGCCCGAACGCCAGAATCTGGTCCCCCCGGCGGTAGGTGACGGTGCCGATGCCCCCCATCTCGGCGTCCCCCCGCACCAGCTCCACGCCGAGCGAACTCCCGGGCTGCAGCGGCGGCGCCGCAAACGACGCCGACCCGGCGTACTGCTGGCGCGGGCTGACGTTGAACCGGCGGAGCGCCCGCGACAGAACCTGAAACGCCCCGGGCGTGACGCCGGACGCGAACAGCGACATCGCAGCCGGTGCGAACGCGGCGAGACCCGGCAGCGGGTGGGCGTTGTAGACCGCCGCGTCCGCGGCGGAGTTCATCACGAGCACGCGGGAGATCCGCCGCCCATCCGGCGCCGCGATCGGCCGGTCGGCCTGATACATCCCGGAGGCCGGCGACGCGCCCACGCCCGCGGGGGCCCCGAGGACTTTCAGCATCGCCTCGATCGGCGTCGCGAGGCTCAGGTCCGCGTCCGGCCCGGGAAACTCGTACCCGTAGCTGAGCGCGCCCAGCATGCGCCCGCCGATGTAGATCGGGCTCCCGCTCATCCCCGCCGCGTTGCCGCCGGCTTCCCGAATCGCGGGACCGCCGGCGCGGAACAGGACGAGGTCGGTCGGACCGCCGTGAAGAATGCCGAGGATCTTGACGTCGAACCGCTGGATCGTGGTACCGTGCAGTACCGTCAGGCCGTAGCCGGTCATGCCCGCCCGCACCGCGCTGATCGGCATCGTCGGCGGACCCGCCGGGCCCGCGGCCAGACCTTCGGACGCGGCGGCCCCGAGGCAGATCGCCAGGATGACCGCTATCGCTCCCACCCTCCGCACGCTCGTCCCCCCTCGTGGCCTCATCGGTGTGACCCCGGCGCCGTCGCGCGACGACCGTGTGCTCTCGGCGCCTTGGGCACCGCGGACATCCCCCGAAAACGGCACGAGGGGCACGCGCGCATGCCCCTCCTCACCGGCTGCTCCGGTCCCCGAGGACCGTCAGTGCGGCGTAATCGCGACGACCGGATCTCCGATATTGACGAAATCTCCCACCCCGACCATGACCTGGGACACCTGCCCGCCGACCGGCGCCACCGCGGCCGGGACCGCGCTGCCGGTGGTCGTCCGCACGAACACGAGCGGATCGCCCTGCTTCACCGTCTGGCCGTTCGTCGCGAGGCGAAGCGGGAGCACCTGACCGGAGATCGCCGAGCGGACCACCACGGCGGTCTGGGCGCTCCCCGTCAGCGGCAGCGCCGACACGAGCAACACCGCGGCGAGCACGATCGGGCCCAATGCCTGCCACCGACGCGTCAAATCGCACCACCCACCTTATCAAGCAAATTATAGGCACCGCCGCCTCATACTGTCAAACGGCGAACTCCGATGGAAAGTTCTTGGTAAACCCGAAGTAGCGGCGCAGCGACGCGACGATCCGCTCGGCCGCGCGCCCGTCGCCGTACGGATTCCGCGCCTCGGCCATGCGCCGGTAGCTGACGTCGTCGGACAGCAGCAGTGAGGCGGCCGCGACGATCGCCGCTCGATCGGTGCCGACGAGTTTGGAGGTGCCGGCGTCCACCCCCTCGGGCCGCTCGGTCGTCTCGCGCAGCACGAGCACCGGCCGCCCGAGCGACGGCGCCTCCTCCTGGATGCCCCCGGAGTCGGTGAGGATCAGCGCGGCCGCCTTCATGCACTGGACGAGCGAGGCGTAGTCCAGCGGCGCGACGAGGTGCGCCCGCGGGTGCCCGCCGAGGATCTCGTGCGCCGGGGCGGTCACCACGGGATTCGGGTGCACGGGAAAGATGAGCTCGAGGTCGGGCACCCGGTCGAGCAGCTCGCGCACCGCGAGAAAGATGCGGCGCTGAGGCTCGCCCCAGTTCTCACGGCGATGCGTCGTCAGCAGAATCCGTCGGCCGGCCCCCGCGAGCAGCGCGGCCACGCGCGGATCCACGAGGCCGGCGTCCCGGCCGGCGATCTCAAGCAGGGCGTCGATCACCGTGTTGCCCGTCACCACGATGCGGTCGCGCGGCACGCCCTCGCGCTCGAGGTGCGCGCGCGCCGTCGCGGTCGGCGCGAAGTGCAGATCGGCGAGGACGGTGGTCATCCGCCGGTACATCTCCTCGGGGAACGGCTGATATTTGTCATCCGTCCGCAGCCCGGCTTCGACGTGCGCCACCGGCGTCTTGCGGTAGAACGCGGCGAGCGCGCCGACGAACGACGGCGCCGCGTCGCCCTGCACCAGGACGATCGCGGGATCGACGCGGGCGAGCGTCTCTTCGAGCCCGCGGAGGGTGCGGACGGTCACGTCCGCCAGGGTCTGCCGCTCGGTCATGATGTTGAGGTCCCAGTCGGGCTCGATCCCGAACAGCTGCAGCACCTGATCCAGCATCTCGCGGTGCTGCGCGGTCACGACGACCACGGGGCGGAGTTCCTCGGGATGCGCGCGCAGCGCGCGCACCACCGGCGCCATCTTCACCGCGTCGGGCCGCGTGCCGAACACCACCATCACGCGGCGCGGCGCGGCGGCGTTCATCGCGGCACCTCGCCGGCCCCGCCGGACGGCCGCCGGCCAAGCAGCAGCCCCAGCCGGCGCGCGCCGACCACGAGGAGCGCCAGCAGCACGGCGAGCAGCGCCATCAGATCGAAGCGGTGGATGCCGCTGAGGACGAGCGCCCCCGCGCCGAGGACCGCCGTCACGAGGTAGAGGACCCCGACCGTCTGCCGCTGGCTCAGCCCGCGGCGCAGCAGCTGGTGGTGGAGGTGGCCGGTGTCGGCCTGAAAGATCGGCTGTCCGCTCCGCCAGCGCCGCGTGATCGCAAGCGCGGTGTCGGCGACCGGCACGCCGAGCGCCGCGAGCGGGATGAGCAGGGACAGCGCGGTATAGCTCTTGTACGTCCCGAGGACCGAGAGCCCCCCGAGCAGATAGCCGAGCAGCATCGAGCCCGTGTCCCCGAGAAAGATCCGCGCGGGGTTGAAGTTGTACGGCAGAAATCCGAGCGTCGCGCCCACGAGCGCCGCGGTGAGGATCGCGGTGGCGACGTCTCCCCGCAGGAAGGACGCGATCAAGAGCGTGCCGCCCGCGATGGTGGCGATGCCAGCGGCCAACCCGTCGACGCCGTCGATCAGGTTCATCACGTTGCACAGCGCGACCAGCCAGACCACGGTGACGATCGCGCCGAGCGGGCCCACGAAGAACATGCCGCCGAGGGGATTGGTGAGCACGTCCATGCCCACCCCGAACGGCAGGAGCACGGCCGCCGCGAGCACCTGCCCCGCCAGCTTCACGAGCGGCGAGACGCCGTGGGCGTCGTCCACGGCGCCGAGCAGCGTGATCAGCGTGGCGCCGAGCAGCAGACCGAGGATCGGGTGATCAAGCGCCGGTGTGTACGGAATGGTCACGACCACCTGGTGGGACCGCACGGCGACGTTGATCGGGCGCCCCACCGGCAGGGCCACGACGACCGCCGCGACAAACGCGAGGTACACCGCGACGCCGCCGAGCCGCGGCACCGGCCGCGTGTGGATGTGCCGGCCGCCCGGACGCGCCACCACGCCGAACTGGGTCGCGATCCAGGCGACGACCGGGGTGCACAGGTACGCGACGAGCAGGCCGATCGCCGCGGCCACGAGGAGTGGCGAGATGGTCATGAGCCGCCCGGCCGCCGGGCCGGCCTACTGCCCCTCGTTGACCGGCTGCATCACGCGGGGGGCGCTGAACAGCTCGCTCACGGACTGCTCCCCATGGATGCGCTGAATCGCCTCGCCGAGCAGGCTGGCGACCGAGATCACCGTGAGCTTGGGCGTCCGCTTCTCGGGGGGGACGGGGATGCTGTCCGTCACGACGAGCTGCTCGATCGGCGACCGCAGGACCCGCGCCGTCGCGGGCGGCGACAGGATCGCGTGCGTGCAGCAGGCGTAGACGCCGAGCGCCCCCTTCTTCATCAGTGCCTCGGCGGCACTCGTCAGCGTCCCGCCGGTATCGATGATGTCGTCGACGAGGATCGCGGTCTTCCGGTAGACCTTGCCGATGACGTGGACGATCTCGGCGACCTGATTCGGACGGTCCCGCCGCTTGTCGATAATCGCAAGCGGCGCGTGGATGTACTCCGCGAATTCGCGCGCCCGCTTGACGCCCCCGATGTCGGGGGACACGACGACGGCGTTCTCCAGCCCGAGCGAGAGGAAGTGGTCGCCGAGGATCATCCGGCCCGGCAGATGGTCGAGCGGAATGTCGAAGAAACCCCACAGCTGCCCGGTGTGGAGATCGAGCGTGAGGATCCGGTCGGCCCCGGCGGTCGTCAGCAGATTGGCGACCAGCTTGGCGGTGATCGGCTCCCGCGGCTTGATCTTCCGGTCCTGGCGGGCGTAGCCGAAATACGGAATCACGGCGGTGACGCGCGCCGCGCTGGCGCGGCGGAGCGCGTCGATGATGATCAGCAACTCCATCAGCGTCTCGTTCGCCGGCGGACACGTGGGCTGCACGGCAAACGCGTCGAGGCCGCGCACGCTTTCGTCGATCCGCACCCCGATCTCACCGTCGGAGAACCGGAACACGTGCATCGCGCCGAGGGGCAGGTGCAGATACTCGGCGATGCCCCGCGCGAGGGTGGGGTTGCCGGTCCCGCTGAAGACCCGAACGCCCGCCCCCGCCATCGCTCTCTCCCGCCTAGCCTTCGCGGCTCAGCCGCCGGATCACTCGTGCCGGGACCCCGACCGCGACGCCGCGCGCCGGCACGCTCTTCGTGACCACGGACCCGGCGCCGGTGGCGGCCCCCGGTCCGATCCGGACCGGGGCGACCAGCATCGTGTCGCTCCCGATGTACGCGCCGCGCCCGATCTCGGTGCGGTGCTTGCGGCGGTCGAGGCCGTAGTTGCACGTGATCGTCCCCGCCCCGATGTTCACGTCCGACCCGATCACCGCGTCGCCGAGATAACTCTTGTGGTGCACCTTCGTCCGATCGCCGACGCGCACCTGCTTCATCTCCGCATAGTTTCCGATCTGGACGTCGCGTCCCACGATGGTGCCGGTCCGGAGATGCGCGTAGGGGCCGACGGTCGTCCCCGCGCCGAGGCGGCACTCTTCGAGCGTGGAGTCGCGCACCCGAACACCGCGGCCCAGCACCGCGCTGTCAATCCTGGCGCCGGGGCCGATCTCACATCCGGCGCCGATCACGGTGCGCCCCGTGAGGATCGTCTGGGGATGCAGCACTGTATCGCGGCCGACGCGCACCTCGGCGTCCACGAACGTCGACGCGGGATCGACGACGGTCACGCCGCCCTGCATCAGGCGCCGGAGGATCCGCCCGCGCAGCGCCGCCTCGGCTTCCGCCAGTTCCTCGCGGGTGTTGATGCCGAGCATCTCCGCCGGGTCGCTCACGGGCACCGTCGTGACCTCGCGGCCCGTGACGGCGAGCACGTTCATAGCGTCGGTCAAATAGTACTCACCCTGGCGATTGTTGGGACGAACCCGCGCGAGGGCCCGCCGGATCTCCGCCACGCGCATGACGTACATGCCGGCGTTGACCTCGCGGATCGCGGCCTCCTCGGGCGTCGCGTCCCGCTCCTCGACGATCCCGACGAAGCGGCCGGCCGGATCCCGCACGATCCGCCCGAATCGGTGGGTGTCCTCGACCACCCGGGTCGCGAGCGCCGCCCCGCCCGTCCGTCCGAGCGCACGGCGCAGTGCGCGCAGCGTAGCGGGGGACACAAACGGCATATCGCCGTGGACCACATAGGTCAGCCCGACACGACGGAGGTGGGGCAGTGCCTGCGCGAGCGCGTGGCCGGTCCCGCGGGCCGGATGCTGCACGACATAGTCGGCGCCGGCGCCGATCGCGTTCCGGATCGCCGCGCGGCCGTCGCGGCCGACGACAATCAGCACGCGGCCGACCCCCGCCCGGCGCAGCGCCGCGACGACGTGCGCCAGCATCGGACGGCCGCAGAGGGGATGCAGAACCTTCGGCAGCGCCGAGTTCATCCGGGTGCCGCTGCCTGCGGCCAGAATCACAGCGGCCGGCTGTTCCACGGGCTGCCTCCGAAGACATACAGGTGGGATGCCCCAACGGGTTCGCGGCCAGCGGGGGCCGTCCCTGCGCCGGCGGATCTGCGCCCGGCCGACGTGGCGCTCATGCGCCGGCGAGCTCGGCGAACGCCCGCACCGGAAACGACGCGCCGCGCGCGACGCGCGGGGGCACCGCGTAAAATCGGAACCCGTCGGACGGAAGGGCATGTAGGTTGCACAGATTCTCGACGATCAGCACGCCGGCGGCGAGCAGGCGCGTGTGGGCGGGGCGGCTCGGATCCCCGACGTCGTCCACGTTCCAGGTGTCGATGCCCACCAGCGCCGGCGCCGCGTGGACGAGCCGCTCCACGGCGCGCTGAGAAAGGTGCGGGCACGGGCGCCAGTACTCGCCGTGTCCCCAGTGCGCGTCCCACCCGGTGCGGACGAGCACCGCCGCGCCGCGCATGCGCGCATCCGCGTCGACATCCAGCGCCGGCCCGTCCGCGGCGCTCGGGTCCAGGACCACGCCGCGCACCCCCGCGACCTGCTCGAGCGGGATGTGGCTGAGATCCGCCGCGGTGGGGAACCGATGGAACGGGCTGTCCACATACGTGCCGATGTTGCACGGCATCTCGACCATCCCGAGATAGAACTCGGCCCGACCATCGTACTGGACCCGCGACGCGTGATGATCCAGCACCGCGCCGATCCTCGGTCGGGGCAGCCCGGGAAACACCTCCATGCCGTCCGCGAGCGCATGGCTGAGGTCTACGAATCGGACCACGCGACTCCCGCCTCGCGCGCGTCGGACACGCACGCGCCCCGGCGCCGCCTACGCAACGCGCCGGGCCGGTGGCTGGGGGGCCAGGATTCGAACCTGGACACTCACATCCAAAGTGTGATGGCCTACCGTTAGCCGACCCCCCACCGCTCCACCGCGATCGTAGCGCACCCGGCGGAGGGCCGCAAGCGCCCTCACGCGAGCGCGACCACCTCGATCTCGACCGCGGCCTCCCGCGGCAGCTTCGCGACCTGGACCGTGGAGCGCGCCGGAGGGCTCTCCTGAAAGTACTCGCCGTAGATCTCGTTCATCGTGCCGAAGTCGTTCAGGTCGCGGAGGAACACGGTGGTCTTCACGACTTTGTCGAACGAGGATCCCGACGCGGCGAGCACCGCCTTGAGATTCTCCATGACGCGCTTCGTCTGCGCGCGGATGTCTCCGGACACGATCTGTCCGGTGTTGGGATCCAGCGGCACCTGCCCGGCCGCGAACACAAATCCGTTGGCGACCACCGCCTGCGAGTAGGGTCCGATCGCGGCCGGCGCCGCGTCGGTCCGCACGATCCGCTTCTCCATTCCGCCACCTCCCGATCATCACCGCGACGCGCTCCGACGGACGTCCCGCTCCGCCTGACGCACTCGGCGCTCTTTGGGTTCGCGCACGACCGCGGCGCCGCCTGCCCTGCCGCTATCGGCTCCCGAGCGTCCGGTAGGCCCGGTGGTAGTACACGAGAGGGCGCCGCTCCGGCACCGCCCACGCGCGCTCGACCGCGCCGACGAAGATCGTGTGATCGCCGCCCGGATGGGAGGCCGCCACGCGGCACTCCACGTACGCGACGCAGCCGTCGAGGAGCGGCGCGCCCGTCCGTCCGGGCCGGTACGCGATCCCGCGAAACGCATCGGGCCCCTCGGGCCGCGCCGCGGCCGCAAAGAAGCGCGAGAGCTCCTCCTGCCCGGCCGCGAGCACGTTGACCGCGAACGCGCGGCTGCGGGCGAGGATGGCGTGCGACAGATGGCTGCGCTCGATGCACACCAGAATGAGCTGCGGCTCGACGGAGACGGACGCGAACGCGTTGACCGTCACGCCGTGGGGTCCCGCCGGGCCGGCGGCGGTCACGACCGTGACGCCCGTGACAAAATGCGCGAGCGCCTCGCGAAAGTCCGCGTCGGTCACGCGGCCGTCGGGCCGATCCACGAGCCCCCCAGCCCACCCCGCGGGTCGCGCGGATCGCGGGCTAGAATCGGACCTGCGTGCCGGTCGCCTGGTCGATCTGGGCCAGCGCCAAGTTGTAGTTGTAGTAGGCCGTGATCGTCGAGGTCTCGGCGGTCGCGAGCGTCTGCAGCGCGTTCGTCACGTCCAGCTCGGTCCCGACGCCGGCCTGCAGCCGCACCTGCGCGATCCGTAGCTGCTCCCGCGCGGACACGAGCCCGAGCTCCGCCGCCCGCAGCTGGTCGGCCGCCTGCTGCAGGTTGAGGTACGACGTGCGCACCTGGCTCTCGACCGCCTGCTGGGTCTGCTGCAGGCTCACCTGCGCCTGCTCCAGCTGCACGGTGGCCGCCTGCACCTTCGCCGCGGTCACCCCGCCGTCGAACACCGTCAAGGTGAGCGCGACCATCCCGGACCAGCTCACCGGGTTGTTCGTGAACGGCGAGTTCGTCTGGATCTGCGGACCGCCGGTGACCGTGATGTTCGGGCGCAGACCCGACTTCGCCAGATCAATCGCCGCCTGGAAGCTTTGGATCGCCGCCTGGCCTTCCTGGATCTCCGCGCGCTCGCTCAGCCCCGTCTGGATCAGCGCGTTCAGGTCCGGCGGCGGCTGCGGCAGTCCGAACGGCGTCGTCGGTGCCACCACCGTCGACAGCGGGAGGTTCAGCACCGCGTCGAGCGTGTACTCGGCGGAGACGGCCGCCGCTTTCGACTGCGTCAGTGTCTGCTGCGCCGCCGCGAGCTGGGACTGCGCCTGCAGCAGGTTGAACTGGGGCGCCGTCCCCACGTTGACCTGGGCCTGCGTCACGCGCACGTTCTCCTGGGACGCGTCCACCACGCCCTGCGAGGACGTGACCTGGGCCTCCAGCGCCTGCACGGCGTAGTACGCCTGCCGGGTCTGCAGCACGATCGCCGCCGCTTCCGCGGCGAACGCCGCCTGCGCCGAGGCCAAGTTCGCCTCGGCGATCGCGACTTGGTCCTGCAGGGCGTTGCCGCTGTAGAGCGGATACGTCAGCCCGAGGCTGAAGATCGTGGCGGGCGGGTTCGACGCCGGCAGCGTGATCGGGGTCGGGGTGCCGAGAATCGTCGGCACGATCGTGGTGGGCGTGCTCGCCGTCGCGGTCGAATAGGAGCCCCTGAACACGATGATCGGAATGAGCTCCGCCTGTGCCTGCGCGACGGAGGCACGATCGAGCGCCACCGTCAGCGCGGCCTGCTGGATGCTGAAGTTCTTCGTGAGCGCCATCTGGACGGCTTGCGTCAGCGTGAGCCCGACCCCCGGCGCCGACCGACGGCACGGGCGGCACCGGCGGAATCGCCGGCAGCGGCTGGTTGGTCGGAGGAATATACGGCAGCACCGGCGCGCCGGGGGTCGACGGCTGGGCGGGCATCGCGGGCGGCGGGGACGTCTGCGGCCACACCGGGCCGACGGCGACCCCGACGCAGAGGAGCGCGATCATACCAAGATGGTACCAGCGGGACATGCTACCCCTCCTCAGCCCTAAGGGCGTCGCGCGGCACTGCGGCCTCGCGGCGCGCCGTGATCCCGTGCAGGATCAGCGAGACCATCATCGTGACACGCTCGGTCTCCGCGTGCCCCGTTGCCAGCGCATCGACTTCGAGCACGTGCTGCACCATGATGTGGCTCATCAACATGCGAAAACAAATCGCCGCCGTCAGCGCGGTGTCGACGGGACGGAACGCGCCCTCAGTGATGCGCCGCTTCAAGTAGTCCTGGAAGCGTGCGACGAACGGCTCGCACAACCTCGGGAATAACTCCTGGCGGAGACTCTCGTGCAGATCGGCTTCGTGCACGCTCAGCCGGAGAAACGCAGCGTGGCGCGACAAGCTGGTGATCCGGCTCTCGAGGAGACTCCGCAGGAACGCTTCGTCGTCGTCGGCCCGAAAGCCCTCCTCCGCGGGAGCCGCCGACGCCTCCTCGGCGATCATGGCGAAGACGCCCCGGAGCACTTCCTGTTTGCTCACAAAATAGAGGTAGATCGTCCCTTCCGCCAAGCCCGCGGCCGAGGCGATCTCACGAATCGTCGCGCCGTGGAAGCCCTTTTGGCTGAACACGGACAGCGCGGCGCGGAGGATCTGGGCCCGGCGTTCCTCCACCCGAACGTCCCGTGCCGCTTCGGTGAGTCTAACCATCAATGGGCATCAACCTGCCATCTTTGATGAGCGTGCGCTCACCAAGAATAGCGCCGCGCCGGTTGGGTGTCAACGACAGACTCCGAGGAATGTTGCGACTGTCAGCGAACGGGTGCCGCTCCGCGGCGGCCCACAGAGGCACCGCTACGGGTGCAGCGCCTCCACCGGCTGTCCGAGCGCCCACCGGCTCGGCTCGATCCGCACGGTGCCGTGGCTCTCATCGACGCCGTCGAACGCCAGTACCGAGACGTACTGCTCGACCAGCTTCTCCTGCGGCTGCGTCGCTTCGATCAGCACGCCGACGCCCACGACCTCCGCCCGGCACTCGCGCATCAAGTCGTAGACCCCGCGCGCCGTCCCACCGCCGCGGAGGAAGTCGTCGATGAACAGCGCGCGCGCGCCGGCCGGGACCGCGCGGAGGGGCAGCGTCATCGACTGCACCGTTCGGGACGACCCGGACACATAGTTGACCGTGACGGACGATCCCTCGGTCACGCGCTCGCCCCTTCGAATCGTCACGAGCGGCACGTTGAAGGCCCGAGCGGTCATGAGGGCGAGGGGAATGCCCTTCACCTCCATCGACAGGACGACGTCGGGGCGCCGGTCCTCGAAAAACGTCGCGAAGGTGTCTCCGAGCCGCTCCACCAGACCGGGCAGCGACAGCAGATCGGTCGTGTAGAGAAACCCGCCGGGCAGGATTCGCGCGGGATCCCGCAGCCGCTCGGCGAGGCGCTCGGCGAGCGCGCGGATCTGGCCCGGCGTGCAGTGGGGCGTGTACCGGACCCCGCCGCTCACGCCGGCGAGCGTGTCGATCCGCCCGAGCTCGAACATCTCGCACACGCGGCGCAGCGCGGCGATGTCCTCGCTGATCGTCGACTTGGCCGCATCGAGCCCGTCCGTGAACGTCCCCAGCGAGAAGACGGTATGCGGCTCCCGAAACAGCCGATGGGCGATCGCGAGCATGCGCTCGCCCCGCCGCAGCCGCCGCGCGCTCATCCGGGACCTCCGGCCAAGTATCGCGCCATCATGGCGAGATCCTCGGGCCTGTCCACGTCGATGCCGATCTCGGCGTTCCGGCAGATCACCGCCCGCGCGCGAATCCCAGCGATCCGCTCGACGCGCGCCTCAAGCGCGGCGATCCGAAGACGCCCCGTGGCAAGGCCGATCAGCGTCGACGTACCGAACAGGCCCGCGAGCCGCCACGGCGACTTGCGCGCGGCGATCGCCCGCTCGATCCCCGGCCGCGCTCGCGCGAACGCCAGCGGCGTGATCAAGAACGCGCTGCCTCCCGTAAACACGCCGTCCCGGAGCCGGACGAACGTCTTCCGCACGTCCGGATACGCCCGCTCCACGTCGGCCCGGGGCACGACCGCATACGTCAACTCCGCGTCCATGAAGAACGCCGCGTCCACGAACGCACCGATCGCCGCGGGCGTCAGCAGCGGCAGATCGGCGGCGACGGCGAGGACGGGGGCGGTTGGGTCGAGCCCGACGAAGCCGGCGGCCAAGTTCTCGAGGAGGCTTCCCCGCTCGACGACCGGCGCGTCCACGACTGCGGCGACGCTCGCCGGAAGGGCGCGGGGGCCGACCAAGATGATCCGGCCGACCTGGGGTGATCCGCGGAGCGCCGCGAGGACAAATTCGACCATCAGCCGGCCCGCGAGCGGCGCAAAGGCTTTCGGGAGGGAGCCGCCCGTCATGCCGGGCTCTGGCCGGCCGCCGGCAAGCACCACCGCGGGCACACGCGCCGCCGAAGGAACCCGGAGATCGCCCGGCGTCGTGTGGACGTCAGGCATCAAGCCCGGCTACCGTTCCTCCGCGAACGTACGGGTCACGATGACGTCGATATCGGCGACGGCGGAGAGGCCCTTGGCGATCTCGCGCGCGGCGGCCTCGTTGGCGGCGAGGGCAAACAGGACGGGACCGGTCCCCGACAGGGACACCCCCAGCGGGTGGTACGCCAGCATACGGTCTCGAATCGCCGCCACCGACGGGTAGTGGGCCGTCACCACGTCCTCGAACACGTTGCACAGCGACCGACCGACGCCGGCCGCGTTTTCGGCCTCGATCGCCCGCACGACGCCGCCGGTATCGGGCCGGCGCCGAATCGACTCGTGATTCAAGATCCGATACGCCCATTCGGTCGAGACCTGCACCGGCGGCCGCGCCAGCACGACCCACGTCGTCGGAAGCGGGCGCAGCGGCCGAATCCGCTCGCCGCGGCCCATCGCCAGCGCCGCCCCGCCCGCGAGGAAGAACGGCACGTCGGATCCGATCTTGCTCGCGAGATCGGCCAGCTGCCACTCCGAGAGCCGCAATTTCCACATTTGGGCGAGCCCGAGCAGCGTGACCGCCGCGTCGCTCGACCCGCCGCCGAGCCCCGAGGCGATCGGAATGCACTTGGTCAGCTCGACTTCCACGCCTCGTGGGATCCTGAACGTCTCCTTGAGAAACTGCGCGGTGCGGTACACGATATTCTGCGTGTCCGGCGGCACGTCGGGGCTGGCGCAGCGGATCGTGATGCCGCTTTCGTTCTCGCGGAGGACGATCGAGTCGTGCAGCTCGATCGTGTGCATCACGGTTTCGATGTCGTGGTATCCGTCGTCGCGATCGGCGAGCACGTCGAGCGTCAGATTGATCTTTGCGTAGGCGTTCAGGTGCAGCTCTTTCAACGCCGCAACCTCCTTCTCAAAAACACAACCCGCGGCGCCACCCTCAGGCGGCCTCCGCGGGACGACTCGCGGGCGGCACAACGATCGTCGGCATCGGTGCTACACACGACCGGCGCATCAGTCCTCCTGCCGGCACGACTTGCTGCGGGGTCCACTTCTCGCACGCCGCACCGTTTCCTTCCTCGCACTTCCGCGGCGCCTTGACACGGATTCGAATCCGCCTATGATGTGGGGTGTGGGCCCGACCCCCGAACTGACGTCCGCTCCTCTCCCCCGCCCCCCGCTGTGGCCGCGCGTCGCTCGCTGGATGCTGCTCGGCGTGGCCGCCCTCCTCGCCGTCGCGCTCCTCGCGGTCACCGCGTCGCTCGGCGTGCGCGCGACGCCGCCGGGTCCGACGTTTGGATGGCCGTACCGGGTGACCGGCCGCACGAACATCTTGATCATGGGACTCGATCGCACGGTCAGCGACCAGAACCCCAACGTGGTGTACGCGATCAGCCGCACCGACACCCTGATCGCCGCGAGCATCGACCCGGCGGCGCACCGCGTCTATCTGCTGAGCATCCCGCGGGACACCCGCGCGCCGATCCCGGGCCACGGGATCGACAAGATCAACGCCGCGCACGCCTACGGCGGCGCGCCCCTGACGCTCCGCACCGTGCAGAATTTCCTCGGCGTGCCGTTCCCCTACTACATCGAGCTCCACGTCCGCGGGTTGGTCGATCTTGTCGACGCGGTCGGCGGGATCACCATCCGGATCCCGAAGGATCTCAACTACGACGACAACTGGGACGGGCTGCACATCCACCTGAAGAAAGGCAACCGCCGGTTGGGCGGGCAGGCGGCGATGGAGTTCACGCGGTTTCGCCACGATCCCCTCGGCGACATCGGGCGGATCGCGCGGCAGCAGCAGGTGATGAACGCGCTGCTCCTCGAGCTGCGGCAGCCGCGGGTCATCCTGCGGGCCGACCGGGTGCTCGCGGCGCTGCGCAAGGATACGACGACGAACCTCGACGACACCCAGCTGATCGCGCTGGCGCTCTTCGGCGCCAGGCTGCCGCACGGAGGGCTCGCGCTGACGACGCTGCCCGGCCGCTTCGAACAGGGCGGCGCCGGGTACTGGCTGCCGGATGCGGCGGCGGATCGAGCCGCCGTCGTGCGGCTCTTCTACGGCATTGATCCGGCGACGCTCGAAGGAACGACGGTGGAGATCGCCAACGGCAGCGGCGCCCGAGCGGCCGCCGCCGATCCGCTCGCTCGGCTCACCGCGCTCGGCGTCCACATCGGAGCGGTCACCGCGGCGGCCGACGCCGCCGAAACCGTCGTGATCGTCCACCGGGGGGACCCCGAGGCGGCCCGCGTCATCGCCGCCGCGATCGGCGCGCACCGCATCATCCGCGCCGCCGCCGGATCCGGGCCGGACGTGTCGGTGGTGCTGGGAAGCGACTCGATCGCCCCGGCGCTCACGGACTCGGCGGGACACTAGCCCCGCCTCATCCGTCCTCGGTCGGCCACCCCCGCGCCCGGGCAAACGGCGCCCCGCCGTCAGGCGGGAGGAAGCGGATGCAGCGCGCGCGCGAGCGCTCCGAACGCCTCGAGCCCGAGCGTCTCGGCGCGTGCGCGAGGGTCGACGGCGCAGACCGCACACGCCGCCGCGACCGCCGGAACCGGCAGCCCCAGTCCATGCGCGAGCGCGTTGAGGAGGGTCTTGCGGCGCTGGCCGAACCCCGCGGCCACGATCCGGACGAACTCACCCTCGTCGGGCACACAGACCGCCGGCTCGTCCCGCGGCACGATCTCCAGAACGGCGGACTCCACTTCGGGCGGCGGAAGAAACGCGCCCGGCGGAATCCGAAGCACAATGCGCGCACGCGCCCGAAACTGAACGGCCACGGACAGCCGGCCGTAGGCCGCCGTTCCGGGGAGCGCCACGATCCGCTCCGCCACCTCCCGCTGGACCGTGACCACGATCCGCGAGACGCGCAGCGCGGGATCGAGGAACCGCAGCAGCACCGGGGCGGCGATATTGTACGGAAGATTCGCGACGAGCTTCCGCGTGGCATCCGGGGGTCCGTCGAACAGGGCGTCCGGAACGGCCTCCAGCACATCGCCGGCGACGATCCGAACGTTGGGACTGGCGGCGACGCCGGCGGCCAGCGCGGGGAGCAGCCGCCGATCCAGCTCCACCGCGGTGACGCGTCCGGCCAGGCGGGCGAGGGCCTGCGTCAGCGTGCCCAGCCCGGCGCCGACCTCCAGCACGCTGTCGGCCGCCGACAGGCTCGCGGCCGAGACGATCGCGTCGAGGGCCCGGCTGCTGACGAGAAAGTGCTGCCCAAACCGGCGAAGCGGACGGACGCCAAACCGGTGCAAGACCGCCCTCGCGCCGGCCGGCGTTGCCAGGTCATCCAGGGGGACAGGACCGTTCATCTCGGGAGTTCCTTCGGACGGGCGCCGCGCCCGGCCGCCGGGCGCACGATCGGAGTCGGCCCGTGAGCAGGCCGACCCCCCGGAAACCACACTCAGTGGGAATCGAGGATGAAGACCCGCACCGGCTGACGGCCGAAGCGTATCGCCTCGTCGTAGGTATTGTAGCAGAGGTCGACGCGCCGGCCCCGGATGTTTCCCCCGGTATCCCCGGCGACCGCGTACCCGTAGCCCTCGACGTAGAGGTGCGTCCCGAGGGGGATGACGGAGGGGTCGACGGCCACGACGCCCCGGCCCGCGATCATGCCGATCGCGGTGCGGGGTCCGACGCCACCGCCGAAGTTGTTCGGTCCCGGGTAGTACGCGGTCGCCTCGAACACCATGTATTCACGCCCCGCGAACGCCCCGCGCGACGCGATCATGGCCCGCGTGCCGACCGCCACAACTTTCGGGGCGGGCGGGACCGTCACCGCCCACGGGCCGGGCACCATCATGGCCGGCCTGTCGTCGGCGTAGAGGACCTTCACGGTACGCTGCTGCAGCCCGGGGCGCCCGGCGCTGCGGACCGTCTCGTTCCCCTTGAAGAGCGCGGCGTCGTTGACCACCTGCGACGTAAATGGAACCGGGCGCGACTCGACCCACGCATGCCATTGGCGCCGCTCCACGGTCACCCGCATCGCCGGGGTGAGGGCGGCGCCCAGGCTCGGGTAGACACGATCCGCGGATTCGAGGCTCACGTGGAGCGCCCTGAGCGCCTCGCCGACGGTCTTGGCGGCCAGGTGGACCTGGCGGCGCTGGCCGCCGATCCGGACCTCAATCGGCACCGCTCGGACGACCTCGATCTCCATCCCGGACCAGACCGGGGTGTCGGGACCCGGGGTCAGCCGGTCGCCGGTGTGAAGGAGCACCTTTGAAGCGGCCAGGACGTCCCCGACGTTCTGCCCGAACAGCCGCTGGTTCCGGGTCGTCCCGTCCGCGCTGATGTGCACGTTGTGGGGGACCGGGATCCCCAACCCGGTGGCAAGGACCCCGACGGGCAGGAGCAGGGCGAAGCTCGCATAGATCCAGCCGGCCAGGCGCTGCTTGCGGCCCCGGAAAGAAGTAGAGGATCCGAGCGGGTTGTTCGGCGTGCCCGACAGGAAGATCCCCCCTTTTCGGCTGCCCATGATCCGCCCAGACGGCCGACGGCAGCCGCGCTCGCTCTGGAAAAACTCCTAGGATCTGCGGCGGTCGATGGGGTGTGGGAGCTGGTGTGATCGCTGGTGAGGTGTCTTGAGTTATAGACTACGTTCTACTGTGGGAATTATACCTATAGACGAATTTCAATGCAAGTGTCCAGACCCCGAGGTTAGTCCGTCAAAAGGTCCCGCTCACTTCGGCGTGACGGGGCGATGCCTAGGCGTGTGCGATGATCAGGACCCGACGGTCGGGCCGAGCCCCGCGAGTCTCACGAGGGAGTCGGCCGCCGAGTAGGGGTCCAACTCTCCAGCTGCGACCCGCGCGGCCAGCGTGTCCAGCGCTAGCGGGCCGACCACGTCGAGCAGCCGGCGCCGCACCTGCGACTCCGCGATCATGAGGATCTCCTGACGCCTCCGCTCCTTGCGCCGCTGGTCGAGTAGGGCGTGGGCCTCCTGGTACGCGCGGTGCCGGGCGATCTCTTCCAGGACCGCCGGGACCCCGGTTCCCTCCACGGCGGACGCCAGAAGCACGGGCGGCCGCCAACCGTGGCGGTCGGGCGCCAGGCCGAGCATCATCTTGATCTCGGTCGCGGTACGGTCGGCGTCGCCTTGGTCGGCTTTGTTCACGACGAACAGGTCTCCGATCTCCATGACCCCGGCCTTGAGCGCCTGCACCCCGTCCCCGAGGTGGGGGACCGTCACGACGGCGACCGTGTCCGCGAGCCTGACGATGTCCACTTCCGCCTGCCCGGTGCCGACGGTTTCGACCAGGATCAGGTCGCAGCCATAGGCGTCGAGGACTTCAACCGCACCCGATGCGGCCAGGGCCAAGCCGCCGAGGTACCCCCTAGTGGCCATACTGCGGACGAACACCCCGGGATCGGTGGCATGGTCCTGCATCCGGACCCGGTCGCCCAGAATGGCGCCCCCGGTGAAGGGGCTGGTCGGATCGACCGCCACCACCCCCACCCGGCGCCCGTCGCGGCGGGCCAGGCGCACCAGCGCGTCGATCAGGGTGCTCTTTCCGGCCCCGGGCGGACCCGTGATGCCGGCGATGTGGCCGCGCCCCGTATGAGCATGAAGCTCGCGGAGCAGCGGCACCGCGTCGGCGGGGCGGTTCTCGACGACGGAGATGAGGCGGGCCACCGCGAGCGGCGACCCCCGAAGTACCTCCGCCGCCAGCGTCACCGGGTCAGACCACGGCCGGCGGGCGGTACGCGCCGAACGTCCGCCGAAGGGTATCGCAGATCTCGCCGATCGTGGCGTAGGCGTGCACCGCGCCGAGGATCGGAGGGATCAGGTTTTCATTGCGGCGCGCGACGTGCGCGAGACCCGCGAGCGCCGCGGCCACCCGCGCCGCGTCCCGCTCGGCGCGCACGCGTCGGAGCCGGGCCCGCTGCCGATCCACGATGGCGGGATCGACCCGGAGGATCTCGGCCGGCGTTTCTTCGGCCGCCTGGAAGCGGTTGACCCCCACCACGACGCGCCGGCCCGCCTCAATGTCCTGCTGGTCCTGGTACGCGGCTTCGCCGATTTCCCGCTGCACGTACCCGCTCTCGATCGCGCGCAGCATTCCTCCGGCCTTGCGGATGCGCTCGAGGTAGGCCGCCGCCCGCTGCTCGATCTCGGTCGTGAGCGACTCCACGTAGTACGAGCCCGCGAGCGGGTCGATCGTGTCGGCCACGCCGGTCTCGTACCCGATGATCTGCTGCGTGCGAAGGGCCAGGAGCGCCGACTCGCCCGTGGGGAGCGCCAGCGCCTCGTCGCGCGCATTCGTGTGCAGCGACTGCGTGCCGCCGAGCACCGCGGCGAGCGCCTGGATCGCGACCCGGACTACGTTGTTGTCCGGCTGCTGCGCGGTGAGGGCGACCCCCGCGGTCTGGGTGTGAAACCGGAGCATCCACGACCGGGGGTCCCGGGCGCCGAACTGCTCCCGCGCGATCCGGGCCCAGAGCCGCCGGGCCGCGCGGTACTTCGCGATCTCCTCGAAGAAGTTCATCTGGGCGTCGAAGAAGAACGCCAGCCGCGGGGCGATCTGGTCGACGTCCAGCCCGCCGCCGCGCGCGGCCTCGAGGTAGGCGATCGCGTTTCCGAGCGTGAACGCGACCTCCTGCACGGCGGTCGACCCGGCTTCCCGGATGTGGTAGCCGCTGATGCTGATCGGGTTCCACTTCGGGAGATGCGCCGCGCAGAACCCGAGGGTATCGATGACCAACCGCAGCGACGGCCCCGGGGGATAGATGTAGGTGCCGCGCGCGATGTACTCCTTCAAGATGTCGTTCTGCGTCGTCCCCGTCAGCCGGTCGAACGGGACCCCCTGCTTCTCCCCGACCGCCGCGTACATGCACAGGAGAATCGGCGCGGTGGCGTTGATCGTCATCGACGTGCTCACGCGGTCGAGCGGGATGCCCTCGAACAGCACCTCCATGTCCGCGAGCGAGTCGATCGCGACGCCGACCTTGCCGACCTCCGCCTCGGCCAGGGCGTTGTCTGAATCGTAGCCCATCTGGGTCGGCAGGTCGAAGGCCACGGACAGACCCGTCTGGCCCTGCTCCAGCAGGTAGCGAAACCGCTGGTTGGACTCCTCGGCGCCCCCATACCCGGCGTACTGCCGCATCGTCCACAGGCGGCCGCGGTACATCGTCGGATAGATGCCCCGCGTGTACGGGTACTCACCGGGGTATCCGAGATCCCGCTCGTAGTCGAGCCCCGCGACGTCCGCGGGCACGTAGACCCGTTCGACCGGAATCTGCGACGACGTCTGAAATGACTCGGCGCGCTCCGGCGTTTTCGCCAGCACCGGGCCCAGCACGGTCCGCTCCCAGTGCGCGCGCCCCGCGCTCCCGCCGGCCCCTTCAGATTCCCCTGCCATCGCTGTCGCCTCGCTTCCTCGATCCCTACCCGATCGTGACCAGCACCTGCCCGCCGGACACCTCGGCGCCGGACGTGACGTGCACCTTCCGCACCACCCCCGCGGCGGGCGCGCACAGCTCCATCTGCATCTTCATGGCTTCCACGGTCACGAGGGATTGACCCGCGGCGACGGGCGCCCCTTCGGCGGCGAGCACGGCCACGACCAGCCCCGGCATGGGAGCCCGCACCTCAAGGCCCCGGGCCGCGCGCCCCGCCCCGCCCGGTCCCGCGCGCCGCCGCCCGCCCCGCGCGACGGCCACGTCATACGTATACCCGTCGAGCACCATCGTCCAGCGCCGCTGCCCGCCGGCCTCCTCCGTGCTCGCGCCCGGCGCCGCGACGCGGGGCAGCGTGCCGAGGTCGTGCGGCGCCTGATCGACGACGAGCGAGTACCATCCGGGCAGCACGGCGGCCGCGTCGACATCCCGGGTGCGCCCGTCGACCGAGACGCGCAGCGCGTCTCCAACGGGCTCGACCGCGACCTCGATCTCGTCGGCGCCGACGCGCACCAGGTACTTGGTCACGACAGCGCCTCGCGCCGGGCAGCCGCTTTCCAGGCGCCGGAGGCCTGGGGGGGAGCAGCGGGACGCGGTGGTCATCGCGGTACGCGAGCACCGCCGCGGCGACCGCGGCGAGGGGAAGGTCGCGGGGCGCGCGGCGCGGCCACTCGAGGTCCACGAACCGTGTGCTGTAGGCCCCGTCCACAAACCAGGGATGCCTGAGCGCCCACCGATGGAACGGGATCGTCGTGGGCACCCCGGTCACGATCATCTCGGACAGCGCCGCCGACATCCTGGCGATCGCTTCCGGGCGCGTCGGCGCCCAGGCGATCACCTTCGCCATCAGCGGGTCGTAGAACCGGGTGACCTCGAGGCCCGGGTCCAGCGCCCCGTCGAATCGGATCCCGGGGCCCCCAGGCAGGACCACGGCCTCGACGCGACCCGCCCACGGCACGAACCCGGCGCTTGGGTCCTCGGCGGAGATCCGGCACTCGATCGCGTGGCCCCGGAGCGCGATCTGGTGTTGACCGAGCGGCAGGGGCGCGCCCGAGGCGATCGCGATCTGCCACGCCACCAGGTCGACGCCCGTCACCAGCTCAGTCACCGGGTGCTCCACCTGCAGCCTGGCGTTGATCTCGAGGAAGTAAAACGCGTCCCCGTCGACGAGAAACTCCACGGTCCCCACGTTGCGATAGCCCACCGCACGGGCGGCCGCGATCGCCGCGCGACCCATCGCATCCCGCAGTGGCGCGGTGAGGGCCGGAGACGGCGCCTCCTCGATGATCTTCTGGTGACGGCGCTGGACCGAGCACTCGCGCTCGCCGAGATGCACGATCTCGCCCCGCCCGTCGGCGGCGATCTGGACTTCGACGTGCCGGGGATCGTCGACCCAGCGTTCCAAGTACACGCGGTCGTCGCCAAACGACGCGCGGGCCTCTCCGCGGGCCAGCCGCAGCGCGGCGAGAAGATCCTCCGGCCTCGGCACGCGGTGGATCCCCTTCCCGCCCCCGCCGGCCGCGGCTTTGATCAACACGGGGTACCCGAGCCGCAGCGCCTCGGCCGCCGCACCCACGTCGTCCAGCGACTCCGTGCCGGGCAGCACCGGCACGCCGGCCCCGCGGGCGGCGCGCCGGGTCTCGGCCTTGTCGCCGCATCGCGCGAGCACCTCCGCCGGAGGGCCGATGAAGCGGATCCCCTCCTCCGCGCAGGCCGCCGCAAACTCCGGATTCTCCGCGAGGAACCCATAGCCGGGGTGCACGGCGTCCGCGCCGGACCGGCGGGCCGCGTCGACGACCGCGGGAATGCGGAGATACGACTCGACGGCCGGGCCGGGGCCGATCCGATACGCTTCGTCCGCGGCGCGCACGTGGGGGGCGGCGCGATCCGCGTCGCTGTAGATGGCCACCGCGCCGAGCCCCAGCGCGCGGCACGCGCGGATCACGCGCAGTGCGATCTCGCCGCGATTGGCGACGAGCACCTTGCGGATCTCGGCCTCAGGCATGCGCTAGAGCGGGATGTTCCCGTGCTTCTTGGCGGGGTTCCGGTCGCGTTTGCCCTGCAGCATCTCGAGGGCCGAGATCAGACGCGGCCGCGTCTCGTGCGGCTCGATCACGTCGTCCACGTACCCCCGGCTGGCCGCGATGTAGGGGTTGGCGAACCGCGCGCGGTACTCGGCCACGAGCCGTGCCCGCGCGGCCGGCCGGTCGCCGGCCTCGTCGAGCTCCCGACGGAAGATGATGTCGATCGCGCCCTCGGGCCCCATCACCGCCACCTCGGCGGTCGGCCAGGCGAGGTTGAGGTCGCCGCGGATGTGCTTGCTCGACATCACGTCGTACGCGCCCCCGTAGGCTTTTCGGGTGATCACCGCGATCTTGGGCACGGTTGCCTCGCAGTAGGCGTACAGCAGCTTGGCGCCCTGGCGGATGATGCCGCCGTGCTCCTGCGCGGTGCCCGGGAGGAACCCCGGCACGTCGACGAACGTCACGACGGGGACGTTGAACGCGTCGCAGCACCGCACAAACCGGGCGCCCTTGACCGAACTGTTGATGTCGAGCACGCCGGCGAGCACCGCGGGCTGCTGCGCGACGATGCCGACGGACCGGCCGCCCAGCCGCGCAAACCCGACGACGATGTTGGGCGCAAACGCCGCGTGCACCTCGAGAAACTCGCCGCCGTCGACGACGCGGGCGATCACGTCGTGCATGTCGTACGGGACGTGCGGGTCCTCCGGCACGATCGTGTCGAGCGCCGCGTCCGCCCGCGCCGGATCGTCCGTGCACTCCACCCGCGGGGGATCCTCGAGGTTGTTCTGCGGCAGATAGCCCAGCAGGCGGCGGATCAGCTGGAGCCCGTCCGCGTCGCCGTCGGCGACGAAGTGCGCCACCCCGCTCCGCTCGGCGTGCACCGCGGCACCGCCCAGTTCTTCGAACGTGACGTCCTCGTGGGTGACCGTTTTGACGACCTGCGGCCCGGTGACGAACATGTAGCTGGTGCCGCGGACCATGACCGTAAAGTCCGTGATCGCCGGGGAATACACGGCCCCGCCCGCGCAGGGCCCCATGATGGCCGAGATCTGCGGGATGACGCCGCTGGCGAGCGTATTTCGGAGAAAGATCTCGGCGTAGCCTCCGAGGCTCGCGACGCCCTCCTGAATCCGGGCGCCGCCGGAGTCGTTGAGCCCGACCACCGGCGCGCCGGTCCGCACGGCGAGATCCATGATCTTGCAGATCTTCTGCGCGTGCCCTTCACCGAGCGATCCGCCCAGCACCGTGAAGTCCTGTGAAAATACGTACGTCAGGCGGCCGTTGATCGCCCCATACCCGGTGACGACGCCGTCGGCGGGAGCCTCGATCCGGTCCATGCCAAACGCCGTCGCGCGGTGGGTGACGAACTGGTCGAGCTCAACGAAGCTCCCGGGATCCAGCAGCTCCGCGACGCGCTCGCGGGCCGTCAGTTTGCCGGCATCGTGCTGGCGGGCGGTCCGCTCGGGGCCGCCGCCCGCCGAGATGCGGGCCTTGCGCGCGCGCAGATCCGCGAGGCGCCCGTCCTCCGGCACCGGGCGGCTAGGCCTGCCCCGAGCCGTCCATCATTGGGCGGATCGACAGGATGGCGTGCTTGTAGACCAGCTCCGTGGCGCCCTGCACGTCGAGCAGCAGGCTGTACGTCCCGACATCTCGCAGCACCGCGCGCGCCACCTCGTAGCCGTCCACGCAGCGCACGTGGACCGGCGTGCGGTTCGCGATGAGTGATTGATAAAACACGTCCTCCATGGAGTGCCGGTTCGGAGTCGTGGACGTGCTTCCGGCGCGCGGAGCTTCCTGTCGCACTGTCGCTGTCACCCCTTCCTGTCCGGGCCGAATGTCGCGTAAGTGTCGAATGATATCGGGGTCATCGGGGATGGGCGTCGTCCGTCCCGAGTTCGCCCGCGGCAGGGTCTCGGACACGCTGCCCACGCGCATGTCCACCGCGGTCGCGGTAGAGGCCCGTGTCCGCGAGCGTGACGCGGCCTCCGGCTCATGCCATTCCTCCAGCACCTCGCCCCCATCCACCTCGCTCCCCTCCTCGGACGCCGTCGGCGCGGGGGCGCGCGCGGTGCGTGGGTGCCGTTCGACCCATTCACCCTCGGACGGCGCTGCGTGCGACGGCGCGGGCGGGGTCCCGGCGTGCGGCGGCTCGACGCGCTCCGCGGATCGCGCGTACTGGCGCATCGCCTCGAGCCGCGCACGGCGATCGCCCACGGGCAGCGGCGTCGCCGTCAACCCCGCGCGCATCGCCCACTTGACGACGGCGTCGAGGGCCGCCTCCACCATCGCGTCGGACGTGGATTCGGCCTGCGCGATGCCGAGCGACGTCTCCGGACCGCGCGGCATCGCGATCGAGATGCCGCACAGCGCGGTCGGCCGGTTGACGAACATCACGAGCGACGCCTGCTGGACCGTGATTTTCCGGTGGGCGGGCTCGAGCGCATCGCGGGCCGCGTCGACCGTTGCGGCCGCCAGCGCGCGGAATCGGTGCTGCGAGCCGGCCCCGCCGCGCGCGCGTCCCGTCGACGTGCGGTCCTCGCCGCCGCGGGCCCACGCGAGTTGGACGGTCGCGGTCATCTCCGTGGCCGCGACCGTCTCCTCGACGCGGAGGATCTGAAACCGCGGCAGCTCGCCCGGCCCGATGCCGGCGCGCGGCTGCGTGACTTCGATCCGCCACGGTTCGATCGGAATTCCGTACGTGCTCACGAGCGCCGCCGCGATCCCGCGCCGCACGGCCCGGACGTCCGCGCCGTGTTCGGCCGTCACATACACCTTCGCGACCTCGCCGGCCGGCGTAGTGAACACCCGCGCCGCGGCGACGCCGTCGAGGGTCCCGAGAAAACGCTCGATCTCTTCGGCGAAGACTTCCTTGGGCATGGTCGCGCTATTTTCTCCCAGACACGGGCGGCTCCCTGCCTGACTTCGTCCGGGGCGCCGCATCGCACACCGCACGCGTGTGCGGTGCGGCCGGGCTCGGGAATAGCCGGCTCAGAACGCCGGCATCGTTGCGGGGCGCTCGATCGGGGCGTCCACCATGACGCCCTCACCGCCCAGGGCCCGCACGCGGCGGCCGTCGATCATGATCTGCACGGCCCGCACGTCTGGCGTCTGCGTGGCCGTGTACACGAGCTGCCACACCCGGGCCAGCATGCTCGTGCTGCCGCCGCCCTGGGCAAAGGACCCCGTCAGATCTACCGTGGCCGTCCCGCCGGCCACCTCGAGGCGCCGCAGCGACGTCCCGCGGGGCACCTCGCTGACCAGCCCCTCGCGCCGCTCCGCCGCCGACGGACCGGCCAGCAGCGCGCGCACCGCCGACGTGATCCGCGCCGCCGGCCCGCCCGAGGGGACGGTGCGGTGGACCGCGACGAGCGATCCGGTCTCCGCGCTCCCCGTGTAGCGGACGAAAAACACCTCGACCGTGGCCTCGGCGGGCGGGCGGTGCGGCAGGGATCCCGGCCCCCGCAGCAGCCGCGCGGCGATCAGCCCCCCGACGATCACCACCGCCAGGACCAGCAGCCACCACGGGCGGCTCGCCGTGCGCTTCCGGGCACGCCGGCGCTCCCCGCCGCCGCGGCGCCGTGCGGGCATCACCCGCCCTCCAGCAGCGCGATGAACTCGTCCTCGGTCAACACGGTGACGCCAAGCTTCCGCGCGCGCTCCAGCTTGCTCCCCGCCGCCGCCCCCGCCACGAGATAATCGGCGTGCGACGTCAGCCCGTCGCCCACCACCCCGCCGTGCGCCCGCACCCGGTCCGCGGCCTCGCGGCGCGAGAAGCGGTCCAACGTGCCGGTGAACACGAACGTCTTGCCGGCGAACCGCCCCTCCGCGGGCGGCGGCGCCTCGGCGCGCACGCCCGCGGCGCGCAGCTTGTCGAGCAGCGCGCGGGTCTCGGGCCTTGCGAAAAACTCCGCGACGCTCGCGGCGATCGTGGGGCCCACGCCGGGGATGTCGGCAATCTCCTCCGCGGGCGCGGACGCGAGCCGGTCGACCTCTCCGAAGTGCCGCGCGAGCAGCTCCGCGACGTGCACGCCCACGTGGCGGATGCCCAGCCCGTAGACGAGACGCGGCAGCGTCGTGCGTCGGCTCCGGTCGATCGACGCGATCACGTTCTCCGCGGACCGCTCGGCCATCCGGTCCAGCGTCAGCAGCTGCGCGTGGGTCAACCGGAACAGATCCGCGGGGTCGGCGATCAGCTCGCGGTCGAGCAGCTGCTGCAGGATCTTCGGGCCCACCCCGTCGATGTTGAGGGCGTCGCGCGAGGCGAAGTGGATGAGGCGCTCGAGAATCTGCGCGGGGCACACGGCACCGCCGGTGCACCGCGACACCGCCTCGCCGGGCTTCCGTTCGACCGGCGAGCCGCACACCGGGCACTGCGCCGGCATCACGAACGCGCGTTCCGCGCCGGTGCGCTTCTCCGTGAGGACGCGGACGATCTCGGGGATCACCTCCCCGGCGCGGCGGACGATCACCGCGTCGCCGACGCGCACGTCCTTGCGCTGCAGTTCATCCTCGTTGTGCAGGGTCGCGCGCCGCACGATCACGCCCGACACGCGCACGGGCTCCAGCTCGGCCACCGGCGTGAGCGCGCCCGTGCGCCCGACCTGCACCGCGATGTTCTGCACCCGCGTCTCCGCCTCTTCCGCGGGAAACTTGTAGGCGATCGCCCAGCGCGGCGCCTGACTGGTGGTGCCGAGCTCCGCCTGCTGGTCGAGCGAGTCGACCTTCACGACCACCCCGTCCGTCCCGTACGGCAGATCGCCGCGGCGCGCCGTCCAGTCCGCGACGTAGGCGAGCACGTCGTCCATCGCCCCGACCCGCCGCGCGTGCGGGCTCACCGGCAGCCCGGCGTCCTTTGCCCACGCCAGGCTCTCCCAATGAGACCGGAACCTCCGGCCCCGCACCTCGCCGAGCTGATACACGTACAGCGCCAGCGGGCGCCGCGCGGTCACCGCGGGGTCCAGCTGCCGGAGCGATCCCGCCGCCGCGTTCCGCGGATTGGCAAACGGCGCGGCGCCGGCGGCGGTACGTTCCGCGTTGATCGACTCCAGCGCGTCGGTGGACAGATAGACTTCGCCCCGCACCTCCACGAACGGCGGCGGGTCCGACTCGGGACGCAGGCGCAGCACCAGCGGGTCCCTGGTCCTGAGGCTCAGCGTCCGAAGGTTCGGCGTCACGTCCTCGCCGCGCACCCCGTCCCCCCGCGTCGCCCCCTGCACGAAGACCCCGTCTTGGTAGATCAGCGACACGGCGGCCCCATCGAACTTCAACTCGCAGACCAGCTCGATGGTCTGTCCCGGCAGCGCGGCTTCGACGCGCCGGTACCACGCCCGCAGCTCGTCTTCATCGAAGGCGTTCGCCAGGCTGAACATCCGCTGCGGATGCACAACCGGGCGAAACGCCTCGCTCGGAGGCGCACCGACGCGCTGCGTGGGCGAATCGGGCGTAACGAGCTCGGGGTGAGCGGCTTCGAGGTCCCGGAGCTCCTGCATGAGCGCGTCGTACGCCTCATCGGAGATCTCGGGCGCGTCGAGCACGTGGTAGAGGCGGCCGTGGCGGCGCAGGTCGGCTCTGAGCGCCTCGATTCGGGCCGCCGCTCGGCTGCTTCGGGACGTCGCGCGTGGGGTCACGAACGCTCGGTTGTGGGCCGCGGTCGAACGGCTGAACGAAGACGCACGAACGCCCTCCAGGATCGGCACACCGCCGTCACGGGGGCTTTCGGCGCGGGCGCGCGCCGTCCTTCGGCGCGCCTCCGTCCGGCGGGCAGACGACGCGGCGGTGCCGGTCGGCACCGCCGCGCTCCGCGAGTCGGTCGAACGCCGAAATCCGGCCTGAGATCTCCTCAGCGCGCCCCGCCGGCCATGGCCGGCACGATCGACACCTCGGCGTTGGCCGCGAGCGGCGTGCGCAGTCCGCCCAGGAAGCGGATATCCTGCTCGTCCACGAAGATGTTCACGAAGCGCAGCACCTCGCCGCGCTCGTCCAAGAGCCGTTCCCGGATCCCGGGATACCGGCGGTCGAGCTCATCGATCGCCTGCCCCAGATCGGCTCCCTCCACCTCGATGATGCGCTCGCCGTTGGTCAGGCGGCGCAGCGGCGTCGGAATGCGTACGTGTGCGGCCATCTCATCTCCTCCGGCGGCTCGCGGGCTACGCCCGCGCGAGCACGCGCTCCTCAAACGATGCCAGCGTCGGTTTGATCGTAATGGACGCTTCCACCACGTGCTCGACCGCCTCGATCGCCTTCAGCCCGATCCCCGAGATGATGGCCACGGTCACTTCGTCGGGGTCGATCACGCCGGCCTGCGCCAGCTTGCGCAGGACCCCCACCGTGACGCCGCCCGCCGGCTCGGTGAACAACCCTTCCGTCTCGGCGAGCAGCCGGATCGCGTCGATGATCTCGGCGTCGGTCACCGCCTCCGCCGCGCCGCCGCTGCGGCGGACCAGATCCAGGACATACCCGCCGTCCGCGGGGCTGCCGATCGCGAGCGAGTGCGCGACCGTGTTGGGCCGGACCGGGATCACCGCCTCCGCGCGGTTGCGGTACGCGGTCACGACCGGACCGCACCCCTCGGGCTGCGCGGCCGTCATCCGGACCGTGTGCTCCGGGATCACCCCGAGGTCGCTGAAACTCCTGAAACCCCTTGTGGATCTTCATGAACATGTTGCCCGAGCCGATCGGCACGATCACGCGGTCGGGCGCCCGCCACCCGAGCTGCTCCGCGACCTCGAACCCGAGCGTCTTCGCGCCCTCGGAGTAGTACGGGCGGAGGTTAACGTTGGCGATCGCCCCAGTGGTGCTCCTCGCCGACCTCGAGGCACAGCCGGTTGACGTCGTCGTACGTCCCCTCGACCTCGACGACGATGGGGTGATAGATCGCGGACCCAATCACCTTCGCGCGTTCGATCCCCTTCGGGATGAACACGACCGCGCGCAACCCGGCTTTGGCCGCGTGCGCGGCGACGGCGTTCGCGAGATTGCCGGTCGACGCGCACGACAGGACGTCGAAGTGGAACCGCTTCGACGTGGCGACCGCCATCGCGACGACCCGGTCCTTGAACGACCACGTCGGGTTTCGGGTGTCGTTTTTCAGGTACAGCTGCTTCAGGCCGAGCACCTTGCCGAGGCGATCCGCCTTGACGAGCGGCGTGAACCCGGGGGCGAGATCCCACTCGGGCACGCGCTCCGCGGGCAGCAACGCCTCGTACCGCCACAACGAAGCCGGACCACGCGCGATCTGCTCACGAAGTGCGGGGCCGGTCAGCTTTCCAAGATCGTACTGCGCTTCCAGCGGGCCGAAACACTCCTCGCATACGAAGATCGGCTCAACCGGATAGCGCTTCCCGCACTCCCGGCACGCGAGCCCGACAACGGCCATCTCTCCCCTCCCCTTTCACTCCTGCCGACCGCAGTCTGGCTGCTCCCTGTCGGGAACAGGCGGTCGCCCGGAGGCGCAGATTCTACCGCACAACAAAAAGCCCCCTCCAACTCCGAGGGGGATCTCTCCCTCTTATCTACCGGAATTGGATCTTCCGCGGGAGTTAGCACCACACCAGGTGGGAGCCTGGTAGGCTGCCGGGTGTCATCGGGCCCGTCCCTCAACCACTCTTGATAAGGAAGCTATGAAATTGATGTTAGACTAGCAACTCCCTGTTTTGCTGTCAAGAGCAGGTCATGCGCCGGTGATCGGCCGGTGTCTGTCACCCGCGCACGCGCCCTGCGCGGCGACGCGGCCGCCCCGACGCCTTGCGTGCGTGTTCGGTCCGGCGCGCCCCGCGCGCGACCGAAGCGGCCGTGTGCGGGTGGTATACTGGCCCCGATGCATCCGGTCCTCTTCCATCTCGGTCCCCTCACACTTCGGTGGTACGGCGTCATGATGGGGCTCGCGCTGTTCCTCTCGGTCCCGATGACGGCGTACTTCGGCGAACGGTTCGGCATCCCGCGGGTCCTCCTCACGGAGCATCTCGCGCTCCCGCTGCTGGCGGTGCTGCTGATCGGCGCGCGGCTCGGCTACGTGGTGTCGCACCTCTCCGAGTTCGCCGGCGATCCGCTCGCGATCATCCTGCCGCCCTACGCCGGCCTCGCCTCCCACGGATCGATCGCCGCGGGCTTCGTGTTTCTCGCCTGGTGGTGCCGGCGCTACCGGCAGCCGCTGTGGCGGGTCCTGGACGCGATGACCCCCGCGCTCCTGGTCGCCATCATGCTCGTCCGCTGGGGGAACTTCATGAACGGCGAGCTGCTCGGCGATCCGACGTCGCTGCCGTGGGGTGTGGCGATTCCGGGGCTGCCCGGCGGCCGCCTGCATCCGCTCCCGGTCTACGAGATCATCGGGACGGGGGCGATCCTCGCGTGGATCCTGCCGCGCGCCGCGCATCGACCGTTCGACGGCGCGCTGTTCTGGTCGGCGATCATCGCCTCGTCCGTGCTGCGATTCGTGCTGGACCTGCTGCGCAGCGAGGACCGCACCGCGGTGTTCCTGACGCTCGGCCAGATGGCCGCCCTCGTGCTGATCATCTGGGGCGCCTGGTTCCTCGCCCGCGGCTATCGACGTGCCGCGGCGCGGCCCTCACCGGAGCGGGCGCCCGGTCCCTAGCGGGGCGTCGCGGCCGGGGACGGCGGTCCGGGACGGCTACGGCGACGGGTGGCGCGCGTCATAGCGATCGAACTCCGGCACCGCGGCCGCGAGCACCCCCACGCCGATCATGCACGCCAGTCCTCCGGACACAATCGAGAACGGCACGCTGACGAGCGAGGCCACGACGCCCGCCTCCAAATTTCCGAGCTCGGGGCCGGTGGTCACGACGGCCTGCTCCATGCCGCTCAGCCGGCCCCGCATCCCGTCGTGGACCACCGTCAGCGCGATGGCGTCTCGAAACACGGCGCTCACAAAGTCGGCGCCGCCGGCGAGCACGAGGAACGCCAGCATCCACCCCAGCGATCCCGCGAGGCCGAACGCCACGATGGCGGCCCCCCACACCAGCACCGCCGCCATCACGACGCGCCCCTGGCGCCGCACTTGCGCGATGCCTCCGCTCAGGAGCGACGCGAGCAGCGCGCCCGCGTAGGGCGCGGCGTAGAGATAGCCGAGGACCTGCGCGCCTCCGCCCACGCGCTCCGCGATCGCCGGAAACAGCGACGTCGGCATGCCGAACACCATCGCGTTGAGGTCGACGGCGAACGTGGACTGGAGCACCCGCCGGCCGCGGAGGAAGCGCAGCCCTTCTCGGATCGACGCGAGGCCCGGGCGCGGCGTGCCGCGGGCGGGCGGCACCGGCGCCATCGCCGCGAGCGTCGCGAGCGCGACCAGAAACGCCGCGGCGTCCACGAGGTAGGCCCCCCCGACCCCGATCCGCGCGATCAATACCCCGCCGACCACGGGCCCGATCAGCGACGCGGCGCTGCTGTTGACGCTCGTGAGCGCGAGCGCCGCGGGGAGCTTGGTGAGCGGCACCAGCCGCGGCACGATCGAGCCACTCCCCGGGGAGAGCAGCGCCGAGATTCCCACCGCCGCGGCGGCCAGGACGTAGATGATCCACAGACGCGGGACGGTGACGGCGTTGGCCGCGAGTGCCAGGGAGCACGCGGCGGCGCCTCCCTGCGCGCACAGGAGCAGCTTGCGCCGATCCACCGCATCCGCGATCGCCCCGCCCGGCAGCGAACACGCAAGCAGCGGCACGATCCGCACGAGCGCCAGCAGGCCGACCGCGAGCGACGACCCCGTGAGCCGGTACACCTGGAACGCGAGCGCGACCTGGGTCAGGTGGTCGGCGATGCCCGAGACGGACTGCCCGAGCCAGAACAGCCTGAATTCCCGCGACTCGCGCAGCAGCGCCGAGTCGACGACGTGGGCCCGGAGCCGTTTGACGGGTCCGGCGCTCATCGGCGGCCTGCGACCGCGTTACGACGTCGCGGAGTTCGCAGACACCCGCTCCGCCGCGGCACCGCCTCGGGGATCCGCGTCGCCGAAGTTCATCATCCGGAGGCTGCTCACCACGCTCGCCACCGCGGCAAAGCACGCCGCGACCACGACCGCGAGGGTCGCGGCGTGCCCCGCCCGGCCGCCGTGCGCGACCACCCCGAAGATCAGCGCCACCAGCGCCGCCCCGATGGTCTGCCCGAGCAGGCGGGCCATGCTGACCACCCCGCCGGCGTTGCCGGACCGAGACCGCGGGACGCTGGTGATGATCGCGCGGTTGTTCGGAGATTGGAAAAATCCGAATCCGAGCCCGCAGATCGTCATGCGCCAGACGATGTCCGCGGTCGTCGGATGCGCGGGGAGCAGCGCGACGAGCACGAGCCCGACCGCGAGGACGGCCAGCCCAACCCCGCCCAACACGCCGGCCGGATGACGGTCGGCAAGGCGGCCGGCGAACGGGGCCGCCACGCCCACCGCGATCGGCCAGGGCGTCAAGAGGAGCCCGGTCTCGACCTGCGACCGCCCGAGGACGTCCTGGAAGTAGAACGGCATCGCCACGAACGCGATCCCCTGCGCGGTAAAGGAGCACGTCGACGTCAGCGCCGAGAGCGCAAAGATCGGCCGGCGGAAGAGGTCGACCGGCAGGATCGGCACCGTCAGTGATTCCTGCCGGCGCACCAGGATCACGCCCACCGTCACCGCGCCGGCGAGTTCCGCCAGGACGATCGGAAGGCCGAGGGCGTGCCCGAAGCTGTCGATGCCGGTGATCAGCAGGCCGAAGGTCAGGGCGCTCAGCACCGCGCTCGGCAGATCGAAATGGTCCCCCGACGGTTCGGTGTACGGCAGCGAGCGCAGGGCGAGCGTCAGCGCCACGATGCCGATCGGCACGTTGATCAGGAACAGCCACTGCCAGTGCGCGACCGCGAGCACGCCAGAGGCGATCGTGGGGCCGGCGGCCGAGGACGTCGCGATCACCAGCGTGTTGATGCCGATGCCCTGCCCCAGGAGCTTCTGCGGATACGTGTAGCGCACGAGCGCGGCGTTGACCGACATGATCCCCGCCGCCCCAAACCCCTGGAGCGCCCGCGCGAGCGCGAGCATCGGCAGCGTGGACGACAGCGCGCACAGCAGCGAGGCGAGGGTAAACACGGCGAGGCCCATCCAGTAGATCCGCCGGTAGCCCATGATGTCGCCGAGGGACGCCAGCGGCGCCAGGCTCACCATCGCCGTCAGCTGGTAGGCGTTGACGACCCAGATCGACGACGCGGCGCTCGCGTGAAGATCCCGCGCGATCGTGGGCAGCGCCACGTTCGCGATCGCCCCGTCGAGACCGGCCATCGTGAGCGCCGTCGCGACGGTGGCCGCGGCCCAGTAGCGCTGGGGAATCGGGAGGCCGTCCGGCGCGTCCGACACGTCTCGTTCAGCCATCGGGCCTCCGGGAACTTGGCAGGATGTGACGCGAACGACCCCGTCCGTCGCCGGGACGTCCGGGATCGCGTGTCACCATTTCGCGATCGGAGGATCGATTCCCCACGGGTCGGCCCCGCGGCCGTGCCCGACGAACGGGATACACGCGCGCGCCGCGCCCCTACGGTCTGGCGTACCAGTTTGCGGCGTCGCGGAACACGCCGAGGAAGCGCGGCACCGCGCCGCCGAGCTGCTTGACGTCCACCGCCCCGATGGAGTCGCGATAGTACAGGAGCACGACGGGCACGTCGGTGTTCACGATCTCCTGGATCCGGTTCAAGAGCGGCTGCTGCTTGCGAGGATCCACGGTCTGGCGCGCCTCGTCCAGCAACCGATCCATCTCGGGATTGGAATACTGGCCGCTGTTCACCCCCGTGGTGATCGCCCCCGTGCTGAACCGCCGGCTGAGATCCGGATCGTTGTAGCCCCGGTTCCCGACGATCGCGAGGTCGAAGTCATGGGTCACGACCAGGCGGTGCACCGCGGTGGCAAAGTCCGTCTGCTCGATCGTCACGTTGAACCCGGCGGTCCGGAGCATCTGCGTCACGACGGTGCCCACGGCCGTCACCGTCGAGTCCCCGGTCGGGACGAGGAACCGGAGGGGGGCGCTCGCGTCGTAGTGCGCCTCCTGCAGCAGCTGCTTGGCGTGGGCCGGGTCGTACGTGTACGGATTCAGCGACTTGTCGTACCACGGCGTAAACGACGCGAACGGCGAGTAGGCGACCCGGCCCATCCCCAGGAGCACGTTCGCCACGATGGACTCGCGGTCGATCGCGTACATCATGGCCTGCCGGATGCGGACGTCGTCCAGCGGCTTCCGCTTCAGATTGGGGTAGATGACTGTGCCGGTCGTATTCGGGTACGAGGTGACCGCGATGTCGGGATTCCGCTTCAAGAGCGGCACATCTAGCGGCGGCAGCTCGCCGGTGCCCTCGCCAGGAATCACCTGCAGCTCCCCGCGCTCCAGCTCGGCGACGGCCGTCTCCGGGGTCAAGATCTTGATGTAGAGGTGATCGAGGGACGGCCGACGGCCGTAATAGTACGGGTTCCGCGCCAGCGTCACCAGCGTGTCGGTCTGATAGCTCGTGACCGCAAACGGACCGGAGGCCACCGACGGCACGCGCGCGAGGTCGCTCTTTTGGAGCAGCGAGAACGGCACGGCCTGCAGGCTGTGGCGCGGCAGCGGCATCAGCTCGGTGCCGAACAGATCGAGGAAATCGGCCGAAGGCGCCACGGTGGTCACCTGGAAGACACGGTCGCTGACGATCTTGAATCCCGCGACCGCGGCGCTCTTGCCGCTCTTCCGCTCCGCGGCGCCCACGATCTCGGCGACCTCGTTCACCTTGTCGCTCGTCGTGTCCGGAGAAGACACGGCGAGCACCGTGTACTCAAAGTCCTGCGCCGTGATCGGGACGCCGTCGCTCCACCGGAGTCCCGGCCGCAGCGTGAACGTGTACGTCCGCCCGTCCGGGGAGATCGACCAGCGCTCGGCCAGGTCGGGAATCATCCGCAGATTGGGACTGTAGCTGATCAGCGACCGGTTCCCCACCTGGGAGACCGTGATCGCAAACCCCGTCGCCGTGAAGTCGGGCAGGATCACGCTGCCGGGGGCCCCGAAGATCGCCATCGAGGCGTCCCCGCCGGCGCGCGGCTCGCCGAGCCCGCGGCCCGGCATCCCGAGCCCAATCGCCCCACACAGCCCCGCGCTCACGATCACGGCCAGCGCTGCCCGCAACGGGCCTCGCGTCATCTCGATCGCCTCCTCATCGCACCCACGGGCTCTCGCGAGGTTGAGGGAGCCCCGCGGCACGGGTTGTCGGCCGCCACGGTACCTCATGGGGGCGGCAGGGTCAAGGACAGCACGTCCTTCGACATCTCCATGCGCACCGTCATCCACGGGTCCACCACCTGGCTGATGCGCAGATCGCCGGCCAGGCTCGTCAGCATATACGCGGCTTCGCGGGTGATCCCCCGCGCGCGGACGAGCAGCCCCACCATGTCCGCCGTCGCGAGGTGGCAGGCGCCTTCGAGTGTCGGCGCGCTGGCGATCGTCATCCAGGAGCGCGGGGTCTCGAGCAGCGGGCGGGCCGTGCGCCACCCTTTCACCAGGACGAACCGCATCACCACCGTGATCGGGACCCCGAGCCCCGTCCCCGCCACCTCCCCGTCGCCCATGACGCCCTTGGGATCGCCCAGGCCGAACAGCGCCCCGGGCGCGCTGACCGGAAAGTACACCGTCGCGCCCCGCCGGATGTCGGTCGTGTCGAGGTTGCCCCCGTGATCGCCCGGCATGATGGTGCTGATCCCGGGCCCCGCCGGCGCCACGCCGATTGTGCCGATGCACGGGTCAAGCGGCAGCCGCACCCCCTCGTCGAACTGGACCGCCCCATCCGCGACCCGGCAGATCCGCGTGTGCGCCTCGGGGTAGCGGTCGCGCAGCAGCCCGAACCCGGGGATGATCAGCACGTAGCCCCGCGGCGCGTCTACGCGGATCTCGCGGAGCTCGACGCCCAGGGTGTCGGTCACCTCGGCGCCTTCGACGTAGATCGGCCCGACGACCGGATTCACGTGATCCGGGTCGACGGCGCGGTAAAGGTCGTCCGGCCGCTGGATCGTGCCGGCCATACCGTCCGGGACGTCCACCTCGATCCATTCCCCCGGACGCACCCGCCACGCCGGCGGCAGCGCGGCGTCGAACCGGTACGAGAGATGACTGGCGGAGATTCTGCGATCGATCGGCGTGGGCATCCCGTCCCCTCCCGTCATCGTCGAGGCGATCCGCCGCCTCGGGGATCTCAGGACTGGGGTGCGAGCAGCGTCCCGACCGCCGCGTTGGTGGTCACGACGTTGCCGATGGTCCGTTCGAGCCACCGCAGCGTGCGCTGGTGGGTCTCCTCGGAGTACGTCGCGCACGCGTCGCCGACCAGCACGACGCGGTAGCCGAGGTCTCGCGCGTCGCGGGCGGTCGACTCCACGCAGCCGTTCGTGATCAGCCCGGTGAGCAGCAGCGTCCGTTTGCCCATGTTCTGCAAGATCATGTGCAGCGGCGTCGAGTTGAACGCGCTGCTCGTGATCTTGAACAGCACCACCTCGTCGGGCCGCGGGGTGAGCTCGGACACGATCTGGTTGCCCGGCGAATCCTTCGGCAGCCGGATGCCGAGCGCCCGGGTCACCTGCGAGCAGTCGCGCGCGTCCTTCGTGTGCGCGTTGATCGCGATGTAGATCACCTCGATCCCGACGCGCCGCGCGGCCGTGAGCAGCGTCGCGATGTTCCCGATCGCGGCCTGCACGCGTCCGAAGTAGTCCCGGTTGAGATCGGCCCGGCCCACATCCAAGAGGCGCTGCCCCTGCCCGGTGTCGGGCCGGGCGATGAAGTTCTGCATGTCGATCACCAGCAGTGCCGTGTCGCTCGGCCGGATCTCGAACGCCGGCAACCTCGGGTAGAGCGCGTCCATGTACTCCTGCTCGATGTCGTGCGCCATCGCTCATCCTCCTCGATTCAGCTGACTTCTGGGATCCACCGCATCGCGGAGCCCGTCGCCGAGAAAGTTCACCGCAAGCGTCGCCACGAGGATCATGATGCCCGGGGGGATCCACAGCCAGGGCATGTACTCCAACGCGGTCAGCGACTGCGCATCCGAGAGCATGTTGCCCCAACTGGCCGTCGGCGGCTGCACCCCCATCCCGAGAAAGCTCAGCGCCGCTTCCACGAGGATCGCGTTCGCGACCCCGAACGTGGCGGCCACCATCGCCGCCCCGGTCGTGTTCGGCAGGACGTGCCGGAAGATGAGCTTCCCGTCGCGCACGCCCGACGCGCGGGCCGCGAGCACGAACTCCTGGGACCGCAGCGTCAGCACGATGCTGCGCACCAGCCGGGCGACCTCGGGCCACCCCAGCAGGCCGATCACGGCCATGATGTTCCAGATGCTGGGGCCGGTCAGGCCCACGATCACCATCACCAGGATCAAGCGTGGGAAACGCCATGACCATGTCGCCGAAGCGCATGAGCACGCCGTCCACCAGCCCCCCGTAATACCCGGCCACCAGCCCGAGCGCCAGGCCGATCGTGAGATAGAACGCCACGCTCACGATGCCGACCGACATCGACACCCGGGACGCGTAAATCACCCGGCTGAGCACGTCCCGGCCGACCGTATCGGTGCCGAGCCAGTGGGCGGCGGACGGACCGGTGCGCGCCGAGGCCAGGTCGATATATGCCGGATCGTAGGGGGCGATGAGGGGCGCGGCGACCGCCACCACGATGAGCGCAGCCAGCACCGCGGCGCCGGCGCACGCCAACCGGTGGCGCGCGAATCGGCGCAGCGCGGCGGACCGGGTCGACCGGTACGCCGGGTGGCGCGCGGCCGGTGCGAGCGAGGCGGCGGACGACGATCCCGTCATCACGCGTACCGGATTCTCGGATCCACGTAGGCGTACAGGACGTCGGCGGACAGGCTGCCGAGGACGACCATCGCGGCCACGATCAGGTTGATGCCCATCAGGATCGGGTAGTCGCGCTGGAGGATCGCCTGGATCGCCAGGGCGCCCATGCCCGGCCACGCGAACACCTGCTCAATCACGACGGACCCGCCGAGCAGACGCGGCACGACGGCGGCCACCATCGTCACGAGCGGGAGGATCGCGTTGCGCAGGCTGTGGGTGTAGGTGACGCGGCGCGGCCCCAGGCCTTTGGCGCGCGCGGTGCGGATGTAGTCGGCATTCAACACTTCGAGCATGCCGGACCGCACGTACCGCACGAAGCTGCCCAGGCTGAACAGGCCGAGGGAGATGGACGGCAGGATCGCGTGGGCGAGAAACCCGTCCACGGTGAAGTGCGCACCCGTGTCCAGCATCCCTCCCGTCGGCAGCAGGCGGAGCTTCAGGGAGAACACGTAGATCGCGGCGAGCCCCAGGAAGAACCCGGGCACGGAGACGCCGAGCAGGCCGACCCCGGATGCCGCGTAGTCCCACGCGGAGTACGGCCGGGTGGCCGACAGCACGCCCAGCATCACCGCGAACACCACCGACATGACGACCGACAGCAGCACCAGGCCCGCGGTCGCCCCGAACCGCTCGCCGATGCGCCGGACGACCGGCTGGTAGTCCGCGTACGAGTACCCGAGGTTCCCCTGCGCGAGCTGTTCCACCCACAGGAGGTAGCGGACGTAGACGGGTTTGTCGAGGCCCAGTTCGATGCGCTTCGCCTCCCGCGCCGCGGGACCGGCGATCGGGTCCACGAGTGCGTCCACGGGGCTGCCCGGCGCCAGGTTGAGCAGCCCGTAGTTGATGATCGTCACCCCCAGGATGATCGGGATCGCGATGAGGAGCCGCCTGAGGATGAACTGGGCCATCGCGTCGCTACGGCTTCCGGTACCAGTTCGCGGCGTCCCGGAACACCCCGCCGAAGCGCGGCACCGCGCCGCCGAACTGCTTGGTGTTGACCGCGCCGATCGAGTCGCGGTAGTAGAGCAGGATCACGGGCAGGTCGGTCGTGACGATCTCCTGGATCTTGTAGAGGATCGGCAGCTGCTCCTTGAGCGTGACCGCGTGCTGCGCCTGATCGAGCAGCTGATCGAGCGCGGGGTTCGAGTACTGGCTGCCGTTGACGCCGCCGTTTGAGATCGCCGCAGTGCTGAACCGGCGGCTCAGATCGGAGTCGTTGAACCCGCGGTTCGACGCGATCGCCAGATCGAAGTCGTGCGTGATGATCAGCCGGTTCACCGCCGTGGCAAAGTCGGTCTGCTCGATCACGACGTTGAACCCGGCCGTGCGCAGCTCCTGCGCGATGATGGTCCCGACGTCGATCACGGTCGTGTCGCCGGTCGGGATCAAGAACCGGATCGGGGCGCTCGGATCGTAGTGCGCGTCCTGCATCAGCTGCTTCGCGTGGGCCGGGTCGTACTTGTACGGATTCAGCGACTTGTCGTACCAGGGCGTAAACGACGCGAAGGGCGAGTAGGCGACGCGACCCATCCCCAGCAGGGCGCTGGCGACGATCGCCTCCCGGTTGATCGCGTACGCCATCGCCTGGCGGACGCGCACGTCGTCGAGCGGCTTGCGCTTGATGTTGATGTACAGCGTCTCGGTGTTGGTGTTCGGGTACGAGGTCACCTCAAGATCCGGGTCGCGCTTCAACAGCGCGACGTCGATCGGCGGCAGCTCGCCGCTGATCTCCCCCGGAATGACCTGCAGCTCGCCCCGCTCCAGTTGCGCGACGGCCGTCTCCGGCGTCAGGACCTGAATGTAGAGGTGGTCGAGGGCCGGCCGGCGGCCGTAGTAGTAGGGGTTGCGGGTCATCGTCACGAGGGTGTCGGTCTGATAGTCCGAGATCGCGAACGGACCGGACGACACCGTCGGCACGCGGGCGAAATCGCTCCTCTGGATCTGCGGCAGCGGGATCGACGCGGAGGCTGTGCTCCGGAATCGGCATCAGCTCCGTGCCGAACAGATCCAGGAACGACGCCGACGGGGTCTCCGTCGTCACCTGGAACACGCGCGCGTTCACGATCTTGAACCCGGGCAGCGCGTCGGTCTTCCCGGCTTTGCGGGCCGTCGCACCCGCGATCCCGGCAACCCACTGGAACCAGTTGCTGTTCGTCTGGGACGAGGACAGCACCATCGCCGTGTACTCGAAGTCCGCGGACGTGATCGGCGCCCCATCGCTCCACCGAAGCCCCGGACGCAGCGTAAACGTGTACGTCCGGCCGTCCGGCGAGATCTTCCACGACTGGGCCATGTCCGGCTGCATCTGGAGATTGGGGCTGTAGCTGATCAGCGACCGGTTCGCCGTTTGGGCGACGGTCAGCGAAAAGTTGGTGGTCGTAAACACCGGAATCAGCCCGCTGCCCGGCGCGCCGAAGATCGCCATCGACGCGTCGCCGCCGCTCCGCGGCTGGCCGAATCCCGGACCCGCCGCGAGCGACCCGATCAGCGCGACCAACAGAAGACTCAGGCACACCGACCGTGCGCTCCGGAGTCTGGTGGCTCGTGCGCTCATCCCGTTCGCCTCCTCATCGTGTGATCGTCCGTCGGCGCCGCGCGCCGTCCCATCACGTCAGCTGCGCGGTCGTCTTCAAGATCCACCGAATGTGCTCCGGACGCTGCAGCGACGCGATGTCGGTCAGCGGATCCGCGTCCGTGACCAGGAGCTCGCCGACTTTACCCGCGGTCAGCGTGCCGAGCTGCTGCTCCAGTCCGAGCGCCGCCGCGGCCGTCTGCGTGCCGGCCACGAGCGCCTCCATCGGCGAAAAGCCGCAGGAGACGAAGTGCGCGAACTCGCGCGCGCTGCTCCCGTGTCCAAACAGGCCGCAGTCGGTCCCGAGCGCGATCTTGACCCCCATGTCGAGCGCGCGCTTGAGGTAGCGCTTCTGCGCCTCCAGCGTCCGGCGGGCCGTCTCGATCCCGAATGACTTCACGCCCCACGCCGCGCCTTCGGTCACGAGAAAGTAGAAGATGTCGAGGGTCGGGATCAGAAACGTCCCGCGGTCGACCATCAGCTGCAGCGTGTCGGGATCGTCGCCCAGGTCGTCGCCCCCGTGCTCGATCGTGTCGACGCCGCCCTCGACCGCGAGGCGCACGCCCGCGGCATGGGTGGCATGCGAGGCCACCTTGGCGCCGCGCGCGTGCGCCTCGCTCGTCATCGCGCGGATCTCCTCGAGCGTGAAGTTGGTGTGGTAGCGCGTCACGCCGCGATCGCCGACCAGGCTGCCCTCCGACGTGTAGATCTTGATCAAGATCCGCCCCGTCGCCGAAGTTCAGCCGCACGAGGCGGCGGCACTCCTCGACGCCGTCGGCAAACGCCGACCGCGGCCGAAACCGGACCACGAGGTCGTGGGGCAGGAGATGCGGGTCGCCGTGCCCCCCGCTCTGGGAGATCGCCCATCCGGCGGTCAGCAGCCGCGGGCCGGGCCAGCGTCCCTCCGCGACCGCTTTCCGCAGCGCGTAGGCGATGTCCGCCCAGCCGTGTCCCGAGCACCCGCATCGTGGTGAACCCGGCCCGAAGCGCGTCGAGGGCGTCCTGGGCCGCGACGATCGACTTGTAGGCTTCGTTCGCCGGGATGTACCGCTCGAGCGCGCTGCGCCCGGTGTCCCCGGTGAAATGGACATGGCTGTCGATCAGACCGGGCAGCACCGTCTTGCCCCGGGCGTCGATCGTGCGCACGCCGGGCTCGGCCGGCACCGGAACGCGGGCGGCCGGACCGACGGCGGCGATGCGATCGCCGCGGATGACCACCGTCGCGTTCTCGATCGGCGGCGCCCCCGTCCCGTCGATCACCCGCCCGCCGGTGACCACGGTCGTCGTGTCGCGGGCGAGGTACACCAGTTTCTCGTGCAGATCGTGTGCCGCGTCGATCATGAGCGTCCCTCCGGCGCCGACGGTTTCTTCTTCGAGAGATACGCGAGCTGGTAGTAGTCCGCGAACGCCATCGCGGGAAAGATCTGGATGCTCACGACATCGGTCCACGGCGCGGTGATGCGCGCCAGCGCCTCCGCGGACTCCGCTTCGGCGATGATCACGATGCGCTGCTGGCCGAGCAGCTGATAGTGCCCGAGCACCTTCACCCCTTCGGGGCGCGTATAGTGCTCGAAGCGCGCGAAGAGCCGATCGCGGGTCTCCATCGTATAGTCCTCGATCATCACAAACAGCATCGGACCGCCTCCTCCCCCGTCGTCGTTCAGCGCTGCCGTGCGAGGCCCGGGGCCGTCTCGGCCGACAGCGCCGGCAGCCGCGCGTCGAGCTGCGCCCAGGGCGTGTACGCGTCGATCCAGTTCTGGACGCGGTTGAGCCCCAGCGAGAGGAGCGCCACCGCGTCGCCGAACTCCTCGGGACTTCGAAACGCCTTCGCCGCGAACGCGCCGGCCAGGTCGTCGGCGAGCCCGCAGGTGTCGTCCATGCGCCAGTGGGCCAGCCACACGCTGAGCTGCCGCAGGTACGCGGCGACCACCGCGCTCAGCGCGTCCACCGGCACCGTGCCCTCCCGGGCCAGCGCGCGGAACAGCTGCAGGTTCTGCGCAGACCACAGCAGGATCAGATTTGCGAACAGCGTCCCGCCCCACCGGCCGGCCGGAGGCAGCCGCGTCTCGCGGAGGCGCCGGATGTCCGGCGGCTCCTGCGCCCACACCGCGTCCACGAACCGCGTCAGCCGATCGACCGCCTCGCCATGTGTCCATCGCGCTCGCCTCCTAGGTCCGAGTCGCACGCACCGGCACGCTCACCGTCTCGTGCAAGCGCTCGGCGGCGCGGCGCACCCCGCTCAGGTTCTCGACCACACGGGCAAACACGCTCACCTTTCCGAACGGCACCACGTCGCCGTAGAACAGGCAGAGCGTCTGCATGTCCGGGAAGTACCCGATATCCCCCGTGGACACCGAGAGCACCTCGTTCTCGGGATCGGCGACGAAGGGCAGCATCACGATCATCTCGCCCCCGGCGAACTTCGCATGGATCGCGAAACTGTCGAGCGGGAGGCACTCGGCAAACCGTTTGGCGATGCCGGGTGCCTGCACATCCAGCAGCTCGCACACCGCCCGTTCCTCCCCGACCGTCAGGACAAACCGCTGACCCATCTCGCTGACCTCCTCTGCGCCTCCGCCGGTCGGATCCGCCGCGCCGCGATCGTGCCGACCACGCATGCGACCCGGCGGGCGGTCCCCGGCGTCCCCGCACGCGAAGCCCGTCAGGCGAGAAACCGCGCCGGACGGAACGGCGCGAGGCGCACATCCTGGCGGCCTCGGATGATCTCGTCCGCCACAAGCGCGCCGAGGTGCGGCGCCAGCGTGACGCCGCTGTGCGTGACGACAAGGTAGTATCCGGCGACCCCGGGAAACGGCCCGACGGCCGAGTAGCCGTCCGCCGGGATCGGACGGATCCCGAGGCGGACCGCCTCCGGCCGTACCCCGGCGATGCTCGGCAGCAGGCGGGCGGCGCGCGCCACGAGCTCGACGGACGCCGCAGCCGACGGCCCCGGCTGAGTCTCCACCGTAAGGGCGTCGTCGACCTCGTGGCTGGCAATCACGAGACGTCCCGCGCCGTCGGGCCGGAGGTGGCACTCCGGCGCCCGCAGGAGATGCTGGACCCGCGCCGGCACCGGCGGGGTCAGGGCCAGCAGCCCGGCCGTCGGCGCGAGCGGGATGTCCAACCCCGCGGCGGCGGCCACCTCGCTCGCCCACCGTCCGGCGCAGTTCACCACGACGTCGGCGCCGTGGGCGCGGCCGTCGGCGGTCGTCACGCCGACGACCCGGTCGCCGTCGCGCCGGAGCGCGCGCACCCGCGACCCCGTGCGCAGCCGCCCGCCCGCGCGCGCCGCCGCCTGGATCAGGGCGTGCGCGTACACGACCGGGTCGATCCAGCCCTCCTCGGGAAAGTACGCGATCGTGGCGTCGGCCACGACGGCCGGATCGACGTCGGGCTCGAGCTCGCTGAACCGGCGGGCCGAGATCTCCTCGGCGGCGTACTCCCACGCGCACAGCCGCTCGATCCGCTGCCGCAGCGCCGCGCGGGGCGCCGCATCGGTGGCCCACTCGAGACTGCCGCCCCCGTGCAGCCACGGCGCGTCCCCAAACTCCTCCCGGAGCGCCGCGTGGGCGCGCATGCCGCCGACGTTGAGATCGTGGTAGGCGCGTGGCGGCTTGTTGTTCGCGTTCGTCCAGGCAAAGGTTGCCGACGACGTCCCGCCGGCGACGGTCCCGGCCTCCAGAATCGTCACCGCGGCGCCCGCCCGGGCGAGCCGATAGGCGACGGACGCGCCGACGACGCCGGCGCCGATCACGAGAATCTCGGTCATCTGTCCACCTCCGCGCGCCCCGTCCGCAACCCTACGGCATCCATGACGCCGCCGCGATCCGCAGCATGTAGTCGTCGCGGGGGTGCCAGACCAGCATCTTGTCCGTCGCGTCCACGTTCGGCGCGGCGACCAGGGGAATCGCCGGCGCCTCCTGCAGGAACAGCATCTCGGCTTTCCGGTACAGATCCTTCGCCTGCGCCGGGTCCGCGAGGATATCCGCGGCCCCGAGGTACTGCGCGAACTGATCCGGCGAAGTCGCCCACAGCGAGACGGATCCGTCCGCGGTGAACGTCCGCTCGGCGATGCCGCCGGCGTACCCGACGAAATCCGTGACGCGCATCCACGTCGCCTCGTACGGCAGCTTGCGCCCCTCGACCTGGTCGACGAGGAGGACGCCGTAGTCCTCGGTCACGACCTTGGCCCGGACGCCGACCTTGCTCAACTGATCGGCGACGTTCAGCGTTGTGTCACGATCCGCCGGAAACTGCCCCGTCATGGTCGCGATCGTCATGTCGAATCCGTTCGGATAGCCCGCATCTTTCAGCAGCTGCTTGGCGCGCGCCGGATCGTACGGAAAGCCCAGCACCGTCGTATCGCACCCCAGGCTGATGGCGCTGCAGAACGACGTCGCCGGGGCGACGGCGCCGTGCATGATGCCCTGCGCGATCGCGGTGCGGTCCACGGCCATGTTCAGCGCCTGCCGCACGCGCACGTCCGCGATCGGCCCCTTCGGGTTCACCAGGTTGAACAGGATGTAGTAAATCCCGGTGCTCGACGCCTCCACGAGCTGCAGCCGCGGCGTTCGCTGGATCACCGCGTAATCGTCCGGCGGCACGTCGTTGATCACGTCCACCGACCCGGACAGCAGCGCCGCCAGCCGCGACGCCTGATCGGGAATCGTGCGGATAAAGGCGTGCGTGATCTTCGGCCGGCCCCCCCAATACGCGGGGTTCGCCTCCAACTCGACGTGGTCGTCCTTCGCCCAGCTCACGAACCGGTACGGCCCGGTCCCCACCGGATGCTTCGCGAGCGCGTCTTCGCCGTTCTGCGCCACGTACTGCGGCGGCAGCATCATGCCGTAGTACGCGAGGTACGACGGCAGGAGCGGCCACGGCTGCGCCGTCGTCATCCGCACCGTCAGGTCGTCGACCACATCCACGGACTTGATCCCGCGGAGGAGCCCCGCCCCGGGCCACCGCGTCTTCGGATCCAGGGCGCGGCCGATCGTGAACTTGACCGCCGCCGCGTTGAACGGCTCGCCGTCGTGGAACTTCACGCCCCGCCGCAGCTTGAACTCCCACACCGTCGGCGCCACCATCGTCCAGGACACCGCAAGCCCCGGCTGCAGCCGCAGGGTCCGGTCCCGGTCGATCAACCCGTCGTAGATATTGCCGAGGACGTTGTACGTCAGCGTCGAAACGACTTTCTGCGGATCGCCCGTCAGCATATCCGACCCCTGCGCCACGGTCACGGTGTCCGGCGCGTGCGCCGCGAGTCCGCTCGGCGCTCCCGCGGCGAGCAGCCCCCCGAGCGCCGCCGTCACCACCGCTCCCACGCACCACCGCTTCATCCCACGCCCCCTTCCGACCGCGCTCCCCGGCGTTGGGCGCATTCCGGCGCGCGCGTCCGCGCTGCGCGACCCCGGACGCACGATCACCAGCCGACCGCGTACGCCAGACGGCGCGGATCCGCGCCGCCGGCCAGCGTCCGCTCTGCCGAGTTCCGCACAACGGCGCACAGCGCGCCGGCCTTCGGCGTCCACTCCGGCCACGTCTCGACCCGGTGGCCGAGATCGGCGAGCTCGGCGCGGACGGTCTCCGGAATGCGCCCCTCAACGCTGAGCTGCCCCGGGCTGTACGGGTGCGGATGCGAGGTGGACGGGAAGTTGTAGCTGACGACCCGCGGGTGCTCGATCGCCTCCTGGGCTTCCATCCCGTGGTCGATGATGTTCACAAGCAGCTGCACCATGGCCTGCGGCTGCGCGTCGAGCCCGGGCGAGCCGTACACCATGAACGTCTCGCCGTCCTTCACGACGAGGCCGGGATTGGGAGACAGACGCGGCCGCTTCCCCGGCGCTACGCTCGACGGGTGGTCGGGATCCAGCCACGACTGATGGCCGCGCGGCGAGATGATGAAGCCGAGTCCGGGGACGATCGGCGTATCGCGGGCCCCGTCGCTCGGCGTCGCCGAGAACGCGTTCCCCTCCGCGTCCAGCACGCACAGATAACTCGTATCCGGCGGCACCGCGCCCCCCCGCGGCCGGGGCCGCCCGGCCGCCATCGCGGGCTTCCGGACCCCGGACTGGTACGCCCAGGGATCTCCGGGCGCCGGCATCTCGCCGGCCGCGCGGTCCATCCGGATCCGCCGCCGCCACGCGTCCGCATACCCCTTGGACAGCAGGCCCTCGATCGGCACCGGCACAAACCGCGGGTCCCCGAGGTACGCGTGCCGGTCCGCGAACGCCGCATCGAGCGCCTCGACGATCAGGTGGAGCGCCCGCGCCGAGTTGTGCGGGATCGCGCCCATGTCGTATCCCTCGAGAATCGTCAGCGCCTGCAGGGCGACCGGCCCCTGGCACCACGGGCCGCACCCGTACACCTCGTATCCGCGATAGGTCGCGCGAATCGGCGGCTCCACTTCGACCGAGAATTCCGCCATATCCTCGGCAGTCAGCAGCCCGCCCTGCTCCTGGCAGAACCGCGCGGTGCGCTGCGCGATCTCGCCCTTATAGAAGAGGTCCCGCGCCGCCCGGAGGCCGGCGTGACGGCCCACTGCTCCGCGCTCCGCCGCGGCGAGCATCCGGAAGGTGCGCGCGAGATCCTTCTGCACGTAGCGCTCGCCCGGCTTCGGCGGCCGGCCGCGGCTCAACAGCACCTCCCGCGACGAGGGCCATTGGCCCACCTTGTCGGCGATCCGCGCGATGTTCGCCGCGAGGAACTTGTTGACCGGAAACCCCTGCTCGCACAGCTCGATCGCGGGCGCCGCGACCTCGGCAAACGACATCGTCCCATAGCGGTCCAGCGCGGTGATCCAGGAGTCGATCGCGGACGGCACGACGGAGGCCAAGATGCCCGACGAAATGTCGTTGCCGCGCCGCCGCAGTTCCTCGAGGGTGGCGGCCTTCGGCCACCATCCCAGGCCGCTGATCGTCGCCACCTCGCCGGTCCGCGCCATGCGCAGCACGATCGGCGCGACCCCGCCGATGTTGGTCAGGTCGAACTGCAGGACGTTGATGCACAGCCCTGTCGCGACGCCGGCGTCAACGGCGTTGCCGCCGCGCTCCAGGATCTTGGTCCCGGCCATACTCGCGAGATAGTGCCCCGAGGACACCATGTAGTTTGACCCCAAGAACGACGGGCGTCGCGTGCTGAGCGATTCCATCTCAAATCCGATCATCTCTCGCCACCTCCGCCCTGCCTCCCTCTCCGTGGGACCCATCCGAGCTCGACGCCGCGGTGCCCCCCGATCGCCCCGTCACTTCCACGACGCGTCGTGCATGATCAGCAGCAGGTCCGCCCGCGGCGTCCACTCCAGGTCGCGATTCATCCCGTTGGCATTGGGCGCCGTAAAGAGCGGAATCGCCGGCGCGTCGGCCTTGAACAGCATCTGCGCCTGGTGCAGCAGCGCCTTGATCTTGGCCGGGTCCGCCGCCTGGTCCGCCTCGTCCAGCAGACGCTCGTACTCCGGATCGGCGGGCGACCAGGACGCGACCCCGCCCTGCGTGGTGAAGTTGGCCTCGCCAATCTCGCCCGCGTCGCCCCAAAAGCTCGTGTGCCGGAACAGGGCGGCGTCGGTCGTCAGCTTCTTGGTCACGAGCTGCTGCACAAGCACGCCGTAGTCCACGATCATCGGCCGGGCGCGCACGGCGACCCGGCTGAGCTGGTCCGCGAGCGCCACGGTCAGGTCGCGGTCTCCGGGATAGGCGCCCGACGACGTCGCCATCGTCATGTCGAACCCGTTCGGGTACCCCGCCTCGGCGAGCAGCGCCTTGGCGCGTTCGGGATCGTACGACCACTGCGCGATCGGCGAATCGCAGGCGAACTGCAGCGTCGTACAAAAGGTCGCGATCGGGGTCCCCGCGTCGTGCATGATGCCGGTCAGGAGCGCCTTCCGCGCGACCGCGTAGTTCAGCGCGACGCGCACCCGCTTGTCCGCGAGCGGCCGGTCCGCGGGGATGTTGACGAGATTGAAGTGCAGAAAGAACATCGACAGGCTGGTGCCCTGCACCAGCTTGAGGCGCGGCGAATGCTGGATGGGCTCGAAGAGATCGGGAGGGATCAGATTGATCACGTCGACCGACCCGGCGAGCAGCTCGGCGAGCCGGGCCGAATCGTTCGGGATGACGCGGACGATGACGTGGGTGATCTTCGGCCGGCCCCCCCAGTAGTCGGCGTTCGCGGTGAGCTCGACGTGATCGTCCCGCACCCACTGCACCAGCTTGTAGGGCCCGGTCCCGATCGGATGCTGCACGAGCGCGTCGTCCCCGTTCTTCGCGAGATACGCCGGTGGCACGATCCATGAGGTCACCGCGAGACGCTGCAGAAAGGTGGCCGGGTCGATCGGCCGCGGCGTCACGATGCGCACCGTGCCGGGGTCGACCGCAATCACCGAGCTGATCGGAGGATACCAGAGCGCCCGCGACCAGTGCTCCACCGGACTGAGCCCGCGCTCGATCGAAAACTTCACGGCCTGCGCGGTGAGGGGCTCCCCGTCCTGGAATCGCACGCCCGGCCGCAGGGTGAACTCCCAGGTCGTGGGGTTGACCTGCGTCCACGACACCGCGAGCCCGGGCACGAGGTGCAGGTTCGCGTCGCGGTTGAGCAGCGTTTCATAGATGTTGGCGAGCACGTTGGCGCCGTAGGTCGACGTGGTACGGTGCGGATCGCCGTTCGTGATATCCGTGCCCTGTGCGATCACCACGGTGTCCCGGGCCGCGGCGGCCATCCCCGTCGTCGCACCGAGACCCGCGACCAGCGCCCCAATCACCACCCCGATGCCGATCGATCGCCAGCCGATCACGGCATCGTCACCTCACCCGCGCGCCGGGTGCCCATCGCCGGCGCGCTCACAGCGTCGTCACGTACGCTTCGCGGCGCGGATCCGCGCCGCCCATGAACACGCCTCGCTCGGAATCCTTCATCACCATGCACACCCCGCCGGCCGACCAGGACCACTTCGGCCATTGGTCGATGTCGTGCCCGCGCCTCCGCAGCTCCGCCACGGTCTCCTCGGGCACGCCGATCTCGACCCGCAGCTTGCCCGGCTCGTACTTGTGCGGGAACGTCGAGGACGGGAACGAGTACGACGCTACGCGCGCCTGCTCCACCGCCTCCTGCGGGTTCATGCCCCAGCGCAGCACGTTGCTGAGCGCCTGCGTCATCGCCTGCGGCTGCCGGTCGTTCCCCGGCGACCCGAACGCGATGTACGGGATGCCTCCGCGGCAGACGAGCGCCGGGTTCGGTGTGAGCCGGGGCCGCTTGCCGGGCGCGACCACGTTGGGATTCGCCGGGTCGAGGCTCGACTGCGACCCGCGCTCCGAGATATGCAGGCCGAGCCCTGGGATCACGGCCCCGTTGGCGTATCCGTCGCTCGGCGTCACCGAAAACGCGTTGCCGTAGCGATCCATCACGGACAGATAGGAGGTGCCCGAGATCTCATCCCCGGCGGTCGCCGCCCCGCTCGGCTCGGGCGCCGCTGCGGCGGGACGCGGGTATCCCGGGATGTCCCCCGCCGCCGGCATCTCCGGGCACGCCCGTGCCGGATCGAGGCGCGCGCGGCGCTCCGCGAGATACGCGGGCGACGTCAGGCGCTCCATCGGCACGTCGATGAACCGGGGATCCCCGCAGTACCGCTCCCGGTCGGCAAATCCCAACTTGAGCGCCTCGACGATGTGGTGCACCGCATCCGGGCCGTTGTGCGGGAACTGCTCCAGCGGCACCCCGTCGAGGATCCCGTTGGCGATCAGCAGCGCCGGCCCCTGACTCCACGGCCCGCAGCCGTACAGCTCGCAGCCCCGGTACTCGACGCGCCCGGCCGGCTCCTCGGGCGCCTGGAACGACGCGAAATCCTCCTCGGACAGAAACCCGCCGTTGTGGCGGGAGTACTCCACCATCGCCTTCGCGATCGGCCCGCGGTAGAAGTAGTCCCGGACCGCGTCGAGCCCCTCTTCCCGCGTGCGCGCGCGGGCGCGCTCCTCGACCTCGCACAGCGCCCGCAGCGTGTTCGCCAAATCCCGCTGCACCACGATGTCGCCGACCTCCGGGGGCTCCCCGTTTCGAAGGAAGATCTCGCGGTTCGCCGGATGCCGCCGGTAGCTCTCGACCATCGTCATGATGCTGTGGGCCATGAAGTGATGTACCGGGAACCCCTCCGCTGCGAGCCGGATCGCGTCCGTCGCCACCTCGGAGAAGCGCATCGTCCCGTAGTTGCGCAGCGCCAGCAGCCACGCGTCCGCCGCCGCCGGCACGACGCACTTGAGACATGTCCGCCGGGATCTTCCCGCCGCGCTCCCGCACGAAGTAGTCCAGCGTAATCGCCCGCGGGAACGGCCCCACCCCGGCGATCGTCGTCACGCGGCCCGTCGCCGCGTGGTAGAGAATCATCGGCGCAACGCCCGAGAAGCTGCACATGTCGTTGTGGACCACGTTCAGCACCAGGCCCGCGGCCACGCCGGCGTCGATCGCGTTGCCCCCCGCCGCCAGCACGCGCAGCCCGGCGAACGCCGCGGCGTAGTGCCCCGCCGCGACCATGCCCCCCGTCCCCATCACCAACGGACGCGACATCCGCTGCCGCACCGACCACGTCTTCGCCCCGTACGCGGTTTCCTCGTTCACGCTCAGCGACATGACACCCCTCCTCGTGATGCGGTACGACCGAACGATGGGCCGCGCATCAGCCGAGCGTGCCCAGAGGACGGCTGACCGGATCCATCTTGAAGGCGCGCACCGTCTCCGGGTCGAGACGCATGAAGCGCGACGGCTGCAGTTCGGCGAGCGCGTCGTCGCCCTTGCCGCTCAGGGCGTCCGCGACGGCGCGCCCAACCGCCGGCGCCAGCTGAAACCCGTGTCCGGAAAATCCCGTGGCCACGTACAGTCCGTCGAGGCCGACCGCCGGGCCGATGAGCGGGACCCCGTCGATCGTCTCGCCCTCGAGGCCGCACCACGACCGCGCGACGCGACGCGGCGCGAGCGGCGGGAACACCGCGGACGCGACCTCCCAACTTCCGTCCACGTTCTCGGGAAGCACGCGGCAGGTCATCGCGGGCGTCCCGGCCCCGTCGATCGCGGACGGCCAGCCGCCGCCGATGAAGTACTCGCCGGTCGGGAGCTGCTTCAGCGACAGCCGGCGCCCGATGCCGCTGACCGTCGGCGCCAGCACCGGCGGCCCGGGGTCGGTGAGCAGCATCTGCGGCGCGCGCGGGGCGACCGGGAGATCGAGGCCGACGTCGTCGGCCACCCGGGGGCTCCACGCGCCCGCGGCCAGCACTACCCACGCCGCGGTCAGACGCTCCCCATCGAGGGCGACCGTCCGCACCGCGTCACCGGAGCGCTCCAGCCGGACCTCGCGCGCCCCGGTGCGGTAGCGGACCCCGCGCGCCGCGGCCGCGGCGGCGAACGCGCGTGTCGCCTTCGGCGGATTGGCCTGCCCGTCGCTCGCGCTGTAGGCGCCGAGCTTGGCCCCCGGGGTGATGCCGGGGGCAAGGCGCTGCACCTCCGCCGCGCCCACGAGGCGCACGTCGAGGCCGGCCGCGCGCTCGCGTGCGACGCGCGCGTCGAGCACGGGGACATCCTCGTCGCGCTCGACGATGTGCAGATGGCCGCCCTGGCGAAAGTCGAACGCCGTCCCGAGTTCGCGCTCGAGCCCCGGCCAGCGGCGCGAGGCTTCACGCGTGAGCGGCCACTCGCGCGGATCTCGATTCTGCTGCCGCACGCCGCCGGCGCTCGCCCAGGAGGCGCTCGGCGGCACGGCGGGCTCGGCGATATCGACGACGACCACCGACACCTTGCGCAGCGCGAGGTGGTAGGCGATCGACGATCCGATGATGCCGCCGCCGACGATCACGATCTCAGAGTGGGCCATCGCGTGCCTCCCGCAGGCCCGGGGCGAGGGCGTTCACGTCCTCGCGGTCGGGCGTCCTGTCTTCTCGGCGCGACCCGCGCGCTCCTGGCACCGGGCGCCGGATCACCGGCCGCGCAGCAGCGCGCGGACGGCGTCGCGCAGCGCCGCCGCCGCCTTGTCGACCCGAGCGGCGCGTACCGCGTGTGCCCGCTCCTCCGCCCGCAGACGGCGCTCCGCCTCTCGGATCATGCGGCGCACTTCCCGCGGCGCCGGACCCCCGGGATGCGCCCGGCCCTCGACCGAGCGCCGCGGATCGAGCGCGCGGCGCAGCGCGCCCGCGTCGAGCCGGGCGGGGCGACCGACGACACGCCGGGCCACACGGTCCACCAGGTCACCCCCGATCTGGTCGGCGCGGAGCCCGGCCGCGATGGCCTCGCGCACGACGCCGCCGACCACGTGGTGGGCCTCGCGGAATGACATCCGGCCGCTGCGGACCAGCAGATCGGCGAGATCGGTCGCCGTGGAGAAGTCCGCCCGGGCGCGCGCCTCGAGGAGCGCCGCGTTCGGCCGCGCCGTCGCGAGCACGAGGTTGAGGAGCACGGCGCACGCCCGCGCCTCGTCGCGGGCGTGCCACAGCCAGTGCGTGGACTCCCGGTTCCCGTCCACCGTGTTGGTAAAGTTCGTCATCTTGACCGCGGCGGCCATCGAGACGAACGCCGCCAGCAGGTGCGCCGGCTTCCCCTTGAGGTGCTCGAGCACGACGGGGTTCTTCTTCTGGGGCATGATGCTCGACGTCCCCGCCACGCGGTCCGGGAAGTCCACGGACCCGAACTCGTGGGTGAACCAGATGTAGCAGTCCTGCGCGAGCCGGCTGCAGGTCGAGCCCGAAGATCGCCCATCCGGCGAGCAGCTCCAGCGCGAAGTCGCGCGACGCCACGGCGTCGAGCGTGTGCTCGACGATCCCGTCGAACCCCAGCAGGCGCGCCGGCAGCGCCCGGTCGATCGGGAACGTCGTCCCCGCGAGCGCGCACGCGCCCAGCGCCGAGCGGTTGGCGCTCTCGTAGGCGCCCGCGATGCGCCGCGTGTCGCGCTCGAGCGCGGCGGCAATGCCGACGAGGTAATGGCCGAACGTCAAGGGCTGGGCGGGCTGCAGGTGCGTGTAGCCCGGCATCACGATCGACGCGTACCGTCGGGCCTGCGCCAGCGCCGTCCGCCGGGCCTGGAACAGGAGCGGGACATACTCGAGCAGCGTGTCGCGGATCATCAGGCGCGTGATCGTGGCGCCCAGGTCGTTCCGGCTGCGCGCGGTATGCATCTGCCCGCCGATATCCGTACCGGTGAGCTTGATGACCGCGGCCTCGTAGTTAAAGTACGTGTCCTCCAGCTGCGGGTCCAGGCGGAAGCCCCGCACCCCGCGGCGCTCGAGCGCCGCCAGCGCGCGCAGGATCTTACGCGCGGCCGGCACGGAGATGATCCGCTGCTTGGCGAGCATCAAGACGTGCGCCCGGTTCACGGCCGTCATGTGGGCGAAGCTGCTGCCGAACTCCTCGCGGAGGCGCGGGAGATAGAGGTACTCGACCACCTCCGGCGCCGCCGCTTCCGCGAGCCGTTCGGTCACCTTGGATTTCACGACGCCACCTCCTCGGCCGGCAGCACCTGCGCGAGCACCCGCCGCATGTTGCCGCCCAGCACCAACCCGACGTCCGCCTCGCTGTACCCGCGCGCGAGCAGCGCCTCGATGAGCCGACCGAGCTGCTCGCGGTCGTCGAGATCCTTCGGCCGCTCGGCCAGCACCTGCGCGATCCGCTCGTACGGCCAGCCCGCTCCCTCAAACATCCGGATCTCATCCCGGTCGGTGCCGAGATCGGTCACGGCCACGTGCTGAATGCCCGCGACCTCAGCGACGTGCTCGAGATGCGCGACCAGCCCGTCGATCGGCGTGTACTGGCGGCCGATGAACCGGGGGATGTAGATGAGGCCCAGCACGCCGCCCTTGCCCGCGAGCAGCTTGAGCTGCGCGTCCGTGAAGTTGCGCGGATGATCAAACACCGCGCGGCTGTTGGCGTGCGAGGCGACCACCGGCTGGTCGCTCGCTTCGACCACGTGCACGAACCCCGGGTCCGAGATGTGCGAGACGTCGAGGAGGATGCCGAGGCGGTTCGCCTCCTTCACTACCGCCCGCCCGAACCGGGAGAGCCCGCCGCCGGTACGACCCTCCCGGCGGCCGTCGACCAGCTCGTTGCGCAGGTCGTGGCTCATCCCAAGCACCCGCATCCCCAGGCGGTAGAAATTGCGGAGATGGGCGAGGTTCTGTTCGAGCGGCCGGCCGCCCTCGAGCGCCAGCACGATGCGCAGCCGCCCGGGCTGCGGCGCTTCGGGCAGGTCCCCTTTCGTCCGCACGATTGAGACCGCGGGGGCGACCGCGGCGAGTTCCCGCAGGAAGAAGTCCCAGAGCTCCAGCGCCCCGTGCAGGGGGCGCTGGGCGCCGTTCAGGTGCGCCTCCGTGTCCCCGCTGACCGCGACCACGAGCACATCGATGCCGGCGCCGGTCAGCTTCTCCAGCCAGTACCGCTGCACCACGCCGCGCTCGCCCCGATTCATGCGGTCCACGAGGGCGTAGATGTCGGTATGCCCCTTGACGATCACCGTGCTCCCGCGCAGCCGCTCCACGTCACCAGCCATCGATCAACCTCCTCCTCATCCTCACCGCACGTCGCCGAATCTCGGATCGAGCGCATCGCGCAGTCCGTCCCCCAGCATGTTGAAGCCCAACACCGCCAGCGTGATCGCGAGGCCGGGGAAGATCGAGATCCACGGCGCCGAGAGGATCGACACGAGCCCGTCGCTCACCATCAGTCCCCACGCCGGCGTCGGGGGCGGCAGGCCGAGGCCGAGGAAGCTGAGGCTCGCCTCAACCAAGATCGCCGACCCGATGAGCAGCGAACCCGTCACGATCACCGGCGCCAAAATGTTCGGCAGCACGTGCACGAACATCAGCCGGAGGTCTCCGGCGCCGATCCCGCGCGCCGCCTCGACGTAGGACGCCTCCCGCTGCACCCGCGTGTCGCCGCGCACCAGACGCGCGAATCGCGGGAAGCTCGCGACGCCGATCGCGAGCAGCGTATTGACCGGTGACGGGCCCAGGATTGCAATAACGAAGATGGCCAGCAAATAGATGGGGAACGCGAGCAGGACGTCCACGAGCCGCATGATCGCGGCGTCGAGGAATCCGCCGAAAAAGCCCGCGATCAAGCCCGCCGCGACGCCCGTCGCGAGCCCGAAGAACACCGCGCCGACCGACACGGTCAGCGACACGCGGCCCCCGTACAGCATGCGGCTCAGGGTATCGCGTCCGAGCCGATCGGTGCCGAGCCAGTGCGCGAACGTCGGCGGCTGGCTGTGGCTGAACACGTCCTGGGCGCTCGGATCGTAGGGCGCCAGCAGCGGCGCGGTCGCGGCCACCAGCAGCAGACCCGCCACGATCGCGCCGCCCGCGCGGAGCGGCCAGGAACGCATCATGCGGACGCTCCGCCGCGTGCGCCCGCGCAGCGCCGCGAGGCTCATCCGAACCGGACCCGCGGGTCGACCAGCGCGTACGACACGTCGACCACGGTGTTGGCGACCACGATGAGCGCGATATAGAACAGCATCGTCCCCTGGATCTGCGGATAGTCGCGCGCCCGCATCGCGTCGATCAACAGATGGCCGATCCCCGGCCGGCCGAAGACGATCTCGATCACGGTGGTGCCGGCCAGCAGGCGGCCGAGATCGATCCCCACGATCGTCAAGATCGGCGTCATCGCGTTCGGCAGCGCATGCCCCCGGACCACGCGGCGCCCCGACAGTCCTTTCGCGCGCGCCGTGCGCAGGAAATCCTGTCCCAGGACCTCGAGCATCGTCGACCGGGTCAGTCGGGCGATCAGCGCGGCGGACGAGAGGCCCAGCACGGCCGCCGGAAGGATCAGGTGCGTCACCACGGTCAGCGGCTGCGCGAAATCTCCGGCCCCGATCGAGGGCAGCCAGTCGAGATCGAGGGAAAACCAGAGCATGAACAGGATGGCGACGAGAAACGACGGCATCGTGACGCCGGCGACCGCGACGAGCATCGTCAGGTGGTCCGCCCAGCGGCCGCGCCGGAGCGCGGAGAAAATCCCCACCGGCACTCCGAGGCCCACCGCGAGCGCCAAGCTGCTCAGGGCGAGGACGAGGGTGTAGGGAAACTGTGCCCAGACTGCCTGCAGCACCGCCTGGTGCGTCCGGAACGACACCCCGAAATCGCCGGTCGAGACCCGGCGGAGGTACTCGGCCAGCTGGGCCGGCAGCGGACGGTCGAGATCCAGCGCCCGCCGCACTGCCGCATACGCGTCCGGCGAGTAGTCCTCCCCGAGAAACAGGAGCGCGGGATCGCCCGGAACGATGCGCACCATCAGGAACACCACAATCAGCGCCCCCGCCAGCGTCGCGGCCAATCCGACGGCCCGTCGAGCGAGGAAGCCGATCACGAGACGATTAGGAGGGGCGGGCGGGCAGCACCTGGCGGAACACCCGCAGGAAGTTGCCGCCCGCGATCTTGTCGACGTCGGCGTCCGAATAGCCGCGGTCGAAGATCCCGTCGATCAGATGCGGAAACTCGGCCAGCGTCTCAAACCCGTCCAGCACGGTCGGCTCCTTGCTGGCGAACGTCTCATCCTTCGGCGGCCGGCGGCGCTGCAGCCGGCCCGACAGGTCGAGCCCGATCCCGACGTGATCGACGCCGGCGGTCTGCACCATGTGATCCAGATGGTCGAGCATCTTGGACAGCGTGGGATGCGTCGGATCGATCCGCCCGGGCGAGTGCTGCAGGCCGATCACCCCGCCGGTCTGCGCGACCGCGCGCAGCTGGTCGTCCGCCAGATTGCGGGGATGCGGGGTCACCGCCGCGGAGTTGGCGTGGCTGCATACCAGCGGCCCCTGGTTGACCTCGAGCATCTGCCAAAATCCGCGCGGGGCCGCGTGCGCGACGTCGACGACCATCCCCAGCCGGTTCATCTCGCGGACGATGTCGACGCCGGCCCGGCTGAGCCCGCCGCCGGTCTCGAGTTCCATCGCGCCGTCGCCGAGCTCGTTGCGGTAGTTCCACATCGGCTGGACCATCCGCACGCCCAGCTCGAAGAAGGTCCGCAGCAGCCGGACGCTGCCCTCGAGCGGGCGGCCGCCCTCGATCGTCAACATCAGGGAGAACACGTCGCTCGGCCGGACCGGCAGATCCTCGCGCCACCGGACCAGCCGCACGCGGCCGGCGGTGTCGGCGACTTCCTCGCGCACCTCCTCGAGATTTTCGAGGGCGCCGCGCAGCGGCAGATCCGATTTGTTCACGTGCAGCTGCGAGTCGCCGGCGAACGCGTACACGATCATGTCGAGGCCCACGCCCCGCCAGCGCGGCAGGATGTCCGAGGCCAGCGGATGCTCGACGCCGGCCCGGCGAAGCTCGTTCAGATAGTAGATGTCGTGGTGGCCGTCCATCGTGATGCCGGACACTCTGCGCGCACTCATCGCCTCACCGTCCCGGTTAGATGGAGTAGGTCTCGAGCCGGTACACGAGCAGCCCCGGGACGACGCCCTTCACCCCGGGACGCCAGGCGTACAGAATGTTCGGGTAGAGCAGCGGGACGACGGGCGCGTCGGCCTGGATCTTCTGCTGCGCCGCGGCGTAGAATTCGAGGCGCTTCTGCGGGTCGACCGCGTCCCGGGCGCCTTCGATCAGCGCGTCGGCGCCTCGGTACGAGGACACGTTCGGGTACGGGATCTGCGCGCTGTCGAAGTACGGGACGAGAATCTGGTCCGGTTCCAGACGAAGCGAGTTGATCGCCAGCATGTCGAACTGATGCGCCTGGCGCCGCTGCTCGAAGACCGCGCGGTCGAGCGCGGTAATCTGAATCCGCACCCCCACGGCGCGCCACTGCTGTTGCAGGACCGCCGCCATGTCGGGCCAATCGCCCGTGCCGTCGGAGATGAAGTCGAACGTCTTGTTCTTGACGGCCGCGGGCAACCCGGCTTCCGCGAGCAGCGCGCGCGCCCGCTCCGGATCGTACGGGTACCGCTCCGCCTTGAGATACCCGAACATGTTCGGGTTCAGGACGCTGTTGGCGATGGTGCCCTGTCCGAGCCAAATCCGCTGCACGATGTCGCTCTTGTTCGTCGCGTAGTTCAGCGCCTGGCGCACGCGCACGTCGTCGAACGGAGGACGCTCCATGTTGAGGTGGACCCAGTATGTGCGCGGGCCGACGATGCTCTTGCTGCCCACCCGATTGCTGCGCGAGATGCGCTGCATGACGTCGGGCACGTCGAAGTAGGACACGTCCAGGTCGCCCCGCTCCAGCGCGATCTCCGCCGTCGAAGCATCCGGCACGATGCGAAACATGGCGCGCTGGATCTTGGGGGGCGGACCGTAGAAGTCTCTGTTGGCCGACACGTGCACGCCCTGACCCGGGACCCATTGGTCGACGACGTACGGGCCCGTCCCGACGACGTTCGCGGAATAGTCCTTGCCGTACCGTTCGAGCGCCCGCTGGTTGACGATGTAGCCCGGCCGGTACGCGAGCACCGAGGAGAGGAACGCGCCGTACGGTTTGTCGAGCGTAATGGTCACCGTGTAGGGGTCGACGGCCGTGACCGCGCGCACCGGCTCCAGATCGGCACGAAACCGGGAGCCGAGCTTCGGATCCTTGATCCGGTCGAGCGAGTACTTCACGTCCGCGGCGGTCAGTTCGCCGAACCCGCGCTGCCACTTCACACCCTGGCGAAGGTGAAAGGTGTACGTCCGGCCGTCCGGGGACAGGTCCCACTTGGTCGCCAGGTCCGGAAGAATCTCGGTGCTGCCGGGCGTCTGCCGCACGAGACCCGAATACACCACGTACGCCACCGCGTAGTCTTGCCCGCTCGTCATCAGGGCGGGGTCCAGGGTGAGCAGCTCGTCGTCCAGCCTGAGGTTGAACTCCGCCGGCTGCGCGGCGGCGGCGGGCAGCCGCCCGAGGACCGGGAACCCCTTCGCGGCCAGCGCGCCCGCGCCGGCCAGCACCCCCGCGAGCAAGGTGCGACGCTTCATGATGGCCTCCGCCGGATCCCGTAGTAGCGTTCCCGCGCGGTGACGCGTTCGCGGCGGCGGGACAACCGCGGGACGTGGATCGAGGGCGGCGCACTGCGCGCGCCGCCGTGCAGGTGACGGTCGAACGGCGTCGGGGACGCGAACTCCAGAAAGAACGGAAACCGGTCGGTCGCGAGCTTCGACTCCACGTACAGCACCGGCCGTCCGGCGGCGGTGTACGAGATTCTCCGCGTCAGCATCACGGGCATCGCCGGCGGCCGCCGCAGCCGCCGCGCATCGCCGGCCGCAAGCGGGCGCGCCGCGATCCACATCTCCGTGCGGACCACGGCCGCGCCGACCTGCTGCGCGGCGATCGTGAGAAAGAGTTCCTGCTGCAGGTCCCGCGGCCGCACGCGCCCCGCCATCAGCTGCGCGGGAATCATCCCGACCTCGAGCGCCGTCGGTGTGTCCCGCACGATCGCGATCCGAGTCGCCCGCCACAGGGGCGTGCCGACGGAGACGTCCAAGATGCGGGCGTGCTCGGCATCGGCGGGCACCGTCGTGACGTCGACCAGCCGGTGGTGCGCCACGGGCGGCCGCCGCTTGGGGCCGCGCCCGGCGAAGGTCAGCCCGCCGACGCCGAACTGGAACTTGGGGGCGGCGACATACGTGCCGGCCCCCCGGCGCCGGTAGATCAGCCCCTCACGGGCGAGCTCAGCAAGCGCCGCGCGGACCGTGATGCGGCTCACGCGGTACCGCGTACAGAGCGCCTGTTCCGTGGGAATGCGGTCCCGAAACTCGCCGCGCGAGATCTTCTGGACGAGGCTGTTGCGGACGTGGAGATACTTGACGACGACCGCGGGCTGCGCGGGTGACGCGGCGCTGATCCGCGGCGCCGGCCCGGACCTCGCGGCCGGCGCGCGTTCGGACACAGCGGGCTCGCGCTGCAGTCGACCCATCGACGCACACCTCCGCACCGGTGCGCTGGCGCACGCCGGTGACGCGTGACTTTGATATAACAACTGTAAATCCTCCTTGGAGGAACTGCGCCCCACCGCCCGAACTATTGCCGGGACTTCCATCTGCCCGTGGTGCCGCTTCGCCAACCGAACGGTCCGACAAGGAGGGCGCATCGATGGAGCAACACGCAGAGACGATCTATGGCGCGCGCACGTGGTCGATCCGCACGGAGATCGCCCGCCCGCTGGTGATGGGCGTGCACGGCATGGTCTCGGGGGGCCACTATCTCGCCGCCGCGGCCGGGATGCGCGTGCTCGCCGCCGGCGGGAACGCGATCGATGCCGGCGTCGCCGGCGGCATCGTGTTGAACGTCGTGCACAACGACATGTGCGCGTTCGCGGGGGTCGCCCCGATCATCCTCTACCACGCCGGCACGAAGCGGGTCACCACGTTCGCCGGAACCGGGACGTGGCCCCGCGCGATCTCCCGCGACTACTTCATGCGCGAGAAGCAGGGCCGCATCGGACTGGGCCTGGCCGCGTGCGTCGTGCCCTCCGCGGCCGACGCGTGGCTGTCCGCGCTCCGCCAGTACGGGACGAAAACGTTCGGCGAGGTCGCGGAGAGCGCGATCCGGATCGCCCACGACGGCTTCCCCGTCCATCATTTCATGGCGCGCAGCATCGGTGGATTTCTCAATAACTACCGCGCGCATCCGATGAATCGGGAGATCTACCTGCGCAACGGGGAGCCCCCGAAGGTGGGCGACGTCATCGTCCAGCATGAACTCGGCGCGACGCTCCAGGCGATGGCGGACGCGGAGCGGAAGGCGCGGGGCACCCGCGAGCACGGCATCGACGCCGCCCGGGATTACTTCTACCGCGGCCCGATCGCCAAAGCCATGGTCGCCTACTCCAAGACGCGCGGGGGGTTCTTCAGCGAAGAAGACTTTGCGGCGTACGAAGCTCGGGAGGAGGCGGCCCCGCACGTGACCTTCCGGAACCATGAGGTCTACGGCTGCGGACCGTGGAGTCAGGGGCCGGCGTTCCTCGAGGCGCTCGGCATCCTCGACGGCGTCCCGATGGACGGGGCCGCGCCCCACAGCCCGGAGGTCATCCACCGGCAGGTGGAAGCGCTCAAGCTGGCGTTCGCCGACCGCGAGCGCTACCTGGGCGATCCCCTCGTGGTGGCGGTGCCCATGGAGCAGCTCCTGTCCCCGTCGTATCTCGACGCGCAGCGCGCCCGGATCGATCCCCGCCACGCGTATCCGGGCTGTCCCCCGGCCGGGGAGATCCCGGGCTTTCCCCGCCGCGAGCCGCCACCGCCGACGGGTGAGGTCCCGGTCGTGACGACGCGGACGCCGTCCGCGGACCTCCCAGGCACGTCCTATTTCTGCGCGATGGATCGCGACGGGAATATCTTCTCCGCGACGCCGAGCGACGGCTACAGCCAGAGCGAGGTCATCCCAGGACTCGGGCTGGCGATCTCCGAACGGGGCCTGCAGGGCAGCCTCGACCCGAACAACCCGAACGTGGTCGCGCCGGGAAAGCGCATCCGGCTCACACCGAACCCCGCCCTGGTGCTGCGCGACGGCGAGCCGTTCATGGCGATCGGCTCGCCGGGGGCGGATCGGCAGCCGCAGGCGATGACGCAGGTGCTCAGCAAGATCCTCATCTGGGGGATGAACCCGCAGCACGCGGTGGAACACCCGCGGTTCGCCTCGTTCTCATTCCCCCAGGGCGCGTTCCCGCACCAGTACGAACCCCGCAAGCTGCGTGCCGAAGCGGACGTGCCGGAGGAGGCGGCGGTGCAGCTGCGCGCGTACGGACACGATGTCGAACGCTGGCCGAAGTGGTCGTGGTCGGCCGGCGGCGTCTGCGTCGTCATGCGCGATCCGGAGCAACGCGTGTTCCTGGGCGGGGCAGACCCGAGGCGCGAGGGGTACGCGGTTGCGGTGTAGCCCGGCACCTCACCGGACGGGACCGCCCAGCGTCCCGTGAGCGGCGGCGGAAGCCTGCGTCCCGAGGCCTCGGCAGAAGAGACCGCCGGGCTCATCCGGAGCGGCGCGGTGACCTCCACCGAGGTGACGCGGGCCTGCCTGGACCGCATCCGCGCCCTCGACGGCGCGCACCATGCGTTCATTACGCTCCTGGAAGCGGACGCGCTCGCTGCCGCGGCGCGGGCCGACGACGAGCTCAGACGCGGACGGTCCGTCGGCCCGCTGCACGGGGTTCCCGTCACCGTCAAGGATGCGTTTCTTCTCCGCGGCACCCCCACCACGATCGGCGCCGTGATGCTCCGCACCGACGCGCCCGCGGAGAACGACGCCGCGTGCCTGGACCGCCTCAGGGACGCGGGCGCCGTGGTGCTCGGCAAGACCAACGTGGGAAGCGGCATCGCGTGGCAGACGGCCGGACTCAGCGCGACGCGCCTGCCCCCCGCGGAGAATCCGTGGCGCCGCGGACGCACCCTCGGCGGGTCGAGCAGCGGGTCCGCCGTCGCGGTCGCGCTCGGCATGGGATACGCGAGCGTCGGATCGGATTCCGGCGGCTCCGTGCGGAATCCCGCCGCGCTCTCGGGCCTCGTCGGCCTCAAGCCGACCTTCGGCCGGGTCAGCCAGTACGGCTGCGTATACGGGCTCTGCCGGTCGCTCGAGCATGTTGGCCCCCTCACCCGCACCGTCCGCGACGCGGCGATTCTGCTGAGCTGCCTCGCGGGCCGCGATCCGCGGGATCCTACCTCCGCGGACGCGCCGGTACCGGACTACCTGGCTGCGGTCGCCGACGCGGCGCCCGAGCCGCTGCGGATCGGCTGGTTCTCAGACGGCGGGCCGCTCGGCGCCGAGCCCGACGTCCTGGCGCGCGTCGCCGACGCGACGCGGGTGCTGCGGAACCTCGGCATGTCGGTCGAGGCGGTACCCGCGCCGGCCGCGGATCCGGAGCTGTGGTATGAGCTCACCCTGTTCGAGGAGGCCGACGCGCTCGACGAGACGGTGCCGGCCCTGACCGCGTATCAGGAATACGGACGCGCCAACCTTCGCCGGAAACGGGACCGAGTGTCGCGCGCCGCCGCAGCCCGCGCGGCGAACATCCGCAGCGCCTACGCGGCGCTGTTCTCGCGGTTCGACCTCTTGGCGCTCCCGACCGCCCCGCTCACCGCGACGCCGCTGACCGCGCCGATCCTGCAGTGGAACGGGTCCGCCCGCGACGCGCTGGACCTGTACCTGGCAAATACGTGGGTGTTCAACCTGACCGGGCACCCGGCGATCACGCTCCCGTGCGGGTTCGACCGCGACCGCATGCCGGTCGGCATGCAGCTCGCGGCGCGGCACTTCGACGAGGCGCGCCTGCTCGGCGCGGCCGCGAGGTACGAAGCCACGGTCGGACGGTTCCCGCTGCCCGCCTCCGAGCCGCCCGCTCTTCGTCCCACGGATGGCTCGATCCTGACCACGCCGAATGGAGGGAGTGTCCCATGAGCACGCACCGCCACGCCGCGTGGGCCCTGTTCACGGTGGTCATCGTCGCGGCACTGCTCGCCGGCCTGGCCGGATCCGCCCGGCCGGATGCCGCCCCGCGCCAGGGCGGCGACGCATCGATGGCGATCTTCGGCGCGCCCGGGAGCACGCTGCTGCCAGGCTTCCCGCAAACGAACTACGCGGTGACCGTTTACCAGAGTGCGAATCGGACCCTGGCCAGCTACAGCCCCAACCTTCGAATGCTGCCGGACCTCGCCGACCGGTGGAGCATCGCCGCCGACGGCCGCACCTACACGTTCCACCTGCGCGCGGGGATTCGCTGGAGCGACGGGACACCGATCACCTCCGGGGACTTCGAGGCCACGGTCCTGCTCCTCTCCGCGAAGGACGCCGCCAGTCCCTGGTTCAACAACGTGGACCAAATCGTCGGCGCGAAAGACCGCAAAGCCGGGAAAAGTGAGGCGCTCCCGGGGTTCAAGATCGTCGACGCCCAGACGTTCCAGGTCACCACCGAGACGCCGTCGGCCACGTTCCTGGACCTGTTCGGGACCGAGATGATCCCCCTCCCCGCGAAGCAGATCACCGGCACCCCGCCGGTCGCGCTGCTGAAAAGCGATTTCGCGAGGGTCCCCTCGGTGTCGTCCGGCCCGTTCTACATCACCGGGTATCAAACGGATACGCTCGTCACGATGGCGCGGAATCCGTATTACTACGCCCGGCGCCCGGCCCTCGACCACGTCTTCATTAAGATCCTCAGCCCGGAGACCGGCATCGCGGAACTCGAGCGGGGCGAACTGCAGGTCGCGCCCGGCGAGGCCAGCGGCGAAGTGCCGCCCGGGGAGGTGGCCGCCCTGAAGCAGGACCCCGACGTCACCGTCACCACGTACCCCAACATCGACGTCGTCGCCATCGCCCTGAACCTCAAGCACCCCCCGCTCGACGACGTGCGGATCCGTCAGGCGATGATGTACGCGATCGATCGCCCGGCGATCGTCGCGACCGTGCTGCTGGGCATGGCGCAGGTCGCGTACTCGCCGTTCGTCTCGTTTGCGCCGTACTACGACCGCTCGCTGAACCCATACGCGCGCAACCTCGACCGCGCGCGCGAACTGATGCGGGACGCCCACTACGATCCGAACACCCGCCTCCGGCTCCTCATTCCGACCGGCGACAGCACGCTCACGGCCGCCGGGACCGTCGTCCAGCAGATGCTGCAGCAGGCCGGGTTCACGCTCCAGATCGAGCAGACGGACTTCGCCACCATGGTCGTGCGCCAGCGCACCCACGACTTTGACGTCGCCGTCTCGATCAACCGGGGCTTCAACAACCCCGATCTGAGCCGGCGGTTTTCCACCAATGCGATCACGTCGGGAGTCAACTATGGTCAGTACTCCAATCCGGAGCTCGACCGTCTGCTCGACCAGGCGCGCGAGACTCCCGTCCTGTCGCAGGCGACCCCGTCGCTCGACAAGATCCAGGAGATCCTCAACCGCGATGTGCCGGTCTTGCTGCTCTACTACCGGGACTCGATCGGGGCCGTCAACACCAAGCAGCTCGGCGGCGCGATCCCACGGTTCGGCGGCGTGCACCGCGACATGGCCGACTGGTACCTGAAATAGCATGCGGCGCGACACCGAGGCATCGCGCCGGACTGTCTCGCGATGAAGGGGGCACGCATATGAGCCAACTGACGATCGGCGTCATCGGCGCCGGCAACGCGGGGCTGGCGATGGCCGCCGATATGGCGACGCGCGGCCACCGGATCCTGGCGATCTACGACAGCGACCCGGCGGCGGTGCGCGCGGTGACGACTCGCGGCGGCGTCGAACTCGTCGGGCCGCTGCTCTCGGGCGTCGTTCCGTTGATCGCGACCGGCGTGCTCGAGGACGCGGTGAGCGAGGCCGACGTCGTCTTCGTCATGGTCCCGGCCACCGCGCACGCGGCCGTGGCCGAGGCGCTCGCGGGGATGATCCGCCCGTCGCAGACGATCGTCGTCTGCCCCGGCTACGTGGGGAGCACGCTCCTGTTTCGGCGGGCGATGCGGCGCCGCGGCGTCGAGGCGCTGCCGGGCCTCATCGAGACGACGACGATGCCGTTCGCGGCCCGGCTCGTGGCGCGCGGACAGGTGGGCGTCAAAGGCATCAAGAAAGCGCTGCACCTCGCGGCGCTGCCGAACACCGACACCGCGCGCGCGGTCGCGCTCCTGCAGCCGGCCTTCCGGCCGCGCCTGATCGCCGCGGCGAACGTGCTGGAGGCCGGCTTCAACAATCCGAACGCGATCGGGCACGTCCCGCTGACGGTCATGAACTGGGGCCGCATCGAAGGCGAGACGTTCTCGCGGCACTTCGACTACCACGACTGGATCTCACCCGGCATCCACCGGGTGTCCGAGGCCCTGGACGCGGAGCGCACGGCGGTCATGCGCGCGCTCGGCCTGCGTCCGGTGAGCCACGAAGAGTTTACCGCACTGAGCTACGATGCGAAGTGGGAGATCGTCGACGCGAAGGAAGAGGTCCCGCCGTCGAGCTGGACGATCCCTCCCAGATTCTTGGATGAGGACGTGCCGTGCGGGCTGGTGCCGATCAGCTCCATCGGCGCGCAGGCGGGAGTCCGCACGCCGGTCACGGACGCCCTGATCGCCCTCGCCAGCCTCTCGCGCGGGACAGATTTCAGGCAGGCCGGAAGGACCGCCGAGGCCCTCGGGCTCGGGGGGTTGTCGGCTGACCAGATCACGGCGCTCGTCAGCTAGCCGGGCGCCGCGAGGCGGTCGCGGCGCTCAGCGCCCCGGGTCGCGCTGCCGCGCCTTGGCCTCCTGGAGCACTTCCGCGCCGGCGTCGACGACGCGCTCCCCCTCGCCGCGTTCAAGATTAGTGTTGGTGATCCCGTACGCCCACCGATACCGGTCCTGGTCCAGGACCTCCTCAAGCGGCACGCTGTTGACGAGATCGAACTCCGCGGCGCTCGGCAGGTACCCGAGGTAGTCGTTCGTGTACGCGAGGACCAGCGTGGTAGCGAACGGGCTCAACTCGCGCATCCGCCGGCCCAGCTGGCTGAACAGCTCGAACGGATTGCCGACGATCCCGACATCACCAACGGCGAGGGCCTGCATCTCCGCCTGCATCGGCGCGTCCTGCTTCTCCAGCATGCCGGCGTACATCGCCACGGCGCCCTTCTGGTACATCGTCGGAAACCGCTGCGCCGAGTTCATCGTGTGGAGGTCGGGCGGCCAGATCTCCGGGTACGCCGGCTCGGGGGTCCGCTCGAGCCGCTCCTGCACCGCCCGGACTTCCTCCCGCGACCACGGCAGCCGGCGGCGTTTGAGCGCCACGGTCCGCGCGGACGCGCCGACCGGCTGCGACGGCTCGGTCCGAATCCCCGGCAGCAGGGCAATCACGCGCTCCGCGATCGCCTTCCCGAGCCGGTCCCGGTGCTCGTAGGTCTGCGGGAGCGCCTCGGGATTGCCGAACCAGTAGTTCCAGGGGCCGACGTCACCCGCACAGCCCTGCACGAACATCGGGGTGATCCCGGGATGCGCCGCCTCCACCGCCGCCCGGAACGCGGCCGGAAACTCCGCGTTCCACAACAGCGTGTGCCCGGCCATCGAGATCGGGTGGCACGCGAACGACGCGACCGCCGCGATCGGCCGGCCGTCCTCCCCGTCGACCCGGAGCACGCCGATGGTGTCGTCCGGAGGCTGCTCATGCCGGACCCGGTTGCTCGTGAGCCCGCGGCCGGTCGTGACGGCACCGCCGACGCGGGCGGGGCGCCGGGCGGAGTACGCGCCGAACACCGCGCCGGCGATCAGATCCGGCAGCGCCTGTTCATAGCCGTCGAACCCCGATGAGTGGCGGGTCGCCGTGACGCCGCTCCCCCGGGACAGGCTCGCCGCGCTGTGGTTGTGGGAGGCGTTCAGCATGACCGCGTCGGGTGGGATCCCGGTGAGCGCCTGCACGCGCGCGCGCACCTCGTCCCGAAGCACCGTGCCGAAGAACCCGAGGTCCGCCCCAACCAGCGCGACCGTGCGCCGGCCGTCGTCCAGGACGAGCGCCTGCGCCTTCAGCGGCTCATGCCGGCCGACCGCGAGTCCAGGGTTGCGCAGGCGCCACAGGCTGTGGGGCAGCCCGTACGGTGGGGTGATGTCGGCTTCCGCGACTCCGGCCAGCAGCGTGCTTGCCATGATGGGCCTCCCTCTCCGATTGGGTGCGTGGACGATTGATCGTGCGGGGCGCAGGTCCCGCTACAGGAGCTCGTCACGGGAACAGCGCTGGCCCACCACCGCCAGGCAGTCGCCCTGCCCGATCGTCGCGATCGCGCGGACGACGCAGACGATGCCGGCGCTCTGCGCCGTCACCTCCACCGGGGCGCGGTCCGGCCGCTCGATGAAGTGGATGCGGCCCACGACGTGGCCGCGCGTGATCGGCTCCCCCAGCGTGACGGCCGCTTCGAACAACCCGCTCTCGGGCGCCATGGTGTAGTCCTCACGCGCGAGCGCTTTCAGGATGAGGCCGTCCGGGAGGCCGCGCGCGGCCCGCGTCTCGACCCTGCCGGCAAGCACGCCGACGTGCCGCAGAAAGTTCCGGGCGCCGTACGCGGCGATCCGGTGGATCTCCGCGGTCGTGTATCCGCCGCCGCCGAGTTCGGTGCCGATCGTGATTTTGCCCTGCCGCTCGGCCTCGCCGACGAGCAGCCCGCCGCCGCCGATGTTGATGTAGAGCACGTGGTAGTCGGTACCGAACGCGAGCATCGCGTCGACCATCGCGCGGCGCTGGGCCGGATCGTCGACCCAGTGCATCTCCGACCACGGCAGATGGAGCGAGGACCGGCCTCCGCTGTGAATGTCGCAGACCGCGTCGCACAGCGGGAACAGCACGCGCGTGAAGTAGTCCGCCAGCTGCTGGTCCGGCCGTCCGGTGGGCGACCCGGGAAAGCTGCGGTTGAAGTCGACGCCGCTCGGCCAATTTCGCGTATACGCGCGCGAGGCATCGGGCGACACGCACGGCAGAATAATCAGCCGGCCGTGCACATCCTCCGGCCGCACCTCCCGCGCGAGGTTGAACGCGGCGATCTGCCCCTCCGGCTCATCCCCGTGGACCCCACCCGTCACGAGCGCCGTGGGGCCCTCGCCGTGCTTCACGCAGATCGCGGGGATGTACCCGTTCGTCCATCCGCCCGCCGGGATCTCGAGGTGGCCGACCTGCTTGCCCGGCCGCTCGAAGTCCACCGTGCTCAGTACGGGAGAATCACTCACCCTACACCTCGCGCAATCGGGGATCGAGGATGTCCCGCATCCCGTCCCCGAGGAAGTTGAACCCCAGCACGACGATCATGATCGCTAGGCCCGGATAGATGACAAGCCATGGCGCGAGCTCCATATACGAGCGCGCGGTGTTGAGCATGTTGCCCCACGACGGTTCGGGCGGCTGCGTCCCCAGCCCCAAGAAGCTCAGCGCCGCCTCCGTGAGGATCGCCGTCGAGAGATACACCGTGACGAGGATGATGACCGGTGCGATCAGGTTCGGGATCAGGTGGCGCGCGACGATACGGAGATCCGACGCGCCGATGCTGCGGGCCGCCTCGACGTGCGGCAGTCCCATAATACTGAGCGCGGATCCCCGCACGACGCGGCCGAACGCCGGCGCGTAGATGATGCCGATCGCGATCATCGCGTTCGTCCGCGTCGGCCCGAGCAGGCCCGCGATCATGATGGCCAGGACGAGGCCGGGCACGGCGAAGATAATATCCAGGATCCGCATCAGGACCGCGTCGGTGCGGCCCCGATAGAATCCCGCGAACACGCCGATCGTGCTGCCGAGCGCGAACGCGATCAGCACGGCGATGATCCCGACCTGCAGCGAGACCGACGCGCCGTGGATGACGCGGGCGAGCTCGTCGCGCCCGAGCTCGTCGGTGCCCATCGGATGCGCGAGGCTCGGCGCCAGCAGGCGGTGCCAGGCCTGGTCCGCGTAGTTGACCCGCCACAGGAGCGGCCCGCCAAGCGCGACCAGGACCGTGCCGAGCACGATCACCAGCCCCGCGATCCCGATCGGGTTGCGCCACAGGCGTGCGGCCGTGAAGCGCCCGCGCCGCGGAGGCGCGGCGCTGCGCGCCGCCTGCTGGAGTCCGACCGCCTGGGGCGCGCTCATGCGTGCTCGATGCGGGGATCGATGACCCCGTACAGCAGGTCGACCAGCAGGTTCACGAACACAAAGACGCCGGCCAGGAACAAGGCGGACATCTCGATCACTGGGTAGTCGCGGGCGTAGATCCCCTGGACGAGCGTGTACCCCATCCCGGGCAGGCCGAAGATCACCTCAACGACGGTCGCCCCGCCCATCAGGCCGCCGACCTGAAACCCGATCACGGTGACCACGGGGATCAGCGAGTTCCGCAGCGCGTGGCGAAACACCACGGCGTGCGACGACGCCCCCTTCGCCCGCGCCGTGCGCACGTAGTCCTGGCCGAGCACCTCGAGCATCGTCGCGCGCGTCATGCGCATGATGACCGCCAGCAGGTACACGGAGATCGCGACCACCGGGATCGCCACCTGGCTGAGGTTGCCGGCGAGATCGCGCGACGGCGGAATCCACGTGACCGGCGGCACCCAATGGAACACGAGCGAGCTGACGAGCAGCGCGAGCGTCGCGAACCAGAAGTTGGGCACCGAGAGGCCCATGAGGCCGCACACTCGGCTGGCCAGGTCTGTGCCGGTGTTGGGCCGCACCGCCGACAGCACGCCGAGCGGCACGCCGACGACCGTGGCCAGCAGCACGGCGAGGACGGCCAGTTCGCTCGTGATCGGCAGCGCACGGGCCATGACCGCGGCGATCGGCTCGCCGGTCGTGAACGACTTGCCCAGATGGCCCGTGACGACGCCGCCGATCATCTTGACGTACTGCAGCGGCACCGGATCGGTCAGCCCGAGCGAGACCCGGACCGCCTGCTTCGCCGCGGCGGTCGCGCTGACGTCGCCGCTGAACATCGCGTCCACGACGTCCCCCGGCAGAAGCCGCACCAGCGCGAAGATGAGCACCGACATGCCGAGGAGCGTGGGGATGAGGAGCAGCAGGCGGCCGGCTACATACCGCAGCATTGACCGCTCCGCGTCAGGCGCGCGGCCGGCCTGGGCCGCGCCGCCGTCGGCTCGAATCGGGGGCGGCGCCCGCACGGCGCCGCCCCTCCGCGATCAGCTGACCCACGACTGGAGAAGCCCAACCTCGTTGCCGACGAACGACACGTAGTAGCCGTTCACGCGCTTGCGGACGACCTGGTACACCATCGGGTTGACGAGCGGAATCGCGGGCCACTCCGTGATGATGATCTCCTGCATCCGGCGGTACAGCGGCAGGCGCTTGACCGGGTTGGTCTCGTGGATCCCCTGGAAGTAGAGGGTGTTGAGCTCCTGGTTGTTGTAGCCGCCGCCGTACCACACCTTGTCGATGGAGCTCGTCGGGTCGAAGTCGGCGATGTACCCGCTGGGATCTCCGCGCATGCCGCGGCCCGTGTTCTGCCACTCGAACGACCCGTTGCCGTTGTTCGCGGCGAACGTGCCGATCTCGAGCGGCTGCACCGTCACGTTGATGTTGATCGCCGCGAGCTGCTGCTTGATCACCTGCGCGGACTCGGTGTAGTCCGTGGGGTGCGCGATCGACTGCAGGGTGACCGCGAAGCCGTTGGGAACCCCAGCCTCAGCCATGAGCTGCTTGGCCTTGTTCACATCGTAGACCTCGTACGTGTGATGCAGCGCGTCCTGCGGGATTGGCCAATCCCCGTACCCGATCGGGATCTTGCTCGTGAAGTAGGCGTCGCCGCCGTACACCTTGTCGATGATCTCCTGGCGGTTGATCGCCGCGCTGATCGCCTGGCGGACCTTCACGTTGTTCCAGGCCTTGCCGTCGCCGTGGATCGTGAGCTCCATCTCCCGGAACGCCGCCTGCAGGCCCTTGAGCACGGTCAGGTTCGAGTCGTTGGCCATGGTCTTGGTCGTGTCCGACGTGAACGTCGACCCGTCGATCGCGCCGGTGCGCAGCGCGGCGACGCGCGCCTGCTCGTCCTGCATGACCTTCATCGTGATGCCGTCCAGGTACGGGAGCGACTTGTTCCAGTAGTCCTGGTTCCGCACGAACGTGCTGTGGTCGTTCGGGACGAACTCGGTCAGCTTGAACGGCCCGGTCCCCACGGCCTTCGTCCGGACGTCCATCTGATCGTACAGACCCTTCGGGACGATCCACGAGTACCGCCCCCACGCGAGATACCCGAGGAGGGTCGCGTCGGGTTCGCCCATGTGCACCGTGACCGTATACTTGTCCGTCGCGTCGACGCCCACGATCTTGGGATAGAAGCCCTGGATCACGCCGGGCGGCGGCGGGGTCTTCTGCAGCTCCAGCGAGTACTTGACGTCGTCGGCCGTGAAGTCTTGCCCGTTGTGGAACTTGACGCCCTGGCGCAGCTTGAAGACGTACGTCTTGTTGTCCGGAATCTGGAAGGACGTCGCCAGCGCGGGCAAGATTTTGAGATTCTTATCCCAGGCGAGCAGCGACTCGTAGACGAGCGACGTCACCTCGAACGACGAGCCGGCGACGCCGCCGAACGGCGCATAGTTGACCGGGTCGGACGTCATGCCCCACGTGATGGTGCCCCCGCGCTTCGGGGCCGCCGCCGCGTAGGCGGCCGATCCCAGCAACTGCGGTCCGGACCCCTCGAGGAGCCACGCCCCGGCCAGGCCGCTGCCGGCCGCCACGCCTGCGCGCACGAGCTCCCGGCGGGTCAGACGGCGGCCGCGCGGCCGCTCCGGGGTCGAGTCGATCGCATGCTCGTTCTTCATCGTCGCGTCCCCTCCGTTTCTTGTGGCGGCCGCGTGCGTCGCCGATGCGGCGGACGGGGCTCCCACGAGTCGACTACCGGAGCGCGTGCTCCGGACGTTCGGTTTCCTTATAGAACTCGCGCAGGGCGGCGACGGTTCCATCCACGAGCCTGGCCGCCGCCTCCGGCGCGAACGGGGAGGTCTCCACCTCGTATCCCCCGTTGGGGTACTCCTCCGCGGTCGGGATATATCCTCCCCAGCCTCCGACGTAGCCACCGAACCAGGTATACGGAAACGGGGAGCCGGCCTTCACGGCGAGTCCGATCTCGGCGAAGGGCTCGTTCGCCACCGCGGCCAGCACCACCGGACCAAGGCGCAGCAGGTAGAGGTCCACGGGCTGCTCGGTCCGTCCGCCGAACGCGCGCGCCCGCGTCAGGGTCATGTTGGCGCGCTTCGTCACGAACGTCGCGGCCTCGATCTCCGCGTCCGGGGCGCCTCGGGCGACGAGCGCCTGCAGGGTCCGCTGCGCGTCGCGGAGGCGCGCCTCCGCCTCCGCCACCGGCGGCTGGGGCCGGAGCGGCAGGCGGAGCTCCACTACCCGGCTCCGCACGATCGGCTCCGGGCCTGCCACCGGGCGGGCCGCCCACTTGCCGAGCGACGCCCCGGATTCCCAGACCCGCTCGTGCACGAACTCGACCGGGGGCACGCGGATCCCGAGGTACACGCGCGCCGCCTCGCACCCGACGAGCATCCCGAGCCGCCGCAGCACCCCCGCGTCGTCGGTAAACCCCTCGGGCCCGGGCCCGACGTTGCCGGTGGCGCCCTGCGCGAATAGACACGTGGCCCCGGTCAGCTGCTCCACGGTGCGCTTCAGATGCCCCGGCCAGTCGGCCGTGATCCGCCGGAACGTCGGCCCCGCCGTCGTCGGATGCATCGTGTAGCCCACGATCGCCGCGATGGGGCGGCCGTCCGTGCCGTCGATCCGCACGACGAGCACCGCGGGGTCGATGATCCCCGTCGGGTTCACGCCGGCGGCGCGACGGCCGTCGGGCGCCGTCTCGCGCCGGTTCACCGCCACGCGGCTCTCGCCCACGCCCGCCCCGAGGCGCGCCGGGCGGAGGTCGCCGAGCGCGATCCGGGCGGCGCCGGCGGCGAACGCCGGCAGCATCTCGTAGTACCGCCGCAGCTCGGCCGTGCCTTCCAGCCAGTCCCACCGGCTCGGCGGCGGCCCGGTGTGATTGTGGGTCACGGAGACCCGCACCTGCTCGGGACGAATCCCGACCACGCGGCCGACGGCCTGGGCGATCGTGCGGGACTCCTCATCCGTGATGATCACCAGGTCCAGATCCACGATCGCCGCGCGCTCGCGTCCGTCGTCGACCACGAGCACGGTCGCCCACAGGTCGGTCTCGATCCCCTCGGGGTACACGTGGGTCTGCGCCCCCCAGCCCGCGTGCGGCACGTTGAGCGGCGGCGTAATCGTCGCGCGCCCGACCCCGGCGCGGAACGCCGTCTCCGTCATGCGAGGGCCGCCTCCGCGACGCCGATGCTCTCGCCGAGGATGTCGCACATTTCATCGATGTCGCGCACGGTGGAGATCAGCGGCGGCGCGAACGCCGCGAAGTCGTCCCCGCAGCGCAGCAGGAGGCCGCGCTCGCGGCACGCGCGCTCCACGACCTTGCCAGGCCGGACCGCCGGACCGAACCGCGCCTTCGTCCGTCGATCCGCGACGAACTCGACGCCCTGCAGCATGCCGGCGCCCCGGACGTCGCCGATGATCGAGTACCGCGCGGCGAGCCCCTCGAGGCGCTCGCGGAGGTGCGCGCCCTGCCGCCGGGCGTTCCCGATGAGATCGCGCTCGATCAGCTGGGTGAGCGCCGCCACCCCCGCCGCGCACGCCACGGGGTTGCCGCCGTAGGTGTGCCCGTGGTGGAACTGCCGCTGCTCGCCCGCCTCGCCGTAGAACGCGTCGGCGATCCGGTCCCGGATCAGGATCGCGGACAGCGGCGCGTACCCGCCGCTCATGCCCTTCCCGCAGCACGTGATGTCCGGGGCCGCGTGATAATACTCGGACGCGAACATCTCGCCGAGCCGGCCGAACCCGGTGATGATCTCGTCGTAGATCAGGACGACGTTGTGGCGGGTGCAGACCTCCCGCAGGAGCCGCAGATAGTCCGGCGGCGGCACCATGAATCCCGCGGACGAGATCGAGATCGGCTCGACGATCACCGCGGCGACCGTCTCGGGATCCTCCATCTGGATCGTCTTCTCGATCAGCCCGACGCACGTGCGCCCGCAGGTCGGGTACGTTTGGTCGAACGGGCACCGGTAGCAGTACGGTGGATGGACGTGCAGAAACCCGACGCCGAGCGGCTCGTACGGTGATTTCCGGTCGCGCCCGCCCCCCGCCGACAGCGCCCCCATCGTGCCGCCGTGGTACCCGCCGTAGCGGCCGATGATCTTGTACTTCCGCGGATGGCCGGTCTGCTGGTGATACTGGCGCGTCAGCTTCATCGCGGCCTCCGTCGCCTCGGAGCCTCCGCTCATGAGCTTCACGGCGCCGACACCCTCGGGCGCGATGCGCAGCAGGATCTCGGTCAGCTTGAGCGCCGGGGGCGTCGTGCTGTGGAGCGGCGGTGCGAACGCGAGCTGCTGCGCCTGCGCGATCATCGCCTCGATCACCGGCAGATTGCCGTGGCCCAAGCTGGTCACAAACACGCCCGACAGCCCGTCGATATACTGCTTGCCCGTGGAGTCGGTCAGCCGGATGCCTTCCCCGCCGACGAAGACCAGCGGGTCTTTCACGAACTCCTGCATCTGCATGAAATCCAGGAACAGATGCGGCAGCGCGTCTCGAGTCTCCATGTGCCACCCTCCTCCGCGGTCCGCAGCGCTAACGGTCGGTGCGGTACCGCGTCACAATCTCCTCGTTCAACTCGACCCCCAACCCCGGGCCCTGCGGGATCCGCACGGTCCCGTGCGACACCACGAGATCGCTGCGCGCCAGCTCCCGGCGCAGCGGCGACTCGGCCACCGAGTACTCCACGAAGGGGACCGCGGGCAGCGTGGCGGCGAAGTGCACCGACGCCGCGACCAGAATCTCCGACTTCCACGCGTGCGGCACCAACAGCGCGTGGTGGGACGCGGCAAGATCCGCGATCCGGCGCCCCTGGGTGAACCCGCCCGCGCGCGCGAGGTCGGGCTGGATCACGTCGACGCGGCCGATCTCCAGGAGGTCGTGGAACGCGCTCGCCAGCGACTCCTGCTCGCCCGTCGCGATCCGCGTGCCCCGCGAGGCCGCGGTCAGGCGCGCCCACCCGTCCAGGTCGTCGCTCGCGAGCGCCTCCTCGAGCCAGAACGGCGCGTACTCGTGAAACGCGTCGAGGCGGCGCACCGCCTCCCGCAGCGTCCACGCCGCCCCGGCGTCGACGAGCAGCGCGGCGTCACCGATCGCCCTCCGCGCCTCCCGCACGAGCGCCACATCGGTCGCGAGATCCGGCCCCATCGGTCCCCAGCCGAACTTCACCGCCCGGTAGCCCTGCGAGACGTAGCGCTGCGCGCGCTCCCGCATCCGCGCGTGGTCCGCCTCGAACAGCATGCTGGCGTAGAGGGGCAGCGTCTCGCGGCGCGCTCCGCCGAGCAGCGTGTGAATCGGCTGCCCGAGCGCCTTGCCTTTGATGTCCCACAGCGCGAGGTCGACCGCGGAGATCGCCTGCACGGCGACGCCGCCGCGCCCCATCCACAGCGTGCCGTCGTACATCTTGTCCCACAGGCGCTCGGTGTGCAGCGGATCTTCGCCGACCAGCATGCTCGCGAGCCCGCGCGACCGCCACCACGACTCGGGCGCGTCCACGAGCGCCTTCACGACGCTCGGCGACGAATCGGCCTCCCCGATCCCGGTGATCCCCTCGTCGGTGTGCACGCGCACGATCACGTCGTCCTGGATCCCGTCCGCGATCGTCGCATCGAGCTCCGGAAGCCTGAGCGGGATCGCCTCGACCTTGGTGATCTTCATGGCGCCTCCCGCCGCCTACCAGTCCGCGACCGAGCCGTCGTCGTGGAAGTAGCGCAGGAGCGGCTCCTGCGCCATCGGATGCTTGGCCGCTTCGCGCTCGTCGATCTCCAGCCCGAGGCCGGGACGCGTCGGCGCGAGCGCGTAGCCGCCGGCGCGTCCGAGCGGCTCGTCCACGATGTCATCCCGCCACGGGACATCCGAGCGCATCTGCTCCTGAATCAGGAAGTTCGGGGTGGACAGCGCGACGTGCAGCGCCGCCGCCTGGGCGATCGGCCCGGCGGGATTGTGGGGCGCCACGGCGACGTAGTAGGTCTCGGCCATCGCCGCGATCCGCTTGATCTCCGAGAGCCCGCCGCAGTGCCCGACGTCCGCCTGCACCACGGCGCACGCGCGCTGCTCCAGCAGCGGCCGAAACTGGAACCGGGTCGTGAGGCGCTCGCCCGTCGCCACGGGACACGGCTGCTGGCGCGCGACTTCGGCCATCGCCTCCACGTTCTCCGGCGGACACGGCTCCTCGATGAACAGCGGCGCGTAGGGGGCGACCGCCCGGCCGTACTGGATGCCCATCGCCGGCGACGTGCGCCCGTGGAAATCCAGCATGATGTCCACGCCGTCGCCGACCGCCTCCCGGAGCGTCCCCATCAGCCGGTCGAGCAGACGGACCGGCCCGGGGCCTTCGAGCGGCCCGGTCCGCGGGACGAACACCGCCTTGACCGCGGTAAACCCCTCGGCCACCGACGCCTGCGCGTGCTCGGCGACCGCGTCGGGGGTAAACGTCTCGTAGACGGCGTCGGGCGCGCCGCCGCCGAGGTGATCGTACAGCCGCACCCGGTCGCGCACCGCGCCCCCCAGGAGTTGATAGACCGGGACCCCGCGCACCTTGCCCGCGATGTCCCAGAGCGCCTGGTCGATGCCGCTGAGCGCGCTCATCGCGACGATCCCCCCGCGGAAGAACGCCTGCCGGCTCATGACCTGCCAGAGATGCTCCGTCCGCAGCGGGTCCTGCCCCACCACAAACGGCGCGAAGTCTTCCACACAGGCGGCTACCGCGCGGGTCTTCCACTCCGTCGTGCACTCGCCCCAGCCGACGACGCCCTCGTCGGTCTCGACCTTCACGAAGATCCAATTCCGCATCCGGGCACCCACGACCACGGGCCGTACTGCGGCAATCCTCACGCTCTGCCCCCGTCCGGCCGGCGTCCGCGAACGGCGCAGGGCGCGTCGCCGGACCTCGATCGATGGGTTCGCCCACGCGCAAATCGCCACCTCCCGCGCGCGCGGCAGGCGTTCACCCGCACCGCGACGAACAGCGGTGCGGCGCGCCGGTCGACGGCGCAGCAGGCACTGGGGAGCGCGTGAATGAGCCGGACGGCTGGGGGCACTCGCACGACGCGGTTCGACACGATCATCGCCGGGGGACGCGTGCTCGACCCGGCGTCGAAGCTCGATGCCACGGCGGACGTCGGTATCGCCGACGGGAAGATCGCCGCGGTCGCGCCCGGGCTCAACCCGGCCGACGCGGCCCGCGTCGTGGACGCGCGCGGCCAGGTCGTCACCCCGGGACTGATCGATCTGCACACCCACGTGTACTGGGGCGCGACCTACTACGGGGTCGAGCCCGACCCGGTCGCCGCGCGCACCGGGGTCACGACCTGGCTCGATGTCGGCAGCGCCGGCGCGTACGGCTTTCCGGGATTCCGGCGGTTCATCATCGAGCCGAGCCGGGCGACCGTGTACGCGCTGCTGAACCTCTCCGCGATCGGATTGATCGCGCGGTCGTGGGAGTTCGTGAACCTACGCTACTGCGACGCCGAGGTGGCCGAGAAGATCGTCGACGCGCACCGCGACGTCATCCTCGGCATCAAGGCCCGCATCGACCAGTCGACGACCGAAGGCGTCGGCATCCGGCCGCTCGAGATGGCGCGCGCCCTCGCCGACCGCGTGGGGCTCCCGCTGATGGTCCACATCGCCAGCGGGCCGCCGACGATCGAGGAGGTCCTCGCGCTCCTGCGGCCGGGGGACATCCTGACCCACTGCTCGACCGGCGGGACGCAGCGGATCGTCACCCCCTCCGGCTCGGTGCGCGAGGAAGTGAAGCAGCTGCACGACCGGGGCCTGATCCTCGACGTCGGGCACGGCACCGGCTCGTTCAGTTATGAGGTCGCGGAGGCGATGCTGAACCAGGGGCTCCTGCCCGACGTCATCAGCAGCGACATCCATCAACTCAGCATTCAGGGGCCGATGTTCGACCTGCCGACGACGCTCTCCAAGTTCCTCAATCTGGGCATGAGCCTTCCGGACGTGATCGAGCGCGCGACCGTGCGCCCGGCCCGGGCGATGCGCAAGCCCGAGCTCGGCACGCTGCGGCCCGGCGGGCGCGCCGACGTGGCGGTGTTCCGGCTCGAGCAGGGAGAGTACGCGTTCTACGACGTCGCGATGACCCGGCGGAACGGCTCGACGCGGCTGGTGAACACGCTCACGATGGTCGGCGGCGAACCGCTGGCGCGGACCGCGGAGCGTCCGGTCCACGTCTGGGCGACGCTGCCGGAGCACCAGCAGCGGATCCTGCAGCGCTAGCGTCCTCCCCGCGGGGGACGAGGCCGCCGCCGGGCTCTCGCCCGGGCGCCGGCCTTGTCACGTCACAGCGCCGAGAGCGCGGCAAACTCCTCATCGCTCAAGCGCACCGCCGCGGCCCCGATGTTCTCCTCGAGGTGGGCGATCGACGATGTCCCGGGAATCGGCAGCATCACCGGCGACCGCCTGAGCAGCCACGCCAGCGCCTCCTGGGCCGGCGTGACTCCTGGGGGCGGCGCGATCTCCTCCACGCGCCGGTCGCGCGGGGGCACGAACGCGCCGCTCGCCACCGGACGCCAGGGCAGGAACGCCAGCCCGTCCCGCGTGCACACATCAACGACGGGATCGGACGTCCGATCCGACAGATTGTAGCGGTTCTGCACCGACACCACGCGCGCCATGCTGCGGGCGACCGCAAGCTGCTCCGTGGTCACGTTCGAGACGCCGATGTGCCGGATCTTGCCCAGGGACTGCGCGTGCACCAACGCGCCGAGTGACTCGTCGAGCGGGACCTTCGGGTCCACCCGGTGGAGCTGGTACAGGTCGATCCGCTCCAGCCGAAGGCGCCGCAGGCTCCCGTCCAGCGCCTCCCGGAGATGCTCGGGGCGGCCGTCGGGCACCCATCCGCCGCCGGGGGGGCGCAGCAGCCCGCCCTTGGTCGCGATCACCAGCCCGGGCGGATACGGATAGAGCGCCTCGGCGATCAACCGCTCTGAGACGGCCGGCCCGTACGAGTCGGCGGTATCGATGAAGTTGACGCCGAGCTCGACGGCGCGCCGCAGGACCGCCTTGGCCTGCTCGAGATCAGGCGGCTCGCCGATGACGCCCGGACCGGTGATCCGCATCGCCCCGTACCCAAGCCGGTGCACGATAAGATCGCCGATGGCGACGGTGCCCGCCGCCGCGGCGTTCGGCCGATCGCGATGCGTCGGCATCACGTCAGCTCCGCCCCGTCGCGAGGACGCGCGCGGCGTCCCGGGCGTCGCGCGCGGTCATCGGCTTGTTGTAGATGGGGGAGCCCGGCTGCTGGAGCCGTCCGCCGTCCCGGAGCGAGCCGGTGTCGATCGGGGCGAACCCGATCTCCTCGATCAGCCGCGACACGACCGCCTTCGCGTCCGCGTCGTCCCCGGCCACGAACAGCGCCAAGCGGTCGTCGACGGGACTCCCGGGCTGGCCCTTGGCGGCGAGGGTCTGGTAGAACATCGTGTTGAAGGCCTTCACGACGCGGGCGCCGCGCAGAGACTCGGCGACCAGTTCGCTCGACGTGCGCGGCCCCAGCGACAGATCGCCGTCCCGCTGCGGATAGTAGTTCATCGCGTCGATCACGATCTTGCCGGACAGCGCCGCGTCCGGCAGCGTCGTGTACTTCCCGAGCGGAATCGCGACGAGGACGACCTGCCCGAACCTCGCCGCCTCGTCGACGGTCCCCGCCCGCACCCCGGGGCCGAGCGCGGCGATCTGGGGTGCCAGCGACGCCGGTCCGCGGGAGTTGGCGATCATGACCTGATGGCCGGCCTTCGCGAACAGCGTCGCGGCCGTGCCGCCGATCTTGCCCGAGCCGATGATCCCGATATCCACGCGCGGCCCCCTCACTCTCGTCGTGCCGTTTGCCTGCATAACGCGCGCCGCCTCCATTCCATGCCCCCTGGCGCGGCCCGCGGGCGCGCGGGAGAACGGCGGCCCGAGGGGGAACTCAGGCGTCGAGACGCACCGAGGAGGCGGGTCGTGGCCACGATCAACTGGGGAGTACTCGGCGTCGCCAACATCGCGGTGCGCGCGGTGATTCCCGCACTCCAACGCGCTCGCAACGCCCGGCTCGTCGCGATCGCGAGCCGGACGGCGGCCCGGGCGCAGGAAGCCGCCCAGCGCCTCAAGATCCCGCGATCCCACGCGTCGTACGAGGCGCTGCTTGCGGACCCGGAGATCCAGGCGGTCTACATCCCGCTGCCCAACACGCTGCACTGCGAGTGGACCGTCCGATGCGCCGCGGCCGGGAAGCACGTGCTGTGCGAAAAGCCGCTCGCCGTCTCGGCGGCGGAGTGCGACGCGATGATCGCGGCCTGCCGGCGCCACGGGGTCGTTTTAATGGAAGCGTTCATGTACCGGTTCCATCCGCGCACCGAACGCGTCCTCGAGATCGTGCGCGCCGGCGGCATCGGCGACGTGCGGCTCGTGCGGGCGGCGTTCACGTTCGCGACGCGGGAACGGCGCGGCAACATTCGGTTCGACCCCGCGCTCGGCGGCGGCGCGCTCAATGACGTCGGGTGCTACGCGACGAACCTCTGCCGCGCCGTCCTGGGCGAGGCGAGCGAGGTCGTCGCGTTCGGCACGATCGGGTCGACCGGGGTCGACGAGACGGCGGCCGGGCTGCTGCGGTGCGCCGACGGCCGCGTGGGCATGATCGACTGCGGCATCACCCTGCCCCGCCGCGAGACCTACGAGATCGTCGGAACGACGGGGCGCGTGGTGGTGCCGAATCCGGGCGCGTTCCTGCCCACGATGGCCGAGACGACGCTCGACATCGTGCGCGGAGCCGACCGGGACGTCGTCACGATCCCGGGCACGGACCAGTATCAGCGGATGGTGGAGCACTTCGGGGATGTCCTCTCCGGCGAGCGCCTCGCGCTGCCGCCGGACGACGCCGTCGCGAACGTGCGGACGATCGCGGCGCTGCGCGCCTCGCTGGAGCACGGCACACCCACGACGGTGACGGTGTAGCCGCCCCGCGGCCCAGGAGGCGGCTACCTCATCCGACGGCCGGCGGGGCGCGCGGCGCGGGACGGCGCCGGAACCGACGCCGGGTCGAATCCGACCCACTCGATCCCGGCCACTCCCTCAAAGCGCTTCGCCATGACTTCGAGGGCTTCCGGGTTGTTGTCCACGAGCACGAATCGTCTGCCGAGTTGGTACGCCGCCTCGCCCGTCGTGCCGCTGCCCGCGAAAAAGTCGAGCACCGTGTCGCCCGGGCGCGACGACGCGGTGACGATCCGCTTGAGAATCGCGAGCGGCTTCTGCGTGGGATAGCCGGTGCGCTCGCGCCCGGCCGTCGGCACGATCGTCTGCCACCACACGTCCGTGGGGAGCTTCCCGCGCGCCGCCTTCTCCGGTCCGACCAAGTTCGGGGCCATGTACGGGAGACGATCGATGTCGGCGCCGTTGAACACGTAGCGCGCCGGGTTCTTGACGTAAAACAGGATGCTGTCGTGCTTGGCGGGCCACCGCCGAGGGCTGCGGCCGCCGAAATCATACGCCCAGATGATCTCGTTGAGAAAGCACGCCCGGCCGAACACCTCGTCCAGCAGGACCTTGCAGTAGTGCACTTCTCGGTAGTCGGTGTGAAAGTAAAACGATCCGTCGGGCGCGAGCACGCGGTGCGCTTCTCGCAGGCGCGGCGCCAGGAATCCGAGATAGTCGTCAAAGTCGTCGGCGAAGGCGCGGGTGCCGAGCTCGATCGTGGCATACCGCCGTCCCTGGAAGCCGATCCGGTCGCCGCGCTCGGACCGCACGGTCTTGATGCGGGTGCGGCGCTGCGTCTTCCGGGTGTTGAACGGCGGGTCGATGTAGATCAGCGGCACCGAGTCGGACGGCAGCCGTCGCAGCACCTCAAGGTTGTCGCCCGCGTACACCGCGTGGGTCATCGCTCAGGGCTCCCGCCCGGCAGCGCGAGACACACCCGCCGCGGCGGACCGCGAACTAAGTCGCCACATCTGGCGGGGGCGTCGTCACGGGGGACGCACCGGACGTCCCTCCGGGACCCGCGCGGCTGGACGCGGCGGGCACAACGCCGCTGAGGTGGGTCAGGGGTCTCGTGCCGTCGTCGGGGCGGTCGTACGCGACGCCCTTCAGGTACAGATCGAAGAAATCCCGCATGTCGCGGAGCAATCGCCTGACGTTGGCCCGTGCCGTGACGTAGTACGTTTCCCCCTGGTAGACCTTGTACCAGAACGGCTTGTAGTACGCCTCGAGCGCCAACGCAAAGAATCGGGCCTGCGGCGACCCCGGGTACTTGCCTTCGCCGTGCACGACAAAACACGGCGTCGCCGCCCGCCGGACATGCAGCAGGGATGAGCACCGCCGGTAGACGTCCTCGTTCTCGTCGAGCCGTCCCAGCTTGTACTCGAGTTGCTTCACGTGGCGCAGTTCCTCGGTGCCGCTTCGGACCCGGTAGATGAAGTCGCAGTAGCCGGAGCACGGGACCGCCGCCTGAAATGCCCCGGGCGGGGCGAACGCCACCGCCGCCATCGTCATGGTCCCGCCGTAACTGTTTCCGGTGATGCCGATGTGCTCGGCGTCGACCTCCGGCAGGCCCCGCAGGTACTCGGCGCCCGCGATCGCATCGCGCAGGTCCCCGTGGCCCCAATCCTTCCGGTTGAGATCTTCGAACGCCCGCCCGTATCCCGAGCTGCCCCGGACGTTCGGCAGCAGCACGACGTACCCCGCGTCGACGAAATACTGTACCTGGGGCTGGAACGTATCCATGAACTGGCTCGTCGGGCCGCCGTGAATCCACAGCAGACCGGGACACGCGCGGCCCCGGTTCGCCGGCCGGTACAGGTACGCGTGGATCGTCCGCCCGTCAAACGTCGGGTACGCGATCTTGTCGGGCGCCGCGAGACGGCCTTCCACGCCTCCCCCGAGCATCGAGCGCGTCAGCGGCCGGGCCTGGCCGTCCGCGACGCTCACCACCCACACATCGTTGGGCGTGAGCGGCGTGCCGAACAGATAACTCAGCCGCGTGCCGTCCGGCGACCAGGCGGGGGCGGTGCACACCCCCATCGTCGGGGCCACGAGCGCACGGGGAGCTCCCCCATCGATGGGCGCGATGCGCAGCTCCACCGTGCCGTTGTGGTTTTCCGTGTAGGCGACGAACCGACCATCGGGGGACCAGACCGCGTCATTTTGATCCGCCTCGGCCGGCGCCACCCGCCGAGGATCCCCGCCGTCGACCGGCGCGGCCCAGATGTTGATCCAGCCGCTTCGCTGCGAGCGGAACAGAAACGTCCGCCCGTCCGGAGATACGCGGGGATGGCCAAACGCGCTGCCGTAATGATAGTCGAAGAAGTCGGTGTCGCGCAGGACGAGCCTCGGATCGGTCCCATCGGCGTTGATCAGGATCACGTCGTGATCGGTCCACGCCTCGTTCAGCCGGACATACAGGATGCGCCCGTCCGGGGTGAACGCCGGATACGTCTCGTAGCGGGCGTCCCCGGTGAGCCGGCGGGCATCGCCGGCCGGCACCGTCACGCGCACGACGTCAAACGTTCCGCTGGCGTTGGAGGCGACCGCGAGCGCGCGTCCGTCGGGCGCCCAGGCGAACGTTTCGATGCGGCCGCCGAGCCTGGTCAGCTGCCGCTCGCCGGACCCGTCCGCGGGCCACAGCCAGATCTCGTCCGCACCCGTCTTCGCCGACACGTACGCGATGTATTCGCCGGTGGGCGACCACTGCGGTCTGGCAAGCGCCAGATGCCCGACGCCGCCCATCCCCACCGTCAGTCGGACCGGCGGGCCTCCGGCCGGAGAGACGCTCCACAACTCGGCGGGACCGCCGAGGCCGGATGTGAAGACGACCGCGGTTCCGTCCGGCGCCCACTGCGGCGTCTCGGTCCCACCGACGGCCTGCAGCACCAGCAGGTGGTCCACCGACACGCCCGTCGGCCCGCCGACGCGTTCACTCCTCACGCGTGCCCCCTATCCCAATACCGACCGGCCGCGGTCAATGACACCGGGGACCCGATCGATCACTCGGCGCGCCCGGTCGCGAACCTCCCCGGCACTCGCGGCACACCGATCATGCCGCGCGCGCAGGTTACGCGTAGACGTCCAGCGTGAGCGCACTGACGTCGGGATCCGGGCTCTCCTTGGCGAACGCCACCGCCGCTTCGATCTCCTGCGCCACGTCGGCCCGCAGCGCCTCCGCCGAGGCGGCGGTCAGGTGCTTGTGCGCGATCAGGGTCTGCTGAAGCTGCTCGATCGCATCCCGGGTCCGCCACGTGTCGACCTCGGCCTTGTCCCGGTAGTTGAGCGGATCGCCGACGTGGTGCCCGAGGTACCGGTAGGTGACGCAGACGACGAGGGACGGCCCGTCCCCGGACCGCGCGCGCTCCACCGCCTCGCCGACGGTCCGGTAGACCGCGAGGACGTCCATCCCGTCGCAGCTCACGCCCGGGAAGCCGTACGAATCCGCGCGCACCGCCGGATCCGGGACCGACGTAAACCGGTCCGCCCGCGCCGACATCGCGTACTGGTTGTTCTCGCAGATGTACACGACCGGCAGCTTCCAGATGCTCGCGAGGTTGGCCGCCTCGTGGAAGATCCCCTGGTTCAGGGCGCCGTCGCCGAAGAAGCACAGGACCACGTCGCCGCTCCCGGCGAGCTTCGCCGCGAGCGCCGCGCCGGTCGCCAGCCCGATGCCGGCGCCGACGATGCCGTTGGCGCCGAGGATCCCGGCGTCCACGTCGGCGATGTGCATCGACCCGCCCTTCCCCTTGCAGTACCCGGTCGCCTTGCCGAGCAGCTCGGCCATCATCAGCCGAGGGTCCCCGCCCTTCGCGAGACAGTGACCGTGGCCCCGGTGCGTGCTGGTGATCCGGTCGCCCGGATGCAGAACGCCGCAGGCGCCCACCGCGACCGCCTCCATCCCGATGTATGGATGGGTCGTGCCCCGCATCGCACCTTCGCGGTAGAGATCCAGCGCGCGCTCGTCGAACCGCCGGATGAGCAGCATGGTCCTCAGCATCGCGACAAGGCGGTCCGCGGTCAGCTCGGCCGGGATTCGCACCGCCGGGGCCGTCCGTGTGCCTTCCTTGCGCGTCTTCGATGCGCGTACCGCCGCCATGGTCACACCTCGGGCGCGCCGGCATCGGGGCCGGGCGCGCCCTCCGTGTTCGCTGGCGCGCACGGCAAACCCTACAGCCGCCGTCGGGGCAGGAATCGGGTCGCGTAGCGGCGCATTTTGCCAGACGGACGATCGACCTTCATCTCCACATCGAGGGACGCGCATTATGCAGACACGGACGAGCGAGACCGCGTCGACGACGACCGCAGAGACGCGGGTGCTGACCTACGCGGAGGCGCTGAACGAAGCGCTCCGCGAAGAGATGCGTCGGGATCCCCGCGTGTTTGTGATGGGCGAGGACGTCGCCGTCTGGGGGGGCGGCGGCGTCTTCGGCGTCACCCGCGGTCTCGTGGAAGAGTTCGGAGCGGAACGGGTCCGGGATACGCCGATCTCGGAAGAGGCGATCGCCGCGCTCGCCGTTGGCAGCGCGATGGCAGGCGCGCGCCCGGTGGCGGAGTTCATGTACGTGGATTTCATGACCCTCGCGATGGAACCGATCGTGAACCAAGCGGCCAAGATCCACTACATGTTCGGGGGCAAGGCCCGCGTCCCCGTCGTGTTTCGCGCCCAAGAGGGCGCCGGCCGAGGCAACGCGGCGCAGCACTCCCAGTCGCTCGAGGCGTGGTTCTGCCACATCCCGGGGCTCAAGGTCGTGACACCGAGCACCCCCGCGGACGCCAAGGGCCTCCTGGCCTCCGCGATCCGCGACGACAACCCGGTGGTGTTCCTGGAGCACAAACTGCTGTACAACACCAAAGGCCCCGTGCCCGCGGGCGCCTACACGGTGCCGCTCGGCGTGGCGGACTGCAAGCGTCCCGGGCGCCACGTGACGTACGTCGGCATCCACACGATGGTCCTCAAGGGACTCGAGGCGGCCGAGACGCTGGCCCGGGACGGCATCGAGCTGGAGGTTCTGGACCCGCGGACCCTCGTCCCGCTGGACATCGACGCGATCGTCGCCTCGGTGCAGAAGACCGGGCGGCTGATCGTGGCCCACGAAGGATACGAGCGCGCCGGGATCGCCGCGGAGATCATCACCCAGGTCGTGACCGCCGCGTTCGACGCGCTCGACGGTCCCCCGGTGCGCCTGTGCGGCAAGAACGTCCCGCTCCCGTACAACGCGGTCCTGGAGACGGCGGCGCTGCCGCAGACGGGCGATATCGTCGCCGCGGCGCGCGCGCTCGTGGGTTGATGGCCACGACCGTCGTCCTGCCGAAGCTGGGCCTCACGCAGGACGAGGGCACCATCGTCCGGTGGCTCAAGCGCGAGGGCAGCGCCGTCACCAAAGGCGAGCCGCTGTTTGAGGTCATGACGGACAAGGCCACCGTCGAAGTCGAAGCCTCCGCCACGGGCACGCTGCTTCGCATCCTCGTCCCCGAGGGCAGCGCCGCGCCGGTGGCGGCCCCGATCGCGGTCATTGGGGCCCCCGGCGAAGCGGTCTCCACTGCGGGAGCCGCCGCGGCGCCGCCGGCCCCCGCCCCGAGCGCGCCGGCCGCCCCCGCGGGCGCCCCCGTCTCGGAGAGGGCCGAACGCGTCAGGATCTCACCGCGCGCCCGGGCGCTTGCGGATGCCCGCGGCCTCGACATCGGCACCATCATCGGCACGGGACCGAGCGGCCGCATCATGGAGGCCGATGTGCAGCAGGCGCTCGCCGCGCGAACGCCGGGCGCGGCGCGCTACGACGGGGCGCCGGCCGCCGCCGCATCGCCCGCGTCGGGCGCGATGCGCGCCATCATCGCCCGACGGATGCTGGAGAGCCTGCAGACCTCAGCCCAGCTCACCCTCACGACGGAAGTCGATATGCGGGACACGGCCCGCCTGCGCGAGGAGCTCGCCGCCGAACTTGAGCGGCGCGAAGGGATCCGCCTCACCTACACCGATCTCATCGTGCGGGCCGCGGCGCTCGCGCTGCGCGACCACCCCGCGATCAACGCGCGGTGGGAACACACCGGCGTGCGCCGCCTGACCGAGATCCACATCGGCGTCGCGGTCGCCCTCGAGGAGGGCATCGTGGTCCCGGTGGTCCGCGATGCGGACCGCGCGGCCGTCCCGCAGCTCTCCGCGGCGATCCGCGACCTGTCGGAGCGCGCGCGGACCATGCGGCTGCGGCCGGACGAGATGCAGGGCAGCACGTTCACGGTCACCAACCTGGGCATGTTCGAGATCGATGGGTTTACCCCGATCCTGAACGCGCCGGACGCCGCGATCCTGGGGGTCGGGCGCATCCGCCGCCGGCCGATCGCCGTCGAGGAGCGCGTCGAGATTCGCCCGACGATGGTGCTGTCGCTGACGTTCGATCACCGCGTGGTCGACGGGGCGCCCGCCGCGCAGTTCCTGCAACGCGTCAAGCACGTCCTCGAGCACCCCTACCTGCTGCTGCTGCCGTAGCCGACGCGCCGACACGGCGGCCGGACCACCGGCGGCCGTGATCCGTCCCCGACGGCCGGGGACATGGAGGTCGACCGATGCCACCCACGATCCTGTTTAACGAGCTGACCCGCACGGAGCTGCGGCGGCGGGCGCCCGACACGCTGCTGGTGCTGCCGACCGCGGCCACGGAACAGCACGGCCCGTATCTCCCCGTTGGGACGGACTGTTTCGAGGTGGAGGCGGTCGCCCGAACCGCCGCCGAGAAGGCCTCCTCGCGGATCTCGGTCCTCGTGGCACCGACGCTCCCCTTCGGCTCGTCGCACCATCATCTGCCCTGGGGGGCGACGCTGTCGCTCAGCAGCGGCGCGTACTACCAGGCGGTGTTTGATCTGGTGCGGACGATCGTCGTCGAGGGCGGATTCCGCCGGGTGTTTCTGCTCAACGGCCACGGCGGCAACGACGTCCTGAACCAGCTCGTCGCGAGAGACATCGCCGTGCAGTTTGCGGCGAACGTCGCCGCCGGCTCCCACTGGGCGATCGCGTGGGACGCGCTCGTCGAAGCGGGCGCCCCCAAACGCGGCCACGTGCCGGGGCACGCCGGGGACTTCGAGGCCTCGCTCGTGCTCGCGATCCGGCCCGAACTGGTCTCGCCCGAGCGGCCGAAGGACGACCGCGTCTGGAACCAGAACCCGCGGAGCTTCTACCCAAACTATCACGTCGAACGGCACGGGTTCTTTCAGTCCTTTGACGGGCACACGGACAGCTCGCACAACGCCAGCGCCGAGGTCGGGCAGCGCTACCTGGGCCTCATCACCGACGCGGTCGCGGACGCGTTCGTGCAGTTCTACCAGCAGCCGCTGCTTCCGGGACCGGGCTCACCCCGGACCTGACCGCGTGCCGTCTCTGATCGCACCCCCCGACCGGTGCCTCCCGGTCCGAACGCGCATGAGTTAGCCGCGGCGCGCCCGGGGGAAACCTCCTAGAGAAGGGTGCCGGAGGAGGTGGCGAACGTGGTGCAGACCCTCGTTGTCGTCTTCTTGATCCTCGCGGGCGGAGTGCTCGTCCAGTCGAACATCGGCGCACTCGAAACGCCGATCAGCGTCGCGCTGCCTGGAGCGGCGGGCGCGACCGTAACGGTGCTCGACATCATCCTCGCGGCGGCGGCGGCGCTGGTCGTCGCGTGGCTCGCGGGACAGGTCGATCGGGCGTTCCTCGCGTGGCGGCTCCTCAGGCGCGAGCGCACGGTGCGGATCATACGGGATGAGGTCGCCCCGTCCGGGCCGGTCGCGGACGAACGTCAGCCGAGTGTCATGTATGTCTCGCTCAGCAACATCCACAATCGGCTGGACGCGATCGAACAGCAGCTGGACGCACTGCGTCAGCGCCTGGACGCGGCGCTCGGAACGAGGGCGTCGGTGCGCAGCCTGCGGCAGTGACGCGAGGAGTCCTCCGGCATCGATCGAGCCCGTCCATGCGTCACGGGTCGCAATGAAGCAAATATGGCGCTTAGGTGACGCGCGGACGGGGATAGAGCGCGCGAACGCTCACCGCGGCCAGGACAGCGCCGACGACCTGGGCCAGAATGAACGGAGGCACCGAGGCCGGGGCGATTCCCGCGAAACTATCCGAGAGCGTGCGGGCGAGGCTGACGGCAGGGTTCGCGAAACTCGTGCTGGAGGTGAACCAGTAGGCACCGGCCACGTAGGCGCCCACCGCGTACGCGACAGCGGTCTTCTGCCCCGCGTGGACGATGCCGAAGATGACGAGCACGAGCCCGAATGTCGCGACCACCTCCCCGAGCCACAACCCGCTCCCCGACCGCACTTTGTGCGACAAGGCCACGGCGGGCAGGGAGTACATGAGGTTCGCCACGATGGCCCCGACGATACCCCCGCCCACCTGAGCGGTCCAGTACGCCAGACACTCGTGCCAGGCCGTACCGTTGAGGATCCGATCCGCCAGCGTGACCACAGGGTTCAGGTGCGCCCCGGACACCGGAGCGAGCGCCAAGATGATCGCGGCGAGCGCCGCCCCCGTCGCCACGGCGTTCTCCAAGAGTTCGAGCCCGATCTCGTTCGGACTGAAACGTTGCGCGGCGATTCCTGATCCGATGATCGCGGTGAGGAGCAGCGCGGTTCCGATGAACTCGGCGAGCGCCCGCCGGCCCAGCGTCGGCGTCTCGTTCACCCGCGAGGTGCTGTGCCCTGCTGCTGCGTCGCGTGCTTCTCGATAATCACCAAGAGCTGCCTCAGGCGACGCTCGAGTTCAGCCGCCACCTGGCGAAACGCGACATAGCGGTCATCGTCGGAGCCCAGGGCGGCCGCCGGGTCGTCGAACCGCCAGTGAATCCGCTCCGGATCGCCAGGGAACAGCGGGCACGTCTCGCGGGCGCTGTCGCAAAGCGAAATCACGTAGTCGAAGCGCTGCCCGGCAAATTCGTCAACGTGTTTCGATCGCTGACCGCTGATGTCAACGCCCAGCAGCCGCTGCACGGCGCTGACGGCGAGCGGATGGACCTGCGACGGTTCCGTCCCGGCGCTCTGGACGTCCACGGTCCCGGCGCTCAGATGCTGCAGGATGCCCTCGGCCATCTGCGACCGTGCCGCGTTGTGTGTGCAGAGGAACAGCACGCGCGCCTGGGTCGGGGCCACGTCAGTCACTCCCGTGACCGGTGCTGAGGGGCTTGCGCGCCCGGATGAAGGCGCTCATGAAGCGATCGCGGACCAGCGGCGCCGCCGCGTCGACGTCGACACCGTGACCCGAGAGGAACGCGCGCGCGTCTTCGATGTCGTACACGCGTGTCGGCTCGACGCGGATCGCGTCGAACCCGGCCCGTGCGAGCTTGCTGACGTATTCGTCCCGTTCAAGCGCGCCGGCGACGCACCCGACCCACAGCTCCATGTTCCTGCGGATCTCCGCGGGGATATCCCCCTGGACGACCACGTCGGAAACCGCGAAGCGCCCGCCCGGTCTGAGCACGCGAAAGGCTTCCGCAAACACGCGGTCCTTGTCGCCGGACAAGTTGATGACGCAGTTCGAAATCACCACATCGACCGAGTCATCGGGGAGCGGAATGCGCTCGATTTCGCCCTTCAGGAACTCGACGTTCGCGACGCCCGCCTTGCGCTGGTTTTCCCGTGCCAGCGCCAGCATCTCGTCGGTCATGTCGAGGCCGTACGCGCGCCCTGCGGGGCCGACCCGCTTGGCCGAGAGCAGGACGTCGATCCCGCCCCCCGAGCCGAGATCCAAGACCACCTCGCCCGGGTGCAGCTCGGCCAGCGCGGTAGGGTTGCCGCAGCCAAGCGATGCTTGGACGGCGTCGGGCGGCAGACCGGCAATCTGAGCCTCGTCGTACAGGCCCGAGGTAATCGGATCCGCGGACCCGCCGCAGCAACTGGCGGCGCAGCACGAGGCGCCCCCCGCCACGCGGATGGCAAGTTGCGCGTACTTGTCTCGCACGAGATCCTTGACGTCCATATGCACCCACCCTCCTCGATCAGCTCTTCTGGCGCGGTTTGCCGATCCAGACGATCTCGCGAGGATTCACCGCTTGGCTTCGGGTACAGCACTCCGCGTACAGGAACCCGAGCAACTCGCTGAGCGTGTTCGTGTTGGCCGCGTAGCGCAGAAACGTGCCCTCGCGCTGGACGGTGACAAGATCTTCGTGCCGCAGTTTCTCCAGGTGGTGCGAGAGCGTTGAGTTCGGGATGTCCAGCTCCGCCTGCATGTCTCCGACGACCATGCCGCCCGGATGCGCGGAGAGCAGCAGGCGGAGGATGCGCAGCCTCGCCTCTGTGCCGATCGCCGAGAACATGTCTGCATAACGCGTGATGTCTCCGGGCGCAGGCAGGGGTCGCGCGGTCTCCTTCATCGTCAGCCCTCCCCTCACAACGAATATTTCGATAATACCAGAAATATACATACAGTCAAGCCTCGCCGGCCGAGCGCACTCGGCTGCGAAAAGGACTGGGCGACCGCCCACAGAAATGCCCTGTTTCAACCATGCGTGCACGGACGCTGCAGGCCGTGATTTTCGACCTCGACGGGCTCCTGGTCGACACCGAAGCCCTGCATTATCGGTCGTGGCGGGACACACTCGCAGAAATTAACATCCCGCTCGGGCTCGATGACTATTGCGACCTGTGGATTCGCGCCGGTGGGACGATCGACACCTACCTGCAGGCCCGCAACGCGCACCACGACCCAGAGATGCTGCGGCGGCGCAAATCGGTGCACTATTCGACGTTGCTGGAAGCCGAATTACAGCCCATGCCGTGCGCGCTCGCGCTGCTTCGCGCCCTCCGTCCGCACGTGCGGCTCGCGCTTGCCACGGCGTCCTTCCGGATGAACGCCGACGCGGTGCTGCGGAAGATCGGTGCCGCAGACGCGTTCGACGTCGTCGCGACCAGGGAAAGCGTCCCACGAGCCAAACCCTCTCCCGACGTGTTTCTTCACACGGCACGGCATCTCGGAGTGGAGACCGACAGCTGTGTCGTGTTGGAGGATGCGGAAAAGGGCGTACGCGCTGCCCGGGGCGCCGGCATGCTCGTGATCGCCGTGCCGACGACGCACACGCGGACCAACGATTTTTCCGCGGCGACCCTGGTGGTGGACTCCTTGTGCGACCTCTCCTTGGAACGGCTGAAACGGCTCGTCGCGAACGCGACGTAGGCGGACCATCCCCGCGCGGGTCACGTGCCCAGCAACTCCGCCATCGAGGACCGTCCCACGGACGCGGCCAGCGATTCCCGACGGCCGCGCTGCGCGACATCCGGGCCGGGTGTGTGAGAACCGTGAGTGCGGGGGCTATCTCGCCGGCGTCGATCGACGGCGCCAGATCAATGCGATACCGAACACCACGACCACGGCGACCCTGGCCGTGCGCAGCGCGACCAGCCTCCACGGACCAATCGGCATGGGCGGCAGGAGCGGATACACCACAAGCGCACTGACGCCGAGCACCAGCGCGCCGCGGACCGCCTCGATCGTGACCGCTCGGGAAACACGCTGCAGCGGAAGCTTGACGGCCAACAGACGGACGATCACGAGGGCGCCGACCGCTCCGGCGCCCACCCGGCCCGCGCCGATCAGGATCGCCAGCAAGGCGATCGCCCACATCGCCATCGACGTCGTGAACTCAAGCGAACGATCGATCACGAGGCTGCGGACGTTCAGGCCCACGGTCAGGAGCCAGAGTCCCAGGAGGCACTCGTACGCCGTCAGCAGCGCCGCCCGCGCGGCGAGCGTTCACGCGAGCGCGACGCCCCCGAAGGTCTTGACCCCGATGTCCTTGTGTGCCGCCCGGCGTTCGAGCCCAACGAGCGCACCCGCGCGTGCGGAGACGCCGACCTGCGTCAGACGCGATGCGACCTGTGCGGTGGTAAGCATCATCGTCGCGGTAGTTATGCCCTAGTGGCGCGAGTCGGAAATGTGTGACACAGGGCTACGCCGTTCTTGCTGGCCTGCAAGGATCTTGAGAGAGCCACCCGTATCACTTATCACGGACCCACTCCACTAGGACCGCACGCTAGGGCCCGTCTCTGATACGTCTGATCCTGCTGTCCAGCGCAACCACCTCTCGCCTCGCGGCCTCGGCAAAATCTTTGCCGGCGGACCGGAAAATCACTTGACGTGACGAGTTCACAATCACCCCGTCGCGGCGGCTGTTCAATCCGGCGCGGACGGCATCGCCCAGATCTCCCCCCTGGGCCCCGATCCCGGCGATGAGCATCGCCATGTCACCGATGATACGCCGCACCGTCTCCACGGCGTCCGGATAGGTGCCGCCGACCATCACCGCGCAGTTCCCGTGCGCATTCCACACCGTCGCGACATGCTCGGCCACGACGTGATAGAGCGGGCGGTCCCGCTGGGTCGGCAGATCCTGAAACTCGCGCGCGCCCGGATTGGAGTTGTGGCACAGCACGATGATCCCCCTGTCTTCGCGCTCCAGGAAGGGACTCAGCGCCTCGCGCCCGAGGTACGGGTGGACGGTGACCGCATCGGCGCCGCAGATGTCGAAGACAAACCGCGCATACGCCCTGTTGGTGTTGTCGATGTCTCCGCGCTTCGCATCGAGAATCACCGGTACCTCGGGGGCGGTCTCGTGGATGTGTGCGATCGTGCGAATCAGCGCCTCGATGCCGGCCGGCCCCTGCGCCTCGTAGAACGCAGAATTGGGTTTGTACGCGCACACCAGGTCGGCGGTCGCGTCGACGATGGCGCGGTTGAACGCAAAGATCCGATCGCCAACGCCCGCAGACGCGAGGTGCGCGACCGGAAGGCTGTCCGCATCGCTGTCCAGCCCAACGCACACAAACTTCTGGCGATCCCATCCGCGCTGCAATAGGCGGTTGAAATTGCGAGGCTCCATGGCGCCGTCACTTCGCCCACCGGCCCCTCGCACCCTGTTGAGGCCAGGCGTGCGCGCCTGTGCCAGCCGCATCGATTCCCTTGGGCGGCACGCGGACGGAACGGCTGGACGCATCGCCCGGAGGGGGAACGGGATGCTCGCCGCGAACGGGGCACGGCGGCGGGGTGGTCCCGGCGGTCAGCGGGGCACGCGAGCGCGCCCGATCACCGGTGCGGCCCGCGCAGCCCGTCGAGCTTGGCCCGCGTGCCGTTGATGTCGGGCAGCTTCTCGCCGGCGTCCAGACGGCGCTGCACGCCCGTCCACCTGGCCTCGCGCTCGCGCAGCGTCTCGACGATCCCGGCCACGTCGCCCGGGGCGAGGAAGTACACGCCGTCCGAGTCGGCGAACACGATATCGCCGGGGTGCACGACCGCTTCGCCGATCCGCACCGGCATCTGCACCCCCCCTTCGAGCGCGAGGCCGTGCGTCGTGAGCGACGTGATGCCCCGGCACCACACCGGCAGGCCCAGCTCCTTCAGTTCCTCCCAGTCCGTCGCGGGACCGTCGACCACGATGCCGACGGCGCCGGCGCGCGCCGCGGCGTACGCTACGCCTCCGCCGACGCAGGCGCGTCCCGTCTCCCCCGTGGTGTCGATCACGAGGACCTCGCCGGGCTCAATCACGCCGAGCGCGTAGTGCACCGCCGATCCATCCACGCGGGGGATATGCGCCGTGCACGCCCTGCCGACAGCCTTTGCGGGCCGGAACAGCGGCTGGACCCCCTGCGCGAACCCGAAATCTGTGATGTGCCCGAGCGTCGCCGTGCCAACACCCCGGAGCCCTTCCAGCGCGGCGGACAGTCCCGGCGGTGCAGGCGGGCGCGTACCTAACTGGAACATGTGCGGACCTCGCTTTAGCATGGCATGTCGTGACCGCCGATCGGACGCGTCCCTCGACGGCCCGATCCCGGCCCGGCTACCAGTACGCGGCGCGCGCGCTGCACTCCTTTGGACTGTGGGGGGCGTTTGGATGCTCAGACACGCGACCAATTCAGGAACCGATCGACCGCCGGACCCGTTATCACGCACAGACACCGCCGCATGAATCGGGAGACTGGTGTGAACCGATCAATGGCTGAACCGATCGTCGGGAAGTTGTGGCGCCGCGTGCTCTGCGGAGCGATCGTGTGCCTCCTCGCCGTGGTACCCGCGGTGGCACAAGAGCATCCCGTCGCGGCCGCGGTCCCGGCCGGTCCGGTCGTCACGGACCACTCGATCAGCATCGGGGGCACGATCCTCGACTACGACGCCGCGGTCGGCCTGGAGCCGGTGACCGACGACGCGGGCAAGATCCTCGCGACCATGTTCTACGTCGCGTACACGAAGCGGGGCGTTCAGGACGCGTCGACGCGGCCGATCACCTTCGTCTTCAACGGAGGCCCCGGCGCGGCGTCGGTCATCCTGCACCTCGACGCGGTCGGGCCGAAGCGCGTCCAGGTGACCGCCGATGACGTGCCCGCGGCGTCCCCGTCCGCCTGGATCGACAACCAGTTCACGTGGCTCACGTTCACGGACCTCGTGGTGGTGGACGCGATCGGGACCGGGTACAGCCGTCCCGCGCCAGGTGTGGCGGCGGCCCAGTTTTACGACGCAGACGGGGATGCTCTGTCCTTTGCGCGGTTCATTCGCACGTACCTCGTGGCGAATCACCGGGAGCGCTCGCCCAAGTTCCTCGCCGGAGAAAGTTACGGGGGCACCCGGGCCGCGGTGTTGGCCCACCTGCTGCCGCATCAGTTCGGGGTGATGCTGAACGGGCTGATTCTGATCTCGCCCGTCCTCGATTTCGGGACGCTGAACAGCGAGTACGGCAACCCCGACCGCAGCTCGGACCTCGCGTTCGCGGTGGACGTCCCGTCCTACGCCGCGACCGCCGCGTACCACAAGAAGCTGCGGCCGGACCTCGAGGCTGATCTGCCGCGCCTGCTGCGCGATGTGGAACAGTGGTCGACCAGCGAGTATCTCCCGGCCCTCGTCCGTGGAGACACCCTGTCCGAGGACACGCAGGCGCGCGTGGCGGCCACGCTGTCCCAATACACCGGGATCGCTGAAGCGTTCATCCGCGCGCACCACCTGCGCCTGCTGCCCCGCGATTTTCGGCGAGAACTGCTGGGCGATCAGCACCTCGAGCTCGGAATCATGGATGGCCGGATCGCCGCCGATCCGCGGAGCGTCGCGGGCACGGACGCGGCGCTCGCGCCGCTCGGGCTGATCTTCCGCGACTACGCGCAGCGCGAACTGGCGTACCGAACGGACGAACCCTACGTCACGCTGTCGGGAACCGTCGAACGTCAGTGGAACTGGCAGTCGAGCGGGCTCGGCGGCGCGCTCAACGTGACCGACGACCTACGCCAGGCGATGCAGCAGAATCCCGCGCTGAAGGTCCTCGTCGCGCGTGGCTACTACGATCTGGACGTGCCGTACTACGGGACGGAGTACGCGCTGAACCAGCTGCGCCTGGGCCCCGCGCTCTCGGCCAACCTCACCCGCACGTACTACGAGACGGGACACATGGTGTACACGTCCGAGCCGATGCTCGTGAAGCTCTCCGCCGACGCGGCGGCGCTCGTCGCCGCGGGTTCGGGACCCGCGCGCTAGGCGCCTCCGCAGTCGCACCCCGCCGCGAATCCGCGTTCCCACGCCCGGCAGGGCGGCACGCCCGCGCTTGTAGTACACTGTGCACGGCGCATGTCTCGACCACGATCCCGCCCATGCCACACGACACGGAGCCGACCCGGTGAACACCGCGTTACCTGATGACTCCCGAGCGATGCTTCCGGTCGCCGCGCTCGCGGCGATCGCGCGCGCCCTGGAAGAAGACATCGGGACGGGCGACCACACCACCAACAGCATCGTCCCCGACGACGCCGTCATGCAGGGACAGTTCATCGCCAAGCAGCAGGGAACGGTGGCCGGGCTGGACGTCGCCCGGGCCGCGTTTCGACTGTTCGACGAGCGCGTAACTCTCGTGACGCGCGTGGACGAGGGCGCGCGCGTGTCTGAGCGAGAGGTGCTCGCGACCGTCTCGGGCCCCGCCCGCGCGTTCTTGACCGTGGAGCGCACGGCCCTGAACTTCCTGGGGCGTATGTCCGGGATCGCGACGCTGACGCGCGCATTTGTCGACGCCGTCGCCGGGACCCGGGCGGTCATCCTCGACACCCGCAAGACCGCCCCTGGCCTGCGGATCTTCGACAAGCTGGCGGTGCGGCGCGGCGGCGGGCGGAACCACCGGATGGGACTCTACGACGCGATGCTGATCAAGGACAATCACATCGACGAGGCGGGATCGCTGGCCGAGGCGGTGCGCCGCGCCCGCGCGGCGGGGACCGGGCTCCGGATCGAGGTGGAGGCCCGGACGCTCGACGACGTCCGCGCCGCGCTCGCCCTCGAGGTGACGCACATCCTTCTCGACAACATGTCGGTCGAGACGATGCGCGACGCAGTGCGCCGCGCTGGCGGCCGCGCCGCGCTGGAGGCCTCCGGCAACGTCACGCTGGAGCGCGTCCGGGCAATCGCCGAGACCGGCGTCGACTACATCTCCGTGGGCGCACTGACGCACTCGGCGGACGTGTTCGACGTCAGCCTCAAGCGGACCGGACGCGGGGCCGCGGGATAGCCCGGCGTCAGGGCGGGTAGACGGCCTCCGGCGGCACCCGCTCCTTGGGGCGCTCGATCAGCTCCAACACCGTCGCGAACGGAGACTCCGTTTCGAAGTACGCGAACCCGCCGTCGCCCTGCTTGCCGTGGCCGCCTCCGCTCTGGATGAGCGCATAGCCCTGACGCTCCATCGCGCGCACGCCCTCGGCGAGATCGGGCACCACCACCCCGAGGTGGTGGATGCCTTCCCCGTGGCGCTCGAGGAACTCCTCGTAAATATTGGGACCTTCGAGCGGCTGAATCAGCTCGAGCTGGAGGTCGCCGCACTGCGCAAACGCCAGCCGCATGCGGTACGCCTGCGGCCGCCCGCGGTAGGTCATGTACTTGAGCAGCGGCGTCCCGTACGTGTACAGGTGCCAGCTGCCGATGCCCAGCCGATCCGCGTAGGCGCGGACCGCCGCCTCCAGGTCGCGGACGACGTAGCCGATCTGGTTGAACCGCACGGGACCGTGAGGCAGCTTCAGTTCGCTCATCGAGACACGCTCCTCCGCGGGCAGGGCGCGCCCGGCTAACTCATGTAGAGACCGCCGTTCACGTGCACCGTCTCGCCGACGATGAAGCTCGCCGCGTCGGTCGCGAGAAACGCCACCACCTCGCCGATCTCCTCGGGCCGCCCGATGCGCCCGAGGGGCACGGCCTGGCGCTGCCGCTCTAGGAGCTCCGGGCTGGTCAGGGTCCGCTGGAACTCCGTGTCGATCGTGCCCGGCGACACCGCCAGCACGCGCACTCCCCGAGGGGCCAGCGCATGCGCCAGCCCGTGGGTGAGCGTGGCGAGCGCCCCTTTCGCCGACGAATACGCGAAGACGTTGTCCGAGCCCCCGAGCACCGAGGCGGTGGACAGAATGTTGATCACGACGCCCCTTCCCCGCTCGCTCATCGAGGGCGTCAGCCGCTGGCAGAGGTAGAGCGGCGCCCGGTAGTTCAGGTTGAACACGAGGTCGATGAACGCGGGCTCGAGCTCCCGCCAATGGACCCGTCGGATCGGCGTGCCGGCGCTGTTCACGAGAATGTCGATCGGCGCAAACGCACGCGCCTCGTCGGCGAGCCGATAGACATCGTCGGCGACGGTGAGGTCTCCCTGGAACACCCGCGCGGCAACGCCGAGACCCTGTACCTCCGCGGCGACGGCCTGCGCGCGCGCCAGATTGCGATGGTAGTGGACCGCGACACCAGCGCCGCGGCGCGCGAGCGACCGCACGATCGCGGCCCCGATGTCGCTCGTCGCGCCGGTCACCAGCGCGGTGCGTCCGGCCAGTTCCACGACGGGCTCCGACTATCCCGCGTCGCGCGGGTCTTGGTTCATGTGCAGCTCTTGCATGACCTCGCGCTCAAACTTCGCGAACAGCGTCTTCTTGAACGCCTCGTCCATCGCGGTGAAGTGCTTGTAGCCGCCGGCCTGCTCCGCGCCCCACTCGTCCGCAAACTTCCCGGACCGGATGTAGGCGAGCACATCCTCCATCGTCTTCCGCAGCTCGGGCGCCTCGAAGCGCGGAAGTCGGCTCTTCGACCCGTACCGGCTCGTCGGCGAATGCAGCCCCGTCTGCCCGACCCAGCCGTACTTCGCCGCCTCGTGGAGGACGTCGCCGATCTCGCCCGACAGGTACAGCTCGAGGACCGCGGCGACCTTCGGATACCCCGCCTGGACCGCGACTTCGACGGCGGTCGTGAGCACAACCGACAGGGCCGGCACGAGGGCCTGCTCGGTGAACAGATCCAGCTCCGTCTCGTCCTTGAAGCTCACGTGCAACGCATAGGACTTAAGCGATCCGATGCCCTTCGCCAGCGCGAGCGTCGTCGGCCACGCCTGCCCGTCGACATCCTGGTGCACGTCAACGAAACTGAGGAACCCCTCGCCGCGCTGGTAGTGCTGCCGGACCGCGATCCCGACGGTCCGGGGGGCCACCATGATGACGTTGATGTCGGGCGGGAATTCGATCTGCCGGAAGCACACGCAGTACCCGGAGGCGAACACGAGCGTCTTCCCCTTCGAGAGCCCGGGGCGGACCGCCTCGCGGTAGATCGCCGGGGTCACCTCGTCCGGCAGCAGCGACATCACGATATCACCGCGCGCGGCCGCCTCCGCAATCGAGTACAGGGGGATGCCGTCCTGCTTGGCATGCGCCGCGTACTCGTCGGCCGCGTTGCCGACGATGACGGACATGCCGCTGTCGCGAAGATTCAGCGCCTGAGCCCGACCCTGATTCCCGTAGCCGAGGACGGCGATGCGCTTGTCGCGGAGGGGCTCGAGGGTGGCGTCATCGTCATGAAACACACGCGTCATGATCACGACCTCTCTGGGCTGTGCCCGGCGTTTGCAATGCAATCGAGCGCACGTTACAACGGCTTACCCCTTCAACAGGACGCGCGCTATCCCTGTGCGGCCGTCCGTGGGGGAGGGAGTCGTTGTACGGATAGCGGTCCACCGCGGCGTGCTAAAGTCGTCACATGCCGACGCTGGTAATTATCGAAGCGAGATGCAGAGCGGGGATGGTTCAAGTTGGGCGAACTGAGGTCAACTTGGTGACGAAAGCCTACGTGGCGTCCACTGATGGTGAAATAAGTTTGCCACTCTAGTGATTGTTGTAGGATGCCAAGATATCGTTCAGTTCGCCACTTTATCGTTCAGCGAACGGCATGTGAACCTGCAGCAAACGCGTGTACGGCAGGTTCCAGGGGCAATCCTCGGTCCATCCGGGGCTAATCACGTTGACTGTGATGGTACGCTTGGCCAGCTCGACGGACCAATGATTCCATTGCAGGCTTTGCGGACCCATCCCCGACCCAGGGCTGCAGGTTCCGGTCCAACTCCCGATCCCGCAAGGTAACCGCGAGGATCCGGCCGCCATTAGTAAGTCTTCCTGCTGTTTACATTAGGACGGTACGCGGCCGCGGATGCACCCCCGCCGGCTCGCAACCCGCCGGTGGGAGTCCCGCGTGCCGTGTCCATCAGAAGATCGACGTCCCCTCCGACCCCGCGAGCGCGAGGTACGCGCGCGGATCGCAAAACAGACGGGCGCGCGAGCAGCAGAAGATCTCCATCCCGCTGAGGTGGAACCCCGCGCCGAGCAGCGGCTCGAGCGCCGCATGCGGGGCGGGGAGCGAGACGCGGTATGTCCACGCGCGCGGCCCGGCCGCCCGATCGGCCGCGGCCGCCGCGTCGGCAGCCCATCGCAGGGCGGCCCCCACACACGCGACCGCATCCGTCCGGGAGGCGGCGCCAAGGGGGCCGAGGCGCACTTCCGGCCCGGCCTCGGCACGCGCCCGAATCCACGCGTACCCGTACCCCACGCGCGCGCCGCCCCGCGCGTACCAGAGGGGCACCGCGCCGATTTCCCGCAAGAACGCGTGATCCTCCGGACGCGGGCGGCCGCCGACGCGGGCGTCCCACTCGAGGAACGCGGGGTCGCCGGCCTCCGCGGTCGCGACCGCGAGATCCGCGCCGGGCAGCGCCGCGAGGTCGGGGGCGTCCGCAGCGAGGAGCAGGTGCGGCCACCGCGGCCGCATCCCGGCGCGGGCGTAGAGCGCGACGGCCCGCGGATCGAGTGAGCTCATCGTGTACCGCGTGGCTGCGGGGTAGGCGAGTACCTGGTCCAGCAGCGCGCCGCCGAGGCCGTGCGACTGCCGGGCGGGGACGATGTGCAGGTCGGCCAGGAAGAGGACGCCGCCGCGCACGAACGAGGCCGCGTACCCGACGAGCCCGTCCCCGTCCTCGGCCACCCACAGGTGTCCCGTCGTGAGTTCGTGCCGGAACAACGGAAGCACCACGTCCGGGGGCGGGCCGGCGCCGGGGCGGCCCGGGTGCGTCGCCTCGAACCAGACCTCGTACACCGCGTCGAGATCGGAGCCCCGCGCGGGCCGGATCTTTCCCGGCACCGACCCAGCGCTCGCCGGCGTCAACGCGCGCCGTCCGGCGGCGGCTCCTCCGTCACATCGCCCACCGTCCCGCCGGTCGCGCGCGCGAGGTCACCGGGCGCGACGGCGAACACCTGGCATAATTCGCACCTCATCGTAAACGTGTCACAGAAGATCATAAGTAGTCACTGTCCAACGACCACGCTTACTCACGCGGCGCGTGAGTGGCCACGGCTTTGTTGACGAGGATGCCTGGCCTGCCGTTTGCCAGATGGTCTCTTCGCAGCCCGCTTCTTCGGCCGACGAGCCATTCGCGAGCCCCACGACGGAACGTCAGCCTGGCCGCGATCATGGTTCGGCGGGTCGGGGATGTGGACCTTCGGGCCCAGAGGGGCATGATCGGGCTTCCGTGCGCATCATCCCGGATGGCGCTCTTGGAGGATGTCTTCCATCCGCTTTTGGATGGCGGGATTGTAGATGTCCCTCTGAGTGAGGATGTAGAATTTGTCACTTCTGATCGCGGTGAATGTTTCCTCTGCGACTTGTTCAGGGGAGATGCCGCTTTCCACAGCTTGCCGAAGGTCCTGCAGCGCGATCTGGGTGTCCGAACTCGTTGATGCGCCGATGGTTAGGTTCTTCAGTTCGCGGGGGCGATTACGCTCAGCGTCCCAGATTCTGGTTTGGACATACCCTGGACATAGAACGGACACTTTTACGTGGGACCCCCTCGCTGCTAGCTGCGCGTGTAACGTCTCCGACAACGATACCACGCCGTGTTTCGTCAGCTTGTAGATGCCATTGCGCGGCCCGGAAATCAATCCAGCCACAGAAGCGACATTGACAATTCGGCTTTCAACATTCTGCTCGAGCATCAGCGGCACGAAAACTCGAATCCCATGAATAACTCCCCAGAGGTTGACGCCAATCACCCACTCCCAGTCAGCGGTTGTGCTTTCCCATATCGGCGTCCCCGGGTTTGTTCCGACGCCCGCGTTGTTGAAAAGCAGGTGCACGCCACCGAAGGCCTTGAGGGTTTTATGAGCAAGGGCTTCGACGTCCCCCGCCTTGGACACATCAGTGGGAACACTGAATACGATAGCCCCAGCGGCCCGCAATTCGCCTTCCGCCCGCGCCAAGTTGGTTTCGTTGATACCCGCGAGCACTACCTTCATACCTTCCTGAGCGCATCTATCGGCCAACGCGCGACCAATCCCGCCGGCAGCTCCCGTGATGACCGCAACCTTTCCCCGAAACTGCCCCACCATTGGGATCCGCCACGATCCGACGTCTTATACACTTCGGTGCCTTCACGCAACGCTGTCCAAGTAATGAGTCGCGTGGCCACTTCGTTGCGGTCGAGTTTCGGCAGGTCGGGAGTGCGGACCTTCGGGGCCCAGCGGGTGAGGCACCTCTACTCTAAGGCGCTCTGTGATCAAACGTCTTTTCGACGGAAAAACTGCAACCTATCGTTACCAAACCACTGCACGATATCGTGATTGAGGGCTCAAAATTCCTTATTTTGTGGGGGATCTTACTGCACGAAATTATGACTTGCTACAAGTGATTCTTACCACTGCTACATCTGCTACATCCGTCGGACCGCCCCTCCGGGATCGAGCGACACCTGGACGATGGTGACCAGGGGCATGGCGACCTCTACCGCAACGACTCCCCCGATGTCGAAGCCCAGTCGAAACCGCGATGCGTTTGTCATCCCCAGCGTTCGCTCCTTGATCCGTGGGGCGGCCGCGGGCGCGGTGTCGCCCCGCCCGCTCGGTATCCGGCTATACCTGCGCGTCGTAGAGCCAGACCGTCGTCGCCAGTCCGTCGAGGTGCTCGCCGCGTAGGGTCGTGCGCTTGGCGTCGTGGGTGATCGTGTCAACGAGCGGGACGACGGCCGCGTCGCGGAGCAAGCGCTCCTGGATGCTCGCGTAGAGCCGGATCCGGGTCGCGGGCACTGAGGTGGCGACGGCGTCGTCGAGCATCTTGTCGACCTCGGGGACCTGGTATTTCGCGCGGTTGAACGCGGTAATGTTCGACGAGTGGAACAGCGTCCGGAGCACGTCGGGGTCGCTTGACGAGAACCACATCAGATTAAAGTGGTAGCGGTTGGCCCGGATGAGGTCGTAGTACGCCGCGCGCTCGAGCGGCGTCACCTGGACGTCCATGCCGACGGCCTGCAGGCTCGCCTGGACGGACTGCGCGATGGCCGTGTCCGCCGGGCGGCCGATGATCGGCCAGGCAATCGTGAGCTTCTCGCCGTTCTTCTCGCGGACGCCGCCGCTGCCGATCTTCCAGCCCGCCGCCTCCAGGGTGGCCCGGGCCTTGTCGGGACTGTAACTGTACATTTTCTCGGTGTTCGCATCGTAGGCGAACGTCGGTCGCATCAAGGGGCTCCACGCAACCTTGTTGGTCCCGTGGTAGACCGACTGATTCAGCCCGTCGCGGTCGATAGCGTACTCGATCGCCACGCGCACCTGGGGGTCGGCCGTCGGGCCCGTGCTGGTGTTCAGGAGGATCGTCTCGCCGGAACCGGTCTGCCCCTGGTCGATCACGACGAGTTGGCTGTCGTGCCGGAGCACATCGTACTGCTGCGGGTCCACGTCGTCGATGAACTGCGTCTCGCCGCTCTTGAGCGTGCCAGTCCGCACGGCCGGCTCGAGAATGACCTTGTAGATGATCTGGTCGAGGTAGGCCGGTCCAGTATGCTTGTAATACGAAGATCCCCACCGGTACGCGGGGTTGCGGACCACCGTGATGTGGTCCTGGGCGACCCACTCCTTGAACATGAACGGCCCGGTCCCCACGGGATGCTGCGCGAACGCCGCAGGCCCCATCTTCTTGACCGCGTCCGGGGACACGATGCCGAGCACGCCGGTCGCCAGGTTGCCGAGCAGGGGGGCGAACCCCTGCTTCATGACGATCCGGGCGGTGTAGTCGTCGACGACCTCCGTCTGATCGTACGGCCCTAGCGCGTCGTGCGAGGCCCCGGCCTTGGTCGCCGGATCCACCACGCGGTCGAGCGTGAACCGGACCGCCTCCGCCGTGAACGGGGTCCCATCGTGGAAGACGACTCCGCGCTTGAGCTTGAACGTGAAGGCCTTCGCGTCCGGCGAGACCTGCCACGACTCGGCGAGGCCCGGAACGAACCGCCCCATGACCGGCTGGAGCACGAGCGTCTCGCAGATGTTGGAGACGACGCGGACCACCGAGATCCAGTTGGTGACCTGCGGGTCCAGCGTCTCGTCGACGTCAAGCGACATCCCGTACGTCAGCGTGCCGCCCCCGGGCGCCGCGGCCCGGGCATAATCCGGCGCGCCCCACGCGAGTGCCGCGCCTGCGGCCGAGGCGCCGATCTGCCCGAGCAGCGCGCGCCGCGTGACGGCCCGCGCACGCCTTCCGCCGATGGCGAAACGGGGTTCATCGGTCCTGCGACTCATGGCCGATCCTCCGACGTGTGCCCTGGTGGTGTGAGGAACATATCCGAGGACGCGCGCCGAGTTCCTGCTGGCGACGCGCGTTGCCGTGGCGCAGGAGCGTCGGCGGCTCGACGGGCGTCGCGCGCGCAACGCCGGGCGCGTTCTCCCCAGGGATTCGGCGTCACGAAACCGTAGTTCCGATGAGATCAACGCGCTCGATCTGGAGGGACGCGATCGGCAGCCGTCCACCATACTACGTCGCGTAAGAGGCCGCGTCCCGCGCCATGACCCGTTCGATCAGGAGCTTGTTGATGGGGAAGGACGTGACTCCGTGACTGTCGCGGGAAAACTGCGCCGCCTCATGGCTCTTCCGGGGGCTGTGATCGTCCCTGGCGCCCCCAACGCACTGACCGCGCGCATCGCTCAGGAAGTCGGATTCAAGATGGTGCTGTTCACCGGGGCGGGATTCGCCAATATGGAACTCGGGGTGCCGGATATCGGGCTCACCACCTTGACCGAGGTGGTCCAGCAAGTCGGGCACATGACCGACGCGCTCGATATTCCACTCCTAGTGGATGCGGATACCGGATACGGCAACGCGCTGAACGTGCGCCGGACGGTCCGGGAGCTGGAACGAGCAGGTGCCGCGGGCATTATCCTCGAGGACCAAATGTTTCCCAAGCGCTGCGGCCACTTCGATGGCAAAGGGGTCATCACGAGCGAGGAGATGGTCGCGAAGATCCGCGCGGCGGTGGACGCCCGCAGGGATCCCGAGACAGTGATCGTCGCGCGCACCGATGCGCGGGCGGTCTTCGGCATTGACGACGCCTGCCGGCGGGCAGCCGCCTACGCCGGCGCCGGCGCTGACGTCGCCTTCGTCGAGGCTCCTCGCACGATCGACGAGCTCGCGATGATTCCCCGGAGCAGTCCTGTCCCCCAGTTGGTCAACATGGTGGAGGGCGGGAAGACACCGGTCCTGCCGACACGCACTCTCGAGGAGATGGGCTTCAAGTTCGTCGCCTACGCGAACTCTGCGCTTCGGGCGGCAATTAAGGGCATGCAGACCGTGCTTTCGGCGCTGGGCCGAGACGGATCGACCGATGCCGTGTTGGATCAGATGGCCTCGTGGGAGGAACGGCAGCGCCTGGTTGGGTTGCCCCACTATGCGGAACTCGAGACTCGCTATTCGTGAGGCGCCAGACTAACTGGGTCGAGAGGGGCGCTCATGGGGCAAACGGCAGTTCAAAAGATCCTCTCCGCCCATGCCGGAGGCCGGCCACTCCGGCCCGGAGAGCTCGTGTGGGTGCAGGTCGACTGGGCATGCATCGACGACGTGCAGTGGCCCATTTTCAAACAGGCATTTGCCGACCTCGGGGGAACCATCAAATACCCGGATCGGGTGATTACCATCGCCGATCACTACCTGCCCCCATCCACCATTGATCAGGCGGAGACCGTCGCCGAACTGCGGGCCTTCACCCGTGCGCACGATTTGGCGCACGGGTTCTTCGAGGAAGGGGTGAAGCATCAGGTGTTCGTTGAGGCCGGCCTCCTCAAGCCGGGTGATCTCCTTGTGGCCACCGATTCCCACACTCCGACCGCAGGGGCTGCCGGGACGATCGGCATCGCGATGGGACCGACGGAAGTGGCCGGAGCGTTTGCATTTGGTGACGTCTGGCTACGCGTGCCGCACACGATCCGCGTGGTCTTGGACGGCACGCTGCCTCGGATGGTGTTTGCAAAAGACGTCGCGTTGTCCATCCTCGGCCGCGAAGGGACCCGTTTTGGAAACTACCGGGTGCTCGAATTTTCCGGGTCTGCGCTGGACGGGATGAGCCTCTCGGACCGCATGACATTGTGCAACATGGGGACCGAGATGGGAGCGAAGGCAACGATGGCGGCGCCCGAGGCGCATGAGTGTGCGCTGGTGGTGTCCGACCCTGACGCGGAGTTTGAGCGGGAGATTCACGTGGATGTGGCGACCTTGGAGCCACTCGTGGCGGCCCCGTCCAGTCCATCGAACGTGGATGCCGTCTCGGCGTTCCGCGACGTAAGAGTCGATCAGGCATTCATCGGGTCGTGCGCCAACGCGACCTACGATGACCTCGCCGTGGTCGCGCTGATCCTGCGCGGGCGGCGCGTGGCGTCCGGCGTCCAGCTAATCGTGACCCCCTCGTCGATCGGCGCGTACCGGCGGGCGATGGCGGAGGGGATCGTCGATACGCTTCTCGACGCCAACGCGGTGGTGACGAACCCGGGCTGCGGCGCTTGCGCGGGGCTGCACAGCGGCGTCCTCGGACCAGGTCAGGTCCGCATCTCCTCGCAGAACCGGAACTTCGTTGGACGAAGCGGCCACCGCGACGCCCACATCTACCTGGCATCGCCGGCCGTCGTGGCGGCCTCGGCGATCACCGGGCACATCTCTGATCCACGCGAGGTAGCGATCCGTTGACCGCGGCGCGCACGGTGATTGAAGGCCGGTGTTGGATCTTCGGCGATGATGTCGATACGGACGCGATCATCTCGGCGCGGTACCTGGGACTGCGCGACGATGCCAAGATGGCCGAGCACGCGATGGAGTCACTGGACCCCACCTTCGGGGTGGCGTGCCGCCCCGGCGACATTGTGGTGGCGGGCGAGTCGTTCGGGGCGGGATCGTCCCGGGAAGCTGCGGCCCGCGTGTTTAAGCCCTTGGGGTCGGAGCGATCGTCGTGGCGTCCTATGCGCGGATCTTTTTTCGAAACGCGATCAACAACGGGCTGTACGCTGTCGAGGCGCCGGGTGTGCAGTCGATCGCTGAGGCCGGCCGGCCTCTCCAGATCGATCTCCACCAGGGGAGCGTCCGGAATCCGGAGACCAACGCGATTGTGCGGATCTCACCATGGTCGCCGATGATTCTCGCCCTGGTCGAAGAGGGCGGCTTGGTCCCGTTTCTCAAGAGCGGCCGCCGCGACCGCGTGGTGGAATGACCCCGCCAGCCCGAGCGAAGGCGTAGGAATGCGGTGGAAGGTATGACCACCGGTTCCGTCCCGTGGCACCGACCCGGGCAATGGCGCGTCAACCCGATGTACTCGGACTCCGGGGCGCTCGCGGAGCGCGCAGGGATGCCGATCCGGGTGCACTTCATCGACAGTGGCTCTCGGAGATCTGCCTGTTCCTGTGGCAGGCGGCCGTCGCGGCGGCGTGCCGTGTCGCGGCACGTCGAGTCGATTTAAGGCACACGCGTCCACCCCATCTTCGAGGAGGTCACGCTCATGTCCAGTTCCACACCGTGGCACCGACCGGGCCAGTGGCTTGTCAATCCGGCGTACTGGGACGCCGAGGTGCTCGCCGAGCGGGCCGGTATGCCCACCGAGGTACGCATCATCGACTGCACGCTGACCGAAGGAGACGACTGCGTTGGCCATCAGCTCAACTGGAATACGCGCCTGGAGTTGATGCGGCGGCTCGATGCTGTGGGGGTTGGGGAGATCACACTCCCCAGCCACGCGATGAAGGAGGATGAGCGGGACCTCGCCCGCGCGTACCGCCGTCTCGGATGCAAGACGCCGCTCGCCGGGAAGGGCCCCTCGGTCCCGATCCCGCTGGCGGGTGATTGGCGCGGGCCGATCAACGAGCAGATCGACCTGGGCGTCGAGACAGTCTGTCCGCTGTACATCTGGTCCTACGACGACGTGGTGTCCGACTTCACCGGCGCGCTCAGCAAGCAGGTGATCGTCGACAGCATCAGCGAGGCGACGGCCTACACGAAGTCGCAGGGCGTGCGGGTCGTCCCCTGGCTCGCCGACACGATGAGAACCCGGGTGGACTCCATCGTCACGTTCGCGCGCGCGCTCGCCGGCGCCGGCGCCGATGGCGTCTACCTGGTGGACAGCCGCGGTAACAGCAATCCGCTGGCCTCCCGGTTGCAGGTGCGGCGCGTCAAAGCGGCGATCGGCATATGCGACGTGTACGTCCAGCACCACAACGATCTCGGGTGCGCGACCGCCAACTCGCTGGCGGCCGTCGAGGGCGGCGCGACCTGGATCGACGCCACGGTGATCGGCATCGGCGACCGCGGTGGGACGTGCGCGATCGAAGAGATCGCGGCGGTGCTGGAGGTCTACGGCGTCCGGACCGGCATCAAGCTGGACGCCTTGTACGACCTGGCCAACTTCACGCGCGAGGCGTTCGGGGTCACGTTGGCCCCGTGGAAACCCCTGGTGGGCGAGAACTGGAATCGGGAGGAAGGCCTTGGGCACCTCAGCGGCGCGACCGTCTCGGAGGCCTCCATCGGCATCGCGCCAGAAGTGCTCGGACGACGGTTCGAGTCCGGTATCGGCGCGAAGATTCTGTTCGGGCGAGAACGCAGCAGTGCAACCACGAGCGAACCCCTATTCCTCAAGAAACTGATCGCGGAGTGGGGCCTCACGATCGACGAGGGAGGATGGCAGACCATCCTCCGCCGGGCCAGAGCTGCGGTGGCAACATCGTACACCCGGCACTATCTGACGATCGACGAGTTTCGCGGCATCTGCGAAAGCGTGGTGGACGCCTGACCTTCCAACTCATACCGGGCGGAGGCGTCCTGTCGAACTACTACAAGGGGAGGTCGGAACTGTGGACCTTCGGGCCCAGCGGGGTGTGATTGCAACGTATCCACAGCCGGCCCGCGAGCACGGCACGCCGGACCACAACGGTATCTCGTCTTGCCTAATCGATCCCATGCCGCGGCTTGACGGTCTGGCCGCAAGCTGGCTACGCTTGCATGGCAGCAACCAATTCCCGGATATCGGGCACCTCTTCGATATGATCGACCAATTGCGCCAACGCGATGGCGGCTGAGCTCGTGAGAATGCCGTCCACCAAGCCAAAGTATTTGTGACGCAGTGCTTTTTCGCCAAGCGGATTATTCGCACCGCCGCGAGCTGGGAGTGGGCCAACCTCGTGCCGCTTCCCGTCCCGGGTCACGACGGCCACACGAGCCAACGTCTCATCGGGAAATCGCGCATCAAGATCGGGCGCGAGTGTGACCTGAATCCGCTGCGCCATCTCGAGGGACTGCGGATCGTTCCATCCACCATTGGTCACCTGTTCCCGGCCAAATGCCCCATGCACGGCCGACGCGGCCACGCAGTACGGCAGACTGTACTCGGCCTCTTCCTGACTGCGAGGGATTCGTACCTGTCCGTCGAGCGCGGCGCCGAATGTCGCGATTTCAATCCGTGCAATCTCTTCCGGCTCGACACGTAGACGAGCGCGCAACGTGAGCGTGCCCTCTATCGCAGGCTGGAACCAACGGCAGCACGGGTAGGGCTTGAAGTACAGTTCCTTGATCTCGTATTCGTGTCCAAGCGTGTCGAGCGGGGCATTGTATCGTCCATCCGCAAATAACGCGGGAATGGCGGTGAACCCGTGCTGGGCCAGGAGGACAGCCGACACCCCCACGAACGCACCCCAGGCGACTCCATCTTTCGTCATCGATGGGTGGGCGATTTCGCGAAGGGTAGGCATCAATGGAGCGTGGCACTCGGCGGCACCGAGGGCGTGGCCGAGGCGTCCCGCGTCGAGACGGAGGAGTCGCCCACAGGCAGCCGCCACGCCCACGGCCCCCCAACTTCCGGAGCAGTGATAGACGTTCCCGTAGCTCGGCCGCATGATGAGACCCGCCCGAATCCCAACCTCGTACCCGACGATCAGCGCTTCGAGCAGATCCGCACCACTCACACGTCGACTCTCTCCCAACGCCAGGACGGCGGGGAACACCACCGCGCCGGGATGCCCGACGATCTTCCGGTATCCATCATCGATATCGAGAGCGTTCGCCATGAACCCGTTCACAAGAGCGGCGCCCGGTGCGGCGACGCGAAGACTCGAGCGAAGAATCGTCGCCTCCGGAGGCCCCGCGAGCGTCGTTCGAACAAAATCCGTGAGAATGACCGCGCCAGGGGCAGATGTGCCGCCCAAGGTCGCACCAATCAGGTCGAGGAGGCATGTTTTGGCCTGCGCAACCACCTGCCCAGGTACTCGGGTCAGTGTCTCGTTCATGATGTAGTGGATCACGCGCGCATTCCCGTCCATGCATCCCCCCACCACGCCCGGGACGTCGATCAGGGTGACAGTACCATCGGGCGCAGGCAACACCAACTGGGGCCGTTCTTTGATGCTAGGCACCGCGCGCGTCGTGCTTGAAGGAGGCGGCGGTGGTTCGAATGCCGTCAGCGTACGGGGTGCCCGCGAAACCGAACTCCCTGGCAAATTTGCTAGCACTGAAGAGGTACGGCGAGTCGAATTGATAGAGCATTTCATAATTTTCGGCGACGAGCGGATTGAACCATCCGGCGAGTCGCATCATCAGCCGACTCAGCACGCGATATCTTGGAGCCACCCCAAATTCGTTCGCGGCGAGGGCGATAAACTGCCTGCCGGGAAGCGGATCTCGTGCGGTGGGGAGATGCCAGGTCTGATTCCAGGCGGATGCCGAATCGGCGAGCTGCACCAGGCCGCGCGCGGCATCCGGCGTGTAGGTGCACGAGTGCGGAACCGCATCGTTCACGAGCCATGAGGCGCTCCGGTGTCTCGAGAACGGCTCGAAGACAAGCACATTCGGCACCCCGTTGAGTGTGTCGGGGCCGTAGAAATCGGCGGAACGCGCAATCATCCCGGTGAGCCCGCCGGCCTGCCACTCGTTGATGAGGGTGGTGGCGATCTTCGCCCGTACTTCGCCTTTCTTGCTGCAGGGGTTGAAGGGCGTGTCCTCGGTCATAGGACCGCTGACCTTGCCGTACAGGTACACGTTGTCAAAGAAGATGAGCTTCGTGCCGGCGCGCTTGCACGCTTCGATGGCGTTGTGCATGATACGCGGCCACTGCTCCTGCCAGACTTTGTGGTCGTACTTGAGGCCGGCGAGTAAAATCGCGATGCTGGCACCGGCGACGGCGCGGATCGTCTGGTCCCGATCCGTGAGATCGGCCGAGACCGCTTCCGCCGCGCCGGGAATCTCCCGCGGAGTGCGGCCGACGAGGCGGCACGGCTGCTTCCGCTCCACCAGGAGCTTGACCAGTTCGTTTCCAATCGCGCCGCCTGCACCGAGGATGGTGATCATCGCGACCATGCCTTTCGCGCGTCCTGCGATCGTGTCCTGTAGGGTCTGGAACGGACCGGCGTGGAGCGCCGCCTTTGGGCCTCGGCGGCGCGGCATCTCGGGCCAGTCATTCAGGGATCGCGCCGTCGTGCGCCACGGCACACCGGCAGTGCGGTCGCGGCACCCGCACGGGTCGCGGGCTCGCCGCGCGGCTCAGTCATCGGCCGGTGCGGCGAGCCGAAGCGCACCGGCCGGCCCCGCATCCTCTCGCGTTACCCCCGAAGGAGATTCCTCACGAAAAAGAGCACGTTCGCCGGACGCTCGGCGAGACGCCGCATGAAATAAGGGTACCAATCCGCCCCGAATGGGGTCGCGATCATGACGCGGCGACCCTCCGCCAGCAAGCGGCGCTGCAGCTGCGGGCGGACGCCGTACAGCATCTGGAACTCGTAGGTCCCCGCGGGCACGCCGTGCGTCTGAATGAACCCAATGGCCTCGGTGATCACGCGGTCGTCGTGCGTGGCGATCGCCGTGTACCCTCCGTGCTCGAGCGAGCGGGTGATCAACCGGACGAGGTTCGCATCGACGTCGGCCTTGTTCGGAAACGCGACGTCCGGGGGTTCGAGGTACGCGCCCTTCACCAGCCGGAGGTTCGGGCGCAGCGGCAGCAGCGCGTCAAGATCCTGCGCGGTGCGGTACAGGTAGGCCTGCAGCACCGTGCCCACGTTCTCGTGCCCGGCGGCGCGGAGCCGCTGGTAGATCCGCAGCGTCGGGTCGACCCGCGCCGACTCTTCCATGTCGATCCGCACGAACTGTCCGTGGCCGGCCGCGTGGGCGACGAGGCGCGCGACGTTGCCGAACGCGGTATCCTCGCCGACGTTCAATCCCAAATGGGTCAGCTTCACGGCGAGCCGCGTCGGCAGCCGCTCGCTCGCGAGGCGGTCCAGCACGGCGACGTATTCGTCCGCGATCGCCGACGCGGCCGGGACGTCGTCCACGCCTTCTCCGAGCAGGGTGGTGTTGGTGTCGAACCCCGCCGCGGTCAACCGCTTCAGCACCGCCACGCACTCGTCCAAGGTCTCGCCGGCGATGAACCGCCCCGCCCCGAGGCGCATCCCGTACCGCCGCATCCACCGGATGATCGCGGCGTGCGTCGAGAGTTTCAGGATCCCGCGCCGCATCACGGCGTTTACCGACAGGTCCACGCTGCCTCCCGCGAGGTGCCGCCCGCACCGGCCGCCCGATGGCGGTCGCCGCCCGGGTGCCCCCACGCCCCCCGAAGAGTGTTGGCGGAAGTCCGCCGCAATCCTCCGGCGCGGCGGACCAGGAGAGGCCGACCGGTATCCCGTAGTCCCAGAGTGATGAGGGCAGGACACCGTTGCCTCGCTCCCCGAGTCCGCGCAGGACGCGCGCGCCCGACGATCGACGCGAGGCGGCCCGCGCCGTGATGCCCGCCGTGGGGCGGCCTCACCGGTGAAGACATACCTGCCCCGTCGGCTCCTTGCCGCCCTGCTCGCCGCGGTCGCCGTCTCGGCGCTCATCTTTGTGCTCGTCCGACTGGCGCCGGGCGATGCCGTAACGATGTGGGTCGGACAGGAAGGCACCATGACCCCCGAAGTCCGGGACACGCTGCGCACGATGTTCGGCCTGTCGGAACCGATCCCGGCGCAGTACGCGCGGTGGCTCGGGAACGCGGTGCGCGGCAACCTGGGCTACTCGTTCCGGTCCCGGCTGCCGGTCGCCTCGCTGCTGGGGAGCGCCCTGCCGATCACCGTGGAACTCACCGCGCTCGCGATGCTCCTCGCGGTCGCCATCGCGCTGCCGCTCGGCATCATCTCGGCGGTCAAGCGCGACACCCCCGCCGACGTGCTCGCGCGCCTGCTGGGCCTCGTCGGCTTTTCGATGCCGAGCTTCTGGCTCGCGGTCCTGCTGGTGCTCGGCAGCGCGACCTATTTCAAGTGGCTGCCCGCGCTGCTGTACGTGAGCCTCGCGAAAAGCCCGGTCGAAAATCTCAAGCAGATGCTCATGCCCGCGGTCTCGCTGGGGCTGCCGCTGATGGCGGTGCTGATGCGGATGACCCGTTCCACGATGTTGGACGTGCTCGGTCAGGACTACGTCCGGACGGCGCGGGCGAAGGGGGTCTCGGTGCGGGCGACGCTGTGGCGCCACGCGCTCCGGAACGCGCTGATCCCGATCGTCACCGTGCTCGGCATCCAGCTCGGACGCCTGCTCGGGGGCGCGGTCATCGTGGAGCAGATCTTCGGCGTCCCCGGCGTGGGGACGGCGCTCGTCGCCGCGATCTTCCAGCGCGACTACCCAATGGTCCAGGGGACCGTGCTGGTGATGGGCCTCCTGTTCATCGCGGTGCAGTGCCTGGTCGACCTGAGCTACGCCTACATCGATCCCCGCGTGCGGTACGGATGAGCGCCGTCGGGATCGTCGGGCGCCGGGGCGCGCGGCGCGGCCGGTCGCGGCTGTTGCGCCGGCACTTGATCGGCGCGCTCGGCGCGGCCGTCGTCCTGGTGATGGTGCTGGTCGCCGTCTTCGCGGGGTGGCTCAGCCCGTACAATCCGAACGCGCTGTTCGATCCACGGCTGAGCCCGCCGAGCGCGCAGCACGTGCTCGGGCTGGACCAACTGGGCCGGGACGTGCTCAGCCGCCTGATCTTCGGGGCCCGCGTGTCGCTCCTCGTCAGTCTAACCTCGATCGGCCTCTCGCTCGTCGTGGGCGGCGGCCTGGGACTCGTGGCCGGATACTACGGTGGCGTCGTGGACAACGTCATCATGCGCGTCATGGACGTTATGTTCACGGTGCCGTCGTTCGTGCTGGCGATCGCGCTGGCCGGGATCATCGGCCCGAGCCTCACCACCGTGATTCTCGCGATCGCGATCGTGACTGTCCCGACCATCGCGCGGGTGACGCGGGCGCCCGCGCTGACGGTCCGCGAGACCGAGTTCGTGTCGAGCGCCCGCGCCGCCGGGGCCGCGGACCTCCGGATCGTGGTCCGGCACGTGCTCCCCAATGTCACCGGCCCCCTGATCGTCCAGGCCACGGTCGCCATTGCCGACGCGATCCTGATCGAGGCGGGGTTGAGCTTCCTGGGCCTCGGCGTCCAGCCGCCGTACGCGTCGTGGGGCAACATGCTGGGGACCGGGCGCAGCTACATCGGGCTGGCGAACGGCCTGTCGGTCTTTCCCGGCGCCGCGCTGATGCTCGCGGTCCTCGGCTTCAACTTTGCGGGAGACGGGTTCCGGGACGTGCTCGACCCGCAGCTGCGCGGACCGTAGCAGGGCGCCGCGCGCCGGGCGAGAAGTGAATCGAACGTGGGTCGCACCCCGATCGGGGAGGGGACGAGATGAACCGGCATGGCGAGGTACCCGACAGACCCGCACGGTCGACGCGCGGCCTGACCCGGCGCGAGTGGCTCAAACTGGCGGGCGCCGCCGGCGCGCTCGGCCTCGCGGGAGCGCCGGGGGCCGCCGACGCGGCGACTGCGGCCGCTCCCGCGATCAAGCGGGGCGGCACCCTCAACTGGGCCGAGGTCGACGATCCGATCAGCCTCGACCCCAGCAACCGCATCAACGACTCGGCCACGGTCATCGAGCGGATGATCTATCAGACCTTCACGCGCTTCAATCCGCGGACGATGGCGGTCGAGCCGTCGCTGGCCACGAAATGGCAGTTCACCAAACCGACGGAGATCATCTGGACCCTCCGTCAGGGCGTCGTGTTCCACAACGGCCGGCCGTTCACGGCGGAGGACGCAAAGTGGAGCGTCGACCGCTCGCTGGATCCGAAGACCGCCAACCCCTTCGCCAGCTGGTACTCGGCCATCGACAAGACCGAGGTCGTCAGCCCGTACGTGGTCCGGATGACGTTGAAGCAGATCGACCCCGCGCTCCCGGGCAAATTCGCGACCAACCGCGTCATCGGGTTTGCCCCCGCGAACTCCGATCCGGCGACCCTGGCCTCAAAACCCGTCGGCACCGGGCCGTTCAAGCTCACGGAGTGGGTCCCAAACGACCACGTCATCCTCGTCCGGAACGAACGGTATTGGGAGCGGGGCATCCCGTACCTCGACACCCTGAATGTGAAGTTCATCAACCCCGAGGACACGCGGATCGCGGGGCTGCAGGCCGGGACGATCGATTTCTCCATCCTCAGCGCCGACGGCGCCAAGCGCCTGGCCAGCAACCCGAACATCAAGTTCGCCACCGGACCGAACGGCGTCTTCACCGTCATCAAGCTCAACAAACGGTTCGCGCCGTTTCGCGACCGGCGCGTGCGCCAGGCGATGGACATGTCGATCGACCGGCAGGCAATCATTGCCAAAGCCCTCGGCGGCGCCGGGGTCATCACCGGCCCGATCGTGTACGGCTGGGACGACTACGGCATCCCCCCGAACCAACTGCCGTTCAAGATCGACCTCGACCAGGCGAAGAAGCTCATGGCCGAGGCCGGGTACGCCAACGGATTCCAGGTGACGTGCATCAGCCTCCCCGAGGGGCACCCGGCGGACTTCTATCCGAGCATCGCGGTGGCCGCCGACAACTGGAAGCGCATCGGCATCACGGTGAACATCCAGCAGCTGGAGCTCGGGGCGTGGCTCGACAAGAACAACACGCTCGACTACGACATGTTCATCGGCAACCGGGGCTTCCGCGGCGACCCGATCGATGTGCTCTACCCCTACTACGACATCAAGGGCAGCGATAATCCGCTCGGCTACTCGAACTCGCAGGTCCAGCGCTGGCTCGCGCAGGCGATGGTCGAGCCCGACCGGCTGAAGCGCCGCGCCCTGTACTTCAACATCCAATGGCAGGTCCTGAAGGACGTCCCGTGGATCTTCCTGTGGGCGCCGGTCCAGACCGACGCGATGCAGAAGTACGTGATGGGCTACGACCACGTCCCGTTCGACAGCTTCAAGGACATGATGTGGACGACGTGGCTCGCGAAGTAACCGGGCCGCGGCCCCGCCGCCGTGGATGAGCTGCGTGTCCACAGCACGCTGCGCCTGCCCGACGACTCGCTCGCGCGAATCCGGGGTGTCGCGCCGCGGATCCGGCTGACCACCCGTCCGCTCACCCCGTACGAGCCGCCGGCCGGGATGGAGCGGGACCTCGCCGACGTCGAGGTGCTGCTCTCCTACCATGCCGCGTTCGAGATGGCCGCGGCGCCGCGGCTCCGCTGGCTGCAGATGGGCGGGGACGGCGTGGATCACCTGCGCGGCCGGCCGGTGCTGCAGAGTGACGTCCTCATCACCAACGCGCGCATCTTCGACGCGCCGATTGCCGAGTATGTCATCGCCTCGATGATCGCGTACTTCCGGGCGTTTCCGCGCATGCTCGAACGGTTTCAGCGGGGGCGGGTGTGGCCCGCCAACCAGTGGGACGAGTACGCCGGCGAGGACGCGGCCGGCAAGACGATGATCATCGTCGGATACGGCTCGATCGGCCGGAAGCTCGCCCGGATCGCGCGCAGCCTCGACATGACGGTCCTGGCCACGCGGCGGAGCGCGGCGTCGCCGGTGCGGGAGGACGGCGTCGAGGTGCGCCCGCCCCACGCCCTCCGCGAGCTGCTGCCCGGCGGGGACGTGGTCGTGGTGTGCCTGCCGCTGACCGACGAGACCGAGGGGTCGATCGGCGAAGCCGAGCTGCGCGCGATGAAGCGCACCGCGTACCTGATCAACATCGGGCGCGGCAAGGTGATCGATGAAGCCGCCCTGCTCCGTGCGCTCCGGGAAGGGTGGATCGGCGGCGCCGGGTTGGACGTGCACGCCCGCACGCCGCTGCCCCCCGACAGCCCGTTCTTCGATCTTCCGAACGTCATCCTGACCCCCCACATGTCGGGGATCAGCCAAGGCTACTACGCGCGTGTCACCGACCTGGTGTGCGAGAACCTGCGCCGGTACATGACCGGGGCGCCGCTCCTCAACGTCGTGGACAAGCAGAAGGGATACTGACCGTGCCGAGTCTCCAGGCGGGGATCGCCCGCCGCGCCATCAACCCGCCGTTGGGCGTGAAGACCGTCGGGTTCACATCCCGCGAAGGTGTCGTGGAGGCGATCGAGAGCGACCTGACCGCAACGTGCCTCGTCCTGGCCAGCCGCGACGGCGGCCAGACGACGTCCAAGGTGGCGATCGTCGCCCTCGATCTCTGCATGGCGGCCCCGGCGCGCGTCCTGGAATGGCGCCGCGCCATCGCGGACACGATCGGCACGTCGCCGTCCCATGTCATGATCAACTTCAACCACACGCACAGCGGGCCGGCCCTGCCCGACCGGCCGCCTGAATTTGAGTTTCAGCGCCCGATGCTGCAGGCGTACCAGGACATGATGGTCGCGCGCACGGTCGAGGCCGCGGCGGAGGCGGACCGCGGCCTGCGAGACGCCCGGGTCGCCGGGGGCTGGGGCGAGAGCCGGATCGGCATCAACCGGCGGGAGGTCGGCCCGGACGGCATGGTGTTCCTCGGCGAAGCGCCGGGGAAGCCGATCGATCCCGCGGTCGGCGTGCTCCGGGTCGACGACCTCTCCGGCCGGCCGCTCGCCGTGCTGTTCAGCTACGGCTGCCACACGGTCGTGGTCGGACCGCGCTCGCCGGTGATCTCGCCCGACTTTCCCGGGGCCGCGCGCGACGTCGTCGAGCGCGTCATGGGCGGCACCGCGATGTTCCTGCAGGCGTGCGGCGGAGACATCATGCCGGTCGGCGGCATGGGGTACGAGACCGACTGCCGGGACGCGAAAAACCGGATCGGGACGATGCTGGCGGGCGACGTCGTGGCCGCCGGCGCCGGGCTGCGGACGCACCTCAAGCGCGGCGAGCGCACTTGGCTCGGCTCGCTCCTCGGCAAGGGGATGACGCTCACTCCCTGGGTGCCGGTCGAGGGAGACTCGTGCTCGTATCTCGGGGCCGTCACCGAGACGGTGCGCCTCAATCTGATCGACCTGCCGACGGTCGCCGAGGCCGAGGCGATCCGAACGGAGCGCCTCCGGGATCTGGCGGCCGCCCGCGCCGACGGTCAGGAGCGGAACATTCAAGTGGCGATGCGCATGGCCGTGTGGGCCGACAAGCTGGTCGAAGCGGCGGACGCGTACGCGCCGACCACGTGGGACTTCGTGCTTCAGGCGATCCGGATCAACGATCTCGTGCTCCTCGGCATCAGCGCGGAGACGTTCGCGGCGACCGGGCTCGCGATCAAGGCCCGGTCGCCGTTTCCCCACACGCAGGTGCTCGGCTATACGAACGGCGTGTCCTGCTACCTGCCCCCGGCCCACGACTACCCCGCGGGGGGCTGGTCCGTCCGCGGCCGCTATCAGATTCCGGATCTCGTGTTTCAATCATACCTGCTGCCGACGGGCCTGCGGCCCGACTCCGAGCAGCGGGTGGTGGATCGGTCGCTCGCACTGATCCAGTTGCTGGCGTAGTCGGGCGGCAGAGGACGCGCATGCCTGAGCGGTGGCTGGACGAGTTCGCCGAGCGGCGGCCGAAGAGCCGGGCGCTGTACGCCGAGATCCGGCCGCGCGTCGCCGGCGGGGTCGGACACGATCTCCGCCACAGCCCGATCACGCCGATCTACATCGAGCACGCGCTCGGGGCGCGCAAGTGGGACATCGACGGCAACGAATACCTCGACTTCAGCATGGGCAACGCCGCCCTGCTCCTGGGACACGCCCACCCGGCGGTGCTCGCGGCGGTGCGTGACGCCCTCGAGCGCGGCACACACTTCGGGAACGACCACCCGGCGATGCTCGAGTGGGCGCGGCTGATCCACACGCTCGTGCCGTCGGCCGAGCAGATCCGCTTCGTGAACTCCGGCACCGAGGGCTCGATGCTCGCCCTGCGCCTCGCCCGCGCGGCGACCCGCCGGACGAAGCTGCTGCGGTTCGAAGGGCACTTCAGCGGCTGGCACGACTACGTCGGGAAGGGCGTCACGCCCCCGTTCGACGCCGCGTACTCGATCGGGATCCCGCAGGCGATCCTGGACACGATCGTGATCGTCCCCGCCGATCTCGACGCCGTCGAGGCGACGCTCGCGCGGGACCGCGACATCGCGGCGATCATGTTGGAGCCGAACGGCGGGTCGTGGGGCACGATCCCGCTCTCAATCGAGTTCAACCGCGCGCTGCGCGACCTCGCGAGCCGGTACGAGGTACCGCTCATCTACGACGAGGTGATCACGGGGTTTCGATACAGCCCCGGCGGCTACCAGCGCCTCGCCGGGGTGCGCGCGGACCTCACGGTGTTCGGCAAAGTCATGGCCGGGGGGCTGCCCGGCGGGGCCGTGGGCGGCCGCGCGGATTTGATGCGCCAGTTCGAGTACACGGGCGACCCGCAGCGCGACCGCCACGCCCGCGTCGCCCACCAGGGCACGTTCAACGCGAACCCGCTGTCGGCCGCGGCGGGAATCGCGACCCTGCGGTTCGCCGTGGACGGACGCGCGCAGGCGCACGCCGATCGGATGGCCGGGCTGCTGCGCGCGGGCATGGAGGCGATCCTCGACGAGATCGGCGCCGCGGCGTTCGCCTACGGCGACTCCTCGGTGTTTCACGTCTACCTGCACACGCCGTCGGGGCGCTCCGCCAAGAGCCGCGACGCGATCCGCACGCACGATCCGGCGACGCTCAAGGGCATCCCGCCCCGCGTCGTAACCGCGTTTCAGAAGAATCTACAGAACCGCGGGGTCGACCTGCTGTCGTACACCGGCGGGGTGACCTCGGCCGCGCACACCGAGGCGGACATCGCGCAGGCCCTCGGGGCGTTTCGCGAAACGATGCGGATCTTCAGTCACCGAGAAACTCGTCGGCCGCGTCTCGTAGACGCGCCGGGGGATCGCGGTCAACGCACCCGCCCCCGAGGGCGAGCGCGATCAACTGCTCGAGGACATTCAGTACGACCAAGTGGCGCCTGGGCGTCGGGTGCTCCCTCCTACACTGAGATCGTGGCCGGGTCAATCATCTCTTACACTCGACGCGGCCGCGCTCGCGCGATACACGCCGCGGATCGGGGCGGGTCGCGCAGAGCGCACCATCATGGAATCGCAGACCCCGTTCGAGGACTTCTTCCGCGTCCTCCGTGCCCCGCTCGCGACGGCGGCGAATGATGGCTCGCGACGCCACGCCCGGGCACGCGCGCCCGAGCGTCGGCGGGTGCCGTGCTCGACGGGAGATCCGCGCTCCATCGGCGGGCGCCGGGGCAAGCAGGCAATTGCCGCTCACGGTGCGAACGTACCCCCATCGGTGGCGTGCGCGGCGGCGCCGCTGGACGGACGACGACTCCGCACATCTCACCGATCAGTTGACCCCTGGAGGTGCTTGGCCATGGCGATCGCAAAACAGCCCGCGGGCTCGGACACCCATCCGCCGTTCCTTGACGGCGGGGTGAAGCGCATGTTGATCGACGGCCGCTGGGTGGAGGCCGCCTCCGGCAAGACGTTCTCGACCGTGAACCCCGCCACCGGCCAGGAGCTCGCCCGCGTCGCCGAAGGCGACCGCGAGGACATCGACCGCGCCGTCGCGGCGGCGCGGCGCGCATTCGAGGGGCCGTGGCGCAAGACGAAGCCGTTCGAGCGGCAGCTCCTGCTCCTCAAGCTGGCGGACCTGGTCGACAGTCACCTCGAGGAGCTCGCGCTGCTCGACACGCTCGACATGGGCGCGCCGCTCAGCCGCACCCGCGCGATGCGGCTCCGGGCGGTCGGGATGCTGCGGTACTACGCCGGCATGGCGACCGCGATCCACGGTGAGACGATCGAGAACTCGCTCCCCGGCGAGTACGTAACGTTCACGCTGAAAGAACCGGTGGGCGTCGTCGGGGCCATCATTCCCTGGAACTCGCCGACGACGGCCACGCTGTGGAAGATCGGGCCGGCGCTCGCAACCGGGTGCACCGTGGTGCTGAAGCCCGCCGAAGAGGCACCGCTCAGCTCGCTCCGGATTGGGGAGCTCCTGCTTGAAGCCGGGGTGCCCGCGGGCGTGGCCAACATCGTCCCGGGATACGGCGAGACCGCGGGCGCGGCGCTCGCCGCCCACCCGGACGTCGACAAGGTCGCCTTCACCGGCTCGCACCTCACCGGCCAGAAGATCGTCCAGGCGTCGGCCGGCAACCTCAAGCGCGTCTCCCTCGAGCTCGGCGGCAAGTCGCCGGACGTGGTGTTCGCCGACTGCGACCTCGAGACGTCGGTCCCGGGCGCCGCGATGGCGGTGTTCAGCAACTCGGGACAGATCTGCAGCGCCGGCACGCGGCTGTTCGTGGAGCAGCGGATCTACGACGAGTTCGTCGGACGGGTGGCGGAGTTCGGCCGCGGCCTCAAAGTCGGACCCGGCATCAACCCGGACGTGCAGATCGGCCCGCTCGTCTCGGAGGCGCAGCTCGAGCGCGTCACGGGCTACCTCGAAACGGGCAAGCGGGAGGGCGCGCGGCCGGTCTCCGGCGGCGAGCGGTACCGGGAAGGCGAGCTGGCGAAGGGCTACTTCGTGCCGCCGACCGTGTTCGCCGACGTGCGCGACGACATGAAGATCGCGCGGGAGGAGATCTTCGGCCCGGTGATCTCGGCGATTCCGTTCCGGGACGTCGACGAAATCCTCCGCCGCGCGAACGCCACCCCGTTCGGGCTCGGCAGCGGCGTGTGGACGCAGGACCTCGCAAAGGCGCACCGCCTCGCGCGGGGCATCCGGGCGGGCTCCGTCTGGGTGAACTGCTACCAGGCCATGGATCCGGCGGTCCCGTTCGGCGGCTATAAGATGAGCGGCTACGGGCGGGAGTCTGGCCTCCAGCATCTCGAGGAATACCTCAACGTCAAGGCGGTCTGGATCAAGACCGGATAGGCCGGCTCCGCCGCGAGGCGGGGACGAGCGCAGCTACGAGGAGGACACCGGCGATGAAAGAACTCGCGCGCCACATCATGGTCGATTTCATGCCGATGAAGACCTTCGCGGAGGACCCGCTGATCCTCACCGAGGGCCGGGGCATCTACGTCACGGACGTCGACGGCAAGCGGTACATCGACGGCCTGTCCGGGACGTTCTGCATGAACCTCGGGCACGGCAATCGCGCGGTCGTCGAGGCCGCGACCCGCCAGATGGAACGCCTCGCGCTGGCGTGCCCCACGTTGGGGACCAGCGACCGGGCCCTCGAGCTCACCGCGAAGCTGCTGGAGATCACCCCGCCGCAGTACACGACCGTGAAGCTCCTCTCGGGCGGATCGGAAGCGACGGAGTCGGCGATCAAGATGGCCCGCCAGTACCACAAACAGACCGGCGCGGCCACGAAGTACAAGGTGCTCTCGCACTACCGCGGGTACCACGGCGCCACCGGGCACGCGATCGCGGCCGGCGGCTGGCCAGGCTGGCGGGCGCCGTACGAGCCGCTGGCGGGCGGGTTCATCCACCTGCACACGCCGGATCTCTACACTCCGCTGGTCCCCGGAAATGCGGACACGCTGGGGGCGACGTACGCGAGGCTCGTGGAGGAGGTCATCCAGTTGGAGGCCCCCGAGACGATCGCGGCGTTCATCACCGAGCCGATCATGCTCTCCGCCGGGGTCGTGGTGCCCCCGCGAGACTACCTGCCGCGGATCCGCGACCTGTGCGACCGGTACAACATCGTGCTCATCTACGACGAGATCATCACCGGCGTCGGCCGCACGGGCCGCCTGTTCGCCGCCGAGCACTGGAACGCGTGGCCGGACATCCTCTGCCTCGGCAAGGGGATGAGCGGTGGCTACGCGCCTCTGTCCGCCACCGTGCTGACGGACCGGATCGCCCGCGCGTTCTGGGGAGACGCGGCCGACGGGGTGCAGTTCCACGCCGGCCACACGTACGGCGGGAACCCGGTCGCCTGCGCCGTCGGGCTCGCGGCCATCCGAGAGGTCGAGGAGCAGCGGCTGATCGAGAACGCACGCGAGCGCGGCAGCCAGGTCAAAGCGGGGCTCGCCGACCTCCAGCGGCGCTACCCGGCGATCGGCGACATCCGGGGAGAGGGCCTCCTCGTCGCCGCCGAGCTCGTCAAAGACCCCGCCACGCGCGAGCGGTTTCCGGCGGCATTCAACGCCGGCATCCGCGTCCGCGACGCGGCCCGCCGGCGCGGACTGCTGCTGCGCGCGGCCCCGTCGATGGTGGTGTTCGCGCCGCCGCTCACGACGACCGGGCGGGAGATCGACGAGATCCTGGGCATCTTCGAGGACGCGCTCGCCGAGGTGCTCCCGCCGTCGGAGGGCGCACGCGCGCTGGCGGCCAGGGCGCGCGCGTAGTGCGCACAGGGCGGGCGTGAGGGCGGTCCGCGTCGCCGCGTTCGGCGACGCCGACGTGCTGCACGTCGAGGACGTGCCGCGTCCCGAACCGCAGCCCGGCGAAGCGCTCGTCCGGATCAAGGCGGCCGGCGTCAACTTCTCGGACATCGGCATGCGGACCGGCCGCGGCGCGCACCCGCTGCCCTACACCCCGGGGCTCGAAGCCGCGGGGACCGTTGACGCGGTGGGATCGGGTGTGCGTGACGTGCAGCCCGGCGACCGGGTCGTCTACCTCAGCCGCCTCGGCTCCTACGCGGAGTTCAATACCGTGCCGGCGGCCGAGTTGATCCCGCTCCCGGCGCGCATCAGCTTCGCGCAGGGCGCCGCCGGGACGCTGCAGGGCGTGACCGCGCAGACCCTGGTTCACGAGTACTACAACGTCGTCCCCGGCATGACCGTGCTCGTGCACGCGGCCGCCGGCGGCCTCGGCCTGCTGCTGGTGCAGTGGTTCAAGCACCTGGGGGCCGTGGTGATCGGGACGGTGTCGACGGCCGACAAGGCCGCGGCCGCGCGTGAGGCCGGCGCGGATCACGTGATCCTCTACACCGAGCAGGACTTCGCGGCCGAGACCCAGCGCCTCACCGGCGGCCGGGGGGCCGATTATGTCGTCGACGGGGTCGGGCGCACGACGTTCTTGAAAGACTTGGACGCGGTGCGGATGCGGGGCCACATCTGCCTGTACGGACAAGCCAGCGGGCCCGCGGAGCCGCTGGCCCCCGCCGCGTTGATGGGCAAGTCGATCACCCTCAGCGGCGGCAACATGTCGAACTACGTCAAAAGCCGCGAGGCGCTGCTTGAGCGCGCGGCCGCGGTGTTTGACGGAATCCAGCAGGGATGGCTGCGGGTGCGCATCGATCACACGCTGCCGCTCGCCGAGGCCGCCGAAGCCCAGCGCCGTCTGGAGCATCGCGGCACGATCGGCAAGGTTGTGCTGGCCGTGGACGCCTAGCCGGACCGGGTGCCAGCCGCCGCCTGGAAGACGCCCGACGACGTATCGATCACACCGCGATCGGACGTGCTAGAGCCTCAGCGTCGAGGAGGAACCAGTGGGCCTGTCGGGATCCACCTACCTCTACGCCCTTGCCACGATCTCCGTCACGTTCGTCGGCTTCTCCGCGCTCCTCTTGGTCTTCCGCCAAGCGACCGCCGGTCCCATGGCGGCATACGAGAGCTATTTCATGCTCACGTTTATCCAACCTGGGGAACCTCTGGCGGCGGCTCGGGCTGCCGAAGCGGATCGACAGCTGGTCGTTGACGAGTCTGCAGCAGCGGCTGATGAAGACGGGTGGCCGGCTCGTGAAACACGCCCGATACTACTGGCTGATGCTGGCGGAAAGGCACCTCATGCGACGACTGTTCGGGGCGATCGTGCAGCGGCTTACGACACTGTCGGTGCCGGCGGGATAGCAGCGCCTTTGTTGCGACCAGTCGAACGGCCAGGACCGGAGGTGGGAGTGGTGTCCGAGAAATCGGCCGTCAGTGCGGCTGTGCCGAGTCTTGAGGGTCTCAGGATGGCACAAACCGGCTTTCGTGGGGCCGCCGGAGAGGGCTCCGGTGGCAAAGAACGAACAGGGTTCCACCGAGGAAGGAATGCAAGTGCCAAGTGGAAATCCCAGCTAAGCTATATCACGGTCGCGGAGCGCAGCGCCCGCCGATGACGGACCCCTTTGCGGCGATGAAAGCCGCACAAAAACACGGGTGGGCGTATTTTGCACCCGTCGAGACCTTCACGATCGCGCCCGCAGGACAACTCGTGCGCCGGGCCGGCGTGCACGCCGGACAGCACGTGCTCGACGTCGCCTGCGGGACCGGCGTCGTTTCCGTAACCGCGGCACGAAGAGGAGCGCGGGTAAGCGGGCTGGACTTTGCGCCCGATCTTCTCGCCCGTGCAAGGCAGAACTCAGAGCTGGCTGGACTCGACATCGAGTGGATCGAGGGCGACGCGGAGCAATTGCCGTTTCCGGACGCCACGTTCGACGCAGTGCTCAGTCAGTTCGGGCACATCTTCGCGCCGCGCGCTGAGGTCACGCTATCGGAAATGCTGCGCGTCCTCAAACCGGGCGGGACGATTGCGTTCTCAACGTGGCCGCCGGAACTCTACACCGGCTCGCTTTTTGATGTGGCCGGCCGGTACATGCCGCCGCCACCACCGGGAATGTCGCCGCCCACGCTCTGGGGTGATCCGAACGTCGTCCGCCAGCGTCTTGGTTCCACCGTGAAAGATCTGGTCTTCGATCGCCAGGACACGCTGACGCCGGCGCTTAGCCCGCAGCATTATCGACTCTTCTTGGAACGCACGATTGGACCGTTGAAGATGCTCGTCGAGTCGCTGAGCACCAGCGATCCCGCAAAACTCGCCGCACTACGCCGCGAGCTCGATGTGCTGGTTGTTCCCTACTTTGAGGACAACATCGTCAAACAAGGCTATCTGATCACCCGCGCAACTAAAGTGTAAATATTCGATGGGGTGTTCTCAGCAATTCAGAAATGCGCCTTAAGAGGAGTGCGCCCTGACGGCGGATGCTATCCGATATTCACCAGTCTCGGCAGCCGCTTGCGCAAACCTTCCGGGTCGACGCGCTCGGTTGGCTCGGGGGGCCCCGGCATCGCCCCCTATGCCACGGCGACGTCCGGGTTTCTCTTCGTGGCGGGGATCGCCTACGTGTTGGAACTCACCAGCGCGCTGCGGCAGCCGCCCACCCCGGGGCGCCGCCGACGAACATCAGGGTGAGTTCGGGGGCGCTCGCGGCTACCGGCGTCGCGCGCCGCGCAGCGGCGCCGGCACGACGCCGTCCGGGATCGGACAGACATATCCCGCCGCGCCAACGCGCTCCCGTAGCTCGGCCTTGGCGCGCACCAGGAGCGCCGGATCCTGAATCAGGTCGAGCGCGGTCGCGGCCATCACCTTGGCCGCGTGCACCATGCCTTTGTGCGCCGCCCCCGACTTGCCCTGCGCCACCACCTGCCAGGAGTGCCCGGGGGTGCCGACCGCCCAGCAGGCGTCCCAGAGCTGCGCCGTCGGCACGATCCAGCTGACGTCGCCCACGTCGGTGGAGCCGCTCAGCGGGCGCGGCGTACCGTCGAACGGGAGGGGCTCGCCGTAGAGCGCGTGCGCGGCCGCCTGGGGCGCGCCGTGCCGCTCGACGTTGGCGGCGATGTCGTCGGGCGTCAGCGTCTCCCTCAGCCGCTCGGCGAACGCGACGTCTTGGGCGTCGAACGGGACCTTGCCGATGCGGGTCAGGTTCTTGGCCATGGCCGTCTCAAGCGTGTTGTTGGGCACGATGTTCGAGCAGGCCTTGTCGACCTCGACCTCCACCTCGGTCTCGGTCATGAGCGCGGCGCCCTCCCCGATCTTGCGCACCCGCTCGAACAGCGCCCGCGCCTGGGCGACCTCGGCGGCACGGATCAGGTACAGCACCTCGGCCCGCGGCTGCACGACGTTCGGGGAGACGCCGCCCGCGTCGGTGATCGCGTAGTGCACGCGCGCGGTGGTGGGCATGTGCTCGCGGAGAAAATTCACGCCGATGTTCATGAGCTCGACGGCGTCGAGGGCGCTGCGGCCCAAGTGCGGCGCGCCGGCCGCGTGGGCGGCACGCCCCGAGAAGCGCCAGTAGACTTGGAGGTTGGCGAGCGAGCTGCCCGACATCACCTCCGCGAACGAGCTCGGATGCCAGGAAATCGCAGCGTCGAGGTCGTCGAAGGCGCCGGCGCGGGCCATGAACGTCTTGCCGGATCCCCCCTCTTCGCCCGGGCAGCCGTAGAACCGGATCGTGGCCTGGACGCCGTGGTCCCGGAGCGCATCGCGCAGCGCCACCGCGGCGAGCGCGGCCCCCGCGCCCAGGAGATTATGCCCGCAGCCGTGACCGTTGGCGCCGGGCGTCGCGGTGCTCGGATCTGCGACGCCGGCGTCCTGACTGAGGCCCGCCAGCGCGTCGTACTCGCCGAGGAACCCGATCACCGGCCCCCCGCTTCCGGCCTCCGCGACGAACGCGGTCTCGATCCCGGCGACGTTCCGGATAATCCGGAAATCCTCCATCCCGAGGCTGTTCAGGTGCGCGGCGACGGACTTGTGCTCCTTGAATCGAATCTCAGCGAGACCCCAGACCTGATCCGCGAGGGCCAAGTACGTGTCACGTTTCGCGTCCACCTGCTTCACGATCTCGTCGAGCTCGATCACCTGGATGCTCCTCCCTCACCGGCCAGCATTCGCTCCCGCGCGTGCCCAGGGCGACGGGGCCACTGCACCTACCCGTGTTATTGGCGTCCCAGCGGCGCGCACCCTCTCGTCGGCACCCGCGGGACTGCGGCGCGAGGCGAGACAGGGTGCGCGATCAGGCCGACGCGGACGGAGACTGCGCCGCCAGTCTCGCGACGTGACGGTGGAGCAGGAGGCTGATCAACGCCAGGAACACAAACCCACCCAGGGCATAGGGCAAGATGTGCCGCCCGCCGGTAAGGCCGGCGCCGACCGCCGCGAGGGTCACCACCCACGGCGTGATGCCGGCGGCCGTGGTCCAGAGGAATGTCTTCCACGACACCGGGGTCAGCCCGAGCGCAAAGGTCACGAAATCGCCGGGCAAGAGCGGCACGAACCGCAGGGTGAGCGGCGCGACCCATCCCGCGTTCGCCACGAGCCGGTCCACCGGATCCAACCACTGCTTCGGGAGGATGCGCGTCACCACGGGACGGCCCAGCGTCCTGGCGATGCCGAAGCCCAGGCACGAGCTGATCATCACGCCCACCCACTCCAGCGCCGCGCCCTTCCACAATCCGAACACCGCGCCATTCGCGGCCGCGATGACGTCGGCAGGAAACGGGACAAACGTGTGCGCGATGTTGATGAGCACCGAGGCCAGCGGCGCCGCGGCACCCCAGCGAGTGATGGAGGTCCGGATGCCCTCGCGGAACCGCCCCGCGCGCGCGCTCGCCCGCGACGCGGTGATGGTCAACAGGTGCCGCGTCGTGGGATCGATCCACACCGCGACGAGCACGGCGGCGACGAGGGCCCAGAAGATCGTCTGGATCACCTGACGCCGCGTGGCCGATCGCAGCAGCCGCCACATGCTCCCTATGGCAACACCCCGCGCATCCGCATCACCTTATTCTAACACCGTGACGCCCCCTGGTTGCTGATGGCAGTGGTGCCGTGTGGCCGCCCGCGGGATCCACGCGAGGATCGGGCGGCCCGTCGCGCTCAGCTCCTCGGGCCCACCCACCCGCCTGCCGCCGGCCGACACGCGGCACCTGGCGCGCGGCGTTCCCGCATAGTACCGTAGTCACGGAACGCGACCTCGGTCACTCGATGTCCGGGTGGTCTCCACACTCGAACCGCCACACCGAGATCGCGTCCCGTAGTTCCACGAACGCTCGCACACAGGCAGAAGCGCGCCACGGGGTGGTGGAGTCGATGGACCATACACCGACGCGTTCATCGCGGACAGCGGCGCGGCCTGCGTCCGCTGTGGAAGGGGCGAACACGCATGCCTGACACCGACGCCGCATACGACGTGGTCGTGATCGGGGCCAGCCTTGGGGGGGTCGCCGCGGCCCTGCGCGCGGGAACCATGGGCGCACGCGTGTGCCTGCTCGAGGCGACGAACTGGGTCGGAGGACAGTTTACCGCCCAGGGAGTGACGAAGCCCGACGAAAATCAGTACGTCGACACGGTGGGCAGCACCGCGTCCTACCGCGAGTTCCGCCATTTGGTCCGGCTCTACTACCGGCAAAACTACCGGTTGTCGGCCCCCGGTCAGCAACAGCCGCTGCTGAACCCGGGAGGCAGCTACCCAGGGTTCTCGATGCATCCCCGGGTCGGACACGACGTCCTCGTGCAACAGCTGACCGGTAACCCGAACGTCCACCTGCGGCTGCAGACACGGGTGGCGAGCGCCGAAGTGCAAGGGAACACGGTACAGTCGGTGACCGCGACCGACACCAGCGGTGCCGCCGCGCGATACGTCGCGAAGTACTTTCTCGACGCGACCGATCTCGGCGACCTGCTGCCCTTGGCGAACGTCGAACACGTCTTGGGCGCCGAGAGCCGCGCGCAGACCGGCGAACCGAGCGCTCCCGACGCGCCGCGCCCCGATTGGATCCAGCCCATCACCATCCCCGTCGCGCTGGAGCGCCGCCCCGCCGGCGAGAATTGGACCATCGCGAAGCCGGTCCAGTACGAGCAGTTGAAGCTGCTGCAGAAATATACGATTGTCGACGGGTACATCAGCACGATGTTCGTGCCCGGGAAGGACATGTGGTCATATCGGCGCTTCATCGCCGCGGCGAATTTCGACGACCCCGCGCTGCCGACCGACCTCAGCATGATCAACACCTTCGGCAACGACTATCAGGGGGGCACGATCCCCACCGGGGATCCGGCGTCCGACCTCGCCGTCACGGAGGCCGCGCGGCAGGCGGCGCTGGGCTACATCTACTGGCTCCAGACGGAGTGCCCGCGCGACGGCGATCCAACCCGGCTCGGGTTTCCCGAGCTCAAGCCCCGCGGCGACCTGTTCGGGACCTCCGACGGGACCGCCGCGGCGCCCTACATCCGGGAGTCCCGACGCATTCAGGCCCTCCGCACGATCGTCCAGCAAGACATCGACGCGGCCTACAACGCCGGGCCGCGCGCCAAGCCGTTCCCCGACGCGTGCGGCATCGGGCTCTACGGCGGCATGGACATCCACGGGCTCGCCGCCGTGGGCATGCCGCAGTCGTTCGTCACGATCAAGCCGTTTCAAATCCCGCTGGGCGCGCTGATCCCGGTCCGCGTCACGAACCTCGTCGCGGCGTGCAAGAACATCGGGGTCACCCACATCACAAACGGCGCCTACCGCCTGCATCCGGTCGAATGGAACACCGGCGAGGCGGCCGGGGCGCTCGCGGCCTTCTGCGTGCAGCAGGACGTGACGCCGAGCGCCGTGTGGAGCACCCCGGCACTGCTCCGGCGGTATCAGCACGCCCTGCTTGACGCCGGGGTGCCGCTCTTTTGGTGGACCGATGTCACCTTCGACGACAAGGACCTGTTCGCGGCCGCGCACATGCTCGGCGTCGCCGGCATTCTCAGCGGAGTCGACGACCTGAACCTGCGCCCCAACGACGTCCTGACCGACCAAGAGCGGCAGGACATTCAACAGGCCGTGGAAACGCCGCTCGAGTGGCCGAGCGGCCAACTGCTCCGGGGCCAGGCGGCGCAGTGGCTCGCGCAGACGCTCGGCCTCTAGCCCGGACCCTCAGCGGCGCTGCAGCGCGGGGGAGTCGCTCAGCGGCATGTTGCCGTCCGGATAGCGCGCGCCCGCCGCGATCCCCGGCGGAAACAGCGCGTCGAGCCGCCGCAGTTCGTCATCGGTCAGCGTCAGGTCCACGGCCGCGGCGTTCTCGTCGATGCGGGCGCGCGTGCGCGTCCCGAACAGCGGGATGATGTCGCCCCCGCGGGACAGCAGCCACGCGAGCGCGAGCTGACCCGGGGTCGCGCCCCTGGCCGACGCCAGTTCGCGGAGCGCATCGGTGAGTGCGAGGTTGCGCCGCAGATTGTCGGGCTGAAAGCGCGGATGCGCCCTCCGTCGGTCGTTGGGCGCAAGCTCGTCAAATGCGCGGACCTGGCCCCCGAGGAACCCGCGCCCCACGGGGCTGTACGCCATGATCCCGACGCCGAGCGCCCGCGTCGTCGGCAGCACCGCGGTCTCCAGGTCGCGCGACCAGAGCGAGTACTCGCTCTGGAGCGAGACCACCGGATAGGCCGCGTGCGCCCGGCGAATCGTGTCCGCGCCCGCCTCCGACAGCCCGACGTAGCGCACCTTTCCGGCCGCCACGAGCTCCGCCATCGCGCCCATGGTGTCCTCGATCGGCGTGGTCGGATCCAGCCGGTGGAGCGAGTACACGTCGACGTACGCGACCTGGAGCCGGCGGAGGCTCTCGTCGATCGCCGTCCGCAGGTAGTCCGGGGCGCCGCGCCGTAGCTTGGTCGAGAGCACGACGCGGTCCCGCCGGTCGCGCAGCGCGCGCCCGACGAGCTTCTCGTTGTGCCCGTCGACCCCGTACCCTTCCGCCGTGTCGATCAGGGTAATCCCCACGTCGATCGCGTGGTGAATCGCCGCGATCGCCTCCATCTCATCGGACGGTCCGTACGTGCCGGACATCGCCATCGTGCCGAGGGCGACCGCCGACACGCGCGGACCATTCGCGCCGAGCTGCCGAGACTTCATCGAAGCCCACCTCCGTCGTGGTGTCCCGCACTCCCACGTTCGGTCCGTATGCGCGGAGTTCCCCCGACAGAGGCACGGGCCCCGACGCGGGCCCGCGCCGACGTCAGAGGCGGCCGCGGGCGATCGTGCCCTGGTCGAGCACGAGCCCGAATCCGGGCCCCTGCGGCACCGGGTACCGCCCGTCGGTGATGCTGCCGCGATTCGCGATCAGGGTCCAGAACAGCGGATCGCGCTCGGGCAGGAAGCATTCGAGATAGGTCCCGTGCGCGATCCCGCCGAGCAGCTGCGCCGCGACCTGCGGCTCCTCGTGATGGCCCATCCGGACGCCGTACAAGGCCGCCATCCCCGCCACCCGGCGCCAGAACGTCGGCCCGCCGGACCAGGACGCGTCGAGGTTGCAGACGTCGACCGACCCGCCGGCGATCAGCTCCCGCACGCCCTGCCCCGTCGTCTCGCTCTGGCCGGCGCAGACGGCGAGGCCGGTCATGTACCGCACGTCGCGGAGCCACTGCCGGTCGTTCGTCCACCGGCACGGCTCCTCAAACCATCGGATGCCGCAGTCGGTGGTCAGCCGCGCAAACCGCACGGCCTCGTCGAGCGTCCATCCCTGGTTGGCGTCCACCGTCACGGTGAACGCCGGCCCGACCGTGGCCCGGAGCCGACGGAGGCGCTCCGCATCGACCTCGGGGCTCCGCCCGCCCACCTTGAACTTGCAGCCGCGAAACCCGAGCGCGAGCCAGCGCTCCCCTTCCCGCTCGACCGCGTCCGCGTCGTCCGAGTAGTAGCCGCCGATCACGTTGATCGGCAGCGTGTCGGCGACGCCGCCCCACACGCGGGCGAGCGGCTGCCCGAGCGCCTTCCCGACCAGGTCCCACAGCGCGCTGTCGACGCACGCCATCGCCTGAAGCGCGAGGTTCCGGTCGCGCAGAATGTTGAACGTCGCGGGCAGCATCCGCTGCCACCCGCCCTCGACATCGCGGGCGTCCTGCCCCACCAAGAGCGGCGCGATCTCGTCGGTAATAATCTTGACGACGGCCGCCTGCTCGTCGTCCGTGTCCCCGTTGTAGCACTCGCCGACGAGCCCTTCCGCGTACACGCGCGTCACGATCGTCGCGCGGTTGCGCATCGAGTAGTGGCTGCCGCTGTACACGCGGTCCAAGGGCACGCGCAGTGGAAGGACCTCGATCCGATCGATGCCCGCAGGAGCGTCTCCCACCACTCACCTCACGACGCGCCCTGGCCGGCGCCATGCGTCCGGCCACGGTCGCGAGATTCAGCCCGTCAGACTTGGGATGTTCTATAGGGTTCGACGCTCTGGCGATTCCCCTTTGCGTTCGCTGAGGGCCTCGCTCGGTCGCCGCGACCCAAATCGCTGACAACCACGATCGCATCGGGCTGGAGGGACGCCAACCGGACGTGTCACTCGCGTAGTGCTCACGACCCAGGATCCGTCTTGTGACGACCGCGAGCGGCGATTCAGATGATGATATCGTGCGCATCGACGAGACCTTCGATGTTGATCGCTGCTTGCCGCCGCACCTGCGGCTGCGGTGGCGAAGAATCCAGGACCCGAGAACGCTCTGTCTTGGTCAAGTAAGAAACGAGGGCGCGCGGGAAGATTGCGTGTCACTGTCGAAATCGCACAGCGACGGTCGGACAGTGTCTCGTGGCCGGAGTCAAAACGAGAAGGGGGCACCAGCATGCGTCGTGTTCGCACCTGGCTCGGCATGGCACTCGTGTTGCTCGTTGCGGCGGTTCCGCTCGTGTTCGGTCTGTGGCAGCCCGCGTACGGGGATCCCAATGACCTCGTCGTCGGGGGCGTGGTGTGGGCGCGTATCACCCAGAGTGCGGGCGGCTACTCCGCGGCCCAGCGGATCATCTACGTGCGGAAACGGGTCACCAACATCTACAGCAACACGACGTTCAAGGCGGCTCGGAACCTGTTCGTCAACGCCGGCAGGTTGGGATCGGACTCACCGATCTCGGTGGGCTCCCTCGGCGGGGGTCAGCCGTACCTGGTCGTCACGGTCACGCCGCAGGACGCCCAGGCGAACGGGACCACCGTGCACCAACTGGCGAGTCACTGGGCCACGAATCTGACCAGAGGCCTGAACAAGGAGATGCCGACCTCCTTCTTTAAGGAAACGGAGCAGTAGGAGCGGCGAGTCTGCCCGGCCGGGACGCGGCGAGGATGTCTGCACGAGTACGGCTCGAAGGACGCGGGACGATGCCACGTGCACGCGGCATCGTCCCGCCGGCGCAGACGGTCCACCGGTGACCCGCCGTCGTCAATACATCAAGAACCCGCCGCTCACATTGATCGTCGCCCCGGTGATGTACGACGCGTGGTCGCTCGCGAGAAACACCGTGGCGCCCGCGATCTCTCGGGGCGCGGCAAGGCGCCCCATCGGCACCTGGGCGACGAGCGAGCGGAGCACCGACGGACGCAGGTCCTTCATGAGCATCGGGGTGTCGACGAGGCCGGGCGCGACGCAGTTGACCGTGATCCCGCGCGCGGCGTACGTCCGCGCGAGCCCTCGCGTCATCGTGACGACGGCGCCCTTCGCGGCGTTGTAGACCACCGACCCGCCGAATCCTCCGGTCCACCACCCCTGCGACGAGAACAGCACGATCCGGCCGCGCTCGCGCCCCGCGATCATCATCTCGGCGGCGGCCCGGCACAGGAAAAACCCGGCCTTCAGGTTGGTGGTGAGCTGCAGGTCCCAGTCCCGCTCCGTCACCTGCCCGATCTCCGCGCGTCGCCGGAGCACCGCGGCCAGATGCACCAGCGCCCGCACGGACCCCAGCCGCCTGCGCGCCTGGTCGAGCAACCCCGCGTGCGCGGACAGGTCGCGCAGATCGCAGACGATGCCGTGGTGCCCGGTCCCCGGGAGCGCCCGCACCGCCCGCTCGACCGCGCTCCGCCGCAGGTCCGTCACCAGGACCCGGGCGCCCGCCGCCGCAAAGGCCGACGCGACCTCGCGGCCGATCGCGCCCGCGCCGCCGGTGACGATCACGCCTTTCCCCGCGAGCCCGGCGCCGAGAGCCGGGGCGGGACTAGGCACGGTACCGCTCGACCACGTCGTCTCGCACCTCGATGCCGAGCCCGGGCCCCCCGGGCGGCGCCATCCATCCGCCGGCCGCGGCGATCGGAGACACGACCAGATCGTCCTGCATAGGGTTCGGCAGCGGCTTGACCTCGAACAGCCGGAAGATCGGGCTCGAAAAGGACACGGCCAGGCTCGCCGCGGTCACGATCGCGGAGGACCACGCATGCGCGTTGGCCGCACGGCGGTGCTGCTCGACCAGCTCGCACACCTTGCGAAATCCGGTGATCCCCTCGGCCCGCCCCGGGTCGACGCCGACCACATCCACCGTCCCCGTCTCGAGCAAACGCTGGTAGCCGCGCAGGTTCCACTCGCGCTCGCCGTAGGCGACGGGTGTCCGGATCCGCGACCGCAGGTCACGGTACCCGTCGGGATCGTCGCCGCCGAGCGGCTCCTCGATCCAGTGGAGGCCGTACTCCTCCATCGCCGTCACGCGCGCCGCGGCCGCCGCCAGATCCCAGCGATTCGCGTTCCCGACGTCGATCATGATCAGCTTGTCAGGGCCGAGCGCCCGCCGCAGCGTCCGCATGAACGCGACGTCGCGGTCGTGGTCGTACCCCAGATGGGCGTCCCCGCGCTTCCCGAACCCGATCTTGATCCCCTGGAGGCCGCCCGCCAGCCAGCCCGCCATCTGCTCCGCGAGCGCGTCCAGCTCGGCCAGAAACGCGTGGCAGGAGCAGACCGCGGGCAGGCGCGGGTGCACGGCACCCCCCAGCAGCTCCAGCACGGATCGCCCGACCGCTTTGCCGCGAAGGTCCCACACCGCGATGTCGAGCGCGGAGATCGCAAACGACGCGATCCCGCCGGGCCCGTACCACCAGGTGTGCTCCCGCATCGCGCGCCACAGCGCATCTGACTCGACGGGGTCGCGGCCCACGAGCAGCGGCGCGAGCCCCTCGACGATGACCGCCGCGGCCCGGGTGGCTTCGGGCCACATCGTCACCGCTTCCCCCCACCCCACCTGCCCGTCGTCCGCGCGTAGGCGCACCAGCAGCAGGTGGCGCGTGGCGCCGGCGTCGTTCGGTTCGGGATAGCACACCGGGATCGGTTCGACGCTGACGATTCTCATCGTGACCTCGCAGTCGGGCGCCGAACGGGACGGCGCAAAGGGTCGCCGGTACGCGGCGCGGGCGCAACGCGCAGGCGCCTCCTCACGGGACGAGCGTCACACACGCAGCGGCTCGACGCCCAGCGCGGCGGCCGCGGCCGGGATCTCGAGATCGAGCCGCCCCGGGGCGAGCGCGTTGTGGTGGGTGGCGCCGGAGGCGATCCATCGCTCGCCCGCGTCCCCGCTCGGTCCGGTGTCGAACCGAAACATTCCGCTCGGCCCGCCGAGGCGGTGGTGGCGCGTCTCGACGACCTCGCCCGTCGCCCACGCGAGCCGCCACCCCGCGGCGCCCGGTGACAGCGAGAGCAGCGTCGCGGGTCCGGGCCGGAGCGCGAACGACACGCACGTCCCGCTGCCGCACCGCCCCGGGTAGTGGTCGTTCGGCGCCAGCGCCACCCGGTCGGGAGGCTCCGCCCATCCGGGATCGCCCTCGCCGCCCGCGGCCAGGAGCATGAGCCCGGTGTCGATCTCGGCGGCGTAGCACTCGCAGTAGAGCGCGGCGCCGGCGAGGCGCCGCGCCAGCGCGAGCGCGATCGCCGTGGGCTGATCGCCGGTGCAGGACAGCGGGCGGCCCTCGCCCGTCAGCATCGACACGCCGAGGCACGCCGTGAGCCCGATGTTCGGGTTCGTGCGAAACCAGGATGTGTGGCAGTTCACGGTGCCGAACGCGGCACCGCTGCCGTCCATCAGCGCCTCGAGCGCCAGCGCGAGGCGCGCGCTCCCCTCCGCCTGCGGACCGCCGTCGCCCGACCAGCCGCGGCTCCGGAGACGTTCGAGCAGCGCGCGCGCGCCGGCCGGCGCCACCGCGGCGAACGCCTCGTCGAGCTCTCGCGGGGACACGCGCCGCTCCCGAATCCCGAGCCGGGAGAGATCGCCGGGCGACGCCTCGACGTCGAGATACCCCGCGATCGGATCGCCGATCCGCAGCGCCACCGCGTCGCGGAAGCTCCCGGCCGCGGCCGCGGCGCGCACCAGGCGCCGGAGCCGCTCGATCCCGGCGGCATCGTCCGGCGCGGCGGTCACGACCGGGGCGGACCGGCCGTCGCGGATCAAGACGTTGGCGAGCATCACGCACGCGACGGCCGCGGTATGCTCGGTCGCCTGGGCCTGCGTCCACCCCTCCGGCAGGCGCGCGGTCTCGACGGGATTCCAGATCACGACCGGCACCGGACATGCCCGCAGGACCGCGGCCCCGAAGCTCGGCGGCGCCGCCATCGTCGGCGCGAACACGATCGCGTCGAGCCGCTCCCCGGCGAGGGCACGCGCGGCGGCATGCGCGCCGCCGTCGTCCTCGATCAACCCGGGGTACACCACGTCACACCACTGGCCGAGCACCGAGGCGTAGCGCCGCGCACGCTCCTGCATGCGGGCCGGAAAGTCTGGCGGCATCTGCCCGTCGAAAAACCGGAACCGGACCGAGACGAGCCCGACGCGGGGACGCCACGCTCCCGTCACGAGGGCGGCTCCAGCGGAGGCTCCTCCGCGAAACTCGGTTGCCGTCCGGTCGCGGTCCAGGTGTCCCCCGCGAACGGCGGCCGCTCGGGAAAGACCCGCTCCAGGTTGCGGACGGCGCGCTCGACCAGGATCCGCTCGCACTCGGGCGAGACCGGCGCCGGCAGCCCGTGGGGCCGATTTCCGTACTCGGGCTCGTACCCGCCCTCCGGGTACGACGCCGCGGTCGGAAAGTAGCAGACCTCGCCGTTCGCGTAGCCGGCGTACAGCGTGGGCGCCGCCGGCGACCGTTCCTTGACCGCGAGCCCGATCTCGGTGAAGATCTCCCCCGGCCCGGTCACGATCGCACCCTGACCGATCCGGATCGCGTTGATCGGGCCGGCACCGTAGGTGACGGCGGTGCCGGCGCGGATCTGCGCCTCCGTGCGCCGCGCCCACACCAGATGGTAGCGCCAGATGTTGCGCTGGGCGGGTCCGCCGCTGCGCTCCGCCTCCGCGAACGCGGCCTCGTACTGCGCGCGCAGCCGCCCGATCTCGTCGAGGGTCGGAAGCGGCAGGAGCGGAAAGCGGACGTCTTCCTCGACCGCGGCGAGCACCGGCGCCTCGTCCAGGTCGTCCCGGTAGCGGTAGAGCGAAAAGGGCGTGGCGGAACCGTCGGGCCTCCGCTCCCACCGCCGCCGCCCCGCGGTGCGGTCGGCCAGCGCGTGCAGCGCCTCCAGCGCGAGCCGGCGGCCGAATCGCTCCGCGTCCCCGTGGCCGGCGAACGCGACGCGCGGCAGCACGTTGCCGCCGGCGCCCTGCAGAAACACCGCCTCGCCGCCGGTCCAATCCCGGAGCGCCCGCCGCATCGGCCCCGGATAATCGGCCGAGTAGTCAAAGACGTCCGGGCCCACGGTGACCGGGTGGCACCCGTACGACACGACGGTCGCGATCGCCGACCCGTCGGCCCGTCTCGCCTGGAGGGCCGTCACCGAGCGATCGACGAGGCCGTCCGGACGCCAGCCGAGGATCACGCGGCCGTCCGGCGCGCGCTCACGCCGGTTCACCGCCAGATCCGCGGCGCCGAGCCCCCACGCGACCGCCGCGGGCTCGAGTCGATGCGACGCGAGCGCGGCGGCCTCCACGATGCGCTCGTACATCGTGTCGAGATAGGCGCCGAGCGCCCCTAGCGTCTCGTCCGTAGGGTCGCCGCCCCCGAGCCCGAGGTCCCCGAAGCTGCGGTCGCCGGGCGGCGCGCAATGGGTGTGGTTCCAGTTCAAGATCACACCCTCGGGCGCGGCGCCCGCGGCGGCCGCGACCCGCGCGCGCAGCGCATCGACCGCCGGGCGCTGAATCGCCGCGGTGTCCACCCCGCACAGCAGGACGCGCGTCCCGCCCACCTCGAGCGCGAGCGCGGTCACCTCGAGCGGCGCCCCGTACCCTTCGGCGTGCCGGTAGCGCCGGATAAACCCCTGCATCGGCAGCCCGAGCGGCGGGGCGATCGACAGCGCGGCGGCCCCCGCGCGCAGCGGCCCGGTCATCGGCCCCGCCTTCGGACCGGCGCGAGCGGTGCGTGCGTGAGACGGCGCATGCTTAGGCTCCCACGATCAACCGGATGAGATCGTCCATCGTCACGGTATGGCTCGGCACGTCGGCGACCTTCTGCCCGTGCCGCATCACCACCACGTGGTCGGCGAGCTCGATCACGTGCGGCAGGATGTGACTGACCATCACCACCGCGACGCCGCGGTCCACGATGCTCCGCACGAGGTCGAGGACCGCGCGCGCCTCCTGCACGCCGAGCGCCGCGGTGGGCTCGTCCATGAAGAGCACATCGGTGGTCCAGAACGCGGCACGGGCGATCGCGACCGACTGCTGCTGCCCGCCCGACAGCTTGCCGACCGGCACGCCCCGGAGGCTCGGGATTTTGACGTTGAGCCGCCGGATCTCCTCGCCGGCGAGGTGGCGCATCCGCGCCTCGTCGAGGCGGCGGAGCATCGGCAGCCCCATCACCGGCCGGGTGAGCTCGCGCCCGAGAAAGATGTTGCTGACCGCGTCCAGGTTCGGGGCGAGGGCGAGCTCCTGGTACACGACCTCGACCCGCTGCCGGCGCGCGTCCAGCGGGCCCGCGAACCGCGTCTCGCCGCCCCGCAGCATCAACCGTCCCGCGTCCGGCTGCAGCGCCCCGGTCAGCATCTTGACGAGCGTGGACTTGCCGGCGCCGTTGTCGCCGACGATGGCGGTCAACTCCGCGTGACGGATGTCGAGATCGACGCCGCGGCACGCCTCGATCGGGCCGAAGCGCTTCGACAGCCCGCGCGCGGCGTAGACGACCTCGCCCTTCGCCCGAACGGCGGGCGCGCTCACCGCGCCCGCCTCTTCGCGCGGTACTCGTCGACGATCACCGCGAGCAGGAGCGCGGCGCCCTGGACCACCAACTGCCACTGGTTCGACAGATTGAGCAGCGTCAGGCCGTTGGCGACCACCCCGAGCACGAACACCCCGATCACGGTCCCGACCACCGAGCCGCGGCCGCCCCCAAGCCCGGTCCCGCCCAGGATCACCGACGCGATGATCGGCAGTTCGAGGCCCTGCGCCGCGTACGCCAGCCCCGTCCCGGTGAAGCCGGCGAGCACGATGCCGCTGAACGCGGCGAATATGCCGCTGAGCACGTACATCTGCATGCGGCGGCGCTCCACGGGGATACCGGCCAGCCGCGCCATGCTGCCCCCGGGGGTGCCGCCGATCGCGTAGATGTGCCGCCCGAACACCGTGAAGCGCATCCACCAGCCGACGAGCAGAAACGCCACGAGCATGAACAGCGCCGGCACGGGCAGGCCCAGCAGCGTCCCCTGCCCGATGTACAGAAAGTGCCGCTCGGTGATGACGAGCTCCTGGCTCTGCACGACGAGGAACGCCGCGCCCCGGACCACGAACTGGGTCGCGATCGTGACGATCAGGGGGTTGATGCCGAGATACGTCACGATCGCGCCGTTCACCATGCCGACGAGCGCCCCCGACGCGAGCCCCGCGGCGATCACCAGAGGCCACGGGACCCCTTTCGCCAGCAGCTCCGCGCACACGGTGCCCGCGAGCGCCATGACCGCGGAGATCGAGAGGTCCAGCCCGCCGCCGATCAGGACGAGCGTCGTGATCGCGGCCGTGATGCCCGTGTACGACACCGCGCGCGCGACGTTGAGCGCGTTCTGCGGCAGGAGAAAATACGGCGACAGCGCGGCGAAGATCGCGCACAGGACCAGGAACGCGCCGAACAGCCCGATCTGGTCGGACCCGGAGCCGCCGAGCCACGCCGCGACCGGGCCGCGGGGCCGACGCGTTCTGGACACGTCTCCGGCGGCGTCCAGCGGCCCGGAGCGGGACCCCATTCCCGAGCTCAGGGAATGTTGCTCTTATCGAGCACGTGCAGCTGCTGGTGGATCTCGGTGGGGACGGGCTTGTCCTCGAAGATGTCCATGGCCAGCGGCACGAGGTAGTTGGCGTACCCGCTCCAGCCGAAATCGACCGTCCCGACAAACGCGCCGCCGGCCTTGATCACCGGGGTGGCGTCCGAGCCGCCGCCGGCGCCCATCACGACGCCGTCGGCGGTCCGGTTCGCGCCCTGAAACGCGTTCGTGGCGCCGATCGCGAAGATGTCGGCGATGGTACAGACCAACACGTGGTGGTCGTTCGGGTGGGCGGTCAGCCAGTCGGTCGTCTTCGTCTGGGCGTCCGCCGTGCTCGGGGCCACGCTCGGGAGGTTATCGACCCGGACGCCGGGCAGCGCGGCCTGCACCGCCGCCTGACAGTCGCCGATCCGCAGCCCGATCGACTCGCCAAGCCCGGGATCCTGCACCCCGAGCACGGTCACGGTGTTGGCGGCCCAATTGTGCTGCTTCACATAGGCGGCCAGATACTGGCCCTCGGCCTTGCCGACGTCGGAGTTGCTGGCGCCGAACACCACGGTATTGGGCGCGGGCGCCGTCACCTGAATGATCGGCGTGCAGCCGCGCGCGTAGATGCCGTTCACCGCCTGCATCACGGCCGTGAGGACGTTGAAGCTGATCACGACGCTCGGGCCGCGGAGCTCGATCGCCTGGGCCTGCGTGACCGGCTCGGTCGTGCTGGGCAGTGCGTAGTTGCCGATCAGCAGCGGGATCCCGAGCTTCTGCGTCACCGCCATCATGCCGTTGTTGAAGGCGTCCAGCAGCGGCTGCCCCTGGCCCTGTTCCCCAAACCCGATGCGCATCGGCCGCAGCGGCTGGCGGAGCACCGCGACCCACTTCGCCGGATGCGTGCTGGCCGGCTTATAGCTGCAGCTCAGCTTGTCCCAGACGACCCAGGTATCGCTCGTCGACCCCGGCTCGACCGTCGAGATCACCTGCGGCGCGCCGAGCGCGGGGGACAGCGCCATGACGGAGCAGACCAGGGCCAGGCACGCACCCACGAGCCGCCGATCAAGCCAAGACCATCGTGTCATCATCAACCTCACGAAGGTGCGACGTGTGCGAGCAACGACCGCAGAGCGCGCGTACCGCCCGGGTGCGCGCCATCCTGGTTCGACCCGGCGCCCGCGTCACCTGCCCCGCGGCCCCGCGCGAGGCCAAGCGTACCGTGCCGACCCGCAGGCCGCGGTCGCCGCGCGAGATTCATCGGGTCCGCGCACCGGGTTCATCCGACCTTCACCCGGCCGGGATACAGTAGGGTCGGAGGCGCTCATTCGGGGACTCGGCGCCGAGCCACCGCGCGAGCACCGGCCGCACAGATCGTACGGGAGGTGGGGACAGATGACACTGACGTCGAGGGTAAAAGCTCGGTCCGTGCAGATCGCGATGGTGGGCATGGCGGTGCTCGCGCTCGGCGCGCTGCCGGCCTTTGCGGACACGCCGTACCACGGCGGGCGGGCACCGCAGCAGCAGGTCATGCAGTGGGGCCGAGACACCGGCTGCGACGCGCGGGCGCCCCAATGGGACCGAGGCGGGCGCCGCGACGTCCGCGGGTGCGCGACAGACTTCACGCACCGGGATAACCGATTCGATCAGCACCAGGACAACCGGCGGTAGGCTCGGCAGTCGAACCGTGCCGGGAGCGCGGCCCGCACCGCGCTCCCGGCACGTGCGTGCGGCGAGCGGCGGGGCCCGCCGATGAGGTACTATAGTGTGCGAGCGTACGGATCACCCGCGGCGCGGGCGCGCGCCGGCCAAAGGGAGGGAACAGCGATGGAAGATCAGGATGTCCTCGGCAGGATTAATGCGCTCGCCCACGAGGAGCATGCGATCTGGCAGAAGGAATCCCGCGGCGAAGCCAGCGAGACCGATCGGAAGCGCCTGAGCGAGCTCGAAGTCATGCTGGACCAGTGTTGGGATCTGCTGCACCAGCGCAAAGCCCGCAGAGCGGCCGGTCTCAATCCGGAGGACGCCAAGCCGCGCGACCCGCGGACGGTGGAGGGCTACATCGGTTGACGTCGGCGACCCAAGCCAGCTGCACCGGAACAGCGGCAGCCAACCCGATGCAGTCGGGACCCCGATCGTCGACCGCACGGTCTCGCAGTGCAGCGCAGTAAGGAGGGTCGCGCATGAACGTTGGGGTGCTGGGAAGCGGGGACGTCGGGAAGGCGCTGGGCCAGGGGTTTGTCCAACTCGGACACCGCGTCATGATGGGGTCCCGCGAACCGAACAGCGCGGGCGCCGTCGCGTGGGCCGCGGCCGCCGGTCCCAACGCCTCCCACGGCACGTTCGCGCAGGCGGCGCAGTTCGGCGACGTGGTCGTCCTCGCGACGCTCGGCGTGGCGTCGGAGAACGCGATACGGCTGGCCGGGGTTGACCAGTTCCGCGGCAAGCTGGTGCTGGACGCGACGAACCCCCTCGATGCATCGAAAGGGATGCCGCCGGTGCTCGTCGGCGGGGTCGGGGATTCGGGCGGAGAGAAGCATCAGCGCCTGCTGCCGGACGCGCACGTGGTGAAGGCCTTCAACACCGTGGGGCACGCCCTGATGTTCCGCCCGCAGCTACCCGGCGGCCCCCCCGACATGTTCATCTGCGGCCAGAGCGCCGATGCCAAGAAGCGCGCGGCGGAGATCTGCAGGGACTTCGGCTGGGAGGTCGTCGACGTCGGCGGGATCAGCGCCGCGCACTACCTCGAGGCGATGTGCCTGGTGTGGGTGCTGGCGGGGGTGAGCGGCGGCAACTGGAAGCAAGCATTCAAGCTGCTCCGCGCCTGAGCGGACGACCCGGCAGGCTCCGCCGTCGCCCCCTCAGACAAGAGCCCGGGGAATCCCCCGGGCTCTTGTGTCGTGCACGTCCGAGCGCGCGTGGCGTTCAGGACGCGGGCTGGCCTCGGAGCTGTAGCGCGGCCTTGACCCGCACGGGCGTGAACGGAACCGTGCGCAGCCGCGCCCCCGTCGCGTCGAAGATCGCGTTCGCGATCGCCGGCGCGGTGGTGACCGTCGCGGGCTCCCCGGCGCCCGCCGGCGGCAGCTCAGGATGGCTGATGAGGACGGTCTCGACGCTGTCGGGCACATCCGGCGCGCGCAGGATCGGATAGGTCACCCAGTCCACGCTGGTCACGCCGGAGGGCCCGAACCGGACCTCCTCCATCAGCGCCCGGCTCGTCGATTGAATCACGTTCGCCTCGATGGTCCCCCGCAGTCCGTCGGGGTTGATGATCAATCCGCAGTCGTGCGCCACGACGACGCGGGGCACCCGGACCTCGCCGGTGGTCTGGTTCACCTCCACCTCGACGACGGTCGCGACGCGCGTCCCGCCCCTCGGCGCATAGGCGATGCCGCGTCCCACGGCCAGGCCGGCTCGCGATCTCCCGCTCTTGGGCGACGGGCGCGTGTCCCACCCCGCCTGCTGCGCGGCCGCGCGCACGACCGCGAGATCGCGCGGATCCTTGAGATAGCGCAGCCGGAACTCGACCGGGTCCATCCCGACGGCCGCCGCCATCTCATCGACGAACGACTCGCCGCCAAAGGTCGTGGCCGGCTGGCTGGGCGCCCGCAGGTTCGCGGTGCGCAGCGGCGACGTGTTCTGCGCCCACGGCACGATCTCGCCGATCTTGCGCTTGGCGGGAAACGCATAGTTCTCCTGAAATGTCGTCGGGACGTCGACCCCGTTCGCCGACAGCCCGGCCAGCTGCCCGGCCAGCATATCTCCCGCGGTCGCGGGGCTGGCGGGAATTCCGCTTCCCGAGAAGGCGCGCGCGGTGTAGTCCCACGCGACCACCGCACCGCGGTCGTCCAGGCCCGCGCGCACCGCCATCACCACCGGGGGCCCCTTCGGATCCCAGGCCGTGTCGTCCGCCCGCATCCACTGCACCCGCACCGGCCTGCCGACGGCCTGCGAGAGCAGGGCCGCGTCGCCGGGCACGTCTTCCGCCCCGCTGCGTCCGTAGGACCCGGCGCCCTCGACCCAAATTACGTGCACCGCGCTGGCCGACATCCCGAGCAGCTCGGCGATACCCCGCTGCAGCTGGTGCGGATGCTGAGTGCTCGACCAGACCGTCGCCCCGCCGTCCCGGACGTCCACGACGGCGCAGCCGGGTCCCATCATCGCGTGCGCCTGGAACGGCCATTGGTAGCGGGCCTCGACCGTGCGCGACGCCGACTTGAACGCCGCGTCAACGTCGCCCACCTGTCCCATCGTCCGGCGGGTCGTGGGCGACATCGCCCACATCGCCGTGTAGAGGCCGTCCATCGCCGGCCACGTCGCGGTCGACGTCGACCACGTGACCTTGACCGACCGAGCCGCCTGGATCGCCTGCCATTCGTTCTCCGCGACGACCCCGACGAAGTTGCCCTTGGTCACGACCTTGATCAACCCGGGAAGCCCCTGTGCCCCGTCGACGCGCACCAATGTGGCGCCGGGCACCGGCGGCCGAATCACCCGACCGTGGACCATCCCGGGCACCCGCACGTCCACGATGTAGGTAAACTGGGCCGTCGCCTTGGGGGGAATATCGAAACGCGGGACGGCCGTGCCGACGATCGTGTACTCGCTCGGGGATTTCGGCTGTGCGGTGCCGGTCGCGCCGAGCGAGAAGCTGCTCCCGCTCGTCTGCAGCGTCACGTCGAAGCGCCGCCCGCCGATCAAGTCCCCGTAGGACACGCTCTTCGACGGGTCATCCGCCTCCTGCACGACGCCGTTCCGGACCACGAGGCGATCGGGCGCCACGCCGAGGCGGGCCGATGCGAGTTCGAGCAGCACCCGCCGGCCCTCCGCGGCGGCCTGGCGAATCGGCCTCGAGCCGACCGCGATCGAGGTGCTCCCGCCCACGCCGCCCTGATCGGGCGTCCGCGCGGTATCGCCCAGGACCAGCGAGACCGCCCGCACCGGCACGTCCAGCTCCTCGGCGACGATCTGCGCAAATGCCGTCGAGACACCCATCCCCAGCTCGACCTTGTCGGTGAACACGGTCACGCTGCCGTCTTGCGCGATGGCCAGCCACGAGTCGACCTCGTTGGGGGCCGCTGCCGACGCCGCGCCGGCGGCGTTGGGATCCCACCCGGCCACCGCCGCCGGCATGGCGAACCCGACCACGATCGCGCCGGAGGCCTTGAGGAACTGACGTCGCGAGAGGCTCTGCGACTGCGTCATGGTCATGCTCCTCCCGTCCCCGCGGCCCGCTTCACCGCCCGCAGGATGCGCATGTGCGCGCCACAGCGGCAAATCAGCCCCGAGAGCGCCGATCGGATCTCCCCGTCGCTCGGATGCGGGTTCGTGGCTAAGAGCGCGGTCGTGGTCATGATCCAGCCGTTGATGCAGTATCCGCACTGCATCGCCTGCTCCGCAATGAACGCCTGCTGCACCGGATGCGGGTGCTCGAGCGTCCCGAGCCCTTCCAGCGTCGTGATCGGCTGATCGCCGACGGCGGACACCGGCAGGCTGCAGGACCGCAGGGCCGCCCCCGCGAGGAGCACGGTGCACGCTCCGCACTGCCCGAGTCCGCAGCCAAACCGCGGTCCGTGGAGCTGCAGTTCGTCGCGCAGGACGTACAGGAGGGGCGTATCGGGCGCCACCGTGACCGAGTGCGCCGTCCCGTTGACCGTGAGCTTGAAGGAGTTCATGGGGCCCGACGCTGGGGCCGCCGCCAGTATCCCGACCTGGCCAGACCCGCGACTGACGGGATCTCCGCTCATCGCACTTCACCTCCAACAGACCGACCGGGACTGAGACTCTTTTAATGGATACTCTCTACCGCTACATTGACATGAAACTCCCGCGATGTCACGCCCGTGTCACACGGGGCCGCATGACGGCCGCGGTGCGTGTCGCTAGCGTCCTCGCTCGGCTTCGCGGAGCACGTTGAGCGCGGCCTGCGATTCACCGGCGACCGTCGACCAGTCTGCTCCGTCGGCGATGTCGTGATTGGAGTGTTGCGACACCTCATAGATCAGCGCAAGCGCCGACTTCACGCGGGCGAGTTCTTCCGCCGCGAGCCGCACCGCCGCCGCCGCGACGACTGCGGTCGACATCGCAGGGCCCGTCGACGTCTCGGAGACCGCCCGCAGGGCGTCGCGATACGCGCGCCGCATCGCCATGTCGACCTCCACGCGGGAACGGACCCGCGCCGCGCCGCGGCGAGGCGCCGCGGCCTTCCGGGCGGCGATGATCCGCGCGCTGCACCGCTCGATCCGCTTCTCCAGATACAGTTGCACCGACTCCACGCCGCTCAATCCACGCTCCATCGGTCACCTCCCTAGGCTCAATCGCCTGCCGTGACCGCGGGCCCCGCCTGCGTTGGCGCGGACACGCGCGGTCAGGCCCTCGTGCCACGTGCTCCCGCGGTCCAGGGCGTCCGCATCGCGGCACCATCATCCGGCGTCGCCCGCCTCCCCGGCCGAGGGGGTGCTGGTGGATACGCGGCCCGCGCGGCGAGCTCCTGGTCGCGCGGCGAAGGCAGTCCTTCACCGCGCACGTGATCCCCGCGATCAGCCCGCAAGATGAAGCCGAGGCTGGACCTCGTCGAGGAACCGCCGGATTTGGACGGGACCGTCCCACGCCGCAAACCGCAGGATCGGCACCCGGCAGCCCGCGTCGACGTAGGCCTGAATGCGGTCCGCGACGGCTTCGGCCGGGCCGGCCGCCAGCCACACGCGGAGAAACGTCTCGTCGATGGGCCCGTAGTACTCGGTCAGAAACCGCACCCCATCGTCCCACGCCCGGCGCGCATTCTCGTTCACGTTGATCATCATGTGATAGGACGTCGGGAACGCACGCGGGTCCCGACCGGCGTCGACCAGACACCGGGACAGGAGCGCCCACCTGGCCGCGAACTCCGCCGGCGTGGGACCCCCGTCGGTCATCCAGCCGTCGGCGAGCGCGGCGACCCGCGCGCACTGCCGCAGCGCGAGATCGGGCCGTCCGAGATTCGGGTCGTTCGCGATCCAGATCGGCATCGGCTGCTGCACCGGCCGCGGTTCCAGCACCAGGTCCTCGAATTGGTAGTACGTCCCCCGGTGCGAGACCGGCGCAGCGTTCCACAGTTTCCGGACAATGTCGATTCCCTCTTCGAACCGCGCGACTCGCTCGGCCGGCCGGAACGCCATCGCGCGCACCTCGCTGGCCGCCGCCCCCATGCCCATCCCGCCGCTCGCGCCCATGCACGCGCAGAACAAGGCGCGCCCCGCGCTGATCACGTCCAGACTCGCCCACTGGACCGCGAACACGATCGGGTGGCGGTAGACAAAACTGGCCATGCAGGCGGTCCCGAGCTTGACGTGCCGTGTCCTCGCCGCAATGGCGGAGAGGAGCGCGACCGCCTCCAGGCGCGGCTTGGCAAGCAGGCTGTCTCCGACCCACACCGAGTCGAAGACCCCGGAGCGGTCGGCAATCTCGCTGAGCGAGAGGATTTCCTCCACGGAGATCGCGCCGAACAAGACGCCCCGATTGGGCAGGCTGAGCCCCAGTCCCATGGAATCCCTCTCATCTCGGCGGTGTCGACCCCTGCGGTGCGCGACCGTGGACCGCCCGCTGCGACTCGGCGATCGCTCCGGGCGCGGTGCTAGCTTCTGTAGGCTCCGCTCGCTTCCTGTCGCGGCGCGGGCTCCGGCGGAGTATCCAGCGCGCCCCGTGCTCGCCGTGCCGCGCCAACAGGGTCCCCTCCTCGCCTCAGAGAAGCGTCTCCCGGCGCTCGCAGTGATCGGAGTGCGGTGCGGCGGGCGCATCCGGCCCGCCCCGTAACCCTCAGGAGGCGCGCATGCGCACGGACCTGTGTGCCGTCGTCGAGCGGCTGCACGATCGCGGCTATGCCGCGGACACCCTGGTGACGCTCGCGCGCACACCGACCGACGTGCCGCTCGGCGAGAACGAGATCGAGCCGACCGACCCAAAGATCACCCACTACGTCCACGACGTCGTCCGGCCGCTGCTCGACGCCTTGGGCGTCGACGACCTCATCGTGGACGAACTTAACAACGTGGTCTGCCGCGTCGGACGCGGCGTCTCGTCTCGGAGCCTCCTGCTGATGACGTACACGACGGCCCAGCATGGGAACTACACGAACCCGGAGCTGGAGGGGCAGACCGTGCAGGGAGGGCCGTACGGGTTCGACGGCGACTGCGTCGTCGGCCGAGGCACCAGCCAGAATAAGGGCGCGCTCGCCGCCGCTCTCGCTGCGCTCCGGATCGTCCGGGCCGCGGCCCCGGATCTTGCGGGCACGCTGGTCTTCGCGCTGAACGCCGAGGGGCAGTCGTCGCACCGCTGCTCGCGCCGCATCCTCGACGGCCACGGCATCCACGCCGACATGGGCCTGCTGGCCATCGGGACGGAACAGATCGTCATCGGGCACCGCGGGCGGGTCGACGTGGAGGTGACGATTCGCGGCGAGCCGGGGCACAGCAGCGAGCCCGAGCGCGCGACGAACGCGATCTGGGGTCTCAAGGAGACGCTCGTGCGTCTCGACGCGCTGAAGCAGCGCCTCACGGGACGCCATCCGGTCCTCGGCGGAGAACAGCTGGAACCCTACAAACTCGTGACCCGGCCGATCGCGCCCCACACCATCCCGGGAGAGGCCGCGCTGACGCTCGATCGGCGGCTGCTGCCGGGCACCGATCCGGACGAGGCGACCGCGCAGGTCCGCCGGGCCCTGGGAGACATCCCGCCCTGCACCCTCGAGGTGCGGACGGGCGTCTATCACCTCCCCTACCTGGTGTCGCCCGATCTCCCGCACGTCCGGTCGTTGGCGTCCGCGCACGAGCGGATCCGAGGTCGCGCCCCCGAGGTCGGGTGCGTGCCCTATGCGTTCGACGCCGGGTACGCCAACGCCAGCGGGATCCCCACGGTCATGTTCGGACCGGCGGCGACGCCTCCCCCGACGGACGGACGGCGGCTGCTCGGGACGGAGATGATCCCCGTCGGGGCCGTGCACGACTTTGCGAAGATCTACGCGTGCGCGATCCTGGATCTGCTCGGATGACCGCGCGGCCCCGCGCCCACGAGCGGGCGGCCTGGTTTGACAGCGCGGGCGCTGCGTCGGCATACTAACCACTGGATCGACTCCCCGGGAGGGCAGACCCTCATGGCCGCATTCGTTCTCACCGCACGCCGAGGCGTAGTCGCGATCATCACGCTCAATCGCCCGGACGTCCTCAATGCCTGGCACGCGCCGATGCGCCGTGAGCTGGTCGACGCGCTCGCCGCGTGCGACGCGGATCCTGGAGTGCGGGCCATCGTGCTCACCGGCGCCGGCGACCGGGCGTTCAGCGCCGGACAGGACCTCAACGAAGCCAAGGAGTTCGACCCCGATCGGGCGGAGGAATGGATCCGCGAGTGGGAGCGGCTGTACGACCAGATCCGACGCCTGTCGAAGCCGGTGGTCGCGGCGCTCAACGGGGTCGCGGCCGGCTCCGCGTTCCAGGTGGCGCTGCTGTGCGACTTTCGGATCGGCCACCGAGGCGTGCGGATGGGCCAGCCCGAGATCAACGCCGGCATCGCGAGCACCACCGGGCCCTGGATCATGCGGGAGATGCTGGGGCTGGCGCGCACCATCGATCTGACGCTGACGGGCCGCCTCATGGACGCCGCCGAATGCCTCGCGGTCGGGGTGATCAACCGGGTCGTGGAGCCGGACCAGGTGCTGCCGGCGGCGCTTGCGCTCGCCGATGAGCTCGCGGCGAAGCCGCCGGTGGCGATGCGTCTCGACCGGCAGCGATTCCGTGAAATGACGCAAGAGGGATTCCGCGACTGCCTCGAGGCCGGCATCCGCATCCAGCGGGAGGCCTTCGCCTCGCACGAACCGGCCGAGATGATGGAGCGGTTTCTCGCACAGCGTGCGGGGGGCAAGCGGGCGTAGAGGCGTCGCGGCGCCGGCGCCCCGCGGACCGCGTGACCCCTCGGGGCGCCCGTCCGAGACCCATCCCGCACCCCGCGCGACGATGACGTACGACAGCAGCTTCGTCGACCTGCTCGGGCGCACCGCCCGCGCCGACCCGGACCGCGTGTTCGCGCGGTTCGACGGCGCGCCGATGACGGTCGGAGCCCTCCACCGACGGTCCGACGCGCTCGCGTCCAGCCTGCGGCGCCTCGGCGTCGAGACGGGCGCGCGCGTGGCCGTGATGCTGCGGAACAGTCCGGCCGCGCTGACCACGCTGTTCGCGCTCGGCAAAGCGGGGGTCGTGTGGGTGCCGGTCAACGCGCGCCTCCGCGGTGACGGGCTGCGCTTCATCCTGACACACGCAGAGCCGCGCCTCGCCATCGCGGACGCGGATCTCGTGCCCGCGATCCGCGAGTGCGGCGCCGTCCCGGAGTCGTCCCTGCTGGTGCTCGGCGGCGCGCCCGGCGCCGCGCGGCTGGACCCGCTGCTCGACGGCGGCGCGTCGTTCGACGAGCCGCCGCCCGACGGCCGGGCCGCGTTCGCGATCAGCTATACGTCCGGCACCACCGGCGCACCGAAGGGCGTCGTCGTCACGCACGAGATGCTGCGCCTCGCCGGCGAGGCCGCCGCACTCGTGTCCGCGGCGCGCGACGGGGATGTGCTGCTGGTCTGGGAGCCCCTCTACCACATCGGCGGCTCGCAGCTCATCGTCCTCCCGCTCATCAAGCGGGTGACGCTCGCGATGGTGGAGCGCTTCAGCGCGAGCCGGTTCTGGCACCAGGCGCGCGCCTACGGCGCCACGCACGTGCACTATCTCGGCGGGGTGCTGCAGGTGCTGCTGAAGCAGCCGCCGAGCCCGCTCGACCGCTCGCACGGCGTGCGCGTCGCCTGGGGCGGCGGCTGTCCGCCCGACGTGTGGCGGGCGTGCCTCGACCGGTTCGGCGTGGAGATTCACGAGTGCTACGGCATGACGGAAGCCTCCAGCATCACCACCTACAACGACACGGGCACGATCGGGGCCGTCGGCCGGCCGGTGCCGTGGTTTACGGTCGAGGTGCGTGATCCGCACGGACGTCCGGTCGAACCCGGCGAACGCGGTGAGATCACGGTGCGCGCGAACCGGCCGGGGGCGCTGTTCCCCGGGTACTTCCGAGACCCCGAGGCCACAACGCGGGCGCTGCGCGGCGGCGAGCTGCACACGGGCGATGTCGGCTCGTTCGACCGCGAGGGCAATCTGCGCTTTCACGGTCGGATGACCGACAGCGTGCGGTGCCGGGGCGAAAATGTGTCGGCGTGGGAAGTCGAACATGTCGCGGGCGTACACCCGGCCGTGGAAGACTGCGCGATGATCGGGGTGGCCGCGGAGATCGGCGAGCAGGAGATCAAGCTGTTCGTGAAGCTCAGGCCCGGCGCCCACCTGGGCCCCGCGGAACTCTCGGCGTGGCTCGGCGAACGGCTGGCGTCGTATCAGGACCCGCGGTACATCGCGATCGTCGACGAGTTCGAGCGCACCCCGAGCCACCGCATCATGAAGCACCGGCTCTCCCGGGACACGGCCGGCTGCTGGGACCGCGACGCGCAGGCGCCGAAGCCGCGGTAGCCGCGCGGGTCCTCGGGACACCACCGGTCCGCCGCGACCTCGCGGACCCTACACGCCGATCCCGTCCTCGACGAACCGACGCCGCCGCGTCTCACCCGCGACGGGGCGCAGCGCCCCCACCGTGCACAGCCGCTCGTAGTCGTCCGGTGCCTCACCGGCGAGGTGGCACGCCAGCAGGTACCCGTGGTAGTGGCACGCCATAACGCCGCTGCCGTTGTACCCGACGCTCGCATAGATGCGGCCGGGCTCGATCGGACCGAACAGCGGGCGGCTCCCGTCGGTGTGCGCGGTCACGCAGTGCCAGCGCCCCTCGAGCGCCATCCCGGGCACCCACGGGTAGCGGGCCACGTACGCGGCGACCGTCCCCGCATACGCGGACTCGAGGTCGGGCCAGCGCCAGGGGTCCCCGGATCCGTAGCCGAGCGTTTCCCGCATGGTCACGCGGCGATCCCGGGTCAGGCGCATCGTGTGCGTCCGAACGCCCACCTCGAGGCGCGCCGGGTACGCCGCGAGCCCGTAGGCGGCGACCTCCTGATCGGTCAGCGGGCGCGTCACGACCACGGCGTGGTGGACCGGCACCAGGCACGCCGCCGCGTCTCCGAGGAGCGACCCGTACGCGTTGGTCGCCAGCACCACGCGATCCGCCGTGATCGCGCCGGCGGGGCACGCAATCCGCGCCGGGCGCGCGGCCGACATGCCGAGCGCCGGCGTGTCTTCGTACAGCAGCACGCCGGCCCGCGCCGCGGCGCCGACCAAGCCGCTGACGAGTTTGCCCGGATGCAAACGGTAGCGGTCGGCGAGCGCGATCCCGCCGGCGTAAAACCGCGTCCCGACCGCCTCGAGCGCGGCCGCGTCGAGCCACCGCGCGGGCACGCCGAGTGCGTCCCATGCCGTCGCTTCGTCCCGGAGCGCGGCCACGTCCGGCGCCGCGGCGAGCAGGAGGGTCGTCGCCGGCTGCACCTCGCAGTCGATGCCCTCCTCGTCGAGAAACGCGAGCAGGCGCGCGTGGCCGCGCCGTCCGATCGCCTTGAACGTCTCGGAGCCGGCCGGGTCGCCGGCGAGCCGGCGCCGCCAGCCGGTATAGTACGCCCCGAACAACCCGGAGTTGCGCGAGCTCGCCCCGGAGCCGAGCCGGTGCGCCTCCACGACGGCAACCCGCAGGGACGGCGCGAGGCGGCGCAGGTAATAGCCGCACGCGAGCCCGGTAAAGCCGCCGCCGACGATCGCCACGTCCACGCGGATCTCGGCATCGAGCGCCGGATAGCGCGGCCACCGCGGCGCGTCCGCGGTCCAGAAGCTCTCCGGCGCCGAAGTCTCCTGCCTGGACGCGCGCGGGTCAGCGCTCATGGCCGGGGGTGGGACGCGTCGTGTTGGACCGAGGCGCTCCACGCGGCCCGCACCTGTCCGGGCGTCATGGGGAGCGAGGTCAGCCGCACCCCGACGGCGTCGCGGATGGCGTTCGCGATCGCCCCCGCGCCCGGCACGACCGGCGGCTCACCCACGACACGCGCGCCGTACACGCCGTGGGCCAGCGGCACCTCCACGAGCTGCACTTCGATCGGCGGCACCGACCACGCGCGCGGAAGCGCATAGTCCATGAGCGTGGCCGTCTGCAGGGTACCCTGGTCGTCGTACACCATCGCCTCGTACAGCGCCCAGCCGATCCCCTGGGCGACGCCGCCGTGCACCTGCCCCCGCACGGCCGGCGGGTTTATCGCGCATCCGACGTCGTGGACGGCGACGTACCGCTCCACCGTCACTAACCCGGTCTCGGGATCCACGCGCACCTCGGCGAGGTGCGCCGCGGCCGCCGCGGCGCGCTCCCGCGCCGCCACGACGCCGCGCCCGAAGATCGGCGCGTGGCGGCCGTTGTACTGCATCGTGAGCTTCGCGATCTCGGCGACGGACGTGCGGGTCCCCGGCACCCCGCGGACCGACACCCACCCGTCCGACAGCACGAGATCCTCGACCCCGACCTCGAGCGTCTCGGCGGCGATGCGGAGGCACTGTGCCCGCGCGTCGACCGCGGCCTGCTGCACCGCGAGCCCCATGGTGTACGTCGTCTTGCTCCCCGCCGACAGGCCCGCGTACGGCGCGTGCGCCGTATCGGCCTCCTGAATCTGCACCATCTCCGCCGGCACGCCGAACGTCTCGGCCGCGATCAACGCGAGGCTGGTGTGCGCCCCCGTGATGTCCACGGACCCAACGATCACGTTCACGGTGCCGTCCTCATCCACGCGGCAGAGCGCGGCGGCCGGCTCCAAGCCGCCCCGCCACGGTGTCACCGCGATCCCCGTGCCCCGGTTCGGCTCGCGGTGCCGGTCGCGCCACGCGGGGTGGTCCCGCAGGCGTTCGAGGCAGGTCCGCAGCCCGAGCGGCGGCCACGGCGCCCCGTCGTGCATCGCGTCGCCGTCGCCGATGAGATTCCGCAGGCGGAACTCCACGGGGTCGATCTCCAGCGCCGCGGCCAGATCGTCGATCTGCGACTCGACGGCGAACACCGCCGGCGTGGCCCCGGGCGCCCGGTACGAGCCGGCGGGCGCCTTGTGGGTCAGGACCTCGCACCCCTCGATGTCGAGATGCGGAATCCGATACGGCGCGCCGAGGGCGAGGCAGGCGAGCACCACCGGACTGCCGCGGAACGCTCCGGAATCGAAGGTCACGCGCGCTTCCAGCGCGGTGAGCCGTCCGTCCTTGCGCGCCGCCATCTTCACGCGGAAGATCGCGGGCGGCGCCGGGGTCGCGGTCTGAAACTCTTCCATACGGGTCAGCACGAGCGACACCGGACGGCGGAGCAGCACCGCGGCCGCGGCCACGAGCGGTTCGAGCAGCGCGAACTTGCCCCCGAACGCGCCGCCGACGGTCATCGGGACGACGCGCACGCGCCGCTCCGGCATCCGGAGGGCGCGCGCGACTTCGCTGCGGACGAAGAACTGCCCCTGGGTCGCGGTCCACACCGTCACATCGCCCGTCAGCGGATCGCACGCGGCGGCGGCGGCTCGCGGTTCGAGATATCCCTGGTGGACCATCGGGCTGCGGTACTCGCGCTCCACGCAGGCGTCGCCGTCCGCGAAACCCCTCGTGGGGTCCCCCCGGCGGTAGCGCACGGTCGTCCCGACGTTGCGGGCGGTCTCCGCCGACGCTCCGCCGGCGCCCGACGCATCGCCGCCGTGGGCGCCGGCCTCATCTCGCTGCCCCGACGTCCCCTCCGGCCACACCGGCGGCGCATCGGGACGCATCGCCTCGAGCGGATCCAGCAGCGGCACGAGCGGCTCGTACTCGACCCGCACCAGCGCCGCCGCGTCCTGCGCGACGGCTTCATCCGGGGCCAGCACGAGCGCGACCGGCTGACCCGGAAATACGACGTGCCCCTGCGCTAGCAGCGCCTGGCTGCGCGACGTCGGCACACGCTCCATTGTCGGAAAATGCGCCGCCGTCAGCACGGTCACGCCGGCGAGCTGCTCCGCCTCGCTCGCGTCGATCCCGAGGATGCGCGCGTGCGCGTACGGGCTCACGATCAGCCGCCCCCGCAGCATGTTGGGCAGCGTGAGATCGGCCGCATATGTCGCGCGCCCGGTGACCTTCTCGAGCCCGCCGCGCACGCGCGTCGGGGTGCCGACCGCGGCGAACCTCCCGCCCGCGGCGTCGGACCCGCGGCCGCCACGCGCCGTACGATCCACCGCCACACCGTCGCCGGCTGCGCGCCGGCCGTCGGCCGTCACGAGGGACGGAGACGCGCGTGGAGGCGCGGGTGATCGACGACCGCGCGATTCACCAGAAAGCGCGGCGGCCGGCCGGCGGCGACGTCGAGGATCGCCTGACACGCGCTGCGCCCGACGCCGACGTAGCACTCATCGGTCATGCACAGCGTGTGCGGCGAGAGGATCACGTTCGGGAGCCGCAGCAGCGGATCGTGCGGATCGACCGGCTCGGACTCAAACACATCCAGCCCCGCCCCCTGGAGCCTGCCGCCGGCGAGCGCCTCCGTGAGGGCACGCTGATCCACGATCGGCCCCCGCGCGACGTTGATGAGAAACGCCGTCGGCTTCATCAGCGCGAGCCGCTCGGCGTTGATCAGGTGGGTCGTCTCGGCGGTCAGCGCGGCGCAGATGCAGACGACGTCGGCGCGCGCGAGGAGCGCCGGCAGGTCCACGAGCTCGACGCCCTCGGGCGCCGCGCTTGGCGCCAGGTGCGGATCGTACGCGATCCGCGTCATCCGAAACGGCGCGGCGAGCTCGCACACCTGGCGCCCGACGTTGCCGCACCCGATCATCCCGAGCACCCGCCCGGTCAGGCCCGTGCCGAACTGAAAGGTCTTTTCCCGCCACTCGCCGCGCCGGACCATCTGATCCTGGAGCACCAGCCGGTGGGTCAGCGCCAGCAGCAGGGTGATCGCGGCCACCGCGACCGACCGGCCGATCCCGTCCGGGGTGATCGTCACGGCGATCCCGCGGCGCGTACAGGCGTCGATGTCGACGGTGTCGTACCCCACCCCGAAGCGCGCGATGACCGCGAGCTGGTCCGCGCCGTCCAGCCCGTCTTCCGGAATCCGCGAGACCTGATCGAGCAGCGCGTCGCACCCCCGCAGCTGTCCGGGACGAATCTGGCCGGGCGGCCCCGGCAGCATCTCCCACGTCACCCCGGGCACAGGCACGAGACCGATCCGGGCGAGAAACGCGTCCGGATCGGCGATCCAGTAGCCTCGGGAAATGCCCACGCGGAACGGTCGGGTCACGGCGGCCCTCCTCCTCGCAGAGTCTGACTTCGCCGGCCGGCGTCAGTCGTGCGGCGGCCGGCCGAGCTCGCTTCGGGGCATCGCGGCGAACCGCTGCAGCACCACGGCACTCGCGCGCACGCCGTTGAGGATCGACTCGATCGTCATGCTCTCGTTCGGTGCGTGGTTGTTCTCATCCGGCGGCGCGTACGTGGTCCAGATCGACGGGATCTTGAGCACGTCGGTAATCAGGTAGTTCGGACTCGATCCGCCGGTCACCGGGAGCACGACCGGCCGCACGCCGTAGGCCTCGGCCAGGGCATCGACGATGACCCGCGAGACCGGCAGCGCCGTCGACGTCTTCGACGGCCGGGTGCCATGCAGCTTGCGGACGGTCACGGTTGGGGCGTATCGCTCGACGTGCCGGCGGATCTTCGCGAAGATCTCGTCGGGCTCCTGATGGGAGGCGAGCCGCGTCTCGAGCTTCGCGAGCGCCCGCGACGGAATGGCCGTCCGGGCGCCCTTCCCCGTGTACCCGCCGGCGATGCCCCCCAGGGTGAGCGTCGGCTGGAACATCATCTTCTCGTAGAACGACAGGTCGGAGGGTCCGTCGAACGCGGTGATCCCCAGGTTCGCGGCGACGGCCGCGGCGTCAAACGGCACCTGCAGCATGAGGGCGCGCTCCTGCGCGGTCGGCGGGACCACACGCTCGTAAAACCCCTCGATGCTGACGCGGCCGTCCGGCAGCCGCATCGTCGCGAGCAGGTCGATCAGCGTCCAGATCGCGTTGGGCGCGGGGCCGCCCCAAATGCCCGAGTGGAGGTCGCGGTTCGCGCCGACGGCCTCCAGCTCGACCTGCAGCACCCCGCGAAATCCGAATTTCGCGCTCGGCCGGCCGGAGAGATGCATCGACCCGTCCGGCGCGTAGAACAGATCCGCGCGCAGCAGATCCGCGTGGGCGTCGACGAACGCGGGCAGGCTCGGACTCCCGCTCTCCTCCTCCCCCTCCACCATGAACTTGATGTGGAGGCGCGGGAGCGCCTCCAACTCCGTCAGCAGCTGGATCGCGAACAGCGACGCGAGAAACTGTCCCTTGTTGTCCCCGACGCCGCGGCCGTAGATGCGGCCGTCGCGGATCGTCGGTTCAAACGGGGGACTCTGCCACGCTTCGTACGGCTCCGGCGGCTGCACGTCGTAGTGGCCGTACAGGAGAATCGTGTTCGCGTCGCCGTCGGCACGCCGTTCCGCGTAGACGACGGGGTTGCCCGCGGTCGGCATGACCTCGGCGTCCATCCCGTGCTCGTGAAAGATGTCCCGGAGCAGCTGGACGCACTCGCGAATCCCGACGCCCTGGCTGCTGATCGATGGCTGACGCACGAGCCGGCAGACCGTGTCGACGTACCGGTCGCGCCGGGCGGCGATCGCCCGCGACAGCTCGTCGCGCGCGACCGTCCGGGGCGGGTCGCGCCTCGGCCGCGCCATCAGGGCCGCGCGCCGCCCCCCGCACGCGGGCGCGTCACGCGTGCGGGGGGCGCCCGAGATCGCTGCGGGGCATCTCGGCGAAGCGCTGCAGCACGGTGGCGCTCGCGCGCACCCCGTGGAGAATCGAGTCGATCGTCATGTTCTCGTTCGGCGCGTGGTTGTTCTCGTCCGGCGGCCCGTAGGTCGTCCAGATCGACGGGATCTTGAGCACGTCGGTGATGAGATAGTTCGGGCTCGATCCGCCGGTGAGGGGCACGACGACCGCGGGCACGCCGTAGGCCTCGCTCAGCGCCTCGACGACCACGCGCGACACCGGAAGCTCGGGCGAGGTCTTGGACGGCCGGGTGCCGTGCAGCTTGCGGACCGCGACGTCGGGGGCGTACCGCTCGACGTGCCGGCGGATCTTGCCGAAGATCTCGTCGGGATCCTGGTGCGCGGCGAGCCGGCACTCCAGCTTGGCGAGCGCCGTGGACGGGATCGCCGTCCGGGCGCCCTTGCCCGTGTATCCGCCGATGATGCCGCCGAGGTTGAACGTCGGCTGAAACATCACCTGCTCGTAGTAATACAGGTCGCGCGGCCCGGCGAACTCCGTGATGCCGAGGTTCGCCTTCACCGCCTCCGCGTCGAACGGGACCTCGAGCATGAGCGTCCGTTCGTGCGGGGTCGGCGGCACCACCCGCTCGTAGAATCCCTCGATCGTGACGCGGCCGTCGGGAAAGCGCATCGTCTTGAGCAAGTCCACGAGCTTCCAGATCGCGTTCGGCACCGGGCCGCCCCAGATGCCCGAGTGGAGGTCTCGGTTCGCGCCCTTGGCTTCCAGCTCGACCTGGAGCACGCCGCGGAATCCGAACTGTGCGATCGGCCGGTTCAGGATATGCATCGGCCCGTCGGGCGCGTAGAACAGATCCGCCCGGAGCATCTCGGCGTGCTGCTCGACGAACGCGGGCAGGCTGGGACTCCCGCTCTCTTCCTCGCCCTCGAAGATGAACTTGATGTTCACGCGCGGGAGCGCCCCGAGATCCGTCAGCAGCTTGATCGCGAACAGCGAGGCGAGAAACTGCCCTTTGTTGTCCCCCACCCCGCGGCCGTAGATGCGGCCGTCGCGGATCGTCGGCTCAAACGGCGGGCTGAGCCACGCCTCGTACGGTTCCGGCGGCTGCGTATCGTAGTGGCCGTACAGCAGGATCGTGTTCGCATCGTCGCCCGCGCGCCGCTCGGCGAACACCACGGGATTGCCCGACGTGGACATGATCTCGGCGCTCATCCCATGCGCCCGGACGATCTCGCGGAGCAGAGCCGCGCACTCGTGAATGCCGACGCTCTGGCTGCTTACGGACGGCTGGCGCGCCAGGCGGCAGACCGTCTCGACGTACGCGTCGCGCCGGTTGACGATCTCCGTCCACAGCTCGCGGCTCCCGACCATCCCGCGGCCCCCAGCCTACCGCGACTCGAGGCTCGCGGTCAGCGCGCGGACCCCGAGATACGCCCGGGAAAGCGCAAACGCGATCCGGTTTCGCTCGCGGACCAGCCGCGTGTGCAGAAACTCGTACGCGTCGGTGCCGGGCTCGACCGCGGGCAGCGACGACGCGGCGCGCAGTCCCGGGATCGGCGGGAGACTCACCGCGAGGTCCTGATCGAACGGGCTCGTTGACGTGAAGTCAATCGGCACCAACCACCGGCTGAGATCCATCAGGCCTCGGTTGATCCGAGCGGCGATCCGGGGGCTCGGCTTGCCCCCGGCCCGGATCGCGTCGATCTTCCCGTACAGGACGCCGACCGCGGCGGCAAGCGCGTCGGCCTGCACGGTCGCCGGCTCCAGGTTCAGCCGGCCCTCGGTCCCGGCTTCGATCCCGCGGAGCGCGGTCCGCAGCTCATCGACCGCCACCCGATAGTCCAGCGGCAGCAGCGGTGCTGTGCACAGCCGGTACATCGCCAGCACGTAGATCGCCGCGTCGCGCACCAGAAAGTCCCGATCGATCTTGTCGAGCGTGTCGTCCGGTGTGTGCCACCACCAGGCGTGCCCCCCGCTCCCGCTCGAGGACCCCGCCGCCTGGCCCCCGGTCCCGCGCGCCGCCTCGTACGACGGGCCCTGCGTGGACAGGGTCATGAACAGCGACGGCACCCCGTGTCCCCAAAACGATTGGTCGCCGGCCCGGCTGAACCAGCGGGGGGTGAGCTGCTGGCCGCAGATCGTCTCGACGACCTCGCTCCCGAACGGCCGCAGCTCCGCCATGGCATACGCGTTGGACACCAGCGTCGCGCCCTGCTCCCCGAGCGAATCGACGTTGACGTGCACCGCGCAGCCGTCGTGGATCTCCTGCCAGAACTGATCGGCGTACCACGCGGATCCCGCGTAGCGCGCGTGGGAGTGCCCGGACCAGAACGCCACCCGCAGTCCGCGCCGAAGGGCCCCCCGCCGCCGGGCCATCACGTACGCGACTTCCATCATCCCCGCGTTCGCGGTCCCGTTGTCGATCGCGCCGTAATACCATGAGTCGACGTGCCCGCTGAGCAGCACAAACGTCTCGGCGTCCGGGCCGGAGCGCGTCGGGCGAAGCTCGCCGACCACGATCGGCAGCTGGTTCCACGCGCGGTAGACCCGCGTCGTCATGCGCACGCGCGCCGCGCCTCCGCGCGCCGCCTCGATGAGCTGCGTACCTTCGTCCTGTTTGACCGAGACCGACGGCGTCCGGGGCAGCAGCGGCGCGGTCTCGGGCGTGGGCGTCCCCCACACCGGGGACAGGATGCGTTCGTGCAGGTGGGTGCCCGCGATCCAGACCGAGCCGGCGACGCCCGCCCGCTCGACCGCCAGGTTGCGCTCGGGGGAGATCACCCCGTCGACGAGCGCGATCTTCCCGCGCACGTCCGCCGCGCGCAGCTCGTCCGCGGTGCCCCGTCCAACGTAGACGAGCGGCCCGTCAAGACCGTCGGTCCCGGTGGACGCGGCGAACGCGTGGGTGGCGCACGGCAGCTCGACCGTGCGGCCGTCGCCAGACGTCAACATCAGGCTGGCGGACTCGGGCCAGGAGACGAGGGCCGGGTGCAGGTAGCGCGTGACGTCGTACCCAATCCGCCGCAGTTCTCCCTCGATCCAATCGAACGCATTCGCTTCGTCCGGCGTCCCCGACAGGCGCACCCACCGCGCGATCGCGCGCGTGGACGCCACCAGCCGCTTTCCCGACACGGCGTTGACGACGGCCTGGTCTTGCTTCTGCGAGGGACTAACGCTCATTCCGGTCACCTCTCCTCATGGCCCCCGCGCCCGCCGCTCGGGCGGCCGCGGCGCTGTCAGTTCGCTGCTTCGCGGTGCACGGAGCGCGCGATCGCGCCGCGCGCCGCCTCCATGACCTGGATCGTCCGCTCCAGCGCGGGCAGCGCGTCGGGCACCGCCGCGGGCTCCGCGATGCCGGCGGCCAGCTCGGCGACCATCGAGAGAATCGGCGCGTCGACCCAGGGGTACGGCGTCGAGCCCTCGTCGCGGTAGACGCGGACCGCCGTGCGGTACGGATCGACGTGGATCGCATCGCCGGTGCCGACGAGTTCGATCTCGACGTCCGCCACGCTGGTCGAGAGCGACCGCGGGAGGCACCGGGACAGCTCGACCGTCGCCAGCACGTCGCCGCCAAACCGGAGGAGGAGGACCACGGAGTCCGGCTCCGGCCCCCCGTCGAACAAGCTCCCCGCCAGCGCCTGCACGCGGACCACCGGCGCGGCGCACGCGGCCGCGAGAAAATCCGCGACCTCCCAGCCGAACCGGTCGAGCACGCCCCGCGGATCGGGGGCGAGATCGGGGCGCGGGAGCCGAACGGCGATGTACACGGTCTGCAGCGCACCGAGGCCGCCGTCGGCAACCGCCGCGAGCGCGGTGCGTCCGCCCGGCGTGTGTCGCAGCGCGCCGCCGGTTACCAGCACGCCGCCGCCCCGCCGGCGCGCGTCGGCGATGCGGCCGAGTTCGTCCGTGTTCTCGGCCGCGGGAGCCGGGCACAGCACGGCCTTCCCGGCCGACAGCGCCGCCGCCACGATGGCGGGCCGCGCCCGGTCCGGGGTCAGCACCAGGATCCCGCGCAGCGCGGGGTCTCGGACGACCGCGTCCCAGTCGGCCGAAAACGGCACGCCGAGGCCCTCGGCCAGCGCGGACGCGGCCGCGCGGTCCCGGGAGTCGCCGCCTGCGGCCCACCGCGCGATCCGCGCCTGCGGCAGCGGCACCCCGTGATCCGCGAGCACCGCGGCGTGCGCGCCGCCGCCGACCACGCCGAGTGGAATCAGCGGCTTCATGCGCGCGCTCCGGCGAGCCGCACGGTCTCGCCGGTCCTGGCCGACTCGGATGCGGCCAGCGCCAGCTCGAGTGCGGCGCGCGCTTCGGTCGCCGGCATCGGCAGCGGCGCGCGCCCTTCGACCGCGTCCAGAAACGCCGCCCACTCGCGCGTGTAGGCCGCCGAGTTGTGCAGCAGCACCTCGCGGATCGCGGGGAACTCGGCGCCCGTCTCTGCGTACCGCGTCACCGGCGCGAGCTCGAGGTCCTTCGCGCGGATCGCGCCGCGGCTGCCGTAGACTTCGCACTGATGGAACGCGGGGTAGCTCTGCGGAAGGTTGTTGTGGACCTCCGCGGACGCGATCGCGCCGTTGGCAAACCGGATCGTGATCGTGATGAAATCGGGCGCGCCCTTGGTGTTGGTCGCCACCGTCACCCGGTGTTCCGCGAGCACGGCGACCGCCTGGCCGCCGGTAAACCAGCGCAGCAGGTCCATCTCGTGCACCCCGTTGGACAGGACCGCGCCGTGCGAGAGCGTGGGGTTCCCGCTCCAGTGCTCCGGGGTGTAGTAGCGCGTATGTCCGGCTTGGGGACGCGGGCGCCGCTCGTTTTCGCGGACCAGCCGGACCGTGCCGACGTCCCCGCGGTCGATGGCCGCCCGGACTTCCATGTACCGACGCGTGAAGCGCCGGCTGTGCGCGACCATGAACAGCACGCCGGCCCGCTGGCAGGCGCCGAGCATCGCGTCCGCCTCGGCGAGCGAGTTGGCCATCGGCTTTTCGCAGAGCACGTGCCGGCCGGCCGCGGCGGCCGCCTCGACCTGCGCCTGGTGGGCGAACTCCGGGGTCGCGATCATGACCGCGTCGAGGTCGTCGCGGCGCAGCATCTCGCGATAGTCGACGTACGCCGCCGCACCCCACGGCGCGGCGGCCTTCTCGGCGAGGTCGCGATTCAAGTCGGCCGCGGCCACGAGCGTCACGCGGTCCCTCAGCGTGCGCATCGCGGGCAGGTGGGCCCGCATGGCGATTCCGCCGCAGCCGATCAAGCCCATCCGCACCAACGACATCGGGGTCCCCCCGCGGCGCCGCACTCGACCGGCGCGCACACATGATCGAACGCCGCCGACGGGCGGCCAACCACCGCCGCCTGATCACTCCGTGACCGCGCGCAGAGGCCCCGGGCATGGACGTCCCTCGACGGGGCGAAGAAGACCGCGGCGATGCGAGACGAGGTCGGCTGGCGATCGTATTCTGCCGCCGTATTCTGCGGAGGCCGAACGTTTCCTCCAGCGCCGCGGCGCGCGCGCAGGAAGGCGGCGCACGCACGCCAAACTATCGGGCGGGTTCCCGCAGGACTGGACGCGCGCGCGCTTCCCCCGCCCGGCACCGCGCGAGTCTCCCGCCACCCGCAACGGATGCAGACGGCCGAGGTGCAGTGATGAGGATCAAACACATTGAGGGCGTGCACGTGCGGGTCCCGCTCGGTACGCCGTACCACAATGCGCGCGGGCAGATGGACGCGTTCGACAGCGTGATCGTGCGGGTCGAAACGGACGACGGCCTGGTCGGCTATGGGGAGAGCGTACCCTTCAACTTCAGCGCGACCGATCCGAGAGCGGAGCTGGGCGACGCCCGCGTGCAGGCGCGGCTCATCAACGGCCCGATCGCATCCGCGCTCCAGGGCGCCGACCCGCTCGACATCGAGGCGCTCGTCACGCGGGCCGCGGATCTCGCCGGACCGAACGTCGACGCGATCGGCGGGGTGGATCTGGCCCTGTGGGATCTCATGGGAAAATCCCTCGGCCAGCCGGTGTATCGCCTACTCGGCGGCGTCTGCCAGGATCCGATCCCCGTCGACTTCACGATCGGCGCGCGGTCCCCGGCCGAGACCGCGGCGTTTGCCTTGGAGGTCCACCGCGACGGGTTCCAGGGGGTGGTCGTCAAAGTCCCGTGCCGGTCGATCGACGAGGACGTGGAGCGCGTGCGGGCCGTCCGGAACGCCCTGCCGCCGCACTGCACCATCCGGGTCGACTGCAACACCGGCCACACCCGCGACGGCGCGATCGCGTTCATCCGACGCATCGCGGAGTTCAACATCGAGTTCGTCGAGCAGCCGGTCGCGGCGGACGATCTTGAGGGGCTCCGGCTGTGCCGGGCGGTCGGGGTGCCGATCAGCGCGGACGAGAGCCTGAACACCCTGCGCGATGCGATCGAACTGGTCAAGCAGGATGCGTGCGACATCATGAACATCAAGGTCCCGAAGGTGGGAGGCCTGCTCTTTTCGAAGCGCGTCGCGGCGATCGCCGCCGCGGCCGGCATGCCCGTGGTCATCGGCGGACGCACGACGCTCGAACCGTGCAGGGCCGCGAGCCGGCACTTCGCCACGTCGACACCCGTGACCACCGGGAGAGCGCACGAAGGACCGGGGCCGGCGTCCCAAGGTCTCAGCGGCGATGTCGTCACGGACCAGACCACGCGCCAGACGGTCCGGGAGCATGGGGGGTACGTCCGGGTCAGTCAGACGCCGGGGCTCGGCGTCGAGGTGCTGTGGGACAAAGTCGCCGCGTACGCGGTCCCGGCGTAATCCGCACCGCCTCGCCTCATCCGAGGCCGCGCACGATGCCCCCGTCGACCTGCAGCGAGGCGCCGGTCACAAACCCGGCCGCGTCGGACGCCAGGAACGCGACGACGTTCGCGACGTCGGACGGCGCGCCGAGGCGTCGCAGGGGGATGGCGAGCGCGCGCTGTGCGAGGACGTCGACCGCGTCGACACCGTCCCGCTCGCCGGCGCGGCGCGCGAGCTCCACCGTGCGCTCCGTACGAATGGATCCGGGGCACACGTTGTTGACGCGGATCCCATCCGCCCCGAGCTCGTCCGCCAGGGTCTTCGCCAGCCCGACGATCGCGAGGCGCACCGAGTTGGACAGCAGCACGCCGGCGAGCGGCTGCTTGACGCTGACGCTGAGCACGTTGACGATCGACCCTCCGCCCGACGCGCGCAGGTGCGGGACCGCGGCGCGCGTCACCCGGAGGTTGCTGAGAAACGCCAGCTCGAAGTAGTCGAGGAAGTCGGCGTCGGTGAGCTCGGCGAACCCGCCGTGCCGCGGGCCGCCCGTGTTGTTCACCACGACGTCGAGCCCGCCCATCTCGCGCGCCGCGTCGGACACGTAGGCCCCGATCTCGTCGGCCCGCCGCAGATCGACCGAGCGGGAGAACGGTCGTGGGGTGCCGGCGCGCTCGATCGCGTTCGCGACGTCCTCGAGCGCATCGGCCGACCGCGCGCAGATCGCCACGCGGGCCCCCCAGGACGCGAGGGTCTCGGCGATCGCGCGGCCCAACCCTCGGCTCGCGGCCGTGACGATCGCGCGCTTGCCGTCCAATCGCACGTGCATGGCGTGTCCTTTCGTCGGCCGTGTATTGACGCGGCGCGCTACGACAGCCCGAGCGACTCCTCGAACCCCGTCACCGCTCCCGCGAGCATCTGCGCGACGAGCCAGCCGGTCACGGGCGCCAGCGCGATCCCGTCGCCGCCGTGGGCGCACGCGAGGATCAGACCCGCGGGGCGCGGGCAGCGCGCGACGATGGGGCGCTTGTGGGACCCGACGGGACGCAGCCCAACCGTGTGGCCGACGACGGGCAGCGGCATCAGCGACGGGAAGAAGCGGCCGAACTCCTCGAGGAGCGCCTCGCGGGCGCGGGACGAGGGGGTGAGGTCGAACCCGGACAGCTCGCGCGTGGCGCCGAGCCGGATCGACCGGTCGGGGTCCTGGCCGACCGCCAGCCCGACCGAGAAATGGCCCTCGGGCAGATTCGTCGCAAACTTGGCCGCCAGCACGGCCGGCGCCAGCACCCGCCCCCGGAGCTCGTACGGGACGGGACTCGTCACCAGCATCTCCCCTTTTTCGAAATGGATCGGGACGTCGACCCCCACGCCCGCGGCGAGCGGCAGCGTCCAGGGGCCGGCCGCGAGGACGACGTCCCCGCAGCCGATGACGCCGGCGGCGGTCACGACGCCCCGCACCCGGTCATCGACGACGTCGAACCCGCGCACCTCGGTGTGCGGGCGAATCGACGCGCCCCGCGCGGCCGCGGCGCCGGCCACGGCCAGACACGCGTCGCCGGGTGGCACCATGGCGTCGTCCGGGGCGTAGCTCGCTCCGAGCACGTCCCGCGCGAGATGCGGCATCCGCGCGCGCAGTTCTGCCGCGTCGAGCGACTCGACGCGGACACCCTCGCGGGTCAGCCAGTCGACGCGCTCCCGCACGAACGCGGCCTCCGCCTCAGAGCGGTAGGGCACGTAGCTCCCGTTGACCTCGTAGGGCACGCCCGCGTCCTCGCGCAGCGCCTCGTACAGGCGCATGCTCTTCCAGGTGAGCGCGATCAGCAGCGGGAGGTTTTTGGTGTGGCACAGCACGCCGCCGCCGGAGGCGGACGCGGTCGCCCCGCCGATCTCCCCCCGCTCCAGCAGCACGACACTGCGGCCGAGCCGCCGGATCTCGTACGCGCAGCAAACGCCGATCATCCCGCCTCCGACGACGACCACGTCCGCGCTGTCCGGCATCGGCCACCCGCCCCTTCCCGAAATGGTCCCGTCCGCGGCTACAGCGGCAGCTCCGTGCCCGCGCCCGCGGCGCGCGCGCGGCGGTACAGCTCGGCCGCCGTCGCGAGATCCTCGAGGGCGACCCCGAGGTTGAACGCCAGGATCCGGGCGTCCGGCCGCTCACGACCCGGGTGGTGCCCGGCGACGATGTCGCCCAGCTCCGCGTCGATCCGCGTCACCGTCTGAAACAACCCGTGCTCCTTCATATGGTCGATCGAGCGCGCGTCGTCCGTCACGACGCAGTCCATCGCGTCGATCGCCGCCCGCGACCAGAACGTGTCCCGGTTGATCGAGACACTGACCGCCCCCGGCGCGATCCACTCGGGTTCGATCAGCCCATCTCGGGGCCGGTCGTTTGAGCCGGCCGTCACGACGACCGACGCGCCGTCGATCGCCTCCCGGGCGCTCCGCGCGGCGCGGACGTCAAGCCGCAGCGTCCCGGACATCTCCTCGGCGTAGCGCGCCGCGACGTCCGGCTTGACGTCGTAGGCCCGCACGGCCCGCACCGCCACCGGAGACGCCGCGATCGCGTCGAGGTTGCTGCGCCCCTGCACGCCGCAGCCGAGAATCGCGAGATCCTGGGCGCCGGCGTTCGCGAGACATTCCACCGTCAGCGCCGTCGCCGCGCCGGTGCGCATCGCCGTGATCCAGGTGGAATCCATGATCGCGAGCGGCGCGCCGGTCTCGGCGTCGTTCAGGATGTACAGCCCGAGAATGTACGGCAGGTCGTCGGCGGGACCGCGCGGCGTGCCGCTGCTCCACTTGACGCCCGCGGCGCCGAGCGACGCGAGGTAGCACGGCATCGCGCTGTAGAACGTGTCGGGGCTGCGCATGATCCAGATCTTCCCCGGCATGAGCGCCCGTCCCGCCGCGCGTTCCTGAAACGCCGAGCGCAGGAGCCCGACGATCTCGGACACTCCGAGCCCGAGGCCTTCGATGTCGGTGCGGCTCAAATACAGCAAGGTACGACCGAGCGTCACGATGCCATCCTCCCCGTGCCGCGCCGGCGTGCGAGCGGGCCGGCCCCGCGGGCTAGAAGAAGTTCGCTTCCTTGCGCACCGGCGCGGCGAACCGCTCGAGCCGGAACGCGCCGAGATCGAGCGACGCCGCGCGGCCGTCCACGATCAACTCGCTCACGAGCAGCCCGATCGCGGGCGCGTGCATGAACCCCTTGCCGTTGTCCCCGCAGGCCAGCACCAGGCCGTCGAGGCCCGACACCCGGCCCACAATCGGGTGATAGTCGGGGGTCAGCGCGCGCACGCCCGAGTAACTGCGCCGGACGCGCGCCTCCACCAGCCGGGGGATGCGCCGCGCCCCCGCGGACAGCACGCGCTCCACCCCGTCCCACTCCACGTCGCTCCCCTCTCCCGGGCGCGTGTCCCGGTCCGTCCCGCCCAACAGCAGGTCGCCGTGACCTGTCCGGTGGATGTAGAATCCGGTATCGGCGTCGGTGACGAGGGGCATCTCGACATCGAGGGCCGGGATCGGCGCGACGACGCTGACCTGGCGGCGGAACGGCAGGGCGGGCACGTCGAGCCCGGCCCACCGGGCAACCGACGCGGACGACGGCCCGGCGGCGATGACGACGGTCCCGGCGTCGAGCCCTCCGTCATGCGTCTCGACGCCGCTCACCCGAGCGCCGGTCCGGCGCAGCCCGACCACCTCCTGCTCGCAGCGGATCTCGGCGCCGAGCACGCGGGCGCGCGCCGAAAATCCCTGCACCGCCGCGGAGGGCTCCGCGGACCCGTCCTCCTGACAGAAGGTTCCGCCGAGGAGATCGTCGGTCCGCAGCTCGGGCACCAACGCCTGCGCCTCCGGTGCCGTCACCGTCCGGCTCGGAACCCCGAGCGACTGCTGCAGCGCGACCCCCGCGCGCAGCTCGTCCATCGTGCGGGCGTCACCCGTCACGATCAATCGGCCGTGCGGACGGAAGTTGACGGAGTAACCCGTCTCCTCCTCGAAGCGGCGGTAGATCGGCAGGCTGAGCTGCGTGAGCCGGATGTTCTCCGTCGTGGAGAACTGGTACCGGATCGCCCCGGTCGCCTTCGCGGTCGAGCCCATCCCGAGCATCGCCTCCCGCTCCAGCACGACCACGCGCTGCGAGGGGGCCCGGCGCATCAGGTGGTAGGCGATGCTGCACCCGATGACACCGCCGCCGATGATGACGACGTCGGCGGATCTCATCGGCGGTCCCGCGGATGCGTGAGGCGGCCACTCGTCCGCGCACCGGCAGGACGTCGCATCCGGCTACGCGGCGGCGGTGTGGTCGGGATAGAACTCCGCGTTGGCCCGGCGGAGCTCGTCAAGGTTGGCCCGGCTCATCGTGCGCCGGCCCTCTTCGAGGTCGTGAATCAGCGCAATCAGCCGCTGGTTGAGCGGCAGCGACAGCCCGCGGGTGCGGCCGATCTCTACCACCGTCCCGAGGTGCGCATCCACCTCGGTGCGCCGGTGCCGCACCGCGAGATCGCGCCACACGCCGGTCTTGGTCTTCAGCGACTTGCGGCTGACGGCGGCGCGGCGGTCGAGGGCGAGGTCGATCGCCGCCCAGTCGCGCGGCGTCGCAAAGCGCATCGGCGCGGGGTCAAACCCGTCGAACCCTTCGATGCGCACGCCCTCCGCGTCGGCGACGCGCACGACCTCGCCCGCCAGGTTGGCGAGGACCGGTCGGTCCTCGCGACTGCCGAGCACGTCCGCCGTCTTCTCGTCGACGAGCGCGGTGGCCATCAGCATGGAGCCGTAGATCGTCTTGCCCCAGAGGTACCCCCAGATATTGTCGGTCACCTGCGCGCGGTCCAGGAACGCGCCCCGCACGATCCCGGCGAGCGCTTCGACGCGCGGCGTGATGCGCCCGTCCAGCTCGCCGAGATAGAACGCGCCCGGCGCGCCGTACATGATGCGCCCCGGCGAGAGATAGTCCGCGGCATAGTTGATAAACGCCCCCACCGTCCGCGCGGCGCCGATGCGCTTGGCGATGACGCGTTCGTTAAGTCCGTTCTGCAGCGAGACGACGAAACTCTCCGGGCCCATCAGCGGCACGACCGGCTCGAGCGCGGCCGCGGTGTACGGCGCCTTGACCGCCAGCAGCACCGCGTCCAGCGGTCTCCCCGCGAGCGCCGCCGGCAGCGCGTCGACGGTCACGGCGCGCCCGCGCACGGTAAACGTGTCGGCACCCTCGATCGCCAGCCCCGTCCCCTCGATCGCCGCCACGTGCTCGCGGTCCTGGTCGACGAGCAGCACGTCGCAGCCGGCCCGAATCAGGTAGGCGCCCAGCGTGCCACCCATCGCGCCCGCGCCGATGATCGTAAAGCGCATCCGCATCCCTCCCAAAACTCCCGCTGCCTGGTTCGTTCGCGCCAGCGCGCGTACGTCCCTCCGTCGACGCGCCGCGCGCGTGAAGCAGGAGCGTCGCTGCGACGGCGAGAACCCGGTCGCACAATCTCCCGACGCTCCACTCGGGTGCGCGGTCGTCGAGATCCACGTGTCCGGGTCCGGCGCGGCGCGCCACGGCGGTCGATCGACCCATCTCCGCGAGGGACTCCGCGGCGGGCGGGATCCCGGTCTGTCGGGAGCGCACCGCGCGTCAGCGCGCTCGACCGAACTCTCGCGTCTCAGACACAGGAGGGTGCCATGCGGATCGGGGTGATGGGCGCGGGGGCGATCGGCGCCAACGTCGGAGGGATGCTCGCGAAAGCCGGGTACGATGTCACGCTGATCGATCAGTGGCCGGCGCACGTCGACGCGATGAAAACCCACGGGCTCCGGCTGAGCGGCACGACGGGCGACTTCGTCGTGCCGGTCCGTGCGCTGCACCTCCACGAGGTGCAGGCGGTCGAGGACCCGTTCGATGCCGTGTTCCTGGCGGTCAAGAGCTACGATACCGAATGGGCGACCATGTTCGCGATCCGATTGCTGCGCGAGCCGGACGGGGTCATCGTGGACTTCCAGAACGGCATCCACGACGAGCGGGTGGCGGCGGTCGCGGGCCGTCACCGGACGCTCGGCTGCGTCATCACGATCGGCGCCGGCATGTACGAACCGGGACATGCGATCCGCACCGATCCGCCCGTGGCGGGCCGGGCGTGCTTCAAGATCGGGGAGCTCGACGGCCGCGACACCGAGCGGGCGCGCCGGCTGGCCGAGGTGGTCAACCACGTCGGGCTGACCCAGGTCACGACCAACCTGTTCGGCGAGCGGTGGTCGAAGCTCGCCGTCAACGCCATGAGCAATCCGATCGCCGGCCTGAGCGGCTACCGCTCCGCCGAACTGCGGACCGTCCCGGTCGTCCGAAAGCTTGCGGTACAGATCGCCGCCGAGGTAGTGCGGGTGGCGCGTGCCGCCGGCTACGACGTGGCCCCGATCTTTGGGATCGATGCGCAGCGCTACGTCGACGCCGCGGAGGGCCGGGGCGCCGCCGAACTTGACGCCGAGATCGCGGGACGCGCGGCGGGCGGCGACGTCGGGCGGCCGTCCCTGCTGCAGGACGTGATGCGCGGACGGCGGACCGAAATCGACGACCTCAACGGGTACGTCGTGTCCGAGGGCAAACGCCTCGGCGTGCCGACGCCGTTCAACGAGGCGGTGGTCCGGGAGGTCAAGCGTCACGGGGTGGGCACGCTGACACCCGACCCGAAGCACCTGGACGCGCTCGCCCGCCTGCTCCCGGCCTGACCGGCGCGCGGCCGCGCTGGAGGAGTTGCGCACCCGCGCGAGAATGTAGCCACTTATTCGTTCGGGACAGGCCCACGGAGGGAAGCTTTATGAGGTCCCCGCACTCGCGTTGGACGTTGCTTCTGATCATCCCGCTGCTGTGCATGCCGCTCGCGCTGTGGACGACCGCGCAGGCGCAGTCGCCGCAGACGCTGGTCATCGCCATCGGCGCGGACCAGGTCGGCATGGACCCGCAGACGAACCTGGACGCGGAGTCCGGATACGTCACGACCACGCTGTTCGACGGGATCGTGAATTACACCGAGGGCACCGCCACTCCCGGACCCGGGCTCGCCGAGTCGTGGACGGTCTCACCCGATGGAAAGGTGTACACGTTCAAGATCCGGCACGGGGTCACGTTCAACGACGGGTCGCCGATGAACGCCCGCACCATCGCGGACGACCTCGACCGGGGGCTCAACCCGAAGAACCCCTGCTACATTTATGCCCGCAAGGCCGTCGACACCTATGACGCGTTCATCTGGGGCACGCCGCCGAACGTCCCCAAGGTCGAGGCGACCGACGACTACACGCTGACCGTGACGTGGGCCGCGCCCAACGCGCCGTTCCTGGCCAACATCGGCATGCCGTGGGCGGGCATCATGAGCCCGGCCGCCACGAAGAAGTACAACTGCGATGCGGGCCAAACCCCGGTGGGGAGCGGGCCGTTCAAGTTCGTGGAGGCCGTCCGCAACGATCACATCACGGTCGCGGCGAACCCGTCGTACTGGAACGGCGCGCCGAAGCTCGATCAGATCATCTTCCGGGTCGTGCCGGAAAGCACGACTCGCCTGCTCATGCTCGAGCGCAACGACATCCAATACCTCGTGGACGTGCCCGCCTCGGACATCCCGCGGATCGCGGCGAATCCCGCGCTGAAGCTGTGGAGGAAGCCCGGCTACTACGTGAGCGGCGTCGGGATGTCGAACGATCTCGGGCCGTTCAAGGACAAATTGGTCCGGCAGGCGATGAATTACGCCGTGGACAAGAACGCGATCAACACCAAGTTGTACGGCGGCTGGGCGACCCAGACGCAGGGCGTGCCCTCCTTTTCCTGGGCGTACGACAAGTCGGTGACGCCGTACCCGTACGATCCGGCGAAGGCCAAGCAGTTGTTGAGTGAGGCCGGGTTCCCGAACGGGTTTACGACGGGCATGATCGTCGCGGACGTCCCGCGGCCGTACAATCCGATCGGCGGCGCCCAGCTCGGCGTCGCCGTCCAATCGTACCTCGCGAAGATCGGCGTCAACGCGAAGATCACGCAGTACGAGTGGGGCGCGTTTCTCGACCGGATCCGCCACACGCAGTACGAGGGGTTCGCGATCTGCGGCTTCAGCGCGGACACCGGCGACCCCGACAACATGCTGTTCTCGCTGTTCTACTACGACGACACGGCGAAAGCGCCGGGGGCCCAGAACTGCGCCCGCTACGACGACCCCACGGTCAACCGCCTGCTCAGTGCGGCGCGGCAGATCCCCGACCAGTCCCAGCGGCAGCCCTTGTATGTCCATGCCAACAACCTGATCCATGACGATGCCCCGTGGATCTTCGTCAACAACGGCACCCTGGTGCGCGCCACGCGCGCGAATCTCACGGGCTACACGCTCAGCCCGCTCGGCAAGCTGTGGTACCTCAATAAGGTATCGTTCAAGTAGCGCCGAGCGGCTTCTGACCGGCGTTCGTTCGACGACCGGCTCACCCCACGGGGTGAGCCGGTCGCACGTCCTGCGTGTCATGGAGGCAACGGATGCGGTATGACCTGATCGTCACCGGCGACCTGATGTTCTTGTCACCCGTGGTGCGCAGCGATGGATCGCCGCTGCAGACGATCTGGCGAGAGTTCGCCGGCGCGCACCACGTGTTCTGCAACCTGGAGGCGGTCTTCACCACGGAAACCTCTCACCCGGACAAACTCGTCTGCATGAAGTCCGATCCGGCCCTCGCCCCCGAGATCCGGCGCGCGGGCGTGAGCGTCGTCACCGTCGCGAACAACCACGCGAACGACTATGGGTGGCCCGGCATGCGGCAGTCGCTGGACGCCCTCGACGCGGCCGCGGTGCCGCACGTGGGCGCTGGGCCCGACATCGACGCGGCGCTGCGGCCCGTGATGCTCGAGGCGCAGGGACGCACCGTCGCATTTCTCGGCCTGTCGTCCACGTCGGCCGGCCACTTCGGCGCCGGTCCGGGCCAGCCGGGGCTGGCCGGCATCCGCATCGCGCAGAGCTACGTTGTCGACACGGTCACGATCGACGAACAGCCGGGCTGTGTGCCGTTTGTCGAGACCGTGGCACTCAAGGAAGACGTGGAACGCGCGTGTGCCGCGGTGGCGGACGCCAAGCGGCGTGCGGACCTCGTGATCGTCGGGATTCACTGGGGGGTGTCGTTCGGCTGGCTGCCGCTGAACCAGTCGGAGCTGTGCACCTACGAGCAGCCGCTGGGCCACGCGCTCGTCGATGCTGGCGCGGACGCGATCGTGGGACATCATCCCCACATCCTGCACGGGATCGAGTGGTACCGGAAGCGACCGATCTTCTACAGCGTGGGGAACTTCCTGTTTCACCGCCACAGCAATCCGCGGGGGCGTGGCAGCTATCCGCCGTATATCTCTGGGCCCCGGATTCCCGGCCGCGCCGAAGCGACGCGGCACGGGTGCTATGTCCGCATGTCGTGGGACGGGGGGCCGAATCCCTCTCGCGTCGAGTTGGTGCCCGTCTGGCTGGACGAGCGTGGTGAACCGGAACCGCCGGCACGCGAACGCGCCGAGTTGTCACTCGGGACGGTGGAATTCCTGTCGCAGAAGTTTGGGACGCCGTTGCGGCGGACCGCCGACGGGATCGCGATCGCCCTGTAACCTCGGCGTCGGCGGGCGCGTACCCCAACCCCGAGCAAGCGCGCGGCGTTCTCCCCGAGCCCCCTGCGCGGCTCCCCGGCCGTCCGCTCAGCCTGTGTGATCGCGCCCGCAGGTCCTCAAAAGTTATAACAAAAGGATTCGGCCCTCCCCCACCGAAATCCACGGCACCCGCGCCGGACTCCCGGCTCAATATACGCGTGAGGTGAGAGATGAGTCGCAGAGGCCTCGCAGGGCCCGCCCTGTGCGCCATCGTCGTGCTGCTGATCTACGCCGGCATGGCCCCCGCGGGCGCCCAGAGTTCGGACACCATCGTGGTCGCGCAGACCGTCGACATCCAATCGGGCGACCCCTACAAAACCGCGCTCACCACGTCCTACAACGTCCTGACGAACGTCTACGACACGCTCATCAATCGCGACGTCAACTTCAAGCCGGTCCCCGGCCTGGCAACGTCCTGGCGGGCGGTCGACCCCACGACGTGGGAGTTCAAACTCCGCCACGGCGTGCTGTTCCACGATGGGGAGCCGTTCAACGCCAGCGTGGTCAAGTTTTCGCTGGATCGGGCGTTTGACCCGAAGATCCACTGGGGCGGCATCGGCTACCTGCGCCCCATCAAATCGGTCGAGGTCGTTGACGACTACACCGTCCGCCTGCACACCGAACAGCCGTGGCCGCTCCTGCCCAGCTACGTCGGCTACTACTTCTGGATGGTCCCCCCGCAGTATCTCGCGCAGAACGGCGACGACGCCCTGGTGCGCCACCCGATCGGCACGGGCCCGTACAAGTTCGTCCAGTGGACGCGAGACGATCGGGTCGAGCTGATCGCGAACAACGACTTCTGGGGTGGCAAGCCGAAGATTGCGCACCTGGTGTTCCGGGTGATCCCAACCGATGCCGGCCGGCTCGCGGAGCTGCTCGCGGGATCGGTGGACATGATTCCGCTGGTCCCTCCCGAGGCGTTCGACCCGATTCGCAACTCGCCGCGGACGAAGCTGGTCTTCGCGAAGAGCACGACGGTCTACTTTTTTCTCTTCAATCTCCTGAACATCCCGTCCACGCGGCCGCTCGCGGACAAGCGCGTCCGGGAGGCCCTCAACTACGCCGTCGACCGCAATCTCCTGAACAGCGGGGTCATGCGGAACGCGGCGACGCCGATCGCGACCTTCTGCAGCGACGTCTCGTTCGGCTGCGACAAATCGATCATCGGCTACCCGTACGATCCCGCGCGGGCGCGGACGTTGTTGAAGGAAGCCGGCTACGCCAACGGATTCGACATGACCGTGGTCACCCCGTCGGGGGCGTATCCGGGCGATCGGGATCTCAGCCTCGCGCTGGCGGATCAACTCAAGAACGTCGGGGTGCGGGTGCACGTGGAGGTCCGCGAGTACGGCCTCCTGCTGAGCCAGGTCCTGACGCGCACGCTGCCGGGCGGCGACGCCGTCTTCCTCCGATTCTCGGACCTGCTCGGGTACGCGGGAGCCATTCCCGCCACGGCCTTCGAGAACTCCGGATCGTCGTCCTACTGGAACGACCCCGAGTTTGACCAGTTGATCGATGCCGCGAGAAACACGCTCGACGAGACGGCCGCGCGGAAGCTGTACCGGCAGGCCCAGGTGCTGTTCGAGAACGAGGCGCCCGCGATTACGCTCTTCACCGCCCCGGCCGCGTACGGGATGCGGAAGAATCTCCAGTGGACGCCGCGCACGGACTTCCGCCTGAAGATGTTCCCCGCGGCGCTGCAGTAGGCCGCCGCCGGAGCCCCTGCCCCGAGTCCCTGAAACACGGGAGCCCAGCGGAGGACACGATGCCAACCGATCGCGATGCGCACGAACCAAGAGCCGCCTCGACCGGTCCGCAGATCGTCGCGAGTGGGGAGAACGTGCGCTACGACCGTCCGACTCGCGACGCGACGACCCGGCCGGTCATCCGCGGCCGGTCGCTCGTCGTCGCCTGCGGCCACTATCTCGCCAGCCTCGCCGGCATGCAGATGCACGCGCTGGGGGGCAACGCGATCGACGCGGGCGTGGCGATGGTGTTCGCGCAGGCGGTGCTGGAGTTCCAGGGGTTCGGGTTCGGCGGGGAGGCCGCGACCCTCCTCTACTCCGCGCGCGACCGCCGTGTGGTGGCGATCAACGGCAACATGCGGGCGCCGCGGGCGGCCACGATCGAATGGTTCCGGGCGCGCGGCATCACCGATATTCCGGGCGACGGCTTCCTACCGGCCGGGGTCTGCGCCGCGCCGGACGCGCTGTTCACGGCGCTCGACCGGTATGGACGGCTCAGCCTGGCGCAGGTGCTGGCGCCCGCGATCGATCTCGCCGCGAACGGGTTCGCGATGTACGAGGGCATGCAGCGATCCCTCCAGGCCTCCGCGTCGCGGTTTCAATCCGAATGGCCGACCTCGGCGGCGCTGTTCCTCCGCGACGGCGCCCCGCCCGCGGTGGGCGACGTCTGGCGCAACCCCGACCTCGCGCGCACGTACGAGCGGCTGGTCGAGGCCGAGCAGCGTGCGCGATCGCGCGGCCGCCACGAGGCCCTCGAGGCCGCCCGCGACTTCTTCTACCGGGGTCCGATCGCGCACGAGATCGTGGCGTTCCAGCGCGACACGGCGATCCGGGACGCCGGCGGGACCGTCTCGTCCGGCCTGCTGACCGAAGAGGATTTCGCATCGTTCGACACGCGGATCGAGACGCCGGTGACGGTGGACTACCGCGGCTACGACGTGTACAAGTGCGGACCGTGGTCCCAGGGGCCCGTCTTCCTGCAGCAGCTCAGGCTGCTCGAGACCTTCGATCTGCGCGGACTCGGGCACAACACCGCGGACTACATCCATACCGTGATCGAAGCCGCCAAGCTCGCGTTCGCGGATCGAGAGCGGTACTACGGCGATCCCGAGTTTGTCGACGTCCCGATGCGCGGGCTCCTCTCCAGGGAGTACGCCGCGGCGCGGCGCGCTCTGATCGATCCGCAGACGGCCTCGCCGGAGTGGCGTCCCGGCGACCCGTATCCGTTCCAGGGGGACGCCCCGCCGCGGGCGCCCGCGCCCACCGCCTCGCGCGCGTGGCACGGCGGGACGACCGGCACCCGTGCCGTGGACGCCGAGGGCAACATGTTTTCCGCCGTCCCGTCCGGCGCGACATTCCGCGGGTCGCCCGTCATCCCGGGGCTCGGGTTCAGCCTCGGCACCCGCGGGCAGATGTTCTGGCTCGACGATCCCGAGCATCCGGCCGCGCTCCGCCCGAGGAAGCGGCCGCGGACGACGCTCTCCCCCACCCTGGTGCTCAAGGACGGCCAGCCGTTTCTCGTGAGTGGGACGCCCGGGGGGGACCAGCAGGACCAGTGGCCGCTGCACGTCTTCCTGAACGTGGTCGAGTTTGGGATGGGACTGCAGGAGGCGATCGACAGCCCGAGCTTCCACACGCTGCACGCGCCGAGCTCGTTCTACCCGCGGGAGGCCCGCCCAAACGAGATCGTCGTGGAAAATCGGGTGCCGGCCAACGTGATCGCGGAGCTGACCCGGCGCGGGCACATCGTGCGCATCGTCGGCGCCTGGAACCTCAACTACACCACCGCCGTCACCTACGATCCGAGCCGCAGGCTCATCGAGGGAGCCGCCAGTTCCCGCGCGGAGCGGCACTACGCCCTCGGATGGTAGCAGGCCGCCGCTCGTCCCGGCAGAGGCGCGGTGGCGCACACCGGCCCGACGGCCGCAATCCCCTGACACGCCGATCGGCCGCGATCGGCGAGGACCGTCGATGCTCGACCTGGTGATTCGCGGGGGCGCCGTGGCGACCGCGGGCAGTCTCTCCGTCTGCGATGTGGGCGTCCTCGACGGACGCATCGTGCAGCTCGGCGGGGGAATGCAGGGACGGCGCATGATCGACGCCGGCGGGCGCTACGTGTTTCCCGGCGGGATCGACGTCCATGTGCATTTCACGCCCCAGGTGGAGCCTCGCCCGGACGATGAGCAGTGGGCCGACGACTTCTACGACGGCTCGCGGGCGGCCATCGCCGGCGGCATCACGACCGTCGGCAACATGACCTACCCGTACGACGGGGAGACGCTCGCCGATGCCTTGAGGCGGGATCTCGCGGTCGCCGCGCGCGACGCCGCGGTCGACTACATTCTGCATCCCGTGCTGAAGTCTCCGTCCGGCGAGGCGGTGGCCGAGCTGCCCGGGCTCGCCGCGGACGGCCACACGAGCCTGAAGATCTTCATGTCGACCGAACTGTTCGATGCGCGCGCCGACGTGTATCTCGACGCGATGCGGACCGCGGGCCAGCACGGCATGCTGACCGTGCTCCACTGCGAGGACGGCGCGCTGATCCGGTATCTGTACCGGCAGGTGCTGGCCGGCGGCCGCCGGCCGGTCGCCGACGTGCGCCGCGCGCGGCCGACGTACACGGAGACCGCCGCGGTCGACCGCGCCGTGGCCTTCGCAAGGGCTGCGGCGGCGCCCATCTACGTCGCGCATCTCTCCTCGGCGGGCGCGCTCGACCGGTGCCGGCACGCGCGCGCGGAGGGAGTCCCCGTCTACGTGGAGACGCGCCCGATGTACCTCTACCTCACCGAGGACGTGTTCGACGAGCCCGATGGCGCGAAGTACCTCGGGCACCCCCCGGCGAGGACCCAAAGCGATGTCGAGGCGCTCTGGCACGGCCTCGCGCACGGCGACGTGCACTGCCTGGGCAGCGACCACGCCCCCTGGCTGCTGCGACAGAAACTGGCCGCCACGCTCACCCTCCAGCCGTCGGCCTCCCGGTCCGGCGTCGGCGAGCTCGAGGCCCAGCTACCGCTGCTGTACTCGGAGGGGGTCCGCCTCGGCCGCATCTCGCTGAGCCGCTTCGTCGAGCTGACGTCCACGAACGCGGCGAAGCTGTTCGGCATGTACCCGCGCAAGGGAACGATCGCGGTCGGATCGGACGCCGATCTCGTGGTGTGGGATTCCGAGACGCGGTGGATCATCGACGGGGCGGCGATGCAGTCGAAGACAGACTACTCCGTGTACGACGGATGGGAGGTCCGCGGCAAACCGGTCCTGACGGTAAGCCGCGGCGAGATCGTGTTCGAGGACGGCGAGGTCACGGCCCAGCGCGGTCGGGGACGCTGGGTGCGCCGGGACCGAACCGCGCCGCTGTAGTCCGACCCCGCCCCGTGCCCGGCCGGGCGCGCCGGCCGATCGTGCGTGACGTGGACGCCCCGGACGGTGGGAGGCATGCCCTGTGTCCAGCATGTTTGATCTGAGCGGGAAGACCGCGATCGTCACCGGCGCGTCGATCGGGGGGCTCGGCTACTCGATGGCGCTGGCCCTGGCCGAGGCCGGCGCGGACGTGGCGGTGTGCGATGTCGAGGCGCGCCGCGCGGACCTCGAGACGACGGCGCGTGCCATCGGGGAGGCGGGACGCCGCGCGCGGATCTGCTGCTTCGACGTCACGGACGGGCCGGCGGTCGAGCGCGCCGTGCAGGACACGGCGCGCGAGTGGGGCCGTCTTGACGTCGCGGTCAGCAATGCGGGCATCGCGATGCCGAAACCCGCCTCGAGATCGGCTTGGACGAGTGGCGGCACCTGCTCGAGGTCAATCTCACGGGCACGTGGCTCTTCGACCAGGCGGTCGGCCGCGTGATGGTCGCGCAGCGGGCCGGCAAGATCATCAACATCGCGTCGCAGGTGGCGGCGATCGTACGGGAGACCCCTCACGCGCCCTACTACGCGTCGAAGAGCGGGGTGCTCAATCTGACGCGCGCGCTGGCCGCCGAGTGGGGCCGGGCGGGCGTCTACGTCAACGCGATCGCCCCGGGGGTCTTCTATCCGACGCGCATCAGCCGCCCCACGCTGGGCGCGCAGCCGGGCCGGCTGGAGGCGGCGGCCCACCGCACGATGCTCGGCCGCGTGGGCAATGCGGCCGAGGATCTCAAAGGGAGCCGTCGTGTTTCTCGCCTCGGCGGCGTCGGACTACGTCACCGCCCACATTCTGTACGTGGACGGCGGCTGGACCGCCTGGTAGGCGGACCCGCGTGATCAGAGCAGGGGATGAGAAAACCCGAATGGAAACCCCGGTGATCACCACACGGGAACGCGCGCACCGGGCGTGCGCGCGGGCGAAGGAGAACGCGTGATCGGTCACGAGCTCCCCGCGACGATACGGGATGTCGCCCCACTGATCCGCGCGCGCACAGTCTCTCCCACCGACCTAGTCGAACACTGCCTTGACCGAGTTGCGTCGCTCAACACGACGGTGCACGCCTACGTGACGGTCTGCGGGGAGCAGGCGCGGGCCGACGCGCGGGACGCGGAACGCGCGCTGCAGCGGGGGGAGTACCGGGGTCCGCTCCACGGGATCCCGGTCTCGGTCAAGGACGTCATCGAGACCAAGGACATTCCGACCACGTGGGGGACGCGGGCGCTCGCCGAGTACCGGCCGCCGGAAGACGCCACCGTAGTCACGAAACTGCGCGAGGCCGGAGCGATCCTGCTCGGCAAAGCCAACGTCGACACATACCCGTATCACGGCGCCCCGGGCAGCCCGACCCTTGGCCCGACGCGAAACCCGTGGGATCTCGCGCGATCCGCCGAGCGCTCGAGCGGGGGATCGGCCGCCGCCGTGGCCGCGGGCTTCGACTACGGCAGCATCGGCACCGACAACGGCGGCTCGGTGCGAATCCCAGCGGCGACCTGCGGCGTCGTCGGTCTGAAGCCGACGTTCGGGCGGGTCAGCAAGTACCGTGTCTTCCCCTACAGCGTCTCATTCGACCACCCGGGTCCGATCGCCAGAAGCGTCTTCGACTGCGCGTCGCTCCTCACGGCGATCGCCGGCCACGATCCCCACGACCCCGCGGCGGTCGACCGCCCCGTGCCCGACTATACGCGCGAGATCGAGGAGCCGGTGTCGGGGCTGCGCCTGGGGATTCCGGCCGAGGCCTGGGAGTCCAACGATCCCGAGGTAGTGCGGTCTGGTGGACGACGCGGTCGCGGTGCTCGCCACGCTCGGGATGACGACCCGTCGCATCATCCGCCCGGCTTCCGCGATGCCCTGTGGGGCAACGTGCTCAGCGGGCTGGAGATCATGGAGATCGCGGGGACGTTGCCGCCCCCTAGCCAGCGGACGACGCGCTGGGCGCGTACATGGGCGTGCGGGCGCGAGGCTACCACGCGCGCCTCATCACGCTGGGGATGCGCATCCGGCGGGCGGCGCAGGCCCAGTACGCTGAGATCTTCCGTCAGGTCGACCTGATCGTCACGCCGACCGTCCCGGCGACAGCCCCGCTCTTGACCGAGGACGCATCCCCTGGGCGCGTGCCGATGAACTCTTTGCGGAAATGCCGGCTCGATACACACGCGTTTTCAACTTCGTCGGGAACCCAGCGATCACCGTGCCGTGTGGATTCACCGCGCAGGGCCTGCCGGTGGGCCTGCATCTCGCCGGGCGACCCGTTCGACGAATGCACGGCCCTCAGGGCAGGCCACGCGTACGAGCGGGCGACAAGCTGGCACCGGCGCCAGCCGGAGCTTTCGTGACGCCGGTGCCCACCACCGCGCACACGTCGTCGAGGAACCCGCAGGCTCACTCGACCCGGTTCTCCAGGCCTCGCGCCCGACGCGGGATGACAAGGCTCGATGTGGCTCGAGACGACACCACATGACCGGCTACTTGCTCCGCCGCCTGTCGTACTCCCTGATCGCGTTCTGGGGCGTGCTGACGATCGTTTTACCCTCCTGCACATCACCGGGGATCCCGCCGCGCTGCTCGCCGGCGACCTCGCGACGCCGGATATCCTCCAGCAGATCCGGCACGCCTATGGGCTCGACCAGCCGCTGCCCGTCCAGTACGTGCAGTTTCTCGGCCAGATCGTGCAGGGCAACTTCGGGTACTCCTACCGTCAGAGTCTTCCCGTGCTCGAGCTCATCGGCGGGCATATCGGCCCGACGATCGAGCTGGCCGTCTCGGCGCTGGTCGTCACGGTGCTGTCGGCATGCCGCTCGGGGTGATCGCGGGCGCCAACCGGGGATCGCCGGTCGACACGACTGCGATGTTGGCGTCGCTGTTCGGCCTGAGCATCCCAAGCTTCTGGCTGGGGTTGATGCTGATCATCGTCTTCGGCGTGCTGCTCGGCTGGCTGCCCGTTTCAGGGTACGGTGGCCTGAACCACCTGATCATGCCGGCCGTGGTGCTCGGGGGCTTCGAGGCCGCGCAGTTCAGCCGCCTAACGCGCACCGGCCTGCTGGAGGTCCTCGCGCAGGACTACGTCCGGACCGCCCGCGCCAAAGGACTCGCTCCGCGCTGGTGCTGATCAAGCATGCGCTGCGCAACGCCGCGCTGCCCGGTGCTCACGATTGTCGGGATGGGGTTCGGCCGGATGCTCGGCGGCGCGGTCGTCGTCGAGACGATCTTCGCGTGGCCGGGCATGGGACGTCTCGGCGTCCAGGCCGTGCTCGCCCGAGATTTTCCGGTCGTCCTCGGGACGGTCGTGATCGGTGCCGCGATCTTCCTGGCGGTCAATTTCTTCGTGGACATGAGCTATGGCTGGATTGACCCTCGCCTTCGGACCGGCGCGAGCGACGCGTAAGCGCGAGCGCGGGTTCTTGCGCCGCCTCACCGGCAACGCGTCCGGGTGGGTCACCTGCGCCCTGCTCGTGGTCCTGTTTGTCGCGGGGTTCGGCGCGTCGTGGATCGTCCCGTACAATCCGTCCGCGCAGGACCTCGTCGTCGCGCTCCACACGCCGTCGCTCAACCCCGCGAACGGACACGTCCATCTCCTCGGCACGGACAAGCTCGGGCGCGACGTGCTGAGCCGCGTCCTCGTGGGGCTGCGCGTCTCGCTTCGGTGGCGTTTGCCGTGGTGCCGCTCTCCGCCGCCGTAGGCGTCGCGATGGGTGTCCTCAGCGGCTACATGGGCGGGCACGCCGATCTGGCACTGATGCGGGTCGTGGACGCACAGATGGCGATCCCCGCCCTGCTGCTGATGATCGCCGTGATCGCCGCGCTCGGCCCGGGGCTCGCGCAGATCGTCGGCGTGCTGGCGATCGCGGGATGGCCGATCTACGCCCGCGTCATCCGGAGCGAGGTCATCGGACTGCGCCAGCGAGAGTTCGTGGCCGCCGCGACGGCGGTCGGGGTCCCCAATAGGCGGATCATGATCCGCCACGTGGCGCCGAACGTGCTCCCGACCGTGATCGTCCTGGCCACGCTGCAGCTGCCGATCGTGATCGTCTCCGAGGCCGCCCTGAGCTTCCTCGGGCTGGGCATCCAGCCCCCGACGCCGAGCCTCGGCCAAATGCTTGCCGAGGCTCAGGACGTGATCTGGCAGGCATGGTGGCTCCCCGTGATTCCGGGGGCCATGATCAGCATCGTCGTCCTGGTCTTCAACCTCCTGGGAGACCGCGTCCGCGACATTCTGGATCCCCGGCTGCGCGGCATCGCGTACACCCAACCGCGGCTGGGCCGGTAGTCACCGGGCGCACGCCGTCAGGCGCGGCGGGAAGCCCCCGCCGGCGGGCGCCGCCCGGCCGCCGCGGCGCCGCAAACACTACCCGCGCCCCCAGCCGGAGTCCGAGATCTTCCCCCGTCACCGCGCGCGCCACAGCGATCACAATGTTCATGTGATTCGGCATGTGCGTGAGATCGTATCCCGCCACGCGGCCGAGGGTCCGGCGTCCGACCCGCACCTCGTCACCGACGAGCACCACGCCGCCGTTCCGGAACTCGACGAAACCGAGGTACGCGATCCGGTTGACGGTCGCGCCGGGACGCGCGCCCGGCTCGTCGGTCGCGATCAATTCGTGGACCGCGTGCGCGACGACGGCTCGAGACGGCTGCGGGATCAGCTCGAGATGCCGCTTGGCGACATACCCCCGCAGCACCACGACCAGGCTCCCGGACACCGGTACCCTGTCCGCGTACGCGTCGGCCCCGATCAACTTCGCGCCGTACGGATCCCGAGACACCCCGCGCCTCCTACCGCGTCCGCCGCGTTACACGGCGAGGACGGTCCCGATTCCGCGCGCCTGCGCCCGCCGGTACAACTCCACCGCCGTCGCGAGATCCTCTAAGGCGACCCCGAGATTGAACACCAAGATCCGGTCGTCGGCCCGCCGCCGCCCTGGCGCGCGGCCCGCCACCACATGTCCCAGCTCCGCGCTGACTTCGCGCACCGCGGTAAAAAACCCGTCCCGCTTCATGTCGTCGATCTGCTGCACATCGTCCGCGACGATCGTGTCCATCGCCGAGACCGCCCCGGGCGCCCAGAACGAGTCGCGGTTCACGGACACGCCGAGCGCGCCGGGCGCGAGCCACTCGAGCTCGATCGGGTGGGGGCCGCGGATGTTGGGACCCGCGGTGATGATAATGTCGGCGCCGATCACCGCCTCGCGCGGGTCAGCCGCCCGCCGCGCGTCGAGGCCGAGCCGCGTCGACGCGTCGGCGACCAGCCTGTCCGCCGCCTCCGGGCTGACGTCGTAGGCTCGCACCGCGGCCACCGTAGGAACCGCGAGCCGCAGCGCCTCCAGGTTGCTGCGCCCCTGCACCCCACACCCGAGAATCGCCACCGTGCTCGCCCCCTCACGGGCGAGCGCCCGGGCCGCGAGTCCGGTCGCCGCGCCCGTCCGCGCGGCCGTAATCCACGCGGAGTTCATGATCGCCAGCGGCGCTCCCGTCTCGGCATCGCTGAGGATGTACAACCCCTGGACGTACGGGAGCCCGCGCGCCGGCGCACCGGGATTGCCGCTGTTCCATTTGCACCCGGCGGCCCCAAGCGCCGGAATGTAGCAGGGCATCGCACAGAAGAACGAGTCCGCGCTGCGGACGATCCAACACTTCCCCGGCATCGTGGCACGCCCGGCCGCGTGCTCCGAGAACGCATGCCGCAGCAGCTCGATGATGTCCGGCACGCCGAGATTCAACGACTCGAGATCGCCGCGGTTCAGGTACAGCACGGTCTGATCGGACATTCGGCGCCTCCGCCTCTGACGCGAGCCGAGTCAGGCGAGCGGCTTGCCGTCGCCCGGGCACCGGACGGCCTTCGACGCGCAGCGTACGGTCCAGGCCCATGCTCGCCAGCACCGTGCCGATGTCCGCCGGCGTCTTGCGCCGCAGCGGGATCTCGTCCATCGTGGCGAGGCGGAGCGCAAGGCGCGCGACCCGGATCGCCTCCATCTCGATGGTCTGCCCCGAGACTTTGTCGAGCGTGTCCATCGCCGTATGGCCGAAGCCCCGGAAGGCGGCGGCCGACTGGCCGGCCGGCTCCGAAAACAGAATGCCCGCGGGGACGCCGTACGCCGTGAACGAGTAGTGATCGGAGTGCAGCCAGAGCGACGCCTCGTCGGACACCGGGCCCTCGAACAGGCCGCCGAGAAAGTCGAGCGCGTCCGGCCAAGCCGGCACGTAGAGGGTGGCGTTCGCGCTTCGGGCGGAACCGTCGAGATTGAGCATGAACCGCATCGGATCGGCTTTGTGGCGTTCGACGAAGTAGCGCGACCCATGGAGTCCCATCTCTTCGCCGGCAAACGCCACGAACCGAAGTGTCCGCTTGAACTGGTCCTTGTAGCGGCCGAGCATCCGCGCCGTCTCCATCAACACCGCGCTTCCGGCGCCGTTGTCCATCGCGCCCTGCCCGATGTCGTGCCCGTCGTAGTGCGCCCCGAGGACAACGATCTCCTCCGGACTCCGCGTGCCCTTGAAGTCCGCGACCACATTGTTCGACGTCACGGAATGATTCTCGTTGGTCGAGGTCACGCGCAGCCGAACGGGGCCGCGTTTCGCGAGCCGCTGCAGCGCGTAGCCCTCTTCGTACGAGACCGCGATAGCCGGAATCTCGCAGTAATATCCAAACCGGCCGGATCCGGTCTCCGCCAGACCGCCCGGCGACGCGCGCATCCAGATGAAGCCGACCGCGCCGGCATCCAGCGCCCGGCCCAGTTTTTCGGTCCGGTGCATGCGGAGCGACGACGAACGTGGGGACGCCGTGTTCGCCATCACGATGGCGCCCTTCATCGCCTCCCGCTTCTCGTCGTACGTCTTGGGGTCGCCGGGGCCCACGTCGACCAGCGGGCCTTCCACGTCTCCCGGCGGACAATACGGAAGGGCGATGCAGTTGATCGGCGCGTTCGATCGGGCTCGTCACCGACGCGCTGGGTTTCCTTGCGGGTCCACCCCTTCGTGCTGAAGCTCTCGATCACCGCCGAATCCGCCCCGGTCGCGGCGAACCGGTCGCGGATGAACTCCGCGGCGGCGTGTTCCTGCGGCGTCCCGAGGAACCGCGGCCCAAATCGATCCACCAAGTCCTCGACGTACGCGCGGCCCGCGGTTGAGAAGTACAACTCCCCGACGATCTCTCGATCCATCTCCTCAAGCGTCACGATCGTGACCTCCTCCGTGAGCGTGGCGGCATCCGACCAGGCGGCGGCATGCCATCTGGGCCTCCCACATCCATTGCCCACCGTCGACCGACACCGTGTGGCCCACCACGGTGTCCTCGTTCCGCCTCCAGACCAGCACGCGCGCTCGGTCCACGGCGCGCCGGTAGCCCCCGCGGCCGTCGCTGCGTCGAACGGTCGTGGGGTCCTCCGGTGTGCTCAGGTCGCGGCCGGCTCCGCGGACGCGGCCGGCGCCTGTGCGAGAAACCGTTCAACGCGCCGGCAGGCCTGACGCAGCGCGTGCGTCACCTCGTTACGCGCCCGAGCAAGATCAACCGTCAGCAACTTGGCCGCGTCCGAGTCCGGATCCAGCGCCGCGAGACGCTGCGCGGGCTGGAGGGTCGGCAGAAAACCGCTGGCGCCGCCGGGGTCGTGCGCAAAGCGCCCCGTGATCTGGTAGGTCGGCGCGATCAGAATGCGTCCAAGATCGTGCACACAGGCGTTCGCGGCCTTGGTAACCTCCCAGTCGGCCCCGGCACCCGAGCGCACTGAGTTCAAGCGCCCGCACAGCGCCTCGAGCTCTCCCGCGGCCTGGAGCGCCGGCGTCAGGTCGAACTTCCCGCCGCACCGCTGGGCCAGCGTCTCGAGGTGCGTGCGGATGTCTGCGGCGGTGGCCGCGTAGTCGAGCGGCACGACGGGGTCTGTCAGCAGCCGGCCGAGGGCCAGGTAGTAGATGGTGGCGTCCCGGACGAGGCGCGCCGGATCAATCTTGTCGACCGTGTCGTCCACCGTGTGAATCCACCACCCGAAGCTTCGGTCCGGCTGCCGCGACACTTCGCCGAACATCGACGGGACGCCGACGCCCCAGAACGATTCGTCGCTCGTACGCCGCATGCGCTCGACCGGTGCCGTACCGCCGGCCGCGGTGGCGAGCGCCCACCCCGCCAGCGCGCTCAGTTCGACCATGGCGGTCGTGACGATGAGGTCGGCGCCCATGGCGCCGACGACATCGATATTGACGTGCGCCACGCAGTGCTGCTCGAGATCGAACCAGCAGTTGTCGGCGTACCAGGCGGACCCCGAGTACCGCCCGTGCGAGTGTCCGGACCAAAAGGCCAGCCGCAGGTCCCGCCGCAGGTCGGCGCGCCGCCCCGCGAACAACCGCATCATCTCCAACATGACCGCGTTCGCGCTCGCGTTGTCCATGGCGCCTTTGTGCCAGCTGTCGATGTGGCCCGAGAACAGCACGTACTTGCCCGGATCGGAATCGGGATGTCCGGCATGCAGGTCGCCGATGACGATCGGCGTCCGCGTCCACCGCGTGTCGACGTGGGCGCGCAGGTGCACGCGCACCGGCCCCGCGGCGCACAGGCCGCGCAGGCTCTCCCCGTCGGCCTGCGCCACGGAGAGCATCGGCGTGTGGGGCAGCGCGGCCACGGTGTGTTCCCCGGGACTGCCCCACACCGACGAGCAGATCATCTCCCCGATCACCGGGCCGCTCGTAAAGATCGCCGCGGCGACGCCGGCGCGGTCCACGTTCGCGGCCGTGTCGGGCGAGGCCTTGGCGCCGACGAGCACGATCCGCCCGGAGAGCCCGGCCAGCGACGCGGGGCGCGCATCCGGGACGTAGACTAGGTCCCCCTCGAGGCCCGCCTCGGGTGTCGACGCGGCCATCGCGAGCGTGACGCACGGCACCGCCCGGCGGGTCGGAGCCAGCACCGTCAGGGACGCCTCCCCGGGCAGACTGATATAGGCGTCGTGCATCAAGATCGTGGCGCTGCAGCCCACCGCCTTCAGCTGCGCTTCGACGTAGCGCGCCGCCGCCAACTCCTCGGGGCTGCCCGCCGAGCGCGTCCAGCGGGTAATGGCCCGCACGTCGCTCATCATCCGATCGGCCGAGACTGCGTCTGCGTGAGCCATCTCGTCTCCCCGCCCCCGTCCTGCCCGTGTGCGCGGTGCGGCCGAACGGCCGCGGTGGCGCCCTACCGCTCGCCCGGCAGCGCGCGCTGCTCGTAGCGGAGCACTTCGTCGAGGCCCATCCCCTCGAGCACCGCGCGCACGTGCGCCGGCGTTTGGCGCGCGAGCGACAGCGTGTCGAGGCTCAAAAGGCGCAGCGCCAGCCGCGCGACCCGGCTCGCCTCCATCTCGATCGCCTCACCGGAGACTTTGTCGAGCGTGTCCATGGCGGTGTGTCCATAGCCGCGCACGGCCGCGGCCGACGAGCCGGCCGGCTGATCCGACATCACGATGGCGGCGGGAATGCCCTGTGCGCTGAAGTAGTAGTGATCCGAGTGCAGCCACAGCGCCGCATCGTCGTCGACCGGACCGTCGTACAGGCCGCCGACAAAGTCCACGGCGTCGGGGAACGCCGGCGCCATGTGGAGCCGCGCGGTCAGGCTGCGGGCGGCGCCGTCCAGATTCAACATGAACCGGATCGGCTCCGCGCCGTGCCTGGTCGCGTATTCGTGCGATCCGTGCAGCCCCAACTCCTCGCCGGCAAAGGCGACGAACCGCAGGGTGCGCTGGAACTGGGAGCGGTACGGGCGGAGCACTCGCGCCACCTCCATCAACACCGCCACCCCGGCGCCGTTGTCCATGGCGCCCTGGCCGATATCGTGCCCGTCGTAGTGGGCCCCCAGCACGATCAGTTCCTCGGGGTGCGTGCGCCCGCGAAACTCTGCGACCACATTCTGGGTCGACACCATGCGGTTCTCGTTTGTGGAGTGAATCGCCACGACGGCGGGCCCACGCGCGGACAGGCGCTGCAGCGCGTACCCATCCTCGTACGACACCGCGATCGCCGGGATCTCGCAAAACCGGCCGATCTGCGCCGCCCCGGTCTCCGGGAGGCCGCCGGGCAGGCCGCGCATCCAGATGAATCCGACCGCCCCGGCGTCGAGCGCTCTGCCCAGCTTCTCGGTCCGGTGCATGCGGGAGCCCCGCGACCTCGGCGTGACCGTGGTCGCCATTACGATCGCGCCCTTCATGGCCCCACGGAGCTCGGCATACGTCGCGGGGTCACCGGCGCCAACGTCCAGAAGCGGACCTTCTACGTCGCCCGTCGGGCAGTACGGCAGCGCGATGCAGTTGACGGCGCGCTCCACGGGCCGGCGCACGAGCAAGCGCGTCTCCTTGCGGATCCATCCCGGGCAGGTGAAGGATTCAAGCGCGGCGGAGTCTGCGCCGTACCCGGCGAACCGGTCGCGGATGAACTCCGCCGCCGGACGCTCCTGCGAGCTTCCCAGAAACCGCGACCCGAAGCGATCGACGAGCTCTTCGAGAAACCGCTTGCCCTCGGACGAGAAGTAGAGATCCCCGACGATCGCGCGATCCATCTCGGCAAGCGTCAACCCGCGTCCTCCCAACCCCCTGAGTTCCGCACGACCACGAGCCGGCGCAGCGTACGCCTGTCGCGATCTGCCGGCGACGGCCTACAACATCAACTGCAGGGCCTCGCGCCCCGTCATCCCGGGCCGCACCCCCAGGGCCTGAGCCGCTGCGGTGCAGTCCCGGACCTTGGCGTCGAGAATGTCCTCGATTTCGCGCACCCCGGTCACGCGCGCTCCGACGACTTGCCGCTCGGGGTGCATCGCGTCGAGGATTGTCACATCGAAGAGGCCGCACCCGACGAAGCCCTTGGCGGTGCTGATGGTGAGATCCCGCGCCTTCGGCAGCTCCACCATCACCCCGATGGCCACCCCGCCCGCGAGCGCCACCGGCCGCACATCGATCACGAACGCACCGCCTCCTTGCGTGCGGTCGCGATGCCGGAGTACTTGCCGATGATCTCAAGCGAGCGGAACAGCGCGCGCACCATCGCGCGCGCTTCGGGCTCCAGGAGCGCGCCCTCCTCGTCGCTCGTGCCGAGGCCGGGCGAGATGAAGATGTTCGCGTCGTAGCCGATCGTCGGCACCAAGCCCGCCGCCTTCATCGCGTTCTGCACGATGTTCGTGCCGGAGTACATGTCCTCGATGCTGAAGATCGGGAACCCGGGACCGGCGCCGTCCCACGTCCGCTCGTAGTTGATCTCGATCGCCATCGAGTTGACCGACTTGGTGATCAGCCACCCGTCCCCGTACTGCCGCAGGTCGCTCTTCTTGAACTCCTCGAGCGTGATCTCGTGGAGCGTGTCGAGCGGGTCGAGCATGACCTCTTTCTGCTCGAGCAGCACGCGCATCGCCGCGAGGCCGCCAAGCAGCGCCTCCTTGCCGGGATCCACCGTCACGTACGCCGCCTTGCCGTACGAGCCGGTCGTGCCCCACCGGTCGCCGTGGATGCCGAGCGCCCGCCGGATCGGCACCATCACGTCCTCGCGGCCGATGATCAGCCCCACCGTCGGGGCGCCCGCGGCCTTATCCATGCTGTAGGTCATGATGTCGGCACCCGTGGCGCGCAGATCCGTGCCGAGAAACGGGGTGCCCCAGGCGTTGTCGGTCACATAGGGCACGTTGTACTGGTGCGCCAGCGCGGCGATCTTCTGCTGCAGCAGCGGGGTGCCGGCGTGATCCTTCGCCCCGTAGCCGTACCCCGGCGTATCGTATCCGAGCGACGCGAATCCGACGAGCGAGCCGACGTGCGCCGCGGCATGCTGGGCCAGGACGGCGGCGGTGCCGCTGACATCGGTCCCGGTCAGCAGCGGCACGGGATGGTACTTGATCCCGTGGCACGGGTAGCGGGCCCCGACCATCGGCACGATCACGGTGTCGAGGTTCTCGAGCCGCTTCCCATAGAATCCCAACTCCCCCGCGGTGGCGCCGCGGTCCGCGTACAAGTCCTTGTACCGCGGCGGGAACGGACGCCCGTACCCGGCCTGGTGATGCATGTGCCGCTCGTACGGCGCGATGTACCGCGCACGGTAGTTGTCGCCGCGGCCCGTGAACGGCGGGCTGAACAGGACGTCGAAGCTGACCCACAGCGCGGCCTCGCACGTCGCGATCATCGCCCCGTCGTAGTCGTCGCCGTAATAGCTCTTCACGATCCGGCGGACGTCCGCCGCGAGCGCGGAGTTTTGGATCACCTTCCGCGATCCGGCGTCCATCGCGCTGGTCACCGCGCGCGTCAGCAGCCCGTGACATCCCGACACGGCGCCCGTGAATCCGAGGTTGCCGCGCATCTCGTCGGTGACGCCGGCGTCGGTCGCCGCCTTCCGGACGTCCGCGTAGATCTTGTCGGCGTTCTTGGCCAGGTTGTCGTAAAGGTCATAACGGAACGTTGTGCTCACCGGTCATCCCTCCGAAACCGTCGCTGGGCGCGGCCAGGCGGCCGACGCGCGGAACACCCGTTCGGGGCCTTTCACACTCTGCTGCGCTGCATTACTTGTCTGGACGCGGGCGGCGTTCCTGCGTCGGCGCCCCCGTTCCCGCGGCCGCTAGAACAGGTTGGCCTCCTTGTGCAGCTCGCCCGCGAACCGTCCCAGCCGGAACGGGGCGGGGTCGAGCGAGGTCGCCGCCCCGTCCAGAATCTCCTCGCTGATCAGCCTGCCGATCGCGGGCGCGTGCATGAACCCCTTGCCGTTGTCGCCGCACGCCAGGACCAGGCCGTCCACTCCCTCGACGCGGCCCAGGATCGGGTGGTAGTCGGGCGTGAGCGCGCGCAGCCCGACGTAGGTGCGCCGCAGCGGCGCGTGCATCAGGCTGGGGATCCGGCGTGCGGCGGCGGATAGCACGCGCTCGACCCCGTCCATGTCGACGTCGAGGCCGAACCCCGGGCGGGTATCCTTGTCCGTGCCGCCGAGCAGCAGATCGCCGCGGCCGGTGCGGTGCATGTTGAAGCCGGTCTCCGTGTCGGTCGTCAGGGGGAGCTCCACGTCGAGCTCGGGGACCCGGGCGACGACGCAGACCTGGCGGCGGAAGGGCTGCGCCGGCACGTCCACGCCGGCGAGCCGCGCGATCTCGGCCGAGTAGGGGCCGGCCGCGATGACCACGGTGCCGGCCTCGAACGCGTCCGTCGGCGTGCGGACCCCGGTGATCCGGCCCCCGGTCGTCCGGAAGCCGACGACCTCCTGCTCGAACCGGATCTCCGCGCCCCACGTCCGGGCCCGGGCCGAATACCCCTGCACGGCGGCCGCGGGCTCCGCGGACCCGTCCTCGGCGCAGTACGCCGCGCCGATCAGGTCGTCGGTGCGCAACCCTGGGACCAACTGGGCCGCGTCGCGCGGGCCGATGATCTCGCTCGGCACCCCGAACGAGCGCTGGAGCGCCACGCCGTCGCGCAGGCTCTCGAGGATGCTCGGGGTCGCCGTCAGAAACAGATACCCGTTTTGACGGAAATGGACGGAATATCCGGTCGCGTCCTCGAAGGCGCGGTACTCGGGAATGCTGAGCTGGCTCAACCGGATGTTCGCCTCGGTCGTAAACTGCGCGCGGATGCCGCCGGCCGCCTTGGCCGTGGATCCGGTCCCCAGCATCGACTCGCGCTCGAGCAGCGTCACCCGCAGGCCGCGATCCCGGCGCAGCAGATGGTAGGCGATGCTGCATCCCACCACGCCCCCGCCGATAATGACGACATCCGCTCGTTCCACGTGACTCCCCCTCGCGATCTCAGATCTGCTGACGCGGCCGGGGTCCCCGCCGACGCGCGGCGCCCCGCCGCGGGTCGAGGCGCTCAGGAGGACGCCGAGCGCGCGCGCTGGCTCGCGTCGTGGCCCTCGTGGGGATACACGGCTTCGTTCAGCGCGCGCAGCTCCTCGATGTTCGCCGGGCCGCGCCCGCGCCGCCCCGCTTCGAGATCATGGATGAGGTCGATCACCCGCTCGTTCAGCGGGGTCGCCAGCCCGTGCGCGCGGGCGACGTCGACCACAACGCCGAGCTGCGCGTCGATCTCGGTCGGGCGGTGCTTGATCACCATGTCGCGCCAGATCCCGTTGTGCGTGTTCAACGACTGCCGGTTCACGATGACGCGCTGGTCGAGGCAGCGGTGGATCGCCGCCCAGTCCCGGGGCGTCGTGAACCGCATCGCGTCGGCGTCGTACCCGCTGAAGCCGACGGACCGCACGCCCTCCGCGTCCGCCACGCGGACGATCTCGCCCGCCAGGTTCGCGAGCAGCGACCGGCTGCGGGGATCCGCAAACGCGTCTCCCATGCTGTCGTCGATCGTCGCGGTCGCGAACAGCATGGACACGTACCCGAGCTTGCCCCACAGATGCCCCCAGATGTTGTCCGTCAGCTGCGTATGCTCGAGAAACGCCTCCCGGAAGATCGCTCCGAGCCGCTCGAGCCGGTCCGTCATGCGTCCGTCGAGCTCGCCGAGATAGAGCTCGGCCCGGCTGGACAGCTTGATGCGCCCGGGGCCGAGGTAATCGGCCCCGAAGTTCACGAACGCCCCCATCGTGCGCTCCGCGCCGACCCGCTGCGCGATCTGGCGCTCGTTGAGGCCGTTCTGCAGCGACACGATCACGCCGCGGGCGTCCAGGAGGGGCGCCACCGCCTCGAGCGCCGCCGCGGTGTGGTGCGCCTTCACGGCCAGCAGCACCGTCTCGAGCGGACGCCCGTCGAGCGCGCCCGCCAGGCCGGCCGGCGTGACCGCGGGCACCCGCACCCGAAACGTCGACTGCCCCTCGACGCTCAACCCGTCCCGCGCGATCGCCTCGACGTGCGGCAGCAGGCTGTCGACGAAGAGCACGTCGTGGCCGGCGCGGGCGAAGTGCGCGCCCACCGATCCGCCGATGCCGCCGGCGCCCACCACCACGAACCGACTTGGGGACCTCGCCACTCCCGAGACCTCCGCCCGCAGCGCATTTCGCGGTCCACCGCACGCGCCGTCCATGCGGCCGCCGGCCGCCCGAACGGACCGCAGCCGTCGACACGGCGCTGGGGTGATCCGCTACTTCCCCCCGCGCGGGGCGGTTCCCTCCGCGTACGGCGCCCCGCCCCGGCTCACGCGGTGCCCGGATGGCCCCGCCGGCTCGCCGCGCGGTCGTCCGACGGATAGCACCGATCGTTCAGGACCCGGAGCTCCTCAAGATTCGCGGGCTGCCGCACGCGCCGCCCCTCCTCGAGGTCGTGGATCACCTCGATCAGGCGGGCGTTCAAAGGCACCGCCAGCCCGTGCGCCGCCGCGATCTCCGCGAGAAGGCCCAGATGCGCATCCACCTCGGTGCGCCGGTGCTTCATCGCCATGTCGCGCCACATGCCGCACCGCGCGTTGATCGATGCGCGGTTCACGACCACGCGCCGGTCGAGGCTGCGGTGAATGGCCGCCCACTCCCGGGGCACGACAAACCGCATCGCGTCCGGGTCGTACCCGGCGAATCCTTCGCACCGCACGCCCTCGGCATCCGCCACGCGGACGACCTCCCCGGCGAGGTTCGCAAACAGCGCACGGTTGTCGAGGTCGGCAAACGCATCGCCCATCGTCTCGTCGGTCGTCGCATTCGCGAACAGCATCGACACGTACCCGAGCTTGCCCCACAGATGGCCCCAGATATTGCCGGTCAGCTGCGTGTGCTCAAGCACGGCCGTGCGGAAGATCGCCCCGAGCTGCTCGAGCCGGTCCGTGATGCGCCCGTCCAACTCCCCCAGGTACAGCTCGGCCCGGCTCGACATCAACACCCGGCCGGGCGCGAGATAGTCGGCGCCGAAGTTCACGAACGCGCCGATCGTGCGGTGGGCGCCGATCCGTTCGGCGATGAGGCGCTCGTTCAGCCCGTTCTGCATCGACACGACGACGCTGTGCGCGTCCAGCAGCGGCACGACCGGGCCGAGCGCCGCCGCCGTATCCTGCGCGTTGACCGCCAGAAGCACCGTCCGCGGGGCGCGCCCGGCCAGCACCGATGCCAGCGCGTCGGGGGTGGTGGCCGGCACGCGCACGTGAAAACTAGCCGCCCCCTCGACCGCGAGCCCGCCGACGGCGATCGCACGGACGTGATCGCGCACTCGGTCGACGAGGAGCACCTCGTATCCGGCGCGGGCCAGGTGCGCCCCGGTCACCCCGCCGATGCCGCCGGCGCCGATCACGATGAACTGCGGCGCCACGGTCACGGCAGGCGCACCGTCCTCATGACGCCGCGCCCGCCAGGAAGGACTCCACGCGCCGGCACGCCCGGCGCAGCGCGTACACGAGCGCGTTGCGCGCCCGGACGAGATCCACGAGCAGCCGCTTCGCCTCGTCGGAGTCGGCGGCCGCCGCGGCGAGACGCGGAACGGCGCCGAGCGTCGGCAGCCACGCCGGCGACAGCGCCCCGTCGTGCGCGAAGCGGCCGGCCCCCTGGTGAAGCGCCGGCACGAGCATGCGTCCCAGGTCGCGCAGGCACGCATTCACCGCGCGTGCGCGAGCGCCGCCGGATCCGGTCGCTGCCACGTCCGCGAGGCGCCTGCACCGCGCCTCGAGATCCGCCGCGGCCGCGAGGGCCGGGGAGAGATCGAACCTGCCGCCGCCCGCCTCCGCGAGAGACGCCAGGTGTTCGCGGACGGCGGCCGCGCACGATGCGTAGTCCAGCGGCAGCACGGGATCGGTCAGCAGGCGTTCGACGGCCGCGAGATAGATCTGCGTGTCCCGCACGAGCCGCGCGGCCTCCAGTTTGTCCGGCGTATCCTCGGCCGTGTGCAGCCACCACCCGAAGGTGCCGTCCGGCTGCCGCGAGACCTCGCCGAACAGCGACGGGACACCGATCCCCCAGAACGATTCGTCGTTGGACCGGGACACCCGATCGACCGGGGCCCGCTCGCCGGTGGCCTCCACCATCGCCCACTCCGCCAGCGCGGCCGCCTCTCCGGTGGCCCGCGTGACCAGACGGTCGGCGCCGGCGGCCCCGATCACGTCGACGTTCACGTGCAGCACGCAGTGCTGCTCCAGATCGAACCAGTGGTGGTCCGCGTACCACGCCGACGAGGAATACCCGCCGTGCGAGTGCCCGGACCAAAACGCGACGCGGAGCCCGCGCCGCAGCGACGACCGGCCGGATGCGAGCAGCCGCGCGATCTCGAGCATCGCCGCGTTGGCGCCCGCGTTGTCCATCGCCCCCCGGTACCAGGCGTCGAGATGGCCGGAGAGCAGCACGTACGCGCCGGGCTCCGCCTCGGGGTGACCCGGCGCCAAATCACCGATAACGATGGGGGTGCGCGTCCAGCCGGTGTGCACCGCCGCGGCGGCATGGATCTCGACCCGGCCCTCCGCGCACAGGGCTGCGAGCGCCGCACCGTCCTCGCGCGCGACCGAAAGGAGCGGGAGACCGACCAGGTCGTGCACGGTGCGCTCCGACGGATTGCCCCACACGGGGGATACGCACATCTCCTGGGCGAGGCGCCCGCCGACGAACACGACGCCGCGGGCTCCGGCAGCCGCCGCGTTGCACACCGCCTGCTTCGCCGCCCGCTCGGACGGACTCGCCCGGTCGACCAGCACGTACCGTCCGGCGGCGCCCGCCGCGGCCAGCTCCGCCGGGCTCCCGGTGCCGCCGTCGACGATCTCGGCCGAGTCGCCCTCCGGCCCGGTGGACGCGCCCATCGAATGCGTGATGCACGGCACCTCGCGCGCCGCCGGCGCGACCACCCGCAGGCGCGCCTCGCCCGGCACGCTGATGTACGCGTCGTGCGTCAGCGTCCTCGCGGCCAGCCCGGCGGACGCCAACCGGCCCTCGACGTAGGCGGCGGCGCGCCGCTCGTCCTCCGTCCCCGCCTCGCGCCGCCATCTGGCGATCGCGCGCGCCTCGTCCATCAACCGCCCGGCCGATACCTGATCGAGGCTGCTCACACCGCGCTCCTCCCGGCCCCGGAGCCTACCCCTCCCCCGGCAGCCTGCGGCCTTCGTACCGGAGGACGCGGTCCAGTTCCCGCACGGCCAGCACGGCGGCGATCTCCTGCGGTGTCTTGCGCCGCATCGGGATCTCGTCGACGGTCACCAGCCGGAAGGCGAGCCGCGCGACGCGGCTCGCCTCCAGCTCGATTGCCCGCCCGGACACCTTGTCCAGGGTGTCCATCGGGGTGTGCCCAAACCCTCGCACCGCGGCCGCGGAGGCGCCGGGCGGCTGGTCGGACATCACGATCGCTCCGGGGAATCCCTGCGCCGTGAACGAGTAGTGGTCGGAGTGCAGCCACAGCGACGCCTCGTAGGGATCGTCGACCACGTCCCCCTCGTACAGCCCCCGCAGAAACTCCAGGCCCTCCGGCCACGCCGGAAAGTGGATCGTGGCGCTCATGCTGCGCGCGGATCCGTCCAGATTCAGCATGAACCGGATCGACTCCGCGCGGTGCCGCTCCGCGTGGTGGCGGGAGCCGTGCAGTCCCGTCTCCTCGCCGGAGAACGCCACGAACCGGAGGGTGCGGAGGAACTCGCCGCGATACGCGCGGAGCGTGCGCGCCACTTCCATGAGCACGGACAGGCCGGCGCCGTTGTCCATCGCGCCCTGGCCGATGTCGTGGGCGTCGTAATGCGCGCCGAGGACGATCACGTCCTCCGGCCAGCGCGTGCCCTTGAACTCCGCCACCAGATTGTGGGACGTCACGGGGCAGTTTTGGTTCGCGGATGTGATCCGCAGCCGCGCGGGCCCGCGCCCGGCCAACCGCTGGAGTTCGTACCCGTGCTCGTAGGACACCGCGACCGCCGGGGCCTCCGCGGCGAACCCCAACCGCGTGGGGCCGGCCTCCGGCAGACCGCCGGGCACGCCCCGCATCCAGATGAAGCCGACGGCACCCGCGTCGAACGCCCGCCCGACCTTCTCGAGCAGATTCATCCGGACGCGCGCGAACCGCGGAATGGCCGTCGTCGCCATGACGATCGCGTCCCGCATCGCGGGCCGCAGCGCCTCAAACGTGCGCGGATCGCCGGGCCCGACGTCGACCAGCGGGCCTTCCACCACGCCCGGCGGAGAGTACGGCAGCGCGATGCAAGGGATGTCGCGGACGACCGGGGCCACGGCCGCGAGGTGGGTCTCGCCGCGCGTCCATCCGGGACAGGTAAACGTCTCGGTCGCCACCGAGTCGGCGCCGAGGCCTTCGAAGCGCTCCCGGATGAACGCCGCCGCCGCGTGCTCCTGGGGGCTGCCGTGAAACCGGGGGCCGAAGCGGTCCACGAGCTCCTCGACGAACGCCAGTCCGCCAGTGGAGAAGTGCAGGGCGCCCACGATCTCACGGTCGATCCGCTCAAGCATGCCGTCTCTCCTCCGCAGCGTGGAATCAGGTGGGCGGCGAGGCCGCGCGCGGCCGTGCCGCGCCGATCCCCCGTCGGACTCCGCCGCGGGGCGGCCCGAGCCGTCGACGCGCGCGGGCCGCTACTTCGCGGCGAACGACGCGGTCGCGACCGTGATCTCGTAGTCCGGCCGCGGCGTCCAGATCAAGTCCTTCCGCAGGCCGTAGACGTTCGGCGCGGTAAACAAGGAGATGTCGGGCGCTTCGTTCTCGAACAGGGCCTGCGCGTGAAAGTACAGCTCCTTCGCGGCGGCCGGATCCAAGGTCGCCTTGGCCTGCTCCAGGATCGTATCGAACTCCGGATTGCGGTAGAGCGACGTCGGGCCCTTGCTGTAGAACATGTTGCTCGGCGTCTCGCCGGCGGATCCGATGCGGTCGGTCGACCGGAGAAACACGACGTCCTCGGGCACGTTCTTCGTGACGTTCGTCTGGGTCAGCAGCACCCCGACCTCACGAATGTTCACGGTCGTGTGCAGCCCGATCGCCTGCAGCTGCGCCGCGACGGCGAGCGTAATGTCGCGGTCCCCGGGATAGGTCCCGGACGGCGTCACAAAGCTGATGTCAATCCCGTTCGGATACCCGGCCTGGCGCAGCAGCGCCCGGGCCCGCGCGGGATCGTACGGATACGGGATGATCGCCGGATCGCACGCCTGGGCGCCGGGCGTGCAGAACGTGGCGACGGGCGTGCCGACGCCGCCCATGATGCTGGAGATCAAGATCTTGCGATCCACCGCGTAGTTGATCGCCTGCCGCACCAGCTTATTGGAGAGCGGACGGTTCGGCGGCGTGTTCCACAGGTTGAAGAGCAGGAAGTAGATGCCGTTGCTCGCCCCGGAGACCAGCTTCAATTTCGCGTTGTGCCGGATCGGATCGAACTCGCTCGGCGGAATCAGGTTGATGAGGTCCACCGATCCCGCGAGCAGCTCCGCCAGCCGCGACGCTTCGCTCGGAATCGCCCGGAACGTCACGTGATCGATCTTGGGCTTGCCGCCCCAGTAGTCGGGATTCGCCTCGATCTCAATGTGGTCGTCGACCATGTGGTTGACAAACCGGTACGGGCCGGTGCCCACGGGATGCCGTCCGAGCGCATCTTCGCCGTTCTGCTGGACGTACTGCGGGGGCTCCATCCAGCCGTAATGGGCGAGGTATTGGGGCAGCAGCGGCCACGTGTACTTCGTGTGGATCCGGACGGTGGAGTCGTCGACGACCTCGACGCTGTCGATCGGGCTGAGGGCGCTCGCCGCCTCCCACTTCGTCTTCGGGTCGCGGGCTCGGTCCAGCGAGAATTTGACCGCGTTCGCATCAAAGGTCTCGCCGTCCTGGAACTTCACGCCGTGACGCAGCTTGAACTCCCACGTCATGGGGCCCACCACCTGCCAGGACACGGCCAGGCCGGGCACCGGCCGCAGGTTGACGTCCGTGCCCACCAGGGGGTCGTAGATATTGATCAACATGCTGTACGAGAGGATCGATCCCGTCTTGTAGGGATCCCCGGAGTGAATGTCCTCGGACTCCCCGATCACGAGCGAGTTGGGCGTCTGCGCGGTGGCGAGCGCGGCGCCGCCCGCGTTGGCGCCCCACCACGCGATCAACGCACACAGCAAAATACTGACAGCGCGCCGTTCCATGCGCTCGGCCCCCCTGCCCGCGTTGTGGGTCGGATCTCGATCGAGGTCGTACACCGTGCCGCTGGAGAGCCGTGCTTCGTCCCGGGAGGAGAGATCCCCTCCAGCCCCTAACAGTACCCCGTCGCGCGGCGCGCACCGGTGCGTCACGTGCGCCCGCCGCACACCAACGGGTTGATCCCGCGTAGGGAGTACCGTGCCGAGCACCGCATCCAGGTCGATGATGAACCGGACCGACGTCTGTCGCGTCTCGGCGGCCGCATGAGCGAATCCCAGACGCTGGTGCTGTCGGCGGCCGACGTCCACGCGTGCCTCGATCCCGCGGCGGTCCCCGCGACGGTCGAAGCGACGCTCCGCGCGCTGGCGGAGGGCGCCGCGGACGCCGCCCCCCGCTCGTTTCTGCCCGTGGGAGACGGCGCCTTCATCGCGATGCCTGGGCACCTCCGCAGTCGACGGATCGCCGGCGTCAAGTGGGCCTCCACGCTCAACGGCAATCCGGAGCGAGGGCTGCCGAAGGTCCGCGCGGCCGTCCTGCTCTGCGACGCGGAGACCGGACAGCTCGGCGCGATCCTCGACGCCAGGGAGATCACCGCGCTCAGGACCGGAGCGCTCGCGGCGGTCGCCGCGAAATACTGCGCCCGCACCGGGGCCGCCGTCGCGGCGATCATCGGCTTCGGCGCGGTGGGCAAGGGCGCCCTGCGGGCGCTCGTCGAGATGTGCTCTCTGCGGGAGATCCGGGTATTCGGGCCGCGGCGCGAGGCGGTGGCCGCCGATGCCGCGGAGGCGGCCGCCGCCTCGGGGGTCCCGGTGGTACCGGCGGCGTCGATTCGGGACGCCGTCCGCGACGCCGACATCGTGGTGACGGCCGCCGGGCTCCGCGCGGACGCCCCGTTTCTCGAGGACGCCTGGATCCGCCCGGGGACGGTCGTGTGCGGCCTCGGGTCGTACCAGGAGGTCGACGGCGCACTGGTGACGCGCGCCGACAAGCTCGTGGTCGACGACTGGGACGCCAGCGCGCACCGGGGGCAGTTCGCTCCGCTGGTCGCCGCGGGGCGCCTGCGGCGGGAAGACGTGTACGCGGAACTGCCGGAGATCGTCTGCGGAGCGAAGCGCGGCCGATCGTCCGAGCGCGAGATCATCGTCGCGAGCCTGCTCGGGCGCGGGGTGTTCGATCTCGCGATCGCCGCCGATATCGTCGAGCAGGCGCGGCGCCTTGGCGTCGGGCAGCACGTCGGCATCGAATCGTGACCGGCACATGAGCGGTTCCCGGCAGGTCACGATCATCGGCGGCGGCATCGTCGGGATCTGCTGTGCGCTCGCGCTGCGGCGCGACGGCCACGCGGTCACCGTGCTCGACCCCACCCCGGGGGACGGCGCGTCGAAGAGCAACGCCGGATTCATCTCCTCCGGGAGCTGCGTCCCGATCGCCACCCCCGGCATCGTACAGCGCGTGCCCAAGATGCTGCTGGATCCGCTGGCTCCACTCGCCATCCGCTGGAGCTATCTGCCGTGGATCGCGCCGTGGCTCGTCCGATTCGTGCGGGCCAGCGCGCCCGCGCGCGTCGAGGCGGCGTCCGTCGCGCTCAACGAACTCACCGCCATCGCGCGGGACTGCTACGCGTCGCTCACCGCGGGGACCCCGGCCGCCGAGCACATCCGCACGGGCGGCGTGCTCTACGTCTACCAGAGCGACGCGTCTTTCGCGGGCGCCGAGTGGGGGTTGGAACTGCGCCGGCGGCGCGGGGTGCGGTTCGAGCTGCTGCACGGAGCCGAGGTCCGCGACCTGGAGCCCGCCTTGGCCCCGTCCGTGCGCCACGCGGTGTTCTACCGCGAGACGAAGTTCGCCCCGGATCCACGCGCGCTCGTGCTGGCCCTCGCCGAGGAGTTCACGCGCCTCGGCGGCACCGTGGTCAGGGAAGCCGTGACCGACGTGACGGTCCGCCCGGACGGCCCGCACGCGGTCGACACCACCGGAGGCCGGCGCGAGGCCGAGGTCGTGGTGTTGGCGGCCGGCGCCTGGTCGCGCCGCCTCGCGGCGCGTCTCGGCGCCCGCGTGCCGCTGGACACGGAGCGCGGGTACGTCGCCATGCTCCCCCACCCCGGCGCTCCTCCGCGGCTTCCCGTCCTCTCGGGTGACTACAGCTTCGCGATCACCCCGACGGACGCGGGACTCCGCCTGTCCGGCACGGTCGAGCTGGCGGGCCTGCAGGCACCGCCGAACTACGCCCGCGCCCGAAAGCTGATCGACGGAGCGATGCGGGTGCTGGGCTCCATCGATCCCACGGACGCCACCTACGCGATGGCATTCCGCCCGTCGATGCCGGATTCACTGCCGGTCATCGGCCCCTCGCCCCGCTGTCCTTCGGTGTTCTTCGCCTTCGGGCACGGCCACATCGGGTTGACGTGCGGTGCGGTCACGGGCCAGCTGGTGGCGGAGATGGTCGGCGGACGGCCGACCACGATCGACGTCGCGCCGTTTCGGGCGGATCGGTTCTAGGCGGCGTTCCACCCCGTTCGGAGACCCCGGCTACACGCTCCCCTGCGCGGCGAGACGGGCCAGCCGCGCGCGCCAGGCCGGCAGCACGTCGGGGTTGCTCAGGTACAGCGGCGGCTCACCCGCCAGCCCGCGCGCCAGGTTCTCGGCGACGGTGCGGAGGCTCGCGTCGGCCCCCTCGATGCCGTTGCCCGCGTTGTGCGGTGTGAGGATCAGGCGGTCGCCGCACAGGACGCGCAGCGGACTGTCGGCGGGCAGCGGCTCCGCGGCGAAGACATCCAGCGCCGCGCCGGCGATCCGCCGGTCGACGAGCGCCCGCGTCAGGGCACCCTCGTCGACCAGGCCGCCCCGCGACATGTTGATCAGAAACGCGGTCGGCTTCATCAGCCGCAGCTGCGCGTCCCCGATCAAGCCCCGCGTCTCGGGCGAAAGAAACGCGTGCAGCGAGATCACGTCGGACTCGCGCAGCACCGTCTCGAGCGGCACCAGGCGTCCGCAGGCGGCCTCGATCCGCGACGTGTCCGTGTACGGGTCGGCCACGAGCAGCCGCACCTCCCAGCCCTGCAGCCGGGCGGCCACCGCCGCGCCCACCCGACCAAACCCGACGAGCCCGACCGTCTTGCCCCGGATCATGCGCCCGTCGTGCGGGCCGCTCCAGCCCGACTCGAGCAGCGAACGCTCCTTCTGCCGAATCTGCTTCATCAGCACGCCGAGGCACGCTACCGTCGCTTCGGCGACCCCGAGGTAGTTCTCGGGCTGTGCCGCGAACCCGATCGGGATGCCGAGCTCCGTCGCGCTCGCCACGTCGATGTTCTCGAGGCCGAGCCACGGGCTGACGAGGACGCGGAGGCGGCCCGCGGCGGCGAGGACGTCACGCGAATAGTTCTCCTGCGCTGACGTCACGATCGCGTCCATCCGCCCAAACAGCGCGGCGAGCTCCGCGCGCGGGAACTCCATCTGCACCCCGGGCGCCGCGCGCGGCCCGACCGTGACGTCGTACCCGGCGGTGCGCAGGTACGCCGCGACCCGCTCGAAGTTGGGCCCGAAGTTGAACACATTGCCGGACAGAAACACCCGGTGCGGTCCGCCGGGCGGAGCGCTCGGCAGCATCTCGTTGTCCATGCGCTGACCCCTTCGCGCCGTCGCCGATCGCGCGGCGCGGCCCTATTTGAAGATCGAGAAGTTGATTTCGCGCGCGGTGATGAACTCGAGCAGCGCCGGCACGCCGTCCTGGGTCTTCCGCACGGCGCGCTGGATCGCCGGCACGATCTCCCCGACCTCGGTGACCCGCTCCCCGTGTCCGCCGAGGTCTCGCGCGACCGCCGCGTAGTTCCCGGAGATGTTGATGCTGCCGTACTTTTCGGCGGCCACGGGCATGACCGGCAGTTCGATCGCCATCTGCGAGTTGTTGAACAGCACCGAAAGAATCGGGATGCGCTCGCGCACGGCCGTCTCGAAGTCCATGCCGGTGAAGCCGATCGCGGCGTCGCCCCACACGTTGACGCAGAGCTTGTCGGGCGCCTGCAGCTTGGCGCCCATCGCCAGCCCCAGGCCGTACCCGAGTTGGGTCGTCTTGCCCCAGCCGATGTAGGAGAGCGGGGTCGTGGGCTGCCAGAACGGCGAGATCTGATCGCGCGGGCTTCCGGCGTCGTGGGTGATGATGGTATTCGGCACGTCCAACGTGTGCAGCAGATCCCAGATCACGCGGTACGGGGACAGCGGCGTCTCGGTCGAGGTCAGCTTCGGCATCCAGTCCTTCAGCCACGCGGCCCGGGCGTCCGCGATCTCCTTGGCGGTCCGTGCCGCCACCTCTCGACGAGGCTCGCGCACCCGGTCCTTGACCGCGGCGAGCAGCGCCTCCAGCGTCAACGCGGCGTCGCCGAGGAGAACGTGGTCGGCCGGCAGATCCTTGCCGACATCCGACGGATCGAGCGTCGCGTGCACGATGACCTTCCCCGCCGGGATCTTGACCCCGTAGACGGTCGTCGCAAAGCTGCAGCCGATCCCGAAGATCACGTCCGCCCGCTGGAGAAAGTCGTAGACGGGCTTCGGCATCGACGCGGCCGCCCGAGCCGAGCGACAAGGCGTGATCCTCGGGGAACGCGCTCTTCCCCGCGAGGCTTGTCGTCACCGGCGTCCCGAGCCATTCGGCCAGCTCGCGCAGCGCGGCCCAGGCGCGGGCGTAGTGCACGCCCTGGCCGGCATAGACGACCGGACGCTTTGCGCCGATCAGCAGCTCCGCGACCCGCTCGACTTCCCGGGGATCCGGCCCCGAGCGGGCGGCCACCACGGGGCGGTACACGAGCGGCTCCGCCACGTCCTCGGCGGTGACGTCGACCGGAAACTCGACGACGACCGGGCGCGGGCGGCCGTTGCGCACCTGCGAGAACGCGCGGTACATCGCCGCCGGCGCCTCGCTGCCGAGCAGCACCTGCTCCGACCACTTGCTGATGTGCCGGTAGTTCAGGGCGGCGTTGAAGTTCGGCGCGACGTTCGTCAGGCGGCGCGCGTAGCCTTCCGGCAGGACCAGGATCGGCACCGAGTCCCCGTACGCCTGCGCGATCCCCCCGAACGAATTCTCCGCGCCCGGCCCGTGCTGCATCGCGAAGACCCCGATGTGCCGGCCCGACGACGTGCGGCTCACCGCGTCGGCCATGTGCAGGCCGGTCCGCTCCTGGCGCACGATGATCGTGCGGACGTCCGCGATCGCCGCGGCTTCGATGATCGCGTTCGTGGGATATCCGACGAGAAACTGAACGCCTTCCCGCTTCAGAATCTCTGCAACAATGGCCGCCACGCGCATCCGTGGGTTCCCCCCGTTTCGTCGGTCACCGGACGGTCGCGCCGTCCGCCGGATAGGTTGCCGCGTCCAGCACGGCCAGCTCGTCCACGTTCGCGAGGCCGCGCTCGCGCCGGCCCTGCTCCAGGTCGTGAATGATCGCGATCAGCCGTTCGTTCAGCGGCAGCGTCAGGCCGTGCGTGCGTCCGATCGCCACGACCGCGCCCATGTGCTCATCGATCTCCGTCGGCCGGTGCCGTACGGCCAGATCGCGCCACACTCCGCTCCTGGGCTTCAGCGACTTGCGGTTGACGGCGACCCGTTGGTCGATCACCCGGTTGATGCCCGCCCAGTCTCTGGGCGTGGTGAATCGCATCACGTCCGGATCGTACCCGGCGAAGCCCTCGCACCGCACGCCCTCCGCGTCCGAGACGCGCACGATCTCCCCCGCGAGGTTGGCGAGCATCGGCCGGTAGCACGCGGCCGCCATGACGTCCGCCTGCGTCTCGTCGGTCGTCGCCGTCGCGCACACCATCGCCACGTAGCCGAGCTTCCCCCAGAGGTACCCCCAGATGTTATCCGTGGTCTGCGTGTGCCCGAGAAACGTCGCCCGGAACAGGGTGCCGAGCGTCTCAAGGCGCGGCGTCATCCGCCCGTCGAGCTCGCCGAGAAAGAACTCCCCGTGCGCGCCGGAAAACAGGAGGCGGCCCGGGTCCAGGTAGTCGCCGCCAAAATTGACGAACGAGCCGATCGTCCGGTGCGCCCCGACGCGCGCCGCGATCGCCCGCTCGTTCAGCCCATTCTGCAGCGACACGACGTAGCTTCCGTCGCCCATGAGCCGCGCCGCGGGCTCCAGCGCGGACACGGTGTGCTGCGCCTTCACCGCGAGCAGGATCACCTCGGGCGTCCGGCCGCCCAGCGCGCGCTCCAGACCGTCGGGCCGCACCGCCGGAGCGTGCACGGTGAAGTCGGCGGCGCCCTCGAGGTGCAGGCCAGTCGCGTTGATGGCGTCCACGTGCTCGGGGCTGCTGTCCACAAACAACACGGGGTAGCCGGCGCGCACGAGGTGCGCCCCTACCGAACCGCCGACCGCGCCGGCGCCGATCACCGTGAAATGCATCGTCTGCTGCATCGCCCTGGACGCTCTCCTCTCGCGCGCAACTGGGCACGCGCGCAGCCCTCTTGCGTGATGCGCTGCGCGTCGATGCCGTGATGGGCACACGAAGCAACCGCCGGCGTGGGTGCGATGGTCCCGAACCCCGGGGACGTACGCGAAACATCCCGCCGATTCCACACCCCGGCCGCGATCTCCTCCACGACGGCACGCCGTCGCCCCGCCGGCGGACGCACCGGCGTGTCGGCCTCTCGCCCGCAGGGCAAGAGTTCGCAGGGCGCGCGGCTAAGAACACCGCTGCCGCAGGCCCAACGCACCCGAGGGAGGGGACATGGGAACCGTCAGCTTGGTGGGGGACGTCATGTTCCGCCAGCCGTTCGCGCGCAGCACCGACGCCGCCACCCGGGCGTTTCACGCCGCGCTCGAGGCCATGCGCGAGAGCGACCTCGTGGTGGCAAATCTCGAGATGTGCCTGTCCCGTCGGGGCGCCCCCGTCCCGAAGCGCACCACGCTGCGTCAGGACCCCGACCTCATTCGCGACGTGCAGGCGATGGGCGTGCACGCGGTCACGCTGGCCAACAACCACATGTACGACTACGGGCCGGACGCGCTCCTCGACACGGTCGAGGCGTGCCGCGCGGCCGGCCTCGCGTACTGCGGCGCCGGCGCGGATCTGGAGGCCGCCCTCGCGCCCGCCCTCCTCCGCGCGGGTGAGGTCCCCGTCGCCGTGCTGAACGTCGCGACGACGCTTCCGATCGAGTCCGCAGCGCGGCCCGGCAAGCCCGGCATCGCGCCGATCGAGGTCACGTACGCGTTCGAGCTCGACATCAACCTGATGGTCGAACAGCCGGGCACCGTGCCGGTCGTGCACACCGAGGTGGTGCCGAAAGACCAGGCTGCGGTGTGCGACCGCGTCGCGGCGCTGCGCGGCGCCGGCCATACCGTGCTCGTCGCGATTCACTGGGGCGCGGCGGAACGATGGATGTCCCCCCTGCGGGGATGGACCGGACCGAATCAATCGAGCCTGAAGCCGCTCGGGGCGCGGTATCTCGCCGACTACCAACGCCCGCTCGGGCACGCGCTGGTGGACGCGGGCGCCGAGCTCGTGTTCGGCCACCACTCGCACGCGCTGGCGCCGGTCGAGGTGTACCGCGGCAAAGCAATCGTCCACAGCGCCGGGAACTTCCTGTTCGAGACTCCGACGCCGGTGCTGATGGCGCCGGAGTCCGTGATCGTGCAGGCACACTTCGGCGCTCGCCCCGGCCTCGTCGTCGTCCCCGTGGTCCTGAATCGCCGCGGATTCCCGGAGCTGGCGACCGGGGACGAGGCGCAGCGTGTGATCGGCTGGCTTGGGGAGCTGTCGCGGGAGTTCGGGACCGTGTTCGTTCCGGAAGGCGACCGCGCGCGTCTCGTCCTGGCCTGAGGCGCGACGCCGGTCGGGCGTGGATCGGGATCAGACGATCACGACGCCCTCGTCATGTTCGAGCGCCACGACCGCGCGCCCCTTCACCTCGCGTCACAGCTCCGCGGGCGGCGGATCCGCACCGCAGGCATCTTAATGAATCTCGCATAGTATAGTTGCGTATTTCGCTGATCGTGATCACTGATTTCGCTCGATCGTGATCACCCGTTTCGGTGATCGTGATCGGAGCGAAGCGACGATCCCGGAGCAGCGCCGCCAGCAGGCGGCGCGGATGTTCGCGCGCGGTGATCTCCAAGCGGCCGTCGCCCGCGCGCTGCGGGTCAGCCGGCAAAGCGTGAGCCGCTGGTACGACGCCCTGCAGCGCGGCGGCGCCGCCGCGTTGCAGGGCGTCGGCCGGGCTGGGTGCAAGCCACGCCTCACCCCGACGCAACTGGCGCACGTCGACCAGGCGCTCCGCGCGGGCACCCGCGCGCACAGATTTGCGACGGACCTCTGGACGCTGCCACGGGTCGCGACGGTAATCGAGCGGCGCACGGGGGTGACTTATCATCCGGGCCATGTCTGGCGGGTCCTCCGGGCGCTCGGCTGGACGCTCCAGCGACCGGCGACACAAGCGCGCGAGCGCAACGCAGCCACGATTCGCGACTGGGTTGCCCACCGCTGGCCGGCGGTAAAAAAAACTATCGCGGAAACCCCGCGCTAGCAAGTTGTCAGCGCCTACGCCCGCTCATCCGTCGGTAGGAGGCGGTCGGCTGGCTCCCGAACCCACGGTCTGATGCATCGCGTGCTCTCCGCCTTGGCAGCCGCGGCGGTCTGGTCGCTGGCGCTCAGCGTTGGCTGCGGAGCGGCGCCGGTCGCACCGGCCGATCGTGTCGTCTACGTTGACGGCTCGTCGGAAAAATTGTGCCAACTCGTCGGCGAAACCGATCGGCAGTCTGGTCAATCGACGGCCAACCGAACGGCCACACGATTCGGGTTGATCGGCAGCGACCTCGGCTATTCATTCGAGCACGACGGGAAGCTATTCTTTCTGTTCGGTGACTCAGTGCCGACCCCCAAATTCCGCGGGCGACCCAACGGTCCCACAGATCCGCCCCGCACGCGTGACGATAACGACGCCATCGCGTTCACGTCGGATACTGCATCGGACAGGTGCCCAACGCTCGAGTTCATCCGCAACGCGATCGGTGCCTACAAGAACCCAGTCGTCCTGAACGCCCAGGATCGGCCGGTCATCACGCTCGCGGGCGACGAGGTCCCGACCGCAGGCATCAGTGAGAACGGGCGGATGTACGTGATCTTCGGGACGGATAGCCCCACGCACTTCGAAAAGCCCCCGAACCACCTTGTCTTTGCCACGCGCACGGTAATGGCGGTGTCGGACGACGACGCGAATACGTGGCGCTACTTATATGATTTCTCGAAGGGACCCGATGCGAAGTTCATCAACACGGCGATCGCCGAGGGGGCAGACGGGTATCTCTACTTCTGGGGGACCCGGGGGGGTCCGTTCTACTACAAGAGCCCCGCGTTCATGGCGCGCATGCAGGCCGCCGACCTTGGTAGACTTGACGGCGCGCAGTCGTTGGAGTACCTCGCGGACGTGAGTGCAGACGGGCGCCCGCGGTTCTCCAAGTCCGAGGCCGATGCCGCGCCGCTCTTCCACGACTATCTGCAGGACGCTTCCCAACCACACGACTGCATGGGCGAACTCGGCGTCCACTGGAACGGGTTCGTCAAGCGCTGGGTGATGCTGTACAACTGTCTGAACGACACGCCCGGGGCGCCTCGCGGGATCCGGATGCGCGTGTCGGAGCGGCCGTGGGGACCGTGGAGTGCGCCGCAGACGATCTTTAGTCCGGACAGGGATCGCGGATACTGCGTCTTCATGCACCGGGCGGTGGACGCCCGCAATCCGAAGCCGTGCGACGACCTGGCCGGGCCGGACCGGGCGGGCGTGTCGGGCCGCGCGTACGGGCCGTACGTCATCTCCCGCTTCACCACCGGCGACGCCGCCCAGGGCACCTCGACGTTGTACTACACGATGTCGACCTGGAACCCGTACACCCAGGTCATCATGAGGAGCACCATCCGGCTCTCACCATAGAGCTCGAACGTCGCGAACCCTCGACGAGGACTCGAGCACTCGCGACCCCCCGGTCTTCCTCGATGGCCCGATGCTCGCCCGCGCGCGGTCTCCGGTTCCGACCAGTTGGCCTGGGATCGGGATCGACCGGGTCGGCGGCGTCCGAGGCATGCCCATCGACACCGGGAAAGGCCCCGCCGCAAGACAGAGAAAGAACAGCGGGTGCCCGGGCAGTGCCGCCAGCGGCCTCGGCAAGGCGGCCGAGGTCCACGCCCGTTCCGGTTCCCAGGCCGTCGAGCATGGAGACGAGATCCCTGGTGGCCACGTTGCGCGACGTGCTCCGAGCATGCGGCCACCCCCCGAGCCTCCCGGCCGAAGCGTCGACGACCGTCACCCCGCAGGCACGCGCCGCCAGCACCTTCGCGAGGCCCATGCCGCGGGTGTTGTGAGAGCGCACGGCCAGGACCCGCACGGGGAGCTCCTCCGACGGGTACACTACGTCCTCGGGTGCAAGACGTGTGATGGATCCCGAGGAGGCGGCAGTCATTCGCCGAATCGTTGAAATCTACCAGAACGGCCTCTCCACCCCGCACCACGACCTCCACGTGGACGTACGCTCATGGGATGGCCCTCAACCACAACCAACGGCTGTCGCAAGAAGGCGAACGGTACCCGCAATAGTCCGCTGTACATTGGCCACGTGGTCTGGCGTCGATTAGGAAGACGTCGTCGTCTAAAGCATGATTCTCGCGGGGCTATCTAGTGCTACAAAGTCACATTTAGGATGAGTCATTGTTGATCACGCCGAGCACGAATTGGCCGCACACGATGCAGCGACCGGTCCAGGTCTTCAGGAGATACTGTAGTTGCGCCCGCACCTGCGGGACGGTGGGGACGCGCGCCGTTTTTTTGTGCGAAACCACAGCTGATGCCGGCGCCCGTCCCACCGGAAGCCGAGCGCAGCGCGCAGCGCACCGCGCCCGGGGACTGTACGCGCCATCGCGTCCTCGCGGTGTTGAAGGCGCTAGCCCGTCATCTCCGCGGCCGGCGCGCGATCTTGATCTGGGATCAGCTGCCGGCGCACAAAAGTGTGTTGGTCCGCGACTGGCTCGCCGCGCAACGCCCCTGGCTGCAGGTCGAGTGGCTCCCCGGGTACGCGCCGGAGCTGAACCCCGCCGAACCCATGTGGAGTAACGTCAAGGGGACGGAGTTGGCGAACCGCTGCTCCGATGATCTGGCTGATGCCGCCTCGGCCCTCCGGCGCGGCATGCGCCGCGCGCGCCGGTCCCGCACCCTCGCGTGGGCGTTCCTGCGCCATACCGGCCTTTCTTCTTTATCGAGTTGTCACTGTATTATACGAGACTCATTAGGTGAACTTCGCGATCCCCAACGAATACCCGCCGTCGACGAACAGCACCGCGCCGGTCATGTAGCTGGCCTCCGGGCTCGCGAGAAACGCGACGACCGACGCGATCTCCTCGACCCCGCCGGTCCGGCCGAGGGGGATCCGGTCCATCTGCGCCCGGCGCTGCACCTGCTTCACCGGATCGCTCATGCTCGCCGTTTCGCGCTCCGTCATCACCACGCCGGGCGCCACCACGCATACGCGAAACCCGTAGGGGGCGAGCTCGATCGCGATCACGCGGGACATCTGGTTGATCGCCGCCTTCGACGCCTGGTACTGGAGGTTGTTCGGCCGCGCGACCTCGCTGCTCGCCGACGAGATGTTGATGATGACGCCCGGCCGCCCGGCCGCGATCGCTCGCTTCGCGAAGCGCTGCGAGCACAGAAACACCCCGCGCACGTTCGTCTCCATCGCCCGATCAAAGTTCTCCACGGTCACGTCGAGAAACGGGGTCGGGACGTTGAAGATCACCGCCGCGTTGTTCACTAAGCAATCCGCGTGACCGAACTCGCGGTAGGCCGCGTCGAGCAGGGACTCGACCTCGGACGGAGACCGGACGTCGCACCGCACGCCGATCGCCCGCACGCCGGTCGACGCGAGCTGCTGGGCGGCCTGGGCCACCTCCGCCTCGAGAATATCGGCGAGCACGACGCTGTAGCCGCGCTCGCCCAGCATGCGGGCGATGCCGTAGCCGATCCCGCGCGCGGCGCCGGTCACGATCGCGACGCTTCCCGCGGCTGCGTCCGTGGCCTGCGAGTGCTGGGGTGTCGTCACCGCCGCCTCCTCATCACGTCAACGCGTGGGCCGCGAGCCGCCCCGCCGGCGGCGGTCCGCGGGTCCCCGGTCTGGCGCGGCGCGGTCCCGCCGCAGGCTCGAACGAGTTACCAGCCGACGGCGTACGCCATGCGCCGTGGATCGGCGCCTCCGGCCAACACCCCTTCCGACCGGTCCAGGGCGGCCGCGCACACGGCGCCGGCGCCCGGCGCCCAGGCGGGCCACGCGGCGACCCGGTGGCCCATCGCCCCGAGAGCGTCCCGCACGGCCGGCGCGATGCGCGCCTCCGCGCGAAGCGCTCCGGGGTCGTAGGGATGCGGGTGTGACGATCCGGGGAAGCTGTAGGACGCGACCCTCGGCGCCTCGATCGCCTCCTGCACGTCCATCCCGTGGTCGAGCAGGTTGACGAGGAACTGCACCATCGCCTGCGGCTGGACGTCGAGCCCCGGCGTCCCGTACGGCATGAACACGTGGCCGTCTTTCATGACCAAGCCCGGACTGGGGCTGAGGCGGGGCCGCTTGCCCGGCGCGATGGCACTCGGGTGCGCAGGATCCGCCCACGACTGGTGACCGCGGCCCGACACGATAAACCCGTACCCCGGCACCAGCGGCGTCCCGCCGACCCCGTCGCTCGGCGTCGCCGAAAACGCGTTCCCATCCCGGTCGAGGACACACAGGTAGCTGGTGTCCGGGGGCTGCGGTCCGCGGAGGGGGACCGGGCGTGCCGCCGCCGGCCCACGCGCCGTCGCCTGCTGATACCGCCACGGATCTCCGGGTTCGGGCATGCCCGGGGACGCTCGCGAGGGGTCGATCCGATCGCGCCACTCCGCGGCGTACGCCTTCGACAGCAGCCCCTCGATAGGCACCTCGACGAAGCGAGGATCTCCGTAGTAGGCATGCCGGTCGGCAAACGCCGCCTTCAGGGCCTCCACGATCAGATGCAGGCTCTCGGCGGAATTGTGGGCCAGGGACTGGAGATCGAAGCCCTCGAGGATGTTGAGCGTCTCCGGAACGACCGGGCCCTGGCACCACGGCCCGCACGCGAAGACGTCGAAGCCGCGGTAGCTCGTCCGCACCGGCGGTTCGACCGCCACGTCAAAGCCGGAGAGGTCGTCGACGTCGAGGAGCCCGCCCATCTCCTGGTTCAGCGACACCATCCGCTGCGCGATCTCCCCGGTGTAGAAGCGGTCCCGCGCCGCCCGCAGGCCGGCGACGCGGCTGTGCCCCCGCTCCGCTTCAACCAGCAGGCGCAGCGTACTGCCCACGTCCCGCTGGACCAGCAGCTCTCCCGGGTGCGGCGTGCGGCCCCGGCTCAGGTAGACCTCGCGGGACGCCGGCCACTGCGCCAGGCGGGCCGCGGCGCTCGCGAGATTGGCCGCGAGAAACCGGTTCACCGGGAATCCTTCCTCGGCGAGCTCGATCGCAGGCGCGGCCACGGCTCCCAGGGGCATCGTGCCGTACTCCGCGAGCGCCCGCAGCCACGCGCCGATCGCCGCCGGCATCACGGTGGTGAGAATCCCCCCGGACAGGTCGGCGCGCCGCTTTGTGAGCTCCTCGATCGTCGCGGCCTTCGGCCACCAGCCGAGCCCGCTGATCGTCACGACGACCCGGCTTTGCGCCGTCCGGAGAATGATGGGCGCCACGCCGCCGATGTTCGTCAGATCCGGCTGCACGACGTTGAGACACAATCCGGTCGCGACGCCCGCGTCGACGACGTTGCCGCCCATCTCGAGGACACGCGCCCCCGCCATGCTCGCCAAATAGTGTCCCGACGTCACCACGTACTTGCGGCTGAGCACGGGCGGACGCGTGGTGGGAAGCGCATCGAACTCCATCGGGCGTACCCCCCAGTTCAAGTTGCGACACGTCATGGCGGCGGGCGAGGCGCCGCCAGACTAGACGGTGCCGGGGGCGCACGCGGGTGCGCCCCCGGCCCTCAGGCGTGCATCGGTCCGAGCCCGCGAGGCGTTACTTGAGCGACACCAGATCCAGCCGCCACAGCCCGGTGACGGGAAACTGCACGAACCCGTCGACGTTCGCGCGGGCCGCGCGCACGAGCTGCAGGTTGTTGACAAAGATCCACGGCGCGTCGTCGTGCGTGATCGCGTTGATCTCCTTGTACATCTCGGCCCGGCGCGCCTGATCGGTGATGGAGCGCGCCTGCGCGAACAGCTGGCTCACCACCGGATTGTGGTACCGGCCGTAGTTCGACCCGGCAAACGCGTGCGACGCCTCGTTGTAATCAAACCGCACGCTCAGCATGTTGTCGGGGTCGCCGTTGTCCCCCGACCCACCGAACAGCGCCATCCCCTGCCAGGGGGTGTGGCGGATCTTGTCCAGGTACGCGCCGAACTCGAACTGCTGAATCCGGACGGTGACGCCCACCTTCGCGAGGTACGGCTGCACGGCTTCCGCCAGCTTGTCGCCGCCCGCCGGATTGTACGACCGCGCGCTGGAATACGTGAGCAGGTCCGTCGTGAACCCGTTCGGGTAGCCCGCCTCGGCGAGCAGCTTCTTCGCCATGTCGGGATCGTACGGGTACGGCTTCACCGCCGGGTTGTACGCCCAGTACGGGGCGGACACGGCCTGGCTCGAGGTGGCCGCGCCGGCGTAGAGCCCCTTGTTGATCGCGTCCTTGTCCACCGCGTAGTTCATCGCCTTCCGAACCCGCACGTCGTTGAACGGCGCGGCGTCGACCGCCATCCCGACTCCGAGCGTCAGCAGCGCCGGTGCCCGCATCAGCTTCAAGGCCTTGTTCCCGCTGATCCGGTCGTAGTCCGAGGGGAGCACATCGAGCACGATCTGGACCTGATTGCGCTCGAGCGCCAGCAACCGCGTCGTGCTCTCGGGGATGATCTGAAACACCACCCGATCCATCTTCGGGCGCCCGCGCCAGTACGTCGGGTTTGCCGCCAGGGTCACGTGGTCCGACGGCGCCATCTCGACAAACTTGAACGGACCGGTCCCGACCGGATGATTGGCCATATCGCAGCCGTACTGCTTGGTCACCGCCGGGCTCATGATGCCGGACGAGACCATCGCCAGGCTCGCGAGGAACCCCGCGTTCGGCACCGGCAGCGTGAACCGCACCGTCGACGCATCAACCGCCTCGATCTTCGCGGCCGTCCCGGCCGCCACCGATCCGAATGTGAAACCGTCAAACGACGCCACGCCTTTCAACCCCGGCACGTAGCAGGGATTCTGCGGGTTAACCGCGCGATCAAGGTCCGCGGCGACCGCCTGCGCGGTCACCGGCGTGCCGTCCTGGAACGTCACCCCGCTGCGCAGCTTGAACGTGTACGTCTTGCCGTCCGGCGAGATCGTCCAGCTCTCCGCGAGCCCGGGCGCCGGAACGGTCGACCCCAGCTTGTAGCTGACCGGCGAGTCGTAGATGGAAGATTCGATATACCACGATTCGTTGTCCAGGTTCGTCTGCGGATCCAACCCGGTCGGGTCCCCCTGCAGCGCCACGACAAGGGTCTTCGGCGCCTGGGCGTCCGCCAGACTCCACAACCCGGCGGCGAACACAACCATGAGCATGATAATCAGACCTCGATGGAACATGCGCATCGTTCGTTGTTCCTCCCTCTGTTGGCCTCAGATGGTCGGGCGAGATGTGCGGTGTGTGTTCTACGCGTTCGGTACGCGGGCTCGGTCTCCTGCCCCCGGCGCCCATCCGGGCGCGGGGCGCCTACCCGTTCTGCCACTCGATTCCGAACCCGCCGCGCGGCAGCCGCCAGTCGATGTTGCGGTAGGGGCAACCCAGCACGCATGTCGTGCACTCGATGCAGTTCTCGAAGGACACGGCGATCTTCTCGCCGTCCCACGCGTACACGTTGGCGGGGCAAAAGGTCGTGCAGGGGCGCTTCCACTCCCCGCCGCACCGGTCGAGGCACGTGTCCGCGCGCGTGATCGAGATATGGCTCTGCTTGTCGTGCTTCCAGTGCAGCGTGTAGAGCTTCTCCTCGATCTTCATCGCATCGCCCTCCACCCGTCGATCGCGTCGTGCAGCAGCTGCCACCACGGCCGGCGTGCGAGCACGCGCCGGAGGATCCGCCGCTGCTTCTCGCGCTTGCTGGTCCCGTCGACCGTCAGCATCTCCTGCACCGCTTCATTCAGGATCGCCGGGTAGAGCTCGAGCAGCTCCGGCCGCCGCTCCGCCAGCTCCGGGAGGCGTTCGTACTTGCGCAGATCTTGCAGCACGAACGACGCCTCGAGGAGGTCCCGGTAGGTCGACAGCGTCCGCGCCGACCAGTCGCCCGCCCGCTTCGCCTGGATCGCGGTCTCGCCCGCCATGCGGCCGGCCGCCATCGCGAGGTTGCTGCCTTCGCGGTGGAGGTTGTTGACCATCATCGCCGCGTCGCCCACGACGAGCACGCCGTCGCCGTACAGCCGGGGCATCGCGCGGAACCCGCCCTCCGGGATCGCGTGGCCGAGGTACTCGCGGACCTCGCCGCCGCGCAGCAGCGGGGCGACGAGCGGGTGCGTCTTGAACCCCTCAAGCAGATCCCAGGGGGTGATGCGCGTTTGGGCGAAGTGCGCGATCAAGGCACCGATCCCCACGGACAGCGACTCTTTGTTGGTGTAGACGAACCCGTACCCCGCCATGCCGCGCGTGACCGAGCCGTAGACCTCGATCGTCGCCCCGTGTCCCGGCTCCAGGTTGAAGCGCTCCTCGATCGTGCCCGCCGGCAGCGCGATGATCTCCTTGACGACGAGCGCCATCTCGGTCGCCTCGAGCGGCCGCGACAGCCCCGCCTTCTGCACCAGGAACGAGTTGGCGCCGTCGGCGATGACGACGAGCGACGCCCGCAGGTCGCCGTCCTCGCGCCCCGTGCGCACGCCCACGACGCGCCCCTGCTCCTGGATCAGATCCACGACGGTGGTGCCGGGAACGAGCAGCACCCCCGCGGCCTCGGCCTGCGCGGCAAACCACGCGTCGAACGGCACGCGCAGCACCGTGAACGCGTTCGGCGGATCGGCGGAGGCCGCGTGGGGCACGTGCCGCTGGCCGAGCGTGACGGCGCTGTCGGGGGTGGTCATCCACACGCGCTCGTCCGTGACGACGCGTTCGATCGGGGCCTCGGGCCAGCTGTCGGGCACCACGTCGGCCAGCATCCGGCCGTACATGACGCCGCCCATCACGTTCTTCTGGCCGGGCCGCTCCGCGCGCTCGAACAGCACGACGCTCAGCCCGGCCCGCGCCATCGTCAGCGCGGCCGACGTGCCGCCGGGGCCGGCCCCGACGACGATCGCGTCGAACTGCTCGTCGGAACCCATGTCGCTGGTTTCTACTTGAGCGCCAGGACCGCCTGCTGCACGAAGTCCCAGAACCCTCCCGGGAGGATCCCGAGCCAGAGCACCCCGACCGCGGCGAGGGCGAGCGCGACGCCGACCGGGAAGTTCGCCCGCACCGTGACCCCCTCGGGGGTCCCGGGGCTCAGCGCGACGTAGGCGACGCGGAAGTAGTAGTACACGGAGACCACGCTCGTAAGCACCGCGACGATCGCGAGCGCCGTCTGCCCGCCGGCCAGTGCCGCCCGGAACAGATACAGCTTGCCGAGGAAGCCGCCGGTGGGCGGGAGCCCGGCGAGCGAGAGCATGCACAGCACGAGCACCCCGCCGGCCCAGGGCGCGCGCCAGAACAGCCCCGCGAGGTCCTCGAGCCGGTCCGCCTCCTCGCCGCGGCGCTCGAGCAGCACCACCACTCCGAACGCGCCCAGGTTCATCACCGTGTACACGAGGAGGTAGTACAGCACGGCCGGGACGCCGACGGCGGCGGGCGCAGCGATCCCGATGAGCAGGTAGCCCGCGTGCGCGATGCCGGAGTACGCCAGGAGGCGCTTGAGGTTGGTCTGGAACAGCGCGGCCAAGTTGCCGAGGATCAGCGTCGCGATCGCGATCGCCGCGAGCACCGGCACCCACGTGGCGGCGAGCTGCGGCAGCGCGAGCGGAAACACGCGCAGGAGGCCGCCGAACGCCCCGACCTTCGCGACCACGGACATGAACGCCGTGGCCGGGAGCGGTGCGCCCTCGTAGACGTCGGGCGCCCACGCGTGAAACGGCACCAGCGCCGCTTCAAACCCGAGCCCGATCGTCAGGAGCGCGATGCCGACCCCGAGCAGCGGCGACAGCGGGGCCTGCCCGATCTGCGCGAGGTCGAGCGTGCCGGTCGCGCCGTAGATCAGCGCGATCCCGTACACGAAGAACGCGGTCGCAAACGCTCCCAGCAGCAGGTACTTCAGCCCCGCTTCCTGCGAGCGCGGGCTGCGCGCCGCCAGGCCCGCGAGCGTGTACAGCGGGAAGCTCAGGATCTCGAGGCCGAGGAACAGGACGACGAGGTTGCGGCTCGCCCCCATGAGAATCGCGCCCGCGGCGGAGAACAGGACGAGCGCGTAGTACTCGCCCTGCGGCAGGTGGAACCGCCGGAGATAACCCGGGGCGAGCAGCACCGCGAGCCCCGCACCGACCAGCGCGGCGAGCGTAATCGCCTGCGTCAGGTGGTCGCGCACGTACATGCCCCCGAACGCGACCGGATCCGCCGGCAGCCCCACGTTGAGGGCCAGCGCGACGCACACGCCGATGAGAGCCAGCCACGTTGTGGCCGGGCCGCGCGGCGCCTCGAGCCGCGGTCCGGTCGCCCACGTATCGGCCAGCAGGACCACGAACGCGGTTGCGACGAGCGCGAGCTCCGGTCCGATGTGCGCGAGATCTCCCCAGGGCATCTAGCGCGCCGCCTGTCCCGCGGGCCGGTCGGCCCGCGCCACCGCGTGCGCCGGCTGCGCGGACGCCGTCACCCGGCTCAGCAGGGCGTTGACCGTGGCCGCGCTCCGATCGAGAAACGGCTGCGGGAAGAAGCCGACCCAGAAGATCGCCGCGATGATCGGGATGAACAGCAGCAGTTCGCGTGGGCGCAGGTCGGGCATGCCGCGCAGGTCTTCCCGCACCGGCCCGTGGAACACCCGGCCGACGAACCCGAGCAGATACGCCACCGCAGCGACGACGCCGAGGGTCGCCAGCACCGCCGCCTCGGGCCGCGCCTGGAACGTCCCGAGCAAAATCAGAAACTCCCCGATGAACCCGTTCGTGCCCGGCAGCGCGAGGGAGGAAAGCACGACGATCATCGCCACCGCGGCGAGCGCCGGCACGAGCGCGGCGATGCCGCCGTACTCCTGCGTGCGCGCGCGGCCGGTCCGCTCGATGAGCATACCCGCGAGCAGAAAGAGCGCGCCCGTGCTCACGCCGTGATTGATCATCTGGATCAGGCTGCCCTGCACGGCGGTCGCGTCGAGCGCGAAGATCCCGAGCAGGATGAACCCCATGTGGCTCATGCTGCCGTATGCGAGCAGCCGGCGCATGTCGCCCTGGGCCCACGCCACGCTTCCGCCGTAGAGGATCCCGACGATGGCCAGCCCGGAGAGCAGCGGCCCGAACGCGCGCGACGCCTCCGGGAACAGCGGCAGGCAGAATCGCAGGAGCCCGTAGGCCCCCGCCTTCGCCATGAGCCCCGCCAGCAGCACGGTCACGACCGCCGGCGCCTCCGCGTACGCGTCGGGCAGCCAGCTGTGCAGCGGCCAGACGGGCATCTTGATCGCAAACGCGACCGCGAACGCCAGGAACAGGACCGTCTCGGCGGTGCCGGTCAGCCCGAGCGGATGGGAGAGAAGCGTCGGCAGATCGAACGTCGAGCCGCCGGGTTGGTGCGCGGACTGGAGGTAGACCGCGATGATCGCCAGCAGCATGAGCACACTGCCCGCCATCGTGTACAGGAAGAACTTGATCGCCGCCGGAGAGCGCCGCGGACCGCCCCAGAGCGCGATCAAGAAGTACATCGGAACGAGCATCGCCTCCCAGAACACGTAGAACAGCACGAGGTCCTGCGCCATGAACGTCCCGAGCAGGCCGGCCTCGAGCAGCAGCAGCATCACGACAAACGCCTTCGGGCGCTCCCGCACTTGGGTGCCCGCGGCCACGAGCGCGATCGGGAACAGGAACGCGACGAGCGCCACAAGGCTCACCGACAGGCCGTCTACGCCGAGGTGGTAGCCGAGGCCGAGCGACGAAACCCATGCCGCGCGCTCCTCGAACTGCAGCGCGGCGCTGCCCGGCGCGAAGTGCGCCCAGACCCACGCCGCCGCCGCAAACACCGCGAGCATCGCGGTCAGCGCGGCGGCGCGCGCGCCGCGCTCGCTGAGGGCGCTCGCCGCCACGACCGCCCCGAGGAGCGGCAGCGCGATGAGGAGCGTCAGCGGACCCGGCGTCACCGCGACACCCAGTACACGAGGATCGCCAGCACCCCGACCAGCGCGTACGCGGCGTACTGCCGCAGAAAGCCGGTCTCGAGGCGGCTGAGGTCGCGGCCCGCGCGGCCGACCCCGCGCCCGAGGCCGGTCACCGCCCCGTCGAGTTCGTCCCGGTCGAACACGGCGAGGAGCCGCGCCGTGCCCTGGACCGGCCGGACGATCAGCGCGTTGTACAGGTCCTCGATGTAGAACTGGTGCGCGAGCAGCGCGTGGATCGCGCGGGACCCGCCGCGCACCAGGCGCTTGTCATAGATCAGCCACGCGACCACCAGGCCCGCGAGCGCGACCACGACGCTCGCGCCGACCAGGACCACCTCGCCCCGCGTCGACTCCGCGGGCAGCGGACCGGCGCCGGCGGCCAGGACCGGCGCGAGGAACCGCGCCAGATCGCCGGGGCTCGTGAACGACAGGCCGAGCAGGCCGCCGAACAGCGTGAGCACCGCGAGCACGTCCATCGGCACCATCATGATCCTGGGTGACTCGTGCGGCGCGTGCCCCGCGGCGGCCGGCTGCCGCGGGCTGCCGAGGAACGTCATCACGAACGCGCGGACGATGTAGATCGCGGTGAGACCGGCAGCCGCCAGCCCGACCGCCCAGAGGGCCACGTGGCCGTAGTGGAAGTCGGCGGAGAGAATCTCGTCCTTGCTGAAGAACCCCGTGAACGGCGGGATGCCGGCGAGCGCCAGCGCGCCGATCGCGAACAAGCAGCGTCGTACGCGGCAGCGGCCGGGCGAGCCCGCCCATCTGCCGCATGTCGGTGGTGCCCCCGAGCGCATGCATCACGCTGCCCGCGGCGAGGAACAGCAGCGCTTTGAAGAACGCGTGCGACGTCAGATGGAAGATGCCGGCGCCCCACGCGCCGACCCCGACCGCGAGGAACATGTAGCCGAGCTGGCTGATCGTCGAATACGCGAGGACGCGCTTCAGATCGTTCTCGACGAGCGCCCAGCAGGCGGCAAAGATCGCGGTGGCGCCGCCGACGACCGCCACCACCTCCATCGCCAGCGGCGCGCGCAGGTAGACGGCGTGCAGCCGCACGATCATGAACACGCCCGCGGTCACCATCGTCGCGGCGTGGATCAATGCGCTGACCGGAGTCGGGCCCTCCATCGCGTCGGGCAGCCAGATGTAGAGCGGCAGCTGCGCGGACTTCCCGGTCGCGCCCAGGAACAGCAGCAGGCACAGCAGCGTCGCCGCGGTGCCCCCGAGCGGCAGCCGCGCGATCGCGCTGCGGGTCAGGATCCCGAAGTCCGACGTCCCGAAGATGCCGAACGCGAGAAAGATGCCGAGCAGGAAGCCGACGTCGCCGAGCCGGGTCACGAGAAACGCCTTGACCCCCGCCGCGGCCGCCGCGGGCCGCGTGAACCAGAACGCGATCAGCAGGTAGCTGCACAGCCCGACGCCTTCCCAGCCGATGAACATCACGACGAGGTTCGCGGCCAGCACCAGCGTGAGCATCGCCGCCGTAAACAGGTTCAGGTAGGAGAAGTACCGGGCGAACCCCTCGTCGTCGGCCATGTAGCCGACGGAGTAGAGGTGAATCAGCCCGCCGACGCCGGTGACGATCAGCGCCATCGTGACCGACAGCGGGTCGATCAGGAGGCGCATGGGCACGTCGATCGGCCCGGCCGTGAACCAATGGTACAGATCCACCTGGAACGAGCGCGCCTCCGGCGGCAGCGCCTCGAGCGTGCGCAGCAGGACGACCGACAGGACGAACGACGCGGCGACCGTGCCGCAGCCGAGCACCGCGGCGGCCCCCCGCCCCCAGCGGCGTCCCCACAGGCCGTTCGCGGCCCATCCGAGGAGCGGAAACAGCGGGACCCAGATCGCGGCGGTCATCCGCTATCCCCGCAGCAGGTCGACATCGTCGACGTCCACGGTGTCGCGGGCGCGAAAGATATTCACGATGATCGCGAGCCCGATCACGACCTCGGCGGCCGCCACCACCAGCACGAAGAACACCACGATCTGGCCGTCGACAGCCCCCCGGACCCGCGCGAACGTCACCAGCGTGAGGTTCACCGCGTTCAGCATCAACTCGACGGACATGAACACGACGAGGGCCGACCGGCGCACGAGCACGCCGAGCGTGCCGAGCGCAAACAGGACCGCGCTGAGCCCGAGATAGCAGACCGCGGGCACGCTCACCGCCCGACGACCCCGCGCCGCGCGGGCGGCGCGCCCAAGGGCGCCGGGCGCTTGCTGAGCGCCACCGCGCCGATCATCCCCACGATCAGCACGATCGACGCGGCCTCAAACGGCAGGGCGTACACGGTGAACAGCGCCCGGCCGACCTGCTGCACCGTGCCGTAGTCCGCGCCGACGGAGGCCGCCGGGCCCCGCACGGTGGCGGCCGCGGCGACCAGCAGCGCGGCGAACGCGGCGCTCAGCACGATCGCGAGCGCCGGCGGCAGCACGCGGTCGGGACGCCCCTCGCCGCTGCGCGTGTTCAGGAGCATGACGATAAACACGAACAGGACCACGATGGCACCGGCGTAGATGATCACCTGGAGCGCGGCGATAAACTGCGCGCCGAGCAGCAGGTAATCCGCGGCGAGGCTGATCAGCACGAGCAGCAGGCCCAGCACGCTGTGCACCGGCTCCCGCGCCGCGATGACGCCCACGCCGCCGGCGAGCGCGAGCACCGCCGTGACGGCGAACAGGACCCCTTCCACGCAGTACGCCTCCCCCACGCGCCCCCGTCCCCCGGCCGGGCCGGGCGGGCGGCGCTAGACCTCGCGGTGCGGATCTCGCCCGGATTCCCCCGGATAGCTTTCTTGCAGCCGGTCCTTCGTGTAGATCAGCGACTCCCGCGTGTACCCGCTCAGCTCGTACTCGTGCCCCAGCACGATGGCGCCGGTGGGACACGCCTCCTCGCACATGCCGCAGAAGATGCAGCGGAGCATGTTGATCTGAAAGTCCGCCGCGTAGCGCTCCCCCTTGGAGTGCGGCGCGAGCTCGTCGTTTTCCGCGGCCTTGACGAAGATCGATTGGCTGGGACACACGATCACGCACAGCTCGCACCCGACGCAGCGCTCCATGCCGTCGGCGAACAGCGTGAGGTAGTGGCGCCCCTTGAACCGCGGCTTGACGACCGTGTGCTGCTCCGGATACCGGATCGTGACCGGCGGGCGGAAGAAGTACCGGCCGACGATGACGAGGCCGCTCAGCATCTTCCACGCCCGGTGGATGTGCCGCAGCGCCTTCAGCACCTTCCACGCCCGGCCGACGCGCCGCAACTCCTCGCCCACCGCTACACCCCTCCCCGCCACACGATCAAGGCGCCGGTGACGGCCAGGTTCAGCACGCCGAGCGGGATCAGCACTTTCCAACCGAAGCCCATCAGCTGATCGTAGCGCAGGCGCGGCAGCGTCGCGCGCACGAGGATGAAGAAGCAGACGACCGCAAACACCTTGATCGCAAACCAGAGAAACGGCCAGAGCCAGGGCCCCTGCCAGCCGCCGAGGAACAGGGTCGTGACGAGCGCGCCCACAGTGATGATCCCGATGTACTCCGCGAGGTAGAACATCGCGAACTTGAAGCCGCCGTACTCGGTCTGGAACCCGGCGATCAGCTCCTGCTCCGACTCCGGCAGATCGAACGGCGCGCGGTTCGTCTCGGCAAACGAGGCGATCAGGAACAACACGAACGCGAGCGGCTGCTTCAGGATGAACCACCCGTGCGCCTGCGCGTGAACGATGTCGACCAGGCTCAGCGAGTTCGCGACCAGGACGACCCCCAGCACCGCGAGCCCCAGCACCAGCTCGTAGGAGATGACCTGCGCGCTGCTGCGGAGTCCCCCGAGGATCGCGTACTTGTTGTCGGACGCCCAGCCGCCGAGGATGATGCCGTACACGCCGACGCTGCTTGCGCCGAGCACGAGCAGGATCGCCACGTTCACGTCCGCGACGTACAACGTGATTTCGCGGCCGAACAGGTGGATCGGGGGGGCAATCGGGATCACGGCGTAGACGAACAGCGCCGCGACCGCGGAGATCAGGGGCGCGACCTGATAGACCAGCGGGTCGGCGCCCCCCGGCATGAAGTTCTCTTTAAAGATGAGCTTGATCCCGTCGGCGAGCGGCTGCATGAGGCCGAACGGGCCGACCCGGTCCGGGCCGATGCGGAGCTGAAACTTCGCCAAGAGGCGCCGCTCCAGCAGCGTCACGTAGGCGAACGCGGTCAAGACGCCGACGAGGATGACGGCGCTCCGGACGACGTCGATCGCGAGGCTCACCACCGGCCCCGCTCCCTCCCGTTCACGCCGCGCCTCCGACCGGACGCACGGTGACCTCGACCGGCCCGCGCTCGTCCAGCAGGCTGGAGACCGGCGCGCTCTCGTAGCCGCGCGGCACGTACGCGTGCCCGGGGTGGAGCGTCGGGAGCACGCGCGCCGGAAGCCGCAGCGCCCCGCGTGCGGAGCGCACGTCGCACACCATCGCGTCCGCCACGCCGAGCCGGGCCGCGTCGTCGGGATGCAGCCCGACGAACGGCTCCCCCGCCTGGCCGCGGATCCCCGGACAGCGCAGCGCCATCGTGCCCCGGTCGAAGAGCCGCGTGCCGACCACGAGCGCGAGGCCGCCGTTCCGCACCGGCGCCGGCGGTTCGCCCGCGGCCGACGGCGCGGCCGCGGCGGAACGCGGCGGGGTGAGGCACGCGTCCTCCGCCCACCCGGGGATCAAACGCGCGATCTCCGAGCCGACGTCGTCCGGCGACGCGAACGCGAGCACATCGCCGAGGCGCGCCGCGAGCGCGGAGAAGATCTGGCCGTCCGATCGCGCGGTGCCGGGGCCCTGGACGGCGGCGTCCTGCCGCTGGATCCGGCCCTCGATGTTCCCCACGGTCCCGCTATGCTCGGCGTAGGTCAGGACCGGCAGCACGACGTCCGCCTCCCGGGCGGTGCGCGTCAGAAACAGGTCGTGCACGACGAGCAGCCCCAACCGGGCCCGCGCCTCCGCCCACGCCCGCGCGTCCGGATAATCCAGCGCCGGGTCCGCGCCCACAACGTAGAGCACGCGCAGCGCGCCCGCTCGCGCGGCCTCCAGCATGCCCCGCGCCGTCCGGCCCGGCGCCGGCGGGATCGGCCGGCCCCAGACCGCCTCGACCGCCGCGCGCGCCTGCGCATCCGCGATCGGGCGGTACCCCGGCAGCATGTCCGGCAGCAGGCCGAGCGCCTGCGCGCCGCCGCTGTTGCCGCGTCCAGCGAGCAGCCCCGACTGCAGCGCGGGCAGCGAGGACCGCATCGCGTCGAGCGCCGCGAGCACGTCGGCGGCGCCGGGACGCTCAAGCGCCCCGCGTCCGATCAACACGAGCGGCCGAGCCGCCCCCGCGAGCGCCTGCTGCGCCGCGCGCAGGAGGTCCGCGGGCACGCCGGTCGCCGCGGCCGCATCTTCCGCGGTCAGGCGGCCAGCGAGCGCGTCGAGCAGCGCGCGTTCGGTCCCGGCCCGGTGGGTCAGCGAGTGGGTCGCCCACCGCGCGATCTCCAGCTGCCACGGGTTGGCGATGATGAGGCGCGCCCCCCGATCGACGGCCTTCTTCACGCGCAGCCAGATGATCGGGTACTCTTCGGTCAGGTCGCAGCCGACGACGACGATCGCGTCCGCGCGCTCGACGTCCGCGATCGAACCCGGCAGCCCCCAGGGCGCGTCCGCGGTCGGCAGCGGGTGGGCGGTATCCGACCGGAAGTCGATGGAGTTCGTCCCCACCAGGCCGCGGAAGAACCTGAGCAGCAGGTAGTTGTCCTCGTTGGTCGAGCGCGTGCCGCCGAGCACGCCGACCGCGTCCCCCGGCGTGTCTCGAAGGGACCCGGCGATCCGGTCGAGCGCCTCGTCCCACGTCGCTTCCACCAACTGTCCGTCGCGGCGCACGAGCGGGGTGCGGAGGCGCTCCGGGCTGACCACGAAGTCGTACCCGAAGAACCCCTTGTCGCACAGCCAGACGTCGTTCGTCTCCGGATGCTCGCGCGACCGCGTCCGCGTCAGGTCGTTGCCGCGGACGTTGAGGGTCGTGGCGCAACCGCACCCGCAGTGCGGGCAGATGCTCTTGACGGCCGTGTTGTCCCACGGCCGAGAGCGGAAGCGGTAGGTCGCGCTCGTCAGCGCGCCGACGGGGCAGATCTCCATCGTGTTGCCGATGAACTTACTCTGCACCGGGGCCATCCCCGGCGTAGCGATCTGATCGTGGAAGCCGCGCTCGAACCCCTGGAGCGCGTCGTCGCCGGCGATCAGCTCCCCGAAGCGGACGCAGCGCCAGCACAGGATGCACCGCTCGCGGTCCAGCACCAGCACCGAGCTCATCCGGATGTGCTTCCGGAACGTCCGCTTGACCTCGACGAACCGGCTCTCGCCCGGCCCGAACTTGAGCGTGTTGTCCTGCAGCGGGCACTCGCCGCCCTTGTCGCAGATCGGGCAGTCGAGCGGGTGATTCGCCAGCAGCAGCTCGAGAATCGACCGCTGGCCCGCCCGGGCCTTCTCCGACGTCGTGTGGACGACCATCCCGTCCGCGGCGTCGAAGCTGCACGACGCGGCCAGCTTCGGGGCCTTCTCGATCTCGACGAGGCACACCCGGCACGCCCCGAGCGGCGCCATCCGGTCGTGGTAGCAGAACGTCGGAATCTCGATGCCCGCCTGATGCGCCGCCGTGTAAATCGTCGTCCCCTTGGGCACGACGACCTCGCGGCCGTCGATCGTGAGGCGGATCATCGGGATCGCCGGGGCGCTGCTCATCGGTACGACTCCTTCGGGGCCGTCACGCCGATCCCCCGGCGGCGGCGACCGGCGCGGGGGTCACCCCGCAGCTGCCCGTCTTGATGTGGTAGACGTATTCGTCGCGGAAGTACCGGAGCGACGCGCGCAGCGCCGGCGGGATGCTCTCGCCGAGCGCGCACAGGCAGAGCCCCGTGATGTTCTGCGCGACGCTGTCCATCAGGTCGAGGTCCTCCATCCGCCCGTGCCCGTCGAGGATCCGGTCGAGGACCTGGGACAGCCAGACCGAGCCCTCGCGGCACGGCGTGCACTTGCCGCACGATTCGTCCCGGTAGAACTCGATCGTCCGCCGGATCACCGCGGGAATGCACGTGGTGTCGTCCATGACGATGATCGCGCTCGACCCGAGCATCGACCCGATCTTCGCGAGCGAGTCGAAGTCCGCCGGCGTGTCCAGGTACTCGGCGGTCAGGATCGCCGCGGACGATCCGCCCGGAAACACCGCCTTGAACGTCCGCCCCGGCCGGAGACCGCCGGCGTGCTCGAAGATGATCTGGCGCAGCGGGGTGCCGATCGGCAGCTCCTTGACGCCCGGCCGCATCACGTGCCCCGAGACGGAATACAGCACGGGCGGCCCGTACGCCTTGTAGCCGTCCGGGCCGAGCGCCACGATGTGCGGGATGTGGGCCATCGTCTCGGCGTTGTTGAGCACCGTCGGCCGGTCGTACAGACCCCGTACCGCGGGGTAGTAGGGCGGCTTCACCCGGGGCTCGCCGCGGCGGCCCTCGAGGCTCTCGAGGAGCGCCGTCTCCTCGCCGCACTCGTACGACCCGGCGCCGCGGTGCAGGACGACGTCCAGATCGAACCCGGTCCCGAAGATGTTCTTGCCGAAGAACCCCCGCGCGTAGGCGCCCTCGAGCGCGCGGCTCAGGCGCGCGCCCCCGAGGAACATCTCCCCGCGCACGTAGATGAACGCCTTGTGCACCCCGTTCGCGTACGCGGAGATCAAGACGCCCTCGAGGATCTGGTGCGGATCGCCTTCGATCAGCGTGCGGTCCTTGAACGTCCCGGGCTCACCTTCGTCGGCGTTGACGACCAGGTACCGCGTATCGCCCTCGCGCTTCGGGGTCAGCTTCCACTTCCGGCCCGTCGGGAATCCGGCGCCGCCCCGCCCTCGGAGCCCGGACGCCTCGACCATCGCGACCAGCTCGTCCGGCGTCAATTCCTTGAGCGCCCGCTCGGCGGCCCGGTACCCGCCGGTCGACACGTACACGTCGACCGAGTCGCGGTCCGGCTCCCCGACGTACTTCATCAGCAGCAGCCCGGGCATCAGGACAGCCCCCGCAGCAGCTCGTCAAGCGCGGTGGTCGTCACCCGCGGGCGGCGGTCCTCATCGACCAGCAGGACCGGGGCCTCCTCGCACGCGCCTAGGCACTCGACGGCCTCGACGAGCACGCGCCCATCGGGCGTGGTCTCGCCCGGGCGCACGTTCAGGCGCGCACACACGTGGTGCAGGACCTCCTCCGCCCCGTTCAGGTAGCAGGACAGGTTCGTGCAGACCCGGATCTTGTGGCGGCCGACGGGCTCGGTGAAGAACATCGTGTAGTAGCTGGCGACCGACGCCACCTCGGGCAGCGTGAGGCCGAGGGCGTCGGCCACGTCCTCCATCGCGTCCGGAGGAAGGTAGCCGACCTGGTCCTGCGCGAGGTGCAGCGCCGGCAGCAGCGCCGATTGCGCGCGCGGGTACAGCGCCCGGGCCCGGGCGATTCGCTCGAGCGTCGACGGACTGAGCACGCGCGCCACTAGCGGTCCACGTCCCCGAGCACGATGTCGATGCTGGCGATCGCCACGACGACGTCGGCGAGCGGCCGGTCCTTCAGCATCACCGGCAGCGTCTGGAGATTGTAGAACGAGGGCGCGCGGACGTGCACGCGCACCGGCTTGTTGCTGCCGTCGCTCACGATGAAATACCCTTTTTCGCCCCGCGGGGACTCGGTCGCCACGTAGCTCTCCCCGGCCGGCGGGTGCATCCCTTCGCTCACGAGCTTGAACTGGTGAATCACCGCCTCCATGCTGCGCGCGAGCTCGGCGCGCGGCGGGAGCGCGATCTTGCGGTCGTTCGTGATCCAGGGTCCGTCCGGGAGGCGGTCGAGCGCCTGCTGCGCGATCCGCCGGGCTTGGCGCATCTCTTCGATCCGCACCCGGTAGCGCGCGTACGCGTCGCCGCCGGTCTCCACCGCGACGTCGAACTCGAACTCCTCGTACCCGCCGTACGGCGCGAGCTTCCGGAAATCATGCACCACCCCGGAGCCCCGCAGGACCGGCCCGGTGGCCCCGAGCGCGATCGCGTCCTCGCGCGAGAGGGGCGCCACGCCCTCGAGGCGCTCCCGCCAGATCAGGTTGTCCTTCAACAGCCGCTCGTACTCGTCGAACCGGCCCGCGAGATAGTCGAGGTAGTCGCGCGCCGCGGGGATGAACTCCTCCGGGACGTCCTCGGCGACCCCGCCGGCCCGGAAATAGCCCGGCATCATGCGCTGGCCGCTGACCATTTCGGAGAGGTCCAAGAACCGCTCCCGGTCCTGGATGCAGTACAGAAACAGGCTGCTGACGTTCAGGTCCATGCCGCCCGCGCCCAGGTAGATCAGGTGGCTCGCGATTCGGGCCATCTCGCACATCAGGACGCGGATGTACTTCGCGCGGCGCGGCGGCTCGATGCCGAGCAGGCGCTCGAGCGATTGGAAGTACGCCATCTCCTCGTTGTAGTTGGCGAGGTACTCGATCCGGTCGACCAACGTGACGTTCTGGTGGTAGGTGCGGGTCTCCATTTCCTTCTCGATCCCGGTGTGGAGATAGCCCATCACCGGCGTGCACCCGCGGACGATCTCCCCTTCGAGCTCGAGGACGAGCCGCAGCACCCCGTGGGTGCTCGGGTGCTGCGGCCCCATGTTGATCGTCAGCGTTTCGGTCGTCGGCATCCGGGTCACCCGCGCACGGGGGGCGTCTCGCCGCCGGAGCCGGACGGGCTGTGCGGCGGAAAGTACGGGATGATCTCGCTCGGCACTTTGGGCGTGTGCCCCTTGAACTCGACCGGCTCCTCGAACAGCGCGAAATCGCGCCGCAGCGGATGGCCTTCCCAATCGTCCGGCATCAAAATGCGCCGGAGATCCGGGTGGCCCTCGAAGCGGACCCCGTACATATCGAAGACCTCGCGCTCCGGAAACCCCGCCCCCGGGTAGATCCCGGTCGCGGTGGGCAGGGTCGGCGGCTCCCCCTCGGCGAGCGCTTTGACGGTCAGCCGGTCGGCGGTCCCGGCGCGGCCGAGCAGATACAGCACCTCGAAGCGCGGCTCGACGGGCAGCCGATCCCACGCCGTGACGTCCACGCACATGTCGAGCCCGAGCGCCTCGCGCGCGGCGCGCAGGACGTCGAGCAGCACGTCCACCGGTACCAGCACGGTCGCGCGTCCGCGGTCGTCCCGCGGAGTGAGACGGTCCCAGGGCACATGGGGGCGCAGCCGCTCGAGGATCGACGTTTCGCTCATCGGATCGGCCGGCTCAGGTCGCGCGCGCGGCGGGAGTCCCCTCTTGGATCTTCTGCTGGAGCATGCGCAGGCCGTGCAGCAGCGCCTCGGGGCGCGGCGGGCAGCCGGCCACGTAGACGTCGACCGGCACGATCTTGTCGACGCCCTGCACGATGGCGTAGTTGTTGTAGAGGCCGCCCGTGCTGGCGCAGTCGCCCATCGCGATGACCCATTTCGGCTCCAGCATCTGATCGTAGATGTGCCGGAGCACCGGCGCCATCTTCTGGCTCACGCGCCCGGAGACGATCAGCAGATCGGACTGCCGCGGCGAGGCGCGGAACAGCTCCGATCCGAAGCGCGAGATATCGAACCGCGGCGCGGCCGCGCACATCATCTCGATCGCGCAGCAGGCGAGCCCGAACTGCGCCGGCCACACCGAGTTCCCGCGCGCCCACGCGACCAGCTTGTCGATCGTCGTCGTCAGGACGTTGCGCTCGAGATCGCGTTCGGAGGTGCTCACTCCCATTGCAGCGCTCCCCGCTTGAGGACGTAGAGATAGCCGAGAACGAGGATCGCAAGGAACGCGAACATTTCCCCGAGCCCGAGCCGCCCGAGTTCCCGCAGCAGCACCGCCCACGGGTACACGAACACGATCTCGACGTCGAACAGGATGAACAGCATGGCGATCAGGTAGTAGCGAACGGGCACCCGGTCCCGCGCGCTGCCGGTCGGCCAGACGCCCGACTCGTAGGGCAGCTCCTTCTGGAGCGTCGGACGCCGCACCCCGACGAGGAAATGCAGGCCCAGCACCGCGCCAGCGATCAGAACGGCGACGACCAGGTGCACGAGCACGGGGACGTATGCCGACATCGCAACCTCTTCCGACGGCGCCAAACTCGCGGGCGCCGGACACCCCTCAACGCGTCAAATCAATGAAACCAGAAGGGCCTCACGGTGTCAACGACGGCGCGCCCTGGCGCACCGACGCCACGACGCGCCGCAGCGCCCCGATCGCGTAGTCGACGTCCGCCTCGGTCGTGTGCCGCCCGAGCGTCAACCGCACGCCACCCGCGGCGAGCTCCGGGGGCAACCCAAGCGCGAGCAGCACGTGCGAGGGGTCGAGGCTGCCCGCGCTGCACGCCGATCCCGAACTGCCGGCGACCCCCTGCAGATCCAGTCCGATCACGAGCGACTGGCCGTCCGTCCCCTCGAAGGACACATTGACGTTGTTCGGCAGCCGAGGCTCCCGGGCGCCGTTGAGCCTCGCCCCGGGGATCGCGAGCGCCCCCTCGATCAACCGGTCGCGGAGCGCCGAGACGCGGACCACTTCCTCCGCCATCTCGTCCGCCGCGATCCCGAACGCCGCTCCCAACCCCACGATCCCGGGCACGTTCTCCGTGCCCCCACGGCGGCCCCGCTCGTGGTCCCCGCCGTGCTGGACGCGTGCGAGCGGCGTGCCGGCGCGCACGTACAGCGCGCCGACGCCCTTCGGCCCGTACCGCTTGTGGCCCGACAGCGACAGCAGGTCCACGCCCAACTCCCCCACCGACATCGGGAGCGCGCCCGCCATCTGCGTCGCATCGCTGTGAAACGGGATGCCCCGTTCCCGGGTCAGCCGGCCGATCTCCGCGATCGGCTGCAGCGTGCCCACCTCGTTGTTCGCGGCCATGATCGACACCAGCGCCGTGTCCGCCCGCAGCGCCTGCCGCACATCGTCCGGATCAATCAAGCCTCCGCCGTCCACCGGCACGTAGGTCACGGTCCACCCGCGGCCCTCGAGAAACCGGCACGCCTCCAGCACCGCGTGGTGTTCGATGCCCGAGGTCACCAGATGGCGGCCCCGCGCCTCCTGCGCCAGCGCGACCCCGATCACCGCGAGATTATCGGCCTCCGTGGCCCCACTCGTGAACACGATCTCGCCCGGGCGGGCCCCGATGACCGCGGCCACGCGGACCCGCGCCTGATCGACCGCCGCCCGCGCGTCCTGGCCGAACGCGTGGAGACTGCTGGCGTTCCCCGGCACCGCCGTAAAGAACGGCAGCATCGCCTCGAGCACCCGGGGCTCGACCGGCGTGGTTGCGGCGTGGTCCAAATACACGCGCATTCCGGACCCTACACCCGTCCCTTTCGCTTGGCGCTGCGCGGAAGCGATACCGCCACGACCCGGCGATACCGGGGAAGCGGCTTCGGCCGCTCGACGATCCGTTTGGCGTGGACTTCCGCCCCCGCCCGATCCCGTAACAGGAGCCGCTTGACCTCGGCCAGGGGGAGCCGCCGCGTGCGAACCAGATGGGCGGCGCGCTGCAGGGCGTCGACGTCGGCCCACGAGTACGCGGCACCCGAGCGCCGGCCTGGCGGGATCCCGAGCGCCTCCCACCGTGCCAGGGTCCGGCGGGACAGACCCGTCAGGCCCGCCACCACGGGCGCCTGCAGAACGCGGGACTCCAGATCCTGCATCGAGGACCTCCCAAATCGGTGTTCTGGGGAGAATGGACTGCTAGTATATCAACCGTTAATGGGTGCGGACAGGGGTGTTGGCCGAGATTTGGAAAAAATGTGGCACGCGGCGGGAGACCCGCACGACGGTTCGATGGTCGGCCGCGTGCCTGCGCCGTCCGGGGAGGGTGCGTCAGCCGGGGATCGCTCCGGTAGCCCGCCGCGGGCGGACGGACGGCGCCGGATCACGGCAGGAAGACCCGCATAAAGCTCCGAACTGGCCTCCCCGAGCCGGTACGCCACGGTGCGGCGAGGTCGAATGCGCGGCGATCGCATCCGCGAACGCGGGGAGGCACCATGACCGACACCGATACGGACGCCGCCCGCACCACCCAAACGTTGCGGCGCCTCGACGCGGAGACCGACGCCGTCGAGTCCGCGCAGCCACGCGTGGCGCACGCCGGCGGGCGTCCGCCGGTCAGGGCACCGAGACCGCCGGTCTAATCCGTCAAGAGCATCCCCGACGATGGCCGACGAGGCGCTCTCGCTCGAGGACGTGCAGCGGATTCTGACCGACCTTTACGCGGCACTCCGCGATCCCGCATCCCAACGCCTGCACTCGTCGCGGATCGACGACCTCGCAACGGAGATCCAGGCGAAACTGTCGGAGCTGCAGGCGCTCGTGGTCTCGCTGCGGGACCTCGAGCGCCGCGATCCCCTCGACAACGATCCCGCCGCGATCGCCCAGCGGTACCGGCACACCATGATGATCAGTGAGGTCGAGCGCTACTGCGAGACGGAACTGAAGGCAAAGACCGACTCGCTGCAGAATGACCTGCTGCCGATGCCCGACGCCGAGGCGCTCGCAAAGAAGATCCAGGAGATCCTCCGGGGCGACGAGTGAGGCCGCGCGGGTACACATCGAGCACGACCGGCGCGGCGCCGCGTGGGGAGTTGCCGCGCCGCTAAGGACGGGCACCGCGCGAGGCAGAGGACGGATGGAACCGCAGGGGTCGGACCGACGCCGGCATGATGCGTCCGGGAAAGGGTGACTCGCATGGCGACTTGGGAAGAACTGTTCGCGCAGCGCATCCCCGTGGAACAGGCGGCGCCGCTCTTGTCCCGAGCCGGCGCCGATCTCGACGGGCTCCTCGCCAATACGCCCCACGTGGAGGAGCACGTGCTCGCCATCCTCGAGAAACGGCTCGGCGGCACGATCGACGCGGACACGTGGACCGCGGTGGACGCCGCCCTGGCGAACTATCTCGGGGGCGCGGCGGCACTCGTGTCGTGGGTCGGCAGGGCCGACCAAACGAATCGGCTGCATGAGGCGGAAACGCGGGTCCCACCCCTCGTCGCCGGACTGCTCCGGACGATCCTTGGCCTATACGGCCGCGAGCTGCGGCTGGCCTACGAGCGCTGGCGCGAGCTTCCGAACGACTGGGTCCGCATGAACCGCGACGTGTTCTACGACGAAATCGAAAAGCGCTACCTGCTGCGCGTCGCGATCGAGAAACAGAACGGCGAGACGTTCGTTCTCGAGGCCCGACCCGGCTCGATGCTGCGGCTGATTACCTCGCTCGTGGTCACCGCAAAACACGCCAGCACGCCGGGGGCGTTCGACCCTCCAAGCATCACGGCGTTCAACGAGGCGGTCGGCCAGCTGCAGCAGCTGTTCGCGCCGCCGCCGGACCAGCCGACGCCGGCGCCCTGAACCGCGGGGGACGCTACGCGAGCGGGCGCATCGTGCGCGTGCGCCGCGCGAACGTCGCGGTCTCGCCGTAGCCGGCGGCGCGCGCGACCCCGACGGCACGATCGAAGTCGCGAGCGACGTCCTCCGGCAGGTGCGCGTCGGAGTTGATGAGCGTCGGCACGCCGGCCCGGAAGCATGCCCGCAGGAACGCCGGCGCCGGGTAGATCTCTCCGACCGGCTTCCGCCAGCCCGCGGTGTTGATTTCGACGCACACGCCCGCCGCCGCGAACGCGCGGGCGGCCGATTCGTAGAGATCGGTGACGTCCTCGGCGGGCCGATGGCCGAAGACCTTAATGACATCCGCGTGGCCGATCCAATCGAAGAACCCGGTGCCCGCGGCGGCCTCGATCAGCCGGAAATACTCCCGGTACACCTGGAGGGCGTCCCGGCGCGCCCACTCCCCGTCCCAGTCCGGGTTGTCGAAGCCCCACCACGGATCGCCGGGCGCGTCCGGCGGAATCCAGTGCACCGATCCGATCGCATAATCCCACGGGTACGCGCGGAGCACCCGCTCGAGCGCGGGCTCGTAGCCTGGGAGAAAATCCCACTCCAGGCCGAGCTTGACCGGCATCCCCGCGCGGCGCGCGTCCTCGATGAGCCGCAGATAGGACTCCAGGCTCTCGGTGCACTCGCGGTCCACCCACCCGCCGGCGGCGTCGCTCGAGGGATACATCGCGCGGCACTCCCGAAACCGGTGCGGGTGCTCGCTGAACCCGATCTCATCGAGTCCCTGGGCGCGCGCCCGCTCGACAAACCGGCCGAGCCACTCGAGTGTCCAGGGGCCCCGTTCCAGATGCATGTGGTAGTCGGTGCGCACCGCGGCTACTCCATCCGGCCCGCGCGGACCCGCTGCGCGAACGTGCTGCCGGCCGGATGGTCGCTCGCCGCGAGTTCCTGGGCGACCGCTTCGGCGTCGTAGGTCACCCGGACGATCTCCGCGCGCCACCGTCCGCCGTCGAGCGTGAGGATCGCCCACGCCGGACGCGGGATGCCGTCGAAGGGCAGCCCAACGCTGCCGACGTTGACGACCGTCCCTTCCGGAACCTCCCGGACGTACGGCCGGTGAATGTGTCCGTAGGCGAGGGTCTGGGCGCGCGCCTCCCGCAGCATCCCGGTCAGCACGTCGGGGGGCGCGTCCGGATTGACGGAGTCCGTGGTACTGGTGGGCGTCGCGTGCACCAGCACGAGCGTCGGTCCGCCGGCCGGCTCGATGCGCCTGGACATCGGCAGCGCCCGAAGGGCCGCGAGATCGTCGTCTGTCAGCTTCGCGCGGGTCCACTCCGTCATCGCGAGCGCGGGACCGGGCGGCGCGGCGAGCCCGGCGACCCACTGGTCGGTGTTGCCGATGATCGCCGGGAAGTTCCGCGCGCGCAGCAGCGCCATCGCCTCGCGCGGCCGGGGCCCGCCGAAGGCGAGGTCTCCGCCGTTCAGGATCTGGTCGAAGGGGCCGCGGGCCCGTACGTCGGCGAGCACGGCCTCGAGGGCCCGCACGTTGCCGTGGACGTCTGAGAGGATCGCGATGCGCATCGGCGGCTCCTTGTGTCTATCCGACCTGCCCCGGGCGCGCCGGGGGAACGCCAAACACCGCGTGCAGGAACCCGGCGATGATGCGGGCCGTGGCGCCCCAGACGACCTGCGGGCCGATCTGATAGAAGTACAGCACCACCGGGTCGCCCTTCCACTCCTGCAGTTCGGCGCGAACGTGCCGCGGGTCGAGCAGCACCGCGAGCGGCGCCAGGATGACGGCGCGCACCTCACGGGCACTGAGGCGCAGCCGGGTGGGATACGGAATCTCGCAGACGAACGGGCTGATGACGAATCCGGAAACGCGCACATCCGCATCGTCGAGCCGGCCGAGCAGCCGGACGTCACTCGGGGGGACTCCGATCTCCTCGGACGTTTCGCGCAGCGCGGCCGCGAGCGGAGCCTCGTCGCCCTCCACCCGCCCGCCCGGAAACGAGATCTGGCCTTTGTGGTGCTCGAGCGTCTCGGTACGCTGGGTGAGCACGAGCGCGGGGCCATCGGGAGTGAAGATCACCGGCACGATCACCGCAGCCCGGCGGGCTCCCGTGGCACCCGGATCGGTTCGGGGCTCGCGGCCCGCGAGGGCGGCCTCGATGCGCGCTCTCAGCGCGTCTGGATCCCGCAGTACCTCGCGGATCTGTGCGGGCGAAGCGTCAGGGCTCGTCACGAACACCTCCCGAAACGATGTCATCATAGCACAAGACCGCGCGTGCCCAGAAATGGAAAGGAGTTCGGCGACGTAGTGCGGTATAATGGTCCCGGTGTGACGATGAGCCGAAGGAGGCCGCGCGGATGACGTACGTGATCACGGAGCCCTGCGTCGGGACGAAGGACCGGTCGTGCGTGGAAGTGTGCCCGGTGGACTGCATCCACCCGAAGGCGGACGAAGACCAGGGTGAGGTGCACCTCTTTATCAACCCCGAGGAGTGCATCGACTGCGGCGCGTGCGAATCGGTGTGTCCGGTGACGGCGATCTTCGCCGAGGGCGACGTCCCCGACCAGTACAAGAAGTACGTGGAGGAAGGCGCGGACCACTACAAGCTCAGCAAGGAAGAGTTCGAGGCGAAGCACGGGCACGTCTAATCCGCGACACGCCAGTCCCGAGAGAACGTTACGGGGGCCCGTCGAGGGCCCCCGTCCTGCTGCACGTGCGCCGCACACTCCTGACCACCGAGCGAGATCGCGCCGGCCGTTTCCGGCCGCGCGTCAACGGATCCGGCCGCCAGCCCTACTCCCCGGCCGCGCCGGCACGCGCCTTCCCGAGTACTTCCTGCGCGACCGCGACCGCCCGCTCCACGTCAGTCTGTGACACGTCGAGATGGGTTACCGCCCGGATCCGCGTCGGGCCGCTGGCGCCCATCCGGACGCCCCGCGCCGCGAGCCGATCCACGACCTCTTTCGCCGTCAGCCCCGTCCCGGCGACATCGAAAAACACCAGGTTCGACTCCACATGGGCGACGTTGAGCGCGATGCCCGGAATCTCGGCGAGCCCGCGGGCCAGGATCTTGGCGTTGGTGTGGTCTTCGGGAAGCCGCGCGATGTTGTGGTCGAGCGCGTACAGTCCGGCGGCGGCGATGATCCCGGCCTGCCGCATCGCCCCGCCCAACAGATGCTTGTACCGGCGCGCCTCCTTGATGAACTCACGATCGCCGGCAACGAGCGCACCGACGGGGCAGCCGAGGCCCTTGGTCAGGCAGAACGTCGCCGAGTCATAGCCCAGGGCCTGCTCGTGCGCGGGGATGCCGGAGGCCGCCGCGGCGTTCATAATCCGCGCGCCGTCCATGTGCGTCGCGAGGTGGTGTTTGTGCGCGGTCTCCGCCACGGCCCGCAGCCGCTCAATCGGCCACACCGTCCCGCCGGCACGATTCGCGGTCTGTTCGACACAGACGAGGCGCGTCCGCGGACAGTGCGGATCGTCCGCGCGAATCGCGTCGACGACCTGCTGCTCCGTGAACACCCCGCGCACGCCGTCGATCGGACAAAACGTCGCCCCGGACAAGATCGCCGTTCCGCCGGTCTCCGATGTCGCGATATGCGCGGTGCGCTCCAGGACGACCTCGTCGGTTGGACGCGTGTGGACTTTGACCGCGATCGCGTTCGCCATCGTCGCCGACGGCAGGTAGAGGGCCGCCTGCTTGTGCAACAGCGCGGCGACACGCTCCTGCAGCGCATTCACCGAGGGGTCCTCCTGCCGCTGCTCGTCGCCCACAAGCGCCTGCGCCATGAACGCGCGCATCGCCGCGGACGGCCGGGTCGCGGTGTCGCTACCGAGATCGATCAGCGTTGTCACGACTACCTCCTCCGGATTCGATCGTGGTCGGCCGGCTCGACCGCCGGATCACACGGCGCATTCGGCGGCACGCCCTCGTTTCTCCGCACCGCGAGACGGCACCTCCCGCGCGAACACGAGGCACCGCACAGACGTGGGGATGTCGGCCCGCGGCGGCGCCGCGCGAGCGAGCCCCCCAGCAGCTCCCCTGAGCAACCCGCTCCCCGGAGCAGGCGGGGTCAGCGGATCTCGAACCGCTCCCCAGGTTTGAGGACCGCGACCTTCGAGGTCGTGGACGATTCCACGCGGCGCTTGAACGCGTCGGCGTCCTGCTTGATGATCGGCCAGGTGTTGTAGTGCTGGGGAATCACGGTGGTGGCCCCCAGCAACTTCGCCGCAGCCGCCGCGTCTTCCGGACCCATCGTAAAGTTGTCGCCGATCGGCAGGATCGCGACATCCAGCCCGCCCTCGCCGGTCAACCGCATATCCGAGAACAGCGCGGTGTCGCCCGCGTCGTACACCCGCTTCCCGTCGGTCTCGATCAGCACGCCGCCCGGCATGCCCCCGTACGTTCCATCCGGGAACGAGGACCCGTGAAACGCGATGGTCAGCTTCACGCGCCCAAACGGAAAGGCGGCGCCGCCGCCGATATGCAGCGGGTGGGCCTTCTCGACCCCCTGCTTCTGCGCGTAGTTGACGATCTCGAAGTTCGCGATGAGCGTGGCCCCGGTCCGCTTGGCGAGCTCGACGGTGTCCCCATAGTGGTCGCCGTGCGCGTGCGTGACGATGATGTACGACGGCGTGACGTCGGCCGCGGTGACGGGCGCCAGCGGGTTGCCGGTGAAGAACGGGTCGATGAGAATCGTCGTGCCTTTGGTGTCGAGCGCCCAGGTTGAGTGCCCGTAATACGTGAGCGTGGCCATGCAGTCTCCCTCCGTCGAGTGGCGCGGTCTACTTCTTGCGGGGCTCGCGCGTCTGCGTGATGAGGTACCGGCACCGAGGCGACCCGGCGAGGATGTGGTCCGTCCGGACCACGTCCGCCCCGAGGGCGTCAGAGAACAGCGCGATCTCACAGGAACACACCTGATGGTACGCGTCGGCGACGCTGCGGATGGGACAGTTGTGCTCGACCAGGACGAACGTGTCCTTGTCGTGCCGCTCGGCCTCCGCGAGAAAGCCTTCCTCGTTGCGAATCTCGGCGAGCGCCGCGACCCGCTCCCCCAGGTCCTTGCCGGCGAGCCGAAGCCGGTATTGCTCGAGCAGGCGCTTGCGCCGGTGCTCGAACAGCGCGGTTACCTTCGCGTCACCGTCGAGCGCGCGGACATCGTCGAGCAACTCGGTCGCGACCTGTTCGTAGGTACGTGGGAAGACCTTATCGCCCTCCGCGGTGATGCTGTAGACCCGGCTCGGCCGGCCTTGGCCGCGCCGGACGCCGTCGGACCGTACCTGGGCGTCACGTTCGAGGATGGCCAGGTGCTGCCGCACGCCCATCGGCGTGATGGCCAGCCGCTGGCTCAGCTCCTGCACGGTCATCGGACCGTGCCGCTTGATGAGAGAGAGAATTTCACCGCGTGTCGTCGAGGTCATCGTCCGGCACCTCGCGTTAGCCTCTACAATATTGTAGCAAAAGCTTCGAGGGTTGGCAAAGAAATCATAGTTCATAGTTTACTAATAAGCGCGGGCACGGCTACGGGATACCTCGGAGGCGCGTGACGCCACTCCTGGTCGAGGGACCCTAGCGCAGGACGCCGGTCGACGCGGCCTGGGTCGTCCGACTCGCGCCCACGCGACCTTTCAACTTCTGCGCTACAATGGGGGGCGTGACAGCCGCAAGGCCCTCGACGCGGGGAGCGCTAGCGATCGTACCAGAGGGTCTGGGGGCGCAGGTTCCTGGAGATCCCAAGCTGGCTCGCCATCAAGGCGGTCCACGACAGGAACCCTTCGATCATCGCCAGCGCCTCGTCCTCAACCTCATCCGGGTCGAGTGCCGACTGCTGCGCGTTTCCCAGGAGGTCGCCGATGCCGCCGCAAAACGTCCGCACATCGAGGAGCAGCTCGGTCGCGACGCGCCGCGCCGGCACCCCGACGGTGCGCGGCCGATTGGGCGTGGCCCGCAGCCGGGCGCTCTGGGCCGCGGACCACTCCGACAGATCCTCGAGGGCATAGATGGCCTCCCCGGGACCGCGCTCGACGACGACCGCGACAAAGCCCTGGCACGCCCGCCACACTTGGCGGATGAGACCGGCCAGAAACCGCTTCTCGTATGTCGTAAACCCCTTGACCTGTTTCGGCACGCAGCGCCTCGGCGCGGGCGGTTCCCGCGGCCGGTTGGTGTTCGACGCCGCGCCGAAGCCCTCCTGTGACCGCGATCGGATGACGGCGTGGCAGACCTAGCGGCGATCCTCACGGGCGTCGGCGAGGCGCCCGCCGCTCCGTTCGTCCCGGCCCCGTTCCAGCGCGACGCGCTGGACGCGATTGGGCGGGGCGACGTCGTCGTCTCCGCGCCCACGGGCAGCGGAAAGACGTGGATCGCGGAGGAGCACATCGCGAGAACGCTCGCGGCCGCGGTGCAGGCGAAGACGGGGCCGCGCCGGGTCTGGTACACGACGCCGCTCAAAGCCCTATCGAACCAGAAGTTTCGGCGGTTCCAACGGCTGTACGGTGATACCTCGGTCGGCCTGCTCACGGGCGAGCGCCGGATCAACGCCCGGGCGCCGGTGCTGGTCGCGACGACTGAGATCCTTCGGAACGTCCTCTACGACGCGCGCACGCAAGATGCGCCGCCGGGCACGATCGTGCTCGACGAGGCCCACTACCTCTCCGACCCCGAGCGGGGCACCGCGTGGGAGGAGATCCTGCTGCTCGCACCGCGGGAGACGCGCCTGCTCCTCCTGTCGGCAACCATCCCAAACGCCGACGTCCTGGCCGCGTGGATGGGGACCGTCCGCGGGCGAGCGCCGGACGTGATCACCCTTGCGGAGCGTGCCGTTCCGCTCGCGGTCATCCTGACGGACGGGGCCGGGCAGCTGCTCGCGCCCGATCCCGGACGCGTGCGCACCCGGGCGCGCCAGCCGCGGTGGCTGCACGCGGTCAGCGACGCCCTGGACGCGCACCGCCTGACCCCGGCGATCCTGTTCTACCCAAGCCGGCGCGAGTGTGACGACGCGGCGCGCGCGCTCGGCTCCAAGACCGCCCCGCGCGCCGGGGAGCGTGCGGCGCGGATCGAGCAGTGGGTCGCGCGCACGCCCCAGCTCGCCACCCACCCGCTGCTGGCCCCGCTCCGCCGCGCCGGAGTGGCGTCCCATCACGCGGGGCACCTGACGAGCTGGCGGCTCCTCGTCGAGGAACTGCTCGAGGCCGGCCTCGTGCGCGTCGTCTGCGCGACCACGACGCTCGCCGCGGGGCTCGACGTGCCCGCGCGCACCGTCGTGCTGTCGACGCTGTACCGTCACGGCCCCGCCGGCTCGGAACCGCTCACGCCGACCGAGTTTCACCAGATGACCGGCCGTGCCGGACGGCGCGGCCGGGACACGCTCGGGATCGCGGTCGTCGCCTGCGATACCCCGGAGGACGCCCGGGAGGGCCTGGCACTCGCGGATGCCTCGCCCGATCCCGTCGTCTCGAGATTCACGCCGTCCGACTCGCAGGTGCTCAACCTGCTGGCCCGCGCGCCGATTGCGGACGCCGAGGTCATGCTGCGCCGCTCGTTTGCCGCATTCCTGCGGGCTCCGGAGATCGCGGCCGCGCGCGCGCGGCTCGCGGCGCTGCCGCCGGACCCGCTCCGCGAGCGGCCCTGCGGCGACCGGCTCGCCACCCGGGCGAAGTTCGACGACCTCCTGCACCAGCTGCGGCGCGCGCGCCGGCGCAAGGAGGAGGCCGCGGACGAGATTGCGCGCCTCGGCCAGGCGGTCGTCGCCATGCCGTGCACCGGCTGCACCGTCGTCGACCGCTGCCTGAAGAGCCTCAAGGAACTCGCGATCACGGAACGAGAGCGCCGAGCGCTGCGCCGCGAACTCGCCGCGCTCGAAGACCGCGAGGTCGGCGAGTTTCGGGCGCGGGCCGGCATGCTGCGCGATCTCGGCTACCTCGACCAGGCCTACCGGCTGACCGACGCCGGTCACACCGCGTCCCGCATCCGGCACCCGAGGATGCTGGTCATCGCGGAGGCGATCCGCGCGCGCATCTTCCCGACGAAACCGGCCGGGCTGGCGTCGGTCGCGGGTGCGCTCGGCACGGAACGGCTCGTCGTGCCGCGCATCCGCCCGCTCATCCGCCACGGCGCGGGGACCGGCCCCGCCCAGCGTGCGGCGGACCAGATGTGGGACGCCGGGCCCGCGCTCGAGGACGTCACTCGCGCGCTCGCGGCGCTCCGCCGGATCGTCGCGCGCCTCAACGCGGCGCGGCGGGACGCCGGGCTGCCGCCTGACCCGCTGGAGGACGAGCTGACGCCGACGGGCAGCCAACCCGCGCAGGCGATGTGGCGGGCCTCCGCCGTCGGCGCGTGGGCATCGGGACGGGCATGGGGAAGCATCACAGCACGCCACCACGTTCCTGACGGCGACCTGCAGCGCCTCATCTGGCAGGCCGCGGAGATTCTCACGCAGATGGAGGACCTGCCCGGACATCTGCTCGTCGCCCCGGCCCGAGACGCGCGCACCGGCCTCCTGCGCGCGCCGGTGGTCTGACGGCAGGATGGACGGGTCAACGCGCACCGCCCATGACGCCGGTCCCAACAGGGACGGTCCCCGCCGCGGCGGAATCTCTCCAGGGGGATCGACCACCCCGGCAGATCAACCATGACGACCGCATCCGGCCCGCTGACCGGCCTCACCGTCCTCGACCTCTCGACCATCGTCTCGGGGGGAACCGCGACATCCATGCTCGCGGACTTCGGCGCGCGCGTCATCAAGATCGAGCATCCCAAGGCCGGCGACCCGCTGCGGTCGTGGGGGCCGTTTGCCGGCGGCCAGTCGCTGTGGTGGAAGATCATGTCCCGAAACAAGCAGTCGATCACGCTGAACCTGAGCCAGGCGCGCGGCCAGGAGCTCCTCGGGGCCATGACCGAGCGGGCCGATCTCCTCGTCGAAAACTTTCGCCCGGGCACGCTGGAACGATGGGGACTCGACCCGGACCGCCTGCGCGAGCGCGCCCCGCGGCTCATCGTCGTGCGCATCTCCGGCTTCGGACAGACCGGCCCGTACCGGCACCGGCCGGGGTTTGGGACGATCGCCGAAGCGATGAGCGGGCTGGTCGCGATCAGCGGCTTTCCGGACTCGCCGCCGCTCGTCCCCGCGCTGCCGCTCGCCGACGAGATCGCCGGTCTCACGGGCGCCATGGCCGCGATGATGGCCGTCCATCATCGCGATGTCACCGGACGGGGCCAGATCGTCGACGTCAGCCTGTACGAACCGCTGTTCCGCCTGCTCGTGCCGTACGTGACCCAGTACCACTCGCTCGGGATCCGGGCGCAGCGGATCGGGAACGCCTTCCCGGACGCCGCGCCCCGCAACCTGTACCGGGCCCGCGATGACACGTGGATCGCCCTCTCGGCGACGAGCCAGCGCGTGTTCGAGCGGCTCGCCGCGGCGATCGAGCGGCCGGATCTCCTCTCCGACGCCCGGTTCGCGGACAACGCCGGACGCGTGCGGCACCGCGACGCGCTGGACGCGATCATCGCGGAGTGGATGGCCGCCCGCACCGGGGATGAGGCGCTCGCGCGCCTCGAGGAAAGCGGGGCCGTGGCCGGCCCCGTATACGACGTCCCGCGCATTCTCGAGGATCCCCACTACGCGGCCCGGGACGATATCATCGCGGTACCCGACGCGGACGCCGGCGAACTGCGCATGGTCGGCGTCGTGCCGAAGTTCTCCGAGACTCCGGGCGCCGTGCGCACGGCCGGTCCGGCGCTCGGCGAGCACAACCGCGAGATCTACGGCGGGTGGCTTGGGCTCAGCGACGACGAGATCGCACGGCTTCACCACGAGGAGGTCATCTAACATGGCCACACGACGGCGGCCCACCCCGACGAAGCCTCAGCGACGCTCCCGCCCGGCCGCGCCGAAACCGGCGGCGCGGCGCGTGCGGACGCGGCGGGCCCCCGCCGCAACGCCCGCAGGCGCGCACGCCACCCGGACGCTCGCGGAGTGGGTCGCATCCCGCCACGCGTTCCCGGACGCGACGATCGCGATGGCCCGCCGGTGCGTACTGGACTGGCTCGGCGCCGGCTTTGCCGGCACTGCCCTGCCGCCCGCGCGGATCGCGGCCCACCTCGCGAGGCAGCTTGGGGGACCGGCGGAATCGACGATCCTCGCCGGCGGCCGCGCCGCGGTCACGGGAGCAGCGCTGGCCAACGGCGTCGCGTCGCACGCGGTCGAAATGGACGATCTGCACCGGCCGTCGGTCATGCATCTGGCCGTCGTCACGATACCCGCCGCGCTCGCCCTCGCCGAACGGGAGCACGCCCCTGGCCGGCGCCTGCTCGAGGCGATCGTCTGCGGGTACGAGGTCGGCGCGCGGGTCGGCGAGGCGCTGGGGCAGCCGCACTACGATTTCTGGCACACCACCGGGACCGCGGGGACGTTCGGCGCCGCGGCGGCGTGTGCCAAGATCCTCGGGCTCTCGCCCGATGAGACGCTGCACGCGCTCGGCACGGCCGGCACCTTGTGCGCGGGCCTCTGGGAGTTCCTCGCCGACGGGGCGATGAGTAAGACGCTGCACGCGGGACGCGCGGCGGAGACCGGCGTGTTGGCCGCGCTGCTCGCCCGCGACGGATTCACCGGCGCGTCGGCGATCCTCGAGGGGGACAAGGGCGTGCTGCGGGCGATGGCCGGCGGCGGCCAGCCCGCGCGCCTGGTCGAGGGCCTCGGGACGGCGTTTCGGATCGACGGCAACTCGTTCAAGCTGCACGCCGCGTGCGGGCACACGCACCCCGCCGTCGACGCGGCGCTCGAGCTCCGCCGCCGGGGGATCCGCGCGTCCGAGATCACCTCGATCCGCGTCGGCACGTTCCGGACCGCCCTCGAGGTCACGTCGATCCGCGACGCCCACAACCCGTACCAGGCAAAGTTCAGCCTCCCGTTCTGCGTCGCGCTGGCGCTGGTGCGCGGCCGTGTCGGACTGGGGGAGTTCACGCCGGCCGAGCTCGCCGACCCCGAGCTGCGCGCGGTGTCCGGCCGCGTCGTGCTCGCGGAAGACGGGGTGTCCAACCGGGCATATCCCGGACGGTGGCAGGCATCCGTGACCGTCGCGCTGACGGGCGGCCGGCGCGAGACCGTCCGCGTGGACGCGCCTCGGGGCAGCCCGGAGAATCCGGCATCCGACGAGGAACTGCGGGAGAAATTCGACGGACTGTGCGAGGGACGCATCCCGTCCGAGCGGCGCGACGCGATCGCCCGGGCCGTCGAACTGCTCGCCGACACGCGGGACGTCGCCGCGGTCGCGTGGGGCGCCGATGCGAACGGTCACCACTAGCGACCTCACGGCCGCGGTCCGCGACCTGTGCATCACGGTGAATTACCGGATGGGCGACGACATGCTCCAGGCGCTCGCGCGCGCGAAAGAGGTGGAGGAGAGCGACCTCGGGCGCACCGTACTGACGCGCCTCCTCGAAAACGCGCGGGTCGCGCGGACCGACTGGTACCCGATCTGCCAGGACACCGGCCAGGCGGTGGTGTTTGTCGACCTCGGCCAGGACGTGCATGTCGAAGGCGGCGACCTGGACGCGGCGATCGACGAGGGAGTCCGGCAGGGATACCGCGAGGGGTACCTCCGGGCGTCGGTCGTGGAGAGCGCGCTGCACCGCGTCAACACGGGCGACAACACCCCGTCGATCATCTATACGCGCATCGTGCCCGGCGACTGCATCACGCTCGGCCTGCTGGCCAAAGGGGCGGGCTGCGACAACATGAGCCGTCTCGCGATGTTGAAGCCGTCCGACGGGTACGAGGGTGCGGTCGAGTTCATCGTGCGTGCCGTCTCGGAAGCCGGCCCGAACCCAAGCCCGCCGCTCGTCGTCGGGGTGGGCCTCGGCGGCACCTTCGAGCGGGCGGCGCTGCTCAGCAAGCGGGCGTTGCTGCGGCGGGTGGGCGATCCCAGCCCGGACGCTGCGCTCGCCGCGTTCGAGGCCGAGCTGCTGCGGCGGATCAACGAGTTGGGAATCGGCCCGGCCGGCTTTGGCGGGCGGGTGACGGCGCTCGCGGTGCACGTCGAGAGCCATGCGACGCACATCGCGAGCCTGCCGGTCGCGGTGAACCTGGATTGCCACTCCCACCGTGCGGGGCAGGTCGTGCTGTAGTGCGAATGGGTCCGGGCACATCGGATCCGAGGCACACGCGCGGCGGCCGCGAACGCCGTACGGGTCGGCACCGGCGGGGCGGCTCGTGACTCGGTCGCTCGAGCTTATCAGCCCGTTTAGCGTCGCGCAGGCCGAGGCGCTCCGTGCCGGGGATGAGGTGCTGTTGTCGGGGGTCGTCTACACGGCGCGCGACGCCGCGCACGAGCGACTCGTGGAGATGCTCGGCGCCGGGCGAACACTCCCCGTGGATCTTCAAGATCAGGTCATCTACTATTGCGGTCCCACGCCGGCGCGACCGGGACGTCCGATCGGCTCGGCCGGACCCACCACAGCCTCCCGGATGGACGCGTATGCACCGTACCTGCTCCGGGCGGCGAGGATCCGCGGCATGATCGGCAAGGGCAAGCGCTCCGAAGAGGTTCGCGCGGCTATCGTGGCGTGCCAGGCCGTGTATTTCGGCGCGATAGAGGGCACGGCCGCGCTGTTGGGCGAACGCGTCAAAGAAGCCGCGGTGGTGGCCTTTCCAGATCTCGGTCCCGAGGCGATCTACCGGCTGGTGGTCACCCGCTTCCCGGTGATCGTGGTCAACGATATATACGGGCGTGACGTCTACGAGGAAGGTCGCGCGCGGTATCAACGATCGTCAACGTAGACTCGTCTCCGGCTCCCGAAGCAGTTTCGCCCCGAACGCGCGGTCGCCGGCGTCAACACGGTCTTCCCGTTACGTGACGCGGTGTCGCGCGCCGGGTTCCGGTCGGAACGCTCTCGAAGCGACCCGCCGCAAGGTCGATGATGCCATCGAGGAGCAATCCGTGATCCGCGTATAACGCGGGCCCCAAATCGCGGGATGTGTCGACGAATGTCAGATCGGCCGCGTTACTGCCGTACCTGGGTGCGCAGCACCTCGAGCGCCCGTGATAGGTAGGGCGCCGCTTGAGACGGACGCCTGCACTTGAGCAGGAGGTCGCCGAGCGCATTGGATGCGCGGGCGAGGTCCGCGCGCATGTGAAGGGCTTCAAACGAGCCGATGGCCACCTTGTACCAGCGAATCGCCTCTGAAGTCTGCCCGCTGGCGTCCCGAAGGCCCGCACGAGCCAGCTCTATCCTGGCGAGCTCGGTCACGTCCCCGAACCGTTTGGCAAGCCGCTCCGCCTCGTCCAGCGCCTCGTCCGCCTGGTTGAATATGCCTTTAAGAGTCAGCGCACGCCCCAACTCGGTCAACGTGCGGGCGCGTCCGGGATCGTCGCCGATCTGTTCCTTAATCCGAAGGCTCGCCTCAATATGCTCAATCGCGCCGTCCACCTTCCCCGCGGCGAGCAGCGTGATTCCGATGCTGTTGTGAGCCCATCCGAGGAACCGCGTATCGTTCAGCGCTTCGAAGAGGTGTTGGGCCCTCGTCAGGTGCTCAAGCGCCGCGTCGAAGTCACCGCGCTCACGCCGGGCGACGCCCAGTTGGACGTGGACGAGTCCCACGCGATGGAGATCCTCTGCGGACTCCAGCAGGGGCAGGGCTTGTTGATACCAATGGATTGCGTCCGCATAATCCCCGAGCTCCAGATACGTGTTTCCCAGATTGTACAGCAGCGCCCCGCCGAGGCTGCGGTCGGGATGGTCGCACAACTGGAAGCGGCGATAGCCTTCGGCGAAGTGTTCGCGTGCCTTCGAGAGATCACGTTTGTAATATTCGATCAGCCCGAGAACGTGATGCACGCGCACGAGGTGGCGTTCGGTCCCCAGGGCTTCCGCGATCTCCCTGCCGAGTTCGACGTTGTGGCGGGCGAGATCGTATTGTCGCAGACCGGCCAGTGCGTAGGCCAAGCCGACATAACACTCCGCCTGACTGGCCTTATCCTGCTGCCCGATCGCCAAGGTGAGCGCTTCATTGAACGCCTCGGCGGCTCCGGTGTAATCGCCCGGCTTCGCCTTGGCCCAGGCCGCCGCAACGTTGACCTGCAACACCTTCGCACTCAACGTCGCGTCGTCATCCAAAATGTACGCGGGCGACACCTGCAGGCGCCGCGCGATGAGGACCAAGGTCGCAGGTGACGGCCTGGCGCGCCCAGCTTCGAGTAAACTGACGAATCCTTTGGTCAGATCGCTACCGCCGAGCTCGGTCTGCGTGAGACCGAGCTCTTTCCGTCTTGCCCGAATGCGTTCACCCAGTGAAGACACCACAGGTCCCCCGATGCGAAACCTACGAGACGCCGATGCGCCTCTCGGCGATCCCTTGCCCTGCTTTTTGCAAAGTTTAGTGTATCACCTAGTCTAGATTCCTGCTACTAGAACAGCTCAAGCCATCTCAAGCCAACCCGAGCCCGTCGACGCAATGGAACCCCTGCAAGGACCCAGATCGAGCCCTTGCCTCCGATGAGACCCGGATTCAGTTAGAAGCTTCGCGGCTCGCTAAGCGCCGCCGTTGTCGTCGCCCGCGGGAACCAGCGGCGGCATGCCGTAGACGCTGCTCCCGCCGTTGTCGTCGCCTGCGGGAACCAGCGGCGGCACGCCGTAGACGCTGCTCCCGCCGTTGTCGTCGCCCGCGGGAACCAGCGGCGGCACGCCGTAGATGCTGCTCCCGCCGTTGTCGTCGCCCGCGGGAACCAGCGGCGGCACGCCGTAGATGCTGCTCCCGCCGTTGTCGTCGCCCGCAGGAACCAGCGGCGGCACGCCGTAGACGCTGCTCCCGCCGTTGTCGTCGCCCGCAGGAACCAGCGGCGGCACGCCGTAGACGCTGCTCCCGCCGTTGTCGTCGCCCGCAGGAACCAGCGGCGGCACGCCGTAGACGCTGCTCCCGCCGTTGTCGTCGCCCGCAGGAACCAACTGTGCGGCGCCCGCCGGAAGACTTGCTGCAAACAGATGAACACCAGACGTGCTGAGAACAAGCGCCCCTACCGCGACAAACATCCATATGCGACGCATAGTACTACACCCCCTATTTTGATTTCTCGAGCACTCGAGTACCAAGCCAGGAAACTTCATGCGAGATCTGATTTCGCGGACTCGAAGCTTTCACGGACACAAATCTTGATCGCGCCCCACACGAGAAATGGCGTGCTATGGCGCCAAGGTTGCAGTCAATACGTGGCGTACGGTATCGAACAACCGAACGCCATATGTCCTTATGTACCTATGTACCTCCCTCGCCGAAATTAGACGTCCCCCGTCTAACTAACTGCCCACTGCCCCAGGGACTTAGCCGACGCCCGAGGAGAAGGGCTGCCGTGTGGCTGAAGTTTTATCAACTGCGCCGCACCTTCGCACGTCAACTAATGGAGGTCGGGCCCCCCCATCGCCACCGTACAGCGCCTCTTTGGCCATGGCAACCTGCAGAGCATCTAGTGGTATCGGTCCCTGCCAGAGCAATCATCCGCCGCAGCTACGATACGGCGGTAACGCGGTTGCTGGGCACGACGACCACGGACCCTGACGCGTGAGCGCAGTCGCCGTACACCGACCCGCGAGGCCAGGCGACGCGCCAAACACCAATCGGGTAAGCGTGCTACGCGTAGCGCTGGCCGAGGACTGATATTTAGTTGACAAACGTCAAGAATTGGTGCCGTCTGCGCGCCCTGCACAAAAAGAGACTTAGAAACGGTCCGGCTTGGCCAACAGCCCCCCATTGCAGAAAGTTGAGTAGAGCGGTAGACTTGTGAAACAGGTAAACTTGTGGGGGGGAGCCCGCAACTCGTCCTGTAACCTCTGCGGCATTAGTACGGCCACTAGCGACTTGAAGTGACTAAATCATCGGCAAGGGGGGGACACGGAGGGCACTCAAAACTTCATATCGGGCGGGATCCGAGCGGTACCGGGCTCGGCGGCATTCCAAGCCGCAACGCCTTTCGCGGACGCCGACGTGCAGTCGACGCGGGAGGCCGAAGACGATGGCTGACGTCCATAACCGTAGCACTGCCCGACTCAGATCTAGCGCGCACAAACCAACGTAGCCGAGGACACGGTCAGCGGCGCTTACACTGGTGAACGGCAAGTGCGCATGTGCCAAGCAATCGCGGACTGCCGGGATGCGTGTAGTAACATGGCAGGCGACGGCGGCAATAGTGATAGGAAGCTATCAACTACCGCTCGGATTCCCGCTCGCCCATGACCAGATGCGAGTACATTTTCGTGAGCTTCAGGATTCTTTGCAGGCGTTCTGCGTTGTCCTCTGCGCGTTCGCGCTGGCGGCGTCATTTTTGCCCTGCCTCACAGTCACCCGCTGATTGTCATCGGACTGGCGGTTATCTTCGCCGCCACATGCCTCGTTAGACCGATACCGAATCCCTCTGGCGGGAGCATTTTTCCGACCAACAGCGTGAAAATCGTGGCCGCGCTCCTCTGGATGCCGCAGGACGTACTGATCGGTGTCGCATGTGGGGTCGTTTCTTGGGTTGCTCCTCTTCCAAGGAGCGAGATCTGGCGAGCGGCGAGTCAATGGTGCTGGATGGGGACTGGCCTCTGCGTCAGCGGCGCTCACGGCCCACCTCGTGCAGGGCGCGATCGAGCCCAGGCCTGGTGCAATTGACCGCGGCAGCCGTTGCGGCGGTGGTAACGAATCGCGTCATCAACGAAGGGATTTTCTCGATCTACAGATCCTTGCGATTTGGCTTTCCTATTTCTGCCGACTTGGCGCCAAAACGTGCTCGACCAGTGGATGAGTCAGCTTCTTGCCGCGCCGATGGGGATCGTACTGGCGGCAGCGGCCGGTCGACTCGCAGCCACGTGGTCCTCCCTGGCGCTAACGGCCGTGTCCGCGCTGGCGTTACCTGATTCCACGCCAGGAGCTGGCCTATTACCATCGTGCCCAGGAAGCCGTGGCCGAAGTCGTCGAGGCGGTCGTCCGCGCACTGGAAGGGATCGATCAGAATACGCGGGCGCACGGTGACCGGGTCAGCCAGCTCGCGGGGGCGGTCGGACAGCGTCTGCGGATGCCGGAGGCGGACCTCCGGGCCCTTCGCTTGGCGGCGCGTCTGCACGACGTCGGCTTCCTGGCGGGACCCGACGGGTCGGCGCCCAACGACCACCACGCGGTCGCCGGCAGCCGGATCCTCGCCCAGTCGCCGGATCCGCTGATCGCAAGAATCGTACGGGCTCATCACGAACGGTGGGACGGCACCGGAGTCCCGGACCGAACCGCCGGGCAGGCGATCCCTCTCGGTGCACGGGTCATCGCAGCAGTGGAAATCTACGATGAGGTCTGCTTCGGGATCGGCGAGGGCGGCAGCACCATGCCGCCCACCGACGCGCTCGGGCGCGTCCGCGGACTGGCCGGCACCGCGCTCGATCCGCAGGTCGTCAGCGCGCTCATCAGCGTCGTCGAGGAACAGGAACTCCAGGCCGCGGTGACGCGGTGAGCTTGAACGGGGCCGGGATGCGCGCGTCAGCCTCCGCGCTCCCGTTGTTCGTTTGGTTCCTCGTCGCGGCCGCACTCGGCTCCCTCATCGCGGGGCTGCGCGCGATGGTGGTCGGGCAGATCCCTGAAACACTCGTGATCGCGATTACCATCGCGATCCTCGATCTGTATCCGATCTACCTCGATCCCACGGGTGAAATCCCGCTGACCCCCGTCATCACCGTGGGGGCGGTGGTGCTGTTTGGGTGGGCGCCGACGATCGTCGGCGCCGCTGTCGGCACGCTCTTCGGGCTGTTCAGGCACCCCGCGCGGGAGGTCGTGGTCAACGGCAGCATCCGGCTCGGCGCGCTCATCGCTGCCGCCGGTCTCGCCAGCGTCGCGCCCGCGATGGGTTCGAACCGCGATGTGAGCGCGGTGATCGCGGTGCTCTATGCCGGCGCCGGGTACTGGGCGGCGTCTGTGTTCCTGTCCGCGGCCCGCCTGTGTACCGAAGACGCGGTCACGTGGCAGCGTGCCGTCAGATTCCAGCTGGCGGCCACGACGTTCCACCTGGCCGTGTTCACCCTCGCGGCCGCCGTCGCGGTGTGGGTGATCAGCAACGATCCGTCGCGGATCGACCTCCTGCTCGTCCCTCCGCTCGCCGCCACGTTGGTGCTCCAGCTCTACCTGCCTCGAATTCTGCGCGGCGAACAACAGCGCCGCGCGCTCTCCTCGGTGTCGGTGCTCGCGGCCGCGGTCGACGCCAAAGACCCGTATACTGCCAACCACTCGGCCGCGGTGGCCGAACTGTCCCGGCGCGTCGCGAGAGTGCTCGACCTCGACGAGCCCGACGTGCACCGCGTCTACCTCACCGGGCTGCTCCACGACGTCGGCAAGACCGTCGTGCCGCCGGAGATTCTCCTGAAAACCGGAAAGCTGACGGAGGACGAATGGCAGGTAATGCGCTCGCACGTCGAGGCCGGCGTTCGGATCGTCCAGTCGATTGGCGGGCTGGCGGAGATCGCCCCATTCGTCGGGGCCAGCCACGAGCGCCTCGACGGGGCCGGCTACCCGGCGGGCCTGGCCGGCAACGCCATTCCCCTGAGCTCCCGCATCAATCTCGTGGTCGACGCGTACAACGCGCTGACGACGAACCGCCCCTACCGCCCGGCCCGTCCGCCTGAGGCGGCGCTCCGCGAGCTCGAAGCGCACACGGGAACGCAGTTCGACCCGCGGGTGGTCACGGCGATCCGCACCGCCCTCGGATTGAGCCGGGCGCTTCCTCCGCAGCGCGACGCGCCGGATCCGCGGGTGGTCGCGACGCTTCGTACCGCGCTCGGGCTCAAGCGCGCCCCCGAAACGCGCGAGGACGCACCAAACGCGTTGACGTTGTTCCGGCAGCCGGCATTCGCGCTCCTGTGGATCGGGCAACTCGTGAGCTTCCTCGGCGATGAAGTTTTCTTCATCGCCCTATCGCTCTGGGTCTACCGGCTCACCGGATCCGCGACGATCCTCGCGGTCGCGCTGATCGCCGCGACCGTGGGCCAAGGCCTGCTGGGACTGCTGGCCGGCGCGCTCGCGGACCGGATGGACCGTCGCGGAGTCATGATCGCCGCTGACCTCGGGCGGGCGGTCCTCGTGGGCATGCTCCCCTTTGTCATTCTCCGGTCGCTGCCCCTAGGATTCCTCGTCCTCGTGGTGTTGAGTGTCGGCACCGTGTTCTTTCGCGCCGCGGTCTACGGGTTGATCCCGTCGATCGTCACGCGAGCGCTCCTCCCGTCTGGCAATGCGCTGTTGCAGACGACCGAGCGCGTCGCCGAGATCGTCGGCGGGGTGTTGGGGGGGGTGATTGTGCTCACGCTCGGCTACGTCGCGGTGTTCTATCTGGACGCCCTGAGCTTTCTCGTGAGCGCGGTGTGCATCGGCCTGATGCCGGTGGCATGGCGGGCGGGTCTCGCCGCGACCGGCCCCAAACACATCGCCACGGACATTAAAGAAGGCCTCGACTACATCCGACACACGCCGCTGCACTGGGCGCTGGCACTCTTGATTATCCCAGGGTACCTCACGCTCGCGTTTACCGGTCTCAGAGCGCCGATGATCATCAAGGCGGCGGCGCTGCCGGCGGTCGCCTACGGCGTCGTCAACAGTGTGATCGGGGTCGGCAAGCTTGTGTCCGCGCTGTCGCTGGCCGCGATCCCGCGCGGCTGGAGCAACGTGTCGTTCGTGGTCGGATCGTTCCTCCTGACGGCGCTCGGGATCCTGCTGTTCGGCGCCACCACGTCGTACTCGGTGCTCCTCATGGGGGCGTTCCTGTTCGGCGCCGGAAATATCGCCTCGAACATCGCCAACGCGTCCATTTCCCTGTCCAACACGCCGTCCGGGATCGTGGGCCGACTGATGTCCAGCCGACAGGTCTTCATCGCCGGCACCACGCTGGTCGGCATGTTGATCTTCGGCAGGCTGGCCGACGTCGCCGGCCCGCCGTTCGCGCTCGTGATGCTGGGAGCCGTCTCGGCCGGGGGCGTGCTGATCGTGTGGTTCACCATCGGCCGCCGGGTCGCTCCGCCAACCTCTCAGGACGTGCCTCGCAGCGTCACCGTGCCGTCCCAGCGCAACGCATAGGGCCGCCGGGCGCGGAGTCGGCCGGCCCTGGCGTACGCGCCGCCTGCCTCAGAGGTCTAGAACCCCACCCCCCAGTGTACACACGGGATGGCCGGCACCAGCGCGCGCCGGCTCAGTTTAGGCACGTCGGAGCAGTGCACGGACCTGCCGGACGCCATACGCAGCAGCCGCCACACCAGGATGGGGGAGACGTCACATGAGATCCGATCGAACGCTCGCCTGCATGCTCGTCGTCCTGCTCATTGTCCTCGTCGCGGGCGCCGCGGCCAGCGGGGCCGGAGCGCCCGTGAACAATCCGGGCACGTTCGTCACCGAGCGCCTGGCGGATCCGCAGAGCCTCGATCCCGCCTACGCGTACGATACCGCGAGCGAAGAGATCATCTACCCCAACGTCTACGAGACCCTGATCGGGTACGACGGCAGCGTCCTGTCCCACTATGTGCCGGTGCTGGCTGCCCAAGTGCCGAGCGTGGGCAATCACCTGATCACGCCGGACGGGCTCACGTACACGTTCCCGATCCGCGCCGGGGTGCGGTTTCACGACGGGTCCGTGATGACTCCCGAGGACGTGCGCTATTCGATCTTGCGCTTCATGCTGCAGGACCGCGACGGCGGCCCGTCGTGGCTGCTGCTCACGCCCCTGCTCGGGACCGAGAGCACGCGCGACGCCAAGGGCAACATCGCCGTGACGTACGCGCAGGCCGCCAAGGCCGTAACGGTCGAGGGGCACAACGTGGTCTTCCACCTCGCCCATCCGTACGGCGCGTTTCTGAGCATCATGGCGGCGTGGTCGTTTGTCCTCCCGCGCGCGTGGGCCGCGGCGCACGGTGACTGGGACGGCAGCCCGGCGACGTGGCAGCGCTACAACAACCCGAAGCTCCAGGACCGCTACGCGTTCGACCATATGAACGGCACCGGGCCGTTCCTGCTGCAGCAGTGGGACCGGCAGGCCAAGCAGATCATTCTGGTCCGGAACCCGCAGTACTGGCGCGCGCCGGCCCGGTTGTCGCAGGTCGTGATCCGCACCGTCCCCGAGTTTGGGACGCGCCGCCTCGAGCTCCAGCGCGGCGACGCCGACCTCATCGACGTCCTGCGCCCGGATCAGCCCCAGGTGGCGGGACTGGACGGCGTGACGATCCGTGACGGCCTTCCGCAGCTGGCGCTGCTGGCCCTCGACTTCAACCTGCAGATCGACCCCACCGCCAATCCCGATATCGGCAGCGGGAAGCTTGATGGGAACGGGATCCCGCCGGACTTCTTCAGCGACGTCCACGTCCGCCAGGCGTTCGCGTACGCGTTCGACTACGGGACGTTCATCCGGGACGGATACCGGGGGGACGCGGTCCAGCCGAACGGCCCCATCATCCAGGGCCTGCTCGGATACGATGCGTCGATGCCGCGGTACACGTTCGACCGGCAGAAGGCGATCGCGGAGTTCAAGGAGGCGTGGGGCGGGAAGCTGTGGGACGTAGGGTTCCGCTTCACCGAAACGTACAACACCGGCAATGTGATCCGTCAGGTCGCCGCGCAGATCCTCAAGGACGAGGTCGAGTCGCTCAACCCGAAGTTCCGGATCGACATCCGCGATCTCGCTTGGTCGTCGTTCCTCCAGATGGTCGGCCAGCATCGGGGCACGCTGTACGGCATGGCCTGGACGGTCGACTATCCCGATCCCGACGACTTCGCACAGCCGTTCATGGCGAGCAACGGTTCCTACCCGAAGCGGGACGGCTTCAGCGATCCCGCCGCGGACCAGCTGGTCGCGGAGGCGGCGGCCATGTCCGATCCCGCCAAGCGCGCGGCGATCTACCAGCAGCTGTCCAAGCTCTCGTACACCGACGCGCCCAGCATCTACATCGCGCAGCCGACCGGGTTCGCGGTGATGCGGACGTGGGTCCGCGGATGGTACTACAACCCGGTGATCGTGCAGGACTACGGCCCGCTGTTCAAGCAGTAGGCCGCGATCGGGCTCGCGCGGGCGGAGGCCCCCGGGAACCTCGGGGGCCTTTCCGTGCTAGCGGGGCGAGTCGGCGCGCAGCACCTCAAGCGCCCGCGAGAGATACGGCGCGGCCTGCGACGCGCGGCCGTGTTTCAGGAGTAGATCGCCGAGCGCGTTGCACGCGTTCGCGACGTCCGCCTGCATCCCAAGCGCGGTGAATCCGTCGATCGCCTGCTTGTAGCAGCGAATCGCCTCCGGCATCCGGCCGGTCGCCGCCCGGAGCTGGGCGCGGGCGGCCTGAATGCGGGCGCCCTCGGTGACATCCTTGAACCGGTCGGTCAGCCGCTCGGCCTCGTCAAGCAGCGCATCCGCCGAGGCGAACTCGCCTTTTGCGATCATGGCGCGTCCCAATTCTGTGAGCGACCGTGCCCGCCCGGGGTCGTCGCCGGTCTCCGCCTTGATCCGGAGACTCGCCTCGATGTGCGCGATCGCGTCGTCGACCTTCCCCTCAGCCAAGAGCGTGATCCCGATGCTGTTGTGGGCCCATCCGAGCAGCCGCCGGTCTTCGAGCACCTCGAACACGTGCTCCGCCCGGTTCAGATGCGCCAGCGCCGCGTCGTAGTGCCCTCGCTCGCGCTCGGCCACTCCGAGCTGGACGTGCACCAGACCGAGCCGGTGCATGTCCCCGGTCGACTCCAGCAGGGCCATCGCCCGCTCGTACCAGCGGGCGGCCTCCACGTGGTCGCCCATCTCCATGTGCGTGTTGCCGATGTTGTACAGTAGAATGCCGCCGAACCCGCGATCCGGGTGATCGAACTCTTCGAACCGGCGGTACGCCTCGGCAAAATGCCCGCGCGCCTCAAGCAGGCGGCGCTCCTGGTACGCGATCATGCCGAGCACGTGGTGGATGCGCACGAGGTGATGCGAGGCCCCGGCCGTCTCGGCAAGGTCCCGCCCGCGCTCCACGTTCCGACGGGCCAAGTCATGCTGCCGGAGACCCGCGAGCGCCGTCGCGAGCCCGATGCAGCATTCGGCCTCGAGGGCTGGATCGTCGTCCCCCGCGGCCAGCGCGAGCGCCTCGTTGAACGCCTCGGCGGCGCCGGTATAATCGCCCTGCTTGACCTTGACCCAGCCCGCGGCCACGGTGACGCGAACCGCTTTGGCCCCGAGGGTCGTGCCTCGCTCCAGAAAATAGCCGACGGGCCTCTGCAGGCGGCCGGCGAGCACGCCCAGGGTGTCCAGCGACGGCTTCGCGCGGCCTTTTTCGATCAGGCTGATGAACGCTTTGCTGACGTCAGCGCCGCCGAGTTGGGTCTGAGTCAGGCCCAACTCCTTCCGTCGGGTCCGAATGCGTTCCCCCAAGGAAGACAACGTCGATCCCCCGGTCTCGCGTCGGTGCGCGCCCATCCACTACCGCGAAGCGCTCGGTACGGCTGGTATCTGATACTGGATCCCGGGTCTCGAACCCTTGTGCATTCGCAGCACCCGGCCAGCCCGGGGGCCGGCCGGCAGTCGGATCGGGATCGGGGCGGCGAGGCCGGTCAGAAGAGACTGAGCGTCACGAGCGCGTGCGCGCGGCTGGTATGGGGGGTCAGATCCACGGGCTGCACGTGGCGGACCGTAAACCCCTCTTTCGAGAGCGCGACCACGTCGCGGACCAGCGCGCCGAGGGCCCCTCCGAGGTACACGATGTGCCGCACCCCCGCGAGTTTCAGGGTCCGGCCCGCCGCCGCGGGCAGCCCGATGCCGGAGGGGTGCAGGAACGCAAGCCGGGTGGCCTCGCCGCGAATCGCGTCATGCCAGTCGCTGCCGAATCCGTCGACGACGAAGGTGACGTTGGCGAAGTCATCGAGCGCCGCATTCGTCCGTGCGGTGTCCAGGTCCCGCTCCGACGTCACCGCGATGACCCTGCCCACGTCAAGCGCGAGGTGGAAGGTGAACGCGCCGATCCCGGCGTTCAGCTCGACGAGCGCGTCCGCGCGGGACCCATCGAGCTCTCCGAGGATCATTTCGAGGAGTCCCGGGAATGCGCGCGCGTTGATGGGAAAGTCCGCCAGCGGAGGGACCTGCAGCCGGACCCCCAGCACCTCCTTCCGGAGATGTCCCCTGCCCCACAGAAGGCTGCTGTCATACTCCTCGACCCCATGCGCCCCGGGACGCGGGATGAACTCCACGAGGCCGGTCAACCCGGGGATCTGGTCCAAGACGGCGTCCACGACCCGCTCCCGGTCGTCCGACGACATCGCGTGCCGCACGACGAACCCGACCATGAGGTCGCCGGTCGTCTCGGCGACTCGAAGCCGCACGCCGCGAATCGCGCCGGGGCTCTGCCCGTATGGCGCAAAACGGGCCGGCCACACCCTCCGCAAGGCGTCGAGCGCCTGCACCAGCGCGGGGTGGCTGGTGCTGCACTGCCGGATGTTCACGAGGTGATCGGACCCCCATGCGTGGAGTCCGAGTATCAGCTCGTCGCCCCGCGCGCCCACAAATACGTTCATCTGCGTCCGGTACTCCCACGGAGGCTCCCACCCGACCGCCGGCGGCATCGACAGATCCGGGTACCCGGCGTCCCGCAGCGCATCGCGCACGAGGTCCTGTTTCTGCTCGAGCTGCACCGTATACGCGAGATGCTGCCACTGGCAGCCTCCGCACACGCCAAAGTGCGCGCATCGAGGCTGCACGATGTGGGGGGACGACCGCAGCAGCTTCACGAGCCGGCCGCGGAGCGTGCCGCCGTCCGAGGCAACGATGCGGACGACGGCACGGTCGCCCGGCGCGGCGTACGGAACGGCCAGCGTCCGACCGCGGAGGGCGGCCAGCGCCTCCCCCCCGGCGCCCATGCGGTCTATGCGTACGGTCACCTGCCGGCCGGGGAGTGGGGTCGAACGCGGCGCGGTATCGCCGAGCGGGCGCGTCATGCGCGCACCGTCCGGCGGGATCGCGGGCACGGCGTGCCGCTGCCGGCGTGCCCGCGGGACACGCCGTGCGCGAGACTCCGTACTGGACGGCCCGCCAATCTCCGAGACGGCATCGGCTCGCTCAGTCTTCGGTTTATTCGCGCGCGGGTTGGAACTCCAGCCGGCGCGGCGTGGGAACGACGGCTACCGTAGGCGCTCGAGCAGCGGTTCGACGTCCGCTCCGCTAAGCTCCCGCGGCCACATCGGGAGCCGCTTGGCCTCCGGCTTCGGCTGAGGATTCCGGTAGATGATCCCGAGCGGAAGCTTTTCGCGGCGTCTGAAGTCCTGGATCAAGTCGCGCGCCGCATCCTTACTCGAGGGATCGTGGTCCGCGGGGACCGCCTCGACGTGCGCCCGGAACCAGTCGTAGGTGTTGATCTTATTATAGGTCACGCACGGGGAGAAGTCGTTGACGAGCGCGAACCCGTGGTGCCGCACGCCTTCGACGATCATCTGGGAGGCGTGCTTCGGATCTCCCGAGAACGACTGCGCGATGAACGTCGCCCCGCAGGTCAGCGCGATTTCGATCGGATCGATAAACGGCGGATGCTCCTCCGACGACCGCCAGTTCGGCTGGCCGAGCCCCGCGGACGGAGAATCCTGCCCCTTCGTCAACCCGTACACGCCGTTGTTCATGATGACGAGCGTCACGTTGGGATCGCGCCGGCAGATGTGCACGAAGTTCTCGATCCCGATCGCCAGCGTGTCGCCGTCCCCGGCCATGACCAAGACGGTCAGCTCCGGGTTCGCCATCTTGGCGCCGAGGGCGTACGCCAGGGCGCCCCCGTGCGTGCCGTAAAACGAGTTGCCGTTCAGGTAGTTCCGGATCTGCCCCGAGCACCCGATCCCGCCCACGAGCAGCACCTCCGACGGCGTCAGCTCGAGCGTCGTCAGGGCCGCCTTCGCCGCGTTCAGGAGGCCGAAGTCGCCGCATCCGGGACACCATTGGATGCGGTGCCGCGGTGCCGCATTCTGCTCCCAGACGGACTTGGTCGCTTCAGCCATCGATGCTCACCTCGACCATCACCGGATCCTTCCCGCCGAGCCGGACCGCGGCCGCCCCGTTGTGGGTGACTTCTCGGACCGCGCGGACGACCTCCGACGGGTAGAGGGGACGTCCGTTGTACTTGAGGACGCGCCGCGCCGGCACGAGACAATGGGCCTGGATCAGATCGGCGAACTGGCCCAGGTAGTTGTGCTCGCAGACGACGACCGCCTGCCCGTTGTCCAGCAGCGGTTTGGCCAGGTGGGTTGGAAACGGCCACAGGTGGGTGAAGTGCACCACCGCGGCCTGCACGCCGTCTCTGACCAGGCGCTCGCGCGCGTCGAGCAGCGCCAGCTTCGTGCCGCCCCACCCGACGAGCGTGGGCCCCCTCCCCACCTCGCCGTAGACTTGGGGAGGCTTCGCGTCCTGATGGAGGTACGTGTGCATCTTCCGCATCCGCTTATCCATCTGCGCGACCCGCATCGCGGGATCGGTGGTCACGAACCCGAACTCGTCGTGCTCGGTGCTGCTGATCTTGGAGATTCCGCCTCGCTGGCCCGGGATCAGGCGGGCTGAGATCCCCGAATCGGTCAGGCGGTACCGCAGGTACCGCTCCCCACGCACGTCGGCCTCGGCCGCCACGTACCGTTCCACCGGGCGCGCCGCACGCCCGAACACCGCCTCGGGGAGAGTCGTCAGCCCCTCGCTCAGATCGAGGTCGGTCAGGAAAAAGACCGGGCACTGGTAGCGGTCCGCGAGCATGACCGCCTCGCCCATCAGCGTATAGCACTCCTCGATCGTCGACGGCGCGAGCACGATCCGCGGAATCTCCCCGTGGCCGCCGCCGGTCACGAGGAACAGGTCCCCCTGTTCCATCTTGGTCGGCATGCCGGTGGACGGCCCGGCGCGCATCGCATCCACGATCACCAGCGGCGTCTCGGTCGTCCCCGAGACGCCGATCTCTTCGACCTTCAACGACAGGCCCGGGCCGCTCGTGCCGATCATGCTCACGATCCCGACGGCGCTGGCCCCGAGGGCCGCCCGGATCGATTCGCGCTCGTTGGCGCCCTGCAGGACTCGGCCGCCGTACCCCGGCAGGTGCTCCTCCATGTATTCGAGGATGCCGGACGCCGGCGTGATCGGGTACCCGGCGTAAAAGCGCACCCCGGCGCGGATGGCCGCGATCGACAGGGCTTCGTTGCCGCTGACGTAGACGGCCGGCGCGGCCCCGGCCACCGGCTCAAGCCGGTACCCGACCGATGTCCACTCCCGGGCCTTCAGGTGCGCCTCGACCAGATCGCGCCCGCGGCGCGCCGCCTCGATGTTCAGATCCACGACCGCGGGCCCCTTGCGGCCAAACCGCTCCTCCAGGAGCTGCCGGAGCCACCGCTCGTCCTGGTCAAACTCCAGCAGCCGAAACAACGCCCCCGTCACGATCAGGTTCTTCACGACCTCCTTCTTGAGGTCGCGCACCGCGATATCGCGGGCCGGAATCGGGAACACGTGGATGCCGCGCGCCTCGAGGTCCTGGGTGTCCACCGGCGCGCCGGAGCTGTCGTAGAGCAGCACGCCGCCGTCGACGAGGTGGTGGCCGTGCTGCAGGATCGTGTCGCGGTTGGGCTGCGTCGCAGCGTCGGGATTGCTGTCGTACTCGAGCCCGACGAGGACATCGATCGCCTGGTCCCCCCACGACAGGGGCGGCGTTCCGGAGATCATCAGCGGATCGTACTGGTGGGCCCCGTAGATCGTGGACGCGAAGCCCCGTTCCACTCCGAGGACATACAATCCCGCGCGACTGAGAATGCGGCCGGTAAGATCGGCGACCGTGGACACGCCGTCCCGGAGCTGCACGCCGCCGACCAGCAGCTTCATCCGATTGACCTTCATTGCCGACGCCTTCCTCCTGGGGAGCCGCAGGGCGCGACCATCCGTGCCACCCGAGCGTCGCGGCTCGAGCTTCTGAGATAGCATAGTAACATGTTTCTTACCGCAGCGTCTATTGCCGATCCGGGGCCGGGATCGGGGCGTCGCAGAACACAGAGCGGGTCCGCAGGGCGCCTCTCCCCTGCGGACCCGCTGCGTCCGACCGGCGCCTACTTGACGGCCAGCTTCAACTCCTTGGCCGCCGTAAACCGGGGCACCGTCCGCGCCGGAACGCGCACGGGCTCACCCGTCTGGGGATTCCGCGCGATGCGCGCCTTCCGCTTCGACACCTTGAAGCTTCCGAAGCCGGGGAACCGAACCTTGTCCCCCTTCTTGATGGTAGCGGTCACGAGAATGGTAATCTCGTCAACAATACGCCCAGCCTCCGCCTTGCTGACCACCCGGTCCTTGGTGGACAGTTTGTCGGCGAGCTTGGCCGCGAACTGTGCCTTCGTCATACGTCCCTCCCGCTCAAGTCGTGTCGAGTCTATTCGGGAATAGGGGGTTCGGGGAACGCGCGCCGTTTCCTCCCATCCACCGCGAGATCTGCCTGATAATTCTGCCTCCGAGGGCAATCGGCCGTCGCCACGGCCGGACCCGAGAGAGCGCTCCGGACCGGGCCGGCCGGCAGGAATAGGACCGTCGGCCTCGAACGGTCCTCACGGCTACCCGTCGCACCAGACATCGCAGCAGCGGACGCCACAAGGAGGGACGCACCCATGCGCCGCATCATCGCGCTCGCAGCCTGCATCGCGCTCGTACCCGCCGTCGCATTCGCCGCAGTACCGCCGCCCCCGCCAGCTCCGTCCGCCCCGTCCTCGCTCCTGCCCGCCTCGATGGGCACCACCGCCATCGTCGTGCCCATCGGCACGAAAGTGCCGCTCCGGTTCCTGACCGCGGTCGACTCGGCCACCGTCAAGCAAGGCACCGCCGTGAAATTCGAGGTGGCCGCCGATGTCCTCATCAACCGGGACATCGTCTTCCGCATGGGGACGCCCGCGCAGGGCGTCGTCACCGACGTGTCCCCGCCCGGCATCTTTGGCAAGAACGCGAAGGTCCACATCGCCTACATTCAGACCGCGGCGATTGACGGCCGACCGGCCGGGCTCTCGCCGCTCGACGTGACGCCCCAGACGGTCCAGCAGGTCAAGGATGTCGGCGCCGCGGCCGGCACGGCCGTGGCCGGCGCCATCCTGCTCGGGCCGATCGGGATCGCGGCCGGGGCACTCTGGCACGGCGGGCAGGTCACGGTGCCCGCCGGCGCCGTCGGCACGACGGACGTCGCCGAGCAGCTCCAGATCTACGCGCCGTAGGGAAATCCGAACGGTCGCAGCGGGCGGGGGCGTCCCCCGCCCGCTGCGGCACACCTCGGGCCGCTGATCTCCGGGGAGTCCTAGCTCTATTAGTAGAAGCGCTCGCGGTCAAACACGTTCAGCAGCGGCTCCCCGCGAAGATACCGTCCGAGATTGTCGCAGAACAGATCCGTCAGCTTGGCGTTCTCGGTGTCGGCCGTGCTCGCGGAGTGCGGGCTGACGATCACATTCGGCATGTCCCACAGCGGGCTGGTCGAGGGGAGCGGCTCTTTCGCGAACACGTCCAGCACGGCGCCGCACAGATGGCCGTCACGCAGCGCCGCGATCATCGCCGCCTCGTCCACCACCGCGCCGCGGGCGATGTTGATGAACAGCGCCCCCCGCTTGAGGGTCCGGATCTCACGCTCGCCGATCAGGCCGACGGTTTGCGACGTGCGCGGGGTGCAGAGGATGAGCGTGTCGGCGGCGCGCAGCAGCGTGGGAAGCTCGGAGACGGGGACCATCTGATCCACGTCCTGGTCCGGCTCCGACGAGACCGTCCGCTTGGTGGCGACGACCCGCATCCCGAGGGCGCGGCACGACCGCGCGACCTCGCGTCCGATCCGCCCGAGGCCGACGATCCCCACCGTCGTGCCGCGCAACTGGCGGCCGCAGTAGCGCTCCCAGTGGTGCGCCGCCTGATCGCGGGCCATCCGGAACGCGTCCTTCGCGAACGCGAGCATCCCCCACAGGCAGAACTCCGCGAGCGGCGTCACGTGCACCCCGCCCGCGGTCGTGAACACGATGGGGCTGTCAAGATACTTCCACCGGGCGAGCGCCTCACCGATGCCCGCGCTGGTCGCCTGCACCCATCGGAGGGCCGGCGCCAATTCGAGCAGCCGCCCCGCGTTGGTGTGGTCGAAGTCGAACATCACCTCGGCCCGCGCGAGGTACCCGCGCCAACGACGCTCCTCCTCGGGGGTCCGCTGAAACGACGCGGCGCCGAAATGGTGGTCGGCTTGATACAGGGGCTTCGGCAACAGCGCGGGGTCGTACAGGACTTCGACGCCGGGCACCGCGGCGATGCGCTCGACGTGCTCCGGCTCCAAGTAGGACGCGATCAATACGACCGTCGACTTCGTCACCTCAACACCTCACAGACTGTTGCCTGCCGTCTCCGATCCCCGCGTCGTGAATCGGCTCACCACGCGACCGCGCCGCACCGGACGAGTGCCTCCACGACTTCCGCGAGCGGCAGCCCGACGACGTTGGTGTAGGATCCAACGATCCGCTCGACCATCGACGCCGCGCCCTCTTGAATCCCGTACCCACCGGCTTTGTCGAGCGGTTCGCCGGTGGCGACGTACGCGGTGATCTCTGGGGCCCGCAGCCGCCTGAACCAGACTTCGGTGGACACCACCGCGCCGACGCCCCGACCGGCGGTGCGGTCGAACACTTCGAACCCGGTAATCACCTCATGGACGCGTCCGGAGAGCCGGAGCAGCATCGCGGCGGCCTCGGCGCTGTCCGCGGGCTTCTCCAAGATCGCCCCGTCCAGCACTACGACCGTGTCCGCGCCGAGATAGAACCGCGCGGAAATCCTCGACGCCACGTCCCGCGCCTTCGCGCCGGCGAGTCGCCGGACGTAGGCCTCGGGAGGCTCACCGGGCCGCACCGACTCGGCGATCCCGCTCGGCACCACCCGCGCTTCGATCCCCGCAGACCGCAGCAGCTCGGCCCGACGCGGAGACGCGGACGCGAGCACGATGGTCTCGGTGGCACGTGCCATCAGGCCCGGCCCGATCCGCGGCGGGGCTACCCGGCGAGCACGAGCCCCTGCAGCCCCGGCGTCAGCAGGTCAAACCCGTCGTCGGTCATGTGCACGACGTCGCACTGCGCGTACCCGCCAAACCCGGCCACCGACAGCGCCGGTTCGATCGCCAGGACCATCCCCGCCAGGACCCGGTCCTTGCTGCCGGCGCCGAGCCGGGGCGACTCGTGAATCGAGAGGCCGACGCCGTGCCCGATGCTGTTCCGCCAGTACCCGAGCAGGTCGCGCCGCGCGTACTCGGCGTGGGCCGCCTCGAGCAGGTCCGCCGACGTCACGCCGGGCCGCAGGCGCCCGAAGATCGCGTCGCGGGCGGCAAGATATCCGTCCTGGAGCCGCCGCAGCTGGGCCGGCGGTTCGCCCGCGCACACCGTGCGCACGACGTCCGCGGTGTACCATTCGACCATCGGCCCGTACGCGATGCGCAGCGGGAGCCCCCGCTCGACGGGCCGGGCGAGCGCCGGCGAGTGCGCGGCCAGCATCTTCACCCCGCACGAGACGAGCGTCGGATAGCCGAATCCGTCCGCCCCCTGGCGCCGCGCGAACCCGTCGAGCTCGACCGCGACCTCGAGCTCCGTCGTGGGTCCGGAGGCGACAAGGGCCTGCGCCCGGCCGATCCCCGCCATCGCGATGCGGTTCGCCGCGCGCAGGTACGAGACTTCGACCGGGGTTTTGATGACCTTGACGGCATCGATCTGCGCCGCGACGTTCACGAGCCGCACGCCGGGGCACGCCTGCTCGATGACGGCGGCGTCGACCAGCTTGATGGAATCGACGCCGAGCCGCCGCACGCCCTGCAGGAGCGGCGCCACCGCGGCCTGCGGAGTCGGCGCGACGTCCGGATGGGTCCCGTGGTACACCACCCGCTCCGTCCAGGGGGGCGACCAGACCCGGCTCGTGACAAGGGCCCGGTCGACGCTCGACGCGACCAGCGCGGGCGGGTCCGGCTCGTCAAACCGGACCACCGCGGCGGCGAACCGAGTGTACAGCATCGTGCGAAACCCCGTCAGGAAATAGATGTTCTCCGGGCTCATGCACAGGAGCGCGTCCACCTCCCCGCCCAGCTGCGCCATGAGCCGCCCGATGCGCTGCTTCCCATCCTCCGCCGACACCGCCACGCGTGTGCCTCCCCGCCGCGCCGGCCCACGTCGCGCCCGAGACGGACGCGGCCAGATCGCGGCGCCGAATGGTTTCGGCGGCGCGGCAGCCCCCTTCCTTCCGCCGATCGACGGCGGGCGCGGGAACGCCGTGACCGCCGACCGTGAGGCTACCCGGCGCTCAGCTGACGGCGGATCTCCCCGGCAAGATGGTCCGACAACCGCTCGAGCACGGCCGCGCCGACCGCCGGGGTGGCGAGCGTCGCGTCCCCGGCGATGCCGTTGGGCGTCACAGCCCGGAAGCCCTCGCGAAACAGCCGATCGGCGTCGATCCGGCCCAGCAGTCCGCGCTCGAGCCGGTCCGTCGCGACAAGCGCCGGGTGCCGCACCATCATGATCGAGGTCTCCGTCGCATCGGCGTGGATGGCGTCCACGTCCTGCGGCGCGCCGAGGGCCGCCGCCGTCTCCACCATCACCCGCATCATGCTGAGGAGCGCCTGACGGCCCACGGTGCCGACGATGCGCACCCCCTTCGCCCCGTACTCCTCGCGCAGCGCGCGCGCGGCCACGTCGAGGGTGTCGAAGTTCCCGCCGTGCGACGACAGCAGGGCAAATGTATCGAAGCCGTGCGGCCACAGGGACCGGACGTAGGCGCGGATCGTCGCGATCAGAACCTCGGGCGGGATCGAAATGCTCCCCGGAAACGCGAGGTGATGGTCCGAGCAGCCGGGCCGCACCACCGGCGCGAGCAGCGCGCGGCCGAGCTTCCGCGCCACGAGTTCGCCGACCGCATATCCGATCGCTGTGTCGGTCATCGTCGGAAGGTGCGGCCCGTGCTGTTCGATTGAAGCTGCCACGATCACGATCGTGCGCACGCCGCCCCGCACGGCCGCCTCCACCTCGGGCCATGAGAGCTCCTCGAGCAGTACCGAATCCTTCATGGGCGTCCCCCCACGCGAAATCCCGGCCTGGACACCGGCGCGTGACTTGCTTCTCAGCACGCCCGTACCCCCCCTGCCGGACCGTCGGGGGAGGCGTGGCGCGCGCAGGATTCCCGCCGAGGCGCGCGAAGGGGTGGCGTCAAGTCATGTGCCTGAGACGGAGAGGGGGCAGTCGTGCACCCCTATCTGCTTGTGCTGCTGATCCCCCTCGCGACCGTCACGGGGCTCGTGGTGACCGTGTGGACGCTCGTCGCCGATCATGACGGGTATACGCCCGTCGAACGCCATCGGCTCGCATTCAGGGCACTGCTGCTGCTCGCCCTCTCGCTGGGGGCCGTTCTCTGGATCGTGCAGGACGTGCACGAGAACTGCTCGTACGGATCGTTCAACGAGTTCGTCGATTGCTTTAGCGTGCTCCACAGCTGAGCGGCGGGGCCGGGCACGGGCGGGCGCCCAAACCCTGCGATGCAGTCCACGACCGCGCTCCCGCCCTGACAAGGCTGGCGCGGGAACCTCAGACGGGCGGGCACACAGATCCTCAAGGGAGGGATGGGACGATGGCCAAGCACACGCGCACGCAGGCGGGACGGACGACGCGGCGGGGGTTTCTCACAACGGTCGCGGCCGCCGGCATCGGCGCGGCGTCATCCGCGTGGCTCGCTACGGCAGGCCCCGCGGGGGCGCTCGCGGCAGCTCCGATGCGCCGAGGCGGCACGCTCAAGATCGCCGAGATCGGTGAGCCGTTGACGCTCGACATCCCGTCCACCACGGCGGGGCTCACGACCAATCTCACCCTGCCGGTGTTCGAAGAGCTGTTCGCGTTCGACGCCAGCTGGCGGATCCAGCCGTCGCTGGCGGCCGGGTACAGCGTCAGCAAGGACGGGATGACGTATACGTTTACCCTGCGCAGCAACGTCCCGTTCCACAACGGCAAGATCATGACCGCGGACGACGTGGTCGCGTCCCTGAACCGCTGGGGCAAGGTCAGCCCGTACGGGGCGGTCCCGTACAAGTCGGTCGAGTCGGTGACCGCCGCCGGCAACACGGTGGTCATGAAACTCACCGCGCCGTCCGCGCCGCTGCTCGCGTTTCTGACGTTTCCCGTGGGGGCCGCCGCGATCATGCCGAAGGAAGTCATCGATGCGGCCGGGACGGGACCCCTCAAGCAGTTCATCGGGACGGGACCCTATAAGTTCGTGGAATGGGCGCCGGACCGATACGTCCACCACACTCGGTTCGATCAATATGCGGCGCGCTCGGAACCCGGGAACGGCATGGCGGGCCGGAAGGATGCCCTGGCGGACGACCTCTTCTACTACCCCGTCTCGCAGGTCGCGACCCGGCTCGCGGGCGTCCAGAGCGGCGACTACGACATCGCGGATCAGATCAATACCGACGCGTACGCCCAGCTGAAGCAGGATCCGCGGGTCCAACCGGGCGTCGTGCCCGGCACGTTCCTCACGTTCTTCTTCAATAAACGCCAAGGCGTGATGACGAATGAGAAGCTGCGCCAGGCCGTCGCCGTGGCCATGGACATGCAGCCAATTATGGAAGCGACGTTCGGCAACCCCGACCTCTTCACGATCGACTCGAGCATCTACCCCAAGGGCACGCCGTGGTATACGAACGCGGGCGGCACCTGGTACAACGTCCACAACACGGACCAGGCGAAACAGCTGGCCAAGGAGGCCGGGTACTCGGGACAGCCGATCCGGTGGCTGTCGACGCAGGAGTACGACTACATGTTCAAGAGCACGGTCGTCGCCTCGACACAGCTCAAGGAGGCCGGCTTCAACGTGGACCTGCAGGTCGTGGAGTGGGCAACGCTGCTCGACCGCCGCGCCAAGGCGGACGAGTGGGACATGTTCGTGACGTCGCACTCGTTCGTCCCCGACCCGTCCCTGATCACCGTGTTCAGCTCCGCGTACCCCGGATGGTGGGACACCCAGACGAAAAACGCGCTGTTCGCGCAGTTCAACGCGGAGTCGGATCCGAAGAAGCGCATCCAGCTGTGGGCCAAGCTGCAGACGTTGATGTACCAGGAGGAGCCGATCGTGCGGCCCGGCGGATTCAGCGCCCTGCTGCTGAGCCGTAGGGGGCTGCCCGGGTTTCAGCCGTCGGCCTGGATCGTGCCGTGGAACGTGCAGGCGGTCAAATAGCGGGGCGGGACGTGCGCGCGCAGCGGGGCGGGTCGGACCACCCGACGCACCCCGCGCGCGCCGATCGATAACCCGCGCGCCGACGCCGGCGGTCGAGGCCCGATCCGTGTCCCTCGACCGCCGGCGCCCGCAAATCGGCGCGGGTCGCGGTGCGACCCGCTTATCGCCCGGGGTCTCGCCGGACACCCCCCTCACGCTCCGGCGCCTCGTCGTCGAACCGCACGCCGTAGCGGTGCCTCGCGTAATCGAACATGTGATCCGTAAAGCGTGCCGGATCGGTGAACCCGCGGTGCGCAGGTTTGATCTCGGAGAGCTGAATCATGAACCGGGCGTCCCCATTCTCATAGAAGAAGTACAGCGACCACCGTTCGTCGCGCTCGAGCACCATGTAGTCGGACGCGTACCCCTGCGCGCGCACGTGCTGCCACGCAGCGTCCAGATCATCGACGACCACCCCCAGGTGATGCACGCGGGACGGAATGCCGGGATTCAGCGGTCCCGGCTCCGTGTCGAACAAGAAGATCGCCGTCAGCCCGGTGGTCACCACCGTCTGGTGGGCATCGTCGCGCACGACGGTAAAGCCCAGGCCGTCCACAAGCAGACGCCGGGCGTCTGCCCGGTCCCGGACGGCGAGCGCCAAATGATCGACGCCGAGGCTCCGCCACGGACGCGTCCCACCGCGCAGCGGCTCGGAGCGCACCGTGAACTCCTCCGTCCGGAAGTGCGCGACCGTCTCTCCGACAAACATATCGGGATAGACGGGATCCCCCGCCGGCGTCCGGATCGTCACGCGCCGCCCGACGCGGAGCGCCTCCGGCAGCAAACGCTCCAGGGCTGCGTGAAAGACGTCGGCGGCCGGGAACTGCCCCTCGAAGCGTCCGTCGTCGGTGACGAAGACCAGGCGCACGGTGGTCGACACGGTATCTCCCTCCTCACGCACTCACGCCCCCGGTCCCCGCACCCCTTGCGATCTGATGCGGGTGCGGAGCGGACGGCCGGCGCATCACGCGGTCGCGCGCGCGGCTCTGACCGATGCCGTTCGTCCTGTGAGCTCGTCCGGCGGGGGGACCGGGGAGACGGGACCCCGGGCCGTCGGGCGTTGGCCCTGGGGCACCGCGGCGTGCCACGCGTCCGGCGAGCCGCGGACGGCGAATCGGACGTGCGCCCGCCCGAGTGTTCCGCTTCCGTGGCTCAACTCCTCCGGCCGGAGAAGCCCGGCCGCCCGTGCGTCCCGATACCGCCGAGCGCATGCGGCACAAAAGTGCTTGGGTCCACCCAGGCGATGTCCTATGCTTTGGGTGCATCATTCCGGCGATGCCGTGTGCACCCGGCCGGACCGCCCCGCGCACGAGGCGAATCACCGACACGAGACTGGTTGTGGGGAAGAGGGTGAGCCGTGACTCGACACTCGATACCGGTGGCGCGGATCTTCGGAATTTCTATCGGCCTCGATTACTCGTGGTTTCTGATTTTCGTCCTCTTCACGTGGGGACTCGCGACCAACTACTATCCGGCCTCGTATCCCGCGTGGCCCCGTACCGAGTACTGGATCCTCGGCGCGGTCTCGGCATTGATGCTGTTCGCGTGCGTGCTGCTGCACGAATTGGGGCATTCGGTCGTGGCCATGCGCTACCACATTCCGGTGCGCAACATCACCCTCTTTCTCTTCGGCGGCGTGTCGCAGATCGAGGGGGAACCGCCCAGCGCCCAGGCGGAGTTCTGGATCGCGATCGCGGGGCCCGCGGTCAGCGGTGCGCTGGCCGTCCTCTTCGCGCTGCTGCGGCCGGCCGTGGCGGCCGTCAGTCCGCTGCTCGCCCTGACGTCGTACCTCGCCTACATCAACGGCGCCCTGGCGGTCTTCAACCTCATTCCGGGCTTCCCGCTGGACGGCGGCCGGGTGCTTCGAGCCATCCTCTGGAGCTCGACGCACAGCCTCCGCAAAGCCACGCTGACGGCCGCCACCGTCGGCCGCTTCATCGGGTTCGTGTTCATCGTCTTGGGCGCCTCGCAGATTCTCGGGGGAAACTTGGGCAACGGGCTGTGGATCGTCTTTATCGGATGGTTCCTGGAAAGCGCGGCGACCGCCCAGGTCCAGCAGCAGGTCGTCGGAGGCCTGCTGGCGGGGCATACGGCGGCGGAAGCCATGAACCGCCGTTACGTCAGTGTTCCTGCGGACACCACGCTGCAGGACCTGGTGGACCACCATATTCTCGGGAGCGGAACCCGGACGGTGATGGTCACGCGTGACGACGACCTCGTCGGTCTCACCACCGTGCACCAGATCGCGGCGGTGCCCCGGGACAAATGGGGCGCGACGACCGTCGCGGATGCGATGACGCCGATCGCGCGCGTGAAACAAATCACGCCCGCCACTGGACTGTGGGAGGCAATGACGGCCATGGATCGCGACGGCGTGAATCAGCTGCCGGTCACGGACGACGGCCGAATTGTCGGAATGCTCGCGCGCGCGGATGTGATCAGCTATCTCAACACCCTCAAAGAGTTGGGCCACTGACGCATGGCGGCGTGTCGGCGGCTACCTCGCGGCCGCCCCGCGCGTGATGACAGAGCGGGTTGACTCAGATGCTGGCAGGTGCGCTGGCTGTCGTGGATCTCGTCTGGCTCCATGCACTCAGTACGTGGTCGACCGTCACGTGGGATCACGTGCAAACAGCCGCGCCCAGGCCGGGCCGGGAGCCCCCGCGGCGTCGATCCTCATCACGATCTTGAACACGTTTCTTCCGTTTCCGACGGACCTCATGATCGTCGCCAACGGCGCGGTCTTCGGGTTTTGGAACGGCCTCCTCGTGTCGATGATCGGCGCGATGGCCAGCGCCTGTCTCGCCTTCGGGCTCGCACGCCTGGTCGGACGGGGGCCCGCGCGGCGTCTGGTCCCGGCACATATGCTGGCGTGGGTGGACGACACCGTCACGCACGGGGGATGGCGGTCGGTGCTGCTGATCCAATTCATCCCGCTGCTACCGTACAGTTTGCTCAACTTCGCGTTGGGCCTGACCTCCGTTCCGTGGACGACGTTCTTGTGGGCCACGGCCGTCAGCATCCTGCCGACGGACCTCATCCTTGTCGGACTGGGACACGGCGTGGCGCGAACCCGGACCGTCCTCTACGGGACGATCGCGGCCCTTCTCGTGCTGACGATCGTCACGATGTGGCTCCGCCGCCGGCTGGCCCGTGTCCTGAAGATCCCCACGAAATTGGCGGAGGTCCCATCGCCTCGAAGCACCGCGACGTGAGCCGCGGGCGCGCCCGCGCCGCGATCGACCGAAGCCGGGCGTTGTGCGTGCCGCGTCGGCGGGCCATGGTGCTCCCGTTACCTCTCCCGCGGGACAGGCGACGCACGTGGTGCCCCTATGAACGTGGAGTATCTGATGCGTTCGAACGTACGCCGCGCGCGGGTGTCAGATGGCACGGAGCTGGCGAAGCTGTGGGTGCTACTCTGGCCTGATGCATCGCTCGACGACCACCTCGCGGAACTCGGCGCGATCCTGAGCACGGGGACCAATCGGACCGTGCCGATGGTCATTCGGGTGTCACACGATGACGCGGGAACCTTAACCGGGTTTCTTGAGGTCGGCCTGCGTTCCCACGCGGATGGGTGCGACCCCGACCGCCCGGTCGGCTTCGTGGAAGGGTGGTTCGTGACGGAAGGGCTTCGACATCAAGGAATTGGCAGACGCCTCATGCGCGCCGCCGAGGAGTGGGCCCGTCAACAGGGCTGCCGGGAGATGGCGTCGGACGCGTGGATCGATCACGACGAGTCGCAGCGAGCGCATCAAGCGCTGGGGTTCGAAGTTGTGGACCGGTGCGTACACTTTCGCAAGACGCTGTAGGGTCCGCGGTCCATTCGCATGATACCGCGATCTCCTCGGCCGCGGTACCGTGCGCGCTGCGATTGCTACGCCGGCGTTCCCGGGTCCGGAATGTCGCAGAGCACGACGCTCTCCTGCTCGTTTGGATCAGTGCGGGCGAGGACAGCGACGCAGGGCTCCGTCATGCTTCGATTGTAGGGCAGGTGCGGCACGTTCGCCGGAATGTACACGAACTGCCCGGCTCGCGAGATCAGGTGCTGGCGGAGGTCCCGCCCGTGCCACATCCCCGCTTCCCCGGACAGCACATAGATCACCGTTTCGTGATGCTCGTGGAGATGCGGTTTGGCGCGGCCTCCGGGCGGGATGGTGAGCCTGTGCATGCAGATGCCCGTGGCCCCCACGCTCTGCGCTGAAATGGCGCCGACGTAATCAAACCCCTGCTTGCCGCGAAACGACTCGTCGGCGGAGAGGACTACGCACGCAGGTTCGTGTGGACGTTGAGACATGAGAAATGCCTCCGTGAGGGTGGCGTGCCGTGCTTGCCCATCAGCGATGCTATCCGCGAAGCCTTGCGAAGCCGTTGCGAACCCCTTGCAACTCCCGGAACACGAGCGCACGCGGACACGCGTAAGAGGGGTGGTGCCGGGAGACGGAGTTGAACCGCCGACACGGGGATTTTCAGTCCCCTGCTCTACCACCTGAGCTATCCCGGCACGCCAGCGAACGCCTCCGAGTATAACGAATCGCCGCTCCCCGGGGCAAGGGGACGGCCCTCGGGTGCGTGCCGTACAATCGCGACCGCACCGCGGGATAAAAGCCGAGCGAGGAGGTAAGCCGCATGGTGACCACGAGAGACATCGAGAGATATCGTCAGGTGATCCAGGAAGCCGTCGCCGATCTTGGGCGCGAGGACATGGGGGTCGGCGACGTTCGGGTCGCGCAGCACGGGGTGCTCGCCGTCGAGTTCCGACGGGGCACCCACGCGGGATGTCCGCGAGATTCCGGTCAACGAACCGCAGAACCGGGAGAGTGCGCACCAGGCGGTCATGAAGGCGATCCGGCCGCTGAGTAAAGCCATCGAGCAGGACGAGATGCGGAACGCGTGACATCGCGGCAATTCCCGCGGGGACGTCGTGTGGCCGGCCCTGACGGGCCGGCCACACGCGCGCTCCGCCGCATCGAGATCGGCTACTGGATCGTCACTTGGATGCTCGACGGGTCCGACTGCATCCCATCGATGATCTGGGTCGCCGTCACCACGTACGGGAATGAGACGGCCGGCAGGGACTGCACGTTGAGCGACACCGCCCATGCTCCGGCACCGTCGGCCTGCGTCGTCCCCTGAACCGTCCGTCCCAACAGTCGCGGCTCGGCCGTGACGACGATCGTGGCGCCGGGCCGCGCCCGGCCGCTGACCACAAACGTGTTGCCGACGGTCGCGTTGTTGGTCGGCGCGCTGATCCCCGGTGCACTGAGACCGACCGGGACGGGCACCATCGTCGAGACCGGGAACGTCACGGCCACCTCATACGCTTGGTTGGTGCCCTGGACCAAGGAGAACTGCGCGTCGCGTCCGGGCTGGATGACCTCGAATCCCGCGCTCTGCCCGTTCAGCGTGATCTGCGCGTCGGGCAGCACCACGTACGTCTGCCCGTTCGCCAGCCGCACCGTCCGGTTGGTCACGCCCGCGATGCGGCCGCCCAGGAGCGCTTGGTACGTCGCCGTAATCTTCGCCGCCTGGCCCCGGTCGTTCATCTGGACCGCCACCATGTCCCCGCTGCGCAGCGCGCCCAGCGCCGCGGAGCCGCCGGCGTTCGTCCCGGCATTATTCCGATAGATCGCGGTGCCCGCGGTCACAGGGACGGTGACGTCCTGCCCGCTGGTCCGCACGACAATCGAGGGGGTCGGCCCCATATTCACGGCCACCAACCGGCCGGAGATGGCCGGTGCCTGCGCGACGGGCGGAAGAGTGCTCGGAACCGTCACCGGGATCGAGGCGGCCGCGCCACTCGCATTGATGAGGATGGTGTCATTCGCCGCGACCCACTGAACTTCGGCGCCCAACCCCGCGCTGATGAACCGAAGCGGCACCATCGTCCGTCCGCTGATGGTAAACGCGGGGACGCCGAGCATCTCGGGCACGCCGTTCACCATCGCCTGACGCGACCCCACGGTCAGTTCCACATTCTGCGAGCCGTCCGTGACGTTAATCTGCTGGGTCAGGGGATTGTAGTCTACGGTCGCACCGAGGCTCTCGAAGATCCCGCGCATCGGTACGAGAACGCGACCCTGAATCACAGTGGGGGGCACGTCGAAGTTGACGACGCGTCCGTTCACGTAGACCGTGATTGGGGCAACCGGCTGGGCGAACCCCGTGCCGGGTGCAATGAGGGCACCCACAACCACCGCCAGAAGAACCACGCCAAGTCTCTGTTTCATGCGCATCCCATCTTTCTCGCGGTCGTCGCACCCGCTTGGTCTGTGTGCCTTAGCGTACCGGGGCGAGCATGTCCCGTCTGTTCAATTGCGCACACTCGTTCGGACGCACGTCCTGCGAATCACACTGTAACGATACCCGCCTCCCCTGCAAGGCAAACGCGACGGCCGTGCCCCGCCGAAGGAGTGGGCGCCGCGTGCGCGAATGCTCTCGTCGCGGATGGTCGCGCCACCAGGAGGTGTCGAGACATGCTGACACGCGGCTACCAACGTCCACTGGCGCGCGTAACGCAGCCCCTGATCCGCCGTGCCGGTCACCTCGAGCCGGCAACCTGGCACGACGCGCTGGACCTCGTGGCGAACCGCTTCGACGAGATCCGCCGGACCCACGGCGCAGACGCGTTCTGCTGCTTCAGCTGCTCCAAAGCGTCCAACGAGATGAACTTCGCCGCCCAGAAGTTCATGCGGACGGTGATCGGCACCAACAATATCGACAGCTGCAACCGGACCTGACACGCGCCCAGCGTCTCCGGTCTGGAGACGGTGTACGGCGCGGGCGGCGGGACGACGTCCTATGAAGAACTGGCGCACACGGACCTCTTGTTTCTCTGGGGGGCCAATCCACGCGAGGCGCACCCGATCATGTTCCACCACATGCTGCAGGGCGTACGGCGCGGCGCCCGCATGATCGTGGTCGACCCGCGGCGGACGCCGACCGCGCAGCTCGCGCACACGCACCTGCAGATCCGCGTCGGGGCCGACATCGCGCTCGCGAACGCGATGGGGCGCGTCATCCTCGAGGAGGGGCTGCAGCACCGCGAGTTTATCGAGCAGGCGACGCGCGGCGTCGACGCATACCGCGCGCAACTGGACGAGTATACGCCCGAGTTCGCGGAGCGCGTGAGCGGCGTGCCGGCCGCGACGATCCGCGAGGTCGCCCGAGCGTACGCCGCGGCGCCGAGCGCGATTCTGTGCTGGACGCTGGGCATCACCGAGCATCACAACGCGACCGACGGCGTCTACGCGCTGTGCAACCTGGCAAACCTCACCGGCCACGTCGGCCGCTACGGCTCCGGGCTCGACCCGCTGCGCGGCCAGAACAACGTGCAGGGCGGAGGCGACATGGGGGCGGTCCCCAACCGCCTGCCCGGCGGCGCCGACGTCGAGGACCCGGCCCAGCGCGCGCCCTATGAAGCCGCCTGGGGGATGGCCCTGCCGCCGAAGCGCGGCCTGCACCAGAGCCTGATGTTCGAGGGCATGGAGCGGGGCGAGATCCGGGCGGCCTACATCATCGGCGAAAACCCGCTCATGTCCGAGGCCAATCAGACGCGGGCCCGCGCGATGCTCGGTCGGCTCGAATTCGTCGTCCTGCAGGACGTGGCGCTCAACCAGACGGCCGAGATCGCGGACGTCGTCCTGCCGTCGGCGCTGTCGTGGTGCGAGTGCGACGGCACCGTCACGAACTCCGAGCGCCGCGTGCAGTTGATGCGGAAGGCCCTCGACCCGCCGGGCGAGGCGCGCGACGACATCCTGATTCTGCAAGACCTCGCCCGCCGCATGGGCCACGCGTGGAGCTACACCTCTGCCGAAGATGTGTGGAACGAGGTCCGGCGGGTCTCGGCGAGGCACCGCGGCATGTCGTACCGTCGGCTCGCGGAGGCGGGGGGCCTCCAGTGGCCGTGCCCGGAGGAAGGCCATCCCGGCAGCCAGTTTCTGCACGCCCGCCTCTGGCAGCGGCCCGTCGAGGGAGCGCGGGCCCCGTTCATGCCCGTGCAGTGGGAGCCGCCGGTCGAGCAGCCGGACGACGCGTATCCGTTCCTGCTGACCACAGGGCGCAAGCTCGAATTCTACAACACGGGGACGCAGTCGCGAGGCTACGCGGCACCCCGGCCCCAGATGGAGTTCCTGCGCATCTGGCCGGAGGACGCGCGGCGGCTCGGCATTGAAGACGGCGACCTGGTCCGTGTGCGGTCGCGGCGCGGATCCGTGCTACTGCCGGCCGCACAGGACGACACGCTCGCCCCGGGGCTGTGCTTCATGACGCTGCACCATCCGGAGCTGGTGCCGACGAACGTGCTGACGATCGATGCCTGGGACCCCAAATCGGGCACCGCCGAGTTCAAGGCGACCGCGGTTGCCGTCGAGCGCGTCGCGCCGCGCGGCGCGTGGAGCGAAGACCGCATCGGAGAGGAACGCGACGTCCGTGCCGGTTGAGCCGAACCCGGCCCACGCCACCTCCGAGGCGGAACGCGCGGCGGTCGACCGGGCGCTCGCGCGCCTCGGCACCGCGCCGCGTCGAACGGAGCTCGTACCCCTGCTCCACGCGCTCCAGGACGATCTCGGCTGGCTGCCCACGGGGGCCCTCCAGCTGCTGGCGGATCGGATGAACGTGCCGTTCCCCGACGTGTGGGGCGTGGCAACGTTCTACTCGATGTTCCGCCTCGATCGGCCCCACGGGGTGACCGTCCATGTCTGCGACGATGTCCCCTGCCGGCTGCGGGGCGCCGACGCGCTGCTGCGGGACCTTGAGGCGCGATACGGCGCGCCCCGGCGGTTTGGCGGGGACGCGCACGCGGCGCCGGCCGCGGACCGGGCCGCCGCGGTCGAGTGGGAGGCCGTCCCCTGCCTCGGGCAGTGCGACCGCGCGCCCGTGGCCGTCGTGGGCGGCCGCCTCCACCCCGAGGCGACGATCGAGGAGATCGCCGCCGCCGCGAAGGGCGGAGCCGCCGATGCCTGAGACGCGCCGCCTGCTCGCGAGGGTCGGGACCACGGATCCCGAGCGCCTCGAAGACTACCGGCGCACGGGCGGCTACGGCGCCCTCGCCACGACGGTGGAGCGCGGAGCGGAGTGGGTGCTGCCGGAACTGGAGGCCTCCGGGCTGTGGGGGCGCGGCGGCGCGGCGTTTCCCACGGGCCGGAAGTGGCGGGCGGTCGCCGGGACCGCGGGGCGCCGGCGGGTCGTCTGCAACGCCGACGAGAGCGAGCCGGGCACGTTCAATAACCGCGTGCTCATGGAGGGCGATCCGTTCGCGGTCATCGAGGCGATGACGATCGCCGGGTTGACCGTGGGGTCCGAGGACGGGCTGATCTATGTCCGCGGAGAGTACGCGCTCGCCGCGGAACGCCTGCAGCACGCGATCACGCAGGCGGAGCGCGCGGGCCTGCTCGGCTCCGACGTCGCAGGCTCGGGCCGGACGTTTCGCATCAGCGTCTTCCGCGGCGCCGGCGCGTACATCTGCGGGGAGGAGACCGCGCTCTTCAACTCGGTCGAGGGACGGCGCGGCGAGCCGCGCAACAAACCGCCGTTCCCCACTCAGGTCGGCCTGTTCGGCGATCCGACGCTCATCAACAACGTGGAGACGCTCTGCAACGTCCCGATGATCCTGACCGAGGGCGCGGCCAGCTTCCGGCGGTACGGGACCGACCGGTCGGCCGGCACGAAGCTGTTCTGCGTCAGCGGCCACGTCGAGCGCCCGGGGGTCTACGAGGTGCCGTTCGGAATGCCCACTCGGAGAGCTGCTCGCGCTCGCCGGCGGCGTCTGGCGGGGCCGGCGCCTCCAAGCGGTGCTCTGCGGCGGCGCGGCGGGCACGTTTCTCGGACCCGACCGCCTGGGCCTGCCGCTCACGATCGAAGACCTCGCGGTCGTCGGCGGGACTCTCGGCTCAGGCGCCGTGATCGTGCTGGATGAGACCGCGCGGCTCTGGGACGTCGTCCTGCGCGTCGCGCGATTCTTTCAGGAGGAGTCGTGCGGCCAGTGCGTGCCGTGCCGCGTGGGCACGCAGCGCCAACTCGAGATCGTCGCGCGCCTCGCGGCCGGACGGGCGCGCGAGGACGATGCCGCGCTGCTGCGCGAGATCGGCGCCGCGATGACCGACGCGTCGATCTGCGGATTGGGCCAGACGGCGGCGGGCGCGGTCCTGAGCGCGCTCGCGCTCGAAGGAGGGGCCTCGGCATGACGGTCTCGATCGAGATCGACGGCCGGCCGGTGGATGCGGACGAGGGCATGACCATCCTGCAGGCGCTGCGGCGCGCCGGCATGAACGCGCCCACGCTCTGCTATCACCAGAACCTGACGCCGGTCAACGCGTGCCGGGTCTGCATGGTCGAGCTCGAGGGAAGCCGCACGCTCGTCCCGAGCTGCTCCCGCCGCGTCGAGGCGGGGATGAAGATCCGCACCACGACCGAGCGGGTGCGGCGGGCCCGGCGGGTGGTGCTGGAGCTGCTGGCCTCCTCGATCGACACGTCGACGGCGCCGGAGCTGCTGGCCTACGTCACCGAGTACGGGGCCGATCCCGCGCGGTTCGGCGCCGACGTGCGCCGCGTCGACGAGCCGCTGCGCGACGATAACGCGCTGTACGTGCGCGAGTACAGCAAGTGCATCCTCTGCTACAAGTGCGTCGAGGCGTGCGGCGAGGACGCCCAGTTCACCTTCGCGCTCTCGGTCGCGGGCCGCGGATTCGGCGCCCGGATCGACACCGGCGCGGACACGCCGCTCCTCGATTCCCGATGCGTGTTCTGCGGCAACTGCGTCGCCGTCTGCCCGACCGGGGCACTGATGCCCTCGATCGAGCACCGGATGCGGCGCGACGGCGAGTGGGACGAGCCGCGGCAGCACGTCGCGGAGACGATCTGCCCGTACTGCGGCGTGGGCTGCGCGGTGGAACTGCACGTCCAGGACAATCGGATCGTCAAGGTCACGTCGCCCGCGGACCACGCGGTCACACACGGAAACCTGTGCATCAAAGGACGGTTCGGCTTCACGTACGTCCGGCCGGACGACCCGTCCCCCGGCGCCAAACGCTGACGCCCTGGATGCGGCGAGGAGCGGACACGAGTTTCGGAGACGCGGGCGCGCGTGTGACGGAAACGGCGCGGTGCTAAAGCTGGCGGGAGCGACGGGATTTGAACCCGCGATCTTCTGCGTGACAGGCAGATGTGTTAACCAGGCTACACCACGCCCCCACGAAAGGCGGCACTCCCGCCACAACAAAGTCTACGGGCCGGTCCGCTACCCTGTCAATACATTCGGGTGACTGCCGCGCACACGAACTCAACCGCGACCTGCGTCCCCGTCATCTCGGTCTCGCGGCCGCGCGCGACCCGCCCAGGCCGATTCCGGATCTCCTGACTCGGCGCGTCGAGGTTCGTCGCCGGCACCGTCGAAGTGAACCCACGGCTCTACGCGAACCACAATGGGGAGGGGACAGCATGCGCACGCCTTCGGCGAATCAGCGCGGCGCGATCGCGACGCTCGCGGTCGCCGCAATGCTGGCCATCAGCGTCGTCGTCGTTCCGGGCTCCGTCACCGGATGGGCCGCAGAACCGGTGACGTTCATTTGGGGCAAGACCGGGGATGCGGAGACGCTGGACCAGCCGCTCAGCGCGGACGCGGAAACCGCCCAGGTCAACGCGCAAATGTTCAACACCCTCGTGCGGATGACACCGGGGCAGAGGGACATCGAACCCGACCTTGCCACGAGCTGGTCGGTCTCACCCGATGGGCTGATGTGGACGTTCAAGCTGCGGCGGGGTGTCGCGTTCCAAGACGGCACGCCGTGGAACGCCGCGGCCGCCGTCTTCAACATCAATCGGTGGGCCGACGCAACAAACCCGTATCACGTGGTCACGGGGCACGACTACTTTTACTGGAACTCCTTCATGGCGGGGGCGTTTCGGGAAGCGCGCGCCCCCGACCCGTACACGCTTAGAGATCGTCCTGACCAAACCCGACGCGCCGCTCGTCTACAACCTCTCCATTCTCGGGTTTGATTTCACGAGCCCGGCGGCCATCATGAAGTACGGGGCCCAGGGCCTGGGCCAGCACCCCGTCGGTACGGGGGCGTTCAAGTTCGTCGAATGGGTCCGCGACGACCACGTCACGATGGTGGCAAACCCGTCGTACTTCCGCAAGGGACTGCCCAAGAGCCAACGCCTCATCATGCGTGTGATCAAGGACAACGCGGCGCGGTTCCTCGCGCTCAAGGCCGGTGAGATCCAGGCGATGGAGCTGCCGAACCCCGACGACGTCAAGACCGCCGCAGCCGACCCGACTCTCGCCGTGACGTACCGGCCGCCGTTCAACGTCGGCTGGCTCCGATTCAATATGAACGACCCGCTGTTCAAGGATAAGCGGATGCGAGAGGCCGTCGCGCTCGCGATCAACCGGAAGGCGATCGTGGACGCGCTCTACGGCGGGTACGGCACCGTCGCGGACCAGCACCTCCCGCCCGGCGTCTGGGGACGCGCGGACGTCACGGGCTACCCGTACGACCCCGCGATGGCAAAGCAGCTGCTCGCCGAGGCTGGGTACCCGAACGGGTTCTCGTTCGACCTCTGGTACATCCCGGTGAGCCGCGCGTACTTCCCGAACGGCAAAGACATCGGGACGGCGATCGCGAGCGATCTCGGGAAGGTTGGCATCCGGGCGCACCTCCAAACCGAAGACTGGGTCGCGTACTTGAAGGACATTCGCAGCAACAAGTTCCAGGTGGACATGGTCGGGTGGAACGGACCCACCGCCGACCCCGACGATTGGCTCGGGTTCCTCTTCTCCGGGTACGATCCGACCAACGGGTACCTGTCCTACAACAACCCCACGGTGTTCGACCTGATCGCCAAGGCCAGGGTCGCCACGAACCAGGCCGCGCGCGCGCGCATGTACGCGCAGGCCGAAACCATCATCCTCAATGACTACCGCGACGTCCCCATCGCGCACGCGAAGGTGCCGATCCTGCTCCGCAAGAACGTCGAGGGCCTTGCGGGCCAGGCGAACGGCGTCGAGTACATGGAAACGGTCTGGCTGCGCTAGCCAGGATCGCGCGTCGGCCGCGCCAAAGGAGCGTGACGATGGACACCGTCTCGGTGCTGTTATTCTCTTCGGACGCGCAGGCGTTGCGGCAACGTCTTCCCCCGCTGCCCGACGGCGTGACGATCGTCTCGTGCGCGCCGCGCCACGCGGCGCCGGAGCACCTCGCCGCCGCCGTGGCGATCGCCGGATACAGCGAAGACATTCCGATGGGTGTCTACCGACACGCGCCGAAACTGCGGTGGATCCATTTGTTCAATATCGGACTCGACAAGTTTCTCGACACGCATACGGTTCCAGAGCACATCGCGCTCACCAACTCCAGGGGAGTCGGTGCGGGCGCGATGGCCGACCATGCCCTGATGCTGATGCTGGCGTTTTCCCGCAGCCTCGTCCACTGGGTGCAGCAGCAGCAACGCGGGTTGTGGGAGCGCGCCCAGTATGGTCACATGGTCACGCTCGAGGGCCGAACCATCGGGATTCTCGGCTTCGGGGCGATCGGGCGTCAGGTAGCGCGCAGAGCCAGAGGCTTCGGCATGCGCGTGCTGGCCACGCGTCGTGCCACGATCGCAGGACCGCAGCGCGGGGACCCCGACGCCGACGCACTCCTGCCCATGGGTGCCATGTTGGCCGCATCAGATTTCGTGGTGATCGCCGCGCCGCTCACAGCGGAGACCAACGGCCTGGTGAACGCGGACGCGCTGCAACGCATGAAGCCGACCGCATACTTGATCAATCTTGCTCGCGGGCGCATCGTAGTCGAGACCGCGCTGGTAGCGGCCCTCGCGGGGGGGCACCTCGCAGGAGCCGGCCTGGACGTCTTCGAAACGGAGCCGCTGCCCGCCCACTCACCGCTATGGACGATGCCCAACGTCGTCATCACCCCGCATGTGTCCGCGGGATCCACGACGGTCATGGATGAAACCGCCGATCTGTGGTCAAAGAACCTCGAGAAGTTCATCGCGCATGAACCGCTGCTGACGCTGGTCACGCCGTCGCGGGGATACTGACCGGCGCGACGCCGTCGCGGTACCGCACGGAGAGCCCCGCTGGGCGCCAGGAGCGCGTCGCGTCGCGCGGGCCGCTGGAGGCGCCGGCGCCCTACGCCTGGGTGCTCGAGGCGACCGGGTATTCTTCCTGACGCAGGGCGTCCTTCATCCGATCCACGGACACGAGGCGCTCATCGTAGGCCACGCGCACCTGCTTCGCGCGGAGATCCACCGTCACGCTGCGCACACCTTCGAGCGGGCCCAGCGCGCCGCGCACGGTGCGCTCGCAGTGCTCGCACGACATGTCCGGCACGGACAGGATCACGTCTGCCATCGCGCCTTCCTCTCCCGGTGCGAACGGATTCGTCCGGCATCTCGAGCGGCCGCCCGCGCAGCGGCGGCCGCCCCGCCTAGCGCATCGTCATCCCGGTGTGCGACCCGTGGACGGCGAGCAGAAGTGCGGCCCCGCCGACCGCGAGCGCCGCCACAGCGATCCCGGCGAGATACGCGTACTCCCCGATCCGCACCCGCAGCGGAGGAGCCAGCAGCGCCTTCGCGTCGCGTGCCGGGCGGAAGCCGCGCAGGCGCAGCGCATTCGTGACGACGCTGACACTGCTCATCGCCATCGCCGCGGCGGCCAGCACCGGGCTCAGCATCACGTGGGCGACCGGATACAGCACGCCGGCCGCCACGGGAATGAGCAGGACGTTGTAGGCGAACGCCCACGCGAGCCCCTGCCGGATCGTGGTCACCGTCCTTCTGGAGAGATCGATCGCGGTCACGATCGTCTTGAGGTCCCCGCCGACCAGCGTGATATCCGACGCGGCCATCGCGACATCGGTGCCGGTGCCGATCGCGATGCCGAGATCGGCCTGCGCGAGCGCCGGCGCGTCGTTCACGCCGTCGCCCACCATGGCGACCACCCGGCCTTCGTCCTGCAGCCGCCGAATCATCGCGGCTTTTCCGTCCGGCAGCACCTCGGCCAGCACACGCCCCGGCGGGATGTCGAGGCGTCGCGCCACCGCCTCCGCCGCCCCGCGGCTGTCGCCGGTCAGCATCCAGACGTCGAGCCCGAGCGCCCGAAGCTCCGCGACCGCCTCCGCCGCGCCCGGCTTGAGCGCGTCGGCGACTCCGAGCACTCCCACGCCGCGCCCATCGACGGCCACGAACAAACCCGTCTCGCCGTCCCGACCGAGCTCGTCCGCCGAGCCCGCGAGGCCGTCGAGCGCGACGGCGTACCGGTCCATCAGACCGTGGTTGCCGAGCAGCACGTCGTGCTCCCCGACGCGCGCGCGGACCCCCAGACCCGGCAGCGCCTCGAACCGCGTCGCCGCCGGCCAGGTGAGCGCCCGCGCCCGCGCGGCCGCGATGACCGCCGCGGCCACCGGATGTTCCGATCCCATCTCCACGGCCGCGGCCGCGGCGAGGACGTCGGCGTCCCGCACGCCCTCAGTGGGGACGATCCGGACGACGCGGGGGCCGCCTTGCGTGAGCGTCCCGGTCTTGTCCAGCACGATGTTCGTGATGCGCCGGGCCTGCTCGAGCGCCTCGCCGCCCCGCACCAGGATCCCGTACTCGGCGGCCTTCCCCGCCCCGACCATGATCGCCGTGGGGGTCGCCAGCCCGAGCGCGCAGGGACACGCCACGATCAGCACCGCGATCGCCGCGGTCAGCGCGTGCGTCACTCGAGGCTCGGGGCCGACCACTATCCATCCCACGAACGTGAGCGCGGCGATCCCGAGCACGGCCGGCACGAAGTAGCCGGCGACCGTGTCGGCGAGCCGCTGCAATGGCGCCTTGGAGCCCTGCGCGGCCTCGACGAGCCGCACGATCTGCGCCAGCGTCGTATCGGCCCCGACGCGCGTCGCACGAAACACGAACGAGCCCGCCGTGTTGAGCGTCGCGCCGATCACCGAATCGCCCGGCGCCTTCGGCGCCGGCGCGCTCTCCCCAGTCAGCATGCTCTCGTCGACGCGCGAGGTGCCCTCGACCACCATCCCGTCCGTCGCGATCATCTCGCCGGGCCGGACGCGGATGAGATCGCCCGGACGGACCGCGTCGATCGGGACATCCCGATCCACGCCTGCGTCGACGACGCGGGCCACGCGAGGCTGGCGCCGCGCCAGCGCGGCGATCGCCGCCCCGGAGCGCCCGCGCGCGCGCGCCTCCATCCAGCGGCCGAGCAGCACGAGCGCGATGATCAGAATCGCGGACTCATAGTACAACTCGATCGGGAGCCCCCAGGCGCGCGCCACGCCCGGCCACACCGTCACGAATGCGCTGTACCCGTACGCGACGCTCGTCCCGAGCGCCACCAGCGTGTCCATCGTCGCGGTCCCGTGCCGCGCCGCGTTCCAGGCCGCGACGTAGAAGCCGCGCCCGGCCCACCCCTGCACGATCGTGGCGGCGATCAACACCACGGGGGCGAGCAGCGGCCCCGCCGACCCGATCGGCACGTACATCGTCAGCATGACGCCGACGCCGATCACCAGGCTCACCATCCATTTGATCCGGAGATCGTCGAGGCGGAGCCGCTCGGCGCGCGCCCGCGCGTCCGGCGCCGCGGCCGCGCCCACGTGGTACCCGGCCCGCTCGACCGCGGCGCGCAGCTGCGTCAGGCTGGCCGACGCGGGATCGAATGCCACGCGGGCGGACTCCGTGGCCAGATTCACGCTCGCCGTCCGGACGCCCGTCACGCCCTCGAGGGTGCGCTCGACCCGCCGAACGCAGGCGGCGCACGTCATCCCCTCGATCGGAAGCTCTGCGATGTGCTGTGTCACGTCCGGCTCCCGTCTAGCGGTCGCGCCCGTTCTCGAAGACGTCGAGCAGCTCCGAGATCACCCGTTCCCGTTCCCGGGCGCTCTCGGAGCGAATGGCGGCGCTGACGCAGTGATTCATGTGACGCGCGAGCAGCAGCGCGTTCGCCTTGTCGATCGCGCTCTGCACGGCCTTGGTCTGCTTGATGACGTCGACGCAGTAGGCGTCTTGCTCGACCATCCGGATGATCCCTCGGAGGTGTCCCTCGGCGCTGCGCAGGCGCGCCACGATCTTCTCTTTCGCCCGCGGGTCGTGCGCGATCGTCGTTCTCGGCACGGCTGCCACCTTCCTTGCCTTGGCCTGTTTGGCGAATGATCCCCCTCCCCCGGGGGGAGGGGTCCTGCTCCATGAGTGTACGCCGGATCGCCGGTGCGGTCAACGATGCGCGGAGCCGCCGGAAGGTCCCCATCTCACCTGGCCAGAATCCGCCGACGGATGCGCCGGCGCGGTCACGCGTCGGAGGGCCGCAGGGAGGCACGATGACGCGGAATCACGGCGCGCGGGGATGCGCGCACACATGTCGGCGCCCGGCGCGCCCCACGATCCTGGCGGGCCTCCTGGTCCTCGCGGCGGCCCTGGTCCTCGCGCCGTTTCCGGCCACGATCGGCTTCGCGGGCCCCGGCGGCGCGGGCGCGGTCGCCACCGGCCGCGGAGGCGCCGCGGCCAGCGCCGATGAGCACGCGACGCGGGCCGCGCTCGAGATGCTCGCGAAGGGCGGGAACGCCGTCGACGCGGCGGTCGCGGCCGCCGCGGTCCTCGGCGTGACGAAACCGTTCTGGTGCGGCATCGGCGGCGGCGGCTTCATGGTGATCTATCTCGCCTCCGAGCACCGGGTGGTCACGGTCGACCACGACGGCACCGCACCCCACGCGGTGACGGCCACCTATTGGCTCGGCCCGAACGGACGCCCGCTCCCCTACGCGGAGGCGATCACCGGGGGCATCGCTCCCACCGTGCCCGGTGCGGTCCTCGGGTGGGAGGAGGCGCTGCACCGGTATGGACATCTGACGCTGAGCGAGGTCCTGGCGCCCGCGATCCGGGTGGCGGAACAGGGGTTTCCGCGCGACGCGGAGTTCGTCGGGCTGACGCGCTCCAATGCGAACCGGCTCCGGGCCTTCGGCGCGAGCCGCCAGCTGTTCCTCACGCCCGCCGGCGACGTCCCGCCGGTCGGCTCACCGTACCGCAATCCCGACCTGGCGCGCGCCTACCGGCTGATCGCGCTGGAGGGCAGCCGCGCCGTGTACCGGGGACCGATCGGGTGGGCGATCGTGCACTCGGTGCAGCAGCCCCCGGTCGTGCCCGGATTCACGGGCCCGGTCCATCCAGGCGTGATGACGCTCGCGGATCTGAGCGACTACGAGGTGCGGGTACGGGCACCCGTCGTGACGACCTACCGCGGCTACACCGTCTACGGGATGGGCCTGCCGAGCGCGGGCGGGACCGCGGTGGCGCTGGCGCTCAACATTCTGGCCGGGTTCGACCTCGGCACGCTCCCGCGGGCCCAGGCCGTGCACGACGAGATGGAGACCGCCCGCCTCATCTTCGCGGATCGGCGGGCGTACCTCGGCGATCCCGACTTCGTGCGGGTGCCGACCGCCGGGCTCCTGTCCGCGGGATACGCGGCGGAGCGCCGCGCGCGCATCGGTGCGGACGCCGCCCCGGGGACCGTGCTCCCCGGGAATCCGATTCCGTTCCAGCCGGCGGCCGAGCGCACCGGCGGCGCGCGGCCGGCGGACACGTCCGCCGAGGGGACCTCCACGACGCACCTGACCGTCGCCGACCGTGAGGGCAACGTGGTGAGCTACACGTACACGCTCGGCGAGGGCTTCGGCAACGCCTCCGTCGTGCCGGGGTTCGGGTTCGTGCTGAACACCGGACTCGCCGACTTCTCGACCACGCCCGGCAGCCCGAACGCCCCCGCGGGCGGAAAGCGCCCGCTCAGCACCATGAGCCCGACCATCGTGGTCAAAGGCGCGCAGCCGGTGCTGGCGCTCGGGTCGCCGGGCGGCAGCACCATCGTCACGACCGTGCTCGAGCTGCTCGTCGATACCCTCGACTTCGGCATGGACCTGCCGAGCGCCATCGCGGCCCCGCGGTACTACCAGGACAGCTCGCCGGTCGCGCAGGGGGAAGCCGAGTTCTTGGCCGAGCCGGAGGCGCAGGCACTGACGCAGCTTGGGCACCGGTTCGTCCATGTCGGCGCCTTCGGGATCGGCGCCGCGAGCGGCATCGCGTTTCATCCGGACGGAACGGTGACGGCGGCGGCGGAGCCCGTACGGCGGAGCGGCGGCAGCGCCATGGTCGAGCGTCCCCTGGGACCGTGACCGCCCGCGGCGCAGGGGCGCGCGCGCCCGTGCGGGAATCCTCTGGGGCACGGCATATTCGAGTCACGGGGGCACACGCATGGACGTCAAGGCGGCAGACGCGTACCTGACCAAAGCGCGAGACCGGCAGCTCGAGGAGCTGCAGACATTCCTGCGCATTCCGAGCGTGAGCGCTCTTCCCGCCCACAAACCGGACATCACGAAGGCCGCGAACTGGCTCGCCGACCGCCTGCGCGCCACCGGCGTGCCCGAGGTCCAGCTCCTGCCGACCGCCGGCAACCCCGTCGTGTACGGCCAGTGGCACGTCGGCGATGGGCTCCCGACCGTGCTCATTTACGGCCACTACGACGTACAGCCGGTGGATCCGCTCAACGAATGGACATCCCCGCCGTTCGACCCGGCCGTCCGCGATGACCGCCTCTTCGCCCGCGGCGCCTCGGACGACAAGGGCGCGCTGTTCGTGGTGCTCGCGGCGCTCGACGCCATTCGCGAACTGGCGGGCAAGCCGCCGGTGAACCTCAAGTTCATGTTCGAAGGCGAGGAAGAGATCGGCAGCCCGAACCTGCTCCCGTTCATCCGCGAACACCGCGCGCTGCTCGACGCGGACGTCACCGTGAGCGCGGACGGCTCGATGCTCGGGGCCGAGTCGCCGTCCGTCTCGGTCGGCAACCGAGGGCTCGCCGGCGTACAGATCGACGTGCGGGGCGCACGCACCGACCTGCACTCGGGCACCTACGGCGGCACGGTCGCGAATCCGATTCACGTGCTCACCACGCTGCTCGCGGGCATGCACGATGCACACGGCCGGGTCCTCGTCGACGGGTTCTACGACGGCGTGCGCGAGCCGACGGAGGCCGAGCGGCGCGAGATCGCCGCGGTGCCGTTCGACGAACAGGCCTACCGCGCCAACCTCGGGATCAGCGCCTTCGTCGGGGAGCCCGCGTACACGCCCGTCGAACGCACGTGGATCCGGCCGACGCTGGAGATCAACGGCATCTGGGGCGGGTTCCAGGGGGACGGGATCAAGACGGTGCTGCCGGCGGAGGCCCACGCGAAGATCACGTGCCGGCTGGTCCCCGGCCAGCAGCCCGAGCGGATTATCGAGGCGATCACGCAGTACGTGCGCGCGCACACGCCCCCCGGCGTCACCGTCACCGTCAAGCCGTTTCAGGGCCGCGCCCGCGCGTACTCGATGCCGTCCACCTACCCCGGGTTGATCGCGGCCGCGCGCGCGCTCAAGGACGTGTACGGGAAGGAACCGGCGCGCGTCCGGACCGGCGGCACGCTGCCGGTGTCGGAGATGATCCAAAGCGAGCTCGGCCAGTGGCTCGTGTTCTTCGCGTTTGGCGAAACCGATAACGGCGCCCACGGGCCGAACGAGTTTTTCCGCCTGAAGAGCTTCGATCGCGGGGTGCGCGCCACCGTGCGGTTCTTCGAGGAGCTCGGCGCGATCCAGCCGAGCGCCCTCAAAGCGCGCTAGCGCCGGCACCGGAAGCACCGTCACGCGGGCGGGCCGCCGCACGGCGCCCGCCCGCGAGCCATGCCCGCGGCCGGGGCCCCACCCCGGCCAGTGAATAGGCGTTTGCAGATTGTCTCGCAGGGGCGAGTCGGCTATCGTGGACGATGCGATGCGACACTCACTCTTGAACCGGCTGGCCCGAGCCCTGCAGCTCTATTCCCTCCGGCAGCAAGTCCTGGCCGGCGGCATCGTCGACGAGCCCCGCGCCGGGTCCGGCGCGGCGCACTACACGGCGCTCCCCTCACCCCCTCGGGGGGGCGCCGCGGCCGCCCCCCTGCGTAAGAAAACCAGGGGAAAGTACTTCACGGCGCTGGCGATGACCGGACGGCTCCACCTGGTGGACATTCAGGAGGGCAGTCCGTGGGATCCGATGCGGATCAAGTTCGACAATCCAATGATGGCTGATGAGCTCCGCGCGAACCTCGGGGCGCGGCGGGCGCGGACGGTCGACGAACTGGACCTGTTCCTCCAGGAATCCGCGGTGCGCACGGGCATCATCATTCTCTCCGTGAGCGCCGAGCTGCTTGAGGCCGCCCGGCTCCGGTGGGCGTACGGCGGTGTCGCGGCAGCCTCGACCGGCACGCAACGAGCGCCGCTCGTCGGTTAGCCGCGCCCCCCACACGGTGCCGCATCTCGTCTGCGTAACCGCGTGCCCGCACGGATGCCACGCGGCCGCCCGACACACGCCGCCACACCCATGCCGTCCGACGTCCTGATCAAGACGAGACGACACGAGTCCAGCGAGACGCTCCCCGATCCCGCCCCCAAGTCCGCGACGCCGCTCGTGAGATGCATGGAGTGCGGTCAGCGATGGCCCTGCGAGCGCGACAGCGAGGCCATCGAGATCGGACGCGCGCATACGGCCGAGACATCGCACACGCGAGTCTTGATCATCCGGTCCGTGCACCACGCCGCGTAGCGTTCCCCCCGGACGGCGCGCCGCTCGCGGCTACACCGAATCCTTACTGACCCCGCTCGTCGCCTCCGGAGACTGCGCGGGCCCCGCCGGCGCCGTGACGTCCGCCAACGGCGTCCGCCGCGGCGCGAGAAACGCCAGATAGACGATCTCCAGCAGTCCGCCGGTGTTCAGGAGAAGCATCGCGACAAACCACAGCGACTGCCCGGCGCGCGCGGCGCGCCACAGCGCGATGCCCTTCCACACGAGCGTCCACACGATGAACAGGAGCAGCAGCCGCGGCGGCAGCGCGAGGATGCGGCGGCCGAACGGCTGAAACAGCCACGGCGGCATCACCGCCGTCCACGCTCCACCGCCAAGCGCCGCACCCCGTCCCGTCCGGCCAGATACACGACGTCGGCGATGCCGAGGAATAGTCCGTGGTCGACCACGCCGGAGGTGCCGTCGAGGATCGCCGCCGTGGCGGCCGGATCGCCGAGGGGACCGCACTGCAGGTCGACCAGGAAGTTGCCGCCGTCGGAGCGCGCCGGCTGTCCGTCGCGCAGCCGCACGGACGCGGTGCTGCCCCGAATCTGGGCGGGCAGCTCCCGCAGCACCCACGGCAGCGCGAACGGCAGCACCTCGAGCGGAATCGGTCCGTGCAGCGTCGCCACCGCCTTCGTGGTATCCCCGACGATGACCACGCGCCGCGCGGCCAGCGCCACCAGCTTCTCGCGGACGTGCGCCCCCCCGCCGCCCTTCACGAGATTCAGGGCGGCGTCCACCTGATCGGTGCCGTCGAGCGCAACGTCGGGCGTCTCGTCGAGGGTCGTCAGCGGAATCCCGAGGCGTTCCGCGTCGGCCGCGGTGCGGTCGGAGGTCGGCACCCCGCGGAGCCGCCACCCGCGCTCCCGCGTGAGTCGGCCGAGCGCCTGCAACACGTACGCCGCCGTGGTGCCCGTGCCGAGGCCGAGCACCATGCCGTCGCGCACCTCGTCCGCGACCGCGGCGAGCGCCGCCTGCTCTTTGTAGCGTGCCTGCGCGTCCGTCATCGTCCGGCCCCCCGCGGCGGCTTAGAGTTTGTAGCCGATCTTCCGCAGCAGGCCGTGGCGCGCGGCGACGTCCTCGGGGCCTTCGACGCCGAGCGGGGGCTGCCCGTCCACGACGCCGAGGACGCCCCGCCCCTGTTCGGTCTCCGCGACGATCACCTCGAGCGGATTCGCGGTCGCGCAGTAGATCCGGCAGACCTCAGGCACCCGCCGCACCGCGTCGAGCACGTTGACCGGGTACGCGTTGCCGAGCATGATGAGGAACGCGTGGCCGCACCCGATCGCCTGCAGATTCCGCACGGCCAGCGCGACCAGCGCCGGATCGGTCCCGGTCGAGCGCACGAGCCGCGGTCCGCTCGCCTCGCAGAACGCGGCGCCGAACAGAATCCCGGGCACCGTGCCGACCAGCGCCTCGTGCAGATCCTCGATCGTCTTGATGAAGTGCGACTGCCCGAAGATCAGATTGAGACCGTCGGGGTTGTCGACGCGCACGACGAACATCTGCATCCGCGTCCTCCGCGCTGCGTTCTGCACCCCTTCCTTCCTCCGCGCAGCGTGCCGTTCCTGGTGCGCAGCGCAGGGCGGCCGCCGGACGCCGTCGAACTCGCACGGCAGCCGGCCGGATCGTGCGAGCCGGCCGGCCGGGAGGCAGGCAGATGCAAGCGACCGTGCGGTGGGAGGGCGGGCTCGCCTTCGGGGTCACGGCGGGATCCGGCGGCACGATCACCCTCGACACCACGCCGGAACACGGCGGCCGCGGGCCGTCGCCGATGGAAGCCCTCCTCGCCGCGCTCGGCGGGTGCACGGGGATGGACGTGGTGTCCGTCCTCCAGAAGATGCGCGCCCCCATCGAAGGTCTGGAGATCCAGATCTCCGGCGAGCGCGCGGCGGACCACCCCCGGGTCTTCACCCACATCACGCTGGAGTACGTGTTTACGGGCGCAGCCCTCACGTCCGACCAGGTGCGGCGGGCAGTCACGCTCAGTCAGGATCGCTACTGCTCGGTCTCGGCGATGATCCGCAAGGCGACCGCGCTGACGTATTCGTGGCGGATCGCCGGCACGCCGCATCACGGCTAGGCGCGCCACGCCCCGCCCGTACCTCCGGCCCGAGACGTTATAATCGTCCTGTGATGCGCCACATCGACACCGCGCCACACGCGGGATCCCGTTCGCCACGCGGCCGGCCCGGAGGAGCTCGCGCATGGACGTAATCGAGACCCTCGATCGCCTGCTGGCCGAGGCATCGCCGCTCCCGACCGAACGCGTCGCCGCGTCCGAGTCGGACGGCCGGGTCGCCGCCGAAGACGTGCTGGCGGCGGTCCCGGTCCCGCATTTCCCCAGGGCCGCGATGGACGGGTACCTCTGCCATGATGCCGACGTCCGCGACGCTTCCGCCGAACGCCCCGCGCGGCTCCGCATCACCGGCGCGGTCGAGATGGGCGAGCGACCCGGGCCCGGACCGGCGCTCGGAGAAACGTGGACGGTCCCCACCGGCGGCGCGATCCCGGCGCGCGGCGATCGCGTCGTCCCGCTCGAATGGGTCCGGGTGGACGATGGCATCGCGTCCATCGGGCGGCCGATCCGGGTGAAGACGAACATCTCCCCGGTCGGGGAGACGATCGCGGTGGGCGCACGCGTGGCGCAGGCGGGCGAGGTCATCGCACCGGCCGTCGCGGCCGCGCTGGTCGGCTGTGGGGTGCGCGACGTCGCCGTGCACCGCCGGGTGCGCGTGGCGGTCATCGCGACCGGCAGCGAGCTGGCGGATCCAGCCGCCTCGACGGCGCCGCTTCCGGCCGGCCACGTGTTCAACAGCAACTCCGTCGCGCTGCGCGGTATCCTCGAGGCCCTGAACTGCACGGTCGAGTACCGGGGCATCGCCCCGGACGAGCCCAAGGAGCTGCTGGCGGCGCTCACCGCCCTGCCCGGCCGGTACGACCTCGTGATCTCGTCGGGCGGCGTGTCGGTCGGGCGCCACGATGCCGTGCAGCGCACGTGGCTCGAACTCGGCGCCCGGCAGATCGCGGGGCGCGTCCCCCTGCGGCCCGGCGGGCCATTTTTCGCGGGGCGGCTCGGAAACGCGTGGGTCGCCGGGGTCTCCGGCACCCCGGTCGCGTGTCTTGCCGCGTTCCACCTGCTGGTGCAGCCGCTCGTGCGGCGGCTCCAGGGACGGCACCGCGTGGTCCGGCCCGTCAGAACCGTACAGGTGTCCACGGCGCTCCCGCCCGCCGTCGACAAGATGCGCGCCTTGTGGGCGTGCCTGCCGAACGCGTCCGAGCACGCCGCGGAGGCGCAGGTGCTCACGGGGACCCCCGGAGGCGACTACGCGTCCGTCATCGGCGCGACGGCGCTTGTCCTGCTGCCCCCTGGTACGCCCGCCCTGCCGGCCGGATCGCGAGTACCCGCCCTGCTGCTCGACCAGGACGAGGATCGCGCCCGGCTGTCCCTGCCGCGGCCGGAGCCCGCCGCGACCGTCATCGGGGTCACCGGGGTGTCGGGCAGCGGCAAGACCACGGTGCTCGCCGCCATCGTGCGCCGCCTCGCCGCCGCGGGGCTACGGGTCGCGGTGGTGAAACACGCGGCCCACGGCTTCGCCGCCGACCGCCCGGGAAGCGACAGCGCCCGGTTCGCCGATGCCGGCGCGCACGTGGTCGTCCTCGCCGGGCCGGACGACACCGTCCTGCGGATCGCGGCCGCCGTTGAGGACGGGACGCATGCCGCGCGCATCGCCGGGGACGCGGCCCGGGCGGCGTGGGGAGCGCCCCCGAACGTCATCCTCATCGAGGGGTTCCAGCATCCCGAACGCCCCGTGATCCTCGTCGGAGACCAAAAGTCCGGCGCCGTCGGGCCGGTGCTCGCGACGATCGCCGCGGTGGACGGCGTGGCGCCGGATCGGCTCGAGGCCGAGATCGATCGGATCGCGAACTGCGTCCGCGCCCTCCTCGCGGCCCGCTGACCGGCATCGCGGGGAGCCCCCGGAACACCGGCGGGCGACGCGGAGCGAGGGTCCCTCGCGTTACGCCGGCTTGGGGCGCGGCACCACCGGGGAGTAGTCGGTTGGGACGAGCACGCGATCCTCGATCTCTCCGACAAGATCGCCGTGCACCGCGCTGGTTGCGCGCTTGATCTCCTTCCACTCCTCGTTCGCCATGAACGCCGCCCAGCCCGCGCGCATCGCGGCCTCGTCCGGCCAGGCCAGCACGTAGACGAACTCGGTTCGCCGGGCCGTCTTCGCTTCCCACATCGCGACGATCTCGAACCCATGCCGCCGCATGATCCGCGCGGCGTGATCGCGAAAGCGCTCGTGGAACGCCGTCTTGTTGCCCTCGAAGATCTCATAGATCCGGAGCTGGTGGATCATGACGCATCCTCCCCTGACGCCGCGCGTGAGCGGAGCGGCGCCGCACACGGGCTGTCGGGGAAGGAAGTTGGCGGCCTCGTCGAAAAAGTCCCGTCCGGATGCCGCCGACCGCGGCGGCATATCCAAGCCACCCCGGGGGCCGCGCCCAGCCGTGAACATCGACCGGATTGACCATCTCGTCCTGACCGTCCGCGACGTCGAGGCCGCGTGCGCGTTCTACGCGCGCGTCCTCGCGATGTCCCCGGTCACGTTCGACGGCGGCCGCAGAGCACTGGCGTTCGGCGCCCAGAAGATCAATCTACATCAGGCCGGCGCCGAATACGAGCCAAAAGCCCTCCGCCCGACCCCGGGGTCGGGCGACTTCTGCCTGATCACGAAGACGCCAGTCGAGGACGTCGTCGCGCACCTGCGCGGCTGCGGCGTCGAGATCGTGGCCGGCCCCACTCCGAAACAGGGGGCCGCGGGCTCGCTCCGGTCCGTGTACTTCCGCGATCCGGACGGCAACCTGGTCGAGATCTCGAACTACATCGGGTGACGATCCGGCGCGCGGACCGCTCGGGCCCGCGTGCCGGACACGGTCGACCCGCGGAGTCACCGGTCTTCGCGCGCGGCGGACAGACCGGGCCCGGCCGGGGCCCCCACGCCCCCGACGTTTCGTTGACGCGGCGCGGGGCCGGATGCTAGCATCACGGTGCGGCGCGCGCCCTGCACCATGCGCGGCCGACGGCTCCGAGGGACACACCATGACGCCGCGCCTCACACGGTCACCGGACCCCGGCAGCCTGCGGGCACCGCGCACCAGCACGGTGCGGCGGCGCGTGCTGCGGGCCACCGGCGGCACGGTGCGGGAGCGCACGGACGTCGTCGCGACCGAGGAGCCGCTCGAGATCCGTGTGTGGCCGCCCGACCAGCGCGCCGCGGTCCAGGTCGCGGTCACGATGCGCACGCCGGGCCACGACTTTGAGCTCGCGGCGGGCTTTCTCTTCACCGAGGGCATCGTCCGCGGCGCCGGCGCGATCCGGTCGATGAGCTACTGCACGGATCCGGCGCTCGACGGCGAGCAGCAGTACAACATCGTGAACGTGTTTCTGCGACCGCACGCCGCGTTCGATCTCACCCGGGCCACCCGTCACTTCTACGCGACGTCGAGCTGCGGCGTCTGCGGAAAGGCGTCGATCGATGCCATTCGCCTCGACGGCGTCGCCTCGGTGGCGGAGGACGATCTCGCCGTCGACGGCCGGGCGCTGGGCGGGTGCGTCGACCAGCTCCGCGCCGCCCAGTCCGTGTTCGACAAGACGGGCGGGCTCCACGCGGCGGGCCTGTTCGACGCCGCCGGACGCCTCGTGGCGTCGCGTGAGGACGTCGGCCGGCACAACGCCGTGGACAAGATCGTCGGCCGCGCGCTGCTCGGCGGCGCGGTACCGCTCCGCCGCCACCTCCTGCTCGTCAGCGGCCGGGCGAGCTTCGAGATCACGCAGAAGGCGGCGGCAGCGGGGATCCCGATCCTCGCCGCGGTCTCGGCACCGTCGAGCCTGGCGTGCGAGGCGGCGGAGGCGTTTGGGATGACGCTGGTCGGCTTCGTGCGGGGCGCCCAATTCAGCGTGTACACCGGGGCGCGACGGATCCGGCCGGACGGCCCGCAATGAGCCGGCGGGCGGCCTCGCGCTCCGGGGTCGTGGGACTTGACTAGTTGGCTATAATGGGTACCGTGACTGAAGCGGAGGTGAGGGAATGACCCGTAAGGCAACGACACGCGGGCGAAAGGTGAAAGCGGCGCGCCCCGCCAAGCAGGCGTCGCGCTCGACCACCCGCACCGGCAAGAAGACGTCGAGCGCCCGCGCGACGAAGTCGACCGCCGCCACCGTCCAGCGCAAGCGGCCCGCGACGCGTACCGCCGCCGCCGTCCGCAAGACCGAGCGCGCCGCCCGCCCCGAGGAGCTCAAGCCCGATTTGGTGCCGACGACGCACGCGGAGGACGACGACGAGATCGACTGGCTCGCCGAGGACGAGGACCCGAGGAGCCAGATCGTCGAGGGCGACGACGACGACTGGAGCTCCAGCAACGAAGACGAGTGGTGACCGCCGAGACCACTCGTCCTCGGTCCCGGCCGGCTCGTTCGACCCCGCTCCCACCGGGACGCTGATCGTCCCGGGCGTGTTAGACCATCATCTCGTCCACGTAACACCAACGCCAGTCCTCACCCGGCTCGAACGATTGCATGATCGGGTGGTGGACGGCGTGAAAGTGCTTGGTCGCGTGACGGTTCTTCGAGCTGTCGCAGCAGCCGACGTGTCCGCACGTGAGACAGAGCCGGAGATGGACCCACGTGTCCCCCATCTCCAGACACTCCTTGCACCCCTTGCCCGACGGAGTGACCTGACGGATCTGATCGGTGTGCCGGCATGTCTTCGCCATAGCCCCTCCCTCGTTGCTATCCTACGTCCACCCGGTGCCGGGTCTGGGCCGCTCCAGCGCGGCGCGGTCCCAGCCGGCAAGATCCGCTCCAGCCTCGTACGCACTCTGCGCAAACTCGAGCAGCGCCCACCGCGGCGACGCCGCCGTCCGCATGCGCTCGTACGGGAAGAGAAACTCCCCGAGGCCCTTGTCGTACGATGCGCCGGCCGGCTGGACCCCTGCGCGCTCTAACCCGGGCGGCGCCGGCGCCGTGTACGCGTAGAACGCGGGCTCCAGCACCGTCCCGCTGCCCGGCCAGAAGCCGACGCTGCTCACTTCGTGCGAGTACCCTTCGCGCGTCAGGAAGTCGGCGTCCTTGCCCGGCGGAGGCGACGCCCGCCGGCCGCTGAACCGCGAGACCGCGAGGTCGAAGCTGCCCCAGAAGAAGTGCACCGGGCTGCACTTCCCCATGAACCGTCCCCGAAACGCCTTCAGCACCGTGTCCGCGGACGCGAGCACGCGACAGAACCGGGTCGCGTACTCCGGGTCGTACGACGCGTGCTGGGTGTCCTCGGCGAACGGGATTGGATTCGGCACCTCGTCCGGGATCGCGACGATCCTCACGCTGATCCCGAGCGCGTCGAGCGTCTCCATCACGTCCTTGTAGAAATCGGCCACCGTGCGGGGGGCGAGGCGCACACGCCGCGTGGCGCCGTCGGAGACGTCGATCACGAGCTCGTGGGCCAGAAAGTCAAACCGCATCTCGAAGGTCCCCGACCCGTAGGGAATCGCCGACGTGGTCAGGCCCCGCGGCGTCACATAGAACGTGCTGTGCCAGTAGTGGTTGATCCGTCTCGTCAGCGTGAGCCGCACTTTGCCGACGATCTGCGTCCACATGTGCAGGGTGTCGCACGTATCCCGCCAGGCCTCGAGCGGAAGCGGCGGCCACGCGGCCGCGGAATCGGTCCAGCGCGGTACATCGGGCATGGTCATGCCGGTCCCCCTCAGCGCGGGTGTGCGGAGCCGCCGAATGCGCCCGGCGCCCCGTCTTCCGATGCGGCCAGCCTCGCGACGATCTTCCTCGCCTCGTCGATCTCGTCCCGGTCGATCGTGTGCGGCAGCCCCGGATACCGGCGCAGCGTCACGTCCGCGCCGAGGCCGGAGAGCACCGACGCCGACTCCTCGACGCGCGCCCAGGGCACGTGAGGATCGGGATCCCCCGCCCCGAGAAACACCGGCGTCCCGGCAAGATCGCCTGGGTAGTGAAACCGCGTGCCCGGCGGCCCGATGAGGCCGCCGGTAAACCCGATCAGACCGCCGTAGCGCGCGGCGTTCCTCGCGACAAACTCAGTCGCCAGACACGCGCCCTGCGAAAACCCGGCCACGGCCACGCGGCGGGTCGGGATCCCCGCGCGGACCGCCCGCTCGACCAGACCGGCCAGCACCTGCAGGGCGGAGCTGAGCCACGGCTCGTTGTCGGCAATCGGCGCCAGGAACGGCCGCGGGTACCAGGTACCGCCGGCCGCGTCCGGGGCGAGATACGCGAGCTCAGGCTGCCCAAACGCCTCGGCCAGGCCCAGAATGTCCTCCGCCGAAGCGCCCCGGCCGTGCACGAGAATCACCGCGCCGGCCGCCGACTCGAGCGGACGCCCGCGCTGGAGCACCGGTTGATTCCGGTGGGGATCGGCCGTCACGGCGTGCGGGCCCCCGGGACGTCCGCGCCTCCGTCGGCGCGCCGCACCCGCTCAAGATCGTCGGGCGTATCCACATCCCACGACGCCGGCCCCTCCCCGACGTCGACCTCCGCCAGGAGATCGGGATGCCCGCGGAGCAGCACGCGCGCGCCGACGTCTCCGTCGAGCGCGCGCGCCTCGTCAAACAGGTCCCGCCCAATCAGCATCGGCGCGCCGCGCACCGTCCCGTACCGCGACGCGACCAGCGGGCGGCCGGTGTCGCGGTGCGCGTCAATCAACGCGTTGATGATCTCGGGGCCCACAAACGGCTGGTCGCCGAGCATCACCACAACCGCCTCGCACGCATCGGGGAGCGCGGCGATGCCGGCCGCGACCGAGGTCCCCATACCCTCGGCGTACCGCGGGTTCAGGACCGCGCGGGCGCCGGCCTCGCGGGCGGCGGCCGTAATGTCTTCGGCCCCCGCACCCACGACCACGAGCACGTCGTCGCACCGGGACGCGCGCGCCGCGCGGAGCACGCGCGCGAGCAGCGCCTCTCCGCCGACCGGGAGGAGCAGCTTGGGCGACCCCATCCGGACGGCACGGCCCGCGGCGAGCACCAGCGCCGCAATCACGGGGCGAACCTCACTCCTGGCAGACGACGACGTTGCGCGCGGCCGCCGCGGTGCCGGCGGGCTCCGTCGCCGCGTGCGCGACCTCATGAATCGGGCCCGGACGCTCCCGGAGGGACACGGCCGCGCGTCCGTTCCGGACGGCCAGCATCTCGGCAAGCACGCTCAGCGCGATCTCTTCCGGCGTCTCGGCCCCGAGGTCGAGTCCGACCGGCGCGTACAGCCGGGCGCGCTGCGCGTCGTCCACGACGACACCTTCCTTGGCGAGGTCCGCGAGCAGACGCTCGGTCCGCCGCCGCGGCCCGAGCAGGCCGATGTAGCGGGCCGGGGTCCCGAGCAGGCCGCGCAGCAGGCCGAGATCGTGGAGGTAGTTGTGGGTCATCAGGATCACGAACGTCTCGGGGTCGATGCGCACCTTCGTCGGGACGTCCGCGTCGTCGGTGAGCACCACCTCATCCGCCTCGGGAAACCGCTCCCGGCTCGCGAACGCCGGGCGGCTGTCCGCGACCATGACCCACCATCCGAGCTCATGGCCCAGCCGGACGACGGGCAGCGTGTCGTGACCGGCCCCGCACACCAGCAGCGGCAGCGGCGAGGAGACGACCTCGACGAACACCTCGACGGGGCCTCCCGGCGCCTCGAGCGTCAGCACCTCGGAACGGCCCACCGCGAGCTGGTCCCGAACGGCCGCCCGCGCGCGCGCGTCAAGCGCGGGATCGCCGAGCGTCCCCCGCACGCCGCCGCCGTCGGGGCCGGCGGGCACGATCAGGCGCGCGCCGACCTCCGCGCCGCCGGTGGGCGCCGCGATCACGGTGGCCAGCGCGATCGTGCGCCGATGCTCCACGCTGTCTCGGAGCAGCGCCACCGCCTCGTCCCCGCGCGCGTCAACCACGGCTTCGACGAACACGTCGATCGCGCCGTTGCAGCCGAGGCCGAGCCCCCACACCGCGTCGTCGTCGGAGGTCATGTCGTAATTCACGAGCCGGGGACGGCCCGTCGCCAACACGTCGCGCGCGATTTCCGCCACATCGCCTTCCAGGCAGCCGCCGCTGATCGACCCGACGGTCCGCCCGCTGGCCTCAATCAAGAGGCGCGCGCCTTCCCGGCGGTACGTGGATCCGCGCACCCGGACCACCGTCGCGACCGCCGCGGGCTCGCCGCGGCCGCGCAGAGCTACCAGTTGGCTCAGAATATCGCGAAGCTCCCTCATCGCCGCTGTCCTCCCAATCGCCCGCCCGCCCCGACGTCAAGCCGCGGCGGGCGGTTGCGCCGCGGCCCTCGCAGGTGCCGCTCCAGCTCTCGGAGGCTGTTGATGTTGTGCGCCGATGCGAACACATCCACGAACGGCAGCGCGGAGCTCATCCCCTGGGTCACCGGCTCGTAGCCGGGGCTCCCGAGCAGCGGGTTGAGCCAAATCACCTTCCCGGCCCGAGCCCGCAGGTCGCGCATCGCGCCCACGAGGATCTCGAGATCGCCGGTGTCCCACCCGTCGCTGCAGATCACCACGATCGTCCGCGGGTCGAGCAGCCGCCGGCCCCAGATTTCGTTGAACGTCCGGAGGCTCGCGCCGATCTTCGTGCCGCCGGACCAATCCGGGACCTGCCGCGATGCCTCCGCCAGCGCCCGCCGGATGTCGCGCTGATCGAGGGCGTCGGTCACGCGCGTCAGCGACGTGCTGAACAGAAACGATTCGACGCGGCCCACGGCGTCCTGGAGCGCGTAAATGAACTGGACGAGGAAGCGGCTGTAGATATCCATCGAGCCGCTGACGTCGCAGAGCAGCACGAGCTTCGCCTTCCGGATCTTGCGGCGCCGCCACAGCAGCTGGACGGGGTCGCCGCCGAACTGCAGGCTGCGGCGCATCGTGCGGCGGAGGTCGACGAGGGTGCCGCGCTTCGCCGAGCGCATGCGCCGCGAGAGGCGCGTGGCGATGCGGCGGGCGATCAGCAGGATGAGTTCCGAAATCGCGTCCAGGTCGTCGGCCGAAAACGCGCTGAAGTCCTTGCGCGCCCGGAGCTCGGCGGGGCTGTAGGCGGGCACGGACTGTTCCTCGTCGGGGGCCGCCTCCTCCCCGGACCAATCCGCGACGCTCATCTCCGTGCGCTCCTCGGCGCCCGGACTCGGCTCCCCCTCGGGATCTTCCCCTTCTTCAGGCTCGGACTGCGCGGGGGCGTCGGAGACGATCGGCTCGCTCCAGAAGCGCGCGAACTCCTCGTCGAACACCGGCAGCTCGCCCAACGACGACGCGAACACGGTCCGGAGCCCCAGACGCACTTCCTCGCGGTCCGAGACGTCGACCGCGGTCAGCGCGCGCAGCGCGTCGCCGATCTCGGAGGGGCCGACGCGGAGGCCGCGCCGGCGCAGCCGGCGCGCAAACAGCGTGACGTTCGCCGGCAGGTTGCCGGGCCGGACGCGCCTCCCGGCGCGGGGCGTCCGCCCCGCGTCAGCGGCCCTTGGGGAGTTGGGCGGCCAGGGACGCGATTCGTTCGGAGGTCCAGCCATCGCTCGCACCCATCCCGTTGACCGTGTCCAGGATCGGCCCCATGTACTGCGTGCGCACGCGCACGAGGTCTTCCTGATCTTTGCACAGGCAGCCGAGCGTCTCCTCGATCGCCTGCGGGTCGAGGTGGTCGCGGTGCAGCGCGAACAGCGCGGCGCTCCAGTCGAGCGTCTCCGCGACGCCGGGCACCTTGGAGAGGGGCACGGCGCGGATCAGCTGCATGAACGCGCAGATCTGATTCGCCAGGCGGTCGTTGATCTGCGGCACCTTCGTGTGCACGATCGTCAGCTCTTTCTCGAACGGCGGGTAGTCGATCCACAGATACAGGCAGCGGCGCCGCAGGGCGTCGCTCAACTCGCGGGTCCGGTTGCTGGTCAGCACGACGTACGGCACGTGCCGCGCGCGGATCGTGCCGATCTCGGGAATGCTGACCTGGAAGTCGGACAGCACCTCGAGCAAAAACGCCTCGAACTCCTCGTCCGCCCGATCCACCTCGTCGATCAGCAGCACCGGCGAGTGGTCGGCGGTGATCGCCTGCAGCAGCGGCCGCTTCAGCAAGAACGGCTCGCTGAAGATCTCGTGCTCTTTCTCCTCTACCGGCCGGTCGCTCATCTCCTCGAGCTTGATCCGCAGCATCTGCCGCTGATAGTTCCACTCGTACAGCGAAGTGTGCACGTCGAGCCCTTCGTAGCACTGGAGGCGAATCAGCTCCGTGTCGAGCGCGCGGGCCATCACCTTGGCGACCTCGGTCTTCCCCACGCCGGCCTCGCCCTCGATCAGCAGCGGCTTGTTCAGCACGATGCTGAGGTGCACCGAGGTCGCGAGTTCGCGATCGGCGATGTACCCCTGCGAGTTAAGAATCTCGACGATCTGCGGAATGCCGCCAAACCCTGCGGAGCGATCCGAACCAGACGCCATCGGGGACCGTCACTCCTTCTCGGCAACTCGGGTGTGCTGCGGCACGCGGGACCGCGCGATCGAGCAGAACCATTCTATATTAGCATAAACGTCGGGGACGCCGGATCTCATCCGTCCCCGAGAGAGCCGGCGGCCGAGTCGACGGCGGCCGTCCCGGTGCACCTCCGCCAGGCTGGCCGGATCCCGCCGCTCCCGCGACGGCGCGCCGCGCCGATCTCCGGAACGGCGCGCAGGAAGCCGCCGTGAGTCGCGAGAACGTGCGTGCACAGGAACGATCACGCACGCGGTGGCGCAAAGGAGCCGAAGCATGGAGTCGTCGAGCAAGATCGCGCTGGTGACGGGTGCCGGGAGCGGGGTCGGGCGTGCCGTGGCGCTCGCGCTCGCGCGGGAGGGCTACGCCGTGGTGCTGGCCGGCCGCCGGAAGGAGGCGCTCGAGGACACCGCCCGCGCCGCGGCGTCTCGGACCCTGGTCGTGCCGACCGACGTGGGCGATCCCGCCTCGGTGGCCCGGGCGTTCGCCAGGACGAAGGCCGAGTTCGGCCGGCTCGACATCCTGTTCAACAACGCGGGCATCGGCGCGCCGGCCGTGCCGCTCGAGGAGCTGACGGTCGACCAGTGGAAGGCCGTCGTCGATACCAACCTGTCGGGCGCGTTCTACTGCACGCAGGAGGCGTTTCGGCTGATGAAGAGCCAGGACCCGCGCGGCGGCCGCATCATCAACAACGGGTCGATCTCGGCGCACACCCCGCGCCCGAACTCCGCCCCGTACACGGCGACGAAGCACGGCATCGCCGGCCTCACGAAGTCGACCGCGCTCGACGGCCGGAAGTACCACATCGCGTGCGGACAGATCGACATCGGCAACGCCGCGACCGAGATGACGGCGCGCATGGAAAAGGGCGTGATGCAGGCGGACGGGTCGGTGCGGGTCGAGCCAAGAATGGACGCCGGCGACGTCGCGCGCGCCGTCGTGTACATGGCGAGCCTCCCGCTGGACTCGAACGTCCTGTTCATGACCGTGATGGCGACCAAGATGCCGTTTGTGGGTCGCGGCTGACCCCCGGCGTGCCGCCGGCACGGCGATGCCCGGTCTCCACCAACCGCCCTCGGTCCGCGCCCCCACGGGCGTTCGCGATCGGCCTCGGATGACGCGGCCGGGCCAGCCCGGATCTCGGATCGACGCGGCCTCGCCCGCCGGCCCCCCGCGCCGATGGAACTGATCCTCCTCGGGACCGGCTGCCCCCAGGTGGATCCGGACCGGCGGGGCCCGGCCAACCTCGTGCGCCACGACGGGGTCGAGATTCTGGTGGACTGCGGCTCGGGCGTGACGCAGCAGCTCGTGCGCGCCGGCTCGCGCGGCGCCGCCGTGGACGCGGTGCTGCTGACCCACCTGCACTCGGACCACGTGATGGATCTCTACCAGCTCGTGCTCTCGTCGTGGCATCAAGGCCGCGACCGCCCGCAGCGGGTCTTCGGACCCCCCGGCACCCGGCGGTTCGTTGAAGATCTGCTGCAGGTCTGGCGGTCCGAGCGCGACCAGCGCATCGCGCACGAACGGCGCGCCTCGACGGCCGGCCTGGAGGTCGAGGTGACGGAGTTCGACGCGGGCCCGGTGCTCGTCGAGGGCGGGCTGACGGTCGGCGCGTTCGAGGTGGATCACCGTCCGTGGCGGCCGGCCTTCGGATTCGCGTTCGAGGCGGGCGGCCGCCGAGTGGTGCTGAGCGGCGACACCGTCCGGTGTGCCTCGCTCGTCGAGGCCAGCCGCGAGGCGGACGTGCTCGTGCAGGACTGCTTCATCTCCCGGGAAATGCACCTCGGCCCCGGGCGCACCGCGGAGGGGCTTCGGAACGTCGCGAGCTACCACGCGCTGTCCTCCGACGTGGGGGGCATCGCCGCGGAGGCGCGGGTCCGGTGTTTGGTGCTCAACCATTTTGTCCCCACGCAGTTCGATCGAACGGCGCTGCTGGCGGAAGTCCGCGCGCACTACCGGGGGCCGATCATTCTCGGGGAAGACCTGATGCGCTTGGACATCGACACGCGCCAGCTTCGGGTTGCCGGGGCGTCGATCGGGCTGGGGGAGTCGGACGCCGTGGAGCCGCCCCGGACGCCACCGCACGGGCACGCGCCGTAGTCACGCGCGCGCGGATCGACGCAGACGGTGCGTCAGCGGGGATCGGCGAACCGCGACACCCGCACCCGGCGCGCGCGGAGCCCGGCTGCCTCGGGAACCACGCGCGTCAGACGGGCGCCGTCGACGAGCCGAAGTCGGCGCGGGCGGCCGATCCGCTTCAGCAGCCGCTCCAACCTGAGCGCGGCCCCGCGGGTCGGACAGCGCCACACCGCGGCGAGCGCCCACGGACCGCGGCCGCGGGTGTAGCGCGCCGCCTGTCCCCGCCGGTGTGCCGCGAGGCGCCGCGCCGGATCGAGCGCGTAGCCGGCGTAGAATGTCCCGTCGCCACACCGCAGCAGGTAGGCGAAATACCCGCAGGCAATCTGCCGGCGTGAGCCGCGGGGCGTCGACCGTGGCCGGACCGGACGCGCGTCCTCACGGCCGGGTGCGCCGCCGGATTCGAACGTGCTCCGCGCGTCGTTGCCCACACCCACCCCACCCCCGAGGCGCGGCGTCGGGTGCGCGCCGCGACGCGCTCGGCTTCGACGAGAGGGCACACGCTCCTCCCGAGGAATCGCGCCCCAAGCCATCGAACGGTACACTCCCCTATGACGACACGCTACTTCGGCGCCCGCGTGACGCGCAACGAGGACCCCGCGCTCCTTCGCGGCCGCGGTCTGTTTGTGGACGACGTGCGCGTCGCCGGCGCCGCCCACGGCGCCGTGTTGCGCAGCCCCCACGCGCACGCGCGCATCATCGGGATCGACGCGCGCCGCGCGCGCGCCGCGCCGGGCGTGCTCGCAGTCTACACCCACGCCGATCTGGGCCCGCTCGGCGATCCGCTGCCAAAGCTCATCCCGCACCCGGCGCTGATCCACCACAAGACCCAGTGCGCACTCGCGCCCGACACCGTCCGCTACGTCGGCGAACCGGTGGCATTCGTGGTCGCGGAGGACCGGTACGCCGCCGAGGACGCGTGCGATCTGATCACCGTGACGTACGAGCCGCTGCCGGTCGTGGCGACGCTCGAAGCGGCGGTCGCCGCGGGGGCGCCGCGGGTGCACGAGGATCTCGACACGAACGTCTGCGCGCACTACACGCAGCGCGTCGGCCACGTCGAGGATGCGTTTGCCCGCGCGCCGCACCGGTTCGGAGCGCGGTTCGTCGTCGACCGCGGCGCCTCGTGCCCGATCGAGACGCGCGGGGTGGTCGCCGCGTGGGACGCGCGCGCGCACCACCTCGACGTCTGGGACAGCACCCAGGCACCGATTCCGATCCGCAACGGCCTCGCCCGACTCCTCGGCCTGCCGGAGCAGCACGTCCGCGTCGTCGCGCCGGACGTGGGCGGCGGCTTTGGGCCGAAGATCATGATGTTTTATCCCGAGGAGGTGCTCGTGCCGTTCGCTGCCATGCGGCTCGGGCGGCCGGTCAAGTGGATCGAAGACCGCCGCGAGCATCTCGTCGCGACGAACCAGGAGCGCGAGCAAATCCACGACGCCGAGATCGCCGTCGACGCGGACGGACGGATCCTCGGCGTCCGCACGGTGTTTCTCTACGACTCGGGCGCCTACATCCCGTACGGCCTCATCGTCCCCATCGTCGCCTCGACGACGTTGCCCGGCCCCTACCGGGTCCCGAATTACCACTGCGAGTTTCGCGCCCTGTTCACGAACAAGACGACGGTCAGCCCGTACCGTGGCGCCGGACGCCCCCACGGCGTGTTTGTGATGGAGCGCCTGCTCGACCGCGTCGCGGAGGAGCTCGGCGTGGACCGCGCCGAGGTGCGGCGGCGCAATTTCATCCAGCCCGATGAATTCCCCTACGACGTGGGCCTCATCTACCAAGACAACGCGCCGCTCCGGTACGACAGCGGGGACTACCCGGCGTGCTTCGCCCGCGCGCTCGAGCTGATCGGGTATCGCGACTGGCCTGCGCGCCAGGCACAGGCGCGCGCGGACGGTCGGGCGTTGGGATGCGGGGTCGCCTGCTACGTCGAGGGCACCGGCATCGGACCCTACGAGGGCGCCCGCATCACCGTCGAACCGTCCGGCCGCGTGTTCGTGGCCACCGGCGTCGGGACGCAGGGCCAGGGACACATGACGTCGTTCGCCCAGATCGCCGCCGACGCGCTCGGCGTGTCGCCGCGCGACGTCACGGTGCACACCGGCGACACCGCGTTGTTCGGGTGGGGCACCGGCACCTTCGCGAGCCGCGCCGCGACGGTCGCCGGGAACGCGGTGGCCCTCGCGGCCGGCGCGGTCCGGGACAAGACCCGGCTGGTGGCGGCCTCGCTCCTCGAGGTCCTCCCAGAGGAAGTCGAACTCGCGGACGGCAGGGCGTTCGTCCGCGGCGTGCCGGCGCGCGCGCTTCCGCTGGGGGAGGTCGCCCAGGCGGCGAACCCGCTGCGCTTCGCCATGCCGGAGGCGTGGGAGGGCCCGGGCCTCGAAGCGGTGCGATACTTCGCGCCGCCGCAGGGCACCTTCAGCAACGGCGTCCACGCCTGCGTGGTCGAGGTGGACCTCGAGACCGCGATGCTCACGATCTCCCGGTACGTCGTCGTCCACGACTGCGGCCGCGTGATCAACCCGATGATCGTCGAGGGGCAGATCCACGGCGGCGTCGCGCAGGGGCTCGGAGGCGCGTTCTGGGAACAGCTCGCGTACGACGACCAGGCCCAGCCCCTCAGCACGACCCTGATGGACTACCTGCTGCCGACCGCCGCGGACATCCCTCGCATCGAGGTGGCGCACCTGGAGACGCCCTCCCCGCTGAACCCGCTCGGCGTCAAGGGCGCCGGCGAGGCCGGGGTGATCCCGGTCGCTGCAGTGATCGCCCAGGCCGTGGAGGACGCGCTGCGCCCGCTTGGAATCCATATCACGGAGGCGCCGCTCAGCCCCACCCGACTGCGGCGGCTCATCATCGAAGCACGGAGGAGCGCATGAAACTCGACGGCACCAGCACGCTGCCGGCACCGGTAGACACGGTCTGGAAGACGATCAACGATCCGGAGGCGCTGCGCCGGTGCACCCCCGGGCTCACCGACCTCACGCCGACGGGTCCGGACGCGTACGCGGCGACGCTGACGATCGGCATCGCGGCGGTCAAGGGCTCGTACAAGGGCACGCTGACGATCACCGACAAGCGCGCGCCGACGCACTGCAAGATCCTGCTCGAGGGCACCGGCGGGTCCGGGTTCATGAAGGGCGAAGGCGTGATCGACCTCGAGCCCGAGGGCACCGGCACGCTCGTCAAGTGGAGCGGGGATATGCAGATCGGTGGTCTGATCGCTGGGGTCGGCCAACGCATGCTGGGGGGCGTCGGCAAGATGCTGATCGGCCAGTTCTTCAAGTGTCTCGAGCAGCAGCTCGGCAGCGGCGCGTGAAGCCGGCGGCGTTCGAGTACCACGCCCCGCACACCGTCGAGGAAGCGGTCGGGCTGCTCGCGGCCCACGGCGATGACGCCAAGGTGCTGGCCGGCGGGCAGAGCCTCGTCCCGATGATGAACATGCGCCTCGCGAGGCCGGCGGTCATCGTCGACATCAACCGCGTGCAGGCGCTCAACTACCTCACGCAGGACGGCGCGCACCTGGTTCTCGGCGCCCTCTGCCGGCAGCGGACCGCCGAGCGATCCGCGCTCGTCGCCCGGCACTGTCCTCTCCTCGTCGACGCGCTCGCACTCGTCGGACACGCGCAGATCCGCAACCGCGGGACGGTCGTCGGCAGCCTGGCCCACGCGGATCCGGCGGCCGAACTCTGCGCCGTCCTCGCGGCGCTCGACGGGACGGTGACGGCCGTCGGCCCCGAGGGAACACGGTCGATTCCCGCGGACGCGCTGTTCGTCTCCTTCCTGACCACCTCGCTCGACCCGCGCGAGCTCCTGACCGAGGCGCGCTTCCCCGCGCTGCCCCGCGGGGCAGGCTGGGCGTGGAAGGAGATCGCCCGACGCCACGGCGACTTCGCCCTCGCCGGGGTCGGGGTCGTCCTCGCGTTCCGCGGCGGTGGCATCGCCGAGGCACGGATCGCCCTGACCGGCGTCGGCCCCACGCCCGTGCGCGCCACGCGGGCCGAGCGGGCACTCGCCGGGGCCACGCCCTCGGACGCGCTGTGGGAGACCGCGGCCGACGCTGTGCGCGCGGACCTCGAGCCGGACGGCGACATCCACGCCTCCGCGGAGTACCGGCGGCATCTGGCGGGCGTCCTGACCCGCCGGGCCCTGTCGGACGCCGCGGCGCGCGCGCGGGAGGCCGCGTGATGCCGCCCAGGGAGATCACGCTGCGCATCAACGGGGCGACGTACACCGGACGCGCGGAGCCCCGCAAGACGCTCGCCGATTTCATCCGCGAGGAGTGCGGCCTGACCGGCACGCACCTCGGCTGCGAGCACGGGGTCTGCGGCGCGTGCACCATCTTGATGGACGGCGAGGCCGTGCGGTCGTGCCTAATGTTCGCCGTGCAGGCCGAGGAGGCCGAGCTGATGACCGTGGAAGGGCTCGCGGACGGCGACCGACTGCATCCGATCCAGCAGGCCTACTGGGAGCACCACGCACTGCAGTGCGGGTTCTGCACGCCGGGGTTTCTGATGACGACGCTCGCGTTGCTGCGGGATACCCCGCGTCCCACCGACCGGGAGATCCGCGAGGGGCTGTCCGGCAACCTGTGCCGATGCACCGGCTACCAAAACATCGTGCGCGCGGTCGCCGCCGCCGCGGACGTGCTCGCCGCCGCGCCGCAGCCCGCGTCCACAGAGGCGCCGAAAACACGGAGGGCCGCGAAGGCTGCCGGCCGGGGCGCGCCCAAAGGTCCCGCGGGCCGACGCCGGCACGAGTGACGCCCGTCCCACCGTGCACGCTGCACGTCCGCGTGACATAATAGTGTCCACGATGACGCATGACGTCCAAGCGGTATCGATGAGCTGGCGGATCGGCCGCCAGCTCCGCGAGCCGGGGTGGAGCGGTGAAGTGCTCGCCGTCCACGACCGGAGCTGCTACCTCGTGGGCGAACGTTCCGAGATCGTCGCGATCGTCCAGCAGCCGCTCGGCAACAATCCCCTCGGGCTGGTCGTCCCGAAGGTCGACGGGTTGTTTCAGGAGTTATCGGCCGGCGTGTCGGTCATGGGCACCGGGGACCGGCTCGGTCTCGGCGAAGGGCTGACGATCGGCTTAGAGCACGCGGCGCTGTGGGACCCGAAGGGCTACCCCGGACTCACCGCCGACGACGCCGGATTCTCGCGCTGCGTCGTCGAGATGTACAGCGCGGCCGTCACGTGCTCGCCGGAGACGAGCCTCGCACGCCTCTTGCCGCACCTCCAGGACGAGGACCTGCCGGAGTCCCTGGCCGGCGTCGCCCATTTTCCACGCAGCCACGCGCTGATCGGCGGGTTGGTCGAGGCGCTGACGCAGCGCAACCAGCGAAGACTCAAAGTCGTGACCGCCTCGCTCGCCGGACTGGGTCCGGGCCTCACGCCCGCCGGCGACGACTTCCTCGGCGGGGTGCTCGTCGCGCTGGCCTTCGCCCACGAGCATCAGGCCGACGCTCAGCTCGCCGAGATCGCCGGCCTCATCGTCGAGACCGCCGCCCCGCGCACGCATGAGATCAGCGCCGCCTACCTCCGAGCCGCGTACGCCGGCGAGGTCAGCGAGGGGTGGCATCCGCTGATCCGCTCCCTGGCCACCGGAGACGCGCCCGGGGTCTTGCCCGCGGCGCGCGCCGTCATGGCGCACGGGGAAACGTCCGGGGCGGACATGCTCGCGGGATTCCTCGCCGGCCTGGGAGGGATCTACCGGATGTCGGCGCCGTCGTGGTCTCCCGCAATGCTGTCCACGATCGGCACGACGCCGTCCGATCCTCCGAGCGGAAACGCGCACGCGTAGCGTCCAGGGGCATGCATGCGGCGGACACCGCGCCGCGGCGGCGTCGTGGGGCAGTGTGGGAACGCATCGACGGCACTGGCCGCCCCTACCCCTCTAGCACCGAGCCCACCGCAGCCGTGAACCGATCGCCTAGGCGTGCAGCCCGGGACGGCACCCCGCGCCAGCGCACGCCTCCACACCGGCGGGCGCACCCCGTTTCTTCACAGCCGGGCGCACCGGCCTACGGACAGGGGTGCGGCGTGCCGGGGACCGCGGCGGCCCTGTACGCGTCGCCCACCAACCCGATGATGTCCTCGTGCCCCTGGTACCCGGCCGGGAGAACGGAGTTCACGATGACGACCACGGGCACCGTGCATTTGAAGATCCCGGCGTATGTCCACACCGAAATGTTGCCGCTCGCGAGATCCCCGTTCTTGCAGAGGTACGGGTCCGGGCAGTCGCTCCTCACCGAGCAGTCCCAGCCGATGCAGTTCGGGGCCGAGGCGGACATCTCGGCCTTCTCGGCCTTGGTCAGCAGGTTGCCGTTGGCGATGCCGTTGATCACCTTGTAGAGGTCGCCCGCGCTGAGCACCCACCCGCCGCCCCCGCACGCCAGCGTCCAGTCGCCCCAGTCCGTGCCGTGGTTCGTCTGCGGCGGAAACGGGTACGACAGGATCGCGGAATACGGAGAGCCGGTGATGTCGTTCGGCCCCCTCGGCAGCCGGCAGGTGCGCGGAGGCACGCCGGCGGGCTGGAAGACGGTTTGGTTCACGTAGCCGATGTAGAAGGACGCGCTCTGCTCCGCGCGCAGCGATTCCGGCTGGACCGCGATGCGTGCGTGTTCCATCTGCGGCAGCAGCTCGCGAAAGATGGCGAAGTTGCAGTTGTCGTAGGAGTGGATCGGGCTGCCGTTCTGGTCCACCATGTCGGCGCGCTTCACGCCGTCGGCGATCTGCTGCTTGATCACCGCGTAGGTGGTGTTGCTGCCGTTGCAGTTCTCCCGAAAACCCGCCGAGTGGCTCAGCAGCTCTCGAAACGTAATCGTGTTGATCAGCGGGCCCTGCGTCCAGTTGCTGTAGAGATAGGGCGAGATCTTGCTGTCGAGCGTCAGCCCGTGCTTCGCCATCGACTTCAGCACGGCGATCGTCGTGATCAGCTTGGTGACGCTCGCCACGTTGGTCGGAAGGTCCGGGAGCATCGCGGTCTGCGGAGGATCCGCCGACGTCCGCGCCTGCCCTTCAAAGACCGACGGCAGGTCGCCGACGATCGACACGAAGCCGACCACCTTGTTGTGCAGCTTGTCGGCGATGTTCTGGGCGAGCTTGCTGACCGAGATGCAGCCGGCCGGGTCGCAGGCGACGTCCGCGGCGAGGCTCGCGGGCACACCCGACGTGAGGATCAGTGCGCCGACCGCCGCCGTGACGAGCATTCGCTGTCGCATCGGCCCCCCGCCCTATGGACATCGACGTCAGATCGGTACGGCCGCCCGGTACCGTCTCGCAGGGGCAGCGCCTCCTAGCCCGGGCGCCTCACCCCCGCTGGACCGTGCCGGTCAGCCTCCGCCACAACTCTTCTCCACGTGGAAACCGCCGGGCGACCAGGTCGAGGGCGTCCTGCATCTCGACCCGCACGATCTCGCGCCAGTGCACGCCGGTCCGGCCGATGTGCCGGTACTTGGCGTAGCGCCGCGCGAGGAGGCGCGCGATCGGCACCGCCCGAAGCGCTTTGAGCGACGAGGCGAGATGGCGGCCGAGGGTGACCGCGGCGGCGGCGTGATCGTGGTGCGCGCCCCCCGGAGGCTCGGGCACCACCGCGTCGATGATGCCGAGGCGGTAGAGGTCGTGCGCGGTGAGCTTCAGCGCCTCCGACAGCGCGGCGGCCTGGGCGGCGTCCCGATACAGGATCGCCGCGGCACCCTCCGGGGAAATCACCGAGTAGATCGCGTGCTCCAGCATGAGCACGCGGTCGGCGACGCCGAGCGCCAGCGCGCCCCCGCTGCCGCCCTCGCCGATGATCACGGACACGATCGGAGTCGGCAGCACCGCCATCGCCGCCAGGTCCCGCGCGAGCGCCTGCGCGATGCCGCCCCGCTCCGCCTGGTAACTCGCGTCGGCGCCTGGCGTATCGATCAGTGTGATGAGCGGCATCTCGAACTTCGCCGCGAGCCGCATCAGCCGCAGCGCCTTCCGGTAGCCAGCCGGTCCGGCGGCGCCACGGCGGTGCGCCGCCTGCGCCTCCGGGGTCCCGCCGCGCTCGTGCCCCAGGATCATCACCGGCTGCGCGTCCAGCTCCGCGAGCCCGCCCACGATCGCCGGATCGTCCCCACCCTCACGGTCCCCGTGCAGCTCTACGAAGCCCGCGGTCATGCGCGTGATGTAATCGAGCGTCGTCGGCCGTGCGGTGTGCCGGGCGAGGCTCACCTGTTCCCACGCCCCCAGGCCCGGAGTCTCGACACTGGGTGGGACCGGGTCCGGGCGGCCGCGGGGCGGGCGGCCCCGGCTGAGATGGGCGACAAGGTACACGATCGTCTCCCGAAGTCGCGCACGGGGCACGACAAGGTCGATGAGTCCCGCGTGCAGGAGCGCCTCGGCGCGGTACGAGTCCGGCGGAGGCGCCGTGCCGGTCGTCTGCTCGATCACGCGCGGTCCGACGAATCCGATCTGCGCGCCGGGCTCCGCGAGGATCACGTCCCCAAGGGAGGCGACGCTCGCTGTGACGCCGCCGAACGTCGGGTCCGTCAGCACGGAGATGAACGCGAGCCGGGCCTGATCGTGCCGGGCGGCGGCCGCCGCCACCTTCGCCATCTGCATCAGCGACAGCATGCCTTCCTGCATCCGGGCACCGCCGCTCGCGGCCACGCACACGACCGGAATCCGCCGCCGGGTCGCGTGCTCGAAGACATTCGCGACCTTCTCGCCGACGACCGACCCCATCGTCCCGCCGAGAAACTCGAAGTCGAACACGGCGAGGACGACGGGCCAGCCGCCGATCTTGCACCGCCCCGTCGTCACCGCCTCGCGCAGACCGGTCTGGCGTCTGGCGTCCGCGAGCCGCTCCCGGTACGGCCGGCGGTCCGTGAAGCGCAGTGGATCGACGGAGACGAGCTGGCGGTCGAGTTCGCGAAACGTTCCTGGATCCGCGAGGAGCGCGATCCGGGCCCCCGACGGCATCGACAGAGGTCGCCCGCATCCAGCGCAGACGTACCACTGCGGCCCGAGCGCCTCCACCGGATGGGGCAGGCCGCACGCGGGGCAGACGACCGGCGGGGGCGCGGCCCGGCGGCGGAACACTAGATCGCCCCGTCCCGCCGCAGCGCCGCCATCTCGTCCGGTCCTAGACCGAGCTCGCGCAGCACCGCGTCCGTATGCTCACCGAGCGCCGGCGGGGGCGTGCGGACGTCCCCGGGCGTCTCGGACAGCTTGACCGGGACGCCGTTCACGCGAATCCGGCCCGCGCGCGGGTGTTCCAGCTCCACGACCATGCCGCGGGCGAGCACCTGCGGGTCCTCCATCACCTCGTGCATCCGGGCAATCGGGCCGGCGGGCACGCCGTGCTCGAGCAGCCGCGACACCCATTCGGCGGTCGTGTGCGTGGCGAAGATCGGCTCGAGCAGATCGAGCAGCTCGCGCCGGCGCGCGACGCGGCCGGCGTTCGTCGCGAAGCGCGGGTCCGCGACGAGCGGGAACTCGAGCGCCTCGCAGAACCGCTGCCACAGGCCCTCGCTGCCGACGGCGACGTTCACGAACCCGTCGCGGGTCCGAAACGGCTGGTACGGCACGAGGTTCGTGTGGGCCGACCCGACGCGCTCCGGGTCACGACCGGTCGCGAAGTAGTTCGCGGCCATGTACGTCATCCACGCCACCTGGCCGTCGAGCATCGACGCGTCCACCCACTGGCCGCGCCCGGTGCGGTCGCGTACGCGCAGGGCAGCCAGCACCGCGTACGCCGCGAACATCCCGGCACAGATGTCGGCGACGGCGACGCCGACGCGCATCGGCGCGCCGTCCGGCTCGCCCGTGATCCCCATCAGCCCGCCCATGCCCTGGACGATCAAGTCGTACGCCGCGCGCTCCCGGTACGGCCCGGTCTGTCCGAATCCGGAGATCGAGCAGTACACCAGCCGGGGCAGCGCGGCGTGCACCGCCTCGTACCCGAGCCCGAGACGGTCCATGGCACCGGGACGGAAGTTCTCGACGAGCACATCCGCGCGACCCAAGAGCCGCCACAAGACGTCGCGCGCCCGGGCGTCGCGGAGGTTGAGGGTGACGCTGGATTTGTTGCGGTTGATGCTCATGAAGTACGCGCTCTCGCCGCGGATAAACGGGGGGCCCCACCCGCGCGTATCGTCCCCGCCGTCCGGCGTTTCGATCTTCAGCACCCGGGCGCCGAGGTCCGCGAGCATCATCGTGCAGTACGGACCCGCGAGCGCCCGCGTCAGGTCGACCACCGTCAGATCGTCAAGAGACCGCACCGACCGCCTCACTTCTGGACGAACGCGAAGCACCGGCAAAACGCCGCCTCGCCGCCCTTGAACCGAAACGGAAACGCCCCGAACCACACCCGGGTGTTCAGCACCTCATCGATCATGCCGCCGACGTTCTCGACGTGGAACACGCCCTTCGGAAACAGGTAGGTGTGCGTGGCCTGGTACGCCTTCGGCCACGGGAACGCCCGCTCGATCGGCATCCCGATCTTCTTCTCGACCTCGGGGATCAGGTCGGGCCGCGCGCGGCGCACGTTGGTGTTGAAGGGATGGTCCGTGGAGATCGCGTCGATCGCCAACCAGCGAATCCCCCGATCGAGCACCCAGTCACAGAACTCCACCTGCGGCCCCGGGTGCTTCAGGAACGCGCGCGGCAGGTTCGGCTTCTCCCGGTTGCGGACCTTGTACCAGTCCTCGTTGTAATAGTGGTGGTAGCCCGTGTGGATGACCAGGATGTCACCGCGCTGGATCTTCGTCTTGTACTTCTTCTCCCACATCTCGAAGTGGTCGGGCCCGTAGATGTCGTAATCCCCGATCCCGAACTGCGAGAGGTCGACCACGCACGCCGGCCCGAACAGATCCTCGAGCGGGATCCCCGCGACGTCCGGCCCCGGATCGTTGAAGTGCAGCGGCGAGTCCAGGTGCGTCGCGATGTGGTTCGTGCTGCTGATCAGCTGGGCGTTCACCCCCTCGAACGCCATCTTCTTCACCCACTTCACCGTCGGGCCCTCGTAGTACGCGAACGGCGGCGAATCCACGCTGAAGTTCTGCGACAGATCCACCACGCGAACCCGGCTCATGTCCGCGGGCCTAAACGCCATGCGTCACCCCCTCGTGCGAGTCGGACCGGACGTCCCGATCCGCGACATCGTATCTGTGCGCGCGGACCGCTACGGCCCGAACGCCTCCACCATCGCCTCGACCGCCTGCTCGAAACACACCGCAGGCGGCCGCACCAACCCGGCGCCGATCTGACCGACCCCCGCCCGGCGGTGGGCGATCCCGGTGTTCACGCGGGGGAGGATACCGGTCCGCACGACCTTCCGGATGTCGATCCCCGTCGGCGTCCCGCGGAAATCGAGTGCCGGGATGCCGAACGCGGGGTTCTCCGCGAGCGTGATCTCGTACATCTCCAGGGTCGCGTGCAGCGCATCCCGCGCGGTTCCGCTGACGAAGCTGACGATCGCCGGCGCGGCGGCCATCGCGAACGCGCCGATTCCTGCCGTCTCGGTGATCGTTGAATCGCCCACGTCGGGATTCGCATCGTCCGCGGAAAACCCGGGGAAGTACAGCCCGCGGGGCACCTCCGCCGGGCCGGTGAACCACCGGTTACCGAGGCCGCTGACGCGGATCCCGAAGTCCGTCCCATTCCGCGCCATCGCCGTCACGAGCGTACTGCCCGCGATGCCATGGGCGGAGTCCATCGTCACCTTGCACGCCGCCATCACAGGGTTCAGCGCCGCGAGGTCCGTGTCGGCGAGATACCGGAAGACTTCGTGCTGGCGCGCGCTCGGCATCCCGGTCCGGACGAGGTGCGGACCGAGCAGCCGGCCGAACAGCGCCGACCCCGCCTTCGTGCGGTTGTGACCGTCGTCGCCCATCTGCAGCGCCTGGGCGATCAGCGCCTTCATCTCAAGGCCGCCCGCGAGCTCGAGCGCCCGGCCGAGGGCGGGCGCGAGCGTCTCCTCCATCCATCGCAGGCGCGCCAGCACGTCCGGCCCGTACGCGCCATACCGGAGCACTGTGCCGTACCCCTCGTTCAGGGTCGAATACGCGCGCGTGCCGCCCGCCCCGTTCTCAACGACGTACACGGGCATCGACGGTGACACGATCCCCGCCATCGGACCGACCGCGGCGTGATCGTGGCACGGCTCGAACCGAACGCGCCCCGATTCCACGAGCGATCTCGCCTCCGCCTCGTTCGACGCACGCCGCTCGTACATGAGCGCTCCGAGCACCGCGCCGCGGACCGGCCCCGACATCCGGTCCCACCCGATCGGCGGTCCCGCATGAAGCAACAGGTCGTCCGCCATCCGCGGTACGACGTCCCGGGCGCGGGCGACGCCCACCAACACCGGTGCGGCCGCGAACACGCGCCGGATCGCCTCGGCGTTCGCCTGCTCGATCCTCGCCGCCGGCGACGTGGCGGGGAGATCGCGCGATCCCGTCACTCCAACCGCTCCAGGAGCGCGATCATACGCGGATCCCCACCCGCCGGTGGACTCCAATCGAGATCCACGACCGGCACCCCCTGTGCGTGGAGGCTTTCGGCAAACGTCGAGAGCCCGACATTCACGACACGGAGCGGGCGGCCAAGCAGCGCGTCCTCGGGAACCCCGTCCCCTGCGTCCAGACGCGGCACGGCGTCGTCACCGCCGTTCGCCCCTGGCGCGGGCGCGCCGGCGGCGAACGACGACGGCAGAGACAGTCGCGTGTCGCGCGACGCGATCATCCCGGCGAGGACCGCCGCGCGGGCGTTGCTGTCCTCGACCAGCACCCCGGCGTCCTCGAGCCGCCTGACCTGCACGGCCCGCCGCTGCGGATCCTCCTCGGTCCCGCAGACGGACGCCACCACCGCGAGATGCCGTCCGGCGCCAGCCGCCGCGTCGCGAGCGGCGGCGATCGCCGGCGCCATCGCGCCCGCAGGGTCCGGATGCACGCCCTCGCCGAGCACCACATCGAGCAGGAGCACGGCCGCCTCCGGATCACCCGCCTCCTGCGCGAGGCGCCGGTTGCGGAGTGCGACATCCAGCATCGGGTGCAGCCGCCCGACGGTAAAGAGATCAGCCCCGAGGTCGAGCACCGTGTGCCCGAGGCTCGCACCGGCGCCTTCGAACGGACGGACCGCGCCCGTGGGCGCGTTCGAGTAGAGCGGCCGCAGCGCCGCCGCCAGCAGGGCGACGCACTCCGCGCACAGCGTCCCCCCACTGTAGAGACCGCGCAGGTACCGCTGAGACGGTGCGAGCCGCGCGATCGCCTGACGGGCCCTCTCGGACGCCGCGCCGTGCCACCGGTCGTCGCCCCAGCGGGGCTCGCGCGGCGCGCCGCCCGCCAGCCTGAGCGCCACCCGCGCCGCGTCCTCGAGCGTCGCCGCCCGGTGGAGGCCGGCCGGCCCCGCGATGTGTGCGGGCGCGCCGACGAACGCGACGACCACAGGCTTCCCGATCGTGGCCGCCTCGGCCAGCACCGCCTCGGCCGCACCGGCGTCCGGCGGCTTCGAGATCAGCACGATCGCGGTCGTCGCGGGATCGCGGCCGAGCATGCCCAGGGCCGTCCGCGTCGAGGCGCCACCCACCGGGGCGGTCAGGTCGCGGCCGCCAGTGCCGAGCGCGTGCGACACGCCCCCCTGGTGCCGATGGATGATCGTCGCAACCTCCTGCAGCCCGGTGCCGGACGCGCTCACAATACCGATCGGTCCGCGCCGGACGCGGTTGGCGAATCCGAGCGCCGCGCCGCCGACCAGCGCCGTGCCGCAGTCCGGTCCCATCACGAGCCGCCCCCGGCGCGCCGCGTCCCGCTTCAGGCGTACCTCGTCGTCGACCGACACGTTGTCGCTGAAGATCATGACATGCAGTCCCGTTCCGAGCGCCTCGCGCGCGACGCCGGCGGCGAACCGCCCGGGGACCGAGATCAGCGCGAGGTCGGCTCCCCCGAGCATGCGGTCGGCCGCGCCGACAGTCCTCGGCCGGTGGTCCGCTGCCGACTGCTCCGACGCGGGGCGGCGCGTCAGGATGTCCTCGAGCGCCGCCAGGGCCTCGTCCGCGTGGGCCTCGGTATCGGCCCGCACCGAAGCCACGAGGTCGTCGGCCGCGGCCCGAAGGCCGTCGACGGCGAGGCCGGCCTGACGCAGGAGCTCGAGATTCGCGTCCGTGCCCATCACGAGCCCGGCATCATCGATCCCGGGCATCGCGCGCAGCGCCTGCTGCGCCTGCATCAGGGTCACGGAATCGTGGTAGGCGCTGCGCCGCGTCGCACCGCGAACGATCATCGAGCACACCCCTTGCGCACGGCGGTGTCGGGAACCGCGGACGGGCTGCGGGGTGGCTCGAGTCGGGTCATCGGTACGCCGATCTTCGCCGTCTCACACCCGATCTCATGCGCGGGTCGCGCGGCACGCCCGCCGGTAGGGGCCGGCGTCTCCGTACCAGAAGACCGGGATCGATGGGCCGACCGCGACACCGATGCGGGAACCGGCCTCCAGAGGAGCACACATGGACCGCCCGCGGATCGGCTTCATCGGTTTGGGCAGGATGGGCGCGCCGATGACGCGCCGGCTGCTGGCCGCCGGGTATCCGGTGACGGCCTCCGACGTGCGGCCCGAGGCGGTCGCCGCCGCGACCCGCGACGGTGCCGCACCGGCCCAGACACCCACAGATGCGGCCCGCCGGTCGGATGTCGTGATCACGATGCTGCCGGACGGCCGCGCGGTCGAGCGGCTCGTGTACGGCGACGGAGGCCTGGCCGGCGCGATGCGGGCCGGCCAGCGGCTGATCGAGATGACGTCATCGTCCCCGAGCGTGACACGGCGGGTGGCGGCCGATCTGGGCCGCGCCGGCGTCGCGGTCCTCGACGCGCCGGTCTCGGGCGGGGTGCGCGGCGCCGTGGAAGGAACGCTCTGCATCATGGTGGGCGGCCCGGCCGCGCTCGCCGAGACGTGCCGGCCGATTCTCGACTGCCTCGGCAATCAGATCGTCCACGTGGGCGACGCCCCGGGGGACGGCGATACCGCGAAAACGATCAACAACCTGCTCTCCGCGACGACGGTGTGGAGCGCGGCCGAGGCGGTGGCCCTGGGCGTCAAGGCCGGGCTCGCGCCGGAGCGGCTCCTCGACGCCGTCAACCACTCGACCGGACGGAGCTACACCACGGAGGTCAAGTTCCCGCGCTACATCCTGCCCCGCCAGTTCACCGCCGGGTTCACGATCGCCCAGTATCTGAAAGACCTCGACATCTGCATGGACGTGGCCGACGAGCTCCACGCGCCGATGCTGCTCGGCTCGGTGGTGCGCCAGGCGTGGCGGATCGCCGTGCGGGAGGGCATGGGCGAGGCGGACCACACCGCCCTCGTCCAGCTGCTCGAGCGGTGGATCGGACCGGCCGATCGCAACGCCAGCACCGGGGAGGGGTGAACGGCGGCAGGGAGTCGGCCCGCTATGGGGAACACTGATACACAAGTGAGTTCCGACGCAAAGGGGAGGTTGGCGATGATACGCGCTGGACGGTGGAACGCAACGATGGTGCTCGCGGCGTGCCTGATCCTGCTCGGTGGGCTCCTGCTGCCCGAGATCTCCGAGGCGAAGACGGCCGCGCAGATCAACGCGGACGCAAACGCGGCGGTGGCCCGGTTCGACAAGCAGCTGAAGGGCGGCGCGAAGTTTCTCGCCTCGTCCAAGGGCGTGCTCGTACTCCCGGATGTCATCAAAGCCGCGTTCGTGTACGGCGCACAGTACGGCGAGGGCGTGCTGCGCGTCCAAAACCACAACCAGGGCTACTACAGCATCGCGGGCGGATCGTTTGGGCTCTCGTTCGGCGCCCAGTCGAAGGACATCATCATCTGCTTCCGCGATCCGGCGGCACTCAAGTCCTTCGAACAGTCCTCGGGATGGCAGGTCGGCGTCAGCGGCGCGATCACCATGGTGAACGTCGGCGTGGGGAGCGACCTCAGCACGATGCAGATCAACCAGCCGATCGTCGCCTTCGTGGTGGGCCAGCAGGGCCTGATGGTCGACGTGTCGCTGCAGGGGGCAAAGATCTCGAAGATCACGCGGTAGACGAGCGCGCGTGCGTCGCGGACGCATCCCGCTGACGCGGGGTGCGTCTTGCTTTGGCTCGGCGTCGGTGGACACGCGGCGGCCGGCCGCGGGCGCCGGGAACCCAGAGGGTGCGGGGGACCGGCGGCGAACACTCGTGTCGATCCCGCGCGCACCGCCACGGAATTTTCGATCCGCGCGGCCGCGTTGGACATACTAGGCGCGGCGGATGCCGTTGCGAGACCCTCGCGCCGATGGAGGCTGACGGATGGCGATCGCCAAGCGTGAGACGTTGCGGCTGTCGGGCTCGCGGGACGTCATCGAGGTCAGCGGCAGCCCGCGGGCGCAGGGTCTGCTGCACGGGAGACACGCGCGCGAGGGCATCGTGGCCAACCTGACGATGGCGCGCCGGTGGATGGATACCGTGGCGGCGCGGGGGCGCCGGTACGACTACGACGCGATCCTCTCCCAGAACGAGCAGTTCATCGCGCGCGTCGCCCCCGAGGTGCTGGAAGAGGTCCGCGGCATCGCCGACGGCGCCGGCCTGCCGTACCGCGACGTCCTCGCGCTCAACGCGCCGCTGTACATCGTCGCGACGCACCTGCCGCTCGACTGCACGCAGATTCTCCTCGGCCCGCCGGCCACCCGAGACGGGCGGACCTACATGGCCAAGACACGGGATCTGCGGGGCCGCCTCGAGCACGTCGTGCTCCACCGGCGCTACGACGACGGCCGCGAGACCGCGGAGGTCAACGCCGCGGGCACCGTGACGTGGCCCGGCAGCGGCATGAACAACGACGGCGTCGCGTTCGGCACCAGCGGCTGCTGGTCCGCGCGGACGGTCGTGGACATCGACCGCGCGTCGGACGGCTGGCTCCTCGTCAACGGCCACCTGCCGCTGCGCGACAGCCGCTCGCTCGATGAGTTTGCGGAGCGGCTGTCGGCTCAGCACCGCGTCACCCCGCTCAACGTCGTCGCGGGCGACGCGCGCGGCGGGGCGACGCTGGAAGTCACCACCGACCGCGTCTACCGCACCCCGGCGGCGGACGGCGTGGCGATCCTCACCAATCACTTCGTGACCCCCGAGATCAGCCGGCTCGGTCCGACGCCCGAGGAGCATCCGTCGTCGCACGGTCGATACGAGACCGCGCGCACCCAGATCCGGGCGCACCGCGGAGAGTGGACCGGGGCGGCGCTGCTGGACCTGCTCGGGAATCACGCGGGCGCCCCGCAGGGGTCGATCTGCCGGCACTCCCAGGACGGCGTGGGCGCGGACACGGTGTACGCGTCGATCGCGACGGTGCCTGACGGCGAGTTCTGGACGACGCTCGATCACCCGTGCCGCGCGCAGGCGGGGGGCGGCGCTTGATGACGTCCCCCGTGCGTACGCCGCGGCGGACATCCCCGCCGGACCACCGGATCACCCGGCGGCACGCCCTGGCGGTGCTCGGCCGGGGCGCGGCCGCATCGGCCGCGCTCCTCCTGTCGCCCGGAGCCGCCGGCCGGGCGCGTGCCGCGGCGAAGACCACCATCACGATCGGACTCCAGAGCGACATCAACACGCTCGACCCCCACCAGACCGCGAGCGTCGGGACCGACCTGAGCGTCATCAGCCATCTGTACTCCAGCCTCATCGAGCGCGGCCCGGACCTGAAGCTCCGCCCGCTCGCGGCCACGTCGTGGACGCTCGCGGGAGACACGACGTGGCGCTTCACGCTGCGCAGCGGGATCACGTTTTCGAACGGCGAGAAGCTCGACGCCGCGGCGGTGAAGTGGAACATCGATCGGGTGCTGAACCCCGCGACACAGGCGCGCGTCGCGCCCTGGTTCGATCTCGTGAGCGAGGCGCGTGTGGTCAGCGCCACCGCGCTGGAGGTCACGACCAAGCAGCCGTATCCGGCGTTCGCCGACCAGCTCGTGGAGTTTTACCTGCTGGCCCCCGGCTGGACGGCCAGCCACCGGCCCGCGCAGGAAGCGATGGGCAGCGGCCCCTATACGCTGAAGGAGTGGGTGAAGGACGACCACATCACGCTCGAGGCGCGCCCGGACTATTGGGGCGGCCGGATGCCGTACCCGACGGTCGTGTTCCGGCCGATTCCCGAGGACTCCAGCCGCACCTCCGGCCTGCTCGCCGGCGACCTCGACGTGATCGTCTCCGTGCCCCCGTCGGACTTCCCGCGCATCGACAGCAGCGGGCGGGCGCGCGCGGGATCGGTCCAGAGCGCGCGCAGCGCGTTCCTGAAGTTCAACACCCTGCGCAAGCCGTTCGACGCCCGAGGCGTGCGCCAGGCGCTCAACTACGCCGTGGACAAGACCACCCTCATCCGGACCCTGGTGCCGGGATTGACGGAGCCGAGCAACGGACAGGTCCTGACCCCGGCGTACTTCGGCTACAATCCCGACCTCCGGCCGTACCCGTACGACGTCGCCCAGGCGAAACGGCTGCTCGCCGAGGCGGGCGCGGGGAGCGGCCTGCAGGCGGAGCTCGACGTGCCGGCCGGCACGTATCTGCTCGGCGAAGAGATGAGTGAGGCGATCGACGGCCAGCTCTCGCAGGTGGGGGTCCAGCTCAACATCACCGAGATGCCGTTCTCGGTGTACATGAACAAGTATCTGCCGCAGCACAACATGGCCCAAGCGGTCTACATCACGCAGGCGTGGCCCACGCTCGACGCGGACGGCCTCCTGACCCTCTTTGAAAAGGGCAACCAGTACGCGTATTGGAACAACGACGCGTTCAGCAGCCTGCTCGACCAGGCACGGGCCACGACGGTGCCGGCGAAGCGCCTGGCCCTCTACAAGCAGGCCACCGCGGTGATGCGCGACGAGGCGCCGGTACTGTTCCTGTTCCCGCAGCCTGCCACGTACGCGACCGCGAACACGGTCGACTGGCACGCGCGCCCGGACGATTGGGTGCGCGTCTGGGACATGAAGCCGAAGACCTAATCGGCCTCCGCCATGCCCCGGCTCCGGCTGCCCCGGCGCTTGGTCGTGCCCGGCGTCGTGTTTCTGCTGACCCGGGCCGGGGAGTCCCTCGTGACGCTCTGGGGAGTCGTCACGATCGTATTCTTCAGCCTCCGCCTCACCGGGGACCCCGCCCTGCTGCTGCTCCCGGTCGGCGCCACGCCGCAGCAGGTCGCTGCGCTCCGGCACGCCCTCGGGTTCGATCGGCCGCTGCCCGTCCAGTACGTCGACTTTCTCGAGCGCGCCGTGCGGGGAGATTTCGGAGTCTCGACCCGGTTCGGGGAGCCCGCCCTGCCGCTCGTGCTGGCGCGGCTCGGCGCGACCGCGGAACTCGCGGTGCTCGCCATGGTCGTGGCCGTGGTGATCGGCGGCCTCGCCGGCGCCGCGGCCGCGATGCGGCCGAACACCCGCGTGGAGCTGGCGGCGATGAGCACGGCGCTGATCGGCCAGGCGACGCCGGTGTTCTGGCTGGCGATCATGCTCATCCTGGTCTTTGCCGCGACGCTGCGCTGGCTGCCGAGCGGCGGCATCGGCGGGTGGACCCACCTTGTGCTCCCGGTGCTCACGCTGGCGACCTACTCCACCGCGAGCATCGCGCGCCTGCTGCGCGCGTCGCTGCTCGAGGCGCGCGCTGAGGACTACGCGCGCACCGCCCGCGCGAAGGGGCTCGGCGACCGGACGATGCTGCGCCGCCACCTGCTGAAGAACGCCCTGATCCCGGTCGTCACGGTGCTGGGCCTCCAGGTCGGGCTGCTGCTCGGGGGCGCGGTGATTACCGAGACGGTGTTCTCGTGGCCCGGAGAAGGCCGCCTGATCGTGCAGGCGATCCAGAATCAGGATTTTCCGATCGTCCAGGCCGGCACGTGCGTGCTCGCGGTGATCATCATCGGCGTGAATCTGCTCGTGGACCTGACCTACATGGTCCTCGACCCGCGCATCCGCGTGCCAGGGGCGGCCGGCTGAATGCTGCGCGCGATCGTGCGGAGCCCCGCGGCGTGCCTGGGGTGGGCGGTGCTCGCGCTGTTCATCGTGCTGGGGATCGCCGGCCCCCTTGTCGCGCCGTACAGCCCGGACGCCCAGAACCTCGCCGGACGGCTCGCGCCGCCGACGCTGGGGGGCGCCGGCACCGGCGTCCACCTGCTCGGCACCGATCAGCTCGGCCGCGACATCCTGAGCCGGCTGGTCGTGGGGAGCCGGATCACGCTGCTCGTGGCCGTCGTCACGGTGGCGACCGGCGGCACGCTCGGGTGCGCGCTGGGCGTCGTCGCCGGGTACTACGGCGGCTGGACCGAGCGCGTGATCATGCGGGTGGTCGACATCCAGTTGGCGTTCCCGTTCATCCTGCTCGCGCTGATCATCATCGCCGTGCTCGGCCCCAGTCTGCCGAATTTGATCCTGGTGCTGGCGATCACCAGCTGGGTCGACTACGCGCGCGTGGTGCGCGCGGAGGTGCTCACGATCCGCGAGCGCGAGTTCGTCGAAGCGGCGCGGGCGATCGGCGTCCGGGACATCCGGCTGCTGCCCTACCATATCCTGCCGAACGTGTACACGGCGGTCATCGTGATCGCCACGCTCCAGATCGCGAAGGTGGTGATCCTCGAGGCGTCGCTGAGCTTTCTCGGGCTCGGCATTCAGCCGCCCACGCCGAGCTGGGGGCGGATGCTCGCGGAAGGACGCGACTTCGTCGCGAGCGCGTGGTGGCTGGCGGCGTTTCCCGGCCTGGCGATCCTGTTCCTGGTGCTGAGCGTGAACCTCGTCGGCGACTGGCTCGCGGTGTACTTCAATCCCAGGCTGCGGCGCGCCGGCTGACCCCGGCCCCGCACCACAAAGGGTGTGACGCGTGGACATCGGCACGGAACGGATCGCACGACTGCGCGCCGGGATGCGCGCCCAGCGCATCGACGTGCTGGTGTGCCTGAAGCCGCAGAGCAGCTTCTACCTGAGCGGCTTCAACCCGATCATCTACAGCCATCCGGTCGTCGCCATCCTGCCGGCGCAGGGCGACCCGGCGCTGCTGGTCCACGCGCTACGCGACGACCACGCGCGCCAGTCGGCGTGGGTCCGGGACGTGCGCCTGTTCGGCGCGTGGTCGACGAAGCGCACGATGGGACCCGACTGGCTGGGTGCCTTGCGGGCGATTCTCGCTGAACGGGGCGTGGCACAGGGAACGATCGGCATCGACGATGATTTTCTCCCGGTCGGCGTGATGCGGCGGCTCGAAGCCGAGCTGCCGGGCGCCCGGTGGGCCGGGGCCGCGGAGCTGATCATGGACAGCCGGATGGTCAAGGAACCCGTAGAGATCGCCCGGACCCGGCAGGCGTCCGAGCTCGCCGATATCGGCATGGCCGCGGCGGTCGCCGCCGCGGCCGAGCGCCGGAGCGAGCGGGAGATCAGCATCCGCGCGATGGCGGCGATGAACCGCGCGTGGGCGGACCGGCTGCCCGACGTCGAGGTCGCCGACTTCGGGAGCCTCGAGGGCGGCGTGCAGAACGGGTTGTGGTGCTACTGTCTCGCCGGGGACCGGATCTTGATGAACTGCGACAACCCCACGCCCCGGGTCCCGGCCGAGGGTGAGCTCGTGCTGATCATCATCTGGACGAACTGCGACGGGCTCCATGCGGAAAACGAGCGCACCGTGGCGATCGGCCGGCCCGACGAGACCCGGCGGCACGCGTTCGACGCGATCCTCCAGGTCCGCGCGGAGACGCAGCCAGCGATCCGCCCGGGCGCCACGTGCGCCGCCGTGTACCGCACGGCGCAGGCCGCGTACGAGCGGCTCGGCTACGGTCCGTACCTCCCCGGCCGGATCGGCCACGGGCTCGGCCTCGGGGCGCACGAGCACCCGTCGGTCGCCCCGTCCGACCAGACGGTGCTCCGGCCGGGCATGGTCCTCACGTTTGAGCCGAATCTCAGAATTCCGGACGCGCAGGTCGGCGTGCAGCACTCGGACACGGTCCTCGTGACCGACACAGGCGCGGAGTTGCTGACGCACACGCGCAGAGATCTGATCCAGGTGTAGGAGGGTGGCGATGACGAACGGACGCGCATCCATGACTCGGCGCGAGCGGATCCAGGCGGTGCTCCGCGGCGAGGAACCCGATCGGCCCCCGATCAGCCTGTGGCGCCACTTCCCCGGAGAGGACGACACCGCGGCCAAACTGGCGGAGGCGACCGTCGCGTTTCAGCGGCGGTACGACTCGGACCTGGTCAAACTCATGCCGACCGGCATGTACGCGGTGATCGACTACGGCGTCCGCGTCGTGCCGTCGGGCGACGCGATCGGGACGACGCGCTTCGCGTCAGGCCCGATCCACGAGCCGGGGGATTGGGAGCGGCTGCCGAAGGTCTCGCCGGCGGAGCGCACGCTCGGCGCCCAGGTCGACGCCGTCCGGCTGGTGCGCGCGGCGATCGGGCCCGACACGCCCCTCGTACAGACGATTTTCAGTCCGCTCACGATGGCGGTCAAGGTCGCCGGCGTGGTGGAGACCGTCGTCGACGCGGCCGAGCGGCACGAGGCGGCGCTCCACACGGCACTGTCTAAAATGGCCGAGGACGTCATCGCCTTCGGACGCAGGTGCCTGGACGCAGGCGCGGACGGCTTCTTTTTTGCGACGCAGCTCGCCGCCCGCGGTGCCGCGCCCCACGGCCTATACCGCCGCCTGGGCGTCCCGCACGATCTCCACGTCCTCCAGGCGCTGCGCGGCGGGGCTCGGTGCATGATCCTGCACCTGCACGGCCTCGAGCCGATGTTCGAACTGGCGGACGAGTATCCCGTGGACGCGGTGAACTGGCACGACCGCGACACGTCCCCGTCGCTCGCCGACGCCAGGCGGCTGACCACGCGCGCGCTGGTGGCGGGCATCGCCAGGACCGGCGTGATCGCACACGGAAGTCCGGAGGAAGCCGCCGCCGAAGTCCGCGATGCGGTGCGCCAGACCGACGGCCGCGTCATCGTGGCGCCGGGGTGCGTCATCCCCTACCAGGCGCCGTCGGAGAATCTCCTCGCTGCCCGCCGCGCCGTGGGCTGCGCCCCCTGACGGAGACGCGACCGACGTGACGGCGTGATGACTCGTGTAGGCTGTCAGGATACCGTTCAGTAAGACCCCCCAGAAAATAAGGGATTTTGACCCCTCTGCCACGAGACCGTTCAGTCGTTTTGGCAAGATAACGTTCAGTTTTCCCGTCGAAGAGACGTTCGGTCACCGCTGGGCCCGAAGGTCCACACTCCCGACCTGCCGAACCCCGACCGCTACAGGGGACGTCTTGTCGTGGGGTCTGATATGAACGAGCCTGTCAAGTACCGTGTAGGTCAAGCCACGAACGGCCCTCCGTCGTCCCAGAGGATGGACGGCGTATTCGGGTCCTGGAAGCGAAGCGTTCGCGACGGTGAATCACTCTGATATCGGTTATGAAAAGAGAGTGCCTCGTGCACGGCTGCGACGTAACGATAGAGGAGCCGGGCTCATGGGGCACGAGGGGACCACTAGCTAAGGGCAGGCCGTCGCGAATATGGACCACGAGTCCGTTCTGATATCTGGCCGCCCCTGCGACTGACCCGGTTGCGCTGCGAGCGCGAATGCGTAGGTGTCGTGTTGCCCAGGCTGTGTTCCAAAGGGGGGCTGACATGCGCGCGATAGGGCTTGACGTCCACAAGCACTTCGCTGAGAGTTGCCGTGCTTGAGCCCGGACGCAAGCGATTCGAGCACCTGCGAACGCATCTCAGACGACGCCGGCGGCCCTGCGCAGCATTCGCTCAGCACGCTGCAATTCGACGGATCGCGTCGTACTGGAAGCCAGCATCAATACATGGCCGATCGCTGAATTGCTGCGCGCGCATGCCGGTCAAGTCATCGTCTCCAACCCAATGCGGACGCGGGCCATCGCGAGCGCCAAGATCAAGACCGATCGCGTGGATAGCGCGATTTTGGCACAATTGCTTGCCGCGGATTTCATCCCACCTGTGTGGGCACCAGATCCGGCGCCACGCAGACGCTCGCGCCATCAAGTGGCGAACCATCAGTCGTTAGTCCAGCAGCGAACGCGATCTGCGGAATCGGATTCACGCCATTTTGGACCGTAACCTTGTTGCGACAGTCCTTCACGGACTTGTTCGGCAAGGCCGGCTCGTCGCGTGGTTGGCCGAGTGTGCTCGCTGCCGCGTCGAGGAGAAGCGATCAAGTCGATAGTATGCTCCGATTGCTCGACCGCCGTGGAAGCCGAGATCCAAGTGAGCCGAACAACGTATCGCCCAAGCCGCTCTTGCGGATCCGTCAGGTGACTGCGCTTGATGACCATCCCAGGAGTCGGCTTGACCACGGCCGTCGCTCTCCTGGCTGTCATCGGGGATGTCACGCGGTTTCCGCGCCCAACGCACCTGGTCGGCTATCTTGGGCCTCGACCCACGGGTCCGCCAATCCGGTGAAACCGTCCAGCCTTATACAGGCCACATCAGTCGGCAAGGACAGGCGCACGCCCGTGGGCTGTTGGTGGAGGCCGCCCAGTGCTACAATTCGTGTGGCGGGGCCTCTGCGTGCATTCTACGAGCGTATGCAGTGGTCACCGCGGGAAAGCAGATCGCCGATCGTTGCGGTGGCGCGAAAATTGGCGGTGTTGGCCTGGCACTTGCTCGCCGATAAGAGCGAGTACCGCTGGACACCTCCGAGTCTCACGGCGCACAAGCACCGTCGAGGTCGAGCTGAAAGCAGGCGCGCCTCACCAGCGCGGGCGATCGATCGTCGGCATTCGCACGCAACAGACATCCGACCAACGAGCAGACGTTAACGCCGCTGAGAACGACAAGCTTAAAAGAGGCGGAGGGACACTACCGAACGATGGTAGCGGCCCGCCGCGGCGAAGGGTGCAGCGGGAAAAGCCTTGACATTTTCATGCGTATTCGGCGGTTACCCGCACGAAGCGGGCAGAGCGCACATGATTGTGATTCGTCGGGAGCTGCCTCAATCTAGGAACGTGGGTCGGCACAGACGTCAGCCTGTCCGCCACATAGACCCCTCGAGGATGCTCCTGACCGCTGCTTCGCCTCCAGGTCCAGAACACGTCCGTCGATCCTCGGAATCTGTTCCTGGTACTCTACGCCGCGGTGGTGCTCGACACGCTATGCGCGATTGCCCAGACGAATCCTGCCAACTCCCGCGCGACGGCGACGATCGCGACTGGCCGTGGCTTATTGCGCTGGGTCAGGCGCCAGTAGCGGCGGTGAAGCCGGTCCTGCGCACGGCGGGCGATCTGCACCACTGCCGCCGGACAGCCGTGGCGTCGTTTGGTGATCGTCGCGCCGCTGCTGTTGTGATGCGAGTAGCTCCAGGCCGCTTCGACCAGGACACGGCGGAGATGCGCGTTGCCGACTTTCGTAATAGAGCCGCGGCGGGTCCTGTCTCCGCTGCTGTTCTCGGAGCACACCAAGCCGGTGAAGTCCATGTACGCGCGGGCGTGCCCAAAGCGCCGGAAGTCCTGTGTTTCGACAATCAGTGTGATCGCGGTCAGCGTGTCGACGCCTTTCAGACAGCGCAGGCCTTGCACAAGCGCCGCATAGCTCGGCCGTTGCGCCAGTTCGAGCACCTGGGTGGTCAAACTCGCCAACCGGGCGTCGGCTTCTTCGACCCCGCGGAGATACGCATCAAACGTCTGCTGGGCCAACGTCAACTCAAACCGTTGCTGACGGAGCCACGCGTAATGCTTCTGACTCCACGCTTGCTTGCCATCGTACAGCCGTCCTTGACGAAGGAGAAATTTGCTCAGCCGATGTCGGGCGCGCAGCCGGTCGGCCACGGCGTCTTCGCGCGCACGGACGAGGTCTCTGGCCGCTTCCTCTTCCCCGGTGGGCACCCGAATTTCCGTGAGTTGCCCCGCGCGATAGAGTTGGGCCAAGTTCTCCGCGTCACGCCGATCCGTTTTGACCCGATCGCCGGGACGCACGGGCGTCAGGCCCGGGGCGATCACCGCCGCCTGGCAGCCCAGACGATACAACTGCCGGTGCAGCGTATATCCACACGGCCCCGCCTCGTACACAAACACCGCATTCCCGTTCTTCATGATCCGTTTCACCAAGCGCTCGACGGCCCGCGCGTCGTTCTCGATCGTGCACGTCTCCTGAGGCCGCGCAACGTTTGGCGGCAGGACCGCGGCCGTGATGCTCCCTTTGTGGACATCCAGACCAACCACTATGCTATGCTGATCCATGAGCCGGCACCCCCGTATGTGGATAGGCCTCCGTCCTGGTGGCAACCCACGTATTACGCGGGTCGCCGGCTCGTTCATCTTATCTAGCGAATGGCTCGTCGGCCGAAGAAGCGGGTCACGAAGAGACCGGCTGCCCAGCGGCCGGCACGGGCTACCCGGCCGAAGAAGCGGCCTGCGAAGAAACCGGCTGCCAAGCGGCTCGCACAGCGTCCTCGTGAACAAAGTCCTGTCGCACCGCCGCCTCGCCGGCAGCTTCACAACCTTCCAACCCAACTCACCAGCTTCATCGGGCGTGAGCGAGAGATCGTGGAGATCAAACGACTCCTCGGCACCACGCGCTTGCTCACGTTGACCGGATCGGGCGGCGCGGGGAAGACGCGGCTCGCCCTCGAGGCAGCAGCTGATGTGCTCGACGTGTTTCCCGACGGGATTTGGGTGACGGAGTTAGCCTCGGTCACCGACCCGGCGTTGGTGCCTCGAGTCGTTGCGGCTGCTGTGGGGGTTCGTGATGAGTCCGGGCGGCCCGTGGCCGATGTTCTCACCGGCTATCTGCAGTCGAAGCACATGCTCTTGGTGTTGGACAACTGCGAGCACCTCATCGAGGCGTGCGCTCAACTGGTCGATGCTCTCCTGCGGGCGTGTCCTTCCGTGCGCATCTTGGCGACGAGCCGGGCAGCGCTCAACATTCCCGGCGAAACGGTGTCGCGGGTGCCGTCACTTTCCCTTCCGGATCCCACGGCCCTCCCGCCCGTTGACCAACTCCTCGGCTACGAAGCCGTCCGGTTGTTCGTCGAGCGTGCCGCCGCAGCGTTCTCAACCTTCGCCCTCACGGACCAGAATGCACCCGCGGTCGTCCAGATCTGCCGGAGGCTCGACGGGATGCCGTTGGCGATCGAGCTGGCCGCCGCGCGCGTGAAGGAACTGACGCCGGAGGAGATTGCGACGCGGTTAGGTGATAGCTTCCGGCTTTTCATCAAAGGTAGCCGGATAGCGATTCCGAGACACCGAACACTGCGCGCCGTCATTGATTGGAGTTACGATCTCTTGTCGGCGTCCGAGCGAGCCGTGTTGCAGCGGTTGTCGGTTTTTGCGGGCGGTTGGACGCTAGAGGCCGCGCAGGCGATCTGCGCGGGAGATGGCGTGGAGGCAGCCGAGGTCTTCGAGCTCGTGCTCGGCCTCGTGGCCAGTTCGTTGGTCGAGCGTGCTACGCAAGGGCGTTATGGGTTGCTGGAAACGGTGCGCCAGTACAGCTGGGAGCGACTGCAGGAGACGGGGCAGGCCGACGAAGTACGCCGGCGGCATCGCGATTGGTACCTGGACCTGGCAGAGCGCGCAGATCCACGATTGCGGGGTCCCGAGCAAATTACGTGGTTTGAGCGGCTGGAGGCGGAACACGATAACCTGCGGGTAGCCCTGACCTACAGTATGGCCGATGCAGGCGGCGCGGAGGACACTCTACGGCTCGCGGGCGCATTGACTTGGTTTTGGTTCATCCATGGACATTGGAGCGAGGGGCGAACCTGGCTGGAAGGAGCGTTAACGCGAGAACATGCGGCACCGCGCGCTATACGTCCCACGGGCATCAGCGGCGCCGCGTGTTTCGCCTGGCGGCAAGGCGACTCTGCCCGCGCTACGCAACTCGGGGAGCGGGGGTTGGCACTCTGCCGTGCGCTGGACGATAAGGTGAACAGCGTTTGGATGTTGATGTGGTTGGGAATCGTGGCCCTACGGCAGATGCAGCGTGCGCGGGCGGAGGAACTGATTGAGGAAGGTGTCGCGCTGTCTCGGGAGATCGGGGATGACTGGGTTTTGGGTCTGATGTTGGCTCAACTCGGGATCCAGGCTCGCACCCTGCGCGAATACGACCGGGCGGTGTCGATTCACACTGAGTGCCTGTCCCTGGCTAGAAAGACAGGGGACGCATTTGCCACCGCGTATCAGCTTCGCAATCTCGCAGTAGATAGCTTTGAAAGCGAACAATACGATCGGGCGGCTGGCCACTATCTGGACAGCTTACGCCAGATCCGCCGCATCGCGGATCGGTGGATCACAGGCGAGTGCATCGACGGGTTGGCGGCCATCGCCAGCATCCGTGGGCATCACGGCACGGCGGCCCAGTTGTTTGGGGTCGGTGAGACCTTGCGGGCACTCACGGGTCATTTTCGCCCCAACGCCTCGCGTGTTCATTACGACCCCTATGTGGCCGCGACCCGAGGTGCGCTTGGCGCACAAGAGTTCAGCCGGCTGTGGAACGAGGGCGGTGCGATGCCGCTCGATGCGGGGGTCGACTTCGCGCTTGCCACACCGGACGTGCCCGCCGATGCAGCGGTGCGGGCCCGAGCGGCCGGAGACCCGAGCCCGCTCGCCTCTCGAGAACGCGAAGTCGCCATCCTGGTCGCGCAGGGCCTGTCCAACCGCGACATTGCGACCCGTCTCGTCATCTCGGAGCGTACGGCGCAGAAGCACGTGCAGCACATCCTCAACAAATTGGGGTTCTCTTCTCGCGCCCGAATCGCCACGTGGGTCGTGCAACGTGGGCTCCTTCCACCCTCTGAATCCCCGTAGCTCTTCCAGGCCGTAGCGGGCTCGCACGTACTCGAGTCACCCGTATACGCAATT
>CAWDRG010000018.1:0-110115 GCA_963804645.1 uncultured Bacillota bacterium
GGTGGGGCGTTGGAAGCGAACGCGACGTTCAGCTCCGCGCGGAACGTGACCCTGGGTGGTGGGGCGGTTCAGCCGGACGGCGGGGCGACGCTGACGCTGTCGGGCGTGCTGAGCGGAGCGGGCGGCCTGACGCTCAACGGCGCCGGAACTCTAGTAGTGAGCGGCGTGAACACGTTTACGGGTGGGGCCACCGTAACAGCGGGTACCCTGAGCGTGAGTGCCGACACCAACTTCGGGAATGCGGCGAATACCATCACGCTGAACGGCGGGACGCTGGTGAGCACCGCCACCTTCGGCTCGGCCCGGAACGTCACGCTGGGCGGCGGGGTATTCGGTCCGAACGCGGCGACGACGTTGACGCTGTCGGGCGTGTTGAGCGGGGCGGGGGGCTTGACGCTGACCGGGACCGGGACCCTGGCCCTCAGCGGGGTGAACACGTTCACGGGTGGCGATACGATCACCACTGGCACGCTCAGTGTCGGGGCCGACACCAACCTCGGCAATGTCGCGAACGCCGTGACGCTGAATGGCGGGACGCTCGCGACGACGGGGGCGTTCACGTCGGCCCGGACGGTGACGGTGAACGCAGGCGGCGGGACGTTCACCCCGAGTGGGGGAACGACGCTGACGCTGTCGGGGACGCTGACCGGGACCGGACCGCTCGCGCTGACCGGCGCGGGCCTGCTGCTGTTGACGGGGACGGCGAGTGGGGCGACGGGGACGTTCACGGTGACGAACGGCACGCTGGAAGTCGGCAGCGCCGCCACCCGGGGGCCACGTACGGCGGGAACGTGACGGTGCAGGCAGGCGGGACGCTCGCGGGCCACGGGACGGTGAGCGGGACGGTCACGAACGGCGGCACGGTGGCGCCGGGCGGGACGATCGGGACGCTGACGGTGACGGGGAACTACACGCAGGGAGCGGGCGACGCGCTGGCGATTGAAGCCAACCCGACGATAGCGAGCGAGCTGGTGATCGCCGGGTCGGCGTCACTCGCGGGCACGCTCGCGCTGACATTCGATGCGGGAGCATATCTCGCGGGCACGCAGTACACGGTCCTGACGGCGGCGGGCGGGGTCTCGGGGACGTTCGGGACGCTGACGCAGGGTGGGGTGAGCATCGGCCTGCTGACCCCGGAGCTGACCTACCAGGCGAACGCGGTCGAGGTGATGCTCGAGCCGGGGGCGTGTTCGGGGCCGGATCCGCTGGATTGCGAGGTACCGACGGGCGGGACGCTGCCGTGGCCGACGCAGATCACGGCGACGACGTTGGACCTGAACACGCAGAGCCCGAACAGCGGGACGATGGTGCTCACGGCCGGGAACAACCAGCAGATGACCACGAACGTGATCGCGGGGACGCTGAGCGTGAGCGCGGCGGGGAACCTGGGCGCGGCGCTGGGGGCATTGACGCTGGGCGGGACGCAGGCGGGCGGCGGGGCGGCGAACGGCACGCTGTCAATGACGACGGGCCTCGCGTGGGCGGGGAGCGTCACGACGGCGGGCGCGGGCGGGACGCTGCTGGTGGGCAACGGGCAGGCGAGCACGCTGTCGGGGAATGTCGCGGACGCGGCGGGGCTGACGGTCGGGGACGGCGGGGACGCCGGGACGCTGACGCTGTCGGGGATCGTGAGCGGGGCGGGCGGGGTGACGGTCGGCGGCGGCACGCTCGCCCTCACCGGGACGAACACGTACCAGGGGGGGACGGTTCTCACCGCCGGGACCCTGGACGTGAGCGCCGACAGCAATCTCGGCAACGCGGCGGGGGGCCTCATCTTCAACGGCGGGACGCTGCTGCTGACGGCGGGCACGTTCGGGAGTTCCGCCCGCACGATCGCGTTGGCGGGGACCGGGACGATCAGCGTGGGGCCGTTCACCACCACGTTCTCGGGGGTGATCTCCGGGGCCGGCATGCTGACGCTGCTGGGTGGGGGTACGACGACGCTCTCCGGGGCGAACACGTTTACGGGCACACTCGCGGTCCTCAATGGGACGCTGAGCGTCGGCAGTCCGAGTAATTTGGGGGCCGCGTCGGCGACGCTGGCGCTGACGACGGGGACGCTCTTGATCACGGGGGCGGGGTTTGGGACGGCGGCGCAGGCGATCACGGTGAGCGGGGGGAGCACGCTCAATAACGGCGGGAACGCCGCAGGGTTCTCGGGGATCGTGTCCGGCAGCGGCGGGCTGACGCTGCCGGGCGCCGGCACGACCACGCTGTCGGGGGTCAACACCTTCACCGGCGGTGTCACCGTGACGGCGGGGACAGTGAGCGTGGGGGCCGATACGAACCTCGGTGATGCGGCGAATACGCTGACGCTCAGCGGGGGGACGCTGCAGAGCACCGCGACGTTCGCGTCGGCACGAGCGGTGACGCTGGGTGGCGGCACGATCAGCCCGAACGGCGCGACGACGCTGACGCTGTCCGGCGTGCTCAGTGGCGCGGGCGGGCTGACGCTCAACGGGGCCGGGGCCCTGGTCCTGACCGGGGTCAATACCTTCACCGGCGGCGTCACCGTGACGGCCGGGACGCTGAGCGTGAACACGGACACGAACCTGGGCAATGCGGCCAATACCGCGGTGTTGACCGGCGGGACACTGCAGACCACGGGCACGTTTGCGTCGGCCCGGAACGTCACGCTGGGCGGCGGGGCGATCAGCCCGAACGCGGCGACGACGCTGACCTTGTCGGGCGTGCTGAGTGGCGCGGGCGGGCTGACACTCAACGGGGCCGGAACCCTCGTGCTCAGCGGTGTGAACACGTTCACGGGTGGGGCCACCGTGACCGCCGGCACCCTGAGCGTCGGCGCCGACACCAACCTCGGCAATGGTGCGAACAGTGTGACGCTCAACGGCGGGACGCTGCAGAGCACCGCGACGTTCGCGTCGGCGCGAGCGGTGACGCTGGGTGGCGGCACGATCAGCCCGAACGCGGCGACGACGCTGACCTTGTCGGGCGTGCTGAGCGGCGCGGGCGGGCTCACGTTCAACGGGGCGGGGACCTTGGCGCTGTCCGGGGTCAATACATTCACGGGCGGCGTGACGGTGACGACGGGCACCCTGAGCGTCGGCGCGGACGCGAACCTCGGGAACGCCGGGAACAGTGTGACGTTGAATGCCGGGACGCTGGCGATCGCGAACGCGGGCTTCGGCGCCTCGGCCCGCGCCATCGCCCTCAACGGCGGCGGCACGCTCGACAACGGAGGCAATACGGTGACGTTCTCGGGGGCGATCTCCGGGGCCGGCGGCCTGACGGTCCAGGGGGCCGGGACGACCGTGCTCTCGGGCGCGAGCACGTACACCGGTGGGACCACACTGACGGCGGGGACGCTGGACGTTGGTGCGGACGCGAATCTCGGAAACGCTGCGGGGGCGCTGACGCTGGCTGGGGGCACGCTCGAGAGCACCGCGACCTTCGCCTCGGCCCGGAGCGTCACGCTGGGCGGCGGGGCGATCAGCCCGAACGCGGCGACGACGCTGACGCTGTCGGGAGTGCTGAGCGGTGGGGCCGGGCTGACGCTCAACGCGCCGGGGACGCTGGCGCTCAGCGGGGTCAATACGTTCACAGGCGGGGTGACGGTCACGGCCGGGACGCTGAGTGTGAGCGCCGACAGTAACTTCGGGAATGCGGCGAATGCCGTCGCGCTGAACGGCGGGACGCTGGTGAGCACCGCCGCCTTCGGCTCGGCCCGGAACGTCACGCTGGGCGGCGGCGTGGTGAGTCCAAGCGCGGCGACGACGCTGACGCTGTCGGGCGTCCTGAGCGGTGGTGGCGGGCTGCTCCTGAACGGCGCCGGCGCGCTCGTCCTCTCCGACGCCGCCAACAGCTACACGGGCGGGACGACGCTGACGGCGGGGACCCTGAGCGTCGGGGCCGACGGGGACCTCGGGAACGCGGCGAACGGCGTGACCTTCAACGGTGGCGCGCTCGCGACGACGGGGGCGTTCACGTCGGCACGGACGGTGACGGTGAACGCGGGCGGTGGGACGTTCCTCGCGAGCGGGGGCACAACGCTGACGCTGTCGGGCACGGTGACCGGGACGGGGGCGCTGGCCGTCGCGGGCGGCGGGACGGTGCTGCTGACCGGCAACGGCAGCGGGGCCACGGGGACGTTCACGGTGACCAATGGCACGCTGGAAGTCGGCAGCGCCGCCACCACGGGGGCCACGTACGGCGGGAACGTGACGGTGCAGGCAGGCGGGACGCTGGCGGGCCACGGGACGGTGAGCGGGACGGTCGCGAACGGCGGCACGGTGGCGCCGGGCGGGACGATCGGGACGCTCACGGTGTTGGGGAACTACACGCAGGGCGCGGGCGACATCCTGGCGATCGAGGCCAACCCGACCATGGCGAGCGAGTTGGTGATCAGCGGGTCGGCGTCGCTCGCGGGCACGCTCGCGCTGACGTTCGACGCGGGCGCGTACCTCGCGGGCACGCAGTACACGGTCCTGACGGCGGCCGGCGGGGTGGCCGGCACATTCGGGATGCTGACGGTGGGCGGGGCAAGTCTCGGCCTCTTGACCGCGGAGCTGAGCTACCAGGCGAATGCGGTGGACGTGACGCTGGAGCCGGGGGCGTGTACGGGACCGGATCCACTGGACTGCGAGGTGCCGACGGGCGGGACGCTGCCCTGGGCCACGCAGGTTACGGCGACGACGGTGGACCTGAACACCCAGAGCCCCAACAGCGGGACGCTGGTGCTTACCGCGGTGAACAACCAGCAGACGACCACGAACGTGATCGCCGGCACACTGAGCGTGAGCGCGGCGGGGAACCTGGGCGCGGCGCTTGGGGCGCTCGTGCTGGGTGGGACGCAGGCGGGCGGCGGCGCCACCACTGGGACGCTGCTCATGACGACCGGGATCGCGTGGGCCGGGAGCATCACCACCGCGGGGGCGGGCGGCACCCTGTTGGTGGCGACCGGGCAGGCGAGCGCGCTGTCCGGAACCGTGGCCGACGCGGCGGGCCTCACGGTCGGGAGCGCGGGCGAGACCGGGACCCTGACGCTGTCGGGGATCGTGAGCGGGGCGGGCGGCGTCACCGTGAGCGGCGGCACGCTCATCCTCAGCGGGATCAACACGTACACGGGCGGCACCACGCTGACCGCCGGGACCCTGCAGGTGGGGAGCGACAGCAACCTCGGTAACGCCGCGGGGGCGGTGGCCATCAATGGGGGCACGCTCGTGAGCACCGCGACGTTCGCCTCTGCCCGCGCCCTCACGCTCGGTGGCGGGGCGCTCAGCCCGAACGCGGGAACGACGCTGACCCTGTCGGGCGTGCTGAGTGGAGCGGGTGGGCTCATCCTCAACGGGGCCGGGACCCTCGGACTCTCTAACGCCGGCAACAACTACTCAGGCGGCGTCACGGTGACGGGCGGCACGCTGAGCGTGGGGACGGATGCGAACCTCGGGAACGCGGGCAACACCGTGACGCTGAATGCCGGGACGCTCGCAATCAACAACGCAGGGTTCGGGACTTCGGCGCGGACGATCGCGCTCAACGGCGGGGGGACCCTCAATAACGGTGGGAACGCGGTGACGTTCTCGGGCGTGATCTCCGGGAGCGGGGGCCTGACGGCCGCAGGGGCAGGGACGACGACGCTGAGCGGGATCAACACGTACACGGGCGGGACGACGATCACCGGCGGCACGCTGAGCGTGGGCAGCGACGACAACCTCGGCGACGCTGCGGGCGGGCTGACGCTGAACGCGGGGACGCTCGCGATCAACAGCGCGGGGTTCGGGACCTCGGCCCGGACGATCGCGCTGAACGGCGGCGGCACGCTCGAGAACGGCGGCAACGCGGTGACGTTCTCCGGAGTCGTCTCCGGGAACGGGGGCCTGACGGCCGCGGGCGCGGGGACCACGACGCTGAGCGGGATCAACACGTACACCGGCGGGACGACGGTCACTGGCGGCACGCTGAGCGTGGGCAGCGACAATAACCTCGGCAACGCCGCGGGCGGCGTGACGCTGAATGCGGGGACGCTCGCGATCAACAACGCGGGGTTCGGGACCTCGGCCCGGACGATCGCGCTGAACGGCGGCGGCACGCTCGATAACGGCGGCAACGCGGTGACGTTCTCCGGAGTCGTCTCCGGGAACGGGGGCCTGACGGCCGCGGGGGCGGGGCCGACGACGCTGAGCGGGATCAACACGTACACCGGCGGGACGACGGTCGCTGGCGGCACGCTGAGCGTGGGCAGCGACAATAACCTCGGGAACGCCGCGGGCGGCGTGACGCTGAATGCGGGGACGCTCGCGATCAACAATGCGGGGTTTGGGATCTCGGCGCGGACGATGGCCCTGAACGGCGGCGGCACGCTCAACAACGGTGGCAACTCCGTGACGTTCTCAGGAGTGATCTCCGGGAACGGCGGCCTGACGGCGGCGGGCGCGGGAACCACGACGCTCAGCGGGATCAACACCTACACCGGCGGCACGACGATCGATGGCGGCGCGACGGTCGGTGTGGGTGCCGACGCGGCGCTGGGCGCGGCCGCAGGTGGCGCGCTATTCAATAATGGAACGCTCGCGACGACGGGGACGTTCACGTCTGGGCGGACGGTGACGGTGGGCGCGGGCGGCGGGACGTTCACGCCGAGCGGCGGGACGACGCTGACGCTGTCGGGGACGGTGAGCGGGGCGGGGGCGCTCGGGGTGACGGGCCCGGGGACGGTGCTGCTGACGGGGACGGCGAGTGGGGCGACGGGAACGGCCGCGGTGGCGAGCGGGACGCTGGCGGTGGGGAGCGCCGCGACGCCGGGGGTGACGTACGGCGGAGCGGTGACGGTCCAGGCGGGCGGGACACTCGCGGGGTACGGGACGGTCAGTGGGGGTGTGACGAATAACGGGACGGTGAACGCGGGTGGGACCCCGGGGATGATCGGGGCGCTCGCGGTCACGGGCAATTACACCCAGGGGGCCGGGGGCACGCTGGGGATCGAAGCAACGCCGGCCACGGCGGACATGCTGACGGTGGGCGGCTCGGCGACGCTTGGGGGGACGCTGGCCCTGACCTTCGATGCGGGCGCGTACGTGGCGGGGACGCAGTACACGCTGCTGACGGCGGTGGGCGGGGTGTCGGGGACGTTCGGGGCGCTCACGCAAGGTGGGGCGAGCATCGGGGCGTTGACGCCGGAACTGACGTATCAGGCGAATGCGGTGAAGCTGACGCTGGCGGCGGGGGTGTGCGTGGGCAACCCGGTGCTGGACTGTGAGGTGCCGGCGAACAACACGGCGCTGCTGGCGACGCAGGTCACCGCGACGACGCTGGACCTGAACACGCAGAGTCCGAACACGGGGACGCTGGTACTGAGTGCAGGGAATAACCAGCAGACGAGTACGAACGTGATCGCGGGGACGCTGAGCGTGAGCACGGCGGGGAACCTGGGCGCGGCGCTGGGGGCGCTGACACTCGGCGGGACGCAGGCGGGCGGCGGAGCAACGACCGGGACGCTGCTGCTGACGGCGGGGCTCACGTGGGCGGGGAGCATCACGACGGCGGGGACGGGCGGCGCGATCTCGGTGAGCGCGGGCCAGGCGAGCACGCTGTCGGGGGCCGTGACCGACGCGGCGGGCCTCACGGTCGGGGACGCGGTGAACACGGGGACGCTGACGCTCTCGGGGGTGGTGAGCGGGGCGGGCGGCGTGACGGTCAGCGGCGGGACGCTGGTGCTGAGTGGGGTGAACACGTACAGCGGCGGGACGGCGGTGACGGGTGGTGGCACGGTGAGCGTGAGCGCGGACGCGAACCTGGGCAATGCCGCGGGGAGTCTGATGCTCGACAACGGGACGCTCGCGCTCGCGGGGGCGGGATTCACGTCGGCGCGCGGAGTGACGCTGAACGCGGGCGGCGGGACGGTCAACACGAACGGGTTGACCGGGACGCTGTCGGGCGCGGTGGGCGGCGTGGGCGCGCTCACAGTGACGGGTGGGGGCACCCTGGTATTGAGTGGAGCGAACATGTACCAGGGCGGCACCACGGTGACGGGCGGCGGCACGCTGAGCGTAAGTAACGACGGCAACCTGGGTGCTGCGGGGACGGGGCTGACGCTGAACAATGGGAGCCTGGCGCTCGCCGGGGCGGGCTTCACGTCGGCGCGCGGGATCACGCTCGGCGCGGGCGGCGGGGCGGTCAACACGAACGGCTTTGTCGGGATATTGTCGGGGGTCATCGGGGGGGCCGGCGCGCTCACGGTGACGGGCGGCGGCACGCTCACGCTGAGCGGGGCGAATACGTACGGGGGCGGGACGACGGTCGGAGCGGGCACGACGCTGATCGGGGCGACGACGAGCGTGCAGGGCAATATCGCCAACGCCGGCACGGTCGAGTTCAATCAGGCGGGCGCGGGCACGTACGCCGGGGTGGTGAGCGGCAACGGCACCCTGACGGTCATCGGCGGCGGCATGCTCACGCTGAGTGGCGCGAACACGTACACCGGCGGGACCACGGTCGCGGCGGGCACGACGCTGATCGGGACGACCACGAGCGTACAGGGCAGTATTGCCAACGCCGGCACGGTGGAGTTCAACCAAGCGGGGGCGGGCACGTACGACGGGGTGCTGAGCAGCACCGGCGCGCTGACGATCATGGGCGGCGGCATGGTCACGCTGAGCGGGACGAACACCTACAGCGGCGGCACCACGGTCACGGGCAGCACGGTGGTGGTCGCGAGCGACGCGAACCTGGGTGCGCCCGCGAGCACGCTCACCTTGAACAACGGGACGCTGCAGGTGGCGGGGTCCGCCTTCACCTCCGGTCGCCCTCTCATACTGCTTGGGGCCGACCAGATCAACACCGCGGGGAACACGATGACGCTGTCCGGAACGCTGAGCGGCGCGGGCGCCCTCACCGTGACGGGCGGGGGAACCCTCACCCTCACGGGCGCGAGCACCTACACCGGCGGCACGACGGTCACTGCGGGAACGCTTGCCATCGGCACCGACGCGACGGGCAGCATCGTCGGCCCCGTGACGGTCAACGCCGGGGGCACGCTGCAGGGGTACGGGACCATCACCGGGGACGTCATGAACCTCGGCGGGACGGTGATGCCCGGTGGCAGCAACGGGATCGGGACGCTCACGATTACAGGCGCCTACACGCAGGGGGCGGGCGGCACGTTCGCCGCCGAAGTGTCGCCCACCGCGGCATCCAAGCTGAGCATCGGCGGGGCGGCCGCGGTGGCGGGAACCCTGAGTCTGACGTTCGATCCGGGCGTGTACACAACGGGGCAGTACACGCTGCTGAACGCCGCCGGAGGGCTGAGCGGGACATTCGGCACGGTGGACGCCACCGGCAACCTGTTCGTGCAGTACACGCTCGGCTACACCGCGGACGCCTTGACGCTGACGATCGGCGACACGTTCAGCTTCAGCGACTTCGCCCAGACGCCGAACCAGATCGCGGTGGCGCGGGTGCTCGATGCCGCGTCCCCGACCGCGAGCGGGGACCTGGCGACGGTGCTGACTGCGCTGACCAGCCTGTCAACGGGGAACCAGGTGCGCGCGGCGCTCGACGCGCTCACCGGGGTGGTGTACACGAATCTCCCGACCGTCACCGCCGAGGACACGTGGTCGGCGATGGACCTGGTCTTCCAGCACCTGAGCGACGTGCAGAGCGGCACCAGTGCGGCCACGCCGGCGCTGACCGCGTTCGCGCCGGGGCTGGGCGGGCAGGCTGGTCCTGTCACGTGGGCCGGCGCCGAACCTGGCGATCCGACGGGATGGCTGACGCCGCTGACCAGCAGCCAGACGCTGCAGGGGACGGCGAACGCGCCGGGGTTCACGAACCAGAGCACGGGACTGCTGCTCGGGTACGATTACGTGGCCGGCCCGCGGCTGACGTGGGGGTACGCGGCGGGGACGTGGCAGTCCTCGCTCACCCTGGCCAACGGGAACGGAACGGCGGGCATCACCACGGTCGCCGGGGCGGTGTACGGCGGCTACACCGCGGGCGCGTTCGAGGCGCGGGGCCTGATCGGGTATGGGGTGAACAACTTCCAAACGACCCGGCCGATCAACTTTGGGGATCTGTCCAGGACCGCGACGGCGTCGGGAACGGGGAACGAGATCATGGCCGGGCTCGAGGCCGACTACCGGCTGCAGGCGGGGGTGCTGACCGTCCGTCCGACGCTGGGTCTCGAATACGTACATCTCACCGAGCCCGCGTTCACGGAGTCGGGGGCCGGCTCGATCGATCTCGGGGTCAATGCCGTGACGGCGGATTGGCTGCAGGGCCTCGCGGGCGTCCGCCTCGATTACGCGCAGACGACTGCCGCGGGGACACAGATCACGTATACGCTGCACGCGGAGTACACGACGCTGGCGACGGAGCCGGTTCCGCAGATTCAGACGCTGCTGCTGGGTGCCGCGTCGGCGGGGCCGTTCCTCACGACGGGCATTACCGCGGCGCCCAACGCGGTTGGGGCGGGGGCCCGCATCACGCTCCACGCCTCCGACCGTTATGATCTCTACGCCGGCTACGACGCGGCTTGGAGCAGCAACGAGACCAACCAGACCTTCAGCGCCGGTCTCCTCATTCACTTCTGAACGCCGCGCTTCACCCCCTCATCGAGCGGGCATGTCGGGACAGGTCTCGACCTGCGCTCGTTCATACCCCGGATCACACCCGCAGTTCACCCTCGATCTACTTCGCACGCTCCGGTGTCACTACACCCTCGTAACCGCCTGCTCGCGTCTCACCGTGGGACGGTGCATTCCCACCGATCGGGAACGTCCCGTGCAAGGAATACCGAACAATTGATCGAATCGGTTGGGCCGTATGGCTCAGATGGAGCGCCCGGGCGCGCATCGGGAGGGTGTGAATCAGGTACCTTTCTACCATACATGCGCGCCCGCACCGTATGATACCGTAACGGGTGCTGACGGTCTCTTTAGGACAGGTCGGCGGGAGGGATGGGGACTTCCAGATAGCGCCGTGGGCACGACAAGAGCAAACCTGGGGTGACCCAGGGACGCAAAGCCGCCGGGCCACGTGGAGCCAGCGGGGCTGCGGAAGCCGGGAATGGGATGCATGTTTCCGGCTTCTTTCATGTGTGCCGCTGTCTGGAGGAACGCGCGATGCCGGACCGAGACGGAGCGATCGGCTTCCATAAAGGTGGCGCTGGCAGCGTCGAGCGTCGCCGTGCCGCGCGCGGCGCGACTGCGTCGGGTCACGGTGCCGGCCGACCGGCACGGCGGTGTATCGGCTGGCGTGGCTCGTCTCGACGGGATTGGGGCCTTCAGCGGGCATCGTTGACGGTATCGACTCCTGGCATCCTCGGGCGGTTTGTGAGCGTTGGGGCGGCGTAGCGCTCGTGGCACGTGGTCCCGCGTCCGGAGGGACGCCTGTTGCGCGGCGGTGATCGTCGCGCTGATGGTGTCACTCCAGGGCGCCGCGCTCGTCATCCCGGCGGAGGCGCAGAGCTGTATCTCGAACGGCATGGGCACCACCGACTGTGAGGTCCCGACCGGCAGCTTCACGTATAACACGGCGATCACCGACACGAACCTCGTCATCAACACGACCAGCCCCAACAACGGCACCCTCACGCTCGGCGGGACCAACACCCAGACCAACACCACGATCGACGCGGGCCAGGTGGACGTTAGCAGCGCCGCCAACCTCGGCGGCGCGGGGGCCGGCCTCACCCTGACGATCGGCGGCTCGCAGGCGGGCGGCGGCAATACGTTTGGGAACGTGCTGGAGACGACGGGGTTCACGTGGAACGGCGGCATCACGACCGGCGGGACCGGCGGGGACCTGAGCGTCAGTTCGGGACAGTCGGGGACGTTCACCGGGAACATCAATAACGCGGCCGCCCTGGACGTCGGAAGCAACGGGACGGGGACGGTCACGCTGTCCGGGATCATCAGCGGCGCCGGGGCACTCACGCTGAACGGCGGCACGCTGCTGCTGTCCGGGACGAACACGTACACGGGCGGCACGACGATCGCGGCCGGCACGCTCCAGGTCGGCGCGGACGCGAAACTCGGCAACGCCGCCGGGAGCGTCACGTTGAACGGCGGCATCCTGGAGGCGACGTCGACCTTCGCGTCGGCGCGGAACATCACGCTCGGCGGGGGTACCTTCCAGCCGGATAGCGGGGTGACGCTGACGCTCTCGGGGGTGCTGAGTGGGTCAGGCGGCCTGACCCTGACCGGGGCCGGGACGCTCGTGCTGAGCGGGACGAACACGTTTACCGGCGGCATCAGCGTCACGACGGGCACCCTCTCGTTCGGCGCGGACAACAACCTCGGCAACGCCAGCAACAACATCACCCTGAACGCCGGGACGCTTCTGAGCGCGGGCAACTTCACGTCCGCGCGCAACCTCACGCTGAGCAACGGTGCCACCATCACGGTGACCACAGGCGGGGGGCCGCTGACGCTCTCCGGCACGCTCAGCGGCAGCGGCGGGCTGAACGCCAACGGCACCGGGCGGCTGGTCCTCACGGGCGTGAACACGTTCACGGGCACGGTCACGGTCACCACCGGACAGCTCCAGGTCACCGCCGACAACCAGTTCGGGAACGCGGCCAACTCGATCACCCTCAACAACGACGGACGGCTGTTCCTTTTCTCGGGCTTCGCCTCCGCGCGCAACATCACGCTGAGCGCGGGCAACGAGAACATCACGCCGTTCTCCGGGACTACCACGCTGTCGGGGGTCCTCAGCGGGAGCGGCACGCTGACCCCGGCCGGGGGTGCTGGCGGCACGCTGGTGCTCTCCGGGACCAACACCTACACGGGCGGCACGAATGTCGACATGAGTGGGGGGGCGCTCTCGGTGAGCGCGGACGCGAACCTGGGCGCCGCCTCGGGTGCGCTCACACTGACCACCGCCACGCTTCAGACGACGGCGACCTTCAGTTCGGCGCGGAGCGTGACGCTGGCGGGAGGGACGATCAGCCCGAACGCCGCGACGACGCTGACGCTGTCGGGCTTGGTGAGCAGCAGCGGCGGGCTCCTGCTGAACGGGGCGGGGACGCTGCTCCTGTCCGACGCCAGCAACAGCTTTACGGGTAACGTCACGATCACGGCCGGCAACCTGAGCGTGGGCGCGAACGGTGACCTGGGCGCCGGGGCCAACACGGTGACGCTGAACGGCGGGGCGCTGGAGGCCAATGCGACGTTCGCGTCGGCGCGGAGCATCACGCTGGGCGGCGGCGCGTTCCAGCCGGACAGCGGGGCCACGCTGACGCTGTCGGGCTTGCTGAGCGGCAGCAGCGGACTGACGGTGAACGGAGCGGGGACGCTGCTGCTCTCCGACGCCAGCAACAGCTTTACGGGTAACGTCACGATCACGGCCGGCAACCTGAGCGTGGGCGCGAACGGTGACCTGGGCGCCGGGGCCAACACGGTGACGCTGAACGGCGGGGCGCTGGAGGCGAATGCGACGTTCGCGTCGGCGCGGAGCATCACGCTCGGCGGTGGGGCGTTCCAGCCGGATAGCGGGGCCACGCTGACGCTGTCCGGGCTGTTGAGCGGCGGCAGCGGGCTCAAACTGAACGGAGCGGGGACACTCCTGCTTTCCGATGCCAGCAACAGCTTTACGGGTAACGTCACGATCACGGCCGGCAACCTGAGCGTGGGGGCGGATGCCGACCTGGGCGCCGGGGCCAACACGGTGACCTGAACGGCGGGGCGCTCGAGGCGAATGCGACGTTCGCGTCGGCGCGAAGCATCACATTGGGCGGCGGCGCGTTCCAGCCTGACAGCGGCGACACGCTGACACTGTCCGGATTGCTGAGCGGCGCCGGCGGGCTCACTCTGAACGGGGCGGGGACGCTGATTCTTTCCGACGCCAGCAACAGTTTTACGGGCAACGTCACGATCACGGCCGGCAACCTCAGCGTGGCGGCGGACGGCGACCTGGGGGCCGCGGCCAACACGGTGACGCTGAACGGCGGAGCACTCGTCACGACGGCGGGGTTCACGTCGGCGCGGAACATGACGCTCGGCGGCGGTGCCTTCACCACTAACGCCGTCGGGTTCACGGTCTCCGGGGTGCTCAGCGGCGCGGGCGGGCTCACCGAGAACGGCACCGGCCAGCTGATCCTGACGGGGACCAACACGTTCACCGGCGGCGTCACGATCTCAGGCGGAGAGGTCGAGATCAGCGCGGACAACAACCTCGGCAATGCCGCGAACAACATCACCCTGAGCGGGAACGGACGGGTGAGGGCAGTCGCGACCTTCGCGTCGGCCAGGAACATCACGCTCGGCGCCGGCGGCGGGAACCTCACTTCGTTTGGCGGCGGGCAAGTCCTTACGCTGTCCGGCGTAATCAGCGGGAGCGGCGCGCTGACGGCGCTCAACGGCGCCGGCACGCTGGTGCTGAGCGGGACCAACACGTACACCGGCGGCACGATCGTCCAGTTTCAGACGACCCAAATCAGCGCGGACGCGAACCTGGGTGCGGCCGCCGGGGGGCTGACGCTCAACGGCGGCAGCCTCATCACCACGGCGACGTTCAGTTCGGCGCGGGCCGTTACGCTCGGCGGCGCGACCTTCGCGCCCAGCGCCGCGACGACACTAACCTTGTCAGGGGTCCTGAGCAGCACCGGCGGGCTGAAGTTGAATGGGGCGGGGACGCTGCTCTTGTCCGGGACGAACACGTTCACGGGCGGCGTCACGATGACCGCCGGGAACCTCAGCGTGGACGCGGATGCCAATCTCGGGAACGCGGCGAACACGGTGACGCTCAACGGCGGCGCTCTGGAAGCGAACGCGACCTTCGCATCGGCACGCAGCATCACCCTGGGGGGCGGCGCGTTCCAGCCGGATGGTGGGGCCACGCTGACCCTGTCGGGCCTCCTGAGCGGCAGCAGCGGACTGAAGGTGAACGGGGCCGGGACGCTGCTGCTTTCCGATGCCAGCAACAGCTTTACGGGTAACGTCACGATCACGGCCGGCAACCTGAGCGTAGGGGCGGACGCCGACCTGGGCGCCGGGGCCAACACGGTGACGCTGAACGGCGGGGCGCTGGAGGCGAATGCGACGTTCGCGTCGGCGCGCAGCGTCACGTTGGGCGGCGGCGCGTTCCAGCCGGACAGCGGCGACACGCTGACGCTGTCGGGATTGCTGAGTGGCGCCGGCGGGCTCAAACTGAACGGGGCGGGGACGCTCGTCCTTTCCGACGCCAGCAACAGCTATACGGGCGGCACCACGATCACAAACGGCACGCTGAGCGTGGGGGTCGACGCCGACATGGGCGCCGGAGCCAACATCGTGACGCTCAACGGTGGGACGCTGAACACCACGACGACGTTCACGTCGGCGCGGAACGTGACGCTCGGCGGGGGGGCGTTCGGCCCCAGCAGCGGGACGGGGCTGACGCTGTCGGGCGTGCTGAGCGGCAGTGGCGGCCTGACGGCGAACGGCCCGGGCAATTTGTCCCCCACCAATACGAACACGTTCACGGGCGGTGTCACGATCAACGCCGGGGTTGTCAACTGGACCGCCGACGCCAATTTTGGGAATGCGTCGAACGCAATCACCTTGAACGGCGGCCAGCTGGATGTGCGCGCGACCTTTACCTCGGCGCGCAACATCATCCTGGGCGGCGGCAACCTCAACACGGGGCTCGGCAACCCGATCACGCTCACGGGCGTGATCAGCAGCGTGGGGAGCCCGGGATTCCTCATCAACGGCGGCGGCGGCGCGGTCGTGTTCACCGGCACGAACACGTATCAAGGTGGCACGACGATCGGGTTCAACTATGCCGCCGGCTATCTCAGCATCAGCGCGGATGCGAACCTGGGAAACGCGAGCGGCGGGGTCACGCTGACCGAAGGATTCCTCGATACGACGGCGACCTTCAGCTCGGCCCGGGCGTTCACGCTCAACGGCGGCGACTTCAACCCGAGCAGCGGGACGGTGTTCACGATCTCCGGCCTGCTGAGCGGCAGCGGCGGGCTCATTCTGAACGGGGCGGGGACGCTGCTCCTGTCCGACGCCAGCAACAGCTATACGGGCGGCAACACGATCACGACAGGCAACCTCAGCGTGGGGGCGAACGGCGATCTGGGCGACGCTGCCAATACGGTGACGCTGAACGGTGGGGCGCTCGAGGCAAACGCGACGTTCACGTCGGCGCGGAGCATCACGCTGGGCGGCGGGGCGTTCCAGCCGGACAGCGGGGCCACGCTGACGCTGTCTGGCTTGTTGAGCGGCAGCGGGGGGTTGACGGTGAACGGGGCGGGGACGCTGCTGCTCTCCGACGCCAGCAACAGTTACACCGGCAACGTCACGATCACGGCCGGCAACCTGAGCGTCGGGGCGGATGCCGACCTGGGCAATGCCGCCAACACGGTAACGCTCAACGGCGGGGCGCTCGAGGCGAACGTGACGTTCGCGTCGGCGCGGACGCTGACGCTGGGCGGCGGGGCGTTCCAGCCGGACAGCGGCGTTACGCTGACGCTGTCGGGGACCCTGAGCGGCAGCGGCGGATTGACCGTGAACGGGGCGGGGACGGTTGTGATCAGCGGGACGAACACGGTCACGAACGGCGTCACCGTGACGACCGGCACGCTGCAGGTGAGCGCCGACAACAAGCTGGGCAACGCGGCGAACGGCGTGACGCTCAACGCCGGCACGTTGCTCACGACCGCGACCTTCACCACCGCGCGCGCGATCTCGCTGTCGGGCGGCGGGACGATCGACGCGAGCGCCGGGAACTTGACCCAAACCGGGGTGATCTCCGGAAGCGGCGGGTTGACGACGGCAGGCGGCGGCGCCGTGGTGCTGTCGGGCACGAACACCTACACGGGCGGCACGACGATCAACGCAAACACGACCGTGTCCGCCGACGCCAACTTCGGAAACGCCGCGGGTGCACTCACCCTGGCTGACAACGTCATCCTACAGGCGAAGTCGAGCTTTTCGTCTGCGCGGGCAGTGACGCTGACCGGTATCTCGAATGGGACCGGATTTATCAACGAGCTGAACGGGGTGACGCTGACCCTCACCGGCGTGATCAGCGGCATCGGCAATCTGGTCGAACAGAGCGGCGGCGGGACGCTGGTGCTGTCCGGCACGAACACGTACCAGGGCGGGACCATCCTCCAGCCCGGGACCCTCAGTGTTGGCGCGGACGCCAATTTGGGCGCGGCCTCGGGCGGGCTGACCCTGAATAGCGGCGGCACGCTGAAGACCACCGCCACGTTCGCCTCCGCCCGAGCCGTGACGCTCGGCGGCGCCACGATCAGCCCAAGCGCGGCGACGACGCTGACGCTGTCGGGGATCCTGAGCAGCACTGGGGGACTGACGCTGAATGGCGCCGGGACGCTGCTGCTGTCCGGGACCAACACGTTCACGGGTGGGGACACGATCACGGCCGGGAACCTGAGCGTGGGCGCGGACGCCAATCTCGGGAACGCGGCGAACACGATCACCCTGAACGGTGGGGCGCTCGAGGCGAATGCGAGCTTCGCATCGGCGCGGAGCATCACGCTGGGCGGCGGGGCGTTCCAGCCGGACAGCGGGGCCACGCTGACCTTGTCGGGCCTGCTGAGCGGCAGCGGGGGGCTGACGGTGAACGGGGCGGGGACGCTGCTCCTCACCGACGCCAGCAACAACTATACGGGCGGCAACACGATCACCACCGGCAACCTCAGTGTGGGGGCGGATGCCGACCTGGGCAACGCGGCGAACACGGTCACGCTCAACGGCGGGGCACTCGAGGCGAATGCGACGTTCGCATCGGCGCGGAACATCACGCTCGGCGGCGGCGCGTTCCAGCCGGACAGCGGGGCCACGCTGACCTTGTCGGGCCTGCTGAGCAGCACAGGCGGGCTCAAGCTGAACGGGGCGGGTACGCTCATCCTTTCTGACGCCAGCAACAGCTATACGGGCGGCAATACGATCACCACCGGCAACCTCAGCGTGGGGGCCGACGCGGACCTGGGCGCCCTGGCGAACGGCGTGACCTTCAATGGGGGGGCGCTGGCGACGACGGGGTCGTTCACGTCGGCGCGGACGGTGACAGCGGGGGCGGGGGGCGGCACGTTCACCCCGAGCGGGGGGACGACACTGACGCTGTCAGGGACGCTGACGGGCAGCGGGGCGCTGGCGCTCAACGGGGCCGGGCTGCTGCTCCTGACCGGCACGGCGAGCGGCGCCACAGGGACGTTCACGGTCACGAGCGGGACGCTGGAAGTCGGCAGTGCGGCGATCCCCGGCGTGACCTACGGCGGGAACGTGGCGGTGCAGGCGGCCGGGACGCTGGCGGGGCACGGCACGGTGAGCGGGAACGTGACGAACGGCGGCACAGTGGCGCCGGGCGGGACGATCGGGACGCTGACGGTGATGGGGAACTACACGCAGGGAGCCGGGGACACACTCTCCATTGAAGCGAACCCGGCAACCTCCAGCGAGTTGGTGATCAGCGGCTCGGCGTCGCTGGCGGGGACGCTCGCGCTGACGTTCGACGCGGGGACATACACGGCGGGGACGGAGTACACGATCCTGACGGCGGCGGGCGGGGTCACGGGCACGTTCGGGACGCTGACGCAGGGCGGGGCGAGTATCGGCCTCCTGACGCCGGTGCTGAGTTACCAGGCGAATGCGGTGGACGTGACGCTGGACTCGGGCGCGTGCACGGGGCCGGACCCGTTGGACTGCGAGGTGCCGACCGGTTCGACGCTGCCGTGGGTGGCGCAGATCACGGCGACGACGCTGGACCTGAACACGCAGAGTCCGAACAGCGGGACGATGGTGCTGTCGAACGCGGCGAACCAGCAGACGAGCACCAACGTGATCGCGGGTATCCTCAGCGTGAGCGCGGCGGGGAATCTGGGGGCGGCGCTGGGGGCGCTGACGCTGGGTGGGACGCAGGCAGGCGGCGGGGCCACGAACGGGACGCTGTCGATGACGACGGGCCTCGTGTGGGCGGGGAGCGTTGCGACGGCGGGGGCGGGCGGGACGCTCTTGGTGAGCACCGGGCAGACGAGCACGCTGTCGGGGAACGTCACGAACGCGGCGGGGCTGACGGTGGGGGATGCGGGTGATGTCGGGGCGCTGACGCTGTCGGGGAACATCAGCGGGAGCGGAGCGGTCACGGTGAACGGCGGGACCGTCGTGCTGTCGGGGACCAACAGCTATACGGGCGGGACGACGGTGACGGCGGGGACGCTGCAGGTGAGCGCGGACAACAATCTCGGCGGGGCCGGGGCGGTGACGCTGAACGGCGGAACGCTGCAGAGCACGGCGACGTTCGCGTCGGCGCGGGCCGTGACCTTGGGCGGCGGCGCCCTCAGCCCGAACGCGGCAACCACGCTGACGCTGTCGGGCGTGCTGAGTGGCAGCGTGGGGCTGACGCTCAACGCGCCGGGGACGCTGGCGCTGTCGGGGACGAACACCTTCACGGGCGGGGTCACCGTCACCACGGGCACCTTGGCGGTCAGCGCCGACAACAACCTCGGTGCCGCGGCGAACACTGTGACCCTGAACGGGGGCACGCTGCAGACGACGGTGACGTTTGCGTCGGCGCGAAATGTGACGCTCGGCGGCGGGGCGCTCAGCCCGAATGCGGGGACGACGCTGACGCTGTCGGGGGTGCTGAGCGGCGGCGTGGGGCTGACGCTCAACGCGCCGGGGAAACTCGCGCTGACGGGGGCCAACACGTTTACGGGCGGGGTGACGGTCACGTCGGGCACCCTGGACGTGAGCGCCGACACTAACCTCGGTGCCGCGGCGAACACCGTGACGCTGAACGGCGGGACGCTCGAGAGTTCCGGGACCTTCACCTCCGCGCGCACGGTGACGCTCGGCGGCGGGAGCATCAGCCCGGACAGCGGGACGGCGTTGACACTGTCGGCGGCGCTGGGCGGCACGGGTGGGCTCGCACTCAACGGCGCGGGGACGCTGGTCCTCACGGGGTCCAATTCCTTCACGGGCGGGGTGACGGTGACGTCGGGCACCCTGGACGTCAGCGTCGACTCTGATCTCGGTGCCGCGGCGAACACGGTGACGCTGAACGGCGGGACGCTCGAGAGTTCCGGGTCCTTCACCTCCGCGCGCGCGGTGACCCTCGGCGGCGGAACGTTCAGCCCGGACAGCGCGACGACGCTGACGCTGTCGGGCGTCCTGAGCGGCGGCGGCGGGCTTACGCTCAACGGCGCCGGGACGCTGGTCCTCACCAGCTCCAACTCCTTCACCGGCGGCGTCACGGTCACGGCGGGTACCCTGAGCGTGGGCGCCGACGCGAACTTCGGCAACGGACTGAACGGGGTGACGCTGAACGGGGGCACGCTCGCGACGACCGCGACGTTCGGCTCGTCCCGAACCGTGACGCTGGGCGGAGGAGCGATCAGCCCGAGCGCCACGACGACGCTGACCCTCAGTGGTGTCCTTAGCGGCGCGGGCGGGCTGATCCTTAACGGCGCGGGGACGCTCATCCTCGCCAGCGGTAACGCTTTCACCGGCGGCGTCACGGTGACGACCGGCACGCTGAGCGTGGGCGCAGACAGCGACCTGGGCAACGCCGCCAACGCGGTGACGCTCAACGGGGGGGTGCTCCTGAGCACCGCGACGTTCACGTCGGCGCGGGCCGTGACGCTGGGCGGCGGAGTCTTCTCTCCAAGCGCTGCGACCACGCTCACACTGTCGGGTGCCTTGGGTGGCGCGGGCGGGCTGACGCTGAATGGGGCGGGGACGTTGATCCTCTCTGATGCGAGCAACAATTACACGGGTGGGAACACGCTGACGGCGGGGACGTTGAGTGTCGGGGCCGACGGCGACCTGGGCGCCCCGGCGAACGGTGTGACGTTCAATGGTGGGACCCTGGCGACGACGGGGACGTTCACGTCGTCGCGGACGGTGACGGCCGGTGCGGGGGGCGGGACGTTCACCCCCACCGGTGGCACGACGCTGACCTTGTCGGGGACGCTGACGGGCAGTGGGGACTTGGCTCTCAACGGCGCCGGGATGCTGCTCTTGACCGGGACCGCCGGTGGGGCGACGGGGACGTTCACGGTAACGAGTGGGACTCTGGAAGTGGGCAGTGCGGCGATCCCCGGCGTGACGTACGGCGGGAACGTCGCGGTGCAGGCGGGTGGGACGCTGGCGGGCCACGGCACGGTAAGCGGCAACGTGACGAACGCGGGCACGGTCGCGCCGGGGGGGACGATCGGGACGCTGACGGTGACGGGGAACTACACGCAGGGTGCCGGCGACGCGCTCTCGATTGAAGCCAATCCGGCGATGGCGAGCGAGCTGGTCGTGAGCGGGTCGGCGTCGCTCGCGGGGACGCTGGCGCTGACGTTCGACCCGGGGGCGTACACGGCGGGGACGGAGTACACGGTCCTAACGGCGGCGGGCGGGGTGACGGGGACGTTCGGGACGCTGACGGTGGGCGGCGCGAGTCTCGGCCTCCTCACGCCGGAACTGAGCTACCAGGCCACGGCGGTCGATGTGACGCTGGAGCCGGGCGCGTGCACGGGACCGGATCCGCTGGACTGTGAGGTGCCGACCGGCGGGACGCTGCCGTGGGCGGCGCAGATCACGGCCACGACGTTGGACCTGAACACGCAGAGTCCCAACAGCGGGATGCTTATGCTCACCGCACTCAACAATCAGCAGACGAGCAACAACGTGATCGCCGGGACGCTGAGCGTGAGCGATGCCCGGAATCTTGGATCGGCGGCCGGGGCGCTGACGCTGGGCGGGACGCAGACGGGCGGCGGGGCCACCAACGGGGCGCTGCTCATGACGGGCGCGATCACGTGGGCCGGGAGCGTGACGACTGCGGGCGCGGGCGGGACGCTGCTGGTGGCGACCGGGCAGACGAGCACGCTGTCGGGGGCCGTGGCCGACGCGGCGGGGTTGACGGTCGGGAGCGCGGGCGATACCGGGATTCTGATACTGTCGGGGGTCGTCAGCGGGGCGGGCGGCGTGACCGTGAGCGGTGGCACGCTCACCCTCAGCGGGACGAACACGTACCAGGGCGGGACGACGCTCACCGCGGGGACGCTGGAGGTCAGCGCGGACAGCAACCTCGGCAACGCGCCGGGGCCGCTGACGTTGAACGGGGGGACGCTCGCGGTCACGAGCGGCGGATTTGGGACGTCGGCGCGACCGATCACCCTGGCGGGTAGCGGTGGAACGATCAGCAACGGCGGCAACAACGCCACGTTCTCCGGGATGATCTCCGGACCCGGTACGCTGGTGCTGGCGGGGGCCGGGACGACGACGCTCTCGGGTGCCAACACGTACACGGGCGGTACGACAGTGACCGGCGGGACGGTCAGCGTCGCCAGCCCGAGCAACCTCGGCGCGGCCTCCGGCACGCTTACCCTCAACGGTGCGACGCTGCTGATCAACGCCGGCGGCTTCGGAACCCTCTCGCAGACGATCGCGCTGAACGGCGGCGGGACGCTGAACAATGGCGGCAATGCGGCAGTGTTCTCGGGAGTCGTCTCCGGGAACGGCGGCCTCACCGACGCTGGCGCGGGAACCACCACGCTGAGCGGTACGAACACCTACACGGGCGGCACGACGGTCACCGCCGGGACGCTGAGCGTGAGCGCGGACAACAACCTCGGCGATCCCGCCAACGCGCTGATCCTGAGCGGCGGCACGCTCGTGACGACGGGGTCGTTCGCCTCCGCCCGGGCCGTGACCCTGGGCGGCGGCACGATCAGTCCGAACGCCGCCACGACGCTGACCCTGTCCGGGGTCCTCAGTGGCGCGGGCGGCCTGATCCTCAACGGCGCCGGGACCCTGGTGCTCTCCGGCGTCAATACGTTCACCGGCGGTGCCACGGTCGCCGCCGGGACGCTGAGCGTCGGCGCGGATAACAACCTCGGTGATCCCGCCAATGCGCTGATCCTCAACGGCGGAACACTCGTGACGACGGGGTCGTTCGCCTCCGCCCGATCCGTGGCCCTCGGCGGCGGCACGATCAGTCCGAACGCCGCCACGACGCTGACCCTGTCCGGCGTTCTCAGCGGGGCGGGGGGCCTGACCCTCGACGGCGCCGGGACCCTGGTGCTCTCCGGCGCCAATACGTTCACCGGCGGTGCCACGGTCGCCGCCGGGACGCTCAGCGTGAGCGCGGACAACAACCTCGGTGCCCCCGCCAATGCGCTGATCCTGAACGGCGGAACGCTCGTGACGACGGGGTCGTTCGCCTCCGCCCGGGCCGTGACCCTCGGCGGCGGCACAATCAGTCCGAACGCCGCCACGACGCTCACTCTGTCCGGGATCCTCAGCGGCGCGGGCGGCCTGACCCTCAACGGCGCCGGGACGCTTCTTCTCTCCAACGCCAGCAACAGCTATACCGGCGGGAACACGATTACGGCCGGCACCCTCAGCGTGGGGGCGGACGCCGACCTGGGCGCCGCGGCCAACACGGTGACGCTCAACGGCGGGGCGCTCGCGACCACAGGGACGTTCACATCGGGGCGGACGGTGATGGTGGGGGCGGGGGATGGCGCGTTCAGCCCGAGCGGCGGGACGACGCTGACCCTGTCGGGCGTGCTGAACGGCGCCGGCGCGCTGGCGCTGACCGGGCCGGGAACGGTCGTGCTGACCGGAAACGGCAGCGGGGCCACGGGGACGTTCACGGTCACCAGCGGGACACTGGGTGTCGGCACGAGTGCGATGCCGGGGGCGGTGTACGGCGGAAGCGTCGCAGTGCAGGCGGGTGGGACGCTCGCCGGCTACGGGACGGTGAGCGGAAGCGTCACCAACGCGGGTACGGTCACGGCCGGCGGGACGCCGGGGACAATCGGGACGCTCACGGTCTCGGGGAACTACACGCAGGGGGCGGGGGGCACGCTGGGGATCGAAGCGAATCCCGCGACGGCGAGTGAATTCGCGGTCACCGGGTCCGCGTCGCTCGGCGGGACGCTGGCGCTGACGTTCGACGCGGGGGCGTATACGGTAGGAACGCAATACACGCTGCTGACGGCGGCGGGAGGTGTCTCGGGGACGTTCCAATCACTCACGCAGGGCGGGGCGAGCATCGGGGCGCTCACCCCGGAGTTGACCTACCAGGCGAACGCGGTGGAACTGACGCTGGCCGCAGGGCTCTGCTCGGGCAGCCCGGTGCTGGATTGCGAGGTGCCGTCGAACAACACGGCACTCCTGGCGACGCAGGTCACCGCGACGACCCTGGACCTCAACACACAGAATCCCAACACTGGCACGCTCGTACTCTCGGCGGGCAATAACCAGCAGACGAGCACGAACGTGATCGCCGGCACGCTCAGTATCAGCAACGCTGGCAACCTCGGCTCCGCGGTGGGGGCGCTGACGCTGGGCGGGACGCAGATGGGCGGCGGAGCCACGACCGGGACGCTGCTGATGACGGCCGGGATCAGCTGGGCCGGGAGCATCGCCACCGCGGGAACCGGCGGGACGCTCCTGGTGAGCACGGGCCAAGCGAGCACGCTGTCGGGGACCGTCAATGATGCGGCGGGCCTGACGGTCGGGAACGCGTTGAACACGGGGACCCTGACGCTCTCGGGGGTGGTGAGCGGCGCGGGCGGCGTGACTGTAGGCGGCGGCACGTTGGTGTTGAGTGGGGTGAACACGTATCAGGGTGGGACGACGGTGACGGGCGGCGGCACGGTGAGCGTGACGACGGACGCGAACCTGGGCAATGCCGCGGGGGGTCTGACGCTCGACAACGGGACGCTCGGGCTCGCGGGGGCCGGCTTCACGTCGGCGCGCGGGGTGACGCTGAACGCGGGGGGCGGGACGGTCAACACCAACGGATTCACCGGGACGCTGTCGGGCGTGGTCGGCGGCGTGGGTGCGCTCACGGTCACGAGCGGCGGCACGCTGGTGTTGAGTGGGGTGAACACGTATCAGGGTGGGACGATGGTGACGGGCGGCGGCACGGTGAGCGTGACGACGGACGCAAACCTGGGCAATGCCGCGGGGGGCCTGACGCTCGACAACGGGACGCTCGGGCTCGCGGGGGCCGGCTTCACGTCGGCGCGCGGGGTGACGCTGAACGCGGGGGGCGGGACGGTCAACACCAACGGATTCACCGGGACGCTGTCGGGCATCATCGGCGGGCCCGGGGCGCTCACGGTGAGCGGGGGTGGGACGCTCACGGTGAGCGGCGCGAACACGTACGGGGGTGGGACCACGGTCGCGGCGGGCACGACACTCATTGGGACGACGACGAGCCTTCAGGGTGCCATCGCGGACAGCGGCACGGTCGAATTCAACCAGGCGGGCGCCGGCACGTACGCCGAGGTGCTGAGCGGTAGTGGCGCCCTGACGATCATGGGTGGAGGCATCCTCACGCTGAGTGGTGTGAACACGTACACGGGCGGGACCACGGTCGCGGCGGGCACGACGCTCATCGGGACGACCACGAGCGTGCAGGGCAATATCGTGAACGCCGGCACGGTGGAGTTCAACCAAGCGGGGGCGGGCACGTACAGCGGGGTGCTGAGCGGCACCGGCGCGCTGGCTATCATCGGCGGCGGCACCGTCACGCTAAGCGGAACGAACAGCTACAGCGGCGGTACCACGGTTACGGGCAGCACGGTGGCGATCGCGAGCGACGCGAATCTCGGTGCGCCCGCGAGCGTGCTGACCCTGAATAACGGGACCCTGCAGCTGGCGGGGACTCTTGTGTTGGCGCGGAATGTGACGTTGAACGCGGGCGGCGGGACGGTCAACACGAACGGGTTCACGGGGACGCTGGCTGGCGCCCTGTCGGGAGCCGGCGGCCTGACCGTGACCGGGGACGGGACGCTGATCCTCACGGGCGCGAACGGCTACACGGGTGGAACGACTATCAACAGCGGCACGCTCGTCGTCGGTACCGGCGCGACGGGCAGCATCCTCGGCCCCGTGACGGTCAACGCCGGGGGCACGCTACGTGGTGTTGGGACGATCAACGGGGCGGTCACGAATGTCGCGGGGACCGTGATGCCGGGAAGCGGCAATGGTGTCGGGACGCTCACGATTACCGGGGCCTACACGCAGGGGGCGGGTGGCACGTTCGCCGCTGAATTGACTCCGGGCTCGGCGGACAAGTTGAGCGTCGGCGGGGCGGCCGCGGTGGCGGGAACGCTGAGCCTCACGTTCGATCCAGGGACGTACGCGACGGGGCAGTACACGCTGCTGAACGCAGCCGGTGGGCTGAGCGGGACGTTCGGGACGGTGGACACCATCGGCAACCTGTTCGTGCAGTACACGCTCGGCTACACCCCTGATGCGTTGGTGCTGACGATCGGGAACGTGTTCAACTTCAGCAACTTCGCCCAGACGCCGAATCAGATCGCGGTGGCGCAGGTGCTCGATGCCGCGGCCCCCACCGCGAGCGGCGATCTCCAGACGGTACTGACCGCGCTGACCTCCCTGTCGACGGGAGACCAGGTCCGCGCGGCGCTCGACGCGCTCACCGGTGTGGTGTACACGAGCCTCCCCACCGTCACTGCCGAGGATACGTGGTCGGCGATGGACCTGGTCTTCCAGCACCTCAGCGACGTCCAGAGCGGCACCAGCGCGGCCACGCCCGCGCTGACCGCGTTCGCGCCGGGACTTGGCGGCCAGGCTGGTCCCGTGACGTGGGCCGGCGCCGAGCCGGGCGATCCGACGGGATGGCTGACGCCGCTCACCAGCACGCAGACGCTGCAGGGGACGGCCAACGCGCCGGGGTTCACGAACCAGAGCACCGGCCTTCTACTCGGATACGATCACGCCGCGGGGCCGCACCTTACCTGGGGGTATGCGGCGGGGACGTGGCAGTCCTCGCTCAGCCTCGCGAACGGCAACGGGACGGCGGGCATCACGACCGTGGTCGCCGCGGCGTACGGCGGCTACACCACAGGCGCGTTCGAGGCGCGCGGGCTCGTGGGGTACGGGGTGAATAACTTCCAGACGACTCGGCCGATCAACTTCGGGGACCTGTCTAGGACCGCGACAGCATCGGGAAGCGGGAACGAGATCATGGCCGGGCTCGAGGCCGACTACCGGCTGCACGTGGGGGCGGTGACCGTGCGGCCGACGCTGGGTCTCCAGTACGTCCACCTCACCGAACCCGCGTTCACGGAGTCGGGGGCCGGGTCGATCGATCTGGGTGTTAACGCCGTGACGGAGGATTGGCTGCAGGGGCTCGCGGGCGTCCGCCTCGACTACGAGCAGACCACGGCGGCGGGGACCCAGATCACCTACACGCTGCACGCGGAGTACACGACGCTCGCGACGGAGCCCGTCCCGCAGATTCAGACAGTGCTGCTTGGCGCGGCGGCGGCGGGGCCGTTCATCACGACGGGGATCACCGCCGCGCCGAACGCCGTCGGTGCGGGGGCCCGCATCACGCTCCACGCCTCCGACCGCTATGACCTGTACGCCGGCTACGACGCGGCATGGAGCAGCAACGAGACCAACCAGACCTTCAGCGCCGGACTCATTGTCCACTTCTGAGTACCGGGCCGGTACGACGCGCGCGAAAATCGGCCAAGAGCCGCTGCACGTGGTGCTCGCAGAAGCGGACGACCCGCGCCGCCTGGGGACCGTTACCGCGTCCCGGTGGACCTGAGTCAGGAAGTGTACGTGCTGCTGCTCCTTCTGAGTCAACGTGATCCGCCAGGTTGACGCGTGCGGACTCCCTCCATATACTGGGGTAGTGCAACGGGCCCTTAGCTCAGGTGGTTAGAGCGCACCCCTGATAAGGGTGAGGTCCGTGGTTCGAGTCCACGAGGGCCCACCATATTTATCAACGTTTCTGAACGTGCGCTCACCGCGAAACGGGCCCCGATTTCATTAGCAACCGCCGCGGCCCGTGTTTGGGCTCGGGCGCTCGCGTGAGCGTACGTGGCGCTCACGCGGCTTCTACGGTCAGGGGAAAGTCCAAGGGACGGAAGGTCGACGCTTCCAAGTCAGCATCAACATCGTGGAGATCGGGAGCAAGCCCGAGGCGAAACCGCAGGGATGACGCAGCGCAGCGAACCGGCCACCTCCTACGGTGTGTACTCGATCACGGCGAGATAAACCGCACCCTTACATCTCGTCTACATCTCGTCGAAAAGTTGTCGGGTCCGGTATGATCGAAAACATGCCGCTCGTGCACCTTAGTTGCGTGGCGGTGTAAATCGAGGAAAATCGGGGGGACGGCTGCGGGTGTTCGAGCGATGAAGCGATATCATTTCAGCCTTGGGAACTCAAAGGACGGCCCAATCGGCTACTGCGCCACGGTGCGGGCTGAGTCTAAGGAGCGGGCGTTGGAGATCCTCAAACAGTCGCTCCTAGTGGAGATCCAGGTCTTCATCGAGCACCCGGCGGTCGAGCGCATGGAAGTGTACTTGAACGCCGATGCGGTGACGATCGACGATATATGTATGGTGTCGGTGCCAGGCGCGTAAACCGAGTGACATATGTGCGGACCGGCAGGCATGGGAAGGAGATTACGCCGACGGGTCTGCCCTGCGTGGTCCATCGATCGGCAACCCGCAGAAACGAAAACGACGCCCTGACGGCGCCGTCTTCGTTCCATCGTCTTGGGGTCTTATCGCGTAGCCTTATGGCGTCGTCGCATCAACTCGAGACCGATAGGACCACAGGGTTGGCATGGGCCGGTGCGGTCGTGCTCATTACCTTCGTGTACGGAACTATACGGCACGGTCCAGCACGCGCTCCGGATGGGTGCTAACGATCCCCAGGTCCAATTGGCCGAGGGCTGGACGTCGCCAGCGATGAGCGACCAGCGTAACCGAACAGCCTATCGCGTCGTCAGGAAGCCATGATACTGGTCGTGCGATTCAATGAACCATCCCACGATCTGCTTTGCATGATTGATGCTCGAGGCCGTGACCTCGACATCGGGCTGATCTGGAACGTCGATGGTGGCAAAGGCACCAGTCGCGGTACGCAGGAAGCCGTGTTCATCGCCGTCCGCGCCGTAAAACGTTCCGACGATGAGTCCGGCGTTATTGATGCCATCGGCTATAGTGCCGTACGAGCCCGGAAAGTTCACGTTGATGGTCGTGAGTACGCCGGTCACGGCGCGCAAGAAGCCGTGGTGCTCGAGGTTCCCGAGGGGGCCGATTCCATACCATCCGACGATTTGCCCGGCATCGTTGATGCCGGTAGCAGCGGTGATGCTCGCCCTGGGGCCGTCAAAGACGGTAAAGGTCCCGCTGACAGCACGCAGGAAAGCGTGTTCCTTGCCGTCCGGGCGGAAGAAAGATCCCACGATCTGCCCGGCGGTGTTGATGACGGACGGCTGGGTGACGATCGCGCCGGGGGCGTCGAAGGTTGTGAACGCGCCGGAGGGGGCGCGCACGAAGCCGTGGGTCTTGCCGCCTGCGTCAAATTGACCCACAATCCGCCCAGCATCGTTGATACCAGCAGCGTACGTCCCGGTTCCGCCGGGGATGTCAATGGTGGCAAACGCGCCGGTGGTGGCACGCAAAAAACCGTGGGTATTATCGCCCGCGTCGGTGAAGGCTCCGACCATTTGCCCGGCGTCGTTGATGCCCCCAACCTGGGTCCCCTTTGGGCCAGCATTGGGAGCGTCGATGATCGTAAACGGAAATGATGTTGCCGGAGGGGTAGGAGGCGTGAGCCCTGTCAGCGCACACGCGATCAACACTGCCACCAGAGCCGCCCAAGATGGCCGCATACGATCTCCCTCCGTGCCCCGAAGGAGTGTCTGGACGAGCCAGGACCTACGTACCAGGACGCCCATTCATGCGACGCACGGGGTTCACCTTCCCCGGTCACCGTTGAACGCTCGGTCGCAGCGCCGCAGCCGCGTCGATCCGCTCGATCGCGGCTGCCGGCTCGACGCTGAGCGGCGGGATGTTCCACACGCTCCCGATCTAGATCGCGCGGTTTCCGCTGGCCCTCCGTCGCCTACGCGGTTGTCGGATCAGCCGCATCTCTTGAGGAAGACGCGGATGGCCGGCTAAACCCCTCGATTATTCAAGGCGGCGAGTAACGGTCATTCGGGTGCGGTCCCCGGTGCCCCGTTCGTACTTGCTCCTTCACTGAGCGCATGGGCGTCGGCACGCGGAGGCGGGGACGCCCCGCCGTTGAACGACATGACGGCGGGCAACTTTACCGGGCTCAACGTCCTCTTTGCAATGACGATTCCTTCGCAACTCATGCTGCCGCTGCCTTGACACGAGCCGACACGGAGCTCGACGATCTTGCCGTCTCGCAAGGTGAGGATCGCGCCCGCAAGGGTAAGCGCGATGTTGATTTCAAAGCTCACACGTCCCAGCGGCGTGTTCGCGATGAGAACGTCGACGTACGGCTGCTGAATCGAGTTGATCGAGTGTGTGATCAACGGAACGACCACCAACTCATGGGGAGCATGCTTCGCGGCATCGGTGAGTCCCGGTAGTGCGTGGGCGGTCGTCCACGCAGATTCAATGATCGAAGGGATCCCGCCATCGAGGAACTCGTTGGCCGCCTTCACGACTTCGGCAAACACAGCCGGCCAGGCGGCCTCTGGCACGCGGCGGGCGACGCGCGCTCGCAAGGACGCGATGCCCCCCGTCGACGCGACGGCTCCGTGCTGCTCCCCGGTCATCGGCGGACCATCAAAGAACCGGTCGAGCGTCGCCGAATCGTCAGACATGATCGGTCATTTCCGTCTGGCCGAACGGGTCGCGCCGCGGCCCAGTGCCTTGGGACGCGGACTCGTCGAGGGTTCTTAGGCGCGCATCCGGCACCGTGAGCCGTGTGACTCCCGGTTCTAGTGGTCGGCCGTCCACGTAAATACGCTGCGTCCCAGGGTCGCGATGGACCCGAATTTGAATCACGCTCGCCGTCTCCACCGCACGTCTTCGTCTCATGCTCAGCGCGGCGATGAGAAGCATGAGGGCGAGGCCCAGCATCGCGACAATCTGCCATAGGGACCATCGCGGCGATTGAGCGATCGGCATGAACACGAGCGTGACGGTCGGGGACTGCCCCGAGGCGACGGCGGCCGACTCGCTCGGTGCCGAGTAGCCGACGGCTCCGCCTGCGCTCACCGTGTATGTGCCAGGCGTGAGATCAGGCAGCACATGGGTACCCGTTCCCGCAACGGGGACCGTCTGACTGAACCCCTGTCCCGTGACAGTCACGCTCGCGGCCAGGGTCGCCGGCAGCCCGTGCACCGCCACGGTAAGCGATCCGACGATCGGTGCGTAGGCAAGGGTCACCGTCGAGGTCCGCCCTGCGACGACCTCGACCGTCTGGTTGGGCGCCGAGTAGCCTCCGCTCCTCGCACCGCTGACGGTGTACATCCCCGGCATGAGTTTGGGCAGCGTCTGTGTACCGGCTGCCGCGAGCGGGATCGCCTGATTGAATCCCTGTCCCGTGACGGTCACGGTGGCCGACAGAGTCGCGGGCAGCCCGTGCACCGCGATCGTGAACGATCCCACGGCCGGTGTATAGGCGAGCGTCACGATCGAGGTACGCCCCGCGGCAACCACAACCACTTTGTCGGGCGTTGAGTAGCCCGCGGTCGCATTCCCGCGCACGGTGTACGTCCCCAGCGTGAGATTGCGCAGTATCTGTGTGCCCCTTCCTGCGAGAGCAAGCGTCTCAGTAAACCCCGGTCCTGTGACGGTCACGCTGGCCGACAACGTCGCCGGCAGCCCATTCATCGTCACCATGAGCGATCCCACAATTGGCGCGTTTGGAATGTAGGCAAGCGTGACGACCGAGTTCTGCGCGGCGGCGACCGAGACCGCCTGATCGGACGCCGAGTAGCCTCCTGTCCCGAGTCCGCGCACGGTGTACGTTCCCGGCGTTAGTTTGTGCAGTGTCTGTGAGCTGGTCCCCGTGAGAGGGATCGTCTGGCGGAACCGCTGCCCTGTGACGGTTACGCTTGCCGACGCCGTTGCCGGTAGCCCGCGCACCGAAACGGTGAGTGAGCCCGCGATCGGAGTGTAGGCGAGCGTTGCGGTCGACAACTGCCCCGCGATGACAGTGACCCTTTGACTCGCGGGCGCCGAGTACCCTTCCGCTGTGGCTCCGATAATGGTATACGTCCCCGGTTCAACATTGCCGAACGTCCGGCCGACGTCCGACAGGCCGAGCGTTTTCCTTGCTCCGGTCGGCGATATGATGGTGATGTCCGCTGACGTTCCGACGGGTAGCCCGCTCACCCTGACCGTCAGTCCTCCGCGTCCTTGTGCTGGAGGAATCCGTACTCCAGGGATCGCCGTGTACGTTAGCGTCACGGTCGAGGGCCGACCCGCGGTGACCGTGACCCTCTGGCTGGGGGGCGCCGAATAGCCTGGGACGGCCGCCCCGCCAACGGTGTATATCCCCGGTTCGAGACGGCCCATCGTCTCGCCGGCGCTCGATACGCGGAGCACTTTTTTCGCTCCGGTCGAGGCATCGCCGATGATGACATCGACCGTCGATCCAGCCGCGAGCCCGCTCAATCTTATCGTCAGCGCTCCGAGGGGCTGTACTCCGGGGGGCCGTACTCCCGGGGGTTGTACTCCGGGGGGCTGTACTCCCGGGGGCTGTACTCCGGGGGGCTGTACTCCGGGGGGCTGTACTCCGGGGGGCTGTACTCCGGGGGGCTGTACTCCGGGGGGCTGTACTTACTCCCGGGGGCGCCGTGTAGGTGAGGATCACGGTCGAGGGCTGGCCCGCGACGATCGTGACTCTCTGAGCGGGGGGCGCCGAATAGCCTGGGATTGCGAGCCCGGTGATCACGTATATCCCCGGCTCAAGCTTCACGCTCATCTCACCAGTGCCGGACAGGTGAAGCACTCTCGGCGGCCCTGTTGAGCTAGCGGTGATCGTAACGTCAGCCGACGTTCCCGTGGGTACCCCGCCCAATCTAATCGTCAGCGCGCCAAACGTCCGGGACTCCTGTGCATTGACGTTTTGCGCCAGGGCAAGAATCCCGATGGCCACGATCATTACGGTCGCTGTCGACACGAGGCAGCAGGCACGCAGGACGGACCGTGTCCGTATTCTCAACCAGTACGCGACAGTATGCATCATCGCAGTGTCCCCTCGGCGCGACGGCATGTCGCTAGTCCGTATCGGCTCAGTCGCACGATTGCTCGGCGCCCGGCGGCGTACTCCCCTCGCGTTCGGTGTGCCGTCACCCCGACCATTGGCGTTTCATTAGCAGCGCTCGCAGTAGTATTGAAGAATAGGGGTGCCGCGCCGGGCGTACCCCTGATAAGGGTGAGGTCCGTGGTTCGAGTCCACGAGGGCCCACCATTTCAATCACCGCAGGGTTTTCAGCCTACTTCTGCACCCCACGATACCATTGCAAGGGGTATCGTTTCTGCTGCCGCGCAGGGCGTACGTCGCCACTTGCAACCGCGCGTCCGTCCGAACCCTTGCGAGCCATCGTCACTTGAACTGCATCAGGCCTCCCCCGAACGTGTGCAGGTCGTAATAGGCAAGGTAGCAGAAGACCACGGCCAGAATAAGCAGGAGCCATCGCAGCATCCGCCCGTCACCTCCTACGTCCACCGCTGCTCATGTTGCCCCGGTGTCATTTCGCCACCACGGCACTTATCCTGCAATCTCCAGGGTGGCTCGACTCAAGGGATTTCGCGGCACTCTTCTCCACTCAGTTACTCACACGTAGGTATCCGGGTGAGGTCCGTGGTTCGAATCCACGAGAGCCCATCATTCCAAGAGCCGCAGAGGCTGCCCCGCGACCGCGGTTGAGAGATTTGGTCCCAGCCGCTTTGCGCACAACTAGGCGTCAACCCCTAGTTTGACGCCCGAGCCTTTTCGGGACGCGCCGAGTTGGCTGCCGTACGGTACGCGCTTTTCTAGGCGACGTTCTTTTGGAGCGCTCCACTGTTCCGGATTCGGAACGGCTGGAGGCGTCACGCTCCATTTGGCGCACCTTGTCGAGCCGCCTCGTGAAAACTGCACCTCCACTGAAACGCGCTTCCAAGTACGTGCGCACCAAATCGACCGCCAACCACGGCCCGACGATTTGCGCCCCAATGCACATGACGTTGACGTCGTCGTGCTCGACAGATTGGTGTGCGGTGTGCCCATCGTGACAGACCGATGCGCGGATCCCCGGGATCTTGTTGGCGGCGATCGCTGCCCCCACCCCAGTGCCGCAGACCAACACCGCCCGGTCGGCGCGTCCCTGGAGTATGGCCTTGCACACTCGCTGGGTGATATCTGGAAAGTCCACCGGCGCGCCATCATACGTCCCGTGGTCGGTCACCTCGTGACCGAGATTCCTGATAGCGCCGACGATCACGGCCTTGAGCGGAAACCCCGAATGATCTCCACCGACTGCGACTCGCATGCCGCCTCCCTCCCAAGCTTCGCCGATCCTCGGCGCGACGGCGCGCTCGGACTGCGCACCGAAGCCGTCGGCGTGTCGCTCATTTAATCCCCGTCGTCGAGATCCCCTCGGTGAGCAATTTCTGGAACGACACGAAAATCATGAGAATCGGGATGAGGCTCACCACGGACATCGCAAAGAGCGGCCCCCATTGAGATGTTTCATTGAGATCAAGAAAGAGATTCAGACCCAACGGCACCGTGTACATGGTGGGCTTCGCCAAATAGAGCAGCGGTCCCAAAAAGTCGTTCCAGGAGTTCAGGAACGTGAAGATCCCCGTGGTGGCCATCGCCGGCATCGCAAGCGGCACGATGATGCGGTAGAAGACCTGCACGTGGCCGCACCCGTCGATGATCGCGGCTTCGTCGAGCTCCCTCGGCAGGCCGCGGATGAACTGGACGACCAGGAAGATGAAGAACGCATCGACGGCGAGGAAGCGGGGCACCACCAGCGGCAGATACGTGTTCAGCCATCCAAGCCGCAGGAACAGGATGTACTGCGGAATGATCAGGACTTGATAGGGCAACATGATCGTGAGCAGCATGATGGCAAAGAGGACGCCCTGAAACCGAAATCGCAGTCGGGCGAATGCATAGGCCGCCATCGTGCAGGACCAGACGTTCCCGATGACCGCCAAGCCGGCGATGATGACGGAGTTTGCGAACAGACGGCTGAACGAGAGGTTCTGCATTGGGTACCAGCCGTCCCTGTAGTTCGAGAACGTCCAACTCTGCGGCAGCAGGCCGGCGTTCACGAAGATCCGGGCGCTGGGCTCGAACGAAGCCCCCAGCATCCAGAACAGGGGATACAGCGTCACGATCAGCAGCGCGATGAGCAGCAGATGGCGGGCGCCGACTCCCACGACGCTGCGCCGCCGGGCGGCGGTGCGGGCGCCCGACGGGTAGTTCGTCCGAATCGTGGCGGTCCCCATTGGAGTTACGTCGTGTCCCCGTAATGCACCCAGAATCGCGCGCTGAAGAAGGCCATCCCCGTCAGCGCCGCAATGATGACCACGAGCACCCACGCCATGGCGGCCGCATAGCCCATGTCGTAGTTCACGAAGCCCTGCTGGTAGAGATAGAGCGCGTACAAGAGCATCGATCCGGCGGGCCCCCCGTTGCCGTTGCTGATCACGTACGCGGGAGTGAACACCTGGAACGCCCGAATGAGGCCGAGGACGGCGTTGAAGAAAATCACCGGCGACAGCATCGGCACGGTGATGTACCAGAACTGCCGCCACATGCGGGCACCGTCCACGGCCGCGGCTTCATACAGGTCCTGGGGGATTTGACGCAGGCCGGCGAGGAAAATGATCATGGCGGCCCCGAACTGCCACACGTTCAGCGCCACGAGGGTGTACAGGGCGGTGCCGGGGCTGCCGATCCAACTCTGGCCGGCGATGTGGACGAGCGCGAGGATATGGTTGAGCATGCCGTCGATGCCGAACACTTGCCGCCACAGGACCGCGATGGCGACGCTGCCGCCCAGCAGGGAAGGCAGATAGAAGAGCCCCCGGTAGAGCGTCAGGCCGCGCAGCCCGCGGTTCAGCAGCAGCGCCAGCGCCAGCGAGATCACCAGCACGGCGGGCACCGACGCCGCGACGTAGAGGACCGTTACGCTGAGCGACTGGCCGAAGGCGGGGTCCCCCGACGCGATCCGATGGTAGTTCGCGAGGCCTGTCCACCTCGGGGTGGACAAGAGATCGTAGTGCGTGAACGAGAGGCCGAGTGATGCCAGCAGGGGCCCGATGGTGATGCCCACGAGCCCGAGCAGCCAGGGGGCCAGGAACAGATACGCGACGCGGTCATCCCGTCGGCCGAGTCGCGCGCGCCCGCGGCGGCCCGGCCCGACCGACCCCACTATAGATCCGACGGGGACCGTCACGTGCGTGGCCCCACCGCTGGATCGCGCCGGTGTCGCCCGGCCCGCATGGGTTTATTCCGCGTCCGGAGCCATCGCCTAGCTCGTGACGGCGTTGACTTGAGAGAAGAATGCGTCCACGGAGGCCTCCACCGTGGCCTTCTCGAACGCCACGTTGGAGTAGTTGTTCGCGAGCGCCTGGACGACCGCGCTGTAGTTGGCCGGAAAGTCGATGACGGTTGGTCTGCTGTTGATCATGTCCTTCAGGAACTGCAGGTACGCCTTGACCGGTGAATCGGGGGCGCTCCCGGCGATTTGCCCGGCCAGCAAGCTCGTCACGGTGACCGCGCCGTTGTCTGAGGAGTAGACTTTCGCGCCGTCCGGGTCGTTGGTAAAGAAGTTAATCCACGCCGCCGCCGTCGGGATGTTCGTGCAGTTCGCCGCAATCGACAGGCCGTTGTTTACCAAGACCTGCCCGTTGCCCTTGGGAAGCACGGGGAACGTCGCGAGCTTCAGCGTCCCTTTCCCGCTCGCCGTGAGCGGCGCCTGAATCGCAGCAAGCTGGTTGGCCGGCCGCTCGTCGAACATCGCTCTCCCGAGCGTGAGGTAGCCCTGCTGATTGTCGGTCGGCTCCTCCTGCATCATGGCCGCCGTCACCGTCGCGCCGGCCTTGCGCAGCGTCTCCCACCAGTTCCAGTAGTCCACCATCAGCTGCTTGGGAAACGCGAGCTTCCCACTCTTGTTGAAGAGGACCTGCCCGTGGGACGCCACCCACGCCCACAGGATGGAGTCGTCGGCGCCGCGCAGGTCGCTGGCGTACACGCTGGACGGCAGCTTGTCCTTCGCGTCGAGCAGCCACCGCTGCAGTTGCTCCCAGGTCATGTTGGATCGAAGCACGGGCAGGCCGGCCTTGTCGGCCATCGTGGTATTGTACATCCAGTTGTTGGTGGCGGACCCCGTGGGTATCATGTAGAGTTTGCCGTCCCGCCCTCTCCCGGATTCCACGGCCACTTTCGGGATTCCGGATACGTCGATCGCGCCCGACTGCACCAGATCGTCGAGCGGCCGGAGGGCATGCCGCGTGGCGTACACCGTCAGGTACCTCACCTGCATTTGAGGCACGTCCGGCATGTTGCGTGCCGCGGCCTCGACGGTGAGCTTCTCCCAATAAGTATTGAAGTCGCCGACCGGCTCGCCGTCTAACTGCGCCTTCGGATACTTCTGTTGGAACAGCGTCATGACGGCCTGGGTCTTCCGGCTCCGCTCCCCGGTCCCCCACCAGCTGAAGCCGATCTCACCCTGGATGGGTCCGGGGGGCGGCGCCGCTGCTGCCGGCTGCTCGCCGCCGAACTCGTGCAGGAGCGCCGCTAGCCCGCCGCTGGCCGCCAAGGCGATCGCGCCGTTACGAGCCAAAGCGAGCAGCTCGCGTCGGCTCCGGGCGGTACGGGCCGCAGGATGGCGAGCATCGGCTGACCTTAGTTCATCCACCGAGACCACCTCCCTCGCGCATCTCCCGGATCCAGCGCGCTCGCACGACCGGCTGCCCGGCGTGTCGCCCGCGTGATCAGGGGGTTCAGCCTGATTTCCTGAACCGCTGGCTTGCCGCTCATCACGCTGATCCCGTCGACCGCGCCGGGCCGGCGGGCTGGTTACAAGCCCGCGTAAAAGGCTTCCATCTCTTCAACCGCCACGGTCGCGTCCATCGCCATGCCCAAGCGCTGATACAGTTTCCGCCGCTTGACCACGTCGTCGAGCAGGATCCCCTTGGCGATACGCACGACGTCGTCCACCACTTCTGCGGGGACGACGACACACCCGTCACCGTCGCATCCGATGATGTCGCCCGGCCGCACCAGCACTCCGCCGCAGCCGATCGGTTCATTCACCCCGGTGAAAATGACGCGTCCCGGGATGATCGTCCGACCCCGTCCGCGGCAGGCCACGGGAGTCTTCTGCAAGATCAGCTCGTCGGTATCCCGAGCATGGCCGTCCGTGAGCACGCCCACCGCGCCCCTGGCGACGAGGTCCAAGGAGTTATTCGAGCCCCAGATGCCGGTCTCGACCCCGTCGGTGGACGTGACGACGACGCAACCGGCTTTGACGGCGCCTCCAACTTCATTGCGGCCGTGCTCGGCAAACCAGATGGCATGCGACTTGACCGCGTCTTCGGCGGTGAGCTTCGGCATGCGCACGTTGGCCGGCAGCGCGCGGACCGTCACCGCCGGGCCCCAGAACCGCAGGCCCTCCCACAGCGGTCGAATGCGCTCGTCCATGAGCGTTAGGTCCTGCCTGCCCACCGCATCAAGTGCGTCGGTCACGTCGGTAACCCGAAAATGCTTGAACCAGCGCGCGAGTGCATAGGTATCGCTCACGGCTTCGGTCCACCCCCATTCGTTTGAATCGACCTGATCCACGTGCATTCGCGACCGTCGACGCGTTGCAGTTGCAGCGCGCGCGGCGCCAACACTGTCTACTGCCCGCTGGCGCGAATTCCTGCACCCAACGCGTGTCCTTCGGCGCCGTCGGTCCGTTCGGCGCTTCGCGAGTCGGGCCTATCCTCGGGTGAGCTCCGACAACGGAACCACGGTGTCGTCCTCCGAAAACCCGGCCTGCTTGAAGAGGGCGCGCCGCTTGACTCGATCGCCGTCCGCCACTTCCCGAGCATACTTCGCGACCTCCTCCGCGATATCGCGCGGCACGACCACGACCCCGTCGCCGTCCGCCACAATGACGTCCTCCGGCTTCACGAGCGCGCCGCCGCAGTTGATGGCGACCTGTTCAGCGTTGAACTCGATACGCGCGGGACGAATCGTTTTCTCGATGCGGGCGCAGTACACCCGGCACCCCTGGCGGATCTGTTCGTCGGTGTCCCGGGCGCCCCCGTTGGTGACCACACCGAACGCGCCCCGCAGGATCCAGCCTAGGGTATTGTTGGACCCGGTGAACCCGACGTGCGTATCCGCCCCGTCGATTACGATGACGTCGCCCGCGTGGATCTCCATCTGGGGTCCGGCCGCCAGGTCCCTGTACCAGGCGCGGATGAACTCGCGCATTTCATCGGGTGTTCGCGCGGTGACCGGATGATTGGTGGGAACCCAGCGAAGCGTGTGGGCAAAGCCGACCAGCCGGTGTTTGAAGCCGACGACGTCACGCGCGAGCGGACGGATCGCTGGATCCATCAGGCCGATGTCCTGGTACCCCACCATGTCGAGCCCGTCCGTGACATCCGTCACCCGGAGGTCCTGATACAGTGTGAGCAACCGCTGCCGCTCTGCATCCATACGTACGCCTCCTTTCGCCCTTCTTGCAGTGCCTTTACTGTGCCGCTTCGCTGTGACGGGGCGAGTTCCCCGTGCTCGGCTTCGCCCCGTTTGGACCGGTGATGTGTGGGCTAGGTATATCAGCGGCGAGGTGCATGAAGATGCGTGACGTAGGTCGTGCAGTGGATCGGGCCGGTCGCCGTGGTGGCGCTCGGTATGACTCCGGCCCTCGCACAGACACGCGTACCTGTGTTTGTTGGCGTCGCATCCATTTCGCCGATTGTCGCCTGATCGCGGGTGTTTTGATCTTGGTAGCGCCGGCCTCCTGAACTATATCGTGGCGCTCTACTTGATCGTGATCGGCCTGACGCGACGGCAACCATGCCCTGACCGACCGCGCGCGAACCCACGTGGTCCGCGGCCAGCAGCGTCGCCATCGCACGGTGAGTTGTGAGGAGGATCTGTCGTACATTGCGCGTATAGAACGCGCGAACCAACCGGCACCGACCCGCGAGGGATCGGGACCGTACGACCTCGGGCGCTCCTCGCGGCGGCCAGGTCCGAGATGCGCGGTTGGATGGGAGGAACGCGTGGACCCCAGAGTCGTACAGTTCGTCGGCGAGTTGACCCTGACCTTCGCCGCGTTATTTCCGGTGGTCAACCCAATCGGCGACGCCCCGATCTTTCTCGGCCTCACGCGGCGCTACCCGCAGTCGGTGCAGCGGATGTTGGCGAGGAAGATCGCGGCCTACGGATTTGCCTTGCTCGCAGGGTCGCTCCTGTTTGGCAGCGAGATCCTGAACTTTTTCGGCGTCACCCTGGCGATTGTGCAGATCGCGGGCGGGCTGGTCCTCGCGAACACGGGATGGCACCTGCTGAATCAGTCGGACGCCGCCCCCGCTGGCACGCAGGCACCGGCGACGCTCGAGGACGCAATGTCGCACGCGTTCTATCCGCTGACGCTGCCGATCACGGTCGGCCCGGGCTGCATCACCATCGCGGTGGCGATCGGCGCGCACCTGCGACAGCAGCCGGGCTTCGGGTTTGACCACGGCGTCCCGCTCCGGTTCGTGGCCGCGTTGGTCGGCATGGCGCTGGTGTGCCTCCTGGTGGTCGTGTGCTACGGGAACGCCGAATGGCTGGCGCGGACCCTGGGCCGGTCCGGCACGGTGATCCTGGTGCGTCTCTCCGCCTTCATCCTGCTGGCAATCGGAGTGCAGATCGCGTGGGACGGGCTGAGCACCAACCTCCTCGAACTGCTCTCGCGGGCGCCGGTGCATTGAGCGGCGTCGCGCCGCCCGCGTTCCGAGCCCGATGACGGCCGCCGCCCGCTACGCGCGTTTGCGGCGAGCGGGTTTGCGCTTGCGGCGGCGAGGCGGGTCCGCCGCGGATGCCAGCCGGCCGAGCAGCCGGGCGCTGGCGCCGCGGACACGCATGCCGTAGCGCGCGCGCCGGCGCATTGCCTCTCGTCGAGCTGCGTGTGCATCGTGAGACGGTTCGGGCGTCTTCATCGCACGGTCCGACGATTCTCGCCGTGGACCGGAAGTTCCCGGTCGGCGGGCGCCCGCCGTCAGTGGAAATCGCGGCTGCGGAGGGTCGTGGGGCCGCGGCGCACGCGGGGCGTCCACAGCGTCTTGGCGATGATATGGACGACATCGTCCTGCCGCTGGATCGTGCCGGAGACGCCGAGGAACACCGCGGTTTTGGCCAGGGTGACAAATTGTTCGAACACACGCTCCCAGACGACGAGGTTCACAAAGCCCGTCTCGTCCTCGAGCGTCATAAACGTGACGCCCGACGCGGTGCCGGGCGTCTGCCGGCAGATGACGAGCCCCGCGTACCGGACGCGCCGGTTGTTCGGGAGTGTGCCCACGGTGCGCGCGTCGGGCAGCCCGGCGGCCCGGAGTTCTTCCCGCAGGGATTCCAGCGGATGGCCGCGGGGGCTGTGGCCGGTGGCGCGGTAGTCCCAGGAGATCTCTTCGCCGGGGGTCAGGGGATCGAGCGCGGGGGTGGGCTCTTGGATGGCCAGGGAGAGCCGGATGTCCCGCCGGCGTGAGAGGCCGTGGACCTGCCAGAGCGCCGTCCGTCGATCGGCGGCGAACCCGTCGAACGCCCCCGCCTCCGCGAGCGCAGCAACCGCGCTCCGGTCGAGCCCGGCCCGCCGCACGCAGTCGTCGAGCGACGCGAATGGAACGGCCGTCCGCGCACGGGTGAGGCGCTCGCCGTCGCCCTCGCCGAGCCCATGGACGTACCGCAGTCCCATGCGCACGGCGAACTCCCCGGCGCGGTCCGCGCGCGGCTCGAGCGTGCAGTCCCACGCACTGTGCCGGATATCCACGGGCCGGATCGTGACGTCGTGGCGTTTGGCGTCTTCGATGATCGTCGCGGGGCTGTAGAAGCCCATGGGCTGGGCGTTGAGGAGCGCGCAGGTGAACTCGGCGGGGAAATGGCACTTGAGGTACGCGGTCGCGTAGGCGATGAGGGCAAAGCTGGCCGCGTGCGAGTTGTGCACGACGAGATCGTTGGCGAGGAAATTGTGGTCGCCCTCCACCTGCAGATCGTACGTGTCCTGGAGGCCTCGCGGCTCGATCGCCGTGACGCGATCCCAGGACACATCGGACGCGGCCCACGCGCGACACTCCGGAGCCGCCCCCACGCAGTCGCCCGCCCGCAGCGCGCCGAGCGGACGCCAGCCGTCCGGAGTCAGCACGGGATGTTCGGCCGTCGCCGTGACCGATCGGCCGTGCGCCGTGCGCAGGTGGAAGACCGGGCGGCGTCCGCTCGAGGTGGCGCGGAGCACCCGGCGCACGCGCAGACGCAGGTCCGCACCGCAGGCCCAGGTGCACCGAAGACGGGCCCGCCCCTGCGCGACGTCCCCGATCGCGATCCGGCTCCCGGTGGCGGCATCGATGACGCGGGTCTCGGCGGTCACACACTGCGGGAAGCCGTAGTCCCCAAACCCGCGAATTTGATTGAACACCCGCTCGGCGAACTCGGGCGCGATGCCCTTCGCCTGCATGCGCGACATCAAGAGATCGCGGTGCCGCTCGATGCGGCCCGATCGCCGCCACGCCGCCATGTCCCGCCGCAGCTGATCCGCCTCGCCCGGCGTATAATCGGCGGCGACGACGGCGAGGCGCATCACCTGTTCCTGAAACAGCGGCACCCCGAGGGTGCTTTCAAGGACGGGAATGAGGGACGGGTGGGGATACTCCACCGGCTCCTCGCCGTTTCGCCGGCGCAGATAGGGATGCACCATCCCCCCGGTGATCGGCCCCGGGCGGACGATGCTGATCTCGACGACGAGATCGTAGAAATGGCGGGGGCGCAGACGGGGGAGCATCGCCATCTGCGCGCGGCTTTCGATCTGAAACACCCCGACCGTGTCGGCGCGGCTGGCCATCGCAAACGTCGCCGCGTCATCGGAGGGCAGCGTCGCCAAGGACGCCGCGAGGCCCCGGTGCTCCCGCAGGAGCCGAAACGACAGGTCGAGCAGGGTCAGCGCGCCCAGCCCGAGCAGGTCGACTTTGAACAGCCCGAGGTCCTCGAGATCCTCCTTGTCCCATTGGATGACGGTCCGGCCGTCCATCGTGGCGTTCTCGATCGGGACGATCTCATCCACGGGAGAATCGCCCAGCAGAAACCCGCCCGGGTGGATCGAGAGGTGGCGGGGAAATCCCAGGATCTCGCGGCTCACCCGGCGCAGATGCTGGTGCGCCGGCACCTCGGGGTCCAGTCCGGCCTGCCGCAGCGCCTCGGACGGGATGTCGCCGCCGTAGTCGAGGAGCCGGGCCAGACGGTCGAGGGATGTTTCCGGAATCCCGAGGACTTTCCCGACGTCCCGCACGGCCGACCGGGGGCGGTAGCGGATCACGTTCGCGACCATCGCCGCGTGCGCGCGCCCGTACCGGTCGTAGACGAACTGGATCACCTCCTCGCGGCGGTTGTGCTGGATGTCCAGGTCCACGTCGGGCGGCTCGGCGCGTTCCCGCGAGAGGAAGCGCTCGAACAGGAGGGAGATTTTCGTGGGGTCGACGGCGGTGATCCCAAGACAGTAGCAGACCGCGGAGTTCGCGGCGGACCCTCGGCCCTGGCAGAGGATGCCTTCCCGGCGGCAGAACTGCACGATCTCCCACATCGTCAGGAAATAGCCGCCGTAATCCAACTCGTCGATCAACGCCAGTTCCTTGTCGAGCTGCCGCCTGACGTCGGAGGGGACCGCGCCCTGGTACCGCTCCTCGGCGCCCTCGGCGACCAGCCGGCGGAGCCAGGCGTGGGGGCTCGTGCCCTCGGGGACCCGTTCCTCCGGATAGCGGTACCGCAGGGTGCCGAGCGAAAACGTGCACCGCGCGGCCACCTCCTCGGTGCGGGCCACGGCAGCCGGGTCGTCGCTGAACAGGGCCTCGAACGCGTACGGCGCCAGCAGGGCGTGTTCGGCGTTCGGCTTGATCGTCCGCCCCGCGCCGGCGAGCTGGATTCCCTGGCGCAGACAGGCGAGCACGTCCTGGACCGGCCGCCGCGCCGGCGTATGATAGAGCACCTCGACCGCGGCGACGAGGGGGAGGGCGTAGCGGGCGGCGCGATCGCGCACCCGTGCCTCCTGCCGGGTCTCGGCGGCTCGCCGGTGGCGCGCGACGAGCGCGTAGATCGCATCGCCGAACGCGTCCCGCAGGCGCCCGGCGGTCTCGTCCGGCGCCGCCTCGCCGGCCAGCAGGCTGCGGTCTCCGCCCCACAGCGCGAGGAGGCCGCGCGCGTGCGCGCAGAGTTCGTCCCAGTCGACGGCGCACTCGCCTTTGGGCGACCGCCGCCGCCCCACCGTCAGGAGCCGGCAGAGGTTCGCGTAGCCGTCGCGGTCCCGTGAGAGGAGGACGAGTGCGGAGCCGCCCGTGATCGTGACCTGCGCGCCGACGATCAGGCGGCACCCCAGGTCGCGCGCCGCCACGTGGGCGCGCACCATGCCGTGCACGCCGTCGCGGTCCGTGAGCGCGATAGCCTCCAGGCCGTGGCGGTGGGCTTCGCCCACCAACTCCTCGGGCTGCGAGGCGCCTTCCAAGAACGAGAACGCGCTTTTGCACCACAGCGGCGCGTACATCGCCTTACTCCACCTGCCCGTGGAGAAACCAGCGGCGTCGGCGGCGGTCGTGGTAGATCCACAGCACATGCCCGCGCCGGGTCCGGGCGAAGTGGTAGGCGCGGTCCGCTTCGCGCACCCACCAGCCGCCGGAGACGATGTAGGGGCCGAGCAGTTCGTCCACCGATCCGTACGCGGTGCCGAGGAGCAGCCATCCGTCGTGGCGCGGGTCGGTCGGGGCGGTCCCGATCGGCTGCGGCCGCTGGAACAGGCGGCGGACGAGCGTGCGCCGCGGGACGGAGACCGGGCGGGGGACGGCGAGCGCGGTGATCGGCTCCCACGCGATCCTGGCCTCGGGGAGATGTCCGTCCCGCACCCGGACGCGCACCACCGCGTGGTCGCCCAGTTCGGCCCGAAGGCGTGCCAGGGCGCGGTTGCCGGCGGCGAGATCGCGCGGGTGGACGTTCAAGAATCGGAGCTGCTCATGGGAGGCGGGGACGCGTTCCGCGGTGAGGACGATGTCGGTGATCCCGCCCTCCGCCGTTCGGGCCCCGGCGCCCGACGCTTCCAGGCGCAGCCGGATCAGGTCCAGGACCTGGACCGGGTCGAGGGTCGGGGCGGCCGGGCGGATCCGTTCCACGTGCCACTCCTGCCGGTCGAGCTTGATCCGCATCGTGAGCCCCGCGAGCGCTTCTCCCCGGGCCGCGAGGGCGGCCAGCATCGGGTCGAGCCGCTGCTTCAGCAGGAAGAGGCATCGGATGAGGTCGGATTCCGGGGCGTCGAGCACCAGCTGTTCGCGAAGCGGCTCGAGGTCGGCGGCCGGACGGAGCGGGGCCCGCTCTTGTCCGCTTGCCGCACGGTGCAGACGGTACGATTCGATGCCGAACCGCTCGAGCAGCCCGCTCTCCGGCAGCTGCACCAGGCCGCGCACGGTCGTCACGCCGAGCTTCTCGAGCGTGTCCCGGACCTCGGGGTCGATCGCGAGACGGACGAGCGGCACGTCCAGCGCCGCGGCCCGCTCCTCGCGGGGATCGTGAAAGATCCGCACCCCGGAGGAGACCTGCGCGACGGCGTAGGTGCCGAAGCGCGTGAATCCGATCACCGCGTCGGCGTGAAAGCCCGCGTCTCGGAAATCTCCAAGGACCGCCTCGGCCCACCGGGTGAGCGAAGGATGCAGCCGGGCAAGCCCGGCGAGGCCGGCCCAGAAGACCCCGGGCTCATCCCCCGGCTCCACGTCGGGGGTAAACCGATGGAGCCGGACGGTGAGCGATTCTCGTGCCTCAAGGGTCTCCGATGGAGCGACCGCCCCCGCTCTGAGGCCGGGGGCCAGCGCCAGCGCGGCGGCGTACCGCATCCCGGGACGCACGCCGGCCCGGCGGGCCTGCTCGTTGACCCTGAGGACCGGACTTTGGGGACGGTCCTCCTCGACGACGGCGGCCGGCGCGCCGCGCCAGTCGGGATGCGACCGGAGGAGGAGTTGGAGCGGGAACGCCGGGACGCTAACGCAGGCCAGCGGGTCCACGGCACAGTTCCTCAAACGTCCAGGGGCCCCGGCGTTTGTCCTTGACGACGGACAGCGAGCACCTGAATGTATCCGGCGCCACGCGCTCGCGCCGTGTGCTGCCGCGCAGTGCGATCAATGAGCCGAGCGACGGAGCGTCCTCGTCTTTCTGCGTCACGAAGACGATCGCCGTGTGATGCTGCTGCGCCAGTCCCGCGAGGCGCGCGAGCGCGGCCAGCGGCAGCGCGGCGGAGTCGTGCAGGTCCAGGACCAGCAGGCCGAAGGCCCCCGATCGCGCGAGCCGGTCGGCACTTCGCGCCGCGGCGATCGTATCGGGGACCCGGATGACCACGAGCGTCTCGAGGTCCACGCCGCTTTCGGCCACGTCCACGGGGTAGAAGATCCGGTCGGCGGGGGTGATCCACGCGGCGATCTCACCGCGCTGTTGGGCATCCAGAATGAGCCGCGTCGCCATCGTCAAACCGGCGGTGTCTCCCAGGCCGGAAAACTCGCTCAACTGGCTCTTGAGTGCGGCAAGCGTCAGCGTGCCGGGGGAACGGGGTTCGGTGAGATGCGGGAACGATGACAGGTATTTCAGCAGTTCTCGCTCGGGGGCCGGCATAGGGATATCCGTTGTGAGACCTGACCCTCTTGGCACGGCGTTGAGTCTCGGTGAGGGAGGCCCGAATCTAGTCCAGTATGTATATCGTACATATGTTCGGTATTGTTATGCAAGAGGGATTTTTGGGATTTCTTAGCCTAATGCAGGCCTGTCGGATCACCAGACCCTATTCGAGCCCATGCGGCTCTCGATCCATGAGCCTCTCATGGGGATTAACTATTACGGAGCGGACGTACATCGTCGACGCGATCCATGCTTGATTCCTTCGACGCGCGAACCCTCGCCGGGTTCGTGGTATTTCTTTCGGTCATCGCGCTCGTGGTTGCGAGGCCGCGGGGCCTCAACGAGGCCTGGCCCGCGGCCGCCGGGGCCGCGGCGCTGCTTGTCCTCGGCGTTCTGCGGCCGGTCGATCTGCTCATCGTGGGCCGGGAGACCGGCGGCGTCCTGCTGTTTCTGCTCGGGATGATGATCGTCTCGGGAGTCCTGGACCTCGCGGGAGTGTTCGCCTGGGCCGCGTCCTACGCCGTCCACGCGAGCGGCACGAGCGGCCGGCGGCTGCTCGTCAACGTCTTTGTGCTCGGCGCCGTGGTCACGGGGCTGCTCTCGCTTGACGTCACCGTCGTCATCCTGACGCCGGTCGTCTACGCTGCGGTTACCGCACTCGAGATCGATCCGCTGCCGTACCTGTACGCGTGCGCCTTCGTCGCCAACACCGGGTCGCTCGTGTTTCCGATGAGCAATCTCACCAATCTGTTGGTCGTGGACCGTCTGCGTCTGCCGTTCTGGCCGTTTGCGTGGACGATGGCGATCCCCAACGCCGTCGCCGTGGCGGCGAACATCGCCCTGTTCCTGTGGCTGTTCCGTGACCGCCTTCAAAAGACGCTCGTCCCTCCGGCCGCGCTCGCCATCACCGGGGTCCACGACCCCTTCTTCCGCCGCTCCCTGGCTGTGCTCGGGCTCGTGCTGGCCGGGTTGTTCCTGTCCGGCTTGGGCGCGCGCCCGCTCTGGCCGGTCGCCCTCGCGGGGGCGCTCGTGCTCCTGTGCGCGGCCCGCGCGGCGGGGGTGCCCGTGGCCGGCGCCGTGATGCGCGAAGTGCCCTGGTCCCTGTTTCCGTTCGTGTGGGGGATGGCCGCGATCGTCCGCGGCGTCGAGCACGCCGGGCTCACGACCGAGCTGGCCCGGTTCGTGCTCGGCCACTCCGGCGGGTCTGTCGGGGATCTCGTCGCGGCCGGCGGGATCAGCGCGCTCGGCGCGAATCTGTTCAACAACATTCCGATGACGCTGGTGATGTTGGGCGTGCTCGCCGGCGGCGCCCGCCCGGAGCTCGGCGGGCTCGTGGCGGCGACGCTGATCGGCGTCAACATCGGCCCGGCGCTCATCCCCGTCGGCTCGCTCGCCACCATCCTGTGGCTTGCGATCGTGCGCCGGCGCGGCATCGACGTCCCCGTGCTGCAGTATCTGCGCATCAGCGCGGTCACGGTGCCGCTGGTTCTCGCGGCGGCGCTCGCCGCGCTGGTCCTCGAGCGGCTTGTGCGGTAGGGCGACGGTCCGCGGATCCGCGCAGGCCGCGGTCAGGGGGAGCGGATCGAGCGGCTGTCCGTCCCGCCGTAGTTCGAAGAACAGGTGTGGCCCGGTGCTCCATCCGGTGCTGCCGACCCGGCCGATGATCTGGCCGCACCGCACGCGGTCTCCGACCCGGACATCGTACGATGTCTGGACGAAGATGCGGTGGAGGAGTTGCTAGACAGGACGATTGGTAAGCGACGGGTCTATCTGCTGGTAAGACGGTTTCGACGGGGACGTGCGTGACTCTCGAATTACGTGACTCTACCTTCAGCGAGCGGCTTCGACCATCATGCAGGCAGGATGCGAAATCCGAGCTCTCTTGCGGCACCGCGGAGACGGTCATCCAGGCTGAGAAATTCTAGACCTCGGATGGCTCGGCGTCCGGCCAGCGCGCTCGCGAGGTGGAGGGCGTCGAGCGTTCGGATCGGTTCCCGCGGGAGTGGACGGCGTGCACGTTCGAGCACTTCGTCGCCGAGCCGGAGCAGGGTCCATTGGCTGGCGGCCTCATTCAGTGCTGCACGACACTGGGCGGCATCACCTTCTTCGAGCGCGTTGAGGACAGTCGACCGAATTAGGACGCGGTCGCACTCGACCAGGGTCAGCTCGGATGTGACTACGATGTCGGCACCGGCAATGGCGTCCCTCACAGAACCGCCCTCGGGTTCACCCAGGAGCCACGAGAGCACCGCGCTTGACTCCGCGTACACGCTCACCGAGCGCCTCGTTCCTGGTCGAGTAGCTCCCGGGAGGTGATCCCTCTGAGACGGTGTGGCATGATCGGATAGCGAGTCGCGTCGTTCTGACCGCCTGCGGACGCGAGCCCCCGCCTCACGAGATCTCCGAGCCCCGGTGGGAGGTTGCTGAGTCCGCTCAGGTCACCAGGCGGACCAACCTGCGCCACAACTTTCCCTCGATCTGTAACCAATACCGTCTCTCCCTGCCGCACGCGACGGAGGTACTCGCTGAGCCGGTTCTTCAACTCGCGGACCCCAACGACAATCATGGGCAAAATTGTAGCATCATGTGGCTACATTTTTCAAGCATCAGAATTTGCACAGAAACTGCCACTGCCGTCGGGTTCACCGCTGGCGGGGCATCGACGTCTCATGTCTCTGCGCATCACCGCGGTCGCGGGTTCACTGGCCCGTTGGCGTCGCGGTCAGGGCTCAAGCGGATCCAGCGGCTGCCCATCCTGCCGCAGTTCGAAGAACAGGTGCGGACCCGTACTCCATCCGGTGCTGCCGACCCGGCCGATGACCTGGCCGCGCCGCACACGGTCTCCGACGCGGACGTCGTACGACGAGAGATGCGAGTAGGTGGTCGACACGCCGTTGCCATGGTTGAGGACGATGAGCTTTCCGTTCGCGGGCATCTCGCCGGTGAAGATCACCGTGCCGTCGTCCGCGGCCTCGACGGGCGCTCCCCACGACGCCGCGATATCGATCCCAGTGTGAAACTCCGGCGTGTGAAAGATGGGATGAACGCGCCACCCGTACCCGGAACTGACGGTCCCCTCGACCGGCCACGCGAGGCCGTCGTTCGGGAAGGAGGGGATCGCGCCGCCGTGCGGCCCCGGCGCCGCGCCGACGGCGATGGCGCGAATCTCTTCCGACTCGGCGTTGAGTTGGGCGAGTACCTCGCGCTCCTGCTCGACGATCCGCGCGCGCTGCGGATCGTCGGACTCAATCCGGACCGGCGCGGCGGCCTCGATCAACGGCGACCGGGACGGCGTGGGTCCTGCGTCCGGGCCGCTCGACATCGCGGACGACGGGGTCCCCCGCGTCTCGATCGCGACCGCGGCCGGCAGTCCACCCGGGAGCTGACCGCGCCCCGCGTTCTGGTCGAGGCCGATCTGGACCTCTACGGTCCGGTCCGTGCGTCCCGGGCCCGCGCCGACGCGCAGTACCCGGCCGAGCCAGACGTGTCCCGCATACCCGTCCACCGTCACCAGTGCCGCGCTGCCGACGCGGATCTTCGGAGCCGCCGCCGGGGGCACGTCCGCCGCCACCCAGGTCCGTCCCTGGATCGACAGGGCCATCAGGGTCTGGCCGCGGTGCACCGCTTCGCCTGCGGCGGCGGTGCTGCCCGTCACCCACCCGTCCACCGGGGCTCGGATGACGGTCTCGCCGAGGGCGACCTTGGCGGCTTCCAACGCGCGGTCGGCATCCACGGCCGCGAGCTGGGCGGCGGCCAGCGCCTGGGCGCGGAGCTGCGCGTCGGCGATCGTCGCCTCCGCTTGGCGCGTCAGCCGATCCTCGGAGGCGGCCGCCGCGTGCACGACGGGCTGCGTCGACCGGGGCGTTGCGTGTGCGGCCGCGAGCTGCGCCTGCGCCACCCGCACGGCGGCGGTGGCCGCGTCGACGCGGGCCGACGCCGCGTCAGACGCCGCGGTGTCCGTGTCGACTTGATGCGCCGGAATCGCGCCGTCTGCGAGCAGGGTCCGATCCCGCGCGAGGCGCTGCGCCGCTGCGGCCTGGGCGGTTTCGGCCGTATCCAGCGCCGTCTGGGCCGCCGCGAGCGCGGCACTGGCCCGGGTCGCCGCGCGTCCATCCGGGGCGACGGGCGTCATCGTCGAGGACGGAGCGGCCGCCGCGGTCTGAGCGTCGCGCACCGCCGCGGCAGCGCCAGCCGCCTGCGCGCGGGCCGCATCCAGGGCCTGCGAGTCGGCGGCCATCTCCCGCGGCGAGATCAATCCCTCTGCCAGGAGTGCGCTGTCGCGATCGAGCGTCTGCTGCGCCGCCGCGACCTGCGCGTCGGCGATCCGCCGCACGCGGGTTTCCGCGGCGGCCGCCTGCCGCTCGGCCTCGACGAACGCGGGTGGGGCGGACGCTGCGGCGTGCGGTGTGTGCAGGGGCGTGACGCGCAGCGGCGCGGCGCGCAGCGTCGTCAGTGCCGCGCGCACCTGGCTGCTGGCGGCGCGTTCCTGTGCCGCCAGCGCGGTCAACGAATCGCGGACGCGGGCGCGCGCCGCGCGGCTCTGCGCCGCGGCGCGCGCCAGGGCGGACCGCTCGTGCGCGGTGCTCAACGCGATCAGCACGGTCCCCGCCGTGACGTACTGACGGTCGACGGCGCGGACGCTGACCACCGTGCCGGCGATCGGCGCGCGCACCGGGGCGAACACGCCGGCGGTGCGCCCGCGGTCGGCCACGATGAGCCCCTGGGACGGCTGTCGCACCGTCCCCGTGCCCAGCAGCGCCGCGAGCAGCGCGACGCCGAGCAGCACCGCCGCGTACCGGGCCGCGCGCGGATGTGTGCACCACTGCCTCATGCGCATACGGGATTGTTCTCCTGCTGCGGCGGCCGTCACGGCGGCCTGATGCCGGCCGGTGACGCCCATCCCCGTCGAAGAGCGCCGTCGCGGGGGATGACGCCCATCAATTCTAGCATTCCCGCGTCGCCCCGTGCCTCTCGCGGGGGGCGCCGAGGGCTCCGGTTCAGCCCAGGACCTCGTAGCCCTTGCCCAGGTAGGCCGATCTGACCCCCGGATGGGCCAGCAGCTCATCCGGCCGGCCCCGGAGGACGATCCGGCCGCGCTCCATGATGCACAGTCGGCCGGCGATCGTCATCGCGGCCTTGAGGTTTTGTTCGACGAGCACCACGGCCAGGCCCTCGGCCGCGCACAGCTGCGCGAGCGTCCGCATGATCTCCCGCACCACGCGAGGCGCGAGGCCGAGCGACGGCTCGTCGAGCAGCAGCACCCGGGGCCGCGCCATCAATCCCCGGCCGATCGCCAGCATCTGCTGTTCGCCGCCGCTGAGATGGCCGCCGAGGCGGTGGACCAGCTCGCCGAGCCTGGGAAACAGGCGCAGCGGGTAGGCGATGTCCGCCCGCACGCCGCGGCGGTCGTGCCAGTACCGGTGATAGCCGCCGAGGATCAGGTGTTCCTCCACCGTGAGGTCGTTCCAGATCTGCCGCCGTTCCGGGACGAGGCACAGCCCGAGCGGGACGATCTGCTCGGCCGGCCATCCCGTCACGTCGCGTCCCGCGAGGCGGACCCGCCCGGCCGACGGCGGGTACACCCCGGCGATCGCACCGACCAGCGTCGATTTCCCGGCCCCGTTCGGGCCGGTGATCGCGAGCACCTCGCCGGCCGACACGTCGAGATCGATCGCGCGCAGCACCTCGACGCGCCCGCGGCGCGCGTCCATCCCGGAGACGTCCAAGAGGGGAGCGGTCACGCGCGCGTCCCGTCCGCGTCGTCGGGGTCGTCCCCGAGATACGCGGCGATCACCCGCGGGTCGCGCTGGATCTCCGCCGGGGTGCCGTCCGCGATCTTCTCGCCGTAGTCCAGCACCACGACCCGGTCGGCCGCGTCCATGACCACGTCCATGTTGTGCTCGATGATCACGAACGTCATCCCGCCGGCGCGCAGCGACCGGATCACCGCGAGCAGGCGCTCCGCCTCTGCGGTGCTGAGGCCCGCCGCGGGCTCGTCGAGCAGCAGGAGCGACGGGCGCGCCGCGATCGCCCGCGCGATCTCGAGCAGGCGCTGCTGGCCGACCGGGAGATCCCGCGCCGGATCCAACGCGCGCGCGGCGAGGCCAACCCGCGCGAGGCCCTCCAGCGCGGCGTCGCGCACGACGCGGTCCTCCCGCGCGGCGGAGCGCAGCCCGAGCGCCGCGGCGGCGAGCCCCGTGTGCGTCCAGCGGTGGCACCCGACCATGACGTTCTCGGCGACGCTCATCTCGTCGAAGATCATGAGGTTCTGAAACGTCCGGATGACGCCGAGGGCGGCGACCGCCTCCGGGGCCCAGCTCGTGATGCGGCGGCCGTCGAACCGCACCTCGCCCGAGGTCGGCCGCAGCAGTCCGGTGACCGCGTTGAACAGCGTCGTCTTGCCCGCGCCGTTCGGTCCGATCACGGCCACGATCTCGCGACGCGCCACCGTGAACGTTACGCGGTCGACGGCGGTGACGCCGCCGAACCGGCGCGTGAGCGCGTCGACCTCGAGCAGCGCTTCGGCGGGGGAGCCGCTCATGTCTCGCCGCCGGCCTCGCGGCGGGTCCGTCCGAGGTCGAGCGCCCGGCGCACGAGCCCCGCGGGAAAGAAGAGCATGATCACGATGAGCAGGATCCCGTAGATCGCGGTTTGGTACTCGCCGCCGACCCGCGGGAAGACGAGGGGCATCTCGGCGCGAATCACCTGGTCGAGGACGGTCACGGCCGCCGCACCGACGAGGCCGCCCCAGATGTTGGTCAGGCCGCCGACGACCGCCATCACCAAGAAGAACAGCGAGGCATACAGCGAAAACGGGGAAGGCGAGATGAACCGCACGTAGTGCGCGTACAGTGCGCCGGCGAGCGCCGCGTACGCCGCGCTCAGGACGAACACCTGCATCTTGTACCGGGCGACGTCGATGCCGAGGGCCGCCGCGCCGACCTCGCTGCCGAGGATCGCGCGCAGCGCCCGACCGGTCCGGTGCGACGTCACGTTGCGCGCGACCAGGACCGCGGCGAGCACGCAGGTCCAGACGACGTAGTAGAATTGGCGGTCCGTGGTGACCCGCAGTCCCCACGCGCCGAGCCCGGGGATGTCCCTGAGGCCGCTGGCCCCGCCCGTCACCGGGACCATCTGGATCATGAGGACGTTGACGATAATGCCCACGCCGAGCGTGGCCAGGACGAAGAAGTGGTCGGCCAGGCGCAGTGTCGGAAGGCCCACGAGATACGCCGCCCCGGCCACGCAGACGATCGCGAGCGGGACCGTCGCGAGCGTCGACCACCCGAGGTCCTTGGCAAGCAGGGCCGAGACGTACGCGCCGATGCCGTAAAACGCCGCCTGACCGAGCGAGACCTGGCCGCTCGAGCCCAGGAGCACCAGCCCGACGGTCACGATCGCGTACAGGCCGATGATATTGAACAGGGTGAGCGCGTACGCGCTCGGCGCGGCGACCGGCAGCGCCGCGAGCGCCGCGCCGAGCGCCACGAGCCAGAGCGTCCTACGCCGCCCGCCGCCGCGCGCCACGCAGGAGCCCTTCCCGCTGCAGGAACAGGACGACGAGGAGCACGAGGAACGTGATCGCGTCGCCGTAGCCCGGGGTGAGGTAGCCGGTCGTGAGGGTCTCGATCAGCCCGACCGCGTACCCGCCGACGACCGCCGCGGGGGCGCTGCCGAGCCCGCCGATCACGGCCGCGACGAACCCTTTCAGGCCGAGCGCCAGCCCCATGTCGTACGTGGCCCCCGAGATCGGGGCGATCACGATGCCCGCGAGCGCGCCGAGCGCCGCACTCAGCGTGAAGGCGAAGAGCGACATCCGGCGCGGGCTGATCCCGACGAGGCGGCTCGCGAACGCGTTGTCGGCGCACGCGCGCAGCGCGGCCCCCCACACGGTCCGCGTGAAGAAGGCGAAGAGCACCGCGACCACCCCGACCGACAGACCGATCGCCCACAGCGCCTGGCGTCCCAGCACGCCGCCGAACAGGATCAGCGGCGGTCCCGGCGTGAACTCGGGCAGCGCGTACGGATCGGCGCCCCACACCATGAGCGCGATCCCCCGGTAGACCATCGACGCGCCGAACGTGATGATGATGAGCGTCAGCGGATGTCCGCCGAACGCGGGCTGGACCACGAGCCGTTCGGTGGCGGCGCCGACCGCCGCGACGGCCGCGACCGCGGCGAGCGCGGCGAGCGCGAGCGGCGCGTGGGTGGCCAGCAGCGTGGCGCAGATCAGCGCGCCCAGCATCGAGAACTCGCCCTGCGCGAAGTTGAAGATGCCGGTGACGGTATAAATGAGGACGAACCCGAGCGCGACGAGCGCGTAGATGCTCCCGACCGTGAGCCCGGTCAGGACGAGTTGCGGCAGCAGCGCGAGCACGAGGAGCGCGGGGCGGAGCGGGCCGCCACGCGGCCCGGCGCCGCTACTTCCACTGCTGCCAGTGGCCGTCCCGGATGACGACGAGCGCCATGTCGTTGGTGGTCAGGCCGTTGTGGTCCTGGGGCGACATGTTGAAGACCCCGCCGATCCCCACGAACCCGTGCACGTGCTCAATGTAGTCCCGCATCTTGGCCCGATCGGGCCCGACCGCGCGGATCGCCGCGAGCAGCAGATTGATGCCGTCGTACGCGTGCCCCCCGAACGTGTTGGCCGGGTAGTGATTCGCGGCGTTGAAGTCCTGCGCGTAGCGCTGCAGCACCGCCTTCTGCGGATCGGCCGCCGCGAGGGACCCGACGACCAGGAGCCTGCCCGCGGGGAACACCACGCCGTTGGCGGCGGGGCCGGCGAGATCGATGAACGCCTGGTTGGCGACGCCGTGGCTCTCGATGATCGGCGCCGCGATGCCGAGCTGCCGGATGTTCTTGGCCGCGGTCGACGCCGTCGGCGGCGTGCTCCAGACCACCCACGCGTCCGGGGTATGCACGCGCGCCCGGGTGACCTGCGCGGTCAGATCCGTGGCGGTCGCTTCGAACGGCTCGGTGTCGACGATCGTGATGCCGTCCCGCGGGAGGTACGTCTGCAGGGCCACGAGTCCGTCCTGGCCGAAATCATCGTTCCGGTACAAGAACACAATCGTCCGCACGTGGGTGGCGGCGAGATAGCCCGCGACCTTCGCCGCGGCAATGCTGTTGCGCTGCGGAGTCTGAAATACCCACGTCCGCGCCGGCACGCTCAGCGTGGTGCTCGCCGCGAGCGACATATAGGGGATGCCGGCCTGCATCGCGTAGTCCGCCATCGCCTGCGCTTCCGGGCTGCTCGTGCCGCCGACGACGGCCACGACGTTGTCTTCGCTCACGGTCTTCTTCATGAGGAGGAGCGCCTGCGTGGGGTCGCTCTCGCTGTCGTAGACGACGAGCTGGATCTGGCGTCCCCCGATCGGGTCGAGCTGGGGCACGAGCATCGTGGCGGTGTCCTTCTCGGCCTTGCCGAGCGAGCTCGCCGGTCCGGTCACGGCGACGACGACGCCGATCCGGATCGGGGCGCCCTGGCCCAGCACCGGCGTCCACGGGCTCACGAGCGCCGCGGTCAGCATGGCGGCGACGAGCACGACCACGAGCCTCGGAACCAGGCGCCGCACCACGATCACCTCCAGAGGATGCGTGCTGTCCATGTCGTTCGGTCGGTCGTGTTCCCGGTGCGGGAACGCCGCGCCCGGTCGCGGCGCAACGCCGTCGCGGCGGGGCGCGTGCCGCGGGGCCTGGTCCATCGCATTTACACGGGTGGGCGGGAAACCCCTGCCCGACCGGGTTCCCCGCGCGAAGGCCCGCGGGCCATTGGGGGGGAGGCAGGGACGGCGCCGCACCCCCCGAACTCAATCGAGGTGAGTCCGGCGGGCTTCCAACCGGCGCCGGGGAAACGGTGAACCCAATGGCATGCCCAGATTGTCAGGCGCAACTTGAGCAGCTGAACTATAAGGGCGTGGCATTCGAGGAGTGCCCGAACTGCCGCGGACGCTGGTTTGACCGGGGGCAGCTCAAGGCGGCGAAGGATCGAACCGACGAGGACCTGCGGTGGCTGAACTTCGACCCGTTTGGGGAAGACGCGGACAAGTACGCGGTCGCCGCCCCCCGGGTCGTCCTGTGTCCCAAGTGCGGCCGGCAGATGGTTGCGCTGCGGTATGCGGCCTCGGGCGTCACGATCTACAAGTGCCCCGTGGGGGACGGCGTCTGGTTAAGTCACGGCGAGTTTGCGGCGATCGTCGCGTACTTGGAGAAGCTCGTCGATTCCCAGTCGGCCGAGGCGCTCACCAAGGACGCGGTCAAGCAGCTTGAACGGGTTGACGTGCGGGACTTCCTGACCGTCATGAAGCTGTTGAACGTCAGGCTCGCGGTCGAGCACCCTCGCCTCGCGCGCGCGGTCGAGAAGATCCAGGAGTATTCGCCGCTCAAGTAGCGACCGGCCCGCGCGGACGTCGACCTCGCGCCCGCCCGGCGCCCCCCCGGGGCGGACCGGCGCACTTGGCGCGGCGGGTGGGAGGGGTGGAGCGATGCCGGCGCGGACCGGGGCGCAGTTCCTCCAGGGCCTGCGGGATCGACCGCGGGACCTGTGGCTTGAGGGCGAGCGCGTCCGGGATCCCGTCGAACACCCGGCCTTCCGCAATGTGCTGCGGAGCCTCGCCGCGCTCTACGACCTCCAGCACGACCCGGCGCACCGGGACGAGATGACGTATGTCTCGCCCACCACGGGGGAACGCGTGGGGCTGTCGTTCCTGACGCCCTACACACTGGACGACCTCGTGCGCGTGCGGACGATGATGGCGCGGTGGGCAGACCTCTCCGGCGGGTTCCTCGGGCGGACGCCGGACTACTTGAACCGCGCCCTCGTGGGTTACGCGTCGGCGGCGGCGTACTGCGCCGATAACGATCCGCGGTTCGGCGAGCACATCCGCCGGTACTACGAGTACGTGCGCGAGCACGACCTCTGCCTCACGCACACCCTGATCAACCCGCAGGCCAACCGCTCGGTCGGGCCGTCCCAGCAGGCGAACCCCTACCTCGCCGCGCGGATCGCCGAGGAGAACAGCCGTGGGATCACACTGCGCGGGGCGCGGATGCTCGCCACGCTGCCGGCGGCCGACGAGATCATGGTGTTCCCCTCCACGCTGCTCCGGGCCGGTCCCGACGACGCCCCGTACGCGTACGCGGTGGCGCTGCCCACCGACACGCGGGGGCTTCGGTTCCTGTGCCGGGAGTCGTTCGACTACGGCCGCTCGCACTTCGACCACCCGCTCGGGTCGCGGTTCGAGGAGATGGACGCGGTCGTCGTCTTCGACGACGTGCAGGTGCCGTGGGAGCGGGTGTTTCTCCTGCGCGACGTGGAGAAGTGCAACAAGGCGTTCGCGGCGACCGGTGCGGTGGCGCACATGGCGCACCAGGTCGTGACGAAGAACGTCGCCAAGACGGAGTTCCTGCTGGGGGTGGCGTCGTTGATCGTCGATGCAATCGCGATCGAACCGTTCCAGCACGTCCACGAGAAGATGGCGGAGATCATCGTCAACCTCGAGACGATGCGGGCGTTTCTGCGCACGAGCGAGGTCGACGCCCAGGTCAACCGCTGGGGCGTGATGCAGCCCGCGTGGCCGCCGCTGGACGCGGCGCGCAATGTGTACACGCGGATGTACCCCCGGATGATCGAGATCCTGCAGCAGCTGGGGGCGTCGGGGTTCATGGCGATCCCGACCGCGCGGGACCTCGCGGGCGCGCAGGGGGAGACGATCCGCACCTACTACCAGGCGGCGCGCGCCGACGCGGTCAGCCGCGTTCAGCTGTTCCGGCTGGCCTGGGACATCGCGATGAGCGCGTTCGGGTCGCGCCAGGTGCTCTACGAGCGGTACTTCTTCGGCGACCCGGTGCGGATGGCCGGGGCGATGTTCAACGCCTACGACCGGCGGCCGTATATGGAGCGCGTCCGGGCGTTCCTCGAGCGCGCGGAGGATGAGGCGCCCGGGCTCGAGTCCGCCCCGGGCGAGTGAGCGACCCGTGGAGCCGATGACGGCGCCCGACCCGATCGAGTTCCGCCGCGCACTCGGGCTATTCGCCACCGGCGTGACGGTCGTCACCGTCCAGGCGGGGGCCGAGATGCACGGGATGACGGCGAACGCGGTGATGTCGGTCTCGCTCGATCCGCTGCTCGTGTGTGTCTCGGTCGGCCGGCGCGCGCGCATGGACGAGCTGTTGAGCCGGGCCGGCGGCTTCGCCCTCAACATCCTGTCCGCCGACCAGGAGGTGCTGTCCACGTACTTCGCCGGCACGTGGCCGCATGCGGGTCCGCCCGAGTACCGGCTCGAGCCGTGGGTCGGGGGGCCGCGCCTCGTCGGGTGTCTCGCCGCCGCCGGGTGCGAGATCGCCGCGGTGCTGGACGGCGGCGATCACCGGTTGTTTCTCGGACGCGTGCTGGCCCTCCACCGTGCGCCGGGCCCGCCCAACCCGCTGGTGTTCTTCGGCGGCCGATACCACCGTCTCCGGGAGCCCGCGCAGGCTCCCCGCGACCCCGTCGAGGTGTGGAATCCCGAGGAGGTGCAGATCTACTATGAGCCGTGAGCCGGATCTGGCGGCGGGGCATCCCCCGTTCACCGTGCTGCGGGCCGCCCATATCGAGTTCCTGGTGACGGATCTCGAGCGGGCCCGCGCCTTCTACGTCGACCTGCTCGGATTCGTCGAGACCGAACGCGACGGAGACCGGCTGTACCTGCGCGGCTATGAAGAGCGGGACCACCACGGCCTCGTGCTGCGGCGGGCGCCCGCGGCGGGGGTCGGACACCTGGCGTTCCGGGTCGCCTCAGAACACGACCTCGACCTGCTCGAGCGCCTCTACCGAACCCACGGCCTGCCCACGCGCTGGGCGCGCGGCGAGGCGGGGCAGGGGCGGGCCCTGCGCGTCCAGGACCCCGCGGGCCTGCCGGTCGAGTTTGTGTACGAGATCGCCCAGGCGGAGTGGCTCTTGCAGCGGTTCGATCGGTACCGCGGGGCCTTCGTGATGCGCCTGGACCACTTCAACTGCCAGGTCCCAGACGTTGCGGCCGCCTCGCGGTGGTACCGGCAGGAACTGGGATTTGCCTGTTCAGAGTACATCACCGACGGCGCGGACGCCTCGTCGGGGCTGTGGGGCGTGTGGCTCCACCGGAAGCAGACCGTCCACGACATCGCCCTGATGAACGGGGTCGGTCCACGCGTGCACCATGCGGGGTTCTGGGTGCAGGATCCCGCGAGCGTGCTGCGCGCGTGCGACCTCATGGCGGCCGCCCATCTCGCCGACCGGATCGAGCGGGGACCCGGACGGCATGGGCTCGCCAACGCGTTTTTCGTGTACCTGCGCGATCCCGACAACAACCGGATCGAGCTGTACACGAACGACTACCTGATCGCCGATCCGGATTGGCGGCCGGTGCGCTGGGCGCTCGACGACCCGCGGCGCGGCACGTTCTGGGGACACCCCGCCCCGGCGTCCTGGTACGGGGAAGCGTCTCCGGTCGAGACCATCGAGGGGGGGCAGTTTACCGAGACGCGGCCCCCGGTGCTGCGCGACCGACCCAGCGTGACGCGCTGAGGCACACGATCCGATGCCGCTGCGCAGGGCGAGGAAGCGGCGGCTGTTCCGGTTGAGCCGATCACGGTGGACACCCGAGGACGCCGCGGTGCATGCGGCGGCCGGACCATCACGGAGCCACGCCCACCCCAACTCACGCCAGCGGCCCGAGCCTCGGCTCGGGCCGCTGGGAACGTGTCACCGCACGCCCGGTGATCGCCGGGCGCCGGCGAGGTCGACTTACTTGACGCCGATCGCTACCTTCGTCTTCTCGCCGATGACTTCGCCGGTCACGACATGTGTGGCCGTCGGGAGCACGCCGGGGTTCTTCTTCACCCAGTCCGATGCGACCCGATTGGATTCGTCAGCGTTCGCCTTCGAGTCGAAGATGCTGGTTGCGAGTACCTTTCCGTTGCCAGTGTCCGTGAGGTAGTAGCCCACGAACCCCGGAACCGCGCTGATCAACGGAGCAAAATCCTCGCGAAAGTGCTGTCCCAAGCCGCGCGGGTTCGAAACGTTCTCGTACTGCCGGACGCTCATATACATAATGCCTGACCTCCGTCCCCATGTGGGGAGCGTGACGCTGTGGAGCTTTCTCCTCCGAGAATTGGGGCCGACTGTGAGTGGACTGGCCGATGAACATCAGGAAGAAGAACCAACGTCAGTGTAAGCTTGCGCGCGCCGAGACGCGAACGCGGTATGCCCCCTCATCTGCCCAAACGCTCGCGTTCTGCCTCGTTTGGACCATGCTTCCGGTCCTCCAGCCTACGCCACAGACACCCTGCGCGGCCCAGCGAGGTCGCAGAGACATCGGGGTGCGCGGTCGTGCCGCCCCGGCTCGGTTGAGGGTCGCCTTGACGCGTGTTTGGGCCGGTGGGATAGTGAGGGCGCCGGCGATGGGCCAACCCGCGTACGACGCTGAGCCGTCAGTGAGACGCGCGGCTGTTCCGCATCCTGGTGTCGGGTAGGCAGACCAGGTTCGGGGTCGACCGGCGCCGGACGAGCGGCCGCGACGCGACACGTTCGGGCATTCCAGCGCGCGTGCGCGCGGGACGCCCGGGATTGAGGGGATTGGTTGCGACATCGTCTCCCGCTGCCGCGACGACGAGATGCCCGGGCGCCTCGCGCGAGGACCGCGACGCTCTGGGGCCGCGCGCTGGCGGCGTGCGCGCTGTGCCTCGCGCTTGCCGCGGCGTGGCCGCCGTCCGCCCGCCCCGCCGCCCCGTGCGCCACGACGCTTGATGCGCTGACGGGCGCCGAGAGGTTCGCGACCGCACTCGAGGCCTTTCGCGCCGCCGGACTCGACTCGGTGTTGTCGCAGGCACGGTCCGTCACGGTGTTCGCCCCCGACGAGCAGGCCTTCGCAAAGCTGCCCGCGGGAGAGTTGCGCGGGGCGCTCGCGGATCGGCGCGTCCTGGCTCCCGTGGCGGCGTATCACATCGTCAGCGGGACGGTGCCGCCCGAGGCGCTTCGCCGCGCCCGCGATCTGCCGACCCTGAACGGGAAGCCGCTTCGGGTCGGCGTCGTGGACGGCGCCGTGGTGCTCGACGGACGCGCGACCGTCCGCGACGCGGGCACGCGCTGCGGCAACGGCATCGTGTATGAGATCGACGCCGTGCTTCGACCGTGATGGCCCCGCCGATTCGGACGGGCGGCGCGCCCGCGCACCGCACCGGGGCATCGACCCGCGCGGTTCAGGGCGCGCCGCGTTCGGGTAAAAGTTCCGCGCATCGGTCGCAGCATCCAGGAGACGCCGCCATGGCGACGAGGCCGGAAGATCACGCGACGCGGCGGGTCCCGTGGGCCGACGCTCGCGGCTACCACGCGCGCGACGGCCCACGGGTCTGGGACCGGATCACGGACCGCGTGCGCGAGGCGTGGCAGGGGGATTACGGGACACCGCGAGAAGTGACCGGTCAAACCGCCGGCCGAGGTGTGCGATGAAACCCGTGTGGTTCGGGACCCTGGGATTCGGGTTGGTGACGATTCCGGTTCGCTTGTACGCCGCGGTCGAAAGCGTGCGGACCGTTCGGTTTCGTCTGCTCGATCGTGTCACCTCCAAGCCCATCAAAGAACTCCGCGTCAACCCGGACACGGGCAAGGAAGTGCCGTGGGACCACGTCGTGCACGGGGTCGAACGGGCGAAGGGCCGTTTCGTCGCTCTCACCGACGAGGAGCTGCGCGCGCTGCCCCTGCCGAGTACCTCCACGATCGCGCTGACAGGATTCGTGCAGCCGCACGAGATTGATCCCCGCTACTACGAGCAGCCGTACTTTCTCGGGCCCGGGAAGGGCGGGCAGCGCGCGTACGCGCTGCTGCGCGAGGCCCTCGAGGCGGCGGAGCGCGTGGGCATCGGGAAGGTCGCGCTGCGCCAGCGCGAGCACCTGGTGGCCGTGCGTCCGACTGACCGCGCGCTGGTGCTGCACACGCTGCACTACGCCTCCGAACTCCGGGACGAGGCCGACATTCCGGATCTGCCCGCTCGGGTGACGCTCCATCCCAACGAGCGGAAGATGGCCCGGCAGTTGCTGGAGAGCATGGCGGCGACGTTTGATCCGACCGAGTTCCACGACGACTACGCCGACGCGCTGCGCGCGCTGGTCGACGCCAAGGAGCGCGGGGCCGTGCCGGAGGCGCCGGCCCGCGCGCGCGCCGGCAAGGTCGTGGACCTGCAGGCGGCGCTGCGGGCCAGCTTGAAAGGCGCCCGTGCCGCGGGTGCTCCCCGCCGCCGGCGCGCCGCCAGTTGAACTCACGGCCAGACGGCGGGTCGCCGGCGCCCGCCGGGCGGCTACAGCGGGGGCAGCGACAGGTCGCTCGCGAGCGCGTTCAGGTCGGTGAGGATGTTGTCGTCGAGCGGAATGCCGTCGCGCCGGCGCGTCTCCGCCAACTCGAACTCGATCTCCCCAGGGACGTAGACGCGCTCGCCCCCGGCGACCGGCGGGACCGCGTGCACGGTCCTGACGTAGGCGTCGACCTCGTTCAGAAACTCGTCGAGCGGGCGGAACTGCGCGATGTCCAGCGCCATGAAAAAGTGCCCCACGTGCTGCGGGCCGGCGTGCTTGGGCAGCGCCATGCTGGTGACGCCCGATGACCATCCCGCGCCTGTGAGCGGCCCGCACAGCAGGTCGAAGACGACCGCTAGGCCAAACCCCTTGTAGCCGCCGGCGGGGAGTAGCATGCCGCCGTCCATGATCGCCTCGGGGCGGTCCGTGGGGCGTCCCTCGCGATCGACGCCCCAGCCGAGCGGGATCCGCTTCCCCTGTCCGCGCGCGCGCTGCAGCTTGCCCTGCGCCACGACGCTGGTGGCCATGTCCAGCACGACCGGGCGCTCGCGTCCCGCCGGGATGGCGTACGCGATCGGGTTGTTCCCGACCACGGGGGCGGCGCCGCCTTCGGGCGGCATGAGCGGGATCGTGTTCGTCACCGCGACCCCGACCATCCCCTGGGCCGCGGCACGCATCGCGTAGTAGGCGGCGGCGCCGAAGTGCGTCGATCCGCGCACGCCGACGAAGCCGACGCCGGCGGCGCGCGCCTTCGCGATCGCGATGTCCACCGCGCGCACGCTCACCACCTGGCCGAGGCCGTCGTGGCCATCGACCTGGGCGAACGCCGGCCCCTCCCGCGTGATCGTGACCGTGGCGGCCGCCGGGACGACTCCGGCCTTGACCCGTCGGACGTAGATCGGCAGGCGCATCACCCCGTGCGAGTGGACGCCCCGGAGATCCGCCTCGACGAGCGTGTCGGCGACGAGGTCGGCGTCCGGAGTGGGCACTCCCACGCGCTGGAACGCCGCGCTGGTGAACGCGGCCAATCGGGACGCGGCGATCGGCATGGCGGTCCTCCTGATCGGGATAGTGGGGAGTTCTTGCGCGGCGCCGGCCCTTCCTGGCGGCGCGGCGCAGCGGCGCGCCTGCCTTGCGAGTCCACGCCCAGGCGGGGTATACTTGCCTGTGGGCCCGTTGATTGCCGGCCGACTGGTTGGGGTGGTTGAGTTGGGACAGCATGAACGGCCGGTCGCAGCCAAAGTCGCAGCATACGTTGCAGCAGAGAGAGGCCCACGGTGAACAAGCCGCCTCAAACGTCTGGGACGCCCCGGTCCGGGCCGGGGAAGAGGGCGCGGAAGCCGCCGTCGCGCGGTCCGTGGAAAGCCGTCGGGCGCCTGGCGATGGTCGTCGCGGCCGGTGCCGTCGCGGTTGCCCTGGTCCTGGGGGGACTCGTCGTCGGGGCGGCGATCTCGATCGCCGCGCACTTGCCGTCCGTGGACGCGCTGTATTCCCCTCCGAGCGAGGCCACCCGCATCTACGCGGCGAGCGGCGAGCTGATCGCCAGTCTCTACCAGGAGAATCGCGACAGCGTATCGCTGTCGGCCATGCCGGTCGCCCTGCAGCGCGCCGTCGTGGACACCGAGGACGCGGACTTCTACCGAAACCCCGGGATCTCGGTGCGCGGGATCCTGCGGGCCGGACTGCGGAATGCGCTCGAGGGCGGATACGCTGAAGGCGGCAGCACGATCACGCAGCAGCTCGCCCGCAACCTGTTCCTCACCAGCCAGAAGTCGCTGACGCGCAAGATCGCCGAGATCATGCTCGCCGTCCAGATCGAGCGGCGGCTGACCAAAGACGAGATTCTCCAGCGCTATCTCAACCAGGTGTACCTGGGCGAGGGCGCCTACGGCGTCGAGACCGCGGCCGAGGTGTACTTCGGCAAGCCGGCCAAGGACTTGACCCTGCCGCAGTCCGCGATGCTCGCGGGCCTGATCCGCGCGCCGTCCCTCTACTCGCCGTACGAGCATCCCGCCCGGGCGCATGAGCGGCAGGCCGAAGTGCTGCAGCGCATGGTGGACCGCGGAGACCTCACCGACGCGCAGATGCGCACCGCCCTGGCGTCGCCGCTCCAGCTCGCGGCGAAGGGCAACGGCGGCCTGATCGGCGTCCGCGCGCCGTACTTCGTGAGCTACATCCTGCCGGGGCTGATCCAGCGCTACGGCGAGGACGAGCTGTACAAGGGCGGGCTGCGCATCTATACGACGCTCGACCTCGACCTCGAAGCGAAGGCCACGGCGGCGCTCCGCCAGGGGATCGACGCCGCGCAGCGGCAGCACGAGAACGTGAGTCAGGGCGCGATCGTCATGGTCGACCCGCAGACCGGGGCGATCCGCGCGATGGTCGGCGGCTACGACTTTCGCACGAGCCAGTTCAACCGGGCGTGGCAGGCGCACCGCCAGCCGGGCTCGGCGTTCAAGCCGTTCACGTACACGGTCGCCCTGATGCAGGGGATGTCGCCGTCGCATCTCGTGCTCGACGCGCCGATCGAGTTTCAGCTGCCGGACGGCAAGGTGTGGAAGCCGCTGGACTACGACCGGACGTTCCACGGATGGATCACGGCGCGCTACGCGGTGGAGAACTCGATCAACACCGCGGCCATTCGGGTGGAGCAGCAGGTCGGCCCGCGCGCGATCGTCCGGCTCGCACAGCGGATGGGCATTCAAAGCCCGCTCGAACCAACGCTGTCGCTGACGCTCGGGGCCTCCGACGTCACGCCGCTCGAGATGACGACCGCGTACGGGGTGTTCGCCGACAACGGCATCCGGGCGGATCCGATGCCGATCCTCAAGGTCACCGACGCGAGCGGCAAGGTGCTGGAGGATCACACCCCGGTCCGCACGGTCGTGTTGAGCCCTGAGGTCGCGTACGTGATGACCGACATGCTGAAGGGCGTGATCCTGCGGGGCACGGGCGTCGCGGCGAACATCGGCATTCCGTCCGCGGGCAAGACCGGGACCGCCGACGACTACCGCAACGCGTGGTTCATCGGGTACACGCCGTACCTGGTCACCACCGTCTGGGTCGGCAACGACGACGACTCCGCGATGAACAAGGTGACGGGCGGCGAGGTGCCCGCGGGGATTTGGGCGGCGCTGATGAAGCAGGCGACCGCGACGATGCCGCACGACGACTGGACCCAGCCCGACGGCGTCGTGCAGGAAGCCGTCTGCGGCAACACCGGACTGCTCGCGGGGCCGGGATGTCCCAATCCTCACACCGAACTGTTCATCAAGGGCATGGAGCCGGCGACGTACGCGCCTCCGCCGGCGCCAGCCGTGACTCCGGCGGCCGCGGCGAACGCGGCGCAGCCCGCGACCGCCGTGGGGACCCAGCCCGCCGGCGATGCGGCGTCGACGCCCGCGGTGGCGGCATCCGACGGACCGCTCGCGGTGACGCTGTCCACGCCGGCCGACGGGAGTCAGGTCCCGATGCCGTTCATGGTCCAGGGGACGACGCAGCCGGCGGCGACCGTCCATATCGTGGTGCAGGCGCAGGGGTTCCCGGCGGGCATGTCGGGCGCCCAGGTGGCGGACGTGTACCTGCGCGCCGACTCGTCGGGGGCGTTTGCGTTTCAGGTGAGACCATGGACCACGTCGACGGCAGCTGCGTACGTGGTGACGGTGACCGCGTCGATGGGGCTGCAGAGCGGTACGGCGACGGTGACGGTGAAGCCGCAGTAGCGACGACATGCCGGCAGGTCGCGGCGGCCCCGGGCGCCTTGCGCGCCACGGGGCCGCCAGTCTATAGTAGATGGTGGATACGCTCCGCGGGGCCGGGAGTGCGGGTGCGCGGTCGACGATCGAGGGGGTTTATTGTGTCCGGACACTCAAAGTGGCACAACATCAAGATCAAAAAGGGCAAGACGGACCAGCAGCGCGGGAAGTTGTTCAGCAAGCTGGCCCGGGAGATCATCATTGCCGCCAAGGATGGGGGCGCGGATCCGAGCGGCAACATGCGGCTGCGCGCCGCGATCGACCGCGCACGCGAGGCCAGCATGCCCAACGACAACATCAAGCGCGCGGTGGCGCGGGGGGCCGGCGGCGCCGAGGGCGAGAGCTACGAGGAGGTCACCTACGAGGGGATGGGCCCCGGGGGCGTCGCTGTGCTGGTCGAGGTGCAGACCGACAACCGCAACCGGACCGTGTCCGAGATCCGGAACGTGCTGACCAAGGCGGGCGGAGCGATGGGGGCGTCGGTCGCGTGGATGTTTGAGAAGCGGGGGCTGATTACGATCCCGCGCGCGGCGGCCTCCGAGGATGAGGTGCTGGCCAAGGCGGTCGACGCCGGCGCGGAAGACATGAAGACCGTCGGGGATGAGTACGAGATCACGACGGCGCCCGAGGACTTCGCCGCGGTGCGGAAGGCGCTCGAAGACGCCGGCTACAAGCCCGCGTCCGCCGAGATCACGATGGTGCCGAAGACGACGGTGCCCCTCGCCGGCAAAGAAGCGCAGCAGGTGCTCCGGCTGATGGAGACGCTCGAAGACCACGACGACGTGCAGCACGTGTACGCGAACTTTGACATTCCCGATGAAGTGCTGCAGCAGGTCGGATGAGCGGAGGACGTCGATGGGACTTCGCGAGAACGTACAGGCCGGGTACCAGCTGATCTGGAACACCGCGCAGAAGAACGTGGAGGCGATGCCCGACGGCGGGATGGAGTTCACGCCGCCGGGGCTGGACACCCGGCCGTTCCGGGCGATCGCGGTGCACATGGCGAACGCGAGCGTGATGTTCGGGGAGAACATCGGCAAGGCGACGTGGGAGCGGATCGTCACCTATCCCATGGACAAGCCGATGGCGAAGGCAGACGTGCTGGCGACCATGCGCCAAGCGGGGGAGCGATTCCTGGCCGGCCTCTCCCGGCTCACGGACGAGGAGGCGGCCCGCACCGTGCGCGTGCCATGGGGCGCCGAGATGCTGCAGGGCGCCGTCGTCGCGGCGAACGTGTCGCACCTGTTCTACCACAACGGCCAGCTCTCCATTTATCTCCGGATGCAGGGGGTCCAACCGCTGTTTCTCGCTCGGTAGGCTCCGGACGCCGCGCCGCCGGAGGAATGTCCGGCCAGGCGGCGAACGTTGGTTCGTGGGTGCGCCGCACCGGCGCAGCCGTGATCCACGCCGACTCGGAGCCGTGTGCATGCGCATTCTTGGAATCGATCCGGGACTCTATCTGACCGGGTACGGGATCGTCGAGACGACAGGGCGCGGGATCGCCCTCGTGGAAGCCGGGTTGATCCGCACCGAACGTCCGGGCGTCGCTGCCGGATCGGCTCCACGAGCTGTACGCCGGCGTCCGAGACGTGCTGGCCGACGGCCGCCCGACCGCGATCGCCCTCGAGGACGTCTTTGTCCACCCCGCATTTCCCAGAGCGGCTATCATCATGGGGCACGTGTGCGGGGTCATCGGTCTGAGCGCCGCGCAGGCGCGCGTGCCCGTGGACACGATCCCGCCCGCGGCCGTGAAGCGCGCGATGGTGGCGTTCGGGCAGGCCGGCAAGCGCCAGGTGCAGCGCATGGTCCGCGTGCTGCTGGACCTCGACGACGAGCCAAGCTCGCACGTGGCCGATGCGCTGGCGCTCGCGCTCGTCGCGGCTTCGCGCCGGGGCGCCGTGCTGGGCGCCGCGGCGGGCGTCCGAGGGTCCGCGTGATCGCGTTTCTGCGCGGCCCGATCGTGCGGCGCACCGACGAGTTCCTGGTCATCGAATGCGGGGGCGTCGGGTATGAAGTGCACCTCCCCGGATTCCTTCGCGACCTCCTGCGCAGCGATCCTCAGCACATCGGCGAGACGGCCGAGCTGCACGTGTCGTACCACGTGTCCGCGAATCAGCCGCGCCCGCTGCTGGTGGGGTTTCTGCGTGAGATCGAGCAGGAATTTTTCGAGCGGTTCATCACGGTCGACGGGTTGGGCCCCACGAAGGCGATGAAGGCGATCGTGCATCCGGTCGAACAAGTCGCGGACGCGATCGAGCGCAAAGACGTGGCGTTTCTCCGCCGGCTCCCGGGGATCGGCGGGCGGACCGCCGAGAAGATCGTCGCGTCGCTTAACGGGAAGATGGGCAAGTACGCGCTGCTGCGCACCGAAGCCGCGGTCCCGGCCGAGGCGACCGCCGAGGACTTCCGCGAGGAGGTGCTCGAGGTGCTCACCGGACAGCTCGGGCACCGCAGCACCGAAGCCAAGCGCATGGTCGACGAGGCGCTGCGGCGCAACCCCGCGATCGCGTCGGCGGAGGACCTGTTCCAAGAAGTGTACCGTGCGGAGCGGGGGGCCCCGGCGTGACGCGCGAGCGCGTCGCCGGCGGGAAGCCGGTGTCCCGTCCGGGGGGGCGGTGCCGCCGCCGGCGGCGGGGGCGGAGGACGAGCAGCTCATCCGCAGCCTGCGGCCCAAGCGGCTCGATGAGTGCATCGGGCAGGCGCGCGTGATCAGCGCGCTGAAGATCGGCCTCCAGGCGGCGCGCGATCGGGGCGAGGCGCTCGACCACGTGCTGCTGCACGGGCCGCCCGGCTTGGGTAAGACGACCTTCGCGAACGTGATCGCGACCGAGATGGCGACGGGGATTGTGACCACGTCGGGGCCCGCGCTCGAGCGGGGCGGCGACCTGATGGGGATCCTCACGAACCTGAACCGGGGCGACGTCCTGTTTATCGATGAGATCCATCGGCTGCCGCGGGCGGTGGAGGAGTTTCTGTATCCTGCGATGGAGGACTTCTGCGTCAATTTCGTCATCGAGAAGGGCGCGCACGCGCGGTCGCTGCGCTACACATTGCGCCCGTTTACGCTCGTGGGCGCGACGACGCGGGCGGGGCTGCTCTCGTCGCCGCTGCGCGATCGGTTTGGGATCACCCAGCACTTGGACTTTTATCCGGTGGAGGACCTGACGCGCGTGGTGCACCGCTCGGCTTCAATCCTGGGGGTCCCCGTGACCGACGAGGGGGCGGCGGAGATCGCCCGCCGCTCCCGCGGCACGCCGCGGATCGCGAACCGTCTCCTGCGGCGCGTCCGCGACTTCGCCCAGGTCCGCTCCGATGGGGCGATCTCGGTGGAGATCGCGCGGGAGGCGCTCGAGTTCGAGGGCGTCGACCCGCTCGGGCTCGACGGGCAGGATCGGGACGTGCTGCGGACCATCATCCAGGTGTACGGGGGCGGTCCGGTCGGCATCGAGGCCCTCGCGGCGACGCTCAATGAAGAGGTGGACAGCCTCGTCGAGATGGTGGAGCCGTACCTCCTGAAGATCGGATTCCTGACGCGCACCCAGGCGGGCCGACGGGTGACGGCGCAGGCGGCGGAACATCTCGGCCTCGCGGTGCCGGAGCGCGGCGGTCGCGGGCAGGGCACGCTGTTTTCGTAGCCATGCCGCAGATCGGACGGTTCCTCGTCACCCTCGGCGTCTTCCTGATCATCATTGGCGGGCTCGTCATGGTGCTGGGCGTGCTCCCGAGATTTCCGGGGGACATCTACGTGCAGCGGAAAGGCTTCACGCTCTACGTGCCGATCCTCGGAAGCCTGCTCCTGAGCATCGTGCTCACCATCCTCTTGAACCTGTTTTTCGCGCGGCGATGATGCGCCCGGTCCTGTGGATCGCGGTCGCGGCGGCCGTGGCGGTGCTCGGTGCGACGGCCCCGGGGCCGGCGCGGGCTACCGAGGAGATGATCGTGCGGGTGGCGGTCCAGGTCGATCAGCCCGCGGTGATGCTCGGCGCGGACGGGCCGGTGCAGATCGTGCAGACCGACACCGGGTCGGCGGTGACGCTCGCGGGGACCGCGTGGACGGTGACCCCATCGGCCGGCGGGTTGAGCATCGCCGGCACCGCGTTCGGCCAGACCGTACGCGTGTCGACGGGGACCGGCCTGCTGCGGATCGCCGGCAAGCCGTATCGGGGCACCATCGAGCTGCAGCGCAGTCCCCAGGGGCACGTCACCGCGATCGACGAGCTGCCGCTCGAGGCGTACCTGTACGGGGTGATCAAGGGCGAGATCGATCCGGGGTGGCCGCCGGCGGCCGTGCAGGCGCAGGCGGTGGCCGCCCGGACGCTCGCGGTCGAGCGCATCGCCGAAGTGCACGCGGGCGTCACGGGGTACGATCTCACCGCCACCACCGACGCGCAGGTCTATCTCGGCGCGTCCGCCGAGACCCCCGCGGCGACGGCCGCGGTCGACACGACCCGGGGCCTCCTCGTCACCTACCAGGGCCAGCCGATTTTCGCGGCGTACCATTCGAACTCCGGCGGCCACACCGAAGACAGCGAGAATGTCTGGGGGACCGCCTATCCGTATCTGCGCGGGGTCGCCGATCCGTACGCGATGAGCGCCCCGAGCGTGAATTGGAGTGTGACGCTGCCGCTCGGGACGCTCGAGGCCACGCTGCAGCGGGGTCAGGTGCCGGTCGCCGGGCTCAGCGACGTGTCGCCCGGGCGCGTGACGCCCTGGGGGCGTGTGGTCACCGTGCGCCTGACCAGCGGAGACGGCTCGGTGCAGGAGATCAACGCCAATCGCTTCCGGCTGCTGGTTGGCGCCGGCGTGCTTCGGAGCACGATGTTCACCGTGCTCCGGGACGGCGCGGGGGAGGTGTTCTCCGGCCGGGGCTCCGGACACGGCGTGGGCCTCGATCAGTGGGGCGCGCGGGCGATGGCCGCGCAGGGGGCGACGTTCGATCAGATCCTGAAGTTTTACTACACCGGCGTCGGCATCGATCAGCTGTACTGATGGCGTGGGCGCCGCCGCCGCGTCTCACGCGGACGGCGGCGGGTCCGAACGCGCCGCCCGCGCTCGGCGCGGCGCACGCGCGGGGGTCGCGCGTCTCCTGATCCCGACCGCCGGCGCGGCGGCCTGCGCGTCTACCCCGCCGACGGAGACGGAGCCCTCGGGTTCGGCAGCGGCGTGAGCGTCCGCTCCAGCTGCGGCCGCAGCGGCTCGAACGTCGGCGGCAGCGAGAGCGACTCGCCGAGATGCGCGAGCGGCTCGTCGACGGTGAATCCGGGCCCGGCCGTGGCGATCTCGAACAGGATGCCGCTCGGCTCTCGGAAGTAGATCGACCGGAAGTAGAAGCGGTCGATGACCGGCGTGGCGTGCCCGCCCGCCCGGATCACGCGCTCGCGCCATGCGTCGTGCTCGTCCATCGTGGAGGACCACGCGACGTGGTGGACGGTGCCGGCGCCGGCTCGGCCCATGCCCGGCGCGCGATCATACGTGTACGTCGCGCCGCGGGTGGCGCCCCTGGCCTCGAACCGCGCGGTCCCGTCCGCCCGGAATCCGACCGCCTCGTCGAGGAAGCGGCGGCTGCGGTCCGGGTCGCTCGCGTAGGCCCGCACGCCGTCGAACCCCTGCAGCGCAAACTCGATCGGAATCGCGGGGTGCACGGCGACGAGCGGCGCATCGTCCACCGTTGAGACGCGGAGTTCATGCGCGAGCCCCTCGGGATCGTCGAAGCGCAGACCGCCGTCCTCCCACCGCGCCTCGATGCGCTCGTTCCGCAGCCGCGAGGTCCAGAACTCGAGCGCGTCCGCGGTCCCGACGCGCCAGACGATGCGGTGCACCATCCCATCGCCCGCGCGCCCGCGCGGCGCGCCCGGATACTCGAAGAACGTCAGGTCGGCCCCCGGGCTGCCGTGTTCGTCCGCGTAAAACAGATGGTATGCGGTCGGGTCGTCCTGATTGACGGTCTTTTTGACCAGCCGCAGCCCGAGCACGCGCGTGTAGAAGTCGAGATTGCCCCGCGCGTCGCCCGTGACGGCGCTGATGTGGTGGATCCCGTTCAGCGTCATGGAGCGCCTCCGCCTGCGTTCTGGGTGCGTCTGTTACTACCGCGCGGCGGCCACGTCTATTCCCGACGGCGGCCGGGCCGGGCGCCGCGTGACGGTCAGCGTCCGAGGGCGTCGAGGCGCGCCATGTCCTCGGGGGAGATCATGAAGTCAAAGACGTCGGCGTTCTCGCGGATGTGGTCCCGCTGGCTCGACTTCGGCAGCGGCACCGTGCCGTGCTGCAGGGCCCACCGGACGAGGATCTGGGCCGGGGATTTCTCGTACGCCTGCGCGAGTGCGGCGACGCGCTGGTCCCCGAGACGGTGTCCCCGCGTCAGGGGGCTGTAGGCTTCCACGACGATGTGCTCTCGCGCGCAGTACTCGAGCAGCCGCGCGTCGTACCCGAACGGCGAGCACGGCACCTGGTTGACCGCCGGGCGGACGCGGGCGGCGCGCAGGATGTCGCCCACTTGTCGGACCGAGTGATTGCTGACGCCGATCGCCCTGCACCGGCCGTCGCCGACGAGTTGCTCCATTCCCTTCCAGGTCCGGGTCACGAGGCCCGGCGTGGGCCAGTGCACGAGGTACAGATCGATGTAGTCGAGGCCGAGCCTCGCGAGGCTCCCCTCGAACGCCCGCCGCACGTGCAGTTGCTCGGTCGGCCACAGTTTGGTGGTCACCCACACCTGCTCACGGGGAAGACGGCTCTGGCGGACGGCCTCGCCGACGCTCGCTTCGTTGCCGTAGAACTTGGCCGTATCGACATGGCGGTAGCCGGCGTCGAGCGCCCACGCGACCGCCTCGACGGTTGGCGCGCCGTCTGGAATCTCCCACACACCGAGGCCGAGCACCGGGATCGCGGTGCCGTTGTTGAGCGGACGCGTGGACTGAGCGGATTCCATGACTCCCTCCGCGACGCGGCGTCGTCTGGAGCCTATTATACGAGCCGCCGGCGCGTCCGGCGACGCGCGCGACTAGGCGTCCGCATAGGCATGCGTGCCGGTGCCACACCGGATGACCGCGCGTTCCCGTGGTCCACTGTCTCCTCGGGCGATCGCTCCCTTAAGGACCACGCCGGTCCGGATGTCCCATGGTTCGGGTCCTGCGACGGACGTACGCTCACCTTGGGCAATCGAAGTGCAACAGAGGTGTGCAAGATGATCACTCGTTTCGTCCGGGGGGCCGAGGCCGGCCACACGCTGATTGAACTGACGGTGACCACGGCGCTCATCGGATTGATGGTGAGTCTGATGATGCCGGCGTTTCAGGGCTATCAGGAAAACTCGCAGGTGCGGACGGTCGCGTGGGAAGCGGTCACGCAGATGCGGCGGGCGCAGATGACGGCCGAGGCGCTCGACGAGCAAATGAACGTGCTGTTCGATCCCACCGGCGACCTTCCATCGCGCGGCGACGTGCAGGGGTGGGAGATCTGCGCGCCCGGCGCGAGCTGCTCGTTCTCGTCCACGTGGTCCACGTCGGATCCGGCGCTGATGCGGACCATCGTGCCGAACTCCGTGAACATGACGGCGTACTGCTACCGGGGGGCCTACACCCCGACCGGCACGTACCTGAACTGGACCGGCGTGTGCTCGAGTCCCGGGACCTCCACCGAAGCGATGTGCTTCAACAGCATCGCGGCGAACCCGACCAAGATCTACGTGACCATCCAGCTCGCCACGGGTGGTACGACCCTGAGCGGGGTGAAGTCCGGCACCTGTCCGTAGCGACCGACCTGCCTGCGCCGGGACCCGGCACGGCCGCACGGACCTTCGCCTGGGATCCCTCCCGCCGGGCGCAGGCATGGCGCCCGAGTTGCTACGATAGCGGCATGCGCTTGGCGGACTTCGACTACACGCTGCCCCGCGACCGGATCGCGCAGTCGCCCGCGGTCCCGCGAGACAGTGCGCGGCTCCTCGTGCTGTCCCGCGCGAACGGAGCGATCGCGCACCGCGCGTTCCGGGATCTCCCGGACGCGCTGCGGCCGGGTGATGTCCTCGTGCTGAACAACACGCGCGTCCTGCCCGCGCGGCTCCGCGGTCGCCGGGACACCGGCGGGGCGGTGGAACTGCTCCTCCTGCGCCCCGCCGGCGACCACGCCTGGGAGGCGCTCGTGCGGCCGGGTCGGCGGGTTGCGTGACGGGCAGCGCCTGATCTTCGGGGATGGCCTCCTCGAGGCGACCGCTGGCCCGCGGACGTCCACCGGGCTGCGCGTCGTGACGCTGGAGTGCCGGGGTGACCTCATGACCGTCCTCCGCGAGATCGGAGAGATGCCGGTGCCGCCGTACATCGAACGGCGTCTCGACGATCCGGAGGCGTATCAGACGGTCTACGCGGAGCACGAGGGCGCCGTGGCGGCGCCGACCGCCGGGCTGCACTTCACGCGCGCGCTGCTCGAGACGGTGCGGACGCGCGGCGTCGACCTCGCGGTGGTGACGCTGCACGTGGGGCTCGGGACCTTCCGCGCGGTCGAGGTCGACGATGTGACCGCGCACCGGATGGACGCCGAGTGGTACGAGGTTCCCCAGGCCGCCGCAGACGCGGTGAACCGGGCGCGCGCGCGGGGCGGGCGCGTCGTGGTGGTCGGGACCACCGGCGTGCGCACGCTGGAGTCGGTCGCCCGAGATGACGGGACGGTGCAGGCGGGGAGCGGGTGGACGGACCTCTTCATCACGCCGGGGTTCCGGTTTCGCACGACCGACGCGCTGATCACGAACTTCCACCTGCCGCGGACGACGCTGCTCATGCTCGTGAGTGCCTTCGCGGGCCGGGAACGCGTGCTCGCGGCGTACGAGGTGGCCGTCCGGGAGGGGTACCGCTTCTACAGTTTTGGAGACGCGATGCTGATCGCGTAGCCGCGCGCGATCGCGGCGACGCGGCCGCGGCCACCGTGCGAGTGCGTCAGCCGCCGCTGAAGACGATGTGCGCGTCCGTCATGCGTCGCTGGAACGCGTACTCCGCCGCGATCCGTCTCGCTCCGTAGAACAGCTCATCGAAGCCGTACCAGATCGCGTACCATCCACCGGGCTCAAGAACCACCGTCAGGCACGCGGCGGCCAAGTCATTGTGCACGTACGTTCTGACCAGCGCGCTCCCCAACAGCATCAGCGTGCCGATCAGCGACAGTACGATTCCCTGGGTGACCGCGTGGTGCCGCTGCGCCTGCAGCGCTTCGGCCCGCTCCTGAAAGTGCCGATGGAGACGTTCGCGAATCACCGCCTCATCCCCGGCGTTCCGCTCGGAGCCCCGAAGCTCGAGGTCGAGCTGCGGGGCCCCTGTCGAATGCGGCACGCGCGGTCTCGCAATTTCCGTGAGAAGGTCGTCCGAGAGGGCCCGGGCGGCATACGGGCGTGGGTCGAAGTGGGAGAAGAGATCGCCGTAGGTCGAGAGCCGGATCGCGATGGAGTGCCCGTCCGAGGATACGTCCGTCGTGCCGCGAGCGTGCCCTTCAGGGACGGACTCAGACACCGGGCTAGGCGCGCCGGGTCCAGCCGCGATCCTCGGCGACCCACTGCGAGAGCGGACGCCCGAGGTAGTCCGTCCCGTCCACCCGGTAGCCCGCGGCCTGCAGCCGCCGCACCGCCTCCGCGTAGTACCGGTAGTCGACCTGCCATGCCCCCCGCAGCGGATTCTTGTAGAGGCCGAGGCCGCCGAGGATCTTGGCGAGGTTGGCGTCCTCGCTGGCGTCGCACGTGAACTCGACCGCTTGGGTCAGCGTGCCGAACGCGCGGATCTCCGAATGCTGTGGCGCGACGACAGGTGCGCCGCCCGGGTTCCGCGAGGCGACGAGCGGTTTGACCCCGCCGGATGGCGCCGGCGGCACCGTGGGAGCGGCGCCCGCCGCGGGCGCGGGCGCGGCGGCGCGCTGCGCCTTGAGCGCCTCGGCGCGCGCCTTGGCCGCGGCGATGCGCTCCTCGCGGCTGGGCTCGCCGGCCGCGGCGGGGCTCGGGGCGGTTGGCTCGGGGGTGCGTGGGCTTCTCGTCGGTCATGTCTCTCTCCCTACACGGGTTTCGTCCTCTGCATTCTACCGAATGGAGGGTCGGGAGGCGAGGGCACCGTCGTCCTCGTCCCGGTGGACGCCGTGGACGTTCTGGCGCCGTGGGCAGCAGGATCGCGTGCTATACTCCAGCCGTGGCCTTTCGCTTTACGTTGAGTCACGTCGACCGCGAGACCGGCGCCCGGGCGGGCGTTCTCGACACTCCCCACGGGTCCGTTGAGACACCGGCGTTCATGCCCGTCGGCACGCACGGCACGATTCGCGCGCTGACGCCGGAAGAAGTGCGCGGCGCCGGCGCCGAGATCGTGCTCGCCAACACGTTCCACCTGATGCTGCGCCCCGGCGCCGCGCTGATCGCGAAGGCCGGCGGTCTCCACACGTTCATGCATTGGGACGGGCCGATCCTCGTCGACAGCGGGGGCTTCCAAGTGTTCAGTCTGCCCCACCTCCGTCAGGTGAGCGATGACGGGGTCATCTTCCGCTCGCCGATCGAGGGGAGCGAGGTGCGCCTGACGCCCGAGCGCGTGACCGAGATCGAGGAGGCGCTCGGCGCCGACATCATCATGCCGCTCGATGTCTGCCTCGGGTTTCCAATGAGCGCGCGCGACGCCGAGGAGGCCCTCCGCCGCACGGCGGCCTGGGCGGTACGCGCCCGGTCCGCGCAGCGGCGCACGGACCAGACGCTGTTCGCGATCGTCCAGGGCGGGTTCGAGGCCGGGCTGAGGCGGCGGGCCGCGGAGGAGATGGCCGCGCTCGAGTTCCCGGGGTACGCGGTGGGCGGCCTCTCGGTCGGGGAGCCTCGGGCCCTGACATACGATCTCGTGAGCGAGGTGACGGCCTGCCTTCCGTCGGCCAGGCCCCGGTACCTGATGGGGGTCGGCGTGCCGCCGAGCGTGATCGAGGCCGTGGCCCGCGGGGCGGATATGTTCGACTGCGTGCTGCCGACCCGGGTGGGGCGCAACGGGATTGCGCTGACGCCGGACGGCCGGCTGAACCTCCGGCACGCCGCGCACGCCGACGCGCTCGCCCCGCTCGAGGACGGGTGCCCGTGCCCCGCGTGCCGGGGGTACTCGAGGGCCTACCTCCGACATCTCTTTAAGGCAGGGGAGATGCTCGGGCCCAGGCTCGTGAGCCTCCACAACCTGACGTTCATGGCGCGCCTCACGCGGGCGATGCGGGCAGCGATTCTCGAGGACCGGTTCGCGTCGTGGAGCCGGGGCGTGCTGGACCGGTACCAGACCGCGTGGTGACCGCCGCCCCGGGGGAGGGAATCGTTTTTCCGTGCGAGAACATTGGTGCCCAATGCTGACGCCTGGAACGCGCGCGTGATGACGCAGCAACTCGTGCAGCTGCTCCCCCTTGTAGCCTTCTTCGCGCTGCTGTACGTGATGATGATCCGACCGCAGCAGGTCCAGCAGAAGAAGTACCGCGAGATGCTGTCGCGCCTGAAGAAGGGCGACCGGGTGATCACGCGCGGCGGGCTGTTCGCGGTGGTGCTCGAGGTCAAGGACCAGCAGCTCACGCTGGAGCTCGCGCAGAACTTGAAAGTGCGCGCGGAGCGCAGCGCCGTGCAGGCCGTCGTCAACAAGGGAGGGACCGGCGCCTAATCGGCGCCGATGCTACGATGCCGGATCCGCAGGGCGTAGCGGCGGGCGTCACCCCGGAGGTACGGCGCCGGGCGGTCACCCTGGACGAGGTGAAGCGGGACCGCGAGGTCGAGGCGTACATCGCGAAGGCCGACGAGTACACGGGCGCGATCGGGTACACGGAGCACGGGCTGCGCCACGCGAACCTGGTCGCGAGCATTGCGTCCAACATCCTGCGCCTCCTCGGCCGCGCCGAGCGCGCGATGCAGCTCGCGGCGATGGCGGGCTATCTGCACGACGTCGGCAATCTCGTGGGGCGCGTCAGCCACGAGAACACCGGCGCGCTCCTCGCGGGCAGCATCCTGGCCCGTCTCGGCATGGACCCCGTGGAGCGGGCGATCGTGATGGGCGCGATCGGCAACCACGAGGAGCAGACGGGCGAGCCAGTTAGCGAGGTGGGCGCCGCGTTGATCCTCGCGGACAAATCCGACGTGCACCGGACCCGCGTGCGCAACCCGGACCCGCGGACGTTCGATATCCACGATCGCGTGAACTACGCGGTGGAGCACTCGTTCCTGCGCGTGGACGACCGTGCGAACACCGTAACGCTGGAACTCACGATCGATACCGGGCTCTCGCAGGTCATGGAGTACTTCGAGATCTTCCTCCCGCGCATGGTGCTGTGCCGGCGCGCGGCGGCATTTCTCGGCTCGCAGTTCAAGCTGCAGATCAACGGCACAAAGCTGCTGTAAGGGGCATCAGTCCGGAGTAGAAGGAGGACACGATGGCGATTGTGATGTACCGGTGTCAGTCCTGCGGTGGGTTGCACGAGGCCTCGGTGCGGCCCGGAGGAGGCTCGGTGTACCTCCGCTGCGTCGTCACGCGCGCTTGGGCGTGGCATGAGCCGTCCAACTTCCTGACGGCGTCGGCGTCCGCCGCCCCCGCCGCGTCGCGGCCGGCGCCGGCGCAGGCGAAGGCCGCGCCCGCGCGCAAGGCGGCCGCCCCGAAGCGGGCCGCGGCGGCGCGCACGCCGGCCGCGCGGAAAGCGGCCCCGCGCAAAGCGGCCAAGAAGGCGCCCGCGCGGACGGCCAGCGTGAAGCGCCGCAAGCGCTAGGCGGGGCTGTTCCGGGAGGGTCCGGCGGGTTCCGGGGCTCCGGGATCCCCCGGGCCCTTCTGTTTTCGTGCGTATTTTGGCCAGAATTCCGCCCCGGATCCGCCCCGAAGGCCGCCGCGCCCAAGCGGGCGGCGAAGGCACGCAAGCCGGCGGCTCGCCGGGCGGCTGTGACAGGGTCGGGGGCGGAAGGCCGCCGAAGGGCCGCAAGCGCTAAACAGGCGCACTCCCGGAGGGCCGGCGGGTCAGTCTCTCGGGAGTGGGTAGGGCGGTGCTGGGCGGACTAGGAGGGTTCTCGACGCTGGCGCTCGACGGGAAATCCAGACGCGGGCGCGCGGCGAGCACGGACGTTGGCACAGCAGACGGCTCCTCGCACACGATTCTTTCCGCATCAGGGCGAGACATCGGCAGGTACGGTTGCTGCATCGAGACAGTCAGATCGGCGGCGCATCTTGGGTTTCTCGATCGTGCGCGACGCCACGATCACGACGACGTGGCATCCTCGACGTTTCTTTTGGTTGCGAACGCACGCAGGTTGACTGGACTCTTGTGTGTGAAACACATGAGCTCGGCGTGTTTCATAGGTAGTGCGGTGTGGAGGTCGACGTCGGACGCCAGATCGAATCCTAGCTTCACGTAGCGCAGGGCCACGGCGGGTGCTTCGCGATCTGCCTGGCAACGGCGAGCGCGTCTGCTCCAGCTCGCTCGGCTGGACACGCGAGTGACAAGCCGATCGTTGGCCTGCGCGCATCGATGGTCTCCCGGTAAATGCAAGGTACTTCGCCAGCCATGCGATGACGCGGGGCAGCAGGTACGTCATGCGCTGGTTGGCGCTATGCGACGGGGTATCGGGGAGGCCGATCACGGCAGTGGCGGCTGCGATGCGAATATCGCAGATCAGGGCCAGTTCAAAGCTCCGGCAACGCGTAGCTGTGAATGGCGCGATGCTCGGCTTGCCAGGCGGCGCATCTCGGCGCTGAGGTGCTGAGCAACAGGATGTACTCGCGAAACTCCTCTTGGTATGGAGAGCATCGCCTTGAGATCGCGCGCACTGAAGGCTCGGCGTTCGGTGACGATGACACATCGGACTCCTGATCGCGGCGTGCGCGATCGACGCGCGATCAGGGACTCGAGTAGCGATGGGTTCAACGCGTTGAGCGCGCGCGGACGGTTCAGGCGCATGACGCGACGCGTCGCTCTTGCTGACTGCAACACTTCCTCGTTCATGGTGTATCCCTGATAGAGACGGTATAGGCGTTTGGCTTGCGTTCGTGTGCGTGAGGGTGCCGGCGCGAGGAGCTCGATCTTCGGGCTGAAGACCAGGGTGTGCGGATCGGCGCGCGAGACGATCACCAGGCCGGCAAGCTCCTGAGGGTGAATCCTTCGCGTACTCGCTGCAGGAGCATCGACAATGGGCGGTGGCTCTGTCAACACGATGCGGAACTCGCGGTAGCGCGGGTGCATGCTGTAGACCACATCCTGGACGCCAGCGGATACACGTTGATCCTTTGACGATGAACATGTGTCGCTGCGGCGAGGACGGAAGCGAAAGCGGTGCGTTCACAGGCATGTGCCGGTGCCACACTTGGACGTGATCGTGGGACGATAGCGGATGAGCGGATGCGCTTCGCTCGATTGTGGTGAAGACCAGTTCGCGACGCGCCTCGGTGGAGGCATGACGCGCGGAGGCAGGGTGATCAGTTCACGATGAACAGGCCTGGCGAGCAGTGCAGTGTGATGCTGGCACTCCGCGCCACGGGCTCAACTCCCCGAGCCATAAATGTCGCGAGCTCCATGTTCACGTGGCTTCAATCTGTTCCGGTAGCGGGGATGGCCAGTCGGCGTCGCCGAGAACAGGCCTTGCGCACGCCAGCGCGGCGGCGCGACACCTCACTTTGCGCGACGTGCGCAAATGCAGCGCGTACGAGGGCGTCGAGTAGAGCGCGACGGCATCTGCATGTTTGCATGATGTCGATCAGACGTTAGATTGGCGATCCGACGGGTGCGACGCACGCGCGATCGTCTCAAACGTATATGGTGTTGATCGCCGCATACAGGCTGTAGTTCATCATTCAAAGAGGACATCGGGCGCAAGCGGCGGCCAGGCGCGCGGGCTCGACTTCGTTGTAGACGGCGACGTGCGTGCGTAGTGCGGTGCAGGGGACGCCGTGGTGCTCGTGGCCTGCATGCGTACATCGATGCAAGGGGCGCGCATTGGTTCTGTCAAACGGCGGCGGACGGTTGCGCGTTCTGCAGCTCGGCTTTTCAGTGAACGGCAGCGCGGGAGGTCTCGAGGCCGGTACGCCGGGGACGACGCGGCGTGTCCACTTGCGGCGATAGAACGGGCTCGTGCGCAGCACGTAGTCGATCTGGCGCGCAGCTTCTCTTCTTCGATCGTGGAGGCATCGGACGACATGGTTTCAAGTTCTGGTTCAGCACGTGCAGTTGGAGCGGCATCAGAGCTCGCGCAGCGGAGCGCACTCATTGAACTACGTGGGTGCGGCGCGTCACGCGCTCGGCGCGTGGAGGTTATGGAACGCCTCGAACGTCGAGATCCACGATCGGTGGTCAACAAGCGGCGTGACGCACGGCGCGGTGAGATGCAATCGCTGGAACCGCTCGACGCCTCCGCACGAACGATCTTGCAGCTCGGCGTTCGACACGATCGTCTGGGCCCGCAGGGTATGTCTGCGGGAGACTCGCGGCGATCGCGGCCTTTGTGTACAGATCGGACGCAGGACTGTCGCGTCGGCCAAACACGTCCCGGGTGACCGTATGATCCGCTTGAGTGAACGTGAGCGCGGTGGCCTCATCACGCCGCGCCGGCTCGAATACGAGTCCCGGATCGCACCGGACTCCCGCGGCGGCAAGCGGGAGCCTCAATCGGGACCGGAAGCGTCCGGTGCGGTACACGGTCAGCACCGGATTGCGGGGCGCCGGAAACAGGACCGGAAAGTGCGCACCGGCAACGGCGACCCTCAGGCGATGCCCCGCTGGTATTTGGTATGACGTGGGCAAGCACGGGACCCGCATTCTCATAGACCCGTGCCGACTGGAGCACCTCGCCGACGACGTGCGTCGGGCGAATCCATCCTTGACAGACTAAGGTCGAGACGCCCGTTGGCATCACGTCGCTCAACCACGCCACGAGCGGGAAGTCCGGTTGGTCCGCCGAGATGAAGACGATCAGCTCTGGGTCGCCGACGATCGAGACGTCGGCCGCGAGCGGCGGGTTGTATAGGTCAGCGGACCGTGGTCGTCCGGAGAGATGTCGGGAGGGGCGGCCGCTGTCGGAGTCGTCCAATCCCGAGGTAAGTGGGCGAGCCCCACGGTGGGGTCGACGCGGTAGGTGTCGGTGCCGTCCTGCGTCGGCGGTTCGGGCAGGAGTTCGCCGCCGGACTGTAGATAGTAGTCGCGGACCGCGGTGTGCGGGGGCGGCCATCCTGGCTCGTATCGCCACCCCCCCGGGTGATGGTACAAGATGGCGGGCGGCTCGTGCATGACGCCGGTGTCGATGTGCTTCAGCCACTGGTCCCACCAGCGAGTCATTTCGTGCAGAAAGCCGATGGGGTGATGAGTGGCGCGGTCCGGATGCTCGTGTTTCCAGGGGCCGATCAGCACACGCTTCGGCGCCGAGATCGTGTTGTAGATGCGAAGGGTCTCACGCGGGTAGGCGTCATGCCATGCGGAGACCAGATACGTCGCGCCCGAGATCGCATCGACGTTGGCGCGCCACGTGCGCCACGTGGCCGGAGGGAGCCGATGCCAGGTGAACAGCCAGGGGTCGAGGCGCTCCAGCCGTTCGCGCCATAGCCGCATCCCGCGGTCTCCCCCGTCGACGCGAAGCGGCGGCAGGAGTTGATTCCCAAGCATGCGGAAGCCCCAGTCGAGTTCTGACCACAGCGCCCCTGGGCATTGGTGCGGGTAACACACCCCCGTAAACTCATCATCGGTGGGATGGATCGGGATGATCGCGTCGAGCGACCGGGGCCGCGTGGACCCGACGGACAGCGCCGTGTCTCCTCCGTAGGAGACGCCCCAGATCCGGTGCGCCCGCTGCACCACGGTTGCGCGGCCATCCATTCGAGCGCATCGCCGCGTCCCGTTGCTCCGGCGCGGAGAACGGGGGGTTCGGCATACTCTCGGACGCGCCGAACCCGCGCATATCCAACGTGAGACAGGCGTAACCGCGCCGGGCAAAAAAGAGTTGCGCGGCCTCGGTTGGCCCCCGACCGCCCGGTCCGCTTGAGGTACGGCGTGTACGCAGGAGCGCCGGCACGGGTCCCGCGCCGACGGGAAGATAGAGATTGCCGGCGAGCCGCGTGCCATCGCGCATCGGAATCAGCACGTCGTGTACGACCTCAACCGCGTGTGCGTTCACGAGATGGCGCTCCTCCCTTGGGCTGCGGCGGTGTGACCGGTCGGTCCGAGCCCCTGCGACGCTCAGGTGCGCGACATGAGCGACACGTCTGTCCACCACATGGAGTTGGAGACGACGCCGTGGAGATCCGCGCGATACGCGACGCGCTGAACGCCTTGTAGCAGCGGCACCCAGGGGCTGTCCTTCATGAGCTCCCGCTGGACCTGCTGATATAGGTCGGTCCGCTTCGCCGCGTCGACGGTTCGGATCGCCTGCGCGGTCATCTGGATCGTCCGGTTGTTGGGATAGTTCCACCCGAGCCGCTTTGACAGGGTGCCGCCCGGGATGTACAGCTCGAGCCAGTTGCTCGCGTCCGGGTAATCAGCCACGTACTGCGAGATGACCATCTGGGCCTTTTGTGCCTTATATTTCGCGCTGAAGACGCTCGGGGCGAGCGGTTCAAGTGTGAGGCGGATTCCGATCTGCCCAAGATCCGCCTGGACTTTCGCGGCGAGCACATCGCCTCCGACCGTTCCCGTCAAGGTGCTCGTCGAATAGCTCACGACCGCGTCGAAGCCGTTCGGATACCCGGCTTGGGCGAGCAGTTCCTTGGCCCGCCTGACGTCGGTCCTGATCCCGTCTCGCTGTGGATCCAGGACCCCGGCGAACCCGATCGGCACGATTGAGGGCGGTGTCACGGCACCCGGCACGAGACTCCGAAGGCCAGTGTAGTCGATGGCGTACCGAATGGCGTATCCAACGTCCGGCTTGACGAGTGCTTCGTGCACTTGGGGGACACGCGTGAGCCCCAGATACGGGAACCCAGCAAACAGCGTGGACGCGATCTTGACGTTCTGGTTGCTGTTGAGCTCGGCGAACTGCTCCGCCGCCAGGTTCGTCACGACATCCACGTCGCCGCGTTCGAGCAGCAGTTTGCCCGTAGCCGATTCCGGTACCGCCTTGTAGACGACTTCGTCAAACCAGCCAGGTCTCCACGAACCCGGAACGCGCTTGAGCGTCACTTGCGTGTCCCTGGTCCACCCGGTCATCACATACGGCCCCGTGCCGGCGGAGTTCGCGTTCAGCCACGCGTCGGCCGTGTCACTGCCGATCGTAGTCCCGCCCTTGGTCCTGAGGAACGTGCTGTCCAGGATCGACAGGTTGGTACTGATGAGCACCGCCAGATACGACACGTCGGGGGCCTTCAAGCGAATCGTCACGGTTCGCGGATCCGGGGTCTCGATGGACTTGATGGGGTCGACCAGCCAGGCCGGGCTCGCGTTGACATTCCCGACCCGCAGCAGCGACCAGCGGACATCGGCCGAGGTCAACGGATTCCCGGTGACAAACTTCACGTTGGGGCGCAGCTTGAACGTCAGCGCGGAGGCGTCCGGAGCGATGGTCCATCCGGTGGCGAGCATGGGCGTGATCCGGTCGATGCCGCTCGGCGGGACCGTGACCAGGGAATCGTAACACGCCGGAAGATGAGATACTGGAAGATCTCGTACGCGCGCGCCGGATCGGCGCTTGACAGCGTCATGGTATCGGCCACGACCAAGCGCTTGACGGGCGTCGCCGGGGCTTGTGCAAGGAACGGTGCGGCCACGGCGCGGCCGGTCGGCGCGAGTGCTCCTCCACCGAGCGCCCCCACACCGGCGAGGGCCGCGAGGCGGAGCACCTCCCGTCTGGACGTCCGTGCCAGGCGCTCAGATTCGCTCATGTCCCGTGCCATCGCTATCCCCTCCTCCTGACGAAGTCTCGCCTCGTCTCGCGGACGGCGAGCTCAACTGGCTGTGCGCGTGTCATCGGTTAGCGCCGGAGTTGCTGCAGACGCGGATCCAAGGCGTCACGAAGCGCATCTCCGATGAGGTTGAAGGCCATCACCACGGTCAGGATCGCGAATCCCGGAAACGCCGCCAACCACCAGCGATCGAGCAGGTGCGCGCCTTCCGCCACCATCGAGCCCCATTCAGGCGTGGGCGGCCGGACGCCGAGCCCAAGAAACGACAGGGCGGCGGCGGCGGTGATGCCGCTGCCGACATCGATCGTCGCCAGTACGAGGACCGGCGTGTAGGCGTTCGGCAGCACGTGGCGGAACAGGATGCGGAGACGGCTCGCGCCGACCGCATATGCGGCGAGGACGTACTCGCGCTCCCGGACCGAAAGGGTCACGCTCCGCATCATCCGTGCGTAATACGGCCACCACACCACGACCAAGGCCAACACGACGTTCCGGAGATCCGGGCCCAGAGCCGCCGCGATCGCGAGGGCCAGGATGATCGGGGGGAAGGCCAGATGCGCGTCCGCGACGCGCATCGCGAGCTCGTCGACCCAGCCGCCACCGAAACCAGCCAGCGCTCCCAACGCGGTCCCGATCAACGCGGTCAATGCGATGATCGTCAGCCCGACGGGAATAGAGATCCGACCGCCGTAGAGTACCCGTGAGAGGATGTCGCGCCCGAGCGTATCCGTCCCGAACGGATGGACGCCGTCCGGGGCATGGAGCCGTTCCGAAAAGTTCTGTTGCAACGGGCCGTCCTTCACCAGCATCGGGGCGCCCGCAAGCGCGACCAGCCAGGCCACGATGACGAGCACGCCAGCGGTCCCCAGCAGGTTGTGGCGCACACTTCGCGCGGCCCGACGTGCCCTCGATTTCGTTCGCCCGCGGCTCCGGGCCAGGCCGGCCGCGGCCGCAGGAACGCCCTGTGCACGCACATGCTCGGGCGCTCCGCCGTCCGGACTCATGCAATGCGGATGCGCGGGTCGAGCATGAGCTGCAGGAGGTCGACGATCAGGTTCACGCAGACATAGATCCCCGCGACGACGATCGCGACGCTCATGATCGCCGGGAAGTCGAGCGTCGTGGCGGACTGAAACGCATAGCGACCGACGCCCGGCCAGGCAAACACCGTCTCGATGATCACCGCGCCCGACAGCAGACTTCCGAACGCGAGGCCGATGTAGGCGGTCGTCGGGATCAACGCATTGCGGAGCGCGTGACGGTACAGGATCAGTCGCCTGCCGAGCCCCTTGGCCCGAGCCGTCCGGATGTATTCCTGCGCGATCACGTCGAGCACCGACGAGCGCGTGATCCGGGCGATGAACGCCGTCTGCTGCAGTCCGAGGGTCAGCGCCGGTAGCGCGAGGTGCCCGAGCGCGTCCCAGAAGACGGCCGGGCGGCCTGCCAGCAGGGCGTCCACGGTGAGCAGGCCGGTCACGGCCGGCGGAGGCTGCAATGTCGCGCTGAGCCGACCCTCGGGGGACGGAAACCACCCCAGACGCCCGTAGAACACGTACAGTGCCACCAACGCAAGCCAGAAGATCGGGGCAGAGCGCCGACCAGTGTGCAGACGCGCACCGCTCGGTCCAGAAGCCGCTCGTGATAGCCGCCGCCACCACGCCCAAGGGAATGCCGAGGAGCACGCTGAGCGCCATCGCCGCTAGCGCGAGCTCGATCGTGGCGGGCAGATACTCCTTGAGATCCTCGGCGACCGGGCGCCGGCTTCGGATGGACACACCGAGATTGCCATGGATGATGAGCCCCATATACCGCATGTACTGCTCGTAGAGCGGTCGATCGAGCCCCCATTCCTCCTTGAATGCCTTCACGATCTTCGGGTCGTCGAGCGCCCTGTCGCTGAGATTTGCCACGATCGGGTCCGCGGGGACGAGGTGCGAGACGACAAACGCGACGAGCGTGACGGCGAGTGCCAGCGGCACCATAAGGAGGATGCGCCGGACCACATACCGTTGGACGCTCATGCGCTACCGCGCCATCGGCCGGACTCGGTCGGCGACGTCAGATCCTGGGGCCATCGCCCGGGACGGCGCGTTCGTCATCCTCGGGCTCCCCGCGGGCCAGGAGCCCGGCGTAGCATCGGTAGATCTCCTGTGTATGCACCCGCACGGCAAGTGCCGCCGCGTCCTCGTTCTTGTCTTTCACACCCTGGAGTATGCGATCATGCCCCGTGGCGGCGATCACGTGGAGTTGTGCGTAGTGCCGCGACAGGCGGACTCGGAACGAACGCCCACACCTGCGCATCGAGCTTTTGGTACGTTGACACCAAGTATGGGTTCCCGGACAGCTCCACGATGTAGCAGTGGAAGCGACTGTCAGCTTCAAGAAGGACGGAGACGGCACCGAGGGGATTTGGTCCGTACGCCAAGGTTTGTTCTGCCGTTTTCCACTCGGTGAGTATCTGCTCGGCATGGGCGAGGTCCGCGTCTGTCCGGCGTTGTGCGGCCAGGCGCGCCGAGTATCCTTCGACCGCCTCACACGCGTCAAAGAGCTGGCGAATACGTTCCTCGCCGACATCGATGACGAACGTGCCCTTTCGGGGCAAGATTTCGACCAGCCCCTCCTCAGACAGGCGCAGGATCGCCTGCATGATCGGGGTCGCACTCGTCTTCAACTGCTTCGCCAGATCTCGCACAACGAGTTGCGCGCCCGGCTTGAACTGGTGCGTGACGATCGCACCCCTCAGGCTCTGATAGACGAGGTCTCGAATGCTGCTGGGGATAATTGGTTTCAGGGATGATGGCGGGTCGACGGTGCTTTCGCGTTGCAGATACCATATTTGGCCGCACCCACTGAAATTTCAGTTTGCTGAAATTTCTGCTCTGACTTCCAAACTCCTGCAGGCAGCGGATCACACGAAGTATCGGTCTGGATCTTACGGAGCGTCATACCCGAGGCCGCCGGCCAGCCTCGCCGGCGGGGTTCCCGGTCCGGACCGGAATCCTAGCCTCAATCCAATCCAAACGGACAGGTTTTGCGTAGTTACTCATAGAATTCCAGAGATTCGTGGGGGCATCCGAGTCCGGTGAGCGAACCATGAGTGAGTGGCTGACCCTGGGCGAAGCCGCGCGGCTCCTCGGCGTTGATGAGACCACCCTGCGGGGGTGGGCCGATGCTGGGAAGGTGCGCGTCTACCGGACGCCCGGGGGTCACCGCCGGTTCAACGCGTCCGATCTGGCCGGGCTCCTGAGCTCGCCGGAGCCGACTCCCGCCGGGGCGGATGCGCTGCGGGATAGCCTGCTTCCGTCGGAGCGCGGGGAGTCCGCCAGGGAGTGGATGACCTCGCGCCCCTGGTTCGCCGGGATCGACGCGGAAGCACGCGGACGGGCGCGCGCGCAGTGCGGCAAACTGATGGAGGCCCTTGCCACGTATCTAGAGGCGGATGACGCGTCCCGAGGCGGGCAGATGTCCAGCGCGCGCCTGATCGGGACCGAGCTCGGGCGGGAGGTCGCGCGCTGGGGCCTGACCCCGGCGCAGTCGACGGACGTGTTTCTGCACTTCAAGCGCGGCGTGACCGAGATGCTTGCGGCGTCGCGGCGCGGCGGATCCGGGCAGATTCGCTCGATGCGGGATGCCGACGCGTTTCTGGGGGATGCGCTCCAAGCGATGATGGAGGCGTATGAGGAACGGCGTCCTGCGTAGGAGCAGCGGAGGGAGCGCACCGGGGGCAGCGCCAGTGACGCACGGCGTGCGGGAATACCTCGTCGTCGGCGTCAGCCACCGTACCGCGCACGTGGGCCTGCGCGAACGGTTCGCGGTGGACGCGGCCCGGCTGCCGGCCGTCCTCGACGCGATCCGCGCCTGCGAGGGGATTGACGAGGCGGTGCTGCTCTCGACCTGCAATCGGGTGGAATGGTACCTCGCTGCGGAGCGCCCCGACGCGGCGGCCGCGGCGGCGACCGCCTTCTTCGGCGCGGCCGGGTCCGACGCGGAGTCCGCGGTGCGCGTTGCGGTCGGCGTGGACGCGGTGCGCCACGCGTTCCGCGTGGCCGGCGGGCTCGAATCGATGATCGTCGGCGAGTGCCAGATCCTCGGGCAGATGCGCGCGGGGTTCGGGGCGTCCCAGGCGGCCGGGTCTGTCGGCCCCTCGCTCGACGCGCTGTTTCGGGCGGCGCTCGCGGCGGGGCGGCGCGTCCAGCGGGAGACGGAGCTTGGGCGCGGGGCGGCGTCGGTGCCGGCCGCGGCGGTGGCGCACGCCCGGCGCCTGCTGGGTTCGCTCGCCGACCGCCGCGTCCTGGTGATCGGAGCCGGCAAGATGGGCGAGGTGACGGTGCGCGCGATGGTGGACGCGGGCGCGCGCGCCGTGGTCGTCGTGAACCGGACCGCGGAGGCGGCCCGCGACCTCGCCGCGATGTTCGGCGGCGCGGTGGCGCCGTTTGGCCAGCTCGCGGACGAGCTGGCGCGCGCCGACGTCGCGATCGTCAGCACCGGGGCCGGCAGCATTCTCCTCGATGCATCGACCGTGGCCGCGGCCGCGGCGGGACGGACCACGCCGCTCGTCATCGTGGACATCGCCGTCCCGCGGAACGTCGAGCCGGCGGCCGGCGCCATCCCCGGCGTGCACCTGTGCGACATCGACGACCTGATGGACACGCCGGACGGTGCCGGTCGCGACAGCCTGCGCCGCGCCGAGGCGCTCGTCGAAGACGACGTGCAGGGGTTTCTGCGCGCGCGCGCGGCGCGGGGCGCCGCGTCGGCGATCGCCGCCGCCCGCGCGGATGCCAACGCGATCCTCGAACAGGAGTGGGGCCGCGCGCGAGGGCGCCTGGCGTCGCTCACCCCCGAGGAAGCCGAGACGGTGCGGATGGTGCTGCAGCGCATCGTCAACAAGGTGCTCCACCGGCCGATCACCGCGCTGACCGCGGCCGCGGAGACGGGTCACCTCGCCGGCGGGCCTGCGGCCGATGCGGGGGAGGGCGGATGACGGGCGTGCGCCTCCGCGTCGGGACGCGCGGAAGCCAGCTGGCGCTCCGGCAGACCGGCCTCGTTATCGACGCCATCCGGCGCGTCGCGCCCGGGATCTCGCTCGAGACGACGATCGTCACGACGGCGGGCGACCGGGCGGTGGACGTGCCCCTCGAGCGCCTCGACGGCGTGGGATTCTTCGCGAAGGAACTTGAGGCGGCGCTGGTCGACGGGCGCTGCGATCTCGCAGTCCACAGCGCGAAGGATCTTCCGACGTCGCTGCATCCCGGGCTCATGCTCGGCGCGGTGCCGCGGCGGACGGAGCCGCGGGATGTCCTGATCTCGCGGGGCGGGGAGCGGCTCGGAGACCTGCCGCCGGGCGCCCGGGTGGGGACGAGCAGCCTGCGGCGCGCGGCGCAGCTCAGAGCGCACCGCCCGGATCTCCGGCCGGTGCCGATCCGCGGGAATCTCGACACGCGCCTCGCCAAGCTCGGGCGCGGTGAGTGCGAAGCGTTGTGTGTGGCGGGCGCGGGGTTGGTGCGCATGGGATGGCAGGACCGCATCACCGAGTGGCTCGCTCCCGCGGTCATGCTGCCGGCGCCCGCGCAGGGCGCCCTCGCGGTGGAGATCCGCGGCGCCGACGTCGAGCTCGCTCAGCTGCTGCGGCCGCTGGATGACGCGGCGACGCGCGAGGCGGTGGCGGCGGAGCGGGCTTTCCTCGCGAGGCTCGAGAGCGGCTGCCGCGCACCCGCGGCCGCGCTCGCCGACGTGGGGCCGGGCGGACTCGTGCTCGAGGCGCTCGTCGCGCGCGAGGACGGGACCGCGGTGCGCCGCCACCGGAGCCGCGGTCCGCTGGGATCCGCGGAGTGGCTGGGCACGGCGGCGGCGGACTATCTGCTGGCGCACGCGGGCGGCGTCCTCGCGTCGGTCCCGGACGCATCCCGCGCGCTCCCGGTCGGCGGGCCAGGCGCCCCGTGAGCCGGTCGTCCGGCCCGCTCGCGGGCCGGCGGATCCTCATCACGCGCGCCCGCGCACAGGCGGGACCGCTGCGCGATCTGCTCGAGGCCGACGGGGCCGAGGTGCTGGAGTTTCCGACGATTCGGGTCGGACCGCCGGACGACCCCGGGCCGCTCGACCGCGCGCTCGCGGAGATCGACCGGTACGGGTGGATCGTGTTCACCAGCCGGAACGCGGTGCAGGCGGTCTGCGACCGGTTGCGCGAGACAGGCCGCACGCCGTCGGCGCTCGGGGGCGCGAAGCTGGCGGCGATCGGGCCGGGCACGGCCGAGGCGCTGCGGTCCGCCGGGCTCTCCGTCGATCTGGCTCCTCGCGAGTACGTGGCGGAGGCGTTGGTGGACGCGTTTGGGGGGATCGCGCTGCGCGGCGTCGCGGTGCTGCTGCCGCGCGCGGCCAGCGCACGCGGGGTGCTTCCCGACGGCCTCCGCGCCCGGGGCGCGGCGGTCGAGGTCGTCGCTGCCTATCGGACCGAGGTCGAGCGGGATCACGCGCCGGAGGTCCGGCGGCGTCTCGTTGCACACCCGGTGGACGCGGTCACGTTTACGAGTTCGTCGACGGTGACCCACTTCGTGGAACTGCTGGGTAGCGAGGTGGACCGGGTGGTCGGGTCGGCGCTGGTCGTCTGCATCGGGCCGGTGACGGCGGCCACCGCGCGGGCGGAGGGGCTCCGCGTGTCGGTCGTCGCCACCGACTACACGATCCCGGGGCTCGTGGCGGCGCTGCGACGCGCGCTGGCCGGCACGGCCCGGACGTCCGCGGGCGGCTGACCGCCGGCCAAGGGGAGGAGAACGGTGATGTCGTTTCCGCGTTCCCGGCTGCGCCGCCTGCGGCGCACGCCGACGCTGCGGGCAATGGTGCGCGAGACGGTGCTCGAGCCGACCGATCTGATCGCGCCGCTGTTCATCAAGGAAGGGCTGTCCCGGCCCGTGCCGCTCGAGGCGCTGCCCGGGCAGCAGCAGCATACCCTCGGCAGCCTGGTCGAAGAGTGCGGGCGCCTTTTCGAGCACGGGGTGCCGGGGGTGATTCTCTTCGGCATCCCCGCGCTCAAAGACGAAGCCGGATCGGCCGCGTGGGATCCGGAGGGGATCGTCCAGCAGGCCGCCCGGCGCGTGCGGGCGGAGGTGGGCGACGGGCTCGCGCTGATCGCGGATCTGTGCCTGTGCGAGTACACCGCGCACGGACACTGCGGCGTGCTGCGGGGCGACGAGGTCGACAATGATGCGACGCTCGCCGCGTACGGGCGGATCGCGGCGTCCTACGCCGAGGCCGGGATCGACATCGTGGCGCCGTCGGGCATGATGGACGGGCAGGTGGGAGCGATCCGCCGGGCCCTCGACGACGGCGGACGTCAGGAGGTCGCGATCCTGGCATACGCCGCCAAGTACGCCTCGGCGTTCTTCGAGCCGTTCCGGCACGCCGCGGAGTCCGCGCCGCGATTTGGGGACCGGCGCGCGTATCAGATGGACCCCGCCAACGTCGAGGAGGCGCTGCGCGAGGTGCGCCTGGACATCGAGGAAGGCTGCGATCTCGTGATGGTCAAGCCCGCCCTGCCATACCTCGACGTGCTGAGCCGCGTCAAGGCCACGTTCGGGCTGCCGACCGCGGCCTACCACACGAGCGGGGAGTACGCCATGCTCAAGGCGGCCGCGGCACGGGGGTGGCTCGACGAGGACCGGGCGATGCTCGAACTCCTCGTCGCGATCCGGCGCGCCGGCGCCGATCTGATCCTGACGTACTGCGCGGGAGCCGCCGCGGAACGGCTGCGCCGCGGATGACGGACGGCGGCGGCACGGACGTGCGCGCGATGACGTCTGACGCGCTGTACGCTGAGGCGTGCGGGCTCATGCCCGCCGGCGTGAACAGCCCGGTGCGGGCGTACGGGGCCGTCGGCGGCACGCCGCTGTTTGTGGCCCGGGGCGCCGGCTCCCGGGTCTGGGACGTCGACGGCCACGAGTACGTCGACTACGTGGGGTCATGGGGGCCGCTGATCGTCGGCCACGCGCATCCGTCGGTGGTGCGGGGCGTGATCGAGACAGCCTCGCTCGGCAGCAGCTTCGGCGCGCCGACCCCCCTCGAGGTGGCGCTGGCGCGCGTGGTGATCGAGGCCGTGCCGTCGATGGAGCTGCTCCGCATGGTGAGCTCCGGCACCGAGGCCACGATGAGCGCGCTCAGGCTCTCGCGCGCCGCGACGGGCCGGCGGTTCGTCGTCAAGTTCGACGGGTGCTATCACGGTCACGTCGACTCGCTGCTGGCGCGGGCCGGCTCCGGGGTGCTGACGTTCGCGCGCGCCGCCGTCGACGCCGGGGCGCCGCCCGACAGCGTGCCCAGCAGCGCCGGCGTGCCAGCGGAGGTGGCGGCGCTGACGCTTGTGGTGCCGTTCAACGACCCGGCGGCGCTGCGCGCGCTGTTTGCGGCGCGGGGGCCGGAGATCGCGTCGGTGATCGTCGAACCGATTCCCGGGAACATGGGCGTCGTGCCCCCGCGCGAGGGATTCCTGGAGCTGCTGCGCGATCTGTGCCGGGAGGCTGGCGCGCTCCTGATCTTCGACGAGGTGATCACCGGATTCCGGGTGGCGCGCGGGGGCGCGCAGGCGCGCTACGGCGTGCGTCCGGACCTGACGTGTTTGGGCAAAGTGATCGGGGGCGGCTTCCCGGTCGGCGCCTACGGCGGGCGCGCGGACGTGATGCGCCAGATCGCGCCGCTCGGGCCGGTCTACCAGGCCGGGACGCTGTCCGGCAACCCGGTCGCGATGCGCGCCGGCCTCGAGACCCTGCGGCTGCTCGACGCGGACGCGTACCGGCGTCTCGACGAGCTGGGGGCCGCGCTCGCGGACGGGCTCGCGTCCGCCGCGCGCCGCGCCCGGACTCCGCTCGTCGTGAACCGCGTCGGGTCGATGCTGACGCCGTTCTTGACGGACGCGCCCGTGACCGACGCGGTGTCGGCACAGCGCGCGGATGTCGGCCGGTACGCGCGCTTTTTTCACGGACTGCGCGACCGCGGCGTCATGGTGCCGCCCTCGCAGTTCGAGGCGTGGTTTCTGTCGCTGGCCCATTCGCACGACGACGTCCGGCAGACCGTCGACGCGGCCGCCCTCGCCTTTTCGGCGTGAGCCCGCGCGTTGGAACGAACGTCCACGCGTTCGCCCTGGCGATTCACGCGCGCGGTCTCGGCGTCATCGGTGCTTCGACGGTGTCCGTCGCCCCGACGCGTCCGCGTATTGCGATCCTCTACTGCCTCACGGAGCACACGTCGGGCGGTAAGGGGCCGAGAAGGGGGCAGTGTCCGAGAAATCGAACGAAGTACGTCCGTGCCTAGCGGGAACGGTCGCGGGCGGATCACACGGGCTTTCGCGGGTGGGTGCTGGACGCGGGCCAGCCCGAAGGCCGGATCAGAGCCTCTCGTAGGCGAAACTCGGAAACGCAAAACGGAGAATCCCGTCAACATCTGATGACGATGGGACGGGCTCAACGCTTCGGGAGGCGGATGCAATGAACCGGACACGCGTTGCTCTCGTTGCGGCCACGCTGGGAGTACTCGGTCTCATCGGTGGCTTTTGGACGGTCAGCACCACCGCCTCGGAACCGGACAAACTGATTGTTCCGGGCAAGCAGCTTGGGGTGGTGCGGATCGGGGAAACGCCCGAAGAGGTCGGCCGCTTGTTGGGGGCGCCCCTGCACAAGGGCAGCGCAGCGGCGGCGGGCACGACGGATTATGTGTACAATCATGCCGACGCGTGCAGCATCGACGATGTCGAGTTCACCGCGCCCCCGGGAGTCCAGGTGCTCGCCGTCTCGACGGTGAGCCCCGCCTGCATGACCGCGAAAAGCATCCGCGTCGGAAGTTCGGGGCTGCAAGTGATCAATGCCTACGCGAAGGGTGGCCCGGGATATGTGGAGACGCGTCTCCCAGACGGGTCCGTCAGGGTATGGTACAAGAATCTCGGGATCGTCTTCGTGATTTCCCCGCGAGACACCGTCATCAAGCTCCAGGTGAGAAAGTCGGGATACTGACGAGGGAGGAATTCGCCCGTCGTATGATCGGCTGAGTCCTTCCCGAAGAAGAAGCCGCGTGCGTCTTCGCTGCATGCGGTTCCGACCGGCACTGTGTTTCGATCGACCGGACACATTCGGCCTTCAGAAGCACACCCGCAGGGCACCCGCGGACGGGTGAGTCGGCATGGTCTCGACGCGGGGTCGGACGGCCCGGGACGGGTGCCATCCGGCGGGCATAGCCGGCGCTGCCCGGTCGTTCTCCCCCTCGATGAACGAGATGCCGATGCGCGCGCTGGTCATTATGCCGATGTACAACGAAGCGCCCACCCTCGCGCGGGTCCTCGACGAGGTGCGGCGGCACACGGACGCCGAGATCCTCGTCGTGAACGACGGGTCGACCGACGGGTCGGGGGAGATCTTGGCGCGGTATCTGCCCGCGATCGACGTCCTCACCCACGCGCAGAACGAAGGGTACGGGCAGTCCCTCATCGACGGCTTTCAGTTTGCCGTCTCGCGCGGATTTGAGGCCGCCGTCACGATCGACTGCGACCTGCAGCACGAACCTCGGATGATCCCGCAGTTCTTGGCGCGGCTCCCCGGCTTCGACATCGTGTCCGGAAGTCGCTACCACCCGGACGGCCCGCCGGACCAGGACGTCGCCCCGCCCGACCGCCGGCGGCTCAACGAGGAGATTACCCGGATCATCAACGAACTGACCGGATATCATCTGACGGACGCCTGGTGCGGCTTCAAGGCGTACCGGGTCTCCGGGCTCGCGCGGATGCGTCTCGACGAGCGCAGCTACGGCATGCCGCTCCAGGTCTGGCTCCAGGCCGCGCGCCTCGGCCTGACGGTAACCGAGATTCCGGTGCCGCGGATTTATAAGAACCCGGACCGACGGTTCTGGGGCGGCCTCGACGATCCCGAGACCCGGCGCACGTACTACCTCGCGATCATCGACCGTGAGATGAGCCGGGAGCGCCTGTAGGCCGCGTCCGGCCCTGCGTCCCATCGCCCGGGGCGCGCGAGCACACGGTCGGCCACACACGACGCGCGCGCGTGCGCGACGGGGGGAAGCGATGGCAGAGGACGGCAAGGTCGCGGTCGTGACCGGAGGAAACCGCGGGCTCGGGCTCGAGACATGCCGGCAGCTTGCGGAGCGAGGTTACCGGGTCGTCCTCGGCAGCCGGGACCTCTCCAAGGGACGGGCCGCGGCGAAGCCCTTGACCGAGCGCGGCCTGTCGGTCGTGCCGATGGCGCTGGACGTCACCAACGCCGCCGAGATCGATCGCTGCTGCGCGGAAATCACGGCCCAGTTCGGGCGCGTGGATGTGCTGATTAATAACGCCGGGATCTCGCTGGACCGGGGGCGCAGCGTGCTTGCGGTGGAGGTCGAGACGTTTCGCGCGACGATGGAGACGAACTTCTGCGGCCCGCTTCGGTTGTGTCAGGTGATGGTCCCGGATATGGTGCGCCGCGGATATGGACGGGTCGTGAACGTGTCGTCCCGGGTGGGGCAGCTCTCGACGATGGGCGATCGCTCGCCCGCGTACGCGGCCAGCAAGGCCGCGCTGAACGCGCTGACGAGGCTCGTCGCGGGCGCGACGGCGGGTACGAACGTCCTTGTGAACTCCGCGGCGCCCGGATGGGTGCGGACGGACATGGGCGGGCCGGGCGCTGCACGCTCCCTCGAAGAGGGCGCCGATACGATCGTGTGGCTGGCCACGCTCCCGGACGGCGGGCCGTCCGGGCAGTTTTTTTACGACCGCGCCTCGATCCCGTGGTAGCGAGAGGCGGATCGGCCCGGTCGTGTACGCGCGGGGTGCGGCGCGGCATCGCGGGCATCCCGGTGAGGTGAGCGAATGGCGGAGTTTCTGGTGATTGGGTCCCATCCCGACGACGCGGAGATCGGGATGGGAGGAACCGTGGCGGCGCTCGGGGAGCAGGGGCACCGGGTGACGCTCTTGGACCTGACGAACGGCGAGCCGACGCCGATGGGCACGCCGGAGCGGCGCCGGGCCGAGAGCGAGGCGGCCGCCCGGGTGCTCGGGGTCGAGCGGCGGATCACCCTGCCGCTGCCGAACCGCTATCTCATGGACACGATCGAGAACCGGGTGGCGGTCGCGGAGGTGATCCGGGAGGTGCGCCCGGCGATCCTGTTCATCCCGTACTGGGTCGACGCGCATCCCGATCACCTCGCGGCGGAGCGGCTGTCCGAGGCGGCCCGGTTCTACGGGAAGCTGACCAAGACCGAGATGCGGGGCGCGCCGTTCTACGCGCCGCGGATCCTGCACTTTTTCTGTTCGCACTACCGGCTGCACGCCGACCCCGCCATTGTGCTCGACATCTCCGGACAGATCGAGCGCAAACTCGACGCCATCGCCTGCTATCAATCGCAGTTCAACGAAGACCGCGGCAATCTCGGGGCCCTCGGCAACATCCGCGTCGTGAACCAGTATTGGGGCAGCCGGATCCGCTGCGCGTACGGCGAGCCGTTCGCGAGCAAAGAGGCGATCGGGCTGCGCGGGCTGGGAGATCTGCTGTGACCGGCGGCGGCCCTCCGCCCGCGGCGGCGCTCGACTACGCGATCCCGGAGCGATCGGGCGAGGCGCTGATCGTCCCCTCGCTCGATCGGGTCCCGGCCCTGCTGGCCGAGAGCCATGCGATGATGCGGTGGGACGGCGCGGACGTGCTCGGCGTGCCGCTCGGCGAGTTCCGCCGCCGGACGCGGACGCGCGCGCTCGCCCTCGCCGGCGAGTACACGGGCGCGGCGGCCCCCGCCGACACCCGCCCCCTCGTGGTCATGGGCCACCAGCCGGTCTTGTTTCACCCGGGGGTGTGGTTCAAATACCTGCTGCTGACGCGGATCACGTCCGCCACGTCCGCCGCCGGCCTGCACCTGATCGTCGATACGGACGCGACCGGCCCGATCGGCGCCGACGTGCCCGATGAGCGCGACCAGCTCGTCCGCGCCCGCGAGACGCTGATCGATCTCGAGGTCGATGTGCCGCTCGAAGCCGCGCCGGTGCCCGAGCCGGCCGCGTGGACCGCGTTTGTCGAGCGGATGCAGGCGCACCTCGCGACCGTGCGGCTGCCGGCCCTCGCGGCGCGGTTCGGCGCGTGGGCCGACGGCGCCGGCGAGGCCCGGGGCGCGGCGTCGCTCGGGACGTGGCTCGCGCGGCTGCGGCGCCGCTACGAGGCGCAGGCGGGCGCCCCGGGCTATCTCGAGCTGCCGATGTCCTGGCTCGCGGACACGCCCGAGTTTCGCGCGTTCGCCCTCCACCTGCTGCGCGCGCCCAACGAACTCGCCCGCGTGTACAACGGCCAGCTCGAGGCGTACCGGGCCGCGCACCGGCTCCGCTCCTCGGCGAACCCATTTCCGAACCTGACGACCGGCGGGGACCGCGTGGAGGCGCCGTTCTGGGTGGTCCACGGCGGGCGACGCCGCGAGCTGTACGTCGCCCGTACCGATGGAACTCTCATGCTGACCGTCGGCGCCGAGCCGATCGCGACGATCCCCACCGACGCGTCGGGAGTGGACGCGCTGGCGGAGCGCGGGATCGCGCTGCGGCCCAAGGCGATCGCCCTCACGATGTTCGCGCGGCTGTGCCTCGGCGATCTGTTCGTCCACGGGGTCGGCGGCGGTCGGTACGACCGCGTGACCGACGCGATTGCCGGCGAGCTGTTCGGGTGCCGTCCCGCGCCGTACCTCGTCGCGACCGCGACCCTGCATCTCCCGCTCGCGGCGGCGGCGGCCGGCGGGGAACGCCGTGCGATCGAGCGGCGCCTGATGGACCTCCGGCACAATCCCGACCGGTACCTCCCCGCGGCGACCGACGCGCAGCAGCGTCTGGTCGACGAGAAGTGGGAGCTGATCCGCGCGGTGGAGGCGATGCGTCCGGGCCCGGAGCGCCGGGCCGCGACGCGGCGCATCCGCGCGATCAACGCATCGCTCGCGGCCGACCTCGCCGCGGAGGTCGCGGACGTGGAGGCCCAGCTCGCCGGGCTCGGCGCGTCGGAGGGAGAGGGCGCCGCCGAGTCACGGGACTACCCGTACTGTTTGTTCGATCCCGCCGAAGTCGCCGCGCTCGCGGGAGTGCCGCGGTCGCCAGCCTGAGCGGCCCGGGCCGCGAACCGGACTCCGTGCTCGCCGCCGACGGCGTCTCGCGATCGTATGGGCGAGAGCGGGTCCTCCGCGGGGCCACGCTCGCCGTGGGGCCGGGCGGCGGCCTCGCGATCCTCGGGCCGAACGGCTCCGGCAAGTCGACGCTGCTCCGCGTCCTCGCGGCGTCGCTGCGTCCGTCGGAAGGACGGGTGCGGGTCTACGGCCGCGATCCGTTCGCGGACCCCGAGGCGCGCCGCGCGATCGGGTATGTCGGCCACGAGCCGATGCTGTACGGCGGGCTCTCCGCCGTCGAGAATCTCCGGCTGTTCGCCGCCCTGTACGGTGTGTCCGATCCACGCGCCCGGGCGGCATGGGCGTGCGACGTGGTCGGCCTCCGCCGGCGGAACGAGCCGGTTCGCGTCCTTTCGCGCGGCCTCATGCTCCGCGCCGCGCTTGCGCGTGCGATCGTGCACCGGCCGACGATCCTGCTGCTCGACGAAGCCCTCGGCGGCCTCGATCTCGACGCGGCGGCCCGCGTGACCGAGTTCCTGCTGGCGTTTCGCCGGGACGGCGGCGCCATCGTGTTCGCCACGCACCACCCGGGGGAGGCGCTGCGCATCGCCGACACCGCGCACGTCCTGGCGCGCGGCCGGCTCGGGGCGCCGCGGCCGCTCGGCGGGATGGACGCCGCCGGCCTCGAGACGTGGTATCGGGCCGCCGCCGGCGCCGGGGGCGCGCGGTGAAGACGGTGTGGCTCCTCGCCTGGAAGGACCTGGTCGTCGAGGCCCGCACGCGGGAGCTGCTGACCTCGATGAGCCTCGTCGCATTCCTCGCGGTGGTCATCCTCGGACTCGCCGTGGGGACGGAGCCGTCGGTCGTGTCCGCCGTGACGCCCGCGGTCTTGTGGGCGACGGTGGCGTTCGGCGCGACGCTCGGGTTGGCGCGCGCGCACGCGCTTGAGCAGGAGCGCGATGCGCTCAAGGGCATTCTGCTGACCCCCGTCAGCCGCGCCGAGGTGTTCCTCGGCAAGTTCACGGCCAATCTGATCCTCGTCCTCGCGCTCCAGGCGGTCGTGGCCCTGTCGACCGCGGTCCTGATCAATCCCGAGGTGGCCCGGCGCGGCGTGATGCTCGCGGCTCCGCTCGCGCTCGGCGCCGTGGGGTTCGCGGCGGTCGGGACACTGCTCGGGACCATGACGGCCACGACGCGGCTGCGGGAGGTGCTGCTGCCAATCCTCCTGCTTCCGGTCGTGCTGCCCGTCGTGATCGTGTCGGTGGCGGCGATCTCACTGGTGCTCGACGGCGTCGGGTGGGGGGCGCTGGCCGGACCGCTCAAGCTGCTCGCGGCGTACGATCTCGTGTACGTGATCCTCGGAGCGTGGCTGTTCGAGTTTGTGGTGGCGGAGTAGGACGCGCGGGACAGGAGTCGCGCGCGGCACCACGAACCGGGCCGATAGGCGTGACGCCATCATCCAGCGGTCCGGTGTTGTGATTCGTGGAGGTGATCGGAGATGAACGCCCGTGTGCTGCTGCTCGCGTGCGCCGTCGTCGCCGCGGTCTCTCCGGCGCTGGCGGCCGGCCCGACCGGGTACGACGGCAGGTACTCGGGGAGCATTGAGTGTGATGCCCTGCCCGGACAGGAGCCGCTCCGGAACGAACAGTTTCCGCTCGAATTCAAAGACGGCCAAGCGCAGTACCAGCGGGCCGTTCGTCAGGCGAACTCAATCACCCCGATCGGGGTGACCGCCTATGGGAAGGGCACGGTGTCTCCGGCCGGGGACGTGTCCCTGACAGAGACGGCAGACGGGAAGGGATGGGGCTTCAAGGCGACCTATCAGGGCCGGTTCGACGGCAAGACCGCCAAGCTGTCGGGCGCACAGCAGTGGCAAATGCCGGTCACCGGGTCTCCCTACACGCGACCCTGCACCATCGCGCTGTCTCCGTCCAAGTAGGTCCGAGGGCACCGCGTGCGCCTTCCACTGTCGGGCGCGTCGCAGCGGCGCGTTCCGGGCAGCGGCGCCCCGTACACACGGCCGTGCACGATTTCGGTGTCCCGCTGGACATAGACCCACGTACGCGTCGCCCGAGGATCGTCCCGCGGCGCGCGTGACCCCGCGCACGGCCCGCGCGGTGCGGTGGATGTCCACGAGCCGCTGAGGGATGGGCCTATTCTCGCCGGATTGACCTGGATATTGGCATCCTGTATAGTGGTGTTAGGGTTCACGTGATCGATAACATATGACAAAACAGCGTACTTCGGTCAAAGCGACCGTGACCATCACGGACGTCGCCCGGGAGGCTGGGGTGTCGACGCAAACCGTGTCACGGGTCCTTAACAACAAGGGGGAGATCAGCCCCGCCACGCGCCGGACCGTGGAGGACGTGATCCATCGACTCGGGTACCGGCCGAACGCGATCGCACGGAGCCTCGTGACCCGGCGAACGCTAAGCCTCGGTCTGGTCGTTCCCGACATCACCAACCCGTTCTTTCCCGAGATCGCCCGCGGCGCCGAGGAGATGGCGCTGGCGGCGGGCTACAACGTGTTCCTCTGCAACACGATCGAGCAGCCCGAGCGCGAGGTCAGCGTGCTCCGGTCGCTCGAGGAGAAGCGCGTGGACGGCGTCGTGGTCTGCAGCGCCCGCCTGCCGGACGAGCAGCTCCTCCCGGTGCTGCGCCGGCAGCAGGCGGTCGTCCTCGTCAACCGCATGGCGCCGCCGGATGTGGCGGGTATCGTCCGCGTGGACGACGCGAACGGCAGCGAGCAGGCGGTCCGGTACCTGTGCGGGCGGGGCCTCCGGCGGCTCGGCATGCTGGCGGGTCCGCCGACGTCGTTCAGCGGCAGAGAGCGGCGGCACGGTTTTCTCGACGCCACGCGCGCCGCGGAGGTGATGGTGGAGCCCTCGTGGATCGCGTGCTGCCCGCCGACGCTCGACGGCGGGCACCAGGCCGCGCGCGACGTACTCTCCAGCGGGGGCGTGCAGGGATTGGTGTGCTACAACGACCTCGTCGCCGTCGGCGCGCTGCAGGCGTGTCGCGAGCTCGGGGTACGCGTGCCGGACGATCTCGCGATCGTCGGGTGCGATGACATTCCGCTCGCGAGCCTGGTGACCCCGGCACTGACGACGGTGCGGATTTCCAAGTTCGAGATCGGCGCGACCGCGGTGCGCATGCTGCTGGACCGCATCGAAGGGGTGAGCGACCGCGCCGAGGTGGTGATGCAGCCGGAGTTGATCGTGCGGGCGAGCGCGGGATAGGCCCGCGGGACCGGAAGACGGCACGGCACGCGCAGGGTGACTATGAACGGGAGGTGCGACGTGACGCACGACGGACAGGGTCTCAGCCGTAGGAAGTTTTTGATCGGCGCAGGAGTCGCGGCGGCGGGTGCCGGCCTGCTGCCAGGGATGCAGGGCATCGCGCTCGGGGCCTCGGCGGCGCTGCCCCCGATGCCGACGCGGCCGCTCGACTTGACCATCATCGACGTCGCCGGGCAGCTGCAGTTGACGAAGGCGATCATCGAAGACTACGCCAAGGCGCACGCTCAGTACGTCGGGCGGATCGATTACGAGACCGCGACGGCGCCCGAGCTGCCCGCCAAGATCAAGGCCCAGCAGCAGGCGAACCAGGTGCAGATCGACATGGTCCTCACCGGTTCGGACGCGCTGTCGGCCGGCGTCGTCCAGGGGATTTGGACGACGCTCTTGCCCGATTACCAGGCGAAGTTCCCGAACATCATCGGCAACTACCAGCAGCCGAAAGCGCAGGGGCTGGCCCAGGGGTACGGCATTCTCGACGTGTTCGGCAACTACGGTCCGACATTTACGTACAACCCGGCGAAGCTGCCGACGGTCCCGAAGACGACGGACGACCTGCTCGCGTGGGCGAAGAGCAACCCGGGACAGTTGATCTATGCGCGCCCCGCCAACTCCGGACCGGGCCGGTCGTTCATGATGGGTCTCCCGTATCTGCTCGGGGAGGCGAATCCGCGCGATCCGGCGACGTGGACGAAGGTGTGGCCGTACTTTGAAGAGCTCGGGAAGTACATTCAGTATTACCCCACCGGGACCGCGGGCACGTACCAGGAGCTCGGCCAGGGGGCGCGGACGATCGCGCTGTCGACGATGGGCTGGGACCTGAACGTCCGGATCCTCGGAGTGGTGCCAAAGAATTTCGGCGCCTTCACCTTGGCCAAGGAGCATCTGGTCGCCGATACTCAGTACGTGTGCGTGCCAAAGGGGATCGCTCCAGAGATGCTGGGGTTGGTGCTCGATCTGACCGCGTGGATCCTGCGGCCGGATCAGCAGGCGAAAGTGTACGACAACGCGTACTTCTACCCCGGGCCGGCGGTGAAGGGCGTCACGCTCTCGATGGCGCCGACAGCCAGCCAGGACGCGATCGGACCGGTCCGCCGCGCGTCGTTCGATGAACTGATCCGAACCAGCCCGATCGAGATTCCGCTCGATCCGGACAAACTCGTCGCGGGGTTCCAGATTTGGGACCAGAGAGTCGGCGCGAACAAGCTCAAGTGACGCAGGACGCGGCTCCCGCGCGGCGCCCCGCCCCGGCTGTGGAGCCGGCGGCGGGGCCGCCGGCGCGGAAGATGCAGCGCCTCCAGATCCGGGATCTCGGCAAGCGGTTCGGGGAGGCGGCGGCGCTGCGCGCCTTCGACCTCGACGTGCACGGGGGGGAGTTCATCAGCCTGCTCGGCCCCTCGGGCTGCGGCAAGTCGACCGCGCTCAACTGCATCGCGGGGCTGCTCGAGCCCGATGCCGGCTCGATTCTGCTCGACGACCTCGACCTCGTCCGGGTGCCCACCGAGCGCCGCGGATTTGGGATGGTGTTTCAGAACTACGCGCTCTTCCCCCACATGACGGTCGCGCGCAACGTGGCGTTTGGGCTGGAGATGATGGGCGTGGCGCGCGAGGCGATCACGCGCCGCGTGGCGCAGGCGCTCGCGCTGGTCCATCTGGAGGGGCTCGGCGACCGCTACCCCGCGCAGATGAGCGGCGGGCAGCAGCAGCGCGTCGCGCTGGCCCGCGCGCTCGTGGTGGAGCCGCGCCTCCTGCTGCTCGATGAGCCGCTCAGCAACCTCGACGCGAAGCTCAGGCTGGAGATGCGGCTCGAGATCCGGCGGCTCCACCAGACGCTCGGGCTCACGACCGTGTACGTGACCCACGACCAGGAAGAGGCGCTGTCCCTGTCCGACCGCATCGCGCTGATGCAGGAGGGGACGATCCGGCAGGTCGGCACGCCCGAAGAGGTGTACCGCCGGCCGCGGTCCGCGTTCGTCGCCAACTTCCTCGGCTATCGCAACCTCCTGGACGTGACCGTCGGAGCGCGGCACGACGGGCGGGTCGACGTCGTCGTCCCCGGCGGCCTGACGCTGACCGGGACCGCGCAGGGGGACGTCGCGGCCGGGGCCGCGGCGGTCGCGGCGATTCGCCCGGAGGACGTAGAGATCGTGCCCGCGGGCAGCGCCGTCGACCAGGGCGTCCCGGCGCGCCTCGAACTCGCGGAGTTCCTCGGCAACGTGTTCGAGTGCATTCTCGACGCGGGGGCCGGCGTGCGTCTCATCGCCCGGACCCCGGAGCGCTGGCCCGAGGGGGAGCGGTCGTCGTGCGGCTCGCTCCCGACCGGCTGCTCGTGTTTCCCCGGGGGTAGGGCGGGGTGCCGGCGCAGCTGTCGCAGCCTTCCGTGACCGCCGCGGCGCCGTCTGCGCGGCCGGTGTATCGCTCGCCGTGGATCGGGCTGGCGCCGCTGTATCCCGCGCTCTTGATAGTCTTGGTGCTGTTCGTCTATCCGTTTATCTACGGGTTGGCGCTCTCGCTGCATCCGATCGGTGCGGCCGCGAAGGGCGGGATGTTCGGCGACTACGCCGCGTTCTTCGGGGACCCGCGGGAGCGCCAGTCGATTTGGAACACGCTGCGCCTCGCCGCGCCGGTCACGGTGCTTGACCTCGCGCTCGCGCTGCCGCTGGCCTATCAGCTCAGACGTCCCCTGCCGGGCCAGCGGCTCATCACCGGGCTGCTCGTCGTCCCGATGACGCTCGGGACCGTGCTCATCGCGGAGGGCATGATCGAGTTCTTCGGCCCGGCGGGATGGTTCAACAAGACGCTGCTGGCCCTGCACCTCACCCAGATGCCGGTGCAGCTCGTGCACAACTACACGGGCGTGTTCATCTCCTTGCTGATCGCGGACTTCCCCGCGGTGTTCCTGATCCTCGTCGGGTTCGCGTCCGGCATCGATCCCAACCTGGAGCGCGCGGCCCGCGTGCTCGGGGCGGGCTGGTGGCGGCGCCTGACGCGCATCGTGCTGCCGCTGCTCGCGCCCGGCATCGCCGCGGCGGCCGCGCTGTCGTTTGTGGCCACGTTCTCCGTGTTTCCGTCCGCCGTCCTGGTCGGCGAGCCGGCCGGCTGCACGCGCGTGATCGCGCTCGCCGCGTGGCAGGCGGCCTACGAGCGGTACGATTACGCGTCGGCGTCGGCGATCGCGATCGTGATGGCGGCGATTGAGCTCGTGTTCGTGGCGCTCGTTCTGATCCTGCGCGGCCGGGCGTACCAGGGCCCGACGATCGGGGGGAGGACGTGAGCGCGGCCGTGGGACGGCCCGCGAGACGGGCGCCGGTGGGCGACCGGCCCGTGTGGTGGGTGTATGGGCTCGTCGCGGTGTTCGCTGCGCTCGTGCTCGGCATCGTGCTGTCGGTGTTGTTCAACTCGTTCGCCGCGACGTGGTTTGGCGGGTGGCTGCCCGACGCCTACACCACGAAGTGGTACCGGTTCGCGGTCACGGAGTTCGGGCTGGCGCAGGTGCTGTGGGTCACCGTCGAGGTTGGGCTGATCGTGACCGCCGTGGCGCTGGCGCTCGGGCTGCCCGCGGCGTACGTGCTGGCCCGGCGCCAGTTTCCCGGCAAGGGGCTCGTCCTCCTGGCGCTCGTGCTCCCGATGATGGTGCCGCCGATCACCTACGGCATCCCGCTCGCGGCGATGATCTACCGCGCGCGCCTCGGCGGATCGCTCGCCGGCGTGATCATCGTGAACATCGTCCCCGCGCTGCCGTTCGTGGTGCTGATCATGACGCCGTTCTTCGAGCAGATCGATCCGAATCTTGAGCGCGCCGCCCGGACGCTCGGGGCCCGTGCCACGACGGTGTTTTCCCGCGTGCTGCTGCCGCTCGCGCTGCCGGGCGTGCTCGCGGCGGGGCTGTTGATCCTCGTGCGGACGATCGCGCTCTTCGAGCTCACGTTCCTCGTGTCGGGCGCACGGAGTCAGACGATCGTCGTCGCGCTCTACTACGCCGCGTTCGCGGCGGGGATCCGGCCCAGCCAGTCGATCGACGCGATGGCGGTCGTCTATATGGTCATGAGCCTCGTGCTGCTCCTGACGGCGCTCCGATTCGTCAACCCCGTCAACATGGTGATGCGCGTCCGGCGCTGACCCCGTTCCTATCGCTGGCGCCGTCGCCGGTTCGGTTCCCGGTCATCTGGACTCCTTCGAACGAAGCGACCCGGCCTCCAGTGGTGGCCTGCGTGTTTCTCCTATGAAGGCTTTTGTCAAGATACTATGAAGGGCCATAGCGGAGGATAGAACGAGTCGCTGCTGGTAGGCTCCTCTCGCCCTAGTCCGCGAGACAAGGAGAAAGGAGCATACGGATGACCACAGCGACTCGCACGAGTCAGTATACCAGCACGGCGTCTGAGGTAGCGCAGGTACTGTACGTTGCGTTCGAGTTGGGTGTCAGCGAGTGGAAGATCGGCTTCACCAAGGATCTCGAGACCAAGCCGCGCGTACGAGTGGTGCCGGCACGAGAATTGAAGCAGTTAGCCCGAGAGATCACCGCCACGAAGCAATGGTTCGCACTCCCGGCGAACGCAACGGTGCGGAGCTGTTACGAAGCAGGGCGCGACGGATTTTGGCTGCATCGGCACCTCGTGGCAGAGGGGATCGACAATCGAGTGGTGGACTCGGCGAGCATCGAGGTGACCCGGCGCAAGCGACGTGCAAAGTCCGACGGATTGGACGCGCGCAAATTGCTCACGATGCTGCTTCGGTCCTGTGCCGGCGAGAAGAAGGTGTGGAGCGTTGTGCGGGTTCCCACGGTCGAGGAAGAGGATCGACGCCAGCTGCACCGCGAGTTGCGTACCTTGAAACAGGAACGGACGCGGGTGGTGAACCGAATGCAAGGTTTGCTGGCGAGCCAGGGGCTGCGGCTCCCGAAGGGCCGCGACGTGAGTGGGCAGTTCGACGCGATGCGGTTGTGGGATGGAACACCGCTTCCCTCGGGATTGCGGGCGCGGTTGCAGCGGGAGTGGGAGCATGCGCAGTTCTTGCATGCCAAGATCCTGGAGTTGGAGCGACAGCGCTCTCAGGCGATCAAACACGATCGCAGTAAGGCCGTCGACAAGGTGCGACAGTTGCTGCGTCTGCGGGCCATCGGAGAGACCGGGGCGTGGGTGTATGTGAACGAATTCTTCGGCTGGCGTCAGTTCAACAATCGGAAGGAAGTGGGCGCCGCTGCCGGCCTTGTACCGACGCCGCACCAGAGCGGAGACGGCAAGCACGAACGAGGAATCAGTAAGGCGGGGAACCGACACATCCGAGCAGTCGCCATCCAACTGGCCTGGGCTTGGCTGCGATACCAACCCGGCAGCCGGTTGAGCAAGTGGTTCGAAGAACGGTTCAGCCGCGGGGGGCCCCGCGCGCGGAAGGTCGGTATCGTCGCCCTGGCGCGCAAGTTGTTGATCGACCTGTGGCGGTTCCTCAGGGATGGAACGGTTCCCGAGGGTGCGCTGCTGAAAGCGTAATCAGCAGTATCGACATACTCATCTCAAACTTTTGCGAAGGGGGTACGGAAGCGCTGAGCTCAAGAGCTGGTGGAAGGCGCTCGCAGCCAAGGGGCGGGCATCAACCGATGTCAAGATGGGGCGCCTTCCTCCAGGCCTGTCTAATTCGCCGCAAAGCGAATATGGAATGTGGTGACTGGTCCAGCGTGGACCAGCACGGATAGAAGTTGGTTCGAGGCCATCCGGCCCGACCAGGCGAAACAGGCCGCCAGCGACCTTGGAGTCAGCGCGAGATGAATGATCGATCGAGGGGTTGACAGCGGCGGCCCTCATAGAAGTCCCCATCTTGCGCGTCTGCCGGCCGCAATTGGAGGTCCTTCCCCGCGACAAGGCAGTCAAGGGGCGCGTAGCGAGCCGAAGGCCTCGCCCTTGACGGGCGTGGGAGCGGGGATAGGGTTTTGCAGCGCCGGCAGACGCCGGTCCCATTCCCGCCCGCCTGGACCTCGTTGCCACATTCAGGATACGCCCGGTCACACACCTCCGCTGGCTACGGCATCGATCTGTCTGCCTTGCATTAGCAGAGCCTAGTCATTCTCCTATTGGTGCCCGTCAAGATGCCCGGCACACGTTATGGTTTGACCCACGGCTCCCTAATCTCTCTAGAGGGCCTTCGTGCCCAGAAACAACAAGAGGGCAGCCGGGGACGTGATTCTGTGGCATCAGGACGCAGCCTCTTCTGCGGGCCGCGCTGGCCGATCCTCATAGCACCGCCGTTCTGTCCACACGGTCCACGCGAGCTGAGCCAACTTCCGCGCGGTGCACACACGAGCATCATGGGCACCGCGGCGGGCCTTGATCTGATCGTAGTAGCGGCGCACCGAGCTCGACGCCCGAAGCGCTGGCCCGACGGCTTCAATGAACGCCCATCGGAGCCACTTGTTGCCTTGCTTGGTCAGAGGCCCGTGGTACACGCGCGTATTGGACGCGTAGGTCGAAGGGATGAGCCCCGTGTAGCAGGCAAACTTCTTCGCATTGCGAAACCGCGTCATGTCATCGACTTCATACCGCAGCAGCACGGCAAAGAAGGGACCGACCCCAGGTAGACTCGCGAGCCTGGTGACGATCTCGTCGCCTTTGGCGAATTGGGCGATCAGGTGATCCGTTGCGATGATCCGCTCTCGCAGCGTCGTCAGAAGACTGAGATCATCGCGCAAGAGCTGCCCGTCGGGTGCGGGGAGGGCCAGCTGTTGCAACCACGCGAGGCCAGCTTTCCCATAGAGGTCGGTCACATCCGGGATCTCGATCGCATGCTGGGCGAGGAGAGCGTGGATGCGGTTTTTCACCATCGTCTGGACCCGTACGAAAAACATCCGCTGCCGGAGCACGCGTTTGATCGCTCTGGTCTCCTTGGATGGCGCGTACGCTTCCGGGATCAGATCTGCCCGCAAGAGATGAGCGAGCGTTTGAGAATCGATAGTATCCGTCTTGATGCGCGCGTCGGCGATGGCGCGGACCCTTGCGGGGTGTGCTAGAACGACGTCGTCAACGAGCTCATCCAACCAGTCGTACACAGGGCCCCAGTTATAGGTCGCTTCCACCACGGCCTTGATGGGTTCCTGATAGTTGGCAAAAAACTTCCGCAGCTCATCGCCCGAGCTCGGGATCCGTTTGCGTGCGAGCACCTTCCCAGCTTCGTCCATGATCGTCACGTGCGTCGCTGTGCGATGTGCGTCTACCCCTGCGTACAGCACCTTGTCCACCTCCCGCTTGTTCCGTCTTGGGTCCCAGTACTTCGCGGTGGACTGGCGCCTTCA
>CAWDRG010000019.1:0-309226 GCA_963804645.1 uncultured Bacillota bacterium
AGGCGAACGCGATCGTGAGAACGCAGGGGGCGCCGTTGAAGGCTTTTCTTGACACCTCCGTGTTGGTCGCAACGTTCTACGCCGATCACGAGCATCATGCGCCTAGCATTGACCTGTTCCTACGATACGGGAAGGGCGATGCTGCGTGTGGCGTGCACAGCCTCGCCGAAGTCTACGCAACGCTCACCGGCATGCCAGGGGCGCGGCGCGTGGGCGGTGACCACGCACTGTTGTTCCTTGGTGATATCCGCGATCATCTAACGCTCATTGCTCTTGATTCGCACGAGTATTTCCAGATGGCGAATTCCTGTGCGGAGGCGGGCATCGTCGGGGGAGCGATCTACGACGCGATTCTGGGACACTGCGCGCTCAAGGCCAACGCTGAAGTAATCTACACATGGAACACCAGGGATTTCATGCGACTGCCCGCAACCATCGCCAGTCGAGTGAGACGGCCCAACCAGCCGTAGAGACGGTTAGCCATTCGGGTGCGCACGTCGACCCGCCGGCCTTCGCATGACGGTCGTTGAACGCACCCTGCAGCGTTCGCCTTCGAGCGACGCTGAGCCGCCGTCGCAAAATTTGGGAGCAGACGGTCGTCGGTTCAAGTCCGACCGCCCCGACCAAAATTGACTAGGGGTTCGCGACGTCCACCTTGCGCGGTGTGTACGTCGGGTCCGGGCCGTGCGTGGTCCTTTGTCGGGTTGATCGGCGCAGCAGGAATCGTCGCCCTCTTTTCTACTGTGGTCGCCGTGGAGATCGCGCTCAGCACCGTTGCCGAGCAGGCCTCCCCGACCGCCGGTGCGGTCCAGACGTTGTGGGTCTCGCACAACTCGGTTTTCTCCATCCTCGACTTGTCTATCGCTGCCGCACTGCTGGGTTTGGGTTTGGCGTCGGTATCGGCAGGCGTTGCCCCTCGGGTATTTCGGTGGCTGGCGCCGACCGGTGCGGTTCTGCTCGGAATTGGCGCCTGGGCGTCGCCCGTGATCGTCGATGGCTCGGCCATGCCCGTTATGGGCTTGTCGCTGATTGGGTTCCTCATCTGGCTGGCGTTCGTCGCAGCAACCGGGGCGCGTCTCATCCGGGCGGACTGAGCGTCTCCGAAAGGCAGCCAAAACTAATCTGAGGTTAAGACAGTCTCCGACCGGCTACGGATCCCGGTACGGCAGCTCATCAAGCGCGCGCGAGAGCGCGCGACGAGTGGCGCCATCGCGGCCGCATCAAACGCAAAGCGCATCAAGTTGCAGCAGCTTTGTTTCTGTGAGTTCCTCACTAGCGATCACCGGTTCTAGGGTGCCCGTCCACTCGTTCGGCGAGCTGACCACGTTGAACTTTGGTGCAGACTCAGAGGCGCCAATGCGCCACAAATCGATTTCGACACCAAAGAAAGCCAGCGTGTCTCCAGTATGGTCCTTAAGCCAGTCAATTGGGCATTTGCAATTTACGCTCATGGCACTCCTGTGCACGACGCCGGCGAACCGGGCCAGTCATCTCCTCGGTACTTACCCAGAACGCGACCGATGAGCAGAACTATCGGGAAAACGATCTTCTGAACGGCTCGTGGAGGCACCATGATGGTGTGTGTGTGCCGATGCCGCCACAGCACGTGAGCAAGATAAAAGATGGATGGCCTACCCGAAGTGCTGGCGTTGAGAACGGCAACTAGTGCCTGCAGGAAACGATCCAAGTCACCCGCCGGAACTACCCTGCCACCCAACTCCAAAACGTCATCCCCGGCGTTCCACCATTTATGCGCGACCCCGGCGGGAAGGACTGCCGCTCCCCCGGCTGGTACAACGAGCGTCTCTGTTCCGATTTGCGCTCCGAGCGAACCCGCTTTCACCACGATTTCTTCCCGTTCATGGAAATGCACATGAAGGGGCGGGCCGTTTCTCCGGGGCGGCAGCGATCCATCCATCGTGAAGATGGTTTGACCTTCGGCGTCACGTACGCGGCCGATCCGCAGGGTCTCTCCGGTGTTTCGGATCTCCAATTGTAGGAAGTTATTCATTGGCCCCCCGATCCGGACAATCGGATGCGTACAACAGGCACGTCGCTCGGGAACTCTACGCCTGCATCGCCACCACCAGCGCCGCAATAACGGGCCAAGCCTTGCGCCCTTCAACGGAGCGAAGCCACAGCATGCCGACCCGGGAACTCCTGGCTTAAGCATCGTTGGCCATTTTGACGACTTCTTCCCGTGGGATGCCCGCTTCATCTCCCCAGTAGTCGCCCAAACCTCGGACTGGCTCCTTGGTTCTGCTCTGTGTCATTCGGTTCGCGACATTTGGCACCTCACGCCGACGCCAGAAAAATCAAACAGAAATGTACAGCAATTTACTATCAGGAGTGGCGCATTCCTCCCGCCGCTCGAAGGATTTGGTCCTCCCTCCGAGTGGATAATGCTTTCGGCCTGGCACGGGCGACTGGACCTACATCATTCGGCCGAGAGCGTCGCGATCGCGATCTTGATATCTTTAATTGAGGTCGACTTCTGCAACGTCCCCCAAGGCCGAGTTGGACGCCTCACGACCGGCTTGTGGATACACTCGGCAAGCGGCTGGCATGTGCGCGGACAAGTGAAAGCCGACAAAGGTGTGGGCGTACCCCGTCCAGCTGTCGGGCGGGCAGCAGCAGCGCGTGGCGATCGCGCGCGCTGTTGCCATGCAGCCCGAGGTCATGCTGTTCGATGAGGTCACCTCGGCCCTCGATCCGGAGCTGATCGGCGAGGTGCTCACGGTGATGCGGAACCTCGCGCGATCAAGACGTTCGACGCATCTTCACGGTTCCCGCTCCGTCGTCAAAACGGAAATCCGGGTTGAGATCCTTCGCGCTCTGCACGCAGCCTGGGAAGCAAGACCTGGAAGGTGATGGTGTTCGTTCCGATAATGCCCGTCGGTGTTGACGTGGCCACTGTGTCACTTATTTTCGATTCGCGCCAGTCGGTAGGGACTGGGATAGGCTGACAAGATTTTGAGGGGTGACGTGGATGAGGCCGCCCACCGGGCTGTCAATGTCCGCGATGAGCAGGAATGCGATGGAAACAACCAGCGGCAACACAAAAAGCAGACCGGCGTTTACTCTAGCGCTAAGCACACCATAGCCGACCAACACGTTGCAGCAGATGGCAATCGCTATCAATAAACTCCATGCCGAAGCTGGGATGCGATTCCACCATGCCGCTTGGGTGTATCCCTGCGAGTTCAACACGTCGTTCATGCCCGAAACGGCGAGGGCCACCACGGGTGTCGGCTGCGCCAGAGCCGGACCCTGTACCGCCGACCACAGTTCCGCCTGTTGTCGAGCAGTATCCGCATTGATCTGCTGAAGCTCACCCTCATCGGCGGTAGTGTAGAACAGAATACGCAAATCGAGGTATTTTCTGATCAGGGCACGCACCCCCGCTGCATCCGCGGCGGGCAACAGTCCCGCCCGGACGTATTCCGTGCCGATCGCATTCGCCTCTGCTTCCTCGTAATTCTTGCGCAGATCATAGCGGTTGATGGCCATCGAGAAACTGAATCCGATGATGAGGGCGAGCAGTGTCAGCGCAGCCGTCTGCACAACGCCGAAATCTTGACGCTCGTCGTCCCCCAGGCCCCACCGATTACGCAAGGACGCCCCGATGTGTGCCGAGAGCCACAGTACGATCAACGAAACCAAGGAGAAAGCGACTGGATGGTTCAACATGCGTTCTGTTCCCCCAATGAGTTCCAGCTCAACTCAACCTCAACCTCAACCTCAACCTGCCTCCGCTTATGCGGGACAGGCTCCGCCCCTTAGCGCTACAACGGTACCCGGAGGTGTTGCGCGCGCTGCGCGCCACGACCTGGCGCAGCTGGCAGCGCCCGTCCGCGACGCGTGCTGCGATGGCCGACGGTGTTGACGCTGTATGGACATCAGGAGAAAGCGCGCTTGGCTACCCGCAACGAGGCCGGCCATCGTACCTGGTCGCCGAGGGCGAGACCAGAGATGCTGGCGGGGAACCGCGCGGATGCCGCCGACGTCGGGGCGTCGGCGCCAACGCCCGGAAGCTGCCGCGACGGTGCGCAAACAGAGCCGCGCGGATGCCGGGTTCTACGATTACAAGATCGTCAGAACGATCGAGGCGCACCGCGGCAAGTTCGTGATCGTCGCCCGGCTGACGCGTCCACTCCGCGCCGTGATCACCGGGTTGGCGTACACGGAAGTGTACCGGGGCTTGGCCGTTGCCGAGTGTCAGTACCACCCCCATCGCTGGCCTCGTCCCTATCGCTTCGTCGTCGTCCGCAAAGCGCTGCCCGAAGAGGAGAGTGCCCAGACGACGCTGTTCACCGTCGGTCGGTACACCTACCATGCCTATGTCACCAACTCCGCCTCCGGCCCCGCGCTGTCTACCACTGTACAATGCCAGAGCCGCGATGGAGAACATTATCAAGGAGCTCAAGGCCGATTACCCTCTCGCCAAGATTCCTACCAATCAGTTCGCGGCGAACGAGGCGTACTTCCACCTCTTGCTGTTCGCCTACAACGCAATGAACTGGTTCAAGCGCCTCTGCCTACCACCCGAGGACCATTCGTTGACCCTCGGTACGCTACGTCGGCGGCTCCTCTTGATCCCGGGAGACTTGTGCACACTCCGCAGGGACCGGTACTCCGGCTACCTCCTTCGCCGTCACGGCGAGAGGTGATCGAACATGCGCGCAGTCGCATCGCCCGCAATGAAAGGGATTCAACCCAAGATCACCGCCAGGGTGATTGATTTCCATCCGGACAAACTGTGCATTTCTCCTTATATGCGGCCACTTGGGTGTGTGTTTCGCCATACCGAACGGCCGTGCCTGTGTCGTATTGCCGGATAGAGCGGAGACCGAGGACTGCCGTACCACATTACGAAGTCTGTGTGGGCGACCCCGAAGATAGCGGCCTGCTGCTCGCTGCCATGGCGGAAGATCGGCAGAGCGATCCGCGACTCCGCGCGCCGCGCTTAGAACGCGGGAAGGGCGGCGCTACGCCGGGTGCGCCGAGGCGTCGGCCTTCGCGTGCCTCTTCTGCGCCCAGCGCCGGTACGGGATCCCCAGAAGCACGCTGACGAGCAGGTAGAGCAGGATCGCCGCGCCCGCGTTCACGTCCGGAAAACTGGCCTTGGCGATGGCGAGCGCGATCCCGGGGTGCCGTGTCGCGGACGCCAGCGCCAGGGTACTCCGCTCGTCGGGCTCCGGTCCACCGAGCAGGTGGCTGGCCATCAGCGCGAGTGCCGAGACGACCGCGATCGCCAGCAGGCTGCCGTTTCCGACGAGCGCGACCATCTCGGGCCACGAGGCGACCAGGATCGGCACGAGGGCCAGGAGCAACGCCAAGGTACATTTCCTAATTCATGTCAACAACCCCTTCGATCAAATTTAGATAGTTCACGTCAGGCAATCAGTGCGCGATCGTCACCGGTCCGGTTCGATCCATCTTTTGGGACCGAGTAGAATGCGCACAGGAGGAAGTGGGCGCTCTCCGGGAGAGGCGCTCTGCGCTGCCTCGATGAGCAACCGTCGAACCGTTTCGCTTCCGTCCTCTGCTTGCCCGCCGCGCGGCCCGGATTTCCTCAGGCACCTGGTACTGCGTCAGGACGATGGTCCGCGCTTCGCGCACACTGATCTCACGCCGGTCGACATCCTGTAAAACGTAGTCGCGCTGTTCAGTGAGCACTGCGTGAATGCGCGAAGCGAGATGGCTCATCACGGCACCGACCGCCTTGTAATGCGGGTTGCCCTTGTGAACCATCTGATCGTAGTAGACCTTGGCTAGTTGCGGGTCCCATTGCCGCGCAATCTCGGCGGCTTGATAGAGTGCGAGCTTCACGCGCTTCGGTCCGGCCTTGGTCATCGGGAGGCCCTTCGCGTCGCTATCGGCAGATTGCGACGCATGGGCCACGACGCCGGTCCAACCTCGGAAAGCCGCTTGACTGTGGAAGCGCTGCGGAGTGCCCACGGCGGCGAGAATCGTAGGCGCGGTGACATCGCCAAGGCCAGGCATTGTTCTCAGATGGTCTTGGGGTGCGACCTCTTGGTACCGACGGGCGATAGCGGCCTCGAGATCTTTCAGCTCGCGCTGTTCCACATCAATCAGGCGCAACTCTCGTGCCACTTCGTCTCGGACGTCGTCGAAGAAGGTCTCGGTTAGCAGCCCCACCTCCATGCAGGGACGGTAAAGTCGCGTGAGCTGCTCGCAGGCCGTGCGTACCCGCGGGACGAGTTCTTCAGCAGGCGCCTTGCGCAAAGGCCTGTCATGCAAGGCTTTCAGCAGCGCGGGTTCGTCCGTGTTGCTCAAAGTGTCAGGATTTAGCGACACAGTCAGGATCGCGCGAAACGTGGGTTCCCAGGGCTTGCCTGTCACCGCCATCAGTCCGGGCAGGTATCCGCCGACTACCGCTTGGAGACGGTTCTTTCGTGCAGTGATGCTCTCGACCAGGTGTGCGCGCTGGCGCGTCATACGATCTAATCCCTGAAGCGCCGCCGGAGGGAGGTCCACGGCGTAGAGTTTCTCTGGATCCACCAACGGCATCTTGGCCAACGTGAGCGAATCGATGCGATCGGATTTCGCGTCCTGTTTCAGATACTGGCGCAAGGCGGCCACCTTGCTTGTTTTGATGCGCACGACTTTGACGTCGGGCAGCTGCGCGCGCAGGTACAGGCAGGGAAGAAGCCACGCCAACCCGGTGGGTTCCATGACCACCGTGGAAGCGCCGGGCGATGGATCGAGTGTGCGGATCCGCTGCTCGAGCTTCTGCAATCCCACCGAGGACGAGTCAAACGTGAAGTGCTGCGTCACTTGGCCCGTTGCGTCGAGAATGGTGCAATCATGAGCACCGTTGATGCTGAGATCGATGCCGATGCTGTGTCCGACCATACCGTCCCCTCCCGTCGCAGTGTCGAGCCAGCGACTGCCATCACTTCACCATCCCCGGTCCCCAGCGTTGCGTTTGGCATCCGGGGCCGTGGTCCACATTCCACGCCCCACTTTCCCTAATCGGGTCCTCCCCGGGGACATCGCACTGTACCTTACGAGGCAGCCCGTAGGCTCCTCACTACGTGTCGCGCCATCCCTGGCCCGCGGGGAAGACCCTTCCTTGATTTCACTCGGTCCCCTTCCGTCCTCAATGGTGAGGCGGCGCGCTCAATATACAACCTACCTGTCCGAGCCCGGGCGCGGCTCGCTTCGCGAACGCCGGCGCGGTGCGTCCTATCGCGATGCCAACCACAAGGGGCAGCAGCACCGTGACGAGCACCAACCGCGCGACCTTCGCGGCGGGAAGATATGCGTTCACGGGAAGGACGCGGCTCAACAGGATCAGGGCGAGCGGGACCAGGACGATTGCCAGCACGGACACCGTCACCAGCAGGCCGAAGACGTAGCCTGGGTGCCCCCCCACTTTACGCTGCGCCACGGGGAGAATCGGCGGGATCGGCGACACCGACATCAGCACGATCGCGAGCGCGACAAGGGGGTTCAGCCGAAACCCCAGTACCGCGAGCGCCGCGACCACCGGAACGACGACATACATCGATGCGACTGAGCGGAGCAGGAGGCCGGGCCGGCGGAACAGATACATCGCGTGCTCGATCGTCGCGTCGAGACCGAGCGCCACCACGACCATCACGATGCTGATCAGCACGAGCACCTGCAGCCACATCGCGAGCGTCCCCTTCTGCGTCCCTATCTTGCCCGAGACTCGGTCGTCCGACGAGCGCGCGGCCGCGCTCTGAACGAACTGCGTCCTTGGCCGCTACCCTACACCTGGCCCAGCGGCGCCCCGCCTGCGGGAACCGTGGCCAACTGCGCCGGATTGGACCCGCCGCAGTTCTCTGCCCTGTGCAGCTCCGTCCGGCTGCACGCGCTCGCGGGGGCGATAATGCTTTTCTCTCCTCTTTCAAACTGATGTTCGGCCGGCGCGATGCGGGTAGCTGGTCTCGACCCGAACTCTTAGGATTTGAAATTACTTGACTATTTGCGAGCCGGACCTGGCAGGATGCTATAGTTCCAGTCGCCATGGAATGCGTGGGGCTTCAAGTTGATGATGTTCATCTGTGCCGCCGTAGGTGTTTGATTCTTTGGGATATTTGCGGGTGTCGAGCACGCATCGGACCTTCAAGCCCGTCTTCGTTTTGGTCGCCGCAATGAGATTGACGACCGCCGCATGCGTGAGCAGAGGACGGCCTCGCCACGTGTGCGAGATGAAGGCGAACAGACGATGCTCGATCTTGTTCCATTTACTGGTCCCCGGGGGGAGATGACTCACGGAGACGACCAAGCCGGTGTCCCGTGCGAACTTGTAGAGTTCCCATTTCCAGAGGCGCAGGCGTGCGCCATTACTGCCGCCGCTGTCGGCGGTAATGAGGAGCGACGTGGCGCGTGGGTACTGCTTCCGCCCCAGTTCGCGCCACCACCGGCGGATGGTGGCCACGGCAAACGTCGCGGTGTCGTGGTCCACGCCCACACTGACCCACCCGAGGTTCCGCCCCAGATCGTACACGCCATAGGGAATCGCCTTGCCCCGCGCGGCAGCGAGGAAGTCATGGACGTTCACCGGTTCCGGGTGGCCTCGCGGGCGCCACGCCCGCCCGCCGTTCTTGAAGCGGCCGACCAGTTCTTTCTTCTTGGTGTCCACGGAAATGGCCGGCTGCCCGCGCGCCATCTGCGCGGTGACGGCGGCATTGATCTGCTCAAACTGCGCATTGCGATCGGGATGGCGGGCGCCCTCCAGCGTTTTCCGGTTGGCTTGCAGACTATAGTCCAAGTCATGGAGCAAACTGGTCACCAACGTGTGGCTGATCACATACCCGTGCGTCGTCAACTCCGCCGCCAAGCGCCGTGTACTCTTACAGGTCCAGCGCAACGGGGACGCTGGATCTCCCCGCGTGACCGGTTCCACCAACCCCTCCAAAGCCGCGGTCAGGCCGGGCACCAGTACCGTCATCCGCTTCCGTCCGCCGCCCGCACGTCTCACCCGTCCGGGGGCGACCCCGTGCTTCTGCCGGAGCCCGCGAGTCCGCGCACGATCGTATTGCGGGCTAACCCGGTGGCCCGACCGACCACCGCGATCCCGCCGCGGCCCATCGCCCGCGCCTCCGTCCCCGCCCACCAGCGTCGGTGCCGCTCGTCCATCGCCGGCACCAACGCGCGGTATTTTGTCCTGATCGCACGTTCAGCGTCCACATCCTCAATATCGGGGATCCAACGCAATTTAGGTCGGTTCTTCCTAAGGGCCGCCGAACCACTTGTCATAGACTTGCCGATATGTGCCGTTCTCACGAAGCGCGACCAAGGCGCCGTCAATCTGCTTGCGCAGGGGGCTGTTCAGTTGCATGAGGATCGCGACCTGACTATGGTCAAATTCTGGACCGACCACCGTTACCCGTCCCTTTCCGTCATGCGCCGCATAATAGAGGAGGATCGGTGTGGGCGCGACCACGGCGTCCACTTTCTGGTCCAGGAGAGCACGAAACATTGGATCAGGAGTCGGGAACTCCTGTACCTGTGCTCTCTGGTTCCGAAGATAATCAACTGCAGGAGAGTCTGCTAACGTGGCGACCTGTTTACCGGGCAAATCGCTCGGCCCTTCGATAGTTCCGCGAATCTGCTCCACTGTCAAGCTGGTCGTGAGTTGGGCAGTATAGGACGCAATGAACACCACGGCGGCGAACATCCAGAAAATTGCCAGGGTGCGGGCCACCCATTGACGAGGCATCTCCTCCACCTGTTGCGCCAGAGTCGCGAGCCCCCAATAATATGCTTGAAAGATACCCGGGAAGTAGTGCAGGTTCGAAATGATGCCGTTTTGGTGCCGCCGCTCGAGAAAATAGACGAGATGGGCCGGGATCAAGACTAGCACCAGGGCCACGCCGAACCATTCGATGGTCGTGTACGAAAACAGGAGACGCAACATGTCCACTATCGGCGTTGTGGTCCCTCCCGTTGCACCGGTACCTCGCACCATGATCTGTAGGCCTGTCTCCACTATTGGATACGAAAAATCGAAAGCCGCATCACGTGCCGACGTGATAATGATCCCGGGGCTGAGGTCGGCGCTTTTCGATTGCAGCGCCTTGTCCAAAAGGCTTATATTAGGCATGATTTGATAATTCGTCTTTACCCCTAGCCGCGCGGCAATCGCATTCCAAAGATCGATGACGAATCCGGTCAGCGACCCGTTTTGTTCCATAACAGCCGGTGGAGCAATGAGAACGGCTACGCGGAGTGGGACCTTGCCCTGTGCCGAGGCGGCCGAGGAACTGGGGGTTTGCGAAGAAACGGGCGCCGACGTGGCGGCGCCGATCAGCAAGACCAACGCGGTCGCGGTGAGTGCCGATACCGGCACCTTGCTCCAACGATTCAACTGGATGCGCGCATCCACCGTGCACGTCATTCGACCGTGGTTGCAAGCCCCCCTGCTATTTGACCAATGGTCTGCGGACGGAAGAGCGGTCCCAGATCGCAATGGCTTTTTAGTAACGTCGGGTGCGCATGAAGTTCAATTACGATGTTGGGGCAGGGCATCCCGGGGACAGCGGCACGACGACCACCATCGATGGCCCGGGCATCTGAGGTGCTTCCCCCACGCGCGAAGGCCCGTGGGGGAAGCACCTCCAATACTTCCAGTGATCAGATTTGCGACTCTGGTGCAAGTGTACCGAGCAACAGGCCGGCCCCGCTTAGATCCTCGTCGAGTTGCGGCCCGCGAATGCCCTCTCCGTCGCCGAGGAGTTCCCACTCGCGCCGCTGGTCCGGTGTCGCATGCAGGAGGCGAGGGAGCCAAGCCAGCGGTGTACTGACCTTCCGGCCGTCCCGCAGGTGCACGATCAACTCGTCGTCAGTGACCTCCACCTGCTGAGCCCGGGGGTTCGGTTCAACCGCCAAAGAACGCTTGCCACGCCTCCAGGAATCGATCGCGGCCTCGGCGACCGTCCGCACCAGAACGCTAAGTCCATGAGCGGCGAATTCGGTCGAGGACACAGGCCCCACCGGATCGAGCGAAAACGTAGCCAACCGCCGCTCACGCCGTACGACGTGCGATTACATTTGACTAACCTCATCAGACCCTCGGATGCCACACCGGGTGATCGTCGAACATTGTCATGGTGCTTGACAAACATACCGTCGCGTTGTGGGCCGCCCAATCGCCGCCCGTCGGGGAGCAGGTGCTCAAGTCGTCAGCAATCCTCGGAGAAGGCCAAGAAGCGGCAGCAGATCCTCAGTCACCGTCTGCCATACAAATTGCCGCATCGATCGTCAGGTATTCGTGAACGATGTGGTGGCGCATGCCGCGCATATCAGCCCAGGAGATGGTGGAAGCCCGCGACTGAACGTCAGTGGGAATGTGCCAAGGCGGCGGACACGGCTGCGGCTGCGTTGACGACGGCTTTTGCCGCGGAAGCGATGGGTCGCTTTCGCGTGTCCGCTCAGGGGCCGACGCCGAATCAGGCCCGCGTGTCAGCGGTGGGGCTAACGCTCGTCGCAGTACCTACTCGAAAATCGTGACGAGCTTGGCCAGTACGTCGTCCATGATCGTGTCGGGGACGCGTTCCAACTTTCTCCCATTGCGTGCAGCGAGATCCAGGGCACGGGGCTGGTCACACCGTACAACACCTACGGTCTTCGTACCGGCGTCCGTCAGCGGTACGGCAAATCCAGCGGTCCGCGCGAACCTGCCCCCGCTGGTAATGGGAAGAACCACAGGGACCCGCGTCACCCGATTGAAGGCGTCTGGCGACACGATCAGGACTGGGCGGCGTCCCTTCTGTTCGTGTCCTTCCGCGGGGTCAAGCCCCACTAGCCAGATGTCGCCTCGCTGCATCAGATCAACTCATTGCCCGCAGGCGTGCTCTCGAGCCATTGACGCTCTTCCTTGGTGCGCGCGGCCTTGGGGTGACACTGGGCGAGGAGTTCCTCCAACGTATAGCGTGGCTGTTTCCGGACCTCCACGATCAGTCGCCCACGTTCGATCCCCATGCCGACCTTGGCTCCCGGCCGCAGGCCGAGGATGTCGAGCAGCGCGGGCGGAACAGCCATCATGACGGAGCCGCCGACTTTGCGCAGGTTGGTGGTGTGCACGGCCGAACCTCCGACGGGTGCGTGACGTCAAATGAATTATATCAAAATATAACATAAGTTGCCGCGCATCGCAAGCCATGTCATCGCGAGCGAACGTCCTCGATACGCATGTGACACGACAGCCTCGTCAGCCCACAACGCTCGAACATTCGGCGCTTCTTGACTACGGGCCCGCTTCATTCCGTGCTGTGGGCCGCAGAACGTGGGACTTAACTCACAAGGCAAGCATCTTCTTACACCCCCGACGCACCAATTGCCTGCACATACGCGGAGATCGTATTGCGACTGCATGATTCGATGTTGGGTAGATGGCGTAAGGCCGGAACGCGACGGGTGTGCGCGTGTTGAGTTTCGCGCACCCAACAACGCTTCCGGTGCCCCCGGGGGGCCGGGTCAACCAGTCAATTACGGCCGTCTTGCGTGATCCGCTAGGGATGTCCTACCAGTGTGTCGGCCGGAGAAGGGGCCGAAAAATCAGGTGTTCTCCGCTAAACAATATGCACCAAGGCTGAGCGAAGACCGGTGATTGGCTTTGGGAGCAGAAGGTCGTCGGTTCAAGTCCGACCGCCCCGACCATATCGATCAGGTCCAACCCGGAGACATAGGTGACAGTTCGTACCTAAGACATGGGTAACACTTTCGGGCCGAACGGATTTTCGAGCGGTTCGAGCACGCGTGTCTCCAGATCAAAGTACCCCAAGTCATAATCCATAAAGCTGACCAGCCAGATGTCATCATACACTTCTTTGATGCCGACGGCTTGTCCCGCGAAGACTTGGCTGAAGTTGATCTTATGGTTGCCCAGACAGATGCGACCGCACTGCGTGACCACGACGGTCTTGTCGTGCAGCGGATAATCGATCTCCGGCAAGCCCGTGTAGGGACGTGGGGAAGGGCGGTAGACTTGCGCCGGACACTGCATGTCCAGGGCTTCGTGCGGGCGTTCGTTGTTGAAGATGTCGATAAATTTGTCAAACCGGGCCTGCTGCTGCAGGAAATTGGCCGCGGCGGGCTTGGTGGCTTCTTTCTTCAACGTGAGGTGCATCCGTTCATGACGGCCGTTCTGCTGGGGATGGCCGGGCTGGATGCGTTCGATGCCAATGCCGAGGCGTACCCACCAGACCGCCAGTCGGCTCAAGTTGAAGAGGGCGTGCGCGGACGCGAACGGGACGCCGTTGTCGCTGCGGATGTTGGCCGGGAGGCCGCGCTCCTTAGACAACCGCTCAAACCCTGTAAAGGCATAGGTTTCTTTGGTGGAGGAGAGCGCGTCACAGGCCAGCAGAAACCGGCTGGCGTGGTCGGTGACCGTGAGCGGATAGCAGTAGCGGTGATTGCCCAGCAGGAACTCGCCTTTGTAATCGGTGCACCATACTTCGTTCGGACGGTGCCCAAGCGACAAGGGGGTGCCCTGCGCCCGACGCCGCAGGCGCCCACGACGCTCCACCAGGCCGTGGCGATCCAGCACCGCATGGATCGTGCTCTTCGCGGGGATGGGAATCCCTGCGAACCGGCGCGTCAAGCGCTCGCGGATCTTCCGCGCCCCCCAGCTGGCGTGTTCGCGCTTCACAGTGAGGATGTAGTTCTCGACTTGAACGGGCAGTTGGTTGGCGTAGCGATACGGACGCCGGCTGCGGTCCGTGAGCCCGTGGATGCCGCATTCCTGATACCGATCGAAGAGCTTGTAACCGGTCTTGCGGGAAATCCCAAACTCTCGGCACAGTTCCGCCATCGACTCACCGGCGAGTCGCCGCGCGACAAACTGCATGCGTTCGTCCATCACCGAACAGAGGTACCCTCAAAGGGTGTGTAAATGCTGAAGGCGGTGTATCCTCCTGAGAGAGAGACCAACAACCAGGCCTTGTCAGAGGCCCAGGGAGGAAACACACCGCCATGGACAAGCAGAACACGGATCACGACACGTCGTCAAGTCCCAGCTGGGACAAGTTGGAGGCCTGGGCTCGGATGCAGATCCAGACGTGGTTCCAGGATCTCCTCGAGGCGGAAGTCACGGAGCTGCTCGGGCGCCGCAAGGCGCAACGCCGACCGGCCGTGGACGCGCCGGCGGGCTATCGCAACGGCTATGGCAAGCCGCGGCGGCTGACGCTGAGCGCCGGGACGATTACGGTGCGACGTCCGCGCACCCGCGGGCTGGAGGACCGGTTCGAGAGTCGGCTCTTGCCGTTGTTCGTCCGCCGGACGCGCGAAGTGAACGCCCTGCTGCCGGAGTTGTATCTGCATGGCCTGGCCCAGGGGGATTTGGCGCTGGCGCTGCGCGGGCTCCTGGGCGAGGCCGCGCCGCTGTCCGCGAGCACGGTGGCCCGGCTCACAGAGAAGTGGCAGGGGGAGTACGAGGCGTGGAACCAGCGCCGGGTGGACGAGCTGGAAGTGGTCTACCTCTGGGTCGATGGGGTCTATGTCAAGGCCGGTCTGGAGAAGGACAAGGCCGCGCTCCTGGTCGCGCTGGCGGGCTTGAGTGATGGCCGCAAGGTGCTCCTCGCCGTCGCGAGCGGGCCCCGGGAATCCACGGAGGCCTGGGGCACGTTCCTGCGGGCGCTGCGCGCGCGGGGGCTCTGCGCGCCGAAGCTGGTGATCGGGGATGGCCATCTGGGGATCTGGGGCGCGCTGCGCGACGTGTATCCGGAGGCGGCGGAGCAGCGGTGTTGGAATCACCGCATCGTCAACGTGCTGGACACGCTCCCCAAGCGCGCGCAACCGCAGGCCAAGCCCCTCCTGACCGCGATCGCGTACGCGGAGACGCGGGAGGAGGCCGAGCGGCGGAAGGCCGCCTTCCAGCGCTGGGCCACCGGCCGGGGGCACGAGGACGCCGTGCGCGTACTGGATCGCGACTGGGACCGGTTCGTCACCTTCTACCAGTTCCCCCGGGAGCACTGGTCACATCTGCGGACGTCGAACCCGGTGGAGTCACCCTTTGCGGCCTTGCGGTTGCGCACGGATGCCGCGAAACGCTTCAAGAAGGTTGCCAACGCGCGCGCGATCATCTGGAAGCTGTTGCTGGTCGCGGAGCGCCGCTCCGACGGCTCACCGCCCCGGAGCGTGCCACTGAGGTCTACCTAGGCGTGAAGTTCGTGAATGGCGTGAAAGTCACGACCAACGGTCAGGAGGTCGCCGCCTGAAGATTTACACACCTATTGACGGAACCTCACCGAACACTCCCTCCAGGGCATCCGCGTCCCCCCCTTTAGGGGAGGAAGTGTTACCCATGTGTCCGGTACAACCTGTTACCTATGTGTGCAGCCCGTAAAGCCATACACTCAGTCGGTGAGAGTCCGACCCGCGGAGTCGCCCAACTTGCCGCGGTAGTGTTGTCCGGCGTCTCGAAGGAGGTGACTCGCGAGACGGAAGCCCGGACGTACAAGTCTCGGCGGCCCGGCAGAGATATAAAGGCCGCGGTCGGTGGCCCAGGAGACGAGCGATGGATGGGGCCGCAACATGAAGTGAACACTGCAGCGTCGTTATTCAGGCCCACTCAGAGCTCCGGTAACGGAGTGCTCAGCGCCACAGTGGGAATGAGGGTGCCAAGTTTCTACATAGGGGACGAAGGCCAGTGTGGTTGCGGAAGAAGCTGGGCGTGTGCACGCAACCAGCCCTCCGGCGTAGGGGTGGCGGCAACATCCAAAGGGTGGATGGTCAAAGCGGGGAAGGGCTCTCACCCGTGAGGCCAGTGATATAACCGACTTCACTCGGGAAGTTCACTGGTGGGGGAGAGTCTGGCGCATGAGGCCGTAGGAGCGATGATCGCTCCGATAACAAGGAGCGGGAGCAAAGGGCCTCTGGGAGCAGGCCAGCGTTGGAGAAGGAGAGGGTGCGGGTGCTGATAACGCGCTCGGGCTACCGCCAAGATCCGGACCGACGCTGTAGGCTGCAGCAAACCAATCGCTCCCCAGGTACAGGCTGGGAAGGATCGGGAACGCTGCAACTGAGCGCGTGCTCTTCCAGCCGGATTGGGGAAAACCCGCTATCCGGTTGATAGGGGGCGGGGTGGAACCGTGGTCAGGCTCCTTAACGGTAACCTGACCGGCGCGCCACCCTGCTACCCGACCTCAGGCTGGAGGTCAAGGGGTTACGATGATCGCCGATTCTGCGAGCCGCATTTTCGTGAACACGCCTAGACCTGCTAGAGGTTCCGAACCTCGGGGATCACGTCCCTGGCGAGCCGCTCAACCGGCGCGATCGTCTCGACCTCGGCGACATTGAAAATCATGTGCTGAATCCCGAGCGCGGCGCCGCGCCGGCAGCGAGCGACGATCTCCGCACTGGTTGTGGTGGGCAGGATCGAGCCCAGTGTCGTTTTCTCGATCGCCTCGTACGGACGCCCGATGCGTTCGCAGTGGCGCTTGAGCACGTCCAATTTGTCACCGAGCGCGTCCCAGCCGATCCGATCGAACAGGTTACACGCGTCGCCGTACTGCGCAACAAGGCGAAGCGTCTTCCGTTCGCCGAGGCCGCCGATCAGAATCGGCGGGTGCGGGGTCGTCACCGGCTGGGGACGGCACAGCGTTTCGGCAAGCTGATAGTGTCTGCCGTGGTACGGACCGTTGTTCGCTGACCACATTTGCTCGACGATCTGGAGCGCTTCCTCCAGCCGCTCGAACCGCTCCCGCACGGGCGGGAACGGCACGCCGAGCCCCTTCGCCTCGCGTTCGAACCACGCCGCTCCGATGCCCAGGTACGCGCGCCCCCCGGATACCACGTCGAGGGTCGTCACGGTCTTGGCCAGGATCCCGGGGGCGCGGTAAACGACCCCAGTCACGAGCGCCCCCAGTTTCACCCTGCGGGTGAGCCCCGCGAAGTAGCCGAGGGTCGCATACGCTTCCAGCATCTCGTGGTCCGGCGGGCCGACATATTGGATCTGGAAGAAGTGGTCCATGACCCATAGGCTGTCGAACCCGCCGGCGTCCGCGGCTTGCACGATCTCCCGGAGCGCATCGCGCAGAGGGGGGGAGCCGGGAAACGTAAAGTTCGGGATCTGCAGCCCGATGCGCACGGGAGGCGCCTCCGCGAACGGTATGCATTCGAGGTTCCTATCCCTCCGCGCCTTCTCCTGCCGTGGCGTGTGCCGTGCTATCCGGTCATCTCGTTCAAGGGGCACGATGGAGGTAAGTGTGCAGATCGCCGGTCGCTGAATCCGGAGCGTGCTGCGGCGGGTCTATACATTCCCCGACGGATGGACGTCTCACCCTGAACGGCATCCAATAGAGGTAGAGGCATTGTGGTTACCAGCGGCGACACTCGCGGACGGGTTGGTGCGGACATGACGCACGTCCAGAAGACTGTGGGGAGTCTCAGTCCGGAAGAGCGACTCGCGTTGGAGCGAGTCGTGACGGGTGCGGAGGGAGCGCACGGTGGGGCAGAGCCGGGGGCAGGTGACCAGACCATACGTACGTCCGGGGGCCTCGTGTTCCGCGCCGCAACGCTGCGGCCGATGGAAATCGCGTGCGAGGTGTGCGGCGTCGGCAGCACCGGCGCGGACCCGGATGCGGCCTGGCGAGCACACGCGCTCCACATGTACACGGCACACGGGCGCACGGTGTCGCGCGCGGAGGCGCGTGCGCTGGCACGGCCGGTCGGCCGCCGCACGTGTGCCGGTCGGGGATCGTGAATGGGCATCTCATGGAGGCGTGAGCCCGCGAGACCGTGCTCGTCCCGCCGATGCCTCGAGCATCTCGGTGCCAGCGATTCGGACGCAGGGTCTCGTGCGGCGCTTTGGCATGCTGACGGCCGTGGATGGCGTCTCGATCGAGGTCCGGCCGGGCGAGATTTTTGGACTGATCGGCGCGAACGGCGCTGGCAAGAGCACGGTCATCAAGATCCTCACGACGCTGCTCCCGCCGACCTCCGGCCAGGCATGGGTCGCCGGCTTCGACGTCGTGACGCAGGCGCCCCTGGTGCGGCGCCGCATCGGGTACGTGCCGCAACTGTTGTCCGCCGACGGGACGCTAACCGCGTATGAGAACCTTTTGCTGGCGGCACCCGCGCATGGCCGCGTACGGCGATCCGACCGCGCCGCCCCACGGGTGCGGTGCGCCGCGTGGGGCGGGGGACGGCGGCGTGGCAGGTAGGCGAAGAGACGGGTGACGGGCCCCTTGGTCCGTCGGCGGAGGTGCGAACCTATGTCCAGGCTGCGGTTGGACAACGAACTCGTGGACGCTGCGGTGACCGGCGGCGGCGTCCTGGGCGGCGGCGGCGGGGGCTCTGAGATCGAGGGGCGCCGGAACGGGCTGTTGGCGGTCGAGTTGGGTGCGGTGGAGCTGGTCGATCTCGCGGACATACCCGCCGATGCGATGGTGGCCACGGCGGCGATCGTCGGAGCCTCCGCCGCCAGGGACATCCACGTGCCCCCGGTTCATCACATTCGTGCCGCGGAGCTGCTGATGAAGAACGGCGGCGTCCAGCTCCAGGGGATGATCGGGAACGAGATGGGCGGAATCGGCGTGACCAATGGGTGGATCCAGGCGGCCGCCCTCGGAATCCCCATGGTGGACGCTCCGTGCAACGGGCGGGCGCATCCCCTCAGCATCCACGGCGCCATGGGGCTGCACCGGGTGGAGGGCTACGTGTCGCTGCAGGCCGCGGTCGGAGGCGATCCCGCCCAGCACCGCGATTTGGAGATCGTCCTCCGAGGCAAGCTCTCGGCCCTCTCCCCGCTGATGCCGCACATTGCGACGCAGGCCGGAGGCATGGTGGCGGTGGTGCGGAACCCGGTGCCAATCTCCTACCTCGGCGAGCACGCCGCGGTCGGGGCCGTCAAGGAGAGCATCCGCGTCGGCCGGGCGATGCTGCGGAAGCGGGGCACCAGCCCCATCGAGGTCGTGGAGGCTGCCAGCGGCGCGCTGGGTGGGGAGATCGCGGGCCGCGGGCGGGTGACCCACGTCCAACTCGAGACGAGGGCCGGGCTGAACGTCGGGACGCTCCGGGTCCAGGCGGCCGAGAGCGCGGTGTTGGAGCTCACCTTCTGGAACGAGTACATGACGCTGGATGCGCTGCACGCCGGTCACTCCCGCCGGCTGGCCACGTTCCCGGACCTGATCGTCACCTTCGACCTTGCTACCGGCGTGCCGCTGTCGTCGGCGGTCATGACGGTCGGACAGGACGTTGCCGTCGTGAGGGTGCCGCAGCGCAAACTGAACCTCGGGGCGGGTGTCAAGGATCCCGACCTTCTGCTGCCCATCGAGGCGGCCGTCGATCGGAAGGTCCTCGAGTATTTCATCTGACGTTGGTGGTCGACCGTGGTTCGGCACGCCGCGGTCGGAATGCAGGCTACACGCGCATTCCCGTGTAGAGGAGGTATCCTGCCAGCAGCAGCCCGAACAGCGCCCTCAACATGGCCACGATGTCGACGGCGTACCCCGCCCGTTGGAACGTGCCCGACTCCAGCTGGGCGCGGGTTCCTCGGTAGTGAAGGAGGCCGGCGAGCACCAGCGCCACTCCCGCGACGACAGCGACGATGCCGAACCAGACGGAAAACGCCGAGGCCGGGAACGCGCCCGCTCGGCTCCCGGCGAGCTGTCGGATGGCGATGGCGAATCTGGCGATCGCAAAGCCGAATTCGACGATCGCAATTCCGGTGCGCAGCCACGCGAGCACGGTGCATTCGTTCGCGAGATGCTCGCGCGCGCGGTTGGCGTCTGGGCTGGCGGCCGCGGTGCGATCATCGCCCGCGGGGGTTGACGGCGCATGGTCTCTGGACGGCAACGGCGATTCCGCCGACCGTCTATTCCGTGCCCCGGCGGAGTTACACGTAAATGATCCGAGTCCCTGCGCGGACCTCGCGCGCCGTGAGCGCGCGCGGCGCAGGGACTCGTCGAGCCTATGCGATGCGAACCGTTAGAACTGCTTGCCGACGGTCAGATAGGGACCCTGCCACGTCACCGAGCACGGGCACACGCCGACGCCGTTCACCGACGCAGGGCCGAGGTTGTCCTGGCTCCACCAGTACCCCAGCGTGAAGACCCACTGGCTCGGGGTGGTGTACGAGACGCTCGCCAGGTAATCCCAGCCCTGCCCCGTGGCGGAGACCGACCCGTTGGCGCCGGCCCCGAACGCGTTGAACAGGCTGCCCACCAGGGTGTCGGACGGCTCGTACGCTACGCTGGCGTTGATCGCCCAGCCGTCTGTGATCTGGAACGCGCCTTCCAGCCCGAACCGGATGCCGTTGCTGCTGCCGCTGACGGAACCGAGCCCCAGCGCGTTCGTATTGAGGTTGATGCTGCGGCCCCCGTAGCCCGTAAACAGCCCGAACATGTAGGTTTTGTCGACGGTCGGGTCGACGAAGTACCAGCGGTAGAACAGATCCGCGCTCCACAGCGCATCGTTGCCGCTCAGCGGCAGCGACGCCAGGCTCGTGCCGTTGAGGGTGTAGCCGTTCTCGTTGCCGGTGACCCCGACGAGGTGAATGCCCCAATGGCTCTGAGCTTCCAGGCGGTAATCGAGGCCGAACAGATTGTCGCTCCAGCCCGAGCTGCCCTGCACGACCGACGCGGTCACGCTGGGCATCCAGTAAATGGCCTGGACCGTGTTGGTGAAGGTCATCGCCGGCGTCGCTGTGGCGGTTCCCGAGGACTGAGCCTGCTGCGGCGTCGTGGGCGTTTGGGCCTGCATTGGCGTCCCAACGGGCAGCGACTGTGCCTCGAGCGGGCTCGCGGTCGGGGACCACTCGGCTTCGAGCGACGCGCTGTCGGGGGAACCGACCGTGCCGAGCGGTCCGATCGTCGACTCGTCCGCGCCGACGCCGGCCAATGGGGCGGTCGCGTCGACGGCCCCGGGCTCGATCGGGCGGAGCGCCGGATTGACCGCGTACGCCCGATCGGCGGCCGCGCCCATCCCGTTCGTGCCGGCGCTGAGCCCGGATAGACTCGATCCCGTCGTCTGGGTTTGACGATTATCCGTCCAGACCGTGCCCGCGAATCCCCACCCGGACACGGAATCGTACCCGAACTCCAAGCCGGGTACGGGGACGGCTGCCGCGGTCGACCCCGACGACGCGCTCACCGTCACGGTGCCGGCGGTTGTTCCGCGCGCTTCCCGAACGACGACCGGCGATGGCGTGGGGGAGGATGGCGTCTGCGCGGGCGTCGGGACGACCTCGAACCCACCCAGCACCGCCGAGGCGACCGCCGATGATCCCGGAGATGATTGAGCGTGCGCCGGAGTCTGAATGATACCGGACGCGCCAAGCGCCACCGCAGTGACCGCGAGAGCCCACCGTTTCACGTGACGTCCCCCCCCGTGTGCGTCAGTTACTGCATGCGCAAGCGCGTGCGCGCTGCTGAAGGTTCCTGGCCACGGGCCTGACACACCCCTGGCCCCATCCCCGCCTACAACTCGGGTGTGGCCACGTGCCAAATACCCGTTTGGGGTCCTTTGAGCCCTTCGCCGGTCGCGTCACCCATCCTCTGGTCACCGGTGAACCGGTAGAGAAAGTGGCCGTCGTACGTGACCTGCGACCCGTTGGCGTTCTGCGCGACCCCGAGGAATCCCACCTGCGGGGCGGACGACGGCGTCGGTGGGACCGTGTCGCTCAGCACCGGCGGCCGGTCGGTCAGGCACGACCCCGTGCAGGCGCTTGCCGACGCCGTGTCGGAGGTCAAATAGTACAGGGCAAGGCCGTTGACATCCACGAGAATCGCCTGGGATCGACCGCTGACGTTTGCCGCGCCCACATTGACCGGCAAATTCATGCTCTGGGCCGGACGGTTCAGGGGCCCGGTAACCCCGCTGCACAGCAACACCACGACCAACGCCGTTATCCAACGCGGTGTCATCTACTGCTCCCTCCAGTGCGCAACATTCACGAGCGGCACCACTCTGAGACTATACCCAGGCAGGCGTTCGCCAAGACACCGATAGCACCCTGCCGAGCGGCCCGCACAGCAGCGCGGTCCGTGCCGCTGGGAGTTTCCCCCGACAGGGGATATACGGGAGGTCCGCCAACCATTGAAGGGGTGACCGGAAGAAGTCCGATGAGGGAGGCCGCGCACGTCCGCACAATCTGAGCCGGCGCGCGACGTCGCATCGGGCTGGGACCGCTGGGGACTCGCGGGGGCGCTCGTGCTTGCCGCGGCGCTCCGGCTGCACTGGATCGGGTTCGGTTCGCTCGACATCGATGAGGCGTTCACCGTCTGGGTCGCACAGCACCCGCTGCGCGACCTGTGGGGGCTTCTGGGACGCCTCGACGACCACCCGCCGCTCTACTACCTCGCACTGCACGCGTGGATCGCGCTCGTTGGAGACGGGGCGGTCGCCGTCCGGACGCTGTCCGTGGCGTGCGGGGTGCTGACGGTCGGCAGTGCCTACGCCCTCGGGCGCATCGTCGGCGGGCACCGGCTGGGGGTCCTCACGGCGCTGTTCGTCGCCTGCGCGCCCGACCTGGTGCAGTGGAGCCAGGAAGCCCGCATGTACGCGCTCGAGACGCTCGCGCTGGCGATCGCGATGGTCGCGCTCGCGCGGGCGCTGGCGGGAGACCGGCCGCCGGGCTCCGTCTGGGCGGCGTACGCGGTCGGGACCGCGGCGGCGGTGTGGACCGAGTACACGGCCGTATTGTTTCCGGTCGCCGTCATCGCGGTGCTCGTGGGCGCGTGGCCCGCCGTCCCGCCGTCGGCCCGGCGCCAGTTCGTCGCCGACTGGCTCCGCGCCCACGCGGCCGTGGCGCTGCTGTGCGTGCCGCTGCTCTGGCTCGTGGTCCACCAGATCGCGCGGGGGACGGTCGTGACCTGGTACGCCCTGAACCCGACCGCACCGCTGGCCACGCTCGTGGTCGGGATCGGTCTCGTCCTCCTGGGACGCGCGATCTGGCGCGCGCATCCGCAGTGGACGGCGCTGACCGTCGGACTGTGGGTGGTGCCGATCGCCTGCCTGATCGTGATCTCGTTGCGCGCCCCGATTTTTATCAAGCGCGCGTACCTGTGGACCGACGTGCCGCTGTTTCTGGCGGTCGCGGCCGGACTGCTCGCCATTCCCCGGCCCGCGGCGCGCTCCGCGCTGATCGGCGCGGTCGCCGTCGTAAACCTGCTCGGCGTGTCGGCGCACTACCACAACGACCTGGCGGCGGACGTGCTGCGTCGGTGGGACCAAGCGGCTGCGTACGTGGACGCCCGCGCGCGGCCGGGAGATCTCATTCTCATCTACGTCCCGTACGTGCAGCCGGCGTTCGACTACTACTTCGGTCCCGCGCACCCCGGCGTCGAGGAGCGTGCCATCCCCGCCGACATCGTCTCGAGCGGCGTGCTGTTTCCTCCGCTGGCGGCGGGAGACGCGGCCACCGTCCGCGCGCTGGCGTCCGGGCATCCGCGCGTCTGGTTCGTGCACGGGATGTACCCGAGCGCGCAGGTAATCCTATCTGCGCTCGCCGAGCGCGGGCGCCTCACCGACAGCCGGACAGTGACCGATGCGCTGCACATCTACCTGTACCAGATGGGGCAGGCGGATGTGCCCGCGCGGGTCCTCCGGGCCCACGCGCGCGGGGACGGCGGCCCGTCCCGGCGGCGGGCGGGTGTTGCCGCGATTCGATCCGAATACTCGGACACCGGGGACGCTGAGAGGCGTCGACCAGCCTGTGTGCATGGGGGTGGGGGATGGCGCTGCGAGTTGGCATCCTGGGCGCGGGGTTCATCGGACGGATTCACGCGCTGAACCTCCGCCGCGATGAGCGGGTGAGCCTGATCGGAATCGCCGATGCGGTGCCGGAGGCCGCGGCGCGCCTCGCGGGCGAGGTTGGGACGCGGCCGCTGGAAAGCCTCGAGGCGCTGCTCGACGCGGGCGCCGAGGCGGTGTACGTCACGACCCCCAACACGCATCACGTCGAACCGGTCGTGCGCGCCTTGAAGCACGGCGTCCACGTGTTCTCGGAGAAGCCCATGGCGACGTCGCTGCGCGAGGCCGGGACGATCCGAGATGCGGCGCGGCACGCGAAGGGCATCTATCAGATCGGGTTCAACCGCCGCTTCGCCAACGTGTACCGCTTCGCGAAGCGCCTGATCGACGACGGGCGCCTCGCGCCGATCGCCGCCCAGCTGAAGCACAATCGCGGGGAACTGCAGCAGCCGGTCTGGACGGCCGATCCGCGGGTCACCGGCGGCTATCTGTACGAGACCCCGGTGCACCTCTTCGATATGGCCCGGTTCCTGTTCGGTGACGCCGAGGTGATCCAGGGGTGGGCGCGCCAGAGCGTGTACCGGGAGCTCGACGGATTCACGATGCTGCTGCGGTTCCGAAGCGGGGTCATCGCGTCGCTGACGAGCGTGGCCCACGCCACCTGGCTGTTCCCCTCGGAGCGCATCGAGGTGTACGGCGCCCACGCGTCGGTGGTGACCGAAGAGCTCGAGCGCGCCTCGTTCAGCGGCGGACCCCGCGTGCAGGCGGATGCCATCGACTGCGCCGCGATGCCGTTCGAGCAGAAGTGGGGATACGTCGTCGAGGACGGGCTATTCGTCGACGCGGCGCTGGGCGAGCGACCGTCGCCGGTGACCGCGGAGGACGGATACCGCGCGACCGAGCTCGTCGAGGCCTGCTATCGTGCCGCGCGCGGCGCGGAACCGGTTTCTCTGCCCCTGCCCGACGCGACCGCGTAACCCCACGTGGCGGACGCCGCGTGCGGCCCGACCCGCGGCACGCGCCCGTACCGTACCGCCCAGTACGAGCCGAGCACCAGCGCGGCGGCGGCCGCTTGGGCCGCGAGTCCCTCCGCATTCGGGTACACCGAGAACCAGACGCCCGCCCACGCCGGGACCGGCAGATGGAGGGGGCTCGCGGGGATCCAGCCCGCCGCCTGCATCTGCTCGACAGTCTCGCCGACCATGAGCACGAGCACGCCGCCGAGCATGACGCCGGTCGCGACCAGCATCCGGCGGTACGGGAGTCGGTGCTGCGCGAAGAACGTCAACGCGGCGGTGATCAGCGTCAGGCCGACGCCGATTCCCGCGCCGATGAGCGTCGCCTGATGGCCAACTTGGAGCCGGATATTCTGGAGCAGGACGACCGTTTCGAACCCCTCGCGGTACGTCGCCGTGAAGCCGAGCAGCGCGAGGCCCCGCCACAGGAGGGCGGGCGCGCGGCCGGAGGCGCCCAGCAGCGCGCGGGACGTCCGCGCGTGGCGACTGATCCACCCGGTCCAGTAGACGCGGTGCACGAACCAGTTCATGACGACGAGGAGCACCGCGACGGCGACCACACCGGTGGCCGCCAGGACGTCGAGCGCGGGCGCGTCCACCGCGGCGAGCGCCGCGAGCAGCATGTACCAGGTCACCACGGTCGCGGCGAGCGCGGCGCCGACGCCCCAGAAGACGGCACGCCCGTCGAGCGGTCCGCTCTGGCCGAGGCTCGCGCAGATTGCGGCCAGGACGAGCGTCGCTTCGAGGCCTTGGCGAAACACCAGAATTCCGGTATCGACGACGGCGGCGGCCAGCGTGAGGTGGTGATTCGTCGGGTCGGGGCTGCCGTGCTGCGTGACGCTCTGCCAGATGAGAACCCCCGCGAGAAGAAGCACCGCGGCGGAGGCTGAGGCGGCGGTCGGAATGCGCACCGGGGCCCTGCGACCGTGGGGCGCCATGCCGAACATTTCTTCGGCATCTCCTCGGTGGCCTGCGGCGAGACGGGACCGTGAACCGGCGAATTCGGCGGGTTTTGACGAAAATTCCGCAGCACACCTGTGCGCATGGGCCGATTTTCCTATGCGGACTGGGCCGATATAGGCCGAAGATCCTATGCGATCGCGCGCGCTCTAGATAGGAAGCTGGGTACAGGGACAGAATAACGCGCGGTGCGCATTTTCGTGCAGCAGGAGGTCGTTCGCCACGCGCCCCGGCCCGCCGAGCATCCGGGCGATGGGGGCTGCGCGTGCCGGGCTGGGGCGGCGCCGCGGTGAACCCGTTACGGGACCGATCGGTCTCGCTGCCCCGCGTGGACGGCACACCGTGGCTGCTGGGCATCCTGGCGGCGAGCCTTGTCTCCCACCTGGCGTCGCCATTTCTGCTCTCCCTCGTCGAGCTCACCCCCGCGACCGCGGCCGCGGCCGCTCGGCATGCGCTGACGCCCGTCGCGCTCGGGAACTCCTTGCTGACCGCGACGATCGCCACCGCGATCGTGATGCTCGTGGGGACGCCGTTCGCGTACCTGCTGGCGCGGCGCACGTTCACTGGGAAGCGCGCGCTCATGGTGCTCGCCTACGCGTTGCTGCTGCTGCCGCCGCTGGTGGGCGGCGTGGTGCTGCTCGGCGTGTTCGGGGCCCACACCCTCATCGGAGACTGGCTGGTGACCCGGGGCGTGCGGGTCACCGCCTGGTGGATCGTGGTGGCCTCGCAGGCCTGCGTGTCCGCCCCGTACCTCGTGATTACGGGGCGCGTGGCGTTTGGGGCGCTCGACCCATCGCTCGAGCACGTCTCGCTCACGCTCGGGAAGACTCCCCTCGTCACGTTTCTTCGCGTGTCGCTCCCGCTCGCGCGTCCGTGGATTCTCGCGGCGGTGCCGCTCGTGTGGCTGCGGGCGCTCAGCGAGTCGGGCACGATCTCTGCGGCCGCGGCCCAGCGGCCGGCCGGGTTCGTGATCTCGGGCGTGCGGGCGCTGGGCGACGTACTGCCGACCGCCGCCACGGTCGTGCTCTTGTTCCTGGCGATCTTCGCGCTCACCCAGGTGTTCGGGCCTCGGCGAGCCGGGCAGGTCGGTCCTGATGCTTGACGTGGCGCTGACCGTTCGGCGCGACGGATTCGTCTTGGATGCGGGGTTTGCGTCGCGGCACCAGCGCGTGGCGATCGTGGGACCGTCCCGGGCCGGCAAGACACTCGCGCTGCGGTGCATCGCCGGCGTCGCGCCGCTCGACCGCGGGCACGTCGTGATCGGCGACACCGCCCTCTACGATTCCCGGAGGCGGATCGACGTCCGCCCGTGGCGCCGCCGCATCGCGCTGGTGCCGTCATGGTACGGGCTGCTGCCCCATTTGTCGGTCGCCGCGAACATCGCCTACGGGCTCGCGAAGGTGTGGCGCGGGCGCGAGCGCACCCGGGTCGATACGCTGCTGGCGGTCGTGGGACTCGACGGGGTCGGCGACCGCCGCCCGGCCGACCTCTCGCCGGCCGAGCAGCAGCGGGTCGCGCTGGCACAGGCGCTGGCGGGCGACCCGAGCCTGCTGCTGCTGGACGACCCGTTTGCGTCAGCCGACGTGCTGGCGCGCGAGCAGCTGCGCGTGGACCTGCTGACCCTGCTCGACGCGTTCGAGACCCCAATGATCTACGTCACCCGCGACTTCGATGAGGCGTACCTGCTCGGGGAAACCGTGGTGGTGCTCACCGCCGGCCGGGTGGCCCAAGTGGGAATGCCGGCCGAGATCTCGGCCCGGCCCCGGACCGCGACCGTCGCGCGGCTGGTTGGGGCGACGAACGTGGTCACCGGGAGGGTCATCGGCCGGTCCGACGATGAGGTCGAGGTCGAGGCGGGCCTCCTGCGCATCTGGGCGGCCGCGAAGCAGTATCCAGTCGGTTCGAGCGCGACGTTTGCGGTGCGGTGCGGAGACATCCGGGTCGTCGACCCGGGGCCGGGCCGGCCGAACGTCACCGTTTCGCGGGTGCTGCGGCGCAACGGCGGCACCACCGTGATCCTGGCCGCCGGTGACACGATGCTTGAAGCCGCGGTGTCGGGCCCCGCGCCAACGCCCGGGACGGTCGTCGGCATCGAGATCGCGCCGGGCGCCGCGCACGTCGTGGTGCCCGACGAGGCCGCCACCGGCGCGTTGGGCGCCGGGTTCGCCGACGTCGAGTAGCGCAGGCGCGGCCCGGGCACCCCACCCGGCGCGCGGCCGCCCCTCCGCGCCGCGCGGCCGCCCCTCCGCGCCGCGCGGCTCCAACAGCCGCACGCGCACTTGCCACACCCGGTGAGGTCCGCTCGGGCCCGGATCGGCGTCCCCACCGCATCGCTCCGCCACCCTTTACGACCGGAACAGCATCGACTGCGGCCGAACGGCCGGGCTCAGACGTCCGGCGCGGCGTCGTTTCCGCGTCCGGGCTGACGCTCGATGCACCTATCTGGTTGCTCGCACGGAGACTATACTACAGAGTAGGTAACGACTCCGTGAACGCGGTAGGAGTCAGGTAGGTCGGCCGATAAGTACACGAGACTGTCGATCGAGGTGATGGCGTTGTCCAAGGAACTGCCCCCGGCTCGGATGCGCGTCCTTCGGTACCCGCTTGAGACGTTTTCAGAGGCCGCTGCGACCATGCGCAACGTCCTCTACGAGATCAAGAAGGTCATCGTCGGCCAGGACCTGATGCTCGAGCGGATTCTCGTGGCCCTCTTGTCCCGCGGCCACATCCTCATCGAGGGCGTGCCGGGACTCGCCAAGACGCTCGCGATCAAGACCTCGGCACAGGTGCTCGACTGCCAGTTCCGGCGGATCCAGTTCACGCCGGACCTGGTCCCGGCGGACCTGATCGGGACGCGGATCTACAATCAGCAGTCCGGGACGTTCGAGGTCGAGCTCGGCCCGACGTTCTCGAACCTGGTGCTCGCCGACGAGATCAACCGGGCGCCGGCGAAGGTGCAGTCGGCGCTGCTCGAGGCGATGCAGGAGCGTCAGGTCACGATCGGCAAGCAGACGTTTGCGCTGCCGGATCCGTTCTTGGTGCTCGCCACGCAGAACCCGATCGAGAGTGAGGGGACGTACCCGCTCCCCGAAGCGCAGGTCGACCGGTTCATGTTCAAGGTCGTGATCTCCTATCCGTCGTTCCACGAGGAGCTGACCGTCGTCGAGCGCGTGACCGAGCACACCCCGGCGGTGAAGACGGTGATCACCGGGGCCCAGCTGCTGGAGCTGCAGAAGATCGCGGAAGCCGTGTACGTCGACCCGAAGCTGCACGAGTACGCCGTGAACCTCGTCAATGCGACCCGGCGGCCGCAGGATTACGGCCTCGGCGGGTTCGAGCGGTTCGTGTCCTACGGCGCGAGCCCCCGCGGGTCGCTCAATCTGATCATCGGGGCCAAGGCGATCGCGCTGATGCGCGGTCGCGAGTACGCGATGCCGGAGGACGTGCGCGACCTCGCGCCGGAGGTGCTGCGGCACCGGATCCTGCTGTCGTACGAGGCGCTCGCACAAGACGTCACGCCCGATCAGCTGCTGCGCCGCGTGATGGACGCGGTGCCCGCACCCAGAGTGCATATCGGAGACCCCTATGGAGACTCCCGAACGGGTATTGAAGCGCCTCGAGTTTAAGGTCGTTCGCCGGCTCGACGGCTATCTCTTCGGCGACTACCGCGGGGTGTTCTACGGCCCGAGCCTCGACCTGGCCGAGGTGCGCGAGTACCAGCCCGGGGATGAGGTGCGCCGGATCGATTGGAACGTCACGGCGCGGATGAATCGCCTCTACGTCCGGCAGTACCTCGAGGAGAAGGAGCTGACGGCGTGGCTGCTGGTCGACCTCACGCCGTCGATGTCCTTCGGCACCATCCGCCAGTTCAAGCGACAGCTCGCGATCGAGTTCGCGGGGGTGGCGTCGTATATTGTGACGCGGCACGGCGACAAGGTCGGGGCGCTGGTCTTTCCGTCGGAGCGGGGGCTCGGCTACATCCCGCCGCGGGCCGGCCGGCTCCAGGCGCTGCGGATCATCCACGACCTCTCGGTGCTCCCGGAAACGGTCGGCGGCGGGCGCACGGATTTGACCGCGATGCTCCACCAGCTGGGCCGGGTGGTGAAGCGGCGGTCGCTCATATTTCTCATTTCGGACTTCCACGCGCCCGAGGGATGGGAGAGCGGCCTCGCCGAGCTGCAGCACCGCCACGAGGTCATTGCCGTGCGGATCGAAGATCCCCGTGAGCGTGAGCTGCCGGATGTGGGCGGCGTGCATCTGCACGACCCCGAGACCGGGCAGCAGCTGTGGGTCGATACCTCAGACCGGCGCGTCCGGCAGACGTACCGCGACCTCGTCGCGGCCCGTGACGCACGCCTGACAGAGATCATGCGGCGCTCCGGCGTGGATCTGCTCACGCTGTCCACCGAGGCGTCGGTCGTGGAACCGCTCCTGAAATTCATCTTGTTCCGGAGGCGGCGGCGGTGGAATTTACCTGGCCGGTAATGCTCTGGGGCTTGTTCCTGCTGCCGGTGTTCGTGGCGTGGTACGTGTTCGGCGTGCGCCGCGTGCGGGGCCGGGCGGCCCAGCGCTTCGCGGAGGCCCCGCTGTTTTCACAGCTTGCGATCCGGCTGCCGGCGGTGCGGCGCCACATCGCGATGGCGCTGTACTTCGTCGCGCTCGCCCTGTGCCTCGTGGCCGCCGCGCGGCCGGTGATGGCGATTCCGCTGCCGGTGGACAAGGCCGTCGTGATCCTGCTGATCGACACGAGCGGCAGCATGCAGGCGCCCGATGTGGCCCCGTCGCGCCTCGAAGCGGCGAAGGCGGCGGCCAAGACGTTCGTGGACAACTTCCCGCAGGGGCCGCGGATCGGGCTCATGACGTTCAGCACGTATCCGACCCTCAACGTGCCGCCGACGCCGGACCATCAGGCGATCAAGGATGCGATCGACGCGATCAAGCCCCAAGAGGCGACGGCGATCGGTGAAGGGATCGCGGCGGCGATGAAGGCGATCCCGGGCCGCACGGTCCCGACGGAGGAGCCGCAGCCGGGTCCGTTCGGGGGCAGCCCCTTTGGGCAGCAGCCGCAGCCGCCGGTGCAGCCCACGCCGGCGCCCCAGCCGCAGCCGGGGGAGACGATCGACGACGTGCCGGCGGCGATCATCATGGCGAGCGACGGCGGCCAGAACGCCGGACGTGCGGACCCCCTCCGGATGGCGATTCTCGCGAAAACGGAGAAGGTCAAGATCTACACGATCGGGCTCGGCACGCCCGGGGGCGGCGTGTTCCAGTATCAGGGCCAGATGGTCATGGTCCCCTTCGACCCGTCGCTGCTGCAGCAGATCGCCGCGATCACCGACGGGAAGTTCTTTTTCACGCCGACGGCGAACGACCTGCGCCAGATCTACCGCGATCTCGGACGGTCGATCGGCTGGGAGAAGCGGAAGACCGAGGTCTCCGCGCTGATGGTCGGCGGTGCCGGGGTGCTCATGCTCGGCGGGGGGCTGGTGTCGATGCTGTGGATGGGGCGGCTGCCGTGACCTTCCTCTGGCCGTGGGCGCTCCTCCTGTATCTGCTCGTGCCGCTGCTGGTGTGGGCGTACGTCTGGATCCTGCGGCGACCTCCCCGCGAGCGGATGACGTACTCGACGCTCGACCTCGTCGCGAAGGCGGCCGAGGCGGGCGGACGCTGGCGGCGGCACGTGCCCGCGGCGTTCTATCTCGCGACGCTGTGCGCGGTGATCTTCACGGTGGCGCGCCCGCAGGCGCCGGTGCCGATCCCGGACAACCGCACCGTCGTCATGATGAGCATCGACGTGAGCCGCAGCATGATGGCCACCGATGTCCCGCCGGACCGGCTCGACGCGGCGAAGGCCGCGGCCGTAAAGTTCGTCCAGGCGCTGCCCGCGGACACGAAGGTGGGGGTCGTCTCGTTCAGCAGTTACGCCACGCTGGTGACCCCGCCGACGGCGGACCACGATCGGGTGATCGCGGCGATCAACAACCTCGATTTGGAGTTCGCGACCGCGATCGGGGACGGCCTGCTTGAGGCGGTGTACGCCCTCCCGGGCCGCCCGCGCCTCACGAACTCGTTTGACCGCTACGGGTCGCCCACGCTGCCGACCGTGCCGCCGGTGGACACCGACCAGCTGCCTCCCGCCACGGTCGTGCTCCTGAGCGACGGACAATCAAACCGCGGGGTGCCGCCCGAGCAGGCGTCGGCGGTCGCGAAGCAGTACAAGGTGAAGGTGTACACGATCGGCCTCGGGCGCCCCGAGGGCACGTTCCTGGAGCTCGGGGGCCACAGCATCTTCGTCCGCCTCGACGAGGAGACGCTGAAGGGCATCGCCGATGAAACCGGCGGCACCTACCAGCGCGTCACGACGGCCGGCGACCTGAACCGGGTCTACACCCATCTCGGCCGCGTCATCGGCTGGGAGTTCCGGCCGGTCGAAGTGAGCGGGCTGGCCGCGGTCGGGGTCGCCGCGCTGTTCGTCGGCACCATGGCCGTGTCGCTGTTCTGGATGCACCGGCTCGGCTGACCGGGCCGGCGCGCGCCCACGCGACCCGCCTCACGCCCGCTCGTGATCGCTGCGCCGCTCGGGGGGAGTAGTGTGCCCGACCGCATCACCGTCTCTGTGGTTCAGCACCGGTGCGTGGCGATCGTCGCGGAGATGGGCGAAGCCATGCTCCGCACGGCGTACTCCCAGATCTTGAACAGCAGCCGGGATTTTTCCACGGCGCTGTGCGACGGGGCGGGCCGGCTTGTGGCTCAGGCCGAGCACGTCCCGATCCACGTCGGCGCGCTCCCGTGGGCGGTCCGGTCCGTGCTCGACGCGTTCGCGGGCCGCATCGGCCCCGGCGATGTCTACGTGTTGAACGATCCGTATTTCGGCGGCAACCACCTGCCCGATCTTACCGCGCTGGTGCCGGTGTTCGCCGGCGACCGCCTCGCGTTCTGGTCGATCAACCGCGCGCACCACAGCGACATCGGCGGCTCGACGCACGGCGGCTACAACCCCGCGGCCACGGAGATCTGGCAGGAAGGGCTCCGCGTGCCGCCGCTCTTGCTGTACGACCGCGGCGCGCCGCGCGACGACGTGCTCCGGATGATCGCGACAAACGTGCGGCACCCGCGCGAGTTCCTGGGCGATCTCCGGGCGTCGATCGGGTCGGCGCATTTGGGCGCGCGGCGCCTCGGCCGTCTGCTCGACGAGTACGGCGCGGGCGTCATCGCCGAGTGCGTCGACGGGTTTCTCGACGGGACGGAGCGGCAGGCGCGGGCGTGCCTCCGCACCTGGGCCGACGGCGTCTACCGCGGCGAGGCGGTGCTCGACGACGATGGACACGGTACCGTCGATATCGCGATCCGCGCGACGGTGACGAAGCGCGGCGACGCGCTGCTCGTCGACCTGACCGAGAGCGACCCCCAGGTGACCGGATTCGTGAACTCGTCGCTCCCGAACACGATGTCCGCGGTGTTCATGGCGCTCGCGTATCTGCTCGATCCGGAGATCCCGAAGAACGACGGGACGTTCCGGCCGGTCGAGGTCCGGACGAAGGAGGGGACCGTCGTCCGTCCGCGCCCTCCGGCCCCCGTCACGCTGGCGACGAACCACTGCGGCCAGGAGATCGCCGAGGCCGTGCTCAAGGCGCTCGCCGGCGCGTGCCCGGACCGCGTCCCGGCCGGGTGGTCGCGGCGCTTCCGCATCGCCCTCCGCGGCGTGGATCCCCGGTCGGCGAAGCCGTTCATCTGGCACCTGTTTCACGCGCGGGGCGGGGGTGGCGCCTCGTCCGCGGGCGACGGGTGGCCCACCGCGGGCGAAGGACAGGCGGCGGGCGGCATCAAGTTCGGCAGCGTGGAGGTGACCGAGGTGCGCTTCCCGCTCGTCCTCGCGCGGCACGAGTTTCGGCCCGACTCCGGCGGCGACGGGCGGTTTCGCGGCGGGGTGGGCTCCGTGCTCGAGCTGCGCGTCGGGATCGCGGCGCCCGCCGTTGCCAACACCGCGGGGGACGGGGTGCGCCACGCGCCGTACGGGCTGTTCGGCGGCCGCGACGGCGCGACGCACCGGTACCGCCTCGTCTCATCGGGGCGGACGCGCGTGCTCAAGACGAAAGAGGTCGGCGTGCCCGTGGGTCCGGGGGACGTCTTTCTGATTGAATCGAGCGGCGGGGGCGGGTACGGAGAGCCGCGGGCGCGCGACCGGGCCAGCCGTGAGGCGGATCTGGCCGACGGGTTCGTGACCGCGGCCCGAGGTCCGGCGCGCCCGCGCACGGCACGGCGGAGGACGCGTGTACCGCGTCGGCGTTGACGTCGGAGGGACGTTCACCGATCTCGTCGCCGTGGACGACCAGGGCCGCGTGACCTTTGCCAAGACGGCCTCGACCCCGGCGGACCCGTCGCTCGGCATTCTCGACGGGCTGCGCCTCTTGGCCCGCGCGCTGGGGGTGGACCTCCGGGCGCTGCTCGCGGACACCGATCGGGTGGTGCACGGGACGACGGTCGCGACGAACGCGCTCGTGGAGCGGAAGGGCGCCCGCGTCGGCCTCCTGACGACCGAAGGGCACCGCGATATTTTAGAGATGCGCGAGGGGCTTAAGGCGGACCGGTACAACCTCCGGATGCCGCCGCCGGTGCCGCTGGTGCCGCGCCGGCATCGGCTCGGAGTCCGCGAGCGCATCGCCGCGGATGGGACGGTCGCGGTTCCCCTCAGCCGCGGCTCGCTCGCCGGCGCGATCCGATCGCTCGCACGCGCGCAGCTCGACGCGGTCGCGATCTGCTACCTGCACGCGTACCGGAATCCCCGGCACGAGCGCGAGACCCGCCGCGCGGTCGCGCGGGGGCTTCCGGGGGCGTACGTCTCGGTGTCGTCCGAGGTGCTGCCGCAGATCAAGGAGTACGAGCGGATCTGCACGACCGTCGTGAACGCGTACGTCGGGCCGGCGCTCGCGCGCTACCTGCGCACCCTCGCGGCGCGGCTGCGGGCGAGCGGGTACTCCCGCCGCGTGCTGGTGATGCAGTCCCACGGCGGCGTCGCGACGATCCCCGATTCCGTGCGCCTCGCGGCCGGCGCGATACTGTCCGGCCCGGCCGGCGGGATCGCGGGGAGCCGCTACGCGGCACGCCTGCTCGGCGCGCGCGACCTCATCACGTTCGACATGGGGGGGACGAGCACCGACATCGCCCTGCTCGAGGGCGGCGAACCGCCGCTGTCGGGCGACAAGACAATCGACGGGCATAAGGTGGCCTTGCCGAGCCTGGACATCCACACGCTCGGCGCCGGCGGGGGATCGGTGGCGACGGTGGACGCCGCCGGGCTGCTCCACGTCGGCCCCGAGAGCGCCGGCGCCCGGCCCGGGCCCGCGTGCTACGGGTTGGGGGGCACGGCGGCGACCGTGACCGACGCGAACGTCGTCCTCGGCTACCTCGACCCGGCGAACTTTCTCGGCGGGCGCACGCGGCTGGACGCGCGGGCGGCGGAACGCGCGGTCGGGCGGATCGGCGCCCAACTCGGGTGTGAGACGATCGTCGCGGCCGAGGGGATTCAGACCCTCGTCAACACCGCCATGGCGGAGGGGATCCGCATCGTGTCGGTACGGCGTGGGGTGGACCCGCGCCGCTTCGCGGTGCTGGGGTTCGGGGGCGCGGCGGGACTGCACGCCACGCAGGTCGCCCGCATGCTCGAGATCACGCGGGTCGTCGTGCCCCGCGCCGCCGCGGTGCTGTCGGCATGGGGCATGCTCGCGACGGATCTTCGCTACGAGCTCGTCCAGACGCACGTCGGCGAGATTCAGCACATCGGCGCGGCGGGAATCCGGCGGCTGTTTGCCCGGATGGAGGCGGACGGCCGAGCCCGCCTCGGGCGGGCGGCCGACGGCCCGCTGGCGGTGCGCCGGTCGCTCGACATGCGGTACGGGGAGCAGATCTTCGAAATCGGGGTCTCCCTCGACGGACTCGACCTGGCCGCGTCCGACCTCGTGGCGCAGATCGTGCAGCGATTCCAGCGGCGGCACGAGGCGCTCTACACGTACAGCGCCCCAGACCAGGACGTGGTCCTCGTCAACGCGCGCGTCGCGGTCGTCGGCGTGCTGCCGGTCGCCCCCGCCGAGCCGGAGACGCCCGCGGCCGGAGACCGCCCGCCCGCGCCGCGGCGGCGGCGCGTCTACCTCGGCGGCTGGCTCGACGTGCCGGTGTACCGCTGGGAGGCGCTCACGGCGGGGTTCGAGGCGGCGGGGCCGGCGATCTTCGAAGCGCCCACGACGACGGTGCTCGCGCGGCCGGGCGATCGGGTGCGGGTCACGCCGCACGGCTGGCTCGACGTGGACACCTCGGGATCGCCGGGGAGCCCCGCGTGACGCGCACCGCCGAGGTGGTCGTCATCGGCGCCGGCGTGATGGGCGCGAGCGTGGCCTATCATCTCGCCGCGCGCGGCTGCCGCGACGTGCTCGTGCTCGAGCGGAGCGACCGGGCCGGCCTCGGCAGCACCGGGCGGGCGATGGGCGGGTTCCGGGGGCAGTTTGCGACCGACGTGTGCGTGCGGCTGTCGCTCCTCGCGCGCGAGAAGCTCCTCCGGTTCCGGGACGAGCTTGGGGTCGATCCCGGGTACCGGCCGGTGGGCTACTTGTTCATGGCGCGGACCGCCGCGCAGCTCGACACGCTCCGGGCGGCGCACGCGGTCCAGCGGCGAGCGGGCCTGCACCAGGTGCGGGAGGTCGGGTCCGACGAGATCCCGCGGCTCTCGACGGCGGTGCGCGCGGACCGGTATGTGGGCGGCAGCTTCTGTCCCACCGACGGCTACATTGTGCCGCTCGACATCCTGCGGGGGTATCTCGGCGGCGCGCAGCGCCTCGGCGTGACGATCGAGTACGGGGTCGGGGACGTCGCCTGCCTCGCGGAGGACTCCGGCGACGGGACGCGGCGCGTGCGCGGGGTCAGGACGCGGCGGGGCGAGGTCGCGGCGCGGCACGTCGTGAACGCCGCGGGTCCGTGGGCGGCCGCCGTCGGACGCACGGCCGGGATTGAGGTGCCCGTGGTCCCGGCGCGCCGCCAGGTCGCGATCACCGCGCCGTGTGCGCTGTCAGCCGACACGCCGATGACGATCGACGTCGACGACGGCGTCCACTACCGCGTGCGGGACGGCCGCGTGGTGTTGATGTGGCCGGTCGATACGCCGGCGGACGATCCGTTCGATACGACCTTCGATCCGCGGTGGCTCGACGCGCTGCTGCCCCGGGCGTACGCGATGGCGCCCGCGCTGCGCGATGCGGGGATCGACCCGGACGCATGCCTCTGCGGCCTCTACGAGATGAGCCCCGACAAGCACGCGATCCTGGGGCCCGCGCCCGGCGTGCGCGGCCTGTACCTCATCAACGGCTCGTCCGGACACGGGGTGATGCACTCGACGGCGCTCGGCCAGCTCCTGGCGGAGATCATCGTCGACGGGCGCGCCCACAGTCTCGACGTCCATGCGCTGCGCCCGAGCCGGTTTGCCGAGGGCGAGCCCAACCTCGAGACGGGCGTGCTCTAGCGATCCGGGCGGCGGTCAGGCGATCGTCATGCCGCCGTCGATCGCGATGCTCGCCCCCGTCATGAGCCCCGCGTCGGTCGAGGCCAGGAACAGCACGGCGCCGACGATGTCGTCGGGCGCGCCGACCCGTCGGAGCGGGATCCGGTCGAGGCGCATCTCGCGCCACGCCGGATCCGCCAAGTCGCGCCGGTTCATGTCGGTCTCAATCAGCCCGGGGTTGACCTCGTTCACGCGGATGCCGTGCGCCGCCAGTTCGTAGGCCATCGACCGCGTCAGCATCGTGGCGCCGCCTTTGCTGGCCGCGTAGTGGGAGAGATTGAGCGACGCGTAGCGCGAACTGCTGGATGCGACGTTGACGATGCATCCCTGAATCCCGTGCCGCACCATGCGCCGGGCGACCGCCTGGCCGACGACGAAGAAGCCCCGGAGGTTCGTGCGAAGAATCCGGTCCCACTCGTCGATCGGGATCTCGAGGAACGGCGTGCGGGTGAGCACGCCCGCGTTGTTGACGAGGATGTCGACCGGTCCGAGCGCCGCCTCCACCCGCCCCATCATCTGCTCGACCGCGCCTGGATCGGCCACGTCGGCCTGGACCGCCATCGCCCAGCCGCCGTGCGACTCGATCTCCGCGACCGCGGTCCGGGCGGCCTCGGCGTCGCGGTGATAGTTGATCGCGACGCGCGCCCCGCAGCGCGCCAGGCCGAGCGCGATCGCGCGCCCGATGCTGCGGCTGCCGCCCGTGACGAGCGCGCGCTGTCCGGCGAGCGTATAGCGGGTGGCTGCTGCCATGGGGCCTCCTCGACCGACACCGAGGTTCGGGACGATGGCCTTCGCGTCTGGGCGGCCGAGGTCCTTGAGGGTCGTTCGCGCTCCACAGGAACGGGATCGGCGGCCACCGAAACGGGCCGATGCGCAGGACGTCGGGATCGCGGACGGGGTTGCGTCCGGACATCGAAGGAGGCAGGGCCGTGCCCACGCTGGAGGGGAAGGCGGCAATCGTCACAGGGGCGGCATCCGGGCTCGGCCTCGCGATCGTGCGGGCGCTCGCGGCCGAGGGCGCGAGCGTCTGCGTCGCCGATCTCAACGAGCAGGCCGGGCGGGCCGTGGTCGAGGCGCTGACGCGCCAGGGGCGGCGCGCGGTCTTCAGCCGCGTGGACGTGGCAGACGCGACCTCCGCCCGCGAGATGGTGGCCGCCGCCGTGGCGGCATTCGGCCGGCTCGACGTGCTCGTCAACAACGCGGGGCTGCAGCACGTCGCGCCGATCGTCGAGTTTCCTGAGGAGCGCTGGAACTATCTCCTCGCGGTGCTGCTCACCGGGACGTTCCTGTGCACGAAGTACGCGCTGCCGCACATGATCCGCGGCCGGTGGGGACGGGTGATCAACATGGCCTCCGCGCACGGCCTGATCGCGTCCCCGTTCAAGTCCGCGTACGTCGCGGCGAAGCACGGCGTCGTCGGATTTACCAAGGCGGCGGCGTGGGAGGTCGCCGAGCACGGGATCACGGTCAACGCGATCTGCCCCGGGTACGTCCGGACACCGCTGGTGGAGCGGCAGATCGCGAGCTTGGCGGCGACGCACCGGATTCCGGAGTCCGAGGTCGTGAGCCGGATCATGCTGGAGGGGCAGGCGATCAAGCGCCTGCTCGAGCCCGAGGAAGTCGCCGCGCTTGCGCTGTACCTCTGCTCGGACGCCGCGGCGGTGCTGACCGGCGCGGCCCTGCCGATCGACGGCGGCTGGACCGCGCACTGAGTCCGCGCCGCGGCGGGCGGCGCGCAGCCACAACACGCCGGGGAAGGGAGCGGGAAGCGGTCATGGTGACGGGGCCGGGGGGACAGGACGACGATCTGCATCTCTCCCACGAGACGCGGGCGCTGCTCGACGCGATCGGCGAGACGACCCGCAAGACGGTCGACATCCTGAACCACCCCGCCGCTGCGCACGTGGCCGGTCATCTCACGGCGAGCATGGAGCGCCTGACCGCGGCGGCGACGGCGGTGCTGGCCGGGGCCGGCACGAAGTGTCTCCTGTGGAGCCCGTCTGCGACCATCATCTCGACGATCGACTCACGAACGGGAAACCTCCGTCTGGAGTGCCTGCACCCCCAGCCGCATCAGCACTGCTGGGATCTCACCGGGACCCGGATCACGTGTTAGCGCCGTGGAGCTGATCGCCACGGCGCTCGGGCTCAGCATGTTCGTCGTCGGACATCTGACGCAGGTCCACACCGTCTTGGTCGCGGTCATCGGCGCGGCGGCCGTCGGCGTGGTGATGACCGTGCTGGGGTGGGCCGGGATACGGTGGACCAGGCTGCGCTCTCCTGAGGCGACCCTCGACCTGGTGTGGGGGTGGCTCCTGTTCTGTCTCGCCGTCGGCGGACTCGGCACGTGGCTCGTCATTGGGCTCACGTTTTTAGCGAAACAGCGCCTCGGGGACAAACCCACCGCGTTCGAAGACGCGACCGCGGGCGCCATGATTGCCTTGGTGACGGCCGCGATCGCGTCACGCCAGCAGTTCTTTGCCCAGTACGGTCCCGGTCCGTTGGCGCAGCGCTTCATCCAGCGGACGTTTCGGCGCCCGGTGGGGCCGCTTCTGGTCGGGCGGGACAACATGGACCCGCAGGTGCTGGCCTGCCGGGCGGTCGAGGAGGACGAGTTCGCGGTGCCCAACGGTGCCGTATCCGGGTGGGGTTTTCGCGCCGATTGTGCGCGCCTCCGGTTGATTCGTGACTACTTGGTCCGCACCCCGCAGCCAGCCTTGGGACCGTGGCGTGCCCCGCGCGTGGAGAAGCAGCCCGCGGTGATTTCTGGCGATCCCCCCTAGCGACAGCACCGTCCCACGTCGTTCGTCACGCATCGAGCCCGCGTACCTCGCTGAATTGGAAAACGCCGCCCCCACGGTCGGCATCCGGCTCCGTGCGCGTCAGGGAGGCCGCTGTACGACGAGGCGCGCGTTGAAGTGCCACTCAGCCTAGCGCTGGTACAGGCGGGGGTCCAGCGCGTCGCGGAGGCCGTCGCCGAGAAAGTTGAATCCGAGGACCGTGACGAAGATCGCGAGGATCGGAAACAGGGCGGTGTGCGGCGCAAGGCCCAGGTAGTTTTTTGCCACGAAGACCATCGCGCCCCATTCGGGCGTGGGTGGTTGCGCCCCGAGCCCCAGAAACGACAGGACCGACGCGGCCAGAATCGTGTTCGCCATGCTGAGCGTGGTCGTGACGATGATCTCTGGCGAGATGTTCGGCAGCACGTGGCGGATGAGGATGCGGCCGTCCCGGACGCCGAGCGCCCGGCTGGCTTCGACGTATTCTTGGGACCGCACGCGAAGGACGGCGCTGCGCGTGATCCGGACGAACGACGGCACGGTCGTGATGCCGACGGCGATCATCGCGTTGGTGAGGCTCGGGCCGAGCGCGCCGAGGATCGCGATCGCCAGTAAGAGGCCCGGAAACGCGAGCAGGACGTCGATCGTGCGCATGATCGGGTTGTCGAGCCGCCGGTAGAAGCCGGCCAGCAGACCGAGCGAGACGCCGGCGGCGAACGCGATGCCGACCGCGATCACCCCGATCCGCAGCGACACGCGGCTCCCATAGACGATCCGGCTCAGGATGTCTCGCCCGAGGTCGTCCGTCCCAAACCAATGCGCGCGCGACGGCCCCTGAAACCGATCGAGGACGCTGGGGTGCAGCGGGTCATAGGGTGCGAGTGTCGGGGCCAACAGCACGATCAGCACGAGCCCCACCACGATCGTCCCGCCGATGCGGGCCTGCCATGACCGCCACAGCCGTCGTGCGAGCGTGGGGCCGCCCGGCGTGCGCGTCCGTGCCGGCATGCCGTCCACTATTGATACCGGACCCGCGGATCGACGACCGCGTACACGACGTCGACGAGGAGGTTTGTGAGCACGAACGTCACCGCCAGGAACAGCACGGCCCCCTGCACGATCGGAAAGTCTCGGCTGAGGATCGCGTCCACGAGCAGCCGTCCCATGCCGGGGAGTGAGAAAATCGTTTCGGTCACGACCGCGCCGCTCAGGAGGAACCCGAACTGGAGGCCGACGATCGTGATCACTGGGAGGAGCGCGTTCCTGAAGGCGTGGCGGACGACGACGCGCAGCTCGTGCATGCCCTTCGCCCGCGCGGTGCGGACGTACTCCTGGTTCAAGCTCTCCAGCATTGACGACCGGGTCAGGCGGGCGAGCAGCGCCATGGTGCCGCTGCCGACCGTGATCGCCGGGAGCGCGATGTCCCGCCAGCCATCGACGGTGGCGAGGGACGCGTAGCCGCCGAGCGGCAGCCACCGCAAGAGGATGGCGAAGATCCACAGCAGGATGAGCCCGACCGCGAACACCGGGACCGCGGAGCCCGTGAGGACCACGACGATCGAGGCGAGGTCGACGACCGAGTTGCGGCGGTAGGCCGCGACGATGCCCATTGGCACGCTCACGACGATCGTCCAGACCACGCCGACGACCGCCAGCGTCAGCGTGACCGGAAACGTGGCGAGGAGCCGGTCGACGACGGGCTCGCGCGACTGGATCGATCGTCCGAAATCGCCCCGCACGATCCGGGCGAGGTAGCGGCCGTACTGGATGTAGAGCGGCTGGTCGAGTCCGAGCGAGCGCTCGACGTCCCGCACCACATTCGGCGGCGCGTCCGGCCCCGCGATGACGAGGGCCGGGTTGCCGGGCGTCAGGTGGAGGATGAGGAACACGAGCACGGACACGCCGAACAGCACCGGCACGGCAAGGAGGAGCCGGCGCGCGATGTACGAGCCCATGCCGACCCTAGGCTACGGCTTGAGTCCCAGATCGAGCATCTTGTAGAGCACGTTCGCGTGCATCTGGGGCACGACGAGCTTCGGCGAGGCGATCACGACCCGCTTCTCGTGCACCAGCGGCACCCAGATGGCGTTGCTGACGACGATCTGCTGCAGCTTCTGGTACGCCTGCATCCGCTCGGGGTCGCTTGTGCTCGCGCGGCTAAGATCCAAGAGACGGTCCGTCTCCGGGTCGGCCCAGTTGAAGCGGTTCGGCGCCGGGCGCTGCGTGCTGTAGAAATAAAAGTAGAGGACGTCCGGCGTCACGTACCGGACGTTGATGAAGAACAGATCGTGCTGGCCCGCGCGGAGGGCAGCGAGGAACGCGGTCCATTCCATGCTCTGGGGGCGAAGCTGGACGCCGACGCCGGCGAGTTCGGACTGCGCGAGGGTCACGAGCTGCTCGACGCCGGGACCGGGTGAGTACAGGAACAGCAGCGATAGGGGCTGGCCGTTCTTCTGGCGCACCGCGCCGGGGCCCGACTGGGTCCAGCCGTCCTCGTCGAGGATGCGCTTGGCGCGGCTGGGATCGTAGTGGTACCCGATCTTCTGGACGCCGGACCACCAGCCCGGCGTGCCCGGCGCCAGCGGTCCGAACGCCTCCGTGGCCAGCCCGTAGTAGGCCCCGGCGATGATCTCTTGTTTGTCGATACCGTAATTGACCGCCTGGCGGACTTTGAGGTCGTCGAGCGGTTTGTGGCCCAGATTGAGTCCAATAAACGCGGTGTTCAGGTCCCCGTACCGGATCACCTGGACCCGCTTGTCCTTGTCGAGCAGCGGGACCTGTTCGCCAGGGATCGACTCCGCGAACTGGGCGTCACCGATCTGGACCGCAGCGACGCGCGGCGTGTCCTCGACGATCGTGTGGAACACGACCGTCCCGAACGGGGCCGGGCCGTGGTTCTTGTAGAACGGCGGTCCCCAGGTGTAGGCCGGGTTGCGGGTCACCACCAGGCGGTCGTTCCGCACCCACTCGCGCAGGACGAACGGCCCGGTGCCGTCCACCTTGCCGACGCCCGTGCCGTAGTCGTCACCCGCCCGGGTGACCGCGTCCTGGTTGATGATGCTGGCCGAGTAGCCGGCCAAGTTGACGAGGAGGATCGACAGCGGCGTCTTGAGATGCATGACGACGGTCGTGGGATTCGGGGCGTCGACGCTCTCGACGGGGCTGATGTTGTAGGCGGTCGGGGAGCCTTTGAGGGCCTGCCAGCGGTCCATCGTGTACTTGACGTCCGCCGAGGTCAGCGGTTTCCCCGACGCGAATCGCACGCCGGATCGCAGGGTAAAGGTGTATGTCTTGCCGTCCGGCGAGATCGTCCACTTCTCCGCCAGCCCGGGCTGGACCGTGTTGGCGTAGTCCTGTGTCACGAGGGTGTCGTAGAGCAGATAGTCCACCTCGGCGGACGACACTGCGGTCGTGCGCTGCGGATCCAGCGTCTCGGTCTCCTGGGGGCGGGCAAACGTAAACGTGGATCCGGCGGACGGCGCGCCGGTCGCAAACTGGGGCAGGACGACGAGCGAAAGCACCACGAGTCCGAGCACGCACCACCGCGCAGGTCGACGCATTCCACGTCTCCTCGGGGAGCCCGACGGACCGGAAGCAGTTGGGCTTTAAGTAGCCGCCTATTCGAGCGGCCGGCGGACACCTCCTGCCGCACGGGCGTCGGGCCCGGCCGCGGGCCGAGTCCGGTTACGCGGGACGCCGCGCGATGAGGCGCGCCGTGTCGATCTCCCGATCGCCTTCCTGACGGACGCCTTCCTCGTACTCGACGACGTGCCACCCGTCGAAGAGCGCCCGGAGTTCTCCAGGGTCGAGCGCGTAGCGGCTCTTGGAGGGCGCCGTCGGAGTCCGCCGGTGCGTCTCGACGTACACGTGGCCGCCCGGCCGCACCCATCGGGCCAGCCGTTCGATGAGCGCCCGGTCCAGGAAGAACGTCTGCACCGCCAGGTCGTACGACGCCGGCCGGCACTCGAAGGTGTCGAGGTCGGCCACGACGAGGTTCACGCGAAGCGCCGCCTCGGCCGCCCGCTGCTCGACGATCTGGAGGGCTTCGAGGGAGATGTCGACCGCGTCCACGGTCCAACCCTGGCGCGCGAGCAGCAGCGCGTGACGCCCGAGTCCCGCGGCGAGATCGAGGGCCCGCCCGGGCGGCAGCGCCCGCCCCAGCGCGGCGAGGCGCGGGGCCGGCTCAACGTCGTGGCGGCGGTCGCCCGCGGCGTACCGGGCGTCCCAGCGCTGGCGGTCGGTCTGCATGGGCAAGGTCCCGGCGGCGTTCCTAGAAGAACGTCGCGATCCCGCCGGTCACGGCATAGGCGTCGTCCACGAGCGGGACCAGGCGCCACTTGTCGAACGTCGTGCACGGATGCGACACGTCGAAGCCGACGACGTCCCCGACGCGAAGGTCGGCACCCGGCGGCAGCTGGACGAAGGCGTGTTGGTCGTTGAGCGCGCGGACCGCCGCCCCGTCCCCGAACGGGCGCGCGGCTCCGTCCCGCCACACCCACGTCGGGACCGGAAGCCGCACGTCGTATGGGGCGTCCCGCTTGCCGAAGCCGACGATCGCGAGCCCGGGTTCGGGGCGCGACAGCACCACCGCGAGCAACTCCAGCGCCGGCCGCATGCGATCGGGGCCAATGGCGCGCCCGGCGAACGGCGACAGACGCTCGTACTGATCGACGTCGTGGGTGACGTACGCGCCGGAGCGGACGACGATCCGCACGGGCGTGGCCGTCGGCCAAGGCGGACTCAGCAGGTCGGCCGCCCGGTCGACGAACAGGCTGCTGCCGGCGCTCACGAGGATCTCCTCACGGCCGGCGAAGGCGTGCTGCGTCATCAGCGACGCGGCGACCGCGCGCACCCCCGCGAGGAAGTCGGTGACCGCGTCCACCCGACGCTCCGGGGCAAGGGCCGGGACCGCCCCTTCGTAGGCCTCGACGCCGGCCAGCTCAAGGACGGCGCTCGCGCGGACGGCACGCGCCACGGCAGCCGCCTCCGCCTCGCTCCGGCAGCCCGCCCGTCCTCCCGGCGCTCCGATTTCCACGAGGACCGGCAGGGAGCGGGAGGGGGCGCCCCGGTCCAGCGCGCGCGTCAGCGCGGCGACGCCGGCCTCCGAGTCGACCAGCACGTAGCACTCGAACCGGGGATCCCGGGCCAGCTCGGCGGCCAGCCACCGCGCGGCGACAGGTTCGACGACCTCGTTCGCGATGAAGATGCGCTCCGCGCCGACTGCGCGAAACACCCGCGCCTGCTGGACGGTGGCGACCGTCACACCCCAGGCGCCGGCGCGGAGCTGCCGGTCGACGATCTGCGGCGCCATCGGCGTTTTGCCGTGCGGGGCGAGCGACACACCGCGGGCCCGGCAGTACTGCGCCATGACCTCGATGTTGTGGGCGAGGGCGGCCTCCTTGAGCACGACGAGCGGCAGCAGCAGATCCCCCGTGCGGGCGTTCCACCCCTGCGCCCCGATCGTGCCCACGGTGACGCGCGCGTCGGTGGGAGGAAAGCCTTTGTACCGAGCGTCCACGACCTCGTCGAGGATGCGCGAGAGATCCAGTCCGCCGACCGCTCGTGCCATCGTGCTGCCCCCTTCGGATCGCGTCGCGTGCACCCGCCGGCGAGTCACTGCCGGGCGATCGCCGAGCGCTGCCCGCGCAGCACGTACTTCTGAATCTTGCCCGTCGCGGTCCGGGGCAGATCGTCCACGAACTTGACCGCCTTCGGCACTTTGAAATGGGCGAGATGGTCGCGCGCGAACTGGATCAACTCCGCTTCGGTGACGACCGCGTTGGCTTGGCGCACCACGAACGCGTGGGGCGCCTCGCCCCACCGTTCGTCGGGGAGCCCCACGACGGCGACCTCCCGGACGCCCGAGTGGCGGAGCAGCAGGCCTTCGACTTCCACGGACGAGATGTTCTCGCCGCCGCTGATGATCACGTCTTTGAGGCGGTCTCGGACCTCGAGGTACCCGTCCGGGTGCACGACGGCCGCGTCGCCCGTATGGAACCAGCCGTTGCGGATGACGGCGTCGGTCGCGGCCTGGTCGTTGAAGTAGCCCTTCATCACGACGTTCCCGCGGACGGCGATCTCGCCGAGCGTCTGCCCGTCGTGCGGCACCTCGCGGTCCTGGTCGTCCACGACCCGCAGGTCCCCGGAGGTGATGAGTTCCACCCCCTGGCGCGCCTTCACCACCGCGCGCTGGTCCGCCGAGAGCTGCGCGTGCTCGGGGCGGGGCTCGCAGATCGAAATGAACGGGGACGTCTCCGTCAGCCCGTACACGTGGGTGATCTCCCAGCCGAGCTCGCCCTCGATGCGCGCGATCGTCGCAGCCGCGGGCGGGGCGCCCGCCGTGAACACCCGCACACCTCGCGGCGCCGCCCGGCGCGCGTCGTCCGGGGCGTTGGCCAGCATGATCAGTACCGTGGGCGCGGCGCAGAGCAGGTTGACTTCGAGATCCCGGCATAGGGTGAAGACACGCTCGGGCTCCACTCGACGGAGGCAGATGTGCGTGCCGCCCACGGCGGTGATCCTCCACACAAACGTCCAGCCGTTGGCGTGGAACATCGGCAGCGTCCACAGGTACCGGGTCGCCGGGCTCATCGGGACATGGACGAGCGCGCCGATCACGTCGGTGTACGCGTTCCGGTGGGTGATCATGACGCCCTTCGGACGCGCCGTGGTGCCGCTCGTGTAGTTGACCGTCAGGAGGTCGGTCTCAGCGATCGGTGCCGGCCGGAACTCGGCGGTCGACCCCTTGAGCAGCCCTTCGTAGTCGAGCCAGCCGGCGCGGGCACCGCCGAGCGCGACGAAATGCTCCACGGAGGGCAGCGAGGCCCTGATACCGTCGACGGCGTCCAGGTGGTCCGGATCCGCGCACACCACGCGCGCGCCGCTGTGGGTGATGATGTACGCGAAGTCGTCCGGGGTCAGCCGGTAGTTGATTGGGACCAGGACCGCGCCGGTCTGCGGCACGGCGTAGAACGACTCCAGCTGCTGGTGGGTGTTCGGCGCGATGTACGCCACACGGTCGCCGGGCCGCACGCCGAGGCGCTGCAACTCGGCGGACCATCGGTCGCAGCGGGCGAAGAACTGTTCGTACGTGAACCGCTCGTCGCCGTCGATCACCGCCTGGCGGCCTCCGTACAGCCGTCGCGAGCGGCGGGCGAATTCGAGCGGTGTCAGCGGCGTCTCCATGGTCGCGGACCTCCTCCACGTTCCTGACGTGTCGGCGGGCATCCCGCCGGCGGTGAGCGGCTGCCCCGCGCGGAGCGCCGTCCGCACCGCGTGCGCTCCGCCGGTGTGAACCTAGTTCGCCTGCGGACCGCGCGTCGCCTGCGGCGCCGCCGCGCCCGGGGCGGGGCGGCCGTACGCGGCGGCCCGCGGGCGCCGACTTGTGGAGATGGCGTCTCGCGACTACGATTGGTGGCGTGGAGGTGAGTCCGGTCGAGCATCGGCGAGACGGGAGACGCGGACCGCGGGCGGGGGCATCGATCACATACGGCAGGAGGGGACGATGACGACCGCGTTGTTTACGAAGTTGTGTCGAGGTGCAACGTTGGACGCGGTGGGCGCAGCCACGCGGCAGCCGGGATTTGCGTCGTGATGCCGTCGATCGATCTCATCTCGCGTGCCGTCTTGGTCGCGGGCGCCAGCAGCGGGATCGGACGCGCCATCGCGCTCGGTGCGGCGGAGGCGGGAGCGCGGGTGTGTTTGTTCGCGCGCGACCGCGCGCGCCTCCAGGCGGTCGAGCGCGCCATCCTCGCGTCGGGTGGGGACGCCGTTGCGGTGGCCGGTGATGCCGCGAGCCCGGACGCGGCCGCCCTCGCGGTCCGCACGGCGGCCGACCGCTTCGGCCGGCTGGACGTGCTGGTGAACTCGGTGGGGATTAACGTCAAGAACCGGGCGCTTACGGCGCTGACCTTGGAGACCTGGCACGAGCTGATCGCAGCCAACCTGACCGCGGCCTACGTGCTGACCCAGGCCGTGCTGCCGCTGTTCCGCGAGCGCTCAGACGGGCTGCTCATGCATATTGGCTCGATGGCCGCCAAGCGGCCGGACGTCTCCGGGGTCGGCTACCAGGCCGCCAAGCGCGGGCTGGTCGGGCTGGCCCACGGCACGATGGAGGAAGAGCGCCAGCACGGGATCAGGGTGACCGTGGTGTTCCCGGGGTTGACCGACACGCCGCTGCTCGACCGGCGCCCCACGCCGCCGACCCCCGAGGCGCGCGCGAAGGCGCTCCAACCGGCGGACGTCGCGTTCCTGTGCCTGGCGGTGATGGCGCTTCCGCCGCGCGCCCACGTGCCGGAGATCCTGGTGTATCCGAGTCGGTTCTGACGGAAGATTGATGGGAGCGGGCGGTCCTAAGGCGCGTGCCTACGCCGATCCGAGCAAGATCCGCATCGACCTCCGGGCCTGTCGTAGGTCAGTGATCCTGTCACCCCAACTGATCAATGAAAATGTCATCCCGGGGTCCTCATCTGCAGGCGGGTTTGGTCAGCCCCGCTTCCACGGATGATCGGGTGGCTGTGGGGGCGGCGTGCGTGGCGCGCGCGGCGGGGGAGCCACGGGCACACACCGCGGGGCTGGTTGCGGCGCCTGCGATAGGCGTCGGCACGAGAGTGACTGCCCGCGGTAAGAGACGCCTAGGGTGCCATCGAGGAACGCGTGGACGTCGACCCGCGTGTTGGCATAGCTGCGCCCGCTGGGACCCGGCAGCAGTTGGACCCACTGCCCGGCCAGGCGGATGGTGTTGTCTTGGCCGACGGTGCGGCGGTAGCGGAAGCAGCAGATGCGCTCCAGGTCACGGCGCTCGGGCGCGGGGCGCCACGCAGGCGTCTTCTGAGCCGCCGACACCGCGAAGCGGGCATTGTAGCGAGGCAGGAACCGATCCAGGACGCGTTGCGCCTGTCCGCCAAGGTGCCCGCCTTCGCGAGACGCAGTTCGATGACGAGGCGATCCTGGAAGGTGCCAAAGAGCCGCTCGACCCGACCCTTATCTGGTATGAAATTATCGGATGCGCCCTCCTCCTACGAGTTGCCGGCAGTCGGCAGCGACGTGCTATGGTGAGACCATCCGGGCGAGGGGCATCTGGGAGCACGCAGGACGGGTAGGCCGACGTCAAGCGATGGGCTGCGAGCCCGAACCTTTATTTGGCCGCCCCTGCGACTAGCCTGGTTGCGCTGAGAGCGCGAATCCGTTCGTGTCGCGTGACCCGCCTGCCTCCCATTCAGCAAAGGGGGGATGCATACGCGGTTCTTCGGGTTTGACGTTCATCAGGAATTCACGCAGATCGCGATGCTGGAGGGAGACCAGCTCACTCAGCTCGGTCGTATTCCGACCACCCCCGCAGCCTTGCGGGAGTTTGCCGAAACCCTTAGCACTCAGGATCAGGTCGTATTGGAAGCCACCACCAATACCTATGCGATTGTGCAACTGCTCCAACAGCATGCGGGCCGAGTCGTCGTTTCCAATCCGCTCCAAACACGCGCGATCGCCGATGCCAAGATCAAGACGGATAAGGTCGATGCCGAAACCTTGGTGCGGTTGCTGGCAGGTGGGTGGCTCCCAGAGGTGTGGGTGCCAGATGCAGACACGCAAGCGCTCCGTCAGCAGGTTGCGTATCGGATCGGGTTAGTCCGCCAGCGCACGCGAGTCAAGTGTCGTGTGCACAGCATCCTGTCGCGCAATTTGATCGCGAGTTGCCCCCGGAGCGATCTGTTTGGTAAGGGCGGGCGGCAATGGTTGCTGGAGCAGGCGCTGCCGCAATTGCCCATCCATGAGCAGGCCGTCGTCACGGCCAGTCTGCGCGAGTTCGATACCGTGAGCGCGGAGCTGGCTACGATCGAGCGCACGCTCGCCGGAGGAGCATTGCCCAGGCCTGAGGTGCGCCGGCTCATGACGATTCCCGGGATTGATGTTATCGCCGCCCTAGCGATTATGGCGGCGGTCGGAAATGTTCAGCGTTTTCGTACGCCGTCAAAGCTGGTGGCGTATCTCGGATTAGATCCGCGGGTGCGACAATCGGGGTCAGGTCCCGTCAAATACGGACGCATCAGCAAACGCGGCCCGGGGCATGCGCGTGCCGCACTCGTTGAGGCAGCATGGGCGGCGGTGAAGAGTCCGGGGCCCTTGCGTGTCTTCTACCACCGGGTCCGGAATCGGCGCGGCGGACAGATCGCCGTCGTGGCGACGGCTCGAAAGCTCGTGGTATTAGCGTGGCACTTGCTCGCCAGGGAGCAGGACTACGCGTTCGTGCGCCCGTCTCTCGTCGCAAAGAAGTGGCGCGCCCTCGAGCTCCAGGCCGGGCATCCCCCGCGGCGGGGCGAGCGTGGCGCCGCGTACGCGTACTACCTCAAACCGCTGCGTGATCAAGAGCGTGAAATTGGAGTGCAGGCCGAGCGAGCGTATACCTTGCTCACCCAGCACTGGCAGCCGCGCCGAGCAACACAGGACGCGGGCGCCGCAAATGGGAAGCGACTCTAAGGCGCAGCGCCACTAAGATAATTTGACATGGACGTCGAATAGGCCCCTCGCACGGGTTCGATCGCAGCCATCGTCGCAGCAACAATCGCAGCAGCGAGGTGAGCTTCCATGGCCGCAGCGTCCGCCACGCCGCCCGCCGTGCCCTCGGTCAATCTGGCTCAAATCATCAAGCTCCTGCACACGCATCTCACGGCAGCCTTATGTAACACGGTGTTCCAGCGGGTCCGGAATCGGGAACGCCAACGCCGCTGGTCTTTGGCCGCCCTGGCTCAGTTTTGGCTCACCGTGCTCCTCACGGGCCCCCGTTCGCTGACCCAGGCGTTGCGAGAAACGGGCATCATGTTCCCCCACCTGGGGCCGGCGGCGCGCACCTCTCCGGAGGCCTTATCTGTTGAGGGACCCCGCCGTCAAGAGGGACCGTGTAACGATTTAGAAGCTATTCCCCCACCGATCGCGACCGCGGCAAAATGTGCAGCGTCCGACGGGACGATCAAAGCCGTGTCCCGAGAAGCGTTGGCAATTTCTCGCAGCCGAGTTTCGATGTCGAGATTCTGTGGAGGAATTAGGCCCGGACAATCACCTCCCGGAAAGACCGCGGAGATAGGAAGTCTGCGCCAGGGTGCCCAGCCTTATCTGGGTGCGCGGAGGTATAGCCTCCGGCGACATGATGAGTGATAGGTGCAACCCTGGAGCGGGCTGCGGCCGCATCCATCTTTTCGGGATGTCCACGGACAAGCCGTGGCGACATGGGCTTACTGGGAGCTGGCCGCATCCCATCTGGTGATCTCGGGCAGAAGCGCAGTAATCCCATCTTCAGGCGATCTCTGAGGCCGGCTGTTCGAACGACGGAAGGACGTTCACATCGACGGGCGCGAAGGCGCTTTCTCCCAAATTGCGAAGGATGTGGTGTGCACGGCGACAGATCTTGCGCGCGACCGACAGACATGCCCGCTTGTGGTTGAGGCGTTCTTTGACCTTCTGGTAGTAGCTACGATCAGGGGCTGTACGCCAAGCGGCGCATTGTGCGGCTTCGTACAGCGCCCATCGAAGCGCTTCGGGCCCCTGGCGAGAGAGATGGCCTGGAGGACGCTTGTCGTCCGATTCGTAGACGGTGATGTCCAGCCCCGCATACCGCACTGCATCATCCGAGGACGAGAATCTGATACAGTTTCCGAGCTCAGCCCAGATGAAAACGGCGGTAATGTCGCCGACCCCGAACAGGCGCTGCTTGAGGGCGCGGCAACCTGGCTGCAGCTTTGCAAAGCGCACGAGGTAGGCATCAAGGGGCATGAGCTGGCGGTCGAGATGCTCCATCACCTCAAGCCCCGTCGTCACAACTCGCCGCCCGGCGGCTGAAAGGTCAGCTGCGGCGAGCTGCTCCCGTCCTTGTGTCGTGGTGAGTCGGATGCTTGGTATTCCCTGATGGAACAGTTGCGCTTGGATCCGCTGCTGCCACTCTCGACGTTCATCGGCCACTGACTTGCGAAGCCGGACTAGGGTGCGAATCTCCAGCGCGTGCTCCGGAGGGAACCACGATTCCGGGAGACGTCCAGTGAGAAGCAGCTCCACCATGTGGTCGCAATCACGGCGGTCGGTCTTGGCCCGCCGCTTCTTTCCCCTGAGAGCCGCAGTGTCTGCCGGCTCAGCAAGATGGGCAGTCAAGCCTGCCCGTGAGATTTCCTCCGCGATGAAGCGCCATCCCGTGGTGGCCTCGAGCGCAAAGTGCGCATCGCGGCCCTTGAAGGGCACGAGGAATTCTCGTACCGTTTCCCTCAGTCCAGGAGCGATGCGACCCCGTTTGATCTCGCCGGTCTCGGTGTTCAACCACTTGAATGTGATCTGCTTCCTATGCACGTCGAATGCACCTATAATTTCCATTGGGACCTCCTCGATAGCTCCGCCCGTATCCTGGGCTTCAGCACGTGCTTTGTGCTTGAGCCGAGGGGGCCCCTCTCTCTCAGGGAGTCCCTCTACATGTCATCTTTTTCCAACGCGCCGAGCGGCTGCGGCCCGACTTCTTCCGCGTCCTTTACGACGAGTATGTCGCGCACCTGGTGCCGGAGGCCCGCACGACCTACGCCGCCGCCGTGGCGGGGGTGCGCGAGCGCTTCTCCGAGGTCTGGATCCTGGACGGCACGCGCCTGGATGCGGTGGCCCATCGGCTCAAGCTCACCTGGGATGTCCGCTCGCCGTTGTTGCCGGGGTGCCTGCTGGTGTGCTACGACCTGTTCCGCGGCTTCCCCCGGCGCCTCTCGTTCTGCGCCGATGCCGGCCGGAGCGAACTGCAACACGCGCTCGAGCAGCTCCCCACCATTCCCCAAGAGACGCTGCTCATTGCGGATCGACTGTTTGCCTCGGTCAAGCTGGTGGCGGCACTCACGCACGGGAAGGGATGGCTCCTCTGCCGCCGGAATCGTCGGCTCACCCTGCGCCATCAGCGCTGGCTGCGCCGCGGCCAGTTCAAGGGCGGCACGCTGATGGAGCGCCTCGTCCTCGTCGGGTCGGGGCAAGGCACCCCGCCCCAGCTGATGCGGCAGATCCGCTATACCCAACATCGACTGACCATTGATCTCTTGACGTCGGTGCTGGACCCTCGGCGCCTCCCCGCAAAAGACGCGCTGGCATGTTACCGATTGCGCTGGCAAGTGGAACGGCTGTTTTCGGATCTCAAGGGCGTGCTGGATCTCCATCACTTCTACCTCGCCAGCCCGCGCGGGGTGGCCCAACAAGTCTATGTCGCGGCCATGGTGTATGCCGCGATGCGCGTGGCGCAAGCCCGCATTGCCGGGGAGCATGACCTGACGCCGGAGGAGTTGTCGCCCACCAAGCTCTTCCCGCGCCTTGCCCGGGCCTCGCTCACCTTCGTGCTCGGGGACCTGCATTTTGAGGCGACGCAACAGGTGAATCCCCGCGTGCGTTTAATCAAGCCGGATTGGTCGGAGCTCCCTCCCATGCAGGTCGCGCTGCCGGATCTCCTCGTCGAACCTCGTCGCGGCAAACGCCGCAAGCGTCGGTTCTGCGCGAGCCGGCACCGGTGGAAATCGTTCGCGCATGTGCGCGGCGCACGTAAGTTCGAATTATGTTAGCGGCGATGACTCTAAGGCGCCGAAGCGCCAACCAGCGCGGCGGAGTTTGCATTCCCGGACTCCGCTCTTCGGTCCGGCGGTCACCCGCGTCCGCCATTATCCTACCGCGCATGCGCCTCCCGTGCCAAGCGAGGGACTTGACAATTTCATCCGTGGCCTGCGGCGACGAGGCGGGGATCCACTTGATGCCCAGTTGGTGGAGCGCCCGGCCGACTTGCGTCGCGGGTACGGCGCCGGTGAGCTGCTCCGGCAGCGGCAGGCGCGCCTTGGAATCGGCCTGGAATAGGCCTGCGCGGTCGGTGTAGACGGCGGCGGGCACGCCATACCGTTGAATCAGCCGGCGGATGAGGAGGAAGTAGCCATGGGCATCTTCCTCAGGGCGAAACACCGTGGCGAGGACGGTGCCGGTCGCATCGTCGATCGCGGCATGGAGGACGAGACGAGGGCCGCGGTCTTCGAGCCACGGATGGTGGCTGCCGTCCATCTGGACGAGGAGGCCGGCCTGGGGCATGCGCTCGCGACGGCGACGATGCCGGGGCGGCCGCCGGGTGCGGGGACTACTGATCCCGGCCTTGCGGAGCAGGCGGCGGACGGTGGGGCGCGAGAGCTGGATGGCTTCGCGTTAGTCCAGGAGCTCGGTGAAGTGGGAGTCATTGCTACCGGCATAGCGGCCTTGGGCCAGTGCCAGGACCCGGGCGCGGATCTTCTCGGCGGTCCGACGCGGTGACGCACGTCCCCGATTGCCATGGGCGAGGGCGGCCGGGTCGTGCTTGCGCACGCGGGCGAGCAAGCGCCGGACATGCCGGATGGAATGGCCGAGCAGGCGTGCGGCGTCAGGCACCGGCAGTCGGCCCTCGAGGATCTGTGTGATCACTTGTCCCCGTTGCTGCTCTTTGCTGCTCAACGTCACCATCTCCCTGGTCATGGTGCCAGGGTGACAGAATCACTGACCAGTTAGGGGGTGACCAAATCATTGAACAATTACAGCATCGACCTCCGGGCCTTGTCTTGCTTGGCGTTTCGCGTTACCATGACCACGGCGCGCGCCCGTAGCTCAGAGGAGAGAGCGGCTGCCTTCTAAGCAGCGGGTCGGGGGTTCGAATCCCTCCGGGCGCGCCAAGCTCAGATGGTCCAACCCGGAGACATAGGTGACAGTTCGTACCTAAGACATGGGTAACACTTTCGGGCCGAACGGATTTTCGAGCGGTTCGAGCACGCGTGTCTCCAGATCAAAGTACCCCAAGTCATCATCCATAAAGCTGACCAGCCAGATGTCATCATACACTTCTTTGATGCCGACGGCTTGTCCCACGAAGACTTGGCTGAAGTTGATCTTATGGTTGCCTAGACAGATGCGACCGCACTGCGTGACCACGACGGTCTTGTCGTGGAGCGGATAATCGATCTCCGGCAAGCCCGTGTAGGGACGTGGGGAAGGGCGGTAGACTTGCGCCGGACACTGCATGTCCAGGGCTTCGTGCGGGCGTTCGTTGTTGAAGGTGTCGATAAATTTGTCAAACCGGGCCTGCTGCTGCAGGAGATTGGCCGCGGCGGGCTTGGTGGCTTCTTTCTTCAACGTGAGGTGCATCCGTTCATGACGGCCGTTCTGCTGGGGATGGCCGGGCTGGATGCGTTCGATGCCAATGCCGAGGCGTACCCACCAGACCGCCAGTCGGCTCAAGTTGAAGAGGGCGTGCGCGGACGCGAACGGGACGCCGTTGTCGCTGCGGATGTTGGCCGGGAGGCCGCGCTCCTTAGACAACCGCTCAAACCCTGTAAAGGCATAGGGTTCTTTGGTGGAGGAGAGCGCGTCACAGGCCAGCAGAAACCGGCTGGCGTGGTCGGTGACCGTGAGCGGATAGCAGTAGCGGTGATTGCCCAGCAGGAACTCGCCTTTGTAATCGGTGCACCATACTTCGTTCGGACGGTGCCCAAGCGACAAGGGGGTGCCCTGCGCCCGACGCCGCAGGCGCCCACGACGCTCCACCAGGCCGTGGCGATCCAGCACCGCATGGATCGTGCTCTTCGCGGGGATGGGAATCCCTGCGAACCGGCGCGTCAAGCGCTCGCGGATCTTCCGCGCCCCCCAGCTGGCGTGTTCGCGCTTCACAGTGAGGATGTAGTTCTCGACTTGAACGGGCAGTTGGTTGGCGTAGCGATACGGACGCCGGCTGCGGTCCGTGAGCCCGTGGATGCCGCATTCCTGATACCGATCGAAGAGCTTGTAACCGGTCTTGCGGGAAATCCCAAACTCTCGGCACAGTTCCGCCATCGACTCACCGGCGAGTCGCCGCGCGACAAACTGCATGCGTTCGTCCATCACCGAACACTCCCTCCAGGGCATCCGCGTCCCCCCCTTTAGGGGAGGAAGTGTTACCCATGTGTCCGGTACAACCTGTTACCTATGTGTGCAGCCCGTAAAGCCATACACTCAGTCGGTGAGAGTCCGACCCGCGGAGTCGCCCAACTTGCCGCGGTAGTGTTGTCCGGCGTCTCGAAGGAGGTGACTCGCGAGACGGAAGCCCGGACGTACAAGTCTCGGCGGCCCGGCAGAGATATAAAGGCCGCGGTCGGTGGCCCAGGAGACGAGCGATGGATGGGGCCGCAACATGAAGTGAACACTGCAGCGTCGTTATTCAGGCCCACTCAGAGCTCCGGGAACGGAGTGCTCAGCGCCACAGTGGGAATGAGGGTGCCAAGTTTCTACATAGGGGACGAAGGCCAGTGTGGTTGCGGAAGAAGCTGGGCGTGTGCACGCAACCAGCCCTCCGGCGTAGGGGTGGCGGCAACATCCAAAGGGTGGATGGTCAAAGCGGGGAAGGGCTCTCACCCGTGAGGCCAGTGATATAACCGACTTCACTCGGGAAGTTCACTGGTGGGGGAGAGTCTGGCGCATGAGGCCGTAGGAGCGATGATCGCTCCGATAACAAGGAGCGGGAGCAAAGGGCCTCTGGGAGCAGGCCAGCGTTGGAGAAGGAGAGGGTGCGGGTGCTGATAACGCGCTCGGGCTACCGCCAAGATCCGGACCGACGCTGTAGGCTGCAGCAAACCAATCGCTCCCCAGGTACAGGCTGGGAAGGATCGGGAACGCTGCAACTGAGCGCGTGCTCTTCCAGCCGGATTGGGGAAAACCCGCTATCCGGATGATAGGGGGCGGGGTGGAACCGTGGTCAGGCTCCTTAACGGTAACCTGACCGGCGCGCCACCCTGCTACCCGACCTCAGGTTGGAGGGATATAAACAAGGCGTACCGCGCGGTCAGCACCCTTCGGAGGGCGCAAAAAAGCAGCGGGCGACGCGGCCTTTGGCTGATCGCATGCAGTTCGCCCAAGTGCATGTCGTTCTCGTGTGGTTCGCTAACGTCGGTCTGCGTGGTCGGTGCCGGCACCATACTGAACGCCTCTGCCAGTTTGCCCGCATTGATTATGCTAAGCGGGTAGCATATTGTCAAGAATCAATGCTAGGCGGGTAGCACACTCAGTGGTGGAAAGAGGTCCACTGGGTTCACTGACAGTGGTTGACACTGATGCTAGGCGGGTAGTACGATCCTGCCATGGCGAGGAAGCGAACGGTCTTAAAGGAGAAACGCAAGAAAGACCCTCTCGCTGTGGCCCTGGGTAAACGGGGAGGGCGGGCTCGGGCCAGGAGTCTGACGAAGGAAGAGCACGTTGCCCTGGCGCGGAAGGCGGCGCTCGCACGCTGGTCCCGCGCGCGTGCCGCCGACAAGCTCTCTCGCGGGGAGCGGGCACAATAGGGCCTTTGAGCAGGGAATCCTGGAGGGTCAGCCGAGGACCAAACGAGAGAGCCAATGGGCTGGCCTGGCATGTCCGGATACGCCGACGAGGTTGAAGGCGGTCGCGCGAGCGGACCGGAAAGGGCGTCGATCCATGGCGAAGACTTTTCGTGCGAAGTTTACTAAAGGACGAATCGAACCCCGGGAGGCGCTGCAATTCCCAGACGACGCTGAATTGATCGTGACAGCTGAGGAGGTCGAGGCGAGCCGCGGCGAGGCTATCGAAGACATCTGGGCCGGATACGACCCAAAGGCCGTTGATACGGCGATCCGTGAAACCGCCGGAAGTTGGGCCGATGTCGACGCGGCCGCAGTAATCGCAGCGATTTATCGTGCTCGTGAAGAAGGAACTCGACCACCGTCGAGGCCATGATTGCCGTGTATTCTCGATGCGGACTGGGTCATTGAGTCCCTTGCCGGTCGCCCGCTCCGTGTCGACACCGTTGTGGCGCTTGGAACCGGAGGGTCTCGGATGACCGACGAAAGCGTGCAGAGATACCATGGGGACGGTGAACCCGACGACGCGGCCATCGAGGAAATTGTGCGCCGCATCCGCGCCGTCAGCCGACCCGACCGGATAATTCTCTTCGGCTCGGCCGCGACCGGCCGGATGAGCCGGGACAGCGACGTGGATCTCCTCGTGCTTGAGCGTGAGGTTGAGGATGCTCGTAGAGATATCATACGTATCCGGGAGGCACTTACCGGGCTTCCATTCCCGTTCGATGTCGTCGTGATGAGCAAAGATCGCTTCGAGGAAACTCGCAATGTCATTGGGGGAATCGCCTGGCCGGCGGCCCGGTACGGGCGAGTTATCTATGAGGCCGCCTGAGGGAGTTAAGCGCGAGTTCGTTGTCCAATGGATCCAGAGCGCCGACGGTGATATGGCGGCCGCAGAACACTTGCTCGGTGGAGGAGCTGAACTTACTCGCGGCGCGACGTTTCATACACAGCAGGCCGCCGAGAAATTCTTGAAGGCAGCATTGGTCTGGCATCAGGTGGAGTTTCCCAAGAGCCACGACATCGGCCGCCTGACGGATCTGCTGGAGACCGTGGATACGCACCTCGCCGATCGCGTTCGCGAGGCGTCTGTTCTGACCCCCTACGCTGTCGAGGCACGCTACCCGAGTGACCTTCCGAGACCGACCCTTGCCCAGGGACGAGAGGCCCTTGCGATCGCTAAGCGCGTTCGCGATACTGTGCTCCAGCACCTTGCACCCGTGCTTGGATCAGACAAGAGCCAGCAGTAGTATCCCTACCATAAAAAGGTTTCATTGCTCGATCCTGTTGGACAGCGCCGGGTCGGGCCGCGGTCGGCACGGAACTGCTTGCAGCAGATGGGGTGTTATTCGGTCGTGGTGGTACTCGAAGTGGTACTGACTTGGGGGGCGGGTGCGCTGGCCAGCAGTCGTTGCAGCGAAATGGATTGTATCTGAACCCGCCGGAGAGGGTCTTGTTCTTGTGCGTGGATGAGAAAGCCAGATCCACGCGCTGGACCGCACGCAGCCCTCGGTTGCCGATGGCACTCAAAACTCTGGAAGAGCGTCTAGATTGTTTGGCACGAAATCATCAGCCACGGTTTGCAAGTACCACTGCACGACGGCCACGTTCGCGCGCCTACCATCGACCAATGTGTAGAATGTCGCAAGTGCACCGTTAATCATCGCGACGACATCGAACTCCGGTAGCTCCCAGCGACCCTGGCTTCCCGATCCGGGGCCGCTGACGGCTTGAATGTAACGGCCATCAGCGACCTTTCTGACCGAATCGATCTGGTAATCACCGGGCGGCAAAGGAGCGGACGGCGGTGACGGGATCATGCACGCGCCCGCGGACGTCGAAAAATATGAGCTCACAGTAGTACCGTTGATGACCCCAGATGAACAGCAGACGTCACAGATCTCGTTCCAACTGCTGGAGTTTCTCGGATTCACCTGTACGGCGTCGCCATGAGGATCGGTCAACGACTCGACGAGTTCGTGCGAGAATATGAACGTCATCGTGCTCAGCGCAGCGGCATAGCTGACGTATCCATAGTTGACCTGATTGCCACCGCTGTCGGTGAAAAACGAATGCTCTCCTTGAGGCCCGCTTGGGTTGAAGCCTGGCGGCATGAAGATCATAAGGAGAGACCAGTAAACGTTATCCGGTCCAAGGTTCGGCGTATTGTAGATCGCGATCGCCTCGTTCGCGACGGTTTGAAGCGAAAACGGGTTGTTTGGCGGATTCGTTGGAATAACGAGTGGCGGTCCCACGATGTTAAATCCCCAGGTGATGTCATTGCCGCCTGAGTAGTCGGAAAGGCCGTCGAAATAGCTGTAGGTGCCAAACGTCGTTGTGGTCTTGTCTGAAAGCGCCGCGACTGAAGCGAAAATATTTCCGACCCCGGGCGATAGAGACGAGTTGGTCCACGCGCTGCCCCAGAAGACGCAGAGGACCTCGGCCCATCCGATCACATTGCCGCCGCCAACGGACACGGTGGTTCCGGCTGGGGCGTCGCAGCCACTGTGAAAGGTTGCCGCACCGCCTCGTTCGCTCGGCTGGATTGGAGCAGGATGGAGCCCCGATGCGGGTAATCGAGCGATGCCACTTGCAGATGGCAGCTGCGAGCCCCCAACTCCGGTTACGACCGCTGTCCGATAAGGTGGATGCGCCCAGGCTCTGAGTTGCCCCAGCCGCTTCTCGCGGGATGGCATGTTCGTAGGCATGAACGTTCCCCCTCGCTACTAGTGTGGGGTGCATCTCCTCGAAGAGGCTTCAGCAATGGGACGCTCCAAGCGCTTAGCTTTGCGCTTATTGTACAGCATCTCGCGAGAAAAATGCCCTGCAAATGCACGGTAGTTTGCGGGGGTCACCTCGAGTCGCCTTGAGTCGGACTGATTCGTCAGACATACACACTGAATCGTGCTGAACCTGGGCGGGTCGCCCGCAGTTCTCACCAACCACGCGCCTTCTCACGGGGGTTCGAATCCCTCCCGGCGAGCCAGTCTGTTCAAAGATTTGCGAATCGATGGTTTGTTCAATTGCTGTTCTCGCGCACTACGCGGCAGATTTCCGTCCCGTATTTCTCCGCGGTGCTCATCCCAAATCCGGGGATGGCCAGTAACTCCTGGGATGTCCGCGGGCGCACGGTGGCCAGAGCCCTCAGTGTCCGGTCGTTGAAGATTCGGAATGCTGGTACGCCACGCCGGCGAGCCTCGTGCAATCGCCAGATGCGCAACGCTGCCTCAAGGCGAGAATCCGCACCGACTTCTGCCCGAATCCCGAGACGGCTTGGCCTTGTTGTGGTCTCACACTTCATTGCCTGGTTCCGAACCGCAGTCACAGTGGCTTTGTTCTTCCGTTTGCGCTCTGCGGATGGGCGCGCCGTGTCTTTGATGAGGAACTCGATCGGTGTCCCCTCATCCACGGCGTAGCCGGTTCGCGTGAGACGGGCGTTACGGTACGGGATGTGTTTACCGTCCTTCTCGAAGACTGCGTCCGAGATATGCAGAAGTCCCGCACGCGCCATAGCACCGAGCACTTCTTCGAATGCGTCACGGCTGAAGTCGTGGGCGGGATACAGGTCACTGTGCAGCTTGCCCGTTGACTTCGTACCACCCGTCCGCAGCGCGCCGACTACACGCAAGAACGCCGCGCGCTCCGCCTCCGTGGCGTGTCGGAACCGCTGCGCGGCGCACTTCCCCGGAGCGCAGAAGTCGCAGGTCCCACACGGCTTCTGTCCGTCAGCGAGGTCGCCGAAGTGAGACACGAGGGCACCCATGCGGCACTGGGTGCTCTCAGCGTAGCGCATCATCTGGTCGAGCTGTGCACGTTTCTGCTGACCCTGCGCGACATACGATTCGCGCCACCGATCGTGACCCCGGCTCACGTTCTCGGCGAAGTCCACCAGAGCGCCGCCATGAGTCCAGAGCTTCTCGAGCGCTTTGTCGAAGATCTCCTCATCCATATGGAGCTGGCGCTGGAGCGCGACTTTTTCTTGAGCCTCGACCCGGAGCAGGGCAAAGATCTGCTCCAGGACCGTAAGGTCCGGATAGTCACGCTCGTGGAAGAAATCGTGGGTGTGGCGGTCCGCGTAGGAGTGCATCAGGATCGCGCGACTGGGGTTCCCGTCACGCCCGGCGCGTCCGATTTCCTGATAGTACGCTTCGAGACTGCCCGGCAAGGCCGTGTGGATCACGGTGCGAATGTCGGCTTTGTCAATTCCCATTCCGAAGGCAATTGTGGCCACCATGACCTCGATCCGTCCGCCGAGAAACTCCTCCTGGACGCGCTGGCGGTGCTGGGCGTCGAGTCCGGCGTGATAGGCCGCAGCGGGAAAGGAGGCGGCGAGTTCGGCTGCCAGTCCTTCCGCCAGCTTGCGCGTGGGAGCATAGACGATGGCCGGCCTGCGTTCCGCCTTCTGCAGTAATCGTCCGGTGAGTTCGGCCCGGTGGGAAGGCGCGATCTCGACGACCTCGATGGCGATGTTGTCGCGCCGGAACCCGTGAACAAACCGGGCCGGCTCGGTCAGGCCCAACTGCTCGGCGATGTCATTCTGAACGAGTGGCGTAGCCGTCGCGGTCAGCGCCATCACGGGCGCCGGACGCAGGCGGGGCAAATACTGGCCCAGCAGGCGGTAGTCCGGCCGGAAGTCATGCCCCCACTGCGAGATGCAGTGTGCTTCGTCAATGGCGATCAGAGACAGCGGTCGTTTGGCCAGCATGTCCGGAAAGCCCGCCACGCGCAGGCGCTCCGGCGCAATGAACAGGAACTGCAGCTTCCCGCCGAGATAATCAAGGCACGCCTGGCGCGAGTCGGCGCGCGGGCGGCCGGAGTGGATGCGTTCGACCGCAAAGCCTCGCGCCCTGAGTTTGGCGACCTGATCTTCCATCAAGGCAATGAGCGGGCTGATCACCAGCGTGGTCCCGCCGCGCGCGATGCCAGGTAATTGGTAGCACAGTGACTTGCCCGACCCAGTTGGCATGACCAGCAGCACGTCCCGGCCCGCAATGGCGGAGAGGCAGACGGCTTCCTGGTTCGGCCGGAAGGAGGAGAAGCCGAACGCATCTTGCAGGAGACTCTTCAGGTCCTGCGTTGGCGAGCGCACGGTCATGGGTGTTTCTGGCGGGGCGGGGATTCACCGCCGACTTGCGGCTGCCCCCGCCGCCGGGGCTGGCGGTGTCTGTCCCACATTGTCTGACACTTCCCTTACGTAATCGTCGATCCCTGGTTTGAGGTCCCGTCTGCGCATGGTGCCGGGTGCGGCGACCGTATTGAGTCCGACGCGGAGGTTGATTTCGGGCCCACTCGGTTCGGGATGGTGACACACCTTCCCGAATCGCGGCCAATTGTCGTGTGTCGCCTGGAGTGTCTCTGGAGTCTCTACTGAAGGTACGCCTGTCAGCAGGGGTCGGGGTTCGAATTCCTCCGGGTGCGCCAGGCCAAGTAACGCAGGGGGCGCTGAGGCATCGGAGCTGCCTGATCCCCCCAAGCAGGAAATAGTTCACGCTCCCTCACCGGAAGGGAAGAAGCCGCGTCCGACCGTCCGACGCGGCTTCTCGGCGTTTCGGTAGACGAACGCGCTACGCTAGCCCCATCCGCACAATCACTGGCCGCTTTTTCTTACTTGGGTTTGGCGTAGTCAGTCATGCCCGTAATGTCGATCATGACGACCGGCTCGTTACCAACCACCCACGCGTCGTGGCCGGGAGGAACCACGCCCACATCCCCCGGCCCAAACTCTAGTTCCGTCCCGTCGTCCATGCGCACGCGTAGCCGACCGGAGACATGGTACGTCGTGTGCGGAGCCTGGCAACTGTCCGTCTTGGCGATTGGCTTCACCGACTCCGACCACTTCCAGCCCGGCTCAAACGTGGCTCGCCCAAATGTAATCGTTCCAATCTTGGCAAGTTCCATCTTCCCCTTCGGAAACGCACGCTTCTCGTCAGGCGTATGCAGACTCTTGCGCTCGATTCGTGCCATAGCACACCTCCATGTTGTCTCACCTGGGGACGCTGCACGTCTGCATTTCCGCATATCGCATTGAGGTCCTCTACGCCGACCGTCTGGAGTCGTCACCGAGGGCGCGCCTTCCGAGCAGCGCGTCGGGGTCCGAGTCCCTCCGGTCGCGCCAATTGCTTCACCGGTAGACGGGCTGTCCGTGTCGCCAATGACCCCTGGCCCGGTACACGTCTGCACGGAGATCGATCCCAGCAGCAGCGTTACCCGAATTTCCATAGTATGCTTCGCCGGCCCCACCTCAGACGGCCGAACATCATTTCGACATCGATCTCAGTCATCGACGAGTCTGTTTACTCGTCGAGACAGAACTTGGATGTGTAAACCTGAAGTGGCAACCCCGCTGGGACGAAAGGCCCATGCTCCTTTAAATAGCGCTGGGCTATAGTTTCGTTGGATCGGCGGGACGCGTAAGCCGCAGAGTCTTGTCGCCGGCGTGGTCATGTCATGCAACGACACCGCAGCGATCGTCGTCCCGCATTCAGAGCCGAGATCCATGGTGGGGGGAGGTTACAGGTGCCGCGCAGCATGCCCCAGACGCTGGTCGACATCATTGCCGCGCAACCCAACGACGCGGTCGCGATCGTCGGTCCGGATGGAGAGACGCTCACCTACGAGATGCTGGGACGGCGTCTCGATGCGACCGGCGCGATGCTGCGACGCGCGGGTATCAGCCGTGGGGATCGCGTCGTGTGTGTCCTCTCCGACAGCGCGGAAGCAGCTGTGGCGCTGCTGGCGGTCGCAAGTGCGGCGGTCTGTGTGCCGCTCCATCCGTCCTGCGGGGCCGATGAATTCGACGTCTACCTCGGCGAGGTGCTGGCCAAAGCCATCCTGATCGACGGTTCGGAGTCGTCCGTGCGGAGCGTGGCACAGCGACGCGGCATGCCGATCGTCGAGATCGGCCGGCGGAACGGTGCCGTGGACGTCATCGCCCCACTCCCGGATGCCACACGCACCGCGGTCCCAACTGTCGTTCCGTCTCCCGGGGACACCGCGATCGTGTTTCGTACGTCGGGCACCACCGGGCGGCCGAAGCGAGTGCCGCTGACGCACGCGATGCTGTGCGTTCGTGCATTTCTTGCATACGAAAGTAACGCGGGGTCCCAGGTGTCGGCCGAGGATCGCTGTCTCAACCTCATGCCGCTTTGCTACTATGCCGGCTTCTACACTCTGCTGACGGCGCTCGCGGCCGGCGGCAGCATCGCGTGGCCGCAGAGCCTCGACCCCGACGCGTTTTTCGCCGCGCTCGAGGTCTTCCGCCCGTCGTGGTATGCGGCCACGCCGACGGTGCACAGCGCCATCGTTGCTCACGCCGCGCGGTACGCCGATCTGATCGCCAGGTACCCGCTGCGATTCATTCGATCCGCGACGGCGGAATTGGCGCCGCCGCTGTGGGCGGACCTGGAGCGAGTCTTCAACGCCCCGGTCGTGTCCACGTATGCGACGACCGAGACGTCACGGGTGTGCATGAACGCGCTGCCTCCGGGCCTGCACAAGGCGGGCTCGCTGGGACGGTGCGTCCCTGGGTCGGTTGGGATTCTGGACGCGCAGGGATACCTGGTGCCCGTGGGTGCGGAGGGCGAGATCGGGGTACGAGGCCCCACCGTGTTCACCGGCTACGAAGACGACCCGGAGGCCACGCGGGCGGCGTTTGTCCATGGCTGGTTCCGCACAGGGGACAGCGGCCGCATCGACGCGGATGGGTTCCTGTTCCTTACCGATCGGATCAAGGACGTGATCAATCGGGGTGGGACGAAGATCTCACCCCACGCCGTCGAGATGGTGCTGTTAGCCCATCCCGCGGTCGCGGCCGCGGCCGTGTTCGGCATGCCCCATGCGACGCTCGGCGAAGACGTGGTGGCGGCGGTCGTGCCGCGATCGGGCAGTGCGGTGACGGAGCGTGACCTGCGCGCCTTCGCGGCGGCGCGGCTTTCGGCGTTCGAAACACCGGACCGCGTGCTGCTGGTGGAGCGGATTCCAACGAGCGCGGTGGGCAAGGTGCAGCGTCGGATGCTGGCGCAGCAGCTGGCCCCACTGCTGACCGTGCAGCACGAGATGCCGGCGACGGATCTTGACCGCGCGATTGCGGAGGTGTGGACCCGCGAACTGCGGGTGCCGACGAGTCTCCACGACAACTTCTTCGCCCTGGGCGGAGACTCGCTCACGGCGGTGCGGGTGGTCAGCGAGGTCTCCCGGATGTTCCGAACGGCGCTGCCGGTGAACACGCTGCTGCAGGCGTCGACGGTGGCGCAGATGGCCGACCTTATTCGGCAGGGGGACCGGCTGCCGCCGTGGTCGTCGCTGGTGCCGATCCAGGCGGGACGCGGCCGGCCGCCGCTGTTCTGCGTCCACGGCGCACAAGGCAATATCCTGGATTTCCGCGAACTGGCACAACACTTGGGGTCGGACCAGCCGGTGTACGGACTACAGTCACAAGGCCTTGACGGCGTGCTCGCCCCCTACACCCGGATCGAGGACATGGCCGCCCACTACTTGCGGGAAATCGAGGCGGTGGCGTCCCACGGCCCCGAGTTTCTGTGCGGCTTTTCCATGGGTGGCATCGTCGCCCTCGAGATGGCCCGGCAACTGCACGCCGCCGGTCGTCGCGTCGCCCTCCTCGCGATGCTGGACACCCGTTTGAACCGGTTGGCGTCTCTCCCGGGCCTCACGACCGGGCAGCAAATCGTGTTTCATGTCCGGCATTGCGGGGAGGCCGGGCTTCGACTCGCTCGGAACTCCGCCGCCGACGGCGCGAAGTACCTGCTCCCCGGAACGGTCGCGGACACGAGGAGATCCACCCTGGGACGGCCGGATCAGCGCGATCCCGGCCCGGACGTACCTGCGATCATGAGGCGTATCGAGGAACTCAACGTGCGGGCCACCAAACACTATCGTCCCCAGGTCTACCCGGGTAAGATCGTGGTCTACCTCGCGAAAGATGCCGTCTGGTCGTCACGATACGCCTCCCTCCTGGGATGGCGGTATCTGGCGGGAGGGGGACTGGACATCGCGGTGATCCCCGGAGATCATGACTGCTTTCTCTCTGCGCCAGCAGAATTGGCGGCCAACCTCCGGGCCAGAATTGATCAGATCCTCGAAACATCTCGGATGTCGCATCCCGCAGTGGCCCATCACGAGCGGGCGGCCGGCATCGCGAGTGAGGGACGGGCATAACGGCCGGCCCGATCTTCGCTGGAGTGACTCGATGTGAATCGGGCTGCCGGGACCTTCAGGGCTGTGCGGTGGGCTGACCTACGCGTGGCGTGTGATGTCTCGTCCGTCGCGTCTGCCATCGCCAATCGTGCGCCTCAACGAAACACCGGGTCAACCGCTGCGAGCGCCGCGTAATCGACCTGCCAATCCTGTCCGTTGGCGCGCATGTTGACGCGCACCGGCGTAGTCCGCGTCCGACCCGCGGTGGTCCGTACCGTCGCGGTGAAAGCGGCTACCGCGGTGTCTCCGCGGAGGGATACCTGGACGCGGGTCAGCGAAAACGCGGCGATCGCCGAATGCTCCATAGGAGTGGGCCAATCAGCCGGGCGATTGTAGGTGAACCGCTCCACCCAGGCCTGCGCCTGCGCGGCGCCGGCGTGCGCGAACCCGTCGTACACCTGCGTGACGGCATTCTCGGCGAGTGCGGCCGGCGTAGACGGATAGCCGACGAGCAGACCGGCGGTCTGATCCGCCGTCACCGCGTCATGGGCCCAGTGCCAGGGCGGCACGTCCGGGAACGGTGCGGCGACGCTTGCCTGAGGCGCCGCGCACAGGAGGGCGGCGAACGTGAAGCCGATCATCCGGCTTCCGGTCACGACTGCGCGAAATCTCCTCACGCGCGATTCCCCCTTCGGCAGCCTTCCTCCATATTAACGAAACGGCGGCGGTGCCGGTTCGATGTGCCGGAGTCACCTGTGACCGCGGTCGGGGGTGACCTCCGAGGTCCCGAGGGCTGGCGCCGCTGCCCAGGTTGCCAGCGCGCGGCCGGTTGGCCGGCCGGATATCGCGAGGTCGCGGGCGAACGCCCAGAAGGACACTCCGATCTGGGCGACGAAATACGACCGGGCAGTGGCAGATCGTTCCGGTGAGGCGCGGACGTTGACCGGGGGGTGGGCCAGGAGCCTGCCCCTTGTTGTGTTATGTTGGGCGATCGTGGGATCGTGCCGTCGCGGTGGAAGCGACCGTGTTGGATCCAGCGCCCAACCGGATAGCTGAGAGGGGGACCTCATGAAGTGGCGGTGGACGGGGTTGCGGATGTTCTTGGCGGTCGCCTCGCTGGCGGGTCTGCTGTGTTCGATCGTGACGGCCGCGAGCGCCGACACCAACATGTACGACGGCCAGTGGCGCTTTACGTTCGTGCCCTATCTCTGGTTTCCGACGATCAACGGCACGCTGAATTTCACCACACCCGGCCCACGCGGTGGTGCCAACCTTCCCGGACAGACTCCTCCCGGGACCAATGTGGGCGTGACGCTTGGACCCAACAGCTACCTCGCCAACTTGAATTTCGCGTTCCTGGGATACTTCGAGGCGCGCAAGTCGAACTGGTCGGTATTTGCCGACTTGGTTACTATGAGTTTGTCGAGCCAGACTTCCGAGGTGACTACGTTCGACATCGGCCAGGGTCGGGTCAATCTCGACCCATCGGTGAATACCAGCACGTCTTCCTCGTTCTCAACCACCCTCGCTACGCTCGCCGGCAGCTACACGGTCCTGCACCAGAATAACACCACCCTGGACGTGTTCGCCGGCGCCCAATTGGCGAGCGCGAACGCCGGCGTCAGTTGGACGCTGACCGGGCCGCGCGGCATGTTTCCGCAGTCGGGAACCGCCAGCGGGAGCCAGCAGGTGATCGCGGGGATTGGCGGCATCAAGGGGAACATCCAGCTCGGCGGCGCCGACAGTCGGTGGTTTATTCCTTATCTCTTCGATGTCGGAGGCGGTGGGTTCACGACGTACCAGGCCATGGCCGGCATCGCGTACGCCTTCTCGTGGGGCGACGTCGCGCTGACGTACCGGCATCTGTACATCGACATGGGATCGGGGAACTTGGTGCAGAATTTCACGATGAGCGGGCCGATGCTCGGGGTGGGATTCCACTGGTGAGATCGCGGCCGGCGACCGTGTCCCGGCCACGTGGATTCATGCTCCTGAACGGATCGCTCCGACCCGACGCTGCTCGATAGTGTGCAGTGGGTTGCTCGCGGGTCGACTCGCTCCGAGTCGGGCCTGGTACGCGCTCGAGTGAACTGACTCCGGCGAAGCCGCACGCGATCCGGCCCATCGTCCACCGGGGGCCGCGCGGGCGTGTCCGAAGCACCCCGTGTGTGTGCGGCGCCGACGCAGGTATCTCGCATCCGGATGGCAAACCCCGCTGTGGAAGGATCGCGCGGCCCGGCCGCGGCGAGCCTTGCGTCACGCCCACGTGACGTCGCGCCCGGTCGGCGGGTGGGTCGGGGCGCGTATGGTGTCGGGCCGCGCCTCGGGTCGATGGGCGAAAAGGGGGATGAGATGCATATCGCATTTGGCGCCAAGGTCGTCGACGCGGATGGCAAGGCAGTTGGCACGGTTCGCTACGTCGTGCTGAACCCGGACACCCGCCAGGTTGACGGGCTCGTCGTGCACCAGGGGATCGTCCGAAGCCGCGAAGTGGTGGTGCCGATGGCGAAGGTGGCGGGCACCGATCAACCGATTCGGCTCGCCTTGAAGGCCGCGGATCTCGACAACCTGTCCCTCTTCAACCCAGCGCACATTCGGCGCATGCCGGATCATTGGGACATGCCCATCGGATTCGACGAGCGCGACCTGTTCATGGTGGGCGGGGCGACCTGGGCGGAAGCGACTCTGCCGTTTGAACAGACTTCCCACGCCGTGTCGGGAACACCGCAGTGGGAGAAGGACACGAACAAGGCGGACTACGATGCCCCGGAGCCGGACATCGCGAAGGGCACGCCCGTCTACGACAGCGCCGGCAAGCGCGTCGGCGATGTCGAGTCGATCGACATCGACCAGGCGTCGCGGAAGATCACGTGGATCGTCGTGCGGAAGGGACTCCTGTTCGGGCGGGACACGACGATTCCGGCGAGCCTCATCAAGTCGGTCACGGATCGCGTGACGCTCAACGCGCCGGCCGACGCCGCGAAGAAGCTTGAACCGAAGTAAGCCTCCGGTGCGGAGACCGACCCGGGTCGTGATCCGCACGCCGGGCGCGGCACGTGATCACGGACAGCGCAGGGGGCGACCGATGCGTGCTGGGCATCATGGGATGAAGACGGCGGCGTGGCTGGGGGCGGTCGTGACGGCCGTGCTGCTCATGTGGTCAGGGCCGGCGGGGGCGGGCGTAACCGTGCACGTGCCCGCGAGCACCCACGTCGGTCTTGAGTTCATGACCCCAGTGTACACGGCCACGGCCGTCAATGGAAACACCGTCAACTTTCGGATCGCCGCGGACGTAATCGTCAACCGCTACGTCGTGATCAAGCAGAGCACCCCGCTGACGGGCACGGTGACCAGTGCGACGGGCCCCGGCAGGTTCGGCCGGCCGGCACGGGTGATGATCGGGTACCTCAGCGTGAAGGCCGTCGATCGTCGGCCGCTTGCGCTGAACGGGTTCGAGATTTCCCCGCAGCGCACGGGCCGGGCGGGAGCCGCCGGCGCGATGGCGGCGGGGGCGCTGCTCACCCACAGCGCGTGGGGCCTGCTCGGCGGTGCCTTGGTCAAGGGGAACGATGTGCAGGTGCCGGTGCATTCCGTGATCGGCGTCACCACGCAGGCCCCCGCGACGGTCGTGGTCCCGTAACCGCAGACACCCTCCGCACCGCTCCAGTCAGGTCTCGACCGAGACGAAAGCACCGTGGCGCCCCAACCGGGGCGCCACGGTGTTGACTCAGGCCTGCCTCGACGAACGGACCTAGCGCGTCTTCGGCCGATGCGCGTGCGTCATGCTGAGAAGACCGACCGGCCAGCCAGCAGTGGTGCCGTGCGCTAGTGAATCGTGTACTTGGTCAGCGTGACCGACTTGTTCCGCACGTCCGCCGGCCACGCGGCCTCCGGCCCGAACGTGATCTTCACGATCGTCTTCGCCGCCGGCGAGTACCAGGCGAAGCCCGTGCCGACCTGCTGCTGCGCCGGGGGATTGCCACTCGGCATCGTCAGGACCGAGCACAGCAGCTCCACCGCGGAGAACGTCCCGGCCGGCACCGTCACCGATTGCACCGGGCCGACGCGCCACACGAAGTCAGCCTTCGTCCCCTTGTCGATCCACCGTTTGTTGGCGGTGAGGGGCCACTTCAGGAACAGGAAGTTGCCGATCTGCTCGCGCTTGAACATCGCGCCCCACTCCATGTTGGGCCGCACGCCGGCGCCCATCCCAGCGATCGTGTAGGACCCGTCGGTTGCGGCGCTCTCGACGGTCATAGCCACCGCGCCGCCCATGGGGCCCTTCCACGTCCACGTGTCACCGTGGTACCATGTCGGCGCGGTCAGCGGAAGCTTCGCCATCGCCATGGGCATCGACTGTGCGTTGAGCTGCAGCGGGAGCATGCCCGCTACCAAAACTAATCCGAGGATCGCTGCGAACGTGCCAAGCTTGAACCTACGAACCACGATATCACCTTCCCCTTCGATTGGTTTGGTGCAAGTTGTGGAACCGCACGTGCCCACAAAAATGCCCCGGTCGCAAAAGGCCGGGGCTAGGCCAGTCGACTCGTCTCTCACTAAAACCTTAGCATTCCCCAATGAGGGTTGTCAACCGATCGAATCAACTCACCTAAAATCTTACTATGAGCCGCATCGTCAAATCACGAAGGATCTTACCGGGCGCGCCGTCCCAGTCTATCGCCCCGGAGGCCCCGGTGACCCCTGCCGCTCGTCGCGAATACGTCCGCGCCGTTCGCCCACGCTACACGCTTGCGCCGCGCAAACACCGGCGCGCGATCCTGGACGAATTCTGTGCCACGACCGGGTACCATCGCAAATACGCGATCACGGTGCTAAACGGCCCGTTGCCCACACCGGCCCCCCCACGCCGTCGGCAGCCCGTCTATGCCGAGCAGACGGTCACCGTGCTCGCGGCGATTTGGGAGGCCGCGGGATACCCCTGGTCCGCACGGCTCCAGGCGCTGCTGCCGCTCTGGTTGCCCTGGGCCCGCCGTCATTTCACCATCCCGCGGGCGGTGCTGCGTGCGCTCCCCAAGATGAGTCCCAGTACGATCGACCGGCGCCTGCGCAGTCGGAAGCGCCAGATCCGCCGTCGGCTCTACGGCCGCACCAAGCCTGGCACGTTGCTCAAGAGCCATATCCCCGTCCGCACCGAGCACTGGGACGTCACGGCCCCCGGCTTCGTGGAAGTCGACTTGGTCTCCCATTCCGGCAACTCGGCCGTGGGGGACTTCCTCCAATCGCTCAACCTGACGGACATCCAGACGGGGTGGGTGGAGTCTCGGGCCCTCCTGAGCAAGACGCAGCGCGGCGTGCAGCGGGCGCTCGCGGAGCTGCGGGCGGCGCTGCCCTTTGCGCTCCGCGGCCTCGATTCCGACAATGGCTCGGAGTTCATCAACACGGTGTTGTGGGAGTATTGCCGAGGGTCGAAGATCGAGTTCACCCGCAGCCGGCCCTACAAGAAAAACGACAACGCCCACGTGGAGCAGAAAAACTGGACCCACGTGCGCAAGCTGTTGGGCTGGGACCGCTACGACTCCGCCGAGGCGCTCACGGCGATCAACGACCTCTACCGCCACGAACTGCGCCTGATGATGAACCTCTTTCAGCCGTCGGTCAAGCTGGTCGGCAAGACGCGGGTCGGCGCCAAGGTCCACCGGACCTACGATCGCGCGCAAACGCCCGTGGATCGGCTCCTCGCCTCCAAACAGGGCGATCCGCGACAACTCCGGACCTTAGCGCGCCTGCGGGCCAAGATCGATCCCTTCGCCTTGGGGGCCGCCATCGATCGCAAGCTCGAGCGCATCTATCAGCTGGCCAACCGGCGTCACAGTCCCCGCGCCAGCACCCCAGAGGCCCGCCCGGTCGACGCGCGGTTCCAGCCGCGCGCGCACCACTGGAACAACGACTGGTTGTTTGCCAAGCGACAGGATCGTCGCGCCACCGCCGGTTCCGCGGTAAGAACTTAAATGACCTGACGATACCCTCTCCGGTAAGGTTCTTTAATGACTTGACACGCCGATCCGACTCGGCGGCCGGCGCGCGCAAATGTAACGACGCGCCACCGCGGAGCGTGTTCGTCGCGAGCACGCGGTGACCGGGGCGCGGCAAGGTGCGGCCCCGCACCGCGGGGAAGTTCGTCCGCCGACGTCCGGACGCGATCGCGCTGGTGGCGGCTGAGGGAGGGTTCCGGGGAATGGTGACCATCGAGACTCTGATCGTGGCCAGCGTGCTCGCCGCGACCTATCTCGGGGCCGCGCGGGTGACGGTGGTCCGGGGAGGGTTTGCCCGTCGATGGCTGTCGGCCGCCGCCGGCGTCTCTGTCGCCTACGTGTTCATGGACATCCTCCCGGAGCTTGAAACACAGCACCAGCTTTACGTCGCGGCGATTGGGGAGAACGCGTTTTTCACGGAGCAGCGGATCTATATTGCCGCGCTCATCGGGTTCGTGCTGTTCTATGGATTCGATCGCTTTCTCTTCCGGCGTGCGGCCGGTGGGGACACGCCCGCCGAGCACAACGCGACCGATGCGGCCTTTTGGGTGCACGTCGGCGGCTACGCGGTGTACAGCTGGTTGATCGGGTACCTCCTGATCGAACGAGCGGACTTGGGCGCGCGGGTGCTTGCGCTGTACGGCATCGCCATGATGCTCCACCTGACCTTGGTCAGCCACACGCTCGTCCGGCGTCACGGCCAGGCGTATACGCGGGTCGGTGCATGGATCCTGGCGGCGAGCATTCTCGCGGGGTGGGCGACCGGTGTGATGATCGAGATGCCCGTCGTTGTGATCGCGCGAGTGTTCGCGTTCGTGGCCGGCGGGATTGTGATGACCAGCATGAACGAGGAGCTCCCGGCCGGACAGGACGGAAATTTCTGGTGGTTCTCCGGGGGCGCGGCGGTCTACGCGTTCATTCTCCTCGCGACTCACTGACGGCGAGACGGCGCTCCGCGCAGCCATGCCAGTCGTTCGCGCGGTATCCTGAATGAGGGGGGATGTGTCCGGCGCCGAGCTGCCGGTGCCCCCGTACAGCGCCGGTCAGAACTTGCTCAAGAGGAGGCGCACGGCGACGGCCGTCAGGATGCTGGTCCCGATGGCCACCATCCGCGCCATGACCGCCTCGCCCACCGGCCACCTCTGAATCGTCGCGACGTGCTGCTCCAGTGCTTTGGCCGCGTTGATGCGTCCGATCTGCGCCGTGAGGGCGTCCAGCGACCACTCGGCCTCGACGGGGGCGAACGCCTCGCCGTGGAGCCGTCGGACGTGGACGAGATACCGCCGCCTCGCGGCGATGAGCTGCTCGTGAAGCCGGTATAGGGAGAGGAAGAACGCCGCAATCCCCACGGCGAAGTGCCCCAAGACATAAATGGTGGACTGCCGGTCATGGGCGGTCGCGAGGGCGAAGGGAACGAGTGCCACGACGAACAGCGTGAACGCCGCGGAGGCCAACTGCCCCAGCGGAGCCAGGCCCAGGCTCCGATCTTGGTGAAACGCTCGGAGCCGCAACGGTTGCCGTCCGAGACGGTCCAGCCCGAGAAACAGCGTCACGATCGCCCACATCGCACAGTTGCTCGGCAGCCATCCGACGGCGAGGAGCAGGGTGACGGCGATGGCGCCCGGCGTGGGATGGCGCAGGAGGTCGTAGCTCCAGACCGACGCGGTCAGCGGACAGAGGAGCAGCGGGCCGATCGTGCTGTTCATCAGACGAAACGGATGCGTCCTGGGGTCCGTCGCACGCGCGCCGACCAGTTCGTCGATGAGCGGCTGCAGCGCGTTCACGCGCCGCGCGAGCAGCCGCACCCCCCACAGCGAGAGGATGTTCACGTACGCGGACCCGAGCGAGAACGCCATGCCGGGGTACGCGGGGACGTGGTACACGCGGTGCGCGAGTTCGTACGTGATCAGCGTGAGACTTCCCCAGAGGACGACCCACAACGCCCACGGCGGGCCGAGCTTCGCGAGGACGCGCTCGGACAGGGGGGCGATCATGCCGGCTGCGGCACGATCGTCGAGGGGGGTGTTCACGACGCCGACGGCCATGGGTGCTCGACGGCACTAGTACGGGGAGCGGAGGGACGGTCCCTGCTGCGCCGGACGCGCCTTCGCGCAGGGCGGCGCACGGTCCCGGCGAAGACACCCGGCGTACGGGCGGGTTCGGTGGGCCGCGGAGGAGGCGCATCGTGTACGATCTGGTGTTGACGGGCGGCACCCTCGTCGATCCGGCGCAGGCCGTCCGGGCCGTCCGGGATGTCGCATTCGCCGCCGGGCGCGTGGCGGCGGTCGGGACCGGGCTCGCCGCGGCCGGCGCCGCGGAGGCGATCGACTGCAGCGGGCGCATCGTGGCCCCGGGCATGATCGACCTGCACGTGCACGTGTTCTGGGGGGTGACGTATCTCGGGATCGAAGCCGACCCGAACTGCATCGCGAGGGGCGTGACGACGGCCGTCGACGCCGGGTCGGCCGGGGCCGACACCTTCCCAGGGTTCCGCAAGTACGTCATCGATGTGGCGGCCACGCGGCTGTTCGCGCAGCTCAACATCTCGTCGCAGGGCATGATGAACAGCCAGATCGGCGAGCTGGACGAGCTGCGGTACGCGAACGTGCCGCGCGCGGTGGCGATGATCGAGCGGCACCGGGACGTGATTCTCGGCGTCAAGGTGCGGCTGACCCGGAACAGCATCGTCGGCCGCGCCGCCGGCATCCGGCCGCTGTACCTGGCGCGCGAGGCGTCGGACGCGGTCGGGCTGCCGATCATGGTCCACCCGCAGGACGCGTGGTGCGCGTCGCTGGACGACATCCTCGCGGTGATGCGCGGCGGCGACATTCTCACGCACTGCTTCCACGGGCTGTCGCACGGGATTCTGGACGCGGACGGCCGCGTGCGTTCCTCGGTCCGCGCGGCGATGGAGCGCGGGGTCATCTTTGACGTGGGGCACGGGGCGGGCAGTTTCAGCTGGCAGGTGGCCGAGCGGACGCTCAAGCAGGGCGTCGAGCCGCAGACGATCTCAAGCGACCTCCACGCCCAGAACGTGCACGGCCCGGTGTACGACTTGGCGACGACCGTGACCAAGTTTCTCCACCTCGGCCTTCCGCTCGAGACGGCACTCCACAAAGTCACCGCCACGCCGGCGCAGGTCATCCGGATGGCGGACGAGATCGGGACGCTGCGGGTGGGCGCCTGGGGCGACGCGGTGGTGTTCGATTTCGAGGAGGGGCCCGTTACTCTCACGGATTCGCACGGCGAGACGCGGGTGGGGCGCCAGCGGCTCGTACCACGCACGGTCGTGCGCGCGGGCCGTGTGTATCGGGAGCCGGGCGGGCCGAGCGCGTCGCACGTGCACCAGCACGGCCACCATCATCACGGATAAGGCGGCGGCCTGGGACGCGGAGTCGCCTCCGGTCCGTCGACCGGATCGAGGCGGGTGATTTCGCGCGGGGCCGTGGGTACCGCGGTACGCATCCTCGGGAGGTGAGGCGATGCACCCGACACTGCATCCGGACATGGAGCGGTTCGTCGACGACGTGGCGGCGATCGTGCGCCGGGGCGGAGGCGAAGAGGTCGTCACCGCGAGCGTGGCCGAGCGCCTCGAGACGCTCCTCGGGTCGGCCGGCGTCCTCGATCCCCGATGCACCACCCCGCATGTCGATAACTACGTCCTCTATCCGGTGTGGGTGGCCCCCGACGGCGGCTTCTCGGTCGCGGCCGCCGTGTGGAACGTCGGGCAAGTCACGCCCATTCACGACCACGGCACCTGGGGGGTCATCGGGATCTACCGCGGGGTCGAGCACGAGGTCCGCTACGAACTCCAGCGCGGCCCAGCGGGGCATGCGCTCCGCCAACTGTCGGAGCGGGATATCCGTGCGGGCCACGTGATCGTGTGCTGCACCTCGGATCACGACATTCACCGCGTGAGCTGCGGGTCGCCTGTGCCGTGCGTCGGCATCCACGTGTACGGCGCGGACATCGGGACGCTGCCGCGCCATGTCTACGATCCGGCGACCGGGCAGATGCGGACGTTCGTGTCGGCCTGGACTCCACTCGACGCGCCGCCGCCGGGCGGCGAGTAGCGCATCTCGGTTCGCGCGCGCAGCGTCCCGATCTGCGCCCGCGCGGCCCCGCGTTGTCTCGAGGTGCCTCCGAGCGGAGGGATGGGTTCCGCCGCCGCGAACTGACTGGGGCAGGACCGCCGCCGTCCGCGGCGTGCGGAGGTCACAGGGTTGGTGATCGGGCCATGATCCCATTCGACCGAGAGCGGTTCGAGCGCGCCGCGCGGAAGCGCGGCATCGACGTCGTGCTGGCGACCAGCCGCCACAACGTCGCGTATCTTACCGGCGGCTATTACAACATGTTTTTCGCCCGCGACCAGCGCTTCGGGGCCGGCCAGTACCTGTCGGCGGTGGCCGTGCCGGCGGCCCGCATCGAAGGGGCGTTCTACATTGGCCGGGACAGCGAGCGGGACTTTCTCGCCGCGTTCGGACCGCTGTGGATCACCGACGTGCAGTCGGCCCCCCGCCGCCCGAACATGACGGTCGAAGTCGCGGCGAAAGCCGCCGAGCTGCTGCGCGCCCGGGGACTGGGAGCCGGGACGATCGCGGTGGAGCTGCCGTTCCTGCCCGCCGACGCGTTTGCCGTGCTCCGCGGCGAGCTGCCCGGCGCGACGTTCGTCGACGCGACACCTGCGCTCTCCGACGTGCGCGCGGTCAAGCGGCCGGGTGAGCTGGAGCGGCTCGAGCTGGCGCACCGCCGGGTTGCCGACGCCATTCACGCGACGTTTGCGGCGGGCCGGCCGGACGACACGCTGCGGGACCTGGCCGCCGCCGTCGAGCGCGGCGTCGAGGAGCGCGGGGCGGAGTACCTGTACGCCCTGACGAACGTCGGCCCCGGTCTGGCGCGGGCGGCGACCTCGGAACGCTGGGGGCGCGGCCGTCCGCTGCACATCGATGCGGGTGCCGAGGTCGACGGCTATCGCGCCGACGTCGCGCGCATGGGATCGATCGGCGCCGCGCCCGCCCGCGCGCTTGAGATGTTCGAGGCGTGCGTCCGCGCCCAGGCCGGGATTCGCGGGCGCGTCGGGCCCGGCGTGGCGTGCCGCGACCTGTGGCGGATCGGCACCGACGCGATGGCCGCCGGACCGTTTGGGCGGTTTGGGAAGTTCCAGGCCCACGGCATCGGTCTGGTGAGCCACGAAGTGCCCGCGGTGACGCCGGAGAGCGACGCGGTGCTGGAACCGGGCATGGTCGTGTCGGTCGAGACCGATTACCTCGATCCCGAGATCGGGCACATCAAGCTGGAGGACTCCGTCGTCGTCAGCGGCGCGGGATGCGAAGGGCTCGGAGACGTACACCGCGGGTGGTCCACGGTCGCCGGCGCGTAGCGGCGGCATCCGTCCGGCACGTCCTCACGTCTATCGGCTCCCCCGATGGTGCATAACGCGGCGAGAGGGGCTCCATCTCGTCCCCGGCGATCGTTTCTCGGCCGCACATCGCGGACGCGTGGGCGGTTGCGCAGGAAAGGAGGAGCGCCGTGCGGCCGGTCGCTGCTGCCGTCGCGCTCGGATTCATCATCCTGACCACCGGCATCGCCCGAGGGCAGGTTCCCGCCGCGGGCGCGGAGGGGATGTCGGTGACCGACGTCCCGCTTGCGAACGGGGCCGTCGACCGCACGCTCCTGCTGATGCCGTCCGGGCCGCCGCGCGCGGTCCTGGTGATGTTTTCCGGCGGCGACGGGGTGCTCCACATCGACCCGACCGGTGCCATCGGCATCTCCGGCAACTTCCTCGTGCGCACGCGCGACCTGTGGGTCCAGCAGGGGTTCGCCGTGGCCATTCCCGACGCGCCGAGCGATGCTGCGGCGGGCCTCCAGGGGCGCCGCCTCAACCGAGGCTACGCCGACGTGATCGCGCGCGTTGTGGCCTTTGTCCACGCCGAGACGCAGATGCCCGTGTGGCTCGTTGGCACCAGCGCGGGGACGCCCGCGGCGGCGTTCGGTGCCGCGATGCTCCCGCATGACGCGGTGGCGGGTCTGGTGCTGACCTCAAGCGTGAGCCGCGCCGTCCCCGACTCGCCGGAGACGGTCTTTCAGGCAAACCTGAAGGTCATTACCGCGCCCACGCTCATCCTGTCGAACACCCACGACGAGTGCAAGTCCACGCCTCCCTCCGACGGCCCCCGGATCAAGGCGGCACTCGGCCGCGCCACGCCGGTCGAGTTTCAGACCGTGGCGGGCGGGACGCTTTCCGAGTCCACCGATCCGTGCGATTCGTACGCGTACCACGGGTTTTACGGGATTGAGCCGCAGGTGGTGCAGAAGATCTCGGACTGGATCCTCCGGCATTCCTGACGCGTTCGGCCGGGGGACGATCGACCGAACCAGCGACGCCCGGACCGGCGCGCGGCCCGGGTCAGCCGAGTCGGTGCATCCAGAGCAGCGAGACGGCCATCGTGCCGACGAACAGCGCGGCGACGCCGAGCGAGGCGATCCCGCTGACCTCGATCGGCCGGATCTCCCACCCGATGATATGGCCGAGCCGCGTGTACACCCGGTCGAGATCGCCCTGGGTGGTGACGCGCTGGTACGTCCCGCCGGTGGTGAGCGCGATCCGCTTGAGCGTTTCCTCGTCGAGCTGAATATAGGCGTTGCGTCCGCCGAGTTCCAAGAACGTCCCCTCCGGACGCCCCAGCCCGATCGTGTACACCGTGACCTTCAGCTGTTTGGCCACGGCCGCGGCTTCCTCCGGCGGCACCCCGCGGTTGCTCTGCCCGTCGCTGAGCAGCACGACCGTCGCGGGGACCAGCCGGTCGGTATCGACGGGCGGCGTGGCCGGGACCGTGGGCGCACTGTACGCGTTGAGGGGGTTGGTGAGGCGCGGGCGGCCGGGCAGCGCGTACACCGCCTCGAGCAGCCCGTCGCCGATCGCGGTCGCAAACTCGACCTGGAGGTTGTTGATCGCGTCGATCACCTGCGCGTGCTCGGCGGTCGGTGGCGTGACCAGGGTGGCGTAGCTGCTGAATGAGACCAGCCCGACCTTGGTGTCTTTCGGCAGCGCCGTGACGAACTTCACCGCCGCCGCCTTCGCCGCGTCGAGCCGGCTCGGCGTCACGTCTCTCGCACGCATGCTGCGGCTCACGTCGATGCTCATCATCACGACCGTGCGGTTGTCGGGGGTCGGCACGGCGGCAACCGGACGCGCGACCGTGAAGATCACGGCGCACAGGGTCGCGAGATAGAGGACCGCCGGCACGTGGCGGCGCCAGCGGCCGCCGGCCGCGGCCGCGCGCGTCACGAGATCGAGGGTGGAGTACGTCATGCGCTCCCGCGGGGGGCGCCGCACGATCCAGATGTACGCGCCGACGAGCGCGGGCACCGTGAGATAGACGAGGAGGGCCGCCGGCCAGAGGAAGCTCATCGTCGTCCGCGCGCTCGGGCGTCGGCCGACGGACCGCCGCACCGGGCGGCCGCCGTCATGCTCACGATCGTGTGTGGCTCCGTCACGCGCGTCACCATGCGCGCGGCCGCCGGGGCGAGATCCTGACGGCGTCGTGCGAGCACGCTCGACGTCGCCCGCCGCGTCGACCCATCGCCCGTCCATTATACGCGTTGGGCGGACGCCGCGGGGGAAGACGTGCGCCATCGGCCCGACGCGTCTCCGATAGGATCGCGTCCGGATGCTGGCGAACGAGCACAGCGCGGCGCGAGGCGATGCGATCGGCATCCGCCCCGGCGCCGATCACACCTGCCGATGATTGCCTACATCGTTCGCCGGTTGCTGCTGGCTACGCTGACGGTCGGAGTGATCAGCGCGCTGTCGTTCGTCATTATCAAGCTGCCTCCCGGCGACTACGTGACGAGCTACATCGCCGAGATGGAGGCCGGCGGCGGCACGGTCAGCCAGGCCGAGGCGGACGCGCTGCGCCACCAACTGGGACTGGACCAGCCGCTGTACGTCCAGTATGGGAAGTGGATGGGGCGGCTGCTGCGGGGGGACTTCGGCGTGTCGCTCGAGTACCGGCGGCCGGTCGTCGACGTCATCGGCGATCGGCTGTGGACCACGATCACGCTGTCCCTCACCGCCTTGTGCTTCACGTGGGTGCTCGCGCTGCCCCTCGGCATCTACTCCGCCGTGCGGCAGTACTCGATCGGCGACTACGTGGCGACATTCATCGGTTTCGTCGGCGTGGCCGTCCCGGGATTTCTCCTCGCGCTCGTGCTGCTGTACGCCAGCTTCGTGCTGTTCAACGCCAAGGTGGGCGGGCTGTTCTCGCCCGCGTACCTCGACGCGCCGTGGAGCGCCGGGCGAGTCTGGGATCTGGCCCGGCACCTGCCGCTGCCGGCGCTGATCCTGGCGATCTCCGGAATCGCGCAGACGATGCGGATCATGCGCGCGAACCTGCTCGACGAGCTGCGCAAGCCCTACGTGACGACCGCCCGCGCGAAGGGCCTGAGCGCGACGCGCGCGCTGCTGAAGTATCCCGTGCGGGTGGCGCTCAATCCGTTCGTGAGCACCGTGGGATACTCGCTGCCCTACATCGTCTCCGGCAGCATCATCGTCTCGATCGTCCTGAACCTGCCGACCGTCGGGCCGCTGCTGGTCACCGCGCTGCTCGCGCAGGACATGTTCCTGGCCGGGGCGATCATTTTGATGCTGGGCGTCATGACCGTCGTCGGCACCCTCGCGTCGGACCTCCTGCTCATGTGGGTCGACCCAAGGATCCGGCTGGAAGGCTGACCATGGCGACGGTCCGGGAGTGGGACGGCGCGGCCGCGGGCGCGGAAGATCGGGCATCGGTGGCCACCCAGTGGCAGCTCATGTGGTGGCGGTTCCGTCGGCACCGCCTGGCGCTCGTGAGCGCGGGGCTCATCGCCGGCCTCTACGTGGTGGTGCTCGGGGCCGACTTCGTCGCCTACTCCGATCCGCTGGCCTCGAACGCGCAGCGCTCACTGATTCCGCCCCAGCCGATCCATCTCTTCGACCGCGGCGCCTTCCGGCCGTTTGTGTACGCCGTGACCGGCGCCCGCGATCCGAACACGTTCCAGCGGGTCTACGTCCAGGACCGGAACACCAAGCGGCCGATCCGGCTCTTCGCCCGCGGCTTCCGGTATCGGCTGTTCGGGGTGATCCCGCTCGACCGCCATCTGATCGGCGTCGCCGGCGCCGACGCGGAGGACGCGCTCTTCGTCCTTGGGACCGACGTGCAGGGCCGGGACCTGTGGTCCCGCCTCATGTACGCCACGCGGACCTCGATGACGATCGGCCTGGTCGCCGTGGCGCTCAGCCTATGCCTCGGCGTCGTCCTCGGGGGCCTCTCCGGGTTCTACCCGGGCCTCGTCGACATGGTGATCCAGCGTGTGATTGAGATCATCCGGTCGATCCCCACGATCCCGCTTTGGATGGGACTCGCGGCCGCGATGCCCCAGACCTGGAGCGTCACGCGCGTTTACTTCGCGATCACGATCATCATCTCGTTCATCGGATGGACCGACCTCGCCCGCGTGGTCCGTGGACGGTTCCTGGCGCTGCGCCAAGAGGAGTTCGTGACCGCCGCGGAGGTCGCGGGCGCCAGCGTGCCGCGGATCATCTTCCGCCATATGGTGCCCTCGTTTCTGAGCCACATCATCGCCGCGACCACGCTGGCGCTGCCGGCGATGATCATCAGCGAGACGTCGCTGAGCTTCCTCGGTCTCGGTCTGCGGCCGCCGGCGCTGAGCTGGGGCGTCCTGCTTCAGAACGCGCAGAACATCGAGTCGGTCGCCCTGTCTCCGTGGCTGATGAGCCCGGCGGCGTTTGTGATCCTCGCGGTCCTCGCCTTCAACTTCCTGGGCGATGGGCTCCGGGACGCCGCGGATCCCTATGGCTAGGGCCCCGCGGCGCGTTCGCGGGCGGGACGCCTGCGCGGCCTGGGCCGCAGGCCGCGGCGGATGAGCACGCCGGCGGCGCCGCCGCTCCTCTCCGTCCGCGGCCTGCGGACGTATTTCTTCCCGGACGAGGGGATCGTCAAGGCGGTCGACGGGGTGGATCTCGACGTGCGCCCCGGACAGGTGCTGGGGGTCGTTGGGGAGAGCGGGTGCGGCAAGAGCGTGACCGCCCGGTCCATCCTCGGGCTCGTCGAGCGTCCGGGACGGATCGTCGGGGGCGAGATCTGGCTTCGGCGCGGCGCGCCCGGCGCCGAGCGGACGGTGGACTTGGCGCGGCTGGATCCCGACGGGCCGGAGATCCGCTCGATCCGAGGCGCGGAGATCGGCTTCATCTTCCAGGAGCCGATGACGTCCTTCAGCCCCGTGCACAGCATCGGCAACCAGATCACCGAGGCGATCACGATCCATCGGGCCGTGCCGAGGGCGGAGGCCCGGCGCACGGCGGCGGCGCTGCTCCGCCAGGTCGGCGTCTCGCGGCCGGAGCAGCGTCTCGACGAATACGCCTACCAGATGAGCGGCGGCCTGCGGCAGCGGGCGATGATCGCGATGGCGCTCGCGGGAGGTCCCCGGCTGCTGATCGCCGACGAGCCGACGACCGCGCTCGACGTCACCACGCAGGCGCAGATCCTCGACCTGCTCCGCCGTCTCCAGACCGAGCGGGGCATGGCGGTGATCCTGATCACGCACAACCTCGGCGTCGTGGCGGAGATGGCGGACGAGGTCGCGGTGATGTACCTCGGGCGCGTCGTTGAGCGCGCGCCGGTCGACGAGATCTTCTACGCGCCGAAGCATCCCTACACGCGGGCGCTCCTGCGGTCGCTCCCGAGCGTGGAGGCGGTGCCGCTCACCCGGCTGCCGACGATCAGCGGCTCGATCCCGCACGCGTACCAGCGTCCGGCCGGCTGTCCGTTCCACCCGCGGTGCCCCGAGCGGATCGCGGGCGTGTGCGACGTCGACGAGCCGGCCGAGACGTCGGTCGGGCCCGGCCATACGGTTAGGTGCGTGCTCTACGCGCCGGGCGGCGGCCGATGAACGCCGGCGGGGGGCGCGCGGCCCCGGTGCTGGAGGTGCGGGGCCTGCGGAAGGTGTTTCCGATCCGACACGGGTTTCTGCGCCGGCGGGTCGGGGAAGTGCGGGCGGTCGACGATGTGAGCTTTGTGATCGAGCGCGGGGAGACCCTCGCGCTGGTGGGGGAGAGCGGGTGCGGCAAGACCACGACCGCGCGGTGCATCCTGCGCGTCATCGATCCCACCGCGGGGCAGATCCTGTTCCGCCGGCCCGACGGGACCGCGGTCGACCTGGCCGGGATGCCCCGGGCCCGCGTCCGCCCGCTGCGCCGACATCTCCAGATGATCTTTCAGGATCCCTATTCGTCGCTCAATCCGCGCATGACCCTGCTCGACATCATCGGGGAACCGCTGCTAGTCCACGGCATGCGGGACCGCCCCCAGCGCGTCGCGCGCGTGCGCGAGCTGCTGCAGCTCGTGGGGCTGCGGCCCGAGTACCTCCAGCGGTATCCGCACGCGTTCAGCGGCGGGCAGCGGCAGCGCATCGGCATCGCGCGCGCGCTCGCGCTCAATCCCAGCGTGGTCGTCGCCGACGAGCCGGTCTCGGCCCTCGACGTGTCGGTCCAGGCGCAGATCCTCAACCTGCTCCTCGACCTCCGGCGTGAGCTCGGGCTCACGTACCTGTTCGTCGCCCACGACCTGAGCGTGGTGAAGCACATCAGCGACCGGGTCGCGGTTATGTACGTGGGTCAGATCGTCGAACTCGCGGAGACGACCGCGCTGTACGCCGCGCCCAAGCACCCCTACACCGCGGCGCTGCTCTCCGCGGTCCCGAAGCCGGACCCGCGGGCGCGGTCCACGCGGATCGCGCTGGAGGGGGAGGTTGCGGATCCGTCGCGTCCGCCCTCCGGATGTTACTTCCACCCGCGCTGCCCGTACGCGGTCGACCTGTGCCGGACCGCGGCCCCGCCGCTGGTGGAAATCGCTCCCGGGCGCCTGGCGCGGTGCCATCGGGCCATGGAGCTCCATCTCGCCGGCGTCCCCACGGCCCCGCCGTCCGGCGGTGCGGGTACGCCGATGCTGCGGAGGTGAGGGTGATGCAGTACCGTCAGCTGGGACGCACCGGGTTGCGCGTGTCCGTGTTCGGCTTGGGGACCAACGCGTTTGGGGGACGCGCGGATGAGGCGACCTCCATCGCCCTGATTCACCACGCGCTCGAGCACGGCGTGAACCTGATCGACACCTCGAACCGCTCGCCCGCGACCCCGACCATGACCGAGCTGTCGGAGACGATCATGGGCCGGGCGCTTCGGGGGCGGCGGGACCAGGCGATCATCGCGACCAAGTGCGGGAAGAAGACCGGCGACGGCCCGAACGACGCCAACTGCTCGCGCTGGCACATCCTGCAGGAGGTCGAGCGCAGTCTCCGGCGCCTGCAGACCGACCACATCGATCTGTACCAGATCCATTGGTTCGACCCGACGACCCCGCTCGAGGAGACGCTCCGGGCGTTCGACGACCTGGTCCGCGCCGGCAAGGTCCGCTACGTCGGCTGCTCCAACTACACCGCGTGGCAGCTGTGCAAGGCGCTGTGGACGAGCGACCGGCACGGGCTGGCGCGGTATGATTCCGTCCAGCCGGCGTACTCGCCGGCCGACCGGCGGATCGAGCCCGAGCTCATCCCGCTGTGCCTCGACCAGGGGGTCGGCGTGCTCGTCTACTATCCGCTCGCCGGCGGGATCCTCACCGGCAAGTACCGCCCCGGGAGCGAGCCGCCGCAGGGGTCGCGCGCGCGGACCCAGCCGGGCTTCGCCGCCCAGCTGAACGCGCGCAACCTCGCGCTCGCGGTGGAGATGGAGCGGCTCGCCGCGGACGTGGGCGCGACGGTCGCGCAGCTGACGCTGGCGTGGGTCATGCGGCGGCCGGGGGTCACGAGCGCGCTCGTCGGCGCGACGACCCTCGCGCAGCAGGAGGAGAACCTCCGGGCGGTCGATCTGCCGCTCAGTGAGGGCACGCTGCGGCGGATCACGGAACTGTCCGATCCGTTTGTGGCCTTCTAGGAGGTGGGGACGGCGGTGGCAGCGATGGAGCGCGGAGAGCGGGTGCGCCGGGCGCTCGCGGGCGGCCCGGTGGATCGGCCGCCGATCAGCTTCTGGTGGCACAGCTTCACCCGGGAGAACGCGGCCGACACACTGGCCGCGGAGACCGCGGAGCAGTTTCAACGGTACGCGTGGGACTTGATCAAGATTCAGTCGCGCGCGACGTCGTTCGCGGAGGGCTGGGGCGTGCGCTACCAGCCCTCGACGGCGCCGGCCGTGTCTCCCGTCATCATCGAGCGTCCGGTGCGGTCGGCCGCCGACCTGCGGCGGATCCGCCCGCTGGAGCCGTCCGCCGGGGCGCTCGGCGAGCAGCTGACGCTGCTGCGCCTGGTGCGGCGGGCCGTCGGGCCGGATGTGCCGATCCTCCAGACCGTGTTCGCGCCGGCGATGGTGCTGTCGTACCTGCTGGACCCCGGGCCGGCCGGCGCGGCTCCGCTGCGGGACCTGATCCGCGCCCACGGGGCGGATGTGCACGCGGCGCTGTCGGCGATTCGCGACACGATGGCCGCCTACGCCCGCGTGTGCCTCGCCGGGGGCGCGGACGGGATCTTTCTCGCGGTGAAAGCCGCGAGCGCCGATCAGATGACGCGCGCGGAGTACGAGGAGTTTGGGCTGCCGTACGATCGGGCGGTCCTGGACGCCGCCGCCGGGGGATGGCTCAACATGCTCCATCTGTGCGGGCCGCGCCTCTACTTCGACGTGGTCGACCGGCTCCCGACCCCGCTCGTGAACTGGGCGCTCGAGCCCGGCAACCCGACGCTGGCGGAGGGACGGGACCGGAGCCGGCGCGCGGTGATCGGCGGGGTCACCCCGAAGCCTGGACTCCTCGATCTGTCTCCCGAGCAGGTCGAAGCCGAGGTCGGCGCGGCGATCGCGGACACCGGCGGCGTGCGGATGATGATCGGACCGGGCTGCTCGATCCCTCCGGACACGCCGGAGGCGAACCTGCGGGCCGCGTGCGCGGCGGTGGCGCGATACCGGGCCGGCGCGTAGGGGTGAGGTCTGCGCGCGGCGGCGGGCCGCGCCGCGGGTCGGCCACCGGCGACCATCGCCCGCGTCTCGTGGGAGGAAACCGCCCGGTGCCTTGGAACACCATCGGGGCAGGTGTGCGCCTCCCGTACACGAGCCTCGCCCCGCGCGCTGCGTCGGCGCCGACGCGGCTTGGAGGATCCCCCGGATGAAGCTCGGGTATACGATCTCCGTGTCCGACGCGCCGGCCTCGGCGCCCGTCGATCCGTCCGCGGCGCTGCTCGACGTGCTTCGGGTGCTCGGGGACCTCGGCTTTGACGGCGTTGAGCTCTCGATTCGCGATCCTGCGCGCATCGATCTCGACGCGGTCGCGTCCCTGGCGGCGTCGCTCGGGATCGTCGTGCCGGCGATCGCGACCGGGCAGGCGTACACGCAGGACGGGTTGTCGCTGACCGCCCCCGAGGCGTCGTCGCGCGAGGGCGCGGTGGCGCGGCTCTTGGCCCAGGTCGAGGCGGCGGCCCGCCTGCAGGCCATGCTGACGATCGGGGTGATCCACGGGCCGATCCCCGCGGGGGAGCGCCGCGAGCAGGCCGAAGAGCGGTTGCTCGCCGCGCTGGGCCGGGTCGCGCAGGCGGCCCGCCGCCGCGGCGTGCGCCTCGTGGTCGAGCCGATCCAGCGGTATTCGACGAACTGGCTGCACACCGCGCATGAGGTGATGCAGCTGCTCGGGCGGCTCGGGGAGGAGAACGTCGGGGTGCTGCTCGATACCTTCCACATGAACATCGAGGAGGCGGATCCGGCCGCGGCGATGCGCGAAGCCGCGCCCCGCCTGTGGCACTTTCACGTCGCCGAGAACAACCGGCGCGCGCCGGGGTGGGGGCATTTGGACTTTGGGGCGAGCGTCGCCGTCCTCCGGACGCTGGGGTACGACCGGTTCGTGTCCGCGGAGGTGTCGCAGGAGCCGACCCTCGAGGCCGCGGCCCGGCAGACGCTCTCGGTGATGCGGCCGCTCGTGCCTCGCCGGCGCGGGTGAGTCGAGGTTCTGCGCGTGTCGCGGCGCACCGTGCCGCGTTCGCAGCATCGGACTGGGGGGTGGGGCGATGAACCTGTACGCGAAGCACGACGCAGCGACCGGACTGCGCGAGGTATTCAATCCCGGAAACTCGGAGAGCGGGGGGCTCGAGCTGGCCCTGCTGCGGCTCGACGCGGGCGGTTCGATTGAGACCGCCGCCAAGGGACGGGAGTCGCTGCTGACGATCCTCGGGGGCCGCTGCGGCGTCTCGGTGGACGGCATGGGGAGCTGGAAGGGACTGGGCGAGCGCGCCAACGTCTTCAGCGGGGTCGCGGCGTCGGTGTACGTGCCGGCCGGGGCGCCGTACCGCGTGGTCGCCGAGGGCCCGCTCGAGGCGGTGATCTGGCGGGCCCCGGCCCAGCCCGGCGGGCAGGCGTACGTCATCCAGCCGTCCGACGTCGCGGTCGCCGTGCGGGGCACCGGCGCGTTTCGCCGGCGGGTGCACACGATCCTCGATACATCCCGTCCGGCGCAGGCGCTGGTCGCCGGCGAGACGTTCAACGAGCCGGGCGCGTGGTCGAGCTATCCGCCGCACAAGCACGACCGGCACGATCCGCCGAACGAGGTCAAGCTCGTCGAGATCTACCACTACAAAGTCGATCCGGCCCAGGGCTTCGGCATGCAGCGCGTCTATTCTCCGGAGCGCCACTTTGACGAGACGTACATCGTCGAGGACGGCGACTCGGTGCTCATCCCGTTCGGGTTTCACCCCGTGGTGGCGGCGCCGGGGTATCAGCTGTGCTACCTGTGGGCGCTCGCGGGGGAGGGGCGCACGCTGAAGATGCAGGAAGACCCAGCCCACAGCTGGGCCGGCCGCGCGAAGTAGGCGAGCCCGCGCATGGCAGGGAGACGGCCGCAGCGCTTGGCCGGGATGGCCGGCATCGGCGTCGATGCGATCGGCGCCGCCGCCGACGCGCTGGGCGACCCGTCGGTCCTGCGGTTCGAGAACCTGGACACGGATCTGCGGCCCCATCCGGTCGTGATCGACGCGACCCGGCGGGCCCTCGTGGACGACCGCAACAACAGCTACCTGCCGTTCGTCGGGCAGGCGCGGCTGCGGGAGGCCGCGGCCGCGCACGTGTCGCGTCTCTCCGGCGTGCCGTACTCCGCCACCCGCAACGTGATCATCTCGGCCGGCGGGCTGTCCGGCATCCTCAACGTCCTGCTGGCTCTGATCGACACCGGCGACGAGGTGGTCCTGACCGACCCCACGTACATCGGACTGATCAACCGGGTGCGGCTCGCCGGCGGGGTGCCCCGCCTGGCGGCGTTCACGGACGATCGAGGCGAGTGGCGTCTCGACGTCGGCGCACTGCGCGCGGCGGTGACGCCGCAGACGCGCGCGCTGCTCATGATGAGCCCGTCGATGCCGTCGGGCGCTGTGCTGCGGCGGGACGACTGGGAGGTCGTCGTCGGGCTCGCCCGCGAGCGCGATCTGTGGCTGATTTACGACGCGGCGATGGAGCGCATTCTGTACGACGGCCGGGCGTACGTCCACCCGGCGTCGCTGCCGGGCGCGGCCGACTGCGTCGTGACGGTCGGCGCCGCGTCCAAGGAGCTGCGCATGATCGGGTGGCGGGTCGGGTGGATCGTCGCGCCCGAGCGCCTCATGGCGGACTTGGCCCTGGTGTCGATGGGCAACGTCGTGGTCCCGGTCGGCATCGCACAGGAGGCGGCCGCGGCCGCCCTCGAGTTAGGCGACGCCGACGTGCAGGCGGCCGTGGCCGAGTGGGGCCGCCGGCGCGACGCGCTGCTGGGCGAACTCACCGGCCTGCCCGCCGTCATACCGGGCGGCGGCTGGTCGCTGTTGGTCGACGGCGCGCCGCTGGGTCTGACCGGCGCCGAGATGTCCCGGCGCCTCCTCGCGCGGGCGGGCGTCGCCGCGACGCCCATGGACGGCTGGGGGGAGGTCAACGGCGGGCAGTTTCTGCGCTTCGTCTTCGCGAACGAGCCGGTCGAGCGGATCCGCGGCGCCGGCGCGCGGATCAGGGCGGCGCTGGGGGTCTGATCGGGTCGCGGAACGAGCCGCGTCGGGCCGGGAGTGACGAGCCCCCTCGTTTACTTGACACCGGGGGGCGAGACGGAGACCGTGGGATCGGCCCAGCGCGTGTTGGGGATCAGCGGATACCAGGCCGGCCGGCCCGGGTCCCGGTCATAGGGGTAGCCGCCGACCCGGCGGTAGTGTTCGGCGTAGCGCCCGAGACGTTCGCGGTCGAGCCGGACGCCCAGGCCCGGGGCGGTCGGCACGGCGATCGCCCCGCCGCGATACGGGAGCTTGCCGCCCTCGAGAATGTCGTCGGTGAGCTGATGGTAGTGCGCGTCCGCGGCGAACGTGAGGTTGGGGAGGACCGCGCCCAGGTGCAGCATCGTCGCGAGCTGCACGCCGAGCTCTCCCGAGGAATGCACGCCGATCCCCAGCTGGAACGTCTCGCACACGCCCGCGGCTTTGACGCACGGCCGGATACCGCCCCAGAACGTGGTATCCAGCAGCACCACGTCGACCGCGGGCTGCAGCACGTTGGCTGCCAGTTCTTCGAAGTTGATGACCACGGTGTTGGTCGCGAGCGGGACGCGGACGCGCTCCCGCACGCGGCGGAGGCCGTTCATGCCCCAGGTCGGATCTTCAAAATAGTCGTTGCGGAGGGGCTCGATCGCGCGGCCGAACCGCGTGGCCTCCTCGACGCTGAGCACCGCGTTGGGATCGTAGCGAAGCGAGTCCTCGGGGAATGCGGCCGCGAGCGCGCGGTAGCAGTCGAGCTCGTAGTCCGGCGGGTAGACGCCGCCCTTCAGCTTGTGCGTGCGAAACCCGCAGCGCCGCTGCAGGTCGCGGGCGTGCGCGAGCAGCTGGTCGATCGTCCGCACCTCGCCCGCCGCCGGGCCCGCGTACCGGAAGAAGAGGTAGCTCGCGAACGGGATCTCGCTCCGCAGCGGCCCGCCGAGCAGCACGTGCACGGGCACGCCCAGCGCCTGTCCCGCGATGTCGAGGCAGGCGAACTCGATCGCGGCGTGCAGCTGGGTGCGGTTGTTGTAGAGGCTCGCGGTCGGGTTGCTGATCTTGAACCGCAGCGCCTCGAGCTCGAACACCGAGTGGCCGACGAGGTACGGGGCGAGCGCCAGGATCGCCTGTTCCGCGCTCTCGCCGCCGCCGCCCAGCTCGCCGAGGCCGACGAGCCCGTCGTCCGACCGCACCTCGACGATCGTCCGGACGAACCGGCCCCAGTGCGCGCCGTTGCTGTGCAGCAGCGGCGCCTCGAGGGGCACGGCCACGGTCGTCGCCCGAAGGTCGGCGATGCGCGGCGGGTTCATCGGGCAGGCCGCTGCGGTGTCGGCTGTCTTCCCACGGCTCCGGGACCCGCTACTTCTTCTTCTCGGCTTCCTCGATCAGCGTAGCGACCGTGGACACTGTCGCCACGGGCTCGACCGCCACGATGTGGTTCGGGTTCAGCACCATGCGGTCCGGGCCGTGCCACTGGGTTGACAACCGCACCAGCGTGTTGCTGACCGCCTTGGTGTTGGGGTCGACCTGGGATTGGACGTAGTAGACGTCGCTCAGCACCGGGTGGGCGGTCCCATATCCCGACAGCCGCCCGAAGTAGACGACGCCGCTGTCGAGCATGACCGCCTGGAACGGGGTCGTCCAGGTCGGCGGGGCCTCGCGCTCCCAGTACCATGCCGCCCCCCCCACCACCACGATGAGCACGGCGACGATCACGATGATTCGCTCCAATCTTGGCATACAGCACCTCAAGTCGTGTGATATGTCGACGGGCGACGTCCACGTCCGCCATCATACTACACTACTACGTCTGTTCAAGGCCCTGGGACTCTCGTCGGATGCGGCCGAGCGGGAGCCCTCGCGCCGGCGCCGGACGCAAGGGGAGATGCGCACTGCGTCGAACCCCCTCGAAGGCCGCGTGCGCGGCGGGCAGGCGCGATCTCGACGGAGGTGGACGCATGGCAACCCTGCGGGGACGTCGCGAGGTGTTCCGATGGCTCGCCCGCTGCGCCGGGGCGGCGGCGGTCGTCCCATCGCTCTGGACGGCGCTCGGACGGACGCCGCCGGCGGCGCGGGCGGCGGTGTCGCGCATCGGCGCGTCGCTGATCGGGAAGCTCGAAGGTCCGGAGGTCGTGACGGATCCCTCGCGGTTCCCGAAAACCCTGAGCGAGGCGCCCGCGCTGCAGGCGCTCGTCGCGGCGGGCAAGCTGCCGGCGGCGAAGGACCGGATCGGAGACGATCCGCTGGTGCTGAAGCCGGCGCACGACATCGGGAAGTACGGCGGCACGCTGCACCTGGCGTTCACCGGTCCCGCGGATTTCGTCGGGGGTGTCCGGTTCGGGTCGGGGCCGGACTCGCCGCTGATGTACGACTACACCGGGCACACGATCGTCCCGAACGTCGCCAAGGGATACGAGATCAGCAAGGACGGGCGGGTCATCACGCTGCACCTGCGGCGCGGGATGCGGTGGTCGAACGGGACGCCGTTCACGGCGGACGACTTCCTGTTTTGGTTCGAGGATATGTACGGCAACAAGGACCTCGTCCCCCAATCGGAAGAGCTGATGCAGGCCGGCGGCAAGCCGATCGTGATGGAGAAGGTCGACGCGTACACGGTCCGGTACAATTGCCCCGCCCCGAATTTCCTGTTTCCCCAGCAGCTGGCGGGAGGGACGCACGTCGCGAGCCCAGCGTGGTACGGCCTCACGGGGCTCGGCGGCTACGCGCCGAGCCAGTACCTGAAGCAGTTTCATCCCAAGTACACCTCGGCGGACGAGCTGCAGCAGAAGTTCCGGGCCGCGAAGTTCGACGATTGGGTGAGCTACTTTAAGAACCGCAACTCCTGGCACCTCAATCCGGACCTGCCTGTGGTCTCGCCCTGGAAGTCCGTGTCCGCGGCGACCGGGTCGGTGTGGGCGCTTGAGCGCAACCCCTACAGCATCTGGATCGACACCGCCGGGAACCAGCTGCCGTACGTCGACCGGGTCGAGATGACGCTCACCCAAGACCTCGACGTGCTCAGCCTTCGCGCGATGTCGGGGGACATCGACTACCAGTCGCGCAACATCCTGATCGACAAGATGGCGCTGTTGATCCAAAACCAGTCGAAGGGTAACTATCAGGTCCACCTGGACCCCGGCGAGTACGGCTCGGACATGGCGCTGTTCTTCAACATGAGCTTCGACGCCGATCCGGAGATCGCCAAGTGGTTCAACACGACGGACTTCCGACGCGCCCTCGCGCTCGGCATCGACCGCGACCAGATCAACGAGGCGTTTTGGCTGGGGACGGGCACGCCGGGCTCGGTCGTCCCGGCGGAGACCAACGCGTACAACCCGGGCCCGGACTACCGGACGCTGTGGGCGACCCACGACCCGGCGCGGGCAAACGGGATGCTGGACCGCATCGGGCTCAAGGCGAAGGACGCGGAGGGCTTTCGCCTGCGGACCGACGGCAAGGGGCGGCTCAGCATCACGGTGACGACGATCTCGGCGCAGCTGCTGCCGTTTTCGGACATCTGCGAGATGATCAAGGAACAGTACAAGCAGATCGGCATCGACCTGGTCATCCAAGAGGTGGAGCGAAGCCTCGCGCTGACGCGGGCCGCCGCGAACCAGCAGCAGCTGGCGGCGTGGCCGAACGACGGCAGCGACCGGCTGTTCGTCTCGCCGGTGCACGTCTTCCCGTACGAGGAGAGCAACACCGAGGTCACCGGGCCGCTGTACGCGCGGTGGTTCAACACGGACGGGACGCAGGGGAAGCAGCCCCCGCCCTGGATCCGGCTGATGATGGATGACTGGCGCAAGGCGTTCGGCGTGCCCGCGTCGGAGCAGATCCGCCTCGGCAAAGAGATCTGGCGGACCGCGGCCGACAACGTCATCGCGATCGGCGTGGTGGGCCTGGGGCCGGCGTCGACCGGCGTGCGCGTCGTGAAGACTAACCTCGGGAACGCGCCGTCCCGGGAGCTCAACTGCTCGCCGCTCTTCAGTCCGGGCGTCTCCCGGCCGCAGACCTTTTACTGGAGGAGCTAGCCGGGGTGAACCCCGGCGCCCCCCCATGAGCACGCGCCAGCAGGTCAACATCGGGATGGTCGGCGCCGGGTTCATCGCGGAGACGCGCGCTCGGTGCTACGCGGGCGTCACCGGGTGCGACGCGCGGATCGTCGCGGTGATGAGCCGCTCCCGCGAGCGCGCCGATGCCTACGCGCGGAAGTACGGCGTGCCCGACATCTACGGCGACTTCCAGGAGTTGCTCGCGAGACCCGACATCGACCTGGTGGACTTGTGCGTCCCGAACCACCTCCACCGGTCGATGACGGAGGCGGCCGCCGCGGCAGGCAAGCACATCGTCTGTGCCAAACCGCTGACCGCGTTCGACGGCGGCACCGCCGCCGCGGATACCGATTTTCGCACGGTGCCCCGGACCGAGATGCTCCGGGCGGCGCTCGAGAACGCCGACGCCATGGTCGCCGCGGCGGAGCGGGCGCGCGTGCACCTCATGTACGCCGAGAACTGGGTGTACGCGCCGCCGATCACGAAGGCCGACCGGTTGATCGCCGCCTCCGACGGGGTGATTCTCGAGATGCGCGGCGGTGAGTGTCACAGCGGGTCGCACTCTCCGTACTCGCGCGAGTGGCGCCACGCCGGCGGCGGCGCGCTGCTGCAGCTGGGGGTGCACCCGGTCGGCGCGATGCTGCACTTGAAGCGCCAGGAGGGCCTGCGCCGCAGCAGGCAGGCGATCCGGCCGTCCGCGGTGGTCGCCGAGGTCGGCGACCTGACCAAGACGCGCGGGTTTCAGGAGGAGCGCGAGCACTGGGTCGGCGTAGGATGGGTCGACGTGGAGAGCTGGGGCGCGCTGATCATCACCTTCGACGACGGCAGCCGGGGGATCGCCTGGGCGTCTGAGGCGGTGCTCGGCGGCATGGAGAGCAGCCTCGAGATCTTCCTGTCGAACGCCCACCTGAAGTGCAACATGGAGCACACCGGCCTCGTGGAGGCGTACGCTCCGAGCCCCGCGGTGTTCGAGGGCGAGTATCTGATGGAGAAGCTCGAGACGAAAGCCGGCTGGAGCGCCCCCGCGCCGGACGAGGACTGGGCGCAGGGACACCGGCACGTACTGCAGGACTTCGTCGAGTGCGTGGCCACCGGTCGTGCCCCGCTCGCGGACGGCCGGCTGGGACGGGATGTGATCGAGACGGTCTACGCGGGCTACGTGTCCGCCGCCGAAGGGCGCCGCGTGGCGCTGGGCCGCTAGCCCGCGCCGACGCCGTCGGGACAGGAGACGCGACCGATGCGCGTCGGGGTTGACCAGTACACGCTGAAGCACCTCGACGGGGTCCGCGGGAGTGCGCTGCTCGACCTCGTCCGCGCCCACGGCCTCGACGGCTGCCAGTTCCGGGACCCGCACGAGGTGAGTCCCACGCTGGACCCCGCGGAGCTGCGCGACGTGCGCGCGCACGCCCGCGCGCACGGCATGTATCTCGAGGTCGGGATCTCGTGTCCGAATCCGCACGCGCCCGGCCCCGTCGCGCTCCAAGACGGCGGCGGCGACCTGCGCGCGGGACTCCGGCGCCAGCTCGAGGCGGTCGCGGCGGCGGCGGAGGGGACGCGGTCGGTCCGCTGCTTCGTCGGCAGCCGGGGGGCCCGCCACCGCCATCCCGTGCCGTGGCCGCGGCAGGTCGCGGACACGATCGCCGTGGCGCGGGACCTGACGCCGATCCTGCGGGACCTCGGGCTCAAGCTCGCGTTCGAGAACCACGCCGAGGCGAGCACCTTCGATCTGGTCCGCATCGCGGAGACGCTGGGGAGCGACGTGGCCGGCATCACGCTCGACACCGGCAACATCGCGATCACGGTCGAGGATCCGCTGCTCGCCGTCCAGCGGGCGGCCCCGTACACGATCGCCACGCACGTGAAAGACGGGATCGTCGTGTTCGCGGACGACGGGCTCGTCTACAATCCCCGTGCGTGCGGCGACGGCGTGGTCCCGATCCCCGAGATCCTCCAGACGCTGTCCGCGACGGCACCCGATCTCACCGTCTCGATCGAAGATCATGGGGGACTCTACGAGATCCCGATCTTTGAGGATGAGTTTGTGGCGACCCTCCCCGATCTGCAGCCGCGCGAGATGGGGCGCGTCGTCCGCCTGGCGCGCGAGTGCGAGCGGCGGATCGCGGCGGGGACGCTGGACAGCCTGGAGGCTGCGGAGCGGACTCCGTGGGAGGCGCGCGTGTTTCCGCGGCTGGACCGCGCCGCGGCGTACGTGCGGGCGGTGGTCGGGCGGCTCGAGTCCCCGGCGCGCGGCTGACCGCTTCCCGGTCTTCACGGGTCGCGGTCTCGGGGCCGCGCCGGGAGGCGGCGCCGAGAACCGGGCCGCCCGCGTCGCGCGGGCCATCGATCACTGAGGAAGGGGGGAGAGGCATGCCGCGAGCCGCGAGACGCGCCGGGCCGACCCGGACGCAGATGTACGGCTATTGCGCGTCCGACATCCGCGGCAAGACGCCGGCCGGCGCCCGGATGCTGGCGCGGTACGTGCCGGGCGCGCTGGTGGGCTACGGCCAGCTGCGGCGCGCGACGACGCATGAGACCTCCCTGCCGAAGCCGGTCCGCGAGCTGCTCATCATCGCGGTGCAGGCGGCGCTCAAGAAGGATCCGTCGGGCCACGCCCGGTCCGCAGTGGACGCCGGGGTGTCTCCCAAGAAGATGCACGACGCGTGCGCGCTCGTGCGGTGGCTGGCGGGCATGCCGGCCTATCAGGTGGGGATGCTCGCGGTCGCGGCCGCGGAGACGCACGCCGCGAGCCGGAAGCGCCCGTCCCGGCGGCGCGCGTCCCGCGCCCGGGCGACGGCACGCGCGCGGACGGCCCGATGAGCGCGGCCGCCCGCCGGTCCGTGTTCGCGGCCGCGCCGCCGGTCGAGGCGTCGTACGACGTGATCGTGGTCGGCGGCGGCCACGCGGCGCTGTCGGCCGCCCTGTCTGCGCGTGAGGCCGCGGCGACGGTGCTGCTGCTGGAGCGCGCCCCGGTGTACATGCGCGGGGGCAACTCCCGGCACACTCGCAACGTCCGCTGCGCCCATCCCCCGAATGATCCGTATCTGACCGGCGAGTATCTCGAGGACGAGTTCCTCGACGATCTCAAGCGGGTGGGAGGCGGCCGCGTCAACGAGGCGCTGGCGCGCTTCACGATTCGGGCGTCGGTGGACCTGCCGGCGTGGATGACCCGCCACGGCGTTCACTGGCAGCACGCGCTGCGGGGCACGCTGTCGCTCGGACGGACCAACCGATTCTTTCTCGGCGGCGGCAAGGCGCTTGTGAACGTGTACTACGAGACCGCGGCGCGCGCGGGCGTCCGGGTCCAGTATGAGGCGAGCGTCGAGGATCTCCTGCTCGACGGGCTGCGCGTCGAGGGCGTGGTCGTCCGGCGCCACGACGGCACCCCGCAGCTCGTGCGGTCCAGGGCGGTCGTCGTCGCCTCCGGCGGCTTCGAGGCCAACCTCGATTGGCTCAAGGAGTATTGGGGAGACGCCGCGGACAACTTCGCCGTCCGCGGCACGCCGTACAACGACGGTCGGGTGCTTCGGGCCCTCCTCGACCGCGGCGCGATGCGCGTGGGGGACCCCAAGGGGTTTCACGCGGTCGCCGTCGATGCCCGCGCCCCCAAGTACGACGGCGGGATCGCGACCCGCCTCGACGCGATCCCGTTTGGGGTCGTGGTGAACCGGCACGGCGTGCGGTTCTACGACGAGGGGGAGGACCTCTGGCCGAAGCGGTACGCGACCTGGGGCGGCCGCGTCGCGGACCAGCCGGGGCAGATCGCCTACTGCATTGTGGACGCGCAGGCAATGGGGCACTTCCTCCCTCCGCTCTACAAGCCGTTTCAGGCGGGGTCGATCGCGGAGCTCGCGGCGGCGATCGGGCTGGACGCGCCCACGCTGGTGCGCACGATCGAGGCGTTCAACCGCGCGGCCGCCGGCAACGCCGACGTGCGTCCGGAGGTGCTGGACGGCCTCGCGACGCGCGGGCTCATGCCGCCGAAGAGCAACTGGGCGCGACCGATCGACCGGCCGCCCTATTACGCGCTGCCGCTGCGCCCGGGGATCACGTTCACCTACATGGGGGTGGGAGTGGATGAGACGGCCCGAATCGTCGATCGCGACGGCCAGGCGTTCGAGAACCTGTACGCGGCGGGCGAGATCATGTCCGGCAACATCCTGGCGAGCGGGTACCTCGCGGGGTTCGGCATGACGATCGGGGGCGTGTTCGGGCGTCTGGCGGGACGGGAGGCCGCGGCGCATGCCCGCGTCTGACCTGTACCAGGAAGCCGCACGGCAGATGACCGTGTGCAACGCGTGCCGCTACTGCGAAGGCTACTGCGCCGTGTTTCCCGCGATGGAACTGCGGCAGTCGTTCACGAACGGCGACCTGACGCAGCTCGCGAATTTGTGCCACGACTGCCGGGCGTGCTACTACGCGTGCATGTACGCGCCGCCCCACGAGTTCGGCATCAACGTGCCCCAGGTCCTCGCGGCGGTGCGGCAGGACAGCTACCGCCGGTACGCGTGGCCCGCGGCGTTCGGCCGCCTCTTCGCCGACGTGCCGCTCGCCGGGGTCCTCGCCGCGGCGGCGGTGGCCGGCGTCGTGCTGCTGGCGTGGATTCTCGCCGGCCCGGGGCGGCTGCTGTCCGGGCATGCGGGGCCGGGCGCGTTTTACCAGGTGGTCGCGTACTGGGCCATGGTCGTCCCCGGCGTGCTGGTCGGCGGGTACTGGGCCGCCGTCTGGGTCGTCGGCGGCGCACGATTCTGGCATGATACCGGGACGGCCGCTCGCGGGCGCGTCGGCGTGCGCGCGGTGCTGGGCGCCGCGCAGGATGCGCTGGTCCTGCGGTGGCAGCGCGGCGGAGGGCCCGGCTGCCCGTACCCCGGGCCGCACGCGTCGTTCGGGCGGAGCATCCTGCACATCCTGGTGGTCGCGGGGTTTCTGGCCGCGGTCGCCTCGACGACGCTCGCGGCGATCTACCAGGACCTCCTCGACCGGCTGCCTCCGTATCCGCTGACGAGCGCGCCGGTGGTGCTCGGCGCCCTCGGGGGCGCGGCCATGATCGTCGGGACCGTCGGCATGCTGGTCCAGAAGGGCGTGAGCGACCGCGCCCCGGGGAGCGAGGGGCAGCGCCCGCTCGATGCCGCGTTTGTGATCACGCTCGGGGTCGCGTCGCTGACCGGCATCCTCACGCTCGTGCTGCGCGCGACGCAGGTGATGGGGGTGATGCTCACGGTGCATCTCGGGGTCGTCGCGGCGCTGTTCCTGACGGCGCCCTACGGCAAGTTCATTCACGCGGTGTATCGGTTTCTCGCGCTCGTACGGCACCGCCTCGAGCAGGACCATGCGGCCTGACCGCAGCGCGGACGCGCCGGGACGGCGGGGGTTTACCGTGGTCGAGATCCTGGTGGTGCTGCTGCTGCTCGCGCTCGCAATCTGGCTCGTGCGGACGGGGTATCACGCGCTGACCCACCACGCGCTCGAGCGTCCCGGATCGGTCAGGCTCGCCGTCGCGCGGCCCGCGGCCGCGCCGCCGAGGCCCGCGTCCCTCGTGCGCGCGCCGTGGCCGGCCGCCGCCGCGCTGGCTCCGCGCGTGCCGGGGTCCTGGACGCCGCGACGCGATCGATCTTCGCGGCCATGACGAAGTCGCTCTCCGTCAGCCCGTCGATCTTGTGCGTCCACAGGTAGACGCGCACCTCGCCCCAGCGGACGTACAGATCGGGATGATGGCCCTCCCGTTCGGCGACGGCGGTGATCGCGTTAACGAAGTCCACGGCCTGCACGAAGTTGTCGAACCGGTACGACCGCATGAGCTTCTTGCGGTCCTCGATTGTCCAGTCCGGAAGCTGCTTGAGGAGCGGCCGGATCTGGCTCGGCGTGAGCGGGGGCGTGCCGCCCAGGCACGGCACGCAGCGGCGATCGGCCAGGCTGGTCATGACGATACCTCCGTGAGTGTCGATCGGCGTGATTCCCTCCATTATACGGTCCCGTCCGGTGCCCGCAACGGAGACGTGCCGTGCCGCCGAGCGGCGCGGGGATGCCGACGGGGACGTCCGTGCCGACGCGGCGCGTTCCGGCGGAAGGAGTTGTCGAAATCCAACCTGAACCATCAGGACGAGCCCGGTTTTCTTGTCGCCGCATGGATTGACCGCGAACCGGCGTGCTCGTCGGGATGCCGACGCGGGACGTCCGGCACGCACGCCCCTCGGGGTATTGGCTGGCGCCATCCGCACGATCGGGGCGACCTCGTTGTCGCCGACGGGACACACGCCAGTCCCAGCCGAGAGGCCGCCGCGGTCCCGTGGGCACCGGGGTCGACGTCTGCGTAGGTATGCGCCATCAGAGGAGGCTCCGCATGGGTGGACTGCTGATTGAGAACGGACGGGTGATCGACGGGACCGGCACGCCGCCGCGGCCGCGCGGCTGGGTGTTGACCGACGGGGAGCTCATCACCGCGGTGGGCGAGGGGACGCCCCCGGCGTCCAAGGTGCCGGACGGCGTGCGCCGGATCGACGCGAAGGGCGGCAGCATCCTGCCCGGTCTCATCAATCTCCACGTGCACATCCACCGGCGCCATCTGCACCGTCCGATGAGCCAGACGGCGTTCCGCGCCGGCGCGCGCGCGGTGGAGGCGCTGCCGGACACCCTGCGCATCCTGTGGGCCCTGCGCAACCTGTGGTGGGAGATGCAGGAGGGGGCGACGACGTTCCGCGAGATTTCCTCGAAGCACCGCATCAACCTGACGATCAAGCAGGCGATTCAGATGGGGATCTTCAAGGGCCCGCGGCTGTTCTGCTGCGGGCAGGGCGTCGGCATGACGGGGGGCCACGGCAGCCACGGTGGCGGCGGGACGTCCGAAGCGGACGGCCCCGACGAGGTCCGGAAGGCGGTGCGGGCCGAACTGAAGGCGGGGGTGGACTTCATCAAGGTGATGGCGTCGGCCGGGCTCGCGGCGATGCCGGATGAAGATCCGCGCATGGTGGAGTTCTCGGTCACCGAACTGCGCGCCGCCTGCGAAGAGGCCCACGCACGACACCGCCGCGTCGCCGCGCACGCGTATCCCGCGCAGGCGATCAAGAACTGTGTGCTCGCCGGGGTGGACTGCATCGAGCACGGATCCATCATGGACGACGAGACGATCGCGATGATGGTGGAGCGGAAGACCTGCTACGTCCCGACGATGACCGGCATGTACAATTTCTGGCAGCGCGAGGTTCAGTACGGCCGCAAGGATATCGCGGACACGATCCGGGCGGTGATCCTCGAGCCCCATCGCGTGAGCGTCGCGAAGTGCCACGCGCAGGGCGTGCGCATCGGGACGGGCACCGACACCCTCGGGCAGCTCAATCAGGAGATCGAGATGCTGCACGACTGCGGGATTCCGACGATGGACTGTTTGCGGGCGGCGACGTCCATCGGCGCGGAGATCATGGGACTCGAGGACGAGATCGGCACGCTGGAACCGGCGAAGCGGGCCGACGTCCTCGTCGTCGACGGCAATCCGGTGGAGAATCTCGCGGCGCTCAGGAACGTGCGGACGGTGATCCACGACGGGTGGATCGTCGACGGGGAGACGCTGGCGGTCTTCGGCGGGGCGCACTCGCTGCGGACCGCCCCGACCGTGGAGGCCGCCGTCGGCGCCGGGGCGGGTGGGCACGCGTAACCGGCCCGCCGGCGCGCCGTCGCCGTATCCGCACCGCCGAGGAGATGGAACGATGAGGTATGCGCTGCAGGTCGTCTGCACGCTCGCGTGCGTGCTCGTGCTCGCGGTCCCTGGCGCGGTGTTGAGCGCGGCCGACACGAGCGTGAGCATCGCCCAGGGGATCGATGCCCAGACGCTCGACCCGCAGATGGACACGCTGGGATCGAGCACCGCCATCTTCAGCAACCTGTACGATCCGCTGGTAATGATCGACAACACCGGGAAAGTCGTCCCGGCCCTCGCGACCGGGTGGAAGTTTCTGAACGACACCACGTTGGAACTGACGCTGCGGCGCGGCGTGACGTTTCAGAACGGCGAGGCCTTTACCGCCCGCGACGTGGTCTTCACGCTGCAGCGCATGATGGCCACGGACCACCCGGTGCTCACGCATCCGTGGATCGCCGACATCGTCAAGAGCGTGATCGCGGTCGACGACTACACCGTCCGCATCACGACCGAGGCGCCGGACGCGCCGCTGCTGCGCCGGCTGGAGCTGTGGTTCATTCTGCCTGCCGATACGTTTCAGAAGGAAGGCGCCCAGGAGTTCGGGCAGCATCCGGTCGGGACGGGCGCGTACCAGGCCGGGCCGTGGGCGAAGAACGACCATCTGACGCTCAACGCGTATGCCGAGTACTGGCGCGGGGCTCCGAAGATTTCGCAGGTGACGTTCCGCGTGATTCCGGAGGACTTTGCCCGGTACGTGGCGTTGAAGACGGGCGCAGCGGACATGGTCGTCAACCTGCCGCCGGAGCGGGTCGCGGAAGCCCAGCAGGACCCGAATCTCCGCGTCGAAGCCATCCACGCGTCGCGGACGATCTTCATCGGGATGAACACGTGGAACCCGCCGTTCAACAACGTGAAGGTGCGCCAGGCCCTGAACTACGCCGTCGACGCCACTCAGATCGTCCAGACGATCCTGAAGGGCGACGGCTACCCGAATCCGAGTCCCGTCAACCAAACCACGTTCGGCTACTGCCCGACCCTCACGCCGTACCCGCACGATCCGGCGAAGGCCCGAGCGCTCTTGGCGCAGGCCGGGTACCCGCACGGCTTCACCGCGACGCTCGCGACGACGATCGGCCGGTACCTGGACGACGTGCAGGTCGCGCAGGCGGTCTCCGGGCAGTTGGAGACCGTGGGGGTCCACGCGCAGGTGGCGCAGGAGGAGTGGCCGGTGTACTGGGGCGCGTGGCTCAGCAAGAAGCAGCCCGGCATGTACCTCCTGGGCTTCGGCGGCGCGCCGCTCGACGCCGACTACGTGATGGCCAGTCATTTTGATTCCACCCGCCGCGGCCTCTACTACAACAGCCCGACGAGCGACAAGCTGATTGCCGAGGGCCGGCGCACCACGAGCGACGCGGCGCGGAAGCAGATCTACTGCCAGCTCCAGCAGTATCTGCAGGCGCAGGCGCCGTGGATCTATCTGTTCGATCAGCAGGATATCTACGGCCTGACGAAGCGCGTGGTGTGGCAGCCGCGGGTCGACGAGTTGATCTGGATGTACGATGCGAAGCTCCAGTAACGCGCGGGCGCCCCGCCGACCAGCCCCGTGCAAGGGTACTTGACGCGGCGGATCGCGCACTCGCTCGTCGCGCTGCTCGGCGTGACGTTGGTGGCCTTTGTCTTTGTGAACGCGAGCGGGGATCCGGCCGCGCTCTTGCTGCCTGGGGATGCCACGCCCGCGCAGGCGGCGGCCCTGCGGCGTTCGCTCGGCCTCGACCGTCCGTTCCTGACGCAGTACGGTCTGTTCGTCTGGCAAGCGGTCCACGGGAACTTCGGCGTGTCGTTTCGGCAGCAGCTGCCGGCCGCTCCACTGATCCTGAGCTACGCGCCGGCGACCGCGGAACTCGCCGTCGGCGCCTCCGTCGTCTCGGTGGTGGTCGCGGTGCCCCTCGGCATCATCGCGGCCTCCTATCGCGGCCGCCTCTACGACTGGCTGACCTCGGTCTTCGTGCTGATCGGGCAATCGGCGCCGATTTTTTGGCTGGGGCTGATGGCGATCTGGATCTTCAGCCTCGAGCTTCGCCTGCTGCCGCCGTTCGGCCGAGGCACGCTCGCGCAGCTGGTCCTGCCCGTGATGACGCTGGCCTGGTACGTGAGCGCCCTGCTGACCCGCATGACGCGCGCGAGCATGCTCGAGGTGCTGGACCAGGACTACATCCGCACGGCGCGCTCGAAGGGATTGAGCTGGCTTCCCGTGATTCTGAAGCACGCGCTCCGCAACGCGGCGATTCCGGTCCTGACCGTGTTTGGGCTGCAGTTCGGCGAGCTGCTGGGCGGTGTCGTGGTGACCGAAACCGTGTTTGCGTGGCCGGGGATGGGGCGCGCGATCGTGGACGCGATCAACGCGCGCGACTACCCGGTGGTCCTGGCCGGCGTCGTGGTCCTGGCGACCATCTTCGTCGCCGTCAATCTGCTGGTCGACCTGTCCTATGGACTGCTCGACCCGCGCATCCGCTATCAATAGATCGGGCGGCGTGTGACGGCCCGTCTGCGGGGACTGGTGCGGGATCCGAAAGGGGTGGCGAGTTTCGCGCTGCTGCTGGCGATCGTCGTGGCGGCGCTCGCGGCCCCGCTGATCGCGCCGGCGAATCCGCTGCAGCAGTCCCTGCCGTCCAGTGACCTGGCGCCGATGGCATCGGGGCCCGGCGGGGCGAGGCACTGGTTGGGCACCGACGAGTACGGCCGGGACGTGCTCAGCCGGGTGATCTACGGGGCCAGGGTCTCGCTTTTGGTGGCCGTCGGCGCGGTGTTTCTCGCCGGGGTCGCGGGGGTGACCCTGGGGATCCTCGCGGGGTTTCTCGCGGGTCCGATGGACGCGGTGACGATGCGGCTGGTGGATATCCAGCTCGCCTTTCCGACCGTGTTGCTCGCCATCGCCTGGATCGCGTTCATCGGCAACAACTTGGCGTCGCTCATCGCCGTCGTGGCCCTCTCGGGATGGGCGTCGTACGTCCGCATTGCCCGGGCCAGCGCGCTCTCGCTGCGCGCCGTGCCGTTCGTCGAGGCGACGGTCGCTGCGGGGGCGAGCCGGACCCGCATCATGCTCCGCCACATCGCGCCCAACGTCATGGGCCCCATCATCGTCCTTGCGACGCTGCAGCTCGGCCGGGCGGTGCTCCTGGAGTCCACGTTGAGTTTCCTCGGCCTCGGGGTGCAGCCGCCGACCCCAAGCTGGGGCAGCATGCTGGCAGACGGACGGGCGCAGCTTGACGTGGCGTGGTGGATTGCTGCGTTTCCAGGCCTGGCGATCACGCTCCTGGTGCTCGGCGCCAATCTGCTGGGGGACGCCCTGCGCGACGCGCTCGATCCGCGCTTCGAACAGCGGCGGGCGTGAGCGGGGACGCGGGAGCGCTCGGCGCGCGCCGAGCCATGGGGGCCTTGGCGGCGGGGGGACGTGGGTCCCACCGCTCGAGCCGCCTCAGGCTCGTCCGCTAGTCGTCCTCGGAGTCGACCCACTCCTCCTCGTCGGGCACGAACGGCCGGTGGCAGTGCGGACAGACGATCGGGTCGTTTTCCTCGGGAAGAAACAGGACCAGGACGGTCGCGGCGCAGTGCGGACACAGGACTCGGATCATGACGCTATCGTACCACGCGCCGCGGCGAGAACAGGAAGCGCGGGACGCGTCCCAGAATGCGGAACCGTCGCGATCGTGCGTGTGCCGCCCCGCACCGCATCCCGCGCGCCTCTCGATGCACCACGTCGTGGATGGAGATGATCGATGCTGAACGGCGTCTCGGCCCGGTCGTCCAGAGGTAGGGGCGGGAGCCCCGGCGGTCCCGGCCGCGTCCCGGCGGCGTCGAACGGGCGCGCCCGTGGCTGACACGGCGGTGTCGCAGGACCTGGCCCACGATCTCCGGCGGCGCATCCGGGGCGAAGTCCGCTTCGACGCGGTCTCGCGGGCGCTCTACAGCACGGACGCCAGCATTTACGAGATCGAACCGATCGGCGTCGTCCTGCCCCGGGACGCGGACGACATCCAGGCCGTGCTCGAGATCACACGCCGGGCGGGCGTCCCCGTGCTGCCGCGCGGCGGCGGGACGAGCCTCGCCGGCCAGACGGTCGGCCGGGCCGTGGTCATGGACTGCTCCAAGTACATGAACCGCGTCCTCGAGGTGGACGCCGACGCCGGGTGGGCGCGCGTGGAGCCCGGTATCGTGCGCAACGAGCTGCTGGCGGCCCTAGCGCCGTTGGGGCTGATCTTCGGGCCCGAGACGTCCACCAGCAGCCGCGCGACAATCGGCGGGATGATCGGGAACAACTCCTCGGGATCGCGGTCGCTCGTGTACGGCAAGACGGTCGACACGGTCACCGCCGCCCGCGTCCTGCTCGCCGGCGGCGAGCCGCTCGCGTGCGCGGCGCTTGACGCGGAGGACGCCGCACTGCGCGCGCTGGGAGACGGCGCGGAAGGCCGGATCTACCGCGAGGTGCTGCGGATCGTCGCCGCCACGCGGGAAGAGGTCGCCCGCCGGTTCCCCAAGGTCCAGCGCAGGGTCGGCGGCTACAACCTGGACGAGTTTCCGCCCGGCGGACCGGTGAACCTCGCCAAGCTGCTCGTCGGCTCCGAGGGGACCCTCGGCGTGGTCGTGGAGGCGACGGTGACGCTGGCGCGCCGGCCCGCGGCCACAGCACTCGCCGTCTTTCAGTTTGACGACATCATCCCGGCGCTGGAGTACACGCCCGAGATTCTCGAGACCCAGCCGACCGCGGTCGAACTGACCGACAAGTTCATCCTCGACATGGCGCGCCAGGCGCGCGAGCACCGCCACCGGCTGACCTTCGTCGACGGCGACCCCGGCGCGATCGTGGCCGTGGAATATGCCGGCGACAGCCCGGAGGCGCTGACCGCCAAGCTCGACGCGCTCGAGGTGCGGATGCGCCGCGCCGGGTTCGAGGGCCCGATGCGCCGGATCACCGAGCCCGGCGCCCAGTCAAACCTGTGGGCCGTGCGGGAGGCCGGGGTCGGGCTGCTGCTCGGGATGAAGACCGCCCGCAAGCCGGTCGCGTTCGTCGAGGACAGCGCCGTGGGGCCCGCGCGGATCGCCGAGTACACCCGACGGTTTCGCGAGATCGTCCGCCGGCACGGCACCGAGGCGTCGTTCTACGGGCACGCGAGCGTCGGGCTGCTGCACACCCGGCCGATCCTGGATCTGAAGCAGGCCCGCGACATCGAGGAGATGCGGGAGATCGCGGGCGAGATCGCGGACCTGGTCCAAGAGTTTGGCGGGGCGCTCAGCGGCGAGCACGGGGACGGGCTCTCGCGCGGGGCGTTCATGGAGCAAATGTTTGGCTCCGAGCTCTACCAGGCGTTCCGGGGGATCAAAGCCGCGTTTGATCCCGAGGGACTGATGAACCCCGGCAAGATCGTCGGGGCTCCGCCCATGACTGAGTCGCTGCGGTACGGCCCGGCCTACCGCGCCGTCGTGCCGGCGACGATCCAGGATTTCACCCGGGACGGCGGCTTTGCCAACGCCGTCGAGCTGTGCAGCGGCGTCGGCGCGTGCCGGAAGCAGCGGAGCGGCACGATGTGCCCGTCGTACATGGTCACGCTGGAGGAGGCGCACAGCACGCGCGGGCGGGCGGACGCGCTGCGCGCGGCCATCGCCGGACACCTGCCTGACGCGCCGCTCGTGAGCCGAGCGCTCTACGAGGTCATGGATCTGTGCATCGGCTGCAAGGCGTGCAAGGCGGAGTGCCCGAGCAACGTCGACATGGCGAAGTTGAAGCACGAGTTTCTCGCCGCCTACCACGATGCGCACGGGCTGCCGGCGCGCGCCCGGCTGTTCGGGGGCGTCGCGGCGATGGGCCCGCTCGGCTGCGCCACCGCGCCGCTGTCCAACTGGGTGCTGGCGAGCCCGCCGGTGCGGTGGGCGCTCGACCGCGTCCTCGGGGTGGACGCGCGGCGGCGGCTGCCCGCGTTCACGCGGCAGCGGTTCTCGAAATGGTTCGCCGCCCGCCCGCGCGCGGCAGCCCCGCCGACGTCCGGCGCCGCGCCCGCGGGGCTGCCCGGCGGGGGACGGGTGCGGCTGCTCGTCGATACGTTCACCGAGTACTACTATCCGGAGATCGGCCGAGCGGCCGTACGCGTGCTGGAAGCCGCCGGGTGCGAGGTGGCCCTCGCGGGCACGGTGTGCTGCGGGCGCCCCATGATCTCGCAGGGGATGCTGCGCGAGGCGAAGGCGCTCGCGGAGGAGAACGTCGGCCGCCTGCGCGCGTTCGCGGAGGGCGGCGTGCCCATCGTCGGGCTCGAGCCGTCGTGCGCGGCGACGCTGAAGGACGAGTACCCGGACCTCGTGCCGGGGCCGGCGGCCGAAGCCGTGGCGCGGCAGACGTTTCTGTTTGAGGAGTTTCTCGCCGCGCTCGCAGCGGCGGGGGTGCGCGTCCCCTACGCCCGGGAGGACCGCCGCGTGGTGCTGCACGGCCACTGCCACCAGAAGGCGCTCGTCGGCATCGGACCGTCCGCCGCCGCGCTTCGGGCGGTGCCGGGGTGGCAGGTCGAGCCGCTCGACTCCGGCTGCTGCGGCATGGCGGGGTCGTTCGGGGTGGAGCGCGAGCACTACGACGTGTCGCTGGCGATGGGCGAGCGCGTGCTGTTCAAGGCGGTCCGGGCGGCCCCCGCCGACGCGCTGATCGTCGCCGCCGGAGCGTCGTGCCGGCAGCAGATCGCGCACGGCACCGGCCGGCGTGCGGTGCACCTCGCGGAAGCGCTCGCCGGCGTCCTCGACGGGGGGGCCGCGTGATGGTGGGGCAGGTGTCCAAGGAGGAAGTTCTCGGCCGGCTTGACCGGACGCGGCGGAACGCAGCGGAGCGGGGCTTCGACGGCCTCGTCGTGATCGGCCGGTCCTTTTACGATCGATGCGGGGACCTCGCCTATCTCACCAATCACTTCCCGCCGTTTCCGGCGACCGTGTTCAGCGAGACGCAGAAAGGACTGGGGCATGGCGTGCTCGTCCTGCCCGTCCGCGGCGAACCGGCGCTGGTGATCGACGGGCGGGCGTACCGCAAGGAGATGATGGTCGTCGACGAGATCGTGGCGGATACCGATCTTGCGCGGGGCGTCGTCGGGGTGCTGCGGAGCCGCGCGCTCGGGACCGCGCGGGTGGGGCTCGTTGGCGACGACATCATGCCGATCGCGATGTACCGGATGATCACCGAGGCGCTGCCCGCACTGCGGGTGGAGCCCGCCGACGAGATCGTCCGGCGGCAGCGCATCGTGAAGAGCGCCGCCGAACAGGCGCTGCTGCGGCACGCGGCCGAGGTCTCGGACGCCGGCCTGCGCGCGGCGCTCGGGCGCGTCCGTGAGGGCGCCACCGAGGCGAAGGTGTGCGCGGCCGGGATCGCCGCGGCGATGGAGGCGGGCGCCGATTTCGTGCGCTATCTGCGGGTGCACTCCGGCGTGTACAGCTCGTACGGGTCGCGCTGGCCGCAGGCGCTGCCCCGATGCATGGAGCGCGGAGATCTCGTCGCGATGGACATCATCGGCGCCGCCGGCGGGTACCAGTTCGACGTCCTGCGGACCACGATCGTGGGCGCGCCCGACGCCGAGCACCGTACATTTCTGGATGCGGTGGCCCGCGCGGCGGACGCGGCGGTGGCCGCCGCCCGGCCGGGGGCGATCTGCGGCGATCTCGTCCGAACCGCCAACGGACTGCTCGACGACGCCGGCTACGGCACGCACGCGCGGACGTTCATGGGGCACGGCATCGGGCTCGAGACCGTGGAGGAACCCTATCTCACGCCGGAGGTGACGTCCCGCCTCGAGCCGGGCATGGTGATCTGCGTGGAGCCGGGCGTGTACATCCCGGGGTGGGGCGGCGCGAGCATCGAGCATGAATTGATCGTGACCGACGGCGCCCCCGAGGTCATCACACCGACACCGGCGCGCCAGTGGTGACGATCGCGCGGCACGCGTCCGCGGAGCCGGGGAATCGATTGACCGAGGTCTCGACCCGGGGCCTCCGAGGGCGGTGTCATCGTGGGACTGACGCGCCGTAGGATCGTGGGCGACATGGTGCTCGGCACCGCCTTGCTCGCCTTTGGGCAGGAGGCCTCCGCGCAGTCCGATCCGCTGCCGTCCTGGAACAACGGACCCGCGAAACGGGCGATCACTCAGTTCGTGGCAGCCACCACCGATCGGTTGAGCCGCCAGTATGTGACGGACCGACCGCTCCGGCCGCGTGGCGTTGACGGGGATTCTCAGCCTCGTGGGATGTCAGAAAGCCTGCCTCGCGATCGTCCCCCAGCCCGTCACTCCCGCCGTCACACCGAGCATCCAGGTCAGTACGACCATGGGAAAGATCTCCGAATGGACGCTCGCGCGCCGCTCGTGGAGAGTTTCCCGTGTGACCATAACGGCCAGATCCACGTCTCCGACGTGATCGGGCCGGAGATGTCCGTGGCGCTGTCGGGCGCCCCGCCGAATGCCGTGCTGAACGTGCGGGCGTGGATCGTGCTCTCCTGACGCGCCGCCGGGGACGGGGCTAGGATTTGAACACGCCGCGGCCGACGGCGACCGGCGTCCCGGCCTCGTCTACGACCTCGATGTCGGCGACGGCCGTCGACCGGCCGACCCTGACGGCGCGCGCGGTGGCCGTGAGTGCTCCGGGGGCGGCCGGCCGCAGGTAGTCGACGCGGAGATCGATCGTGGGCACGTCGTGGCCGACCGCGGCGATGATCGCGAAGTCGCCGGCCGCATCGATCAGGGAGGCGATCGCACCTCCGTGGATGTAGCGTCCCGCGGCGTCGTCCCCCGCGAGGAGGTCCTCGCGAAACGGCATCCGGATGACGACCTCACCTGCCGACGCGCGCGTCATCTCCAACCCCAGCAGCCGGTGGTACGGCGACTGCCGCAGCAGTTCCGCGAGCGAGTCGGGCGGCATCACTCGCCGCCGCCCTTGAGGATGCCGAAGGACGACTCGGCGCGCTTCCGCAGCGCCGCCCGGTCGACCTTGCCGGTGCTGCCGAGCGGCGCCGCGTCGATGACCAGGACGCGCCGAGGATGGGCGTACGCGGGGCCGCGGCTCAGGAAGAACTGCTTCAGCTCGTCCTCGGCGACCGTGTGCCCCTCGTGCAGCACCACGAACGCCACGGGAGCCTCTCCCTTGACCGCGTGCGGGACCGGGACGACGAAGACCTCCCGCACGGCGGGATGGCGGAGCAGCGTGTCCTCGACTTCTTTGGGGTAGACGTTCTCGCCGCCGACATTGATCATGTCGTCCATCCGCCCGAGCACGTAGTAATAGCCGTCCTCGTCGCAGCGCGCCAAGTCGCCCGTGTGCAGCCATCCGTCCGCGTCGATCTTCCTGGCCGTGAGCTCCGGCGCCTTGTAGTACCCTGCGGCGACCCCCGGATTACGCGTCCACAGCTCTCCGGGCTCACCCGGACCGGCCGGGTGCCCGTCGGGCGTGACGACGCGCACCTCGCAGCCCGGGAGGGGCAGGCCGCAGCTGCCGAGCTTCCGGGGCCCGAAGCGCGGACTTTCAAACACGACCGGCCCGCCCTCGGTGAGGCCGTACCCCTCGCTGATGCCCGCGCCGAACGTCGCCTGAAACTCCGCGAGGAGGTCCGGCGGCACCATCGCCGACCCGCACGCCGCCCACCGGATGGACGTGACGTCGTGCTCGGCCAGCAGCCGGCGCTCGTTCAGCAGCAGGCGGTACATCGCGGGCACGCCCGTGAGGTACGTGCAGCGGTGCCGCGCGATCGCGCGAATGACCTCGGCCGCGTCGAACCCGGGGAGGATGACGACGGCGCCGCCGGCCATCAGCAGCGGTTTCACCGCCGAGGCCATCGCGTTCTTATGGTACAGCGGAACCGCCACCAGCCCGCGGTCGGTCTCGTCGAACATCATGATTCGGCGGACCATGTCCATGTTCCAGTACTGGCCGCCGTGCGTCAGGAGCACGCCCTTGGGCCGGCCGGTCGACCCGGAGGTATACGGCTGCATGCACACGTCGTCCGGGGAGACCGCGGCGCTCTCGAACTCCGGGGAGGCGTCGTCGAGCAGCCGGTCGTACGGCAGGGCGCCCGCCGGCGGCCGCTCCGTCACCACCAGCGCGCGGAGCGCCGGCACGTCCGCCTTGAGCCGGACCGCCTGGTCCGCCAGCGCGTGCGCGGCGATCAGTACCTGCGCATCCGAGTGCTCCACGCAGTACCGCAGCGTGTCGTAGCCGAGCCGCACGTTCAGCGGGACCGGGACCGCGCCGGCCCGCATCGTGCCGAAGCACAGTTCGATGAACCGCCATTCGTTCGGGAAGAGCAGGGCGACCCGGGCGCCCGCGCCGACGTCGAGACCGCGGAGCAGGCTCGCCACCCGGCGCATCCGGCCGTCGAGCGCTCGATAGGTCAGCGTGACCCCATCCTGGATGACCGCCGGCCGTTCGGGGAACGCGCACGCCGGCACGTAGATCAGTTCGCCGAAGTTGGTGGGAGACGTCTGCATGAGCATCGGTGCCGGTCCTCTCGACGGCTACTCCTGCGGCCGAATGATGATCTTGCCGAACACGTCCCGCTCTTCCAGGAGACGCTCGCCCTCCGCGGTGGCGGCGAGCGGCAGGCGGCGGTCGATCACCGGGCGCAGCTGCCCCGACTGCACCGCACCCAGCACCGCCTCGAGGTCCGCGCGGCTCCAGCCGTCCGAGCCGAGCACGGTGAGCTCGCGGGTCCACACATAGCGGAGGTCGGTCTTCGCGTCGTACCCGGAGGTGGCGCCGCACACCAGGAGCCGGCCGCCCTTGCGCAGGCTGCGGATGCTGCGCGGCCACGTGTCGGCCCCGGTGTAGTCGACGACGACGTCCACCCCGCGCTTCTGCGTGAGCCGCCAGACCTCCCGGTCGAACTCGACGTCCCGGTAGTTGATGAGGTGGTCGGCGCCGAGGGCCGCGAGCTTCGCCAGCTTGTCCTCGCGCGACGCCGCCGCGTACACGACGCACCCCGCGAGCTTCGCGATCTGGACGCACGCGGTCCCCACGCCGCCCGCCGCGCCGAGGATTAGGACGCGCTCCATCGGCTGCAGACCGCCGCGAGTCACGAGCATGCGCCACGCCGAGCCGTAGGCGATCGGCAGGGCCGCGGCGTCGTCGAAGGTCATCGCGTCGGGGAGCGGGATGAGGTTCGCAGTCGGCACCCGGACGTACTCGGCGAGGCCGCCGGGGATGTCCTCGCCGATCGCGCCCCCGTCGATGGCGGGATCGACCACCACGCGCTCGCCCACCCGCACCGCCGAGTCGCCGGGACCGATCTCCGCGACCACCCCCGCGATATCCCCGCCGGACGTGAACGGCAGGGGCGTGGGCTTCCCGGGCATGCCGCGCCGCACGAACACATCGAGGTGGTTGAGGCCGCAGGCGTGGACCTGGACGACGGCGTGCCCCGGCCCGGCGCGGGGCGTCGGCACATCCGACTCGAGCCGCAGTACGTCGCGTCCCCCGTGTTCGTGAAAGACGACCGCCCGCATGATGTCTCCACCCCGTGCGGCGGACGGCCCCGTCGGCCCGCCCGCACTGCCGCTGTGGAAACTTCGCGGCGTGCGGGCGCATCACCTAGATAAGATGAACGAGCCGGCGACCCGCGTAATACCTGAATCCGGCGGCATCTGCGCAGACTTTGGAGCAAGCACGACCTGCTCGCGGAAGCTCGCGAATTGCTTGGGCCGGTGCGATCCAAGGGACGAAATTGTGCCCTTCCAGGATAATCTACACTCCAGTGTAGATTATCCTGGCAGGGCACAATTTCGTCGTCCATCGGCCCGCCGGTGCATGTCATTGGCAAGCTTCCGCGAGCAGATCGTGCTGGCTCTAAAGTCTGGACATTTCCGCCGGATTCAGGTAATACGTGGGTTGCCACCAGGACGGAGGCCTATCCACATACGGGGGTGCCGGCTCATGGATCAGCATAGCATAGTGGTTGGTCTGGATGTCCACAAAGGGAGCATCACGGCCGCGGTCCTGCCGCCAAACGTTGCGCGGCCTCAGGAGACGTGCACGATCGAGAACGACGCGCGGGCCGTCGAGCGCTTGGTGAAACGGATCATGAAGAACGGGAATGCGGTGTTTGTGTACGAGGCGGGGCCGTGTGGATATACGCTGCACCGGCAGTTGTATCGTCTGGGCTGCCAGGCGGCGGTGATCGCCCCGGGCCTGACGCCCGTGCGTCCCGGCGATCGGGTCAAAACGGATCGGCGTGACGCGGAGAACTTGGCCCAACTCTATCGCGCGGGGCAACTCACGGAAATTCGGGTGCCCACCGGGGAAGAGGAAGCGGCCAGAGACCTCGTCCGTGCGCGCGAAGACGCCGTGGCCGACCGGCTGCGCGCCCGACATCGGCTGAGCAAATTTCTCCTTCGTCAAGGACGGCTGTACGATGGCAAGCAAGCGTGGAGTCAGAAGCATTACGCGTGGCTCCGTCAGCAACGGTTTGAGTTGACGTTGGCCCAGCAGACGTTTGATGCGTATCTCCGCGGGGTCGAAGAAGCCGACGCCCGGTTGGCGAGTTTGACCACCCAGGTGCTCGAACTGGCGCAACGGCCGAGCTATGCGGCGCTTGTGCAAGGCCTGCGCTGTCTGAAAGGCGTCGACACGCTGACCGCGATCACACTGATTGTCGAAACACAGGACTTCCGGCGCTTTGGGCACGCCCGCGCGTACATGGACTTCACCGGCTTGGTGTGCTCCGAGAACAGCAGCGGAGACAGGACCCGCCGCGGCTCTATTACGAAAGTCGGCAACGCGCATCTCCGCCGTGTCCTGGTCGAGCGGCCTGGAGCTACTCGCATCACAACAGCAGCGGCGCGACGATCACCAAACGACGCCACGGCTGTCCGGCGGCAGTGGTGCAGATCGCCCGCCGTGCGCAGGACCGGCTTCACCGCCGCTACTGGCGCCTGACCCAGCGCAATAAGCCACGGCCAGTCGCGATCGTCGCCGTCGCGCGGGAGTTGGCAGGATTCGTCTGGGCAATCGCGCATAGCGTGTCGAGCACCACCGCGGCGTAGAGTACCAGGAACAGATTCCGAGGATCGACGGACGTGTTCTGGACCTGGAGGCGAAGCAGCGGTCAGGAGCATCCTCGAGGGGTCTATGTGGCGGACAGGCTGACGTCTGTGCCGACCCACGTTCCTAGATTGAGGCAGCTCCCGACGAATCACAATCATGTGCGCTCTGCCCGCTTCGTGCGGGTAACCGCCGAATACGCATGAAAATGTCAAGGCTTTTCTCGCTGCCTCGTGCCGTGGCGGGTAGCGACGAAGGCTCGGTAGTGTCCCTCCGCATCTTGTAAGACCTGCCGTTCTTCAGCCGGCGTCAACGTTTGCTCGTTGGTCTTGTCCGGCTTGCGTGGACGGCCCCGTCGGCTGGGTGCGCCTGCGGTCAGCTCCACTCGACGTAGCTTGTGCGCCGTAAGACTCGGAGGCGTCCATTTGTAGTCGGTCCTATCCGCGAGCAGGTGCCAGGCCACCACCGCTAGCTTGCGCGCCACGGCGACGATCGCGATGGCGCGCCCGCGGCGAGCGCGCACACGATCGTAGAAGGCATGCAGAGGACCGGGCACACGGATTGCGGACTGGGCCGCTTCGACCAACAGCCCACGCGCATGCGCCTGTCCCTGTCGGCTGATGTGGCCTGTATGAGCGGGTCGCTCACCGGATTGGCGCACCCGTGGATCCAGGCCCAAATAGCCGACCAACTGCGTCGGCCGCTGAAACCGTGCGACGTCTCCGATGACAGCGAGGAGAGCGACCGACGTGATCAACCCCACACCAGGGATCGTCATCAATCGCGTCGCCTGCGGATCCGCGAGAGCGGCCTGCGCGATCCGTTGTTCGGCTAACTTGATCTCCGCGTCGACGGCGGTGAGCAGGCGGAGCGCACTATCGACTTGGTCCTTCTCTTCGCGCGGAAGCGGCACACTCGCGAGCCAGCGACAGCCGGCCTTCCCGAACAGGTCCGTGAAGGAGTGTCCAATGAGATTGCGGTGCAGCACCCCGTGAATCCGATTCCGAAGACGCGTCCGCTGCTGAACCAGCGACTGATGATGGGCGACCTGATGGCGGAGCGCTCGTGTCACCGGATCTGGTGTCCACACAGGCGGGATAAAATCCGCCGCGAGCAATTGTGCCAAAATTGCGCTGTCCACTCGGTCAGTCTTGACCTTGGCACTCGCGATGGCCCGCGTGCGCATTGGATTGGACACAATGACTTCACCGGCATGCTCACTCAGCAATTCGGCGATCGCCCATGTATTCACGCTCGCCTCGAGGACGACGCGATCCGTCGAGTGCAGCGTGCGCGCAAAAGCTCGCAATGCGGCGGGCGTCGTCTCAATGCGTTGCCGTTGCTGAACCTTGCGTCCGTGTTCAAGTACGGCGACTTCAGCAAAGCGTTTGTGGACGTCCAGCCCTATCGATCGCATGCAGACCCCCTTGGGACCCAGCCGGGCACCACAACACCTACGCATCCGCGCTCGCAGCGCAACCGGGTCAGTCGCAGGGGCGGCCAGATATCAGATCGGACTCGTGGTCCATATTCGCGACGGCCTGCCCGTTGCTGGTGGTCCCTTGTGCCCCATGGCCCGGCTCCGCTACGATAAGTCGGAACCGGGTGGGACACCTCTTTCATAACCGATATCAGAGTGATTCACCGTCGCGAACGCTTCGCTTCCAGGACCCGAATACGCCGTCCATCCTCTGGGACGACGGAGGGCCGTTCGTGGCTTGACCTACACGGTACTTGACAGGCTCGTTCATATCAGACCTCGGGCGCGAGGCTCCGGTGGAGGAGGTCGCGGCCGATCCGCGAATCGTGATCCACGCACCGGGACGGTTCGTGGATCACGGAACCACGACATGCACGTATGCGCGCGGGCGGGGATCGCCGTTGTCGCCGCACGCCGCCCACCCCGATACCCCAGTTCCCTGGAGGCGCCGCCATGAACGTGTTTGCCAGTCCGGAGATGATCCGATCGCTCACGCCGCTCAGCCGCTTCGACCGGTCACCCGACGGCCGGCCGCGGGTGCCGGACGACGTGCTGGGACGCATCGCGCAGTCGTCGATCGAGCAGGCTTGGAAGACCCTCGGTCTGGCCGGGTACGATCACCAATTCGAGGGCAACTGGCTCCAAACGCATCCCGGCCGCGTGCTGGTGGGCCGGGCGGTGACGGCCGTGTTCATGCCGTTCCGGCCGGATCTCGACGACGTGGTCATCGCGGGATCGGGCAAGCCCGCGGGGGAGCGCAAGGGGGGCGCCGGCCAAAACTCGTGGGTCATCGACAGCCTGCTTCCCGGCGACGTGCTCGTGGCAGACTTGTACGGCAAGATCGAGAACGGGACGCTCGTCGGCGACAACCTCTCGACGACGCTCAGCCGACGGACGGGGGCCGGGGCTGTGATTGAGGGAGGCATTCGGGACTATGAGGGCGTGAAGCAGATCCCGTCCCTGCAGATCTTCTGCCGGGGCCTGCATCCGACCGCGATCCGCGAGATGTCGCTCGTCGGGGTCAACATCCCGGTGCGCATCGGCGGCGTGACGGTGCTGCCGGGCGACGTGGTGCTCGGCAAGGAGACGGGGGTGATCTTCATTCCGCCCCATCTCGCCGAGGACGTGGCCACGCGCGCGGAGGACATCCGGCTGCGCGACATCTTCAGCAAGCAGCGGCTGGCCGAGGGGCGGTACACGGCATTCGCGATCGACAAGGACTGGACTCAGGACATCGAGGACGATTTTCGGAACTGGAAGACCGCGCGCGGGTAGGACCGCGCACGTCGGCGCCACCCGCGCGGCGAGGGTGGGAGAGGCGCAGCCCCCGTCGGACACGCGGCCGGTCTGAGCGCGCGCCGCCGCGGCTTACCCCTCGGGGGTCCCGATGATCCGTGCGATGTCAGACGCGAAGCGCGTCTGGCTGTCATCCTCGGGCGCGTACCCGAGGACGCGCCGCGCGCTGGCCAGGCTCCAGAAGCGGTGGGTGTTGCCGCTGATCCCGTAGGCGATCAAGAACGGGACGTCGTGGACGTCCGCGATATTCTCCGTCTCTACCATGCGAATGACCTCTTGGACCTGGTCCCTCTTGGACAGGTACGCGCCGAGCGCGCGGTGCATGCGTTTGAGATCGCCGGGCGGCACCTGGGGTAGATCGGTGTCGCGCGGCGCGCCGATCCGCCAGGCCACGACCTCCAGCGGACGCCCGTCGACCCGGCCGGTCGCGAACACGAAGCCGAGGAGCTCGTAGGCGGCTTTGGACCAACCGTACCAGTTGTCCGAGCGGGGCAGCATCTCCGGCGTGACCATCTCCAGTTGCTCGGCCCAGATCAGCGGCTCGTAATAGTCCGCCGCGTGATTGGAACTCGTGAGGACGACCCGCCGCACGTTCTCCTCGAGCGCGGTGCGGCAGACGTTGTATGCGATCGCCACGTTCTCGTATTCCGCCCAGAACTTCGTGTCGTCAGTGTCGTGCGCCCGCGCGGCCGCCGACGGCCGGATGAACGCGCAGTGGACCACCGCGTCGGCGCCGCGGAAGAGCGCGCGGTACGCGTTGCGGTCGCGCTGCGTCAGGTCCGCCAGCACGACACCCGGCACCGGCACGCCGTTCCGGTCCGTCGCCCGCACGTCGATCGGCACGAGGTCCCACCGATCACGGAGTTCGGGAAACATGCGCTGCGCCACGTACCCGGTGGCTCCCGTGAGGACGACCCGCCGCTTCGGCATCGAGGGACCTCCTGTGCCCGCGCTGGCCCGGCCGCGGTCGCACACGCCGGTGAGGTGCTTCGCGATGCGCCGTCGTGAGTTCCTCGGTGGGCGCCCGTGTTTCACGTGTCAAGTCATTAAAGAACCTTACCGGAGAGGGTATCGTCAGGTCATTTAAGTTCTTACCGCGGAACCGGCGGTGGCGCGACGATCCTGTCGCTTGGCAAACAACCAGTCGTTGTTCCAGTGGTGCGCGCGCGGCTGGAACCGCGCGTCGACCGGGCTGGCCTCTGGGGTGCTGGCGCGGGGACTGTGACGCCGGTTGGCCAGCTGATAGATGCGCTCGAGCTTGCGATCGATGGCGGCCCCCAAGGCGAAGGGATCGATCTTGGCCCGCAGGCGCGCTAAGGTCCGGAGTTGTCGCGGATCGCCCTGTTTGGAGGCGAGGAGCCGATCCACGGGCGTTTGCGCGCGATCGTAGGTCCGGTGGACCTTGGCGCCGACCCGCGTCTTGCCGACCAGCTTGACCGACGGCTGAAAGAGGTTCATCATCAGGCGCAGTTCGTGGCGGTAGAGGTCGTTGATCGCCGTGAGCGCCTCGGCGGAGTCGTAGCGGTCCCAGCCCAACAGCTTGCGCACGTGGGTCCAGTTTTTCTGCTCCACGTGGGCGTTGTCGTTTTTCTTGTAGGGCCGGCTGCGGGTGAACTCGATCTTCGACCCTCGGCAATACTCCCACAACACCGTGTTGATGAACTCCGAGCCATTGTCGGAATCGAGGCCGCGGAGCGCAAAGGGCAGCGCCGCCCGCAGCTCCGCGAGCGCCCGCTGCACGCCGCGCTGCGTCTTGCTCAGGAGGGCCCGAGACTCCACCCACCCCGTCTGGATGTCCGTCAGGTTGAGCGATTGGAGGAAGTCCCCCACGGCCGAGTTGCCGGAATGGGAGACCAAGTCGACTTCCACGAAGCCGGGGGCCGTGACGTCCCAGTGCTCGGTGCGGACGGGGATATGGCTCTTGAGCAACGTGCCAGGCTTGGTGCGGCCGTAGAGCCGACGGCGGATCTGGCGCTTCCGACTGCGCAGGCGCCGGTCGATCGTACTGGGACTCATCTTGGGGAGCGCACGCAGCACCGCCCGCGGGATGGTGAAATGACGGCGGGCCCAGGGCAACCAGAGCGGCAGCAGCGCCTGGAGCCGTGCGGACCAGGGGTATCCCGCGGCCTCCCAAATCGCCGCGAGCACGGTGACCGTCTGCTCGGCATAGACGGGCTGCCGACGGCGTGGGGGGGCCGGTGTGGGCAACGGGCCGTTTAGCACCGTGATCGCGTATTTGCGATGGTACCCGGTCGTGGCACAGAATTCGTCCAGGATCGCGCGCCGGTGTTTGCGCGGCGCAAGCGTGTAGCGTGGGCGAACGGCGCGGACGTATTCGCGACGAGCGGCAGGGGTCACCGGGGCCTCCGGGGCGATAGACTGGGACGGCGCGCCCGGTAAGATCCTTCGTGATTTGACGATGCGGCTCATAGTAAGATTTTAGGTGAGTTGATTCGTTTCATTGACAGGGGGACGCGTCGGATTGTAAGGTGGGGTATGCACGCGGTGGCCGTAGCTCAAGGGCAGAGCACCAGACTGTGGCTCTGGGGGTTGCGGGTTCAAGTCCCGTCGGCCACCCCACGTCTCCGCCTGATGCCCGTGCCCGTGGTGGCGGGCCCCGAGTCCGAGGACCTGCGCGTCGTCGCCGATCGACACCTGCACCCCGGGAGGCGATCCCATGCGTGAGGAAGAGCAACCGGTCGTGATGACCGGGATCGACGTGCAGTTCGACGCGGCCGGCGGCCGCTGGGTCGCGGCCTGCGACGACCCGGGCGGCGACGCGCGTCTCGTCGTCGCCGCCGAGACGAGAGCGCGCGCGGAACGGCTGCTCGACGAGCGGTGGCGCGCCCGGCTGGAGGGGCTCGACCGGGAGGCTGAGGAAGAGCGCTAGGCGGTCGGCCGGTCGGGAGGGCTGACCCGCGCGCGGTGCGAACTTCTCCGGAGTCGCCATGTCCGTCGCCCACTCACGCCCGCCGGCAGACCTCGAGACCCTCGTCGCGCCCAACGCGTCCCCGTACACCCTGGACGGGACGAACACGTATCTGCTCGGTGGGCCAGACATCGTGGTCATTGACCCAGGTCCCGACGACGCCGGACATGTGTCCCGCATCCTCGCTCACGCCGCGGGGCGGCGCGGCCGGGTCTCGCTGATTCTGGTGACCCACGGACACGAGGACCATGAGGGAGCCGCGCGGTCGCTCGCCGAGGCGAGCGGGGCGCCGGTCGGCCGATGGCACGGGGGGGACCGACCGCTCGATGATGGGCCGGTCATTGGGGAGGGCCCGGTGCGTCTCCGCGTTCTGCACACGCCCGGGCACGCGCCCGATCATGTCGCGCTGCTGTGGGAAGAGCGGCGCACGCTGTTTTCGGGCGATCTCGTGCTCGGACGGGGGACGGTCACGGTGTCGCCGCCCGAGGGGTCGATGGACGACTATCTGCGGTCGCTCGCGCGCGTTGCGTCGCTCGATCTTGCGGCGATCGCGCCGGGACACGGACCCATGATCGAAGATCCCGCGCCCCGTGTGGCCGAATACCTGGCGCACCGCCGGTTGCGGGAGCGGCAGGTGCTGGAGGCGGTGGCCGCCGGGCCGCGGACGCCCGGGGAGATCTCGGCGCTGCTGTACCCGGATCTCGACCCGCGGCTGCACCCTGCGGCAGAGGGGAACGTACTCGCGCACCTGCTGAAACTCCTCGGCGAGGGACGTGTCGAGCGCGCGGGGAATCGCTACTACACGCCCTGACGGCGGGACGGGCGGACGCGAGGGGAGTGGATAGTGATGGCGGTGCCGGTGACAGTCGAGCATGCGGTACATGATCGGAACGGGGGAGACGTGGTCGTCGGGAGCAAGGTCCGGATCGACGGGCAGCCCGACCCGGTCGAGGTGCACGAGATCGACCCTCGCTACGGCACGCTCGTGGTGTTGGTGCCGGGCCGGGCGGGGCAGCACATGGGATTGATGCTGCACGCATCAGACGTCGTCCTGGCCTGACGAGGTTGCCTCAAAGCAGTCGGCGGGGGCTTCCGCCCCCGCCGACTGCGCCGAACCGGATCGTGCGTCTTACATGTCCATGTCTTCGGGGTTGTACCCGCCACCAGGAGCGCCCGCACCCGCCTTCTTCTTCTCCCGCTTCTCCACGACCAACGCTTCGGTCGTCAGCAGGAGGCTCGCCACGCTCGCCGCGTTCTGCAGCGCCAGGCGCGTCACCTTGGTCGCGTCGATGATGCCCGCCTTGACCATGTCGGTGTAGGTGCCGTCGGCCACATTGAAGCCGATGCCCGGCTTCTCCGACCGAATCCGCTCGACCACGACGGCGCCCTCGAGCCCGGCGTTCGCCGCCAGCCACTTGGCCGGCTCCTCGATGGCCCGGCGGATGATCCCGACGCCGGCTTTCTCATCCGCGTTGTCGGTGTGGATCTTGTCCAGCGCCTTCGCGATAATCAGCAGCGCGGTGCCACCGCCGGGCACGACACCCTCTTCAACCGCGGCCTTGCTCGTGCTGAGGGCGTCCTCGAAGCGGTGCTTCTTCTCCTTCAGCTCCGTCTCGGTCGCCGCGCCGACCTTGATCTGCGCGACACCGCCCGACAGCTTCGCGAGGCGCTCCTGCAGCTTCTCCTTGTCGTAGTCGGAGGTTGTGGTCTCGATCTCCTTGCGAATCTGCGCGACCCGACCCTGGATCGCCTTGCGCTCGCCCTTGCCTTCGATGATCGTCGTCTCTTCCTTGCCGACCCGGACCTTGGCGGCGCGGCCCAGCATCTCCAGTTCCGCGCTCTCCAGCTTGATGCCGATGTCGTCGCTCAGGACTTGGCCGCCGGTCAGCACCGCCATGTCACCGAGCATGGCCTTCCGACGATCTCCGTAGCCCGGCGCCTTGACGGCGACGCACGGCAGGATGCCGCGAAGCTTGTTGACCACGAGGGTGGCGAGCGCCTCGCCGTCCACATCTTCGGCCACGACGACGAGCGGCTTGCCGAACCGCATCACCTTTTCCATCAGCGGGACGATGTCTTTCACCGCGCTGATCTTCTTCTCGGTCAGCAGGATGTACGGATCCTCGAGCACCGCCTCCATCTTGTCGGGGTCGGTTACCATGTATGGGGAGATGTAGCCACGGTCGAACTGCATGCCTTCGACGACCTCGACGGTCGTCTCGATCCCCTTGGACTCCTCAATGGTGATCACGCCGTCCTTGCCGACCTTGTCCATCGCTTCGGCGATGATGTTGCCGATCTCCGCGTCGTTGCCGGCGATACTCGCGACGTGGGCGATGTGCTCCTTCCCCTCGAGCGGAATGCTCAGCTTCTTGAGCTCGGCGGTCAGCGTCTCCACGGCGAGGTCGATGCCCCGCTTGACGATCATCGGATTCGCGCCCGCGGCGACGTTCTTGAGGCCTTCCTTCACGATGGCGTGGGCTAGCACCGTCGCGGTGGTCGTCCCGTCCCCGGCCGCGTCATTCGTCTTGCTCGCGACCTCCTTGACCAACTGGGCGCCCATGTTCTCGTAGGGATCGTCCAGTTCGATCTCCTTCGCGACGGTCACGCCGTCCTTGGTGATTGTCGGCGAGCCCCACTTCTTTTCAAGCACGACGTTCCGGCCCCTAGGGCCGAGCGTGACTCGTACTGCGCTGGCGACTTTCTCCACGCCGCGCTCCAGAGCTTTGCGGGCGTCTTCGTCATAAAGCAAGACCTTGGCAGGCATTTCGGCGGCCTCCTCTGTAGGGGGTTTTAGCACTCTTCGACCTGAAGTGCTAACCACCCTTATTCTTCACGTTGTAGATGGTCCTATCAATGGGGAATGAACGGCATCGCGGAGGCTCGGGGCCGATTTGACGGGTTTATCCCACTATCGCTCAGTATTTCTCTCGATATCTCTCGCGATCTGAATGGGACGACATCAGCCTTGGCGGGTAAGGCGGACGCATGGTGGGGGAGTTCCGCGCCTGGGTGTCAAACTTCAATGCCGGAGCGTCGAGAGGGAGGAATTGGGAGTGGCCTCGTGGGGGCGTGCCACCGCGGCGTTGTTGTGCCTCGCGGGCTTTCTCCTGGTCTTGCAGGTGCGGGCATACCGGGAGCTGAGCGCGGGTATTGAACTGCCGTCTCGGCGCCTGGAAGATCTCCTCGTGCTGATTCGGCGCCAGCAGGACTCGGACCGGGCGCTGCGCGACGAGGTCGCGTCGCTCGAGGCGAAGCAGCAGGAGATCCGAGCGACCGAGGCCGCGGGGCGCAGCCTCGCCGACGCGATGCGCCATGAGATGGACGGGTACCGGCTGGCCCTGGGCATGACTGCGGTGGCCGGCCCGGCGATCTCCGTGACGCTCGCGGCAGACCCGAAACACGTCTCCGTGCCCCAAGCGCAGGACGTGGCGGCCATGGTCAACGAGCTCTGGGGAGCCGGGGCCGAGGCAGTATCGGTCAACGGGCTCAGGATGCTGGCGACCGATGGCGTCGTGTCGTCGGGGCGGGGCGTCCGGATCGCCGGGCGTCCCACGGGCGAGCCGTATGTGATCGTGGCGATCGGCGACCCCGCGGTCCTCGACGAGGCCTTGACGGTGCCCGGGGGTGCCGTCGACGGATTGCGCGGGGTCGGGCTCACGGTGACGCTGCGGCGGATTCCCCAGGCGGTGCTCCCGGCGTTCTCACGGACGGTCGAGTTTCACGTCGCCCGGCCGCTCCCCGGCCCCTGATGGATCGCAGCGGGGCCGCAGCGGGTCGTACCGGCGGCGCTCTACCGGAGGGGGAAAATGATCGACGGCCGCCGCCCGGTGCGGGTTCCCGCCCTGGGCTGTCGCAGCCGTCGATGTCCCGTCCTGGAGAAGCTGCCCGCCTTGCGCCGGTGAGGCGTCAACGCTTGTCTGACTCGCCGGCGTCGCAGACCGCTCTTATCGAGACGGGTACATAAACTACCACGTTCGTGAGTCGGTTGTCAAGAGTCGAATCACGCCATGTATTAGCTCCATGACTTTGTCACCCCTTAACGGCTCAGTGATTCTGTCACCCTGGGAGGATGACCAGGGAGACGATCACCTTGACCAAGCAGGAGCAACAGCGTGCACATGTACTGTCTAAGGTGCAGGAGGGCACTCTTACGGCCAGTGCGGCGGCGAGCCTCATGAGCCTGTCGGTGCGGCACGTCCGGCGGTTGCTGGCGGAGGTGCGGGCGCAGGGACCCGCCGCCTTGGCCCACGGGAATCGCGGGTGCGTGTCCCACCGGCGCTTGTCCGACGCCGTACGGACCCAGGTCGTGACCTTGGCCCGCACGACCTATGCCGGCATCAATGATCATCAGCTCACCGAGCTCCTGCGGGAACGGGAAGCCCTCACCGTCTCGCGGCCCTCGGTCCAGCGCCTGCTGCGCGAAGCTGGCATCGGGAGTCCGCGGACCCGCCGCCCGCCTCGCCATCGCCGCCGCCGCGAGCGGATGCCGCAAGCCGGCTTGCTCATTCAGATGGACGGCAGTCACCACCCGTGGCTGGAGGACCGCGGGCCCCGCCTCGTCCTGCTCGCCGCGATCGATGATGCGACGGGCGAATTGCTCGGCGGCATCTTTCGCGAGGAAGAGGACTCGCACGGCTACCTGCTACTCCTCCGCCAGCTGATCACGCGCTATGGCGTGCCTGCGGCCATCTACACTGATCGTCACGGCATTTTCCATCGCGATCCCCGCACGCCCCTGACGGTCGCGGAGGAGCTCGAGGGACGACTGGAATCCACCCAGGTCGGCCGCGCGATGCAAGAATTGGGCCTCAAGTGGATCCCGGCCAATTCGCCGCAGGCGAAAGGTCGAGTAGAACGGCTCTTCGGCACGCTGCAAGATCGCTTGGTCGTCGAGCTGCGACTCGCGGGCGCGCAAACGGGCGCGCAGGCCCAGCGGGTCTTCAACCGCTTTCGACGGCGGTTCAACGCCCGCTTTGCCCACGCGCCCGCAGACGCCACACCGGCGTGGCGCCCCGCGCCGCCAGATCTGGAGCAGGTCTGTTGTTTCAAGCACGAGCGCAAGGTCCAGCACGACAATACCGTCCAACTGCAGGGCCGGTGGCTGCAACTGCGCCCCGGCCCCAACGGCCGCAGCTACGCCGGCCTCCGCGTGACCGTTCGAGCGCACTTGAACGGCACGCTCGCCGTCGTCTATCGGGGACAGCCACTGGCCGTCCGGACGTTGTCGCACGCTCCGCGCCGGGCCACGGCGAGCCACAGCGCCACCACCGCCCAGCCCGCGGCGGCGGCCCCCGCGCCGCGCACTCCAACCGTCCCGTCGTCCACCCACCCCTGGCGACGGATGATCCAAGACGACATCTACAGGCAGCGCTTGCTCCAGAGGTGACATTTTCACAAATCCGTTAGGGTGACAGGATTACTGAGCTATGACAGAGTCCGAATCACGCCATCTAAAATCTTACCGGGGCCCCGATCGTCGCGCCATCGAGAATCTTACCAGCGTTACACTCATCTTACGCCCCGGGAGGCCGCAGTGACTCCTCGATCCAGACGGGAATATGCCGCGATCATCCGCGAGCGCTATGCCAAGGCGACCCGCGAGGCGAAGCAGCGGATCCTCGACGAATTCTGCGCCACGACCAAGTACCATCGAAAATATGCGATTGCGGTGCTGGGGCATGCCCCTACACCGGCGGCCGCCCCACGGCGACGGCGACGCCCCACGTACGGCGCCCAGACGATCTCCGTACTCGCCACGATTTGGGAGGCGGCCAGCTATCCATGGTCGGCGCGGCTCAAAGCGCTCTTGCCGCTCTGGCTGCCCTGGGCGACACGCCACCTGCCCATCGCGCCCGGCGTGGAGCGGCAGTTGCGTCGGCTCAGCGCCCGGACCATGGACCGCCGCCTCGCCACGAAGAAACGGCGCCTGCAGCGGCGCTTCTACGGCCGCACTAAGCCGGGGACCCTGCTCAAGCACCACATCGCCATCAAGACCGAGCATTGGGAGGTGAGTACGCCAGGCTTCACCGAGATCGACTTGGTCTCCCACTCGGGCAATGCCGCCGACGGCGACTTCCTCCAGTCGCTCAATCTCACGGATATCCACACCGGCTGGGTCGAAACGCGGGCCGTCATGGGCAAGGGACAAACGGCCGTCCGCGCGGCCTTGGAGGAGTTGCGGCAGGCCCTGCCGTTTCCCCTGCGCGGCATCGACTCTGACAATGGCTCCGAGTTTATCAACAATCATCTCGTGCGCTACTGTGCCGATCGGAAGATTCAATTCACCCGCGGCCGCCCCTACAAAAAGGACGACAATGCCCACATTGAACAAAAGAACTACACGCATGTCCGCAAGCTGATGGGCTGGGAGCGCTACGATTCGCCGCACGCCCGCGCCCGCATGAATGACCTGTATCAGCACGAAGTGCGGCTCATGATGAATCTCTATCAACCGTCCGTGAAGCTGCTCCGCAAGGAGCGCATCGGGTCCCGGCTCACGCGGCGCTATGATGCCCCCAAGACCCCGCTCGATCGCCTGGCGGCTACGCCGGGCGTCGACGCGGCCACCATCCGCGCGCTCCACCAGCTCCGTGCCCAACTCGACCCGTTCGCGTTGGCCGCCGCGATCGATCAGAAACTCAGCGTCATTCACCAGGCTGCCAATCATCGCCTCAGTCCCCGCGATGCCACCATGCCGCCCCCGGCCGTCACACCGTCCGTTCGCGCCACCCATGCTCCTCACCGCTGGGACCACAACTGGTTCTTCCCGAAGGCGGTCGCCCAACGTCGCGGCGGCCGCACTCTGGTAAGAACTTAAATGGCGCGATGATACCTTCCCGGGTAAGATTCCTTAATGGCTTGACGGGGGAGTCCGAATCAACTCATGTAATAGGTCAATGAATTTGTCACCCGGTAACGGGCCAGTGATTCTGTCACCCTGGAATAATGAACAGGGAGACGATCACCGTGTTACGGTGACAGGATTACTGAGCTATGACAGAGTGCGAAGTGCCTGGTAGTGTCCTAATTTGGTTGCTCCTATTTCTTAGTCGGGGATTAGCGCGGGACGGACCGTTACCCGCGTGGGCGGCGCCGCCGGTATGCGCTGAACCCGGCGAGGCCGATGGCCAGCAGCAGGAGTAACCCGGTGACGACGGTTTGGGACTGGTGGGTGGTCGGAGTGGCCAGCGCAGAAACCGCCGCAATCCCTAGCACCACCAATGCCAAGACGATGCCAAGCAGCCACCAGCGATTCATCGCGGTCATACTAACGCCTCCTACTCTATGCTGCCGGTTCGATGTCCGTGATTCCAACGACGGCATCGTACAATTTGCTCATGTTCCACGTGTACGTTTCCAGCCCTGCCGCGACCGCGGGACGACTTTGAGCGTCGAATGCACCCGCACGACGTTGTAGTGGGCGAAGTGTAATGTCAGGGCGCTCTTGAGATTGCAGAGCCTCTTCGAGAAGGCGTTCGTTCGCCGCGTGAACCGACGTACCTGCATCCGAATCGTGAGGTTCTGGCGCTCGACGTAGGATGTCGAGATGTCTTGAAAATCGGGGTTCCCAACGATCGGCGCCGGAATCGCCTGGGTGATCCGTGGTCGACAGTACCGCGCTTCGTCGGCGACCTCCGCGCCGCAGAGTTTCACTGGTTTCACGCGATGCGCGGGCTGCACCACCGCGAGCCGGGCGCGGCAGGCGCCGCGCTCTTGATCCGCGGGCTCACGGTGAGCGTGATCGCCGACCGGGTGCACGTGCACCCCGCGGTGCTGCGGCTGATCGCGCGCACGGCGGGGACCGGCCGGATCGCGCTTGTCACGGACGCAGTGTCCGCGGCGGGCATGGAGCGCGGCTTGTACACGCTGGGCGCGGAGACGATCGATGTGCGGGACGGCGCATCGCGGCTGCCGGACGAAACGCTCGCGGGCAGCGTGCTGCGCCTGGACCGGGCGGTGCGCAACTTCGCGGCGGACGCGGAGGTCAGCATCCGCGAGGTGGTGCAGGCGGCGACGCTCGTTTCGGCGCGGCTGCTCGGCCTCGCGCGGAAGGGGCCGGATCGCGGTCGGCTGTGACGCGGACCTGATGGTGCTCGACCGCGACGGCCGCATCGGCCTCACCGTGGCGCGGGGCGCGATCGCGCATTCGCGAATCGCGTGACGCCGCACGGCAGGGACACCGCGGCCGACGCCGAATCGTCACCCCGGCCCGCATGGACACCCTCGATCGCACCGAGCATGCCACGATCATCCGTAACGCCAACCGGATTGCCGTACGCGATCTCCGCTCCTGCTACAACCCCGACGGGATCGTCGCCGGCCGGCAGCAGTTTAATGCGTACTGGGCCCGCGATGGATTTTGGGCGACGCTGGGGGCGAATGCGCTCGGGGACTATGGGCAGACGCTGACCCAGATCGGACTGTTTGTCCGGTTTCAGCGGCGGAACGGGTGCATCCCCGTGCGTGTGGAGTTCCTCGGCAAGAACATCGCGGGCTACCGCAAATTGCTGGCGAGGCCGCGCGTGGTCGGGCGGGCAGGTGGGCTCTTCGCGGATCCGATCGACCTTTCGTCGCTCTTTGTGATCGCCGCGGCGCGGTACCTCGAGCAGACCCGTGATCTCGTGTTTGCCGAACGCGTCGAGTCGGCGGTGGACCTCGCGCTTGGGTGGTTGCGCGGTCTGGACCGCAACCGCGACGGCCTGCTCGAGAGCCATTTTCTCGCCGATTGGATGGACTCCATCCTCAAGATCAACCAGCTGCTGACGCTCAACGTGCTGTACTGGGCGGCGCTGCGTGCGGGGGAGGCGATCAAGCGGGCGCTGCGCGCGGAGGAGGCCGCTGACCGTTATGGGGAGCTGGCGGCGCAGACGCACGCGACGCTCCACGCGTTCTTTTGGAACGGCGAGTACTTCGTGGATTGGGTGCACGGTCGCCGACGGGGTGCGTTCGCCTCCGACGGCAACATCTTTGCGATGCTGTTCGGCCTGGCGACGCCGGCGCAGTCGACCCGAATCATGGCGTTCATCGCCCGGCGGGGACTGCAGCGGGACGCGCCGCTCCGCACCTGCGACCCGGTCTATCCGTGGTGGCGCGTGTTTCCCGCGTACTATCTCGCCGGCATTCCCGATTATCACCGGTCGCTGATTTGGCCGTGGCAGGGCACCCTGTTTGCCCTGTGCAAGGCGCAGTTCGGGGACCGGGCGGGAGCGCTGGCCGACCTTGCCCAACTCGGTGAGTGGTACATCCGCTGGCACTCGGTGAGCGAAGTGTACACCCCCGATGGGCGCCCCCTCGCGCGGCCGTTCTACACGGCGGATGTCCCGTTCGCATGGAACGCCGGTACGTATGTCTACGTCGTCCACGCGTTGGGGCTCGGCGTCGAGCCGTCCCCGGGACCGGCGCCGGATCCGCGTGCTATGATGACCGGGTGAGCGCGCCTGCACAGCGATCCTGGCGTCCGTTCGCGGGCCTGTTGGTTCCGGTCCTGGTGCTGCTCGTGCTGCTCGTGGTTGGGCTGTCGCGCCATGATCAGAGCCAGGTCGTGAGTGAGGAGCTGGCGCGCGGCGAGACCCCGAGCGCGCCGGTGATCTCAATGCCGGCATTCTCCGGACCCCCGCTGTCGCTCACGGCGCTGCGGGGACACGCGGTCGTGTTGAATTTTTGGGCGTCGTGGTGCATCCCGTGCCGGGCGGAGGCGCCGCAGCTCGAGTCGGTGTGGCGCGAGTTTCGTCCGAAGGGGTTGGTCGTCGTCGGAGTCGACACCCAAGACCTGATGACACCGGCACGTACGTTCTTGACCCAATACCGTCTGACGTTCCCCGCGGTGCGGGACCCCGACGGCGCGGTCGCGCGTCGGTTTGGCGCCACGGGCGTCCCGGAGACGTTCTTTATCAGCGCGGACGGCCGGATCCTCGGGAAGTTTCCCGGCGAGCAAGAGGACCCGGCCGTCTGGCGATCCGCCGCCTCGGCTCTGCTCGACGGCCGCGCCCCGCAGTAGTAGCTCATCGCAAGGCCAGCCATGTCATTCCCGAATAACCTATTGTTGACTTTATCACTCGAGAAGTGTAAACTTTAGGATGCTTCGGTCCTAGATCATACAGTACTAGGGATGAAATTGTGGCTAGAGATCAGCGTAATAGGGAAAAACTGATCGAAACCGCGACGGCCCTCTTCCATCTACGAGGGTTTCAGCCGACGTCTCTGGATGAGGTGTTCGACCGTAGCGGGGTCTGCCGCAGTAATTTCTACTACTATTTCCGCAGCAAGGAGGATCTGGGACTCGAGGTCCTCGGCCGGCAGATCGAGGCGTTCGCCGATCGCGTCATTCGCGGAATCCTGGAGGATACCAGGTTGAGCCCTCGCGAGCGGGTGGCGCGTCTGTTCGAGACGGTGATCAGTGAGATGCGGAACGGGTCGTACCGGGGCGGGTGCCCGTTCGGCAACCTGGTCGCCGAGATGTGCGGAGCCCATCCGGAGTTCCGGGCTCGATTGAGCGCATTCTTTGAGCGCTGGCAGGAAGCGGTGGAACGGTGCTTGGCCGAGGGCGTCGGGCGCGGAGAGTTCCGCGCGGACCTCGACGCCAGGGGTGTGGCGATCGCGCTGGTCGGCGAGATCGAGGGCGCGGTCCTGTTGGCGAAAGCGCACGGTCATGGGGCCCCCATTGAGGCGGGGGCGCAGGCGATGTTGATGCTACTGGAAAGCAGGTGAGGGGCGTGGAAAACTCTACCCGTCGTGTAATGGCGGCACCGGTCGCGCAGGCGGAATCCCTGTCGGTCGAAGCGCTTCGGCGTGCGACCACCGGCGGCTCGGCGTCGACCGAGGCGATCTTGTTTGAGGAGATGGTCACGTCGCACCTCGATCCGCTCTACCGGACCGCGCTCCGGCTGACCGGACGGCCGCAGGACGCCGAGGATTTGGTGCAGGAAACCTACCTGCGCGCGTGGCGGTCGCTGCATACGTACCGGCCGGGCACGAATCCGAAGGCGTGGCTGTTCCGGATTCTGCACAACGCGCACATCGATCGCTACCGGGTCTCGACGCGGACCGTGCAGACCGTGGATGAGATCGAGGGACAGGACCCGGCGTTCGTCGTGAACGAAACGCCCGAGTCGGTCGTGCTCTCCGGCGTCATGGATGCGGAGATTCGGCAGGCCCTGATGGATCTGCCCGAGGTGTTTCGGTCCTGCCTGATCCTGGCGGACCTTGAGGGGTTTTCGTACCAGGAGATCGCGGACATCCTCGCGATCCCTCGGGGCACGGTGATGAGCCGCTTGTTCCGGGGTCGTCGGGCGATGCGGCGCTCGCTCGCGACCTACGGGCGCGAGCACGGCTACGTGAAGGTCAACTGATTCGCGCGGAGATCGCGGCACAACGGCCCCGGCGCATGCCGGGGCCGTTGTGCGTGTCGGGGCAGGGGGCCCTCCGGCCGGCGCGAACCTCCACCTGCGCATACGAGCACGGCACGTGGAGGCCCCGATGCCTGGTGATCTGAGCATTCTTGCGGCAAGACGTACGGTTCGATTTTACACCCCGGACGCCGTGCCCGATGACGTGGTCCGCGCGCTGTTCGAGGCGGCGAACCTGGCGCCGTCGGCGCACAACGCGCAGGCGGCGCGCTTCATCATCATCCGCTCGCCGGAACTGCGTCGGCGCTTGACCGCTCGCATGTCTCGGCGCTGGCGGCGGGATCTCGAGCGCGCGGGCACGAGCGAGGCGGCCATTCGCGTGCAGCTCCGGTTTTCTGAGCGCCGGTTCGGGCAGGCCCCGCTGCTGATTCTGGTCGGCTACACGCTGGAGGACATGGACGAGTATCCCGATCGGGCGCGCCGCGCGGCCGAGGCGACGATGGCGTCGCAGAGCGCGGCGGCCGCGACGCAGAACCTGTTGCTCGCCGCGGCCGCCCACGGGCTCGGGGGCTGCTGGACGTGCGCGCCGCTGTTCTGTCCGGGAATCGTGCGCCGGGCCCTCGATCTTCCGGCGTCGTTTGTCCCGCAGGCGCTGCTGACGATCGGCTATCCGGCGCATACCCCGCCCATGCCGCCGCGCAAGCCCATCGATGCGATCGTGAGCGTTCGGTAGGCGCCGCGATGATCACCGTGCTGTGCGGCGGGGTGGGCGGCGCGAAGCTGGTCGACGGGCTCGCGGCGGTGCTGCCGGATCCGTCGGACCTTACGGTCGTGGTGAACACCGCCGACGACTGCGCGTGTTGGGGGCTGCACGTCTCGCCCGACGTCGACACGGTGCTGTATACCCTGGCGGGGCTCGCGAGCCGCACGCAGGGGTGGGGCATCGAGGGCGACACGTGGAGCGCGCTCGACATGCTCGGACGCTACGGACTGCCCACGTGGTTTCGGATCGGCGACCGGGACCTCGCGATCCATCTGGCCCGCACACAGCGGCTGCGCGAGGGGCGGCGCTTGACCGACGTGACGCTCTCCCTCGCGCGGGCGCTCGGGGTGCGGCCCAAGGTGCTGCCGATGTGCGATGAGCCGGTGGCGACGGTGGTCCACACGCCGTTCGGGCCGGTCCCGTTTCAGGAATACTTCGTGGCGCGTCGCGCCGCCGATCCGGTGGTCGGTCTTGAGTTCACCGGCATCAGCCGTGCCGAGATCACGCCCGAGGTCGCCCGCGCGGTCCGGGACGCTGCGCTGGTGATCGTGGCGCCAAGCAATCCCCTCGTCAGCATCGGGCCGATCCTCGCCGTCCCCGGCGCGGGCGACGCGCTGGTGGAAAGCCGGGCCCTGCGTATGGCCGTCACCCCGCTCGTCGGCGGCCGGGCGATCAAGGGCCCCACCGTGGAGATGCTCGAGGGATTGAAGATGCCCGCCGGGCCGTCCGCTGTCGCGGCGCTGTACCGCGAGTTCCTGGACGTGTTTGTGCTGGACGCGCAGGATCGCGCGGAGGCGCCGTCGGTGTCCGCCGTCGCGGCGCCAGACCGTCCGATCGCGGTCGAGTGCACGGACACGATCATGATGGACGCCGAGGCGCGTCGCCGCCTCGCCCGCGAGGTCCTGGAGATCGCTCGGCGGCGCGGCGCCGCGGTGCCGGCCCCGCGCGCGTGAGCGTCTACGCGCTTGTTCCCCAGAAGCGCCTCGCCGACGCCAAGAGCCGGCTCGGCGCCGTGTTGGCGGTCGATGAGCGCGCCGCGCTGTCGCGCAGGCTGCTCGCCCACGTGTGCTACGCGGTGCGGGCGGTCGCCGGTGTCGAAGGGCTGACGATCGTGACGCCCGACCTCGCGGTCCGCGAGTGGGCGCGCCGCTGGGGCTGCGAGACCGTCGTGGACCCCGAGCGGGGCTTGAACCCGGCGCTGGCGCACGCCCTGCGCCTGCCGCGGTGTGACGGACGCGACGTGCTGATCCTGGCGGCCGATCTGCCGTGGGTCCGGCCGTCAGACGTCGCGGCGGTCCTCGCGGCCGGGGGCGCCGGGCGTTTCGTGCTCGCTCCGTCGAAGGACGGGCTCGGCACGGGCGCGCTGCTCATCCCGAGGGGCGCGCGGTTCATCCCCGAGTTCGGGGCGGGGAGCCGGGCGGCGCACCGGCGGGCGGCCGCGGGGCTCGGTCTCGAGGTGGTCGAGCTCGTGCGGCCCGGGCTGGCGTTCGATCTCGACGGGCCGGAGGATCTCGCCGCGCTGCACGCCGGATGACCGGGCGCCCGGGACGCGCGGGCTCGTTCATATCAGAGCCAGGGGTAGCGCGGCTCGCGGTACATGCGGCCGAAATCCATCGCGTTGGACACCATGAAGCGGAGCAGGTCGACGATGTGGCCGTGGAGCGGGCCCGGCACGCCGTCGGCGCCGACGTCGAGCAGGCCGGAATCCGCGTTGTTGGCGCCCGCGTTTGTGCACAGGGCGTACGCGCGCGCGTCGATGTCACGGTCGTGAATGATTTCGCGGCGCGACAGGAGCAGCGCGAGCGCCGCCTCGATGCCGTACGCGCCCCAGTTGGACACCGCGGCCGTGACGAGCAGATCGGTGCCGACCACCGGCACGATCGTGCCCTCGCACGGACAGTTGCACCGCTCGGCGTGCGGCACGACGCTCAGGATCGTGTCCCGGATCTTCGCGCACCCGAGCTCATTGCCGCCGTCGCCCACGCCGATCGTCAGCAGCCCGCGCTCGCCCGCGGCTCGAAACAGCGCGTCGATCTTGGCGCAGTGCTCGGTCAGGCGGCGGCCGCCCGCGGAGTGGTACTCCCCGAGCTCGTTCGCGCCGGGCCGCTCGATGGCGATCAGGGCGGCGGGCCGCAGCGCGTCGAGCAGTTCCGTCGCCCGGGCCTCCGCGTCCGGCCACCCGAGCGGGAACGGGATCACCGCGGTCGTGGTCGGGAGGCGCACGGCATCCGCGACGGAGCGCACGGACAGCCCGCTGCCCCGCGCCGCCGCGGTGCAGATCTCGACGTTGCCGGGATCGGTGACGATCACGGGATGTGCCCGCTTCGCGAGGACGAGCGCGCGCGCCAGGGTGGCGGCGCCGACCGGTCCGTCCTGCTCGCCCGCGAACCAGGGGAAGATCGGCAGGCCGGTCGCGAGGATCACCACGTCATCGCGCTGCACCGTCTCGAGCAGTCGCGCGGCCGCCTCGAGGCACAGCGGGCCGGATTGCGCGCGTCTGGCAGCCTGATACATGGCCCCGATGACGCCCCGGCCGCTGACCTCGGCGTTCACCAACTGGTCGATCCCCTCGCCCATGGCGGTCTGTTCAGGCGTGGGGGGCACGGGGCGGGTCCTCCGGGGCTTCGGATGTGCCGCCCGCACAACGCGGGGTCCCACCGGGACCCCGCGCATGCCGTCTGGTGCGTTGTCGCGAGCGCGTCAGAATTTGAACGTCGGCGGGAGCGTCGGCGCCGTCGGCGCCGGCGCGTTCATGCCCGGAGGCGGGGCTCCCGGGAATCCGGGAATCTGGGGGCCGCCGTACGGCTGCATGAAGAAGAACTCCGGATTCTGATCGCCCTGCGGCGGCCGGAGCTGATAGAGCCGCCCCTGATAGTAGAAGAGAATCTGGTTGCAATCCTGGCCGCCGCCTGGCGCGGACTGTCCGGGTCCGACGTTATTCCCCCCGGCGCCCGGGGACTGCGGTCCCGGGCCGAAGCTGTTCCCGTGGTCGGGAGGCGGCGGGACAGGGACGAACTCCCGCGGCGGTGTCGGGTTCTCAAATGGCCCTTGCGCCTGGACCGGCCGCACGGCGAGCGGCGCTCCGGTGCGCGCCTCGGAGACCGCGAGCCCCGCGTGCCAGCCGCCGACCGCTGCGGCGCCTCCAAGCGCGGCCAGGCTCACGCCCGATCCCACGACGATTCCTAGGGCGAGCACCTTCAGGGTCCGACCGTCCATCGCGGTCCTCCTCGCGAGCGAGCCTCTAACGCCGATGGTAGCACACGCCGAATGGGTTTCCTAGGCGTCCGCGCGGCGGTCGCTCTGTGATGCGCGTCCGTCCGGCGCCGCGACCACTCGGCGTTCGCCGCTACGCTTCGGGACCCCGGGCGGCGCTCCTTCTTGCACCGCGGCTCGAACTGCGCATCCACCGGCGGCGCGCGCGTGACGGGCGCGATTCGATGGGGCCGATGTCTCTTCGGTTTGGGAAAAGGGGCACGTTAGAAGTGTGCGAACCACACTTGGGGGGTACGGAGAGGAGCGGGAGCGTGGACAATCGGGAGGTAGAGGCGCTGGCAGCACGGCTGGCGGTGGTGGAGCGTCGATTTCGCACGGCGACGGTAGTGTGGCTCGGGATCGTCATCGCGGTGATCGGACTCTCGATTGGCGCGCAGCGGGCGTTCTCGCAGACGCAGGCGGTGCAGACGCGGGAACTGGATATCGTCGACGGGAGCGGGCGGACCCGCATCGCGCTCGCGTTGAGCACCAACGGCAATCCCGGGATGTGGGTGTACGACGCCAACGGGAAGACGCGAGCCTTCTTTGGCCTCTCGGGCGCGACGCAGCCGACGCCGACGTTGAGCCTCAGCGACCCGAACGAGCGGACGCGCGCATTCATTGGATTTGGGACGACCGGCGAGTCCACCCCGCAGGTGGATCTCAGTGATCCCCAAGGCGTGCAGCGCCTGTACATGGGGTGGAACACGGCCGAGAAGCCTTGGTTCTCCGTGTCCGACGAGTCCGGCAAGACCATGTGGTCCCAGCCGTAGCCGCTCTGCGCTGCGCCCGCGGTCCCGTCAGCGACGAACCGCAGCGCGGGGCCGCGGCGATAGTGCGCACGACGGCGCTACGGCGCGCCGTCGCGGCGCGCGAGCGCGGCCGCCTGCGCCAGGCCTGATCGCGTGAATACCATCACGAGGCTGGGCGTCACGTGCTTCACGGCGCCCGTGGGCAGCTGCAGCGTGATGGTCATCGAATAGGGGAACAGTGTGCGGGCCGCGTACGGCCCGAACCGCGCGGCGATCGGCTTCAGGTCTTCGGGCGCACCCAAGATGGCGACGCCAACGTGGCTTCCGGGCACGGGCCCGAGCCAACTGTTTGCGTGCGTCCACACGCCGGAGTCCGGAGCCGGCCCCGGCTCCGTGCATCCCCAGTCCGGCAGGAGGCCCTCCCGCTGCACGGCGGGGACGCTGATCGGGGCCGTGGCCCCGGGTCCCGCAGTGTACCGCGCGGCGGCGGAGATCAGCGCGGAGAACTGGGCGAGGAACCCCTGCTGCCGCATCTCCTCGGGGGTGGGGATCGGCGCAGCGCGGAGCCGCGCGAGCGGCACCTGATAGACGGTCACCCCGCCGGTGTGGATCGCCGCGGCGTTCAGCGGTGCGAACAGCTCGCTCCAGCGGCCGGGAGTCCCGTCCACCACGACGATCGCGTTCACGCCGGCGTTTGCGAGGAACGCCTCGAGCTGACGCTTGTGGTCCGGAATGAGCGTCCCGCAGGTTAGTGAATCCGAGATCGGCCACCGGATAAACTCCCAGGCAAACGGCCCCGTGTAGGCGGCGGCCAGCCGGAAGTACAGCCGCGATTGTGCCTGCCAGAGCAGGGTCTGACTCGCGCCCCCATAGGGGATGACGAGCAGATTGTCGTTCAGCACCACGTACTTCCGATACAACCCGTCGGTGATAAACGCCGGTGTCTCGAGGGACGAGATCCAGCGGGCCGGCGGGACGTTCGGGAGCGTCGCGGCGACGGCGGCGAGCACCAGGGCCCACCTGCCCCACGCGCGGGGCCGCGTCGCGGCCGCCAGCCAGATCGCGGTCGAGACCGCGGCGATCAGGGAGACGTACATCATGAAGCGTGCCGGCAGCGCCAGCCTGACGAGCGGCAGATGGAGCAGTGCCTGTCCGATCGGCAGGGGGACGTTCGCGCCGGCGATCCGTGCCGACGGGCCCAACGCGGCGAGGCCGATGAACGCCATCGACAGCAGCAGGAACGCTCCGCTCGCCGTGCGCCACCGCTCCCACGCGAAGAGCGCGAGGACGATGAGCAGCGGGATGCCCAGGTACGTGCCGGCTTCCGTGACGTTGCCGGAGAACTCGGGGGGCGGTCCACTCAGCAGCCGGCTGCTCAGGCTGACGTCAGTGGGGGTCACGACGTTGAGCAGATTCGCGGAGTAGTATGTGGGATCCACGCCCGACAGCTGCGGGGAGCCGTGCGCGAACGCGTACGCGAGATAGGGGCTCAAGAGCGCGAGCGCGGCGAGATACGCGGCGCCGATGAGCCACGCGGTGTTCAGAAGGTGCGGTCGCTTCGCCCGCGGCGCGACGAGCAGGGCGAATGCGATCGCGACCGCCCCGAAGAGGGTGAGTGTCGCGAACACCTCCGTGGAGGTCAGGAACTGGAGCATGAACAGTCCCGCGAGCGCCGCCGCGAACCACTGGGGTCGGATCTGGTCTTCAAGACGCAGCACGACGACGTAGACGGTGAGCGGTACCAGGCACGTCACGACGAGGTTCAGGTGTCCGCCGACGAGATGCGCGAGCTCATAGGAAGAAAATCCGAAGAGATAGCCCGCCGCGAGCGCCGGCCAGAACGCGCCGGTGACGTGCCGGCACAGGAGATACGCCGTCCACGCCGCGAGCGCCGGAGCCAGCAGGACAGCGACGTTGTACGCGACGGCCGGGCCGGCCAGCAGCGTCACGGGGGACATGAGCAGGCTCACGCCGGGCACGGACGTACGCCACGCGATGATCATGCCGGTCGGAGTCCACACCGCATGGGTGATGAGCGGATTGAGCCCGTGCGTGAGGGCGAAGGGCCACCATGCGAGGAACCACATGAACAACACCGCGTCGGTGCCGAGGCGCCCGACGTACGCGTGGGCCGCGCGCGGGAGCAGCGCAGCGCCGAAGAAGCCTACCGAGAGGAGGAGGTACGCTAGGAACGCGATCGCCGCATCACGGGGCGCGCGGCGCCGACGCGCGCGATCGCCTCGGTGTTCGTGTGCCGGGACCATCGAGTCCTCTGCGCGGAGTTGCACGTCGGACGCATCGCTGTCGTTGCGTGCGGACATCCTACCCGAGGTTTTCTTCGGACGATGGGCGGACCCTCTTCAGCGCGCGTCTCACACGCCCGGCGGCCGAGATCCCGCTGGAGTATAGTCGGACTACGGCGATGCCCAGGGCACCGTCGGGCAACATCGGAGGGACATTGGAGACATGACGCGGCGATTGATCGTGTTCAATCAGGTATCGCTCGACGGCTATTTCGTGGATCGGAACGGCGACATGAGCTGGGCCCACAAGCCGGCGGGCGATGCCGAGTGGGACGCCTTCGTCGCGGGCAATGCGACGGGCGGCGGCGAGTTGCTGTTTGGCCGGGTGACCTACGAGATGATGGCGGCGTTCTGGCCGAGCGCGCAGGCGATTGCGCGATTGCCGGTGGTGGCCGACGGGATGAATCGGGCGCCGAAGGTCGTGTTTTCACGCACCCTGGACCGGGTAGCCTGGAACAATACGAGGCTGGTCAAGGCCGATCTCGCGGCTGAAATCCGCCGGATGAAGCACGAACCCGGACCGACTATGGTGATTTTGGGAAGCGGCACGCTCATCTCGCAGCTAGCGCAGGAGGGCCTGATCGACGAGTTCCAGATCGTCGTGGTTCCCGTCGCGCTCGGCAGCGGACGGACCCTGTTCGACGGTATCACCACGACGCTGAGCTTCACGCTGACGAATACACGGAGATTCCGAAACGGCAATGTGTTGCTGTACTACGCGCCGACCCCGTGAAGTCTGCCGAGCCGTCGCGACCGGTCGGACTACCCGCCGTGCCGTTTCGTTAGATAGGCACGCAGTGCGGACTGGCCGCGCGGCGAGGTCCAGTAGTGGTTCCACTGCCCTGAGAGCCTGGCTTATCGCGGACCCGTGACGGAATTGGTGGGCCGTGCAGGACTTGAACCTGCAACCTTGGGATTAAGAGTCCCCTGCACTGCCAGTTGTGCTAACGGCCCCGCTTCATTCTAGCAGAGGGTGAAGAGAGTGGGAAGGGGAGATCCCTCGCGGCGTTGACGCATGCGGCGGCCGCACGTAGAATCGAATCACGGCGGCGGGCGTGGCGGAATCCGGCAGACGCGCCAGGCTTAGGACCTGGTGGACCGTGAGGTTCGTGGGGGTTCAAATCCCTCCGCCCGCACCACCGTGCGCCGCATCGGCGGGTGCCGATGCGGTCGGACCGGGGAGGGCGATGATGATCGAGATCGACTGGCAGTATCATCGGCGGGGCTGAGCGACATGCGCCAAGGCCCAGGCGTGTCTTGGGCGGCACCGCGCCGTGGCACGGGTGCAGGTCGACGCGACGCGCCAGGCGATCGTCGGCAACGCGGCGCTGGCGGTGGTGGATGGGATGCACGACCTCTACTCGGTGCGCGCAGGACGGGTGGTGCATGTGGACCTGCGCGGCGGCAGACCGTCCCGCGCAGACCTGCGGCGGCTGCTGCTCGGTCCCACCGGTCGGCTGCGCGCGCCGACGCTGCGGGTGGGCCGCACGGTCGTCGTCGGCTACGACGCGGTGCTGTTCGAGCGCGTGCTTGCCGCGGGTTCCTCGCGCTGATACGCCCGTGCGCGCCTTGACGCCCGCGCGGCGCCCCGTGTATACTGCGAGCAGGTCGTGGCCTCGGCGGTGTGCCCGTCGAGGCCTTCGTCCGTCCTTATCCCCCGACGTATGGAGGAGTGGCGGCTCATGAAGGTGGCGGTGCGCACCGAACCCGGGAGCCGGGCGGTGCTGGAGATCGAGGTTCCGGAGGACGTCGTGGCGCGCGCGATGGACCGGGCGTACGCCGCGCTCGTCCGGCAGGTCAACGTGCCCGGGTTCCGGCGCGGCAAGGCGCCGCGCGCGATCCTCGAGCGGCACGTCGGGACCGAGGCGATTCGAGAAGAAGCCCTCCGGCGGCTCATCCCCGAGCAGTACTCCGAGGCGGTGACGCAGTCGGGGATTTCTCCGATCGCCAGCCCGTCGGTGGACATTCAGGAGGCCGAGGACGGGAAGGGGCTGCGGTTGACCGCGACGGTGGATGTCTACCCGGAGGTCACCGTTCCCGACTACCGCACCCTGCACGTCGACCGCGAGGCGCATCCCGTGACCGACGAGGACGTGGACCGCGCGTTCGACGACCTGCGGGCCCGCCAGGGCCGCCTGGTCACGGTCGCGGAGCCGGCGCAGCGCGGGGATTTCGTGCTCGTGACGGTCGTGGCCGCGCCCGCCGGGCTAGAACGGATGCAGGCGGGGAAGGAGTTACTGGTAGAGGTGGGCGGCGGGCTCCTTCCGGCCGAGGTCGAGGCGGCGCTCGAGGGCGCATGCGCCGGCGAGGAGCGGACGGCACCGGTGGCGTCCGGCGAGGGCGACGTGACGGTGCGCGTCACCGACGTGCGTCGAAAGGAACTGCCCCCTCTGGACGACGAGTTCGCACGCAAGGTGTCGGATCAAACGACGCTCGCCGCCCTGCGCGACGGGGTGCGCGCCCAGATCAGCCGGGAGCGCGAGGAGCGGGAACTGAGTGCGCTGCAGGACCGCGTCGTCGACGCGGTGCTGGCGCAGACCACGATGGAGCTGCCGGAGAGTTTGGTGGAGCACGAGATCGAGCACGTCCTGGAAGATGTGAGCGGGCGACTGCAGTCGCGGGGGATGACGCTCGAGGCGTATCTGCGCAGCGTCAACAAGGACGAGGCGGCGTTTCGTGCTGAGGTGCGGCCGCGCGCGGAGCGCCGGGTTCGCGTCCGCGTGCTGCTCGAAGCGGTGACCGAGCGCGAGGGGTTGACGGCGAGTGAGGAGGAGATGGCCGACGAGGTCAAGAAACTCGCGGCCGAACTCCAGCAGGATGTGCCGAACGTTGAGAAGTGGCTGGACGAGGGGGGCCGCCGCGACGGGATGCGGGCGGGTCTGCTCCGCCGCAAGGCGGTGGACACCCTCGTCGAGGCCGTAGCGGGTGCGGCGCCGGCGCCGCGGGCCGACGAACCCGCCGCGGAGCCCGCGGCCGCGACGCCTCCGGCCTCAGAGTAGCCGCGGTCGGGACGGATCGACGGCGGATCGGGCGACAGCCAGGGAAGGGAGCACGCGCGTGTACTATATGCCGATCGTAGTGGAGCAGACGGCTCGCGGCGAGCGGGCGTACGATATCTATTCTCGCCTGCTGCGGGAGCGGCTGATCTTTATCGGGGGCGCGATCGAGGACGAGATGGCCAACCTGATCATCGCCCAGATGTTGTACCTTGACTACGAGGACCCGGAGAAGGAAATCCAATTGTACGTAAACAGCCCCGGGGGCTCGGCGACCGCCGGACTCGCGATCTACGACACGATGCAGTTCCTGAAGTCGCCGGTGTCCACGATCTGCGTCGGGCTGGCCGCGAGCGCCGGGGCGATCATCCTGGCCGGCGGCACGAAGGGGCGGCGATTTGCGCTGCCGTATTCCCGGATGATGATCCACCAGCCGTGGGGGGGCGCGCAGGGGTCGGTGTCCGACATTACCATCCAGACAAAGGAATTCCTCGCGATCCGGCAAATCCTGGATGAGATCCTCGCGTCGCACACGGGGCAACCGCTCGAGCGGGTGCAGAAAGACACCGATCGCAACTTCTGGATGAGCGCGCCGGAAGCGCAGGAGTACGGGCTGATCGACGACGTCATTAAGCCGCGGAGTGGGAATCGGCCGCAGTGACGACGCGAGAGACACGCGGAGAGCCAACCAGCGATGTTTAAGACCGGGGACGATCGGGACCGCCTCAAGTGCTCGTTCTGTGGGAAGACCCAGGAGCAGGTGCGCAAGCTTGTCGCCGGGCCAGGCGTCTACATCTGTGACGAGTGCATCGAGCTCTGCAACGAGATCATCGAGGAAGAACTGGCCGCGGGCCCGCACGGGCACGCGAAGCCGCGCACCGTCCCCAAGCCCCACGAGATCTATCAGACCCTCTGCCAGTACGTGATCGGCCAGGAGCACGCGAAGAAAGCGCTGGCCGTCGCGGTCTACAACCATTACAAGCGGATCGGCTCCCACTCGAAGCGGTCGCCCGAGGTCGAGCTGCAGAAGAGCAACATCATGTTGATCGGCCCGACCGGGTGCGGGAAGACGCTGCTGGCACAAACACTCGCGCGGATCCTGGATGTGCCGTTCGCGATCGCCGACGCCACGTCGCTCACCGAAGCGGGGTATGTCGGCGAAGACGTCGAGAACATTCTGCTGCGCCTGATTCAGGCGGCCGACTACGACGTGAAGCGCGCCGAGCGGGGGATCGTGTACATCGACGAAGTGGACAAGATCGCCCGGAAGTCCGAAAACCCGTCGATCACGCGCGACGTGTCCGGCGAGGGGGTGCAGCAGGCGCTGCTGAAGATCCTCGAGGGCACCACCGCCAACGTGCCGCCGCAGGGGGGCCGCAAGCACCCCCACCAGGAGTTCATCCAGATCGATACCACGAATATCCTTTTCGTCTGCGGCGGAGCCTTTGACGGTCTCGACCGGATCATCGAGTCGCGCGTGCGCGTCGCCAGCATCGGGTTCGGGGCGAAGGTGGAGGCGAAGCGCGAGCACCGCATCGGCGAGCTGCTGGCGCAAGTCATGCCGCAGGATCTGCTGCGGTACGGGCTGATCCCGGAGTTCATCGGCCGGCTGCCGGTCGTCGTGCCCCTCGAGCCGTTGACCGAATCGGACCTCGTGACGATCCTGGTGGAGCCGCGGAACGCGCTCGTGCGCCAGTATCAGAAGATTCTCGAGATGGACGGCGCGGAACTGAGCGTCGGCGACGACGCGCTTCGGGCGATCGCGCGTGAGGCGATGACCCGGAACACCGGCGCCCGGGGGCTGCGCACGATTATCGAAGAGATCATGCTGAACATCATGTACGAGATCCCGTCGCGGGGAGACGTCAAGCGAGTCATCGTGACGCGGGAGACGGTGGAAAAGCACACCGAGCCGCTGCTGCTGACGGCCGGCGATCTCAAGAGAATGCCGAAGGAGAAACCCGCCTGAGCGACCCGTGGCGCGCGGAGACGGTGTTCCTTGGATTCGAAGAAGCCTGCGGTGCAGGCTTCTTCGCTTTTTGGGGTGCCCGGGGCCGGGCGGAACTCCCCGGGGGACGGCGGCGCTCGGAGGGGCAGGAATTAGACCGTGCCTTCTGAGCGTATATAGATGGAGACAGGAATGGTGAGCGCCCGCTCACGCCCGAACGGTCGATCGGCGCCGGACCCGGCGCCCGGTAGCGAAGCGGCGTTCTAGGGGAGGCTCCCCCTCCCAAGGAGGTCGTCGATGACTGAAGAGACGCAACACCCGACGCCGGAGCAGCCCGAACAGGCGCCGGCGGAGGCCCCGGCCGTGTTTCCCGACGTGATGCCGGTGCTGCCGCTGAAGGGCACGGTCGTGCTGCCCTCGATGGTGGTGCCCCTCGGGGTCGGACGCCCGAAGTCGCTGGCCGCACTGGAGGCCGCTCTGACCGGCGACCGCGTGCTGCTGCTCGTGGCACAGAAGAAGGATGACGAGGAAAACCCGGAGTCGTCCGGGCTGTACGAGATCGGGACCGTCTGCCGCATCCTGCAGGTCGGGAAGCAGGCCGACGGGACGGTGCAGGTCGTGGTCGAGGGCGCCGTGCGCGGCGCGATTCTCGAATTCGTGCAGACCACGCCGTTTTTCCAGGTGCGCGTGGAGACCCGGCCGGATTCGACCGAGAAACCGCTGGAGATCGAAGCGCTGATGCGGGGCGTGACCTCGCAGTTTGAGCGGTACGCACGGCTGTCGCGGTCGATCCCGCCTGAGGCGTTCATGCTCGTGATGTCCACCGAGGAGCCGGGCCGCCTGGGAGACCTCGTCGCGCAGCATCTGCAGCTCCGGGTCGAAGAGCGCCAGCGCGCGCTCGCCGCGGCCCCGAAGGACCGGCTGGAGATGCTGAGCGGCATTTTGACCAAGGAGATCAACATCCTCGAGCTGGAGCGGAAGATCCACAACCGCGTGCGCAAGCAGATGGAGAAGAGCCAGCGCGAGTACTTCTTGAAGGAGCAGATGAAGGCGATTCAGCAGGAGCTCGGCGAGAAGGACGAGCGGACCGCGGAGACGGACGAGTACCGCAAGAAGATCGAGGACGCGGACCTGCCCGAGAAGGTCAAAGAGAAGGCGCTCGAAGAGCTGGGCCGTCTCGAGAAGATGCCGCCGATGGTCGCCGAGGCGGTCGTGGTGCGCACGTATCTGGATTGGATCCTGGCGCTCCCGTGGAGCATCCGGACCGAAGATCGGTTGGACACGAAAGAGGCCCGCAAGATCCTCGACCTGGATCACTACGGCCTCGAGAAGGCCAAGGACCGGGTGGTGGAGTACCTGGCCGTGCGCAAACTGGCGCCGGACTCCAAGGCGCCGATCCTGTGCTTCGTCGGACCGCCCGGGACCGGCAAGACGAGCCTCGGCAAGTCGATCGCGAAGGCGCTCGGACGCAAGTTCGTGCGCGTGTCGCTCGGCGGCGTGCGGGACGAGGCGGAGATTCGCGGCCACCGGCGGACGTACGTGGGCGCGCTTCCCGGCCGGATCGTGCAGGGCATGCGGACGGCGGGGAGCCGCAACCCCGTGTTCATGCTCGATGAGATCGACAAGTTGGGCATGGATTTCCGGGGCGACCCGTCGGCGGCGCTCCTCGAGGCGCTCGATCCGGAACAGAATGAGGCGTTCAGCGACCACTACCTCGAGCTGCCGATCAATCTGCGCGAGGCGATGTTCATCACCACCGCCAACATCCTGGACACGGTGCCCCCGGCCCTGCGGGACCGGCTCGAGGTGATCCGGTTCTCCGGCTACATCGAGGAGGAGAAGCACCACATCGCGACCCAGTTCCTCATTCCGAAGCAGCTGAAGGAGAACGGCCTGCGGGCCGATCAGGTGACGTTTACCGAGGACGCCCTGCGGCTCGTCATCCGGCAGTACACCCGGGAGGCGGGCGTCCGGAATCTCGAGCGCGAGATCGGCACGATCTGCCGCAAGATCGCGCGCGAGGTGGCCGAGGGCGAGGCGACGGCCGTGAAAGTGACGACGCAGAACGTGCACAAGTTCCTCGGGCCCACGAAGTTTCACTACGGGACCGCGGAGAAGGCGGATGAGATCGGGGCCTCGACCGGCCTCGTGTATACCGAGCAGGGCGGCGACATCATCACCGTCGAGGCGACGCTGCTTCGCGGCGACGGCAAGCTGTCGCTGACCGGGCAGCTGGGAGACGTCATGAAGGAATCCGCCCAGGCCGCGTTCAGCTACATACGTGCGCGGGCGCGGCGGCTCGGAGCCGACGAGATGTTCGCGTCGCGGTACGACGTGCACGTGCACGTGCCGGCCGGGGCGGTGCCGAAGGACGGGCCGTCCGCCGGCATCACGATGGCCACGGCGATCGCCTCCGCGCTGACGGGCCGGCCGGTGCACAGCGATATCGCGATGACGGGCGAGATCACGCTCCGCGGGAAGGTGCTGCCGATCGGCGGCGTCAAGGAGAAAGTCATCGCCGCGCACCGCGCCGGGATCAAGACCGTGATCATGCCGAAAGAGAATGAGAAGGACCTGCAAGAGATTCCCGGCAACGTCCGGAAGAAGTTGCGGTTCGTGTTCGTGGAAACGATGGATCAGGTCCTCGCCGAGGCGCTGGGCGAGGCGACGGGGCTGCCGCTCTTGACCCCGCCGACGGAACTGCCGCGGCCGCAGCATCGGCCGCAGCCGCCGATCCAGGCGTAGCACGCACGGGTCTGCGGGAGTGATGGGCGGGCGGCCCCTCGGGCGGCCCGCCCGTTGCTTCTGGCGAGGTACATGACGATCGCGGTCGGCGCGCGGGCGGCCTGCGGTGGGAGGGCGATCGGTGGAGCCGGTCATTGACGTACAGGATCTTCGGAAGCGGTTCGGGACCGTGGAGGCCGTCGCCGGCGTGACCTTCGACGTCCAGCCGGGCGAGGTGTTCGGGTTTCTCGGCCCCAACGGGGCCGGCAAGACCACGACGATCAAGGTACTGGCGACGCTGCTCCGTCCGACGTCGGGACGGGTGACGCTTGCCGGGTATGACGTGGTGCGGCATCCCACCGAGGTGCGCCAGGCCATCGGGATCGTGTTTCAGGACCCGAGCCTGGACACCCGGCTCACGGCCGAGCTCAATCTGAGATTTCACGCGATGCTCTACGGCGTACCGTCGGGCGTCGCCGAGCGTCGGATCGACGCGGTGCTGGCGATGGTGGAGCTCGGCGATCGCCGGCGAGCTCGGGTCAGCACGTTCTCGGGCGGCATGAAGCGGCGCCTCGAGATCGCCCGCGGCCTCCTGCACGCGCCGCGCGTCCTGTTCCTGGACGAGCCGACCGTCGGCCTGGACCTGCAGACGCGGAAGCGGATCTGGGAGTACGTGCTCGAGCTGCGCCGCCGCGAAGGGGTGACGGTGTTCATGACGACCCACTACATCGAAGAGTCGGAGCACTGCGACCGCATCGCGATCATCGATCAGGGGCAGATCATCGCCGTTGACACGCCCGACGCGCTGAAGCGGGAGGTGGGCGGGGACGTGATCACGATCGGGTCGCCGAACCCGGGCGCGCTGGTGCGGGAGATCCAGGCGCGCTTCGGCGGAGATCCCCGGGTGACCGACGGCCACGTCGTGCTGGAACGCGCCGGCGGCGCCGAGTTCGTGCCGCGGGTGGCCGAGGCGTTTCCCGGCCTCGTCGCGTCCGTCGCGGTGACGCGCCCGACGCTGGACGACGTCTTCTTGAAGCTCACCGGCCGCGCGATCCGCCCCGAGTCGGCGTCCGCGGCCGACCAGTTGCGCGCCTCGGCGCGCGTCTGGGGGCGGCGGTAGTGGCGGCGCCGTCGGCGGTGTCCGTGCCCGCCGCGGGCACGCTCGGGCGCGAGGCCCGCGCGGTCTACGCGATCTGGCTCCGCGAGCTGACGCGGTTCGTGACCGAGCCGGCGCGCATCGTCGGGGCCCTCGGGCAGCCGGTGATCTACTTGGTCATCATGGGCACCGGATTTGGAGCGACGTTTCGGTCCGCCGCAGTGCCGTCGGGCTTTCAGTATCTCGTCTTCATGTTTCCGGGGATTCTCGGGATGACGGTGCTGTTCACGGCCCTGTTCTCGGCGATCTCGATCATCTGGGACCGGGAGTTTGGTTTTCTCAAAGAAATCCTCGTCGCGCCGGTGGCACGGAGTAGTATCGTGCTCGGCAAGGTCGTCGGCGGCGCGACGGTCGCCACGCTCCAAGGTCTGATCCTGCTGCTGCTCGCGCCGTTTGTGGGGGTGCACCTCGGGGCGGTCGCCGTGGTGAAAGTCTGCGTGGTGCTGATCCTGGTCGCGTCGGCATTGACGAGCCTCGGCCTGGCGATTGCGTCACGCATGGCGACGATGGAAGGGTTTCAGGTCATCATGAACTTTCTCGTGGTGCCGATGTGGCTGCTCTCCGGTGCGTTCTTCCCATTGCGGGGCCTGCCCGTGTGGATGAGCGTGCTGGTCCGGGTAGACCCGCTCACCTACGCTGTCGACGCGCTCCGCGGCGTCGTCTACGGTGGGTCACCGCTTGCGGCCGCGCTCGTGCTCCATCCGTTTCACGTGGATCTCGTCGTGGTCGTGGCGGTGCTCGTGGCCATGTTCGCGCTGGCGCTCGCGACGTTTCGGTCGCGCGAAGACTGATCCTCGGCACTGGAGACCGTCCAGGGAATTCGCGTCATCGACGAATCGCCGTCCGCCGGACGGTCGTCGGCATTCGTATTACTAATGTAACCCAACGAAACACGTAGGGGGACGCGTGTGATGGCTGCATTGTGAACGTGCGGGTCGATGACGCCGTGAAGCGGCAGATTGACGCGCGAGCCAAGGGGCAGCACCGGACCGCGAGTGATCAGGCGCGGCGCTGTCTGGAATTGGCGATGCTCGCCGAGGACAACCCTGATCTCCCCTTTGGTTTGATCTCCAAGATCGTCGAGGGATTGGCCGAGTCCGAGGCGAGGCTCGTCGAACCGCTCGATTCGCGGACCGAGTGACACCGTCGAAAGAGGCGCCGCCGGAAGCGTGGATCGGTGAGCAGCTCACGCGCGATGGGCGTGATCGTAAATCGCTGAGTCCGGCGGTTCTGCGCGCGCTCAACAAAGTGCAAGCGCAGATCCTCCAGAACCCGACACTGGAAGACCGGAAGCGCGGTCGGCTCCGGGCCGTGTACGTTGAGAAGTTCACGGCGCAGCACGACCAGCGGCTGGGCGCGTACGTCCTCATTGAGAAGACTCGCACCGTGCGATTTCTCGCAGTGGGGCAGCACGAGAATTTCTACCGAGACCTGTCGAGATACGTCGGGGTCCAGCCGGGCGTGGTGAGAGAGTCCGCCAAGAGTTCGTGGGCGCGCACCGGGCGCGGCCGTCGAGGCTCCCAGGAGCGGAGAGTAAGTCGCCGCTCCCCGGCGAGCGCTCGCTTGCGCAGCCGCGCGCGTCCAGCGTATAATACGCGGCAGATACGCGACGACGGGGAAGAGTAGGCCCGGGACGCCGGAAGGCGTCACGCCGGCAGCGAGGGGAGGACGGTGGAAGCTCCCCGGGCGTCGGGCTGAACGTCGCCCCCGAGCGTCGGGTCGCGGCGCCAGTGCCGTGGACCCGCGGGCGCGCCCGTGACAGCGCGTACGAGCCGGCGGCTTCCCTCCGGGGGGCGCCGGGAACGAAGGTGGTACCGCGGAGCGCCGCTCCGCCCTTTGGGCGGGCGGCGTTGTTGCTTCAGGAAGGAGGCGAGGCTGTGGACGCACGGCCGAAGACAGTGGATGCACTGCCGAAGACCTATGATCCGGCCGCGACCGAGGCGCGCTGGTACGCGGAGTGGATGGCCCGGGGATACTTCCACGCCGTGCCCGACCCGACCCGGCGCCCGTACACGATCATGATGCCGCTCCCCAACGTGACGGGCGAGCTCCACATGGGCCATGCGCTCAACGACGGGCTGCAGGACTGCCTGACGCGGTGGAGCCGGATGCGCGGGTACGACGCGCTGTGGCAGCCCGGGACCGATCACGCCGGCATTGCGGTGCACGTGATCATGGACCGGCGCCTTGCGAAGCACGGGCAGACGCGCTTCGACCTCGGGCGCGAGCGGTTTCTCGAGGAGACGTGGAAGTGGAAGGAAGAGACCGGCATCAAGATCTTCGACCAGATGCGGCGCCTCGAGTTCTCGTGCGATTGGGACCGGGCCGTGTTTACGATGGACCCTCAGTACTACGCCGCGGTGCAGGAGTGCTTCATCCGCCTCTACCAAAAGGGCCTGATCTATAAGGGCAAGCGGATGATCAACTGGTGCGTCAAGGACCAGACCAGCGTGTCCGACCTCGAGGTCGAGTCCGTGACGGAAGAGAGCACGCTCGTCTACCTCCGGTACCGCGGGGCCGACGGCGGCCCCGGGGTCGTGATCGCGACCCAACGGCCCGAGACGATCCTCGCCGACGTCGCGGTCGCGGTGCACCCCGAGGACGCGCGGTACCGCGCGCTCGTCGGGACCGACGTGCTGGTGCCGCTCGTCAACCGCCCCGTGCCGGTTATCGCCGACCGGCGCGTCGAGCGCGGGTTTGGGACCGGCGCGCTGAAGATCACGCCCGGCCACGACCCGCTCGACCACGAGATCGGCGCCGATCACGGGCTGCCGCTGCTCGTCGGGCTGGACCCGCACGGGCGGATCACCGACCTTGGCGGGCCGCGGTACGAGGGTCTGGATCGGTTCGAGTGCCGGCGCGTCATCATGGACGACCTGCGGGCGGCCGGGGCGGTGGAGCGCGAGGAGCCGTACACGACCAACATCGGCCGGTGCGACCGGTGCAAGACGATCATCGAGCCGTACGTGTCCGATCAGTGGTTTTGCCGGATGAAGGAACTGGCCGCGCCGGCGATCGACGCGGTGCACGACGGACGTGTGACGTTTCACCCAGAGCGCTGGACGAAAGTGTACATGGACTGGATGGAGAACATTCGCGACTGGAATATCAGCCGGCAGTTGTGGTGGGGCCACCGGATCCCGATCTGGTACTGCCCGTGCGGGGAGCGGGTGGCGAGCGTGGAGGCGCCCGCCGCCTGTCCGGCGTGCGGCGAACGGACGCTGACCCAGGATCCGGACGTCTTGGACACGTGGTTCAGCTCCGCGCTGTGGCCGATGGCGACCCTCGGCTGGCCGGCGGACACTGAGGACCTGCGGTATTTCTACCCCACGAGCACCTTGGTGACCGCCCGCGACATCATCTTCCTGTGGGTGGCGCGCATGATCATGTTCGGGTTGGAGTTCCGCGGTCACGTGCCGTTCCGCGACGTATACATCAACCCGACCGTGCTGAACATCGAGGGCAAGCGGATGAGCAAGAGCCTCGGTACGGGGATCGACCCGCTTGAGCTGGTCGACCGGTACGGGGCCGACTCGCTGCGGTTCGCGCTCATCAACCGCTGCACCGGGGAGCAGGACCTCCGGTTTTCCGAGAAGATGGTTGAGGACACCCGCAACTTCGCCAACAAGATCTGGAACGCGGCGCGGTTTGTGCGGCTGTCGCTCGGCGAGGCCGCCCCGCGGGAGGGGGACCCGGGCTGGACCAGCGCCGCGGAGGCGCGGAGGCTCACGCTGCCGGATCGCTGGATTCTGAGCCGGTACGCCGCCGCGGCGGCGCTCGTCACCGCATCGCTCGAGGGGTTCGAGTTTCGCGATGCGTGCGCGGCGCTCTACGGCTTCACGTGGAGCGAGTTCTGCGACTGGTACGTGGAGATGGCGAAGGAAAACCTGCGGGCCGGCGGCGACGCCGCCCAGGGTACCCGGCGCGTCCTCGCCTGGGTGCTGTCCCAGATGATGATCCTGCTGCACCCGATCATGCCGGCGCTGACCGAGGAGATCTGGCAGGCCCTGCCCCACTCGGGCGAGACGATCATGCGGGCGCCGTGGCCGGTGCCGGAGGGGGCGGAGGCGCGGGAGGCCTGGCTCGCGGGCCGCCTGGATGCCGAGGCCGACGAGGCGATGGCCGAGGTGATGGGGCTCGTGCACGCGGTCCGCGGCATGCGGGCCGAACTCGGCCTGACGCCGACAGAGCCGGTGCCGCTCGTCCTGGCGTGCCCCGAAGACCGCCGCGGCCGGGTCGAGGCGGCGCGCCGGTACATCGCGCCGCTCGTGCGCGCGTCCGAGCTGCGTGTCACCCCGCTTGGCGACGCCGCGGCGCGGCCGGCGGGGGCGGTGTCCGCCGTGTGGGGCCCGGTCGAGATCGTGCTGCCCGTCGGATCGCCCGAGGCGCGTGCGGCCGTCGGCCAGCGGCTGCGCAAGCAGCTGGCGAGCGTTGAGCGGGATCTCGAGCGGCTGGAGGCGCGGCTCAGCAGCGCCGCGTTCCTCGACAAAGCGCCGGCGGACGTCGTGGACGCCGATCGGACGCGCGTGGGGGATCTGACGGCGCGGCGCCACCTCCTGGCGCGGTACTTGGAGAGCCTCGGTGCGTAGCCCGGCGTTGGGGAGGCGGATCCGGTGAGCGGACCGCTCATGTCCGACCTCGCGGCGCCTCCCAGCGCGCCGGCCGGTGCGGCGCGCTGGATCGGGTATCTCCTGATCGTGTTCGGCGTCGCGATCCTGGTGATCTTTACCCGGACCGTCGATCCCGCGCGGCTCGGCCGTGCGCTGCAGGGCGCCCGGCCGGATCTGCTCAGCCTCGCGGTCGTGGCGATCGCGGTGCAGATCGTGGCGAAGGCAGTGCGCTGGCGGTACATGGTCGCCCGCTTGTCGGGGACGGTCATCTCCATGCGGTTCTCGACGCTCTCGATCCTCGCGGGCGTCGCGGCGGGCAGCGTCACCCCGGCGCGCAGCTTTGAGGTCGCCAAGGTGATGATGCTCAAGGGGTCGTACGGGACCGGGCTCGGGTTGTCGACGTCCGCCATGATCGTCGAGCGGCTGCTCGACGTCGTCTTCCTCGTGGGCGCGTTCCTCGTCGCCGGGACCCTGCTCCCGCGGGGCGTGCTCCTGACGAGCGGCGCCCTGGTCGTCCTGATCGTGGCGCTGATCCTGGGGGCGGCCCTGCTCGCGGCCGCGCCCCTCCGCGTGCGGGCCTGGGCCCGCGCCGTGCTGCGCTGGCTGCCGGCGCCGGCGGGCGCGCGGGAGCGGGCGGTGCGCCTGGCCGACACGCTGTGCGAGAGCATTCTGGTGTGGCGCCAGGCGCGGACGCTCGGGATGCTCACACTGATGACGGTCGTGATCACGGCGCTCGATCTGACGCGGGTGTGCATCGTGTTCTGGGCGATGGGGACCGGGCTGTCGCCGGTGCTCGTGGCGTTCACGTACGCGGGCGGCGCGATCCTGGGCATGGCGCTCTTGGTACCCGGCGGCATCGGCGTGACCGAGGTATCGCAGCTTGGCCTCATCACGCTGCTCGGCCCGCGGGCGCTCCCGACCGCGCTCGCGGGCGCCGCGGTGCTGCTCGACCGTTCGCTATCGTATTACCTGCCGACGCTGATCGGGGCCGCGGTCTTGATTGCGTACCATCGCTATCGGCACGCGTTCCGGTGACGGGCGCCGCCCGCGCGGCCGGCGGGCCCAGAGCAGGAGCCGTGCCGCCGGCGCCGCGAACCTGAAGGGCGTGGAGCGGGCGCGATGAGAGCGGGGCGGATCCTGCTGGCGGGGCTCATCCTGATCGGCCTATTTGCTGCGGCCGTGGGCGCGGGGTACCTGCTGGGGCAGACGGCGTTCCGCTTGTCGGAGCCGACCGTGCGGCCGCCCGAAGCGCCGCCGAGCCGCTCGGCGGTCTCCCCGTCGATTCCCTCAGCATCGATCAGCGCGTCGCAGGGCGGTCCCGTCGGTGCGAATCCGTCGGGAGGGGTGCCGCCGGTGTTTCTCACCGGGAGCGCCCCGACACCACCGGCGCCCGTGCCCGCGCCGGCGGCGTCGGCGCAGTCGGGGTCCGCCCCCCCTGCACCCGCCGGCAACGCGGTGAGCGGCACCTCGCCGTCGCGCCCGGTACCGCCGCCCGCGGCGCCTGCGGCTCCGACCCCGCCCCCGGCCCCAGCGGTTCCGACCCCGCCCCCGGCGCCGACGTCCGCATCAGCGCCGCTGCCGTCGCCCGGCAGCTCGGTGAGCGGCACCTCGACGCCGTCCGTCCCGACGGTTCCGACCCGATTCCACGTGCAGGTCGGCGTGTTCGCGTTGGAGCAAAATGCGGAGGCGCTGGCACTGCGCGTGCGCGCGCGCGGCTACGCGGTCACGGTGACCAGCGGTCCGCCCTTCCACGTCCGCGTCGGCGGGTACGTGGATCGGACGACAGCCGAGCAGCTCGCGCAAGACCTGCGCAAGGCCGGGTTCGAATCGTTTCTGACCCCGTAAGCGGGGTGATCTCGTGGAAGGGAGCTGCTGATGGCGTATGAGCATCTGCTCGTGACGATCGAAGAGCCGATCGCGGTGGTCACGCTGAACCGCCCGAAGGTGCTGAACGCGTTGAGTCAAGCCGTGATGGGGGAGCTGGCCACGGCGCTGGAGGCGTGCGACGGCGATCCCCGCGTGCGGTGCGCGGTACTGTGGGGAGGCCCGCGGGTCTTCGCCGCCGGCGCTGATATCCGCGAATTTGCGGAGCAGTCTCCGGGCGATATGATCCGCAGCTACCGATTCCTCGAGTGGGAGCGAATCCGCCGCGTCGCGACGCCGGTCATCGCCGCGGTCTCCGGGTACGCGCTCGGCGGCGGCTGCGAACTGGCGATGGCGTGCGACATCATCATCGCGGCGGAGACCGCGCAGTTCGGGCAGCCCGAGATTCAGCTCGGCGTGATGCCCGGTGCCGGGGGCACGCAGCGCCTGACCCGCGCGATCGGGAAGTCCCGCGCCATGGAGATGATTCTCACCGGCCGGTCGATCTCCGCGCAGGAGGCGCTGGCGGCGGGGTTGGTGGCGCGCGTGGTGCCGGTCGAGCTCTGTCTCGACGAGGCGAAGGCGCTCGCGCGGGAGATCGCGTCCAGGGCTCCGCTCGCGGTGCGCGCGGCCAAGGAGGCGGTCCTGCAGGCGTTTGAGATTCCGCTCGCCGACGGCGTCCTGTTCGAACGGCGGTGCTTCCACATGCTTTTCGGGACCGCGGATGCGGCCGAGGGCATCCACGCGTTCGTGGAGAAGCGGCCCGCGAAGTGGACCGGGCGGTGACCGCCGTCCGGGCGCGCGATTCGCTCGCGCGCCTATCCCGCGACGTCGTGGCGTGTACCGCGTGCCCGCGCCTGCGCCGCCACTGCGATGCGGTGGCCGCCCGCGGCAAGCCGGAGTTCGCCGGATTTCACTACTGGGGCAGGCCGGTGCCCGGGTTTGGCGACGCGCGCGCCGCCCTCGTGATCGTCGGTCTCGCGCCGGCCGCGCATGGGGCCAACCGGACGGGGCGCATGTTCACGGGCGACAGTTCCGCGGCGTGGCTCGTGCGGGCGATGCACCGCGCCGGGTTCGCCAATCAACCGACGTCCCTGCACCGGGGCGATGGCCTGCGTCTCCGGGGAGCCTATCTGACGGCTCCCGTCCGGTGCGCGCCCCCGGCGAACAAGCCGACGCGGGGCGAGCTCGAGCGATGTCTGCCATACCTCGAGCGCGAGGTGCGGCTCCTGCGGGACGTTCGGGTGCTGATGGCGCTCGGCCGGATCGCGTTCGAGGTCTGCCGCCGCCTCCTTCGGGGCTGGGGGGCCGAGGTGCGGGGCGTGTCGTTCGGACACGGGGCCTGCTATGAATTCGGGCCCGGCCGACCGGCGTTGATCGCAAGCTACCACCCGAGCCGTCAGAACACCAATACGGGGAAACTCACCGAGCCGATGTTGGACCAGGTGTTTCGGGCCGCCCGCGGCCTGGTGGATGGCGCGGCGCCGGCGGAGACCGCGGCCGGCTAGGGCGCGTCGGCGCGGACACGGGAGGGCATCGGAATGACGGGGACGCTGGTCGTGGAGACGCAGGGCGGCGTGCGGGTGGTCACGCTCAACCGCCCGGACGTGCTGAACGCGTTCAACGCCGAGATGGGCGGCGCGCTCGCGGACGCGCTCCGCGATGCCGACCGGGACGCGGCGGTGCGCTGCGTGCTGCTCGCGGCGGCGGGCCGCGGATTCTGCGCGGGGCAGGACCTTCGCGAAGAGCAGGCGGGGTCGCTCGGGGACGTGCTGCGCGCCCGCTACAACCGGATCGTGCTGCTGATGCGGACGATGGAGAAGCCCGTCGTGGCGGCGGTCAACGGTGTCGCCGCGGGGGCCGGCTGCAACCTGGCCCTGGCCGCGGACCTGCGCATCGCATCGGACCGGGCATCGTTCATCGAGGCGTTCTCCCGCGTCGGGCTGGTCCCGGACTCCGGGGGCACCTGGCTGCTGCCCCGGCTCGTCGGGCTCGCGCGCGCGTTTGAGATGATGCTGCTCGCCGAGCCGGTGGACGCGGCGACGGCGGAACGCATCGGCTTGGTCAACCGCGTCGTGCCGCACGAGGAGTTGATGCCGCGCGCGCGCGAGCTGGCGGGCCGTCTCGCCGACGGGCCGACGCGCGCGTACGGGCTGATCAAGCGGGCGGTGGAGCATAATCTGTCGGTGGGGTTCCGAGGCGCGCTCGAGTACGAGGCGTATCTGCAGGACGTGGCCGGACGCACCGCCGACTACCGTGAAGGCGTGGCCGCATTTCTTGGGAAGCGGGCCCCCGTGTACCGCGGCGAGTAGGCCCGCGGCGGGCGGCGAGAGGAGCGTTTGGGAATGCGCGAGGTCGTGATTGTGGATGCGATTCGAACGCCGATCGGGCGGTATGGAGGCGCGCTGCGCGACGTGCGTCCGGACGATCTGGCGGCGCAGGTCGTGCAGGCGATCATCCAGCGCAACGGGCTCGATCCGCTGGCGGTGGAGGATGTGGTGCTCGGGTGCACCAACCAGGCGGGCGAGGACAACCGGAACGTCGCCCGGATGGCCGTGCTGATCGCGGGGCTGCCCGACGACGTGCCGGGCCAGACGGTCAACCGCTTGTGCGGGTCCGGCATGCAGGCGGTCCATACCGCTGCGCACGCGATCGCCTGCGGCAACGGCGATGTGTACATCGTCGGCGGCGTCGAGAGCATGACCCGCGCGCCGTTCGTGCTCGGGAAGCCCGACGCAGCGTTTCCCCGCGGGGCGCGGCTGCTGCAGGACACGACCCTCGGCTGGCGGTTCCCGAACCCGACCCTGGAGGCGCGGTTCCCTCTGTACAGCATGGGGGAGACCGCCGAGAACGTCGCGGAGCGGTATGGCATCTCCCGCGCGGAGCAGGATGCGTTCGCGCTCGAGAGCCAGCAGCGCGCCGCGGCGGCCGTCCGCGACGGCAAGTTTGCCGAGGAGATCGTCTCGGTCACGGCCCCGGGCCGCGGCGGGTCGACGTCGGTCGTGGATACTGACGAACATCCGCGGCCGGACACCACCGCGGAGCGCCTCGCGTCGCTCGCGCCGGTGTTTCGGACCGGGGGGAGCGTCACCGCGGGCAACTCCTCCGGGATCAACGACGGGGCCGCCGCGCTCCTCGTGACATCGAAGGAGTGGGCCGAGCGCGAGGGCCGGCGTCCGCTGGCACGGATCGTCGCGTCGGCGGTCGCGGGCGTGGACCCGTCCTACATGGGGATCGGGCCGATCCCCGCGACGCGCAAGGCGCTCGCGCGTGCCGGGTGGACGATCGACGAGGTCGACCTCGTCGAGTTGAACGAAGCGTTTGCCGTGCAGGTCCTCGCGTGTGTCCGTGACCTAGGCATCGACCGCGCGCGCCTCAACCCAAACGGCGGCGCGATCGCGCTCGGGCACCCGGTGGGCGCGAGCGGCGCCCGCATCCTGGTCACGCTCGTGCGCGAGATGGTCCGGCGGGACGTGCGGCGCGGCTTGGCGACGATGTGCATCGGCGTCGGCCAGGGCATCGCGACGCTCCTGGAGCGGCCGGCCTGAGGGCGGCGATGGCCGGGAGCGCCGGGATGCGCGCGCGCTCGATGCTGTTTACGCTGTTCGGCGACTACGTCCGGCACTACGGCGGCACGATCTGGGTCGGCAGCCTGATCGCACTCATGGCCGAGCTCGGCTTCACCGCGCATGCCGTGCGCGCCGCCGTGTCGCGGATGGCCCGCCAGGGGTGGCTCGCCCCGACGCGGGTCGGCCGCGCCAGTTACTATGCGCTGACGCCTCGCGGACAGGACCGGATCGCGGAGGCCGCCGGCCGGATCTTCAAGCTGTATCCCGAGGCGTGGGACCGCCACTGGCGGCTGCTCGTGGTGCCGTCGGGAGGCACCGCCCGGCCGCAGCAGGCGGCGATGCGCCGTGAACTCGGCTGGATCGGATTCGCGCGGGTGGGGCCGGGCCAGTACATCACGGCGAACGACGTGCTCGGCCGGCTCGCGTCCGTGGAGGAGCGCTATGGCCTCGTCGGGCGGATCGAGACGTTCGTGGCCCGCCACGAGGGGGGAGCACGGACGCCGCGCTGGCCGCGCGCTCCTGGGACCTCGGCGCCATCAACGCCGCCTACGCGGCATTTCTCGCGGCCTGGCGGCCGCGGCTGGATGCGAGCCGCGCCGCGGCCGTCGGGGTGTCAGACGCCGAGGCGTTCTCGGAAAAGTCGCGTCTCGTGCACGAGTTTCGGAAGTTCCTGTTCGTCGATCCCGGTCTTCCCAAGGAGCTGCTGCCGCCGCGCTGGAGCGGGCTCGACGCCCGCGCGGTGTTCTCCGCGTACTACCATCTCCTGGCGGAGGGGGCGCTGCGCTGCTTCGAGGCGCATTACCGGCCGGCTCCGGGGCGCGAGGCCGACCTGCCGGACGGCCGCCGGGCCGCGCGGCGCGACCCGTTCCGACCTGCGGCGCAGGCCGGCGTCGTGCTCGATTAGCCTCCGGCGGTCGGGACCGCCGGGAGCTCGGTGCCTTCCTCGAGGTACAGTTCGTCCGTGGTCTCGTCGAACGCGTAGGCTTCCGCGTACCGCCCGAACCCGACGAGGATGTTGAGCTGACGGCGCGCTTCTTCGAAGCTGAAGTGGCGCTCGAGCGCGTCCAGGAACGTTTCCGCCGACATGCGGTGGCCCTCGTGTTCCGCCAGCTGCTGGACGATCTCGCGCGCCGGCGCGATCCGGCTCAGGAGCGCCTTGCGGAAGATCTCCTTCTTGTCCTGCACCGTCGCCTCGGCGAACGCCTTGCCTTGGGGCGTGAGTTCGAGGTCGCCTTCGCGGGCGGTCGCAAACCCGAGCATCTCGGCCGCTTCGACCGCCGGCAGGAGGTCCTCGACGTCGAACTGCAGCTCCGCGCCGACCTTGGCGAGTTCGGCGCGGCCGCCCTCGTTCTGGACGAGCTCCACGAGTCCGGTGATCAGGCCGACGGACGCGTACGGCAGCCGCGGGATCAGCGGCTTGGCGTGCTGGAGCCGGCGGGCCCGGTCGCCCGTGAGCACCTCGTACACGTGCTCGACGGCGCGCTGAAACTCCGGCGAGTGGCGGTCCCGCCAGTGCGGAATCTCCGGCCGGATCTCTTCGACGATGTGGGCCGGGTTCGCGCTCAAGACGATGATGCGGTCGGCCATGAACACCGCTTCCTCGATGCTGTGGGTCACGATCGCGATGGCGCGCGTCGGGAAGCGCCTCCCCAGCCAGAGTTCGAGCAGGTCGGTGCGCAGGTTTTCGGCCGTCAGGGCGTCGAGGGCCGAGAAGGGCTCGTCCATGAGCAAAATATCCGGCTGCACCGCCAGCGCGCGCGCGAAGCCGACCCGCTGCCGCATGCCGCCGGACAATTCTTTTGGAAACGCCGTTTCGAAACCGTCGAGACCGATGAGATCGATCATATGAAGCGCGCGCTTCCGCCGCTCCTCGGGCTCCACGCCGATCGCGCTGAGCCCGAGCTCGACGTTGTCGAGCACGGTCAGCCACGGGAAGAGCGCGAAGGTCTGAAACACCATCGCGACCCCGGGATTGGGTCCGGTCACGGGTTGTCCGCGGTACAATACTTCGCCGCTCGAGGGAGGGATGAGCCCGGCCAGGACGCGCAGCAGCGTGGATTTCCCGCAGCCCGAGGCTCCGAGGATCGCCAGGACCTCCGCCGCGCGGATCTGGAGGTCGATCTGGTCGAGCACGACGGTCACCCCGCCGCCGGGGCGCGCGTAGGCGATGGTGATCTGCTTCGCGTCCACGAGCACGGTCGGTGCGCTGGTGATGACCACGCGTCACGCTCCTCGCATGGATCTGGGTTGCCGCCCTTGTCGAGTCGGTGGTTCGGTCGTGCTAGAGATGGTAGCGGTCTTCGGCCAGATGCGCGGCCCGCTTCCAGAACAGACGGTTGATGATGACGACGACGACGGCCATGGTCACCGTGGCCGCCGCGAGCAGCGGGTAGTCGCCCCCGGCCGCGGCCGCCGAGATCAGCGCGCCGAGCCCGATCGTCTGCAGGACCTTGTTGTCGAAGGTTACGTACTCGGACACGATGGTGGCGTTGAACGCGCCGCCCTGAGCCGTGAGGCCGCCGGTGACGAGATGGGGGAAAATCCCGGGCAGGATCAGGGTGCGCCAGCGCATCCACCCGCGTATCTTCATGAGAGAGGCGGCCTCCTGCAGGTCGCGGGGCAGGGCGATCGCGCCGGCGATCGTGTTGAACAGGATGTACCACTGCGTGCCGAGCAGCATCAGCAGGACCGACGCGATCGAGAGACCGCCGCCCAGGCGTACGAGGAGGAGGAGCAGGATCGGAAACACGGCGGTCGCGGGAACCGACGCCGCGATCTGCGCCAGCGGTTGGGCCGCGCGCGCGAGCCTCGGGTGCAGGCCGATCGCGACGCCGGCCGGGACCGTCCACGCGAACGAGATTGCCAGCGCGACGGCGATCCGCAGCACCGACGCTCCCGTGCCTTCCGAGATCTCGAGCCATTTCTCGAGCGGGAGCGCCCAGACCAGCTGGACGAGGGAGATGAAACCCCACCCCGCCACCGCGAGCGCCGCGAGGCCGAGCAGCCGCAGCAGTCCCGTCTCCACGCCGGAGACGTCTCGGTTCGCGGGCGCAAGTGCGGCCGGCGCGTGCGCGGGGTGCCGCCGCAAGCGCGCCAGCGCCGTCTGAATCTGGCGAGCGGTCTGCGGCAGCAGCCGGGACTGGTTCAAGAGGTCGAGCATCCAGGAGGTCGGCACGTCCTGGCTCTCCGACTGTTCCACCTTAAACCGCTCGCTCCATGCGATCAGCGGCCGCCACACCAGCTGATCCAGCGCGACGATGAGAGCGATCAGCGTGCCGAGGCCCCACAGGATCGAAGGGACGTCGCCGTTATTCGCGGCGGCGAAGAGGTAGCTGCCGAGACCGGGGAGCGTGAAGGACTCCTTCCCGAGCGTGAACGCCTCCGTGGCCATCAGGAAGAACCAGCCGCCGGCCCACGACATCATGCTGTTCCAGACGAGGCCGATGACGGCGGCGGGCAGGTCGAGCGAGATGAACCGCTGCCACCACGACAGGCGGAAGGCGCGCGCCGCTTCGGTCAGTTCTTCCGGGATGGTCAACAGCGAGTGGTAGAAGCTGAACGCCATGTTCCAGACCATGCCCGTGAAGATCAGCAGCACGCTGCCGAATTCGATCCCGATCGAGCTCCCGGGGAACAGCGCGATCATCGCGAGCAGCACGGCGGGGAGAAACGACAGCACCGGGATCGACTGGAGGATGTCGAGCATCGGCACCAGGATGCGTCCCGCCGCACGGTTGCGTGCCGCCGCGTACCCGACCACGAGCGTAAACGTGAGCGACAGCAGGTACGCCGCGATCATTCGCAGGAGCGAGAGGAGGGCGTAGCGCGGCAGGGCCGCGGGATGGAGGTCGATCGTGACCGACGGGGTCGCCCGGACAAACCCCCGGGAGGCGACCGCCAGCAGCAGGTACAGGCCGGCGGCGATCACGGCGAGCAGCACCGCGTCGACGGTCCAGCCGCGCTGAGCCTGCAGCAGTTTGGTGTTGGGGTGTCGAAACATCGGTGCGCCCATCGTATCCCGGCCGCGGCGACCCCGTCAATGCAGGCACGGCCGCCGGGGCGACGCGGCGCGACCCGACGCCAAGTGTTCGCCGTCGCTTAACGCAATCCGGCCGGTGATCGGGGCGGGCGCGGGGCGCCCGCCGACCGATCGCCCGGTGGGGCCGCGGGCACGGAGGGCACGGTGGGACGGTGGGCCGCCGGTTTGACACCGCGTCGGGTGGGTCGATATAATGAGCGATGGTTCGGAAGGCTTTTTTTGTTTGTGCCGGAGGATGGCGCGCGTGAAGCTGAGCCACACGGTCCGTTTGTTCATCGTCGTGCTGATCGCGCTGGTGGCGTGTGGGGTCGCGTTTCAGCCGATCCGCTTTGAGGGCGCGGTTCCGGTCTGGCAGGGGCCGCGGTCCAGCCTGAACCTGGGCCTGGATCTGCAGGGCGGGAGCCACATCCAGCTCCAGGCGGTGCCGACGGCCCAGACCGCGGTCACCGACGACGCGATGAACGGGGTCCTGAGTGTCATCCGGAACCGCGTCGACCAGCTCGGCGTATCCGAGCCGAACATCGTGCGGCAGGGCCGGGACCGGATCGTGATCGAGCTGCCCGGCATCAAGGATCCGGCGCGCGCGCTCAACATCATCGGCAAGACCGCGCTCCTCGAGTTCGTCGACACCGGGAGCGTCTCGCTGCCCGAGAATGCGACGTGGATCAACCCGGACACCGTCCAGGAGCCGCCCACCAACACGACGGTCAAGGTGCCGAAGAACGTGCTGCTGACTGGCGCGGATCTCGCGGGGGCGGCCGAGCAGTACGATCCGACCTACGGGACACCGGAGGTCGCGTTTACGTTCAAGAGCTCTGCCGCGAGGAAGTTTGAGGACTATACCGCCAAGAACATCGGGAAGTACCTCACGATCGTCCTCGACAACAAAGTGATCAGCTCCCCGGTGATCCAGTCCGCGATCCCCGGGGGCAAGGGCGTCATCAACGGCAGCTTCACGCTGGAGTCGGCGAGCGAGCTGGCGGTGCTGCTGCGGGCCGGCGCGCTGCCGATCCCGGTCAAGGTCGTTGAGAACCAGACGATCGGGCCGCTGCTCGGCAAAGATTCGATCGACCGCAGCGTGCGCGCCGGCGAAGTCGCGATGGTGATGGTCGCGCTTTTCATGTTCCTCTACTATCGGTTCTCCGGCTTCCTGGCCGACATCGCGCTCGTCGTGTACACGCTGATCGTCTTCGCGCTGATGACGGGCATCGGGGCGGCCCTGAGCCTCCCCGGGATCGCCGGCTTCATTCTGTCGCTCGGCGTCGCGGTCGACGCGAACGTGATCATTTTCGAGAAGGTCAAGGAAGAGCTGCGCGCGCAGAAGAGCCTCCGGGCGTCGGTGGCGGCCGGATGGAGCCGGGCGATCGTGACGATCCTCGACTCCAACGCGACGACGCTGATCGGGGCGTTCGTGCTGCTGTGGCTCGGCACCGGACCGGTGCGCGGGTTCGCGGTGACCCTGATCCTCGGCATCCTGACCAGCATCTTCACGGCGATCGTTGTGACCCGCGTGTTCGTCGACGTCGCCCTCGATACGCCGACGGGATCCCGGTGGATCCAGCATCTCGGGGATCTGCCGCACAAGACGCCGGCGACCGCCCCGGGCACTGCCGGGGCGGGGGAGTAGGCGCGTGGACAAGACGTTCAATCTGATCAAGCACCGGCGCTGGTACTACGCGCTGTCGCTGGCCGTGATCCTCCCCGGGCTGTTCGCGCTGTACTTCCACCACGTGCACGATCACCACGCGCTCAACTGGGGCGTGGACTTCACCGGCGGCGACTCGATCGAGCTCCAGATCACCGATCCGTTCACGACGGGCGACGTGCGGCAGGTGCTGCAGGGGTTCGGCCTCGGCGACGCGGTCATCCAGACGTCCGGGCAGAACAACCTGTTCATCCGTACGCGGCTGCTGACGCAGGACCAGACCAATCAGATCATCGCGGCGATGAAGAACAAGTTCCCCCATTCCGAGATGCTGCAGGAGGACACGGTCGGGCCCGAGATCGGGGCCGAGCTGCAGAGCAAGGCGATCATGGGGGTCGTGGTCGGCCTCATCCTCCAGGTGATCTTCATCTCCGTGCGGTTCCGGTCGATCCGCTTCGCGATCGCGGCGGACGTCGCCCTGCTGCACGACCTGCTCGTGGTCATCGGGGCGTTCGCGATCACGCAGATCGAGGTCGACAGCTCGTTCCTGGCCGTCCTGCTGACGGTCGCCGGCTACTCGATCAACGACACGATCGTGATCTTCGACCGCATCCGCGAGAACCTCAACATGCGGACGCGGGAGCCGTTCGAGCCCCTCGTCAACCGCAGCGTCCTCGAGGCATTGGTACGGTCGATCAACACCGCCATGACCGCGGTGCTGGCGATCGGGGCCGTCTACCTGTTCGGCGGGGAGACGATTCGGCCGGTCGCGTTCGGACTGATGGTCTCGATCATCACCGGCGGGTATTCCTCGATCTTCAACGCGAGCCCGATCCTGGTCGACTGGTACAACTGGGACGAGCGGCGCAAGGCGCGGACCGCGGGCACCGGCGCGGGCGCGCGTCCCGTGCGCGCCGCCAGCGCGCCCGAGCCGGCGCTGCCGTCAGGTGACGGGGCCGCGCGCGGCGACGGCGGGATGGTGCCCGTGCTGAACGCGCCGGTGCGGTCCGGGGCGAGTCGCCGCCGGCGCGGCGGGCGGCGGAGGCGGTAGCCGGCCGAATGCGGTTCGGGGTCGTGGTCCTGTTGCTCGTCCTCGTCGTCGTGGCGGCGTTTACCGCGAGCAATCTGGGCAGCACCACCCTGTTGTTCTGGCGGTGGCCCGTGCTCGTCGCACCGCTGTCGTACATCGTGGTGGGCGCGGCTGTGCTCGGGGCGCTGTTGGTGCTGCTCGTGTCCTGGCCGCGCCACCGGCACCTGGGGGCGCGGATCCGCGAGCTCGAGGGGCGGTTGCGGATCCTTGAGGCGCCGCCGCGCGAGTCTCCCGCGACGTTCGGAGCGCGGTCGGACGAGACGCGCCGCTTCCCCTAGCCCGTTCCCTCCTCCGCGCGGCGCCGGCCGCGGCACGCCGGCCGGCTACATCAGGGCGACAAGGAACAGGAATCCGCACACTCCGAACACTTTGATGGACACCACGTACAGCGTTGTAAACCCCACAAGGACGATCGCGGTCGCGAACATCCACGAGGACCGATCGAGGACCGGTGGTGTTGCCGCGCGTGTCCGCGGGGCGGTTCGCGGGGCCGCCGCGGGGGACTGCACCTGCTGGTAGGCGCGGATGATGCTCCGCAGCTTGGCCGCGGCGCGCTCCTGCGCGGCGGGATCCGCCGCGAACCGGTCGGGATGCCACTGCTTGACGAGCCGGCGGTAGGCGGCCTTGACCTCCGACCGGGGCGTCCCAGGTGAGAGATTCAGCACCCGGTAGCTCGCGGCCACGCTCTCGGCGATCACCGGGCGCTTCTCGACGGGTGTCTCCTCCGCTGGCGTCCACGAGTTCCACGCGTTCCACAGTGGATCGAACCGCGGGCGCGTCTCACGGGTCATCTCACGATACCAATCCGCGCAGAACAGGATGAGGGGGAGGGCCCCGGCCACGTACCAAAAGCCCTCCGGCAGCCGGCTCGCGACGGCGGCCTGGGCCGCCAGCGCCAGCGCGAGCACCACGATGCTCGCGCCGATCCACGCCATCGTCGGCCGGACGCCCTCGGCGAGGGCGCGGGACACGGCGACGATCAGCCGCCATCCCGGCTTCAGCCCCTTCCGCAGCAGGAGGGGGACCTGCTCCAGCTCCCGGAACGGTGATCGGGAGGCGATCATGGTGCCGGCACCCTCGATCCTCGGATCCCCACTCGCATGGAACCGATCTTCCATCGCGGCGCGCCAGCTCCTTCCTGGTGGCGGGCGTCCGGGCCGGCCGCCGGCTGCGCCGGACGGTCCGGTGCGGCCGGGGAACGCGCCGCGCGCTCCCGGCACGTTATAATTGAGCGTGATGGCCGTGCTCGAGAGACCTACGTGGGTGGTGGCGCCGTCCGACCCGGAGGCGCAGGCGCTGGCGCTCGCACTCGACGTTCCCCTGGCGGTCGCCGGGGTGCTGCGCCGCCGGGGTGCGACCACCCTCGAGGCCGCCCGGATCTTTCTGCACCCGTCGCTTGACGATCTCGCCGACCCCTCGGAGATTCCCGGCATGCCAGACGCGGTGGCGCGGCTCGCCCGCGCGCTCGACGCCGGGGAGCGCATCGCGGTGCACGGCGACTACGACGCGGATGGGATTACCGCGACGGCGATGCTGGTGCGCGCGCTGCGCGCGCTCGGCGCGGACCCGCTCTGGTACCTGCCCCACCGCGTGCACGACGGGTACGGGCTCGGGGTGCGGGCGGTCGAGGGGCTGGCCGCGCGCGGGGCGCGCGTGCTCGTCGCGGTGGACTGCGGCATCACCGCGTTTGATGCGGTGTCGCGGGCCCGCGCGCTCGGCCTCGACGTCGTCGTCGTCGATCACCACACGCCCTCGTCCGAACTGCCGTCCGCTGTGGTCGTCGCCCCGGTCGGCGCCGCGGACGGCGCCGATCCGTGCGCGGCGGGGCTCGCGTTTTCTCTCGTGTGGGCGCTGCGGCGCCACCTCGGACGCACCCCGGCGGTGCCCGCCGACCTGGTCGCGCTCGCGGCCCTCGGCACCGTCACGGATGTTGTCCCGCTGCTCGGCGACAACCGCCGCCTCGTCGCCGCGGGCCTCGCCCAGCTGCGCGGCAGCCCGATCGCCGGGCTGCGGGCGCTGGTGGACGAGTCGACGGGAGAAGGCCCCGTCGAGGCGTGGCACCTCGGCTGGCAGCTCGGGCCGCGCCTCAACTCGGCCGGCCGCCTCGGCGATCCTTCACCGGCCCTGCACCTCCTCCTGACGGACGATCCGGTCGAAGCCCGGGACCTCGCCCGCACGCTCAGCGACCTCAACCGCGAGCGGCAGACCGTGCTGGAGGCCGTGCTCGCGGAAGCGGCCGAGCAGGCGGCGGAGACCCCCGACGCGCCGGCGCTGGTGGTGGCTGGGGAGGCGTGGCATCCGGGCGTCGTTGGCCTGGTTGCGAGCCGCCTTGTCGAGCTGTACCGGCGTCCCGCGATCGCCGTGGCCCTGGCCGAGGGCGCCGGCCGCGGCTCGGCGCGGAGCGTCGAGGGGTTCAATCTGGTGGACGCGCTCGCGGCGTGCGGGCAGCACCTGACCGGTTTCGGCGGCCACGCGATGGCGGCGGGGCTGTCGATTGACGCGCAGGCGATCCCGGAGTTTCGCCGGGCCTTTCAGGCCGTGGCGGCCGCCGCGGTGCCGCCCTCGGCCGCCCGGCTTCACGTGGACGCGGAGCTTACCCTCGCCGAGGTGACCGTGCCGCTCGTCGCGGCGCTGGACCGGCTGGCGCCGTTCGGCGCGGGCAATCCCCAGCCCGTGTTCGCGGTCCGGGGCGTGCGCGCGGTGACCCGGCGCCTCGTCGGCGGCGGCGTCCATCTCCGGATGGGCGTCACGGACGGCACGGTATTCATGGAGACGATCGGATTTGCGATGGCGGGGTGGGGCGAGGTGCTGACCTTCACCGACGCCCTCGTCGATCTCGCATTCGTGCCCGAGTTCGATCGGTACGAGGCCGGACGCGTCCGGCTCCGGCTGCGCGCGTTGGAGACACCGGGCGTGGACCCGCAGGCGCTGCTGGCCGACACCGGTTTGTTGGTCGACCGGTTGTTCCACCACGCGGACGAGTACGTCGCGGACGACCGCGACGCGCGCGGCGACGCGGCGGAGTTCTACACGAAAGTCGCCGGGGTGACGTTCGACGACCGCCAGGCGGTGCTCGCCACGCTGCGCGACGGCGACGCGCTCGTCCTGCGGCGCGAGCCCGCGAACACGCACGATCCGCACGCGGTGCGCGTGACGGCGGGGGACGGCCGGATGGTGGGCTACTTGAGCGCGCGGCTCGCGGGGCGCGTCGCCCCGGCGATGGACGCCGGAGGGCGGTATCGCGCGACCGTCTCTCGGGTTACCGGCGGCGGAGATCGCACGCTCGGCCTCAACATCTTCGTCGAGCGCGCGGACGATGAGCCGGCGCGCCTCGGTGCCGCGGCGCGGGCAGCGTGGCGTGCGCTGGATCAGGACGGCGTCGCCGCGCGGCTGCCGATCTACGTCAACGGCGGACGGACGCTGCGGCCCGCGCTCGCGGAGGCGCTCGCGGAGGCCCGCCGTGGAGGGTCGCCCGTGCTGAGCCTGCCGCCCGCACGCGGGTGGGCTGCGGCGCTCGCCGGGGCCGCCGCCCAGGCGTCGACGGGAGACCGGGGCGCGCTCGTGATCTGTCCGACGTGGCCGGACGTCGCGCACCGCACCGAGCAGCTGCGCGACCGGCTGGCGGCGATCGGCTTCCGCGTCGTGCCGGTGCACGGCATGATGGGCGTGGGTGAGCGGGACCACGCCGCGGCGGCGCTGCGGGCGGGGGACGCGGACGTGGTCGTCGCGAGCCTCGAGGCGGTGTGTGATGGGACGCTCGTGGGGCCATGGTCTGCCCGGGCGGGCATGATCGTGCTGGACGGCCTCTCCGCCGCGGATGCCGCGCTGCTGCCCGCGGACACGGCTGCGCGGCCGAGCTTCGCGGTCGCGGAGGCCGCGGAGGCGGCGGCGCTGGCGCGCGCGCGGCGTGGGGTGGTGCTGCTGCGGGACGATCCGCCGCGGCCGCTGATCCGGATCGACGACCGGCGGAACTCCGCGGGCCTGGACGCCGTGTTGGAGGAAGTGGCTCAGGCAGGCGAGAAAACCGTCGTTTATACTGCGACGGCCGACGCATGTGTGCGCGCGGCGGTGCGGCTTCGAGATCGTGCCGGCTCGCTCCGAGTCGGCTATCTGCATGCGGGGCTGCCGGCCCGGCTTCGGCAGGTCGTGGCGGGAGCGTTCCAGGAGGGACGGCTCGGGATGCTGGTGACGACGGCGCTGGACGAGGAGGCCCTGCCGGCGGATCTGCGCCGGGCGGTGCTGGCGTCGTTCCCGGCGGACCGGCGGGCGCTGTTCGCGGCCTGCGGCACCGTGGGGCTCGACCGGCGTCCGTCGACCGTTACGCTCGCGTTTGGCGCGGAGGACGGCGCGGCGCGCCGCCGCGAGATGGAAGGGCGCGCGCCCAGCCGGGACCTGCTGGTGCAGCTCTACCGCGCGCTCAAGGCGTGGCGGGGGGAGCTGCCGTTCCCGTGGCCGGACGACGAAACCTGGACGCGCGTGCGGGCCGCGGCGCCGGGCGCGACGGTACCGTCCGTGGACGCGGCGTGCGCGATCTTCGAGGAAGTCGGGCTGGCGGCGCGGGAGGGCACCGCGGGCGGGTGGCAGGTGCGCCTCGTCCCGGCCGATGGGCGGCGGGACCTGCGCGCCTCGCTGCGGTTTCGCGAGGGCGTGCGGGAGCGGGACGCGTTCGAGGCATGCGCGGGGTGGGTCGAGCGCGCGCCGGCCGCGGAGATCCAGCGGGCGGTGTCGTCGTGACGCCGCATCAGGAGAGGCGATGAGCGTCGAGCAGCCGGGCGGAGTCAAGCCGGGAAAGGCCGCGGAGATGGTCGGCGGCGCGATGAAGCGGCTGCACCTGGTGCGCCCAAGCGCCGAGGCGCCGCTCGCGCCGGAGGCCGGCGCCCTGCTCGAGCACGTCCGCGAGCTGATCCCCACCGCCGATCGGGACCTGATTCGCCGCGCGTATCTGTTTGCCGAGGAGGCGCACGCGGGACAGACGCGCGCGTCCGGCGAGCCGTACGTCAACCACAGCGTCGCGGTCGCCGACGTCCTGGTCGGGCTGCGCCTCGACGCGGCGACGATCGCGGCCGCGCTGCTGCACGACGTCCCGGAGGACACGTCGCACACGATCGACGAGGTCCGCGACAAGTTTGGTGCCGAGATCGCGGGGCTGGTCGACGGGGTGACGAAGCTCGGCCGCATCGAATGGAAGTCCCGGGAGGAGCGCCAGGCGGAGAACCTCCGGAAGATGTTCCTCGCGATGGCGAGCGATATCCGGATCATCCTGATCAAGCTCGCCGACCGCGTGCACAACATGCGGACGATCGAAGCGCTCCCCGAGTGGAAGCAGAAGCGCACGGCCCGCGAGACCCTCGAGATCTACGCCCCCCTGACCGAGCGGCTCGGCATCGGCAGCATCAAGCGCGAACTCGAGGACCTGTCGTTTCGCGTGCTGGAGCCGGCGGCGTACCAGGAGATCGCCGGGGAGATCGAGCGCGACAACCAGGAGCAGCAGGCGCTGCTGGCGCGGGCCGCCGACGCCCTCCACGCCGAACTGAACCGGTCCGGCATCAAGGTCGACCGTGGGGCGATCACCGGGCGTCCGAAGCACGTCTACAGCATCTATCAGAAGATGCAGCGCCCGAAGTACCAGGGCCAGGGCGTCGGACGCATCTACGACCGGCTGGCGGTGCGCGTCATCGTCAACGACGTTGGGGAGTGCTACCAGGCGTTTGGGATCGTGCACGCGCTGTGGAAGCCAATCCCCGGCGAGGTCGACGACTACATCGCGAACCCGAAGACGAGTGGCTACCAGTCGCTGCACACCGCGGTGCTCTACGAGGGGCAGCCGCTCGAGATTCAGATTCGAACCCAGCCCATGCACCGGGTCGCCGAGCACGGGATCGCCGCCCACTGGCGCTACAAGGAGGGCGGTCCGAAGACCGAGGCCGCGTTCGAGCAGAAGCTGTCGTGGCTGCGCCAGCTCCTGGAGTGGCACCAGGAGGTGCAGGACGCGCGGGAGTTCATGCACTCGGTCAAGATCGATCTGTTCCAGAACGAGGTCTTCGTGTTTACGCCGAAGGGCGACATCGTCGACCTGCCGGCCGGCGCGACGCCGGTGGACTTCGCGTTTCGGATCCACACCGACGTCGGCTACCACACGACCGGGGCGCGCGTGAACGGGCGGCTCGTGCCGCTCAGCCACGTGCTGCATTCGGGGGACATCGTCGAGGTCCAGACGAGCAAGCAGAGCGCCGGCCCGAGCCGCGACTGGGTCGCGTTCGTCCAGACCAGCAACGCGCGGACGAAGATCCGGCAGTGGTTCAAGCGGGAGCGGCGGGACGAGAACATCACGCGCGGCAAGGAGTTGCTCGAACGGGAGCTGCGGCGCGGCGGCAGCGTTGCGGCGTTCATGAAGCCGGAGCGACTGCGGGAGATCGCGCCGCGGTTCGGCCTCCCGAACGAGGACGAGCTGTACGCGGCGCTCGGCAACGGCGACGTCTCGCTGCTGCAGGTCGTGCAGGGCCTCCGCGGCGAGCCGGCCGCGGCGGAGCCCGAGCCCGTCCCGCCGCCGACGACGCCGGCGCCGCCGTCGGCGGCCCGGGGCATCCACGTCCGCGGCGTTGAAAATGTCCTGATGCGGCTCGGCCGGTGCTGCAGCCCGCTGCCGGGCGACCGCGTCGTGGGCTACATCACCCGGGGCCGGGGCGTCAGCATCCACCGCGCGGACTGTCCGAACATCCAGTTCCTGCGCGCCCAGCCCGAGCGCATGCTCGACGTCGAGTGGGACGCGTCGCCGGACGGCACGTATCAGGTCGAACTGGAGGTCGAGGCGCTCGACCGCGTCGGGATGCTTAAGGACATCCTCGCGGCGATCAGCGAGACCAAGACCAACCTCGTGTCGCTCAACGCGCGCGTACGGAAGGACAAGGTCGCCGTGATCGACATCATCGCCGACATCGCGAACGTGGCGCAGTTGACGGGATTGATGCACCGCATCGGACGGGTGAAAGACGTCTACAACGTCGAACGCGTCGTGCCGCACTGACGCGCGGCGCGGCACACACGACCAACTAAGGGGGACCACGATGATCCGAACGGCCTCGCGGGTGTCGCTGTTTACCGAATCGGTGATCCGGGAGATGACGCGCCTCGCGATGGAGCACGACGCCGTCAATTTGGCCCAGGGGTTTCCAGACTTTCCGGCCCCCGCCGAGCTGCTGGAGGCGGCCTCCCGTGCGCTCAGGGAAGGGTACAACCAGTACGCGATCACGTGGGGCTCGCCGAACCTGCGTCAGGCGATCGCGGAGAAGGTCCGGTGGTTCAATGGCATCGAGGCCGACCCGGAGAAGAACATCACCGTGACCTGCGGGGCGACCGAGGCGATGATCGCGACGCTGCTCGCGACCGTGGACCCCGGCGACGAGGTGATCGTGTTCGAGCCGTTCTACGAGAACTACGGGGTGGACACGCTCATGTCCGGCGCGGTGCCGCGGTACATCCCGCTGCGCCTCGAGCCGGGGTTTCCGTTCGACGCGGACGCGCTGCGGGACGCGGTCGGGCCGCGGACGAAGGCGATCATCGTGACGACCCCGCACAATCCCACCGGGAAGGTGTTCACGCGGGCGGAGCTCGAGCTGATCGCCGACCTCTGCCGGCGCCACAACCTGCTCGCGGTCACGGACGAGGTCTATGAGCACATCATCTACGACGGGTGCGAGCATCTGAGCATTGCCTCGCTGCCGGGTATGGCCGAGCGCACGGTGACCGTGAACAGCTCGTCCAAGAGCTACGGCGTGACCGGCTGGCGTGTCGGGTGGACGATCGCCCCCGCGGAGATCGCGAACGGCATTCGCAAGGTCCATGACTTCCTGACCGTCGGGGCGGCCGCGCCCCTGCAGGAAGCGGTGGCGACCGCGCTGCGCTTTTCCCGCGCCTACTACACGGAACTCGGGGCGATGTATCAGCAGAAGCGCAACACGCTCCTCGAGATGCTGCGCACCGCCGGCTTCAAGTGTGTCACCCCGTCCGGGGCGTACTATATTATGTGCGATATCACCCCGTTCGGCTTCGCGAACGACGTGGAGTTTACCACCCACATGATCGAGCACGTCGGGGTGGCCCCGGTGCCCGGGTCGTCGTTCTACAGCGAGCCCGCTGACGGCCGGCGCTACGTGCGGTTCGCATTTCCGAAGCGCGACGAAACGTTTGCCGAGGTCCGCACCCGGCTCGCGCGGCTGCGGGTCTCGCCGCGCGCCGGCACCACGTCGGGCCGCCCGCCCGCCCGATGAGCGTCCCGGTCCGGCCCGACGTGCGGGCGGAGGTCCGGTCCTGGGAATCCTACCGGGCCGAGTTCCCGGTGTTCCAGCGGGCGACGTACTTCAACACCTGCTCCCTCGGTGCGCTCGGGACCCGGGTCCGGCGGGCGGTGACCCAGTTCTTGGAGTTGTGGGACGAACGCGGGGCGTCGGCCTGGTACGGTCCGTGGGGGCAGGAGCTCGATGCGCTGCGCGCCTCGGTGGCGCGCCTCTTCGGCGCGGAGGAGTCCGAGATCGCGCTCGCGCCGTCCGTCAGCGGGGCGCTCGCGGCCGTCGCGAGCTGCTTCGACTACCGGCAGCGCCCGCGCATCGTGGTTGCGGAGATCGATTTCCCCACGATCGCCTACCAGTGGCTGGCGCGCGCGGCGGAGGGCGCGGAAGTCGTGTTCGTGCGCAGTCCGGACGGGCTGGGCGTCCCCCTCGAGGCGTTCGAGGCGGCGATCGACGAGCGGACCCAGCTCGTCGCCACGTCGCACGTCTTTTTTCAGAGCGGCGTCGTGCAGGATCTCGGGGCGCTCGCGCGCCTCGCCCACGCGCGGGGTGCGCATCTCTTGGTGGACGCGTACCAGGGCGCGGGCCAGGTGCCGATCGACGTGCACGCCGTCGGCGCGGACTTTGTGATCGCCGGGGGCCTCAAGTGGCTGCTCGGCGGTCCGGGGATCGCCTACCTCTACGCCCGCGGGGACCTCGTGCCCGGGCTGCGCCCGGCGGTGTCCGGCTGGTTTGCGCACCGCCGCCAGTTCGCGTTCGATACCACGCACTTCGAGTTGGCCGACGGCGCGCGGCGGCTGGAATCCGGGACGCCGTCGGTCGCGGCCGTCTACGCCGCCCGGGCCGGGCTCGAGTACGTGCACGAGATCGGCGTCGAGCGGATCCGCACGCGCCAAGTCGAGCTGGTCACGGCCCTCGCCGACGGGCTCGCGGCGTCGGGGCTACGTCCCCGCGTGCGCGGAAGGGCCCAGGACCACGCCGGGATTGTGACGGTCCCGGTCCCGGACCCGCCGGCCGCGGTCGCGGCGCTCGCGCGGGACGGCATCATCATCGACTCGCGGCCCGGCGTCATCCGGCTTTCCCCGTACTTCTATAACACGACCGAGGATATCGACCGGACGCTGGCCGCCCTGCGGCGCCACCTCCGGCCGTAGCGTCGACAGGGCCGAACTCGGAGCCGGGTGGCGCTTCCGGGGCCCGCGTTGCGTTTGCCGCGGGCGCGGTTCTCTTGGTACGCTCTAGCCGGTCCAGTGCCTCGATTCGTCGGAGGTGTCGGCGCCGCGATGCGGGCCCTCGTGCAGCGCGTTCGCCGTGCCGCGGTCTATCTCGTCGATGAGGCCGGCGGTGGGGAGCCCGCGGCCGCGCCGCTCGGGCGGGTGGACGGCGGTCTCGTGGTGTTGCTCGGCGTGCGGCTCGGCGACGCCCCGCAGGACGCCGACGCGCTGGCCGACCGGGTCGTCGGGCTGCGCATCTTCGCGGATGACGCCGGGCGGATGAACCGGTCGATTCAGGATGTGGGAGGCGCGGTGCTGAGCATTCCCCAGTTCACGCTGTACGCGGACACTGCGCGGGGACGGCGGCCGAGCTTCACCGACGCGGCGCCCCCGGAGATCGCGGAGCCGCTGTACCGTCGGTTCAACGCGCGGATCGCGTCCGCCGGGGTGCCGGTCGTGCCCGGGCGCTTTCGCGCGCACATGGTCGTCGAGATCCACAACGACGGCCCGGTGACGGTCCTGCTTGAGGCGCCGGGACCGCCATGAGCGGGCAGCCCGGATTCTGGGAGCTCGTGGTGGCGGGGATCGCGGTCGGCGGGACGGCGGTGTGGGGCGTGGCGGCGGCCGCCCGCGTCGGTCTGCTCCGCATGCTGCTGGACGTGTTCCCCCCATCGACGTGGGACACGGTGACGTGGGGGCTGATTCCGCTCGTTCTGCTGGTGCCGCCGCTCCTGCAGGGCGGGGTGCTCGCCTGGCTCTCTGGCCGCCGGCCAAGGCCGGTCTGGCGGGCGGTCGTCGGCAGCGTGCTCGGGACGCTCGTGGCCATGGCCGTGTTTGGCGCCACGCTGCTGGTCGGGCTGCATCACCTGCCGCCCCGCACGCTCGCGGTGGTGGTCAAAACGGCCCCCGACGTGCTGATCATTCTCTTCATCCTGCTGATCGTCGCGGGATGGCTGCTGGTGATTGCGCGCGCGGCCCGGCGGGCCGACCTGGGCCGCGTCGCCGTCCTGGCGGTGGCGGTCGCGGTGGCGGTCGCGTGGCAGCGCGACCACGGCCAGATCGTGGCGCTGAGCTACGTGCTCGACCGGCCGGAGGCGAACGGATTCTTCGCGTCGGTCGCGGTCGGCGGAGCGCTCGGCACCGTGTGGGCGGTCCGGCGGGTGCGCGGGGAGGCGGTGTAGGGCGTGGAGATCAAAGCGCCGCGCGGCATGCAGGACATCCTGCCCGGGGAGACGGCCCGGTGGCAGCATCTCGAGCGCGTCCTGCGGGACCTCGTGCGCCGGTATGGCTACCGTGAGATCCGCACGCCGGTCGTGGAGCATACCGAGGTGTTCCAGCGGGGCATCGGCGAGGGGACCGACATCGTCGACAAGGAGATGTACACGTTTCGCGACCGCGCCGACCGCAGTCTGTCGCTTCGGGCGGAGGGGACGGCGCCGGTCATGCGCGCCTTCCTGGAGCACAACATTGGGGCGGCCGGACTGCCGGTCCGGGTGTACTACATCTGTCCGATCTTCCGGTACGATCGGCCGCAGGCCGGCCGGTACCGGCAGCACACGCAGTTCGGGGCCGAGGTGATCGGCAGCCCGGACCCCGCCGCGGACGCGGAGGTCCTCGGCCTCGCCGTGCGGACCCTCGAGACCCTCGGCCTGACCGACGTCGAGCTGCACCTCAACAGCGTCGGGGACGAGGTGTGCCGTCCCCGGTACCTCGAAGCGCTGCGGGACTACTACCGCCCGTACCTCGGGGAGATGTGCGACGACTGCCGGCGCCGCTTCGAGATCGCGCCGCTTCGCCTCCTCGACTGCAAGCGCGACCACGACCGGCGTCTCGCGGAAGGCGCTCCGCGGATGCTGGATTACCTCTGCGACGCGTGCAAGGAACACTTCGAGGGCGTGCAGGCGTATTTCCGGGCGATGGGGGTCTCCTACCGAATCGACCCGGGCATCGTCCGAGGCTTGGACTACTATACGCGGACCGCGGCGGAGGTGTTCTCGGGCAAGCTCGGCGCGCAGAGCGCGATGTTCGGGGGCGGGCGGTACGACGGCCTCGCCGCGCAGCTCGGCGGCAAGCCGGTCCCGGGGGTCGGCTTCGGCATGGGACTGGAGCGGGTGCTGCGGGTCCTCGAGCAGGAGCACATCGCGCTGCCGGGCGAGCCGCCGCCGGACCTCTTTATCGCGGCGGCGGACGATGTGGGGGCCCGCGATCTGCACACGGCGGCCACTGCGATGGCCGACCGCCTCCGGCGGGCCGGCCTCAGCGTGGAGGTCGACGTGATGGGGCGCAGCCTCAACGCCCAGATGCGGCAGGCGAACCGCGTGGGCGCGCGGTTCGCGCTGATCCTCGAGGGCGACCGGCTGCGGCTGCGCGAGATGGCCACGGGGCAGGAGGCGGACCTCACCTCCGAGCCCGGGGACGCGGCGGCGCTGGCGCACGCGGACGCGCCGGTCCTGGTGCGGCTCACGCAGGCGGTGGCGGCGCGGGTGGGGTCTCGAAAGGAGCACGCATGAGCAGCGACCTGGGTACGTGGCGGCGCACGCACGACAACGGCAGTCTCCGGGCGGGCGACGTCGGCGCCGCGGTGACCCTGATGGGCTGGGTGCACAACCGGCGCGACCTCGGGGGGTTGATCTTCATCGACCTGCGGGACCGCGCCGGGATCACGCAGGTAGTCTGCAACCCGCAGGAGGCGGAGGCGCCGGCGCTCGCCGCCGCGCAGGTGCGCAACGAGTATGTGATCGCGGTGTCGGGCGTGGTCGCCGCGCGCCCCGCCGGGACGGACAACGCCAAGCTGCCGACCGGACAGATCGAAGTCCGCGCGCGCGAGCTGCGCGTCCTCAACGCCGCCGAGACGCCGCCGTTTCCGATCGCGGACGCGATCGAGGTGGACGAGGCGGTGCGCCTCAAGTACCGCTACCTCGATCTCAGACGGCCGGCGATGTATGACCACCTCGCGCTGCGGCACCGCGCCGCGAAGGCGTTCCGGGATTTTCTCTCCTCGGACGGGTTCCTCGAGGTCGAGACCCCAATGCTGATCAAGGGCACGCCCGAGGGGGCGCGCGATTTCCTGGTCCCGAGCCGCGTCCAGCCGGGGAAGTTCTTCGTGCTGCCGCAGTCGCCGCAGCTGTTCAAGCAGATCCTGATGGTCGCCGGGGTCGAGCGGTACTTCCAGATCGTGCGGTGCTTCCGCGATGAGGACCTCCGGGCCGACCGCCAGCCCGAGTTCACGCAGATCGACATCGAATGCGCGTTCGTCGGCCGCGATGACGTGCTGGCGCTCGGGGAGCGCATGATGGAGGCGGTCCTCCGCGACACGGTCGGCCGAGGGGTCTCGCTCCCGCTGCCCCGTCTGACCTACGCCGACGCGATGGACCGCTACGGCAGCGACAAGCCGGATCTCCGGTTCGGCATGGAGATCGTCGACTGCACGGAGGCCGTCGGGAGCACCGGGTTCCGCACGTTCGACGCGGTGGTCTCGGGCGGCGGCGCGGTCCGCGGCCTCCGCGTCCCGGGGGCGTCGGGCTACAGCCGCCGGGAGATACAGGAACTGGAAGCGCTCGCCACCGCCGCCGGGGCGGCCGGCCTCCTGCCGGTGCACCTGGAAGACGGGGGGAAGGTGCGCGGCCCGCTCGCCAAGTTCCTGTCTTCCGCGGCCACGGCCGCGCTGGCGGCGCGCTTCGGCGCCGCTCCGGGAGATCTGCTGCTGCTCGTGGCCGGGCCCGCGCGCGAGGCGAGTACGGTGCTCGGTCGGCTCCGCCTCGATCTCGTGCGTCTGCGCCCCGATCTGCACGCGCGGGTGGGATACGATCCGGACCGGCTCGCGATGCTGTGGGTCGTCGACTTTCCGCTGTTTGAGCGGAGCTCGGACGGGGCGGTGACCGCCGTGCACCATCCGTTCACATCCCCGCTCGACGCGGATCTCCCGCGGCTCGACGCCGACCCGCTCGGCGTCCGCGCGAATGCGTACGACCTGGTGCTGAATGGGGTCGAGCTCGGCGGGGGCAGCATCCGGATCCACCGCCGGGAACTGCAGGAGCGCATCTTCTCGATCCTCGGCATCTCCCCGGAGGTGGGCCGAGAGCGATTCGGCTTCTTGCTCGACGCCTTTCGCTACGGCGCGCCCCCGCACGGCGGCATTGCGCTTGGGTTCGACCGGTTCGTGATGCTGCTCGCGGGCGAGGAGTCGATTCGCGAGGTGATCGCGTTTCCGAAGACCGCGAGCGCGACTGATCTCATGACCGGCGCCCCCGCCGAGGTGGAGCCCTCGCAGCTCGAAGAGGCCCACATCCAGATTCGGTTGTAAGCGGGGCGTCGAAGCCCGACCACCGGGAGGCGTCGGCTAGTGCAACACGAGCGCGTCCCGCTCGTCGATCCAGACCGGTGCCTTCACTTGGCAAGAACATGCAGCGTGTTCCCGATCGACTGTTCGCGCTGCACGGCGGCGCAGCGGGGGTGCGCGACGACGCGCGGTTGAAGTCGGCGCTGGCCCGGCCGCATCAGCTCGGCGCCTACGCCGAACATCATGACATCATTGACCTGGCCACCGTCTATACCGCTGGGATCGTGCGTAACCACCCATTCGTGGATGGCAACAAACGCACCGGATTTATGCTCGGCATTCTGTTTCTCGAGCTCAATGGCTACGCCGTCACCGCCAGCGAGGAAGACGCGGCGCGAGCGGTCATGGAGCTGGCGTCGGGGCGTCTCGATGATTCAGGCTACTGCGCGTTTCTTCGCGCGAACGCAGCACGGGCGAAGCGGTAGCGTTGGTTGCGCGACGTGACGGCGTCTGGCTCCGCCTCGGCGCGTCCCTCGTGGGCGTGACAATTCTGGCCGTGCCAGGGCGTTCGCTGTGTGGCCGGTTTGACCGGTCGGATTGAAGGGCGGCACACCACGATGCTATGATGGGAAAGTGTCGCGCCGCAGAGCCGTTGTAAGGCGGTGCGGCGCGACGGTACGTGCCGCTACGAAGGGAGGAGAGCGCGGGCGAGGGTGGCCCGAGCACCGGACGATGCAGACGCGCAGCCCGGCTGACTCCTCGGTTCGTCCGCAGGACGATCCGTGGGACATGGCGCTCCGGCAGTTCGCTCACGCCGCGGATCGACTCTCCCTCAAGCGCGGGATCCGGGAGTACCTCGCCCGGCCCCACCGCGAGTTCACCGTGTGCTTTCCCGTCAGCATGGACGACGGGTCGGTGCAGATGTTCACCGGCTACCGGACCCTGCATAACGGCGTGCTCGGCCCCGCAAAGGGCGGGCTCCGCTACAGTCCGCAGGTGCGCGTCAGCGAGGTGCGCGCGCTCGCGATGTGGATGACCTGGAAATGCGCGCTGAACCACCTGCCGTACGGCGGCGCGAAGGGCGGCGTCAGGTGCGATCCTCAGACGCTGTCGGCCGGGGAGTTGGAGCGCCTGACGCGGCGCTACGCGACCGAGATCAGCGTGGTGATCGGGCCCCACCAAGACATTCCGGCGCCGGACGTGGGGACCAACGCCCAGGTCATGGCCTGGTTCATGGACACCTACAGCATGCACCGCGGCTACTCGATTCCGACCGTGGTCACCGGCAAGCCGGTGGTCATCGGCGGCTCGGCCGGCCGGCTGGAGGCGACGGGGCGGGGCGTGATGATCGCGGCGCGCGAAGCGGCGCGGTTCCGCGGTCTGCCGTTCGAAGGCGCCCGCGTCGTCGTACAGGGCAGCGGCAACGTGGGCGGCGTGGCGGCGCACCTGCTGCACGCCGCGGGGTGCACGGTGGTCGGGCTGAGCGACGTACGCGGCGGCATCCATGCGCCCGAGGGATTCGATCCCGACGCGGCACTCCGGTACGCGCGCGACACTGGGGGCCTCGCCGGGTTTCCCGGGACCGACTCGGTGTCGAATTCGGAGCTGCTGGAGCTGCCGTGCGACCTGCTCGTCCCGGCCGCGATCGAAGGGCAGATCACCTCGTCGAACGCCGACCGGATTCAGGCCCAGGTGATCGTGGAGGGCGCGAACGGCCCGACTACGCCGGACGCCGACGATATTCTCGAGCGCCGCGGGGTGCTGGTCGTGCCCGATATCCTCGCCAACGCCGGCGGCGTGATCGTGTCGTACTTCGAGTGGGTGCAGGATCTCCAGTCCTACTTTTGGAGCGAGGACGAGATCAACGCGAACCTCGAGCGCCTCATGGTGCGGAGCTTCGACGCGGTGACGCACTTCGCGGCGGAGCAGGGCGTGTCGCTGCGCACCGGCGCCCTCATCTTCGCGGTGAAGCGCGTCGCCGACGCGCTGATGATCCGCGGCATCTATCCCTAGGACCGGCCGGCCCGGCCGCGCCGGGAGCCTTGCTTGACACGGTCCGGGGGCGGGCGCATCATGGATGTGTGGATCTGTTCACGCCGCCCGACGCGCCCGGGCGCGACCGCGGGGCCCCGCTGGCGGCGCGCATGCGCCCCCGCACGCTCGATGAGGTCGTCGGCCAGTCGCACCTGCTCGGTCCCGATCGGCTGCTGCGGCGTGCGATCGAGACCGACACCCTGACCTCCGCGATCCTCTTCGGGCCGCCCGGCACGGGCAAGACGTCCTTGGCGCACGTCGTCGCGCAGGCCACGCGCGCGTACTTCGAGCCGGTGAACGCCGTCACGACCGGCGTCGCGGAAATTCGGCGGCTGATCGAGGAGGCGCGCGACCGGCGGCGGTTTCATCAGGTGCCCACGATCCTGTTCGTGGACGAGATCCACCGCCTGAACAAGGCGCAGCAGGACGTGCTGCTGCCGCATGTGGAGGACGGAACCGTGGTGCTGATTGGGGCCACCACTGGGAACCCGTTTCACGACGTCACGCCCACGCTCGTGTCGCGGTCGCGCCTGTTCGCGCTCGAACCGCTCACCGCCGACGAGCTCGTCACGATTCTGCGCCGCGCGCTCGACGAGCCGCGCGGCCTCGGCGGACAGGGCGTGAGCGCGGAGGACGATGCGCTGGGCCACATCGCCCGCATCGCCAACGGGGATGCGCGCGTCGCCCTCGGCGTGCTCGAACTGGCCGCGGCGACCGCCGCGGCGGGGCCGGACGGGGCTCGCGTGGTGACGCGCGACGCCGCCGAGCAGGCCGGGAAGCAGGTCCTGCTCTACGGCCGCGACGGCGACCAGCATTTCGACATGATCTCCGCGTTCATCAAGAGCATGCGGGGCTCCGATCCGGACGCGGCGGTGTACTGGCTCGCGCGGATGCTCGCCGGGGGCGAGGATCCGCGGTACCTCGCGCGGCGCATGGTCGTGCACGCCGCCGAGGACGTGGGCCTCGCGGATCCGCAGGCGCTGGTCGTCGCGGTCGCCGCGGCCCACGCGGTGGAACTTGTCGGGCTGCCCGAGGCGCGGATCCCGATGGCCGAGGCCGCGATCTACATCGCCACGGCCCCGAAGAGCAACGCGACGGTCCGGGCGATCTCCGACGCCGCGGGCGACGTGGCGCGCGAGGAGGCCCAGCCTGTGCCGCGTCCGCTGCGGGACGCGTCGGCCGCGGGATCGCGGCGGCTCGGGCACGGCGAGGGCTATGAGTATCCCCACGATCATCCGGGGGGCTTCGTGGCCCAGCAGTACGTCCCTGACAACGTCAAGAATCGGGTATATTATGAGCCCACGGCGTCGGGGTTCGAGGCGGAAGTGGCCCGCCGGCTCCGGGCGTGGTGGGCGGGGATCAAGCGCTACCGAGGCGGCTAGCGCCGCGGGCCGGGACAGCGGGAGGTGCGTATGGCTCGGGTGGCCGTCGCGATGAGCGGCGGGGTGGACAGCGCGGTCGCGGCCGCGCTGCTCGTCGACGAGGGGCACGAGGTCGTTGGGTTCACGATGAACCTGTGGCCGGCGTGGGTGCCCCAGACCGAGGGCGGCGCGGGATGCTGTGGCGTGGGCGCGATCGACGACGCGCGCGCGGCGGCGCGGACCCTCGGGATCCCGCATTACGTCCTGAACCTCCGCGACGCGTTTGAGCGCGAGGTGATCGGCTACTTCACGGGCGAGTACGCGCGCGGACGCACCCCGAACCCGTGCATCGCGTGCAACCGCGCGATCAAGTTTCGGCTGCTCTTGGATCGCGTGCTCGGCCTCGAAATGGACCTGCTCGCGACGGGGCACTACGCGCGCGTGCTTCACGGCGCCGACGGGCGTCACCGGCTCCTGCGTGCGGTCGACCGGCGGAAGGATCAATCGTACGTGCTGGCGAGCCTGGATCAAGCGCAGCTCGGCCGCGTCCGCTTCCCGGTCGGCGCGTACACGAAGCCCGAGATCCGCGAGATCGCGAGGGCGCACCGCCTCGGCGTGGCGGAGAAGCCCGACAGCCAGGAGATCTGCTTCGTGCCGAGCGGGGACTACGGGGATGTGGTGGCCCGCTTGGAGCCCGCGGCGGTGCGGCCCGGGCCGATCTACGATCTCGCGGGGGACCGCGTCGGAGACCACCGCGGCGTGGGCCGCTACACCGTCGGGCAGCGGCGGGGGCTCGGGCTGCCCGGCAGCGTGCCGCGGTACGTGGTGTCGATCGACGCCGAGCGGAACGCGCTCGTCGTGGGCGACGCCGCCGACGTCCGGTGCGAAGAACTGTGGGCCGCCGACGTGAACTGGATCGGCGTCCCCGCGCTCGACGGCGAGCGCGACGTGACGGTGCGGGTCCGCCACGCCGGAGCCGACGTGCCGGCGACGATCTCGGACGGCCCCGAGGGCCGCGTCCGCGTCCGGTTCGCCGCGGCGCCGCGCGCGGCGGCGCCCGGGCAGGCGATCGTCTTTTATGCGGGGGACGTCGTGTTGGGAGGCGGGGTGATCGATGGGGTAAAGTACGGGGGGAGGGACGTGCATGCCTAGCGGCGGGGTCGCGGAGATGAGCCTGGCCGTGATCGCGGTGGCGGTCGTGGTTGCGGTGATCTTCTTGGTGCCCGCCTTGATTGAGGTCCGGCGGGCCGCCGCGCGCGCCTCGCGGACGATCGAAACCGTGGACGCCGCGCTGCCGAGCCTGCTCACCGAGTTGACCGAGGCGGTCGGCACGATGAGTCGGACGGCCGACACCGTGGGCAGCCTGGCCGCGTCGGTGGAGCGATTGGACCGGCTGTCCGCGGCCGCGGTGCGGACCGCCGGAGCCCTGGTGGGGGTGATGGGGATGATGGGACAGACCACCCGCGGCGTGATGATGCCGTCTCTCGCCAACGTGGTCGGCGTGCTGTCGGCCGTGCGGGAGGGCATCGAGTGGGTGCGACCGAGACGCGACAAGAGGAGGGACGGAACATGAGCGAGCGACGGGATTTCGCGGGTGGACTGCTGCTGGGGGTACTGGTGGGGGCGGCGCTCGGCGTGCTGTTCGCGCCGGCGGCCGGCAACGAGACGCGGGAGCGGCTGCGGCGCGAGGGCGAGCAGCTGCGGGACCGGGCGCGGGAGCAGGCCGAGCGCGTCACCGAGCAGGCGCGCCGGAAGGCGGACGAGGTGGCGTCGCGCGTGCGGTCGACCGCGGGCGACGTGCTCGAGCGCGGCCGATCGGCGATTGAGGAGCGCGCCGAGCGGTTGCGCGACGCGTACCAGGCGGGGCGGGACTCCGCGTTTGGGCGGGAAGGGGGAGAGCGTCGGGACGACGACGCCGACTGAGATGGCGGGAGCGACTCGGGTGGGGGCGACAGAGCGCGTTGACGTCACGATTCCCAAGCGCCCGGAGTTTGTGAGCGTCGCTCGGCTGACCGCGGCGGCGGTCGCCGGGCGCCAGGGGTTCGCGTTCGACGAGATCGAGGATCTCAAGATCGCGGTGAGCGAGGCGTGCACGTTGCTGATCCGGGCCGCGACTGACACGAGCGCGCCCCTGCGCATCGCCTTCGTGCTGCGCGGGGACGAGCTGGCGGTGTCTGTGGAGACCCGGGAGCCGGGCGTAGTGTTTGAGGCGGCGCCGGCCGACGACGCGGCGATGGACGAAGGGCAGCTCGGCATGTTCTTGCTGCGGTGTCTGGTCGACGAGGTCGAGGTGGCCCAGGACCCCACGGTGGGAACGGCCACGCTGCGGCTCGTGAAGCGCCGCGGGGTGTAAGGCGATGGCGCCGCGCGGGCCCGCTCGTCCGCTGCCCTCGAAGGCCGAGGTGTGGGACCTATTCGATCGCTATGTGGCCACCCGCGACACGCGGGTGCGGGATGAACTGGTACGCGCCCATGAGAATCTCGCGATCTACCTCGCGCGGAAGTTCGGCGACCGCGGCGAGCCGCTCGAGGACGTCATCCAGGTCGCGCAAATCGGCCTGCTGAAGGCGATCGCCCGGTACGAGCCGTCGCGGGGCATTGAGTTTACCACGTACGCCACGCCGACGATCGTCGGGGAGATCAAGCGCCACTTCCGCGACAAGCTGTGGGCGATTCGCGTGCCGCGGCGCCTGCGGGAGTTGAACTACACGCTGATGCGCGCGGTCGAGGGGCTGTCGCAGACGCTGGGGCGGTCGCCGACGATCCCCGAGGTGGCGGAAGCCACCGGGGTCGGGTTCGACGACGTGCTCGAGGCGATGGAAGTCGGGAAGGCGTACAGCCTCGTGTCCCTGGACGCGGAAGCGTCGGAGGGCGAGGACGACCACGGGGCGCCGTTCGGGGAGTCCGTCGGCGCCCACGATCCGGAGTTTGAGACCCTGGAAGACCGGGCCACCCTGGACTGGGCCCTCAGCCGCCTTCCGGAGCGCTCGCAGGAAGTCGTGCGGCTGCGGTTTTACGAGGATCTCTCGCAGGCCGAGATCGCCCGGCGCCTCGGCATCTCGCAGATGCACGTGTCCCGGGTGCTGCGCCAGTCGCTCCTGCGGCTTCGGGCTCTGGTCGCGGGCCGCGCGACGTCATCGACCTGAGCGGCGCGCCGGGCCCGCGCGCGCCCACCCTGGCCGCCGCCTCCCGGATCGTCGCCCGCCTGCGCGGCGCCGGGTTCGAGGCGTACCTCGCGGGCGGCTGCGTGCGGGACATGCTCCTCGGCCGTGCCCCGGCGGACTACGACATCGCGACCGGCGCAACGCCCCCCGAGGTCACCGCGCTGTTTCCCGAGACCGTCCAGGTCGGTGCGGCGTTCGGGGTGGTCCAGGTGCTCGCCGGCGGCGCGGCGTACGAGGTCGCGACGTTTCGGTCGGAGGGCCCGTATCTCGACCGGCGCCACCCCTCATCGGTGCACTACGCCACGGTGCGCGACGACGCCCAGCGCCGCGACTTCACGATCAACGGGCTGTTCTGGGATCCCGAGACCCACGCGGTGCTGGACTTCGTCGGCGGGCAGGCGGATCTGGCGGCGCGGGTGGTGCGCACGATCGGCGATCCGTCGGCGCGGTTCGCCGAGGACGCGCTGCGGATGCTGCGGGCGGTGCGGCAGGCCGCCGAGCTGGGGTATGCGATCGCGCCGGACACGAGCGAGGCGATCCGGCGCATGGCCGCCGGGCTCGAGGCCGTCAGCGCCGAGCGGGTGCGCGACGAACTCGTGCGGATCGTGACCGGGCCGGATCCGGCGCGCGGGCTCGTCCTGCTGCGCGAGACGGGACTCCTCGAGATTGTGCTGCCCGAGGTCGCGGCGGAATTCGGCGTGCCGCAGCCCGCGGAGTTTCACCCGGAAGGCGACGTGTTCGAGCACACCCGCCTCGTGCTGAAGAGCCTGCGGGCGCCCACGGTCGCGCTCGCCATGGCGGCGCTGCTCCACGACGTCGGGAAGCCGTCGACGCTCGTGCACGCCGACCGCATCCGGTTCAACGGGCACGACGAGGTCGGTGCCGAGCTCGCCCGGGAGGTGATGACGCGCCTCAGGTTCCCCCGCCGGGAGATCGACCGGGTGACCGCGCTCGTCCGCCAGCACATGATTTTCAAGGACGTGCCCCGGATGCGTGAGGCGCGCCTCCGGCGTTTGCTCGACGAGCCGGAGTTTCCCGAGCTGGTGGAGCTGCACCGTGCCGACTGCGCGGCGAGCCACGGGGATCTGTCGACGTACGAGTGGGTGCGGGCCAGGCAGGCGGAGATCGCCGCCCATCCGCCGGCCCCGCGGTACGTCACGGGGGACAACCTGCTCGCGCTCGGCGTGCCGCCGGGCCCGCGGATCGGTGAGATCCTCCGGGCGGTCGACGACGCGCGGCTCGAGGGACGCGTCCGGACGCCGGAGGAGGCGATCGCGCTGGCGCGCACGCTGGCGGCCGACACGCCCGGAGACGGGTAGCGCCGGCGCATGCCGGAGGAGATGCGGCGCGCCTGGTCGAACTGACGTACGTTCGGGCACGGCCCCGAACGCGGAGGGCATCGGACTGCAAGCACGATCGCGCACGACGACGCGTGTCATCGCCCTCGTCAACCAGAAGGGCGGATGCGGCAAGACGACGACCGCGGTGAACCTGGCCGCGTGCCTCGCCGTCAACAAGCGTCGGGTGCTGCTGGTCGACTTCGATCCCCAGGCGAACGCGACTGTCAGCCTCGGGGTGGATCCCGGAGAGTTGTCGCGGACGGTGTACCAGGTGATCGTCGCGGATCCGGGGGAGGACGGCGAAGGCGTCGAGCTGGCCAGCGTCATCACGCCTTCCAGCATCGAGCACCTCGACCTCGTGCCGTCGTCGATCGATCTGGCCGCCGCCGAGCTCGAGCTGTCGGCCCGCATCGGCCGGGAGAACACGCTCCGCAAGAAGCTCGCCCCGGTGCGGGATCAGTACGACTACGTCCTGATCGACACGCCGCCGTCGCTCGGCCTCCTGACCCTTAACGCCCTCGTGGCGTGCGATGAGGTCATCATTCCGATCCAGACCCACTACTACGCGCTGCTCGGAATGCGGCAGCTGCTGCGCACGATCAAGGTCGTGCGCGAGGAGGTCGGACACGAGATCGAGATCGCCGGGGTCGTGCCGACGATGTACGACGCCCGGACGAGCATCAGCAAGGAGATCCTCGAGGGCATCAAGGACTACTTCGGCGATCGGATGTTCAAGAGCGCGATTCACCAGAATATCAAGCTGGTGGAGTCCAGCATGGTGGGCGTGCCAGTGTTTGTCCACGACTCTTCCTCACGCGGCGCCCAGGAGTACATGGCGCTCGCGAAGGAGGTGATGGCCCTTGAGCAAGCGCCGCGACGCGCTCCGGCGGGGCATTAGGTCCCTGATTCACGACACCTCCCGCGAGCTCGCGGACCTGGACAGCCGCGAGACGCCGCGCGGGGGTGCCGACGAGCACGGCACGGCCGCGCCGATCGACGACGCGACGGCCGAGCGCGACGCCCGGCCGTCGGCGGATGCCGTGCCGGGTCCGTTCGGGGAGGACGTCGGCGGGCCCTCAATCGACGCCGAAAGCGACGGGCTCCTGAACGCGGAAGTCATGGCGGTCGAGGTGCGCGAGATCAGCCGCGGACCGGCGACCCAGCCCGCCCGTGAGCCGCGAGAGACGGCTGACCCCGAGCGGCACGTCGCGGAGCCGGCGGAGGTGGCGGCGGCCGAACCCGTCGAGGCGGCCCCACAGGCCGATGGGCCGGCCGCGCCTGTGCAGGAGGCGCTCACGATCGCGCCCCCGGTCCCTGGCGCGGCACCCGAGCAGCCCGTGACGCTCGGCCTCGAGGGGATGGCCGAGGCGGCGCCGGCCGGCGAGCAGGACACCGGGGCGCCGTCCCGCAAGCGCCCGACGCGCGCCGCGTCCAAGAAGGCGGCGAAGCGGGCGGGTGCGCGCCAGGCGGTCCGCATGCCGGCCGGCGAGGCGCTGGATGGGGTCGACCCGGCGCAGGCGCAGTCTCGGCGGGGTGTATGCGTGGCCTATTTCGTGGACCACGCGTGCTGGCACGTGACGAACGCCTACTGCAACACGGCGCTGCATGTCTGCGTCATGCGCGACTGCCCCGTGTACCATCTCCACCGGGACGCCCTCGAGAAGCGGTTCGCCGGCAAATACAAGCACTTTTGGTGATCGGCGCTTATCCGGAGAGGTCGAGCTCCAGGAGTTCGCGGAGGTGCTGGACCGTCCGCCAGGGCGTGACCCCGCGCTGGCGCAGTTCCTCGGCGGGCCGGCGGTACGCGATGAAGCGCGCGCCGGCGTCCGCCGCCGCGGCCCCGTCGATCCATGAGTCGCCGATCACGTAGGCGCGCTCGCCGGCACTCCCGAGACGCCGGAGCACCTCGCGCACGCCGTCGCCGGCCGGTTTGAGCGTGCTGACGTCGCCGCGGGCCACGAGCGTCTGTGCGTACTCCAGGAGGCGCGTCGCGCGCAGCGCCTCGAGGGCGGCGGCGCGGCTGTTGTTCGTGAGGATCGCGACCGGGTGCCCGCGCGCGCCGAGCGCACGCAGCACCGCGGGGGCGTCGTCGAGCACGTCGACCTCGACGAGCCCGGCGCGCTCATACGCGTCGATGATCCGCCACATCTCCTCGGCCGTCGCCGTGCCGTGCGCGCGGTCGTGGTCCGTCCCGCACGTCACGAGCTCGGGGATCGCGCGGCGCGTTAGGGCCTCGTCGGTCGCGTCCGTCGCGCCCGCGCTCCGCAGCAGGGCGATTAGGGCCCGGCGGATCGCCAAGAAGTCGATCCGCGACCCGATCAAGGTGTTGTCCATGTCGAAGATCAGCGCCGAGGCGGTCGGCATCATACGGGGATTGTACGATGCCGTCGCGCGGCGCCGCAACGGTGTGCCGCGCCACGCGTCGACGGGCGGCGGAGGAGACGCGCCCCCGGCCGGCGTACCCCGCGGCATGACCGTCCGGCGCACGCTCGCGCTGGCGCTCGCGGGCGCCGTCCTCGCGACGGCGTGCGCCGGTGGACCCCAAGCGGCGCGCCCGCAGGGCGGGGCGCCTGTTCCGTCATCCCGGGTCGGGCTCAGCACCGACACCGCGTTTGTGACCGTGGTGCGCGCGACCGCGGTGGGCAGCACGTCGGCGCGCCTCGGGACACGGGAGGGGGCGTCCGTCCTCGAGGCGGCGTGGCGCCTGATCGGGACGGCCCCGTCGGTGGCCCCCGAGCCGGGCGGGCCGCGCTTCCTCGTGAATTTACGCCTCAACGCGTCGCTCGTGGACGTGTCGATCTGGGACCCGCAGACGCTGGTGATCGCCGGACGCAGATTCGCGAACGTGTCCGGCATCGTCATCCCGCTGACCGGGAGCTGGGAGGGGCGCGTGTTCATTGTGCGAGAAGGAGTGGTGGACGTGTCCCCGGCGCTCGCGCCCGCCGACGTGGCGAGCTTCGAGACGGCGGTGGAGGCGGCCGGTGGCCATTCATGAGGGTGAGGTGACGACCGGATGACGGCGACGACGATCGAACGCATCGGGGAGCATGCCGGGGAAGAGGTCGAGATCCGGGGCTGGCTCTATCACCTGCGCAGCAGCGGTGCGCTGCACTTCCTGCTGGTCCGCGACGGCACCGGGATCGTGCAGGCCGTCGCGGTGCGGGCGGAGCTCCCGCCCGAGGTGTTCGCGGCGGCGGGCGATCTCACCCAGGAGTCCGCGGTCGTGATCGCCGGCCTCGCCCGGGAAGACCGCCGGGCGCCGGGGGGATATGAAGTGGCGCTCCGGCGCCTCGAGGTGGTGCAGCGGGCCGAGCCGTATCCGATCACGCCCAAGGAGCACGGCGTCGAGTTCCTGATGGACCACCGGCACCTGTGGCTCAGGAGTCAGCGGCAGTGGGCGATCATGCGCGTTCGGGCGGAGGTCGAGCGGGCGATGTGCGACTATCTCGACGACCTCGGCTACCTCCGGATGGACACGCCGATCCTGACCCCGTCCGCGTGCGAGGGGACCTCAAACCTGTTCGAGACCCCGTACTTCGAGCGCCAGGCGTACCTCACGCAGAGCGGCCAGCTGTACAACGAGGCGACCGCCATGGCGTTCGGACGGGTCTACTGCTTCGGCCCGACGTTTCGCGCCGAGAAGTCCAAGACCCGGCGGCATCTCACGGAGTTCTGGATGCTCGAGCCGGAAGCGGCCTTTCTCGATCTCGACGGGTATATGGACCTGGCGGAGGGCTTGGTCGTCGCGGTCGTGCGCCGTGTGCTCGAGCGGCGGCGGCGGGAGCTCGTGCTGCTGGAGCGCGACCTCGCGCCCCTCGAGCGCGTCGCGTCGCCGTTCCCGCGGATCACCTACGACGACGCGGTCGAGCGCCTGCGGGCGCAGGGCGCCGCGGTCGCGTGGGGCGACGACTTCGGCGGCGACGAGGAGACGGTGCTGAGCCGGCAGTTCGACCGTCCGGTGTTCGTCCACCGGTATCCGGCTCAGTGCAAGGCGTTCTACATGCAGCCGGATCCGGCCCGCCCGGAGGTGGTGCTCGGCGCGGATCTCCTGGCCCCCGAGGGGTACGGCGAGATCGTCGGCGGCGGCGAGCGCATCCATGACCTCGCGCTGATGGAGCGGCGCCTCGATGAGATGAAGCTGCCGCGCGCGGAGTACGCGTGGTACGTGGATCTGCGTCGGTTCGGGTCCGTGCCCCACAGCGGATTCGGCATCGGGATCGAACGGACCGTGGCGTGGGTGTGCGGCCTGGAGCACGTGCGGGAGACCATTCCGTTCCCGCGGCTGATCAACCGCCTGTATCCGTGATGCGCCGCTACGGCGCCGGCTGGACCTCTCCCGATCCGGTGATGTGCTGGATGATCTCGCGGGGCTGCCCGACGTAGCTGACCTGGCCGGTGCCGGAGATGGTCGCCGTGAGCTGATCGCGCGCGTCGACCGCGACCTGGCCCACCCCCGCGATCACGACGTCGACGAGATCGGCCGGGAGCCGACGCGCATCGACGTCGGCGACGCCCGTGACTTCGATCGTCAGATGGCGGACCGCGCCCGAGAGCGTGGCGCGCCCCGCGCCCGCGAACCGCGCCGTGAACGCGTCGCCGGAGATCTGCGAGGCCGCGAGCGTCCCGGTGCCGGTCGCCGAGAGGTCCGCGAGCCGCCAGGTGAAGATGTCGAGGCGGGGCGGCCGCGAGGGCTGCAGGGTGGTGCCGCGCTGCGTACCGATCGAGAGCGTGTCCTTCGTGATCGAGGTTTCAATGTAGGGGAGGAGGCTGGCATCGGTGTACAGGGTCACGTCGGGGGTCGACCCGGCCAGTACCTGGACATCGTATGCGCCACCCACGTGCAGTTCGGTGAAGTAGGGCATCGCGCGCGCCTCGGCGACGATGCCGCCCGCTCCGGCGACGATCGCGGGGGACGTGGCGCACCCCCCGGCGACGAGCCCGAGCGCGGCGACCGCGGTCGCGGTCCAGCGCCGGAGCCGGTCTGGGCGTCGCGCCGGTGCCGTGAGACGGCTCATCGTGCCTCCCCCTCGGTCGCTGTTGCGGACTCGATTCGCCGCGGCCGTCCGCGGCCCTACGAGTAGAACTCGGGCGCTTTCTTGAGCTTCTTCCATTCCTCCGCATCGTGGCCGTAGATGATGAGGCTCACATGCTCGCGGGCGGCGAGGTCCACGAGTTTGCGCGTACTCGCGCGCACGCCGTCCTCGTCGAGGTCGTACGGGCCGATCGGGCGGGTCTCCGGCGTGTGGTCCCGCAGGGCCTGGGGCATCGCGTCGATCGCGAGCAGCACGGGGCCGGTCTCTGGCAGGCGCACCAGCACCGATTGATGCCCGGGGACGTGGCCGCTCGTTTCGATCAGCTCGATGCCCGGCAGCAGCGTGGTATCGCCGTGGATCAGATTGTAGCGCAGCTGCGGGTTGCCCCACTGGTCCCGCGTCCCGGCGAACCGGGGGTGGCCGCCGCGCGCCGCCTGGTACTGCCGGCGCTGCGCGACGATCTCCGATGCGGTGAAGGCTCCGAGCGAGCCCGCGTGGTCCCCATCGAAATGCGTCGCGATGACGTACTTGATGTCAGCGGGAGGCACACCGAGGCGCATCAGCTGGCTGAGGACGAGGTCCTCCTTGTTGACGATGAAGCCTTTGTGATCGGGACGGTGGCTGGTCTCCACCATCTTGGGGCCGAACCCGGTGTCCACGAGGACGTTCGTCCCGTCGTCCGTGCGAATGAGATACCCCGGCGCCGGCGCTCCCGTGGTTGGGTTGAAGGCGAGCTGCATGACGTAGAGCTTCATCGGTGGTCCCCCCGTCGTATGCTAGATGCCGCGGCGTCCCGTGCCGCGTTTTGCAGGCATGCAATCGAGCCGGGCAGCGCCGTGCCGCCCAACTCCACTCGGCGTATCTTCCACGCGGCGCCGCCGACACCTTGCGTTGACGCTAATATCATGTGCCCCAGATCACGTCTACCCGGTCGTCGAGACGGGTATAACGATTCTTGATAGCTGGTTGAGACCGATCCGCAGCCGTGTCAGCCAAAGTCGAACCGGGAGGATGACGGCGGTGCTGTCACCAGGCGGGCCGGGAAAGATCGTCGGCTTTCTCGATCGACTGGCCGGGGAGTTCACGGCCGTCGTCAACCTGTCCGACTTCCTCCAGTGGATCGTGAGCGTGTTGGGCGAGGATCTGGGCTACGACTCGTGTGCCGCGGCGCTGGTGAACGACCGCGACCCCGACGTGATGGTGGTGGGGGCCGCGTCAGGATTACTGCTCGGTCTGCTGGGCACCACGATCTCTGCGCGACGTGGCGTGTGCGGGGCCGTCCTGCGGTCCGGCAAGCCGGTGTTTGTGCCCGTCCCGAAGCGTCCGACGGCCGCCGGGGCCGCGGCGTGCGCGGCCGGCGGTGCCGCGTATATTCCGCTCGCGATCCGCGAGCGCGTCATCGGCGTCCTGCGCGTGTGCCGGCGTCCGCCGGGGACGCTGACCGACCACGACCTGGCCCTGCTCACCGCGATCGTGCGGTACCTCGGCAGCGCGCTCGAGGTCGCCTATCTGCACCAGCAGGCGAAGGACATCTCCGGGACCGACGCGCTGACGGGACTGGCGAATCGTCGGGCGTTCCTGGATCGCATCGAGGCGGAGATGGCCCGGGCCCGGCGGAGCGGCGGGCGCGTGACGATTGTGCTGCTGGACACCAACGAGTTCAAAGCGGTGAACGACGCGTACGGCCATTATATGGGGGACCGCGCGCTCATCCGCGTCGCGGAGGCCCTCGTGCGCAACATCCGCCGGTCCGATCTGGCCGTGCGGTACGGGGGCGACGAGTTCCTCGTGGTGATGCCGGACACCGCGATGGCGCAGGCGCGGCGGGTCATCGCGCGGATCGGCGTCGAGGCCCTGCACGTCGACGTCAAGGACCTTCCGCGAGTGACCCTCAGCATGTCCTGGGGCGCCGCGACGTGGCCGGACGACGCGGCAACGACGGACGGCCTGCTGCGGGTCGCCGACGCGCGCCTCTACGCGATGAAGCGCGGACGTCGGAGCATTCCCGAGGCGCCGCCCGAGCTGCCGGCGCCGGTCCGCGCATCCACGGTGCGGCGCTGGGCGCGGGCGGTGCCGCTCGCCGTGTCCGCAGCGGCGGCGGCGCTCACGCTCGTCGCGGCGGGGGCGCTGTTCAGCGGCGCCGCCGGTGTCCGCCACGCGGTGCTGGCCTACCGGTCGGGGCCGGCGCCTGCGGTGGAACACGCCGCGGTGCCGAGCCGTCCCGTCGCGACCCCGCGAGCGTCGCTCGTGCCAGCGCGGGGCGTCCCGCCGGCCGCGGGAAGCGGGCGGCGCGTCGTCGTGGTCTCCGGGCTGCTGTCGGTCCCGGCCGCCGCGCGGGCGCGGGCAGCGCTCGCCGAGATCGGCCTGATCCCAGGGTTTCGCCACATGGCGTTCGCACCCGACGTCGCGCGGCTCTTCTACGGGACGTTCACGTCGGTCGCGCAGGCGCGCGTCTTGGCAGGGCGGGTGCGGGCCGCGGGCTATCCCGCGTTCGTGATCGTGCTGTGATCCCGGCGCGCTGAGCGCCGCGTCGCCGCAGACTGCGGCACGTTCCCCGGGTCGCGGCAGCGCCGATGCGCAGAGGGCAACTCGCGGTGCGGTGGCGCGATTTTGCCGCCGGGGCGGCGGCCGGGGCGGCGGGGACGCTCGCCGCGTTCGCGCTGCGCATTGTCGGCGGTGCGCCGACACCGGACGAGATCCTGGCGCAGTGGTTCGTGGGACGCCTTCCATTTCCCGTCTTCGCATGGCTGCTCGCTGCGCTGCAGCACGCCGCCAAACCCCTCGCGTTCGCGCTGACTGTCGCCGCGACGCTCATGGGATGCGGGCTCGGCGGCCTGGCGTACGGCCGGGGCATCCGGGCGCCTCGGCACCGCTCGCGCTTCGCTCAGGCCTCGGCCGCGGCCGTCGGGGCTGCGGCGCTCGGCGCCGTCGTCGTGCTGTCTCTCCGCGGCGTGCTCAGCGCGGCCGTCGTGGCGCCGGCGCTGCCGCTCGCCGTCGGCGCGGCGCTCTATGGGCTGCTGCTGGCCCGGTGGATCCCGGGGACGGCGCCCGCCCGCATACCCGGCACCGGGACACTGTCCGGAGAGCCGGTCGGCGCCGCACGGGTCGCGCGCCGGCGCCTGCTACGCCACTCCGCGCTGCTCGTCACCGGGCTCGCCGCGGCCGTGTTGATCGTGCGCCGGATCGCCCGGGCGCCCGCCGCCGCGCGCGGGCTGCCGCCGGAAGTCACCCCGAACGACCAATTCTATCAGGTCTCGAAAAACTATCCGTTCGATCCGACCGTGGACCGGGCCACATGGTCGCTCGAGGTTGGGGGGCTCGTGGCCGCGCCGCTCACGCTGTCGTACGCCGAGTTCCTGCGCGCCGCCCCGCCCGTGGAGTGCTACCGCACCCTTGAATGCATCAGCAATGAGGTGGGCGGCGACCTGATCGGGAACGCGAAGTGGAAGGGGATCCGGGTGCGCGATGTCCTGGCGCTCGCCGGGGTGCGTCCGACCGCGACCACGGTGGTGTGGCGGAGCGCGGACGGGTACCGCGAGTCGGTGCCGCTGGCGGCGGCGATGGATCCGGACGCGCTGCTCGTCTACGAGATGAACGGTGCCGCTCTTCCACAGAAGCACGGCGCGCCCGTCCGGGTGCTGCTTCCGAACCGCTACGGTATGAAGCAGCCCAAGTGGCTGACCGCGATCGAGGTCTCCCGGCTCGACATCATGGGGTACTGGGAGCGGCAGGGGTTGAGCAAGGCGGCCATCGTGAAGACGCAGAGCGCCTTCCTGGAGGCCGCGCCGGGCGCGCTCGTGTCCCTCGGCGGCTGGGCGTTCGCCGGGCGCCGCGGCATCGCTCGGGTCGAGATCAGTGCGGACGGCGGGACCTCGTGGATCCCGGCGTCGGTCAGCGCACCGCTGGACACGAACTGCTGGCAGTTTTGGACCGCGGCGTGGCGCGCGCCGGGGCCGGGCGAGTACACGCTCACGGTGCGGGCCGCCGACGCCGCGGGCGTCTATCAGGCCGGCAGATTCAGACGCCTTCCCGACGGCGCCGAGGGCTACGACGCCGTGCGCGTGCACGTCTCGGGGTAGCGGCCCGGGGCCAAGGCGGGCGGCAGGCCCGCGAGACGAGGACCTCGAGTTCCCCGTGACGGTGCGCGCACAGTATGATGTGATGGTCTGCGCCGGCGACCAGTTCGTGGAGGTGCGTGCATGGGCCAGCTCCTTGCCGTCTTCCGGTCACGAGGCGACGCGTGGAATCACGCGCGTCCGATGGAGGGACAGGAAGACTGGCCGGCTCACGCCGCGTTCATGAACGTGCTCCAGGCAGACGGGTTCGTGGTGCTGGGTGGGCCGCTCGAGGGAACGCCCGACACGCTCCTGATCATCCGCGCGAACGATGCGCAGGAGGTCGCGTCACGCCTGGCCGGCGACCCGTGGACGCGCAGCGGCTTGCTGCGAATGACGCGGGTCGCTCCTTGGACACTCCGCCTCGGCTCCCTCGGGTGACGCCTGGAGCGCGACGCGGCCGCGCGATGTTCTAGACGGCGGCGTGGCCGAGGCTCCCCGCTCGGGTGCCGACGGCAGGAGTTCGAACCACCCACCGGAACCCCATCACACATGGCCGCGTACATCGTGATCATGCGATTGCACACCCGCAATCCCGCAGAACTCGGCGCGTACGCGAAGGACGCGCCGGCGTTTCTCGCCGGACACGCGGTGAAGTTCCTCGCACGCTTTGGCCCCTGCGAGGTGGTCGAGGGACCGGCGGTCGAAGGCGTCGCCATCCTCGAGTTCCCGACGGCCGCGGAGGCCCGGGCCTGGTATCGGAGCCCCGCGTACCAGGCGGCGAGCCAGCATCGTTTTCTCGGCGGCGATTACAGCGCCGTGATCGTGGAGGGCGCCGACGCGGACAGCACCCATCGCTAGAGAGGTGCCGCTCCCGCGCCGCGGCCGCCTGGCGCCTTTTTGGGAACATCTGTTCGCCAGGCGAAGAATTGTCCGTTCGAACAGATAGGGGATCGCCCCGTCGGCGCGAACCCTCAAGCTTTGTGTCCGGCATCTCTGAGGGGTCACGGGAGGAGCCGCGGGTGATGATCGCTCACGACCTCACGGCGGTGGCAACTCTGCTTCGGGCGGCGCGGCGCCCCGACGTGGGCCGCCCCATGCACCGGGACGGTCTTTCCTGATGGTGGTGCCGGCCGTGTGCCGACCGCTGCTCAGCAGGCGCGGTCTCGGCATACCCGTCGTCGGCACGTTGGTGCTGTTGCTCTGCGCTGGCGCGGCGCCCGCGTGGGTCGCGACCTCGGACGTGCCGACGGTCGAGCGCTTCCAGGGGATCTACCTGCAGCAGGCGGTCGAGATCGCGACGGTCGGCGACCGCATGGTGCTCGAGACTCGGTATACGCGGTTCGAGAAGTGCGGCGGGAAGCGAGGCCTCGCCGAGGAGTACAACGACCACACCGTGGAGATCCTGGGCCGCGAGACCGTCGGGGTCGGATTCGTGGCCGGGGTCGTCAATCTGATCGAGGGGTGTCCGTCCCCCTCCGCCCCGGCGCCCCAGCCGGCCGGCGGCGGCTGACCGGATCGACCCCACCCTGGGGGAGCGAGGGTGCGATGCCGGCCGCCGCGCCGCCAGCGGTTCCCGCCGCGCGTCAGCGCAGCGAGGAGACGATCAGATCGGTGTTGTGCCGCATCATCCTCAGGTAGGTGTCGCCGTCGGACCCCGCAGGGCCAAGCGTGTCCCCGTAGAGATTGGTGACGACCCGCACGCCGGTTTCCTGGCCGATCTGCTCTTCGACCTTGGGGTTGACCGAGGTCTCGAGGAAGATCGCCTTGACGTGCTCGCTGCGGATGACCCCGACGAGCTGCGCGAGGTGCTGCGCGGAGACCTCGGCCTCCGTGTTGGTGCTCGGAATCACGGCCCCGACGAGGGTGAGTCCGTAGCGCGTCACGTAGTAGCTGAACGCGTCGTGGCTCGTCACGAGCTTTCGCTCGGCCCGCCGCAGGGTGGCGATCTGCGCGAAGATGTACTTGTCGAGCGCGTCGAGCTGCGGGACATAGCGCGCCGCGTTGGCCCGATAGTAGGCGGCGTTGGCCGGGTCGGCCTGCGCCATCGCGTCGCGAATGTTGGCGACCATCTGCGCGGCGTTCGGGACGGCAAACCAGATGTGCGGATCGCCCCGCGGAGACTCGCGGCTTCCCGGCAGCAGCGAGATGCCCCGGCTGGTATCCACGACCCGGACGCGCCGGTGCACGCTCTGTAACAGATTGACCATCCACGCGTCTTCCATGCCCGCGCCATTTTCCACGAGCAGGTCGGCGGCTGAGAGCTTTTGCAGATCCCCCGGCACGGCCTCGTAGTCATGCGGGTCGACGTTGGCCGGCAGAATCCCCACCACCTGCGCCGCGTTGCCGGCGACGATGCGCGCGAAATCGGTGACCTGCGTCGTGGTCGCCACCACCCGGAGCGGCCGCGCTGCGCTGGCGCTCGACCCGGCGCCCGTCCATGCGAGCCCGATCACAAGCAGGGCGGTCACCCCTGCGAGGGCCCCGCGCTGCCACAACCTGAAGCGCGTCATCTGCATCGTGCGTGTCCTCCCTCCCGTACGTGAGTCGCGGTAGTCAGGGTAAACGACATCAATTGTCATTATGCCCACTGGTCGATGCGGTCGGACGGCCGTGGGGGGTCGGAGGCGCATCGCGTCGGAGCCGCCGTCAGGGCGTGGCGCGCCGCGGGATGCGGAGGCGCCAGACGCCGTAGCGGGGCGCGAACAGCCAGGCCGCAAAGAACATCGCGGTCGCCATCAGCACGATCGCCCCGCCCGACGCGATGTTCAGGTAGAACGAGGCGTACAGGCCGGCGACGCCGGAGAGCGCGCCGAGGGCGGCGGCCACCACCATCATCGGGACGACCCGGTCGGTCAAGAGGCGCGCCGTGGCCGCCGGCGTCACGAGCATCGCCAGCGCGAGCACGGTGCCCACCGCCTGCACCGAGACGATCACCACGAGCGCGAGCAGCACCAGCAGGCCGTTGTCCAAGAGGGCGATGGGGAGGCCCATCGCCTGGGCCATGTCCCGGTCGAACGACGCCAGGGTGAGCTCCTTGTGGAAGAGGCACACCGCCGCGATCACGAGGACCCCGACCGCAAGCGTCAGCCAGAGATCCTGCGAGGTCACCCCGAGGATATCGCCGAGGAGAATGGTCGCCAGGTCCCGCACGTACGAGCGGATGCTGCTGATCAGGACGACGCCCAGCGCGAACGCACCGACGAACAGCACCCCGATCGCGCTGTCGCTGCTGACGCGGCGGTGCTGGCTCACCGCGCCGATGCCGAGCGCGGTGAGTACCCCGAACGCGAGGCCGCCGAGCAGGATGTCCACGCGCAGCAGGAAGGCGATCACGATGCCCGGGAAGACCGCGTGCGCCATCGCATCGCCGAGAAACGCCATCCCCCGCAGGACGACGTACGTCCCGATGATCCCGCAGAGGAGGCCGATCAGCACGGCCTCCGCCAGCCCGCGCTGCAAGAACCCCAGACCGAGCGGGGCGAGCAGCGCGTCAGCGAGCGGCATCGTACACCACCAGGCCGGCGTCGAGGACGGCGACCGTCGAGCCGTACGTGGCACGCAGCACGTCGGGGACGAACACCGCCCGGGCGGGGCCGTACGCGACGAGCCGCCGGTTGAGGCACAGCAGGCGATCGCACCGCTGGGCGGCGGCGGTGAGATCGTGGGTAGACATGATAACGAGCGCCCCCTGGTCCCGGAGGTCCCCGAGCAGGCACAGCACCGCGTCCTGCGTCGTGGTGTCGACGCCAGCCAGCGGCTCGTCGAGGATCACGACGTCCCCGCGCTGCGCGAGCGCGCGCGCCAGCAGCACGCGCTGCCGCTGGCCGCGGCTGAGCTGGCCGATCTGCCGCCGCGCGTAGCTCGCCATGCCGACCCGCTCGAGGGCGTCCATCGCGGTCCGGCGGTCGGCGGCGCGCGGCGCGGCGAGCCACCCGAGGGCCCGGACGCGGCCCATCAGCGCCACGTCGAGGACGCTGACCGGAAACTCCCAATTGACCTGCTCGTGCTGCGGCAGGTACGAGACGTGGTGCCACGCCTCCGCGGGGGCCATGCCGTGCAGGCGGATCGCGCCGCGCGCCGGGGCGAGCACCCCAACCAGCGCCTTGAGCAGCGTGGTTTTGCCGGCCCCGTTCGGGCCGAGCAGCCCGACGATCGTCCCCGGCTGCAGCGCCGCGGTGACCCCGTCGACGGCCACGTGGTCGCCGTAGGCGATCGAGACGTCCTCGAACTCGACGGCGGGACCGCGCGGGCGGATCTCGACGATCGGGCGCTCCGGCATCGTCCGGCTACCGCAGCGCGGTGACGATCGCGTTGGTGTCGTACTGCATCATCTTCACGTAGGTGTCGCCGTCCGAGCCCGGCAGCCCGAGCGCGTCCGCGTACCAGTCGGTGACCACGCGCACGCCCGCGCGGCGTGCGATCTCGGCGGTCACCGCAGGGTCCGCCGAGGCCGTGACGAGCATGGCGTGGACGTGCTGCGCCCGGACCCGGGCCACAAGCGCTGCGACGTCGACCCGTCCGGCGCCCGGGGCGGGGATGTCGAGGGACACATACGTCAGCCCGTAGCGCGCGGCGTAATAGGCGAGCCCGCCGTACGTGGTGACGAGCGTGCGCCGCCCCCGCGGGAGGGCGGCGGTCTGCGCCTCGATCGTCCGGTCGAGCCCGGTCAACTCGCCGGTGTACCGCGCGGCGTTCCCGCGAAAGTACGACGCGTACGGCGGTGCGACCGTGCTCAGCGCGTCGCGAATGTTCGCGACCATGCGCACGGCGTTCGGCACCGCGAGCCACAACCGCGGATCCCCGTGCGGCGCCGGCGAGGGGGCGAGCCCACGGCTGGCGATCGCGACGGGGACGATCACGCTGCCCCATCCGGGGCCGTACCGCTGGCCCTCCTCCGGGAGCGCGCGGGCGCCCCGGTCGGTCACCATGACCCGGACCCCCGGCGGGGCCCCGTGCACCACGGGGGCCATCCAGGCCGCTTCGAGCCCCGCGCCGTTTTCCACGACGAGGTCGGCGAACGCGAGGCGCTGCAGGTCACCGGGACCGAGGGTAAAGTCCGACGGGTCGACGTTCGCGGAGAGGATGGGGTCGACATGCGCGAGCATCCCACCGATGATGCGCGCGAAATCGGCCACCTGTGTCGTCGTCGCGACGACGCGGACCATCGGTTCCCCGTCGGCGTTGCGCAGATCGGGCCGAGGCAGGGGCTGGTCGGCCCACTGCGCTCCCGCCTGCCCGCTGAGGACCGCGCACAGCAACACCGCGATCGTCCCGCCGATCGCGCGCCGGCGTCCCGCGCGTCCGCCCCACGTATTCACGCCGCGATCACTCCCCGCGATGGCACACCGAGGTCCTCGTCTGTTATGCCCCGGGGCGGTGCGGGGTAGACGCGCCAGCGCGCGCCGACCGGCCGATCCTGCGGCTACCGGTGGGGCGGCCACTCCAGGTCGTCGATGAGCATGTAGCCGGTCACGTTGACGAGCGAGCGGGCGGGTGCGCCCGCGGCGTTCAGCGCCGACAGCACCTGGACCCGGACGATGCGGTAGGCGTCGTTCTCGTAGGGCGCGGCGGGGAGCGACGGGTCGTCGATGACGTAGTCTCCGGTTTGCCGAAGCAGTTTGACGATGCTGCCGGTCGACAGGGCGTGACAGTCGCCCGCGCCGTGCGGATCCTGTCCGGTCCGCAGAAGCTGCCAGGTCTGCTTCAGGCTGGGGATCGCCCCGCAGAGCAGCGACGCGGTGCGCGCGCCCGTCGGCCCCGCGGGGACGACGAGCACCGACCCGGGGACCGCGCGTGCGTTGAAGGCGATCTGGTCGGGACGCTGCGGCATGGTGTCGGCCGCGGCGGCCGCGGCGGCGCCGAGCGCGACTGCGAGTGCGGCGAGGGCCGTGGGGATCCTGGATCGCATCGTCTCCGCTCCTCGGCCGTGCGGTCCGCTTACGGCTGGTCGAGCGGGACGTCCTGCCAGCTGACGCCCAGGTAGTTCGTCAGGAGCGGGGTGCCGAGCGTCGGGGCCTGCCCGCCGCACAGCCCCACGAAGCCCGACTTGTTGTTGAGGTCGAGGAAGCCCTGGGCCTGCGGAGACGTCTGCTGCTTGCCCTGGAGCCCCCCGTTGAGCCACGCCCAGTTGCTCCCGCTGCCCTGCGTGATGTTGCCCTGCGCGTAGATATAGCCGCTGAACACGAAGTTGCCGTCGATCTCGATATCGCCGGTCGCGAGAATCACGCCCCAGTTGCCCGAGCTGAACGGCGGGTTGATGCCGTTGCAGTTCGAGCCGGACGACTGGCCGTGCACCGACCCCGTGATCGCCACGATCTGTCCCCCGCCGGTGTTGTTGCTGATGACGAGGCTCTCGGGACTGGCCTTCGTCCCGCTGAACGTGACGTTTTGGGAGTTGATCGTCGTCGTCGGCGGGCTCGAGCAGTGCTGCGAGTTGCCGTTGACGTTGTCGAAGACGTTCGTGCCCGGGTTCACGTTCTCGGTGCACGCGTACGAGAGCGCGTTGATGATCGGATAGATCGGGACGTACCGGATCCCGTTCTGGTTCCCGGTGCCGTAGAACGTCGCCGGGACCGTTCGGCTCAAGTCGTCGATCACCAGCCCCCAATCGAAATACCGCTCGGGGAAGGTGGCCGTATCGTCCGAGGAGTTGTTCGAGCTGCCGTTGATGTTGCCGTTGTAGCCGTAGTAGTCCGAGCCGCCCGCGCACGGGTTGCCGCTGGCCAGCGTCACCGCGCCGGTGGAGGTGTTCACGCAGAACGGCGCCGTCGCGTAGACGAGCATCATCTTGCCATTCGTCGAGGGCACCGATGACCAGTAGGTCGGGGTGTACGTGCCGTTCGAGGCGTACGTGACGCCGCTCTGCGCCCCGCTCGCGTTGGTCTGCGAGGCCTGGACGACGCCGACCCCGGCCGGCAGCGTGCCCTTGTTCCAGTCCTTGACGATGTTGGTGAAGTCGGTCGACGTCATCCCCTGGGGCGTCATCGGGTGCCAGTTGACCGGCTCCGTATAGCTCGTTCCGAGCGCGATCGTCGTCATGCCCCCGGCCGTGTTGCTCGTCGACCGGTTGCCGTCCTGTTTGCACGAGGTCGGGGCCACCTCCCCGATCGCCGGGTACCCCGCGCCGCTCGTCGGCAGCGGGCCGGACAAGCCCTTGCCCTGCTGGATCACCTGAAAGTACGCCTGCAGGTCCTGGCATTCGCCGAAGTACGTCCCCGCGTTCGTCGGGCTCCCGCACGGCGGGGTCGTCGCGGACCCCGCGGCCTCCCCGTACACGATCGCGCCCGCCATCACCTGGGGGCTGACGAGGTTGAGCGCCGTCGCGGTGGCCGCGCACAGGGGCGAGTACCCATAGTTCTCGAATTCGACCGTCGAGTTCGAGTAGATGTCGTTCCCGGTGGACGGCGTCGTGTCGCCGTCGAAGTTCACGCCCTGGCCGTAGATCTGATATTCCCACGGGTTGACGTTGATGTTGACGAGCAGCCGGACGCGCCGCTGCACCCCGCCGAACGTGGCGGTGGAGAGGACGGGCAGCAGCGACGGGTTGCTCTGTTCCACGGCCTGAAATTTCACGGTCCCCGTCGCCCCCGGAGTCGCGGCCGCGAGGCTGTTGGTGAACGACGACACGGTGACGCCCGCGGTGTAGCCGAAGGCCGCGAGCCGGCTGAGGGCCTCCTGGGCGCCGGCGTCCGCGAGATCCATCGCCACCATGCTGTTGCGGTTCAGCGTGCCAAACCCGAGGTCGCCCTGGGTCTCCACCGCGAACGCGAAGAGCAGCATCCCGACCAGGAACATAATGAAGACGGCGGAGATGAGCGCGATTCCACCCTCATCGGAGGCGGGCCGGTGCGGAGCGGAGGCCGGCAGGCTCCGAAGCCGGGACCGTCGGTGTCGCATTGGGAATGGCCGCGGGTCGTCGTGCATGCTCCACCTCCAACTCGCTCGCCGCGCCGCGGCGGCGGAGTTTAGAGACTCAGGGTCGCCCGGACCCGGTCGATGCGGTCGCGCAGCTGCCCGAGCGCGCGGAACTCCGCCGGGCGGCGTGCGGCCGGAGGCCAGCTCCTCGCCGATCGCGCGCGCCACGGGATCGATTGCGTGCCCGATCGTCTGGGCGTCCCCGAGCAGCGTGTGCCCCCACCGGGTGTGGACGTCGCCGGGCATCGCGGCGCCGGCCGGGCTCTCCACCGACTCGCGCACAAGGCTTACGAGGTTGGCCGACTCCTCGGCGTCGGCGACGCACGTCTCCACCGCCGGCACGGCGAGCCGTCCCGCGCCGTGCCGCTCGGCCGCCGCGCACGCCCGCGGCAGCACCGCGAGCACGTCCACCAGATCGCCGTTTTCCTCTTCCAGAATGTCGTCGAGCCCGCCGGCGTCGGCGTCTGTCGAGGCGGAGGGGTCCGCGGGCGCAGGTGCGCCGGCCGAGGGGCCTGGTGCCGCCGTCTGCGCGGCGGCGTCCGTGGCCGGCGACGGGGCGCGGCTCCCGCCGAACGCAAGCCATCCCGCCACCGCCGCGACCGCGGCGCAGCCCGCGGCGATCCTCAGGCGTCCTCTCAGCAGCGAACCGGTCTCCATGCGCGCGTGTGCCCTCCGGACGTCGTGGCCGCTACAGCAGCCGGAACCGAACGATCTCGCCGGTCGGCGAGACGAACACCAAGGCGGCGGCCTCGTGCCCCGGCTCGATTTGGAACACCGTCGCCCCTCGGACCGCGTACCCCGGCGGCATCGTCAGGACGTCGAAATGGTTCGCGAGGAAATGCGTGGACGGATCGCTCTGGTAGCGGCGCCCGGTGGAGTCCACGAGGAGGAAGTGCTCCCGGTCGATCTGCACCGAGTCCGCGCCCACGTTCTTGATCGCGATGTCGATCGTGACGTACATCGACGTCTCGCCGACCGACCGTGAATAGTACGGGCGGCCGATCGTGATCGCGAGATGTCCGGCGGGGAACGCCCACTCCGTGACCAGGATGGTGACGGCGGCCAGCGCGAGGCCGGCCGCGATCTGCCCGAGCCGCCGGCGCCAGCGCTCCGTCACTGCGCCTTCCCGCGTCCTTGGGCCAGGGTGCGCGCGATCCCGCTCTTGGACGCCTGGTCGTACCCGGGGATCTGTCCTACCTCGCGCCACGCCCTGATCGCGCCCGCCGTGTCGCCAGCGGTCATGCGGATGTGCGCGACCAGCCACAGCGATTGGAACCGCTCCAGGTCGTCGCCCGCGAGGCCGGCGGCGTCGCGCGCCAGCACGGTCGCCTCGGCCGTAGTTGTGCAGCCAGCGCCAGTACACCCACGCGGCGCCGGTGTGCAGGTCGAAGTCGTTGGGGTTGTTGCGGATGCCCTCTTCGTAGAACGCGACCGCCTGCTGCGGATGGGAGAAGTGAAACGCAAGCCACTGCCCGCCGAGCGCGTATGCATCCACGAAGTGCGGATCGAGCCAGGTGATGAGCCGCACGAGCGGCATGAGCGCCTCGTCGTCCTGCTGCAGGAGGCTGCCGCCGATGATGCGCCGCCGGTGCTGATACTCGTCCACGCGCAGCCACAGAAAGTCGGCGGCGAGGCCGCGCACTTCCCCGAGAAAGCTCCGCACCACGACGGCCGCGACCGAGAACGTCACGCCCGCCTCGTCGTTCACCGCGAGGCGGTATTGATCCACGAGCGCCTGCGAGCCGGCGACGCAGGCGAGCAGCGCGACGACGGCGGTGGCGCGGCGGAGGCGCAGCAGCGAGTCGGCCGTCAAAACTCGCGCTCCTCGAACATCTGGATGCCGACGTACAGAAACAGGCAGACGAGCGCGGCGGCGTAGATCGTGGTCCGGCCGAGGTAGGCCCACGGGACGAGCTCGTCGTGCACCACCGCGGTGCGGGTGTTGAAGTTTTCGAAGTTCGGCAGCAGGTAGTACAGCGCTTGGCCGAAGTAGGCGACGACCGGGTGCGCGGAGATCAGGTCGAGGTAGGTGGTGACCGCGCCTTTGAGATAGCTCACGACAAACACGAGAATCGTCAGCGCCGCGGTGACGGTCGACGTGGCGACGGACGCGATGCCGAGGGCGACCGCCGAGAGCACCGTGAACGCGAGCCAGAGCAGGTACGCGCCCTTGACCGCTTCGAGCTCGGACCCGCCATGATCCGTGTAGATGAAGAACGTCAGGATCGCGACCATCGGCGCGATCGCCAGCCCGATCGCGACGGCCGCGCCCGCGAACTTGCCGACGACGAGCTCCCAGCGCCGGATCGGCTTGCTCAGCACGTTGTAGATGGTGCGGCTCTCGATCTCGCCGGACAGCTGCGTGCTCACGATGACGAGGGTCGCGACCGTCCCGAACAGGAAGATCACCGTCATCGCGATGTCCTTGAAGAACTTGATCTCGACGCCGAGCTGGAAGAACGAGAGGAACGCGCTGCTGAGGATGATCCCGCAGCCGAAGATCACGAGCGCGGGCAGCGTCCGGCGGCGGGACGCCTCGCGCATCGCTTGCTGGGCGATTACCACGATGGGCGAACTCATCCTTGCCCCTCCCCGTTCGAGCCGCCGACGAGCTTGACGAACAGGTCCTCGAGCCGCTCGCGCTTCGCGCCGAGCGACACCACCTGTCCGCCCGCGGCGCGGACGATCTCGATCGCCTGGTACACCAGCGCATGCTCCGGCAGGATGACAACGGTCACGTCGGTGCCATGGTGGATCTCCACGCCGGGCATACCGCCGAGATGGGCGCTGAGCGCGCCGTTGACCCCGTGGACCGTCAGCTCCATCTCGCGCCCCTCGGAGAGCAGGTCGGTCATGCGCCCGCCGGCGACGAGCTCGCCGCGGTGGAGGATCGCGACGCGGTCGCAGACGGTCTCAACCTCGGCGAGGATGTGGGAGCTGAGGAAGACCGTCTTGCCCCGGTCGCGCAGGTGCAGGAGGATGTCCCGCATCTCACGCCGGCCGATCGGATCGAGGCCGCCGGCCGGCTCGTCGAGGATCACGAGGTCGGGGTCGTTGATCAGCGCCTGGGCCAGGCCGAGGCGCTGCAGCATGCCGCGGGAGTACTTGCGCACGGCGAGCCGCCGGGCGTCCCACAATCCGACGAGCTTGAGCAGACTTTCGATGCGCTCCCGCCGCAGATGATGTCCGAGGCCGAACAGCCGTCCGTAATAATCCAGGAGTTCTTCGCCGCGGAGGTACTCATAGAAGTACGGCGACTCCGGGAGAAATCCGAGGTGCCGGCGTGCGTTCACCGATCCGAGCGGGTACCCGAGCATCGTCCCGTGGCCGGCCGTGGGAGAGATCAACCCGAGCAGCAGTTTGATGGTGGTGGTCTTGCCGGCGCCGTTGGGTCCGAGGAAGCCGAAGATCTCGCCGGCCGGGACGTCGAGCGTGAGCCCGCGGAGCGCAGCCCGGCTGCCGCTCGAAGGATTGCGGTAGTGCTTCGTCAGGCTTTCGACGGTGATGACGGATGCCACGGCGACGCACGCTCCTCGTTCCAGTCCTCCGGAACGTCCCCTGCGGTTATGCCCGCGCCCCGCGCGGCGTAGACCTCCCGGACTCGGGGCGGCGGGCGTTCCCGTCCGCCGTGCGCGGTGCGGGCGCACTTCTGTTCGCACGTCTAAGAACGCCACGGCACGGGCACATAGTCGGGCAAGCGCAGTGCTGCGTCGCCGCCCGCGCGGGACGCCGATGGCGGCAAAAGGGGGCGAATCGGATGTTGGGCCGGGTTCTGCGGAGGATGCACGATCGCGAGGCCGGGTTCACGCTCATCGAGTTGATGATCGTGATCCTGGTCATTCTGATTCTGGCGGCGATTCTCGTGCCGCAGTTCGGACTGGCGCAGGAGCGCGCGCGCAAGGCGAAGTGTGTCTCCAACCAGCGGACGCTTGAGACGGCCGTCGCGATGTGGTCGACGGATAACACCGGAAGCAACTACGCTGGCGGTACGATGGACGGATCCACGCCGAATTTCACCGCGCTGACGACGACCGGGCAGCCGCAGTACACGACGGTCGGGGCGTTCATCGAGCCCGACGACGGCACCGTCGCAGACCAGGACGGCGTGGACTACTACCTGTCGAACGGCAGCGCGTCCGGCACCGTGGCCAACGCGAACGCGTCGGCGCCCTCGTACGGCCACGTCGCGTGCGCCTACGATGGCGTTACCGATCCCTGGGTCAACAACTACGACACCGCCGGCGGTGGCGGCGGAGCAGGCTTGAACCACACGCGCGGCGCGGCCGCCTCACCGTAAGAACGGGCGTCCGTGCGTCCGCACGTTCGTGAGTCTGGGCACGGTGTGCGGAGGGCATGAAGCGCTACACGACACAGTGTGACCACTATGACGGGCGGAGGGGGGGAGGCGAGCACCGGGGGGGTCGGTTGGATCAAGTCAGTGACCGAAAGGAGTCGCCAATGTATCGTCGACTGATGCAGATGCTCAAGCAACGCGAGTCAGGCTTCACCCTGATCGAGCTGATGATCGTGATCCTGGTGATCCTGATCTTGGCGGCGATCCTGGTGCCGCAGTTCGGACTCGCCCAGGAGCGCGCACGCAAGGCGAAGTGCGTGTCGAACCAGCGCAACCTTGAAACCGCGGTCGCGATGTGGGCCACGGACAATACCGGCACGAACTACACCGGCGGCACCATGGCGTCGACGTCCAACCCGAACCTCGGCAACCTGGCGCCGGCCAGCGGGACGCCGTACACGACGCCGGGAGCGTTCGTGGAGCCGGACGATCCCAGCGTGACTAGCGGCGCGGACTACTACCTGTCGAACGGCAGCGCGTCCGGCACCCTGGCCAACGCCAACGCATCGGCTCCGTCGTACGGCCACGTGGCGTGCGCATTCGACGGCGTCTCGGATCCGTGGGTCAACAACTACGATACTGCGAGCGCCGGCAACGGCAAGTCCCTGAACCATACCCGAGGCGCGGCGGCATCGCCGTAGCGCGCGGGCACGCAGCACTGGACGCAGAGAGCGCTCGCGGAACACCCGAGGGGGCCGGGACGTTCGTCCGGCCCCCTCGGCATCGCTGCCGGTCCCCACGCGGTCCGTCCGCCGGGTCGCCCGGCCGGGGACGGCGGAGGAGTGAGTGGCATGTCCGCAGGGAGTAACGTCGCCGCGCCGCCGCGCGGACTGGGGGATCTCGCCGCATCGCGCTCGGATTGGGCCGCGCTGGCCGCGGTCGCCGTGATCGTCGGCGTCGTCCCGCTGGTCGTCGACCCGCACTGGTACGATCGCTACTACTGGCCGAAGGTCGAGCTCTTCTACGCCGCGACGGCCCTGGGGGCGGTCGCGCTGTTGTGGCGAGGGCGGACCGACTGGCTCGGGCGGCTGCGGTCGCCCGTGGGCTATGCGCTCCTGGCGTGGCTTGCCGCCCTCACGGTGTCGACGCTCGCCTCGATCGATCCAGCCACCAGCCTCGTCGGCGACGACTACCGCTACGAGGGGCTGGTGACGTGGCTGGCCTACGGCGTCGCCGCCGTGGTGACCGGGGCGGCGCTGGTCACGGCCGCCCGGGTGCGCGCGGTTATCGGCGTCGGGCTCGGCGGGGCGGTGGTGATGTCGGTGCTGGCCCTTCTCCAATATTGGGGCGCGCGTCCGGTCGCGCTCGACTTCGAGCGTGCGGGGTCGCTGCGCGTGTTCGGCACCGTGGGCAACCCGATCGCGCTCGGCGCCTACCTCGTGCTGCTGCTCCCGATCGCGGTCAGCCTCTACGCTGCCGAGGAACGGCCCGAGTGGTGCCAGCTCTGGGGCGCGGTCGTGGTGCTGCTGTACGCCGGGCTGCTCGCGTCGCTCGCGCGGGGCGCCTGGGCGGCTCTCCCCGTCGGGCTCGCGGCGTGGGCCGCGGCCCTGGGGCCGCGCACCCTTCGGGCCGCCGCGCGGCCGCTCGCGGTGCTCGTGCTGTGCTGCGCCGCCGTGACGCCGGTCGTGCTGCTCACCGGCCCCGTATCGGGCCAACTGGATCCCGCGGCGGTCGCGAACAGTCTGCACGGCCGGATGTTTCTCTGGGAGACGTCCGGCACGCTCGTCGGGCAGCGCCCGCTGTTCGGGTGGGGCCCGGAGACCCTGGCTCAGATCTACCCCGCGTACGGGACACCTGCGTTTTACGCGGTGTACCCCTACGCGCGGATGATGAACCTGATCGTGGACCGTCCCCACAACGACCTGCTGCAGCAGGCGATCGCCACCGGTCTCGTCGGGCTGGCGGCCTATCTCTGGCTGTGGGGCGCTCTGCTGCGCACCGGCTGGCGTGTCGCGCGCGCCGGCGCCGCCCCGTGGACGCGCACGCTCGCCGCGGGGCTGCTCGGCGGGCTGGTTGCGTACTTCGTGCAGCTCCAACTGGCGTTCAGCTACGTCAGCGTCGCCCCCGTGCTATGGGTCCTGATCGGGGTCCTGCTGGTGCTCGATCGCGGGCGCGCCGGTGGCGGTCTGGCGGGCTGAGGCCGGTGGACCGGCTGTTCGGGACCCCGGGGACGTCTGAAACCCCTCCGCGGGCGGTATAACGGGGGGTACGAAGGCGGAGAGGGCGGCGCATGGGGCGACACGGCCGACGTGAGGAGGCGTACGTCGCGCGGGGGGCGCCCGTGAGCGGTGAACGCGGCTTCACCCTGATCGAGGTGATGATCGCGATCATCATCATGACGGTGGGACTCCTCGCCGTCGCCAGTGTGTTTCCGCCGGGGCTCGTGCTCTCGATGTACGGCAAGGACCAGTCGAAGGCGGCGAATCTGGCGCAGCGTTGGGTCGAGGATCTCAAGAACGGCCCGATCGCGACGATCGCGGCGGACGTGGGGGACTTCGGCACCGTGGCGAGTCAGTACTACGACAGCAACGGCAACGGGACCACCGCCGCCGCGGCCGTGTTCACGGTCGATCTGCAGATTGAATATTGGGTGTGGAATGCGGGGACGGGCCAGTACGTGGAGTCCGGGAGCCCGTGGACCCTGCCGGGATCCGGGCAGTACATGTACCGCGTGTCGGCCGCGACGCACTGGCTCCAGAACGGCCACACCGTGTTCACGTCCGGGCACCTTGCCAGCCCGAACGGATGCGTGGTGGGCGGCGCCGAGGTCCCGACCGGGCCGGGGTGCATCATGATCAGCACGTTCGTGGAGCCATGAGGGGGAGACGGCGCCGACCGGACGTACGCCGCTGGCTGGCGGACGCCCGCGGAATGACCCTCGTGGAGCTCATGACCGTGCTCACGGTATTCTCGATCGTGATGGGCGCCGTGGCGTCGCTGCTGATCACCAGCCTGGCGGTGTATTCAAAGGGCGGCGTGAACGCGCAGGCGCAGGTCGGCAGTCAGGTCGGGATCGACCGCATCGAGCGCGATCTGCGCCAGGCGCGCCGCCTCATCACCGGGATCGTCGAGACCGTCGGTGCGTCGAGCTTCACGTTCAACACCGCAGTGTTCCCCGACGCAGATCAGCGTCGCGCTGCCGCACCTGGCCACGGTCACGCTCTCGGACTCGACGACGATCTACGCGACCGACACCAACGCGTCGAACCAGACGCCGTACGACGGCTGGTACGTCAGCTACTATCTGTCGTCGGCGCAGACCGCGGCGGCGGGATCGCTCGCGCCGGCCATCAACGCGGCGGGACCGTACCTCATTCGGGTCCAGTACGACCTGACGGCGCTCCGGCTGATCTACGACACCGTGGAAGGTACCTCGGCGGCCCTGATGATCTCGGCCACCGGGGGCTGTCCGACGGTCGCCTCGACCGATGTCACGGTGACCCTTAAGGGGTCGGCGAAGGCGTCCAACGAGAACGTGGCGACGACGGAGCAGGTCAGCAGCGACGTGACGCTGCGCAATCAGCAGTAGGAGGGGGCGGGGACGTGGACCGAGAGCGCGCGGCGCACTGGGGCGTGTGGGGCAGGCCGGCGAGACCGCGGGCCTGTTGGGCCGCCGCGCGTGGCGCGGCAGACGGGAGAGGGCGCCCATGCGGCTAGGGGCGACGCTCACCCGGGTTCGAGACCGCGTCGTCCGGGGCCGCCGCGCGGCCCGTCCCGCGGCGCAGCTCCGCGCCGCCGTGCCGGACGCCTCCGACCCTCGCCGGGCCGTCGCGCGCGCGGCCGCGGCCGTCGGCGTCGACATCGGGAGCGCGTGGATCAAGATCGTGGAGCTGGTCGGCGGCCGCGATGGGTTCAGCGTGCGCGCGCGGCTCACCGTGCCGACCCCGCCGGGCACGGTGCGCGGCGGCCGGATCTCGTTTCCGCCGGTGGTCGGACGGGTGCTACGCGACGCGCTCAGCCACGCCGGCATCCGGACGCGACGGGCGGTCGCGTCCGTGAGCGGGCACGTCTCGCTCGTCCGAGAGGTGCGGCTGCCGCGTCTGTCCGGGGATGAGCTCCGGGAGGCGGCCCGCTTCGAGGTGATGCGGTATCTGCCGTATCCGATCACGGAAGCGACCTACGACGCGTTCGTGCTCGGAGAGGTGCCGGACACCGGCGCGGCGCGGATGGAGGTGCTGCTCGCGGCGGCGCGCACAGACCTGCTGGCCCAGCACGTCGACACCCTGCGCGCGGCCGGTCTCGAGCCCGCCGTGATCGATGTCGAGCCGTTCGCGCTGCTGCGGGCGATGGTGCCGGCCGGCACCCCGGCGGGCCGCCCCGGCCTGTACCTCCACCTGGGCGCCACACACACCGGCATCCTCATCGTCGACGGGACCACCCCGCGGGTCGCGCGCAGCGTGGTCGGCGGCGGAAACGTGATCACGCAGCGCATCGCCGCGCAGCGCGGGCTGTCCCTCGAGGAGGCGGAGACCTACAAGATTCGCCTGTCCGGCCAGCGACGTGCCGGAGGGCGAAGCCCGAACGATCGAGGGGCTGCTCCGGGACGCGGTCGCGGATCTCACCCTCGAGGTCCGCCGGTCCATCGACTACTTTCAGGGACAGTACCGGGGGGTGATGCCGGACCGCGCCGTGCTCACGGGCGGCGGCGCGATGCTGCCCGGACTGCCGCGGCTGCTCGGCACCGAACTGGACATGCCGGCCCAGATCGGCGATCCGTTCGGACAGCTCGCGGGGTCGGCCCAGCCTGGGGACGCCGGCCCCGCGCCAGACCACGGCGCCCCGCTCGCGGTGGCGCTGGGGCTCGCTCTGAGAGGGGTTGAGGAGCCATGATTCGGATCAACCTGCTGCCGGCGCGGCCGCGCCGGAGTCTCATTCCCGAACCCGCGGTGTTCGGTGCGCTGGCGGCCGTCTTCGTCGCGCTCGCGCTCACGTATCTGTACGGCGTGTGGCGCACGAACGAGCTCAATGGCGAGATTCAATACGATCACCGCGGAGACCGCCGCGCTCCACCCGCGGGTGGAAGACGTGCTGCAGCTGGAAGCGAACATCGAGGATCTGCAGGCCCGGGAGTCGCTGCTGCAGGGCCTCGAGGATCACGCGACGCCGTGGGCCGACCTCTTGACCGACCTCGCCCAGCGCACGCCCGCCGATGTCTGGCTGGCGAACGTCTCGTCCGTCGGCTCCAACAGCACGTTCACGGTGCAGGGCACCGCGCACTCCTACAATTCGGTGGCCGCGTTCATGCGGCAGCTGAAGGTCTCGCCGTTCTACGGCCGCGTGACGCTCGGGACCGCGCAGGACATCAACGACCAGTCGGAGCAGACGGAGGCCGTGCAGTTCGGACTCTCCCTGTCGATGCGGCCGCAGTCGGACGTCGCGAAACAGGAGCTGGAGGGAGTCGCGCCGTGAATTCCCGCGAGCGCTTGATGTTGATCATCGGGATCCTGCTCCTGGGCGGGGTCTGTCTGAAGTTCTTCGTGTACGATCCCCAGCAGGTCGCGTACGCCGACCTCGAGCAGACACGCGACTCCGCGACCACGGATCTGCTGCGGCACCAGAAGATCATGCTGCGGTCCGGCCAGGTACGCGCGCAGTATCGCGCGCTCGCCGGACAGCTCGCCACGGTCGAGGCCAAGCTGCCGAAGGACGATGAGATTCCCGCCCTCTTGACGGAGATGGAGCAGTTCACGACGACGCGCGGGCTCCGGATCATCAGCATCAGCCCCGGTGAGCGTCAGGACCCCAAGGCCGATGATGCCAAGGCCGCTGCCGGGTCCAAAGCCGCGCAGACGGCGTCGACGACGAAAGCGGCCCCGTACGCGAAAATGCCCTTGAAGATCACCGTGCGGGGCACGTTTCCTGAGGTCGTACACTATTTCCACGACCTGGGGAACTTCCCGCGACTGATCGTGGTGGACAGCATCGCGGTCGCCCCGGAGAAGCTGCCGCAGTTGATCGTCAGCATGGACGCGGAGATCTATATTCTCGACGCGCCGACCGCGGCGCCGCCGACGAAGGCGAAGCCATAGCGTCATCCCGGCCGCGGCGCGCGAGTCTGGCCGAACACGCGCCGGGGCATACATCAGTGAGATATGGTCACATCCCATCGTTCGGTTCCGCGTCGTGACCGTCCGGGTGAGCCCGCTGTTCCCGGCGTCGCTCGCGCGCGCGTGTGGCGGGTGCTGGTGCGAGGCATCGGGTATGCGTCCGTCGGCTGGCTCCTCGCGGCGCTGACACCGCCGGCCGACTCGGCGCCCATCGAGGGGCCGGGTCGCGTCACGGCGGAGTGCGTCCGCGCGGACGCTGGCTCCGCGTGTCCCGCACCGGCGGAGGCGCTGGCGGTCGCCGCCGCGGGCGGTCGGTCGGAGGTCGGGAGATGAACGTCGTGCGCCGCGCGGCGCGGTCGCCGCTTGGATTGACGCTGGTGCTGGTTGCGGGTCTGGCGCTGGCCCTGGTGGCGGTGCACAGCGTGTTCCTCACCGAGGCGAACGAGGTCGCCCCGCAGCAGTCGGCGGTGCCCCGGGGTCAAGTCAGCCCGGATGCCGATGCCTTGGCACCGGCGGCCGAGGCGGTCGGCTACAACGGGCAGCTCCCCGTGGGCCTCAACGAGTTTCGCGGGCACGCGGTGGTGTTGAACTTCTGGGCGTCGTGGTGTCCTCCGTGCCGCGCGGAGGTTGGCGTGTTGGAGCAGGCCTACCTGCGGTACCGCGGGCGCGGCCTCGTCGTGATTGGCATCGACGCGGAGAGCGACAGCTGGCAGACCAGCGCGCTGTTTTTGCGGCAGCACGGCGTGACGTATCCGGCGGGCCGCGACGTGCGGGGCACGATCGCCCGCGACTACCGGATCGGTAACCTTCCCACCACTTACTTCATCGGCGCGGACGGCCGCATCGTCGGGCCTCCCGTGATGGGGGGCTTCACCGGATCGGACGGAGAGCAGGACCTTGAGCGCGAGATCCGCACGCTGCTGCAGTAGCGTCCGACGGCCCCCGGGCGGGGAGCCGCGTGCGGGGCGCATCGCGCGCGCGGACGTGGTCCGCATGGTGCTGAACGCGCGCCGCCCGGACGCAGCGCCGGGCCCGTACGACCGGGAGGTCCCGCCGCCGGGCCCCCCCGACGCGGTGGAGCCGACCGCGGCGTTCCCCACCGACGACGGGGCATCCGGCGGGAGCCACCGGGCCGCCCGCCCAATCGGTGATCTCCTCGTGTCCGAGGGCCTCGTCACGCGCGAGCAGGTCGCGCGCGCGATGGAGATTCAGCACCAGAGCGGCGGGCTGCTGGGACGGATCCTCGTCGAAATGGGTGCGCTCAGCGACGCGCAACTCGCCCGCAGCCTGGCGCAGCAGTGGGGACTGCCGTACACCGATCTTCCCGAGAGCGAGATCGCTTCCGACGTCGCCCAGCTCATCCCGACCTACCTCGCCCAGCGCCACGGCGTCATCGCGATTTCTCGCAACGGCGACCGGCTGGTGGTCGCGATGTCCGACCCGTCCAACGTCGCGGCGATCGACGACGTCCGTCTCTTGACCGGACTCGAGGTCGACATCGTCATCGCGAGCAACGACGACCTGACGCGCGCCCAGGCGCGCCTTTACGGGATCGCGGCCGACGTCGAGGAGGTGCTCAAGCAGAGCGGCCAGGCTGCCGAGCCCGACCTGATCCCCGAGATCGGGCCGCTTGAGAACGTCAGCCTCGACCGCCTGCGGACGCTTGGCGAGCAGGCGCCGATCGTCCGGATCGTCGATCAGATCTTCCTGCAGGCCGTCCGCGCGGGCGCGAGCGACATCCACATCGAGCCGCAGCACAAGGACATGGTCGTGCGGTTCCGGATCGACGGGCTCCTCGCTGACATCATGACGCCGCCCAAAGCCTTGCAGCAGGCCCTGACGTCGCGCATCAAGATTCTCGCCAACATGGATATCGCGGAGCGGCGTCTCCCGCAGGACGGGCACATCCACCTCCGGATCGAGGGCCGCGAGCACGACCTGCGCGTCAGCACGCTCCCGACCGTGCTCGGGGAGAAGTGCGTGGTGCGAATTCTCGATCAATCGTCGACGCGGGTCTCGCTCACCAGGATCGGCCTCCCCGACGACGTGTTGGCCAAGTGGGAGAGCCTCGTCAGCAAGCCGTACGGCATGATCATCGTCACGGGCCCGACGGGCAGCGGGAAGACGACGACCCTCTACACCTCGCTGTCACGGATCAATACGCCTGAACGCAACGTCGTCAGCGTGGAAGACCCGGTCGAGTACCAAATCCCGCGGGTCAACCAGGTGCAGGTGAATGTCCGGGCCGGGCTGACGTTTGCGAGCGGGCTGCGCAGCATTCTCCGCCAGGACCCCGACGTGGTGTTGATCGGTGAGGTCCGGGACCGCGAAACGGCGGAGATCGCGATCCAGGCCTCGATGACCGGCCACCTCGTGCTGACGACCCTGCACACGAACGACTCCGCCGGCGCGGTCACACGATTGACCGACATGGGGATCGAACGGTTCCTCATCACGTCGTCGTTGATCGGCGTGCTCGCCCAGCGGCTCGTGCGCGTGATCTGCCCGCACTGCAAGGAAGCGTACACGCCTCCGGCCGCCGCCCTGCGGCGCCTGGACCTGGACCCCGAGCAGGAGCGGACCATCAAGCTCTACCGGGGCCGGGGTTGCGACTTTTGCCGCGGCACCGGGTACCGGGGCCGGACCGGCGCGTTCGAACTAATCACGATGAGCGACCATCTGCGCAGCCTGATCCTGTCCGGGGCCTCGACCGACGAGATCCGCTCGGCGGCGCAGGTCGAAGGGATGCGGACGCTGCGCCAGGACGGCATCGAGAAAGTGCTCTCCGGGGTGACCACGATCGAAGAGCTGCTGCGCGTGGTGTTCGTGCACGATGAGACGACGTAGCCGGGTCGACAGGCGCTGGCCGGTCCGGAGTCTGACCGACGCTCCGGTCGGCCGCCCGGCACGCCGCGGGAGGCACTGACATGGCCACGTTTGTGTACGTCGGGCGCGATGCCGAGGGGCAGGCGATTCGCGGAGCGATCGACGGCGACACCGAGATCGCCGTCATTACCCGCCTGCAGGGCATGGGGTACGCCGTCACCGGGTTGCGGCGGCGAGCCGCGCGCCCCACGGTCGAAGATTTGCTGGCCCGGTTTCGCGGCGTCCGGCTCAAGGAACTGTCCGTGCTCACGCGTCAGCTCGCCACGATGATCAATGCGGGGTTGACGGTCGTGCAGGGTCTCGTGATCCTCGAAGCGCAGAGCATGAACCGAAAATTGGTGGAAGTCATTGCGGCCGTTCGCCGGGACGTCGAGGCCGGCACGCCGCTCTCGGAGGCGCTGAAGAATCACCCGCGCGTGTTCAGCGACCTGTTTGTGAACATGGTCAAGGCGGGGGAGACCGGCGGCGTCCTCGACGACATTCTCGCCCGGCTTGCCGCGCTGCTCGAGAAAGAGTTGGCGCTACGCCAGAAGATCAAGGCGGCGATGATCTACCCCGCGGTGATTGGAGTCTCGGCGGTCGGCATCGTGACGTTTATCGTGTTTTTCATCTTGCCCCAGTTTGTCGCGTTTTTTGCGCAGCTCAACGTCCCGCTGCCGCTGCCGACGCTGTTTCTGATCGCGGTGACGAGGATCACGAGCCATTTCTGGTGGCTGCTTCTGTTGCTGGCCGGGCTCGGCACGTGGGGAGCCCGGTATCATATCTCGACGTCGATCGGCCGCGCGCAATTCGACTACCTCAAGCTGCGAATGCCGTTGCTCGGCCCGGTCAACCGCAACGTGGTGATGTCGCGGTTTGCCCGCACGCTCAGCGCGCTGATGCACAGCGGCGTGCCGATTTTGGTGGCGCTGGATGTCGTCTCGCGTGCGGTCAGCAACTCCGTGATCACGCAGGCGCTGCACGCGCTCCGCGAGAGCATTCGCGAAGGCGAGAGCATGGCCGCACCCCTGCAGGCCAGCGGGGTCTTCCCGCCCATGGTCGTGCAGATGGTCTCGGTCGGCGAGCGCACCGGGGAGCTGGATGCGATGCTGGCGAAGATCGCCGATTTTTACGACACCGAGGTCGAGTTTGCGGTCGCCGGATTGACCTCGATCCTCGAACCACTGCTGATCATTGTGATGGGCAGCGTCGTTGGGTTTATCGTGATTGCCTTCTACCTCCCATTGTTCAACATGATCGGGGCGATCAAATAGCGCGGCTGTAGGATCCCATTATAGTTGGCAGCATCGCGGAATAACTGGAGGTACCCTCAAAGGGTGTGTAAATGCTGAAGGCGGTGTATCCTCCTGAGAGAGAGACCAACAACCAGGCCTTGTCAGAGGCCCAGGGAGGAAACACACCGCCATGGACAAGCAGAACACGGATCACGACACGTCGTCAAGTCCCAGCTGGGACAAGTTGGAGGCCTGGGCTCGGATGCAGATCCAGACGTGGTTCCAGGATCTCCTCGAGGCGGAAGTCACGGAGCTGCTCGGGCGCCGCAAGGCGCAACGCCGACCGGCCGTGGACGCGCCGGCGGGCTATCGCAACGGCTATGGCAAGCCGCGGCGGCTGACGCTGAGCGCCGGGACGATTACGGTGCGACGTCCGCGCACCCGCGGGCTGGAGGACCGGTTCGAGAGTCGGCTCTTGCCGTTGTTCGTCCGCCGGACGCGCGAAGTGAACGCCCTGCTGCCGGAGTTGTATCTGCATGGCCTGGCCCAGGGGGATTTGGCGCTGGCGCTGCGCGGGCTCCTGGGCGAGGCCGCGCCGCTGTCCGCGAGCACGGTGGCCCGGCTCACAGAGAAGTGGCAGGGGGAGTACGAGGCGTGGAACCAGCGCCGGGTGGACGAGCTGGAAGTGGTCTACCTCTGGGTCGATGGGGTCTATGTCAAGGCCGGTCTGGAGAAGGACAAGGCCGCGCTCCTGGTCGCGCTGGCGGGCTTGAGTGATGGCCGCAAGGTGCTCCTCGCCGTCGCGAGCGGGCCCCGGGAATCCACGGAGGCCTGGGGCACGTTCCTGCGGGCGCTGCGCGCGCGGGGGCTCTGCGCGCCGAAGCTGGTGATCGGGGATGGCCATCTGGGGATCTGGGGCGCGCTGCGCGACGTGTATCCGGAGGCGGCGGAGCAGCGGTGTTGGAATCACCGCATCGTCAACGTGCTGGACACGCTCCCCAAGCGCGCGCAACCGCAGGCCAAGCCCCTCCTGACCGCGATCGCGTACGCGGAGACGCGGGAGGAGGCCGAGCGGCGGAAGGCCGCCTTCCAGCGCTGGGCCACCGGCCGGGGGCACGAGGACGCCGTGCGCGTACTGGATCGCGACTGGGACCGGTTCGTCACCTTCTACCAGTTCCCCCGGGAGCACTGGTCACATCTGCGGACGTCGAACCCGGTGGAGTCACCCTTTGCGGCCTTGCGGTTGCGCACGGATGCCGCGAAACGCTTCAAGAAGGTTGCCAACGCGCGCGCGATCATCTGGAAGCTGTTGCTGGTCGCGGAGCGCCGCTTCCGACGGCTCACCGCCCCGGAGCGTGCCACTGAGGTCTACCTAGGCGTGAAGTTCGTGAATGGCGTGAAAGTCACGACCAACGGTCAGGAGGTCGCCGCCTGAAGATTTACACACCTATTGACGGAACCTCAATAACTGGCAGCAATTTGGCAGCAGCGTCGCACGTAATAGGCACTATCCCATCGGCGCTGGTCGACATCTAGCATAATCGGTTGCCAGCGCGACCATGCCCAGGGCTGGGGTTTCGGACAGGCCCGAACCGCCTTTCATGGGGCCGTTGGTCGGCTAACCCACCATTTCCACCTGTCCGCCGACACACCACGGAAGTAACTCCGGGGTGCGAGCGGACCCTCGAACTCGCCAGATCTGCACGCCGGTAGTGTGTGCGCATTTGAACATCCGAGCTAAAGTCGAGAGGTGTGGAAATTCAAGTGGCGTACCCTTTCCGAGATCCACCCACATCGGAACCTCCCTTGCCGGGGAGGGGAAAGGAGTACGCCAGTGTCAGCATATCAGCCACAACGGGGGTTGGACAAGGAGGAAGTCCGCTCGACTTTGGACGTGCTCGCGCGTGAAGGCGCGCAGCGCATGCTGATTGGCGCCTTGGAGCAAGAAGTCGAGGAGTTCCTCGGCCGGGCTCGCTATGAGCGTGGCGGGGCTCGACGGCGTGGGTACCGGAACGGCGCGGGGAAGCCGCGCAAGATCGCGGTCGGCTGCGGGACGCTCGAGGTCCGCCCACCGCGGGTACGGGACACTGAGGAGGGGTTTCAGTCCCAGCTGCTGCCGCGGTATCAGCGGTCGAGCAATGCGGTCCGGGCGTTGCTGCCGGAGCTCTACCTGCAAGGCTTGGCCACTGGCGACTTTGAGCCGGCCCTCCGCACCTTGCTCGGGGAGGCCGCGCCCCTGAGTCAGACGTCGATCGTCCGCTTGAAGGCGAGCTGGCAGGCCGAATACGACACCTGGGCCCACCGCCGGCTGGCCGCCCGCTACGTCTATTGTTGGGCCGACGGCCTCTACTTAAAGGCGGGGCCCGCCGATGAGAAGACGGCCGTGCTGATCATCATCGGGGTGACGGAAGACGGCCACAAAGAGCTTCTCACGATGATCGAAGGCTACCGTGAATCCCGTGAGAGCTGGCGGGATGTATTGCGGGACCTGCGCCGGCGTGGCCTCAAAGACGTCCGGGTGTTCACCGGGGACGGCGGTCTCGGGCTCTGGGCCGCGGTTGGCGAAGTCTATCCAGAGGCGCGGCAGCAGCTGTGCTGGTGCCACAAGATGCTCAACGTGTTGGACAAGCTGCCGCAGCGCCTCCAGCCGGAGGCGCGGACCTTGATGCGCGACGTTTACACCGCGCCCACGCGCGAGGAGGCCGACGCCCGGATCAAGAAATTCGCGCTGCGGTTCGAGCGGGACTATCCGCGCGCGGTGGCATCCCTCACCGATCACCAGGCCGAGTTGCTTACGTACTACGATTTCCCGCGGGAGCACTGGAAGAGTCTCCGGACGTCCAACCCGATCGAATCGGTCTTTGATCCGGTGCGCCTGCGAACGCGCGCGACACGCCGGATGCGCAGAGCACAAACTGGACTGCATCTGGTCTTCCAATTAATCCGTCGGGCAGAGCAGCGATGGCGTCGAATCGACGCACCGCACTTGGTCGCCAAGGTGCTTGAGGGTGTTCAGTTCGTCGATGGTGTGGAAGTGCTTGCGTCAGCGAAGAAAAGGAAGGGCGCCGCTTGATGCAATTTCCACACCTCTTGACTATTAGCTCGAACATCCTTTCTGGGTCGAGCCCGCTATTGTGTAGTTAGACGATCACGCACAGGCTTAGTGCAAGCGAGATGAATTGGCTTGAGCATTATGTAGTACTGGGTAGTACTGGGTAGTACTGGGTAGTACTGGGTAGTACTGGGTAGTACTGGGTAGTACTGGGTAGTACTGGGTAGTACTGGGTAGTACTGGGTAGTACTGGGTAGTACTGGGAGTACTGGGTAGTACTGGGTAGTACTGGGTAGTACTGGGTAGTACTGGGTAGTACTGGGTAGTACTGGGTAGTACTGGGTAGTACTGGGTAGTACTGGGTAGTACTGGGTAGTACTGGGTAGTACTGGGGGAGTGGATCATGCACGCGACATCGAAGTTTCGGATGGCAGTCAGCGTTGTAATAGGGATTTGCCTCGTACTATGGGGCATTCCCCTCGCGGGTCAAGCGCAGGAAGTTCGGTCAATCACGCGCACTCAGGGGATACTTGCCTCCGTAAATCTTGCAGGCATGACGGCAACGCTCCACACGTCCGCCGGACAGCGCGTGTTCACACTGACGTCGGTGACCGTGGTGCGTGTTGGTGAGGAGTTGGAGTTCCTAGATTCACTGCCGCCGTTTGTCGGTGCTGCGGCGATTGTGCTGTCGACTGACGTTGACGGTACCCAGGTTGCAGGGCGTGTGGATATTTTGGTCTGAAGTTGCCCCGGTTTCGTGGAGGGTACAACGCTAGGCTACCACGGGCTGGTTAGCGCACCTCCTTTCGTACTCCGCCGGAGAGAGGTACTCGAGGGCAGAGTGGCGCCGATGTGGGTTGTACCAACCTTCGATGAAGTCGAACAGTGCCCGCCGCGCATCACCGCGGCTGATAAACGTGTGCCGGATGAGTAGCTCGGTCTCCAAGGTCGCGAAAAACGCTTCCGCAAGCGCATTGTCATACGCGTCGCCGGCGCTGCCCATGGAGGGGACGACGCCCGCATCCTGACATCGCCGTCCGAAGGCAAGGCTCGTGTACTGCGTTCCGTGGTCCGAGTGGTGCACCACGCCCGCCGCGGGGCGGCGATTCCACAGCGCCATGTTCAACGCATCGAGCACGAGCGTGGTGTCCAGCGCGTGACTCATGGCCCATCCCACCACGCGCCGACTGAACGCATCCAGCACCACGGCAACATACAACCAGCCCAGCCCCGTCCGCACGTACGTGATATCGGCGACCCAGAGCTGGTTCGGCGCGGCCGCAGCGAACTTCCGGCGGACCAGGTCGGGCGCCAGTGTGGCCTCCCGATCGCGGACGGTCGTCTGTGGTCGCCGACGCCGATGGGCCCCTACAAGTGTGGCCGCGCGCATCAGACGAGCGACCCGTTTGCGCCCGCAGCGTACCCCGCGCGCCCGCAGCTCGGCATGGACGCGCGGCGCGCCGTACGTGTGACGACTGAACGTGTAGATCGCCTGAATCTGGTCCTGGAGGACACCGTCCGCCTGAACCCGGGCCGATGGCGGGCGATGGTGCCAGGCGTAGAACCCGCTGGGGGAGACACCCAGGACTCGACACATAGTGGCGATAGGGGCCGTGGCCTTCTCTCGCTTTACGAATTCGAACGCTGCGACGGCGTCCGGGTCTCCTGCGCGAAGAAGGCGGCCGCTACCCTGTAATTGGTCGTCGCGTGTCTACGCTGGGGACTCCTCCAGTGACACCTTGTACCCGAGCGCTTCCAACCGTTTGACCGCTCGGCGAGCGATGGTGGCCCGAGGGCGCCGGTCGAAGTGGGTAGGGCCGAGGTCCTGGTAGATCGTGCCCGTTTTGAGCATGTGGTACATGCTGACCAGGATCGCATGCGCAACGGCCAGTGCCGCCCGCTTCTTCCCACGGCGTCCGGCCAGCCGATGAAAGAGCGCGCCCAGATACGTGTTCTTCGTCCGGGCCGCCGCATGCGCGGCTTCGACGAGCGCGGTCCGGACATACGGGTTCCCATGCCGGGTCTGACCACTCCGGCGCTTCCCGGCGCTTTCGTCGCTCCCGGGACAGACGCCGGCCCAGGACGCCAGGTGCGCTGCGTCGGGGAACCGGGTCATGTCCGTGCCGATCTCGGCCAGCACGTCTTCCGCAATCCGCCGGCCGATGCCGGGAATCATATCCACGACCTGCAGCGCCGGTTCGTCCGCCTGCATCCGCTCCGCAATCGCGAGCACGAGGCGCTCGATCATGGCCTCCAATGCCTCGAGGTGTTCCAGTTGCAGCGCGAGCAGCATCTGCTGGTGCGGGCCGACCACACCTTGGAGCGCCCCTTGGAGGGCCGCGCGCTTGCTCCGCAGCCGTCCGCGCGCCAATTCCGCGATCACCGCTGGATCCGTCTCCCCGTGAATCAGCGCCTGCAACATGGCCCGCCCTGACTTGTTGACAACGCTGCTGGTAACATCGCCCAGCTTGATGTTCGCACCCTCCAGTACCTTCTGGATGCGATTGACCTCGCGCGCGCGCTCCTCGATCACCGCCCGACGATAGCGCACCAGTTCACGCAGTTCGCGCTGGGGCCGGGCGGGAATGAAGCTGCCGCGCAGTAGTCCATGCCGAAGCAGATCGGTGATCCACTCGGCGTCCTTGACGTCTGTCTTCCGCCCCGGGACCGCCTTGATCGCCTGCGCATTGACCACCAGTAGCTGTAGGCCCGTGGCCTCGAGCAGGTTGTAGATGGGCTTCCAGTACACCCCGGTGCTCTCCATCGCCACGTGCGTACATCCCGTTGCCTGCACCCATTCGGCCAGCGCCACCAGCTCTGCCGTGATCGTGCCAAAGGTCCGGAGCTCCTTCCCGGTCGGTGTGATGGCACACGCCACCACGGACTTCTTGTGCACGTCCAACCCACAGCAGTGCGAGTACAAGACCTCCATCCGCCCCACCTCCCTGGGCGCCTCGGGGCGGTAACCGTGCGGGGAAGAGTCTACCCTGCGTGCTTCCCGAATGGGAGCAACATTTTGTGGTGCCAGACGGTTACCGGGGTCAGACTTTTTTGCGGGCTCGCGGCACCAAGCGGCGTCGGCCTCAGCTCCACCGGGGCGCTCGGGTTCCCAGTTCCCCGACGGCCACTTTCATCCTTTCGCTGGTGCCGCACACTACGCGGCATGCCGGACTTTTTTCAGGATTTCTCGCTCTTCCCGTAAGACCCGATTCTCGCGGCGGAGGCGACGGAGCTCGTCGCGTTCCTCGGTGGTCAATCCGTCCGTGCGCCGTCCGGTATCGAGATCCGCTTGCCGGACCCAGTTCCGCAACGATTGATCAGCGATCCCGAGATCTTTGGCGATCTGCCCGATCGACTTCCCCGACTCTCGGACCAGCCGCACAGCTTCCTCCCGATACGCTCGCGGGTAGGCCGGGCGAGTCTTCCCCATCGTGGACCTCCTTCGTGGGGCTTCCGGCCCCAACGATAGACTGTCCACGAAACCGGGTCAACTTCAGGTCTTCCCTGCGGCTGGGACTGTGGGAGTGAACGCAGGCGGGAACACCGGCCATGAGGGCGTCTCGGGTAGCGCCGGCGGGTCAGGCGGTGTCGGGCCCTGTTCGGAGTGCGGGAGCGCGGCGGGAACAGGTCCCGGTGGAGCCGGTGGCGGCGGCAACGGCGGCAGCCATGAGAGTGGCGGGCAGCGATGAGGGCGGGCGGTAACGAGCGGTGCGGGTCGCTCGGGGAACGATACTATCGACAGTAAGGTTTTATCACTTACCGGAAGCGTTGGCTGGGGCCAAACCTTTTTGCTCAGGTGATCGCGGCCGGTTCGGGTGCGCTCATCTCCGTTGGGGACCCGGCGGGACAGATCCTCGTGCTCGACGTGACGCCTGCCGACGCGATGGGGACGGGAGTCGGGACGTTCACCCTGGCGAGCCAGTGGGGCCAGAAGCTGGCGCACGGTCTCTGCAACGCGATGCCGTCGTCGCACTGGAACGTCAACTACGCCAGACCGTAAGGGCGGTCACGGAAAGGAGGTGGCCGAGCCCGGCGCGCCCCTCGACCAGAGGAACAGGTTGGCTTGATACGCGGTGAGGGGCCCGTCGTGAAAACCACTTGGGGGCTGCCTTGTGGCAGTCCTGGTTCGCCCTTGTCGACGGCGGCGCCGCGGACAAAGGTGATGACCGAAATCAAGGGGGTGAACACGGTTCCAGAAGGTTCTGCGCACTGATGGCCGACATTCGGTGGAGCACGTCTCCTTGGATGAGGCCAATACTTGTCGGCGGAGGTCTAAGTTGGCTACCAAACAACCGAACATCGTCGTGATTATGGCCGATGACATCGGCTACTGGAACATCGGGGCGTACCACCGGGGCATGATGGCCGGGCGGACGCCGCACCTCGACAAGCTCGCCGCCGAGGGCATGCTATTCAGCGATTACTACGGGGAGGCGAGCTGCACGGCGGGGCGGGCGGCGTTCATCACCGGCCAGCTCCCGATCCGCACGGGTCTCACGACCGTCGGCCAGGCTGGCGCGGATGTCGGCATGCCGGACTCGGCGCCCACGATCGCGACCGCTCTCAAAGACATGGGCTACGCGACCGGGCAATTCGGGAAGAACCACCTGGGCGACATGAATAAGTACCTGCCCACGGTCCACGGGTTCGATGAGTTCTTCGGCTATCTCTACCACCTCGACGCCATGGAGGACCCCGCCCACCCGGCCTACCCGCAGGAATTGTTGAACATGGTCGGCCCGCGCAACATGGTCCATTCCTGGGCCACGGAGACGGATGACTCGACGGTGATGCCGCGCTGGGGCAAGGTCGGCAAGCAGAAGATTGAGGACGCCGGCACGCTGTATCCGAAGCGGATGGAGACCGTGGACGATGAGATTCTCGCGGCCAGTCTCAAGTTCGTCGACAAGGCCAAGGCAGCTGGCAAGCCGTTCTTCCTCTGGTTCAACCCGACCCGCATGCACATCGTGACCCATCTGTCGCCGAAGTATGAGGCGCTGCGCAATTCGAAGAACGGCTGGACCATTCACGAAGCCGGGATGGCCCAGCTCGACGACAGCGTCGGCGCGCTCATGCAGTACTTGAAAGACAACGGGTTGGACGACAACACCATCGTCATGTTCACCACCGACAACGGCACCGAGACCTTTACCTGGCCCGATGGGGGACAAACGCCGTTCTACGGTTGCAAGGGCACGGGCTATGAGGGTGGGTTCCGCTGCCCCGCGTTCATTCGCTGGCCCGGCAAAGTCCCCGCCGGCACGGTGGAGCCTGGCATTATCTCGGGCATTGACTGGTTTGCGACCTTTGTGGCCGCCGCCGGCAACCCGAACATTGCCGAGGAGCTCAAGAAGGGAAAACAACTCGCTGGAAAGACCTATAAGGTACATCTGGACGGCTATAACCAGATGGACCTAATCACTGGCAAGGGGCCATCCGCCCGCCACGAGATCTTCTACTTCGCGGAAAGCAACCTTGCGGCGGTGCGGATCGACGACTTCAAGTATCGCTTCATTGAGCAACCCGGCGGCTGGATTGGTACCAAGGAGCATCCGGACGCGCCGGTGCTCGTGAACCTGCGCCTGGATCCCTTCGAGAAGGCGACGTGGCCACTGGGAAACGGAAATCTGGGATCCTACCAATTCTTCGACTGGTTCAGGTACGAGTTCTGGCGCTTTGTGTTTGTCCAACAGGAAGTGGCGAAGCTGGCCATGACGGCCATCGAGTTCCCGCCGGCGCAGAAGGGCGCGAGCTTCAACCTCGATGCGGTGAAGGCGAAGATCGCGGAAGCGATGGCAAAGCACGGACAGTAGGCGGAGCGGCAACCGGGTGGGCGGCCCGTACCAGCCGCCCACCCGTTCGGTCCGGAGCACGCGGCAGCGACCACGATCGAGACATAAAGGGGGAAGACAATGGCGACGGCACCTACCGTGCTGACATATCGCGTGCTGTGCGTGTCGTCGTCAGCGGCGGTCGAGCGTGTGCAGATTGGCCCGCTCGAACGGTATGGTGAGGTGCTCAGTGGAGCGTTTATCACGGTGGTTGGATTCGTGTTTCTCGTGTGGGTGCGATGGTAATTGGGACACCGGACCCCACGGGCAGCGCCGGGATCCACGCCCGATCGGACACACGAGCGGCAGCCCGTTGAACCCGGTGTATCACGACGCCAGTGCCAGACCAGCGGCCTCGACTCGGGCGCACGGGTCGTGTGCAGCCGACCGGGAGCTTCCCCACGTGGTTCGTGCCCCCCGTTGCGCCGACGTTGTGCCAATGGAGTCGCCGAGCGCGCACGATGTGGGTGATATTTTGCGCATGTCTTCGGCTCGCACGCGATAGTTCTTCTGCGATCGCCTCGTACTCTTGCTATAGTGGGCGTGTAGCGGGAGCCCTTAGTCGCAACTACGAGCCATTGGGCCGGTGCCCCGCACCGTGAGTCGCGTCACACTGGTCGTACGCTGCAGCGAGTACCGCAGGCCCCCGAGACGCTCTCGGCTTCACGGATGTGACGCGGGTCGCGGGACCTCTATCGTACGCGCGTCGTCGATTTCGCGGCTCGCGTCGTCGCGATGCCGCTCTCAGGGTTCAACGTAAGCCACGGCTTGACCGCGCTTTACCGCAGGAACAACGAGTGGGGGTGCACCATGGCAGATTTGAAAGAGTACAAACCCGGGACGGCATTCCCTGGGGTGATCGGACGCACGTTCGACGTGTCGAGTCCCGCCTGGCCGGCGCCGCTGCGTGCCAGAGAGGGCGCACCCAACGTGCTCTTCATTATATTGGATGATACGGGGTTCGGACACCTGGGCTGCTACGGGAGCCCCATTGAGACACCGAATCTGGATAGCCTGGCGGCCGGCGGCCTGCGCTACAACAATATGCACACGACGGCGCTGTGCTCGCCCACCCGTTCGTGCGTCCTCACCGGGCGAAACCATCACTCGAATGCCATGGCGTGTATCACCGAGGGCTCGACGGGGTACCCGGGCTACAATGCGAATATCCCGCACGAGAACGGCTTTCTCTCCGAGATCCTGCTGCAGCACGGCTACAACACCTACGCATTCGGCAAGTGGCATCTGACGCCGGCCGACCAGATGTCGGCGGCCGCCCCGCGCGACCGGTGGCCGCTCGGACGCGGCTTCGAGCGCTACTACGGCTTTCTGCCCGGCGACACGCACCAGTACTATCCGGAGCTGACCTACGACAACCACCGGGTCGAGCCGGAGAAGACGCCCGAGGAGGGGTACCATCTCAGCCAAGACCTGGCGGACCGGGCGATCAGCTTCATTGCCGACGCCAAACAGGTGGCGCCCAACAAGCCGTTTTTTGCGTACTTCGCCCCCGGGGCGTGCCACGCGCCGCATCAGGTGCCGAAGGAGTGGGCGGACAAGTACAAGGGGAAATTCGACGACGGCTGGGACGCGTATCGGAAGAAGACGTTTGCCCGGCAGAAGCAGCTCGGTATCATCCCGGCCGACGCCGAACTGTCGCGGCACGATCCGGATGTGCAGGACTGGGGCAAGCTCTCGGCGGACGAGCGGAAGCTGTACGCCCGGATGATGGAGGTGTTCGCCGGCTTCCTCAGCCACGTCGACCACCACATCGGACGGGTGCTCACCTTTCTGAAGACGATCGGCGAGTTTGACAACACGCTCATCATGGTCCTCTCCGACAACGGGGCCAGCGCCGAAGGGGGGCCGACGGGCTCGGTCAACGAGTCCAAGTTCTTCAACATGGTGCCGGACTCGTTGGAAGAGAACCTGAAGGCGATCGACGACCTCGGAGGCCCCAAGTACTATAACCACTACGCCTGGGGATGGACCTTTGCCGGGTGCACGCCCTTCCGGCGCTGGAAGCGGGAGACCTATCGGGGCGGGATCAGCGACCCGTTCATGGTCCACTGGACGAAGGGGATCAACGCGAAGGGCGAGATCCGTACGCAGTTCGCTCACGCGATCGACATGGTGCCGACGGTGCTTGACGCGCTGGGCATCGAGCCGCCTGCGACGATCGACGGGGTCACCCAGTCGCCGATCGAAGGGGTCAGCTTTGCCCACACCTTCGACAACGGCACGGCGCCGAGCAAGCACATCACCCAGTACTTCGAGATGCTGGGCCACCGTTCGCTCTATCATGATGGGTGGCGGGCGGTCTGTCCCTGGCCCGGACCGTCGTTCACGGAAGCGGGCAAGCCGTTCGGCATGCCGATTCCGTACGCGATGCTGACCGAGCTCGACGCCAAGCACTGGGAGCTCTACCACGTCGCCGCGGATTTTGCCGAGAACCACAACGTCGCCGCGGAGAACCGGGCGAAACTGATCGAAATGATCGCGACCTGGTACGTCGAGGCGGGCAAGTACAACGTCCTGCCGATCGACGGCCGGGGTGCGCCGCGCCTCGCCGATCCGCGCCCGCAGATCGCGGTCAATCGCACGCGCTACATGTATTATCCTGGTACGGAAACGGTGCCGGCGAACTCGGCCGCCAACGTGCTCAACCGCTCGCACAGCATCACCGCGGACGTGGAGATTCCGAAGGGCGGCGCGGAGGGCGTGCTCGTGTGTCACGGCGGGGTGGATGGCGGCTACACCTTCTACCTCAAGGACGGGAAGCTGCACTACGGGTACAATTATGTCGCCGAACAGTACTACCACGCCGTCTCTGCACAGCCGGTGGCGGCGGGCCGTCACCAGCTGCGGTTCGAGTTTGAGGTCACCGGCAAACCCGATATCATGAAGGGGAAGGGGACGCCCGGGACCGGCCGGCTCTACATCGACGGGAAGCAGGTCGGGGAAATTCAAATGCCCGTCACCACGCCGCTCGCGATGTCGCTCGGCGGCGGGATCACGTGTGGAGCGAATCCCGGCTCGCCGGTCACGCCGGAGTACGAGCCTCCATTTGCGTTCACCGGCACGATCTACAGCGTGACGGTGGATGTCAGCGGGGACGCGATCACGCACCCGGAAGGCGCCATGCGCGCGGTCATGGCTCACCAGTAGGTCGGCCAGGGGCCCGGCAGTCCTCTGAAGGGCTGCCGGGCCTCATGCTGTCAGCCCCTCCACGAACGTCGGTTTGATTCGTGACTCGCCGCCGTGTCCGAAGAACCATCTCACGGAGCGACCGGCGGGAGGCCGCCCGCGTACCCAGGACCACACGGCGGCATACGTGCGGCATAAATGGATACAACGCGCGAGATGGTCGACGCTTATGTCCAACGGCTGCGACTCGCCCGTTGTGTCACCCGGTCCGTCTCGCGTGCGTGCGCCCCTCCGGCCACACGTTCCGCGAGCCGCCCGCAATGAATGGGTATTTCGGTCCGATCGAGAAAGTAGGGCCAAATGCTGCGAGGCGCACTCGGGGCCTGCGGAGGTGGCATGGGATGACACGGGCTCGCTTGCGGAAGTGGGTCGTGGCGGTCGCGCTGACGGCGCTGCTCGGGGCCGGCGCCACCTGGGATCTGTTGCCGGCACCGGGCGCCCCCGAGCCGCCGCTGATCTTTGGGCTCTCGGCGGAACCGGTGAATCTCGATCCGAACCTCAGCGTCGGGGCGGCGGCGCAGACCGTCAAGATGCAGCTCTACAGCGGGCTGTTCCGCTTCGGCACCGGGGGGATCGTGCAGAACGACCTGGTCGCGTCCTACGAACAGCCGACGCCGACGACGTACGTGTTTCACCTCCGTCGCAACCTGAAATTCAGCGACGGATCTCCGCTGACCGCGACGGACGTCGCCTTCACCTTTGAGCGCATCGCCGACGCCAAGGTCGGCGCGTATCTCCGGACGCTGCTTGGTGGGGTCCAGAGCGTCGACGTGGTCGATCCGCAGACGGTCAAGGTGACGCTCAGCGCGCCCGACGCGGTCTTCACCACGCTGCTCGCGCTCCCGCAGGCGGCGATCGTCTCCAAGGCGTTTGCGCTCGCGCACAACGACGACCTGAAGGCCGCCACGCTCGGCGAAGGGCCGTACGTGCTCGGCGAGTGGCAGCGCGGCGTCCAGCTCACGGTCGAGCGGAACCCGAACTACTATCAGCGCGGGCTGCCGCGAACCTCAGAGATCCGGTTCGTGTTCTACCCCGACGACAACTCGCGCTTCGCGGCGCTTGAGTCGGGCGCGGTCGACATGATCGAGTACGTGCCGTGGCAAGACATCTCCGCGATTCGCGCCAACCCAGAGTTTGGCTACCAGGGCACGCCCGGACCGTTCATGTATCTGCAGTTCAACGTGACGCAGGCGCCGTTCAATGACGCGCGTGTGCGGCGCGCCATGGGGTACGCGATCGACCGGGACGCGATCGTCAAGACCGCGTTCTTCGGCCGGGGCACGCCGATCTACGGCCTGCCGATCACCAAAGGGAACCTGGCGTATGACCCGGCCCTGGACCACTACTACACGTACGACCCCGCCAAGGCCAAACAGATGCTTGGGGAGGCGGGCTTTGCGAATGGGTTCACCGCGACCCTCCTCAGCACGTCTCAGTACGGAATGCTCAAGGACACCGCCCAGGTCGTGCAGCAGAACCTGAACGCGATCGGGGAGCACGTGACGCTGGCGCTGCCGGACTGGGCGACCCGCATCGCGACGGGCAACGCCGGACGCTACCAGTTCGCGGCGAGCGGCGCGGTCGGCGACTACCCCGACCCGGACTTTTTGACGGTGTACTTCCACTCGGGCCCGACCTACTACAACTACACGACCGGGTACGACGACGCGACAATGGATGCGATGCTGAGCATGGCCCGCGGCATGCTCGATCCGGCCGGCCGTGCGGCCATGTACGGGAGAATCGAGCGGAAGGCGCTGGACGACGCGCCCTATATCTTCCTGAACTACCGGGAGCAGGGGTACGCGTATAAGAAGAGCGTCGGCGGGTTCCGGATCTTGCCGGGGTTCCTCGTGTTCTATACGGCCGGCACGCTGGATACCATCACGGTCACGAACTAGCGGCGGCGTTCCGAGCAGGCTTGCTTGCTCAAGTACGCGTCCCGCCGCGTCCTGATCGCGGTCGTCCTCTTGTGGGTGATTGCGAGTCTGGTGTTTGCGTTTCTGCACCTGCTGCCGGGCGACCCGGTGCTGATCATCCTCGGGTCGGAGGGCGGGTCGCAGGCGCCCAGCCCGGACCAGGTCGTCGCCGTGCGCCACGCGCTCGGCCTCGACCGGCCGCTCCCGGAGCAGTACGGCCGCTGGCTGGCGCAGCTCGGGCGGTTCGACCTGGGGACGTCGCTGTACGACTCGACGTCGGTCACGAGTGATATCCTCGGGCGGCTGCCGACCAGCCTGCAGCTGATCGCGGTGGCGGTGGCGCTGGCGGTGGCCGGCGGGATTGCGATCGGCATCGCCGCGGCCCGGCGGCGCGGCACATGGGTCGACGCGGCGCTGTCCGGCGTGCTGGCGAGCGGACTCTCGATCCCGGTGTTCGTCGTCGGCACGCTCATGGTGCTCGTGTTCGGCGTCCTATTGAAGTGGGTGCCCATCGGCGGGTACGTGCCGTTCACGCGGGACCCCGCGGCGTATCTGCGGCAGCTCGTCCTGCCGGCCGTGACGCTCGCCTTCAGCCTGCTCGGGATCGTGGGACGGATTACCCGCGGGAGCGTGCTCGAGGTGATGCACCAAGAGTACGTGCGGACGGCGCGTGCGAAGGGGCTCAGTGAAGCCCGGGTGCTCACGCGGCACGTGCTGCGGACGGCGCTGATTCCGATCGTGACGGTGATCGGCGTCCAGTTTGGGATTCTGATCGGCGGCACCGTGCTGGTCGAGTATGTCTTTAATTGGCCGGGCATCAGCACGCTGCTGTTCACGGCGATTCAGCGCCGCGATTACCCCACGGTGCAGGGCGTGGTGCTGGTGACCTCGGCGCTCTTCATCCTTATCAACATGGTCGTGGATCTGTCCTACGCGGCGCTCGACCCCCGGATCCGGTACGAGGGCGGCGCGTGAGGCGCCGCGACCCCGCCCGGCGCGTGCAGGTGGTCACGAGCGCGGCGGTCGTGGCGGCGGTGGTTGCCGCGGCCGCGTTCCCGGGGCTGTTCACCGGGAAGGATCCGCTGCTGATGCACCCGACCATCCCGTTCGCGCCGCCGGGCGGTGCGTATCTGCTCGGCACCGACGAGTTCGGGCGCGACCTCTTTTCGCGCATCGTGTACGGCGCGCGGCCGTCGCTCGAGGTCGCCGCTGGGTCCGTCGCGGTCGCCGGCGCGGTGGGGACGGCGCTCGGTGTCATCGGCGGGTACTGGTCGGGCGTGTGGGAGACGGTCACGATGCGGTCGGCCGACGTGGTGCTGTGTTTCCCGCCCATCCTGCTCGCGATGCTGATCGCCGGGTTTCTCGGCGCCGGCGTCGGGCACCTGATCCTGATCATCGGGTTCCTCTATCTTCCGCAGTTCAGCCGGCTGGCGTTCGCTCAGACGCTCGCGGTACGCCAGGCGGAGTTCGTGGACGCGGCCCGGGCCGCCGGCGCGTCGTCGGGGCGCATCCTCGGGCGCGCGGTCCTGCCGAATATCGTGGGCCCGCTCGTCATCCAGGCGTCGCTCTCCGCGGCGTCGGCGATGCTGCTGGAGTCCGGGCTCAGTTTCCTGGGCCTCGGCGTGCTTCCGCCGGCGCCGTCGTGGGGGCTGGAGATCGCCACCGCCCGAAATTACATGTTTCAGACCCCGTACTATGTGCTGTGGCCGTCGCTGGCGCTGAGCCTGACGATTCTTGGGATCAACACGATGGGCGACGCGCTGCTCGACTACCTCGATCCCCGGCGCCGCGCCGGCTGAGGCGGGCGCCCGGCGACAGGGCGGATGTACTGGGCACTCCTGTCGTGCGCGGTTCCACGGGCGGCAGTCCGCCGCGTCCTCCCGACTGGGACCGCGCCGTTGAACACCCGGTCGCCTGCGCCCGCTGGTGTCAGGGACATCGTGTGCGGCCGTGCCTGCGTGACATGGGCTCGAGCTTAGGCGTGAGCCGCACTGCCTGCCGGGACGAGACCGCGAGAGGGCGCTCGCGTCGGCATCGGGCGCGTCGGAAGGGTGGGGGGCAGGGGCGGTGCTGCGATCAGGGCGTCGAGTTCGTCGCTGTCGAGCGACTCCCGCTCCAGCAGGGCGGTGGCGATTCGCTCCAGTTGTGCCTTGTGCTCGCCGAGGACCTGTCGGGCCCGGTGGTAACATTCGTCGATGATCCGCCGGACCTCCATGTCGATCTCATACGCGGTCTCGTCGGAGTAGCCCCGGCTCTCGATCAAGTCATGACCGAGAAACACCGGCCCATGCTTCGTCCCGAGCGTGAGCGGGCCCAGTTTGTCGGACATCCCGAACTCGGTCACCATTCGCCGTGCCAGCTCGGTCGCGTGTTCGAAGTCGTTCGCCGCGCCGGTGGTGATCTCAGAGAACACGAGTTCCTCGGCCACCCGGCCGCCGAGCATCGCCGTGATGGTGGCCAGGATCTCGCCACGGGTGAGCGTGTACTTCTCCTCTGCCGGCAGGAGGAGGACATACCCGAGTGCCATCCCGCGCGGCAGGATCGTCACCTTGTGCGGCGGACTCGCGTGCGGCAGTAGTTTTCCAAGCAGGGCGTGCCCACCCTCATGGTACGCGGTGAGCGCGCGTTCCTTGGCGCTCAAAATCCGGCTCTTGCGTTGCGGACCGGCAAGCACGCGCTCGATCGCCTCGTCGAACTCGGCGCGACCGAGACGCGTCTTCTCCCGGCGCGCCGTCAGGAGCGCCGCCTCGTTGACCATGTTCGCCAGGTCCGCTCCGCTGAATCCCGGTGTCCGGCGCGCGAGGAGGTCGAGGTTGACGTCGTCGGCGATTGGCTTCCCGCGCACGTGCACGTCCAAGATCGCCCGCCGTCCCTTCGCGTCGGGATTGTCCACCACGATGCGCCGGTCGAACCGGCCCGGCCGCAGCAGCGCCGGATCCAGAATATCCGGTCGGTTCGTCGACGCGAGCACGATGACCCCCGAGTTCGTATCGAACCCATCCATCGCGACCAGCAACTGGTTGAGCGTCTGTTCGCGCTCGTCGTGCCCGCCGCCGACTCCCGCCCCGCGGTGGCGGCCGACCGCGTCGATTTCATCGATGAAGACGAGACACGGGGCGGATTTCTTCGCTTGGTCGAACAGATCCCGCACCCGGCTGGCCCCGACCCCCACGAACATCTCCACGAACTCGCTGCCCGCGAGCGCGAAGAACGGGACCCCGGCCTCCCCGGCAATGGCCTTCGCGAGCAGCGTCTTGCCGCTGCCGGGAGGACCGATCAGGAGGACGCCTCGGGGGATCTTCGCCCCCAGCGCCTGGAATTTCTTCGGATATCGCAAAAACTCAATGATCTCCGCGAGCTCTTCCTTGGCTTCCTCCACGCCAGCCACGTCCTCGAACGTCACCCGGGACTTTACCTCGGTGTGCGGCCGCGCCTGGATCTTGCCGAACGACATCGCCTGGTTCGGGCCCGACTGGGCCCGCCGGAGCATAAACAGCCAGACGCCGACCACGACGAGGATCGGCAGCATCATGGTCAGCAGGGTCGACCAGGGCGACGACCGGGACTGCGGCTCCGCCGTGATCGTGACGCCTTTGGCTTCCAACACCCCGATGTACGAGGGGTCACCGGCCGGGACGTATGCGTGGAATGCACGGCCGTCCTTCATCTGACCGGAGACGGAGTCGTTCGTCACGGTGACCCGGCTCATCTGGCCGGCCTCGGCCTTGTTGAGAAAATCGCTGTAGGGAATCTCTTGTGGCGGGAGCGCCCGAGGCTGCGGCGCGCCCTTCGGGGTGAGAAACAGCGCCATCGCCATGTCGACGGCGATAAAGATCGCGAGCCCCCAAATATACGCGCGCCCCGCAAACTTACGCACGCTCAGCGGCCCTCCATTTGTCCACTCGGGGTGGCGGGTCCATTGCGCACGTGTGACCCCGGGGCGCGTGTGTTCCGCGACGCCGATCGCGACGGGGGCATCTGCGTGTACCCAACCAATGCCCCGGCGGAGCGTCGGAGCAGCTGCGTCCTAGCGCTCCCGGCTACATCCACGGGGCGCGACGGTCGTGTCATCCTCCGTGATCGGTTTGGGCCATCCACGCTGTGCTCTCCTGGGGGCGACGCGTACGAACGAAACGTCGATCATCCCGACCACGAGCTAAGCGTAGCACCATGTGCAGATCCCTGACTGTGCAAAACCGCTCACATTTCTTCACACCGTGCGCGTGGCAACGACGGCGGCAGTCGTGTTGATCTCCGTGCATTCCGTTGAGCTACGCACAGGAACGGAGGCCGAATCGCGATGTCGGCACCGGACGACCCTCTCGGACGAGGTACGTCTCGCGGGCCAGGACGTTCGCATAGTCGCAGCGATGTCGCGGCCTCGTCGGGCCAACACGCGCGCTCGGGCCACCGCTCTCTTTGGTCTCTCTGTGGTCGTTGACGCCCTGTGACATTATTCACAGCCCCCCGGCGCCGTGCGGTGCTACGCTTTTGGTGGCCGATCATTGTCACACGTCTCATGGCGCAACTCGCTCAGTAGCGTTGAGCGCATCCGAGACGAAAGGGGGGAACGCCAATGCTGTGGACGCTGGTCGTCGTCCTCTTCGTGTTGTGGCTGTTCGGGTTCGGCATGCATGTCGGGGGCAGCCTGATTCACTTGCTACTGGTATTCGCGCTGATCGTGTTGATCTTCAACTTGTTCAGCGGCCGCCGGATGTTGACGTAGATCGCAGATCTGGCGGTCGGAAGCCCGAGACCAACATCTCATATGTTCCGGGGGGGCGTTAGGATGCGACTGCACAGGTACACCTTGAATCTGAGGAGCGTGAGGACCGCGGTGCTGGCGGGGAGACGCTATCCCGGGCTTGCCTTCATATTAGCGATGGTGGCGGTGCTGGCGATAGGGGTATTGCCGGCCGCTGCCGCGGTCGCCGGTCGCGGCATGACGTTCACGCTGGGCGTGGCGACGTTGTCGCCGATTGTGGCGTTGATCGCGGGGATCTTGATTCTGGTCGTGCCGCGGCTTCTGAACTTTATCGTCGCGATTTATCTCATCTTTTCCGGGTTGCTCGGGCTTGGGCTCTTTGGGCGTTGAGCGCCACATCACCGCGGGCAGGTGCGGGGGAGACGACGGCCGCGATGCGGCGACGGCGACCGCTCGTTCGACGTGACTTCACCCCCCGGTGGGTTTGTTGAAGAACGAGGCGATGATGCCCAGTCATGGTGTGTGGTGGAGGACGGCGACTGTTTGCACCGGCCCCATCCCCCAGCGATCGCGTTGCCGTCCTCGCCGGTCTCGCGCGGCCCCTCAGCCGTACTCGGCCGCCACCGGTACTTCTGGAGCTCGACCGCTCCCGCGAGCGCGTACTTGAGCAGCGCCAATGCCGCCACGATGTCATGGACGTGACGCCGTCTGGTATGTCGACTTCGTTTCGCGAATGAGTAACGCACCAACCCATCCCGGTCGTCGAGCTGCGGATCTTGGACCATCGCGGACGAGCCCCGATCCCCCACGGCGATCTTCACCGAGGAGACGCTCCAGAAGTCTGACGACCTTCCGCCGTTGACCCCTGTGACATTGCTAACAGTTCCGCAGGCCGGGGAGTGCTACGCTTTTGGTGAGAGAGTGTTGTCGCCAGTCTCATGGTGAGGAGGAAACCCGGATGAAGGCAGTGGATCGCATGAAAATCGGGGTTGCCCTTGTGCTCGCCACGTTCTTGGCCGTTCTTGGAATCGGACTTCGTCCCGGTGCACCGCCGGGGAACCCCAAGATACGTGTGGTGGTTGGCTCCGATCATCCTGATGCGTCGAGGCGAGCGGAGACAGGCACCAAATCGACCTTCACGGTGGACGGTGTTCCTCTCATCGTCGATGAGGAAACTGTCATCTATGCGTAGGCTGAGAGTGTGAGGGACTCAGATAGTCCCCGGGTGGGCGCGGCGTAGACGCGAGCTTGGACGACCGAGAGGCCGGGTTCGCGTGAGTTCTGGTTAGGTTGTCGCCCAGCCGGCCGGCGGAGCACGTTGTCGCCGAGGGGGACCTCCAGTGAAGGCGCCGATTCGGATGCGAGTCGGCCCGTGATGGCGGGTCGAGCAATCCGGCCGACCAATTCATTACCAATTTGTGTGGCCTGCTTGTCCGATTCGGCAAGAGGATCGAGGTCGATCCAAATGGCGCCCATCGCGGATTTGCACTCGGCAACGCAACAAGCCCGACTGAAGGTGTCGTGGTGACCTTCGCGACCCTGTTTCGGGTCGCTTGGCAGGCGTTGGAGCGGAATGGCATGCGGTCGCTGTTGACGATGCTCGGCATCATTATCGGTGTCGGGGCGGTCATCACGTCGATGGCAATCGGGTCGGGGGCCCAAATGGCGGTCCTCGCACAGATCGAGAGCCTTGGGGCGAACCTCGTTGTCATCAGCCCTGGTGCGGTCACAAGCGGCGGGGTGAGCCTTGGCACCGGTACCCAGACGTCGTTGACACTTCCGGACGCTGCGGCGATCGCGCAGATCGTCCCGGATGTCGTCGCAGCGGCGCCATTTTCACAAACCAACGCGCAGGTGGTCGCCGGCAACGCCAACTGGTCTACGGTTATCGGCGGCACAACGCCGGCGTACACGACGGCGCGTGACTGGGCGGTGACGCAGGGGACCTTCTTCACCGACGCCGAGGTGGCCCAAGCAGCGAAGGTCGCGGTCTTGGGCGCTACCGTTGCCCAGAACCTGTTCCCCAGTGGAGGTGCGGTCGGTGCGACCGCGGTCATCCGAGACGTCCCGTTTCGAGTGACGGGCGTCCTCGTCGCCAAGGGGCAGTCGGGATTCGGACGTGACCAGGACGACACGGTGTTGGTTCCCATCACCACCCTGCAGGACCGTCTCACGGGCCAGACGTGGATCGGCACCATCTTTGTCTCAGCCGACACGGCGGAAGCGGTCCCGGAGGTGGTGGACGCCACGGAACGCCTGCTACGCCTTCGGCACAAGCTCACCGCGGCCGAGCCCGATGATTTCTCGGTGCGCAATATCTCCGATCTCCAGCAGGTGCGCGAGGCGACATCGCAGACCCAGGCCCTGCTGCTGGCGGGTATCGCGGTCGTTTCCCTTGTCGTCGGCGGGATCGGGATCATGAACATCATGTTGGTGTCGGTCACGGAGCGAACCCGGGAGATCGGGCTGCGTCTGGCTGTCGGCGCCCGGGGGCGCGACATTCTCTTGCAGTTCTTGGTCGAGGCGCTCACACTGGCCTGTCTGGGCGGCGCGATCGGCATTGCGATGGGGCTCGCCTCCATCGAGGCCGTGGCGATCCTCGCACATTGGCCGGTGGTCATCTCCGGGTTTTCGATTATCTTGGGATTCACCTCGGCTGTCGTGATCGGCGCCGTGTTTGGGTTCTATCCTGCGCGGCGTGCCGCCGCGCTCGAGCCTATCGCGGCGTTGCGCTATGAGTGAGCGGTGGCTTGACGCCGTGCCTCGGTGGTCGGCGCCTCCCGTCCTTCTGCGGTGGCACTGTGCGCTCTCGCCGAGACGGCACGCTTCGCGCCCGCTGCGGATCCGCTCCTGAACGCGAGCGTGCGTCCTGATCTTCTGTATGCGATGGCGGGGGAAGACGGCGACCCCCAGACGACGAGCCTCCACGGAGACATGTGGGCTGGCGTGCTTCGAGACGGCGCCGATGTCACCGCGTGTCTTGGAAGGAGGCGCCCCCCCGCAACGACAAACAGACAAACGCGCCGCATGGTGGGGTGGGTCCGATGCGATCGCACCGCGTGGGTCCCCGGCTAGTCGCGGCAGCGTCGATCGTAGCGAGTGGCGCCCGGGCCCGCGATCGGAGGGGATGACAGGGCCGGTCACAGCGACGTTGCCACGGGGTGGGCATTGGTGCGCCTCGCTGTCGACTGCCGCGAGAGGATCCGTGATGCTGCGGCGTTCTAAAACCACGTAGTCGAGTCGTGACCGGGAAGGAGCCACGTGCGGATGCCTGGAGCGGATCGCCAGCACGCGCTCGATCACGTCGTCGTGATCATGTTCGAAAACCGGTCCTTCGACAACCTGCTGGGGCGGTTGTATCAGCCGGGCGAGGTCTCGTCGTTCGAGGGTGTCCTCGGCAAGACGCTGACGAATCCCGTTCCCGAGTGGGCCGAGAACCGTGCCGGCGGGGCGGTGATCCCGTACGGGGTGGCGACGAACATGAACACCCCCGACCCCGATCCGGGGGAGGAGTACCCCCACGTCAACACCCAGCTGTTCGGCACGATCAACCCGCCGGGGAACCGCGGCAAGCGACTCGCCGAGATCGTCGCGCCGTATAACCTTCCCGACGGCCCCGGCCGGCAGCCGACCATGGACGGGTTCGTGGCCGATTACATCAGTGCGTTTCTGGCCGGGCACGGGCGCCAGCCGACGTACGACGAGTACGCGCAGATCATGACGGGCTACACGCCCGCGCAGATGCCGGTGATCTCGGCGCTCGCGCGGGGTTTCGCAACCTTCGATCATTGGTTCTGCGAGGTGCCGTCGCAGACGTTCACGAACCGGGCATTCTTTCATGCCGGCACCGCGTCGGGATACGTCAACAACATCCCGCCGGCGGACGCCTTCCCCGTACGCAACGACGCCGAGACGCTCTTCGAGCGGCTGGAGTCCGCGGGCCTGACCTGGCGTGTGTACTGCGATCCGCCGAGCCACCTGTCCTTCACCGCGATCATCCACGCGCGGCGCCTCGTCGACCGGTTCGCCACGCACTTCTTCACGGTCGACCAATTTCTCGAGGACGCCGCCCAGGGGCACCTGCCGACGTACGCGTTCATCGAGCCCAACATGTGGTTCGGTCACAACGACATGCACCCGCCCTGCGGCGTGCTGCCCCCGGGGGTCGCGTGGGACCCGCCGTCGTCCCTCCTGGGCGGCGACGCGCTGCTGGCGAAGATCTACGACGCCGTGCGGACGGCGTCATCGCCCGCCGGCTCGAACTATCTCAACACCCTGCTGCTGGTGGTCTTCGACGAGCACGGCGGCACGTACGACCACGTGCCGCCGCCGTCCGTACCGGCGCCCGACCCGTCGGCGCCGGCGGGCCAATGCGGCTTCACGTTCACCCGCGCGGGGGTCCGCCTGCCCGCGATCGCGATCTCCCCGTGGATTCCCCCGCGCACCGTGGTGAACGAGCCGCACCGCCACACGTCGGTGATCCGGACGCTGCGGGAACGCTGGTCGCTTGGCGCGGCGCTCACCGCGCGCGACGCGACCGCTCCCGATCTCGCGGGCGTCCTGACGCTCACCGCGCCGCGGGCGCAGGAGGATTGGCCCATCGTCGTGCCGCAGCCCGTGCCTTCATTCCATGCGTCGCTGATCGCGCCCGGCGTGCTGCTCCACCCGCTCGGCACGGCCCTGCTCCACGGGGCGCTGGCGTTCGCCAGACATGTCGGGCGCCCCGCGCCGGACCTTGCCCAGGACGCCATCCTCACGCACGACGAGGCGACCCAGATCCTCCATGAGGTCTCCGCCGAGATGTTCCCGAACCTGCGGCCGCCGGCTGGATGAGCCGTCGAGCCGGAGCGCCCCTGGTGCCCGCGCCGCCGCGGGCGGCCGGAGAGGGAGTGCTATACTCTGCGGGGAGTCATGCCCATGCGAAGCGCGGCGCGCCCATGGGGCGACGGCGTGAGACGGTTGGTATGCGGGTGAGGGCGGCCTCAGCCCTGTGATGGAAGCGTCCCCGCAGCGGGTGCCGACCCGCGTCCCGGCCATCGCGGTGGCCGGGCTCGTCGCCGCCGGCGCGGTGCTCCGGTTCGCTTGGCTCGGACGCAACAGCCTCTGGTACGACGAGACGTTTACCGCCCTGGTGAGCAGCCTCGCGTGGCCGAAACTTCTCGCGTTCATCCGCCTGACCGACACCCATCCGCCGCTCTACTACGCGGTCGTCAAGCTCTGGACGGCGGTCGCCGGCACGAGCGAGGCCGCGCTGCGGTTTCCATCCGCGTGCTTCGGGGCCGCCGTCGTGGGGGCGACGTACGCCCTCGCGCGCCGGGTGACGACGGTTCCGGTGAGCCTGCTTGCCGCGCTGTTCGTCGCCCTGGCACCGATCGACGTGATGACGAGTCAGGACGCCCGAATGTACGCGCTCCTCGAGCTGCTCGCGGTGGGGAGTACGTGGGCGCTCGTCGCCGCCACCGAGACCCGGCGCGCCCGCGTGTGGGTGGGCTACGCGCTCCTCCTCGCGCTCATGGGCTACACCCAGTACCTCGGCGGGCTCGTGGGGATCGCGCAGGGGCTCTGGGTGCTGCTGTACCGGCGGTCCGAGGCCCCGCGCTGGGGTGCGGCGGCGGTCGCCGTCTTGGTGCTCTACGCGCCGTGGCTGCCGTCGATGTGGTGGCAGGTGACGCACCCTCCGTTCATCGGCTGGTACGCGCAGCCGCTCTACCTCAGCGTCACCGACCTGCTCGGGCTCCTCGCGTTCGGCGGGTCGCTCCTCGGCACCGCCAGCTTCTTTCAGGCCAGCACGCTGCCGTTCGTGGAGCGGCTGATCCTCGTGCTGCCGTTCTGCGTGGTGCTGTGGCGCGGGATCGTCTCGCTGCGCGCCACCCCCTCGGCGCTCGGCCTGGTCATCCTGCCGCCGCTGGTGGTGGTCGGCACGATGCTGGTGCTGTCGGCGCCGCGCCCGCTGCCGGTGTTCCTGCCGCGCTGGTTCTCGTTCCTGCTGCCGTTCTACGCGGTGCTCCTCGCCCAAGGGGTCGTGGATCTCGCGGCGCATGTCCGGGCGCGCCGCACGCTCGTCGTCGCGGCCGTGACCGCCGCGCTGGTGCTGTCGAGCGTCCCCGTGTTGTGGGGGTACTATTTCGATCCGGGCGCCAGGCCGGACCGCTGGCGGGACGCCGCGGGGCTCCTGCGCCAGAATCTCGACCGCGACAACATCCTGATCTACGCCTCGCCCGAGGTGGCGATTGCCCTCCGGTACTACCTGCCGAGCCCGCCAGGCGCCGCGGCCTACCTGCCGATCACCGTGACGCCCGAGTGGCTTGACGGGATCACGTCACGGTACCAGCAGGTGTGGCTGGTGCGCACCGCGGTGGAGGAGCCGCGGGTCACCGCGCGGCTCGGGCTGTTTGCGGCTCGCTTCACGGTGCTCAGCACACGCGACTTCGGGGGGGTGCGGGTCTATTCGCTCAGGCCGACCCGGCGGTAGTCCCCACGGGTTCGAGGGCCGCCGCCGCAGGAGTTTCGGAACCCGGGATAGCTGATCCACCGGGTCGCCCATAAAGAGGCCGATAAGGCGGCCGCTGCCAGCATCGTGGCAGGGGCCTCTATTTTCGCATTCGAACGGAGTACTTGCATTCACGAGTATCTTATGCTACTAATTACCATAGGATGAGGCGTCGATGACAAAACCGACCCCGAAGTTGCGCGTGGACTTCACGGCGCCGCGCGGCCCGGTGGCGGCGCGGCTGCGGCAGCAGCAGCATGAGCTGTTGCGACGGTTTCGGTTGCCGGCGGAGTTGCTGGAGCAGTTGCCGGGATCGTTGTCGTTGACTCATTTGCGGTGTGGGAAACCGACGTGCCACTGTGCGCGCGGTGAAGGACATCCGGCGTGGCATCTGACGTACACCGTCGGGGGGCGGAAACAGGTGCTGCACATTCCGACCGCGCTGGCGGAGGAGATCGGGCACCGGGTGGAGGCGGGGCATGCGGTGCAGGATGCGGTCCGCGACGTGCTGGCCGCTAACGCGCAGTTGTTGAAGTTGGCGCGTCAGCAGCAGCGGCGGCGATGAGAGGGCCGACCCCGCGGCGTCTGTGGAAGTACGTCGTGCAGCGCTTACGCTTGGCCACCTACTTCGCGGCGCCTGGGGATGAGCGGCCCGCGCCGCAAATTCCGGCGCGGGCGATCTTGTGGGGGCTGGTGATCGGGCACATTCTGCGGGAAGACGCGTTTGCGGGGGTGGATGCCCTGGTCCGGGGCGCGGCCCGGGCGCTGGGCGTGGGCCGGCGGTTCAGTCACGATACGCTGGCATATGTGACCGCGCGGTTGGATCCGGGGCCGACGCGCGCGGCGTTGAGCGCGGTGGCACGCCGCGCGAAGCGGAATAAAGCCTTGGTGGGCAGTGGGTGGATTGGCCTCGCGGTGGATGGCACCGCGACCACCTGTCTCAGCAAGCCGGGGACCGACTGTCCGTACTGTCGACCGTTGCGCAAAGAGGATGGCACCCTGCTAGGGTATCGGCATGAGATGGCCGTGCTGAGCATCGTGAATGCGGGCGTGACGTTGCCGTGTGACCTGGAGCTCTACGGGCCGGGCGACAGTGAGTCGGCGGCGGGGCAGCGCGTGCTGCGGCGCGGGGTGGCGGCGTTGGGGCCGCGGTTCGCCGACTATGTCGTGGGCGACAGCAAATTCGCGACGGCACCCTTCCTGCATACGGCGGGGGACGTCGGCCTGCGGGTGGTGGCGCGCTTAAAGGACAATCTCCCGGAGCTCCATGCCGCGGCGCAGGCGCGGTTTGTGGGCCGCATGCCGACCGCGACGTTCACAGACGGTCGCGATCAGCTGGAGGTGTGGGATGCGAGCGATTTCGATCCGTGGGTGGGGCTGCGGTGGAAGACGGTACGCGTCCTGAAGTATCGGCAGACCAAGCCGAACGGCAAGATCATCGAAGCGTTCTGGTTGACCGATTGGCCGGTGAGTCTGGTGTCCAGTCACGCCTTGTACCGCATGGCCAAGAGCCGGTGGGAGATCGAGAATCAGATCTTCAATGTGGCGAAAACGTACCACGGATTGGAGCACGTCTGCCACCATCAAGGCACGAGCCTTGTGGCGAGTTGGCTCATTACGCTGCTGGCGATCGCCATCGAAACGCTCTACCGTCTCCGCTTCTTGCATCGCGGCTCGCATCCCGTGCTCGCGGCGATCGACCTCTGCCGGCGCCTGCGGATGCAGCTCGCGTGCCGTCCCGCTAGCGCGGCCCCCGGCTAACCCCCAGGCAGCGTGTCGAGGACGCGACCTCTGGCTTGCGGCCTCTCGAAGCCGCCGGCCTCGTCTCCCTCCACCCCCCAACAGCCCTTGCGTCGATGCCGGTCGGATTGATTCGGGACGCAAACACGCGCTCGGGCCTCTATTTTCGCCTCTCTTGCGTCCCCCCCAACGCAGGTTGCGAAATTGCTGCCGCCGCCGTGCGCTTCTTGTCAGTAATCGACGTCCTGTGATATACTGACGAAGGTTCGAAGTAAGGGCGGGCCCCAATCGTGGCGTGATCGGGAGTGGGTAGTTCGGGACCCACTCTTTTCCTTCTTACCGGAACGCCGGAGGAGGGGGGCACGCGAGGGCAACGGATGAGACGCCGGGAGATCGCGGACCAGGTGACGGTGCTGGCGGCCCCGATCGCTGCGAGGCTCGGCCTCCAGATCGTGGACGTCGAACTGGCCGGCGCCGCGGGGCACCAGGTGGTCCGGGTGCTGGTGGAGCGGGACGGGGACGTGGGCGTCGAAGACTGTGCGAAGCTCAGCGAGGCGCTCGGGCGGGAGATGGACCTGTACGACCTCCCGATCGGGACCTATACGCTGGAGGTGGCATCGCCCGGTCTGGACCGGCCGCTTCGGAGGCCTGAGGAGTTCATCAGGTTTTCCGGGCGGAACGTGTCGGTGACGACGTTCGCGCCCGTAGACGGGCAGCGGCGGTTTCGCGGACAGCTGCTCGGCCTGGTCGACGGGGCGGTGACAGTGCGGCTCGAGGATGGACGCGAGGTGCGGTTTCCGCCCTCGGACATCGCGCAGGCGAGGCTCGTGGTCGGGATGGACGATCTGCGGGCGGATCTGAGACGGTCATAACGCTGGACGACAGGCTTCCGGGCGGTGCGGGAGGGCGGCCGCCGGAGGCGTGGGGGTGACGCCAGGGTGAATAACACAGAGCTCATCAAGGCGATCAGGCAGCTCGAAGAGGAAAAGGGACTCGGCACCGACGTGCTCGTCGAGGCGATCGAGGCTGCCCTGCTGTCCGCGTACAAGAAAAATTTCGGCGCGGCCGCCCAGAACATCCGTGTCGAGTTGGACCGGACGAGCGGCGAGCAGCACGTGTACAGCGTGCGCACGATCGTGGAGCAGGTGGACGATCCGAACACGGAAGTCCCGCTCGCGGAGGCGCAGACGTGGGATTCTGAGAGCCGCGTCGGCGATATCGTGGAGGTCGAGGTGACGCCCAAGGACTTCGGGCGCATCGCCGCCCAGACCGCGAAGCAGGTGATCGTCCAGCGGATCCGCGAGGCGGAGCGGGACATGGTCTACAAGGAGTTCCGCGACCGCGAGGGCGACATCGTCACCGGGACCGTGCAGCGGGTCGAACGCCGGAATGTCTACATGGACTTGGGACGGATCGAGGCGGTCCTGCCGCCGACGGAGCAGGTGCCTCGCGAGGGCTATCGCCAGAACGATCGGGTGAAGGCGTACGTCGTCGAGGTGAAGCAGGGCAACCGCGGTCCGCAGATTGTCGTCAGCCGGACGCATCCGGGGCTGCTCAAGCGCCTGTTCGAGCTGGAGGTCCCCGAGATCTACGAGGGGATCGTGGAGATCAAGGCGATCGCGCGCGAGGCGGGCGCCCGCAGCAAAGTCGCGGTCGTGTCCCGGGACCGGAACGTCGACGCGGTCGGGGCATGCGTGGGGCCGAAGGGCTCGCGCGTCCAGTCGATCGTGGACGAGCTGCGCGGCGAGAAGATCGACATCGTGCCGTGGGCGGCGGATTCGGTGACGTTCGTCGCCAGCGCGCTCAGCCCGGCCAAGGTGATCCGCGTCGAGGTGACGGAGGAGACGAAGACCGCGCTCGTCATCGTGCCCGACAACCAGTTGTCGCTGGCCATCGGTAAGGAAGGGCAGAACGCCCGACTGGCGGCGAAGTTGACCGGGTGGCGCATCGACATCAAGAGCGAGTCGCAGATTCGGGAGCTCGAGGCGCGCAAGATTTTCGCCGACCTGCCGGTCGAAGAGCAGGTCCAGTTGCCCGCCGAGGGGGAACCGGCCCCGCTGCCCGAAGAGACCGCGGCGGTCGAGCCCGCCGCGGTCCCGGTCGAGGCTCATGCACAGGAGAAAACCGCGGCGGAGTGAGCGATGCCCAAAGTACGCAAAATCCCTCAGCGGCAGTGTGTCGCCTGCGGCGAGACGCGGAGCAAGCGGGACCTGGTCCGCGTCGTCCGCACGCCCGCGGGCGACGTGCGTGTGGACGCGACGGGCAAGTTGTCCGGGCGCGGGGCCTACGTGTGCCCGGCCCCCAGCTGTGTCGACCGTGCCCTTCGCGACGGCCGGCTCGCGGGCATCCTCGAACGGCCGCTGCCGGAAACCCTGTCCGAGGCCCTCAGGGAGGCGGTGTCGCGGGATACGACGCCCCGCGCCCCCGTCGTGCGTCGGATCTCGCTCCGCCAGGCCGCGGAGGCCCTGCGGGGCGAGCCGGAGGGACGGAACGAATGAGCGGACGTGGAGATGAAATGGAGGGATCCTTGTGAAGGTGCATGAGCTGGCCAGGGAGCTCGGCCTGACCAGCCGGGAGCTGATTGCGCGGCTGGAGACGATGAAGGTCCCGGTCCGCAACCACATGAGCACGCTCGACGACGACACGGTGGCGCGCCTGCGCCGCGGTCCGTCCGAGGGCGCGGCGGCAGCCGCATCTTCGCCGGCGGCGCCCGAGCCGCCGCGCGGTCCGGCGAAGGCCGTGGACGAGGACAAGATCAAGCAGAGTGCCTTCCTCCAGACGAACTACGGCGCGGAGATCAAGGGCGTGCGCGTCATTCGGACGCAGCGCGTGGAGGCGGCTCCGCCTCCGCCGCCCGAGGTGGTGGAGGTACCGGCCGAGGCCGCCCCGGTGAGGGCGGGGCAGAAGGCGCCCGTGCGTCCCGGAGCCCCAGCGCCCGCCAAGAAGCCGGAGATTAAGAAGTCCGCCCCGACGGTGCCGGCCAAGGAGCAGCGGCCCGCCGCGCAGGCGCCGGCTGCGGTCCAGGCGGCCGCACCGGCCGCCCCCGCGAAGGACAAGCCCACCGTGCGGTTTGGCGATGTGCGCAAGGCGCCGCGCTACGCGGCGGGGACGGCCGACGCGGGCACGCGCCCACTTCCCGAGACGGCCCCCGTGAGCGTGCCGGCGGAGCCGGCCAAACCGGTCGAGCCGGTGCGGCCGCAGCCCGCCGCTGCGGCGATGGCCCCCGCGGCCCCGGCGGTTCCGGCCCCCGCGGCCCCGGCTCCGGTGCGGTATCTGGAGCTCGACGGGCCGATCCAGGTCGGCGAGTTCGCCGCGCGCATGGGCGTGGGCCCGGGCGAGGTCGTCAAGAAGCTCGTCGAGAGCGGCGTGATGGCCGGCATCAACCACATGATCCCGCTCGAGGTGGCGAGCAAGATCGCCCCTGCGTTCAATTTCTCGGTCAAGGCCCCCGAGGTGGTGCAGGTCAACGAGGTCGCGTCCACTCTGGAGGCGGCCGAGGTCGCGCCCCACGAGAAGGGGACGACGCCCAGGCCGCCGGTCGTCACCGTGATGGGCCACGTCGATCACGGGAAGACGAGCCTGTTGGACGCGATTCGGAAAGCGTCCGTCGCAGCCCAGGAGTTCGGCGGGATCACCCAGCACATCGGCGCCTATACGGTCGACGTCGGCGGGAAGCCGGTCACGTTCCTCGACACGCCCGGCCACGAGGCGTTCACCGCCCTGCGGGCGCGGGGCGCGCAGGTCACCGACATCGTCGTGCTGGTGGTGGCCGCGGACGACGGCGTGATGCCGCAGACGATCGAAGCGATCAATCACGCGAAGGCGGCGCGGGTGCCGATCATCGTGGCGATCAACAAGATCGACCTGCCGCAGACGAACCCCGACCGGGTGAAGCAGGAACTGTCGGATCTCGGCCTTGTGCCCGAGGACTGGGGCGGGGACACGATCATGGTGCCGACCTCGGCGCGCCAGGGGACCGGCCTCGACACGCTTTTGGAGATGATCCTGCTTGTGGCCGAACTGCGCGACTTCCGGGCGACGCCGGACCGGCCGGCGCGGGGGACCGTGATCGAAGCGCGGCTCGATCGGGGCCGCGGCCCGGTATCCACGGTGCTCGTGCAGGACGGCACGCTGCACGCCGGCGACGCCGCGGTGGTCGGGGAGACGTACGGTCGCATCCGGGCCATGACGGACGACAAGGGTGTGCGGCGGATGGAGGCGGGGCCCAGCATCCCGGTCGAGGTGACGGGGCTGAGCGAGGTCCCCGCCGCCGGCGACCTGCTCGAGGTGGTGACGAACGAGCGCATCGCCAAGGCCGTCGCCGAGGAGCGGCGGGAGCGCCGCCGGGCGACCGATCAGACGCAAATCCGGCAGCTCAGCGTGGAGGAGATCTCCAAAGAGGCCGGCTCCCAGACCGAGCGCAAGGAGCTGCGCCTGATCATCAAGGGCGACGTGCAGGGCTCCGTCGAAGCGCTCGTCGGCGCGCTCGAGCGCGTGACGACGCGGGAGGTCGTCATCACGATTCTCCACGCGGCGGTCGGCAACGTGACCGAGTCGGATGTCATGCTTGCCGCGGCGAGCCACGCGACCGTCATCGGCTTCAACGTGCGGCCCGAGCCGCCGGTGCGGCGTCTCGCCGAGAGCGAGGGCGCCGACGTGCGGCTCTACCGGGTGATCTACGAAGTGCTGGACGACGTCAAAAAGCTCGCAACCGGCCTGATCCCGCCCGAGGAAGTCGAGGTGATCACCGGCCGCGCGGAGGTCCGGCGCGTCTACTCCATCAGCCGCGTCGGCGTGATCGCGGGGTCGTACGTGCTCTCCGGCAAGATCACCCGCGGCAGCAAGTGCCGGCTGATCCGCGACGGCGTCGTGGTGCACGAGGGGGTCATCGGGTCGCTGCGCCGGTTCAAGGACGACGTGCGCGAGGTCACCGCCGACTTCGAGTGCGGCATCGGCTTGGAGCGGTTCACTGACGTCAAGGAACGGGACATTATCGAGACGTACGCGATCGAGACGAAACCGGCCGCCTGATCAGATCCCCGCCGGGGATGGCGCGATGGTCGTCGGTGTGCTGCACGTCGAGTGCGGCCTTCCTGGAACCCAGAGCATCAAAGACAAGCGGCGGGTCGTGAAGTCGCTCCTCGACCGGCTGCACCATCGGTTCCACGTGGCCGCGGCCGAAGTGGCGCACCAGGACTCGTGGCGACGGGCGGGGCTGGCCGTGGCGTGCGTGAGTACGAGCGCACGCCACGCCGACGAGGTGCTGGCGCACGTCGCGCACGCGATCGAGCTGCACGCGGATCTCGTGCTGCTCGACTACCACATTGAGATGCGGTGAGACACCATGACGTCCCCACGGATCGCCCGATTACGCGAACTGTTCAAGCAGGAGGCCAGCGTCATTCTTCAGCGGTCGATGAACGATCCCCGCGTCGGGTTCGTGTCGGTCACGGACGTGGATCTGAGCGGTGACCTGAGGCACGCGAAGATCTTCGTGAGCGTGTATGGCGACGCGAAAGAGAAGACGCGCACGATGGCGGCGCTGACGAGCGCGCGGGGATTCGTCCGGACCGAGCTGGCCCGTCGGATCCGGCTCCGGTACTTCCCCCAAGTGCACTTCCAGATGGATGAGTCGATCGAGCGGGGCGCCCGCGTGAACAGCCTGCTGCGGCAGGTGAAGCCCCCCGACCCCCCGCGGGACCCTGCATGAGCCCAGCCACGCGGATCGCCGAGGCCCTCCGAGGCCGCAGCCACGTGCTGCTGCTCGGCCACGTCTCCCCCGACGGCGACAGCCTCGGGTCCACCCTGGCCCTCGCCCGGGCGCTGTGGACGTGCGGGCAGCACGCGACCGTGGGGAGCGCCGACGGGGTGCCCACGATGTACCGGTTTCTGCCGGGGAGCGAGCGGATTCAGACGGCCCTTCCGGACGGCGCGACGTACGATGCGGTCGTGTTCATGGAGTGCAGTTCACCGGAGCGCGCCGGGGCGCTCGCGGCCCGCGCCGCCGGCGTTCCGCTCTGGGTCAATATCGATCACCACGTCAGCAACTCGGGGTTCGGCGACCTGATCGACCACGATCCCGCGGCCGCCGCGGTCGGGGAGCTCGTCTATCCGATCGTCCGAGAATTTCTGCCCACCCTCGACGCCGGAACGGCGACGTGCCTGCTGTGCGCGCTGTTGACGGACACCGGCAGCTTTCGGTATCAGAGCGTCGCGCCGGGCACGCTCCGCATCGCCGCGGACCTGGTCGCCGCCGGCGCGAGCGTGGCCGAGGTGTACGAACAGGTCTACGAGAACCGGCCCGCCAGCGCGCTGCACCTGCTCGGCAAGGCGCTCGACCGCTGCGCGCTTGCGGAAGAGGGCCGCGTCGCGTGGACCGTCGTGACGCAGGCGATGCTCCGGGAGACCGGCGCCGTCATGGAGGACTCCGAAGGCATCATCGGCGCGCTCCGAGGGATTGCCGGCGTCGAGGTCGCCGCGCTGTTCAAGGAGGAGCCGGACGGCATTCGCGTGAGCCTGCGGGCGCGGGGCCGCGTGCGGGCGCATGTGATCGCGGGGGCGTTCGGCGGGGGCGGGCACGCCGCGGCCGCCGGCTTCACCGGTCACGGCAGCCTGGATGACGTCGTGCGGCAGACGCTCGAAGTCGTCCAGCGTGAGCTGGGCGCGGTTTCGGAGTCGTAGGGGCGCCGGTGGACGGAATCCTCTGCGTGCTGAAGCCGCCGGGCATGACGTCGCACGACGTCGTGGATGTCGTGCGGCGCCTCGTGGGGATTCGCCGGGTCGGGCATACCGGGACGCTCGACCCGGGCGCCGCGGGCGTGCTCGTGTGCTGCGTCGGCCGCGCCACGCGGCTCAGCGAGTTCTTGATGGACGCCGACAAGGAGTACCGCGTGGAACTTCGGCTCGGGATGAGCACGAGCACCGGGGACGCGTACGGCGAGCTCCTCCCGCCCGCCGACGCGGAGCAGGCCGCGCGGCCGGTGCCGCGCGCGGCGCTGGACCAGGCGCTCCGGCAGTTCACGGGAGAGATCATGCAGATCCCGCCGATGGTGTCGGCGATTCACCACGGCGGGACGCGGCTGTACCAGCTCGCGCGCCGCGGCGAGGTGGTCGAGCGGGACGCACGCAAGGTCTCGATCTACCGCATCGACGTGCTGCGCGCCTCCGAGGATGGGCGGACGGTCCTGCTGCACGTCTCCTGCGGCAAGGGGACGTACATCCGCACACTGTGCGCCGACGTGGGCGACGTGCTCGGCGTCGGCGGGTACGCGCACTTCATGATCCGCACCCGCGCGGGGCAGTTCGAGCTCGAGGACGCGTGGACGCTCGAAGAGCTGGCCGCGGCCCAAGCGCGCGACGCGCTGGCCGAGGCCCTCGCGTCGATGGACCGCGCCGTCACCCACCTGCCGGCGGTGGACCTCCCCGACCGGTCGGTGACGGACGTGCTGCACGGTCACCCCGTGCCGTTATGGAAGCTGGGAGACACCCGCGTGTCGGACGACAGTCCGGTCCGGCTCCGCAGCCGGCAGGGCACCCTCATCGCGCTGGCGCGCATCGAGGACGGGGCGCTGCGGCCGTTCAAGGTGCTCGCGGGACCCGAGGGAGGGTCGGTTGCGCATCGCGCGCGGCCTCGCTGAGGTTCCCGAGGCGCTCCCGGCGCCCGTGCTGGCGCTTGGGACGTTCGACGGCATCCACGTGGGGCACCGGCAGGTGATCGGCGGCGCCATGGCGCGCGCGCGGGATCTCGAGGGCACCGCGGTCGTCGTCACGTTCGAGCCCCATCCGCTCGAGGTGCTCCGGCCCGGCACCGACCCGGTCCTGCTGACGACCCTCGACGAGCGCCTCGCCCTGCTGGACGACGCCGGCGTGGACCTCACGGTCGTGCTTCCCTTCGACCTCGCGTTCTCGCAAATCACGGCGGAGACGTGGCTCGACGAGATCCTCGCCGGACGCCTGGACGCGCGCGCGGTGTTCGCCGGGTCGTCGTACACGTTCGGGCACCGGCGCCAGGGTACTGCGGCGCGCCTGGCGGAGTGGGGCCGGGACCGCGGGGTCGAGGTGCACCTGATCCCGGCGGTGCTGGTGAGCGGCGAGCCGGTCAGCAGCAGCCGGATCCGCACCGCGCTGCGGGAGGGGCTCGTTGACGAGGCGGCGCGCCTCTTGGGCCGCTGGTACGGATTGGGCGGCACCGTGACCTCGGGGCAGGGCCGCGGCCGCACGATCGGGTTTCCCACCGCCAACCTGGTCCCGCCGGCCCGGAAGGTGCTCCCGGGGCAGGGCGTCTACGCGACGATCGTCGACGTGGACGGGCGGCGATACGGGGGAGCGACCAACGTGGGGCGGCGCCCCACGTTCGGCGGCGGCGACGTGACGGTGGAGACGCATCTCCTGGGATTCGCCGGCGAGCTGTCCGGGCGCACGACCGTCGTGTCATTCGTGCAGCGGCTGCGCGAGGAGCGCACGTTTCCAGGCGCCGACGCCCTCGTGCGGCAGATTCACGACGACGTCGAGCAGGCACGGCAGTTGCTTGCCGGGGTGGGACCGGGTATAATACGGTAGTGCCGGAGGGCCACCGGAGGGGCGCGGAAGACCACGGGGCATTGCAGGAGCCCCCGGCCACGAGTCTGACCACCGTCGCGGTGGTCAATTTGTTTGGGACGCAATTCGGAGAACGGTGACGATGCGGCGGCGGGCGCGCGAGGCGGCGTTGGAGGTCCTGTTCCAGATGGACCTGGGGAAGTTGTCGCTCGACGACGCCCTGGAGTCGATCCGCGGGCAGGGCTGGCCGCCGGACGACTGGACGTTCATCGTCACCCTCGCGCGCGGGACGCGCGAGCGGCTTGAGACCATCGACACGGTGATCACCGGGGTCGCCGAGCACTGGACGCTGGAGCGCATGGCGACCGTCGACCGCAACATCCTCCGCCTCGCCGTCTTCGAACTGCAGTCCGGGGACACCCCGGTCGGGGTCGTCATCAATGAGGCCGTCGAACTCGCCAAGCGCTACAGCACCGAGGAATCCGGTCGCTTCGTGAACGGCATGCTCGGCAAAATCGCCCGATCCGGCCCCTCGCCGCTAGTGCGGCAGGCGGCGGACGTATGAGGGGCGGGGGTGGCCGATGCGCGTGCGTGCAGTCGTGTCGGGACGGGTGCAGGGCGTCGGGTTCCGCTATTTCACCCGCTCGGCCGCGACGCGCCTCGGGGTCGGCGGATTCGTCCGCAACCTGCCCGACGGCCGCGTCGAAGTCTCTGCCGCAGGTGATCATCGGGCGCTCGAGGCGCTGCTGGCCGTGCTGCGCGAGGGTCCGGCCGGAGCGGCGGTCCGCGGCGTCGCCGTGGAGTGGGTCGACGCCGCCGAGGCGGGAGCGTCCGGCGCCGGGGCGCGCGAGTTCACCATCCGCTAGGTGAGGATGAAGGGAACGTCGCGCCGACCGGCCGCCATCGAAACGCTCCTCGCTGAGCACGGTCGCTTGGTCGAGGATGCGCTGGATCGCTATCTCCCCAGTTCCGCCACACCGCCGCAGGCCGTGCACCAGGCGATGCGCCACAGCGTGTTCGCCGGGGGCAAGCGGCTCCGCCCGATCCTCGTCATCGCCGCCGCGGGGGTCGTCGGAGCGCCGCCCGGGCACGTCATGGCGTCGGCGTGCGCGATCGAGCTGATCCATACCTACTCGCTGATCCACGACGATCTCCCCGCGATGGACAACTCGCCGACCCGGCGGGGCCGCCCGACCTGCCACGTGCTCTACGGCGAGGCGATGGCCGTGCTCGCCGGGGACGCGCTCCACGCCCTCGCGTTTGAGCTGCTCGTCCGCAACGCCGAGGTGCCGGGCATCGAGCCCGCGCGCGTGCTGCGGGCGATCGGCGAGGTGACGCACGGCATCGGCACGGCGGGGATGGTCGGCGGGCAGGTGCTGGATCTGCTCGCCGTCGGCGGGCCCCTCGACGAGGCCGCCGTGCGGGAGATGCACCGGCTCAAGACGGGCTCGCTGATCCGGGCGTGCCTGCGCGTGGGGGCGATTCTGGGCGGCGCCGAGCCGGCGACGCTCGAGGCCCTGGGCCGGTACGGCGCGCACGTCGGGCTCGCCTTTCAGATCGTCGACGACATCCTGGACGTCGTCGGCGAGCAGGCGAAGCTCGGCAAGGAGACCGGCAGCGACGCGACGATGGCGAAGGTGACGTTCCCGTCGGTGTTCGGCGTCGAGCGCTCGCGCGCCATCGCCGAGGACGCGACCCGGCAGGCGGTCGAGGCGCTGGCGTTCCTCGGCGCCCCGGCGGACCGGCTGTGCGATCTCGCCGAGTTTCTGCTGCACCGCGAGCGATGACGACGCGGGCCGCGCCGGCGGTGGGTATGCGCCTCGACCAGTGGCTGGTGGCGCGGGGATTGACGGCCACGCGCGAGGAGGCGCAGGCGGCGATCATGGCCGGCCTCGTGACCGTGGACACGCAGCGCGCGGACAAGCCGGGACGGCACGTTGGTCCGGACGCCGCGCGTCGTGCTGCACGGGCCCGCGCGTCCGTACGCCAGCCGCGGGGGGATCAAGCTGGCGGCGGCGCTCGACGCGTTCACGCTCGACGTGCGCGGGCGAGTCGCGGTCGATCTCGGCGCGAGCACCGGGGGGTTCACGGACTGCCTGCTGCAGCGGGGCGCCGCGCGGGTGTACGCGGTGGACGTGGGCCGCGGACAGCTGGCGTGGACGCCTGCGGACGCGATCCGCGCGTCGTCGTGCTCGAAGGCACGAACGCGCGGTCCCTGACGCCGGACGCCGTCGGAGGCCCGCGGGGGCTCGTCACTGCCGACCTGGCCTTCATCAGCCTGCGGCTCGTCTGGCCGGCGATCGCCGGGCTCGTGGTGCCGGACGGCGACGTCGTCGCGCTGGTGAAGCCCCAGTTCGAGGCGGGCCGGGCCCGCGTGGGGCGGGGCGGCGTCGTGCGCGATCCGGAGGTGCACGCGGCCGTGCTCGAGGACGTACTGCGCGGTGCGGAGGCGCACGGCCTGGTGCCGGCGGGGGCGATCCCGTCCCCGATCACCGGCCCGGCGGGCAACATCGAGTATCTCGTGCACCTGCGCCGCGCGGCGCCGTCCGCCGCGCGCCCGGACGTGGCGGCGGTCGTGCGCGAGGCGCACGCGCGGCTGGCGCCGGAGCGGGCGCGCCCGTGACCACCGTCGGCGCTGTACGTCAATCCCGGGAAGCTCGAGGAAAATCCCGAGGTCGCGCGGCTCGCGCGCGAGGCCGTGGGGATGCTGGTCGAGCGCGGCGTCGCCGTCCTCGTGAACGACGGCGCCGCCGCGCCGCTCGGGTTCCGGGACCTGGGGGTGCCGGAGACCGCGCTCGCCGCGCGCGCGGACGTGTTCGTCGTGTTCGGCGGGGACGGTACGATTCTGGCCGCGGCCCGCGAGGCGGCGCCGCGGGAGATCCCGCTCCTCGGCGTCAACCTCGGCGCCTTCGGCTTTCTCGCCGAGGTCACGGATGCCGAGGTGAAGGACGCGCTCGAGCGGCTGCTTGCCGGCGACTATCATCTGGACGAGCGCATGATGCTGCGGGCCGAGGTGCGGCGTGCGGACCGGCCGATCAAGGAATTCCTCGCGCTCAACGACATCGTCGTCACCAAGACCGGCTACGCGCGGCTGCTGCGGGTCCGCACCTACGTCAACGACAACCATCTCGCGACCCACCGCGCCGACGGCCTGATCGTGGCCACGCCGACAGGCTCGACAGCGTACTCGCTGTCGGCGGGCGGGCCGATCGTGCACCCGTCCGTGCCGGCGATGGTCGTGACGCCGATCTGCCCGCACACGCTGAACGCGCGCGCGGTCGTGATCTCGGCCGACGACGTCGTCGCGGTGCGGCTCGATCCCGGCGGCGCGCCGCCGCCGCCGGCGATCCTGACCGTCGATGGGCAGGAGGGATTTCCGCTGGCCGACGACGATGAGGTGCGCGTGAGGCGCTCGCCCTACCGGGCGCGCCTGATCCGGTTCGGCGGAGAAGGGTTTTACACGGTGCTTCGGTCCAAGCTGTGGTGGGGGGCGCGCTGAGGGCTCGCGGGCGCCGACGGAGGAGGGGACGCAGCTGATGACGCAGTCGCAGACCAAGTACGTGTTCGTGACGGGGGGCGTCACCTCGGCCCTCGGTAAAGGGATCACCTCCGCCTCGCTCGGGCGCCTCCTCAAGAGCCGCGGGTGGAAGGTTACGCTGCTCAAGTTCGACCCCTACGTGAACGTGGACGCGGGCACGATGAACCCGTTTCAGCACGGCGAGGTGTTCGTCACCGACGATGGGGCGGAGACGGACATGGATCTCGGCACCTACGAGCGGTTCATCGACCAGAACTTGTGCCGCGACAACAATACGACGACCGGCAAGATCTACGGGGCGGTGATCGCCCGGGAGCGGCGCGGCGAGTACCTCGGCGGCACCGTCCAGGTGATCCCCCACGTTACGAACGAGATTCGCGACGAGATCCTCCGCGTCGCCCGCGAGTCCGGGGCCGAGATCGTGGTGGTCGAGGTCGGGGGGACAGTCGGTGACATCGAGAGCCTGCCGTTTCTCGAGGCGATCCGGCAGTTTCGGCGGTATGTCGGCGAGGAGCACGTGATGTATGTGCACGTGTCGCTGATTCCCTATCTGCGCGGGGCCGGGGAGCTCAAGACGAAGCCGACCCAGCACAGCGTGAAGGAATTGCGCAGCATCGGGATCCACCCCGACGTGATCGTGTGCCGGACCGAGCGGCCGCTCGGCCGGAGCGTGCGCGAGAAGCTGGCGCTGTTCTGCGACGTGGCGCGCGGACGCCGTGATCCAGGCGATCGACGCGCCGAGCATCTACGAGGTGCCGCTGATCCTGGAGGAGGAGGGGCTCGCGCGCCAGGTGGAGCGACGGCTGCATCTGCCGGTGCGCCAGCCGGACCTCGCGGAGTGGCGGCGGCTCGTGGAGCGGGTCCTGCATCCGGAGGCGACCGTCCGGATCGCGCTCGTCGGCAAGTACATGGGCAACGAGGATTCGTACGTCAGCATCGAGGAAGCCCTCCGGCACGGCGGCATCGCGTCGGGGTGCCGGGTGCGCATCGTCAAGCTCGACTCCGAGGAGCTGGAGGCGCTCGACGCCGACGCCGTCGCCGCGGCCCTCGCCGAGTGCGACGGCATCCTCGTGTGCCCTGGGTTCGGCGCGCGGGGCGTCGAGGGGAAGGTCAAGGCCGTCCGGTACGCGAGGGAGCACCGCGTGCCGTTCTTCGGGGTCTGCTACGGCATGCAGTGGGCCGTGGTCGAGTTCGCCCGGCACGTCTGCGGCCTCGAGGGCGCCAACACCACCGAGGTCGACCCGGATACCCCTCATCCGGTGATCGCGCTGCTGCCGGAGCAGCAGGGCGTGACCGACAAGGGCGGGACGATGCGGCTCGGCCTGTACCCCTGCCGCCTCGCGCCGGGTTCGCTCGCGCAGCGGGCGTACGGCGAGGGCGAGGTACGGGAGCGCCACCGCCACCGCTTCGAGGTCAACAACGACTATCTGGCGGTGCTGACGCGGCACGGCATGCGGGTGACGGGGCTGTATCCCGACCGGCAGCTGGTCGAGATCGTGGAGCTCGCGGACCATCCGTGGTTCCTGGGGACCCAGTTCCACGCCGAGTATCGGTCGCGGCCGAACCGGCCGCACCCGCTCTACCGCGATTTTATCGCGGCGGCGCTGCGGCACGCCCGGTCCGCCTCCGCCGAGCCGGAACGGGCGTCGCCCGCGCTGGCGCAGAACGGCGACGCGGTGGCGGCCGCCGCTCCGGAAGAAGAGCCGGTCGGCGGCGCGTGACCGGGGAGGAGGCGTCGGACCCCGGTACGAATTAAACGGGTTACGAACGCACGAAGTGAATCGGGAGGGAGCGGCGATGGCGAGCGTCGTGTACGTGAACGGTCGGTTCGTGACGAAGGACGAGGCCACGGTGTCGGTGTACGATCACGGGTTCCTCTACGGCGACGGCGTGTTCGAGGGGATCCGAGCGTACAACGGCCGCGTGTTCAAGCTCCGGGAGCACGTCGACCGGCTGTTCGACTCCGCCCACACGCTCCAGCTGAAGATTCCGATGTCCCGCGAGCAGATGGCGGACGCGATCGTCGAGACCGTCCGGCGCACGGGATTTCGCGACGCGTACATCCGCCCCGTGATCTCGCGCGGCCGCGGCGACCTCGGCATCGATCCCAAGAAGTGCCCGGCGCCGTCGGTGATCATCATCGTCGATACGATCCAGCTGTATCCCGAGGAGGCCTACCAGCGCGGCCTGCGCCTCGTCACCACGTCGACGCGGATGCGCGCGGCGGACGTGCTCAATCCGCGGATCAAGACGTGCAATTACCTGAGCAACATCATGGGCCGGCTCGAGGTGAACCTCGCCGGGGCCGACGAGGGGCTGATGCTGACGGCCTCGGGCCACGTCGCCGAGTGCACCGCCGACAACATCTTCGTCGTGCGGCGCGGCCGCGTGGCGACGCCCCCGGTTTACCTCGGGATCCTCGAGGGCGTCACCCGCCAGACGGTGCTCGACCTGTGCGACACCCTCGGCCTGCCGGCGGTGGAGCAGGTGATGTCGCTCCACGATGTCTACACCTCCGACGAGTGCTTCCTGACCGGCACCGGGGCGGAGCTCGGACCGGTGGTGCAGGTCGACGGCCGCGCGATCGGCACCGGCAAACCCGGGCCGATCACAAACCGGATCCTCAAGGCGTTCCGCGAGTACGCCGCGCGCGAAGGCACGCCGGTGTACGCGGCCGAGGGAGCGCCAGCGGGGGAGTGACGTACCGCCTGGTCGAGAGCCGCCGCGTCTTCGACGGCAAGGTCGTCGGGGTGCGGCTCGACGAGGTGGAGTCACCGAGCGGGGCGCGGTTTACCGCCGAGATCGTCGAGCACCGCGGCGCCGTGGCGATCGTGCCGGTGACGGCGGACGGACAGGTGCTGCTCGTGCGCCAATACCGGCTTCCGGTCGGGCGCGACCTGCTCGAGGTTCCTGCCGGGACGATCGAACCCGGAGAGGCGCCGGATGTGTGCGCGCGCCGCGAACTGGCCGAGGAAGTGGGACAGGCCGCGGCGCGGTGGGACCACCTGCTGTCGTTCTTCCCGTCCCCCGGCATCCTGACCGAGGTCATGTACGTGTACCTGGCCCGGGACCTGACCCCGCGGCCCGTGCCCCGCGAGGAAGAGGATCTTCGGATCGTGCCAACGCCGCTCGATGACGTGCGCCGCCGCATCGCGTCCGGGGAGATCTGCGACGCGAAGTCGATCATCGGCCTCCACGCCGCGTGCGAGCGGCTCGGCCTCGCGCCCTAGCGGGGGCGCACCCATCCGGGACTGATCGATGCCCCCGTTTGAGCGGGTCGTCGTGATCGTGCTCGACAGCTGCGGCGTCGGCGACGCCCCCGATGCCGCACAGTACGGCGATCTCGGCGCGAGCACCCTCCCCCACGTCGCCCGCGCCTGCGGCGGCCTCCGCCTGCCCGTGATGGGGCGGCTCGGGTTGGGCCGCATCGCGGCGATCGACGGCATCCCTCCGGCGGCGGCGCCGACGGGTGCCTTCGGGAGGATGATCGAGATCGCCGCGGGCAAGGACAGCACCACCGGGCACTGGGAGCTGATGGGCCTGCCGCTCGCCGTGCCGTTCCCGACCTACCCCAAGGGATTTCCGCCCGACGTGATCGCGGCCTTCGAATCCCGGATCGGCCGCCGGGTCCTCGGGAACCGCCCCGCGTCGGGAACCCAGATCATCGCGGAACTCGGGGAAGAGCACCTGCGCACGGGGCGCCCCATCGTGTACACCTCCGCCGACAGCGTCTTCCAGGTCGCCGCGCACGAATCGGTGATTCCGGTCGACGAGCTGTACCGGGAGTGCCAGATCGCCCGGGACGAGGTGCTGGTCGGGTCCCACGCCGTCAGCCGCGTGATCGCCCGGCCGTTTGTCGGAGAACCCGGGCGGTTCGTGCGGACCGACCGGCGGCGGGACTTCTCCGTGCCGCCGCCCGAGCCGACGGTCCTCGACCGCCTCCAGGCCGCCGGCATCGAGGTCGTCGCGATCGGGAAGATCGCGGACCTGTTCGCCGGCCGCGGCATCACCGGGACCGTGCACACGCACAACGACCTGGACGGCCTGCTCGAGACCGCGGGTGCCTTGGAGCGCGGCCGCCGGGGTCTCATCTTCACCAACCTGGTCGATCTTGACACGCTGTACGGCCACCGGAACGATCCCCGCGGGTACGGGACCGATCTCGAAGCGATCGATGCGGTGCTCGGGCCGATCGTCGACAGCCTCGGTCCGACCGATCTGGTCATCTTGACGGCCGATCACGGAAACGATCCCACCACCTCCGGCACCGACCACACGCGAGAGATGGTCCCCTTGCTCATCGGCGGGCCGCGGGTCCGGGGCGGCACCGACCTCGGCGTGCGGACGACGTTCGCGGATGTCGGTGCCACCGTGGCCGAGGCGCTCGGCGCGGCGCCCCCGCGTGCGGGGACGAGCGTGCTCCGCCAGGTGACGACGCAGTGACGCGGACGCGCGTCCGATCTGCGGGGAGCGGGCCATGACGCTGCGGGAGCGGCTGCGGGAGGCGGTTGCCGTCGTGCGCGCCAGGTCGGAGGGATTCCGGCCCGAGGTCGGGGTCATCTTGGGCAGCGGTCTGGGTGGTCTCGCCGACGTCGTGCACGCGCGCGCCGCGGTGCCGTACGCGGAGATCCCCCATTTTCCGGTGCCGACCGCCGAGGGGCACCGAGGGCGGCTGATCCTCGGGACCCTCGAAGGACAGGCGGTCGCGGCACTCCAGGGCCGCTGCCACCTCTACGAGGGCCACTCGGCCGCTCACGTCGCGCTGCCGGTGCGCGTCCTCGCCGACCTCGGGGTGCGTACGCTGCTCGTCACCAACGCGGCGGGCGGCCTGAACCCTACGTTCAGAGCGGGCGACCTGATGATCATCGAGGACCACATCAACTTCACCGGCACGAACCCGCTGGTCGGCGAGAACGATCCGGAGCTGGGTCCTCGGTTTCCGGACATGTCGGCGGCGTATGATCTGGCGCTTCGCGAGGCCGCCCTCGCGGCCTCGCGCGAGGAGGGCGTCCCGCTCCGGTCAGGCGTGTACGTGGGGGTCTTGGGTCCGTCGTACGAGACGCCGGCCGAGGTCGAGATGCTGTCGCGGTGGGGCGCCGACGCCGTCGGCATGTCGACGGTCACGGAGGTGATCGCCGCGCGGCACCGGGGCCTTTGGGTGTTGGGGATCGCCGCGATTACCAACTCCCTCGTGCGAGGAACCGGCCAGAAGGGCGCGGTGACGCACGCGGAGGTGCTGTCGGTCGCGTCTGAACTCGGGCCGCGATTCGTGCGGCTGGTGCGGCGAATCTTGCGCACCGTTCCGCGAGGGGACATCTGGTGACACTTGGCAGCCGCACCAGATCAGTTCCTGGTCGCAGCTACGTTTTTCGATAGACCTCGCGGCGGTGAGCGATGCGGAGTACGAGATATCCCTCTTCGGTTCGCGCGTAGATCACCCGATAGTCGCCAACCCTAAGCTTGAACAGGCCAGCAAACGGCCCGTGCAGCGCTTCTCCTCGGTGCCCCTCAGTACTCAGAGCGCGCTCGACTGACGCGAGCACTCGCGACGCCCTGGCCGTGTCAAGTCGTCGAAGATCCTTCTCAACTGACGCTTTGTACGTGATTACCATGCAACGGCGTCGCCGGCTTCGTTCCCATTGACGCCGCGGTCACCCGAATCTCGAGCTGCGCCCGCTGGGTACCGGCCTTCCGTCGCGTTCTCGGCGTCGCAACACGTCGGCACGACACTCAACCCTCGCATGTGATAGGGGAGGACGTTCCTACTTCTTACGAGCGATACGCGCCCGAAGGACGGTTGCAGAGACCACGGGGTCGTCCTTATCCCGCAGACGATCCAAGGCGATCTGATAGTCTGCATAATCCGCAAGGTATGCCTCAATGGCACGGAGCACGATGTAGGTCTTCGGCCGGTCGGTGGCCGACGCAACGGTATCGAGCGCCTTCGCGGTAGCGTCGGGCAGACGAATCGAAATCGGAACAGACACAAGATCGCCTCCGATCGCATCATGTGTCTAACACGTAAGACAAGTATATCGAATTCACATCCCGCGCGTCAACGGCTCCCGGAAGCACCGGCACGGCGCCGGGTCAGAGCGGAAAGCACAACGCGAGCCAATCAGGGGGCGGGCCGAGCTGCGCTGTCAGCGCCGCCCATTCGACGGCCAGGCGTGCCGCCAACTGGTACGTCGTCGCGGCGGTGCTCGGCTGCCAGACTCCAGCGAAGCCCGGGACGCCCACCGCCGCGCGAGTCTTGTCGAACGCGATCGTTGTGTGGACGAACTCCTCGTGCGTCTCGTCGCCGCGGGCGTAGGGCTCGAGCCACCGCAGCGCCGCGGCCAGCGACGCCCCGCTGCGGCCCGCGGTCGTATACCAGTCGAGCCCGTGCGCGCGCGCGGCGAGGGCCGCCGTGAGGAGCGGCTCGAGGTCGTACGTGACGTAGTGCAGTGCGTCCCGCTGCCCGAAGTCCACCGGCGCCCCGTCGGCGCGCAGGTTCCAATCCAGCTGCGTCTGAAACGCGCGGGCGGCGTCCGCGATCAGCTCGGGGTCGCCCAGCGCAAAGGCTGCGAGGGTAATCAACTTCACCCGGTGGCTCTGCCAGTTGTTGAAGGTATTCAGATGCTGCGGGTCGGGATGGACGCCGAGGTAGCCGACCGCGAGCGCGCGCAGGAGCGCGGTCATCTGTCCGCGCGTGGCATCCGGCAGCCGCGCGCCCACAAGGTCGTATCCGAGAATCATGCCATCGAGGTTCGTTTCGTCGATGGGATCGAGGCTGACCCGGTACACTGCGAGCCACGCCTGGAAGTAGCGGGCCGCGGCACGCGCGTAGGCATCGTCTCCCGTCAGCGCGTACGCGAGCCCGAGATCGCGCATCGCGGGCCAGTCCCGTTCGGCGACCTCGCTGTCGTCGTAGATCCCCTGATGCGGCAGCGTCCCTTCGACGTGGACGCGCGGCACGGCGTCGGGGACGCGTGCGGCGGCGCGATCCGCGGCCCGGATCGTCTGCTGCGCCGCGGTGGTCGTCCGCGCACCCGGGAGCGCGTCGGCGGTCGTGGGCGCGATCAGGGCAAAGGGCGGGGATCCCGGCACGTCCGCCGGAGTTTGCGATGCCGCCAGCAGCACGACGGCGAGCGCCGCGAGCGGCCACGCGCGGCCCGCGTCAATGCGGCGTGCCGGTCGCACCGGGAGCCACCTCCAGCGCCGTGCTAGCGCGTCGTGCCCGTCGACCGCATGCGCGCGGCGATCGTCCGAAAGTCCGCGGCCGGGATCTCGAGAAACCCGAACCGGAACGGCGCGCCCCACCGTGCCTTGTTCTTGATGAAGGACAGACGCGCGATGAGGGGACGGATGCTGACCTCCGCGGCCCGCTCGTACCGGACCCGTCGCCGGTAGGGCTGAAACCCGGGCGACTGCTCGACCTGGATGGGTTCGGCGTCGAGGACCCGTCCGATCGCCGTGAACTGCTGACAGAGCGTCGGTCCATCGTACGTTTCCTTGCCCGAATAGTAGATCACCCAGTCGCCTTTCGAGAGCCGCTTGGCCGGGCCAAGATTCCCATGGCCGAACTGCGCGAAGCCGCCCCGCCGCCCGAGCCGCACGTGCTCCCTGGACGCGACCCCGATCCAGTAGCGCGTCATGCCCGATCGCCCCCGCCGCGGTGTGTCACCACGTGTCAGTCTACGTTTTCAACATCCTGCCATTCGGTCAACTGCGCACGAGCATCCGCCGGCGCTGGTGAACTCCTCGCCTTACTGGGATTCGTTCGGCGAGCGTCCCGTTATCCTCCCGTCGCCGCGCCATGCGCCCCTCCCGTGCCCGCACGGTGAGGGAACATGCGGCGCCGCCCACCGACGAGCCGTTCGTTCGGCTACTTCTTCTTGCAACTGCCGCTCGTCGCATCCCACGTGTCTTTGGCTCCACACGTTGTCTCCACCCACTTGACTGCCCCGGTCGGCAGGGTGATGACGAGATGCCGGGAACTCTTGTTGTTGTCGGTCAGCATGTGGACCTTCGGGTCGGTATTGATCCCCACAAATTTGCCGCTTCCCTTGACCCCGTCGTCCTTGATCAGATCGGCGGACCCCTGCATCGTCACTGACGAGAAAACGGGCCATTCTCCCGCACCCTTGGTGTCATCTTCGATGATGAATTCCGCCTGCCAGCCGAGCTTGCCGTTGCCCAGGTCGCTGGCAATGAGCTTGTAGGACGGGCAGTCTGAGCTTGCGGCCTTGTCGCACTCCCATTGTGTGTGTCGGGTGATGTCGACCATGTTCGTGCACTCGTAGCCACCGGTCAGATCCAAGCCTCCCTTGGCGTTGCAATACCACTCCTCGAGGGAAATGCGGTCGCCGGGCACCGGAGTGAATCGTGTTCCCGCGGTGTCGATTCCCTTGTTGCTGTGAGGGTCAAACGATTGGCGGTGAATCGCAAAGGACGCGGCCGTCGCCGTCGAATTGACATCGATGACGGCTTGGAACACATTGTCGAGCCCGTTCCATATCGTCATCGCGGCCGTGGGCCCGGGCGTGACCTTTGGGACCACGACGGTCGCCGAACTCGCCCCGTAACTGATGGTCTCAGCGGCCGTCGCCTTCTTTTGGAAGGAACCTTGAAGGATGACCCCGGTCCAGCCGGACGACGGGCTCTTGTAGACGTTCGCGTTCAACACGGGGGCCTGCAACGTTCGGTCGGTACGGAGCTTGTACACCGGCACGCTCGCCGCGGCCAGCCACTGTTGGTACGCGTCCGGATTCGCTGTCGGATCGGGGCGCAGTCCGTAGCCTGCCTGGACCAGCGCGTCCTGCGTGAAGCGACGCGGGTCGCCGGTCAGTGCTGGCCGTACCGCCAGCGCCGCGCGCGGGGCGTCAAACGGACGCGGTGTGAACGTCGCCTCCGAGCGAAGATCGACGACATAGGTGGTGGTCCGGTTGGTGACGCCGGTGCAATCGAGCGCCAACCGCTCGACGCTGTGCGGCAGCGTTGGACGCACCGCGAGAAAGCGGGCCACGCCATCCTCATCGGCATTGACGCGGATGGACTCCGTCGGGTCCGGGTTCCCTTCGGGGTGAAGGATGCAGTTGCTGCCCGCGGGGACGGCGACCGACGCCGGTTCAAATTGCGCCTGCCCGTCCGGGCGTTGCGGCGGCGTGCTGTGCGACGACGCGTCAGGGGACCCCAGCAGACCCAAGATCATCACGATTGCGCACACTGCGCCGTAGCGACTCGAGGGACCGTAGCGTGCCATCGCGCGCCTCCTGTACGTCGGAATCTCCCGGCAGACTCCAGAACGCGCCCCGTCTCTGCAGCGGGGACCTCTCTCGCTCTAATGTCAGAGTATACCTCCGCGTGGCCCCGTCTACCGCCGCGGCGGCAGGGTTTGCCGCGGGACGGGGCCAACTTCTGCCGGACATGGGCGCGGGGACGATGCGGCCGTACGACGTGATCAAGACCAAGCGCGACGGCGGGGAACTGCCCCCCGACGCGATCGACGGATTTATTTCGGACTACCTCGGCGGGCGGGTCACCGACGGGCAGGCCGCGGCGTTCCTGATGGCCGTGTACTACCGCGGCATGAGCGAGCGCGAAACCACGGCGCTGACCGCCGCGATGGTCCGCAGCGGCACGACGCTGGATCTCAGCCGCATCCGCGGCCCGAAGGTGGACAAGCACAGCACCGGCGGGGTTGGCGACAAGACGTCGCTCGTCGTGGTGCCGCTCGTCGCGAGCGTCGGGGTGCGGGTCGCGAAGCTCTCCGGCCGGGCGCTCGGCCACACGGGCGGGACGCTCGACAAGCTCGAGGCGATTCCGGGCCTGCGGGTCGAGCGGTCCGTCGACGAGCTGATCCGTCAGGTGAACGCGATCGGGTGCGCGATCGTGAGCCAGTCCGCGGACCTGGTCCCGGCCGACAAGCGCCTGTACGCGCTGCGCGACCAGACCGCGACGGTGGACAGCGTGCCCCTGATCGCCGCGAGCGTGATGAGCAAGAAGCTCGCGGCCGGCAGCGACGCGATCGTGCTCGACGTGAAGGTGGGCCGGGGTGCCTTCATGAAGACGCTCGACGACGCGCGGGCGCTGGCGCGGGCGATGGTGGGGATCGGCCGCGGCGTAGGGCGGCGCACGGTCGCGGTGCTCAGCCGGATGGACCAGCCGCTCGGGTGCACCATCGGCAACGCGCTCGAGGTCGCGGAGGCGGTGCGGACGCTGCGCGGCGGCGGGCCGGACGACCTGCGCGAGCTGAGCCTCGCCCTCGGCGCGCACATGGTCCTGCTGGCCGGCCTCGCCGAGACGCCGGCCGCCGCGCGGGCGCTGCTCAAGGCCCGGCTCGCCGACGGCAGCGCGGCCGGTCGGTTCGCGGACATGGTGGCGGCGCAGGACGGCGATCGACGGGCGGTGGAGGAGCTCGAGCGGCTGCCGCTGGCGCCGATCGCTGAGCCCGTACGTGCGCCCGCCGACGGCGTCGTGACCGCCATCGACGCCGAGGCGCTCGGCGGCGCCGCGATCACACTCGGCGCCGGCCGCGCGGGTGCCGGTGACGCCGTGGATCCCGTGGCGGGTCTGGTGCTGGAGCGGAAGATCGGGGACGCGGTGCGCCGGGGCGAGACGCTGGCCGTGCTGCACACGTCGGCGCGCGGGAGGCTGGGGCGGGCCGCGGACGTGGTGGCGTCCGCGTACGCGATCGGGACGTCCGCACCCGCGTCGGAGCCTCTGGTGATTGACACGATCCACTAGGAGGGCGGCATGGCGTTTCGTCAGATCGGGGTGGTAGGGTGCGGGCTGATGGGCTCGGGGATCGCCGAGGTCGCCGCGCGGGCCGGGTTTCCGGTCGTCGTGCGAGAGGTGACCGACGAGCTGGTGACGCGCGGGCTCGACCGGATCGACCGCTCGATGGCGCGCGGCGTCGAGCGCGGCAAGCTCGCCGCGGGCGACCGCGACGCCGCGCGCGGCCGGATCCGCGGCACCACGCGCCTCGCCGACCTCGCCGCCTGCGACCTCGTGTGCGAGGCCATCATCGAGAACATGGACCAGAAGAAGGCGCTGTATCGGGAGCTCGACGGCCTGTGCCCGCCGGAGACGGTGTTCGCGAGCAATACGAGCTCGCTGAGCATCACCGAGATGGCGTCGGTGACGCGGCGTCCGGCGCGGTTTCTCGGGCTGCACTTCTTCAATCCCGTGCCCGTGATGAAGCCGGTCGAGATGGTCCGCGGGCTGCAGACGTCGGACGAGACCCTGGCGCTCGCGCGCGCGTTTGCGGAGCAGGTCGGCAAGACCGTCGTCGCCTGCAAAGACTATCCGGGGTTCATCGTCAACCTGCTGCTCGTGCCCTATCTGCTCGACTCGATCCGGGCGCTGGAGCTCGGGCTGGCGACGAAAGAGGACATCGACACGGCGGTCACCCTCGGGCTCAACCATCCGATGGGGCCGTTGACGCTGCTCGACTTCGTCGGGATCGACACGACGTACTATATCGCCGAGGCGATGTTCGAGGAGTTCAAGGATGCCCGCTACGCCGCCCCGCCGTTGATGCGCAAGATGGTGCTCGCGGGCCTGCACGGACGGAAGACCGGGCGCGGATTTTACGAGTATCCGGCACGCTGATGGAGCAGGCTCCTGCACCGGTCGGCCGATCGGCATGACGACGCCGGAGTGGCTCGATCTCCTGGATTGGAAGCGCCGCGTGTTCGACCTGTACCGCGAGATCAGGCTCGAACCGGATCCGGAGGCCGCGTGGCGCCGGTGGCGCGCGGTGCGTGACGACCTGTTCGCGACGCATCCGCAGTCCCCGCTGTCGCCCGACGCGCGCGGCTCCTTCGGCGGGCTCGCGTACTTTGGGTACGACCCGTCCGCGCGCGTGCTCGCCGAGATCCGCCCGGCGGAGCCGGCGCCCTACGCACTCAGCGGCAGCGACGGCACGCCCTACGGCGCCGCGCGCGTCGCCACCGCGTCCTTCGCACTGGGGGGGCGGGCGAGCGCGGTCGAGCTGTACTGGCTGGAAGGGTACGGCGGGGGCCTGTTCCTGTCGTTCGCCGACCAGACGAGCGGCGGTGAGACGTACGGCGGCGGCCGCTACCTGCTCGATACGATTAAGGGGGCGGACCTCGGAGACCGGGACGGACGCCTGTTGCTCGACTTCAATTTTGCCTATCATCCCTCGTGCGTGTACGATAGTCGGTGGAGCTGCCCGCTGGCGCCGCCCGGGAACCGGCTCCCGGTGCCGGTCCGGGCGGGCGAGCGACTGGGGCGGGATCCGTAGCGCAGGACCGCTTCCGTTTCGGCGGCGAATACCGACCGGGGTGATCGCGTGGAATTCGAGCTCAGCGAGGAACATCGTCTGGTACAGGCCACGGTCCGCGAGTGGGCCGCCTCCCATCTGCTGCCGCGCGCGGCGGAGATGGACCGTACGGGCGCCTACCCGCGCGAGATGATCCGGGAACTCGGCGACCTCGGGCTGACGGGTGTGTTCGTGCCGGAGGAGTACGGCGGGGCCGGGATGGACTCGCTGGCGTACTGCATCGTCATCGAGGAGATCGCGCGCGCGGAGGCCGCGCTCGCGGCGGTGCTCTCCGTCAATAACTCACTCAACTGCTACCCGATCCTCGCCTTCGGCACCGAGGCGCAGAAGCGCAGGTACCTGCCCGAACTCGCCCGCGGGCGGAAGCTCGGCTGCTACTGCCTGACCGAACCGACGGCGGGATCGGACGCCGGGGCGCTGCGGTCGACGGCGCGCGACGACGGGGACGCCTGGGTGCTCAACGGGACCAAGATCTTCGTGACCAACGGCGTCGAGGCCGACGTGCTGGTCGTGTACGCCCGGACCGGGGAGGAGGCGCGCAGCCACGGCATCAGCGCCTTCCTCGCGGAGCGCGGCGACCCGGGTCTCTCGGTCGGCAAGATCGAGCATAAGCTGGGGATCCGCGCCAGCAGCACCTGCGAGATCGTACTCGAGGACTGCCGGCTTCCCAAGGACCGCCTGCTGGGCGAGCGGGACCGCGGATTCCGCATTGCGATGGCGACGCTCGACGGCGGCCGCATCGGCATCGCCGCCCAGGCGCTCGGCATCGCGCGCGCCGCGCTCGAGGACGCGATCGCCTATGCGAAGGAGCGCCGCCAGTTCGACCGGCCGATCGCGGAGTTTCAGGCGACCCAATGGAAGCTCGCCGACATGGCGACGCGCATTCACGCGGGACGCCTGCTCGCGTACCGCGCCGCGTGGACGCGCGACCAGGGCCGCCGCCACACGCGCGAGGCGTCGATCGCCAAGCTGTTCGCGTCCGAGACCGCGATGTGGGCGGCGCTGCAGGCGGTGCAGATCTTCGGCGGCTACGGCTATATTCAGGACTATCCGGTGGAGCGGCATCTGCGGGACGCGAAGATCACCGAGATCTACGAGGGCACGTCGGAGATCCAGCGCCTCGTGATCGCGCGGCATCTCGTCGGCGCGCCCTGACCCGCCGCGCCGCCCAGACTCTGACCCGGGAGGAATGATGAACGTCGTCGTCTGTGTGAAGCACGTGCCGGACACCGAAGCCCCAATCCGGATCCGCGGGGATGCCCGCGGCGTCGAGGAGTCGGGCCTCAACTTCGTCATGAACTACTACGACGAGCACGCCGTCGAGGAGGCGCTGCGGATCAAAGCGGCGCGGGGCGGCACCGTCACCGTGCTCACCGCCGGGCCTGCGCGGGCCGTCGAAGCGCTCCGGGCGGGGCTGGCGATGGGCGCGGACCAGGCGGTGCACATTCAAGATCCGGCGCTCGACCTCACCGACCACCTGCGCGTCGCGCGGGCGCTGGCCGCGGCGATCGCGCCGCTCGGCCCCGACCTCGTCCTCTGCGGCAAGCTCGCGACCGACGACAACGCGTCCGTCGTCGGCCCCGCCCTCGCCGAATACCTCGGGTTGCCGCAGGCGACGGCCGTCACCACGCTCGAGCTCGGGGAGGGCCGGGCGACCGCGCACCGCGAGCTTGAGGGCGCGGTCGAAATCCTGGAGCTTTCGCTGCCCGCGGTCGTGACCGTCGAGCGCAACATCAACGAGCCCCGCTACCCGTCGCTTCCGGGCATCATGAAGGCCAAGCGCACGCCGGTGACGACGAAGACGCTCGCCGACCTGGGACTCACCGGCGAGGGGGAGGGGGCCCGCACGGACGTGCTCGGACTCGTGCCGCCCCCCAAGCGCCAGGCGGGCCGGCTGATTCAGGGGGAGCCCGAGGTTGTCGTCCGGGAGCTGATCCGGTCGCTGCGCGAGGAGGCGAAGGTCCTGTGAGTCCGAACGCCGCGCACGACGTGTGGGTTCTGGCCGAGCAGGACGGGGGCGCGCCCCGGAAGATTACCTGCGAGCTGCTGGCGAAAGCCCGGTCGCTCGCGGACGCCCTCGGCGGCCGGGTGACCGCAGTTGCCCTCGGCACCGGGATCGGGGGACTGGCGGGCGAGCTGGCGGCACGGGGCGCCGACCAGGTGCTTCTGGCCGATGCGCCGGTGCTCGAGCCGTACACGACCGACGCCCATCTCGAGGTCATCGCCCCGCTGCTCCGCGAGGCGTCCCCGGCGCTCCTGCTGGTCGGGAGCACCGCGGCCGGGCGGGATCTGGCCCCCCGACTCGCGGCACGCGTCGGCGCCGGCATCGTCACCGACTGCGCCGCGGTGGACCTCGAAGACGGACGGGTGGTGGCGACGCGTCCGGTGATGACACGCAAGGCGATCGCCCGCGTCGGGTTTGCCGGGGACGGGCTCCGCATCGCCGTCATGCTGCCGAACGTGGTCACGCCGGCCCCGGCGGATGCCTCGCGGACGGCGGAGGTCGTGAACGTCCCGGTCAGCGTCGATCCCGCGAAGCTTCGCACCCGGGTCGTCGAGGTGCGGACCGTGGCGCGCGAGACGGTCCCGCTGACCGAAGCCGACATCATCGTCTCCGGCGGCCGGGGTCTGCGCGGTCCGGAGCACTTCGCGCTGCTCGACGCGCTCGCCGCGGTGCTCGGCGCCGCGGTGGGGTCGAGCCGGCCGCCGGTGGACTCGGGCTGGGTCCCGCACGACTACGAGATCGGGCAGACCGGCAAGACTGTGAACCCCCAACTGTACATCGCGTGCGGCATCTCCGGGGCGCCCCAGCACCAGGCGGGAATGTCGGGATCGCGGTGCATCGTCGCGATCAACAAGGACGTCCAAGCTCCGATCTTTCAGATCGCGTCGTACGGCGTGGTCGGCGACCTGTTTCAGATCGTGCCGCTGCTGACCGACGAGGTCCGCAAGCTCAAGGCCGCGCCGGCGGGATAGCACGGCCGCCCCACCGTCCCCACCGTTCCCCTCGGCGCCTCCCGCGGGCAGCGATTTCGCAAATAGTACGGTAAGGTGACGGGTTCGCCCAGCACTATCAGCGATTCCCGCTGATTTCTGTCGTCCGGGCATTTTTGCATTCGCAGAAAGTCCTTGCATGCCGAGGGATCTAGGAGTATAGTTGCTCCTAGATGACACGCGCTCGGCTCCGCCTGGATTTCAGTGGACCCCGCGGTCCGGAGGCGGCGCGCCTCCGGCACCGCCGCGCGGCGGTGCGGCGGGAGCACGCGCTGACCGAGGCCGTGGAAGAGATGTTACCCGGGTCGCTGACGTTCAGCCATTTTCGGTGTGGGAAACCGACGTGTCACTGTGCCCACGACGTCGGGCATCCGAAGTGGTCGCTGACTTATATGGTCGACGGGCACAAGCGGATGCTGCACATCCCGACGGCGCTCGTGGACGACATTCGGGCGCGGGTGGACGCGGGGCGGGCGTTTCAGGACGCCGTGCGCGAGGTGTTGACGACCAACGTGGAGTTGCTCGCTCTCGCGCGCCAGCAACGGCGGAAGGCCCCGTAAGCGGTGGGGCGGCACGAGGTCGAGGCGTATTTCGAGAAAATCTTCAATTGGTCGGTCCTGCTGGCGGCCTGCCGGAGGGGCGGCAGCACCCGCAGCACTCGTGTCAGAAGGTCTTCGCCGCCGTCTTCTGGGGGGCGATCGGGCGGATCCCGAGCTTCCATCAGTTGGAATATGAGTGCCGGGCCGGTGGGCTGCGCCATCGGATCGGGCCGCTCAGCGAGGACACGCTGCGCTACACGCTCGAGCGCCTGGCGCCCGAAGCGGTATTGACGCTGGGCTGCGACGTGGCGCGCCGGCTGAAGCGCAATGGGGTGCTGCGCACGGACGCGGCACACGGCCTGATCGTGGCGGCGGTGGACGGGATCGAGATTTGCCAGTCCTACGTCCGCTGCTGCGACACCTGTCTGGAGCGGACGGTCGAGCGGATGATCGACGGCGTCCTGCAGACCGCCGTCCAATACTATCACCGCATCGTGGCGGTCGCCGTGGTGAGCACGCCGTTTCCGATTCCGCTGGGGCTACGCTTTCAGGCGCCGGGCGAAGGCGAAGTGGCCTGTGCACAGGCCCTGCTGGAGGAGCTGGTGGGCCAGTTGGGGCGGCGGTTCGTGGACGTCCTGGTGGCGGACGCGCTTTATTTCGGCAAGCCGGTCATCGATGCCATCGAAGCGCTTGGCCTCGACTGGGTGTGCTCCGTGAAAGACAATCAGCCCGAGTTGGTCGCGGAACTGGCGCGCAGAACGAGTGACGTGATGCCGGCGGAGACGGTGACGCCTGACGTTGTGACGCACCTCTGGTATGTGCCCGACGTGCACTGGGCGGCGGGCGACCGGTCCGTGCGGTGCGTCAAGGAGGTGCGGCGGGCCGCGCAGACGCGCGTGCACGTCCAGCGCGAGGGGGGCCACTGCACCCGCCACAAAACGGTGGTGTGGGACGAGAGCACGAACCTCTACGCCAGTAGTCTGCTCGAGCTGGCCTGTTCCCCGGTGGGGCTCGCGGCGCTGGGGCGCGCGCGGTGGCGCATTGACACGGAAGTCTTCCAGACGCTGACGAAGGAGTGCCAGCTCAAGCATCCCGCGGTGCACCAGCAGCACGATCAAGCCTTCGTGGTGCTCACCATGATTCGCATCCTGGCCTATACACTGCTGCTGGTGTTCTTTCATCGCCAGGTGCTGAGTCACGCCCGGCACACGCCGCCGACGCTCTGCCAGATCGCGCGCCAAATCGTCCCGGCGTTCGCCCAGGTGCACGTCGACTCGAGCTGACCGTTGGCGCCGGAAACGCCCCAGACCCGGAGTCGCGACTCGGACTCTCAGGGCCTTCCCCCCGTCGTCACTTCCCCCCGGTCCCGTTCGCGCACTCGTGCAGCCACGAATCCACCGCAAGACTGTTCGACAGCTTCTATGCCGCCCCGGGACCTGCGGGCGTTTTGGCTACCGCTCGCCCATCTGCGAAATTGCTGCTCCCGCGGGTGCGGCCGGTGTGAAGCCTCCCGGTTCGTGGTAGTCTGATACTGTGTGGGCGCGGGACCGGCGGCCCGCGCGGGAGGCGGGGATGGACGGAGAGGAGCTCGAGCGGCATCGTCGCGCGCGGCGCCGCTGGGAAGACGGACCGCTGGCGGACGCGGTGTCGCGTCAGCCCGAACGGTCCGCGCGGTTTACCACGGTCTCCGACCTCGAGATCGGGCGCCTGTACGGGCCTGAGGATCTCGCGTCCTGGGACCCCGCCCGCGACCTCGGACGTCCGGGTGAGTATCCGTACACGCGGGGCATCCACCCCACGATGTACCGCGGCCGCCTGTGGACGATGCGGATGTTCGCGGGGTTCGGGACCGCCGAGGACACGAACGCCCGGTTCCGCTACCTCCTGGCCCAGGGGCAAACCGGATTGTCCACCGCGTTCGACATGCCGACGCTCATGGGGTATGACTCGGACCACCCGCGCTCGCTCGGCGAGGTGGGGCGCGAAGGGGTCGCCGTCGACACGGTCGTCGATATGGACCTGCTCCTCCGCGATCTTCCGCTCGACCGGATCACCACCTCGATGACGATCAACGCGCCGGCGAACGTCCTGCTGGCAATGTACGTGGCGGTGGCCCAATCGCGGGGCGTGCCGCTGGACGCGATCGGGGGCACCATCCAGACCGACATGCTGAAGGAGTTTATCGCGCAGAAGGAATGGATCGTGCCGCCCCGACCGAGCATGAAGCTGATTCAGGACATCCTCGTGTACTGCACGCGCGAGGTGCCCCGGTGGAACCCGATCAGCATCAGCGGGTACCACATCCGCGAGGCGGGGGCGACCGCGGTGCAGGAGCTCGCGTTCACCCTCGCCGACGGCATCGCGTACGTGGAGGCGGGGCGCGAGGCGGGGCTCGACGTGGACGCGTTCGCGCCCCGGCTGTCGTTCTTCTTCGACGTGCACAGCGACTTCTTCGAGGAGATCGCGAAGTTCCGGGCGGCGCGCCGGATGTGGGCCCGGGTCATGCGGGAGCGGTTCGGCGCCCGGGATCCGCGGTCGTGGGTGCTGCGCACCCACGCGCAGACCGCGGGGGTCACGCTGACGGCGCAGCAGCCGCTCAACAACGTCGCCCGTACCGCGCTGCAGGCACTCGCCGCCGTGCTGGGCGGGTGCCAGTCCCTGCACACGAACTCGATGGACGAGACCTACGCGCTGCCGACCGAAGAGGCGGCGACGGTCGCCCTCCGAACCCAGCAGATCATCGCCCACGAGACCGGGGTCACGAGCACCGTCGATCCGCTCGGGGGTGCGTACTTCGTCGAGGCGCTGACGGACCGGATCGAGGCCGAGGCCCACGCGTACATTACCAAGATCGACGAGATGGGCGGCATGCTGGTGGCGATCGAGCGCGGGTACCCGATGCGGGAGATTGCCGACGCCAGCTACCGGTATCAACAGCAGCTCGAGGCCGGGGAGAAGACCGTCGTCGGCGTGAACGCGTTCGCGCAGGACGAGCCGGCGCCGATTCCGACCCTCACCGTGGATCCGGAGGTCGAGCGCCGCCAGGTCGAGCGCGTCGCCCGGGTGCGGGCCGAGCGCGATGCGTCGGCCGCCCGACGCGTGCTCGACACGCTGGCCCGCACGGCAGAGGACGGCGGCAACACGATGCCCGTGATCGTGGAGGCGGTCCGCACTCGCGTCACGCTGGGGGAGATCTGCGACGTCTTCCGCCGGGTATACGGGGAGTACCGCGAGCAGGCGGTGCTGTAATCGGGCCCCGCGCGGCCGCCCGCGCTTGTCCCGGGCTCGGTCGCTGTGGGATAATGGCAGGGTGACGGAGCTCAAGGTTCGGATTCTGGTCGCCAAGCCCGGCCTCGACGGCCACGACCGCGGGGCCAAGGTGGTCGCCCGCGCGCTCCGGGACGCCGGCTACGAGGTGATCTACACCGGGCTGCACCAGACCCCGGAGATGATCGCGGCAGCGGCGGTCCAGGAGGACGCGGATGCGATCGGGCTCAGCATCCTCTCGGGCGCGCACAACGTCCTCCTGCCCAAGATCATCGAGCTGCTCACCGCGCAAGGGGTGACCGACATCAAGGTGTTCGCCGGCGGGATCATTCCCGATGCCGACATCCCGGGGCTTCACGCCGCCGGGATCGCGGCGGTATTTACCCCGGGCACGTCGCTCGAGCACATCGTCAGCTGGGTCCGCGATAACGTCAAGCCGCGCCACGTGACCGCGTGAAAGTCCTCATCCGCCACGAGAAGCGCGAGGTCGAGGTGCAGGGCCGCCGGCGCGTGCGGGAGCTGCTGGTCGAGCTGGGCGTGAATCCCGAGTCCGTGCTCGTTATCCGCAACGCGCAGCTGCTGACGCACGACGCGCAGGTGGCCGACGACGAGACCGTCGAGCTCAGGCAGGTGATCTCCGGAGGCGGGGCCTGATGCGCTGCCAGCGCTGCAAGGGCGACGCCACGGTCGAGGTGCGGCGGCACCACACCGCGTTCTGCAACGAGCATTTCATCGAGTTCTTCGACCGACAGGTGGAGCGGGCGATCGAGGGGGAGCACATGTTTGTGCGCGGCGAGCGCGTGCTCGTCGCCGTCTCGGGCGGCAAGGACAGCCTCGCGTTGTGGGACGTCCTGCGCCGCCTCGGCTACGATGCGACCGGCCTGTACATCAACCTCGGCATTGGGGCGTACTCCGAGGAGTCGCATCAGAAGTCGGTGGCGTTCGCCGACGCCCAGGGGCTCGAGTTGCTCGTCGCCGACATCCCGCGCGACTACGGTATGAACGTCGAGGAGTTCGCGCGGGCGACCCGCCGGGTCAGCTGCTCGGCGTGCGGTCTCAGCAAGCGGTATCTGTTCAACCGCGTCGCGGTCGACCGGGGGTTTCAGGTCGTCGCGACCGGACACAACCTCGACGACGAGGCGGCGGTCCTCTTCGGAAACCTCCTGCACTGGCAGACGGAGTATCTGGCCCGCCAGGCGCCGGTGTTGCCGAGCACGCACCCGCGTCTCGTGCGCAAGGTCAAGCCGCTGTACCGCATCGCGGAGCGGGAGGCGGCCGCGTACGCGATCATCCGCGGGATCGACTACATCGTGGATGAGTGCCCGAACAGCGTGGGGGCGAAGAGCCTCCTCTACAAGGACGCGCTGAACCTCTTGGAGCAGGCCGCGCCGGGCACGAAGCAGAGCCTGTACTGGGGGTTTCTCGAGCGGGGCCGGCCGCTGGTGCAGGCGCAGGACAACGCGACGCTCCGCGACTGCATCCACTGCGGGCAGCCCACCACCGCCGAGGTGTGCGCATTCTGCCGGATGACCGAGCGGGCGGCCGAGCGGATGCGCGTGCGCCGGGCCGCCGACGTGCCCGACGAGGTGCCCGCAGCGGCGCCGTCGGCCGGCGGATAGCGGACATCTCGCCCCTGTGACTTCCGGCGTCCTCCGCGACGGAGAGCCCGTCCTCCTGATTGACCGCCGCGGCCGGCGCTATCTCATCGCGCTCAAGGCCGGCGGCACGAGCGACCTGCGCGGCGGCAAGATCCCCCACGACGACCTGCTGGGCTACGAGGAAGGCGGGACGGTCAAGTCGACGCGCGGGGAGCGGTTCCTCGTCGTCCGGCCGACGCTCGCGGAGTTCGTGCTCGAGATGCCGCGAGGCGCGCAGGTGATCTACCCCAAGGATCTCGGCACGATCGTGCTGCTGGCGGATGTCTTTGGCGGCGCGCGCGTGCTGGAAGCGGGCACGGGCTCGGGCGCCCTGACGATGGCGCTCCTCCGGGCCGTCGGCCCTTCCGGGCGGGTCGTCAGCTACGAACTGCGGGAGGACTTCGCGCGGGTGGCGGCGCGCAACATTCACCGGTACCTCGGTGCCGCCGACGCGCTGCTGACCCGGCAGCAGGACGTGTACGAGGCGATTCTGCCGGAGGATCGGCCGCTCGACCGCATCCTGCTTGACGTGCCCGAGCCCTGGCGGGTCGTGCCCCACGCGGCCGACGCCCTGGTGCCGGGCGGGATCGTGCTGGCATACGTGCCGACGGTCCCGCAGGCGCAGCAGATGGTAGAGACGCTCAGGGGCTCCGGGATGTTCGCGCTCGTCGAAACGCTCGAGGTGCTGCTGCGGCCGTGGAACATCGACGGCCGCAGTGTGCGCCCGGCCCACCGCATGGTCGCACACACCGGCTTTCTTGTGCTCGCGAGACGCGTACAGCAGGGCGCCGCATCACTCCACCGTCCAGCCGCGGGCGCGGAGCCGGACGCCGGGGACGCGGAGTCCGAGGATGTGGCGACGGACGCGCCGTAGCGTTTAGGGGGAGGTCGCCAGCGCGCGGGTGTGGCCGCGCCCGCGGGCCGAAGACAAGAGGGCCTATCCGTTCCGGGCACACCCGCACGGGAGGAGCGTGGATGGCGAGCGCGGCGGCGCGGTGGGGACGGTTCCTGCTCGGCCTCCTGAGCCTGCTGTGTGTGGTGTTTCTCGTGGTCAGGTTGCGCCCGCGGAAGGTCGCCGAGTTCAACAGAACCGCCACCAATCGGATCACGAGCCGATTCGCTGCTCGACTCCCGGGGTTTGGTATCGTGACGCACGTGGGGCGGAAGTCAGGGCGGCTCTACCGCACACCGGTGAACGTCTTTCGAGTGCCCGAGGGGTGTCTGATCGCGCTCACGTACGGGCGAGAAAGCGAGTGGGTCAAGAACGTCGTCGCCACGGGCGGGTGCGAGATCGAAACGCAGGGCGTCGTGTATCGACTCTGCACGCCGGTGGTCGTGCACGACCCCACCCGACGCCAGTTTCCGCCCCCCGTGCGCGTGGCTCTGTGGCTTGTGGGCGCGACGGACTACTTGAGACTGTCGACCTGCTCGCCGGCCTCGTAGACCGAGCGAGCCGCGTCGACCGATTAGCGGGCGGTGCCCGTTCTCCTCGGGACTCCTGTGGCGTGCCGGCAGATCGTCGAGAGTCGCTTCGTTACCTCGTCGGAATACCTTGGAGCGCTCGCAAGTACATGATCTGGCCTGCGTGATAGGTATCGTGGGTTGTTGTTCGGATCAGGCGTACCGCCAACGGTCGAGTCGCTCCGTCGTTGTACCAGACAATCCGCTTTGAGAGATCTTCATCATCGAGCGCCCGCACGCGGGTCAGGAACTCGGCGGAGATATCAAGCAGGGTTCGGCGATCCCGCTCCCAGTCCACTTCGCTTCCGCTGACCTCCTGCCAGTCGTTGGCGCGAAGCGTGTCCTCATCGGGCGGATACCCATCCCATGCGTGGAGGATCCCGCGGTTCCAGAGGGTCAGGTGGTTGACGATCTGCCAGATCGAATGTCGCAGTAGCGCGGGCTTCCACGCCGCCTCCGGAGCTGTCAGTCCACGGAGCGCCTCGCTGAGCGGAGGTTGTGCGGCGCTCTTGTGGTCCAGCGTGCTCTGCACGTGATGGACAACTAGCTCCTTGAGGGTCAGTGTGATTCCGGAGCGGTTCATCCCTTCACCCCAACGCAAACAGTTTCGACTCCCGCCGCGCGACCAAGCGGCGATGACATCAAAAACCTCTGCGGGGTGCGTCGGCGGAGGATCAAGACATCGCGGATCGCGCATGATGTCTTGCGAGCGATACCCCCGCCGAGGCATGTCGCTCGACGATGACTCGCGGATTCAAACCCAGCGCGACCAGCCCCAGAGAGACGCGGTACAGGCCGATCACCGCGACCGAGACGCCCGCCCAGAGCTGCGGTCGGTGTCGGCTCCGCATGCCGGACCCAATGACCGGCATGCCCACTTGGAAGACGATCAAGCCGCCTACGACTCTCGTCCAGAAGATGACGTGGTTGTAGTTCGTGTGCCGCAGTGGAGCCGCGGCGGCAAGGATGCCCACGATGACGAGGGTTGCGGCCAGCCAGAAGAGCGCCTCTGTCCGGGCGATGCACATGTCGGTTTCCCGCAAACGCCAGGCCGGAGCGCGAACCTCCCCCTAGCAGGATGCTGAAAAAGCAGGTATTTGGATGTTCATATAGAATGATACTCTGTCGCGTCTCACCCTCATTCGCACTCCTCCCTCGGAGGTGCCACGATGCGCGGAGACGATCGGCAGCAGGAAGGCATGTTCAGTTACCTCTCCCCGGAAGCGCGCGTCCCGCAGGATCATCCGTTGCGCGCGATCCGGGGCATGGTCGACGAGGTGCTGCATGCAGTTGTCGCCCACGTTCGCCAAGCTCTATTCGCAGATTGGGCCGGCCGTCGATCCCGCCGGAGAAGCTGCTGCGGGCGTTGCTCGTGCAGGTGTTCTACACGGTGCGCAGTGAGCGGCAATTGATGGAGCAACTGGATTACAATTTGCTGTTCCGCTGGTTCGTCGGGTTGAACATGGATGAGCCGGTCTGGGACCCGACGACGTTCACCAAGAACCGCCAGCGGCTGCTCGACGGCGATATCGCCCAGGCCTTCTTCACGCGCGTGCTGGCCCAAGCGCGGGAGCGGGACCTGCTGTCGGAGGAGCACTTCACGGTCGACGGGACGCTCATGGAAGCGTGGGCGGGCCTGAAGAGCTTTCGCCCCAAGGACGAGGACCCGACCGACCAGCCGCCGCCGGATGATCCGGGGAATCCGACCGTCAACTTCCACGGCCAGCGCCGGAGCAATGCCACGCATCAGTCGACGACGGATCCCGAGGCGCGCTTGCAGCGCAAGGGCAACGGCCGGGAGGCGAAGCTGTACTATATGGGCCACGTGCTGATGGAGAACCGCCATGGCTTGGTGGTGCGGGCCCAGGCGACCGCGGCGACGGGCACGGCGGAACGGGACACGGCGGAAGAGCTGCTCGAGCAGGTGGCCGGCGAGCGCCGCGTGACGGTCGGCGCGGACAAAGGCTTCGACACCGCGGAATTCGTCCAAGCCCTGCGCGACTTGGACGTCACGCCGCACATTGCGCAGAACACCAGCAAGCGGCGCAGTGCCATCGATCTGCGGACCACCCGGCATCCCGGCTATGCGATCAGTCAACGCATCCGCAAGCGGGTGGAAGAGATCTTCGGCTGGCTGAAGACCGTCGGGCTGATGCGCAAGCTGCACCATCGCGGCACCGATCGGGTGGACTGGATGTTCGTGTTTGCCTGTGCGATCTACAACCTGGTGCGGATCCGCAATCTCCAGGAGGCACTCGCATGAGGGCGCCGCACCGCGGTGCGATGTCGAGGCCGCACGGAGCGCGCGGAACTCGCGCAAGCAGATCCGAGGAACTTCAGTTGACATGATCACTCCCGAACCGGGCACGATGATTAGTCATAAACACGTTTTTTCCGCGGCCTGCTAGACGCGTTCGACGGCGAGGCTGACCGCCTCGCCGCCGCCCAGGCACACCGCCGCGACCCCGCGCCGGACCTGGCGTTCCTGCATCGTATACAACAGCGTCGTCAGAATCCGCGCCCCGCTCGCGCCGACCGGATGCCCCAACGCGACCGCGCCGCCGTGGACGTTGATCCGATCGAGATCGAGGCCGGCCTTTTGCGCGACCCCGAGCACGACGACCGCGTAGGCTTCGTTGATCTCGTAGAGATCGACGTCGTCCTTCGCCCAGCCGATCTTCTTCAGTAGCCGCTCGATCGCCCCGGCCGGCGCGATCGTGAACCACTCTGGCGCCGTGGCGAAGACCGCCTGGCCGACGATGCGGGCGATCGGCTGGGCGCCGAGCCGCCGGGCCGCGTCCGCGGACGCCACGACCACCGCGGAAGCGCCGTCGCTGATCGAGGACGCGTTGGCCACGGTGACGCTGCCGCCTTCCTCGAAGGCCGACCGCAGGGTCGCCATCTTGTCGGGGCTGAACCGCCGCGGTTCCTCGTCCTCGGTGACGCGGCGCGCGGGCCCGCGGCCGTTGCCCACCTCGACCGGGACGATCTCGCGTGCGAACCGGCCCGAGTCCATCGCCGCGATCGCCCGCGTGTAGCTGCGCACCGCGAACGCGTCCTGGTCCGCGCGGGAGATCCGGTACTCGCGCGCGAGCAGCTCGGCGCAGTTGCCCATGAGCTGATCGGTGAACGCGTCGCACAATCCGTCGCGGACCATCGAGTCGACGAGCGCGCCGTTCCCGAAGCGGTAGCCGGTCCGGGCCTGTTCGAGCAGGTACGGCGCCCGGCTCATGTTCTCCATCCCGCCGGCCACCACGACCTCGGCATCGCCGGCCTGGATCGCCTGCGCCGCGAGCATCACCGCTTTGAGCCCGGAGCCGCACATCTTGTTGACGGTCGTCGCCGGCACCGTGTTGGGGAGCCCGGCGAAGATGGAGGCCTGCCGTGCGGGCGCCTGGCCGACGCCTGCGGCGAGAATAATGCCCATGTAGACTTCGTCGACCTGGTCCGGGGGCACCGCGGCACGGCGCAGCGCGTCCGCGATCGCCGCGCTGCCGAGGCGAGGCGCGGGGACCGAGGACAGGGCTCCCTGAAACCGCCCGATCGGGGTCCGCACCGCACCGAGGATTACCGTTTCACGCATCTGCACCGCCTCCTGTATGCGCCAACGTTAGACGTGGCTCCGGTGATTCCCTTGGCGCGCCGCGCGGTGCGGCGCCCGTTCGTTGACACTCCTCCGCGGGCCGTGCTATCGTGTCGATGCCGGCCTGCGTTTCACGGGCCGGCGTGCGCGTGTCGACGGGGGTGGCGGGTGGCGAGTCAATCGGTGACGGACGGCCGGCAGGCGGTGCTCCTCGGAGAGGCGCGCGGCGGCACGCTCGTCATCGGCGGGGTCGCGGCGCCCGATCTCGCCCGCGAGTTCGGCACGCCGCTGTACGTGATGGACGAGACGCGGGTGCGCGGCCGCTGCCGCAGTTACGTGGCGGCGCTGCGGGAGCGGTACGCGAACACCCAGGTGGTGTTTGCGAGTAAGGCGTTCTGCTGCATGGCGATGTGCCGGCTGGCGCACGACGAGGGCCTGTACGTCGACGTCGTCTCGCCCGGCGAACTCGCCACGGCGGTCCGCGCCGGCGTGCCCGCCTCCCACCTGCTGCTGCACGGCAACAACAAGACGGCCGACGAACTGCGCGAGGCGCTCGGGGTCGGCGTCGGCCGGATCGTGGTCGACAACTTCTACGACCTCGAACTGCTCGACGCACTGACGCGCGAGACGGGCCGCACCGCGGACGTGCTGCTGCGTCTCACGCCCGGGATCGAGCCGCACACGCACCGGGCGATCCAGACCGGCGGCGTCGACAGCAAGTTCGGATTCGGCATGCTCGACGGGACCGCGCGCGAGGCGGTGGCGCGCACGCTCGACGTCCCGGGCGTGCGCCTCCGGGGCCTCCACTGCCACATCGGGTCCCAGATCTTCGATCTCGAGCCGTTCGTCCAGGCTGCGGCGGCGCTGATGGAGTTCGCGGGGTGGATGGCCCGCGACCGCCGGGTGGTGATCGAGGACCTCAACGTCGGCGGGGGACCCGGGGTCCGCTATCTGCCCGGGGACCGGCCGCTCGGGATCGACGCGTACGCGGCCGCGGTGACCGAGGTGGTCAGCCGCCGCGCCCGGGAGCAGGGGCTGCCGCTTCCGCGCCTGCTGGTCGAGCCGGGGCGCTCGATCGTCGGCGACGCCGGGGCGACTCTCTACCGGGTGGGCGCGATCAAGCCGATCCGCGACGTGCGCACCTACGTATCGGTCGACGGCGGCATGTACGAGAATCCGCGCACCGCCCTGTACCAGGCGCGGTACCAGAGCGTGCTCGCGGAACGCCTCGATGAGCCGTGCACTGCGACGGTGACGATCGCCGGGCGGTGCTGTGAGTCGGGCGATGTGCTGATCTGGGATGCCGTGCTGCCCGAGCCGCACGCGGGCGACCTCCTCGCCGTGTTCAGCACGGGCGCCTATAACTATTCGATGGCCAGCAACTACAACCGGTACCCGCGTCCCGCGGTGGTGTTCGCGGCGGACGGGCGCGCGCGCGTGGTCGTGCAGCGGGAGACGGTCGACGACGTGCTGGCCCGTGATGTCCCCCCGGCGTAGCCGCCGCCCCGGACGGTCCTGTCGATGCTGACTGGACGGTTTTCTGACCCGCTGTCGATCGTGCTGCTGCTCGCGGCCGTGACGGTCGCGACGACGTGCCACGAGTTTGCCCACGCGTTCGTGGCGGACCGGCTCGGCGATCCCACCGCGCGCCAGTTGGGCCGGCTGAGCCTCAACCCGCTCGTGCACGCCGATATCCTGGGCACGCTGTGCTTTGTGCTCTTCGGATTCGGATGGGCGAAGCCCGTCCCCGTCAACCCGCGCAACTTCGCGAATCCCCGGCAGGGGATGCTGCAGGTGGCGATCGCGGGTCCGCTCGCCAACCTCACCGTAGCCGCGATCGTCGGCGTGCTCGCCCGCACGTTTGTGCCGCCGACGGCGTCGCTCGTCCTGGAGCTCCTCGCGATCATCGCGTGGATTAACGTGATTCTCGCGGTGTTCAACATGATCCCGGTCCCGCCGCTCGACGGCTCCCGGGTCGTCGAAGCGGTGCTGCCCCTCCAGCAGGCGTACGCGTACGCGCGCCTCCAGCCGTACGGCATGCTCGTCCTGTTCGTCCTGCTCTACCTCGGGGTCGTGGGCCGCGTGCTGCTCCCCGTCGCCGGATGGCTGTACGGGGTCACGACCGGCGGACTCGGCGGGCCGTGAGCCCGGGGGCGCGGGACTCCTCGAAAGAAGGCGCGTGCGCGAGCAGGAACCAGACGATCTACGGAGAATAGGCAGCGAGCACACCGGGACAGGCCAAGAGACGCAGCAGCGGTTCGTGACACTTTGTTCGTCGCAGCGATCGGAGGATGGGTGTGGCCTATCAGGTGCATTGTACGGCGTTTGAGGGCCCGCTTGACCTATTAGTGAGCCTCGCGTACCGCGGTCAGGTCGACCTGCAGGACGTTCCTCTCCGAACGATCGCCGAAGAGTTTCTCGCCGAGGTGCGCGCGATGCCGGATCTTGACGCGGCGTCCGAGACCCTCGTCCAGCTCGCGGTCCTCACCGACCTCAAGGCCCGCACGCTCGTGCCGAAGGCCCCTCCCGCAGACACGCCGCCCGCCGCAGAGGACGCGGGTCCGTCGGACCTTGGCGAGCGGCTCGGCGCCCAGATGGCCGAATACCTCCAGTTCCGGGAAGCCGCCCAGGCACTGCGCGTCCTCGAAGATCTCCAGAGCCGCGTGTTCGCGAGGCCCGGGGACGCCCGCGAGCCGGAGGGAGACGTGCTGCTCGACGGGGTGACCCTCCAGGATCTGTTCACCGCGTTCGCCCAGGTCCTGAGGAGGGCGGCGGAGGCCCCGGGCGAGATCGCCGGCGAGCGCTTCACCGTGGGGGAAAAGATGGACGTGGTCCTCGCCATGCTCCGGACGGCCGGCGGGACCCTCCCGTTCGGGGTGCTGTTCCGCGAGGGCGCGAGCCGCCTCGAGATCATCGTGACGTTCCTGGCGCTCTTGGAGTTGATCAAGCAGCGGCGCATCCGTGCGAGACAGGCGCAGGCGTTCGGCGAGATCGAAGTCATGCTGGCGGAGGCGTCATGAGCGACGCGGACGCACGACACCACGACGACGGCCCGCTTGGTGTGGGGAACGGCCATGGGATCGCTCTCGATGGGGCGCAGCACGCCTCGGATCCCCAGCGCGACCGGCATCACGAGGGTAACACCGAGGTGCGGAACGCGCTCGAGTGCCTGCTGCTGACCAAAGGAGGCCCGATTCGGGTCGCCGAACTCAAAAAGGTGCTCGACGTCGGGGAAGCGGAGATCCGGGCGACGCTCGCGGCGCTGCAGGTCGAGTACGACGGCCGCGGACTGCAGATCCAGGAGGTGGCCGGGGGCTACCAGCTGTGCACCCGTCCGGCCTACGGCGCCTACGTGCAGCGCCTCCTCCGGATGGAGGAGCTGGAACCGCTGACCCGTGCCACCCTCGAGGTGCTCGCGATCGTGGCGTACCGGCAGCCGATGACCCGCGCCGAGTTGGACGCGGTCCGGGGCGTGCAGTCGGCGCACCATCTGACCAAGCTCCAGGACAGGCGGCTGCTCCGCGAACTCGGCCGGCGGCCGGGGCCGGGCCGGCCGATTCTGTACGGGACGACGGAGGGGTTCCTGCGCTACTTCGGGCTCAAGGATCTCGGATCACTGCCACTCCTGGGGGCTCATGACCGCCCAACCATTCTTCCGACGCCGGCTTCTTAGGCGACTCGCCGCCGTCGTGGCGGCCGGGCTCATGCTGCCGCTCGCCGGGGGCGGCGCCTCCGGCGCGACGCTGGTCCGCCCATGGCTGTTCCGCGCGTACCGGTACGAACAGCCGGCCACGTCTCCCGTCCGGGTGACCGCGACCGCCGCCTTGGTGATGGACGCCCGGAGCGGCCAGGTGCTGTACAGCCGGAACGCGCACCTGATCTGGCCCCCGGCCAGCACGACGAAGATCCTCACCGCGCTTGTGGCGCTGCACCGGATGTCGCTGAACACCCCGATCACCGTGTCGCCCGAGGTCGCGCGGTTCCGCGTCGGCTCGGTGGTCGGCCTGCCCGCGGGGGCCCGGATCTCGCTGCATGACCTGCTGTACGGACTGATGCTGCCGTCCGGGAACGACGTCGCGCTGGCGATCGCCGAGGGTGTGGCCGGGACGGTGTCGGCGTTCGTCGCGCAGATGAACGACGAGGCGTATCGTCTCGGGGCGCGGCAGACCCACTTCACCTCGCCGCACGGGTTGTACGACCCCAACCACTACACCACCGTGTACGATCTCGCGCTGATCGCCCGGGCGGCGATGGCAGACCCGACGTTTCGGGACATCGTACGCACCGAGCGGTGGACGTTCCGACCGCCGGGCGCGCGGGCGCGGGTCCTGTACAACCATAACCGCATGCTGTGGTGGTATCCTGGCGCCGACGGGGTCAAGACAGGGTACGTCGACATGTCCGGGGAGACACTCGTCGAGTCCGCGACCCGGAACGGCTGGCGGCTGATCGTGGTGGAGTTCCACAGCGGAGATATGTGGGGAGACGCGTCACGCCTGCTCAACTACGGGTTCGACCACTACCGCGCGGTCGAGCTCGCCCATCCGGGCGAGGAGATGGCGGCGATCCAGCTGCCCGGCACCCAATCGGTGGTCGTGGGGGTCGTCCCGGAAGCTGTGTACGCTGCGGTGAGCGGGTCGAAGGCGCCGGTGCGGCGCGTCACGATCGAGCGGCACCTGATGCTGCCGGTGCGCCCGGGAGAGCGGCTCGGGACCGTCGACTTCTATGAATCGGGTCAGCTGCTCCAGTCGGCGCCGATCGTAGCCGTGTCCCGGATCGGCGCGGACATGGACCAGGGCGTGCAGAATCCTCTCGCGCGTGCGTTCGGTTGGGTGGGGCGAATGGTGGAGGGTGTCGTGGGGGCGGCCGCGGTAACGGGCACGCCGCGGGCGCGGAAGGTCGGGATGTCCCGCGCGGCGCCCGACTGAGCCGCGACGGGTCTCAGCTGCGACGCGGCCCCGGTCCCGCCGGGGCCGTTGCGTGTGCGGTCGCCCCCGCGCCGCGCGGCACGGCGAGGGACGTCGGCGGGAGCAGGGGCACGGGGTGCCCGAGAAATCCGCGGCACCAGAACAGGCCAAGCGTCCGCACCACGATTCCGCGCCGGACGATCCGCACGGACGGGGCCGGCTCCACGGCACGGCACCCCAGCAGGGGGTCGACCGCGAGCGGGTAGCGGCCGTCGCGGATGAACAGGGCGTCACGGCCCCGGAGGGCCACCCATGAGATCCAGAGGTGGTACTCGTCCGAGGCGATCATCGTGGTCGCGGGCTCTTCTCCGCGCGTCGCCAGATCGAACTGGGCCATCACCTGGTACCGGTCGGTGGTGAAGAAGTACGGACCCCGCGCGCCGCGCCGGGCAATCTCGGTGACGGCGCGCGCCGCCTCCGGCCACCCGTAGTAATCGACCGTGGGGTCCAGGCGGGGCGGCAGCAGCGACGGCCCGAGCAGCGGCACCGCGTAGATGAGCAGCGTGACGAGCGCCGTCGTTCCCAGCACCGCGGTGGCGGCCCCGCGCCACGCGGGCGTGCGCGACGCCCACGGCCGTTCGGTGCCGAGCGCCGCGAGCGCGATCGTGGCCCCAAGATACCCGGGCGCCGCCCAGTGGCCCTTCGCATCGCCCACGAGGCTGACGAGATAGACCGCCGCGATGAGGGGAAGGCCGGAGAGGGCGAGGAACAGCCAGCGGTCGTCGCCCACCAGCCCCCGGTGGGCCGCGACGATGAGGGCGCCGAGCAAGGCCGGGAACATCAGCGGACCGAGATAGACGAACTGCAGCGCCGTAAACACGGGCAGGTTGCCGTGCGACGACCACGCCGGCAGGCGCACGGCGGTCGTGGCAAACGACACCCAGCCGTGGGTTGCGTTCCACCAGACCACCGGCGCAAAGACGGCCAGCGCCACGGCCGCGCCGGCGTACAGCGCCCAACGCCGCCACCACTGCCGGTGCGGCGGGCTGAGCGCGAGCCAGCTGCCGATCGACACCGGCAGGATCGCCGCCGTGTACTTGCTCTGGAGGGCGAGTCCCCCCCAGAACCCGGCCGTGAGCCACGCCGACCCGCGCGTGCCGTGCGCGGCGCGCCATGCCCACAGGAGCGTGACGACCCAGCAGAGGCCGAGCGGCGCGTCCGGGGCGGCCAAGAGGCCTCCCCCGGCAAACACGGGGACCACGTTAAACAGGAGCACCGACCACACGGCCGCGTCGGGCCGGCCCACGACCTCACGCGCCAGCGCGTACACCGCGAGCGAGGTGGCCAGGGAGAGCACCGCGGCCACGCCGTGGACCGCGAGTTGGGGGGAGGGCACGAGGTGCCGCGCGGCCCAGATCAGGAACGCGATCGCCGGCGGATGGTCCACGTAGCCCGCCGCGAGATGCCGCGACCAGTCCCAGTAGTACGCCTCGTCGTCGCCGAGCGGCAGGATCGCGGCGATGACCAAGCGGAGGCCGAGGAGGGCGACGAGAAAGGCCGCGAGCGGCCGAGGGAGCCGGGACATACCGTACGATCCTAGCGGAATACGGCGCGGTGCGTCAAACGTGCGGCGGCGCCGCGCGCATAGGAGCGGCGCGCGCCGGTCCCGAATCGAACAGCCCGTGATGGCGCATGACGCGATCGCAATCGCGATCGACGGTCCGATGGGATCCGGGAAGAGCACGGTGGCGCGCGAGGTCGCGCGTCGGTTGGGTTTCCGGTATCTGGATACCGGGGCGATGTATCGTGCGGTGGCGGCGGCGGCGCTGCGGGCGGGAGTGCCGGTGACCGATACTGCGGCCCTCGCCCGGCTCGCGGAGGAGGTCCGGCCGGAGGTGACGTCCGCTCCCGACGGGGCGACCCGGGTGACCGTGAACGGGGAGGACGTGACGGACGACCTGCGCAGCGTCGCGGTCAATCGCATGGTGGGGCAAGTCGCTCGGGTGCCGGCGGTCCGCGCCGCGCTCGGGGGCCTCCAGCGGGCGCTCGGCCGTGCCGGTGGGGTCGTGATGGAAGGACGAGACATCGGGTCGGTGATCCTTCCGGACGCGGGCGTCAAAGTGTACCTGACGGCGTCGCCGGACGCGCGCGCCCAGCGCCGGCAGGCCGAGTTGGCGGCGGCCGGAGAAACCGTGCCGATCGACGAGGTGCGCCGGATCGAGGCCGAGGACGACCGGACCGCGATGACGCGGGAGATCGCGCCGCTGCTGGTCGCGCCTGGCGCCACCGTCATCGACAGCACGGCCTTGAGCGTGGACGAGGTCGTCGCGCGCATTCTCGCCCTGGTGGACCGCGCCCGTGGTCTATAACATCTCGAGACTGCTGCTTCGGGTCGTGCTGCGTCTCTGGTTCGGGTTCCGGGTCGACGGCCGGGAGCACGAACCGGCAACCGGTCCCGTGGTGATCGTCAGCAACCATCTGAGCGACCTGGATCCCCTCATCGTCGGCTCGGCGCTGAAGCGCCGCGTGGGGTTCATGGCGAAGCAGGAGCTGTTCGAGGTGCCGGGCGTCCGGTGGTGGGTGTCCGCCTGCGGGGCGTTTCCGGTGAGGCGCGGGGAACCCGACCGGCAGGCGCTGCGGACCGCGATGCACCTCCTCGAGGGCGGCGGCGTGTTGGTGATGTTTCCCGAGGGCACCCGTGGGACCACGCGTGAACTGCGGCCGCCCGAACCCGGCGCGGCCCTGCTGGCGCTGCGGACCGGGGCCACGGTGCTGCCGGTCGCCGTGATCGGGTCGGATGAGGTGATGCCCCGCGGCTCGCACCGCCTCCGGCGCGCCACGGTACGCGTGCGGATCGGCGAGCCGATCCCGGTGCCCCGACCGTCGCCGCGCCCCCGGGGGAAGCGGGACCGCGAGGAGATCGACGCGCTCGGCCGGCAGTTCATGGGCGCGCTCGCGCGGCTGCTCGCGTAGGCCCCGCCCTCGACAACCCCGCGGCGCGCCCGTATCATGGAAGGACGCGAGCAGATCCGGGGTCGCTGGCCGGCCGGAACGGGGCATGTCCGATGAAGATTGTCGTGGCGAAGCATATGGGTTTTTGCGGCGGCGTGCGCCGGGCGGTGGACCTGGCCCAGCAGACCGCCGCGTCCACCGGCTCGCCGGTGGACACGTTCGGTCCCCTGATCCACAATCCCCAGGTCGTCCAGCGGCTTCAGGAGGCCGGGGTCCGGGTCGCCGAGCGGCCCGAGGATCTTGCGGGCAACACGTTTGTGGTGTCCGCGTACGGCGTCGAGCACGGCGTCCTCGATGCCGCGCGCGAACGCGGCATGGCGATCGTGGACGCGACCTGCTCGGTGGTCCTGCGCGCCCACGCGAAGGCCAAGACGCTCGCGGATGAGGGCTACCAAGTCATCTGCCTCGGCGACCACGGCCATCCCGAGATGGTGACCCTGAAGGAGATGCTCGGGGACCGCGTCACGATTGTCCACACGCGTGAAGAGGCTGAGGCGGTCAAGGTGACCCAGAAGGTCGGCGTCGTCAGCCAGACGACCCAGTCCATGGAGAACTTCCGACTGATCGTCGGGGATCTCGCGCTGCGGGTCAAGGAGCTGAAGGTCCTCAACACCCTGTGCCCGGCGATCACCGTGCGCCAAGAAGAAACGGACGCGATCGTCGATCAGGTCGAGGCCCTGCTGGTCGTGGGGGGGCGCGGCAGCTCCAACACCACCCGCCTCGCGGAGATCGGGCGCGCGCACGGGCTGCCGACGTACCACATCGAGACGGCGGACGAGATCTCCACGGACTGGTTCTCGGGGATCGACGCGGTCGGCGTGGTGTCGGGCGCGAGCACCCCGGAATGGATCATCCGCGACGTCATGCACCGGCTCGAGGGGCTGGACGGGCAGTAGCCTCGCGGGGCAGGCTCGTCCCTCCATCTGCCGATGCCCACGACCGTTGACCCGATTGTCGCGATCGTAGGGCGCCCGAACGCCGGCAAGTCCGCGCTGTTCAACCGGCTGCTTTCTCGGCGGGTCGCGATCGTCGAGGACACGCCCGGCGTCACGCGCGATCGGCTGTCGGCGACGTGCGAGTGGGCGGGGCGCCACTTCACCCTCGTCGACACCGGCGGTCTCGTCTCGGGGCGTGCCGAGGCGCTCGCGACCGAGGTGCGCCGCCAGACCGGCCGGGCGATCGCGGACGCCGATCTCGTGCTGTTCGTGGTCGATGCCGCCCAGGGACTGACCCCCGCCGACGAAGAGATCGCGCAGCAGCTGCGCGAGACCGACCGGCCGGTGCTCGTCGTCGCGAACAAGATCGACCTCGGGTCCGGCTCGGTCGGCGTGCACGAGTTTCACGCGCTCGGGCTCGGCACCCCGCTCCCGGTGTCGGCCACCCAGGGCGTCGGGATCGGGGATCTCCTCGACACGGTGATCGGCGCCCTGCCGGCGACGGCGTCCGACGCCGAGCGGGGCGCGGAGCCGGCGTCCGCGGAGCCCGAGGCCGACGCGCCCGTCCGCGTGGCATTTCTCGGCCGGCCCAACGTCGGGAAGTCGTCGCTCGTCAACGCGCTCCTCGGGGAAGACCGCGTGGTGGTGGACGCGGCGCCCGGGACGACGCGGGACGCGATCGACACGGCGCTCAGCTATGGCGGGCGGGCGGTCGTGCTGATCGATACCGCGGGACTGCGCCGCCGCACGCACGTCACGGAGTCCGTCGAGTTCTACAGCACGCGGCGGACGTACGACGCGCTCGCCCGTGCGGACGTGGTCGTGCTGGTGGTTGACGCCACGCTCGGCATCACCGAGCAGGACCAGCGGATCGCCCGCGCGGCGTACGACGCGGGGCGGGGCGTCGTCCTGGCCGTGAACAAGTGGGATCTTCTGACCGGGTACACGCCGGCCGATGTCGACCGGATGGCCCAGCGTCAGCTCCGCTTTCTCGGCGGCGTCGCGGTGTGCCTGACCTCCGCCGTGAGCGGCGAGGGGATCGCCGGCCTGTTCGACGCGGTGTTCGCGACGGCGGCCGCTCGGGGGCTGCGGATCGCGACCGGGCCGCTCAACCGGCTGATCGGCCAGGCCGTCCGCGCCAACGAACCGTCCGCGGACGGGGCCGGCCGGCGGCTGCACATTTACTACGCGACGCAAGCGGAAACCCACCCGCCGAACATCGTGCTGTTCGTGAACAACCCCGCGCTTTTCACGGAGGAGTACCGGCGCTATCTCGAACGGAAGCTCCGCACCGCGTTCGACCTGCGCGGGACGCCGATCCGCTGGTCGCTGCGGGGGAAGCGGGCAGCGGCGTCCGAGCGCACGCTCGGACAGCGGGGATGAACGCGACGTCCGTCGGTCTGATCGCGCTCGGCTACCTGATCGGGTCCGTGCCGATCGGGGCCATGCTGTCGGTGGCGGCGGGCCGACATCCGGGAGCACGGCAGCGGCAACATCGGCACCGCCAACGTCCTGCGCGTCGCCGGGCCGGCGGTCGCCGCGGTCGTCCTCGCGGCGGACATGCTCAAGGGGTTCGTGCCGGTCTGGCTCGCAATCGATCGCGGGACCGGGCCGTGGACGATCGTCCTGTGCGGGCTGGCCGCGATCGCCGGGCACAACTGGTCGGTGTTTCTCCGCTTCGGGGGCGGGAAGGGGATCGCCACATCGTTCGGCGTGATGCTCGGCCTGTCGCTCAAGGTGGCGCTCTTCGCGGCCGGCGGTGTGGATCGTCGTGGTCGCGCTGACGCGGTTCACGTCGCTGGGATCGCTGCTGGGCGTCATTTCGGTGCCGATCGCGCTGTGGCGCACCGGCGCGCCGGACGCGTACGTCGCGTTCGGCGTGATCGCGGTGGTATTCGCGCTGATACCGTCATCGCGCCAACATCGGGCGCCTGGCGAGGGGCACGGAGCGCCGAATTTTCGACCGGGAGCCTCCGAAGGACACCAACTCGTCGGACGACCGGGAACCTCCGAAGCCCTAGATGCACGTGCTCTGTTACGGGGCCGGGGCCGTCGGGTCGCTGGTGGGCGGCCGGCTCGCGATCGGGGAGGCGGCGGAGGTCACGCTGCTCGCCCGCCGCACGCACGTCGCCGTGATCCGAACGCGCGGGCTCGGGATCGAGACGCCCGACGGCACCGCGGTCTGCAAGCACGTGGATTCGATCACCTCGCTTGACGATCTGCGGTCGGCGCCCGACGTCGTCGTCCTCACCGTGAAGGCCTATCGGACCTCCGACGCGCTCGCGGATCTGGCTCCGGTCCTCCGGGGTGGGGCGCGCCTGGTGACGCTGCAAAACGGGGTCGGCAACGAAGAGCGGATCGCGGACGTCGCCGGGGCCGCTTGCACGGTCTCGGGCGCCGTGACTCTGAGTGTCAGTCTTCCTCGGCCCGGCGTCGTCCGGCAGAACACCGCAGGGGGCGGGGTGGCCCTTGCGCCGCTTGAGGGCGGCCGCCCAGTGAGCGATCTCGTGGACATGTTTGCGCGAGGCGGGTTTCGCGTCGCGGCCTATCCCGAGTACCGCGCCATGAAGTGGAGCAAGCTCCTGCTGAACATGCTCGCGAACGCGACCGCCGCGGTGATGGACGTCACGCCGGCGGAGATTGCCCGCGACCCGAGGATGTTTGCGATCGATCGCGCGGCGTTCCGGGAGGCGGTGCGCGTCATGCGCGCCCTGCGCCTCCGGCCAGTGACGCTTCCCGGGTACCCCGTGCCCCTGCTCGCGCGGGTGATGGCCGGGCCCGCGGCGCTCGCGCGCCTCATCGTCGGGCCTCGGCTCGGCGGGGGACGCGGGGAGAAGATGCCGTCGTTATGGGAGGACCTCGATCGCGGCCGCAGCGACAGCGAGGTCGAGGTGTTGAACGGCGCCGTGGTGCGGGAAGGTGCCCGCCTCGGTGTGCCCACGCCGATCAACGCGCTGGTCACTTCGGCGCTGGGTGCCTTGGCCGCGGGCCGCTGCGATCGGAGCGTATACCGGCGCAGCCCAGAGGCGCTGCTGACGTACCGCCCGTAGACGGACCGGGATCACGGCCGACGGCGGACGGTTCGCCTGTGTTTGGCACGAACGAAGTCGGCTTGTTATACTAGTGTCCTGTCGGGCCGTAGCGCAGCTTGGTAGCGCACCTGAATGGGGTTCAGGTGGTCGTCGGTTCAAATCCGACCGGCCCGACCAAGTCCACAAATAGCAGTTTCCGCGTTTCGTATGATGTGCGACCAAGTGCCCGCAATCCTCCGTTCTTGACGCGAACGTCTGTGGTGATACAATGTGGATACATGAATTTGGTCGAGGAGCATTTGAGATGATCAAGCATCTCACAAAACACGGGAACAGCCTCGCCCTGGTGATAGACCGCGGTGTTCTCGAGCTGCTTGCGATCCAGGCTGACACGCCCCTTTCCCTTACGACCGACGGGACAAGCCTCGTGATCACGCCGGCGCACGATGCGAAGCGCCGCCGATCATTCCGGAAGGCCCTGGCTTCGGTGAACAAGCGATACCGGGGAGCGCTGAAGCGCCTCGCAGAGTAGCGCGGTGGTCATACTGTTCCTGAGTCTGGACGAAGTTCTGGAGATCCACGATGACCAGATCAGACGCCATGGCGGTGCCGCCGGTACTCGCGAGCTCGGTCTCGTGCAATCGGCGCTTGCCATGCCGCGGGCCGGCGGCCCAGCCGGTTACTATCACACGGATTTCTGCGAGATGGCTGCGGCCTATCTCTATTACATTGTGCGGAATCATCCCTTCGTCGACGGCAACAAGCGGACTGGCGTCGCCGCCGCACTGGTGTTCCTTCAGATGAACGGCATCGAGATCCGGGTGACAGATGACGAGCTCGTGGACGTCGTCCTGGCCGCGGCTGACGGCACACTGGGCAAAAGTAGCATTGCCGAGTTTCTTAGGGTACGCGCATCTGAACAGAGTTCAGGTGGTCGCCGGTTCAAATCCGGCCGGCCCGACCAATAAATCAGGTTCTTCCGGTAAAACCGGGAAACCCGGCAAAATGGGGAGTCGTCATGACGATAGGGGCGCTGCCGGCCTTGGCTGGCTGTTCCATCCCGCGACGGAAGCAGTCAAGGACCGCGCAGCGGGCCGGAGGCCTTGCCTTGACGGCCGACGGGGCGGGAAGTAGCCGCTTGAAGGGGCCGGAAGCGGCTGCCTGTACAGATGTTCGTTATTCATCCCTTGCATGGGTGCCTGACTCCCCTGGGCTCGATTCGCTAAAGCGGGCCTCCAGCAAGGCCTTTAGCCTGATGGCGTGCACTTGTAAGGCTTTCCCGCTTTTGCCTGATGAACCATAAATCAAGGTCCAACCCGGAGACATAGGTGACACTTTGTACCTAGGACATGGGTAACACTTTCGGGCCGAACGGATTTTCGAGCGGTTCGATCACGCGTGGTCTCCAGATCGAAGTATCCCAAGTCAATACTCCATAAAGCTGACCAGTCAGATGTCATCATACACAGCGCTGCTGGTCCTAACCATGGCGGTGGTAGTCCTGGACACTTCCCGTTCGTACAACTATTAGTCTAATCCCTTTCTTGGCCATCGGTAGATCCAGGATCCCGGAGGGGAATCCTCCAATACATGTAGAGCACTGGCACGGCCAAGAGGGGGAGGTTGGACGTGGCACACTCAAATGAACAGCGGCTGAGAGATCTCTACGATGCATTCAGCCGTGGCGCGATGGACGCGGTCCTTGGTTATTGCTCGGATGATATTGAGTTCCTCGTTCCCGGCCACAGCAAGCTTGCCGGGTCATACACGAAGGCAGAGTTTGTCCCGCGTCTGATTAGCCGCGTTATGGAACTGAGCAAGGGAACCTTCCGGGAAGCGGTAGATGACGTCGTCGCTAACGATCGGCATGGCGTCGTCCTTGCCACGCATACACTCGATCGTGACGGAAAGCCGCGCGAGTACAAAACCATCCACCTCTGGGGAATCCGGGACGGCTGGTTCGTCGAGTGGAGGGAGTACCCGCAAGACTTGTACTTATTCGATGAGGTTTGGGCCTAGCCCAACTTCCGCAGTTAGGGCGTCGCTAAAAAAATTTTCTGGCTCTTTCCTGACGGCCCTGCCGCGGGAAAGGGCCATTTTATCGGGCATCGCGCGGGTGGGCTCTGTCGTGATGGGTCGATATTGCGATGTAGTGAAGAATGCCCCTCTTTGCAACAGTTCGTGCGGCTCGTATGATGACGACAGCGATGTACATGCGGCGCTGTTATCGCAAGTGGAAGGGGAAGCGCTACGGATATTGGGCGCTCGTGGAATCGTATCGCACCGCACGAGGGCCCCGGCAGCGCGTCGTGGCCCATCTCGGGGATGTCGATGAACACGGTCGCATGGCGCTGCCCGCCGAGGGGACGCCCACGCAGCAGCAGTCGTTGTACGATAGCCACGCGCCCGAGTGGGTCGAGGTGGATCTCGCCCGCGTGCGCGTGGAGCGGACACGCGACTTTGGCGGCCCCTGGCTCGGCTACACGCTGCTCCAACGTCTGGACCTGCCGCGCTTTCTCGCGGAGACGCTGCGGCCGGACGGGGCGGATATTCCCTGGCCGGCGATGGCCATGGTGCTCGTGCTGGGCCGCCTATGCGCGCCCAGCAGCGAACTACACTTGGCCGAGCACGTCTATGACGGGAGTGCGCTCCCGGACCTGTTGGGCGTGCCGGCGGCCAAGGTCAATGAGGATCGACTGTACCGTGCGCTCGATCACCTGCTCCCGCACAAAGCGGCGCTGGAGCAACATCTCAAAGCCCGGCTCGGCGAGTTGTTCCAGGTCCAATACGATTTGCTGCTCTACGATGTGACCTCGACCTACTTCGAAGGCGACGCCGCGAAGAATCCGCAGGCGCAGCGGGGCTACTCGCGCGATCACCGGCCCGATTGCAAACAAGTCAACTTGGCCTTGGTCGTGACGCGCGAGGGCCTGCCGCTGGGCTATGAACTCTTCGCCGGCAACAAGGCCGACGTGACTACGCTGCGCGAAATCGTCACCACCATGGAAGAGCGGTACGGGAAAGCCGACCGGATCTGGGTGTTGGATCGCGGCTTGGTGAGCGAGGACCACATCACCTGGCTCAAAGCGCAGGGCCGGCGATACATCGTGGGCACGCCGAAGACCCTGTTGCGCCGGTTCGAGCGGGAATTAGCGAGCGCCGCCTGGAGCCAGGTCCAGGACGGCGTCGAGGCCCAGGTCTGTGCCGGTCCCGATGGCGATGAAGTCTTCATCCTCTGCCGGAGCGGGGCGCGGCAGGCGAAGGAACGGGCCATGCACGACCGGTTCGAGCGCCGCATCACGGAGGGGTTGGAAAAGCTCGCGGCCGCCTGCCAGCGACGTGCCCACTCGCCCGTGGCGATCGCCCAGCGCGTCGGTCGCCTGTTGGGCCAAAACTCCCGCGCGGCCAAACTGTTTGAGGTGGACGTCGGCACGGATCCGCAGGGCGCCGCGACCGTGCAGTGGACGACATCAGCGGTGTGGCGCGACTGGTCCCGGCTCAGCGAAGGGTGTTACGTGCTCCGCAGTAATCTCACCGACTGGGCCGCGGCAGATCTGTGGACCGCCTACATTCATCTGACCGACGCGGAAACCGCCTTCCGCATTCAAAAATCCGACCTGCAGCTCCGGCCGATTTGGCATCAAAAGGAAGCCCGCGTGCAGGCGCACATTCTCGTGTGCTTCCTCGCCTACGTGCTGTGGAAAACACTGGCGCGTTGGTGTCACGCCGTCGGCTTGGGCGACGAGCCGCGGAAGGTGTTCACCGACCTCCAAGCGATTCGCCTCGTCGACGTGGTGCTCCCGACCCGCACCGGCCTCGAGCTCCGCAAACGCTGCGTCAGCCGGCCGACCGAGCACCAAGCCCTCCTGCTCCAACAGCTCGGGCTGAGCCTCCCTACGCACCTCGAGGCTGTCGCGGTGTAGTGAAGAATCGGCCCCAATTCCGTTGCAAAATATGGAGTTTTCCCGTCCAACTGCGGAACTTGGGCTAGCACGGGCCGCGAGCGCGTCACGACGGTCCCGCAGGATCCCCTCCCGCACGGACGGAACCGTCCCGCTGCGGTCGATCGGGATTCCCAGCCGTGCGCCGACACCGGGGAGGGGCCATGCCCGTCAATGCCTATCGATTCGACGAGCGCTGGACGATCCCGGGGTTCTCGCCCCAGCAAGTGTACGATGTCCTTGCTGACGCCAAGTTGTTGCCGGAGTGGTGGACGGGCGTGTACCTCGAGGCGACGCCCGAGGATGCTGGGGCGTCGCCCCGCGTCGGCGCCCGGGCGCGCGTTACGGCCCGGGGATTTTTGCCTTATCGTATCCGGATGACGCTGGAAGCCACCGTGCTCGATCCCGCGAAGGTCGTCGGGGTGCGCACCTTCGGCGACCTGGAGGGCACGTGGCGCGCGACTCTCTCAGCGGACGGTGCCGGCGGCACGTACGTGAACATCATCGAGGAGGTTGTCGCGCAGAAGCCGGTCATCCGGCTGTTGTCGCCGTTCCTCAAGCCGCTCTTCGCATGGAACCACTACTGGACCTCGCCGCGCGGCCAGTCCGGGCTCCGTGCCTATCTGGCGAAACAGCACGGTGGGTAGTCCCGCCACATGGCACAGGGCGCGGTCGATCGCGCAGGATGTACGCACCGGCAAGCGGTGGTCAACGGGGTGCGGCTCCACTACGTCGAGGCGGGCCGCGGCCCGCTTGTCGTGCTGCTGCATGGGTTCCCTGAGTTCTGGTACAGCTGGCGGCGGCAGATCCCGGCGCTGACCGAGGCGGGATTTCGCGTCGTGGCCCCTGACCTGCGCGGCTACAACCAGTCCGAGAAGCCTCGCGGAGTCCCAGCGTACCGGGCGGGCGTGGTCGCTGGGGACGTGGCGGCCCTGATCCAACATGCGGGCGAATCGTCGGCGGCTGTAGTCGGTCATGACTGGGGCGGCAGCGTCGCCTGGCAGGTCGCGATCCGGCATCCGGATCGTGTGGAGAGGCTCGCCGTGCTCGCCGCGCCCCACCCAATCGCGTTTCGGCAGGGGCTGCGGAGACCGTCGCAGGTATTGCGCTCCTGGTATGCCTTCTTCTTCCAGCTACCGTGGCTGCCGGAGGCGACCTTTCGTCGCCGCAGCTTCGCCGGCCTCGTCCGGGCGTTCCGTCAGGACCCGGTGCACCCGGACGCGTTCACCGACGTCGATATCGCCGAGTACCAGCGCGCGCTCTCCCAGCCTGGCGCACTCACCGCCGCGATTAACTACTACCGCGCCGCGCTGCGGTCCGGGCGATCGGACGAGACCGGACTGCGCCCCGTGGATGTCCGCACCCTCGTCATCTGGGGCGACCGCGACCTCCGGTCGGCACGGATCACCGACTCCTGTACGAGGGATCGCGGCGCCGTCTACTGACGGGGCTGGATCGCGGGCGCTCGCGCGAACGGCCGGGGACCTGCCTCAGCGTCCCCGCAGGAACTCCAGGAGCAACGCGTTCACGCGGTCCGGGACGTCGTTCTGCACCCAGTGGCTCGCATCGGCGATGCGGATCAAACGCACGTTGCGGCCCCACCGCGCGTGGCTGTCCGTGAGATGCCGGCCGAGGTACCTCGCCGAGCCCATGTTTGCGATACTCAACGCTGCGATCGACTACGTTCCGGGTGATAAACCTCAACGACTTGAAAGCCGGCCTCTCACAGGCACCGCGGTAGGGTCGGCCGGGAGCCATTTGGCGATCGGCCCGGGAAGAAATGCTGCGCTCGCGGTCCGGGCAGCGCGCACTCGTCGGCCTGTGAGATGAGGTGACGCGGTGACGCGCATCAGGACAACGATCCACATCGACCGGCCTGTCGCGGATGTCTTCGAGTTCGTCACCACGCCCGGCAACTGGCCGTCGTGGCACCCATCGTCCGTCGCGGTCGGCGGCGCCACGGACCACTCGCTCGCCGTCGGAGAGTGGTGTACCGAGGAGTTCTTGGTCGCCGGCCACGGGGTCGCGTCACCTGGACGGTGCGCGAGCGCGACGCCCCCAGGCGCTGGGTGATCGAAGGCGTCGTGGAGGGAGGGGGTGGCGGGACCGTCGCCTACGCGGTGACTCCCGAGGGCAGGGGCACCCGGTTCGATCGCGCGTTTGTGTACGCGATGCGCACCCTGGCGATGCGTGTGCTGGATGTGCTGGTGCTGCGCCGGCGTGTCGCGGGCGAATCGGCGGAGGCGCTCCTCGGTCAAGCGGCTCCTTGAGCGCGGGAGCCCGCGGGACAGGGCCGGTAACCGTTCGGGTCGAAGACGCGCGGCGTCGCAGCACGAGGATCGCCTGCGGACCGAGGGTCTGACCGATGAAGGCGCAGTGTCAGTCAGTGTGCAATGTCGTCGGCCATGCTGCCGCGGCCGACCGTCTCACCGCCGCCGCTTACGTTCGCGGACATTTTTCGAGGAGGTGATCGGAAACCGAAGATGGAAATCCCCGTTAAGCCTGCTGGCCTACAACCTGGGCAACCTGTGGCGTTGCCTGTGTTGCCGAGAGAATCGACGCTTGGTCCTACAAGTTGCAGCAGCGGTTGGTGAAGACGGAGGACGGCTGGTCAAGCACGCCCGCTACTACTGGTTGTTGCTGGCCGAGGGACATGACGGCCTGTTTGGCCAGATGCTCCGGCGAATCTGGGCGCTGCCGGTGCCGAGCGGGTAGCACCGCGATTGCGGTTGCAAATTCTGGAGGCTGAGGAAAGTGGGTCGGGGCGGTGTCCGAGAAAATGATTGCACAGCAGCCAGCGGGATTTGTCAGACAGCGGAAACCAGCCGACGAAACATCGCCGAACGCGTTGGGGCCCGCCCTGATGGCAAATTCGTTGTTGTCAAGGGCAGGAGAAGCGTATGATGCGCGAGACAGAGGTCCAAATCGGAAATCCTGGATGAATAAGCTTATTCTCTCCGTTTTACCGGCCATCGGTATGCTGACGCTGATGCTGGCGCTTCCGGTGCACGCCCAGGCGCAGCGTCCGTTTGATTATTTCAACGCAGGCCAGTTTATGGAATTCACCAATAATATTAATAATCTGAAAGACTTTTCGCCGGACGGGATCCGGGCCGAGTTTGCCTCGGGGCGTCAATTGTTCGTCAACGCCGGTGCGACGCCGCAGGTTTTGGCCAGCTATGACAGCCTCGTCAAAACGAATCTCGGGCTGCCACTGTTCCGGAATTATTCCGGCTGGACGCAAGCCCAACAGGATGCTTGGAACAAATCCGAGATCAACTCGGGCGCTTTGGACAAATGGCTGGGCACGGACCTGGATACCAAGGCCTGCTTCTTTTTCTGGCTCGGAAACAAGACCGCACTGTTGGGCAAAACCGTTCCCTCGGAATTCGATTGGGGTTACAACCTCGCAACTGCCCAAGGGTTGGCCAAACCCGGGCTGCAAAAGTTTACTCAATTCGCGGGGAGCAGTCCGACGATCTTCCAGACCTTGCAGCCCCAGGTGCAGGCCGCAATCAAGGCGATTGCCAGCTACAATGAGACGGCAAACAACCTCTCGCGGCTTGATATTACCGCCATCCAGAAACAGGCCTCCGTCATTTTCCTTCACGCCGCCAACCACACGCTGACGAAGTAGCGCCCTGGCGGAAAACAGTGGGAGAAGTTTATAGCGATTTAGGAGCATCTCGATGAGACTTGATCTCCGGCTGGACGGCGCTGTCCCGCTCGTGAGCGTCTTGAAGAACCCGCCGGCCAACGGACATCGACCATTAAATAGATAAATAGAGGTGATTCTGACCGGCATGGCGGCGCTGGTAGCGAAGCGCTGGCTCTAGTTGGCAGGGAAACGATGAACGCGGAATCGCGCGCCTTTGAGACGTATGAATCGGTAGCCGAATATCTCCTCAGTCAGTTCGCGGAACACTTTGGCCTACAGCGTGTGGAAGGGAAGCAGGTTCTCCAAGGAAAGTGTTCTGGCACCACTTGGATCCGACATTCCGCAAGTCGCGAAGCGAAGTCTCCCGATTTTCTCGGGGACTCTTGGGGAGGCCTATTGGTAGACCTCGGGCGGAATGTCCAAGAGCTCGAGCAGCGTACGTTGGAGTTGTGACAGCTCGATCGGAAACGCCGTGACCTCCCCGTTGAGCTCGACCTCGTACCACCGCACGTCTTGAAAGGCCTCCAGAATCCTGGGCCACGTTGGGGTCGGCGTGGGACGATGCTCCGGCAAGAGGGCCAGCGTCTTGAGGTTCCGCTGCCGCATGCTGGTGCGCACCTCCCGCTCGATGAGGCTCGCGACGACGAGGGCGATAAAGTAGGCGTGGAGCAGGCCCGCCGCCCGGCGTGGTTTCTTCAGGTACACCGGCGCGATCTCCAGGTCGGTTTTCAACAGCGAGAAGCGTTTCTCGACATAGGGTTGGAATTTGTACATGGACAGGACCTCGCGCTTCGGAGTCTTGGCGAGGTTCGTCACGAGCGGGAAGACCCCATCGGTGCGCCGCTCGCGGGCCAGGGCCTGCCCATCGCGGCGCACGTCCAGCGTGTAGGTCGTGTGTCGTTCGACCTCCACCGGCGTCTCGGCGGTGGGCCGGCCGCGCCGTAGATAGTGGCGACGCTGCTCGACGTGGCGCTTCACGGTCACCTGGAGAAATGGCCGGGTGCCGGTCTCGCGGAGAATCTTGGTGACCGCACGCTGGATTCCCCCGTGGGTCCGATCCCGTCGCCGCTGCCGCGGTAGTTTGTCTTGGAACTCCCGCAGCGTGGCCTGGGCCTGGGCGAGGCGTCGCTCCCGCGCCTGCGCGTCCTCGACCGCTTTCTGCGAGCTCCGGATCCAGATCATCCGATATCCGTCGGCCGTGGTCGTGTACGTACCCGCACAGCTCGCGAAGATGTCTGGCGGACCATCCTTGTGCCGGTGGTTGGCGATGCGGAGAATGGGGTGCCACCGAATGCCATGGTCCCGCAGCCGATCGCGGAAGTGATGGTCTTCTTTCCAGGTCCGCGGCATCACGGTGACAAACTGCCCGCCATAGGCCGCGATATGCCGCAGATTGTCCTGGGTGCAGAGCTTGGCATCGGCCACGTAGATGAACTCCGCGCGGCCCACGAGCGTCCGCAAGGCGTCCACGGTGCTCCGGTGCACCGTATCGTCGCTGCGGTTGCCGCTATGGACGTCGTGCCACACGGGGATTGCGCCATCGGCAGTGGCGGTGAGGCCGAAGACGAGCTGCTTGAGGTCCGGGCGGTGATCTTTGTTGTGCCCATGGGTGATGTGGGGCTCGCCGTGGGCAGTCGCGTAGGCGCCCTGGAACGTGACCGTGGTCGTGTCGTGGTGGAACCGCTCCGTCGCAAGTTCAAACTGCTTGATGATGCGCAAGGCCAAGCGGAACCAGATGCTGCGCCCCCGTTCGGAGGTGAGCGCATCCAGGGCCCGCGCCACCCGATCGTCGTTGATCGCCGCGTACTGCGAGGGGGTCAGCGCCAGCACCGCGGGCTCCACCGGCGCGAGCCACGTGGCGATCCGATACAGCGGGCCGGGGGAGACGAGCAGGTTGTGCACCAGCACGGCGAGCGTGCGCGCGTGATCGACGACCCCCTGGCGCGCGTTGCCCACGCAGCCGCGAATGATGGACTCCAGGGTGAGGCGTTCGAGGAAGTGCGCGATGATCGGATGCGGCCCGAGGTGATGGATCCGGTGCACCGCGCCCGGAGGAGCGCTGTGGGGACGACGGCCAGCGCGGGGCCGGAGCGTCATCCGCCTGGGGACCGCACGGCATCTTGACGGCGCATCGGTCTGTCTGTAGAATAACAGACAGATCTCCGAAGTCAAGCATTTGTTCGAGTGTGCGGACATGGCGGACGCGACAGACGCGATACGGACGTATGAGGCGCTCAAGGCCGCGGTGGGACGCCTCGGGTGGGTCCGGCCTGGCACGCTCGTGCGCCGATTCACCCGATGCGGCAAGCCCGGCTGCCACTGCATGGCGGATCCACCGACGCTCCACGGGCCTTACTACGATTGGACCTATAAGATTCGCGGCCGGTCGATCGCGAGGCGCCTCACGGCCGCGCAAGCTCAGCGCTGCGGGCAGTGGCTGCAAAACCATCGCAGGTTGCGGCGGATCGTGCACAAGATGGAAACGCTGTCGCGGAAGGAGACGGATCGGTTGCTACGCGCGATCGCCAAGGAACCTCACGAGAAGTAGGTGCGGTCTAACCCCCTAGCAAAAATCTGCAAACCCGCCCCTCAGACTTGCGGAATGTCGGTTGGATCATCGATGGCAAGGGGGTTAAGAGCGATGGTGATGCCTTTATCATCGCCGAATGCAACCGCTATACGACTAGGCGGCCGGACCAAGAGGATTTAGCTGGGCTTGCGTACCGGATACATGATACGGGTGCCGAGGGGGAATCATCGTTACACCGCTAGGTATCCAGGAGGGTGCAGTGAGAGTCGCGAGTGCGGAGAATATCGTCCCTGTGCAACTGGATCCTTCCAGCACCACGTCCGACTACGTGATGCGGTTCCTGAATCAAGTCATGATTGGGCCTTCGGCGACATTATCGTTCTCAACTAAGTTCGAAGCCCGCCTGTTTGTCACCCGCCGTTGCGGGAAGTGCGGTACAGAGTTGGTAGCGGAGTCGACAGAAGCGCTGTGCCCCCGGCGTGCTACTGGCTAGCGAATCTACGTAGGCGTGCCGTGATGACGTTCGGGAGACGATGCCGCAGATGATTCCATTGACGCCGTGTCGCTGAAACAACTCATTCCGCCGCCATTGCGCCGCGCCTACGGGCAGCTTGCGGACGGCCCCTCGCATTGGCCGGAGATTGTCCGGAGGCGCGACGTCCGCACCATTGACCTGCGACGGACGTTGATCGGCGGCGAAGGCGCGTTTGACGCGCGCCACTGGGCCGAGGCGACCGGAGATCCACGTCGAGCCTCGATGCTCCTGCGGGAATCCCCGCACGTCCACCTCCTTGAGAGGTACCGAACGGTTGGTGAGCGGGTGTTCGACCCGCGGACGTTCGAGCAGACGCCCTACTTCCGGAACGGGGTACAGGCCGTTCAACTGTGCGGAAGTTATTTCGGACATCGGACGACGGACGGCATCGCCGCCCAGGCCCGTGCGTTCGTTCACCTTTACGAACGAACCGCACGGCGAGACCCAAGCGAGGTCGAGTTCACTCACCGCGGCAGGCATTCGCCCGCCGGATCCCTTCCCGTGGCACGGCAAACGCTGAGCCCGGCCGCATTTCAGATTAGCGACGGACACCATCGCCTCGCGGTGGCCTGGGCGTTGGGCAGCCACGAAGCGCTGGCAAGAATCGCGCGGCCGCAGTCTCCGACGGCGCTCCAGTCTCTGGTGCTGAGCTGCGCACAAACCCGTGGCCGCCGGGAGCTGTATCAACCGGTCAGTCGCGTCGACTTCGACGCTTCCTGGAAGATCGTGCGCCGGTGCGACGACCGCCTCGCCATGATGCTCAACTTTCTGGCGGAGGTCGACATGTCTCCTACGGCGCTGTCTGTCCTCGACCTCGCATGCGCGTACGGATGGTTCGTCAACGAATTCGCACAACGGGGCAGCGCCGCGATGGGCGTAGACGCCGACCGGTCGACGCTACGGATCGGCCAGATCGCCTACGGACTGCGTCCGGAACAGACTGTGCAGAGTGATCTGGTGACCTTTCTCGCCCGCTGCCATCGCACGTGGGATATCGTGCTGCTCCTCAGCGTACTGCATCATTTCGTCCTACATCCGCGCCTCGGTTCCGCCGAAGAGCTGCTTCGCCGCGTCGACCGTGTAACGGGCTCGTGCCTGTTCATCGACACCGGACAGGCACACGAGCGGTGGTGGCGCGGCGTACTGCCGAAATGGAATGACGCCTTCGTCGTCGACTTCATCCGACAGAACACGTCGTTCGCCCGGGTCGTGCTGATCGGCGCGGACCTCGATCACGCCGGCCCCTATCGCGGCAACTACCGGCGCACGCTGTTCGCCTGTGTCCGATAGGCCACAGTTTGTGGCCCGATCCCAAATAATGGCGGGCGTTTTGGTGTGATGGCGCAGGGAGGGTATTGCTCGTGACACAAGGAGGTTTTTGAAAGGTCACATTGCCTGAGAATCACGACAAAGCGAGGCGAAATGGAGCGAGATTCTGGGGGCGTGCGAGATCTCCTTTCCCTCTTGTAGCGATTCGACTCGCGCGCACCGGCAGCTGCAGCGCGGGTTCGGTCGGCAGGACGTTCTTGGACGATGTGTGGCAACGGTGTTTCTACGGCTGTTCGGCGGGATGCCCGCACCGAACACCGCGTAGCCCAAGGTATGCCTCGCAAAGGCTTCCCCCGCGTCACTCCCGAGCAATCCCGCGCCGCGACCGCCGACGCGCTCCGCGGGCTGCGCGACAAGGCTGTGGAGCTCGTCAAAGCCGCGCTGCGGCCCGGCGTCGGTTGATTGTATCAATGCTGGCTACCGCCGCTCGGGGTAGTACACCATCACAAAATATTTCAATGCGTATAAGTCGGTTGACTGGATTCCGTAGCCAAACGTGAAGTCGTAGTTCAGCTGACGGCCGGCGCTCCCCGGTGGAGCATTCCCCACTTCACAGTCCGGCGAGGTTCCTCCAGTTCCGTTCAGATTAGGCACACACTCCTCCCAATAGAAGAATGGCTGGAGATTCTGGAACGGTCCGGCCTTCCCTTGCACCACCATCAGTCGGGCATCGCCGGAACTGAGCTTTAGGTTTTCGAATAGCGCTCTCAGATCGTCCGGGGAATCAGGCAACCGCCAATTCTTGCTTTGCAGATACTCCGCTTTTCTCATCGCCTCGACCCAGCGGTTTGCGGTCTGCCACAGCATGGCGCCTCCACTGATGAGTGGAGCTTTGATCCGAGTCGGGTGTCCAGGGCGGGGATAGGGGCGCCTCTCTTCGATCTCCACATTGCCGGTGACTCTGAAGGCATTCGAGGCCGCCAAATTCGCATCCGTCGGCCACGAGTTCCCAGTACTGCAGTCGTAAACGGCCTTGTCCTTGGCAGGACCCTGAGTGTAGAGGACCACGTACGGTCCGGGACCAACTGGGCAGTGCGGCGCCTCGCCCCCGATCGGGCCATATTCCTTCGGGACCATCGGCAATACGTAGTAGTAGGAGTCAATGATTGTGGTGGCATCCACCGAGCCCGAAGCGAACGAAAAAATTCTCTTTCCGTGCAGACCTCCATCCGCGCCGGTCCAGTAATACGACAGTTGCATGTTCTCGAAGGGAGCGACCGTGGCGCCGAAACTCGGCGCGACATTGTCCGGGAGCATCCGATTCAGTCCCACGTAGTAAAGGTTTCCCAGCGGGTTGCCCTGGCATAGCCCGCCAAACGACGCGCCCTGCGGCCCCAGAGCTCCGCAACTTGCGTCTTTCATTGGCGAGGCGGGAAGTTGCCAGTTGTCATGTCCCAGCCAACCACCGTTGTAGCGGTTCAGCGCTTTCACCCATTGCTGCGCAGTCGGGTAATCCATGGTGCCGTTCGGACCAATTCCGCTGATTCCCATCTCGCGCGCGATCTTCTGCCCGTCTGCGCTGGCAGCGAGGTTGGCATCTGCCAACCAGTAGACTTTATTGTTGGCGTCGTACACGACCTGGCCGCCGTCTTGGGCCGTCAGCCCCTGACTCATGAGAGGCGTCGACTGACCGCGCGCCCAGCCGATGAAAACACCTGACAGCACAAGACAGACCGCCAGACAAAAGCTCGATGCGCGCACTCGCTTGGCGGGTTCGCCCAACCGCGTGGCCCTCTTTTCGGGTATGATCCTCATGACCCACGCTCCTTAATAGGGATCCCTACATCCTGTGTCAGGAAGACCGCACCCGGCGCTTTCCCAGGAAGCCCAGGTGAAGCTGGAGCCGGATAGCAATTAAGAACGATTACTTCACGTATGCCATCGTCAACAAGATCGATGATCCGGTACACACCCTGGCGAACGCGGTATTTGACTTCGCCCGACAGCTTTCGCAACGCCTGGTCTCGGATTCGCGGACAAGGTTTCAATTCGGCGCGTCGCACGCCGTCGATTCTCCTTAGGAAGGCGCAATTCTCTGATAGCCGACGGTTTGATCAGGACGCTATCGTCGGCCACGCCGCCTCAGATCCTTGAGCACCGTCTCGCAAGATACATGTGGTTCCCGGCGTCTTTGTTCAAAGGCCACGAGATCTTCGGCATCTTCCAGTAGGCTAGCGCGCACGGCTCGGGTGACGAGTTCAGACTCTTCTACCTCGGCTGCCTTCCTCTTGAGGGCCTTATGCAGATCCGCTTCAAGATAGACCGTTGTTCGCCGGAGTTTCATGTGCCCCACAATAGCGCTAAAGCGCGATAGCGTCAATGCGACGATCCCCAACCGGCCCGCACCGCGACGCGAACGGAAACGCTATCTCTCCTGGCGCGTGGGCCGAAACAGGATCTCCTTCACGTCCACCTCCTCAGGCTGGCTCATGGCCAAGCAACTGCCCGCGCAAACGATTCGGCGGAGATCGCGATTTGGTAGATGTGCGAACACTCTCGGCAATATCCGGCTGGTATGTGATCGGGCAGTCCGGTGGCGACCGCCCCCGGTGAGATGACTGTGGTTCGGATGTTATAGGGCTTTACCTCTTGGCGCAGCCCTTCGGACAGGGCCAGGACGGCGTGCTTCGTCGCCGAATACACCGCGCCGCCAACATGGATGGTGTGCCCGGCCACAGACGAGACATTGATGATGTGACCGGCTTTTTGCTGCTTCATATGCGGCAGCGCCGCCCCCACGCCGTGCAGCACGCCTTTAATGTTCACCTCGATCATCCGGTTCCAGTCGTCAATCTTGAGGCGGTCGAGCGGCGAGAGCGCCATCAGTCCGGCATTGTTGATCATGACGTCGATGCGCCCGTACGTCTGCACGGCGGCGTCGACCAATTTCTTGACCTGATCGAACTGGGTGACATCCGTCGCGATGGCGAGGGCCTTGCCGCCGTTAGCGGTCAGTTCGCCGCCAACGATTCGAGGAGATTGAGGCGCCGCGCACCAAGCACGACGCTTGCGCCCTGCGCCGACAGCGACCGAGCGGTCGCCTCGCCCAAGCCGCTGCTCACACCCGTGATGACAACGACTTTTCCGTCTATGTTGTTGTTCATACAGCGGAATTTTCCGTTATGAGTGCTGAAAACGTCCGACGGACACAGTCCACTGAAGAAGCCCCGGAACCACGAGCACCATGGTACGAAGCTTCCGGAATCCCGGTCATTTTCTGGCTCGATGGCCGTCGCAGAAAGCAATGCGGACAGCGCGTGTCCGCATCCGCGATTTCAGGGATCGGCGCTGGCTACGATGTTCGGTTCCTGATGTAGTGGCCGGAGTGAGTCGTATCT
>CAWDRG010000020.1:0-77278 GCA_963804645.1 uncultured Bacillota bacterium
ACGTCTTCAGCGGTACGATGCGGCTACGGATGGCGCGCTGATACCACCCGGCGAAGAAGTGGGTCGCGGCGCCCGGATAGGTGTAGTCCCACAAGTGCTTGAGGTCGTCCTTCAGCACGTAGACCGCAGCGAGCCGGCGGTTGGCCGCCAACAGTTCCCGCAGCCGCACCCGATCTTCCGGCTTGACGGTCTCGCGGTTACGCAAGAGGAGCCAGCGGGCGCCTTTGATCACCTTCCGCGCCTCGGTGTCGTGCCGGACGCGCTGGGCCTCGTCGACCCGGACCCGGTCGATCACCTCCCGGCCATACTTGGCGACGACATGGAACAGATCGTAGACGATCACGGCCTGGGGACACTGGGCGCGGACTTCTTCCTCATACGCCGGATTCATGTCCATCGCGATCGCCCGCAACTGGTTGCGTCCCGCGGGGCCCAGCAACTCGAAGAAGGGGCGGATGTCCTCCCGCCCGCGCCCTTCGCCGACCCACAGGACCCGCTTCCGCGACGGTTCGACCACCACCGTCGCATAGCGGTGGCCTTTCCGCACCGCGAACTCGTCCATCGCCATTGCCGTGACGGTGGCAAGGTCCACCGGGAGGAGCTGGGCGGCCAGCGCCGCGGCATCCAGGGTTTTGACCGTGTCCCAGTCGAGCCCGTAGAACTCGGCCACATGCTTGACGGGCAGCACCCGGCAGAGGCGGACCACGCTCTCCGCCAAGCGCTGGGTCACCCGATCCCAGGGGGAGAGCCAGGACAGTGCTTCGATCTTGGGGCCGCACGTCGGACAGGCGACGCGATAGCGGGGGACCCAGACGTGGGTCTCGGCGTCAAGAATCGGCAGATCCCGGATGCAGCGGACTACCATCTCATGCACTTTCGTGACCTCTTGACCGCACCCAGAGCATCGAAAGGTCCGACTTGCACGCTCGAGCGTGATCTCCACCCGCGGTTTGCCGGCCGCGTCGGCGGGCTCGAGCCGCTCCACCAGTTTGACCCGGTAGCGTTCCCATCCGGCGAGGATATTGGTAGAGTGATCCCGAGGCAAGGTGCTCCCCCTTTCCTAAGCATCGTGTTGGTCGCACGTGCTCAAGGATAGAGGTGTGGTACCTTGCCTTCAGCGTGCCCAGACAGCGAGGCCCCCAAGAAGGGAGGTGGAGCGAAGACACGGTGACCTTGCGCAAGTTCGCATCGACTGACCGGTGAGAGTCCGGTCCGGGTAGGGGCCAGGCCGCCCGGTAGCTGATGACCGCCGCCAGGCGAGAGCCGACCGGCGAAGCGTCATGACAAAGGCCCTTCTGGGGCCGAGCAACTCGCCAGTCCGTAACATCAAGTGAAGCCTGCCGCGTCGACAAGATACGCCCCGCGAGGGGACCAAGAGGGAGCCGAGCCCGGTGAAGGTGGGCGAAGGCCACGGACGGCGTGAAGCACCTGGACATGCAGCGCCCAAGAACCCTCCGGCGTATGGGGCTCGGAATGGCGAGAGGGTCGATGTGAAAACTGGGGAGAGCCGTCTCCGCCCGGCGGTAACGCAGCCGTCGGACCGTGGTCTCCTATAAGCCGCAAGGCGAAGTGGAGCACCTGCGGAGCGGCAGTCGGAGGGGAGCATACGGTACTAATGACGGCGACGACAACATAACGTCGCTCGAGGGAAGGCTCCCTGCCTTGTCCATGCGACCTGGAGGAGGTAAGAGTAGGTGAATGCCGATGAGGCTAACCACACTGTCCGTGCTCACGCACGGGCTCGCACTCGAGAACTCCAACGGGCGCTGTATCGGGCCGCCAAGGCGAGCCCGACGCGACGATTCCACGCGCTTTACGACAAGGTGTACGATCCTGACATCTTGCTGAGCGCCTGGGAGGCTGTTCGAGCCAACCGTGGGGCCCCTGGAATTGATGGTGAAACGATCCAGGCCATTGAGGTACGGGGCGTCGCGGGCCTCCTCGCTGATCTCCGGAGCGAACTGCAGCGAGGGACGTACCATCCGGCGCCTGCGCGTCGGGTGGATATTCCCAAGGCCTCCGGCGGGGTCCGGCATTTGGATATTCCGCGCATCCGCGACAGGATCGTGGAGCAAGCAACTCACGTGGTGCTCCTGCCGATCTTTGAAGCGGACTTCCTATCGTGTTCATACGGGTTCCGGCCGAAGCGATCAGCGCATCAAGCGTTGGAACGCATCCGGAATTTGGGCAATCATGGACACGAGTGGGTGGTTGACGCGGATATCCAGGACTGTTTTGGGATGATCGATCATGCGAAACTGCTGCGCGTGATCGGGCACCGCGTCAGTGATCGGCGGGTCCTGAAGTTGGTGCGGAAGTGGCTCGAAGCCGGCGTCATGGTCGATGGAGAAATCATGCCATCGACCGGAACCGCTCAGGGCAATCCGATTTCTCCGTTACTGGCGAATGCGTTTCTCCACTGGCTAGACCGGTTGTGGTTGAGGCGCGGGAGTCGGCTCGGAGAGTTGGTGCGGTATTGTGATGACCTGGTGATCCTGTGTCGAACTGAGATCCAAGCCCGTGAAGCTCATCGACAGCTGGAACTGATTCTGGAGCGACTGGGGCTGCATCTGAATCCCCAGAAGACCCGGATCGTCCAGTTGAGGCAAGGGCAAGACGGGTTTGAGTTTCTCGGCTTTTACCACCGGAAACAAGTCTCATGGCAGCGACCAGGTCATTGGTATCTATACCGTTGGCCCGCCCAGAAAGCACTACAGGCGATTCGCTCGCGAGTGAAGGAGATTCTGACCCCACGGTATCTGGGTGTCGCGGTGGAAGACTTGGTGACGCGTCTCACACCTGTACTTCGGGGGTGGGCGGCGTACTTTCAGTCAGGTAACTCCACGCGCGCCTTTGCGCAAATTGATAGCTACGTTCACGAACGCCTAGCGTTGTTCGCTGCTAGGCGCCAAGGGCGGGTTGGGCGTGGCTGGACACAGCGCTATCCGTTGTCGTGGCTCCGCAAGCTCGGTGTTTTTCGCCTGAGTGGATGTCGTGTCGGACGCGCGCTGCATGCGACCTGATGAAGGACATTGGAAAGCCGTGTGACGCAGAACGTCACGCACGGTTTGATGAGGGGGCGATGGAAAAGTGCCGGGCCATGCAGGCAAGCACGGGTCTGCAAGCTGCCTTCAGAGGCAGATAGGGCTGAAATGCTTCGCCCCATGACTCACGGTAACTCGCCATTGCCCTACTCTACACCTATACGGTTATCCCGGTTTTGCCTGAAGAACCAAATTAATTATGGTCGCACAATGGCTGCAAGAAGAATCCGCATGAATGTGAAATAAGCGAAGATCCACCAAAGAACTGCGGTCAATTGGAGCACGCTCCCCCTGAGGATTGGAAAGCGCCCCAACACCTGTTGGCGATATCGGGTCGCGACGACGTAACTAATGATCACAGGCGGAATGATGAGCGGCAACACGAGTACGAGAAGGTCTCTGATCACTACCGGACCTAGCCCCGAAAGGCCGTGCTGTACAGCGTCGTTCAGTTGTGCTTGCTGGCTCGAATGCATGCGACCGTCCCAATTTGGTTCGTCAATATCCGATCCCCGTACACCGACTATCATGCCCACCGCCCCAAAGAGAGCGGCCAAGTTGACGGCTTGTTTCCAGTTCGGCAACCTTGGCGCTTTCTATTCGACACAATGACATACAAGGAAGGAATGCAAGTGAGAAGCTGGAAAGCCCGGCTTAGGAATAAAGGAAGTGACGGGTCGACGGCGAATCTCACATTCTCCCAGCGTTTACGAATCGGCGGAGCTCGGGGTGGGGAGTTCGACACCGCTCGACGATTATCGTTGTGTGGGGGCACGTACGCGCGTGGAAGACAACGATTGAACCATTCGAAATGCAGAGGAGAGTGGACCATGAGTCAGCAGGAGACCATGCGACAGCAACTGGAGAACAGCCACGGGGCCATGTTAGCCGCATCGGAGGGCATGTCCGCGGACGAGATGGCCCGCATTCTGGCCCCGGGTTTGGCGCCGGTGATCTGGCAGTTCGGCCACCTCGCGACCGCAGAAGCAGGGATCGGCGGGTTTGCCGGCGGAAAATTCGCGCCGCCCAAGGAGTTCTCCGAGTTGTTCGGACAGGGCACCGGGACGGGGCCCGCGCGCTACCCCGCGTTCGGCCAGGTCAAGGAGGCGTTTGACGGCGCCAACCAGGCGCTCGTCAAGATCGCCCTCGAGGCCGATTACGAGACTCCGCTGGACACGCCGCTGAGCAAGTATTTCGGGACCGTCGGGGGGATGTTGACGTTTCTCCTCTACCATCGGGGCTGGCACATGGGGAAAGTGACCACGCTACGCACGATGCTCGGAAAAGCCAGGCTGTTTGGGTAGACGGTTGTCCGGGGGCCCGGAGGGCCTCGCGGCGCCCCGGGCCGCCACTGTCGTCACACCCTAGCCACGCTGGCCAGCGCGTCGGGCGTCGTGCCAATATGCCCATCGGGTGCCAATCCGGAAACGCTGGCGCTGATGCGGGGATGGCCGAGCGCGCGCTGACGGGGGTACGACGTCGGCTTAGGAGGGTCAATGATTGCGGCCAACCACGACGTCGACGGCTACCTGTGCGCCGCGTGTCCGCGTCGCGCAAAGTCATTCAGGCCACCACCCGTCGCGCGGGCTCAACGGAAGGGACCCACGACCCGACCGATAGTGCCTGAATCTCCCTCCGGCAGCACACCTGACCCAGTCCTGCTTCAGGGACTGAGCGCTGTCATCACCTGCTGGACGCCGACGACCGTTCGATTAGTGGGCCAGGCGATATCTCTAAACCCGGCGTCTTCAGCCGCGGCGGTGAGCTCGGCGCGCGTGATAGCACGATAGCGCATCGTGTGCTCCCTCACCATCCAATCACCGCCGCGTTTCTCGGTGAGCACGAGGCAGCGCACCATGTAGCAAGGCTGGTTCTCATCCCAATCGTGCAAGCGGACGAGGACGCGACGCGGCGGCCCTGGGATGAGGGACTGGTGGCGCAATCGGTGGCCTCTCGATAAGTGCATTGTCGAAGTCGCGCATCGAAATCACCAGCAGACCACCGGAGCGCAGCTTTGCTCGCATCTGCGCGAGCGCCCTCGGAACATCGCTCTCATCCAGGAGGTGCGGGAGTGCGTTGTCGCAAGAGATGACGACATCGAACGCTCCTTCGATCGCGCTGAGATCGCGGAAGTCAGCAGTGAAGAAGCTGGCTTCGACCCCGAAACGCTGGGCTTCGCGTCGTGCCCGTTCGATCTCGCCTGCGCTGATGTCGGTGCCGACGACGCGGTAGCCGAGCTTCGCAAGACCTATTGCCTGTGTCCCTATGCCACAGGAACAGTCGAGGACAGAGCGAGCGTCGGGAAGCAGGTCGCGGATCAGGTCATCAAGCGCCGTGGCTTGACGCCAACAGCGGTCTCCCATTTCCCCCCGTAGACAAGGTGGTAGTCGGCTGCGAAATCGTTGTAGAAGCGAACGATCGTCGCTTCGTCGCTATCGGCCATCGTCTGACTCTCGCACCCGCCGCATCAACGCTGTCGTCTTCTCCGTAGGCACGCTGGAGTGCATCTTCTGGCTCCCCGGACGTGTACTCTCGGCCGCATTATGCTCGAAACTCGTACTGGCGGCAAGTTCATGCCCGAACCATTTCGTATTCGTACCCAGGTGGCGGATAAGCAAGTCGACATTTTCCACGCCGGTAGCGGCAAGGTAATGCCCTCACGCGCGGCAAGGATATGGCCTAAGTCTCATGAGACTACTTGCACCCTGTTGTTGAATCCTCCGGGCACCGAGAGGATCTCGGGAATGTTGCCGATCTCCCAATACCGGACGCGCGGCTCGCCCACTTCTGGCACCAATCTGAGCGTTCCGTGATGCCGACACGGTTTCAGCGACCCGTACAGCGCGGGACGGCGCCATGCACCAGGGCACTCTCGGATCCACTGGCTGGGCCCCGGGTATCCTACCCTGCAGTCAGGCCACAGACGCAAGCCTTGGGTGGATCTTGGCCCTCTCGCAATGTTTGGGCGTGGGTCGTGCGGGAATCTCTGGGGCCGCTACTAGGGCCGGGAGGCCCGTCTACCCACGGACGCCGCGTTCGCGGGCTTCGTGATCCCAGGCGACGCGCACTTGGGTGCGTCTCTCGAACAAAAGCCCCCTCCCGGCACCACCTGACAGTGCGGACACGTGCTACGCGCTCATGTGATGCCTTGCGCAGATCGGCGTGGGACTTGCCGTCCTTGACTTCGAACAGGCCTACGATCTTCCCAATATCGGTGATCCCAAAGGCATGGGTCCCCGTCGAGCCTGGGGCATCGACCGTGCCACACGTAAGTGGCATCATTGGGTTGGGCTAGCGACGTAGCCGCGGACCTTGCCGCCCGCGTCCGTGAACACGCCCACGATCTGTCCCGCGTCGTTGATTCCGCCGGCAGAGGTCGCCGTCGATCCCGGGGGATCGAATGTGGTCAGGGTCCCGTCGGTGGTGCGCAGATAGCCATGGGTCTTGCCACCCGCGTCCTTGAACTCGCCGACGATCTGTCCAACGTCATTGATCCCGCCAGCATCGGTCCAAGCCGCGCTGGGAACATCGATCGTGGTAAAGGTGCCCCCAGCAGTTCGCAAAAAGCCGGAGTCCGCAAACTCGCCCACGATCTCTCCGGCGGCGTTGATCCCGCCGGCATAGGTCGCCGTCGATCCCGGGGGATCGAAGGTGGTCAAGGTCCCGTCGGTGGTGCGCAGATAGCCATGGGTCCTGCCGCCCGCGTCGTAGAAAGCGCCCACGATCTGCCCGGCGGCGTTGATGCCCGCGGCACCGGTCCCCCTTGCTGTCGGAACATCGATCGTGGTGAAGGTGCTCCCGGAGGTCCGCAAAAAACCATGGGTCTTGCCGCCCGCGTCTATGAAAAAGCCCACAATCTGTCCCGCATCGTTGATCCCGGAGGGAAAGGTCGCCGCCGAGCCCGGGGGATCGAACGTGGTCAAGGTCCCGTCGGTGGTGCGCAGATAACCGCGATGCTTGCCGCCCACGTCCGTGAAGTTGCCCACGATCTGCCCGGCCGTGTTGATCCCGTTGGCGTAGGTCTGCACGGCACCCGGAGCATCGATCGTGGCAAACGTCAGTGAAACCGCCTGGGCTGGGGGCGTGATACCGACCGCGCAACTCACGATCAATATGCCTACCAAGAGCCAAGGTCGCCGCATTCTCCATCCTCCAGTGGCCGTTCCATCACCATTCGCGGCCAAATCCCCTCCAGTGTCCCGCTTCCGATTGCCGCCGGAGCAAGTGTCCTCGCCTTGACGATAGCGGCGTGCAGGAGTTTCGGCATCGGTCGAAGGGCCACGCACCGACATGATCGGCACATGGCCTGCCCAGGCACTTCGGCCCATAGCGGGCCGAGAGGTCGGAATTTTCATAAGACTAAAGGCTGAAAATCCTCGGGCATTTAGAGTAGCGTTCGACGAAATTAGTGATGAAGTGGTTCCTGGTATGGACCCACACAAGAAGATCCACCACGATCTCAAAGGTTACGGCAGCCAGCGAACTCGGAAGGTCCCTCCAACCTTAATCTCACCGCGCTTGAGCAGAGACTGGATGTCCCGATAGTGATCATCGGGCAGTGACCAGAGTTCCGCGCCCGCCCGGATGGCGGCCCCTGCCAATAGGAGATCAACGGTTTTACCCGTCTTCCCAACTGCAGCAAGCCCTTTGCCGATTCTTGCCGCAATATAACCAGCCTCGCCGTCAACTTCGACCTCAGGCAAGGATCGAAAGTCAGCTTCGCGGATGCTGTATTCGTGCGGGTCACGGATCCCGCTCAGCACTTCGACCAGAATGGGGGTGGCGACGGCAGCCTCTCCCGTGGTCAGAGCGCCCCGGACCTCTTTGACGATGTGAGGATCGGGTCCTGGACGTAGATATGTGATCCAAACAGAAGAGTCGATGAGGCGCAGCGGCAATTATCTGCCCTCACGCATCGTTCGGATATCTGCAGGGGTCCACCGTATCGAGCTCTTCCCGGCAGCCGAGATGAGACTCTCTGCGCGCCGCCGCCGCACGTACTCTCGCAAGGCGACCTCGACAGCCTCACGTTTCGTCCGCACTTTGGCGAGGCGGCGGGCCTCATCGAGGAGTTTCTCTTCAATATCCACGAGTGTTTTGGCCATGGTGACAACTCCTTTGCTCAATCGTATATCTTGATAGGATATACTGTCAAGATATCGAGTTGCCTCATACGTATTGTTACCGAGCGGCGAAGTGCTGCCTCAGAATCCCTGTTACCGCGGGCGAGGGGGCAGCATGGGGCCGCGCAGTGTTCAGGAATACGCCGCATCGCTTCGGGGCGGATTGGTGAATCTGATCAGGCTTCTGGTTTCAAACGATCACGCAGTCTGGTACATTCCGATCACGCAGTCTGGGCGATTCTGATCACTCGGTCTGGTCGATGGGGATCACCGAGCCGAAGCGCCGGGCGGGTGTTCGGTATCGTCACCCCCAGTCGCAGTGCCTGTCGGAATGCGCGTATGATTCGGGTGCGTTGGAGCGGCTTCCTGGCGGCCCGCGGAAGCGGCTGATAGCGTTGAGGCCGCCTGTGTCATCGAACCAGGCGTCTGGGAGCCCCGTAGAGCGATGTGGTGAAGGCAGGCAGGCATTGGAACCCTCCTCTTACGACGTCTTTCTTCGCCCGAGCTTGCGCATCGACTCGCCGCGCAAGGCGATCTTGTGCGCCGTGTGCACGATACGATCCAGCAGCGCGTCCGCCAGGGACGGGTCCGGAATTTTGCCGTGCCACGCATCCACGGGGAGCTGGCTGGCGATGAGGGTCGAGCGCATCGTGCAGCGATCATCGATCACATCCAGGAGCTCCCGCGCGTCGGCGACGGACAGCGGGGCCAAGCCCCACTCGTCCACGAGGAGCAGGTCCGTCTTGGCGAGCCGGGCGAGCAGCCGGGGATAGGAGCCATCCGCTTTGGCGATCCCGAGATCGGCGAGCAGCCGCGAGAGGCGATAGTAGCGGGCCGTCCACCCTTGACGGCAGGCGGCGTTCCCCAAGGCGCTCGCGATGAAGGTCTTGCCCGCGCCGGCGGGGCCGGTGATGAGCGACGCGAGATGCTCGTGCAGCCAGCGGCCCTCGGCCAGCGTCCGGATCAGCGCGCGGTCCAGGCCGCGCGGGACGCGTGTAGTCGATATCTTCGATGGTGGCGTTCAGCGGGAGCTTGGCCTCCTGCAGGCGCCGCGCGAGGCGGCGACTCTGCCGGCGGCTCCACTCCTGGTCGGCGAGGAGGCCCAGGCGCTCGTCGCACGAGAGCGTCCTGGGCGTCGGCGTCGCGGAGCTGCGCCTCGTACGCGTCCGCCATGCCCGTCAGGCGCAGCTCGCGGAGGGTCTGGAGCGTCTGCTGGGGGAGCATTAGTGGACCTCCTCCTTGTCGCTGAAGTACTGGGCGCCGCGGACGTTGGCGTGCGGCGCGACCGGCCGCGCGTCCGGGGCCAGGTCGAGGGCCGTCTGATCGAGCCCCTTCTCGAGGATGGCTTTGAGGCTGCGGTAGGAGAGCGCGTGGACGGCCAGCGCGCGGGCGGCGGCCGCTTCCAGGCGCGCCTGGGGGATAATACTTGCCGAGTTGATGATGCCCACGCAGCTCCGATAGCCGTGCTCGGGGTGCGGCCGCTCGCGGAGAATCGTCTCGACCAGCTGCGCGGTGTGCGGCCCGACGTTCGGCGGCCCACCGGATCAAGCCGCTCCGGCGTCCACTCCAGATACCGTTGGTGCGCGGCGGGCCGATGCGCCGGATCGGTCGACGTAGTGGCCCCGGCCCGTAGAGCGCGGCCATGACTGGCGACGCGGCGGCCATGATGCAGCAGCTCGACGGTGCGGGCGGTGAGCCGGACGTCGACCGCGCGCCCCGAGGAGTCGGAACGGGACGCTGTAGAAATTGTGCTCGACGGTGACATGGTAATCGAACGGGACCTTGGCCTGCCGCCACTCCGCAAACTCATACGGGGTCGCGGGGAGCGGCCGCAGGGCCGGGCGGTCGAGCGTCGCCCAGAGTTGGCGGCGCGTGCCGTCGCGCTTCCGGAACGGCCGGTCATTGAGGGCTTCCCGCAGGGGCGCGATCGCCGCATTCGACGCCGCCACGCTGGTGAAGGTCCGATGGCGCAGGACGGCGAGGATCCAGCGCTCGGCGAGCTGCACACTCACTTCCGCGTTCGCATTGTCCCGGGGATGCGCCCGGGACGCGTCGGGCAGGATCACCGTGCCGTAGTGCGCGGCCCACTCGGCATACGTGCGGGTTCAGTTCGGGCTCGTACCAGCAGGCGTGGTGCGACCCCGGTCTTCGGGTTGTCGGGCATGGCCGCTTCCGGGACGCCTTGGAAATATTCGACCGCATGCGTGTGGCCGCCGATCCAATGGGGCAGCGTCTGGGCCTCGTGGGCTTCCGCAAAGATCATGGAGCTCGCGCCGAGCGCCGCGACGAAGAGCGACGCCGGGCGGATCTCGCCGGTCCGCGGATTGAGGATCGGCAGCGGCTGGCCCGGCGTAGTCGACGAACATCTTCTCGCCGGCCCGATAGGTCTGCCGGAGCACGACGTCCTGGGTCTGTCTGCCAGCTGCGGAAAGTGGACGCAGAACTGCGTGTACTGCAGGCCCGTCGGGGTGGGCCTGTTTGTACTCGAGCCACAGGAGTTGCAGCGTGACGCCTTTCCGCCGCAGCTCGCGATCGACGACGGTCCAGTCGGGCTCTGGCCGCCGCGCGGGCGGCCCTGATTGCCCCGATAGAGCAGCCGCTCCAACGCCTCGTCGTCCAGCTCGGCCGGCAGCGGCCACTGCAACCCCGCCGCCGTCGCCCGCTGCACCACCTCATGCACACTGCCATACGACGACCCCGAGACTGCGGGCGATGGAGCGCATGCTGAGTCCCTGGGACCACTGGAGCCGAAGAATGTCCTTGATCTGCCGCATCGCGAGCCTCCGATTGCCACGCCCTGTCCTCCTCTCGCTCCGGTTTGAGCCTCGGAGTTGGCGAGGACGGGCGCGGGAATCCTGGGACGGTCCGTCACGCTGCCGCCCGGTGGCTCCGGCCCGGCTTCGGGTGATCGGGATTTACCGGAACGGGTGATCAGACTTACCAGAATGGGTGATCAGGTTCGACCGGAATGAGTGATCAGGATTTACCGGAATGGGTGATCAGTTTGGGCCAGATTCAGCACTTCGGGGGCGCCATCGCTTGGCCCCCGTGGTGACAAGAGTCGCCTCCTCGACGAGTTTTGTCGGGTCACCGGCCGGCCGGCTCCTGAGGCGTCGGCCGACACGGGTGCGCTGACGCGCGGGGCGGCCGCGCGAATATCCGAGCAAGTTGCGGCCGGCCGTCGAGCAGCTGTGGGAAGCCAGTGACTATCTCTGGTCCAAGCGCTTGGCGCCCTTTCTACCGGAACTGCTGCAGGCGCTCGAGCGGCATGAGGAGATGACGCGGGCGGCGGACCAGCGCACCGCCTTGCGCACATCAGCCCCCGCCACGATCGATCGGCTGCTGCACCCGATCCGGCGGTTGCATCGCCCGCACGGCGTCGCCACGATGCGGCCGAGCGTCGCGGCGGTGGGTGCCCGCGTACCGGTGCGGACGTTCGGGGAGTGGACCGACGTGAAGCCGGGCGCCCTGCAAATGGATCTCGTCGCACACTGCGGGGAGAGTACGCATGGCTTTTGCCTCACCTCGCTCCTCACCGTCGATGTCGCGACAGGCCGGACCGAGTCGCGCGCCGCGTGGGGCAAGGGCTACCGGCGGGTCGGCAGTGCCGTGGCCGCGGTCCGCCAGGCGCTCCCAATGCCGCTGGTGAGCCTCCATACGGCAATGGCGGCGAGTTCGGGAAGAACTGATGGAGCAAAAAGACACCACCATACTGCGTCAAATGTTCTCCGGTGTAGACGACGCGCACATTCCGGGGGCCGCGACGATGGCGCAACGGGCGCTCCGAAACCACGAAAATTTCGCCTGCGCGTTAACCCTACGAAAAGCTAGAGTTATCGCGCAGGAACCAAATTCCTATGTCAGGCTGCGCGGAGCCTACCGGACAGATCTCCGGGAGCGCTGGTGGCTACTACACCAGCAAGAATGACGCCCGATTCAGGTTCAACCTATACGGTTATCCCGGTTTTGCCTGAAGAACCTCAATTACGTGCTCATCCCGTGGTGCCGGCAGCAGCAGATCGGTCTGACCCGCGGGCGGCCGCATCGCAAGAACGATCAGGCCCACGTCGAACAGAAAACTTGGGTCGTGCTGCGGCGCAGCATCGGCTCGCTAACCGACGCTCGATCTTCGTGGGTGCAGGTCTCTACGTCTAGTGGCCAGGTGGAGTACTGACAGGCGGCGTGACCAATTTTCGGAAGAGGAGTGCGTGCGCCAAAATGGGAATCTCAGTTGGCTTATAGGAGGCCAAGACCGTGCCTAAAGCCGAAGACTTTTGCTCCATCAACGGAACCAAGCGACTAGTCGCGGACCGGCGTCTATCGAGGCAGGCCGTGGCCCTGACGCTCCGCGCCTATTTGTCTCGGATCGTTCCCTCGGTGGGTTGCGCGGCTTTGATGCTCTTGCTCGTCGCCACTCCTTTTCCAACGTTCGGAGCAGCTACGGCGCGTGCCGTGGAGCCGCTGAGCGCCGCCGAACTAGCCACTTTGCCCGACACCACGCTGGTCAAGCTCAAGACCGGCCGCACGGTCACCCTCGGAGTCCTTCGTTCAGAACACAAGCTCCGCTTGCAACGCTTCGCGGACGCCGCGAAGCTTGGGGCGCTTCTGCTGGCGACGCAGTCGAGGTCCGAGGAAAAGGAAAAAAAGGGACGTCCGGGCACGCTGGTCCCCATGAATTTTTCACTGCGAGACTTCCAGTCCACCCTCCCGCTTCCGGCGGATTTCTTGGCTTTTTGCAAAGCTGCGGCTGCTACGGCCTGCTTGTATCTTCCGGGCGTGAAGCTCTTTTCCGCAGGATCTTACAATTATCTGGACTTCGACCCTTTGATCACTGACCAGCACTTGTGTACATCGGAGGGCGGCCAACCGAACTTTGGAGCCACGAAACAGATGTTGGGTTGCGCATACTACTATCCGACCCAGTACATCCTGAAGTTCAATCCGGGGCTGCCGACGGCGCAAGGGTACCCTGTGACGCATTCGGCTAGCTGCCCGTCGCGGTTCGTTAGTTATATGGTCGATCCACACGGCGCGATTTCCTTGAATGTTGTTGACACCTCCGATGCCCTTACCTGGGGTCCCCTTACTTCGCTGAAGACCTGCGTTGTACGCGTCTTTGTCAAGAAGTAGACTCCCGAACGCGCTAGGTGAGATGCAATCCCGCTGCCTTCCGTCTTGCGCAGCTACGAGAAGGCGGCCCAGTTCTGCGATCAATGTCGTATATGGGCGCACAGATCGACTTACCCGTGACGTGCGCGCTTGGTCTTGTTTCTGGCGTCCTCTTGTTTGATGCCCGCTTCTTCCCAAGTTTCTACCGTGACCATGGCGCCATGCACGGCGATTGTTCTTAGTTGCGACGGCTGCGTGGAAACACGCGTTGGTGGGCGGATAACATTCTTAGCTGAAGGGCTTTCGGGATGTCCGTTAAGATTCGCGACGATGGATTCGTGGAGCACGGCAGCGGCGAATGTCCGGGAAATTCACGCTTCGACAGGCAGGGGTGAGCGCCCGCTCACCTGCGGTGGGATCGTCTCCCAGGACCCATATTCTTGTACCTCGAAGGAGTGAGGGGCAGTAGGGAGGAGAATCCGCGATGAGATCATCCGGGGCATGGAAGAGCAGTGCGCTACTCTTCGTGACCTCATTGCTCGTTGGGTCCCAAGTCAATGAGGTTCAGGCGCAACAGAATGCGATCACGGGGCCCGGAACGATCGGTGGCGCGGTTCGCTGGGCAAAGAAAGGCGCGGAGCCCACGTCCGGCCCAAACACCCGAACGCGGGGATGGTCAGCCCGCTCGGGCCGACCATCCTAATCGATCCGGACGCCTGGCAGCGTGCGATGGCCGTGAACCTCGGGGTGGCGTTTGGGTGTATGAAGGCGGTTCTGCCCGGGATGCTCGCCCGGAGGTGGGGACGGATCGTGAATCTCAGCACGGGCGCGGCGTCTGGCACCGGTATGTTCCGTGCCAATGCGTACTCGGTGAGCAAAGCGGCACTTGAAATGTTGACCGTCAATCTTGCCGCGGAACTGGCCGGCACCGGGGTCACCGTCAACGCGGTCCGGCCCGGCGGTGTTGACACCGTCATGCACGCGGAAGTGCGGGACAGCGATCCGGCCGTGATGGGGAGGCAGTCGTGGCCCGGTTCCGCGCCGCGCACGCGGGTGGGCGATTGCTTCCTCCAGAATGGCCAGCGCAGTTAATTCTGCAGATCCTTGCCGGCGATACGACCGGCGAAGTGATCGACATCAACGGCCCGCGCGGGCAGGCGCTGCTCGCCGCTCAGCTCCCAACCTCCGAATAGGGCGCGCTTCATGACGCCGTGTGGTCATCTTCGGCGCTCGCGTCGGCCCCCGGGTGCCGTCCCGATCTTCCAGCGTGTCCTCCGGCGATACCTGTGGACGGTCAGCGTGGGGCTCGTCCTGTTGGTTTTCGTCAGCGCTGCCGCGCCGTCGGACGTGTTGACCTTTCCAACCTCACAGGATGTGATCGACCGAATCTTGGCCGCGGCTCGCCGGGCAGACCTCACCTCGGTGGCGATGTTGATCAAGTTTCGCATCGGAGGGCCGGAGACAACACCGCCGGCGTGCGTGTTCCAGGGGGTGCTTCATGTGGCGCCCGATCATACGGCGTTGACATTGGCCCACTGGACGCCGAGTCCACTCTGTTGGACGCTCGAGCGGTATGTGCTTGGGCGCTTGTTCGCGGACCGCGATCACGTGAATACACTGCTTCCGTCGTTTCGGTTCGACGTGCTTGGCGAGAAGCTGGTGGACGACCATCCGTACTATCTGGTGTACGGTAGTGCGCTGACGCCCCGAAGCGATCCCCAATGGATGATCGGATGGGTGGACTATGATCGGGGGCTCATCGTGGACGGCACCATTCAGTATGCGTGGGGGGCTGTGAACTTGATGCAGGACTATGGGCTGATCGACGGCGTGTGGGTGCTCGTGCATCAGGACATCGATGTGCCGAGGTTCACGGCGTCGCTCGAGATCTCCTACAGCGAGTATCAGTTTATGTCCCACCCCTAACGGTGGGGACGGATCGCTCGCTGCTGCCCGTGGCACCTACCGATGGCCGTGCCCGGCCGGCTCCCTAGCGCTCCGAGTCGTCGCGCGGGGGGATCGGTCCTGACGACGGCCCTTCGGTGCTGTCGCCCAATTCGGCAGCTTCCACCGGCGTCGCGGACATCAGTTCGGCCTTCGTCGCCTCCCACTCGTCCAGAAGGTCGACTTCGCTGGCGAATGCGCGGGCGGTGATCTGATTTCGAGCGGTATCTCGCCGGACGATGATCCCGAACGCATTCCGGACGGACGCCCAGTCTTCCTCGTCAATCTGGTCTCGCGCGACCGTTCCGTCTGCCTCCATCTGTTCCGTGAGACGCCCCGCGACATCCTCGCCGTCTCGAAGCAGCCCTGCCCACACGGTTCCCTCGAGGCTCGTGGTCTCTTCGTCGGCGTCGTCTTCCGCCAGCTCGTACAGGAGCTCCGTGAGCGGTGCGTCAATCTCGCGGCTAGTATCCATCCTCAGTCCTCCCCAATGAGCTCGACGCGCGTGTTCGCTTCTACTTGGGGGAACGTCCGTCCTTGATGCGCGATGCCCGTTCGGGCGCCGCGGTTCTGCGCTTCGACGACGCGCACGGCCGCGGGAAGGGGTGGTGCGGCGCGCGTCCCGAAGTAGTCTCGCTGTGCTGTTGCGACGACGCGACGTGCCGCGGAGGTGCACCGTGCTCAAGGAGTTTCGCCAGTTCGTGATGCGTGGCAACGTGGTCGATATCGCGATAGGTCTCGTCATCGGCGCGGCGTTCGGGAGGATTGTCACCTCCTTGGTCAACGACATCATCATGCCGCCGATCGGCCTGCTCTTGAAGGGCAGCGACTTCGCGAACCTGTTTATCTCGCTGCGGGGAGGCCCCTATGCGTCGCTCGCGGCCGCGAAGGCCGCCGGGGCACCCACGATCAACTACGGGCTGTTTTTGAACACGATCATCGACTTTCTGATCCTCGCCTTCGCCATCTTTCTCCTGATCCGTCAAATGAATCGCATGCAGCGGCCGCAAGCGGCTCCGGCGACGAAGGAGTGTCCGTACTGCCTCTCGGTCGTTCCGCTCAAGGCGACCCGCTGCGCGTACTGTACCGCGGATCTGCACACCGCCTCCGCGGGCTTGTAACTGCCGGGCCGGTGCGCTCCGCGCGCATCTCCTGCGAGGGAACAGGGGCTTGCGAGCGTGCTCGTGTCTTTCTCGCAGCGGGGCGGGTTCGCGTGCGTCGCTGCGGGGCGTGTCCCCGGTCGCCCCGCCGCGCGCGGGCGTGCCCGGGTTCGGTGACGGTGCATCTGCCGCAGGACGCCCGAATGGCTCTGCGCGGTGGGCCGTATCGTCCGGGGGGGCCGCGGGATCCGCGTCGGCGCCGGATGTCGGGACCGCGGTCAGTCTGACCACGACCTCCGGGGGCAGGGACGCGCTGTCGGCCGCGGGTCCGGTGAACACGACGTGGCCCCGTATCGGGGTGACGTCCACGTAATCTCGGCCGCCCGCCACCTGCACGTAGCGGTCGTCGATCGCGCCTCCGGTCGTCGGATCGAACCCCACCCACCCGTCGCGCCGATGCCAGATTTCGCGAAGCAGGGACTGGACCATCTGACCCAGGCGTGTGAGGTCCTGCCGCTCGAATCGGCGGAAGAACGAGACCACGTCGGTGTAGTGCCGGCGAACAGACGGCATCGGCGGTGTTGAGCCCGGCCCCGAGCAGACGAAGGTCTCATCGAATCGATCGAGGGGCGGCGGATACCGCGAAACGGGTCCCAGCCTGGGGTGGACGACGGGAGCGCCACGCGGGTTCGTTCGAGATCGCGACAGCCCACGCCTGCCGCCGGGCGCGGGAGCGAGTGCGCGGGCCCGCCCGGCGCAAAATCTCGTCGAACGCGCTCCCGATACATGCGCTTGACGTGCCGTTTACTGCACGGTTACAGGATCTTCAACGCAGCGACAACCTCCGCGTCTAGTATGTGTGGTGTCGCGGAGGACGCGTTCGGGAGGGTTCCCCGCGGGTCGGAGTGGTTCGCAAGAGGCACGTGCACAACACATCGTTGGAGGAGGCGATTGCAATGGATCGGTTGCGGAAGGCAGTGTACGGCACGCTCGCAGTGTTGACGGCAGGCGCGGTCATGGCGATGGCGTCGGGGATCGCGATGGCGCAGGATACTGGCTCGTATGGCAACGGCAGCACCACCGCGACCGGCGGTGCGGATCTGAATCCCGCGTACCAGGTGGGGAACGCGCAGGGTGACGGCAGCGGCAAGTAGTGTGGTCGGACGGCCGCGGTGCCGACCGGGCCGGCCGCGAGTCTGAACGGAGTGCAGCCGGGCGAGGCTGGTCACCTCGCCCGGCCGTGCTGTGCCCGCGCATATCGCGCGTCGCCCCCCGCGCCTGCGGCGCGCCGATCCACGCCGGCTTGGGTCGCCGGCACGCACGCCACGCGGCAATGCAGGACCTCCGCGGCACAACACGGAACCGGCTACGTGCCCCGCCGTCGCGACGACGCGATGATGACGCCGCGTCGGGGACGCCGAGAGCGGAGGTCGTCTCCGTGCGGATCACACGGCTCGACGCGATTCCCGTGGCAGTTCCCGATCCGCCCCTGCGCAACTCGTGGGGGGTCCACGCGCCCTCGTTCCTGCGCACGATCCTGCGCCTGCACACGGATGACGGCCTCGTGGGGCTGAGCGAGACGTACGGTCCGGACGTCGTGACGCCGACGCAGATCGAGCGGGTGCGTCAGGTGGTGGTCGGAGGGCGTCCCGAGGACACGCAGCGGTTTGCGTACCGCCTTCGATGGCCCGAGATCGCCGGCGCGATCGAGGTCGCCTGTCTCGATCTGCTCGGCCGCGCCGCGGGACGGCGCGTGTGCGACCTGCTCGGGGGTCCGGTCCGGGACCGCGTCTCCTACGGCGCGTATCTGTTTTTCAAGTTCGCCGCGGAGGATGCGTGGGGCGAGGTGGGATCGCCGGACCAGATGGTGGCCCTGGCCGAACGCTTCGTCGAGCGGTTCGGGTTTACCACGCTGAAGGTCAAGGGCGGGGTGCTGCCGCCCTTGCAGGAAGTGGAGACCATGGTCCTGCTCCGGCGCCGGTTCGGCGTGGGATACCCGCTGCGCCTTGACCCGAATGCCGTGTGGTCGGTGGAGACGAGCCTGCGGGTCGCGTACGAGCTCGAGCGGGCCGGCGTATGGCTGGAGTTCTTGGAGGACCCCACGAGCGGCATCGCGGGCATGGCGCGGGTGCGGGAGCGCATCACCCTGCCGCTGGCGACCAACATGTGCGTGACGAACTGGGACGAGATCGCGCCGGCCGTCGAAGCTGGGGCCGTCGACGTAGTGCTGGCGGACCACCACGGCTGGGGCGGACTGCGGGCGTGCCAAGAACTTGGACGACTCTGCGCGACGTTTCGCTGGGGCGTCGGCATGCACTCCAACAGCCATCTCGGCATTTCCATGGCGGCGATGACGCATCTCGCGAGCGTCGTGCCCACGCTGATCGCGGCGTCGGACACGCATTACCCATGGCTCGCTGACGACGTGATCACGCGCCCGTTCGTCTTCAAAGACGGCACCCTTGCGCTTCCCGAGGGACCGGGACTGGGCGTGGACCTCGATGAGGAGCGCGTGGCGCAATACCACGAGGCATACGAGCGGGGCGCCGTACGCCAGCGTGACGATACCGCCGAGCTCGTGAAGCGCGACCCCGGGTGGCTGCCAATCAAACCCCGCTGGTAAATTGGCCGACGCGCCAGTGAGACTCCCGCAGCACCGGGCGGGGCTCGTGCATCCGGTGCGGTGGGTGCCGCATCGATATCATGATCGGATCGAATGGACGAAGGGTCGCGCACGGTCCACTACTAACGCGCAGGCGCTGACGGAACGAGAGCCTGCCGAAGGAGGAGTTGCGATGGGTATGCGGATCGACCGCCGTGGGTTTCTCCGGCTGTCCGCCCTCGCTACTGCCGGAGCCGTCTCGACGATCTACTTCCCGACCAACGGGGCGAAGCGCGCCCTGGCCGCGACCGCGTCGAAGTACCAGGAAGCGCCGATGCTGGCGGACCTGGTGAAGCAGGGGAAGCTCCCGCCGGTGGACCAGCGGCTACCCGCCTCAGAGGATGTCCTGGTCGTCCGCCCCATCGATGAGGTGGGAGAGTACGGCGGCGTGTGGCGGCTCGCGTGGAAGGGGCCCGCAGATTTTCACGCCTACGGACGCGAGAACTACGAGGCGGTGGTGCGCTGGCCGCGCAATCCGAAGGATCCGATCCAGCCGGGGCTCGCGAAGCGGTGGCAGTTCAGCGACGGCGGGAAGACGATTACGCTCTATTTCCGCAAGGGGCTGAAATGGTCGGACGGGCAGCCCTGGACCGTCGACGACATCATCTTCTGGTGGGAAGACATCGAAACCAACAAGGAGCTGAACGCGGCGCCCCACACGGAGTGGGTCGTGAACGACCAGCCGATGACGCTGGAGAAGATCGACGACCTCACCATCAGCCTCAAGTTTGCCGCGCCGAACGGGATGGTGCTGTCGATGCTGGCGTTCCACGGAAACCAGTGGCCGCTCAACTTCGAGCGATTCGGCTTCTTCGTCCCGTCGCACTATCTCAAGCAGTACCATCCGAAGTACAACAAGACCATCACTGACTACAAGCTGTTCAACCAGATGGCCGACGACCTCAACCCGGACCGGCCGTCGATGGCCCCGTGGCCGGTGTCGACGTACCGCCCGGGCGACGCCAAGCTCATCGCGTCGCGCAATCCCTACTACTGGAAGGTCGACCCCAAGGGGCAGCAGCTGCCCTACATCGATCGCCTCGAGCTGACGCTGGTCGAGAACAACGAGGCGGTGGCGAGCCAGGCGCTGACCTGTCAGATCGACATGCAGTACCGCGGCATGGATCTGAATAAGTTTCCGCTGTTCGTGTCGAAGGGCCAGGACTGCGCGTACCGCGTCGTCAAATGGCTCTCGGCGTCCGGCAGCCAGCTCCTCTTCTGGCCGAACCAGAGTTACGACGGGGACGATGTGCTTCGGAAGATCTTCCAGGACCGAAACTTCCGCATCGGGCTCTCGCTGGCGATCGACCGCAACAAGATCAATACCGTCGCGTACCTGGGGCAGGGACAGATCAACGCCCCCACGGTGGTGCCGGACTCGGCGTACTACCCAAACAACGTGGCGAAGCTGTACCAAAACTACGACGTGCGCATGGCCGGGCAGTCGCTCGACAAGGCGGGGCTGAAGATGGGGCCGGACGGGAAGGTTCGCCTCAGGCCCGACGGAAAGCCGCTCGAGGTCGTGATCGAGACCCAGCTGCAGGGGGCGGACCTGGACGCGATCGAGCTGGTTGCGGCCGATTGGACCGCGCTGGGCGTCAAGACCGACATCAAGACGATGTCGCGAGACCTGTACTGGCCGCGGGCGACCGGCAATCAGGTCCAGATCGCGACGTGGAACGGCGACCGCGGGCTCGAGCCGTTCGTGGATCCGATCTACGTGTTCCCGTTCGACGAGCGGTCGTGGATGGCTCCGGCGTTCGGGGTGTACTACAAGACCAACGGGGCGAAGGGTGAGAAGCCGGTCGGGTCGCTGGCCCAGGCCCAAGCGCTGTACGACCAGTTCCGGGGCACGGTCGACCGGGGCAAGCAGGTCGCGATCGGCAAACAGCTAATTCAGATGGCGGTTGAGGAAGTGACGACGATCTGCACCGTCGGGCTGGTTCCCGTGCCGCTGATCGTCGACAATCGGATGAAGAACGTGCCGGACCACTACGTGCAGGACTGGATCATCTTTTCGCCGGGCAATCTGGATCCATGCCACTTCTTCTATAAGGCATAGCCGAGAGATCGGCGGAGCGGTAGGCGGGCGGCGCCGGGACGCGCCGCCTGCGCATCGCGCCCCGCGCTGGAGCAGGGAGGAACTGGGATGACCAGGTATGTCGTCCGGCGTCTCCTGGCCATGATCCCGACACTCTTTCTGGTGTCGATTGCCTGCTTCATTATCATTCAGTTGCCGCCTGGAGATTTCGTGACCTCGCTGGCGGCGCAGACGGCGGGCTCAGGATCGAGCGCAGATCAGGCGACGCTGGACAACCTGCGCCATCAGTACGGCCTCGATCAGCCCAAATACATCCGCTACATCAAGTGGGTCTCCGGATTCGCGCACGGCGACTTCGGCTACTCGTTCGAATGGAAGCGGCCGGTCGCCCAGTTGATCGGGGACCGGCTCGGGCTCACGCTGCTGCTCTCCACGTTGTCCCTCGCGCTGACGTGGCTGATTGCGGTGCCCGTCGGCGTCTACTCGGCGACGCACCGGTACTCGGGCCTGGACCACGCGCTGACGGCCTTCGCGTTCCTCGGGCTGTCCATCCCCGATTTCCTGCTGGGATTGATGTACCTGGCGATCGGCATCTTCGTCTTCCAAATGTCGGCCACCGGCCTCGTGTCGCCGCGGTTCGCGGACGCGCCCTGGTCGTTCGCCAAGCTCGCCGATGTGGCGAACCATCTCCTGTGGCCGTCGATCATCCTCGGCCTGGGCGGCATGACGCAGCTGATTCGCATTCTCCGCGGCAGCATGCTTGAGGTGACCAACCAGCAGTTCGTCACCACCGCCCGCGCCAAAGGCCTGGACGAGCGGGTGGTGATTCACAAACACGCGCTGAAGGTAGCAATCAATCCGCTGGTGAGCGTGATGGGCCTGCAGTTGCCGCAGTTGATCTCGGGCGCCACGATCCTTGGGATCGTGCTGTCGATGCCGACGACCGGCCCCATGTTCGTGCGTGCGCTGATCAGTCAGGATATGTATCTCGCCGGGACGTTTCTGCTGTTTCTGGCGCTGATGCTGATGATGGGCAATCTGCTGGCCGATGTGGCCCTGGCGTGGATCGATCCCCGGATTCGTTACCAATGAGCGTCGTCGGGAAACCCACTGCCTCGACGGTCCCCGCCGGGATGCCGGCGGCGGTCGCGTCGGCGTCCGATGCCGGCCGGGGGGTCGTTCGCACGCGGGGGCAGCTCATGTGGCGGCGGTTTCTCCGCAACCGCGCCGCCGTCGTCGGCGGCATCGTCGTGCTCGCGTTCTATGCCACCGCGCTGTTCGCCAACTTCGTGGCTCCCTACGGCCTCGATCAGCGGTTCATCGAGTACCTGTACGCGCCGCCGCAGGCCCTGCACGTCGATGTCCGGACCGGGCTCTACGTCTATGGCCTGCAGCGCCACGTGAATCCCGATACGCTCCTGACGACATACACCCTCGACCGCAGCCGGAAGCTGCCGGTGCGCTTCTTCGTGCGTGGCGAGCCATACGTGCTGGCCGGCGTGCTGCCGTCCGATGTGCACCTGTTCGGGGTCGACGCCGCGGACATGGGCGTGTTTCCGCTCGGCACCGACCGGCAGGGACGCGACATGCTGTCGCGCATCCTCATCGGCAGCCAGATGTCCTTGACGATTGGCCTGGTGGGCGTGTTCCTCAGCCTGATCATCGGGTCGGTGCTCGGGGTGTTCTCCGGGTACTACGGCGGCTGGATCGACGAGGTCGTGCAGCGCCTGATCGAGGTCATCCGGTCATTCCCCGCGATCCCGTTGTGGATGGCGCTCAGCGCCGCGCTGCCGCAGTCGTGGTCCCCCGTCAGCGTGTACTTCGCGATTACGGTGATCTTGTCGGTGATCGGATGGACGTGGCTGGCCCGGCAGCTGCGGGGGAAGGTCCTGGCCTTGCGCGAGGAAGAATTCGTCACCGCGGCGCGCGTCATGGGAGCGAGCGACGGCCGCATCATTTTTAGGCATCTGCTGCCGCAGGTGTTCGGACACATCGTCGTCATCGCCACACTCGCGCTGCCGGGCATGATCCTCGCCGAGACGGCCCTCTCGTTTCTGAACCTCGGGCTGCGGCCGCCGCTGACGAGTTGGGGCGTCCTCCTGCAGGAGGCGCAGAATCTGGAGAGCCTGCGGAACTTTCCCTGGCTGCTGATGCCCGCGGCGTTCATTTCCGCGGCCGTGCTGGCGTTCAACTTCTTCGGGGACGGCCTCCGAGACGCGGCCGACCCGCGCGCGGCGTAGCGCACGACCCGCGGGCGCGGCCCGCGCGGAGACCATTCCGGGCCGCGCCGGCCCACGGGGGGGAGCGCATGCGCATCAAGGACGTCACGGTCCGGGGGTTCCGCCACCCATCCCACACGGTGCGGGACGCCGAGGGGCACCGACACCCGGGCCCGGTGCACGAGGTCGTGCAGACGCTGACGACGATCACGACCGACGACGGCGTCGCGGGGCACTGCTTCGGGGGCAGCGAGGCCCTCTGCCGCGTGGTCGCGCCGATGCTGGCGGGGCAGGATCCGCTCGACCGGGAGCGGCTGTGGCAGACGCTGCGCCGCTACCAGCGCCTCGTCGGGGAGGTCCTGACCGACCGCAACCTCGCGGTGATCGACCTTGCGCTCTGGGATCTCATCGGCCAGGCCCTCCACCAGCCGGTGTTCAAGCTGCTCGGCGCCTACCGGGATTCGGTGCCGGCCTACGGCAGCACGATGTGCGGCGACGATCTGCCCGGCGGCTTGAGTTCGCCGGAGGAGTACGCCGACTTTGCGCAGGCGCTCCTCGCGGTGGGGTATCCGGCGATCAAGCTGCACACGTGGATGCCGCCGCTCGGCCCGGACCCCCGGCGTGATGTCGCCGCATGCCGCGCCGTGCGCGAGCGGGTCGGCCCGGATGTGCGCCTGATGCTGGACTGCTACCACGACTACAGCCGCACCGACGCGCTCTACATCGGCCGCGCGCTCGAGGAGCTTGGCTTCTACTGGTTCGAGGAGCCGATGAACGAGCAGAGCATGAGCTCGTACGTCTGGCTCACCCGCGAGCTGCGCATTCCGGTCGTCGGGCCGGAGACGCTGGACGGCAAGATGCACGCGCGCGCGGAATGGCTCGTCGCCGGCGCCTCCGACATCAGCCGGTACTCCTCGCTGCTCGGCGGCATTACCCCGGCGATGAAGGCGGTCGCCCTGTGCGAATCGTTCGGCGTGCCGCTCGAGATGCACGGGGCGAACCCCGGCAACCTGCAGGTGCTCGGCGCGATGGGCATTCCGGGGGAATACTACGAGCGCGGCCTGCTCCATCCGTTCGTCAACTACGAGGACGCCACCCCGTGGCTGCACGAGCTCTTTGATCCTGTTGATCGCCACGGGAACGTGCGCATCTCCCAGAAGCCCGGCCTTGGGTTGGACGTGAACTGGGACTACATCGAACGCCAGAAGGTGTGAGGCCGGTCCGGTGCACCGCGATGCGCCAAGGTCCGGGCCGCTGTCGTCGGACGGAGGCTACTTGAACGTTGCGCCGGCCTGCAGCAGCAGATGTTCTGCGATCGGGCCGAGGGCGAGCGCGGGCAAGAAGCTCAGCGTGCCGACGAGGATGAGTACCGCGACAAGCCAGAGGACGAACTGCCACGCATCGGTCGGGAGGGTGCCTGGACCGGCGGGCCACTGTTTCTTCCCGACCATTGATCCCGCGATTGCCAGCGCTGGGATCGCCACCCAGAAGCGTCCGGCCAGCATGACCATGGCGCCGAACACGTTGTAGAACGGTGTGTTGCCGGTCAGCCCCGCGAATGCGCTGCCGTTGTTGTTCGACATCGACGTGAAGGCGTAGAGGATCTCGCTGAACCCGTGCGGCCCGGGGTTCGACGGGCCCGCCCGCCCCGCCGCGGTGAGCACCGCGATTGCCGTTGCGGTGAGGGCGACCGCCGGCATGATGATCACGACCAGGGTTGCCATCTTCATCTCGAACGCTTCGATCTTCTTGCCCAGGTACTCGGGGCTGCGTCCGATCATGAGCCCAGCCGCGAACGCCGCCACGAGGACGTACACGAGCATTCCGTAGAGCCCCGACCCGACGCCGCCGTAGATGACCTCGCCGGTGTGCATCAGGAACAGCGGGACGAACCCTCCGGCCGGCGTGTAGGAATCGTAATCCGAGTTGGCCGAGCCGTTCGACGCTGCGGTGGTGAGCGCCGTCCACAACGCCGAGGCGGCGATCCCAAACCGCGCCTCCTTCCCCTCCATGTTGCCGCCCGGCTGCGCCGTCGTCGCCCGCTGGTCAACGCCCGCCGGGGTGAGCAGCGGATTGCCGGCCTGCTCCACGCTGACGGCCCCCACGAGCAGCGGCACGAAGATCACCGTCATCGCGGCGAGCAGCGCCCAGGCCTGTTTCGTGTTCCCGACCATCCGGCCAAACAGATAGCATGACCCGATCGGGATCAGGGCCATTGCCACCGTCTCGAAGAAGTTGGACAGCGGGGTCGGATTCTCGAACGGGTGCGCGGCATTCACGTTGAAGAAGGCACCGCCGTTCGTGAGCTGCCTGATCGCGACCTGCGAGGCCACGGGGCCCAGGGCAATCTGCTGCCCGGTGACTGTGACCGTCTGGGTCTTTGGCCGGCCCTTACTGTCGAGCACCGGTTTCCCGTTCGCGCCGGTCACCGGCCGCGTGTACGAGGTCGCTTCCATCAGCGTCGCGGTCCGGTACGGCGACAGCGTCTGGACGACGCCCTGGGACACGAGGAACAGGGCGAAGACGGCGGCGAGCGGCAGGAAGATGTACAGCGTGCCGCGCACGAGATCCACCCAGAAGTTGCCGATGGTCCGGCCCGACGTGCGCGCCACGCCGCGGAACAGCGCGACCATGATCGCCAGCCCGGCCCCGGAGACGAAGGCTTTCGGCACGAACCCCGCCATCTGCGTCAGGTAGCTCATTGCCGTCTCGCCCGCGAAGTTCTGCCACTCGGTGGCGCTCACGTACGACGCCGCGGTGTTGAAGGCGAGGATGGGATCGATCGACGCAACGTGCTGCGGGTTGAATGGCAGCGCAGCCTGGAGCCGCAGCATCGCGTACAGCAGCAGCATGCCGGCGACGGTGAAGCACAAGAGTGCGCCGGCGTACGTCTGCCACTCCATCTCCTGCTCCGGCCGTACGCCGGCGCAGCGGTACAGGAGCCGTTCCACCGGTCGGAGCAGCGGGTCGAGCCACGTGCGCTCGCCCTGGTAGACCCGCGCCATGTAGGCTCCGACCGGTTTGGCCGCGAGCAGCAGCACGACCATGACGGCGGCAATCTGCAGCCAGCCGAGAGTGGTCACGCGACCCTGTTCAAACCCGAGGAATGTGCGGGGGACGTGTGAACCGCGTCCTCTGCGAAGTGGACGGAGCGGCTGCGGCTAGCGCCGTCGGGATCGTGGCGAGTACAGTCTTGCGGATGTGCTGGCCGTCCGGAGGATGGGGATGGGGCGGGGCTTCGACCGCCGGTCAAGGATCCGCAGGCAGGAACCCAAGGATAACAAGACGGCGCCGACAAGCAGTGCGTCCGACACGTTCGTCACCTCTCAGCGAAGCGCGGGCGTCAAACTCTGCTCCGAGTCACCCGCGCGCGGACATCGTGGTCCGCAGGCTTCCGCGCCATCCTACCACGGACCGGCGTGGCGGCGGCGTTAAGATATCGTGTCGGGGCGCTACGATGTTGTGACGCCCCCATTGGAGGGGACGCGAAGCGAAATTAATCGAGGTTTAACGGCGGAGGCCTCCACCGTAACGCCGCCGTAGCGCGGGTGGTGGTATCGTGCATGCGACGGCGCACAGACGCCCCCGAGGGGTGGACACTTGTATGTCACGTCGCATGACGAGCACGCTGGATCGCGTCCGGCCGGATGCAGCCTTTGACCACCGCCCCGGAGCGCCCCTGGGCAGCGGGGATGCCCCGGAGATCGTGTTCGGCGTGGAGGGCGATTCGAACGACGGGCGCGCCATCCGTGCGCTGCCGAGCCTGTGCTGGGGCATGGAGCACGCAAGTGTCCGGCTGCGCATCGTCCACGTGGTGACCGTGCCGATGACGTTGCCGCTCGACGCGGAACTCCCCGAGGCCGACGCAGCGGCGGCGGGCATCCTCGGCCGCGCGAACTTTGCGGCCGCGTCGGTCGGTATCCCGGCGCGGACCGGGACGGTGAGGGCCCGGAGTGTCGCCGGTGGGCTGATCGAGGCCGCACGGCGATCCTCGGCGAGAGGGATCGTGGTGCCGCTGCACCGCCGCGAGGGTGTCGGGGCGCACGTGATCTTGAGCCGCACCGCGCGGACGTTGCTCACATCCGCCTCGTGCCCCGTCTATCTCCTGCACCTTCCACACGGCGACCTCGATGGCGGGCCCGTCGATGCGGTTGGGACGTCCCGGCGCCGGCACGGGGTCCGCAACTGGCTGGCATCTCTCTGGGAGAAGTTCCTCGTCGCATGCGTGATCGCGGAGACGAGCGCGTTCGAGCTCTGCGGGACGTGCGTGTCCGCCCGCCCGTATCTTGAGGAGACGATGCGGATCCTTGAACTCGGCCGCATCACCCCGAGGGCCTAGCCTCCTGCTCGACACGTGCGGCCTTCCGAACAGTGCCCCCGAGATTAACAAAACATTAATGCCCTTCGCTCCGGCCGTAATGGCTCTGTAATGCCGTTCGATGATACCGTGGCGGAGTAATTGACGCCGCGGTGCGGGTTGTGCGCGCGGCGGGCGGGGCACGGGGACAGGGGAGGGTGGTCATCGGTGGCGGACGTCGAGCTCATTGTGCTTACGTTGGTGTTCTTTTTCTCGTGCGTGCTGATGGTCGAGGGCCTCGACCGGCTGATGGGACGGTGACGACATGGTCGTGATCGCAGGCGTGCTCTCGCTCGCGCTGCTGGGATATTTGATCTGCGCACTGTTGAAGCCAGAGTGGTTTGTATGACGACCAACGGGATCGTCCGCATCGTCCTGCTTCTCGTCGTCACCTTTCTGCTCGTCAAGCCCGTCGGCACCTACATGGCGAAGGTCTACGAAGGGGAACGGACCTTCCTGGACCGGTTCCTGAAGCCGCTCGAACGGTGGCTGTACCGGATCTGCGCCATCGATGCGCAGGCCGACATGCCGTGGCAGACATACACGATCGCGCTGCTCGTCTTTACGATCGTCGGCATGCTGCTCTTGTACGCGCTGCAGCGGCTGCAGGGCGTGCTGCCGTTCAACCCCCAGGCGATGGGCCCGGTCGATCCGAGCCTTGCGTTCAACACCGCCACGTCGTTCGCGACGAACACGAACTGGCAGAACTACGGCGGAGAGACTACGCTCAGCTACTTCAGCCAGATGGCGGGGCTGACAGTGAAGAACTTCACCTCGGCCGCCGTCGGCATGGCGGTCCTGGTGGCCCTGATCCGCGGCCTGACGCGCCGCTCGGTCAAGTCGATCGGCAACTTCTGGGTCGATACGGTGCGCGGGGTCCTGTACGTACTCATGCCGCTTTCGATCGTCCTCGCGCTGCTGCTGGCGTGGCAGGGGCTCCCGGCGACGCTGTCGGCGTACACGACGGCGACCCTCATGGAGCCGACCTCGTACCAGCAGCCGGTCACCGATGCGAACGGGAAGCCGGTACTCGACGCCAAGGGTCAGCCGGAGACCAAGACGGTCAAGGTGACCGAGCAGCAGATCGCCATCGGTCCCGTGGCGTCGCAAATTGCGATCAAGGAGCTCGGCACGAACGGTGGCGGATTTTTCAATACCAACTCAGCGCATCCGTTCGAGAACCCAACGCCGCTCTCGAACTTCCTCGAAATGCTTGCGATCTTGCTTATCCCAATGGCACTCGTCTACACGTACGGCCGGATGGTGAAGGACACCCGCCAGGGCTGGGCGTTGCTCGCGGCGATGACGATCTGCTTCCTTCCGGCCATCGGGGTCGCCGTGGGGTTCGAGCAGGCCGGCAACCCGCTGTTCCATTCGCTCGGCGTCGATCAGGTCGCGAGCGCGGTGCAGCCTGGCGGGAACATGGAAGGCAAGGAGGTCCGGTTCGGCCCCGTCGACTCGGCACTCTGGGCCGTGTCGACGACCTCGACCTCGAACGGCTCGGTGAACTCGATGCACGACTCCTACACCCCGATCGCCGGCATGGTGCCGATGATCATGATGCACCTCGGTGAGATCATCTACGGCGGCGTGGGCACCGGAATGTACGACATGGTGGCGCTCGTCATTGTCGCCGCGTTCGTCGCGGGATTGATGGTGGGCCGCACGCCGGAGTACCTCGGCAAGAAGATCGAATCGTTCGAGATGAAGATGGCCACGATCGTCGTGCTGGTGATGCCGGCGGTTGTGCTGGTCGGGACCGCGCTCGGGGTCGCGACTGCGGCCGGCAGGGCCGGGGTGTCGAACCCGGGCCCGCACGGGTTCAGCGAGATCCTCTACGCGTTTACGTCCATGGGCAACAACAACGGCAGCGCGTTCGCGGGCCTGAACGGCAACACCCCGTTTTACAACGACGTCGGGGCGGCCGTGATGTGGCTCGGACGGTTCTGGGAGATTGTTCCGGTGCTCGCGATCGCCGGATCCCTGGCCGCCAAGAAGCTCGTGCCGCCGGGCGCGGGGACGCTGCCCACGCACACGCCGCTGTTCGTCGCGTGGCTGGTGGCGGTGATTATCGTGCTGGGGGCGTTGAGCTTCCTGCCCGTGCTGGCGCTTGGGCCGATCGTCGAGCACCTGCTGCTGGTCGCCGGCACCACCTTCAAGTGAGGAGACGGAGAGCATGAGCGTAGAGACCACGCACCGCGCGGCCCCCCAGCAGGCCATGATTTGGCGAGTGGCGATCCGGGACGCGTTCCTGCGGCTGGATCCGCGCCAGCAGTTGCGCAACCCGGTGATGTTCGTCGTGGAGATCGGCAGCGTGTTCACGACGATCCTGTTCTTCCAGGCGCTCGGGGGGAAGGGCGAGGCGCCCGCGCCGTTTATCGGCAGCGTGGCGATCTGGCTCTGGTTCACCGTCGTGTTCGCAAACTTTGCGGAGGCGCTGGCCGAGGGACGCGGCAAGGCACAGGCGGAGGCGCTGCGGCGCGCGCGCCGGACCATCTCGGCGCGGCGGCTCGCGCGGCCGGAACGCACCGCGCCGTCGGAAACCGTTCCGTCTACCGCGCTGCGGAAGGGCGACGTCGTCCTGGTCCAGGTCGGCGAGGCGATCCCCGCCGACGGCGAGGTGATCGAAGGCGTCGCGTCCGTCGACGAGAGCGCCGTGACCGGCGAGAGCGCCCCGGTGATCCGCGAATCGGGCGGCGACCGGAGCGCCGTGACCGGCAGCACCGTGGTGCTGTCCGACTGGCTCCTGATCCGCATCACCGCCAATCCCGGCGAGGGCTTCATCGACCGCATGATCGCGCTGATCGAGGGCGCGCGGCGGCAGAAGACGCCGAACGAGATCGCGCTGACAATCCTGCTCGTCGGCTTCACGATCCTGTTCCTGCTGGTCTGCGCGACACTGTACCCGTACTCGGTGTTCAGCGTCAGCGTCGCGGGCCACGGCACGCCGGTGACGATCACGGTGCTGATCGCGCTCCTAGTGTGCCTGATCCCGACGACGATCGGCGGCCTCCTGAGCGCGATCGGCATCGCGGGGATGGACCGCATGATCAAGCGCAACGTGATCGCCCTGTCGGGCCGTGCCGTGGAGGCTGCGGGCGACGTGGACGTGCTCTTGCTCGACAAGACCGGCACGATCACGCTCGGCAACCGGCAGGCGGTCGAGTTCATCCCGGTGGACGGAGTGGACGCACGGCAACTCGCGGAAGCGGCGCAGCTCGCGTCCCTGGCCGACGAGACGCCGGAAGGCCGCAGCATCGTGGTGCTCGCAAAGGACCAGTATGCGATGCGGGGCCGCACCGTCGGCGGCACGGAAGAGGCGCCGCACGGCGCCACGTTCGTGCCGTTCAGCGCCCAGACGCGGATGAGCGGCGTGGATTTCGATGGGACGGTCATCCGCAAGGGTGCGGCGACGGCGATCATCGAGTTCGTGGAGGGGCGCGGCGGCCGGATTCCCCCAGAGCTCAACGCCACGGTTGATCGGATCTCCAGGACGGGCGGCACGCCGCTGGTCGTGTCCAGGAACGATACCGTGCTTGGCGTCATCTACTTGAAGGACATCGTGAAGGGCGGCATCAAGGAGCGATTCCTGCAGCTGCGGAAAATGGGCATTCGCACGGTCATGATCACCGGCGACAATCCGTTGACGGCCGCCGCGATCGCCGCCGAGTCCGGGGTGGACGATTTTCTGGCGCAGGCGAAGCCCGAGGACAAACTCAAGCTGATCCGCGATTACCAGTCCGGCGGCCGGCTCGTGGCGATGACCGGCGACGGCACCAACGATGCGCCGGCGCTCGCGCAGGCCGACGTGGCGGTGGCCATGAACACCGGGACGCAGCCGGCGCGGGAAGCCGCGAATATGATCGACCTCGACAGCAACCCGACGAAGCTGATCGAGGTCGTCGAGATCGGCAAGCAGCTGCTGATGACGCGGGGCGCGCTGACGACGTTCAGCATCGCGAACGACGTCGCCAAGTACTTCGCGATCATCCCGGCGGCCTTTGCGTCCACGTACCCCGTGCTGACCGCGCTCAACTTCATGCGCCTCAGCACCCCGGACAACGCGATTTCGGCCGCCGTGATCTTCAATGCGCTGATCATCATTGCGCTCATTCCGCTGTCGCTGCGGGGCGTCAAGTACCGCCCGGCCAGCGCCGGGGAGATCCTGCGCGACAACCTGCTGCTCTACGGCGTCGGCGGCGTCATCGCGCCGTTCATCGGGATCAAGTTGATCGACGTGATTCTCGTCGCGCTGGGGCTCCATTAGGATGCCCGCGCGGCCAATGCATCACACGGCGGCCCGCAGTCGAGCGGTGGGCGCCGACCACCGATAAGGAGCGAGGAATCATGCGCGCACAACTGCTTCCAGCGGTCATGCTGACCCTGATGCTGGCGATCATTACGGGGCTGTGCTATCCGCTCGTAATCACCGGGATCGCGCAGGTCCTGTTTCCGCACCAGGCGAACGGCAGCCTGATCGTGGATCATGGCAAGGTCGTGGGCTCCGAGCTGATCGGCCAGCCGTTCGCGGACCCCGGCCACTTTTGGAGCCGGCCGTCGGCCACGTCGCCGCAGGCCTACAACGCCGCGTCGTCCAGCGGCTCGAACCTGGGCCCGACGAACCAGGCGCTGATCGACCAGGTGAAGGCGAACGTCGCGGCGCTCCGCCAGGCGGATCCGGGGAACACCGCGCCGGTGCCGGTGGACCTCGTCACGAACTCCGCGAGCGGGCTCGATCCCGACATCAGCGTCGCGGCGGCGCTGTACCAGGTGCCGCGGGTCGCGCGGGTGCGCAAGCTGCCGGTCGAGACCGTCCGCACCCTCGTGGCGCAGTACACGGAGGGCCGCCAGCTGGGCGTGCTCGGGGAGCCGCGGGTGAACGTGCTCGAATTGAACCGGGCGCTCGACCAGGTGAAGTGAGCGCCGCGGGCGCCGCACGGATGTACGGCCGCGTCGCGTGGGCCACGCCGTAGCAGGAGCCGGGCCGCGCATTCTCGTCGTCGACGACGAGGAGCCGGCGCGCCGGCTGCTGTGCGTGCAGTTTGCCGCCCGGGGCTACCGCGTCGTCGAAGCCGCGACCGGGCAGGCGGGGTTGTCGACCGCCGCGACCCTGCACCCCGATCTGGTCATCGTGGACCTCGAGCTTCCGGATCTCGACGGCCTCGAGGTCATCCGGCGGCTCCGGGAGTGGTCGAACACCCCGATCGTCGCCTTGTCCGTCCGCGATCTAGAGGCGCAGAAGGTCGCCGCGCTGGACGCCGGGGCGGACGACTACGTCACTAAGCCGTTCAGCACCGGCGAGCTGCTGGCGCGCATTCGGGTCGCGCTGCGCCACGTCCCCCGCGGCGCGGCCGAGCCCCGGATCGTGATCGGCGCCCTCACCGTCGACGTGGCCCGACGAAGGGTCACCATGGGGACGCGGGAAGTGGCGCTCACCCCCGTCGAGTACTCGCTGTTGAAAGCGTTGGCGCGTTCGCCGGACTCGGTGCACATGCACCGGCACCTCCTCCGTGACGTGTGGGGCCCTGCCTACGAGCGGGATCTCAACCTCCTCCGCGTCAGCGTCAATAAGCTCCGCCGCAAAATCGAGTCGAACCCGGCGCGGCCGCAGTACATTGTCACCGAAGCGGGCGTCGGCTACCGGCTGCGATCTCCGCAGTGACGGGGCCGTTCCCCAAGCCGGGCACGTCACGGCCTGGCCCAGCGGGTCCGGTCTGCGCCTGGGAGCGAGGATGTACTTACCAGCCGGCTGCCCTGGTGTTAGAATGCTACTGAACGAGTGACGCCGCGATTCCCCCATGTGCCCGAACGCTCGCGCGGCACGGTGTGAGCGACGATGCCGTCAGGACAGGCTGACCATTTCATCAGCGGAGGAGAATGCTCTCGATGCGACGCGACCAGCGGCAGACCGGCAGCACGCGTACCGCCAAGCCAAGCAAGATGGACTCGGTGCATCCGCCAGCTTCGTCGGGCTTCAAGCCCGGGCCGTTTGCCCGAGACCGATACCTTCAAGAGATTAAGGCGCCAACCGGCAGGATGCTGCGCAGGTCCATGGGGGCGAATCTCAAGCCCGACGCCCGGAAGGCCTAGGCAACCGGCGCGCCCGGGATCCGAGCGGGCCTGCGCCGGGCCCGCCGGGGGGGCGCAGAGAGCCCGAGGGCGCGCGGCGGAAGCGGACCGTCATGGACGCGAGATGTGGTGGCCGTGCCGGCCTGACGCGAGAGTGCGTCCGGTCAGCACGGCCTTCTTCGTGAGCACCGGGCGTGTCTGCAGTGCGTCCGGCGAAGCCCCGTCTGGGGCGGAGAGGAGACGCCATGCTGGATGAAGTGATTGGACGCATCACACGGTTGGAGGACCAGGCCACGGTGAGGAGAGTCTTCGGCGAGCCCATCCGCGAGCACGGCCGTACCATTATTCCGGTGGCCAAGGCGGCGTACGGGTTTGGTTTCGGAGGCGGGCGGACTGCGGCGCGAGAGCAGGAAGCAGCACCGACAGGCGAGCACGAGACCGGGACCGGCGGGGGCGGCGGTGGTGGCCTGCGAGTCTCTCCCGTGGCGCTCGTGGAGATGACGGAGACCGGCACGAAAGTCCGGCCGATCGTCGATGTGACCCGCCTGGTGCTGGCTGGGATCGGCTTGATCGCGTGGAACGTCTTTTGGATCACGCTCACCGTCAGGGTAGTTGCGAGGCACCGCCGGTAGCGCGGGACCGCTGGGGCGGCGCCGGTCAGGCGGCACCGTGTTGCGCGGGCGTCAGCGCGAGGTACAGGGTTCTCGCGTGCGGCCTTCGGACGCGTCTGCCCGGGCGTGTGTCGATGAGGCGCCGGACCTCGGCGTAAAATGCGGCGCGCGTCGCCGGATCCATGGCGCGATAGCCGGAGTGCGTGTTGAGGAAGTCGACGTACTCGTCGGCGGTGTACTCGGCGGCCCACGAGTAACGCCTGACATGCAGTTGCGCGAATAACCCGCTCTGCTCGATCTCGGCGGGTGGATCCGAGGCGGGGCGGGAGTGCGAGGGCGACCCTGCCTCGGCCGCGGCCCGCATCGTCCGGTAGCATTCCCTGATCTGCTGGAAGAACGGGTCGGACTGCTCTCCGTCGGCACGGCCTGAGCCGACGATGGCGAGCGCGCCGCCCGGCTTGAGCAGCGCCGCCGCTTTGGCGTAGCGGATGTCCGGATCGATCCAGTGCCACGACGACGCGGCGAACACCACGTCGAACGGAGCACGCCGGGGCTCCCACGTCTCGAACGCGGCGGTCACCACTTCGACGCGAGGAAACGCCGCGAGGTTTCGGCGGGCGACCGCGGCGAGGCGGTGACCGAGCTCGATGCACAGGACGGAGTAGCCTCGACGGGCGAGCGGCAGGGTCGCCTTGCCCGGGCCGCAGCCGATCTCCAATACCGTTGAGTCCGGCCCGAGGCCGGCGAGCGCCCCGACATCGTCAAACAACGGCTCGGGGTAGCCGGGGCGGGCGCGGTCGTAGAGTTCCGCGTCTTCATCGAATGTGTGCCGCAGGACCTTACGCGCATCGTGCGCCATGACGACTCCTGTGGGGATGCGCTGGCGGCTGGGACCGGCTGCGGGTCCGCGGCGGCCGCATCACGCGGCGCCGCGCCGCGCGCGTCCTTACTTGAGACGATCTTGAATCTTCGCGAGCCCGGCGCGGGCGCAGGCTTCATCGAGGTTGCCGCCCGGCGCGCCGGCGGCGCCGATCGCCCCGATCACTTCATTGCCGATCCGGATGACCACGCCTCCCTGGAACAGCAGCAGATGCGGCAGCTTTGCGGTCAGCGTGCCGATCGTCTGGGCCCGGTCGAGCAGCGCGCCGGTGTCGTTCTTGAACGTGACGCTCGTGTAGGCTTTGTCGTGCGCGCTGTCGAGCGTATGAATCCCGGCACCGTCGCCGCGCAGCAGCGCCTGCGTCACGCCGTCCGTGTCGACGACCACGGCGGTCTCCGCGTAGCCCTGCTGCGCGCAGGCTGCGACCGCGGCCCCGACCGCCTCGTTGGCCAGCTCGGCGTTCAGCCGGTGCACGGCCGTCTGGGCCGACACCCGCGGCGACGACGCACCTGCGCCGATGAGAACGAGGGCGGCGACGGCCAGGCACATCGCGGCTCTTGCGTGCATGATGGCGTCCTCCAGCAAGTGGGTTGACCCGAGTGCCGCCCGGGCCCGCATGTCATGCCATTCCACCACGACGGGTTCGGTCCTTCCGGCGGTCCCGGCGTACGTCGCCGGCGGGGCGCCGTCGCGGCGGCCGGACGGTGTGGCGTCATAGGAAAGCCGCGGGGTCGTTTGGAAGTATGCTCCGGGATGCCGTCGGACCAGGAGAGCCACGCGTGATCAACCGTGAGACCCCAGCGCTCGCGGCGCTGCAGCCCGAGGGAGCGCTGTCGGGTGCGGTCGCGGCGGGATGGGCCGCGCTGAATCGGGGAGAGTGGGAGCGCGCGCGGGACGAGTTTCAGACCGCGCTCGCCGCCGGGGATGACCCCGAGGCCTGGGAAGGGTTGGCCTGGGCCGCATGGTGGCTCCACGACGCGGCGGTGGCGATCGACGCCCGCGAGCGGTCGTACGCGCTCTACCGCGCGCGGAGCGACGCCCGCGGGGCCGCGCGCGGCGCGATGTGGCTCGCGCAGGATTACATGGAGTTTCGCAACGACGCGGCGGTCGCGAACGGCTGGATGCAGCGCGCCCACCGGCTGCTCGAGAAGCACCCGCCGTCTGCGGAACACGCCTGGCTGGCTGCCTGCGACGCGCATCTCGCGCTCATGGCGGAAAAGAACCCGGTGACCGCACGGCGGCTGGCCACCGAGGCGGTGAGCATCAGCGAGGCGCTCGGTATCATCGACGTGGAGATGCTCGGTCGCGCCCTTGAGGGACTGGCGCTGGTCTGTCAGGGCCAGGTGCGCGAGGGGATGCGCATGCTGGACGAAGCCGCCGCCGCGGCCGTCGCGGGCGAGCTGGCGGATCTCCAGGCGATCAGCTTGACCTGCTGCTACCTCATCTTCGCGTGCGAGCGGGTCCGCGACTACCCTCGCGCCGCGCAGTGGTGCGAGCGCGTCAAGGAATTCTGCCGCCGGTGGCGGTGCAGCTTCCTCTTCGCGGTCTGCCGGACTCAATACGCGGGCGTGCTGACGTGGCGTGGAGAGTGGGCGGACGCCGAAGCCGAACTCGCCGCGGCGACGCGCGAGATGAAGGAGATCAGCCCCACGCTCGTGCCCTCCGCGACCGCCCGGCTGGCGGAACTCAGGCGCCGCCAGGGGCGGTGGGACGAGGCCGCGGACCTGTTCCGGCAGGTGGAGACCTCGACCGTCGCGCTGCTCGGCCGCGCCGAGTTGGCCCTCGACCAACAGGAGCCGACGGCGGCGGTCGAGCTCGCCGAGCGGTACCTGCGGCGCTACTCCCCCGAGAGCCGCACCGAGCGCGCCCCCGGTCTCGAAGTGCTGTCGCGGGCGCTCGCCGCGTCCGGGGACATCGAACGGGCGCGGGACATCCTCGCGGAACTCGAGGCGACGACCCGGGCCGTCGCCTCGGAGCCCCTCAGCGCGTTCGCGAGCTTCGCCAGGGGGGCCGTGGCCGTGAGCGCAGGCGACTATCCGCAGGCCCGGGTGGCGTTCGAAGACGCCGCGGACCTGTTCGCCCGCTGCGGCGCGCCCTTCGAGCACGGGCGCGCCCGCTTGGGGCTGGGCCGCGCCCTTGCCGGCCTTGCCCGTCCGGACGTGGCGGCGGAGGAGCTTCACAAGGCAGTCGCCGTGCTGCGGCAGCTCGGCGCGGTGCGGGAGGCCGAACGGGCCGAACTGCTGCTGCGCGAGATGGCTTCGCCCGCGGGAAGCGGGCCGGCCGCGATCGCGCAGCTGACCGCAAAGGAGCTCGAAGTGCTCCGGCTGGCCGCCCAGGGATTGACCGACAAGGAGATCGCCGCCCGGCTCGGCCGCAGCCAGCACACGATCCACCGGCACGTGGCCAACATCCTGACCAAGCTCGATCTCCCCTCCCGCACGGCCGCGGCGGCGTACGCCGTCCGCGAAAAACTGCTGTAGGCCGCGTCGGCGCTCCTCCCCTCGCCGAGTGCCTGGCCTGTTTCGGCCATGCGCCCGCGGGGCCTCATGGTGTGAAATCGCGAAGTCGCGCCGCCCCCGGCGCGCGTACACTCACGCTGCAGGCCCGCAGGCCGCGTTGGTGCCCGGCCGGGTCGAGCTCGAACGGGAGGGACGATGATGAAGAAGGTCGTGTGCCCGCCGTGTGGGACGGAGATCACCGCGTATACCGACGATGAGCTCGTGCTGAAAGTTCAGGATCACGCAAAGAGAGAACACGGCCACGATCTGACGCGCGAGCACATCCTCGCCGCCGCAAAGGAGGCAAAAGGGTCGTGACGGCGATCCGGCAGGTCCAAGGGTCGGCGGCGGTCCAGGGGCCGCTCTGGAGCACTCGGGCGCACGACTGGGCCGAAGTCCAGGAGCGCATGTCGCGACCGCTGTACGAGGCCGTGCTGCGGCAGACCAGCGTCGGCGCCGGCACGTCGCTCCTCGACGTGGGGTGCGGCGCGGGACTGTTCTGCGAGCTCGCCGCCTCGCGAGGAGCCCGGGTCACAGGGATCGACGCCGCCGAGGAGTTCGTCGCGATCGCGCAGAGGCGGACCCCGGCCGGGGAGTTTCGGGTTGCCGAGATGGAGGCACTGCCGCACGGCGCCCGGGCGTTTGATGTCGTGACGGGATTCAACTCGTTCCAGTTCGCGGTTTGTCCCGCCGCCGCGCTGGCGGAAGCGCGTCGCGTAGCGAGGCCGGGCGCACCGGTCGTCGTCGCCACCTGGGGAAATCCGGCGCACAGCGAGCTCGCCCAGTTCCTGATCGCGCTGCGTCCGCTGCTGCCTCCCGCCCCCCCGGATGCGCCGGGACCCTTTGCCCTCTCAGCGGAAGGGGCGCTCGATGCCTTCGCGAGGGAGGCGGGCCTGACGCCCCGCAGCGTGGACGAGGTGGAGTGTCCGTTCGAGTATCCGGACTTCGCTACCGCGGTGCGGGGACTACTCTCGGCCGGCCCTTCGGTCCGTGCGATTCAGGTTTCCGGGGAGGACCGAGTGCGCGACGTGACCGCGCGCGTCCTGGCGCCGTATCGTCTGTCCTCCGGCGGGTACCGGCTCGAGAACAGCCTTCGGTTCATGATCGCGACCGCGTCGTAGTCCCAGGGGCCGCGCCGCCGAGCGTTTCGCGCCGGCGGCGCGGCTCCACGCGCGTCCCGCTCGGCGGGGTGGAGTTTTGGTGCCGCAAGAGTAACGTCGGCCACGGCCAGCGCCGCGAGGCCCAGCGTCACGTCCACGAGCCGATAGCCGCTCCCCCAGCTGCGCCGTCACGGGCACACTCGATCCCCCTGGCGTGACGCGCGGCAGGGACCGACGAAGCCTGCTCGGGGTTCATCGCCGCCATCCTGCTTCTTGGGCCTCAAACCACCGACGCGCCTCACGTTCCACTAACCACGCGTGCACTCGGCCGATCAGTCGCCGTAACATTGGTCCCCCCGTGGTATGCTCCGTTCTCACGCCGCCTTGGGGGGGGTGCGGTGTGGCTTGTGCTACGGGTGTTCTTCCAAGGGGAAGCGTACCGCTTTCCGAGAGGTGCCCACAATGGGACTTTCGGTTGCCCTTGTGACGAAAGTACTACTTGGGGGGAGTCGAACCTGTGACCGCTGACGCTCCACCTGCTCGCAATCGCGCCGGAGTTGGTAATAATTACGTCGAGAGGCATCCTCGCCGCCAAGGAGGCTGGAGACGCATGGCAGTAAGTGAGCGCGACGTCCGGATAAACGCCGTCCGCATTCTTCGGAGGGTGCGCATCAACTACCCGAGCCAAGCAGACGGCTCCGTGAGCCTGGTCACGCTGAATGGCGGGGAAGTCGTCAGCGATCCCGTGTTTGCGACCTGGTTGGCGACGCACGTCCCGCAGCACGTGGTCGCCGTTGAGGACTCGACCACCGTCACCTGTCGCCATTGCGGCGGCCTCTGTGATCGCGTCGAGGACAAGGAACTGATCACCGTAGTGTTGCGAGACTCCAGCATCACGCTCGGCACGGCGGAAGACGCGGTCTCGACGCAATTTTATCGGTTCCGTGCGGGCGACGTGCTGTCTCACGTCGCGTTGATCGAAGGTGCGCGACAAGCCAGAATCCCGATCAGCATTGAGCGCGGCGTTCGGTGCCCGCATTGTCGAGGTGTTTTTACTAACTGAAGGAGGAGGCGAGACGATCATGGCAGGGGTTGGCGGTGTGCCGTTGGGAGATTTTTCCAAGGCCGAATACGAAAAGATCAAACAAGCCCAACTGCGCCAACTGAGGGCGGACTATCGCGCCGATGCGCGGGGCGAGGGGCGGGAACGATAACATCCACCAGCTGCGCCGTCACCAGTCCAACCGATCCTCCTGGCGGGACGCACGACACCTGTGAGATCAGCGGCGCGGGCCCACAGCAAGGTGCCCTATCAATATCGATGACTCGTTCACCTGGATATCGCCCAAAAAGTCGAGTCCGCCCGACGCGCTGACGACGGCGACCTTGCTAACCGGCGCCGACTCTCTTGTCGTGCCGGACGCGGGCGTCACGCTCAACAATCTCACGCTATAACTCAGCGTCACGGAGGTCCCAGGCTTGAGAGTCTTGACACCGATTGCGGTTATTTGATAATTGGCCGGGCCCTCTACGCGAACCGAGAACGTTCCGTTCTCGCCTGTCGTGGCGCGTAGGATCTTGCCGCCCGGCTTTTTCGTGACAACAATATCGATACCCGCGACAGTAGCCGTGCCCATCACGGTGGGTGAGGCGGCGGGAGTGGACGACGAGGGTGAATTGGCAAGCGCCAATGATGGTAACACTTGGGTCGCCAGGAAGGCGGCGACGACGAAAATCGGAAACAGACGGATAGTCACGAACCAGGATTTCAATGTTGACCCCCGAGCACGGCTCAGCCGAAATGTCTGTTGTGGCTCTTTCGCCTTACTCTCAAGCGTAGTCCTAATGAGCGCCTTGCGTTGGAGTATTTCCACCCGGTTTCATCCAACCAATGCCCGGCAGGCCCTAAAACACCTGTCTGCGCGGTGGTGCTACCGGAACACCCTCCGGGGAGCCGGGCCGTCTTCATCCACGCTGAGGCGGCCTGGTTCTTTTCTCATAATTCTGGCGGGACGTTGGACGAACGACCAAATTCCCGGTCGGGCCTCCGAAGCCCTACGTCCCCTGGGGGCGCACGTGCATGCCGTGGCGCCGGGCCAGGTCGGTGAATTCGTCCGCCGTCATCGGCCGGCGCTCGGCGCCCGGAGGCGCGCTGATGCCCCGAAACATCTCTTCGAGGCCGGGCGGGGTGATGATCCACAGCAGATGCAGTATCCCGTCGCCCGCGTTCACGACGCCGTGCCAGACCCCCTCGGGGACGAATACCGTCGTGCCCTCGGCGGCGGGCACTCGCTGGTCTTCGAGGATCAGCGTAGCCTGGCCGGCGTGGACGAAGAGGATTTCATCCTGGCGCTCGTGCAGATGGACGGGGATCACGCTTCCGGGGCCGAGCCGCTGGTGGCCCATGGCCAGGCGCTGCGACCCGGTGTTCTTCGGGTCGACCATGATCGTGACCGCCCCGCTCCGCGCGGGGGGACGAAGGTGCCGGACCTCACCGTCGTCCGGCCCGAACACGAACCATGATGGTGTCATCGATGACCTCCCGCTGCGGCCGCGGGCCGCGATCTCGACGCCAACTGCAGAGGAGAAGAGCCCATGCCGACGCACGCTCGGTATCTCTACCTGGTCATGATGGATGTCGAGCCGGACAAGGAGGCCGAGTTCAACACAGTGTACGATACGGAACACATCCCGACCTTGCTCAAGGTGCCAGGCGTCCTGAGCGCGACCCGCGATCGGACGTCGGTGGCAGGAGTTCCGCGCTACGCGGCCCTCTACGAATTGACGGCCCCGGACGTGCCCGAGAGCGAGGCATTCCAGCGGGCCGCGGACAGCGGTGAGTGGCCGACGAAGATCAGGCCGCACACACGAAATCGCCGGCACATTCTGTACACGCGGATCGATCCGTAACCGGCGCGGTGTCTGTTCGCGCCGCGGGCGCAGGACCGGCGGCGGCGCGGCAGGCGGCGACGTGGCGTCGGCGAACAGCAGCCCGCGAGGATCGCGCGCGCGGGTCCGTCGAAGCGCGTCCGTCTGAGCCGCGATGGAGGTGGTGACGACAGTGCCTGGTATGGGCCGAATCGAGAGTCGGCTGCACGACCTCGGGATCGTGCTCCCGGTGATCCCCAAGCCGATCGCCAACTATGTCCCGGCGAAGCGCGTCGGCGGCGTAATCTACACCGCGGGACAAGTGTCCGCGTCCAAGGACCGCGAGTACAAGGGCAAACTTGGCGCGGATCTGACGGTCGAACAGGGGCAAGAGGCGGCCCGCGCCTGCGCGATCAACTGCCTGGCCGCGCTGCGCACGCTGCTGGATTCGCTCGACCGCGTCACACAGATCGTCCACGTCGGCGGGTTCATCAATAGTGCGCCGGAGTTTCAGGGGCAGGCGGCGGTCATGAACGGCGCGTCCGATCTCTTCGTGGAGGTGTTCGCCGACGCGGGCACCCACACGCGAACCGCCGTGGGCGTGGCGGGGCTGCCGCTGGGCTACGCGGCGTCGGTCTACGTGATCGCCGCGGTGGACTAGGCCGACGTGGGGCCGGGCGAGCCCGGGCCGCCACGCCGGCGTGCCGCAGCCGTCCGCTTACTTCGTGATGTACGCGTCGCTCAGCGCGGGATACGTCGAGTAGTTGTAGCGGACGTCCTGCACGTTCGAGCGGCGCACCCACACCGACAGCTCGTCCATCATCGGCATCGCGACGGCCTGGTCCAGCAGCATATGATCGAGTTGCACGTAGATCGCCTGGCGCTTCGCTGGGTCCAGCGTGCTGCGTCCTTCGGCGAGCAGCCGGTCGGCCTCGGAGTTCGAGTAGCACGACCAGTTGAAGTTCGAGCCGATGTTGGCCGTGGCGAACAGCGCGTACAGCGTGTCGCTGTCGTTGGTCCGGAGGAAGATGGTCCCCGCGTGGTCGAGGCATCGGAAGTTGTCGTCCGCGAACCCGCCGATCGACTGGCTCTTGATCTGGAGGTTGATCCCGAGATCGGCGAGCTGGCCCTGCACCGGCTGGACGTCGGGAAGGTCGCCGCCGCCGCTGTTGAGCGAGTTGAAGACGAGCGTCAGCGGGCGGCCGTCCTTGACGCGCACGTGGTTGGGGCCCATCTTCCAGCCGGCCTCCTCGAGCAGCTGCGCGGCCTTGGCGGGGTTGTACGGATAGTAGGAGCAGGCGGCCGGGTCCGACAGCAGCACCTGGCTGACGATGCCGCACGCGGGGGAGCCGAGGCCGCGGTAGATCGCGCTGATGATCGCGCGGCGGTTGATGCCGTAGATGACCGCCTGGCGCACCCGCACGTCGTCCATCGGGGGGGCCTTGACGTTGAACAGCCACAGATACGCCGAGCCCGGGAACGGCCGCGTGTCCTCCACGAGCTGCGGGTCTTTCCGGAGCTGCGCCAGGATCGCGCCGCCGCCGGCGCCGTACCCGAGGACGTAGACCATCTGCGTCTCGCCCGACTGGACGGTCACCGCACGGGTCCCGGGCTCAGGCACGATCTTAAAGACGACGCGATCCAGGTAGGGCGGCCCCTGGTGATCGCTCCACGGCGCCTTTCGGTTGTAGTCGGGATTGCGGACGAACGTGACGTGATCGTTCGTGACGTAGTCGGACACCATGAACGGACCGCTGCCGACCGCGCCGTGGGCGACGGCCGCGACCGACTGCGTGGGCGTCGTCTTCGGCGACAGCATCCCGAGCACGCCGCCCGCCGCGTACGGCAGAAATGGCGCGTACGGATCTTTGAAGTGCACCTCGACGGTCCGATTGTCCACGACCGTGGTGCCGGTGTAGCCGACCAGCGCCGTGATCGCGCCGCCGGGGTGGAAGTTCGGGCTGACGATCCGGTCGAGGTTCCACTTCACCGTGTTCGCGTCGAACGGCGCGCCGTCGGTGAAGCGCACGTCCTGCCTCAGCACGAAGGTGAACGTCCGCCCGTCGGGAGACGCGCGGTAGCTGGACGCCAGCCACGGCACGATCTTCCCGTCCGGCTGCTGGTACACGAGGCTCTCGATGAGGTTCAGGCTCCCGACGAGATACGTGTTGGCGTAGGCCGACGCGTGGGGATCGAGCGTGATCGGGTCCGCGGTGATCCCCAGGGTCAGCGTGCCGCCGGGCACCGGCGCGGCGACGACCGCCGTCGCGAGCAGGAGCAGCGCCGCGCCGACGACCGCGGCGCACCACCGACTGGCTCGAGCACCCGAGCGCGTGACGTGTGTCATGACACCATACCTCCCGGGATACCGTCGTGTGCTTGGGCCGTGGTTCGATACGGGTCGGCGCGCGTCCCGCCTCGCGCGGGCGCGTCCACATACGAGCGGTCGAGTGCGGCCGTGGATTGGCAGCCGATCAGTTTGAGGGTTCGCTCCAAGTCCTCGCGGAGGATCTCGATCGCGCGGGCGACGCCCGCCTCCCCGGCGGCGGCCAAACCGTAGGCGTAGGCGCGGCCGATCAGGACGGCGCGCGCGCCCAGACACAGCGCTTTGATGATGTCGCTGCCGCGCCGGATGCCGCTGTCCAGCAGCACCTCGACCTGCCCGTGCACCGCGGTCACGATCTCAGGCAGCACGTCCAGCGTCGCCGCCACGCTGTCGAGCTGCCGGCCGCCGTGATTCGAGACGACGATGGCGACCGCTCCTTCGTCGACCGCGCGACGCGCATCGTCCCCCGTGAGCACGCCCTTGATGATGATCGGACCGCGCCAGACGCCGCGGATCCATCGGAGGTCCTGCCACGAGAATACCGCGCGAGACATCGACCCGCGCGTGTCGGCGAGCGTGAATCCACCTTGGCCCGGCACGACGATGTTCGGCAGCGCCTGGAGGCCGCCGTCGCGCAGGAATCCCGCGAGCCATGCGGGATGCGCGAGCAGCTGCGGGAGAAACGGCGTCTTGGCGAGCAGGCCGCCGTTGAGCAGCTCCTGCGTCCCGTTGCGGGCATCCCGCTCGCGCATGCCGACCACCGGGGTATCGACGGTAATCACCAGCATCGAGTAGCCGGCCACGCGCGCCCGTTCGATGGCGCCTTCGGCCGCTTCTCGCCCGCCGATCAGGTAGAGTTGATACCAGGCCGGTCCGGAGGTCGCGGCTTTGACCTCCTCCAGGCTGTGCCCCGAGACCGTCGAGAGGATAGAGATCGTCCCGGCCGCCCCGGCCGCGCGCGCCGCGGCGATCTCGCCGCCGGGATGCATCATGCGGCAGTACCCCACCGGCGCGAGTAGGGCGGGCAGCGACAGGTCGAAGCCCAGCAGACGGGTGCGGAGATCCGGGCGAGGCACCTCCACGGCCTGGCGCGGCCGGAACGTGACCGCGTCGAACGCGCGGCGGTTCGCCGTCAGCGTCACTTCGCCTTCCGCGGCCCCGTCGAGATAGTCGAACACGATCCTCGGGAGCCTGCGCCGCGCCAGCGTCCGCAGATCCGCGATGCTGACGGCGCGGGGAGATGCGACGGCACGCGATGCCCTGGTCATCTGCCCTCCGAAGCCGGCTGGACGAGCGTCTCGACGGCTTGCGTCACGGTGTTCGTTCGCCGCCGCCCGGCGAGCCCCTGGTTGGATGCGGCCGAGCGGGCGCGTGCGCGTCACCGGCGGACACGGTACACTCAAGGGGCACGGACGGAGCGAACGAACCGGAGGGAGGGAACAGAACGATGGACGTCTTCGAGGCCGTGCGCACCGTGCTCGCGGTGCGCGCGTATCAAGATCGGCCGGTCCCGGCGGAGGTGGTGCGGCGGATCGTCGAGGCCGGGCGGCTCACGGGGAGCAGCCAGAACGGCCAGCCCTGGCATTTCATCGTCGTGGAGCACCGCGACACGCTGCGCCAGCTGGGTGCGCTGGTGCGCAGCGGGCGGTACACCGCTGAGGCGCCGCTCGCCGTGGTGGTGGCGATCGAGCCGACGCGGTTCGCGGTCTCGGACGCCAGCCGGGCCATTCAATCGATGGTGCTGACGGCCTGGTCGGAGGGGATCGGATCGAACTGGGTTGGGTTCCAGGGGAACTTGACGGAGATCAAGTCGCTCCTGGGCATCCCCGAGGCCATCGACGTCCTGGCGATTCTTCCGTTTGGTTATCCCGCGCAGCCCCTCGGCCGCGGGAAGAAGCGGCGCAAGCCGCTGGCGGAGGTCGCCCACCGCGAGCGCTTCGGACAGCCCTTTGCGTGACGAGTATTTCCTGAGGACCGCCCGCCTGGGGTTCCGGTGCTGGACCGCCGACGATCTACCGCTCGCGCTTGCCCTGTGGGGCGATCCCGCCGTGACCCGGCTCATCGGCGGTCCGTTCTCAGGCGCGCAGATCTGGGAGCGGCTGCAGGCGGAGATCGCGGCGATGGCCGCGCATCGCGTACAGTACTGGCCGATCTTCCTGCTGAGCGGCGGGGCGCACGTCGGGTGCTGCGGGCTGCGGGTCTACGATCTGAGCGAGGAGATCTACGAGCTCGGATTCCACCTTCGGGCGCCCTACTGGGGACAGCGGTTCGCCGTGGAGGCCGGCCGGGCCGTCATCGAGTTCGCGTTTACGGGGCTGCGCGCGCGCGGTCTCTTTGCCGGACATCATCCGGCCAACACCGCGTCGCGGGTGGTGCTGGAGCGGCTCGGGTTTCGTCTGACCCACGAGGAGTTCTACGCGCCGACGGGTCTCACGCATCCGTCGTACCGGCTGACGCCGCCGTCCGGCGCCGCAAAGACGCGTTCGTCGGGGTGACTCGGTGCGCGTCACGCGCGCGGCGGGAGGCCCCCGCGGAGGGCGTCCCGCTCATGCGCGCGACGTTCGACGCGGCGTGGGACCCGCGATCACCTCCAGCGTCCTTCGACCCAGACCCAGCCGCCGCCGCGGATCATCCAGGCGCCGCCGACCCACACGGCCCCGGGATGGGGGCGCTTGGTCCAGTATCCGTGCTCCCACACCCATCGGCCCCGCCAGTCCCAGTGTCCGGCGATCCACGTCCACTCGGGCCCCGGCGCGGGGGAAGCCGTTTCCACGATGACGGCCGGCGGCGCGGACGGCGCGATGATGAGGGCAAACGCCGATGCGTTCGTCGCTCCGATCAGCGCACCGCCGGCGAGCGCCAGCGCGAGGGCGAGTGCGAGGTATCCCTGTTTCACAGCGTGTCCTCCTTTCCGGCGGCGCCCGCGCTGATCCCGCGGATGCGCGCCGAGGGATGTCTGTCGCCTCTTCAAGCGACGCGCGGGTCCGTGGAGTTCCCGCGGGAGCGACCGCGGGAGAGGGGCGGATGCATGGATCGACGAACGACACCGGCGCCCCGCGCGTGCATCGCGGCCCCGACGCGGGGCGGCGGCCGTGCGGCCCGAGATGGAGGCGGCTCAGTGAGCGAGCGGGTGCTCCTGTCTTGGAGCGGCGGGAAAGATAGCAGCCTCACGTTGGCCGAGTTGCTCGCCGACCCGACGCGGTCGGTCGCGGCGCTGCTGACCACCGTTACCGAAGGGTACGACCGGATCAGCATGCACGGCGTGCGGCGTACGCTGCTGCTGCAGCAGGCCGACGCACTCGGGCTTCCCCTGAACGTGGTCACGATTCCACAGCGTGCCACCAACGCGGTGTACGAGTCCGCGATGGAGGCCGCGTTTGACCGGTTTCGCGCGGAGGGAGTCACGACCGTTGCGTTCGGCGATCTGTTTCTGGCCGACGTGCGCGGCTACCGGGAAGCCTGGCTGGCCCGGGTGGGGATGACGCCGATCTTTCCGATCTGGGACCGGGACACGCGCGAGCTCGCGCGGGGATTCATCGATCGGGGATTCCGGGCGATTCTGACCTGCGTCGATACCCGCGTCCTCGACGCGTCGTTCGCCGGCCGGCCGTTCGATCGGGCGCTGCTGGCCGACCTGCCAGAGACCGTCGATCCGTGCGGCGAAAACGGTGAGTTTCACACGTTTGTCGTCGACGGACCGATGTTCCGCCGGAGTGTGCCCGTCGTCCTGGGACCGGCCGTGCAGCGCGAGTCCTGGTGCTTCCGCGATTTGCTACCGTGAGCGCGACCATCCTCCCGAGTGCCGAAGAATCGCCAGGCACTGGGTCGACGCCGGCCGCGGGGCCGGGACCGCGCCGGGGCGGCGCAGGGTTCACGCTGCTGCTCGGGGCCCTGACCGCGTTCGGACCGATGTCGATCGACATGTACCTGCCCGCGCTGCCCGCGATCGCCGACAGTCTGCACTCGAGCGCGGGCGGCGCGCAGCTGACGCTGAGCGCGTTTTTCGTCGGGTTCGGCGGCGGGCAGCTGGTGTACGGTCCGATCTCCGACCGGTGGGGCCGGAGGCTGCCGATGCTTGGCGGCATCGTCCTCTATATCGTCGCCAGCTCCCTGTGCGCGGCCGCATCCGGGGTGGGCGCGCTGACGGCGTTCCGGCTGCTGCAGGGGCTCGGCGCGTGCTCCGGGCCGTTGATCGCGCGGGCGATGGTCCGAGATCTGTACGATCGCGACCGCGGCGCGTCGATGCTGTCGCTCATGGTGCTGATCATGGGCGCGGCCCCGCTGCTGGCGCCGCTGTTGGGCGGTCAGCTCCTTCTCGTGGCCGGCTGGCGGTCGATCTTCGCCGCGCAGACCGGCTTCGGGCTGTTGTGCCTGCTCGGCGGATGGGTCGGCGGCTTCGAGACGCTGGAGATCGCGAAGCGGTCGGGGGCCGGCGCGGGCGAGATGCTCGCGCGCTACCGCGCGCTGCTGACCGACCGCGCCTATCTCGGGTACACGATCAGCTGCGGGGCGGCATTCTCGGGGATGTTCGCCTATTTCGCCGGCTCGCCGTTCGTGTTCATTCAGCTCTATCGGGTGCCGCCCCAGCACTATGGATTTCTGTTCGCGGTGAACGTGGTCGGGCTGATGGCCGGTGCGGCGCTGAACAGCGGGCTGGTCCTCCGCTACGGCACCGACCGGCTGCTGCGGTACGGAGTCTACGCGGTCGCGGCGGCGGGCGGGGTGCTGCTCGTCACGGCCATCACCGGCGCGGGCGGGTTGGCGGGGCTGGTCATCCCGCTCGCCGTGTACATCTCGTCCCTGAGCTTCGTGGGCGCCAACGCGATGGCGGGGGCGTTGAGCCGGTTTCGCCACGTGGCGGGCACCGCCTCGGCGCTCGCCGGCACGATCCAGTTTACCCTCGCCGCGCTGGCCGGCCTGGCCGTCGGCGCGCTGAATACCGGGACCGCGCTGCCCATGGCGGCGGTGATCGCGGCGGCCGGCGTGGTCAGCCTCGCGACGCACCGCGCGCTCGTGCGCGCCTGAGGCCGTGCATCCGGTGGGACGTCGTGCGATCGTTGAGGAACGAGCGGATCCGAGGCTGGGGTTGGGGCGCCGGTGACGCCAGGTCAGGTCGCGGTACGTGTTACCGCCCGATTGACGCGCACTCGCTGCAGCATCCTACGCGGCCGCTGCGGGCCGCACCGAAGGCCTCGCGCGTCTCCGGGACGAGCCAGTACAGGAAGCCGAGCGCGGCGAGGGGCTCCGCCCACCACCACCCGAGCATGAGATGCAGGCCGAGTCCCGCCAGCAGCGCTCCCGCCATGGCCGCGCACGTGAGCGAGCAGGCGGCGTCGCCCCGGAGCGCGGCGCTGTCAATCCGCGAGGCGACGCGGCGCTTCGCTCTGGCCAGGAAGGGCATGCCGATCACCGCGGCGATCGCGATGACGAGGCCGGGGAGCGATCCATCCGGTTTCGCGCCCGTGAGCAGCGTCCACGCCGCCATCGCGACGATGTAGACGCAGAGCAGGGCGAGCGATCCTGAGACGATCCACGCCGCGGCGCGCTCGGCACGCTCGACGCGGTCGAGCCGGCCGCCGGCCGCGTCGACCGAGAGCCGCCACAAGAGCACGCCCCCGCTCACGAGTTCAATGACGCTGTCCAGGCCGAACGCGGTCAGGAGCCCGCTGCGGGCGGCGACCCCTGCCCACAGCGCGACCACGGCCTCGACCACCATCCAGACGATCGTGAGCTGCTCGAGGCGCACGCCGGCCCGCACCGCCGCGATGCGCGAGTCGGTAGGGGCGTGCGGCAGAACGATCAGAGGGGTATGCACGCGCTTCGCAGACCTCCGCCGCCGTCGCGCAGGGTCGGGCCGCGCGAGGCTGTAATTCGTATTATACCGCGACGTAGCCCGAGTTCGCGCCGGAGGGTCGGCGCACGTCGTGCCGGGGGCGCGGTTACTTGACCCTGAAGCTCTTGAGCATGCTGACGAACGTCGGTTCCAGTTGATTGAAGGCGGACGCCGGTGCCTGGTACCCGCGGTAGCTGAACTCCGTATATCCCTGCCCGGTCACCTGTTTCGCGTCGATCTCGCTGTAGCCCCGCATCGCGACTTTGCGTGGGTTGGTCCACGTGAGGACGACCTGCGCCACCGTGGTCTGCGCGTCAATCTTCCGCTGGCGCCCCGTGGCGATCTTGAGATCGGGATCGCCCTTGGCCTTCGACTGGAGGAACGCCTTCATGATCTCGCTCGCGTCGACCTCGCCCTTCCACGCGGTGGTCGGAAGCCACACCGCGAGCGCGGTGCCTTCATCAGGGTCGTCCAAGTAAAACGTCGTCAAGCCGCTGGCTTGGCTCTTGACGTGCCAGGCGGGCGGGTACTGGATGGTAAAGCGCTTGGCCGGAGCCGTGTAGGTCTTCATGGCGGCGGGAGACGCGGCGCGTGCCGCGGACGCGCCGTAGCACATCGCAAGCAGCGCGACAAAGCACGCCATGCCGACCAGTCGTCGTAGGATGCCGTGTGGTAGGTGAGTCACGGAGTTCCTCCAGTCGCGCTGCGCGCCGGCCAGCCTCTCCGACGTCGGCTGCAATCTCCTTCGTGCGCGGGAGGCGGCATCCCTGGCCCGTGTACCGAGGCTCCCGCGAGGACGCGCTCTTGAGGGACGCGAAGGACTGTACCGTCATGGCGCCGCTGACGGTGGGAGGAACAGGGCTGGTCGCACTGGCCGTCCTGTGCGTGGTCGGCTTGACGCTCGTCTACGTCCTGCTCCTGTGGCTCGCCGACCCCTATGAGCGGGATCCGATCAATCACGTCATCGTCCTGCTGGCGCTCGGCGCCTCGGTGCCGCCGCTCCTGACCCGCCTCGCGGAGGCCGCGTTCGGCTTGCCCGCGTCCATTTTTCCCACGCTGCTGCAGCCGTACGCGCTCACGCCGCTGAGCGTGTGGACCGGCCTCATCGAGGAGGCGGCGAAAGCGTTGGTCGTGTTGGGGGCGTTCGCGCTGCTGCGGCGCGGGATCCACGATACGCTCGACGGCATCGTGGTCGGCGCCGTCGTCGGCGCCGGCTTCGCCCTCGCCGAGGGGCTCGTGTACGTGGAGGATCTGGCGCCGGTCGCGCGGATCGCGCACGTCGCGCCCGGCGTGCCGTTCGCCCTATTTGCCGCCGGGCTCAGCCAGTGCGCGTTCACCGCGGTGTTCGGCGCGTGCCTCGGGTACGTGCGCGACAGCGCGCCGCGACGCTGGCTCATCCCGGTGCTCGGGTTTGCCACGGCGGCGGTCTATCACACGGCCTACGTCGGTCTCGACACGCTGGCCAGCAGCGTCCTCCCCAGCGCGGTCGCGGGCGCGGCCGGGATCGCCCGGGCGTACGCGGATTGGATCGGCGGCCTGCTGGTGATCGCCGCGGTGGGCTGGGCGTGGGAGCGGGAGCGCCGCATCATGCAGGCGACGCTGCCTGAAGAGATCGCGACCGGGGCGGTGACGCCGTCGGAATTCGCGTCTCTGACCACCCTCGATCGTCTCGGCCGCCCGTTTCACGCCGTGCTCGGCGAACGCTCGGCGGCCTGGCAGGGCGCGCGCGCAGTGTATGCGGCGCAGATCCGGCTGGCCTTTGCGAAGTGGCGCCGCCGCCGCGGGGCCGGGATCGACGACGAGGTGTCACGCGCGCGGGACGAGATCGGCCGGCTCCGCGGACGGGGTCTGCAAGCCGCCCCGGGGCGTCCGCCGATTCCGGAGGCGGCCTCGCTCGGGCGGGTCCTGCCGCGGGGGGTCGGCGCCGCCTGTGCGTGCGTGACGCTGCTCGCCGCGGGCGCCGTGATCCTCACGCAGCTCGGCGTCATCACCCCGGGGATCGGTCCCGGGACGCGGGCCGGACGGACGCCGCCGTCGACGCGCGGCCTCCTCATCTCTCTGGTTTTGGAGAGACTCGACCGGACCCACACGCCGGTGCAGCAGACCAATCTGTTTGAGATCGGCGACCTCGTGGGCGCAACCGCTACGATCGTGGCGGTGCCCGAGCCGCTGCGCGCACAGGCGATCTGGCTCAGAGCGGGCCAGGACACCGCGATTCCGATCAGCGATCTGGAGACGCTCGCGATCGGCCCGGACGCCGCCGGGCAGTCCAAGACGTACGAGCTGGCGGGGGCGCCGGCCGGGACCTACCTGTTTTTGATCGCGCAGCCGGGCGCCGGCCGCGAGCTGCACCAAGTCGTGGTCCAGAGGTTCTTCGTCCAGTAGCGGTGCGCGGCCGCCGATCCGTCCGCGCCGCCCCGCGGTCAGTCGGGCGAGGCTCGCGAGATCTCTCGGGTCATCCGGGCCATGATCGGGACGGCGACGCCGAACGTCAGCGCACCGGCGAAGAAGCCCGCCGGAAGCCCATACGCGGCGATGATGAACCCGTACACGACCGGGCTGAACACCGAGGAGATGCGCTGGACGCTCTGCCGGAGGCCGAACGCCACCCCCCACATGTCCGCGCCGACTGAGCCGACGAGCAGGCTCATCGTCAGAGGCTGCGTGAAGCCCAGGCTCGCGCCCATCAGTCCCGACGCGGCCATCAGCGGCCAGAAACCGCGGAGCAGCGGCGTGAGGCCGAGCGACGCGCCGGCAAGCGCGGTCGCGGCGAGCAGCAACGGCGCGTAGCCGAATTTCTCGACGCCCCGGGTGAGCAGTGAGCGGACGGCCATCGACGCCACGCTCACCGCGGCGATCACGATGCCGATCAGGTCGGCGGAGAGCCCGACGTGGTGCAGGTACAGCGGGTAGAACGACTGCTGCAGCGTGTTGCCCCACTGTGCCATCGCGGACGCGAATAAGATCCCGGCGACGCCGGGCCGGTGCACGATGGGGCCGATCAGCGTGTGCGCGTTGGCCAGCGACACGGTGCGGCGCGGCACCGACGGCGCGCGCGTGAGCGCGGCCGTCACGACGAAGCACGGCAGCATCACGAGGCCCAGCAGCGCGAACGTGCCGACGTAGCCGAACCGGCCGGCGACGACGCCGCCGACGACCGGCCCGACGACCGCGCCCGCGGAGTTCCAGAGGGCGTAGTGGCCGTAGTTGCGGACGCGCGTCTCGGGGGTGCTGATCGTGGCCACGATCTGCTGCGGCGCCACCGCGAACCCGATGTTCGCAATACTGAGCAGCGTGTAGGCGACGGCCACCCACCAGACGCCGTGTAGTCCGACGAGGATCGCTGCGGCGACGGCGAACAGGCCGACCGAGACCTTGGCGACTCCTCCGGGACCGCGCTCGTCCACCAGCGCGCCCGCGTGGATCGAGATCAGGAGCGGAACGATGCCCGAGATGCCGATGATGATGCCCACGAGGCCGACGGACGCGCCCTGCATGACGAGATACAGCGGAATGAACGGGGCCGCGAGGTACCACGCGGCGTTCGACAGGAACTGCAGCGCGCTGTTGTAGGCGAGCAGACGCGGCGCGTTCGGCGGCGCCCCGCGGGCGCCGTCCGCGCGGGACGCGCCGGGGCGGTCGGGCACCGGTCCGCCGCGGGGGTCCGCGCCGGTCACCACGGCGGCGCCGGACGCGGCCGAACCCTCGGCGGTCTGCGTGCGCTCGGTGTCCGGGGATCCGGCCCGTCTACCCGATCGATTCCCAACGCGCGCCGCCGTCGGTACGGACGATCCGGCCCCACGCCGGGAACCGGTCGTGCGTGAACACCGCGGTCGCCTCCGGCGTCGACGCTTCGGCGATGACACGAGCGCGCGAGGCGCGGAGCGCCGCGAGATCGCGGTTGCCTGGTGCCCACTCCGGGTGCGCGACCTCGCACGGGTGGTGGAACAGGTCGCCCAAATAATAGAAGCGCTGCCCGCCGTCGCTCAGGCGGACGACGAGGTGGCCGGGGCTCTCTCCCGGGGTCGGGAGCAGGGCGACCCCGGGCACGAGCTCGCGCTCGCCGTCCACGAGGTCGAGCAGGCCGGCCCGCGCGATCAGCCCGACGCGGACCGAGAGATCGGAGTTCGCGTCGCGGCGCGCGGGGCTCTGCTCCCAATCGGCGCGGCCGATCAGGTGGCGCGCGCGCGGGAAGCGGGGGGTCAGCCCGCCGCCGGCCTCGAGGGCGACGCCGGCCAGGTGATCCGCGTGCGCGTGGGTGATCACGACGTGGGTCACCGTCTCGGGGCGCACGCCGATCTCGCGCAGCGCGGCGGTGATGCCCGGCGTCCGCGTCATGCCGGGCCACTTCGCCGCGAACTCATGCTGCCACGCGGAGGTCGGATCGTCGCACATGGGATCGACGACGATCGACCCGCCGCCCACCTGCAGATGGACGAAGTTCATGCCCACCGTCAGCTTGCCGTCCGCGTCGGCGTCCGGCATCGCTCGGCGGCGCTCCTCGTCCGAGATCGGGAACCGGGGGCTCCACTCGAGGGTGCCGTCGGAGATGACGGTGGCCGTGGCCCCACCGATCCTGCGAGATGCGACGAATCCGGACATGAAGTCGCCTCCTGCGTGCACGTCCCGGCGCTAGGCGCCGGGCGCGAGTCTACCCGCGAACAGGATTCGGGGCGCGAACAGCGAGTCTGTGGCGTCGCAGAGCGTTGCCGGCGTCACGGCCGGTGCGGCGGTCGCCATGCGGGATGCCTCCAACGGCGTGCTTCGTCCACGCAGGGGTGCCGGTCTGGTGCGCCCCGGTTCTTCGGGCCGCACCGGCGTTCGTCCTGCGCGTGCCGCAGGGGCGGGCCGCGCCCGAATGGAAGAGACGGCCTATGGCACACTCACCGGCTGGGACTCCACCGATCTTCGACGGCCACAACGACACCGTGCTCAGTCTGGAGCAGACCGGGCGGTCGTTCTTCGAGCGGTCCGACGAGGGGCACATCGATCTGCCGCGCGCGCGCGCCGGCGGGCTCGGCGGCGGGTTCTTCGCGGTGTACCTCCGCGATCCCATCGTCGTCGAGCGGATGCGCGAGGGAGGCGCGTCGGCGGAGATCGCGCTCCGGATGTACGCCGACGAGCGGACGTGGCCCGAGCCGATGCCCCTCGAGTACGCGCAGTCGCAGACCCTTGAGATGCTCGGGCGCCTGCTGCGGGTCGCGGAGGCGTCGGACGGCCAGGTGCACGTTGTCCGCACCGCCGCCGAGCTGCAGCACGACCTCGACCGCGGTGTGTTTGCGATGCTGCTGCACTTCGAGGGCGCCGAGCCGCTCGACCCCGACGGATACGCGCTCGACGTGTTCTACGCGGCCGGCGTCCGGTCGGTCGGCCTTACCCACAGCCGGCGCAACCGGTACTGCCAGGGCGTGCCGTTCAAGTTTCCGAGTTCCCCCGACCTCGGGCCGGGGCTGAACGACGCCGGGAAGGCGCTGGTCCGCCGGCTCAACGCCCGGCGGGTGATGATCGACCTGTCGCACCTGAACGAGCGCGGGTTCTGGGACGTGGCGGAGATCAGCGACGCCCCGTTGGTCGCGACGCACTCGAACGCGCACGCGCTGACCCCGCATCCCCGCAACCTGACCGACCGGCAGCTCGACGCGATCCGGGATTCCCGGGGTGTCGCCGGCTTGAACTTTCACGTCGGGTTTCTACGGCCCGACGGCGCGCACGACGAGCAGACGCCGATCGCCGCGATGGTGGATCACGTCGAGTACATGGTGCGGCGGATGGGGATCGATCACGTGGCCCTCGGATCGGACTTCGACGGCGCCACGATGCCGGCGGAGCTGCGCGACGCGGCCGGGCTGCCGGCACTGATCGCGGGGCTCGAGGCGCGCGGCTACCGCGGCGAGGATCTCCGGAAGCTGGCGCACGGCAACTGGGTGCGCGTGCTGCGCGAGACCTGGGGCGCGTAGCGGCCGGGGGTCAGGCCCGCAGCTTTTCCCGGTAGTGCTCCCGGAACTTGGCCACCTTCGGGGCGATCACCATTTGGCAGTACGGCTGCCGGCCGTTGTTCGCGAAATACTCCTGATGGTAGTCTTCGGCCTTGTAGAACGTCGTGAACGGCGTGAGTTCGGTCACGACGTGGTTGCGCCACAGCTTGGCGTCGGTCAGCGCCTTGATCACCTGCTCCGCCACGGCCTTCTGCTCCGGCGTGTGGTAGAACACCACGGACCGGTACTGCGTGCCCGTGTCCCCGCCCTGGCGGTTCAGCGTCGTCGGGTCGTGCGTGGTGAAGAACACCTCAAGGATCTCCGTGAGTGACACCACGGCGGGGTCGAATGTCACCTGGACGACCTCGGCGTGCCCCGTGGCGCCGCCGCACACCTGCTGGTAGGTCGGGTTCGGGACCGTGCCACCCGCGTACCCGGACTCGACTTTGGTGACGCCCCGCAGTTCCGAGAAGACCGCCTCCGTGCACCAGAAGCAGCCTCCGCCGAGTGTAATGACCTCGTTCCTATGTTCCTGATTCACCGCCGTCTCCTCCGTCCGCGCCGCGCTGGGTCGCCGCGATTTTGTTCTAGCATACCGCAGCGCGCGCGGGCGCGCCCGCGGAGGTCAGCGAGTCTGCTGGAACGCCGCCTGCCGTCCGACCTCGAGGAACTGGCCGGCATCGACACGGCCGAACAGGCGGATGAGCTCGGCGATGCAGCCCGTCCAGCCGGTTTGGTGGCTGGCCCCGAGCCCCGCGCCGTTGTCGCCGTGAAAATACTCGTAGAACAGCACGAGATCGCGCCAGTGGGGGTCGGTCTGGAACGTCTCGGTGCCGCCGTACACCGGCCGCCGTCCGCGCGCGTCGCGCGTGAAGATCGCCGTGAGGCGCGCGGCGATCTCGCGGGCCACCTCGTACAGATTCATCAGTCGGCCCGAGCCCGTGGGACACTCGACCTTGAACGTGTCGCCGTAGTACGTGTAGAACTGCAGCAGCGCGCGGATCAGCACGACGTTGACCGGCATCCAGATCGGCCCGCGCCAGTTCGAGTTGCCGCCGAACATGCCGGTGTCGGACTCGGCCGGCAGGTAGGCCACGCGAAACTCGTCGCCCCCGACGCGGAAGACGTACGGGTGCTCGAGGTGGGCGCGCGACACCGCGCGGATGCCGTAGGGGCTCAGGAACTCCCTCTCGTCGAGCATCCGCGCCAGGACCCGCCGGAGACGGTCGGGGGCGACGACGGCGAAGATCCCGCGGTCGCCGTACCCGAGATGCCCCGGGCCGGTCGGGTGGATGCCGCGGAGCAGTTCGGGCATCCTGCGGACGCGCTGCTCGAACGCGGCCGTGAGCCGCGGCACGCGGTCCCGCTGCCACGGCTCGATGACGGTCGTGGCGCAGAGCGGAAGGAGGCCCACCATCGAGCGCACCTTCAGGCGGGTCGTCGTGCCGTCGGGCAGGTGCAGGACGTCGTAGTAGAAGCCGTCCTCTTCGTCCCACATGCCGTCGCGCCCGACCTGATTCATCGCGCGCGCGATCCAGAGAAACTGGTCGACGAACTTGGCCGCCAAGTCCTCGTAGACGGGATCGGAGGCGGCGATCTCCACCGCGATCTCGAGCATGTTCTGGCAAAACATCGCCATCCAGGCCGTGCCGTCCGCCTGCTCCAGGTGGCCGCCGGTCGGCAGCGGTGCGGAGCGGTCGAAGACGCCGATGTTGTCGAGCCCGAGAAATCCGCCGTTGAAGAGGTTGTTGCCTGACGGGTCCTTGCGGTTGACCCACCAGCCGAAGTTGGAGAGCAGCTTTCCGAACGCGTGTTTCATGAAGGTGAGATCGCCCCGCCCGTACTGCGCCTGTTCCATCCGGTAGAGGTAGAGCGTCGCCCAGGCATGGACCGGCGGATTCACGTCCCCGAAGTTCCACTCGTAGGCCGGGATCTGTCCCGTCGGATGCACGTACATCTCGCGGAGCATCAGGTCGAGCTGCTCCTTGGCGAACTCGACGTCGATCCCCGCGAGGGTGATCGTGTGGAACGCGAGGTCCCACGCCGCGTACCACGGGTACTCCCATTTGTCCGGCATGGAGATCACATGACTGTTGATCATGTGGCCCCAGTCGCGGTTCCTCACCATCCGCCGCTCGGCGGCGAACGGATCGGCGCCGTGCTCGGCGAGCCAACTGCGGACGTCGAGGAAGTAATACTGCTTGCTCCACAGCATGCCCGCGAACGCCTGCCGCATGACGCGCGCCGCGTCGTCGCCCACGGCGGGAGGCGTGGCCGCGCGGTAGAACTCGTCGGCGTCAGCTCGCCGCGCAGTAACCGTTGCCTCGAACGCGGCGAACGGGTCAGGCATGTCCGCCGGCGCGACGTCTGACAGCCGCAGCCGCAGCACGACCTCGTGTCCGGGCTCGACCCGCAGATCGTAGTGCGCAGCGGCTTTGGTGCCGGTCGCCTCGGAGTTGACCGCGTCGCGCTCACCCTGCACGACGTAGCGGCCGATCCCGTCCTTGACGAACGAGGTTGCGTTCGCCGTCCCGAAGAGGCGCTCGGCGTTCGTCTCGTTCTCGGTGAACAACAGCGGCACGGCGCCCTCGACGTATAGCCACCGCTCGCCCAGGTCCGGGTGTGACGCGGCGATCACGCGCGCGCCCATCGGCGCCGCAGTCTCGCGCAGTACCGGCTTCGGCGTCTCCGGCCACCACGTCCACGTGTTTCGGAACCAGAGGGAGGGGAGCACGTGCAGCGTCGCGGCCTCCGGGCCGCGGTTCGCGACGGTGATGCGGATCAACACGTCCTCAGGAGTGCGCTTTGCATATTCCACGAACACATCGAAGTACCGGTCCTCCGCGAACACGCCCGTGTCCAGAAGTTCGTACTCGAAGTCCTCGCGGGACCGGCGCCGGTTGGTCTCCACCAGGTCCGCGTACGGGTACGCGCGCTGCGGATACTTGTAGAGCCATTTCATGTACGAGTGCGTTGGCGTGGAGTCGAGGTAGAAATAATACTCCTTGACGTCCTCGCCGTGGTTGGCCTCTGCATTGGTGAGCCCGAACAGCCGCTCCTTGAGGATGGGGTCGCGGCCGTTCCACAGGGCGAGGGCGAAGCACAGGCGCTGCCCGTCATCGCTGAACCCCGCGAGGCCGTCCTCGCCCCAGTGATACGCGCGCGACCGTGCCTGGTCGTGGGTGAAATAACTCCAGGCGTCACCGGTCTCGCTGTAGTCCTCGCGGACCGTGCCCCACTGGCGTTCGCTCAGGTAGGGACCCCACCTCCGCCAGGGCACACCTTTCGTTCGGGCGTCCTCGAGGCGCTGCTGCTCCGTGTTCATGACTAATCTCCCATCGTCCTGATGGCGGCCGAGCCGGCCGCGCACCGTGCCTCGCCAGGCCGCGCGTCCGCGCGAATCTGGCCTCGCGCTCTTCGAGCCGGGAGAGGGCGGGCACCTGCGTCGTCCACGACGGCGATCACGGAGCGCGACCAGGAACGTATCGAGATCGTCGCGGCGGTCAGCCGCTCGGTCCGACCCCTGCGTCCATCATCGCCGCGATCCCAGCGGCGTGCTAACGGCGCCGGCCGATCCCGTAGAGGTCCGCCGCGTTGTCGTGCAGCAGCCGCCAGGCCAGGGGCAGGCGGTCCGCCGACGGGAGATACCCGCGTGCCTCGAGGGCATCGGCGGCGGTGTGCAGCGCCTGCCGCGCGTGGTGGGCGCCGAGCCAGAATAGTTCCGGGATCGAGAAGGCGTCCGTCGCGAGGAGCACCTTCGTTGCCGGTGCGGCCGCCAGTGCGTCCGCGATCTCGTCCGCGGCGCGATGTGCCAGAAACGGGATGGTGAGCGAGAGGTCGATGTAGATGTGCGGGTAGACGGCGGCCAGCCACGCGGCTTCGCTGACGTACGGATGGCAGTGCAGCAGCACGAGCGGCGCTCCGCGCAGCGCGGGGTCCTCGATGATCGGACGGAGCCCTACCGGGTTGACCAAGCGCAGGTCCAGGTCATGATCGCCGAACCCGGCGTGGACCTGCACCGGCAGCCGGCGCCGAGCCGCGATCTCGAGCGCCCTGCGGAGCAGCGTGTCCAGGATGGGCTTGCACTGGAGGCGGCGCCGCCCGGCCCGGAACTCCTCGCGGGTCGTGCGGAACGCCCGGCCGAGCTGATCGGCATCCCACCGGTCGATCACGAGCCCGGTCCGGTACGCGATGATCGTCTTGAGCGCCCACAGGTCGCCGGCCGCGGCCGTCTCGACCTCGGCCGCGAACCGGGCCTCGAGGTCCGGCCAATCCGAGGCGTCGCCGGTCAGGCGCTCGGCGAGCGTCTCCAGGCGGAGTACCGGGAAGACGGGGCACGGGAGCAGCGCGCGCAGGCCGCTGAGATCGACGTAGTCGTCCACACGCAGCCCGAGATCCGCCAGCACGCCGGCGATGCCGGCATCCGCGAACATCTCCGCGACCAGCCGGTCGAACGGCCGGCGGGTCCGCGCGTCCAGCACCGCGTCCTCGGTCGGCGCACACTCGAAGAACACCGCGAGATCACGCAGCGCCCGCCGGTAAAACAGGCTCCACGGCACGTGCCGGTCGATGATCTCGGGGGCGAAGCTCTCGGTGAAGCATGCGCGGTACTCGTGCACCGTAGCCGGCTGGCGGCGCAACAGCGAATGCGCGTGCTGGTCGAGCAGCGGCACTCCGGCGAATGGGCTGGCCATCAGTACTTGAAGAGGTGCTGCTGGACCTGCGTCTCAAACGGGATGCTGCGCAGCGCCTCCCACTCGCCGCGGCGCACGGCGACGTACGACCGCGCGAGCGGCGCGCCGAGCGCGTCGAGCAGCACCGGGTCCGCTTCGAGGGCGGCGATCGCCTGGCCGAGGCCCGCGGGCAGCGGCACGATCCCGCGGGCGACGCGGTCCCCCTCGGGCAGCAGGGCCGGGTCCCCGTCGATGGGGGTGCCGGGAGACAGTTCGCGCCGCAGGCCGTCGAGCCCCGCGGCGATGGCGCCGGCGAGCGCCAGGTACGGGTTGGCACTACCGTCCGCCGTCTTCAGTTCGACGTTGAACGAGCCGGGGCCGCGCCGCGGGGTGACGATCCGGACCGCCGCCTCGCGGTTGTCGAGGCCGTAGCAGGTGAACGCGCCCGCCCACGCGTGGGGCCTGAGACGCGCGTAGGAGTTGACGGACGGGGCGATCAGCGCGCACAGCCCCGGCAGATGGTGGACCAGCCCGGCGACCCAGGCGCTGCCTTCGCGCGACAAATAGAGCGGGTCGTGGGGATCGTACAGGATGTTGCGCCCGTCCCGCCACACGCTCAGGTGGAGGTGGCACCCGCTGCCGGCCGAGTTCGGCAGCGGCTTGGGGGCGAACGACGCGGCGGCGTCGCGGCGGTAGGCCACTCCCCGCACCGCGTCGCGGAGCAGCACGTGCCGGTCGGCGGCGCCGAGGGCCGCCGCGTGATCGATCGACACCTCGAACTGGCCCGGCCCCGACTCCGGGTACACGAGCTCCACGCGAAGCCGCATCGCCGCGAGCGTGTCCACCAGTTCCCGGATGAATGTGTGGGCGAGGTCGTGCGCGGCGGTCATCGCGAAGTTCGTGCGGTCGATCGGCACCCATTCGCCGCCCGCCTCGCGCATCAGGTAGAACTCCGGTTCGAACGCGGCTTGGATCTCGAGCCCCGCGGCGGCCGCCGCGGCGACGGCGCGCCGGAGGCACCCGCGCGGGCAGTGCTCCCACGGCGCATTTGCCGCGGTGACGAAGTCCCCCAGCATCGTGGCGGCGCCGGCGCTGTAGGGCAGCGGCGTGAACGTCTCCGGGTCGGGCACGAGCCAGGTCTCACCGGCCGGCGTGATCCCGCTGGCCGGCAGGACGACGTCCCCCATGATGGGCAGGGCCTGCTGCGCGACGCTGAAGCCGATGCCGTCGCGCAGGACGGCCTCAAGCCCGTCGAGCGGGACTGCTTTCGCTCGGATGAGATTGGCGTTGTCGCAGTACGCGATCCGGACAAGCGCGACGCCCGCGGAGCGGGCGCGTTCCACCAGGGACTCCATGGGCTACCACTTCGTGGGGCAGCGCTGCGTTACCCCCCGGTGCATCGGACGGCGCGGCCGCGGTGCGGCGTGACGCGCACGCGGTCTTGGGGAATAGTTCGTGCGTGAGGCGGGGGACTTCCGCAGGCACGGGATGGTGAGGCAGATGACGGTCCGGGGTCGTGTCCTGATTCTCGCAGCGCTCGTCGTGATCGCGGCGTTCTCGGCGGTCGCCTGGCAGACCGGCCGGGCGCCGCGGCTTCACGCGGCTGGGGACGCCTCCGCGCCCCGGGGAACGGTCACGGCGGCGCGCGGCCTCGGTCCTGCCCGGAGCGCGTCCGCGGCGCCGGCATCCGTGTCGGCAGCCGCGAGGGGACCTCAGCCGGCCGCCGCCGCGCGGCCCTCGAGCGCGACCTCGGCGAGGACGTCGTCCCCGGCACCCCAACGGCGTACTGTGCACGTGGTGTATCCGTACCATGTCCCGAACGTCACGTATGAAATGCGTTCCGCATCGCCGCCGCCGGCCCCCGTGTCGTGGGTGAGCTGCCCGAACATGCCGTGCGCGGGCGCCTCGTGCCCGGACTCGACACCCTGTCTGTCACGCGCATGCTCGCACGTCCTGACCTGCCCGCCGCAGTAGGGCCGGCATCCCAGGCGGCGCACGGCATCCACCGGGGGCGCGTCGCGCGTGCGTGCATTGACGACGAAGTGAGTGCGTGCGCGGGCTCGTGCGCGCACTCGCCCGTCATCAGTGGTCATACCGACCCACGAGCGTCCCTCGGGGAGAAGCGCAGGGGTTTGCCCTCCCGCGCGAGAATGTAACAAGTTTGTATGCAATCACGGTCGCACGCGGCACACGCGTGTGGGATCCGCATCGCGCAATAGCGGGGGGGTATTTGATGGGACGAGGGCTCGCGGTAGGGTTCGCAGTGGCACTCAGCGTGGCTGTGTTCGTCGGATCCGGCGCGGCGGCTCCCGGCAAGACATGGACCGTCGGAGTGGGCGCGGATTCGGCCGATCACGCCGTTCAGTTGCTCGACTTCTATCCACGCACGATCACGATCAACGTCGGCGATACCATCAACTTCACGCGGGTGTCCTTGACCGAGCACACAGTCACGTTCCTATCCGGCGCGCGGCCGCCGGATCTCGCCGTGCCGCAGAAGGATGGGCGCCTGCAGTTTCCTTCCGTGGTCGCCTACCCGCAGGGCGGGCATACGTACGGCGGGTCCGGCTATGTCAGCTCTGGCCTGCTGATCGGTGACATGAGGAACTGGAGCGTCACGTTCACGAAGCCGGGCACCTACACGTACCAATGCCTGCTGCACCCCGCGCAGGTTGCCACCGTGATCGTGCATCCGGCCGGGACGCCGTACCCAAAGACGCAGGCGCAATACGCGTCGCTCATGGCGAAGTCGATCGCGGACGGGCTCGCGGCGGGCGCGAAGCTCCGCGCCGCCACGCGCACGACGGCGTCTAAGGGACCCAAGGGCACAATCTACACGGCCCCGATGGTGGGCGACCCGAATCAGCGGATCGCGCTGTACCGGTTCGGCACGGACAACCTCACGATCAAGGTAGGGGACACCGTCCGCTGGGTCATGAAGGACCCGGACGAGATCCACACGGTGACGTTTGCCGGCACGGACGAGATTCCGGCGTTCCTGACCCCGTCGCCCCAACCGGCGGGACCGCCGACGCTGTACTACAATCCGAAGATCCTCGCTCCGGCCGGCGGTCCGACGCACGCGGCCAACACCTACTACAACTCCAGCATCATGTTTCCGGTCAACCCGCCCGGGCCGACCGAGTACAGCCTGACGTTCACGAAGCCCGGGACGTTCACGTACTGGTGCGTGGTGCACGTGCCCGAGGGGATGCGCGGGACCGTCATCGTCACGCCTTAACCGCGTGCCTCCGGATGCTCACGTCCGGCGCCGGGACCGGAAGCACCGGGCGACGTGGTCGTTGGCGAGCCCCACGGCCTGCATGAACGCGTAGCAGATGGTGGGCCCGACGAACGAGAATCCGCGGGCCCTCATATCGCGGCTCATCTGGCGGGACACCGGGGTCTCCGCGGGTACCTGCCGGAGCGAGCGCCACGCGTGGCGGATCGGGACGCCGTCGACGAACCGCCACACGTAGGCGTCGAAGCTGCCGAACGCCTCGCGGGTCTCGAGGATCGCGCGGGCGTTCGTCACGGTCGACGCGATCTTCAGCCGGTTGCGCACCACGCCCGGATCCCGCATGAGCCGCGCCCGCCGGCGTGCGTCGAACCGGGCGACGACCGCCGGGTCGAACCCGGCGAACGCGCTGCGGTACCGGGCGCGCTTCTTGAGGATGGTAATCCAGCTCAGGCCGGCCTGCGCGCCCTCGAGGGTGAGGAACTCGAACAGCCGCCGGTCGTCGTGCACCGGGACGCCCCATTCCGTGTCGTGGTAGGCGATGAGGAGCGGGTCGCCGGTCGCCCAGCCACAGCGCGTGATCACGTCGAGCCCCCGATCTCACGCTTCGCGCGTGCCGATCTCCGGCGGCCGGCAGGTCCCGGCCGCCGCACCGTTCCGGGTTGTTGCCGTACGGCGTCCGTTCCTGCCGGACGCCATGGATGGCGGCCGCGCCGTGCGGGCTCGCGCCGCGGGACAGGGAAAGCGCCGCCGACCATGAACCTGAGCGGTGGCGGCGGCCCGGGACCGTGATCTTCCTCGGAAGGGTCAGCGACGGTCTCCCCGGCCCGCCGCCCACACTATGACGGCGCTCAGCCTCGCGCTCCGATTCATGCTCGTGTCCGCGGCCGTGTCGATCGTGACCGAGCAGCTGCGCGTGCCGTACACCATTGCCCTCGTCGTGGCCGGCCTCGTGATCGGAAACATGCACCTGGCGCCGCCGGTGCTCGTCAGCCCCGACGTGCTGCTCATGCTGCTCATCCCCCCGCTCCTCTTTGAAGGCGGACTCAGGCTGCCGCCGCGCCATCTCAAGACCTACTGGGGCCTCATCGGCCTCCTGGCGATTCCCGGGACGCTCGTCACCGCGCTCGCGCTCGGCTGGACGGTGAACGCGGTGTTTCATCTCGACCTGCGCAGCGCGCTGCTGCTCGGCGCGATCGTGTCCGCGATCGATCCGGTGAGCGTGCAGGCGCTGATGCGCGAACTGCGCCTCGACCTGCGTCTCGTCACGGTGCTCGACGGGGAAGCGGTCCTCAACGACGGGGTCGCGATCGTGCTGTTCACGATCATCGGGGGCACCGCCGCGGCGGGGCTGTGGGCGATCGGCCTCCGGTTCGTGTGGCTCATCGGGGGCGGCGCGGTGATCGGCGCGGTCGTGGCCGCGGCCACGTCCTACGCGCTGGGGAGCACGCAGCGGCCGCTGGTCGAGACGCTCGGCAGCCTCATCGCGGGGTTGGGGGCGCTCCTCGCCGCCGGCAGCGTGGGAGCGAGCGGGGTCATCGCCGTGGTGACGGCCGGCGTGGTGTTCGCGCGGTACGGTCCGCGCCACATGACCGAGGCGGGGCGGGAGACGGTGAGCGTGACCTGGGATATGATCGCGTTCGTGGCCAACTCCGTGCTGTTCTTGCTGATCGGGCTCGAGGTGCCCGCCGCGCTGCTCGTGCGGTACTGGCTGCTGATTGTGGTGCTGGCCGCGGCCGGGCTCGCGGTCCGCGCGCTGCTCGTCTATGGATGCGTCGCCGTCTGGCAGACCCGGACGCGCCTGCTGCCGGGTGCGTGGCGGCCGGTCCTCTCGTGGGGCGGGCTGCGCGGCGGCGTCGCGATCGCGCTGGCGCTCGGCCTCGATCCCGCCACGCCCGGCCGCGACGCGGTCGTGGCGGGGGCGTTTGGCATGGTCATCTTTACGCTCTTGGTGCAGGGGCTGACCATCCGGCCGGTGATGCGCTGGGCCGGGCTGCTGCCGGACACCGCTCCTGCGAGCAATCCACCCCGCTGACCGATCCTGAGGCGGCGCGGGCGCCTCCTCGCAGGTGCCCCGTGCCCGTCCGGCGTACCGCTCTGGAACCCTTTGGCGTGCCGGAGGGGAAGACACGATTCGGGGGGGTGTCCAATGCGCACGGGTCGATGGATGGTGCTCCTCGCCGCGCTGCTCAGTCTGTGCGTCGCGAATACGACCGGCGTCTATGCGAAGACGCTGATGTTCGTCTTGGACACGACGGCGAACCGGGCCACCGAGGTGCAGGCGATCGTGGCCCAGCTCGGCCAGGCCGGGATCAGTGCGGAGGCGCGGGTGTGGGCGCCGTCGGTGCTGCAGGCCTAAGTCACCGCTGGCCAGCGCACCGCCTACACGACGGACTGGGGGAGCGCGTACTTCGATCCGTTCGATCTCGCCGTCCCGAAATACGTCACGAAGGCGCGCGGGAACTTCTCGTTTTACTCGAACCCGACGGTGGACCACGACATGACCGTGGCGTCCAGCACGTCGGTCGACGGGCCGCGCAAGGCGGCGTATTTCGCCGCGCAGCAGGCGGTCTACAAGGACGCGCCGTGGGTGTTCGGCTACGTCCTGCAGAACATCGAGGCGCAGTCGACGGTCGTGGACGGGTGGGGTCCCGCGGCCGACAACAGCGAGAGCGTGTACCCGGTCAGCGTGCGGAACGGCGACAGCCTCGTCATCGCGATGCGCACGGACTCGATCGGCACCTTCGATCCGGCGATCCCGCCCAACCGCGACACGGAGACGGTGCTGCGGAACATCTATGACGCGCTGGTCGCGCACACGCTCGACGGGAAGATCGTGCCGCAGCTGGCCACGTCCTGGCACAAGGTTGGCCCCGCGGTCTACGACTTCACGCTTCGGAGCGGGGTCAAGTTCCAGAACGGGGATCCGCTGACCGCCGCCGACGTCGTGTTCACGTTCGAGCGGGTGCTGACACCCGGCATGATCACCGGCCAGGCGAGCGTGCCGCGGAAGGACCTGCTCGGCCGCTGCTCCGCGTGCAGAAGCTCGACGACACGCACGTGCGGTTCGTGTACAGCGCCTCGTTCCCCGAGGTGCTTCTGCTGCAGGCGCTCGTGCACTTCCAGATCGTGCCGCAGAAGTACGTCCAGCAGTCGGCGAAAACGGGTTTGTGGCCAAGCCGATCGGCAGCGGGCCGTTCACGTACTCGCGGGGCGCCGTGAACGCGGACATCGGGCTGGTGCGCAACGACAGCTACTGGGCCGGGCCGGCGAAGCTGCGGCAGGTCATCTTCCGGATGATGCCGGAGCCGTCGACCCGCATCGCCGCGCTGCTGGCCGGGGAAGTGCAGATCATCCAGGAGGTCCCGCCGGATGTCGTCGACCGGCTGAAGGCGAACCCCAACGTCGTCGTGAAGACGGCCGAAGGCACGCGCTCGTACGAGATCGAGCTCAACAACACGACGGCGCCGTTCAGCGACGTGCGCGTCCGACAGGCGCTCAATTACGCGATCAACTGGCAGCCGATTCTGCAGGACGTCTACCACGGCTACGCGCAGCGGCTCGCGACCGGCTTCCTGCCGAGCGGGTTCGGCTACGACCCGTCGCTCAAGCCGTATCCCTACGACATGGCCAAGGCGAAGGAGCTGCTGCAGCAGGCCGGCTACTGAGGGGGAGCGCACCGGCGCGTGCGTTTGGTCCGGATCGTTCAGCGGGTGCTGCTCGCGATTCCGGTGACCCTCGCGGTCGCCGTGCTCGCGTTTTTCTCGCTGCGCCTGCTGCCGGGCGATCCGGTGCAGATCATGCTGGGGAGACACGAACACCAGCGTCGCGGTGATCCGCTCGATCCAGCACGAGCTGCACCTGGATCAGCCCCTGTACGTCCAGCTCGCCCTGTTTTTCGGCCAGCTGGCGCACGGCGACCTGGGCACGTCGTTCGTGCAGCACCGGGCGGTGGCGGCGATGATCGGCGAGGCGCTCCCCGCCACGATCGAGCTCACCGCGGCGCCGTCGTGGTCGCCGTGCTGATCGCCATGCCGCTCGGGCTCGCCAGCGCGGTGAGACCCGGATCCTGGATCGACCGCGCGGTCCTCTCGACCTCGCTGCTCGGGGCGAGCATGCCCGGATTCTGGTTCGGCCTGCTGCTGATCCTGTTGTTCTCGGTGGATCTCCGCGCTGCTGCCGACCTCCGGGCAGATCGACTCGACGATGGCGGTGCCGCCGGTGACGGGTTTCTGCTGGTCGACAGCCTGCTCGCCGGAAACGGGGCCGCGTTCGTGAGCGTCCTGCGGCACCTCCTGATGCCCGCGTTGACGCTCGGGGTCGTGTTCGCGGCGGTGCTGGCGCGGACCGTCAGGTCGTCGATGGTGGAGGTGCTGCACCGGCAGTACGTCACGACCGCGCGGGCGAAGGGCGTGTCGGAGATGGCGGTGATCCTCAAGCACGCGCTGCGCAACGCGCTGATCCCCGCGGTGACCGTGGCCGGACTGCAGATCGGGGAGCTGCTCGGCGGCAACATGATCGTGGAGACCGTGTTCGCGTGGCCGGGACTCGGACGCCTGGTGGTGAACTCCATCTTCGCGCGGGACTACGTCGTGGTGCAGGCCGCGGTCATGCTCTACGCCGTGACGTACGTCGCCGCGAACCTCGTCGTCGACGCCGCCTATACGCTGCTCGATCCGCAGCTCGAGTTCGGATGAGGGCGCCCCGGTCGGCGGGGCTCGGTCGGGCGTGACCGCGCTCCACGTGCTGTACCCGATCCGGCGGCACGGCGCGCGCGCGCTGTCGTCGGCGTCCCGCGTGTCCGCGGGACTCGCGGCCGAGCCGGTCGGCCTCATCGCCGGGGCGGTCGTGCTAACGTATTCGTGCTCGCGCCCGTCATCGCGCCGTCCCATCCCGAGGCGACCGATCTTGCCGCGCGCCTCGCCCCGCCCTCCCAAGCCCACTGGTTCGGGACCGACGAGCTCGGCCGGGACATCCTCTCCCGCACCATCTACGGCGCCCGGGTCAGCATCCTGGTAGGGGTGCTGACCGTCGGCATCTCGACGGTGGTCGGCACGGCCCTCGGGATGGTCGGGGCACACGTGCGGGGGGCGGCGGACATGATCGGCGCCCGGCTCGTCGAGATTCTGCAGGCCTTTCCGTACTTGATCTTCGCGATCGGCGTGATGGCGTTTCTCGGTCCCGGCTTTTGGAATCTGATCTGGGCGCTCTCGCTGAAGGGCTGGATCGAGTTCTACCGGCTCGCGCGCGGCAGCACCCTGTCGGAGGCGGGCAAAGAGTACGTGGAGGCGGCCCGCGCGATCGGCTATCCGACCGCGTGGATTCTCGTGAGCGAGATCCTCCCCAACATCGTGAACACGATCATGGTGGTCGCGATGCTGCGCGTCGGCTACTTCATGGTGCTCGAGGCCTCGCTCTCCTTCCTCGGGGTCGGCATCCCACCGCGTATTCCGGCGTGGGGTTCGATGGTCAACGAGGGCAGGGACGTGCTGTTTGTCGCGTGGTGGGTGAGCACCATTCCCGGGCTTGCGCTGCTCGTGCTCGTCGTGTCGATCAACCTGGTGGGCGAACGCATGCGGGAGATTCTGGATCCCCGCCGGCGCGCCGCGTAGCGGTGTCCTCCATGCTGACCCCGGCCCACGCCTCGTCGCACGACCAGTCAATCCTACATCCGTGGCATTCGGAAGGTACGACGACGCGCTTCCAGCCTCGTTGATCGTAGAACGCGAGAGACACTGAACGCTGTCTGCCGAGAAGGGGGTGGCAGGTGCCGCGCGAACGTATGCCACGATGGGCTCGCCGGAACGCGCAGCCAGGAGCGCCACGAAAGAGACGACCAATCCTCGCAACGGGTGGGTGGAACGGTGGCACACGAGACGTCACGACGGATCATGGAAAAGTTCTCGCGCGGCGTTCACTACGTGCAGACAGCGTCGGAGGGACGTCGCCGAGCCAAGAAACGTGTGGTGCGTGCGAAGGACCTCAAGTGGGAAGAGAACATGCAAGGGAGAAATGCCTACATCATCGATTCAATCACCGGCGTGAACTCGAAGAACCTGGCCATGTTTATCAGGGAAATCCCGCCGGGAGCGGCGACCGGCGTGCACCATCACAACTTCGAGGCGGTCGGCTACGTGCTTGAGGGGCGGGGCCATGATATCCACGATGGCAGGTCGGTGTCGTGGGCGAAGGGAGACGGTCTCTATATCCCGCCTCTGGTGGAGCACCAGCACGTCAACGATGATCCGAAGCGTTCGGCGTGGTTGCTGTTCATCACGAATTGGCCACTGCTGTCCCATCTGGGGATCACCACGTTCGTGCAGTCCGCCGCCGCGCCGCACGAGACGAGAGGGAAGCGCGGGCGAAACGCGCGGCGCCGTGCACCGCGCGCCGTTCGGGCGGCGCACTAGGAGCCACGGCGGCGTTCGAATTCCCCTTGGCGGCGTCTACTTCGCCAGCGTAGATCGACACGTGGTTGTGAACGAGCCTGCACGTAAGCGTTGACGCATCGATGAGGAACGGGCGACTGCGCGAAAGACGCGCCGGCGCACGGAGGAGAGGAAACTCAGGTGAAATCCTCCAATACAAGCGGTGCAGTTCCACACTGAAGACGGATTGAGAGGCTAGAACGAACATTCCCGCTCAGAGCCGTCAGTCGATGCCGTACGGCTGGGGACGCGTACCGTACGCGTACGCCGACCGCCTGCCGTGGATGAACCTGCCGTTTCCGGTGGAGGAGTATCATGCGCGCCTGGAACGGCTCCGGCACCTCATGAGCCGCGATGGCCTGGAGTACCTCTGTGTCCTCGGAGATCCCGCAGACCCCACCAACATCAGGTACCTGACGAATTTCGAGGACTTCTACGGCGGTGAGAGTATTCTGGTCGTTCCCGGGAACGGCGCGCCCGGGTTCACCACGAATGCGGTGATGCACGGTGAGCCCATGCACTCCGGTATCCAGGACTGCTGGATCGAGGACGTACGCTGCGCCGCAGCGCCGCGTACGGTGACGGGCGGCGCCAAGGCGGTGACGGTGTTCGAGCACGTCGAGGATTTCATCCGCGAGCGCGGGGGCGTCCCGGGAACGATTGGCATTGTCGGTCGGGGCGCCGTCGACGGGCTCGAGCGCTTCCTCGGCGAGACGTTTCCCGGCGCGCGCATTAAACGGACGGATGCCCTGCTGCGAACCATGCGCGCCACCAAAAGTACGCGCGAGATCGAGGTGATGCGGCGGGCATGCCATGTGGGAGACGAGGCGGCACGTGCCGCGATGGACGCCGTGCGTCCTGGCGTGAGCGAATTTGACCTCGCGGCCCAAGCGTACCATGCCATGTTCCGCGCCGGGGCGGAGCACTCGGCCTTTGCGCTCTCGCTCTGCGCCGGGCCACGCGCCGGGTTCAAGCACATGGCCCCCACCGGCAACCGTGTTCAGGCCGGCGACATGGTCTACATCGATGTGGGCGGCCGGTACATGGGGTACTACAGCGATATCTCGCGGCAGCGCGTCTGCGGCGAACCGACTCCCGAGCAGCGGCGGTTTATGGAGACGCAAATCGCCATCGTCGAGACCACCATGGGCGCCGCGCGCCCCGGCGTCCCGATCGCCGAGCTGGCAGACATCGCGCTCGGGCTGGCTCGCGCGGCCGGATATGAGGAGTATCTCTACTTCCGCGGCCACGGCGTGGGGTGCGCGGTCCAGGACCTGCCGGCATTCGCGCCCGGCAACCCGGTGCCTCTGGAGGAGAACATGGTGTTTGCGTTTGAGCCCATGCTCGTCCGGGCCGGTTTCGGAACCGCGTGCTGGGAGGACGTCTGGTGGGTCACCGCGACCGGGGTGGAGCGCCTGAACGCATGCCCCATCCGATGGTGGTAAGCACGATCGCGACGCGGAGTGTGAGACGTGGCTGAGGTCGGTCCCGTCCCGGCGGCCGATCTCACGGACCTGGTCTGCGCGCTGCTGACCGCGGCGGGCGTGGCCGCGCACGAGGCTCGGATGGTCGCCTCGCACGTGGTCGACGCCGAGGAGCGGGGGAATCGCTCGCAGGGGCTGGTCCGGATCCCGCCGTACGTCACGTGGGCGCGCCGCGGCGAGATCACGTCCCCCACGGTGATCACCGTTGAGCGGGACGCCGGGGCCACCCTCGTGCTGGACGCCCACAACGGGTGGGGACACGTGGCTGCGGCCGACGCGATGGGGCGCTGCATCCGAGGGGCGGACGCGAGCGGCATTTGCTTCGCCGTCGTCCGCAACACGAACCACATCGGGCGGCTCGGCGCCTACGTCGAGACCGCGGCGGAGCACGGGATGATCGGTTTGATCGCGTGCTCTGGGAACCCGGCGTCGTCGTGGGTGGCTCCGTGGGGCGGCATCGAGCCGATCTTCGGAACCAATCCGATCGCCATCGGATTTCCGCGTCGGGACGGCCCGCCGGTGGTCGTCGACATCTCGACCACACAGGGCGCCCGCGGACTCGTACTGCTCGCCCAGAGGGCGGGCGAATCCCTGCCGGACGGCTGGGCGTTCGACCGCACGGGAACGCCGACCAACGATCCGCACCAGGCGCTGCCGCCGCACGGTACCTTGGCGCCGCTGGGCGGTCACAAGGGGGCCGCGCTGGCCGTCGCGGTTGAGATCCTCTGCGGCGTCCTTGCCGGCATGTGGCCGCCGGCGACCTCGGCGAACTTGGTGGGAGCCATTCGGGTAAACGCCTTTCTCCCTTTGGACACGTACTATCAGAGTCTGTCGGGCCTTGCGCAGGCGATGCGGAGCGGTCCGACCCGGCCCGGCGTCGACGAGATTCACGTCCCCGGAGAGGGCAGCGCGGCGCGAAAGCGCCGCAGCATCGAGCAGGGGCTGCGGATCCCCGCGGCATTGTGGGGCGAGATCGCAGCACTGACCCGCGCGCTCGACGTGGCGCATCCGCTGGTCGAGACCTGGACGTCGGCTGCGGACGGTGCCGGCGGGTGAGGCATCGGGGTCCGGCCCAGGAGGATCGACGTTGGCCATCTCGCCGGCGGTGACCGACGTCGGAGTGCCGGCCGCCGATCGCCGGCGCTGGAGACGGTATTTTCTCGGCACGTGGAGCGGCGTCTGCGGCGCGATTCTCGTGGCCGTGGTGTGCCTGATGGCGGTGGCGGCGCCGTGGATTGCGCCGCACGACCCGATCCAACAGTACGACGACGGCCTGTCGGCACAGGGCGCGCCGCTCCCTCCGGGCGGCCGATTTCCCCTCGGGACCGACGATGTCGGCCGTGACGTCCTGAGCCGCCTTGTCTACGGCGCGAGGAGCTCCTTGGAATTCGCCGTCGTGTCCTCGGCGACCGTGACCGCGCTGGGGATGCTCTTCGGGGTCGCCGCAGGGTACTGCGGCGGTTGGTTGGACGAGCTGCTCATGCGGTTTACGGACGCCATCTTCGCGTTTCCGTTCCTCCTGCTCGTCATTTTCCTGCTCAGCGTCCTGCGCCACCCTGGCATCGGGACGCTGATCCTTGTAGTGGGGTTGACATTCTGGCCCGGGACCGCCCGCGTCGCGCGGGGCGAAACCCTGGTGGCCAAGTCGAAGGCGTTTGTCGAAGCGGAACGCGCCCTCGGGGCGTCGGACCTCCGCATCGTCGGCCGTCACGTGGCGCCGAACGTGATCGCCCCGGTGATCGTGTTGACCGCCCTGCGCGTCGGCTACCTGGTCGTGGTGGAGTCCGGCCTCGCGTACCTCGGCCTCGGCGTGCCGCCGCCCGCGCCGACATGGGGGGCCATGATCCATGCGGGCCAGGCGTACTTTGAGGTCGCGCCGTGGCTCATCCTCACACCGGGGGCCGCGCTGACCATCACGGTGCTGGGGTTCAATCTCCTAGGGGACGGGCTGAATGCCGCGCTCAATCCCCGTCAAGGCGCCGGAGTCGCCTGAGGGCCGCCTATGACGCAATATGTCGTCCGGCGGTGTTTCTGGATGCTCGTCACCGTGGCCCTCGTGTCGGTCATTGTGTTCCTCGTGATCTTTCTGGTGCCGATCAATCCCATCGACGCGATCGCCGGTGACAAGGCCACGCCGGCCGTGATGGCCGCGATCGAGAAATACTACGGCCTGGACCGGCCGATCTACGTGCAGTACGGACTCTACCTGTGGCACGCGCTGCACGGCGACTTTGGGGTCAGTTATCAAACGAGCCAGCCGGTCGCCGTCGAGATCGGGCAGCGGTTCCCCGCCACCGCGGAGCTGGCGGCCGCCGCGTTCCTGTTGACCCTGGCCCTCGGCCTGGGCGCTGGCGTGGTCGCGGGCCTCCATCCCGGCGGGGCGGCCGACGCGACCCTGACGGTCTCGACGCTCTTGTTCAACTCGCTGCCCACATTCTGGCTCGGCACCGTGCTGCTCTATCTCTTGGGGTTCAAGCTGCCGCTCCTGCCGCTCGGCGGGTATGGGCAGGGCACGCACGTGCTGCACCTCATCCTGCCCGCGCTGACGCTTGCGCTGACCGAGCAGGCGATCTACGCGCGTCTCCTCCGCACCCAGGTCTTTGGGGTCCAGCACGAGGACTACGTCCGCACGGCGTGGGCCAAGGGGCTGTCCCGGCGCGCCGTGTATTTCCGGCACATCGTCCGTAATGCGCTCCTGCCGGTCGTGACGTTCGCCGGGGTCAACCTGGCGAATCTGCTGTCGGGTCTGATCCTCATCGAGACGGTGTTCGGGTGGCCCGGCATCGGGCTCCTTACCTATCAGTCGCTCACCAGCTTCGATGTGCCGGTCATCATGGGGACCGCGCTGTTATCTGCGGTGCTCGTCGTACTCACGAATTTTGCGGTAGATTTAGTGTACATGGTACTCGATCCCCGCGTGGCGTACCACTAGACGAAGCGGACGGCGGGATGCGGTGAGATTGGCGAGGTGCCTCGACGCACCTCCCCGAGGTAGCGGAACTCAAAGGAGTGTGACGGTACATGTGTAGACGATCGATCCTGGTCGCGATCGCAACAGGTACGCTTCTTGCGGGGCTCGTGAGCGGCTCCGCGTTGCAGTCTGCCGCGGTGAAGGCGGCGGCCGCCGGCGGACGAGCCGGTTTTTTCCGGATGGATCTCGCCCAGGAGCCGCCGTCCATGGACCCACAGGGGACGACGCTCCCTGAGGCCCTCTTGTTAATGACCGCCATGTTCGACGGCCTGTTCACGTACCAGGTCGACCGCATGGAAGTGACCCCTAACCTGGCGTCGTCGTACACGTGGTCGCCCGACGGGAAGGTCCTGACCGTCCACCTCAAGCCGGGCGTCCGCTTCAGCAACGGAGACCCGATGACGTCCGCCGACGTCAAGTTCACCATCTTGCGGAATCTGCAACCGGCGGTCAAGTCTGCGTATGCGTCGGCCTACTACGACATCATCGGAGCGAAAGATTATTTTGACGGCAAAGCGACCGCCGTGTCCGGGATCGAGACGCCCGACGCGCAGACGATTATCTTCCGTCTTGAGGCACCGGAGGGATATTTCCTCAATATCCTCGCGCTCATGAGCTCGTTTGTGTCCGACCATCAGCTCAACACGGACGTGACCGCGATGGCCCGACATCCGATGGGCACCGGGCCGTTCAAGGTCGACTCCTGGCAGCCCAACGTCTCGATGAGCCTGGTGCGGAATCAATTCTACACGCGCTCGCCGACGCCCCAGATTACGCATATCGACATCACCTTCGGACCGACCCAGCAGACGCAGCTTGAGGCGTTCCAGCGCGGCGACGTGGACGCCATCTGGGGCCTCGGCCCTATCGATCCCTCTCTGTACCTGCAGATTCTGGCGACGCCTGAGCTGAAGCGCGATTATGTCTACTCGGACTCGCCGTGGCCGTACTTCATCCCGCTCAACCCGGACCTCGTGCCCGCACTGAAGGACGTGCGTGTGCGCCTGGCCATGAACTACGCCGTCGACAAGGAATACGTCGTGCGAAAAGGGCTCAACGGACGCGGCACGATCTTCGGCGGCGCCATTCCGCCTGGGATTCCCGGATACACGTCGAGCGTCAATCCGTATCCGTACGATCCGGCCAAGGCGAAGCAGCTCCTCGCGGAGGCGGGATGGACCCACGGATTTGACCTCGAGTTCATCGAGCACCCGGGCGATGAGCACGTTCCGCAGATCATTCAGCAGGAACTGGCGGCCGTTGGGATCCGGGTGACGATCAAACAGGTGACATTCGCCCAATGGTTTGCGTTGCGGCGGGCCCACAAGGTCCAGACCACCGACGCCGGATGGCTGATGGATTACCCGGATGCGCAGGACTATCTGTATTATCTGCTGGACAGTCACAGCCCGTTCAACGTCTACGGCTACCGGAACCCGAAGTTCGACGCGCTGGTCGAACAGGCCGACGCCATGACCAACCAGACCGAACGGATCAAACTGTATCAGCAGGCGAACGCGATCGCGGTGCAGGATGCGCCGTGGATCTTCATGTACAACCAGCGGACCGACGCCCTGTACCAACAGTGGGTGCAGCCTCGGGACGTCAACGTGCTGCTGAACCCGGTGCTGGGATTTCTGTGGAATACAGCGCGGGTCGAGAATCACTAGCGACCCGATCCTGCCGCCGCAAACGACGAAGGTGGGCGGCGCCGGTGTGACGGCTTCGTGAGAGAGATAGGATTTCATTCGAGCAGGGCAGGCTGCGACCGACTGGGGTCAGACGCGCGTCACCACATCAACGCAGCCGCGGTCCTTGACGCGTGTGCATCGCGCACGACCTTGCGCGGCGTGGAGTTCGACGTCGCCTCGATGACGCGGGCCGAGGCGTGAGGGGGGCAGGCGATGGCGATCTGGGATGATGTGATCCCGAGAGAAGAACAAGACCTGTACGAACGCGGAGGGTGGGGCGGACGTGTCGGCTTCGGCCGCCGGCCGGCCCTGCTGGTCGTGGATATGTACGCCGCGTTCGTGGATCCAGCGTATCCGTTCAGCAGTCCATCCGCGCCAGCAACCGTCCGGGCGATCCAACAGGTGCTCGCGGCCGCCCGGACGGCTGGGTGCCCGGTGTTCTTTTCGAAAGCGCGTTCGCGATCAATTCCGGCAGAACGCGGCCGGTGGAAGACTGCCGGAACCGGCCAGCCGGTGATGGCGCATCCGGCGGCGTACGAAATTGTCCCGGACCTGCAGCCGCTGGCCGGCGAGTCGGTCGTCGTCAAAGCCGCTCCGAGCGCATTCGTCGGCACGGACCTGGTGAGCTACTTGATCTTTCACCACGTGGATACCGTGATCGTCACCGGGACGGTCACGAGCGGGTGCGTCCGTGACACGGCACTCGACGCGTTCGGCTACAACTTTCGCGTCATCGTGCCGGTCGAGTGCGTCTGTGATCGGGGCATCACATCGCACAAAGTCACACTCTTTGACATTCACATGAAGTACGGTGATGTGGTCCCGATGGAAGAGGTCTTGAGGTACCTGGGGACCATCCATCACGGGGAACAGGAGCGTGCCACAACGGCTCGTGTTGGCGGTTGATCCCACGGATGCGATTCGGTCGTCGCCGACCGACCGCGAGGGCCGTGCTCACTGACCGACTCGATCCGTTTAGGCGCCACGCCGCGGCCGCCGCGGAATGGCTACGCAAGAAGGTCTCAGCCCGTTGC
>CAWDRG010000021.1:0-49695 GCA_963804645.1 uncultured Bacillota bacterium
TTGACCACGGCCGTCGCGCTCGTGGCTGTGATCGGGGATGTCACGCGGTTCCCGCGCCCAACGCACCTGGTGGGCTATCTTGGGCTCGACCCACGCGTCCGCCAATCGGGAAACCGTCCAGCCTTTACCGGACACATCAGTCGGCAAGGACAGGCGCACGCCCGTGGTCTGTTGGTGGAGGCCGCGCATGCTACCATTCGCGTGGCGGGGCCTCTGCGTGCATTCCACGAGCGCATCAGTGGTCACCGGGGAAAGCAGATCGCCTATGTTGCGGTGGCGCGAAAATTGGCGGTGTTGGCCTGGCACTTGCTCACCCATAACAGCGAGTACCGCTGGACACCTCCGAGTCTCACCGCGCACAAGCACCGCCAGGTCCAGCTGAAAGCGGGGGCGCCTCACCAGCGCGGGCGATCGATCGTCGGCATTCGCACTCAACAGACATCCGACCAAGAGCGCGAACCCCTGCGACAAGCTGAAGAGGCGTACCGAACGATGGTAGCGGCCCGCCGCGCGAAGGGTGCACGGGAAAAGACTTGACATTTTCATGCGTATTCGGCGGTTACCCGCACGAAGCGGGCAGAGCGCACATGATTGTGATTCGTCGGGAGCTGCCTCAATCTAGGAACGTGGGTCGGCACAGACGTCAGCCTGTCCGCCACATAGACCCCTCGAGGATGCTCCTGACCGCTGCTTCGCCTCCAGGTCCAGAACACGTCCGTCGATCCTCGGAATCTGTTCCTGGTACTCTACGCCGCGGTGGTGCTCGACACGCTATGCGCGATTGCCCAGACGAATCCTGCCAACTCCCGCGCGACGGCGACGATCGCGACTGGCCGTGGCTTATTGCGCTGGGTCAGGCGCCAGTAGCGGCGGTGAAGCCGGTCCTGCGCACGGCGGGCGATCTGCACCACTGCCGCCGGACAGCCGTGGCGTCGTTTGGTGATCGTCGCGCCGCTGCTGTTGTGATGCGAGTAGCTCCAGGCCGCTTCGACCAGGACACGGCGGAGATGCGCGTTGCCGACTTTCGTAATAGAGCCGCGGCGGGTCCTGTCTCCGCTGCTGTTCTCGGAGCACACCAAGCCGGTGAAGTCCATGTACGCGCGGGCGTGCCCAAAGCGCCGGAAGTCCTGTGTTTCGACAATCAGTGTGATCGCGGTCAGCGTGTCGACGCCTTTCAGACAGCGCAGGCCTTGCACAAGCGCCGCATAGCTCGGCCGTTGCGCCAGTTCGAGCACCTGGGTGGTCAAACTCGCCAACCGGGCGTCGGCTTCTTCGACCCCGCGGAGATACGCATCAAACGTCTGCTGGGCCAACGTCAACTCAAACCGTTGCTGACGGAGCCACGCGTAATGCTTCTGACTCCACGCTTGCTTGCCATCGTACAGCCGTCCTTGACGAAGGAGAAATTTGCTCAGCCGATGTCGGGCGCGCAGCCGGTCGGCCACGGCGTCTTCGCGCGCACGGACGAGGTCTCTGGCCGCTTCCTCTTCCCCGGTGGGCACCCGAATTTCCGTGAGTTGCCCCGCGCGATAGAGTTGGGCCAAGTTCTCCGCGTCACGCCGATCCGTTTTGACCCGATCGCCGGGACGCACGGGCGTCAGGCCCGGGGCGATCACCGCCGCCTGGCAGCCCAGACGATACAACTGCCGGTGCAGCGTATATCCACACGGCCCCGCCTCGTACACAAACACCGCATTCCCGTTCTTCATGATCCGTTTCACCAAGCGCTCGACGGCCCGCGCGTCGTTCTCGATCGTGCACGTCTCCTGAGGCCGCGCAACGTTTGGCGGCAGGACCGCGGCCGTGATGCTCCCTTTGTGGACATCCAGACCAACCACTATGCTATGCTGATCCATGAGCCGGCACCCCCGTATGTGGATAGGCCTCCGTCCTGGTGGCAACCCACGTATTACCTCAGAGATGCTCGTGCGCAGGCGGTGAGGAGGGTGGCCAACGCATTGGTTAGGGTCTGATATGAACGAGCCTGTCAAGTACCGTGTAGGTCAAGCCACGAACGGCCCTCCGTCGTCCCAGAGGATGGACGGCGTATTCGGGTCCTGGAAGCGAAGCGTTCGCGACGGTGAATCACTCTGATATCGGTTATGAAAAGAGAGTGCCTCGTGCACGGCTGCGCGTAAGATAGAAGAGCCGGGCTCTGGGGCACGAGGGGACACTACCTGAGGGCAGGCCGTCGCGAATATGGACCACGAGTCCGTTCTGATATCTGGCCGCCCCTGCGACTGACCCGGTTGCGCTGCGAGCGCGAATGCGTAGGTGTCGTGTTGCCCAGGTGTGTTCCAAAGGGGGGTGACATGCGCGCGATAGGGCTTGACGTCCACAAGCACTTCGCTGAGATTGCCGTGCTCGAGCCCGGCCAAGCGATTCGACACCTCGAACGCATCTCAACTACGCCGGCGGCCCTGCGCACATTCGCTCAGACGCTCAATTCGACGGATCGCGTCGTACTGGAAGCCAGCATCAATACATGGCCGATTGCTGAGCTGCTCCGCGCGCACGCCGGTCAAGTGATCGTCTCCAACCCGATGCGGACGCGAGCGATCGCGAGCGCCAAGATCAAGACCGATCGCGTTGATAGCGCGATTTTGGCACAGCTGCTTGCCGCGGATTTCATTCCACCGGTCTGGGCCCCAGATCCCGCCACGCAGACGTCGCGGCGCCAAGTGGCGAACCACCAGTCGTTAGTCCAGCAGCGAACCCGATTGCGGAATCGGATTCACGCCATTTTGGACCGTAACCTTGTTGCGCAGTCCTTCACTGACTTGTTCGGCAAAGCCGGTCGCGCGTGGTTGGCCGATGTCTCGCTGCCCGTCGAGGAGCGCCATCAAGTCGACAGTATGCTCCGATTGCTCGACGCCTTGGAAGCCGAGCTCCACGGGGCCGTTGAACGTATCGCCCAAGCCGCGCTTGCGGACCGTCGGGTGCTGCGCCTGATGACCATCCCAGGAGTCGGCTTGACCACGGCCGTCGCGCTCGTGGCTGTGATCGGGGATGTCACGCGGTTCCCGCGCCCAACGCACCTGGTGGGCTATCTTGGGCTCGACCCACGCGTCCGCCAATCGGGAAACCGTCCAGCCTTTACCGGACACATCAGTCGGCAAGGACAGGCGCACGCCCGTGGTCTGTTGGTGGAGGCCGCGCATGCTACCATTCGCGTGGCGGGGCCTCTGCGTGCATTCCACGAGCGCATCAGTGGTCACCGGGGAAAGCAGATCGCCTATGTTGCGGTGGCGCGAAAATTGGCGGTGTTGGCCTGGCACTTGCTCACCCATAACAGCGAGTACCGCTGGACACCTCCGAGTCTCACCGCGCACAAGCACCGCCAGGTCCAGCTGAAAGCGGGGGCGCCTCACCAGCGCGGGCGATCGATCGTCGGCATTCGCACTCAACAGACATCCGACCAAGAGCGCGAACCCCTGCGACAAGCTGAAGAGGCGTACCGAACGATGGTAGCGGCCCGCCGCGCGAAGGGTGCACGGGAAAAGACTTGACATTTTCATGCGTATTCGGCGGTTACCCGCACGAAGCGGGCAGAGCGCACATGATTGTGATTCGTCGGGAGCTGCCTCAATCTAGGAACGTGGGTCGGCACAGACGTCAGCCTGTCCGCCACATAGACCCCTCGAGGATGCTCCTGACCGCTGCTTCGCCTCCAGGTCCAGAACACGTCCGTCGATCCTCGGAATCTGTTCCTGGTACTCTACGCCGCGGTGGTGCTCGACACGCTATGCGCGATTGCCCAGACGAATCCTGCCAACTCCCGCGCGACGGCGACGATCGCGACTGGCCGTGGCTTATTGCGCTGGGTCAGGCGCCAGTAGCGGCGGTGAAGCCGGTCCTGCGCACGGCGGGCGATCTGCACCACTGCCGCCGGACAGCCGTGGCGTCGTTTGGTGATCGTCGCGCCGCTGCTGTTGTGATGCGAGTAGCTCCAGGCCGCTTCGACCAGGACACGGCGGAGATGCGCGTTGCCGACTTTCGTAATAGAGCCGCGGCGGGTCCTGTCTCCGCTGCTGTTCTCGGAGCACACCAAGCCGGTGAAGTCCATGTACGCGCGGGCGTGCCCAAAGCGCCGGAAGTCCTGTGTTTCGACAATCAGTGTGATCGCGGTCAGCGTGTCGACGCCTTTCAGACAGCGCAGGCCTTGCACAAGCGCCGCATAGCTCGGCCGTTGCGCCAGTTCGAGCACCTGGGTGGTCAAACTCGCCAACCGGGCGTCGGCTTCTTCGACCCCGCGGAGATACGCATCAAACGTCTGCTGGGCCAACGTCAACTCAAACCGTTGCTGACGGAGCCACGCGTAATGCTTCTGACTCCACGCTTGCTTGCCATCGTACAGCCGTCCTTGACGAAGGAGAAATTTGCTCAGCCGATGTCGGGCGCGCAGCCGGTCGGCCACGGCGTCTTCGCGCGCACGGACGAGGTCTCTGGCCGCTTCCTCTTCCCCGGTGGGCACCCGAATTTCCGTGAGTTGCCCCGCGCGATAGAGTTGGGCCAAGTTCTCCGCGTCACGCCGATCCGTTTTGACCCGATCGCCGGGACGCACGGGCGTCAGGCCCGGGGCGATCACCGCCGCCTGGCAGCCCAGACGATACAACTGCCGGTGCAGCGTATATCCACACGGCCCCGCCTCGTACACAAACACCGCATTCCCGTTCTTCATGATCCGTTTCACCAAGCGCTCGACGGCCCGCGCGTCGTTCTCGATCGTGCACGTCTCCTGAGGCCGCGCAACGTTTGGCGGCAGGACCGCGGCCGTGATGCTCCCTTTGTGGACATCCAGACCAACCACTATGCTATGCTGATCCATGAGCCGGCACCCCCGTATGTGGATAGGCCTCCGTCCTGGTGGCAACCCACGTATTACCTGAATCCGGCGTGAAAATGGTCAGACGCGAAGGCGTGCCGTACGAGCAAAGGCGTGTTTGATAGCAGTCGGATCCGGAAGAGCCGGCGGAAATCTTAGGGTCATTCCCTCGCTGAGACGCGCGAATTCTGCAGGGAGCCAAAGAAATCGAGGGCGCAACGTCCCCAAGGTCATTGTGTGGTACGCGGGCGGCAGGCAGAGGCGCTTCCACCAATTCATCAAGTTGTAGCCAAGGAGCAAGAGATGAAAATATGCTTCGTTGGCAGCATAGTGTCCGGTGGGAATCTTTGCGAGTGAGTAGTCAGCCTTCAGCTCCCGGATGATCAACTCCATGGCAGCCCTGTCATTGTAGAACCGATACACGGCAAGGGGCCAAATCCGAAAGTTCGTGACGAATACGTGATAAGTGTAGCGGCCGACAGTAAACAAGGTCGTCTGAGGACTATCCTCCTCGGGCAACGATTTCCGCACCACCACAAACCGATAGGGACGTGGCCACCGCAGCGGTTGGTACTGGCACTCCGCAACGGCTAGGCCCCGTCGCACCTCAGTGTAGGTCAATCCAGTGATGAGCGCGCGGAGGGGCGGAGTCAGTCGAGCAACGATGACAAACTTGCCGCGACTCGTCTCGATGATTTTGATGAGTTTGTAGTCGTAGAATCCCACATCGGCGCGGACCCTTATTTGACGCACCGTCGCGGGCAGTTTTGTGAAGCACGCGTGGAGTAGCCACCCGGCCCTTGTCGCCGTACCGGTATCACCCGGGCGCATTTCGCCGTGCCAGAAATCTTTGGTTTGACCTTCAAAGCACACCAAGGGGTGATACGAAAGATGGCCTCGCTTGGTTGGATTGTAGCCGCGCCGGGCTTTTTCTTGGTGGCCGTACAACGTTAGCACTGTCGAATCGAGATCAAATAGGACACGGCGGAGCGGACGCGGGCGCTGGCACATTTGCGCCAGCAGACGATCATGGAGCCGACGGAGCTTCGGTAGACCGCGTAGCCCCAACCGACGCAGGAAACGGCGTAACGCGGTGGGATCCGGATAGGCTGGCAAGCCCGTAAGCGTTTGGAACACGCCGTTGTGCTGAAGCAGTTCCGTTGTCTCGATTCGCTCGATCCCCAAAATGATTGGATATAGTAAGGCGAGCAGCATCTCGGCGATACTGTATGTGTTGTTGCGCTGTGGAAAACGGACCTCTTGCGTGAAGCGTTCGCGCAAACGCAATCGTCGAAAGAACAGGTGAAGAAATAACGCACCGCCAAACCGCGTCAAGTGATCGCCGGTAAACGCGACACGAACACGCCGGAGGCCCCGACGATGGCGCACCGATCCCCCCAACAAGCGGTTTTTTCGTGCCCAGGATAATTACACTAGGGTGTGGTTATCGTGCGGCGGGGAAATTCCTCTCCGATCTCGCGCGCTCTGCGAATTATCCGGGGTCCGTACACATTGCACCTGATGGATCTGCGCAAATGACGCCGGATTCAGGTATTACCTGAATCCGGCGTGAAAATGGTCAGACGCGAAGGCGTGCCGTACGAGCAAAGGCGTGTTTGATAGCAGTCGGATCCGGAAGAGCCGGCGGAAATCTTAGGGTCATTCCCTCGCTGAGACGCGCGAATTCTGCAGGGAGCCAAAGAAATCGAGGGCGCAACGTCCCCAAGGTCATTGTGTGGTACGCGGGCGGCAGGCAGAGGCGCTTCCACCAATTCATCAAGTTGTAGCCAAGGAGCAAGAGATGAAAATATGCTTCGTTGGCAGCATAGTGTCCGGTGGGAATCTTTGCGAGTGAGTAGTCAGCCTTCAGCTCCCGGATGATCAACTCCATGGCAGCCCTGTCATTGTAGAACCGATACACGGCAAGGGGCCAAATCCGAAAGTTCGTGACGAATACGTGATAAGTGTAGCGGCCGACAGTAAACAAGGTCGTCTGAGGACTATCCTCCTCGGGCAACGATTTCCGCACCACCACAAACCGATAGGGACGTGGCCACCGCAGCGGTTGGTACTGGCACTCCGCAACGGCTAGGCCCCGTCGCACCTCAGTGTAGGTCAATCCAGTGATGAGCGCGCGGAGGGGCGGAGTCAGTCGAGCAACGATGACAAACTTGCCGCGACTCGTCTCGATGATTTTGATGAGTTTGTAGTCGTAGAATCCCACATCGGCGCGGACCCTTATTTGACGCACCGTCGCGGGCAGTTTTGTGAAGCACGCGTGGAGTAGCCACCCGGCCCTTGTCGCCGTACCGGTATCACCCGGGCGCATTTCGCCGTGCCAGAAATCTTTGGTTTGACCTTCAAAGCACACCAAGGGGTGATACGAAAGATGGCCTCGCTTGGTTGGATTGTAGCCGCGCCGGGCTTTTTCTTGGTGGCCGTACAACGTTAGCACTGTCGAATCGAGATCAAATAGGACACGGCGGAGCGGACGCGGGCGCTGGCACATTTGCGCCAGCAGACGATCATGGAGCCGACGGAGCTTCGGTAGACCGCGTAGCCCCAACCGACGCAGGAAACGGCGTAACGCGGTGGGATCCGGATAGGCTGGCAAGCCCGTAAGCGTTTGGAACACGCCGTTGTGCTGAAGCAGTTCCGTTGTCTCGATTCGCTCGATCCCCAAAATGATTGGATATAGTAAGGCGAGCAGCATCTCGGCGATACTGTATGTGTTGTTGCGCTGTGGAAAACGGACCTCTTGCGTGAAGCGTTCGCGCAAACGCAATCGTCGAAAGAACAGGTGAAGAAATAACGCACCGCCAAACCGCGTCAAGTGATCGCCGGTAAACGCGACACGAACACGCCGGAGGCCCCGACGATGGCGCACCGATCCCCCCAACAAGCGGTTTTTTCGTGCCCAGGATAATTACACTAGGGTGTGGTTATCGTGCGGCGGGGAAATTCCTCTCCGATCTCGCGCGCTCTGCGAATTATCCGGGGTCCGTACACATTGCACCTGATGGATCTGCGCAAATGACGCCGGATTCAGGTATTACGCGGGTCGCCGGCTCGTTCATCTTATCTAGCGCAGCGGGGTCTCCTTGTACAACCACGCCGTGTTGTGCACCGGCACGTTGTTCGCGTCGAATCCACCGGCGAACACGGTTCCCTCAGGATCCTGCGCAAACGGCGACAGAAGCAGCGTCCTGGTGGACACCAGCGTGGGAGATGGATGAACGCTGGGGTCGCGAATCGTTCGGACGGTATAGGTGCCGCGGCACGAGCGCACGAGAAAAGACGCGTCTCGGTTGAACTTGGTGGGACCGAATCCCCCAGGAAGGTCTGGCGTGACGGCCTCTAGCCCAAGCAGAAGACTCGGGCACGCGGGAGCGGCGGCATTGGGGTAGCGCACCATATTGTTGTACGCGACGATTGCGTAGGTCACACGGGTGTGCCACGCCGCACTGAGAAAGCGGGACACATTCAGTTCTTGGACCGCCGAGAAGTCGTGTAGGTTCACCCGGTAGACGATCGAGGGAGAGTCCTCAAGGCCGAGCAGCAATGCGTCGCCGGTGCCCGACGGATTCGGGACGCATGTCGCTCCGCGGAATCCGCTGACGTCTGGCCCCCGCGCCTGAACGCGCGCCGTAAAGACGGCTTGCCACGCGGGGATATCACCGTCCTGCCGCTCGTACAGGCTCCCGTACACGGTGGCATACAATCTCCCGTTGCACGCGGCGAAGCTCATGACCCGGTTTAGGTCCGATGGCCGCTGCGCATCGGCCGTCCACGTCTCGGGGATCGCGTCCCAATGAATCTGGCCGGGCACGCTGGGATCCAACTCCCCGGTGTAGATCGCGTTGGTCGCCCCCGCGAAGATCTTTTCCTGGTGCGTCACCGCATCGGCGTACACCGTGAAGCTGCGCACCTGGGTGCCAGGCGGGGCGCCATCGGCGTTGGCCAGTCTCGATCTGGTCCATTGGCTCGAGTCTTCCGATCGCGAGAACACATCAAGTCCTCCCGCTCGGCTCCAGACCCCGGCCACCAGCATCGACACCGGACCCGCCAGCTGGTGCCCGCCGCGGTCTTGATGAAAGGTCACCGACGAAAGTGTGGCAATCGCCAGATAGGTTCGCAATCCCGCACTGGGACCCGACGGCATCCTGTCATCAAGTTCCAGGTCGATACGCCAAGGGGATACTGGATCGTCCAACACGAGCACCTGCGCCCCGGGGAGGCGCGGACTGTCTCGGTCCGTGTCACGCCAGTACCCGATGGCGGCGTAGAGCTTTCCGTCCATGCCCACGAGCGCCCGTGTCTCGGTCCCCCCGATCGGGCTGATCGCCGAACTCATTGAGTCGATCGGGAGCGACGGCCGCCACGCGAACTCCGGCACGCTGTCGGCGGTGGCGCTGATGGAGGCGGGAGACGCCGCGGAGACTGGGGGCCGAACGGACCCGGCCGATCCGGTGATCAATCCAAGCGCGATGAGAAGGCAGATAAGCCGTCCGGCGTTCATGGTCCCTCCGTCACGTTCCCAACCCGGCGGCGGCACCGGAGCGTGGTGCGTAGGCGTCACAATGACACCTCGCCCGCCGTCGTCGATCATGACAGCGCTGGACGGGGAGCGTGGGGTTCCCGGTCAGGCTGAGGCTCCGCGCGTCGCTCTTTTGTTCAAATAGGCGAATACCCCGGGACCCGGCTGATCGGTCGTGACATGCCCTCTGCCTAGCGAGATGTTGTTCCCGAGAAATATGTACTAAATTCCGGTGCACATGGGTCGCCCGCGATTCGGAGTTGGGGAACTCGCGGCCATCGCATGCTCTCATTCTGCATCCTCGGCCAAGGTATGCGTCCTGGCCCCATGGTTGGGGAGCATACGATATTCCCGCGAACCACGAGAGGACTTGGTTGGGTCTCACACCGGTGTCTCGATCGGGGTTCCGCCGGGGAACGAGAGAACCGTGGGCGGTACGCGAAGGTCCTCGTCGGCCTCGTAGGACGCGCGCAGGGCCTGCCAGTCGGGCGCCGGGCCAGCGACGATCGCCGCGACTTCATCAAGATGGGCCGCGACGGCGAGCGGGATCGCTTGGCCGGGGCCGAGCGAGCGCGCCATCCCCCAATAGTCCCACGGGAGCAACTCGCGCAGGTTGAGGGCGGCCACGTCACGCAAGATGCTTGCGCCGACGAACCAGGCTCCTCTGACGGCGGGAATGAACGATACCCCACAGGCTTGCCCGTCTATCGTGTGTTGACGCAGCGACCGCCACGTATCGCTGGCAGTGAGGAAGCACTCGCGCGGGACGTCCCACGGTTCGAAGTCAACGGCGTACTCCTTCGCCACCGCTTCTTCGCCCAGTTCAGCGTCGAGCAGTCGCCAAGCGTCCCCGTTCCAGTACTCGCAAAGCCAGTGATCCTCGTAAAACCCACGCACGAAGTAGGTCGCGAACCCGACGCGTACGCGAGACGGGACGCCATGGTGGCGGAGGATACTGGCCGCGAGGAGCGCGTAGTGACGGCAGGTCCCGACGACGCGCTGAGCGTACGGGCGCGCGCGATCCAACGGCCGAGCGTCGCGGTTCACGATCCGGCGCAGAAGCTCACGGACAGGGCGGACCTCCGTGTCGCGCTCCTGCGCATGCGGGTGCTCGATGTGCCAGCGCTTGAGCAAGGCAGGGTGAATCACGAACCTCGACACGATGCCGCTGACCCGGTGCGGGTCGCCAGGCAGTGAATCGAGCCACGTGGCGAACTCGCCCGGGTCGGATGTCGCACTTTGAGCCGTGTAGAATGATCGCTCAGCGGATGTCATGTGTGAACATCTCATTTCAGCCCCGCGAGTCGCGTCCCTGCCGCGGGCATCAAGGCGCGATCGTGGTTCGGGCGCTGGCCCCGACAGAACAACGTGTGTACACAAGCAGTTAGCAGGGGAATCTCTCGTGCCTGCGGAAATCCGCCAGCACGAGGGTCCGACCCGTGGGCCCCCAACGGATGATGTACTCTCCAGGATTTCGCGGAGGTGCTCACGTGACGCGTCGCAATTTTGCCGTGACCGCGTCGGCACTGTTGGCGGGCGCAATGCTGACGGTCGTGACGCCGACCGTGCGTGCTGCTCCAACGATGGCACTTACCGGTACGCTGCTGATGCAGGAATATGGGAAGCTCAACGTGATCGCGCTGATCAGCGACCAGGGCCGGAAGAACATCACCACCACCTCAACCACGACCGCCGTCGCGCGCGTGCCCGCACACCTGTCCGACGTCACTCTCGGGACGTGGATCTCCGTGGACGCGGCGAAAGGCGCGAACGGGACACTCACCGCACTCTCGATCGCCATCTTCCCGGCGGGATGGAAAGACCCCGCTCGCGTTGATCAGGTCGTGACGTCGAACGATCACACGATGACAAACGGACAAGTGAGCGCAGAGAGCCTGAGCCTGGGAGTCGGCGGGACCGTCACCGTGAGGTACTTGGGCGGTGTGGCGACGATCGCCGTCCCGAGGAGCGCGACGATCCGTCGGTTGGCCGCCGTCTCGGTTGGCGCGCTCAAGACCGGAACGCGCGCCACCGTGTGGGTGCGGGTCCCGGCCAACCCAGATGGTACCCTGACGGCGACGTCAATCATTGTGGACGAGTAGTGGCCCCCTTCGGTGGGTGCGATACCGTCATTCAAAGGGGTGCGGGGGGAGTATCTTGATGACTCGGGTAGCGATGTGGAATGGTTCTGACCGCCGGGATCGCACGCTGATCGGCCGCGCCCGGCGGAAGCGATTTGGTGACTCCGTGCGCGTTCTGCGGCTCATCGATCTCTCCGCGCACGTGATTCGCCACTACGCCCGGCTCGCCCGTGAGACGGCGAGATTGCCGCACGAATTGCTGAACTACGCGGCAGACGAGCCCAAGAATCGGCCCGGTGCCGGCCCGGGCGCGGGGTTCTCGGCCTGACGATCGTCCGGATCCGACCTCGCACGGCGAATACCATGCACTAACCTCCGAGAGTATCTCGACGGTTCATTCATGCCCAGGCAGCAGGCGCCAGAATCTCGAAGGGCCGTGCCAACGCCTTCCCACGCCGATGACAGCCCCGAACGGAGCTAAGCGGAGAGAAGTTTTGTGAATCGCGTCCGGTCAGCGCGGTTCCTTGGCGGGCGCACCTATTTCGCCGCCGCCCACGCGAAGGCGTTGATGTCGGCTTGCTGCGGGAGCCGAGCGATCGGGCCGCGTTTGTAGTTGCGGGATGCGTGCAGGGGAATGACAGGAATCCCGCATTATCCGAGTGAAACGTGCCGTAATTACTCCCGACGTGAGGGCAATGCGGCGGGCGCACACGGCGCCGCTCGGAGGCGGTGCGACCGCGTGAGTGACCAGTACACTGTGGAGGTGACGTTCGTTGGCACGCCTGAGCGTCGTTGGCATTGGCGGGTCGCTGGCACGCGTATCGAGTAGCTTGGCGGCGCTGCGCATCGCCGTCGAAGGCGCGGCGGACGGGGACGTGGAGACGCGCGTGCTGGATCTCCGGGCGCTCACATTACCCATGTTCGATCCCGATCTCACGGAGGTCCCGGCGCCGGTCGCTGCGTTCTGTGACACGGTCTACGCGGCGCATGGGCTCGTCTGGAGCAGCCCGCTCTACAACGGCACGATCAGCGGGGCGTTCAAGAACGCGCTCGATTGGCTGCACGTGCTTGGCGACCGCACCCCGCCGTTCCTGACCGACAAGATCGTCGGGTTGGTCAGCACGGCCGGCGGTGTGCACGGGTTGCAGGCGGTCAATACGATGGAGTTTGTCGTCCGATCGCTGCGCGGGTGGGCTGTTCCGCTCGTCGTGCCGATTCCGCGGGCACCGGCGGCGTTCGACAATGCCGGACGGCCTCACGATCCCCAGCTCGAGACGCAATTGCGGCAACTCGGGCGCGAGGTCGCCCGCGCCGCGAGGCAGATGGCGACGCACGGCGTCTGCGATTATTCCGACCCACTGGTCACCGTGAGCGGCTGACTCTTGCGGGATCTGCGCTCGCGGCACATGAGGGGGCGGGACGGCGTCCGCTCACCCCATGCGGACGAGCCACGGGGATAGGGCGTGGTAGCGGGGCTGGCGGTCGTGGGTGACGCGCAGGGTGAGTCGTGACCGGGGGGATGGAAGGACGGGTGGGAATCGGCGCGCGGCACGGAGGTCCTAACGCTGCTGGTGGGGCGCCCGCCGAAGCAGGCAGTTCTCCTTGGAGTGCGTTCCACCACACCGCGTTCACTGTGGTGTGGACGGCGACCGTCGTGTCAAACATCGGGACGTGGATGTACAACGCGGCCTCGGGCTGGCTGATGACGACCCTGAATCCTGATCCGCTGATCGTCTCGCTGGTCCAAGTGGCCGCCACTCTGCCGGTGTTCCTGTTCGCGCTGCCGGCCGGCGCGCTCGCGGACATCGTCGATAAACGCCGGTTTCTCATCGTGGCAGAAGGCGCGACGACGGTAATTGCGGCGGTGTTCGCGGCGGTGGTGGGACTCGGTCTGGTGAACCCGGAGCGGCTGTTGCTGTTTGCATTTCTCCTTGGGGCGGCCCAGGCCGTGGCGGCTCCGGCTTGGCAAGCGATCGTGCCGCAACTTGTCCCCAAGCGCGACCTGCGATCGGCCGTGACGACTAATAGTATCGGCATCAACATCAGCCGCGCGGTGGGCCCAGCACTCGGCGGCGTGGTCATCACTGCAGTGGGAATGGCCGCGACGTTCTGGCTCAACGCGGTCAGCAATCTTGGCGTTCTCGGCGCCCTGGTGTGGTGGCGCTCCCCGCAACGGAACAGTAGCCGGCTGCCCGTCGAGCGGTTCAACGGCGCGATTCATGCTGGGTTTCGCTACGCTCGGAACAATCCACACCTGCGCGCGACGTTGGTGCGCGCGGTGGCGTTTTTTCTGTTTGCCAGCGCGTATTGGGCCTTGCTGCCCCTCGTGGCGCGTCGCCAGGTGGCCGGCGGACCCGAACTCTACGGGATTTTGTTGGGCGCGATCGGCGCCGGTGCGGTGGGCGGGGCGTTCTGGCTGCCCCGGCTGCACGCCAGATTGGGACCCGATCGGCTCGTGGCCGCCGGTACGCTTGGGACGGCTGTCACGCTCGCGCTGTTCGGGCTGGCTCGCCACCCCGTAATTGTGCTGATCGGCAGTCTCGTGGCCGGCGTGTCGTGGATCGCGGTGTTATCGAGTCTCAACGTCTCAGCCCAGGTGGCGCTGCCGGAATGGGTGCGCGGACGCGGGCTCGCAATCTACGTCACGGTGTTTTTTGGGACCCTGTCGCTCGGCAGCGCGGCGTGGGGAGAAGCCGCCGCAGTCGTGGGCGTGTCCACCGCGCAGTTTATTGCCGCCGCGGGCGCCCTCATCGCGATACCCTTGACGTGGCGGTGGAAACTGCAAACTGGTGCAGGCATTGACCTCACCCCATCGGTGCACTGGCCCGCTCCAATCACCACACACGGCGTTGAGGGTGATCAGGGCCCGGTGCTGGTCACCCTCGAATACCGCGTGGATCCACGAAATCGTGAGGCCTTCCTGGAGGCCCTGGAGCGGCTGGGACACGAGCGCCGGCGTGACGGCGCGTACGCGTGGGGGGTATTCGAGGACACGGCCGACGAAGGACGATACTTAGAAACCTTTCTGGTGGAATCGTGGTTGGAGCACCTCCGCCAGCACGAACGCGTGACGAAGGCGGATCGTGTGCAGCAAGATGTCGTGCACCGGTTTCACACAGGAGGCACGCCGACGGTCACGCACTTTTTGGCTGCCGAGCCGAGCGAACCGCATGCGCGTCACGGGTGATGGCGTCGAAGCCCCGCGATCCCCCGACGAGTGTTTTGAGCATTTCACCGGGAATTGGCAGGGTTCGTCTGGGCCATCGCCGACAGCGTGCCGAGCACCACCGCAGCGTAGGGGACCAATATCAAACGATGATACGCCGTATGGTTCTACTTAGCAGAGACTGACCATCATGAGCTCGTTGCGTTTCGTCACGGGCTTGATGACGACAGAGGAACGCCTGCTATGCGCCGGATGGACTGAGGGGCTCATGTACGTGCCGTTCCCAGACGGTCACATCTGCCGCTCGGGACCGTCTCAAAATGCGCAGATCGATAGCTACTTCTATAAACACGAGCTTTGACCACTAGCGACGAATCTCGAACGTGGTTGGCTTATGGCGAACCGATGACACCGATTGCCTGCGCGTAACTGAGGTGGACACATTCGCCCGGCGAGCAGGCTGGCCCGCCCACGCCGCGCGGAATCGGCCGTGGGCCCAAGTAGCGCGCATCCACCTGTGCGTCTCCGTCAGAGATGAGGTAGTGACCCATGCGCGGATCGGGACCAGGAGCGCTGTAACGGTAGCGTGCGCCGGTGGGACTACCCGGAACGACCGGCACCATCTTTAGATAGGTCGGAGTGAGTGCGTCGAGCGTCTTTGGATACGCGTTTTGGTGGTCGACAGCGTACTCTTCGAGCGCCGTCGCGATCGTCTTGAGAAACGCGAGGTCGACGATCGTGTAGATGGCGCGCGGGTCGCGGCTGGCGTTCATGGCGCCCGCGATCTGCACGTCGAGCAGGGGGACAGATGACATAGACCCTGCGGCACGCGCCCCATCCGACACGCACACAAGCGCGGCAATCGAGAGAACTGCGAATAGGCGTCGTCTCATGATGCTCTCCTTTATGTCGAACACAGTCTAAACCGGGATTTCCATTATCTGTGTCTGAACACCTTGTGTTGAAGGAGTCCATCTGGCTCTTCGGGGACGAGTGTGACCGACGGCCCCATGAAAGGCTGTTCGGGCCCGTCCGAAACCCCCAATCCCGGGCATGGTCGCGCTGGCCACCGATTTCTCAGACACGTCCCCCTCGGCCTCCTTCTCGTCCTTGTTGGCCGCGACGATCGCCGGCTGCTACCCTGCGGGCCCCGGCAGCATCCCAAGCCGCCGCACGATCGCCCCGAACAGCTGCCGTGTCAGGTGCCCCTCCGCCAACAGCAACCAGTAGTATCGCGCGTGTTTCACGAGCCGGCCACCCGTTTTCATCAGCCGCTGCTGCAGACTCGTCAGCGACCACGTATCAATCCGTTTCGGCAGCCCGAACCGCCGCCACAAGTTGCCCAAGTTGTACGCGATCACGCTCAGCCACAGCCGCACCTCGTTCGCCCGGAACCGGTGGCAGCTCAGCCGCGTCATCTTCACCGCCTGCTTGCCTTCCTTGATCCACTGCTCCGCAGTCCCGCGCTTATTGTAGAACCGCACCACCGCGCGGCTGTCCGCCTCCAGAGTCGTCACGATGAACCCTACTCGCGGGAACAGTTCCTCGCAGTGGAACTCGATCTTCGCCACCACTCGCCGCGCGATCTTCCAACTCGCGGCCTGGTACCGGAAGCTCTTGTACCGGACCACCGGCTTGTGACTGGGGCGCCCGACCGGCCGCGTGAGCAACTCCGCGATGGCCCGCTCCAATGTGTCGTTCGAGGGGATGCGAATGGCGTACTTTGCGTTCCGAGTCTCCAGGGCTTCGTAGAGCTCCGGCTTGGCAAAACCGGCATCGGCCCGGACGACCACGTCCTTGCCCTCCCGCTGCTGCCGCTCGAGCTCGGGCAGCAACACCTGGTCCCACTCCTCGGCGCTATGAACGTTGCCCGGCCGCAACTTCGCCGCCAGACAGTCGCCCTCCCGATTGAACAGCAGCAGCGGATGATAGCAGGTCGACTCAAAGTGCCCGTTATAGGCGCTCTGCTCCTGTTGGCCGTAGACGGGGATCTCGGTACTATCGATATCGAGCACCACCCGCTGCGGGGTGTCCATAGGATCCACCTTCGCGATCAACTCCCGGTTGATCGCGGCCAGCCCAGCGAGGTTCTCATCTTGGGTCAGCAGCTCTGTCTCGAAGGAGTGCGCCCGGGACGTCAGAGCGGCCCCGCGCTCCCAGAGCTGCTCGGCCCCGATCAGCCGGAAAGTTGGATCCTGGAGAGGCGTTCAGCATCGTTCACGTCCTCGTACCCCGCCAATCGGCGGTAGACCGATTGCCGGACCAAGTCGGCGAGCGGAACTGCGTGTTCGTGCCCCTCGGATCGGTCAAATGCTGCGCGATGAGTTCACTGAAGCCCAACCGCTCGTCCAGTTCGCGCACGAGGATCAGGCCGCCATCGGAGGTGACTCGGGATCCCTGGAACTCGACCTTCAACATCGGGTTGAACGAGAGCTGAAAGGGCTGGTTTTGGGCTTCACCCATCCGGTCCGCACCTCCCCAGCGTCGTCATCGCGCGCAAACCCGCATCTATAAAGGCATTCGGCGCGTCCCCGCGGTTCTCCGTGCGCAATCAAATCGGAAATCTAGGTTCACTTTTCGAGCTGTTTCCGGATGGCCAACAATTCTCGACGGCGCTTGGCGTCGACCTTGGGGTACGCCATGTCGAGGCCCTCGAGCGTCGTGACAAGAATCTGGGAGACAATCAGCCGGGCATTGGCTTTGTCGTCGGCGGGAACAACATACCATGGGGAACCGTGCGTGCTTGTCGCGGCGAGGCAGTTCGAATAAGCTTTCATATACTGCTTCCAGTACTTCCGCTCCTGAATATCCGCCATGCTGAATTTCCAGTTCTTCTCCGGCTCATCGATCCGCGCTAGAAAGCGCTTTCGCTGCTCCGTTTTCGACAGGTGGAGGAAGAACTTGATAATGCGGGTTCCGTTCGCGTGCAAGTGTCTCTCCCAATCCACGATCGAACGGTAGCGGTCGCGCCAGACTGCCTTGTCGTCTTGCGGGGCGTCCGGGATCCCTTCGGCGTGCAGCAGTTCGGGATGCACGCGGACGATCAGGACTTCCTCATAGTAGGATCGGTTGAAGATGCCGATCCGTCCTCGCTCCGGGAGTCTCACATTGGTGCGCCAGAGAAAATCATGCTGCAGTTCGTCGGGGGTGGGTTGTTTGAAGCTGAAGACTTGGACGCCCTGGGGATTAATCCCGGACATCACATGTTCGATGGCCCCGTCTTTGCCGGCCGCATCCATCCCCTGAAAAATCATCAGCACGGCATAGCGGTTGGACGCGTAGAGCAGCTGCTGTCGTGAGCGCAACCGCATGACGTGCTGCTCCAGAAGCTTGCGATAGTCTTTCTTCGACTGGTACACGGGCGCGACGCTGGTCGGCCACTGTTTGAGGTTGACCTCGTCTCCTTCCCGCACGCGAAAGGCGTGTGGGTCGATTTTCATGGGTGCTTGCGCGTCGGCCCCTTCGCGTTCGAAACCCTCCGGAGGTGCCTGGGATGGCTTGACCTCGTTCGGTGTCATGGGTGCGCGACCAGGGAGGGGCCTTTTGGTGTCATGTCCCCGGCATCTCCAGCCTGAGCGTCGGCCATGCTCATCCCTCCTGGGCTCGCAGCGGGTCGATCGGGCGGTCACAACGCGGTCGCGATCGGGTTCGTGTTGGCGCTTGCGTCGACGGCCCGGTGCAGATCAGCCAACTGGATGCGGTCGCCGGGACGCGCGCTCCGGCCGGAATCGCCTCCGCCCCGCGCGTCCAGCGCCCCGCCGCTCAAGATTCTCTTCCCTTCCGTCCACTCCCTATGCGGAACCCCAATGCGACCCGGGCTCGGCGGCCGGCGCCGAGATCGGCCGTGCGTCGGCGGCGTGCGCGCAGACGTTGGGTAGCGGGTCGCTCGTGCGCCCGGAATTGACACCAGCACCTGGGGCTGGTACATGTGTCTTGTACCACCTAGAGCGCGTACGACGGCGGAGAACGACATGCCCGTCATCACCGGCGCGATGGAAGACTACCTCAAGGCGATTTACAAGCTGCAGCAGGACCGTGGTTCGGTCTCAACGTCCGAACTGGCGGCAGAGCTGCACGTGGTCGCGGCATCGGCCACCGCCATGGTGCAGCGGTTGGCCCGATTGAAGCTCGTGTCATATCATCGATATCATGGACTTCGGCTGACCGGAGCGGGCCAGCGAATTGCGCTCGAGACGATTCGGCACCATCGGTTGATCGAGCTGTACCTTGCACAGCATCTGGGGGTCAGTCTCGATAAGGTGCACGGCGAGGCCGAGAAGATGGAGCATGTGCTCTCGGACGATGTGGAACTTCGGATGGCTGCCGCGCTCGGCAATCCCGCCGCAGACCCGCACGGCGACCCCATTCCGTCGGTCGACGGAACCATACGGGACGTTCGCTATCCTGACGTGGCCGCGTTTTCACCGGGCACCGGGGGAGTGGTCGCGAGGGTCAGCGATCGAGATCCCGGTGCGCTTCGGCGGTTGGCGGAGCTCGGTGTCCTGCCCGGTGTCAGGCTGAAAGTTGTGGCCCAGCGCCGGAATGGTTGCCAAGTTGAGATCGACGGACGCCGGGTCATGTTGCCGCGGGTGCTCTGCGGGAGCGTGTACGTTCAGTAGGGCGTTGATGCACCGCGCATCTGTCCCCGCACGCGCGTGCTAATCTTGCTCCACGCCCGCTGCGATCACGCAACGGCCCATCGAACCGTATCAAGGGATCGCGTGATGCCGTGTTCACACACGCGCCGGGCGTAGACTCGGACCGGCCCTGGACACTTGACATACGCAACATATTTTAGTATCGTCTAAAAAAGATTCGCTGCCCAGGCGCTTCGTCAACGCCACGGTTGAGACGGTAGGAGATTACGCGGGGGGCTGCGTCCTCGACGGTGGCGGCATGTGGGCAGGGTGACTGAGCCTGCGTCTCGTCGAGATTCGGGTGATTGTGGTGGCGCGTGACTTGGGACGACGCGGTCGGGGAACGGAGTGGGCGGTGAGGCGACGTCAGGCTCCGTCAACAGCGCACTGGAGGGGGTCCCATGGCACGGTCGTACGCCGCGGTGGCGGCTGACATCAGCACCTTGCCTCACCCGAAGGTCCAACTGGCCGCGCGCGACGCGATTGAGGGGAAGACCCGGGGACTGCGCGCCATTCTGCCCTTCGTCGGGCCGGCGTTCATCGCGAGCATCGCCTACATCGATCCGGGGAACTTCGCGACGAACATTCAGGGTGGGGCGCAGTTTGGGTATGCTCTCCTGTGGGTCGTCTTGATGGCGAACCTGATGGCCATGCTGATTCAGGGGCTGGCGGCCAAGCTCGGGATCGCGACCGGCCTGAACCTCGCCGAGATGTGCCGCGCCCGCTTCGCCCCCTGGGTGTGCTATTGTCTGTGGATCACGCAAGAGATCACGGCGATGGCGACCGACCTGGCCGAGTTCCTCGGCGCGGCGATCGGAATCACCCTGCTCACCGGCATGCCGATGTTCGTGTCGGCGTCGATCACCGGCATCGCCGTGTTCATGATCCTAGGGCTCCAGGGCAAGGGGTTTCGCCAGCTCGAAGCGTTTATCGGCGGGTGCGCGTTCGCGATCGCGGCGTGCTACGTCGTCGAGACGTTCCTCGCCAAGCCCGATTGGGGGCAGGTCGTGTTTCACAGTTTTGTCCCCAGCCTGCCGGGCAATGACGCCGTGCTGCTGGCGGTGGGCATCGTCGGCGCGACGGTGATGCCCCACGTGATCTACCTGCACTCAGGTCTGACCCAGGGCCGGATCGTCCCGGCGTCTGAAAACGAAGCCCGGCGCATCTTCAACTTCAACAAGCTCGACGTCATCGTGGCGATGAGCATGGCGGGACTCGTCAACATGGCGATGCTGTTCATGGCGGCAAAAGTGTTCCATTTTACCGGTCACGCCGACATCGCCGACATCAATTCTGCGTACAAGACGCTGGTCCCGCTGTTGGGCGGCGCGTCGGCGCTGGTCTTTGCCATCTCTCTCATCGCGTCGGGGATCTCGAGCTCGCACGTCGGGACGATGGCGGGCCAGGTGGTGATGCAGGGATTTGTCAACTTTCGGATCGCGGTATGGATCCGACGGCTCGCGACGATGATCCCGGCCCTGGTGGCCATCTATCTGAATCTCAACCCGACGATGACCCTGGTGGTGAGTCAGGTCGTGCTGAGCTTCACGCTGCCGATCCCGGTCATCACGCTGGTCATGTTCACGCGCAATCGCGCGATCATGGGGAAGCTCGTCAATCACCCCGCGGTGACGGCGCTCGCGATCGCCTGCGCCGCGGTCATCCTGCTGCTGAACTTCGTCCTGCTGTACCAGACCCTCGGCGGACCGCTCCCGAAGCTGGGGTGACCGGGCGCGCGAACGTGGTGCGGAGGGGATGCGGATGCGCGGGCTCGATCGTCCGAACCGGACCCCTGTGTGGGGGACCCCACGGTAGGAACGTGTTTGCCTCTGCGGCTGGGGTGCGCCCGCACCGGGGGTGCGAGATCTAATTATAATTAGACCCGCGGGAACGCCACCCTTCATCAGACGCCGCGGCTGAAGCCCGCGCGGAGCCGCAGCCACGGCGGCGGTCAGCCTGCCCCCGACGACGCCCGCGCACGGTCCCACGCAAGGTGTTCACGACCCCCCGGTGGAAATTCGGAGCCAGCAGTTTGGCGTGTTGATGGAGATCCCCGTCACGCGATGAGCGACAATCAATCGCCGGCGCCTCCTGTGCCTGCGGTCCATCCCAAGTTCCGCAAGATCATCGGCGAGCGAAAGCCTGGTTGGCGGCGCTCGATCTGGATCTTTTGGGCGCTGCTGGGCCCCGGATTTGTCGCTACGCTTGCGAACAACGATGCGGGTGGCGTCATTTCCTACGCCGTGACCGGGGCGCTCTTTGGGATCGGCCTCTTCATCCCGTTGGTGATTTGCCTTGCCCCCTTGGCATTTACGATTCAAGAGATGAGCATGCGCCTCAGCGCCGTCACGCAAGAGGGATTCTCCAAACTGGTCCTGCGCCGGTACGGACGATTCTGGGGCTACTATCACATCACGACGCTGGCGCTCGAGAACCTGCTCACCCTCGTGACGGAGTTCATTGGGATGACGGCGGGGCTCATCCTGTTGGGCCTGCCCCTCTGGCTCAGCGACATCAGCTGTCTCTTGCTGATCGTGACGTGCGTCCTCCTCACCGGCTACTGGACGAAAGAGCGAGTCGCCCTGTGCGTGGGAGCGCTCAACGTCATCTTTCTCGTCGTCGCCGCCATGACGCACCCGAGCGCGGCCGCCATCGGGCACGCCTTCGTGGCGTGGAACGTTCCGGCGGGCCGTCACCCCAGTGTGCTCTGGTACGTGATCGCCACCGTGGGGAACGCCGTCGCGCCGTGGATGATCTTCTTTCAAGGGAGCGGGACGATCGATAAAGGGGTGACGTCGCGCGACCTGCGGCTGAGCCGCATTGACACCGCCGTCGGCAGCGTCATCCAGGTCATCGTGGCCGCCGGGATCATTGTGTGTGGTGCCGCACTCGTCGGGCACGTGCACGAGCTCAGCCAGTCCGGTCCTGCCCAGATCATCCAGTCGCTCGACCGCTCGGTGGGGCGGTGGCCCGCCATCCTCTTTGGCATCGGTCTCTTCAACGCCGGCTTTCTCGCCTCGATTACGGTGTCGCTTTCCTCGTCCTGGAGCATCGCGGAAATGTTTGGGTGGTCGAAGAGCCTGGACGACAAGATCTCGACGGCCCCGGGGTTTTACGCGAGCTATATCGGCAGCCTGGTCCTCGCGGCGCTGGCGGTGCTGCTCCCCCATCTCCCGCTCAACTTGATTGCCGTCGTCACGCAGGTGATCGGTGGGATCCTCATGACGCCGCTGTTGGTGTTCATGGTGTTGATGACGCGCGATCGCGCCTTGATGGGGGAGTACAGCACAGGCCTGTTGGCGAGCCTGTGGAGTTGGGCCATGGTCGGCGTGCTTATTGTGTTGACGCTGGCGACGTTCTGGAACACGCTCTAGCAGGCCGCGGAAAAAACGTGTTTATGACGAATCATCGTGCCTGGTTCGAGAGTGATCATGCCACCTGAAGCTCCGCGGAGCTGCTTGCGCGAGTTCCGCGCGCTCCGTGCGACCTCGCCATCGCACCGAGGGGTGGCATCCTCATGCGAGGGCCTGTTGGAGATTGCGGATCCGCACCAGGTTGTAGATCGCACACGCAAACACGAACATCCAGTCCACCCGGTCGGTGCTGCGATGGTGCAGCTTGCGCATCAGCCCGATGGTCTTCAGCCAACCAAAGATTTCTTCCACCCGCTTGCGGATGCGTTGGCTGATCTCATAGCCGGGGTGCCGGGTGGTCCGCAGATCGACGGCACTGCGCCGCTTGCTGGTGTTTTGGGCAATGTGCGGTGTGACGTCCAAGTCGCGCAGCGCTTGGACGAATTCCGGCGTGTCGAAGCCTTTGTCCGCGCCGACCGTCACGCGGCGCTCGCCGGCCACCTGCTCGAGCAGCTCTTCCGCCGTGTCCCGTTCCGCCGTGCCCGTCGCCGCGGTCGCTTGGGCCCGCACCACCAAGCCATTGCGGTTCTCCATCAGCACATGGCCCATATAGTACAGCTTCGCTTCCCGGCCGTGGCCTTTGCGCTGCAAGCGCGCCTCGGGATCCGTCGTCGATTGATGCGTGGCATTGCTGCGGTGTTGGCCATGAAAGTTGACGGTTGGGTTCCCCGGATCATCCGGCGGCGGCTGGTCGGTCGGGTCCTCGTCCTTGGGACGAAAGCTCTTCAGGCCCGCCCAGGCTTCAATCAGCGTCCCGTCGACGGTGAAGTGTTCCATCGACAAGAGGTCCCGCTCCCGCGCTTGGGCCAGCACGCGCGTGAAGAAGGCTTGCGCGATATCGCCATCCAGCAGGCGCTGCCGGTTCTTCGTGAACGTCGTCGGGTCCCAGACCGGCTCGTCCATGTTCAACCCGACGAACCAGCGGAACAGCAAGTTGTAATCCAGTTGCTCCATCAACTGCCGCTCACTGCGCACCGTGAAGAGCACCTGCAGCAGCAAGGCCCGCAGCAGTTTCTCCGGCGGGATCGAGGGGCGGCCAATCTGCGATAGAGTTTGGCGAACGTGGGCGACAACTCATGCAGCACCGCGTCCACCATGCTCCGGATCACGCGCAACGGATGGTCCTGCGGGACGCGCGCTTCCGGGGAGAGGTAGCTAAACATGCCTTCCTGCTGCCGATCGTCTCCGCGCATCGTGGCACCTCCGAGGGAGGAGTACGAATGAGGGTGCAACGCGACAGAGTATCATTCTATATGAACATCCAAATACCTGCTTTTTCATCATCCTGCTAGGGCGAGCGGTGATGCGTCCGCGTCCCGGTCGTGGCGCCGCGCGGATCAGGCGATCGGCAGGTCCTCGGTCGCGCTCCGCGCCCGCCGGAGGAGCAGCACGAGCGGGAGGACGCACAGAAACACCACGCCAATGGTGCCGAAAACGTAGTCGAACGCGACGACGGCCGCCTGCTGGCTGATGAGGCCCTGCAGCGCCGCGAGCGCCTGCCAGTGTGCGGTCGTCGGGTCGCTGCCGCGCGCGACGAATGCCTGCTGGTACGTCTGCCACCACTGCCTGAACTGCGGATTGTAGATCGACGCGTACTTCACCAGATTGGCACTGACGGCGGTGATCTTTTGGTTGAGGAGCGTGATCACGATCGCCGTGCCGAGGCTTCCCCCCAACTGGAACATCAGGTTGAAGAGGCTCGACGCGCTCTGCATCAGCCGTTTCGGGATGGTGGAGAGCGCCGACGTCGCCATCGGGACGAACATGCACGCGAACCCGACCCCCTGAAGCACGAGCGGTCCGACCAGCTGGACCTCGCTGCTGTTGGTCGTGAAGTGGGCCATGAGGAAGCCGGAGATGCTCGCGAGGACCAGCCCCAGCGGCAGCAGGACGTAGGGGCCGACCCGATTGTACAGCGCTCCGGCGAGCGGCATCATCAGCACCATGACGAGCGACCGCGGCATCAGCGTCAGCCCCGCCTGTGTTGCGGTGTATCCGAGCAGAGTCTGTAGGAACAGCGGCATGAGGATCAGGCCGCCGAACAGCGTGCCGCCCAGGACCGCGCCGATGAGCGCTCCAGACGCGAACGAGAGGTTCCGGAAGATGCGCAGGTCGACCGCCGGCGCGCGCTCCCGGAGCTCCCAGTAGATGAACGCGGCGAGGGCCACGACGAAGAGAATCGCGAGCGAGACGATCAGTGCGCTCTGGAACCATCCGTCGTTCTCGCCCTCCTCCAGCAGGATCTGCAGCGACGCGAGGGCGGTGGCCAGGAGCCCGATCCCGATCCCGTCGATGCGCCGAAATCCCTGGGCGCGCATCCAGGGCGGGTCGACGATGAACTGGGTGCCGAGGAAGAGCGCGATCGCTCCAATCGGCAGGTTCACGAAGAAGATCCACGGCCATGAGAGATTGTCGGTCAGCCACCCGCCGAGCGTGGGGCCGATCGCCGGTCCGAGCAGGATGACCATCCCGAAGAGGCCCATCGCTTGGCCCTGTTCCTCGGGCGGGAAGGCCTCACGGGTGATCGCCTGGGAGGTCGGCGCCAGCACCCCGCCGCCGAGCCCCTGAAGGACGCGGAACAGGATCAACTGTCCAAGCGTCCGCGAGATCCCGCACAACATTGACGCGACGGTGAAAATCCCGATGGCGATCAGATACATCCGCTTCCGGCCCAGGATCGAACTGAGCCACGTCGTGAGGGGCATGACGATGACGAGCGCGATGAGGTACGAGGTGCTGACCCACGTGACCTCCTGTGTGGTCACGCCGTAGGTCGCTTGGATGTGGACCAGGGCGACGTTCACGACGCTCGAATCGATCGCGCCCATCAACGCGCCCGCCATGACGGACAGGACGACGACCCACTTATTCGGCGCCGTCCATTCGCGGCCCGCCGCTCCGCTGATGACCCCTGCCTGTGCCGACATCCGTCGATCGCTCTCCGTCCGCCGCTCGGCCGGCCGGGCCCCGACGTGCGCCCCGCCGCGCCGTGACGTGTGTGCCGCGTCTGCCGCCGATCTCCCGGGCGGCCGTCCCTACGTCTAACGACGGACGGGGCCGCTCGACTCCCGCGGAGACGACCGGTATGCTCGGAGGGTGGCGCGTCCGCGCGCCCCGCGCAATGACGTGATTCTGGGGGGGAGGAAGGCCGATGTCAAGGTCGTCGGCGGCGCTGCCGCGCACCGCAGAGGTGATCGCGCGGGGCATCGCTGACGGGCTCCACCTCGGAGTTCAGCTGTACGTGTCGGTAGATGGGGTCCCCGCGGCGGACCTGGCGATCGGCGACGCGCGGCCCGGCGTCCCGCTCGCTCCCGACAGCCTCATGCCGTGGATGTCCTCGTGTAAGCCTGTGGGCGCGGTCGCGGTGGCCCAACTCTGGGAGCGGGGCGGGCTGCAGTTGGACGACCCGGTCTCCCGGATCATCCCTGAGTTCGGTGCGCACGGCAAGGCTCTCGTGACGATCCGGCATCTGCTGACCCATACTGCGGGTTTCCGGTTCATCGAGCCCGGGTGGCGGGACGTGTCGTGGGACCAGCTTATCGCTGAGATCTCATCGGCGCCGCTCGAGCCGGGATGGGTGCCCGGGGAGCGCGCGGGCTACCATCCGTCGTCGTCCTGGTACATCCTGGCCGAGATCGTGCGGCGCGTGGATGGCCGTCCGTTCGATCGGGTTGTCCGGGAGGAGATCTTCGAACCGCTCGGGCTCCTCGATTCGTGGATCGGGGTGCCCCAGGAGCGGCTGCGCGCGTACGGGGATCGAGTCAGCGGCTTCTACGATACCCAGGGGGATCTCCCGCGCCCGAACCTGTCCGACGCCGAGGCGCGCGGCCTTCCCTATCGGCCGGGAGGGAGCGGGCGCGGTCCCGTGCGCGAGCTTGGACGGTTCTATGAGGTGCTGCTGGCGGGGGGGAACCGCGGCGGGGTCCGGATCCTCTCTCCGCAGACGGTCGAAGCGCTGACCGCGGGGCACCGCATCGGCATGTTCGATGAGACGTTTCGCCATGTGATCGACTGGGGGCTCGGCTTCATCCGCGCCTCCAACCAGTACGGCCCCGACACGGTACCGTACGGGTACGGGCCGCACTGCTCGCGCAGGACGTTTGGCCACAGCGGCTACCAGTCCTCGGCGGCGTTCTGCGATCCCGAGCGACGCCTCGTCGTCGCATGGGCGGCGAACGGGACGCCGGGGGAGGTGCGCCACCAGGCCCGCGCCGTCGCGCTCAACGCGGCCGTCTACGAGGATCTGGGGCTCGTGGCCCGGTAGCGCGTGCGGCGTGTGCTCGGAGCCTTCGCCGAGGCCGGGCGACGTGCCGCCCGACCCGGGCCGCGGGACGCCTCCGTCTTCCCGGACGCCGCCAGTGCCACCGCCGCCTCGGCGGTCAACATCAGGAACGTGAACGTCTCCTGCAGGTACAGCCGGACCGCGGTCTCCGTATGGGTGAGGTAGCCGATCGAGACGTCTTGGCCGATGTGGAGGTCGAAGTCGCCGCCGCGGGTGGTGAGCACGAATGCGCCGGTGATGGCCGGGGCCCAGATGATGTCGCCGTCCAGGAGACGCTGCACGTGCGTCAGGACCGGGTAGCCGTGGTCACTGGTCTCGCTGAGGTGCGTGTAGGCGGCCGCGCTCAGCACGAGGGCGTACGGCCCCTCGACGCCGGCGAGCCGCAGCCGCGCCAGGGCCTGGGCGATTGCGCGGGGAGCTTCGCGCGCGTCGTCGGGGAGCGGGACCTCGGGATGGCTGCTCACCGACCGAACGCCCCCGATTCCCGCCGCGGGGTACCCCTCGAACACGGCACGGTCCTCGGCGAAGGCGATGGCGCGGGCCGCGTCCTTCAGCGGCTGCCAGTCGGAGTCCTTCGCGCCGCGCTCCACGTCGTCGACGGCCTGGCGGGCCAGTTCGAAGGGGACACGGAGCTCGACGAGCGTCTGCGCCTGGCGCTGCAGGGCGCCGATGCCCTCCCCGGGCGAGGGGAGGGTCCTCACATGACCCGTGCCGACCGCGGAGAAGGCGACACCGTGCGGGCCATGCACGTCGACGACGCGGCGCGCGGCGAGATGGCGCTTCAGCGTGCGCGACGCCTCCTGCTCGATCTGCGCCCACGCGGCCTCCGAGACCGGAGCCAGGTCGCGGTGGAGATTGTTCATGCCGAGGATCCTCCTTTGAGCGAGCCGATGCCAAGCGAGCCATCGCCCGTCGGCGCGGGCGCCTGCGGCGGGGCGTGCGGGGGGCGTCGGGGTCTCGGAGTCGCTGTCCCCGGCCGTCTCGAGGAACGTGGCGGTCGGTACGAAGAACAGCGTGCCGGTGACGGCGCGGCTGAAGTCCAGCAGCCGATCGTAGTTGCCCGGCGGCCGGCCCACGAACATGTTCATCAACATCTGTTCGATCCGGCGGGGCGAGCGGGCGTACCCGATGAAATAGGTGCCGAACTCGCCTTTCCCCGCGTCGCCGAACGGCATGTTGTCGCGGACGATCTCGAGCTGCGTGCCGTCCTCGGTGATGGTCGTCAGCGCGTTGTGCGCGAACGTCGGCTTGACGGCGTCGTCCAGCTCGATGTCGGACAGCTTCGTCCGGCCGATGATGCGTTCTTGCGTCTCGGTCGGCAGCGCGTTCCACCCACGAAGGTCGTGGAGATATTTTTGGGTGATGACGTAACTGCTCCCGGCGAACCCGGCGTCCTCCTCGCCGATGATGGTGGCCTCGAGGGCGCCCTGGTCCACCGGGTTCTCCGTGCCGTCCACGAAGCCGATGAGATCGCGGTCGTCAAAGTACTTGAATCCGTGCGTTTCGTCCACGGGCGACACGGCGCCGCCGAGCCGCGTCATGATCTGCGTGGCCAACTCGAAACACAGGTCCATGCGCGTGGCACGGATGTGGAAGAGGACATCGCCGGGCGTGGCCACCGCATGGTGGGGCGTCCCCCGGATCTCGCGGAACGGATGGAGTTCGGCCGGCCGCGGCGTCCCAAAGAGCCGGTCCCAGGCATCGGACCCGAACCCCACCACGCACGAGAGGCGGCCTTCGAGGTCACGGAATCCCACGGCCCGCACCAGCGCTGCGAGATCGCGGCAGCACGCCAGGACCGCCGCACGGGACTCGGCGCCGGCGTGGATCGTCACGACCAAGAAGATCGCCGCGCTGGTCAGCGGGGATGCGACCGGCTGCTGGACGGCGGAGACCCTGTTCGAGTCTGCGGCCATCAGGCGGGTGTGGCGTCGGGAGGAGTGTGCATCCGTGACGTCCCTCCATTCGAGGGGTACAACGGGGACTTCCGTGCTGGCGCCGTCATTCCTGCGAGCCGATTCTCCACGCGCGGACTGCGGGCTCGGCGTCGACGCTGCGAGGTCGGGTGGCGCGGGTGAGGGGAGCTGAGGACCCAGGTCGAGATGATCGAGGAGCGGAAGGGCCGACGTCTGACGGCGGGACGTACGGCGGGGGCCGGCCGGTATGGGAACCGGATCCGGCCCCCGACTCGCACGTGGTGTTACTTGTTCTTGGACCCGTTCATCATGGACTGCGCCAGATCGTTGTCCGCCTGCCACAGCATCTTCATCATCGCGGCCATCTCGTCCAGTTCCTTCTGCATCGCCTTTTCCGTGGGCGTCATCGTCATCCCGTGTGCCGAGGTCATATCCTGCTGCATCTGCGTCATCTGCATTTCCATCTGCTTCAGGATTGCCTGCGCCTCGGCCGGACTCGGCCCCTGCTGCTGCGCGCGCACGGCGGACAGATTCCCGCCCGCCATAGCCACGACGAATCCCATGAGCACGCCGATCGCGATCCACTGAAGCTTCTGCATTGTCTCGCCTCCTCGATTGATGGGTGCCTATCTTCGCGATCCGACACACCGCGATCTCGCCGTTCGACCGACTCTCACCTCTCTTTTCGGTCCGCAGGGCCCCGGGGATTGGCAGCTCGCGCGATTCCCTGTGATGTAACGGTACGCGAACGATATGACAATTCGATAATGCGCAGCGGATTCGAGCGTGCCAGTGTCATCACACGAGCATCGTGCTGTCATCAGGTTGTTATAAATCACTGCAGGTCGGGCGGAGGACCAACGCCCCGCGTACGGGGGTCCCGCGTGGCGGGACGGACAGTCGAATCGAGGCGCGGTACGCGCTCTGGGCACTGACCGGTCAGCGCGGCCTCGGACGGATCACGTTCATCTCATGGGGTGGATCTCATCACCGGGAGGCGGGCGTTCATCGGGATCTCGGGGCGCGACGCTGGGGCCGCGCCGGGTGGGACCGCGCGAGATGGCGGCGCCGGGATCGGCGCCTATCCGCGTGGGCCGAGCATGTCCTCCGGCCGCACCACGCGGTCGAACTCTTCCGCGGACAGCACCCCGAGTTCCACGCAGACTTCCCGGAGGGTCTTGCCCTCGCGGTACGCCTGTTTCGCGACCGCGGCGGCGCGGTCGTAGCCGATCCGAGGGCTCAGCGCGGTGACGAGCATGAGGGACGTCTCGACGTACCGCCGTACCTGCGCGCGATTGACCTCCAGGCCGTCGATGCAGTACACGGTAAACGCGCGGCACGCGTCGGTCAGCAGGCGCACGGAGTGGAGCAGGTTGTGGATCAGGAGCGGTTTGTACACGTTGAGCTCGAAGTGCCCCTGGGCCCCGGCCACCGCGATCGCGGTGTCGTTCCCGAGGACCTGGACGCACACCATCGTCATGGCCTCGCACTGGGTCGGGTTCACCTTGCCCGGCATGATCGAGGACCCGGGCTCGTTCTCGGGCAGGATCAGCTCGGCGAGGCCCGCGCGCGGCCCCGAGCCCATCAGCCGGATGTCGTTCGCGATCTTCGTGAGCGACCCGGCGAGCGTGCGCAGCGCGCCGCTCAGCATGACGATCGCGTCGTGCGCGGCGAGGGCGGCAAACTTGTTGGCGGCGGACACAAACGGAAGCCCGGTCAATTCGGCGATGCGCGCGGCCACCTGGTCGGCGAACGCGGGGTGCGTGTTGAGGCCGGTCCCGACCGCGGTGCCCCCGATCGCGAGCTGGTAGATCCGCGGCAGTTCTCCATCGATCCGCGCGAGATCGTCGTCGAGTTGGGCGACGTACCCCGAAAACTCCTGGCCGAGAGTGAGGGGCACCGCGTCCATGAGGTGCGTGCGGCCGATCTTGATAATGTCCCGGTACGCGTCGCGCTTGACCGCCAGCGCATCGCGCAGTGCCGAGACGCGCGGGCGGAGCTGACGGACGACCGCCTCGGCCGCCGCGATGTGCATCGCCGTGGGAAAGGTGTCGTTGGACGACTGCGACATGTTCACGTCGTCGTTCGGGTGGATCGGCTTCTTGCTCCCCAGCACGCCGCCCGCGAGCTCGATCGCGCGGTTGGAGATCACCTCGTTCGCGTTCATGTTGGTCTGCGTGCCGCTGCCGGTCTGCCAGATGCGCAGCGGGAAATGGTCGTCGAGGGTCCCCTCGATCACCTCGTCCGCGGCCCGCAGGATCAGCGCGGCCTTCTCGGCCGGGAGCATGCCGAGGGCCAGGTTGGTTTCGGCCGCGGCCCGCTTGAGGATGCCGATCGCCCGGATCACCTCGCGCGGCATCACGTCGTGGCCGATCGCGAAGTGGATCAGCGAACGCTGGGTCTGCGCGCCCCAGTAGCGGTCGGCCGGGACCTCGATCGCGCCCATGCTGTCGGTTTCGGTCCGGAACGCCGGGGCGGCGTGCGCGGCGGTGTGGGACGTCTGCTGGGTGTCCATGGCCCCATCTCCTTCGGTCAGCGGGTGCGGGCCGCCCGCGGGGGCGCCGTGTTTCCTGTTCGAGTCGGACCGCCGGGGCCCCTGGTGCCGCGGCAGGGGGGCTCGCCGTCCGGGTGGAACCCGCCGTGCGTGGACGTGACACGCTGTCGGGGATGGTTGGAAGGCGTGCGCCGTGCGGCCGCGGCGGCGGGCGCGTGAGCGGTGAGGCCGAGGGGCCGCTTGACGGGCTGCGGGTCCTCGATGCGTCGCGGGTGCTCGCCGGGCCGTTCTGCACGATGCTGCTCGCCGATCTCGGCGCCGACGTTACTAAGATCGAGCGCCCGGGCGCGGGTGATGAATCGCGTGGATGGGGACCGCCGTTCGTCGAGTCCGCAGACGGCTCGCTCCGGGAATCGACCTACTATCTGTCGGTCAACCGCAGCAAGCGGAGCCTCACCCTGGACCTGATGACCGAGGCCGGGCGCGAGATCTTCCACCGGCTTGCTGCCGCGTCGGACGTGGTCGTGGAGAACTTCCGCCCGGGGACGCAGGCGGGCCTCGGCGCCGACTACGACACCCTCGCCGCGCTGAACCCGCGGCTGGTGTACTGCTCGATCTCGGGGTTCGGCCCGGTGGGGCCCGACCGGCTGCTTCCCGGGTACGATCTCCTGATGCAGGGCTTCACCGGGCTCATGTCGATCACGGGGGAGGCCGGGAAGGAGCCGGTGCGGGCGGGCGTCGCCGTGATCGATCTCGCCACTGGAATCTCAGGAGTGAGCGCGATCCTCGCCGCGCTCCTCGTGCGGGACCGCACCGGGCGCGGCCAGCGGATCGACCTGTCGCTCCTCGCCACCGGGTTGTCGCTCATGAGCTATGCCGCGCAGGCCTACTTTCTCACCGGCCGCCAGCCCAAGCTGCCGTCGCCGTCGGGCCACCCGAACCTGGCGCCGTACCAGGCCTTCCGCGATCGGGACGGGCGGTGGTTCCTCGTCGCGGTCGGCAACGACGACCAATGGCGGCGGTGCTGCGCCGCGCTGGAGATCGGGCCCGACGATGAGGCTCGGTTTCGCAGCAACGCCGACCGGGTGACCCGCCGCGCCGAGCTGATCCCGATGCTCGAGCGGCTGTTCGCGACGGGGTCCGCCTCCGAGTGGGTGGCGCGGTTCGAGCGTGCGGGCGTGCCCGCCGGGCCGGTGCACTCGTTGGCCGAGGTCTTCGCCCACCCGCAGGTCGAGGCATCGGGGCTCGTCGAGACGCTCGAGCATCCGGTGCTGGGGACGCTTAAGACGGTCGGGCCGGCGCTGCGGATGTCGGAGACGCCTCCGAGCCTGCGGGCGGCCCCGCCGACGCTGGGACAGCACACCGACGAGATCCTGCGCGAGCTCGGGATCGCCGACGCGGAGATCGCGCGGCTGCGCCGGGACCGGGTGGTGTAGCCCGTGGAGGCGCGGCGGCTCGCGACCACGGCCATGCTCGCCGCCCTCGCCTTCATCGTCATGGCCGCGATTCAGATCCCGGTGTTGCCGCAGGCGCCGTACCTGACCTACGACCCCAGCGACGCGGTGGCGCTGGTCGCCGGCGTCCTCTACGGGCCGGGGACCGGGGTGACCGTGGTGGCGATCAAGGATCTCTTGTACCTGCTGCTGCGCGCGCACGGGCCGTTCGGTCCGGCGGCGGATTTTCTCGCCGCCGCCACCTTCGTCTGGGTCACGTCATGGACGTTTGCGCGGCTGCACGGGTCGTTTGCGCGCCGGCTCGCCTGGGCCGCGGCGTCCGGCACGGCCGCCCGGGTGCTCATCATGATCCCGGCGAACTTCATGCTGCTGTGGCTCCAGTTCGGCACCGCACCCGCGGGGGTCGCACGGCTGGTGCTGCCGGTGATCGTGCCCTTCAACGCCGTGAAGGCGGCCGCGAACGCGCTGCTCGCGCTGTGCATCGCGGAGCCGGTCGCGCGCGCCGCCGCGCCGCGCGGCCGCGCACCGTGGAGCGGACCGCCTACATCCCGGTGACGCGCTCGGGCTCGATGTAGATGCTCACCCGGTTCTCGGGACGGTCCCCTCCGGGGTAGCCGTACGGCTTCCCCGTGTAGCGCTGGGAGAGCCGGTTGATGTCGCGCGCGCCGTTCTCCGCGTCGAACACCGCGGCTTTCCCGTGGATCTGCACGTAGTGGTAGGGGTTGTCTTTGTCGACGATCGCGAGGACGACGTCCGGGTTCTGCTGCATGTTGCGGAGCTTCGTCCGCCCCTTCGACGTGTTGACGAGGACGCGGCCGTCGGACAGCACGAACCAGACCGGCGTGGCCTGGATCCGGTTGGCGCGCGAGCGCGTCACCAAGACGGCGAAGTTCGGCTTCTCAAGAAACTCACGGACCGGCGCGGAGAGTGCGGTGGCCACGCCTACATCACCTCCCAAGTGGATCGATCGACGACCCGACGCGGGCCAGCGACCGCGCGCCCGGTTCGCTGTTCTTGAATGGGGGAGGCCGGTCCTGCCGGCGCCGCCACCCGCCGCACGGCCCTTTACCGGAATTTCATTGGATCGTTACGACTTTTCAACCTGACGTGGGCGGTATCGGCTTGACACGCACGTTAGGTATTCCTACAATCAGTGCGGCCATTCAATTCCCGATAAAGTTGGCCTGCACGGCGCAGTGCCCGCCGTGCAGTTGCATGTCAGCCCATCGGCAGGGAGGAATCGTGTCGGAGCGCATGGGAACCCTGTATCAGATCGGTGAAGTGTGTCAACTCACCGGGCTCACACCCCGGGCGCTGCATTACTACGACGAGCTTGGCGTGATGGTGCCATCGGAACGGTTGGCGGGGGGCCACCGACTGTACACCGATTCCGACATCCAGCGCATCCAGCAGATCAAAAGCTTCAAGAGTCTTCTCGGCCTCTCGCTGAGCGAAATCAAGCGCATCCTTGACGCCGACGAGGCGCGGACGCGGTTTCTCGCGGCCGCTCAAGAGGCGGCCGACCCCACGGGGCGAACCCGGGCCGTCGAAAGCGCGTTAAAAGTGACAGAAGATCAGCTGCGGTCTGTGCGGAGCAAGGTGCAGCAACTGGGACAGCTGCAGCGGCAGCTCGAACGCCACGTGCGCGAGCTGCGGCGGCTGCTCCACGATGCGGACCGCAGCCACGGAGCCGAGCGCATCGTAGGGGGTCGAGCGTGAAGAGTCGATCGTGGGGATGGATCGCGCTGGTCTGCATCGCACTCGTCGCGGGGCTGTTGGTCGGACGATCGGGATCGACGAAGGTCGCGAGTCAGGCCGCGGCGGCTCCCACGACCTCGCGGGCGCGGAACCGCGTCGCCACGACGGTCGGCGTCGGGCACCCGGAAGTTAAGAATCTGCCGGTGATCCTGCAGCTGACCGCGAGCATCGCGTCGCTGCACGAGGCGGTGGTCCTGCCGCAGAGCTCGGGATACCTGCAGGTGGTGACGGTGCGCGTCGGCGATCCGGTCACGGCGGGTCAGGTGGTCGCCGTGGTGAACCACGACCAGCTCCAGGCGCAGGTGGTGCAGGCGCAGGCGGCGCTGGCGGCCGCGACGACCGCGGTCCAGACGTCGCGGGCGTCCGTCGCGAACGCCCAGGCGCAGCTGGCGAGTGCGATCGCGGGAGAGCGCAGTGCCGACGCGAACCTCGTGAACGCCCACGCGGGGCTCACCAAGGCGCAGGCGACCCTCGCAGACGCCCAGGCGACGTACGACCGCACGGCGACGCTGGTTCAGCAGGGGGCCGCCGCACAGCAGGCGCTCGACGACGCGAAGGCGACGGTGATCTCGGATCAAGCGGCCGTCGATCAAGCGCGGGCGCAGATCAGCGTGGCGGAAGCCCAGGTGGTGCAGTCGCGCGCGCAGGTGACCGCGCAGCAGCAGCAGATCCTGGCCGCGCAGTCGCAGGTGCACACGCAGTCGGCGATGGCGAATTCGGCGGCCGCCGCGCTGCAGAACCAGCAGATCGGACTCCAGAACGCCACGATCGTCGCGCCGTTTACGGGGATCGTGGTCGCGCGCACCCTGGACCCCGGGGCGTACGTGACGCCCGGGACGTCGACGCCCATCGTCACCATCGCCGACCTGAGTCAGCTGTACGTCCTGGTGGACGTGAGCGAAGCGCAGCTGCCGATGGTCCACCGGGGCGACCCGGTGCAGATTTTGGTCGACAGCCTACCCCGGCCGGACGTTTACCGGGCGCGTCAGCCGGATGTCGGGCGGCGTCGATCCGCAGACGCGCACCGTGCAGGTGGAGATCGACATTCCGAATGTGGGGCATCCGCTGCGGCCGGGGATGTACGCCACGGCGCTGATCAACGCGGGCGACCAGCGCTCGCTCGTGGTGCCGCTGACCGCGATCGTCACGATCGGCAGCGAGCACTACGTGTGGGCGGTCGTCGACGGGAAGACGACCCAGCGGCAGGTGACCATCGGCCGCGAGACCGGTTCGTACGTGGCCGTCACCGGCGGGGTCACCGAGGCCGATACCGTCGTGTTCCGCGGATCCGACCTCGTGCGGGAAGGGCAGGCCGTGCAAACCCAGCAGGTCAGTCTCTAGGAGCGCCCGATGTTTCTGACCCGCGCCGCGATCCGGAATCCCGTCCTGGTGCTGATGGTGTGCATCGCGGTCACCGTGTTGAGTCAGATCGGGCTGCAGCGGCTGCCGCGCGACCTGTTCCCGCAGATCACGATCCCGGTCATCCAAGTCCAGACGACCTACAGCGGCGCGAGCACGGAGACGATGGAACGCACCGTGACGTACCCGCTGGAGCAGGCGGTCACGCGGGTCGCCGGCGTCACGCAGATTCTGTCGACGACGCGCCAGGGCAGCAGCAGCATCCAGGTGTGGTTCGACTGGGGCTCGAACCTCGATGTCGGCGAGATCGAGGTCATCCAGAACGTACAGCGGGCGCTGCGGAGCCTGCCGACCGGGGTGTCGCAGCCGTTCGTCCTCAAGTTCGACATCTCCAACATCCCGGTCGTCCAGGTGGTGGTCGGCGGCGGCGGGCTCAACGCCCTCCAGCTGTACGACCTCGCGTACAATACGCTCGAGCCGCAGCTCGAGCGTATCTCGGGCGTCTCGACCGCGTTCGTGAACGGCGGGCTCCTGCGGCAGATCAACGTCAACGTCGATCCGCACAAGCTGGCGGCCACCGGGCTGTCGCTGCAGAACGTGATCACCGCGATCAGCCAGGCGAACGCGCTGCTCCCGGCCGGCAACCTGCAGAACACCCAACTCAACTATCAGCTGAACGTGCCGACGCTGCTGCAGTCGATGCCCCAGATTCAGCACGTCATCGTCGCGAACGACAACGGCATCCCGGTGCACGTCGGCGACGTCGCCCAGGTGGTGGACGGCGCGGCGACGCAGAGCCAGATCGTCCACGTGAACGGCAAGCCCGGCGTCCTCCTGTTCGTGGCGCGGCAGCCCGACGCGAACACGATCCAGGTCGTGGACGCCGTCCGCGCGGCGCTGCCGAGTCTGACCGGGATCCCAAAGGGCGTCACGCTGACGCTGTCGTTTGACCAGTCGCAGTACATCCGGGCGGCGATCTCGACGCTCGCGCACGAAGCAATGATCGGCGCGTTCCTGACGTTCCTCGTGGTGCTGGTGTTCCTGCGCAGCCTGTGGAGCGTGTTCATCGTCAGCATCGGCATTCCGCTGTCGGTGTCCTCGGCGCTGCTGCTGCTCTACTTCTCGGGCCAGACGCTCAACATCTTCACGCTCGGCGGCCTCACCCTCGCGATCGGCCGCCTGGTGGACGACGCGATCGTCGTCCGGGAGAACATCACGCGGCACCTCTCCGTGCCCGGCACGCCGGTGCTGCAGGCCGTGATCGACGCGACGGCCGAGGTCGGCCTGCCGGTGTTCGCGTCGACGTCCACGACGATCGCGGTGTTCTTCCCGGTCGTGTTCCTGAGCGGGATCGCGCAGCGCCTGTTCATGCCGATGGCCCTGACGGTGATCTTCGCGCTGCTCGCCTCCTACGTCGTCTCGATGACGATCGACCCGCTGTTGAGCCTCCGCGTGCTGCGCGCGTCGACCGGGGAGGGGATCCAGGGGGAGGGCCTGATCCCGCGGGTCGCCCGGTGGAGCGAACGCATGATGGACCGGCTCGACGAGCACTACCAGCACGTGCTGCACTGGACGCTGAGCCGCGGAGGCCGGGTGCTGGGCGCGATCGCGGTCATCTTCGTGATCTCGGTCTTCGCCGCGCGCGGCATCGGCACGGAGTTCTTCCCGCAGACCGACGAGAGCCAGTTCTCGATCCAGGTGCAGGCGCCGCAGGGCACGGCGGTGGTGGCGGCGTCCCAGATCGTGGAGCAGATCTCGGACATCACGCAGCAGGTGATCCCCGCGAAGTACCGCACCGCCGTGTACACGAACACCGGGATCCCCTCGAACGGCGGCGGGTTCGGCTCCAACGCGGGCCAGAACTACGGCACCGTCAGCGTGCGGCTAGTCTCTCCCTCGCAGCGCCCGAAGTCGTCCGACGCCTACGCGAACGACGTGCGCCGGGCGATCGCCGGAAAGTTCCCGGGCGTCCTGACGTTCATCCAGACGGGCGGGCTGGAGCACGCGGTCGTGAACTTCGGATCCCAGGCGGCGATCGACATCCAGCTGCTCGGATACGATCAGACCGCCGGCGTGCAGTTCGCCCAGCAGGTGGCGTCGATGGTGGCGTCAATTCCCGGTACCGCCGATGTGCAGATTACGCCGCGCGGGCAGACGCCGGAGTTCAACGTGCAGGTCGACAACGAACGGGCGTCCCAGTACGGATTGAGTCCCACCGCCGTCGCGAACGCGGTCAATACTGCGATTGCCGGCAACGTCTCGACCGCGAGCCAGTTCATCGATCCCGTCACCGGGAACGAGTACAACATGGTCGTCCAGCTGCAGCAGCAGTATCGGACGCACCCCGAGGATCTCGGCGGGGTGCCGCTCAACGTGCTGCCGGATCCGGCCGCGGTGAACTCCGCGCCGCAGTCGGCCGTGCCGATCCTGCTGCGGGACGTCGCCAATATCACCCTCGGCTCCACGCCGCTCCAGATCAACCGCAAGAACGAGCAGCGCGTGATCGACGTGACGGCGAACGTCGTGGACCGCCCGCTCGGCGCGGTGTCGGACGATATCGCCGCGGAGCTCAACCAGACGCCGTTCCCCGTGGGCTTCACGTATCACATGGCCGGGCAGACCGAAGCCCAGTCGGGCGCGTTCTCGAGCCTCGGCTTCGCCTTGATCATGGCGCTGATGCTGGTGTACATGATCATGGCGTCGCAGTTCCAGTCGCTCGTGGACCCGTTCGTCATCATGTTCACGGTGCCGCTGGGCTTCATCGGCGTGATCTGGATGCTCTTGCTGACGCACACGACGCTGTCGATCATCTCCTTCATGGGCGTGATCATGATGATCGGCATCGTCGTCAGCAACGGCATCCTGCTCGTGGACTACGCGAACAAGCAGCAGAAGGTGGGGATGTCCCCCCATGACGCGATCATCCGGGCCGGCCGGATCCGGCTCCGGCCGATTCTGATGACCGCGATCGCGACGGTGTGCGGCATGATTCCCATGGCGCTCGGGATCGGCGAGGGCGCGGAGACGAACATGCCGCTCGCCCGGGCCGTGATCGGCGGCCTCTCGGTGTCGACGCTGCTGACCCTGCTCGTCATCCCGTTGATGTATCTGATGTTCGAGCAGCGGTTTCCGCGCCGACGTCAGCTCGGGCAGGACTGATCGTGCCGGCCCCTGAGGTGGCCGGCGCCGGGGAGCTGAAGATCGAGGGGCTCAGTGTCTCACTGACACGGCCCTCGGGCGACCTCCCGGTCCTCAACGACGTCTCGCTCGACGTGCCGGCCGGCAAGACCGCGGCGCTGGTCGGGGCGAGCGGCGCCGGGAAGTCCATGACGGCGTACGCCGTGCTCCGGCTGTTTCCGGTCGACGCGAAAATCACCGCCGGGCGCATCCTGCTCGACGGCGTCGACCTGGTGCCGATGTCCGAACGGGCGCTCTCGGCCGTACGCGGCCGGCGCGTCGCGATGATCTTCCAGGAACCCTCCTCGGCGCTCGATCCCGTGATGTCGATCGGGGATCAGGTGATGGAGGGCATCGTGGCCCACCTCGGCCGCAGGGGCGCGCGCGAGCGCGCCACCGAGGCGCTGCAGCGGGTGGGCCTCGACCCGTCGCTGCTGCGGCGGTACCCGCACGAGCTGTCCGGCGGGCAGCGCCAGCGGGTGCTGATCGCCGCGGCAATCGCGCCGGGGCCGACGCTCTTGATCGCCGACGAGCCGACCGCGTCGCTCGACGTGACCGTCCAGGCGCAGATCCTGGATCTGCTCGACCGGCTCCAGGACGAGCTCGGGATGTCGCTTCTGCTGATCACGCACGACCTCGGCATCGTGGCGCAGATGGCCGACCTGGTGCACGTGATGCGCGGCGGGCACATCGTGGAGGCGGCGGAGACGCGGCAGCTGTTTGCCGCGCCGCAGCACCCGTACACGAAGGCGATCGTGGAGGGCGCCCGGCGGATGGGATTCTGGCCCACCTGATCCGCCAACCGGGTGCCGACACCTCTCGGGTGAGAGGATGGGGCTGCCGTGGTGGGGAAGCCGAGCTGCGGCGAATACGCGAGAGGACGGCAACGATCAGGTGGCACACGTCTCAGCGGAAGGTGCGCCATGGCGGATGTAAAGATTACCCCTACCGATCACGGGCCGTACCAGGTGGTGGGTGCGGTCCGGTTGGTTGACGCAGACGGGAATGCTTGGGAGACGAAAGAAACCGTGTGGCTGTGCCGCTGCGGTCACTCCGCGCGCAAACCGTTTTGCGACGGATCCCACAAGACGAACAGTTTCTCCGCGTCCGACCGGGCGGGGAAGAAGGCCTGACGGCACGTCCACGCTGCGCGCGTGACGTGTGACGGCGGCGTCGCCGTGTGGATCCGAGTCAGGGAAGCGGCGCGCGGTCGCGCCTGAGGCGCTTCAGGAGCAGACGCCGGTCGCCGTCCGCGAGTGCCGCGATCGGGAACGCGACGGTCGCGCGCTCCACAAACCCCGGGAACGCGCGCGCGAAGGTTCCGCGCCACAAGAGCACCGCCTGGACGTCTGAGTCCGACAGCGCGGCGTCGAGCCGTTCCTCCTCTAGCGCGCGGGCCGCAATTCGTGCTGCTGAGGTGTCGATCAGCTCGGGGGGCACGCGTCGGCCCGCGAGAAACGGGACGAGGGGATCGTCGGTCAGCACGTCGCCGCGCGGGGACACGCGCCGCGCGAGCACATCCGCGGCGCGGCGCAGGGCCGCGGAGTGGTCCGGTTGGAGACCGTCGGGCACGCCCGCGGCGAGGTACGCCGCGACGCACAGCAGGGCGACCGCGGCCGGGACGGTCCGGGTCGAGCGGCTCGCGGCCGTGATCGCGGCGTCAGTGCCGGTGCCGGCCAGGAGCGCGAGCGGGGACAGCAGCAGGACGAGATGGTGCGGCCACAGCGGTGTGATCGCCGCGAGCGCCGCCGTCTCGGCGAGGAGCCATGTGATCGGGATCCACCACGCCCAGATCGGACGCGGCGGCACTCGGTCTGGGCCCGGCGCCGCGCCGCCCCGCGCGGTCCATACCCCGAGCGCCGCGGCGGCGGTCAGCGGCCAGGACGCGGCAAGAAAGCGGGACACGGCGATGAGGTGCGGGAGCGGCGCGGATCCGATCGCGCGCGCGGCGTCGAGGTGGAAGCGTACGGTGTCCGCGATGAATCGCGGTGAGGCGATCGCGGGCAGGAAGGGGAGGGCGGCCGCAGCCGCGCCGAGCGCGAGCGCGGCGGCGGTGATCCACGGCGCTCGCGGCGCCCGAGCCGGCCCGGCGGCAGCGGCGTGCCCGGCCGCGGCGAGGCATGCCACCGGCACGACGGTGACGAGCGCCGTGAACTTGGTGAGCGCGGCGAGTCCGAGCGCCGCGCCCGCGAGCACCCAGAAGACCGTCCTGCCGCGGCACGCGACCAGGGCAGCAGCCACCGCGGCGGCCGCCAGCGCCTCGCTCGGCACATCCATCTGGACGGTGTGCGCGCCGGTCGCGAACGCGGTGTTGCCCGCAGCGGCGCAGGCGGCCAGCACGCCCGCGCGCGGACGCCCGGCCGCAGCGAGGATGGCGAACAGCGCAGTGAGCCAGAGCAGCGAGGCGAGGAGCGGGACCGCGCGCGCCGCCGCGAGCGTCTCTCCGCCGAGGCGGTAGGCCGCGCGCACGGCCGCGATCAGCGCGGGAGGCTGGCTTAGGAACACGTCGGCGTAGAGGCGGGCGCCCCGGGCCGCGGCCGCCGCCGTCTCCGCGTAGACGCCCTCGTCGTAGTCGTAGCGCGAGGGGAACGGTGCGGTAGTGATCTGCCAGGCCTGCCACAGCCCGAACGCGACGGCGACGCACGCCGCGAGCGCGGCCCAGCTGGCGGGGCGGGCGGAGCCCATCGGCGGCATTGCGAGCGTATTCTGGGACCGTGCGGCGCCGCCCTGCGCGGCAGGAGAGCTCGGTCCGCGCGTGCAATCCACCACAGAACAGCTCGGCGAGGTGCGAGACGGTGCGGCGGTGGAGTGTTGTTCTAGCGGTGGGTTTGGTGCTTCTCGCGACCCCGGCCGGGTTTTCCCAGCCTGAGAACCTCGCACCGCTCCTCGGCAAGGTGACGCCGGCGGTGGCGCTCGTGGTGGCGCAGCAGCGCGGCGGTCAGCCGATCGATACCGGTACGGCGTTCGTCGTTGATTCCGACGGGATCCTGCTCACGGCGCTCCACGTCGTCGCGCTCGCGGAGCAGATCTCCGTGCGGCTGCCGGACCACCCGCCGCTCGGCGCCGACGTGATCGCGATCGACACGGTGCACGACGCCGCCGTGCTCCGCGTGCCGAGTCTCGCCCACCCCGGACCCACCCCGCTCGCGCTCGGCGACGCGGCGTCGCTGCAGGCCGGCGCCGGGGTCGTGGTCGTGGGCTATCCGCTGGCGCAACTCGATCACCCCACGGTGACGGTCAACCAAGGGATCATCAGCGTGGTGCACACGGACGACGGCTACATTCAGATTGACGCCGCGGTCAACCCGGGTGACAGCGGCGGTCCGGTGCTGACGCTCGACGGCAAGGTAATTGGAATCGTGGACGCCTCCGTCGAGGGGGCGCAGAACTTCAACCTCGCAGTCCCGATCGATGTCGGACGGGCGCTCCTCCAGCGGGCCGCGACCGCCCTGGCCACCGCGGCGCCGCTCGCGCTGCCGCTGACCGCGCCGGCGCCCGTGCCGATCAACTTCGCGAGCCCGGGGATCGGCCCGCACAGCCACCGCGACGTGCTCGGAGCCGTCTGCGTGCCGCCGCCGCCGCACGCGGCACTGCTGAGCGACGTGGGCGTGGACGTGTCGGTCGAGGGCGGACTCCGCGTCGTGGTCTGGCTGTCGTGGGACAAGGGCGCCCCGCTCGAGAGTCCGGCGGCGTTTGCCAGCGTGGACGCGACGACGATGCGCCGCCTGGTCGGCACGCTGCCCCGGCTGGACTCGATGCCGGCGCCGGTGTGCCTCAACTACACCGCCACGAACAACAGCGGCCTGCCGATCGGCCTGACGTTCAGCGCCACGTACACGCTCGGGTATCGGGCGTTTCGCCCGTCGGCGATTACCGGGAGCCGAGTGGTGGGCTGGCCGGAGCTGCTTGGGCGGTTGACAGATGTCCACGGAGGGGTACACTAGAGGTGACGACGGGCCGAGCGGTATCGGCCACGACCCTGAGAAGGGAGGCGGATATGCGACGAGCACCCCGCCTGTCGCGTCGCAACACGGGTGAGCCGGGGGAGACGCCCCCGAAGCAGTAACGGGGCGGCGGCCGGACGGATCCACCGCCGCTCCACGGGAACCCTCGGCGGTCCGCCGATCTGAGGATGCGTCCTCACGCGGCGAACCTGGGTTCGCGGGGACCAGCCGAGGTCTGAACGACGAGAACGGTTCGGAGCGGGGGTGCGCGTTGCGCGCACCCCCGCTGTGTTGGACCGGCGGGCCCGGGCGCGATGCGGACGCAGGGACGTGCGCGCGCCGACCGGAACCGTACGGGCGTGGCCACCGCCTCATCCGCCGCGCCCGTTCGCCACCACCGCCGCAGCCTGCGGCAGTTTTTTCAGGTCATGGGACCTGGGGTCGTCTCCGGCGCCGCGGATAACGATCCGTGCGGCGTGATCAGCTACATTCAGATCGGGGCGACCACCGGATTCAGCCTGCTGTGGCTGTTGTTGCTCTCGACGCCGATCCTCTACTACCTTGAGGAGATGTCGACCCGGATCGGCGTGGTCGCCAAGCAGGGGCTCACCCATGTCCTCTGCGCGCGGCACGGCCGCCGCGTCGCCGCGGCCGTGGTGCTGCCGGTGATCATCTCCAACGTCGTCACGATCGGGGCCGATCTCGTCGGGACCGCCTCCGGCGCCCAGCTCCTCACGGGGATCCCGTGGGAGTGGTGGATCGTGCCGATCGCGGCAGGGCTCGGCTATACGCTCGCCGCCGCGAACTACCGCACGATCAGCCGGTTTCTCCTGGTGCTCACGCCGCTGTTTCTGCTGTATGTGCTGGCGGGGATTCTCGTGCACCCCAACTGGGGCGAGGCGCTGCGCGCGACGTTCGTTCCGTCGGTGCAGTTCACGCCGACGTTTTTCACGGCGGCGCTCGCGCTGATCGGCGCGACGCTGACCCCCTATGTGTTCTTCTGGCAGACCGCCGAGACCGTGGAGGCGCACACCACCATCGCCGAGCTCGCGGACGCGAATCTCGACGTGGCGGGCGGGATGGTGTACGCGAATCTCGTTTTCTATTTCATCATCGTCACCGCCGCCGCCGTGCTGTTCGGGCACGGCGACGGTCTCGCGACGGTGGGGGCCGCCGCGGCGGCGCTCCGGCCGGTCGCCGGCGCATGGGCCACGACGCTGTTTGCGGTCGGCATCGTCGTCAGCGGCGTCCTGTCGGTGCCGGTAATGGCGGCGTGCTCCGCGTACGGCCTGTCGGAGATCTTCGGCTGGCGCGAGGGCCTGAGCCGGACGGTCGGGCAGGCGCACGGCTTTTACGTCCTGCTCGGCGCATCGCTCCTCGCCGGATCCGCGATCGCGCTGCTGCGGATCCCCCCGGTCGCGCTGATGTTCTGGTCGCAGGTGCTGAACGGCATCGTGCTCGCGCCGCTGGTCGCGGCCCTGACCCTGCTGTCGAACGATCCGCGCGTCGTGCGCGCTCACCGTAACCGCCCCCTCTCCAACGTGGTCGGGTGGGGGACCGTCGCGCTCACGGTCGCGCTCGCCGCGATCACGATCGAGCAGCTCGTTGCCGGCTCCTGAGCGCCGGGTCCCGCCGGCCTCGGGCGTCCTCGGCGGCGCCGGGACGGGCTGGCGCGTGCTGGCGGTGGCTACGCTGCAGCAGGCGGGACTGACGTCGGTGCGCTTTGGGCTCCCCATCGTCGCGCCGTTCTGGCGCGGGCCGCTGCACCTGTCGCTGGGACAGCTCGGCCTCCTGTTCGGGGCGTTCGATCTCGGCGCCATGCTGCTGTTTATCCCGATCGGGGTGTTCTCGGACCGGTGGGGCGAACGGGCGGTGCTGGCCGGGGGCGCGCTGTTCACCGCGGCGGCGACCGCCGGAGCGGTGCTGACGCGCAGCTTTTGGCCGCTCGCCGCGGTGCTCGCGGTCGCCGGGCTTGGGTACGGCAGCGGGCAGACCGCCGGCAACAAAGTCGTGGCGCAGGTCTTCCGCACGGAAGGACGCGGCACCGCGATGGGCATCCGCCAGTCAGGCCTGCCGCTCGGCGGCCTGCTCGCCGCGGTGGTGATTCCGCCGCTCGCGACCGCGTACGGGTGGCGGGCCGCCGTCGGCGCCGTCGCCGCGATCTGCGCGGCGTTCGGGGCGCTGTGCTGGGTGGGGCTGCGCGGGACGCCTCGCGAGGAGAGCGTCTCGACCGCGCGGCGCGCGTTCTCGGCCGGGATCTGGGAGATCCTGCGCACGCCGGGCGTGTGGCGCGTGACGTGGGTCGCGACCGTGCTCGTCATCGCGCAGTTCTGCTATCAAGATTATCTCGCGCTCTTCCTCGTGGACCGGTTCGGGTGGAGCCCGCGCGTCGCGGCCGGGATCCTCATCATGGTCAACCTGGGGGGCATCCTGGGACGCCTGGCGTGGGGGGCCGTGTCCGACCTGCGCTACGGCGGCCGCCGCGTCCCCGCGTTCGTCGCGTGCGTCGGCGCCGGCGCCGTGTTCCCGCTGCTGCTGCTTGGTCTCCGCCCGCCCGCCGCGTGGCTTGAAGTCGCCGTGATCGCGCTCGTGGGAGGAGCACTGCTGCTTGGGTGGAACGGATTGTACAGCACGTTGGTCACCGAGCTGGCCGGCCAGGCACGCGGCGCGACGGCGATGGGCGTCAGCATGACGGTGCTGTACGTGGCCACGATCTCGTCGCCGCCGCTGTTCGGGTGGTTGATCGACACGACGTCGTACGCGGCCGGTTGGAGCGTCCTGATCGGCGTGATGGTGGTGGCGCTGGTGGGCGCGCGCGGCATCCCCGAGCCCCGCCGGTGATCCGGCGGGCGCTCCGGCGGGAGGAGGGCTCCCCGTGAAGGCAGTGGTCTATCAAGGACCCGGTCGGCTGGTGCTCGAGGAGCGTGGCGAGCCCGCGCCCGGTCCCGGCGAGGTCGTCGTGGCGGTGCGCGCCGCGGGCATCTGCGGCAGCGACATTCACGGTGCGTCCGGGCGCACCGGCCGGCGCGCGCCCGGGCTGGTCATGGGCCACGAGATCGCCGGCGTCGTCGCCGTCCGCGGGGCGGGGGTCGAGCGGCCACGGCTCGGCGCGCGGGTGGCCGTGTTCCCGATGCTGACCTGCGGGGTGTGTGAGGCATGCCGGCGCGGCGCGACGCAGCGCTGCGCGCAGCGGCGGCTGATCGGCGTGGACACGCCCGGCGGCTTCGCGGAGTATGTCGTCGCCCCGGCCGCGAACTGCGTGCCGCTCGCGCGGGGGACCACGTTTGCCCAGGGCGCGCTCGCCGAGCCGCTCGCGGTCGGCATGCACGCCGCGGCCGTCGCGGGCGTGCGCCGCGGCGAGACCGTCGCCGTGCTGGGGGCCGGGGCGATCGGGCTCTGCGTGCTGCTCGCGTGCCGGCGGCGGGGCGCCCGGCGTGTGTTTATCACGGACGTCGTCCCCGAACGGCTCGCGCTCGCCGAGGCGCTCGGCGGGGTGGCCGTGTCCGCGCGCGACGGCGACGTCGTCAGCCGCATCGTCGCCGAGGCGGGTCCGATCCCACGGATCGTCGACGCGGTCGGGCGCGACGAGACCCTCCGCACGGCGCTCGCGCTCGCCGCAGTGGGCGGCCGCATCGCGCTCGTCGGGGTGGACTCGCCGCGGGTCGAGCTGCCGCTGCACGAGCTGGTGACGCGCGAGCGCACGCTCGCAGGCGTCTACGCCTATACCGCGCGCGAGTACGGCCGCGCGGTGCGGCTGATTAACCGCGCCGCGTGGACGTGACGCCGCTGGCCGGCCGCACGTGCAGGCTCGACGATCTGCCGGAGCTCTTTCCGGGCCTGCAGCGCGGGGAGGTCGCGGCGCCCCGCGTCGTCGTGGATCTCGGAGGCGGATCCGCGGCATGATCGGCGTCGCGGGGTCCCCGGGCGGGTCGGTCGGCGCCGCATCCGCGGGCCGTGCCGTCCCCGAGGCGGCGGTCCTGACGGGGATCACCGCGCTCGGCGCGCTGCTCCGCTTCGCGCTGCTCGGGCAGCACAGCCTGTGGTACGACGAGACGTTCAGCGCGCTCGTCGTGCGCTCGTCGTGGCACGGGTGGTTCCAGCTGATCGCAGCGGACACGCACCCGCCGCTGTACTATCTCTGCTGCGGCTGTGGACGCTCGCCGCGGGGACCGGGGAAGCGGCGCTCAGGATGCCGTCCGCGGTCTTCGGCACGGCGATGATCCGGTCACGTGGCCCTGGCCCGCCGGGTCGTCCCAGCGAGGACCGGCCTGCTTGCCGCGCTGTTCGTGGCGGTGGCGCCGATCGGCGTCATGATGAGCCAGGACGCGCGGATGTACGCGCTGCTCGCCCTCCTGGCACGTGGTCGACGGTGGCGCTCGACCGCGCCGCCGAGACCGGCCGTCCCTCGGCGTGGGCGGGGTACGCGGTGCTCATCACGCTCCTGGTATACACGCACTACCTCGGCCTGCTGATCGTCGCCGCGCACGGCCTGTGGATGATGCTGTACCGCCGGCGACACGCCGCGGCCTGGTGCGCATCGCCGTGGCGGCCGCGCTGGCCTACGTGCCGTGGCTCCCGTCGCGTACGGCCAGTTCGTGCACCCGCCGTTCCTCGGGTGGTACCCGCAGGCGCTCTACCTGAGCGTCGTCGACTTCCCCGGCCTGTTCGCCTTCGGAGGATCCTTGCTCGGCGCGGCGACCATCTTCCGCCCGGCCCGCTGCCGGCCCGAGCGGATCGTGGTGCTGGCCCGTTCGCGATGTGCTGGCGCGGCGTCGCCGCGCGGCGGGGACCGCGGCGCGCTGGTCGGCCTGCCGCTCGGGGCGGTCTTGGGGTGATGCTCCGGGTCTCGCTCGCCCGGCCGTAGCCCGTGTTCGTCCCGCGGTGGTTCACATTTCTCTGGCCGTTCAACGCGGTCCTCGCCGCGCAGGGGGTCGCCGACATCGCCGATCACGTCCGCGCCCGCGGCGGCCGGTCGCGCCTGCGGACTGCGCGCGCTGCTGCTGTCCAGCGTGCCGACGCTGGCGCGTACTACTTCGATCCCTCGGCCCGTGCAGAGCGGTGGCGGGACGCCGCGGCGTCGCTCGCGCGTCAGGTGCGCCCCGGTGACCTCGTCGTCGATGCGACCCCGGATGCCGCCACGGCACTCGGGTACTGCGTCACGGATTCGCGCCTCGCCGGGACGCTGCTCCCGGCGGATGCGACCCCCGAGTGGTTCCGGCGCGAGGCCGCGGGCCATCCGACGGTCTGGCTGATCGTGCGCGCGCAGTCGGAGTCGGCCGGCGAGACGGCGCGGCTCGACGCGCTCGTGAAGGGATTTCAGATCGCGTCCCGGGAGGACGATGGGGGCGCCCGCGTCACGAACTGCGGCCCCCGACGCGCTGAACGGACGCGGCGACAGGATCCGTCTCGGCATGCGGGGAAGCTATGGGCATCCAGCCGACCCGCCGGCGCGTCGCCGGCGGGTCGGTGGGCGGAGGGGGCACGATGGCGACTGGCGGCGACCGCGTGGACTACTTCGGGATCGACGACCTGCTGAGCGACGACGAGCGGCTGGCGCGCGACACGATCGCGCGGCTCGTCGACCGCGACGTCATTCCGCGGATCGGCCGGGCATGGCTCGCGGGCGAGTTTCCCAGGGACCTCATCGGCACGCTCGGGGCGCTGCGGGTCTACGGGGCGAACCTGCCCGAGGAATTCGGCTGCGCGGGGCTCAACAACGTCGCGTACGGGCTGATCATGCAGGAGCTCGAGCGCGGCGACAGCGGGATCCGGTCGTTCGCGTCGGTGCAGGGGGCGCTCGTCATGTATCCGATCTTTTCGTTCGGATCGGACGAGCAGAAGAAGGCTGGCTGCCGGCCTCGCGGCCGGGGAGGAGATCGGCTGCTTCGGATTGACGGAGCCCGATTCGGATCGATCCGGCGGGGATGATCACCACGGCGCGCGAGACGCCGACGGCTGGGTGCTCAACGGCACCAAGATGTGGATCACCAACGGCTCGCAGGCGACGGTCGCGATCGTGGGCCAAGACCGGTGCGGTCGACGAGATCCGCGGCTTCATCGTCGACGCGATACGCCGGGCTTCTCGGCCAAGGATCAGAGAAAGCTGTCGCTGAGGGCGTCGGACACCAGCGAGCACGTGCAGGATGTGCGGGTGCCGAATGATGCGTTGCTCCCCGGCGGTGGGGCTCAAGAGCCCGCTGATGTGCCTGACGCAGGCGCGGTACGGTATCGCATGGGGCGCGGTCGGGGCGGCGATGGCGTGCTTTGACGAGGCCCGGCGCTACGCGCTCAATCGCGTGATGTTCGCGGCCGATCGCGGGCCACACAGCTGCAGCAGGAGCGCCTGGCCAACATGCTCACGGAGATCACCAAGGCGCAGCTGCTGTCACTCAGCTCGGCCGGCTCAAGGACCCGGGAACGACGCCGGCGCGAGGTCGCTCGCGAAGCGTAACAACGTCAACATCGCCTCGAGTTCGCGCGCGAGGCGCGGCGGCTGCTCGGCGCGAACGGGATCCTGGTCGAGTATCACTCGATGCGACATCTCGCCAACCTCGAGACGGTGTACACGTATGAGGGGACGCACGACATGCACACGCTGATCCTGGGGCAGGAGATCACGGGCTGGGCGCGTTCGGCGGCGCGACGCCGTAGC
>CAWDRG010000022.1:0-175641 GCA_963804645.1 uncultured Bacillota bacterium
TGTTGATTATCTCTGAAAAGGTTCCAGTTTCTCTCCGAAAAGGTTCCACCCCCCGAGGGGTGTTGCACCTATTATTCGGCCGATCCTTGGGGTGTCCCTGGCGGCCCTCTGAGCATCAAATTCTCCTTTCAGTCCCCGATGGTGAAAGACCAGGCTCCTGGAAGCCCCGTAGAGCGATTTCTCGGAAGTGGGGAGGCATCTACGCCCCCCCCTGTTTGGGCGGCCGCTTGTCCTTCGTCCGAAAGCTGGGCCCATTAATGGCGATGACGTGACAGTGATGGAGGAGTCGATCTAACACCGCGCCCGCAATCACCTCATCTCCACCGAAGACCGTGCCCCATTCCTCGAAGGGCGTATTGGTGGTGAGAATGATGGAGCCGTGCTCGTAGAGGCGGCTGATGAGTTGAAAGAAGAGATTCGCCCGCCGCGGATCCATCGGGAGATACCCGAGCTCATCGAGGATCAAGAGGTCCAGGCGCCCGAGCATCACCAACCGCGCACCCAAGGTGTGATCGACGGTGGCGGCGACGAGATCATCGAGCAACTCCGCGACGGACCGAAACAGCACCCGCTTGTACGCGCCGCACGCGCGGATGCCGATGGCGATCGACAAGTGCGACTTGCCGGTGCCCGGGGCCCCGACCAGGACCAGATTTTCGGCGCGCGCGAGAAAGCTGAGTTCGGCCAGTTCGCGGATGAGCGGCGCGGGAATGGACGGTTGAAAGTCAAACTGAAAGCCCTCCAAGGTTTTGATCGTCGGGAAGCGCCCGCGGATGATGCGAGCGTTCACCGAGCGGTCGGCCTTCCGCGCCAACTCCTCGTCGATCAGGTGATCGAGAAAGCCGACATAGCTCTGCTTGGTCTTCGCGGCCTTCTGCGCTTCACGCTCGAAGAGATCGGCGATCGCGTGCAGCCCGAGCCGCTTGAGATTCCCCCGGAGGCGCTCGGCGTCAATGCTCATGAGCGCGCCGCCGTTGTCGATGTCAGGAGCGTCTGGTACGCGCGCAGGTCGCGCTTCACCGCGAGGCGGGGCACCGGGCCCCGCGTCGTGGCGAGCGTCGGTGGAGTGGTCGCCGGCAGCGCGTCATGCTGCAGCACACCTCGGACGAATTGCAGCGAGTAGGTGTTGTACGTCCCCGCGCTGCGGAAGGCGGCGCGCAGCGCCTCCGGTGCATACTGCTGCGCCAGCTCGAGGATGCCGCGGAGGTGCCGCGCCGGCCCCAGCTTCTGCTGGGCGAGCAGGCCGTCGAGGAACGCCTGCTGGTCCGGAAAGCGGCGCTGGAAGGCCTCCACGAGGACGACGCGGGTGCGCGGCGTGTCTTTGCGTAGTCCCTCGTAATGTGCCGGATCAATGACCGTAGCCCCCTTGGTCTCGCTGAGGACATGGCGGCCGATCACGGCACCGGTAGGCGAGAGCGCCTCCAGCCGCACCCCTTGTGACACGCGGACCCACACGCGCTTGCCCGCGTAGAGGGACAGCACACTGTACCGGGACCCCTCGTACGGAATCAGACAGTCCCAACTGACCTTGCGCGTCAGCGCATGGATCCCAATGTACCGCGTCGCCGGCAGCGGCGTGAGGGACGGGGCTTCCTCGGCAAAGCGTTCGAGCGGCGGCTGATGCGTCGTTCCATGCTCGCGCACATCCAGGATCTCGGTGGTGAAACGTCGGAGGTCACGGTTGAACGCATCAAAATCGGTCCAGCTGTTGCCCTTGATCAGGTGATTCTCCGTGTATTGAAATGGTTTCTCGACCTTGCCCTTTGTTCGGGCCCGCCGCACCCGACACGCGCGCGGTTCGACCCGGTAGTAGCCGCACAGCTCCAAGAAGCGCGCATTCCATTCGAAGTGGGCCGGGCGCGCATCCACGACGAACGCGCCGGCGTTATCGATCAGCACGACTTTGGTGACACCCCCAAAGTGCCAGAACGCCTCCTCGAGACCTTCGTAGATCGACGCCGCCGTCTCATCGCGACTCGCCCAGTTGAACTGGCGGCGGCTATAGCCCAGCACCGTATTGTAGACGATCACACGGGTCAGGGCGCCGCCGAGCAAGATCGTGTACGGCGACCAATCGAATTGACACTGCTCCCCGGGGGCTGTCTCGAAGCGTTCGGTGACGCGGGGATCGGGCTGCGTCGGACGCAGGCGTGCCCAGGTCCGATAGAATGCGGCGGGCGACCCCTTGTAGCCGCGCGCTCGGATCTCGTTGAGAATGCGACTGCCGACCAGATGTTGCTCCGTGGTCATCTCGCGGATCACAGGAATGAACCGTACGAGCTGAGGATTCTCAACCGGCTTACGCTGATAGCGCGGGGGCTGACTGCTGCGCAACGCCCGGCGAATAGCTTTACGGGACAGATGCAGTTGCCGGGAGATCGTGCTGATCGAGTGCCCTTGGGCACGCAGGGTTCGAATCGTGGTCCAGACCTCCACCGAGATCATCTCCTCTCCCTTCACTCCACACCATTTGAAGTGAGGGGATTGATCCCTCGGGAAGGTGGAACCTTTTCACGGAGAAAGCCTGGTCCCTTTTCAAAGGGAATCTACAGTCCTTCAGATTCCGCCTCGCGACGGACACCCTACCCTTTTCGGCTACGGTCCGCATCCAGCTGGACCGGCAGGTCTTTCACCTGCGAGAGAACAGCACTGCCGGGCACACTAATACTAGGTCCGCACACAGATTAGCCACGCGTTCGTCATTCCCGAAGCAAAAGGCCTCAAAATAGCGTTTGTTCTGGGACTCAGCGGGGGGCAACGATTGCAGGTACATGGCCCAGAACTCATCTACCAGGTTACCTTGATTCATTCTGAGCTAATGAGACTCGCACAATACAGTGACACCGCGAGCCTTGCTCCTGCGATCGATGCCACGTCGGGCCTTCCCTTGATCCGGAGGAATCGATTTGGGCATCACGGTGTCAACGAGTCTTTTCAATATCCCATCTTTGTCGAGGACAATCCGGAACGCATCCGTCACTACGCATCTCGTTCCGCTATCAACAGGGTCTATCCGTGTCCAGGAGCAGTTCGCAAATGTCAATTCCAGTTCTGCGGCCGGAAGCAGACGGATGTGCCACGACCACACAACGCCGTAGACTGCGCTGTCGCTCGACCTCAGGCGATAGCCAGCATTCTCGAATTTGATCTCCGTCAACCACTTCCGGCGACGCCGATACTCGGCGGCCCGGTCGGAAAGTAGCAACAGGTCGATGTCCGACGCCTGGCGTGGGTTACCTCGTGCCCACGACCCTACGAGCGCGACCGCACGAATGTCGTCACGCTCAATCGCCCAACCGGCGACCGCAGAGATTATGGCTGTGGCTCTGCCGGATTTCACGACGCAAGCATAGCACCAAATGTCATGGTATTATGCGAGGCTCATTAAATTGTAAGTCGTTCCTACGAGTGCCAGATGTCTGCGACGGTGCGGCTCCAGCTCCGATGCGGCCATCTTCTCAGCGTACTCAATGTCTCGCAGTTTTCGCCCCGAGCCGCCATAGCAACCTCCGGACGACGCGTCGAAGCATCCGCCGCTGATCGGCATCATATAGACCCTCGTCTGTTAGCTCGGTATCGGTACACGTATCCACACGAGGCGGGAGTAATCCAAGTCCTGCACGGGTGCGCCGGCCAACCGCAGCATCGTCATCACCTGCGCGCGATGGTGCACCTCATGAAACAAGAGCTGCCCGGCAATACCACCAGCCGTCGTGTGAGTGCGCTGAGGCGGCGTGAAATTACGTGAGGTGTACTCGATCGGCCGTGACGGGTCCCCCATCTCTGAGAGCACGCGCCGAGTAGCCGGCCACTCGGCGCGCCAGGCGGTCGCGAACGGCTGTAAGGCAGGATATCCTTTCGGCGTGAACGGCGACTCCGTTCGCTTGTAATCCCGACCGGTAAGCCGCTGCACGTAGCCCCACTCAATATCGGCAACGTGAATGAGGGTCGCGCGGATCGACCCTAGCCCGAAGGGAAACACCCGCGTGTAAGTTTCGACCGGTTGATCACCAATCCAATTCAGCAGCTGGTCGCGTGCCCGGACGAGATAGTCGTAGAAATGGACATAGTCTACCGACGACCGCGTGCGGTCATCCTGTATCATGGGCGGGATTGGTCTCTTCACGACCCGCTTCCGTGGCCGACGAGCCATTCGTCAGCCTCCATGACAAGACTTCGTCCGCGCAGCGGTCCGGGTTCGGCAGGTCGGGAGTGTTGACCTTCGGGGCCGAGCTGTAAGACACCCTATCCCCACCAGCTCAGGGACCGAACGGCTCTTCGACACCGGCCCTCTCACCATTCCGCGCCCCTTACGCCGGGGGATTCGTAGGCGCTGCATTTCCAGGTCCTTCGCGCCGTCCGTGGCCTTCGCCCGATATCGCCAGGCTCGGCTTCCCCTTGCTCCCCTTGCGGGGTCTGTCATATCGACGCGGCAGGCTTCACGTTATGCTACGGACTGGTGAGTTGCTCAGCCCCTTGAAGGGCCTTTGTCACGGCGCTTCGCCGATTGGCTCTCACCTGGCGGCGGCCGTCAGCTACCGCGCGGCCTGGTCCCTACCCGGGCCGGACACTCGCCGGCGGGTCGATGTGAGCTTGTACGAGGTCACCCGTATCTTCGATCCACCTCGCTTCTCGGGTGTCCCGCTACCTGGGCACGCCGATATCCCGGCATCCTACACTTCCTCCCGAGCCACCTCCCGCTCACGCTACCCTAATTCACATCGCGGGAGGAACCTCCAGGACGGCGGCCTCCCGGCGCCTTCCGAATGCGTAGATCGTGAGGGCCGCCGCCAGCACCATCCCCGCGCCGAGGAGCTGGGACGCGGACACCACGGTACCGCGGGTGAGGACCACCAGCAGCGTCGTGACGATGGGCGCGCTAGCGGAGATCGCCGTCACCCCGGTCGCGGACGCGTAGCGCAGGCCGACGACCTCGGTCAGTGTGAACGCCAGCAGGATGAGGCCTGTGACGAGCACAAACCCCCATTGGATTGGCGATAGCTGGGTTACGCCTCCCAGGCGGCCGGTCGCCGCGAGGTACGCGAACAGCAGCCCGGATCCGAGCGTCATCTTGCCCGCGACCACCGTCGCGACCGAGATGGTCCGAAGGACCGCCTTGATCAGGATCACGCCGACCGCGAACATGACGGTACCGCCGACGAGGAACGGGACGCCGGCATCCGTCCGCACCGTCCGAAAGCCGACGCCGAGCGCCAGGCCGAGGGCCAGCACGAGCAGCGCCGCGGCGACGGCGCGGCCAACCCGCTCGCGCAGCACGAGCGCGGCGAGCGCCGCCACCAACAAGAACTGTGTGTGATCGATCAGCGCCGCCGTCGCCGGGGTGCTAATCTGCAGCCCGCGAAAGTACAGCGCGTACGCGACGCTGCCGGCGCACAGCGCGATCAGCACGAGTGCGCCCCACTCGCGCCGGCCGAGCCGCGCCAGTTCCTGTCGGTGACGCGCTCCGAGCAGCACCGCGAGGCCGAGCACGATGCCCACCACGCCGTTCTTGAGCGCGGTAAAGAGCGTCGAATCGGGAAACAGCTTCACCCCCACGCTGTTCACGAAGATAGCGAACCCGCTGATCGCCGCGTTCATCGCAGCGAATTGGTATCCGAGACGAGGATCCGAGACGGCACGCGGCTCCACGAGGTTCACCTCGAGGGCCCTCCCTTCGCGAGGGCGTTCGGCGCGGGCGGAGAGATCCCGTGCGCGCGGCGGGATCAGACCTGGATGCGCCCCCGCGTCTCCGACCGCGCCGCCTCGAGCCGGGCAATCCAGTCGGCGAGGCCGAGCCCCGAGCGCACGGACACGCGCAGCACGTCGAGGTCGGGCCGCGCGTCCGCGAGGGCGCGGCGGGCCAGAGCGTCGTCGTACCCGGCCGCCTCTGCCAGGTCCATCTTGGTGATCACGGCCAGATCCGACGTGGCGAAGATGGTGGGGTACTTCGCGGGCTTGTCCTCCCCCTCGGTGACCGAGAGCAGCACCGCCCGCAGCGCCTCCCCGAGATCGTAGCTCGCGGGGCACACGAGGTTGCCGACGTTCTCGATGAAGAGAAACTCGAGGGCGGCGAGGTCCCACCCGTCGAGCGCCCGCTCCACCATCTCGGCGTCCAGATGGCAGACGGTCCCCGTCGTGATCTGACGGACCGGCGCGCCGCTCGCGCGGAGCCGCACGGCGTCGTGGTCCGTCGCGAGATCCCCTACGAGGGCGGCGACGCGCCGCATCGGCGCCAACCGCCGCAGCGTCTCGCCCAGCAGCGCGGTCTTGCCCGCCCCGGGGCTGGAGACCAGGCTCACGACGCACACGCCGGCATCGGTGAACTGCTGGCGAAGCCGCCGCGCGAGCAGATCGTTCTTCTTCAGCACGGCCTGGCGGACCTCAACGATACGTGGAGACATCCTCCTCCACCTCCAGCGCGGTCACCTCGAGCTCGGTGCCACGGACGAGCTCCGGCGTGGGCGTCCCGCAGACCGGGCACCGGAGCCGTGCCGCGCGGAGCATCCGCTCGGCCCGGCACGTGGGGCAAAATGCGGCCAGCGGGACCTCCTCGATCACCAGCCGCGCGCCCGCGAGCGGCGTGCCCTCGCACGCGGCGTCAAACGCGAACCGCAGGGCGTCGCTCGCCACCCCGGACAGCGCGCCGACGCGCAGATGCACCGCCTCGACCCGGCCCCCGCCGGCCTCTCGGGCCCGCTCGGTCGCCACATCCACCACGCTCAGCGCGATCGACAGCTCATGCATGCGGCATCACCCTAGGCCTCCACGAGCACGCCCGTGCGCCGCTGCGCATTCGCCAGCGCGAGGTGGTGGCGTGTGTACTGTACCAGGGCGCGGCACTGCCGGACGGTCAACCGATGGCAGGCGCAGCCCCAGTGCACCGCGACGACGTCCCCGACCGACACGCGGGACAGCGGCGCCTTCCCATCGAACCACCGGACCACGGATGTCGGCTCGGCCGCACCGAGCACGAGCGCATCGCGTTCGAGGCGCAGCGGACGGCGTGCAACCAGCAGGGCATCCCCGCACTCCGCGACGACGCGCGCCCAGCTGATGCGGCAGGCGTCCATCGTCTCGAGGCGGTACCGCGCCCCCGCGTCACCCGCCTGCACCGGCATGCTGAAGACGTGAAAGTTGTGGTGGGGCCGCGCGCCCGACGGGATGCCGCCGAGCACCGCCCGCAGCAGCCGCTGGGGGAACCGCTGCGCAAAGCGCTCCTCGACGTGCCGCCACAGATCCGCGGCCTCGACGTGCTCGAGCAGTTCGTTGCCGATCCAGTACGCCTCGATCACGCGGAGGTCGAACGGGTCGGCGATCCCGCTGGCCGCGGCGATCAGCGAGTAGTAGGGAAACGCTCCGGCGAACCGCGCGAGGATCTGCTCGAGTCCGCGGTCGCCGCACCCGTCGGCGAGGTGCTCCAAGATCGCCCCGCGCTCGTCGGGGCCGCAGTAGCCGAGCCGGTTCGGCATGAAGCTGAACCGAGCGGCGAGGAGCGCCCCCTCGCGGCTCACGCGTCGCGCTCCCGGCGGTCGGCGGCCGGCTGGTCGAGCACCGGCGCGAGCTCCTCGAGCAGGCGCACGGTCTCAGCCGCCTCCGCCGCGGTCAGCCGTTCGACGGCGAACCCGGTGTGCACGAGCACCCACTCGCCCGGCGCCGCCGTCCCGAGCAGGGTCAGGTGCACCGTCTGAACCCGCCCGAGCACATCCACCCGCGCCCGCTGGCCGTCCGCGTCGACCTCCACGATTCTCCCCGGCAGCGCGATGCACATCGGTCAGCCCCCCGTCGCGATGGTGCGGCCGAGCGCCGCGATGTCGTCGAGGCCGCGCCGCGCGACGTCCTCCACGGCCGCGGCCACCTCGGACGAGAGGCCGACGCCGGCGTCGAACCGGGCGCCCTCAATGCCCACGACGATCAACCGGCGCGGCAGCCGCCCGAGCACGCGGGCGAGTTCGATCGCCTCGGCCGCACCGAAGGCGTGGGTCGAGTAGCGAAACCATCCCGCGGGCACCGGCGCGGCACCGGCATCCAGGTACAGGAGCGTCCCCGGCGGGGCCCCCGAGGAGACCGCGTCGACGAGGACGACCGTGTCCGCCCCCTCCCACGCCTCGATGAGCGCCGTCCCCTCCCCGCTCATCTCTCTCAGGACGGCCGACGCGCCGGCCTCCCCGGCCAGCCGACGCGCCGCGGCCAGGCCCGCCCCGTCGTCGCGGCCGTAGGCGTTGCCGACGCCGATGACCAGCAGTCCCGGCGTGTCCACGGTCAGCCGCGCTCGATGTGGAGCCTGAGAAAATGTGTCGCGCACGAGATGCACGGATCGTAGTTGCGGACCGCCTGCTCGCACCGCCATGTCAGCTGGTCGTCGGGCAGCGCGAGCGACTGCTGCACCAGGTGGCGGAGATCCGCCTCGATCTGACCCTGGTTCTGTGAGGTGGGCGGGATGATCGTCGCCTGGGTGATGGCCCCCTCGCGGTCAAGGGTGTACCGATGGTACAGGAGGCCGCGGGGCGCCTCGGTGGCGCCGTGGCCCGTGCCGGCCCGGGGCGGCACCTCCTGCGCGGAGCGCTCCGGACGGATATACGCGCCGATCAGGCGCAGCGCCTCGTCGCAGGCGTACACCAGCTCCACGGCACGGACGATAATGCTCCGGAACGGATTGCGGCAGACCGGGCCGAGGCCGGCGTCGCGGGCGGCCTGCTGCGCCAGGCCGGACAGCACGTCGAAGTTCAGGCTGTAGCGCGCGAGCGGCCCGAGAAAGTACGCGCCGCGCGCCCGCAGGCGCGCGTGCAGCGCGTTCGAGTACGGGAGCTGCTCCTCGACGAAGTGGTCGGGGTACGCCTGGACCGCGATGTCGAGCCCGCGGTCGGAGACGATGCGTCCCCGCTCGATCGCGTACTCGCCCGGCTGGCGCAGGGCCACGAACTCGTAGTCCTGCTCGAACTCGGGAAACTCGAACGCGGCCACCCACCGCACCGTCTCGAGCGCCGCGTCCCGGGCCCACCGCAGCCGCTCCGCGATCTCGACCAGGTCGCCGGGCGCGGGCGCCCGGTAGAATCCCCCGACCCGCACGTTGATCGGGTGCACCGCCCGCCCGCCGAGCACGGCCATCAGGTCGTTGCCGACCCCTTTCAGCGCGAGCCCCCGTTCGACCGCCTGCCGGTGGTCCCGGGCCATCTCGATGACGCTGTCGTACCCGAGGAAATCGGGCGCGTGCAGCATGTACACGTGCAGCGCGTGGCTCTGAATCCACTCCCCGCAGTACAGCAGCCGGCGCAGCTGCTGGAGGGGCCCGTCCACCACCACCCCACAGGCGTCCTCCATCGCCGCGCACGCGCTCATCTGGTAGGCGACCGGGCAGATGCCGCAGATGCGGGCCGTGATGTCGGGCGCCTCCGTGAACTGCCGCCCCCGCAGGAACGCTTCGAAAAACCTCGGCGGCTCGTAGATATCCAGCCGGAGGTCCACGACCCGGTCGCCTTCGATCTTGATGAAGATTGCCCCCTCTCCCTCGACCCGGGCGAGGGCCCCGACTTTGATCGTGCGCGTCTTAGGCGCCATCAGCGTCACCGGCCTTCCGGAACGCGTCCGCGAAGGCGTTCACCCCGCGGTACGCCCGGCGGAGCGCCGGCTTGGACACGCCGATGCGCTGCCACTCGGCGCCGAGCGACGCGGTGTTGGGGGTCTCCATCGGTCCGTAGCAGCCGTAGCAGCCCCGGTCGTAGGCCGGGCAGATGGCCCCGCAGCCGGCGTGGGTCACCGGTCCGAGGCACGGGGTGCCGCGGGCGACCATCACGCAGACGGTGCCGCGCCGCTTGCACTCGACGCAGACGCTGTGGGCGGGAATCGACGGCCGGCGCCCCTGCGCGCACGCCCGGATCACCTCGAGCAGCTGGAGCTTGTTGATCGGACACCCGTGCAGCTCGAAATCGACGCGCACGTGGTGGGCAATCGGCGTCGACGTGGCGAGCGTTTCGATGTACTCGGGATGGGCGTACACCGCCGCGGTAAACTCGTGGACGTCCGCGAAGTTCCGCAGCGCCTGAATGCCGCCGGCCGTCGCGCAGGCGCCGATCGTGACGAGCGACTTCGAGACGCGCCGCACGTGCTGGATGCGCGCCGCGTCGTGCGCGGTCGTGATCGACCCTTCGACGAGCGACAGATCGTAGGGACCCGGGGCCTCGGCGCGCGACGCCTCCAGGAACGACGCCACCTCCACCTCCCCGAGCAGCGCGAGCAGCTCCCGCTCGAGGGACAAGAGCTGGAGCTGGCACCCGTCGCAGGAGGCGAACTTCCAGACGGCCAGCCGCGGCCGGCGCGGGGCGGCCATCAGAGCTCCCTCACGCGACGCCACGATGCGATCCGGTCGTACCGGAACACGGGCCCGTCCTTGCAGACGAACTCCGGCCCGAACTGGCAGTGGCCGCACAACCCGATCGCGCACCGCATGCTGCGCTCCATCGAGAGGTAGATCCGCTCGGGCGCCAGCCCTCGCTTCTCGAGCTCGGCGACGGTAAACCGCATCATGACTTCCGGCCCGCAGACCATCGCGGTGGTCTCAGCCGGCTCGCACTCCACGCGGCCGATCAGCGTGGTCACGACCCCGACATGGCCGTGCCACGCGTCGGGGTCGGCGGCGTCCACCGTGGCCTCGACCTGGACGTCGAACCGCCCGCGCCACCGCGCCAGCTCTGGTCCGTACAACAGGTCGCCGGGCGTGCGAGCGCCATACACCAGGGCGACCCGGCCGTACTCGCTTCGGTGCGCCAGCACGTGGTACAGGACCGGACGCAGGGGGGCCAGGCCGATCCCGCCCGCGACGATCAGCACGTCGCCGCCCACGGCGGCATCCACCGGCCAGGCACTTCCAAACGGACCGCGGACCCCGAGTGTCTGCCCACGCCGTAGGCGGCAGATGTCGTTGGTGACCCGACCAACCGCCCGGACCGTGTGCACCAGCTCCTGGGGCGCGCCCGGATCGCCCGAAATCGAGATGGCGGCTTCCCCCACCCCGAACACGTACAGCATGTTGAACTGGCCCGGGGCGAAACCGTACCGTCCGCCGCCTTCCGCGGACTCGATCGCAAGGGTCATCGTGTCGTGCGTCTCCCGCTTGACCCGCCGCACCGCCCACGGGCTCGGCGCCATGGCCTCCACGACGGCGGCACCAGCCGGCGCTCGCTCAGGCACGGCGGCCATAGACATCCAGCAGCTGCAGCCGCGTCGCCGTGAGCCGTTCTCCGACGACGCGCGACACACGCTTCAGCAGTTCGTAGCCGAGCCGGGGATCTTCGTCGCACTTCTTTCGGATGCAGGCGCCGTCGAACGAGGTGGCCCGCACCAAATCGACCGCCCGGGCATCGCACCCCTTCCGGTAGGGTGGGACCAGCCAGGACCAGCCAAGCAGTTCGCCCGCGCCCAACGTCGCGAACATCACCCGACCGCGCTCGGGAGACGCGAGCTCGAGCCCGACCGTGCCGTGGCGGATGAGGTAGAACTGGTCGGACGGATCGCCCTCGTGGAACAGATACATCCCGGCCTTGAACTGCACATTGGAACCGCAGCCCGCGATCATCGTGAGATCGTCCTTCGACAGCCCCAAGAACAGCGGGCTCTCGGTCAGCAGCGCGTCAATCATGCGCATTGTCTGCCTCCTTCGGGGGCGCGGCCCCGGCTCGCTCGCTCTCGCGGATCGCCCGGACCTCCTCGGTGATGTCAATCGCCACGGGACACCAGGTGATGCAGCGCCCGCAGCCCACGCAGCCCGACGTGCCGAACTGATCGATCCAGGTCGCGAGCTTGTGGGTCATCCACTGACGGTATCGCGAGCGCGCCGACGTGCGGACGTTGCCACCGTGGACGTAGGAGTGATCCAGCGTGAAGCAGGAGTCCCACTTCCGCCACCGCTCGGCGTGCTCGCCGGTCAGGTCGGCCGTGTCTTCGACCGTGCTGCAGAAGCAGGTCGGGCAGACCATCGTGCAGTTGGCGCAGGTCAGGCACCGCGCGGCCACGTCGTCCCACCGCGGATGGTTGTAGTTCCGGTAGAGCAGATCCTTGATCCCGGTAGTGTCCATCGTCCGGCCCATCTGCCCGGCCGCGCGCTCCACCGCGGTCTGGGCCGCCGCGCGATCCTCCGCGGTCGCCGGGTCGTGCGGCACGTCCCTGAGCACCTCGGCGCCCCGCTCGGACCCGACCTCCAGCACAAACCGGTGGCGGCCTCCCTCCAGCACCTCCGTCAGCGCCAGATCGAACCCGGAGGTGGCCTTGGGTCCCGTCTGCATCGACACGCAGAAGCAGGTGCCCCCGGCCTGGCCGCAGTTGACCGCGACGATGAACGCGTGCTCGCGCCGGGCCTGGTAGGTGGCGTCGACGTAGGATCCGCCGAGAAACACCCGATCCTGAATCGCGATCGCGTGGAGCTCGCAGGCGCGGACCCCAATGAACGCGTACATCGGCGGCGCCGCGTCCACCGGCCGCATCTCAAACCCGCCCGACCGGGTGCGCTGCCCCTGCCACAGGCGCGTCGCCGGCGGGAACAGGAACTGCTTCCACGAATGCGGGCCCACGACGTAGCCGAAGAGCGCCTCGTCGGTCCGCCGCGCCAAGCGGTAGGTCCCGCCGTCCTGCTCGTCGGTCCATCCGCGCGGCAGATCGGCCGGCGACTGCAGCTCCCCGTACACGATGGCGCCGTCTCCGAGGGTCGGCCCCACGAGCGTGTACTGGCGCCGGCGCAGCGCGTCGAACAGAGCGCCGAGCCCTTCGAGGGTGATCACAACCGCGGTCGCGCTGGACTCTGGCATCGAGCTCCTTCCGAGGCCGGGGCGCGATTAGGAGCGACGCGCCGACCGGCCGTCTTTATTCGCGGGCGGCGCCCGCCGCGGCGTACGCGCGGGCGGGCGAGGATCCCGTGTGCGGATCGCCAGTCCGGATGCCGCCCTCCGCCGGCGCGTCCCGCGTGCCGCGGACCTCCGTCCCGATCGGTTCCAGCGCGCGGAGGAAATCCGCGAGGACATCGCTCAACGGATCCGCGCCGCCGAGCCGCTGCGCCGCGAGCCGGACGCATCCCTCGGCGCTCAGGAGTACCTCTTCGAGGGCACACACGGCGGTGGGCTCACCCGCGTGACCTTCCGTCATCCCGTCTCACTCCCTCCCACATCACCATCGGCGGGCCCGCCGGTGGACGATTGGTCTCCGACTGGCCTCACGCCAGGTACTCGGGCACCCACTGCCGCGCGACCGCCTCGGCGCGCAGCGCCTCAGGCGTCGTGCGCGGCGCGAGCCCTACGCGCTGCGCCTCGAGGCCGACCGCCACGGCGATGTCCACGGCCACCCGGCGGAGGTCCCGGACGCTGGGCAGAAGCGGCGCCGTCGGATCGCTGGCCGACGGCGACTGTGCGCTCAGCGCGCGGGCCGCGGCAGCCAGCATGCCGTCCGTCACCCGGCGCGCCCCCGACGCGACGAGCCCCAGCCCGACCGCGGGGAAGATGAACACGTTGTTGCACTGGGCGATCGTCCAACGCCGCCCGCCGTAGTCCACCGGCGGAAACGGCGACCCGGTCGCGACGAGCGCCCGGCCCTCGGTCCAGCGCAGGAGATCGCCGGGGGTCGCCTCCGACCGGTCGGTTGGGTTCGACATCGGGAAGATGATCGGCCGCTCGACCTTGTGCGCCATCTCCCGGACGATCGCCTCGGTGAACGCGCCGCCCACCGTCGACAGCCCGATCAGGATCGTGGCGGGCACCTGGCTGATCACGTTGGCCAAGCCGATCTGCCCGGCCGACGTCCGCGGCCATTCGGCGACCCGGGCCGCGGGCTGCGCGTAGACCGCCTGCTCGGGGCTGAGGTCGCGGCGCCCATCGTGCAGCAGGCCGCCGCGATTGAGAATCCAGAACCGCCTCCGTGCCTCTTCGTCCGAGAGGCCGCCGGTGACCATCGCCGCGCGCAGGTAGTCCGCGACGCCGATGCTCGCCGAGCCCGCCCCGAGAATCACGACCTGCTGGTCGGCGACCGAGCGCCCCGCGACGCCGACCGCCGCCAGCAGGGTGCCGAGCGTCACCGAGGCGGTCCCCTGGATGTCGTCGTTGAACGTCAGAAGCTGATCGCGGTACCGCTCGAGGATCGGGCGCGCGTGCGCCATCGAGAAATCTTCCCACTGCAGGCACGCCGCGGGCAGTTCCTGCCTCACCGCCTGGACGAACTGGTCGACGAACGCGTCGTACTCCTCGCCGACCACGCGCCGGTGCTGCCACCCGAGGTACTCGGGGTCGCTCAGATTCTCCGGGTTGTTCGTCCCGACGTCCAGGACGATCGGGAGCGTTCGCGACGGATGGATGCCGCCGATCGCGGTGTACAGCGACAGCTTCCCGATCGGGATCCCGAGCCCGTCGACCCCCTGGTCGCCGATGCCGAGAATCCGCTCGCCGTCGGTCACGACGATCACGTCGACGTGGGGATGGGGACGGTTCCGCAGCAGTTCCGGGATCTGGTCCCGCAGCGGATACGACACGACGAGGCCACGGGGCCGGCGGTAGATGTGGCTGAACTGCTGACACGCCTGGCCCACGACCGGGGTGTAGATGATCGGCGTCATCTCTTCGACGTGCTCCAGGACCAGGCGGTAGAACAGCACCTCGTTCGTGTCCTGCAGCGCGCGCAGGTAGATGTGGCGCTCGAGATCGTCGGTCTTGCGCTGGTACGCGTGGTAGGCGCGCGCCACCTGCTCCGCGAGCGTCTCGACGCGCGGCGGCAGCAGCCCGTCCAATCCCAGCGCCGTCCGCTCCTCGGCGGTGAATGCGGTCCCCTTGTTGAGCGCCGGGGTGTTGAGCAGCTGCATCCCCCGCAGTTCGGCCCGTGGATCGGCGTCCTGCACCGCGTGCCAGCCCGTTGTCATCGCCATCCTCCTCACTCGCTGTCGCTCAGCCCGTCCCCCGTGCGGCCGCGGATCATCCGCGGGTCACCCCGGAGGCGTGGTGGTCGCTCTGCAAGATCGTGATGTAATTGGCCCGCTCGAACGCCGCGGCGTCGGGCAGCGCGCGGCGGCTCATCCGGCCGCGGATCCGGGACACGGCGTCGATATTGCGGGCGTCGAGCCAGTTCGTGAGGCCGTCGAGCAGCGTCTGCATGTACCCGACCCCGTGGCGGAGCAGCGCCGACGTGGTCATCACCACGTCGGCCCCCACGAGGAGATACTTGATCACCTCGTCGGCCGTCTCGACGCCCGTGCTGGCCGCAAGCGAGCCCCGCACCTGCCCCGCGAGCACGCCGAGCCACAGCAGCGGCAGCCGGATCTCGGACGGCGCGCTCAGGATCAGATCCCGACGCAGCCGCAGCTCCACGAGATCGATGTCCGGCTGGTAGAACCGGTTGAACAGGACGAACCCGTCCGCCCCGCACTCGTCGAGGGCGCGCACCGTGTGGCCGACCGCGCTGAAGTAGGGACTCAACTTCATCGCGACGGGAATCGACACCGCCCGCTTGACGGCGCCCAGGACGTCGGCGTACCGCTGTTCGACCTGCGCGCCGGCGAGCGAGAGATCCGAGGGGACGAAGTAGACGTTGAGCTCGATGGCGCTGGCGCCGGCCTGCTGGACCTCGCGGGCGTAGCGCGTCCAGCCGGACGCGGTGACGCCGTTCAGGCTCGCGATCACGGGCATGTCGACCGCCTCGCGCGCGCGCCGGATCAGGTCTAAGTACCCGTCGGTCCCGGTGCGGTAGGCCGCCGAGGAGGGAAAGTACGACTGCGCCTCGCCGGTGCTGTCGGCGCCGGCGCGCACCAGCCGCTCGACCTCCTGCACCTCCGCCTCGATCTGCTCCTCGAAGATCGACGGCAGCACGACCGCCGCCGCCCCCGCATCCTCGAGCCACCGAATGTTGCCGAGCTCGAGCCACAGCGGGGACGCGGACGCCACCAGCGGGTGCGCCAGCGGCAGGCCGAGATACTGGGTACGCAGGTCCATGAGACCCTCCTAGGCGTCGCCCGGCGCGCGGCCGGCGAGGGCCGGGTGGAACCGCTCGGGGGACCACGAGGCCATATTTTCGTAGAGCCGGTATTTTTCGTTGACCGCGGCCTGCGCCTGCGCGAGCAGGTCCGCCGCCTCCTCCGGCCGGTTCTGCGCCAGCGCCTTGTACCGGAGTTCGTTGTACGCGTAGGCGCGCAGCGGGACCGCCGGCCGGGGCGAGTCGAGCCGGAACGGGTTCTCCCCCACGGCGCGCATCGCCGGGTTGTAGCGGAACAACGGCCAGTAGCCGCTCGCCACGGCGAGCCGCTGCTGGTTCATACCGAGCCGCATGTCGATCCCGTGCGCGATGCAGTGGCAGTAGGCGAGGATCAGCGACGGCCCCGCGTAGGCCTCGGCCTCGCGAAACGCCTGCAGCGTCTGCTGGGGATTGGCGCCCATCGCCACCTGCGCGACGTAAACGTTGCCGTACGCGATCGCCTGCAGCGCGAGGTCCTTGCGCGCCACGCGCTTGCCGGCGGCCGCGAACTTGGCGATGGCGCCGAGCGGCGTCGCCTTCGAGGCCTGGCCGCCGGTGTTGGAGTACACCTCCGTGTCGAGCACGAGCACGTTCACGTCGCGCGCGGTCGCGAGCACGTGGTCGAGGCCGCCGTAGCCGATGTCGTACGCCCACCCGTCGCCGCCGACGATCCACACGCTGCGCCGGACCAGCTGATCGACCACCGACAAGAGATCCTGCACCGCGGGCTCGCCGGGGAGGGCGTGGAGCCGGCGCTTCAGCTCCGCCACCCGCGCGTGCTGCGCCCGAATCTCGGACTCCTGCACCTGCGGGGCCGTGAGGATCGCGTCGACGAGATCCTCGCCGAGCCGGGGCGCCAGCGTCCGCGCGAGACCGGCGGCGAGCGCCAGGTGCTTGTCCGCGGCCAGCCGGAACCCGAGGCCAAACTCGGCGTTGTCCTCGAACAGCGAGTTGGCCCACGCCGGGCCGCGGCCGTCCTTGTTCGCGGACCACGGCGTCACCGGGAGGTTCCCGCCGTAGATCGAGGAGCACCCGGTCGCGTTCGCCACCTGCATCCGGTCGCCGAACAGCTGCGAGAGGAGGCTGAGGTACGGCGTCTCGCCGCAGCCCGCGCACGCGCCGGAGAACTGGAACAGCGGCTCGAGGAACTGTACCCCGCGCACGTTGGCGAAGTCGACCCGTGCGCGGTCGTTCACGGGCAGGGTCTCGAAGAACTCCATCGCCCGACGCGCCGGCGCGACCAGCGGCAGCTTGTCGCGGAGGTTGATCGCCTTCACCTCGGGATCGACGGGGCTGTGCGCCGGGCAGGCCTCCACGCACAGGCCGCAGCCGGTACAGTCCTCCACGTGGAACTGCAGCGAGAAGCGCACGTCCGGAAACCCGCGCACGTTGATCGGCGCCGACTTGAAGTCTTCGGGCGCCCCCTCGAGCGCCGTCCCGTCGAAGTACTTGGCGCGGATCACCGCGTGGGGGCACACGAAGCTGCACTGCCCGCACTGGATGCAGATCTCCGGCTCCCACAGGGGCACCACGTCGGCGATGTTGCGCTTCTCCCACACCGCCGTGCCCGAGGGGTACGTGCCGTCGACCGGCATCAGGCTCACGGGGATCTGATCACCCAGGCCCTCCATCATCTTCGCCGTGACCGTGCGCACGAACTCGGGCGCGTCGGCCGGCACGATCGGCGGCCGCTCCCACCGGCTCGTCGCCGCACCGGGAACGGTGACCTCGGACAGCTGCGCGAGCGTGTCGTCGACCGCCTGGAAGTTCCGGCGCACGACGTCCTCGCCTTTCGCGCCGTACGTCTTCTCGATCGCGCGCTTAATCTGCCGGATCGCCTCGTCCTTCGGCAGCACGCCGGAGATCCCGAAGAAGCACGTCTGCAGCACGGTGTTGGTGCGGCCGCGCAGACCGACCTGGTCGGCGACCTTCGACGCGTCAATCACAAAGACGCGCAGGTGCTTGTCGATGATCTGCTGCTGCGTCGAGCGCGGCAGGTGATCCCAAACCTCCTCCGGGCCGTACGGCGCGTTCACGAGGAACGTGGCGCCCGGCGCCGCGAGGCGCAGCACGTCGAACCGCTCCACGAACTGGAACTGGTGGCACCCGACGAAGTTCGCCTGTTGAATCAGGTACGGCGCGTGAATCGGGCGCGGCCCGAAGCGCAGGTGCGAGATCGTCTGCGCGCCCGACTTGTGCGAGTCGTAGACGAAGTAGCCCTGGGCGTACAGCCCGGCATCCTCGGCGATGATCTTCACGGTATTCTTGTTCGCGCCGACCGTGCCGTCAGCGCCGAGGCCGTAGAACACCGCCCGCACGACATCGTCGGGCTCGATCGTGAACGAGGGGTCGACCTCCAAGCTCGTGTGGGTCACGTCGTCGAGGATGCCGACCGTGAAGCCGTTCTTCGGTCGGGGGCGCGCGAGCTCATCGAACACCGCCTTGACCCCGGCCGGGGTAAAGTCCTTGGACGACAGCCCGTACCGGCCGCCGACCACCACCGGCATGACGCGCCCAGTCCCGGACGCGGCCGCCTGCGCCAGCGCGGTCACGACGTCGAGGTAGAGCGGCTCGCCGACTGCGCCGGGCTCCTTGGTCTGCTCCACGACCGCCACCACGCGGGCCGTGAGCGGCAGCGCGGCGACGAACGCGTCGACCGCGAACGGCCGGTAGAGCCGCACCTGCACCACGCCGACCTTCTCGCCCCGGGCGCACAGCGCGGCCGCGGTCTCGCGCGCCGTCTCGGCGCCCGAGCCCATCAGCACGATGACACGCTCGGCGTCGGGCGCGCCGGCGTACTCGAACAGCCGGTAGCGGCGTCCGGTCACCGCCGCGAAGTGCGCCATCGCGCGCTCGACGATGTCCGGCACGTTGGCGTAGAACCGGTTGACCGCCTCCCGCGCCTGAAAGTACGTGTCCGGGTTGTGCGCGGTACCGCGCACGACCGGATGCTCCGGCGTGAGGGCGCGGGCGCGGTGCGCGCGCACGAGGTCGTCGTCGATCATCGCCCGGATCTGCGCGTCGCTCAGCAGGTCGACGGTATTGAGCTCGTGCGAGGTGCGAAATCCATCGAAGAAGTGCAGGAACGGCACCCGGGACTCCAGCGTCGCCGCCTGCGCGATCAGCGCGCCGTCGTGCGCCTCCTGCACGGAGCCCGAGGACAGCAGCGCAAACCCGGTCGTGCGTGCGGTCATGACGTCGGAATGGTCGCCGAAGATCGAGAGCGCGTGGGTGGCGAGCGTACGCGCGGCGACGTGGAACACCGTCGCCGTCAGCTCGCCGGCGATCTTCAGCATGTTGGGCAGCATCAACAGCAGGCCCTGCGACGCCGTAAAGGTCGTCGTGAGCGCGCCGGACTGCAGCGCGCCGTGCACCGTGCCGGCGGCCCCACCCTCGCTCTGCATCTCTTGGACGACCGGGATGTTGCCCCAGATGTTCGGCACGCCGGCCGCCGCCCACTCATCCGAGAGCTCGGCCATCGTCGAGGACGGCGTGATCGGAAAGATCGCGCAGACCTCATTCACCCGGTACGCCACGTGCGCGACGGCGGTGTTGCCGTCCATCGTCGTGACCTGTGTGCTCATCCCGGTGTGCCTCCCTATCAAGGCGCGGCGGCGCGCGCCCGGCGGTCGCTCGTCACGACGGCTCGGGCACCATCTCGATCGCGTGGCACGGGCACTGCTCGAAGCACACGGCGCAGCCGGTGCACTTCGCGTAGTCGTAGACGTACCCGCGCCCCGGCCCGAGCTTCACGATCGCGTCCTCGGGACACGCCGCGTAGCAGTGGTCGCATTCGAAGCACGTCCCGCAGCTGAGGCAGCGCCGCGCCTCGTAGCGGGCGGCCGGCTCGGCGAGGCCGGCCACGACCTCGTCGAATCCGCTCACCCGCGCGGCCGGCTCGAGCGTCCGCTGCACCGACCGGTCGGCGTCGCTGAAGATCGGCAGGTGCAGCATCGGGAACGAGACGAGCGGCCGCGGCTGGGGCGCCTCATACCGGACCCCGCGCAGCCACCCGTCGATGTGGCGCGCCGCGAGCTTGCCGTGCCCGACCGCCGCGGTGACGGTGCGCTCGCTCGGGACCATGTCGCCGCCGGCGAACACCCCGGGATGCCCCGTCATCATGTCGGGGCCCACGATCACGGTGCCGTCCGCTTTGAACGCGATGCCGGACACGCGCCGGAGGAAGCCGCTCTCGGCGTCCTGGCCGACCGCCAGGACCACCGCGTCCGCCTCCAGCGTCTCGAGCTCGCCCGTCGGCTGGGGCCGGCCGTCCGCGTCGAGGGCCATGCGTTCGACCACCAGCGACGGGCCGGCGATCTCCTTGATGGTCGTGAGCCACTTGATCGTGACGCCCTCCTCGAGGGCTTCGTCGGCCTCGAACGCGCGGGCGGGCATATGCGCGCGGTCCCGCCGGTACACGATCAGCGCCTCCTCCGCTCCCAGCCGCTTCGCAGTGCGCGCCGCGTCCATGGCCGTGTTGCCGCCGCCGTAGACCACGACGCGGCGGCCGAGCTGCGGCCGCTCTCCCCCGCCGATCCCGCGCAGGACGCTGACAGCGTCGAGCACGCGCGCCGCGTCTCGCGCCGGGATGTCCACGTGCCGGCTGGCATGGGCCCCGATCGCGACAAACACCGCATCGAACCGCCCGGCCTCGCGCTCGGCGAGGACGTCTTCGACCGTGTGGTTGAGCACCATCCTGACGCCGAGCGCCTCGATGCGGCGAATCTCCGCCATCAGATCCGCGCGCGGCAGCCGGTAGGCGGGAATGCCGAAGTGCAGCATGCCGCCGGGCAACCGGGCCCGCGTCGTGCATCTCCACGCGGTGCCCGAGCCGGGTCAAATGGTACGCGGCCGAGAGGCCGCTCGGCCCCGCCCCCACGACCAGCACGCGTTTGCCGGTCGACGGCGCGTCGACCGGGAGCGTCCAGCCTTCGGCGCCGGCGAGATCCCCGAGGAACCGCTCGACGGCGTGAATGCTGACCGGCGCGTCCAGCTCGGCGCGGTTGCAGTGGGTCTCGCACGGGTGGTAGCACACCCGCCCGTGCACCGCGGGCAGCGGGTTATCCCGGACCAGCGTCTCCCACGCCTGGCGGTACTGGCCGGCCTGCGCCAGCGCGAGCCACGCCTGAATGTTCTCCCCGGCCGGACACGCGTGGTTGCACGGCGGCAGGAGCGTCACGTACTCGGGACGCCGCTGCCGGACGGGCCCGCTGCCCAGCTCGTGCGTCAGGTCGACGATCGGGGTCATGTCGTGCGGCCGCCTCGACACACTCACTCCTTCCCCGCACGGCGGCCATGAACATCCGCGCCGTCTCGGGATCGTGGTCTGCGTGATCAGCATAGCCGTCGTCCAATGGTGACGCCTATCGGGTGGCGAGAGTATTGAACCGGTGGACGGACCCGATCGCGGCGGCCTGGGGCCGTGGCCCACCGCGCGTGCTGCCGCACGTCACGCTGGCTCGCGTCTCACTTCGACCGCGTGACCCATCGCGTCCGCGCACAGTCATACACCAGGCGCCGGACACCGCCAGTCGCACAGCACTCCGCGGCGTTCGGCCGGTAGACAGGGAAACGTGCGATCGGCGTGCGGTCCGACGGTGGCCGCCTGGGAATCGTGCCAGGCGAGCGCGCAGTGTCCTACAGCGCTTTCAGCTCCTGGATCAGGTGATTCACCACGTCCTGCGCGTCGCCGTAGAGCATGCGCGTGTTGTCCCCGTAGAACAAGGCGTTCTCGATGCCGGAGAAGCCGGCGCCGCGGCCGCGCTTGATGACGATCACGTTTTTCGCCTCATCGGCGTTGAGAATCGGCATGCCGTAGATGGGGCTGGCGGTGTCCGTCCGCGCGCTCGGGTTGACCACGTCGTTGGCGCCGATCACCAGCGCCACGTCGGCGTGCGCGAATGCCGCGTTGACCTCCTCGAGGTCGTGCAGCTTCTCGTAGGGCACGCCCGCCTCCGCCAGCAGCACGTTCATGTGCCCGGGCATGCGGCCGGCCACCGGATGGATGGCGAACATCACGTCGACGCCGTGGGCCTCCAGGAGCTTCGCCAGTTCCGCGATCTTGTGCTGCGCCTGGGCGACCGCCATCCCGTAGCCCGGGACGATGATCACCGTCCCCGAGTAGGCCAGCATGATCGCGGCATCGGTCGCGTCGATCGGCTTGAGGCTCTTTCCCGCCGGGCCGGCGATCGGGACCCCGAGCTCTTCCCCGAAGCCGCTGAACAGCACGTGGGCCAGGGAGCGGTTCATCGCCTTGGCCATCAACTGCGTCAACAGGGTACCGGCGGCGCCCACGACGGTCCCGGCGATGATCATCGCGGCGTTGTTCAGGACGTAGCCTTCGAGCCCGACCGCGAGCCCGGTGCAGGCGTTGAACAGCGAAATCACAACGGGCATGTCGGCGCCGCCGATCGGCAGGGTCATCAGGACCCCGTAGACCAGCGCCAGCGCGAAAAACAGAACGACCGTCAGCGCGGACCCCTCGCGCACGGCGGCGATCCCGGCGACGACGGACGCGCCGAGCACGAGCAGGTTCAGCGTCTGCTGTCCGCGGAACCGCCACGAATGATTGATCAGGCCCTGCAGCTTGGCGAAGGCAATCATGCTGCCGCTGAACGACACGGCGCCGATCAGCGCCCCCAACCCGGCGATCGCGGCGACCGTCTCGAACGATCCGGGACCGCGCAGCAGCTCGATCGCGGCGATCGCCGCCGCCGCGCCGCCGCCCATGCCGTTGTAGATCGCGACCATCTGCGGCATGTCGGTCATCCCGACGCGCCGCCCGGAGACCCACGCCACGCCGCCGCCGATGGCGATCGCCACCAGAATCAGCGCGATGTTCTGCAGCCCGGGGGTCAGGAACGTGCTCAGGATCGCGACCAACATGCCGGCGCCGGCCCACAGGATGCCGCCGCGCGCGGTGATCGGGGAGCTCATGCGCTTCAGACCGAAGATGAACAGGATCGACGCGATGAAATAGCTGGATTGGACCAGGCGCTCAGCCACGGACGCGGTCCGGCTTACCCTTCTTGAACATCGCCAGCATGCGCTCGGTGACGACGTAGCCGCCGACGACGTTCATCGTGGCCAGCAGCACGCCGACGAACCCGATCACCCGCTCCACATCGGTGCGTGCGTCCCCGAGCGCGACCATCGCCCCAACCAGGACGATGCCGTGCACGAAGTTCGACCCCGACATCAGCGGCGTGTGCAGGATGACCGGCACGCGGCTGATCACCTCGTACCCGGTAAACGCCGCCAGCATGAACAGGTAGAGGGCGGTGAACCCGTCGATCATGCTGCCGTCTCCTCGACCGCAAGCCGGGTCGGCTCGTGCAGGATCCGGCCGTCGCGGGTCAGCACGCTGCGCGCGATGATCTCATCCGCCCAGTCCGGCGCGAGCTCCCCGTTTTTGATCATGAGCGACAGGAAGTTGAACAGGTTGCGCGAGTACATCTCGCTCGCGTCCACGGGCAGCAGGCTCGGCACGTTCAGCGGTCCGTAGATCATCACCCCGTGATAGTCGGTCCGTTCGCCCGGTCGCGTCAGCACGCAGTTGCCGCCGCTCTCCGCGGCCAGGTCGACGATCACCGCGCCCGGCTTCATCCCCGCCACCGCCGCCTCGCTAATGATGCGCGGGGCCGGACGCCCCGGCACCGCGGCCGTGGTGATGACGACATCCACGGACCCGAGGTGATGGGCCAGCATCTCCTGTTGGCTCTGGATCTCCGTGGGGGTGAGCTCCCGCGCGTACCCGCCGGCTCCCTCTCCCGCGACGTCAAACTCGAGGAACTTCGCGCCCAGGGAGTGCACTTGGTCCTTCGTCGCCGGCCGCACGTCGTAGGCCTCCACCATCGCCCCGAGCCGCTTCGCCGTCGCGATCGCCTCCAGGCCCGCCACGCCGGCACCGATCACCAGCACCGTGGAGGGACGGATGGTGCCCGCCGCGGTCGTCAGCATGGGGAAAAACCGCCCGGTCAATTCGGCGGCCATGAGCGCGGCCCGATATCCGGCCACGGCCGCTTGCGAGGACAGCGCGTCCATCGACTGCGCCCGGGCGATCCGCGGGATCAGTTCCATGGCAAACGCCGTGATCCGGCGGTCGCGCAGCCGCGCGACGCGCTCGTTCCGCTGCCCCGGCGCCAGGAAGCCGATCAGGGTCGCGCCGGACGGCATCAGATCGATCTCTTCGGCGCTCGGCGGCTGCACTTTGAGAATCACGCCGGCGGTGCGGTACAGCTCATCGGCAGTGGCCACGACGTGCGCTCCCGCGTAGGCCTCGTCCGGGAAGAAGCACCCGGCACCGGCGCCCGCCTGCAGGGTCACCGCCACGCCGAGCTTCCGCAACCGGTCCGCCACGCCCGGAACCAGAGCGACCCGGCGCTCGCCCACCACAGTTTCCTTCGGTACCGCCACAGAAACCGGCATCAGGTCCCCCTCCCCGTTCGGGTAACAACAACACGCGTCCGCCCAGTACAAACGAAACGGGCCGCGAGTTTGATCCCTCACCGAACTGCGCACGAACGACCCGTCCTATGGTACCCGGACGTCTTCTTCCAGTGCCATCGGGTCCGGACCGGATTCTCCCCGGCGTGGACGTCGAGGCCAGGGATCACCTCCAGGCACGCGGCGCCCGGACACGCTCCCCGGCGGCCGGGCAGCTGTGGGCGGAACCGTCCCAGATCTGACGCGCGGCCTCGCGGATCACGCGCTCGGAGACTCGGCCGATCCCGGCCCTCGGTGTCCCGCGGTCAGCGGCGCGTCTCGGCGCCCGCCGTCGAATTCACGGCGGCGGCCGACACGCGGTCGCGCAGCGCGTAGCGCATCGTCTTGCCCGTCGGGGTCAGCGGAAGCTGATCGAGCAGCTCCAGCGACTCGGGCCACTTGTACTTGGCCAGCCCCTTCTCAGCGAGGAACGCCTGCAGCTCGCTGAGGGTCAGCGATGCGCCGTCCGCGGGGACCACGCACGCGCACCCCTTCTGCCCGAGCCGGGCGTCGGGCATGGCGACCACGGCCACGTGGTGCACCTTCGGGTGCTGATACAACAGCTCCTCGACCTCCCGGGGATCGAGCTTCTGCCCGCCGCGGTTGATCATGTCGTCGGTCCGCGCGACGTACGTGAATGTGTCGTCGGCGTTCCTGGTCATGATGTCGCCCGACATGAACCATCCGTCGGCCCGGAAGCGTTGGGCAACAAACTGCGGCTGCCGGTAGTACCCCGGGGAGAAGTTGGGACCGCGTCCCAGAAACTCACCGCGCTGGCCCGGCGCCACGTCTCGGTCGTCATCATCGACCACCCGCCACTCCCAGCCGGGCCCGGTGCGGCCGACCGTCGTGCTGGTGACCTCGACCGGATCGGCCGGGAGAGTGTACGTATGGGCCAGCCCCTCCGTCCACCCGTAGAACGCGGCGAGCGCGCACCCCAGATGCGCCTGCAGCCTCCGAAGGACGTCGACGGGACACGGCGCCCCGGCGTACATAAGAAAGCGCAGCGAGGAGAGGTCGCGCGCGCCGAGGTCCGGGCTCCGCGCGATATCCAGCAGCATCGGCGGCGCGCCCACCAGGTGCGTGACCCGGTGCTGTTCCACGAGCGCGAGCGCCTTCGCCACGTCCCAGGACTCGAGCAGCACCACCGACGACCGCGCCGTGAGGGCCCCGGTCAGGAACGGAATGCCGAACGCCGTGAGATGCGTGAACGGGGTGACGATCAGCCAGCGGTCGTCCGGGCCGAGCCGGAAGTCCTCGACGTATTTCCGGCATGCGTTGAGCAGGTTGGCGTGCAGGTGCATCACGCCTTTCGGCCGGCTCGTCGTGCCGGAGGTGAACATGAGCACGAACAGGTCGGTCGCGAGCGGGGCGGGCACCTCCACCGACTCCCCCCGGTGAGACGCAAGCAGCGCCTCGAACGAGCCCTCCCCCGCCGCGCGCACCGGAAACACGTCCCGAAGATGCGGCAGCGACGCCTGGACCTGGCGGGCGAGCGCCACGTAGTCCGTGCCGCGGTAGCTGGCCGGCACGACGATCCCGCGCGCCTCGGTGAGGCGCAGAATATACTCCATCTCGTAGGCACGGTACGGGGGATGGATGAACACCGGACATACCCCCGCTCGGACCGCGCCCAACACCGCGACGCAGAACTCGCTCCAGTTGGGCAGCTGGATGCCGAGACAGTCGCCCGACCGGTACCCCTGCGCGAGGAGGGCCGCGGCAAACGCCAGGCTGCGGACCCGCAGCTGTTCCCAGGTTGTGATCGTCCCGTTTTCATCGACGATCGCGGACGCCTCCGGTGCCGCGGCCGCGTGCCGCTCCAGCAGATCCCAGTACGTGTCGAGAGACCACTCGCCGCTGCGGAGGTACTGTTCCACCCGGGCCTCCGTCAGCATGGTGTCGTCGCGCCGGACCAGCGCACGTGCCCGGTCGAGTACCCGACCCGCCAGCTCCGCCTGCGTCATGCTCCGCTCTCCTCGGCCCGTCGTGACTCCCCCACCCGTCCCGGAGCCCGTCGCCGTGCTGACCCCTCCGCCCGAGCACACACGTCTGCCTCGTCGCGGCGGCACCCAACGCCGACCGCGTGTGTCCCGGCAGGCCGGTCCGGACGTGCCGCTATCTCATGGGGCGCCCACGTCGAACTTCCTGGTTGCGCTTGGCGAACGCCTCACCGCCGAGATGGATGCGCCTGAGCCGCGACACCTCCCGGCGCAGGGCGCCTTCCGCGAAGTCCGGGAGCAGCAGGCGGTCCGGCGGGCCCGACAGGGCCACCACCACGTCGCGTGCCTCGTCCATCAGCTCGATCGAGATGTGAAAGGTGGCCCGAATCTTCCGTCCGCCGCGCTCATCAGACGGCGCCACGGGAGAGAGACTCGGCGCCGATTGTTTCGTGTGCTGGAGACTCGTCTTCCGCTTCCGACGCGCACCCACGGATCACCATCCAACGCAGCGAGGTTCCGCCGGTCGTTACACGTTACAATTAATAGGCATACCGCGAGCCAGCCGACAATCGGGTGCGCGCAGTATCTCTGGTCTGACCGGTGAAGATCCCCCGCCCCGGTCTCAGCCGGGCACCGCGAGCGAGGCAGCCTCCGTCGAGTAGGCCCGCACCTGCTCGGCCTGATCGTCCGGGGACCATCCGAGCTCGTCCGCCATGAGCGCGGCCACCTGCGGCGCCACCTCGATCCCGTGCCGCGGCAGCAGGTGGCCGAGCCGCGTACGGCGCAACAGGGCGTCGGCGACGGTCGTCGCCATCTCGTCCCGGACCGCCACGACGATCTCCGCGGCGATGTGCGGGTGCCCGGGTGCCAGCGCGCCGCCAAGCGGAGGCCGGTCCGCGACCAGCTCCAGGATCACCTCGGCGCCGGTGCCGTAAGACCGCAGCAGATGGACGAGCGAGCGTCGGGACACACCGAGCTCCCTCGCGCGGGCTCGGAGCCGCCCGTACGCGCCGGCCAGCCCCTCGGCGCCGTCAAGCCGGAGATCGCGGGTGAGCGACGGCGTGCCGTGCCGCTGCCCCAGGACTTGGTTCATCGTGTCCTCGGCCATCTGCCGGTAGCTCGTCAACTTCCCACCCACGATCGTGACGAATCCATCGGCGCCGCGCACGACCTCGTGGCGGCGCGACAGGTGCGCGCTCGCCGCTCCCCCGGCTCCGACCGTACTCACGAGCGGCCGGAGGCCGGCATAGACGCCGAGCACGTCCTCTCGGCGCAGCGGCGTCCGAAGATATCGCGAGGCGTGATCGAGGAGGTAGGCCACGTCACCGACGTCGATCGGCGGAGCGTCCGGGGCGCCGTCCCACTCGGTGTCGGTCGTGCCCACGAGCACGACCCCCTGCCACGGCACCACGAACGCGAGCCGGCCGTCGTCGGTCTCGGGCAGCACGAACGCGGTGCGGCGGGTGGGAAGCCGGTCGACGGGCAGGACGAGGTGCACGCCCTTCGCCCGGCGCACGCGAAACCGCGGGGGCGCGACCATCGCGGCCATCGCCTCCGCCCACACGCCGGTCGCATTGACCGTGGTCCGGGCGGCAACCGTGAACCGGTCGCCCGCCAATCGATCGTGGACGCGCGCGCCCACGACCCGCCCGGCCTCCGTGACAAACCCGTCGACCTCCGCGTAGTTCGTCGCCACGGCGCCTCGCCGGATCGCGGTGCGCAGCACCGAGATCGTCAGCCGCGCATCGTCCGTGGCGGCGTCGTAGTACAGGTACGCGTGCCGCAGCCCATCGAGCCGCATCGGAGGCACCAGCGCGGCTGCGCTGGCGGCCGAAATCTGCCGATGCCCGGGCAGCCCGCGCGCGGGGCCGGTGCCGGCAAGGACGTCATACGCCCACAGGCCGCACGACATCCCCAGCGGCAGCGCCGGGCGAAGCGCCGCCGGCAGGTGGAGCCCGAGCGGCTGCCTGGCGCCCGCGTACAGGGGCAGCACGAACGGAAGCGGTCGAACGAGATGCGGGGCGTTCCGCAGCAGACGGCCGCGCTCCGCGAGATCCTCGCGCACGAGCCCGACGTCGAGCATCGGGAGATACCGAAGACCGCCGTGCACCAGCTTGGTCGACCGGCTGCTCGTGCCCTCGGCGAAATCAGCGCGTTCGACGAGCGCCACCGACAGACCGCGGGCGGCCGCGTCGAGGGCCACCCCGGCGCCGGTGATCCCGCCGCCAACCACGAGGACATCAAAGGTCCCCGCGGCCAGTCGCGCGAGCCGATCACGCCGACCGCTCCCCACCGTCACGACACTCATCGACCGTCCCCCGCCGTGATGTTTCAGCGCCGCCGCCGGCCGACTGCGCCGCGGCCGGCGCGTCCATCCCCTAGCGTAGCAGGCATCCGGCCAAACAACATCGCTCGGCCGCGCGGGGTCGGCCGGCACCCTCACGCAGCGCGGCCCCTCGAGGCGCCGCGCCGGCACTACCGCCCTGAGGCGTCAGCTAGTCGAGCGGAACCACGTTGACCGCCCGCGGCGGCTGCCGGTCGTCCGCGAGGTCGAATTCCACCATCTCGCCCTCGGCCACCGGGGCGGCGCCCGCGGGCAGATCATTGCGGTTGAAGAACACGTCCGGGTGCTCTTCGACCTCGATCGTCCCCAACCCGGCGACCGTGTTGAACCACTTGACATAGCCCCGCATCCTCGTCTGCGTGTGCGCCATCGTCGTTCCCTCCCTCACGTCCATCATCATCCCCTCCCTCAGCGTACCCGCGATTCACCGGCGAGGGTATCGGGCGCGCGTCGGATGCGTCGGCCGGCCCCGTCCCGGGGGCATCGGGTCTCCACCTGATTGATCTTCGGGCCGGGGAAGCGTAGCTTCTGAGACAAGATGCCCATGGATGCGCGATCGTGAGTCCGGCCGACACCGCCCCGGTGTCCAACGCTGCGGGCAGAAAAATCACTGTCTTGCTCGCGGACGACCACGCGATCGTGCGCCAGGGCGTCAAGATGATCCTGTCCGCGGAGCCTGACATCGAGGTCGTCGGGGAAGCGGAAGACGGGATCGCGGCGGTTGAGATGGCACGGCGGCTCGCACCGGATATCGCGGTCTTGGATATCAGCATGCCGCGGCTCGACGGCATTGAGGCCACGAAGCGGATCCGCGAGGCGCTGCCGGGCACACACGTGCTCGCCCTCACGATGCATACCGAGGACACGTATGTGTTTCAGCTGTTCCGCGCCGGCGCCTCGGGCTACGTGCTGAAGCGCGCGGCCGCCACCGATCTGGTGGAAGCGATCCGCGCGGCCCGCCGTGGCGAGACCTTCTTGTATCCCGCGGTGGCCAAGGCCGTGGTCGAGGACTACCTCAAGCACCTCGAGGCCGGCGAAGGCCGTGCGACCTACGACGGTCTCACCGACCGGGAGAAGCAGATCCTCGCCCTGGTCGCCGAGGGCGCGTCGAATCAGGACATCGCGCAGAAGCTGTACATCAGCATCAAGACGGTGCAGTCGCACCGCGCGCACATCATGGGCAAGCTCAACCTGCACGATCGCACGCAACTTGTTCGCTACGCGATCCGGAAGGGCCTCATCGCACCATAGCTCCCGCATTGTGGGGTTTTGACAACGGCGAACGAGGCGGCGCCGCTCGCAGCCATCCGGTCTTCCCGCAGCCGCGAGACGCAATGCGCCCGCTCGACTCCGATCCCACGTCCGCCTTAGGCGGCGGGCCGGTGCTTCGCGAAAATCCCCGTGCGCGGCTCCGCAAGCCGTGCAAAATCGGTGTACGTCATCGTGATCGTCTGTCGATGGGTCCCGGCATTGAACACAATCACGGGGTCGCGCGCCAATTTGACGTCCACGTAGAGCGGCACACCGTACAAATGGCCGAACGGCGGCATCGCCCCAACCTCACAATCGGGGAACACATGGCGAAACTCTTCTTCCCGGGCGAGCCGGACCTCGCGCGCGCCTGTCGCCTCACGCACCCAGTCAAGATCCACGAGGTCGGTGCCGGGCGCGACGATCATCGCCAGTTGGTCGTCGATCAGCACCATCACTGCCTTCGCTACCAAACGTCCCGCGATATGCTCCACCTGCGCGACTCCCTGAGCCGTATAGCGAATCGGATGCGTCGTAAGTTCATACGCGATCCCGGCGCGGCCGAGATAGTCCTCCAAACGCTCAACACAGGACCGATGAGGCGTCATCGAAATCACCTCCTCTCACCTCTAGGGTACGCCCTTCCGGCCCCAGGCACTATCGGGCCACAGTCCGATTGCGCCGACAGCGCCCCCGACGCCGGAACGCCGCCGCGCAGGCTGGACACTTGAGCTCTGGCCGCCCGGCACTCCGGGGCGCTGGGGAGGTACAGGCCACAAACATCCGTTTGCGGCACGACCGTCGCCCGTGCCCACGCCGCCGCGGATCCGGGCGGTCGCGTTCGATACCTCAGATCAGTCGTGGGCCGGATAGGCCCGGCCGACGTCGCGCAGGTATCGTGGAGTGGGAGCTTCAAATTGACACCCAGCTAAGGATAAGGGAGGATATGCGGCATGTTCGATCCGCGTGATCTGGCAACTTTGTTCGAACGGGCCCCTCGTGACGTGCTGTCAATCATTCTGGACGTCGACCCAACCAAACCAGAGAACCAAACCACCAACCCGGCGTACCGCATCTGGGCACACTCGGCCTGCTCACGATTGCACGAGACGCTTCCGGAGGCCGCGCGGGGCAGCGCGGACGAGAGTGTCCGCCGAGTCCTGGCGTACCTCTCCTCCGGACCGCGCCACGGCCGCGGACTCGCCATCTATGCCGCGACGGATCTGTGGCAGTCCTTCGAGCTCCCCGCGTCCGTTCCGAACCGGATCGCCCACGGCCGTGCGGATCTGCTGCCGGTCCTGTGGGCCGGCCGCATGTACCAACCGTACCTGGTCGTCATCGTCGACCGCAAGCACGCGCAGATCGCGGTCGTCGACGGCGACGCGGTCCGTACGGTGGCCGAGGCCGCGCTGGAACTGAACACCGCGCGGTGGCGATTCGAGGGTGAGCGGCCAGCCGAGACCACCCGCCAGACCGGGGTGCGCGGGGAACGGGCCATGGGCGAGGCGGACTCGTTCGACGCGAAGATCGACGCGCGCGTGCATGAATTCTGGCAGGAGACTGCGCGGCGGCTCGGGCCCATCGCGACCGCGGAACACGCGGATCTCGTGGTCATCAGCGCGCTCGCGCAGGCGGGTGGTATCGTCCGCGAACACCTCGCCGCCCCGCTGCGCGCCGGCGTCGTTGGCATCGAACCGCTCTATGACCACGTGTCGCTGCACGACGTGCGCGACCGCACGCTCCCACACGTGCTCGCGAAGCGGCGCGCGATGCAGGCCGACGACGTCGTGGCCGCGGTCAACGGCGCGGCGTCGGCGCGCGGCCTCAGCGGCCGCGAGCGGACGCTCGCCGCGCTGCTCGAAGGCGAGGTGCGTGTCCTGCTCGCCGCGCGCGACCTGGAGGGCGATGTGCGGGAGTGCGGGCGCTGCGGCTACACCACCGCGGAGGCCCCGACGCTGTGCCCGGCGTGCGGAAACGTGATGACCGTGGAACCGATCAGGCAGGTGCTGCCGATGGTGGCGCGGGCCCACGGCGCCGAACTGCGCGTGCTCGACCCCGACATCGGCTCACGCCTCCCCGAGGAGGTCGGAGCGCTCACCCGGTTCGTCGTGGCCGCCCCCGGGAGGCCGCCGGCCGAGTAGGGCGCGGCTCGGCACGCACATCCGGCCGATCAACGTCCGGCGCGCGCCGTCGGCCGCCGAATCAGGCCCCGGCCCGATGATACCTCGGGACCGGCTCGGCTACGATGAGAGGGAGAGAACAGTACGGGACGCGGCATCAGGGGGTGCGACATGCTCGTGCGAGATCGGATGACCCAACCGGTGATCACGGTCGGCCCGCGGGCGAACGTCTCCGGCGCCCTGAAGCTGATGTTCCGCCGGAAGGTCTACCGCCTGCCGGTCCTCGACGAGCACGGACGGCTCGTCGGCATCGTGACCCGGGGCACCCTCCTGCAGCACGGCACCGAGGAAGCCGATCCGCTGGTCGAGGCGGTCATGACCCCGACGCCGTTCACGACGCACCCGCTCACTCCCATTGAGCACGCGGCCGTGCGGATGCGGGATCTTCGCGTCGGCGCGCTTCCCGTGCTCGACCAGGGCCGTCTGGTCGGCATCATCACCGAGAGCGACATCTTCGATGCCTTCCTGGAACTGCTGGGCGCGCGCAGTGATGCCAGAGTGACGATCGCGCTCACGGATATCGCCCAGCAGCTGCCTCGCCTGGTCACGGCGGCCGCATCCACGGGGGTGCGGATGCACGGGGTCACCGCCCTCTCCAACGGCGCCGGCTCGTTCGCGATCGTATCGATCGACCACGCGGACCCCAACGCCCTGGTGCGCGCGCTGCACGAGGCCGGCTTCACATCCACGGAGGCGCACACGCGCGGCTGACGCGACGACTCACCCAGGGCCGCCGTGCGGTCGGGCGCACTACTCGCCGTCCGCCAGCACCACCGGCCCGCCCCCTTCGGCACTCTCGAGCATCGCCTCGCACGGGCGCAGCGCGCGCCAGCCGTCGTCCAGCGACAGGGCTGCCATATTGACTGCACGCCGTTTCTGATGGAGCCGGTCCGCGGTGTGACCGCGGCGGCCCCGACGCGGTCAATCCGGCGCGACCAGTTTGGGCTGTCGGTGCGGCTCGGCTTTGCCGCCGGTCCGACTGGGACGCTCTTGTTCGCGTCGCACGCGTCGGTCACGCGGGGAACGCACGCGGCCGCACACACAACCCCTGCGCGCGCCACGCACAGACTCGCACGCCGCCGCGGCCTCAGTATAGGAGGGCCCAGGCGCCGACAACGTCAGGCGCTCACTGTATCTGAGCTCCCGAGCACGAGCCGCAGGTTCGATCGGGCACGCACCCGATTGACCAGGTCGTCCATGAGGCGTATGTAGGTGATGGGGTGGACGAGTGTCCCGACGCCGTCGCACGTGTGCGCGGGGGTGGGTGGATTCTTGGGATGCGGCTGACGACGGGTCAGCCGGGTACCGGTTGCCCGCGGGCACGGCACGGTTGGGGCGCAGCCCTTGATCGTCGCAGTGTCGCTGCGGCGGAACCAGCGCGGAGGCGAACGTGACGTCAGCACGACAGCCGGCGGGCACGCGGCGACCGGCACAAGGAGGACGTATGATGCGCGCGCGCGAGCTCATGAGTACCCCGGTGATCACGGTCTCGCCTGAGACCTCCCTCAAAGGTGTCGCCGAAAAGATGGCGGCCCACAACGTGAGTGGCGTGCCGGTGGTCGATCAGTCCGGCCGCCTCGTGGGGATTGTGTCCGAGTCGGACGTCCTGACGAAACTCGAGTATCAGGAGCCGCGGCGGGGTCTGGTCGGGCTGCTGGACAGCTTCGCGCACACCGTCGGGGCCGCGAAGAAGCTCGAAGCCCACACCGCGGCCGACCTGATGACCGGGCGTGTCATCAGCGCCGGGCCCGACGCATCGTTTCGAGAGATGCTGCACCTCATGATCAGCTACGACGTCAACCGCCTCCCGATCGTCGAGTCCAACCGGGTGATCGGCATCGTGACGCGCGCCGATCTTCTTCGGACCCTTGCCCGGCCCGACGCCGCAGTCACCGAGGACGCGCAGTGGAGATTGCTGCACGACCTGTGGATCGATCCGAGTGGGCTGACCGTGACCACACAGAAGGGCATCGTCACGATCACCGGCGAAGTCGGGACGCGCTCCGAAGCGGAGCTCGTGAAGCACTGGATCGCACACATGGAAGGCGTGGTCGACGTCGACACGCGAGACCTTCGGTACCGGATTGACGACCGCGACGTACGACCGCCGACGGGCAGCGTCGAGGTACCGCTGGGACGCCGCCGCTAACGCTCCGGCGGCCGGGCGCCCGCTCCGGACGGCAGCGGGTCGTGCTATCGTAGAGTCGCGTGACGGCGCCCCGTGGCCGCCGGGGCGCCGTCGATCGCGCACCGCGTGTACGCCGGGCGGTGGACCTACTGGTCGACCTGTGCGTCCGTCTCCCCGGCCGCTTTCAACAGCAGGCCCTTCGCACCCCGCAGATCCTTCGGATCCTTACTGCCCGTACGGCTTTGCGCACCCCGAAACGGGTGCTTCCCGCTCTCCACTTTGCGCGCCAGTCTGGACTTGACGACTTTCTTGCTCGCCACCAGGCGCTTCTTCATCGTGGACGCCTCCAACGTAGCCGCGGTGCATCCGCGGCTGGCTGAATCGCTCAACGCACCACCAGTACCGGTACCGATGAGCCGTGCAGGACCCGCTCGCTGACGCTTCCGAGGAACAGGCCGCCGATCTGGCCAAACCCCCGCGTGCCCATCACAATCACGTCCACCTTGGCCTCTGCAGCCGCTCTGACGATCTCGGTGGCCGGATCGCCCATCCGGTACGACTCGGTCACCCGCACATCACCGCCAAACTGCTTACGCGTCTCGGCCAGAATCGTCGCGCCGGTGCGTTCGAGCGACGTCTCAAGGGCGCCCAGATCGATCATCGTACCGGCCGCGGGACCCGCGAGCGCCGCCGAGGGGATGTGCCCCACGGTCACCAACGTGACCTGCGCGCCCGGTAGCTCCCCCGCCAGCCGTGCCGCGAACGCTGCGGCGCGGATGGCATGCTCGGACCCGTCAGTCGCCACAAGAAAATGCATGTCCCACCTCCCGATCGCGCGGCCGCCCTCGGCCGCATCGTGCTCTCGACTAAACTAAGGATACCACCCAACACGCCGGAGGAGGATCGGTCGTGGGATCGATTTCCCCATCGGCGCCGGCTCGGAATGCCCCATGGACCAGTGCTCGCCTGTCGCCCGCCGTTCAGCCGCGGAGCGGCCAAGATCGGTCCCCGGCCCGATTCATGCCCGTCCGCCCCGGCGGGATGATAAGTGCGGGCCACCTGCGGCCGACGGCCGTCAGCGCTGGCGGAAGCGGTACCGCTGCGGCGCGGTAGCTACGTTTGCGGAGGTGTTGTCATGACGGTGCGGATCGGGATCAACGGATTTGGCCGGATCGGACGGCTCGCGCTACGGGCGCTGATGCGGCGGAGCGGCAGCGCGGCGCAGGTCGTCGCGATCAATGATGTCGTCGACGCGGCGACCAACGCCAGATTGTTCAAGTACGATACCACCTACGGCCCCTACCCGGGAACCGTCGAGACGCAGAACGGCACGATCGTCATCGACGGCCACGCGATCCGGGTGTACAGCGAGCCGAGCCCCGCGTCGATCCCTTGGATCGAAGACGGCGTGGACCTGGTCCTGGAGTCCTCGGGCAAGTTCACCGACGCGACGCGCGCCGCGGGACACCTGGGGGCCGGGGCGACCACGGTGATCATCTCGGCGCCCGCGAAGCACGAGGACATCACGATCGTCATGGGCGTGAACGATCATCTCTACGACCCTCGGCACCACCACATCCTCTCGAACGCCTCGTGCACGACGAACGGGCTGGCGCCGGTCGCGCTCGTGCTGCACGAGGCCTTCGGCATCGATCGGGGAATGCTGACGACGGTGCACGCGTACACCAACTCCCAGCGGCTGCTGGACGTCGCCGCGAAGGATCCGCGCGATGCGCGCGCGGCCGCCCTCAACATCGTCCCCTCGGAAACCGGCGCGGCGAGGGCACTTGGGCTCGTCATCCCGGAGCTGCAGGGCAAGTTCACCGGCATGGCGTTCCGCGTCCCGGTGGCCACCGTGTCCGCGATCGACTTCACCGCCCTGCTCAAGACTACGGTCGACGTGGCGCGGATCAACGGCACAATGCGGACATGGTCCGAGGAGCGGCTGCGCGGGATCCTCGGGTACACGGAGGAGCCCCTCGTGAGCAGCGACCTCCGGGGCAGCGAATACTCGGCGGTGTTCAGCGCGGCCGACACCCAAGTCGTCGGCGGCACGCTCGTCAAGGCCATCGCATGGTATGACAACGAGTGGGGCTACGCCTGCCGGCTGGCCGATCTCGCTCTGCTAGTCGCGGACCGCGCCGCCTGAACGCCCCGCCGCCATTCCGGGGCGCACGCCGTCGTCAGGCGTGCGCCCCACGCCGTGCACGTCAAGGACCGCACCGATGCAACATCGTCATTACGCTCCGGATTTGGCCGGTTTGTCCGGGTCCACGTCCCTCGAGTTCGTGGATGCGCGTCCGAAGACAGCCACGGGCAAGGTCCAGAAGTGCGTCCCGCGCGCCCCAAGCCGGCCGTCAGCGCCTGACTGTGCGGTGTCTCCCAACCGCGCGTCGCAGCGAACGAATTTGTCCTCGCCTCGAAAGGCGCGACGCCGATCAAACGCGACCGCGCAACTCAGGCCATGTCTGACCAGGGCGCACCCGCGCCGTCCGCCAGCGTCTCACCCGCGTGGCGCGGCGCGCAACCCCCGTGCCGCCTCAAGAAGCTCGGCGTCGGGCACAACCCGCTTTGTCGCAAGCGCCCGTTTGTTCACCCAGTCAACCAGTTGCAGAAGCGTTTCCTCGGGCACGTCGACTCCCAGCTCGGCGAGTTTGGCCTTGACGGCGACGGGCCCGCTTCCGCTCCAAGCCAGAAGGCTTCAAAGCCGCGCGCCGCGGCCCTCTCCGCCAGCGGCGCATAGTGCTCGAGCGGCTGCTCGAACACGGTCAACGAGAATCTCATTGTTCTGGAACTGAAGTGGGTCGATCATTGGCGGGACGTGGACGAGTGACCGCGGTCAGGTGCGGATGGCAATGGAGCCGAGCGGGTAGACGGCCATCGGGGCCCAGAATCGGAAGGACACCGTCATGATGCGCGGCGTTGGGACCCGTGTGCCCGGGCCGGGATCCCTGGGTGCGCGGCCCCGCACGCATCGCTCGTCCGGTACGCACGGATGAGGAGTACGACGTGGGACACCCCCGTCATTGGCGCTCACAAGCACCATTATCAGAAGATTACGGACCTGCACCGCCGAAGTCCAATATATTAGTATCACCGGCCAATCGGTCAACCAGAACGCTTCGATGATCTTGCCGTTCGGCTTGGTCTGCCGATACTTCAGGACGCGTACCGTCTTCCACCGCAGCCCCACCCACGGATCGAAATCGCTCGCATCCCACACCTCCAGCTGATCGCGACCGTCTGTGAACGTCGCGGTCGGCATGCGGCCCACAAACCGCGCCTGCGCCGCGGCATGGAGCTCCGGGAGATTGTCCTTTAAGCGCGCCACCACCCGCAGGCCGACGTCCCCCGCCGTATGCAGGAAGGGTGCCGTCGCGAATTTGCTGTCGCCCACGACATAGTCGGCGAACCGCGGCCCCAACGCCGCCACCCCGCGCCGCAGCACGCGCTGCCCCGCCGCCGACTCACTGTCGCCCGGCCCGTAGAGCTCCAGGTCACACGGCAACGTCACGCCCGCATTCACGATGCTCAGCACGGCCATCTCATGCCGATACCCTAGCAGGGTGCCATCCTCTTTGCGCAACGGTCGACAGTACGGACAGTCGGTACCCGGCTTGCTGAGACAGGTGGTCGCGGTGCCATCCACCGCGAGGCCAATCCACCCACTGCCCACCAAGGCTTTATTCCGCTTCGCGCGGCGTGCCACCGCGCTCAACGCCGCGCGCGTCGGCCCCGGATCCAACCGCGCGGTCACATATGCCAGCGTATCGTGACTGAACCGCCGGCCCACGCCCAGCGCCCGGGCCGCGCCCCGGACCAGGGCATCCACCCCCGCAAACGCGTCTTCCCGCAGAATGTGCCCGATCACCAGCCCCCACAAGATCGCCCGCGCCGGAATTTGCGGCGCGGGCCGCTCATCCCCAGGCGCCGCGAAGTAGGTGGCCAAGCGTAAGCGCTGCACGACGTACTTCCACAGACGCCGCGGGGTCGGCCCTCTCATCGCCGCCGCTGCTGCTGACGCGCCAACTTCAACAACTGCGCGTTAGCGGCCAGCACGTCGCGGACCGCATCCTGCACCGCATGCCCCGCCTCCACCCGCGATGGCAAACAATAGCAAAAGCATATCATCGTGACGCCCCGGCGCGATGTCAGTCCGGCGCCGACGCGCCCGCCGCGCGGGCCGCGGCGCGCTTGAGCGGGGTGAGGTCGAAATCCATCAGGACGGTCAGCTTCTGCGTCTCGAGCGACCCCTCCGCGTGCAGAGCCAGCACCTCGAGGTATCCTCCCAAGTCCGACGCGACGAGATCTCGGATCAGATTGGTCACCCGCAGTCGGTCCTCCGAGCCAATCGACGCTCGACCGCCAAGGTAGGGTTCGAGCAACGCTCGCACATCAGGATTGCTCCAGTCCTCCTCGGCCGGCCCCGTCACGATGAGGCCGCCCGCCAAGTCCTGGACGTCCCGCACCGCATCGTGGTAGCCGCGGGCGAACTGGTACTTCGCCGCGTTCGTCAGCACTGGGTTCGGCACGGCGATCTCCTCAGCCACGCGGCACTCCGCCGCTGCCGCCGTCGTGAGTCCGCGGCCGGTATGGAGGTACATGATCAGACGCGCCAGCTTGTCCCGAACGTGCGCCGCGCCGAGGAGTCCATGATAGTCTGCAATCAACGCCGCGGCCCCGAGCAGAAGTTCCAGCAGCGGCGTCTTGTACGCCACGGCGGTGAACCGGTGGAACTCCACGAACGTCTTTGCCAGCGCCCCGGCCGTCCGCCACTCTCCGCAAAGAAACACCCGCTCCCATGGAACGCACACGTCATCGAAGATGGTGAGTGACTCGGTGAGACTATACCGACTGCTCAGCGGATTGTCGAACGTGCTCGTCGCGCTGAACCCCCTGGGGCTCGCCACCATCGTCACTCCGGGCGCGTTCGCCGGCACTGCGAACGCCACGGCGTAGTCTGCATCCGCTTCGGTCATCGCCCGCGTCGGCAGGACGAGGATCTCGTTGGCGAACACGGCGTTCGTGGTGTGCGCCTTCGCGCCGCGGACGATCATGCCGTGTGGCGTCTCCCGCACCCGATGCACGTAGACATCGGGGTGTGGCTGCTCCGCCGGCCGGCGACTGCGGTCCCCCTTGGCATCGGTCTGCGCGACGGCGATCGCTAGGTCCCCTTCCCGGCAGCGCGCATAGAACGCGCGCACCCGTTCCAGATACTCCGTGTTTGCGGTACGATCGAGCCCCGCCGTCACAATCATCAGCGCGAACAGCGCATCCGTGCCGATCTCTTTGATCAGCGGCACGAACGACCACGCTTCCCGGGTGACGTGCTCGATCAGATCGCGGCGCCGCACCAGGTCCGCGGCCGTCCGCGGGATCGTAAAGTACCGGCTCGCAGGAAACGCCGGGTCGGTATGATCCACCAGGAGCGGATCGTCCGGCCGGGCGTGCGCGAGCCGGAAATCGACCGCCACGTGACGCGCTCCGCGTCCGAGATGTGGGTGCGCGGTCACGTCATCAACCGCATGCCCGCGATAGATCACGCGCCGACTGTCGCGCAGGCTCGCCAGAAATTCCTCTTCCGCCCGTAATGTCATCGTCACGCTCCGTCAGTCAGCCGCCCGCCGTTCGGGGCGCACCGGCTAGAGTGGGTTTTCCGACGACGTCTTGCGCGCGGCGGCGCGCAGCAGGTATTTCTGGATCTTTCCGGTCGCCGTCTTCGGCAAGGCGTCGGCGAATTCGACCAGTCGCGGCGCCTTGAAGTGCGCCAACCGAACCCGCGCGAACGCGATCAGCTCATCCGCCGTGACCTCGCTGCCTGGTCGGCGCACCACCACCGCCTTGACTGTCTCTCCCCACACGTCGTGTGGTACGGCCACGACCGCCGCCTCGAACACCGCCGGATGCTGGTACAGGACCGCCTCGACCTCCACGGATGACACGTTCTCACCGCCGCTGATGATGAGGTCTTTCTCGCGATCCATGATTTGGAGATATCCGTCCGGATGGATTACCGCGAGATCCCCGGTGTGAAACCATCCACCCGCCCACGCCCGGCGCGTCGCCTCTGGATCCGCGTAGTAGCCCGGGGTCGTCGTCGGGCCCCGGACCACGATCTCGCCCACGTCCGCCCCGTCCCGAGCCACGTCGGTCAGATCCGCGTGAACCACCCGCACCCGCCCGGTAAGGAGCTGCCCCACCCCCTGGCGCGCCTTCAGCGCCGCCTGTTCCTCGCGCGGCCGCGTATCCCATTCGCGCCGCCATTCGCACACCGTCAGCCACGGCCCCGTCTCCGTCAACCCGTACACGTGCGTGATTTCGAACCCGAGCTCGTCCTCCATGCGCCGAATCAGCGCTGACGGCGGCGGCGCACCCCCCACATACCACCGCACCCGCTGCTGCGGCCGCCACCCCGCCGTACTCGGGTCGCTCCCGAGCAGCACCAACACCGTCGGCGCGGCGCAAGCCACCGTCACCCCGTGTGCATCGATCAGCTCCACAATCGCCGGCGGATCGACCTTCGGCAGGCACACGTGGGTGGCACCCACCGCGGTGATCGCCCACACGCCGCCCCACCCGTTGACGTGGAACATCGGCAGCGTGTGAAGGTACACGTCCTCCAGGGTCAGCCGCGCGTGCACGATCACGTCCAGCGCGTTGAGCGCCGTGATGCGGTGTGTGAGCACGACCCCTTTGGGCCGTGCGGTCGTGCCGCTCGTATAGTTGATCGTGATCGGGCCGTCCTCGTCGAGATCGTCCACCCGGTCCAGCATGCGCTGCCGCGCTGCGGTTCCGGCGGACGCGATCACCCGCTCCACCGTCGTCCACGCCGTGCCCGCCACCGTGGCATCGGCCAGCACCACCACTCGGCCATCGACCGCGCCGGCCAGCTCGCGCCCGACGTCGGCCAACGCCGGGTCCACGAGGAGCACGCGCACGCCCGCGTGCGTCAGGATGTACAGGTAATCGTCCACCGTGAGCCGCGTGTTCAGAGGCACCAGCGTCGCGTGCGCGAGCGGCACCGCAGAATAGCACTCGAGGGCCCGGTGTGAGTTCAGCGCGAGGAGTGCCGCCCGATCTCCCGGCCGGAGTCCGACGTCCGCGAGACCCGCCGCCAACCCGGCACACCGCGCCGCGAACTCCCGATAGCTGAATCGCGCCGGCCCGTCCACCACGGCCAGGCGCGTCGCGTACACATCACCGGCCCGCCGAAAATACTGCAACGGCGAGAGCGGAATCTTCGGACCGTGCCTGTCGTCACGCATCCCCTGCACGCCCCGACCGCTGCGATGCCGTCTGCACCTGACCCACCGCCGTAATCTCCGTCCAGGCATCCCGCGGCACCCCGAAGCGCTCTGCGACGTCGAGCACTTCGGCGAGCGTCCGATACCAAAATTCTTCCTCCGCCAAGCCGGCGCGTGCTGCGCGCCGCCAAGGTAGGCGACTCCCGTAAGTGTGTGTGCCCCCGCGTGCGGACGAGACGTCAGCGCCGCGGCGTCACTTCAGGGACGACAGGTAGTCGACCAGCGAACTGAGCTGCGCCGGCGTCAGCGTACTGAACGCGGGCATTCCCTTCGACGTCCCGTGCGTGATCGTGGTCCTCATCTGGGCCGCCGTCAGCGTGCCGCCGATGTGCGACAGATCGGGTCCGACCTTCCCCCCGGTCCCCGCGATCGTGTGGCAGTTGGCGCACCCTTGCGCCTGAAACACCTGGACGCCTGCGGCGGTCGCGGGGCTCGACGCCGCGGGGGCCGCGGCAGTGCCGGGCGGCGCCGGCGCCTGCGCGCCCACGTACGTAAACCCGAGCACGCCCGCGACGACCAGCACCGCGCACGTCGTCGCCAGCGGCCGCCGCAAGGGGTGCCGCTGGGGGGACCGATCGTAGAACGGCAGGAACAGCACGAGGAGCACCGCGCCGGTCACGATCAAAAAGATGTACAGCGGCTCCCAGTCTCCCTTCAGGTACCAGAGCAGCTGAAAGAAGTTCAGGAAGTACCAGTCGGGCCGCGGCACGTACGTGGTCGAGTTCGGGTTGGCCGGCTTCTCGAGCGGATTGCCGACGGCGATCGCGAGGATGGAAATCGCGGCGAACAGCACGAGCATGAACACGGCGTCCTTCAGCACCGACAGGTAGAAGGGATGCCCCGCCTGCTTCTCCATCGCGTACTCGCGCTCGTAGCGCTCGCGCGTGGACAGCCCCGCCCCGGCGGCCCCGAGGTCGAGCGGCACCCGGCGCGGCGGCGCCGCGATCCCCTGCCGGATCACCATGAACAGATGCGCGACCACGAACAGCACCAACCCCGCCGGCAGCAGCCAGATGTGGAACCCGTAGAACCGCTGCAGCGTCATCGCGCCGATCGCCGTCCCGCCGCGCAGCAGCCGCAGCGCCCACCCGCCGACGAACGGCGCCGCCCCCGCGATGTTGGTGCCGACCGTGGTGGCCCAGTACGCCTTCTGATCGTACGGCAGCAGGTACCCCGTAAACGCGAACGCGAGCACGATCAGCAGAAGCACGCCCCCGGTGATCCACGTCGTCTCGCGCGGATACTTGTACGCCCCGTACAGAAACGTCCGCAGCATGTGGAGGCCGATGATGACCACCAGGAAGCTCGCCGACCACCGGTGGATGCCGCGCACAAACTGGCCGAACGGCACCGACTGCCCGATGAACTGGACGCTTTGGTAGGCGTGGTCGTCCGCCGGCGAGTAGTAGATCGTCAGAAAAATACCGGTCGCAAACTGCACCGCGAGCAGGAACAGCGTCGCGCTCCCGAACGTGTGGAACCAGCCGATCCCCTGCGGCACTTTGCGGTCCATGAAGCCCCGCCAGATCGGCGTAACTTCGAGCCGCTCATCCAACCACCCCACGACACGCTTCCACACAGGCGTCACGCTCCCGACGGGAGCAGCGCTCCCATGTACAGTGTGCCGTTCTCGACCTTCGTCGCGTACTGGTCCAGCGGGCGCGGCGGCGGCCCCGAGACGTGCTTGCCGTCGGCGTCGAAGACGCCGCCGTGGCACGGACAGAAGAACAGCTTCGCACCCGTGTTCCAGCTGACGGGGCAGCCCAGGTGGGTGCAGTGAAAGTCGAAGACCGCGGCCTGATTGCCGCTGCGCCGCACGTACACGGCGACCTGCGCGTTCTCGGTGACCCAGCCGTCCTGCACCGGCATGGCGACGGTCACCAGGGTGGGCGTCCCGTCGGGCAGCGCCGTGAGCTCGCCGACCGCGACCCACGGCACGCTCGCCTGCAGGGTCGGCGGCTCGGAGCGCCCCAGCCACCGCCACTGGTACGTGCCGCGCAGGGCCGGGCCGAAGAGGAACACCACGAGCGGCAGCCCGAGCACGACCCCGATGAACGCGGAGATGCCCGCGAGCATGCGCATGACCACCTGGCGGCGGGTCGCCGTCTCCGGCTCGGATCCGCTGGGCGATCCCCCAGCGGGGACAACAGGTTCAACACTGGACTGCGAGTGACTTGGCACGTGCGCCTCCTCCGTGACCTAGCGTGTCCGAAGCCGGAGCGCCGAGAACCGCGCCCCGCCGGGGCGGACCGCCCCATGGCCGTTCCCCACGCGTCACCAGACGCGCATCCCCGCGGCGTTCAGCTGCGTCGTCGAGATCAGGTTGATCAGCACGGGCCCGTACGCCAGCACGATCAGCAGCACCGCGAAGCCGATCCACATCCGCCAGTTGTCCAGCCACGCCGGCACCGGCGCGGCCTCGTACGGTTCGGCGATCGGCATCTCGACCGGCTGCGTCGCCTTCGCCCCGGCGAACACCGTCCCGACCACCACGATGAAGAACAGGGTGACGCTGATCCACAGAATCACCCCGCCGACCGCGCCATCCACGAGGTACGGCTTCCACGCGGCGTCCAGGTAGGTGGCCGACCCGAGCGCGACGCGGCGCGGCACGCCGTAGTCGAGGCCCACGAGATGGTAGGCGCCGGACATGATCAGCATCCCGAGGAACCACGTATACGCCTGCGCGAGCGCGAGCTTCGGCGCCCAGAGCTGGCGTCCCGTGAGGTGCGGCAGCAGCCAGTACAGGATGCCGATGAACGTCAGGGTCACCGCGGTCGCCACGGTCAGGTGGAAGTGGCCGGCTATGAACAGTGTGTTGTGCACGACGAGGTTGACGTTGTACGAGGCGTTCACCAGCCCGCCGATGCCGCCGAACGCGAACAGGATCATCGCCAGATTCTGCGCGGCGTACGACGGGTCGTGCCACGGCAGTGCGCCCATCCACGCGAACAGTCCCCGCCCGCCACGGGCGCGCGCCCCGATCTCAAGCGACGCGATCACCGTAAACGCCGTCATCATGCTCGGGAAAAACACCGCGTACGTGAGCAGCCCGTGCACGGCCTTCCACGCGGGCGAGATGCCCGGGTCGAGAAACTGATGGTGCAGGGCGACCGGGACGGACAGCACGAGAAACAGCCAGAACGAGAGGCGCGCCAGCGGATCGCTGAACAGCTTCCCGCCCGCCTGCTTCGGCATCATGACGTACCAGGACACGTACGCCGGCAGCAGCCAGAAGTACACGAGCGCGTGCCCGAAGAACCAGAACTCGGTCCGGGCCAGCAGCGGGTCCGTGCCGCCCAGCCACCCCACCGACCAGGGAATCAGCATCCCCAGCATCTCGGCCGCGACGCCGAGGGAGCAGATCTGCCACATCACCATCGTGATCAGCGAGGCGAGCGCGAGCAGCGGGGTGCGCTCGCCGGGGTGCTCCCGCCGCCACCGTCCGTAGGTCACGTAGTAGCCCCAGCCGGCCACCCACGACCCGACGACGACGAGGGTGAGCCCCACGTAGAACGTCCAGTGCGCCTTCATGGGGGGATAAAACGTGTAGAGCACCGTCGCGTTGTTGGTGAGGAGCGCCCAGGCGGTGAGCGCGGTGCCGACGACCATCAGGACGAACCCGACGACGTTGAGCCACGGCGCGTCGAGAGGCCGACGGAGCCCGTAGGTCACGGTCAGCGTAAAGAACCCGATGATGAAGAACGTCGTCCACACGAGCGCGTTGAACACGCCGTGGATCGACAACCCCTGATAGTACGAGATCCCGCCGGTCGCCGACGGATACAGGTTGACCCCCGCGTGCTCCAGGGTCTGCAGCGGGCCGAACCACGTGCCGACGGCGAGCGCGACCAGCGCCACGCCGATGTTCCAGGAGGCCAGGGCCCGCTCGCGGGCGAACATCGTCTGCATCCCCCCTACCTCGCCGGGTCGACGATGATGCGGCCGGCCATCGTCTGATGGTTCAGCCCGCAGTATTCGTCGCACCAAAACGGGTACGTGCCCGCCTTCCGAAACGTCGCCGTCAGGTCAGACACCTGGCCGGGCAGCACCATCATGTGGATGTTCGTGCCTGCCACGTAAAAGCCGTGCTGCACGTCCTGGCTGGTCAGGTGAAACGTGACCGTGGAGCCCTGAGGGACATGGATCTCATTGGGGAAAAACGTCCAGATCTGCGCGCGGATGTACGCTTCGTAGCGCCCCGGCCCGAGCTGCCGCAGGCCGGGCGACGCGAACGGGCCGGCCGACCCGACGGTCGCGGGGTTGACCCGCACGGAGACCCCCGGGACCTCGATCCCGCCCACGATCGCCGTGACGGCGATGGCGACGACGAAGATGACCAGCATGATGCCCGTGGCCCAGAGCCAGCGCTGCTCGTAGCGGTCGAGGTGCATCATTGCGTCGTCCCCCGGCTGAGCATCACGAAGTAGATGCCCCCCCACGAGAGGATGATCAGCAGCATGTACACCGCGAGCAGCGCCACCGTGCCCTGCGGCGCGTGGTACCCGTCGTCACCCGGCTGCGGTCGTGGATGGTTGTCGTTCATACGGTCCTCGTCACCCGGGCACACCTCGAGCCAGACGGCTGCTGCTGCATCGAGTCCCTCCCCTGTCGATCGAGTGACGTCTCATCCACCAATGTTGAGCGCCGACCTCGGATAGCATAGGAACAGGTGGGCTGCGCCGTACAGCATGCGCCCGGCGCCGCGGCTCACAGCCTCCCGGGCGACGAGGCCAATATCTCGCCACAAGAGGCCGCCGCTGAGCGCGGCCGTGCGGTAGTCGGCGCGGACGATGCCGCGCTCATCCACGAGAATCGTCGCGGGGTCGAACGCGATCCGCCCGTCGCGATCCTGCGTGTAGTAGACGCCGAACCCGGCCCCCACGATGTTCTTGAGTTGGGTCGCGTCTCCGGTCGCCAGCTGCCACCAGCGGGAGTCTGCCCCGAGCGCGGCGCGCCGCGCCCCGAGGGCCTGCGGGCGGCCGTCGCCGTCGAGCACGACCGTCACCAGCCGCACGGGCACCGGCGTCGAGGCCGCGGCGAGCCGCTGCTGCACCGCGAGGAAGGCCTCGTGTCCGTCCGCGCACGGCGGGGCGCACCGGAGCGCGGACACCTGGAAGACGACAATCGTCCCGCCCAGCCGCGCCAGCGCGATCGGCGCCCCGTCCGCGCCCAGGAGCGTCACCGGCGGAGCCGGATGAAGCAGCGGCAGCACCTGCACGGGCCGGAAGACCGCGAACGCCAGAGACGCGCAGACGAGCACCAACATACACACAGCCCCGATCGTGACACCCGCCGGCACTCCCGCGTGCTGCGCGGCGCGGCGCGTTGTGGGGGGAGCGGCAGCTTGCATCGAGGCGTTAGCAGTCACCACGGCCCCCGCGCCGGGATGGCTCACATTCGGTCCGGAGGGAGATTGGGAGCACGCGCTGTGGTGTCGTGGGTGCCATCGTGCGCATACGCTCCGCCCCCCGGCCGAACGAGGCTGCTGGCATTACGCACCCCATCGTGCCAACCGGCCGCCACCGATGGTATCGGGCCGAGACCCTATTCACACGGTGCCGCGTGCGCCGTGCGGGTGCGGCGGCGATATTCACCGACAAATCGTTCGTCCGCGCCGCGGTCGCTTCCTGCGACGGCCGAAGCGGCTGACCGAGATCGGACGGCGGCGCGCGTCGAATCGGACGGCGGCCCGATACGCTTCGCGCCGCCCGCGGAGCATGATCGGCGTAGAGGAACACACCCGGGATCCTCGTCCGGCCGGAGGTGAACAGCATGGGCACGATGACGCTCAACCTAGCACCGCGCGTCGTCCCCGTCTATCGCAACACCGCATGCGAACGGTGTCGACACGACGACGGGGTCGGCGTGAGATATCGCGGCGCGGTGCTCTGCGTGGACTGCTACCGACGGGCGTCACGCGCCGACCGCGAGGCCGCGCGACACCACGCCAGCGCCGCGGCCAGATACGTCCGGCTGCGGCCCGTCATCGCCGCCCACGCCCCGCAGCTCTCCGCATGAACGACGCGTCCGTCCAGACCGGGGCCGAGACACCGGCCGCCCCGATCGGCGTCATCACCGAGATCCACGGTCCGGTCGCCGTGATCCGGTGCACGCCGCTTCCCACGCTGGGCCGCGCGCTCCGCGTGGACCTGGACGGCGAGCGGTGCGTGTTCGAGGTGCACCAGCATCTCGACGACCAGCGCGTGCGCGCGATTGCGCTCCACGAGACCGCCGGCATGCGCCGCGGCCTCGTGGTGTACGACACCGGAGGACCGCTGCGCGTGCCCGTGACGCCCGCGTGCCTCGGCCGCCTCCTCAACCTATTCGGCGAGCCGCTGGATGACGGTGCGCCGCTCAGCGGTGAGGCGTTTCCAGCCATCCACGGACAGGCGCTCCCCCTGAGCGAAGCGGTCGGCGTGAGCGGGATCTTGGAAACGGGGATCAAGGTCATCGACCTCCTCTGCCCGTTCGTGCGGGGCGGCAAGACCGGGCTGTTCGGCGGCGCCGGGGTGGGCAAGACCGTCCTCGTCATGGAGTTCATGCACGCGATCGCGACGGTGCACAAAGGAGTGTCCGTCTTCGCCGGCGTCGGGGAGCGGATCCGCGAGGGGCACGAGCTCTGGCACGAGATGCAGGCCGCGGGCGTGATGCCGCAGACGGTCATGGTCTTCGGGCAGATGGACGAGTCTCCGGGCGTCCGCTTCCGCGTGGGGCTGTCGGCGCTCACGTACGCGGAATACCTGCGGGACGCCCTGCACCGCGAGGTCCTGTTCGTGGTCGACAATGTGTTCCGATTTGTGCAGGCCGGCAGTGAGATCTCGAGCCTGCTGGGCCGGATGCCCGCGACCCTCGGCTATCAGCCCACGCTGACGACCGAGGTCGCCGAGATGGAAGACCGCATCCAGTCGTCGCGCCGGGGCGCGGTCACGTCCGTGCAGGCCGTGTACGTCCCGGCGGACGACATGACCGATCCCGCGGTCAGCACGATCCTCAACCACCTCGACACCGTGGTCATCCTGTCCCGCGAGCAGGCCGCGCGCGGCATTTACCCCGCGGTGGATCCGCTCGAGTCGGGCAGCAAACTAATGGACCGCCACACCCTCGGGGACCGCCACTACACCATCGCCGAGGGCGTGCGGCAGCATCAGGCCCGCTATCGCGAGCTGGAAGAGATCATCGCCATGCTGGGGATCGAGGAGCTGTCCCCGGCGGATCAGCGCATCGTGGTGCGCGCACGGAAGCTGCAGCGCTATCTGACGCAGCCGTTCTGGGTCACGGCCGCGCATACCGGCATGGCGGGGGTGTCCGTGCCGCTCGCGCGGACGCTCGATGACTGCGAGGCGTTCCTGCTCGGGCGGTACGACGCGGTGCCCGAGGAGCGCTGCTACATGCGGGGCGGCATGGAGCCGGTCCCGGCATGAATACCTTCACGCTCATCCTCTGCGACGGGACCCACACGGAGCGCATCGAACGCGTGGCGTCGTTTGTGGGGGAAGATCCGTCCGGCAGCTTCGGGGTGCTCGCCGGCCACGAACGGCTGATGACGTGGCTTACGCTCGGGCTCGCGCGCTTCCGCACCGTCGACGGGGCCTGGCAATACCTCGCCATCCCGGGTGGCATCCTGTACTTCGTGGACAACGAGCTCTCGATCAGCACCCGCCGCTACGTGATCGACACCGACTATCAGCGGATCAGCGCCACCCTCGAGGAGCAGCTGCTGGCCGAAGAGCGGAACCTGCGCGCGCTCAAGGACACGCTGCGCCGGATGGAACAGGGCCTGCTGCAGCGGATGCGGGCCCTCGCGCGCGAGGGCGGCGTCGAGGCGGTGATGCCGTGAGTCGGGAGGAGCGGCTGCGGAAACACCTCGAGGTGCAGGAACACCGGCTCAAGAGGGCCGAGCAGGCCCGCGGGACGCTTCTGTCTCGGGCGCTCTACGTCGGCACGGTGGGCCTGCTCTTGGTGCTGCCGCCCGTGGCGGGCGCGTACCTCGGGAATTGGCTCGACCGGCGCGCCGGCGCCTACTCCGTCCAATGGACGATCTCGCTGATCCTGCTCGGCCTCGGAGTCGGCGTGTTCAATGTGTACCGGTTGATCAAGGAGTAGCCTATGCTGAGCGGCGCGCTCACGGCCACCGTGGTGTTCCAGCTCGGACCGCTCCAAGTGACGAGCACGACGGTCACCACCTGGGTGATCATGCTCGTGTGCGGGCTGCTCGCGTGGGCCGGCAGCCGGCGGCTGCGGATGGCGCCGGGCCTGTTCCAGACCGCTGTCGAGGCGGTCGTCGCCCTGATGGAAGACCAGATCCGCCAGGTCGCCCCGCAGCTCACGTCCGAGCTCCTGCCATTTATCGGCACGCTGTGGATCTTTCTCCTCGTCGCGAACCTCAGCGGCCTGCTGCCCGGCGTCGCGTCGCCGACCCAGGACCTCTCGCTGACCGCGGCGCTGGCGGTCGTCGTCTTCCTGTCGGTGCATTGGTTCGGCATCCGGACGCGCGGCGCCGCGGCGTATTTCCGCCACTATCTCAAGCCGACGCCCCTGCTGCTGCCGTTCGAGCTCATCAGCGAAGTCACGCGGACGGTCTCCCTCGCCGTCCGGCTGTTCGGCAACATGATGAGCCTGGAGCTGACGGCGCTGCTGGTCCTGTTTGTGGCGGGGTTTCTCGTGCCCATTCCCATTCTGATGCTCCACATCGTGGAAGCCCTGGTGCAGGCGTACATCTTCGGGATGTTGGCGCTAATCTACGTCGCCGGCGGCCTGGAAGCGCAGGCCGAACGGCAGACCGAAAGGAGTCAGCCATGACTGGCCTCAGCTGGATGGCGGTCGTATCGACGGTGGCGGCGATTCTGGGGATGGCGATCGGCGTGATCGGGCCCGCGCTGGGCATGGGCCGCGCCATCAGCAGCGCGCTCGATGCGATCGCGCGGCAGCCCGAGTCGGAGGCGACCGTGATGCGCCTGCTGTTCATCGGGCTCGCGATGATCGAGTCGCTCGCCATCTATTGTCTGGTCATCGTCCTCATCATCTTGTTCCGCAATCCACTGTTCGCGTACCTGGTGAAGTAGGCGGGAGCCCGGATGATGTTCACCCGACATCGTCGCGGCGACGAACGCGGACAGGTCCCGGCGTCCTCCGGCGCTCGGTCCGGAGGCATCCGGGGGGACACACGGGGGCGATCGCGGTGCAGCTGAACGGGTCCACGTTTGTGCTGGAGATCATCAACTTCCTGATCCTCGTCTGGATTCTCCAGCATTTCCTGTATAAGCCGGTCCTCAACCTCGTGGCCCGACGGCGCGCCGCCGTGGAGCAGATGGTCGCGGACGCGCACGCGCTCCAGCAGGACGCCGACGCCTTGAAACGCCAGTACGAGGCCCGCGCGGCGCAGTGGGCAGCGGAACACGAGGCGGCCCGCGCCGCCCTCGCAGACGAGATCGCCGCCGAGCGGGCGAGGCAGCTCGGCCACGTCCGCGCCGAACTCGAGCAGGAGCGGCAGCGGGCGGACGCGCTGGAGCAGCGCCGGATGGAAGCGCTCCGGAGGCGGCTGGAGCAGGCCGCCGTCGAGACCGGGGCCCAGTTCGCGGCGCGCCTGCTCCGCGCCGCGGCCGCGCCCGAGCTGGAACAGCGTCTGATCACCCTGCTACTCGAGGGTCTCCCGACGCTCCCGGCGGAGCAGCGAGACGGCCTGCGCGCCGCGGCAGCGGCCGCACACGACGTGGCCGTCGTGACCGCCTATCCGCTGGACGACGGCACGCGCCGGTCGATGGAGCGCGCGTTCGAGACGGCGTTGGGCGCGGCGGCGGCGTTCCGGTACGCTGAGGACCGCGCGCTAGGGGCCGGGGCCCGCGTCACGATCGGCCCGTGGGTCCTGCGCGCGAATCTTGAGGACGACCTGGCGGCGTTTGCGGAGTTCGCCCATGGCGCCTGATACGGCGGCGACCGGTCCCCTCGAGACGCAGCGGGCCTGGCTGGCCACGTACGCGCCGGGGCTCCGCGTGGCGGAGCAGGGCACCGTGGTGTCCGTGGGCGACGGGATCGCGTGGATCGCAGGCCTGCCGTCGGCCACCCTGAACGGCGTGCTCGAACTGGAACACGGGGGCCAGGCGATGGTCTTCGACCTGAGCGACCGCATGGTCGGCGCCGTGATCCTGCGGGACAGCGGCACCATCACCTCGGGCACCACGGTCCGGCAGACGCGCGGCCGGCTCGCGATGCCGGTCTGTCCCGAGCTGCTCGGGCGGATCGTCGACCCGCTCGGAAGTCCGCTCGACGGCGGGATCCCACTCACCCCGACGGCCTGGCAGCCGCTCGAAGCCGCCTCGCCACCGATCGTGGCCCGCGATTTCGTCCGCCGGCCGCTGTACACCGGCATCAAGGTCATCGATACGCTGATCCCGATCGGCAAAGGCCAGCGGCAGCTGATCATCGGCGACGGGGGCCTGGGACGCACGTCGGTGGCCTTGGACGCGGTGATCCACCAACGGGGACAGGCGGTCCGCTGCGTCTACGTCCTGGTCGGGCAGAAGCGGTCGACCGTCGTGAACGTCGTCGAGACGCTGCGCGCGCACCGCGCCTTGGAGTTCACTACCGTCGTCGCCGCCGAGGCGAGCGCGCTGCCGGGCCTGCAGCACCTCGCCCCGTTTGCGGGATGCGCCGTCGCGGAGTACTGGATGCAGCAGGGCTACGACACCCTGGTCGTCTACGACGACCTCGCAACCCACGCGAAGCTCTACCGCGAACTGTCGCTGCTGCTGCGCCACCCGCCGGGACGCGAGGCGTACCCGGGCGACATCTTCTCGATCCACGCGGGCCTGCTCGAGCGGGCGACGTGCCTGAACGCCGAGCACGGCGGGGGCAGCATGACGGCTCTGCCGATCGTCGAAACGCTGCAGGGGGAGATCGCGGCGTACATCCCGACGAACCTGATCTCCATCACCGACGGGCAGGTGTATCTCGACCGGCGGCTCTTCGCGAGCGGCGTCCGCCCGGCGATCGACATCGCGAAGTCCGTCTCCCGCATCGGCGGACAGGCGCAGCATCCCCGCATCAAAGGCGAGGCGGGCCGGATGAAGCTCGACTATCTCCAGTTTCTCGAGCTCGAGGTGTTTACGCAGTTCGGCGCGCGCCTCGAAGCGTCGATGGAGGCCGCGATCCGCCGCGGCCGCGTGCTGCGGGAGATCCTGAAGCAGGACCGCCTGTCGCCGGTGCCCATCGAGTCTCAAATGGCATGGCTGGTGGCGTTCAACGAAGGCTTGCTCGACGACGTGGAGCTTGCGGACGTCGCGGGGCGCCTGGACGCGCTACAGCGCGGCGTCGAGCAGGCGTCCCTCACCGTCGACAGTCCGCGGTCCGAATGGGTCGCGGCCGTCACCCGCACGCTCGGCGGCGCGCCGCGGCCCGCCGCACCATGAGCCGCCGCCGCGAGCTGGAACGCCGCTGCCGCACGCTCGGCGAGATTCGCAACATCATGGACTCGATGAAGACGCTGGCCTACCTGGAGACGCGAAAGCTGACTCGGTTTCTGGCGGCGCAACGCGCCGTCGTCGCGCACCAGCGGGCGGTGGCCGACGACCTGCTCGCCCACTACCCCGAGACGCTTGCGCCGGCGGTGCCGTCACTCTCGGTCTACGTGCTGATCGGCTCGGAACGCGGGTTCTGCGGCAGCTTCAACCAGACGATCCTGACGGCATGGGACGCGGTTGCCGAGACGGCGGGCGGCGCGGCGGTGGTCCTGCCGGTGGGACGCCGGCTGTGCGCGCATCTGGAAGGCTCGCCTCGCGCGGCCGCGTTCGTGGCGGGCGCCGCCTCGGTGGACGAGGTGCCGGACACGCTCAACCGGATCACCGACGCGCTGGCGTCGCTGCAGGCGCGCCACGGCGGCCTCGCGGTGACGGCCGTCTACCACGATCCGGACCTCACGGAGGTCGCGATCGAACGGTTGCTGCCGCCGTTTGGCGCTCCGGAGGTCCGCCGCCGGCGGTTCGCGTGCCCCCCGATGCTAACGCTGCCGCCCGACGCGTTCCTGGCCGCGCTCGTGGACGAGTACCTGTTTGCCACGCTGCACCAACTTCTCTATCTCTCGCTGATGGCCGAGAACCTCCGGCGAACGCAGCACCTGGATGGCGCCGTGCGGCACCTAGACGATGAGACCGCGGCCCTGCAGCGCCGGGTGAACGCCGCGCGCCAGCAGGAGATCATCGAGGAGATTGAAGTCATTCTGCTCAGCGCCGGCCAGACGGAGGGCCCGCTGCCGGGCCGTCCGGGCGACGCGCGCAAGTAGCGTGCCTGCGAGGGTGCCCCGAGCGTTCACGCGAGGTGCGCGCGGTATCGTGCCCCGATCAGTGCCAAAACGTCGTCGCCCGCCATCGCGTGAATCTCTCGATTGAAGATCTCCACCTCGATGGGGCCGGCGTACCCGGCGGCATCGACCGCCCGCCGCAGACGCCGGAGTTCGATGACGCCGTCCCCCATCATCCCGCGTCCGAACAGGACGTCGGGAAGCGGGGTGATCCAGTCGCTCACGTGAAAGCCGAAGATCCTGGCGCCGGCGCGGGCGATCTCCGCGTACACGGCGGGGTCCCACCAGATGTGATAGACGTCGGCGAGGACCCCGACCCGGCCCGGCTGGAATCGCTCCGCCAGCGTCGTCGCCTCGGCCAGGGTGGTGATGACCGACCGGTCCGCGGCGAACATCGGGTGGAGCGGCTCAACCGCGAGCCGGACCCCAGCGGCGGACGCGTCGGGGACGAGCGCCGCGACCGCGTCGCCCACCATCCGCCGGGCCGCGTCCAGGTCGCGGTCGGGCGCGGGCCCGCAGACGAGCACCAGGGTGTCCGTGCCGAGCGCGTGCGCTGCTTCGAGCGCACGCCGGTTGTCGTCGATGCGGCGCTGCCGCTCGGCGTGCGTCGCCGCGGGAAACCAGCCCCCGCGGCACAAGCTGGACACGACCACCCCGGCGTCGCGCGCCGCGCGGGCGGCGGCGTCGACCCCGCACTCCGCCACCGGCTCCCGCCACAGCCCGATGTGACGGATTCCGTGCCGCGCACACCCTTCCACCGCCTCGCGGACGGTCCACCCGGGCACCGTCATCTGGTTGAGACTCAGGCGATCGGCCGGGCCGACCGGTCCCTCCCCCGTCCGCGCGTCGGATGGGATCACGACACGCTACTCGATGCCGGAGACGGCCAGGACCGTGCGCATGCGCGCGGCGGCCAGCTCCGGATCGCGCAGCAGCCGGGCCCGGTCGGCAAGCTCCAGCACGCGCCCGAGATGTACCACCGACCTGGCGCTCTCCAGCCCTCCGACCATGCGGAAGTGCGACTGATGCCCATTCAGATACGCGAGGAAGACGACGCCGGTTTTGTAATAGAAGGTGGGGGCGCCAAAGATGTGCCGCGAGAGCGGCACGGTCGGCGCGAGGATCGCCTCGTACGCGTCGACCGCGCCGCGGTCGAGCGCCTGCAGCGCCGCGGATGCCGCCGGCGCGATGGCGTCGAAGATACCGAGCAGCGCGTGACTGTGCCCCCGCGCATCCCCCCGGATCAGCTCCGCGAAGTTGAAGTCGTCGCCGGTGTAGGTACGCACGTCGTGCCGGCTCAGCCGCTCGCGGAGCGCAAGCTCCCGCTCCCCCTCGAGCAGCGAGATCTTCACGCCGTCGATCTTGGACGCGTGCGCGGCCACGATCTGCAGCACGACGTCGGTGGCACGGTCCAGGTCCCGGACGCCCCAATAGCCGGCGAGCTGCGGGTCGAACATCTCGCCCAGCCAGTGCAGGATCACGGGGCGCGACACCCGCGACAGGACGTGGCCGTAGACCCGCCGATACTCGTCCGGGTCCGCGGCGCGCGCGGCCAGGTGGCGACTCGCCATCACCACCACGGTGGCGCCGGCGTCTTCGATGACCGCGCACTGTTCGTCGTACGCCCGCTCGATCGCCGCGAGATCCGCCGGACCCGGCGGCAGCTGGTCGGTGTTCGCGCCGCAGGCAAGCCCGCCGCCCACGGCGCGGGCCTCGGCCGCCGTCCGCTGAATGAGCTCCCGGCACGCCGCCCAGCCGAGCCCCATCCCCCGCTGGGCCGTGTCCATCGCGTCCGCGACCGACAGGCCGAGCGACCAGAGATAGCGCCGGTAGGCGAGCGTCGCGTCCCAGTCCAGCCGCGCGTCGCCCGCTGACGTCGGCTCCGCGAACGGGTCGGCGACCACGTGCACCGCCGCATACGCGACCCGGTTCCGGAACGGTCCCGCCGGCTGCCCGTACGGGGACGCCTCCCCGAGCGTGTGCCGCACGAGACTCCGGTCCGCGCGGGGCAGGACGACCCAGGGACGCGTCACCGCGGCGCCTCGACGCGGCGGCTCACAGGGTCAGCTCCGGCACGTCGATCCACCGTCGTTCGCGCCACGACCGCAGCCCGGCCTCGGCGAGCTGGACTCCCTTCGCGCCCTCGAGGAACGACCACGGGAACGGCGTGCCCTGCGCCACGTGACGCAGAAACAGCTCCCACTGCACCTTGAACGCGTTGTCGAACCGCTGGTTGTCCGGCACCTCCTGCCAGTGATCCCGGTAGACCTCGGGGGTCGGACGATCGGGGTCCCAGACCGCGCGGACCGTGTTCGCGCGATGCTGGACCGTGCACCCCCACAGCCCCGCGACCGCGCTGCCGTCGGTTCCGTCGACCTGGACGCTCAGCAGCTCGTCCCGGTACACCCGCACGCACCACGAGGAATTGAACTGGGCGATGACTCCGCCGTCCAGCTCGAACGCCGCGTACGCGGCGTCCGCCGCGGTGCCGGCGTAGGGCTCGCCGCGCTCGTCGACCCGGCGCGGGATGTGCGTCGCGCCGACGCAGACGACGCGCCGCACCGTCCCGAAGAGACCGTCCAGCACGTACCGCCAGTGGGGAAACATGTCGAGGATGATCCCGCCGCCGTCCTCTTTCCGGTAGTTCCACGACGGGCGCTGCGCGGGCTGCCAGTCGCCCTCGAACACCCAGTAGCCGAACTCTCCCCGCACCGACAGCAGCCGGCCGAAGAAGCCCCCGTCGAGGAGGCGCTTGAGCTTGCGCATCCCGGGCAGAAACAGCTTGTCCTGCACGACCCCGTTCCGGACCGAGGCCGCGGCCGTGAGGCGCGCGAGGTCGAGACTGGTCTCGAGATCGTCGGCGAGGGGCTTCTCGACATAGACGTGCTTGCCCGCGCGGATCGCCCGGCGCGTGGCGTCGGCCCGCGCGGACGTCACTTGGGCGTCAAAGTAGATCTGCGCCGCCGGATCGCCGAGGCAGCCGTCCAGGTCGGTGCTCCACCGCTCGAGCCCGAACCGAGCCGCGAGCGCGGCCAGCTTGCCGCCGTCGCGCCCGACGAGGATCGGTTCCGGCCAGACGACGTCGCCGCTGTCGAGCGCCACCCCGCCCTGGTCGCGGATCGCAACGATCGAGCGCGCGAGGTGCTGGTTTGTGCCCATGCGGCCGGTCACCCCATTCATGACGATCCCCAACGTGACTCGGGCCACGGTGCGCTCCTCCATCTCCTGAGACCAGTCGGCCCAGTGTTCTCCACCCCCGGAGGTGTGCTCCTCCGTTGTCCCGATCGGCTTGGCGGGCCACGCGCCGTCAGGCACAATGGAGGCATGCCGACGGCGTTCACCGCCAGGCTGAGCCTGAGATGGTGCTTACTCCTCATTCCGCTCTCCGTGGTCCTGTCCGTGATCGCGACGGCGGTGCCGAACGGGGCGCTCCTCGCCTTCCTCGCCGCGGCGGGTGCGCTCATGCCCCTGGCTGAACTGATCGGCGTCTGCACCGAGCAGATCGCCGTGCACGCCGGGCCGCGCACGGGGGGCCTGCTCACCGCGACGTTCTCAAACGTGCCCGAGCTGATCCTCGCCGTCTTCCTGCTCGCCGGCGGTCAGGCCGTGATCGTCAAGGCCTCGCTCACGGGCTCAATCGTCGCGAACATCCTGCTCGTGCTCGGCGCGGCGTTCCTCGCCGGCGGCCGCGGACAGCGGGTCCAGCGCTACAGCGCCGCGGCCGCCGGGGTGCACGCCACCACGCTGACCCTCGCCGTGATCGGCTTTCTGATGCCCGGCGTGTTCGTGCTGACCACGGGCGCCCACGATGCCTTTCAGCTGGAGGTCGTCAGCACGGTCGTCGCGGTCGTGCTGATCACGCTGTATCTCGCCGCCCTCGTCTTCACGCAGGCGAACCGGGACAGCTTGTTTCGCGCCCCGAAGATGGAGGACGGCGCCGTCTGGTCCCTGGCGCTGAGCGTCGTCCTCCTCGTGCTCGCGGCCGGGGCGACCGCCCTGGAGGCCGGGCTGCTGGTGCGGGCGCTCGAACCCGCCTTGGCGATCATCGGACTGTCCAAGTTCTTCGTCGGCTTTATTTTGGTGCCCATCATCGGCAACGTCGCGGAGGCCAGTTCCGCCGTGCGTTTCGCGCTCCGGAACAACCTGGACGTCACGTTTGAGATCGCGATCGGCTCGTCCACGCAGGTCGCCCTCTTCGTCGCGCCCGCGCTGGTCCTGATCAGCCTGGTGCTGCGGCACCCCATGGATCTAGTGTTTACCGCGTTCCAGCTCACGGCGGTGGGGCTCTCGACGTTGATCTTGGCGCTCGTCTCCCACGACGGACGAAGCAACTGGCTCGAAGGCGCGCAACTCGTCGCCGCGTACATGATCGTCGCCACCTCGTCGTTCTTCGTAGGATCCCCGTGACGGCGAGACACGCGCGTTGCAATGCGGACGGCGTCGTGCTATGCCAACCAGGGACCGGAGTGCGGACACACGATCGCGCCGGCGGGGAGACGTGGGGATGAAGTTCGGCTGCTGCGTGTCAGGGTTTGATCAGGTGGCCGCGGTCGAGGCCGCCGGGGCCGACTACTACGAACTGCCGGTCGCGACCGCCGTCATGGCGGACGGCGAGGCCGGCCGCGCGGCGTTCCTGGCGGCGATCCCGCGGTACCGACTCCGGCCGACCGCGTACAACATCCTGTTTCCGCGGACGATCCTCCTCGTCGGACCGGCGGTCGACCGGGCCGCCGTCGGCCGCTACGTGGTCGAGGCCCTGGACCGCGTCGCGGCGGCCGGCGGGCGCGTGGTGGTCTTCGGGAGCGGCCGGTCGCGCGCCGTGCCGGATGGAGTCGACCGGGCCAGCGCGCTGGATGAGCTCGAACGGCTCCTCCGCTGGACCGCCGCGGAGGCGAGCAGGCGGGGCGTGGTCGTCGCGCTCGAACCGCTCCGCCGCGCCGAGAGCAACGTCTTCAACAGCCTCGGCGAATGCGCCGCGTTCCTGCGCGACCGACGGCTCGGCGAACTCCGGCTGGTGGCCGACTCCTACCATATGGTGGAAGAGGGCGAACCGCTCGAGGCGATCGATGCGGCAGGCGACCGCATCGCACATGCGCACGTCGCGGACTCGGGTCGGGTGCCGCCCGGCCGCGGACAGTATGAGTTCAGCAGGTTCTTTGCGAGGCTCCACGCCTCGGGGTATCACGGCGACTGCTCGATCGAGTGCGTCTGGACCGATTTCGCGAGCGAGATCGCGACCAGTCTCGAGGTGGTCCGCCGGGCCGCCGCGGAGGGCGGCTGGTGAACGGGACCCGACACCTGGGCGAGCGGACGACCGGGTGATCGTCCGCACCGCTCACGACGCCGACGCATAGGAGCGCTCGCGTCCCGGCACAGGGAGGATGCCGGGCGGCGGCGAAGCCCAGCGCCGATGCACCTCGAGGCCCCTGCGCGCGATCCCGTGTACGTGGCCGAGGTCCTGGCGCGACGGTACGCGTTCGCCTGTCGCGAGGAGTGTCCGTACCTCGTCGAGGTGCTCCTCGCGCACGTGCTCATGCTGCGCCGACAGCGGATCCTTCCGGAGCACGACGCCGTGCTCACCCTGCGCGCGCTGCGGTCGATCACGCCCGCCAGCCTGCCCCCGTACGATCCTCAATGGGAGGATCTCTACTTTGTCATCGAGACGCACGTCGCACAGGCGACCGGAGGACGCGGAGAGTTCCGCATCGCGCTGAGCCGCAACGACGCCTGGGCGACGCTCGTGCGCCTCGCCTTGCGTGATCAGACGCTCGGCCTGCTCGCCGCCCTGGACGGGCTGCGCGAGGCGGTGCTCGATCAGGCCGACCGGCACCGCGGGACGCTGTTTCTAGCCTCTACCCACCAGCAGCATGCCCAGCCGACGACCGTCGCGCACTACCTGCTAGCCGTCGCCGCGACGCTGGGCCGGTGTGCCGACCGGTACCGGGGCGCGCTCGCGCGTCTGAACCAGAGCCCGCTCGGCGCTGGAGCGCTGACGACCACCGGCTTCCCGATCGACCGGGCCTACGCCGCGGACCTCCTCGGATTTTCCGGCCTCGTGGAAAACAGCTATGACGCGGGCGCGTCCGCAGACCATGTCGGAGAACTCGCGGGCAGCCACCGACTCGAGCTGGTTTCCGCGCGGCTTCGCAGTGCGCTATCTCGAGGAACAGCTCCGGGCGTGCTGGGAGTTGAAGTGCAGTGAGGCCGACGTCCAGGCGATCTTCGGCGGCAACGCCGCGCGGCTCCTGGGAATCGCGCTGACGAACGGCTGACTCGGCCGGACGCGGATCTGGACGGGCGCGCTGCGCGGGCCCGGCAACAGCCGGGGCCCCAACAGGTGCGCAGGTCGGGCATGAAAGGAGGGAGCGGCGATGCGAGTGGAGCACAGCGTGGCTCTCGTTACCGGCGCGGGACGCGGCCTGGGGTGGGGGATCGCCCGGGCATTCGGCCTCGCCGGCGCGCGGGTCTGCGCGCTCGACATCAACGGCGATGAACTGGAGCGCTGCGCCCGCGACCTCGCGGCGGACCACGCGGAGTTTCAGGTCTCCCGATCGGATGTGGCCGACCTCGCGGAGTGCCAGCGCGTCGTGCGGGAACTCGTGGATCGCTGGGGACGTCTGGACGTCGTCGTGCACAACGCGATCTACATGCCGCTCGTGACGTTCGGGGCGACGACGCCGCAGGAATGGTCGCGCCAGCTCGATGTCGGGATCGGCGGCCTGTTCAACTGCGCGCACGCCGTCTGGGAACAGATGAAGGCGCAGGGCGGCGGCCACATCATCGGGGTCGCGAGCGGCTCGAGCGTCCGAGGGTACAAGGAGGAAATCGCATACTGCACCATCAAGCACGGCGTCGAGGGGTTCGTCAAGGCGCTCTCCCTCGAAGCTGCCGCTCACAACATCGCGATCAACACGATGGGTCCGGGGGCCCGCATCAAACCGACGCGCATGACGTGGGCGGACTACGATCGCGCCCCCGCGGACGTGAAGGCGCGGTGGGCGGATCCGGTCGAACTGGGCCGAGGCTTTGTCTGGCTCGCCGCGCAGCCGCCGAGCCGGTTCTCCGGCTATCGCTTCGATGCCGGGACCGTGATGCAGACTATCGCGCGGGAGGGCGACGCGTTTGCATTCGCGCCCGAGAAGGTGACGCTCTACCCGGACGATTTCCGCGCACGCCAGGAATGGTACCGCACCTACCCAGACTAGATCGGGGGCGCGGCGGCCGGTCGGCCATCGACGCCCACCCGAAAAGGAGCCGCAGACCGTGCCCAGTATCTATGACTCGCTCAGATGGAACGAACTCCGCGTCACGGCGCACGCCGCCGCCCAGCACATTCCCCTGAAGTTCGGCGAAGCCGGCACGACCGGCACGCGCGCCACCCTGATCGCCGGGACGCACGGCGACGAGGGGCCCTGGTCCGCGCTCGCGATCAAGATGTTCTGCGAGCGGCCGGTCTCCCAGCTCACCGGGCGGTTGCGCGTGATCTTCACCGCGAACGCCCTCGCCGCGGAGGTCGAGCGGCGCAACTCCTGGATCGACTCGCCGAACTCGATCGACCTGGACAGCGTCTTTCCCGGCAACGCCGAAGGCTCGCACACCGACCGGCTCGCGGCCGCCCTCGCGCCCCTCATCGCCGACAGCGACGTCGTCATCGACCTGCACGGGGGCGGCACGTGGTGCATCAACGCGTTCGTGAAGCGGTTCGAGGGATCCGAGCAGCTGGCCGCCGATCTCGGCGCCCCCTTCATCAGCAACGCGCCGAACAAGCGCGGCGGGCTCACCACCTACGCCCGCTCGCTGGGGATCAAGGTCGCCAACGTGGAGGTCGGCGGACGGTCGGGCCGAGAGATGTATTGGACCGAACGAAACGTGCGCGGCCTCGAGCGCGCCCTCGCCACCCTCGGCGTCGTCAAGCCCGACCGGGCCCCCGCGCCCGCCGACCCGGCCATCGATGTCGGTAAGACCGAAGCAATGCGCGCCAAGGTGGGCGGCATCTTCGTGCCCACCCTGCGCGAGGACGCGGTGGGCACCATCGTCCCGGCCGGCACGGAGCTGGGCAAGATCCTCGACCTGCACACGCTGGCGGAGCTGCAGGTGTTCACCGCCCCGTACGAGCGCACCGCGATGATGCTGATGCGTCCCCAGATCTGCACGGTCGAGGGGTCCGCCCTGGTGTATGTCCTCGCGCAGCCGGCCTAGGCGCCGGGCGCGTCGCGCGGCGGCGCGCGTCGTCGGCTCCCTGGTCGGTCGCGCTCCGCGTCCCGACCGGGGGCCGGGTCGCCTCGGCCGACCGGGGCGATCCGGCTCGTGCTGAGGCTGATCGCCCCGCAGTCGATCCCGGGATTCTTCGCCAACGCGGGCCAGGCCGCGGTCGAGCGTGCGCTCGTGCAGACGCTGCCGGACACCGGGCGCGTGCACGTGTGCATCCTCGCGCTCGGCGACGCGGATGATCAAGCGCAGCTGGCGGAGTACTGCCGCCCGCATCTCCGCGACGCCCGCGTCAGCATCGTCCCATTCGATCCGTCGCTACCGGCGGATCTCCTCGCGGGATACGACGGGCTCATCCTGCACGGGCTGTCGCCGTTTCCCACCGTCCGGCGCTGGCTCCGGCGAGCGCGGGCCACGCGGCGCCTTCCCGTCGTGCAGCACATCCACAGTCTGTTCTTGGTGGAGTTCGAGCTGCGCCTGTACGCCCAATTATGGGCGGGCTGGCAGGGATGGCCGCCCGCCGCGTGGGTGGTCCCCACCCACAACACGGCCCGCCGCGCGCAGTTGATGCCGGGGATGCCGTCGGCCTACCCGCCCATGACTGTGGTCCCGCACGGGATCCTCGGCGATGAGATCAAGACCGGCGACCGGGGGCGCGGGCGGCGGCTCCTCGACGCGTCCGGCGACGATCTGGTGCTCCTCAGCCTCGCGCGGCTCTCCTCGGAAAAGTGCGACTACGTGCAGCTCGTCCATGCGATGCACGCCCTGCGGCAGACGAGCCCGCTCGGCGGGCGTCTGCTGCTCGCGCTCGCCGGGGGGTTGGGGCCGGATGACGTGGTGTACATGCAGCGTGTGCGCGCGCTGGTCGACGCGCTCGGCCTGCGCGAGCGGGTCCGGATCATCGACAACCTGGACGAGGATAAGAAGGCGGATGTCTTGGCCGCCGCCGACCTGTTCGTCTCCCTCGCCCGCAACCCGCAGGAGTCGTTCGGCATCGCGCTCCTCGAAGCCCAGGCGGCCGGCCTCCCGATCGTGGCGAGCGACTGGAACGGCTATCCGGAGGTCCTGCCGCCCTGCTACCACGATCGCATGGTGCCCACCGTGGCGAGCCGCGCGTGCGCCCGGACGCTGAACTGGCGCCGCCTCTCCGACGCGACCGCGATCGACTTCACGGCGCTCGTCGGGCTGCTCCGGCGGTTCCTTGAGGATCCCGTCCTCCGCGAGGAGGTCGCCCGGGACGGCCGCGAGCACGCCGGGCGGTTCACGTGGCGCGCCACCGCCGAGCGCCTCGTGGCCGTGTGGGAGGAGCTGGACGCGCGCCACCGAGCCGGGCCAGCCGAGCGGGCCTCCGCCCTGCGCGCCGACCATCTCACGTGGCGGGGAGCCGCCCAGCGGCTCGTCGCCCTGTGGGAACCGCGACCGCGTCCGTCGCCTGTCGAAGGGCTGGCCACGCACTACACCGATCCGGCGCTCCGCTTCCGCGTGGGCACGGCGCTTCCGCCTTCGTTCGACGGTGAGGGGATCCCGCCCCGCGCGCGAGATCTCCTCGCGGCCAACGCGGGCCAGATCATGACGGTCGCCGAATGGAGGAACACATCCGGCCTCTCGGCGATGTCCTCCGATCGCCTGTTCCTTCAACTCGTCCGCAGCGGTGCCGTGGCGCCGGCGCGAGCGTAAGCCGTCCAACCCAGCCACCGCGCGCTCGAGCGTATTCGATTTCACCGGCGCACGCCGCGATGTTTGCTCCGCTCAATAGAGTAACCGGGGTCTCTGCACGGCCGGTCGCGAAAGAGACAATCCGGTGCGCCCGCTATCCTCTGCTCGAATTAGCGCCCCTAGGCGGACGTCGAAGTTCAAATCGGCTGACGTACAAACCGAGCGTCCCGGGTTGTTCAGCTCTTCACCCGCTGGTCAGACCGTGCTTGCGGGACGGCCGGGTCCGGCGAGGACGGATTCGGCGCCAAAGCTCCGCGCGCAAGCGCAGTTGCCCCCGCTTGAAGAGCCATGTGGCCGCGCTGGATCCCTTCTGTAGTGAGCGCGCGCAACGCGGCTAAGTTTGAGGCCAGCCCCACGCATCCGATGATCATGCTGAGTGTTTTGGCCGATGTCACTCCAAGAATCCGCTGCGCTAAGAGCGCCCCCTCGTGCGCTTGCAGCGTGCCGCCCACGGTGCCCACTGCCATCGGCATCTCGAGCCGCCCCAACAGCGCACCATCGTCGACCGCCCAAGTGGCCAGCGGGCGGTAACTCCCCTTGATCGCGGCGAACGCGTGGGCGCCGGCCTCAACGCCCCGCCAGTCGTTCCCCGTCGCGAGTACCACCGCATCCACGCCATTCATAATACCTTTGTTATGTGTGGCAGCACGATAGGGATCGTCCTCCGCAAAATGTGAGGCGGCAGCGATGCGATCGCACACCTCAAGCCCGCCGAGTCCATCTGTCGCTAACGAAGCTGCGGGGATGCGAGCGAACGCACGGACGCACCGATGATCTGCCAAGTTGGTCAAGATGCGAAGTCCGCTCCGCCCGCCGGCGAGACGAGCCACATGATCCGCCAACGCCTCGGCCACCGTATTCGCCATATTCGCGCCCATGGCATCTCTGCAATCGATATCGATATGGACCACAAGACGCTCAGACGTACCATCGTCGCGCTTTATCGCACGGACCGCAACGCTGCGGGCGCCACCGCCACGTTCCTTCAGCCGGGGAACGGCCGCGTTGGCCAGGTGAAGCAACTCGTCCGTTCGCTCTAGTATCCGGTCGCGGGCGGCCTGGACATTCATAACGCCGCAGACCTCTAACTGAGCAGTCATGAGGGCGTCGTCGGCTTCAGCGTGGAATCCCCCGCCGTCGCGCACAATGCGCGCGCCATTCGAGGCTGCGGCAATCACGGAAGGCTCTTCAACAACCATCGGGACCACGTAGTCTTGGCCGTTGATCAAGAAATTGAGCGCAAGCCCAAATGGGAGCGCGTACACTCCTACGACGTTCTCAACCAGTCGTTCTGCCCGCACCGCCGGGAGCCCGCCGCTGTCGAGGACCGCGATATCCTCGCGCTTCAGGGATCCGCGTCTCACCAGCTCTTCTCGGCGCGCGTCGATTGAAAGACGACGGAATGCCGGAATCCGTGAGCCGTGTTCAGCGCCCATGTCCCGGCCTCGGCGGGGCAAGTTGCAATCGCGTCACTCCGGTCGTGTTGACATCGATGTTCAGCACCGTAACGCCTCCCAGGACCGCGAGACGTGAGCAGAATTCATCGACGGCTCCCTGCTCAGCAAAGAAAGCGATGCCGATGTCGCCCCCACCTGCCCCAGAAGGCTTCGCTGCCCCCCCGAGCGCTGCACCAATTTCGGCCGCAAGACGAAAACGCGAGGTGACGATGGGGGTTGAAGCCGCTGCACCCAACTCTGCCAGCGTGGCTCCGTAGTCGCGCGCCGCATCAATGACCTCCCCGACCCGTCCGATCGCATAGGCTTGGCGGAATTGATCTGCCAGTGCCTTGAGGCGCTCGATGACGGCGATATAGGCGTGAGGGGAACGCTGAGCCAAGGACACCACGCTGCGGATCATTGCCACCGTGGATTCCGATTGGCCGGTCCAGAACACTACTGTTCTCAGCTGGGCAAGTGGTGAGAGCTGGACAATCTCCGGCGATCTTCCTGGCGGACGAACGAATCCGATGATTCCCCCATACACGGCTGCGGCCACATCGGCTCCAGACCCTCGGCCACCCTGCGCCGCGCTGTGGGCTGCCTCCGCCGCTGAAAAGGCAAGGTGTCGGTTCGCGTCCACTGAAACCCCGACCGTTTCCATGAGCGCGGCCACACTGGCCACCGCCGTCGCCGCGCTGGAACCGAGGCCGAGCTTCATCCCCCCGTTGCTGAAGGTGGATGTATCCACCTGGACCGCCCCACGCGGGAGCGCAGATGCCCTGGCGCCGAGCGCAGCCACGGCCGCGCGCATGGCCTCGGTGACAAGGGGTGACTGAGAGACTGACCCCGGTACATATCGCGCGACAGCGTAACGGTTGATGCTTGCCAGTACGGCGACGCCTCCCTCCAGCACGGCATACTCGCCAATCAAGAAGATCTTGCCTGGCGCGGCGACCGCGGATGCGTCTCCGAGGGTGGCGTTCACGGTTGAACGCTCTCGAGGAGGTGGGCGCCCGGTCCCGGAGAGGCGACGACGCAACGGACGACACCCGGCACGATTCGCACCGCGTTGTGGACGTTTTCCGCATCCCGTGCGGCGCACAGCACTTTGACGTGAGGACCGGCATCGATGGTAAAGAATGCAGGGATCCCTGCTGCTCGCAAGTCGCCAACGGTGCGCATGACGTCTAAGGTCGTGGCATTCCAATACACGATCGGAGGTTCCGAGCTCAGCGTGGTTGCGTGCATTCGAAGACAGTTCCGCTCGGTGATGGCGCCGAGTCGGCTCAGGTCGTGCGCCGCAATGGCGGCGCGGGCTTCCGTGAGATCCCGATCTATCGACGCGAGCCAGGCCACGAAATATGGGGACGTGAGCGCGGCCCGTTCCATCGCCTCGGTCGATCCGATGCTTTTTCTCTCTGTCGACGTCATCACGATCACCATGCGAACGTCCCACCCCTCGCCCTCGCTCAGGGGACGTGCCACCGAGTCCGCTCCGTCGGTCCGGGTCCCTCTCTGCATTTCGACGAACCCGCCGAAAATCGAGCGAGCCGCCGAGCCCGATCCACGGCGAGCCAGTTCGGAGAGTTCCACGGGTGACAGCTCAAGCGATGCGGCACGCGATGCCGCGAGTGCCAAGGCGGCGAATCCGGACGCGGATGATGCGATCCCGGAGGCTGTGGGAACGGTGTTGACGGTCACGACCTCCGCGCGCAGGGTCAGCTTGGCCTGCACGCGTACGAGGTCAAGGAACGCGCGTACCCGGGCAGTCGTCCTTGCGTCGGTCCCAACGCCGTTAAGGGTCACGTGATCCTGAGTAAGCGCAGGAGCAAATTGGACGGTGGTTGTGGTGCCCATCTCTCTCAATGTCAGCGACAGACTTCCCGTGGCTGGCAAGTTGAGTTCGCTCTGTCGCTTTCCCCAGTACTTGACGAGGGCGACATTCGCTCCGGCGATCGCGGTGCAGGGTGCAAAGGTCACACGTCCTCCCTCGGATCCGCCAACGCATTGAAGCCGATTCATCTCTTCGCGCTCTCGTCCCTTCCGCGACGGCGTTCTGGCTCGGCGTGGACTGATCAGGCACCCCGGACGCCTCGGGGCAGCGTATAAAAAATTCAAGGCTCGCCCAGCGTGGAGAGAAACCCATCATAGCCATGTTTGCGCCAGGTCCCCAGGACACGTTCCTCGCTTCCCGGGGCTAACGCGATGACCGCACCTCCCCCGCCGGCGCCCGTCATCTTTGCGCCAATAGCACCGGCGGACCGCGCCAGGTGAACCATGGTGTCAAGTTCGAAGGCGGAAACTCCGATCGCCACTAATAAGCCGTGGGCCACGTCCAATAGCCGTCCGAGCACGTCGATCTCACCCGCCACGAGTGCGATAGTGCCCTCATCACTGAGCTCTCCCATCGTCTTTAGGATGCTCGCCGCCGCCGCGGTTTGGTCTCTCAGCCGTCGCACCTTCTCAACCTGAGCCAGCGTATGTCGAGGTCTTCCCGACAGGCCCACGCACAGAGTGATCGGTTGCCGAGTGTGGATCGGTTGCCATCCCGCGCCGCGATCGAACCGGCCAACTCCGCCTTCAAAAGCGACAGCCGTGTCGATGCCGGAAGGAGATCCGTGAAAGACGGCCTCCGCGTCGAAAGCCGCCTGCCGTGCTTCGTGATCGCCGAGGCCGACTGCCTGTGCGGTTGCCCGTGCGATCGCCGCCGACACCGCAGCAGAACTCCCCAGCCCCGCGCGGGACGGGATATCCACAGCGAGATCAAAGTCTAGGCCTCCGGCATCGAGCCGCGTGAGAATGGCCTGCAGCGCCCGTCCGACCTGCGAACCATCAGCCACCTGCACCTCAAGGCGCCAAGCCGGGATGGACAGCCGGCCGTTCCCCTGCTTCGCAATCGCGGTGGCACCTTTCGGCAGGCTGGCAGCGACGGCCGGGTGTCCGTAGACAACTGCGTGCTCCCCGAAAAGTATCACTTTCCCATGGCCGAAGGCCGTCCGAGGACGAACATGGGCCGTCCCCGGGATTGGAGCACCACCAGTCAACGGGGCCCTCGGGCGATCCATCTATCTGGCGCCGCCGGAACACATCAGGGATGCCATCCCATACTCCGCGCCGTCTTGATTGTGAGTGACGCTCCTCGCGAGCGACATGGCGGACTCCCCTGAGGGTTCGGATTGCAACGGTCGCCTCCGCGATTGCGGTATGTCGCCGGCGCCTATCCTCATCGCGAGTTCTCTACCAGCGCCGCGAAATGAACTTCTAAGACGCCCAATTCTGTCAAACGAGCCGTTGTGGCCTGCCGGACAGCCAACACGTGAGGAAGGACCAGTTCGCGCTTGAAGTTACCGACGGTGAGGAACAGTTCATCCCCCCGCTTGGTCATTTCCACCTTCTCGATTTCTACGTGAGGCAACGGCAGGCGCAGGATCCACTCTCCACCGCGCTCTTCAATCTGTTGCCCTGGACCGGTCGAAAGCACGTCCATGGGATTTCTATCACCCCATAAATCGCGAGCGAGACGCTTCAGCGCTCGTTCGCCCACAACTTCATCCTCGTACCAGGGAACCTCAAACAACGGGAGGGGTGCAAACGTCTCATGAATCATCTCGATATAGTGCTGCTGGACTGTTTGAAGGCGACGAAAGTAAGGATCACGGGAAGGCGCGGCGGTAAGAATACGATTGATGACGCCGGCGTCAACGGAATACCCGAACAAATTGAGATACGTGACGGCGCGCTGAGTTTCCTTGATGACCATTTTTTCCGGGTTCAGCACTACCCGATACGAGCTGATCTCGGGATCGGTCAGGATCCCACGCAGCTCAGTCACCTCGCTCTGAAGTTTGGCGAGTGCGTCGAACAGGTCATGAGAACGCGCCAGGCCGAGAGTCCGCGCGACCTTCCCGAGTTGGCCGCCCCACTGCCCGAGACGACCGGCATACCACTGGAACGATTCCGGCAAGCTCAATAAGCGCACGGATTCGCCGGTCGGTGCGGCGTCCACGATGACGGCTTCAAATTTCCGTTCGTGCAGTTGCCGATGAATGTGAAGGAGGCTGACGATTTCCTCGAGGCCGGGAATCATGGCGAGTTCCTCGGCGATGATTTGGCTCGTGCCGCGCTGCTGAAGCATCGACGACACGTAGTCCTGCAGTTGGTGCCAGTGGGTGCGGATCTCGCTCAGTGCGTTGATCTCCTGTCCCCAAAGCCTCTCGGCTAGGGGCGTCGGCTCCGCCGCCAACCGTTGGTCGACGACATCGGCCAGACTATGCGCAATGTCGGTGCTCACCACCAGAGTTTGGTATCCCAATTCCGCGCATCGCAGGGCAGTCGCCGCGGCGATTGTTGTTTTACCCACGCCGCCCTTTCCCAAGTAGAGAATGAAACGCATCGTTTGCCGCTCTGCGCGACCTGGGCGCACAACTGCCCCCGAAACGAAGGGACCCGTACCGACGGTCCTAGCCGTCCTTTTTGTCTTGCTCTTCCGCGAGTTTTTCAAGGCTCTCAGCCAATTTACGAGTCAACGAAGCCAGTCCCCAGGTCGCCTCGCGACCGGCGGCCTTGAGATGTTTTCTGGGCTCCGGGGGCAACATGTTCACCGGGATCATCGCGATGCTCACCCCCGCCTCCAACAGACTCTGTGCAAAACGCTGAACGGATCGCTCTCGATCGTTGGGTCCCTGGGCAATGTTGCGAACCGGCACTTCACGCTTGTCCTTCTCGGGCACCATTGACGCACCTCGCAATTGGATTGTATGGTCACGTCCAACGTATGACCCACCGCTCACACTTTGTCGACCCGACCCCGACGCCCCGTGGTTCGCCGTCCTTCGACAACCTCGTCGAACGTCAACGTTGCCGGCGTATCTTGGTATTTGCCTTTGAGACCAGCAAGCACTCCGAGCCCTCTTGTCAACACATCCACGCCCCACTCGACCGTTTCAAACGGCTCACGTGCCATCTCGCTGATCGCGTCGAGCATCTTGCTGGCACCGGTCAGTGCCCAGTCCATCGTACCCGGCGCGCCCACGTCCGACGAAAGCCCGAAAGCGCGCTGCCAGAAGGGGACGCCATGCAGCAAGGTTCTCGCGATGACAGTCGGCGAGAGACTGTAATGAGTCGGCACCACGCCCGCAAGAATTCCGCCGCACGTCGCGGCATAGTCGCGATCGGTGAGGGCTTTCTCTCCGATCATTTTCAAGATCAACAACCAGACTCCCGCGAGCGAGCGGTTTTTGATAATCGTGACAATGAGATCTGCCGTACGCATATCCAAATCGAACGCCGCGCGCCACCGCTGCTCGTACCGCGAGAGGAACCGTGCATCCAACTGATCGGCCCGTAAGGCTTCATCCGCCACGCCGGCCGCGATTCCCGCGCTTTCCAGCGCCTTCTGAATGCCCTCCCCATTGATCGGATCAACGAAGTTCGCCGCGTCCCCGATGAGCAGCACCCGGTCGGCATAGTTGCCGCCAGCCGTGTGGTAGGTGTTCAGGGGCCAGCCGACGATCGGCCCGTCCAGCGTGGCGCCGCCCAACCGCGCTCGCGCGACGGGATCCTGCGCGATCCAGGTGGTCAAGCGTTCGCGCAGGTTGATCCGGTAGCGCTGGTAGACGTCCATCACCATGCCCAAGCCCACGTTCGCTCGATCGGGTCCCACCGGAAAGATCCAGGCGTAACCTGGGAAGAAACTCTCGTCGAATGAGATCTCGGCCTGAGACGGATCACCTTCCACGCCGTTGTAGTAGGCTCGCAGGGCTAGCATCGTGCTCTTCGGATCCCGATTGTCCACGCCGAGCGCCTTGGCGACGACCGAGTGAGCCCCATCGGCCGCGATGACGAGTCGCCCACGGAAGCTGCAGGGGGTCTTGCTGCGCTGCGCGGATAGGGTGACGCCGTCGGCGTCGATGGCAACGTTCTTGACCTCGCATCCCTCGATGGTGTCCACGTGCACTGCTCGCGCTCGCCGGAAGATAAGTTCGTCAAGGATATAGCGCGGCAATGTGCAGCCGTAACCGGGAAGATCCTCAATTTGCGGGATCTCCCCCGCTGTGATGCGTTGGCTGCCGAGGTGGAGCGACGCGCCGGTGAGTCGATTCGGACCAGCCTGCTCCAGCAAGGATCCACATCCCAGCGTCTCAAGCATCCGCAGGGATCGCGGGCTGACGAAGTCACCGCAGACTTTGTCCCGGGGGAAGCGGGCCTTATCGAGCAGAAGGACCCGCCAGCCCCGGACCGCGAGTCGAGTCGCGACGCTGCTCCCACCCGGCCCGCCGCCCACAACCATCACATCGTAGAGGTCCTTGCCCATCTTACCTCCCTCCTCGTGGCGAACGACTCCCGCGTCAAGGGTAGTTTACAGGCCGTTTGGGCTCACATCTCGCACCGCCGCCCGGCTCTCTTGTTTGGCCCGGGCATACAAGCTGGCACGACGTACGAACACGTCCTCGCTGGACTTGAGTAAGTGTTCCAATGCGCGGCGGGCTTCCTCGTGTTGCGTCTGCCCCAACGCAATGGCACAAATCATTTGGACACAGACATCAGTATTTTCATAAGCGAGTGCTGCTATCGAATGTATGGCCGGCTGGGTCCCTGCAGCCACGAGTCCCATCCCAGCGGACAAGCGGACAAAAGGATTGTCGTCGGCCAGCGCCTCGACCAACAAATCGTCAGCAGAAGAGCAACGAGCATGGCGACCCAGGAGCAACGCGGCTTGGCAGCGCAACGTCTCGTTCGGATCGCGAATTGCTGTCGCGGCGATATCCAGCCAGCCGGGCATCTCTAAGAAGGCAAGCGCGAGCATCGCGGCGAGACGAACTCTGTCGTCTGAATCATGTTTGAACGCGGTTTCCAACGCTCCCGCTTGGTCGCACGCCCCGAGGCGGCCGAGCGCTGTCACCGCAGCCAGCCGGACTTCTGGTGCAGGATCCTGCAGTCCGGACACCATCAAGGTGAGGGCGGCCGGACCACCCCTCCGGTCCAGGGCGTTGATCGCAACTAATCTGGCCGTACAACTGCGGGCGTTCGTGACGGCGCGTCGAGTGCTCAGTGAGACGTCCGCCACCGTTTCATCCGCTCGCTGCTGTGTGGCCATCGCTTCGGCGCGTGGCTCAGTCAACCCAACGGTGCGGGCGACCAGGTCACCTTCGATGTTCGCAGAAATCGTGCCATCGCCGATCGCCACCTCAATCTGCTGCCTTAATGACAGACCGAGCGCCGCCCCAAGCGCGGCATTCCCCTCCAACTTGAGCAGCAGCGGTGCCTCGAAAGGCTGCGGCGGAAACCCTTCGAACGCCAGTTGGGTTCGCAGGCGCACGGGAATGGCAGCCCGGATATGGTAGATCCCATCCCGCCAGAGGGCGAACTCTACGGGGACGGGCGCCACAGAACCATCGAGCGAGATCTGTATTTGCTCTGTAGCCAGGACCCCCGGGAAGCGCCACGGTGACGCCTGCAGTGCAAGCTCGTTAACACGAATGTCCAGGCCGTTCAAGCCAACGCTGAAGCGGCCGCCGACGGTCAGCGATGCGGTTCGTCCAGCGAACGCCAGCCGGATTGTGTTCGCGGAGTCCGTCGTGTCCAGCAGACAGTGGATGAGACTCGAAGCATTGAGCATCACGTAACACATACCAAGCTTGGTGGACATACGGTCGCCACTGTAGCTGTCCAAGTGAAAGGCGAATCGGCCGGTCAGATTCATCACACTACGACTGATCGTTCCGGCCAGGGTGAATGGGGTTCGGAACGTTATCCGTTCCGTCTCCCCTTCGATCTGGACCTGCATGCTCACTCGTATCGGTACGTCACTCTGCACTTCGATCTGGCCGTCACGGGCAGCGAGGGTCCCAGGCGGCGAAATGGCGGCCAGATCGCATTCGATGTGCAGGCTCGTGACCCAAACGGGAAAGTCCTCGGCAAAGCGCAGCTCGAAAGGCGCACTTGAAATATCGATATCGGTGACTTGAAAGGTCGTGCCGCTCACGGCGATGGTGAACTCGCCGGTCAGATCGAGGGAGAAAAAACACATCGCCAACATGACGTCAACGCGGTTTGGCCCGAGTTCGGTGTCCAGGTGAAAAGGCACGGAGAGATACGCCGGGCTCTCCGGGTCAACCATCTCTTCACCTCCTACGAGGACGCGTTCGCCCCTAGTGCCAAATCGTCTTCCGTCAGTGCGGAGCGAATTCAGTCACGATCATCCGGTCGCAGCCGCCTGCGCGGGGATGCAGAGGTCCAACAGCACGCCCTCGTTTTGCCCGCCGCCGATGGCGACGAAGGTGATATCCTCCCCCTCCACGGTCAGGGTGTGCAGCGCGTTGACCACTGCAGGAGCCGACTTCTCGCCGATCAGATCGCTGTCGTGGTAGGCTCGGAGCCACACGGGTTCAGCCGTACTCTGGGCGACACGCGCGGTAACCCGGCCAACGGCATATGGCAGGCGAACCTGCACACCCTTCTCCGGCACGCGTAGCTTGGACTTACCCGTGGGCATTCCCCAACCGACCACGCCAAGAGATCCCGCCTGCGTGGCCGTGAAGGCAAATCCTTGTTTCTGGACAGTCGCATCGAGGTCTGTGCCAGGTGCAACATCCGTGAAGTCCACACAACTTGTGTCATCGGGGGGGCACCCCGCGAGGGCCGCCTTGGTCATTAGCTTCCGCGCGCCAGAGATGACTCCGAGAATGACGTAGAACAGGATGCTGCGCGGAACGCCGGCACGCGATAGGGACTTCGCGAGTTCTTCGAGCGAAGGCTGCGGTTGATCCTCCGGCATGGCTCTCACTCCCTTTGATGGTGATCTGAACCCCGAGATCGACGTTGCGTGCCTAGAACTTTAGGAAGTCATCCACGGTCATATCCGGATCGCGTCCACTGACGACAAAGCTGTCCATGTTGGAGATGGACCACAAGATCGTCGCGGCTTTGAACAGCTCGAGGTCGCGGAGCAAGAGCTGCCAGCAAACGCTCTCAGGCGTCTGCGCGAAGGACTTCCCTTCCTGGTAAAACATCTTCAGCAACGTCTTGATTAGTTCGATGCCTCCCTTAACGCAGCAATACAGCACTTCGTCTCTGCAGGCTTGACTCGGGGTATGCTCCGTACAGGCTCGGCGAAGGACGTCCTCAGTTGCACTCACGACTTTGTCCCCCTTTCGCAGAGTACATTTGCCTCATCTTGCGGTGGATCATGGCCTGCTCGCGGTTCACGGTGGCAGACGCGCCGCCTCTGAAAGCATCTCAGTGGAGAGACTCACCATCACAGCTTGCGATGGACAACGTAGTCAACCAGAGCACGCAATAGCGCCTTTGCCCCGGACTCAGGAATGAAGCACAGCTCGGTGTGCATGATCTCCGTGGCTCGGCGAGCGAAGCGCCTCGCCACTTCCTCGGCATGGAGAATACTCCCGCGCTGGTCCATCTTGTCCAGTATCCACGCCACCTCCGAAGCGCTCTTTTTCACACGTCGTTTGTTGAGGATCGAGACCAAATGCCGTCGTTCCTTCTGGTTGCAGTTGTTGAGCAAGTGGATGAGCATGACAGTTCGCTTGCCTTCCCACAGGTCCCCAGCGCGTTCCTTTCCATACAGGATCTGCTCACCCCTGAGATTCAGAACGTCGTCCTGGATTTGGAATGCAATGCCGAGATGATAGCCAAAGCTGTTGAACGGATTGATTTGGTGCGGGGCTGCCCCGCCGATGATGGCGCCAATGCGACAAGGACTGATACACGTGTACCATCCGGTCTTCTTGAGGGACATCATGAAGTAGTCTTTCTCGGTCAAGTCCCAAAACGCGTTCCGCACCCACCCGAGTTCAAGGGATTGTCCTTCCACAGCCTTCAGGACCATCCACTCGATCTCTTCAAAAATGCGTTGCGTCCGATCAACACCCACGACATTGAAGTTGTCCAGCAGCGCTCGCAGTGTAAGAACATTCATCGCATCGCCAGCGTTGATGGCAAGTGGGATGCCATACTGCGCGTGTAACGTAGGCAGACCACGACGCAGCAATGAGTCGTCCTCAATGTCGTCGTGGACGAGGAACGCGTTGTGGTATAGTTCGATGGCCGCGGCGGAGAACAGTGCGCTATCGCGTCGTCCGCCAAAAGCCTCGCACGTGCTCATGCAGAGCGCTGGGCGAAGTCCTTTTCCCGGACGCAGCGGGTACTCTAGAACGAGATCGCGTAGTGTCGTTCGTGGCAGAGACGTCGGAACTCGTCGGACCAATTCTTCAATCGCCAGCGCCTTGTACTCAGCTAATCTCTGTTCAAGCCAGTCCTCGTCGTATCCGTAAGAATCGACGGGCCGGAGTTCCGTGGTGCTCATTTCGAGCCCTCATGCGTCGCGGAAACATAGGGTTGTGCTGGCGAGCGCGAGCCGGAAGGAACCCTGATAAGTAGCGGCGGCTTCGAGGAAAGAATGACGAATTCCTGCTCGAGTTTCACTTTCACCTAGATCCCCCCAGGATAGCGAACCGCTGACGTTCTTGGACGCTGACTTCTTTCCGAAGATGACGGATGGCGCGGTCACCGGCGCCGTTCTTGCGGTATTGTCGAAGGGTGGTGGCATGGACAGTTCCCAGCGGGGCTGAGCAGCTCCTCCCAGCGGGGCCGGCCCCAAGCTTGACGTCAGGGCGCAGGACCCTTAGGCGTCGAGCACCTTTGAGCCCGTACACCCGCACCGACGGGTAAGACTCGGGTAGGGCCGCTCGCACCGTCACGCCGGGCTTCCTCTTGCCCACCGCGAACGCGACGTCTGGCCTGTCGCCCTGCGTGACGGTCAGCTGCTCACGTGCAACCCGCGTGTCCCGCCTCGCCGGCTAGACCGTCTAAGGCCGCCTCGAGCTGTTCGATTACCTCTTGGGAGTCATCGTAGGGCTCACCCGAATCGGCGGGCCCACCCGGACCCTCAACCGCGGGCGCGCGGCCCGGGGGCAGTACCCGCAGGTCGTCATGGCCCTCGATCCATATCGGGACGATGGGAAGTGCCATTTGGATCGCCATCAGGGCCACCCACCCGCCGGCGCAGTCCCATCCATTCGGAAATGACACCGGGCAGTAACCGTGTTCGATCAGTTGAGCCAGTTCATACACCCCCACCCGCGTGACGCCAAAATCCGTCATGACGACCTGCAACCCGCCCGCAGCGGAGCGGTGTCGGCGGTCGGCGCGTAGGCCGCGCGCCTCAGCACGGGCGGCCGGCGAGACCGGGCACGGCGCGCAGGCGGCCGACCGCGCACGCGACTCCCTGCTCGCCGCGGATCGCGGCGCCCAAGCGCTGCGCCCGGGTCCACATGCCCTGACCGCGGGTCATCTCCACGACGGCCGCCTCCAGCCGGGCGGCGGTGAGCCGCCGGCGGGGAATCGGAGCCGGCCCCACCCCGAGCGAGGCAACGCGCCGGCTCCAAAACGGCTGGTCGTAGAATCCGGGAATCCCCACCGACGGCACGCCGGCCCGCAGGGCGCTCGCGGTCGTGCCGACGCCGCCGTGATGAATCACGGCCGCCACGCGGGGGAACAGCCAATCGTAGTGCACGTCAGACACGCGCAGCATCGTCTCCGGGAGCGGAAGCGGCTCGGGCCCGCCGCCCGCGTACCCGAGGATGCCGCGGCAGCCCGCGCGCGTGAGCGCCTCCACCGTGATGCCGAGCAGGTCGTCGCGGTCGGAGAATCCGATGCGGCCGAGCGCGACAAACACCGGAGGCGGACCGGCGCGCAGGAACGCGGCCAGGCTGTCCGGCGGCTGCCAGCCCGACGGAGCGTCGACGAACCAGTAGCCGCACACGACGATCCGCTCGCCCCAGTCCGGCGGCCGCGGGACGACGCGCGGGCTGAATCCGTAGAGGACCGTACCGGACCCCGCGCCGGGCACTCCGTCGAGATCCCGCCGGGACAGACGCCGCCCGGTCCGCCGCGCGACCCAGCGGGTCACGGCCGGCTTGAACAGGAGCCAGTACGCGTGCGCGGCGACGCGATACGTCCACGCGTTGAAGCCGGGCCCGCCGCGCAATCCCGGCGGCGTCAAGAAGTGGGGAAACACGCGCGTGCGGCTCATCGGCTGACACAGCGCCCAGCAGTGCGGCACGCCCAGCGCCTCGGCGAGTTGCGGGCCGCCGATCGCCGACGAGGAGCTGATGATGACGTCGGTGCCCTGCGACGCGGCCCAATAGTCGTCGATCAGCGACTCGATCACGGCACCCGTGGCGCGCGCGACGCCGAGGGCGCCCCAGACGAACGCGGCGAGGTTGTCGCCCGATTCCTGCCAGCGCTGCCACGACGCCCCGGACGTCAGCGTGCCGAGCGCCCGCGCCGTCGGGGCAAACTCCAGGCCGTGCTCGCGTACGAGCGTCTCGTACGGCACGGGCGCGGCGACCCGCACCGTGTGCCCCGCCTCCCGCAGGCCGATCCCCAGCGCGACGTACGGCTGCACGTCGCCGCGCGATCCCGCGGTCAAGAGCGTTACGTGCACTCCGCGTTCCCCGCGTCGGCGGCCAGGCCGATCCAGCGCCTCCTCGAGCCGCACGATGACCTCGGGCCGGGGCGCGGCCGGGCTGATGCGCATCGGCGGCCCCACGCGGACCCGCACGCGGGTGCGCGGCCCGCACGGCCACAGCCTGGAGATCGTCGTTGCCCTCCATCCACACGGGCACGATCGGCAGGCCCGCCTCCCGCGCCATGACGGCGATCCATCCCCCGCCGCGATCCCATCCGCGCCGGGACGAGATCCGCAGATCCGGGGTCGCGATCGGGCTGTCCCCGGCCTCGATCAACTGGCTGAGATCGTGCAGCCCGGCCCGGGTGTCGCCGAACCCGGGGAGCACGACGAAGCTGAACGTCGAGCGGCCAGCACAGATAGTAGACCAGGCCGACGAGCAGCCGCGTGGGCGCGGGGACCCCCGGGCGCGGAGCGAAGAACTCGGAGAAGTCGACGTTCGCGACCGTGACGAGACGCCGCCGCGCGCGGCGCGGGAGCGCGGCATACACGACGAAACTGTCGAGCCAATGGTAGTGCGGCGCGGCGGCGACGATGCACGGGCCCTCGGGCGGCGCCGCGCCGGGCGCCCACTCCACCGTGAGCCTCATCGTCGTGATCGCCCACGCGCCGATCAACAGGGGCTGCGAGACCCGGCGGACGCAGCGGCCGAGGAGTCCACGGGACCACGCCGGCTGCCGGCTCGGCAGCCGGCGCGGCGCCCGCGCGGGGGCCGCCGCACGCGTCACGGCCCTGAGGTGCCCGACCGTCGTCTTCGACGTAATCGCGAGCCAGTCGAGCGGGCGGGACAGATCGCGCTCCAACAGGGTGAGCAGTTCCGCGGTGTCGAGCGAGCTCAGCCCCAACTCGTCGGTCACGGAACGGCGTCCTCGGCGGCCACCTCGCCGCGTGTGTCGCTCAGGTACCGGGCCAGGAGCCGCACGCGGCGGTGCGGGTCGCCGGTCGCGCGGATCTCGGCGAGCGACGGCCGCTCGGCGCTCCGCTCCTCGGCCGCCGCGCCGGCCTCCTGCAGTTCCTGCACCCGGCGCGCGACGTCGTCGCGGCGGACCTTGAGCAGGCCGGCTCGAGGAAAATCCCGGTCCGGCCACAGCGTCCAGCCGCGGACCTGCTGGTGCGCTTCCAGCGTCCGGTTGGCGTCGGCGATCACGCGCTCCGGCGCCGCTTCCGGGGTGAGCAGCAGCAGCGGCATGCACCTCGGTGATTCCGCGCCGCGCGAGCCCGACGACGACGGCCTCGCGCACCCCCGGCACGCGCTCGAGCGCGGCCTCGACATCGCCGGGATGCACGTTGAGACCCTCGCCCGTCACGATCACGTCCTTCTTGCGGCCGACGAGATACAGCTGCCCGCGGGCATCCCGCGTCGCGAGGTCTCCGGTATGCAAGAAGCCGTCGGCCGGCGCGTCCCCCGCGGCGTGCCCGTCGCCGAAGACGCGGTGCGATACGCTCGGGCCCCGCACCAGCACCTCCCCGTCCTCGCCGATGCGCACCTCGTAATGCGGCAGCGGGCTGCCGATCGAGCCGGGGCGCGCGCCGAACGGATGGTTGATCTTGAGCGAGACGAGCGCGGTCGTCTCGGTCAGCCCGTATCCCTGGACGAGGACGTACCCGCACTCGTACCAGAACCGCTCGTCCTCCGACGGCAGGGGCGCGCCCCCCACCAGCAGCACCCAGAACGAGTACCCGAGCTGCGCGTGCGTCGCAAGAAACAGGAGATGCCGCCGCCACGGGAAGAAGCGGATCGTCCGCACGCGCTCGCCCAGCGAACGTCCTCCGCGCCCGTACGGCGTCTCCTGCAGCGCCCGGGCAAGCAGCCGCTGCACGCGGGGCACGGCCAGGAGCAGGGTGATCCGGTTCTGCCGGATCGTGCGGATCACGTGCGCCGGGTCCACCGACTCGCTGTAGAGCGCGCTGAGGCCGAGCGCCAGCGGGACGCAGAGGCCCATCAGCAGGCCCTGCACGTGGCTGAGCGGCGAGAGCACCAGCATCCGGCACCGCAGCCACCGCGTCACCCACCGCCAGCGGTCGAACGCGTGCAGCTGCGACACCAGGTTCCGGTGTGTGAGGATCACGCCGGTGGGCTCGCGGGTGGTGCCCGAGCTGTACAGGATCAGCACGGCGTCGTCCGGGTCCGCGGCCACCGCCGCGCGGGGGCGCCGCGGGCGGACCGTCCTCGGCGAACAACTCGCCCACCGGGCAGCAGGCGCACGCGATCCCGTCGACGTCCTGGTCCGGACCGTGCACCACCAGCGCCGGCCGGATCGCCTCGACCAGGTGGCGCACCCAGTGGGGCGAGGCCGTCTCGTCCACCGGCACCACCACCACGCCCGCCGCGACCGCGCCGAGCAGCACGCCGGCCCACTCCGGACTGTTGCCCGCCCACAGCAGCACGCGCGCGCCCGGCGCGCCCCCCCGGGCGCCGAGGCGCGCGGCCGCGCGCCACGCTTCCTCGTGGAGGCGCCGATAGCTCCACCAGCGTGTCCCGTATCCTCGGCGGAGGCCGACCGCGGGGCGGTCGCCGTACCGCGGCAGCCGGTCCAGCAGCGCGCGGAGCGTCTCCGACTGTCACCGAAAGCACAGCTCCACAGCGAGCTGAGCGTGAAATGGGGCTGACAGTACGAGACGTAGACGCGCCGTCCGCCGTCCGCGGCAAACTGCGGATGCTCGAACCCGAGGTAGACGAGCTCGCTCGTCGACCGGTGTGGCACGCGGCCGAGCGACTGCGGGGGAGAGTACGGACCCGTGATCCGCGGAGCCAGGCGGACGATCAGCTCCTTCGTGTAGCTGTCGATGTACACCATCAGGTAGCCGCCGAGGTAGCGGTTGTGCGAGACCGAGTAGTTGCTGCCCGCGAGGCCCACGCCGCCGGCCTGCGTCAGGTCGGCGGTCCAGCCGTCGGACTCATCCTGCCGGAACACGTACGCGGACGGGTCCCCGAGGCGCGCCGCCGGGGCGCGCGCGACGATGCCCCGCACGACGTGCTCGCGGCGCACGCTGCCGAACACGTAGACGTCGTCCCCCTCACGGATCGTCTGCACGCCGAGATGGAAATCGTCCGCGGCCATGCGCCACAGGCGCCACTCCCCGTCGCGCCGCACGCGCCGGCACGCGCCCGAGGCGGGATCGAGCGCGGCGATCCCCACCCCGAGGTTGCGGAACCCCCATGGGGTCGTGGGATCGATCGTCTGCACCCCCAGATAGTAGAGGTACACCGTGCCGTCGACCAGGATCCCGTGCTCGGGCCAGAAGCGGATCCGCGCGGCCCGCTCCTCCGGCGTCGGGGTCAGGATCTCGACCGGGCACCCGTCGGCGTCGTGATAGAAGCGCATCTCCGCGAACGCCTCGCGCGCGCCGCGCCCGGTGGACGTCGCGGCGCAGTTCGCGAGGAAGACGCACGGCTCGTCGGTCGCCAGCTGAAACGGCGGGCGGGCCCCTTCGCGGGCGCCGGCGTCGTTCGGGACCGCGAGCAGCGTGTCGGAGAACACGAACAGGGTCCGGTCGCCGAGGTCGATCGACTGCCCCCCGTCCTGCCCGATCATCGCCCACGACGCCGCCCGCGCGCGGTGGCAGTACCCCAGCGGGCGCGTAAAGCGCACGGGCACGCGCGGATCAGCCGCGTCGATCACTGCCGCCTCAAGATCGCGAGGGTGTCCACGGTCCCGAGGTGGTCCCAGGCGCCCTCGGCGCGCGCGCGCTGCAGCACGTGATACGGCGCCTGCCCGCCGTCCGCGGGGTCCGGGTGGATGTCGTGGATGCAGAGGTACCCGCCGGGCTTGATCGCTGGCGCCCACGTCTCGTAATCGCCGAACGCGTCCGCCTCCGAGTGGCCGCCGTCGATGAACACCAGGCTGAGAGTCGCGGGCGGCCAGTACCGTCCCAGCCTGACGGAGGCGGCCACGATCGGGATCACCCAGTCCTGCAGGCCCGCCAGCCGGATGTTGCGCCGCAGGGCCTGGAGCGTGGTCGTGACGCCTTCTGCGGCGTCGTACAGGTCGGGGTCAAAGTACGGCTGCCCCGGCTGCTGCTCGGCCGACCCCTCGTGATGATCCACGGTAAACAGCGGATAGCGACCGCGCTCCCGGCACCCCTCGCCGAGGAACAGCGCCGACTCGGCCGCAGTACGAGCCGATCTCCAGGCACGGACCGGACCCGGAGATCTCCACCGCCAGCCGGTAGAGCGACATCCCCTCCGCCTCCGCGAGGAATCCCTTCGCGCGCATCGCGATGCTGCGGACCTCTTCCCGCACGCGCCTATCCCTCCTCCGGGCGTTCCCACGTCTCGGTCCGCCGGTTTGCGAGCTCCGTCCACGCCTGCCGGATGCGCAGGTCGTACTGCCAGTGGGCGCCGTGGTGCGGCCCGCGATAGAGGACCAGCCGGCGCGGCCCGCGCACCCGCGCGTACAGCGTCTTGGCCGCGTCGACCGGGATCGCCTCGTCGTCCTCCGAGTGGAGCACCAGCACCGGTCCCCCGCACCCGGCGATCCGCTCCAGCGAGTTCATCCGCGTGCGGCAGAAGGGGCGGACCGGGAGATACGGAAACGCGCGCGCCGCGAGGTCCGGCACCGAGGTGAACCCGCTGTGGACGACGAGCCCCCCGCACGCGTGGCGCGCGGCGAGGTAGATGGCCACGGCACTTCCGAGCGACTGTCCGAAGATGATGATCTGGTCCGGACGCACCCCGCGCGCGCCCGTGGCATACGCCCACGCGGCGTCGGCCGCCTCATACGTGCCCTGCTCGCTCGTGCGCCCGCCGTCGCCGTACCCGGGATATTCCACGAGCAGGACGCCGACCGACAGCGCGGACAGGAAGCACGCCACCGGCAGCTCGTGGGTGATGTTCCCGTCGCTGCCGTGGAAGAAGATGACCACCGGCCGGCCCTCGGCGGCCGGGATCCACCAGCCCCGCACGTCGCGGCCGCCGGCGCACGGCAGGCGCACGTCCTCGTACGGCGATCCCGTAGTCGGCCGGGGAGCGGTTCAGCATCGGGCCGGGGCGAAAGATCAGGGCGTTCTGCCGAACGTACAGCCGGCCCAGGAACACGAGGGCGACGGCCACACCGAGGAGCAGCGGGATCGCGAGGTACATCCCGCCGCGCTACGACGAAGCCGCCCCGACGACCAGCGCCGCGTTCTTGACGCCGCGGTCGCTGGTCCAGACCACGCTGCGGCGGTACGACCGCCGCTCCGGTCGCTCGAGAAAGTACAGGGCGCAGTGGGGATCCGGATCCGCGCAGTTCGCGAGCGCCGGCACCACCTGCTGCTCCATCCCCATGGCCGCGTGCACCAAGGAGAAGATGCCGCTCGCGGCGCCGGTGAACCCGGTGCCGCTGGTGGCCGCCGTGAACGGCGGCGCCGCATCCGGCCACAGCCCCCGAACGGCGTCCGCTTCGCGCAGGTCGTCGAGCTCGATCGCGAGGCCGTCCCCGAAGATCGCCCCGACCTCGGCCGGCGCGCACGCCGCGATGTCGAGCGCCCGCGCGGTCGCGTACCGCAGGGCGGTCGAGTCCCGGCCGCGGTCGCGCTGCAGGAGGGCCACGTCGGTCGTGGCGGCGTACGACAGCAGCTCGGCGTAGGCGCGGGCGCCGCGGGCCCGGGCGTGCGCGTCCGATTCCAGCATGACGAACGCGGCGCCCTCTCCGAGGACATACCCGCCGCGAGACCGGTCGAAGGGCCGGCACGCGTGCGCCGGATCCTCGTAGAGCGTCGAGAGCCGTCCGGCGATCAAGTGCTCGGCCAGGCTGTCCATGCCCAGCAGCGTGTCGTACCCGCCCGCCACGGCGCAGTCCGCCTCCCCGCGCTGAATTGCGGCCATCGCCAGCCCCACCGCCATCAGGCCGGAGGTGTACCCGTTGGTCAGGTTCGTATTGGGCCCCAGCACCTGGTGCTCGACGGAGATGCCACAGGTGCCGGCGTTCGGCAGCGCCCGCACGAGGAACAGGGGATCGAGCAGCTTCATGCCCCGCTTGGCGAACAGCGAGATGTCGAAGTCGTTCGTCGGCGTCAGCGACGCGCGCAGCGGCGGCACGAACACGTCGGGGTCGATTTCGAGCGACAGCGAGCCCACGTAGAGCCCACAGCCCTCGAGCGCGGGCGCCCCTTTGAGCCCGGCGTCGGCGATCGCCTCCCCGGCCGCCCCGACGGCGTACCCCGCACTCGGCGACAGCAGCTTGCGCAGCATGCGGTTCGCGATCAGCGCCGACCGCTCGAACCCGTCGACCCGCGCCTCCATCTGCGGGGTGGGGCTCTCGAAGTCCGGGGCGAGGGCGAGCCGCACGGCCGAGCGGCCGTCCATCCACGCCTCGAAGTGCGACCGGCTCCGCGTCCCGAGCGGCGAGACCGCGCCCACGCCGGTGATCAGCACCCGGGGCTGACTCATCCCGCCGCGTCCGCGGGCGGCGTCCACCCGCCGCTTTGGTAGTCGAAGCGGTCCCGGTTGTTCTTGATCTTCGCGGGGTCCGCGGTGGCTTCGTGCGCGTACACCATGCGCTCGACCGTCGCGACGCGCACGTCCTCGACCCACGCCTCGGCCCGCATCGTCGCCCCGTACGGATGGTCGTACAGCATCTGCACCTCGAGCGTGAGCGCCTCGCCCTGCCGCACCTGACGGTGCAGCCGGACGCCGTCCACCAGCATCAACACCATCTCCACCTCAAAGTTGTGGTTCAGCAGATTCAGCATGCCGCCCACCTGCGCCAGCGCCTCGAGCAGCAGCGAGGCGGGCATCACGGCCAGCCGCGGGTAGTGCGCGACGAAGTAGCCGTCCATCAGATTGACGAGCTTCGTCGCCCGCATGCGCTTCCCGCGCTCGGCGTCGATGATCCGGTCGAACAACAGGAAGCGCACGGGATCTCCTCGCGGCCGCGTCAGTCCGGCCAGCGTGTGACGATCAGCGTACCGTTCTGCCCGCCGAACCCGAAGGAGTTGGACAGCGCCGTGTGCGGCTCCACGCGCCGTGCTTCATTGGGCACGTAGTCCAGGTCGCAGTCCGGGTCCGGATGCTCCAGATTGATCGTCGGCGGCACGATGCCGGTCGACAGCGCCAGCACCGTGACCACCAACTCGATCCCGCCCGAGGCGCACAGGAGATGCCCGATCTGCGACTTGGTCGAGCTCATCGGCACCCGGTACGCGTGGTCGCCGAGCGTCTGCTTCACCGCGAGGGTCTCCACCCGGTCATTCTGGAGCGTCGCCGTGCCGTGCGCGTTGATGTAGTCAACCTCCTCGGGCGCGATCCCGGCGTCCGCGAGCGCCGCGCGCATGCACTGGATCGCGCCCCGCCCGTCCGGGTGGCTGTCGGTGAACCGATACCCGTCGCACGACGAGCCGTACCCGACGAGCTCCGCGTGGATCCGCGCGCCGCGGCGCTGCGCGTGCGACAGCTCCTCCAAGATCACCAACCCGGCCCCTTCGCCGAGCACGAGCCCATCGCGCTTCCGGTCGAACGGACGGCACGCCTTCGCCGGATCCCCCTGGAAGGGGGACGCGACGCTCAGCAGGGTGAACCCCGTCACGCACACCGCCGACAGCATGCTGTCGGCGCCCCCGGCGACCATCAGGTCGGTGTCGCCGCGGCGGATCATGTGCAGCGCCTCGCCGATCGCCTGCGTGGCCGACGCGCACGCCGACTGGACGGTCATGCACGGGCCGTGCAGCAGATGCCGCCCCGCCAGCAGCGTCGACACCATGCCGATGTCGCGCTGGGCCAGGAGCTCGGGCATCTTGCGGCAGATCGCCAGGTACTGCTCCTTGTACGACCCCTCGTGCAGCGCCTCGGTGGGCCACGAATACGCGCCCTCGTCGATCACCGGAAAGTTCGACGCGCCGACAATCAGGCCCGCGCGCCAGGGGTCATACTCCGTCTCGCCGAGCCCGGCGTCGCGCCACGCTTCGTCGAGCGCCCACACCCCGAGCTTCACGGAGCGGGTCGCGAACGGTCGCAGCACGTCCCCAACGTCGGGAATCGTGAGCTGCTCCAGGTCGACCTCGCTCCCGATGTGCACGGGAAAATCGTCGCTCTTGAACTGCCGGATCTGCCCCACCCCGGACTTGCCCGCCAGGATGGCGTCCCAGTTCCGCTCGACCCCGGCGCCGAGCGAGGTCACGGCGCCCATGCCGGTAATCACCACGCGGCGCGCCGCCGCCTCCGTCATGGCGCCTCCTCCGTCCGGTCGGGATACAGCAGGAGAAACATCCGGCGCGCCTCGGCGGGATCGAGGTACCGCTCGATCGGTTCAAGCGACAGGGTAAAGGTGGCCGACGCCACCAGCGTGTCCAGATGGTAGGCCTTCCCCTGCACCTTGACCTCGGCCTCGCCGCGCTCCACGACCTTCACCTCCACCCGGAGCTGGCTCCCGGGGCCGAGCACGCGCCGGAACTTGAGGTTGTCGAACGAGGTCGCCAGCCCAAGCTGGCGAAACTCACTGGCCTGCCGCACGACCCAGTCGGCGAGCTGCACCATCGACTCGACGATCATCGACCCGGGCATGATCGGCCGGTGGGGAAAATGATCGGCGAAAAAATCCTCGCTCATCGTGATGTTCTTGACCCCCGTCGCGCGCACGCCCGGCTCCAGCTCGAGGATCGAGTCGACGAGCAGGAACCTCATGACTCCGCCTGTGACTGCTTGAACAGCTCGGTCAAGTCGCGGAGCAGGATATCGTCCCCGCTCTCGAGCGGCACGATCTCCCCGCAGCTCGGACATTCCAGCTCCGGCATCACGGTCGACTCGACGAGCGCGGCGCCGCACTTCGGGCAGTCGCGCGGGGCCTCCGCCTTCGCCTCCAAGAGCCGCACGGTGATCCGTGCGAAGCTGCCCACGCTGATCATCTTGACGACGTCGATCGCCTTCAGCCCGGGCCGGAACTTGGTGGGATCCAACTCGGGCATGCCCCGGCGCAGCATCTCCAGCCCGAGCGGCGTGACCACGCCCGAGACCACGAGGTCCTCCTCGCGGAAATGCTGGGCGGCGCGCTCGAGGATGTCGGCGCGCGGGAACTGAATCCGGTACTCCTTCTCCAGCAGAAACGCCATGTCGAGCAGGTCGAGCGACTCGGCCCCGAGATCGAACAGCGACGACTCAAGCGTCACGTCGTCGAGCTTGAGCTCGAGCGACTTCGCCACGACCTCGCGGACCTTCTGGTGCACCTCCGCAACCGGCACTGCCGGGTGCGCGCGCTGCTCATCCGGACCCATCGTTCCTCCTCGCCTGCTGAACTGACCGCACTGCTGACCGCACTGGGGTCACAACCCGTACCCGCCGGTCACGTGCAGAATCTGTCCGGTGATGTAGCTCGCCTCGTCCGAGGCGAGAAAACACACGGCGCGGGCCACGTCCGCCGGCTCGCCGAATCGCTTGAGCGGGATCTGGCCGAGGATCTCGTCCCCGGCGAGCGTGCGGACCCGCTCCGACATCTCCGTGAGGATCACCCCCGGCGAGACGGCGTTGACGCGCACCGCCTTCGGGGCCAGCTCCACCGCGAGCGAGCGCACCATCGCGTTCAGCCCGCCCTTGGCGGCCACGTAGTTCCCGTGACCGCGCCCCGCGCGGTCGGCCGCGATGGACGACAGGCACACGATGCTCCCGCCCTGCTGGCGCATCATGAACGGCAGCACCTCCCGAATGCACAGAAACGGCCCCCGGAGATTCGTCTGGATCACGGCGTCCCACTGGTCGAGCGTCATCGCCCCGATCAGCTGGTCGCGGACGACCCCCGCGTTGGCCACCAGCACGTCGATGCGGCCGAACCGCTTGGCCGCGGCGCGCACGAGTCCCCGCACGCCCGCCTCGTCGGCGACGTCGGCCTGGACCGCGCACGCCTCGCCCCCGCCCGCCTGGATCGCGGCGACAACCGCGTCGGCGTCGGCCGCCGCCTGGCGGTAGTTCACCACGACGCGGGCGCCCTCGGCGGCCAGCTGGGTGGCGACGGCGCGGCCGATGCCGCGCGACGCGCCGGTGACGATCGCCACCCGCTCGCGGAACCGCGCCCCCGGGTCAGCCACGGTGCGAGAGGGCCAGTGAATAGCCCCCGTCGGCGATCAGCGTTTGTCCCCGGATCCAGTCCGACTCCGGGGAACACAGGAACGCGACGACGCCGGCCACGTCCGCCGGGGTGGCGAGGCGCCCGGCGGGCGTGCCCGCGACGACGTGCCGCACCAGCTCGTCGTAGTCCGGCGCGAGGCGCATGCTCTCGGTGTCGACAAACCCGGCGGACACGACGTTGACGTTGATCTTCCGCGGCGCGAGCTCCACCGCGAGGTACCGGGCCAGCGTCTCGATGACGGCCTTGGCGGCCCCCAAGCCCGCATAGTCGGGCACGCAGAACCTCGACCCGAGGCTGCTGAGCCCGATGATCCGGCCGCCGTTCGGGCCCATCAGCTCGGCCGCCATCTGCGAGCCGAGCAGAAAGGCGCGCGCGTTCATGTCCATCACCTTCTGCCAGTTCCGGCTGTTCAGCTCCATCGCCGGCCGGAAGGTCGTCCGGGCCGCGTTGCTGATGAAGATGTCGAGGCGTTCGAACCGCTCCCGGACGTGGTCGAACAACCCGCGCAGCAGCGTCTCCTGTCCGACGTCCAAGGACTGCATCGAGGCCGGCACGCCCATCGCTTCGATGTCGGCGACGGTCTGCCGCGCCGAGGTGTAATCCATGCAGTAGCCGACGAGGATGTGGGCCGGCTGCTCCCGCGCCAGCCGGAGGGCGATCGCCCGGCCGATCCCGCGCGTGCCCCCGGTGATGAGCACGATCTGTCCCCCGAGCGCCATCTCACGCCACCTCGCGAACAGGGCGGTAGACCTCGTCGACGAGCCGGCGGGCCAGCCGAACCGGGTCGTGCCGGAGGGCCACGTACGCCGGACCGCGCCGGCGCAGCTCCCGGCGGAGCGCCGGCGCGCCCAGGATCTCGTGGATCGCCTCGCACCACACCCGGGGATCGCGCGAACGGACGAGGCGGCCGCCCGACCCCGGCCCCACGGCCTCCACGAGGCCGCCCACGGCCGCGGCCAGCACCGGCGCGCCGACCCGCATCGCTTCGAGGGCCACGATCCCGAACGGCTCATACTCGCTCGGGATCAGCACGAGCCCCGCGCCCGAGAACAGCCGGTCCAGCGTCTCCCGGTCCACCCACCCGACGACGCGGCAGGCCTCCGGATGCGCCGCGGCCAGACCGTCCGCGATGCGGTGCCCGAGCGCGTCGCCGTGTCCGCCCGCCACGACGAATCGGTACCGGCCCGCGAGGCGGCGCACGATCACGTCCAAGAGCGCCATCCCCTTGCTGCGCGCGAAGCGGCCGGCAAACACGACCGGGCCCGGCTCCTCCGGCGCGGGCCCCGCGGGCGGCAGGGCGGCCACCCCGTTTGGCAGCACGCTGCTGCGCCCCGCGAGCGACGGGAGGCGGTCGAGCGCGGCCGTGCGCTCGTCCGCGCTGAGGAAGACGACGTGGTCGCTCCGCGTCATGAGCGCGACCTGCAGCCGCCGCCAGCCCTCCGCCTCGGGGACGCCCGGCAGCTCCCGCTCGAGCAGGGAATGCGCGGTGTAGACGAGCGGCACGCGAAAGCGGCGCCGCATCTCCAGCGCGAGCTCGCCCAGGCTGAGCGAGTGCAGATGGATCACGTCGAACTCGGCCGGCCGCACCGGACAGCGGTCCCCGGACAGCCCGTGGACCACCGGACCGCGCCCCGCCGGCGCCGCGGCGGGGCCGTCCGCCCGCGCGGGGGCCAGCACGTGCACGTCCACGCCGACCGCGGTCAGCGCGGCCGCCTGCGCCGCCACGGCCGTCCCGATGCCGGACCAGACGGGCTCGGGATAGTCGGCGGTCAGCATCAAGGCGCGCACGCGGTCACCTCGGCCCCGCGTCCGGTGTCCGGGCGAGGACCGTCAGTTGGTCGGAGTCTCCTCCGCCGAGCTGCCGCATCAGCCGCATCCAGCGCGGCGACATCTCGTCCGGAAGCGCCGGGACCCGCAGCCGCTCGGGCGCGTCGAAGCCCGCGCTCGTCAGGAGCGTCGAGAGCGACGTCTCGGTGAAGTACTGTAAATGCACCAACGGATTGATCGCCTCCCAATGCTTGCCGAGAACCTTGAAGTGCATCGACCCCAGATCCGGAACCGCCACGTACAGCAGGCCGCCCGGGTTCAGCACGTCGGCGACCTGCTCGAGCGCCGCCCGCGGGTCCGGCAGGTGCTCCAGGACGTGGCTCATGACCACCACGTCGAACGCCTGCCATGGGATCGGATCGCGCCCCACGACGGCGCGCGCGACGCGGTCGCCGAACTCGAGCGTGAGGCGGTCCACCTGGGCCTGCGAGCTGTCGACGCCGTACACCTCAAAGCCGTACGCCGGCGCGACGCGCATCAGGTAGCCGCGGCCGAAGCCGAGATCCAGGAGACGCGCGCCGGACGTCCGCAGCGACAGCCAGTGGCAGATGAACTCGGCGTACATGCGCTGCGCTTCCAGGTACCGGTCGTCGGCCGCGCTGGGATCGTCCTCGAGCAGCCGGGCCTGCACCTCACCGCTGATACGCGGGCTGACGTACACGTGGCTGCACGCCGCGCACCGGTGGTAGGCGAAGCCTTGCTTCTGGAACAGCGGCCGCCGTTCCCGCGACCCGCAGGCGCCGCACGCCACGGACACGAGGGCCGCGGGCCCCGCCTCTTCGACCACCTGCTGCAGCTCGGAGAACCAGAAGAGGCGCGCCGGCGGCGCCGGCGGAGGCGCCGCGTCGACCGCGGGCTCGACGAACAGGCCGAGGCGGTACGCGATCTCGCAGGACTCGGAGAGTTTGGACAGCGCGACCCCGCGCTCCAGCGCGGGCAGCGCCTCGGCCATCGCCCCGAGGTCCAGGAACGTCTCCGCGATGCGGCGCTCGACCCCGACGGGCACGCGCCGCAGCGGGGCCAGCTCGGTCGCCGCGCGGTCGTCCCCCCGCGCGCGGTCCCCGTTGAGCCGGCTGAGCGACACCAGGTTCGGCTGTCCCTCCCGCAGATCTTCTTCCTGATCCTGCACGTCGTTCAGGTACTGGGCCAGCTCGAAGTACCGCTCCAAGAACGGCAGCAGCGCCGACGTGCGACCCGGATCGAGCGCCGAGTACAGCGCCCGCAGGGACTCGACGTTCTTGAGGCGCACGAGCCGGTCGTACTCTTCCAGCGACCACTCGTGGAGATCGGTGTACTCGATGATCGCCCCGATCACCGTGCGGCGCAGCGACCCGACCAGGGCGCGCAGGGTCGCGCCCCCGTCCGCGCCGGCCGGGTCGGCGAGCCGGTCGAGGCCCTCGAAACACAGCAGCAGTCCCGCCAGAATGCTCAGGCCCACCGCCTGCTGGGTCGTGGGCCGCGCCTCGCTCACCGCCGCCAGCAGCGTGTCGTGCCGTCCCTTGTACGACACGTGCTGGTCGATGATGTCGTCGAACACCCGCGTAATCGCGATGTGGACGAGCCCGCACGCCGCGACCGCGCGGCGAAACGCGTCCGGCGCGGGCCGCACGGCGACCGCGAACACCGGCAGATCCCAAAGGGACCACTGCATCCAGCTCACGTACTCCGACGCCTGCGCCGCCAGCTGCACCGCGACCGCGTTCTGCTCGGAGATGCGGGCCACGTCGTCGCGCATGCGCGCCAGCGCCTCGTCGATCCCGAGGCTGATCTCGGCGCGGTACGCCTCGATCTCGGCGCGATACTCGGCGAGGAACGCCTCCGCGGCGGCCCGGCTCGCCTCGCGGAGGGTCGAGACGCGCACGAGCAGCTCCTGATGGGTCGCGGTCACGCGCCGCCCCCGCGCGCCCGGCACTCGTCCCGGGCCAGAAACGCGACGGAGAGGGCCGCGGCCCAGGCGGGCGACCCGACTCCTTTGACCGCGAAGTCCTCGTACGGCCGCTCGGCCCCCGGTTCCAAGCCGCGCAGCACCGCGAGCCGCGCCTGACGCAGCGCCGGACCGACCTCGCCGAGATACTGCAGCGCCGTCGCGCCGAGCGCGGTGCTGAGCGGGCCCCCAAACTCGCCGGTCGGGCGCTGCAGGCCGCCCAGCAGCGGGAGCAGCCGCTCCGCCACCTCGCGCCGGTGCGGCAGATCGCCTTGGGCCCACGTGCGGCCGACCGCGTAGAAAAAATACAGCGGGTCGGGAAACAGCGATGTGCCGTGCTGCAGGGTCCCGTCGGCCGTGTGCTCCCACAGCCACGCCGCCAGCCACGCGGTCTGCGGCTGGTCCCGCAGCCCCGCGCGGCACAGGTAGCGCAGCACCTCCACGTTGACGACCCGGTCAAACCCGACGATCGGCCGCCCGACTTCGTCGGTCCACCCGTACAGGCCGCGGCCGCGCCGCACGAACGTATAGTACGCGCCGGAGGCGGACCGGAAGCTTTGAACGACCGCGAGCTGCCGCTCCCAGCGCTCCAGCTGCTGCGCCCCGTAACTCTCGAGCAGCGCCGCGGCCGCAGACGCCGTGGTGGCGACGTCGGGATCGATCCCCGCTCCGCGCCCGAAAAAGCGCCAGTCGCCGGCGGCCTCCTGCTGCCACGCCAGAAACTGGCGGATGCGGCGGCGCGCGTCGACCACGGCGCGCATCGCCCCCTCGCGCGCCCGCGGCGGAAACACATCGAGGCTGCCGTCGACCCATCCCGGCGACCACGGGTCGAACGGCGAGAGCGCGTCGTGGACGAACGCGGACACGAACGGACTGCGGCACTGCACGTAGCGTCCGTCCGGATCCCGGCGGTACGACAGGATTTCCCCGGACGGGTGCTGGCTCCACAGAATCATCCGGAGGGTGCGCAGCACGCGCTCGCCGAGCACCCGCCGCGCCGGAGACTCCTCGGCCGCCGCGCCGCCGGCGCCCCAGGGCATCAGGGCCTGCGGGGTCAACGCCGTCATGCGTCGGTCCGCTCGACCATGAGGGCGAGAAACTTGCTGAGGTTCGTGGTGCGCCACTCCCGCCACGCATCCTCGACGTGGCGCGCGACGTCGCCGCGCAGTTCGGCGGGGACCGGACGCTCCCCGTTGAGCTCCCGGGGGGCGGCGTCGTAGACCGTGTCGGCGAGCACCCCGCGGGCGCCGCGGGGCCAGGCGGGCAGCCGTTCGACCACGGCGCGGTAAGCGCCGACGAAGCGGTCGTACGAGTCGCACAGCGCCGGGAACCCTCCGTCGGAGGTCCCGTCTACCACACGCTCGAGCGCGCGTTCGGCCGCGACCAAGCCGACCTCGACATCCGAGATCGGCGGCGTGGCGAGATCCGCCAGCGGGACGATCCCCCGTCGGGCCAACACCTGCCGCATGCCCGCCGCGACGTCGTCGAGCGGCGCCTCATCGCTGAAGTAGTAGCTGGCCGCGCTCGGCACGCGCCAGTCTTCGAGGCCCGGGGCCGCCAGCACAAGCGTCGTGCAGCCGAGCGTCGGCGCCGCGTGGGCGGTGAACGAGTCGGCGCAGATCACGGCGTGCGCCTCTTCCAGCTCCGCGAAGACGCCATCGAGCGGGAGTCCCCGCGCCTCGCCGGCGGCGGCGACCTCGAAGCGCGCGGCGAGTCCCGGGTGCCGGCCCGCGGCGGCGCGCGCCACGTCCGACGCAAACCGCCGGGTCGTCAGGTTGGGGCCCGGGTCCAGCACGACCCGGACCGGTCGGCCCGCGTCCGCCGGCACCACGGCGGCGACGAGCTGGCTCCAGTAGCGGGGCGACGGGTCGTACTTCGACGTAAAGGGGGACACGTAAATCCGCAGGATCGCCGGATCCGGGACCGCCCGCCGCGCGACAGCGGTCAACAGGTCCGCGGTCGCGGGTGACACGCCGAGCCCGCGCGCGAGCCGGGCGAACCCATGGTAGTAGTTCCCGAACGCCGGGGCCGTCTCGGCGACCCGGTGGATCCACCGGCGGCGGTTGTCCACGGCGACCATCACGTGAGCGCCGATCGACAGTTCCACGTAGCGCGGGATCCGCTCCTCGCGCGCGACGGCCTGGTGCAGCTCGGGATTCTCAAAATCGATCAGCGCCACCAGGTCGAACGCGCCGAGGGCGCTCTCGCCGCGCATCGCGTGCAGCAGGCTCAGATACTCGTGATACCGCTCGACGCGGTCGACCCCCGCGACCCGGTTCCACAGCCCCTCGTACGCCGAGAGCACCGTGATCTCCGCGCCGGGCACGGCCGCCTTGATCCAGCGCGGAAGCGGGAACGTCATGATCTCGTCGCCGATCCCGATCGCCGGCCCGAGCACCAGGAGCATCCGGCGGGCGTCCCGCAGAAAGTCGGGCGGCGGCGCGGCGTCCCCCGCGATGTAGCCGCGCGGGAATGTGGTCTGCACCAGCGGCGCCAGCGTCTGCTGCAGCCGTTCGGCGGTCTCGGGCAGGTTCCCGGGGTTCATGCTCCGCAGCAGCCGCGCGGTCATCGCCGCGCGCGGATGCGCCGCGGCCTCGAACACCCCCGCGAGCGACTGCAGCCCGTCGATCCGCCGCAGGACATAGTGGGTGTTGCTGCGGCTGATCGGGCGCCGCGTGAGAAAGAACAGGTACCGCGACACCACGAGCGCCGGCAGCAGCAGCGCCGGATCCCACGGAGCCTCGGCGCGCGCGCGAAGCGCGCTGGCGGGGATCACCACCCTCACACCGGGCTCAGCGAGGTCACGAGCCAGCGCTTGTCCCGCTGCGGCTTGAAGACGGCGATGCGGCGCTCCATGATCGTCCGCCGCGCTCCGTCGGCGGGATGTTCGGCGTCGATCATCAGCTCCGTGTAGACCAGGATAGCGTCGGGGTAGAGAATCGGCTGCGGCATCTCCACAAGCGACGCCTCGAACCGCCAGCCCCGCAGCGACTCCAGCAGGCGCTTGAACTGCCAGGCGAGGCCGTCACGATCGATCTCGCGGTCGTCCTCCAAGGCGTGGTAGTCGGGCGCCACGCACGCCATCGCCGACTCCACGTCGCCGCGGCCGATCGCGTGCACCAGATCGTACAGACACCCGACCACCGCCTCGGCGTCGGTGTCCAGCATCTCCTCCTCGGGTTCCGCCAGCAGCACGCGCAGACTGATGCGCCGGCCGGGCGCCTCGGGCGCGACCGCCGTCGGCGCCGCGTGCCCGACGGAGGACGGTGAGAGGTACGCGGGCTCGCCGATCGGCGCCGGCGCCAGGCGCTCGATCCCGGCCGCGGGGTCGCCGGGCGCCTCGAAGAAACTGTCCCACGGGTTCGCCCCGCGGGGCGCCGGCCGGAACCACATGCTGAGGCGGTCGGTGGCGCTGAGCCGCCCGCCGAGCGGCGCCGGGGACAGGTACGACTCCTGCCAGGGCGACAGGGTGTCGCCCCCGCGGCCCAGTTCGGCGAGCACGCGGTGCAGCAAGACGATCGCCTCGTCCAGCCGAGCGTCCACGGACCGTCCCACCGCCATCACCCGCCTCCCCTGGGGATTTCGTGCCGCCGCACCTCGGGCCTAGCGACTCCGCTGCATCAGATACTTGGACAACCGTACAAATCGGTATTTCGCCGCCGTCTCAGGAAGCTCCGCGAGGTACTGCACCGCCTCGTCGATCAGGCTGTTCGCCGTCTGCTCGGCCCGTTCCCGGGCGCGCGTCCGCCGAAACAGTTCGTGGACCCAGGCAACCTCATCCGGAGTCGTCTCCTGCCGCGCCCGGTTGAGGATCGCGAACATGCGTCCCCGCTCCGCCGCGGCGGAGCGCTCCGACGCGTACGCAACCATCAAGGTGCGCTTCCCCTCCAGCACGTCCGAGCCGAGCGGCCGGCCCTTCCCGCCGACGACATCCAGGGCGTCGTCCTTGATCTGAAACGCCACCCCGGCCTGCAGCGCGAAAGCTCGGAGACGCTGGAGGTCTCGCGCGTCGGCGCCGCCGATGATGCCCCCGCCCACGGCCGCCATCGCGAAGAACGCCCCCGTCTTCTTGCGCGCGCACTCGACGTAATCCTCCGGCGTCGGCGCGTCGTTGCGGCGCAGATTGATGTCCAGCCCCTGCCCCTCGGTCACCAGGAGGCCGAGCTCCGACAGCACCTGGAACAGCGCCACTTTGGTCTGCGCGGAGTACGCGCCCTCGAGAATCGCGAGCGAGCTGAGCGGAATGAACGCGTCGCCGATGTTGATGGCGTGGGCCACGCCGAACCGCTGCCACGCCGAGGGGCGTCCCCGGCGCTCGCCGTCGCCGTCGGCGATGTCGTCGTGAATCAGGCTGAAGTTCTGCAGATGCTCGATCGCCGCGGCAAAGTGCAGCGCCGGGCGGTACGACCCGCAAAACATCTCGCACGTAGTCGCGCACAGCGCCGCCCGGACGCGCTTCCCGCCGCCCAACACCTGGTACGACACGCCCTCTTTGAGGCCGTCCACCTCAGGGGTGCGTTCCACCGCCTGGTCGAGGTACGGCTGGAGCTCGCGGTCGACCTCGACCAAGTACCGGTCGATGTCGCCGTCCAGGCCGGCGGCCGGATGCGGCCGCACCGGCCCGCCCGTCTCGGCGGGATCCGTCGGCGGGACGGGCCCCACCCTATGGCTCCTGGTCGGTGCCGTCTGCCGCGGCCGACGCTGCGCCCTCGTCCCACCCGTGCTCGGTCGTCCGATACAACTCCACCGCCATCTGCACGCCGAAGTAGGTCCCGGCGGCGATCCGCCCGGCGATCCTGGGCATCGGGCGCCGCGAGCCGGCGCAGGGTGGTCATCGCGCGGCGCAGCTCGGAGACGGCCGTGCTCCGGGGCGACGCGTCCGCGACCCGTTCCATCACGAGGAGGGAGAGGTCCTCGATGCAGTCGACGATCCGGGCCGCCAGGTGCTCCACCTCGTCTCCCACGGTCACGGCGGTCCGTCGCGCGCGATCCTCGGGGCGCTCGGTCACTGCGGGTCCCCTCCTTCGGCTACCACCAAAACGATGTCACACCCCCGGCCGGCGGAACGGTCACGTTCACGCCCAAGATCCGCAGCACCTGCGCCTGAATCGTGGGGTGCCACAGCGCTTCGGCGTGGTTGATCGGATTGGTCTGGTGCATCGCGAACGGCAGCCGGTCCCGGAGGTCGGCCGTCAGCAGGTCCCCGCGCCCTTCCGTGAGCTCGTCGATGGTCGGCGGCAGCGTGATCGCCACGGGCGAGATCCCGGGCACCTCCGCCACCATCCTCCGGTGCAGGAACGGCGGCCAGTGCAGCTGCGGCAGGGCGCTGTCGAGCGTGTACACCCAGCTCAAGATCCGCGTGAGGCGCACGCTCACCCCGCCGAAGGTAAAATACTCGATCCCCGGAAGCGGCTGCTCCCCCGCGGCCAGCGCGGTGAGGAACGGGCTTCCGACCGCCATCTCCTGATACGCGTCGCTCTGGGCGATCGGCAGGAGCCAGCCCAACGCGTCGGTGGCGAGGGTCCCGATCTGCCCCTCGAGCCACGTGACCGCGGAGGTCACGTCGTCGGCGGCGTTCGCGAGGTCGCTGCCGGTGTGGGGCGAGTGCAGCGTGATCACCGCCTGGATCCGCCTCGCGAACCCCGCGTGGTCCCGCAGGAACTTGCGCACGAGCAGCCCGCCGCGGCTGTGCGCCAGCAGCACGAACCGCGTCTCCTCACCAAAGTACCCCATCAGGGCCCGCAGCACCGACACGAGCTCATCCGCCGGCCCGAGCGGCGGCGGAGACCCGGCCGGAGCGAGAAAGCCGTCCCCACCGTCGAACTGCGAGTAGGCTGCGGTGGCGAACCCGTTCGCGCTCAGGACCTCACGCCAGCTTGTCACCGGCTTCTTCGCGTCAAGGGAACAGCACGACCACACGCCGACCCCGGGATAGGTGGCCCACCCGACGGTCACGGGCGGGGGAAACGGCCCGGAGTAATCATAGTTCACGTCCGCGACGGGCGCGTTCGCGGGATCGGTCATGTCGCGGACGTCGCCGCCGGTCCCGTGGATCAACACGATCACGGGCATCTCGTCGCTGCCGTCGCTGACCTCGACCCCCGGCTGGCCGGTGTCGGGATTCGGGATCTGCCCGGCAAACGTGTACGGGATCGTCTGGAAGTTCACCGACATCACGGCCTCCCGCGGGTCGACGTCGTCCTTTCGAGCCACGAACAGGTCCGTGACCACCCGTACCGAATCCCAGTCGGCGAGGGTCACGGTCTGGCTGAGGACGAGCAGCTGCGCCTCGCCGGGCAGGTTGGCGCCGTCGTCGACGATGCGCTCCGCCCGGCCGTCGACCGTGCGCCGGTGCTTGAGGAAGGTGATCGTGCGGTGCGGGTGGGCGCTCGAGTAGGCGCGCAGCTCCGCGCGCAGCGGAGCCGGCAGGCACCCGTCGTCGACCGGCTCGTCGCGCGGGGTGCGGACCGTCACACGATCCGGGACCAGCTCGCTCGCGGGCCAGCGCGCGTGGGAGTGCGTGTGCGTCTCGCGGAATCGGCGCACGATCTCACGAGGGTCGAGCGCCAGCTCTTGTGCGTGCATCGGCTCTCACTCCCGGACTCGGGGCTCGGACGCGCCCGCGCCGCCGCGCGGCGCACGGTGTGGCTCAAGTGTACCAGCGGCGTTGCGGGATTGTCGAGGGCCGCCGCGCGGCGGACGTCGGGACACGAGAGGAGGCCTCCCCGGTGACCGAACCGCGCGTGCGTGATCTGCCGTCCGGCCGGGCGATGAGCGAGCTGCTGCGCGCGGTCGTCGGCCGCTGGCACGAGCTCGATCCGCCGCTCGATTGGGACGCGGTGGAGCGGGCGCACCCCGCCGACGGCCGGCTGCTCGCCGGCCTCATCGCGCGCGTGGGCCTGATCAACTGCTTCCAATGGCATCTGGAGGACGAATGCCGCGCGCACTACGAGCACCCGCCCGTCCTCGCTCGACTGAAGCACGCGATCGACGCGTCGAACCGTCGGCGGGTGTCGGCCATCGATGAGATCGACCGCCGGATCGCGGATGGGCTCGAGCCGCGCGGTCCCGCGTCCGCCCGGCTCGCGGTCGTCACCCCCGGCGCCCTGATCGACCAGCTGTCGATCCTGGAGCTCAAACGGTACCACGCCGACGTGCGCCGACGCGTGGATTCCGCGGCGGACGCCGGGGTGGTGTCCCTGCTCGGTGAACAGATCGACGATTTCTGCGAGGCGATCGACGACCTCTCCCGGGAGCTGGCCGCCGGGGGGCGGCGGCTGAAATTCTACCGGACCGTGAAACTGTATGGGTCGACGTAGCTCGGGGACCGCCGCGCCGCGCGCCGCGCCCGTCGTGTGGCGGACTGCCGTCTACCCGCGCGGCCCCGGGGCTCCCCGCCTCGGCCCGGACGAGCTGCATCTGTGGTCCGCGCGGCTCTGCCCGCCCGCGTCGGTTGAGCTGCGCCTGCGGCAGAGCCTGGACGACGACGAGCGGGCGCGCGCCGCACGCTTCATGATGGCGCGCGACCGGACGCGCTTCGTCGTGGCCCACGGGCTGCTGCGGCACGTGCTGGGACGGTATCTTCGGGTCGCTCCCGAGCTTATCCAATACCGCTATACGAACCGGGGCAAACCGTCGCTGGTGCTCCGGCGCGGCGCGCCGCGGCTCCAGTTCAATCTCTCACACTCCGAGGACCTCGCGCTACTCGCGGTCGTGCTGCGGCGCCGCATCGGCGTCGATGTCGAACACGTCCAGCCCGGACGTGATACGGCGGGGATCAGCGCGCGCTTCTTTTCGCCCAGCGAAGCCGCCACGATGCGGGCGCTGGGGCCGGACGCCCAGGTGGAGGCGTTCTACAATGGCTGGACGCGCAAGGAAGCGTACATCAAGGCGCGGGGCGAGGGGTTGTCGCTGCCGCTCGACTCCTTCGACGTGTCCCTGACTCCCGGCGAGCCGGCCGCGCTCCTGCGTGCCGCGGGCGGATCCAGGGAAGTGCGGCGCTGGGAGCTCGTGGGGCTGACCCCGGCGCCGGGCTACGCCGCCGCCGTCGCCGTCGAAGCCGGCATCCGGCGCATCGTCGGCTGGACGCTTGCGCTCGCCCCGCACGAAACGTCCCGGAGCGGACGCGGAGACTCCGACGACGATCCCGCAGGAGCTTGACCGGGCCGGATCACGGTGAGGCCGTCCCGGGGCGTCCCCGGACGCGGGTCTAAGCGACGGACGACGTGGTCAGGTACTCCGTGAGTGGTCGCTTGGAGACGATGTAAGGGCCGATCGCGAGGACGTCGATCTCGGTCGCGGTGAAGCACGCGACGGCGTCCTCCGGCGTCTCCACGATGGGCTTGCCCGCCAAATTGAACGACGTGTTCAAGATGAGCGGTACGCCGGTCATCTCGTGGAACGCCGTGACCACGCGCCAGTACCCGGGATTTTCGTCCCGGGCGAGCGTCTGCACCCGGGCCGACCCATCGACGTGTGCGATAGCCGGCACCAGCGGCAGCTTCTCCGGGTGAATGGGGGCGATCCGCAGCATATACGCGCTGCGCTCCGTCATCTCGAACCACGCTGCGGCGTACTCCTCCAGTACGGTCGGCGCGAACGGCCGGAACGGCTCCCGGTGCTTGACCCGGAGGTTGAGGTAGTCCTTCATCCCCGGGCGCCGCGGGTCGCACAGAATGCTCCGGTTGCCGAGCGCCCGAGGGCCGAACTCCGCGTGATCGCTGAACCGGGCCACGATGTGTCCATTCGCAATGCACCGCGCGATCGGGACAGCCGGGTCGTCGGGACGCTGCACGTCGAACCCCCGGCCCGACACTGCCGCTTCGATCGCGTCGTCGGGGTACGGGGGGCCCAGAAACTCCGGCACCTCGCGGGCCGGCGGCGCCCACTTGGCCAGCTCGTAGGCGCCGAACAGCGCGCACCCCAGGCCGTGGCCGGGATCGCCGGGGTTGGGCGCGATGTAGACGCGGTCGGGGCGCACCTCGCGATACGCGATCCCGTTGGCCACGCTGTTCAGCGCCACCCCGCCGGCGTAGACCAGGTCGCGGCGTCCGGTGAGCGCCAGCGTGGCCCGCCACGCGTTCGTGACGATCGCGTCGACGAGCGCCTGCCCCGCGTACGCCACGTCCTCGTGCCGCTGGGTCATTTCCGCGCCGGGATCGCGCGCCGGCACGTACGCATCCAGCGCCACCTGAAACGCGTCGTTGCGCAGAAACTCGAACCCGCCGTCCTCCAGCAGCCGCAGGTGCGGCCGCAGCGTCGTCCACAGCTCCGGCTCGCCGAACGCGGCCAGCCCCATCGTCTTGCCCTCGTCCCCCTGGCGAAAGCCGACGTGGTGCGTGGTGGTGTCGAACAGCAGGCCCGAACTCATCTCCGGAAATAGAAACTCGCGCAGCACGCGGCTGCGCCCGTCCTGGTCCATCACGGAGATCGTGCCGCACAGCTGGCGGCCCCGCAGCCTCGGCAGCTTCTCGCCGCATGTGTCCAGCGTCAGCACCGCGGCCTCCTCAAACCCGGACGACCAAAACGCCTGGCGCTGATGGATCTCATGGTGTTCGAGGTTGCGCACCACCCGCGCGTTGGGAAACCACCGGCGGAGCACCGGCCCGAGGCGCATCCAGCCCGTGGCGAAATGGCTGTCGCTCGTCACCACCAGGTCGATGTCGTTCGGCCCCACGCCCAAGCCGCGAAGCAGCCACTCCGTCCAGGGGACGATCTTCTCTTCGAAGATGCAGCTGTCGGGCAGCCGGCCGAACCCAAGGCGGAAGATGAAGTTGATGGACTCGTCGATGTCGGTCTTGGGGTGGCGGATCGCGTCGTCCTCGTCCGCCGAGAACATCATCATGTGCTTCACGTTCGTCCACCGCTCGAGTTGGGACGCGCGGATGTTCCCGGCGGTGTCGATGTAGCCGAGGCTGGCGCCGTGCCCGGTGCAAGCGATCCCGAGGACGCGGGCCGCCTTCACCCGCGGGAACCGGCGGAACACCCGGTTGCGCCACGGTGAACTGGTGTACACCAGGAACTCCTTGAGGGTCCCGAGCGTCTGGAGGCTACCCATTGGCCGTGCGGCTCGCGCGCTCGATCAAGTCGACGATGCTGGGCAGCACCTCTTCCCCCAGATCGAGCTCGAGCATCATCCGCTCGCGCCCCGAGACGTACAAGATGCGCCGCCCCGGGGCCGCCCGCCGACTCTCGGCAATCAGCGCCCGCGCCGACGTGAACAGGCGGCCCCACAGCCGCACGAACCGCGTCTCGTCCCCGACCGAGTACCGGCAGGCGACCAGCCAGATCCGGTGGTCCGGAAAATCCCGCAGCGAGGTCGCCCGCACCTCACGCACGACCGGCGCGCTCCGCGGGGCGAGCTCCCGCAGGGCCGCCTGAATCCGCTTCGGGGTGAAGCCGACCGCGGCGGAGTCCTCCGTCGCGTCCCCGCGGGGTATCCGCGGCAGCCGCTCCAAGAACTCCGCGGCTTGCGCCGCGGCGCCGAGGCCGCCCTCGTGGACGCTCCGGAGCGCGGCGGGGTCGGTCGTGAGAAATCGGCGGGCCGCGGCGACCGCGGCCGCATCCGCGTCCGGGCTCGTCGTCGCGTGCGCAAACCGCTGCATCACCTCCGGCAGCGCGGTGAGGGAGAAGAACCCCGGGTAGTACAGGGTGACGACCGGCGTCCCCACGCTGAGGCTCTCCGCGACCTGCATGTAGCCGCATTTCGTGACGGCGCATCGGGCGAGCTGCAGCAGGCCGAACAGCACTCGATCGGACGTCGGGGCGATCGCGCGAATCCGGCGCCCCGTCCCGCCGACCAGCGCGTCGGCGCGGCGCTGGGCCGCCTCGGGGTCTGGGCTGACGACCACCGTCGCGACGTCCGGGTCGTCGAGTTGCTGCGCGAGCGACAGGCCCAACCGCTCGACGTTAGGGTCGTAGCCCAGCACCAGCAGGAGCCGCTCGGCGGTCACGCCGATCTCCCCGAGCAGCGCGCGCGCCTCCGGGATGGACGCGTCGATATAGGGCGGGACGTGAACCACGTAGCGGTACTTCGTCACGCCGTGGACCGCGCTCGGACCGCTCAGCACGATCCCGTCCACCATCGCCCCGTGCTTCTCACAGAACGTCTCGAGGTAGGCCGGATGATAGGCGTTGTCCAGGACCACGACCGGGATCTTCGTCTCCACGGCGCACAGGGTCATCTCCAGCATCGGGCCCGCCATCGGCGCTTCGCCGATCACCACGACGTCCGGCTGCAGCGCCCGCAGCTGCTCGAGAAAACTGACCCGGTTCGCCTCCGCCCCCTCGTAGGCGGCCTGGCGGAACGTCAGCTCGATGAACCGCATCTCGCTCTTGGCCCGAGCCGTCTGCTCGTCGTGAAAGTTTTGGTGCCCGGTGCAGTAGAAGACGATCTCGTGCCCGCGCGCGCTCAACTCCAGCGCCACCCGGAGGCCGCGCTTGTAGACGCCGATCTGCAGCTGACCTTTGGACAGCTCTATGCAGTAGGTGCAGAACAGAAACCGCACGGTCGCCCCCATCGGGTGCCGCTCGGGCGCGTCGGACGCGCGCACGGCATCCCGCGACGTCTCACTGCGAGGGGTGCATCGCGTCGTCACCGCCCGCCGCCGTCCAGCGGGGGCGGGTCGCACGCGACACGAGGATGCGTCGGCGGAACGGCCCCGCTAGCCGGGCTTCTCCTCCGATTCACGCGACAGCGTTTCGAGCGCGTCCGCCACCGTCCGGGACAGTGAGGCCAGCGCAAGCGCCAGTTCTCGGACGGCGGTCTTGACGTGCGCACGGGGTTCGGCCGGCAGCATGTTCACCGGCATCATCGCGAGACTAAACCCCGCGGCGAGGACGTCGCGCGCGAGGCATCCGGTGCCGTCGCCCAGCCTCGGCCGCGCGGCACCCGCATGTGGTGGTGACGTCTCGAGTCTCCCTTTCGCGGTCGTCACCGAGTCGCCTCCCGGTTGGATCACGAGTCACCGCGCGTCGCGGCACAAGGCTAGCATAACATAAACGGTCCGGAGGAGCGCGGGCACCCGGATCACGGCCCCTCCGGACAGGCCCACGGAAGGTGTCTGAGCTCGCGCTCCCACACCTTCCGCTGCTCCCGATAGAACGGCCCCTCCATCGAGCGGCACGCCTCACCGACGGCCAGCTCCTCGTACGCCGCCGGCAGCATCGCGCGAAGCACCAGAAACGCGTTCGGAGGCTCGGCGTACAACAGCGAGTACCCGAGCCGTTCCCCGAGCCGCTGCACGGCGAGCAGGCTTTGCCCGTCGTTGCCGAGTCCCGTCGCTTCACACAGGGGGTCATACGGCATCGTGACGCTGACCTCGAGCGGAATCGCGCAGCTGAATTCGACCACGACGACCCGCGGGGTGTAGGCGGCCCCGATGGCCTTCCAGATCCAGTGGTCCTGCCCGTCGATGTCGATCGAGAGGAGATCAAACGACCGCGGCACCCGGTACTTCGCGAACAACTCGGTGGCGTTCTCGGCCGTCACGAACTCGCGGTAGAGCGGCAGCGATGGATTCTCGTGATCGCAGTCGAGCATCACCCCCGCCCACCCCTGCTCGCGCAGCCACCGCGTATTGCACTCGTCGCCCGACTCGGTGCCGATCTCCACGTAGAATCGATTGGTGGTCCCGAAAAGGCCAAACAGACATTCGAGGACGCCGTCCTCGCCGTTCTGCGAATAGTGCTTCGCCGCATGCCGGTTCAGCGTTTCCACGAAGTCCAGATCGTACCCGTTGAAACAGCGACCGTCTGCCTGGGCCTGCTGATCGTCCGCGCGGGGGGACCGAGGCCCGCCGAGGCGGTGTCCCGCCCAGGCCGAGACCGTGAGCGCGGTCCGGGCAAAGATTCGTTCCAGTGAGATCGGCATCGGTCTCGTGTCTCCTTCCCGGCCGTAGCCCCCCTATTATATAGATAGTCTCTGCGTCGTCACACGACCTCCGATGTCGTGCCTGCAGCCGACCGCCCGGTCACCGAGGCGCACCCTGCGGCAGGCCCCGCCTTCGGCGTCGACGAAGACGTGGTGCGCCGATCGAGGACGCTGCGTGCGCCACTGCTGTACATCGACGGAGCGGGACACCGAGGGAACCGGGTGATCCACGGATATCCTGAAAAGCCGAGCGTGCGGCCGGGAGACACGCTGATCCTGCATGTCTCGACCACCGCGCGGTGGTTTCGCGCGGACTTCTACCGACAAGGCGCGCGGCTGACCCTGATCGGCAGTTCAGGCTGGTGGCGGGGCAGCGCGGCACCGGACGGCCCTCCCCATGAGGATTGGCGCTGGCCGGCGTATCGCTTCCGCATCCCGAGAGACTGGCGGTCCGGCGCCTACGTCGCCATGCTCACCGAAGGCGACCGCCGCAAGACGCCCGTCGAGTCGCCGGACACCGGCTCGGCCGACGCCCGCTCCATGAAAGCGCTGTTTGTCGTCGTCTCGAAAACCCCAGGCGTTACCGCGCCGATCCTCTACAAACTCCCGTTCACCACGTATCATGCGTACAACTACGCCGGGGGCGGCAGCCTCTATCAAAACCACCGCGTCTCGCTCATTCCGTTTGGCAGCAAGGTCACCGTGCGCCGGCCGGGCGGCGGCACCGGCGGTCCGCTGCCGCCGAGCCACCACGACTTCCTCGACGTCTACGACTCCAGCTCCCCCCGCCAATCGTTCGCGCACTGGGACGCCCCGTTCATCGGGTGGCTCGAGTCGAACGGATACGCGGTGGACTACTGCACCGACCTCGAGCTTCATGAGCACGCCGACCACGTGCGCCCCTACCGCCTCCTGTTGAGCGCGGGACACGATGAGTACTGGAGCGAGGGCATGCGCGCCCACGCCAAAGCGTTCATCCGCTCCGGCGGCAACGCGGCCTTCTTCGGAGGCAACACGTGTTGGTGGCGCATCCACTTCGTCGACGGCAACACCGCATTTGTCTGCGACAAATTCAGGAACACCGACCTCTGGTGGGCGCCCAGCGGCGCCAACACCCCCGAAGACACGTTGACCGGCGTCAGCTACCGGCACGGCGGGGGCTGGTGGAACGGACCGCGCGATGCCGTCGGCTATACGGTCCATCAGCCGGCCCATTGGGTCTTCGAGGGCACCGGGCTCGAGCACGGCAGCACGTTCGGCGCCCCGGAGCACCTCATCGGGTACGAGTGCGACGGGGCCGCGCTGACCTTCGACGATCGCGGGGCGCCCGCGCTCGCCGGCGGCGGAAGCACGCCCAACACGTTCGCGGTCCTGGGCACGGGCACGCTCAGCACGTCGTGGCAGGACCGTCCGCCTCGAGAATGTTCGGGGCCACACGCCGCGACCATGGGCGTGCACGAAGACCGCGGCACGGTCTTCGCCGCGTCGACGACGGACTGGACCCGCGTGCTGGCCCTCAGCCAGGAGGCGCACGTTGACCGCATTACCAAAAACGTGCTGGACCGCCTGTCTCGATGAGCACGGTCCGCGACGGCGCACACGTATGATCGACGCAGCGGACGGCTGCCGGAGGGGGACGGTGTGCGCGTCCTGATCACCGGCGGAGCCGGCTTCATCGGATCCCACCTGACCGATGCGCTGCTGGAACGCGAGCACGAGGTCGTCGCCCTCGACGATCTCTCGACCGGCCGCCTGGCGAACCTCGAGCACCTGACCGCGCACCCGAGATTCCGCTGCGTGCAGGGCTCCGTCCTCGACGCGTCCGCGGTGTCGGCCCTCGTGGAGACCTGCGATGAGGTGTACCATCTCGCCGCCGCCGTCGGGGTCAAGTTCATACTCGCCCACCCCCTGCAGACGCTCGAGACGAACGTCAGGGGGACCGAAGTCGTGCTCGAGGCGGCGAGCCGAGCGGGCCGCAAGACGTTTCTCGCCTCCACCTCCGAAGTCTACGGCACGGGGGCCGCGCAGGGCACACAGCGGTTTCGGGAAACCGACCCCATCTGCCTCGGCCTCTCCCCGCGGTGGTGCTACGCCACCTCCAAAGTCCTCGACGAGGCGCTCGCCCGCGCCTACGCCCACGAGACGCGCATGCCGGTCGTGATCGGGCGTCTGTTCAACACGGTCGGACCGCGGCAGCGGGGCGCGTACGGCATGGTCCTCCCACGGTTCGTCCAGCAAGCGCTCGCGGGAGACGCCATCACGGTCTATGGGGATGGGACGCACGTGCGGAGCTTCACCTGGGTCCACGACGTGGTGCGGGCGATGATGGCGCTCATGGCCCACCCGGACGCCGCCGGCGACGTCTACAACATCGGCAGTGAACAGGCGGTGACGATCGGGGCGCTGGCGGAGCGCGTACGCGCCCTCGCCGACAGCCGGTCCGAGATCACGCACACCGCGTACGCCGAGGCCTACGGGCCGGAGTTCGAAGAGCCCCGCTACCGCGTTCCCGACATCACCAAACTCTCCGAGCGCACCGGCTACCGTCCGACGAAGGGGCTCGATGACATTATCCGGGACGTCATCGCGTATTTCCGGCGCGCGGGGACGCGGGAGGATGCCCGATGACGGCACGGGAGCTCACGGGGTCGACGGCGCGGGCGCTGGAACGCCGCATCACGGAACGGCGGGCGACCGTGGGCGTCATCGGACTCGGGTACGTCGGGTTGCCGCTGGCGGTCGGGTTCGCCCAGGCCGGCTTCCCGGTCGTGGGCTTCGAGACCGACCGGACGCGCGCCGCGAGTCTCGCGCGCGGAGTCTCGTACGTGGAGGATGTGCCGGACGGCGCGTTGGGGCCGCTGGTCCTGCGCGGCCGCCTCACGAGCACACGCGAGTTCGGAGCGCTCGCCGCGACGGATGTCGCCGTCATTTGCGTGCAGACGCCGGTCACCGTAGCGCATGAGCCGGATCTGGCCTTTGTCGCCTCCGCCCTGCGAGCAGTCGCCCGCGGCCTGCACGCGGGACAGCTCGTCGTGCTGCAGAGCACCACCTATCCGGGAACCACCGAGGAAATCGCGCTCCCAGCGCTGACACAGTCCGGGCTCCGCGTCGGCGAGGATTTCTTTCTGGCGTTCTCGCCCGAGCGGATCGACCCGGGTAACCGGCGCCACACGACGCGCACGATTCCGAGAGTGGTGGGCGGCATCACCCCGGTGTGCACGGCGCTGACGCAGCGGCTGTTCGAACAGCTCGAGACGCCGGTCTACCGGGTGTCGTCGGCACGCGCCGCGGAGATGACCAAGCTGCTCGAGAATGTGTTTCGCAGCGTGAACATCGCGCTCGTGAACGAATTCGCGCGCCTGTGCGAACCCCTGAGCATCGACATCTGGGAGGTGGTCGGCGCCGCCGCGACCAAGCCGTTCGGGTTCATGCCGTTCGATCCCGGCCCGGGCGTCGGGGGGCACTGCATCGCCGTGGACCCCTACCACCTCGCGTGGAAGGCCGCGGCGTGCGGGGTCCCCGCGCGGCTGACCGCGCTCGCGGCGGAGATCAACGAGGCCATGCCGTCCTACGTGGCCGACCGTGTGACCCAGGCGGTCGCGACCCACCGCCGCGCCCCCATCGCGGGCGCGCGCATTCTCGGGCTCGGCGCGAGCTACAAAGGCGACGTCGGAGACACGCGGGAATCTCCCGCGGTGAAGGTGCTGAGCCTGTTGAAGCAGCGCGGCGCGTTGATCGCCTACCACGATGCGCACGTCCCCCGCGTGTGGATCGACGGCACCGAGTACACGTCCGTCGCCCTCACCCCGAGCGAGATTGGCGGCGCCGATTGTGTCGTCGTGTTGACGGCGCACGGAGACATCGACTACCGGCAGGTGGCCGAACACGCCCAGTTGGTGTTCGATACCCGGCATGCCGTGCCGCCCGGCGCGCCGTCGCACGGCACGATTCTGCGTCTGTAGCGAGACCACGGGCATCCGCAGGGCGGCCGCCGAACGGGAATCGCCGGGACCGGGCGAGAAGGGCGCTGGTGCCGCACCGGCCGACGGCGACGCGCGCGGCGCACCCGCACGACGGAGCCGCCAACGATCGTCCACACGGGGGGATCAGGACTGTGACGACAACCGCCGCCGCGCCCGGAGCCGAACTGCTCGCGGCGCGCGGGGTCACGAAGATCTACGACCGCGGGGCCGTCGAGGCGCTGCGGGGCGTCGATCTCGCACTGTACCGCGGCGAGATCGTCGCGATCATCGGGCCGAGCGGCAGCGGAAAGTCCACCCTGCTCCAACTGCTCGGCGGGCTTGATCGCCCGACCTCGGGGGAGATCCTGTACGAGGGGGTCCCGCTGGCCCATGGCCTCGACCCGGACCGGTTTCGCGCGACACGGGTGGGGTTCGTGTTCCAGACGTTCCATCTGCTGCCGACGCTGACCGCATCGCAGAACGTCCAGATCCCGATGTTCGAAGTCGAGCGGGCCGCGAGTCGGCGCCGCAGCAAAGCGGACGCACTCCTCCAGAGCGTCGGCCTGGCGCACCGGGCCAGCCATCTGCCATCGCAGCTCTCGGTGGGGGAGCGGCAGCGAGTCGCGATCGCCCGCGCCCTGGCGAACGACCCGGTCGTCATTCTCGCGGACGAGCCGACCGGCAGCCTGGATTCGCGCGCCGCCGCGGACATCATGGGGCTGCTCGGGACGATCAATCGCGACCGCGGGACCACCATCATGCTCATCACGCACGCCGCGGACGTCGCCGCCGCGGCGCACCGCGTGGTCCACATGCGGGACGGCCGCGTGGTGCCCGAGACACCATGACAACGGCAGCGACCGCGCCCCGGCGCCGGCGAGATCCACGATGACGCAGTTCGCGTTGGTGCTCAGCGCGATCCGGGGGCGACCGCTCCGATCGCTGCTCACCGTCCTCGGCGTCGGGGTCGCCCTCGGCACCTTCCTGTGCTTCCAGAGCCTGGCGTGGGGCCTCGAAAAGAACTGGATGGGCCTGTACCGCGATCGGGGCACCGATCTCATCGTCACCCAGGACACGTTTTTCGCAGGCGCGATCGCGCAGAGCGTCGGCGACGACATCCGGCGGCTGCCGGGCGTACGCAGCGTCACGCCGCTGATGTGGGGACTCTCGACCGTGGACGGACAACCGAGCATTCCGCTGACGGGCTGGGATCCAGACGCCTCCACCCTCGCGCACCTGACCGTGCGCGGGCGCCGCCCGGCCCCGAACGCGACGGAGGCGATTCTCGGGGCCTACGTCGCCCGCCGCTTGGGCAAGGACATCGGCGGAAGCGTGGAGATCGGCGGCACGCGCGTCGCGGTCGTCGGCGTCTTCACGGGCGAGAATGTCCTCGAGCTCGAAAGCGTCTACATTCCCCTCGGGTTGTTTCAGCAGCTGCGCGGCGCACCGGGAGTCGTCGGCGGGTTCTACGTCGACGTGGTGCGAGGAAACGACACGGCCGCCACCGAGGCGTCGATCGCCCAGGTCACGCGGGCGATCGACGCGCGGTTTCCCCGACTGGTCACCTACCGCACCGACGATTTCGCGCGAAATAACGATATCGTGGGCCTGACACGCGCCACCGCGTGGGGCACGTCGGTGATCGCGTTCTGCGTGGCCGTCTTGGGCGTCCTCAACACCATGAGCATGGCCGTGCTCGAACGCACGCGCGAGATCGGCCTGTTGCGCGCCGTCGGGTGGCGCCGCCGCCGCGTGCTCGGGCTGCTCCTCTCGGAGTCGGTTCTGCTCACCACGGCGGGCGGTGGACTCGGGATCGCCCTGGCGGCGGTGGGGCTCCGTGTGCTCGCTCAGGTTCCGAGGATGCGCGTCCTCGCGATCACCGGGAGCCCGCCGGAACTGTACGTGGAGACACTCCTCATCGGTTTGGTGCTCGGCCTCCTCGGCGGGCTCCTCCCCGCCCACCGCGCGGCCCAGATTTCGCCCGCGGACGCGCTGCGTCACGAGTAGCCGCACGGCATCGTCCGCGCCGCCCTCGGCACGACGGCGGCGCGGACGACGACCGATGTCGGGGAGCTCCTCTAGTGCGTTTGCGGCGACGGCCCTGGCTGCGGGGTCTGCAGCGCCGGCTGGGCCTGCGGCTGAATGCGAATCGAGTTGATGATCGGCGTCAACGCCGCCGCATGCGCCGCCAGTGTCGCGGGATCATTCGCCGTCGTCCCCGTCAGCACGTACACCTGGCCGAGATCGACGATGCAGACCTGCTTGCTCCATCGATTTTGGCCCGTCGGCGCCTTCCAGCTGTAGACGTGTGAATACGCCGGGAACCCTCCCACGCTCGTGGGCCCCTGGCTGACGGTGGTGTAGGTGATGTGGGCGAAATGCTGCGTCACCCACTCCGCCTCGTTCTCGCACGACTGCGGCGACATCCCCGAGAGCGCGGCGTGCACAACGACGTCGACGCTATCGGGCAGCCCACCGGTCGCCGTCGGCGCGGTCGCCGCGAGCGTGACGTTGCCGTCCGGCGACTTGACCGTCCACGCCGCAGGCACGCTGAGCGCGACCTGATTCTTCGTATCGTGCACCGTTCGGAGCGGCGGGGTCGCCGCCGCGGCGATCGCCGCGGACGCGAGCACCGTGCCCGCACCGACGAGGATCGCCACACGTATTCTCCGCATCATTTGCCGCATCATCACGATCACCTCGCCGAGAGTTTACCCAGAAGTCCGCACGCGCCAATCCCTTCTTCGCCAGGGGCGAACGGAATTGAGTTCCCGGCTCAGTCGAGCCACTCAGGTGACTCGCGGGCGAGACCGTGTGGCTCCATGTGCGCCTGCGCGACATGCGGCGCATACCGCGGTGGTGCGGGTCACGACGCGTCGCCCCGCCGAGGGCGCGGACAAGAATCCCGATGCGTCGCCGCTGACACCGTCGTCCACGCGACCAACGGCGACAGCTTGGCCTACAGCGTTATGCCTCCGGATTCCTGATGGTTCGCAGCACCCGGTCCATGTCGATGAGAAAGTCGCCGAGGTCTCCCGAGACCTTCCCGTCCAGCGAATCGATGAGCTGGCGCACGGATTCCGGCCATGATTTGATCTTGAGGTAGAGATCCGTCGCCGCCTTCACAGCCCGCGCGTCGGGAGAGAGGTGGCTCTGTCCGCCATTCATCACTCGGTTCAGATCTGCGACCTGTCGCATGAGTGCACGCGCTCCCGACATATCCATCGTCGACACCCCCCCGTGATAGACACTCGCGGTGTCACCGGTGACCCGGCCAAGCGGTATGCGCCCACCCGTCATTCAGCCGTTCCGCGCACGTTCCCCCCCCAGATTTCCGGCAAACATTGACCGTCGAGTGCGCAATTCCTTCTCGGCCCGCGCCTCAGGGGAATGAGTGCCAACACCGCCGACCGTCCGCGGCAGACGGGTGCCGCCCCTGGCGGAGGCGCGGGGGCACACCGGTCCGGCATCCCCCACCTTCCAGACCCGGGGGGTCGGCCGAGACCAAATATCAGAATCCGTCACGACGCAAGGGGTTTCGCTGGTGGAGTGTATGGGAAGGAAGAGTACCGCGGCACGATACGTCACGCGGTGCTGCCGGCGCTCGCGGCGCAGTTCGTGGGTGACCGATCCCATGCGGCGGGGGCCGTACTTACGGCCGATCCTGAGCGCGTGCTTCACGTACCGCGCGCTGCTGCTCGCGGCCCTCAACTGGAGCCATCTCGTGCTGGCGACCCTCGCCCGCGGGCGCTAGCCGCGCTCGCGCTCCGGCTCGCGATTACCCTGATGAATCGGAAGAGCGTCGGCTTCCGGTTCTACGTGAACGCCGGCGGCCGCCCGCCTGAGACGCTGACCGCGATCCCCGGACGAGGACGCCGCAACGACAGCGCGTCCTCGTCCGGCGTCGATCGCACGCCTAGCGGCGGAGGTACGTGTCAGTCTTGTCGATCCAATCCTGCCGCGGCGGGCTGAAAAAGTCCATTTCCACGGTATCCTCGACCATCTCGGCGCCGTGCGGGACGCCGCCCGGGATCAGCAGCACCTCGCCGGGGGACAGCATCAGCTCACCGTCCGGAAACGTAAACCGCATGAGGCCGGACAGGCAGTGGGTCAGCTGCTCGTTCTCGTGGTCGTGGACCGGCACCACGGTGCCGCGCTTGAATTCGAGCAAGCTGACCATGATCCGGTCCCCCCACAACAGCCGCCGTACCATGCCGGGATTCACCGCTTCCGGTTCGAGATCCGAGAGTCGACGGTGCACGGGACGTCGCATGCGAGCCCTCCTTCGAACGTTGCGCGGTCGCCTGTCCGTGTGGAACGCGCCATCCGATCGCGTCGTCGATGTTCACTTCCGCGCGGGCGTCGGCGTTCCTCGCCCGCGCAGCACGGCGGGAGGGCTCGTCAGACGCCGACGCGTCTCGCCGGCCCCGGTCTAGCGCCGCAGGCGCTCATCGAACGGAAAATCCGTCAGCAGCCGGGACCCGGACTCGGTAATGACGACCGTGTCTTCCAGCTCGACGCCGCCCACTGTGAGATCGTCAAAGGTATAGAGGGACGGTTCCAGGTTGATCACCATGCCGGGCTGCAGCGGCACGTCGACCCCGGGACCCAGAAGCGGCTCGCCGTGCAACCCAAACCCCAGTTGATGCCCGCTCGCCCATCCCTGCGCATACCTGCCGAGCCCGGCGTCGTGGACGACCCGGCGCACGGCGGCGTCGACCGCCGAGCAGAGGACGCCCGGTTTCGCGGTCTTCACCGCCTCCTGCAGGGCATCGTAGGCGGTGCGATAGAGCCTCCGCTGGGGAGCGGTCGGCTCGCCGACCACGATGGTCCTGGCGAAATCACCCGTGTAGCCTCGGTGCACGCACCCGAAGTCGAGAATCACCATCTCGCCCGACTCAATCCGCCGGGTCGTCGCGACGCGCTCCCAGATGGCTGCGTTCGGGCCGGACGCGACGACGGGGATGAAGGGGTTCATTTCGGATCCGAGGGTCCGCATGCGATACTCCGCTGCCGCCGACACCTCGATCTCCGTCCGGCCGGGCGCCGCCGCCTCGATCGCCGCGGCCGTTCCCTCCTGCGCGATCTTCAACGCGCGTTCGATCAAGACGACTTCCAGGGGGTGCTTGATCGCGGCGATGTCGACCCAGACGTCGCCGGCGTCGATCAGCTCCAACCCGGGCAGGCGATCGCGCAGACCCTGATACATGAACTGCGGCAGCAGATCGAACCCAACGCGTCCATGCGCCAGCGAATAGTCCGCGAGCATCACGGCAAGCGCCGCGGGCCACTCCGCGAGTCGCGGCAGGCGCCGCGTCTCGCGCACCCGGCTCCGGATCGCCGCGCGCCGCTCCTCGCCCGCGGTTGTAAACCCCAGCACCGCGTCGCGGCCGCGCGGGACCAACGCGGCGTACTCGATGTCGAGAAACGGACGATAGCCCTTCGCGTAAAACTCGGTGACGTACCGCACCGCGTCGTGCTTCAGGAGCAGCAGCGCGTCGAGATCTCGGCGGATCAGCGCGTCCTGGACCTTCTGAATCTTGGCGCGGTGGACGTCATCTCCACAGTAGAACAGCGGTTCCAGGTCTAAGGTCGTCACCGCGCCCCCCCGTCGGCGCCGCTGGCGCGCCGTCCTCCAACGCTCCCACCGCGCCGCCGCGGCGGCGGCGCCGGTGACGCTACACGAATAAGGGGCGCATCGCCAGCCGCGCGATCTGGTCCTGCATCAGCGCCGGATCCGGCGGGGCCGTGAATCGACTCGCAGCATCCAACACCTTCGGCAGCAGCGCGATGTCGCCCACCGTATTCAGAAACACGCCGGGCCGACCAAGGACCCAGTGCACCGCGAGGTCGATGTCGTGCTGGTCCTCGAACGGTTGGTACCAGGTGGCACGCGTGCGCGGGTTCCCCCACCACGGGCTCCGCGCGATCGCCTTGATCGTCTGCACCGCGACGTTCCGCTCGCGGCACGTCGCGACGACGCGGTCGAACATCGCGGCGTAGTGGGCGTCCTGCATCGCGATATAGCTGCACGGCAGCAACACCGAGTCGAACTCGAATCGTTCGAGGCTCCGCAGGTGCGTCGCCGCGATCTGTGTTCCGTGCCCCGTCACGCCGATGTACCGGACCAGGCCCGCCGCGCGCGCCTCGACACACGCGTCCAGCGCGCCCCCGGGGCTGAGCGCGGTATCCCACTCGATCGGGTCGGCGAGGTTATGCAGCTGGATCAGGTCGACGTACGGGACGCCCATCCGTTCGAGCGAGAGGTGGATCTGGCGCTTGGCCGCGTCGTAGGTCCGCCCACCCGTCTTGGTGGCGAGGAAGACCCGGTCACGGTGCGTCTTCAGCCATGGAGCCAGCCGCAGTTCAGCGTCCCCATAGCTCGCGGCGACATCGATGTGATTCACCCCGTAGCGCAGGAGCAGATCGAGCGTGCGGTCCGCGTCGTCCTGACTGACACGGCCGAGCGCCGCAGCACCGAAGATCGTCCGGGTGCTCGCGTGTCCGGTACGGCCGAACGGGTGCGTCGCGATCATGACCGGTCCTCCCCTACTCCGCGGTCTGGAGATGAGAGCCCGCGTGCCGCTCGAGCGTCACGAAACCACCCGTGCTAAGCACAGTCTACCGCACGCGCAGGGACGCGCGCAAATACCGCGCACGTGGGCATCGGACGGATTCCGTCCGGTCCGCACGCCGCCGCGCGCGTCCACTACCACGGCAGCGGCGGCACGGGGGGCAGGCGCGTAGTGCGTGCCTCCCGTGAAGACATGACGCACGTGCTTCGTCGCGGAGATGTCCTCGAGGGGGTGTCCCGCGAGCCGCACGATATCCGCTGACGAACACCGTGAAGCCGGTGCGGAGCACGATCGAGCCCATCTCCTCGGCGACCGCCTGCAGCCGGTTGTGAAGACTCTCGAGGAAGACGCGGTCCTCCGACGATGCGTGCGTCATGAGGGCTCCGGCGCCGGGCAGTCCTGCCAGGCCGCGCCCGCGTCGATCTCGCGCATCGTTCGCCGCTCGACGCAATCGCGCAGCGACGGCGGATACGTCATGAGACTGCGTTTCAGGGTAAATGTGCCCCCGATATCCACGCCCAGCCGATCACGTCCCACCATCCGGCCTGCCCCCTAGCGCGCCGACCCACCATGCGGCTTCGATTCTTTTCGTCCAACTGACTGGGTCTGGCCGACTGGCGCCGCAAGGGTACGCTCCAGCAGGCGAGCGTCTCCCAGACGCTCCGACCACCTCGCGAATGCGGCAGTGGGCCCGCGCCACCGAAGCTCGTCCGCGTCGTCGAACAGGTGCGCATCGGTTCTGAGCGTGGCCAGACCTTTGAACAGCAGCGCCAGGTCGCGCCGATCTCCATCCAAAGCGGCAGGTGGAAAATTTTCAATGGTTCCGTACCGGTTGAGCAGCCGCGCCGCTCCGACCGGACCGATTCTTGGTATCCCTGGATATCCGTCCGCGGTGTCACCGACAAGGGCGAGGAAGTCGGGGATCAGCGCGGGTACTACGCCGAACTTGGCGCGCACTCCTTCCGCGTCGAGGGTCTTCTGCCCCCTGCGGTCGACCTGCACGATCCTGTCGCCGCGCACGCACTGCGCCAGATCTTTGTCAGGAGACCAGATGCAGATCTTCTCCACGCCACGGTTCCGGCACGCGATGTGCGCGGCGGAAGCGAGGCCGTCGTCGGCCTCGAGCTCGGTCATCGGCCACACGGCGACACCCATGGCCGCGAGCGCTTCTTCGAGCGGATGAAACTGCGAGAGGAGAGCGGGTTCGACGCCTTCCCCGGTCTTGTAACCAGGCCACAGGTCATTGCGGAAGGACTCAATGACGTGGTCGGTCGCAACACCGAGGTGGGTCGCTCCGGTCTCGATCATCTGCAACACCGTATGGAGTACGCCGTTCACGGCGCCGAGGGGTGGATCACCGCTCTGGTGGAATCGGCGAAGACCGTAAAAGTGGCGAAACAACTCGTAGGTGCCGTCTACGAGGTGAACAATCATGGCGCGGTGAAGTGGCGAGGCGCCTTGCGCGACACAGCGATTGCCCTTACCGCCGAACCGCAGGCGCAGCGCCGAATCTCTCGGCGGTGCGAGCCTTCGCCCTCGCGGCCTCCACTTGTCGATTCTTTGCCGGTGCGGTGGTGTCGAGCGAACGGAGAAACCGAGTCGAGGCGGCGGCGATGTCATCCACCGCAGCCAGGAACGCGCCTTCGTTGATCCGTGACGGTTTGGTAAATCCGCTGAATTTTCTCACGAACTGAAGTGACGCGTCTCGGATCTCCTCGACAGTGGCAGGGGGATCGTAATTGAAGAGGGTTCTGATGTTCCGGCACATTCGACAAGCCCTCAACGGTGAGACATGCTCACATGGCGTGAGCGGCGCTGTGTTGCTTCGGGCAATTCTCGTCTGCATTCCTACTTTCCTCGGCAGGTGCCGAGCACGCCAACGCACGTGAAACTCCGGAAGGATTCGCGTCTTGGCTTATGCCTCTAGGTCCCTCATCCACGCTCATCGTCACGGGTTCCGTTCGTGGCTGAGTTTCCTCAAGGCGATCCTATCGCTGTGCGTACACTCGCTCAGGTTCACGACCAAGAGCTCCGTGAACGCGCCCGCGAGCATCACGACCGCATCCCGCACTTGCGCTGGAAAATCGGGGCGTTGCTGGGATTCGGCGTCCGCGCCGATTACTTCGACTATGTGAACATGTTTGTCGCCGCCCCGCAGCTCCAGCAGCTCTTCCACCTCGGTCCGGCCCAGATCGGCCTGTTCGGGCCGAGCGCCGCTCCGCGCCTACGAGCGGCGGCCGGCAGACACCTTCGCGGCGCGCCGAAGCGTCAGCGTCGTGTCGTTCGAGAACGCGGCAATGCACGCAGGGCGTAATGACTTGATGACGAACACCCCATTCGACTTGACACCGATCACAGGCGGACAGCCCACATTCGGAGTGCCCGCCGGGCACAGGAGGCTACCGTGGCTTTACAAATTTTCTTGCAGATCCCCGGCATAAAAGGAGAGAGTACCGTAGCAGGGCATGAACAGTGGATTGAGCTGAACAGCGTCTCGTTCGGCGTCAGCACCGCGGTTGCAGCACCCACAGGACAGCTCGGCAAGCCACAGTTCGATGCAGTGACTGCAACGAAACCCTTGGACAGCACGTCGTTTCCCCTGTACAACTATGCTCTCACGGCCAAGGGCATCGACGGGGCACTGATTGAGATCGTAGGGCAGGCAGGCGACGTCCAAACGGTGTTGTACCGGGTCGACCTAACCAAAGGCAATATCGTCGCGGTGTCGTCTCAGATTCAGAACGCGCAAGCCCAGGGACAGGAGACGCTTCAGTTCTGGTGCAGCCAGATGCAGTGGTCGACGAACCGCGTCAGCGCAAGTGGAGCACCCGTCGTGGCTTTTCAAACCGGATGGGACGTGGTCAACAATAAAACGATCTGAGCGAACGGCTACGCTGGCGTGTGTGCGCGCCCCGTAGGGTGCGGCCGGACGCGATCGGCTCCCGTTTTCCGAAACCCTGGCGCCCTTGAAGGTTTTCTCACGCGCGCGACAGGTTTAGGCCGACAATTACACTCCGAAATCGCCACGCCTCCCCCGTCCTAAAGCGGTATCTGCCCGGACCAGCGGACCGTAGAGTCCGGGCCGCCGGCTGGCGAAATAGTCAAACAGTCCCCGGCTTTGCGCGATCAGGGACAGGTCCAAATCGCCGACAAGCAGCGTTTCGTCTGCCCCGGCTCGACACACCACACGGCCGAGGGGGTCGCAGATCCCGCTTCCGCCGAAGAACTGGACATTCTCTTCCGTTCCCACCCGGTTGGTAAGCACCACGAACGCGTGATTCTCCAGTGCTCGCGCTTTGAGATACGCCTCCTGGTAGGATTCGAACGGCGACATGTTCGCCGACGACACGAGTAGGATCTGGGCACCTTGCAGCGCAGTGATGCGAGCCGACTCGGGAAATTCGATGTCGAAGCAAATCATCAGCCCGACCCGGCAACCAGCGATAGTAACCACCACATGCTCGCTGCCGGCGGAGAAATACCGATGTTCCGCACCGTAGAGATGGATCTTGCGGTAGCAAGCCTCGAACTCCCCAGTGGCCGAAATCAGGCAGACCGCGTTGTAGACGGTATCGCGCGCCCGATCGGCCTCGGGGAATCCTATGACGACGGCGATCCGATGGGCGCGCGCGTGCGCGGCCAAGATCTTCAGTGTGGACCCGTCGACGTGCTCGGCAATCTCGCGGGTGTGTTCGCGCGTAAAATACCCGGTCAAAAAGAGTTCAGGAAACACCAGCAGATCCGCCCGCGCCGCGGAAGCGTCTGCGATGACGCGCGCCGCGGTCGCCAAGTTCGCGGGCTTGTCCCCCAGGACCGGGCGAAGTTGTGCGAGTGCGACTCTCATCTGCGTCATGTCCTCCCGTTGGCGGCGATGTCGCAGTTGCGCGATTCAACGCGAGATCGCTTCCGTCCCGGTCTCCGAGCCCCGTCGTGCAACTTACCGTCGTAGCACGTTTCGTCCACCCTGCGTTGCCACTCCTCCCGGTCGTGAGGCGAACGTCACCCGCTGGACCGGCATGACTGCGCGGGCCTCGCCATTGCGAACCAGGCAGGCAATGAATGGGTCCATGGAAGCGGTCTGGGACAGCGACGCCGGCGAGGGGCGAGGCGTGTTGCCCATCGGGTCGGTGGCGTGACCGATGTCATCGTACGGCAACACCATCACAGGGCGATCACCAGCGTACCAGCGGGTGGCGCGGGCGCGGAGACCCAGACGCCACCCGCTGCACGGCTATGGCCAATTGACGACTGGCACACCGGTCGGCACGACGCTCCCGCCCGCCGGCTCAATCGTGACTTCGATCGCATTCGGCAGTGTTTCAAACGCCGACCCTTCCGCGATGACACGTCCCTCGCCCTGCGCATCGATTCGGACCACCCCGAGTGATGTCCACACAGCGCCGTGTCGGACCCAGGCTTGATAGCTCCGCCCCTGCGGGGCGGGTGACAGGTAGGAAACGGTCAGGATTGCCATCGGCACCCCGGCCCGGCCGCGATAATATCCATGTGCCGCCCGCGGCGCGTTGGGCGTCGGCGCGAGCCGGATCACTTTGGTTTCGCTGGTCGTGGCGAGCGTCAGCGCCCGTTCGTCGAGGTTGCGCGTCGCGACCTCGTCGTGGTAAAGCACTCCGGCGGCGCCGAGGATGGCGACGAGCGCGCCCCCAATCGCGAGGGGCGCCAGTTTGTCTCGCAACCGCTGTAACCCGCCGCGGATTCGCGTCTTGGCCGTCCCGAGCGGAAGGCGCAGTTCCTCGGCGACCTGTTCGTGGGTTTGGTCTTCAAAGAATGCGAGTTTGAGGGCCTCGCGTTGCGCCGCGGGCAGCTCGTCGAAGGCCGACCGGACCGTCGACCGAACGCTGTCCCGCCACGCGATCTCATCCGGCTCCGGACCCGCGTCCGGGACGCTCGCGAGCGTGAATCCATCGGGATCGTTGACCGCCTGAGGTCGCCGGCTGCGTCCGCGAAGCTCGTTCAGGACCCGATAGTGCGCGATCTGAAGCAGCCACGGGCGAAACGCACCCCGCCTGGGATCGAAGACCGAGGCCTTGCGCCAGACTGTCAGAAACACGTCTTGCACGACTTCCTCGGCGGCTGCCCGGTCGAGCGAGTGACTCGCGACCGCAAAGACCACGCGCGCGTAACGGCTGTAGAGCGGCCCGAGCGCCTCCTGGCGTCCCGCGGCCAACTCGCTCATCAACCGCTCGTCGGTGTGTTCCTGACGGGGTGATAGCTTTCTGAACATGCTGCCCTCCACGCTACAGTTGTCGGCCATCATTCATCTTCCTTCACCGCGCGTCAGCGGACGATGACCGTCGCCTGCATAAACGGATGCACCGTGCAATTGTAGAGGTAGGTCCCGGCCTTCGTGAACGTGACGCTGACGCTGGTCCCCGGCTGCAGCTGCCCCGTATCCCAGGCTTTCGCCGCATCCGTGGCGGTATGTGGGACCGGGTCATCGTTCACCCACGTCACCGGCTGGCCGGCATCGACGGTCACGGTCGCCGGGCCGAACGTGAAGCTCTTAATGTGGATACGGACCCCTTGAATCGCGGCCGCCTGCGGTGACTGGGCGAGCGCGCCGGCTGGTCCTGTGGCGGTTGCCGTCCCTCCGTGACCTGAACCGGTCTCCCCGATGCCGATCACGTGGCGGCGAGGGACACCGCTGTCGAAGCCGGGTGCCGCCGTCGCCGTCAGAAGAGGATGCAGCTGCGAGAGCCCGACGAACGCCACCGTCACCAGGCTCGCCAGCGTCGGCAGGACCGGCCGCGTACCCCGCCGTCCCGCGCCCGTCGCCGGTTCACGTATGAATCTGCGAAGAACGCCACCCACGAGTGTCGTCATGATCGATCGTCCCCTCATCGTGTTGATTGCAACGGCTTGGCGCGGCGCCGGACGGACACCAGACAGAGGGCGCGTCCTCGCGCGGACCATACCGCAGCGGCACGTCTACGGCATCGCCAGCGCTCGGATATCGGCGGTAAGATCGTCGGGGTCCAGGTTGCCCGGGAGGAACAGCACGAGCTTGCCGGTCCGGTCGATCATGTACACGATCGCGGTATGGCCCACTTCCGAGGTCGTGGGCGTCGCCGCGGCCACCGCCTCGGGATTGACAGCCTTGGCGTCACTCCCGACGTAGTAATGCGCCCAGACCGGGCGAAGCTGCGCGAACGTCCCGCGCAGGTACGTCAGCTCGTTCCGCACGTGGTGGACCGCGAGGAATCTCCGCACGGCTTCCCGGCTGTCGCCGGTTGGGTCCACGCTGACCGCCACGAACGCTACGCGGCTTGCCGCCGGCCCCAACCGGCCGTGCACCGTATGCATCGCGTCGGCAATCAGCGGACACACGTCTGGACAGTGCGTATAGAGGAACGTCAACACCACGACCTTGCCGCGGAGATCGGCGAGCGACACGACGCGATCGTCCTGGTCCGGCAACCGGAACTCGTAGGCATTCACGGGCGGATTCAAGAGGGCGCCCGCGAGCGCCGGTGCCTCATGGGCCCGGATTGTGGCCGCAGTCGCGGCGACTGCCGCGGCAACAACCAGCGCGAGCGCGAGGCTCCGCCACCGCGCACGGGCGCCGGTCGGCGGCTCGTCGAATCGGGGCCCTGCAGCGTCGTCTGCACGATGAGACGTCATCGACATTCTCCTCTCGGTTCGAGCCGTGCCCGCCGACACACGCACATCCCGGTGGGGGCGCGGCGCAGGTCGGACGCGGGTGAGCCCCAACACCACAGGGCCCACCGGCGCCCGCGGACCGTCACGGCGTCACGATCACCTTCGCTTGCATGAACGGGTGGTCGTTGCAGCTGTACGCATAGGTCCCCGGCTTCGTCATGGTGACGGTGAAGCTGCCGCCGGGCACGACTTGATTGGTGTTCCACTGCGCACCCTGAGCCGTCGCGCTGTGAGGCACGGCATCGTCGTCGATCCACGTGACCGTATGCCCCGCCGCGACGGTCACGGTCGCCGGGCCGAACGCGAAGTTTCGCATGCGGATCTGCACATCTCCGGCCATCGGCGCGGGCGCGGGGCGAGGCGCCTCCGCGGCGAACCCGGCCGCTGCCCCGGCGGCGGTGGGCGGCACGTAGTCGCCCAGCGCACCGTCACCCCGCTGCAGTGAGATCTTGCGGGGCTCGTTGCCGGTGGGGAGCACCGCCACGACCTGCGCCTTGGCCATGTCGACGACCGAGACGGTGTCGTCGCCTTCGTTCGTCACGAAAGCGAGCGCACCGTCCGAGGTGACGCTGACCCAGTGGGGAAAGTGACCGACCGCCACGTCCTTCACGACTTGCTGCGACGCGGCATCGACGATGGCGAGCTGCCCGGTCCCCTGCACCGTGACCAGCGCGTACTTGTGATCTGGGGTAAACGCGATCTGGTGTGGGATCGGGCCTACGGGAATCTGGGCAATGATGGCGTGGCTCGCCGTGTCGAGGATTTGAACCATTGCACTGTTCGCCGTGGTGAAGTAGAGCAGGCTGCCGTCGGGACTGACGGTCAGCCCGCGTGGCGCCTGATCGACCGGCACGCGCGCCGCAACACGTCCCGCTGGAACGTCCAGAACGATGATCGCGTCATCGTTCGGCTGGTCCTGCTGCCCCACGTACGCCGTGTGTCCGTCCGGCGAATACGCGACGCCGTGCGGCTTGGCGACCCGAAACTGTGCCATGACCCGGAACGTCGAGGTATCGAGGGCGTCGACTTTGTTCTCGTCGAAGATCGCAACGAGCAGCGTCTTGGTATCGGGGGACAGGGCGATTCCTTCCGGCCCGCGCCCGAGCGTCAGCGTCTTGATCACCGTGTCGGTCGCGGTGTCGATCACGCTGAGCTGGGCCGCGTCTTCGCTCGTCACATACACGCGCTGCCCGTTGGGCGTCACGAGCACGGCTTCCGGTCCGGCCGGAACCCTGATCCGCCGGAGCATTTGTCCCGTCGAGGTATCGACCACACCGACTGCGTTCTCGGCATACAGGCCGACGTACGCCTTGGGGGCCCTCGTCTGAGCCGCCGTCGTCCGCGGCTGGGCCGCGAGACCCCACACGCCCGCCAGGGCCAACACCATTCCGGCCGCGAGCAGCCGCAGACCGTGTGGACGCGTGCGAAGGACGATGCGCTTGCAACACACCAACCCGTCGGTCATGAGTAGTTCTCCTCTCGTCAGAGACTGGAGCGGGCGCACGGACGCGGTCCCGGGCCCACGTTCCATCCACCCTTCCCCGCTGATACACCACGTGTAGCGTTTTGGATTGACCCGACGGCGACGGGCCGTCCCGTCCGTGACCTTGGTCGTGTGCCGTCCAAGGATCCGTGGACGCCTGCGGCACCCGAAGATCCGGCCCCGGCATGGGGCTGCCCGGACCCCGGGGTCCGGGCAGCCCGTCTCGGGCACCGGCTACTGCGCCTGCGTATTGGACGCAAACGGCGTCGCCTGCTGGTCGACCGTGTACGGCGAGGTCTGGTCGCTCTGGCCCACAGCCGGCTGATCGGTGCCCATATTGTCCTGAGCGAAGGCCGCGGACGCGCTCACGATGAGCGCGCCGCCCATCAGCATGATCGCGAGAAACTTTCGCACGGGGATCACCTCCTTTCATCGCAGATCAGAGGCACGAGGTCTCTGTCTCTTACGTGCTGAGATAAACTGATCCAGCGGAGACGGATTTCGGATAGGGCGAAGCGTGACCGTGTCGTTACCGCGCGCGCGATGCCGCACGGCGTCGACGGCTGGCCGTTGCTTGAGGTTCTAGCGATGCGCCCGGTGGCTCAAAGGCCAGGCGATGCTGTTCAAATCTCTACGTTACTTCAGTCGCTGCAACCCGTGAGGTGACCGCGTCCGCCGCATCTCAATGCCCCAGGACACGCGCCGACCGTAACAACATGGTGAACAATCCGTGGTGACGGGATCTCCGCGACGCGGCGCGGCCTACCCATGATGCAGGCCCGACGGTTCGTCCCGTACCGGGCGCACGGGCAGAAGGAGAAATCAATGATGCGACAGCTATTCGCGGCAATGCTGCTGGGCGGCGCACTGCTGGGAGTCACCACGGCCCGCGCCGCGGCCGCGGACGGTGAACCGTGGGAACCTCCGCAGGTGATCGTGCCGCCGCCCATCGGGCAGATCCAGATCGCACCGCTGGTCCCATTCGATAGCCGCAGCGACACATTGCGAAAATCGAAAGTCTAGCACGGCTCGGCATCGCTCGCGGCCTGACTGCACGCATTCTACCCGTGCAGAGCCCCGGCAGGATGGCGGCCGGACGCCGCCATCCCGCGGCGTTTCTTCGGCTCACATCCCCAGGGACCCAGAAGGCAAGTACGGCCGGACGGGCCTCACCGAACCGAAATGAACGTGCGCGCTACGACCCCGCCCAACATCGTTAGGCGAACGTCACCGTTTGAGCCTGCGTGGCTGTGCGGGCCGCGCCGTTGCGATCCAGGCTGGCAATGAGGGTGATCACGTAAGCGCCAGCCTGGGTCGCGACGATGGTCCGGCTGCCGCTCAATGGAAGGCCCGAAGCCGCCGGCACGCTGCCCGTTGGCGGGCGAACCTCAAGGCTGACCGCAGTCCCCGGCGGGTTGCCGGCGCAGTTCCACGCCACGGTGCAGGAATGAGTCGATGACGACGGCGGGCTCGTGACAGCAAAGGAGGAAATCACCGGCTGAACGATCTCGAGCCCGGTGCGGCGCGTGAAGTCGCTGCTAAATCCGTCCAATCGGCCGTTGTCGGTCAGCCGCGCGAGGACGGATCGCCATTGCCGCAGCGGGCCGGTCGGGTTGCCCGGCGTGTCACCAAACCGAGACTCGAGGTCGGCCTGGGTGCTTTCATTCTGCTGCCCCCAGTGCAGGATACCTTTGATCGTAGGGTCGAGCGCGAGCTTGATCGCATAGTCGACGAACTGGCTGCTGCCCAGCTCATCCGCGAGACCTGCGCACTCGATCGCACAGGTCCGCGGGAAGGCTTCCTGCGCGATGGTGGCGCGTGACTGCCCGCAGAAACGCAGCGAAATGTATCCGGCAACCGAGAGGCCGGAGTCGACCTCCTGCTCGGTCTCGAACTGCAGCAGGCGGTTGACGAAGGCGAGCAAGTTGGGATCCGCGGCATCGAAGAACACTTCCATCGATCGCACATTCACGTCGCAACTAATGTCGGCGTAGTCGTGGCCGTCCATGACCGCGTAGCTGATGGCGGAGAAGGTTTGCGGCGACTGCTGGAATTGGAAGACCTGGGCGGCGATCGTCCTCCACAAGATGAGTCCGGCGGCCCGCTCCAACCGATTCGAGGATCCCAGAAGCATGGCGCGCAAGGTGTTCAGCGCCTGACCGACGGTGGATCCGTCGCGTCTCAAGGAATTGAGGAACGCGGTCAGGAGTCCCCGGATCCCATGCAAGAACGCCGAGAGCAACCCGAGGCCGAGGCGTTCGGAGATCGCACCCAGAGACCCGCTGGTTGGAACATTCTTGTGGCTCAGGAAGTCGTCAATCTCCGTATAGATGCCGTTGACGATCCCGTCCATGAAGTTGGCATCGGCGCACGCGGCGTCAAAGACGTTGAACGAGGTAATGCCAGCGTCATTTGGCGAGAAGGCGACACCATTGCCGGCGGCCGAAAACCGCGGGGCGTTCAGCAGGGGGTCGTTCGCCATAAGGATGTTGCCGACCCGCTCGGGCCGCCCCGCGGGATTCCCCGGACCGGGCCAGGTGACGGGGGGCATGGGCGACGACGGCACCGCCGACAGCGGCACCGTCCAATGCCGCGTGATGCCACAGACGTGCGTGGTGCCGTTCGTGCTCGGAATCGGATTCACCGCGATCTGCAGAAACCGTTGAGGAATCGATCCTCCAAACGGCTTCACAAACAGCGCGGAATTCGGGTCGGCGATCAGGTGCTGCACGTTCTCCCACTCGTCGAGCAGGAGTTCCTGACGCAACCCGTACTGCGGCGTGACCTGGAGGACGGCGGAATAGATGATGCCGAAGCGCCCGACCTGGACCATGGCCGCGCGCAAGACGTCATCATCATAGATGACGCCGAAGTTGCCTGGGCCACCGTACCTGGCGGCGCCGTAGAACGCGCGCAGTTTCCCCTCATCGGTCAAGGGCGCCCGATTGATATGGCCCCGTTCGATCCAATAGTGCTGGCCGCCGTCGACGACCAGGTGCAGGGCGACGAGGGCATCCGCGAGCGGAGGGCGATCGAAATCGCCGCCGTGGGTTCCGGTGGAGAGCGCGCCTACGACGGTCTGGCCCCCGGCACCACCGAGGGTGGAAAATCCCCACGATCCTTCAAAGGAGCTGTTGCTGAATCGCGATTTCATGAGGGCGCATAGGCTGTCGCTGTTCGCACCGTCGCCGACGTCCAACTCCGCGTAGAGCTGATAGATCCGTTTTCCCGCCTCAACGTGGACATAGTACGCAGGTGCTGCCGTGGCCGCGGCGGATGTCGATGACGCCTGCAGCTCATCCAAGAACGTCTCCGACAAACACGCAGGCACGACGCAGTACAGGGTCCGTCCCATGGCTGAAATCCGGTTGTTCACATCATGGGTTTCAATGAAGGTATGATCGCTGATGGCGGCCTGGGAAAGAGCCCAGTGACTGCCCGCGGCATGGAGACGCTGCCCGGCCGGTCTTGTCGAACAGATGACGATCAGGTCTTCCAGCCCCTGTGGAAACAGGATCTCAGGCGCGTGCGGAATGAGCGGTGTCCCTGGCTTGTCGTGCTTGCGCGTCCAGGGCGCGAGCCGTAACTCAGGGATACCCATCGTGGCCTCCAACGGCATGGCACTAAAGGAACACCGTATCGTGCTGAGGGTACACCGATCACGACGGGACCGCCAACCACGCAGGTTCCGTCGCAAGTCCGCCCGATAGGCTCATTCTAGCGTTCGAGGAGGCTTGTGCGATTTCCGCTGACGGCAAGACTTCGGCAAGGCCATTGAGTAGGAACCGGAGTATGGTGGATGGAACTACTCCGCGTTCTCTGGCTCAGCACAACCGCAGAGATGGAGCGCCCGACCGACTGCGCCAGATAGGAGCGGGTCCTCGCCTACCATCTCGCGCTGGCCCGGGGCCGCGACCCGGACCGCACCCGCTTTCCGGAGCGGTTGGTCGCCGAAAATCCAGAGTACGTCCGTCTCATCGAAGTCGCACACTGGCATCAGCTCGACCGCGGTCACGCCCAGTTGCCGCAGATACGGGATCTTGTCGGTGATGGCGGAGAACGTCCCGGGGTGCGCAACCCCGGATGACGGGGACTTGGAAAACCCGCGCATGTGCAGTTCGTAGATGATCGTGTCCTCCATCGGGCGACCGAGGGGCAGATCACCTTCCCAGTCGTACCCGGCCGGAGCGATCACGGCAGACCGCATCGATGTGGCGAGGTTATCGCCTGCGACGCACGCACTGGCACGCTGCCACAGGCTGTTCGTATTGCCTTCGGCATAGGGGTCGATGAACACCTTCTCCCGGTCGAAGCGCTGCGCGTCTTTCGGTTTCTGGGGGCCGTCAACACGGTAGGCGTAGTGGGTCTCCGGAGGCAGACCGCGGATAAAGACATGCCAGAAATGAAACGTCTTGTTGACCTGCGGATCGAAGGCAACCGTCTGAAACGGCCCGGCATCGTCGTGCCGCTCAAACAACAAGAGTTTGACGCCCGTGGCATTCTCCGAAAATAGAGAGAAATTGACGCCCTCCCTGTCCGGCGTCGCGCCCTGAGGAAGCGCCGTTCCGGGCTCGACATCATAGATCGCACGCGTTGACGCAGGCCCCGTGCTACTCCTACGCGGATCCGGGCGTCCGCACTCCTCCACGTCTCTTATTGCAACGGTCGGCGTGCGGTTCAACGTGGGCGCGCGCACCATCGGCAAGCCGACACGGCCTAAATTCTGTCGATGGCGGAGGTGGCGCGAATCTAACCTGGGGTCGGCGGCCCCTTCTTCCCGAGCTGCCGGTTTCGAGGACCGTCTGTCCCTACGATGGTACGCCGATTCGTCGCCCGCCCGTCGCAGCCGAGGCCTGTTCAGGGAAGAGCCCGTTTGACATCCGTATGGACAAAATCCTTGCCCTTGAACAATAGTGGCTCCCCCGTGGCCTTTGCCAGTGCATAAGCGAAGCAGTCGCCAAAGTTCAATTTCGCCGGGTGCCCGCTGCCTCGGCCAAAATCACGATAGGCGTCACGCGCGATCCGAGCCTGGGCCTCCGTAATCGGGGTAACGATAATCTGTGCCTCCTGCAACAACTCGTCGAAGCCCCGGCTGGCTACCGGATCCCGACCACCGTCGACGACCACCGCGGCCTCCACGAAACTTACCGCCGACAGGCGTCGGCTTTCCACCACTTGAATCGCTTCCGCATATAGAGCGGCATCGGGTTCGTCCCGAAGGATCGCCAGCAGCGCCGAGGTGTCAATGATCATCGCGGGAGGCCGTGCTCGTCATAAAGCAGTTCCGCGTGATCGGCAGATCGATAGGGTTCCTTGAGGTGTTTGGCCGTCCGTTTGCCAATCGCCAGCAATCGGTCAGTAAGACTGTCTTGTTTCGCGCGTCGAACATGCTCCAGCCGCTCACGTATTGCCTCAGTCACAGCCGCGGTCATGCTCTCACCGGTAAGGGCGGCGAGTCTCTTGGCCAACCGGTGTGCCTCTTCGTTTTTGATGTTGAGGCCCATATTCTACCTCTTCTACCTTTCGTTTCTACCATTCTATCCAAGGACAACATGCAGGTCAAGCCGAAAGGTCGCGAGGATGCCCGGAGAGTGCCTGCCGGGCATAATGGCCATCCTTCTCCCGGGACCACGGCCGTCAATGGCCGCGCGGCGGGCCGTGGGCTTTACCCACACGATTGCCGGAAGACCCACCTAATTAATTGCCTCTACCGGCTTTCGAGTGGGTACAGGTCCAGCCCTCCGCAGTGAAAGTAGATGGCCGTCTTGAAATTGTCGACGTTCCGGAAGCCGCGTGCGGTCTTCTTGACCCACTGGATCGTGGCGTTGACGGCCTCGAGCCCGGCATTCGTGATGCGGTGGCGATGGTAGGTCAGCACGTTCGGTAGGTGCCTGCGGATCAGCCACGCGACCTGCGCCATAGGCTTGAGCCGGCTGTGCGTGGCGCGCCAGAACCAGCGCGCGAAGAACGTCTCCGCGGACCGGCGGTAACTGTACTCCCAGAAATGTCGGAAGCGCTCCTTGAGTGCCCAGGCGCGTCCCACTTTCAGGTCATCGCCGAGCAAGAGCCGGAAGGTGCGCCGCTGTTCGGGCTTGAGCTCGCTCGGCCGGCGTAGCCAAAGGTATTTCGTCCCCGTCAACCGACGATCGGAGGAGCGGGACAACTCCCGGGGTTCGGTCCGCCGCACCTTGTCCACGGCCGTGTGGAGATGCTTCACGACATGGAACTTATCAAACACAATCTTGTCCACCCCGTCGGGCACGTGACTGGTGACCGAGTGTATGTAGGGCTCCCACATGTCCATCGCGACGGCGGCGATGCTCTCGCGCTGGGCCGGCGTGCAGGTGGGCCAGAAGGCGTCGAGGCTTTCCGCTTTGCGATCCTCGTTGACGAACAGCACCCGGTGGCGTTGCAGGTCCGCCACCACGGTCAAGTACCGGTGGCCTTTGGTGATTGCCTTCTCGTCCACGCCGACGTACGGGATCGGTTCCGCTGTCCGGCGCGCCAGCCCGCGCTTCACCGCCCGGCTCTTAATCCCCCACGCTTCATCCCAGGTGATCCGGAGTAGGGCCGCCGCGCCGGTGACCGAGCATTCCCGCAGAAAGTCGATCGCCAACCGCTCAAACAACTGCGTGAACTGGCTGCCCGGCTCGGCCCACGGGATGGTGATCTGCTTGATCCCGTGCTGAGCGCACTGCACCCGCGGGACATCGGCTTCAATCCACGTGCGCAGCTGGAGCGTGTCCAGATGCCGCCACCGCCGCGGACGGCGATCATAGCCCGGCGACGGCGTCTGACATTCCGGACACGGAAACGGGCCCGGGCCCGCCTCGACTTTCACCGTCACTTGCTCGCCGGGGATATCCACCTCCACCCCGACCACCTTCCACGGTGGCGTGAGCCCCAGGATCGTAGCGTATAACTCGACATCGCGCACCAGACCAGCCTCCTCACGAAGCGTTCCCGCCCCGCGGGTCAGATTGCGCCTGCCGACCATAGTGGCAGGGGTGCACCCGCCCCCGACGGCGGTCAAGAAGCGCGCAGCGCGCCGAAGGCCATGTTCTTGACGGCCGGCGGGGGTAGGTGTCTGGCTTTGAGCTGGTCGGCAGGCGTTGGTTTCTACTGGTCTACGCTATTTCACCCACACAACTTCCCGAAGAGCCAATTAATTAGGTCGTGTTTCTGTTGTTTGATGGGTCCCAATCTACGTCTTGGGCACCACGAGCGGTGTAACGAACGCTTCCCGGACCCAGACGTTCGGCCCGGTGGCCAGAACGGACCGGACCACCTGGGCGACATCATCGGGACGGAGCGCCCAGTCACGGCGCGCCATGTTGTCCGAGAACTCCGTCCGGACCGACCCGGGTTCAACTACGCTTACCTTCACGCCGCTCTGTCGGACCTCCAGACCCACCGCCTCAGTGAACCCAATCACGCCAAACTTCGAGGCTGAGTAGGCGGCGCTTTCCGCCATTCCCAGGCGGCCCGCTCCCGAGGCGATGTTGATAATGTGCCCGTGACGCTGCGCGATCATCACCGGCAACGCGGCCCTGGTAAAAAGAAACACCCCGGTCAGGTTGACGTTCATCAGACGCCGCCACGCATCGACCGGCATGGTATGGGTCGGTCCATGCCATCCGATCCCCGCGTTGTTAACCACGGCATCTAGCCGGCCTCCCCACTCTTGCGCGTGGGCGACCGCCGCCGCAGCGGTCGCCTCATCGGCCACGTCGCCGGCAACCCCCGCCGCCCGGTTCTCGCCGATTTCCTGGGCGACCCGGGCGAGATCGGTCTCCGTCCGCGAGACCAGGATGATCCGGGCTCCCGCAGACGCGAGTTCTATGCTCACCGCGCGCCCGATGCCTCGTCCCGCGCCGGTCACGATGATAACCTGATCAAGAAGCTCCTGACCCATCTCCGCACCTCCCGCCGCGCTCATGCGATATATGGTTCAACCTGCTGTGTCGAGGATCGTACCAGCATGCGCTGTAGCAACAACTCCCAGCAACAACCGGGCCACCAAGCATATTGCAACGCGTCTCATCATCGTTGATCACGTCTGGAATACGGCCTAGGAACTAAGTTTCGGCTCTACCGGGTTTCCCGTGGGTAAAAGTCGGCCGCTTCCTAATGGATGGAGGATCGCTCTCAGAAGCATTCGGCCTGCCGGTCATATTAGCCCTTTCCCGAGACCAAGGCCGTCAACGGCTGCGCAGCGGGCCACAGGCTTTGCCGTTAAACGCCGCGGAAGCGGAAGAGTTGCTTTGCAAATGACCGGCAGGCGTCTTGTTTTCGTACCCATGTTCGCCTTTGCCCACACGATTGCCGGACGATCCGAAAAGGAAAGGGAGTCGCGGGTGGCAAGAGGTGCGCTGCCATGCGTAGTGTTTCTCAAAGCTTCGAGGCGAACCGGAAAGCATGTGTGATGTGATGATGCCCCACGGTGCCAAAAATCGTGCAAACGAGTGAACAACCTTGCAGATAAAACCTGAGGCGTGGTGGACCCGATCTCAAAGAATTCGAACCGTTGCGGAAGTCCCCATCCAGTGGCCCTGCTCGACACCGGTGCAGTACCAGTGTACCAGCAAATCGCCCCGACGGCGCTTCATCTGCGGCAACTTGGCCTCGCGCGCGCAACTGAGCCCTACCCCTGCCTCGACAGTCGGTCTCGCCGGGTGTGCCACAGTGCGCTGAAGGACGTCACGTACGAGCGAAGGAGAGAAGAGGCGGTTACGAAGTAGGTCGACGATCGCCCGTTCCATGAACGCCCGACGCACCACCGACCCTCATTCGTCTTCAGCCCGTCCCCGAAATGGAATGCCGCCGGGCAGTTAGCACGAACGGGTATCCGGAGGTACCCGTCCCTGCGCGTTCTGCGCACCTCGCAGACAGCTCATTAGTGAGTCAAGCGTGCGGAGATGTTCGAGGTCATGAAGCACCAGCCCTATGAGCTGCGTCCGACCCTCCGCAGACAAGCGCCCACTGGTCATTTCTGTAAACTTGGCGATGAGGTCACCGTCCGTGAACTTCGCGTCGGGAGGGCCCCACATGTCGCCGTATGCAAAGTCCGTCCGGAGCACAAAGCTTCGCTGCCGGCTTCGAAGCTCGATTTCACATGGCGCCTTTTTGAATACATCCGCAATCGAGGACCCCGTCCACGGACGATAGTGCACTTCCGTCCCAGGTGGATTTCCTTCTACCCGAACCTTGGCCATCAAACGCTGAATTTCCGGGTCTCGACTCAGTGACAGGTCCACCCACTTGGGGCCTGGAATAATGCCTCTAAGTGCCAGCGCAACGGCAAATACCCCGCTCATATGGACGGCTTCTTGCGTGTCGGGCGGACCACCCTCGTTCGGGCGGTCCAGTCCGGCAGGCCCGGAAAACCGCAGCACAATCTCATCGATTTGCGTCACAGAGAGGTGTTCGGCATTTCGGAGCCTGGACAACAGCCACAGGTGTGGTCGATACAGATTGCATACCGGCTCTGGTTTATACGAGAGCCAGCGCATGCACTCCCACGTGTGCCCGAGATCTTCTAGCAGATACTTGGGTTCAAATCGGTGGGTATTCCACAGCGCCGGTAACCCATTGGGATCGTCCAATACGCTTGTATCTCCCGTATACCCGCGGGCCGCGAGGAACGCCGCCGATACGCCGACCTGAGCTGTCCATCCCATTGGAGAATACTTGACCATGGAAAACGGACGAGTGCGTAACCATTTAAGCAGACTGGGGCCGGGGCTAAGGTATGTTGCCAGTCCCACCGCCTGTGTCATGCGTCCTACGTCAAGTCGCAACAATCTTCCAACCCCAACGGCCACGCCGAGCGCCCCATATCCATACCCAAACACTGGCCCGATCGCATACCGCGTCTTCAACCCGTCATGTCCCTCAAGCAAGGGGGCCATCGCCATCGTGAGACGCGCCGCGATCTCGTAACCGATCAAGACAGCCTCGACCACGGATCGACCACTGGCCTTGACGTACTCCCCCGCCGCGAGAATGCCTGCGAGCACGCTTGGAACATGGTGTGCAACGTTCAAAAATACGGCGTCTCCGTCTAGCGCGTTGGCAAGTTCCGCATTGGCAAACGCTGCGCGGTCGACAGCGGTTTGAGACGTCATCCCAACCACGGTCGCCTGCGGGGCTCCGGACATATCCTCTACGAATCCTGCAGCCAACCGCCCCTTTTCCGTCGCCCACCCACCGACCATGCACCCCAGGGTATCGAGAATGAGTCGTTTGACCTCGTAAACCAAGGCGTCCGATAGTCCAAGTTCCTGCTCAAGTGATCTGGCAGCAATCGTCTGTATTAGGTTCACCATATGCACACCTCGTGGTTCGATAAGCCCGGCGTCACGGGCTCCGACGATAGAGTGCAGATCTTAGCTTATCGCGCACGCGGATCAAGGGAGTCACGAAGTGCGTCCCCGAACGAGGCGACCACGACAACTATCAGGGGTAGAAAGATTCCCGGCATCGTCGAAATCCACCGTACGCTATCCAAGGAGTTGCGGCCCTGACTAATTGTGACTCCCAGTGAAGGGGTCGATGAAGCGGATTTGCGGGGATGAGCTCGTAGTCGACCGCGGCGGACGATCAGAAAGGCGACCAGGTTCAGGATCGTCTGCTCGGATAGGATTGGCCGGTCGAGATTCGGATTCTCCCACGTAGTAGACAGCGACGCGAACATGCTGCAATGCGCTTGTCCTCCCGGCTGGTCACGGTGCGTCCTCGTCTCGCGGCTAACTCGTCCGCACCTCCACGCTCGTCGACCGGGTTCTATGCTCGCTCTGCGCTCGGGGTACCGGTCCGAGGCCGGCGGACCAGAGCGCCGCCCGCAGGCCACAGCGCGTCGCGCAGTTCGGGGCGCTGCCATTGGGTCAGCACCCCAGCCTTGGCGCCATTGCGCCGCTGCGAGTCCACCCGGTCATCCTGGGCGCGCAGGTCGCGGATGCGGTCCAGGCCAATCTCTACGAGAAACAGGCCCGGCTGCGTGGTCTCAAAGATAATCTCCTCGGGGGCGGCGACCATTGCCAGTCCCCGTTGCTCCCGTCCAAAAAGGTTCTGGGTCGTTGCCACGATGGCCAGGTTTTCGATTGCGCGCGCCCAGATGAGACAGCGCCACGAGGCCCACAGCTGCTGCTTATCGGTCCCCGCCGGTAGGAAAATCATTTCAGCGCCCCGCAGCGCCAAGGCGCGGCTGACTTCCGGCATATACACCTCGCTGCACATGGCGAGGCCGATCGTCCCGTACTCGGTATCGAACACCGGGAATTCGTCCGCGGCGACGTAGTCGAAATCCCAATCGGTCCCGCCACGGTAGATCCAGGGTCCGGGCGGATAGGTCCGCCGGTATCGCCCCGGCGACCCGCCGGTCGGGCGCGCCAACAAGAGCACGTTGTACGCCCGTCGCGTGCCGTCGTTAAACGGCTCGAGCGTTCCGAACACGACATACACGCCGTAGCGCGCGGCGGCCTCTGTCATCTGCGGTATCGGATCAAACAGCGTCGGCACCCGCCACGGCCCGGGGTAGGTCTCCGGAAACAAGACAACCTGGGCGCCCTGTTGCGCCGCTGTCTCGATGTGCCGCACAGCGGCCGCCACGTTGCGTTCGTCGTTCGGTGGCCGGTGCGCTAGTGGCTGTACTATCGCAAGCGTGCAATTCATCCCGTCACTCCACGCAAAGCAGCTTGGCTACCCAACGCCTTGGCTTCTGTATCTGGGCCGAGCCTGGGGTTCCGGACGAACGTCAGCGGCACCCCCATGTTCCCGCAGTCGATTCCGCACCACGCACTGAGTGGTGATGGTCGCGGTCCGCGTACCGGTCGGGGTCGTTGACAGCTCCCCGTGCGGGAGACGCGTCTGGGCCACGGAACGCCGCCCCCAGCGGTCGTAGGGCACGGGTTCGTCCTGGGGGTGGGGATTCCTCCCGGCCGGACGCCTTCCGTCAGTACGCCGCCTCCAGGGCCCGTGTGGCGGCTCTGGAGTTCCGCTTGATCGCGCGGACCCACTCGTAGATCGCGTTGCGGAATCTCCACCGAGGCTCATGGAGCTCCATGTCCACCGCCAACCCATGCGTTCGGCGTCGCGGTCTGCATGGCGGCGCGCTGGATGCTCTGCAGCCCGTATCAAGAAGCGAGGATGGCCGAATGACCGGCGCGGGCATGGACAGAAGTGAAGCGCCAGTGCTGCCAGTCCGCTGACGCGTTGCGCATGTCCCCGGGGATGGGATCCAGCGCGGAAGCCACCTCCCCAACGCACGGTCATCCCAAGAACCGTGGAAGGCACCGGTCGAGGTCTGAGCACGCCGGTTCTATCATGAACCCGTGGGAATGCCGGCCGACACGCTTTCACAGGTCGCGTTGTCCGTCAATATCCTGACGCCCATTGGGCACGCCGGGCCAAGACGAAGTGCGGGGAGGCGGTTCGAATTCTTTGCGCTGGTGGAGGCGGCGGGAATCGAACCCGCGGCCAGTTGACATCATGATGCCGATCACGATAGCATCATGATGTGCGAACGACACTTACGCTAGACGATGACGTTGCGGTCAGGGTCAAGGCCGAGGCCCGAAAGTCAGGCCGTTCTTTCAAGGAGGTCGTGAACAGTCTCCTCCGTCTCGGGCTGACAAAGAAGCATGAGAGCGGCACGATCGACCGTTTCGTCGTGCGAACCCGGCCACTCGGCCGCAGACCGGGACTCAACTACGACAAGATCAGTGAACTGATCGAGCATGTCGAAGGACCTCTCCATCGATGATTCTGATCGATGCCAACGTCCTCTTGTACGCGTATAACCCGTCTGCGCAACAACACGGACGCGCGCGGGACTGGCTGCAGGACACGCTGAGCAAGCCTGAGCCTACGGGCCTCGCCTGGATCACGATCCTGGCGTTCCTTCGGTTGACAACAAACCCGCGAGTTTTTGAGACCCCGTTCCTTCCAGAGGAAGCTATTCCACTCGTTTCATCGTGGCTTGCGAGAACGAACGTCATCGTATTGCAGCCAGGTGAGCATCACTGGCAGATTTTTGCCAATCTCCTCACGGCTACGCGCGCGCGCGGCGCGCTCGTGATGGATGCGCATCTCGCCGCACTTGCAATAGAGCACGGCGCCAGCCTCGGAACGACAGACAACGATTTTGCGCGGTTTCCAGGTCTTCGTGTGATCAACCCGCTAGAAGAGTAGCCCGTCCGCGGTAGGATGGTAAACTTGACTTCTTGGTGGAGGCGGCGGGAATCGAACCCGCCGTCTTTCTGGACCGCCGTATCCGAGGCGTTTTCAGGAGAGAGCCGGTTTGCCGCACACGATGAGCAGTCGCGCGCACCGATCATACGCCCGGCGCCTTGTCTTTGGGGAACTCCTCGCGGCGCCAGACGAACCCGAGGTAGTCCAAGTTCTGTGCTTCGACGCCAAGTTGTCGCAACATCGCCATCACCTGCGCGCGGTGGTGCGTTTCGTGTAGGAGCATCTGAGTCGCGAGGTCAGCCTTGGTCATGGTCCACACGATGACCATGTCGCCTTCCTCGATGCGGCGAGTCACGGTCCGGGTCCAGTCAGAGATTCCAGCCAGCGTCGCCCGTGTTTCTCTAGCCTGCGTCGTCCAAAATCTCTCGAGATCGGCAAACGTCGGCAAATTCGTCTCACTAACGGGGAAGGTTGCGGGCAGCGGCGGAGCCGGCACCGGTTCTTCGCGCAACCGCTTTCCGTAGACCAGTTCTGCCCTGACGATCTCAAGCAACGTGGCGCGTAGCGTGCCGAGCCCGAACGGAAACCGCTGCGTATACTGCGCCTGGCTAAGTGGGCGGACCCAATTGAAGAGCCGTTGGCGGGCTTGCGTCAACACGTCGTACACACGAGGGTATTCCACGGCGTCACCTCCGTAGCCCGATACTTCTTTCACCTGCGCGGCCTCGGAAACCTATGACGCCCCTGCGTTTGAGACGTCCCACAAGGGCGAGAGCGCGCTTGCGATTCATTCCTTTTAGCAACATGCGCGCCGCGTCGGGATCGTACCAAGGATAACGCCCCCATTCTTCGAACAAACGAACCACGATTCGTTCGACATCCGCGAGGAGAACAGAGCATGAAATGGCCGCTGTGGCTGAAACGGGCGACCATGGCCCTTGTGTGTGGAGGCGGGGTGTTTCTAGGGGCAGGCGCGGCACAGGCCATCCCGGTGACCTTGACCGGAACCGCGTGGCTTAACCAACCCGCCTCAGTGTCCATGAATGCGTCGCTTCCCACTCCCGCCTTCCCGCCGGATCTGACGTTTACGGTGACAACGAGCAACGATCTCTTCTTCAGCTCGTGCTTGACTCTTTCGCCCAGTGGGGTATGTACGGCGCCGACGAATGCGTATACCGTCGGCACTTGGTTGAACACCCCGCCCGTCGTCGGTACGCAGGTCCTCGGGAGCTTTGCTAGCCCCAGCGGGTTGGGCGTCGCGAACGCCCTGGCCAATACCGTGGACAACTCGTACTGGGACTTTCAGGGGATCGTAAACGTGACGAGCGGCGAGGTGTTCACGGTGACCCACGACGACGGCGCGACCTTCCTCGTCAATGGCGTTGCTATCCCAGGCATCAGCCCGAACCCGACGGGACCAATCCAGGACATCATCACGTATACTGGCCCGACCCTCGCCAACGCGTTGTTCGAGATGGTCTACAGTGAGTGCTGCACCGCTCCGGCGGTATTCGAAACCGACTTCCCTACCTGTGGGTGTATCATCACTCCAGTTCCTGAACCCGGCAGTCTGGCGTTGCTCGGCACCGGCGCCTTTGGGCTCATCGCATTCGCCCGGAGACGTTTCCGAGTACTGTAGTCGCCAGAAGTGGTCGCTGAGATGGGTCGCCGCACGTGACGTTCTTCTCCCCGGCGATCAGCGGCGAGGACTATTCTGTTACCCGTCAGTATACGCTCCAATCGTATTGCTCTTCGTCGTCAGTTACTGTCGGTCTCCTTTTGATGTGAACCGGACGCGGCCTCCTCGAGGTCTTCAAACTGCGTGATCTCGTAGTCTCCCTCAGGGAACTCCGCGATGATTCGCAATCGACCATGCATGGCTTCCACATAACTGCGAAGGGTGCTGATATAGGCGTCGGTGCGATGTTCTAACTTCGAGATTTCACCTTGCGAGGTATTCATATCCTTTGCGAGTGTTTGCTGCGAGAGTGTACGCGCACGCCGCAACTCTTGAAGAGGCATGGCGGCGAGAATAGCCTCTGCACGCTCCTTTGCGCGAACCTGGCGATCTAGCGGCATTTTCCCACGTAGACGAGCGAACTTTTTAGCCATGTCGCTGCTCCTCTCGGCCTATCTCCGCTAAGTGTTCATCATAAAGACGATCGGCGACTGGGATATACGAGCTGTAAAACTCTTCATCTGTAAACCCCTTCTTGTCGGCCCCGATAAACAAGATCGCAGTCCGACGTGGATCGAAAGCGTACAGGATTCGAATGGGATGTCCCCGGCTCTGAACGATGCGCTCGCGCATGTTCCGATGCCGGGAGCTTTTGACAGTATCCGCGTGAGGCCGCATCAATGCCGGACCACGAGCCTCAAGCAAGTGTACAAACACGTCAATGTCCTCTTGAGTCTCGGCATCTAAAGTGGTCCACCACTCTTCAAACTGGTCTGTGTATTCGACCTCCCACGGACCGACCATGGCTGAAGTATAGGGGGGGGAGGGAATTATTCTGTCAAGCCTATGTCGCGGTGGTGCGAGGCGGGACCAAGGAGCCCCCACCCTAGCCCTTGTGGAATAAGGCTTAGCGATGCCTCGCGGTACGTGGGCGTGGGGGGGACCGCACGAACGCGGGAAGCACCGCACAGTGCGGGCACCGGCATCAACGTTCAGCCCACCGCAGCGTCGTGCAGTCGGATGCAGCCGAGTACGTGGTGGAGGCGGCGCTAATCGAACCCGCGGCCTGTGCTCCTCTTCGACACTTTGCCAGCGGATCTCGATGCGGACCCGCGTCGGGCCAATATTGTACGTGGCAAGCGGGCGCTGATGAGTATATACTAAGTGTGTATACAATGTCATTGGTGTCGGAGGAAGAGCTCTAGTCAAGAGATGTGGAAATTGCATCAAGCGGCGCCCTTCCTTTTCTTCGCTGACTCGAGCGCTTCCACGCCATTGACGAACTGAACGCCCTCGAGCACCTTGGCCACCAAGTGCGGTGCGTCGATTCGTCGCCACCGCTGCTCTGCACGGCGGATAAGTTGGAAGACGAGGTACAATCCAGTCTGCGCCTTACGCATGCGGCGTGTCGCGCGCGTGCGCAGTCGCACCGGATCAAAGACCGACTCGATCGGATTGGACGTCCGAAGACTCTTCCAGTGCTCCCGCGGGAACTCATAGTACGTGAGCAGCTCGGCCTGATGATCCCGGAGGGAAGCCACCGCACGCGGGTAATCTCGCTCGAAGCGGAGCGCGAATTTCGTGATCCGGGCTTCGGCCTCGTCCCGCGTGGGCGCGGTGTAGACGTCCCGCACGAGCGTGCGGGCCTCCGGCTGCAGGCGCTGCGGTAGCTTATCGAGCACGTTGAGCATCTTGTGACACCAGCAGAGTTGATGCCGCGCCGTCGGATACACCTCCCCGACCGCCGCCCAGAGTCCCAGGCCGCCATCCCCAATGAACACGCGCACGGTTTTGAGGCCACGCCGGCGCAGATCCCGCAACACATCGCGCCAGCTCTCGCGAGACTCGCGATAGCCTTCGACCATTGCCAGGAGCTCTTTCTGGCCGTCCTCCGTCACGCCGATGATGATCAGCACGGCCGTCTTCTCGTCGGCCGGCCCGGCTTTCAAGTAGAGCCCGTCGGCCCAACAATAAACGTAGCGCGCGTCGAGGCGTCGGTGGGTCCACGTCTCATAGTCCGCCTGCCAGCTGGCTTTCAAGCGGACGATCGACGTCGGACTCAGGGGCGCGGCCTCTCCCAGAACCGTGCGGAGGGCCGGCTCAAAGTCGCCGGTGGCCAGTCCTTGCAGATAGAGCTCGGGTAACAGGGCGCGGACGGCGTCGCTCGAGCGCTGATACCGCGGCAGCACGTGGGAGTGAAACGCTTCCGTGGTGTCGCTGACCCGTGGGGGCCGAACCTCGAGCGTCCCGCAACCCACCGCGATCTTGCGCGGCTTCCCGGCGCCATTCCGGTACCCGCGCCGCCGTGCCCCGCCGCGCTCATAGCGAGCCCGGCCGAGGAATTCCTCCACTTCTTGCTCTAACGCGCCCGCCAGCATGCGCTGCGCGCCCTCACGCGCGAGGACGTCCAACGTCGCGCGTACTTCCTCCTTGTCCAACCCCCCTTGTGGCTGATATCCTGGCATTGGCGTACTCCTTTCCCCTCCCCAGCAAGGGAGGTTCCGATGTGGGTGGATCTCGGAAAGGGTACGCCACTTGAATTTCCACACCCTTTGACATTAGCTCCGGAGGAAATCCTGGAATGGCCAAGACACGGGTATTCCAGAGTGGAAATTCGCAGGCCGTACGTCTCCCAAAGCAATTCCAGTTTGACGTAGATGAAGTCGAGATCTTCCGGCGAGGCGATGAAGTTGTTCTCCGGAAGGTTCCTGACAATCTGACCGGGGCGTTCACCCTGCTCACAGGTCTGTCCAGAGACTTCATGGCCGGTGGCCGGAGTCAGCCATCTACTCAGAAGCGCCGCGGTCTCTGATGCGATACCTAATCGATACGGATACATGCATCGCAGTCGCCAGACAAAGGCCGATGCACGTTCTCGAGCGGCTCCGGCGACTGAGGCCGGGAGATGTCGGGATGTCGGTCGTGACATACTTGGAGCTGTGCTATGGCGCGCTAAAAAGTCAGGCCCCGAGCGCGAACTTCGAAAAACTAGCGACACTGGCGGGCTTGATTCCGCCGCTCCCGTTGGAGGCCAATACTGCATCGCACTACGCGCGTATCCGAGTAAAGCTCGAACGCAGCGGACGGCGTATTGGAGGATATGACATGCTTATTGCTGCCCACGCGTTAACCTTACATTTGATCGTGATAACAAACAACGTCGCCGAGTTCTCACGAATTCAAGGACTTCGGTTGGAGAATTGGCTGGCACAGTAGATAAGTCAGTTCGAACTCGTTGCGTTGGTGGAGGCGGCGGGAATCGAAACCGAGGTACCCTCAAAGGGTGTGTAAATGCTGAAGGCGGTGTATCCTCCTGAGAGAGAGACCAACAACCAGGCCTTGTCAGAGGCCCAGGGAGGAAACACACCGCCATGGACAAGCAGAACACGGATCACGACACGTCGTCAAGTCCCAGCTGGGACAAGTTGGAGGCCTGGGCTCGGATGCAGATCCAGACGTGGTTCCAGGATCTCCTCGAGGCGGAAGTCACGGAGCTGCTCGGGCGCCGCAAGGCGCAACGCCGACCGGCCGTGGACGCGCCGGCGGGCTATCGCAACGGCTATGGCAAGCCGCGGCGGCTGACGCTGAGCGCCGGGACGATTACGGTGCGACGTCCGCGCACCCGCGGGCTGGAGGACCGGTTCGAGAGTCGGCTCTTGCCGTTGTTCGTCCGCCGGACGCGCGAAGTGAACGCCCTGCTGCCGGAGTTGTATCTGCATGGCCTGGCCCAGGGGGATTTGGCGCTGGCGCTGCGCGGGCTCCTGGGCGAGGCCGCGCCGCTGTCCGCGAGCACGGTGGCCCGGCTCACAGAGAAGTGGCAGGGGGAGTACGAGGCGTGGAACCAGCGCCGGGTGGACGAGCTGGAAGTGGTCTACCTCTGGGTCGATGGGGTCTATGTCAAGGCCGGTCTGGAGAAGGACAAGGCCGCGCTCCTGGTCGCGCTGGCGGGCTTGAGTGATGGCCGCAAGGTGCTCCTCGCCGTCGCGAGCGGGCCCCGGGAATCCACGGAGGCCTGGGGCACGTTCCTGCGGGCGCTGCGCGCGCGGGGGCTCTGCGCGCCGAAGCTGGTGATCGGGGATGGCCATCTGGGGATCTGGGGCGCGCTGCGCGACGTGTATCCGGAGGCGGCGGAGCAGCGGTGTTGGAATCACCGCATCGTCAACGTGCTGGACACGCTCCCCAAGCGCGCGCAACCGCAGGCCAAGCCCCTCCTGACCGCGATCGCGTACGCGGAGACGCGGGAGGAGGCCGAGCGGCGGAAGGCCGCCTTCCAGCGCTGGGCCACCGGCCGGGGGCACGAGGACGCCGTGCGCGTACTGGATCGCGACTGGGACCGGTTCGTCACCTTCTACCAGTTCCCCCGGGAGCACTGGTCACATCTGCGGACGTCGAACCCGGTGGAGTCACCCTTTGCGGCCTTGCGGTTGCGCACGGATGCCGCGAAACGCTTCAAGAAGGTTGCCAACGCGCGCGCGATCATCTGGAAGCTGTTGCTGGTCGCGGAGCGCCGCTTCCGACGGCTCACCGCCCCGGAGCGTGCCACTGAGGTCTACCTAGGCGTGAAGTTCGTGAATGGCGTGAAAGTCACGACCAACGGTCAGGAGGTCGCCGCCTGAAGATTTACACACCTATTGACGGAACCTCTCGAAACCGCGACCCCTGCTCTATCGCCTATCCCTGTCTACCTGCGCATGCGTCTGTAGAGCTTGCTGCGCAATGCGTTCACCCTCTTCTTCGACCACTGTTCATTCGTCCAATTCCGGCTATGGCTGGCAAGTGGTGTGACAATAGCGTGACAGCCACATCAGATCCTCCGGCCACCTAGTGTCGCTGTGATCGCCCCAAACGGTATCCGACGGCTTGAATGGCCCCCGGTGAGGGGATGAGCGATGGAATCGGCGCGGATACCTCCCGACGCGCATCCGCGACGGTCGCATGGGCCTCCTGCCACGGAGCGAGTGCGTTCCGCATCCTCTGCACCACGTCGACGAACTCGGACGCGATTGACACGTTGACAGTGCCTGCTCCCTTCAACTCGCCGAGCAACCGGCCAAGATTCTAAGGAAGGACAGAACGGGCTCTTCTGGGGCTCGGGCTGCAGAAGACCGGGGTGATCTTCCGAGACAAGGTGCTCAGGAGTATACTGAGGGTGAGTCGAAAAGCTAAAGTGAAAATTCCGGCTCAGGAGGGTGGTTTCGGTAGAAGCTGGTGAGGGTCAGGACCGCAGCGCAGCAATCTCCGTGCAGCGGGTCACAGGGTTCATGCTCGGAGGGGAGGCACCGATATGCGACGCCGGATGACTGCACTCGTGCTGCTCAGCGCGTTTGCGTTTGTCGTGCAGGGATGGGGCGGACTCGCTCCGATTCGGGCCGCCGGCCAGCAAACCGTCCACCTCACCGCCTGGACGATCGGGCCGGATGAACCGTCCTACTACCGCAAGGACAACCTCCTGAGCGCCGCTGACGCGCTCAACAAGCAGCTGGCTGCCGAAGGCTCGGGGATCCGGGTCACTCTGGATGCGACCTTCGCCACCGGAGGCGGACAGACGTGGGGCGCGTACAAACAGCGGTTCGTGCTGGCTGCGCAGTCGGGGAAGGCTCCCGACATTGTGGCGACCGGGAACGAGGACATCGCGGCCTGGGCTGCTGCTGGCTACGTGATCCCCTTGGACACGTATGTGAAGCAGTACAAGCAGTTCGCGGACGTCATCCCATCACTCTGGAATGCCACCAAGTTCGATGGGAGAATCTACGCGATTCCGCAAGATGTCGAGGCGAGACCCCTGTACTTTAGCATGCCGTTCCTGGCGAAGCTCGGATGGTCGCAGGACAAGATCGCGGGTCTGCCCAAGGCGATTGAGGCCGGCCAGTTCACGCTCACCGACATGTTGCAGACGGCCAAGGAGGCGCAGGACAAGGGGCTCGTGTTGAAGGGATACGGGTGGTGGATCCGTCCGATCAACGGGCCGGATTATTACATGTACTACGAAGCGTTCGGCGGCAAGATGACGGATGCAAGTGGCAAGTTGCTGCTCGACACCAAGGCGCTCCGTGGTGACTATTCGTTCTTCCACGACGCCGTGTTCACATATAGCGTGACGCCCAAGGATATCATCGGGACCGATTGGAACAGCTGGCACGGGGCCGTAGTCGGAAAGCAGGTGCTGTTCACGCAGTGCGGGACATGGTGCTGGGCCCAGTGGATCCAGCAGTACAAAATGCCGGCCGATGAGGTGTGGAAGACGTACGGGTTCGCGCTCGTGCCCTCGGGCACCAAGGGCGGACGTCCCGTGACCCTGAGTCATCCGATCGTGTACATGATCAGCAAGTCGTCGCCACACGCGGACCTCGCGGCGCGCCTCCTGGCGCTCGCCACGACCCCGCAACTTAACGCCCGACACGCCGTGACGAGCGGCCATCTCGCGGTGCTCACTGATGAGGCACAGGTACCGGCGTACGCGCAGGACACGTTCGCGAAAGATACGATCTACATGCTGCGGTACACGACGTTCTTGCCGAACGACGCACTCTTCGGCACCTATGACCAGGCAATCTGGGAGGGCCTCTCGGCCGTGGTTTCCGGCAAGATGACGGCGGACCAGGCCGTACAGACAGTCACGCAACAGTTGCAGACGAACCTGAGCGACCACGTCGTTATCCGGTGAAGCCGTCCCCGGAGAGCCTCTCCGGGAGGCCGGTCACCACGCAGGGTGCCGCCCGGCGTCGATGGACAGCGGGCGGCTATCCTACGTTGTTTCTGGCCCCCGCCGGGCTTGTCGTGCTGGCGCTGTTTCTCGCGCCAGCATTGCTGACGATCGTCATCAGCCTGACGAACTTGAGCGTGGCGACCGGGCTGACCCATTACCGTTGGATCGGGCTGGCCAACTACTCGCAGATCGCCCACAGCCCGTGGTTGAGCCTCATTCTCTGGAACACCCTGATCTATGTGGCCTGCACCCTCGTTCTGTTCAACGTCGGGCTCGCGCTGGTGCTCGCGCTGCTGACCGCGCATCTGTCGGAGCGAGCGGCCGGAGTGTTCCGCGTCCTGTGGATGCTGCCGCGCATCACGCCCTCGGTCGTGTACGCGCTGATGTGGCGGTGGGCCGCCGCCCAGGCTCCGTACGGCACGCTGAGCCAACTCCTAGGGCTTTTCGGCATCCCCGGAAGGAACTGGATGAACGCGCACCCGTGGGCGTTCGTAATCGGCTTGAACGGGCTTGTCGGTGCGTCGTTCGGCATGATCATCTTCTCGTCCGCGATCACGGCCATCCCGCGCGATCAGTACCTTGCTGCCCAGGTCGATGGAGCATCGGCCTGGCAGCAGGTGTGGCGGATCACCTTGCCGCGGCTGCGATGGCCGGTTTTGTTCGTAACAGCGTACCAGACGCTATCGCTGTTGACGTCGTTCGAGTACATCCTGCTGACAACCAACGGGGGCCCCGGGTTCTACACGACCGAGGTGTGGTCGCTGTACGCGTTCCATCTGGCGCTGTCCAACTACTTCGGGAACACGCAGTTCGGGCTCGGCGCCGCCCTCGCCGCGATTCTCGTGGTCCTCGGCGTCGGTGCCTCGGTCTGCTACCTCCGGCTCTTCCGGTTCAGCGAGCTCGTGGCGCCGCCACGGATCGAGGTCAACTGAGATGCCGGTGGCGGCCCTCCGGTGGCGCTGGACGATGGGGGCCGCCCTGCTGGTACTGTCGGCCCCCATCGTCCTAACCTACGGATGGTTGGTGATGGCGTCGTTCAGCGTCAGTACAACGGGCATTGTTCCGCACGGGTTCACGTGGGACAACTGGCGGTTCTTGTGGAGCACGCTGCCGAACGAGGCGAACGCGTGGGTAGCGGCCACAAACTCGCTGCTCTTTGCCGTGTCGCTGGCGCTCGCGGAGGTGCTCATCGGCTCGATGGCGGCGTACGCGCTCTCCCGCCTGAACTTCCGCGGACGCGGGGCGTTTCTTGCCTCCACCATGGTTCTGCATTCGTTCCCCAGCGTGACGCTCCTCATCGCGATCTTCCTGATTCTCCGCGTTCTCGGGCTCTACGACCAGCTCGGCGGCGTCATCCTGGTGAAGCTGGCCCTCGACCTGCCCCTCGGAATCTGGATCATGAAGGGGTTTTACGACGCGGTTCCCTGGGACATCGAGATGGCCGCGATGATGGACGGGTACTCTCGGCTACAGATCTGGTGGCGGGTAATGCTTCCGCTCATCTCGCCGGGGCTGTTCGCGTTCGGCATCTTCGCCTTCCTGAGCGGATGGAACGAGTTTCTGCTGCCGTACGTGCTGCTGCCGAGTCAGAACTCTCAAACGCTGTCGGTGTTGATGGCCAGCCTGTCCGGGGAGGAGCAGTACGCGGACTACGGGTTGGTGACGGCGCTCAGCGTATTCTACATCCTGCCCGCGGTCGTGTTCTTTGCGCTGACGCAGAAGTACCTTCTGCGAATTTTCACGGGGGGAGTGAAGGGGTAGCGTGGAATTGACGTTGGAGCACGTCTCCAAAGAGTTCGGCCGCGTCAGAGCGGTCGATGACGTCTCCCTGACAGTCCGCGACGGTGAGCTCGTGGCGTTGCTGGGCCCTTCAGGCTGTGGCAAGTCAACCACGCTCTTCCTCGTGGCCGGGCTGTACCGGCCGTCGGCGGGACGTATTTTGTTCGGACAGCGCGTGGTCAACGACGTGAGTCCACAATCCCGCGGCGTGGGCTTGGTCTTCCAGAGCTACGCACTGTACCCGCACTTAACCACCTTCGAGAATATCGCGTTCCCGCTGCGCGTGAAGCGGGCGTCCCGCGCGGAGGTGACCCGACGGGTGCACGAGGTCGCCGAGCTGACCGGCATCACCGAGTGCCTGCCGAGACCGCCGGCCCAGTTGTCTGGCGGACAACAGCAGCGCGTGGCACTTTGCCGGGCGCTCGTGAAGGCGCCCGCGATCCTGCTGCTGGACGAACCGCTCTCCAACCTCGACGCTCGGCTCCGCGAAGCCACGCGGGCGGAGATCAAACGGCTGCAACGGGAACTGGGGATCACGACGCTTTTCGTTTCCCACGACCAGGCCGAGGCGCTAGGGATCGCCGATCGGGTCGGGATCATGGACCACGGTAAACTCGTGGTGCTGATGACACCGATGGATTTGTATCAACGGCCGCCGTCGCGCTTCGTCGCGGAGTTTATCGGCACGCCGCCGATGAACTTCATGCCGGTTCAAGTGGCGGAGAATGGTATCCTGTTCGATGGCGCGTCGCTTCGACAGCTGCCGCGCCCCATCGCTCAGGGCGCGTACATGCTCGGCGTGCGGCCCGAGCATCTCCACGTAGCGGCCGACGGCACTCTACCCGCCCGGATCGTGCTCGTCGAAACCCTGGGCCGAGACCTGCTGATCCACGCGAACTGCGGGGGCGTGCGCCTGCGGATCCTCGCCGACCCGGAGACGCACGTCGGGCCCGACGATCACGTCCGCCTACGGCTCGACTGGGATCGCGCGCACCTGTTCGAAGCGGACAGCGGACGGGTCGTGCCGTTCGCCGGGAAAGAAGGGAGCGTGCTATGACCGCACGGCGCAACGCGGTGGTCCTGCTCGTCGACAGCCTACGCTACGACTTCGTTGGATTCAACGGCAACGCGCGGATTCGAACACCGTGCCTCGATGCGTTCGCGCGGCGGGCGGCCGTCTTCGATCAGGCCGTGGTGGGTTCCTACCCGTGTCTGCCGTGCCGGCGGGAGATGTGGACGGGCCGCTACGAGTTCCCGTTTCGGGGCTGGGGACCGCTTGAGCGCAGCGACGTGATCTTCTCGGAGTTGGCCCGCGGCGCAGGGTATACGACGATGTTTATCACCGACAACTATCTGCTCTGCTACCAAGATGGAGACTACCAGCGCGGCTTCTGCTGGGATCTCATCCGGGGACAGGAGCACGACGCCTGGGTGACCGATCCGACGCTGCCGATCGTGCTGCCGTGCCGGCCGGAGAAGCTCCGCGACCCCTACGGCCGAGTCGCCCAGTACTTGCGGAACACCGCTTCGTGGCGCACCGAGGAGGACCATTTCGGCCCTCAGGTCATGCGCCGTGCGTCCGAATGGCTTGAGCGCAACCGGACGCTCGACGGATTTCTCCTGTGGGTGGATTGCTTCGACCCGCACGAACCCTGGGACCCGCCCTATCAGTACCACCAACTCTACAACCCGGGCTATCAGGGCGAGCGTGTTTTCTACCCAGCGTACGGCCGTGCTGATTCGCTGTCGGATGAGGAGCTGGCCGAGTGTCGAGCGCTCTACGCGGGTGAAGTCACGATGGTCGACCGATGGATCGGGCGCGTGCTGGAGAAACTCGAGGACCTCGGCCTGCTGCGGAACACCCTGGTGGCGATCATCACCGATCACGGCTATATGTTCGGCGAGCACGGGCTCCTGGGGAAACCCTGGGCCGCACTCGCCGAGTCGAACCTCTATCGTGAAGTGGCGCACCTCCCGTGGGTCATGTTTCATCCCGAGGGGGCGGGCGCCGGTCGCCGCTTCGACGCGCTTGTGCAGCCGGTCGATCTATTCGCGACCCTCCTCGCGTGGTTGGATGTGCCGGTCCCCGGTCCCGTCCATTCGCGCAGCCTGCTGCCGCTGTTGGAGGGCCGTGCCCCGCGCATTCGTGACCACGCGTTCTGGGGGCGCTTCGGAGAGGCGATACACATTACCGATGGGAGCTGGGAGGCCTTCTTCTGGCCGGAGGGGGCACCGTACCGGGACCGGCTCTATCACCTCGCCGTCGATCCGGCCGAGACCAGCGACCTCTCGGACTCGCATCCCGATGCGCTTCGGCGCTTGCGCGACAGCGCCCAGGCGTGGCTACGTGAGATCGGCGGGCCGGACCTCCGACGGCGAGCGTTTGTGCGTGATCATGTGTAGAGGAGACCCGACGACCATTGGGACGCCGTTCTCGATGTGCGGCGCGGGCCCTGCGATCGGTGAGGGCGGCGATGTCGAACCAGGATCTATCTGAAGTCCACGCCCACCTGTGCGCCGCCGCGGACGCTCTGTTGAAGGCGGCCGTGCGCATGGATTGGGGCGCGCGTAGGATCGAGGACGACCCGGTTATCGAGGCGACGATCACGACGCTCCGGGCCATCGTTGGCATGCATCACGCTGATCCTCGCGCCTTCGAACAGCTCGCGATCCTGCTGCACAATGTCGGACGCCTCAACGCAGCGGCCCGTCTGTACGCCGAAGTCAACCGCCTTGATCCGCCGTATCCTCCCGACGACCGGCAACGTCAGGCCATCGAGGATCTCTGCCCGCGTCTGCTGACCACCCGGCCCGAGTGGTTCAGGTTATCCGATTGCGCGGCGATTCACCATCCGGTGGATCCGGTCATCGGGTTCCATTTCTTTTGGGAGGATGACTGGGACTATCCCGACGATGACGAACCGTGCGACCACGAGGTCGTCTGGGTTCGGTACCGGCCGCCGGCGCTTGTGCCCGTCGAAGTAATGACGTATTTTCATGGACGCATCCTGACCGGGTCCATGTCCGCTACGCCGGCGCGTCCGGCGGTCTGCGTGCAGTGGGGCAAGCACGGCTCGCTGCCCGCCGGATGGGAGCACGCGGATGAGCTGCGCGCGGCGTTGCGTTGCGACTTCGACGCATCCCAGCAGGGAGGACGCGTGCCGGATCATCCGCGAAAGCGCGCCTGGCCGCGTCAGTTCCCCGGTGGATGGCCGGAGTATACGCGGTTCGACCGCGAGGTCGACCCGCTTCCGTTAATTCGAACGCGGAAGTGGTGTGCCAGCGCTCGCTGGGCGAACGCGGCGCTGCACGATCTCTTTGTCCCTTACAATTTCCATGCAAAGCGAGAGTGGCCAGACGACGGCCTGGTCAACCTCTGATCCCACCCGAAGGGCTCGCTAGCGGAGCGGGCAGCGGTGTGATGAGCGCAATCTCTTTCCGTGAGCCGCGATGATTCCGCGACACCCGAACCCGCAGATAGGCATACTCCCGAATGTCCCATCCATACATCTTGTCGTACAGGGTGTAGAACCGAGATTGTGGCTTCTTCTCACCTTGGCGTGGAGCTGCCGCTGAAGGGTCCGAATCCGCTCCGGGATTCCTAAGCTCCTCGCCAATCCTCCATCATTTCGCTCCGTTGAACGGCATCTCAGAACTGAGGTCTCTTCCCTCCGCCGGCTTTGTGGAGGCGGCGGGAATCGAACCCGCACCCCCAAGCTTCGTCCCAAGACACTTGGAAATCCCAAGAATAGACCGATCCACATGGTATACATTTTTGTATCAAACTAACTACATTATTGTATAATATGCCCATGGACGATAAACTCTTCGGTTCCTCAATCAGGACCGATACGCTAGTCACTATCGGTCGCCTTCAACGGACTTACTCGTCTGAGATTGCCCGTCTGCTTGGCCGGCGAGTTGTCGAGATTCAGCGGGCCGTGGCGTCCCTCGAACTCGCAGGGGTGATCGTAACCAACCGCCTGGGCAACACACGGATTGTGGAACTCAATCCGACCTTTCCCGTAAGAGATGAATTGTACGCGTTGCTATTACGCATGAGCGAGTTACCGATATACGTAGATCGTTGGTCAAAGATCCGGCGTCGCCCACGCGCCATGGGCAAGCCGTCATGAAATTCTCCGGTATGTCGCTCGTCGAGGTGGCCGCACTCGTCGCTGCACATTTGAAGACTTATGGAATTGAGGTTGTCGTTGTCGGCGGCAGCGCCATCACGTGTCATGTTCCTGCGGTGTATACCTCGATGGATATTGACTTTGCCGTCACGTCGGGCATCGATCGACGCAGGATCACCCGTGCGTTGCACGAACTCGGCTTTGAGTTACGCGGGCGAGTCTTTGTCCATCCTGACACCATGTATCCACTGGACTTTGTGGCAGATCGACCATATGTCGAGCAGGACCCCATCTATGACTTTGCGGCGATTCATACGCCCACAGGTACCGTCCAAGTCCTCCGCCTCGAAGACGCCATCGCCGATCGCATCGCCGCATTCCTTCACTGGAGTGATTCCGAATCGCTCGAGGTGGCGGTACGCGCTGCAATCGCTGCACGAGATCGGCTGACGTGGCCACGCGTGAGCGCTGCGTTACGAAGACTGGATACAACGTCGCCAGACACTGAGCAGCGCATGACCTTAGCACACGTGCGATTGAGGCGCGCGATCGCGGACGCATAGCAACAGGCCCAACGATCGCTCTCGTCGAACGTGGCGCGCGTCGAAATACCTCGTCTAAGAGAGCAACACCCCGATTCGGGTCACGCTGGCGCTTATCGGGCATGGTGGAGGCGGCGGGAATCGAACCCGCGTCCTGAAGCCGCGAGGGCAGGGCATCTACGCGCGTATCCTGCGGTTTGGTGTCGCGGGACCGGACTCCCGCAGGCCGGATTCCAATCCCGCCAGCTCTCTAGGTCTTAGCCGGCCCTCCCGGAGCGAGGAGAACCGGAGCATCCGGCTGGTGACGCTCGATCCCCGCCCGCCGGCGCTGCGGGGGGAGCGACGCTACTTAATTAAGCAGCGTATGCGAGCTGATTGTCGGCGTGTATGCGCCGTCCAGTTGTTTAACGAGGACCTGGACCACCTCGGCGCGCCACCCTGCTTCTGCCTGCTCAGTCGAAGCCGTTCGCCCCCATCGATTGATGTACCGGAGCCTCATACAGGCCCCGGCCAACCTCATTATACCACGCGCCGCACATCCGCCATCCCCTCCGGTCCGTACGCGTCGAGCGCGGTGCGCGATCCGGCCGGAGCGAGGGACCGAGTTGTTCCAGCGTGAAGTACTCAGGGATTCCACCGGCACGCGAGGCCGCGCCCGATCGCGGAGCCAGTACGGCCGGCGAGGGCGCAACCGACCACATTGGGGGGGCAGCCGATGAACACGACCGATCTGTGCTTTACACCGGCGACCGAGCTCAAGCAACTCATTGCCGCGCGCAAGCTTTCCCCCGTCGAGCTCGTGGACGCCATCTTGACGCGCATCGAGCAGCTGAACCCCATCCTCAACGCGTACCTGACCGTGACGCCGGATCTCGCGCGGGCCCGGGCCCGCGAGTCCGAGGCCCGGGCCCGCGCCGGCACTCTCCGCGGCCCGCTCGACGGCATCCCCTATTCGGTCAAGGACCTCGAGCTGACGGCGGGCGTCCGCACGACCTTTGGGTCGAAGTGGTTCGAGCACAACGTGCCTGACACGGACGGGGCGGTCGCGGCGCGCCTGAAGAGGGCCGACGGGGTGCTTCTCGGCAAGACGAACACTCCGCACTACGGCCACAAAGATATGGCCGACAATCTGATCGGTCCGCCGTGCTGGAATCCCTGGAAACTCGATCGCACCTCGGGGGGATCGTCGGGCGGGGCGTGCGCCGCGGTGGCCTCGGGGCTCGGGCCCCTCGCGCACGGATCCGACGGCGCGGGCTCGATCCGGATCCCGGCGGCCCTGTGCGGCGTCTTCGGTCTGAAGCCCTCGCTCGGGCGCATCCCGTACTACCCGAGCCCGGACCTGTGGGCCGGACGCTCTCACAACGGCCCGATCACGCGCACGGTCCGCGACGCAGCGCTGATGCTGGGCGTCATGGCGGGCCCGGACCCCCGAGACCCCCTCACCATCGATGCGCCGCCGGAGGACTACGTGGCCGCCTGCGACGGTGAGATCAAAGGCCTCCGCGTCGCGTGGAGCGGTGATCTCGGATTCGGGGCCTGCGACCCCGAGGTGCGGCGGATCGCGGAAGCCGCCGCGCGCCGCTTCACCGACCTCGGCTGCACGGTCGAGGCGCCAACCGTCACCTGGCCGAACCCGCGCGAGTTCCACAAGATCATCTGGGAGGTCAGCGTCGGCACTCGCAACCTCGAGCACGCGCTCGAACGCCCCGACTGGATCGAGCCGAGCCTCGCCCAGATGGTCATCAACGCCGGCCGCGTGAGCGCGATTGACTTTCAGAAGGCCCTGCTCGCGCGGACCGAGTTCACGAACGCGGTGACCCGGTTCTTCGAGGATTACGACCTACTGCTGACGCCGCAGATGCCGATCGGGGCCTGGTCGGGCGCACCCGGCGCCAACCAAGGCCCGCGCGACATCGACGGCCGGCCGGGGACGATGTTCGACCGGCTCTGCTTCACCTACCCATTCAACCTGACGGGGCAGCCGGCCGCGTCGGTCCCGTGCGGGTTCACGTCCGAGGGGCTCCCGGTCGGCCTGCAGGTCGTCGGCCGCTGGCACGCCGACGCGCTCGTGCTGCGCGCGTCCGCGGCGTTTGAGGCCGCCCAGCCGTGGGCGGACCGCCGCCCGCCGGTGGGTTAGGCGAGCGGCGCGCCCCCGAGGATGAGGACGTGCACGTCCCCGGGGCCGTGGACCCCGGTCACGTGCTGGAGGTCGATGTCGGCGGTCCCGCTGGGTCCCGAGATGAGGGTCACCGTGTGCTCCACCGGCGACGCCGACAGCGCCGTGAACAGGTCGTCGAGACTCGGCAGCACCGCCTCCGCCCGCAGCACCGCCACGTGAAGCGGCGGGACCAGTGACAGGCTGCGCGGCTGCGACGGGCGCGAGACTTCGACGAGCGTCGCGGTCTCGGCGACGGCGTAGGTGGGGACCGTCACCCCTGCGTCAATCTGCGGGAGCACCGCATGCACCGCCTCGAGCGAACGCGGCGGCTCGACCAGCGCCATGCCGGCGGCTTCGATCGCCCGGGCGAGCCCGATCTCCGCAAGCAGCGGGTCCGTCGAGAGCACGACGCGCTTGACTCCCGCGGCGGCCAGCACGCCCACCACGGCCGCCGCGCCGGCTGCGTCGGCCGCCTGCGCGCACGCCGCGTGGGGACGCCGCCACCGCTGCGCGAACTGCGCGAGCGCGGGGCCGCGGTCGCGCGCGGGCGACGGCGCCAGAAAATTCGGGGCCACTCCCGGCGGCTGCGCGCCGGTCGCGGCGCTGACCCGCGCAAGGAACGCGTCACGCGTCACGGCTGCCCGTCCCCGCGTCCGGCCGGCCCGACGCGCCGCCGCCATCGAGGAATGACGCGCGCGGCGGCGCCGGAAAGTCCCGCCGGCGCGTCCAGCTCCCCAGCGGCCCCGGGAGCCGCGGAATCCGATCGCCGCGCACGAACGGCCGGAGCGCCGCACGCAGCGCGCGGCCGGCCCACGCCCAGCGCGTGGGGGTCGCGGCGGCCCACGCGTATCCCTGCATCGCGAGCCGCTCGAACGGGGTCACCCCCTCCCCTGCCGCGGCGGCGCGCCGCCGCATCACGAGGAGCAGCTTCGGCAGATCGATCTTGACCGGACAGACCTCCTGGCAGTATCCGCACAGCGAGCTCGCGAAGGGCAGCGTCCCGGCGCGCTCCAGCCCCTGGTACAGCGGGGTCAGCACGGCGCCGATCGGCCCCGAGTAGATGCTGCCGTAGGCGTGGCCGCCGGCGCGCTCGTACACCGGGCAGACGTTGAGGCACGCGGCGCACCGAATGCACTGCAGCGATTCGCGCACCTCCCTATCGGCCAGGATCCGGCTGCGGCCGTTGTCCAGCACGACGACGTGCAGCTCGTCGGGCCCGTCGGCCTCTCCGGCACGCCGGGGCCCGGTGATCATCGACACGTACTCCGCCATCCGCCCCCCGGTCGCGCTGAGCGGCAGCACGCGCAGCATCACCGCGAGCGCAGCAAGGTTCGGGACGAGCTTCTCCATCCCCATCACCGCGACGTGGATGCGCGGCAGCGTCGTGACCATGCGGGCGTTGCCCTCGTTTTCGAAGACGACGAGCGTGCCCGTCTCGGCGACGCCGAAGTTGACCCCGCTGATGCCCATCTCGGCGCGCAGGAATCGCTCCCGCAGATAGGTCCGCGCCGCTCGGGTCAGCTGCTCCGGCACCGTCGTCGGCGCCGCGCCGATCTTCGCGGCGAACAGAGCCCCGATCTCGGCGCGGCTCCGATGAATCGCCGGGGCGACGAAGTGAATCGGGGCCTCCTCCCCCAACTGGACGATGAACTCGCCGAGGTCGGTCTCCGTCACCTCGATCCCATCGCGCTCGAGCGACGGGTTGAGCTCGATCTCGTCCGTGGTCGACGACTTGCTCTTGATGATCCGCCGCACGCCGCGCCGCCGCGCGAGGTCGCCGATGATGCGGCGCGCCTCGGCGCCGTCGCCCGCCCAGTGCACCTGGCCCCCGGCCGCACGCACGTTCCGGTCGAAGTGGTCGAGGTAGGTGTCGAGGTGCGCCAGCGTGTGCGCCTTGATCGTCCGCGCCTGCTCGCGCCACTCCTCCCACCCGGCAAAGTCCTTGAGCACCTCCGCGCGCCGGGCGCGGAAGACGTGCACGGCGTGGCCGACGTTGTGTTGAAACGCCGGGTCGTCGAGGACCCGCCGTGCGTGGTCGAGAAACTCAATCGGCCCGTCGGAGGCGTGGTCGGCCGTCATGGACGGGTCTCGTCCCGGGCCAGGATCTCGGCCAGGTGCAGCGGGCGGACGCCGGCGCCCGCCCGAGACAGCCCGCCGCCGAGGTGCATCAGGCACGATACGTCCGTCCCGGTGACCACCGCGGCCCCGGTCTCCCGCACCGCGTCGACCTTGGACCGCAGCATCGCGCCGGACAGCGGCTCCATCTTGACCGCGAACGCCCCGCCGAAGCCGCAGCACTCGTCGGCCGCCGGCAGCGCGACGTACTCGAGACCGCGCACGGCGCGCAGCAGCCGCAGCGGCGCCTCATACAGGCCGAGTTCGCGATACCCGTGACAGGACACGAGATACGTGACGCGGCCGGGAAAGGTCGCGCCGACGTCGGTCAGTCCGAGGCGCGCGACCAGAAACTCCGACAGTTCGTACGTGCGCGCGCCCACCGCGCGCGCGAGCTCCACGCCGGCCGGGTCCCCCTCAAACAACACCGGGTAAAAGTGCCGGACCATCCCGGCGCACGATCCCGACGGGGTCACGATCGCGTCCGCGTCCGCGAACGTCTCGAGGTGATGCCGCGCGATCCGCCGCGCCTCGTCCCAGAACCCGTCGTTGAACGGCAGTTGGCCGCAGCACGTCTGCGCCGGGGGCACGTCGACCTCCGCGCCGACCCGCTCCAGCACGCGCACCGCCGCCCGCGCAACATCGGGGAACAGTTGATCCACGAGGCAGGTTGTGAAGAGCGCGACGCGCGTCATGGTGGGTACGGCTCAGCTTCTCGCCCGGTCCGAGCCGCACCTGCGCCGGCGGACCCGTTTCGGCCGCCGACGGCACGGGGGAAAATTATCGCCGCTGAGGAGGAAGCGCGAAAGAGGCCACGCACCATGCTTGCGCTGTTCGTGCTCGCGGGCGTGATCTTGTGGGCAACCGATCGTCTGATCGTCAGGTGAGCGCCCAGGGGCGGGCGGTGCACGCGCGTGAGACGGAAGGGCCCGCGGCTACGACTCGGACCGCGGGGCGCGGCGGGCGGGCCGGGGCGTCCGCGCGCCGAGCGCGCGGGCTATCCTCCGCTCCGCGTCGCGCTCCGCGATCCGCTCCCGCTTGTCGAACTCGCGGCGGCCCCGCGCCACGCCCAGCTCGACCTTGGCCACCCCGTTGCGAAAATACAGCTTGAGCGGCACGAGCGTGTAGCCCTTCTGGTCGGCGCGGTCGGCGAGGCGCAGGATCTCCCGGCGGTGCAGCAGGAGCTTGCGCGTGCGCAGCGGGTCGTGATTATTGATGTTCCCCTGCTCGTACGGACTGATGTGGAGGTGGTACAGCCACGCCTCCCCGTCCTGCACCCTGGCGTAGGCGTCTTGGAGGTTCGCCCGCCCGGCGCGCAGCGATTTCACCTCGGTCCCGGTCAGGGCCAGGCCGGCTTCGTGGGATTCCTCGATCCAGTATTCGTGGCGCGCCCGGCGGTTCGTGATCACCGGGCGAGCCCCGTCGGCGTCGGCCGCGCGCTTGGCCACGGTGCTACCCCGCGCGCACGAACGTGCCGAGCCCGTCGGCGAGGCGCGTGCCGTCCGGCAGCTCCAGCGCCGCTTCGGCCGAGAACACCCGGCCGCGCTCCTCCACGACCGCGGCCGTCACGATCAGCCGGGCGCCGATCGGCGCCTCGCGCCGGAACCGCACCTCGAGCCGGGCGGTGAGCGTCTCCTGGCCCCGCATGTGGAACAGGTTGGCCATCGCGTCGTCGAGCGCGGCCGCCACGATCCCGCCGTGGAGCACGCCCTCGTAGCCCTGGTACTGGGGACCCGGCGTGAACTCCGCGCGGACCCGGCCGCCGTCCTGCACAAACCGCAGGCGGAGCCCGATGGGATTCTCCGGACCGCACGCGAAGCACTGGTGGGCGTCACGCACCGGCCTGCTCCTCCACGCCTTCGAGCTCCCCGTACAGCGCCTCGAGCGCCGCGCAGACTTCCTCGTAGCGCTCCACCGTGCGGCGCGCCCGGTCGGCGTCTCGATACAACTCGGGATCGCCCATCAGCCGGCTGAGATCCGTCTGCTCCGTCTCCAGCGCGGCGATCCTGGCGACGAGCTCGGAGGCGTTCGGGGCCGCGCCGCGCGACCCGGCGGCGCGCGTCTCGCCGCGCGCGCGGTCGCTGGGCGGTGTCGGCCGCACGGCCGCGGGCGGCGCGGCCGGACGCGGGACCGGGCGGCGCTCCCGCACGTCCGGCTGGGACGCGGCCTCGCGCGCCGCGAGCGCTGCGCGGTAGGCGTGGTACGGCCCGGCGGCCTCCACGACCGTCCCGCCGCCGAGCACCAAGAGACGCGAGGCCACGTGGTCGAGCAGGTAGCGGTCGTGGGAGACGAGCAGCATCGCACCGGGAAACGCGCGCAGGGCGCCTTCGAGCGCCTCGAGCGAAGGCAGATCGAGATGCGTCGTCGGCTCGTCGAGCAGCAGCACGTCGGGCCGATCCAGCACCAGCTTCGCGAGCGCGACCCGGCGCCGCTCGCCTCCGCTCAACTGGCCGATCCGCTTATACGCCGTCTCCCCGGAGAACAGAAACCGCCCCAGCAGCGTGCGCACCTGTTCGGGTGAGAGCGGCCGGCTCCCGAGCACCTCGTCGAGCACCGTGCGATCGAGATCGAGGGCCTCCTCGGCGTGCTGCGCGAAGTAGCCCAGCCGCACGCCCGGACCCAGCTCCACGGTCCCCGACGTCGCGGGCTCGAGCCCGGCCGCGATCCGGAGGATCGTCGTCTTGCCCGTGCCGTTCGGGCCGATCATCCCGACTTTCTCGCCCCGACGGATCTCGAACGAGACCTGGCGCAGCACCTCGCGCTCGTCGAAGCGCTTCGTCAGGTTCCGAGCGCGCAGGACGAGCTGAGGGCCCCGCCGCGGCGCGTCGAGACGAAACGACAGCGTGCGGGCGTGCTTCGGGGCCGCGATCGGCTGGATCTTGGCCAGCCGCTTCTCGCGAGACTTGGCCTGCCGTGCGTTCTGACCACCGCTGGCGTGATTGCGCCGGATGTAGTCCTTGAGCCCCTCGACCTCTTCCTGCTGGCGCTCGAACAGCTCCTGCTGCCGGGCCCGGCGCGCCACCCGCTCGGCCGCATAGTAGGAGTAATTGCCGGGGTAGTCTTCGATCCGGCCGTCCTCCAGCTCGAGCGTGCGCGTGGTCACCGCGTCGAGCAGGTACCGGTCGTGACTGACCAGCAGCAGCGCCCCGCGGGACTGCGCGAGAAATCCCTGGAGCCATTCGAGCGCGTCGAGATCGAGATGGTTGGTCGGCTCGTCGAGCAGCAGCATGTCGGGCCCCGACAGCAGGAGGCGCGCCAGCGCCGCGCGGGACCGCTGGCCGCCGCTCATCGACGCGAGCGGCTGCTCGAACTGCTCCTCTTCGAACCCGAGTCCGGCGAGGGTGCGGCGGATCTCCGCCTCGTACGTGAAGCCGCCGGTCGTCTCAAACCGGTCCCGGAGGCGGCCGTACTCTTCGAGCGCGCTGGCGAGCTTCGCGTCGTCGCCGTGCACCTCCGGAGACGCCATCAGCGCCTCGGCGTCCGCGAGACGCTGCTCCACCTGCCGGAGCCCCGCGAACGCCGCGGCCGCCTCTTCCCACAGCGTGTGCCCGTCGCTCACGTCCGGGATCTGCGCAAGGTAGCCCGCGCGTGCCCCGGGACGGAGGCTCACGGCGCCCCCATCCGCGTGGTCGAGGCCGGCGAGCAGCCGCAGCACGGTCGTCTTCCCCACGCCGTTGCGGCCGACGAGCCCGAGTTTCTCGCCCGGCTCGACGCCAAACGAAACGCCGGCGAGCACCGTGGTGTCGCCGTACGCCCTCGTCAGATTGGAGACGCTGAGTACTGGCATCGCCGAGTTCGATCCCATCCCGCGCGCCGTGCGCGCGACCCGCCAGAATGTACTAAGTTGCCGGACGTCGTGTCAAGCGCGGCAGCGCGCTCAGGCCTGATGCTCCCGCCCCCACTCGAGCGGCCGGTTCTGCAGCAGTTCGACGGCGTGGGGCAGGATGGGCAGCAGCACGTCCATCCACTCCCGCACGGCCTTCGGACTCCCCGGCAGGTTCACGATCAGCGTGTGGCCCCGGATGCCCGCGACGGCGCGCGAGAGCGCGGCCAGCGGCGAGCGCGCCGCGGTCGCCACGCGGGCCGCCTCGGGAATCCCCGGGACCTGCCGCTCGACGACGCGGAGCGTCGCCTCGGGCGTCACGTCGCGGCCCGCGACACCGCTGCCGCCGGTCGTCAGCACCAGGTCCACGCCGAGCGTGTCCGCCATGTCCGCGAGCGTCCGCGCGATCGTGTCGAGATCGTCCGGTACGGTGACGTGCACGACGATCTCGGCGCCCCGCGCGCCGAGCGTGTCCACGAGGTACTGGCCGCTGTCGTTCGCCCCGGCGCCCCGGCTGACGCGGTCGCTCGCGGTCAGGACGCCGCACCGCATGCCGCGCATCCGCCGCCCCTCGCTCATCGCGCGGCCCTCGCCCTGCGGCGCGCTTCTCCCGCGCGCACGTAGGTCCCAGACGCCCCCCCGGACTTCCGGACGAGCCGGATGTTCCGAATCACCATGCCGCGCTCGACCGCCTTCAGCATGTCATACACGGTGAGCGCGGCCACCGCCACCGCGACGAGCGCCTCCATCTCGGCCCCGGTGCGGCCCAGGGTGCGCACCCGCGCTTCCACGCGCACGCACCGCCGACGGAGATCCGGCACCAGATCCACCGCCACCCCTGTCAGGGGGATCAGGTGGCAGAGCGGGATCAGCTCCCACGTCCGCTTGGCAGCCGCGATCGCGGCGACCTGTGCGACCGCGAGCACGTCGCCCTTGCGGGCCGTCCCCGCGGTGATGCGCCGCACCGTCGCCGCGGCCATCCCTACCTCGCCGCGGGCGACCGCGTCCCGCACGGTCTCCGGCTTCTCGCCGACGTCCACCATGCGGGCCCGCCCGCGCCGGTCGAGATGCGTGAGGCGGCCGCGCACCGGTGCCGGGCGCGCGCTCACGGCGGGAATAGGTGGACCTCGACCTCGGCGCCCCGGTCCACGCTCTCCTGTCCCGTCGGCACGACCACGACCCCGTCCGCCCGCGTCATCGTGGTGATGATGCCGGACTTGCCGAGCACCGGCACCGCCCACGTGCCGTCGGCCCGCGCGTCCAGCGCCACTCGAATGTGATCCTCGCGCACGCCCGCCGACGGGATGCGCCGGTCCATGCGCGCCCGGACGACCTGCCCGAACCCGCGCGGCCCCGTCCACCCGGCGAGCCCGCGCAGCACATCCCGCACGAACACGTCGAAGATGACCATGCCGCTCACCGGATTCCCGGGGAGGCCCACGACCGGCGTCCCCTCGACAAGGGCGAGGATCGTCGGCTTGCCGGGCTTGATCTCCACCCCATGGACGATCACGCCGGGCCGGCCGAGCTCGTCGATCGCGCGCGCCACCTCGTCCTTGGCGCCGACCGACGTGCCGCCGCTCACGAGCACCAGGTCGCTCGCTGCGCGCGCGTCCGCGAGCGTGCGGAGCAGCAGGCCGTAGTCATCTTTGACCACGCCATAGAGGCGCGGCTCCCCGCCCTCCTGGCGCACCAGCGCCGCGAGCGCGTACGTGTTCGACTCGCGGATCTGCCCCGGACCCGGCCGGCGGTCGGGCGGCACGAGCTCGTCCCCCGTCGGCACCACCGCGACGCGCGGCCGCAGGAACACCTCGACCTCGGCGACGCCGATCGCCGCCAGCAGCCCGAGGTCCTGCGGGCGCAGCCGCACACCGGCCCGTAGCGCCGTCTCACCCGCGCGGACGTCCTCGGCGCGGCGCATGATGTTGTCCCCAGAGCGCGGCGCCCGCGCGACCGCGACCGTCCGCTCGTCCCGCACCTCGACGTCCTCAAGCATCACGACCGCGTCGGCGCCCTCGGGCAGCATCCCGCCGGTCGGGATGCGGACCGCGGTGTGCGGGGCGACCGGCGTCCGGGCCGCCTCGCCCATCAGCACTTCACCGACCAGCGCCAGCGTCACCGGCGCCGCCTCGGACGCCCCGGCCACGTCGTCGGCGCGCACGGCGTAGCCGTCCACCGTCGAACGATCGAACTCGGGCAGGTCCTCGGGGGCCTGGGCGTCCCGCGCGAGCACGCGGCCGAACGCGTCGGCCAGCGGCACCCGCTCGGTCCCGCGCGGCCGTGGAACATACGCCCGGGCGTAGCGAGCCTTGGCCTCGGTGGGTGTCAGCAACGTGGTGAATCCGGGCATCACTCAAATAGTATAGCATGACCGATTCACACGCCCCGGAGCGCGGCGCCGCCGGAGGAGTCTCGCGCGTCGCGACGAACGAAGAGAGGGCGCGGCGTCTCCGAACCGCACCAAGGGTGGACGCGCTCGCGCGGCGCGGACCGCCCGGGCGCGCTTCGAGAAGGAGCGGCGACATGGTCAAGGAGCTCACCAAAAATCAGGCGCTCGTCCGATGGGTCGACGAGGTCGCGGCGCGCTGCGAGCCCACCGGCATCCACTGGTGCGACGGGTCGGACGACGAGTACAACCGCCTCACCGCCCAGCTGGTCGCGCAGGGCACGCTGCTCCGCCTGAACCCCGCGAAGCGCCCGAACTCGTTCCTCGCGTGGTCCGATCCGAGCGACACCGCGCGCGTCGAGAACCGCACGTTCATCTGCACGACCCGGAAGCAGGACGCCGGCCCCACCAACAACTGGGTCGAGCCCGACGCCATGCGGAAGACGCTGGCGGGCCTGCTGCAGGGATGCATGCGCGGGCGGACCCTGTACGTTGTCCCGTTCAGCATGGGCCCGCTCGGCTCGCCGTTTTCGCTGATCGGGGTGCAGCTCACCGATTCCGCGTACGCGGCGGTCAGCATGCGCATCATGACGCGCATGGGCGAGCAGGTCCTCGACGTGCTCGGCAACGGGACGTTCGTCAAGTGCCTGCACACGGTCGGCGCACCCCTCGCCCCCGGGCAGGTCGACTCCCGCTGGCCGTGCAACGACACGAAGTACATCGTCCACTTTCCCGAGGATCCGTCGATCGTCTCGTTCGGCAGCGGGTACGGCGGCAACGCGCTCCTCGGCAAGAAGTGTCTCGCGCTCCGCATCGCGTCCTGGATGGCCCGGGATCGGGGCTGGCTCGCCGAGCACATGGTGCTGATGGGGGTCACCTCCCCCGAAGGGGAACAGACCTACGTCGCGGCGGCGTTCCCGAGCGCCTGCGGCAAGACCAACTTCGCGATGCTGGTGCCGCCGGAATACTTCCGCAAGCAGGGATGGAAGGTCACCACCCTCGGCGACGACATCGCGTGGATTCGCCCCGGCCCCGACGGCGGACTGTGGGCGATCAATCCGGAGACGGGATTCTTCGGGGTCGCCCCCGGCACGAACTCGAAGACGAATCCCAGCATCATGGCAACGATCAGCCGGAACACGATCTTCACGAACTGCGCCCTGACGGCGGACGGGGACGTGTGGTGGGAAGGCCTGACCCCGGAGCCGCCGGCGGGCCTGACCGACTGGCGGGGCCAGCCCTACGACCGGACCAGCGGGAAGCCGGCGGCCCATCCCAACGCGCGGTTTACGGCCCCGGCCGCCCAATGCCCCTCGATCGATCCGCGGTGGGAAGACCCCGACGGCGTCCCCATCAGCGCGTTCCTGTTCGGGGGCCGTCGCAGCACCGCCGTCCCGCTCGTCTACCAGGCGGTCAACTGGAACTTCGGCGTGTACATGGCGGCGACGATGGGCTCGGAGATGACCGCGGCGGCCGAGGGCGCGGTGGGCCAGGTGCGGCGGGACCCCTTTGCGATGCTGCCGTTCTGCGGCTATCACATGGCGGAGTTCTTCAATCACTGGCTGCAGGTCGGACGCGAGCTGCCCAATCCGCCGCGGATCTTCACCGTCAACTGGTTCCGCAAGGGCGAGGACGGACAATTTCTCTGGCCCGGCTTCGGCGAGAACATGCGCGTCCTCAAATGGATCGTCGACCGGTCGCGCGGGCGGGGGTACTCGGTCGAAAGCCCGATCGGCTGGATGCCGCGGTACGAGGACCTCGACTGGGGCGGCCTCGAGGAGATCACCCGCGAACGCTTCGCGCAGCTGATGTCGGTCGACCGGGATGCGTGGCAGCAGGAGCTGCTGTCCCACGAAGAGCTGTTCGCCCGCCTCTACGACCGGCTGCCGAAGGAACTGATCTTCATCCGGGAGTTGATGCTCTCCAGCCTGTGGCGGTCGCCCGAGCACTGGCGGCTCGCGCCCGAGACCGCCTGAGCCGCGGGGCCCGGCGCCCGACGTCGTCCCGGCCGCACGCGTCCCCCGACGCGCATCACGCGCGCGACCTCGACGCCGGCCTCCACCCGCGGCGGAGCACGATGCCGTGGATGGCGAGCGCGCCGACGAGTCCCGCGCCCCCGCCCACCAGGAGACCCGCGGAGAGGCCCCACATCCCGACGAGACCGCCCACGAGGAGCGCGCCGAACGGGGTCGTTCCGTTCCAGATGAGCGAGTAGATGCTCATCACCCGGCCGCGGAGCGCGTCGGGGGTGAGGAACTGCGTGGTGCCGTTGGCCACGGAACTGAAGATGGTCATGCTGCCTCCCGCCAGAAACAGCAGCCCGGCGGCGACGTCGGCCCGCGCGGCGAGGCTCAACACCATCGTGGTCGCGGACAGCACGAGCGCGGACCAGTACAGGTACGCGCCCCTCGGGAAGTCACGGCCCCTCGAGGCCACGAGCAGCCCGCCGAGCACGGCCCCGGCGCCGTTCGCCGCCGTGAGGAACCCGAACCCGGACGCCCCAAGTCGCAGCCGCGCCTGCGCCAGCACCGGGATGAAAATGTTGTAATTCGTCGGGAAGAGCCCCATCACGGTCAGGAGCACCAGCAGCCAGAGGATTGCGGGCGTGCGATAGACGAACTCCATGCCCTCTTCGATGCGATCCAGCAGCCCGGTCCACGACGCGACCGCCTGCTGGGGAAGGGCGCGCATGGCGCACAGCGCCGTGATCACCGCAAGGAAGCTCGCCGCATTCGCGAGAAACGCCGCGCCCACGCCCCACGCCGCGATCGCGAGCCCGCCGACCGCCGGCCCGATCAGCCGCGCGGCGCTGAACAGCGATGAGTTGAGCGCCACCGCGGCGGACACATCGTCGGTCCCCTCCACCATCTCCACCACAAACGCCTGCCGGGCGGGAAAATCGACGGCGCTGACGATGCCGAACCCGACCGCCAGCACGGCCACGTGCCAATACCGCACACGGCCCAGGACGCTCAGCGTGCCCAGGCACAGGGCCAGGAGGAGAAACATTGTTTGGGTCCCGATGAGCAGGCGGCGTTTCGCGACGCGGTCCGCGAGGACCCCGGCGGGCAGGGACAGCAGGAGCGTGGGAAACCACTGGAGCGCGCTGACGACGCCCAGGAGAAACGCCGAGTGCGTCAGTTGCAGCACCAGCCACGCTTGGCCCACGGACTGCATCCAGGTGCCGATCAGCGACACGAACTGACCGGCGAAGAACAGCCGGAAGTTGCGGTGGCGCAACGGGGCCAGCGCCGGCACGTCGCGAAGCCGTTTCAGCGGCGTTCCGACACCGCCGCCTGATTCCCGTCCGTCGCCGAGCGCACACCGGCGCGCGCCGCGATCTGCGCCACGAGCGCCGGGTACGCACCGCCCAGTTCGCGCACCGCGACCATGGACACCCGCAGCACGGTGACCCGGGTGCGCGCGTACCCTCCCGCGGGGTGCGGCGGCGCGTCGAGGAGTGCGCCCTCCCCAAGGGCCACGCCGACGCCGGCGATCCCGACCCGCAGCGGGCGCCGGCGGCGGTCGTGGACCAGCGCCATGTCGCCCCGCACGATCACGCCGAACCATTCGTGCTGGGCGCCCTCATGAAACAGCCAGCGTCCGGCCTCGTACGTGTGCACGTCGGCATACGCGGCGAGCTTGGCGAGATCCGCCGCCGCGCACCCCGCGAAAAATGGACTGTGCGTCAAGGCGTCTCTAGCCTCGTCGACACCCACCGTCCGATCCTCCTCGCCGGTTCACATGCCAGCCGCGCCCCCTGCGACGTCCCGGCAGGTCGCATGACGTGCTCCATGCGTAGCGTACCGGCCGGCGGCGGCGGAGGGTATCGGGCGATCAGAGGATGCGGCGGTCGGACGACCCTGAGTGACGTCGCAGTCAAGACGCACCCGCCAGGACAACGTCGATCGCGGCCGCGGCTGACGTCCCGGCATGCGTGCACACCCATGTCGGCTCGGCCACAGGAATGCTCGATTGCAGTGTGAAGTAGTTCCGCAGATCGGCCGCACGAGCGTCTCATGACGCGGCGTCGCCGAGGACGGTTTCGCAGATTCGATTGGGGGGGCACGGCCGGATGAGTGGGTGTCGCATCGCAACGACCGTGACCCCGCCGTGCGACCGCTAATGCCGCCGGCCCGGAGCACCTCCGGGGAGTGGCTCGGCGATGCGCTGCCCGATCTCGCCACGGTGGCGTGCTTGCCGGCCGAGGACGTGCTCGGGCGGCTGCACACCACGCGCACCGGCCTGACGACGAGCGAAGCGACACGCCGGCGGGCGCTCGTTGGGTCCAACGCGCTGCGCAGCCACCGGCTTGGGACGCTGAGGCTGCTCTGGGGCCAGCTCAACAATCCGTTCCTCCTCCTCCTCGCTGGCACCGCCATGGTCTCGCTCGTGTCGCGGGACCGGATCGATGCCGCCATCATCTTGGGCATCGTGGCGATGAGCGTGGGGCTTGGGTTCATCAGCGAGTACCGCAGCGCGCGGGCGATTGCGGATCTCCAGGCCCAACTGCGCCCCACGGCACGGACGATGCGCGACGGGCGGCTGACGGCGATTGACGTGACCGCGCTCGTTCCGGGCGACATCGTCGTCCTCGACGTCGGCGACATCATCCCCGCGGATCTGCGGCTGCTCGACGCGCGGGGCCTCGAGTGCGATGAAGCGGTCCTCACGGGCGAGTCGGTGCCCGTCGAGAAGACGTCCACGGCGAGCGCCAACGGCGGCCCCGTCGATCTGTCGCCGTGCGCGCTCATGGGAACGGTCGTCCGCCAGGGCATGGGCAGTGGCGTTGTGGTCGCCACCGGTTCCGCCACGCAACTTGGGCGGATCGCGCTGCGGATCGGTGGACGGTTGCCGGAAACCGCCTTTCAGCAGGGGCTGCGGAACTTTTCGAATCTCCTGGTCTGGATCACGGGCGTCGTGACGAGCGTCGTGTTCGTCGTCAACGCGCTGCTCCGTCACTCCGTCTTCGAGTCGCTCCTGTTCGCGCTCGCCATCGCCGTCAGCTTGACCCCCCAGCTGCTGCCGGCGATCGTCACCGTCAGCCTCGCGACGGGGGCGCGCCGCATGGCCGCCCGCTCCGTCCTCGTCAAACGTCTGGTCAGCATCGAGGATCTCGGCAACATGGTGGTGCTGTTCACCGACAAAACGGGCACCCTCACCGAGGGACGCACGACGTTCGCGGCGGCGCTCGATCTCCACGGCGCGCCGTCCCCCGAGGTACTGCAGTTGGGGCTGCTGTGTACCCCGGCGACCGCGGCCGAGGGCGGCGTTGCCAGCCGTAGCACGACCAACGCGCTCGACGCGGCGCTCTGGGACGCGTCGGCACCCGTGCGCGCGGGCCTGAATGCCTGGCACCGCGTCGCCGACGCGCCGTTTGACTACGACCGCCGCCTCATGTCGGTCCTGGTCGATGACGGGACACACCGCCGGTTGATTGTCAAAGGAGCGCCGGAGTCAGTCCTGGCCCGGTGCGCCACGCGTCCGCCCGACTTTACGCAGCTGCTCACGGCCCAGTTTGCCGCCGGGGTGCGCGTCATTGCGGTCGCCACGCGCGAGGCACCCGGACTGACCGCGATCAGCCCGTCCGATGAGGACGGGCTGATGCCGGCGGGCGTCCTCACCTTCGCCGACCCGCCGAAGGCCGATGCCGCTGCGTCGATCGTGCGTCTCGAGCAGTTGGGCATCGCGATCAAGATCGTCACGGGTGATAACGAACTCGTGGCGCAGAAAGTCTGCCGCGACCTCGGGATGGCAGTGGCCGGGACGCTGACCGGCACGGCGCTCGCGCAGATGAGCGATCCGGAGCTCACCGCCGCGCTGCCAGGCACCACGATCTTCGCCCGCATCTCTCCCGAGCAGAAGGCGCGGCTCATCCAACTGCAGCGCAAGACCGGCGTGGATGTCGGGTTCCTCGGCGACGGCGTGAACGACGCGGTCGCATTGCATGACGCCGACGTCGGCATCTCCGTCGAATCGGCGACGGACGTGGCCAAGGACGCCGCCGACATCGTCCTGATCACGAAGGACCTCGGGATCCTCGCCGACGGCGTCGCCGAAGGACGGCGGATCTTCGCCAACACGATCAAGTACCTCGTCATGGGCACGTCATCGAACTTCGGCAACATGCTCAGTACCGCGGGGGGCTCGTTGATCCTGCCGTTTCTCCCGCTCCTGGCGTCGCAGGTGTTGCTCGGCAACCTCCTGTACGATGGCAGCGAGATGACGATCCCGACGGACAATGTCGATCCGGAGCAGTTGCTGCGGCCGGCGCACTGGGACATCGGGATCATCCGGCGCTTTATGACCGTGTTCGGCCCCATCAGTTCCCTCTTCGACTACGCGATCTTCGCCGTCATGCTGCTGGTGTTTCACGCCACGCCGAGGGAGTTTCGTTCGGGGTACTTCGTGGAATCGTTCGTCACGCAGACGTTGATCATCTTCGTGCTCCGCACGCGCCGGGTGCCGTTTTTTCGCAGTCGACCCAGCTGGCCGCTGGCCGCCACGACACTCGGGGTGGCGATCGTCGGCGCCGGCCTCCCGTTCTCGCCGATCGCGGCCGTCCTCGGATTTGCCCCTCTCCCCCCGACGTTTTTCGGCGTCCTCGCCGTGCTGGTCGTCGTCTACATCGTCCTCGTGGACGCCGCGAAGACCTGGTTCTTTCGTACCGTCGCGTCTCGTCGCCCGACCACCCCCGGTACCAGCCCACCCGAGCACCGCCGGCTCGCGCGCATGGTGGCCCGCTGGCGGCAGCCTAGGAGTCAGGTAGCGGGGTAACACGCACCCCACGCGACGAGGTCCGGCGTCGTGGACGAGGGACAGCACGCAGCGCCGCCCGCGCGGCCGGCTACAGGCGCTGCAAATGCGTGTCTTTGAACCCGGTCGGGTACTTCAGCCCATAGCCGAGGAGCCGATCAACTCCGATGTGGGCTCCAAGAATCAGGGCGCACAATACCACAAACCCGTGCCCCGTAACGACACCAACTGCCGCCAGGACCCCGGCGGTCGTGTACGTGTGGACCAGATTGTAGGCGGCGGCGCCGACGCGGGGTCCGGCGAGGTAGCCGAGCATGGAGAGATCGGGGACCAAGAAGAGCACCGCGAACCAGAGCCAACCCCCGCCGTGGAACGCGTAGAGCGCCGCGGCCAGCACCGCGGCGGTCAGGCCCTCCAACCGGATCAGCACATTGGGATGAAGCACAGCCATCCTCCCCCCGCTGATCTGCCTCGGCGCGCCCCGCCACCGCCGCCGTGGGGCCCCGTCCCCTCGGCGGCGCGGCGGCTCCCGGCGATGCCGTGGCGCTCACCGGACCACCCCCATCTCACGGCCCACGGCACCGCAGATCGCAAGCGCGCGCGTCAAATCCTGCGGCGTGTGACCCGCGCTGACGATCGTGCGTACGCGTGCCTTCCCGCGCGGAACCGTCGGGTAGGCGATCCCGAGCGCGAACACGCCCTCCTCAAAGAGCCGGTCGGAGAACCGCATCGCCTCGGCCTCACCGCCGATCATGATCGGCGTGATCGGCGTCTCGCTCGCGCCCGTGTCGAACCCGAGGCGCGCGAGGCCCGCCTTGAACAGCCGCGTGTTGTCCCACAGCCGATCGATGAGGCCCGGATCCCGCTCGATCAAATCGAGCGCCGCGATCGCGGTCGCCGCCACCGACGGGGGATGCGACGTGCTGAACAGCAGCGGCCGCGCGCGCTGCATCAGAAACTCGATCAGCGGCCGCCGGCCGGCAACATAGCCGCCGAGGCACGCCCACGCCTTGCTGAGCGTGCCGACCTGGATGTCCACCTGGTCGTGCATCCCGAAGTGCTCCACGGTGCCGCGCCCGCCCGCGCCCATCACCCCGCTCGCGTGCGCGTCGTCGACCATCATGATCGCCCCGAACTCCCGCGCCAGGGCGCACAGCTCGGGCAGCGGCGCCACGTCGCCGTCCATGCTGAACACCCCGTCGGTGATGAGCAGCACGCGGCGGGCCCCGCGGGCCTCTTCGAGGCACCGCCGCGCCGCCGCGACGTCCTTGTGGGGAAAGATCTTCCGGTCGGCGCCGCTCAGCCGGCAGCCGTCGATGATGCTCGCGTGATTCAGCGCGTCGCTGACCACGACGTCGCCCTTCCCGAGAATCGCCGACACCGTCCCGGCGTTCGCCGTGAACCCGGACTGGTACAGGAGCGCCCCCTCGGTGCGCTTGAACACCGCCAGCCGGCGCTCGAGCTCGTCGTGGATCGCCATGTTGCCGGCGATCGTCCGCACCGCCCCGGAGCCGACCCCGTACGCGTCGATCGCGTCCCGCGCCGCCGCCTTGAGGGTCGGGTCGTTGGCCAGCCCCAGATAGTTGTTGGCGCAGAGGTTGATGACCCGGCGGCCGTCGTAGACGCACACGGGCGCCTGCTCGCCCGCGAGCTCGCGGGGCCACCGGTACACGCCGCTCTCCCGCAGCGCGCGGAGCTCGTCATCGAGAAACGCCAGCGGATCGCTCATCCCATACGCCTCCCCGGAGCGTGCGCGAGCGCCGGACAACGCCGCGGGACCGCGCGCCTCATGCCGCCCCGTCCACGCTGAGTATCACTTTGCCGCACTGACCGGACCGCATCAGATCGAACGCCTCCCGAAACCGCGCCATCGGGAATCGGTGGGTGATGACGGGGCGCGGGTCGAGCCCGGCGGCGAGCAACGCGCTGCCCTTGTACCACGTCTCCCACAGGCGGCGCCCGAAGATCCCCTGCAGGCGGAGCCCCTTGAAGATCACGTCGTTGGCCAGATCCACGGCGAACGGGGCGTGCGGCAGCCCGAGCAGCGCGGCGAAGCCGCCGTTCCGCAGCCCCGCCAGCCCCGCGTGCAGTCCCTCGGGACTGCCGGAGAACTCGAGCAGCACGTCGGCCCCCTCCCCCCGCGTCAGCGACCGCACGAACGCGGCCGTGTCCTCGCGGCCCGCGTCGACCACCCGGTCCGCGCCGACCGCCCCGGCCAGGCGCAGCCGGTAGGGGTTCACATCGACAGCGATCACCGGGGCCGCCCCGGCCCGCCGGGCGATCAGCACCGCGCACAGTCCGATCGGACCGCACCCCATCACGACCACCGAGCGGGTGGCGAGATCGGTGGCGAACGCGGTGTGCACCGCGTTGCCGAACGGATCCATCATCGCCGCCACCTCGCGCGGCACATCGGGCCACATCTTCCAGGCGTTGCGCGCGGGCAGCACGACGTACTCCGCGAACGCCCCGTCGCGGTCGATCCCGATGATCTGCAGCGCTTCGCAGATGTGCCCGTCCCCGCGCCGGCACAGGTGGCAGCGGCCGCAGTTGATGTGGCACTCCCCCGCGATGAAGTCCCCCGGGGCAACGCCGGCGGCGTCCGGCGCGGCCTCGACGACCGTCCCGCAGAACTCATGTCCGATCACGCGCGGTGGACGCACGTGCGAAGCGGCCCACGCGTCCCACTCGTCGATGTGGAGGTCGGTCCCGCAGATTCCGACGGCGTGGACCCGGACCAGCACGTCGCCCGGACCCAGCCGCGGCACCGGCACGGTCCGCAGTTCGAAGCCGGGACCCGGGCCGGGTTTGACGAGGGCGCGCATGGTGTCCCCGCTCATCGGGTCGGCTCGCCCGCCGCCAGCGGAGCGGCGGCCGCCAGCGCCTCGCGGGCGCCGTCGAGGTCGAGGTGCTGCGCTCCCGCGCGTGGAGCCGCGGCGTACGCGATCAGCGCGTTCGTACGGGCCTGCGCGTCTGCGGAATCGCGGTTGTCGGGATCAGACCCCACGATCGCGTTGAGATCGTAGCAGCGGGTCGCGCGGTGCAGCATGCGAAACAGCTCCCCCTCAAATGCCAGCGTGGGCGGCACCGCGGGAGACCGCTCGAACGCATGGTAGAACGCTTCGGCGCCGCCGGCCCGGGCGGCCGCCTCGGACGCCAGCGCATCGACCGCGGCGCGCTCGACGTCGGGCGACGCCGCGCGGTGAGGGTTGTAGGCCACCTGGCGCGTCCCGTCGGGGGCCTCGCCGGTCAGCACGCGGGTGATGAACCGCGCGAGCGGGAGGGTGTCGAGCACGGTCCGATCCCGCGGGTCCCGCCGTAGAAGCACGACGGTTGACAGGCGCACACCGTCCATCGGGGCCGCGACGACGCCTCCGCCGGCGAGCCCCCTCGCAGGGTCGAGCATCGCGCGGCCGGCGGGGCACGCGAGCAGCGCGGTCAGGTGCACGCGCACGTCGTCCCGGGCCCCCCGCGACTCCGCGTCGCCGTCGGGTGTGCCCAGCACCGCGTTCGCGAGGACGTCGAGCATCGCGGCGCGGGCCGCCAGTCCCTCCGGCGTGACGTCCGGAACGTTTTCGAGCGGGGCCGCCAGCAGCGCGGCGGCGAGCCCGGGCACGAGGCCGAGGAGATCCGTTCGGACGTACGTCGCTTTCGTGCTCGCGTAGGCGTACGCTTCGACCGGACTGGTGAGATCGAGCGCCGAGAGCGGCGCACGCACGTCGGCGTGATCGAGGCCGGTGCTGCGAAACTCTCCGGCCGCCCCGCGGTGCGTGTCCAGCCACCGAAAGACACGGTAGCCGCGGACCGGTCGGCCGTGCACGGGGATGATCTCGAACGGTGCCACCCGCCGGCCGTCGCGCATCGCGAGCGTGTAGCGCACGTGCACCGTGTTCTGGGAGAGGAAGCGGGCGCCGGGGTCTCCGGACGCGAGGCCGAACGCCGCCGCGGCCTTTCCGGTCCCGGCTGGCCCGAGACATACCACGCCGCCGTCCCGGCCGCCGACGCACCCCGCGTGGAGGCTGTGGATCCCGCGCTCTTCCGCGAGGAGGCGGCCGGCCGCCGCGAGCGCCGCCGACCAGAGCTCGCCGTAGTACGTGGTGTTGAACAGAACGACCGTCCCGGTGCGGTGGCTGTAGTACGCTCCCTGCTGCTGGTCGGCCACCCCGCCGATCGCGTAGATGGTCACCTGCGGCCGCGCCGGCGGCGTGAGTCCGGTCGCGCGCCGCCACTCGTCCGGGCGGTACCAGTGGGCGGTCCAAAACTGTTCGAGGTGCGTTGAGTTCGTGATCACCCGCACGCGCACGCCGTGGATCACGGCATCGCACACGGCGAGCGGCTCCGCCCCGGCATGGCGGACGACGTGCTCCACCGCGGACGTGACCAGCTCGTCGCGGCGCCCCTCGACCCGATCGATCGCCACGTCGCGCGTCGGGAGCAGGGCTTTTACGCGCGTGATGACGTTGCCCGCGCCGATCGGGGGACCCGGCCACTCCAGGGCCTTCGCGTTGGGCGGATCGGGAAACACAAACGGGTCCACCGAGGCCTCCGGACCGGAACCGATGCCGCCGGGTTCGCACCGTGCGCCCGGCCATCCAGTCTTCGGGACCGGGCCGGCATGGCCCCTCTTTCGGGCGCGGGGGACCGGTGCGGTCCCGGCGAACCCCCAGCCATCGCGGCGGACCGCACACGGAGGCACGTGGTGGATCGGATTCCCCTCAGCTTTCTCCTGCGGCATCTCGCGCGGGTGCTCGAATCGCGGCTCTTGTGGCGGAGGCGGCCCTCGCCGTTCGCATACGACGAGGTCGTGCACGGACCGGTCTGGGCGTGCGCCGACCCGGGCGCGTTCCCGAGGCCGCTCCCCGCCCTCCCGGGCCTTGAGGGCGTGGTCCTGATGGAAGATCGGCACCCGCAGTTCTTCCTGTCGTTCGGCGAGTTTGCGCCCGCGACACCGACCGGTCTGAACCGCCACGGCCCGCTCCACGCCTGGACCACCCATCAGGACCTAAAAGAGCTGGTGGGCGCCCTCCGCGCGCAGGGCATGCGGGTCGCGATCGGATGCTGGAACTACGGAGGCTGGTGGCCGCTCCCTCCCTCCCCTGGCTGCGCGGGCATCCGGAGCTGCGCCGGATGCCGGGGAGCTCGGACCTCAACCCCTTCGCGCGCATTCGGCCCGACGGGATCGAGTACGCGGACTACATTGGACGCCAGTACGAGCGGCTCAAATCCGCGTTCGGGTTCGACGGCCTCATGCTCGGCGACGGCTTCTGCGGCTTCGGCTCGTTCATGGTGCCGGACCGCTACAACGACCGCGAGGACGCGATTCCCGCGTGGACCGAGTTCTACCGCACCGTCGCGTCGTGGGTGCACCGCGAAGGGGACGTGCTGCTCGCGTACGACCGCATGGGGTTCTCGTACGAGGAGGCCAAACGGCACGGCGCCGACTATCGCGCGCTCGCCGGCGCCGGCCTCGACGTGCTCGTGTACCAGTCGTATCCGCAGGCATGGGGCGGCTACTGGCTCACGCACCACGGGGACCGCTTTGGGCTCGCGGCGTGCGCGGCCAACCTCGCCTCCGTCCGCGACGCGCTGCGAGACACGCCGACGCGCATCCTCTACACGGCGGAGCTGGGCGACTCCGTCGAACGGTGGAACGTGGTGCCCAAGGCGACGCGTCGGGAGTACGCGGCCCTCGACCCGCTGGCCGACGGCCGGTTTCTCGTCTGGGCGAACGATGTCTTCGCCGCGCAACAGATCCGCTCCATCTAAGACTCATCGCCACTAACATAACTTGCGTCCACCGGACAGATGCGTGAACGATTTCCACCGATGCCGGCTCGCGCAGTATCGGCGCTTGCGACGCGTGCCACGACGGCGTTCGAGCAGCAGCGCGGCCAGCGAGACCTGCGTTGGGGGCAGTTCCGCCCAGCCCGGTTTGGTGAGTACGACCCCGGGATTCGCCCGTTGGGTGGCGGCAAACGCGAGCTCCGCATCCACGATCGCGATCGACGCGCGGGCGACGCGGGGGAAGAGCTTGGCCGGCGACAGTTGCTCAGGCGTGAGGCCATGCGTCTCCGCGATGCGGGCTTGCGCCGCGCGCATCGCCGCATAGACCACGCCCGCCGCATACACTTGTTGGGCGACGCCGCGCGGGCTGGCGAGGTAGAAGTGGTGCAGATCGAGCACCTCTTTCAGATCGAAGAACAGGCGCTCCACCTGCCAGCGCAGGCGGTAGCAGGTCAGCGCTTCCTCGGCCCGCAGCCGCGAGGGCTCCAGGACGGTGGTCAGCAGATCCAGCGCTTCGCGCCGCGCCCGCCAGCGGATGTGCCGCATCCGTTGGGGCGGGGCGGTTTGGCCCGAGCCGACGATCACGAGGCGTTCGGTGAGCGTTCCTCCGCCCCGCTGGACGCGCCGCAGCAGTTTCACCTGCTGCACTTTCACCTGCCGGTTCAGTCGGCACACGCCCCACAGCTGGTGCTGCGAGAGCGCCGCGATGAAGGTCACCGAGGCGTAGAGACGATCCGCCACGAGCAGCGTCCCTGGCGGGATCTGCCCCAGCAGCTCCTGGGCCCGTGGCAGTTCGCCCCGGGCCGCATCGGTGCAGAAAGCGATCTGGCGCGGGAAGCCGCGGAAGAGATCGTAGAGGACCAGCACACACCCGGGCAGGAGCGCCGAGCGGACATCCCAGGTCAACTTGAGACGATGGGCCACCTGATTCAGGCGCGAGCCATCCAGGACCCAGACCTCGGGGAAGCGCTCCCGCAACCCGCTCACGGTGGCCGCATAGAGCGGGCGGGCATCCGCCACCAGCTGCGCGATGAACGCGTCGTACAAGGCCTGGAAGAAGTGGGGCCGCAACCGCTCCGCCCGTTGGAAGAAGGCCTCGGGCGAGGTGCGGGCCGCCGGCCCCAGGGCGGGGAACATCATCCCGCCCTCTTGGAGCGCTTGGGTCAGCGAGCGCGGAGCGGTGAGGATCACGGTGAGCCAGAACTGGGCCAGGGCCGCCAGCGTCCAGCGGCGCTGGCGTTCCCGATTGCGGACCCGCTGGAACACCGTGTGGCATAAGGCGGCGGTCAGATGCCTGTGCAGGAGTTCGACGGTCTCAGCCAGGTTGACCCGGGGCGCGGCGGAGCGAGCGGCAGGCGCTGCAGCCATGACTGCTCACCTCGTTGCTGCGACGATGGGTGCGACTGGTAGTCCGATGCTGGCTGTGTCTGGGGACTATTCGACGCGCGGGTCAAATTATCTTATCGGCGATGCCACTAA